>NZ_JAFEUP010000001.1 GCF_016901015.1 Zestomonas insulae
GAGGCGAATCTTACAGCATCCTAAGACCCTGTCAACCTCCCCGAAGCACCTTTCCAACGCCACCTGATTATTCATCAGGCCGCCTCGCAAATCTCGCTAACCTATTGATTATCAAGACCTTTTTAAGCGCTTCCGCGCTGGAAGTGGTGCGCATTATAGGGACGCCAGATTCCCCGTCAAGGGTTTTCTGCAGGAATCATCCAAGACCGGCGACGAGCGTGCTTTATAGGTACGAGCGTGCATTGGATCCCCCTCTGCAACTATCGGCAGTGATAAAGAAGGGCAGCCTTGGCTGCCCTTCTTTATTAACAAGTGCCAGTCAGTTGCTTGCCGGCGGCGGTGTCATCTTCTGCAGCTTCATCAGGGCCTGCTTCATCGCCAGACTCTGGTAGCTGATGTTCGCAGGATTCAGGTTGATGCCTTCCTGGAACGGATACCTTGGGATGGTCGCCATGAACTTCTGGATTTCCGCCTGGATCGGTACGAACAGCCACAGCTGGTCCGAACTCCAGCGACGTCCCATCTGTGAGTCTTTCATGGCAGTTTCGAACGGATCGGCCTTGAGGTTGGTCAGACGCGGGAAGTTGGTGACCTTGCGGCTGCCCGAACCGATGTCGCCGTCGATGGTGGCGAAGCTGACCTTCCAGTCCTTCCAGCGTACGGCGTTGAGTTCACCGCCCATACCGAAATAGAAGTACTGCTCACGCGGACTGTCCTTGGCATCACCTTTGAAGAACGGCAGGAAGTTGTAGCCGTCCAGATGCACCTTGAACTGCTTGCCATTCAGCTCGCTGCCCTTGGCCATCTCGCTGACCAAGTCAGAGTCACCCGCGGCGGCGGCCAGGGTTGGCATCCAGTCGTTGTGGGCGATCATGTTGTTGAACTGGCTGCCCGGCTTGAGCACCCCCGGCCATTTGACCAGCAACGGCACACGGTGGCCGCCCTCGTTGGAGGTGCCTTTCTCCCCATAGAACGGCGAGGTGCCGCCGTCTGGCCAGCTGACCTTCTGCGCACCATTGTCGGTGGTATAGATGATGATGGTGTTGTCAGCGACGCCGAGGTCATCGAGTTTCTTCAGCAGCTGGCCGACCTGACCGTCGTGCTCGACCATGCCATCCGGGTATAGGCCGATGCCCGTCTTGCCTTCGGCCTCCTTCGTCAGGTGGGTCCAGACGTGCATGCGCGTGCTGTTGTACCAGACGAAGAATGGCTTATCGGCCTTGTGCGCCTTCTCGATGAAGTTCTTGGTCGCCGAGAGGAATTCCTGGTCGATGGTTTCCATGCGCTTGCGGGTCAGCGGACCGGTGTCTTCGATCTTGCCGTCGGCATAGGAATGCACCACTCCACGTGGGCCGTACTTCTTCCGGAACTCTGGATCTTTCGGGTAGTAGTAGGTCTCCGGCTCTTCCTCGGCGTTCATGTGATAGAGGTTGCCGAAGAACTCGTCGAAGCCGTGCTTGGTCGGCAAATGCTGATCACGGTCGCCGAGGTGGTTCTTGCCGAACTGTCCGGTGGCGTAACCCTGCTGCTTCATTACGTCGCCGATGGTCGGCGCCCACTCTGGAATGCCGTGCTCAGAGCCGGGCATGCCGACAGTCAGCAGACCGGTGCGGAACGGGTGTTCGCCGAGGATGAAGGCCGAGCGGCCTGCTGTGCAGGACTGCTCACCGTAAGCGTGGGTGAACAGCGCACCCTCTTTGGCGATGCGATCGATGTTCGGCGTCTGATAACCCATCATGCCCTGGTTGTAGGCGCTGATATTGAAGTAGCCGATGTCGTCACCAAAGATGACCAGGATGTTGGGCTTGTCAGCGGCGGTGGCGCTGAAGGCAGCGCCGAACAGTGTGGTGGCGAGGGCCAGCCTCGGTAGCCATTTTCCTACACGCGTCATGTGTGACGGTCTCCATTCTTGTCGTGTGGTGGTGCTGGAGACGGCGGCGATGCGTAACGCTGCCTGCCGAACCTGGTCTGCAGAGTATCGGCAAGCCTTCCTACGCCATACCCATCCAAGTCGGGTGGTGCGGCCATCCACCAGTGGCGACGAACCCCACGAAATGACCCGAGGCGCGCACGGCGAGGCCTTGCGGGGCGCGCCGCACGCGCACATTCACCGGGGTAATGATCGGGGTTAGAGGTCGAGCAGACGCCGATAGAGCAGCAGGTCCGCTTCGGAGAAGCAGCAGAACAGCACCTGCTCGATCGCCGTATCGCGCACCGCACCGCGCACGCTGGCAACCGCGATGTCCGCCGCCGCATCCGTCGGGAAGCCATAGATACCGGTGCTGATGCAGGGGAACGCCAGCGAATGCAGGCCGTGCTGAACGGCCAGAGCGAGGCTGTTGCAGTAACAGGCGGCCAGCAGCTCTTCCTCGCGGTGCGCCCCGCCCCGCCATACCGGACCCACCGTGTGAATCACGTGACGCGCCGGCAAGCGATACCCGGCCGTGAGGCGCGCCTCGCCCGTCGGACAACCGCCAACCCGGCGACACTCATCCAAAAGCTCGGGCCCGGCGGCGCGGTGGATGGCGCCGTCGACGCCCCCACCGCCGAGCAATGAGCTATTGGCGGCATTGACGATGGCATCCACCTCGAGGCGGGTGATGTCGCCTCGCACGGCAAGCAATTGGGCCGTCATGGCAGGCTCCTGAACAAATTCGCAGGCGCCCTTAGTCTATGCCGGAAGCGCGCAACGCAGACGACAGGTCATCCGCTGCGGCGAATCAGGACCGACTTCGCTGCTCATACAGCTGCAGGTAGCGGTGCGCGCCACAGCGACTACAGCGCTGGCAAACCAGCTCCTCGCCACCTATTTCGGTCGGCGTTCCTTCGCCCCACTCGCATCCCAGAAAAAAGCATCGCAGGTACATAGAACCTCCCGTCAGGGGTATCCCTTACAGCCGTGAAGGCAGTCATTACGGAAGTCGCTGTGCTTGTAGTTGTCTGAGAACGACCGGGGCGAAGGGTGCTGCGGCCGCTCTAGAATGCACAACCTAACCCGATGAGAGGGTCGACCGTTGATCGTGAAGCAGACACCCTCCCCCTGCCCGCCGCCAGTCTCAACGGCGACTTTGCTGCCAGGCGGCGGCCAGACCACTGAGGCAGACGATGGCGATGCCGACCACCGCCGACGGCTCCGGGGTGTGGCCAAAAATCACGAAGCCGAGCACGCCGGCAAACACCAGCTGGCAGTAGCCAAATGGCGCCAGCAACGCCGGTGCGGCGACGCGGAAGGCCTGGGTGAGGAACAGGTGGGCGGACATGCCGCAGGTACCCAGCGCGAGCATCGCCAGCGCGTGGCCGAGGGTGGTCGGCATCTGCCAGAAGAACGGCACCAGCGCACTCATGATCAAGGTGTTGCACAGCCCAGCGAAGAAATTGCTGGTAGTCGGGCTATCGTGCTCGCTGAGCAGGCGGGTGAGGATCTGGTAGAAGCAGAAACACAGCGCCGAGCCGAGCGGCAGCAGGATCGCAGGGGTGAACAGCGCGCCGCCGGGGTGGATGATGATCAGCACCCCGACAAAGCCCACCGATACCGCGGCCCATTGCCCCAGACTGACCCGTTCGCCGAGCAGCGGCACCGACAGCGCCAGCAGTAGCAAGGGCGCGAGGAAGTTGACCGCCGTGGCTTCCGCCAGCGGGATGAAGTGCAAGCCGGTGGTGAACAGCAGACTGGTGCCGATCAGGCACAGCGCACGCAGCACCTGCAGACCCGGCCGCTTGCTGCGCAGCACGCGTAGCCCGGACTGGGGCAGGAATATCCCGGCCATCAGCACCGTGTGCACCAGGTAGCGCACCCAGACCACCATGATGATCGGGTAGAACTCGGCCAGGTACTTGGACAGCGCGTCATGACTGGAAAACAGGAAGGTGGCCAGCACGACGAGCAGAATGCCCTTGAGCGGCTGGTTCGCGCCGGACAACGCGCGGGAGGTACTCATCAACGATCCTTCGTCGGCACGCGGACCCTGCCAGCGGTGGCTCGACAGCCCTGCAGCAACGCCCAACACAGCGTCCGAACGCGTGGTGAAAGGAAGCGAGAGCATATAGGCAATTCGCCGCGCTGGGCAGGCCGCAAGCCGTATCGGCAGCGTCTGGGGCGCGGCCAGGCAGCGCACGCCCCAGACGGACTCACTTGCTGAGGAACTCCAGCACGCGCTGGGTGAAGGCATCGCCGGCCTGCACGTTGGACAGGTGCGCGGCCTCGAACTCGACCAGCTCGGCGCCGCGGATGTGCTGCTGCAGGAAGCGGCCATGTTCGGTGGTGGTCACCGGATCGCCGCTGCCGCAGACGATCAGGGTCGGCGCCTCGATCAGCCCGAGCTGCTCGCGGAAATCCGCGTCGCGCACTGCCGCGCAGTTGGCCGCGTAACCCTCGGGCGCGGTCTGCGCCAGCATGCCGACGATCGGCTCGACCTTGGCCGGCTCGGCCGCGGCGAACTCTGCGGTGAACCAGCGCGAGATCGAGGCATCGCGCAGGTCGCGCATGGCCTGGGCGCCGCCCGCCAACACGGTATCGATGCGCGGGTTCCACACCTCCGGGCCGCCGATCTTCGCCGCGGTGTTGCACAGCACCAGCTTGTCCAGACGCGCTCCGGCGTGAATGCCGAACCACTGGCCGATCAACCCACCCATGGACAGGCCGCAGAAGTGCGCGCGCTCGATGTCCAAGGCATCGAGCAGCGCCAGCACGTCGCGGCCCAACTGGTCGATGCTGTACGGGCCGGGGCTGACCAGCGACTGGCCATGGCCACGGGTGTCGTAGCGCAGCACGCAGAATCGCTCAGTGAAGCCCGCAATCTGCGCGTCCCACATATGCAGATCGGTGCCCAGAGAGTTGGACAGCACCAGCACCGGCGCATCCTCGGGGCCTTCGAGCAGGTAGTTCAGTTCGCCGTCGGCGAGTTTTACGGCAGGCATTTCAATCTCCTAACGCATGAATTTCGGGCTGATTGCGCAGCTGATCAAGAACGGCAGGCGCCTGTTGGAACAGTATGGCGCCTCACCGCGAGGGCATGGCGGCCCGCTATCTGGATTCCCGCCTGCGCGGGAATGACGATCGCGGAGGAACAGTGCCACCCGCCGTCGTCCCCGCGCCGGCGGGACCCAGTCGGCGTGGCCTCAGACCCGTTCGATCGCCAGCGCCAGCCCCTGGCCGACACCCACGCACATGGTCGCCAGGCCGTAACGGCCGCCGCTCTTCTCCAGCTGATGCACGGCGGTCAGCACAAGGCGGTTGCCGCTCATGCCCAGCGGGTGGCCGAGGGCGATGGCGCCGCCGTTCGGGTTGACCTTGCTGCTGTCGTCCGGCAAGCCGAGCTCGCGGGTCACCGCCAGGCCCTGGGCGGCGAAGGCTTCGTTCAGTTCGATGACGTCGAAGGCATCGATGGCCAGATCCAGACGAGCGAGCAACTTGCGCACCGCCGGCACCGGACCGATGCCCATCACCCGCGGCAGCACCCCGCCGCTGGCCATGCCGAGCACCTTGGCGCGTGGTTTGAGGCCGTATTTACGCACCGCTTCGGCGGAGGCCAGGATCATCGCCGAGGCTCCGTCGTTGAGGCCCGAGGCGTTGCCGGCCGTGACGGTCTTGTCCGCCCCGTTGACCGGCTTGAGCTTGGCCAGGCCCTCAGCCGAGGTGTCGGCGCGCGGGTGCTCGTCGGTGTCGATCCGCGTGTCGCCCTTCTTGCCCTTGATCACTACCGGGACGATTTCCTCGGCGAAGTAGCCGCCTTCCTGGGCCGCCGCCGCACGCTGCTGGCTGCGCAGGGCAAAGGCGTCCTGGTCGGCGCGGCTGATGCCGTAGTCCTCGGCGACGTTATCGCCGGTCACCGGCATGCTGTCGACGCCGTACTGCTCCTTCATCGCCGGGTTGATGAAGCGCCAGCCGAGCGTGGTGTCTTCGAGCTTCTGCGCGCGGCCGAAAGCGCTGTCGGCCTTGCCCATCACGTAGGGCGCGCGGGTCATCGACTCGACGCCGGCGGCGATGGCCAATTCCATCTCGCCGCTGGTGATGGCGCGGAACGCCGCCCCGACCGCTTCCATGCCGGAAGCGCAGAGGCGGTTCAGCGTCACGCCCGGCACGCTGGCCGGCAGACCGGCGAGCAGCAGCGCCATGCGCGCAACGTTGCGGTTGTCCTCGCCGGACTGGTTGGCGCAGCCCATGAACACTTCGTCGACCGCATTCCAGTCGACCTGCGGGTTGCGCTCGAGCAGCGCACGCAGCGGGATCGCCGCCAGGTCGTCGGCGCGCACCGGGGCCAGGCCACCATTAAGGCGGCCGATCGGCGTGCGCACGGCGTCGCAGATGAACACCTCGCGGCTCATTCCTCGCCCCCTTGCTGGCCATGGGCGGCCGCGGTGCGGGCTTCCAAGGCGCGCAGCGCGGTCAGTTCGACTTCGTTAGGCGCTTCGGTGGTGATCACCTGCTCGGCGAAACGAATCGCCCAGCCGGTGTTCTCGATCACCTGCTCGCGGGTCACGCCCGGATGCAGCGCGGTGACGATGAATTCGTTGGTGCCGGCTTCCGGCTCCATGATGCACAGGTCGGTGATGATGCCGACCGGACCGGCGCCCGGCAGGCCGAGTTGCTTGCGATGCTCGCCGCCCTCGCCATGGCCGACCGAGGTGATGAACGCCAGCTTGTCGACGAAGGTGCGGTGCGACTGCTTGAGGATGATCAGCACCTGCTTGGCGCTGCCGGCGATCTCCGGCGCGCCACCGGCGCCGGGCAGGCGCACTTTCGGCTTGTTGTAGTCGCCGATCACCGTGGTGTTGATGTTGCCGTACTTGTCGACCTGCGCCGCGCCGAGGAAACCGACGTCGATGCGCCCGCCCTGCAGCCAGTAGCGGAAGATTTCCCCGGTCGGTACCACGGTGTCGGCGGTCTCGGCCAGCTCGCCGTCGCCGATGGACAGCGGCAGCACGCTCGGCTTGGCACCGATCGGGCCCGATTCGTAGATCAGTACCACGTCCGGCGAGGACGTCAGGCGCGCCAGGTTGGCGGCCTTGGACGGCAGGCCGATGCCGACGAAGCACACTGCGCCATTCTTCAGGCGGCGCGCGGCGGCCACGGTCATCATTTCATTGGTGCTATAGGCGCTCATTATTTGCCCTCCGCGATCTTGGCTTGGAACTCGCTGAAATCCTTGGTGCCGCGGATGTATTCGTCGATCCAGGCGGTGAAGGTCTCGCGGTCGCGGGCGATCGGGTCCCAGGCCTGGTAGAAGCGGTTGTCGCGCTCGTAGTAGCCGTGCGCGTAGGACGGATGCGCGCCACCGGGTACATGGCAGACCGCGGTCAGTGCCCAGCTCGGCAGCACGCAGGCGTTCATCGGCGCGTTGAGGTCGTCGACGATCTCTTCCACGGTGACGATGCAACGCTTGGCGGCCAGAGCAGCCTCCTTCTGTACGCCAAGAATGCCCCACAGCAGCACGTTGCCCTTGCGGTCGGCCTTCTGCGCGTGGATCACTGTGACGTCCGGGCGCACTGACGGCACGGCGGCCAGTTGCTCGCCGGTGAACGGGCACTGGATGAACTTGATGTTCGGGTTGACCTTCGGCAGGTCGGAACCGAGGTAAGCACGCAATACGGCGAACGGCAGGCCGGAGGCGCCGGCGACGTAGGAGTTGGCCAGGTCGGCGTGGCTGTGCTCGTCGATTTCCAGGGCGTTCGGCCAGTCCTTCTCCACCGCATCACGCAGGCGGTGCAGCGAGCCGACGCCCGGGTTGCCGCCCCAGGAGAAGGTCAGCTTGCGCGCGCAGCCGGCGCCGATCAGCAGGTCGTAGACCAGGTCGGGGGTCATGCGCACCAGGTGCAGGTCTTTCTTGCCCTGGCGGATCAATTCGTGAGACGCGGCAGTGGGAATCAGGTGGGTGAAGCCTTCGAGGGCGACGGTGTCGCCGTCATTCACGAAGCGCTCGACGGCTTCGCGCAGGGTCAGGAGTTCAGCCATGGTGGTTCTCGTCTTGTTGTCCGAGGCGCAATGGGCGCGCCGTTGAACAAACCTTAATCAGCGAGACCCGGACAAACAATCCGATAATCGACTATCCGTTCGATTATCGAACGTGATTGCCACCCTACTGCGCCCAGTGCCGCGGGTCCGCCAGCACCTGCTCATGCTCGGCGAACAGCGCCGGCAGCTCATCCCGGAGGAAGTCGATCCAGGTGCGCACCTTGGCGTCCAGGTAGTGCCGCGACGGGTAGATCGCGTGGATCGCCCGCTCGCGCAGCCGGTAGTCGGGCAGCACGCGTTGCAGGCTGCCGGCGGCGAGCGGACCGCTGGCGGTATAGAACGGCAGCAGGCACACGCCCATGCCCGCCTCCGCCGCCTTGACCATCGACTCCGCGACGTTGGTCAGGAAGGTCTGCCCTGGCTGCACGCAATGCTCGCCATGGGCGTCGTGAAATAGCCACGCCTCCTCGTAGAGCGGCTCGACCATGCGCAGGCAGCGGTGCTGATCCAGCTCCGCCGGGTGCTGCGGCACGCCGCGCTCAGCCAGATAGCCAGGTGCGGCGCAGAGCACGCTGTACAGCCGACCGATCGGCTGCGCAACCAGCTGCGAGTCCGGCAGGGTCTCGCCGACGGCGATGACCACATCATGGCCCTCCTCGAGCGGATCGGGATTGCGCTGCGACAGGCTCAACTCGAACACCACATCAGGGAAACGCTGGTTGTAGCTGGCGATCAGCGGGGTCAGCAGCACGCCGAGGGCATGCATGCTGTGCACGCGCAGCCGGCCGCTGGGGGTGAGGTGCGCACCGCGCGCCTCGGCGATGGCTTCGTCGGTCTGCTCGAGGATCTGCCGGCAGCGCAGCAGGAAGCGCTCACCGGCTTCGGTCAGGCGCAGGCGCCGGGTGGTGCGATGCAGCAGGCGCGCCTGCAGCTGGGTTTCCAGGTCGCTGATCAGCCGTGAGACCTGGGCGGCAGACAGGTCCAGGGTCTGCGCCGCGGCGGTGAAGCCGTCGCAATCCACCACCCGCGCGAACACGCGCATCCCCTGCAACAGATCCATACTGAAGTGACTCCTGGCTGCGACGGCTACCGTTGCATCTAACGTAACAGTGATTCAAGCAAAGACCCATTTATTACCCCAACCCAAGGAATAAACTGAGCCCAAGACAGACACACGAGGAACCGAAGATGAACAAGCTGATTTCCTTCATCGTGCTCGCCCTGGCCGCGACCTCCTCGCTGGCCGCCAACGACAGCACCGCCACCGGCCAAGCGGTGCAGTACCACTACGGCATGCAACTGGATATCGCCGAAGTGGTGTCGATCACCCCGCTGCCGACCGGCTGCCAAGTCGGCCCGGCCACCATGGTCTACATCGACCATCAGGGCCAGACCCACACCGTCAACTACAGCGTGATGGGCGAATGCTGGGGTAGCACCAACGATTGAACCGGCCGTGGCCAGGCCGACGACGGGCCTGGCCGGAGCAGCAGCTGCGGTCAGAACAGCTTCCAGGTGTAACTGAAGATCAGGCGGTTCTCGTCGATGTCGCTGCGGTAGTTGGAGCGTGCCATGACGTTGCGCACGCGCACGCCGAGCCCCTGCAGCGCGCCGCTCTGCACCACGTAGCCGATGTCCAGATCGCGCTCGCGATCCTTGCCCTCGAAGCCCTGGCCGGTGTCGACGTTGTTGCCGGTGATGTAGCGCAACGTGGTGGTCAGGCCGGGAATGCCCATGGCGGTGAAGTCGTAGTCGTACCGCGCCTGCCACGAACGCTCGTCGGCGAAGGCGAACTCGTAGGTCGGCACCTCGTTGCCCAACGGGGTGATGTTGGCGAACACGCGCGGGAACGAGCTGTCGCCGTACATCGCCTGGTAGCCGACATAGAAAGTATGGCCGCCGCGCTTGGCCGACAGCAGCGAGAAGAACGCCTGGTTGTCGATCTTGCCCAGCAGCTGATCGCCGTCCTCTTTCGCATTGAAATAGCCAAGGTTGGCGCCGAGCACCCAGTTGCCGACCGGCTGGCTGTGTTTCAGGCCGAGGAAGCCCTGCTGGTAGATGTCCTCGAGCTGGCCGTACCAGGCGCTGGCGGTGGTGCGGTTGGCGTTGAACGCGTAGTCGCCGCCGGCGTAGTTGAAGGCGTCGCTGTCGGCGCCGCGCTGCGGCAGGTGGCCGAGCATGGCAATCATCTTCTCGTCGCCCGCCTCGTTGCGCAGGCTGGTGGAGGTCAGGTGGCCGCCCTGCACGGTCAGCCCGGCGATCTCCGCCGAAGTGACGCTGACGCCCTGGTAGCTCGGCGGCAGCAGGCGGATGTCGCTGAAGGTGAGCACCGTCAGGTTTGGCTGCAGCTCGCCGACCTTCAGCTCGGTGTTCGACAGCTTGGCCTTGAAGGTCGCGCCCAAGCGGCTGTACTCGTCGGCGGCACGGCCATCGTCCTTGACCGGCAGCAGGCCGGTGTTGACCCGGTCCGGGCTGCTGTCGAGCTTGAGGCCGAGCAGGCCGATCGCATCCACGCCAAAGCCGACCACGCCCGGGGTGTAACCGGACTTGAAGTTGAGGATGAAGCCCTGGGCCCACTCCTCCGCCTTGGACTGCTGGTTGGCGCCGACGATGTCGGAGTAATCACGGCTGAAGTAGTAGTTGCGCGCCTGTAGGGTCGCGCTGGAGCCTTCGATGAAGCCGTCTGCGGCGGAGACCGCCAACGGAGTGAAACCGGCCGCCAGACCGCCGGAAACCATGACACAGGTGATGCACGCATTGTTTTTCATGTCGTCGCTCTTGTTTTTATAAGGACAAAACGTCCCCGACGGCGAAATCTGGCGTCGCCGCTGTGCACGCGTCAGGGTGTGTAGCTCCCCTCATCCATCAACGGGCGAGGGGGTAGTGCCTATTTGCCGGCTGCCTCCTTCGCTGCTTGCCACTTCGGCGCCGAACGCGGCAGCCGCGCCCGCAACACGCCATGCGCGAGCAAGCCGAACACCAGCCCCCAGAAGGCGGCGGTCAGGCCGAGAAAGGACACGCCCGAGGCGGTGACCAGGAAGGTGAACAGCCCGGCATCGCGCTCGGCCGGTTGCGCCGCACTGCGGGCCAGCGCCTCACTGATCGCGCCGAACAGTGCCAGGCCAGCTAGCGCGGCGATCAGCTCGCCCGGAAAGGCCGCGAACAGCGAGACCAGGGTCGCGCCGAACAACCCGAACGCCAGGTACAGCACGCTGCCGGACAGCGCGGCGACGTAGCGTTTGCTCGGTTCTTCATGGGCCTCGCGGCCGGTGCACAGACTGGCGGTGACTGCCGCGAGGTTCAGGCCATGGCAGCCGAACGGCGCGAGCAGCGCGCTACCCAGTGCACTGGCGCTGACCAGCGGGCTGGCCGGGGTCGAGTAGTTGGCGTTGCGCAGCACCGCCATGCCCGGCATGAACTGCCCGGTGAGCGCCACCAGCACCAGCGGCAGAGCCAGGTTGAGGGTCGCGTGCAGGCTGAATTCAGGCATCACCCACTGCGGCGTAGCCAGGCCGAACACCAGCGCCTCGCCACGGAACTCGCCGCCCAGCACGGTGATCAGCAGGCCGACCAGCAGCACCGCCAGCACCGCATAGCGCGGGTTGAATCGGCGCATGGCGACGTAGGCGACGAACATCGCCAGCACCAGCAGCGGCTTGGCCGGCAGCGCGCGGAACAACGAGGCACCGAAGCTGAACAGGATGCCGGCCTGCATGCCGGCGGCAATCGAGCCTGGCAGGTGGGCGATGATCCTGTCGAAGGCGCCGCTGAGGCCGATCACCAGGAGGATCAGGCTGGCCACCAGGTAGGCGCCAATCGCCTGGTTCAGGCCAAGCTCGGGCAACAGCGAGACCAGCAGCGCCGAGCCGGGAATCGACCAGGCGATCACCACCGGCACCTTGAAACGCAGGCTGAGCGCGATGCCCAGCACGCCGCTGCCGATGGAAATCGCCCAGATCCACGACGACAGCATGGCGTGGGGCAACTGGGCGCTGTCCGCCGCCTGGAAGATGATCACCAGCGGTCCCGCATAGGAGATCAACGTGGCGATCAGCCCGGCGACCACGGCGGACAGGGAGCAATCTTTCAACAAGGTTTTCAATGTCACCTCGCGCAAGACGTGGCAGGCCAAAGCTGGGGGCGGGCCTGCGCTGGTTATGAGCGGGAGAAGGTCCGCCCCTCACCCCCGCCCTCTCCCGGAGGGAGAGGGGGCGTTGGCGCCGTGCGCCGAACCACTTCCCGCGCGGACACATCCCCTCTCCCTCCGGGAGAGGGTTAGGGTGAGGGAAGATCCCTCAGGCTTCCTGCAACGCCCGCGGGCGCTGGCTGCGTTGCTCCGCGGCCGGGGCCGGGGCGTGCTGCAGCTGGAAGTCGAAGGTCAGCTCGGCGTAGCGACCCGGCACGCCACGCGCGCCGTCTTCGCGGAACACCACCTCGCCGACCAGGCCGTCGCGCGTCGCGTAGGCGAAGTCGTCCCACAGGTATTGGTCGCCGGACAGGTTGATCTGCGTGGTCAGGTGGCGATGGCCCGGCGCGGAGATGAAGAAGTGGATGTGCGCCGGGCGCTGGCCATGGCGGCCGAGCAGGTCCAGGCATTCCTGGGTCGGGCCGTCCGGCGAGCAGCCATAGCCACTCGGCACGATGCTGCGCGCGCGGTAACGGCCCTCGGCGTCGGTGACAATGCGCCGGCGCAGGTTGTACTCGGACTGGCTCTGGTCGAAGAACGAGTAGTTGCCCTGGGTGTTGGCGTGCCACAGGTCGACCACCGCGCCGGCCAGCGGCTGGCCTTGCGGATCGAACACCTGACCTTCGAGGAACATCGTGGTGGCGACGCCCTCCTCGCTGCCGTCGTCCATGCGCGTCTCGCCCTGACAGATCGGTGCGCCGGCGACGTACAGCGGGCCTTCGATAGTCCGCGGGGTGCCGCCAGTGAGGCCGAGCTGTTCGTCCTTGGCGTCCTGCAGCAGGTCGAGGAAGTGCTCGACGCCGAGGCCGGCGACCAGCAGGCCGGCTTCGTTGCGACCGCCGAGACGGTTCAGGTAGTCGACGGTCTTCCAGAACTCGTCGTCGCTGATTTCCAGGTCTTCGATGATCTTCGCGGTGTCGTTGAGGATGCGCAGGATGATCTGCTTCAGGCGCGGGCTGCCGTTGTCGTTACCGAAGCCGGCGGCTTCCTCGAAGAACTTCTGCAGCTCGGCAGTCTGGGAGATTTTCACGGTCATGATCGGTACCTCTTGTTCTTAGGATGGTTTCAGCGGTCGTCGCTATGGATCGACGACGGATGGCGACACAGCCCGTCGATCTCGATGTCCATGTAGGGGAACAGCGGCAGTTGCAGCAGGGTGTCGTGCAGCGCCTCGACGCTCGGCAGGTCGAACACGCTGTAGTTGGCGTAGTGCCCGGCGATGCGCCACAGGTGGCGCCACTTGCCTTCCTGTTGCAGACGCTGGGCCAGTTCCTTCTCGTCGGCCTTGAGCTGCGCGGCCTTGGCCGGGTCCATGTCGAGCGGCAATTTCACGGTCATCTTCACGTGGAACAGCATGGGGAATTCCTCTTCGGTTCTCGGTTAGTGGCGGGCGAAACGCGCCAGGCGCTCTTCGTCGAGGCTCAGGCCGAGGCCCGGGGTGCGCGGCACGTGCAGGGCGAAATCGCGATACAGCAGCGGCTCGGTAACGATCTCCTCGGTGAGCAGCAGCGGGCCGAACAGCTCGGTGGCCCAGGTCAGCTGCTTGAGGGTGATGAAGGCGTGCGCCGAGGCCAGGGTGCCGATCGCCCCTTCGAGCATGGTTCCGCCATACAGCGCGATGCCGGCCGCCTCGGCAATCTGCGCGGTGCGCAGCACGGCACGCGGGCCGCCGTTCTTGGCGATCTTCAGGGCGAAGATCGACGCCGCGCCCTCGGCGGCCAGGCTGAAGGCGTCCTCCACCGACTCGATGGATTCGTCGGCCATGATCGGCGCCGGGCTGCGCTGGTTGAGGCGCACCTGCCCCGCGCGGTTGATCCGCGAAATCGGCTGCTCGATCAGGTCGATGCCGTTGTCGCCGAGTACCTGGCAGGCGCGCAGCGCCTGGGATTCGTCCCAGTACTGGTTGACGTCGACACGCACGCTGGCGCGCTCGCCGAGGGCCTTCTTGATCGCGATGACGTGCTTGAGGTCGTGGTCGACCGGGTTGGCGCCGATCTTCAGCTTGAAGATGCGGTGGCGGCGGATGTCGAGCATCTGCTCGGCTTCGGCGATGTCCCGTGCGGTGTCGCCGGAGGCCAAGGTCCAGGCCACTTCCAGGCTGTCGCGCACGCGGCCGCCGAGCAGCTCGCTGACCGGCAGGCCGAGGCGCTTGCCCTGGGCGTCGAGCAGCGCGCTCTCGACCCCGGACTTGGCGAAGGTGTTGCCCTTGATCACCTTGTCCAGGCGCAGCATGGCGGCGTTGATGTTGGCCGCGTCCTGGCCGACCAGTAGCGGCGCGAAGTGCGCGTCGAGGTTGGTCTTGATGCTCTCCGGGCTCTCGTTGCCGTAGGCCAGGCCGCCGATGGTGGTGGCCTCGCCGATGCCTTCGACGCCGTCCGAGCAGCGCACACGGATGATCACCAGGGTCTGCTGCTGCATGGTGTGCATCGCCAGCTTGTGCGGGCGGATGGTCGGCAGGTCGACGATGGTCGCCGACAGGCTTTCGATCAGGACTTGGCTCATTGCATTCTTCCAGGTTCAGGTATCGGACTCAGGCCTTGGCCGCCAGCAGCGGTGCGGCCACCGACTGGCCGCGCCGCTCGTTGAGGCTGTAAACCAGCATCGCCAGCGCGGCGATCACGCCCGGCACGGCGAAGGCCATGAAGTTGAGTTGCAGCGGCAGGTTGATGCCCATCAGCGCGCCGCCGAGCAGCGGGCCGACGATGGCGCCGTTGCGGCCGATGCCCGAGGCCCAGCCGAGGCCGGTGGAGCGGATCGACAGGCCGTACAGCTGCGCGGCGCCGGCGTAGAGGAGAATCTGCGTGCCGATGGTGGTGGCGCCGGCGATGAAGATCAGCAGATAGAGCACCGGCATCGGGCTGTTCACGCCGAGCAGGCTGATCGACACGGCGGCGGCGACGAAGAAGCCGACCATCACCTTGATCAGGTTGAGACGGTCACCCAGCCAGCCGCCGAAGATCGCCCCAAACATGCCGCCGAAGTTCAGCGCGAGCAGGAACGACAGGCTCGAGCCCAGGCTGTAGCCGGCGCTGGCCATCAGTTTCGGCAGCCAGGAGCTGAGCGCATAGACCATCAGCAGGCAGCAGAAGAACGCCACCCAGATCGACAAGGTGCGCACCGCGCGGCCGTCACGAAACAGCTCCAGCACGGCGACGCCTTTGCCCTTGGTGTCGGTCATTTCCAGCACGTCGCCGGCCTGCAGCGCATGGCTGGCGTCGACCCGATTGAGAATCGCGCGGGCCTGCGCGGTACGCCCCTGGCGCACCAGGAAGCCGACCGACTCGGGAAGGAAGTACAGGATCACTGGCAACAGCAGCAGCGGGATGGCCGCGGCGAAGAACATCGCCTCCCAGCCAAAGCGCGGCAGCATGTAGATGCCCACGCCGGCCGACAGCATGCCGCCCAGCGAATAGCCGCTGAACATGATGGCGACCAGGGTGCTGCGCAGCTTCTTCGGCGCGTACTCGTTCATCAGCGCCACTGCGTTGGGCATCAATCCGCCGCAGCCGAGGCCAGCGACGAAGCGGCAGATGCCGAACTCGGTGGGGTTGCTGGCGAAGCCGTTGAGGATGGTCGCGCCGGAGAACAGCGCGAAGCAGATGGCGATGCCCTTCTTGCGGCCGATCTTGTCGGCCAGGCTGCCGAACGCCAGGGCGCCGAACATCATGCCGAACAGCGCATAGCTGCCCAGCGCGCCGGCCTGCAACGGGGTCATGCCCCACTCCTTCATCAGCACCGGCAGGACCACGCCGTAGATGAACAGGTCATAGCCGTCGAAGATCAGCAGCAGCGCGCACCAGCACATGACCATCCAGTGGAAGCGGCTGAAGCGCGCGTTGTCGATCACCTCGTGTACGTCGATTTTTCGCATGGCGTCTGTCTCTTGTTTTTGTTGTGTCAGGGGCCGCTGGTGCGGGTTTCTTTTCTGAAGGAGCGAATTCATTCGCGATGCCTTTGGCGTCGCTGGGATCGCGAATGAATGCGCTCCTACCGGGGGCTTCAGCCGAGGTCGCCACCGCCGACCGGCAGGGTCACGCCGGTGATGTAGGAGGCTTCGTCGGAAGCGAGGAACAGAATCGCGCCGACCTGTTCGTCGATGCTCCCGTAGCGCTTCATCAGGCTGCTCTGCACGGTCTGGTCGACGATTTGCTGGTACCAGACCTTCTCGTCGGCGCTCTGCTCGGCGCCGTTGCGCGGGATGCGCCGGGGCGGCGCCTCGGTGCCGCCGGGGGCGGTGGCGTTGACGCGGATGCCGCGCTCGGCGTTCTCGAACGCCAGGCAGGCGGTCAGCGCATTCACGCCGCCCTTGGCCGCGCCATAGGGCACGCGGTTGAGACCGCGGGTGGCGATCGACGAGACGTTGACGATGGCGCCGCCGCCCTGCGCCAGCATGTGCGGCAGCGCGGCGTGGCAGCACCACAGGGTGGGGAACAGCGAGCGGCGCACTTCGGCCTCGATCTCGCCCTCGCGGTAGTGCTCGAACGGCTTGGCCCAGATTGTCCCGCCGACGTTGTTGATGAGGATGTCCAGCCGACCGAAGCCTTCCACCGCCGCCGCCATCACCCGCGCGCAGTCGGCGTACTGTTCGAGGTCGGCGGTCAGGGTCTGCACCTGGCTGCCATCCCAGGACTGGTCGCGCAGTTCGTGGACCAGCTCGGAGCGATCCACCGCCACCACCAGCGCGCCCTCGACGAGCAGACGCTCGGCGACGCGCCGGCCGATGCCTTGGGCGGCGCCGGTGACCAGGGCGACCTTGTTGTCGAATCTCATGCTCATGTCAGCCTCGAAAAAAATGGGCCGGGCAACACACGGCCCCAAGGGGAATCTCCAGCGAGTTCGCTACCGTCTGGATTCCCGCCTGCACGGCGGCCCGCGCAGGGGAATGACGGAGTTGGCGGAGCGCCCGGTGCCCTCTCCGTCGCCCCCGCGCAGGCGGGGGCCCAATAAACCGCCCTACGCCGCGCTGGCCGCGAACTTCTCGTAGTAGAAGTTCGCCGGCTGGATGCCCTGCTCGCGGATGTACTGGCTGACCGCCTCGACCATCGGTGGCGGGCCGCACAGGTAGACGTCGACGTCGCCGTCGTTGAGGTGCTGCGGCGCGATGTGCTGGGTGACGTAGCCCTTCTGCGGGTAGCTGCTGTCCGGGTTGGCCACGCAGGCGCTGAAGGTGAAGTTGGGGATGCGCGCGGCGAAGGCTTCCAGGCGGTCCATCTCGACCAGGTCGAAGTCGTTGGTCACGCCATAGATCAGGTGCAGCGGGTGGGTGCTGCCCTCCTCGGCAACCTTCTCGAGCATTGCGGTGAACGGCGCCAGGCCGGTGCCGCCGGCCAGCAGCAGCAGCGGCCGTTTGATCTCGCGCAGGTAGAAGCTGCCCAGCGGGCCGGCCAGGCTCATGGCATCGCCGGCCTTGGCCAGGCCGCTGAGAAAGCTGCTCATCAGCCCACCCGGCACGTTGCGGATCAGGAAGCTGACTTCGCCGTCCTTCTGCAGCGAGCTGAACGAGTAGGCGCGGGTCTGCTCGCTGCCCGGCACCTTGAGGTTGACGTACTGGCCCGGCAGGAACGCCAGCTTGCTCAGCGCCTCGCCCTTGATCGACAGCGCGATGGTGCTGTCGGAGAGCTGGCGCACCGCGCTGATGCTCGCCTCGTAGCTGGTCTGCTGGGTCTTGCACACGTCGGACGAGGCCGGCACGCGCACCACGCAGTCGCTCTCGGCGCGCATCTGGCAGGTCAGCACGTAGCCTTGGGCGGCTTCCTCTTCGCTCAGCGCGTCCTCGATGTAGTCCTGACCCAGGTCGTAGCGGCCGGCTTCGGCGAAGCACTTGCAGGTGCCGCAGGCGCCGTCGCGGCAGTCCAGCGGGATGTTGATGCCCTGGCGGTAGGCGGCGTCGGCCACGGTTTCGCCGGCGGCGGCGTCGATGAAACGGGTGACGCCGTCTTCGAAATTGAGTGCGATCTGGTGAGTCATGGTGGTGCCCTCAGTGACCCGCCGGTGGCGTCGGAGCGCTGGCCCGGATGGGCGCGCGACGCGACCGGGCGTGTCCTCAGATGTGGTAGATGTCGATGACCTGACGGACGTAGTCATTCTTGAGAACCACCTTCTTGGCCTTGATCAGCGGCTGCTCGCCGCGCACATCGAGGGTGTAGAAGCTGGTGCCGAAGTAACTGTCCGTGGTCTTGTAGCGGAAGCTCAGCGTGTGCCAGTTGAAACGCACATGGCACAGGTCGTCGGCGACCTCGAGCAGCTCGATGTTGCTGAGGTTGTGCGAGGTGCGGGTGTCCGGCATGGTCGCGCTGGAGCGCTCGGTCTTGATGCGGAACACGCGATCTTCGAGACCGCCACGGTTGCCGTACCAGATCAGCGAGATTTCCGTCTGCGGGTCTTCGGTGAGGGTGTCGTTGTCGTCCCAGGACGGCATCCAGAACGTGGCATCGGCGGCATACAGCTCCAGCCAGTTGTCCCACTCGCTGTCGTCCAGGTAGCGCGCTTCGCGGTAGAGGAAGTCGCGCACGCGTTCATACGAGATGCTCATTGCACGGCCTCCACGGGAATCAGCTGGGATTCGGCCGCGGCGGCCTTGAGCATGGTCTGCTGCCAGTACTGGTGCTGCAGGACGAACAGGCCTTCATCCTCGGTGCGCACACCGGAGAGCAACGGGTGCAGCTCGATTTCCTGCGCCGCCGCGTCGGCGCCCTCGACCCAATGGGCCGCGCCGCGGGACATGTCGTTCCAGCCGCGATTGCCCTGGTAGCCCATCTGGCAGGAGCGGAACTCTTCCAGGTCGTCCGGAGTGGCCATGCCACTGACGTTGAAGAAGTCCTCGTACTGGCGGATGCGCTTGGCGCGCGCCTCGGCGCTCTCGCCACGCGGGGCGATGCAGTAGATGGTGATCTCGGTCTTGTCGACGGAGATCGGGCGGGCGATGCGGATCTGCGAGCTGAACTGGTCCATCAGATAGACGTTCGGGTACAGGCACAGGTTGCGCGAGTTCTCGATCATCCAATCGGCGCGCGCCTGGCCGAAGTCGCGGGCGAGCTCGTCGCGGCGCTCGTAGGCCGGGCGATCCTCGGGGTTGGCCCAGCGGGTCCAGAGCAGCAGGTGGCCATGGTCGAAGGAATAGAAGCCGCCGCCGTTCTTGGCCCAGCTGCCGGCGCTCATGGTCTTGATCTCTTCGCCGGACTCGCGCTGCTTGCGCTGGTTCTGGGTCGCGGCGTAGTTCCAGTGCACCGAACTGACGTGGTAACCGTCGGCGCCGTTCTCGGCGGTCAGCTTCCAGTTGCCCTCGTAGATGTACGAAGACGAGCCGCGCAGCACTTCCAGGCCGTCCGGAGACTGGTCGACGATCATGTCGATGATCTTCGCCGACTCGCCGAGGTGTTCGATCAGCGGTTTGACGTCGGCATTCAGGCTGCCGAACAGGAAGCCGCGGTAGGACTCGAAGCGCGCCACCTTGGTCAGGTCATGCGAGCCTTCGCAGTTGAAGCTCGACGGGTAGCCGGCCTCGGCCGGGTCCTTGACCTTGAGCAGCTTGCCGCTGTTGTTGAAGGTCCAGCCGTGGAACGGGCAGGTGTAGGACGAGCGGTTGCCGGTCTTGTGCCGGCACAGCATCGCGCCGCGGTGGCTGCAGGCGTTGAGGAAGGCATTCAGCTCGCCGTCCTTGTTGCGCGCGATGAAGATCGGCTGGCGTCCCATGACGGTGGTGAGGAAGTCGTTCTTGTTGGGAATCTGGCTCTCGTGGGCGAGATAGATCCAGTTGCCCTCGAAGATGTGCTTCATCTCCAGTTCGAACAGGCGCGGGTCGGTGAACATCTCCCGCTTGCAGCGGTAGACGCCGTTCTCCTTATCTTCCTCAAGCAGGGAATGCAGGAAATCAGATCCCAGGGACATGGCCAGGGCCTCCGTTGTTATTGTTCAGGCGAGGCTCAGGTTATGGCTGGGGCGGCGGCGGCAATATCCGCTTTGTGCAGATCGCTATCCGTTTTGTGCAGCGCGGTGGCAATCGTCAGGGAAGGCCGGTAGGCGCGAATTCATTCGCGAACAGCGCCGACAACTATGCCGTCGGATCGCGAATGAATTCGCTCCTACAGGGGAAGCCGGGGGTGCGGGATGCGCGGAATCAGCCGCGGCGCTTGAGGGTATCGGAGGGCAGTTCGCCGAACTGCTGGCGATAGCTTTCCGAGAAGCGCCCGAGGTGCAGGAAGCCGTAGTCGAGCGCCAGTTCGGTAACGTTGCGCACGTGGCAACTGGGGTCGGCCAGGCAGGCGTGCACACGTTCGAGCTTCTTCTGGCGGATGTAGTGCTTGGGCGTGGTGCCGGCATGCCGCTCGAACAGCGCGTACAGCGAACGCAGGCTCATGCGCGCCTGCTGGGCGAGGTCCTCGCTGCTGATGTCCAGCTTGAGGTTGCCGGCGATGTAGTCGGCGATGCGCTCGAAGCTCGCCGCCTGGGCGCAGAGGTTCTCGCGGCTGACGTTGGTCTTCAGCAGGGTCAGCAGCTTGCTGCCGACGATCTGCGCGTAGTGGTCCTGCACGCGCGGCAGCGGCTCGCCGCTTTCCGCCTCCTGGCAGACCATGCCGAGCAGACCGGTGAAGCCGTCCAGCGCGTCGAGCCGGTAACGGTTCTCGAGGAAGCGCACGCCCTGCCCCGGCCGCTGCCAGCGCTGTTCGTCGCAGATCGATTCGAGCAGCGCGGTGGGCAACTTGAGGATGAACTTCTCGCAGTCATCCGAGTAGGTCAGGTCGACCGGATCGTCCGGGTTGATCAGCAGCAGCTCGCCCGGGGCGAAATAGTGCTCCTGCTTGTGGCCGCGCCACAGGCAGTGGCCGCGCAGCAATATCTGCAGGTGGAAGATGGTCTCCAGCGCCGGCGAGGTGACGCGCACCGCGCCGCCGTAGCTGATGCGGCACAGGTCGAGGCTGGCGAACTGGCGATGGCTGAGGCTGGCTTGCGGATGGCCGACGGCGGGCAGGCGGATGCCATGCGCTCCGACGTGCTGGTTCACGTACTCGGAAACCGCGTACGGATCGGCGCGCTCGAACACGCTACTGCGTTCGCTCAGCAGGCGACTGTCCATCGGCAAGGCACTCTTGTAGTTATCGTTGGCCGTCGATCGGCATGCCTAGGCATGCATCGCGGCTGATCACGCTTTGATCTTATGTGACTCAGAGCCCGGCGGATCGGCAACGTGATAAACGGTTGCTCCGCGCCGGTAGCGGGCAGGCGACCCGGTTCGCTCGCACACTACGGAGCGCGGCGCCGGGAAAGCAATTCGACCTTCGATTCAGCGGGCGATCAGCGAACACTTTGCCCGCTGCGCTCAGGTGAACAGGCGGGTACTCAACTCCCGGCTGGCGTCCAGCAGCACCGGCAGGAAGCGGGTTTCCAGCTCCTGGCGGCTGACCCGGCCGGCATGGGTGCCGACGTTCAGCGCGGCGAGCACCTGACCGGCGGAATCGCGCACCGGCACCGCCAGCGAGCGCAGACCGACTTCCAGCTCCTGGTCGATGATCACCCAGCCCTGGCGACGGATCTCCTCGATGCTCGCGCGCAGCGCGTCCGCGGTATGCACGGTGCGACTGGTCTTGATCTGCAGGTCGGCGTGTTCGAGGTAGTCCTCCAGCGCCGCGTCATCCAGGGCGGCGAGCAGGATGCGACCCATCGAGGTGCAGTAGGCCGGCAGACGACCGCCGACGCTGAGGTCGACGGAGATCAGCCGCTGCGGCGTCGCCGAACGGGCGATGTAGAGAATCTCGTCGCCTTCCAGGGTGGCCATCGAGCAGGCCTCGTGCAGCTGCTCGCTGATCCGATCGAGGATCGGCTGGGCGGTCACCGCCAGCGGCGTCGACGACAGGTAGGCGTGGCCGAGGGTCAGCACCTTGGGCAGCAGCGAGTAGGTGCGTCCATCGGTGGTCACGTAACCGAGCTTCATCAGCGTGTGCAGGCAGCGGCGCACGGCGGCACGGGGAATTTCCGTGCGGTGGCTGATCTGCGCGATGGTCAGGTGGCGTTTGCGCTCCTGAAACGCATGGATCACCGCCAGGCCGCGCGCCAGCGAGGTCATGAAGTTCGGATCGCCGGTCAACGCCTCGATTCGCTTGGCCGGCGAGGCGATGATCGGCGGCGCCAGGGGCACCGGGCTGGGGCGCTGTTCGTCGTTCATGGGGGCGTGATCCTGCGACGGAGATCGACCGATTATCGAACGGCAGTTCGATAATCGCAATTGACCGAAACGCCGCCCGCCTCTACCTTGGCGTCGCCTTCGGCGCCCACGAAAGTCACTGGTCAGGTACAACAGGGGCGCCCGCCTTCCGGAGCTATCCGCGCCTGGACGGTTCGGCGCGGCGCGGCTCACAAGGCGACGCCGGCACTTCCCCTCGTTGCCAGCCTCCCCGCGGTGCCACACGCATCGCCGGGGCCTGGTCCTCCGCCCTAAACGGGGTCTGCCTGCTCCATCCGCGTCGCCGACAACTGCCGCAAACGACTGAGCGTGCGGGCGAAGTCGACGTGCGAGCCACCCTGGCACAGCGTGTCGAGGTCGGCGGCACAGCTCAGCCAGAGCTGGATGCGACTGTCATAGGCAATGTCGACGAAGTTGAGAAAGCGCTGCTGCACGTCGATGCCCTCGCCCCGCAGACAGGGCACGTCGCTGATCGCGATGCGCCGGTAACGCTGGCATAGCCAGAGGAAGTCGACGCTGGAATGCGGGCGCCGGCACAGCTCGTCGAAGTCCAGCCAGATGCGGTTGTCCTGCAACGCCCGCACGGCCAGCGGATGGTGGTTGACCGTCAGCTTCAGCTCGCGCTCGACCGCGGTATCCAGGCCGAGCCGCTGTTCCAGCCAGCGCGACGCCACGTCGGCCAGCGGCCAGACGTAACCGCCCCAGTTTTCCAGTGCGCTGCTGTGCTGCCGGTAGTCCTCGCCGGCGTCCAGTTCGACGATCTGGAAGCGTTTCTCGATGGTCTCGATGGCCGGCTTGAAGCGCTCGCGGTAGAGCGAATTGGGGCACAAGCCGGCCGGCGGGTAGTTGGACGTGCAGACCAGCCCGACGCCCTCCTCGACCAGCACCTTGAGCAGCCGGCCGAGCAGCATGGCATCGCCGATGTCGTGCACGTGGAACTCGTCGAAGCACAGCAGGCGCGCTTCGCCAGCCACTTCGCGGGCGACCAGCGCCAGCGGATCGGCCTGCCCGCTGTGCGCATGCATGCGCACCTGCAGCTCCTGGAGGAAGGCGTGGAAATGCACGCGGCGCTTGGCCTGCACCGGCGCGGCGGCGAAGAACGCGTCCATCACGAAGCTCTTGCCGCGCCCGACTCCGCCCCACAGGTAGACACCCGCCACGGGGCGGCGCAGCCAGCCGTGGCGCCCTGCCAGCCAGGCTTCGAGCCAGCTGGCCAGGGCGTCGATGGCGGCCTGCTGGGCGGCGTCGGCGCGGTAGCCACGCTCGTCAAGGGTGGCGGCGAAATGCCGACGCACGCGCTGCTCGACCGGTTCGGCCAGCGCGTCCTGTTCAGGTTCAAACGACTGGGAAGTCAAAACAACAGCCTCTCTGCACCGGCCTGCGCATCCCGAAGCGGCGCATGCTCCTGCCTTCGACTACGCGCTGCGGCAGTGGTTGCCGGCAGCGTAGCCGTGGCAAGGCGTCAGGTTAGCCGAGGGCAGGACGCGCTGTCCGCGCGCCGCTGCGCTGTCCGCCCGCTAATCGAACGGATTCGTCGCGGGCAGCGCGATCAAGCTGGCTGGGGGGTGACGAAACTGTCGGTCAGTTGCTGGGCCGGCATCGGGCGACCGAGCAGGTAGCCCTGCAGCGAGTCGCAGCCCAGTTCGGTGAGGAAGCTCCGCTGTGGCGTGGTTTCCACGCCCTCGGCGATGACCTTGAGGTTGAGCGTGCGGCCCAGGGCGATGATTGCCGCGACGATCGCCGCGTCGTCGCTGCCGGCCTCCAGTTCGCGGATGAAGCCACGATCGATCTTCAGTTCGGTGGCCGGCAGACGCTTGAGGTAGAGCAGGCTCGAGTAGCCGGTGCCGAAGTCGTCGATGGAGATGCTCACGCCCATTTCCGCCAGGCGGTCGAGGATCGCCAGGCTCGTGTCGGCGTCGCGCATGGCGGTCGACTCGGTGACTTCCAGGGTCAGGTTGCGCGGCTCCAGCGCATGGCGCTGCAGCGCGCTGCGCACCGTCTCCACCAGCCCGGAGTGGGCGAACTGGCTGGCGGACAGGTTCACCGCGACACTCCAGTCCTCACGGCCGAGCACCCGCCAGCGGCGCATCTGCGCGCAGGCTTCGTTGATCACCCATTGGCCGATCGGCACGATCAGCCCGGTCTTCTCCGCCAGCGGCAGGAACTGGTCCGGCGCCAGCAGGCCGCGCTGCGGGTGCTGCCAGCGCAGCAGCGCCTCGGCGCCGGTCGTCTGGCCGTTCGGGGCAAGCACCTTGGGCTGGTAATAGAGCACCAGCTCGTTGCGCTCCAGCGCATGGCGCAGGTCCTGCAGCAGTTGCAGCTGTTCGTGGGCGTTGGCGTTCATCGAGCTTTCGAAGAAACAGTAGCCGTCGCGGCCCTGATCCTTGGCGTGGTACATGGCCGCGTCGGCGTTGACCAGCAGCTCATGTTGGCTATTGCCATTGCCCGGGTACACGGCGATGCCGATGCTCGCCGAGACGAAGCACTCGTGGCGCTCGATGGAGTACGGCTGGCGCACGGTCTCGATCAGCTTCTCGGCGATCTTCGCCGCATCGGTCGGGTCGCCGATCTCCACCAGTAGGACGAACTCGTCGCCGCCCAGGCGCGCCACGGTGTCCTGGCCACGCATGGTCTCGCGGATGCGCTGCGCCACTTCGACCAGCAACTGGTCGCCGCGGTGATGGCCGTAGGCGTCGTTGACCGCCTTGAAACCATCCAGATCGAGGAACAACGCGGCGAAACTGCTGTGGTCGCGGCTGGCCTTCTGGATCGCCTGCTCCAGACGGTCGCTGAGCAGCATGCGATTGGGCAGCTTGGTCAGGTTGTCGTACAGGGCCAACTGCATCAGCTCGCTGTTGGCCTGCGCCAGCGAAGTGGCCAGCGAGGCGGTGCGCTGCTCCAGACGCGAGTCGAGCACCGAGATGATCAGCGCGATGGCCATCACCGCGAGGGTCACCACGATCACCAGGATCGCCAGCCAGTTGGTATCGATGCCGGTATTGGCCGCACCGCAGAAACTGCCCTCGGGGAACTGTGCGGCGGCCATGCCGGTGTAGTGCATGCCGACGATCGCGCAGCCCATCACCACTGCCGCGCCAGCGCGGCTCACCACCACCCAGGCCGAATGCTGGCGCAGGCGGAAGGCGATCCACAGCGCCGCGCCCGAGGCAACGATGGCCACCAGCACCGAGAGCACGAACCACACCGGGTCGTAGACGATGCCCGGCATCATGCGTAGCGCGGCCATGCCGGTGTAGTGCATCGACGCGATGGCCACACCCATGAGCAGCGCGCCGAGCGCCAGGCGCGTCCACGGCAGCTCCTGCTGGCACACCAGCCACAGCGCGAAGGCCGAGGTGGCAACGGCAATCAGCAGCGAGGCCGCCGTCAGCGTGAGGTCATAACCGAGGTCAATCGGCAGGCTGAACGCCAGCATGCCGACGAAGTGCATCGACCAGATGCCCATGCCCATGGCGAAGGCACCACCGGCCAGCCACAGCGAGACCGAACGACCGCTGGCGGTGGAAACCCGGCCAGCCATGTCGAGGGCGGTGTAGGAAGCGAGGATGGCGACGATCAGCGAGAAGACGACCAGGACTTCGTTGTAACTACTGGCAAGCATGAATACTCCGCATTGCAGCGCGAGGCTCTGCAATGGACATCAGGGATGCTGCCATTCTGATATCACAAGCCGCGCTTTGCCAACGGAATTGTTGACTCCCAAGACGAACGGCGCGCCCGATGTGACTGCCAATGACCAGTCAGTCGCGTTATGCGCCTGCAGCCAATGCCGACAAGTGCTTGAGGCGAACGGGATAAACTGCAAGCGCCTTTCTTTTCGCGAGCGATTTACCGATGAAACCGCCCTCGCCGTCCCGCGCCGACTTCCACCGTGAACATCAGGCACGTGCCACTGCCGAAGCCGAAAGGCTGCTCGCCGAGCGCGAACGCCTACAGGGTCGTTGGTTGAGCTGGGTGGCCGCCGAGCTGTATGCGATGAGCCCGCCGGCCTTCGCCAACATGGTGCGTCGCGAGCTGGAGCGGTTGGCCGGGTAGCCACCAGAGCCACCCGACGCTCAGGAGTTACATCTGCATCGCTTCGCCGTGCACGTCCATCGCCGCCTGGCGCAGCGCCTCGGATCGCGTCGGGTGCGGGTGGCAGGTCAGCGCGATGTCTTCGGCGGACGCCGAGAACTCCATGGCCACACAGTACTCGCCGATCATCTCGCTGACGCTCGGGCCGATCAGGTGCACGCCCAATACCTCGTCGGTGCGCTCGTCGGCGATGACCTTGGCGAAACCTTCGGTCTCGTGGTTGATCTTCGCCCGGCTGTTGGCGGTGAACGGGAACTTGCCGACCTTGTAGGCACGGCCCTCCTCCTTGAGTTGCTCTTCGCTCTTGCCGACGCTGGCGACTTCCGGCTTGGTGTAGATCACGCTGGGGATCAGGTCGTAGTTGACCTCGCCAGCCTTGCCGGCGATCTGCTCGATGCAGGCGATCGCCTCGTCTTCCGCCTTGTGCGCCAGCATCGCCCCGGAGGTGACATCGCCAATCACCCACACGCCGGGAACACCGGTGCGGTGTTTCTGGTTCGCGAGCATGCCGCGCTTGTCGGTCGCCAGACCGAGGCTCTCCAGCCCCAGGCCCTGGGTGTAGGGGCGGCGGCCGATGGCGACCAGCACGTAGTCGCAGGCCAGGGATTCCGCCGCGCCACCGCTGACCGGCTCGATGTCCAGGGTCACTCCGCTGGCCGAGGCCTTGGCGCCGGTGACCTTGGCGCTCAGCTTGAAGGTCATGCCCTGCTTGCTCAGCGAGCGCTGCAGGGCCTTGCCGGTTTCGCCATCGAGGCCGGGACAGATGCGGTCGAGGAATTCCACCACGGTGACCTGCGCGCCGAGGCGCCGCCACACCGAGCCCAGCTCGAGGCCGATCACTCCGGCGCCGATCACCACCAGGTGCTTGGGCACTTCGCCGAGCGCCAGCGCGCCGGTGGAATCGAGAATGCGCTGGTTGTCGATGGTCACCCCGGGCAGCGGGGTCGGTTCCGAGCCGGTGGCGATGACGATGTCCTTGGCCTGCAGCACCCGATCGCTGCCATCCGCGGCCTTGACCACCACCTTGCCCGGCCCGTCGATGCGGCCCCAGCCCTTGATCCACTCGGCCTTGTGCTTGCGAAACAGGAACTCGATGCCCTTGGTCAGACCGCTCACGCTGTCGGCCTTCTGTTTCATCATCTGCGCCAGGTTGAGCGTTGGCTTGACCTCGATGCCGAGGGTGGCGAACTCGCTGCCGCTGGCCGCCTCGTACAGCTCCGACGCATGCAGCAGCGCCTTGGACGGCATGCAGCCGACGTTCAGGCAGGTGCCACCGAGGGTTTCGCGGCCTTCCACGCAGGCCACCTTGAGCCCCAGCTGGCCGGCCTTGATGGCCGCGTTGTAGCCGCCCGGGCCACCGCCGATCACCACCACATCGTAATTACTCATGCTGATCCCCCCCTTTCGTATTGACTGGAAGGGATCAGCATAGGCAATCGGTTCGCCCTTGCCGGGGATTCAGCTGTCGAGCGTGCTCGGGGCGAGGAAGCGCTCGCGGTTGCTGCGCCACCAGGCCAGCATGGCGTCGCCGGGCATCGGTTTGGCGATGAAGTAACCCTGCGCCTCGCCACAACCGAGCTCGCGCAACAGCAGCCAATCGGCGCGGGTTTCCACGCCCTCGGCGACCACCCGCAGGTTTAGCTTGCGGGCGATGTCCAGGGCACTTTCCAGCAGGATGCGCAGGTGCGCGCTCTGGCTGGCGCCGTTAACGAACGCGCGGTCGACCTTGAGCTCCGAGCACGGCACGCGCGACAGCTGCAGCATGCAAGAGAAGCCGGTGCCGTAGTCGTCCACCGACAGGCCGAAGCCCTTCAAGCGCAGACGCGCCAGGGTGCCAAGGGTGGTGCTGAGGTCGGTCATGATCGCGCTTTCGGTGATTTCCAGAATCACGTAGCGCGGCGCGATATCACTGGCGGCAACCCGCTCGACGATCGCGTCGGCCAGTCGCGAATCGGCCAGCGAACGCGCCGAGACGTTGATCGAGAAGCTCAGCGGGTAACCGGCGTCGTGCCAGATCCGGCAGTGCTGCAGCGACATGTCGAGCATCTGCAGGGTCATTTCGGAAATGTACTGGCTGCGCTCGATCAGATCGATGAAACAGCCTGGCGCGAGCAGGCCGTGCTCGGGGTGCTGCCAGCGGATCAGCGCTTCCACGCCTTTCAGCGCGCCGTCGGCGAGGCACATCTTCGGCTGGAAGTAAGCGACGAACTCCTTGTTGCGCAGCGCCCGCGCCACCTCCTCCTCGCTCAGCTCGGGACCGGCCGGCTTGCCGTCGTGCTGTTCGGCGTGCTGGCGCACGGTGGAAAAGCGACTCAGGCTGGTCACCAGCTGGTCGCGCAGCAGCGGCTTCTGCAGCACGCCGAGCAGGTGCAGGCCGAGGCTCTTGCCCATGTTCTCGACCACGCTGAGCAGCACACTCTCGCGGGCGCTGGCGACGATCACCGCGGTATCCAGGCCGAGCCGCGCCAGCTCGTGGAGCACCTGCACGCCGTCCATGCCGGGCATTTCCAGGTCGAGGATGATCGCCTCGATGTCCTGGTTGGTCTTCAACTGCGCCACGGCATCGAAGCCGTCCACCGCCTGGAGGATGTCCTCCACGCCCAGGTCGCTGCACAGCTCGACGATGAATTGGCGCTGCACTTCGCTGTCGTCGATCACCAGCACATGTTTGGGTAGTCGATTCATTGATATCGCCCTCTCAGCGCCAGCTCATGATCAGTTGCGGAACATCGTCCAGAGAAATCACCTGATCGACGCCGCCCAATTTGATCGCTTCCTTCGGCATACCGAAGACCACGCAGCTCTCCTCGTCCTGGGCGAAGGTGCGCGCGCCGGCTTCGTGCATTTCCTTCAGACCGCGTGCGCCGTCGTCGCCCATGCCGGTCATGATCACCGCCAGCGCGTTACGCCCGGCTTGCAGCGCGGCGGAACGGAACAGCACGTCCACCGACGGCCGATGACGGCTGACCAGCGGACCGTCCTTGACCTCGACCACGTACTGCGCGCCGCTGCGTTTGATCAGCATGTGCTTGCCGCCCGGGGCGATCAGCGCCACGCCGGGAATCAGCCGGTCGCCACTCTGCGCCTCGCGCACTTCGATAGCGCACAGACCGTCGAGGCGCTGGGCGAAGCTGCGGGTGAACTTCTCCGGCATGTGCTGGACGATGGCGATGCCCGGAGCATTGACCGGCAGCGCCGAGAGCACGCTCTCCAGGGCCTGGGTGCCGCCGGTGGAGGTGCCGAGCACGACGATCTTCTCGGTGGTGCGCTGGTTGAGCAGGCTACCGCTCGGCGCCTCGAGCAGCGCATCGGCGCTCAGTTTGCGTTCCGGCTCGCGGGCCGCCGGCTGCGGACGCAAGCGCGCACCGGCGGCGGTACGGATCGCGCCGACCATTTCCTGAGCGCTGTCCTGGAGGAAGTCGCGCAGGCCCATGGTCGGCTTGGTGATCACCTCGACCGCACCGGCGGACAAGGCCTGCAGGGTGATGTCGGCGCCCTTCTCGGTCAGGCTCGAGCAGATCACCACTGGCGTCGGCCGGGTCGACATGATCTGGCGCAGGAAGGTGATGCCATCCATGCGCGGCATCTCGACGTCGAGAAGGATCACGTCCGGCCACACCCGCTGCATCTTCTGCAGGGCGATCAGCGGGTCCATCGCCGTGCCCACCACCTCGATGTCGCGGTGCGGGGCGAGCAGCTGCTGCATCACTTCACGCATCACCGCCGAGTCATCGACGATCATTACCTTGATGCTCATCCCGTTCTCCGCTCGTTGGCTGCGATCTGCAAGGCGCCGCCGCGGCGCACCCAGACCTCGCCGCTGCTCAGGTCGAAACGCAGGTAGCGGCAGCCTTCGCCGCCCAGGTCACGGTTGACCACCCGCATGCCGGCCTGCGCCATCAGGCTCTCGGCGAAGCGAATGTTCTGTTCACCCACCGCACTGTCGAGGCGCTCGTCCGCCGTCGACAGACTGCGTGCGCCGCCAAACAGCTTGGCTTCGGCCTCTTCGAGTACCAGCGCGTGGCGGCGCACCTGCTGCTTGAGCCACACCCAGGCCTCGCGGCCGTAGCGGCCATCGATCTCCCGGCTGTACTCAGGCACGCGCCGCTTGCCGGGCAGCAGGAAGTGGCAAATGCCGCCCTTGCGCGCCTGCGGAAACCACAGGGTGATCGCCACACAGGAGCCCAGCAGGGTTTCGACCAGGGTTTCCTCGCCGAAATACAGGTCGCCGGGATTGAGGAAGCATCTACCGGTCATCGCACCACCTTGCGGTAGATCGACGAGGTCACCAGTTCCAGCGGCAGGCCGGTGTCGTGCAGCGCCTCAGAATGGCCGACCATCAGCCAGCCGCCCGGTTTGATCCGCTCCAGCACGTTCTTCAGCACCTGCTGCTTGGTCGGCACGTCGAAATAGATCAGCACGTTGCGCAGCAGCACCACGTCGAACTGGCCGAGTTCCGGCGCCTGCTTGGTCAGGTTGCCGTGACGGAACTCGACCCGCTCGCGCAGCGCGCGCTCGACCAGGAAGTGCCCCTCGTAGCGGTCCTTGCCCTTCAGGCAGTAGCGCTTCAGGTAGTGCTGCGGAATCCGCTGGCCGCGGCCCATGATGTACAGCCCGCGCCGCGCGCTGGCCAGGACCTGCTGACTGATGTCGGTGCCGACCACGCTCCACGGATGATGCGGGCGCTCGCTGTCGAGCAGCATGGCCAGGGTGTAGGCCTCTTCACCGGAGGAACTGGCGGCGCTCCAGACACGGAAGTCGGCATTGCTCGGTACCGTCGGCAGGATCGCCTGCTGCAGGTAGTCGAAATGCTTCGGTTCGCGGAAGAAATAGGTCTCGTGGGTGGTGATCAGGTCGATCGCGATCTCCAGCTCCTCCGCCCCCGCCGGCGACACCAGGTGGCGGTGGTAGTCCTGGTAGCTGTCCATGCGCAGGGCCGCCAGGCGCTTGGCCAGGCGTCCGCAGATCAGCGGCTTCTTCACCGGCAGCAACTGGATGCCGACTTGCTCGTAGAACAGCCGTTGCAGCAGACGGAACTCGTGTTCGTTGAGTTCGATCTGCCGCTCCGAAGCCATCGCCATACCGTACGCCATGCCTGTGTCCTTATGCGCTCGCCAGATCGACCGCGCCAGCCAGTTGATCCAGCTCGTCCAGCGACAACATCTGCAGGATGTCGAGAGCGATCACGAAACGCTCGTTGAGCTTGAGAATCCCGGCGATGAATTCGGCGCGCACGCCGCTGCCCAGCGACGGCCGCTGTTCCAGCTGCTGACGCTCGATGCTCAGCACCTCGTTGACCGCGTCGACGATGATGCCGAGCAGTTTCGGTCCGTCCTCCTGCAGCATCTCGACGATGACGATGCAGGTACGTTTGCCAGTCGCCGTGCGCTCGCGGCCGAAGCGCACCGCCAGGTCGACCACCGGCACCACAGCACCACGCAGGTTGATTACCCCGCGCAGGAACGCCGGCATCAGCGGGATCTCGGTCAGTCCGCCGAACTCGATGATCTCGCGGATGTGCTCGATCGGCAGGGCAAACAGCTCGCTGCCTAGGGTCAGGGTGAGGAACTGCTGGGTCAGCGGCTTCTCGTCACGGATTCCGGTGCGGTTCACCGCAGCCAGCAGGGTCGTCATGGCAAGGCCCTTAGCATTGAGTAACCACGGTTACAGCGAAACAATCGGTGTGCGTATGCATTGACGCCGGCATCACGAGACCTGCGCCGCCATGCCGACCAGCTCGGTCAGCTCGTCGACCGACAGGGTCTGGCGAATATCGAGGACGATCACGAACTGCTCGTTCTGCTTGAGGATGCCGGCAATGAAGTCGGCGCGAATGCGCGCGCCGAACGCCGGGCGGCTCTCCAGCTGATGACCTTCCACCGCCAGTACTTCATTGACCGCGTCGACGATGATGCCGAGCAGCTGCAGGCCTTCGGCCTGCGGCACCTCGAGGATCACGATGCAGGTGCGCTTGCCGATCGCCGTGCGTTCGCGGCCGAAGCGCACGGACAGGTCGATGACCGGCACCACCGCCCCGCGCAGGTTGATCACCCCGCGCAGGAACGCCGGCATCAGCGGTATTTCGGTAAGCCCGCCAAACTCGATGATCTCGCGGATGTTCTCGATCGGCAGGGCGAACAGCTCGGCGCCCAGGGTCAGGGTGAGAAACTGCTGAGTCCGCGGCTGCTCCTGCTGGGCCGCCAGGCGGCCCTCAGCCGAAGCTGGCAAGGTCGTCATGGCAAGGCCTCCTAGAAGCGGGTGAACGCCGTTTCATCGACCGGCTCTTCGATCCGCACGCGCTTGACTGCGGCGACCGGCTTGCTCGGCATCGACTTGCGCGACGGCACATTCAGGTTGCTGTGCGCCACGCCGCCGGAGATGCGGAAGTACTGGATCATCTCCTGCAGCTGCACGGCCTGGCCGCTCATTTCCTCGGAGGTAGACGACAGCTCTTCGGACGCCGAAGCGTTCAGCTGGGTGGTCTGCGCCAGCTGGGTGACCGCCAGGTTGATCTGCTCCAGGCCGGAATTCTGCTCGCGCGACGCCGAAGAGATTTCCTGCACCAGGTCGGCGGTCTTGCGGATCGACGGCACCATCTGGTCGAGCAGCTGCCCGGCGCGCTCGGCCAGGGTCACACTGTCGCCGGCCACCGCGCCGATTTCCTGGGCGGCCACCTGGCTGCGTTCGGCCAGCTTGCGGACTTCCGCCGCGACCACCGCGAAGCCCTTGCCGTGATCGCCGGCACGTGCCGCTTCGATCGCCGCGTTGAGCGCCAGCAGGTTGGTCTGGTAGGCAATGTCGTCGATGATGCCGATCTTGCCGGCAATCTGGCGCATGGCGTTGACCATCTCGCGCACCGCGTCGCCGCCTTCGCCGGCGTCCTTCGACGACTGGCGCGCCATGTTGTCGGTGACCTTGGCGTTCTCGCTGTTCTGCGCCACGGTCGCGGCGATTTCTTCCACCGACGCGCTGGTCTCTTCGACGTTGGCGGCCTGCTCGGAGGCGTTCTGGCTCAGCGCCTGGGCGGACGCGGCGACCTGCTCGGAGGCCGAGGCCAGTGAGTCGGCAGTCATGCGCACGTCACCCATGATGGTGCGCAGCTTGGTGATCATCTGCTGCAGGCTGTACAGCATGCTGGTGCTGTCGCCGTGACGCAGCTGCATGTCCATGGTCAGGTCGCCGGCGGCTACGCGCTGCAGGGCGTCCATCGCTTCGGCCGGCTCGCCGCCGACCTGGCGCATGATCATGCGGGTCACCAGCAGACCGATGATGATGGCGAGGATGAAGCCGCCGACCATCAGGCTGATCATGAAGACGCTGATGCTGTGGGTGATCTCGGTCGACTCGCTGTTGACCTTCTGCGCGGTGTCGTCGTTGACCTTGATCAGCTCGGCCAGGGTTTCAGTCACCTGGCTGAACAGCGGACGCGCTTCCTCACGCAACACGCGCACCGCTTCGGCTTGCTGGCCAGCCAGCAGCAGGTCGGTGGCCTTCTTGGTCGCCGCCTTGTACGCCGGCAGCTGCTGGTCGTACTTCTCGATCAGACGCTTCTCGGCATCCACCAGCGAAGTGCCGCGATAGGCCGCGAAGGCATCATCGGCCAGACGCTCGGACTGACGGTTTTCTTCCAGCTGCTTGGCGATCTCGCCCGGCTCGTTGAGCACGGTGGCCACATAGATGCGGCGCGCGTACTGGATGGTCTCGGCCTGCACCTTGCCCAAGTCGCGGATCGGCACCAGCCGATCGACGAACATGCTGGTCATCATGCCGTCCACTTTCTTGATGTTGCTGATGCCGAAGGCACCCACCACCACCGATACCAAGGCCACCAGCACGAAGGTGATGGTCAGCTTGACGCCAAGCCGAAGATTCATGAACCACTGCATTTTTTTCTCCCACAAACTGTTGGAATTATCTTGCCGCTGGCGCCGCTCAAACCGTCTCGGAGACGAGTCGGGCCGGCACTTCGCTGACGGAACTGGCACGCTGGATCAAATGCGGTACATCGAGGATCAACGCGACGCTGCCGTCGCCGAGAATCGTGGAACCACTGAGCACTTTGTTCTGCGCGAAAATCTGTCCGAGCGGCTTGATCACCGCCTGGAATTCACCCACTAACTGATCGACCACCACCCCCGCGCGGCTCTGCCCGAACTGCAGCACCACCAGGCTCTCGCGCTGCCCGCCATTGGCCGCCAGGCCAAACAGCTCGCGCAGACGCACATAGGGCAGCGGCTCGCCGCGCAGACTGGCCAGGTCGTGCAGGTTGTCCTGCTCGCCGAGGTCAACGCACTCGACCACCTGGTCCAGCGGCAGCACGAAGGTCTCGTTGGCCACGCGCACCTGGAAGCCGTCGATGATCGCCAGGGTCAGCGGCAAGCGGATGCGCACCGTGGTGCCGTAACCGAATTCGCTGAGCACCTCGACCTCGCCACGCAGCTGCTCGATGTTGCGCCGCACCACGTCCATGCCCACGCCACGTCCGGACAGGTTGGTGATCTGCGCCGCGGTGGAGAAGCCCGGCTCGAAGATCAGGCGGAACACCTCGCTGTCGCTGAGCTGCTGCTCCGCCTGCACCAGACCCTTCTCGATGGCCTTGGCGAGAATCCGCTGGCGATCCAGGCCACGACCGTCGTCGCTGACTTCGATGACGATGCTGCCGGACTCGTGATAGGCGTTGAGGCGCAGCGTGCCACGCGCGGTCTTGCCGGCTGCGAGGCGCGCCTCGGACGGCTCGACACCGTGGTCCATGGCGTTGCGCACGATGTGCATCAGCGGGTCGGCGAGTTTTTCGACCATCGACTTGTCCAGCTCGGTGTCGGCACCGGTCACCAGCAGCTCGATGTCCTTGTTCAGCTCCTTGCTGATGTCGCGCACCACGCGCGGGAAGCGCTGGAACACTTCACCGATGGCGACCATGCGCAGCGACAGCGAGGCGTCGCGGATGTGTTCGACCAGGCTGGCGACGCCTTCGTTGGCCTCGGCCATCGCCGCCGTGTCGCCCTGGCGCAGCGCCAGGCCGGCCGCGGCGCCGGCGATCACCAACTCGCCGACCAGGTTGATCAACTGATCGAGCTTGCCGACTTCGACCTTGATGAACACCTGCTCGTGGACGCGCTTGTCTTCCGCCTGCTTCTGCTTGTGCAGCGCCGCCGAGACCACCGGCGGCGCGACCAACTGCTCTTCGACCAACAGGGTGCCCAGCGGCGGCGCCGGTTGCGGCGCGGCGCTCTGCCGCTCGAGCACGCGCTGCAGCTCGTGGGCGGTCAGTGCACCGCTGCGCACGAGAATCTCGCCAAGGCGCGCCGGGGCTTCCGGCAGGCTGCTGATCAGCTCGATGTAGGCCTCGATGGCACTGTGCGGCGGCAGGATCAGCAGCTGCGCATCCTCACGGATGAACTCAAAGGCTTCCTCGATGGTTTGCTTGCTGGCGTCGGACTCCAGTTCGATCTCGAAGCCGAGATAGCTGCTTTCCGCGTCGAACTCGGCGGCCGCGGGAATCCGCTCGGTCAGCGTGTGCACATAGGCGATGCGCCCCAGCTTGCCGAGGTAGCGCAGGAACGACAGCGGGTCCATGCCGTTGCGTAGCACGTCGGCGTTCGGGCGCAGCGAGATGTGCCACAGCTCACTGCTCACCGCCTCGCCTTCCAGCACGTCGACGCGACCGCTGGCCTGCACCTGCGGCATCAACGCCGCCGGCGCCGGCTCAACGACCGGCGCCTGCTCCAGGTATTCGTTCAGCTGGCTGAGCAGATGGGCGCGCAGACCGGCGTTCGGCTCGATCGCCTCGCTGCCGTCCTCGATCGCCGCCAGCAGGCTGCCCAGGTAGTCGCCGCAGGTCAGCAGCAGCGACAGCATCGGCCCGTCCAGCGTCTGCTCGCCGTTGCGCACCTCGTCCAGCAGGCTTTCCATCACATGGGTGAAGTCGACCAGCGACTGCAGGCCGAACAAGCCGGCCGAGCCCTTGATGGTGTGCGCGGCGCGGAAGATCGCGTTGACCCGGTCGGCGTCGCAGCCGTCAGTTTCGATTTCCAGCAGCGCGTCTTCCATCGCCGCCAGCAGTTCGCGGCCCTCCTGCACCAGGGCGCCGCGGGCTTGATCCAGGTTCATGCGCGACCTCCGCCGGCGTTCGAGGGAATCACCAGGGGGTCGCCCAGTTCGGCGACCAGATTGAGCAGGTCGAGCACCTCGCGCACGCTGGCTGAGTGCTGGACGAAGGCCAGGTTCTTGCCCTGGCGCTGCGCTTCGCGCTTGAGCAGAAGGAGGATCTGCACACCGGTGCTGTCGAAATCCTCCACCGCGGCCAGGTCGATATCCAGTTGCTGATGGTCGGCCAACAGCCCGACCAGCTCGTCTTTGAGCTGCGCCGCGCTGTAGATGTTGAATTCACCCACCACTTCGAAGAAGCGGCGGCCCGCTTCTTCGCGGCTGTTGATTGTGGCCATCGCTCAGTTCTTCACGGCAGGATCAGCTTGGAAACGGCATCCAGCAGCACCGGCGGCTGGAACGGCTTGACCACCCAGGCGCGCACACCGGCGGCCTTGCCTTCGGCCTTCTTCGCCTCGCCGGCTTCGGTGGTCAGCATGATCACCGGGGTGAACTTGTAGGCCGGCAGCTGCTTGGCCGATTTGACGAAGGTGATGCCGTCCATGTTCGGCATGTTCACGTCGGAAACGATCAGGTTGATCTTGCGACCATCCAGTTTGCTCAGCGCATCACGGCCATCGGAGGCCTCCAGCACGTCGTAGCCCGCGCTTTTCAGCGCAATGCCGACGACCTGTCGAAAGCTCGCCGAGTCGTCCACTACCAGCACGGTCTTGCCCATAGCCTTGATTCCTGTTTGAACGCAAAGAAGATCAGAAGAAGATCAGAAGAAGGTCACCGAGGACTGCTGCACGCCCGACGAACTCTGGCCGGAGTGCACCCGCTGCTGCTCCAGGGTGGTGTAGCTGGCCTCGAGCACCTGCAGCCATTCGCGGCTGGATGGCACGCTGCCCTGCCCCAGGCTGGCCTGCAGGCGCTGCATGTCGGCGGTGACGTGGGAGATGATCTGGCTGACGCGGTCCTGGAACTGCAGGTCGACCAGCACCGCGTTGATCGAGTGTTCGACCTCACGGCTGTTGCCCTGCAGCAGTTCCAGGCGCTGCTCGAGCTGGGCCACGCCGCTGGCCAGATCGCCCAGCACGTTGCCGACGATCTGCTCGGCCTCGCTCAGCTTGCTCTGGTTGAGGGTGTCCATCTGCTCGGCGCGGGTCACCATCGACTCCATCGAGCGACCCATGACCTGCACCTTCTCGGTGATCTTGGCGCCGGTGCCGCCCGACATGGTCGACAGCTTGCGCACCTCGTCGGCCACCACCGAGAAGCCGCGCCCGGATTCACCGGCACGGGCCGCTTCGATGGCTGCGTTGAGCGCCAGCAGGTTGGTCTGCGCGGCGATCTTCGCCACGTCTTCGGCCATGCCGTGCAATTCGGTGACGAAGCCGCTCAGCTCGCGGATTTCGTTAAGGAAGCATTCGCGCTCGGTGCGCGTGTCATCGAGCATCTTCACCGCGCGCGGCAGCTCGACCTGCGCGGTGCGCAGCACTTCGAAGGTGCCCATGCCGCCCTGCGCGGCGCCCAGGTCGAGGACCTCGCGCATCTGCTGGCTCATGCCGAGGAATTTCTCGGTCAGGCCATTGGTGGCATCGCCGGTTTGCCCGTTGACCAGTTCGATGTGCCGGCCCCACAGGGGCAGTACCGCCTCAAGCAGGCCACGCAGCGCGTGCTGATCGGCCTGCAGCTGCGCCAACTGCGTTTCGTCGTCGAAACTGCGGCTCGGCTGCTCCGCGCCGCGTAGCTGACTGACGAACAGTCCCAGCCAGACCAACAGCACCGCAGCGGCCAGCACGCCCTGCCACCAGACGGCGGCCAGCGCGATACACAGCACGGGGATCAACAGCAGACCGGTGAGCAACCAGCCGCGGGGAACCTGGGGCACCAGGTGCGAACTACCATCCATAAGCGTCTCTCCGTACTACGTGGAGCAAGGCAAACCACTTGATTCTGCAGGCGGATGCGTCGCGCTCCGCCGCCCGGACACGGCTCCACGCCACGCGCGAGGCGTGCGAGGAATCCGTCACAAAATGTATCGACCAGGGAGCTGTGGACTTGAGCGCTGCGAGTAGCAGCCTTTTGCCATCATAGCCAAGGATTGGCGCCGCACCAATCCGGAAAATTCGCCGAGCAAGCAGGTAGTTTTACCTAGCCCACTGAAGCAAAGGACTCAGTCGTCCAGGCCAATGATTCCGCGGCGCAGGGCATAACGCACCAAGCCGGGCAGGTCGCGGACGTTCAGGCGATCCATGAGCTGCGCGCGGTGAGTGTCGACGGTCTTGACGCTGAGCTCGAGGAGCTGGGCGATCTCCTTGTTGCTCTTGCCCTTGGCCAGCCAGTACAGCACTTCGCGCTGGCGCGCCGACAGCTCGTCGGCCGGCGCGGCCTGCGTCTGGGCGCTGGCGGCCTCGACCACCTGACTGGCGACCCGCGGGCTCAGGTAGCAGTGCCCGTCGAGCACCGCCTGCAGGGCGAGGGACAGCTCGACCACCGCGGCATCCTTGAGCAGGTAGCCGGAGGCGCCCTTCTGCATCGCTTGCAGCACGTAGTCGCGGGTATCGTGCATCGACAGGAGGATCACCGGCAGCCTGGGCCAACGCGCGCGTACCAGGGTCAACGCCTCGAGCCCGGAACAGCGGCGCATGGTCAGATCGAGCAGCAGCACGTCGGGAGTATGCCGTTCAAGCAGGTCGACGACCTGATCGCCGTCATTGCCTTCCGCCACCACTTGATAACCCGCGTCCATCAGTAACGAACGAATCCCGGCTCTGACCAGCTCGTGATCGTCCACCAACACAACCCTTCCGGGCATCTTCGACGTCCTCAACATTGCCACCACAACCCGGCCACGCAGCGCCCGGCCTTCGTTCGGTCGCGCATGCTGCTTGAAGGCAAGTTGTCTGACAACACGTTTTTCGGGGGGGGCGTAGAAACGGCCGAACTGCCCTCAGCAAGGAGGACCTTTCCTGCCGCCGAAGCGGCGTGTGACGTGGCCTTGAGGCGAAGATGGGTCTAGTTGGTCAGACCGGGCGGGGTGTCGGTCAGGCTGTCCGCCAGACCTTCCAGTTCGGCGCGGGCGACGGCGCGCTGGTCGAGCTTGATGCGCGCGGCTTCCGGCAGGTCGGTGAAGCTGATCACGCCGCGCTCGACCAGCAGGTTCACGACGTCTTCGAGCACGCGCACCATTTCCAGATCGGACTGCTGGAGCAGGTCGAGCTTGCTGTTGACTTCCAGCCTGGCATTGATCCACGCATCGAGCTCTTCGCTCTGCACCGCCAGCGTGTCGTTCATGCCGTCGAAAGGTTCTTTTTCCACCCTCAACAACCTACCCTGCCCATCGCGCTGTACATAAACCATGTGTTCTCGCCTTTCAGTCAATGCTGGTGTACTGAGCGGGTGGTCCCTGCCAGCAGCAAGTCCGGTGCTGTCCGAACGCACCAAACACGTGCAGCTTTAAGGCATCAGGCGAGGTTTCGTCAAGAAAGCAGACTCACAACCGCGAATCGACTGATGTTCGCCTGGGCGACCACCGTCTGGGTCACCGCGGCGTAGCTGGAACCGCTGTCGCGCATCAGATTGAACACTGAGCTGGCGTACTCCGCCGCCCATTGCTGCTCGTTCTGCTCGGCCTGGCGAGCCAGGAACTCGCGGATTTCCTCTTGCCGATGGCCCAGTTGCTCGCGCAGCGACGCGATCTTGTCCAACGCGTTGATCACGTTGTCGAGCATCCGCCGCAGTTCGCGCTGGTTGTCCACCTGCGCCTCGGCCGGCAGTTTGACCAGCTGCTCCTCGTCGCTCTGCACCCGGGTTGCCTGGCCGTGCGGGAACAGCTTGCCCTCGCCCTGCACCGCCAACTGACCCTTGAGCTGCTGCCAGTCGCTCTCCCGCGCGGAGAACTTCAGCGTGCCGCCCTGCTCCAGTTCGGCACGGATGCCGGCCTGTCCGAGACTCGCGTTGAAGCGGCGCAGGATCTGCTGCTCGCTCATCTGTTCGTCGAGCACCACCGCCGCTGGCTCGGCCAGCTTGCGACCGCCGCTGAACAGCAGGGTTTCCTTGCCGGCGCGCTGCACGTCGCTGATCGACTCCAGGCCCTGCAGGGTGAAGCGCGCTCGCACCGGCTCGTGCAGGCGCAGCTTGAGCGTGGCGTCGAGCGAATTGCCGGAGCGTTCGGCGCGCTCGGCGAGCATCTGGTTGGCGTCCTTGATCTGCTGCTTGAGCCCTTGCCGATCGACGCCCTGGGCGCTGCTCAGCTCGCGGCCGAGGCTCAGCTTGAGCTGCCCGAGGCGGTCAGCCAGTTCGCCGAGGTAGCTTTCGGCGGACTGCATGGAGCTCAGCTGCTGGTTCAGCTGGATATTGAAGCTGGCGCTCTTGCCGGCGCTGCGTTCGCTCGGTGCGGCCTGCGGCACCGGGGCACGCGCAGCCTTGCGAGTGCGCGCGACCTGGGTGTCGTTCTGCGTCTGCCGGCGCTCCTGCGGTTCGATCGCACTGACTGCCGGGAACTGATTGTCGACCTTCATGAACGCGGCTCCTTACAGCAGGCTGAACAGCGACAGGTCGTTGATCTTCAGGTAGGTCTTCTGCGTCGCCTGCAAAGCCAGCTGATAGTTGTTCAGATCGATGGTCGCGCCGGCGTAATCCAGCTGCGAAAGCTCGCCGGAAATCTTCTGGTTGACCAGCGACACCTCGTCGTTGCTGTTGGTCAGCAGGGTCAGGGTGTTCTGCCGGCCGCCGAGTTCGGTGATCGCGCCGAGCACGCCACCGTGGCTGGCGTCGAGGCTGTCGAGGGTATCGACGATCTGCTGGCGCACCGCCGGATCGCCGACGTTCAGCGCCGGGTCCTTGAGGGTGGCGACCAGGCCGTGCAGGCGGTTGAGCATGTCGACGCCAGGGCCGAACACCTCGGACACGGTGACGTTCTCGTCGACCAGCACACCGTTGGCCACCGCTGCCTGACGATGCTTGTCGTTGCCGGTCGCCGTGTAAGTGCCACTGACGCCGTCGTAGGTCAGCGCCGGCGTGTCGCTGAGGGTGCCGGAGAACAGGTAGCGGCCTTCCTCGTCGCGCACGTTGGCGAAGCTGAGGATGGTCTTCTCGATGTTTTCCAGCTCGCCGGCCATCGCCGAAAGGTCTTCGCTGGCGTTGGTGCCGTTGGCCGCCCACAGCAGCAGGTCGCGCACGTTGAGCATCGAGTCGGACATCGACTGCAGGTTGGCTTCCTGGGTCGACAGGCTGCTGGAGACGTTGGCGATGTTGCTGCGGTACTGGGTCAGGCTGGCTTCTTCGCGCTGCACGCGCAGCACCCGCACGCTGGCGATCGGGTCGTCGGAGGGCAGCATCATGCGCTGCCCGGTGGCCATCTGCTGCATCAACTTGCCCAGCTCCGCCGAGTTGCTGTTCATCGAGTTGTGCATCATGGCGGTGATCTGTGCGTTGGTAATCCGCATGCTAGTCCGTCCCCGTTAATTCGCTGTTAGAGCCTGTTCAACGCCTGCTGTGCGTCGGCCATTCCGCGTTGAAATCGAGCTCAGAATGCTCATTTACAGCCGTAAACTGCGCTTCTTCGCTCGACTTCGCCTTGCCTGGCTCTAGCTCGCAAGACTTTGAACTGCCTCTTGGCGCTGGCCGTGCCGGTCCGCTCAGAAGGCGGCCAGCATCTCGTCGAACATCTGGTTAGCTGTGCTGATGACTTTCATGTTGGCCTGGTAGGCCTGCTGGTAGGTCATCAGGTTGACCGCCTCCTCGTCCAGGCTCACCGCGCTGACGCTGTCGCGCTGCGCCTGGGCCTGGTTGGTGACGGTGGTGGCGGTCTTCAGGTCGGCCTGGTTCTGCCGGCTGGTGCTGGCGACCTGGCCGAGCAGGCCGGCGTAGGCGTCGTTGACCGTAGTCTGGCTGCCGCCGACGGTGATGCTCTGGCCCTTCAGGTCGAGCAGGTCGAGCAGCACCTCGTTGTTGCCGGTCTCCCCGGCCACCGAGGAAAAGCCCAGATCCTCGGGCTTGAGCGCATTCACCGCGAGCATGCCGGTGGTGCTGCTGGCGGTGTAGGTGAACAGCGGCTGGCCCGGATTGCCGGCCAGGTCGAAGCCGGTTACCAGCACGTCGTTGACCATCTGCGCGAACTGCTCGGCCATCTCGTGCAAGGCGCCCTGTGCCGGGCGCAGCGAGTTGTACTCGCTGTCATAAAGGCCGCCCAGCGAACCGCCGAAGCCGTCCTGCTTGAGCGGAAAACTGGTACCGGCGAAGGTCAGCGACAGCACCTGCTCGCCATTGGCATCCACCGCCAGCTGCAATTGACCGGCCGACGGACCGGCCACCAGCGGCTGCCCGTTGGCCAGCGCGACGCTCACCGAGCCGTCCGGCACTTCGTTGATGCGCAGCGCGGCGTACTGGCTGAGCTGGGCGATCAGGCTCTCGCGGTGGTCGCGCAGCGCGGTGCTGTCGCCCTTGACCGACTCGGTTTCGGTGATCTGCCGGTTCAACTCGGCGATGTTGGCCGACAAGCCGTTGATCTCGGCGACCATCGCACCGCGCTGCTCGTGCAGCGCATCGAGCTGCGCCTGGATGTTGCCGTTGAGGCCGTTGAAACGCTGGCTGAGGTTGCGCGCTTCGCTGACAATCTGCTGGCGCAACGCGACCGAGCCCGGCGTGGCGCTGGCTTCGCTGACCGCGGCGAAGAAGCGATCGAGACCGACGCTGATGCTCGAGCCGTCGCCGGACATCAGCCCTTCCAGGGCGGTCAGGTACTGCTGCGAGCTGGAGTAGTAGTTCTGCTCGGTACTGGCGCGCCACAGCTGCTGATTCTGGAACTCGTTGGACAGCCGCCGGATGCTGGTTACCTGCACCCCGCCGCCGGCGCTCAACGCACCGGTGCCGGCCAGCGACGTCGTCACCGTGTTCAGCCGGCTGAAGCCCGGCGTGTTGACGTTGGCGATGTTCTGCCCGGTGGTGGACAGCGCGATCTGGGCGGCATGTACGCCGCTGTAGCCGATCTGGCTGAGGATGCTCACGAAACCGTCTCCTTGCGCTCAATCCGGATCGGCTGGGCAAACGCCGCCGAACGGGACTGATGGGTGCCGCCAAGCGCGGCCATGGGTGTTCTCTCTTGCAAGGCGACCGTCGCGGCCGGCGACTTAAATGGCACATCGCCAACAGTCGCGCGACTGGCGCTCAGCGCGGCGGCCTCGACCTTCGGCGCCGCTTCGAGCGGCTGCGCCGCCGGCGCACTGGCCTGCGGCAGCGCGCGGAGAATGCGCCGGGTGTAGTCGCGCGTTTCCTGGAATGGAATGCGCTCGATCCACTCGCCGACGCCGACCTGGCCGCTGCGCGGGTCGCCGTTCTGCTGCAGCCATTCGTCGACCCGCGCCGGACCAGCGTTGTAGGCGGCCAGGGCGAGCGCCGGGTGCTGGTCGTAGCGATCCAGCATCTTGCCCAGGTAGGCGGTGCCGAGGCGCTTGTTGTAGGCGGCGTCAGTGGTCAGGCGCGCCTCGTCGTAGGCGATACCGAGATCGGCGGCGACTTCCCGCGCGGTGTCCGGCATCAGCTGCATCAGGCCGCGCGCGCCCTTGGCCGAAACCACGTCGAACCGGCCACTGGACTCCTGCTGGATCACGCTGTCGACCAGCGCCTGGAAATTCGCGCTGCCGCGCTGCCAGACCTCGCCAAGGCGATCGACGCCGCGCTGCCAGGCGCTGACCAGCGGACTCAGCACGCTCATCGACGGACGCTGCGGCAGCTCCGCCTCGCGCGCGCCGGCGCTGGCGCGCTCCAGCTCGTCGGGCTGCGCACCGCCACCACCGAGCTGCTTGACCAGTAGGTCGGCGATGCCGGTCTGCTTCTTGCCGGCCAGGTTCTCGGCGAGCACTTCGTCGTAGAAGTCGCGCATGGTGTCCGACTCGCGGCTGCGCAGCGGGCTACCGGCGCCCAGCACGTCACTGGCCTTGCGCATCTGCTTGAGGATCTGCTGCAGGAACAGCGCCTCGAACTGTTCGGCGGCGACTTCCAGCTGGCCGCGCTGCGCCGTGGCGGGCGCCTCGCCGGCATTGCGACGGGCATCGAGGTGCTGACTCAGGGACACGATGCTCATCAGATCACGACCAGTTCTGCGTTCAGGGCACCGGCCTGTTCCAGCGCCTGGAGGATGCTCATCACGTCATCCGGGGTGGCGCCGAGGCTGTTCACGGTGGCGATGATGCTTTCCAGGCTGGTGCCTTCCGGCCACTTGAACATCGGTTTCTTTTCCTGGCTGACATTCACGTCGGACTGCGGGGTGACCACGGTCTGCCCGCGAGCGAAGGCGTTCGGCTGGCTGACCTGCGGGTTCTCGCTGATGGTCACGGTCAACGTGCCGTGCGACACCGCTGCCGCCTTGACCCGCACGCCCTGGCCGACCACCACGGTGCCGGTGCGGCTGTTGAACACCACCTTCGGTCGGCTGCGGCCTTCCTGCACCTCGACCGCTTCGAGCATGGCCATGAAGCTCATGCGCTGGGTGCTGCTGATCGGCGCGCGCAGCGCCACCTTGGTGGCATTCAGCGCGGTGGCGGTACCGGAGCCGAAGCGCGCGTTGACCGCATCGACCACCCGGCTGACGGTCTGGAAGCTCGGCTCGCGGACATTCAGGAAGACTTCCGGTCGCGCGGTGAAATCGCTGGGAATTTCGCGCTCGACGCTCGCGCCGTTGGCGATGCGCCCGGTGTTGGCGCTGTTGATCGCCACGCTGGAGCCGCTCTGCCCCTGGGCATTGAGGCCGCCGACCACCAGGTTGCCCTGGGCCAGCGCGTAGACCTCGCCGTCCACGCCGTGCAGCGGGGTCATCAGCAGCAGACCGCCGCGCAGACTCTTGGCGTCGCCCAGCGCCGCCACGGTGACGTCGATGGTCTGCCCCGGCCCGTAGTTCGGCGGCACGCTGGCGGTGACGCTCACCGCGGCGACGTTCTTCAGCTTCGGATCGATGTTCTCCGGCAGGTTCACGCCGAATTGCTTGATCATGTTGGTGACCGACTGGCTGGTGAACTTCACCTGGTTCTTGTCACCGGTACCGTCGAGGCCGACCACCAGGCCGTAGCCGATCAGTTGGTTGCCGCGCACGCCCTCGACGTCGACCAGGTCCATCAGCGGCACGGCGCGCGACAGCAAAGGCCAGCACAGGCCGGCGGCCAGCAAGGCAATTTTCAGAGACACACGCATGATTGACCTGGCGCTCACATCGGGAAGATCGGGTGGGTGAAGAAGCGCGTCAGCCAGCCGGCCGAGTTGCTGTCGTTGAGCACGCCGCGGCCGGCGTAGGAAATCTGCGCGTTGGCAATGTTCTGCGACGACACCTGGTTGTTGCGGTTGATGTCATCCATGCGCACCAGCCCGGTGAGGCGGATGAACTCGTCGCCCTGGTTGAGGCGCAGCGATTTCTCGCCCTTGACCAGCAACGTGCCGTTGGGCAGCACCTTGTGCACGGTGACCGCAATCGAGCCGCGCAGGGTGTTCTGCTGCGAGCTCTTCGCCGAACCGTCGAAGTCGCGCTCGGCGCTGGCCGAGGTGTTCAGCCGGTCGTATTCCTTGTTGAGGATGGTCGGAATCGGCACTTCGATGCTGCTGCTCTTGCCGAAGCTGGTGCCGGCGCTCTTGCTCGACTGGGTCGACTCCTGCAGCACGATGGTGAGGATGTCGCCGACCCGCACCGCGCGCTTGTCCTGCACCAGCGAGCCGCCGTAGCCGCTGCGGAACAGGCCGCCGGAGGTGGTCGGCGGCAGGCTGTAGTCGAGCTCCAGCGGCTGGTACTGGCTGGAATCGTCGTCCGGCAGCATCTCGTTGAAGCTCTGGCAGCCGGTGAGCAGCGCCAACAGGGCCAGCAGGATCAGGGTGCGCATCGGCTCAGCCTCAAACGGTCTGGTTGAGGAACTGCTGCATGCCGGACGCGGCGTCCAGCACCTTGGCGTTGGCCTCGTAGGCGCGCTGGATGGCGATCATGTTGACCATCGCCTCGACCACCTGCACGTTGGAGCCTTCCAGCACACCCTGCTTCAGGGTGCCCAGGCCCTCTTCGCCCGGTACGCCCTCGGTCGGCTCGCCGCTGGCCACGGTTTCCTTGTACAGGTTGCCGCCGAGGGCCTCGAGGCCGGCCGGGTTGACGAAGTTGACCAGGGTGATCTGGCCCAGCTCGCTCGGCGCGGTCTCGCCCGGCAGCACCACGGTGACGGTACCGTCGCTGCCCACGGTGAAGCGGCTGCTGCCTTCCGGCACCTGGATGTTCGGTTGCAGCGGCAGGCCCTGGGCGTTGACCACCACGCCTTCGGCGTTGAGCTGCAGCTGGCCGCTCTCGGTATAGAAGGTCTGGCCATCCGGCGATTCGACCTGGAAGAAGCCGCGCCCGATGATCGCCAGGTCCATCGGCTGGCCGGTGGTCTGCATGCTGCCTTCGGTGAACACCTTCTGCGTGCCGGCGACGCGCACGCCGCTGCCGAGCTGGATGCCCGACGGCACGGTGTTGACCTGATCGGCCTGGGCGCCCGGCTGCAGTTCGATGGAATAGAACAGGTCCTCGAACACCACGCGGTCGCTCTTGAAGCCGGTGGTGTTGACGTTGGCCAGGTTGTTGGCCACCGCAGCCATCGCGGTGTCCTGCGCGGCCAGGCCGGTCTTGCTTACCCAAAGTGCGGAGCTCATGGAGATCCCTCGTTCAACTGGTGGCCCGTCGAGGCCGGAATGTATGGTTCATGGCGCGAGGCGGATTGCCGCCCCCGGTCAGCCGCGAATCAGCCGATTGCCGCTGTCGGACAGGTCCTCGGCGGCCTTCATCATCTTCACCTGGGTCTCGAACAGCCGATTGAGGCTCATGGTCGCCACCAACTGGTCGATGGCCTGCACGTTGCTCGCCTCGAGGTAACCGGAGACCAGCCGCACGCCCTCGCTGGCCTCGGCTGGCTGGCCGTTCTTGGTAGTCAGCAGGCCGTCCTGCTGCTTGGTCAGCTCGTTGGCCGGCACGTCGACCAGCTTGATGCGCCCGACTTCGGCCATCAGGTAATCGCCGCGCGGGATCACCGAGACGGTGCCGTCGTTGCCGATGTTCAGGCTGTCGTACTCCGGCAGCACCAGCGGACCGTTCTCGCCGACCACCGGACGACCGCCGATGGTCAGGCGCAGGTCGGCATCGACCTGCACACTGCCGTGGCGGGTGTAGCGCTCACCGTCGGCGCCTTCCACGGCAATCAGACCGGGGCCCTGGATGGCGAAGTCGAGGTCGCGGCCGGTGGCCATCAACTGCCCCGGGGTCAGGCTCACGCCGTTGTCGTCGACCCGCGCCAGATGGCGGCTGTCATAGCCGTAGCCGGCGACGTTGACCGCCTCGGCCTGCTCGAGGTCAGCGCGAAAGCCCGGAGTGTTGACGTTGGCCAGGTTGTTGGCGCGCACCGCCAGCGAGGTCATGGTGCGGCTGGCGGCGGTCATCGCGGTGTATCCCAAACGGTCCATGGCTCAACCTCAGATCGCGCTGAACAGCACTTGGGTGAGTTCTTTGTCGGTGGACAGCACCTTGGTGTTGGCCTGGTAGTTGCGCTGGCCTTCCATCAGGCCGACCAGTTGCTGGGTCAGGTCGACGTTGGAGCTCTCCAGCGCACCAGCACTCAGCTCGCCGAACGCGCCCACGCCAGGTACGCCGATCAGCGCCGCGCCGGACTCGGAGGTCTCGCTCCAGGCGGTGCCGCTCTCGTTGCGCAGGCCGCCGGCGTTGACGAAGTTGGCCAGGGCTACCTGGCCCTGCAGCATGCGCTGGCCGTTGCTGTAGTTGGCGTAGATCATGCCGTCCTTCTCCACCGACAGACCGGTCTGCTCGCCGGCCGCATAGCCGCTGGCGCGGTTGCTGGTGACCACGAAGTCGGAGCCGTACTGGCTGCTGCCGGTGTAGTCGATGGCGACGCTCATCGGGTCGACGCCCGCCAGCGGGAAGCCCACGGTAACCGGCGCGACCGGGCCGGTCAGCGTGCCGTTGGTGGCGAAGGTCAGGTTCTGCGGTGCGCCGACGGCGCCGCCATCGGCGTAGTAGTGGGCGGTCCAGGCGTTGGCGCCGGTCTTGACGAAGTACTGGGTCAAGGTGTGTTCCTTGCCCTGCGAGTCGAAGACTTTGGTGGTGTAGGTCGAGTTGTAGGTGTTGACGTTGGCCGGGTCGAACGGCGCCACGGTCGGCACGGTCTGGTTGGAATCCAGGTTGGCGACGAACGCCAGGGTGTCGGTGGCCTTGGCCGGCAGGTTGGTCGAGCTCAGCTTGAGGTCGCCGAGGTTACCCACCAGCAGGTTGCCGCCGGCGTCCACCGGGTAGCCCTGCAGGCGCTGGCCGGCGGCGTTGACGATATTGTTGTCGCGGTCGGCGCCGAACACCCCGGCGCGGGTGTAGCCCTGCTCGCCGTTGGTGCTGCGGGTGACGAAGAAGCCACCGCCGGAGATCGCCAGGTCGAGGCTGCGCCCGGTCGACACCAGGGCACCGCCCTGACTGATGCTCTGGGTCTTGCCGAGCACTTCGACGCCCATCGCCTGGCTGTCGGCATAGACGCTGCCGAACTCGGTGCGCGACGACTTGAAGCCGGTGGTGCCGGCGTTGGCGATGTTGTTGCTGATGGTGTTGAGCTGGTCGTTGACCGCGGTCAGGCCGGTCAGGGCGATATTGAAACTCATGGGGAAACTCTCCTAATCAAGTCGCTCAGAGCAGGCCGGCGAGCGCGTTCTGGCCAAATTCGGTGATGGTGTAGAACGGCACGGAGCCGACGCCGGCGACATCCAGCACCGGCCCGTCGCTGCTGACCCGCACGTTGCTGACCCGGCCGGCGACTTCCAGCTTCGGGTACTCGCCGCTGTCGGTTATCGCCTCGATGCTGTAGCTGCCCGGCTCCAGGCCGAGCTTGGCGGCATCCAGCTCGAACGGCACCGCGCCGGCGACCTGGCTGCCGAGCGCGATGTCGGTCTTCACGCCGTTGACGTCGGTCAGGCGCAGGGTGGTCTTGCCGGAAGCGAACTCGAGGTTGATCTGGCCTTTCACGCTGTCGGCGCCCAGTTCGACCTTGTCGGTGGTGACCTTGACGTCCTGGCCGACCAGGCCGGCGGCCGACAGGGTCTGCAGGTTGTCGAGCAGGACCAGGTTGCTCTTGCTCAGGTTGGTCATGTTTTCCAGGCTCTTGACCTGCGACATGGCGGCGAACTGATTGAGGAACTCGGTGCTGTCGACCGGTTTGGTCGGGTCCTGGTTCTGGATCTGCGCAACCATCAGGCTGATGAAGTTGTTCTCCATCTGCGTGGCGTCGCTGACGTTCACCGCGGACTTGATCTGCTCGTCGCTGTTGATGCCGTACCGGCTGCTGTCGGTGGCGGAATTGACGCTGGCCATCAGGCTTCTCCCAGCTTGAGCAGGCCTTGCTGCATGCTCTTGACGCGATTGAGGACATCGACGCTGGTCTCGAAGCTGCGGCTGGCCGACATCATGTCGGTCATCTCTTCGATCTCGTTGACATTGGCGTAGAACACGTAGCCGTCGCGGTTGGCCAGCGGGTTGTCCGGCTCGTAGCGGCGCTTGGCCTCGCGACCAGCGGTGACCACGTCGAGCACCTGCACATGGGCACCGCCCATGCCGGCGCCACGGCTCAGCTCGCCGTTCTCGTAGACGGCTGCGAACATCGGCTTGCGCGCCTGGTACACCTCGTCGGCGCTGGCGGCGGCGGAATCGGCGTTGGCCAGGTTGCTGGCCACGGTATTGAGGCGCACGGTCTGCGCATTCATCGACGAACCGGCGATGCGGTAGATGGAATCGAATGACATGGCTGCTTATCGCCCCTCGATCGCTTGTTTGAGGCCACGGAATTTCATGCTGAGGAAGCTCAGGCTGGTCTGGAAATCCATCGCGTTCTTGGAGAACTCGGCCTGCTCGGTGCTCAGCTCGACGGTATTGCCGTCCTGCGAGGGCTGGCTCGGCACGCGGTACTTCAGCGGCGTGTCCAGGCTGGCGCTGGCGCGCGGGCCGGCGGCATCCTCATCGAGACGCTGCATCTCGCCGGCGAAGTCGATGTCGCGAGCCTGGAAGCCCGGGGTGTCCTCGTTCGCCAGGTTGGCGGCGAGAAGCTCGCTGCGCAGCGTGCGCAACTCGAGCGCACGGGCGTGAACCCCCAGCGACTCGTCAATCCGTATACTCATTGCCAATTTCCTCAACCAAGGTCCGGCATGACGCCATTCCCGCTTAGGCCAGCAGCAGAGCAGGAACCATGCCCAAACCGAGACGCACGGATATTTCCTTGATTTCATTGGCTTTTATTCAAACCATCACGCGCCAGCGAGCCACCCAACTTCCGCTTACGGGGCTGTTGCGCGCGCGATGCGGAAGCGCTGTTTCCGCCTGGCGGCGTACCACCGCCCTCGCCCTGCTGCTAGTCGCGCCAGCGCTGCAGGCAGCCAACGAAGTCGAGCAGCAGATCGACCAGGCGGTGCAGCGCCACCTCGCCAGCCAACTGGACGCCGAAGCCAAGCGCCAGGGCTGGCAAGGCATGCGCTTCAGCCACAGCGACAACGTGCTGAACAGCACCGCCAAGCTCAGCACCTGCACCGCCCCACTGCGCGTGGAGAACATCGATGCCAGCCCTGCGCCGCTGGCGCGGCAGCGCCTCAAGGTCAGCTGCAGCGACCCGGCGGGCTGGTCGGTGCTGGTCAACAGCCAGGCCACGGTGTTCGTGCCGGCGCTGTTCGCCAGCACGGTGATCGAGCGCGACCAGCCGATCGGCGCCGCGCAGCTCGCCACGCAGGAATTGAATGTCGGCAAGGCGCCGCGCGGCTTCTATCAGCGCCGCGACGACGTCATCGGGCAGACCGCCAAACGGCGCATCCGCGCCAATCAACCACTCAGCCCCGGCCTGCTGATCGGTCCGGTGGTCATCAAGCGCGGCCAGCAGGTGCGCGTCGTCGCCAGCCAGGACGGCATCCAGGCGGAAACCCAGGGCGAGGCGCTGCGCGACGGCCGCCCCGGCGAAGTGATCAAGGTGCGCAACCTGAGCAGCGAGAAGGTCATCGAGGCGAAAGTGCTCGAAGCGGGGGTGGTGAGCAGCATCTTCAAATAGGCGCACACAAGTGCAGCGGTAGGCGCACCCCGCTGCACCCGCCCATGGCCACGGCGGCAAAAAAACTTTCAGCACGCCAAGCCCCGCCACCGCTGGCGCCAAGCAACTAACCATCCCTCTCTGCAGAAAAAAAACTGCCCGCGGTTTAAGTCAGCGAAAAAGCCAGTCGCCTTACCCCTTCAGCAGGCGCTCAAAGCCAGCTTCTCTCAAGCCCTCATGCACTGAAGGAACACAAAAATGGCTCTGTCGATCCATACCAACTACTCCTCGCTGATCACCCAGACCAACCTGAGCAAGACCAACAACGCTCTGGGTACCAACCAGCAGCGCCTGGGCACTGGCCTGCGCATCAACTCCGCTGCCGACGACGCCGCCGGCCTGCAGATCGCTACCCGCCTGAGCGCTCAAGCTCGCGGTATGGATGTCGCCATGCGCAACACCAGCGACGCAGTCTCCATGCTGCAGACCGCCGAAGGCGCGTTCAACGAAATGACTGACATCGTTCAGCGCATGAAAGACCTGGCCACCCAGGCAGCGAACGGCACGACCGCCCAGGCTGACCGCGACGCGCTGCAAGCTGAATACGACGAGCTGGGCAAAGAGCTGTCCAACATCATGGACAACACCACCTACGCTGGTGCCAAGCTGTTCGGCAAAACCGGTACCGGTAACAAGTTCGGCGCGGCTGTCGACTTCCAGATCGGCTCCACCGCTGCTGAAAAACTGACCCTGGACGTGTCCGCCAAGTCCAGCGCCTTGGGCACTTCGTTCAGCGGCCTGTCCACTCAGTACACCACCGCCAGCACCACCCCGGGCACCGAAATCGCTACCCAGACTGCTGCCAACGGCAAGATCACCACGCTGAACACTGCCCTGGACGACATCGGCAAACTGCGCGCGGCATTCGGCGCCAACATCAACCGCCTGAACCACACCGCGAACAACCTGGGCAACATGAAAGACAACACCGAGATGGCCAAAGGCCGGATCATGGACGCCGACTTCGCCAAGGAAAGCGCCAACATGACCAAGAACAGCATGCTGATGCAGTCCGGCATTTCCATGCTCAAGCAAGCCGGCCAGATGCCCGGCATGGTCATGTCCCTGCTGGGCTAAGACCTGTAGCGGCCGAACGGACTCGGCCCACCGCACTGCGCAAACGCCCCGACTGGTTCGGGGCGTTTGTCATTTCCCCTCCGCCACTCGGCGAGTGGCCGTATCCCCCGCCTTCATCACCGCGTCGCACATGCACTGATTGGTCATCCACATCAATTCGGGCGATCAGCGAACGAAGAATTTCAGATGGCGAACCTGCAGCTTCCCCGTTCACCGCCGATATAACGCGCGTTAGTAATAATCACACTGCCGAATAGTTTGACCCGTTCGACTTTCCGAATGAGACTTGCAGCACCATTTTTTTGACGTCAAAATGCCATCCGATTTGTGTACCGGGCGAACGCCCACGGATGAGCGACAGGTAGCCCTGGTCAGCATGAATACGCCCGTTGCGCCTCTGGCGCCCGAACCTACAGCGGCAATCGCCTCGTGCCTGGTCATCCGCACCGGACACGGCGATTGTTTGGCGCGCTTCTATCCAGCGCGCTACCAACTGGTGCTGGCCCGGGGGACGCAAGAAGAAAAGGTCGACCTCGGCTATTCCGGCAGCCGCCTGCTGGAGCGTCTGCTGCAGGAGCCCGGCACCGTGGTGTCGCGCGAGGAGTTGATGAGCTTTGCCTGGGAAGACCGCGTGGTTGGCCAGGGCAGCCTCAATCAGCAGATCTATACCCTGCGCCAGGTGCTTGGCGACGAAAAAACCCGCGAGATCATCCAGACCCTGCCGCGCCGCGGCTACATGCTCAATCCGCACTACCTCGATCTGCCACCGAGCGACAACGAGATCGTCGACAGCCCCGCCGTGCCGGTGCCGACTGTTCCGGCATCGATACCGGTAGTGCCGGCAGTGCCAGCCGCGCCACCGCCAGCGACCGCGGAACCGGCCGCGCCGACGCGCCGCACGCACTGGCTGCTCAGCGGCATCGTGCTGGTGGTCGCCGGCATCACCCTGCTGGTCCTGTTCCTGCAGCTGTATGCCACCGCCCATCCGCAGGACAGCCGCGCGCGCCTGGGCGCCACCTCGATTCGCTACCAGGAAGCCGATCCAGGCCAGCGCGACCAGTTGATCGCCGACACCCAATCCCTGGCGCAGCGCATGGCCGCGCTGGCCACCCGGCCGGTGGAGCTGATCATCAGCCGCAATGCGGATTTTTTCGAAGTGCTCTGCGTCAGAGGCCAGGGCCAGGTGCAATGGCTGATGGTGCACAAGGATCAGCTTTCCATGCTCGATGAAGCGCAACTGCGCGGGTGTCTGCCATGAACCGCCGCACCCGCACTGCCCTCGGTGCGCTGGCCGGCGGCGCCCTGCTGCTGGCCATCGGCGGCGCACTCTGGCTGACCCTCAAACCCGCCGCCGACCTCAGTGGTCGCTACGGCTCGCAGGGGCAGATTCGCTTGAGCTCCGGTGCGGTGATCAATGCGACGCACAGCATCCAGTTCAGCGATGGGCGCTTCTACGCGATGAGTCGTCAGGGTGATGTGCTGGTGGAAACCTCGGGGCACATCGAGCACGCCAGCGACGACCGCTACCTGCTGCGCGTCGACAGCGGCGAGGTCACCCGGCTGCGTGCGGAGATCGATAACGCCCTGCTGTTCAACCTGCTCTACGGCCGGCACAAGGGCGCGGTGATTCACCTCGAACCGCTGCACGGCTGCCTGTACGCCCGCGAGACCCGCCAGCTGTACTGCGCCGGCGGTAGCTAGCTCCGCTGCTAGAGCGCAGCCTTCTCGACTTCCTGCGATTTGTGCTGCGGCGCGACGAACTCGCTGCCGCCGGCGGAGTAGCGCGCTTGCGCACTGCCCTCGCCGAACAGCTCGCGGTACAGCGTTTCCGCCTGGTTGGTCAGCAGTAGCAGCTCGATGCGCCGGTTCGCGCCGTTCTGCGGATCGTCCGGGCGCAGCGGCATGACGTCGGCCTGCGCGGTGACCTGCAGCACCCCCGCCGCCGGCATGCCGGCGTCGACCATCACGTTGCGCGCACGCAGCGCCCGGTCGCCAGACAGGTTCCAGTTGTTGTAGCCGGCCTTGCCGCGGTACGGAATGGCGTCGGTGTGACCGCTTATGATCAGCCGGTTGTCGACCTTGGCCAGCACCTTGGCCAGCGCTTCGAGCAAACCCTTGAAGTGCGGATCGAGCACCGCACTGCCACGCGGAAACATGAAGCGCTGCTGGTCGTCCTTGATCAGCACGCGCAGGCCTTGCGGCACCACGCTGATCTCGACGTTGGCCAGCGCATCGACATGCAGCGCCACCACTTCCATCAGCTTGGCCAGCTCCTGCATGTCGGCGCTGGTCGCGTAATGCTTGGGCGCCTCACTCGATGCCTCATGGGTCGCCTTGCGCTCCTGCGGCTTGTCGGCATCGTTGGCGGCATCCACTTCGCGGCTCACCGTCACCGGCACGCCATCCAGGTCGAGCGGCGTGCGACTGCTGCCGTCGAACACTCCGGCGCCGCCATCGACAAGCGGGTTGTTCTGCTGGTCGGCGGAGGAGCTGCTCTGCATCTCGTTGCGCGGCTGAACGATCCACAGGACCATGAACAGCGCCATCATCGCCAAGGTGAAGTCAGCGAACGCGACCTTCCAGGCCGAGCTGTGCTCCTCCGCGTGGCCCTTCTTCGAGCGACGCTTGATGATGATTTCATGGTCCTTCTCGACGCGCTTCTTCATGCCGCTTCCCTTTGGTCCTCATACTCGTTGACCCAGATCTCCAGCTGCTTGAAGGCCGGTTTGACGTCCTGTTCGATCAACTTGCGCCCGGCGTCCACCGCCAGCAGAGTTGGCTTGCCGGCAACGTGCGCAACCAGCGTGGTGCGTACGCACTCGAGCGCCGACAGTTCGGTCTTGACTCGTTGCGACATGGCGTTGGACAGCGGGTCCATCAGGCAGTAGCAGAAGAAGATGCCGAGGAAGGTGCCGACCAGCGCGGCAGCCACATGGGCGCCGACTTCGGCGACCGAGCCGCCGATGCTGCCCATGGTGATGATGATGCCCATGATCGCGGCAAGGATGCCGAAGCCCGGCATCGCCTCGCCGACCTTGTGCAGCGACTTCGCCGGCAGCAGCAGCGCGTGCTCCATGGCCTCCAGCTCCTGCTCGAGGAAGCCCTCCAGCTCGTGGGCGCTGATCTTGCCCATGGCCATCAGGCGGAAGTTGTCGGCGATGAAGAACATCAGGTTCTTTTCCTGCAGGATCAGCGGGTACTTGGCGAACAGCTCGCTCTGTTCCGGCTCCTCGATGTGCTCGTCGAGCACCTTGAGGCCGCCCGCATCGACCATCTCCAGCAGTTCATAAAGCAGCATCAGCAACTGGCGCTGGAACTCCTCGCCGCGCCGGGTATAGACGAACACGCCCTTGATCTGCGCGCACATCTCGACCAGCACTTCCTTGGGGTTGCCGACCACCAGGCTGCCCAGGCCGGCGCCGAGGATGATCAGCACTTCAGCCGGCTGCCACAGCACGCTCATATCGCCGTTGGCCATGGCGTAGCCGCCCAGCACGCAGCCGACGATGATCAATGCACCTAATACTTTCTGCACGGCTCAGTTTCTCTCGGTTAGATAACGGCAGGCCTTGTTGATGGCCTGCTTGCTCAATTGACAGACCCGGGCGTCGCTGACTTCCAGCACCAGGGCGATTTCCTTCAGGCTCAGCTCGTGCTGGTAATAGAGCGTCAGCACCAATCGCTCGCGCTCATCCAGCTGGCTCAGCGCCTGGGCCAGCAGACGCTCCTTGAGCACCCGCTCCTCGACCCCCGCCTCGACGCTGGCGAAGCCCTCGTGGCCGTTCTGTAGCAGCTCGTCGAGGCTTTCGATGGCCTCGGAAGACTCGGCCATCAGGAACTCCTGGTAGGCCTGCTCGTCGAGCCCGGTGGCGGCGAGGATTTCCGCGTCGCTCGGCGCGCGGCCGAGACGCCGGCTGAGGCTGCGAATGCCGTCGCGGATGCGATGCGCCTGCTGGCGCACCTGGCGCGGGCGCCAGTCCTGGCGGCGCAGCTCATCGAGAATCGCGCCGCGAATGCGCAGCGCGGCGAAGCCGGCGAACTGCTCGTCGGGCGTGCCGTAGCGCCGCAGGCCTTCCAACAGGCCCATCAGGCCGATCTGCTCCATGTCTTCGCGGTCGAGCACCTGGTTGGCCTGCAGCGACAGCTGGCCGACGATGCGCTTGACCAGCGGCAGGTACTGCATCAACCACTTCTGCTCGGCGCCGGGGGCGAACAGCAGATGACCGCCGGAACCGGCGGCGTAGTCGTAATCGATGGCGCAGTTGGCGTTCATGGGCCGGGCCTACTGCACGATCAGCTTGCTGACCAGCACATGCTCGAACGGCGCGACGATCTTCTTGGTCGCGAAGTCGGCGAGCAGGGCCTGTTCGAGTGCCACTTGCAGCTCGGGAATCGGCTTGCCGCGCAGCTCGTCGAACTTCAGCGCGGAGAGATAGGCGACCGCCGAGTTGCGCACCATCGGGTCGATCTGCTGCAGCTTCTTCTGCTCGGTTTCGAGGTTGGCCTGCAGCACCAGGTCGACGATGAAGTAATGCTCACGGTCCTTGCCCTGCAGGCTGACGATGATCTTGGTCACCGGGAAGAACGCGTACTCCGCCGGCTCGACCTCTTCTTCGGCAGCTTCCGCGGCGGGCGCCGCCTCGACCGGTTTGCCGTCTTCGCCGAGCACCGGCGCACTGACCTTGGCCGCCTGGCTGGCGGCCAGCAGCGGCTTGACCAACTGGTAGTTGAACACCACGCCGCCGACGGCGATCAGGGTGTTCAATACAAGGACTAACAGCATGATGCGTGGCATCGTCATGACAGATTCTTCTTCCTGGTTAAACCCATGGCCGCCACGCATCCGCGTGGCAGCCGTATTGCCTTACACCGTGACCAGCACGTCGCTGGCCGGCCCGGTCTGGCCGCTCTCCGGCTGCGCGGTATTGCGCGGCTGGGCCAGCACCGGCTCGTCGTCGAACGGGCGGTGGCGTCCCTGTTGCCCGTGCTGGCCACCGGACTGGCTGTCCGCCGAGACCTGCACGTTAACCTGCACGAAGTTCTGCCCGACCAGCTCCTGGCGCAGGCGGTCGCTGGTTTGCTGCAGCAAGCGCGCGACATCGCCCTGCGCAGCGGAGATCTGCACGTTGAGGCGACCCGAGTCGTGGCTCAGGTAGATCTCCAGGCTGCCCAGCTCGGGCGGATCGAGGCGGATGCTGGCGTTCTGCACGTTGTGGCGTACCTGCAACTCGACGCTGTCGCGCAGCGCATGCAGCATCTGCTCGCCCCACTTGGATTCCGGCGCCTGCAGCGTCAGATGACGCTCCAGCGCCGGCAGCTGATGGTTGGTCGAATACGGCAGGGTGGCCGTGCTGTTGCCATCGACTGCCTGCGGCGCGCTGCCGGCCAGCCGATCGAGCTGTGCAGTCAGTTGGCCGTCCAGGCTATCGGCGGTATTCGCCAGCACCGGCAGCACCTCGGCGAGCTTGCCGACCGGCGTGCTCGACGCTGCCGGCAACGCATCGACTGCACCTTCGGCACGGGCCACCGGCGACGCGTTCGGCAGCGGCGCGGCCTTGCCCGGCAGTCCTTGTGCTGGCGCGGCGGCCACTTGCGCACCCAGCAGCGCCGCCAGCTCGCCACCCGGCAGCGGCGCCAGCGCGTCGGCGTCGGCCTGCGCAGCCTCAGCGTGATCGCGCGCCTGGATACTTACCGCCTGCTGGTCGAGCATGCTCTGCAACCACTGCTCGGCCTCTGGCAGTGCCAGCGCGTTCGGCTCGCTGCCGTCCTGGCTGGACTCGGTATCGACTGCGTCGGTTTGCGCCGGTGCTTCGGCCGAGGTGTCCCGCGCGCTGCGCGCCAACTGCTCACCGAACGCGGCCGGCAGCGCGATCTCAACCGGCAAGCTTGCGCCCGCTTGTGCCGGCGCACCCGCGGCCGGTCTGGCCGCCCCGGCGGTGGCAAAGCCCTGCGGCAGCACCGGCGCGTCGGCAGTTGGCGCAACCGAGGCTGCGGCTTGGCTCATCACTTGCAGCACGGCTTATCTCCCACCCTGCATCAGGTCGACCTGCATGTAGGCCGATCGCCCTTCGGCGTACTCCAGGTGCGTCAGCAACAGGCGACGCAACCGTGCACATTCGTCCGCACCCGCGTTGCGCGCCTGCTCGTGCAGCTGCTGCAACGCGCGCTTGGCCTTCAGCTCCTCGGCGGACAGCTCGCGACCGCCCAGGCGCTGCAACTGGGTGCGAATCGCCTGGTCGACATCCGCCAGACGATCCCAATCGCGCTGCGTCAGCACGCCGGTCAGCCAGGCGTGCAGCGCGCGCAGTTCAGCGACGGCCGTCATTGACACCCGCCCAACCCTCGCGCAGCACGCCGAGCAGCCCCACCACTTCGTCCAGACCCTCCAGCGACAGGCTCACGCTGACGTCGGAGATTCGGTAGATGCAGTAGTCGTAGAGACGCGCCAGACCCTGCACCACTTCACCGCCGGCCTCGTAGTCGAGTGCGCCGTTGAGGCCATTGAGGATGTTCAGGCACTTCTCCAGCGACTGGCCCTTCTGCTGGAAGCGCTTGGCCTCGATATGGCCGCGCGCGCGGGCCAGCTCGTCGAGCAGGCCGTCGAACAGCACCAGCACCAGTTCGTAAGGCGAGGCGGCGGCAGCGCGCGCCTCGAGGTCGACGGAGCGGTAGCTGTCGTAGCTTTCGTTCAATTGGTAGTTGCTCATGCAAACATTCCGGAGGTTTGTTCCATGGCCGCCATGGTCTGCATCATGCTGGTGTACTGCTTGAGGTAACGGCCGTAATAGTTGTCGTACTGCTTCTGGATGTTGTCGTACTGATCGTCGACGCGTTTCAGCATGGCGTTGAGGCTATCCTTGCGGCTCTTCATCACGCCGTTGACGCTGCTGGTGTAGGCGGCGAGGTTCTTGTCGACGCTGTCGAGCAGGTTGCCCTTGTCGGTGAACAGCTTCTCGAAGCCTTCCGGATCGGCGGCCACCGCTTTCTCGAAGCGCGCGCTGTCGATGGTCAACTTGCCGTTGCGGTCGGCGACAATGCCGAACTGCATCAGGGTTTTGCCGCCAAACGCGGTGCGCACCACTTGGTTGAGCATGGTTTCGATCGAACGCACGCTGGAGTCGCCAGCCAAGACGCCGCGCGCAGCGGTCTCGCCGCCGCTGGCGGTCAGCGTGTCGAAGGTGCCCATCAGGGTGTTGAAGGCGCCGATGAAGACGTTGGCCTTATCGGTAGTGGCCTTCTTGTCCTGGCCGATCTCCACGGCCAGAGCCTGCTCGCCGCTGGCCTGGGCTTTGTTGAAGGTCAGGCTGACGCCGTCGATGACGTTCTCGAAAGTGTTGCTGCTGCTGGTTAGCTTCATGCCACTTTCGCCACCCAGGTAGACCTCGGCGTCCTGCGCCTTGGACAGCTCGCGTTTGTTGGCGATGGCATCGGCCAGGGCGCCGCCGCCGGAGAACGTCAGGGTACTGATCGCGTTGTCCAGGCCGCTCTTCTCTGCCGCCAGGGCCAGCGACACGGTGCCGTTACTGCGCACCTGGGTGGCTTTGACACCGGTGTTGTCCGCCGCCGCATTGATTGCTGCAGCCAGCTCGGCCAGCGAATTGCTGCCGTTGCCATCGCTGTCGATGGTGCTCAGGTCGACCTTGAACGAGTTGCTGCCCTGGCCGATGGTCAATAGGCCACTGGCGCCGAAGCTGCCGTCAGCCAACCCTTCCAGGGCCAGTTGATGGGTGCTGGCCAGCTGCTTGACGAAGAACTGGTAGCTGCCTGGAACGGCAGTGGTGCCGACGCTCGCGGTGGCCATGTCGGCCTTGCTGAAGGTGGCACTGTTGATCAGCATGGTGCTGCCGCCGCTCTTCATGCCGTACAGCGCCGACTTGAAGGTTTTCAATGCACTGTCCAACGAGGTCACGGCACTCAGCTGGGCCTTGTAGTCCGCCTCATTGCGCTGTGCCTTGGCCTGCGCCGACTGCACCTCGTAAGAGGCCAGTTGGGTTGCCATCTGCTTGATGTAGTCCGAATCAATCGCCATGTACAAATCCTCTTTGACTGGTCTAGAGCAATTACGGTGCCAATAGCCGAAACCCGCATTCCAGAGCCGTTTCAGCCCTATGGATGGAGAAGCCGAACTTCCGCCGGGGCGCGCGCGGAGCGGAAGCGGAAGACGCGCTTCCGCCCGACGCGCAGGCGTGGCGTCATGGATAAACAGGCGACTGCGGAAGGCGCGCGCTTAAGGCGAATAGAGGGGAAATCGCGGGCGGGAAACAGGAGCTATGCACTGGTGATCGGCAGCGCGATGCGCGCCCTACATCGAGAACTATCAGGCGGCGTTGCGAAACCGCATCGGCCCCGCCTCGCGCCCACAGAAAGCGCGAGCTAAACGAACTCGACATGGGCGTGTCGCGCACGCCGGGGAATGCTCTACCGCTCAGTAATGCTGCGGAGCGTAGAGGTGCTGGCTCTCGGCCTCGCCGAGCAGCTGGGAAAGGATTTCGTGGTGCATCGCCAGCAGCTTGCCGTTGCGCTCGTTGAGGCGCTTGCACTGGCCGGCGAGCAGGCCGAGCTGCTGCCAGGTTTCCTGCAGGTAGTCGCGCCGCGCCTCGGGAAACAAGGTCAGCAGTTGCTGCATGGCACCGCCGCCCGGGGCCAGCTTGAACGCGGCGAGAATCTTGCTGCGCCGTCCGGCGCGCACGCGCACCTGATCGACCAGCTCGGAGATCTGCTGATTGAGCAGATCGATCCGCTCGCTGTCGCGCTTGAGCAGGTGCTGATACAGCTCCTGCATCAGGCCGCGCAAACCCAGGTAATCGGAGCAGTCCTGCTGCAGGTCCTGTTCTACCGCTTGCAGCAGTTGCTCGCGCTGGGTCACGCCGGTTTGCCGCCGTGATAGTCGAGCATGCTGCCGGCCAGCGCGGTGCTGTCGGTGAGCAGATCGCCGCGCTGCAGCGCCAGCTTGAGTGCCGCGACCTTGTCCAGGTCGACTTCCGGCAGCTTGCGCAGGGCTTCCTGCAACTGCTCCAACGGCAGCTCCTCACTGGCCGACACCGGCGCGACAGCGGCTGGCGCCGGCTGCGACTGCTGCAGACGCTCGCTCTTGGCCGGGCCCTGCACTTCGCTCTGGGCGGTGTAACCGGCCTTGAATTGCCTGTTGATTTCCATGATTCCAATCCAACTCGGGGGCTTATCGACGAATAGGCGACCGCTTGCAGCGCTGACTTAAATCGATTTTCAAAAAATTTGCACGTCGTTCAGCTCACCTGCACCCGCCACCAGGCCTGCGCGGCCAGGCCGTCCTGAATCTTCTGCTCCTGCTGGGCGAGCAGGTGCTGCCACTGCAGCATCTTCGATTCCATCACCTGGGTCACCACCTTCTCGTTGCGCATCGCCGCCAGCAGGTCGCCCTGGATGCGCGTGAGGTTCTCCTCGGCCAGCGCCAGTTCGCGACGCTGCAACTCGATCATCTTGTGCAGGGTGGCCTTGTACTGCTGCTGGTTGTGGCGCTGCAGCGGCGTACTGGTCGCCGCGCTGAAGCCGCATAGGCGATCCAGCCCGGCGATGTTGTTGCGGTAGCGCTGGCACAGGTTCTGTTGATAGGTGACCCGGCCGAGCATCTGCCGGACCTTGTTGCCGCGCAAGCTGGCCAGGCGGCCGAGGGTTTCGATCTGCTCTTTCATGGCTATTTGATCAGGCTCCGCAGGATGGCGATGCTGGTGCCAAGCTCGGCTCCATCGCCGACCTCCTGGCGCAGGAAGCGCTCGATGCTCGGCGCCAGCTGCACGGCGCGGTCGGTCTTGCCGTCCATGCCGGGCGTGTAGCCGCCGAGGGGAATCAGCTCCTTGATCTTCTCGTAGGTGCTGTAGAACTCCTTGAGGTGGCGCGCCGCGGTCTGGTGCGCCGGCTCGGTGACCTGGCTCATGCAGCGGCTCACCGACGCGGCGATGTCGATCGCCGGGTAATGACCGACATCGGCGAGCTTGCGCGACAGCACGATGTGGCCGTCGAGGATCGCCCGCGCGCAGTCGACCACCGGGTCCTGCTGGTCGTCGCCCTCGGCCAGCACGGTGTACAGCGCGCTCAGGCTGCCTTGCCCGCTCGCGCCGTTGCCGGCGCTCTCCACCAGCTCGGGCAGCAGGCCGAACACCGACGGCGGATAGCCCTTGGTCGCCGGCGGCTCGCCGAGGGCCAGGGCGATCTCGCGCTGGGCCATGGCGTAGCGGGTCAGCGAGTCGACCAAGAGCAGCACGTCGTTGCCCTGGTCGCGGAAATACGCGGCGATGCTGTGGCACAGCTCGGCGGCCTTGAGGCGCATCAGCGGCGACTCGTTGGCCGGCGCCACCACCACCACCGCCTTGCGCAGGCCTTCCGGGCCGAGCGAGTGGAGAATGAATTCCTGCACTTCGCGGCCGCGCTCACCGATCAGCCCGACCACCACGATGTCGGCCTTGGTCTGCCGGGTGATCATGCCGAGCAGCACGCTCTTGCCCACCCCGCTGCCGGCGAACAGGCCGACCCGCTGGCCCTTGCCGACGGTGAGCATGGCGTTGATCGCGCGTACGCCGACGTCCAGCGGCTCCTCCACCGGGCGGCGCTTGAGCGGATTGACCGTCGGCAGCTCGGTCGGCAGGGTGTCGCGGCCTCCGAGCCTGCCCAGTTCGTCGAGCGGTTCGCCGAGGCCGTTGACCACCCGCCCGAGCCAGGATTCGTCGATCTGCAGGCGCGCCTCGTCGCGCACCGGAAACACCCGCGAGCCGGCGGTCAAGCCGACCGGCTTCTTGAACGGCATCAGGTAGGTGATTTCGCGGTTGAAGCCGACCACCTGTGCTTCGAGCATGCTGCCGTCGGCCTGTTCGACGTGGCAGCGCTGGCCGGTCATGCGCTGGCAGCCGAGGCTTTCCAGGACCATGCCGGAGACGCGCACCAGCCGGCCACTGACCTTGGCCAGCTGCACGCCGTCGAGCGAGCGCAGCGCCTCGTCGAGCTTGAAGTCGGCCAACTGGCTCACCGCTTAGGCCTCGCTCAGGTTGAGGTGTTCGGAGAGCGTCTCGATGCACGAATCGAGGCGCTGCTGGCAGCCGATGTCGGCCTCCGCCTGGGCGGTGACCACCCGGCACTCGCCGAGCGCCAGGCGCTCGTCGGCCACCAGCCGCCAGGCCGCGGCGCGTTCGGGCACCAGGTCCTTGATCCGCGCGCACTCCTCCGGATTGAGCAGAATCTGCACCTCGCCCGGCTCGCCCGGCATCGCCGCCAGGGCTTCCTCGGCGAGGGTCAGCAGCTGCGTCGGGTTGAGCGTCAGCTCGACGCGGATTACCTGCTTGGCGACCTTCTGCACCAGCTCGAGCAGCTCCTGGCGACGCTTGCTGTCCTGCTCGGCGAGGAAGCTGCGCAGCTGCGCGCTGATCTGCTCAAGCGGCTGGCTGGCCGCCTCGAACACCTGACGACCCTGCGCGCGGCCTTCTTCGCGCCCCTGACGCAAGCCTTCCTGACGGCCGCTGTCGAAGCCTTCGCGCTGGCCGGTTTCCAGGCCCTGCTGCAGACCGTCCTGATAGCCCTTCTCGATGCCTTGCTGGAAACCTTCGGCCACCGCGCGCTGCATGCCCGCCGGGTCGCCATCCCAGTCGCCGCTCAGCGGTGCGCTGCAGCGCGGCGGGAAGCGGAACGGACGCCAGTTGCGCCCGCCGTTGCGGATCACCTTGACCGTCATGCTGCGCTCCTTAGTCGACCGTCTGTTCGCGGAACAGCTGCAGCTGGATGTCGCCCTGCGCGGCCAGCTCGCGGACCATCAGCATGATGTCTTTGCGCACCTGCTCGACGCGGCTCAGCGGCACCGGGCCCTGGCGACGCTTGATGGACTCCATCTGCTGCGCCTGGCGTTTCGGCATGGCGCCCTGGATGGCCTTGACCAGCGCCGGCTCGGCGCCCTTGAGGGCGACCACCCACTCTTCCAGCGGAATGGCTTCGAGCAGCGCCTGCAGCACGTCCTGGGTCTGCCGCGAGAGGATGAAGAAGTCGTACATCTCCTCCTCCAGCTTGCCGACCAGGTCCTCGCTGTGGCCGCGCAGCAGCTCGAACATCTGGTTCCGGTCGCCCTTGTAGCGGTTCATGATGTCGGCGGCCTGCTTGATGCCGCGCACCTGCGAGCCCTGGGTGGAGAGCACCGCCAGGCTGCGTTCGATCAGTTGCTCGAGCTCGGCGATCACGTCGCTGTTCACTTCGCTGAGGTTGGCGATGCGGTACAGCAGCTCGTCCTGGCGCTCGGCCGGCAGGCATTCGAGCACTTCGCTGGCCATGCCCGGCGGCAGGAAGGCGAGGAACACCGCCTGCATCTGCGCGTGTTCCTTGGCGATCAGCGCTGCGAACTGCTTGGGATCGATCCACTCCATCTTGGCCATCTTGGCGCGGATTTCCTCGCCGTAGATGCTGTCCAGCAGGCTGCGCGTGATGTCGCTGCCGAGCGCCTTACCGAGCATGCCGGACAGGTAGCTGCGCGAGGCGCCTTTGATGCTGCTCTGCTCCTTGTAGTCGTCGAAGAAGCGGCCGATCACGTCGGACACCATCGGCAACTTGACGTTGTTCAGCCGCGCCATGGCCTGGCTGATGCTGATGATTTCCTCGCGGGAGAAGTGCCGCAGCACGCCGGCCGAGGTCTCGTCGCCCATGCTCAGCATGAGGATCGCCGCCTGCTCCATGGAGGTCATCGATCGGCTCTGCGCGCGCACCTGGGTGCGCGCCGCATCAGCTTGCGGGAGTGAGGTCTCTTTCATTGCGCCCTATCCATTGCTTGATGACTTCCGAGACGCGCTCGGGATCGTTCTTGGCCAGCATCTGCAGGTGCTCGATCTGGTGCTCCAGACCCGAGCCGGGTGCCGGCAGGCGGATTTCCGAGAGCGGGTTCAGCTCGCTGAACACCCCCAGGGCGCGCGGCTCGTCGCCGACCCGAGCGAGCAGGCGCTCGCTGCGTTCCTCGGCCAGCGCGGCGAACACACTGGATTCGTCCTGCGGCAACGCCGGAGTGCTGCGCTGGGTCAGGCTGCGCACCACCGGGCGGACCACGATCAGCAGCAACAGCAAGCTGATCAGGCCGAACACGGCGATTTTCACCAGTTCATGCAGGCGGCTGTCGTCCCACCAGGGCGCCGCAGCCAGCGGCTCGACGGCACCGGCGAACGGCAGCACGCTGAGAGTCAGGCTGTCGCCGCGCGCCGCGTTGAAGCCCACCGCACTCTTGACCATCGCTTCCAGCTCGGCGCGGGTTTCCGGCTTCCAGCCACCTTCCGGGGCGCTGCCGGCATTGAGCACCACCGCCACGCTCTGCTGACGCAGGCTGAACGGCGCGTGCTTGACGTGGGTGACGCTCTGGTCGTAATCCAGCTGGCGGTTGGATTCCTTGCGCAGCGAGGTCGCCGCCTTGTTCTGCAGGTCCTTGGCCTTGTTGCCCTGGGCCGGCTGCGCCTGGGCGGGTTGCCCCGGCTGCGCCTCTTCCGGCTTGGGCGGCGGACTGTTGCTCAGCGAGCCCGGCACGCCGAGGGCCAGTTGGTCGAGGGTGCTTTCGTCGCGCAGCACTTCGTTGCGCAGACGCGGCGCATCGCCGTAGGCCTGCACGGTCTCTTCCTTCTGGCTGAAGTCGATGTCGGCGGCGACGCTGATGCGGTAGTTGCCACTGCCGAGCACCGGTGCCAGCACTTCCTCGACGTTGGCCACGGCCTTCTGCTGATAGTCGTTGACCACCTGCCAGCTCTGCTGCGGCCCGCCCCAGGCGTCCAGGCCGCGTGACAGCAGCGCGCCGTGCTGGTCGACGACGCTGATGTCCTCGGCCTTCAGCTGCGGCACGCTGTTGGCGACCAGGTTGACGATCGCCGCGACCTGCTCTGGCTTGAGCCGGTAGCCGGGCACCAGTTGCAAGGTCACCGAAGCCTTGGCCGGGTCGCGCTTGCTGACCACGAAGGAGCTGCTCTCCTCCAGCGCCAGGTGCACGCGTGCCCGCTCGATACCTTCGAGGGTCATCACCGTGCGCGCCAGCTCACCTTCCAGGCTGCGCTTGAGGCGCACGTCCTGGACGAACTGGCTGGTGCCGAGCGGTTCGTCCTTGTCGAACAGTTCATAGCCGGCCGGCACCGCCACCTTCACGCCCTTGGCGGTGAGCAGCATGCGCGCCTGGCCGAGCTGATCCTCGCGCACCAGCACCTGGCCACTCTGCGGGTGCAGGCGGTAGGCGATGTTGTCGGCATCCAGCACCTGCATGACCTCGGCGGCCGGGAAGGCCTCACCGGCGCCATACAGCGGGCGGAACGCGCCCTGGTCGCGCCACAGGTAATAGACCACGCCCACCGCCAGCAGCGCGGCGAGCGCCGCCATGCCCAGCAGCGCGAGGCGCGGGTCCAGTTTCAGCCCGTTGACGGGCAGCTTGCTCTTGATCGTCTGCAGCACGGCTCAGCACCCACGCCCTGTCACAGCGGCAGTCTCATGATTTCGTCGAAGGCATTGGTCAGCTTGTTGCGCACCTGCAACAGGGCGGAGAACGACACGCTGGCTTTCTGGCTGTCGATCATCGCGCCGACCAGGTTGTCGCTCTGCCCGCTGTCCACCGCCGCCATCGCCGCGCTGGCTTGGTGCTGCTCGGCGTCCACCGCGCGCAGGGCGTCCTCGAACGCCCCGGTGGGGCCGCTGGCGGCGTGGCCGTCGACCAGTCCGGCCGGCTTGATCGCCGCACCGGACAGGTCCTTGAGCTGGTTCATCCGGTCCAGCATGTCCTGCTGCACCTGCATGATCGGGTTCATCTCGCGGTCTCCAGATTCGCTTCAGAGAGGGACGTGCACGCCCTGCTCGCGCATGGCATTGAGGCGGTAACGCAGCGCGCGAGTGGTCATGCCCAGGCTCTCCGCCGCTTTGGTCTTGTGGCCGTCGAAACGGCGGATGGTGTCCAGCACGTGCTGGTACTCGGCCCACTTGCCGCTGGCGCGCAGCGCCGCCTTGCCGGTTTCGGCGAACAGCGGCTGGGCGCGCTCCTCGCGCATGGCCGGCGCCTCGGGGGCGACCAGGCCGAGGTCGGCGGGCTGGATGAACAGCCCGTTGCGCAGCACCAGGGCGCGTTGCACGGTGTTCTCCAGTTCTCTCACGTTGCCCGGCCAGTCGTGTGCGAGCAGCGCGCGGCTGGCGTCGGCGGTGAGCAGGTTGTCGTGGGCTTCCTGCGGCGCGTACTGGCGGATGAAGCGGCGCACCAGCGGCAGGATGTCGTCCTTGCGTTCGCGCAGCGGGCTGATGTGCAGCGGCAGCACGTCGAGGCGGAACATCAGGTCGGCGCGGAAGCGGCCCGCGGCGACTTCGGCCTGCAGGTCGCGGTTGGTCGCGGCGATGATGCGCACGTCGAGGGCGATCTCCTTGCGCCCGCCGAGGCGCTCGACGCGCTGCTCCTGCAGCACGCGCAGCAGCTTGGCCTGCAGGCCGAGCGGCAGCTCGCCGATTTCGTCGAGCAGCAGGGTTCCGCCGTTGGCCAGCTCGAACTTGCCCGGCTGGGCGCTGACCGCGCCGGTGAAGGCGCCGCGTTCGTGGCCGAAGAGGATCGATTCGAGCATCTGCTCGGGGATCGCCGCGCAGTTGACCGCGATGAACGGCGCCTCGGCGCTGGCGGAGAAACGGTGGATGTAGCGGGCCATCAGCTCCTTGCCGGTGCCCGTCTCGCCGCTGATGAGGATCGGCGCGCGGGTCTGCGCCACACGCTGGGCCATGGCCAGCAGCCGGCGCCCGGCCTGCGAGCAGGAGACGAAGCTTTCTTCGGCGCTGCCGGCCTGTTCCTGGCGGCGCAGCAGGGCATTCAGTTGCGCCTCGCTGAACGGCGACAGCAGGTAGTCGACGCAGCCCAGTTCGAGCAGCGCGGCGGCCTTGGCCTGGTCGGCGTACTCGACGATCGGCACCACGCTGAGCTGCGGCGCACGGCGCAGCAGGTCATCGACCTGGGCGTACAGGCCCTGGGTCGGCAGGCTGTTGGCACAGATGAACACCATGCTCGCCTCGGCGAGCAGGCGGGCGTTCAGCGCCCCGGCATCGGCCACTTGCACGACACGGCAACCCTGACGCAACAGGCCATCGTGCAATGCCTGGCTACTAGTAGCCGCAGCACCGACGATCACAACTTTCTGCTGTTCCGGTAGTTGCTCGAACATTCCGTCGTAGGCGTAACTTACCGATCGATTGACCTGTTTCAACTAATTCACCTGTTCGTCCGATTGCCATCCGGCAACTATCAGTCCGAGTGCGAAACGGCGGTCGTGGCCGTTATGATTTTTCCGCGATTTACTTAATCGCCTGGAACTTTGTGTCGCCTTTACTTTCCATTACGGGAACTCGCCGGAACTTTTCCAGGCGCCGTAATCTGATCCGAGCGCTACGTTAACCGGCTCACAAAAAACTGCCGAGTCAGTTGCCGTTAAATCAAATCAAAGCCCCGCAATGACGATCAAAAACGTCATTTGATTTCTATTGATTTAAATTTTTGCCCCCTCCTCCCTAGACTCCACCCTCGCCCAAGGCTGCCGCTACCACAGGGACAGTGCGGGTCTCGCGCCACAAGCGCGGCCATGAATCGAACCTAGCCAGGCTCACTCGACAGCCACTGCAGCGACCGCACGGCGGGTTGACTCTCAGTCCTGCAGTTACACGTCCGGAACACAGATCACCACATGACTGGTCATTCTAAAGTCCACCATGGCGTGCCCGCCGACAGTCTCACGCGGCTCAAACCGCAGAAATTAGGCCGGCACTACCACAAGATCCCTCAATACATTCGAGAGATCGCCAGCAAGCATCCGCGGAATATCAGCGACTACTTCCTGCGCAACTACCGAATTAATCTTGAATTGACCAAGGTGGAAGTTCACGAACAGCGCGAAGCCACCGCGGAGTGCATCTATCGCTGCGCACTTGGCAAAGTGGGTTTCGCCATTGACCGGCCTTTATTGACCGAAGCGCTGGAGTGCTATTACGGCGGCACCAGCCTGCCCAGCCACGACACCCCGCCGATCTCCACCTCCGAGCAGCGCATGCGCAGCCGCCTGGGCATGGACATCACGCAGATCTTTGCCCGCTCGCTGCTGTCCGGCGCCACGTTCGGCACCCTGCACCCGCACGACAACGATTACGAAATCGTCCAGTGGGAATACATCGCCGAGTTCCACTACAGCAGCCACATCAGCGGCGGGCGCTCGTCGATCTTCATCTACCTGGATGCGCAGCTGGTCGACGAACTCACCAGCCGCCTGGCCAACCCGCAGCCAACTCGGCTGAACGGCAGCCCGGCCAATCACCTCAAGCACCTGCCGGTGCGCCTCGACTGCGTGGTCGCCGCGCTGCAGATGCCGCTGGCCCAGGTGCTCGGCCTGCGCGCCGGCGACATCCTGCCGATGCGCCTGCTGGAGCGCTGCGAGGTGCAGGTCAACCAGCAGAAGTTGTTCCGTGGCTCCATCTTCGAGGAAGACGGCGCCCTCTATCTAACCTCTCTTGAGAGCGTGAAAAGCCCATGAGCAGTCAACTTTCCGATTCCGACCTGGACAACCTGATCAACGACGGCGACCTCGGGCTGGACGACGCGCTCGGCGACGAGAGCAGCACCCTCAGCGTCGCGCAGCCGGCGCAACAGGACCTGAGCTTCTTCGGCAAGATCCCGGTCAACGTCACCCTGGAAGTGGCCTCCACCGAGATTTCCCTGAAGGAACTGATGGACGTCGACACCAGCAGCGTGATCGTCCTCGACAAACTGGCCGGCGAGCCACTCGATGTGAAGGTCAACGGCGCCCTGTTCGCCAAGGCCGAGGTGGTGGTGATGAACGGCAACTACGGCCTGCGCATCGTCGAACTCAGCGGCGCCGGCCTGCACGACCTCACCGCATGATGCGCGCGCGTCGACTGGTCTCGTCGGCCCTGCTGCTGGGCGCCTGCCTGCTGCCGCTGGAAGTGCGCGCGGCCGGCGGCGACATCGCCCTGCTCAGCCTGAACGACACCGCCAATGGCCAGGAACTGAGCGTCAAGCTGCAGATCTTGGTGATCATGACGCTGCTCGGCTTCCTGCCGGCGATGCTGATGATGATGACCTGCTTCACCCGCTTCATCATCGTCCTGGCCATCCTCCGCCAGGCCATGGGCCTGCAGCAGAGCCCGCCGAACAACATCCTGATCGGCATCGCCCTGTGCATGACCATGCTGGTGATGCGCCCGGTGTGGAACGAGATCTACAGCGACGCCTTCGTGCCGTTCCAGGCCGACCAGATCACCCTGGAGCAGGGCCTCGGCAAGGCGAAGACCACGCTCAGCCACTTCATGCTGGCGCAGACCAACAAGACTTCGCTGGAAACCATGGTCTCGCTGGCCGGCGAGCAGATGCCGGCCAATCTGGAGGAGCTGGAGTTCTCCCTGCTGCTCCCCGCGTTCGTGCTCAGCGAGCTGAAGACCGCGTTCCAGCTCGGCTTCATGATCTTCATCCCGTTCCTGGTGATCGACCTGGTGGTGGCCAGCGTGCTGATGGCGATGGGCATGATGATGCTCTCACCGATGATGATCTCGCTGCCGTTCAAGCTGATGATCTTCGTCCTGGTCGACGGCTGGGCACTGATGATGGGCACGCTGACTTCCAGCGTGCAGCCGTTCTGATGAAGCGCCTCGCCGCCCTCCCCGCCGCCCTGCAGGTGCGCCCATGCTGACCCCGGATACCGCCGTGGAGATTGTCTCCAACGCCGTGCACATCACCGCGCTGGTGGTCTGCGTGCTGATCGTGCCGAGCCTGATCGGCGGCCTGCTGGTGAGCATTTTCCAGGCGGCCACGCAGATCAACGAACAGATGCTCAGCTTCCTGCCGCGCCTGCTGATCACCCTCGGCATGCTGGTGTTCTCCGGCCACTGGATTCTGCGCACGCTCAGCGACCTGTTCATCGAAACCTTCAAGCAGGCCGGCCACCTGGTCGGCTGACGGATGAACGCCAGCGAACCCCTGCTCCACGCCAGCCAGTACCTGCAGACCCTGCAGAACTACTGGTGGCCGTTCTGCCGCATCCTCGCGCTGTTCAGCCTGGCGCCGCTGTACAGCCACAAGGCGCTGTCGATGCGCGTGCGCATCGTCCTGGCCCTGGCCCTAACCCTGGCGCTGGCCGCCGCGCTGCCCGAGGTCGGGGCGATCGACCCGCTGTCGCTGGCCGGCATCCTCACCACCCTCGAGCAGATCGGCTTCGGCCTGCTGCTGGGCCTCAGCCTGCAACTGGTGTTCGTCATCTTCGCCGTGGTCGGTGAGGTGATTTCCACGCAGATGGGCATGAGCATGGCGCGCTACAACGACCCGCTGAACGGCGTGTCTTCGTCGTCGATCGTCTCGCAGCTGTATTTCCTGCTACTCGCCCTGCTGTTCTTCGCCATCGACGGCCATCTGCTCACCGTCAGCGTGCTGTACCAGAGCTTCATCTACTGGCCGGTCGGCAGCGGCCTGCACTACCCGGGCTTCGAGACGCTGATCTACGCGATGAGCTGGGTGCTCGCCGCGGCGGTGCTGATCACCCTGCCGGTGGTGTTCTGCATGACCCTGGTGCAGTTCTGCTTCGGCCTGCTCAACCGCATCTCGCCGGCGATGAACCTGTTCTCACTGGGCTTTCCGATGGCCATCCTCACCGGCCTGCTGTGTATCCACCTGACCCTGCCAGACCTGCCCGAGCACTACCTGCACCTGACCCGGTCGCTGCTCGACAACCTCGGCGCGCTGATGCGGAGCCCGCTGCATGGCTGAGCAGAACAGCGGGCAGGAAAAAACCGAAGAGGCCTCGCAGCACAAGCTGAAGAAGAGCCGCGACCAGGGTCAGGTGGCCCGCTCGCGCGACTTGGCCACCGCGGTGTCGCTGCTGGTCAGCCTGCTGGTGCTCAAGTACAGCGCCGGGCATTTCCTGCAGGGCCTCGGTGAGAGCTTCCGACTGGCGTTCATCGATTTTCGCCACAGCGAGATCGGCCTGGACGATCTCGAACTGATCCTCAGCCACAACCTGCTGGTGTTCGTGGTGCTGCTCGCCCCGCTGCTGATCACCCAGCTGCTGGTGGTGGTGTTCTCGCTGGTGCCCGGCGGCTGGGTGTTCGCCTCGGAGAACTTCGCCTTCAAGCTCAGCAAGCTCAACCCGATCAGCGGCCTGGCGCGCATCGTTTCGGCGCAGAACTGGACCGACCTGGCCAAGTCGCTGCTGAAGATCCTGGTGCTGTTCGGCATCGCCTGGTACCTGCTGGTCGACACCGCACCGCAGCTGTTCGCCCTGGCGCGCACCGACATCCGCAGCGCGATCAGCAGCGCCATGCAGCTGATGTTCGACACCACCCTGAGCCTGCTGCTGGTGTTCGTGGTGTTCGCCTTCATCGACATCCCGCTGCAGCGCTTCTTCTTCCTCAAGAAGCTGCGCATGACCAAGCAGGAGCGCCGCGAGGAGCACAAAAACCAGGAAGGCCGCCCGGAAGTGAAGGCGCGCATCAAGCAGGTGCAGCGCCAGCTGATGCAGCGGCAGATCAGCCGGGTGATCAAGAAGGCCGACGTGGTCATCGTCAACCCGACGCACTTCGCGGTGGCGCTGAAATACGACCCGAAAAAGGCGCAAGCGCCATTCGTGATCGCCAAGGGCGTCGACGAAACCGCGCTGTTCATCCGCAAGATGGCCCAGTCGCGCGAGTTGGACGTGCTCGAACTGCCGCCGCTGGCGCGCGCCATCTACTTCAGCACCCAGGTCAACCAACAGATTCCGGCACCGCTGTACACCGCAGTGGCCCACGTCCTCACCTACATCCTGCAGCTGCGCGCCTATCGCCAGGGGCGTCGCGGCAAACCCGAACTGACGAAGAACCTTCCAATCCCAGACAGTTTGAAAACGTAGCGAAAGAAGGTTAGGCAAGGCGAAATCAGGCGAAAAAGCGCAGTTTACGAGTTGTAAATGAGCATTTTGAGCCTGATTTCAACGCCGACTAACCGAACGCAGTAGTTTTCAGACTGTTTGGCCCGATAGCTTGGCAAACAGGGCCTGACCATGAACCTCCTCGACCAACTCATGCCGACCTTGCGCAGCGGGCGGATCGGTATCCCGCTGGTGATCCTGTCGATCCTGGCGATGATCATCCTGCCGCTGCCGCCGTTGCTGCTTGACGTGCTGTTCACCTTCAACATCGGCATCGCCCTGCTGGTGTTGATGGTCAGCGTGTCGTCGCGCAGCCCGCTGGACTTCTCGCTGCTGCCCACCGTGGTGCTGGTCACCACACTGCTGCGCCTGTCGCTCAACGTCGCCTCGACCCGCGTGGTACTGCTCGACGGCCACACCGGCTCGGCGGCGGCCGGTAAGGTGATCGAGGCCTTCGGTCATGTGGTGATCGGCGGCAACTTCATCGTCGGCATGATCGTCTTCGTGATCCTGATGATCATCAACTTCATGGTCATCACCAAAGGTGGGGAGCGCATCTCCGAGGTGACCGCGCGCTTCACCCTGGACGCCCTGCCCGGCAAGCAGATGGCCATCGACGCCGACCTCAACGCCGGACTGGTCAGCCAGGACGAAGCCAAGGCGCGGCGCCAGGAAGTGGCCAAGGAAGCCGACTTCTACGGCGCCATGGACGGCGCGTCGAAGTTCGTCCGCGGCGACGCCATCGCCGGCATCCTGATCCTTCTGATCAACCTGTTCGGCGGCGTTGCCATCGGCGTGTTCGTCCACGGCCTGGCCGGCGGCGAAGCGTTCCGCCTGTACGCCCTGCTGACCATCGGTGACGGCCTGGTCGCACAGATTCCGGCGCTGCTGCTGTCGACTGCGGCGGCGATCATCGTCACCCGGGTCAACGAGGCGGCGGACATCACCTCGCTGGTGCGCAAGCAGATGCTCGCCTCGCCGGCGACGCTGTACACCGTGGCCGGCATCCTGTTCATCCTCGCTCTGGTGCCGGGCATGCCGCACCTGGCGTTCCTCGCGTTCGCCGCGCTGGTCGGCTTCATCGCCTGGCGGGTGTCTTTGTCCGGCCCGCCCAGCGAGGCGGTGACCCTGGAAAAGACCGAGGCGATCGCCAAGGCCATGGACCAGGAACGCGCCCAACAACTGGGCTGGGAAGACATTCCGCTGGTCGAGCGGCTGTCCATCTCGCTCGGCTACAAGCTGGTCGGCCTGGTCAACGAATCCGGCGGTGCGCCGCTGGTGCAACGGGTGCGCGGGGTGCGGCAGACGCTCTCGGAAAGCCTCGGTTTCCTGCTGCCGGAAATCCAGATCCGCGACAGCCTGCGGCTCAAGGCCGCGCAGTACAACATCTACATCAGCGGCGAACGCATCGACGGCGCGGAAATCCACGCCGACCGGCTGATGGCGATTCCCTCACCGGAACTGTACGGCGAGATCGACGGCATCCTCGGCGTCGACCCGGCCTACCGCATGCAGGTGGTGTGGATTCAACCGGCCGACAAGGCGCGCGCGCTGAACCTCGGCTACCAGGTGATCGACTGCGCCAGCGTGATCGCCACGCACCTCAACAAGGTGGTGCGCGAGCACCTGCCGGACATCTTCAAGCACGACGATGTCGACCACCTGATGCAGCGCCTGGCGCTGCAGGCGCCGAAGCTGGCGGACAACCTCAAGACCCAGCTGAGCTACAGCCAGCAGCACCGCGTGTACCGCCAGCTGCTGCTCGAGCAGGTGCCGCTGAAGGACATCGTGACTATCGCCACCACCCTGGTGGAGGCCAGCGAATCGACCAAGGACCCGGTGCTGCTCGCCTCCGACGTGCGCTACGCGCTGCGCCGCAGCATCGTCGCCGGAATTGCCGGGGAACGCGGCGAACTGTCGGTGTTCATCCTCGAAAATGCCCTGGAGAACACCCTGCTCAGCGCCCTGTCGATCGCCCAGCAGGCCGGCCCGGTGAGCCTGGACAACATTCCGGTCGAGCCGAACCTGCTCAACCAGCTGCAGACCGCCATGCCGGTGGTCAAGGAACGCCTGCGCAAGGAAGGCCACCCACCGATCCTCACCGTGATGCCGCAACTGCGCCCGCTGCTCGCCCGCTACGCGCGGGTGTTCAGCCCGGGCCTGCACGTGCTGTCGCAGAACGAGATTCCCGATCGGGTTGGGGTGAATATTCTCGGCACTCTGGGCTAAGCGCCTGGGTAGTGCAGGCAGAGGGCGATGGGTCCGCACGGCCCATTACCCCACCTACCTTGATTGACGTCGCGAGCGAACGCCGCGACGCACTTCTGACTCAGCTTTCCTCGCGCACTCCGCGCGTCGCGCGCATGTCGCGGATCAGCTCGCTGTAGGACACCGACGGCAGCACCAGGCTGAGGCCCGCCTCGAAATGCCCGGTCTGGGCGTTTTCCCGTGCCCACAGGCATTTCACGTCAACGTCGGCATGGCGCATCTGGCCATCCTTGTCGCGCATGCGAATGCGCAGTTCCAGCGTGCTGCCCACCTCGAGCAAGGTGTCGCCGACCAGGCGCAGGCCGTGCTCGGAAAGATCGCCGACATAACCAACCAGTTTGTCGTTGCGGCGGTTGCTGACTTTGATACGGAAGATCGAGCGAATGATGATCCGGCTGTGCTGGCGCATGGTTCTCTTCGTCTGGCTCTCGACTGATGACGCTCTAGCTGGCGCCTATTGTTGTTCGCGGCCCGGAGGCCGGTTTGTTACTCGTCGATGATACCCAGCGGCAGGATCAAGCGGTCTCAAAAAATCTCAAAAAATCCGGCAAACCGCGGCGAAATGCAGCCTGGCCAGCGCCATTCATGGCGCCGGCCGGCCCTACCGTCAGCTGTTGGCGCGCGCGGCGTTGCGCAGTGCCTTGATCTGATCGTGGTTGCGCAACACGCCGTCGTACTGACGCTGCACCAGGGTGCGGATCTCCGCCGGCAGCGGCTTTTCCAGGGCTTCGGCGTAGTGCTTCTTGGCGACGTCTTCGCCGCGCTCGCACTCGTTGAGCACCGCCTCTTCGTCCTTGCCGGTGACCAGCGCCTTGAGGTCGACCCAGCGGCGGTGCAGGTCGCCACCCACGCTGGTGCTCTCTTCCGGGTCGCCGCCCAGTTGCAGCACCACGCGCTGCAGTTCCGCCGCCGCCTGGGCGCATTGCTGGGCGCGGTCGAGGAACAGGGTCTTCAGGTCCGGACGCTTGACGTCTTCGGCGCAGACCTTGAAGCCGGCCTCGCCGTCCTTGCTGGTCTCGATCAGGTTGTTGAGGACTTTGATGGTTGCCTTGCGGTCTTCGGTGATGTCCATGGAGACACTCCTGCGTCGACGCCGGGGTCGAGCGATAAGGGAAATGGAAGTGACAGGCCGTTAGTGATCGCCTGTAGGTTCCGACGCAGCCTCCCGGCGATTCGTTCAACCTTTCGCCACCCACCAGGCGACGGCCGCCAGGCCGGCGGCGAACTCCCGCCGCGGCCCGCGCTCTCAACTAAAGCCCTGGCGTCATTGCGCCAGCCCACCGGTGTTTCGAGGGATGGCGCCCATGGACAGCAAAACGGATGGCAAGACCCCGACCTTGTCCGCCAAGGAAGTGCGCGAGGCGAGCAAGAACCAGCCGCCACGCGCCGCGGTGCTGCACGAGATCATCCGCCTGCAGGGCGACAAGGAGCTGGAGCGCACGGTCGCCGCGCTGTGGTGGTCGGCGGTCGCGGCCGGACTGTCGATGGGCCTGTCGCTGATGGCCATGGGGCTGTTCAGCGCGCGCCTGGAGGGCATCGACGGCGCCAAGGTGATCAGCAGCCTGGGCTACTCCGCCGGCTTCCTCGCGGTGATCCTGGCCCGCCAGCAGCTGTTCACCGAGAACACCCTGACCGCCGTGCTGCCGGTGATGAGCAAACCGACGCTGGGCAACTTCGGCCGCCTGCTGCGCCTGTGGAGCGTGGTGCTGGCCGGCAACCTGTGCGGCACCGTGCTGGTCGCCTACGTGATGCTGCACCTGCCGATCTTCGACAGCGCGACCGATGCGGCCTTCCTCGACATCGGCCGCAAGGTGATGGAGAACCACACCAGCCAGATGTTCGCCAAGGGCATCATTTCCGGCTGGATGATCGCCACCATGGTGTGGATGATCCCGTCGCTGGAAACCAGCAAGATCGCCATCATCGTGGTCATCACCTACCTGATGGCGCTGGGCGACTTCACCCACATCGTGGTCGGCTCGGTCGAAGTCTCCTACCTGGTGTTCGCCGGCGAAGTGGCCTGGGAGGAGTTCTGGCTGACCTTCGCCGGGCCGACCCTGGCCGGCAACATCATCGGCGGCAGCCTGATCTTCGCCCTGATCAGCCACGCGCAGGTGCGCAGCGACAGCGAAAGCCCGAAGCAGCAGGCCCAGGCCCGCGAGGAAGCCGAGAACGAGCGGCGCGCGCCGGAGCACGACGACTAGAACCGGCAGCCCTAGACGCAGAGGGAAGCGCTGAAAAGGCCGTCATTCCCGCGCAGGCGGGACAGCGGCTCCATCGCTGAACAGCGCTTGCGCTGGCCCGCAGGGGAATAATCCAGAAGGCCCGCAGCACCTGGACTCCCGCCTGCGCGGGAGCGACGGCAACTGGATTTTTCAGCGTTTGCTGACCTGGCGCGTGGCGCCACTCGGCAGCGCGCCGCTACTCCGGTGCGACGTCGAGGTCGCTGCTCGGCACCAATGGGGTCGGCTGCAGGCTCACCGCAACCTGGCGCTGGATGGCATAGGCCGGCGCTTCCACCGCATCGGAATCCTGGGCGTAGCGCAGGGCGAATTCGTGCACGCCCCAGTCGCGGTACTGCTCGACATGCTTGAGCTCGTGCGCCCACAGCGCAACGTTGCTGGCGGCGTCTTCGGCGCTGCGGAAGACGATCACGTCGATCAGCGTCACCGCGTTGATGTCGGGGTTCTGCAGGATGCTCTCCGCCGAGCTGAGCACCTGGCCACCGTTGACCTTGAAGCGCGCGGTATCCAGCACGTCCGCGGCGTAGAAAGCGCTCAGCTGCTGGCGAAGCGCCGGCGGGATCGGTTGCAGCTGCTCGGCGGGCATCGCCGCCCGCGACTGCACGATCCAGTCCTCCAGCATCGGCGCAGCGAGCTGCGCGCCCTGTTGGCGGAGGATCACCTCACCCTGTTTGACGACCTCCGGCGACACCGGCAGGCAATAGCAGGTCAGCGCGCAGAGCTGATACTGGTCGGCCGGACAGCTGGCCGCCTGGCTCCCGGTCCAGGGCCAGACCGCCATCAACATTCCACCGATCCAGCCGTAAGTGCGGGCGCGCATATGCTCTCCTAATCGCCGTTCGGGAGACATTGACGCACATCCGCGGCGGAAGTTCTCCAGCCCAGCGAGAGAATTGCGCAGGCCGGCCCGTCTGCTTCGGCTTTCCTCCGGCCCCGTTCGCTCTTAGACTTGCAGGCCGATTTTTCCGTTCGCGGCCAAGCGCCCAGCCAATCGCCTTCTCGCCCGCGCCAGCGTGCCGAATTACCCTTTCAGTCGTCAGCAGTCCGAATCCGCCCTATGAGCCAGAACGCTATTTCCCGCCGCTTTTCCGTGGCCCCGATGATGGATTGGACGGACCGGCATTGCCGCTTCTTCCTGCGCCTGCTGTCCAAGGACGCCCTGCTGTACACCGAGATGGTCACTACCGGCGCGCTGCTGCACGGCGACACGGCGCGTTTTCTGCGGCATGACGAAAGCGAGCATCCGCTGGCCCTGCAACTGGGCGGCAGCAATCCGCAGGAACTGGCGGCCTGCGCGCGGCTGGCCGAGCAGGCCGGCTACGATGAGGTCAACCTGAACGTCGGCTGCCCCAGCGACCGGGTGCAGAACAACATGATCGGCGCCTGCCTGATGGGCCATCCGGCGCTGGTCGCCGAGTGCGTCAAGGCGATGCTGGATGCCGTGAGCATTCCGGTGACGGTCAAGCACCGCATCGGCATCAACGGCCGCGACAGCTACGCCGAGCTGTGCGATTTCGTCGGCCAGGTCCGCGAGGCCGGTTGCCGCAGCTTCACCGTGCACGCGCGTATCGCCATCCTCGAAGGCCTGTCGCCGAAGGAAAACCGCGAGATTCCGCCGCTGCGCTATGAAGTGGCCGCGCAACTCAAGCAGGACTTCCCCGACCTGGAGCTGATCCTCAACGGCGGCATCAAGACCCTGGACGAGTGCCAGGCGCACCTGCAGACCTTCGACGGCGTGATGCTCGGTCGCGAGGCCTACCACAACCCCTATCTGCTGGCGCAGGTGGATCAGGAACTGTTCGGCCGCGATACGCCGGTGATCAGCCGTTCGGAAGCGCTGCTGGCGTTGCGGCCGTACATTGAACGGCACCTGGCGGACGGCGGGTCGATGCACCACATCACCCGCCACGTGCTCGGCCTGGCTCAGGGCTTCCCCGGTGCGCGGCGCTTCCGTCAGTTGCTGTCGGTGGACATCCACAAGACCCAGGCGCCGCTGGCGCTGCTCGATCAGTCGATCGAACTGCTGCAGGGCCGCTGAACGCGGCCCTGCACGGCTTACGGGAACAGCACCACGCGGCCGTCTTTCGGGCAGCTTTCCATGTAGCGATGCGCTTCGACCACCGAGGCGAACGGATAGGTCTTGCCGATCTGCGTCTGCAGCAGGCCGTCGCGGGTCATCTGGTTGATCGCTGTCAGCGCGCGTTGTAGGGCCACTTCATCCTGGGGAATGTTCAGGTCCGGCTTGCCGGTGAAGTTACCCAGGCAGTGCACGAAGAACTGGATGTTCTTCTGGAACGCCGCGCAGGCCGGGAACGGCGTGTCGTTGCCGCCCTGCAGTCCATACAGGATCAGGCGACCACGCGGCGCCAGGACATCGCCGAGCAGGCACATCTGCGGGCCGCCCAAACCATCGAGCACGACGTCAACGCCACGCTCGTTGGTGAACTTGGCAATCCGGCCGACCAGGTCTTCTTCCTCGGTGACGATCACCTTGTCGGCACCCAGGCCGAGCAGGAACTCGCGGTCCTCGGCGTCCTTGGTCGCGGCATACACCGTCGCGCCGAGGGCCTTGCCGAGCTGGACCATGGCCGGACCGTTGCAATGCGCCGCGTCGGTGAGCAGCACGCTCTGCCCGGGCTGGATGTGCGCCAGGTCGACGTAGGCGAAATAGCCGGTCAGCAGCGCGGTGTAATGCACGCTGGCCTGCGCCGCGCTGAGTTGCTCCGGATAGCGCACCAGCGAACCGCGCGGCAGCAGCACCTGCTCGCCGTAGGCCGGGTACTCGTTGGGACTGTGCGCCATGAAGCTGGCGACCTTGTCGCCCACGGCGAAGTCGGTGACATCGCTGCCGACTGCCAGCACTTCGCCGGCCACTTCATGGCCGATACCGGCCGGCAGACGGGTCTGACAGGGCGACAGGTTCTGCCGCCACAGCACATCGAACCAGCTCACGCCGATCGCTTCGGCACGCAGCAGCACCTCGCCCGGACCGGGCTGGGCGACGTCGGCCTGTTCAATCTTGAGGACTTCGGCAGGACCAAATTGGTGAAAGCGAATCATGCGGGACATCACGAACCTCGCCTGTTATCTCTAATGGCCCGGACTTTATCGGGGCTTTTCGCGTAAGACTACCTGTTGCCGTTGATAGTGCACATGCACGGCGATGATGAGCGACTTGACGGCAGCCGGCCGGCCCTGCAGTTTTATCCGCCTGGCAAGCCGGGAAGCTCTCCATGAATCGTAACGATCTGCGCCGCGTCGATCTCAACCTGCTGATCGTGTTCGAGACGCTGATGCACGAGCGCAGCGTCACGCGCGCGGCGGAAAAACTGTTCCTCGGCCAGCCGGCGATCAGTGCCGCCCTCGCCCGCCTGCGCAGCCTGTTCGACGACCCGCTGTTCGTCCGCACTGGGCGCAGCATGGAGCCCTCGGCGCGTGCCGTGGAGATTTTCGCCCTGCTGTCGCCGGCGCTGGACTCCATTTCCACCGCAGTCAGCCGCGCTGCCGATTTCGATCCCGCCACCAGCACCGCGGTGTTCCGCATCGGGCTATCCGATGACGTCGAGTTCGCCCTGCTGCCGGCGCTGCTCAAGCGCCTGCGCGCCGAGGCTCCGGGCGTGGTGTTGGTGGTGCGCCGCGCCAACTACCTACTGACCCCGACGCTGCTGGCCTCCGGCGAGATTTCCGTCGGCGTCAGCTACACCGTCGAGCTGCCGGCCAACGCCAAGCGCAAGGTGCTGCGCCGCAATGCGCCGAAGTTGCTGCGCGCCGACAGCGCGCCGGGCGCGCTCAGCCTGGACGCCTATTGCGCACGGCCGCATGCCCTGGTGTCGTTCGCCGGCGACCTCAGCGGCTTCATCGACGAAGAGTTGGCCAAGCTCGGCCGCAGTCGCCATGTGGTCCTCGCCGTGCCGCAGTTCAATGGCCTCGGCACGCTGCTGGCCGGCACCGACATCGTCGCCACCGTACCCGACTACACCGCCTCCGCGCTCACCGCCGCCGGCGGCCTGCGTGCCGAAGACCTGCCGCTGGAAACCGGCAGCTTCGAGCTGCACATGGCCTGGCGTGGCGCGCAGGACAACGATCCCGCCGAGCGCTGGCTGCGCTCGCGCATCCAGATGTTCTTCGGCGACCCGGACAGCCTGGCCTGATCCGCCTCAGGCCTCGGCCAGGGCGTACTCCGCGGCCTGCTGGGCGTGAATGCGTGTGGTGTCGAACAGCGGCACCGTGGCATCCGCTGCACTGACCAGCAGGGCGATTTCCGTGCAACCGAGGATGATCACCTGGGCGCCCTGCTCGACCAGCGCCGCCATGATCCGCCGGTACTCGGCCCGCGACTCGTCACGCACCTGCCCCAGGCACAGCTCCTCATAGATGATGCGGTGCACGATGTCGCGATCCGCTGCGTCGGGAATCAGCACCGCCAAGCCGTGACGCTCGCTCAAGCGCTCCCTGTAGAACGCCTGTTCCATGGTGAAGCGCGTCCCGAGCAGGCCGACCCGCTGCCAGCCGGCCTGTTTGATCGCCGCCGCGGTCGGATCGGCGATGTGCAGCAAAGGAATGCGCACTGCCGCCTCGATGGCCGGCGCCACCTTGTGCATGGTGTTCGTGCACAGCACCAGAAACTCCGCGCCAGCCGCCTGCAGGGCACGCGCCGCGTCCGCCAGCAGGCGCCCCGCGGCCTCCCAGTCACCGCTCTGCTGCAGCCGCTCGATCTCGTGGAAGTCCACGCTGTAGAGCACCAGCTTGGCGGAATGCAGGCCACCCAGGCGCTCCTTGACCGCTTCATTGACCAGCCGGTAGTACGGCAGCGTGGATTCCCAGCTCATCCCGCCGATCAGACCGATGACTTTCATGCGCACTCCTCGTCGTGCAGCGCAGCACTGCGGAAGCTTGCATCCTATAGCGCGGCAGCCGGTTTGGCTGCCGCCAACGGTCCTCGGCGTGACCACGACGGCGCCAGGCGGGTGCTGGCGCCGTCGCGAGCTTTAGTCGGGCAGTTTGGGAATGCCGGCTGCGAACCAGCTGCCATTGGCGGCGTTGCGGATCAGCAGCACCGGGCTCGGGCACGGCGCGGCCGGGGTCGGCGACAGCACGTCGTCGATGCTGAAGTCGCCGCTGGCGGTGAGCAGCACGCCGGCCACGTCGGAATTGCTCAGCACGAACGGCGCCGCCGCCTCGCAGATCAGCGTGGCAAACACCCGTTGCCCGGTGGCGATGCCGACGCTGTTGCCGCCGCCGAGGATCAAGCCCTCGCCTTCCACCTTGATGCGCCCGTCGGCGCGCACTCGGGCCTCGAGCTTGTCGATCAGCCAGATCTGCCCCGGCGGTTGCACGCCGCGCACGATGTTGCGGGTCACGCTGGTCGCGGTCAGGTCCGGGCCTGGCGCGCTGGATACCGGGATCACGCCGATCCCGCCCTTGAATTCCGCCAGGTTCTGCGCGGCCATGGCCGTCGTGCAGCAGGCCGCAGCCAGCAATAAGGCCGGAATGGCGCGGGTCAGGGTTGTTTTCATGGCACTACCTCCTGTTCGGTTGCGGCGGTGCCCAAGCGCCAGGGCGCCCGGCCCGCAGCCGCGTCGCTGAGAGGTGGGATGCACGGTCGCCGGCGGAATAAAGACGCCAGCGAGCCGACTCACGGATGGCTCACCCGCCTGGCCATGCCGCCAGAATGTCGGGTGAGGGTCTGAGTATAGGCCCTTGGTCCCAACCGCCCCGGCGATCCCCGGCGCCGCGATAAGTGGTCTCGTCGCCCGCCGCAACCTTCGTCGCCATCGATGGAAAGGCGCCTTCCATCATTCGGATTGATATTCAACTTCGCCCAGTTCGATTCGTGCAAAGGCGCTCGCGCAACGCAGACTCCGCCCAATCCTGAATACCAATTGGCGGAATCATTCCATGGAACAGTCCTACAAAGCCTTGCGTTACCCCCTCGCCGCCCTGTCACTGCTGATTCTGGCGGCCTGCGGACGCGCGCCGGACCAGGCAGCCGCCCCGGCGCCGGCCAAGGTCAGCGTCGCCGAAGTGATCCAGCAACCGGTGACCGAGTGGGACGAACTGACTGGCCGCCTGGAAGCGCCCGAGTCGGTGGTGGTTCGCCCGCGGGTGTCCGGCTACATCGACAAGGTGGCTTTCAGCGAAGGCTCGCTGGTGAAGAAAGGCGACCTGCTGTTCCAGATCGACCCTCGCCCGTTTGAGGCTGAAGTCCGCCGCCTGGAAGCCCAGTTGCAGCAAGTCCGCGCCAACCTCAGCCGCACCGAGAATGAAGCCCGCCGTGGCGAGCGCCTGCGCGCCAGCAATGCGATTTCCGCCGAACTCGCCGACGCCCGCGCCAGTGCGGCGCTGCAGGCCCGCGCCGAAGTCGCGGCGATCCAGGCCGGCCTGGAAGCGGCACGCCTGAACCTCAACTTCACCCAGGTCACCGCGCCGATCGACGGCCGCGTCAGCCGCGCCGAAGTGACCACCGGCAACCTGGTCAACGCCGGCGAAAGCCGCCTGACCAGCCTGGTCTCCACCGACAAGGTGTACGCCTACTTCGACGCCGATGAGCGCGTGTTCCTCAAGTACAACCAGCTGGCCCGCCAAGGCAGCCGCGGCGACGCCACCCCGGTGTACCTCGGCCTGTCCGACGAAGACGGCTTCCCGCACCTGGGGCAGATGGACTTCATCGACAACCAGGTCGACCCGAAGACCGGCACCATTCGTGGCCGCGCGGTGTTCGACAACCGCAAGGGCGAGTTCACCCCCGGGCTCTACGCGCGCCTGAAACTGGTCGGCAGCGCCACCTACGACGCCGCACTGATCAAGGATTCGGCGGTCGGCACCGACCTCGGCAAGAAGTTCGTCCTGGTCCTCGCCGAGGATGACAAGGTCGCCTACCGCGCCATCGAGCTCGGTCCCAAGCTGGAAGGCCTGCGTATCGTGCGCAGCGGTCTGGCCAAGGGCGAGAAGATCGTCGTCAACGGCCTGCAGCGCGCCCGTCCGGGCATGCCGGTCAGCCCGGATGCGGTGCCGATGGCCGACCAAGCCACCCTCGCCGCCCTCGCCGAACAACGCACCGCCGTGGCCGCCAGCAATCCGCCGCGGGTCGCCGAACGCCAGCCCGTCAACCGCCCGATCACGCCGCGCGGCTAAAACCAGCCCGTCTTCCAGCCCCGTTTCGGCGGGGCGACGGGACGGTTTTGCCTGAGAATCCTGAAGGACCCAGACGATGAACTTCTCGCAATTCTTCATTTCGCGGCCGATCTTCGCCGCCGTGCTCTCCCTGCTGATCCTGATCGGCGGCGCGATCTCGCTGTTCCAGCTGCCGATCAGCGAATACCCGGAAGTAGTGCCGCCCACCGTGGTGGTGCGCGCCAACTTCCCCGGCGCCAACCCCAAGGTGATCGGCGAAACCGTCGCCTCGCCGCTGGAACAGGCCATCACCGGTGTCGAAGGCATGCTCTACATGTCTTCGCAGGGTACCGCCGACGGCAAGATGACCCTGACCATCACCTTCGCCCTCGGCACCAACCTGGACAACGCCCAGGTGCAGGTGCAAAACCGCGTGACGCGCACCATGCCGACCCTGCCCACCGAGGTGCAGCGCCTCGGGGTGACCGTCGACAAGGCCTCGCCCGACCTGACCATGGTCGTGCACCTGACCTCGCCGGATAACCGCTACGACATGCTCTACCTGTCCAACTACGCCGCGCTCAACGTTAAGGACGAGCTGGCGCGTCTGGATGGCGTGGGCGACGTGCAGCTGTTCGGCCTCGGCAACTACTCGCTGCGCGTGTGGCTCGATCCGAACAAGGTGGCTTCGCGCAACCTCACCGCCAGCGACGTGGTCAACGCGATTCGCGAACAGAACCGCCAGGTTGCCGCCGGCTCCCTCGGCGCGCCGCCGGCGCCGGGCGACACCAGCTTCCAGCTGTCGATCAACACCCAGGGTCGACTGATCAACGAGGAAGAGTTCGAGAACATCATCATCCGTGCCGGTGAAGACGGTGAAATCACCCGCCTGAAGGACATCGCGCGCATCGAGCTGGGCTCCAGCCAGTACGCCCTGCGCTCGCTGCTCAACAACCAGCCGGCCGTGGCCATCCCGGTGTTCCAGCGCCCCGGCTCGAACGCCATCGAAATCTCCGACGCCGTGCGCAAGCGCATGAGCGAGCTGAAGCAGAGCTTCCCGCAGGGCGTCGACTACGAAATCGTCTACGACCCGACCATCTTCGTGCGCGGCTCCATCGAAGCGGTGGTACACACCCTGCTCGAAGCCATCGTCCTGGTGGTGCTGGTGGTGATCCTCTTCCTGCAGACCTGGCGCGCTTCGATCATCCCGCTGGCCGCTGTGCCGGTGTCGCTGATCGGCACCTTCGCGGTCATGCACATGTTCGGCTTCTCGCTCAATGCGCTGTCGCTGTTCGGCCTGGTGCTGGCCATCGGCATTGTGGTGGACGACGCCATCGTCGTGGTGGAGAACGTCGAGCGCAATATCGGCCTCGGCAAGTCGCCGGTGGAAGCCACCAAGCAGGCGATGAAGGAAGTCACCGGGCCGATCGTCGCCACCGCCCTGGTGCTCTGCGCGGTGTTCGTGCCGACCGCGTTCATCTCCGGCCTCACCGGGCAGTTCTACCAGCAGTTCGCGCTGACCATCGCGATCTCCACGGTGATCTCCGCGTTCAACTCGCTGACCCTATCGCCGGCCCTGGCCGCGGTGCTGCTGCGCGAGCATGACGCACCGAAGGACCGCTTCTCGCGGGTCCTCGACAAGCTGTTCGGCGGCTGGCTGTTCCGTCCGTTCAACCGCGTGTTCGAGCGCGCCGGCAGCGGCTACGTCGGCGTGGTACGCCGCGTGCTGCGCGGCAGCTCGGTGGCGCTGGTGGTCTATGCCGGGCTGATGGGCCTGACCTACCTGGGCTTCTCCAGCACCCCGACCGGCTTCGTGCCGCCGCAGGACAAGCAGTACCTGGTGGCTTTCGCCCAGCTGCCGGACGCCGCCACCCTCGACCGTACCGAGGCGGTGATCAAGCGCATGTCGGAGATCGCCGGCAAGCATCCGGGCGTGGAAAACACCGTGGCCTTCCCCGGCCTGTCGATCAACGGTTTCACCAACAGCCCGAACAGCGGCATCGTCTTCACCCCGCTGAAGCCGTTCGATCAGCGCAAGGACCCGGCGTTGTCCGCCAGTGCCATCGCCGCCGACCTCAACGCGCAGTTCGGCGAGATTCAGGACGCCTTCATCGCGATCTTCCCGCCGCCGCCCGTGCAGGGCCTCGGCACCATCGGCGGCTTCCGCGTGCAGGTGCAGGACCGTGGCAACCTCGGCTATGAGGAGCTGTACACCCAGGTGCAGAACATCATCGCCAAGAGCCAGAACGTGCCGGAACTGGCCGGGCTGTTCACCAGCTACCAGGTCAATGTGCCGCAGGTGGACGCCGACATCGACCGCGAGAAGGCCAAGACCCACGGCGTAGCGATCAGCGACATCTTCGACACCATGCAGGTCTACCTCGGCTCGCTGTATGCCAACGACTTCAACCGCTTCGGCCGCACCTACCAGGTCAACGTGCAGGCCGAGCAGAAATTCCGTCTGGCCCCTGAGCAGATCGGCCAGCTGAAAGTGCGCAACAACCGTGGCGAGATGGTGCCGCTGTCGACCTTCGTCAAGGTCAGCGACAGCGCCGGCCCGGACCGGGTGATGCACTACAACGGCTTCATCACCGCCGAGATCAACGGCGCCGCGGCACCGGGCTACAGCTCCGGCCAGGCCGAGGCGGCGATGGAGAAGCTGCTCAAGCAGGAACTGCCCAACGGCATGAGCTACGAGTGGACCGACCTGACCTACCAGCAGATCCTCGCCGGCAATACCGCGCTGTTCGTCTTCCCGCTCTGCGTGATCCTCGCCTTCCTGGTGCTGGCCGCGCAGTACGAGAGCTGGAGCCTGCCGCTGGCGGTGATCCTGATCGTGCCGATGACCCTGCTGTCGGCCATCACCGGGGTGATCCTGGCCGGTGGCGACAACAACATCTTCACCCAGATCGGTTTGATCGTGCTGGTCGGCTTGGCGTGCAAGAACGCCATCCTCATCGTCGAGTTCGCCAAGGACAAACAGGCCGAAGGCATGGACCGCGTCGCCGCGGTGCTGGAAGCCTGCCGCCTGCGGTTGCGGCCGATCCTGATGACCAGCTTCGCCTTCATCATGGGCGTGGTGCCGCTGGTGCTGTCGTCCGGCGCCGGTGCGGAGATGCGCCACGCCATGGGCGTCGCCGTGTTCAGCGGGATGATCGGCGTGACCTTCTTCGGCCTGCTGCTGACCCCGGTGTTCTATGTGCTGATCCGCGGCTTCGTGGAAAAACGCGAGGTGCGCAAGGCGACGAAAACCCAACCCCTCAAGGAGCTGCACGCATGATCGCCAAGGTATTCGCCCCGTCCCTGCTGGCCCTGGCCTTGAGCGCCTGCGCGGTCGGCCCGGACTACCAGGCGCCGACCACCGAAGCGGCGCGCGTGGCCAGTGCCGACCAGGGTTACGACCGTTCGAGTTTTGAGACCCTGTGGTGGCAGCAGTTCGACGACCCGACCCTCAACCAACTGGTTGCCAGCTCCCTCGCGGGTAACCGCGAGTTGCGCGTCGCCTACGCCCGTCTGCGGGCGGCGCGAGCGATTCGCGACGATGTCGCCAACGACCAGCTGCCCACCGTCACCAGCCGCGCCAGCAGCGAGATCGGCAAGGCCCAGCAACCAGGGCTGACCGAGGACCGGGTCAATGTCGAGCGCTATGACCTCGGCCTGGACATGGCCTGGGAGCTCGACCTGTTTGGCCGCATCCAGCGCGAGATCGAAGCCAGCGAGGCCGACATCGGTGCGGTCGAGGCCGACCTGCAGCAGCTGCAGATCAGCCTGATCGCCGAGCTGGTCGACGCCTACGGCGAACTACGCGGCGCTCAGCTGCGCGAGCAGATCGCCCGCAGCAACCTCGACAACCAGCGGGAATCCCGCGACCTGACCACCCAGCTGCGCGATGCTGGAGTCGGCAACGAACTCGACGTGCTGCGCGCCGATGCGCGCCTGGCCGCCACCGAAGCCAGCCTGCCGCAGCTGCAGGCGCAGGAGGTGCGGGCGCGCAACCGCATCGCCACCCTACTTGGCCAGCGACCCGAACAGCTCAGCATCGACCTCTCGCCGCGCGCCCTGCCGGCCATCGCCAAGGCCCTGCCGATTGGCGATCCGGGCGAGCTGCTGCGGCGTCGCCCGGACATCCGCGCCGCCGAGCGCCGCCTGGCCGCGGCCACCGCCAACGTCGGGGTGGCCACCGCCGACCTGTTCCCACGCGTCAGCCTGTCTGGCTTCCTCGGCTTCACCGCCGGGCGCGGCTCGCAGCTCGGCTCCTCGGCCGCGCGCGCCTGGGGCGTCGCGCCGAGCATCACCTGGCCGGCGTTCGACCTGGGCAGCGTGCGTGCCCGCCTGCGTGGCGCCGAAGCCGAGGCCGACGGCGTGCTCGCCGAGTACGAACAGCAGGTGCTCCTGGCCCTGGAAGAGTCGGAAAACGCCTTCAGCGACTACGGCAAGCGTCAGCAGCGCCTGCTCTCGCTGGTACGCCAGAGCGAGGCCAGCCGTGCCGCCGCCGAGCAGGCGGGCATCCGTTATCGCGAAGGCACGGTGGACTTCCTGGTGCTGCTCGACGCCGAGCGCGAACGCCTGGCCGCCGAGGACGCCCAGGCACTCGCCGAGGTCGAGCTGTATCGCGGTATCGTGGCGATCTACAAGGCGCTGGGCGGTGGCTGGGGAACCCAGGCCGATCCGTCGGTGGTGGCGCTCACGGTGCGCTGAGCGCAGACGGGTGGAACCCCACAGCGGGTTTCCACCCGCGTCGCGCCATGCTGGCATCAAGCTGCCGTTGAGCCTGGGTGCGGCGTCGGGTAAGGTCAGGGCATTCGCCCCGCACAGGCCTGCACCATGACTTCCAAGCTGGACCAACTGAAAGCCATCACCACCGTGGTTGCCGACACCGGCGACATCGACGCGATTGCCCGCCTCAAGCCGGTCGACGCCACCACCAACCCTTCGCTGCTGCTCAAGGCCGCGGCGCTGCCGCGCTATGCGCAGCTGCTGCAGGACGCCATCGGCGGCAGCGGCGGCGATCTCGGCCTGGCCTGCGACCGCTTCGGCGTGGCCGTCGGCCAGGAGATTCTCAAGGTCATTCCTGGACGCATCTCCACCGAGGTGGACGCGCGCCTGTCCTTCGACACCCAAGCCACCCTGCAGCGCGCCGAGCGCCTGATCGGTCTGTACGAACAGGCCGGCATCGGCCGCGAGCGCGTGCTGATCAAGATCGCCGCCACCTGGGAAGGTATCCGCGCCGCCGAGCAGCTGGAAAAAGCCGGCGTGCAGACCAACCTGACCCTGCTGTTCGCCTTCGCCCAGGCCGCCGCCTGCGCCGACGCCGGGGTGTTCCTGATCTCGCCCTTCGTCGGCCGTATCTACGACTGGTACAAGAAGGCCGAAGGCCGCGATTTCGTCGGCGCCGAAGACCCGGGCGTGCGCTCGGTGACGCGTATCTACGACTACTACAAGGCCAACGGCTACAACACCGTGGTGATGGGAGCGAGCTTCCGCAACCTCGGCCAGATCGAGCAACTGGCCGGCTGCGACCGCCTGACCATCAGCCCGGAACTGCTGCAGCAGTTGGCCGACGACAGCGGCAGCCTGCCGCGCAAACTGGCGCCCGGCCAGGCCGGCGAGGCGCGCCTGGTGCTCGACGAGGCGGACTTCCGCTGGAACTTCAACGAAGATGCCATGGCCACCGAAAAGCTGGCCGAAGGCATCCGCCTGTTCGCCCGCGACCAGGAAAAGCTCGAAGCGCTGCTCGCCAGCCGCGCCTGATCGCCAGCAAACGAAAAACGCGCGCCGAGGGCGCGCGTTTTCATTTACAGCTCAGCGAAACTCAGTGCTGTTCGAGTGCATTGACCAAGTCGTGGAACGCAGCGCGATTGGACTCGTTCAAGCCCATCAGGATCTTGTGCGCTTCGAGCACCTTGGCCTTCACCACGTCCTCGGACTGGTCCTGCGACGGCAGGTCATCCAGGCATTCCGGGCAAGGCACCGGCCGATTGACGATGTTGAACACCTGATCGAAGCCCATCGACTCGAGCAGGCGAGAGATGTCCTCGTTGGTGGTCACCAACGTGGGTAACAGGCCGATTTTCTGCCGCGACAGGATGGACAGCTTGGCCAGCAGGCCCAGCGTGGTGCTATCGATGCTGCGGGTTTCCGTGAGATCGATGACGATCGCCGTGAAATTCAACGCAGTGAAGATTCTCTCGATGGTCGCATCCAGCGCCGAACACAGGGTAAGGCGCACTTCGCCGACAAACTTGAGGACGAAGGTTCCGTCCTGCTCGGCGAATTGAATTCTACCGGTACTCATGCCACGCCTCTCATGCGCTCGCTCATGCAAGGTTTCTGCTCAACACCAGCAAGGCGATGTCATCCGGCATTTCGCCGAGATCGCCCAACCCGAGCACCTTACGTAGGCCCTCGAGGCTGCCGCCAGCCTTGCATACCAATTCAGGCAGCGCTGTCTCTTTGTCTTTGAGTGTGTCGCCGGGCAAAAGGTCCAGAATGCCATCGGATAACAGGGTAATGCTAAACGACTTGGGCATATCCATCACCAAGTCGGTATAGGCCGCTTCATCGAACAGCCCGACCGGCAAGCCACGCCCTTCCAGGTATCGCGCCTCGCCGTTGCTGTACAGCACCGGCAGCGGCAGGTGCCCGCCAATGCTGTAGGTCAGCGTGCCTTTCTGCTGATCGATCACGCCACCCAGCATGGTGACGTGCTTGCCCAGTTTGCAATTGATCAGCCCACGATTGATGTGCCCGAGCACATCCGAAGGCTTGAACTCCGGCAACTGCCCGCCGCGCCGCGATTCGTAGAGCAAGCGGGTAGTCATGAACTTGAGCAGTACGGTGACGAACGCCGACGAAGCGCCATGCCCGGAAACATCCGCCAGGTAGAACACCACACGGTGATCATCGACACGGAAGTAATCGACGAAATCGCCAGACAGGTACAACGACGGAATGATCTGGTGGGCAAACTGCAGATCGTCGATGTCCAACGGCGTCACCGGCAGCATGTTCATCTGCACCTGGCGACCGGCATTCTGGTCTTCCTGCAGCAGGTGCAGACTGGCTTCCAGCTCGCGATTGGCGGTTTCCAGCTTCTCGCGATAGCGCCGGTTCTCCAGACGTAGATGCGCACGATCGAGCGCGCGGCGCACCGCGTGCTCGAGCACTGCGAGGTCTTCCAGAGGCTTGATCAGGTAATCCGCGGCACCGAGGCGCAGCGCCTCGACGACGTCGCCCATGACACCGGCGCCGGACACCACGATCACTGGCACTTCGACTTCCAGGGCGTTGATCCGACGAATCAGCTCGAGACCGTCCACCTGCGGCATACGCAGGTCGCACACGACCAGATCAGGCTTTTCCTGCTCGAACACCTGCAGGCCCTGCAGGCCGTTACTGGCTTGCAGGACTTGGAAGCCGCTGTCTTCCAAGTAGGCCGCGAGGCTCGCGCGCACTACGTCGTCGTCATCGATTATCAGCAGCGAGGCACTGGAGTTGTGCATGGGGTACCAGGCAAACGGCGCCAGGGAAGTTGGCGAAAGCGTCAGGAAATAGACCCTGAACGCGTGTACTCAGTTCACATCAAGGCGCAGACGGTACTCCCATCCGGCCCTTGATTCAAGCGCGGTCCGATTGCCGTAAGGGTGCCTTTACACCCCGAATTGGCGAAGTTATAAGGACCGTCGGAGCGCTTCTAAAACAAGAGGATCGGACCATGAGTCAAAACGATCGGGACTACAGCGAAAAACGCGACTTCATCCGTATGCGGGTCGAAGCGCCAGTTACCTTGGTGCATGCCGGCAAGGAAATCCCGGCGCTCTGCCTGGACCTGTCGAGCACCGGACTGCAGCTGGAGGCCGTCAGCGCGGTGAGCGTGGGAGAACGAGTGCGCGTGCGGATTCCCTCGCCCCACCAGGAGCTCAAGGGCCTCGATGCCGAAGCGGAAGTGGTCCGCGTCGCCGCTATTGAAGGTGGCAAGCAGGCCATCGGGCTGGCCATCGTGGCGATGGGCTGAGTCATCCACGGATACAAAAAAGGCGGCCAAGGGCCGCCTTCTTCATGTCTGGCGAACACCGATCAGAAATCGTCCTCGACTTCGCCATCCTTGACCTTGAACTCGCGGTTCTGCAGGTACACGTTGCGGATGAACACGTACTTGTCGCCGTTGATCAGCTTTTCCGCAGACAACAGGTTGGCGCGCGTATCCACCACGTTGACGCCGCGGATCACGTTGCGGGTCGGCACGTGGTCGATATAGGGGTACGGCCCGAGGTAGGAGTCCGGAATCTTCGCCGGCGCGTCACGCAGGGTGCTCGGCCCGAAGAACGGCAACACTACGTATGGGCCACTGCCGACACCCCAGGCGCCCAGGGTCTGGCCAAAGTCTTCGTCGTTGCGGGCCAGGCCCATTTGCGTACCGACATCGAAGAAACCGAGCAGGCCGAAGGTGGTGTTGAAGATCAGCCGGCCGGTATCCACGCCGGCGTCCTGCACCTTGCCTTGCAGCAGGTTGTTGGCCAAGTTGCCGACATCACCGACGTTATTGAACATGTTGTGCACGCCGTCCTCGAAGAACTGCGGCGTAACAGCCTGATAGCCCTGCGCCAAGGGTTTCAAGGCGTAGGTGTCGAGGAAGTCGTTGAAGCGGAAGATCGGGCGATTGACGCTCTCCCAGGGGTCTTCCTCGGCAGCGCCGGCGGCCAATGGCAACAGCGCCAGCCCGGCACAGGCCAGCACTCGCGCCAGCCGATCGATCCAGTTCGCAGCGTGCAAACGCATTTGCAGTCTCTCCATGAGAATCAGTAGTGTGACGGCCAAGCCGTCTTCAGGCCGCGCAGTATAAGCCCCTCCCCTGTATTTAAGCAGCCATTCGGAGTGCCATATGGCCGACAAAAGCCCGTTGTTCACCGCCCGCATTCCCGTGCGCTGGGGCGACATGGACAGCCGCCAGCATGTCAACAACGCCGTCTACATCCGTTACATGGAAGAAGCGCGGATTCTCTGGTTCAACAGCATCGGCGTCGCGCGCGGCGCGGTGGGCCCACTGGTACTGCAGAACATGCACACCTACCTGAAGGCGGTCGAGCATCCGGCCACCGTGCGCCTGGACCTCTATGCAGGCGCCATCGGCCGCAGCAGTCTGGTCCTCGAGCACCGCCTGACCACCGAAGAAGACCCGAAAACCCTGTATGGCGAGGGCTTCTGCAAGCTGGTCTGGGTCAACTACGAGAGCAATCAGAGTATTCCGGTGCCGGAGGCCATGCGTGAACTGTTCCTCCGCCATGGCGGTATTGCGAAGCGGGCCTGACGCCCGCCCCACGCAACACCTGGATACAGATCGACGCCACGCCGCCAGCCCGCCGCAGCCGGGCAAAGGTTGCGGGCATGGAGTAACCTCTTATTAGCAGGCACGGACCTTTCGCAGCGGCGCAGGGTCAATGCCGATGCCTACAACGGAGGGAGAAGGTCATGCCTGACCGCGAACTGCAGCAGCAACTGAACGAACTTCGCGAGCAACTGGAAGGCGGCGCTCCGCTGACTGCCGACGAGCAAGCGCACCTGCAGGAGCTGATCGCGCAGATCGAGCTCAAGCTCGGCCTGGAGGCCGTGACGCCGGACACCGGCCTGGTCGACGGGGTCAATCTGGCCGTGGAGCGCTTCGAAGTCGAGCACCCTACCCTGGCCGGTACGCTGCGCAATATCGTCCAGAGCCTGGCCAACATGGGCATCTAGAAAAGGTAGCGGAATAGAAAAGCCCCGGCATCGACCGGGGCTTTTGCGTTATTGGCGGACCAGCCGGCGGTTGTCCGGGTGGATCGCGCTGGTGCTGCGGTAGGGGTTGATGTCCAGCCCGCCGCGCCGCACGTAGCGGGCGCACACCATCAGCTGCTCAGGGGCGAGCAGCTTCTGCAGGTCGAGGAAGATGCGCTCGACGCACTGCTCGTGGAAGTCGGCGTGCTGCCGGAAGCTCACCAGATAGGCCAGGAAGCTGGCGTGATCGAGGCGTGCCGAAGCGCGATAGGTCACCGCCACGCTGCCCCAGTCCGGCTGGCCGGTCACCGGGCAATTGGATTTCAGCAGGTGGCTGTGCAGCGCCTCATCGGCGGGCTGACCGGCCTCACACCGCAACAGTTCCGGGCGTGGATGAGCGTAGTCGCTCACCGCGATCTCCAGGTCATCGATGCACACCCCCGGCAGCGGCGCTACGCCGTCCGCCTCGACGTCGGCGAGGCTACGCACGCGCACGCGGACCGGCGCGCCGGCGGCCGCGGACAAATCCGCGGCGAGCACCGCTTCGAGTTCCGCAAAGCTGGCGAACACGCTCTGGTTCAGCGAGTTGAGGTACAGCTTGAACGACTTGGATTCGATGATGTGCGGCGACTCGGCCGGGATGGCGAACTCGCCGATGGCCACCACCGGCTTGCCGGATGGCAGCAGCCAGGACAGCTCGTAGCAGTTCCAGTAGTCGACACCCTGATACGGCAGGGTTTGCGCCGTCAGCCCCAGCTCCGCCCACTTGGTGGTGCGCGAAATCGGAAACAGCAGCGACGGCGTATAGGTGGCGACGTACTCGCTGGACTTGCCCAGCGGCGAATGTTCGGCGGGATGCTGCATGGCGACGGACCTGACTGAGCAAAAACGCGGCAAGTGTATACAGATCGCCGGCGATTTTCAGCGCCGGCGACCGGCCGGCTCACAGCCAGAAGCGCAGCCCCAGCAGCCAGGCGCCCTCCTCGTCGGCCTCGCCCGCCGCACGCTGCCATTCGGCGCTGCGCCCATAACTCCTCTCCCAGACATAACCTACATAGGGGGCAAACGCTGGCGTGATGCGGTAGTGCAGGCGCAAACCGCCCTCCAGCGTGCTGCCACCTGAACCGACATGCAATTCCGGGTCATCGGCGAAGGCCAGTTGGTACTCCAGCTTGGGTTCGAGCACCCAGCGCTGGGTCAGCAGCAGCTCGTACTCAGCCTCGACCCGCAGCGAGGGATCGCCGCGTTCACTGAGGAACAGGTTGGCATCCAGCTCTATCCATTGCGGCGCGAGGCCCTTGAAGCCCAGCACCGCGTAGCTGCGCGTCGGCCCGGGCTGATCGTCATGGCGCAGACCGGCCTGCCAGTCGAAGAATTCGCTGGCCTCGCGGCGGTAGAGCAGCTGCGTTTCGCTGGACTCGGTCGGCCCGCCGGCATCGCGTTCGCCACTGCTCTTCAGCACCAGCTTGTGGCGGTCGGTGCCGTACCAGCCTTCGGCTTCCCAGGCCAGGCGCTGCGCGTCGCCGTCGAAGCGCTGCTCGAGGTGATCAAAGGCGAAGTAGCCGACCGGCATGTCGTCCATCTCCATGGCCGCCGCCGGCAAGCTGAGCAGCAGACCGAGGGCTGCGCCATCAGTGCGTCGCATGGCCGCTCTCCTTCTGCTGCGCGGGATAGAACGGCTGCGTGCTGCCGTCAGGCGCTTCGACAATGACCTTGCGGAACATGCCGGTGGCCATGTGGTAGATCAGATGGCAGTGGAACGCCCACTCGCCCATGGCATCCACCGGCACGTCGACCTCCAGGCTTTGTCCTGGGGCGACGTTGACCACGTGTTTGAGCGGATTGAAGCGGCCGTTGCCCTTGTCCAGCTGCATCCACATGCCGTGCAGGTGCATGGGGTGGTTCATCATGGTCTGGTTGACGAAGCGGATGCGCACCCGCTCGCCGTACTTCAGGCGGATCGGCTCGGCCTCGGAGTACTTCACGCCGTCGAACGACCAGTAATAGCGCTCCATGTTGCCGGTCAGCTTCAGCTCGATGGTGCGGTCCGGCGCGCGGTAGTCGGCGAACGGGCGCATGGCCTTGAGGTCGCCATAGACCAGCACCCGCCCCTGCTCCACCGGCTCGGGGGCGATGCCACTGTTGGTGGCGTAGTCCGAGTTGCCCACGGACGGCGTGGCGTGTCCCATGGCGGCGTGGTCCATGCCGGCCATCTGGCCGTGATCCATCCCCGCGTGATCCATGCCCTGCATGTTCATGTCCGCCATGCTCAGCAGCCGCGGCGCGCGCAGTGCCGGCACCTCGCCCTGCATGCCGGCACGCGGCGCCAGGGTGGCGCGGGCGTAGCCGCGGCGGTCCATGGATTCGGCGAACAGTGTGTAGGCCTTGTCCTCCTTGGGCTGGACGATCACGTCGTAGGTTTCGGCGACCGCGATGCGCAACTGGTCGACCGTCACCGGCTGCACGTCGTTGCCATCGGCTTGCACCACGGTCAGTGGCAGGCCGGGAATACGCAGGTCGAAGTAGCTCATCCCCGAGCCGTTGATGATGCGCAGGCGCACCCGTTCGCCGGGTTTGAACAGCGCAGTCCAGTTCTGCTCGACGTCCTTGCCGTTGACCAGGAAGCGGAAGCCGCTGACGTCGGCGATGTCGGTCTTGGCCATGCGCATGTCGCCCCAGGCCCAGCGGTCCTTGAGCGTCGCCCAGAGACCGTCGCGGCGCGCCTCGCGGAAGAAGTCGCCGACGGTCTGCTGCTGGTCGTTGTAGTAGTCGGCCTGCTTCTTCAGCGTGTTCAGCGTGCGTTCGGGCTTTTCGTCCTGCCAGTCGAACAGCAGCACGGTGTACTCGCGGTCGTAGCGGTACGGCTCGCGGCCCTTAGGCTCGATGATCAGCGGCCCGTACAGGCCTTCCTGCTCCTGGAAGCCGCTGTGCGCGTGGTACCAGTAGGTGCCGGCCTGCTGCACGCGGAAGCGGTAGGTGAAGATCTCGCCCGGCTTGATACCGGGGAAGCTGATGCCCGGCACACCGTCCTGGGTATACGGCAGGATGATGCCGTGCCAGTGCAGCGAAGTGTCGCGATCGAGGCGGTTGGTGACGTTGAGCACCACCTCTTCGCCTTCCTGGAAGCGCAGCTCCGGCGCCGGCGTCTGGCCGTTGACCGTCAGCGCCGGACGGCTGCCATCGCTCAGGCGCAGCTCGCCTTCATCGATCAGCAGCTCATAGGTACCCGCGTGCGCGCCCAGGCTGCCGCTCAACAAGCCGGCCGCCAGCCACAGGCGAGTCACGGGGTGATCTCGAGGCTGCCCACCATGCCGGCCTGGTAATGGCCGGGGATGTTGCAGGCGAACTCCAGGCCGCTGGCCTGGCTGAAGGTCCAGGTCAGCTCGGCGCTCTTGCCGGGTTCGACCAGCACGCTATTCGGATCGTCGTGCTTCATCATTGCGGCGTGATCGGTACTGCCCACGGCGTGGCCCATCTGGCTGTGGTCCATCGGCATGTCGTGCTTCATCTGGGTCGGGGTGAGCATGCCCATCTGCTGCATCATCAGCATCCGCTTCTGGTGCTCGGCATGCGCGGCGGCATCGCCCAGGTTGAACTCGTGCAGCAGACTACCCTCGTTCTTGAGCACGAAGCGCACGGTTTCGCCGGCCTTCACCTGCACCGTGTTCGGCTCGTAGTACATGTCGCCGAGCACGATCTCCACGCTGCGCGTGGCGTCGGCAGGCTTGGCGGGATGGCCGAAGCTGAACCGCCCCGCATCGGCAAATGCGGAAGTGGCGAGCAGTGAAGCGAGCAGCGGCAGCGAGCGCAGCGACATGGGGGACTCCAGTCAGTTGTCGATGTCGGCATGTTGCCCGCACGCAGCTGGCAGCCGACTGACCGGAAAATTACAAATCCGTCAGCCAGGGATGGTGACGGCAAACCGCCAAGGTCGGGCAACCGGTCGACAACCGGACGTCATGCCCAAACCCGCAGCAGCTACGACTCAGGAATACTCACGCCCCGGTCGCACCAGCCCCAACTTCTCGATGCGGTAGCGCAGCATGTCGCGCGACAGGCCGAGCTGACGGGCCGACTTGGTCACGTTCCAGTCGGTCTTGTTGAGCATCTTGATCACCATCTCGCGCTCCACCTCCGGCAGGCTGTGGCTCTCGACATGCTCGGTGGGCGGTACCCACAGCGGCTGATCGCTGCTGAAGAAGCCCTTCGGCTCGTCCGCCAGGCCGGTGCAGAGGGCCAGCTGGCTCGCGCCGATCAGGTTGCCCTGGGCCAGCAGTACGGTCTGTTCGAGCATGTTGCACAGTTCGCGCACGTTGCCCGGCCAGCTGTAACCACGCAGCAAGGCCTCGCCATCGCTGGAAAAACGCAGGTCCGGCTTGCCATAACGCTGGCCGTGCAGCTGCAGGAAATGCCGCGCCAGGAGGATCACATCGTCACCGCGCACGTACAGGCGCGGCACCTTGATGGAGATGATGCGCAGGCGGAAGAACAGGTCGCGGCGGAACTTGCCCTGCTGGACCATCTGCTCGAGGTTGCAGTTGGTCGCACTGATGATGCGCAGATTGACCTTGCGCTCCTTCACCGAGCCGATCCGGCGAATGGTGCGGTCTTCCAGCAGCTTGAGCAGCTTGGCCTGCAGGCCGATGTCCATCTCGCCGATCTCGTCGAGGAACAGCGTGCCGCCATCGGCCGCTTCGACCAGGCCGACCCGACGCTCTTTGGCGTCGGTGAACGCGCCGCGCTCATGACCGAACAGCTCGGCTTCTAGCAGGCTGGCCGGCAGCGAAGCGCAGTTCAGTTCAACGAACGGGCCCTTGGCGCGCACCCCGTCGAAGTGCAAGGCACGCGCGATCACCTCCTTGCCGGTGCCGGTTTCACCCTCGATCAGCACGGCCGGCAGGTCGACGCCCGCGACGCGGCGCTCCGCTTCCAGCAACTGACCGACCACCGCCTTGACCGACTGCATGGCCGGCGATTCGCCGATCAGTTGGTCGAGACCGGCGCTGCGATCCTCGCGGCTCTGATAGAAGGACAGCTTGTTCTCGATGCGCTGCACTTCCATGGCCTTTTCCAGCAGCAGCTTCAGCTCGATCAGCGCCACCGGCTTGGTCAGGTAGTGGTAGGCGCCGACCTTCATCGCCTTCACCGCTTCGTCGATATTGCCGTAGCCGGTCATCATGATCGGCTTGATCTGCGGTGCGCTCTCGTGGACCTGGCGGATCAGCTCCAGGCCGTTCATGCCGGGTAGCGAGTTGTCCGTGAGCAGAATGTCCGGATGAAAGTCCTTGAGCACTTCAAGGGCTTCTTCGGCGGAGTGGCACACCACCGCCTCGTAGTCTTTGCGCTCCAGGTAGGTCTGGATATTCCCGGCCAGGGTCTCGTCATCCTCAACGATCAATATGCTGTGTTCCATGTCGCCCTCCCTTCTCAATAACGAAGCTCAACGCTACTTGGGTTCCTTCCTGCTCGCGGCTGGTCAGATTAATCGTCCCGCCAAAGCGCTCCATGATCCGCTTGACCATCACCAGCCCCACCCCGAGCCCGCCTTGCTTGGTGGTGAAAAACGGCTTGAACAGCATGGCCTTCTGCTGCTGCGACATGCCCTTGCCGCTGTCGCGGATCAGCATGTGCAACGTATCCCCGCCGGCGTCCGGCTCGACCTCGACGGCCAGTCGTCCGCCCTTGGGCATCGCTTCCAGCGCGTTGGCGAACAGGCTGTTGAGCACCTGGCCGAGCAACATGCGCTGGCTAACCACACGCGGCGCGTACTGGGTGTCGAACTCCACCGTCACGCCCGCCTGATGCAGCTGCTGGTCGAAGGACTGCAGCACCTCCTGCACCACCGTCACCACGTCCACCGATTCGGAATCGCCGGTGAGCGGTCGTGACGATTGCAGTAGCTCGCGCACCCACTTCGACATGCGGTCGACCTGGGTGATGATGTCGCCGATGTTGCCCTGGATCGGCGGCGCGGCCAGTTCCTGGGCCAGCTCCGCGCTGGAACGAATCGCCGCCAGCGGATTGCGCAGGCTGTGCGCCACCGCCGATGACATCTCGCCGAGGGCGACGAAGGTTTCGTTGGCGATCAGCTGCTTCTGCTGCGAATCGAGCAGCACCGAGCCGCGTCTCACGATCCAGTACAGGCCGAAGTAGATCAGCCCACCGCCCAGCGCGGTGGCCAACCAGATCACCACATAGCCGCGCTGGATGCGCGCAATGAGGTCCTTCGGCTCCTTGTAGATCTCCACCATCGTCACCGCTTCACCGGCGGCGTTGAGCAGCGGGATGTAGTTCTCGATGAACAGGCTTTGCGGCGGACGCAGGAACTTCTGCTCGATGCGGTCGGCATCGGCGCGGTGGTAGCTGGCGGAAATCCGCGTCTTGGCCTTGAACGCTTCCTCCAGTTCATCGTTCTGTACGCGGCGACCGATCAACGCCGGGTTGGTCGACCAGATGATCGTGCCGTCCGGCGCATAGATGTTGGCGAGCAGCGCATCCGGCAGGTGGGCGATATGGTCGAGGTACTCGTTACGCGCGCGGTTGATGGCGTCCTGGGTGACGTTGACGTGACGCCCGTCGGTGCGTGGATCGAGCAGCTCGCCCAGCGACATCACATCCGGAATCGCCATGTGCCGTGCTTCGGCCGTGGCGATCGCCTGGATGAACTGCGCGGTGAGCATCGCGTCGCGCTCGACGCTTTCGGTCACCACGTAGCGGGTCGAAATGATGCCCAGACCAATCGCCACCGAGGCGATGACAATCAGGCTGACCAGGGAAAACCAGCGCAGCAGGTTGAATTGCTGAGGCGCTTCCGTGCTCCCCCCGCCAGCCATGAAGAACGCTTTGACTGATATCGCCTGCATGGGAATGTCCTTTCCACATTTTTAGTGTGTTATAGCGCACAACCCGAGCCCCCGATAAATCACCAATGGCAATTAGCTTGTACGCGTTACTAACTTGACAGTATTAGCAATCACCAAGGACAGCCGCCCTAACTCATTGGTTTTTAACGCGCCGGAAAATTGCCACGCCATCTAGAACCGACATTTTAGTCCACTTTTCTGCCCCCAGCCGTGGAGCCCCAGTTGTGGGGGCAGACCCCCAGCCACCCCCAGCACCACCTCTGTAAACCCCCGCGCACCCCAGGAAATAGAGCCTCTCCCGCCGGCTGGTACGGTTGTTGCGGAGCTGCCCGCAGCCTTGCCTGTGAGCTCCGCTTACACAGGGCATTTCCCCAACGCACGAGGGAAGTACCATGCCCAGCAAACTGACCACCGCCACGGCCACCCTCTCGCTTCTGGCCCTGGCCACCCAATCCGCCCACGCCGTCCTGTATGCCGTGGACCCCGGCCCCTACCTGCCCGAGAACGGCTCATTCGCCGCCTGGTACCAGGACACCCATGGCCGGGTGCTCGACCTGTGCCTGTCCAAGGCGCTCAGCTCGCGGGTGCCCGGCGCCCCCGGCGCGCCTTCGTACATGTGCTCGCTGTTGCCCACTCCCGGGGTCTTCGACGACGCCCAGCCCATCGTCTTCCCCACCAACTTTCCCGACGAAGCGTTCTGGTTCACCGCCGACGCGGCGATCACCGACGCCGCCAGCGGTATCGACCTCGGCTATGGCGCGGCCATCGAGGCGGCGTTCAACGTCGAGGAGCCGCGTGAAGGCGATCAGGTCAGCTTTGCGCGCATCCGCATCCGCGTCGATGTCCCCACTCCGGGCATCTACACCGTGACCCACCCGTACGGCGTCGAGGTCTACGAGATCACCGCCGCCAACATCGGCGACGGCCGGCGCGCCATCAACATGACCCGCGACATCGGCATCGGCGCGCCGAAGACCTACACCGGCGCGCTGGGCGGTGACATCGGACCGTTCCTGCGCAGCGTGAACGGCCCGTACACCGAGACCAACCCGGTCACCCAGCAGAGCGAGCGCTACATCGGCGACCCGAACCTCGAGGAGGCCGTGACCGGCAGCCCGTACGGGACCAACTACGTGCGCATCGAAGGGCCCAACGGCATCGACCTGCGCACCAACCTGTTCGCCGTCTCCGGCAAGCTGTCCACGGTCACCCGGCCGACCCCGGTGATCATGCAGCGCGCCACCTACTCGCGGCAGCCGGGCAGCAACGGCGTGGTCGCCCAGCAGGACGTGTTCGCCCTGGCGCCACCACCACCCGGCACCGCCAAGTTCGCCGACAGCCTCGGTGAGAACGTCGACATGCTGGAAAGCACCGCCACCGGCAACTGGTACGGCCAGTCGGCGAACAACCCGACAGCGCTCGTCGACATCAGTCTGACTGCCGACAACCAGGCGGCCATCGCCACCAGCACCCCCACCACCGCAAGCCTCCGGCTGAAGGACCAAGTACAGATCCAGCGAGCCGAATACAGCCTGAATTCCGGCCAGCTCATCGTGCAGGCCAGCAGCAGCGACCAGACCGCACTGCCGGCGCTGACCGCCGACTTCGACCACGGCGCCCCGATCGGCCCGCTGACTGGCGACGGCGTGCTGAAGACCCTGAGCACCGGCATCTCACCGCTGCCACCGGCCCGCGTGAAGGTGACGTCCGCCAACGGCGGAACCGACATCGAAGAAGTGGTCATCCTCCCCTAGCGATATCCGTTTTCGAGCCAGGAGGCATCATGAACAAGTGGCCAGGCTTGCTTTGCACCGTAGCCGCCCTCTCGATTGGCCAGGTCATGGCCGATCTCGCCGCGGTCGATACCGGTCCTTACAACCTCGCGACCGGCAAGTACCCGGTGTGGTATCAGGACGAGAACAACCTCAGCCTCGAACTCTGCCAGTCGCGGGCCGTCAGCTCGCGCGCCGGCGGCGCGCCGAACGCCTACATGTGCACGCTGATCCCCGATCCGGGCGTGTACGACGACACCCTGCCGATGATCTTCCCCGGCAACTGGCCGGGCGAACTGTTCTGGTTCTCCGCTGAAACCGAGATCCCCAACAACGCCGCCGGCTATGGCCTGGAGGTGTATGTCGCGGCGATCGAAGCGGCCTTCTCGGGTGGCGAAGTACCGGTCGACGGCCAGCAGCAGTCCTTCGCGCGCATCCGCATCCGCGCCTCGATCCCGGTAGCCGGGGTGTACAAGGTGACCCACCCGTACGGCGTGGAAACCATTACCGTCACCCAGACCGGACGGCGCGGGATCAACATGACCCGCGACATCGGTATCGGCGCGCCGGGCAACTTCAGCGGCGCACTGACCGGCGATATCGGACCGTTCCTGCAGAGCGTCAACGGCCCGTACCCTGAGCGCAACCCGGATACCGGCGTGCTGGAAAGCTTTGTCGGCGACCCCAACCTGGTCGAACCGGTGATCGGCAGCCCCAACGGCACCAACTTCGTGAAGATCGAAGGCCCGGCCGGCACCATCCAGACCAACGTGTTCAGCGTGACCGGCAAGGTCTTCGACTCGCGTCCGGCCACCGCGCTGGAAATGGGACGCACCACCTACCGGCGCACCGCCCAGGGCACCCGCCTTGAAGTGTTCGCCGGTTCGAGCAACACCTCCTCGCTGTGCTTCCGCGAATCCATCGCGCTGATCGGCACGCCACCTTCGCCGTGCCAGACCACCATGCTCAGCGACAACAACGGCCACTTCTTTGCCCACAACCCGGCGCCGGCACCCTTGCCGCCGCTGGTGGTGGTCACCGCCAGCGCGCCGAGCGGCAGCACCAAGCCGACCTCGGCCTCCAGTCGGGTGATCGACGTGGTCAAGGTCAGCAACGCGCGCTACTCCTGGGCCGACAAACGCCTGACCATCGAAGCCCGCTCCAGCGATGAGGTCGCGGTGCCGGATCTGGTGGTGCAAGGCTTCGGGCGCATGAGCAAGGCCGGTCCGGTGCAGACCCTGACCGTCAACGACCTGGCCCAGCCGCCCGCCAGCGTGCTGGTCAAATCCTCCGCCGGTGGCGAGGACAGTGAAGACGTCACGGTAGTCGGCAGCGCGCCGGAAGAGCCGAGCAACCAGCCGCCGGTCGGCCTGACCGATACCGCCAGCACCAGCTTCGGCGTGCCGGTGACCATCGCCGTGCTGGCCAACGACAGCGACCCGGATGACAACACGCCGCTCAGCGTCACCGGGCTCACCCCGCCACCGGCCGGCCAGGGCACCGTGGCACTGAATGGCACCACCACGGTGGTCTACACCCCGCCGGCAGTGGTCAATACGCCGCTGAGCACCAGCTTCACCTACCGCGTGCAGGACAACCTCGGTGCGCAGTCGGCGCCGGTCACGGTCAACGTCACGGTCAGCCCGAACCAGGCACCGAACGTGGTCAACGACACCGGTGCCACCCTCGGCGTACCGCTAACGCTCGCCGTGCTGACCAACGACGCCGACCCGGAAGGCAACGGACCGCTGACGGTGATCAACCTGACACAGCCCACTCGCGGGACTGCCAGCACCGACGGCACCAGCATCACCTATACCCCGCCGGCCGGCGTGACTGCTGCGTTCAGCACGTCCTTCACCTATCAGGCGCGAGATTCGCTGGGGGCCGTTTCCGCGCCAGCCACGGTCACCATCAACGTCTCGCCACCGCCGGTAGTCGCGGAGAACTTGGCGATCACCACGGCTGACGTGGTCGCCCGCTCCAACGCGCGGCACACCTTCAGCGTGGATGGCACCTCCTCGCTGACCACCGGCAACAGCATCACCGTGACGGTGCAGACCACTACCGGTCCGGTGGTCATCGGCAGCGCTGTGGTGCCGGCCAGCGGACGCTGGCGGCTGTCGGCCACCACCACCGGGCTGGTCCTGCCGGCCACCACCACCGCCACCATTCGCTCGTCGTTCAACAACGTGCGCACGGTCACGCTGGTCAATCGCTAACGCAGTGCCTGCCCGCGCCCTGGCGCGGGCAGGTTGATTCAGGGATGGGCAATGAAACGCCATGCAGGGTTTCGCCAGCGTCGTCTCGCCGTGTTGCTCGGCCTGTACCTGAGCAGCACGGCGCTGTACGCCGCCGACCTGATGGACAACCTCGATCTGGCCGGCGGCGATCCCGACCTCGGCCAGCTCGGCGGCGCCACCGCCCAGGCCCTGGTGCAACAGACCGGCCAGGCCAACCTGGCGCAGCTCCACCAGAACGGCGAGTCGTTGCTCGGCCTGATCGTGCAGAACGGCAGCAATCAGGAAGCGTTCATCTTGCAGGAAGGCATCAACCAGATGGCAAGCATCTACCAGCAAGGCAGCGGCAACGTCGCCGGGATCAGCCAGAGCGGCGCCGACAACGTCGCGCAGATCGTCCAGGACGGTGCCTACAACACCGCCCAGATCGAGCAGTCCGGCACTGGCCTGCACAGCAGCGTCACCCAAACCGGCAATAACCAGAGCGTGCTGGTCCGCCAGTACCGCTGAATCGGGCAAACCATATCGAGCAGTGCGTTCAGCAGGGACCCTTCCCAGGAGGCAACACCATGAAATTCCAGTACCAACCGCTCGCCGCCGCAATCCTGGCCCTGGCTAGCATGCAAGCCATGGCAGGCGACAGCACATCGACCCAGACCCAAGTCGGCGACGGCAACCGCGCCGAAGTCATCCAGAGCCTGACCAACAACAGCAGCGTGACCCAGGACCAGCAAGGCGACGGGCACGACGCCATGGCCGAGCAGAGCAGCGCCGACAACAGCAGCATCGAGCAGACCCAGAGCGACACGCTCAACGCCGCCTACGGCCGGCAGATGTTCGAAACCGACGGCAGCTCGGTGCAGACCCAGTCCGGCGAGTTCAACGTCGTCCACTCCGACCAGCTGGAAGGGATCGGCAGCGCCTCGAGCCAGACCCAGAGCGGTAGCGAGAACTTCTCCTTCAACTACCAGCAGGCGCAGACCGGCAGCCAGATCACCGTCAATCAGGCCGACCAGATCAACGAGAGCTTCGCCGAACAGATCACCGGTAGCGGCAACCAGGCGACCATCGACCAGACCGGCACGTTGAACTACACCGCGGTGTACCAGGCCGATCACGATCGCGGCGAAGTCTCGGTGACCCAGGGCGGCGAAGTGAACGAGGCCTACGCCTCGCAGTCCGACGGCGGCCAGGACAACAGCATCGGCATCACCCAGGACGGTACAGGCAACTACATCGACGTCTGGCAATCCGGGGAAATCGGCAGCCAGTCCACCGTCGAGCAGAGCGGCGACGGCAACGCCCTGGCCGTCGACCAGAGCTTCGGCAGCGACAACATGGTCAGCATCATCCAGCAAGGTACCGACAACGTGCTGAAGGCCGACCAGTTCGAGTCGGCCGCCTCCTCCACCGATCACTTCCAGAGCGGTGAACGCAACGAAACCTACACCTATCAGGAAGGCGCGGCGCACCAGCTCAGCGTCAGCACCGTGGGCGACGACAACCGCGTGGAAGTCAGCAACTGGCAAGGCACCTTCGACGGCGGCCAGTTCGGCGTCGGGCAGAGCGCCAGCCTCACCCAGGACGGCAACAGCAACACCATCGGCCTGCGCCAGGACGGCGACGGCAACAGCGTGACGCTGACCCAGACCCTCGACTTCAACAGCGCCGCGATCACCCAGGACGGCAGCACCAACGAACTGTTCTTCGACCAGGACGGTTCCGAGAACATCCTGCTCGCCGACCAGAGCGGTGCCGACGGCAGCATCATCGGCTTCAGCCAAGGCGACCTGAACAACGTGGAAGCTGCGCAATCCGGCAGTCTGGCCACCCTGCAGGTCAACCAGATCGGCAGCTCCAACCAGGTCACCGCCAGCCAGGGCGGGATCAACATGAGCTCCATCGTCAATCAGACCGGCTCGGGCAACCAGGCCTTCGTCACCCAGCAGTGATTTGCCCTTTCCTGCCGCCCTCGCGGGCGGCAGGTTTTTTCCCTTCCCGCCATGTCACCCACCGCCCCGCTCCTGCTCGCCGCGCTGCTCAGCGTCGACGCCAGCCTCGAATTGCACACCCCCTCGCCGAACCTGGCGGAGCTGCGCCTATGCTTTCGCGGCAACGGCCAGCAGGTGCGCTTCGAACTGGAAACCCAGGCCGGCAGCAACCGCTCGCGCCAGGCCGGCGAATTGCGCGCCGGCGTGCAAGCGCAATGTCCGACACTCAAGCGCATGACTCTGCGCACTGAGCAACGCCTGGAAAGCCGGCTGCGCTGGTGGGTCGACGGGATTGAACAGCCGCCGCTGATTCGGCAACTGGAAGGTGCGCCTTAGCCGTGCGGGATCGGTTAGCCGTAGAAGCTACCCAGCGCTGCTGCCGAACGCCGAGGCCAGTGGCACGCTGCGAGTTGCCGACCGGCACTCTGGACCCCGGCCTGTGCCGGGGCGACGGGGTAGGAAGGCTGGCGGTAGTCGAAGCAAGCGGGCGACCGGAATCGCCAGCAGCTCCAATTCCCCCAGACCACGCCATTATCCGCCCCGTCATACCGGCGCAGGCCGGTATCCAGCTGCCCGCTGCGAACGCTCGGCCAGCTCTCTGAGACTCGGCCCGCGCCATGGGAACGGGGGCAAGCAGTCTGGCGGTAGATGAGCGCGATTGCAGGCACCGCAGCGACGGTGAGTTACGCCGCTGCGCGGCTAACCCACCCTACCCAGCTGGGAGTTCAGGGGTTGTTTCAGGGAGTGGAGGCCTGGATGCGCCCCAGGTATTTCTTCAAGGAGGTGTCTTCGAGCGCCTGCCCGGCGGCGGTCTGCCACAGGTGGCGTTCGACGCCCTGGGCGATCAGGTGGGCCACCGCTGCCTCGATGGCCGACAACACGCACAGCTGCGCCGGCTCGTTGGTGGTGTAGCCGGCCTCGGCTTCGAGCAGTTCCTTGAACTCGATGAACTTGAACACACTGGCGGTGCGGCCGACCGAGTAAATGGTCTTGCTGGTCATCACGTTGGCCAGCACCTGGCCGCTGCGCACATCGACCGCGCGCAGGTTCACCGAGACTTGGTCGACGCGGTATTCGACCGAGGCGCCAATGCCCAGGTAGCGCGCACCCTCGCCGCCGCTGCGCACGTTGGTGTCGTAGGCGATGATGCCGCCTTCGAGCAGCAAGTTGGCGGCCTGCAGCGGCGGCAGCTGGGCCTGGATATTGGCCGGGGTGTTCGGCTTGTTCTGCGAGGCGCGGATGATCTTGCGCTCGGTGAGCACGTTCTGCAGGCCCTCGCGCTCCAGCACGCGGAACCAACCGCTGGCCTGCAAGGCGTCGACCAGCATGCTCGCCGCGCCCTGGGTCACGCTGGTGGAAAACGAGCTGGCCGGGGTCGGCTTGTACTGCCCGGTCTGGTCGCGGAAGCCGTACACCGCTGCCACCAGCTGGCCACGCGGCCGTGGCAGGGCCAGCAGGTCGTAGTAGGTCGAGGCGCGCGGCGTCAGGGTCGGAATTTCGCTATCCGTCTCGGCCGGCATCGGCTCGCGCAGGCCGCAACCTTGCAGCGTGGCCATCAGCAGGATCGACATCATCCAGGCTTTCATGCTCTCGCCCTCCTGGCGCGTTACATCACAGCGGGCCGAGCCCGTTGACGACGACTTCAGACACTTCGCCGGTAACCCGGTCGGTGATCACGATGCTCAGCTGGCCGCCGTCATCGACCATGTCGATGATGAAGGCGTCGGTGGTCAGGCTGCCGGTGTTGCCGTCCTGGATATTGCTCAGCAACTGCGAGAGCAGCCGCGACTCCAGCTGGCTGGTGAAGCGCTCCAGCGACGAGGCCGCGGCGCGCGGGGTAACGTTCGGGTCGCTGTGATCGTTCTGCGCCTGGGCGTTGTTGAGCAAGTAGGTGCCGTTCAGCGGGTTGCCGCCGAACGACGGATTGACCGGCGTGTAGACCAGCTCGGTGGCCTGGGCGAGCGTGCCGACCAGCAGCAGGCAGCCCGGCAGCAATGCGGTGTTCCTCTTCATAGCTCGTCCCTCTCCAGATCTTGAGTGTCTTGCAGCAGGCGCTCGATCTTCTGCTTGGCGACCTGCTCGCGGACCAGGTCGGCCGCCGCGTAAGCCAACGGCTGCAGTTGTGCGGTGTTCGGCGCGAGGAATTCGCGATACAGCACGCGTCCCTCGTACTCCACCCACACCAGGCTGCCCCAGCGCGCCGACGGCCGTTCGCGCACCACCAGGTTGAAATCCAGCTTGCTGGTGTCGCGCAGGCGGTCGCTGAAGTAGCGATAAAACTCGTGGCCGATGTGGGAAATGCTGTTGTCGACGATGAAGCCGAGGAACTCGTCGTTCTCGGCGCGGGCGCTGTTGCCCGTGCCAAACAGGGCCAGGCCGCAGAGCAGCGCCAGCGCGAAGCGCCGGGGTGCAACGGGTGTTGGTAAAACGGCCAGCGACTTCATGTCGTACCTCGTCCCATACGTCGAAACCACACTTCTGCGTTGCATCGCCCATGCCAGGGCTAGCGCCGCTCGCCGGGTTTCACCGGCGCCTCCAGAAACGCCTTCTCGGCGACGAAGCGCCAGTCGGCGTAACTGCCCATGCCTTCGAATTCGGTCCACTGCACCGGAAAGTTCGCCTGCTTCAGCGGCTGGCTGGTCGAGCGGCTGTACACGCCCACGATGCGCCCTTCGAACGAACGCACCAGCCCCCATTCGTCGCTGCCGGTCAGCGGGTCGCGGTACAGCTTGCGCAGGTGGCGACGTACGTTGGGGAAGCGCTCGTCCTCGAGCAGGTCGCGCAGCTCCATCGGGTACTGCGCCAGCCCCGGCGAGCTCCGGTAGTAGCTGCGCAGCGCCTGGGCGTACTGGCCGCCGACCCACAGCAGCTCGCGCTCGCGGTCGCGCTGCGCCTGGGTCGACCACACCGGGCCGGCCACCGCCAGCGCCATGCCCATCAGCATCACCAGGAACAGCACGCCGAAATAGGTGAAGCCGCGCTCGCCGCTACCACTCGCCATACGCACTCCCGTCGCGGGCCTGGCCGCTGGCGCCGCTGTGCACGTCGCCGACCGCGCCGGCCGCGCCTTCCGGCGGCGCCACCACCAGCCACAGGTCGGTGCGTTCGGTGATCGGGTCGAGCGGCATGCCGCGCAGGTAACGGCGCTCCACCAGCTCTTCGAGGCTGTCCGGGTAGCGTCCGGTGTCACCGTAGAAGCGGTCGAGCGCGTCGCGCATCACCGACAGGCTGTGGCGCAGGCTGGTCTCCTTGGAGTTGTCGAGGCTGGAGAAATAGCGCGGCGCCGCAAGGGTCATCAGCGCCGCGATGATCGCCATCACCACCATCAGCTCGATCAGGGTGAAACCCGCCGCGCGCCGTTTCATGCTCACCACTCCCGATATGGGACGCCGTTGAGGCCGCTGGCCTCGGACTGCGAATAGACGTCGAACACGTCCTCACCCGGACGCGGGTCGTCGACCGGGCTGGAATAGGCGCGCAGCCCCCACTGCTCCAGCGGTTCGAGGCGCGGATCGGCAAATGGGTCGCGCGGGATCCGGCGCAGGAAGTAGATGCGCTCGCCTTTCACGCTGCGCACGTCGCGAGCGCCGTCGACCAGCACCTGCAGCGACGGCGGGTAGCCGCTGCTGCTCACCGAGCGCTCGATGCGCCCGGCCTCGCTGGCCGCCTTGTAGCTGTCGATGGCATCGCGCAGCTGATACAGCGCGCGCTTGAGGTCCTGTTCCTTGTCGCGGCGCACCACGGTTTCGGTGAGCGGCGCGGCGATGCTGGCGAGCAGTGCGATGATCGCCATGGTGATCACCACTTCGATGAAGGTGAAGCCGCGCTCCCGGGCGTTCATGGCTAGGGCATCACGGTGACGGATTGCGGCGGCGGCAGCGCCGCGCTGACCAGGCTGTCGCCCTGGCCGACACCGGAGAAGCTCAGCAGACGGATCGGCGAGCCGCGCTCGCCCGACTCCAGGGCCCGCACGCGCAGACGCAGCAGGCCGCCGGCGCCAGTCGCCCCGGTGTTGCCGGAACGCGCCTGGGTGGCCACCAGCACGCCGTTGTTCTCGTCGAGGCGCGGGGTGAACGAGGTGCGGTTGGCGTCACTGCGCAGCAGGTCGCCCTCCACCACTTCCAGCACCTTGAGCCGCGCCGGGTCGTAGGCGACCTGCAGGGTCGAGCTGCGCAGCGGATGGCCGGCCTCGGCCTGCAGCTCGATCACCGCCTCCTCGCCGGCACGCATCTGCGCCGGGCCGACCCAGTGCAGCAGCAGCTCGCCAGTGTCGGCATCGACCGCCGGGTGCGGCAACGCGGAAGTGCCCGGCAGCGACAGGTTGGGTTCCGCCAGCGGGCTGGCGTCCGCCGCGGCGACCGCCACCGGCACGCGCATCGGCCGGGTGCGCAGGCTGGTCTCGGTACCGGTGGCGAACTCCATGTCGCTGGGGCTCTGGTACGGCAGGTTGCGCACCACGCGCGGGGTGATGGCGAGGACCAGCTCGGATTTGCCGACGGTGTCCTGGTTGCTACCGAACAGCCGACCGATGCCGGGAATATCGCCGAGGCCGGGAATCTTGTTGCCCGAGGCGAAATGATCGTTGCGCATCAGCCCGGCCAGCACCTGGGTCTCGCCGTCGTGCAGACGCAGAGTGGTCTGCGCGTTGCGGGTGTCGACCTGGACCGGGATGGTGCCCTGCTGGGTCGGCGCCAGCGGCGTGGCATTGCTGACTTCCAGGGCGATCTTGATCGCCACTTCGTTGTTCAGGTGCACGGTCGGCTGCACCTCCAGCTTCAGGCCGACGTCGAGGTAGGTGATGCTCTCGGTGATCACCGGGCCCTGGGTCGACGGCGTCGAGGTGGCGCTGACGATCGGCACGCGCTGACCGATGTGCACGCGCGCCTGCTCGCGGTTGCTGACGCGAATCACCGGGCTGGCCAGGGTGTTGATGTCGTTGTCCTTGGCGTTGATCTTCGCTTGCGGCGACGGCGAGATACTGATGCGCCCGGAGTCGAGGCCCTTGAGCTGGTCGAGGATGCCCACCGGGTTGCCCTCGTCGTTGAGCACGCCGAAGGTGTTCGGCCACTGCAGGCCGAGGTCGAGGATGCGCTGGCGGGCGACTTCCATCACTTCGACTTCGAGGACCACTTCGGGATCGGACTGGTCCTGCGACTGGAACAGCTTCTCGGCCATGCGCACCGCGTCCGGGGTGTCGCGCATGGTCAGGGTGTTGAGGCGTTCGTCGATGAACACGTCGCGGGTCTTGAGCATGGTCTTGACCATGTTCATCGCGGTGTTGGCGTCGACGCTGGTCAGGTAGAAGGTGCGCATCACCAACTCCTGGTAGTCCTTGATCTTCTGCGGCGAGTCCGGGTAGATGACGATGGTGTTGTCGTTGACCACCTTCTGGTGCAGCTGACCCTGCTGCAGGAGCAGTTCGACGGCGTCCTCGATCGCCACCTGGCGCACGAAGATGGTCGCCTTGAGGTCTGGGCGCACATCCTTGTCGAAGATGAAGTTCAGCCCGGAGGTCTGCGCCAGCACCTCGAAGATCACCTTGAGGCTGGCGTCGCGGAACTCCAGGGTCACCGGCCGATCCAGCCGCGAACGCAGCTGCGGGTACGGCGAGAGGTTCTGCGCCTGCAGGCGCTGCACGCCCTGCTCCAGCTGCAGCGCCGGCTCGTACTGCGGATCGAGGTTGAGAATGTTCTGCACCTGGCGCCGCGCGCCGACCAGGTCGCCACGACGCAGCGCCGCCTGGCCTTGGCGCAGCATGTCGTCGACATGCCGCAGCTGCTCGATCTGGTACAGGCCGTCGCGAGCGCGGCTGTTGTTCGGCTCGATGCCCAGCACACGCTGGTAGGTCAGCTGCGCGGTGGCGAAGTCGCGGCTGGTGCGCAGGCTGTCGGCCTGCGCCAGCAGGCTCTGGATCACCCGCCCGCGCATGGTGGTCAGGGCGATCTGCGCGGTCGTGTCGCGCGGGTCGGCGCGTACTGCGTCTTCCAGGCGGGCCAGGCCGGCTTCGTACTGGCCCTGCTCGACCAGCGACTTGCCGTCGTCCAGCGCTACCTTGCTGGCGCAGCCACCCAGCAACACCAGACTCAGCAGACTCAGGCTCAGGCGGTTCATAGCCGGCTCCCGACGACCAGCGCCTGGGTCATGTGCAGTGGCAGGTAGGTCAGGGTCAGCTGGCTGTCGCTGATCTGCTCGACGCGGTAGGTGCCGTCGATCACGTCGCCAACCCCGACGATGTGCAGGCGTTCGCCGCTGAGCAGGAACACCTGCTGGCGCAGGCTGTCGTCGAGCTTGCCGATGAACTGGAACGGCAAGGGTGGCGCCATGGGCGCTGGCGGCGGTGGCGGCGCAACCGGCGCCAGGTTGCTGCGTGGCGGTGCCGGCGGCGCGACGTACCAGCTGTGCGCGGCGAACAGGTCGGCCTGCGGCACGTGCGCCGTGCGGGCGGCCGCCGGGATCGCTGCGCTGACAGGAGTCGCCGCCGGTGCGCCGCGCAGCGCGGCGAGCTGACCGCTGGTGTCCGCACCTCGCTTGGCCGGCATCGCCACGTCGTCGGCCGGTTCCGCGGTGAAATACAGCTCCGGAACGGCGGCGATCAACGCCGCACCGCCCAGGAACGCCAGCCAATACCAACGCCGCCGACTGTCCATCATCGCCTCGACAGGTAAAGGGTCATACGAATGCGGCCCTGCAGCTGCACGTCACTGACCTGCTTGCGCTGGAAATCGACATCTTCCAGCACCAGCGCCGGCAGTTCCTCGAGCATGCCGTGCATGAAACGCCGCAACTGCGGATAGCTGCCGCTCACCGGCAGCAGAATGCGATAGCGCGCCAGGTGGGTCTTCGGATCGACACCCAGCGCGTACTCGCCGCGCGCCAGGGCGATGTGCTCCTGGTCGGCGAGCACGTAGATGCGGTCGATCACCGCCGCGGCGTCCTGCTGGGTCGGCAGGGTGCGGTGAAAATCCTCGAGCTGGCGGCCGTCGCTGAGCACCGGCGCCGCGCCGCCGCTGGCGTGACCCGCCAGCTGCGCGCTGCCACTGGCCAGTCGCGCGTTCATGCCCTGCACCGCGTGGTAGCCGGGCAACAGGCCGAACAGCGCATAACCGACGGCGAGCAGCAGCAATCCGGCACCCACCGCGCCAGGGCGGCCGAGAGCGCGCAGCTGCTCATGGACGACCAACCGGGGCACGCGCATCCCGCACCTCCCAATTGGCCAGGAGGTTGAAGCGGATCGGCCGCTCGGCTTGCTGGGTCATCACTTCATGATTGAGCAGCGAGACGTCGCTGAGCTCGTCGCTCTGCTCCAGGCTGCGGTGGAAGGCCAGCATGGCGGCCAGGTCGCGTGCCTCGGCGCTGATGCGCAGCTGCTTCTTGCGCGCATCCGGCGCCAGTTCGAGCAGCGCCACGTCCTTGCGCGACTGGTTCTCGAGCATGGCGAACAGGTTGTCCCAAGGCTGCTTCATCTGCGCGGAAATCTGCCGCATCTCGGCCAGTCGGGCGGCTTCCTCGCGGTTGCTGGCGGGGCTGCCGGCGGCGCGCGGCGCCTCGACCAGCCCGCGGCTGCGCAACTGCGCATCGACGCCACGCAGCTCCGCGCCATTGCGCGTGCTGACGCTGCTCAGCCAGTAACCCATGCCAGCCACCAGCAGCGCGCTGAGCAGCCCGGCGACGAGCAGCAGCCAGCCGGCCACGCTGGCCGGTTGGCGGGCCTGGAAGTCGAGCTGCAGGGCGCGCACGTCAGGCTCCCACCATGGCCATGGCATGCAGCGCATCGTCGGCGGCGGCCTCGACCACCAGCAACTGCGGCGCGGCGCCGGTGAAGGCAGCGGCGGCCAGGTCCGGACGACCCGGCGCGTGCAGGTAGAGGGTTGCCGGCGCGGCATCCTTGGCTTCGAGCAGCTCGACCTCACGGCCGAGCAGGGTCGCCAGCGCCGCGTCGGAATCACCGAGACTCACCGAGCGCACCCGCACCCAGTCGCCCTGGCGCGCCAGCAGCAGGCTGCAGCGCCCCGGTTCGGCGACCACGAAGAGGAAGTCGCTGCGGTTCAGCCGAGTGCGGAAGCGGTTGAACGCCGCCATCAGGTACGGCTGCACCGACATCAGCCGGCAACCGGCGAGCAGCGCCAGGGCCTGCAGGCGCTCCAGCAGGTCCTCGGGAATCGCCGCGGCCAGGCGCAGGCGCCCGGTGGCTTCCGGTGACAGGCGCACGCTCCAGCCTTCGGCCGACTGGCCGTAGATTTCCTCGAGGAAGTGCCGGGCGTAACGCTCCTGCTCGCCGGGCGAGCCGATGTCCCAGCTCCACGGCACCAGGCAGAAACGGGTGAACTGGTTGGACAGCAGTACGTCGAGCCGGCCGCGCAGGGCCTGGCCGGCGAGTACCTGTTCGAGCGCCTCGATGGCCGCCGGCAGCGCCGCCGTACTGGCGTCGAAGTCGCGGCTGGCCAGCCGCTCGCACTGTTCGCCACGCCGCCGGAACAGCGCCACCTGGGTGGCACCGAGCACGGCGACATGCCGGTCACGCCACGAAAGTGACACGATTGATCTCCTCCAGGGTGGTTGCGCCGTCACGCACCAGCTCCAGCGCCGAACTGCGCAGCAGACGCAGGCCGCGGCTGCAGGCCAGCGCCTTGATCTGGGCGATGGGCTGGCGCTCGATGATCATCTGGCGCAGCTCGTCGTCCAGCTGCAGCAGCTCGGCGATCGCCGTGCGTCCGCGGTAGCCCGAGCCTCGGCAGCGACCGCAGCCAGTGGCGTGGACGAAGTGGTAGTCGTCGACCTGCGCCGGATCGAGCCCGGAGGCCAGCAGGTCCTCGTCGCTCGGCCGCCGATTGACCGCGCAGGCGGTGCACACCAGGCGAATCAGGCGCTGGGCGAGCACCGCGTTGAGCGCCGAAACGAAGCTGTAGGGATCGACCTCCATCTGCGCGAAGCGGCCGATCACGTCGAACACGTTGTTGGCGTGGATGGTGGTGAACACCAGGTGGCCGGTGAGCGCCGACTGCACGGCGATCTGCGCGGTTTCCGGGTCGCGGATCTCGCCGACCATGATCTTGTCCGGGTCGTGGCGGAGGATCGAGCGCAGGCCGCGGGCGAAGGTCAGGCCCTTCTTCTCGTTGACCGGAATCTGCAGCACGCCCGGCAGCTGGTACTCGACCGGGTCCTCGATGGTGATGATCTTCTCCACGCCGCGGTTGATCTCGGTGATCATCGCGTACAGCGTGGTGGTCTTGCCGCTGCCGGTCGGCCCGGTGACCAGCACCATGCCGTAGGGTTCGGCGGCCAGCCGGCGCAGCTTGCGCAGCGACTCGTCGGCGAAGCCCAGGGACTCCAGGCGCACGCCGTGCACGCGGTCGGCCAGGTCCTGCTTGTCGAGCACGCGCAGCACCGCGTCCTCGCCGAAGATGCTCGGCATGATCGACACGCGGAAGTCGATCTGCCGGCCGCTGATGCCCACCTTGAGGCGGCCGTCCTGCGGCACGCGTTTCTCGCCGATATCCAGCTCGGCCATGACCTTGACCCGCGACACGGTCTGCTCGGCGATCTCGCTGCCATGCACGCGGCTGATCACGTTGAGCACGCCGTCGATGCGGTACTTGATCACCAGGCCGTTGCCGGTGGTTTCCAGGTGGATGTCGCTGGCGTGCATCTTCAGCGCGTCGTAGAGGGTCGAGTTGACCAGCTTGACCACCACGCTCGAGTCTTCGCTGATGCGCGCCAGCGACAGGTTTTCCAGATCCTCCTCGGGGGCGATTTCCTCGTTCATCGCGCCCAGCGAGTCGACCGCGTGGTAGCTCTCCTCGTGGCGCGCCAGGTAGGCCGCCAGGTCGCCGGGGTGTACCAGGTACAGGGCGGCGCCGCGCAGCTGCTCGTCGATCCAGGTCAGCTTGGCGTCGTCGAAGGGGTCGGCGAACACTCCCACCACGCCCTGGTCGAGGTGGATCATGACGAATTCGTGCTTCAGCGCCTGGGCCAGCGGCACGCGTTCGAAGGCCGGCAGGTAGTGCATCAGCGACTGGCCGTCGAGCACCGGGTAATGCAGGGTCGCGCCGAGCCGGTGGGCAAACACCGCCGGGTCGAGGCTGGTCAGTTCGTCGAGCGCAGTGACCACCCGTTCGCCGAGCTGCGCGCTGCGTTCGTGCGCCGCGCGCAGCAGGCCGCTGTCGAATCGGGCCAGCGTGGTATCGCAGGCGGGGATGACGGGTTCGACGACCAGCGCTTCCACGGCAACCTCCTCTACCCCGGAGCCGCGCTTGGCGCGCCCCGGACCTCGTTGTTGGGCCATCAGCGCGACTCGTTGCGCGGCGTGGCCTTGCCCTTCTCCGCCCCGGCGGGCAGGACGCCCGGCAGTTCGTGCCGCTCGACCAGACGCCAGGAGCCGTCATACAGGTGCAGCGGGAAATCCTCGCCGAGGTCCGCGTCCAGGTTGGCCAGCAGGCGCGTCACCACCCGGCCCATCTCCTGCAGCGGAAACGGTTTGAACAGGATGTGGTCGATGTCGCGCTGGGCCGCCGCCTCGCATACCGCACAGGTCGGGTGGCCGGTGATCAGCAGGCAGCGGTAACGCCAGTCGCGGCCCAGTGCATCGATCACCTCGAAGCCCTCCATGTCCGGCAGGCGGTAGTCGAGAACGATCACCTCCGGCTGGAACTGTGGCGCCAGTTCAAGGGCGCTGGCGCCATCGGCGACGGTCTGCACGACGAACCACTGCTGCTCCAGGTAGAGCCGGAGATTCTGCGCGAGGATTTTTTCGTCCTCGACGATCATCACCTTGTTGGTCACTTCGCGCTCCCTATGCTCGACGGCGACACCGGCATTCCCACCCGGCACTCCTTGCTACGCACGCTCCGTGCCAGCTGCCGGCCGGCTGGCAAGCCACCAATCTGGCTGTGCGGGGTGGGGAAACGGGCACGCGCGATTCCCCACAAACGGGGAATCGGCGGGGGCTGGCGGCGTTTCCACCCCAAACATGGGGTCGCCAGCGGTGGCGCGGGTCGGCCGCCCTAGAGCCCGTTTCGGATCTCGCGAGCTAGAGAAAAACAAGGCGAAAACGACGGAGGAAGCAGAGTTTACGAGTTGTAAATGAGCATTCCGAAGACGTTCTCAACGCAGTTTTTCCGACGCGCAGCAGATCCGAAACGGGCTCTAAAGGCCGCGCGCGACCTCGATACGGCTGCCGCTGCGCAGGCGGTTGAGCGCCGCGTCACGGGCCAGCACGTAACGCTGGTAGAGCAGTTGGTCACGCACCGTGGCCATGGCCATGGCTTCGTCGAGCTGGCCTTCGGCCACGTATTCCTCCACCTGGATCAGGTGCCAGCCGAACTCGCTGCGCACCGGCTCGCTCACCTCGCCGGGGTCGAGGGCGAAGGCGGCCGCCTCGAACGCCGGCACCATCTGCCCGCGCGAGAAGTAGCCGAGCTCGCCGCCGCGCGCGCCACTGGGGTCTTCCGACTGCGCGCGGGCCAGTTCGGCGAAATCAGTGCCGGCAACCAGCTGGCGGCGCAGTTTCTTGATGCGCCGGGCGACCGTCTCGACCTGCTCGTCCGACGCGCCGGCCGGAACGCGCAGGAGGATGTGCCGGGCGCGCACCTGCTCGGGTCGCGCGAAGCTCGCGCGGCGTTCCTGATAGCCACGGCGCACCTCGTCGTCGCTGACCGTCAGCGGCTGCACCAGGGTGTTGAGCATGCGCTGGGCAACCAGTTCGCGGCGCAGGTACTCGGCATAGGCGCCCTCGTCGAAGCCCGACTCGACCAGCTGGCGCTGATAGGCCTCGGGGGTGGAGAACGCCGCCTTCACCGCACTCAGCTCGCGACGCACCTGCTCGTCGTCGACGGCCACGCCCTGACGGTGCGCCTCCTGCCACAGCAGTTCCTTGTCGATCAGCTCGTTGAGCGCCTCGCGCTTGAGGCGCTTGTAGCTGGACGGGTTGCGGATCGAGGCGACGCTGCGCGACTTGGCCTTGAGGAAGTCGGCAAAGTAGCGGTCCAGCCGGTAGTTGCTGATCTCCGCCTCGTTGACCCGCGCGGCCACGCCGACTTCTTCGGCGTGCAGCGCCGGCGCCAGCAGCGACAGCGAGAGCAAGGCGGCGACAGCGAGGCGATTCATGACGGACACCTCTCTCAGAAAGGTGAAGCGGGTTTGACGTAGCGCCCCAGCGGGCGAAACCGGTTGGCCTGCAGGTCGACGCTGACGATGTGCGCGCCAGTGGCGCCGACGCGCATGCCGGGGCCGAAGCCCAGTTCGGGGGTCAGGCCAGTCTGGAAGCCGTGCAGGTTCTCCAGCGCACTGACCAGGCGCTCACGGCTGGCGTCGCGGCCGGCGCGCTTCATGCCTTCGAAGAACAGCAGCGCGGCGCAGTAGGCACTGACCTGCAGCGCACCGTGCCGGCCGTTCAGCCCGGCGCTCTGGCGCAGGGTGGCCAGCGCGGCGGTGCCGTCCGGGGTCCAGTCGTCGAGCAGGAACGGATAGGCCAGGAACAGTCGGTCGGCATAACGCGGCGGCACTTGCAGCGCGGCGCCAGCCACCTGGGTGGCGATGGCAAACAGGTACGGCGGGCTGCCGTCGTCGGCGGGCAGGCTGTCGCTCATTGTTACGAACGCATCCTGAGAGCCGAGGAAGAACAGCGCCTGGGTCTGCGCGGCCTGGCCCTGCAGCGCCGCCCCGGCGGCCGCCGGCCGGTAGTCGTGGACCTCGACGGCGCTCCAGCCTTGGCGGCGCAAGCGCTCGGCGAGCTGATCGGCGAGCGGCTGCAGGCCGGCATCCGCCTGGTAGACCAGCAGCGCGCGGCGCGGCCCGGTGGGCAACAGCTCGCTGGCGAAGTTGGCCAGCACCAGCACTTGTTCGCGCAAGCCAGGCAACGGTGCGAAGATCGCCCGCCCGCTGTCGCCCTCGGCGAACTGAGCCAGCGAGCCGATCACCGGCACCCCGGCCGCCCCGAGCAGCGCATCCAGGCGCCCTTCCAGCGCCGGCGCCAGCGGTGCCAGCAAGGCAAACACGTGCTGCTCGTCGAGCAGGCGCTGCAACGCCTGTTCGGCGCTGGCGCGATCGGGGCCGGGATCGGCGACCACCAGTTCCAGCTGGCGGCCGTGGATGCCGCCGCCGCGATTGAGCGCGTCGATCATGCCCTGCAGCACCGCACCCACCGTGCGACTGTGGTCGGCGAGCACGCCGCTGCTCGGCAGCAAGGTGCCGACGCGCAGTCGGTCGCTTTCCAGGCCGGGGTCATGGTCGTCCTCCAGGCGTTTCAGGTAAGCGGTCAGGCGCGCCATGTCGCGTGGCGACAGAACGAAACGCGGCATCGCCGTGTCCAGGCGGTTGCCGGCCGGGTCAACGCCGTCGCTGACCACCTGGGCCAGGCTGTCCTCGCCGTACGGCGGGTAGCTGCGTCCGTTGATCTGCTGGCCGTAGTGGGTGGTCAGGCGTCGCCAGGTGATGTCCGGCGGCCGCACCCCGCCCTCCGGCCGCCCGCGTCCGTCGGCGCCGTGGCAGCTGGCGCAGGGCAGCGCCGAAGCCGGTAGCACGGTGGCGCCGGCGCCGACCTTGGCCAGCACCTCGCCCCCGGACAGACTCACGCCCTCGACGAACAGGCGCTTGCCGGCCGCCTCGTCGTCGCTCAGCGTCAGGCCCAGGGCCGGGCCCACGGCCAGGCCGAGGCAGAGCAGCAGCGCCAGGCGCGCCATGGCGGGTTAGCGTCCGGCCACTGGCATGGACAGCAGCTGCAGGCGCTCGGCGATGGCGGCGACCGGGGCGTCCGGGCGGATCTTGCTCCAGCGCTTGGCCTTCACGTCACCGACGATCAGCAGCGTGGAGTGCTGCTCGGGGCTGGCCGACAGGTGACCGAGGCGCGCCAGCACCAGCTCGACATTGGCCTGCTCGCCGGTGAGGAACAGCCAGTTCGGCGATTCCACGCCCTGCTTCTGGGTGAAGGCCTTGAGCACCGCCGGGGTGTCGTTGAGCGGGTCGCTGGTCAGGGTGATGAACGTCACCTGGCTGGCCAGCTCCTCGCCCAGCGCGGCGCGCACGTCGCGCAGCTTGCGGGTGATCAGCGGGCAGGCGTCGGTGCAGTGGGTGAACACCACGTTGAGCAGCACCAGGCGGTCCTTCAGCACGTCGCTGTAGAAGCGCACCGGCTGGCCGTCCTGGGTCAGCAGCTGGGTGTCGGTGAAGTAGGTCTGCGCATCGCGCGTGCCGTCGGCGGCCACGGGTTCAGCCACCGGTGCGCCGGGTGCGGCCGCCGGGGCATGGCCTTCATGGGCCTGGGCGCCAGCCGCCAGGCAGAGCCCCAGAGCGAGTCCAAGCCAATGCTTCATGGTGCCACCTCGGCGGTCATGGATGAGTGCCCGGCATGTTCGTCGAGGCTGACCCGCTCGCCGCTGTCCAGCGCGTTGATCTTCGCCAGCAGCAGCGCCGGGTCGGTGAAGCCGTAGAAGCGCGTCCACTCGCCGCTGCGCGCGTCGCCGATCATGATCAGCGGCGGATGCTCGCTGAGCCCGGTCGGCGCGCTACCCAGGCCCTTGAGCGTGGCGTCGACCGCCTGCGGCGTGCCGGTCAGCCAGCTCCAGCCGGGGCCGTGCTGGAAGCGCTGGGCGTAGGCATGCAGCACGCTCGGCGTGTCGCGCAGCGGGTCGACGCTGATCGAGATCAGCTGCACGTCGCGGCCGGCGCGCTCGCCGAGCTGATGCTGCAGGCGGCCCATGATCGAGGAGATCACCGGGCACACCGTGCTGCAGCTGGTGTAGATGAAGCCGACCACGGCGATGTGCCCGGCGACCAAATCGCGTTCCAGGTGCACCGGGCGGTTTTCCTGGTCGACCAACTGCACGTCGGCGAAGCGCACCTGCACCGCCTCCTGGCGCTGCTCCGGCTGGCCGTGCGCGGCGTGTTCCTCGGGCGAATGCGCCTGCGCGCCGAACGGCAGCAACAGCGCCAGGCACAGCGCGGCAGGTCTGATGGCTAACGGATACATGACAGGCTCCTTTTCCTCGGATCAGGGAATCTGGTGCGCGGGAGTGACGCCGCTGTTCTGCACGCGCAGGCTGGCGTACGGCTGGGAACCGAATTCCATGCCCAGTGAACGCGAGCCGACGTGCAGGTAGTAGGCGCCGGTGTCGTCGAAGGTCACCGCCGCCTCGTAAACGCCCTCACCCACTTCGTACGCCGCGACTTCCTGCGGCCAGGAACCGGGGGCACGGAAGTAGCGCACGCGCAGGTCACGCACACCGCGGCGCACCTCGTCGTCCTGGCCCTGGACGATGCGGAAGCGCGCCTTCACCGGCTCACCGGTCTGCACCCGCGGGTTGTCGAGGAGGAACTCCACCCGTGCATGCTGGCGGGCCTTGGCCAGTTCCGGGTTCTCCATCACCAGGGCACGGAAGCAGTGGGTGATTTCCGGCTGGTTGAGGATCAGCGCCACGTCGAAGTCGCCGGCCGCCGGTAGGCGTACCCGCGAGCTGAACACCCCAGGCGCGGTCTCCCGCAGGCTGCGGTCGATCACCCGCGCCGCGCGGCTGGTGTGGCCGCGATTGAGGTAGTTGGAGCTCGGTGCGTTCATCCCTTCCATGTAGAAGTAGGCGGTGTTGTCCACCGGGTTGACCACGAACACCGCCGCGTCATCGCGAGCCGCCGCCACGCTGTCGGCCAGTGGCAGGTCGTCGGCCAGCTTGGGTGGCTGCGGCCCGGCCTCGAAACTCTGCAGGATCGGCTCCTTGCCACGCCCCAGTGAGCCGAGGTTGATCATGGTCACCCGTGGCGAGGCCAGCCCGCGCACATAGGCATAGGCGCGGGTGTAGACCAGCTGGTACGGCTCGGCGCTGACCTGCAGCTGGTGGATGATCTCGTCGCTGGCGGCGTCGATCACCAGCGCCTGGTCGGTCAGGGTGTTCAGGGTGATGCCGTAGCGGCCGTCCTCGGTGAAGCGCAGCGGGCCGATGCCGCGCCCGGTGTCGATGACCTTGCGCACCGCCAGGCTGCGCGCGTCGATCACCGTGATGCGCCCGGCTTTGCCGTCAGCGACGTAGACCGCCTTGGACAGCGCGGAGTAATCCAGCGCCAGCGGCTTGGGCCCGGTCGCCAGGTCGCTGACCCGGCTCAGCGTGGCCACGTCGAAGATGCTCACCGTGCCGGCGTCGCGGTTGCTGACGAAGGCGTAGCGCGAGTCTTCGCTGAAGGCGATTTCGTGGTGGCCGGCGCCAGTCGCGGCGCTCAGCACGGTCTTGCGGGTCTGCGTGTCGATCACCGTCACCCCGCTCTGCCCATCCTGGCGACTGTCGTTGCCGACCCACAGGTAGCGGCCGTCCGGCTGCAGGACGACGCGGCTCGGCTCGCTGCCGGCCGGCAGGTTGGCGACCACCTGGAAGGTTTCCGTGTCGATCAGCGCCACCTCGCCGCTGGCCGGCAGCGACACGTACAGCTGGCGGTCGCCGCGGCTGGCGGTCCAGTCCATCGGCCGGTGCTTGAGCGGAATGCGCATCAGCGTGCTGGTGATGCCGCCCAGCGAGGTCACCGGGTCGATCACCGTGATGCTGGCGTCCTGGTTCATCAGCACCAGGTAGTAGCTGTTGAAATCCAGCAGCGGCCGCGCGCCCATCACGCCCTTGAGGTACAGGCCGACTCGCGACTTGCACTGCAGCGTGCGCGTGCCCGGATCGCTGTCGGGCAGCGCCTGGTCGAGCCAGGCGCCGGGCGCCAGGCCGGCCATCGGCTGGCCGGTCTCGGCGTTGGTCAGGCGGAAGCGGATGTCGGCGAACATGCCTTCGGTGAGGTTGCCGGTGTTGCCCACCGGCGTGGCCTCGAAGTCGATGGCGATGCCGTCGCGCACCAGCCGGTGGCTGCTGCTGGTCGGGATCAGCGCGGCTTCGCGTGCGTGCTGCGTGTCCTCCTTCATGTGGGTCAACACCCCGGCGCCGCCGGCGATGGCCAAACCGGAAATCAACAACACACATGCTGTAGTCCGTACGGCGTTCACCACGGCAATCCCTCCTGGCTGGTGACCCTCGCGCAACCCTGCGAAGGCGCGATCACTGACTGGGTGTCTGGTCTGGTTCGTTACTCACGCGCAGCAGGCCCCAGATGCCACCGAGATTGCCGAAGGCGGCATAGTCCCGGTACAGATAGTCGCCCGGTACCGCGTTGCGGCCACCGGCGCTGGGGTGCATGAAGCTGAAGTGGGCCGCCGGCAGGACGCTTTCCTGCGCACCGATGTACAGCGCCAGCGGGTTGTAGCCGAAGCGCATCGAACCGACTCCGGCGTACTTCATCGGATAGCCCATGGCGTCGGACTTCTCGGCCTGGAACGGATTCAGCGCCCAGACATGGCCATCCATCTGGAAGGTCGCCCCGCGACTGCCGCCCGACGGCATCAGCACGTGGGTGCGGAACGGTGCGCCCGGCTTGACGCGCAGAATCGGCGTGACCGGATCGCTACCCACCAGATCATTACTGTAGGCCATGTGCGCGTTGGGGATGTCCGCGTAGCCGTTGCCCTGGGCGTGCCCGAACGGCGCGTTGGGCGCGCGGCCGAAGCGGTACCACAGCGGCTCGCTCTTGTAGTTCACCGCCATCCCCGAGTTGTCCTTCGGATCGTTGGGAATCCCCGGCCCTTCCGAAGCCATGTTCTCCACCGGCCGACCGTCGGCCCAGCGCATGTTCAGCGACTTGTGCCAGACCAGGCTGAAGTCCCGATAGCTGGGCTGGCCGGCGGCCGTCACGGTGGCCGCGGCACGCATGCCCGGGTCTTCGACCCAGGTGGCGCCCGCCGGGGCGATGCTCATGGCGCCGGCCAGGCCTTTCTGGCCCTGCTTGATCGGGTCGGACGGCAGCAGGTTGAGGCCGCCGAACTCGATCGGATAGGCGTCGATGCGGTCCAGGTTGCGCCCCAGTTGCACCACCGGTTTGCCTTCACGCTCCAGGTGGCCGGCGTAGTACTGGTAGACGCGGCTCGGGTACGCACCGCTGCTGCCGGCGCGCGGCGGCACGGTCTGCACCATGTTGCTGCCGACGTTGAAGCCGTCCGACTTGGTGATGTCGTAGCTGAGCAGCTGGGCATGCAGGCCGACGTGGCTGGACGGACGCATCAGGTTGTTGTTGAAGGTCACCGAGCCGAGCGCGCTGAAACGGTCGCGCTTGACCATGCCCTGCATCACCGAATAGGCCGGCAGGTCCGGCATCACCAGCGGCAGGCGGTTCTCCAGGGTCACGTTGATGCAGTCGCCGGCGGCCGCGCGCAGCACCAGCGGCTCGACCGGGACACCGGGCTTGAGCTTGCCGGTGGTCGGGTTGAGGTCGCTCTTGCGCACATAGAGGATCGCGGTCGGGTCATGCAGCGGCCCGGTCTGCCCGCCGATGGTGATCACCTCGCCGTCTTCCTCGTCGACGATGGTCGCCTGCGGCACGCTGACCGGCCGCGGGTTGAACACCAGGGTCCCGCCGTTCGGCTTGAGCGGCCCGCCGACGTGGCCGCCGGGGTTGGCCGGGTCGCCGATGGTCAGGTTCAGCGGGTTGCCGAGGATGTCGTTGGCCAGCGCCGCGACCACCTCGTAGTTGCGCTGCACCGTGGCGCGCGTGCCGATGCCGTTGGGGTTCGGGCTGAAGCGCGGGCATACGCCGTCGAACGCAGTGGCGTTGCGCGCGCTGACCGGGCGCGGGTTGTTCGGCACGGCGAAAAGGTCCGGACGGGTCACCGTGTAGTTGCGCATCACGCCCCACAGACCGGTCCAGTAGCCCTCGATCGAGGCGTCCATCGAGTACATGTAGTCGCCGGTGTCCGCCGCCGAGGTGGCCATCAGCGCCACCGGCGCCATGAAGCCGAGCTGCTCGGAAATGCCGACCATCTGCGAGGCGCGCCAGCCGGAGGTCGAGTTGACCCCGAAACCGGTGCCGGTGTGCGCCCACTTGACCCCGTGCAGGGTGACGTTGTGCTCTTCCTCGTGGCCGCCGGCGTTGACCCGCAGGCGCACGTTGTCGCCGGAATAGGTGCGCAGGATCGGCGTGAACGGATCGCCCGGCAGGTCGCCGGCTTTATTGATATGCGGCGGGAAGTGGGTGGTCGCACCGGTCGGCCCGGTGGCCGAGGTCACCGCGCTGGGCGCCAGGTTGAGTGCCGGGATGGCGCGGTCGGTGCGGCTCTGCAGGGCGTAGCTGAGGTCGCCGGCGAGGCCGTCGGCCTGCATGCCGGGCTTGCCGTCCGGCGCCACCTTGTTGGGATCGAACACGCGCAGGCCGACCGGCTCGCTGCGGTAGTTGACGACGAAGATCCCCGGGTCATCCACCGAGATCGCCTGCGGGCATGGCCGCGACGGGCAGCCCGGGACCTGGCCGCCGGCCACTTCCACCACCGATTCGAGCAGGGTGCTGCCGTTCTGCCGCACGGGCGGGTTGATCGCGTAGCGGAACGTGTCGGCGGTTGCCGGGTAGGCACCCGGGTTGGGCACGCCGTCCGGCCCGGCGCCGACGTACACACCGGCTTCGTAGGCATGCTGGAAGTCGCTGTACTCGAGGAAGAACTCGCGGAAGCTGTCGTTCTTGCCGTCTTCATCGTTGTCGCCGGTGGTCACCACCGCCTGCCAGGAGGTCGGCCCGCCGTCGGCGCGCTGGCCATACAGCGGCGCGCCGGTCTCCGAGTGGTACCAGCTGGAACCGGCCGGCTCGGCCAGCACGGTGGCGTAGAGGCCGATCTGCTGGTGCGTCGACGGGCCGAAGTGGTCGTGGGTGAAGATGTTGCCCAGGCCGCGGTCGATGCCGTGCACGTTGACCACCGGGTCGGCGAACCAGCGCTGCATGGTGGTCCGCGCACCGTGCCAGTCGGCGCGGTTGAACTGACCGAAGTACGGGTGATTCTTCGCCTGCGGACAGTCTTCCGTGCCCTCGCGCGGGTCGCCCGGCAGGCAGTGGTTGTATTCGCGGATGGCGTGGATGCGCTCGACCACGGTCACCGGCGAGAGCACGCCATCCTCGTAGTTCCAGCCGTTCGCCGAGCCATCGGCGGCGGTCAGGTCCCACTTCGGAAGGTGGATGTGCTGGCCGATCACGTCGGTCGGCGTGCGCACCTGATAGTCGTCCATCTCGTAGAAGGCCGGGATCAGGTTGGTGTGGTGGTACATGGTGCAGTCGAAGGTGTTCATCCGCATCACCAGCGGCTCCGGCGGCTGCTGCTTGTTGATCACCGGCCAGGCGTCCTCCCAGAGGGTAAGGATGCGGGTCTGCGGGAAGTGGTAGCCGACCTTGTTGAACACCGCGTCGATCTGGATGTTGGCGCCCTTGTAGACGCGCGGATGGTCGGCGCTGAATTGCGAGGCGCCAGTGAACGACTGGCCGTCGATCTCGCCGCTGTTGAACGCGCCGAGGCCGGCGGCCTGGGTCAGGCGTTTCTGCCGGTCATCCATGCACGGCTCGAAGTACGGTGCGCCGGCCACCGGCAAGGCGCCGTTGGTGATGTAGTCCTTGGCGTAAACCGCGCCGCCGGGGTTCACCGCGTAACTCGGGTGGCTCGGCTGGGCGTGGTAGGCCATCGCCGCCTGTTCGACGTCGGTGCCTTCCTCGGGGAAGTACACTGCCTTGGCACGGTGGATGGTCTTGGAAAAGTCCAGCGCGCTGGTGATCACTTCGGCTTCGCCACCGGCCGCCCAGCCGTCCAGCGAGTGCCTCGGCAGGCCGCCGTCCCAGCCCCCGGACTGCGCCGGATCGAGGTTGGCCCACAGTGCCTTGCCGCTGTCGCGCAGGGCTTGCGCCTTGCTGGCGTCGAGCATGTCCAGCGGCGGGGTTGGCGGACGTTGGCCGACGGTGCTTTCGATGCCGCCGATCCAGAACGGGAAGCCGGGGTTCTTCAGGCTGCCGTCGGCATTGCGGTTGGCTTCGCTGCGGTCGACCAGCGCCACCGAGCCGATGACCTTGCTGACTTCCTCGGCGCTCGGGTGATCGTCATCACCCTCCTCCTCGTCATCGTCATCCTCGTGGGCGATCAGCTGGGTGCTGATCTTCGGCACCACGGTGACCTTGCCCGGCATCGGCGGCATGGCCTTGCCTGGCAGCGGCACGATGGCCGGAATCGGCGCACCGGCGACGATCTCGCCGTCCGGCAGCGCCCGTGCATCGGCCGCCGGCAGGCCACTGCGCAGGCCGAAGGGTTGTTCGTGGAAACCGTCCGCGCCATTGGCCGAAGCCGCCAGACGGGTGCCTTCCTCGAACACGTCATGGATGCGCCACATGGCCCACATGCCTTGGGCGAAGTGCGGATAGAAGTGGCAGTGGTAGATGGCGTCACCGGCGACCCGGTTGCGGTTGCCCGAGCCGCCGTTGGCGATCTCGTAGGTGTAGCCCGAGCCCGGGCCGACGCCCTGGGCGTCCATGTAGTCGGAGTTGTCGTCGTTGGGATTGAACAGCCACTGGTGGCCGTGCAGGTGAAACACGTGCTGCTCGTAGCCCATGCTGATGTTGCGAATCTTGACGAAGTCGCCGATGTAGCTGTGGTTGACGTTGGAGGGCTCGTCGGGGAACAGCGCCATGCTCGCCTTGATGCCGACCGCATCGGCCGGCGCCGCTTCGCCGGGGCGCAGGTTCTCCAGCCCGACGTTGGCCGGCACGTCGACCAGCATCGCCGCGTCACCGACGGTGTGCGAGCTGAGGAAGAACTCCTCGTAGGCGCAGGACAGGCAGTCGTGCATCGGGCCGACGCCAAGCCGGTTGGCGATCACCTCGGCGCCGATGCCGCCGGCGCCGTAGTTGATCATGAATGAGTCGCGGGTCGGCTCCAGCACGTGGCCGAACACCGGGTCGGCCCAGTAGCCGGGGAACGCCTGGGTGACGGCCGACTGGTCGTGCAACGCTACGGCGAAGTCGCGGAACGGCTCGAGGCGGTTGGGCACCGCCGGGTTGCGCTTGCCGTACATCTCCAGCGGGTAGGTGGCCGGCGGGAAACGCCCGTCCGGGTTGGGGCCCATGACGATGGCGTCGCTGTTGCTGGCGACGATCTCGTTGTTGTCGATCATCGCCAGGATCGGCTGGCCGGCCTTGCCTTCGCTGATCCACGGCTCGCGCTGCGGGTAGCGCGCCTCGTAATCGACGATCGGCTGGCCAGCCGGGGTGCGCCCGGTGCTGGCCAGGCGCATGTCTTCCTCGCTGACCGTGTTGCGGTAGGTCTTGCCGCCGCGCGGCACCACCACCACCTGGGCGAACAGTCCGTTGCCGACGTTGCCCGAGGTGCCTTCGCTGCCGAAGGTGGCGCCGTGGCTGACCACCGCGAACGAGCCTTCGCGCTCGGCGTACAGGGTGTAGCTGCGCGTGCCGCCGGGGGCGACCAGCGCGCTGCCGTTGCGCCCGGCGTTGGTCGCCATGTCGGCGATGCCGTTGACCGGTTGCAGGCCGTTGACCTGGAAACCGACGTGGCGGTCGGCGACCTGAGCGTCGACATGCTGTTCGCCGGCCAGCTCGTCCTCGAGCTCGGAGCCATTCGGGTTGGCCTGCGGCGCCAGCAGGTTCTGCAGGCTGATGGTCACGCAATCACCGACCGCCACCCGCAGCACCAGCGGCCGCGGGCGCTTGTCCGGGCGAAGGGTGACCTGGCCGGGCGTCGCCGCGCCGCCGCGATGCAGCGGCACCTGGTTGCGATCGACCACATCGCGGCTCAGCGCGAACATCATGCCGTTGACGTTCTGTGCGCCGAGGCGGTTGAACATCAGCGGCTGGTCGAGGGCCACCACATTGGCCAGCAGGTTGCGTTCACACTGGATCGCCGCCTGCGCCGGCGACCACAGGCCAGCAAGCAACACCCCCAGCAGCAACCCACCACCCCGCAAGCGCCACAGCGACGGTCGCGCGGACGCCGGCGTCGAGTTATCGAGGGTGAGGAATGCGGGGTGCCGGTTCATGGGGGAGCTCTCCAGCGTCGTGTCACAGGGCATAGGGACGGCCTGCAGGCGCCGGAGCAAGCCCTATGCCAAAAACAATCCTCTTTGATTTCAATGCCTTGCATTGACGAACACCCAGGTTGGGGGTGAATTCCCCAGCGCTGCCCCCGATTCCCCGCTGCCTGGCCCGAATCGGTCGGCCAAGCGCGATCAGTTAGGAGTGGGGAAATGGGTGTGCCGCGACCCCGCAACTGGGGAATTCCCCCCAGCCCTGGCGTTCGCACGTGCTCACGATTCCCAAGTGTCCGAGTGCTTCTGCTACCGCCAGCTCCTACCTCGTCACCCCGCGCAGGCAGGGGTCCAGCGGCCTGGGACGCCACTCCCAGCGGGCACCTGGATACCGGCCTCCGCCGGTATGACGGGGGTTGTAGTGAAGTGGCCCGGGGAAACTGCTTACGATCACCCGAGCGCCAAGCGCCCGATGCTTCTGCCGTCTCCAGACTCCCTACCTCGTCACCCCCGCGCAGGCGGGGGTCCAACGTGCGAGCAGGCCACTCCCATCGCGCAGCTGGATACCGGCCTACCGGGGTTACAGCGCGGGTGTAGCGCGGCTGGCTACCAGGCGCCGGTAATGCTCCAGCACGTTGGGCACGTAACGCATAGTTTCCGGGATCGGCGGGATGCTCCGCCCGCTGTCGCGCACCGCGCCCGGCCCGGCGTTGTATGCGGCCAGGGCCAGCGACAGGTCGTTGCCGAACAACTCGAGCATGCGCTTCAGGTAACGCGCGCCGCCGTCGACATTGGCCGCCGGGTCCCACACATCGCTCACTCCCAGCTCGCGGGCGGTGGCCGGCATCAGCTGCATCAGGCCGGCGGCGCCTTGCGGCGACTGGGCGCGCGGGTCGTAGCCGGACTCGACGCTGATCACCGCATGCAGCAGCGCCGGCGGCAGGTCGTGGGCGGTGGCCGCCGCCGCGATCAGTTGCTCGTATGGCTGCGTGCCGGCCAGCGCGGCCGGCTGCGCCACGGGCGCAGGCGCCGCAGCAACCGGCGCCTCGCGGCGCACCCGCACGTAGTTGCGCTCGGCGCGGTAGATGTTGGAGAGCACGATGCTGCCGTCCTTGGCCACGCCCATGTAGACGTCCGCCTGCGCCGGCGCGGCGTTTCCGCCGAGCACGATGACGAGGGCGCTGGTCCACAGCGTGGCGATGATCCGCATGCTGGCTCTCCTGTCCTGCGAGCGCGGTGGCTGCACTGAGGCAGCCGGCACGCCGAGCACGCAAACGGCATGCCGAGGCAGACGTGCATGGCTCTTGCATTGCCTCACTCAGGAGACCGGCGAACAGGAGATTTCCCCATGCGACACATTCAACGCTCCGCCCGTGGCTTCACCCTGCTGGAACTGCTGGTGGTGCTGGTGGTGCTCGGCCTGCTGGCCGGCATCGTCGGGCCGAAGTACTTCAATCAGCTGGGCCGTTCGGAAACCAAGGTCGCCCGCGCGCAGATCGAAGGCCTGAACAAGGCACTGGACATCTACCGCCTGGAACTCGGCCACTACCCGAGCAGCGAACAGGGCCTCATTGCGCTGACCGCCGCGCCCAGCGACGAGCCGCGCTGGGCCGGGCCGTACCTGCAGAAAGCGGTGCCGCAGGACCCCTGGGGCCGCGACTACATCTACCGCTCGCCCGGCGAGAACGGCGATTACGACCTGCTGTCGATGGGCAAGGACGGTCAGCCCGGCGGCGACGGCGAAAACGCCGAAATCACCAACTGGTGAACCATGCGCTATCTGATCAAGGGGGTGCGCAAGACCGGCGGCGTGGTCTCGCTGACCCTCGACGCGCCCTCCCCCAGCGAGGCCCAGCGCGCCGCCGAGAACCAGGGCCTGCACGTCCTCGCACTGCACAGCGAGCGGCATTGGCGGCTGCGCTGGCCGGGCGGCGAGGCCTTCCCGCTGCTGCTGTTCACCCAGGAACTGAGCACCCTGCTGGGCGCCGGCCTGGCGCTGATCGACGCGCTGGAGAGCCTGGCGGAGAAGGAAGGCCCCGGGCACGCCCGCCGCGTGCTGCTCGGCCTGGTGCGCACGCTGTATGAAGGCAAGTCGTTCTCCCAGGGGCTCAGCCAGTTTCCCGAGACCTTCCCGGCGCTGTACGTGGCGCTGGCGCAATCCAGCGAGAAGACCGGGGCGATCGGCGAGGCGCTGAACCGCTACGTGAGCTATCGCAAGCGCATGGACGAAGTGCGCCAGACCATCGTCGGCGCCTCCATCTACCCGCTGATGCTGCTGTTGGTTGGTGGCGGCGTGCTGCTGTTCCTGATCGGCTACGTCGTGCCGCGCTTCAGCCTGGTGTTCGACGGCCTCGGCTCGAAGCTGCCCTGGCTGTCGCAGGTGCTGCTCAGCGCCGGCAAGTTCCTCAGCGCGCATCAACTGGGTTTCTACGGTAGCTTGCTGGCCGGCGCGGTACTGGCCACCGTGCTGCTGCGCCAGGTCGCCGTGCGCCGCGCCCTGGCCCGACTGATCGAGCGGGTGCCGGCGGTGCGCCACCGCTTGTTCGTCTACGAACTGGCGCGTTTCTACCGTTCGCTGGGGATTCTCCTGCAGGGCGGCATCCCCATCCTCACCGCCCTCGGCATGGTCCGCAGCCTGCTCGGCGTGACCGCCCGCGCCAGCCTCGACCAGGCCTGCGCGCGGATTCGCGAGGGCCAGGCGCTGTCGGCCTCGCTGGAAGCCTGCAAGCTGACCACCCCGGTGTCGCAGCGCATGCTCCGCGCTGGCGAGCAGGCCGGTAACCTCGGCGAGATGATGGAGCGCGCCGCCGAGTTCTACGACCAGGAAACCGGGCGCTGGATCGAGTGGTTCGTCAAACTCTTCGAGCCGCTGCTGATGACCTTCATCGGCCTGGTCATCGGCGTCATCGTCATCCTCATGTACATCCCGATCTTCGAGCTGGCCTCGAGCATTCAGTAACCGTTCGGCACATTACAAATCCGTCAGGCTGCCCCCGCCCGCGGTTGCGGGGTATACCCTATGCAGCTGGAGCGATTGAAAGCCGAGCCTGATGAAACTGCTGATCGTCGAAGACGAACCGAAGACCGGCCACTACCTGCAACAGGGACTGCGCGAAGCCGGGTTCAGCGTGGAGCTGACGCAAAATGGCCTGGACGGCGAACACCGCGCGCTGACCGGTGACTTCGACCTGCTGATCCTCGATGTGATGCTGCCCGGCCGCGACGGCTGGCAGGTGCTGCGCAACCTGCGCGGCGCCGGCCTTGGCCTGCCGGTGCTGATGCTCACCGCGCGCGATGCGGTCGACGACCGGGTGCGCGGCCTGGAGGCCGGCGCCGACGATTACCTGGTCAAACCCTTTGCCTTCGCCGAACTGCTCGCCCGGGTGCGCACCCTGCTGCGGCGCGGCAACAACGCCGCGCCAAGCACCAATCTGCACCTGGCCGACCTGCACCTCGACCTGCTACGCCGCCGCGTCGAACGCGACGGCCGGCGCATCGACCTGACCGCCAAGGAATTCGCCCTGCTTGAGCTGCTGCTGCGCCGCCAGGGCGAGGTGCTGCCCAAGTCGTTGATCGCCTCGCAGGTGTGGGACATGAATTTCGACAGCGACACCAACGTCATCGAGGTCGCCATCCGCCGCCTGCGCGCCAAGGTCGACGACGGCTTCGCCGCGCCGCTGATCCACACCGTGCGCGGCATGGGCTACGTGCTGGAGGCGCGCTGCGAATGAGGCGCCTGTCGCTGGCCAGTCGCCTGGCGTTGCTGTTCGCCGCCTGCACCGCGGCGGTGTCGCTGCTCGCCGGGGTGCTGTTCAACCGGGCCAGCGAGGCGCATTTCGTCGAACTCGACCAGCAGTTGCTCAGCGGCCGCCTGGTCGCCCTGCGCAACCTGCTCGACGGCGTCGACAGCCCGACCGGCCTGACCGCCCGCCGCCCTGCGCTGGAGGCCGAACTGCGCCGCCATCCCGACCAGGCGCTGCAGATCCTCGGTGCCGACGGCCAGCTGTGGTTCATCAGCGACGATGCGCCGCCGTTAAGCTCCGCCGCACACCCCGGCCTGCACGACCTGCGCAGCGCTGACAGCGACTACCGGGTGCTCGACGCCGCGCTGCACGAGGGGCGTGCCGACAGCCCGCGCCTGCGCCTGCTGCTCGACATCACCCACCACCAGCACTTCCTGCAGCGCATGCAGCGGCTGATCTGGCTGACGGTTGGCCTCAGCGCCCTGGCCACCGCGCTGCTCGGCGCCTGGGTGGCGCGCCGCGGGCTGCAGCCGCTGCGGCGGATGGCCGAGGTCGCCGGCGGAGTATCAGCGCATGCGCTGGCCCATCGCCTCGACGAAACCGACGCGCCGGCCGAGCTGGCGGAACTCACGCGAGCCTTCAACGCCATGCTGGCCCGCCTGGAAGACGCCTTCGCGCGGCTCTCGGGGTTTTCCGCCGACATCGCCCACGAGCTGCGCACGCCGCTCTCCAACCTGCTGACCCAGACCCAGGTCACCCTCGCCCAGCCGCGTGGCAGCGAGGTCTACCGCGAGGCCCTGCACTCCAACCTGGAAGAGCTGCAGCGCCTGACCCAAATGGTCAACGACATGCTGTTCCTGGCCAAGGCCGACCACGGCCTGCTGGTGCCCAGCCGCGAGCCGCTGCAGCTCGCCGACGAACTGGACGCGCTGCTGGAGTTCTACCGTCCGCTGGCCGACGAAGGCGGCGTGCACCTGACCCGCAGCGGCGCCGGCGAGCTGCTCGCCGACCGCGGCATGCTGCGCCGCGCGCTGTCCAACCTGCTCGACAACGCGCTGCGCTTCACCCTGCCCGGTGGCGAAGTTCGCCTGGAAGTGGAGACTGCTGCGGAGCGGCTCAGCCTCAGCGTGGCCAACACCGGCCCGGACATTCCCAGCGAGCTGCTGCCACGCCTGTTCGATCGCTTCTTCCGCGCCGACCCGGCGCGCCGCGAGGGCCCCGGCGAGCACGCCGGCCTCGGCCTGGCGATCACCTGCTCGATCGTCGTCGCCCACGGCGGGGCGATCCGCTGCGAATCGGGGCTGGGCTGGACGCGCTTCATCCTCGAATTTCCCACCTGAGCGGCTGCTTACCCGCCGCCACCCGCCCTGGCACCGGCACGACGGGGGCTTGGTCGCCCCGCGCTGCAGCCGACCGCCGCCTGCCTATACTGGACGAACCCGGCGAATGGAGGTGGTCATGCCCAGCTATTCGATGGAAACCATCCGCACCGTCGCCCTGGTCGGTCAGGGCGGCAGCGGCAAAACCAGTCTGGTCGAGGCCTTGCTGCAGCGCAGCGGTGCGATCGCCAGCATGGGCAGTCTCGAGCGTGGCGACACGGTCTGCGACTTCGACCCCATGGAGCGCGAATACCGACACTCCCTATCCTCGGCGCTGGCGCACTGCAGCCATGCCGGCGCCGAGCTCAACCTGATCGACACCCCCGGCTACCCGGACTTCATCGGCCAGGCGATTGCCGCGCTGGCGGCCGTGGAGACCGCGCTGGTGGTGGTCAACGCGCAGAACGGCATAGAACTGAGCACCCGGCGAATGATGGAGCTGGCCGGCGAGCGCGGCCTGTGTCGCCTGCTGGTGGTCAACAAGATCGATGCCGAACGCGTCGACCTGCCCGGCCTGCTCGCCGAGTTGCGCGAGGTGTTCGGCAAGGAGGTGCTACCGCTCAACCTGCCGGCCGCCGGCGCCAGCACGGTGGTCGACTGCTTCTTCAATCCGGCCGGTGCGCCGGATTTTTCGTCTGTGGAGGACGCGCATCAGGCGCTGGTCGACCAGGTGGTGGAGGTCGACGAGGAGCTGATGGCGCGCTATCTGGAGCAAGGCGAGATCAGCCCCGAGGAGCTGCACGAGCCATTTGAGCGGGCATTGCGCGAAGGCCACCTGATTCCACTGTGTTTCGTCTCCACCCGCACGGGCGCGGGGATCGGCGAGCTGCTCGACATCCTCGCGCGCCTGGCGCCCAACCCGAGCGAAGGCAATCCGCCGCTGTTCCTCAAAGGCGTCGGCGACGACGCCAAGCCGTTCCGCTCGCAGCCGGACCCGCAGGGCCATGTACTGGCCCATGTGTTCAAGGTGGTGATGGACCCCTTTGTCGGCAAGCTGGGCATCTTCCGCGTCCACCAGGGCACCTTGCAGCGTGACATGCAGCTGTTCGTCGGCGATGCGCGCAAGGCCTTCAAGCTCGGCCACCTGCTGCGCCTGCAGGGCAAGCGCCATGAGGAAGTCGGCCAATTGATCCCCGGCGACTTCGGCGCACTGACCAAGATCGACGAAGTGGAGTTCGACGCGGTGCTGCACGATTCCCACGACGAGGACCAGATCCGCCTCAAACCGCTGGTCTTCCCCGCGCCCATGCAGGGCCTGGCCATCGAAGCCAAACGGCGTGGCGACGAGCAGCGCATCGCCGAGGTGCTCGCCCGGCTGCAGGCGGAAGACCCCTGCGTGAAGATCGACTACCACTCGGTAACCCAGGAAACCGTGCTGCGCGGCATGGGCGAGCTACACCTGCGCTACCTGCTCGACCGCCTCTCCGGCAGTTACAAGTTGGAAGTGCAGACCTGCACGCCACGGGTGCCCTACCAGGAAACCATCACCCAGAAGACCGAAGGCCACAGCCGCCACAAGAAGCAGACCGGCGGTGCCGGGCAGTTCGGCGAGGTGTTCCTGCGCGTCGAGCCGCTGCCGCGGGGCGCCGGCTTCCAATTCGCCGACGAGGTCAAAGGCGGGGTGATTCCCGGCCAGTTCATCCCCTCGGTGGAAAAAGGCGTGCGTTCGGTGCTGGAGGCCGGGCCGCTGGCCGGCTACCCGGTGGTCGACGTCAAGGTGACGGTCCACGACGGCAAGAGCCATCCGGTCGACTCCAAGGACATCGCCTTCCAGGCCGCCGGCCGCAAGGCCATGCTTGAGGCGCTGCGCGCTGGTGGGGCGATCATTCTCGAACCGATCGTGGCCATCGAGATCACCGCGCCGGAGACCAAGATCGGCGACATCACCACTGACCTGATCGGCCGGCGTGGCCAGGTGCTCGGCACCGAATCACTGTCACAGGGCTTAACGCTGATCCGCGGCCAGGTGCCGCTGGCGGAGCTGGAAGGCTACGCCGGCCGGCTCAAGTCGATCACCGCCGGGCACGGCAGCTACGGCATCCTGCTCAGCCACCACCACAACGTGCCGCAGGATGTGCAGCAGCGCCTGAAGGCCAGCTACAAGGCGGTGCAGGAAGAGGATTGAAGAGCGCCGGCCTGCCCTCTCCCGCCGGGAGAGGGTTAAGGCGACCCGCGCAGGGTGCGGGGCGAAGCGTTACTGGCGCATCCCGCGGCCACTCACCAGCAGGCGCACGCAGACGATGTAGAGCACTGCGGTCGCCACCAGCATGAAGGCGATGGCCACGCCGATGCGGATGTCCGACACGCCGAGGATGCCGTAGCGGAAGGCGTTGACCATGTGCAGGATCGGGTTGGCCAGCGACACCGTCTGCCAGAACGGCGGCAGCAAGGTAATCGAGTAGAACACCCCGCCGAGGTAGGTCAGCGGCGTCAGCACGAAGGTCGGGATGATCGAGATATCGTCGAAGTTGCGCGCATACACCGCGTTGACGAAGCCACCCAGCGAGAAGATCGTCGCGGTCAGCACCACCACCAGCACGGTCACGCCGAGGTGATGGACCTGCAGCTTGGTGAAGAACAGCGACAGCATGGTGACGATGAAGCCCACCGCCAAGCCGCGCAGCACGCCGCCGATGGTGTAGCCGAGCAGGATGGTGTGCGGCGAGACCGGCGACACCAGCAGCTCCTCCACCGAACGCTGGAACTTGCTGCCGAAGAAGCTCGACACCACGTTGCCGTAGGCGTTGGTGATCACCGACATCATGATCAGCCCGGGCACGATGTACTGCATGTAGGTGAAGCCGCCCATGTCGCCGATCTGCCGGCCGATTAGGTTGCCGAAGATCACAAAGTACAGAACCATGGTGATCGCCGGCGGCAGCAGGGTCTGCGGCCAGATGCGCACGAAGCGGCGAATCTCGCGGTAGACGATGGTGTTCAGCGCCACCCAGTTGGCGCGCAGCTCGGAATTGATCAGCTCGGTGTTCATACCGCCACCTTCGACAGGTTCTTCTCGACCAGGGACACGAACAGCTCCTCCAGGCGGTTGGTCTTGTTACGCAGGCTGAGCACCTCGATGTTGAGCGTCGCCAGCTGACGGAACAGCTCGGTCAGGCCGAGGCTCTTCTCCACCTGCACCTCCAGGGTGTGGTGGTCGGCCAGGCGCGTCGGGTAGCCGTTGAGCTGCGGCGCGACGGTCATCGAGTCCTTCAGGTCCAGCAGGAAGGTTTCCACGTGCAGCTTCTTCAGCAGCGCCTTCATGCTGGTGTTCTCGACGATCCGCCCGTGGTCGATGATGCCGATGTTGCGGCACAGCTGTTCGGCTTCCTCGAGGTAGTGGGTGGTGAGGATGATGGTGATGCCCTGCTCGTTGAGCCCGGTGAGGAAGCTCCACATCGAGCGGCGCAGCTCGATGTCCACCCCGGCGGTCGGTTCGTCGAGGATCAGCAGACGCGGCTGGTGGACCAGCGCGCGGGCGATCATCAACCGCCGCTTCATGCCGCCGGACAGCTCGCGCGACGCCGAGTCGCGCTTTTCCCACAGGCCGAGCTGGGTCAGGTACTGCTCGGCGCGTTCCTTGGCCAGCTTGGCCGGGATGCCGTAGTAGCCGGCCTGGGTCACGACGATGTCGAAGACCTTCTCGAACTGGTTGAAGTTGAACTCCTGCGGCACCACGCCCAGGCAGCGCTTGAGCGCATAGGGCTCTTTGTCGAGGTCGTGACCGAACACGTTGACCGTGCCGCTGGATTTGTTCACCAGGGTCGACAGGATGCCGATGGTCGTGGATTTGCCGGCGCCGTTGGGGCCGAGCAAGGCGAAGAAGTCGCCCTCGGCGACGTCCAGGTCGATGCCGTGCAGCGCCTGGAAGCCATTGCCGTAGGTCTTGGTCAGCTGCCGGATGGACAGGGCGGAACTCATGAGGGATTCGTACTCTGCAAAAGGAAGGGAGGTTAGATAAAGGTTGAGCCGGGCAATTGCAACCGTTGGTCTCAGGTTAGCGGAGTCATCACCGCGCGCTGGAACGCCGGCCGCTCGCGCAGGCGCCGGTACCAGTCGGCCAGGTGCGGCAGCTCCGGGCGCGTGATGGGCATTTCGAACCAGGCATAGATGAAGCAGCCGAGCGGAATGTCGCCCATGCCGAAGGTCGCACCGGACAGCCACGGCTGTTGGGCCAGGGCCTGTTCGGGAATACGCAGCAGCTCGCCGCAGCGCTGGATCGCCGCCGCGATGGCCTGCGGGTCGCGCTGTTCCGGTGGGGTACGCAGGGTGCCCCAGAATACTTCGCGGAACGGTCCGGCCAGGCTGCTGGTGGTCCAGTCCATCCACTTGTCCGCAGCGGCCCGCTCCATGGGGTCTGCGGCGTACAGGCGGCCGGGCGCGTACTGGGCGGCCAGGTAGCGGACGATTGCGTTGGACTCCCAGAGCACCAGGTCGCCGTCTTCGAGCAACGGCACCAGACCGTTAGGGTTCTTCGCCCGGTAGGCCGGCTCGTTCACCACGCCAAAGGCACCGCCGGCGTCCAGCGCCTCATAGGCGACGCCCGCTTCCTCGGCGCACCAGAGCGCCTTGCGCACGTTGGACGAGTTCTTCCTGCCCCAGATTTTCAGCATCGCTCGCGTCTCCTCGCCCTGAACGTATGGCTCGAGCCCAGCACCCTACCATCCCGGGCGCCAGAGACCAGACGCGAATGCTGATGTTAACTATCGAGACGCTTCATGGTTCGCGCCTCGGCCTCCAGGTCGCCACCGAGAAACGGCGAGCCGACGGCGAACAGGTGCGGGTACGCCTGCTTCAGGTGACCGATGAACAGCGCCTCGGGCAGGTCGGCGAACTGGCCGTGATCGGCGAGGTACTCCATGTAGCGTTCACCCTGATCGTTGAACGGGTGAAACACGCTGTCCTGCAGGCCATCGAATTCCAGCGGCGCCACCTGGAAGGCGCGGCATAGCTCGCGGTTGAACGCCGGCGTGGCCTTGACCCAGCGCCCGCGCAGGTACAGCTCGGTGTAGCCGTGCATGGCGAACACTTCGCTGCGCAGCATTTCGAGCAGCCGCGGAGTGGCCAGGTGGTTGCGCACATCGGCCAGGCCGAGGCGTGCCGGAATCCCGCAGTGACGAGCGCAGGCGGCGAGCAGCAGGGCCTTGGGTACGCAGTAGGACTCGCCAGCCTGCAGCGCCTGGCTGGCCTTCAAGCCATCGCCTTCGACGCTGAAGCTGTAGGGGTTGTAGCGGATCTCGTCGCGCACCGCGTAGTACAGCTTGACCGCCTGTTCGAGCGGGTCGCGACTGCTGCCGCGGCGCTGTTCGGCGAACTCCACCACCTGGGGGTGGTCACTATCGATGAAGCGGCCGGGCTCGAGGTACTCGCGCATGGGGAGATCTCCAAGGGTTCGCCAGCCAGTCTAGCGAGCGCTCTGCGCGCCAGTCACGACGTTTCGGCCAAGCTCACCGCGCTTGGCGCCATCCTCGGCGCCGGCGGTGACTACGCTTTGACCGGCGCCCTTCGCCGCCGCGTCATCCATGGAGGATCGTGCATGTGTGCTGTCTGGTTGTTGATTCTGGTCGTCGGCGTTCTGCTGCTCGCCCATCGCCGCACCCCACCCTATCCCGCCCTGGGCATCGTCGCTGTCTACCTGCTGGCGATGGCGCTGTTCAGCACGGTGCCCGCCTGGCTGATGGTGATGCTCGGCGCGCTCTGGCTGCTCGTCGCCCTGCCGCTAGCGCTGCCGGAGCTGCGCCGCAAGCTGATTACCGCGCCACTGTTCAAGTGGTTCCAGCGCGTCCTGCCACCGATGTCGGAGACCGAGCGCGACGCCATTGAAGCCGGCACCGTGTGGTGGGACGGCGAGCTGTTCAGCGGTCGGCCGCACTGGAACACCCTGCTCGACTATCCCAAGGCGCGCCTGAGCGACGAGGAGCAGGCCTTCATCGACGGTCCGACCGAGCAGCTCTGCGCGATGGTCAGCGACTGGGAGATCGGCCAGCAGATGGACCTGCCGGAGCGCGCCTGGCAGTTCATCAAAGAACACGGCTTCTTCGCCCTGATCATCCCCAAGGAGTACGGCGGCAAGGGTTTCTCCGCCTACGCCCACTCGCAGGTGGCGATGAAGCTGGCGACCCGCAGCGGCGATCTGGCTTCGACGGTGATGGTGCCCAACTCGCTCGGCCCGGCCGAACTGCTGCTGCATTACGGCACCGAGGCGCAGCGCAATCACTATCTGCCACGCCTGGCGCGCGGCGACGACATCCCCTGCTTCGCCCTCACCGGCCCGCTGGCCGGTTCCGACGCCGGCGCCATGCCGGACACCGGAATCATCTGCAAGGGCCAGTGGCAGGGCGCGGAAGTGCTCGGCCTGCGCCTCAACTGGGAGAAGCGCTACATCACCCTCGGCCCGGTCGCCACCCTGCTGGGGCTGGCGTTCAAGGCCTATGACCCCGACCATCTGCTCGGCGAGGAAGAAGACCTGGGCATCAGCCTGGCCCTGATCCCCACCGACACCCCCGGGGTAGAGATCGGCCGTCGTCACCTGCCGCTCGGTGCCGCATTCATGAACGGGCCGAACTCCGGCACGGACGTGTTCGTGCCGCTCGACTACCTGATCGGCGGCCAGGAATACCTGGGCAAGGGCTGGATGATGCTGATGAACTGCCTGTCGGTCGGCCGTTCGATTTCGCTGCCGGCAGTCGGCACCGGCGCGGCCAAGGCCACCAGTCTGGTCACCGGCCAGTACGCGCGAGTCCGCGAGCAGTTCAACGTGCCTCTGAATGCCTTCGAGGGTATCCAGGAGGCCCTGGCGCGGATCGGCGGCAACGCCTGGCTGATGGACGCGGCGCGCATCCTCACCGCCAGCGCGGTCGACCTCGGCGAGAAACCCTCGGTGCTCTCGGCGATCCTCAAGTACCACCTGACCGAGCGCGGACGCGAGTGCATCGGCCACGCCATGGACGTGCACGGCGGCAAGGGCATCATCATGGGCCCGAACAACTACCTGGGCCGCTCCTGGCAGGGCGCGCCGATCTTCATCACCGTGGAAGGCGCGAACATCCTCTCGCGCAACCTGATGATCTTCGGCCAGGGGGCGATCCGCTGCCATCCGTACGTGCTCAAGGAAATGGCCCTGGTTGGGCGCGAGGATCACGACCAGGCGCTGGTCGAGTTCGACGATCTGCTGCTGCGCCACGTCGGCTTCGCTGTGAGCAACGCCGCCAGCAGCCTGCTGCTGGGCCTGACTTTCGGTGCGTTCGGTGAAGTCCCCGGCGACAACGTGAGCCGCCCGTACTTCCGTGCGCTGAACCGCCTGGCCGCCGCCTTCGCCCTCCTCGCCGACTTCAGCATGATGCTGCTCGGCGGTGAACTGAAACGCCGCGAACGCCTGTCGGCGCGGCTCGGCGACGCGCTCAGCCACCTGTACCTCGCCTCCGCCGCGCTAAAGCGTTACCACGACCTCGATTACCCCGAGTACCTGCGCCCCTCGCTGCACTGGGCGCTGGCGGAAAGCCTCGGCCAGGCGGAAGCCGCGCTCGACGGACTGCTGCGCAATTTCCCCAACCGCGTGTTCGGCTGCCTGCTGCGCGTGCTGGTGTTCCCCCTGGGCCGCCGCCACAAAGGCCCGTCGGATGCCCAGGACCGCGAGATTGCCGCCCTGCTCGGCCACAACAGCGGCGACCCGGCACTGGAGGCGCTGCTCGAAGGCTGCTATCGGCCCACCGACCCGCAGGACCCGGTCGGCGCGCTGCAGCATGCCGTCGACCTATTGGAGGCCAGCCAGGCCGAGCGCAAGAAGCTCCACCAGGCGCTCAAGGCCGAGCAGTTCAACTCGACGGCGGGGCAACCCGAGCTGGACGCGGCGTTGGCCGCCGGCGTGCTCGACGACGCCGAAGTCAATCGCCTGCGCGCTGCGGAAATGGCACGCCGCGCGGTGATCGACGTCGACGACTTCGCCAAGGACGAGCTCAAGCTGAGTCGCGGCAAAGTCCGTTAGCCGCCGCCACATGGACGACAGCGGGCGCGGGGAGTCTTATACTCCGCGCCCGTTTTCGCATTCAGGACCAGCGCCATGGCCACCAACCACCTCGACCATCACCTCGCTCTGCTCAATCACCTGCGCGGCATCCTGGTCGCCCTGGGCGAAGCCGAGCAGGTGGAAGACGACACCCACGCCCTGTTCCTCGAGCGCTTCGACGAACTGCTGCGCGAGCTGCCGCAGAACCTCGAAGGCAACCTGTACCTGGGCCAGGAGCTGATCAGCCAGGTGTTCCACCGTTATCCGCAGATCGCCCACCTGGTACCGCGCGACCTGCTGTGGTTCTTCGGTGGCGACTGCCTGCACTTCATGCCTGACGAAGAGATCGAGCTGTTCCAGCGCCTCGACGAGCGCCGCTACGAAGCGGAAGAGAACGACGAACCGTTCGACTGGAACCTGGAGAAGCAGCTGCTGGCGATGCCCGCCGACAGCAGCAAGCACTGAACACGCAAAAGGCCCGCGCGGCATAGCCGGCGGGCCTTTTGACTGACTGCGTCTGGCGCAGAAACGAAAACGCCGCTCGATGAGCGGCGTTTTCGTTTATTTGGAGCGGGAAACGAGACTCGAACTCGCGACCCCGACCTTGGCAAGGTCGTGCTCTACCAACTGAGCTATTCCCGCATACAACTTTGAAATTGGCGTCCCCTAGGGGACTCGAACCCCTGTTACCGCCGTGAAAGGGCGGTGTCCTAGGCCACTAGACGAAGGGGACAAACAACACCACAGGCATTGTTCGGTAAAACTGGAGCGGGAAACGAGACTCGAACTCGCGACCCCGACCTTGGCAAGGTCGTGCTCTACCAACTGAGCTATTCCCGCATACAACTTGGAAAATGGCGTCCCCTAGGGGACTCGAACCCCTGTTACCGCCGTGAAAGGGCGGTGTCCTAGGCCACTAGACGAAGGGGACGCGGCCCGGAACTTACAACAGCTAAAACGCCTGCTTCCGGCTTTCAGTTTTTGCCTTGCGGCTTGCGCTGAAAGTGGCGCGCATTCTATGGAGCCTTTGAAACCTCGTCAACCCTCATTCAAAATATTTTTAAAATCAACGACTTCAGGGCAAAAAGAGCACCCCCACTAGGACTGCCGCGAGCAACACTCTACACTCGCGAAAAAACAATGAGAGGTGTCAAGGTGTCTCCGCTCGTTATCACTTTGTTGATCGTGGGTGGCATCGCCATCCTCATTGTCATCGGCTATATCAACCACATGCTCGAGAACCGCAATCTGGAGCGTGCCCGCCAGAAAGCCGAGTTCACCGACCGTGTGCGGCGCAGCCGCGACATCTCCGAAGCCCTTCCCGGCCAGTACATGACGCCGCGACTGAAACTGCTGCTGGCCAAGCTGCAGCTGCAGAGCTGTGAGCGCCTGCTGCCACTGGATAAGCACAACGCCGCTCTCAAGGAACAGATGGAGGAGCTGCGCGGGCAAATCGCCCAGGGCGAATCCATCCCGGTCAGCAATACCCCGCAGAAGATCCTCAGCGACGCCAAGGCCAAGGACATCCGCTACCAGCTGGAAAGCCTGCACGGCCAGATCGGCCGCGCCGCCAAGGAGGGCGCCCTGCCCGCCCAGGACGCCAAGTACTGGAATCAGGAAATCCGCCGCATGCTGATCACCACCAACGTCGAGCTGTTCTCCAACCTGGGGCATCTGGCGTTGCAGCAGAATCAGCCGGGCCAGGCGCGCCTGGCTTTCGAGCGCGGCGTGCAGTATCTGCGCAAGCTGCCGGACCCTACCCCCTACGAAACCGAACTGCAGCGCCTGGAAATGCAGCTGGCGCGCGCCAACGCGATGGTGCTCGACACCGGCAAACCCGCCGCGGACGACACCAATGAGTTGACCGACGGTCTCAAGTCGCTGGACAGCGACGATTGGAAGAAGAAGCAGATCTACGACTGATCGCCCGCCTCCCGCACAGGAACCCACGACATGACCCTCACCGTCTACGGCGCGCCACTCTCCCCGTTCGTCCGCAAGCTGCGCCTGTGCCTCGCCGAGAAAGGCCTCGCCTATCAGCATGAGATGACCATGCCTGGCGAAAAAGCCGACTGGTTTCGCGACATGAGCCCACTGGGGCGCATCCCTGCGCTGCGCGACGGCGATTTCACCCTCGCCGACTCCAGCGTCATCTGCCAGTACCTGGAAGCCCAGTATCCCGAAAGCACACCGCTGTACGGCCGAGATGCCCAGGAAACAGCGCGGATTCGCTGGCTGGAAAAATACGCCGACTACGAACTGGGGCCCCTGGCGACCTTCTGCGTGTTCCGCAATCGCATCGTCAAGCCGACCTTGGGGCAGAGCTGCGACGAGCAGATCGTGCAAACTGCCTTGCACGAGAAGCTGCCACCGCATTTCGACTACCTGGAGAAGACCCTGGGCCAGGCCGAGTATTTCGTCGGCAACCGCCTGAGCATCGCCGACCTGGCCATCGCCTGTCAGCTGATCAACATGGCGCATGGCGGCGAGCGCCTGGATGCACAGCGCTGGCCGGCCCTGGCCGCCCTGGTCGCGCGCATCGAGCAGCGCGACAGCGTGCAGAACCTGCTACCCGGCGAGCAGGCGACGGTCGCCAAGATTCGCAGCAAGTTCCTCAGCACCGCCCCATGAAAAAAGCCCGGTATTTGCCGGGCTTCTTCTTGCAGGCCAATCAGGCGCCGGGTTCGAGCAGTTTCAGCCCCACCCAATAGCGGGCGAACTGGTAGGCACAGCGACCGTTGCGGTTGCCGCGCCCCAGCGCCCAGCGAATCGCCTCCTTCTCCAGCGCCTCGTCCCACGCCCAACGCAGGCCGGTCGGCGCAGCCAGCACGCCGACCCAGTGGCGCACCACGTCAAGGAAGTGCTCCTGGCTGAACGGATAGAACGACAGCCAAAGCCCGAAGCGATCGGACAGCGCGATCTTGTCCTCCACCGCCTCATTGGGATGCAGCTCGCCGTCGACCATCTGCCAGTTCTCGTTGTCGCTCTGCTTTTCCGGCACCAGGTGGCGACGGTTGGAGGTGGCATACAGCAGCACGTTGTCCGGCGCGCGCTCCAGCGAGCCGTCGAGCACGCTCTTCAGGACCCGGTAGTCGCCCTCGCCCGCCTCAAACGACAGGTCATCGCAGAACAGCACGAAGCGCTGCGGCAGCTTGGCCAGTTGCTCGACGACCCGCGGCAGGTCGGCCAGATGATCCCGCTCGATCTCGATTAGGCGCAGGCCGGCACCGGCATGCTCGGCCAGCAACGCGCGGACCAGCGACGACTTGCCGGTACCGCGCGCGCCCCAAAGCAGGGCGTGGTTGGCGGGCAGGCCATCGACGAACTGGCGGGTATTGCGCGCCAGCTGGTCGCGCTGCCGATCGACGCCAAGCAGGTCGTCGAGGCGCATGTCGAGGCTGACCTGCAGCGGCTGCAGATAGCCGTTGTGGCCCTCGCGATGCCAGCGCGCCGCCAGACACTCGCGCCAGTCGATGGCCACGCGCAGGCTCGGCAACAAGGGTTCCAGACGAGCCAGGACGGCCTCGGCACGATCAAGAAAGGTAGTCCAGCGGGCGTCCACGGTGCGCTCCTGATAACTCGAATGGGCGGGCGAGCGCCGATTATGCCAGCGCAGGCGCACGGGACAACCCGCACTCCACGCCAACGCCGCGCTCTAGGACGCAGCCAACAAACGATCGAGCAACGTGCCCAGTTGACTGCGTAAGCCGCGCAGCTCTTCGAGGCCGACGCTGCTGTCGCACAGCAGACGGGCCTTGAGCGGCGGCACCCGATCACGCAGCGCCGCTCCCACCTCACTCAAATGCAGGTGCACCTCTCGCTCGTCGTGCACTGCACGGCGCCGCTCGACCAGGCCGAGCTGCTGCAGGCGCTTGAGCAACGGCGTGAGAGTTCCCGAATCGAGCTGCAGGCGTTCGCCCAGCGCCTTCACCGTCGGCTGGGCCGGCGGCACATCGCGCCACTCCCACAGCACCAGCATCGCCAGGTACTGCGGGTAGGTCAGCCCGAGGGCTTCGAGCATCGGCTTGTAACCACGGATCACCGCGCGCGAGGCAGCGTACAGCTTGAAACACAGCTGTTCGTCGAGCTGCAGCGAGGTCAGTTCCGCCGGCAGATCGCTCATTTCAGCAGCGCTTCGATCTCGGCGTGCAGCGCTTCCGGCTTGGTGGTCGGCGCGAAACGCTTGATCTCACGGCCTTCGGCGTCGAGCAGGAACTTGGTGAAGTTCCACTTGATCGCCTGGCTGCCGAGCAGGCCGGGGGCGCGTTTCTTCAACTGCACGTACAGCGGGTGGGCGTTGGCGCCGTTGACGTCGATCTTCTTGAACAGCGGGAAGCTCACCCCGAAGTTCAGTTCGCAGAACTGACTGATCGCCCCCTCGTCACCCGGCTCCTGCTTGCCAAACTGATTGCACGGAAAGCCGAGCACCACCAGGCCCTTGTCCTTGTACTCCTGCCACAGGCTTTCCAGCCCCTCGTACTGCGGAGTGAAGCCGCATTTGCTCGCGGTGTTGACCACCAGCAGCGCCTTGGCGCCAAAGTCGCCGAGGGTTTTCTGTTCGCCCTTGATGGTGGCGCACGGGATATCGAGAAGCGACGCGCTCATGAATGCAGGTCCTGATTGGTGAAGGAGCCAACAAAATAGCCAGCAATTAAATTGCACACAATCTTTTTCATCAAGAAAAAGGCCCGCCACCCGGGCGAGCCCTTGCTCAGGCCTTCGGCACGAGCTTCAGCGACGCCGAATTGATGCAGTAGCGCAGGCCGGTCGGCGCCGGGCCGTCCGGGAACACATGCCCCAGGTGCGCGTCGCACTTGGCGCACTTCACCTCGATACGGTGCATGCCGTGACTGAAGTCTTCCTTGCTGGCGATCGCCTGCTCGGACACCGGCTGGAAATAGCTCGGCCAGCCGCTGCCGGAATCGTATTTGGCGTCGGAATCGAACAGTGCCGTCGCGCAGCAGGCACAGTGGTAAATGCCGGGGGTTTTCGTCGCGTAATACTCGCCGGTGAACGCGCGCTCCGTACCGCCCAGACGGCAGACATGGAATTGCGTGTCGGACAGTTCGTCACGCCATTCTTCCAGGGGTTTTTCGAGCTTTTCCATTGGCTTACCTCATGATCAAAAAAGCCAGCCGGTACCTTTTCCATGCCCCGGCCCGCACGTATGATTGCCGCACTCTTAAGCCGCCAGTCTGTCACCCGCGTTACAGGCTGCCAAGCCGCCTCCAGCTGACTCTTTACCAGCCATTTCTGCGGCGTTCGTTCATTCAGGACTCTCCTATGCAGGTCAGCAAATCCAACAAGCTCGCCAACGTCTGCTACGACATCCGCGGCCCGGTGCTCAAACACGCCAAGCGCCTGGAAGAAGAAGGTCAACGCATTCTCAAGCTGAACATCGGCAACCCGGCGCCGTTCGGCTTCGAAGCGCCCGACGAGATTCTCCAGGACGTGATCCGCAACCTGCCGACCGCGCAGGGCTACAGCGACTCCAAGGGCCTGTTCAGCGCGCGCAAGGCGGTGATGCAGTACTACCAGCAGAAGCAGGTGGAAGGCGTCGGCATCGAGGACATCTACCTCGGTAACGGAGTGTCCGAGCTGATCGTGATGGCCATGCAGGCGCTGCTCAACAACGGCGACGAGGTGCTGATCCCCGCCCCGGACTACCCGCTGTGGACCGCCGCGGTGGCGCTGGCCGGCGGCAAGCCGGTGCACTACCTGTGCGACGAGCAGGCCGGCTGGTTCCCGGACATCGCCGACATGAAGGCGAAGATCACCAGCAACACCAAGGCGCTGGTACTGATCAACCCGAACAACCCGACCGGCGCGGTGTACTCCAAGGAAGTGCTGCTGGATATCGTCGAACTGGCGCGCCAGCACAACCTGGTGGTGTTCTCCGACGAGATCTACGACAAGATCCTCTACGACGAAGCCCAGCACATCTCCACCGCCTCGCTGGCCCCGGACGTGCTGTGCCTGACCTTCAACGGGCTGTCCAAGTCCTACCGGGTCGCCGGCTTCCGCTCCGGCTGGGTGGCGATCTCCGGGCCGAAGCACAAGGCGCAGAGCTACATCGAAGGCCTGGATATCCTCGCCAACATGCGCCTGTGCGCCAACGTGCCAAGCCAGCATGCAATCCAGACCGCGCTCGGCGGCTACCAGAGCATCAATGACCTGGTGCTGCCCAACGGCCGCCTGCTCGAGCAGCGCAACCGCGCCTGGGAACTGCTCAACGACATCCCTGGGGTCAGCTGCGTCAAGCCGATGGGCGCGCTGTACGCCTTCCCGAAGATCGACCCGAAGGTCTGCCCGATCCACAACGACGAGAAATTCGTCCTCGACCTGCTGCTCTCCGAGAAGCTGCTGGTTGTCCAGGGCACAGCATTCAACTGGCCGTGGCCGGACCACTTCCGCGTGGTCACCCTGCCGCGCGTCGACGACCTCGAGCAGGCCATCGGGCGCATCGGCAACTTCCTCAAGACCTACAGCCAGTAATCGCGACGGCGCCCGCATGGACCTGCAGATCGACGACTTCTACAAGGACTGCGCCGCCGGCCTGCTGGCGCTCTACCAGGCCTTCCCGCGCAAGATCGCGCTGTATGTCGAAGACCTGATCGGCCGCGAAGAACCCGACGAGTTCGGCTTGCCCAGCAAGCGCCACCAGAGTTGCCTGGGCGCGCTGCTGTGGCTGGCCGACGAGGGTTATCTGCGCTATGAATCAACCATCCAGTACGACGCACTGGACCAGGCGGTACTCAGCGAGAAGGGCTTCCTGCGCCTGTCGCGCGGGCTGCCGCATGCAGTCCGCGACGACGAGCCCCTCCCCGCCAGCGTGCGCCGCGTGTGTGCCAGCCTCGCTCATCAGCTGCGCGAAGCCATCGCCAGCGGGCACAGCGAGCGGGTCGCCCGCCTGGCGCGACTGCTGTTCGACGGCGCTAGCGACATAGCTTGAAATAGTCGCTCGGTTGAACGGGCTCGGGGCAACCCTTATATAGCCCGCATAGCAAAATAACTCTGTCTCTCGCCGTGAGGAGAAGCTTTACACCATGATGCGCATCCTGCTGTTCCTGGCTACCAACCTGGCGGTGGTGCTGATCGCCAGCATCACCCTCAGCCTGTTCGGCTTCAACGGGTTCATGGCAGCCAACGGCGTCGATCTCAACCTGCAGCAGCTGCTGGTGTTCTGCGCCGTGTTCGGCTTCGCCGGCTCGCTGTTCTCGCTGTTCATCTCCAAGTGGATGGCGAAGATGAGCACCGGCACCCAGATCATCAGCCAGCCGCGCACCCGTCACGAACAATGGCTGCTGCAGACCGTCGAAGAGCTGTCCCGCGACGCCGGCATCAAGATGCCGGAAGTCGGGATCTTCCCGGCCTACGAGTCAAACGCCTTCGCCACCGGCTGGAACAAGAACGACGCGCTGGTCGCAGTCAGCCAGGGCCTGCTCGAGCGCTTCTCGCCGGATGAAGTGAAGGCCGTGCTGGCCCACGAGATCGGCCACGTGGCCAACGGCGACATGGTCACCCTGGCCCTGGTGCAGGGCGTGGTGAACACCTTCGTGATGTTCTTCGCGCGGATCATCGGCAACTTCGTCGACAAGGTGGTGTTCAAGACCGAGGAAGGCAACGGTCCGGCCTTCTACATCGCGACCATCGTCGCCGAACTGGTACTCGGCTTCCTCGCCACCGCAATCGTCATGTGGTTCTCGCGCCGCCGCGAATTCCGCGCCGACGAAGCAGGCGCTCACCTGGCCGGCACCGGAGCGATGATCAACGCCCTGCAGCGCCTGCGCGCCGAACAAGGCGTGCCGGTGCACATGCCCGACAGCCTGACCGCGTTCGGCATCAACGGCGGCATCAAGCACGGCCTGAAGAGCCTGTTCATGAGCCACCCGCCGCTGGAGCAGCGCATCGAGGCCCTGCGCCGTCGCGCAGCCTGATCGGCACACAACTGAAAAGGCGGCCTGCGGGCCGCCTTTTTTATGGCTCACTCCATCAGCTGATTCGATGGGAATCGCCAAGAATTTATGCTGGTTGTCGATAGATAGCCTGGGGACAATAGCGCATGACTTACGAGGACTGCCCCATGTTGCCCAGCCTGTTCATCTCCCACGGTTCGCCGATGCTCGCCCTGCAACCCGGCGCGAGTGGCCCCGCGCTCGCCCGCCTGGCTGCCGAGCTGCCCAAGCCGCGCGTCATCCTGGTGGTGTCCGCGCACTGGGAAAGCCCTGAACTGTTGCTCAGCAGCGCCGCGCAGCCAGCGACCTGGCATGACTTCGGTGGTTTTCCGGCGGAGCTCTACGCCGTGCAATACCCCGCCCCCGGTGCGCCCGAACTGGCGCACCAGGTGGCCGAACTGCTGAGCGAACAGGGCCTGCCCGCCAGGCTCGACGCACAGCGGCCGTTCGATCACGGCACCTGGGTGCCGTTGTCGCTGATGTATCCGGACGCTGACGTGCCCGTCGTCCAGCTGTCACTGCCCAGCCGCCTCGGCCCAGCCTTCCAGACCCGCGTGGGGCAGGCCCTGGCACACCTGCGGCAAGACGGCGTACTGCTGATCGGCTCGGGCAGCATCACCCACAACCTCGGCGAACTGGACTGGCGCGCCGGACCGGAAGTCGTCGAGCCCTGGGCTCGCGAGTTCCGCGACTGGATCGTCGAGCAATTGGCCAGCGACGACGAAACGGCGCTGCATGACTACCGCAACCGGGCGCCACACGCGGCGCGCAACCACCCGAGCGACGAGCACCTGCTGCCGCTGTACTTCGCCCGCGGTGCCGGCCAGCACTTCGCCCTGGTTCACCAAGGTTTCACCCTCGGCGCCTTGGGCATGGACATCTACCGCTTCGACTGAGCGCCACCCGGAAACGAAAAAGCCCCGCACATGGCGGGGCTTTTTCTTGGCCGAGGATTAGTCCTCGCGATAACGGCGCAGCTTGAGCTGCTTGCCGCCGACGCGGGTGTCCTTCAGCTTGCCGAGCAGACGCTCGAGGCCTTCTTCCGGCAGCTCGACCAGGCTGAAGGTCTCGCGCACCTGAATGCGACCGATCGCTTCGCGGGCCAGGCCGCCTTCGTTGAGGATCGCGCCGAGCAAGTTGCGGGCGGCGATGCCGTCGCGCAGACCCAGCGCAGTACGGCAACGTACGCGGCCTTCGCCCAGCGGCATCGGCGCGCGACGCTCGCGCGGATCACCACGACTGGCGTCACGCTCGCGAAACTCGCCACGCGGGGCGCGCTCGCGCTGCGGGCCACCACCCGGCACCAGCGGCTGCTCGCGCTCCAGCTCGGCGAGGCTCAGCGACTGACCCTGAGTCACCTTGGCTAGCAGGGCGCTGGCCAGGGCGCGCGGGTCGCACGCCAGGTCGGCAACCAGACGGTCGAGCAGCTCGCCGTGGCTAGCCTCGGCGGTGGCGACCAGCGGCTGCAGGCCGGCAGTCAGCTTGCGGATACGCGCATCCAGCACCTGCTGGGCGTTGGGCAGACGCGCCTCGGCGACTTTCTGGCCGGTCACGCGCTCGATGACCTGCAGCATACGACGCTCGCGCGGGGTCACCAGCAGCAGCGCACGGCCTTCGCGACCGGCACGGCCGGTACGACCGATGCGGTGCACGTAGGACTCGGGGTCATACGGCATGTCGATGTTGAACACGTGGGTGATGCGCGGCACGTCGAGACCGCGCGCCGCCACGTCGGTGGCAACCACGATGTCGAGACGACCGTCTTTCAGCGATTCGATGACGCGCTCACGCTGGTTTTGGGCGATGTCGCCGTTCAGTGCGGCTACCTTGTAGCCCTTGGCTTCGAGGGCCGAGGTGACGTCCAGGGTGGCCTGCTTGGTACGCACGAAAGCGATCAGCGCGTCGAAGTCTTCGACTTCCAGCAGGCTGAGCACCGCCGGGATCTTCTGATCGGCATGCACCATCAGGTGGGCCTGCTCGATCGCGGTCACAGTCTGGGTCTTGGCGGCGATCTTGATGTGCTTCGGCTCGCGCAGGTGGCGCTCGGCGATGGCACGGATCGAAGCCGGCAGCGTGGCGGAGAACAGCACGGTCTGGCGGCTTTCCGGCATCGCGTTGAAGATCACTTCCAGGTCGTCCATGAAGCCGAGCTTGAGCATCTCGTCAGCTTCGTCGAGCACCAGGTGGTGCACGGTGGACAGCATGTTCTCGTCGCGGCGCAGGTGGTCGCACAGGCGGCCCGGGGTGGCGACGATGATCTGCGCGCCCTGGCGAATCGCCTTGAGCTGCGGGCCCATCGGCGCGCCGCCGTACACGGCGATGACGTTCACGCCCGGCATCTGCTTGGAGTAGGTCTCGAACGCGGTGGCCACTTGCAGGGCCAGCTCGCGAGTCGGCGCCAGCACCAGAACTTGCGGCTCACGCTTGGCCGGGTCGATGCGGCTGAGGATCGGCAGCGCGAAGGCCGCGGTCTTGCCGGTACCGGTCTGCGCCTGGCCGATCACGTCGTGGCCGGCGAGGATCATCGGGATCGCTTGCGCCTGGATCGGCGAAGGCTCTTCGTAGCCGGTGGCGATGACCGCCGCAACAATAGAAGGAAGAAGGTCGAGCTCGGCGAAGCCGCCGGTTACCTGAGTCATGGGTCTGCCTCTAAATCCGCAAAGACCCATGCCCTAGACTGCGCATGCCGTGTCCGACCCGATGGGTCACCCTGGCAGCCTGTATGGCGGGGATCTGCGAAAAGTGTGAATGGGTGAATCGTCAAGGATAGCCCGCAGAGCGGACACGCTGCCGAAGCGAGGCTTCGGGGGAGATTGCACTACCTCTAACGCGACCGGTTTACGGCCGGCGCGCACTATACAGCAAAAAATCGGCCACGCGCAGAAAATCCCGGCCCAGCCGGCTGGACGGTCATCTGCGGCAGGCTTGGACAAACCCTGCAATGCCGCGTTATACAAGGCGTTCGCGCCCTCACCCCACACAAAGGAAATGCCGGCATGACTCACAGCTCCAGCGGCCGCGTCACCCGTGAAAAGCGTGGCCACCTCCTGCTGATTGGCCTGGATCGTGTCGACAAACGCAACGCCTTCGACCTGACGATGCTCACCGAGCTGTGCCTGGCCTACGGCGAGTTCGAGCGCGACCCCGACGCGCGGGTCGCCCTGGTGTTCGCCCACGGCGAGCACTTCACCGGCGGCATGGACCTGCCCAGCATCGGCCCGAGCTTGGCGGCCGGCTGGAAAGTCCCGGCCAAGGGCCGCGACCCGTTCGGCACCTTTGGCGGCCAGCGGGTCAGCAAGCCGGTGATCGTTGCTGCGCAAGGTTACTGTTTCACTGTCGGCATCGAGCTGATGCTCGCTTCGGACATCAACCTCTGCTCCAGCAATGCGCGCTTCGCGCAGATGGAAGTGCAACGCGGCATCTTCCCGTTCGCCGGCGCCACCCTGCGCCTGCCGAAGATCGCCGGCTGGGGCAATGCGATGCGCTGGCTGCTCACCGGCGACCAGTTCGACGCCTTCGAGGCCTACCGCCTCGGCCTGGTCCAGGAAGTGGTCGCCCCGGAAGAGCTGATGCCGCGTGCCCTGCAGCTCGCCGAGCGAATCGCCGAGCAGGCCCCACTGGGCGTCCAGGCGACCCTCGCCTCGGCCCGCCAGGCGCTCACCGAAGGCGAAAGTGCGGCGATCGCCAGCTTCGCCACCCAGGTGCCGGCGCTAATGGCCAGCGAAGACGCCGCCGAGGGCCTGCGAGCCATGCAGGAGCGCCGGCCCGGCGACTTCAAGGGCCGCTGACAACCTGTAGGAGCGAATTCATTCGCGAACAGCGGCAACGCAGAGCTGCCGGTTATCGCGAATGAATTCGCTCCTACGGGTCAGGCCGCCACTGCCGTCGAACTGACCCGGAACTGGCCGACCAGCTGCTGCAGTTTGCTCGCCGTGTGGCGCACCGTCTCGGCGCTGGAGTGCAGCACACCGACGGTCTCGCCCATCTCCCCGGAGGCCTGGTCGACGCTGCGGATGCTCTGCCCGTAGTCCAGGCTGCGCTCGTTGAGCTGCTGGATGATCTCGAACATGCGCTCGACGGTCTGGTGCAGATGCAGGTTTTCCGAGGACGCTTCCTCGGTCATGCGCAGGCTGCTGTCGACGTTCTTCACCCCTTCCTGCATGAACGCCACCGCCTCCTGGGTCTCGCTCTGCAGGCCCTCGACCATGCTGCGGATGTCCGCCGCCGCGCTGGCCGTGCGCGACGCCAGGGTGCGCACCTCGCCGGCCACCACGGCGAAACCCCGTCCGTGCTCGCCTGCCCGCGCCGCCTCGATCGCCGCGTTGAGGGCCAGCAGGTTGGTCTGGTTGGTGATATCGGTGATCAGGCCGACAATGTTGCCGATCTCGCCCATGCGACTGTCCAGCGACTGCACGCTGCGCGCCGAGCGCGCCACCACGTCGCGGATCGACTGGGTGCCAGCGCGCACCACCGCGAAGCGCTCGCGGGCACGCTCGACCACCTCATCCATCGCCTGCTTCATTTCCTCGGCGGTCATCGAGGCCTGCTGGATCTCGCCGAGCTGCTCCTCGACCAGCAACAGCATGCGGTGCACCGCCTCGGTCACCTCGCGGGTGGTCTTGCCCGCCTCGCTGCTGCGGTCGAGCATCGCCTCGTTGGTCTGCCGCACGCTGAGCGAGGCCTGGATCACCTGGCCGACGATGCCGTCGAGGTTGTCGATGAAACTGTTAATCCAGCGGCCCATGTCGCCGGTCTCGTCCGCCACCAGGCGACTGCTGTCGAGGCGCTGGCGCAGGTTGCCCTCGCCTTCGGCGATGGTGCGGATCACCTCGGTCATACCCATCATCCGCGCCGCCAGACGCTTCGGCCCGAAGGTCGCGAAGCACCAGGCGCCGCCGAGCAGCATGCCGCCGTCGACCAGGTCCAGCGCCCACAACGGCAGGCCGCTGAAGTGCTGGAGCAGGCTGCGGATGGCGAACAGCACGGTGACGGTGGCGAGATAGGTCTTCATCAGCCCGAGGCTCAGCGAACGACGCCGGTAGACCTCCTCCAGGTCGGCCTCGCACATCATTCCCCAGCGGTCGGGCGAGCCGGGCAGCTCAAAGGTCACGCCCTTGCCTATCACCGGGATGTGCCGGTAGTCGGAGTAGCCGGGATAGGTGACGAACAGGTTGGCGCCGTTGCGGATCGTTTCGCGCACCCCGGGGTGCAACTGGCCGGTGGCCGGATCGACGAAGCGCAGCTCCAGCTCGGTGTGCTCGCGCACACGCACCACGCCCCAGTCGGTATTCACCCCGCTCTTCAGGTTCTCGCCGTGGCTGAAGGTGTTGTCCTCGAAGCGCGAGCGCGACAGCGCGGTGCCCGGCTCTATACGCCGGTCGAAGCGCGCCTCGACCATGAACAGGTAGTTGTCCCCGGACTCCGGGTAGATGTGCCCGGCTTCGCGCTGGATCAGGTCGCCGAGCACGTCGTTCGGCACCCGTCCACACAGGCAACCCTGCACCTCGCCGGCGACCTTGATGGGCTGGTAGAACATCAGCGTCACCGCATCGTGGAAGCGCGAACTGGACGGGCCGATGGCCTGGGTCAACGGGTCGACGTAGGGGCCGTGCAGGAACGCCTGCTTGAGCCCGGCGGCCAGCGCCGCCGGCTGCAGATCGCTGGCGCCGACGTGGGCGGCGTGGGTCGAAGCAAGGACCTTGCCGTCACGTCCGACGACGAACAGTTCGGAAAAATCGCCGGCCTGACGGCGCTTCTCGGCAAGCAGACTGGCGTCGCCACTGGCGAGCTGGTCACCGAGCGCCGCGGCCAGCTCGGCCATGTGTTCCCAGTTGGCGCGCGCCCAGTTCTGCAGGATGCGCACGCGGGTCTGGGCGATGCCCTCGAAGGTCCGTTCGACCTGCGGGTAGATGCTGCGGTTGAGCCAGCAGGCGCGCGACATCGCCAGCTTGCCGGCCTTGCCGAACCAGGGCAGCCAGGCGCGCTCGGCGGGCGACAGGTGCATCGCGGTACTTTGCAGAAGAGACATGCGGGGGCTCCTTACTACATGACATCAAGGAGCCAGCATCTCAGCAATATGCAGGCCAGAGAGCGTCTAGCCTGCGGGTTGCGGGGTCTGCGGCGGGAAACCCCGCAGCTTCGGGGCGGCGCTGCGCGCGGCAAATGCACCAAAACCACCCAGCGCTGCGGATCGCGGTGCAGCGCGTCAGCTCGCCGGGCGCATCACGTCGATCAGCGACTGCAGCGAGTAGCCCAGGCGCGGCGCCAGCGCGCGGGCCCGCTCGCTCAGCGCGGCAACATCGAGGGTCTGATCGAGATCGGCGGGAATAAGCAGCACCACGTTGCCCTCCTTCACCGGAATCTCCCAGTAATGGCGGTAGAACAGACCGCGCAGCAGCGCGGCGCCCAGCGGCGCACCAGCGTCGGTGCCCCACTGGTTGATCACCAGCCAGCCGCCCGGATTGAGGTGCTGCTGACAGGCTTGGAGGAAGTTCCAGGCGAGGTGGCCGACGCCGGGGCCGGTGTCGGTGTACAGGTCGAGAAAGATCAGGTCGGCACGCTCGGCGGTGGGCAGCAGTTCCATAGCGTCGCCGACGCGCAGGGTCAGGCGCGGGTCGTCGTCGAGACCGAGGTACTCGATGGCCAGACGCGGCACCTCGGGACGCAGCTCGATGGCTTCGACGTCTTCCAGAGTGCTGACGAACTTCAGGCAGGCCTGGGTCAGGGTGCCGGCGCCGAGGCCGAGGAACAGCGCGCTTTCCGCACCCGAATGGGCCAGCGCGGCGAGCAGCATGGCGCGCGTGTAGTCGTACTCCAGCCAGCTCGGATCGGCGGTGAACACGCAGCTCTGCTCGATGGCCTCACCGAACTCGAGGAACCGGTAGTCGCCGATCTCGACCACGCGGATCACGCCGAAGGCATCGTGCACTTCGGCCAGCAGGCGCTCTTCTTTCAAGTCTTCGTGCGACACCAACCAACTCCTCCCGGACGCGGCGTGACATCGCCGACCAACCGCCCAATGGTTATCGGCGCCGATTGTCATTGAAGAAGCAGGCCCCGGTCACGGGATAATTCCGTCATACCAACAAGACGGTCGAGGTTCCCTATGTACGCCATTATCGGCGCTGGCCCCATGGGCCTGTGCACTGCCCGGCAGCTGCACAAGCACGGCATTCCCTTCGTCGGCTTCGAGCTGCACAGCGACGTCGGTGGCCTGTGGGACATCGATAACCCGCACAGCACCATGTACGAATCGGCGCACCTGATTTCCTCCAAGGGCACCACCGAGTTCAGCGAATTCCCGATGCGCGCCGACGTCGCGCCGTACCCGCACCACAGCGAGATGCGCCGCTACTTCCGCGACTACGCCAAGCAGTTCGGCCTCTACGAGCACTATCAGTTCAACACCCGCGTGGTCAGCGTCGAGCGCCTGGAACAGGGCTGGAAGCTGACCAGCGAGCGCGCCGGCGAACAGCGCGAGTGGCACTTCGACGGCGTGCTGATCGCCAACGGCACCCTGCACACCCCCAACCTGCCACGTCTGCCCGGCGAGTTCGGCGGCGAGCTGCTGCACTCCAGCGAGTACTGCTCGCCAGCGGTGTTCGAGGGCAAGCGCGTGCTGGTGGTCGGCTGCGGCAACTCGGCCTGCGACATCGCCGTCGACGCGGTGCACCGCGCCGCCTCAGTCGACCTATCGGTGCGTCGTGGCTACTACTTCTTGCCCAAATTCATCCTCGGCAAGCCGACCGACACCTTCGGCGGCGCGATCAAGCTGCCGCGCCCGCTCAAGCAAAAGCTCGACGGTCTGCTGGTCCGCGCGCTGGTCGGCAAGCCGTCGCAGTACGGCCTGCCCGACCCCGACTACAAGCTCTACGAATCGCACCCGGTGATGAACTCGCTGGTCCTGCACCACCTCGGCCACGGCGACATCAAGGCGCGCCGCGACATCGCCAAGATCGACGGCAAGCAGGTGACCTTCACCGACGGCGAGCAGGCCGAGTACGACCTGATCCTGATGGGTACCGGCTACAAGCTGGACTACCCGTTCATCGACCGCGCCCACCTCAACTGGCCGCAGCGCGCCGGTGCGCCACAGCTGTACCTCAACGTGTTCCACCCGGAGTACGACGACCTGTTCATGATGGGCATGGTCGAGGCGTCCGGCCTCGGCTGGCAGGGCCGTGACGAGCAGGCCGAACTGGTCGCCCGTTACATCCGCCAGCTGCAGAGCGGCAGCGATGCGGCGCAGCGCTTCAAGGCGCTCAAGCGCGAGCGCGCCGGCATCCGCCTCGACGGCGGCTACGACTACCTGGACCTCGAGCGCATGGCCTACTACGTGCATAAGGACAGCTACCGCGCCAGCATTAAGCAGCACAGCCAGGAACTGGCCGCCGGCCTGCCCGCGGCCAGTAGCGCCGCGCTCCACCCAGTCGCGCAGCCATGAGCGTCACCCTGATCACCGGGGCCGCCAACGGCCTCGGCTGGGCGCTGGCGCGCAGCTGCCACGCGCGTGGCGATCAGTTACTGCTCACCGATATCGACGACACGCTGCTCGCCCAGCGGGTCCGCGAGCTGGGTGACGAACGCGTCTCCGCCGTCGCCGGCGACATCACCGACACGCAGCTGCAGCAGCGCCTGCTCGAGCGTTGCCGCGAGCGCTTCGGGCGCCTCGACCTGCTGATCAACAACGCCGGCATCACCCACCGCTCGCCCGCCACGCGCACCGACCCGGCGGTGTTCCGCAAGGTCATGGCGGTGGACTACCAGGCACCGGTGGAGCTGAGCCTCGCCGCCCTGCCGCTGCTGCGCCAGAGCCAGGGCCGGATCGTCACCATCGGCTCGATGGCCGGCTGGCTGCCGGTGCTCGGCCGCGCCGGCTATTGCGCGGCAAAGGGGGCGCTGAGCCAGTTCTTCGAGGTGCTGCGCGCCGAACTGAGCCAGGACGGCATCGGCCTGCTGCTGGTCTACCCGAGCTTTCTCGACACCAGCATCGAACGCCACGCGCTCGGCGCCGACGGCCAGCCCGCCGGCCATGCGCGCTCGACCATCGGCAAGGTGCGCGGCGCCGAGTGGATGGCCGAGCAGATTCTGCAGGCCGATGCCGCCGGCCGCGAACGGCTGTTCCCGGATCGCGGCAGCAGGCTGGCCAGCCTGCTCTGGCGCATCGCCCCGGGCTTCTACTACGGGCAGATGAGCCGCCGCTTCGCGGGTGAACTACCGCACTGACTCCAGCCCCGATTGCGGAGCAATCCGCTACTACGGCGCCATCAACAACCCGTAGGAGCGAATTCATTCGCGATAAGCAGGCCACGCCGAGTTCGTCGCGCTCGCTGATCACTCCGCCCTACACCATCGCCCGTCCAAGGACACTGACCATGCTCGACCCCTGGCTGCTACTCGGCGCCTTCATCTTCCTCGCCTACACCCTGGAGGCCATGACCGGCTTCGGCAGCGTGGTGATCGCCCTGTCGCTTGGCGCCCTGGTGCTACCGATCAAGGACATGCTGCCGGTGCTGGTGGCACTGAACATCTTCATGAGCGGCTACCTGACCTGGAAGCTGCGCCAGCACATCGACCGCCGCCTGCTGCTCGGCCTGATCCTGCCGTGCATGGCGCTCGGCACCGTGGCCGGGGTCGTCCTCAGCCCATGGCTCAGCGACGCCTCGCTGAAGCAGGGCTTCGGCGTGCTGATCGTCTGGTTCGCCGTGCGCGAACTGCTGCGCATGGGCCAGAACAAGGCCGCCGCGCAGCCGCCGCTGTGGATGACCCGCCTGCAGATCGGCGCCGCCGGCATCACCCACGGCCTGTTCGCCTCCGGCGGGCCGCTGCTGGTCTACGCCCTGGCCGCCACCGAACTGGACAAGGCACGCTTTCGCGCCACTCTGGTGTGCGTCTGGTTCAGCCTCAACAGCCTGCTGACCCTGGCGTTCCTGGCCAAGGGCAGCCTGACGCCCGCGCTGCCACACATCGCCGCCTACCTGCCGCTGCTGGCCGTCGGCGTGCTGCTCGGCGAGCGCCTGCACCACCGCGTCGCCGAACAGCACTTTCGCATCGGCATCTACCTGCTGCTGTGCGTCACCGGAGCGCTGCTCGCCTGGCGCGCCTAAGCCGGCGTCACTGCTCGTCGGAGGGGTTACGCATCGCTCGCCACTCCAGGCGAGCCAAGCGCCGAGGCATTGATACAGCCTGGCTATCACCGCCATCGGCAGCCAGCCGTGGCGGCGATGAGTTACCATGCGGACATTCCTAGAACACTGCCGAATCGAGTCCGTGATGAGCCAAGCCTGGAGCCCCGAAAGCTGGAGAGACAAGCCGATCCAGCAACAACCTATCTACCCGGACGCCGCCCGCGTCAGCGAAGTCGAACGCACCCTGGCGAGCTTCCCGCCGCTGGTGTTCGCCGGCGAAGCGCGTGAGCTGCGCCGCCAGTTCGCCGAGGTCACCCAGGGCCGCGCCTTCCTGCTCCAGGGCGGTGACTGCGCGGAGAGCTTCGCCGAGTTCTCCACGCTGAAGATTCGCGACACCTTCAAGGTGCTGCTGCAGATGGCGATCGTCATGACCTTCGCCGCCGGCTGCCCGGTGGTGAAAGTCGGGCGCATGGCCGGTCAGTTCGCCAAGCCGCGCTCGGCCAACGACGAGACCATCAACGGCGTGACCCTGCCGGCCTACCGCGGCGATATCGTCAACGGCATCGGCTTCGACCCCGCCAGCCGCGTGCCGGACCCGCAGCGCCTGCTGCAGGCCTACCACCAGGCCACCGCCACCCTGAACCTGCTGCGCGCCTTCGCTCAGGGCGGTTTCGCCGACCTGCACGAAGTGCACAAGTGGAACCTCGACTTCATCGCCAACTCGGCGCTGGCCGAGCGCTACAGCCAGCTCGCCGACCGCATCGACGAGACCCTGGCGTTCATGCGTGCCTGCGGCCTGGACACCTCGCCGCAACTGCGCGAAGTCAGCTTCTTCACCGCCCACGAGGCGCTGCTGCTCAACTACGAGCAGGCCTTCGTGCGCAAGGACAGCCTCACCGGCGGCTGGTACGACTGCTCGGCGCACATGCTGTGGATCGGCGACCGTACCCGCCAGCTGGACGGCGCGCACGTCGAGTTCCTGCGCGGCGTCGGCAACCCGATCGGCGTGAAAGTCGGCCCGAGCATGGACCCAGACGAGCTGATCCGCCTGATCGACATCCTCAACCCGGACAACGACCCAGGCCGCCTCAACCTGATCGTGCGTATGGGTGCCGACAAGGTCGAAGCGAACTTCCCGAAACTGCTGCGCAAGGTGAAGGAAAACGGCCGCCAGGTGCTGTGGAGTTCCGACCCCATGCACGGCAACACCATCAAGGCCTCGAGTGGCTACAAGACCCGCGATTTCGCGCAGATCCTCCGCGAAGTGCGGCAGTTCTTCGACGTGCACCAGGCCGAGGGTACTTACGCCGGTGGCATCCACATCGAGATGACCGGGCAGAACGTCACCGAGTGCATCGGCGGCTCGCGGCCGATCACCGAGGACGGCCTGTCCGACCGCTACCACACCCATTGCGACCCGCGGATGAACGCCGACCAGTCGCTGGAGCTGGCGTTCATGATCGCCGAGACCCTCAAGCAGGTTCGCCGCTAGGCCTTGGCCTGACGACCGGGGATGATGTTGCCGGCCGCTGGATTCCCGCCTGCGCGGGAATGACGGGGTGAGGTAGTGCGCTGTGCTCACGCCCCCGTCGTCCCCGCTCAGGCGGGGACCCAGAAATCGTCCCGTAGACGCTGGCGTTACCGTCCCAGGCCCACCAGCGCCCCCTATACCCAGGCACCGACGGCAATCGCCGCCCCGCTAGCCCAGTAACGGCTTCAACCGCGCACCGCCGGCCCGCGTGCAATTCAGCTGGACATGCGCCAACCCCAGCCAATCCGCCAATGCGCGCAATTGCCCAGCCAACGCGAGCAGACCCTCCTCGTCCAGCCCCCGCGCCTCCTCGTGCACCGCATGCACCGCCAGCCGGTTGTGCGCCCGCTGGGCGCGCAGGTCGACGCGCGCAGCAATGCGTTCGCCATGCAGGAACGGCAACACGTAGTAGCCGTACACCCGCTTGTGCGGCGGCGTGTAGATTTCCAGGCGATAACGAAAATCGAACAAACGCTCGGTGCGCTCGCGCTCCCAGACCAGCGAGTCGAACGGCGACAGCAAAGCGCTGGCGTGCAGGCGCCGCAGCACCCGGGGCTCGCCGGCGCTGTAGGCCGGCTGGTTCCAGCCCTGCACACGCAGTTCGACCAGTTCGCCGTTCTCCACCAGCTCGACCAGGCGCTGGCGGGTGTCGCGCAGGTCGAGGCGGAAGTAGTCGCGCAGGTCCTGGGCGGTCGCCACCCCCAGGCTGGTTGCCGCGCGCAACAGCAGCTGGCGCTGTGCGGCTGCCTCGTCCGGCTCGTGACCATTGAGCAACTCCGCCGGCAGCACCCGCTCGGGTAGATCGTAGAGGCGCTCGAAGCCGCGCCGCCCGGCGACCGTCACTTCGCCCGCAGCGAACAGCCACTCCAGCGCATGCTTCTCCGCGCTCCAGTCCCACCAGGGCCCCGCGCGCTCCTCGCGGGTGCTCAGGCTGCCGGCACCCAGCGCGCCTTGCTCGCGCACGGTCTGCAGGACCCGTTGCACCACGTCCTGCTGTTCGCGCCCGAAACGCGCCAGCTGCGGGTAGATGCCCTGCCCGTTGGCCGCCCGGCGCATGCGCCAACGCAGCAGCGGATAGAGCTCCAGCGGCAGCAACGAGGCCTCGTGGCCCCAGTATTCGAACAGTTTGCGACTGCGCCGTGGCCCCCAGGCGATCTGCTCAAGCAGCGCCTGGGGGTAGTCGCCGAGGCGGGAGAACAGCGGCAGGTAGTGCGAGCGCACCAAGGCATTCACCGAGTCGATCTGCACCACGCCCAGCTGCTCGATCAGCTGCGAGAGGTGGTTTGCCTTGACCTGCTTTGGCACCCGCCGGCCGAAACCTTGCGCGCTCAGTGCCAGGCGACGGGCTTGTTGCAGCGACAACGACTCGACGGTGGGCATGGCGCAACCTCGAACGGACGATGCCCTACCCTAAGGCACACGCCCGGCGCCGGCCAAGCGATTGCGCAACCAGGTCTCGCCGCTGACCAGGGTGATGCCAAGCAGCACCAGTACCGCGCCGCCGATGAAGTTCAGGCTCAGCGGCTCGTCGAGCACCAGTACGCCGAAGCTGACCCCGAACAATGGGGTCATGAAGGAAAACACCGCCATGTTCGACGCCAGGTAGCGGCGCAACAGCCAGAACCAGGCGAAGTAACTGAGGAACGACACCACCACCCCCTGCATCAGCACGCTGCCGATGGCGATCGGCGTCCAGCGCACCGGGCCGAGCTGACCACTGGCGGCCACATAGACGAACAGCAGCAAAGTGGCGACGGCCAGTTGGTAGAACAGGGTCAGGGTCGGCGGCGCCTCGGACAGCCGCGACTTGCGCACCGCCACGGTGGTCGCGCCCCACGCCGCACCAGCACACAGGCCGAACAGGTCGCCAAGCAGCGTCTCTGAGGCCAGCCCGCCCCAGCCGCCGCCACCGCCAAAGGCCAGCGCGATGCCGGCGAAACACACGCCGATGCCCAGCCACTGCAACGCGCGCAGCCGTTCGCTGGGCAGCAGCCAGTGCAGGCCGAGCGCGGAAAAGATCGGCGCGGTATAGAGGAACACCGCCATGTGCGAGGCCGAGGTGTAACGCAGGCCCAGGGCGATGAAGAAGAACTCCAGGGCGAACAGCACGCCAGCCAGCGTGCCGCCGGACCAGGTCGCGCGCAGGCGGCCACGCGCCTCACCGCGCCAGAGCAGCAGCACGCCGACCAGCAGCGCGGCAATCGCCGAGCGCAGAGTGACCTGCAGCATCGGCGCGATATCCGGCGCCGCCAGCTTGATCGCGACCTGCTGGAAGCCCCAGATCGCACAGAGGCCGAACATGAACTGAAACAGGAACGGGTCGGCGCTCTTGCGCACCGGCATCATGAAATTGCCGCCAACATCAGTGCTCCAACGTGAGGATCAGGGAATCAGACTCAGCCGCCCCGGGCGCGGCAAACGACCGGGCAAAAGTGAACGCCGCGGCACTGGGGCCCTGCTCGGCGAGCAGGCGCAGCGCACGCTTGCCATCGTCGACGCTGGGCAGCGTGCCGGCCGGCAGCCACCACAGCGCCAGGCTGGGCGTCGCCAGTTTCTCCATCCAGCTCGCGCGCTGGCGCAGCACAGCCAGGTGGTCGCCGCTGTAGACGTAGTCCTTGAGCGCTTCGAATGATGTCCACAACGACATGTTGACGATGATCTGCGGATCGTCGAAGGCCTGAATCGAGGTAGCGTCGCCCTCCTCGGTCTGCAGCCGCCAGACGAATCCGGGGCTACGCTCGGCGAGCGCGTTGATGGTGTCGAGTTGCGCCACGAAGCCGCTCAACAGCGGGTGGTCGAGCAGCTCGCGGGCTTTCGCGATGTTGATCTGTGCAAGGTGATAAGTCGCCTGCATGGTGCTTCCTTGTGCGCTCAGGGTTTCAGGGGATCGTCCCAGAATGGCCGGTCGCTCTCTTCCATGATATCCGCCCGACTCAAGCCGATGTCCTTGAGTTGATAGTCACTGAGCATGGCCAGTTGCCGACGTTGCCGCGCCAGCTCCGTCCAGCGCCGCAGTTGCAGACGCAACGCGCGCCACCAGTGACCGGATACGCGCGGGGCCGCGGGGAGTTGCAGGGTATCGATGAAGCCGCGTTGTCCTTTCATTTCACCGCCCTCCAGGTGGGGATGGCGCTAGTGTCGCGGCGGGCTTAAGATCAATCCAACGAATGTTTCTTATGCAAGCCATCTTGGAGATTGATGAATGGCCCAGTATCCGAGCATCGATACCGAACTGCTGCGCAGCTTCGTCGCCATTGCCGATAACGGCGGTTTTACTCGCGCCGCCGAGGTGGTCAACCGCACCCAGTCGGCGGTGAGCATGCAGATGAAGCGCCTCGAAGATGACGTGGTGCGGCGCTCGCTGTTCGAGCGCGACGGCCGCCAGGTGCGCCTGACGCCAGAGGGCCAGGTGCTGCTCGGTTACGCGCGCCGCATCCTCAAGCTGCACGGCGAAGTGCTGAGCACCCTGCGCGAGCCGCACATGGTCGGTGTGGTGCGCATCGGCACGCCGGACGACTACGTCATGCGTTTTCTGCCGGGCATCCTCTCGCGCTTCGCCCAGGCCTACCCGCTGGTGCAGGTCGAGGTGCACTGCGAGCCGTCGTTCATGCTGCTGCAGCGCCAGGACCTCGACCTGACCATCGTCACCCGCGAGCCGGGCAAGGAGATTGGCCAGCTGCTGCGTCAGGAACGTTTCGTGTGGGCCGAAGCGATCGGCTTCAGCCCGCACGAGCAGACGCCGATGCCGTTGGCGATGTTCAACGTGGATTGCTTCTGCCGCGCCTGGGCCTGCAACGCGCTGGACGCCATGGAGCGCGAGTACCGCATCGCCTATACCAGCCCGAGCCTGTCGGCGATCTTTGCCGTGGTCAGTGCCGGCCTGGCGGTCACCGCCCAGCTGCAGAGCCTGATCACCCCGGACATGCGCATCATCGGCGCAGCCGAAGGCTTGCCGACGCTACCGCTGACCAGCATCGTCCTGCTGCGCAATCAGGCCAGCCAGAGCGAAGTCACGGAAACCCTCGCCGAGCACATCGCCGAGGGCTTCCGTCTCTGATCGCCGTGGTGTTCAAGGCACCGCGACGACGCGGGTGCCGGCGAGCAGATCATGCAGGCAGCGCCGGTCGCCACGGAAGATGAACAGGCAATCGACCAGCACCAGCAGCCCACCGATGTAAGGGATGTAGACCAGCAGCCCCCAGACCAGGTAGCGCTTGAGGTACATCGGCAGCCAGGCCGGGGTGTCGCCGTTGAGGTCGACGATGGCGATCTTCAGCAGCCGCTTGCCGATGGTCTGGCCATAGCGTCGCAGCAGATGGCCGTTGAGCAGCAAAAACACCACCATGCCGAACAATGCACCGGCCAACTGCAGGCCGAGGCTCGGCTGCTTGCCTTCGTCGAGCCCCTCGTAGAAGCCGATCAGATACAACACCGGCACGGTCAGCACGCTCATCAGCAAACTGTCGATCAGCACCGCGCCGAGCCGCGAGCCGCGCGCGGCCAACGGCGGCGCGCTGGAATCGGTATGCAGGTCGGCCACGGGGGTCTGATAGGGATTTTCGACTTCGCTCATGGGTGCGCTCCTTGCGTGTGAGGGTCAGCGCCGAGCATGCCGGAGGCCGCCGTGGCCGGGCAAGCGCCCGGCTTTGCGCAAAACCTTTGAACGCAGTAGTCATGCGCGCTAACGTAATCGCTATACCCATTGCGGAGGCCACCATGGCTCACGATCAGCTACGCCTCGCCAATCAACTGTGCTTCGCCCTTTATTCGACTTCGTTGGCGATGACCAAGGTCTACAAGCCCCTGCTCCAGGCGCTAAACCTCACCTACCCTCAATACTTGGCGATGCTGGTGCTGTGGGAAGAGGACGGCATCACCGTCGGTGAGCTGAGCCAGCGCCTGCTCACCGACCCTGGCTCAGTGACTCCGCTGCTCAAGCGCCTGGAAGCGGAAGGCCTGCTCAACCGCACTCGCAGCAGCGCCGACGAGCGCGTCGTGGAGCTGCGCCTGACCGCCAAGGGCCGCGCCCTGGAGGAACAGGCCGCGGCCATTCCTGCCTGTATCTTCAAGGCCACCGGCCAGAAACTGCCCGAGCTTCAGGAGCTCAAGGAAGAGCTGGTCGACCTGCGCAGCAATCTGCAAAGCGCCATTTAGAGCCTTATGCCTCGCTAGCACTGCGTTTATCGCAAACTCTTCCAAAGATTATCTTGCGCACTAACTAATTTGCGTCTAACTTTCGCTCCACGCACTTAGTTAGCGCGCAAATCATTACCGCACAACTATTCTGGAGATACCGCCATGCAAGCCATCAAAGCGCTCTACACCGCCACCGCTACCGCCACTGGGGGCCGCGACGGCCGTGCCGTTTCTTCGGACGGCTACCTGGACGTGAAACTGACCACCCCGCGCGAACTCGGCGGCCAAGGCGGCGAAGCAACCAACCCGGAACAGCTGTTCGCCGCCGGTTACTCGGCCTGCTTCATCGGCGCCCTGAAGTTCGTCGCCAGCCAGAAGAAACAAGCCTTCCCGGCCGACGCCTCGATCACCGGCAACGTCGGCATTGGCCAGATCCCCGGCGGTTTCGGCCTGGAAGTGCAACTGAACATCAGCCTGCCGGGGCTCAACCAGGCCGCCGCCGAAGAGCTGGTCGCCGCTGCCCACCAGGTCTGCCCGTACTCCAACGCCACCCGCGGCAACATCGACGTGCGCCTGAACGTTAGCGTCTGAGCAAACCGCAGAAACGAAAAAGCCCGGCGATGCCGGGCTTTTTCTTGCACTAGAGGCTTAGGCCTGCGGTGCCTGGGTACGGCCTTTGTAGGAGCCGTCGCGGGTATCGATTTCGATCCAGTCGTCGATGTTGCAGAAATCAGCGACTTTGACTTCGGTACCGTTGCTCAGCTTGGCCGGCTTCATCACCTTGCCCGAGGTGTCGCCACGCGCGGAGTTTTCGGTGTAGGTGATCTGACGCACGATGGTGGTCGGCAGATCAACGGAGATGACTTTGCCTTCGAAGAACACGGCTTCGCAGATGTCGGTCATGCCTTCTTCGATGAACGGCAGAACGCTTTCCAGATCGTCGGCGCGCAGCTCGTAGGAGTTGTACTCCGGATCCATGAACACGTAGTCGTCACCGCTGATGTAGGACAGGGTCACTTCCTTACGCTCGAGGATCACCGGCTCCATCTTGTCGTCGGCCTTGTAAACGGTCTCGGTCTTCGAGCCGTTGATCAGGTTCTTCAGCTTCATTTTGACGATGGCGCTGTTACGACCGGACTTGGTGAACTCGGCTTTCTGGATCAGCCAAGGTTGACCGTCGATCAGGGCCACACTGTTGGGCTTCATTTCTTGTGCGGTTTTCATACGAATATCCGGATTTAGATGGAGATACGAATTTCTAGGCCGCGCATGATATCCAATTTCGGTAAAACAGCACCAGCGTCGCGGCAAGATCGGACTGGGCGGCCTGTTCGGTGCACCAGTGCTCGGCGTGCTCGCTCAGCTCCGGCCAGCTTTGCAGGCAGGCCGACCAGCTGTCGGCCATGCCCTCGCCGGCGTTCCAGGCGCGCCACAAACCAGCCAGTGCAGCGTCGGCAGCCGGTGACAGGCCTTGCCGATAACGATCGAGAAACGCCTGGAGCTTGTCCCAGTGCGCGTGCTCGTCCTGCTCATAGATGTGCCAGAGCAGCGGCCGCCCTGCCCACTGCGCACGCACGAACGAATCCTCGCCACGCACCGCATTGAAGTCGCAGCTCCACAGCAGCAGGTCGTACTGTTCCTGCCGCACGAATGGCAAGACATGGACTTGCACGTTACCGCGCCGCCAGCTGCCGCCCACCGCCAGTTCGTCGAGCTTCAGCCAGGCCTGCAGATCGGCAAGGATGCGTCCTTGCGGCACCAGCAGCTGGGTCGGTGTGGCGCCGGCCGCCAGGGCATCGAGCCAGCCGGCCAGCGCGGCATTCTCATAGGCGAACAGCGAGATCAGCCGCGCACCGGGTTGCAGCTGCACCCCGAGCTCGGCGAGGAACGCCCGACGCGCTTCAGGATCGGTCTGAAAAGCCTGGCGCCGTGCGAGTAGGCCGGCTTCGCGCAGCAGGCCGCCGGTGTCGCGGCTGAAGCCAGGAAAGAAGAAGTACTTAGCCAGCCCGCTGGCCTGCAGCGACGGCAGGCCGTGGCAGCCGCCCACCCAGTCCTCGGCGCTGAGGTATTCCAGGTTCAGCCACAGCACCTGCCCCTTGGCGGCCATCGCCGCGACATAGACAGGAGGCAGATGACAGGCGAACGCCTCGATCACCACGTCGGCAGCCTCGACCGGCTGCCACTCGGCCGGCCAGTGGCGCACCTCGACGCCGTGCTGCCACTGGCGCTCGGCAGCGAGGTCGGCTTGCGGACACAGGCGCGCGAAGGCCTGCAGATCATCCACCCACAGACGCACGCCCTGCTCGTGCTCGGCCACCAGCTGGCGAGCGAGACGCCAGGTCACACCAATGTCGCCATAGTTGTCGACGACGCTGCAGAAGATGTCCCAGGTGGCTTTCATTGCCGGCTCCAGACGTGCACGCCGACATCTGTACCACCGCACTGTGGCAGTGGCGACCCGTGTCGGACTCCAGAAAGCAAAAAAGCCCGAGAACATCGTTCTCGGGCTTTTGCGAAAGTGGCGGTGAAGAAGGGATTCGAACCCTTGATACAGTTTCCTGTATACACACTTTCCAGGCGTGCTCCTTCAACCGCTCGGACACTTCACCGGATCTCGACAGACGCTGCGGTCCGTCGAGGCGCGCTAATCTAGCCGAATGGATCGCCAAAGGCAAAGTTTTTTTGCAGAAGATTCATGCGCTTAAGCCAGAAGACTGGATTGCGCCGACCGTACTGAGGTGACCCGCTGGTCAGTCAAGGCGCTTTACCTCGGGTATGTCGATGGGTAACGTCTGCCCACCTTTCAGTCTCTGCCACGCCGCAAGGAACTCCGCCATGAGCGACCTGATCAGCTACCAATTCGAAGACGGCATTGCCACCCTCACCCTCAGCAATGGCAAGGTCAACGCGATCTCGCCGGACGTGATCGCCGCCTTCAACGCCGCGCTGGACCGTGCCGAGCAGGATCGTGCGGTGGTGATCATCACCGGCCAGCCGGGCATTCTCTCCGGCGGTTACGACCTCAAGGTGATGACCTCCGGCCCGCAGAACGCCATAAACCTGGTCGCTGCCGGCTCCACCCTGGCGCGCCGCATGCTCGCCCACCCGTTCCCGGTGATCGTCGCCTGCCCCGGCCATGCCGTGGCCAAGGGTGCGTTCATCCTGCTCTCTGCCGACTACCGCATTGGCGTCGAAGGCCCGTTCAGCATCGGCCTGAACGAAGTGCAGATCGGCATGACCATGCACCACGTCGGCATCGAGCTGGCACGTGACCGCCTGCGCAAGTCGGTGTTCCATCGCTCGGTGATCAACGGCGAAATGTTCAACCCGCACGACGCGGTCGACGCCGGCTTCCTCGACAAGGTGGTGCCGGCTGAAGAGCTGCAGGCCACTGCTCTCGCCGCGGCGCAGCAGCTGAAGAAGATCAACATGACCGCACACCGCAACACCAAGCTGAAAGTGCGCAAGGCGCTGCTGGAGACCCTCGACAAGTCCATCGAGCTGGATCGTCAGCACGCGGTCTGAGCCCCACCCAGCCCTGCAAGAAGCCCGGCGTGTGCCGGGTTTTTTATGCGCGTCGTTCCACCTGGGCCGGTTGCTGCGCCAGCCAGCTGGCGATCCGCTCGACCACGCTGTGCGGCGCCTTGAGCCAGGCGCTGTGCGGATTCTCCTGCGGTGGGCGTGGCGAGGGCAGCAGGTCAATCTGCGGCGGCGCCTGGATCATTTCCGCCAAACCGCGCGTGGAAGCCGGCGGCGCGAAGGTGTCGCCGTCGATGGCGATGTACAGCGAGCGGGTCGGATTGTCCGCGCTGCGGCTTTGCGCCAGACCGGTGTGGCGGAAGCTGCCGGTCCAGGCCACCCGACCCCAGTCACGCATCAGCTGGCGCGCTTCGTGGCCGCCGAAGCCGATGCGCTTGCCGGGCAGGTAGCCCAGCACGGCAGTGAGCAGGTTGAAGATCACCGCCACAGTCGGCGTCATCAGCCGGCGCAAGCCCTGCCAATGGCGGTAGTGAATGTTGCCGCAGGCCACGCCAATCACCGTCACGCCGCTATTGGGATGCGCCGCGGCGTACAGCGTGGCGACCTGGCCACCGAGGCTGTGCCCGACCAGCACCTGCAGGCTGCCGGGAAAGTGCCGCTCGGCGGCGCCGCGCAGCTGCGGCACGAAGTCCTCGACCAGCTGTCGATAGCCATAGTCGAACTGTCGAGACGGCCGCGGGCGGCTCTCGCCCTGCCCCGGCCAATCCGCCACCAGCACGTTCAGACCGGCCTGCACCAGGCTCTGCGCCAGCGCTTCGTACTTGCGCGCGGCCACCCCCAGCGCTGGCAGGATCAGCAGCACCGGCGCGCCGGAACCCGCCGAGTAGGTGGTGTACGGGCACTGGCAGCGGCCGCCGGCAAAGGGCACGGCTTCGGACATGGTGAGGCTCCTTGTTCTGGGGCGGTTACGTCAGCGACGAATTTAGAGCAGTTGCTCTAGCTCCACCATAACCGCGCAGGTAATACATCTGCCATGCTCAATGCGGCGCCGCACGGCGCCGCCCCAGCCAGCCAGGAGAAGCACGAAGTCATGGCCCGAGTCGTAGCCGCGGCGGTGTATGCCAAAGGTAAGAAAGTCTCCGATATCTCGCTCGATCAAGGCGCCCAATGGGCCGCGCAGGACGGCCACTTCGTGTGGATCGGCCTGCACGACCCAGGCAGCAGTGAAGTGCTCAGCCTGCAGCAGCAGTTCAATCTGCACCCGCTGGCCGTCGAGGATGCGCTGCTGCAGCACACCCGGCCGAAGCTGGAAACCTTCGGCGATGCGCTGTTCATGGTGGTCTACTCGCCGATCGTCGACGACGACAAGCTGGTGTTCATCGAGACCCAGCTGTTCGCCGGCAAGGGCTATGTGATCAGCGCGCGCTACGGCGAATCACCCTCCTACGCCGCGGTGCGCCAGCGCAGCGAGGCACAGCCGCAGATGCTCGAGCACGGCGAGGACTTCGTGCTCTATGCGCTGCTGAGCTTCGTGATCGAGAACTACCGGCCGCTGCTCGACCAGTACCACGATCGCATGGAAGAGATGGAGCAGCAGGTGCTCAACAATCCTTTGAGCCAGGAGGATGTCGAACAGATCCAGGCCACCCGCCGCGACCTGCTGCGCCTGCGCCGCTACCTGGCGCCGCTCGAGGAGATTTGCCAGGACCTGCAGCACCTGGATTTCCCCTTCATCGACAAGCTCATGCACCCGTACTTCCGCGACGTGGCGATCCACGTCCAGCGCCTGCTGGAGGACCTGGTGGCACAGCGCGAGATGGCCGACCACGCGATCGAAATCGGCCTGTTGCTGGAGTCCTCGCGGCAGAGCGTGGTGCAGCGCAAGTTCGCCGCCTGGGCGGCGATTCTCGCCTTCCCCACGGCGATTGCCGGGATCTACGGGATGAACTTCCAGAACATGCCGGAGCTGAGCTGGCAGTACGGCTACTTCGGGGTATGGGGGATCATCATTGCCGGCTGCGGCGGGCTGTACGCCAACTTCAAGCGCATGGACTGGCTGTAGCGATGCGGGGCGCGGACGCGCCCCGCTCCACCGTTACGCCGGCTGCTTGTCGCGACCGGTGGCGACGAAACGCATCATCCACTCGGCAACCACATGCCCCTGGTGGTCCTGATCGAGACTGGCGATGCCCTGCTGGTAGATCTGCTCGCCGAGGTGCTGCTGGCGAATGTCGAGCAGCGCGCGCGAGTAGTCGTGGATAAACTCCGGGTGGCCCTGGAAGCACAGCACCTGGTCCTCGATGGCATAGGCGGCGTGCGGGCAGAAGTCGCTCGAGGCGATCAGCGTGGCGTTCTCCGGCAGCTGGGTGACCTGGTCCTGGTGACTGATCAGCAGGGTCAAGTCATCGATCGCCGGGGTCATCCACTCCGGTTGCTTGGCGATGCGGTACTGGTGGGTGCCCACGCCCCACCCCTGCACAGCACGTTCGGCCTTGCCGCCGAGCAGCAGGGCCAGCAGCTGATGACCGAAGCACACGCCGAGCAGCTTGTCGCCGCGCGCATAGCGTTCCAGCAGGTAGGTCTTGAGCACCTGAATCCACGGATCGGGGCCGAACGAGTCGGCCTTGCTGCCGGTCACCAGGTAGGCATCGAACTGCTCGGTGTCCGCCGGATACTCGCCCGCCACCACGTTGTACACGCTGAACTGCGCCGGAATCGGCTGACGGCTGAACAGCTTTTCGAACATGTGGCCGTAGCCTTGGTATTGATCGACCAGTTCGGGGCGAAGGTTGTCAGTTTCCAGAATGCAGATGCGCAGCGTCATGAAGTGTCCTGAGGCGGTGGAACGTGTCGATTGTGCGTTTTATCTAACACAGGCCAGGCGGCAAGAAAACAGGCTTCCGACATAAAACCTTAAGCGCTCAGGAAAAAGCCTCAAATGGCCGGCTACAGCGCGCGTCAATAAAACACAACGCGGGCAATCATCATTGGCCGTGATACTGACCATGAAGGGCATTCACTTCTGCCGCCGCGCCGACTTGGCAATGATCTCCTCCAACGGGGCCCACCCCCTTCGCCACTGTGAGGACATCGTCATGAGCAAATACGCCGCCATCGCCAGCCTGATCGCCGCCTCCGCCTTCATCGGCAGCAGCGACCCGCAGCGCTACCAGGTCAAGACCCGCAAGGTCGCCGCCCGCACCGAGAAGAAACCGCAGTAAGCCTTGGCGCCGCCCAGCGGCGCCGGCTCCCCACGGAGAATTGTCATGGCCAGCGCATCGCACCTCGGTATCCAGCAGGCTTATGGCGTGACCTACGCCAGCCTCGAAGATGATCAGCTGTGCTTCGAGTCAGAGCTGGCCTTCCAGCTCGACGACGGCAGCCTGCTGACCCTGCACCTGCCCACGCCCAATCAGGAGCGGCGGGCCATCCAGCAGGCCGTGATGCGCCACGCTCAACTGTCGGCGCGCTGAAGCGCAGACGAAAAAAACCGGCCACCAGGGCCGGTTTTTTCTTGCCAGGCGACTTAGAAGCGCTCGCCCTTGGCCGCTTTCTCCAGCAGCAGCGCCGGCGGTTCGAAACGCTCGCCGTACTGCTCGGCGAGGTACTGGGCGCGAGCCACGAAGTCCTGCACGCCGTACTGGTTGATGAACTGCAGCGCACCGCCACTCCAGGCGGCGAAGCCGATGCCGAAGATCGAGCCGATGTTGGCGTCGGCGGTCGACAGCAGCACGTTCTCCTCGACGCAACGCACGGTCTCGATGGCCTGGATGAACAGGATACGATCGCGCACATCGAGCGCGGGAATCTGCCGATCGGCCTTCTCGAAGCGCGCCTTGAGCTCCGGCCACAGGTGCTTCTTGCCACCCTGCGGGTATTCGTAGAAGCCACCGCCGGCCGCTTTGCCCGGGCGCTTGTACTCATTGACCATCAGGTCGACCACGGCAAACGCCGGGTGCGCCGGTAGCGGTTTGCCTTCGGCTTGCAGGTCCTTGGCAGTCTGCGCACGGATGTGCGCCATCAGGCTCATCGAGACTTCGTCGGACACCGCCAGCGGGCCGACCGGCATGCCGGCCTTGCGCGCTTCGGTCTCGATCATCGCCGCGTTGACGCCTTCGCCGAGCATGGCCAGGCCTTCGTTGGTGAAGGTGCCGAACACCCGCGAGGTGAAGAAGCCACGGCTGTCGTTGACCACGATCGGGGTCTTCTTGATCTGCAGCACGTAGTCGAAGGCACGCGCCAGGGTCTCGTCGCTGGTCTGCTCGCCGCGGATGATCTCCACCAGCGGCATCTTGTCGACCGGGCTGAAGAAGTGCAGGCCGATGAACTTCTCCGGCTTGGCCACTGCGGTGGCCAAGCCGGTGATCGGCAGCGTCGAGGTGTTCGAGGCGATTACCGCATCACTCAACGCCGCAGCTTCGGCGGCAGCCGTCACCTTGCCCTTCAGCGCGCGGTCTTCGAACACCGCCTCGATGATCAGGTCACAGCCCTCGAAATCCGCGTCACTGGCGGTCGCCTTGATCCGCGCCAGCAGCGCGTCGCGCTTCTCGGCGCTGAGCTTGCCGCGCGCCACCTGCTTGTCCAGCAGGCCGGCGGAGTAGGCCTTGCCCTTCTCGGCGGCTTCCAGCGAGACATCCTTGAGCACCACATCGATGCCGGCGACCGCACTGACGTAGGCGATGCCCGCGCCCATCATGCCGGCGCCGAGCACCCCGACCTTCTTCGTCGCGCTGACCGGGAAACCTTGCGGGCGAGACTTGCCGGCATTGATCTCGTTCAGCTGGAACCAGAAGGTGCCGATCATGTTCTTCGCCACCTGGCCGGTGACCAGCTCGGTGAAGTAGCGCGCCTCGATGATGTGCGCGGTATCGAAATCGACCTGGGCGCCTTCGACCGCGGCGCTGAGAATCTTCTCCGGCGCCGGGAAGCAGCCCTTGGTCTTGTCGCGCAGCACCGACGGCGCGATGGAGAGCATCTGCGCGACATTCGGGCTCGACGGCGTGCCGCCGGGCATCTTGTAGCCGGCGACGTCCCACGGCTGCTTGGCGGCCGGGTTGGCGGCGATCCAGGCGCGCGCCTTGGCCAGCATCTCCTCGCGGTCATTAGCGATGTCGTGGATCAGGCCGGCCTTGAGGGCGTCCTGGGCGCCGACCTTCTTGCCTTCGAGCAGGTACGGCAGCGATTTCTCGATGCCCAGCAGGCGCACCATGCGCACCACCCCGCCGCCGCCCGGCAGCAGGCCGAGGGTGACTTCCGGCAGGCCGAGCTGCACGCCCTTGTCGTTCAGCGCGATGCGATGCTGGCACGCCAGGCAGATTTCCCAGCCGCCGCCCAGCGCCGCGCCGTTGATGGCCGCGACCACCGGCTTGCCGAGGGTCTCCAGAGTACGCAGCTGCGCCTTGAGGCCCAGTACGTGGTGGTAGAAGTCGCTGGCTTCGGCCTTGGTGACCTTGATCAGGTCGTTCAGGTCGCCGCCGGCGAAGAAGGTCTTCTTCGCCGAGGTGATGATCACCCCGGCGATGTCCGCCTGCTCGGCGCTCAGGCGAGCCACGGTGGCGCCCATCGCGGCCACGTAGGTGGCGTTCATGGTGTTGGCGCTCTGGCCGGGCATATCGATGGTCAGGACGACGATATTGTCCTGGCCTTTTTCGTAACGGATGGCGTCAGTCATTTTTCTTCTCCGGCCTCAAACACGCTCGATGATCGTTGCGATACCCATGCCGCCGCCAACACACAGCGTGGCCAGGCCGTAGCGCAGACCGCGCTTCTCCAACTCATCGAGCAGGGTGCCGAGGATGGCGCAACCGGTGGCGCCGAGCGGGTGCCCCATGGCGATCGAGCCGCCGTTGACGTTGACCTTGCTCTCCGGCACGCCCATGTCCTTCATGAACTTGAGCACCACCGAGGCGAAGGCTTCGTTGACCTCGAACAGGTCGATGTCGTCGACCTTCAGGCCGGCCTTGGCCAGCGCCTTGCGGGTCGCCGGCGCCGGGCCGGTGAGCATGATGGTGGGGTCGGTGCTGGTCACCGCGGTGGCGACGATGCGCGCACGCGGCTTCAGGCCGAGTTCCTTGCCCTTGGCTTCGGAGCCGATCAGCATCAGCGCGGCGCCGTCGACGATGCCCGAGCTGTTGCCCGGGGTGTGCACGTGCTCGATGCGCTCGACGTGGCTGTACTGGCGCAGCGCGGTGGCGTCGAAGCCCATCTGGCCCATCATCTCGAAGCTCGGCTTGAGCTTGCCGAGGCCTTCCTGGGTGGAGTCGCCACGGATGAACTCGTCGTGGTCGAGGACCACCACGCCGTTCTGGTCGACCACCGGGATCAGCGATTTCTTGAACGAACCGTCGGCGCTGGCGCGCGCGGCCTTCTGCTGCGAACGCAGGGCGAAGGCATCAACATCGGCGCGGCTGAAGCCTTCCAGGGTGGCGATCAGGTCGGCGCCGACGCCCTGCGGAACGAAGCTGGTGTGCAGGTTGGTTTCCGGGTCCAGCGCCCAGGCGCCGCCGTCGGAGCCCATCGGCACGCGCGACATGGATTCCACGCCGCCGACCACCACCAGGTCCTCAAAGCCCGAGCGCACCTTCATCGCGCCCATGTTCACGGCTTCCAGCCCGGACGCGCAGAAGCGGTTGAGCTGCACGCCGGAGACGCTGATGTCCCAGTCGGCAGCCATCACGGCAGTCTTGGCAATATCCGCGCCCTGATCGCCCACCGGGCTGACACAGCCCAGCACGACGTCGTCGACCTGGCTGGTGTCCAGCTGGTTGCGCCGCGCCAGCTCTTTGAGCAGGCCGGCCACCAGGGTCACGGGCTTGACGCTGTGCAGCGCGCCGTCCTTCTTGCCTTTGCCGCGCGGGGTCCGCACCGCGTCGAAAATCCAAGCTTCGGTAGTCATGTCGTCCTCTGGCCTCCCGGAGGGAGGAGTCGGTGGCAGTGTGCAATCGGGGCGCAGCCCGAGCTCCACTCGTTCTTGTTTGAGCGCTCTACACCTTACTCGCAGGGCCCTCAGGCTCAATGACCGAAGCGCTCAGCGCCATTGACTGCAGCGCTCAGACGAACGGTCGGGCTAGGACTAACGTCTGAGAACCGTGCGGCGAAGGGTCTGGCGCAAGGGTTCGGCACGAGCGGCGCCGGTCTGGCATAACTCAGTGGCACTAAAACACTGAGTTTGGGCGCGAACTCTTCTAAAGAAGCCGTGACGCAGGCCCTAGATTTACCAGTGCAAGGGGCCGCCGCCGGGTTTTGCCGGGGCGGTTTTTTTGTCCACGCTTCGGCGTGACGCGTTCGCCGGACACGCCGTTAGAGCCGGCAACAGACGCCACCGAACAAGAACAAAAGGCAACGGCCATGTATAAGAAAGCCAAGATCCGCCAAGCGGGCCTGATCGTATTTGCCACCACAGTGATACTGATCCTGCCCAACTTCACCCGCTTCTTCACCTGATCTGCCACTTCCGCCCGCGCAACTGGACGACGCGCCCGCGTCATCCAGCCGCGGGCAACAACCCCAGCAGCAGCAACGGCAAGAACCCGAACGCCAACAGCGTCGAGCACAGCACCAGGCTGGCGACCTGCTCCGGCGAACGTCCCGCGCGCACCGCAAACAGGTAATTGAATACCGCCACCGGCATCGCCGACTGGAGGATCAGTACGCCCTGTTCCAGCGGCGTCAGGCCGAGTGCCGTGCCGATCGCCCAGGCGATGGCCGCCCCGCACAGCAAGCGCAAGCCGCCAAGCAGCAGGCCGTCACCGATGTGCTTGACGCGAATGCTGGCCAGCGACACGCCGAGGGTCAGCAGCATCAGCGGGATGGTCATGCCGCCGAGCAGGCCGACGGTGTTGCTCAGCCAGCGCGGCAGGTGCAGATCGAACACCACCAGCGGCATGGCCAGGGCGAGGCTGATGAGGATCGGGTGGGTGAGCAGTTTGCGCGGCGAGCGCTCGGCGCCGGAGAGCACCAGGCCGAGGCTGAAATGCGCCACCGAAAGCACCAGGAAGAACGCCACCGCCAGCGCCAGGCCCTGCTCGCCGAAGGCATACAGGCTCATCGGCAGGCCCATGTTGCCGGAGTTGGGAAACAAGTAAGCCGGCACCAGCACCTTCCAGTCCTGCTTGAACAGCCGGCTGAGCAACAGCCCGGTGAGCCCCATGGCCACGGTGACCAGGGCACAGGCGGCGGCGACCTGAGCGAAGGCCAGGCGGTCGATCTGCGCCTGGCTGAGGGTCGACAGCACCAGGCACGGCGTGCCGACGTACAGCACCAACTGGGCAACAAACTCGGTGGGATAGGCCTGCCCCGAGCGGGCCCAGAAGTAGCCGATTCCGGCGACGATCATCACTGGTGCCATGACTGCAAACAACTCGCCCAGCATGCTCATCCCCTTCTGAAAACCCGCATGCTAGCGGGCTCCGGTGATCAGCGGCAATTGTGCTAGGGTGCCGCTTTTCAGCCTTTGCGAGCCAAACCGCCATGCGTCGCCTGCCTGCCTTCGTTCTCGCCCTGCTGGCCAGCACGGCACTGCACGCCGCCGAGTTGCGCCTGGAACTGCCGGGCGGCACGCGGCAGTGGGACACCGCCGCCCTGCTCGCCCACCGCGAGGCGCAGCCGATCGAGATTCCCGCCGACGTCGCCTACAAGCGCGCCATGCACTACCGCGCCGTGCCGCTGGCCAGCCTGCTGGATGGCGTGCAGCCCGGCGATCACCTGCAGTTGGTGGCCAAGGACGGTTTCGCCGCGGAGCTGTCGGCCGCGCCGCTGCTGGCGCGCAGCGGCGCGCGTGCCTGGCTGGCGATCGAGGACCCAGCCGCGCCCTGGCCACCGCTGGGCGCCGGCAAGCCCAGCGCGGGGCCGTTCTACCTGGTATGGAGCGATCCGCAGCTGGCCGATATCGGCAGCGAACAGTGGCCGTTTCAGGTGGTGACGATTCGCTGTCTGGACGCGGTGGCACAGCGCTTTCCGGCGCTGACCCCGGCGACCGATGCCGCTCCGGCGGTGCAGGCAGGCTTCGCCCAGTTCCAGAAGAACTGCCTGGCCTGCCACCGCCTCAACGGCGCCGGCGATGCGCAGTTCGGTCCGGACCTGAACCTGCCGCACAACCCCACCGAGTACTTCGCCGCCGACTTCCTGGCCCGCTACATCCGCGATCCGCAGAGCCTGCGGCGCTGGCCGCAGGGCAAGATGCCCGGGTTCAGCCGCGAAGCACTGAGCGACCAGCAGCTGGGTGAGTTGATTGCCTACCTACGGCACATGGCCGGGCGCAAGGTCGGCGCCGACCAGTAGGCCGGCCCTTACACGTTGTAGTTGGTCGGCGGTGCCGGCAAGGCGCCGAGCAGTTCCTGCAGGCCGCTGGCCCAGCGCTTGCGGATGTCGCTGTAGTAGTCGTCGTCCTCACCGACCCGGTAGCCCTCCGGCAGGATCAGGCTGTCCTTGTGATAGACCAGCAGGTCCAGCGGCAAACCGACCGACAGGTTGCTGCGGATGGTCGAGTCGAACGACACCAGCGCGCAGCGCAGCGCCTCTTCTAGCGAGGTGGCGTAATGCAGGTTGCGGTCGAGGATCGGCTTGCCGTACTTGCTCTCGCCGAGCTGCAGGAACGGCGTATCAACCGTGGCCTGAATGAAGTTGCCCTGCGGATAGATGCTGTACAGGTCCGGTGGGCTGCCGGCGATCTGCCCGCCGACCAGGAACGAGCAGGTCAGGTCGGTGTTGCCGGCCAGCGGCGCGCCGTCGCGGGCGACCACCTCGCGGATCGTCTCGGCGACCAGCGCGGTGGCGTCGTAGAGCGTCGGCACGCTGTGCAGGCTGACCAGGTTGGGGTCGGCGCTGCGCTGCTTGAGCAGGTTGATCACCGACTGCGAGGTGGCCAGGTTGCCGGCGGTCTGCAGCACGATCAGCCGCTCACCGGGCACGCCGAAAGTGAACAGCTTGCGGAAGGTGGCGATGTGGTCGATACCCGCATTGGTGCGCGAATCGGAGACGAACACCAGGCCATCGGCCAGGTTCATGGCGACGCAGTAAGTCATGGATATGCCTTCTTGTGCAGGGCGATGGGCGACCCTCGTTTCGACCCCAGGGCAGCGCCCGGCGTTCAGCGCGCGACGACTCGGCGGATGGAGCTCGTAGGACGGGTTGAGCGCAACGCTACCCATCAGCAACGCGGCGATGGGTATCGTCGCTACGCTCCTCGCCTAGGCGGCCCCACCCATCCTACGAATACCCTCCCCCTACTGCTCCTGCACCATCAGCAGCGGTGCGACTTGCACCTTGGCGTGCATCTGCTCGCCGCCGCCACCCCGGCGCATGCCGCGCACCGGGCAGGCGTCCAGGTAATCGAGACCGACCGCCAGCTTCAGGTGGCGCTCCGGGCGGGCCAGGCCATTGGTGATGTCGAAGCTGTACCAGGCGCCGTCCAGCCAAGCCTCGGCCCAGGCGTGGCTGGCCAGGTGGCCGTTGTCCTCGGAATGCAGGTAGCCGGACACATAGCGCGCCGGCACCCCGAGGCTGCGCGCGCAGGCGAGGAACGCATGGGTGTGGTCCTGGCAGACCCCGGCCCGTGCGGCGAAGGCTTCCGCCGCGGTGGTGTCGACGCGGGTGGCGCCGGGCTTGTAGACGATCTCGGCGTTCAGCGCCTCCATCAGCCCGACCAGCGCGGCGCGGTCGCGGCGGGTCTCGCACTGCTGGCGGGCGAAGGCGGCCAGCGCTTCGTCGACGGCGGTCAGCCGCGTGTGCCGCAGGAACGGCAACGGCGAGCCGGCCTCGTGCTCGGCCTCGCGGCTCGGGTCGATCTCCACCTGGCCGCGCGCGCCGATCACGATCGAGTCATGCGGCTCGTCGAGGGTCAGCACATGCAGGATGTTGCCGTACGGATCGAGCTGCGCGCGCACCTGGCACGGCAAGTTGAGCTGCCAGCTGATCACCTGCTGGCGCTCGCTGTCGTGCGGCGTCAGGCGCAGGTACTGGATGCTCGCGCGCACCTGATCTTCGTAGTGGTAGGTGGTGTCGTGGCGGATGGAAAGTCTCATAGGACCTCCAGATAGGAGCTGTGGATGGCACGGGCCAGCTGGCGAACCAGCAGGATGAAGTCGGTGAGCCAGGCGTGCAGGCCTTCTTCGAGGATGTCGTCGATGCCGCTGTAGCGCAGGCGCGCGTCCAGTTCGGCAGCCAGGCGCTGGGCCGGGCGGCCGTTTTCGCCGGGCAGGCTGGCGAGAATCTGGTGCAGCTCCTCCATGCACGAGCGCAGCGAGCGCGGTACGTCCGGACGCAGCAGGAGCAGTTCGGAAACCTTGCGGGCATTCGGCGAGCCGCGATAGATCTCGGCGAATGCCTCAAACGACGACAGCGCGCGTAGCAACGCGCTCCACTGGTAGTAACTGTGCGCGGAGCGGTCGTCGACCTCGTCGACTTCCTCGCCGAGCATCTCGTAGCGCGCATCGAGCAGGCGCAGGGTGTTGTCGGCGCGCTCGATGAAGGTGCCGATGCGGATGAAACGGTAGGCGTCGCTGCGCATGATGGTGCCGAAGGTGGCGCCGCGGAACAGGTGCGAGCGCTCCTTGACCCACTCGCAGAAGCGGCTGATGCCGTAACGGCCGAGGCCCTGCTCGGCGATGCCGCGGATGTCCAGCCAGGTGGCGTTGATGTTCTCCCACATGTCCGCGGTGATCCGCCCGCGCACCGCGTGGGCGTTGGTCCGCGCGGCCTGCAGGCAGCAGTAGATGCTGGCCTGGTTGGCCTCGTCGAGGGCGAAGAAGTGCAGCATGCGCTCGGCATGCAGCTGGCCGTGACGGCTCAGGTATTCGTCGAGGGTGCCGGTGATCAGCAGCGGCATGGCCAGTTCGTCGAGGCCATCGCCACGGCCGTCCTGCGGCATCAGCGACAGCGAATAGCTGACGTCGAGCATGCGCGCGAGGTTCTCGGCGCGTTCCAGGTAGCGCGACATCCAGTACAGGTCGGAGGCGGTTCTCGAAAGCATGCTCAGTCCTCCACCACCCAGGTGTCCTTGGTCCCGCCGCCCTGCGACGAGTTGACCACCAGCGAGCCTTCGCGCAGCGCCACGCGGGTCAGCCCGCCCGGCACGATGCGCGTCTCGCGGCCGGACAGTACGAATGGGCGCAGGTCGATGTGTCGCGGGGCGATGCCGTTCTCGACGAAGGTCGGGCAGGTCGACAGGCACAGCGTCGGCTGCGCGATGTAGGCCTCCGGGCGGGCCTTGATGCGCTCGCGGAACTCGGCAATTTCCGCCTGGCTGGCCGCCGGGCCGACCAGCATGCCGTAGCCGCCGGAGCCCTGGGTTTCCTTGACCACCAGTTCAGGCAGGTTGGCCAGCACGTGGGACAGCTCGTCCGGCTTGCGGCACTGCCAGGTCGGCACGTTCTTCAGGATCGGCTCCTCGTCGAGGTAGAAGCGGATCATGTCGGTGACGAACGGGTACACCGACTTGTCGTCCGCCACCCCGGTGCCGATCGCGTTGGCCAGCACCACGTTGCCCGAGCGGTAGGCGGCCAGCAGGCCGGGTACGCCGAGCATGGAGTCGGGGTTGAAGGCCAGCGGGTCGAGGAAGGCGTCGTCGAGGCGGCGGTAGATCACGTCGACCTGGCGCGCGCCGGAGGTGGTGCGCATGAACACCTTATCGTCGCGGACGAACAGGTCGGCACCCTCCACCAGCTCCACGCCCATCTCGCGGGCGAGGAAGGCATGCTCGAAGTAGGCGCTGTTGAAGCGCCCGGGCGTCAGCACCACCACGCTGGGGTTATCCAGCGGGCTGGAGCTCTTCAGCGCGTCGAGCAGCAGGTTCGGGTAGTGGTTGATCGGCGCGATGCGCTGCGCGGCGAACAACTCGGGGAACAGGCGCATCATCATCTTGCGGTCCTCGAGCATGTAGCTGACGCCGCTCGGGGTGCGCAGGTTGTCTTCCAGCACGTAGTAGGTGCCGTCGCCGTCACGTACCAGGTCGACCCCGGCGATGTGCGCGTAGATGTCGCGGTGCAGGTCGAGGCCCTGCATGGCCAGCTGGTAGCCGTCGTTGGCCAGCACCTGCTCGGCGGGGATGATGCCGGCCTTGATGATGCGCTGGCTGTGGTAGAGATCGGCGAGGAACATGTTCAGCGCCTTGACGCGCTGGATGCAGCCCGCCTCCACCACCTTCCATTCGCTGGCCGGGATGGCCCGCGGAATGATGTCGAAGGGAATCAGGCGCTCGGTGCCCTGATCGTCGCCATACAGCGTGAAGGTGATGCCCGCACGGTGAAACAGCAGGTCCGCTTCGCGGCGGCGCTGAGCCAGGAGGTCGTCCGGAGTCTCATGCAGCCAACGGGCGAATTCCCGGTAATGCGGACGGCATTGGCCGTCGGCAGCGTACATCTCGTCGTAGAAGATACGAGTCATGCCGAACTCCTTGTCACGCAGGCACTTCGCTCATCGCAAGCGCCGTGCCATCGAATCAAGCCCTTTTGATTCAATCACTTAGACAAACAGCAGCCTTGCAGCGCACCACAACCGTGCACGCCAAAGGAGCCACAATCAGGGCACGCCCTATTCCACGGCAGGTGCATGGCCAGCGACCGCACAGCCGGTGCCGTCGCGCCGCGAGTGGGCGAGGTGAAAGATAGGAGTCGAGCGGAAAGGAAATGGTTCGCTGCCGATAGCGCTCGGCAGGACCGGACGGGCGAGCAGCCGCCCGTCCGCTGCATTCACACCAATTGGGCCAGGCCTAGCCAGTGGCGGTAGAAACGCTCGGCGACGCCGTTCATTGCCGCAACCTTGGTCGGCAGGTCGGTGAGCATCTGCCGGATGCTCTGCTGGCTGGCCTGCGTCTCGTCGAGCACGTGCGCCCAGTCACGCAGCCACAGGCGCACCAGGTCCTCGGTCATCTCCGGGTGGCCCTGCAGGCCGAGTACCTTGTCGCCCCAGACGAACGCCTGGTTCGGGCACCAGGGACTGGACAGCAGGCGCTGCGCACCGTCGGGCAAGTCGAAGGTCTCGTTGTGCCATTGGTAGACGACGAATTCGTCCGGCAGCTGGCTGAGCCAGGCGCTGTCCGCCAGCGCGGCGCGCTGCAGCGGCTGCCAGCCGACCTCGGTGTAAGGCATCCGGTTGACCCGCGCGCCCAGCGCCTTGGCCAACAGCTGGCCGCCCAGGCAATGACCGATCAGCGGGATATCGCGGTGGATGAAGTGGCGCAATGCGTCAATTTCTGTCGCGATCCAGGGCAACGGATCGTTGACGCTCATCGGCCCGCCCATTACCGCCACCGCCTTGGGCAGGTCCAGGTCGTAGCCGTCCAGCTCGCCAAGGTCGACGCGCAGGACGCTGAAATCCAGCTGATGTTCGTCCAGCACCCGTGCCAGATGGCCGGCTGGGCAGAAATCGACGTGTGTGAGAATCAAGATATCGGTCATATCTGAACTACCTCCGTGGGCCCGATCTCAGGCAAAGCGCGTGCCGGATTCGGAACGGGGCAGGCTTCGATGAAGCGCTCGTCATTCCTTCGAGCTGCGGAATGACGGCGCGCTTCCTTACGACGTGAAGGTATCAGGCCCGCGGGCCACGGATTTCCTGGGTGACGCCCCAACCATCGAGCACACCGCCAAGCGGTGTGACCAGCGACTCCATGTCCTGCGAGAAGTCACCGATGTCCTCATAGGTGGCATACATGACTTTGCTCACCGCCAGTTGCCAGTCACCGTTCTCGCCGGCACTGACCTGCGTATTCAACGATTCGCCCTGACGGAATTTCTTCGCCGCCATTCGCGCCCGCTCCTCATCGGGAAAAATGACGTAGAACTCGATTGGATGGAACCGGGTGAAGTCGAAGCCACCCTCTTTCATGCGGTGCAGCACTTTACTGCTGGCATCATCGTGGAAGGCAGTGCTCATAAGATGACCTCCTTTCAATCGATGTATGAATGGTTCCGCATTTCCCTCCAGGCCGATCACTGCGATCGGCATAGCGATAGACACATAACGCATCGAGACAGGTGTCAGGCCCAGTACCGCAGCCCAGGCAGGGTGATCGACCGAGACTGGCCGACCAGAACCCTGCCTGGAGCTTAGCGCTGGCAGGCGGGTTTTGCCCCCGGCAGCGGACAAGCGGACTAGACGCCCGCGCCGCCTACTCGCGGCTGAGCCAGCCCATCGTCAGGCGGTTCAGCCAGGCCGGCGTCACCTGGGCGAAGGCGTACATCAGGCGGAACGACCCGCTCACCGGGCGGTGCACCGCGGCGCCCTGGGCCTGCTGCCACACCGCCGCGGCGATGTCCTCGGCCTGCAGGTTCACCCCCATGCGCCGCAGGGTCGGCGGCTCGAACTGCTGGCTGTCGACCATCGGCGTGCGCACGAACGGCGGCATCAGGTCGCCGACGCGGATGCCGTGGCGCCGCCATTCCAGGTCCAGCGCCTCGGTCAGGCCGCGCACCGCGAACTTCGACGCCGAGTAGCTGACCATGTGCGGCGTGCCATACAGCCCGGAGGCCGAGCTCATGTTGATCACCTGCGCACTGGGCGTGGCCTTGAGATAAGGGAACGCCGCGTGGGTCATCTGCAGCAGGCCGCGCACGTTGATGTCGAGGATGCGCAGGTGCTCGTCCAGGCTGATCGCCTCGAAATGGCCGAAGCGCAGCACCCCGGCGCAGTTGAACAGCAGGCGCAGCTGGCCCTGGTGCTGCGCGCAGAAGTCCGCCAGTGCCTGCTGCACCGCGGCCGCGTCGGTCACGTCGAGCGGCGCATGCCAGGCACCGTTCAGTTCGGCGGCGAGGCTGGCCAGCGCGCTGTGGTTGACGTCGAGCAGGCCGACCTTCCAGCCACGCGCATGAAACAGCCGCGCGGTCGCCGCACCGATGCCGGAGGCGGCACCGGTAATGAGGATGTTGTCCATGTCAGCTGCGGGCTTCCTGCTGTTCGTGAATGAAGGCGACGATGCGCGCCAGGGCCAGGTCCGCGGCCTTGAGCATGCCGACGTGCGCCTGGAACACGTGCCAGAGCCCCGGATAGCGCTCCAGGCGCACCCGCGTGCCAGCGGCACGCGCGCGTTCGGCGAGACGCAGGCTGTCGTTGAGCAGCACCTCGTCCTCGGCGACCTGGATCAGCAGCGGCGGAAGCGCCAGGTCGCCATGCAGCGGCGACAGGCCCGGGTCGCAGCGATCCAGACCCGGCGGGCAATACAAGGCGATGGCCTGATCCAGCCAGGCCGGGTGCAGCAGCGGATCGCCGGCCGGCGGCTGGTGCAGGTGCTCGCCGCTGGCGTCGGTCCACGGCGACAGGCAGACCAGCCCGGCCGGCAGCGGCAGGTCCAGGCGCTTGAGCTGCTGGGTGGTGATCAGGCTGAGGTTGCCGCCGGCCGAGTCGCCGCCGATGAAGATCTGCTCGGCGCGATAGCCGGCATCGAGCAAGGCGCGGTAGGCCGCCACCGCGTCCTCGCGGGCCGCCGGATAGGGATGCTCCGGCGCCAGGCGGTAGTCCAGGGCACACACCGCCAGGCCGCCGCGCTTGGCCAGCATGGTGCAGATCGCCCGGTGCGTCGACGGCGCGCCAATCAGGTAGGCGCCGCCGTGCAGGTAGAGCAGCACCGCACCGCTGTCGTGCTGCGGCCGGTGCCACTCGCAGGGGCGTCCGCCGAGCTCGCCGGCGCTGCGGGTCACTCCGCTGACCTTCAGCGGCATCGCAGTCAGTGCCTTGATCAGCGCGCGCTGGCCGGCGATCGGCATCGGCGGGCGCACCAGGCCACGGAACAGCAGGCGCAAGGTGCCTCGCAGCACGGCGCGGAGCAGCGGCTGGCCGGCATCGGCGGCGGTGAAGTCAACGGGTGCATTCATAGTCGGCGAGCTCCGGACGGCGGGTGTATTGACGATAGGTGAAGGTGAAACCGGGCCAGTTGTTGGTGTTCTTGCCCTCGGCGGTCTTGTACCAGCTGGTGCAGCCCTGCTCCCACACGGTGTGCTGCACGCGTTTGTGCAGATCCTGATTGAAGCGGCGCTGCACCTCGGGCTTCAGCTCCATGGCGCGCAGGCCCTGGTCGCGCAGTTCGCGCAGGCAGCCGACCACATAGCGGAACTGGCTCTCGAGCATGTAGATGATCGAGTTGTGGCCGAGGTTGGTGTTCGGTCCGTAGAGGATGAACAGGTTGGGGAAGCCGCTGACGCTGATGCCCAGGTACGCCTCGGCGCCGGCGCGCCAGGCCTGGTTGAGGTCCAGACCGCCGCGCCCGGTGATGTGCATCGGCGCGAGGAAGTCGGTGGCGGCGAAGCCGGTGCCGTAGATGATCGCGTCCACTGGGCGCTCGCGCCCATCTTCAGTGACCACGCCGTTGGCGGTCACCTCGCGGATGCCGTCATTGACCACCTCGACGTTGGCCCGCGCCAGTGCCGGGTAGTAGTCGTTGGAGATCAGGATGCGCTTGCAGCCGAGCGGATAGTCCGGGGTGAGCTTGGCACGCAGCTGCGGGTCGGCGATGCCGCGCGCCAGATGGCGGGCGAACGCGCCGCGCATCACCTTCATCAGCGAGGGGAACACCGAGAAGGCCAGCACCCGCGATTCGTGCTGGATGTACTTGAGCAGGCGGTCGACCTTCTGCAGCGCCGGAAAGCGGCGCATCACCGCCAGCTCCCAGGGCTTGTAGGCGCGGTCCGGCTTGGGGATCACGTAGGCCGCCGAACGCTGGAACAGGTGCAGCTGGGCGACCTCGGGGGCAATCGCCGGGACGAACTGGATGGCACTGGCGCCAGTCCCGACCACCGCCACGCGCTTGCCGCGCAGGTCATAGGCGTGGTTCCAGCGCGCGGAATGGAACACCTCGCCGCGGAACTGCTCCATGCCGGGCAGACGCGGATAGGCCGGCCGGTTGAGCTGCCCGCAAGCACTCACCAGCGCCTGGGCGCTGAAGGTCTCGCCGTCGCTGGTGAGTACCCGCCAGAGCCCCGCCGCCTCGTCGAACTCGGCGCTGGCCACCTCGGTGTTGAAGCGAATCTGCGGCAGCAGCCCGTACTTGTCGGCGCAGTGCTGCTGGTAGGCGAAGATTTCCGCCTGCGGGGCGAACTTGCGCGACCAGTCGCTCTTCGGCTCGAAGGAATACGAATAAAGGTGCGAGGGCACGTCGCAAGCCGCCCCCGGGTAGGTGTTGTCGCGCCAGGTGCCGCCGACTTGGGCGCCCTTCTCCAGAATCAGAAAATCGCCGATGCCGGCCTTCTGCAACTGGATGGCCAGGCCCAGGCCGCCGAAGCCCGCGCCAATGATCAGCACGCGCAACGGCGCCGTATTCAAAGGACTCTTGTGCATTGTTATCTCCTCTCGAATCCCGAGGATGCTAATGCAGCTGGACGCGACGTCGTTATGGCATAGTCGGTCATCACATGTGATTTCCGGACAACCGTGCGCCACCGATGAACAAGCCGCCCCGCCAACCCGCCCGCCGCAGTGCGACCAGCGTGCAGCTGCTCGTCCAACTCGGCGTCGATCACAGCCTCAGCGCCGAGCGCTGCCTGGCCGGCACCGGGTTGAACGGGCAGACGCTGGCCGACCCCGACGCCGAGGTCGGCAGCGAGCAGGAGCTGCAGCTGATCCGCAACCTGGTCGGTGCCCTCGGCCACCTGCCCGGCCTCGGCGTGCAGGCCGGTATGCGCTACCACCTCAACACCTATGGCATCTGGGGCTTCGCCCTGCTGAGCAGCCCGAGCTTTCGCAGCGCGGCGTCCATCGGCCTGCGCTTCGTCGACCTGACCTACGCCTTCACGCGCATCTACCTGGAGGAGCGCGACGGCCAGGCCCTGCTGTTCCTCGACGACAGCGCCCTCCCCGGCGACCTGCGGCGCTTCATCGTCGAGCGCGATGCCGCGGCGATCATGAACATCCATCGCGACCTCACCAACCGCCCGCTGGCCCTCGACCGCGCCAGCTTTCGCCTCGGCGCGCCGGACGATAGCGCGGCGTACGACGACTGGTTTGGCGTTGCCCCCGAGTTCGAGGCCGCTACTAACTGCCTGGTGTTCCCCAGCCGGGTGCTCGACCTGCCGCTGCCGGGCGCCGATCCGCAAGTGGTGCGCCACTGCGAGGACCAGTGCCAGAAACTGCTGACCAAGCGCCGGGTGCGCACCGGCCTGGCCGGGCGCATCCGCAACCGGCTGCTGGCGAAACCCGCCTACCTGGCGAGCATGGAGAGCCTGGCCGGCGAGCTGAACACCACCTCGCGCACCCTGCGCCGCCGCCTGGAGGAGCAAGGCACCAGCTTCCGCCAGCTGCAGGACGAGGTGCGCGAGGTGCTCGCCGAGGAGCTGTTGGCTACCGGCCTGAGCCTCGAGGAGATCGCCGCCCGCCTCGGCTACGGCGAAGCGTCCAACTTCAGCCACGCGTTCAAGCGCTGGAAAGGCGTGTCCCCGCAGCACTACCGTCGTCAGTAGCGGGTCGCCAACCGACAGCGCTGAGCTGCGCGTTGCTGGATTCCCGCCTGCGCGGGAATGACGAGACAACCTGGGCTGCGTCGAGCCTCTGAAGCCTGGTCCGCAAGAACCGTCATTCCCGCGTAGGCGGGAATCCAGTGGAACTCGCGCCGGCACCCGGGCCTGCGAGGAAGGTGCCTGCATGGAGAACCACAAAACCCGCACCAAACAAAAGGGGCCTTGCGGCCCCTGTTTGCTTACTGCTCTTGCTGCTTGCTGTCCTTCACCCCGGCGGTGTTGTTCAGCAGGCTGTTGGTCGCCGTCTGCAGGAAGCCCTCGAGGTGCTGCTTGAGCTGCGGGTCGATCTCGCTTTCCCGCTCAGCCGCCGGCTGCGCGCCGAGCTGGTAGCGGTACTGGCGCGGCTCGAAGCCCTTGGGCTGGATGAGGATGCGCTCGGCGTTGACGATGGCCACCGTCTGCTCGCCGCCCGACGGTTTGATCACACCGATGCCGGTGTCGCCCGCCGGCAGGTTGAGCAGGTCGCGGCCCCAGCACTGGTGACGGGTTTCGCCGCCCAGGCGACCCATGATGGTCGGCACGATGTCGATCTGCGTGCCGACGGTGTGGTTGCGCTTGCCGAACTTCTCCTGCACGCCCGGACCGATCAGCAGCATCGGCACGTTGAAGCGGAACAGGTCCATCTCGGTGAGCTGCTGCTGGCCGCCGAAGCCGTGGTCGCCGACCAGCACGAACAAGGTGTTCTTGTAGTACGGCGCCTGCTTGGCCTTCTCGAAGAACTGGCCGAGCGCCCAGTCGGCGTAGCGCATGGCGGTCAGGTGATCGTTGAGGGTGCCGTGCTCGGTGACCGGGGCCACCGGCAGGTCCTTCGGCAGCGCATACGGCGTGTGGTTGGAGAGCGTCTGCAGCAGCGCGTAGAACGGCTTGTCGGTGGGCAGCTTGGCCAGCTCGGCGGCGCCGCGGTCGAACATGTCCTGGTCGGAAACGCCCCAGGTCGGGTCCATGAACACCGGGTTCACGAAGTCCTCGCGACCGATGAAGTTGGTCATGCCCTGGTTGCTGAAGAAGCCGGACTGGTTATCCCACTGGAAGTTGCCGTTGTACACGTAGAGGTTGTCGAAGCCACGCGCGCTGAGCAGCTGCGGCAGGCCGGAGAACTGGTGTGCGCCTTCCGGCGAGCGCATCAGGTACTCGAAGCTCGGCAGGTTGGGGAAGCACGCCATGGTGGCGAACATGCCCTGGTGGGTGTGGGTACCGTTGGAGAAATAGCGGTCGAACAGCAGGCCCTCTTCGGCCAGCTTGTCGAAGTAAGGGGTGATGCCCTTGATCGGGCTGCCCAGCGCGCCAACCGAGTGGCCGGCGAAGCTCTCCATGAGAATCACCACCACGTTGCGGATCGGCAGGGTGTTCGCCGCCGGCGGGTTGAAGTCGCGACGCACCGCCGCGCTGTCGGCATCCACCAGGGTGTCCAGCGGAGTGAGCAGCATCTCGCGGGTCAGCTTGAGCGCCTGCGCGTCTTCCATGGTCGCCTTCCAGGCGTTGTCGCGGTGCGAGGAGAAGCTGTGCGAGGCGGCGTCGGCCAGCGTCAGCGTGCCGTTCAGGCCCAGCTGGTTGGCGAACATCGAGTCGGTGGTATAGGCATCGCCCCAGCGCAGTGGCGGGCCCTGGCGCAGGTGGCCGCGGGCGATCACCACCGCCACCAGCAGGCACACCACGAACACCGCACCACGCAGGTACCAGGGCGAAGCGCTACGCGCCGCGCCCGGCGCCACGGCGGTCGCGGCCTTGGGGCGGGTCAGCAGGTCGATGCGCTTGAACAGCAGGTACAGCAGCACCGTGGCCAGCGCCCAGGCCAGCAGGTAGCGGCCGACCGGGAAGCCATTCCACAGCATGCTCATTACCGTGCGGGTGTCTTCCTCGAAGTACTGGAACACCAGGCTGTTCAGGCGCTGGTGGAACTCGCGATAGAAATCCAGCTCGGTGAGGCCGAGGAACAGGGTGACGCTGGCGAAGAACGTCAGCCACAGCCGGTGCAGACCGCGCGCGCCCATGGCGCGCAGGCTGAACAGCGACAGCAGCAGCGGCACGCAGGCGTAGACGATCACGCGCAGGTCGAAGCGCATGCCGTTGTAGAAGGCTTCGATAAACACCGCGAGCGGGCTGTCGCCGATCAGGTCGCGGTTGTAGGCCAGCAAGGCCCCGCGCAGCAGCGTGTAGAGCACCAGCAGCGCCAGGGCACTGAGCAGGGTGAAGGCCAGGTGGCTCTTGATGGTCGGGTGGCTGATGCGGAACGGCGGTTTCTGACTCAAGGCTTCCGTGGAGGTCATTGGGCTTAGGGGTCCATGGATTGACGGTTGATTTCGAGGATACGGTCGCGTCCCTGTTCCGCCACGAGGTAGCGGCTGGAGTCGACCGGAATGATGGTCTGAGCCGAACGCAGGTGGCGGAGAATAACCTGCAAACGCCCGGTTGGGTCGACCAGCAGCAGACGCGCCATGTGCGTGGCGTCTTCGGTGATCCACAGGCCGTCTGCCGTGCATTGCACGAAGCCGGGCTGGTTGAGGCCGTCGACCACCAGGCGGTCGACGCCGTTGGCCTGCCACTGCTTGACCCAGCCCTTGGCCTTCTCGACATAGAACAGCCGGCCGTCGTCGCACAGGCTGACGCCCTCGCCTTCGATCAGCCCACTGCGCAGCACCTCCAGCGTGCCGCTATCGGCGTCGTAGCGCAGCAGCCGACCGCCGCTGGTCTTGTCTTCGATGGCGTACACGTAGCGTCCGTCAGCGGCGATGCCTTCGACGCTGTCGGCCTGGAATAGCACGCTGCGCTGGCCGTCGTGCAGCCACAGCACCGGGCCCGGGCCTTCTTCCTGGCCGGTGACCAGGCCGCCACGAAACATCGCCTGACCGTCTGGCTTGGACAGCCCGCCGAGCACCTCGCGGCGCTGGCCGTCGGCCGCCAGCAGGAGAATCGTGCCGCGGCCGTCCAGCGCTTCCTGGCTGACGTACAGGCCGCCCTTGCCGTCCAGCGCGAGGGCGCTGACGCGGCTGATGCCCTGCTGGTAGACGCGGTAGTCCCAGCCCGCCGCAGCAGTGACCGGGAACAGATGCCGCCAGGCCGGTACGGCGAGCCCACCCACCAGCAGCGCGGCAAGCAGCCAGAGCCAGCGCCGCCGGTGGGTGGGTTGCAAGGTCAGGGGCATGGGCGGTCTCGAATCGGAAGTGCGCGGATTCTCGACTGCGCCCCGTGAAAATTTTGTCGGCGGCAGCGCAGCGGGCGGCGCCCAGCCATAAGCCACGCAGCTAACCAGCCATTCAGGGGCTCAATGCAGCGCCAGTTCATCGTCGACGGGTCGCCGCGCGGCGTCTCGCCCAGTACCGTGGCAAGGCCATTTGCCATCAGGCAAACGCCGCGCCGCATCCTGCGCCAGCGCCTCAAGTGGCAGCAGCAACGACCGACACAGTCGGCATAAAACGACAATGGAGTTTTTCATCCATGCAACACGGGCTACTCGCCACCTTCATGCCACCCACCCCACTCAACCACAGCGACGAGTTGCTCGGCCGCATGCTCGCGCTGATGGGCGTCTGCGCTCTGCTGGTGGGCCTCTACAGCGGCGTCAAATGGGGCCACCTCGGCTACGGCGCGCTGGTGCGCGGCTCGTTCCTGCTGATCATCGGCATGCCGCTGGCACTGCTGAGCCTGCGCAACGCCTGGCTGCCGCTGCGCGGCATCGCCAACCTGGTCATCGGCCTGACCAGCGCCTACGCGATGTTCCTGGTCTACCACCTCGGCGGCCTGCATTCGGCGCATATCCTCTGGCCGGTGGCGCTGATCGGCCTCGCCTACCTGCTGATCGGCGGGGTCTCCGCGGCGTTCTGGACGGTGCTGCAGATCGTCTTCGTGGTCTGGCTGATCGTCCTCGACCGCAGCGGCGCCAGCCTGCCGCAGTTCGAGCTGAGCGCGCGCGATGCGCGGGTCAACGAATATTCCGGCTTCCTCCTGCCGCTGCTGACCGCCTGGCTCGGTCAGTGGTACAGCGCGCGGCTGCGCCAGCAGGCGCTCGACGACGCCCAGCAGCACCTGCAGGACATCGAGCAGAGCAGCCGCGAAGCCACCTCCAGCAGCCACGCGCTGAGCGGCCTGCTCAGTGAAGTGCGCGACAGCGCCGGCGATCTGCGTCAGCTGTCGCAGCAGCTGTACCGCACCCTCGACACCATCCGCCTGCGCTGCCAGAGCATCGACGGCGACGTGCAGCAGCAGGCCGACGCCATGCACGAGCTCGACGTCGCCCTGCACCGCGTGCTCGACGACCTGGCCGCCAGCACCGCGCAGATGCAGCAGCTGAGCCGCGACACCCAGCACAGCAGCAACCAGGTCAACACCTGCGCCGAGCGCATGCAGCAGGCCCAGGGCAGCATGCAGGCGATCCAGCAGAGCAACCAGCGCATCGCCGAGTCGATGCAGATGATCAGCGCCATCGCCCAGCAGACCAACCTGCTGGCGCTCAACGCGGCCATCGAGGCGGCGCGCGCCGGCGAGCACGGGCGCGGCTTCGCGGTGGTCGCCGACGAGGTGCGCAACCTGTCGCAACGCAGCAACCAGACCGCCGACACCGTGCAGGGCGTGCTCGGCGAGTCGCAGCAGATCGTCGACACCGGCGCCGCGCAGGTCAGCGACGTCGGCGCGGCGCTCAGCGACAACGCCGCGCTCACCGACAACCTGTCCGGCGCGATCCTCCAGCACAGCCAGGCGCTCGACGACGCGCACCGCCAGCTGGCCCGCGTGCGCGACAACAGCGCCGCGCAGCGTGAAGCCAGTCAGCGCCAGCGCGCCGCCAGCGCCGAACTGCTCGCCGAGCAGGAGTCGCTGGTGGCCCTCGGCGAACGCCTCGAGCGGCTGTCGCAACAGCTGCACCAGCGGGTGCGCGACTAGGCACGGGAAACATCCCGGCACGATTGCCCGGCCGGGCAGTGCTTCTCGCGAGGCGGGGCTTGTCGTACAAAAGCCCCAGCCTATCGAGGAGAACGTCCATGCCCAAACTCGCCGCCACCCTGCTCCTACCCGCCCTGGCACTCAGCGCCGGCGCTGCGCTGGCCGATGCCGCGCCCAGCTACGGCGCGCGCCTGGAAGGCTTCACCTACCCCTATCCGCTGCAACACTTCGAGTTCGACTCGCAGGGCCAGAAGTTGTCGATGGCCTACCTCGACATCGCCGCAAAGGCACCGGCCAATGGCCGCACGGTGGTGCTGCTACACGGCAAGAACTTCTGCGCGGCCACCTGGGAGCAGAGCATCGCGGTGCTTAGCCAGGCCGGCTACCGGGTCATCGCCCCCGATCAGATCGGTTTCTGCGCCTCGTCCAAACCACAGGGCTACCAGTTCAGCTTCAACCAGCTGGCGCAGAACACCCAGCAGCTGCTTGCCGCGCGCGGAATCGACAAGGCTACGGTGATCGGCCATTCGATGGGCGGCATGCTCGCTGCGCGCTTTGCCCTCAACTACCCGCAGAATGTGCAGCGTCTGGTGCTGGTCAACCCCATCGGCCTGGAAGACTGGCAGGCCGCCGGCGTGCCCTATGCGAGCATCGACCAGCTCTACCAGGGCGAACTTAAGACCAGTTACGAGAGCATCAAGGCCTACCAGCAGCGCTTCTACTACAACGGCCACTGGAAGCCCGAGTACGACCGCTGGGTAACCATGCTCGCCGGTCTGTACAACGGCCCGGACAAGCGCCTGGTGGCGTGGAACCAGGCGCAGACCTCGGACATGCTGTTCAGCCAGCCGGTGATCCACGAGTTCGCTCGTCTTCAGACGCCGACCCTGCTGATGATCGGCGGTAAGGACCGTACCGCGCCTGGGGCCAACCGCGCACCCAAGGATATCGCCGCGCGCCTCGGCAACTACCCGGAACTCGGTCGCCAGGCCGCCGCCCGCCTGCCGCACGGCACGCTGGTGGAGTTCCCCGAGCTCGGTCATTCGCCTCAGGTGGAAGCCCCGGAGCGCTTCCACAAGACGCTGCTGGACCAGCTCGCGCGCCAGCCCTGAGCCGGTTGCGCGGCGCCAGGCGCAGGTTTCTGCGCCGACGCTGTCGATTCGCCAGTGCGCCGGACGACCATACTGGTCCTTCCCGCCACCGGAGCCATCGCCATGCGTATCACCCCCTGCCTGTGGTTCGACGACCAGGCCGAACAGGCCGTCGCCTTCTACACCGCGATCTTCGCCAACTCGAAGATCACCGACATCTCGCGCTACGGCGAAGCCGGCAAGGAATTCCACGGCAAGCCGCCCGGCTCGGTGATGACCATCGCCTTCGAACTCGACGGCCAGCCCTACATCGCGCTCAACGGCGGACCGCTGTTCCACTTCAGCGAGGCGCTCTCGCTGCAGGTCAACTGCGACACCCAGGCGGAAATCGACCATTTCTGGGAGCACCTCTCCGCCGGCGGTGATCCGGCGGCCCAGCAGTGCGGCTGGCTGAAGGACAAGTTCGGCCTGTCCTGGCAGATCGTGCCGCGCGCCCTGCCGGCGCTGATTGCCGGTGGCGACTCGGGCAAGGGCCAGCGGGTCATGGCCGCCTTGATGCAAATGAAGAAGCTCGACATCGCTGCCCTGCAGCGCGCCGGCCAGGGCTGAACGAAAGCCCGAACCATCCAGGCAGGCGGCGGGTCATTGCTTATGGCCCCCGCGCCAAACCGTCCCCCGCCTGGAGAACCCCATGAACGCCGTCGAGCTACTCAAGCAGGACCACGTGGTGGTCAAGCAGCTACTGGAAAAACTCAGCCACACCACCGAGCGCGGCATCAAGACGCGCCGCGAGCTGGTCAACCGGCTGTATGCCGAGCTGTCGGTGCACACCGAGATCGAAGAACAAATCTTCTACCCCGCCTACCTGAAGGCCGGCGGCAAGAAGGACGCGGTGCTGTACCACGAAGCCAAGGAAGAGCACCGCACGGTCGACGCCCTGGTGCTGCCGGACCTGCTCAAGACCGACCCGGCGACCCTGCCGTTCGCCGGCCACGCCAAGGTGCTGAAGGAACTCCTCGAGCATCACATCGAGGAGGAGGAAAAGGACATGTTTCCCAAGGCCAGCAAGCTGCTCGGCAAGGACCAGCTGGAAGCGCTCGGCGCGCAGATGGAAGCCCGCCGCAAGGCGCTGAAGGAGTCGATGACCGCGCACGCGGCCTGAGCCGGCGGGATGCGTCGCGCGCGACGCCCAGCGCGATTTACTTCGAACCTTCCCGGTCGCCGGAGGCCTGAAGCTAGGTAAGGCCCCTTTCCCGGGAGAATCGAGATGAACACGCGCGCCTTCTCTGCCTGTGTCCTCGGCGCGGTGCTGCTCGGTGCCCCGCTGGCGTTGCCGGCGGCCACCGACAGTCCCGTACCGGCCAGCCCGTCCGCGGTACCCGCCCCCACTGCCCCGCCACCGCCGGAGATCCCCGCCAACGACGGCCGCCCGCTCGACAAGCGCACGGACAACGGCACCACCATCGACCGCGAGCACAGCGACGGCAGCCTCGACCGCGGCGCACCGGCGTCGAACACCAACCACAGCGGTAGCAGCACCGACAAGGAACCTACCGACCACACAGGCCCCGGCACCAGCCACCAGCCGGGCAGCGGCACCGGTGAGTCAACCGGCAGCAGCAACGGCGGCAATTAGGCCAAATTAAAAATGCCCCGGCCGCGATGGCGGCCGGGTGACGTCAGACCTAGTGCTGGCCGCGCGGCCGGCCGCTCCAGCGCTTGCCATCGAGCGGCTTGACCCGCCCCAGCTCGGCCTCGTCGAGGCCGTGGCCGGCGCCGATCTCTTCTTCGTCGACGATGCTCAGGTCGAAGTCGGCCGGGAAGTCCTGGCCGCGCTCGCGTGGCGAACGCGCACCGTCATCAGGGATCAGGGTTTCCGGGCTGAGGTCGTCCTCGCTGACATTGTCTTCGTACTGACCCGCGCCCAGCGTTTCAGCGCCGCGCAGGTTCGTTTCGCCTGACTCGGCGGGACCGCTGGCGCGCCGTTCGCGCTCATCCAGCTCGTCACTGAAATCCAGCGGCTCCAGTGCGCCCGTGCGTTCGTCGCTGTCGTCGCTGCCCTTGCCAGTCCTCTCGCGATGCTCGCTGCTCATGACCTTCTCCTCTGCTGTGCTTACTGGAGTGGACTGGCAGCGACGGCGAAAGATTCAGGGAAAAGCCCGCCTACACGGCGGCGCGCCGTTGCTATACCTGAATGACTTCCCGCACTGGAGCACGCCCCATGAAAGTCAGCGCCCGCAATGTCTTCAAGGGTACCGTCAGCGCCGTGGTCGAAGGCGCGGTCAACGCCGAAGTGGTGCTGGCCCTGCCCGGCGGCGACAGCCTGGTGGCGGTGGTCACCCTGCAAAGCGTGAAATCCCTGGGCCTGGCCGTGGGCAAGCAGGCCATCGCGCTGATCAAGGCGCCCTGGGTCATGCTGATGACCGAAGGCAGCGACATCCGCCTGTCCGCGCGCAACTGCCTGCAAGGCACGGTGGCCTCGATCACCGAGGGCGCGGTGAATGCCGAGGTGGCGCTCGCCCTGCCCGGCGGCGCGCAGATCACCGCCATGGTCACCCGCGAGGCGGTCAAGGAGCTCGGTCTGGCCATCGGCGTGCCGGCCACCGCGGTGATCAAGGCCTCGCACATCATCCTCGGCGTGCCGGCCTGAGCATTTAGCCGAGGGGTAACGCCGCCTGGCGCCGCCAACGCCCCGGCGACTGCCCGGTCCAGCGACTGAACGCCCGCGAGAAGCTGGCCGCCTCGGCGTAACCGAGGCGCTGGGCGATGCTGTGGATGTCCATCTGCGAATCGCTGAGCAGCTGCTCGGCCAGCTGGCGCTTGATCGCCTCGCCGAGCCGCTGGAACGACTGGCCCTCCTGGGCCAGGCGCCGGTGCAGGGTGCGCTCGGCGATACCCAGGCGCTGCGCGGCTGTCGCGGCATCCAACAGGCTGGCTGAGTCGCGGATCAGCAGCTGCTGCACCAGGCGTGCGGTCGGCGTGCCGCTCAGGCTCAATGACAGCGCGGCGCAGGCCTGCTCGCAGAGTGCCTCGCCCTGTTCGCGCGCGTCGGCATGCGCCTGCGGCAACACGCGCTGCAGGTCGGCACGGGCGAACAGCAGGCCATTGCGCCCGGCAGCGAAGCGGATCGGGCAACCAAAGGCCTCGCGGTAGACGCTGTCGTCCGCCGGCGCCGGCATGGCGAACTCGATGGCCAGCGGCACCACCGGCCCCTGCAGCAGCTCGGCGGCGACCCGCAGGCTGGCGGCGAAACCGCGCTCGACCACGAACGGCTGGGCATCCAGCGGCAGCACGCTGGAATCGAACAGCGTCCAGATGCCACGCGCTTCCGGCTCGGCCTGCACCGGGCAGAGAGTCAGCGCCAGGCGCTGGAAGCGCCCGAGGGTGACGAACGCCTCCTCCAGGGTGCGGCTGGCGAGCATGGTGAAGCCGAGCAGCCCCAGCGAGGTGAGGTGGTAGCGCTGCCCGGTGAGCACGCCGAGGCCGGGGCGGCCGGCGCGCTGGATCAGGTTGCGGATCACCGCCAGTTCCTGCCAGGCCTCGACCTGCGCGTTGCGCTGCTGCAGCGCCTCCGCGCCAACGGCGCTGCCGACCAGGCAGTCGGCGACGCTCACGCCTTCGCTCTGGGCGACTTCCAGGACGTGACGGATACCGGTGATTTCGCGCTTCTGGCGCCAGTCCATGCTCGACTCCTGGCAGTCATTATCATTTTTTGACCGGGATGATCATGGACGACCCTAGCACAGCCTCGCATGCTGAACACGCCTACAACACCAACAAGAGGCCCCGCCATGAGCGAGTTCTACTTCACCCTGCCCAGCCACAACCGGCCGGCAAGCTATGCGCAGTTCCGTGTCACCCCGACCACCGGCGCGCTGGGCGCCGATGTCGACGACGTCGACCTGACCCGCCTCGACGCGGCCGGCTTCGCCGAGCTGCGCAAGGCGCTGGTGGCGCACAAGGTGCTGTTCATCCGCAACCAGTCGCTACGCGTCGAAGACCTCGAAGCCATCACCCTGCAGTTCGGCGAGTTCGGCCGCGAGCCCTATGTGTCGGGGATGCCGGACCATCCGCATGTGGTCAAGGTGGTCAAGGAAGCCAACGAGAAAGTGCCGTTCGTCTTCGGTGGCGCCTGGCATTCCGACTGGACCTTCCAGGAGCGTCCGCCGGCCTTCACCCTGCTGTATGGCCACGACATCCCGCCCTACGGTGGCGATACCTGCTACGCCAACCTGGCGCTGGCCTACGACTGGCTGTCGCCGAAGATGAAGTCGCTGCTCGAAGGCCTCGACGGCGTGCACAGCCCTGAGCGCGCCTACGGGCCGAGCGCCAAGCACAACGACCTGCTGGAAAACATGGCGGTGCACTACGGCGAAGTCGACGGCGAAGTGCGTTCGCACCCGCTGATCACCCGTCACCCGGAAAGCGGCCTCAAGGTGCTGTTCGCCAACCCGGCCTACACCAGCGGCATCGCCGGCCTGCGCCCGGATGAGGCGCAACCGCTGCTGGACTACCTGTTCAAGCTCGCCCTCAGCCCGGCGTTCGGCTGCCGCATGCGCTGGAGCCAGGGCACCCTGGCGATCTGGGACAACCGCAGCGTCTGGCACTATCCGGTCGCCGACTACCACGGCATGCGCCGCGAGATGTACCGCACCACCGTGGTCGGCGAAGTCCCGAGCCGCTAAGGAGCCCGAAATGACCGATACCCGATTCGACGCAGCGGCCCGCTTGCTGGCCGATGCCCGCGCCAGCCGCACCCCTGGCCCGCGGGTCAGCGAAAGCTACACGCTGGCCAGCCTGGACGACGCCTACGCCGTGCAGTTCGCCGGCCTGCGCGCCGTACTGGCGGCCGGCCGCCGGCTGTCCGGCGCCAAGGCCGGGCTGACCTCGACGCCAATGCGTGCGGCGCTGAAACTCAGCGAGCCGCTGCACGGCCATCTGCTCGCCGACACGCGCTGCGCGCCGGGGCCGCTGCCCGCCGAGCGCCTGCTGCAACCCAAGGTCGAGGCCGAAATCGCCCTAGTCCTGGCCCGTGACCTCGACGGTGAGCCGGACCTGGAGGCCCTGCGCGCGGCACTCGCCGGCGCGGCGCCGGCCCTGGAGATCAACGACTCGGCGATCGCCGGCTGGCAGATCACCCTGTTCGATGCGGTGGCCGACAACCTGTCCGCCGGCCTCTACGTACTGGGCGAGGCGGTGACGCCGCTGGAGCAGCTGGGCGACAGCCTCACCGTCAGTCTGCAGCGCAACGACGCGGCGCTGTTCCCGCCGGCCGAGGTGCGCCTCGACGCGGTGCTGGAGACCGCGCTCTGGCTGGCGCGCAGCCGGGCCCGCCTGGGTTATCCGCTGCGCGCCGGCGACGTACTGCTGACCGGCGCGGTGGCACCGGCCATCAGCATTGCCGCGGGTGACCGGCTGACACTGGAGATTGCTGGACTCGGCGGAATCGTCAGCTGGCTGGACTAGCCATTGCCGAGGCACCGCTGGCTGCTCTCGCATAGCCGGTTGCGGGGCTCGTATCGCGAATGAATTCGCTCCTACCAAGTTGTAGGAGCGAATTTATTCGCGATTGGCGAGCGCTCAGAAGGCGAAACACGAACAGCCGAACGCCCCCCAGAACCCCTGGAAGTCGCTGACTGGCACCTGCGCCAGACGTGCCCGCTCATGGCTGTGGGCATGCACCGCACAGGCGCCGACGCACTGGTGCACGGCGGCGGCCAGCGGCGCGGCGGGCTTCCAGTGGCCGGGGACCTTGGCCACCGGCGACCAGTCCGGCAGCACCGGCACCGCCGGCGGAGCGAGCTTGTCGAACTCGGCAGCGGCGTACACCACCTTGCCGTCTACCACGGTGAGCACCGACTCGATCCACTTGATCTGCTCCGCCTCGACGCTGAAGAAGTCCGCCGACAGCGCGGCGAGGTCGGCGAGCTGGCCGACCTTGATCTGCCCCTTCTTGCCCTGCTCGCTGGAGAACCAGGCACTGCCGTGGGTGAACAGCTGCAGAGCGACCTCGCGACTGAGGCCCTGCGGGTACAGCTGCAGGCCGCCAACGGTTTTGCCGCTGACCAGCCAGTACAGCGAGGTCCAAGGGTTGTAGCTGGACACCCGGGTGGCGTCAGTGCCGGCGCCGACCGGCACGCCGGCGGCGAACATGCGCTCGATCGGCGGGGTCTGCTCGGCCGCCTTGGCGCCGTAGCGCTCGACGAAATACTCGCCCTGGAAGGCCATGCGGTCCTGGATGGCGATGCCGCCGCCCAGCGCGCGGACCCGTTCGATGTTGCGCGGGGTGATGGTCTCGGCGTGGTCGAAGAACCACGGCAGGCCGTTGAACGGGATGTCTCGATTGACCTTCTCGAACACGTCGAGCATCCGCGAGATCGACTCGTCGTAGGTCGCGTGCAGGCGGAACGGCCAGCGCTGCTCGACCAGGTGACGGACCACCGGCTCGAGCTCCTGCTCCATGCTCTGCGCCAGGTCCGGGCGCGGCTCGAGGAAGTCCTCGAAGTCGGCGGCGGAGAACACCAGCATCTCGCCGGCACCGTTGTGGCGGAAAAAATCGCTGCCCTGCCCCGGCTTGACCATGCCGGTCCAGGCCTTGAAGTCAGCCAGCTCTTCCTTGGGCTTCTGGGTGAACAGGTTGTAGGCAATGCGCACGGTCAGCTGGCCATCGGCGGCCAGTTGCTGGATCACCTGGTAGTCGTCCGGGTAGTTCTGGTAGCCGCCGCCGGCGTCGATGGCGCTGGTCAGGCCCAGGCGATTGAGCTCGCGCATGAACTGGCGGGTCGAGTTGACCTGGTACTGCAGCGGCAGCTTCGGCCCCTTGGCCAGCGTCGCGTAAAGGATCATCGCGTTGGGCCGGGCGATCAGCATGCCAGTGGGATTGCCGCTGGCATTGCGAACGATCTCGCCGCCCGGCGGATTGGGCGTGTCCTTGGTGTAGCCGACTGCCTTGAGCGCGGCGCGGTTGAGCAGCGCGCGGTCGTACAGGTGCAGGACGAACACCGGCGTGTCCGGCGCCGCCTGGTTCAGCTCGTCGAGGGTCGGCAGGCGCTTCTCGGCGAACTGGAATTCGTTCCAGCCACCGACCACCCGCACCCACTGCGGCGTCGGCGTGCGCTCGGCCTGCGCCTTGAGCAGGCGCAGCGCGTCGGCCAACGAGGGCACGCCCTCCCAGCGCAGTTCCAGGTTGTAGTTGAGGCCGCCGCGGATCAGGTGCAGGTGCGAGTCGTTGAGACCGGGGATCACCGTGCGTCGCTGCAGGTCGATGACCTGGGTGGCGTCGCCACGCAGGGCCATGACCTCGGCATCGCTACCGACGGCGAGGAACTTGCCGTCCTTGATGGCCACTGCCGTGGCGGTGGGTTTCTCGCGGTCGACGGTGTGCAACCGGCCGTTGTGCAGGATCAGATCGGCGCTCATCGGGCCCCCGGTAGGATTGCCATGGGCGGAGCCGGCACTGCCGGCGAAAGGTAAGGCGGACCACAGCGCCCCCGCGGCGCCAAGCACCGAGCCGGCGGCAAGCAGGCGGCGGCGCTCGAGGTCAGTTTCATCCGAATTCATGACAGTCTCCTATCGCGCGTTCAGCCAGGGCATGGATCGGCCTGGCGCTCGTCGGAGTCTAGACAGCGCTCTGCCGCGCGCCTCCCAAGCGACCCCGCGCGGGAAACGCCAGGCACAAAAAAGCCGGCATTGCGCCGGCTTCTGCGGAGGGCTGGGCTCAGTCGTTGCTGGGCTTGCCGATCGCCTGCAGCACGTACTGCGGCAGGGCGAAGGCGCCCAGGTGGATCTCCGGGTTGTAGTAGCGGGTGACGATGCCACTGCCGGCAAAGCGCTGGCGCAGGGTGTCCAGTGGCAGGTTGCGGTATGCCGCGTCGGTGCTGCCCCAGGCGAAGGTCATGCTGCCGCCGATGTAGGTCGGCACCGCAGCCATGTAGAAGTGCCAGTCGGCGAACAGGCCGTGCATGCGCCCAGCGGTGGTCTGCACTTCGCCGAGTTGCATGAACGGCGTGCCGTTCTGCGTCACCAGGATGCCGCCGTCGTTCAGGCAGCGGCGGCAGGCCTGGTAGAAGTTCTCCGAGAACAGCACTTCGCCCGGGCCGATCGGGTCGGTGGAGTCGGAGATGATCACGTCGAACTTCTCGCTGGTGTTGGCGACGAAGCGCATGCCGTCGTCGATCACCAGGTTCAGGCGCGGGTCGTCATAGGCGCCGCAGGAGTGGTTGGGCAGGAACTCCTTGCACATGTCGACCACGGTGCCATCGATCTCGACCATGGTGATGTGCTCGACGGTCTTGTGCTTGCGCACCTCGCGCAGCATGCCGCCGTCGCCGCCACCGATGATCAGCACGCGCTTGGCCGCGCCGTGGGCGAGGATCGGCACGTGGGTGAGCATCTCGTGGTAGATGAACTCGTCGGCCTCGGTGGTCTGGATCACGCCGTCCAGCGCCATTACCCGACCCATGCGGGCGTTCTCGAAGATCACCAGATGCTGGTGCTCGGTGCGCACTTCGTGAAGCATCTTGTCCACGGCAAAGCGCTGGCCGTAGCCCTCGTAAAGCGTTTCCTGGTAGTGGCTCATGGGTCATTCCCCCTGATGGCTGGAAGGTGATGGCGCATAGCGCACGAGTATCAGGCGCAGGCCTGAAAGGGGCGCATTCTACGACGCTCGCCATGACAGGTCGAACCATTGGGCCGAATTGGACCGCCAGAATCGGAGCGACAGCGGCCCCGCGCGGCGTTATCGTCTGCCGATGACCAACTCCGCCCCCCTGCAGCTGCCCTACCGCCAACCCTGGCACTGGCAGCAGTTCCACAGTCACTTCGCCTTGCGGCGCCTGGCCGGCGTCGAATTGCTGGAAGCCCGTCGCTACACCCGCAGTTTTCGCCTCGGCGCGCGCAGCGGCTGGCTGAGCGTGCGCCCGCTGGATGAGGTGGCGGCGCTGGAGCTGACCCTCAGCCCCAGCTGCGCCGACCTGGCGCCGCAACTGGCCGAGCAGGTGCGGCGGATGTTCGATCTGGACAGCGATCCCGCGACGATCGCCGCGCACCTCGGCCGCGACCCGCAACTGGCCGCCCTGCTCGCCCGCGCCCCTGGGCTGCGCCTGCCGATGGCCTTCGATCCGTTCGAGCAAGCGGTGCGCGCCATCGTCGGCCAGCAGGTCGCGGTGAAGGCTGCGGTGACCATCACCGGACGGCTGGTGCAGCGCCTTGGCGAGCCGCTGGCGGAAACCGCGCACGGCGAATCGTTGTGGCTGTTCCCCAGCCCGGCGGCGCTGGCCGACGATCCGCTCGAGGGCATCGGCATGCCCGGCAAGCGCGTGGCGACGCTGCGCCGCTTTGCAGCCGCGGTGGCCAGCGGCGACTTGCAGTTGAGTGTCGCGGACGGCGTCGAGACGCTGGTCGAACGCCTTTGCGCGCTACCCGGCATCGGCCCGTGGACCGCCGAGTACATCGCCCTGCGCGCCTTCGGCGAGGCGGATGCCTTCCCGACTGCCGACCTCGGCCTGCTCAAGGCGCCGCTGTGGGGCCTCGGCGGTATCGCTCCGCGCGAACTGGCCGCCCGCGCCGAGGCCTGGCGGCCCTGGCGCGCCTACGCGGCGGTCTACCTGTGGCACAACTACGCGAGTGAATGAGCCATGCACTACCGCTACCACGACAGTCCGCTCGGCCCGCTGCTGATCGCCGGCGACCAGCACGGCCTGCGCCTGCTGCACATGGATGCCGCCCAGCCCTGGGAATTGGCCAGCGACTGGCACCTCGACGAGGGTGAGCTGGATGCGGTGTGCCAGCAGCTGGATGAGTACTTCGCCGGCCAGCGCGAGCGCTTCGAACTGCGTCTGGCACCGAGCGGCACGGCGTTCCAGCAGCAGGTCTGGCAGGCTCTGCAGGAAATCCCCTACGGCCGCACCTGGAGCTACAGCGAGCTGGCGCGGCACATCGGCAAGCCCGAGGCAGTGCGCGCGGTCGGCACCGCCAACGGCGCCAACCCCATCGCCATCGTGATTCCCTGCCACCGGGTGATCGGCGCCAACGGCACGCTCACCGGCTATGCCGGCGGTGTGGAGCGCAAGCAGCAGTTGCTGCAGCTCGAGGGTGCCTGGCTGCTGTAGCGCTTAGAACTGCAGGTTGCCGCGCGGCCCGGTGATCGCCCAGATGATCAGGCCGAGCACCGGCAACAGGACGATCAGCAGAATCCACAGCACCTTGATGCCGGTGTCCGCGCCGCTTTTCAGCACATGCAGAATCGCCCAGATATCCAAGGCCAGGATGATCAGGCCGACCAGGCTTCCGCCGATATCCATCATGATGCCGCTCCTTCAGGGGATGTCCCCCAAGTGTAGGAGCGAATTCATGCGCGATCCGCAGCAGATCTCCGCGCCGCCCAGATCGCCAATGAATTCGCGCCTGCAACGGCAAGGTCTCAGACGCTGTTGAGGTCGATCACCGCAAAACTGGCCACGGCTTCATGGCCGGCCAGCGCGCCGCCGTCGCGGGCCAGGCCGATGGTCTGCAGGCCGGCCTGCTCGGCGGCATCCAGCTCTTCGACGATGTCGGAGAGGAACAGCACCTCGTCCGCCGCCACGCCGATCGCCGCGACGATGCGCGCATAGGACGCCGCCTCGCGCTTCGGCCCGGAGGTGGTGTCGAAGTAGCCGGAGAACAGCGGGCTGAGATCGCCGGCCACCGAGCAGCCGAAGATCAGTTTCTGCGCCTGGATCGACCCCGAGGAATACACGTACAGGGCGTAACCCTCCTCGTGCCAGCGTTTCAGCGCCTCGACCGCATCCGGGTAGACGTGGCCCTTGAGCTGCCCGGCCTGATAGCCCTGCTGCCAGACCATGCCCTGCAGCGCCTTGAGTGGCGTGGCCTTGCGGTCCTCGGCGATCCACTGCAGGAGGATGTCGATGACCCGCTCGACGCTGGCCTGCGGCTCACCTGCCTCGGCGCGCACCGCGTCGAGTTGGGCGGCGACTTCCGGCTGCTCGGCATGGGCCAGGACGAACTCCGGCAGGTGCGCGGCGGCGTAGGGAAACAGCACGTCGAAGACGAAGCTCACCGCGCTGGTGGTGCCTTCGATGTCGGTGAGGATGGCTTTGATCGGCATGGCAACTCCTGGGAATACTCGGTCAACCCCCTCTCCCCCTGGGAGAGGGCTGGGGTGAGGGGCTTGGGTTCCTGCGTGCCTAACGCCCTCTCCCCCGGCCCCTCTCCCGGAGGGAGCGGGGAGAAAAGTCGCGCCTCAGTCTTCGAGACGCGGGAAGCGGCCGGCGATGTCCTCGCCGGTGAACTTGGCCACCCAGCCTTCGGGGTTGTTGAACAGGCGGATCGCCACGAAATGCGGCTCATCGCCCATGTCGAACCAGTGGCGGGTGCCGGCCGGCACCGAGATCAGGTCGTTCTTCTCGCACAGCACGGCGTACACGTGGTCGTCGATGTGCAGGGTGAACAGCCCGCGGCCGGCGACGAAGAAGCGCACCTCGTCCTCGCCATGCCGGTGCTCGTCGAGGAACTTGGCGCGCATCTCGGCCTTCTGCGGGTGGTCGCGGGTCATGCTGACCACATCGACGGTGATGTAGCCACGTTCGCTCATCAGCTGGTCGATCTGCGACCGGTAGGCGGCGAGCACCTCGTCCGAGCTGGCGCCTGGGGCGATTGGCGCCTGCGCCTGCCAGCGCTCGAAGCGCACGCCGACGCTGGCCAGGGTCGAGGCGATGTCCTCGACGTGGGTCAACATCTTGTTCGGCAGCTCGGGGCTGGCTTCGTGATAGACGGTCAGTCGGCTCATGGTCGTGTACTCCTCGGACCGCCTCCCGCGTACTGCGCGGGTCGGGGCCGCTGTTCTTCTGATTCAGGCGTCTTCGGTGGAAGCAGGCCCTAGCGATTGAGGATGGCGCGAACTTTCAGCTCGCACTCGAAGAGGAACTCGAAGGCCTCCACCTGGCGCAGCGCATCACTCATGCGCGGACCCCAAGTATAAAGACCGTGGCCGCGGATCAGGTAACCGACGCAATCCGGGTGCGCATCCAGCCAGGGTTGCACCTGGGCAGCCAGGCGGGCGATGTCCTGGTCGTTGTCGAAGATCGGCACGATGACCTGGCCTTCGTGGCTGCTCACGCCGCTGAAGGCCTTCTGCAGTTCGTAGTCTTCCAGCACCAGCCGGTCGCCGGCGGTCAGTCGCGACAGCACCGTGGCGTTCACCGAATGGGTATGCAGCACCGCGCCGACCCCGCCGTTCCAGCGATACAGCTGGGTATGCAGCAGGGTTTCCGCCGAGGGTTTTTTGCCCGCCTCCAGGCTGTTGCCGTCGAGGTCGGTGGCCAGCACGTCGTCCGTGCCGAGCTGGCCCTTGTGCTTGCCGGACACTGTGAGCAGCGCCTGATCGGCCGCCAGGCGGGTCGAATAGTTGCTGCTGGTGGCCGGGGACCAGCCCCGTCCATACAGGAAGCGGCCGGCGTCGATGATTTCCTGGGCCAGCTGTTCGCGGCTCATGGGCACTCCCCTCGTGTTGCGGATGCGGGTAAACGGATGGCGATGATAACGGCTGCAGCGAGCGCCGCCAGGCTGGCGATGCCAAAGGTCCAGGCCGGCCCCAGGGTATTCCAGCTGTAACCGGAGTACAGCGCGCCGAGGGCACCGCCGGTGCCGGCCATCGCCGCGTACAGCGCCTGGCCCTGCCCCTGCTGGCGGGCGCCGAAGCTGCCTTGGACGAAGTGGATGGCGGCGGCATGGAAGGCGCCGAAAGTCGCCGCGTGCAGCAACTGGGCGAACAGCAGCACCGCCAGGTGTTCCGCGAAGTTGCCGAGCAGCAGCCAGCGCAGCGCGGCGAGCAGGAAGCTGGCGACCAGCACCTGGCGCAGGCTGAAACGTGCCAGCAGGCGATTCATCACCAGGAACAGGACCACCTCGGCGACCACACCGAGCGCCCACAGCAGGCCGATCAGCCCGCGCGCGTAGCCGAGGCTCTCCAGGTGCAGGGTAAGAAAGGTGTAGTACGGCCCGTGGCTCAGCTGCATCAGTGCCACGCTGGCATAGAACGCCAGCACCCCGGGGCGCCGCAGCTGCGCCAGGAAGCCGCCCTCACCGGCCACGCCAGGGTGCTGCTGCGGTTGCGCATTTGGCACCCAGCAGCTGCTGATGACGATGCCGGCCATGATGCCGACCAGCGCCCAGGGGTAGGCGTCCAGGCTGAACAGCTCGAACAGTTGGCCGAGACCGACCACCGTGACGATGAAGCCGACGCTGCCCCACAGGCGGATCTGGCTGTAGCGCGCCGCCTGCTCGCGCAGGTGCGCCAGGGTGATCACCTCGAACTGCGGCAGCACCGCGTGCCAGAAGAACGCATGGCCGGCCATGATCAACGCCAGCCAGGCGTAGCTGTGGCTGACGAAGATGCCGGCGAAGCACAGCAGCGTGCAGAACGCGCCGAAGCGCACGATCGCCAGGCGCCGGCCGGTGTAGTCGCCGAGCCAGCCCCACAGGTTGGGCGCCACGCAGCGCATCAGCATGGGAATCGCCACCAGCTCGCCGATCCGCGCGCTGGAGAAGCCCAGGTGATGGAAGTACAGCGCCAGGAACGGCGCCGTGGCGCCGAGCAGGGAAAAGTAGAACCAGTAGAAGCTGGACAGCCGCCAATACGGCAACGCGGCAGTCATGACCTCACAGCTGCGGCAGCACCGGCGTGGCGACACTGACGCCGGCGTTCTGCGCGCGGTGACGCAGCAGGTGGTCCATCAGCACGATGGCCATCATCGCCTCGGCGATCGGCGTAGCGCGGATACCCACGCAAGGATCGTGACGCCCCTTGGTGATCACCTCAACCGGGTTGCCGTCGACGTCGATCGAGCGGCCCGGGGTGGTGATGCTGGAAGTCGGTTTGAGCGCCAGGTTGGCGACGATCGGCTGGCCAGAGGAAATGCCGCCGAGGATGCCGCCGGCATTGTTGCTGAGGAAACCTTGCGGAGTCAGCTCGTCGCGGTGTTCGGTGCCACGCTGGCTCACCGAGGCGAAACCGGCGCCGATTTCCACGCCCTTGACCGCGTTGATGCTCATCAGCGCATGGGCCAGTTCGGCATCCAGGCGATCGAAGATCGGCTCGCCGAGGCCCGGCGGCACGCCGTCGGCGACCACGGTGATCTTCGCCCCGACCGAATCCTGGTCACGGCGCAGCTGGTCCATGTAGGCCTCGAGCTCCGCCACCTTGTCCGGATCGGGGCTGAAGAAGGCGTTCTGCTCGACGCTGTCCCAGGTCTTGAACGGGATTTCGATCGGGCCGAGCTGGCTCATGTAGCCACGCACCTGGATGCCCAGGGTCGCCAGGTACTTCTTGGCGATCGCGCCGGCGGCGACGCGCATCGCGGTCTCGCGCGCCGAGCTGCGGCCGCCGCCACGGTAGTCGCGGATGCCGTACTTGTGGTGGTAGGTGTAGTCGGCGTGGGCCGGGCGGAACAGTTCCTTTATCGCCGAGTAGTCCTTGGACTTCTGGTCGGTATTGCGGATCAGCAGGCCGATCGGGCAGCCGGTGGTCTTGCCTTCGAACACCCCGGAGAGGATTTCCACCTCGTCGTCTTCCTGACGCTGGGTGGTATGGCGGCTGGTGCCCGGCTTGCGGCGGTCGAGGTCACGCTGCAGGTCGTCCAGCGACAGTTCCAGCCCCGGCGGGCAGCCATCGACGATGGCGACCAGCGCCGGGCCGTGGCTTTCGCCGGCGGTGGTGACAGTGAACAGCTTGCCGTAGGTGTTGCCGGACATCAGGGTGCTCCGCAGAATCAGCCAGAATCTCAGGGGCGACGAGTATACCCGCCACGCCTGGGCAGTTCATCCACGAACCTTCTGCCGTCCAGCCGTTCCAAGGCAGATCGCCCTTCCGAAGCCCCTCCCATGCTGCGAGTGATCCTCTTGAGCCTGTCCTTCTTCGCCAGCCTGGCCAGCGCCAGCCCCTACACCGTGCTGCAGCGACCGGCCGAGCTGGATACCGGCGCGGGCGTGCTGAAAGGCACCCTGCTGCTGCCGAAGACCGAGGAGCAGATGCCCGTGGCGCTGCTGATCGCCGGTTCCGGCCCCACCGACCGCGACGGCAACAACCCGCTCGGCGGCCGCAACGAGAGCCTCAAGCGCCTGGCCCAGGCGCTCGCCGCCCAGGGCATCGCCAGCCTGCGCTACGACAAGCGCGGCGTGGCCGCCAGCCTGGCCGCCACGCCCAATGAGCGCGACCTCAGCGTCGAGCGCTACGTGGACGATGCCGTGGCCTGGAGCCAGCAGCTGCGCGCCGACCCGCGCTTCGGCCCGCTGATCCTGGTCGGCCACAGCGAAGGCGCGCTGATCGCCACCCTGGCCGCCGGACGCAGCGGCGCCACCGCGCTGGTGTCGATCGCAGGTAGCGCGCGGCCCATCGATCAGGTCCTCCGCGAGCAGCTGCAGGCGCGCCTGCCCGCGCCGCTGCTGCCGCGCAGCGAGGCGCTGATCGCCAGCCTCAAGGCCGGACACGTCGACACGCAGGTGCCGGAAGCGCTGCAGGTGGTGTTCCGTCCCAGCGTGCAGCCTTACCTGATTTCGCTGTTCCGCTACGACCCGGCCGCCGCGTTCGCCTCCCTGAGCATTCCGGCGCTGATCATCCAGGGCACGCATGACATCCAGGTCGGCGTGCCGGACGCCGAAGCGCTGCACGCCGCCAAGCCGGATGCCGAGCTGCTGTTGATTGCCGGCATGAATCACGTGCTGCGCATCGTGCCGAACGATGTGCAGCGCCAGCTGGCCTCGTACAATGACCCGAAACTGCCGCTGGCCAGGCAACTGCTCGGCGGCCTGATCGACTTCATCAAGCGCAATAGCACATCGCCAGCCTCTAGTTGACGCCGAAGCGGCCGATACTCCGGTATCACCTGGCATCAACGTCCCAAATCAGCCATGACCGAGACCAGCACCGCCACTCCCGCCGACGCCCCGGAACAACCCGTTCAGCCCCACCCGTGGGCCGAACTGGGGCCGGAGCAGTTTCATCTGCTGCGCCTGGCGCCGCTGCCGACCGACCGCAGCACCGGCGTGCGGCCGCTGCGCTTCGTCCAGCTCGGCCGCCTCGAGCGGCACAGCCCGGCGCAGAGCCTGCTGCGCCTGACCATCGAGCTGCCCGGCCAACGCGTGCGGCGCGAGCAGAATGTGCTCGAGGTGTGGGCCGACCACCGCAGCAAGGAAGTGCGCTTCGGCACCGACAGCGGCCTGCAGGTCGAGCCGCCGAACCGGGGTCTCGGCCGTTTCCTGGCCGCCCAGGGCATCGCCTGGGCCAAGCAGCGCTGGGCGCACTATCAGGTCGAAGGCGGCGCGCTGGGCATCAAGGACGCGCTCAGCGAAGACGCACGGACCCTGCGCGACCACTTCCTGCGCGTGCAGGGCTTCGACGTCGAATACCTCGACCCGCTGCAGCTCAAGGCCAGCTACAAGGCCGACCGGGTCAACGTGCTGCACAGCGATTGGCACAAGGACAAGGTGCAGAGCATCAGCCTGCTCGACGCCGCAGCGATGCTCGAGCAGGCCGACCGCAACCTGGTTGAGCAGGACAGCCGGCTACGCAAGCTGGAAGAGCGCATCAGCGTGTTCAAGCGCGAGGATGGCACCCTGCGCTTCACCATCACCTGCCTGGTGGCATTTGCCGTGTTCCAGGCCGGCCTGCTGATCTGGATGGCGACCCGCTAGCGCTTATCTGCACGTAGAGATAAGCGCCAAACAGCTCCCTGCTTAGCCGCCAACCCGCGAACGGAACAGTTCTTGGTGCTGACGGCATTGCGCCGCGGCGAGCAGGAACACCCCGTGACCGCCGTGCTCGAACTCCAGCCAGGTGAAGTCCACTTCCGGGTACAGCGCCTCGACGTGCACCTGGCTGTTGCCCACTTCGATGATCAGCAGCCCCTGCTCGGTCAGGTGATCGGCCGCTTCGGCCAGCATGCGGCGCACCAGGTCCAGGCCGTCCTCGCCACAGGCCAGGCCCATCTCCGGCTCGTGGTGATACTCGGGCGGCATGTCGGCGAAGTCTTCCGCATCGACATACGGCGGGTTGGAGACAATCAGGTCGAAGCGCTGCCCGGGCAGGCCATCGAAGCCATCGCTCTGCACCGTGTACACGCGCGCCTCCAGATCGTGACGCTCGATGTTCTGCCAGGCCACTTCCAGGGCATCGAATGACAGATCGGCGAGCGCCACCTCGGCCTCGGGGAAGGCATAGGCGCAGGCGATGCCGATGCAGCCGGAGCCGGTGCACAGGTCGAGAATGCGCGTCGGTTCCTGCGGCAGCCAGGGCGCGAACTGTTGCTGGATCAGCTCGGCGATCGGCGAGCGCGGCACCAGCACCCGCTCATCGACGCTGAACGTCAGGCCACAGAAGGTCGCCTCGCCGAGCAGGTAGGCGGTCGGCACGCGCTCCTCGATGCGCAGGCGCAGCAGCGCTTGCAGGTGCTCGCGCTCGTCGTCTTCCAGGCGGCAGTCGAGGTAGCTGTCGGCGATCTCCCACGGCAGATGCAGCGCGCCAAGCACCAGCTGGCGCGCCTCGTCCCACGCGTTGTCGGTGCCGTGACCGAAGAACAGGCCCTCGCTGTGGAAGCGGCTGACCGCCCAACGGATGTGGTCGCGCAGTGTGCGCAGTTGCGAAGAAGGTGCGGTCACGGTGGTATCTCCAAAGGCCAGGCGCGCATTGTAGAGCCGTGGATAACGAATGCCAGCGGCGCCTAAAAACACAGGGGAGGTTCACAGCGCCGACCAGCGGGGTGACAATGGGGGCATCGCGCGTTTTCCAGGAGTTGCATGCATGTCCCGCCCCCTTACCCTCCTCCAGATCACCGGCCGTAGTTATGCCCCCGCGACATTGCAGAACGCCTGCCTGATCATCATCGATGCCCAGGGGGAGTACCGCAGCGGTGTCGTGCCGTTGCCGGGGTTGGATGCCACGCTGGGCGAGATCGCCAGTCTGCTGGCTGCGGCGCGCGCCATCGGCACGCCGATCGTGCACGTCAAACACCTCGGCGTGCCGGACAGCTTCCTCGATCCGCGCGGTCCGCGCGGCCAGTTCCTCCCCGAGGCGGCACCGCATCCTGGCGAACAGATCGTCGAGAAGCGTCTGCCGAATGCCTTCGCCGGCACCGACCTGCATGATCGACTGCAGGCCATCGGCCGCCTCGACCTGATCATCTGCGGCTTCATGACCCATTCGAGCATCAGCACCACAGTGCGCGCCTGCAAGGATTACGGCTATCGTTGCACCCTGGTCGATACCGCGTGCGCCACCCGCGATCTACCCTATGGCGACAGCGTGATCAGCGCCGTCGACCTGCACCGCGTCGAAATGGCAGCCCTGGCGGACAACTTCGCGGTCGTCCTGCCGAACGCCGCCGCACTGATTTAACCCACGCCGCCGCACTTTTCACCGGCTGCGTGGTCCAAACCGCGCAGCGGCCAGAACCTCGCCGCCGGCTCCCGGTCATACCGCCGGTAACTTGTGAGGAAGTCGGCATGAAATTATCCGGTGGATTCGATGCACGTCGCCTGCGACCTCGCGGCCCGCGCATCTGGCGTTGGCGCTTCGGCGCAGCGCTCGCCGCCCTGTTCGCTACGCTGGGCATCCTGCTGGCCATGGCCGGCGCCGCCACCTTGTTCGGCCACCCGCCCACCCTGGGCAACTTCAACGCCTCGACCGGGGCGGCCATCGCCCTGCTGATCACCGGCCTGCTGTTGCTGTGGTTCGGCGTGCTCGCCTGGCGCGCCTGCCGCCGTAAGCTGCGCCGCGGCAATGACCTGAGCCTGTCGCCGCACCTGATGAAGAAGCATGACTGACGCCCGCCTGCCGGGACGTTAAACTAGGGCCCTGCGCGGAGGCCCTCATGCAAGACGACGAATTTTCCCTGTTCAAAACCCAGATGCACGGCGTCAAGCCGATCAAGCACGACCGCGCCGACACCGGCAAACCGAAGGCCGACCGCAGCCGCATCGCCACCTTGCGCGAGGCCGCGACGCAACGCGTCGAATCCACCAAGGTCGATGGCCTCTCCGATCAGTTCGTCATCGACGTCGGCGCCGAGGATGAACTGCACTGGTCGCGCGACGGCGTCCAGGAAGGCCAGATGCGCAAGCTCAAGCTCGGCCAGGTCAGCTTCGAAGGCAGCCTCGACCTGCACGGCATGACCGTGGAGAAGGCGCGCGACACGCTCTGGGAATTCCTCGCCGAAGCCGCCCGCCTGGAAGTGCGCTGCGTCCGCGTCACCCACGGCAAGTCGGCGCGCATGGACGGCAAGCGCCCGCTGATCAAGAGCCACGTCAACACCTGGCTGCGTCAGCATCCGCAGGTGCTGGGCTTCTGCTCCTGCCTGCCCAAGCACGGTGGCACCGGGGCGATCTATCTGCTGCTCAAACGCACCATGCTCGACGGCCGGGACGAGTAATCCGGCGCGAAATGCCTGCCAACACGGCGCCCTTCAGCTTGCCACCAACGCACTCGCGCCCTACCCTGCGCCTTTGCGTCCTCTTTAGATAAGCCAACAGGTAGATCCATGTCTTTGGAACAGAACTACACCGCGATTCTCGGCCAGCTCGGCGAGGACGTGACCCGCGAAGGTCTGCGCGATACGCCCAAGCGCGCCGCCAAAGCGATGCAGTACCTCTGCCGCGGCTACGAACAGTCCCTGGAAGAGGTCACCAACGGTGCCCTGTTCAGCTCCGACAACAGCGAAATGGTGCTGGTGAAGAACATCGAGCTGTATTCGCTGTGCGAGCACCACCTGCTGCCCTTCATCGGCAAGGCGCACGTGGCCTACATCCCCAATGGCCAGGTGCTCGGCCTGTCCAAGGTCGCGCGGATCGTCGACATGTATGCACGGCGCCTGCAGATCCAGGAAAACCTCAGCCGGCAGATCGCCGAGGCCATCCAGAAGGTCACCGGCGCACTCGGCGTGGCGGTGGTCATCGAAGCGCAGCACATGTGCATGATGATGCGCGGCGTGGAGAAGCAGAATTCGTCGATGGTCACTTCGGTGATGCTTGGCGAGTTCCGCGAGAATGCCGCGACACGCAGCGAGTTCCTCAGCCTCATCAACTGATCGCCGCTGCCATGAAAAAACCGGCCCATTGGCCGGTTTTTTCGTTTCAAGGTGCGACCGACAGTGTCAGTCGCGCATGCCGACATGCCGCGGATGGCTGGCGACCCGCGCCATCCAGGCATTGATCGCCGGATAGCCACTGAGGTCGAAACCGCCTTCGTGCGCCACGTGGGTGTAGGCGTACAGGGCGATGTCGGCGATGGTGTAGCGATCCCCGACCAGGTACGGCGTGCTGTTGAGCTGCTGTTCCATGACGCGCAGGGCCTTGTGGCCGCGCTTGTGGCAAACCTCGTACTCGGCCCGGCGCGCTTCCGGCATGCCCTGGTAGAGCTGGATGAAGCGCGCCACCGCGACATAGGGCTCGTGGCTGTATTGCTCGAAGAACTGCCACTGCAGCACTTGCGTGCGCAGGCGCGGCTCGCTCGGCAGCAGCTCGCTGCCCTCGGCGAGGAAATTGAGGATGGCATTGGACTCCCACAGCGTGGTGCCATCCTCCAGTTCCAGCACGGGAATCTTGCCGTTGGGGTTCTTGGCGAGGAACTCCGCCGTCTCGGTTTCGCCCTTGAGCAGGTCGATCGGCATCCACTCATAGTCACGGCCGAGCAGGTGCAGCATCAGCTTGACCTTGTAGCAGTTGCCGGAAATGTAGTCGCCGTAGACCTTGTACACCGCGCTCTCCTTTTATGCCGCCTTGGCGGCCTGGGCTTGCCGGATCACCAGTGCCAGACGACGCAGGCCTTCGCCCAGGCGCTCCGGCGCCACATGGCTGAAGTTCAGGCGCAGGTAGCCGGGGTGCTGTTCCGGGTGGGTGAAGAATGGCTCGCCGGGCATGAACGCGACGTTCTGCTCGAGTGCCGGGTTCAGCAGGGTGCGGGTATCCAGCGGGTCCTTGAGGGTCAGCCAGAAGAACAGCCCGCCCTCCGGCACATTCCAGTCCGCCAGGTCGCTGAAGTGCTCTTCCAGCGCGACCTGCATCGCGTCGCGGCGCACCCGGTAGAAGTCGCGCAGCTCGGCGAGGTGCGCTTTGTACTGCTCGCTGCCCAGCCACTGCAGCGCCTGCCACTGGCCGATGCGGTTGGTGTGCAGGTCGGCCGACTGCTTGAGGCGCAGCAGATGCGGGAACAGGTCCGGGGTGGCGATCAGGAAGCCGACGCGCAGACCCGGCAGCAGGGTCTTCGACACGGTGCCGGTGTAGATCCAGCTGGCTTTCTGCAGGCGACTGACGATCGGCGCGGCGCGGCCTTCGTCGAACACCAGCTCGCGGTAGGGCTCGTCCTCGATCAGCGTGACGCCGAACTCGTCGAGCAGCGCCGCTACCGCCTGGCGCTTGGCCTCGCTGTAGCGCACACCGGACGGATTCTGGAAGGTCGGAATCAGGTAGGCAAAAGCCGGCTTGTGCTGCTCCAGACGCTGGCGCAGGGCAACCAGTTCGGGGCCGTCGGCTTCCTGCGGCACAGTGATGCAGTCGGCGCCGAACAGCTGGAACGCCTGCAGCGCGGCCAGGTAGGTGGGCGCCTCGAGCAGCACTTCGGTGCCCGGATCGATGAACAACTTACTGGCCAGATCGAGGGTCTGCTGGGAACCGCTGACGATCAGCACCTGGCTGGCCTCGCAGGCAATGCCCAGAGCACGCGCCTCGGCGGCGATCGCCTCGCGCAGCGCCGGCTCGCCTTCGCTCATGCCGTACTGACCCATGCTCGCCGGCATCTCGGCCCACTCGACTTTCGGCAACATCGGTTCGGCGGGCAGGCCGCCGGCGAACGACATGACTTCCGGACGCTGCGCCGCGGCAAGGATTTCACGAATCAGGGAGCTTTTCAGGCGGGCAATGCGTTCAGAGAAGGCCATGGGTCACCGGTAGCGGAGGCAGGGAAAAATGGGTCAAACTGGTTGACCGAAACTACGCCGTCCCGGACAGAAACGTCAATATGCTTGACCTGAAAACCCCGACCGCTCAGCAGCTCGCCCTCGAGGCGTTCTTCTTCGGCTACCAGGCGTTCACCGCCAAGCCCGACGAAATGCTCGCGCGCCGCGGCCTGAGCCGCGTGCACCACCGCATCCTGTTCTTCATCGCACGCTACCCAAGCGCGAGCATGACGGAGCTGCTTGGCGTGCTTGGCGTCAGCAAGCAGGCGCTGAATATTCCGCTGCGCCAGCTGATGGAAATGCACCTGGTGGAAAGCGTCACCGCCGAATCCGACAAGCGCAAACGCCTGCTCGGCCTGACCGACGAAGGCGCCAAGCTCGAAGCCGCGCTGCGCCGCGAACAGACCAAGCTGCTGCAGCGGGTGTTCGCCGATACCGGCGAAGCGGCGGCCGCCGGCTGGCTCGAGGTCAACCAGGCGCTGGGCAAGACCCGCCAGCCGAGCGAAGGCTGACGCGCCGCTAGAACAGCTACGCAATTCTTCGCATCTACGCAGAACTGTACCGCCATTTGCGCGAGTCGCTGTACCGCGACGCGTCGCCCCACCGCGCTTAGGCTGGCTTCCTGACTTCGGGAAACCCTGCCATGAGCCTCGAACTGCTGCTTGCCTTCGCCCTCTTCGCCTTCGTCACCTCGGTGACGCCCGGCCCCAACAACATGATGCTGCTCGCCTCCGGGGTGAACTTCGGTGTGCGCCGCAGCGTGCCGCACATGCTCGGCATCAGCATCGGCTTCATGGTCCTGGTGGTCGCCGTGGGCCTCGGCCTCGGCCAGCTGTTCGAGCGCTTCCCGCCCGCCTACACCGCCCTGCGCTACCTCGGCGCGGCCTACTTGCTGTACCTCGCCTGGAAGATCGCCCGCTCCGGCGCACCGGACAGCGGCGAGTCGCGCGGCAAGCCGTTCAGCTTCCTGCAGGCGGCGGCGTTCCAGTGGGTCAATCCGAAGGCCTGGATCATGGCAATCGGCGCCATCACCACCTATACCCCGCAGGAGCAGTTCTTCACCAACGTGGTGCTGATCGCCGCGCTGTTCGCGCTGATCAACTGCCCCAGCGTCGGCCTGTGGACCGTGGCCGGCAGCCTGCTGCGGCGCTGGCTGGACAGGCCGCAGGTGCTGCGCGCCTTCAACCTCGGCATGGCGGTGCTGCTGGTCGCTTCGCTGTACCCGATCCTTTCCGACTTCTGACAAGGACGCTTCATGACCGACGTCACCCACTCGCGCCTGCGTCCGCTGGCGGACAGCTCGCCGTCGGCGATCGTCGCCGGCTTTATCGCCATGCTCACCGGCTACACCAGTTCACTGGTGCTGATGTTCCAGGCCGGCCAGGCCGCCGGGTTGAGCAGCGGGCAGATTTCCTCGTGGATCTGGGCCCTGTCGATCGGCATGGCGATCTGCAGCATCGGCCTGTCGCTGCGCTACCGCGCGCCAGTGATGATCGCCTGGTCGACACCCGGCGCCGCGCTGCTGATCAGCAGCCTGCCGGGCGTGCCCTACGGTGAGGCGATCGGCGCCTACATCCTGGCCTCCGGGCTGATCCTGCTGATCGGCCTGACCGGCACCTTCGACCGCATCATGCGCCGCGTCCCCGCCTCGCTGGCCGCGGCGCTGCTGGCCGGGGTGCTGTTCAAGATCGCCCTGGAAATCTGCAACGCCGCCCAGCAGCAGACCGTGCTGGTGGTCGCCATGCTGCTCGCCTACCTGCTCGGCAAGCGCCTGCTGCCGCGCTATGCGGTGCTCGCCGCGCTGATCGTCGGCTGCGTGCTGGCAGGTGCCTCGGGACTCCTGGATTTCCACGCCTTCGAGCTGAAGCTGGCCACCCCGGAATGGACCACGCCGAGCTTTTCCCTGAGCGCGGCGATCAGCATCGGCATCCCGCTGTTCATTGTCGCCATGGCCTCGCAGAACCTGCCGGGCATGGCAGTGCTGCGCGCCAACGGCTATGACGTGCCGGCCTCGCCGCTGCTCAGCACCACCGGCCTGGCGTCGATCCTGCTCGCGCCGTTTGGCTCCCACGGCATTCACATGGCGGCGATCAGCGCGGCGATTTGCGCCAGCCCGGAAGCCCACGAAGATCCGGCCAAGCGCTACACCGCAGCGGTGTGGTGCGGGGTGTTCTACGGCATCGCCGGGATTTTCGGCGCCACCCTCGCCGCGCTGTTCGCCGCGCTGCCCAAGGCGCTAATCCTGTCGATTGCCGCACTGGCGCTGTTCGCCTCAATCATCGGCGGCCTGACCCAGGCGATGAACGAGCCCAAGGAGCGCGAGGCGGCGCTGATCACCTTCTTGGTCACCGCCTCGGGCATGAGCCTGTTCTCGGTCGGCTCGGCGTTCTGGGGCATCGTCGCCGGCATGTTGACGCTGGCGATCCTCAACTGGCGCAAAGCCTGAGACGAAAAAAAGCGCCTTGCGGCGCCTTTTTTGTATTCAGGCCTCGGCGGCCAGCTCGCGACCGTGCGCGCGATTGACCCACCAGCCGAACCCAGCCGCGGTGAAGAACATGATCAGGCTGTAGATCGCCGCCGGGATCGCCATGGTCGGGTTGTTGAGCAGCATCGGGCTCAGTGCCAGGGCAATCGCCAGGGTGCCGTTGTGAATGCCGATCTCCATGCCGATCGCCACCGCCTGGCGCTGCGACAGGTTGAACAGGCGCGGCACGCAGTAGCCGACCGCCAGGCTCAACAGGTTGAAGCACAGCGCGGCCATGCCGACTACCGGGGCGTATTCGAGGAAGGTCTGCCAGTCCTTGGCCACGGCGAGCAGGATGATCAGCGCGAGGAACAGCGCCGAGACGATCTTCACCGGCTTCTGCATGCGCTCGGCGAAAGCCGGGAAGCGGCTGCGCACCCACATGCCGATCGCCACCGGGCCGAGCACGATGGCGAACACCTGGACGACCTTGGCGAACTGCAGCGGAATCGCCTGATCCGCCGACATGAAGTGCATCAGCGACAGGTTGACGATCAGCGGCATGGTCAGCACGGCGATTACCGAGTTCACCGCGGTCAGGGTGATGTTCAGAGCCACGTCCCCGTGTGCCAGGTGGCTGTAGAGGTTGGCCGTGGTGCCGCCCGGCGAGGCCGCGAGCAGCATCAGGCCGACCGCCAGGGCCGCCTCGAGCTGGAAGCCCTTGGCAATAAAGAAGCAGGCCAGCGGCAGCAGCAACAGCTGGCACGCCAGGCCGATCAGCACAGGCTTGGGAAATTTGGCGACGCGGGCGAAGTCCGCCAGGGTCAGCGACAGCCCCAGGCCAAGCATGATGATGCCCAGGGCCAGGGGAAGGAACAGGGTACTGAGAATGCTGGAAGTCATTATTGTTGTGCTCTCGTGGGACCTGCATGGGATTCTGCGCAAGGCCTACCGGCGGCGGTAGTGGCCGAACGCGCCAGGCGACTGGCGAGGTGTAACAGAATGCAAAAAGGCGCCGAACAGGCGCCTTTCTTGCCGAAGCTCGCGCGACTCAGATCGCCGTCGAGCCGCCGTCCACCGCCAGGGCATGGCCGGTGGTGAAGCTGGCGCCATCGCTGCACAGATAGAGGACCGCCGCGGCGATTTCCTCGACCTTGCCGACCCGACCCACCGGGTGCATGGCGGCGGCGAACTCGGCCTTCTTCGGGTCCGACTCGTAGGCGCGACGGAACATGTCGGTGTCGATCACCGCCGGGCACACGGCGTTCACGCGGATCTGCTTCTTCGCGTACTCGATCGCCGCCGACTTGGTCAGGCCGATCACCGCGTGCTTGGACGCCGCGTAGATGCTCATCTTCGGCGCCGCGCCGAGGCCAGCCACCGACGCGGTGTTGACGATCGCCCCGCCGCCCTGGGCCAGCAACAGCGGGATCTGGTGCTTCATGCACAGCCATACGCCCTTGACGTTGACGCCCATGATCGCGTCGAACTCGTCCTCATTACCGTCGGCCAGCTTGCCCTTCTCGATCTCGATGCCGGCGTTGTTGAAGGCGTAGTCGAGGCGGCCGTAAGCGGCCAGCACTCCATCCATCAGCGCCTTGACCTCGACGTCCTTGGTCACGTCGCAGCGGATGAAGGTCGCCTCACCGCCAGCGGAGCGGATCAGCTGCACCGTGGCCTCGCCGCCCTGCGCGTCGTAGTCGGCAACCACCACTTTCAGCCCTTCGGCGGCGAACGCCTGGGCAGTGGCACGACCAATGCCGGCAGCTGCGCCGGTGACCAGGGCAACCTGGCCGGAGAATTTCATGCTCATGTATTTATCCTCGATAGCACTCGCAAAGCTTCGGTCAGTCTATTCAGCCGGCGGCGGCCAGGGGCAGCACTATCAGAGTCTACAAGGTGGCTCCATCCAGCAGATTGATTAATACCCGCCACTGCCGATCAACGGCGTGGATGATCGGCCATTCTGCGCCCAGACAAAACTTGCCGGATCAGCGCGCGGCGGCTATCACCAACACTCTTTAATACCCGATGAGTGCCTTGCCATGTCTGCCCAACTCAACCGCCAGTTCCTGCTCGCTCAACGCCCGGTCGGCGCCGTCAGCCGCGCCACTTTCGACTACGTGGAAAAGCCGCTGGGCGAGCCGGCCGCCGGCCAGATTCTGGTGAAGAACGAGTACCTGTCCATCGACCCGGCCATGCGCGGCTGGATGAATGACGCCAAGTCGTACATCCCCCCGGTCGGCATCGGTGAAGTGATGCGCGCGCTGGGCGTCGGCCAGGTCGTCGCCTCGCAGCACCCGGGCTTCGCCGTCGGCGACTACGTGAACGGCGCGCTCGGCGTGCAGGACTACTTCCTCGGCGAGCCCAAGGGCTTCTACAAGGTCGATCCGAAGCGCGCGCCGCTGCCGCTGTACCTGTCCGCCCTGGGCATGACCGGCATGACCGCCTACTTCGCCCTGCTCGACGTCGGCGCGCCGAAAGCCGGTGACACCGTGGTGCTGTCCGGCGCCGCCGGCGCGGTCGGCACCATCGCCGGGCAGATCGCCAAGATCAAAGGCTGCCGTGTCATCGGCATCGCCGGCGGCAAGGAGAAGTGCCAGTACCTGATCGACGAACTCGGCTTCGACGGCGCCATCGACTACAAGAATGAAGACGTGGTCGCCGGCCTCAAGCGCGAATGCCCGAAAGGCGTCGACGTGTACTTCGACAACGTCGGCGGCGACATCCTCGATGCCGTGCTCAGCCGCCTGGCACCCAAGGCCCGCGTGGTGATCTGCGGCGCGATCAGCCAGTACAACAACAAGGAAGCCGTGAAAGGCCCGGCCAACTACCTCTCGCTGCTGGTCAACCGCGCGCGCATGGAAGGCTTCGTGGTAATGGACTACGCCAGCCAGTTCGCCGCTGCCGCCCAGGAGATGGGTGGCTGGATGGCGGAAGGCAAGCTGAAGAGCAAGGAGGACATCGTCGAAGGCCTGCAAACCTTCCCGGAAACCCTGCTCAAGCTGTTCAGCGGCGAGAACTTCGGCAAGCTGGTGCTCAAGGTCTGATCGCTCCACACCGCTACAAGAACAGCCCAGGCATTGCCTGGGCTGTTCGTTTACTCCGCCGGCTACAGGCGAAACTGCTGCACCAGCGCCTGCAACTCGCCACCCAAACGCGCCAGCTCGCCGCTCGCCGCCGCCATCTGCGCGTTGCTGACCACACCCTGCTCGGCCACCCTGCGCACCTGCACAACGTTGCGACTGATCTCCTCGGCTACCGCGCTCTGCTCGACTGCTGAGCTGGCGATTTGCTGATTGAACGCCTCGATACTGCCCACCGCGCCGGTGATCAGGATCAGCGCCTGACGCGCCTGCTCACCGTAACCGACCGCTTCCTGACTGAGCTGAGCGCTGCCCGCCATCTGCTGCACGGCCCGTTCGGACAGCTGCTGCAGTTCGGCGATCAGTCCTTCGATCTCGGCAGTCGATTGTTGGGTGCGCTGTGCCAGCGCCCGCACCTCGTCGGCGACCACCGCGAAGCCGCGGCCCTGCTCGCCAGCGCGAGCGGCCTCGATGGCGGCATTCAGCGCCAGCAGGTTGGTCTGCTCGGCGACCGCCTTGATCACGTCGAGCACCCCACCGATCCGCTCGCTGCCCTGATGCAGGCGGCGGATGGTGCTCATCGACTGCTCGACGTCGGCCGCCAGGCGCACGATCTGCGCCGCGCTCTGGCCGACCACTCGATCGCCGTCGTGGGCATTGCGGTTGGCCTGCAACGCTGCCTCGGCGGCCTGGCCAGCGTTGCGCGACACCTCTTCGGCGGAGCTAGCCAGCTGCTGGGTGGCGGCCGCCGCCTGCTCGGTCTCGCGCTGCTGCGCCCGCGCACCCGCATCGCTGAGCCGGCTGCTCTGGCTGAGCTGTTCGGCCGCGCCGTGCAACTGGTCGATGCCCTGCCCCAGGCGCGCCACCATGCCGCGCAGGTTCTCAGTCATCAGCCCCATGGCCTGACCGAGCTGACCCAGTTCGTCGCGCCGGCCGTCGTCGGCCTCACGGTGGCTCAGGTCGCCGGCGGCGATGCGCTGGGCCAGCGCCAGGGTGCGTTGCAGCGGCGGCAGCAGCAACTGGCGAATCACCAGACTGGCTGCGCCGGCGAGTAGCAGGATCACCCCGCCGCTGACAGCGAGCAGGCGCATGATCGCCACACGCTGCATCTCCAGACGCTGCAGGTGCTCGTCGCGCGCCCGGTCGGCCTGGGCCAGCACCGCTGCGGCGAAGCCTTGCATGTCGGTGGCACTCTGCTGGCTGGCGGCGCGACTCGTGCGGTAGTGCTCGAACGCCTGCCGGTAAGCGACCAGCGCCTGGCGGGCGGCCTGCAATACGTCTTCGTGCTCCGCGCCGAGGCCGGCCAGCAGCGCCGCCACTGCACCATCAGCGGTCTGCATGAACTCGCCCCACTCGCGCAGTGGCTGCTCGCCACCGCCCTGCACAAAGGTGTACTCGCGGTTGCGTACGGCGAGGAGCACGCGCAGTAGTGACGCGGCGTTCTCGGCGAAGGTCAGGGTATCGCCGCTCATCGCGGCCTGATCGCCCAGGGCGACGCGCAGCGCATCGAACATGTCGCGCTCGACGAACTCGACCTGCAGACGCGCCTCCTCGGCCTGCGCCTGCATGTCCTGGCGCGCTCGCTCGGCCAGTTCGCGCTGGCTGACAAACTGAGCGAAGCGCGCCAGATAATCCGCGCCGCCGTGCTCGATGTCCTGCAACGCCACACCAGTCGCCGCATCGGCGTGGCGCTGCAGTGTCGCCGCCTTGCCCGCCAGCGCGGCCATCGCCGTGCGCACGCGCTCGGCCGAAGCCTGGTCCGGCGCCAGGGCGAAGTCCTTCTCGGCCTGACGCGCCTCGCCGAGCAGCAGATTGATGTCGGCGAGCAACTGGCTTTGCCGGTTGCCCTCGACCAACCGATCGGCGGCCTGGAGGGCGATAACAATCGCCAGCAGCGACAGCGCCGAGACCAGACCGAAGGCGAGCATTAGCTTGCGACCGACCGCGAGGTCGGCCAGCCAATCCTGCAGGGCCCGCATCTCAGTGCTCCGGCGCAATGAGTTTGGGCGGCGACGGCTGCTTGGCCCGGGCGCGATCACGCAGATACTGGTAAATGGCCTCCAGCTCAGCGTCGCCGAGCTCGTCGAACTGCGGCATGCCCTTGGCCTGCAGCGCACCGTCGCGCACCACCGCGCTCAGCGACTGCGGGTACAGCGCCATCGCCGAGGCGCGCAGATCCGGCGCGCCGCCACCGCTGATCGCGTCATGTCCGTGGCAGGTCTGGCAGGTCGTCGCGTACAAGGCCTCGCCGCGCGCCACGCTGGCGGCGTCGAGTTGCAGGTCGGCACGGTCGAGCGGCACCACCGGGGTATGCGGGGTATCCGGCAGCTCGCCCTTGGCGTCGAGGGCGAAGGTCAGTAGACGCCGGCCACCGTCGCGGAAACTCCAGCCGTGCTGGGCGAACAGTGAACCGCCGACCAGCGGGCCGCCGCCGCCCCAGCCGACCAGCACCGCCACGTACTGACGACCGTCGACGCTATAGCTGATCGGCGGCGCGGAAATCCCGCGCTGCGCCTGGAACTGCCAGCGCGTTTCGCCGGTGGCTGCGTCGAAGGCAACCAGGTGACCGTCGGCCTGGCCCTGGAACACCAGCCCGCCGGCGGTGCTCAGCGTACCGCCCGGCCAGGCGCCGGCGGTCGGTCGCCGCCAGCGCTCGCGCTGCGCCAGCGGATCCCAGGCGACCAGTGCCGAGCTGCCGGCGTCCTTGGGAATGTCGCCAGCATCGACGTTGACGCCGAAGGCGTAGGTGTTGCGCTTGTGCTGCCAGGTCAGCGGGTCGATGCCCTTGTCGTTGTAGTAACCGGGGATGTCCAGAGTCGGGATGTAGACCAGCCCGGTGTCCGGATTGAACGACATCGGGTGCCAGCTGTGGCGGCCCGGCGGACCAGGCCAGATCAGCGCCTCACCACTCTCGTAGCGCGCCCCCGGCACTTCTACCGGACGGCCAGTGGCGAGGTCGATGCGCTCGGCCCAGGTGACCTTGCCGAGCTTTTCGGCGGAGATCAGCTTGCCGGTGGCGCGGTCGAGTACATAGAAGAAGCCGTTCTTCGGCGCGTGCATCAGCACCTGACGCGGCTGGCCGTCGATGGTCAGCTCGGCGAGCACCATGTCCATCGCCGAGTTGTAGTCCCACTGCTCACCCGGCGTGGTCTGGTAGTGCCAGGCGTAGGCGCCGGTATCGGCATCCAACGCGACGATCGACGACAGGAACAGGTTGTCACCGCCGCCCGGGCTGCGGATCTTGCGGTTCCACGGCGCGCCGTTGCCGGTGCCGATGTACACCCGATTGAACTGTGGGTCGTAGGTCAGCGAGTTCCACGCCGTGCCACCACCGCCGTGCTTCCACCACTCGCCGGTCCAGGTCTTGGCGGCCATCGCCATGGCCTGGTTCTCGAAGCCGTCAGCCGGATTTCCGGGCACCGTGTGGAAGCGCCAGGCCTGTTTGCCGGTCTCGGCATCGTAGGCGGTGACATAGCCGCGCAGCGGGCCGTTGTCGGCGCCGCCGAAACCGATCAGCACCTTGCCGTTGAAGGCCAGTGGTGCGCCGGTGATCTGCGCATGGGTCTCCGGGTCGGTGGTCTGGGTCGACCACACCTGCTTGCCGCTGGCCATGTCGATGCCGATCAACCGGCCGTCGCCGGTGCCGACGAAGACCTTGTCGCCCCACATCGCCAAACCACGGTTCATGCCCCAGTACATGCGCTGACGCGCCGGGTTGTGCGCGCGGAATGCCGCGGTGACCTGCGGATCGAAGCGCCACAGGGTCTTGCCGCTGCGCGCGTCGACGGCGTAAACCACGCTGAAGCTGGCACTGAAGTAGATCACTCCGTCTTTGACCAGCGGCGTGGAGACCAGAGAGGTGGCCTCGGGAACGTCCATCGCCCAGGCCAAACCGAGGCGTCCCACTGACTCACGATCGATCTGCTCCAACGGGCTGAAACGCTGTTCGGAATAGGTACGGCCGTAGGACAGCCAGTTGACGCCGGGTTGGCCGGCGGCAATCTGCGCACCGTCGATCGCGGCCTGGACCGACGGTGCAAGGCATAGCGCGAGGCCGGCGCACAGCCCGGCCAGACGCGAAAGCATGGAGATTGGCATTGTTGTTCTCATCATGGGGAGATCAGGCGGAGCGCCGCGCAGCAGCGGCAGCACCGGCGATACGGCCAAGCACCGAACCAGAGGTCAGCCCGGCGCCTCCGGCGTATTTCACGTAGTAGAGGTTGCCAACCAGCTCACCGGCGGCGTACAGCCCGGGTAGCGGCTGGTCGGCTTCGTCGAGCACCTCGGCGCCGCTGTTCACCTTCAGGCCGCCAAAGGTGAAGGTGATTCCGCAGGTCACCGCGTAGGCGACGAAGGGCGGCTGCTCCAACGGGTTGGCCCAGTTCGACTTGGGAATCGCCAGGCCGGTGGTCGAACGGCCGTCGCGCACCGCCGGGTTGAACGGCACCTCGCGACGCACCGCGGCGTTGTACTCGCGCAAGGTTTCGAGCAGCGCGTTGGCGTTGATGCCTTCCAGCTTGCCGGCCAGCTCCTCCAAGCTGTCGGCTTGGATGCGAGTGGCCTGGCGTACGCGGTACTCGTCCGGCAGCAGGTCATGGCTGTGCTGGTCGAACAGTTGCCAGGCCACCCCGCTTGGCTGCTGCAGCACCTTGGCGCCCATCCCCGAGTAGGTGTAATTGCGAAAATCCAGGCCCTCGTCGACGAAACGCTTGCCGTCGGCGTTGACCACCAGGCCGAGGTGGAAATAGTTCTTCTGCTGGTTGAGGCGGTCGAGGTCGCCGAGTTCCGGCGCGTTGACGTCGTAGAACACCGCGTGACAGCCGGACCAGTTGCCGTAGGGCACCGCGCCGACGTCGAGGGCCATCTGGATGCCGTCGCCGGTGTTGTAGCGGGTGCCACGCACCTTGGCGAGATCCCAGCCGGGGCCAAGGTACTGGGCGCGCCAGGCGAGGTTGGCGTGGAAGCCGCCGGTGGCGAGCACCACGCCAGCGGCACGAAACTCGCGGCCATCGGCGCAGCGGATGCGCCAGCCATCGCCATCGCGGGTCAGCGCCTGGGCGCGGCAGTCGTAGTGCAACTCGACACCGTCGCGCTCGGCGCGACCGAGCAGCGCTTCGACCAGACCCAGGCCGCCACCGGACACCTCGATGGTCAGCCCGCCCCAGAAGCGGTACTTGCCCTCGACCTTGAATGCCTGCCGGCCGTAGATCGGCATGAAGCGCACACCCTTGCCGGTCATCCAGCGCAGGGTCGGCAAGCTTTCGCCAACCACGGTGTCGAGCACCTCGGGATCGGCACGGTACTGGCTCAACGCGGCCAGTTCGCCGTAGAAGTCGTCCGAGCTGTAACGGCCGAAATCGCTGTTCTCCACCTCGCTGTCGAGCAGGTCGGGCATCAGCTGGCGCAAGTCGTCCACGCCGTCGTAGGCGACGCGGAAGGCGCCGCCGGTGTGTGCCGAGTTGCCTCCGCGAAAGCGTTGCGGGGCGCGTTCGAGCAGCGCCACGCGGGCGCCCTGCTCACGCGCCGATAGCGCCGCGCAGAGTCCGGCATTGCCGCTGCCCAGCACGATCACGTCGTAGTCTTGCATGTGCTTCTCCTGATGTTCAAAGAGCCGGCTCAGCGCTCGGCGAAGGCGTCGGGGACCCGCAGCAGGCGGTCGCCGGTGAACGCGCCGACGTACAGGTCAGGGCCGACCTGCAGCGCCACCGAGGCACCGAACAACACGCCCGGCGCGGCGGTGTAGAGCGGTGCCAGCGTGCCGTCCTGCGGATCGAGGGCGACCACGCGCACCGCGCTTGGGCAGAACTCGCGCTTGCCGACGAAACAGTCGCGAAAGGTCGCCGCGTCGGGCAGGCCGGCGGCCAGCAGGCGGCCATCGGCGCTCCAGCTGAGGTTGTCGGGCATGAAGTCCAGCGCCACCTTGCGCGTCACCTGGTGGCTGGCGAGGTCGTATTGCCACAGCGCCTTGCCGGTCCAGGCGGCGAACCACACCGAGCGGCCGTCGGCGCTGCGCTGGATGCCGTTGGGGAACGGCGCCTTGCTGTGCGCCAGGCGAACCAACGTGGCGCCCGGCCACCAGGCCATCAGGTAACCGGTATCGCGGCCATCGAGCATGTGCTCGAGGTGCGGATCGGCCTGCATGTCGCGCAACTCGAACATCGCGGTGGCGACGAAGCCGCCATCCACGCTGCCAACCACGTCGTTGAACAGGCTGCCCTGGCTGTTCGCCACACAGCCGCGCCACACCGCCTTCCAGCCGCCGGATACGGCGACCGGCTCGAGAAACTCGATGGCCTCGCGGCCTTGGTGGTTGACCACCAGCAGCTGCTCGCGGCCATCGGCGCGGCGCGACAGGTGCAGGCCGTGGGCGCCGATCGCCTGCGGCGGGGCGGCACAGTAGCGATCGCCCCAGCCCGGCTCGGCGTCGATTTCCACCGGCAGGTCGCGCACCGCACCACTGGCCAGCTCTAGCTGGCGCAGGCGGCTGTGGTGGGCGTCAGACAAGCCCGGCGTGGTGCTGAGAAAGAGGAACCGGCCATCACTGGCCGCCTCGATGTCCTCGGCCGGGGCGATGCCGCACAGCGGCGTGGTGCCGGGCGGCGCCACGCAGGGCGGCACAATCTCGGCCAGCGCAGCGCTGGCGGCACACAGCAGGCCGGCGAGCAGCGGCAGTTGAAGTCGGAGCATGGCGAGTTCCTCGTCTGGTTATTGTTCGTGGCAGCACTGGCGCAAGCGGCAGATGCTGGTGCGGCGCACCAGGCTGCTGAGGTCGGTGAGCTGCTCGAGCTGCCCGACCTCGGCGATCAATTCATCCAACGCGGCGGCATCGAGCGGCATCTCGGCGCGCATGCCGTGCAGCAGCGTCACCTCCTTCGCCCAGGAAAAACGCAGCTGGTCGGCCTGCGGGTAGAAGCTGGCGGCCAGTTCACGGCCGTCGGCGAGGCGCACGCGGATACGCGACTGCAGCATCGCCAGGTCGGGCGCCTCATGGACCCGCGCACAAGCCACCAAGCGCAGCACCGCGGGATCGTCGAAGGCGTGCAGCGCAGGCATGTCCACCGCCCGACCGAGCAAGCCGAGGGCGACGCTGAACGGCGTGCTCATCAGCGTCTGCACGCGGTTGCGAAACGGCCCGCAGTAAGCGATGCCAGGGTGGCGCGCCTCAAACGGATGCATGTCGATGTCGATGGCGACGATGTCCGCCGTCGCGCCGAGCTGCGCGGCGAGCTGGCGGGCGTTCAGCAGCGGTGTCTGGTTGCCCGCGCACACCGGCAGGGCCTTGAAGTTGACGTTGAGAATTTCGAAGCACGTGCCGAGCCCGGCCAGCATCCGCTCGCCGCCCTCGGTACTGCCGGCGAAGGCGCGCAGGAAGCCGGCCTGGCCGTCCAACGCACTGACCGCCGCGCCCAGGCCGCGGGCAGCGAGGCTGGCGGCGAGGATGCCGTTGCGTGCGGCCTGGCCGTTGTGCAGGACGAACTCCTCGCTACCGGCGGCGAAGGGTTCGATGGTCCCGCCGGCCAGGGTCGCGGCGATTCCCAGGGCATGCGCGGTGCGCTCGCGGTCCAGGCCGAGTAGCCGCGCGCTCACCGCGGCGGCACCGAGCACACCGTACAGCGCGGTGGCGCGGAACCCGCGCGGAGTGGTCAGCGCGGTGAACTCGCGACTCAGCGCGCCGGCCACTTCGTAACCAGCAACCAGCGCGGTCATGAACGCCTCGCCGCTGCTGCGCCGCGCTTCGGCGAGTGCCAGTCCGGCGGCGATTAGCACGGTGCCGAGGTGCGCGGTGTGATGGGTATCGTCCTGCACACGGCCATGGAACAGCACGGCGTTGGCGAACGCGGCGTTCATTGCCGAACTACGCCAGCCGCCGTGCAGCACGGTGGCCTGCGCGGCGCCGCCATCGGCGAGGATCAACTCGGCGGCGATACTCGCGCCAGGCAGCTCGTGACCGGCCAGGGCCATGCCCAGCTGGTGCAGCACACACAGCCGCGCCTTGTCGCGCACCGCCGCCGGCAGGTCGGCGAAACGCAGCTCATGGACGAAAGCGGCCAGCGCCTGGCTGAGCGTCTCCCCGCTCATGCCGGTGCCCCGTCGGCGACCCGCCAGGTGCCGAGCAACAACCGGTTGGCCAGCCAGGCGGCAGTGCCCAGCGCGCTGATCGCCAACGCCAGCGGCAAGCCACTGCCATCGTGCGCCAGGCCGATGAACACACCGCCAAGCATGCCCATGCCGAAGGTCGTGGCACCGAGCATTGCCGCAGCCACGCCGGCATTATCGCCCTGGCTGACCATGGCCATTGCGCTGGCGTTGGGGTTGATCACCCCAATGCTGGCGACCAGCACGAAGAAGCCCAGCATCAGCAGCGGTAGCGAGCGCAGGCCAGCCAGTTCGGCACTCAGCAGCAGCGCGCCGGCGCCCAGCGGCAACCACAGCGCGCGGGCCAGCAGCAGGCTGGCGCTGTAGCGGCGCAACAGGCGGCGGTTGAACTGGCTGGCGAGCAGCAGCCCGATGCCGTTGAGACCGAAGAACAGCCCGTAGTGGGACGGCTCGATGCCCTGCAACTCAAGCAGCACGAACGGCGAACCGGCGATGTAGGCAAACATCGCCCCGGCGGCGAATGCCTGGCTAAGCAGATAGCCGAGGAACTGCCGGTCGCCGCACAGCCGCGCATAGCGGCGCAGCACCAGCCCAAGATGCAGCGGCTGGACGCGCTCCGCCGTCAGAGTCTCGTCGAGCAGCAGATGCACGGCGAGCAGGCAGCTCAGGCCGAACGCGGCGAGCACCAGGAAGATCGCCTGCCAACCCCACACCGCCAGCAGCAGGCCGCCGCCGAGTGGCGCGAGGATCGGCGCCAGGCCCATCACCAGCATGATCCGCGACAGCACCCGTGCGGTGTCCTGCGGAGTGCAGCGGTCGCGGACGATGGCCGTGGTCAGCACGGTGCCGGTACAGCCACCGATGCCCTGCAGGAAACGCCAGCCAACCAGCGACTCGAGGCTAGCCGCCTGGACGATGGCCAGCGAGGCCAGGCTGTAGAGCGCCAGGCCGAAGTACAGCGGCGGTTTGCGCCCGTAGCGGTCACTGAGCGGCCCGTAGCAGAGCATGCCGAGCAGCACCCCGACGAAGTAGCTGGAGAAACTCAGCTCGACACCGCCCGGCGCCAACTGCAGGGCGCGGGTGATGGCCGGAAACGCCGGCAGGTACATGTCGGTGGACATCGGCGCAATGGCGGTCAGAGCGCCAAGCAACACCAACCAACTGGCGCGCAGGGACAAACGCATAGGCATACCTCGGCGCGGACGACTCGCATCCGCGCACAAACGAATAGGGAGCAGGACGCCACGGCCCTCGTGGGGCCGCGCGTCCCCACCGGCGCGAGGCGCCGGCGTACCCGTCACCCAGGTCGGGCGACGGGTGGATGGCGGAGCGCAGGGACGGTCAGGCCGCCCCGCTCCACTCAGTGCTGGAGGAAGTCGATCACCAGGCGGTTGAACGCCTCGGCGTGTTCCCACTGCGCCCAGTGACCGCACTTGCTGAACACGTGCAGGCGCGAATCCGGAATGCCGTTGAGCAGCTTCAGGCTCCAATCGATCGGCACGAAGCGATCGTCGCGCCCCCAGGTGATCAGGGTCGGTGTCTGGATGTTGGGCAGGTCGGCGGAGAAGTCGCCCATCTGGAACTTGCTCAGATCGACGCTCTTGAGGAAGTTTTCCAGGTGCTGCGGGTTGGCCAGGATGCTCTTGTGGCGCAGGCCGATCAGCTCTTCGGTGAGCGCGCTGGAGTCATAGACGAAGACGTCGAGCATCTTCTTCAGGTTGTCCATGCTGGGCTCGCGGTAGACACCGAACAGCAACTTGATGCCTTCCATCGGCAACGGAGTGAACAGGCTGGTACGGCCGACGCCGCCGGAGCCCATCAGGATCATCTTGCCCAGCCGCTCGGGGCTGGCCACGGCGAAGCCCAACGCGCTGCCGCCACCCATGGAGTTGCCGACCAGGTGCGCCTTGTCGATGTCCAATGCGTCCATCAGCGCCTTGACGGCGCGGGCGTTGATCACGAAACGCGGCTCGGCGGTGACCAGCGGATCGGACTTGCCGAAGCCCGGGCAATCGATCAGCAGCACGCGGTAGCCGGCATCGACGAAGGCATCGACGTTGCGGTGGAAGTTGGCCCAGCCGGTGGCGCCAGCGCCGGAGCCGTGGATCATGATCACGGCCTCGCCTTCGCCGGCGTCGTTGTAGTGCAGGCGCCATTCCGGGGTCTGCACGAACTGGCTGGTGGAGGCTTCGGTGAATCTGCTCATGGGGATAGTCCTGCTTGGATTTCAGGTGGGAGATGGCATCGCGCGGAGCACGACGGTCAGGGAAGCGGGTACGTCGCGCCGTCGGACATCGGGGCGCGGCGATGGAGTGCAGAAGTTCGGGCCAGCAAGTGGCGGCGGAAGCGGCAGGCGAGCGGCGCGAGGGTCGGCATCACGAGGTTATTCCTGGATCTTGTTATTGGCAGACGGAGACGACACGCCGTGCTCCGCTGGCGCCCCGAGGAAAGCGGTGGCGCCCGTTACTCCTGCTAGAGCAACCCCTGTGCCAGCCCGGTATCGGTCAGCGAAAATCAAGATAAATAGCTTTAACTTCAATGTGTTACGCAACTCACTAAAGCCTGAAAGCGCGCTACTGGCAGGCCGTCGCCAGGCATCGGGTTCAGAACTTTGCGAAGGGCTCCGAAAATTCCGCATGAAAAATCGCAACTGCCGGAACGACGCGCAAAAAAACGCCGGCGGGGCCGGCGTCAAAGGGAGCATTCAGGGTGAGTTGGGTGGCTCGGCCACCCCGGCCCAGTCGGCGTAGCGTCGCCACGCCGCGTGCAACACCGCCAGGCGCTGCGGCTGGGTGGCTGCCAGGTCACGGGTTTCGCCGCGATCCTCGGCAAGGTTGTACAGCCGCCAGTGATACGGCTGCCCCGGTTTGGGCGGGGAGCCGTCCGGTGCATATGCGGATACCAGCTTCCAGTCGCCATCGCGGACATAGGGCTGGCCGAACAGCTCGCCGGCTAGCGGTTGGGGTGGTAACGCTGCGACAGCGCCGGTCAGCAACGGCAGCAGCGAGCGGCCGGTGATCGGCAGCTTGCCCGCGGGCGTCTCGCTGGCCGGCACACCCGCCAGCGCGAGGAAAGTGGGGGCCAAGTCGTCGACCCGCGCCACGCCGTGCAGCACCCGCCCTGCCGCCACCGGCAATGCGCGCGGCAGATGCATGATGGCCGGCACCGCGATGCCGCCCTCGGCGCTGGTACCCTTGACCAGGCTGAATGGCGTCGAGCTGACCTCTGCCCAGCGATAGCCATAGCTGACGTTGGACCCCTTGCGACCGAGATTGGCCAGCGAATTGTCGGTGTGGGCGTCATCCGGCGAATAACCCTTGGCGTGATCCTCGCCCGCCGCGCCGTTGTCCGAGAGAAAAACGATCAGGGTGTTGTCGTACTGGCCGGTGCGCTTGAGGTGATCGATCAGCCGACCGATGTTCATGTCGAGGTGCTCGACCATCGCCGCGTAGATTTCCATCTTGCGCGCTTCCACAGCGCGCTCTGCGTCACTCAGCTGCTCCCAGGATTTGGCCGGCACCTGCGCTGGCGGCGCTGGCGGGAACTCCCCAGCGAACAGGCCGAGCTGCTTGAGCCGCGCCAGACGTTCAGTGCGGATCGCCTGGTAGCCGGCATCGTAACGACCGCGGTACTTGTCGAGGTAGGCCTGTGGCACCTGCAGCGGCCAGTGCGGAGCGGTGTAGGCGGCATAGGCGAAGAACGGCTTGCCCTCGGTACGTCCGGCGTCGAGGTAGCCGATCAGCTTGTCGGTGTAGAAGGTGCTGGAGAAGAAATCCGCAGGCACCTCGACCGGCCTGCCGTCCTCCCGGTAACTGACGTTTTCGATGCGCACCTGCGAGCCCGCAAGCGGTTGGAAGTGGCTGGCGCCGCCGTCGAGCAGGCTGAACGAACGCTCGAAGCCCCAGGCATCGGGCCCTTGCCCGGCGGCTTTGCCGAGGTGCCATTTGCCGGCCATGTAGGTCGCATAGCCGGCGTCCTTGAGGCGTTGCGCAAAGGACTGCGCACGCCCGTTCAAGTAGCCCTCGTATCCCGGTCGACCCTGCAGCGCCGGCGCGAACGGCAACACTTCGGCCATGGTGCCGAGGCCGACCAGGTGGCTGTCGGTGCCGGACAGCAGCATCGAGCGGGTCGGCGAACAGGCCGCCGCCGCGTAGAAGTTGCTCAGTCGCACACCCTCGCGGGCGAGTTGGTCGAGATTGGGCGTGGCGATTTCGCCGCCGAAACTGGCGATATCGGAGAAGCCGAGATCATCGGCGAGGATCAACAGAATGTTCGGTGGGCTGGCGGCGAATGCATTCGTCGACAGCAGGCAGGCCAGCACGGCCAGGCGTTTGAGTCGCGTCATGGCGGGCTCTCTGTAGGAGGGACGAACCCGGCAAGCGCGCAAGGCGTTGCCGGGACATTAGGACTCAGGTCGGCAGCACCTCGCGGCCTTTGAGCAGGTCCAACGCGACGTCGACGATCATGTCTTCCTGGCCGCCGACCATGCGCCGCTTGCCCAGCTCGACGAGGATATCGAGGGTCTTCAAGCCGTACTTGGCGGCGGCGATTTCGGCGTGGCGCAGGAAGCTCGAGTAGACCCCGGCGTAGCCGAGGCCGAGGGTCTCGCGATCGACCCGCACCGGGCGGTCCTGCAGCGGGCGCACGATGTCGTCGGCGGCATCCATCAGGGTGTAGAGGTCGGTGCCGTGGTTCCAGCCGAGGCGCTCGGCGGCGGCGATGAACACCTCCAGCGGTGCGTTGCCGGCGCCCGCGCCCATGCCGGCGAGGCTGGCGTCGATGCGGTCGCAGCCTTCCTCCACCGCGGTGATCGAGTTGGCCACCCCGAGCGACAGGTTGTGGTGGGCGTGCATGCCGGTCTGCGTCTCCGGCTTGAGCACTGCCTTGAAGGCGCGCATGCGGTCGCGGATGTCCTGCATGTTCATCGCCCCACCGGAGTCGGCCATGTAGATGCAGGTCGCGCCGTAGCTCTCCATCAGCTGGCCTTGGCGGGCCAGCTCTTCGGCCGGAATCATGTGGCTCATCATCAGGAAACCGACGGTGTCCATGCCCAGGTGGCGGGCGTATTCGATGTGCTGCTTGGAGACATCCGCCTCGGTGCAGTGGGTGGCGATGCGCACGATGCGCGCGCCAGCTTCATAGGCATTCTTCAGGTCATGCACGCTACCGATGCCGGGCAACAGCAGCGTGGCGATCTTGGCGTGCTGGAGCTCGCCGGCCACCGCCTCGATGTATTCGAGGTCGGTGTGGCGGCCGAAGCCGTAGTTGAACGAGGAGCCTTGCAGGCCGTCGCCGTGGGCGACCTCGATGGAGTCGACCTTGGCCTGGTCTAAGGCGCGTGCGATGGCGCGCACGTCGTCGAGACCGTACTGGTGGCGGATCGCGTGGCTGCCGTCGCGCAGGGTGACGTCGGAGATGTAGATTTTCTTGCCGTTCATGCTCGCGCTCCTCAGCCGTTGCTCATCGCGTTGTTCAGGATCGACTGAGCCATGCGCTCGGCGGTGGCCAGCGCGGCGGAGGTCATGATGTCGAGGTTGCCGGCGTAGGCCGGCAGGTAGTGGGCGGCGCCTTCGACTTCGAGGAACACCGAGGTCTTCAGCCCGGAGAACTGGCCGTGGCCGGGAATGTGCAAGTCATGCACCTCGTCGAACTGCACTTTCTGCTTGAGCCGGTAGCCGGGCACATAGGCCTGCACCGCGGCGGCCATCTCCACGATCGAGGCTTCGACCTTGGCTTGGTCGGCGGCTTCGCTGAGCACGAACACCGTGTCGCGCATCATCAGCGGCGGCTCGGCCGGGTTCATGATGATGATCGCCTTGCCCTTGGCTGCGCCGCCAATCACTTCGATGGCCTTCGAGGTGGTCTCGGTGAACTCGTCGATGTTGGCGCGGGTGCCGGGACCGGCGGATTTCGAGGCAATGGACGCGATGATCTCGGCGTAATGGACTTTCGCCACCCGCGATACCGCCGCGACCATGGGAATGGTCGCCTGGCCACCGCAGGTGACCATGTTGACGTTCGGTGCCTGCAGGTGCTGCTCGAGGTTGACCACCGGCACGCAATACGGACCGATGGCGGCCGGGGTCAGGTCGATCAGACGAAGACTGGGCTTGTGGCCCCGCAACAAGGCGTCGTTCTTCACGTGAGCGGCGGCGGAGGTAGCATCGAAGACGAAGTCGATCTCGGAGAAGATCGGCAGGCGGGTCAGGCCCTCGGCGCCTTCATGGGTGGTGGCCACACCCAGTCGTGCTGCGCGCGCCAGACCGTCGGACTCCGGATCGATGCCAACCATCGCAGCCATTTCCAGGTGCTTGGCATTGCGGAGAATCTTGATCATCAGGTCGGTGCCGATGTTGCCGGAGCCGATGATGGCGACTTTGAGTTTCTTGCTCATGGGATAGGTTCTCCGCGAGTTCAGACGAAGCGCACCGAGCAGCCGCCGATCCCGGCGATGCTCACCCGCAGGTTGTCACCGGCCACCACCGGCACCATGGCCGACAGCGCGCCGGAGAGGATCACTTCGCCCGCCTTGAGGCGCATGCCCAGGCGGCCGAGGGTATTGGCCAGCCAGGCCACGGCAATCGCCGGCGAGCCCATGCTCGCTGCGCCCGCACCGGTGCCAACCACCTTGCCGTTCTTCTCCAGCACCATGCCGGTGGTGGTGAGGTCGAGCTGGCGCGGGTCGACCAGCCGATCGCCGAGCACGAACACGCCGCATGAGGCGTTGTCCGCCACGGTGTCCTGGATCTGGATCTTCCAGTTGCGGATGCGTGAGTCGACGATCTCGAAGCAGGCCATCACCCCTTCGGTGGCGCGCAGCACATCGGCAACCGTGATGCCGGGGCCGGCCAGGTCATGCTTGAGCACGAAGGCAATCTCACCCTCGGCCTTGGGCTGGATCAGCGTGCCGATCGGCACCGCGGCGCCCTGCTCGACCACCATGGCGTCGGTGAGTTGGCCGAAGTCCGGCTGGCCGACGCCAAGCATGTCCATCACCGCCTGGCTGGTGACGCCGATCTTCTTGCCGATGATCCGCTCGCCGCGCGCCAGGCGGCGGGCAATCAGGTGCTGCTGGATGGCGTAGGCCTCTTCGAGGGTCAGCTCCGGGTGGCGGCTGGTCAGCGGGTCGAGTGGTGTTGCGGTGTCGAGGGCGACGAACAGTTCGTCACCGAGCCGCTCGATTAGGTTCAGGTCATTCACGTTTCAGTACTCCTGCCAATGCATGGCGAAAAATTCGATTCAGGCGGGGACGATCGCGCGGTAGCCGGCGGTTGCGCACTCGCAGTCCTGCTCCTCGCTGGCGCCGGACACGCCGATGGCGCCGACCAGCCGTTCGCCGATGCGCAGCGGCAAGGCACCGCCCATCGGCACCAGGCGCGGCCGCAACATCAGGCACAGGCGCACGTGCTCCGGGGCATCGCGCAGGCGCTCGCCGACCTCATCGGTGGGCATGCCGAATGACACTGCCGTCATCGCCTTGTCCTGGGCGATCTCGATGGTGTGCAGCGCAGCGCCGACCGCCCGGCCGAACGCCAGCAGGTGGCCGCCACCGTCGAGCACTGCGACGCTGACCCGCCAGCCGTGGCTGTCGGCCTGGCGCAGCGCGGCTTCCACCGCGCGTTGGGCGAGCGCCTGGGTGAGCGGCTCGCTCAGGGTTTCGAGGGGTTGTTCGCTCATGCCGAGGCCTCCCGGGCACAGGTAGCCGGCTCGGCGGCGGATTTCGAGGGGGACAACAGGTAGCAGGCCAGGGCCGGCACCAGGACCAGCGCGACCAGCATGTTGCAGAGGAACATGAAGGTCAGCAGCACGCCCATGTCGGCCTGGAACTTGATCGGCGAGAACACCCAGGTGACCACACCAAGTGACAGGGTCAGGCCGGTGAACACCACCACCCGTCCGGTGAACTGCAGCGCCTGCCGGTAGGCGTCGGCCAAGCTGGCACCGCGGCGTAGCCAGAACAGCGTGACGCTTAGGATGTACAGCGCGTAGTCGACGCCGATGCCGACCCCGAGCGCCACCACCGGCAAGGTCGCGACCTTGAGGCCCATGTCCAGCTGGACCATCAGCGCCTCGGCGAGCAGCGAGGTGAGGATCAGCGGCAGCACCGCGCAGAGCACTGCACGCCACGAGCGGAAGGCAATGAAGCAGAGCAGCGTCACCGCCAGGTAGACGCCCAGCAGCATGTGGCCGTTGGCGGTCTTCACCACGATGTTGGTGGCGCTCTCGATGCCGGCATTGCCGGCGGCCATGACGAAGGTGGCCCGCTCGTCGTTGTAGGCGTGGGCGAAGTGCTCGGTGGTGTGCACCACCGCATCCAGGGTGTCGGCCTTGTGATCCTTGAGGAAGGCGTAGATCGACAGCAGGTCGCAGGTGCCGTTGAACAGCTCACGCGGCGAGCGCATGGCCGCGGCGTTGATCATCGCCTGGTTGGGCAGCAACTCGTCCCACTTGAAGTTGCCTTCGTTCATGCCGACGTTGATCTTGCGCGCCAGCCCGGCGATCGAACTGGTGGTTTCCACCCCCGGCAACTGGCGCAAGCGCCATTCGAGTTCTTCGACCTTGCGCAGCGTGCCGTAGTCGACGCACTGCCCGGGTGGCGTCTCGACCATGATCACGAATACGTCGCTGCTCGCCTGGTAGTGCTCGATGATGAACTGGTTGTCGCGGTTGTAGCGCGAGTCGGCACGCAGCTCCGGTGCGCCCGGGTCGAGGTCGCCGACCTTCAGTTGCTTGCTCACCAGCAACGCGCCGGCGGCGATGCCCAGCGCCACGACGATGGCCAGCGCGGCCGCCTTCGGCTGAGTGAAGCGCGCCAGCAGACCGACCAGCAACGGCGGCCGGGCGCCCTCCTCGACCACATCCTGGCGCAGGCTGCGCGCCGCGGCGCCGTGCGACACGCCGGTGAACGACAGCATGATCGGCAGCAGCGCCAGGTTGGTGAACACCAGGATTGCCACGCCCAGGCTGGCGATGATCGCCAACTCCTGGATCACCGGCACATCGACGATGGTCAGCACGGCGAAGCCGACCACGTCGGCAAGCAGCGCGGTCATGCCGGCAGCGAACAGGCGGCGGAAGGTGTAGCGCGCGGCGATCAGCTTGTGGGTGCCGCGCCCGACGTCCTGCATGATGCCGTTCATCTTCTGCGCGCCATGGCTGACGCCGATGGCGTAGACCAGGAACGGCACCAGGATCGAGTAGGGATTGAGCTCATAACCGAGCAGCGGCAGCAGGCCGAGCAGCCAGGTCACGCCGACCAGGGTGCAACCCTGCACGACCAGGGTGCTGCGCCAGCAGCGGGTGAACTGGTAGAGCACCGCCGAGGTGATCAGCACCGCGGCGGCGAAGAACGCCAGCACCGCGTACAGCCCTTCGATCAGATCACCCATGACCTTGGCGAAGCCGATGATGTGGATCTCGACCTGTTGCGCCTGGTACTTGTCACGCAGGCGCTCCAGCGCATCGGAGAGCGTCTTGTAGTCGAGTGGCTGACCGGTCTTCGGATCGAGGTCGAGCAGCGGCAGGTAGATGATGGTCGAGCGCAGGTCGCGGGCCACCAGTTGGCCGATCTCCCCTGAGCGCTCGACGTTGGCACGTAGGCTGTCGAGGCTCTCGGCGCTGCCGTCGAAACCGTCGGGGACCACCGGGCCGCCGTCGAAGCCGTCCTCGGTCACGCCCTGCCAGCGGGTCGCCGGGGTCCACAGCGAACGCATGAAGGCGCGGTCGACGCCCGGCACCAGGTACAGGTCGTCGTTGATCTGCCGCAGCGTTTCCATGTACTCGGCGGCGAAGATGTCACCCTCAGCGCCCTCGGGCAGCGCCACGGCGATGCGCAGCGCATTGCCGGCGCCCTTGAGGTCCTTGGCATGCTCCAGGTACTTGAGGGTGAACGGATGGTGCGCCGGAATCGTCTTCAGGAAGCTGGCGTTTAGCCGCACGCCGCTGGCAGCGACGCCGAGCAGCAGGGTCAGCAGCAGGCACAGGCCGATCACCAGCGCGCGGTGGTTGAACAGCAGCCGCTCGAGGCGGTTGCCGGAGTACTTGTCGAAGTCCGCCAGGGACGCGATGGCGGCGAAGCCGTCGGATGAGCTGATAGCCATAGTCAGTAACCTTCTCTACATGCTCAGCGCAGCGCGCTCGGCGGGAAGCGGGTGATGCCGTTGCTGCCGACCGCCAGGCTGCCGCCGTCGGCGGTGGCCAGCAGGGCAACCAACGGGAAGCGTTGTTCGGGGCTGACCGCACTGAACGTCTGACCGTCGTCGCGACTGAGCCAGCCGCGCCCGGACTCGTCGGCGAGCAGCAGGCCGCCATCGCTCAGGCGGGTGCCGGCGGTGAGGCTCTTGCTGGTGGCCAACTCAATCGGCTGCCAGCTGGCGCCCTGGTCGGCGGAGCGGAACAGGTGGCCGCGCAGGCCGAAGGCGAACAGCGAGCCGCGCAGGCTGGCGATCAGGCCGAAGAAGCTGCCGTCGTAGGGCTCGTCGAGGCGCACGAAATCGTGCAGGTCGCTGCCGATGCGCATCAGCCCGCCGAGTTCGCCGGCGAGGAACAGTTGCCCGTCGAGGCGCTCCACTGCATTGAGATGGCGCGAGTCGCTGCCGTCCTGCAGTTCGCGCGCCGGCTGCCAGTGCGCGCCGCCGTCCTCGCTGCTGAACGCCAGGCCGTAGGCGCCGACCGCCAGCACGCGCTCGCCACCGAGGCACTGCACGGCAAGGAACGGTTTGTCGGCGCCCTCGTCGACCAGCCGACGCGCCTCGTCGGCACGTTCAGGATCGTCGCGATGCGCGTCGAGGATCGCCTGGGCGGCACGGAAGCCATCCAGCTGGCGGCTCCAGCTCTGCCCGCCATCGGCGGTCTTGAGGATCACGCCGCGATGGCCGACCGCCCAGCCGTGGCTGGCGTCGGCAAAGCACAACCCGGTGAGGCTCACCGAAACCGGCACGTTGGCCTGCCTCCAGTGCCCACCCTGGTCGTCGGAATAAAGGATGTGGCCGCGCACGCCGGCGACCACCAGGCGCTCGCCCGCCTGGGCGATGGCGTTGAGCGCCGAGCGTGGCGCCAGCGCGCTGAGCGCGGCCTTCTGCTGCAAGGTATCGGCGACTTCGCGGCCGCTCGGGCCGCCTGTCGCAAAACTGGCTTGCGCCACCCAGCCGAACAGGCCGAGGGCCAACACGCAGGCCAGGCCATGATTCTTGTTATTCACCGTAAACCTCCGGTAAGACGGGCGGCCCGCCCCCAGCGGGAGCGGGCCACCGGGACCATCAACGTGCGCTCATCTTGGTCAGCGACTCCGGCGAGAAGAAGCTCTCGCGACGCCGCTCGACGATCTGGTACTGCTCGTTGCCGGCATCGCCCAGGGCGCAGTTGTAGATCCACGCCTTGGTGCGGTGGTCGTGGAAGAAGCCGGTGCAGTAGTTCACGGTGGCCGGGATGTCCGGCGCGGCGAACGGAGTGGTCAGCGCGGTGCGCCACAGGGTGCCCTCGGCGTCCCAGCCGTCGATGCTGGCGTTACCCCAGTTGTCCTCGTCGTAATAGAACATGCGCTTGGGCACCGCATGTCGCTTGCCGGCCTTGAGGGTCGCTTCGACCACCCAGACGCGGTGCAGCTCCCAGCGCATGAACTCGGGTTTGACGTGACGCTGGGCCATGACGTCCTCGTCGCCGTGGGCGAGAAGCGCGTTGTTGTTGTAGGGAATCAGCATTTCCTTCTTGCCGAGCAGCTTCCAGTCGTAGCGTTCCGGCGAGCCCGCGCCACCGAAGGTCTCGTCGACGAAGTTGACCCCCGAGGCGACGGTGTTCGGTGTATCGAAGTTGATGCTCGGCGCGCGGCGCACGCGGCGCTGGCCGGCCAGGTACTGCCAGAGTGTGCGGCCTTTCACGTAGTCAGTGACGTTGTGCACCATCAGCGCCTCGCCGGCGCGGAAGGCCGGCGCGTAGGTGAGCTGGATGGCCAGCATGTAGTTCGGGCTGCTCGCCGTCTCGGCGCTCAGCTCCTTGTAGTAGTAGGGGTATTGGCCTTCGTCGATGGCCGCGGTGGCGAGCACGCGCTGGCCGTCGGCGGTGGTGGTCCACACCTTGTACTTGGTGTGGGTCGCCTCGCCGCGCCACAGGGTCTGGTGGTTCCACACCACCTCGATGCCGCTCTTCGGAATCGGGAATGGCGCGCCGCCGTAGGCGCCCTTGACCACCAGACCGTCACCTTCGAGGCTGGCCTGGGTGGCGTTCTTGAAGGTGTTGTCGTAGATCCACTGCGGCGCCGCCGCGGTGCGCCGGGTCGGATAAACGTCGAGTTTGAAGGTCTGCGGGTTGTCCTTGAGCAGCTGCTTGACGCCGTCGGTGAGCTTGTCGGCGTACTGCGCCATGTTGGCGGCGGTCACGCTGTACAGCGGCTTGTCGGCCTGGAACGGGTCGACGTTGCGGTGGCCCTGCTGGAAGCCGGCCGGCACCTCGGTGTAGCCGCCGGTCCAGGCTGGGATGCTGCCGTCTGCGTTGCCGGCGCGCTCGGCGCCGAGGGGGGTCAGGCTGCTTTTCAGCGCCTCGGCCTCAGCCGCGCTGACTGCCGCGTGGGCGGTCGACACGGCCATGGAGAGGGACACGCAGGCCAGCAATTGAGCGATCTTGTTGTTGTGCATGGCGAACACTCTTAGAAGGTGTGGGAGACGCTGAAGGAGATGAAGTCGCGGTCGGCGTTGGTCTGCTTGTAGGTCTTGATGCCGCCGATGTTGATCGGCGCCGAAGGCCCGTAGAAACCGTTGTAAGCCAGGGTGAACGTGACCTCCTTGAGGTAGTCCGCGGAGAGGCCGATGTTGTAGTCACCGCCTTTCGCCTGGCTGAAACCGCCCACCGCCGAGGAGCGACCGTCGATGCCGTAGCTGAAGCCCATCGGCACCGACAGGTCGATGCCGTCGAACACCTGGAAGTACTGCGGAATGAAGGCCACACGCATCGCGGTGGCGTCGCGGGTGTTATTGGGGTCGAGGTTGTTGGCGTTCTTGTCGACGCTGAGGGTGCGGTTCCAGGCCAGTTCGGCGAGCAGGCTGGCGCCGTCCCAGAGGCTCGAGGTCGGCATCACGTAGATGGTGTTGATCTGCGCGTGGGCGGTCTTGCCCACCGCGTACAGCGGGTTGTGATCGTTGTCGCCGGTGCCGGTGAGGTCGACCATGGTCAGGCTGACCAGCGGCGCGTTGTCGCGAATCGACGTCTCGAACGCGACGTTGGCGTCACCGATGCCGCGGGTGGCGCTGAAGCCGTAGGCGCGGATGTCCTCGGGGAACACCAGGCTGTATTCACCGATCTTGTCCGCCGCCGAATCGGCGCCGATGCCGAAGCCCGGGCGCACCTGCACCTGGAAGTTCTTGTCGTGGTAGTTGATCGCGTACAGACCGAAGTCGGTGTCCAGCGCTTCGGAGCGGTAGCGCAGCTGCACGCCCCACTGCCCGGAGTCGCGTGCCTCGATGTCGCCAGCGCGGTAGAACGAGGCGACCGGGCCGAGGCCGGGTGCAGTGGCGACCACGATGCGCTCGCCGCCTTCGTCGAGCAGGTCGGCCGGGCTGAAGTAGCTGCCCGCCGCCGGGATACGCGTGCGCTGCCACTCGAACTGGTAATAGCCGCCGACCGACACGGTCGGAGTCAGCTGCAGCTGGGTGGAGAACTGCTTGACCGGCAGGCCGAGCTCCTTGAATTGCGAGTTTGGCACCTGCAACGCGCGCACTGCGTCGATCGGCTGCTGGCCGGCGGCGATGGCGTTGCCGCCGAAGAACAGGCTTTCGCCGTAAACCAGCGAGTGCTGGCCGAGCCGCGCCACGCCCCACATGCTCTCGCCGAGGTCGAAGTTGGTGTAGACGAAGGCATCGCGGAACTCGGCGTCGCGACCGTGCAGCTCGCGGGTGTCGTCGGTGAAGTGGTCGTGGTCAACGCTCACCGAGTTGGCGGTGTCCGGCGAGTCGTTGTCGTTCTTGCGGTTGTACACGTCGTCGTACCAGGCCGCGCCGCTGACCCGCGCACCGGTGCCCTTGTAGGACACGTCGAATTCGGAGAACAGGTCGAGGCGGTTGGACACCAGGCTGCCGCGATCGAAGTTGCGGTCGCCGTCATCCAGGGTCGGGTCGGCCACCAGCTTGTCGTGGCGGTCTTTCATGCGGATCGCGTTGCTGTACTTGACGGTGTTGTCCCAGCGCACCGACAGGTCCTGGTCGCCGGTCTCGAACTGGAAGGCCTGGGCGGAGCCGGCCGCCATCGCGGCGACCAGGGCAGAGAGCTGGAACAGTGCGCGCAGCGGCGCCCCGTCGCGATGTAGGGAGGAGTTGTGCATGTGGAAACCTCGTGACGGTCGTAGCCGTCTTTTTTGTTGTTGTGACAGGATCCGCACCCGTTGCCGGGCGCGGCACAGCGACACCTCAGAGTTCGAAGACCATCGGTGGCAGCGGCTGACCAAGCAGGTAGCCGCCAAGCATGCCGGCGGTGTCGTCGGCGTTCTGGGTGATGTGGTTGGCCGCGGCGATCACGTCGCGGAGGATTCGCTGCAGCGGGTTGCTGAGGTAGATGCCGCGCGCCGAGGTGGCCTTGAACAGCAGCATCACCGCCTCCTCGCACTCGCGGCCGACACGGGCGATATCGAGCATGTGGTGCACGCGATCGTGGGTCGGCACCAACTCGCGGCGCTCCACGTACTCGGTGGTCTCCGCCATCATCTGCAGCAGACGGGCACGCGCGGTGCGCACGCGGTTGACCGCGTTGCCCAGGCGATCCTTGACGTAAGGGCTGAGCGCGGCCGGATTGCCGCCGGTGGTATCGGTGCGCACCGACATCTGCGCGATGTACTCGTCCACCCCGCCCTGGGCCATGCCGACGATCACCGCCGAGACTGAACCGAAGAACACCTGGTTGAACGGGTACAGGTACATGTCGCCGCGTTCGGACTGTTTGTAGTCGATCAGGCTGTGCGCGCGGTGGTACGGCACGAATGCTTCCTTGATCACCAGGCTCTTGCTGCCAGTGCCGGCCAGGCCGAACACGTGCCAGTCGTCCTCGATGACCCACGCCGAACTCGGCACCAGCATCGACAGGCGATCGATGACCTGCCCCTTGGCATCGCGGCGCAGGCCGCCAAGGAACGCCCACTGGCCGTGGTTGCAGCCACTGGAGGTCTTCCAGGTGCCACTGATCTGGTAGCCGCCCTCGACCTCCTCGACCTTGCCGAACGGAGGGTAGGACGAAGCGATGATGGTCGCGTCGTTGTCGCCCCACACATCCAGGCCGGCCTGCTCCGGCATCGAGCCGAATTCCCAGTTGTGGATGCCGAGGATCATCATGTTCCAGGCGCTGCTGCAGCAGCCGCGCCCCAACTCCATCAGCACCTTGTAGAACACTGCCGGGTTCATCTCCCAGCCGCCGAAACGCTTGGGCTGGAGGATCTTGAAGAAGCCGGCCTGGACGAAGGTGGCGATGGTCTCGGCGGACACCATGCGGTTCTGTTCCACCGACGCGGCCTTGTCGCGCAGCATCGGAATCAGTTCGCGGGCGCGGCGAATCAGCTCGGCTTCGCTGGGCACGGTGGACGGGGTCTTGGCGATATCGTTCATCTCGATTCTCTCTGGGGTTTCTTGTTGTCTGCGGCGGATCACTTGAGTGCGGCGAACTGGCTGTTGAAGTACACCAGCGGGCCGGAGGCGCCCTGCTGGCCGGCGAGGCCGACCACTTCGCCGATGAACATGTCGTGGGTGCTGGCGGGAATCAGCTCGACCAGGCGGCACTCGAAGCCGACCAGCGCATCGCCGAGCAGCGGCACGCCGGTAGCACCGGTCTGCCACGCGCCGTCGGCGAAACGCGCCTCGCCAAACACGCCCTCGAGCATCCCGGCGAAGCGTTTGGCGACCGCCTCCTGGTCGGCGGCGAGGACGTTGATGCTGAAGGCACCGGCGCGCTTGATGACTTCGTTGGCGCGCACGTTGCGGTTCACGCAGATCAGCAGGCGTGGCGGATCGGCGGTGATCGAGCAGACCGCGGTGGCGGTCAGCCCGGCGCGCTCGCGCTCATCGGCACTGGCGATCACCACGCAGGCCCCGGCGAGCTGGCGCATCGCCTTGCAGAAGTCGGCGGTGGCAACAATTTCAGGCACGACCGTAGCCGTGCCGTTGCTTTGAACGGCATTGAGCATCGTTGGAACCCTCACGATGTGGTGGGCGCGGCGGCCCGATTCAGGCTGGCGGCAAGGCCGCGCGACGACGCCTCAGAGGACGACGTTGCGCTTGTGGCCCCAGTCGCTCATCTCGCTGTAGGCGCGCACTTCCCAGTTGGCGTCGTCGATGACGATGCCGCCCCAGCCCATCTCGAAGTTGAAGCCCGAGGGGGTCTGCGCGTAGAAGGAGAAGGTCTTGTCGTTCGGGTGGTGGCCCAGCTCGAGGACGATCGGAATTCCGGCCTTGACTGCGCGGTCGTAGGCCAGGCCGACGTCGTCCATCTGCTCGACCTGGACCATGAAATGGTTGAGCACTTTCGGCGTCGGCGCCTGAGCGGTGGCGATCGAGTGGTGACGGCCGGTGGCGGTGTGGAAGAAGGTCGCATCGACCAGCACGCCGGGGTGAATTTCCTCGCGGATGTAGTCGCTGACGCGCAGCTTGAGCACGTCGCGGTAGAAGGCCACGGTCTGCGGGCCGTTCTTGGCGAACGGCAGGATGTGGCCGATGCCGAGGTCGCCGGTGACGAAGCCACCGCGCAGCACCGGCGAGCGGAAGCTGTCGGCCAGCTCGGCCACCGTATGACCGAAGAAGAATTCGTGGGTAAAGCCGTTGGGGTCCTGGCAGCTGTAGGCTTTCTCGACCATGCGCCGACGCAACAGATCGTCGCTCAGCGCCTCGACCGGGACGCCCTTGTCGCGCAGCTCGGCAACGTAGCTTTCCAGCTCGGCGGCGGTGCGCAGTTGCCAGCCGGCCACCAGCAGGTCGTCGATCGGATTCTGCTCGAGGAAGAAGCGCTGGCAGTACTCGTCCATGCGCAGGCTGATACCGTGCTCATCGCGTTTGCTGACCTGCATGCCGAGGATGTGGGTGGCGAACCAGTGCCACCGCTCGAGATCGCTTACACCGAGTCCGACGTAAGCCAGGGAGTGAATCTCAGCCACTTGTGCGTACCTCTTGTTGTTGTTCTGTCGCCAGGTGAACGGCGACCTTGAGGTGACAATGGCAAGCGCTGTGCCAGCTTCTCACTCGCGCCAGCAATAAATAATTAATCCTTTAGAAACAATTAGTTAGAGCACAAAACAGCCACAAAACCCGTACCACTACCAACCATTCGTCGAAAGTAGGAATTTCAGAATTTTCAAAACATGGTGAAATTCATGAATGGATTTTCGTGAAGCGGCTCGCAACTCACCGCTCGTCGATCTCCATCTGCCCGGCCCCTGCGCACCACCCACTCGACGGATAGCCCCGCTACGGCGGTCTGCGTCCTCGCACTAGCTCTGCTGCGGGGTTTCTGGCACATAGTTGGCATCGGTTTCCGATCTCACAATTACAACAAGATCGACAAGGCCCAACACATGACGCTTCCACACGGCGATGCGCCCCAGGGCGCGCCGCGCCCCGGGCACGGCATCAACATCATTACCGACCTGCGTTTCCCCGATATGCAGGACCTCACCGACCGCCTGTACTTCAACCCGAAGGAAGGCCTGATCTGGCTGGGCGACAAGCGCATGATGTTGCTGCATGTCGAGGCCTTCACCAGCCTTCGCCAGGAGCTGCTGGAAAGCAACGGCGTGGAGTTCACCCGCGGCCTACTCACCCGCATCGGCTACCTGACCGGCCAGCGCGACGCCGACCTGGCGATCCAGGCACGCGGCACCGGCAACGAGCTGGAGATTCTCGCCGCCGGCGGCCAGCTGCATGCCCTCTCCGGCATTGTCGAGGTAGCCCCGGTGTTCATCGAGGTCGACCCGTCCAAGGGCTACCTGCACGGCGAATTCACCTGGAAGCACTCGGTGGAGAGCGAGGCGCATATCACCACCAACGGCACCAGCACCGATCCGATCTGCTGGATGGAAGTCGGCTACAGCTCGGGCTTCCTGACCCGCCTGATGGGCCGCCGCTTCCTGGTTCGCGAAGTCGAGTGCCAGGCCTGCGGCCATGAGCACTGCCGGGTGATCGCGCGTCCGCTGGAGGATTGGGAGGACGCCGAGGAAGACCTCAAGTACTTCCAACCACGCGCCGCCGACCATCGCCGCACCCCACCGCAGCCACCGTTGCGCCGCGTCGCCAAGGTGCAGCCGGCGCCCTTCGGCCTCGGCGGCCAACCGCCGCTGCCGGCCGACCTCGACCGGCCAGTAGGTGGCTCCGCGGCCTATCACACCGCGCTGCACAAGATTCTCCGCGTCGCCGGTACCAACGCCACCGTGCTGCTGCTCGGCGAGAGCGGTGTCGGCAAGACCATGTTCGCCCACGAGGTGCACGCCAACAGCCACCGCGCCGACGCGCCGTTCATCGAGATCAACTGCGCGGCGATTCCCGAGCAGCTGATCGAGTCGGAACTGTTCGGCGTGCAGCGCGGCGCCTATTCCGGCGCCACCGAGGCACGCCCGGGCCGCTTCGAGATCGCCCATGGCGGCACCATCTTCCTCGATGAAGTGGCGACCCTCAGCATGACCGCCCAGGGCAAGCTGCTGCGCGTCCTGCAGAGCGGCGACCTGGAACGCCTGGGCAGCAACAAGACCATCAAGGTCGATGTACGGGTGATCGCCGCGACCAACGAAGACCTGGCCAAGGCGGTGAAGGCCGGCAATTTCCGCAGCGACCTGTTCTACCGGCTAAACGTGTTCCCGGTGACCATCGCCCCGCTGCGCGAGCGCAAGGACGACCTGCCGCTGCTGCTGGACACCTTCCTGCGCAAGCTCAGCGCCCTGCATGGCCGCCAGCTCAAGGGCATCACCCCACGCGCTCTGCAGGTGATCCTCGACTACCACTGGCCCGGTAACATCCGCGAATTCGAGAACGTCATCGAGCGCGCAGTAATCCTCGCCGATGACGGCGATGCCCTGGACATCCGCCACCTGTCCGGCCTCGACGCGCTGAGTGGCCAGCTCGAGCGCATCGGCACCATGGGCTGGGACGCCAGCCCGAGCATCGGAATCCGCCTGCCGGACGCCACCCCCGGTGTCGGCCTGGCGCAGCAGGAGCACGCCAGCCGCGACCAGTTGCTCAACGTGGCGCAGCGCGCGCTGCAGCGTGGGCCGGTCCGCCTCAGCGAGATCGAAGAGGTGTATATCGAGGTGGCCATGCAGCTCAGCGAGGGCAACATCTCCAAAGCGGCGACCCTACTCGGCCTGAGCCGCGCGCAGCTCGACTACCGCTTGAAGAAGATGCAGAACGAGGGTGCCTGACCAAGGGTGCCTGACCGGGACGCGGGGACGAGCGACCGGACAAAAAAACGCCGACACCACGGGGCGGTGCCGGCGCTGAGAAAGCGCGGAGCGGGCGTCTGGGGACGCCCGGCGGGAAATCAGGCGAACGCCGCTTCCGAATTCACGCTGCTGCAGAATCGCGCGATGCTGCCCATCGAGTTCAGATGCTCCTGCTCGGATGGCGAGGCGCAGCAATCCTCGAGGACCACCACGTCGAAGTCGCGGTCATGGGCGTCGCGCACGGTGGCTTGGACCACCGCCTGGGTGCTCACACCACTGCAGTAGATGCGCTCGATACCTTCACGGCGCAACAGGACTTCCAGGCGGGTGGCGTAGAACGGCGAGACGCGGTGCTTGACGATGTCCCACTCGCCAGCCTGTGGCGCCAACGCCTCGTGCACCTGGCCACCCCAAGCGTCGGCCTTGAGGATGCCGTTTTTGGCGATCGGGCCGAACACCTGGGAGTTAGGGTTGGCCTCACGGTGATCGTCGGAGAACGCCACCCGCACATAGGCGACCGGGATGCCCTGGGCGCGAGCCTTGGCGATCGCCGCGGCAGTGCGCTCGATCACGTTGCGCGCGCGCACCTGCTCGCCGAGCGGGCCCTTGCCGCTAGCGCCGTCCGCGTGGACCAAGTCGTTCTGCATGTCGAGAACCAGATAGATGCTTTTCATCGTTGGGTTTCCTTGAGGTAGATCAGTCGCACCAGAGTGCGCCGTTGATGTCGAGAATTTCGCCGGAGATGAACCCGGCCTTGTCCGAAAGCAGGAAGCTCACCGCCGCCGCGACGTCCTCGGCGCGACCCATGCGGCCAAGCGGAATCAGCGTGCGCAGGTTGTCGGGAAAGCTCGTGGTCATGTCGGTGGCGATCGGCCCGGGCGCCACGCAGTTGACCCGTACGTTGCGCGCCGCCAGCTCCTTGGCGAGGAACAGCGTCAGGGTATGCACCGCCGCCTTGGACATGCCGTAGGCGACGTTGCCGGCATTGGCCTGCTCGCTGGCGTCCAGCCAGGGGCGCGCGTTGCCGCCGTTTTTGCCGACCACCGAACCGATGTTGACGATGGCGCCCTGCTGGCGCTCGGCAAGCAGTTGGCCCACCACCTGGCAGGGCACTAGAGTGCCCTGCACATTGACTCGCATGACCCGCTCGAGCTCCGCACCGGTCAGCGCCAGCGCGCTGCCCCTGGAGACGATGCCGGCGACGTTGACCAGCGCGCTGATCTCGCCGAGGCGCTCCTCGATGTCCTCGACCACGCCGCGCACCGCAGTGCGCGAGGCCACGTCGCAGGCGTAAAAATGCATGCGCTTGCCCAGCTTGGGTGGCTCGGTGAGGTCCAGCGCGGCGACTTCGTAGCCCTCACCAGCGAGCTGCCGGCAGACCGCGCGGCCGATCGCCCCACCAGCACCGGTCACCACTGCAACGCCCATCTCAGCGGCCCCGTCCGGCGGCAACGGCGTGCCCGGCCAGACGTCCGAACACCAGGCCCTTGAGCACCGAGGTGCCACCGGCGTAGTTGCCAAAGTACAGCCCGACGGTCTCGCCAGCGGCGTACAGGTTGGCGATCGGCTGGCCGTCGCTGTTGACCACTTGCGCCTGCTCGTCGACCTTGAGTCCACCGAAGGTGAATACGTTGGCGGAGATGATCGGGTAGGCCATGAACGGACCGCGCTCAAGCGGCAGCGCCCAGTTGCTCTTCGGCGGCTGCAGGCCTTCGGTGGCCAGCCCGTCAAGTTGCAGCGGGCGGTACTCGCCTGGCCGGCAGGCGGCGTTGTAGCGCGCCACGCTATCTTCCAGGGCGGTCTCCGGTACGCCGATTTTGCCGGCCAGCTCGGCGAGACTCGCCGCCTCGACAGCCGGCTGATCGGTGCGAATGCCCAAACGGTAGTTGGGGATGTCCTTGACCCTCTGGTCGAGAACTACCCAGGCGATACCCTCGCTCTGCAGGTAGATCTGCCGGGTAACCCGCTCATACCAGGCATCCACGGTGCCGGGCGCCTCGTCGGTGAAGCGCAGGCCCTGCTGGTTGACCAGCACACCATAGGGAAAAATGAAGATCGACGGCTCGGAAATCCCCGAGCGCGGATCGACCGGCTCGGCGTGATAGCTGCCGTACTCACCAGCCGCCGCAGCACCGATGTCGAGGGCCATCTGGATGCCCTCGCCCCGGTTGTAATAGGCGCCCTTGCACACCGGACGGAGGAACACCGAGCGCGGGCCTAGGTAGCGACTGAGCATCTCCGCGTTGCCCTCGAATCCGCCCGAGGCCAGTACCACCGCGCCGTGGAATTGCAGCTCGCCGCTCTCGCGGGACAGCGCGCGCAACCCTGTCACCGTGTCGAGGCCATCGGTGATCAGCGTGCGCGCGGTGGTCTCGTAGAAGAACTGCGCACCGAGCGCCTCGGCGCGCGCCGCCAGCGTCTCGACGATCGCCTCGCCACCACCGACCGGCAGCAGGCGCGGCTGGGTGCTGGTGAGGAACTGAGTAGGCAGGAAGTCGAACTTCACGCCATTGCCTTTCAGCCAGTCGATGGTCTCCGGCACGCAGGCGGCAAAGGTGCCGATCACGCTGCTGTCGATCGCCGCCGCGGCCCGCGCCTGTGCCGACCAGGCACTACGCTCGCGCAGGCTCTCAGCGACGAAATCGGGGTCCTGGTAGTAACCGGAGTGCTCGGCGAGGAAGGTGTCGAAATCGTCGGTCACCTCCTCGTGGCTTTTCATGCGCAGGTACGCCTCGGTGAAGCGACTCTGCCCGCCGCGTTCCTCGCGCGTCGCACGTTCCAGCACCGCCACGCGCAAGCCGCGTTCGGCACCTGCCACCGCCGCGGACATGCCAGCGACGCCACAACCCACTACCACCAGATCGAAGTTCAATTCAGCCATTGTCAGTGCCTCCCTTGGTGACTGGTACTATGGGCGCGCCTCCCGGCGGGTTCGAGCGAGGCACGGCTAATGGGCTTTTAGGAAAAGGTGAAGAACCGGATGGACAGACTCTGGGCCATGCAGGTGTTCGTGCGGGTAGTCGAATGCGGCAGCTTTAGCCGCGCCGCCGAGTCGTTGGACATCGCCAACGCCACGGTCACCTCCAGCGTGCGCAACCTGGAGAACTACCTGGGCGTCACCCTGCTGTCGCGCAACACCCGCTCGCTACGTCTGACCGACGAGGGCGAGGGCTACTTCGAGCAGTGCGTGCTGCTGCTGCGGCAGATCGAGGAAGCGGAAGGCGCGGTGCGCGAGAAGAAGGGCGAGATCGCCGGACAGCTGTGCATCGAGTCGCCAGCGGCGTTCGCGCGTGCGCTGATAAGCCCGGCGCTGCCCGCCTTCACCGCGCAGCACCCCGGCCTGTCGGTGGCCCTGCGCCTCACCGACCAGGCCAGCGACCTGATCGCCAGCGGCACCGATGTGGCGATTCGCATCGACTCGGTGAACGACGCCGATCTGGTCGCCCGCCCGCTGTACCAGGCGCACTACGTCGCCTGCGCCACCCCCGCCCTGCTCGCCCGCCTGGGCACGCCGACCGAACCCGCGCAGCTCGACCCGGCGCAGTGTCTCGGCCTGTTCGGCCCGGGCCGCTACACCCCGGCGGACTGGTCGTTCCAGCGCGGCGAGCAGGAGCACATGCTGAGTCCGCGCGGCAGCCTGCACTTCAACGGCACCGATGCGCTGATCCAGGCCGCACTGGCCGACCAGGGCTTCATCTACGTGCTCGACGTGTTCGTCAACGCCCTGCTCTCCAGCGGCCAGTTGGTCGAGCTGTTTCCCGACTGGCGCACCGGCGGGCGTAGCTTCTACACGGTGACGCCGAAGGCCCGCTTCGTCGCCCCGCGCACCCGCGCCTTCATCGACTTCATGCTGGCCACCCTCGACGCCCAGCGCCGCCCGCCGGCCGAGGCCAGCGTGGCGCTGCGCCAAGGCCGACGCAGCAAGGCGTAAACGGGGACGTTGCGGAGCGCCGCTCGTGCTCGGCGCCCAGGCGAAAAAAAAGCCGGTCGGGATTGCCGACCGGCTTTGCGAGAACGGGGACGCGGACGCCCCGCCTGCACTAATCGCAATTAAGCCTGCTGCAGCTCGGCGAGCAACGCCGGCAACACCTCTTCCCAGGCGGCTACCACGCCCAGACTGGCGACTTTGAAGATATCGGCGCTAGCATCCTTGTTGATCGCCAGGATCTGACTGTCGGTGCTGATCCCGGCGAGATGCTGCGGCGTGCCGGAAATGCCCACCGCCAGGTACACCTGCGGGCTGACGAACTTGCCGGACACGCCAACCTGGCGCATCACCGGAACCATGCCGGCGTCCACCGCTGGCAGGCTCCCGCCGAGGGTGCCACCAAGCGCCACAGCCAGTTCCTCGAGCAAAGCGAAGCCGTGTTCGTTGACGCCGCGCCCACCGGAAACCACCAAGCGCGCGCCATCCAGTGGCGGCAGGCGTTGCGCGCTGTCGCGGATGTCCAGATGCAGCGCGGTCGGCAACGTGCCGCGCAGCTCGAGACTGTGCAACGCCGGCTCGCCCTGCGCGGTCAGACTGGGCCGACCAGCACGCAGACAGGCGAATGCCGGGCCGGTGGTCACCCGCAGACTGACACGCATGCGCCCGCCCCAGGCAGCACGCTCGGCGACCAGTGCGGTGCCGTCACGACGCAGCGCCAGACAACGACCGAGCGCGCGGCCGCGTAGGCTCGCCGCCAGTCGTGCCGCCAGCTCCTCGCCCAACGGCCCCGGCGGCAGCAGCACCAGCGGCACCCCGGCGGCGAAGGCTGGCAGCGCCGGCAACGCCTCAGCGGCGGCGGCGGCCATCAGGAGCGGATCGTCGCTGCCGGCCAGCCCCGCGTGGGTAACCTTCCACACCTGCCGTGCGCCGGCTTGCGCGGCGCGCTGGCGCGCCTCCACCGGCACCTCGGCGCCGAGCAGCAGCACGCTGAAGCCGCCGTGTTCATCGGCCAGCCCCTGCGCCGCGGCCAACGTCGCGTCCAACGCCTCATCGCCCCAGGCCTGCGGTATCACCGCCAACAGTGCGCTCATGCGACCACTCCTTGTTCAGTCAGCCAGACGAGCAGCTCCTTGGCCTGTTGCGCCGGCGTACCAGCCAGCAACCGGCAGTCGCCGCCACGCTCACTGGCCCGCGCTGGCATCAGCTCGCTCAGGGCCAGCGTGGTCGATGCCGGCGCCGGCGCACCGACGGCGTCGAAACTCATGCGCTTGGCCTCCATGACGTTCTTCATCAACGGGTGGCGCAGCTTGTTGCGCTTGTCGTTGGTCACGCTGGCCAGCAGCGGAGCCTCGAGAACCAGCCACTCCTCGCGCGCGCCCCGCTCGCGCAACAGCCGCACTTGCTCGCCCGCCCATTCGGCGTGCTGCGCCAGGGCAAACAGCGGATGGCCGAGCTGACTGGCCAAGCGGACAGGCAGGCTGCCTTCGTCGAGGTCACCGAACTCGCGGCCGATGAGCAGCAGATCAGGCGCCGTACCCTGGGTGGCGAGCAGTGTGGCGATCTGTTGGGCGGTCATCGACGCGTCCCACGGGCAGGCCGGGAACAGGTCGAGACGCCGCAGCGCATCGGGACGAAACGCCGCCACTGCGCGCAGCAGGTTCTCCGCGTTGGCGCCGCCGAGCACCAGCACCTCGATGCGCGTATCGGGCCGCGCATCACGCAGCTTGAGGGCCAGCTCCAGCGCCGCCTCGTCGAACGGACTGAGCAGCCGGCGGGCGTTGCCGCCCTCCTCAATCCGACCATCCGCCAGGCTCAGGGGATGCAAGGGGAAGCGAATATCCGCGACCCCGGCGAGCAGAACCAGAATGTTCATCGCACCTCCTCAGCGACTGGCGGCGGTGGCCGCCGCGAGACGGCCGAACACCGCAGCCTTACCCAGCGCCGAACCGGTCATGTAAGCCGCGCCATGGAAGCCACCGAGCATCTCGCCCGCCGCCAGCAGGCCTTCGATTGGCACGCCGAACACGTCGTGCACGCGCAACTCGGTGTCGACCACCAACCCGCAATAGGTACCGAACACCGCCGCAGTAGAGGGATAGGCGTAGAACGGGCCGCGTTCGATGGGCCGCAACGCACCGTGCTGGTGAACCAGATGGCGGCGCCCGAACTCCGGCTCCGTTCCGGCGCACACTGCAGCGTTGTAAGCCTGCACTTCGGCGCGCAACACGTTCTCCGGCACCTCGATAAGCCGCGCCAGCTGCTCCAGGCTGTCGGCCTCGACGAACAGGCCCTCCTCCAGGCGCCGGCTGAAGTCGAGGATGCGCACCTGGTTGTCGCCGCTGTCCATGATGTCCTGGTCGAGGATCTGGTAGGCGACCCCGTACTCCTGGGCCATCACTGCATCGCCGAGTAGCTTGTAGGACAGCGACTCATCGACGAAACGCCGGCCGGCCTGATTAACCGCGATGGCGCCCTTGTACACCGCGAGGCAGGCATGATGGTTGTGTTCGTCCATCGGGTGCTTGCCGAAGGTGCCCTTGATGTAGGGCAAGTCGCGCACGTCGGCACCCAGCGCCCAGGCCATACGCAGGCCATCGCCCTCGTTGCCTTCACCGCCGATGAATACCGCGTTGTCGTACTGCGGCACAAAGCGGTGGATCAGCGCGCGATCCTGCACGAAACCGCCACTCGCCAGCAGCACCGCACGGTGCGCATGGAACTCGACCAGATGACCTGCCTGCTCGGCACTTACGCCGTGCACTCGGCCCTGCACATCGCGCAACAGGCGGCGCGCCCGGGTGGCGAGGTGCACTGTGACCTTGCCGGTGGCCCGTGCCGCCTGCTCCAACTGGCGCACCATGTCCGCCGGATCAACATTGTGGACCCGCGGTAGCGATTGCCCGGACGCAGCCTCGATCACGGTGGAGAACTGCACGCCGAGGCCGCGCAGCCATTCGTAAGTGGCCAATTGATGATCGGTGTAAAGACGCACCAGCGCCTCGTCGCACTCGCCCTTGCCGACCTGGACCAGGTCGTCGAACAGTAGTTGCGCGGAGTCCTCGATGCCATGGGCGCGCTGCAGGTCGGTGCCGGCGAACGCCAGGCACCCGCCGCTCATCGCCGAGGAGCCGCCGGTCTGCGCGGTTTTCTCCAGCACTACCACCTGCAGACCGGCCTCGGCGGCACTCAACGCGGCAGCGAAGCCGGCTAGCCCACCACCGATCACCAGCAAATCACAGCCGACGGCACTCATGCGGCTTCCCCTTGCTGCAGAAAACGATCCAGGCCATAGAAGGCGAAGATTTCCCGTACGCGCGCGCCATCCGGCCGCGCGGAGAAATAGCCGCGATCGCAGCTACGGGTGCCGTTGGCGCGGCGCAAATCGACCAGCGCCTCGGCCTGTTTAATCCAGGCGCCCAACGAATCGAGAACCGGCACGCCGTCCACCTCGCTGATGCCATGCGTGGCAAGCAACACGTTGAGCGGCGCCTCGCCGGGGATGATCACTTCCGCGCCGTCCGCGATCAGCGCCCGGGCGGCTGTACGGAAACGCTCGATCAGCGCGGCGGGGTCGGCGAAGGCGGCGAGCACATCGGCAAAGCGGAAACCGACATGCCGCACCCCGGCCAGACGCTCGGCCAGGCCATGACGCGCGGCGTTGTCGTGGACCAGTTCGGCCAATTCGTCGATGAATACCAGCACGCCGAAACGCCGTCCGAGCATGCACGCGGTAAGCATCGCCGACTCGCCGTAACCGACCACCGGGATGTCCAGCAGGCTGCGGATATCGCGCAGCCCCGGCTCCGGCAGCGTGCTGATCGCGTAGGCATCGAAGCCCTGCGCCTCGGCATTCAGCCCCGCGGCCATGAACTGCAGGCCATGCAAGTACTGCAACGCGGAGTGCTTGATGTCGTCACCCGGATAGTTGCTGCGATAAGTGCCCGGCTGCATGCCGTGCATATGAATTTCCGTATCGGGGCGCGCGACCTTGCGAAAGTGCGCGCGCAACGCCTCGTCATACACGCCGAGGTCGCTCAATACGGTGAAGCTCTGGTGCCAGATGCGAATGCTCATGTCGGTCCTCTGATCGCGGTGAAGCTGATCACCGGTGAACGGACAGGCCCGACCGAACTCGGTCAGCCCCGATGGCGAGGATTATCGGTAGAGCAGCGCAACACTGAGGAGGCAGAAGGGCTAAAGGGGCTTTTCAGCAAAGCTGCAAGATGGGGTGGAGTTATCGACGCGCAATGACCTCAACTCCGGCACGGAGCTCTATAGCCGGAGCAGAAGGATGTAATTGCCAGAAATGAAAAAGGCCAGTCCTTTCCGACTGGCCTAAGTCATTGAGGTATATGGTCGGGACGGAGTGATTCGAACACTCTACCCCTTGTACCCCATGCACGTCCTCTATCTGTTCGAGATGGCTCAAAAAAGGTCATACAGACCAGGCCACACGGGGCCTACAGCCAGGAGCTGCGCACCCTCTAAGAAACTGTTGTTTCATCTCAAACCACCCAGTTTCATGACATCTACTGGACCCTATTTGGACCCTATATTTGGAGAATGGCATCCGACAACCTAGAATTATCATTCGACTGTCTGGGGGGGTGGGGATGGCTAGAGAAAAGATTCCGGAGCACACCGAACGTGCAGCGACGTTCTGTAGAAGCGCAAAACCGGAGGAAAAACAGTATGAGCTGATTGACTCGAAGATCCCTGGTTTGCAGCTGCGAGTCAATCCCAGCGGCAAGAAAGCGTGGGCGCTGCGATACAGCGTCGGCTCCGGAGAAAACCTCGTCAAAAACCGCATGCCACTCGGCCTGTTCCCAGAGGTCTCAGTCACTGAGGCCCGCAAGGCTGCGCAGCAGGTGAAATCTGACGTTGCTCGCGGAGCTGATCCGGTTGGCGAACGCAAAGCTGAAGCTGAGCAAAAAGTTGAGGAGGCTAAAGCCAAGGCCCTAGAAGAGGCCTCTCGCGTTACTGTCAACGACTTGTTTGAGCGCTGGATGAGGTCTGACGAGCCAATGGGACATAAAGACCAGGGCAAGGAGTTGCTTCGCCGCTTCAATAAAGATGTTCTTCCCCTCATCGGGAATAAAGAAATAAATAGTATTACTCAAGCTGACATTCTTTGCGTGACTGACAACATTCTCAGTCGCGGTGTAAATCGCATGGCGCAAGCGATTTTCAGCGACATGAAACAAATGTTCACCTTTGCTGTTGTCCGACTCTTAATCAAAGAGAACCCAGCTGCAAATCTCACTAAAGAGAACATCGGAAAAACTGCAAAACCGCGTGACCGTGTGTTAAGCCCCAGGGAGATCAGGCAGCTTGATCAAGCGCTGCACGCATCTAGCCTAAACCGGGTCACTCACCTCATCTATATGCTTCAGATTTCGATGACATGCCGCATCAATGAGCTATGTCAGGCCGAGTGGTCTGAATTCGACTGGAGCAAGCGGGCTTGGACTATTCCGGGCAAGCGTACGAAGTCAGGACGCTCAATCACGGTCAACTTGTCTGCCTACTCCATCGGCCTTTTTGAGGAATTGAGAGCACTGACTGGCCACACAGCATTTTGCTATCCAGGCCAGGACGAGACAAAGCCGATTAATCGCAAAGCTGCGACGAACCACGCTCGTGACCGTCAGCTACCAGCCAGTAAAGAGCGAGCATCTGGACGAACTATCCAAACACAATCCCTTGCGGTAGGCGGCGAGCGATGGAAGACACATGACCTTCGTCGCTCCGGCTCAACGCTCATGCAGCAGCTTGGCATCCCAACAGAAGTCTCTGAACGCTGCCTGAATCACGCCGAGGGCAAGAAGACAAAGATAACTTATCACCATTACAACTATGAAAAAGAAATGAAACGTGCATGGTATCTGCTCAGTGAAACCCTCTCAGTCATCACCGGCCCTGACGGCGAGGCCTTTCTTAAAGAAATTGAGAAAGATAGATGGCGTGAGCCCGACGAAGAAATCGGCATGCTTGGCCTGGTAAAGAAATTCTACAAAAAACCAGACGAACGGTCTTATCCCGCTTAACTCCTGACCTCCAGACCGACAATGGCATTGTCACCCCTGTCTGAGCACGGTGAAACGCAAAAAACAGGGGTTGACAAACAATAACCCTATTGACCCGCAACAACCAGATCAATATAATTAGCGTTATATTAATCATGGAGGCTCATATGGTAGCAGCAGTACAGCAGGATCGATTTTTGAGATTCGGCGCAGTAGCAGAGATGATCGGACTCAGCCGGAGTACGGTCTGGCGCATGGAGCAGGAGGGGAAATTTCCGAAACGCGTGCAGCTTGGCAGCAAAAGCGTTGCGTGGCGTCAGAGCGATCTGAACGCTTGGATGTCAGCTCGATAGAAAGCGAAGGAGGTCTCATGACCACCGACTTATAAAAAAGGCACCCTACCCGGTGCCTTTTTTTCATTTCTGCTGGTCCGACTTCGGCTCCAGCGGCTTCCAGTCTCGACCATCGAGAATCGCATCAACCCACCGCCCTACCTCAATGCTGTCCCATCCGACAATGCCGCCACCTAATGGGCGCGATTTCGGGAATTTACCTGCTGCAATGTAATTATAAATTGAGCTTCGCCCGAGGCCGCACACGTGCATGACCTCTTTGAGTCTCATGATGCGACGAGACACATCAGTCATCGTTTTTCAGCCCCAGGTCTTTCCGCAACTCTTCCGAAGAAAACGTCTGCTCTTCACCTTTTGTCACGCGCTCAAGAATTTCCCGCGCTTGCTGTGCCTCGTCCTCATCAGAACCGAATTCTTTGCCCACCGGCCTCATCTGCTCCCACGCCTTTTCTTCATCCGTAGCGAAAACCCCGTGAGCTTCAACATGCTTGTTGTAAGCATCAATAGCTTTGCGGTTCTCTTCCTGCCAACTTTCTTGTTTATTCACTTTTCCAAAATCGCACAGCTCTGCAATTTCAAAATCATCGTCGAATAGACGACACTGCCTGTAGCTGTCCCGCAAGCACAGCACGGCATACTCAAGACAGCTCTGGCAGATCAGCAGCTTATACCGTTCCCCTTCCACTTCGCCCTGGACAAGGCCGGAGACAATCGGAAAGTCGCAGACCTGGCACCGATGGCCGCCCTCCTCTTTTGTTGCCAAATCGGAGGAGCTAGGAGAGTCGGGTGAGGCAGGGACTTCGGTGCCGCCGAAGTCTTCGCCTAGTGAAAGCTGGCCAGGCAGCACGCCTGGCGGGAGATGGTTAGGCATTCGTGCCCTCCTCTTTTTTTCCGACCGACCCCCAGCTCAACGCTTTTTTCGAATCAGCTTCTTTGATGTTCCAGCCGCTGGCGTTGCTGATTAGCTGACGAATCGGTGTCCATGCCTTCCAGATTTCGTGTGCTAAGTGGGTGTTTTCTGGCTTTTCGCATTTCTGATCTGCCTTGACCAGCTCCGCAATAGACTCCTCGATTTGCGACATCGCAGCTGAAATTTGCGATGCGCTTAAGAAAGTCTTTTTTTCAACTAGTTTTTCTTTATTGCGAGATTCAAAACTCAGAAAGTACCTGTTTAGCTTCTTAAAATTGCTATCGTTAGTAAAGCACTCACGTATTTCCTGCCTCCGGCTCATCACCTCGCTGTATGGGACAGAAAGAACGCGCTCTCTTTTTTCTCCATATATCACGCGATAAAAGCACACCACCCTTGCTTGCTCTCTTATCCAAACCCAGCCTTTATCTGCATTATCCATTTTCGCCTCTTATTATTATCATTAATGGGCAATAACTATTTATTGCATACCTTCATTATAACATTAAATAAATGCAATTATTGCAAAACCAAGAGTCTTGGCAAATATTTTTAACAGCCTTCGGCTGATTTGACCAGCGGTATCTGGTTGTTGGCTATAGGAACAATTTCCTTACACACGCAAATATGTGTAATGAGTTTGTTCCTTAAAAGCGGATGGTTACTGGATTAAATTAGGTTCAGCAGCTTCATTTATGAGAGATGCGAGCACGCCCTCAGGGCGTGTTTTACCGGCCTCTGGCGTCGATGCATGGCTGGCACATTTTCCATACCCACCCCCTTTCCTCGTGCTCCAGGGTGTTGGTGGCTCCGCAAAACTGGCAAATCGTATCTGTTGCTCCTCAACTGCATCAGCGAGCACAACTAAGTGATCAGGAAGCCCACTCACATCTATCTTGAGGTAGCCGTGGGATGACTTGACTCCCCTGGGATGAGTTTTGGACTCTTTGCATGCGACAAGAAAGGCGTCAGCGTATGGCTGCCAACCTTCATAAAACTCACCTAAACTGCCAGGCTCTCGAACATCCATTTCTAACGCCTCCTCTAATCAAGCCTCCCGCTGGCTAGATTCAGCGGAGCTGGTACTACTATAGAACATAGACTACATATTCTAGAGAACAAGAAGCCTAGATCAGAAATGTTCTCTAGCACAGAAAACCACGCCGCTAATTGTTCTAGAGCACGTGCCTACACGCCCACATATGTTCTCTAGAACAATTTACCGCAGTAGAATCGTTCTCTAGCACTACCAACACATAAGCACTTGTTCTCTAGAACACCACATGCGAAAACTTTTGTTCTAGAGAGCACAAAACAAAAACCAGCACGTTCTATTTGATAAAATTTTTATAGACACACGCAATTACTCGCTCTCATTAAAATTAATTAATATTTAATGATATAATTAATTTAAGAGATAAGATCTCAGCAAGCTATGTTCGACCCCCTCACCAAACCTCGTTCCTCGGTCTAGTGAGGAGATCAAACGGCTTGTGCTCAAACCCTCCAGGTTCTGCGCGAGCAGTCAAAACAACACCAATAAAAATAATAAGAAAGGTGAATGATGGAAAAGTTAGTTAACAAAAATGGAAGACCCAGGTCTCCGAATCCAAGAACAATCGTTTCTGAAGTGTATCTAACGCCGGAAGAGGCGGACGAGCTGAAAGCTGCTGGAAAGCAATTCGGCTACCCATACCTATCTCAGTTCCTCCGCAATGTAGCGTTCGCTCACATACATCAAAGAAGCGTTGGTGCAGATGCAGCATCAGCAATCGTCTTGACGTACTTGGGTTCTCTAGCAAGCGATATCGACGTTCTCAACGAGCTTTGCTCTCGGCCTGGGATGCCAGATGCGGCATTCGTCATTTCTGATTCGGTTAAAAGAAGAATTAGAGAACTCAGCGAAACAATCCAAAAACAACAACAATAAAAGGATAAGCAAAATGATTAGTAAGATTATGCCATTCTCAACAAGCTTCAGAAATCGTATTGAATATGAATTTGCTGCAAGAAAAAAGGACAAGGAAAAAATTAACTACGTTGAGTACGTGGGCGGAAACGTTGTCTCTGAAAACCCATACTTTGAGGCCATGGTGGACGGCAAGAGAAAGGTTTTCGTTGACGTTGAGCCCATCATTCAGGAATTTGAATCATCTGTATCATTATATAAAGGAAGTGGCGAGAAAATATGTGGCCACTACGTTTTAAACCTCAAGAAAGGAGAATCTCTGAATAGAAATGAATGGCTTGCTGCGGTTCATGCGTATATGCGTGATCTGGGTTACGACGAAACAACAAAATACGTAGCTGTGATTCACAGGGATACAGGTAAGGAACACGTACACATCGTTACTTCCAGGGTGCGCTTTGGTCGAGCAGAGCATGTCTGAGAACAGGCCAGAGCTGGGAGCGAATTTTCAGCTTGTCCCAACAAGCAATGATTATCGAAAAGGAATGAATGTGGCGCGTGTTATAGAAGCTGAATACGGCCTCTCTACACCAGTATCAAAAGACTTCTCGAAAGAAACAAAGCCAGGATTCGATCCTGCCAAAGATCAGCGTCGCATGATACGAGGTATAGCGAACGATATTATAAAGAACAACAATATTAGAACGATGAGTAATCTGGTTAATTTATTCGCAAGCCGGGGTATCCAGATTGGCGTTGTTGAAAATAAAGAAGGTGAAATCTCAGGAATCACATACCGGCTTGATCGTCCCGAAGGGATTTGGGTTTCAGGCGCTAGTGTTTTTAATAAATTGACATGGCCAAGACTACAAAGAGAACTAGGTATCAGCTACGTCCCATCCCGTGACGACCACACTCTAGGTCGCGGCATGGGTATGTCAAACCCCGACGCAACATCTGTGAAAAATGATGGTGCGTTATTCCGGGCTTACGTAAAGATTAAGGCACCGAGTGAAGAGCTGTACACGTATGTGCGTAAACGCAAGCAGAGCGTGGGTTTTCACAGAGAAGACAAAAGCATTTATCTAGGATTTAACTTTGGTACAAATCTTTCATTCTCTAGCATCAAGCTTAAGCGGCATGAAGTTGAAGTCGAGCAAGAGAAGCGCAGATTTGAAGCACTCTTGAAACTCATACTTAAGATGGTTAAAGACATCAACCAAACCTTCTTCGGCAAGTGTTTCTTCCACATCGACTTACAAGCCGACACTAGCGAGTATATGAAGACAGCCTTACGGTTAAATATTCCAGTGGGGGCCGATGCTGCTGGTGAGTACGTCCTAGAGAAGGATTGCGAGTCGCAGATACAAGCGCAAATAAAAAAGCAGATCGGAAACCTCGTCTCAACCTGCTTGCGTAACGAACGCAGCAATGCTCCCGCTATTGAATTGTGGACAAAATAGTCCCATCCGCGACTTCTCGAGCGTAGTGCTTCGGCAGTGCCCGCAAGGCTCAGTAGCGAGTGATTCGAGAGAGACCCAGCTCCTCCACCAAAAAGGTCTGCGCTCAGGCAGGACAGCCCGTTTCAGTATTTGGCCACACAGTGGCCTCCGTACTGCCGAGCTAAGCGTTTAAGTAGTGCCGCTATGTAAGGGTTTAGGTAGCCACACCATGGTTTATCCGTTCAATTAGATCCAGCACCATTCGCGATTCCACCTCGGTCAGCAACCAGTCGACTGGGCGCCCACCACCCAGCCCCAGCTGTGGAGCGCCCAGCCAATGACGAGCTGGTCCCCAGTCGCCGCCGAACAGGTCCTGTGCGGCATGGAGCACGCACGCGACGCGGAACAGCCGGTCGCTATTTAGCAACGACCACTTCCCGCGTCGCCGCGCCTGGCGGACGGCATAGCCAGAAAGCCCCGCCATGGTCGCCAGCCTCTGAGTGGTAAATCCGGACGATTCTGCCAGGCGCACGAGCACGGCGTAGTCGAAGCCTCGCCGCACCTGCTGGATCAGTTCCGCTCCTTGCGGGGGTATCCCAATGTGCCTCCAATAGCTAGGGGCTTCCGGCACAACCGGTCGGTAGGGCTTCAGCTCAACCACGCCACGGTTCCTTCAGTGGGGCAAATGAATCACCTGGTCCAGAACGGGATCGGTACCGCGCTCATCGGAGGTAGAACCCGTTTTCTTCCGTACGCAAGCATACAGTCGAGATACCATCTGACTCACTCGCTGCTGTTCAAGCTCTCAAGCAAGAGCGTAGGGGAATCGAATTGGCAGCGAAGATCTGTTTTCCTCACGCAGTAGTAGACACCCTTGTCCGAGAGATGAAGGTCTCATCTGATCAGTACGAATATGTCTTGTCTCTGCTGATTTTTGCTGCGTTCGGCCATCGAATGGCACACGGATGAGTATCGATTTAAATCGTGCGAGGCTAGCTGTCGCATGTTATAGCAATAAACAAAAACTCAGAGCTAGACTCCATAATTTGAATTCCCAATATAGACAACTATTTCGTCACAACCCCGTCTGTCTACTAGCAACTCATAAGCAGGTCGATTGTTAAGCGCTGGATTTTCCTTTTGCAACCAATCAATAGCCCCCGAACCAAAATACGAAATCACAGCCATTAGCGCGACTGAATAACTTAGTTGGTAGCTTTCAACCTCAGCAATATCCAAAAATATCGCATCGCAATTATTATCACAACTCACTTTAAGCCAACCAATCAGCTCCTTTAGCACTCCTCGGCAACCACACCTTTCACAGGCTATACTTGAAACCAGCCCCGATATGGCAATAGCAATCTCAACCTCTAAATCACCGCCCCTGCAATAAATCCGAAGCTCACCAAATTTCTCTTTCACCTGCCGGATTCTAACATTCAGCTCATGCTCCTCGGCATGCCGATCAATAAACAAGAGAGTTCCTCCAATTAACCCATACCAGCCATTACCACATTCAAATCCGAAATTTAATCCCGCCCTCTCCGTCCCATCGAATAGAATTTTTGAAAATTTTCTCGATAGTGCAGCCTCGTACTCCTTATGCATTATGTCTCTCCCAAACAACAGTATTACAAATTTCAGAGCTTCCAGACATAAACACCCTCCCCCCGTCATTCAACTCATAATCGAATCGACAATAGGCATATCGCATTATCTTCCTTAGCTTATGCACCTCCCACTCATTACCACCATTCAGAGCTGGAGGTGAAATCAAGAAAACTCCTGATATGTGTGCTTCTGGTGATAACTGATGCCTACAATTAATTAACTCGAATATCCCTGGAAGCAAGAACTGCTCTTCCTCGCCGTCATCCTCCCACCTTATCGTCACAATAAAATATTCCTGATCTGACAAGACTGAAATGTCCCTCCAGAACATTTGCCCTGCATTATCGTCTCGCCCGATGAGACCAAAGTCATGCGTCATGAACATATAATATCCCAAAAACAATACGTAGAAAGTTGCGCCCACGAGGACACATTAATGCTCCGCATCACCAAATCAAGCGATTATTAATATTTTTTGGACAAGCCCTATCTTGCATGGTAAATGGTCACACTGGAACTTTCTGAGCCCTGGCCACGTTATTTCCGGTAATTCCTATTACCGGAAATAGTTGAACCAGCCTTTTCAAATGGAAAACAGTGAGGTCAGCCCCTGTCGAAGCGCTATTACCAACTCTCCGATCGATGGGCGCCTAAAAGGAATACAAGCAACGCAGCCGTAGCAGCGCAATCACTAGCTGTAGCAGCCCCTTTCAATTGGTAGACTGCCGAGATTTGGTGCCCGCGAAGCATCAACAGTTATCTGAAAGGAACTCCTCTCCGATGTCCGCCCTATCCGCGCTGCTCGACACCTACCGCTCCGCCTCCGTCACCGAACGCGAAAAAGGCACCTACTTCGAAGAGCTGATTTGCGCCTACCTGCGCAACGAAGCCACCTACCGTGATTTGTACGACAAGGTGTGGGGATACGCCGACTGGGCCAAGGAGCTGGGCCTCAGCGGTAGGGACGCGGGCATCGACCTAGTGGCTCGCACTCAAGGCACCGGCTAGTACCACGCCGCCATCCAGTGCAAGCTGTACGCCGAGGACTACAGGGTTCAGAAGAAGGACATCGACAGCTTCTTCACCGCCTCGGGCATCAACAACCACCGCAACACGCTCAAGGGCATCCCCGAAGCGACTTGGGAATATAGTCACAGTGAGCCTCGAAACCGTGAAAATTGTGAGATCTTTGCCGCTGCTTGATATTACGCAAAGCGGGCAATCTGCTCATAAAATGGAATAATTACAGCTTAATAGGGAGGGTGGATTGGTGAACGAAGCTTGGCAATTCCCAGGTGCTCGATGGTGGAAATTCGATTTCCACACGCATACTCCAGCCTCGACTGATACCCCTTGGCATAAACTCATTGGAACTTCTGGAGAGCTGACACCTCAGCAGTGGCTCATAAAATATATGCAGGCCGGAATCGACTGTGTGGCTGTCACGGACCATAACAGCGGCGCATGGATTGATACGCTCAAGTCTGCTTATGCGGGAATGCAAAAAAGTCCACCAGATGGTTTTCGAGAGCTTCAGTTATTTCCTGGCGTAGAAATTTCTGTCAGCGGAGGAATTCACTTACTGGCAATTTTTGATCCTGAGGCGAATACAAGCGATATTGACTCACTCCTTGGCACAGTCGGATACGACGGTACGAAGGGCGACAGCGATGGAGTGAGCAGGAAAAGTGCTACTGAGGTTGTGCAAGCAGTGCTTGATGCAGGGGCATTACCAATACCGGCCCATGCTGATCATATGAAGGGGCTGCTCCGGCTAGAAACAGGTAGTACGACCAAGGCGGCACTGGACGCCAATACGTTACGACAGGTTCTGGCTAATCCTGGCATCCTCGCCATGGAAGTAGTAGATAGGGCTACTCCGAAGCCGGTGGTGTACAACCAGAGCGGTGTGAGCTGGGCTGAGGTAGTGGGTTCTGATTGTCATAACTTTAAAGATACCTGTCGCAACCTACCCGGTTCACGATTCACTTGGGTGAAAATGGCCAAACCGTCTTTGGAAGGACTTAGGTTGGGGTTGCTGGATGGTGAAGGGGTGTCGGTTCGTCATTGCGATGAGGGAGCCTTTGACCCATTCAGAAAACCTGAGCACTTTATTGAATCTATCGAGATAGCCAGCACCCGTGCGATGGGAAATGGCAGACCTGCTGTGTTGGCCTTCAACCCATACTTCAATGCCATAGTTGGTGGGCGAGGTACAGGTAAGTCAACTGTGGTACATGCATTACGCTTGGCTTACCGCAGGGAGGGGGATTTATCCCGATTAGATCCGAAAAGTGAACCATACGAGACCTTTGAGCGTTTTAATCGAATTCCCAAGAGTCGAAGTGATGAGGGGGGATTAAAAGCTGATACGGCTTTGGTTTTAATTCTTAATCGAGACGGAGTCCGACACCGTCTGCACTGGCAGCATGGCGATCAGGCAGTTGTACTAGTCGAAGAATGGCAAGCTAATAGCTGGCAGCCATCAGCTAGCCAAACAATTTCAAACAATCGGTTTCCGGTACGGCTGTTTAGCCAAGGACAGATTGCTGCATTAGCTGGCCATGGTCAGCAGGCAATGCTGGATGTAATTGATGACGCAGCAGGAACCTCAGGTAGCCAAGAGGCGCTGGAGGAGGCAAAACGTGTTTTCTTTGCATCTCGTGGGCGGTTACGTGAACTCGATGGCAGATTGAAAGGACGCGACGCTCTCAGCATCAGCTTGCAAGATGTACAACGTAAGCTTCAGCGTTTTGAAGATGTACAGCATGCAGGGGTTCTGAAGGCCTACCAGCACGTAACTCGACAGTCGCGAGAAGTAGAGCGACAGTTTGAGCATCAAATAGCTCTGGCTGGCCAAATCAATTCCTTGGCCGAAGATTTGGTAGTCGAAGAGCTACCTGGAGAACTTTTCGATACGACGAACGACGCTGATGTTTTGTCAGCAGTACAGGCCCTGTCTAACGCTATACACCAGGCTAAAGCGAAGTTATTGGGGGTCGCCGAGCAGTTGAAAAGCGTTGGTGCAGGCTTGAGGCATGGCCTCGCACAATCTCAGTGGAAAACTCAGCTTGATCTGACGACATCTGCCTATGAAAAATTGAAAATAGAGTTGCAGGAGCAAGGGGTAAACGATCCAAGTGAATATGGACGTTTAGCGCTAGAGCGCCAGCGGTTAGACACTGAGGTCAAACGTTTCGACGGTCTGCAAAAGCAGCGTGATGAACTGATGGAGCAGATAAAAGTACAGTGGCATGAGGTATTAGACGCTCGCCGTGCGATCAGTGAAACTCGACGACAGTTTTTACGTCTGACTCTTTCCGAAAATCTATTCGTACGAATTGAACTGGTACCGTACGGACAGGAAGTCGAAGTGCTGGAGCGCTCTCTGAGAGAGATGCTGGGAATTGCGGACAAGTACACAGATGACATTTACGTGGCAGCTCAAGGCGACGCCCTGGCCAAAGGCGCTATCGCAAACCTACTGATAGGCCCTACGCTTGCTACGGATGAGGAAGAAACTACCGCTAGTTTTGAAGAGGGGCTTCAGCAGCTTCAACGGCGACTTGTTAATGCCTGCCGAGGAAAACCAGAATTCAGCACTTGGTTTAACAAGTTTCTCGTGAGCGCATCTGAGAGGCGGCCAGAGTTTATGGATCATATTCTCTGTTGGTTCCCGGAGGATGGTTTGCGGATCGAATACAGCCGCAAAGGTGATGGACGAGATTTTCAACCTATTGGTCAGGCCTCCGCAGGCCAAAGGGCCGCAGCCATGCTAGCGTTTTTGCTGGCTCATGGTGATGAGCCTCTGGTTCTTGACCAACCAGAAGATGACTTGGACAACCATCTTATCTACGACCTAGTGGTCAAACAAATTCGAGCCAACAAACTTCGTCGCCAACTCCTCATCGTGACCCACAACCCGAATATTGTGGTCAACGGCGACGCTGAAATGCTGTACGCCTTAGACTTCAATCATCAATGTTTTGTAAAGCATCGTGGTTCTCTTCAAGAAAAAGAGATGCGTGAGGAGGTTTGCCGCATCATGGAGGGCGGGCGAGAAGCATTCGAGCGACGCTATCAGCGGCTTGGCAAGGAAGTGTGAATCATGAGGGTTCTGACATAACGACTTTCATGGCAAGGGAACCGCGGTTTTACAACTCGTACTTCCGCGGTTCAAGGCCTTCCGCTGCGAACAATCTTGAATGCACAAGCTCAACACCTTGCATCGACTCCTGTGTAATCGCCACCCCATCCCGAAGCATGTAATCAACGAACTGAATTGACCGTTTTGCCTCAAGCCAGCGCCTCGCGTCATGCTGCTGGGCAAAGCTGGATGGTTTATCGCGCTGGCAAGCCTTTGCAGCTTGAGCAGCAATAGCACTTGGATGAATGATCCCGACACATCGCTTGAGTGTCAGCGAATTGAGCAGGCCCTGGGGATCAAAATCAGGAAACGCTACGATCTCTGCAACACCTGAAAGCGCCTGCGTAACTGCGGCCGGGTTGTCCTGCGGCCCCCCACGAAAGAGCAGCACCGCCTCCTCCGAAATGATATCTGGCCATAGATACTCCTCTGGGATCAGCATTACGGAGAGATTCTCGACCAGAACGACACTTGCGGCCTGATGAATTTCACTGAAAGGCACCTGGATGCATCCACCTCTTGGATGCCTATAGTCGCCACTAGCAAGCCGCACAGTTCCGGATCGGGACGAGACGGTGACCAGGTCTTCACGAACCTTTTTCTTCGCTAATTTCTCATTCCGAAAGGTCAGTGCAACGTTTGCTCGCCCTTGATTCAATAACGCCAAGTCGTCCTTCCAAGCATCGAACCCTGTCTGATCGAGCAGCAACTGGTGCAGATTACGCCTGTCTGGCTGACTGAACGTCAGTCGAGTACCGCTACGAGTTCCGACTCGTCCAAACTCATGAATTCGCAACCAAGTTTTGTTGAGGTGAATACTGTCCTTCCCTTCTCGGATCACCTTGGCGGCCATTTCAATCATTTGGGTTGTGAACTCAAGCATGCGCTTTGCTCCTTTTAAGCCACAGATCCGTCACCTGTCGGTTGGCGCTTATCCGATCATAAGGAGCCTCCTCGGGTACCAACATATAGCTCAGTGAACGGCCCTCTTCGTTCTGAGCATATGCTTGCAGCGCTACAAAAAAACCGTCGAGTGCATAGAGCCATATGCCCGTTTCGACACCCGATTGCCCTTGTTCCAGCCAATAGGCTTTTGCAGACTGTGGCTGGTTCGTGGCAACCAAGTCCCTGAGCATTGCTTTAAAGTGGTGAGCAGCGAACGGCTCCACGGCCTCCTCGGACGTTCCCTCGGCTCTGGTTACAGGCTGAGCGGCACGAGACTCTGCTTCCGCAGGGGCGGCAACCTTAGTTTTGGCTTTAGGCAGGTTGGAAACGAGTTGTTCAATTGCGTCCAACCCCTCTGAAGGTGAGTTACCGGTGAAAAGGTATCCCCCAATCGCTTGCTTACTGGCTGCAACCCAAGCCGCAGCATTGGGCTGATCGATGAGCGGTTCTAGATCAAAGGAGCCCCCACTCTGTAGGTAAAGGGCAACCTTATGAATTTTCTTGAGCCTTGTATCTTGCTTACGAATCTGAATGGTCAGAGTGTCCAAGCGCGCGAGCAGTGCGAGAAGCTCTGCACGGTTATTGCTGACTGCGCCCAGTAAGTCATTGATGAGGACACGATTAAGCGCACGATCCCCCTGCGTCAGCGTGTACAAAGAGTCGTAACTAAAGAGGCCAAGTTTTTCGTGAAGCCGCTGAACACGACCAATAACCGATTCGACATCCCGAATTCTGTCCGCGATACGGATTGAGTACCCATACCCTGATTCAATAAAGCTTCGCAGCCCAAGGCTCTCTCGGCGAAGATGGACGACAATCTGTCGAGCTGAATGCCTGACCCGAATATGCTGCTCAGCGGCAGCATCCATTCGCCCGTCCCTTTTGGCGTCAAGGTATCCCTCACAGCCCTCCCTGATCTGGATGTAGTTCTCCTCCATATCCGGTGCAAAGCGCTCAGCACCAGGTTTGGTGAGCTGTATACCCAGATTGAGGAGTTCGCCGGACAGGTGGAGAACGCCATCCTCCTCGGTGATGAGTTGCTGCCCCAGAAGCCAGGTAAGCCATTTTTTAGGTTTTCCTGCGACCGGAACACCGGAGTCGGCGAGCATCAGATGCTCAAGCAACTCCGCGTTATCTATCAGAGCCTTCCCCAGGCACTCCCATAGCTCTGCTTTCACAGCACCATTCCTTGCTGCGTTTGCCCATCAACCAGGCTTTCTTGCTCATCTTGGCTACCCTCGATGTAGTAGTCAGCAATCCAGCCTATAACCTGATGTAGGTAAGCCATCTTTCCAGTTGCAATATAATTAGCCGACTCTCCATCGCGCTTAATTACATATCCCGCGTCAGCCATAGCCTTGAGAATGATCGACAATCTATCTTTATTGTCCTTGGCACTTTTGGCGCGGTTGAACATGTCAAAACTGGCCAAATCCCGCAATCGATCTTTGTAGACCGACTGTTCTTCAATAGCCTCAAGCAAAGCTGAAAAGGAGATTTCATCACCCGGTTCCAAGTGCGAGTCCGAGCGCCCCGCATGAATGCTGAGCTGGATGAATTCGACACACGGCCTAACCTGGTCCCGGATGCCCACCAGCATTGCTCTAGCCGACTCCACATCCGCACTGCTATCCAGTTTGGTATAGCGAGCAAAGAAGACGTCCGGGGAGCTTACATCGCCTAAGGCACCTAAGGTCCTGCCCAAAGGCTGAAGGGCGGCTTCAACTTCCGCCCTAAATACCGGCTCCCCAAGACAGCGAAACAACTCCCGCGAGCGATGAACGCAGATGAACTCACCATTTAGTAAAGCCTCAAGGCAGGTTCTGAGCTGATTCATACAACCTCCATGTCCGCTTCCAGCGCAGCTTCAAGTGCCGCCAACTCTTTGTCTACGGAAGCACTGAATGACTTGACCAAAATAGTCTCGCCCTTGCTTCCATAGCCTTTAGCTTTCTGGAACATGTAGCGATTCGGAAATTGCCGGAGCAGCTCAGGAGCGCCGCCTGGGAAAGCAGCCATCATATGAACCTTGCGACTATTCAGATATTTGACAATGGCGATATAGACCGGAGCATCGAACTTCAGAGCCTCGTCCATTGGCGCAATGATCTGCACATCCGCGTCCCCACGAAGCAGCTCAAACAGTGAGATATAAATCATCGTGACAATGACGGTTGTGAGACCGTTGCTGCTGATGTCGGCCAACTCCTTGTCGGTCCGTGCCACCTTTTGATGCCCCTGGTCGTTCACCGAAACCGCTACGTCAAAACACTCCTCAAGATTGGCCGCAAACACCCCCTCAGAAATGTGCTTGGCGATTCGCGCTATGGCATTGATGAGGTCCTCGGTTGGTAGCGTGCCGGACTCCATCATGCTCCAAACTTTCGCCTGCTTATCGAAGTCGGTCAGGTCGTGCCAGAAGCCCAGCTTTTGAACCCGTGAAGTGACCAGAAACTCAAAATTCTGAATCTGTGGAAACCCACTCAGCACCTGCTTGGCTTTCTGTGTGGCGTTGGTACCTAATTTTTTGATTGCGGCATCGAGAGTGCTCAACCTGGCCCTGCCATCTGCTAACTCACTGGCAATGCCTTGAGCCTCCATAATGAGACGTCCCTTGCTCGCACTATGCCCCCTGCCCAGGTAGTCCATGAACAGATCTGCGGCGAACAGCCAAGCTTCGTCGATGTCGTCTCCGGCCTGGGACGTAGCTTCCCGCCAGATCTCATCGATGAACACACTGTGGGTACCTTGCCGTGCTCCCTCGCCCGCGAAAATGCGGCGAATCTCACGACACGTATCAGATCCAACTCGTTGAAGATCCGTACGACGGCGGATTTGCTTATGGATCTCGTCTTGGACATCACTCACTTTGAGGCCTGGTATAGATTGTCCATCATCAATGGCCGAGAGCCGGGCAAGCAACTTGATAGCGCTCGCCATGGACTGCTTGGCATCGGAGTTCTCGCTCATTTCCCCGATGAGCCTCGACCGCATCTTGTTGATGTCGCCCTGCCTAGCTTTTAACTGTGCATCGGACACTGACCATTCGCGCACTAAACTCTCGCGCTCAATTTCAAGACGTTGCAATCGCGCTTGCCATTCACCGAGCTTCGGCCACTCATAGCTCAGCCAAGCCTGGTACTCGCGAACGTAGCCCTCCACATCGTTGGCTTTTCCGAGCTGGCTGCTCAACTCTCCGATCTCACGCTTAAGACGCTCAATTTCAGCGGTATTCAGTCCCTCTTTTTCATAAGCCCGGAGACGATCCCGCTCAACCACCTCACGGTTTATCTGCAAGGCACTCACTACCTCTTCAATGATCGCCTCGACTTGAGCGATTTCCTGCTGGAGTGAAACCTTCAAATCAGCCAGCTCAATTTCGGCAGAGGTGTTCAGTGCAAACAAATCTCGACCATGCGCTGCCTTTAGCTCGGCTTCACTTCGGCCAAGCCTACGGACGGCCTCCAACGCTTCATTTTCTGCGGCTTTCAGGGTCGCCAAATGCGCCGTGCAATCCGCGACAGCACGCTCAAAAAGCCCGTCAAACGCCGCAACCCTCGCCTCAAGCTCTGATATTGCTTCTGTGGATTTTTTTGCAGCTTCACCATGCAAGAACACAGCAGACCGGTGCGTGCTTTCTAACTCCCGCGCCTCCGCTGACAGAGTCTCCATCTCCAAAGCAATATCTTGAATGGCTTTCTCTGCCTCCATGATCGCGGCGAGAATCCGCTCTTCATCGGCAACCATTGGGGAGTCGATACCACCCAGCTCTAGCCCTACCCCATACAAGTCAGCGGCGGCCTGCACCATCACTGGAGCGAGATCGGTACGCATCAAAATATCGGCTGGAACCAACTTGGCGATATGGGTAGTCCATTCCGGATGATGCGTTCTTAGAAATGTAAGTAGGCTGTCAGGGTGCGCCTTGCTGAGGGAAACCAGCTCACGCTTACGAGTCTCCGTCTGAATTTTGTGATCTTGTAGTGCCTGGTAGCGCTTGGCAGCCACCTCGCGATCATGTGATCTTGCCTCAAGAGATATGCGGGCCTTCTCCATTACTTCACTGGCCGCAGCACACGCTTCACGCTGCTCATCAACACGAGCCTGTGCCAGGTTCAGATCAGCCTGTGCCGCAGGGAGAACGCTTAAGCTTCTCAGCGACGCATAGATCCCCTGCTGCTTACCCGCACTCTCCTTCGCATCATTTATGCGCAGGGCAAGAGCCTCTCGCTCCAACTCTTGTGTCTTGGTCAGGTTGTGCTTGTCATTGTTTTGTCGATGCAGAAGCTCGGCGGCTCGCTGGTGATACAGCTCGTTAGCGGCATCCTTGCGCTTGTTCTGCTGAGTGGTAGCTTGGGTGGCATCTCGCTCAAGCTGAGCAATGCGATCCGAATAAATCCCGTCGATGCTTTTCACTTTGCTAGTGAGATTTTCGAGGTGCTGCGCTCGCTCGCTCACCTGGGCTTTCAGCATTGGAACCTTGTTTACCAGGTCGCAGAGTTCGCTCGCCCCACGCCTAGAGTGCTCGGCCTGCTGACGTTCAAGACGCTCGACGTCCTCATTTGCCTGGAGCAGCTTCCCTTCTACTTCCGAAGACACCTTGGAGTGTTTCTGACGTGCTGCACTGTAGGCTTGCTCATGAGCACTCAAAGCATCGTTGACCTGAACTAATTGGTCATCTAGCAGTTTGTATTGCCCATTGAGTTCGTGAATCAGGCTGCTCGCCCGATGCTTCTGAATACCCAGCTGGCGAGTGGCGGCCGCGTATCGATATCCCTGCTCTGCCAATAGCTCAAATTTTGGGCGCAACTCTTCGACTTTGAGATAGCTCTTATAGCCCTCAATCAGGTCATCCAGGGTCCGTTTGGTCAGCGCGGTGAGCCCCTCGCTGCGCAGCTCGTTTTCCTGGGACAAGATGCCTGCCATGGTTCCGCGCATGGAGTTGAAGTCACCCTTACTTTCCAACATGGCAAAGATGACGTGGTCGATTGCATGGAGGCTGGTGTGCGGCTGGGCAAGTGAGAACGTTGGTCGCAGGCTACGAATCAGCTTCACGACCATGCTGTCGTGAACATCCTCAAGTCCCGCGTTAGTGTTGTTCTGAATAATTTTCTTGTAGTGCAGGCTCGAAAGCTCAGGCGTGCACTCAATCGAGCAGCGGCGCAGATGGTCCTGGATCTCAGCCCCTGGCACCACATCCCCTGATTCAACGTTTCGGAGGATCAGCTCCTGATTCCAGGCTGCACGCACAAAACGATAGGCGTAGCCGCTGGAGCTGCGGTGAAGGATGGCGCAGCGAAAGTCGCTGGCCCCAACCTGATACTCGAAAATGACATAGCTTGAGCGCCTGGGAAGGTACCAATCGGCAAATGACACCCGGTTGCCACCGGCCCTCACCACCGAACCTGGCGATGCCCCGAAAAAGATGGGGATCAGCTTGAGGAATGAAGTCTTGCCAATGGCGTTGGTGCCGTTGAGGCTTGTATTGCCATCCATCCGCAACTCCGCGATGAGTCCATCGCAGAGCGAGTCAACAAGCACAATTTTTGTCAGCTGGCGCATATCCGATCCTTGTATTTCGACTCGCTCGATCCCCCGGGCAAACTACCGATGGGCATAACGAGGTCTCAATTGATCATAGCGTCGAGAACCAAACGGACCGTGATCTCGCCCCAAGACGAAATTCGACGGGCGCCTCGACCTAAAGCGGGAACCAGTCCGATTGCTCAAGCTGTTACCCTTACCATGAAATCGATGATATGTAGCTTTACACTACACATCCATGCTGTTTACATGTACACGTAAAGTTTTCGCACAGAAGGGATGACATGAAACGTAAGCAGTCGGTGGAAAGTGTTCGCTGGGATCTGGCTCAGCGCTATCGCCTGATCGAAACCGTGGCCTGGTGGGAGGGACGCCTGACCACGGGCCACCTGATGCAGAGCTTCGGCATCAGCCGCCAGCAGGCGTCGAAAGACATCAACAGTTACCTGAACGACTACGCCCCGAAAAACCTCGACTATGACAAGCGCCTGAAGGGCTACGTACCGAGCAAGGGCTTTCAGCCCCTGTTCATTGATGACAGCGCGAGCGCGTACCTACACCTACTCAACCAGAACCATGAACGTGCACCACATATCGCGGGCCTAGCATTGGCCTACGCGCATACCGAAGTGTTGAACGTCCCAGATCGCTCTGTACGCCCAGAAGTATTGCGGCCCCTGCTGCGCGCCTGCCGCGAAGGATTACGCTTGGAGTGTGAGTATGTGTCGTTCAAAACACCGGAGGCGGAAACGCGCCTGATCGCACCGCACGCCCTCGTGTACACAGGCATGCGGTGGCATGCTCGCGCCTACTGCGAAAAAAACCGCGAACACCGTGACTTCGTACTCAGTCGCTTTCGGGGTATTCCAGATGTACTGGAGGGAAAATCGGAGTTTGGGCGCGATCAGGACGAAGGCTGGAACACCGCTGTAGACGTCATTATTGAGCCCGACTCGCGACTCTCACCCGAACAGAAAGCATTCCTTGAGTACGAGTACGGTATGCAAGATGGGCAATTGCGGGTGCCCAGTCGAGGGGCACTGGTGCAATACGTGTTGCAGCGCTACCAGATCGACCCGCACAAGATCCAGTCCAAGGCCAGCGCTCAACAGATTGTCGTGGTCAACCTGGAGGAACTGCGTCCCTGGCTGTATAGCTAGCCTGTTTAATAGAAGAAGTAATCCCGCGACCTTACTCGGCGGAGCCGTAGGCCAAACGGGCGAGTAACAGGAAAACCATACCCATGGCCAGCACAACCAGCGCATGGTCGAACAAGGTGCCGATGAACCACATACTGTGTATCTCCGATACCGAACAGGGAGTACCAAACACCCTATTCGTGGACGCAGCGCCCGTCGATCTGTCGCCTTTTCGCACGTAAGCTTTTCGCGCAGATTCGCCCGACTTCAGGACTAAAGCTCCTCACTCAGCGCCCGGGTGCCTTATCACCAAGCCCAGTTGGGATCCTCGCCAGACACGGGTGAAATGAGGGGGTCGATTGACCTAATACCTCGCAGCTAAAACACCACCACACAAACAACTAGTCGTGTTCCTTGACGCAGCCTAGGATGCAGCCCAGAGATCATTGCAGTCGGAGACTGGGAAACCGTGAGCGCAATAATTGGAAGCGATGCCGCCCTGAAGGCGCACCTGGATGCAGTAGTGGCGGGCCCAATGCAATCGAAGAGCGTCCAGGCTTGGGCGCTCCGGCTGGAAAAATTTCTCGGTGAGGTGCAACAGGCGATTCCCACCCGCCTGCATGAACAAGCATTTCTCCTTCAGTTGTGGAACCAGAACCCGGTGGCCTCTGCTGGCAGCGGCCATGTGAGGATAGAACCGGCACTGGCTGATACTGCCTTCATCGACTGGTTTGCCACCGCTGTTACGGCCACACTGCCGACAGATCCCGCCGAGGCCGAGATTCATCTGATCGAGCTGTATAACGAGCTGCAACGCCGCCTGAGCAAACTGTGCGACCGAATTCCCCGACTCAAGCTCAACCGTGTCTTCTGCGCCCTCTACCCGGCGCACTTCACCACCATCGCCAACGTCGGCATGCTCAAGGAATTGCATGTGGAATTGGGCGGCAACCGGCACGACCACCCGGTGCACATGCACCGTACGATCCGCGACCGTATTGACGCAGTGCTGGACCCGATCCCACAGGAAGACAGTGCAGCACAAGCCCGACGCGTCTGTTTGTCCTGGTTGCTGTATGAGCGCCTGAACAGCGACAGCACTCCCGAGACGCCCGAGACGCTGCACGAAACCGAGCTGGGCCTAAAGCCCTTCCCGGCCAGCCTACGGCGCAAAGGCTTGACCTCCTTGGGCGGCGGCTTTCAGACCCTGCTCAGTTTGCTCCCCGAGCTGAACGAGGGTGTGAGCCGCGATGAGTTCACGGATCTGTTGAAGCAAAACAACCCGAACCTGGCCACCAACAGCGTGGGCACCATGATCAACGTGGTCGCCCGAGACTTCGATCTGTGCAAGCGCGAGGGCGACACCTATCGGCTGTCTGCACGCGGCACCAATCTGTTGGAAACCCAGGATCCTGATGAGCTGGCTGATCAGCTACTGACTCGCATCCTGGGCACCGACCACATCGTGAAAGCCTTGGAAACGGCCCCGCTCACCAAGGCCGAGCTGATCGCGCTCCTGCAAGCTGTCAACCCTGGCTGGACGACGGCGTTCGCCCCCTCTTCGTTGTTAGGTTGGCTCAACCACCTGGGCGTCATCGAGTCGGGTCCTCACAAGCGCATTTACCTCGCGAAACGGGGTCAGCGCTGGGCGGAATTGGTCACCTGGAAGCCGGAGTCTCTCCCCCAACCACCGCAGACCGTGGCCGAGCTTCAGGTCGACACAGGGGGCGCGATTCAACTACCTACCCCCACGGAACTTAACACTCGGCTTCAGGCGCTGGCAGGCAATCGCCTGACACTTGAGCCCGCGCTGATCAGCCAGCTCCATGCCGGACTGTGGTTTCATCCTGTACGGCACTTTGCGGTGCTCACTGGCATATCCGGCTCCGGCAAAACTCAACTGGCACTGAACTATGCCCACGCACTGCGCGGCACGTCTCACGACGAATCGCCGAACGTGCGCATCATTCCCGTCCAACCCGGGTGGTACGACCCCAGCCCATTGCTGGGCTATGTCAATCCGCTTCAGGAGGCCAGTTACCGCAGCGCACCTTTCCTGGAATTACTACTCCTGGCGGCAGACGATCCAGAAACCCCCTATGTGGCCATCCTGGACGAAATGAATCTGTCCCACCCCGAACAGTACTTGGCGCCCGTGTTATCAGCCATGGAAACCCGTGGTTGGATCGACCTGCACCAGCTGGGCGAGGACATTACCCCGGTCCCCATGCGGGTACGCTACCCCGCCAACCTGGCGATCATCGGCACCCTCAACATGGACGAGACCACCCACGGCCTCTCCGACAAAGTCCTGGATCGCGCCTACACCTTGGAGTTCTGGGACATCAATGTGGAGGCCTTCCCTGGCTGGGCGACCACCACGCTCCCAGAGGGACTGAAGCAAACAGCGAAAGACCTGCTGTCGCAGTTGGTCAAGGCACTGGAGCCCGTCCGCTTGCATTTCGGCTGGCGGACTATTGATGACGTGCTCAGCTACCTCGCCTTCCAGAGCGCCAGCGCCCAGGTCGATCTGCACACGCTCGATCAGGTCGTGTATGCCAAGGTCCTCCCCAAGCTACGCGGTGAAACCTCACAGCGCTTTCAGCAAGCACTCGACGCTGTGCACGCCACGCTGGTCAAGCACGGCCTGGAGCGCTGCCAGCAGAAGGTCAAGAGTCTGCAAGAGGACTTGGTGGCAACCGGCTCCGCGCGTTTCTGGCGGTAAGCAATGATCACCGTTCGCCGCCGGGGCTCAGAGGCCCACGAGGAATGGATCGCGGTCGCCGCTGGCGAGGTGGTGACCGGCTTCCATGAAGACACCCATTATGAAATCCGCCCAGAGCCAACCACGCTGCGAGTGTTCGTCGATGATGTCGAACTTCTAGCAGCATCAGGCTGGTTCCAGTGGTGCCCACGTTTCTATGCCGGCCAGGTGCGTGTCGACGTGCTTGATGCCTCAGGCGCGCAATCCACTTACTGCCTGACAATCAGCCCAACGGCAAAAAAGGCCGATGACGACAAATTCGCCGAAATCATTGAGGCGATCCGCACCTTCGATCAGACGCTGCTGGGCGGTGTTTCTGCCGCGACCTTGGCCTTTGGCAACACAGGCCGCGCCGGCATCCATGCTGATCATGTGCTGCTTGCGCGCCTTCGGCTATATGGCCATGAGTTCCTGGGCGCCGTGGCCGCCCTCGCCCGCTCACCACATCAGAAACTCTCGGCCGACAGGCAAATGCTGCCACTCGCACGCGCCCGGCGCCTGCACCCCACCGCGCTGCGCGAACACAAGCTGTCGACCCTGCTCAGCGGGACGTCATTAGCGGTCGATCAACTCGACACGATTCAGGTCCACGCGTGGACTTCGACCCCAACCGTGGATACACCGGCTAACCGCGTCCTGCTCGGCTTGCTGAAACGCTTTCGCGCGACTTTGACAGCGCTTCGGGAGCGCGTCGCTGCCCTTCGGCTCGGGGATAGTCAGGATGAGCAAGGCACTCGCCTGCACCGACGCATTGCATTGCTGGACCACCTGGAGAGCAGGGTCACTCAGCTGATCCAGCACCACCCCTTCAACGCCGTGAAAGCTGGCGCCGCAGGCTCTTCAGGCCTCACCCAGATAGCCGCACAACCAGCCTACAACCGGGCCTATCGCCTCGGCTGTGCAGCGATGGCCTCCCGGGTCGAGGGTGATCAATCACTCGATCAGCTTCACGTAAGTCCTTCTTGGGGCATCTACGAAACCTGGTGTTTCCTTCAGGTCGTGGCCTGCTTTGAACAACTGCTGGGAATCAAGTTGACGCCGTCTAGGTCGAAGGTGGTGAATGCACAGCTGGCGTTTCACGTGCCACTGAGCAGCGGTCACCTAATGGAAGTGCTGTTTCAAGCCAAGTTTCCGGCGGCCGATCCACACACTGACAGACTTGGCTGGAGTATCTCTCGCGAACGTGTGCCCGACATTCTCATCGTGGTGTACAACGACACCACCTGTCGCTCCCTCATCCTTGACGCCAAATGGCGTAGCGGCAGGGCAAATGTCCTCGAAGCAATGGAGTCGGCCCACATTTACCATGACAGTCTGCGTCTTCGTCGTGGTTCGGCGACCGAGCGACCCAGCCACTGCATTTTGCTTCTGCCTGGAGCGAGCGACGTGGAAAGCCTTGGTGAACTTGACTTCATCCACACACATGGTGTTGGCGCTATCGCGGAGTTTTTACCTCACGGGGCGGGAGTCGCATTTCTGTCGGACCTGTTCAAGAAATGGCTCTCGCCCCTTCACTCCTAATCCCGAACAATTATGGCCGTACCAGCTTCTTGAGAAGCTTTTTCGGGATTCTCGGAGTAGAAGATCCGAAACTCTGAACATAGCTTTTGTCAAAATATATTGGTTTATCGTCGTCATCGAATTCTTGAATTTCAGGCACATAGTTCTCCTCTGCGGCTTCCCATGCCTCATACATCTCCCTGTAAATTCTCGAAGAACACTTCTCCAGCAATGAGGAACAGTAGTCAAACCCACTATCAACAGTCGACACCAAACAACCATCATTGTCAATATAAAACAACCTCCTTGCAACTTCCACGGAGTGCTCCCTACAGAGGCCACCAGCGCTTTCGTCAATATTTGCAAAAGCTACTATATCAACACTCTCACATTCTCTTCTCACATAAATACTGTAACCACAAAAATAAAAATCAGCCATATACGCCAACATCCAACAGAGCATCCGACTAATTTCTTCGCCCATGTTTATATTATAATAATAACTCTCACATAATGCAAACTAAAACCAACCAACTTTCCCTCTAAAATGACCAAATATCCTGCTTAATTAATAGACTCGACAAACAACCACAATAAACAATAAAGACCTACCACTTAAAATCTAAAACGCTAATTTTAATCACCCGTCCGCCCGATCTTAAGTGACCAGCTGATACTAAATTCAGCACGTCGCAGCCAAAAGGTGACCATGGTCACCTCTGTTACAGAAATTTCGATTCTGGATTTTCATGTCTACTGGCAGTTATTGAGGTGACCATGGTCACCTCATTAGCTGGCTAGCGGTACTTCTTACAGCTATCTGTCACTGGTCCCAGCAGTACCAAAGTCAGCGCTCAGAATGCCGCCTCTCATAAGCTACTTCAGATAATCATCGTGTCTCGCCCATCTGCCAGGCCAAACTCAACGCACTCAGTTCTTCCACAGAGATAGACACCCCATAGCCTGCGCAGACTGACACATCAACCTGGATATCCGAGATCGGTAAGTTCATCTTTGGCAAAAAACGCCCACCTGGAAAGGTAGTAACCAGGCGGGCAAGGGTGTCGCTTGCAGAGTGTGAGGACTATTTATCATCCTCACGCAGTTATTATAGCACAAGTTAAGTTATATTAATTGAAATCGCTCTCTCCCTGTGAATTTCTCTGTATGCGGTAAGAGAATTTGCACTGACGAGATAGTCAAATTTTTGCTGTACTGATGCTTGCTTTCTATTGGTCCTCGTCAATTCATCATAACGACCCTTGTCGATGTACGAGATTACTCGCAAGAAAGCTGGTTTAGAAAGGCGATAGACCCACTCACCATCACTTTTCACCCTGGATTTTGAAAATCCAATCGATTTCAAGACAGCATTGACCGTGGCACTGATCTCATTCGTAGTTTTGCATTTAGCATTTTTTGTCAGAATGCCATAGCCGATCAACGAATCTTTTGATTTTACAGCGAATTCAGCAGCTTTTTTCATCGCTGAATCAGTCAGTATTTCATCACCATTTACTACACCAATCACGCTCATGAATTTTAAGAAAAAGACTCTACGACCAGCTAAATCCTTGTAATCCCGACCCCTTTCGCTTTCAGTTTGCTCAGCAAATGAATGAAAATTAGCATCATTAAGCAAGCAGCATCTTGCATTCATGAGAGTCACTACGCCAACGCCCTCTTTATACAAAGTAATATCATCATCGTCCAGCTGGGATACCTGTTTGTTGAGCGCTCTTGAGGCTTTCAGAGCGTCATTATGAAAACGTTGAACCTCACTTTCCGGCTCAATAAATTCGTCAAAATCGGCAGCTCTAACGATTACCTGAGCAGCTTTCATTGTTTCCTTAACTACATATTCTTTTACAGCACGCTTTTCTCCATTAAATGTCATCGCTGCAATCTCGTCAGCAGCTATTGGTTTGACTCTCGTTACTTTGTAACCATCGGATTCGAAAGAAATTGCCAAATTGGTGCGGAAATTATTCTTTTCTCTCGCATCAACTTTATAAAATGACAAAGCAATGGAGTCGAAAACATAGTCATCACTAGCAAAAAACTCGTCAATGAGATCAGCCTTATCAAGCTGTTGACGCACTTGACGTGACACACCAACGACTACTTTCCTATTTGTGCGATCACGACGAGTGAATTGTTTAGCGTCGTCTACGCCAATAACGCCAAAAAACAAGCAGTAGTGAGTGTCGAAATGCTTTTCTACGATGCTGATGGAGGATTGCATCGACGGGCTATAGACCAAAGCATCGTATTTTTTCATCTCTGTATTAGGATTTTTAAAGAAAGCAACAACGGCTGGGTATCTGCGAGTCGTCTGCGTCACAAGCAGGACTCTTTTACCCCTCTTTTCAATGTAGCTAGCCATCGCTTCAGCTTCCTTTTTGCTGTCTAAGCCAATCATTGGCTTCAGGCTAGTAGCGATATTTTCAATAATCATGCGCTGAGCAGTAGCTATCTCAGAGAGCGCAATCTCATTCTGCGAATTATCTACCCGCCCCCTCATGAAATTGATTTCCCTACCTGCCAAAGCCAAAAATTTAACTAATATATCACTTATAAAGGCATCGGCAATGAGCACCAAACGAGCGCTTTTGATCAATTTCACCAGCTCGTGAAATACACCACGACGGTTGCCTTTGAAGCCCTTCTGCAAGATGTGAGCTATGACTTGTGAACCCTCGTCGATGATCAGTACGTCGCTCTGCTCTGTGTGAACCTGAAAGCGTTGCTGGTTCGCTGAGTTCACTACAAGAGCCAGGCTTTCGAGCTTGTCTTCATTGCCGATAATTTTCGTATCGCTGTACTGAGCGCAAATGTCATCGAAGGAGCCAGAAATAGAAACTCTGTGAGTCAGCAGCGTCGTCTTTTTTCCATCAGCTTTTGCTTTGAGAAGGATCGGACGGATAGCGTGCTGAGTTTTGCCGAACCCGAGGCCAGCTTCGAGAACGTGGACACCGCCTTCGTCATAAATTCTGTTGGCGCATGCCAGCAGTTCAGCTGTAGCTTCAGAGCCAGGGCGGGTCGCGCTCAGTTTGCTAGTGACGATCTGGTCGCTCATCGCAACTTTCTTCAAGCGCTGAAAGCCAATAATGGCGTTATCCAAAACTTTATCGAGAAGCTCTAGTGCCGATTCGGACTCGTGACCAGCAGCTTCACCAATAATTTTTTGTGCGTCAGCTCTGGACAATGAGAACGGCACTTCACGAGCAACACTCATTACGAAGCGCTTAATTTCGATTTGAGCGCCGATTTCAGCGGCGAATTTGTCTAGTTCGTAATTTGAATAGCCTGCCAGACTGGCGAGACAAACACTTTCACTTGGTGCTGACTCACTTACGAAGAGAACACCAGCTTTGCAAGCCCTAGCGAGTTCGATTAGCTCAGCATATGTCTCAGCAGTGATGCAAACTATTGCAATCCTGCCTGACTCTACCTGAAGCTTGACCACGTTTTCGAAATTTTCTGCCTTTGCTACGACAACTGAATAGTCGTTAGCAATTGCTTCAGCTTTTGCAGTAGAGATAAAAACGTATTTTGTATTTATTTCATTAGCCCGATGCTCCAACTTTGTATTTTTGTAAAGAATATTCATTTTATAACCCTTCTTAATTGTTACGCCTCTGCAAGACGATGCTTATTTGCACACTCCTATATTACCACTATTTATCAACCTTTAAACAACAGACACAAAGGCAATTGAATAATTTATATTGAATAGCGTCAACCACATTTACCACCAGAACAGATGTCGAATTATTTATATATAAAATATGACTTCTGTTCCGACTGACAATCACATTTATCAAAACAGCCTTTGGCTAATTTGACCAGCGGGCATGTGTCTTAAGCCTGCCTGCTCTATCTCAGCCCCTAAGTTCTATATACAAAGAAGCACAAATAACAATCCCTGACCTAAGCAAATTCCGCTGGCCACTTTCGGCAAAGCCGGTATAAATTATGAACATAACCTGACACATCAATTATTAGCACTATTTATGTTATAATGATGTTATGGACGCACACAAAGGGAATAATAAAAAATGCGAATTGTTAAAGAGCAAATAAAGATAAACACTCACACCGCAGAGTACGTTAGCGAAGCACAAGCAGCGGCTATACTTCAGAGAGCTGTAGGAACGCTAAGAAATCTACGTACAGACGTGCGGGGGAAAGAGTTCATCCCCTTTTTCCGCAGCGAGCGAAGGAAGGTATTTTATAAGAGATCAGATGTAATGGCGTACCGCGACAAGGCGAAGAAAGTTCGCTTTGACCATTCTTATCCGCGCATTCCAGTTCTTTTTAATGAAGACCCTCTTCCTGCTATCGACCCAACAACAAAGCTCAACACTGCTGAAGTAGCAGCCTTTGGCATTTCCAAGGCATCTCTCCAGATCTGGCGCTCGAAACACCAATTCCTTGATGTTCTACCCAGCCATGGCAAAGGAATGGCAATCCACTACCTAGCAAGTGACCTCACTGCCTTCATCCTGAAAGGCAGAGCGTACTGGAAAGCCCGTTCCGTCGAGCTTGATTACCAGTTCCGCCCGCACCCACGATCCCTGAGGCGCCCGAAGGCTGTCTTGCAGCCCTCTCATCCTTGACATTAAACCCCTTATAATCATACTTATACCATTAAATATTTGAATTGTCAAGGTGTTTCACATGGAAGTAAAGTCGTCAAGAAAAAAATCATCTGGTCGCCCTCCTCTCGATCCTCTTGAGAAGCAGCGCCGGCTGGTCGCCAGGCTGCATGAGAACTGCGCCGATCTAGAGCGACAGCTCAACGAAAACTCTGGTCATGACGACGCTGACGAAGCTGAAGCGCCTCTGCTCCTCAGTACGCTCAACCAGCGCCTAACGTATGCAAGAGAAGTTGCCCACCACGAGCATGCCGGTCGATCAGCAGAGGCCAAGGCAGTCCGGCAGAGGTTGAATCTGTTTCGTCCAGTGGGCTTCACAGAAGAAGCGTGGAACGCACTCCCGACGAGCGAAACTCGTCTAGCGCCAGGCAAACCGAAGATGCCCATGGAACTGGAGCTAGCTCGCATCGAAATCGAATGTGAAGACGAAATTCGCAAGCTGCGAGCGATGGAAGAAGAAGCAAACGAAGCCCCGGCAGACCTTGAACAGCTGCAACAACAGCACGGAACGACAGCAGCAGGCCGACCCGGAAAGGACATCCTGGGCGCCCTAGATCGCCAAATGCATACTGCGATCTACAAGCGCCGCGACCTTATCCTGCGCCGCACACAGGAGCTTGCAGAGCCACAGCCAGAGCAGACAGAGGGACGCCCCAGGAAGGCTTTCGAAGAGCGATACGAGTATTTCACTAGCATCATCGAGCACTGCCAGAAGCAAATCGTTGACGGTGAAGCCCAGCTACCACTGCTCGATCTGCAACGCCGGCTGGTGAAACGCCTGCGCGACAAAGCAACTCGAACCCGGTTACAGCTCAAAACGACCCTCGGCACTGATCTCGTTCACCTAAAGCTCGACTTGCCGATTATCGAAAAGCAGATCGCTGAAGAAACAGATCGACTCAAATCATTTGAAGCCAATTTCGACAATCTGGCTGACATGCAGCTGAAATCATTGCGAGAATCCGCTGCCGAAAAAATTCGCAAGCTAGATAGTCTTGAGAATTTCGAAGATTACAAAGACCGCCACCGGCTGCACGGCGAATACAACGAAACTAAGATCTAAAATTAGGGGAAATCATGAGCAAACTCGCGGAATTCAAAGCGCTTGAAGCACAGCTGGCTGAGCAACTCGCTCAACTCGACGCTATGAAAAATGACGATGGCCTCAAGAAAGAAATTGAGTTCGAGAAAAAGATTCGTGCTTTGCTAGCTGAGTACGGCTTCTCGCTGCGTGAAGTGAAGCTGATCCTGGACCCACAAGCTCGTGCTGCGCGAGCCCCAGCCGCTGCTGGTCAACGCAAAGAGCGTCAGTTGAAGGTCTACATCAACCCTCACAATCAAGAGCGTGTTGAGACCAAGGGTGGGAACCACAAAGTGCTGAAAGCTTGGAAGGAAGAGTTCGGCGCTGAAACTGTTGAGTCTTGGCTTCAGTAGATATTTCCATCGACTCTGGCCGATTTAGATTTGCTGAGCGGATCAAACTGATTCAAAACGAGAGCCACCATGCCGCACCCCTGGAGTCCTGAAAGCTGGAGAGGCAAGCCAATCCAGCAGCAACCTCAATACCCCGACGCTGCTAAACTGGCCACAGTTGAGCAAGCCTTGGCCAGCTACCCGCCGCTGGTGTTTGCAGGTGAAGCCCGTGAATTGCGACGGCAATTTGCTGAGGTTACTCAGGGGCGTGCGTTCTTACTGCAAGGCGGGGATTGTGCTGAGAGTTTTGCCGAGTTTAGTTCAGGCAAGATTCGCGACACATTCAAAGTGCTATTGCAGATGGCCATCGTCATGACCTTTGCGGCTGGGTGCCCGGTGGTCAAAGTAGGGCGAATGGCTGGCCAGTTTGCTAAGCCCCGCTCGGCCAACGATGAGACCATCGATGGCTTAACGCTGCCGGCTTATCGGGGAGATATCGTCAACGGCATTGGCTTCGACTCTTCCAGCCGCGTGCCAGACCCAGATCGTCTTTTGCAGGCCTATCATCAGGCCACCGCTACGTTGAACCTGCTGCGAGCCTTCGCCCAGGGCGGCTTCGCCGACCTGCACCAGGTGCATCAATGGAATCTCGACTTCATTTCCAACTCGGCGCTGGGAGAGAAATACAGTCAGCTAGCCGACCGCATCGATGAAACGCTGGCCTTCATGCGCGCATGCGGCATGGATAGCGCTGCACAAGTGCGCGAGACCAGCTTCTTTACTGCCCACGAGGCCTTGCTGCTTAATTACGAGCAGGCGTTTGTCCGTAAAGACAGCCTCACCGGCGACTGGTACGACTGCTCAGCCCATATGCTGTGGATTGGCGACCGTACCCGACAGCTGGACGGCGCTCATGTCGAGTTCCTGCGAGGTGTTGGCAACCCGATTGGTGTAAAAGTCGGCCCGAGCATGGGTAGCGAAGACCTAATTCGCCTGATCGACATCCTCAACCCGCAGAACGATCCCGGACGCCTCAATCTGATCGTGCGCATGGGGGCTGATAAGGTCGAAGCTGGACTGCCACGCCTGATCCAGACTGTTCAACGTGAAGGACGCCAAGTGCTTTGGAGTTCCGACCCAATGCATGGCAACACCATCAAGGCGTCCAGTGGCTACAAGACCCGTGACTTCGCACAGATTCTGGCCGAGGTTAAGCAATTCTTTGCCGTACATCAGGCCGAGGGCACCTATGCCGGTGGCATTCACATCGAAATGACTGGTCAGAACGTCACCGAGTGCATTGGAGGCTCCAGGCCAATCACAGAAGCTGGCCTGTCGGATCGTTATCACACCCACTGCGATCCAAGGATGAATGCAGACCAGTCACTGGAATTGGCCTTTCTGATTGCCGAAACCTTGAAGCAGATTCGGCGCTAAACAATCCTGAGTGGCGGTTGTTGGCCCAGTCATTAACCCCTTCAGTGTCATTGCCATAAACGCCGAATGGCCATTTGCCAGATATTATTGTTATCCTCCCCAGACATCTGTAAACGGAGGACAGCATGTCTGGCGATCACAAATTCCTGGCTCACGTCGAGTCTCCTCACAGCATCATCACGGCCATTGACCTAGCTGCTCGCTTCCCTGAGGTTTTAGCCAACAGCCAAGCGCGTTATCAGGGCGATATATCTCTGTTCAAGCAGCTTGCTAACGAATCTCGCACAACCTCCGACCTACTTAGCCGGATTCGAACCACCGAATTCAATGGCACTCAGCGGATGACGCTGCTCAAAATTTTCCGCCGCTGCGTCTCCCCCATCATTGACACGGAAATGGCAAAGAAAATCCGAGTCCCCACCTCGACACTCGTTGATAACTATGGGGACACATTCAAGCCAATCGACATCATTCGCGAGCAGTTCAATTCCTTTACACCACTAGAAGAGGCGGCTCTCGCTGCGTTGGTTGGTGAGTACGACACTCGCGGTCAGTTGGGCTACAAGCTGACAGATCGATTCTTCTCGTGGTTTGAGAACACATTCCACGGCGGCTTCACCATCGACGGTCCCCGTGGAGCAGGCCGCGACATCGAACTCAGTTCTGTTTTTGAGAACTTCAATGGCGACTATCCATGCGATTTCGTAATCAAGGACACTAGCAAACAAGTCTGCGCGGTTGGATTCGCTCGATACGACTCAACTCGTGGCGGGGCTCAGTCTGATGATCGTACCGGTGGTAACTCGGACAAAGTGGCAAAAGCCATGGCTTTCTGCCAAGAATTTGGCCATCAATTCCGCATCATTTTCCTGGCTGACGGCCCAGGCCTAGCGCATAAAGACACATGGTACGAGTCGTGTAAGCTCGATGGAATGTGGGATGGCGCGGTCAGAGTGACAACCCTGAAAACCGCGCCTGAACGTGTTACTGCGGATTGGCTTCTGGGGCGCTGATTGCGTTGTAAAGCTCTAGCACCTCTACTTTAGCGCTCGCTGCTGTCATGGCGTCGATATAGATATTAAATTCACCTGAAGTCTCTTCGTGCCTCACTGCCGTTGTTTCACCAAACAGCGGCAGCTCATCTTGCGCACTTGGCTCTTTTTTGACGAAATCTCCCATGGGGGCTCGCCCTCTCTTCAGGCGTTCGATCACGGTTTTTGCTGACGCGAAGGACTCGTCTATTCCAATCCATTTCCGGCCTAAAGAGCTGGCTGCATGGACTGTGCTTCCCGACCCGCAGAACGGGTCAATCACCAGATCTCCAGGGTTGCTGCTCGCCTCGACAATCATTTTCATCATGTCGAAGTTCTTCTCAGTTGGATAGCCAGTCACAAGAATGGCTTGGTGATGCGCATCCCTGAACTCCTCCCAATAGTCTGTATACCCAATAGATTTGGTTTCTGTTAGATAAACCTTTCTTCTCGGGTTTCCATTTTTTGACCAGTGGATTTCACCGTTTGCATCTAGTGCATCAAGCTTTTCAGGGACGTACTGCCAATGCTTTCCAGTGGGCGGCATCATACCGCGCCATTCGCCGCCTGTTGCACCGTGCCTAACACCTGGCGCATGGACTGGGACCAGTTTGTACTGCCCTTTTGAATCAACCTTTGAATACTCTTTTGCTATCCACTCCGGATCTGGCTTTTTGGCTGGTTTATTCCAGATATAGTTCTTTCCTTTACTATAGAAAAGAATATAATCATTGATATTAGCGTATTGATTCTTCGTAAAATTCTTACTACTACACTTCCTGCGACTAATCAGGCTCAGGAAGTTATCTCGACCAAACACTTCATCAAGTATAAATTTCAGCTCACCAACCATCTGATGCCCAATATGGACATAGATGCTTCCATCTTCATCAAGCAGCTCACGTAACAGAACGAACCTTCGACGCATGAATTCAAGGTATGCGGCTTCGGTCAATGTGTCGCTATAAGCATGCTCACTATTTCTTGATGAGAAACCGAGCCCTGTCGCGTACGGGGGATCAAGGTAGATCAGCTTTGCTTTGACGCCATCCTGAACAAGACGATTCAGCGCGAGCCAATTGTCTGACCAAATGAAGCTATCTTCCTGAATTGCGGTGTTCTCTAATTCTCCGCCATCAGTCATCTTCACAAACTGAACATCACGAGGCTGAAGAATATCTTCTTCGTCCATTTTTCCAGGGTAACTAATAGTTACCCGAGCCCCTGTGGGCGGGAGTGCTGGTGTAAGCTCGCACGCCTCCGCTCTACGAGCGTCAGGCCCCCCGATTTCTTTTTTGTTCAGTCCGACGGCCATGTTTAAATTCCGGTAACCAGGAAACCTAAAAATTGATTCTAGCTGCGCATGGGCGCGGGATCAAATTTATGATCCCTTACCCCACCCTCGGCAGCCCCCGCCAACTCGTCGTGTAGCTCGGAGACAGCATCTCCCTTTTCATCTCCCAAGCCCGACCTTCCGGCCACACCGTCCCCACCCGAACAGCTCCCCTCCCGTACCTGGCGTTCAGCAGATCAATGGTCTCCATCAGCTTCCCGACATTCTTTCGCGGCGGCTCCGCAAACAGATCAGGCGTGTACTCATCAGCTCGCACCAGATTTGTCAGCAAAACGCCAACTTTCGAGTACGCATAACCGTTCCGAAAGATGCGTGACAGCGCTTGGTTTGCAGCTTGAGTCATCAGCATCGTGTCGTTCGTTGGATGCGGAAGGATGCAGCGCGCACTGGTGAAGTAGCGCTCGCGCTCTTCGACGAAACCTGAAGTCTGGAGGCTGAGAACCATTTCGTCAGCCAATGAACCCTGCTCGCGGAGCTTCTCTGCTGCACGCGCTACGTAACTCGCCAGAGCCTCGCGAATGGGCTCGATGCTCTTCAGCTTCGTGCCGAACATCTTGCTGCTACAGATCTCATTCTTGAGGTCGGGAGCTTGGTGCATACGCAGCCACTCTTCGCCTCGCAGCTCACGAGCCGTGCGCTCCAGGACGCGGCCAAATACTTTTCTGATCAGAGTGAGATCTGCGTGAGCGAGATGCCAGGCCGTGTTTATGTTCATCGCCTGTAGCGTTTTTGAGAGTCGGCGACCGACGCCCCAGACTTCATCTACGGGTGCCACCTGGAGCAGCTTGTCACGCCGTACAGGGTCAGTCAGATCTACTACGCCACCAGTCTTCTGCCATTTTTTGGCGGCGAAATTAGCGAGCTTTGCGAGTGTTTTGGTGTTCGCTATGCCGACACCCACAGGCATTGCGCATTCACTCCAGACGCGCTGTTTGATGGCCTTCCCGATGTCTGTCAGATCACCTTGCAGGCCCGTCAGGTCGGCCCAAGATTCATCAATGCTGTACTGCTCAATGTCTGGCACACAGCTATGAATGCAGCGCATGACTTTGGCCGATACATCGGCATAGAGAGCGTAATTGCTTGAGAAGGCCTCTACACCAAGCTGGCGAAGTTGGTCACGTATCTTGAAGTAAGCAGCTCCCATCTCGATGCCGAGAGCTTTTGCTTCATGTGTACGAGCAATGACGCAGCCGTCGTTGTTGCTGAGTACCACTATCGGTGTTGTCGCTAGCTCGGGCCGGAAAATGCGCTCGCACGAGCAGTAGAAGCTGTTGCAGTCGATCAGCGCGTACACACGTCGAGTCATGGGCGCAGATCTCTGAACAGGAAATCGACGATACCCCAGAGCACAACCTCTCCCTGGTCGGCTAGGCGCTGGCACTCCCCTGCCCGGCCTATCGTAACCAGTGAGCGTTTCTTTTCTGCGTCTGTGAGTATCGAGCAGAGTTTGAATTCATGGTCGATGACGACGATTGCAGCGCGGCCAGGGTCTGCTTGGCCCACCCGGTTCACGACCAGGACATCATGCTGGTAGATGCCGAGGCCAGCCAGCGCGTCGCTGTCAGCGATCCAGAGCCAAATGTGTGGCGCTCCGAGGCCGACGAATTCGTCGATGCTGAGAGGGCCTTGTTCGTGATCGCCTGCTGGAGACTGAAAGCCCGTGATCTTCAGCTTTTCTGGTGAAAGGCATAGGCGCTCGATTCGGCGGCCTGGGGTCAAAAATGCTGAGTTCATGGGCTTCTCAAATACTGTATATGCGTCCAGTATAGTGGGATTTTTCTCACGGCCAAGGGGGCAGCGATGTGCGGCGGCGTAGAAATCTCAGGCAGGTACACAAGGACTGGCGAGCAACTGAAGATCTACTTCCCGAATCCGCGAGCTGCTCTGCCCGTTATAGGTGCCTCAAATGAAGTGGTATGGGTGCCATGGGGCAGAAGACGTGAACAAGCCGGCAAGGGGCCTGCGGGCGGCTGGGCGAGACTCAGCTCAGTCGATGAGGGGAAATGGGAGAAGTACGGGCCGACTCGGGTTCGCATCCCAGCGGCGAGATTTATGGAAAAAGACGAAGAGAAGGTGAGCCACTGGTTCGACCTGGAGGCCGGGCAGATAATTGAGGGGCTTGCGATTGGCGAGGGTGAAGAGCGGAAGGTCTACGTGATAACTACAGAAGCACCTGCGGAGCAGGCATGGGTGCATGAGCGGTGGCCGCTCATATTTCGAATTGAACCCTAAACAGCGCTGGACCCTATGTGGACCCTAAAAAATTCGAATCCCTAAAAACGCCGCCCATAAAAAAATCCAAGCACCCGTAAGTGATTGGATTTTCTAGGGTTATTTTGGTCGGGACGGAGTGATTCGAACACTCGACCCCTTGCACCCCATGCAAGTGCGCTACCAGGCTGCGCTACGCCCCGACAGGTAAAACGGCCTTCGAGCAGCTCGAAAGCGGATCGAACTATATACTAAGCGTCTGATATTTGGAAGTTTTCTGGATAGCACTACTTGCGCAGAACTGACAAAACGTCTTCCAGCTCAGTAATCGTTTGCCGAATGAGTTGCTTGTACTGAGTAGTGTCGTCCTTCGCATCATCGCTGGAAAGTCGCTGACGAGCACCACCAATGGTGAAACCCTGATCGTAAAGCAGCGCGCGAATCTGACGGATCATCAGCACATCCTGACGCTGATAATACCGTCGATTTCCACGCCGCTTGACGGGATTCAGCTGATCGAATTCTTGCTCCCAGTACCGCAGAACATGGGGCTTCACCGCGCATAGATCACTGACTTCACCGATGGTGAAATAGCGCTTGCCCGGGATCGGCGGAAGCTCGTCGTTATGACTTGGTTCCAGCATAGGCTTCGACTCTGGCTTTCAGTTTCTGGCCTGGGCGGAAAGTCACGACACGGCGAGCCGTAATCGGAATTTCCTCCCCCGTCTTCGGGTTACGTCCGGGGCGCTGACGCTTGTCCCTGAGGTCGAAATTGCCGAATCCCGACAATTTGACCTGCTCGTTAAGCTCTAAGGCTTGGCGAATCTCCTCGAAGAAGAGCTCCACCAATTCCTTGGCCTCTCGCTTATTCAAGCCTAGCTCTTCATACAGACGTTCCGCCAATTCAGCTTTCGTCAGAGCCCCCATACGTTACTTCCTTAACGTGGCATTGAACCTTTGTTCCAGCAAGGCGAGGATATTCTGCGTTGTACTACTCACCTCATCGTCATTAAGAGTGCGCGATGGATGTTGCCAGGTCAAGCCGACAGCCAGGCTTTTTCTATGCGGATCAATACCTTTACCGTGATAGACGTCAAACAGTCTGAGGTCCGTCAGCCATTCTCCCGCAGCGTCCCTGATCGCTTCGAGCACGGTTTCAGCAGCCACTTCGCGATCGACCAGTAGTGCCAAGTCACGGCGCACCTCTGGAAAGCGCGACAGCTCACTGTACTTCGGCATAGTACCTTCGAAGATTTCGGCCAACACGAGCTCAAAAAGGAAAACCGGCTGCTCGATATCCAGTGACTTCGCCAGCTCCGGATGCAACGCACCCAGGAAGCCAACCAAGCGCCCGTCCCGCTCGATCCGCGCGGCCTGCCCTGGGTGCAGTGCCGGGTGTTCGCCCGCCACGAAGCGGAAGGCCTCCGGAGCACCTGCCTGCCCAAACAGCGCCTCGACGTCCGCCTTGAGGTCATAGAAGTCTATGGAATCGCGACCATTTGCCCAGCCTTCCGGCAAGCGAGACCCAGTCACAACACCGGCGAGCATCGCCTCCTGCTTCAAGCCCGGCAGCTGACCGACAAAACGTAGCCCGCTTTCAAAAAGGCGGACGCGCGTTTGCTGCCGGTTGAGATTGTGCTGAAGGGCCTTGATCAGCCCCGGCCAAAGCGAGCTGCGCATGGCTGCCATGTCGGCCGAGATCGGGTTGGCCAACTGCAACGGCTCGACACTCGGACTGAACAGCGCGAACAGTTTTGGATCGATGAAGCTATAGGTAATGGCTTCTTGATAGTCACGCGCGACCAACAAGCGGCGCAGCTTTGGCAGCTCGGCGCGAGCCTCGGGCTTGGCCTGCGGCGCCAACCGCGCTTGCGGATAGCGAACCGGTAGCCGGTTGTAACCATAGAGGCGGCCCAACTCTTCAATCAGATCAACTTCCAAGCTGATATCAAAACGATGACTCGGCACCTTCACTTGCCACTGGCCGGCGGCCTGGGCAATCACGCCAAACCCCAAGGCAGAAAGCAGACGTTCAATCTCGTCGCTCGCCATATCCATGCCAAGCATCTGACTGATGCGCTCGGCGCGCAGGACAATCGGCTCGACCTTCGGCAGATCGGAGTCGCTGACCACTTCAATGATCGGCCCAGGCTGACCTCCGACTACCTCCAGCAGCAGTGCCGTGGCACGCTCCATGGCCTCGCGCGCCAACTGCGAGTCCACGCCTCGCTCGAAGCGATGGGAGGAGTCGGTGTGCAAGCCATACGAGCGCGCCTTCCCGGCAATGGCGACGGCGTCGAAGAAGGCACTCTCCAGGAACAGGTCGCAGGTCTTCTCGCTGACCCCACTGTGCTCGCCACCCATAACCCCGGCGATTGCCAAGGCGCGCTGGTGGTCGGCAATAACCAGCGTATCCGCGCGTAAGCTGGCCTCTTGGCCATCCAGAAGCACCAGCTTCTCGCCCGCCTCCGCCATCCGCACTCGGATGCCACCGTTAATTTCGGCAAGATCGAAGGCGTGCATCGGCTGCCCAAGCTCGAGCATCACATAGTTGGTGATGTCCACCGCGGCGTCGATGCTGCGGATGCCAGAGCGGCGCAGGCGCTCAACCATCCACAATGGAGTTGGCTTTGACAGGTCGACGCCACGAACGACTCGACCAAGGTAGCGCGGGCAGGCTGCAGACGCCGACACCTCCACCGGGCGCACCTCACCGTGGCTCGCCGGCACGGGAGAAATCACCAGCGGCGTTACCGGAGCCGCGTAGATCGCACCGACTTCGCGGGCCAAACCAGCCAGCGACAAGCAATCGCCACGGTTCGGGGTCAGACCCAGCTCAATGCTGGCATCGTCCAGCGCCAAGTAGTCACGAATATTGGCACCGAGCGGCGCATCGCCGGCCAACTCCATCAAGCCGCTGTTGTCTTCGCTGATCTGCAGCTCGGAAGCCGAGCACAGCATGCCGCTGGACTCCACACCCCGTAGTTTGGCCTTCTTGATCTTGAAGTCGCCCGGCAGTTCGGCGCCGATCATCGCGAATGGAATCTTGATGCCCGGACGCGCATTCGGGGCACCGCAGACGATCTGGAAGGTGTCGACGCCGTTGCTGACCTGGCACACCCGCAGCTTGTCAGCATCGGGGTGCTGCTCGGTCGCAAGAATCTCGCCGACCACGATTCCGCTGAACTCACCGGCGGCCGGAATAACGGCATCGACCTCAAGGCCGACCATGGAAAGGCGGGCCACCAACTCGTCGCGCGAAACCGAGGGATTGACCCAGCTGCGCAGCCACTGTTCACTGAATTTCATACTGTCTGTTCTCCTGAACGAATTCGATTAAGGTCGTGCGGTCCTAGCGAAATTGCGCCAGGAAGCGCAGGTCGTTATCGAAGAACAGGCGCAAATCGTTGACGCCATAACGCAGCATCGCCAGCCGCTCGACGCCCATACCGAAAGCGAAGCCGGAGTACTTCTCCGGATCGATCCCAGACATCCGCAACACATTCGGGTGAACCATGCCGCAGCCCATCACTTCCAGCCAGCCGGTTTGCTTGCACACACGGCAACCTTTGCCGCTGCACATCACGCACTGCATGTCGACTTCAGCGGAAGGCTCAGTGAAGGGGAAGAACGATGGGCGAAAGCGCACGCCCAAGGGCTTCTCGAAGAACACCCGGAGGAACTCTTCAATGGTGCCTTTTAGGTCGGCAAAGCTGATGCCCTCGTCGATCAGCAACCCTTCGACCTGATGGAACATCGGCGAGTGGGTGATATCCGAGTCGCAGCGATAAACGCGGCCCGGACACACGATGCGGATCGGCGGTTGCTGCGATTCCATGGTGCGCACCTGTACCGGAGAGGTATGGGTACGCAGCAGCATGTTCGCATTGAAATAGAAGGTATCGTGCATCGCCCGCGCAGGGTGATGACCAGGAATATTGAGGGCCTCGAAATTGTGGTAGTCGTCTTCGACTTCCGGCCCCTCGGCGACGCTGTAGCCGATATGGGTGAAAAACTGCTCGACGCGCTCCAGCGTGCGGGTCACCGGATGCAGGCCGCCAGAGATCTGACCACGGCCAGGCAAGGTTACATCGATGCGCTCTGCGGCCAGCTTGGCACTCAGCGCAGCCTCCTCGAGAGCAGCCTTGCGGGTATTCAGTGCTTCCTGAACGCGCTCCTTGGCGACGTTAATCAGCGCCCCCACCTTTGGCCGCTCTTCGGCCGGCAGGTCACCCAAGGTTTTCATGACCTGGGTCAGCTCGCCTTTCTTGCCAAGATAGTGAACCCGGATCTGCTCCAGGGCATTGACGTCTTCGGTATGTTGCACGGCCTCAAGCGCTTGCGAGACCAGCGCATCCAGGTTTTCCATCTACGGACTCCAGATACGAAATAGGGGAAGAGCACGAAGGCTCTTCCCCTATTGGTGACGTTCAGCACCGGGCATGCCCGGTGATTGTCGGGGACTTAAGCCAGAACGGCCTTCGCTTTCTCGACAATCGCAGCAAACGCCGCTTTTTCGTTCACAGCCAGATCGGCCAGAACCTTGCGATCGATCTCGATGGCAGCTTTTTTCAGGCCAGCGATCAGACGGCTGTAAGACAGACCATTCAGACGAGCACCAGCGTTGATACGAGCGATCCACAGAGCGCGGAACTGACGCTTGCGCTGACGACGGTCACGGTAGGCGTATTGGCCAGCCTTGATCACCGCTTGCTTAGCAACACGGAACACGCGCGAACGCGCGCCGTAGTAGCCCTTAGCGAGCTTCAGAATTTTTTTGTGACGAGCACGGGCAATAACGCCGCGTTTTACACGAGCCATGACTTAATCCTCTTAACCAGAAATCAACGCAGACGCAGGGAGCGTTCTACACGACGGACATCAGACGGGCTCAGCAACGAAGTGCCGCGCAGCTGACGCTTACGCTTAGTAGTCATTTTGGTGAGGATGTGGCTCTTGAAGGCGTGCTTGTGCTTGAGGCCACCAGCAGTCTTCTTGAAGCGCTTCGCAGCGCCACTTTTGGTTTTCATCTTTGGCATGTTCGGATACTCCGCATTCAGTCAATTACACATAACCATAAGGCCTGCCAGTGCCCTAGAGGTTATTTTCGCTTTTTGGGAGCGATGACCATCATCAGCTGGCGTCCTTCCAGCTTCGGATGCTGTTCAACGGTGCCGAGTTCGGCGAGGTCGGCTTCGACCCGCTTCAACAGCTCCATACCCAGCTCCTGGTGAGCCATCTCACGGCCGCGGAATCGCAGAGATACCTTGGCCTTGTCCCCATCTTCAAGGAAACGTACCAGGTTGCGTAGTTTTACCTGGTAATCCCCTTCTTCCGTCCCTGGACGAAACTTGATTTCTTTAATCTGTTGCTGGTGCTGGTTCTTCTTCGCCGCAGCAGCCTGCTTCTTCTTCTCGAACAGGTGCTTGCCGTAATCCATGATCCGACAAACCGGCGGAACCGCGTCGGCAGAAATTTCCACCAGATCCAACTTCGACTCGTCGGCAGCGCGGAGCGCTTCATCGATCGATACGACACCAATCTGTTGGCCATCAGCCCCAATCAGACGAACCTCACGCGCCGTGATGTTCTCGTTGATCGGCGCTTTAGGTGCGGCCCGCTTATCCTGCCTCATTTCACGCTTAATAATGTTTACTCCGAATCTTGGCGACCACGCCGGGAAACCGCTTGCTTGAGCTGTTCGGCGAATTGTTCCAAGGGCAGTGAACCCAAGTCGACACCTTCGCGGGTGCGCACAGCAACGGATCGTGTCTCAACTTCCCTATCGCCAATCACCAGCAGGTAGGGAACCTTGAGCAAAGTATGCTCGCGGATTTTAAAGCCGATCTTTTCGTTTCTCAAGTCAGACTTGGCACGAAACCCGCTCTGATTAAGGGTTTTCTCAACCTCGAGGGAAAAATCGGCCTGTTTATCAGTGATATTCATCACCACCGCCTGAGTCGGCGCCAGCCACGCAGGGAAAGCCCCTTCGTAGTGTTCGATCAGCATGCCGATGAAGCGCTCGAACGAACCCAGAATGGCACGATGCAGCATGACCGGATGCTTGCGACTGTTGTCTTCACCGACGAACTCGGCACCGAGACGCACTGGCAAATTGAAATCGAGCTGCAAGGTACCACACTGCCAGACACGCCCCAGGCAATCCTTCAACGAGAATTCGATTTTTGGCCCGTAGAAGGCCCCCTCACCCGGCTGAAGATCATACGGCAGACCAGCGCTATCAAGCGCAGCCGCCAAGGCCGCCTCGGCACGATCCCACAGCTCGTCGGAACCCACACGCTTTTCCGGACGGGTCGACAGCTTGAGCTGAATATCCTTGAAACCGAAATCGCTATAGACATCCAAGGTCAGCTTGATGAACGCCGCGGACTCAGCCTGCATCTGATCTTCGGTGCAGAAGATATGCGCATCGTCCTGAGTGAAACCGCGCACGCGCATGATGCCGTGCAACGCACCGGACGGCTCATTGCGGTGACAGGCACCGAACTCGGCGAGGCGCATTGGCAGCTCGCGGTAGCTCTTCAGGCCCTGATTGAAAATCTGCACATGGCACGGGCAGTTCATCGGCTTGATCGCGTAGTCGCGGCTTTCCGACTCAGTGGTGAACATGTTCTCGGCGTAGTTGGCCCAGTGCCCGGAGCGCTCCCACAGACTGCGATCGACGACCTGCGGCGTCTTCACCTCCAGGTAGCCGTTATCGCGCTGCACCTGACGCATGTACTGCTCAAGCACCTGATAGAGCGTCCAGCCATTCGGATGCCAGAACACCATACCCGGCGCTTCTTCCTGGGTGTGGAACAGATCGAGGCGTTTACCGATCTTACGGTGATCACGCTTCTCGGCCTCTTCGATGCGCTGGATGTACGCAGCCAGCTGCTTCTTATCTGCCCAGGCCGTGCCGTAGACACGCTGCAGCTGCTCGTTTTTCGAGTCACCGCGCCAGTACGCACCGGAGATTCGGGTCAGCTTGAAGGCTTTGAGGAAGCGAGTATTCGGCACATGCGGGCCGCGGCACATGTCGACGTACTCTTCGTGGTAGTACAACCCCATAGCCTGCTCGTCCGGCATATCCTCGATCAGGCGCAGCTTGTACTCTTCACCGCGAGCCTTGAACACGCCGATGACATCAGCACGCGGCGTCATCTTCTTGATGACGTCGTAATCCTTATCGATCAGCTCAGCCATGCGCTTCTCGATCGCCGCCATATCATCCGGAGTGAAAGGCCGATCGATGGCGATGTCGTAGTAGAAGCCTTCATCGATGACCGGACCGATCACCATCTTGGCATTTGGATAGAGCTGCTTGACCGCATGCCCCACCAGGTGCGCGCAGGAGTGGCGAATGATTTCCAGCCCCTCTGGATCCTTCGGCGTAATGATCTGCAGGGTTGCATCTGCCTCGATCAGATCACTGGCATCAACCTGCTTGCCGTTGACCCTGCCGGCGAGCGTCGCCTTGGCAAGGCCAGCGCCAATGGATTGCGCAACCTCCAGCACGGACACCGGGTGATCGAACGAACGCTGACTGCCGTCGGGAAGAGTAATGATGGGCATGGCGCCTCCTCTCCTAGTGGTGACCCCTACGAAAGGTCACGTGGGTTGGGATGAGCCAGGAAGCGATCCGTCGGCATATCTGCCTGACAATGGCAGGGGCCCCTAAGGACTGACCGGAAGCGGACCAGAGTCACTGGGAATAAAGGAGCGAAGATGCTTTCAGAAAGCCGAAGCCCTGACAAGCACCAATAAAAAAGGGCCGCATTCGCGACCCTTTTTAATTTGGTAGGCACAATTGGACTCGAACCAACGACCCCCACCATGTCAAGGTGGTGCTCTAACCAACTGAGCTATGTGCCTGCATTGGCCGCGCATTCTACGGGTTTACCGATCACTGTCAACAACTTTTCTGCTAACTAACTGAAAAAATGGATTTTTTGCTGTTCGACAGCGCGTTAAATATTTTGCACGCATGCTGGCTCCGTCATTTCATCTCGGGTAGGATTGGCCAATCGTAAAAAATAAAGAACAAAGGTTCCAAAATGGCGCACACCCAATACCCCCTCTCCTATTACGCCGCCTCCGCCAACACCGCGCCGGCTCGCCCAGCACTGGCAGGTGAAAGCGAAACCGATGTCTGCATCGTAGGCGCCGGCTACACCGGACTCTCTACGGCGCTCTTTCTCCTCGAAAGCGGCTTCAAAGTCACCATCCTGGAAGCGGCGAAGGTCGGCTTTGGCGCCTCCGGGCGCAACGGCGGGCAGATCGTCAACAGCTACAGCCGTGACATCGACACCATTGAGCGCAGCGCCAGCCCCAAGAATGCACAACTGCTGGGTGAAATGGCGTTTGAAGGCGGTCGCATCATTCGCGAGCGCATCCGCACCTATAACATCCAGTGCGACCTGAAAGATGGCGGCGTTTTCGCAGCCATCACCAAGAAGCAGATGAGCCACCTGGAGTCGCAGAAGAAGCTCTGGGAACGCTACGGCCACAGCGAACTGGAGCTGATGGACGCCAAGCGCATTCGCGAAGTGGTCGCCACTGACAACTATGTTGGCGGCATGCTCGACATGAGCGGCGGCCACATCCATCCGCTTAACCTGGCCCTCGGCGAAGCCGCTGCGGTGGAATCACTTGGCGGCATCATTCATGAGCAATCACCGGTAATCCGCATTGATCGCGGCGCCACACCAACCGTGCACACCGCGCAGGGACGGGTGAAAGCCAAATTCGTAGTAGTTGCGGGCAACGCCTACCTCGGCAATCTGCTACCTGAGCTGGCGGCGAAGTCGATGCCGTGCGGTACCCAGGTGATCACCACCGAACCGCTCGACGACGACCTGGCGCGCAGCCTGCTGCCGCAAGACTATTGCGTCGAGGACTGCAACTACTTGCTCGACTACTACCGCCTCTCAGGCGACAAACGTCTGATCTATGGCGGTGGCGTGGTCTACGGCGCACGCGACCCAGCCAACATCGAGGCGATTATTCGCCCGAAACTACTGAAGACCTTCCCGCAACTGAAGAACGTGAAGATCGACTTTGCCTGGACCGGCAACTTCCTACTGACCCTGTCGCGACTGCCGCAGATCGGCCGGATCGGCGACAACATCTACTACTCGCAAGGCTGCAGCGGCCATGGCGTGACCTTCACGCATGTCGCCGGCAAAGCGCTGGCAGAAGCCCTGCGCGGCCAAGCCGAGCGCTTCGATGCCTTCGCAGAACTGCCGCACTACCCCTTCCCCGGCGGACGTGCGTTCCGCGTACCGTTTACCGCGATAGGCGCGTGGTACTACAGTCTGCGCGACAAGCTCGGGGTCTGATCCCATCAAACGGTGCCGCGAGGCGCCGTTTTCTTTAGCGCCCCTGCACGCGCGCCCCGGTTTCGCGCGCCTCCTTGGCCAACTGAGCCTGCCCGGCGCGATCCAACTGGTCTGCAGCTGCCTGCCAACGGAGCAGATCGACCTCCGCCGGCAGCTGCCGCGGCGCCTGGATCAGCACCGCCCAGCCGCCCGCCTCTTGCCAACCCGACTCGAAGGCATCAAAGCCCACCACCCAGCGCTTGCTTGCACCCGCACGGAAGAGCAGCTGCTGCTGCGCCCGGTCGTAGCCAACCAGCACTCCGTAGCGCGGCGAGGAGACCCAGCCCAAGCCGGCATTGAAGCGGACCAACGCGGGATAGCCGGCGGCGACCTGGACGAGCAATTCGCCTAGATCATGCCGCAGCGGATAAACCAAAAACCCGTTGTCATTCGCGACACGGACGATGCCCTGCTCCAAGCGCGACTCTTCGCTTGGCAAGCGAAGCTGCTTGGCAACCAGGCCCGGCGTGGTGACCACACCCTGCTGGGAGAGCATGACGGCGAGCCCACCAGGCACGCCCATATACGCAGGCTCCGCAAAGAACGGCACGCCATTGAGTTCGACGCGCTCCGGCAATCGACGCACCTCGGACGGCAAATCCAATTGACTCTGACAGCCAGACAGCAGCGTAACCGCCCAAGCAAACACAACCAGCAGGCTAAGACGCGACAAAGCAAACTCCTTCACGCAAGAAAGCGCCGATCATAGCCCAGATGGTGCGCCAGACCGCCCCAGCAAATCCCAGACAAAGAAAAACCCGGCCGAAGCCGGGTTTTTCCTAAGGCGCGAAGCTCAGCCGAATTACTTGGCCTGAGCTTCAACCTCAGCTTCTACGCGACGGTTCACCGCGCGACCAGCGTCAGTAGCGTTGTCAGCCACCGGACGGGACTCACCGTAACCGACGGACTGGATGCGCTCGCCACCCACGCCGTACTGATTGACCAGCACGTCCTTGACCGCGTTAGCGCGACGCTCGGACAGCTTCTGGTTGTAGGCGTCAGTACCGACGGAGTCGGTGTGGCCTTCAACGGTGGTAGTGGTAGCCGGGTACTGGTTCATGAAGTCAGCCAGGTTCTTGATGTCACCGTAGCTTTCTTCTTTCACCTTGGACTTGTCGAAGTCGAACTTCACGTCCAGCTCGACACGCACGTTTTCGGCGGCAGCCGGGCAGCCATCGGCGTCAACGGTAACGTTGGCCGGGGTGTCCGGGCATTTGTCGACGTTATCGCACACGCCGTCGTTGTCGCTGTCAGAGCACACTTCCGGAGCCGGTGCCGGAGCAACAGCAACCGGCTTGGAGCCGCCACCGAAGTTCAGGCCGATACCAACGCTCGGCGCCCACTCGGTGTCGCCCTGGTCGATGTTGTACTGAGCTTCAACGCCAGCACGGGCGTAGAAGTTTTCGGTGAAGTACAGCTTGGCACCGCCGCCAACGTTGGCGAAGGTGGAGCGGTTACGGCCGCCGGTGCCGTTCTGACCGATGCTCTGATCGGAGAAGCCGGCAGAAACGTACGGACGCAGTGTGTCGCCCGGAGCGTTGAAGTGGTACAGCGCGTCCAGAGCGGTGTTGGCGCCCTTGATGTCGCGGCCGTCATTGCTGCGAACGTTATGCACTTCGTCATAGCCCAGACGCAGCTCAACGTCGTCGGTCAGGAAGTAACCAACCGAACCACCGAAAAGGTTGCCGTTGTTCTTGAAGTCACGAGCGCTATCAAACTGCTCTTTCTTGGCGAAGCCTTCAACTTCAACAGCGCCTTGGCCTTGCGCCAGTACTGCCAGCGAAGAAGTAGCCAGCAACGAGCCCATGACAACGCCCAAGGTGTTTTTCAATTTCATCCGTAAATCCCCATCATAATGGTCAGTGAATTGTCAGACAAAAACGCAAGACAACTCGAGAGCCGATTCTAACAGAATCGGATTGTTGGGTTAGAAGTATTTCCCCCAACTAAGTTTCGGCGGTACCGGCGAATTTTTCCCGCATGCGATCCAGGGCACGCTTGTAGCGCATCTTGGTGGCACTTAGCCCCATATGCATGATGTCGGCGATTTCCTGGAACTCCAGTTCCGCAACGAAACGCAATACCAGAATTTCCCGATCAATAGGGTTGACATGCACCAACCAACGATCGAGACCACCTTGTTCGGGAACCACGGGGGCCTTCTCTTCCGAAGCCTCCTCTTGCGGATCCAAACTCAACGCATCCAACAACCGCCGCTTTCTGCGCTCTTTGCGGTATTGGGTAATACATTCGTTGTAGGTGATGCTATATAGCCACGTTTTGAACTTCGACTTACCCTCAAAGTTCTTCAGACCATACAAGACTTTCAGCATTACTTCTTGACACACATCATCGGCGTCGCGGTCGTTACCCAAATAACGCGCACAGACGTTGAACAGCGTGCGCTGATAGCGACGCATCAACTCCTCGTACGCACGGGTCACGTGGAACAGTTCGGTATGCGCACGCGCAACCAACTCTTCGTCCGAGAGTTCACGAGGATCGTAGCGAGAAGGAAGCGATTGAGCTTTGTTCAAAACGAGTCAGGCCGACAGTCAGGTGATAGCCGCCACAGCCCGGCACGCGGGCTGCTCGGCGGCATACATTAGCAGGGATTGACGCTCAGCGACTGCTTACCTGTTGCTCGAGCAGGGCACGGTTGGCCAGTGACACCAGCACACCCTCCTCGGTCAGCAAGGTCGTCTTGACCGTACCAATTTCTTCGATCTGGCCTTCGACCTCACCGATCTTCACTTGTTGCCCAACTTCGTAGAGTTCGCGCACATAGATGCCGGCGAGAATCTGCCCCGCCAGGTCGCGACTGCCCAACCCCAAGGCCAGCGCGACGGCCAGGCCAACAGTGATCAGCACGATCGCGATGACGTTGTTGAGCAGCTCGGTCTTCACCTCGAGCTGACCGATCGCCACGGAGATGCTGATGATGATCACCAGGCCCTGAGCAATCCGCCCGAGACTCGCGGCGTAGTCGAGGCCCACACCCTCCGCCGCGCCGCGCACGATGCCACTTAGCAATTGCGCCAGCAGCACGCCGACCACTAGGACCACGGCCGCGCCGAGCACCTTCGGCAGGTACAGCGCCAACACATCGAGGGTCGCGGAGACCCGATCCAGGCCCAGCGATTCGGCGGCGGAGACCAGGAAGATCAGTAGGACAAACCAGTAGACGATCTTGCCGATCAAGGTCGACACCGGCACCTGGATGCCCACGCGCGCCAGCATCTTGGTCAGGCCAGTGCCCGCCATCAAGCGATCCAGCCCCAGCTTGGCGAGCAGCTTGGACAGCAGAGTGTCCAGCAGCTTGGCCACCACGAAGCCCAACAGGACGACGACCAGCGCGCCAAAGAAGCGCGGGATAAAGCCGGCAACCGGAGTCCAAACGTTGGTCATGGCGTTAACCAGACCTTGAGTCCAAGGATCAAATTCCATCTTACTCAGCCTTATCAACAGTACGGTCAGAGGAGGTGCGGCGAGAAACCGGGGCGACGTGCGCGGAGCCACTGTTCAAGGCCATCATCAGCGCCTCGAACCAATGCCCCATGAGACCGAACAGGTCGCCGGCACCCACCTGCCGGTTCGCGGCTTTCAGGACGCGCCCGAGCGTGGCGTCGTCGTCATGTGCCGAGGACGATACTTTCAGCAAGTCGCGGAGAGATTCTTCAAATGGATCGCGCATGCATACCTCCCGGGGTGTGTCGGCTAGACGCGACGAATAACCAGCAAGTCACATCAGAGCCAACGCAAGCGGCGGAACAACCACCACTGGCCACCGGCAATACCGAGCACCATCAGGCAGGCGATCAGGAACCCATAGGGGCTTTGCGCACCAGGAATACCACCGACGTTGATGCCGAGCAGCCCCGTCAAAAAGCTCATCGGCAGAAAGATCGCGGTGATGGCGCCGAAGCGATACATGGTGCGATTCATCCGCTCGGTCATCCGCCGGTTTTCCGACTCCAGCACCAGACCGACGCGCTCGCGAATCAGCTCGAGCTCTTCCAGATAGCGGATCAGCCGGTTGTTCAGCTCGTTCCAGTAGTCGCCGGCATCCATGGAGAACCATGGGACCAGATTGCGCGACAGCTGGGTATAGATGTCGCGCTGCGGCGCCAGGAAGCGCCGTAGCGCCGCAGCACGCCTGCGCACGTGCAGCATCAGGCCATGATTTGGGGTGTAGCGTTCGTCGGCATCGAGCGCCTCTTCCTCGCCGTCGACCTGCTCGGACAACTCGACCACCAATGCATCGATCTTGCCGCTCATACGATCAGCCAGCTCGAACAACAGCTCTGACGCATTCCTCGGGCCATTGCCATGCTCGAAGGCCTCGATCAGCTCGTCAGTGGCCCGCAACGGCCGCAAGCGCAGGGAAATGACCCGGCGTGCCGAGGCAAAGATGCGCGCCGAGACCATGTCTTCAGGCTCAGCGCCCGGATTGAGATTGACCCCGCGCAAGAACAGCAGCAGCTCGTCACCTGGCAATGCCAGCAAGCGCGGCCGGGTGTTCTCTTCGAGCAACAGGTCACAACTGAACTCGCTGAGCCCGCTGGAGTTACGCAGCCAGTCGTGGGTCTGCGGATGACCACGATCCCAATGCAGCCAGAGATCCTCGCCATCGGCGAGCTGTAGCCCGTCGAGCTCCTGTCGCGCGATGCTGCGAGCGCCACCCTGGCCATCCAGCACAAAGGCGTGCACCAAGCCCCACTGCGCGTTCTGCTCTTCGTACATCCGCAGCCCCTACTCCCTCGAAGCCAAGCCCGACGGGTGCCGGGCCTCTCGCACTTATTCCGGCATCGCCAGCGGCTTGGGCGAGACGATTACACCGTTGTTGTCGGCGTAGATGTACTCGCCTGGGCGGAAAGTGACACCGCCAAAGGTCACCGGCACGTTGAGGTCGCCGATGCCGCGCTTGTCGGTCTTCATCGGGTGGCTGGCCAGCGCCTGAACGCCGAGATCGGTCTGTGCGATGACATCCACGTCGCGGATGCAACCGTAGATCACCAGGCCTTCCCAACCGTTCTTCGCCGCTTTTTCTGCCAGCATATCGCCGAGCAGGGCGCGACGCAGCGAACCACCACCGTCCACGACCAGCACTTTGCCCTGACCGTTCACGTCAACCTGATCCTTGACCAGGGAGTTGTCCTCGAAGCACTTGATGGTGACGATTGCGCCGCCAAACGAATCGCGCCCGCCGAAGTTGCTGAACATCGGTTCGACCACCTGAACCAGTTCCGGATAGGCGTCGCACAGATCGGGAGTGACGTATTGCATGGGAGAACTCCTGTAAGGGAAAGACGAATCAGAGGTGAGGCCCGTTCGCGCCTCAAGACGATAAAGCCAGGCATTCGCCGCATATTAGCCGCGCGATGCCGGCAGCGAAATGCTTGCACCGGCGGCATGCCGGCAAATGACCTACGCCGGCTGGGCGACCTGACGCGACTCCGGCAGCTCCTGATGGCGCAACCAATGCTCCGCAAGCGGCCACACATCTGTCTGTGCAGGCCGGCTGACGAGCATTTCGATGTGCCCAAAGTCATCGCTGAAGCCGTACTTCTTGCCCAGGCAGACGAACTCGCGACACGCCGAACCAAACTGCTCCAGCAGCTTGCGGCACGCCCACGCCGGATCCTGATGATCGGCCCTGGCCGCGACCGCCAGCACCGGCACGGTGACGCTGGCCAGCCCCGCCCACCAATCGCGCCCCGGCTCACCGAAGCGACCAAAGAGGCCGTGCCAGCGCAAGGTTTCCAGGGCCAAACCGATCGGTTCATCCTCGGGACCGCGCTTGAGGCCGGGCCCGGACAGCGCGGGAAAACGCTTGAGCAGGAAACGCCCGCCCCACTCCACCGGCGGCACTTTCAGCGGCCAATAGGTGCGACTGATCTGACTGCCGAACAATGCCGCCGAGGCCACCCGCTCTTCGCCCAGGTAATGCCCACCGAGCGCTGCGGCCAGGATGATGCCGCCCAACGAGTGGCCAATCCAATGCGCAGCCTGCCCCGCCTGCTCGTGCACGAACTCGGCGATGGCCGGCAGGTCGTAGCGGGCGTAGTCGGCGACGCGGTTGTGTCGATAGTCGCGATTGCGCGGCGACAGGCCGTGGCCGCGCATCTCCGCGATCCACACGTCGAAGCCGGCACGCGCCAAGTAAGGGCCCAGACCGAGCCCCTTGGGCGAGTACCAGAAGCGTCGATTGGAGAAACTGCCGTGCAACAGGATGACCGGCACGCCGCGGCGGCTCTCCTGCTGATGCAGGCCAAGCCGAGTCAGCGCCAGCTCTACCGTCCCGTCCGGGCTGTTGCCGGGCTTCAGACGGTAGACATCCTCACTCAGGTCGCCGCGCAATTCGGCACTCATCAGCGCGACAGGAAATAATTCACTACTGCTTTGCATAGCACTACGAACGAAAAATGACTGGCACAAAAAAGGGCGGGATCAATCCCGCCCTTTTCCACTGTGAGCTAGCGACTCAGGCCTGCTGACCTTCGGCCAGGAAGAACCAGGTCTCCAGCACCGAGTCCGGGTTCAGCGACACGCTTTCGATGCCCTGCTCCATCAGCCATTTGGCCAGATCCGGGTGGTCCGATGGGCCCTGACCGCAGATGCCGATGTACTTGCCGGCCTTGCGGCAGGCCTGAATGGCGTTGGCCAACAGCTTCTTGACCGCCGGATTCCGCTCATCGAACAGGTGGGCAATGATCCCGGAGTCGCGATCCAGACCCAAGGTCAGCTGCGTCAGGTCGTTGGAGCCGATCGAGAAGCCGTCGAAGAACTCGAGGAATTCCTCGGCCAGCAGGGCGTTGGACGGCAGCTCACACATCATGATCACGCGCAGGCCATTTTCGCCGCGCTTGAGACCGTTGTTGGCGAGCAACTCGACCACCTGGCTGCCTTCGCCCAGAGTGCGCACGAACGGCACCATGATCTCGACGTTAGTCAGGCCCATTTCGTTGCGGACTTTCTTCAGTGCACGGCACTCGAGCTCGAAGCAGTCACGGAACGACTCGCTGATGTAACGCGAAGCGCCACGGAAGCCGAGCATCGGGTTCTCTTCTTCCGGCTCGTACAGCTTGCCGCCGATCAGGTTGGCATATTCGTTGGACTTGAAGTCCGACAGACGCACGATGACCTTCTTCGGCCAGAACGCTGCGGCCAGGGTGCTAATGCCCTCGACCAGCTTCTCGACGTAGAAGCCGACCGGATCGTCGTAACCGGCGATGCGCTTCTCGACGCTGTCCTTGATGTCGGCCGGCAGGCTGGCGAAGTTCAGCAGCGCCTTCGGGTGCACGCCGATCATGCGGTTGATGATGAATTCCAGGCGGGCGAGGCCCACACCTTCGTTCGGCAGTTGGGCGAAGTCGAATGCGCGATCCGGGTTGCCGACGTTCATCATGATCTTGAATGGCAGCTCGGGCATGGCATCGACCGAGTTCTGACGGATATCGAAGCCCAGCTCACCTTCGAAGATGAAGCCGGTATCGCCTTCGGCGCAGGACACGGTAACGCCCTGGCCGTCTTTCAGCACCTGGGTGGCGTTGCCGCAACCAACCACTGCCGGGATGCCCAGCTCACGGGCGATGATCGCCGCGTGGCAGGTGCGCCCGCCGCGGTTGGTGACGATGGCGCTGGCGCGCTTCATCACCGGCTCCCAGTCCGGGTCGGTCATGTCGGAGACCAGCACGTCGCCCGGCTGGACCTTGTCCATCTCGGCGATATCGTTGATCACCCGCACCTTGCCGGCGCCGATCTTCTGACCGATCGCGCGACCTTCGACCAGCACCTTGCCGGTTTCCTTGAGCAGGTAGCGCTCCATGACGTTGGCGCTGCTGCGGCTCTTCACGGTTTCCGGACGGGCCTGGACGATGTACAGCTTGCCGTCGTCGCCGTCTTTGGCCCACTCGATGTCCATCGGGCGCTGGTAGTGCTTCTCGATGATCATCGCCTGCTTGGCCAGCTCGGCCACTTCGGCATCGCTCAGGCAGAAGCGCGCGCGGTCGGCGTGGTCGACGTCGACCACCTTGACCGACTTACCGGCCTTGGCTTCATCGCCATAGACCATCTTGATTGCCTTGCTGCCGAGGTTGCGGCGCAGGATGGCCGGGCGGCCAGCTTCCAGGGTCTGCTTGTGAACGTAGAACTCGTCCGGGTTGACGGCACCCTGCACCACGGTCTCGCCGAGGCCGTAGGCACCGGTGATGAACACCACGTCACGGAAACCGGATTCGGTGTCCAGGGTGAACATCACGCCGGCGGTGCCGGTTTCCGAACGGACCATGCGCTGCACGCCGGCGGACAGGGCGACCAGCTTGTGGTCGAAGCCCTGGTGCACGCGGTAGGCGATGGCGCGATCGTTGAACAGGGAGGCGAAGACTTCCTTGGCGGCGCGGATCACGTTGTCCACGCCACGGATGTTCAGGAAGGTCTCTTGCTGGCCGGCGAAGGACGCGTCCGGCAGGTCTTCGGCAGTCGCCGAAGAGCGCACGGCGACGGCCATGTTGTCATTGCCGTCAGCCATGGCGGCGAAGGCGCTGCGAATTTCGGCGTTGAGACGCTCGGGAAACTCGGCTTCCATCACCCACTGGCGAATCTGTGCGCCGGTCTTGACCAGGGCGCTGACGTCGTCCACGTCCAGCGCGTCGAGCGCCGCGTGGATGCGCTCGTTCAGGCCGCTTTGCTCGAGGAAGTCACGATAGGCCTGGGCCGTAGTGGCGAAACCGCCGGGAACCGATACACCGGCACCAGCCAGGTTGCTGATCATCTCGCCCAGGGAGGCGTTCTTGCCCCCTACGTGCTCAACATCGTGGACGCCGAGCTTATCGAGGGAAACTACGTACTCAACCAAGGTGATCTCTCCACTTGATATTCGGGAAAGCCGCCGCGCGCGATGGCTTTGGCCCTGACAAATAAGTCAAAATGCCGACCAATGCGGGCCCGGCGAAAGGGGGCCTATGATAGCTAAGAATCGTTCCCAGCTTAAGGCCCAAGGCGCAAATGAAACGAACCGCTTTCTTCATCTCGGACGGCACCGGCATCACCGCCGAAACCTTGGGCCAGAGCCTGCTGGCGCAATTCGAGAACATCACGTTCACGAAGCTGACCCGACCGTACATCGACAGCGTTGAAAAAGCGCGCGCCATGGTACAACAAATCAACGCAGCTGCCGAGAAAGACGGCGCCCGGCCGATCATCTTCGACACCGTGGTAAACCAGGATATTCGCGACGTTCTGGCGAAATCCGATGGCTTCATGATTGACATCTTTTCGACGTTTTTGTCCCCCCTCGAACAGGAACTGACTTCCCACTCGTCGTATAGCGTCGGCAAGTCGCATTCGATCGCCCACAGCAGCAACTACATGGAGCGTATCGAGGCGGTCAACTTCGCCCTCGACAACGACGACGGCGCGCGCACCCACTACTACGACAAGGCCGACCTGATCCTGATCGGCGTGTCGCGCTGCGGCAAGACACCGACCTGCCTGTACATGGCCATGCAGTACGGCATCCGAGCCGCCAACTACCCACTCACCGAAGACGACATGGAGCGCCTGCAGCTTCCGGCCGCGCTCAAGCCCTACAAGCACAAGCTGTTCGGCCTGACCATCGACCCGGACCGCCTGGCGGCGATTCGCAACGAGCGCAAGCCCAACAGCCGCTACGCCAGCTACGCCCAGTGCGAGTTCGAAGTCCGCGAAGTGGAAGCCCTGCTGCGCCGCGAGAACATCAACTTCATCAACTCCACGCATTTCTCGGTGGAAGAGATTTCCGCCAAGATCCTGGTGGAGAAAGGCGTGGAACGGCGCCTGAAGTAAGCGACCCGCCGCGCCCTCGCCAAGCCCGCGCCTGCGGGCTTTTGTTTGCCTGGCGACACGTCTAGCTCGGACGTTCCGCCCTCGCCTTCGCGCCCCAGAAGCTACCAGGTCCGCCTATGCGGGCCCGGTAGATCGCACTCAGAACGCGTCGCCAGGGACCCGTACCCAACCTTCCATCAGCACCCGCGCGCTGCGGCTCATGATGGCCTTGGTCACCGTCCACTCGCCGTCGACCTGTTTGGCCTCGGCGCCGACACGCAAGGTGCCGGACGGATGACCGAAACGCACCGCGGTGCGCTCGCCACCACCGGCTGCGAGGTTGACCAACGTGCCGGGCACGGCTGCCGCAGTACCGATAGCCACCGCACAAGTACCCATCATGGCGTGGTGCAGCTTGCCCATCGACAGTGCACGCACCAGCAAATCGACGTCGCCAGCGCTGACTTCCTTGCCGCTGGACGCCTGATAGGTCTTGGGTTTCGAGACGAAGGCGATCTTCGGCGTGTGCTGGCGGGTCGCCGCCTCTTCCGGGGTTTTGATCAGGCCCATGCGCAGGGCGCCGGCGATGCGAATCTTCTCGAAACGCGCCAATTGCTCCGGATCGCCGTTGATGGCCTCACGCAGCTCGGTGCCCTGATAGCCGATGTCTTCGGCATTGACGAACACGGTGGGAATGCCGGCAGTGATCATGGTCGCCTTGAAGGTGCCAACACCCGGCACTTCCAGGTCGTCGATCAGGTTGCCGGTGGGGAACATCGAACCGCCCTCCTCGCCGTCGTCGGACGGATCGAGGAACTCCAGCACGATTTCCGCGGCCGGAAAGGTCACGCCGTCGAGGTCAAAGTCACCGGTTTCCTGCACCTGGCCATTGCTGACCGGCACATGGGCGATGATGGTTTTCTGGATGTTGGCCTGCCAGATGCGCACCACGCAGGTGCCGTTGTCCGGGATGCGCTCCGGATCGACCAGGCCCGCATGCAGGGCGAACGCGCCGGCCGCGGTCGACAGGTTGCCGCAGTTACCGCTCCAGTCGACGAAGGCCTTGTCGATGGATATCTGGCCGTAGAGGTAATCCACGTCATGGCCGGGCTGGCTGCTCTTCGACAGGATCACGCACTTGCTGGTGCTGGAAGTCGCGCCGCCCATGCCGTCGATATGCGCCGAATAGGGATCGGGGCTGCCGATCACACGCATGAACAACTGGTCACGTGCCTTGCCTGGCACCTGGCAGCGTTCGGGCAGGTCCTGCAGGCGGAAGAACACGCCCTTGCTGGTGCCGCCGCGGATGTAGGTGGCAGGAACTTTGATCTGGGGTACGTGGCTCATGTCTTTTCCTTCGCGGCAAAACTGGGGTTCGGTAGCCTGTAGGAGCCAGCCTGATACGGCGTCGATCGCCAGCAAGCTGGCTCCTACAGGATGCCGGATAGCCCGCCGCGGGGTGTCGCCACCCCGCGGCGGAGTCTCACTTAGGCAGTCGCGGCCTCGGCGGAGGACTTCAGGAAGTCCTTGGCGAAGCGTTGCAGCACGCCACCGGCGTTGTACACACTGACATCGGCAGCGGTGTCCAGGCGGCAGGTCACCGGCACTTCGACCACTTCACCGTTGCGGCGATTGACCACCAGGGTCAGGTCGCAGCGCGGCGACAGGTCGCCCTTGATGTCGTAGGTTTCGGTGCCGTCGATGCCGAGGGTCAGGCGGGTGGTGCCCGGCTTGAACTCCACCGGCAGCACGCCCATACCGACCAGGTTGGTGCGGTGGATGCGCTCGAAGCCTTCGGCGACGATCACTTCCACGCCAGCCAGACGCACGCCCTTGGCCGCCCAGTCGCGGGACGAGCCCTGACCGTAGTCGGCGCCGGCGACGATGATCAGCGGCTGCTTGCGGTTCATGTAGGTTTCGATGGCTTCCCACATGCGCATGACCTGGCCCTCCGGCTCGACACGGGCCAGCGAACCCTTCTTCACAGCACCGTCAACAATGGCCATTTCATTGACCAGTTCCTTGTTGGCGAACGTAGCGCGCTGTGCCGTCAGGTGGTCGCCGCGGTGGGTGGCGTAGGAGTTGAAGTCCTCCTCCGGCACGCCCATCTTGTGCAGGTATTCACCGGCGGCCGAGCTCATCTGGATCGCGTTGGACGGCGACAGGTGGTCGGTGGTGATGTTGTCCGGCAGCACCGCCAGCGGACGCATGCCCTTCAGGGTGCGCTCACCCGCCAGCGCGCCTTCCCAGTACGGCGGACGGCGGATGTAGGTGGACATCGGGCGCCAGTCGTACAGCGGACTTTCCGCTTCCTGAACGCTGCCCAGATCGAACATCGGGATGTAGATCTGGCGGAACTGCTCCGGCTTGACGCTGGAAGCGACGATGGCGTCGATCTCTTCGTCGGATGGCCACAGGTCCTTCAGGGTGACCGGATTGCCGTTCTGATCGGTGCCCAGCACGTCCTGCTCGATGTCGAAGCGCACGGTACCGGCGAGGGCGTAGGCCACTACCAGCGGCGGCGAGGCCAGGAAGGCCTGCTTGGCGTAGGGGTGGATACGACCGTCGAAGTTGCGGTTGCCCGACAGCACGGCGGTGGCGTACAGGTCACGGTCGATGATTTCCTGCTGGATCACCGGGTCCAGCGCGCCGGACATGCCGTTGCAGGTGGTGCAGGCGTAGCCGACGATGCCGAAGCCCAGCTTCTCCAGTTCCGGCAGCAGGCCGGCTTCTTCCAGGTACAGCTTGGCGACCTTGGAGCCCGGAGCGAAGGAAGTCTTCACCCACGGCTTGCGTACCATGCCCAGCGCGTTGGCCTTCTTCGCCACCAGACCGGCGGCCACCACGTTGCGCGGGTTGGAAGTGTTGGTGCAGCTGGTGATGGCGGCGATGATCACCGCGCCGTCCGGCATCAGGCCTTCGGCTTCCTCGACCTTGCCGGACTGCAGCTTGGCCTCGTCGGCGATACCGCGCTCGGCCAGCGCCGAGGTCGGCAGACGGCGGTGCGGGTTGGACGGGCCGGCCATGTTGCGCACTACGCTAGCCAGGTCGAAGCTCAGCACACGCTCGTACTCGGCGGTCTTCAGCGCGTCGCTCCACAGACCCAGGGTCTTGGCGTAGTTCTCCACCAGCGCGACCTGCTCCGGCTCGCGGCCAGTCAGCTTGAGGTAGTCGATGGTCTGACCGTCGATGTAGAACATCGAGGCAGTGGCGCCGTATTCCGGGCACATGTTGGAGATGGTCGCGCGGTCGCCGATCGACAGGCTGTCAGCGCCTTCGCCGAAGAACTCGACATAAGCGCCGACCACACGTTCCTTGCGCAGGAACTCGGTGATGGCCAACACGATGTCGGTGGCAGTGATGCCCGGCTTGCGCTTACCGGTCAGCTCGACGCCGACGATGTCGGGCAGGCGCATCATCGACGGATGGCCGAGCATCACGGTTTCCGCTTCCAGGCCGCCGACGCCGATGGCGATCACGCCCAGGGCATCCACGTGCGGGGTGTGCGAATCAGTGCCGACGCAGGTATCGGGGAACGCCACGCCGCCACGCGCCTGGATCACCGGGCTCATTTTCTCCAGGTTGATCTGGTGCATGATGCCGTTGCCGGCCGGGATCACGTCGACGTTCTTGAACGCGGTCTTGGTCCACTCGATGAAGTGGAAGCGGTCCTCGTTGCGACGGTCTTCGATGGCGCGGTTCTTCTCGAAAGCATCCGGGTCGAAGCCCGGCGCTTCCACGGCCAGCGAGTGGTCGACGATCAGCTGGGTCGGCACCACCGGGTTGACCTTGGACGGGTCACCGCCCTGGTCGGCGATGGCATCACGCAGGCCGGCCAGGTCGACCAGAGCGGTCTGGCCAAGGATGTCGTGGCAGACCACGCGGGCCGGGTACCAAGGGAAGTCCAGATCGCGCTTGCGGTAGACCAGCTGCTCCAGCGAAGCGGTCAGGTCCGCCGGCTCGCAGCGGCGTACCAGCTGCTCGGCAAGCACACGGGAGGTGTACGGCAGTTTTGCCCAGGCACCAGCCTGGATCTCTTCGACAGCCGCGCGGGCGTCAAAGTAGTCCAGTTGTGTGCCCGGCAGGCTTTTACGGTATTGGGTGTTCATCTTATTTACGATCCTTGAGCGGCACGAACTTCAGGTCTTCAGGACCTGTGTAGTTGGCGCTCGGGCGGATGATCTTGCCGTCGATGCGTTGTTCGATGACGTGGGACGACCAGCCGGAGGTGCGGGCGATCACGAACAGCGGGGTGAACATCGCGGTGGGCACGCCCATCATGTGGTAGCTGACGGCGCTGAACCAATCGAGGTTGGGGAACATCTTCTTGATGTCCCACATGATGGTTTCCAGGCGCTCGGCGATGTCATACATCTTGGTGTTGCTCTGCTCGGCGGACAGCTCGTGAGCGACTTCCTTGATCACCTTGTTGCGCGGATCGGCCACGGTGTAGACCGGGTGACCGAAGCCGATCACGACTTCCTTCTTCTCGACGCGAGCACGAATGTCGGCCTCGGCCTCGTCCGGGTTGTCGTAGCGCTTCTGGATCTCGAAGGCCACTTCGTTGGCGCCGCCGTGCTTCGGACCGCGCAGCGCGCCGATGGCGCCGGCGATGCAGGAGTACATGTCGGAACCGGTGCCGGCGATCACCCGCGAGGTGAAGGTCGACGCGTTGAACTCATGCTCGGCGTACAGGTTCAGCGAGGTGTGCATGGCGCGCACCCAGGACGCACGCGGCTTCTCGCCGTGCAGCAGGTGCAGGAAGTGACCGCCGATGGAGTCATCGTCGGTTTCCACGTCGATGCGCTTGCCGTTGTGGCTGAAGTGGTACCAGTACAGCAGCGCGGAACCCAGCGAAGCCATCAGCTTGTCGGCGATGTCCCGGGCGCCCGGGTGGTTGTGGTCTTCCTTCTCCGGCGACACGCAGCCCAGCACGGACACGGCGGTACGCATCACGTCCATCGGGTGGGCGGACGGCGGCAGTTGCTCGAGGGAGGCTTTGAGGGCGGCCGGGATGCCGCGCAGGGCCTTGAGCTTGGCCTTGTAACCAGCCAGTTCGGCGACGTTCGGCAGCTTGCCGTGCACCAGCAGGTGGGCGATTTCTTCGAATTCGCAACGGTTGGCGAAGTCGAGCACGTCGTAGCCACGGTAGTGCAGGTCGTTACCGGTGCGGCCAACGGTGCACAGGGCGGTGTTGCCGGCGGCGGTGCCACTCAGGGCCACCGACTTCTTCGGCTTGAAGGTAGGGGCGGTCGTTTCAGTCGCGCTCATCGCTCGTATCTCCTCAGGTAATCCGGTTGGGTACTGCTTGTTGTTCTCCGCAGGCCACCGTGCGCGGGGCACGGGGCCTGCGTGCCGGTTATTTCTTGGCTGCGAACAGCGCGTCCAGCTTCTGCTCGAAAGCGTGGTAGCCGATGCGGTCGTACAGCTCGGCACGGGTCTGCATCAGGTCGATGACTTCCTTCTGGTGGCCATCGCGGCGCACCGCGGTGTACACGGCCTCGGCAGCCTTGTTGGCGGCACGGAAGGCGGACAGCGGGTAGAGCTGGATCGCCACACCGACCGAGGCCAGTTCGTCACGGGAGAACAGCGGGGTGGCGCCGAACTCGGTGATGTTGGCCAGGATCGGGACGTTCAGCTCCTTGACGAAGCGCGCGTAGGTCGGCAGGTCGTAGGCGGCTTCGGCGAAGATCGCATCGGCACCAGCCTCGACGTAGCGCTGGCAGCGCTCGATGGCGGCGTCCACGCCTTCGGCCTGGATGGCGTCGGTACGGGCGATCAGGAAGAAATTCGGGTCGGTCTTGGCATCGGCGGCCGCCTTGACGCGGTCGGCCATCTCCTCGGTGGAGACGATTTCCTTGCCCGGACGGTGACCGCAGCGCTTGGCGCCGACCTGGTCCTCGATGTGCGCAGCGGCGGCGCCGGCCTTGATCAGGTTCTTGACGGTACGCTCGATGTTGAACGCACTCGGGCCGAAGCCGGTATCGATGTCCACCAGCAGCGGCAGGTCGCAGACGTCGGTGATGCGGCGCACATCGGTGAGTACGTCATCCAGGGTATTGATACCCAGGTCCGGCAGGCCCAGCGAGCCGGCGGCAACACCGCCACCGGACAGGTAGATGGCCCGGAAGCCGGCACGCTTGGCCAGCAGCGCGTGGTTGGCATTGATCGCGCCAATCACCTGCAGCGGGCTCTCTTCGGCGAGAGCATCGCGGAAACGCTGACCTGGGGTTTTCAAACTCATGACTCACCTCGTGGAATTGTCTGGGTGGGAGCACCAAGGTAGTGGCGCTCGACATTGCGCTTCGATGCCCCGATGTGACGGCGCATCAGCAACTCGGCCAGTTCGCCGTCTCGGTCGGCGATGGCATCGAGAATTCGGTGGTGCTCGGCGAACGCCTGACGTGGGCGGTTCGGCGTGGCGGAGAACTGCAGGCGATACATGCGCACCAACTGGTACATCTCGCCGCAGAGCATCTGGGTCAGCGTGCGGTTGCCACTGCCCTGGATGATTCGGTAGTGGAAGTCGAAGTCGCCTTCCTGCTGGTAGTAGCCGACGCCAGCCTTGAAGGCCTCGTCCTGCTCGTGCAGGTCGAGCAGGCGGCGCAGTTCGTCGATCTCTTCCGCGCTCATGCGCTCGGCGGCCAGGCGACAGGCCATGCCTTCCAGCGATTCGCGGATTTCGTACAGTTCGACCAGCTCGGCCTGGCTCAGCGACACCACCCGCGCGCCAACGTGCGGCACGCGGACCAGCAGGCGCTGGCCTTCCAGACGGTGGATCGCCTCGCGCAGCGGGCCGCGGCTGATGCCGTAGGTGCGCGCCAGCTCCGGCTCGGAAATCTTGCTGCCCGGGGCGATTTCGCCGCGCACGATGGCCGCCTGGATGCGCCGGAACACATGTTCCGAGAGCGTCTCGCCATCGTCGGGGGCCGTGACGGCCACTTCAGTTGCATCCAACATATTGTCGACACACCATTGAACTTATGGGCGGAAATCTAGCGACGCCACCCATCCATGTCAATTGATTGTCGACAATCTGCTAATGCTAAAAAATTTTCACCGCCTTGACTGACTGCCACAAAGGACCATATGCGACCTGTCGCCGCAGAAAACCCGCATGCTAGAATGCCGCCGCCTGCATCGGCAGGGCGGCCAGGCCGCGCCTGCTAGACTTCACGCGTTTGTTCTGTACCTCACGGGATTTATGAGACTCGAGCCCCTAGCCCTGCTGTTTTGCCTGCTCTTATTGCCCGGCCTGAGTCTCGCCGCCGACAAGACGGTCTATGGACTCAATGAATACGCGACGCTGGCCGAGCTCGACTTGCAAGTGGCCGCCAAACTCGACACCGGTGCGAAAACCGCGTCGCTGAGTGCCCGCGACATCAAGCGCTTCAAGCGCGACGGCGAAACCTGGGTGCGCTTCTTCCTCGCCATCGACGACGCCCATGTGCACCCGATCGAACGGCCGCTGGCGCGTATCAGCAAGATCAAGCGGCGCTCCGGCGACTACAACGCCGAAGAGGAAAAGACCTACACGGCACGTCCGGTGATCGAGCTGGAGGTGTGCATGGGTTCGGCCTTGCGCAGCATCGAAGTGAACTTGACCGACCGCAGTGCCTTCCAATACCCACTTCTGATCGGCTCGGAAGCGCTCAAGCGCTTCGGTGCACTGGTCGATCCGAGCCTTAAATACGCAGCCGGCAAACCGGACTGCACTTCCGACGCAAACTCTGCAGAGTAATTTACATGCGCTCTCTCACCCTCCATCTGAAAGTCCTGATCGGCGTGCTGGTAACGCTGGGCGTGCTGATCACGGCGTATCAGATCTTCATTGTCGGCATCCCGGTTACCGAGGATGAAACCGACGACCTGTGGAACATCGACGCCAAGATCGAATTCCAGGCCAGCCCGAAGACCCCGGTGAAGGTGCAGATGTTCGTGCCGCCGCTCAGCCAGGACTACGTGAGCCTGAACGAGAGCTTCGTCTCCAATAACTACGGCGTGAGCATCAACCGCGCCGACGGCAACCGCAAAGTCACCTGGTCGGCACGCCGCGCCAGTGGCAACCAGACCCTCTACTACCGCCTGGTGATGACCAAGCGTTACAGCGGTGAGAAGCCCAAGGTCAGCGGCCCGATCTTCCGCGACAGCATCGCCGTGGAAGGCCCGGAGAAGATCGCCGCAGAAGCATTGCTTGCGCCGATCCGCCAACACTCGGCGGACGTCGAGACGTTCATCAGCGAGACCATCAAGCGGGTCAACAACCTCAACGACGACAACGTCAAGCTGCTGCTGGCTGGCGATGTGTCGACACCCAACAAGGCCAAGACCATCGAGCTGCTGCTGTCCATCGCCCACGTGCCGATGGAACGCGTACACACCATCCGCCTGGTCGCCGACCAGGCGCAGAGCCCGGAGCTGTGGATGCGCAGCTTCAACGGCGAGAACTGGCTGTACTTCAACCCGGAAACCGGTGAGCAAGGCATGCCGGTCGACCGCCTGATCTGGTGGATCGGCGACCAGCCGCTGGTCAACATCGAGGGTGGCAAGAAGGCCCAGGTCAGCTTCAACCTGAACAACAGCGAGATCAACGCGATCCGCCTGGCCAAGCTGACCGACGAGAACACCGACGCCGACTTCCTCGAGTACTCGCTGTACGGCCTGCCGCTGTCCACCCAGCAGACCTTCCAGATCATGATCATGATCCCGTTCGGCGTGCTGGTGATCCTGGTCCTGCGCAACCTGATTGGCCTGCAGACCCTCGGCACCTTCACCCCGGTGCTGATCGCCCTCGCCTTCCGGGAAACCGGACTGGAATGGGGTATCGGCCTGTTCACCGTGATCACCACGCTGGGCCTGTCGCTACGCTCCTACCTCGAACACCTGAAGCTGCAGATGCTGCCGCGCCTGTCGGTGGTGCTGACCTTCGTGGTGGTGACCATCGCCGCGATCAGCCTGCTCAGCCACAAGCTCGGCTTCGAGAGTGGCCTGTCGGTCGCCCTGTTCCCGATGGTGATCCTGACCATGAGCATCGAGCGTCTGTCGATCACCTGGGAAGAGCGCGGTGCCGCCCATGCAATGAAAGCGGCGATCGGCACGCTGTTCGCCGCCTCGCTGGCGCACCTGCTGATGAAAGTGCCGGAACTGGTGTACTTCGTGTTCACCTTCCCCGCCGTGCTGCTGATTCTGGTGGGCTTCATGCTGGCGATGGGTCGCTACCGCGGCTACCGCCTGACCGAGCTGTTCCGCTTCAAAGCCTTCCTGAAGGACTGAGCCATGTTCGGCCTGATCAAGCGATGGAAAGCCCTCGAAGCCAAAGGCATCATGGGCATCAACCGGCGTAACGCGGACTACGTGCTGAAGTACAACGAACGGCATCTGTACCCGATCGTCGACGACAAGATCATCACCAAGCACAAGGCCATCGAGGCCGGCATCCATGTGCCGGAGCTGTACGGGATCATCGAGACCGAGAAGGAAATCGACAAGCTCGGCGAGATCATCGGCGAGCGTAACGACTTCGTGATCAAGCCGGCGCAGGGCGCCGGCGGCGACGGCATCCTGGTGATCGCCGACCGCTTCGAGGACCGCTACAAGACGGTGTCCGGCAAGATCGTTAGCCACGAGGAAATCGAGCACCAGATTTCCAGCATCCTCACCGGTCTCTACTCGCTCGGCGGCCACCGCGACCGCGCGCTGATCGAGTACCGCGTGACCCCGGACCAGATCTTCAAGAGCATCAGCTACGAAGGTGTGCCGGACATTCGCATCATCGTGCTCAAGGGCTACCCGGTGATGGCCATGCTGCGCCTGCCGACCCGCCAGTCGAACGGCAAGGCCAACCTGCACCAGGGCGCCATCGGTGTCGGGGTCGACCTGGCCACCGGCGTGACCCTGAAAGGTACCTGGCTGAACAACAAGATCAGCAAGCACCCGGACACCGCCAACGCGGTGGATGGCGTGCAGTTGCCGAACTGGGACGGCTTCATGAAGCTCGCAGCCGGCTGCTACGAGCTGTGCGGCCTCGGCTACATCGGTGTCGACATGGTCCTCGACCAGGACAAGGGCCCCCTGATCCTCGAACTCAACGCTCGTCCCGGCCTGAACATCCAGATCGCCAACGACTGCGGCCTGACCAAGCGTGCGCACGCCATCGAGGCGCGGCTCGCCGAGATGGAAGCCAAGGGCGTGGTGGAACCCCCGGAAGAGCGCGTGCGCTTCTCCCAGGGCCTGTTCGGCCACGTGCTGCAGGCGCAAGTCTGAGTTCCAACGCGTAATGCAAAAGCCCGGCTCGATGCCGGGCTTTTTGTTGCGCCTGTGCGATCTCGGGCGCTAGCGCACCACCGCCAGCTCGAAACCGCCCTCGTCGGCATGCGCATGCTGCTGCATGCCCGCCTCGTCCACCGCCAGCTTCTGCAGCGGGCGTTTGTAAGGCTTATTGTCCAGCGTGCGCAGGTTGCGGTCCTCGTCGGTGGTCAGCAGCAGCACGTAGCGCTCGCCGACCTCGGCCTTGACCGGCACCGTGCCCTCGATGAAGGCGTAGCGGTACCAGGTCTCGCCGTGCAGCTGATAGACCGCGTCGCTGACCAGCCGGGTCGGCCGCTTGGCCTCGTCGAGGAACAGCAGCGACGGATAGACCAGGCCCTTGTTGGCGAAGCTGCGCACTCGCAGGCCGTAGGTGCTGTGCGAACGCGGCAGCTTCAGCGCGGCGTAGTAGCTGCGACCCATGGGGAAATCCAGGCTCGGCGAGAAGCGATTGAGCTCCTCGTAGCGCGGCTCGGCGGCCGACAACTCGGTGAAGGCATCGTCGGCCAGTTGCACGCAGCAGTGATTGATCAGGTCCTGATAGAGGCCCTCGCCCGCCGCCTTGCTGCCGGCCAGCAGCGCCTGCATGGCCGCAGTCGGCTGGCCGTCCAGCGAGGGCAGACGCGGCTTGTCGTTGGCGAATTGGACCTGGCGACCCTCGGTGTACTTGACCGGCTGGCTGCCCGACTCGCGGCGCGCCTGCGGAACGACGCTGGAGTTGCGCATCCGGCCTTGCTCGTCGACCCAGGTGTAGTACGGGTTGTCCTGACCAGGGCGCACGTAGCCGCGGCCTTCCAGCACATCGGCATCGATGTACTCGCCGGAACGCTCGCCATTTGGCAGCAGTTGGTCGCGCTGCCCAGCCAACTGCTGGTCGCCGGCGTAGAAGCTGTTCTGCAGATTGCCGCTGGCATCCACCCAGGTGAAGTAGCGCCGCTTGCTCTCGCCGCTGGTCTTCTCGCCCGGCCACTGCGCCGCTTTGGCGTCCTGCTGCCGGGCCTGGTCGCCGAGGCTGATGCGCCGCGCGGCCTGGCGCTGCTGCTCGCTGTAGTGACTGTCGATGAAGGTGTTGTGCACCGCGCCCTGGTCGTCGACCCAGGTCAAGTAACGCCCCTGGGTGGCTGGCGCGGACAGCGGCAGCACGCCGCACAGCAGCGGTAGCAGGAGGTGACGGGCAGACGCGATGATCGGCATGGCGGCGGGCTCAGAAAGTCGTCTGGTAGGTCAGCGCGAGGATGTACGCCTTGACGCTGGTTTCCACGTCCAGGTCGGCATAGGGGTTGTACACCATGCTGTCGATGTCCGAACAGTTGAGGTTACAGCTCGAGCGCGCCGGGATGCTCTGCTTGCTGGTCAGGTAGTTGAAGCCAAGGTCGATCAGCGTGTCCTTGTCCCATCGATAGCCGATGCCCAGCCCATACAGCTTGGCGTCGCCGAGCGGCGCCAGCACGTCGGCCTTGTTGCCGGGAATCGCCGAGGGCCGCGGCTCGAAACCGGCGCGCAGGCTCAGGCGGTCGTTGACGTCGTACTGCACGCCGACCGCCCAGCTCCACACCGACTCGTAGTCGCGGTCGAGGGTGATGGTGGTCGCCGTGGCGTTGTCCGGGGAGAACAGGCTGGCGATCTTCAGCACGTCGAGCGGCCGGTCGAACTCCAGCTTGAATTCCTTCCAGGCCGCGTAGTCGGTCCACTTGACGTCGAAGTTGACCTGCCAGCGCGACGCCGGACGCAGCTTGATGCCGGTGGAGAAATGCGCCGGATAGGTCAGGTCCATGGAGACGTTGCCGGCCTCCTCGTCGAACACCCCGTCCGGGGTGATGCTGCTGAAGATCGCGCCGATCAGCGAGCTGTCCAGGCCCTGCCAGAAGCCCTGCCAGTCGCTCGAGTAGTCGATACGGTACTTGCCCTGCAGGTGCATCTTCGCCTCGCTCTGGTACACCGCGCCCCAGGCGAACCAGTCCACCGGCTCCCAGAGGAAGCCGACGTTCCAGGTCGGCGACAGCGACTGCTGCATGTCGATGTCGAGGTTGGCGATGTCGGTGAACGGGCCGAGGTCACCGCCGCAGATGTTCAGCAGAATCTCGAACGGGTTGCCGTCAATGGTGCACAGCGCGTCCTGCGCCATGCCGGTGAAGCCGGTGAGCACGCCGGGCGCGCGGAAGTCCTGATTGAGCGCCACGGCCTGGTGCGAGAAACCGATCGACAGGCCGACCGACAGTTCGTCGTTGACCTGATAGCCGAGCGACGGCGAGAAGTAGGTGATGCGCTGCAGCACCACTTCCTTGCCCTGGTAGCGCGCCGGATCGTTGTCACCGCGCGAGTAGCCGAGCGCCTGCGGCGCGTAGACGTCGGTGGCGAAGGTGAACTTGGAGCCCGGCGGGTTGATCGACAACCCGGCCAGCGGGGCGAACAGCAGCGGCACCTCGGTGGCGCCACCGAGGCCCGGCAGGTACATGGCCGCGGCGGTGGTGCGGCTGGAGCGGTTGGCGATCGGGTCGTCGTCGAGACCGAGGAAGTTGCTGCCGTAGTCGGGTGGCGCGTCGAAGTCGGCGCGGATGTCCATCACCCCGGTGAGAAACTTGACCATGGTCTGCCGACCCTTGAGCTTGGTCAGCGCCGCCGGGTTGTAGTGCACCGCATCGATACCGCTGTAATCGGCGGTGATGGCATTGCCCATGGCCATCGCCTTGGGGTTGCCGATGGTCAGGTTCTGCGCCATCTGCGCCTGGCTGAAGCCGCTCCAGAGCACAGCCGCCCCGGCAACCGCCCGTGCGAGCGGCGAAATTCGCATCGTCATGAGGTCGTCCGCTGGTGGCTTACTGGGCTTTCAGGCCTTTGATATCGAGGGGCATCGACAGCCCCAGGAGGACGTCCGGCGAATCCTCGGTCATGCCGAAGCCCGCGTTGACGTTGACGATGTAGTCGGGCGAAGTCCGCAGCCCCAGCGAGAAGTTCATGATCGCGCTGGTCTGCTCGGTGCCCTCGAAACTGGCGTCGGCGAAGGTGTAGTCCGGCTTGTCGTTGTAGGACATCTGGTAGGACGTCGACAGCGACACGTCGTACGACAGCGCATAGGCGAAGCCCATACTGAAGTTGTACGCCGAGCCCGGGTCGACCTTGTTCAGCTCACGCCCGCCGCGCACCTGGTGGATGCCGGAAACCGGCACGTTGTAGGTGTATCCGAGCGAGCCGAACAGCACCACCGGGTCGACCACGTAGGACACATTGAGCCCGCCGCCGACGCTGTAGAAACCGCTGCCGGTCGCCAGGTCCTTGTCGTTGTTGATGTCGTAGGGGCTGGTGCCGGTCGGCAGGCCGAGCGTGGCGTACAGGGTGTAGACCGGCTTGCCGCGCAGCGACGACCAGGGCTGCCAGCGCAGGCTCGCGGAGATGTCACCGAGGCTGTAGACGTCGATCTCGCGCTCGGTGTCGTACTTGGCCACCAGCGGCAGGCGCATGCTGAAGGTCAGGTTGTCCCACACGCCGTAGTCGAAGGTGAACGAGTTGGTGAAGGTGTGCTGCGCCTCGGACTGCGCCACCACGCTGAACACGTTGTTGCCGGTGCGCACGGTCTGGATCTGCGTGTCGCGCAGCAGCGAATAGTCGAAGCCGTAGGTGAGCGTGCGCTCGCCCTTCTTCAGCAGGGTGTAGCTCTTCTCCGAGGCCTGGAACACCTGCTCCAGCGCCTTGGCGCTGTCGGCGTCATCGTCCTTCTTGCTCAACGCCTCGCGCGCATCGTCCACCGATGGCTCGTCGGCCCACACCGGTTCGATAACCGTCAGCGCCAGCATGGCAAGCCACGCATACCCCTTAACACCCATGACGCTATCCCCATTGGCTTCTTGTTATATGGGTTGGTTGCCGTACCACTATTTGCGGCGGATGTATTGAATGTCGCCCCCAGAGCCCAACTCGTCGGCCTGGTTTTCCATGAATTTGCTCATCTGCGGGAAGTCGCGGAACGCCAGCAGGCTGACCGTGCGATCGTCGATGATGCGCAGGTCGCGTTCGGTGAGCGCCATGGCGTTCTGCGGTTCCTGGCCGGTCGGGAAGATCACGAACAGGACGTTCTGGTCCCAGATTTCCTCGAAGCGGGTGCGGGTGAAACTGATGTTGCCGAGCGCCGGATCGGCGACGAACACGTGATCGTTGTAGACGTCGCGGACCACCACGAAATGCTTGAAGCCGGCGTAGTGAATCGGCACCAGGGCCGGGTGTTCCAGCGCGTCCAGGTCGGCGAACTCGGCGCGGAAACCGCCGCTGTTGTAGCCCAGCGCAGCGACGAAGCGCTTCATGTCGAGCAACGAGAAGCCGCGCCGTTCGACGATCTTGTCCGCCTCGCCGTAGCGCAGCAGACCTTCCATGACCTGGCGCTCTTCGAGGTTGCGACCGAGGTAGTAGTCGAGCAGGCCGGTCAGCGCCGCGGAACCGCAGCTGTAGTCGTAGGCCTGGCGAATCACATTGCGAAACTGCAGCTGGCTCATCGGCTCGAGGGTCACCGTCTCGCGCAGCGGGCCATTCGGCACCAGCGACTGGGTGAGGTTGACCGTGCCTTGCGCCGGCGGTTTGGTGTCCACCGCCTCGGTAAAACCGAACAGGCCGATCAGGCTACCCAAGAGAATTTCGATCATCTGCAGTCCTGATGAAGCGACTTTTTTTATTTAGGAGAAAGCCCCGCCGACATCCGTCGGCAGGGCTTTCCAGGTCAGACGCAGGGCAGAACTCAGTGGCCCCAGATCTTGACGGTGGTGCCGCCCATGTTGATGTCGGAGACCGCCAGGCCGCCGATGCTGCTGCCGCCTGCCAGAGCGCCCGGGGTGCTGCCGGCGGCGGCGGTGTAAGTACCACCGACGTTGATCTTCGCGACGGTCAGGGTACCGGTCATGCTCGGCAGGCCGATCGCCAGTTGCTTGATGCCACCGCTCTCCACCACGTCGATGGTCAGCGGAGCCGAGTCGGTGATCGAGAAGCCGTTGAAGGAGATACCGCTGAGGTTCAGCGCGTTGCCATCGTCGATGTAGGCGACGTTGCCGATCGAGCCGCTGAAGTTACCGGAGATGCTGATGCCGTCCTGACCGGTTACGGCGGACAGGCTGCTGTCGTCCATGGCCTTGAGGTCGGCTTGCGCCATGAACGGAGCGGCCAGGACAGCTGCAGCAAGAGCCAGTTGTTTGAAGCTTTTCATTGTTGTTGTCTCCAAGTTCTCAGATGAGGTTGCTGTCGCGGACGTCCTGTCCTGACAACTGGACCGGCTCACGCCGATCTCCAGACTCGCAATGGCTTCCCTAGGTATCGCCAGCCTGGATTCGTGAAGCACCGTGCTTCCCGCCCTGAACCTCAAATTACTGGCGCGCTGTGCGCCTGGCAGCCTATCCAACGGATGGCCGATGGCCGTCCCCTCCTCCAGCCCCGGTCTAGAGCTCGCCGAGCAAGCCCATGCTCTTGCCCTTGAGCACCGCCTGGGTGCGACTGCGCACGCCGAGCTTGGCGAACAGGTTGTGCAGGTGCCACTTGATGGTCGCCTCCGACAGATGCACCGTCTGGGCGATGTCGCGATTCGACAGGCCGGCCGCCACGAAGCGCAGGATTTCCCGCTCGCGATGGCTAATGTCCTGGTTTTCTTCAAGATTCTGATGGTCGACGGCGAGCCGCTGGCACTGCTCGCGCAGTTGCGCAGCCATCCCCGCCCAGTGCGCCGCGCGTTTCGGCTCGGCGGCCTGCCAGGCTTCCCAGAACGGCAGCAGCCACAGCGCGTCGTCGAGGAACAGCCGGCGATAGCCGTTCTGCCAGGCTTCTTCGAGGGTCGGCTGGAACAGGGCGAAGGCCTTCTCGCTGTTACCCTTGCGCCAGTACGCCACAGAAAGTAACAGGGCCAGACGCAAACGCCGGTCGCGATGGTGCGCCGCCGTCTGTTTGGCCAGGCAGGCTTCCAGGCAGGCTTGTGCGCGGTCGGCGCGGCGCTCGCTCAGCGCCACGCGCGCCTCGGCCATCGCCAGCGCCGCGTCGGCGTCGGCATAGCGGCCCTCGGGCAGTGCGCCGAGGTGCTGCTGCAGCTGCAGACAGGCACGCCCCGCTTCGTTGGGCCGCCCCAACCACAACAGGAACTGCACCTTGCAGGCCATCGCCAGGGCGAACACCCGCTCGAAACGCGCACCTTGCAGTTCGGCCAGCCAGCTATCCAGGCGCGCCAGCCCCTCCTCCGCCTCGCCGGCGAAGAAGCGTGCGCGCGCCATTACCAATTCACCGCGACTGATCAGCTCGACCGGGGTCGCCACGTCGCGCCAGGTGGTGGCGCGAGGCAGTTCGGCGAGCACCAGCGCGTGGCGGTCCTCCTCGTACAGCAGGTCGGCATACGCCAGCACCAGCGGTCCGCCGATCCGGTTGTGACGACCGAACAGGCGCGCGGCGCGCTCGCGCGCGGCCTCGGCCAGTCCGCGGCCGCGCGCCGGCTCGCCGTTTTCCTTGCAGATCAGCGACTCGATCATGCTGGCCATCATCTGCAGGTATTCGCTGTCGGCGCTGCGCAGGCAGTCGCGCGCCACGGCGATCGACTTGCCGGCCTCGCCATACTCGCCGAGCAGCGCATAGGCCGCCGCCTGCACACAGGACAGCGCAGCGCGGAACACCGGCTGGTTGTCCGGCACCATACCCAGCCAGTGGCGGGAAATCTTCAGGCAGGCCTCGAGCTTGTCCTGATAAAGCAGCACCAGGGCCTTGAGCACCTGGGTGACGCCGAGCAATTCGAGCATGCCGAAGTGCACGACCTTGCCACGGCCCTGCAGCAGGCGGCTGCTGACGTCTTCGATGAGCGCCTCCGCCTCGGCGAAGCTCTGGTCGAAGGCCAGCTGCCAGGCATAGAAGATCTGGAACACCGGATGCTCGTGGATGACTTCCGCCGGCAGGTTCTTGAACATGCCGAGGATGCCGTACACCTCGTTGCCGGCCACCAGCCGCGCGCCCTGGCGCTCAAGCAGGTCGGCGGCGAACGGGAAGTCGCGCGCACGCAGCGCGTAGCGGATCGCCCGGTCGGCCTGGTCATGGTTGTCGCACCAGCGCGCCGCGGTGTGCAGCAGCAGGGTCGGGTCGCCGCGCTTGGCCAGGCGCGCCTGGAGGAATTCGGCGAACAGGTGGTGGTAGCGGAACCACTCGCCCTTGTCGTCCAGCGGGATCACGAACAGCTGCTCGGTCTGCAGGCGCTGGAGCATCTCCTGGCCGTCGCGACGGCCGGTGACAGCGTTGCACAGCTCAGCATTCAGCTCGTCGAGCACCGAGGTCTGCTCGAGGAACTGGCACATGCCCTCGGACAGCCCGGCCATCACGTCCTCGGCCAGGTAGTCGGCGATGTTGCGCTCGCTGCCGGACAGGCTGGCGATATACGCATCGCGGTCGGCGTGGCGCTGCAGCGAGAGCCCCGCCAGGTGCAGACCGGTGATCCAGCCCTCGGTGCGCGACTGCAGCTGGCGCAGTTGCTCGGCGCTCAGCGGCAGGTGTTTGACCTCGCGGAAATACGTCGCGGTCTCCTCGCGGGTCATGCGCAGGTCAATGCCCTTCAGCGACATGATCCAGGTTGGCGTCGGCCGCAGCTCAAGCAGGTGCGGCTGGTAGCGCATGCTGGTGATCAGGTGGAAGTTGCCGGGCAGGCGCTCGGTCAGGTAGCGCGAAGCCTCGCGCATCGCCGGATGGCGAATGCGGTGGAAGTCGTCGAGGATCAGGTACACCTCGCCCTCCAGCCCTTTCAGGTCGGCGACGAAGGCGTCGATCAGCACCTCGTGCGAGGCGCTGGCGGACTCGCGCAGCGCCGCCAGCACATGCTGGCCGAAGCCAGAAGCGATCACCTCCATGGCTGCCACCAGGTAGCGCATCAGCCGCGACGGCTCGCTGTCCGACTCGTCGCAGGACAGCCAGGCCACGCGCGCGCCGCCCTCGAGCAGGCGCTGACGGTACTGGCTGAGCAAGGTGCTCTTGCCGCAGCCGGCCGGCGCGCTGAGGATCACCAGGCGCTGTTCGCGGCCGGCATACAGGCGCTCGATCAGCGCGCTACGCAGCAGCTGCGGGCGGCTGCCGAACGGCGCCGGAAACAGCTTGGTGCGCAGCAGCGGCAAGGCATTCGGATTGCTCACGGACATCCCCTTAATCGAGCAGGCTCAACTCACGCGCACGGCGGATGGCTTGCGTCCGGTTCCGCACCTTGAGCTTTTCGTAGATGTTGTGCAGGTGCCATTTGACGGTACCCAGCGCCAGCGCCAGCTGTTGACCGATCTCTTCGTTCGACATGCCCTTGGCCGCCAGGCAGACCACCTCGCGCTCGCGCTCGGTCAGGCCCTCGTCCAACGCTTCCAGCGACTTGCGCGCCGCCTGGCCGGGCCAGATCGCCAACAGGCCACGGATGAAGCTCTGCACCGTCGGCTGCCGCTCGGCGGATTCGAGCTGCTGGAGCATCTGCTGGATGGCGTCGCCCTCCTCGATGAACAGGCTGCGAATGCCTTCGCGCTCGGCGGTGATCAGGCACTGCACGAGCAGCGAGCGGGCGCGCTCCTGATAGCCGAGGCGCTGGTAGCTGAGCGCGGCGAGCAGGTCGAGACGCAAGCGCTGCAGGCCGTGCCAGTTGTTCTGCAATTGGCTGCGCAGCTGGGTGATCTCGTGCAGCGCCTCGCTGTAGTGGCCGCGCGCCTGTTGTAGGCGAATGCGCGTCAGGCCCTGCACCCACAGCACCGGATTGAGCGGCATGCGCTGGTAGTGTCCGGCCAGCTTGGCCCACTCCACCGCGGCAAAACGCTGCTCGGCGCGCTTGACCCGGTCGGCAGCCGGTTCCTGGAGGATCATTGCGATATCCTCGCCGACCGCCTGGGCGTAGAAGCGCCAGGTCTGGTTGCGCGCCGCCAGGTTCTGCATCAGGGTCAGGCAGGCCTGCGCCTCCTTCGGCCGCTCCTGCAGGCGATGGGTGCGCGCCAGGCTGAGCATGCCCTGGGCGTAGATGTCGATCGGATTGATCACGTCGACGGTGGCCAGCGCCCAGCGCAGGCGCTCCTCGATATGCTCGAGGTTGGCCTCCTGGTAGGCGATCAGCGAATCGATGATGGTGGTCAGCGCACAGGCGCGCGAGCGCTCGCCGAACCATGGCAGCACGCGCAGCCGCAACTGGCCGAACAGCAGCTGAGCCTGGCGGACCATGCCCTGCTCCAGGTACAGCAGGATCTCCACGTTGGCCAGCTGCATGTCCAGATAGCGGCCTTCGAGGAAGTGCTTGCGCTGCTGCGCCAGCGCCAGCAGACGGCGCGCCTGGTCAGGCTGGGCGAGCATCACGTAGGCCAACGCGCCGAGGATCAGCATCGCCACCTCGAGGAACGCGGTGTGCTGGCCGAGCTGCGCTTCGACCTTGCGCACCAGCGCCAGGCAGGTGTCGAGATCGTCCTTCTGCATCGCCAGCACGGCCTTGATGGTCAGCGCCGCCAAGGCTTCGGCATTCAGCGGGCCCTGCTTGGCCTGGCTCCAGCGCGACAGCTGCTCGTCGAGCATGCGATTGGCGTCGGGAAGCGACAGCTCGGCGGCGCGGGTCCAGACATCGGCCAGCACCAGCACCGGGAAGCGCTGGGCGATCTCGTCCGGCACCTGCTTGCGCCAGCGGTAGATGAGGTTGAGCTGACCGCGGTTGATCAGCTCCAGGCCGCAACCGTCGATCAGCGCGGCGAGCATTTCCGGGTCTTCCGCCAGGCAGGCGTGCTCGATGGCGAGGTTCTGCATGTGGTGGTTGGTGAACCACAGGCTGGCGTTGAAGTGCAGTTGCTTGAGGCGCTCCGGGTCGCGCTCCTTGAGCCGCGCGCGGAGGAATTCGGCGAACAGGTTGTGGAAGCGGTACCACTGCCGCTCGCGGTCGAGCGGCAGCAGGAACAGCTGCATCGCCTCGAGCCGTTCGAGCAGCGCCTGGCCGTCCTGGCGCCCGGTCAGGGCATTGGCCAGATCGCCGCTGACCTGCGTGGCAACGCCCAACGCCAGCAGCACCTCCTGCATCTCGGCGGGCAGCTGCTCGAACACCGTGCACAGCAGGTAGGCACCTACCGCGGCCTGGTCGCCGGCCACCGAGGCCATCTGCACCGAGGCCTGCGGCTGATGGCGCAGCAACAGGCTGGCCAGGTGCACGCCGACCATCCAGCCCTCGGTCTGCGCGTACAGGGCATTGAGCGTCGGCTCGTCCAGCGCCAGACCACCCTGACGCAGGTAGTCGCGGGTTTCGTCCTTGTTCAGGCGCAGCTCGTCGGAGCCGATCTCCAGCAGCAGGCCCTGGGCCCGCCAGGTGGCCAGACGCAGCTCCGGCTGGGCGCGACTGCCGACCGCCAGGGCGAAGCCCTCCGGGGCGAGCTTGATCAGCCGGTCGAGCATGCCGAGCAGTTCGGCGTCCTGCACCAGGTGCAGATCGTCGAGCACCAGCAGCAGCGGCTCGGCGCGACGGCTGAGGTCAGCCAGCAGGCTTTCCATTACCGCGGCCACCGGCACCTGCATTGCGGTGCCGAGTATGTCTGCCGCGGCAGTGCCGACGCCGGGCAGCGCGGCGTCCAGGGCGTTGATCAGTTTCTGGAAGAAACGCGACGGGTCGTCGTCCTCGGCGCCGAGGGACACCCAGGCCACCGCGTTGCCGACCTGACGGCGCTGTTCGGCGACGGCCGCCAGCGCACTGGTCTTGCCGAAACCGGCGGGCGCGCAGAACAACAACAAGCGGGCGTGGGAATGACTTTGCATCGCAGCCTGCACCAAGGGCCTGGGCAGGTAATCAACCGGCAGTTGCGGCGCCGTCAGCTTGGAACGCAACAGGCTGCCGGCGGTTGGATCCAGCACAACTTCCATGCTTCTGATCCTTGATCGTTATTGTTGTGATACGTCAGATCTTAGAATTCTTGTTCGCATACTAATCAGCGTTCGGGGCCTTGAGCAAACCGATGCAGAGGCTCTAGGACGATCACTGGCGGCGGACTACAATCGCCGCACGCGCCTTGCCGAGCCTCGCATGCCTACCTGCACGCTGCACGCCCTAACCTACCGGGCCGACCCTGCCGACTACTTCGCCGTGATCCGCCATGCCCCGGGCGCGGTGCTGCTCGATGCCGGGCGGCCGTCCGCCGAACGTGGACGCTATGACCTTCTCAGCGCCTGGCCATTGGCAGAATTGGCGCCGGCTGCCGACGAATCGGCCAACGATTTCCTGCAGCGTTTGCGCACCGCTCTAGCACGCCTGGGGCCGACCGTGGCGCCGGAGAATCACGACGTACCATTCGTCGGCGGAATAGTCGGCTATCTGTCCTATGACTTCGGCCGTCGCCTGGAATCGCTGCCGGCCGCGGCCGCAGACGACCTGGACCTCGGCGACGCGCGCTTCGGCCTGTACGCCTGGGCGCTGGTCAGCGATCACCACCGCCGGGAAAGCTATCTGGTGTTCCATCCGCAGCTCGCCGCTGCCGAGCGCGAACGCCTGGTCGCGCTGTTCAGCGCGTCGGCGACGCCGCCCGTCGCGTCCTTCCGCCTGCAGGCGCCGTTTCGCGCCGATCTCAGTGCCAGCACCTATCGCCAGGCGATCGAGCGTATCCAGGCCTACATCCAGGCCGGCGATTGCTACCAGGTGAACTTCGCACAGCGCTTTCGCGCGCCCTGCGTGGGCGACGCCTGGGCTGCCTATCGCGCGCTGCGGGCGAACTGCCCGACACCGTTCTCCGGCTTCATCGCCTTGGCGGACGGCAACGCGATTCTCAGCCTGTCGCCTGAGCGCTTCGTGCACATCAGCGACGGCCAGGTGGAAACCCGGCCGATCAAGGGCACCCGGCCGCGCGGCGTGACACCCGAGGAAGACCAGGCGCTGGCCGCCGAGCTGCTCGACAGCCGCAAGGACCGCGCGGAAAACCTGATGATCGTCGACCTGCTGCGCAATGACCTGGGGCGCAGCTGCCGCACCGGCTCGGTGCGGGTGCCGGAACTGTTCGCCCTGGAGAGCTACCCCAACGTCCACCACCTGGTCAGCAGCGTGGTCGGCGAGCTGGCGGCCGGCAAGGATGCGCTGGACCTGATCGCCGGCAGCTTCCCGGGCGGCTCGATCACCGGCGCGCCGAAGATTCGCGCGATGCAGATCATCGACGAGCTGGAGCCGACCCGCCGCAGCATCTACTGCGGCTCGCTGCTGTACCTCGACGTGCGCGGCGAAATGGACAGTTCGATCGCGATTCGCAGCCTGCTGATCAAGGACGGCCAGGTCAGTTGCTGGGGCGGCGGCGGCATTGTCGCCGACTCCGACTGGCAGGCCGAGTACAGCGAGTCGATCACCAAAGTAAAAGTGCTGCTCGATACCCTGGAACGCCTCTGAGCGCTTTCTTGGCCCCATGAAAAAGCCCGCCGAAGCGGGCTTTTTCGTCAGCGCGGACCTTACAGGCTCAGCGGGCGGTTGGACGCCTTGAGGAACTCGCGCTTGAGGTCTTCATAGGTGTGCACCGCCGGGAACTGCGGGAACTCGCGGATCACGTTGTCCGGCGCGTGGAACAGAATGCCGGCGTGCGCTTCGGAGAGCATGGTGGTGTCGTTGTACGAGTCGCCGGCGGCGATCACGCGGTAGTACAGGCTCTTGAAGGCGATGACCGACTGACGCTTGGGGTCCTTCTGGCGCAGTTGGTAGTCCACCACGCGATCGGTGTCGTCGGTGATCAGCTTGTGGCACAGCAGGGTCGGGAAACCGAGCTGGCGCATCAGCGGCTGGGAGAACTCGTAGAAGGTGTCGGAGAGGATCACCACCTGGAAACGCTCACGCAGCCAGTCGACGAACTCGACGGCGCCGTCCAGCGGCTTGAGGGTGGCGATCACGTCCTGGATGTCCTTCAGCTTCAGGCCGTGCTCGTCGAGGATGCGCAGGCGCTGCTTCATCAGCACGTCGTAGTCAGGGATGTCCCGGGTGGTCGCCTTGAGCGCGTCGATTCCGGTTTTTTCAGCGAAGGCGATCCAGATTTCCGGAACCAGCACACCTTCCAGGTCGAGACAGGCGATTTCCACAGCACACTCCCAGCGAGTTTTGGACGAAGGCGGCACTCTATCCGCTCGCCTTGGGCGGCGCAACGCGTGGCTTGCAGCCAAATAGCACAGTCCCGCGCTTCGATGGTTATTTAGGCGGCCGCGGCCGATTTGTTACCATCGCAGGCACAGAGCGCTCAGCGCCACCATAACTAGGAAGCCCGCCTGATGAGCCACCCCTTCGATGTCGCCGAACTGGCCGCGACGTACGCCAACAAGTCCCCACAGGACATCCTCAAACTCGCCTTCGAACATTTCGGCGACGACCTGTGGATTTCCTTCAGTGGCGCCGAGGACGTGGTCCTGGTCGACATGGCCTGGAAACTCAACAAGAACGTCAAGGTGTTCAGCCTCGATACCGGCCGCCTGCACCCGGAGACCTATCGCTTCATCGACCAGGTGCGCAAACACTACGGCATCGCCATCGAGGTGCTCTCCCCCGACGCGCGCCTGCTTGAGCCCTTCGTCAAGGAAAAGGGCCTGTTCAGCTTCTATGAGGATGGTCACGGCGAGTGCTGCGGCATCCGCAAGATCGAGCCGCTGCGCCGCAAGCTCTCCACCGTACGCGCCTGGGCCACCGGCCAGCGCCGCGACCAGAGCCCTGGCACCCGTAGCGCGGTCGCCGCGCTGGAAGTGGACAGCGCGTTCTCCACGCCGGAGCGCTCCCTGTACAAGTTCAACCCGCTGGCACAGATGAGCAGCGAGGAGGTCTGGGGCTACATCCGCATGCTCGAGTTGCCGTACAACGCCCTGCACGAACGCGGCTTCATCAGCATCGGCTGCGAGCCCTGCACCCGCCCGGTACTGCCGAACCAGCACGAGCGCGAAGGTCGCTGGTGGTGGGAGGAAGCCACCCAGAAAGAATGCGGGCTGCATGCCGGCAATCTGATCGCGAAGCACTGAGCCGATGCGCATAACCCTGGTGAAGAAAGTCCTGGCCGATGGTCAGGACTGCCGCAAATGCCGCGACGTGCTCGAGCAGCTCGAGCGGCGCGGCTACCTGGGGCGCATCGATCGCATCGTCATCGCCGACGAGCGCGACCCCGGCGGGGTCGGCTGGATGATTGCCCAGCACTATGGCGTGGACAGCGCGCCGTTCTTCATCGTCCGCCAGGACGACGGCAGCGAGCAGGTCTACACGGTGTTCCTCGCCTTTCTGCATGCCGTGCTCGAGCCGAAAACAGCCAGCGCACCGAGCGATGATGTGGCCGCGTTGGCCGAACTGGCCAAGCGCGACGGCCTCGACCGTCTCTGAACGAAAAAGCCCGGCACAAGCCGGGCTTTTCTTTGCTGCGTACCCGATCAGTAGGTGGGCAGCTTCACGTCCTGGAACAGCTCATCCAGTTCGCTCTTGTTGTGGCACTGCACGGCCTTGGTCAGCACATCCCGATTGAGGTGCGGGGCGAACTTCTCGATGAAGTCGCACATGAAGCCGCGCAGGAAAGTGCCACGGCGGAAGCCGATCTTGGTGACGCTGGACTCGAACAGCTCGCTGGCATCGAGCACCACCAGGTCGGAGTCGAGCTTGGTGTCGACGGCCATCTTGGCGACGATGCCGACGCCCAGGCCGAGGCGCACGTAGGTCTTGATCACGTCGGCGTCGGCGGCGGTGAACACCACTTTCGGCGACAGGCCGCGGCGGCTGAACGCCTCGTCGAGCTTGGAGCGGCCGGTAAAGCCGAACACGTAGGTGACGATCGGGTATTCGGCCAGCGCCTCGAGGGTCAGCTTCGGCAGCTTGGTCAGCGGATGGCCTTGGGGCACCACCACGCAACGGTTCCAGCGATAGCACGGCATCATCACCAGGTCGCCGAACAGCTCGAGGGCTTCGGTGGCGATGGCGAAATCGACGGTGCCGTCAGCCGCCATTTCGGCGATCTGCATCGGCGTGCCCTGGTGCATGTGCAGGGAAACTTCCGGGTACTGCTTGATGAAGGCACTGATCACCGCCGGCAGCGCGTAGCGCGCCTGGGTGTGCGTGGTGGCGATGGACAGCGTGCCTTTCTTCTCGTTGGAGAACTCCTGGGCGATCTGCTTGATGCTCTCGACCTTGCGCAGAATCTCCCCGGCGGTGGTGATGATGCGTTCGCCAGCGGGTGTCACCCGGGTCAAGTGCTTACCGCTACGGGCGAAGACCTCGACCCCCAGTTCGTCTTCCAGCAAGCGGATCTGCTTGCTGATCCCCGGCTGCGAGGTATACAGGCTCTGCGCCGTCGCGGAGACGTTGAGGTCGTGGTGCGCTACTTCCCAGATGTAACGCAATTGCTGAAGCTTCATAGATATCCCTCAAAGCGAAGTACGGCGCTGCGGTGGCAAGCGGCGTCATATAACCATATTAATGGTTAGAAGAATAAAACTAGACGTTTTTTTCAGACCTGCATGCCGTTCGTCTAACGGCCCGCCTCCTCGCTACGCCCACGGTGCTGCAGCATCGGCACCAGATACACCGGAACTTCGGCCAACTGCAGCAGGCGCAAGGCCGTCCGCCCCATCGGCACTTCCAGTTCCACGCCATGACTGTGACTGCCGACCACCAGCAGATCGACCGCCAAACGCTTGGTTTCTTCGAGAATGACTTGCGGTGGATCGCCCTGAACCACCCGTACGGCGCGGACCAGCGCCAGGTCGTCGGCACCATCCAGCTCGTCACGGAAGGCATCCAGCACCCGCCGCTCGATGCTGGTCATCACCGTGCTCAGGCCTTTGTTGCGGATCTCTTCGAGGGTGTCCTGATCGACATAACTCTTCAGCACCGACTCGGCAAATAGGCTCATCGGCTCGACGGCGTGAATGACATGCAGCTCGGCGCGAAAAGCGCGGGCCAAAAACAATGCATGCTGCAGCACATAGGTGGCGTACAGCCCGAGATCTGTCGCATAGAGAATCGAACGAATCATGCGCTCTCCCCGCTCCGCCGGCCGGCGCGCCTTGGTTTGAGCTTAGCAGCGCGCGCCATAAAGCACGGCCGCCGCGGGCCGGGAAGATGAGCGGTGCCTAGAGCAGCGTTTCGTTGCTGATGCCGTGCGGCACATGGCCGGTGGCGACCCGCTCGCGCGCCTTCTCGCAGTGACCGAGCTGGTCGTCGAAGAACACGTCGGCGCCGAAGGCTTCGAGCACCGCCGACTTTTCCAGCCCACCAAGAAAGAACGACTCATCCAGACGGATGTTCCACTCGCGCAGCGTGCGGATCACCCGCTCGTGCGCCGGTGCCGAACGCGCCGTCACCAGCGCCGTGCGGATCGGGCATGCCTCGCTGGGAAACTCCTGCTGCAGGCTGTGCAAGGCGGCGAGGAACGGTTTGAACGGGCCGCCACCCAGCAGCTCCCGCGCCGAATCCCGCTCGTGACTCTGGAACGCATCCAATCCGCCCTTCTGGTAGATCCGCTCGGATTCGTCGGAGAAGAGCACCGCATCGCCGTCGAAGGCGATGCGCAGCTCGGTGCTCGCCGCCCGCCGTGGGCCACCCGAGAGGATGGTCGCCGCGCCAAATCCAGAGCCCAAGGCGTTGCGCACATCCTCGGCATGGGTCGAAAGGAACAGGTGACAGCCGAAGGCGGCCAGATAGGGATCGGGGCTGCGCCCACCGACGAAGGCGGCCCGCGAGATGCCGAGCTTGTAGTGCTGGATTGAATTGAAGGCGCGCAAGCCGGTGTCGGCGCTGTTGCGCGACACCAGGATCACCTCGACGCGGGCCTGCTGCAGGCGGTCGTTGAGGGCCAGCAGCTTCTCCACCAGGGGAAAGGCGTCGCCTGGCGCGAGAGTCTCCTCCTCGTGGTCGATCTGGTATTGCCGATAGGCTTCGACTCCCTCGCTTTCGTAGATCCGGTGGCTTTCGCTCAAGTCGAACAACGCCCGCGAGGAAATCGCCAGTACCAGCTTGTCGCCCAATCCCTTGCTCATATCGACCTCAATCCAGGTTGCCCTCATCCAGGAAGCGTAGCGCCTGATACAACATTTCCACGCGCGGCATCGCGCAACCGGCGGCGGCAGCCGCAGCCAGGGGTGCCGCGTAGATGGCGTGCAGCTCCAGCGGTCGGCGCTGGGTGTAGTCGTGGTACATGCTCGGCAGGTAGTCGGCCATGCGGTCGGTGGCGGCCAACAGTTGCGCGGCGTAGTTCTCCGGCACGGCATGCCCGCAGGCCTGCGCACCTTGCACCACCTCGTCCATGATGGCGCCGATCAGCACGCGGCTGTCGGCCTGCTTCATCAGCTTGGTGGTACCGCCATCGAGCAGCACCGCCAGACCGTTGTACGGTACGTTCCACACCAGCTTCAGCCAGCGCGCCTGGCCCAGATTAGCCATGCCCTTGGCATCGATCCCGGCAGCGGAGAACAGTGCCACCGCGGCTTCGACGATCGCCTGCTGCTCGCTGGTGGACGCCGGCCCCGAGTGGTAGCCGAAGGTAACCGCGCCCAGAGCCTGGTGCTCGATCACCCCCGGACCGTCACGGTGCACGCAGATGTAGCAGAGGCCGCCCAGCAAATGCAGGCCCTCCGGCAGCAGCGGACGCAGTTCCTCTTCGACGCCCAGACCGTTCTGCAGCAGCACCACCTTGGCGCCCTCAGCGGCAGCTGCCGCGATCACCGGAGCCAATTCCGGGTTGCTGGTGGTCTTGGTGCCGACCAGCAGCCAATCGCAGGGCGGCAGGTCCGCCGCGCTGCGGTAAGCCTGCACCGGATGCAGAGTCAGCGCGCCGTGCACCGCGCTATTGAGCAACAAACCGCGCTCGGCGACGGCGTCGTACTCGCTGCGCAACAGAAAGTGCACATCAAAGCCGGCACGCGCCAGCAACAGCCCATAGAAACCGCCAATTGCCCCGGTGCCGATAATGCCGATGCGCGGACGCTGTGTTTCAGTCATTCAGGGAAGCTCCTCTTCAAATCGCAGCCATGCCCGCTCCAGCGCAGTCGTCAGCTCCGAGAGGCTCAGTCGAGCCTGCACGGTGCCGAAGAAGCGCCCGTCGCGCACGGCAAATAGGGCGGGTAGATGAAAGACCTCGTATCGCTCGACCAGGCCGCCGTTGCGCCCGGCATCGATCCAGCACAGACGGTCGAGCGGCAGCTTCAGCTTGGGCAGCTCACGCCGCGCCCAGCGACAACTGGCACAGCCCTCGCCGGTAAAGATCACCAGGGAGGTGCCGGGCCAATCGAGCAAGCTGCGGTCGGCATCAAGGTCAGTCAGTTCTATCTCGATCACTATACTGTCGACAGCACTATTCAAATGGTGAACACCGGAGCCTGCGTTACATGCGGCAATACCTGCGCCATCCGGCGGAACTACCCGTGGAACTGGTCCAACGCAAGCATGCCTTTCTGCCCAAGCAGCGGTTGCACAATATCAGCCTCGGCGGCGTGGCCTGCAATTCAGCCAAAGCAATTCGCCGGGGCACGGCGGTCGAACTGTGCATTCCGCTGCTCGGCGAGCAGGCCCGCTGCGCCGGCGTGGTGGCTTGGTGTCGCAAGCAAGCCGACGATTACCTGATTGGCATCACCTTTCTCGACGAGGACACGCTGTTTCGTGCGCGCATGGTCGAGCAGGTCTGCCAGATCGAACGCTATCGCCAGCAATGCGAGGAACAGGCCGGCCATGCGCTGCCGGTGGAATCGCTGGCGCGCGAATGGATCGACCAGAATGCGGCAGATTTCCCCCGCGATTGAGGCATTCGGCCACCTCCGGTCGCCCATTCCGCCGCCGCCCCATTGTCGAGCCAGCGCTTAACGCGCTAAGGTTCGTTCCCCCGTTGCGTCTTTAATGCTGTGCTCCGCCGCACGGGACTTGGCTGGCGGCCGGCACCCGTGAACTCTGAGCTGATGAATAGCACGATGGCTGATTTACCGATCGACGATCTCAACGTCGCTTCCAACGAGACTCTGATCACCCCCGATCAGCTGAAGCACGAAATCCCCCTGACCGACGCCGCCCTGCACACCGTTGCCAATGGCCGCGAGGTGATCCGCAACATCCTCGATGGCAAGGACCATCGCCTGTTCATCGTGATCGGCCCCTGCTCGATCCACGACGTCAAGGCGGCCCACGAGTATGCCGAGCGCCTGAAAGTCCTGGCCGCCGAAGTGTCGGACAGCCTGTACCTGGTCATGCGTGTGTATTTCGAGAAGCCACGCACCACTGTCGGCTGGAAGGGATTGATCAACGACCCGTACCTCGACGACTCGTTCAAGATCGAAGACGGCCTGCGCATCGGCCGCCAGCTGCTCCGCGACCTGGCCGAAATGGGCCTGCCGACCGCGACCGAAGCGCTCGACCCGATTTCCCCGCAGTACCTGCAAGACCTGATCAGTTGGTCCGCCATCGGCGCGCGCACCACTGAATCACAGACTCACCGCGAAATGGCCTCCGGCCTTTCCTCCGCTGTCGGCTTCAAGAATGGCACCGATGGCAGCCTGACCGTGGCCATCAACGCCTTGCAGTCGGTTTCCAGTCCGCACCGCTTCCTCGGAATCAACCAGGAAGGCGGCGTGTCGATCGTCACCACCAAAGGCAATGCCTACGGTCACGTGGTACTGCGCGGCGGCAACGGCAAGCCGAACTACGACTCGGTCAGCGTGGCGATCTGCGAGCAGGACCTGAACAAGGCCGGTATCCGCCCGAACGTCATGATCGACTGCAGCCATGCCAACTCCAACAAGGATCCGGCTCTGCAACCGCTGGTCATGGACAACGTCGCCAACCAGATCCTCGAGGGTAACAACTCGATCGTCGGCCTGATGGTCGAAAGCCACCTGGGCTGGGGCAGCCAACCGATTCCGAAGGACCTGTGCCAGCTCAAGTACGGGGTATCGATCACCGACGCGTGCATCGACTGGGAAGCCACCGAGAAGAGCGTGCGCAGCATGCACGCCAAGCTCAAGGACGTCCTGCCCGCGCGCAAACGCGACTAAGCGGACACCCATAAAAAACGCCGGGCATTGCCCGGCGTTTTTGTTTACGCGCCCTCGATCAGCCTTTGGCGGCCTGCCGCTGGCGTCGCTCGATGTAGCGCTCCACATAGGAGCACGACGGAATCACCGTGTAGCCCAAGCGATCGGCATACGCCAATGCGTGCTCGGTCAGCGCCGCGGCGATGCCGCGGCCACGCAACGAATTCGGCACAAACGTCCGATAAATATCCAAGGTCTGTTGCCCCAGATCCATGTACGCCAGGTAGGCACGATCGCCATCCACAATGGCCTCGAACCGGTGACCTGCCTGGTCATGGCTAATAGACAACACCTCGCTCATCGCCGCTCCTCGCCGGGTCTCAAAACATGACCCTTACCTTATCGATCTTATCTAACCGGAGAAACATCTCCGCCCCGCCCGTCCCAAATTGGACACTGAGGAAGGCTTTGCCGTTCTCCACTTTACGCAAAATACCCTGATAGTAGGCGCCATCATAGGTGATGAATTGCAAACGTTTTCCAGCATATTCCGGCAGGCTGGACACACTGACAAACTCATACTGGGGCGTGGCGCGCGCCGTTTCGCTTTTCTCGACCGCCACGACGTCGACGACCTTCGGTTCAGCCCGTGCAGTCGGGTCGAACCAGGTAAAGCCAAGCGGCTCGACAACTTGCTGATTGACCAATACCGCCGGGCGCAGCATGGCGAGCACATCCTTCGGCTCGAAGAACTGCAGACCGTCCCAGGCCATACCCTCGGTGGGACTCATCTCCAAGCGCAGCGCTTGCGGATCCTGCAGATAGCGTCGATAGCCATCCAACACCGGTTTATCCAAGGCAATTCGCTGCGCTCGTAGTGCATTGTCGAACTGGTCCAGCGCCGTTTGCACATAGGCGGCTTCGGACTGACCAAGCTTAGCAGCACAAAACGCCTGCACCTTGCGCTGATACTGGTTGTCATTGAGCTCGATCGTCCACAACTTGAGACGAGGCGGATTGACCCGCAAATCGCCAGGGCTGTCCGACATGTTCGACAGCAACAGGCCCAACCGCATATCCAGCACATCACGGCTATCGGCGGTCAGATTGAGCGCCAGCGACTGCGCACCTGGCTTGAACTGATAAGAAAGCTCGGCATCGGTGTCGAAGGTCCGATAGCCCATCAGCAGCAGCTCATCGGTGCCGATACTACGCACAGTGCCGCAGGCAACCTCGCTCATTGCGGTCCACAGGCTACGTTCAGCCGGCGTCTCGTATAGCTGTTGCATGAGCGGACCATGCACATCGAGCGCCACGCCCTTCAGGCTGAGCGCCATCTGCTCGGGAAACTTGCCCTCGGCCAAGCGCTCCTTGAAACGCAGCAGCTCCCCCAAACCATTGAACTTCAGCTCGGCATGGGCAATTCGCACACTGTCATTCACCGCCGGTACGCGAACGCTCAGACTTTGCAAACCCACCCGCCCATCAAAGGACGAAGTAATCCCGCCATAACTGATGTCCATGAATGGTGAAAGCTGAGTGATCGCATCGTTCATGATCGAACGTACCGACCACCAGAGCGACAGCTTGATCAGCAATCCGATAGCCAGCACGGACAGCAGGCCCCACTTGAGAATCTTCGACATGCGGACGTCCTTGTTCGAGCGCTTGTTATTCTTGAGCCCAACCTGCGGGACTTTATCAGCCTGATCGCGAGACGGTCATGCCCGCGTGCTGCAGCAGCGCAAATCTCTGCTACAAAGAAAAGGATGTTTGTGTGTTTCCCAAGCAATCTGTGTGTTTTTTAGACAACCACACTCCCACTTGCTTAAGAAACATCCAACCACCGGAAAAAAACAGCCGTGCTAGCGTTCTGTCAGTTTACTTACTAAAAGTAATGGGTAGTATGTAGGCCGGCTAATTCCTCGAGCTCGGGGAGTTGCTTTATGGAATATCCACCTTAAGGGGAACACGATGAACAACGTTCTGAAATTCTCTGCTCTGGCATTGGCCGCAGTTCTGGCTACCGGTTGCAGCAGCACTTCCAAAGAAACTGAAGCTCGTCTGACTGCGACTGAAGACGCAGCTGCTCGCGCTCAAGCCCGTGCCGACGAAGCCTACCGCAAGGCTGACGAAGCTCTGGCCGCCGCTCAGAAGGCTCAGCAGACCGCTGACGAAGCCAACGAGCGCGCCCTGCGTATGCTGGAAAAAGCCAGCCGCAAGTAATAGCCCTCGCGGCTATATAAGCCGACTCAGTCTTCTGAGTCGGCTTTTTTATTGCCTCGGATAATTGATGCACTAATAACGGGCAATAAAAAACCCGCCGGCGCATCGCACTCGACGGGTTCCGTACAGCGACTGTGATCAGAACGCAGCAGGCGGTGTAGTGCTTGCCACTGCCGCATCCGGCTCGGCAATTTCGACCGGAAGACCATCTTCCGCCGCCACCACATCACGCACCACCTCCCAGTTCAAACGCAGGCTGCCCGCCATATCGTCGCGCTTGAGCATCGCATTGATCACTGCCGTGTGCTTGTCGACTACTGAGGGGTCACCATGATCATCCAGCGGAGTATGGGCTTCGAGATAGATCTTCCCGCCGCTGATGCCGAACTTATAGGGCTCGTTGAGAATGCGCACCTTGGTGCCGACGGGCACGAGTTTCGCCAATTCCAGCACGTTGGGATTGAGCATACGGAAACAGCCGTGGCTGACGCGCATACCAATACCGAACTTCTTGTTCGAGCCATGAATCAAGTAACCCGGAGTGCCCAGGTTGAACTTGAATGGTCCCAACGGGTTATCCGGACCTGCTGGCACGATAGCCGGCAACGGATCGCCATCCGCGGCATGCTCCTCTCGAATGGACTTGGGTGGATACCAGGCCGGATTAGGCGTCTTGCCGGTAATAGTGGTCATGGCGATCGGCGAGCCCCAACCTTCCCGCCCGATACCCAGCGGATAGGTGTAAACCACGTCCCGGCCTTTCGGGAAGTAGTACATGCGGTACTCAGCCAAGTTGATCACGATCCCTTCGCGCGGACCAGGCGGCAGAATGAAGCGCGTCGGCAGCACGATGTCGGTGCCCGCGCCCGGCAACCAAGGGTCAACGCCCGGGTTGGCGGCGACCATTTCCAGATAGCCGAGATCGTTGGCCACGCCGATGTCGGCGAAAGTGTCTTCATACTTGGCTTTGATCACTTGCACCTGGCCGACGACATCCTCTCCCGGCGGCGGCAGCGGCAACTCGAGCGCACCTGCAGAACCGGCCAGAAAGAGCGTGGCGAGGGATAAAGAACGAGCGACCACGGGAACGCGCGACAGCATCCGAAAATCCTTGACGTGAAAACGACGGGTAAACGGCGATTGTACACCGCCGCCGCTGGGCTCAGAAACCCAGCCAGTCGGGCCGTTCGCCGGCTTTCCGCGCATGGAACGCGGCATGGCAGGAAGGACACAGTCGCTTGTCGCGGAGCGAAGCACGACTCACGCCCGACCAGCGCGGCTGCGCCGGCAACAGACCGCCGCACAGCGTACGGTCCGCGAAACCACCCAATTCCAGTTGCCGCGCCACCAGATGCAGGCGAATTTCGCGGCAAGCGAACAGGTCCAGTTGCTCGTCTGGCTCGATCATTTGGTAAGCGTGCAACGACCAGACAGCGCGCGACATTGGTGGGTTCCTGGGCAAGGTGCGCAACATTAGCTGAAAGCCCCTAGGCGGAAAAGCCTCAGAGCAATGGCTTCAGACTCGGCCAGAGGTTGTCCAACAAGCGCGGCTGGGCGCCGGCGTTGGGGTGAATGCCGTCCGCCTGCATCAACGTCGGCACACCGCCCACGCCCTCGAGGAAAAATGGCACCAACGGCACCTCTTTCTCCTGAGCCAGTTCGGTGAACACCCCGGCAAAGGCGTTGGTGTAGCGCTCGCCATAGTTGGGTGGCAAACGCATACCCAGCAGCAGCACCTTGGCCCCTGCACCCTCGGCACGATCGATCATTGCCGCAAGATTCTGTTGCAATTGTGCGGGTGCCTGTCCGCGCAGCCCATCGTTGCCACCGAGCTCAAGAATGACCAGGTCAGGACGGTGCGCGTCGAGCAACGCCGGCAGACGGGAAAGCCCGCCTGCCGTGGTGTCGCCACTGATCGACGCGTTCACCACCTGATAGTCGAAGCCCTCATTTTTGAGCCGTTGCTGCAGCAGCGCGACCCAACCTTGCGCCGTATCCAGGCCCAAAGCGGCGCTGATACTATCCCCGACGACCAGCACGGTGCCGGCCAACGCGCTCTGCGTCCATAGCAGCAACACCAAGGCACCGCCCAACCACCTGCTACGCATTGGATTCTCCATGACCGAGAGCATTCTGACTGCGCGGAACCTTAGCAAAGTGGTCCCCGGCACGGAAGGCGACCTGACCATCCTGCACGACCTCTCGCTCAACCTGCAGCGCGGCGACAGCCTGGCCATCGTCGGCACCTCTGGCTCCGGCAAATCCACCCTCCTCGGCCTGCTCGCCGGCCTCGACCTGCCGAGCGCCGGCGCCATTTCCCTGGCCGGGCATGACCTGCTGGCGCTGAATGAGGACCAACGCGCCCGGGTGCGCGCCGAACACATCGGCTTTGTCTTCCAGTCATTCCAGCTGCTGGACAACCTCAACGCGCTGGAAAACGTCATGTTGCCACTCGAACTGGAAGGCCACCGCGATGCGCGTGAGCGCGCCACAGCCCTCCTGCAACGAGTCGGCCTGGGCGCACGCCTTACCCATGCGCCGCGCCAACTGTCAGGCGGCGAACAGCAGCGCGTAGCGATTGCGCGGGCCTTCGTCGCCGAACCGGACGTACTGTTCGCCGACGAGCCGACCGGCAACCTCGACACCCAGACCGGCGAGCGCATCAGCGACCTGCTGTTCGAGCTGAACCAGGAACGCGGCGCCACCCTGGTGCTGGTCACCCACGATGAACGCCTGGCGCACCGCTGCCGCCGGTTGATCCGGCTCGAGGGCGGCCGCCTGGTCGATCAGGTGGCGCCCTGATGCGCGGCCTGCCGCTGTCCCGCCTGATTGCCCTGGCGTGCCGCCAGCTGCTGCGCGACACCCGCGCCGGCGAGATGCGCGTGCTGTTCTTCGCGCTGCTGGTGGCGGTCGCCGCCAGCACCGCCATCGGCTACTTCGGCGCCCGCCTGAATGCGGCGATGCTGCTGCGCGCCACCGAGTTCCTCGGTGCCGACCTGGTACTGACGGGCAGCGCACCGGCGAGCGCTGCACAACTCGACGCCGGCACACGCCTGGGCCTGGAGCAGGCGCGGGTGGTGGAGTTCTCCAGCGTGATCGCCACTGACAACGGCATCCAGCTGGCCAGCGTCAAAGCCGCCGACAGCCACTACCCCCTGCGCGGTCAGCTGAAGAGTGCCGCGGCGCCCTATGCGCCAGAAAGCAGCAGCGCCGGGCCGCAACCGGGCGAAGCCTGGGCCGAGGCCCGCCTGTTCGCTGCGCTGAACCTCAAGCCGGGCGACCGGATCGACGTCGGCAACAAGACCCTGCGCCTCACTCGTGTGCTGACCTACGAACCAGACCGCGGCGGCGACTTCTACAGCCTCAACCCGCATGTGCTGATGCATTACGACGATCTGGCCGCCACCGGCATCGTCCAGCCGGGCAGCCGGGTCCGCTACCGCGAGCTGTGGCGCGGCGAGTCCGCAACACTGGAAGCCTATCGCCAGGCGATTAGCGTCGACCTGGCGCCCAGCCAACGCATCGAAGATGCCCGCCACGGCAATCGGCAAATTGGCGGCGCGCTCGGCCGAGCCGAGCGCTACTTGAACCTGGCGAGCCTGGCCGCCGTGCTCTTGGCCGGGGTCGCAGTGGCACTGTCCGCCGTGCGCTTTGCCAGTCGACGCTTCGACGCCAGCGCCTTGCTGCGCTGCCTCGGTCTGTCAAGGCGCGAAGCGCTCGGCCTGTTCACCCTGCAGCTCGCCCTGCTCGGCGGTGCCGCCTGCCTGGCCGGCGCCCTGCTCGGCTGGATCGGCCAGCAAGGCTTGTTCTATCTATTGCAGGGGCTGCTGCCGACCCGCGTGCCATCCGGCGGCCTGCTCCCGGCGCTGGCCGGCATCGCCATCGGCCTGGTGGCCCTGGCCGGCTTCGCGCTGCCGCCGCTCGCCGCACTCGGTCGCGTGCCACCGCTGCGCGTGCTTCGCCGCGACTTGCTGCCCACGCCACCCAGCGCCTGGCTGGTCTACGGCGGCGCGGTGTTGGCGCTCGGCCTGATCATGTGGCGCCTCAGCCTCGACCTGAAGCTGACCCTGGCCCTGCTCGGCGGCGGCCTGATCGTCACCCTGCTGCTCGGCGGTGCGTTGCTGTTCAGCCTACGCGGCCTGCGCCGCCTGCTCGCCGGTGCCGCGCTACCCTGGCGCCTCGGCCTGGGGCAGTTGCTGCGCCACCCACTGGCCGCAGCTGGCCAGGCCTTGGCGTTCGGCCTGATTCTGCTGGCGATGGCACTGATCACCCTGCTGCGCGGCGAACTGCTGGATACCTGGCAGGCGCAACTGCCGGCCGATGCGCCCAATCATTTCGCCCTCAACGTGCTGCCGGATCAGCGTGATGCCTTCGCCGCCGAACTGGCGCGCCTGTCGCCCAACGCCTCGCCGCTGTACCCGGTGGTGCCGGGGCGCTTGATGGCAATCAACGACGAACCGGTGCGCCAGCTGGTCAGCAAGGACAGCGAAGGCGAGCGCGCGTCGCGCCGCGACCTCAGCCTGACCTGGGCGAGCGAGCTGCCGGTGAGCAACCATGTAGCGGCCGGCAGCTGGTGGAGTACGGCACATGCCAGCGACCTGCCGGGCGTGTCGGTGGAGTCCAAGCTCGCCACCAGCCTGCACGTACAACTCGGCGACCGCCTGCGCTTCAACATCGGCGGCATCGAGCGCGAGGCACGCGTCACCAGCCTGCGCGAGGTCGAGTGGGATAGCTTCCAACCCAACTTCTACATGATCTTCGAGCCCGGCACCCTGCGGGACCTGCCAGTGACCTACCTGGCCAGTTTCTATTTGCCGCCGCAGCAGGATCGGCAACTGGTAGCGCTGTCCCGCGCCTTCCCGGCCGTCACCTTGCTGCAGGTCGACGCACTGCTCGCGCAACTGCGCAGCATCCTCGATCAGGTGACCCTGGCCGTGGAGTACGTGCTGCTGTTCGTCCTCGCCGCCGGCATCGCCGTGCTGTTCGCCGGCCTGCAGGCCACCCTCGACGAACGCATCCGCCAGGGTGCCCTGCTGCGCGCGCTGGGCGCCCGCCGCGAGCTGCTGGTGCAAGCGCGACGGGCCGAGTTCGCCCTGCTCGGCGCCAGCAGCGGTCTGCTCGCCGCCACCGGCTGCGAGTTGGTGAGCTTCCTACTCTATCGCTACGTCTTCGACCTGCCGTGGCAACCACACCCCTGGCTGCTGACATTGCCGCTGATCGGTGCGCTGCTGATCGCCACTGCAGGCTTGCTGGGAACGCGTCGCGCGCTGCAGAGCAGTCCGCTGAGCGTGCTGCGCGAAGGGTGAGCTTGGTAAACTGGCGCCCCTTTCCGGATCAAGAGTCCCCATGAGCCGCTACCGTCCACCCCGCAGCGCGGGAACCCCCCTGATCACCCCCGAAGGCGAGGCCCGCATGCGTGCCGAGCTGCACGAGCTGTGGCATGTGCGGCGCCCGCAGGTGACCCAGGCGGTGAGCGAGGCAGCGGCCCAGGGCGATCGCTCGGAGAACGCCGAGTACACCTACGGCAAGAAGATGCTGCGCGAGATCGACAGCCGCGTGCGCTTCCTCACCAAGCGCCTGGAAAACCTCAAGGTGGTCAGCCAGCGGCCCTCCGACCCGGGCAAGGTGTACTTCGGTGCCTGGGTGACCATCGAGGACGAAGACGGCGACCAGTCGCGCTACCGGATCGTCGGCCCCGACGAGCTCGACCTGAAACAGAACCTCATCAGCATCGACTCGCCGCTGGCCCGCGCCCTGGTCGGCAAGGCGCTGGACGCCGAGGTGCGGGTGCACACGCCAACCGGCGAGCAGCTCTGCTACATCGTGGCGATCGATTACCCCTGAAGGCTCAAGCGTGGCGGACGCCGCGTGATCAAGCCCTGGCGTGCGACGCGGGTCAGCTGGCTAACCAGCTCGGGTAACTGCCCGACCGCCGGCGTCTGCACCACCGCCAGGTCGAAACTGTCGTCGGCGAAGCGCGCCAGCGATTCACCCTCGCGGGCAAACTGGATCAACAGGGTGTAGGGGCGACGCCAGCGCTTCGGCCAGCCATCGAGATAACGCAACAAGGTGGGCTGATGTTCGCCGCCGAGCAGCACTTTCGGGTTGCGCAGCAGGGGCCCGCTGGTCAGCGGTGTCAGACGAATCTGCGGTTGGGGGCAGCTCATGGTGTAGGTCTCCGCCTCGAGAATCCCGCTGGGCAGCGGTGAGAGGCGACACCGAACCAGCGCTTTAGCGGTATTTCGAGGCCTCGACTTCGACCTCTGCGCCCCGCAAGTAGCTGACTAAATCGGCGCAATGACCGGAATCCTATGAAGAGCCACGCAATACTGTCAAGGCCGCGAACCGGAGAGCGCCATGACCACGCCACCCTTGCGTTTGTTCTTCGCCCTACCCTGTCCACCTGACTTAGCCTCGCGCGTGGCCAGCTGGCGAGATGCGCTCGGTACGTTCGGCCGGCCAGTGGCGGCGGAAAACCTGCACATCACCCTCGTCTTCCTCGGCAGTCAGCCGCGCGGCAGGCTGGCCGAACTGAAGGCGCTCGCCGAGGAGATTGTCGCCCCGGCCTTCGCGCTCACCTTCGATCGTCTGGAGCGATGGCATGGCGGCTTGCTTCACTTGGCGTCCAGCCGGCCACCCGACGCCCTGATTGCTCTGGAGCACAGCCTGCGTGAGCGCTTGCTGAGCCAGGGCTTCGATGTCGAGGACCGGCGTTTCCATCCGCATCTGACGCTCGCCCGACATTGCCGAGCGTTGCCTGGCGGCTTGGCGGTGGCACCGAGCTTCAGCTGGCAGGTTGAGAGCTTCGCGCTCTATGTTTCTGAAAACCATCAGGGTGGGACGCGTTACAAGGCCCTGAGTCGTCATCACCTCAGGGGGTAGTCGCCGCCGGCCACCTTCGCCAATCGACCGACCCTAACGGGCTAGCGCACTACCCGTTCAGGTAGTAACTGATTGAATATAAAGATAATTTATTCAAGACACTGCTACTTTTTGCCACTCGACAAGCGCTCTTTTGCGTAGCCTCGTAACAGATCGAGTTCCATACGAAAACCTGCCGAAGACGCCCGGCCCGCGGTCTAGAGCGCCGCCATCGCCATTGCACGAGACTGGCACGGATTCTGCGAAAGCCCCGCTGCCCAGGACACACAGAAAGCATCGGGACGCACGCTCCCAAATGCTTGCGACCTGCAATCGCTTTCTCCGGTCGATCCGCGGCCTTTTCCCGTTTGAATCCCCTTCCGCCAGGAGACCCATACGTGTAGTTGAAAAGCCCGAGCTAGAGCGCTCGCGACCCTTTAGGGTAAGTCCACCTAACTACTTAGTGTGACCATCTACCCCATCCTCTCGTTACGGCCTGTAACCGGTGGCATCGACACCCTCTTTCCAGGCCACCCCGCCCTCCGCCCGCGTAGCCGCAGGCCAGAGCGCTTCGCGCTTGTCCCTCAGAAAACGTGGCACACCTCGTGCTGGCACGCCCCCGGGTCAACGACTGACCATGGGAAGCCAGAAGGGACGCACTGCAGGCTCGACACAATAAAAAAATAGCTAGCGAGAGTGCATATGAATAAGAACAAAAGTTTGGTAGCGCTTTGCGTGGCGCTGGGCATGACCGCCGCGGGCACGGCCCAGGCGGGCCTTTTCGACACCAACTACACCAAGACCCAGTATCCGATCGTGCTCGGCCACGGCTGGATGGGCTTCGACCGCATTCTCGGGGTCAGCTACTGGTACGGCGTGCCTGCCGCCTTGCAAAGCGACGGCGCCACCGTCTACCTGTCGTCGGTCAGCGCACAGAACGGCAACGAAGTCCGCGGTGAACAGCTGCTCGCCCAAGTGCAGGAAATCGTCGCCATTACCGGCAAAGCCAAGGTCAACCTGATCGGCCACAGCCAGGGCGCGCCGACCGCCCGTTACGTTGCGGCAATCCGTCCGGACCTGGTCGCCTCGGTTTCCACCGTCGGCGGGGCCAACAAGGGCTCCGAGGCCGCGGCGGTGCTCAACGATCTAGCGCCAGGCGCAGCGCCGCTGCGTGACTCCCTGCTCACCGCACTCGGCACGCTGATCGGCTTCTTCTCCGGCAGCATGACACCGCAGGATGCCGCTGCCGCTGGCGCGGACATCACCCCGGCAAACATGGCGGTGTTCAACGGCAAGTACCCGCAAGGCGTACCGACCAGCGCCTGCGGCGAAGGCGCCTACACGGTCAACGGCGTGCGCTACTACTCCTGGAGTGGCACCAGCCCGCTGACCAATGTCGCAGATGTCAGCGACCCGGTGATGGGCACCACCGCGCTGACCTTCAACGGCGCGCCCAGCGACGGTGCCATTGGCAAATGCTCCTCGCACCTGGGCCAGGTGATCCGCGACGACTACCGCATGAACCACCTGGACGAAATCAACCATAACTTCGGCCTGGTCAGCCTGTTCGAAACCAACCCGCTCACCGTGTATCGTCAGCACGCCAACCGGCTGAAGAACGCCGGGCTGTAACGCGCTATCCGGTGGAGGCCTTCGGGCCTCCACTCCTTCGTCGCAGAGCTGAATGAGACCTCTCCGTGAAAAAACTGCTGCTGTTGCTCCCTGTGACCTTCCTCGCTTGCGTTGCACTGCTGCTGTACTGGCAAGCGGACCCCGCGCCCACACCGGCAATCCCAGCGGCAGCGCCAGTCGCCGATACCGTGAGCACCGCGCCGGAGCCCGCGCCCGCCGCCGCCGTCGACCGGGCGCCAGCCGCCACGTTGCCGACCGGCGTCGCCGCGCTGCCGCCGTCGTTCCGTGGCACCGAGATCGATGGTCAGCTGCGCGTCGACGCTGCCGGCAACCTGATCATCAGCCAGGAAATCCGCAACCTGTTCGATTACTTCCTCAGCGCCATCGGTGAAGAACCACTGAAAGTCAGCATTCGCCGCCTGCAGGATTACATCGCCGCGGTGCTCGACGAGCCCGCGCAAAGCCAGGCGCAGGCGCTGCTCGAGCAATACCTCGCCTACAAGCGCGAGCTGGTGCTGCTGGAGCGCGACCTGCCGGTGCTCGCCGATCTCGACGCCATCCGCCGCCGCGAGGCCGCCGTCCACGAGCTGCGTGCGCGAATCTTCAGCCCGGAGGCGCATGAAGCATTCTTCGCCCTGGAAGAGGCCTACAACCGCTTCAACCTCGAACGCCTGGCCATCAGTCGCGATGACAAGCTGGACGACAGCGCCAAGGGCGAGGCGATCGATCGCCTGCGCGAGAGCCTGCCCGAGGCGCTGCAGGACAGCGTGCTGCCGTCGCTGCAAAGCGAGCTGCACAGCCGCACGCAGGAACTCGAAGCGCAAGGCGCCAGCCCGGAGCAGATCCGTGCGCTGCGCCAGCAGCTGGTCGGCAACGACGCCACCACCCGCCTGGAAGCCCTGGATCAGGAGCGTGCCGCGTGGAAACAGCGCCTCAGCACCTACAGCGCCGAGAAGGCGCGGATCGAAGCGCAGCAGGGTCTGAGCGATGTCGACAAGCAGACCGCAATCAAGCGTCTCGCCGAGGAAGGCTTCAATGCGCAGGAACGCCTGCGTCTGGAGGCCGCCGAGCAATTGAACAAGCCGCAGAGCTGACCCTTACTTTCGGCTGGGCTGGCGAACTGCCACGCCAGCCAACCAGTAACCCTCCACACTGCGGCGATACCTGCGGTTTCACCCCGTAACAGCCGACGATCCCAGCACGTTCGTCCGAACTTCCCTACAGGGCTCGCTCCAGAGCCCTCGCTCTCCATGCCATTGGCAGCTGGCATGCTTCCTGCCCTCTCTTCCGCCAGGTTGAAGGACACGCCTGGATCGACGGGGCATGGAAGCGCACCCGGGACCTCATCCACCCACGAGAGCACACATGAACAAGAACAACACTCTGCTCGCCCTGTGCCTTGGCACTGCCTTCGCATTCAGCAGCCAGGCCGAAGCGGGTCTGTTCGGCTCCACTGGCTATACGCAAACCAAGTATCCGATCGTCCTCGCCCACGGCATGCTGGGCTTCGACAGCATTCTCGGCATCAATTACTGGTACGGCATCCCTAGCGCGCTGCGCACCGACGGCGCCAAGGTGTACATCACCGAAGTCAGCCAGCTGGACACCTCGGAGGCGCGCGGCGAGCAGTTGCTGGCGCAGGTCGAGGAAATCGTCGCGATCAGCGGAAAACCCAAGGTCAACCTGGTCGGCCACAGCCATGGCGGCCCCACCGCCCGCTATGTGGCAGGCGTACGCCCGGACCTGATCGCCTCGGTGACCAGTGTCGGCAGCCCGCACAAAGGCTCGGCCACTGCCGACTTCCTGCGCCAGATCCCGCCGGGCTCGGGCGGCGAGGCCATTGTCGCCGGCATCGTCAACGGCCTCGGCGCGCTGATCAACTTCCTCTCCACCAGCCCCAGCACCACGCCACAGAACGCCCTGGGCTCGCTGGAATCGCTGAACAGCGCCGGCGCCGCGCGCTTCAACGCCAAATTCCCGCAAGGCGTCCCGACCAGCGCCTGCGGCGAAGGTGCTTACACGGTCAGCGGCGTGCGCTACTACTCCTGGGGCGGCACCAGTCCGTTGACCAATGCCCTGGACGTCAGCGATACGTTGCTTGGCGCCAGTTCGCTGACCTTCAGCGAAGCCAACGACGGCCTGGTCGGTCGCTGCAGCTCGCACCTCGGCCAAGTGATTCGTGACAACTACCGGATGAACCACCTCGATGAGGTCAACCAGACGTTCGGCCTGACCAGCCTGTTCGAGACCGATCCGGTCACGGTGTTCCGTCAGCAGGCCAACCGGCTGAAGACCGCCGGCCTGTAAGCCGCCCCGAACAACAAAAGCCCGCACGATGCGGGCTTTTGTTTTGCGGCGTCAGACTCAGCTGGCGATGCGGCGATCCAGCGACAGCTTGCCGGCGCCTTCGATCAGCAGCACCGCGCTGATCAGGCCGAGGATCATGGCGTACTCGAAGCCGTTGGCGGTGATGAAGAAACCGTTGGCCCAGTGCACGCTGGCAATCGCCACCAGCATCGCCACGATCAGCGCAGCGGCCGCCGGGCGCACCAGCAGGCCAACCACCAGCGCCAGGCCGCCGAAGAATTCGGCACTACCGGCCAGCAGGGCCATCAGGTAGCCCGGGGTGATGCCGATGCTTTCCATCCACTGGCCGGTACCGGCCAGGCCGTAGCCGCCAAACCAGGCGAACAGCTTCTGCGAGCCGTGCGCGGCGAAGGTCAGACCGGTGACCACGCGCAGCAGGGTGATGCCGAGGCCGGCGTGGGTGGCGAAGATTGCTTTGAGCGAGTTGTTCATGAGGCCAGGTTCCTTTTGGGTGATGAGTTGGAATGGAGGCTAGTTTATCGGTAGTTTTCGATCATAAAAGCGCAAAAATCCCGACATACGAATCGGATACTTCGATTAATTGCGCGAGCTGACGGCCTTCTTCTGCGGCTCCAACCAGTACCGCTCACGATCGTAGGCGAGGTAGTACTTGTTCACCGCGCTGACGTAGCTGACCACGCCCATGCCCAGTTGCTCCATGGCGATTCGCTCCACCTGGAAGAACCACTGATTGCTGTCCAGGCCACGGCGACGCGCTTCGGCGCGCAGCCCCTGCACGCGTTCCGGGCCGAGGTTGTAGGCAGCCAGGACGAACGCCATGCGTTCGCGCTCATTGATCCGCGCACTGCTGAAGTAGTTGCGGCGCAGCATGGCGAGGTACTTGGCGCCGGCCTGCACGTTGCCATCCAGGGCCTGGACATTGCCGACGCCGACGCTGCGGGCCGCCGCCGGGGTGATCTGCATCAGCCCGGTGGCGCCCGAAGCGCCGCGCGCCGCAGGATTGAGGGTCGACTCCTTGAAGGCCAGTGCGGCGAGCGTCAGCCAGTCGAACTTCACCTGATCGGCGTAGCGCTGCAGGGTCGGGCGCAGCTTCTCCAGACGCTTGCGGTCGGCCTGGCCGAGCGGATTGTGCACGCGGTACAGGCGCCGGTAGACCCGCTGGAAATCGGCGTCCTGATCGTTGGGCGCGCGATAGGTCTTGAGGAAGCGACCGATACTGGCGCGCAGCATCGGCGCGTCGCGACGAACGAACCAAGTCATGTCGCCGTCGTCGGTCAACACCAGTTGGCGATCGATGCGCAGCTTGGGCATGACCTTGGCCCAGCGCTCGGCAATCGGCAGCTCCACCGCGGTGCGCGGAAAGATGCCGGCCTGAACCATCTCCAGCACGTCCTCTACCGCCAAGCTGGGATCGGTCCACTCCACCGCCATGGGCGCGAGTTTGCGTTGGGCGAGACGCTGATTGACGCTGCGCAGCGCTTCGGCCGCGGCACTGCCGGCGGGTAGCAACAGGCTACGCCCGGCCAGTTGTTCGAGACGCTGATAACGCCGATCGCCCTGGCGACTGACGATGACCAGCGGCACGTTGCTGCGAAACGGCTCGGCGGCGACCACGTCCTGGCCATTGCGGGCGGTGAGCAGCTCGCCTGGCGCCACCAGGTCGCCCTCGCCGCGCTGCAAGGCGGCGAGCAGCTGGTCTTTGGCCTTGGGGATGATCTTCAGATCGACGGTGCTGCCGTCGCGCGAGTTGCGATTCAGGTACTGGGCGAACGCCTGCAGGCGGTGGTGTTCGACACCGATGCTCTGGCCCTTTACTTCGCCAGAGCTGTGCCGGCTCTGATTGACCAGTATCCGCAGCTCGCCGCTGCGTCGAATCTGCGCGAGATCACGTGCACTGCCTGCTCGCTGCCAGGTTTCCGGCGGCCCGATCAGGCTGGCGTTGGCCGGCATCGGCAGCCACGTCAGCAGGCAGAGCAGAATCAACAGCAGTCGCGTCATCGAGTCTCCAGGGGCGGATCGGTCGCAAGGTGACCGATCGACTGAGAGCGTTGCGCAGCGGTTCGGTTCCCGAGCGCGGGGCGCGGAGGTTCGCATAGCCGACCGCCAGATGCCAGCCTTTGCGCCCATTCGACTTTAAGAGATACAAATAAACTATTGTTATTTAACGTATTTTTACGATGCAGATACGCTCTGCTATGCTGCCCGCCCGTCTTGAGGCATCACCATGCAGCTCATCGATATCGGCGTCAACCTGACCCATGCCAGCTTTGCCAAGCAGCTCGAAAATACGCTGCAGCGCGCCTATGACGCCGGTGTCAGCCAGTTGGTACTGACCGGCACCAGCCTGGCCGGCAGCGAGGCCAGCCTAGAGCTGGCGCATCGCCTGGACGAAAGTGGTCAACGCCTGTTCTGCACCGCAGGCGTGCACCCGCACGATGCCAGCGAGTGGACCGCCGCTACCGGCAACAGCCTGCGCGCCCTGCTGCGGGCAGAGCGCGTGCGCGCGGTGGGCGAATGCGGCCTCGACTTCAATCGCGACTTCTCGCCGCGCCCCGCGCAGGAAAAGGCCCTGGAGGAGCAACTCGCCCTCGCCGTCGAATTGCAGCTACCGGTGTTTCTCCACGAACGCGAAGCCGACCAGCGCCTGCGCGAGATCCTCCGCGACTTCCGCGACCGCCTGCCGGCAGCGGTGGTGCACTGCTTCACCGCCGATCAGCGCGCGCTGTTCGGCTATCTGGACCTGGACCTGCATATCGGCATCACCGGCTGGATCTGCGACGAGCGCCGCGGCACGCACCTGCATCCGCTGATGCGCGAAATTCCCGAAGGCCGCCTGATGCTGGAGAGCGACGCGCCCTATCTGCTGCCGCGCAGCCTGCGGCCGAAGCCCAGGCATGGCCACAACGAGCCGGCGTTCCTTATCGAGGTGCTGCACGAAGTGGCGCGCCATCGCGGCGAAAGCCCGGAGCAACTGGCCGCGCATACCACGGCCTGTGCACGACGATTCTTCGACCTGCCGGTGCTGTAACGCGAACAGTCAGACGTCCCACCGGCTCTGGCGGCGCCCTCCTCCAGTCGGTGCGGTTTAACCGAATACCGTGGTGGTCTGCCGGCTGATCGCCATCAGCTCGCCGCTGGGGCTCCACAGTTTGGCCGCGGCATGCCCGTAGCCGTCTCGCGCGTGATCGATGACCGCCAAGTACTGGAACCAATCCTTGGTGGTGGCCCGCGCCACCGGCTGGACGAACTCGATGGTCCAGGTCAGCGAGCTGCCCGGCACCGGCGCACGCAGGTACGGCAAGGTGGTCGGCGGCCACGTATCGACCAGCGCCAGCAGGTCGGACTCATCCACCTGACGCTCTTCGGTCTCGGTGCGAAACGCCACCCAGCCACCCATTTCCCGGCTCGGCGTGTTGCTGAACGGCATGCCGCCTACGGCCCAGCGCATCCCGAGGTGCTGCAGGAACTCCGGCATCACGCCTTTGATGAACGGCTGCTCCTGCGACTCGGCCACCGACTTCATCAGCGGGGCCGGCTCGCTCGGCACATCGATCGCCGACTCACGCGAACCGCCGAAACTGCCCTGCACCAGAGTCACCACCTGGCCGTTTTGCACCGCACGACCGAGCACCTGGCTGACCGCCTTGCCCTCGCGCAGCACCTCGGCTTCCAGGGTGACCGGCACATCCACGGCGAGCGGCCCAACGAAGGTGATGGCCAGCGAGCGCACCGGCCGACCAGCCGGCACCTTGGCGCGCATCGCTTCGTAGACCAGCGCGGCCGCCAACCCGCCGAAGCCGGCCCGGCCCTGACCCCAGGAGCCCGGCACCACCACGCTCTGCGGATTGCTGCGCACCGCTTGCATCATTTCGGAAAATTTCATCACAACCTCGACACAGGATATGGCTGCGATGGTAGGGGATCGCGGGCGGTCAAAGAAACCCGATCTAAAGGCTATTCACGCCAATCAGGAAGGGAAATGGGGCGATATAGCGCAACTCTCTAGCTAGAGCGGCAGCCCCTCACAGACGGCGCAGGTGGCAGGTCACTTCTTCGCGGTCATGGTACAGCTGCTTGCAGCCGATCGAGGCTTTGACGCCACGCGCCTTGAGGCCGTCCTCGATGCGCTCGAGCAGACGCCGTACCTCGGCGTAGCGCTGCTTCATCGGCAGCTTGAGGTTGACCACCGCCTCGCGACACAGACCCTCGCCGATCCAGGTTTCCAGCAGAGCGGCATTGCGCGCCGGCTTCTCGACGATGTCGCAGACCATCCAGTCGACCATCTGCTTCGGCTTCCAGGTGAAGCCGTCGACCATCAGGTGCTGCACCAGGCCAGTGTCCATCAGGCTCTCTGCCATCGGCCCGTTGTCGATCGCTGTGACCAGCATGCCGCGACGCACCAGTTGGTAGGTCCAGCCGCCGGGCGCGGCGCCGAGGTCGACCCCGGTCATCTCGTCCGACAGGCGCTCGTCCCACTGCTCACGGGGAATGAAGAAGTGCCAGGCCTCCTCCAGTTTGAGGGTCGAGCGGCTGGGCGCCTCGCGCGGGAACTTCAAGCGCGGGATGCCCATCGGCCAGAGCGCCGAGTTGTTCGCTTCGGCCAGACCGAGGAACACCTCGCGACCGCTTTTGAAGGTCAGCAACAGGCGCGGCTTGTGCGCGTCCTCGACCAGCTTTCCGGCCTTGCTCAGCGCCTTGCGCAGGGGGGCTTCGAACTTCTTGCAGAAGTTGGAGAGCTCCTTGCCATCGTTGGTATCGAACACCTCCAGCCACAAACTGCCGCACAGCGGAAACTCGGCCAGCGCCTCGAGCAGTACGCTGATGCGGTCCGTTTCCGGCAGCTCGATAAAGCGCCCACGGGCCCACTGGCGTGGAAAGATCAGCCGATTGAAGCGCTGCCCGCGCATCAGGCGCTCGGCGCCTCCCGCTTCGCTGCAGATGAATTCGGCATAGGCGCTGTTCGGCTTGGCCTTGGCGTAGCCGGCAACGTCCAGGCGAGCGGCATGCTCGCTGATTTCCGAACAGACCTCGCCCTCGAAACCGGGGCGGCAATGCAGTAACAAAGCGTTCATCAAGCGTCTCCTGAGGTCGCGCATGATAGCCGAGTTGGTACCGCCAAACAGGCAGGACCACCAGTTTGGAACTAGTTTGAAGAGTTGCGAGCCGAAAGCCATGCCCGTGCCGTGCGGGCCAGCAAGGAGATAAGCATGCCCTCTCTGGACAGCCTGAATAGCCGCCGGACCCTCGAGGTCGGAGGTAAGACCTACCACTACTTCAATCTACCGGAGGCGGCCAAGAGCCTGGGCGACATCAGCCGTCTGCCGATGTCGCTGAAGGTGCTGCTGGAAAACCTGCTGCGCTGGGAAGACAACGCCACTGTCAGCGCCTACGACATCAAGGCCCTGGTCGACTGGCAGAAGACCCGCAGTTCCGATCACGAGATCCAGTACCGCCCGGCCCGCGTGCTGATGCAGGATTTCACCGGGGTGCCGGCGGTGGTCGACCTGGCGGCCATGCGCGCGGCGATGGCCAAGGCCGGCGGTGATCCGCAGCGGATCAATCCGCTGTCGCCAGTCGACCTGGTCATCGACCACTCGGTGATGGTCGATAAGTTCGCTTCACAGCAGGCTTTCGCACAGAACGTCGAAATCGAAATGGAACGTAACGGCGAGCGCTACAGCTTCCTGCGCTGGGGCCAGCACGCCTTCGCCAACTTCAGCGTGGTGCCGCCGGGCACCGGTATCTGCCACCAGGTCAATCTGGAATACCTCGGGCGCACCGTGTGGACCAAGGAAGAGGATGGTGAAACGTTCGCCTTCCCCGACACGCTGGTCGGCACCGACTCGCACACCACCATGATCAACGGCCTCGGCGTACTCGGCTGGGGCGTCGGCGGCATCGAAGCGGAAGCGGCGATGCTTGGCCAACCGGTGTCGATGCTGATTCCCGAGGTGATCGGCTTCAAGCTCAACGGCAAACTGCGCGAGGGCATCACCGCCACCGACCTGGTGCTGACCGTCACGCAGATGCTGCGCAAGAAAGGTGTGGTCGGCAAATTCGTCGAGTTCTACGGCGACGGCCTGGCCGATCTGCCGCTGGCCGACCGCGCCACCATCGCCAACATGGCGCCGGAGTACGGTGCCACCTGCGGTTTCTTCCCGGTCGACGACATCACTCTCGGCTACCTGCGCCTGACCGGGCGTCCGGAAAACAGCGTGCAGCTGGTCGAAGCCTACAGCAAGGCCCAGGGCCTGTGGCGCGAGCCCGGGCACGAGCCGCTGTTCACCGACTCGCTGGAGCTGGACCTGGACAGCGTCGAGGCCAGCCTGGCCGGTCCCAAGCGGCCGCAGGACCGCGTCGTCCTGCCGTTGGTGGGCAAGGCCTTCGACGAATTGGTCGACCTCGCCGTGAAGCCCACGCCCAAGGAAGACGCGCGACTACTCAACGAGGGCGGCGGTGGCACTGCGGTGGGCTCGGCGGATCAGATCAGCGCCGAGTACCAGTACGAAGGGGTCACCCATCGCTTGCAAACCGGCGCAGTGGTGATCGCTGCCATCACCTCGTGCACCAACACTTCCAACCCCAGCGTGATGATGGCCGCCGGCCTGCTGGCCAAGAAGGCCGTCGAGAAGGGCCTGACGCGCAAGCCCTGGGTGAAGAGCTCGCTGGCACCCGGCTCCAAGGTGGTGACCGAGTACTTCAACGCGGCCGGGCTGACCGAATACCTCGACAAGCTGGGTTTCGACCTGGTCGGCTACGGCTGCACTACCTGCATCGGCAACTCCGGCCCGCTGCTCGAGCCAATCGAGAAAGCCATCCAGCAGAATGACCTGACCGTGGCCTCGGTGCTGTCCGGCAACCGCAACTTCGAAGGCCGTGTGCACCCGCTGGTGAAGGCCAACTGGCTGGCTTCGCCGCCGCTGGTGGTCGCTTACGCGCTGGCCGGCAACGTGCGCATCGACATCAGCACCCAGTCGCTGGGCACCGGTAGCGATGGCCAGCCGGTCTACCTACGGGATATTTGGCCGAGCCAGCACGAGATCGCCGAGGCCATCGCCAAGGTCGATACCGCGATGTTCCGCAAGGAATACGCCGAAGTTTTCGCCGGCGATGCGAAGTGGCAGGCGATCCAGGTGCCGCAGACCGACACCTATGTCTGGCAGGCGCATTCGACCTATATCCAGCACCCACCGTTCTTCGAGGATATCGCCGACGCGCCCCCGCACATCGGCGACATCCACCACGCCCACATCCTCGCCCTGCTCGGCGACTCGGTGACCACCGACCACATCTCGCCGGCGGGCAACATCAAGGCCGACAGCCCGGCCGGGCGCTATCTGCGCGAACACGGGGTGGAGCCGGTGGACTTCAACTCCTACGGTTCGCGGCGCGGCAACCACGAGGTGATGATGCGCGGCACCTTCGCCAATATCCGCATCCGCAACGAGATGCTCGGCGGCGAAGAAGGCGGCAACACCTTGCACATCCCGAGCGGTGACAAGCTGGCGATCTATGACGCGGCGATGCGCTACCAGGACGCGGGGACGCCACTGGTGATCGTCGCCGGCAAGGAGTACGGCACCGGCTCCAGCCGCGACTGGGCGGCCAAGGGCACCAACCTGCTGGGCATCAAGGCGGTGATCGCGGAGAGCTTCGAGCGCATCCACCGCTCCAATCTGGTGGGCATGGGCGTGCTGCCGCTGCAGTTCAGGGACGGCCAGGACCGCAAGACGCTCGGCCTAACTGGCAGGGAAACCCTGGATATCTGCGGCCTGGATGGCGTCGAGCTGCACCCGAAGATGCCGCTCACGGTGGAAGTTCACCGAGAAGACGGCAGCCGCAGCAGTTTCGAAGTGCTCTGCCGCATCGATACCTTCAACGAGGTGGAGTACTTCAAGGCTGGCGGCATTCTGCACTACGTGCTGCGCCAGCTGATTGCCGGCTGAGCCACAGCAGTCATAGCCCGGCGCTGCGGGCTATGACTGCTGTGCCGAGGCTCAACGCGGCTGCAGCTTGGCGGTGACCAGCGGCTCAGTGCGGCCGTAGACGTCTTCCAGACGCTCGATGTCGTCTTCGCCGAGGTAGCTGCCGGACTGCACCTCGATGATCTCCAGGGGGATCTTGCCGGGGTTGGCCAGGCGGTGCACCGAGGCTATCGGGATGTAGGTCGACTGGTTCTCGGTGAGCAGGAACACCTTGTCGTCGCAGGTCACCTGGGCGGTGCCTGACACCACGATCCAATGCTCGGCGCGGTGGTGGTGCATCTGCAACGAGAGCTGCGCGCCCGGCTTTACGGTGATGTGCTTGACCTGGTGGCGCGTGCCGTTGTCGATCGAGTCATACGCGCCCCACGGACGGTACACCGCGCAATGACTCTGGGTTTCCGAGCGGCCCTGGGCATCCAGGGTTCCGACCATCTTCTTGACCTCCTGCACGCGATCCTTGTGGGCGATCATCACCGCATCCTTGGTATCGACCACCACCAGGTCGTCGACGCCGAGCAGGGTGACCAGCTTGGAGCTGCCGTGCACGTAGCAGTTGAAGCTGCCCTCGCTCAGCACATCACCCTTGAACACGTTGCCGTCGCAGTCCTTATCATGCACGTCCCACAGCGACGACCAGCAGCCGACGTCGCTCCAGCCGGCATCCAGCGGCACCATGCAGGCCCGCGAGGTTTTCTCCATCACCGCGTAGTCGATGGAGTTGTCCGGGCAGCAGGCGAAAGTGCTGTCGTCGATGGTCAACGCCCCGCCATTGGCCTTGCTGCGCTCCAGGGTCAGCACGCAAGTGTCGTAGATGTCCGGCTCGTAGGCACGCAGCTCTTCCAGATAGCGGCTGGCGCGGAACAGGAACATGCCGCTGTTCCAGAAGTAACCACCGTCCTTGACGAACGCCTCGGCGGTCGCCAAATCAGGTTTCTCGACGAACTGCATGACGCGCAGCGCACCCGGGATTAGCAGATCGCCTTCGCCCGCTTCCGCGCTGCGGATGTATCCGAAGCCGGTTTCCGGACGCGCCGCGGGGATGCCGAACAGCACCATCTCGCCCTCCTCCGCAGCGGCACGGGCAATCTCGAGGGTCTGGCGCAAGGCGTCGCGGTCGCCGATCACGTGATCAGCCGGCAGGACCAACAGCAGATCGTCACGCCCCTCGGCCAGCACTTGCAGCGCGGCCAGTGCCACCGCGGGGGCAGTGTTGCGTCCGAACGGCTCGAGCAGAATGGCCTGCGGCGCCACATTGATCGCCGCCAACTGCTCGTTGACGATGAAACGGTGCTCCCGGTTGCACACCACCATCGGCGCCTGCATGCCGTCGAACGTCAGGCGCTGCAGGGTTTGCTGAAACAGCGTTTGCTCACCGACCAGAGCGAGAAACTGCTTGGGATAGAGCTTGCGCGACAATGGCCAGAGGCGTGAGCCACTGCCACCCGACAGGATGACCGGAATCATGATTTCTCTCCTTGAACCCTTCAAAGTAACGAAGGCATCCGCGCAGGCCTGAGCCTGTGACTACCGGAGACAACCCTTCCCGTAGGTGTTGCCCTAGCTGGAGCGACACGACGTCCAGCTTTGGATTTTTTCAGCGCGCCGCAGCGTGCTGGGCGTTCGCACCGGCGAACAGTTGGGTGACGTCGCCGCCCAAGCGGTAGGTTTTCAGCGGTTCGATCGACAACCGCCAGGCATTGGTCTGGGCCGAACAGGTGTACAGAGCGCAGTACGGCTCCAGCCAAGCAAACTTGCCGTCCTCCTGAAGATCCTCCAGCTCCTGTTCGAAGCCGGTTTTACGCTCGAAGACCTCCGGATCTTCGATGCCCGCTTCGACACGGTTCGCCAAGCGCCGCATGGCGCCGTTGTTGGCCTCGCGCACATCCAGTCCATTGGCCTGGGCGAAGGCCACCAGCATCATCAACGGCCCCATGCTGTAGTTGTGGTAAGCCAGGGCGCGCGTTTCACGACTGAGCTCACGCGGCAAGTAGCCATCGGCGTCGACCTGCGAAGCCGCAATGCGGTACTGGCTGACCGCCCAATCGAACAGCTCGTGCTGGTCGACCACCACCGCTGCCGCCATCACCGCCCAGGCCGCCCAGTACTGGTGGTTGTTCAGCCGATCGAGCGGCTGGTCCTTCCAGTCGCGTACCACCTGTTGGCCAAGCTGGCCAATCCAGCTCTCGACCAGCTGGGTCTGCTGCTCATGTCCGCGCAGCGGCTGCGAGCGCGAGAACTTCAACCGCAGGTAAGCCGAGGAGATGCTGCCCAGCGCCCATTTGCGCATCGACTTGCCGGTATGGGTGTACTGCGTGCTAAGCAGCGCGTTGGCCCGCGCCCAGCTTTCCAGCCAGTCAAGAGTACAACTGACGTAGCCGTCGCGGCCCAGACGCAGATAAGCGGCAACCTGCTTGTTGACCCCCTTCTCGAGGTCGTTGATGGCTTTGGACTTTTCCTTGTAGCGGGCAAAGGACTCCTTATTGAGCTGGTCGCGCGCCTCGCCGGAGCCTTCGTACTTGCTCGGGATCATCAGATCGCCGGTATGCGGGATGGGCGCCGTCGGGCACTTATCAGCCTCGCCCTCCTTGACCGTGGCCTCCAGGTAATAGCCCGGCGGCGGTACCAGCGGCGCGGCCCAGCACCAGGGCGCCAGCAGGGCTCCGGCCAATAGCAGGCCGGTGCGTTTCACGGTGCCTCCGCGTGGGCAACCCGAACCGGCGCGGCGTCGCTCTGCGCATTACACAGTCGCGCGCTGAGGCCACTCGCAGTGCCCGCAGGTTGCTGCACTTCCAGGGAGAGGAAGGTCAGCTCGTCCCAATCCGCATCCTCGCGCAACTCCAACTGGAAGCGGCCGGTGCCGCGATAGTTGGCGGGCTGGGTAAGGTTCAAATTCTCCTGGCGGCCATTCATGAAGGTCAGCACAGCGGTCAGCTGCTGCACGGATGGGTCGTCGAACTGCAAATCGAGGCGGTAGTCGCTGCCACGAATCGGATGTACACCGTCGGCGCCGTTGAACAGCACCTGATTGGCCCCGGCCTTGAGCTGGGCATGGTTCTGCAGCAGGGCCGGCCGACCATTGCAGCCATCGGCCACCGCCGGAATTGCCTGACGATAGAAGTTGCGCTGCAGCAAGGCGTCGGTGTCGTCCAGCTCCCAGATCAACAACGCCGGCGGCGCCTTGCGGAAGCTGTCGCTGGCCAAGTAATGCAGCAACGAGTATTCGTAGCCGCCGCCATCGAGGGTCGCATTGCTCACCGGCGTTCCCAGGTACTGCTCGAGAAAGCCGGAAAAATTGAAGGCCACACCGCTGTTACCACTCCCCACCAGGACGACGCGCGATGGCTGCGGCGTCTCCCCGGAAACCAGCGTGGTGCTGTAGCGCTCGACGAACTGGCTCGGATACCCGGCCCCGCAAATCTGCGCAGCCGCGCGGTACAACCCGCCGTTGCGTCCGACCATGCCCATCGGCCGACTAACGAAGGTCTGCGCCGGTAGCGATTTGAGCGCTGGGATACCGCGCGCGGTGTCCGCCGCCAATTGCGCGGTGCGTTCCGCGCCACGCGGCGTCCAGTACACATCGCCCTTGAAGTAGTACGGCGAACCGCCAGCCGGCGCGTCGAGCAGGCTGGTCATGTTGGGTACCCAGATATCGAGGTTGCGGAGGTGATCGAGGGTGGCCAGATAGTCCCGCCGTGCGGCAGCCTGATCGTAAACATTGCGTTCGGCCGGATTGAGCTTGTCAGCATGCAGCAAGCCGCGACTGGGCGGGTAGATCACCATCAACTCCACGCCGGCATGCTTCAACGCATTGCGCAGGCGCTTGAGCTGCTTATAGCCCTGCTCATCGAGGCCGAAGCGGGTGCGCAGGTCACTCTCACTGCGAAACAGCCAATCGTCCTGCGCCGTGATCAGGCGTCGGTATGTCGCCAATCCTGGAGCAAGGTACTGATTGGCATCGGCCGCCGCGGGACACAACTGGCAGCACGCCTCGGCACGGTACTCCGGCGCTGCCTGTGCCGCGGTGGTCAGGCTCAGGCCAAGCCCAAGAGCCAGCCCCCACGCCGATGCGCAATGAACGGTTTTCATCACCCTCACTCCTTGCTGGCCAGATCACCAGTGGGTTCGATCAGTACCACCTGGCCTTGGCGCAGGAGGATGTCCATGATTTCGCTTTGCAGGTCGCGCAGCATGCCGGCCAGGCTGATGCCGCCGCTTTTCGGTGGCGCCAGCATGGTCAGCTTGTATAGCTCGAGCTTGTCCGGCGACTGCACGGCCAGCGGGCTAGAACCATTGCCGATCAGTTGCTCGCCGCTGAGACGCAACGACAAGTGCATCTCGAAGGGGTCTTCGTGCAGGTCGCGATGGGTGCCGTTCAAGTCCTTGATGTGCCCGTACACCCCGGTAAGGCGATTAGCGATCAGGGAGTTTTCCTGCAGGCGCACATTCATGCTGTTGCGCACGCGTATGCCATGCCGCTCGTTGTTGATGCTGCGATTACGCCACAACAGGTTGTTGCCGCTCTCGTAGAGGGTGATGCCATCGGCCTCGTTCTTGTAGGCCTCGTTGTAGGCCACGACGTTGTTGACACTGCTACGGTCCAGCACGATGCCCGACAGCTTGTTGCCGTGGGAACGATTCCGGAAAATCCAGCTGTCGTTGACCTCGCGGGAAACGATGATGCCGTGCTTCTTCTTGGTTCCGAATGCCTCGTTCTCGGCGATGATCAGCCGCCGCGAGCGGTCGTGCGGGTCAATGCCGTAGACGATGTTGTCTTCGTAGACGTTGCCACGCAGCACCACATCGTCCGCCTCGTAGCAGTAGAAGCCGTACCACATGTCGATGAACCGCGAGCCGATCAGCCAGCCGCTTGGCCGCGGCCGTTTCATCTTCGGCGCCATGCTCGGGCTGTACTGGGAAATACTGACGCCGTAGGCCTTACTCGCGGCGTAGCCAAAACTGGTGATGATGCTGTTGACGATGTAAGTGCGCGTACCGCCCCAGGAGATCAGGTACGGACGAAACTCTTCCGCCTTGCGCCAGGCGGCGGGAGTGCGCTCTTTCTCGCGCCAGGCGGTGAGCTTGGTATCGGTGACGAACAGCTGGCCGTCGTTGACCAGAAAGGCTCCGCGCTCCTGGGAAAAGCGCAGTTCCTTGGTGCGTTGGTCGATATGCAGCGTTGCGCCCTGGCGCACGACGAGCGGCAGGCGCAACAGGAATACCCCGGGCTCCGTTTCGCTGAACGCTTCCTTGGGTAGCCAGCGGCCGAGATCGGCGCTGTTGACATAGCCCTGCTCGATAAAGATCGCCTGCGGCATCCGCCGCTGCCGCTCGACCCACTCGCGCAGGCGCTCGTTGCCACCGATGAACTCGTCGAGCATCGGCTCGCCGAGCATCTGCTTGAGCACCGCCCGACCTTGTGGCTTGGTCACCACTTTGGCCTGGACCGCCTCTGCAGTGAAACCGCTGAGATCGGGCAGTTGCGGCTCTTCCAACTTGAGATCGGCCGCCGGTACGGCGCTGATCCGGTAGGTCTGCGCCAGCACCGGTGGCGACACTGCCGGGCCCACCGAGGCCGCTTTCGCGGCCGGCTGGGCATAACCCGTGCCGCTGGCGATTGCCAACACAACAAACAACGCGATACGGGTTGCCATGCTGCCTCCTGCTTAGAAACGCCAGACGACGTCGACGAACACGCGATGCATCGTCGAATCCGCATCATCGCCATAGGCATCGCCGGCGAAGAACAGACCGCCGCGCAAACGCACTAATGCCGAGGGTTCATCCTCGAGGCTCAAGGTCGAGGCGAGACCGGCCGGTAGCAGGCCCTGCTTGAAGTAGCGGGTCAGCACCACGTCCACCTCTTGGCCCAGATCCTTTTCACCGTCTTCGAGTGCCGCACTGAGGCCGGCATCGCCGGTAGGCGCCTCGTCGTCGACCCGCCAGAAGCGGTGATAGACCAAGCTGGCGTCGTACTCGTCGCGCAACTGCCAGGCACCGAACAGCGTCGCAACCTGCAGGTTGGACAGCTCGCCGCGGAACGCCTCACCGAAGCGATGCACCCGCGAACGGGTACCGGTGAAGTTGGAGCGATTGCTCTGCAAGCCGGTCTGGACGAACTGGTCCGAATCACCATCGTCATCGGTGCCGCCACTGGCCCGCGCATAGCCGCCGCCGAAGCGCCAATCGTCGACATTCCAGCGTAGGCCGAGATCGGTCGCCCAAGCGTCGGCATGACCACTGGTCTTGCCGGTCACCACCCGCTGCCCGCCCAAATTGGCCTGGGTGGCGGTATCAACGTCACCACTCATCCAGATCGCCTGCGCCCAATAGCTGAGCGGCCGCGTATTGCGTGGATTGAAATAGTCGCTGTCGGCGTTGATCCCCAGCCAGGTCAGGTCGCCGCGGGTGGTCTTGCTCAGGTCGTCGACCGTTTCGCCGACGTCCGCCAGGTCACCGTCGTCCTGAGCATGTTCGACCTTCACGCCAACCCAGTGCCCTGGTGTCCATTGCCCGGACAGCGCGCCAAACAGATGCAGGCGATCCTCGTCCTTGGGGTCGAGGTCATCGATGTCGGTACGATAGTCACTGAAACGTTCTGCCGCGCCGAGCTGAGCGCGCAACAAGGTGGTGTCGAACACCCAGTGAACGGCTTCGATGTTGGTGTCCCACCAGGTGCTGTCGTCGCTGCGTACGCGTTGCCGGCCCAGGCGCAGGTGCTCACCGGGATAGGCGGTGAGACCGCTGTAGTCGACCCAGAACTCGCGCAAGGCCAGATAGTTTTTCTCCGGTTCACGCGAGTCGTCGATACCCTCCTCGCCCTCGGCAACGATGCTGTCGGACTGCAGTGTGTCCGTTTCGATGATGTCGGTAGCGGCCACCGCTTGCGCCATCACATAGCCGCTCCAGGCGCCGCGCTGACCGTACACCCAGGGTCGCAGATCGAGACCCAAACCATTCACGTCGCCGCCATCACGCGTACCGAGATCCCGGTCATCCTCGCTCTGCGCGGTAATCTTCACATCCAAACCGAAATTCTTGTCAGCACTGAGCGCCGCCCAAAGGGGCATGCTGCTCAACGCCACTGCAACGCCGACTGCCAAACGCATACTTCCGGTGTGCTTCATAGAATGTCGTCCTGTGTCGTTTCGGGGATTTGCAACCGTGCTACCCGTTCTGGATCGAATTGCCGAGCCTGCAACTCTTCACGCAACAGCGCTTGCGCCTGCAGCCGCTCACTGTCGCTGAGTGCCGCCTGCAGGCTTTGCTGTAGTGCACCAGCTTCGGGAACCCCCTGCTGACGCGCAACTTCGGCAAAGACGTAGGCGTTGACCCGATTGACCTTGACTCCTCGTGCTTCGGAAAACATCTGCGCCAACGCAAAATCGGCGCCCGCTTGGCCACTGCGCGCAGCGCGCAGCAGGTGGTCAACCGCCCGTTGGGGCTCGACCTTGCCGAGATAACCGCGACGATAGAGCTGCCCCAGGTAGTAGTCCGCGCCAGGCTGTTCTGCCGCTGCTTTGAGCAGATGCTCCTCTGCCTGACGTGGATCCTGTGGCACCCCCTGCCCCTGAAAATACAGGCGCCCGGTCAACAACTCGGCCCGACTGTCGCCCACCCTTCGACCTTCCGCCAAGTACTCAAGAACCTGCTCTTGCGATCCCAATTGCGGGTAGTCGATGAGCAGCTTAGCCAGACTGGTGGCAGCCGGTGGGTAAATTGGCGCAACTTCAGTGAGCAATTGATGAGCACTGCTCAGCTCGACCGGTGCTGCCAGCAGCGGCGACGTCAGCGCCTGGGCCACCGACTCCACCCGCTGCGGCGACACACGATGCACGCGGTAGGCGACATGCAGCTCAGCCAGCAAGGCCTCCTGCTCGTCATGCTGCTGGCGCAGGCGATAGACGCTGGCCAGTTCGACATAACAGACATCCTGCACCGCCAGCAGCGCGCGGCAGCTGAGTTCAATCTCTTGCGCGTGCGCGGCGTAAGTGCCGTTGCTGCGGTAGATGACGATCTGCGCCAACTCGGCCTCGGGAATGGCCTGCTCGCGCCAGCCGTTGACCAACTGCTGCGGATCCACGGTCGGGGACAGCTGCGGATAAGTCACATACAACATGGTCAGCGGCACGACCGCGCTGTACTCGCCCTTGCTGACGGCGTGCTGAAGCAGCCCTTCCGCTTCTTTCAGGCGCTCGTCGCTGACATTGCCTTGTCGGGCCAGCAGGCGGCCCAGGCGCGACTGGGCACGCACCGAGCTGAGCGCCGCCTCACGGTACAAGGCCTCGGCTTCTTGCAGCTGCTGCGGATCGCGACTCTTGACCTGCATGTCACCGCGAGCGGTCTGTGCTTCGGCGTACCCCAGCTGCGACAGTTGCTCGTAATGTTGCTGCGCGGTCGCCAGGTCCCCGCGCAGCAACGCTTCATTGGCCAGCCGTTGATCCGGCAGGCCACTGCAGCCCGCCAGCGCGAAGCCGACGAACGTCAGTGCAGCGATCGCAGCACCGTTCATTTTCCAGCCGCCATGACTTTGCCAAGCAGGGCACCACCATCCAGGCCTTCGATGCTGACTTCCGTCGGTCGACCGGCAAGATCAGTGGTCAGCGGCGCATCCGAAGCGATCATCACGCGGATGTCGGAGGCCAGACCGCCTTCGCGCAGCGACACACTGGCGATCTTGCCCACCCGCGGCTCGCTCTCGCCGGCAACGTGGAAGTTCACCAGCGTGCCGGGTTGGACTTTGGCGAAGCTCTTGTAAGGGAAGCGTGCTTCCACTTGTGGCTGGCTGTCGCGCGGAATCAGCTCGAACACCGGCGCGCCTTTGCTGGCGGTCTGCCCGTCACCCACCAATTGCGCCGACACCGTGCAATCACAGGGACTGGTCAGCGTGCCCTGGAAGGAGTTGCTGAACAGACGCTGCAGGTTGTCCGGGTTCATCTCGCTTTCCGGTAGGCTGCCCTTCAGCACGTCGAGCATGGAGGTGGAGAAAGTCGCTAGCGGCGCACCTTTCGCCACCTCGCTACCGACCGCCACCAGCGCCTGCACCTTACCTTCACGCGGCATGCCGACCCGTTCGACGGGCACGCTAACCATTGCCGAATCCGCATGGGTCACGAAGTACAGTTCGTAGAGCTGGTGCACGACGTAAGTTGCCGCGCCGAGGCCGATGAGAAAGATCAGCAGGCTAACCAGCGTGGCGCGCATGCGACTGAACAAGCCCATCCCGGTGCCGCTGTCCTTCTTGCGCGCCTTGGTGAAATTGTCGCGCTGCAAGGTATTCAGCATGTCGCCGACCGTGACCATCTCGCCACTGAGGTAGGCGGTGATCAAGTAGCGCAGCGCCGCCACTTCGCGTGGGCGAAGATTGTGGAACTCGCAGCCGATACGATGGCCTTCGGCATAGACCGAGCGCACTTGAAACGCGACATCGATGGCCATGGTCAGGCCGTCGATCTGGAACACCAGCTGGCCTTTGTGATTGCGTCCAACCAGGGTGCTCAGCTGCTCCTGGGTGAAGCTGAAACCACCGGCGCTCAAGTCGAGCAGGTCGCATTCGGTGCTCAGTCCGCGACTGTCCTGAAAGCGGATCTTCGCCGGCACTTTCAGGCGGGCATGTTGCCGCTGCGCCTCGGACTCATGCACGACGTTGGTATTGAGGGTCCCCTCTGCAGCCATTACTACGCTCATAACAATGTCCCTTTCGGTAATTCAATGCCTTGGCGACATGCCCGCAGCCGCCTCCTTCACACCCGCCTTCACACCATTTTCATCAGCACCGCCACGAACACCGCGCTGGCGGAGAACGTCATCGCTCGCGAAGACCAACTGTTGAACCACAACTGGTAGCTGGCCAGACCGCGATCGAGCTTGGTCTTTTGCCGCGTCCAGGATTGCTGGTCGAGGCGGAAGAACACGTACACCTTCACCAGCGCACCGACGATCTGGTTGTAATAGAGAATCAGCGGATACATCGGCCCGACCCGGTGACCGGAGGCCATCAGCAGCATGGTCAGCAACAGGCGGGTGAGACCGATCCACAGCAGGTAGGCAATCAGAATGGCGATGCTGTATTTGAGGCTGGCGATGATTGCCACCGCCGGACCGAACAGGCTGGTCCACATCGACACGCGCTGATCGAACAGCACCACGCTGGTGAACCAACCGAGGCGGCCAGGCCCGAGACGCAATGCGCGCGAGTTCTGCCGCAGGTTGTTGCCATACCAGCGGAACATCAGCTTACGGCTGGCCTTGATGAAACTCTTCTCCGGCGGGTGCTCGACCGTGTTGATCGCCGCATCCGGCACATAAAAGGTGTCGTAGCCGAGACGCATCAGGCTGTACCAGCTCGACTTGTCGTCGCCGGTCAGGAAGCGGAAACGACCGAGGCGCCAGTGTTCGAGGTGGTCGCTCTCGACGTCGGCAATGAAGCCTGGATCGGTCACCACCCGCGCGCGGAACACCGACATGCGCCCGGTCATGGTCAGCACGCGCTTGGACAGTGCCATCGAGCACATATTGAGGTGGCGCTGGGCGAAGCGCAGCTTGTGCCACTCACTCATCAGGTAGCTGCCGCGCACCTCGCAGAACTCGTTGGTGGTGAGGCCACCGACCTTGGGAAACAGCTTGAAGTACGGCACCGTCTTGCGGATCACGCCCGGCTCCAACACGGTGTCGCCATCGACCACCGCGACCACTGCGTCGTCATCCGGCAGGTGCCGCGAGATGGCACGGAAGCCGTAAGACAGACCGTCGCGCTTGCCGGTGCCGGCGATGCGCACAAAGTCCAGCTTGACCCGTGCCGGTGGCTGCAAGCGTTGCCACAGCGACTTGATCAGCAACTCATCACCCAATTCGACCAGCGAGCACACCAGGGTGGCCGGATAACCACAGGCGATCGCTTCTTCGATCACCGAGCGATAGACCATCGCGGTGGTCTGCGCATCGATGCGAAAGCTGGTCACCAGGAGGAACACATGCGACGGCGCAGCAGCTTCTCCTAACTGGCGTGCCTGGCGACGCTGCCAGGGATACACGAGATAGAGAAACAGCAAGCCTCGCAGATAGTGAATGGCGCCCATCGAATAGCGCCAGATGCCTACCGCACCGAGCAGCAGGAGAAAGTCCTTCGACTGCGGGTCGAAAACCTGCTCGGGTAGAGCCCAGGCCAGCAGCAGCAACGCCGTAATGAAGAACAACCATCCTGCGCCTTCGCGCAAACCACGTCCGAGCAGTTCCATGTACACGCTCCATCCGCATTGGCGAGCGCAGGGGCGGCATCCAGCTTGTTGCGCCACCGCCCCGTGCGTCGTCGGACTACCAGCAGATACCTTCGAAATGACCGGTGCTGCCGCCACTCATGAAGCCCACCAGATCGAGGACTCGCTTGCCGGGTAGCGCCTGCTGCAAGAGTGGTCGGAACTGTTCATCGCCATTCCCCAGCACGATGACATCGGCCGCACTGACCACCTCGTCGAGGTCAGCGCACAGCAGCGAAGAAACGTGCGGGATCTTCGACTCGATGTATTCCTTGTTGGCGCCGTGTACGCGGGCGTACTCGACGTTGCGGTCATAGATGCTGAGGTCGTAGCCCTTGCCGATCAGCATCTCGGCCAGCTCGACCAGTGGACTCTCGCGCAGGTCGTCGGTACCGGCCTTGAAGCTCAGACCGAGCAGGCCGATCTTGCGCTTGTCGTAGCTGCTGATCAGCTCGAAGGCCTTGTGCACCTGGGCTTCGTTGCTGCGCATCAGCGAGCCGATCAGTGGGGTGTCGACATCGAGGCTGGTCGCGCGGTAGTTCAGCGCACGCACGTCCTTGGGCAGGCACGAGCCGCCGAAGGCGAAGCCGGGGCGCATGTAGTACTTGGAGAGGTTGAGCTTGTGGTCCTGGCAGACCACGTCCATCACTTCGCGGCCGTCCACCCCCACCGCCTTGGCGATGTTGCCGATCTCGTTGGCGAAGGTAACCTTGGTAGCGTGCCACACGTTGCAGGTGTACTTGATCATCTCCGCAACTTCGATGCTCTTGCGCACGATGGGTGCGTCGAGCTCTTCGTAGAGGGACTGCAGCAGATCACCGGAACGGCTATCCAACTCGCCAATCACGGTCATCGGCGGATGGTCGTAGTCGCTGATGGCGGTGCTTTCGCGGAGGAACTCGGGATTGACGGCAACCCCGAAGTCAACGCCGGCACGCTTGCCGGAACACTCCTCGAGAATCGGGATCACGAACTTCTTCACCGTGCCTGGCAGCACCGTGCTGCGCACCACGACGGTGTGCCATTCGGCCTTGTCGCGCAGTGCCTCACCGATTTCGGCGCAGACCGATTCGATGAAATGCAGGGCCAGATCGCCGTTGCGCTTGCTCGGCGTCCCGACGCACATCAGCGAAAGGTCGGTATCCCGCACCGCTGCTTTCACGTCCGTCGTGCCACTCAAGTTGCCGGAACGGATGCCCTGCTGAAGCAAGGGCTCGAGGCCCGGCTCGACGATGGGTGAGCGGCCACTGTTGATCAGATCGATCTTGACCTGGGAGATGTCTACCCCGATCACTTGATGACCGCGTACCGACAAACATCCGGCACACACGGCCCCCACATAGCCCAGCCCAAATATGCTGATGCGCATGACCTAAACCCCTGAATTGTCCAAAACCCCAGATATGGCGCGAACGCCATATCGCTCCTTTCGAGACTGGTTGGAACGACTAAATCCGTAGTCTCAATTCAATAGGCAGGCTGCCAATGTGCAGCGAAGGTCACGACGCTTTCGTGACGGAGGGACTGTAGCAACGGAAATGCCAATAAAACAACGAATTCATTCACATATCTACATGAACGATATAACTACATGAATTTGTTTAACTTATTTTTTGACGTCAATTTGACAGACACCAGATAGCGCCACTTAAAGAGCACCATAACGACGCGCACCACCCCTCCATTGATACGAAATGGCGCAGAACCGCTTACCACAACCCGGCACAAGGCAACATGCCACCATTCGCCAATAACCGCGCGACAAATACGGTTAAACTGCGCATCTGCCTGGAGCGGCTCAATTTTTCTCGACGCCGGCCGACAGCCTTAACAGTTCTCCATGGATGCCTTCTGTCATGCGCAACAACCAGCCCGTCAGCCAACGCGAACGCACGTTTCCAGCCCAGCAACGCTTGATCTCCACGACCGATCTCAAAGGGCAGATCACCTACTGCAACGATGCGTTCGTCGAGATCAGCGGCTTCAGTCGCGAAGAACTGTTGCGGGCCCCGCACAACATCGTGCGCCATCCCGACGTGCCGCCAGCGGTGTTCGAGCACATGTGGGTCACGCTGAAGAAGGGTCGGCCGTGGATGGGTATCGTCAAGAACCGCTGCAAAAGCGGCGACCACTACTGGGTCAACGCCTATGTCACGCCGATTATGGAAAACGGCCAGGTGGTCGGTTTCGAGTCGGTACGGATCAAACCCAGCGCCGAGCAGGTCCGCCGCGCGGAAGCACTGTATCGACGGATCAACAGCGGCAAAGCCGCCATCCCAAGCAGCGACCGCCTGCTGCCGCTGCTGCAGTACTGGCTGCCGTTCATTGCCATGGCAACTTTGGGTAGCCTGCTGGGCAGCTGGCTGGGCGCCACCTGGGGCCTGCCGCTGGCCGCCGCATTGGCGATTCCGCTGGGGCTGATAGGCCTGAGCTGGCAACAAGGTGGCCTGCGCCGACTGCTGCGCCTGACCGAGCAAAGCACTTCCGACCCACTGATCGCCCAGATGTACACCGACAGCCGCGGCCCGCAAGCGCGCCTGGAGATGTCGATCCTCAGCCAAGAAGCGCACCTGAAAACCTGCCTGACCCGTCTGCAGGACACCGCCGAGCACCTCACCCAGCAGGCTCGCCAAGCCGACTCGCTGGCACAGAACAGCTCCAACGGCCTGGATCGCCAGCGTGCGGAAACCGAACTGGTCGCCACTGCGATCAACGAAATGGCCGCCACCACCCTGGAAGTCGCCAGCAACGTCGCCCGCACGGCGATTGCCACCCAGGAAGCCAACCGCTTGACCGGCGAGGGTCGCACCATCGCCGCCGAGACCCGCGAGGCCATTCAGCGCCTGTCGCAATCGGTGGGTGAAACCGGCGAAACCGTGACCCGCCTGGCCCAGGACAGCAACGAGATTGGCGGCGTGGTCGACGTGATCAAAGGCATCGCCGACCAGACCAACCTGCTCGCATTGAACGCCGCCATCGAAGCTGCCCGCGCCGGTGAAATGGGCCGCGGCTTTGCGGTAGTCGCCGATGAGGTGCGCTCACTGGCGCAACGTACCGCCGAATCGACCGAACAGATCCACCAGCTGATCGCCAAACTGCAGCGCACCGCCGAAGAGGCCGTGATGACCATGGACATCGGTCGCCGTCAGGCTGACGAAGGTGTCGAGCGCGTGCAGCAGGCCGACCAGGCGCTGTCCGGGATCAGCGACGCGGTGGCCAATATCACCGATATGGCCAACCAGATCGCCGCAGCCGCCGAGGAGCAGAGCGCGGTCGCCGACGAGATCAATCGCAACATCACCACCATCGCCCAGCTGGCGGACCAGACCGCCGATGAAGCGCAGAACACCGCGCAACTCAGCAAAGAGCTAACGATGACTGCGCAGACCCAGTCGGCACTGGTGGAGCGCTTTAACCGCTAAGCAGCGGCGCAGCAGGAAAAGCCATCGCCCCGCCCGGGCGGTGGCTTTTTTCATTGCAGCATCGATAGCCGCGCTGGCTCATCGGGTAAGAAAGGCCGCCACGGCGTCCGCCGCGCTGTCGAGATGCTGTTCGTGAGTCAGCCCCGATGACTTCAGCGGTTTGAGGTCATGGTCAGCGGTTGCCAGCCAGTGCAAGTCGATCGCCAGCGACAGACGATATCCCTCGACCGTTGTGCGATTGCCCAGGGCGTCGCGCTCTCCCTGCACGATCAGCGTTGGCGTGCGCAGGTCGGCAAGATGCGCAACACGCGGCTTGTCGGCCTTGCCCGCGGCGTGGAACGGATAGCCCAGGCACACCAAAGCATCTGCACCCAGCTCGTCAGCGAGCAAGCTAGCCATGCGCCCGCCCATCGATTTGCCCCCGATCGCCAAAGGCCTCGCGACTTCGGCGCGCACCGCCGCATACACCTGGCTCCAGCGCGCCAGCAGTTGCGCCTGCGGGTTGGGCGGCCGCTTGCGGCCATCCACGCGGCGTGCGGCCATGTAATCGAACTCGAAGCGCACCACGGCAATGCCCCGCGCGGCCAAACGCGCAGCAATGCCCTGCATGAACGCGCTGTCCATCGGCGCGCCGGCGCCATGGGCCAGAATCAGGGTGCCGAGCACCGCGGCAGACGGCCGATCCCACAGCAGTTCAGACACACTCATTGGCGCTCCTTACAAATCGATCAGTGCCGGGGCGCATACGAGGCCCACGACGAACGAGCCGCGCACTGTAATCGGCCGCCGGGACTTCGGCGCGCAAGGTTCTCGCCGAACTCTGCGACTGAGTGTCGCACCCACACCGACCAATAACATGCCCCGACAAACCGTATGGACTAATCTTGGCGGAGCGTCGCCCGAGGCGGCTTCAATCATCGCGCGCCATGTAGCCCCTTTCGAGACTCGCGACCGCACCCTGGCGGAACCTGGAAATATCTTGTAGCAGGTGCCTGGAAGCCTTGTAGCTCCGGCTTTTGGCGTTGCAATACCCCCCTGCTTTCTACATACTTGCCGCCGATTTTTTACCCTGAAAAAAACACCCTAAACCGTGGAACCTTAGAATGAGCACAGCAATCAGTCCGACTGCTTATAACTATAAGGTGGTCCGCCAGTTCGCCATCATGACGGTGGTCTGGGGGATCCTTGGCATGGGCATGGGCGTCTTCATTGCCTCGCAACTGGTCTTTCCCGAGCTGAACCTCGGGCTCGACTGGACGAGCTTTGGACGCCTTCGCCCCCTGCATACCAACCTGGTGATTTTCGCCTTCGGTGGCTGTGCTCTGTATGCGACCTCCTACTACGTGGTGCAACGCACCTGTCAGACCCGCCTGATCTCCGATCAACTGGCTGCCTTCACCTTCTGGGGCTGGCAAGCGGTGATCGTTGCCGCGATCATCACCCTGCCGCTGGGCTACACCTCCACCAAGGAGTACGCCGAGCTGGAGTGGCCGATCGACCTGCTGATCGCCGTGGTCTGGGTCACCTACCTGGTGGTCTTCTTCGGCACCATCCTCAAGCGCAAGACCAAGCACATCTATGTGGGTAACTGGTTCTACGGCGCCTTCATCGTTGTGACCGCGATGCTGCACATCGTCAACAACCTGGAGATCCCGGTCAGCTTCTGGAAGTCGTACTCGCTTTACTCCGGCGCGACTGACGCAATGATCCAGTGGTGGTACGGCCACAACGCGGTGGGCTTCTTCCTCACCACCGGCTTCCTCGGGATGATGTACTACTTCGTACCGAAGCAGGCCGAGCGCCCGATCTACTCCTATCGCCTGTCCATCGTGCACTTCTGGGCGCTGATCACCCTGTACATCTGGGCCGGTCCGCACCACCTGCACTACACCGCACTGCCGGACTGGGCCCAGTCCCTCGGCATGGTGATGTCGATCATTCTGCTGGCTCCGAGCTGGGGCGGCATGATCAACGGCATGATGACCCTGTCTGGCGCCTGGCATAAGCTGCGCACCGACCCGATCCTGCGCTTCCTGGTCGTCTCCCTGGCGTTCTACGGCATGTCGACCTTCGAAGGCCCGATGATGGCCATCAAGACCGTCAACTCGCTGTCCCACTACACCGACTGGACCATCGGCCACGTGCACGCTGGCGCCCTCGGCTGGGTAGCGATGATCTCCATCGGCGCGCTGTACCACATGATTCCGAAGCTCTACGGCCGTGCCCAGATGCACAGCGTGGGCCTGATCAACGCCCACTTCTGGCTGGCAACCATCGGCACCGTGCTGTACATCGCCTCCATGTGGGTCAACGGCATCACCCAGGGCCTGATGTGGCGCGCGATCAACGAGGACGGCACCCTGACCTACTCGTTCGTCGAAGCGCTGGTAGCCAGCCACCCAGGTTTCGTCATTCGCGCCATCGGTGGCGGCTTCTTCGCTGCCGGCATGCTGCTGATGGCTTACAACACCTTCCGCACCGTGCGTGCATCCAAGCCGGCCGAAGCTGAAGCCGCCGCTGCGATCGCCGTAGGAGCCCATTGATGAACCACGAAGTAGTCGAGAAGAATATCGGCCTGCTGGCCTTCTTCATGGTCATTGCCGTCAGCATCGGCGGCCTGACCCAGATCGTCCCGCTGTTCTTCCAGGACGTGACCAACAAGCCGGTCGAAGGCATGAAGCCGCGCACCGCGCTGGAGCTGGAAGGCCGCGACGTCTACATCAAGAACGGCTGCGTCGGCTGCCACTCGCAGATGATCCGTCCGTTCCGTGCGGAAACCGAGCGCTACGGCCACTACTCGGTCGCCGGCGAGAGCGTCTGGGACCACCCGTTCCTGTGGGGCTCCAAGCGTACCGGTCCGGACCTGGCCCGCGTTGGCGGTCGCTACTCTGATGAATGGCACCGTGCGCACCTGTACAACCCGCGCAACGTGGTACCGGAGTCGGTGATGCCGGCCTACCCGTGGCTGGTCGAGAACAAGCTCGATGGCAAAGACACTGCCAAGAAGATGGAAGTGATGCGCTCCATGGGTGTTCCGTACACCGATGAAGACATCGCCGGCGCGCGCGAAGCCGTCAAGGGCAAGACCGAAATGGACGCCCTCGTCGCTTACCTGCAAGGCCTTGGCACCATCATCAAAAGCAAACGGTGACTGTGATGGATATCGGGACTATTCGCGGCATTGGCACCATCGTCGTCTTCATCGCCTTCATCGGCCTGGCGCTGTGGGCGTTCAGCTCACGGCGCAAGAAGGATTTCGACGAAGCGACCCTGCTGCCGTTCGCGGATGATCCCGAGGCCATCAAGCACGTCGAGCAAGAACAAGCTTCTAGGAGCAACAAAGAATGACCCTCTTCTGGAGTCTGTACGTCACCGTACTTAGTCTGGGCACCATCTTCACCCTGACGTGGCTGCTGTTCACCACCCGTCGCGGTCAGCGTTCCGAGACTACCGACGAGACCGTCGGCCATTCCTTCGATGGCATCGAGGAATACGACAACCCGCTGCCGAAATGGTGGTTCCTGCTGTTCTGCGCAACCATCGTCTGCGCGCTCGGTTACCTGGTGCTCTACCCGGGCCTGGGCAACTGGAAAGGCCTGCTGCCGGGCTACAGCTACGTGAACAACGAGACCAAGCAGGAATTCTCCAACGGTCAGCCGGGCTGGACCGGCGTGCACGAGTGGGAAAAGGAAATGGCCAAGGCCGACGCCAAGTTCGGGCCGATCTTCGCCAAATTCGCCGCCATGCCGATCGAGGAAGTCGCCAAGGACCCGCAAGCCCTGAAGATGGGTGGCCGTCTGTTCGCCTCCAACTGCTCGGTCTGCCACGGCTCTGACGCCAAGGGTGCCTACGGTTTCCCCAACCTGACCGACGACCAGTGGCGTTGGGGCGGTGAGCCGGAAACCATCAAGACCACCATCATGGCCGGTCGTCACGGCATGATGCCGGCGCAAGCGCCGACCATCGGCGAGGCCAACGTGCCGAACGTTGCAGCCTATGTGATCACCGAGCTGCAAGGCCGCAAGCTGCCGGAAGGCACCAAGGTCGACATCGAGGCCGGTCGCAAGGTGTTCTCCACCACCTGCTTCGCCTGCCACGGCGCAGAAGGTCACGGCACCCCGGCCATGGGCGCGCCGAACCTGACCCGTCCGGATGCCTTCATCTACGGCTCCAGCTTCGCCCAGATGCAGCAGACCATCCGTTATGGTCGTACCAACGCCATGCCGGCCCAGGCCGAGCTGCAAGGTAACGACAAGGTTCACCTGCTGGCCGCTTACGTCTACAGCCTGTCGCACGGCGACAAGGCCGCCGAGTAAGCCTCCCCTCTTCCCCCGAATCCGCGCCAGCGAGCTGGCCGGATTCGGTGCGGAAACCTCGCGCGACTTCCGGTCGCAGCGTCTAGATTGCACTCCCAGCGTATAATTGAGACGACGCAAGTCGCCTTGACCTCTGTCGGCACGCACTGACCGAGGCACTTTCCACTGCCGTGGTATGCACTGATGAGTAATCAAATACCGGTTCAGGACGTCACCCCGCCGGCGAAACCCGCGACCAGCAATGTCGACCTGTACGCCTCGCGGGAAAAGATCTACACCCGTTCCTTCACCGGCTTCTTTCGCAACCTGCGCCTGATGGGCGGAGCGCTGCTGTTCCTGATCTACTTCGGCACCGTCTGGCTCAGCTGGGAAGGTCACCAGGCCGTCTGGTGGAACCTGCCCGAACGCAAGTTCTTCATTTTCGGCGCCACCTTCTGGCCGCAGGATTTCATCCTGCTCTCCGGCATCCTCATCACCAGCGCCTTCGGCCTGTTCTTCATCACCGTGTTTGCCGGCCGCGTGTGGTGCGGCTACACCTGCCCGCAAAGCGTGTGGACGTGGATCTTCATGTGGTGCGAGAAAGTCACCGAGGGTGACCGCAACCAGCGCATGAAGCTCGACAAGGCGCCGATGACCGCCAACAAGTTCCTGCGCAAGTTGGCCAAGCACAGCCTGTGGATCCTGATCGGCTTCGCCACCGGACTGACCTTCGTCGGCTACTTCTCGCCGATCCGCGAACTGATCCTCGACCTGTTCACTGGCAACGCCGACGGCTGGGCCTACTTCTGGGTCGGTTTCTTCACCCTCGCCACCTACGGCAACGCCGGCTGGCTGCGCGAGCAGGTGTGCATCTATATGTGCCCGTACGCGCGCTTCCAGAGCGTGATGTTCGACAAGGACACCCTGATCGTCTCCTACGATCCGCGCCGCGGCGAAGCGCGCGGACCGCGCAAGAAGACCGCCGACTACAAGGCCGAAGGCCTCGGCGACTGCATCGACTGCACCATGTGCGTCCAGGTCTGCCCGACCGGCATCGACATCCGCGACGGCCTGCAGATCGAGTGCATCGGTTGCGCCGCCTGCATCGACGCCTGCGACGCGATCATGGACAAGATGGACTACCCGCGCGGCCTGATCAGCTACACCACCGAGCACAACCTGTCCGGGCAGAAGACCCACCTGCTGCGGCCGCGCCTGATCGGCTATGCCGTGGCGCTGTGCATCATCATCGGTGCACTGATCAGCGCCATCGTGCTGCGTCCGCTTGTGGGCTTCGATGTCAGCAAGGACCGCGTGCTGTTCCGCGAGAACGCCGCCGGGCGGATCGAGAACGTCTACAGCCTGAAGGTGATGAACAAGGATCAGCGCGACCACACCTACATCCTCGGTGCCAAAGGCCTGCCGGGCATCCAGATGGGTGGCAAGCAGGAACTGAAGGTCGCCGCCGGCGAGATCGTCACCCTGCCCGCCGAGCTGTCGGTCGCGCCAGAAGACCTGCCGTCGACCGCCAACGAGGTGATCTTCACCCTGCAAAGCGCCGACGACCCGGACACCCAGATCGAGGCGAAGACGCGCTTCATCGGGCCACGCGTCCGGTAGAATACCCGGGCACGCCCACGTGCCCGGCGCCCCCTCCTCACGAGAACAGCTGCATGCCTGCCCAACCGCAACACACCACCCGTTGGTACAAGAATGTCTGGCCCTGGATCATCATCGGCATGCTCGCCACCTCGGTGATCCTCAGCATCAACCTGATCCGCGTTGCCGTGCAGAACCAGGACAGCCTGGTCACCGACAACTATTACGAAGCCGGCAAGGGCATCGCCCGCTCGCTGGACCGTGAGCGCCTGGCGCGCGACCTGAAGATCCACGCCAAGATCCACGTCGACGAACTGACCGGCGAGCTGAGCCTGCTGCTGGCCGGCGACAGCCAGCCGGCCACCGTGCAGCTGAGCCTGATCTCGCCCACCCAGCCGGACAAGGACCTGCACATCCAGATGACCCGCAGCACCGGCGAAGCCGGCCGCTACGTCGGTCAGCTGCCGCAAGCCCTCGACGGCCGCCGCTTCGTCGAACTGCTCGGCGAACAGGACGGCCAGACCTGGCGCCTGTTCGAAGAAGAGAACGTCAGCCCCGGCAGCCGCCTGGAACTGGGCGACGAGGCGATTCCGGGAGCCGAAGAACAGGCCAGATGATGACGGCCGCCGCGCGCAGCGCCTCGCTTCTCGCCTGCTACCACTGCGGGCTGCCGGTTCCCGCCGGCAGCCGCTTCGTCGCGCCGGTGCTCGGCGAGTCCCGCGAGTTCTGTTGCCCGGGCTGCCAGGCAGTAGCCGAAGCCATCGTCGCCGGCGGTCTGGACAGCTACTACAAGCACCGCAGCGAACCCTCCGCCAATCCGCAAACTCTGCCGCAACAGCTGAGCGATGAGCTGGCGCTGTACGACCGCGCCGACGTGCAGCAGCCGTTCGTACACCACCAGGATGAACTGGCGGAAACCACCCTGCTGGTCGAAGGGGTCAGCTGCGCCGCCTGCGGCTGGCTGATCGAGCATCACCTCAAGCACCTGCCGGGGGTCCGCGAAGCGCGCCTCAACCTGTCCAACCATCGCCTGCAAGTACGCTGGGCCGACAGCCAGTTGCCGCTCAGCCAGCTCCTCGCCGCGCTGCGCGATATCGGTTACGCCGCGCACCCCTACCAGCCCGACCGCGCCGCCGAACAACTCGCCGCGGAGAACCGCCGCTCGCTGCGCCAGCTCGGGGTCGCCGGCCTGCTGTGGTTCCAGGCGATGATGGCGACCATGGCCACCTGGCCGGAATTCAATATCGACCTCAGCCCCGAGCTGCACCAGATCATGCGCTGGGTGGCGATGTTCCTCACCACGCCGATCGTCTTCTACAGCTGCGCGCCGTTCTTCCGCGGTGCGCTACGCGACCTGCGCACCCGTCACCTGACCATGGACGTGTCGGTCTCGCTGGCCATCGGCGGCGCCTACCTGGCCGGCATCTGGACCGCGATCAGCGGCCAGGGCGAACTGTATTTCGACGCAGTCGGCATGTTCGCCCTGTTCCTCCTCACCGGTCGCTACCTCGAGCGCCGCGCCCGCGAACGCACGGCGGCCGCCACCGCGCAACTGGTCAACCTGCTGCCGGCCTCCTGCCTGCGTCTGGATCAGGCCGGCAACAGCGAGCGCATCCTGCTCAGCGAGCTGCACGTCGGCGACCGCGTGCAGGTGCAGCCCGGCGCCGTGCTGCCCGGCGATGGGCGCATCCTCGACGGCCAGTCGAGCGTCGACGAGTCGCTGCTCACCGGCGAATACCTGCCGCAGGCGCGCGGCGTCGGCGATGCGGTGACCGCCGGCACGCTCAATGTCGAAGGCCCGCTGGTGGTGGAAATCCAAGCGCTCGGCCAGGGCACGCGCCTATCGGCGATCGTCCGCCTGCTGGAACGCGCCCAGGCAGAAAAGCCGCGCCTGGCGATCCTCGCCGACCGCGCCGCGCAATGGTTCCTGCTGCTGTCGCTGCTGGCGGCGCTGGGCATCGGCCTGCTGTGGCTGTACCTGGATGCTGACCGGGCGTTCTGGATCGTCCTCGCCATGCTGGTCGCCACCTGCCCCTGCGCGCTGTCGCTGGCCACCCCGACCGCGCTGACTGCCGCCACCGGCACCCTGCACCGCCGCGGCCTGCTGCTGACCCGCGGGCATGTGCTGGAAGGCTTGAACCAGATCGACACGGTGATCTTCGACAAGACCGGCACCCTCACCGAGGGCAAGCTGACCCTGCGCGACATCCGTCCGCTCGCCAGCACGACCGCCGACGACTGCCTGGCCCTCGCCGCCGCATTGGAAAACCGCTCCGAGCACCCGATCGCCCGCGCCTTCGGCCAGGCGCCGCAAGCTGCCGACGAGGTGCGCAACGAACCGGGTCTCGGCCTGGAAGGCGTGGTCGACGGCCAGCGCCTGCGCATCGGCCAGCCGGCGTTCGTCGCGGCGCTGAGTCAGGCGCCGACGCCGAGCATGCCCGACGAGCCCGGGCAGTGGCTGCTGCTCGGCGACAGCCAGGGCCCGCTCGCCTGGCTGGTGCTCGACGACCGTCTGCGCAGCGAGGCGCCAGCGCTGCTCGACGCCTGCCGCGCGCGTGGCTGGCAGACCCTGCTGCTGTCTGGCGACAGTTCGCCGATGGTCGCCAGCGTCGCTGCCGAGCTGGGCATCGACGACGCGCGCGGTGGCCTGCGTCCGGACGAAAAGCTGGCGATCCTCCAGCAGCTGCGCCAGGCCGGGCGCAAGGTGCTGATGCTCGGCGACGGCGTCAACGACGTGCCGGTGCTCGCCGCCGCCGACATCAGCGTGGCGATGGGTTCGGCCACCGACCTGGCGAAGACCAGCGCCGACGCGGTGCTGCTGTCCAACCGTCTGGAGGCGCTGAGCGCCGCCTTCGATCTGGCCCGCCGCACCCGCCGGGTGATCATCGAGAACCTGCTTTGGGCAGGGCTGTACAATGGCCTGATGCTGCCGTTCGCCGCGCTTGGCTGGATCACCCCGGCGTGGGCGGCGATCGGCATGTCGGTCAGCTCGCTGACCGTGGTGCTCAACGCCCTGCGCCTGACTAGGTAAGCCGCCATGCCCGCTCTCTACGTTCTGATTCCGGTCGCCCTGCTGATCGTCGCCGTGGCCATCTACGTGTTCTTCTGGGCGGTCGACAGCGGCCAGTACGACGACCTCGACGGCCCGGCGCACAGCATCCTGTTCGACGACGAAGACCCGCAGCACCAGGCCGCGGTCGACCAGGCGAATCCCGACAAGGACGACAAGCCGGAGCCGCCGCGTGCTTGAACTCGCCCCCCTGCTGGTCTCCGCGCTGATCCTCGGCCTGCTCGGCGGCGGCCATTGCCTGGGCATGTGCGGCGGCCTGATGGGCGCACTGACCCTGGCGATCCCCGTCGAGCAGCGCAACCGCCGCCTGCGCCTGCTGCTCGCCTACAACCTCGGACGCATCCTCAGCTATGCCACGGCCGGCCTGCTCATCGGCGTGGCCGGCTGGGCCGTGGCCAGCAGCCCGGCGGCGATGGCCCTGCGCGTGGTCGCCGCGCTGCTGCTGATCGCCATGGGCTTGTACCTGGCGGGCTGGTGGAGCGGTCTGACTCGCATCGAGGCACTCGGTCGTGGTCTGTGGCGGCACATCCAGCCGTTCGCCAGCCGACTGATGCCGGTCGCCACCCTGCCGCGCGCGCTGCTGCTCGGCGCGCTGTGGGGCTGGCTGCCCTGCGGGCTGGTCTACAGCACCCTGCTCTGGGCCGCCAGCCAGGGTAACGCGCTGGACAGCGCGCTGCTGATGCTGGCGTTCGGCGTCGGCACCTGGCCGGTGCTGATCGCCACCGGGCTGGCCGCCGAACGCATCACCGCACTGCTGCGCAAACGCGGCGTGCGCATGGCCGGCGGCCTGCTGGTGATCCTCTTCGGCCTGTGGACCCTGCCCGGCCCGCACCAGGCCTGGCTTATGGGCCACGGCGGCGGACACGCCGAGAGCGGCCACAGCATGCAGCACAACCACTGATTCAGATCAAAACCCCCGCCGCCGCCGCTCCCTAGACTCGTCGCATACCCTGACCCGCGGTGCCGCGACATGCTCGAATCAATTCATTGGGACGCTGACCTGATCCGCCGCTACGATCAAGCCGGCCCGCGCTACACCTCGTACCCGACCGCCATGCAGTTCCACCCCGGCGTCGGCCCGTTCGAGCTGTTCCACGCCCTGCGCGACAGCCGCAAGGCGCGCCGCGCACTGTCGCTGTACCTGCACATCCCGTTCTGCGCGCACGTCTGCTACTACTGCGCCTGCAACAAGGTGGTGACCAAGGACCGCAGCCGCAGCGCGCCGTACCTGCAGCGGCTGATCCACGAGATGAGCATCATCGGCCGCCACCTCGACCACGATCAGGTGGTCGAGCAGCTGCATTTCGGCGGCGGCACACCGACCTTCCTCGACCACGCGCAACTGCGCCAGTTGATGGCCGAGCTGCGCCGCAACTTCAACCTGCTGGACGACGACCGCGCCGACTACAGCATCGAGATCGATCCGCGCGAGGCCGACTGGGCGACCATGGGCCTGCTCCGCGAGCTCGGCTTCAACCGCGTCAGCCTCGGCGTGCAGGACCTCGACCCGGAAGTGCAGCGTGCAGTGAACCGCCTGCAGACCCTCGAGGAAACCCGCGCCATCGTCGATGCCGCGCGCACCCTGCAATTCCGCTCGCTGAACATCGACCTGATCTACGGCCTGCCCAAGCAGACGCCGGCCAGCTTCGCGCGTACCGTCGACGAAGTGATCGCCCTGCAGCCCGACCGACTCTCGGTGTTTAACTACGCGCACCTGCCGGAGCGCTTCATGCCGCAGCGGCGCATCAACCCCGCCGAGCTGCCGTCGCCGGCGGACAAGCTGAGCATGCTGGAGACCACCATCCAGCAACTGCAGGCCGCCGGCTACCGGCACATCGGCATGGACCATTTCGCCCTGCCCGACGACGACCTGGCGATGGCCCAGGAAGACGGCCGCCTGCAACGCAACTTCCAGGGCTACACCACGCACGGCCATTGCGACCTGATCGGCCTGGGCGTCTCCGCGATCAGCCATGTCGGTTCGCTGTACTGCCAGAACGACAGCAACCTGGTGCAGTACCAGAACCACCTCGACACCGGCCAGCTGGCGGTCTGCCGCGGCCTACACAGCAGCGTCGACGACGAAGTGCGTGCCGCGGTGATCCACGGTTTGATGTGCGACTACCGCGTGGATTTCTCTGCCATCGAAGCGCGCTTCGAGCTGTACTTCCCCAGCTACTTCGCCGACCTCTGGCCGCAACTGCAGAGCATGGCCAGCGACGGCCTGATCGCGCTCGGCGAGCGCAGCATCCGCGTGCTGCCGGCTGGCCGCCTGCTGGTCCGCGCCGTGGCGATGCTGTTCGACGGTTACCTGATCCAGCAGGAACGCCCGCGTTACTCGCGAGTGATCTGAATCCCCGCCGGCGCCGCTCAGCGCAGCGACAACTGGCTCAGCTCGGCCATCTGCCCGGCATCCAGGCCGGCGTCCTTGACCGCCTTGGCGAGGTCGGCCATGGCGCCGACCAGCGCGCCATTCAGCACCGCCAGCTCGCCTTGCAGCGCCGAGGTGCGCTGCAGCCGCGCTTCCTTGTCGAGCGCCTGCTCACGCATCACCGCCTGCAGCTCCAGCAGCTTGTCGGCGATCTGCTGCTTCAGGGCGCGGATCAGCTTGAGGCTGGCCTTGATTGCATCCGGCAGGCTGCTGTCGTCGATGTCCGAGTCCTTGCTGGCGGCCTTGCTGCGCCCCAGTTCCGACAGGGTCACGCGCACCCCGGCCATCGCCTCGCTGAGCGTGGTGGCCGGGGTCGAACGGCGTTGCTGGGCGCTGGCCAGCGACTGGACCAGGCCCACGGATTGGACGCGCAACATCAGGCAACACTCCGTGCAAGGCTACGCGCACTGTGTCGGCCACGGCTTGGAGGACTTGAATCGCGGGTCAGATTGGCGCCTCCCAAACTGGCAGGACCCTCCCCCCTGGAGTACCCTTGCACTCTGTCCGTGTACCTCCAGGAATGCCCGCATGTCAGAGATCATCAAGGTTCGCACCTTGCCCCAGGTGAATTGCAAGGATTGCAGTCTGGCCAGCCTGTGCCTGCCCTTGTCCCTCGACCTCGCAGACATGGACGCCCTCGACGAAATCGTCAAACGCGGGCGGCCGCTGAAGAAAGGCGAATTCCTGTTCCGTCAGGGCGAACCGTTCGGCTCGGTGTTCGCCGTGCGTTCTGGCAGCCTCAAGACCTTCAGCCTGAGCGACGACGGCGTCGAGCAACTGACCGGCTTCCACCTGCCTAGCGAACTGGTCGGCCTGTCCGGCATGGACAGCGAACACTACCCGGTCAGCGCCCAGGCGCTGGAAACCACCTCGGTGTGCGAGATCCCCTTCGAGCGCCTCGACGAACTGTCCGCCGAGCTGCCGCAACTGCGTCGCCAGTTGATGCGCGTGATGAGCCGCGAGATCCGCGACGACCAGCAGATGATGCTGCTGCTGTCGAAGAAGACCGCCGACGAGCGCATCGCCACCTTCCTGGTCAACCTGTCGGCGCGCTTCCGTGCCCGCGGCTATTCGGCCAACCAGTTCCGCCTGGCCATGTCGCGCAACGAGATCGGCAACTACCTGGGCCTCGCGGTGGAAACGGTGTCCCGGGTGTTCACCCGCTTCCAGCAGAACGGACTGATCAGCGCCGAAGGCAAGGAAGTGCACATCCTCGACGCCATCGAACTGTGCGCCTCGGCCGGCGGCAATCTCGACCTCTGACCCCGTTATCGCGGGCCTTCAACGGCCCGACTGTTTCCTTCCCCCGCCCGGAATTCCGACGATGATTTTCGACGACTTCAGCATCAAGACCCTGATCCGCCCCGTGCCGGATTTCCCCAAGCCCGGCGTGGTGTTCCGCGACATCACTCCGCTGTTCCAGTCGCCGCGCGCCCTGCGCCTGGTCATCGACAGCTTCATCCAGCGCTACGTGGAGGCCGATTTCAGCCACATCGGCGCCATGGATGCGCGCGGTTTCCTGATTGGCTCGATCGTCGCCTATGAACTGAACAAGCCGCTGGTGTTGTTCCGCAAGCAGGGCAAGCTGCCGGCCGAGGTGCTCAGCGAGGGCTACCAGACCGAGTACGGCGAAGCCTTCCTCGAAGTGCACGCCGACAGCCTCTGCGAAGGCGACTCGGTGCTGATGTTCGATGACCTGATCGCCACCGGCGGCACCCTGCTGGCCGCCGCCAAGCTGGTCCGGCGCATGGGCGCCAGCCTGTTCGAAGCGGCGGCGATCATCGACCTGCCCGAACTCGGCGGCTCGCAGCGCCTGCAGGACGTCGGCATCCCGACTTTCAGCCTCACCGCCTTCGCCCTCGACGAACGTTGATCCGCCGCGGCGTCTAGCCGCTCCGCCTCATCCCTGCCTTCCACCGTCCGCCGCGCCAGACCTGCTCTGGCGCGGCGCGCGGCTGTGCGCCGTTCACGCGCGCTTGCCAAACCCACGCAAATCGGCAATGTTACTCATACAAACATTTAGTGATTATTTGAGTAACAAATGCAGCCGACCGCCAAGAGCCTCATTCTCGAACTGCTGCTCGCCGCTCAGGGCGTGCCGCTGACCGCGCGCGATGCGGTGGTCGCCTGCGGGTTGTTCGAGATCAATGCCAGCAACGCCCGCGTGGCCCTGGTGCGCCTGTCCGCCGCCGGGCTGATCGAGGCGGCCGGGCGCGGCAGCTATCAGCTCAGCGAGCAGGCCCGCGAACTGGGCGGCGATATCGCCACATGGCGCGACATCGAACAACGCCTGCGCACCTGGGATGGCAGCTACGTGCTGGCCCAGTGCGGCGCGCTGGGGCGCACCGACCGGGGCGCGCTGCGCCGTCGCGAACGGGCCCTGGAACTGCTCGGCTTCCGCGAACTGGAACGCGGCCTGTACCTGCGCCCGAACAACCTGGAGCCCGACCTCGCCGCCCTGCGCCAGCGCATTCACGGCCTCGGCCTGGAACCAGCCGCCTACCTGTTCAGGGCCGACGATTTCGACGCCGACTGCCAGGCGCGGATCGACCGCCTGTGGAACACCGCCGCGCTGCTCGAGCAGTACCGCCAGCTGAGCCGACAGATGCGCGAGTGGCTCGCCCGCGTCGATGACCTGGAAACCGACGTCGCCGCCCGCGAGGCGTTCCTGCTTGGCAGCCGGGCGATCCGCCAGGTGGTGTTTGACCCACTGCTGCCCGCGCCGATGATCGACGAAGCGGCGCGCGCCGCATTCTTCGCCGACGTCCGCGAGTTCGATCGCATCGGCCACCAGCTCTGGCAACGCTTTTATCGCAGCACCCCGCCCCTGCGCAGCGGCAGCCGTGAACCGACTAAAACAACAACCAGGAGCCTGCAATGACCAGCCGCCAGAAAGTCACCGACTTCTTCAGCCGTGAAGAGATCCAGCAACTCACCCGCCGCTCCGACGCGGCCGGCTGGTGGGCGGTGCTGTCCACCTGGGCGGTGATCGCCGCCACCTTCGCCGTGTTGGCGATCTGGCCGAACCCGCTGACCTTCGTCCTCGCACTGATCGTCCTCGGCGGGCGCCAGCTGTGCCTGGCGATCCTCATGCACGAGGCGGCGCATGGCACGCTGTTCAAGACCAAGGCGCTCAACGACAAGCTCACCGACTGGCTGTGCGCGCGGATCGTCTGGGTCGACGTGGCGCGTTACCGCGAACACCACCTGCGCCATCACGGCCACACCGGCACCGACCTCGATCCGGACTGGAGCCTGGCGCGACCCTTCCCGGCCAGCCGGGTCTCGCTGGCGCGCAAGTTCGCCCGTGACCTGCTCGGCTTCTCCGGCCTCAAGCGCCTGTACGGGCAGCTGCTGATGGACATCGGCGTGCTCAAGTACACCGTCGCCTCAGATGTCGAAGTCCTGCCGCGCAATGGCCGCCGCTGGAGCGACTACGCCCGCGCCGGGCTGCGCAACATGCGCGGCATGCTGCTGAGCAACGCCGCGCTGGCCGGCATCCTCGCCGCATGCGGACAGCTGTGGCTGTACGGCGTCTGGCTGCTCGCCTACCTGACCACCTACAGTCTGTTCATGCGCATCCGCTCGCTGGCCGAACACGCCTGCACCGAGCGCACCCGCGACATGCTGCTCAACACCCGCACCACCCGCGCCGGCTGGCTGGCGCGCGCCACGGTGGCGCCGATCCGCGTCAACTTCCACATCGAGCATCACCTGATGGCGGCCGTCCCCTACTTCCGCCTGCCCCGCGCCCATCGCCTGCTGCGCGAGCGCGGCCTGATCGACAACCCGCCCGGTTACCTCGATGTGCTGCGAATCGTTACCCAGGCGCCACGCCCCGCCATGCCATAACCCGCCGAAAGTTGGCCGCGCAAAAACTCGCCTTGCTCAATAGTTACATCAAGCAATGACACGGTCGTAACCGACACGGTCATGCTCATAACAAGAATGGCGGCGCCCACACGCCGCCCCAGAGCGAGGACTCCTGCAATGTCGACCACAGCTACTGCCAATTCCCTGCCAAGCGCCAGTTTTCCGGTGCGGCGCATGGATTTCAGCTTCGCCGAAACGAAGAAGTACTGGTGGAGCGACGATCCCTTCATGACCCAGTTCATGAACAACCTGTCGTCGCTGTTCCCCTATGGCGAGATGTTCTTCGTCAACAGCGTGCGCGCCGTGCGTGATCGCATCACCGATCCGCAGCTGAAGAAGGACATCAGCGCCTTCATCGGCCAGGAGGCCATGCACTCCAAGGAACACGCGACCTACAACGAATACGCCAACGCGCACGGCATCGACCTCGAGAAGCTCGAACTGCGCATCAAGGTGCTGCTGGAATGGATCACCAAGGTGACCACCAAGAAGCAGCGCCTGGCCGCCACCTGCGCCCTGGAGCACTTCACCGCGACCATGGCCGAGCAGCTGCTGAAGCGCGAAGACCTGACCACCCAGATCGACGATCCGAAGATGTACCAGCTGTGGATGTGGCACGCGATCGAGGAGAACGAGCACAAGGCGGTCTGCTACGACGCCTACCAGGCGATCGGCGGCGGCTACTTCATTCGCACCATCACCATGCTGCTGACCACGGTGATCTTCCTCGGCGTGATCGGCTGGTTCCAGATTCACCTGCTGCGCAAGGACGGCCAGCTGTTCAACTGGAGCGCCTGGAAGCGCGGCCTGACCACCCTGTTCAGCCCGCGCAATGGCTTCTTCACCAAGCTGATCAAGCCCTATCTGGACTACTACCGCCCCGGCTTCCACCCGTTCGACCACGAGACCAAGGCGCTCGAGAAGAACTGGCGGCAGCGCCTCGGCTTCAGCAACTGATCGACCCACGCTAGCTCATCGACCCACGTTGGCGGCGTCGCTTTCCCCAAGGCGACGCCGTCTTTTTTATTGCCAGGAGACTGACACTAGGTCAGGCGCAGCTGACCGATGCCCTGCAGCACGCTGGCGCCGGTGAACAGCATGACGATCTCCTCCTCGGCCAACGCGCAGATCGCCGCGCGGCGCTCCGGCTGACCGATGTAGTCGAGCGACACCTGGAACAGGTTGCGGCTGACCAGGCTGGAAATCTGCAGCACCACGCTGGGGCTGACCAGCTCCGGCAACAGCTTGTAGGCAATGGTGTCCTCGGCCATGTCGACGGCGAACTCGTCCATCACCTCCTGCAACGCCGCGCGCAACACCGGCGAGGCGCCGTGCAGTTCGCGCACACCGATGATGAAGGCTTCCGGATGCGCCTCGACGAAGGCGAAGAACAGCTGCACGGTCTCGTGGCAGACCCGCCGGCCGCGATTGAGGTCAATGCCGAACAGCTGCGGCGCACTGTCTTTGGCCTCGCTCACCGCGCGCAGGGCCGCCTCGCGGCGCAGGTCGCGCAGCGGCTGGCGCAGCTGCACGGAGATGTCGCGGATCACCGCCATGCCGAGATCGTCGACGTCCTTGAAGTGCCGGTAGAAGGTGTTCGGGTTGAGCCCCGCCTCACGCGCCAGTTCGCGCAGGCCGAGGCTGCTCAGGCTGCGGCTGGTCGAGGTCAATCGTAACGCTGCCTCCATCAACAGGCGCTTGCCCGGCGCGTCGCCGCTACGTTCCCGCGCGAGCGTGCTGTCGCTGGCCTCGATATCCATGGCTGCCCCTACCTTTGGTTGGCTTGTGGAGGTGTCTCTTGCCGGCAAGTATACAGATGTCTACATTGGTATACAGCTGTATACGCCAGCAATAAAGATAACAGGAGCTTGGCCACATGAATGCACCCGTCACCCCTCCCACAACTGCCCGGCACTGCAAGATCGCCATCATCGGCAGCGGCTTCTCCGGCCTCGGCATGGCCATCCGCCTGAAGCAGCAAGGCGAGAACGATTTCCTGCTGTTCGAAAAGGAGGCCGGCGTCGGCGGCACCTGGCGGGTCAACAACTACCCGGGCTGCGGCTGCGACGTGCAATCGCACCTGTACTCCTTCTCCTTCGAGCCGAACCCGAAGTGGACACGCATGTTCGCCAAGCAGCCGGAAATCCAAAGCTACCTGGAAGGCTGCTGGGAGAAGTACCGTCTGCAGGACAAGACCCTGCTGGGCACCGAGATCGGCGAGCTGCGCTGGGATGAGCAGCACGAGCTGTGGCACCTGAGCGATGCCGCCGGCAACCGCTACACCGCGCAGTTCGTGGTGTCCGGCATGGGCGCGCTGTCCACCCCGTCGACCCCCAAGCTCAAGGGCCTGGAGAAGTTCAAGGGCACGGTGTTCCACTCCCAGCAGTGGAACCACGACTACGACCTGAGCGGCAAGCGCGTCGCGGTGGTCGGCACCGGCGCCTCGTCGATCCAGTTCGTCCCGCAGATCCAGAAGCAGGTCGCGCAGCTCGACCTCTACCAGCGCACCGCGCCGTGGATCATGCCCAAGCCGGACCGTGCGATCAGCGACAGCGAGCGCGCCCGCTTCCGCAACTTCCCGCTGGCGCAGAAACTCTGGCGCGGGCTGATCTACGGCCTGCTGGAAAGCCGGGTGATCGCCTTCGCCTTTGCCCCGCGGCTGCTCAAGGTCGCGCAGACCGTCGGCAAGATGTACATCAACAAGCACATCAAGGACCCGGTGCTGCGCGCCAAGGTCACCCCGGACTACACCATGGGCTGCAAGCGCGTGCTGATCTCCAACGACTACTACCCGGCGCTGACCCAGCCGAACGTCGACGTGGTCACCGACGGCATCCGGGAAATCCGCGCCAACAGCATCGTCACCGCCGACGGCCAGGAACGCCCGATCGACGCGATCATCTTCGGCACCGGCTTCACCCCCAGCGACCCGCTGCCGCGCGGCGTGGTGTTCGGCCGCGACGGCGTCGACCTGCTCGACACCTGGCCGCAGGGTCCGGAAGCCTACAAGGGCACGCTGACCGCCGGCTTCCCCAGCATGTTCTTCCTGATGGGCCCGAATACCGGCCTCGGCCACAACTCGATGGTCTACATGATCGAATCGCAGATCCACTACGTGCTCGGCGCCCTCGACCTGCTCAAGCAGCGCCGCCTGCGTAGCCTGGAGGTCAAGCGCGAGGCGCAGGACAAGTTCAACGGCAAGCTGCAGGGCTCGCTCGGCAGCACCGTGTGGAACGCCGGCGGCTGCATGAGCTGGTACCTGCACCCGGTCAGCGGCCGCAACTGCACGGTCTGGCCGGGCTTCACCTGGCGCTTCCGCATGCTGACGCGCAACTTCGACCCGGCGGCCTATCATTTCAGTCGCCAGTCCGCCGCCCACCCTGCCCAGAGCTACGCCATCGCCGCCGAGGAGGCCACCGCATGAAATCCTTCGAGAACAAAGTCGCCGCCGTCACCGGCGCAGGTTCTGGCATCGGTCGCGCGCTCGCCTACCGCCTCGCCCGCCAGGGCTGCCACCTGGCGCTGGCCGACGTGAATGCCGTCGGCCTGGCCGAGACCGCCGAACAGGCACGCAAACTGGGCGTCACCGTCACCGAGGCGCGGGTCGACGTGTCCGACCGCGACGCCGTGCACGCCTGGGCCGAGCAGGTGGTCAAGGACCACGGCCGGGTCAACGCGATCTTCAACAACGCCGGGGTCGCCCAGGGCGGGACCATCGAGGGCAACGACTATGCCGACTACGAATGGATCATGGGCATCAACTTCTGGGGCGTGGTGTATGGCACCAAGGCGTTCCTGCCCTACCTGAAAGCCGCCGGCGAAGGACACATCGTCAACGTTTCCAGCGTGTTCGGGCTGTTCGCCCAGCCGGGCATGAGCGCCTACAACGCCACCAAGTTCGCCGTGCGCGGCTTCACCGAATCGCTGCGCCAGGAGCTGGACATGGCCGGCGGCGGCGTGTCGGCAAGCTGCGTGCACCCCGGCGGGATCAAGACCAACATCGCCAAGACCGCGCGGATGAACGAAAGCATGACCAAGCTGACCGGTCAGGATGCCGAGGAGCAGCGCCAGCAGTTCAACGACCAGCTGCTGCGCACCACCCCGGACCGCGCCGCCGAAGTGATCATCAACGGCGTGCTGCGCAACAAGCGGCGCATCCTGATCGGCGCCGACGCCTGGGCGCTGGACGGCATGCAGCGCCTGATGCCGACCTTCTACCAGCGCCTGGTGGTCGGCTCGATGCGCCTGGCCGCACGCTTCGCGCCGAAGAAGCCGAGCAAGGCCAGCGCCCCTGCCGAGCAGTAACACGCCCACCCAGCAAAAAGCCCCGGTTGCCTGAGCACCGGGGCTTTCTGCTTTTTTTGCGCGGCAGGCGCTCAGCCGTCGCGTAACTCCTGACACTCCAGACTGGCCAACACACCGTCGCGCAGCAGAGCACTGAGCCGCTCCTGCAGCAGCGGCGTGGCGAAGAACGCCTGCCGCGCCTCGGCCGACACCCAGCTACCGCGCAGCTGCCAGCGCGTATCCGCCTGCTGCTCGATGCTGAACGCCAGGCAGCCGGGCAGCCGCGCGATGGGCTCCTGCAGGTCGCGCAGACCGGCGCCGAGCTGCGCCGAACGACCGTGGCAGGCACGCAGGTAAGCCAGGTGGTGGGCGGTCATGGCGGTCTCCTGCCGAGGTGCGGCGGCTTAGTACGGGCTGGCGGTGGGACGCACGATCAGTTCGCTGACGTCGACATCCGCCGGCTGCTCGACGGCGTAGGCGATGGCGCGGGCAATCGCATCCGGGGTCAGGGCAATCTTGCGGAACTCCTGCATCGCGCCGCGGGCCAGCGGGTCGGAAATGCTGTCGGCCAGCTCCGACTCGACCACCCCCGGCGAGACCAGGGTCACTCGGATGTCGCCACCGACTTCCTGGCGCAGGCCTTCGGTGATCGCCCGTACCGCATACTTGGTCGCGCAGTACACCGCACCGGTCTGCACCACGCTGTAGGCGCCGATCGAGGCAATGTTGATGAACTGCCCGCCGTGCTGGCGCTGCATGACCGGCAAGGCGGCGGCGATGCCGTGCAGCACGCCGCGGATGTTGACGTCGATCATGCTGTCCCACTCCTCGACCTTCAGCGCCTCGAGCTTGGAGAGCGGCATGACCCCGGCGTTGTTGAGCAGCACGTCGACGCGCCCGTAGCACTCGATGGCGAAATCGATAAAGGCCTGGGTGTCTTCGCGACTGGTCACATCGAGGCGGCGGTATTCGGCGGTGCCGCCGGCGTTGCGGATTTCCGCGACCAGCGCTTCGAGGCGCTCGGTACGCCGCGCACCGAGGACCAGGCGGGCGCCCTTCTCGGCCAGCAGGCGGGCACTGGCTTCGCCGATGCCGCTGCTGGCGCCAGTGATCAGGATGACTTTGTTGTGGATGTTCGACATGTCGGTGTCCTCGGCTCAGATGGGCGACGGCGGGTGTCGCTACAGGTCCAGAGGCTACGCGGCCGAGGGCGAACGCGTTATGCGGTTACTGCGGCATTCTTGCCTGATCCTGCTTTTGTGCAATTCGGGTCGAACACGCCACGAGCAGCCAGGCGTAACGCTGCTCCGCAGCGAAACATCGATGAAACCTGAGCTATTGCCCATTACCGGGAGATTCTTGCCTGATCCTGCGCACTTGCCGGGGCGGCCAAGACTTGCCTGAAAACCCGGACTAAGCTGCAGCCAGCTTCCGGGAGTTCCGCCATGTCCGTCCTCACTGCCCCACCCGCCGCCGATCCTGCCCTCGACCAGCGCCAGGCCGAACTGGCCGTGCTATTGCGCCGTCTGACGCCCAGCGAAGGCGTCCACGAGTCGGCGGTGCCGGGGCTGTTTCTGGTGCGCTGCGATGAGCCGACCCTGCCGGTGCAGGGCCTGTGCAAACCGAGCCTGTGCATCATTGCCCAAGGGCGGAAGGACGTGCGCCTGGGCAGCGAATGGTTCGTCTACGACCCGCTTACCTACCTGGTCGCCTCGGTCGCCCTGCCGGTGTCCGGGCAGGTCACCCAGGCCACCCCGGAGCAGCCGTACCTGAGCCTGCGCCTGGATTTCGAGCCAGCGCAGGTCGCTCGTCTGATCGCCGACGCTGGGCCGATCGGCGTGCCGAATGGCGGACCGTCGCGCGCGCTGTACGTCGACCGCCTCGACGTCGCGCTGCTCGACGCGGTGATCCGCCTGGTGCGCCTGCTGGAGACGCCGCGCGACATCGCCATGCTCGCCCCGCTGATCCAGCGCGAGATCTTCTACCGCCTGCTGCACAGCCCGCAGGGGCAGATCCTCCACGAGATCGCCCTGGCCGACAGCCAGGGCCACCGCATCGCCCGCGCCATCGACTGGCTGAACCAGAACTATGACCAGCAACTGCGCATCGAAGACCTGGCGCGCACGGTCAACCTGAGCACCTCGACCCTGCACCACCGCTTCAAGGCGGTCACCGCGCTCAGCCCGCTGCAGTACCAGAAACAGCTGCGCCTGCAGGAAGCGCGGCGGCTGATGGTCACCGAAGGCCTGGAGGCATCGGCGGCCAGCTACCGGGTCGGTTACGAAAGCCCCTCGCAGTTCAGTCGCGAGTACAGCCGGCTGTTCGGCGCCCCGCCGCTGCGCGATCTGGCCCGCCTGCGCAACCTCGCCTGAGCCGTCAGGTCGCCCGGTACCAGGCCACGCCCTCCGCATCCTCGCTGACACTGACCGCGCCACGCTGCACCAGGTAGTTGAGGTTGGCGAGTGCTTCGCCGGTGGCCAGTGGCAGCAGTTCGGCATCGATCGGCCGGGCAAACAGCGCGCCGAACACGTCGACCACCCGCTTCGGTGCCTCGCTCAGCGACTGGAGCAGGCGCTCGAACGAGCGGCGATGCCCCGAGTCCAGGCGGTCCAGGCGCGCGTGCAGGCCCTCGAACGGATCATTGTGCGCCGGCAGCACCAGCACATCGTCAGGCAGCTCGCGCTTGAGCTTAGCCAGCGACTCCAGCCATTCGCCCATCGGATCGGCATGCGGCTCGGTGGGGAACACCGAGACGTTCGGCGAGATGCGCGGCAGCACCTGGTCGCCGGAGATCAGCAGGTTCAGCTCGGCGCAGTAGAAACAGGCATGCTCCGGCGAGTGCCCGGAACCGATCACCACCTGCCAGTCGTGCGCGCCGATGCGCAGCACCTGGCCGCCCTGCAGGCGCCGATAGCTCTGCGGCAGCGGCGAGATGTGCTTGCCATAGCCGCCGAAGCGCGCGCAGTAGGTTTCCATCGCCTCGTTGTCCCAGCCGGCGCGGCGGTAGAAGCGGATGCCCTCGGCCGGCGCCTCGCGCCCGGTGTCGGCGACCAGCACGCGGCAGGTCATGTACTCGCCGCGGGTCATCCACAGCTCGCAGCTGAACTTGCGGGTCAGCCAGCCGGCCATGCCGATGTGATCGGGGTGCATGTGGGTGGCGAAGATGCGCGTCAGCCGGCGCCCGCCGAGCGGTCCGTCGGCGGCGACCAGGGCGCGCCAGGTGTCGCGCGTGTCCGCGGTGCACATGCCGGTATCGAAGATCGCCCAGCCGTCGCCGTCCTCCACCGCCCACAGGTTGATGTGATCCAGCGACAGCGGCAGCGGCATGCGCAGCCACAACACGCCAGGCGCGACTTCGCGCACCTGGCCGGCATCGGGCGCGTCGCCACAGGGATAAACAAGCGGTATGCGTTCAGGTTTGCTCACGCGGATGCCTTCTCGATCAGGGTGCCGCATCGACAGCGACGCGACAGGAATCACCGGCCTGCGCGCGACTCTATGGTCGCGGCGTGTCTACCCAGGCCCTTTCCTATCGATTAGAGGCGATTGGCCGGCGCCAAGTCAGCGCCATAACTGCCGTTCACGCGGAGCCTTTGGCCAATTTCCCGATTGAGGCGACGACAAGGCGCAGCCGCTACAGGCCCATCTGCTTGGCGATGATCTCGTTCATCACCTCGCGCGTACCGCCGCCGATCGAGAGGATGCGGTTGTCGCGGTACAGCCGTTCGACCAGGCTTTCGCGCATGTAGCCCATGCCGCCGAGCAGTTGCACGGCGTCGTAGACGACGCGGTCGGCGATATCGGTGGCGAAGTTCTTGGCCATGGAGATTTCCTTGATCACGCTCTTGCCGGCGGCCATCTTCGCCGCCTGGCGGTAGGTGAACTCGCGCGACACCTCAAGCTGAGTGGCCATTTCGGCGAGGCGGTGCTTGAGCACCTGGAACTTGCCGATCGGCTTGCCGAACGCCTCGCGCTCACGCGCCCACTTGAGGCTCTCCTCAAGCGCCAGCTGGGCGGTCATGTTGGCCATGATCGCCAGGGCCAGCCGCTCGCTCTGGAAGTTGGCCATGATGCAGGCGAAGCCGGCGTTCTCCACGCCGATCAGGTTGTCCACCGGCACCTTGCAGTCGTCGAAGAACAGCTCGGCGGTGTCCGACGCCCACCAGCCCATCTTCTTCAGCCTGCGGCCGACGGTGAAACCCGGCGTGCCCTTCTCGATCAGGAGCAGACTGACCCCGCCAAAGCCCTCGCCGCCGGTGCGCACCGCCACGCTGTAGTAGTCGGCGCGCACGCCGCTGGTGATGAAGGTCTTGCTGCCGGTGACCCGGTAAAAATCGCCGTCGCGCACCGCGCGGGTCTTCAGGTTGGCCACGTCGGAGCCGCCGGAGGGCTCGGTGACGGCCAGGGCCATGATCTTCTCGCCGCTCAGCACCTCGGGAACGATGCGCTCACGCAGCGCCGGCTTGGCCCACTTGACCACCGGCGGCAGGCCGATATCCAGCGAACCGAGACCGGCCACCAGACCGCCGGAGCCGCTGCGCATCAGCTCCTCGCTGGCCGCCACCTTGGCGAACAGATCGCCTTCGTGGCTGCCGCCGTACTGCTCCGGATAGCCGATACCGAGGATGCCAGCGGCGCCGGCCTTGAGGTACAGCTCGCGGGGAAACTCTTCGGCCTCCTCCCAGTCGGCGACGTGCGGCAGGATTTCCCGCTCGACGAAACGTCGCACGGAATCGCGTACCAGTTGATGGGACTCGTCGAAGTATTCCTGGAAGGCGGACATCGGGCTGCTCCGGTTGGGTTTCCATCACCCTAACCGAGCGCTTGCTTGGTTTTCAAGACAAGGCTGCGGTCATATCCGGCAAAGCGCGGCCCGCAGACAGCACAAAGCCGCCGCCCTGACGGACCGACGGCTTGGCGAGTGACTTAGAACTGCTGGGTGACAGTGGCGACGACGCTGCGCTCCTCGCCGTAATAGCAGTAGTTGAGGTTGCCGCACGAGGCGACGTACTTCTCGTTGAGCAGGTTGTTGGCGTTGAGGCGCAACGAAGTGCCCTTCAGCCCCACGTAGGCGAGGTCATAGCTGAGCGAGGCGTCGTACAGGGTGTAGGACGGCACGTGCACGGTGTTCTCGGCGTCCGCCCAGCTCTTGCCGACGTAGCGCACGCCGGCACCCGCGCCCAGGCCGGCCAGTACGCCGTCGTGGAAGCGGTAGTCGGCCCACAGGCTGGCCATGTGTTCCGGGGTCTGCGACGGGGTGTTGCCCTTCACGTCGCTCTGCACGCCGCCCAGGTCGGTGCTGAAGTAGCTCTTGCTGTACTCGACGTCGGTGTAGGTGTAGCTGCCCAGCAGGCTGAGGCTGTCGGTGAGCTGCATGCGCCCTTCCAGCTCGAGGCCCTTGGATTCCACCTCGCCAGCATTGCGGTAGAAGTCTTCGTTGGCCAGTTTGGTGGCGACGTTCTGCTGGCGGATGTCGAACAGCGACACGGTGTACAGGTCGTCGGTGCCCTCCGGCTGGTACTTCACGCCAAGCTCCCACTGCTTGCCCTCGGACGGCTCGATCAGGCTGCCGGCGGCGTCGCTGTAGGTCGACGGGTTGAACGACTCGGAGTAGCTGATGTACGGCGCGATGCCGTTGTCGAAGCGGTACAGCACGCCCGCGCGGCCGGTCACCTTGTTGTCGGTCAGCGAGTTCTCGGTGCCCGCCGGGCGTACCACGTCGCCGGTGGTGAAGCTGTACTCGTCGACACGGTTCTCTTCGGAGACATCGAACCAGTCGTTGCGCAGGCCCAGCGAGATGTTCCAATTGCCCGACTCGATCAGGTCCTGCACGTACAGGCCGGTCTGCTCCTTGCGGCGCAGGTAGCTGTACAGGTCGAACGGAGCGAAGAAGCTCACCTGGTCATTGCCGTACACCGGGTTGAACGGATCGAGGTTGCTGGCCGAACCGTTGGTCCAGTCCACCACGGTCTTCATGCGCTGGTAGTCGAGGCCCATGACCAGGGTGTGCGCCGCCGCGCCGGTGAAGAATTCCGCCTGCAGCATGTTGTCGACGATCCACGAGTGCAGCGCTTCCTCGGCGCCGGTGTACTGGCGATATAGCTCGTTGGGACTCGGCGTGTAGATGTCGTAGCCGTAGGCGTAGATCTGGTCCACGGTCATCGTGGAGTCCAGGTAGCGGAAGTTCTGTCGCGCGCTCCACACCTCGTTGAAGCGATGTTCCAGCTCGTAGCCGAACATCTGCTGGTCGCGCGAGGCGGTGTCCAGGCCCGGTTCGCCCTCGAAGAAGTGCTCGGAGATACGCTGGCCGTTGGTGTGCGGATAGAGCGTGCCGGAGGCCGGCAGGCCGCCGTGGTAGCCGCCCTGCGGATCGCTCTGCAGGTAGGCGTAGAGGTTCAGCGAGGTGTCTTCGCTGAAGTTGAGCGCCACGCTGGGCATCAGCGTGTAGCGGGTTTCCTCGGTGTAATCGAACTGGGTATCGGTGTCCTTGGCCAGGCCGACCACGCGGTAGGCGATCTGCTCGCTGAGCGGACCGGTCAGGTCGAAACCGACGCTCTTGTAGTCATGGCTGCCAACGCCCAGCTGCACTTCGCGGTGCTCCTGGAACTCCGGGCGCTTGGTGGTGATGGCGGCGAGACCACCGGGGTTGCTGCGCCCGTAGAGCACCGACGAGGGGCCCTTGAGGATGTCGATGCGCTCGATGAAGTAGGGATCGACCTGCAGGCTGCTGTAGGTGCCGGCGTCGCCCATCGACTTCAGGCCGTCGACGATGATGTTGTCGACCGAGCCGTCATTGAAGCCGCGCATCGCCACGTAGTCGTAGCGATGGGTGGCGCCGTACGGGTTGGTCAGCACACCAGGGGCGTAGCGCATCGCTTCGGACACGGTGCGCGAACCCTGGTCGTCCATCTGCTGGCGGGTCACCACCGACACCGCTTGCGAGGTCTGCAGCAGCGGCATGCTGGTCTTGGTCGCCACGCTGCTGTGGGTGGCGTTGTAGCCCTGCATGCTGCCCAACGCGTTGCCCAGGGCGAAGCCCTTCACCGCGGTGGCCGGGAGCGCCAGGGCGTCGCCGTCCGCCTGGGCGATCAGCGAGTAGCCGCCAGCGCTGTCGCGCACCACCTGCAGGCCGCTGCCCTGGAGCAGCCGGGCCAGGCCTGCCTCGGCTGAGTACTGGCCCTGCAGGCCGGGGCTGTGCTTGCCGGCGGTGAGTTGCCCGTCGACTGCCAGGAGAATCTGCGCCTCGCTGGCGAAGCGGCTGAGCACGCTGGACAGCGGCCCGGCCGGGATCGCGTAGCTGCGCAGACTCTGCTGGCTGTCCGGAGCCTCGGCAGCACTCAGCAGCGCCGGTTGCAAGGCAGCCAGCGGCAGGACAAACAGCGCGGCGCGAATTGCCTGGCGCAAGGTCGGGTGCGGGTGACGGGTGGGCATTGAAGCGTCCTCGATCTCGATGGAAGGGGCGAAAGGCAAAGTCATCTGTGCCTTGAGCCAATCGAGAAGGGAAAAAGGGAACCGCTGCAGTGAAGTATTTTTCGGCGTGACTAATGAGCGGCTGTTGAGCTGTGGCGGCCGCTAGGCCTGGCGGGGTTCGACGGTGATCCACCAGGGCAGACGCTGCACCACCCTGACCGGCAGACTGGCCTCGAGCGCGGTGAAGATGCGCGCCCGGTCGGCCAGCGGGAAGGCGCCGACCAGACGCAGCTCCGCCACCCGCGGGTCGCAGCCCAGGTGGCCGTGCTGATAGCGCGCCAGCTCGTCGATGAAATCGGTCAGGCGCATGTCGTCGGCCTGCAGCACGCCATGGGTCCAGGCCTGCGCGCCGAGGCGCAGTGGCGTCGGCCGATCAAGATGATCGGCGCTGAACGACAGCTGCTCACCGGCTTCGACGCGTTGACGCCAGCCCAGACGGGTGGCGAACACCTCCAGGGCACCCTCGTAGGCCAGCACCAGGGTGGCGCCGTCACGTTCGCGGACGCCGAAGCGTGCGCCTGCGACCTGCACGCGACCGCTGGCGGTCTCGACACTGAACGGCCGCGCTTCACCCGCCGTCTCAACCAGCAGCTCGCCGCGGTACAGAGCCAAGCGCCGTTCCGCCGAACTGAAGGCGACATCCACGGCGCTGTCGGTGTTCAGCCACAGGCGACTGCCGTCGCTGAGCAGCCCTTCACGCACTTCGCCTACCGCGGTGCGCTGATCCGCCTGCCAGGCCTGCCACGGCCGCGCGCGGGCGGCGTGGAGCAACGCCCCGCCGCCGCACAGCAGCGAGAGCATCTTCACCGCCTGGCGACGGTTCACTCCGCGCGCCTGCAGCGCCGAACGCGCGGCCTGGCGCTGCGGCAGCCGTTCGAACTGGCCACTGATGTGCTCGACCCGCTGCCACGCCAGGCGATGTTGCGGCTGCGCCTCCAGCCAGCGCTGCCAGGCCAGCCGATCATGCTCCGCCACCGTTTCGGCGCGCAGCACGGCGAACCATTCGGCGGCCTGCTGCAGCACTGCGAAATCGATCGAGCCGGCGCCGGCGACGTTCATTCCGCCACCAGTGTCAGGCAGTGCAGCATGGCTTGCGCCATGTACTTCTTGACCATGCGTTCGGAAACGCCGAGCTTGTCGGCGATCACCGCGTAGGTCAGGCCGTCGAGCTGAGCCATGAGGAACGCGTCGCGCACCTTGCTCGGCAGGCGCCGCAACATGGCGTCGATCTCCAGCAGCGTGGCCATGATCAGCTCGCGCTCTTCCGGTGACGGCGCGTAGTGGGTGGCCTGCTGGGCCAGCGATTCCAGGTAGGCGCGTTCGATCGCCAGGCGCCGCCAGTGATTGACCAGCAACGAGTGGGCGATGGTGGAGAGGTAGGCGCGCGGATCGCGGACCGGCGAGAGGTCGCGCTCCTTGCTCAGTACGCGGAGGAAGGTGTCCTGCGCCAGGTCGGCAGCGCTCTGCGTGCAGCCCATGCGCCGCCACAACCAGCCATGCAGCCAGCCGTGGTGATCGAGGTAGAGCTGCTGAAGCGCGTGCTGCTGAGGAGCGGCAGTGACTGCCATGGGAAACATCCGCTATCTGGCGACAATAAGTCGCAAATAGTAATGCTTCTCAAATATGGATTGCCAGCGAAACGTCAGAGATTGATCGGTCGCCGGCCGTTCAGGGCATGGGCCAGCGTGCCGCCATCCACCAGCTCCAGCTCGCCGCCTAGCGGCATGCCGTGGGCGATGCGCGAAGCGATCACGCCCTTGCTGGCGAGCATCTGGGCAATGTAGTGGGCGGTGGCCTCACCCTCGACCGTCGGGTTGGTGGCTAGGATCACTTCGGTGAAGGCCGACTCGTCGATGCGCTTGAGCAGCTCGGGAATGCCGATCGCCTCCGGCCCCAGGCCATCCAGCGGCGACAGATGCCCCTTGAGCACGAAGTAGCGGCCGCGATAGCCGGTCTGCTCCACAGCATGCACATCCATCGGCCCTTCGACGACACACAGCAGGCTGTCGTCGCGACGCGGGTCGAGGCACAGGCCGCAGACATCCTCTTCGCTCAGCGTGCGGCAACGCTGGCAATGACCCACCCCCTCCATCGCCAGCGCCAGCGCCTGCGACAGACGCATGCCGCCACTGCGATCGCGCTCGAGCAGCTGCAGCGCCATGCGCTGGGCAGTCTTCTGCCCGACGCCAGGCAGTACACGCAGCGAGTCGATCAGTTGGCGGATCAGGGGGCTGAAGCTCATGGGTGGCACTCAAGCAGGCTGGGGACGGGGAACCGCTCATATCGAGGGCGGCGTAGGTGAACGATGGGTATCGCTTTGCTCGACCCATCCAAGCCACTGCAGCGCGTTAGGGCTGTTCAACCGCTGTGCAGAGCAAGGCGCAAGGCGGCACGGGCACCGGAGTTTACTGGTGTAAATGAGGATGCCCGGGCCGCCTCGCAACGCTGCTATGTGCAGCGGATGGACAGCACCAACTCAGAACGGCAGTTTGAAGCCCGGGGGCAGTTGCATGCCTGCAGTCATGCCGGACATCTTGTCCTGGCTATTCGCCTCGATCTTGCGCACCGCGTCGTTCACCGCAGCGGCAATCAGGTCTTCGAGGATTTCCTTGTCTTCCTGCATCAGGCTGTCGTCGAGGCTGATGCGCTTGACGTCGTGACGACCGTTCATCACCACGCTGACCAGGCCGGCGCCGGACTGGCCGGTGACTTCGGCGTTCGCCAGCTCTTCCTGCATCTTCTGCATCTTTTCCTGCATCTGCTGCGCCTGCTTCATCAGGCCGGCCATGCCACCTTTCATCATGATTGCGTTCCTCGGTTAACTAGGAATATCGACGGGTTCAATGCTGTCGTCGCGGATCACCGCGGCGAACTGCTGAATCATCTGTTGCACCAGCGGATCGTTGTGGATCGACGCCTCGGCACTGCGCTGGCGGTCGGCACGCTTGCGTGCGGCGGCCTGCGCCGGGGTTTCCTGCTCGGGCTTGCGCAGCTCGATCTCGAGCTTGAGCGAACGACCATGGTACTGGCTCAGCGCGTCGTTCAAACGCCGCTGCTGGGTGGCGTTGAACAGCGCCCCCTGAGCCGGATCGAGGTGCAGGAACCAGGTATCGCCGTCCACCGCGACCAGCGTGCAGTTGGCGCCGATGCTGCCGGTCAGGCCGCTGATGCCCAGTCGCGGGAACAGGTCGAGCCATTCCGCGGCGAGACCGGTGGCCGGTTGCACGGCCGGCAGTACTTCCGGCTCGGCGGCGACCGGCGTGTCGGCGCTGGAGAAATCGTAGTCGTAGGATTCGGCGTCGGCTTCGTAGTAGTCGTACTCGCCCGCTGGCGGCTCGTCATCGTCGCTCTCTTCAGTCGCGGCGACCGCTGCAGCTGGCACCGCAGCAGGCACAACTGCCGGCTCTGCACTGGCGACCTCGGCCTGCGGCGCGGGCTCAGGCGCTGCCACCGGCGCTACGGATTCGGCGACGGCGGCCGGCTCAGCAACCACGCTCAGCTCGGGCACTACTGCTGGCTGAGGAGCGGTGTCGACCACCGCTTTCGGCGCTTCCCAGGGCAGATCGATCGGCGGCTCGGCGGCGACCGGCGCAGCGCTGACGGCGTTGATGCTCGCTGGCGGCGGCACCGGCGCAACGGGTGCGGCAACGACTGGCGCGGCCACCACAGCCGGCGCCACCGGCGCAGCAGCAACCGGTGCAGGAGCAGGAGCAGCAACGGGAACAGCAGCAACGCTAGCCGGCGCTGCCACGGCAGCGCCAGCCACTGGGTTATTTGAGGAATCAGCCGTGGCCTTGCTGATTCCCAGATCCTTTAAAGGTGATCTCGGTGCGCTCTCGGCGTCACCGGGGCGGAACGCCAGCATGCGCAGCAGCACCATCTCGAAGCCGCTACGTGGGTCCGGTGCCAGCGGCAGGTCGCGCCGGCCGATCAGGCCCATCTGGTAATAGAACTGCACATCCTCGGCCGGCAGCGCCTGGGCCAGCGCCAGCACCTTGTCGCGGTCACCCTGGCCGTTGTCCACCGCTTCCGGCAGCGCCTGGGCCACCGCCACGCGGTGCAGCACATTGAGCATCTCGGCCAGCAGGCCATTCCAGTCCGGCCCCTGTTCGGCCAGCTGGCGGATCGCCTCGAGCATGGCCCGCGCGTCGCCTTCAATCAGCGCATGCAGCGCGCCATACACCTGGCCGTGATCCAGCGTACCGAGCATGGCGCGCACGTCGGCGGCCAGCACGCGGCCTTCACCGAAGGCAATCGCCTGGTCGGTCAGGCTCATGGCGTCGCGCATCGAGCCATCGGCGGCACGCCCGAGCAGCCACAGGGCATCTTCCTCGAACGGCACGCTTTCGGCGTTGAGCACGTGGGTCAGGTGCTCGACGACGCGCTCCGGCGGCATGTTCTTCAGCGAGAACTGCAGGCAGCGCGACAGGATGGTGACCGGCAGCTTCTGCGGATCGGTGGTCGCCAGCAGGAACTTGACGTGCGGTGGCGGCTCTTCGAGGGTCTTCAGCAGCGCGTTGAACGAGTGCGTGGAAAGCATGTGCACTTCGTCGATCAGGTAGACCTTGTAGCGCCCGCGGGTCGGTGCGTACTGCACGTTGTCGAGCAGTTCGCGGGTGTCCTCGACCTTGGTGCGGCTGGCGGCGTCGACCTCGATCAGGTCGACGAAGCGCCCCTCGTCGATCTCCCGGCACACCGAACACTGGCCGCACGGCGTCGAGCTGATGCCCGTTTCGCAGTTCAGGCACTTGGCAATGATCCGCGCGATGGTGGTCTTGCCCACCCCGCGGGTGCCGGTAAACAGATAGGCGTGGTGCAGGCGCTGGCTATCCAGGGCGTTGATCAGGGCCTTGAGCACATGCGCCTGGCCGACCATCTCGCGGAAGGTGCGCGGGCGCCATTTACGTGCAAGGACCTGATAACTCATGGAAAAACCATCGCGGGTAGGATGCGGAAGTCGGCTCATCCTAGCGGAGCAAGGGGCAAAATGCACCCGCCGTGCGCAACCGCAGGCGGCACGCGGTCGCCGCATCGACTAGGTTTGCCAGTACCCCCATGGCACCGCGGATGGATCGACTGATGACTGCCAAAGCCCTCGCCGCTGGCGACGCCGCTCCCTGGTTCCACTGCCGCAGTCGAGTCAATCCGCGCTACACCTTCGATACGGCCGCCGGCCGTTACATCGTGCTGCACTTTTTCGGCACGGCGGCGCGACCGCAGGCGGCCGAGTTGCTCCACGACTTCCAGCGCATTCGCCCGCTGTTCGATGACCAACACGCCAGCTTCTTCGGCGTCTCGATGGACCCGGCGGACGAACAGTTGCAGCGCGTCAACGACGCCGTGCCGGGCATCCGCTACTTCTGGGACTTCGACGGTGTGGTCAGCCGCCTGTATGGCGCGCTGGCAGAGGACCACGCCTACCAGCCGCTGACCTACATCCTCGACCCGCGCCTGCGCATTCTCGCCATCCTGCCGATCAATACGGTTGCGGGGCATGTCGACATGGTCCGCGACATCCTGCGCCGCCTGCCGCGTAGCGCCCCACCCGCCCCGGCGCTCGCCCAGGCGCCGGTGCTGGTGGTACCGCGCATCCTTGAGGCCGAGCTGTGCCAGCAATTGATCGAGGTCTATGAACAGCACGGCGGCGAGGAGTCCGGCTTCATGCAGGAGCGCAACGGCCTGACCGTCACGGTGCACGGCCACCGCCACAAGCGTCGCCGCGACCACCACCTGCAAGACCTCGCACTACGCGACGCGGTGCTGGTGCGCTTGCGCCGCCGGCTGGTGCCGGAGGTGCTGAAAGCCTTCCAGTTCTCCGCGACCTACATCGAGCGCATGCTGGTGGCCTGCTACGACAGCGCCGAAGGCGGCCATTTCCGCGCGCACCGCGACAACACCACCAAAGGCACGGCACACCGACGCTTCGCCGTCTCGCTGTTCCTCAATACGGGCGGCTATGAAGGCGGCCTGCTGCGTTTCCCAGAGTTCGGCAACAGCCTGTACAGCGCACCAACCGGTGGCGCCGTGGTGTTTTCCTGCTCGCTGCTGCATGAAGCAACACCGGTGACCCAGGGCAAACGCTACATGTTCCTGCCGTTTCTCTACGACGACGACGCCAAGCGCGTGCGCGACGCAAACCAGCAGTATCTGGAAGACAACGGGAAGGCGCTCCCATAAGCCGCGCAGCGCGCGTTGGGCAACAACAGTAAAGGGCGGTAGACGCGCAGATCACTCGGTGCACCGCTGGACGCGGGCAGAGTGCATCAGAAGAAATTGCTAGGGCAGAAATGGAGGTGGCCCCATCAGCCACACCCCGGCACACAATGTCACCGCTGCGGCTGCTCCCTTCCGGGCCTGACCGGGTTCACGGCTGATCGTTGCGGGGGGACCGATGGAGCCACCATAACGCTGCCCGCCTGGCGGCGAGCCGCGCCATTGTACCGGCTTATCGACAACTTACAACCGCACCGGCCGATTAAAAACAAGCACTTGCAGCGGACGCAGGCGCACAGCCGACGCCCGCTTTGCCCAAGTCTCGCGACCGATGATCGCCTACAAATGATTGCGCCGAAAGGTGTCCTCGCCCATCGCCGCGATCTGCCCCTCGATCAGCGCCTCGAACGGCGCCAGCAGCGGCGCGAAATCGCGCGGCGCCTCGACGATCTCCAGCGCCACGACGATCGCCTCCAGCGTCGACAGCGCGCCCTCGGCCGGCGCCTTGCGCAGCCGATAGCGCGAACTCAGGCCGTCCGGCAGGCTGACCCGCGGCAGCGCGTCGAGCAGCGGATTGCAGTGCAGCAGCTTGCGCGCCTTGCGCCAGGTGCCGTCCGGTACCACCAGCAGCAACGGCTCGTCCACCTGCGCCGCGTGCGCGGCGAGCGGCTGCGCCTGCTCACCGGGAAACAGCAGGCAGGCCCGGTAGCCCGGTTGTGCGAGGCGCGTGGCCAGGTCGTCGAAGCGCTCGCCGACCACCAGTTCAGCGTTGCGCAGGCCCAGCGCGGCCAGACGTGCGGTGTTCAGCGCGTGGCGGGTTTCGCTGGGGTGCTGGAGGATCAGCAGGCGAGTGCGGCTGTCCAGGCTGGGGATCAGCGCGCACAGGCAATGCTCGAGCGGACGGGTACAACGGGGACAAGACGGGCGTGACATGGCAATCTCCTGCGCAGCAGTGTGCCACAAGCCCTCCCCCTCGACCCCGGTGAGAACGCCATGCAGCCGCCACTCGACTCCCAGACGCTCAGCGTGCACATCCGCCGCGACCCGCACAGCGTGTATGCCTTCACCGCCCAGCCGGAGAATTTCCCGCGGTGGGCCACCGGGCTCGGCAAGGGCCTGGAACAGGTCGACGGCGAATGGTTCGCCGACACCGCGCAGGGCCGCGTGCGCCTGCGCTTCAGCCCTGCCAATGCGTTCGGGGTGCTCGATCACTACGTCTACCCGGCGCCCGGCATCGAGATCTACGTGCCGCTGCGGGTGATCGCCAATGGCGACGGCTGCGACGTGGTCTTTACTTTGTTCCGCCAGCCGGACATGGACGACGCCAGCTTCGCCGCCGATGCCGACTGGGTGCGGCGCGATCTGGAAGCGCTGAAACAGCTACTGGAAAGCCGCTGACCGCCCCAAGACCACCGCCCAGGAGTCGCGATGATCACTGTCCACCACCTCAACAACTCCCGCTCGCAGCGCGTGCTCTGGCTGCTGGAAGAACTCGAGCTGCCCTACCAGATCCAGTTTTACCAGCGCGACCCGAAGACCATGCTGGCGCCGCCGGAGTTGCGCGCCGTGCATCCGCTGGGCAAGTCACCGGTGATCAGCGACGGGGAACTGGTGCTGGCCGAGTCGGGGGCGATCATCGAGTACCTGATCGAACGCTACGGCAACGGCCGCCTGCAGCCGGCCGACGCCGGCGAGCGTCTGCTGTATCGCTACTGGCTGCACTATGCCGAGGGTTCGGCGATGCCGCCGCTGCTGCTCAAGCTGGTGTTCGACCGCATTGAGCAGGGCCCGCTACCGTTCTTCATCCGGCCGATCGCCAAGGCCATCGCCGGCAAGGCGAAGAGCAGCTTCATCCAGCCGCAGATCAATCAGCACCTCGCCTACCTGGAAGGCGCGCTGGCCAGCACCGGCTGGTTTGCCGGCGCCGCGTTCAGCGCCGCCGATATCCAGATGAGTTTTCCGCTGGAGGCCGCGCAGGCGCGTGGCGGGCTGGACAGCCGCTACCCGCGCCTCTGCGAGTTCCTAGAACGCATCCATGCGCGCCCGGCCTACCAGCGCGCCCTGGCCCAGGGCGGGCCGTTCGACCTGCTGCACTGATCAGTCGAGGCCCTGCGGTCGCGCGCGCTGCTTGAGGTAGCCAACCAGCAGGCGCGCCGAGGACGGCACGCTGCGCTCATCGAAAGACACCGACAGCTGGCGCTCGCCCTCGATGGTGATTTCGTACTGGTTGAGATCGCGGGCGGCGGCGGAAAAGCTCTGCCCGGCGACCAGCCCGCTCTCGCGCACCAGGCGCTCGAGTTCCTGGGCGTCGTCCTGGCCGAGGTCGGCGGTGTCCAGCACGCAGCCCTTCACCGCCCCCACGAAGCCACCGGATTGCACGAAACGCACCTTCATCGTCTGTCCTCGTCGGGTTAGACCGCCACGCCGACCTGCTGCCAGGCCGCCTTCACCGCCTTGCGCACGTCTGCCTTGTAGTGACGCTGCGCGGCCACCTGCAGGCTGACCCGCGCACAATCCTCGAAGCGACTGGTCGAGGTCAGCTGCAACAGCGTCTCGTACCAGATGCGCCCCGTCACCTCCCAGGCGTTGCCGCCAATGGCCTGGGCAGCGAGCACGAAGGCGCGATTGGGGATGCCCGAGTTGAGGTGCACCCCGCCGTTGTCGCGCGGCCCGCTGTAGAACTGCTCCATGTGCGCCGGCTGCGGATCGCTGCCGAGCTCCGGGTCGTCGCGATAGGCCGTGCCTGGCGCGGCCATACTGCGGATCGCCCGCCGCGTGGGGGCCGGCACCAGCACCTCCTTGCCGATCAGCCAATCGCTGTGCTCGACGCTTTCACCGGCGCTCCACTGCCGTACCAGAATGCCGAAGACATCGGCGAAATGCTCGTTCAGCGCGCCGGACTGCCCGGAATAGACCAGGTTGCTGGTGAACGACTGGATGCCGTGGCTGAGCTCGTGAGCGATCACGTCGAGAGCGCCGGTGAAGCGCCGGAACACGCTGCGGTCGCCGTCGCCATAGGCCATCTGCTCGCCGTTCCAGTAGGCGTTGTTCATCGGCGTGAACTCGCCGCAGTAATCCACCTCGGCGACATGCACGGTGGACACCAGGCTCATGCCGTTGTCGTCCAGCGAGTTGCGCTGGAACAGCTGCTGGAAGAAGTCATAGGTGATGCCGCTGCCGTCGTAGGCCTCGTTGACCGCCGCATCCGCGCCCGCCGCCTGCCCTTCGCTGCGCACCAGGCTGCCCGGCAGGCGGTCGCCGCCCTGCGCGTCGTAGATCAGGCGGTGGCGTGTGCGGGTCGGCGAGCGGTTGACCAGCAGGCGGGGCATGGCCTGCGCGGTGGTGCGGACGGTGAGAAAGGCGCGACTGGCCGCCAGATTGGCAATCGCCCGACAGCGCACCGCGGGGTCGGCGGATTGCGCCAGGTGTTCGATGATGTACGGCGGGATGAAGCACTGCAGCGGATCGCGGGTGCACATGGGCAGGCTCCTGGCAGCGGCTGAGCGGTCGGCGAGCGACCTGCTCAATGTCCTTGAAGGTATATGCCACTGCGGCGCAAAAGCCCAAGCACGGGGCCGGCGAGCCGCCGACCGGCGCCCGCAATAAAATGGGCCGGTGCATCATCCCCCCTCCCCAGGTTGAATGAGCCCGGCCCGGTCCCGCCCTTACTGCAACTCGCTAACGATCTTGACGTGTCCTGTGTGGCGCATCGCGGCACGCGGCGCGCCTTCCCCAAAGCAATATCACATTGCCATTGCAAATGAGCAAACACTGTCATGGCGTGCACGGGTTGTCCGCCGCGCGCCGGCAAACTTGAGCGGCGCGGCCCGCAAACCGACCGACGGTGACAGGGGGGGAAAGGCAGGCACGACAACGCCGACGCGAACCGGCGGTTCGCATCGGCGTGGGGTAAGGTTCAGCGCGGCGCCCGAAGAGCGCCTAGTGGGTGGGGCGATCAGCGCCGGCGGCGTTGTTCAGCCAGGCGACGCTGTTCGTCGCTGTGCACCCGCACCGGTTGCAACTGCGGTGCCTCGATAAGGCCCAACGCCACAGCCAGTTGAAACATCCATGCATTCAATCGACGTTTCATGTTGCCCCCTCCTGAATAGGTGGTCGGGTGGCCCTTGCTTCTCGGGCCACCCTAGACAGGAGCTTAGCCGCTCCCGATGGATTCAGACTATGCTGGCGACGGACTGTCGCACTTGACCTGAGTCAAGTCGCGGCCAGTTCGCCGGCCGACGCCTCGCTGCGCGGCTGAACGGCAGCGCTCTGCAGATCGATCCAGGCGCGCAGGTTGGCGCCGAACCGGCCCTTGCGCCACATCAGCCAGGTGGTGGTGCTGTTGAACGGCGGCGCCAGGGTGTACGCCGCGACGCTCTCGCGGCCCGGCAGACTGTCCAGCATCGAGCGCGACATCAGCGCCACCCCGCCGCCGGCGACCACGCAGGCGAGCATGCTGTGATAGGACTCGATCTCCATCACCGGCCCTGTCGCCACCCGCGACGCGGCGAACCAGGCCTCCAGCCGGCGCCGATAGGAGCAGCGCTGGCGGAAGGTGAAGACCGCCTCGCCGGCCACGTCCTGCGCCGAGTGCACCGGAGCGTGGCCGATCGGGGTAATCAGCTGCAGTTCCTCCTCGAACAACGGCAGGCCATCCAATTCGCTGTGCTGCAGCGGGCCGTCGACCAGCGCGGCGTCCAAGCGCCCGGCGAGCAGGCCGTCCATCAGCTCGCCGCTGATCTGCGTCTGCACCTGCAGGTTCACCGCCGGGTAGGTCTGGTGATAACGCACCAGCATCGCCGGCAGGTGGATCGCCGCGGTGCTGTACATCGAGCCGAGCACGAAGTCGCCGACCGGCTCATCGCCCTTCACCGCCGCCTCGGCTTCGGCCTGCAGGGCGAAGATGCGCTCGGCGTAGCCAAGCAGCGTCTTGCCGGCCGCCGACAGTTGCAGGCGCTGGCGCTCGCGCAGGAACAGATCGACACCGAGCGCCTCCTCAAGCTGGCGCAGACGGGTCGACAGGTTCGACGGCACGCGGTTCAGGCGCGTGGCCGCGCGGGCGATGGAGCCCTCTTCGGCGACCGCCTGGAAGATGCGCAACTGACTGAGTTCCACGGCAACCATTCTCCAATGAAGAACAACTTCTTCTTTATTATTCGTTTTTTAAGATGAATGCAAAGCCCTACCCTGGCCTTCCGACGAATGCCCGGAGCGCCGCCATGTCGCTGTTCATCACCCTCTTCGCCAGTGTCCTCAGCCTGTTCGTGGCGATGGGCATTGGCCGCTTCACCCTCACCCCGCAGCTGCCGCACCTGATCGCCGAAGGCCAGGTCGACCTGACCGGCGCCGGCCTGCTGGCTGCCGCCAACTACCTCGGCTACCTGGTCGGCGCGCTGGACGCGCTGAATGCCAAGACCCCGGCGCAGATTCGCCAGCGTCTGCTCGGCGGGCTGTGGACCTGCGTGCTGCTGACCCTCGCCTCGACCTGGGCCCACGGCCTGTGGCCGCACGCCGTGCTGCGCTTCGCCAGCGGCGTAGCCAGCGCCTGGGTGCTGGTGCTGGTCACCGGCCTGGCGCAACAGGCCGCGGTGGCCGCCGGCAAGCCGCGCTGGGGCGGGATGATCTTCGTCGGCCCGAGTCTCGGCGTGCTGATCACCGGGCTGATGGCGCTGGTCATGAATCGTCTGCAGCAGGACTCCGCGCACCTCTGGCTGCTCTACGGTGGCGCCGCGCTGCTGCTGACCCTGATCGCCCATCCGCTGCTGCCGCGGCCGCAGCAGGCCGTCAGCGCCGCGGCGCAGTCACCGACACGGCGCCCGGCGGCGCTCTACCCGCTACTCGGCGCCTACACCCTGGTCGGCCTCGGCTACATCATTCCCGCGACCTTCCTCTCGCAGATGGCCGCCGCGCGGTTTCACGGGCAATGGCAGGCCGACCTGTTCTGGCCGTGCTTCGGCCTGGCGGCCACAGTGGGGGTGGTGCTGACCTGCCTGCGTCGGCAGACGCCGGGCGGCACGGTGCGCTGGCTGGTGGTGGTGCTGTGGCTGCAGGCGCTCGGCATGCTCGCCTGCCTGCTGCCGGGGATGGCCGGGCTGGCGCTCGGCGTGTTGCTCACCGGTGGGCCGTTCCTCGCCGGCATGCAGCTGGTGATGCAGCGCGCCCGCGAGCTGGACCCGCATGGCCATACGCGCAATGTCGGGCTGCTCACCGCCGGCTTCGCCCTCGGTCAGCTGAGCGGCCCGCTGCTCGCCGCGCTCAGCAGCCACTTCGCCGCCAGCCTGCAACCGGCCTTGTGGGCAGCGGCGCTGGCGATGCTGCTGGCTGGCCTGCTGATGATCAAACCGGCCCCGGCGCAGCTGCCGGCAGCGGTCTGCAATTAACGGACTGCCCCGCACCACCAAGCTGCCCCAGGTCTGTAGGAGCGAATTCATTCGCGATTTGACCGCTGCCGGCCATCGCGAATGAATTCGCTCCTACAAGTGCATCAGGTCAGCGCAGCTTCGGGTTCGGTCTTGCGCCGATAGGGGAACACGTCGATCACCTTGCCGGCGCGGATCGCGTCCTGCAGGCTCTTCCAGTAATCGGCCTCGTAGAGGTCGCCGTGCAGCTTGCTGAACAGCCGGCGCTGCCCCAGGTCGACGAACAGGAACGGCGGGAATTCCTCGGGGAACACGTCGTTCGGCGCGATCGAGTACCAGGGCTCGGAGGCCAACTCGTCCTCCGGGTAGCGCGGCGCCGGAATGCGCCGGAAGTTCACCTCGGTGAGGTAGCTGATCTCGTCGTAGTCGTAGAACACCACGCGACCGTGGCGGGTAACGCCAAAGTTCTTCAGCAGCATGTCGCCGGGGAAGATGTTCGCCGCGGCCAGCTGCTTGATCGCCAGGCCGTAGTCTTCCAGCGCCTCGCGCACCTGCGCCTCGTTGGCGTGTTCCAGGTAGATGTTCAGCGGGGTCATGCGCCGCTCGGTCCAGCAGTGGCGGATCAGCACGGTATCGCCGTTCTCGATTTCCACCGTGGACGGCGCCACTTCGAGCAGCTCGGCCAGGCATTCAGGGTCGAACTTGGCCTTGGGGAAGCGGAAGTCGGCGAACTCCTGGGTATCGGCCATGCGCCCGACCCGGTCGACGCTCTTCACCAGGCGGTACTTCTCGATCACCGTGGCGCGGTCGACGTTCTTCGACGGCGAGAAGCGGTCCTTGATGATCTTGAACACCGTGTTGAAGCCCGGCAGGGTGAACACGCTCATGACCATGCCGCGCACCCCGGGGGCCATGATGAATTTGTCGTCGGTGTTGGCCAGGTGGTTGATCAGCGCGCGGTAGAACTCCGACTTGCCGTGCTTGTAGAAGCCGATCGAGGTGTACAGCTCGGCGATGTGCTTGCCCGGCAGGATGCGCTTAAGGAAGCCGATGAACTCGGCCGGCACCGGCACGTCGACCATGAAGTACGAACGGGTGAAGGAGAAGATGATCGACACCTCCGCCTCGTCGGTGATCAATGCGTCGGCCTGGATGCCGTGGCCCTCGCGGTGCAGCAGCGGAATCACCAGCGGCCACTGCTCGTCACGGGTGTAGATGCGCCCGACCAGGTAGGCACCCTTGTTGCGGTAGAGCACCGAGGAAAACAACTCGATGCACAGCTCCGGGTCCTTGCACACCCAGTCCGGCAGGTTGTTGCGCAGCTGCGACTCGAGGCGCTGCACGTCGCGCGCCAGGTCCTCGTACGCCACGTTGAAGCCGTAGTCGGCGAAGATCTGCTCGAGCATGCCGCCCAGGTTGACGCGCGGCAGGTAGCTGCGGGTCTGCGCGGCGCGCTCGTGGCTGCGCAGCGACGGGCGGGTGGTGTGGATGAACATGCAGCCGTCGCTGATCAGGTCATGGCTGAACAGGCCGCAGAAGATCGAGTTGTACCAAGTCTCCGACAGTTCATCGTCGAGACGCAGGTCGATCAGGTTGATGTAGGCGCTTTTGACCAGCGGCCACTGATGGACATCCAGCAGCACCTCGGCATCGATGGCCTGGCGCAGGCGCTCGCCGACTTCGGACACCTTCTCCTCGTAGAGGTTGATCCGCGCCGCCGCGGCGAGCTGGGTCTCGGCCCATTGCGCCTGTTCGAAGCGCTCGCGGGCGCCGTCGGTGATCTGGCGGAAGTGTTCGCGGTAGTCGTCGAAACCGGCGAGGATCAAGCGGGCGATATCGGCGGCCGGCCAGGATTGAGGCATGGGAAGGTCTCTAGGAGGCACATCGGGACTGCGAGCTTAGCCAGTGGCCGCGCCGAGGAAAAGCGCCGCGTGCGCGCCCGCCCCGCCGCCGCTCTATCCCGGCAATTACAGCGCAAGAAACGGGTGGCGAAGCGCAGGCCAGCGGTTAAGCTGACGGGCCTGCCGAGGACCGCCGCATGAAACCCGCCGACCTGATCCGCCTGCTCAGCCTTGCCGCCATCTGGGGCGCCAGTTTCCTGTTCATGCGCCTGCTGGTGCCGCAGCTCGGCGCCATGCCGACCGCCTTCCTGCGCGTCGCGCTGTCGGTGGTCGGCCTGCTCGCGCTGCTCGCCGTGCTGCGCTGCAGCTGGGACTTCCACGGCAAGTTCGGCCGCACCCTGCTGATCGGCGTGGTCAGTTCGGGCATCCCCACCGCCATGTACAGCCTCGCCGCGCTGGTCCTGCCGGCCGGCTACTCGGCGATCTTCAACGCCACCACGCCGCTGATGGGCGTACTGGTCGGCGCGCTGTTCTACAGCGAGGCGCTGAGTGCGGCGAAGAGCGCCGGTGTGCTGCTCGGCCTGGCCGGCGTGGCGCTGCTGACCCGCACCGGGCCAGTGGCCTTCGATTTGCAGTTGCTGTGGGGCGCCGCCGCCTGCCTGACAGCGACCACCTGCTACGGCTTTTCGAGCTTCATGACCAAGCGCTGGATCAGCGAGCGCGGCGGCCTCGACGCACGTCTGGTGGCCCTCGGTAGCCAGCTCGGCGCCACGCTGTGCCTGCTGCCGGTGTTCGCCTACGGAGCCGCCGAGATGCCGCTCGCCCCGCTGGCGCAGCCGCAGGTGTGGCTGGCCCTGGCTGGGCTGGGATTCCTCTGCACCGCGTTCGCCTACATCATCTACTTCCGCCTGATCGCCGACGTCGGCCCGTTGAAAACCCTGGCGGTGACCTTCCTGATCCCGCCGTTCGGGGTGTTCTGGGGCGTACTGCTGCTCGACGAGTCGCTGTCCTGGGCGCACCTGCAGGGCGGTCTGCTGATCGCCGCGGCGCTGTGGCTGGTGCTTCGCCCGGCGCGCCCGCTACCACAGGCCGAAATCTCGTAGCGAGTGGTACCCGCCTCATGTCGTGATTTGCCACGGCCCTTGTAGGAGCGAATTCATTCGCGATGGGCCGGCCACTGAGCGGCCTGTGGTCGAGAATGAATTCGCTCCTACAAAGTGGCGGCAGAGCCAGCCATGTAGTTCAGGCCGATGGCGCTTCGTAATTTCCCGATTCGTAACTGACGCCGTGGCGCACCCGCGGCGGCGCATCGCCCTGGTGCAGGCAGATGACGTTGTCGAGGATGGTCTTGTCGGCGATGGTCAGCCGGTCGAGCATGCGCAGATGCTGCAGCCAGTTGTCGACCACCAGAATCTCCTGCCACAGCTCCTGATCGCCGACGTCGCGGTACAACGCCCAGCGCTCGGCGCCGTTGCGCAGGCGCAAACGGCGCAACGCCTTCACCGCCTTGACGAACTCGCGGGTGCGCTCGGCCGGAATGCGGTACTCGATGGTCACCAGCACCGCCCCGCGCTCGGGGTTGAACACGAAGGTCGGCTCGCCCGGCCGCGTCGCCGGCGCATGGGCGATGTTGCTGGCGTCGAGCTCCGGCAGCCGCGAGTTGTAGAGCAGAATCGCCGAGGCCAGCATCAGGCAACCGGCGGCGAGCAGCGCGCCCTTCACGCCCATGGTCTCGGCCAGATGGCCCCAGAGGAACGAGCCGACCGCCAGGCCGCCGTACAGCGCGGTCTGGTACAGCGCCAGGGCGCGCGCCTTGACCCAGTCCGGGACGAGGATCTGCACCGCCGAGTTGTACGACGCCAGCGCGGCGATCCAGCAGCTGCCGGATATCAGCAGCGCGGCGAACAGCACCCACAGACTGTCGACGGTGCCGGTGACCATCATCATCAGCGCCAGCGTGGCGCCGGAAAAGCTGATCAGCCGGCTGGTGCCGACCTGCTGGCGCAGCTTGTTGACCAGCGCGCTGCCGATGATCGCGCCGATGCCCAGCGCGCCGAGCATGTAGCCGTACACCGAGGCATTGCCGTCCGGGTTGCGGTGCGCGAGCAGCGGCAGCAGCGCCCAGATTGCGCTGGCCGAGAGGCCGAACGCCGCCGACCGCAGCATCACCAGGCGGGTGACGCTGGAGTACTGGGTAAAGCGCAACGCGGCGATCACCCCTTCGAAAATGTGTTCCGGCGGCAGCTGATGCTCCGGCACCGGCCGTCGCCACTGCCAGATCGCCCAGATCAACCCCAGGTAGCAGAGGGTGTTGAACAGGAACACCCAGGCCGGGCCGATGGCGCTGAGCAGCAGTCCGCCGAGCGCCGGGCCGACCGCGCGGGCGACGTTGTAGTTGACGCTGTTGAGCAGCACCGCGTTGCCGACCAGCGGCGCCGGCACCTGCTCGCCCACCGCCGCCTGCCAGGCGGGGATGGTGATCGAGCTGCCGATGGTGATCCACAGGATCGAGATGATCAGCAGCACGGGATCGAGGTAGCCAAGGAAGGCGATGGCGGTGAGGAAGATCGCCCCGCTCATCTCGAACACCAGACCGACCAGCATGATCTTGCGCCGGTCATGGTTGTCGGCGAGCACCCCGGAAACGATCGACAGCAACACCAGCGGCAAGGCCGAGGCGACCTGAATCATCGCCACCATCAGTGGGCTGGCATGCGCCGCGGTGACCACCCAGGCGGCCGCCACCGACTGCGCCCAGGTGCCGAGGTTGGCGAACAGGTTGGCGATCCAGATGATGCGGAACGCGGCGATGGCGAACGGCGCCAGCACGCCCTTGGCCGTCGGCGGCGCCGACGCCTCGCTGGCGCTGGGTTCGGGGGGCAGGTCGTTGCGGGGGGACACCGACTGGAGCATGACAAGAACCTTGAACAGCCAGGCCGATCCGGGCCTGTGACAGGTCTTGAGTGTAGTCGGCGGGGGTCGGACGTCAGGGCCGGCGCCGTCCCTTACCCTGGCGGCGCGCCTAGGGTGAGGGACAGGCAGTCCCGATCAGCTGGAGCGCAGTTACTGCACCAGCTCCTGCTCGCTGAACAGATCGGTGAACAGCATGCTCGACAGGTAGCGTTCGCCCGAGTCTGGCAGCACCACGACGATGGTCTTGCCCTGCATTTCCGGGCGTTCGGCCAGACGCACCGCCACCGCCATGGCCGCACCACCGGAGATGCCGCAGAGGATGCCTTCCTCGCGCATCAGGCGCAGGGCGATGGCCTTGGCGTCGTCTTCAGTGACCAGTTCGACACGGTCGACCAGGCTCAGGTCGAGGTTCTTCGGCACGAAGCCGGCGCCGATGCCCTGGATCTTGTGCGGGCTCGGCTTGAGTTCCTCGCCGGCCATGGTCTGGCTGATCACCGGCGAGGCCACCGGCTCCACCGCCACCGACAGAATCGGCTTGCCCTGGGTCTGTTTGATATAGCGCGACACCCCGGTGATGGTGCCGCCGGTGCCGACGCCGGCGACCAGCACGTCGACCGCGCCTTCGGTGTCGTTCCAGATTTCCGGGCCGGTGGTCTTCTCGTGGATGCCCGGGTTGGCCGGGTTATCGAACTGCTGCGGCATGTAGTACTGCGCCGGGTCGCTGGCGATGATTTCCTCGGCCTTGGCGATCGCGCCCTTCATGCCCTTGGGCGGCTCGGTTAGCACGATCTCGGCGCCCAGCGCCTTGAGCACCTTGCGCCGCTCCAGGCTCATCGAGGACGGCATCGTCAGCACCAGCCTGTAACCGCGCGCCGCGGCGACGAAGGCCAGGCCGATGCCGGTGTTGCCGGAGGTCGGTTCGACGATGGTCATGCCCGGCTTGAGCACACCGCGCTCCTCGGCATCCCAGATCATGCTGGCGCCGATTCGGCACTTCACCGAATACCCGGGGTTGCGCCCCTCGGTCTTGGCCAGAATGGTCACGCCCTTCGGACCCAGGCGGTTGATGGCAATCAACGGCGTGTTGCCAATGGACTGGGCGTTGTCTGCGTAGATGCGGCTCATGGCGTGGCGTCCTCCCTTGCTCGAATTTAAGAGAGTCAGCCTATGCCTAGGGCCGGTGGTCGTCTAGTCGAGCGAACCATTTGGCCAGTACCGCGTCCATCCTTGTGTAGACGCCTGGAACCGGACCATGAAACGCCGCGTGCGCATCCCGCTCTGGACAGTGATCGGCCTCGTCGCGTTGCTCGTGGCCGCACAGCTCGTGCTGCCCTATGTGGTGCGCGACTACCTCAACGACAAACTCGCCGACATGGGCGACTACCGCGGCCACATCGTCGACGTCGACCTCAACTGGTGGCGCGGCGCGTACCGCATCAACGGCCTGAAGATCGTCAAGCAGCAGGGCAAGGTGCCGGTACCGTTCCTCGACGCGCCGTCCATCGATCTGGCGGTCAGCTGGCATTCGCTGTGGTACGACCACGGCGTGGTGGCGCGGGTGATCTTCACCCGCCCGCAGCTGAATTTCGTCGATGGTGGCAACAAAGCCAATTCGCAGACCGGTGCCGGTACCGACTGGCGCGCGCAGCTCGACAAGCTGCTGCCGTTCACCCTCGACGAAGTGCGGGTCAACGACGGACGTATCGACTTCCACAACTTCGTTTCCAAGCCGCCGGTGCACCTCGAGGCCTCGCAGGTGCAGGCCAGCCTGTACAACCTGACCAACGTCGCCGACGAGAAAGGCGAGCGGGTCGCCCGCTTCGAGGGCAAGGCCCAGTTGCTCGGGCATGCGCCGCTGGAGACCTCGGCGCGCTTCGATCCCTACCAGAACTTCGAAGAATTCACCTTCCGCCTGCGGGCCACCGGCATCGAACTGCGCCAGGTCAACGACTTCGCCAACGCCTACGGCAACTTCGACTTCAACGCCGGCCACGGCGACATCGTCATCGAAGCCAACGCCAAGGACGCGCAGCTGAGCGGCTACGTGAAGCCGCTGCTACGCGACGTTGACGTGTTCGACTGGCGTCAGGACGTCGAACAGGAGCACAAGGGCTTCTTCCGTTCGATCTGGGAGGCGCTGGTCGGCGGCGGCGAGACCGCGCTGAAGAACCAGCAGAAGAACCAGTTCGCCAGCCGTGTGGAGCTCAGCGGCAGCGTGCACCGCAGCGACGTCAGCGCCTTCCAGGCATTCCTGTCGATCCTGCGCAACGCCTTCATCCAGGCGTTCAGCTCACGCTTCGAGGGCGCAACGCCGGAACAGGGTAAATAAGCCATTCAATGACTGAATACCGCCCCTGCGTTCACAGTCGCCCAGCTGGCGCGGTATAGTCGGCCCCTACCCAATTACTGAACCGCCCGGTTTGCCCCAGCGCGCGTTACCGTTCCGAGGATTCTCCCGATGAAGTTCGAAGGCACTCAATCTTACGTCGCCACCGACGATCTCAAGCTCGCCGTCAACGCCTCCATCACCCTGCAGCGTCCGCTGCTGGTCAAGGGCGAACCCGGCACCGGCAAAACCATGCTGGCCGAGCAGCTGGCCGAGGCCTTCGGCGCCCGCCTGATCACCTGGCACATCAAGTCGACCACCAAGGCCCACCAGGGTCTGTACGAGTACGACGCGGTCAGCCGTCTGCGCGATTCCCAGCTGGATTCCGACAAGGTCCACGACGTTCGCAACTACATCAAGAAAGGCAAGCTGTGGGAGGCGTTCGAGTCGGAAGACCGTGTGATCCTGCTGATCGACGAGATCGACAAGGCCGACATCGAGTTCCCCAACGACCTGTTGCAGGAACTCGACAAGATGGAGTTCTACGTTTACGAGACCAACGAGACGATCAAGGCCAAGCAGCGCCCGATCATCATCATCACCTCGAACAACGAGAAGGAACTGCCGGACGCCTTCCTGCGCCGCTGCTTCTTCCACTACATCGCCTTCCCGGATCGCGAGACGCTGAAGAAGATCGTCGACGTGCACTACCCGAAAATCAGCGGTTCGCTGGTCGCCGAGGCGCTCGACGTGTTCTTCGACGTGCGCAAGGTGCCAGGCCTGAAGAAGAAGCCGTCCACCAGCGAACTGGTCGACTGGCTGAAGCTGCTGATGGCCGACGACATCGGCGAAGCCGTGCTGCGTGAGCGCGATCCGACCAAGGCCATCCCGCCACTGGCCGGTGCCCTCGTGAAGAACGAGCAGGACGTGCAGTTGCTCGAGCGCCTGGCGTTCATGAGCCGTCGCGCCAGCCGCTGATGCTTCATCTCCCCTCTCCCTGCGGGAGAGGGGCCGGGGGTGAGGGACCTGGCCTGCGCATGGCGCATCGCCCCTCACCCTAGCCCTCTCCCCCATCGGAGAGGGGACGTCCGCAACAACTTTGAGGGTGCAGCCATGCTGCTCAACCTATTCAACGAAATGCGCGCAGCCAAGGTGCCGGTCTCGGTGCGTGAGCTGCTCGACCTGATCAACGCGCTGAAGCACAACGTCGTGTTCGCCGACATGGACGAGTTCTACTACCTGGCGCGCACCGTGATGGTCAAAGACGAGCGGCATTTCGACAAGTTCGACCGCGCGTTCGCCGCCTACTTCAAAGGCCTGGACAAGCTCGACGACTTCCTCGAGGCGATGATTCCCGAGGAATGGCTGCGCAAGGAATTCGAGAAGCACCTGACCGACGAAGAGAAGGCGCAGATCAAGACCCTCGGCGGTCTCGACAAGCTGATCGAGGAGTTCAAGAAGCGCCTCGAAGAGCAGAAGGAAAAGCACGCCGGCGGCAACAAGTGGATCGGTACCGGCGGCACCAGTCCGTTCGGCTCCGGCGGCTTCAACCCGGAAGGCATCCGCGTCGGCGACGCCGGCCAGCGCCAGGGCAAGGCGGTCAAGGTCTGGGACCAGCGCGAGTACAAGAACCTCGACGACCAGGTGGAACTGGGCACGCGCAACATCAAGATCGCCCTGCGCCGCCTGCGCAAGTTCGCCCGTGAAGGCGCGGCGGAAGAACTCGACCTCGACGGCACCATCGACCACACCGCGAAAGACGGCGGCCTGCTCAACATCCAGATGCGCCCGGAACGGCGCAACACGGTGAAGCTGCTCCTGCTGCTCGACATCGGCGGTTCGATGGACGCCCACGTGAAGGTCTGCGAAGAGCTGTTCTCGGCGTGCAAGACCGAGTTCAAGCACCTTGAGTACTTCTACTTCCACAACTTTATTTACGAATCGGTGTGGAAGAACAACCTGCGCCGCAGCAGCGAACGCACCTCGACCCAGGACCTGCTGCACAAGTACGGCCCGGACTACAAAGTGGTGTTCGTCGGCGACGCGGCCATGGCGCCCTACGAGATCACCCAGGCCGGCGGCAGCGTCGAGCACTGGAACGAGGAAGCCGGCTACGTGTGGATGCAGCGCTTCATGGACAAGTACAAGAAGCTCATCTGGATCAACCCGTATCCGAAGGACACCTGGAACTACACCTCCTCCACCGGCATCGTCCGCGACCTGCTCAACGATCAGATGTACCCGCTGACCCTGCGCGGGCTGGAAGACGGGATGAAATTCCTGACCAAGTGACTAACGGGCCGCAAGGCCCGTTTTCATGTCAGCCAGATTCAGCTCCGGCCGAGCAGCTCCGCCGCGGCGACATGCTCGGCGTCCCACAGTCGCGCCAGGCGCGCAGCACGGCCGAGCGGCAACGCAGCGCGCTCGAAATCCACCACCACGCAGAAGTCGGCATGCGCCGGGCGTGGCGGTAGCTGGCTGAAGCGTCCGTCGCTGAGCAGCCACAGGCCAATGCGCTTGCCCGGGGAGCGGCGCCGCACCTTGCCGAGCAGCTGTTCGGCCAGTTGCAGACCGGCGTCCAGCGGCGTGCCGCCACCGCCGGCGATCGCGCTAATCCACACCTCGTTGAATGCCACCGCCTTGCGCGGCGCTTGCAGCAAGCGCGCCTGGTCGCCGGCGAAGGCGATCACCGCCAGCTCGTCACGCTGCCGGTACAGCTGCGCAGTCCAGTGCAGCAGCAGGCCCTTGGCCAAGGCCAGGTTGCGCTGCTTGAGCATCGAGCCGGAGCAATCCAGCAGCAGGCAGTGCAGCACCCCGTGCTGATCGGCTCGCGGGCGAAAGCACAGGTGTTCGAGGCGCAGCGCCGCGTTCGCCTTGCGCAGCAGGGTGCGCGGCCAGTGGATGCTGCGGCTCGGCGTGGCGCCGCTGGCCCGGCTGCGCCCCTGGCGGCCGCCGGTCTGGGCGTGCACGCCGGGAGCAAGACCGGGGCTCAAGGCTTTTTTGTCGGCAGCGGCCTCGCCCCGCTGAGCGCCGCGGTCGGCACCGCCTGCGGCGGCAGCGCGCCCCAGTCCTGGCCAGACTGCCGGGCGGCCGAGGCCGGTGGTGGCGGATTGCCGGCGGCTGCACCCGGCGACTCGGGCGGCGGCGTCTTGCGCCGATGGGCGAGGACCAGCTCGGCGACCGCCTCGACGTCCGCCTCGCCGATCGCCTGCTGCCCCAGCCAGGCGGCATGCGCGGCGGCGGCGCGCAGCATGACCAGGTCGGCGCGCACGCCCTCCACCCCGGCGGCGTGACACAGGTTGCTGACCTGGCGGTGCAGCGCATCGCCGAAGGCCAGCTCGCCCACTCGCGCGCGCGCCTGCTCCAGGCGCGCGACCAGCGCCTGCTGGGCGTCGCGCTGGCGTGCGACGAAACCTGCCGGGTCACGGTCGAACGCCAGCCGACTGCGCACGATGGCCTCGCGGGTGGCCGGGTCGAGCTGCGCACCGAGGCGCACGAACAGGCCGAAGCGGTCGAGCAGCTGCGGGCGCAGCTCGCCCTCCTCTGGGTTCATGGTGCCGACCAGGGCGATGCGCGCCTCGTGCTGATGGGAGATGCCGTCCCGTTCGATGCAGTTGACCCCGCTGGCGCAGACGTCGAGCAGCAGGTCGACCAGCCCGTCGGCGAGCAGGTTGACCTCATCGACATACAGCACGCCGCCGTCGGCACGGGCCAGCAGACCGGGCTTGAAGGCTACTTCGGCGTGCTGCAGCGCGGCCTGCAGATCCAGCGAACCGAGCAGCTGTTCCTCACTGGCGCCCAGCGGCAGGTTGACGAAGCGGTGGCCCGGCAGCAGTTCGGCCAGCGCACGGGCGCTGGTCGACTTGGCGGTGCCGCGCGGCCCCTCGATCAGCACCCCGCCGATCTGCGGGTCGATGGCGGCGAGCAACAGCGCCAGCTGCAGTTGCGGCTGGCCGTGCAGGGCACTGAACGGGTATTGCGGACGTGGCGTCATGGTCATCCTTCCAGCTGGTGTTCGGCGGCCAGCAGATGTTCTTCGATCTGCTCGCGGTAGTCGCCCGGCGCCTGCCAGAGACCGCGCTGGATCGCTTCGAGCAAACGCTCGCCGATCTCCAGCAGGGCATCCGGGTTGTGCTGACGGAGGAATTCGCGGGTCGCCGGGTCGTTCAGGTAGGCGTCGGTCAGGCAGGCGTACTGGTCGTCGCGCACCACGCCGGTGGTGGCGTCGTAGGCGAACAGGTAGTCGACCGTCGCGGCCATCTCGAAGGCGCCCTTGTAGCCATGGCGTTTCACGCCCTCCAGCCATTTCGGGTTGGTCACCCGCGCACGCATCACCCGGCTGACCTCCTCTTCGAGGCTGCGGATGCGCGGCGCCTGCGGGTCGCTGTGGTCACCGAACAGGATCGCCGGCTGCTGGCCGCTCAGGTGGCGCACCGCGGCGGTCATGCCGCCCTGGAACTGGTAGTAGTCGTCGGAGTCGAGCAGGTCGTGCTCGCGGTTGTCCTGGTTCTGCACCACCGCCTGCAACTCGCCGAGGCGCTGCGCGAAGCTGTCGCGGCGCGCCTCGCCGTACACCTGCTGGCCGTAGGCGTAGCCGCCCCAGTTCAGGTAGGCACGCGCCAGGTCGGCGTCACCCTGCCAGTCGCGCGAGTCGATCAGGCCCTGCAGGCCGGCGCCGTAGGCACCCGGCTTGGCGCCGAAGATGCGGAAGCCGGCACGCCGCCGCGCGCTCTGCGCATCGACGCCCTGGGCCTGCAGCTCGGCGGTCTCGCGCTGGATGCGCGCGCGGATCGGGTTGAGCGCCGCCGGTTCGTCCAGCTCGGCGACCTTCTGCACCGCGGCGTCGAACATCTGCATGACGTTGGCGAAGGCGTCGCGGAAGAAACCAGACACCCGCAGGGTCACGTCGACCCGTGGCCGGCCCAGGCGCCGCGCCGGCAGCACCTCGAAATCGGTGACCCGCCAGCTGCCCTCGGCCCACTGCGGGCGCACGCCGATCAGGGCGAAGGCCTGGGCGATGTCGTCGCCGCCGGTACGCATGGTCGCCGTGCCCCACACCGAAAGGCCGAGGCTGCGCGGGTAGTCGCCGTGGTCCTGGACGAAGCGTTCGATGAGCAGCGCGGCGGACTTTTCGCCGAGCGCCCAGGCAGTCGGCGTGGGGATCATCCGCGTGTCCACCGAGAAGAAGTTACGCCCGGTCGGCAGCACATCCGGCCGCCCACGCGACGGCGCACCGCTCGGCCCCGGCGGCACGAAGCGCCCGGCCAGGCCGCGGCACAGCTGATACAGCTCCTGCTCGCCACAGGCCAGCAGGCGCGGACGCAGGTCATCGTCGACGCGCTGCAGCACGGCACTGGAGTGAGGCCATCCCGCTGCTGTAGGAGCGAATTCATTCGCGATCAGCGCATCGGTGGCCTCCGCGTCGGCCCCATCGCGAATTAATTCGCTCCTACCTGGGGACTCCAGCAGCTGCAGAGCCAGCAACTCGATGCGCTCGCGGGTATCGCCGTGGGTGCGCCAGGGCTCGTCGCTGACCGCCAGCAGCGCCCCCGGCTGTGGGCCCTGCCAGGGTTGCGCCCAGTCGCCGGTGAGCGGGTCGAAGCCGGCGTCCGGCAGCAGGTCGCGGGCCAGCGCACGAACCAGGCTGGCGTTGCGCCCCTGGCCGTCGGCCACGCCGTGGCGGGCCAGGGCCAGCAGCGTATCGCGCAGCAGGCGGCCGTGCGGCGACTGGCCGAAGACATGCAAGCCGTCGCGAATCTGGCTTTCCTTCAGCTCGCACAGGTAGCTGTCGGTGCGATTGAGCAGCAGTTGCTCTTCTTCCTCGCTGCGCGGTGCGGCCAGGCCCAGGTCGGCGTGCAGGTTGTGGCTGACAATCAGCGCCAGCACCTGCTTGCGCAGCAGCCCGGCACGGCGCGGGTCGAGGGTCAGCGCCTCGTAGAACTCGTCGATCAGCCGCTCCAGATCACGGGTCGGCCCGTAGCTCTCGGCGCGGGTGAGCGGCGGCATCAGGTGGTCGATGATCACCGCCTGGGCGCGGCGCTTGGCCTGGCTGCCCTCGCCGGGGTCGTTGACGATAAATGGATAGAGATGCGGCAACGGCCCGAACACCAGCTCCGGCCAGCATTCCTCGCTGAGCGCCACGCTCTTGCCGGGCAGCCATTCGAGGTTGCCGTGCTTGCCGACGTGGACGATCGCATCGCTGGCCCAGGCTGTGCGCAGCCACAGGTAGAAGGCCAGGTAATGATGCGGCGGCACCAGGTCAGGGTCGTGGTAGTTGGCCAGCGCGTCGAGCTGGTAGCCGCGCGCCGGCTGGATGCCGACGAATACTTGCCCCAGCCGCAGGCCGGCGATCATGAAGCGCCCCTGGCGTAGCATCGGGTCCTGCTCGGGCGCGCCCCAGCGCGCGACGATGGCCGTGCGGTTGGCCTCTGGCAGCGCGGCGAAGAACGCCAGGTAATCGGCCAGCGCCAGGCTCTGCCGCGCCGGGCGCAGCTCCCACTGCTCGGGGTCGTTGGTGATGCCCTGCTTGAGCGCCTGCATTAGCGCATCGCCATCGGCGGGGATGCCGTCGACGCGGTAGCCCTCGTCCGCCAGGCGCTGCAGGATGCCGATCACCGAAGCCGGCGTGTCCAGGCCGACGCCGTTGCCCAGGCGACCCTCACGGGTCGGGTAGTTGGCGAGCACCAGCGCCACGCGTTTGTCGGCGTTGGCCAGCCCGCGCAACCGGCACCAGCGCTGCGCCAGCTCGCTGACGAAGGCGATGCGGTCAGGCAGGCCCTGATACTCGACCAGGTCGCTCTGGGTCAGCGCGCTGCGCTGGCCGAGGCCCTTGAAGCTGATCGCCCGGCTGATGATGCGCCCGTCGACCTCCGGCAACGCCACCAGCATGGCCATGTCACGTGGCTGCAGACCGTGCGGATCGACGCGCCAACTCGGCTCATTGCCGCCGGAAAGCATCACCTGCAGCACCGGGATGTCGCCGACCAGGGCGTGATCGCCGGGGTCGTCCATCGCCGAATGGGCGAACGCGGTGGTGTTGAGGATCAGCGCGACCTGCTGTTCGGCGCACAGACTGCGCAGGGTCGCCACGCACAGCGCGTCCTTCAGCGACAGCAGGGCGATTGGCAGCGGATTGAGGCCACGCGCCAGCAAGCCGTCGCACAGTTCGGCGAACACCCGGGTGTTCCCCGCCTGCAGGTGCGCGCGGTAGAACAGCACGGCCACGCACGGCGCGCCGGGCGTCCAGCGTGGCTGCCAACTATCGACCGAGGCGCTGTCGACCTGCGGGTGGAACACCGCCACCGGCGGCAACGCACGCGGCGGCTGCACCGGCAGATCGAGGCCGAAGAAGCGCGCACCGAGGAAGCGGTACAGCTGCCGCGCATTGCCCGCCCCGCCCTCGCGCAGGTAGCGCCACAGCTGGTGGCAGTCATCGGCGGCGACGGTACTCTGCGCGGCGAGGTTGGGGTCCTCGCTCATGTCGCCGGAGAACATCGCCAGGCCGATGTGCTTGCGCCGGCACAGCGCGACCACCTGCTCGGTGCCGTACGGCCAGTAGCTCTCGCCGCCGAGGTGGTCGATGACGATCAGCCGTGCATGCTGCAGCACCTCGTCGAGGTACAGGTCGATGGACGCCGGCTGACGCAGGTGCAGCAGGTTGGCCAGGCGCACCGAGGGAAACGAGGCGTGCGGCTCGCGGACCTGCGGGTGACAGGCCGCCAGCAGCGCCAGGGTGGTGTCGGCGGCACTGAGGATGACGATGTCCGCCGGGTCCTGGTCGAGCCGGGTGATGGTCGCGCCGCTCTCGTCGACGTAACCGCCGGGCAGCGCCGAGAGCATGTGCATGGCTCAGAGCACCGCGTCGTGGAGGGCCGTGCGCAGCGCCTCGGCGTCCAGCGCCTGGCCGATCAGCACCAGGTGGGTGCCGGGCGTTTCGCCCTCGCTCCAGCGGCGATCGAAGTAGGCGTCGAAACGCTGGCCGACGCCCTGCACCACCAGGCGCATCGGCTTGTCCGCCAGGGCGACGAAACCCTTCACGCGGAAAATCCCGTGACGCTCGACCAGGGCCTGCAACGTGGCAAGCAGGCGTTCGCGGTCGACCACCGGCAGCTTGACCACCACCGAATCGAACTGGTCGTGGTCATGTTCGTGCTCGTCGTCGCCGTGGTCGTGGTGGCTCTCGCGCAAGTGGATGCTCTCCTCCGAGGCACTGGCGCGGCCGAGCAGCACCTCCAGCGGCAGACGGCCGCGATCGCTGGCGAGCACCTTGACCTGGGCCGGCAGCTCCTCGCGCACCAGCGCCTCGACCGCGGCCAGGGCGGCGGCGTCGACCAGTTCGGCCTTGTTCAGCACCACCAGGTCGGCGGCCAGCAACTGGTCCTCGAACAGCTCGTGCAGCGGCGATTCGTGGTCGAGGTTGGGGTCGGCGCGGCGCTGCTCGTCGACCGCCTGCGGGTTGGCGGCGAACTGGCCGGCAGCGGTGGCCGGCACGTCGACCAGGGTCACCACCGCGTCGACGGTGCAGGCGTTCTTGATCTCCGGCCAGTGGAAGGCCTGCACCAGCGGCTTGGGCAGCGCCAGGCCGCTGGTCTCGATGAGGATGTGGTCGAGTTCGCCGCGGCGCTCGATCAGCTCGCGCATCACCGGGTAGAACTCTTCCTGCACGGTGCAGCACAGGCAGCCGTTGGACAGCTCGTAGAGCCTGCCGGCCTGCTCGCCGCCGTCCTCGTCGCAGCCGATGCCGCAGCCACGCAGGATTTCGCCGTCGATGCCCAGCTCGCCGAACTCGTTGACGATCACCGCGATGCGCCGGCCGTTGGCGTTCTCGAGGATGTGGCGCAGCAGGGTGGTCTTACCGGCGCCGAGGAAGCCGGTGACGATGGTGACGGGGATCTTGGCGGTCATGGAGGTGCTCCGGGTATTCAGTCGTCGAGAACGGGGATGCGGGCGATGAACTTGCCCTTGATGCCGGCCGGCCAGTCGCGAAATGGCACCTGGCCGGTGGCGGAATGCTGGTAGTGGCGGGCGTAGTCGAGCAGCGCCTGGGCGGCCTCGCGGTGCGGGGCGAAGTCGCCGAGCACATAGCCGATCTTGCCCGGCGCGCGCAGCAGCGCGGTGCAGTGGCGCTGGCAGGCCATCAGGCAGCGCGTGCGGCTGATCGTCAGCGGCGCGGCGCTGACGGCCTGTGCCTGCAGCAGGCGCTCGACCTCGCGGGCGAACTGCTCGCCCTTGCGCACCGCGTCGGGCTGCGCGGGGTCGTGGCCGCAGGTTTCACAGAGGGTCAGGTGGGTGCTCATGGCGCGACCTCGTCCGGGCGGCAGGCCCAGGGCAGGATGAAGGGTTGCTGCTGGTGCTCGCCGAGCATCGCCTGGACCTTGTAGACCTGCTGCAGGTGGCGCGGCGTGAGGACCTGCCGCGGGCTGCCGCAGTCGACCATGCGCCCCTGGTCGAGCAGCAGTACACGGTCGCAGAAGCGGCTGGCCAGGGTCAGGTCGTGGAGCACCACCAGCGCGCTGCGGCCCTGCGCGCACTGGCGGCGCAGCAGTTCCATGACGTTCAGTTGGTGGAACGGATCGAGCGCGGCGACCGGCTCGTCGGCGAGCAGCAGCGGGCTGCCGACCGCCAGGGCGCGGGCCAGCCGGGCCCGGGCGCGTTCGCCGCCAGAGAGTTGATCGAAGCGCCGCGCGGCCAGCGCGCCGAGGGCCATCTGTTCGATGGCCTGCTCCACCGCCGCCGCGTCGGCGCCGCTCAGGCGTGCGCCGTGGCTCCAGGCGCCGCGGTGTGGCAGGCGCCCGAGCGCAACGTAGTCGCGCAGGCGCAGCGGCCAGCTACTCTGGTCGCCCTGCCCCAGGTAGGCCAGGCGCACAGCGCGCTGGCGTGGCGACAGGTGCGCCAGGTCCTGGTCATCCAGGTGGATCGTGCCGCGGTATGGCAGCAGGTGGGCGACGGCCTTGAGCAGGCTGCTCTTGCCGGCGCCGTTGGGGCCGATCAGGCCGAGCAGTTCGCCGGCCTCGAGTTGCAACGACACGCCGTCGAGCAGGCGCTGGCCGTGCAGCTCGACGCCCACACCGTCCAGGCGCAGGCGGCTCATGCGCTCACCGTGCGCTGGCGCAACACCAGGGCGAGGAAGAACGGCGCGCCGAGCAGCGCGGTGACCACGCCGAGCATCAGCTCCTGCTCGCCACTGACCAGGCGCAGCAGGATGTCGGCGGCGAGCAGCAGCACCGCGCCGCCGAGCGCACTGCTGAGCAGCAGGCGCGCCGGGTGATAGCCGACCCAGCGGCGCAGCAGGTGCGGCACCACCAGGCCGACGAAGCCGATGGCGCCGGTCACCGCCACGCTGGCGCCGACGCACAGCGCGGTGCCGAGGATGATCTGCAGGCGCAGGCGCGGCAGGCTGACGCCGAGACTGCTGGCCTCGTCCTCGCCGAGGGTCAGCGCATCGAGCTGCGGCCCGCAGGCGAACAGCAGCGCCAGGCCGGCGAGGATGAACGGCAGGCAGAGCTGCACGTCGGCGAAGCTGCGGTCGCTCAGTGAGCCCATCAGCCACAGCACGATGTCCTGCATGTCGGTGGGATTGGGGGCCAGGTTGATCGCCAGCGAGGTCAGTGCGGCGGCCAGCGAGGACAGCGCGATGCCGGCCAGCAGCAGGGTCAGGTTGCTCGCCCGGCGCCGCGCGATCAGGTACAGCAGCAGCGTGGCGGCCGCCGCACAGCCCATCGCCGAGGCCGGCAGCAGCCAATGGCTGAGCCCGGCGTAACCGTAATAGAGGCACAGCACCGCGCCGAGGCTGGCGCTGGAACTGACGCCGAGCAACCCCGGCTCGGCCAACGGGTTGCGCAGCAGGCCCTGCAAGGCGGCGCCGGCGGCGCCCAGCGACAGGCCGACGAGGATCGCCAGCAGCACGCGCGGCAGGCGGATCTCATTGACGATGATCTGCTGCTGCACCAGCAGGTCGGCCAGGTCGCCGCCGGCCTGACTCGGCGCCAGCAGCGCATGGCCGACCTCGACGGCCGACAACGGCACTGCGCCGATGCCCAGCGAGGCGACGAACAGCAGCGCCAGGGCGAGCAGCAACAGCAGGTTGAGCGGACTCGGCAGCCAGCGCGTCATGGTCGCCCCTGCCCGTTGACGGCCAGCGCATCGAGGCGCGCGGCCAGTTGCTCGGCGGTGACGATCAGTTGCCAGTCGCTGCAGCCCCACTGGTTGCCGGGTATGGCGATCACCGGCCGGCTGGCGAGCAGCTGTTGCAGGCGCGGATGCCGCGAGTAACCGGACTTGGCGTAGCCCTGGTCGATCAGCATCGCGGAGGTGACGAACACATCCGGCGGCGCGCTGACCAGCTCCTCCAGGGCGTAGCGGCCCCAGCCCGTGCGACCGCGCGCGGCTAGCTGGTTCTCAACGCCGACCGCCTGGAACACCGTGTCGACGTAGGTATGTGCGCCGGCGCTGCCACCGTTGGGGCGCAGGTAGACCGCGCTGAACGGCCGCGGACGCTGCTGCAGGCGGGCCAGGCGTGCCTGCACGTCGGCGACCAGCGCGGCACCGGCCTGCTCGCGGCCGAGCGCCTTGGCCACCAGTTCGGTGGTGGCGAAGATTTCCGCCCAGGTGGTCGGGTACGGCACCACCAGCACACGGATGCCGTGGCGGCGCAGCAATTCAGCCTGGTTGTGGCTCTGCCAGCGCCGCGAGGCGAGCACCAGGCCCGGTCGCAGGGCGATGATCTCTTCCGCCGTGGCGTGATTGGCCGGGTAGCGCCGCGCCGCTTCGGGCATCGCCGAGACACGCGGGTCCTGGCTCTGCGCCGACACCGAGCGCAGCTGCCCGGGCGCGGCCAGGCTCAGCGCCAACTGGTCGGCGCAGAGGTTGGTCGACACCACGCTGGGCAGCGCGGCGCCGCACACTGCGGGGGCGGCGAGCAGCAGCGCCGCCAGCCAGGCACGCAGGCGGCTCATCAGAAGTCCAGGCCCGCCTGGCCTTTCACCCCGGCGCTGAAGGCGTGCTTGACGTCGCGGATCTCGCTGACCGTGTCGGCCAGTTCGACCAGCTCGGGCTTGGCAGCGCGACCGGTGATGATCACGTGCTGATGGCTGGGTCGCGCACGGATCGCGGCGACCACGCTGGCGGCGTCGAGGTAGTTGTACTTGAGCATGTAGGTCAGCTCGTCGAGCACCACCAGGTGCAGGCGCGCGTCCGCCAGCATGCGCGCGGCGGCAGCCCAGGCCTCGTCGGCGGCGGCCTTGTCCTGGTCCCAGTCCTGGGTGTTCCAGGTGAAGCCGGTGGCCATGGCGTGGTAGTCGACCAGCGGCGCGTGCTGCTGCAGGTAGATCACTTCGCCGGACGCCTGGGTGCCCTTGATGAACTGCACCGCGCCGGCGCGCTGGCCGTGGCCGAGGGCGCGGTACAGGGTGCCGAACGCCGAGGTGCTCTTGCCCTTGCCGTTGCCGGTGATCAGCACCACCACGCCGCGTTCGATCTGCGCCCGCTCGATGCCGGCATCCACCACGGCTTTTTTGCGCTGCATGCGCTCGTTGTGGCTGCGTTTCTTGTCTTCGTCGATCACGACAACTCCTGCGACTGGCGAGGGAATTCATGCGTAACGACGGGGAATGGCAAGACGCGTACACGCCTCGACCTGATGACGACGACTGAAGGAATACTGCCCAACGGGCAAGCAACAGCACCGGCCACACCCACACCCCGGGGTACGCGTTCATTCGATCAGGCCGGTCTTCTGGCTCGCCTTCGTCCGCTAATCGCGCCTTCCCGGTTTCCCAGTGGCATCTCGCGATTGCGTCAGGCTCTACAGCAGCGGGGGCTGCGCCGGAATGCGCTGTGGCGGTTGCCACGCGGTCACCGGACTTCCCGTTTCACCCGTTGCGCGATCGCGCTCGGGGCACCTGTTCGATGCCGCGCAGGGTAGCGGTTCGAGGCGGTCCTCGCAATCGGCCGGCCATCGTCCGAGTTGACCCTCGCGCAGCCTTCATGGTCTGCTAGCCGCCTGTTTCAGGTGTCTCGCGCCGACGTGCGCGAGGTGAAACGGGAAGCCGGTGGGTCCGATCCGCAAGGGTCGTACGAGTCCGGCGCTGCCCCCGCAACGGTAAGCGTACGTAGGGTTCCACAGCCACTGTGCTCAGCATGGGAAGGCGGAATCCGCAGCTGTCAGCCGACAGCCGTCGCAAGCCCGGAGACCGGCCTGGAACCTGTTTGGCAACCCGCGGTGGGCGGGTGCACGCCGGAATCGGGCCGCCCTGCCCGTTTTGTGCTGTGTCCTTCCACGCGTGCCGTTTCTCGACCCCTGGAAGGATCTCCCATGACTACCCGCACGCTGCCGTCCAGCTCTGCCGTCTCCCTGCCCGTCTCGCAACGCCTGCTGCTCGCCGTCGGCAGCCTGCTGGTCGGCGCCGCGCTGATCTACTTCGCCGGTTTCTCGCACATGGAGGTGGTCCACAACGCCGCCCATGACACCCGCCACAGCGCCGCGTTTCCGTGCCATTGAGGACTGCCCGATGATCAAGCAAATTGCCCAGACCGCGGGCTTCTCCGGCCTGCTCGCCGCCCTGTTGCTGACCCTGCTGCAAAGCTTCTGGGTCAGCCCGCTGATCCTCCAGGCGGAAACCTACGAAAACGCCGCGCCGGCGGTCGAGCCGCACGAGCACGCTGCGGGGACCGCTGCCCACGAGCATGCCAGCCATGAGCACGACGTCGAGGCCTGGGCGCCGGAGGACGGTCTGCAGCGCACGCTGTTCACCGGCCTGGGCAATCTGGTCGTCGCCGTCGGCTTTGCCCTGATGCTCGCCGGCCTCTATGCGCTGCGCAGCCCGCAACAAACCTGGCAGGGCCTGCTCTGGGGCCTGGCCGGCTTCGCCACCTTCAGCCTCGCGCCGTCGCTCGGCCTGCCTCCGGAAGTGCCGGGCACCGCGGCGGCCGACCTGCTGCTGCGTCAGTACTGGTGGATCGGCACCGCCGCCGCCACCGCAGTCGGCCTTGGCCTGTTGGCGTTCGGCCGGCACTGGGCGCTGCGCGTGCTCGGCGTGCTACTGCTGCCGCTGCCGCACCTGATCGGCGCGCCGCATCCGGAGGTGCATGAAAGCCTGGCGCCGGCCGCGCTGGGGCAGGAGTTCATCTATGCCTCGCTGCTGACCAATGCGCTGTTCTGGGCGGCACTTGGGCTGATCAGCGCCTGGCTGTTCGGCCGCCTGCAGCGCCACGCCTGAAGACTGTCGCGCGTGGTGGCCGCTCGGCGGTCGCCACGCCGGCAACCGATCTAATCTGCCAGGCGACGCAGGCAGTAGCGGTTCAGAGCGACCTTGCCGCGATTGTCGAGAATGGCGATTTCCGCGCCCAGTTCGCGCAGCCGGGTGTTGAGATCACCGGCGTACAGCTGCTGCAGCCAGCGCCGGTAGCTGGCGTCATCGCCGCCGCCCAAGTGGCGATACAGCTCAGGCAAGCCGAACGCCCAGTACCCCACCCGGCAGTCGAACCCTGCGGCCTGCAAGGCCTGCAGGGTCGCCGCGTCGCCCTGCAGCACCTGCTCGCAGCAGTCCTGTAGAGCGGCCAGCGGCGTCAGCGCCAATGGCGCTTCTCGTAGGCGATGGTCTTGTGCGTGCGGCCGACGCCAAAGGTCCAACCGATGCCCAGCGCCAGCAACTCCACCAGCCAGGCGAGCAGCAGGCCCGCGCCGAGCCCCCAGGCGATCGCCTCGGGTGCCAGCAGCACCTGGTAGCTGTAGTTGTCCCAGGTTTCCTGCAGCAGCGTGCGGTCGGCGCCGCTCAGCAGGTGCCAGAGCTGCGCGTACCAGCGCCCCTGCATGGCCAGCCATTCAGCCTCCAGCAACTCGGCGCGGCCGACCAGATGGGCGACGCTGTCGGCGTCGCTGCGCACCACTGCGTCGGGACTGGCGCGGTAGTGGGCAACCAGCGCATTGAGGTCGCCGTTGAAGAAGCGCGCGGCGGTCTCGCGGAAGCCACTGAGGCTTTCCTCCGACTCGGCACGATGGGCGGCCACGCGCTTGGCGTAGTCGTCGACGAAGCCCGGCACCTGCACGCCGACCAGCAGGCCGAGGGCGAACACCACCAGACGCAGATAACTTCTGAACATGTCGCGCTTATCCCCCGATTGCTCCGACTTGCCCGTGGGCAAGGCACTCGCCGCGGCGCCACAGGCTCCAGTCGCCGGGCTGGTAGATGGTCCAGGTCTCGTTGGCGGTCAGCGGCTCGGTGGCGATCACCGTGACCACGTCGTTGGGCGTGGTTTCCGCCTGGAAGTCGACCGTCACGTCAACGTCCTTCAGCTGCGCCGGGCCGAACGGCGCGCGGCGGGTGATGCGCGCCAGCTTGGTCGAGCAGAAGGCGAACAGCCAGTCGCCATCGCTGAGTAGGCAGTTGAACACGCCCTTGGCGCGATAGCCGTTGCAGGCATTGATCAGCGTCGGCAGCAGGATGTTCACCGCCACCGGCTCGGGAAACGCCGCGCGCACCTGGTTGAGCAGGTCGCAGAACGCCGCCTCGCTGTCGGTATCGCCGACCGGCCGGTAGAAGGTCGGCAACGGCTGGAAACCGGCCAACTGGCCGTTGTGCGCGAAGCACCAGTTGCGCCCCCACAGCTCGCGCACGAACGGGTGGGTGTTGGCCAGGCAGACCCGGCCGACGTTGGCCTGGCGGATGTGGCCGATCACCGTTTCGCTCTTGATCGGGTAACGCTGCACCAGCTTGGCCACCTCCGACTGCACGCTGGCCGCCGGGTCCTGGAACAGCCGCAGGCCGCGGCCCTCGTAGAAGGCGATACCCCAGCCGTCGCGGTGCGGACCGGTGCCGCCACCGCGCTGCATCAGGCCGGTAAAGCTGAAGACGATGTCAGTCGGCACATTGGCGCTCATGCCCAGCAGTTCGCACATGGCTCAGGACTCTCGTTGCAAGGTGTGGCGCAACTGCTCGGCTTCACGCGTGAGGCGCGCCTGCAGAGCCTTGCGCCCGAAGGGCAGAAAGCGCGTCACGGCGCGCCAGAGGAACGCCGGCAGGTCGCCCGGGCGGCGCGGAATCAGGTGCAGATGCAGGTGCGGCACGTGCTGGTTGGCCACCGGGCCGTCGTTGATCAGCAGGTTGATGCCCTCGATGCCGTAGCCGCTGGCGCGCAGCACCTGGGTCAGGCGCTCGGTGAGGGTCAGCAGTCGTTCGCGCGCGGCGGCGGACAGGTCGCTGAGGTACGGCGCGTGCTCGCGACTGACCACCAGCACATGGGCGGGGCGCAGCGGGTAGATGTCGAGGATGACCTGGAAATGCTCATCTTCGTACAGACGATGAGCCGGCAGCCGACCGCTGCCGATGGCGCAGAACACGCAGTCCATGTGGGCTTCCTGAAAGGCAATGGGCCCATGCTGAATGGGCAGCCCGGCAGAATCAAGCGATCCGGCCGGGAGCGCGCCGCGAAGGTTACAGACGCGGCTCGATGCGCAGGCGGCGGTCGCCGTTGCGGTCGTCGCGGGTGTCGGCCGCCGGGGCCTGCTCGCGCGCCATGATCTCGCGCAGCGTGCGTTCGTCTTCGACTTCCGCCGGCGCGCTGTTGGCGGCGCGTCGGGCCTTCCACCAGCGCTCCACCGGCCAGCGCAGGAAGCAGAAGATCAGGTAGGCGGAGAACGCCACGATGCCGTAAATGGCCAGGTCCGCCACCGCATGCCAGGCGTTGGTGCCGACCTTGAACAGCATGTCCAGGGCGATCACCGCGATGGCCGGAGCGAACAGCTCCTTGCCGGGGTCGACGATGGTCGGCGAAAACAGCAGCACCGCGACGATCACCCGCAGCGGCTCGCGCACATAGCGCCACATCCAGCCGGTCAGCCGGCACCAGACCAGCAGGCAACCGAGTGCCGCAACGGCATAGGCGGTCCAGACAAGCAGGTTCTCGTTTTCGATCATTGCGGTTCGTTGGCGGGGCTGGAGAAGGGGGGCTTATGATAGCGACTTTTCGCCGGACCGGCTTACTCGCCGTCTACCGCCCCTGAGGAGAACTCCATGTCCCACGCCCCGGTTGCGCGTCTCGAACCCGGCAACGACCCCTATCGCTGGCTGGAGAATCGCGACAGCGCCGAGGTGCTCGAGCACCTGAAGGCGGAAAACGCCTACCTCGAGGCCGAGCTCGCCGGGCAGGCCGAGCTGCGCGAGCAGCTGTTCCAGGAGATCAAGGCGCGTATCCGCGAGACTGACCTGTCGCTGCCAACGCCGTGGGGCCCCTGGCTGTACTACACGCGCACCACCGCCGGCGATGAGTACCCGCGTCACTACCGCTGCCCGCGCCCAGCCGGCGACTCGCTGCAGGTCGACGAAAGCGCCGAGCAACTGCTGCTTGACCCCAATGCCCTGGCGGGCGGCGGCTACCTGGCGCTCGGCGCGTTCAACGTCAGCCCCGATCACAGCAAGCTGGCCTACAGCCTCGACACCAGCGGCGACGAAATCTACCAGCTGTATGTGCAGGACCTCGCCACTGGCGCCATCACCGCCCTGCCCTTCGACGACTGCGACGGCAGCCTGACCTGGGCCAACGACAGCCAGACACTGTTCTTCGCCACCCTCGACGACACCCACCGGCCGCACCAGCTGTACCGCCACCGCCTGGGCCGCGACGGCGCCGAGCGGGTGTTCGAGGAAAGCGACGGACGCTTCTTCCTGCACTGCTACCGCGCCAGTTCCGAGCGCCAGCTGGTCATCCTGCTCGGCAGCAAGACCACCAGCGAAACCTGGGTGCTGGATGCCGAGCAGCCCGATGGCGCGTTCCGCTGCCTGGCGCCGCGCGAGGAAGACCACGAGTACTACGCCGACCATGGCCGCCTGGACGGCGAATGGACCTGGCTGATCCGCAGCAACCAGAGCGGCATCAACTTCGCCCTGTATGCCGCGAGCGAGGCCGCCCCCGAGCGCCCGCACTGGCGCGAGCTGATCGCCCACGACCCGCAGGTGATGCTGGAAAGCGTCACCCTCAACCGCGACGCGCTGATCCTCAGCCTGCGCGAAGGCGGCCTGCCGGTGCTCGAGGTGCGTGCCGCAGGCCAGGCGCCGACGCGCCTGCAACTGCCGGATGCGGCCTACAGCCTGCACGTGCAGGACAGCCTGGAATTCCACAGCCCGGTGATCCGCCTGCGCTACGAGGCGCTCAATCGTCCGGCACAGATTCGCCAGCTCGACCTCGCCAGCGGCGCGCAGCGGGTGCTCAAGGAAACCCCGGTGGAAGGCCCGTTCGATGCCGAGGCCTACGAGAGCCGCCGGCTGTGGGCCCGCGCGCCGGACGGCACGCAGGTGCCGATCAGCCTGGTGGCGCGCCGTGAGGTGCTGGCCGCCGGACAGCCCGCGCCGGCGCACCTGTACGGCTACGGCGCCTATGGCGAGTGCCTCGACCCGTGGTTCTCCCATGCCCGCCTGAGCCTGCTCGACCGCGGCTTCGTGTTCGCCATTGCCCACGTACGCGGCGGCGGCGAACTCGGCGAAGCCTGGTACCGCGCCGGCAAGCTGGCGCACAAGCAGAACACCTTCGACGACTTCATCGCCTGCGCCGAGCACCTCCTCGCCGAAGGCCTGAGCAGCCCGGCGCAGCTGTCGATCAGCGGTGGCAGCGCCGGCGGCCTACTGATCGGCGCGGTGCTCAACCAACGCCCGGAGCTGTTCGCCGCCGCGATCGCCGACGTGCCGTTCGTCGACGTGCTCAACACCATGCAGAACCCCGACCTGCCGCTGACCGTCACCGAGTACGACGAATGGGGCGATCCCAACGACCCCGAGGTGTTCGCCCGCATCCAGGGCTACGCGCCCTACGAGAACGTGCGCGCCCAGGCCTACCCGGCGATCCTCGCCGTGGCCGGCTACAACGACAGCCGCGTGCAGTACTGGGAAGCGGCCAAGTGGGTGGCCAAGCTGCGCGCCAGCAAGACCGATGCGCACCTGCTGCTGCTCAAGACCGACCTCGGCGCCGGGCATGGCGGCATGAGCGGGCGCTATCAGGCGCTCAAGGATGTGGCGCTGGAGTATGCGTTTCTGCTCAAGGTGCTGAACAGCCCGGCGTAGGGGGGATGGCGCCTTGCACAGCCACCGCGCTGTGGTGGATAACGCTTCGCGGTTATCCACCCTACGGGCTGTGTCAACGCTCACTGCCAGGAACGAACCTCGATGACTCCCTCCGGGAGAGGGCTGGGGTGAGGGGCGGAATTAACCTGGACCTCGAACCATCCTACCCACTGCTCTTGGCGGAAAACACCGGACGGCGCTCCGCTGCGCGATTTTCCACCCTACCCCAACTACTCCTCGCGCTTCTTCGGTCGCTCCGGTTCCTCGCCCTGGCTGTTGCGCCGCAGCTGTTCCTTGAGCAACGGCAGGTCCTGGTCGCGCGGGTTGGGGGTGACGCTGGTCGGCAGGCGGGTGTTGCCGTTGTTGAGCAGCGGCGGATGGCTGGGCGAGATGCCCTGCGGCGCCTGGTACGGCACCGGCTGGCCGAAGGGTGTCGGTGTCGGCGTGCCCGGCGAGCCGGGCGGCGCGGCCAGGGCCGGCAGGCCCGCGAGGGCGAGGAGCAGTGCCACGTGACGCATGCGCATGAGCCTTCTCCCGACAGGAAACCCACCACCAGCTTATCCCACCCCGCGCGGCCGGGCGCCCGAGCCGACCCGCGGGCTAAACTGTCCACACCAGCCAACCGATGATCGCCAGGTACGCCATGAACAACCCGAAGACCTCCTCCGGCACCCAACGCCGCCGCGAGGAGGGTTACCGCGAGAAAGCGCTGAAGATGTACCCCTGGGTCTGCGGCCGCTGCGCGCGCGAGTTCTCCGGCAAGAACCTCAGCCAGCTGACCGTGCACCACCGCGACCACAACCACGACAACAACCCCGAGGACGGTTCCAACTGGGAGCTGCTGTGCCTCTACTGCCACGACAACGAGCACGCCCGCTACACCGACCAGCAGTATTTCGCCGAAGGCTCGACCGCCAGCCCGCTGGCGCCGAAGACCACCTACAAGGCCTTCGGCAGCCTCGCCGACCTGCTCAAGGGCAAGGACGACATCGGCTGAACGCCGGCGCGGCGGCGCGGTCCCTGATAAGACAAGGACTATCCGGAGATTCCACCATGAGCGACGCCGCCCCCCCCCTGAACCGCCTGGCCACCGACCACGCGCCCAACGTGCACGGCTGGGAACGCGCCGCCTGCCTCGGCAGCGGCGCCCTGTTGATCGGCAAGGGTTTGCGCCGCGGCGGCCTGATCGGCGCTCTGGAGCTCGCCATCGGCGGCGTCAGCCTGTTCCGCGGCATCACCGGGCAGTGCCCGGCCAAACGCTACCTGGCGGAAACCCGCGCCGAACTGGAACAGATCCGCAGCGAACTGGATGCCGCCGGCAGGCGTCTGGCGGAACTGGGCAAGACCGCCAAGGCGTAGGCTGGGTCGAGCGAAGTGCTGCCCGGCAGCATCGCTCGATGGGTATCGTTGCTACGCTCCTCGCCCCATCCTACGTTCCCTGCCAGCTTCCAGTACTGCGGCATCATCGGGGTGTGAACCGAAAGCGTGATTTCGCTTGGTTCCAGGAAGGTCTGTCTATTTGACATGGGGTGGTCTGTCTAATACTCAGCGTGCCTGAATCGGCATTTCGGGGGCAGGGCGATCTTCGGCAACCGCCCCCTGAGGTATCGTGCGGTCATCCTGAGATCGGAGTGACTGCCCAAGGCTTGAGCACTCTTGCCCTTCGGCGTCTGCGTCGGTAAGGGACTTCGCGAGGATATCGTGAATTGTCACGTCCTCGATCCCAGTTTTCTTTCTGAGCTTATTGAACGCGACCTTGACCGTATCGTGGCTGACCGGCTTCCCTGCTCGGGAGCAGAACAGGATCATCTGCGTATTCTCCTCGGCAAAGCCTTTGCATTAGCTATGACCTGCTCAAGATCCGGCGTCATAGTCACTACCAACTTGGCCTTGGTCCTCTTCTGCACGAACGCCCCCTTATCCGAATTTCGCTGAGGCGGATCGACAATACGTCGTTTATGCGTTGGCCTATACCGCAGTGATGCTCGATGATGGGTGGCCGGAGTGACCGTCCATCACTAAGCGACCGTCACTGCGGCTTGTGCGGACTTCCGTCTATTTATCAGACTGCGCCCAAGTCGGATCCCAGGAACCTCAATTAGCCGATAGGTGACCTCGGAGACAAGAAGTACAGTGATGAGCAGAAATGCTGCACATGGGAAGAATGCGTAAGTTCCGACATACGCAGCTACAGCGCCATACATGGAGAGAAGTGGTCCCTTCAGGCATTCGATTATGACGGGATGACTTAGATAGATGCTGAAGCTTCTTTCCCCCAGGAATTCGAATGCTTTGTTGGCAAGCACTCTGCTTGGGTAGTGCGTTTGCCATATCACCAGCCCTGTGAATCCTATTCCCCATAGGATTATATCCAACCTCCCGTTATCGATTACAAGCTCACCAAGCTTGAAGAAGCATAGTGATACCAGTAGCGCAGAAGTTGCCAGAGGTATTATCACCCTACAGATATTTGTGCCTTTCTTGAAAAACTTGCTGGCACGATACGCATAAATCCCCATTGCGAAGTAGCAGAAATTGGAGGCGAAAGAAAAATATGACCAACTCCATTGCGGCCTGGACGAAGCGCTTAAATATGCATCCTGCAGGCTATATCGAATAGAGTAGCATACGACGATACTGGCTATCATCAAGAGAAGTGCAGATCGATGTGTACTTGTGAGGAGCATCAAGCCTGGGAGTAACGCATAGAATATCATCTCAACACCAACTGACCAGCCTCCCCACACTATTCCAGAGAAAGGCACGAATCCGAAAGTGAAAGACAAGTTCAGAAGTATGTCGTTTGTGCTGGCAATGAGTTTCCAAGTCATCACCTGCCTAATGATCTCGAACGCTAGGAATGAGTAAAATAGCGGGGCAATCCTAAAGAACCTCTTTATCGCATAGTCATGACACCAGCCTTTCTCGGTTATCCTCTTCTCTGTCGTGTGCATTAGTGAAAACGCACTGAGAACAAAAAACAGGTGGACCGAATATCCAAAATAATGATAAATAAATAAAAATCTTTCCGGAGTTTGTATATCGACAAGTCGAGGAAGGTGATACAAGACAACTGCTACTGCAGCAAGCCCTCTGAGCCCATGAATCGCAGGCAGAAGTTGCTCGTTGGCAACTACTGAAGATTTGAAGTTACTTGTCATGACATTCCTTGATTGGCTTATTTTTATTAGTCCGTGCTGCCTGTACTGGCGTGCCGAATGATACGGCATTGATATCACGCTGAGAACGACCCCGCATATCGATATAGAGCCATGCCTGGAGAATCCCATGACCCTCTCTGAAACCGAGAGCGGGCCATCGGGCCTGCGTTCCTGTTGTTACCTGCGCGCATGGAAAGCCTGCAGGCTGAGGTGATATTAGCTGGCCATCGGCCTGCAGGAATCGCAATTCAAGTACCGCCGACAGCCTGGCAATGGCCAGAGCGGCGGCATGGTTGCCATGCCCCCCCCCCCACGAACTGATCCGTGAGCACGACGACGTGCTGGCAGCTGGTCTAGCGGTGATCTCTCAGTAGGTTGTTCATCCGGGCATCCCCGGAATTCTGGAAGTGCGACCAACCAAGCCTTCCAGGAGCCCCGGATGAACCTGCATAAAAATGTCCGCCTTACCCCACGTGGTCGAACCCTTTTGATCGAACGCATCCAATGTGGCTTGCGTGGCCCAGGCCGATGGTGTGAGCGTTCGAACCGTCTACAAATGGCTCAAGTGTTTCCGGGAAGAAGGCAAGCCTGGCCTGATGGATCGCTCCTAGCGCCCCGCTCATTGCCCCCCATGCCATGGCGCAAACAGTCATCGAGCACATCATCGCCCTATGACAGACACGCCAGACTTACCGTCAGATCGCAGCAAGCCTGGAGTTGGCGGTCAGCACAGTGGCTCGGTGCCGTAGCTGATCGCCAGGTCGATCTCCTCGCCGAGCACCGAGCACCGGCTGCTCGTAAAGGTGCAGGGTGATCTGCAGGTGGCGCTCGCCGAAGTCGGCGCGGCCGAAATGCGCGTGCCGCGCGGCGCACTCGAAGGTACGCAGGGCAGTGAGGGACGGCAGGCGGCGCATCGCTACTTCAGCAGCGGCGTGTCGAGCACCTTCGACGGCCCGCCCATCAGGTCTTCGCTGATCTCGATGAATTCCTTGGTCGACACCTTGTCCAGGCGCATCAGGCCACGGGCGACGTCGTCCAGCGAATAGCGCTTCTGGCTGCGCTGGCGAATCTCCCGGTCGAGGTCCTGCAACAGCAGCACCGCGCGCGCAGTGACCGGGCCGCTGGCCTGTTCGCCGCGCAGGCTGGTGACCTTGCGGCTCCATTTGCCGAGCGATTCGCGCACCTGCTGGTAGCGGTCCTCGCTCATCCCGCCGGCGCGGCGCAGCAGCTCGATGGCGTAGTACTCGGCGATACCCTCGCTGACCCAGTCGCTGCCGTCGGTATCGCGGATACCGCTGAACACGTGGACCAGCTCGTGCACCAGCGAACTGGTGCCGTTCTCGCTGACCAGCGGCCGGTCGGCGTGCATGAACAGCGAGTTGGGCCCGGACAGCCCACCACGCCACATCGGGTTGCCCGCGCCGACCACCAGCAACTTGCCAGGATCGCGCGGGAACACCGCCTGCACTTCCGGCCAGACGAAGGTCAGCAGGGTCAGCACGTCCATGCGCCGCAGCCCCTCGCCGACCGGCGCGGCGACGGTGACCTCGGTTTCGCCGAGGCGTGCGCGACGCGTGCCGAGCTGGCCGGCGAGAATCCAGCCGGTCGGCCGGTCGAGCAGGCGCGACGGGTTGTCGATGCGGAAGCGGTTCTTGCCGACCCGCGGCCAGCCGGTTTCCACGCTCTTCCAGCCTTTCGGCAGCTCGAACTGCAGGCGCGACACCAGTTCGGTGCCCTGCGCCTGATCCAACTCGGCGCTCGGCACCAGGTCGTCGCCACGCAGCAGCGCCCAGTCCGGCGTCATCCGCGCATCGAAACGGCCGTTGTCACGCGGGTGGCTGACCTTCACCCGGTAGCTCAGGCGGCTCTTGCCGTCGGCCGGATTCCACGTGCCATGCAGGCCGTCGGTGTCCTGCTGCCAGTGGCCGTCGGCCTTGAAGTCGCTGTAGTAACCCTTGTCGCCAAGGTCGAAGCGCAGGCTGCGCACCGCCTTGCCGTCTTCCAGGGTCAGGCTGACTTCGGCCTGGTCGGCCTCCGGGACGAAGCGCACCTGGTAGTCGAGGTCGATCTTCTTCGCCGCCCAGACCGGGGCACACAGCGAGGCTGCGAGGGCAAAGGCGAGGGATGTGCGGAAGGCTTGCACGCTGACGGCTCCTTGAAATGTTCTGTCCATACGCCCGCCGCGCGGGACCGGACCTAATGCCAGAGCCGCTTGGACAAGCAAGTTGTCGGTGAGTTTTCTGCACGAAGCAATCATCTCACCTGCAGGAGCGGATTCATCCGCGATTAGCCCGCGCTTGCACGGATCGCGAATAAATTCGCTCCTACAACGGATGAGAGACGCAGCCCTGCTCCCAACCCGCATCCAGAAATTAGACGGGAACTGGCTAGCCCGCGCGGAAGATCATGTGCTCTTCCCAGTCATCCTCGGCGACGGCGTTCTCGCTGAGCATGTTGCCGACCTGGGAAATCGCCGCCTTGTGCACCGCTTGCGGATCGCCGCAGACCAGCGGGTGCCAGGGCGGCAGGTCGAGGCCTTCGGCGACCAGGCGGTAGCCGCAGGTCGGCGGCAGCCAGCGAAATTCGCTGGCCTGGCCGGGGGTGAGCTGGATGCAGTCGGGGACGAACTGGCGGCGGTTGGCGTAGTCGCTGCAGCGGCAGGTGTTCAGGTCAAGCAATTTGCAGGCGATGCGCGTGTAGTAGACGCTGCCGTCCTCCTCGTCCTCGAGCTTCTGCAGGCAGCACAGGCCGCACCCGTCGCACAGCGACTCCCACTCGTCGCGGTCGAGTTCGGCGAGGGTTTTGCGTTTCCAGAAGGGTTGGACTTTAGCGGCCATGGTGCGTGGAGGACGGTCTCGGAAAAGGGCGGCAGTCTAGCGCCGCACGACCCGCCGGCCAAGGCTGGCGCGCCGAATGGCGCGGCGCGCGGCTCAGTAGCCGCGGGCGAAATCCACTTCGCCGTGCAGCCGTTCGCCGTTCGCGAAGCGCCGCAGGTTGCCGAGGAACAGCTCGGCCATCAGCGGCGGCTGGGTCGGCGCCGAACTGTGCCCGGTGAGCAACAGCCCGTAGGCGGTCCAGAACGGATGACGCGATGGCAGCGGCTCCTGGCGGCACACATCGATCACCGCGCCGGCCAGCTCGCCGTCGCGCAGCGCGGCGACCAGGTCGGCATCGACCACCGCACTGCCGCGCCCGGCATTGATAAACAGCGCATGGGGATTGAAGCGGGCGAACAGCGCCGCGTCGTAGATGTCCTCGGTGGCCGGCGTGTCGGGCAGCAGGTTGACCACGTAGTCGGCCTCGCCGACCCACTCGCCGAGCGCCTCGAGCCCCGCCACCCGTTGGAAAGGCGCCAGCTCGCGCGGCTCGCGGGCGATACCGAACAACTGCATGCCGAACGGCGCGAGGAAGCGCGCCACGCTCTGGCCGATGTCACCGCAGCCGACGATCAGCACACGGCGCCCGGCCAGGCTGTGCGGCGGCTGATTGTGCCATTCGCGCACCACCTGGCTGGTCAGCCGCGCCAGCACCTCGCGCTCGTGGTTGAGCACATAGGTGAGCACGTACTCGGCCATCACCTGGCCGAAGATGCCCACCGCGCGACTCAGCCGGTAGTCGCGCGGCAGGCTCGGGGCCAGCAGCGGGGTGATGCCGGCCCAGGTCGACTGCAGCCACTGCGGTTTGAGGCCCTGGCGCAACAGGGTGGCGACCAGGTCCGGCTGGCCCAGCCAGATCGCGCAGGCGCCGGCCGCCTGCGCCAGTTCGGCGGGGTCATCGGTGGCGATCAGCTCCAGATCGGGCTGCGCGGCGCGCAGCAGCGCGGCATAGCGGGCGTGGTCGTGTTCGGCAATCAAAATCGGCATGGCACAGCTCGGCCCGGGCGCGCTGAGCGCGGCCGGGCGTGGAATCGACAGGGAAAGGCTAGGTCAGACGGGGTCGTTGCGGCGCAGCAGCTCGTCCGGCAGGTGCTCGATGTATTCTTCTTCCGCCGGCGGCATCTGCAGGTGGAAGCCTTGCTTGTCGAGGTTGTCCAGCACCTGGTGGATGTCCTCGCGGGCCAGCTGGCGCTCCGGGCTGAGGACCAGGTCGAAGGCGTGCTGCGGCGTGCCGAACGCGCTGAGCAGCGCCGGCGGTACGCGCTTCAGGGCGTCGGCCTTGAGCACGTAGAGGTACATTTCGTTCTTGCGGGTGCTCTTGTAGATGGAGCAGATACGTTTCATGCCTGTTCTCCCGGCACAGCGCCGGCCAAGGTATCGAGCAGGGCCTGGCCCATGCGCTCGCGCCGCCAGCCGCGCAGCGACTCGGGCAGATGGTAGGGACCGTTGGGGAAGCCGGTTTTCAGCAGGGCTTCGAGGGTTTTCTTGCGCAGCATCAGCTCGGGCGCCATTGCCAGGCGTTCGGCTTCACGCTGACCGACGCTGCGCAGCTTCTTCAGCAGCGCGGAGGCCTCCAAGGGCAGCGGCTCGGGCAGGGCCTCGGGCCAGTCCTGCTTGGGCAGCGCGGCGGCGTCCCTGACCAGCTGCAGGATGAACTCGCCATCCTGGCGCACGGTGCGCGGATGCATGTCCTCGATGCGCGCCAGGCTGACCAGGTCGCTCGGCTGGAAACGCGCCAGCGGCCACAGCGAGGCCTCGCGCAGCACGCGGTTGCGCGGCAGGTCGCGCTCGCGGGCCTGCTGCTCGCGCCAGGTGCACAGCGCGCGCATCACCGCGAGCTGCGCCGGGGCCAGTTTCCAGGCCAGCTTGGCGTCGCGGTAGGCCTCTTCGGCCGGCGTCACGCGGCGCTGGTTGGCGACCAGTTCATCGCCATCTTCCAGCAGCCAGGCGAGTTTCTCGGCGGACAACTTGGCCAGCAGCGCTTCGTAGACTTCCGCGAGGTGCAGCACGTCTTCCGCGGCGTAGCTGACCTGAGTCGGCGACAGCGGCCGCTGCAGCCAGTCGGAGCGCGTCTCGCCCTTGGGTAGTTCGACGCCGAGCACTTCCTGGACCAGGCGCGAGTAGCCCATGGAAAAGCCCAGGTTGAGGTAGGCGGCGGCCAGCTGGGTGTCGAATAGCGGCGCCGGCAAGGCGCCGGTCAGGCGCAGGAACACCTCGAGGTCCTCGCTGCAGGCGTGCAGCACCTTGACCACCGCCGGGTTCTCCAGCAGCGCGGCGAACGGCTGCCAGTCGCCGATCAGCAACGGGTCGATCAGGAAGGCGGCGCGGCCGTCGCCGACCTGCACCAGACCGGCCTGCGGGAAGAAGGTGTCGACCCGCACGAACTCGGTGTCCAGTACGACGTACGGCAACTGCTGCCAGGCGGCGCAATGCTGCGCCAGGCTGGCATCGTCGCGGATCCAGGTGATATCGATAGCCACAGGGCTCTCCTTTGCGAAGGCGCGCAGTATATCCACCCCGGCAATGCACGGATATTCACGGCTTGTTCGCCCAGGCCGGTATTCCTATGCTGCTCGCGCTTGTCCGACAAAAATCAGAATAAAGGAATGTCATGAAAAAGCTTCTTGGACTCGTTGTCCTGGTCCTGGCCGCGCTCGCCGGCTATCTGTTGCTGATCCCCAGTCCGATCGACCCGCTGGCCTGGGAAGCGCCCGCCGCCCCGCCGATGACCGGCGTCATGGAACCCAACGACACGCTGATGAAGGCCGAACTGCTCGGCCAGGGGCAGATCCACGGCCCGGAAGACACCGCGGTGGACAGCCAGGGCCGCGTCTACGCCGGCCTGCACAACGGCAAGGTGGTGCGCATCGGCGCCGACGGCAAGGCGGAAACCTTCGCCGACACCGGTGGCCGCCCGCTGGGCATGGAGTTCGACGCGCAGGGCAACCTGATCGTCGCCGACTCCTATAAAGGCCTGCTGCGCATCGACCCGCAGGGCAACATCAGCGTGCTCAGCCACGAGGCGGACGGTGTGCCGTTCCGCTTCACCGACGACCTGGACATCGCCCGCGACGGGCGCATCTACTTCAGCGACGCCTCGACCTTCGAGCAACCGGACTACCTGCTCGACCTGCTCGAAGCGCGCCCGCACGGCCGCCTGCTGCGCTACGACCCGGCCACCGGCAAGACCGAAACCCTGCTCAAGGACCTGTACTTCGGCAACGGCGTGGCGCTGTCGGCCAACGAAGACTTCGTGCTGATCAACGAAACCTACCGCTACCGCATCACCCGCTACTGGCTGAAGGGCGACAAGGCCGGCCAGCACGACATCTTCATCGACAACCTGCCCGGCCTGCCGGACAACCTGCAAGGCGACCACGCCGGCACCTTCTGGGTCGCCCTGCCCTCGCCGCGCAAGTCCGACGCCGACTTCCTGCACCGCCATCCGTGGCTCAAGGCGCAGATCGCCAAGCTGCCGCGCGCGCTGTGGCCGAAGGCGATTCCCTACGGCCTGGCCATCGCCATCGACGAGAACGGCAAGATCGTACGCAGCCTGCATGACACCAGCGGCAGCCACCTACGCATGATCACCTCGGTCAAGCCGGTGGGTGACTACCTGTACCTCGGCAGTCTGGAGAACGACCGGATCGGCAAGCTGAAGATCAACTAAGCGCTGCACGCACAAAGAAGCCCGCCAATCGGCGGGCTTTTTCTTGGCCGAACGGCTCAGGCGCAACCGGCGTGCGGCAACGGCTCGCCGACTGGCGCGGGTTGTGGCGCACTGTCGAGCAGCGCCTGCATGCGCACGCGGGTCTCGCCCATCAGCGCCTCGAGTTGCTCGACGTCGTAGCGGCTAGCATCCAGCGCCTCGCCGACCCACAGGTGCACCGGCTGGCCCAGGTTGAAGCGCCAGGTGCGCGCCGGCAGCACGTTGTGGATGCCGCTGATGGCCACCGGAATGATCACCGCGCCGGTGTCCACGGCCAGGTGGAAGCAGCCCTTCTTGAACGGCAGCAACTGGCCATCCGCCGAACGCGTGCCCTCCGGCGCGGCCCACAGCACGATGCCGCTTTCCATCATCTGCCGGGCGCGGGCCAAGTCAAGCAGGGCCTGCTGGCGGTTGTGGCGGTCGAGCGATGGGAATTCGGCGGCGCGCATGGCCCGGCCGAGGAACGGAATGCGGAACAGCTCCTTCTTCGCCAGCATGCGGATCGACCCGGGCAGCGCAACGAACGTGGCCGGGATGTCGTAGTGGCTGGAATGGCTGCAGAGGATCAGGTAGCGGCGGCCGTCGTTGAAGTCCGGCAGGCTGCCGTCCACGCTCAGTTGCATGCGCACCAGGCGCAGCAATGCGGCCGACCAGCGCCGCGTGTAGCCATCGACGTCCTGGCGACGCAGGCGGCCGACCACGGCCCGGCCAATGACTTTCAGGCAGTAATACAGCGTCACCAGCAGCGAACCCAGCACCACGCCGAGACGGCGGGCCAGGGTGGCGGTTTCGGTGACAGGTTGCAGGCGCAGCATCGAATGCTCCCCTCTCTTCTTATCGTCGAGACTATGATGCCCACTGACTTTCAAACGACACAGGAGTTCGTCATGCCGCTCGCGCAACTGATCACCCCGGAGCAACTCGCCGCCCGCCTGCAGCAACCCGGGCTGGTGCTGCTGGACTGCCGCTTCGCGCTGGAAGACATCAGTTACGGGCAGCGCAGCTATGCCGAAGCGCATATCCCCGGCGCGCAGTTCGCCGACCTGGAACACGACCTCTCCGGGCCAGTGCGCAAAGGCGTGAGCGGCCGCCACCCACTGCCGGAGCCGGCTCGCCTGATCGAGCGGCTGCGTGACTGGGGCATCGACAACACCAGCGACATCGTCCTCTACGACGACGGCCCCGGCGCTTTCGCCGCCCGTGCCTGGTGGCTGCTGGCGTGGCTCGGCAAGCGCGACGGCGTGTTCCTTCTCGATGGCGGGCTGAACGCCTGGCGCGCCGCCGGCCTGCCGCTGACACATGACGTCCTGGCCGCGCCGCGCGGCAGCTTCCAGGGCAGCCCGGATGCCGGCCTGGTGCTCAGCGCCGCCGAGCTGCAGGCACGCCTCGGCCAGCCGGCGCTGACCTTGCTGGACGCCCGCGGCCTGCCGCGCTTTCGCGGCGAAGTCGAACCGATCGACCCGGTTGCCGGGCATATTCCCGGCGCGCGCTGCGCCGCCTTCACCGACAACCTCGGCAGCGACGGGCGCTTCCTCCCCGCCGCGCAACTGCAGCAGCGCTTCGCCGGGTTGCTCGCTGGCCAGCCGGCCGAGCAGCTGGTGGCCTACTGCGGCTCCGGCGTCACGGCCTGCCACAACCTGTTCGCCCTGAGCCTCGCCGGCTACCCGCTGGCGCCGCTGTACGCCGGCTCGTGGAGCGAGTGGATCACCGATCCGGCGCGGCCCGTCGCCACCGGCGATTGAGCGACGGCGGCTCACTAGCACCTCCGCGCGGCCCGAGTCGCCGCGCGGTGGCTTCGGCATCTCGACCATCCCCCTATTGGCAGCCGGCTGGCCGCCACTGAGCCATGCCGGCGACAACGGCTGGGCTGCTGACGCCGTTGCTACGCGGTCTCTGGCGCCGGCTGCACGTCGACTGAACAGCCGCTCTTTAAGCATTCAGGGCTATATGGGTTATGCCTTAAATGTGTAATTGATTTAAAAACAGGCCTTTACAGTAAAAACATCCCACTACACTTCAACATGAGCGGCTAACCCCGCTTCCGGTGGGGCCTTTCCGAGAACAGTAAAAAAAGCTGCCATGCGCCCCGGCCTCACCGGCACCCTTTCCACGAGGTCGGTATGGGCATCGCAGCCAGTGAACTTACCCAACACGTGATCCGCCCTACCCTCCTCTACCTGGGCTGTCATTCCGCGAGCGCGGAAGCCCTGCTGCTCGGCACCGCCGCCTGTCAGTCGGCGCTCGGCTCCGCCCTCGACGACTCGCAAGGCCACGGCCTCTACCGGATCGGCGACGTTCGCCACCGTTTGCTTTGGGACCATCACCTCGCGCTCGACCCGGAACTCGCCAGCCGAGTGCGCGGTCTAGCCAGTCAGCACGCCTTCCTTTCGGCGCCGCACCTCGAATTGACCGTCAACCTGCGCTATGCCACCGCTATCGCCTGGTTGCTGGTGCAGGTCGAGGAAACACCGCTGCCGCCGCCCGACGACCTGATCGGCCTGGCGCAGATCTGGCGTCAGGTGTTCCAGCCGCAGGGCCAGGTGCGCGATTTTCTGAACGCCTGGCGGCATTGCATCGGCCACCTCAGCCACGTCGCCTAGAGGGGCTGTTTCGGGGCGAAAGACATTCGCAAATTCCCCGCAAGATGCCATCAAAGTGCCGTTATTTGTCAGACAATCCAGCAATATCAATTGTGGAAAGCCCCTCTGAATCCTGCTAGTTTTCGCCCCGCTTTCCGTCCCTGGAGTCCTTCATGAAACAAGTTTGGTTCAAGTCCACCCTCGCCCTGACCATCAGCGCTCTCTCCACCTATAGCCTGGCGGGTGGCTTTGCCATCAACGAACAAAGCATCAGCGGCATGGGCACTTCCTACGCCGGCCGTTCGTCGTCTGCTGACGATGCTTCCACCGTGTTCGGCAACCCGGCCGGGATGTCGCGTCTGAAGCGCGAGCAGGTCAGCTTCGGCGCCGCGGCGATCATCGCCAAGACCGACATCGACCACGCCAGCGGCACGTTTGCCGGCAGCAACGACGGCGACATGGTGCCGTTCACCGCCGTGCCGATGGGCTACTACGTCAAGCCGATCGACGACCAGTGGGCCTTCGGCCTCGGCGTATACGTGCCGTTCGGCCTGATCACCGACTACGAAGGCGGCTTCCAGGGCCGCTTCTACGGCGACTACAGCGAAGTGCGGGTGATCACCACCCAGCCGACCGTCAGCTACCGCTTCAACGACCAGTTGTCGCTGGGCCTCGGCCTGACCATCAACCGCATCGATGGCAAGCTGGAAAGCGCGGTCGCCTCGCCGATCCCCGGTGGCGCGGAAAGCCGTGTGAAGATCAAGGGCGACGACACGGCGGTCGGCTACAACATCGGCGTGCTCTACGAGTTCACCCCGCAGACCCGCGCCGGCCTGACCTACCACTCCAAGGTCGACTACACCCTGGAAGGCGACACCAAGATCAGCGGCAACAACCCGGCGCTAGGCAACTTCGGCATCGGCGCCTACGGCAAGTACGACGCCTCGCTGGACCTGACCACCCCGGAATCGGTCGACCTGTCGCTGACCCACGACATCGACGAGCGCTGGACCGTGTATGCCGGCAGCACCTTCACCCGCTGGAGCCGCCTGAAGGACATCACCGTCGAGAACGAAGGCGTGCGCGCCGGCCCGGCCTCGGCAACCTTCGGCACCATCACCGAAGAGCAGAACTGGCACGACACCTGGTCCTACGCCGTGGGCGCGGCCTACAAGCTGAACCCCGAGTGGGTGCTGCGCGCCGGTCTGGCCTTCGACCAGTCGCCGGTCAACAACCAGGATCGCTCGCCACGCATTCCCAGCAACGACCGCAAGGCGTTCAGCCTGGGCGCGGCGTGGAGCCCGAACGAGGACATCACCGTCGACCTGGCCTACTCCTACCTGCAAGAGGACGACGCCAAGATCAACGACGTGAAAGCTGGCAAGGGCGCCTACCGTGCGACCTACGAGAACAGCGCACACGGCCTCGGCGCACAGCTGACCTACCGCTTCTAAGCTTCTGCGTTATGCACCACGGGCCAGCCTTGCGCTGGCCCGTGGCGTTTCTAGCGCCGCTCAGCGGCTCGCGCCACGCTGCTCGAGGAAGTCGGCGCGGGCGTCGAGGGCCTGCACCTTGAACTGCTCGGCGGCGGCGAAGCGGCGCTCGCGCAACGCCAGAATTTCCGTCTGTTGCTGCGCAGTGGGCAAGCCGCTGCCGAGCAACGACTGCAGCTCCTGACGATAGTCCGCGTATTGCTGCTGCCAGACGCGCGCCTCGCGCTGTTCGGCAAGCTGGCGCTCGACCTCGCCGGCGTCATGCCGACGCGCCAGCAACTCGCGCACCTGCACCTCGTCAGCCCCGTCGCTGAGCAGCCGGCGCAGCTCATCCTGCTCCTCGCGCTCGGCTTGCGCCTCCTGCAGGCGCGCCTGTTCGGCCGCCGGCAAACCCTCGCGCAAGGCCTGTGCGGCAGCCGCGCGCGCCTCCGGCGAAAGATCATCGCGCAACTCCAGGGACAGGTTGTCGAGGGTGAAGCGTTCCTGCGCCTCTTCCGCGGCGAAGAACGCCGCGGCCGCCAGCGGCCCCAACCGTTCACGGCGCAGGCTGACCTTGCGTTCCAGACCATCGCGCAACACTTGCAGCTGGTGATCCGGCGCGCCGTCCAGCGGCACCGCTGGCGCCGGCTCCTGCAAGGTCGCCTGCAGGTAGGCGAGGTAGCCGCTGAGCAGTTGCGACAGCTGACCGAGCGCCGGCTCCTTGAGGCGCGTGCCGGCATCGCTGACCAAGGCCCGCACGCTGGCATCCAGCCCCTGCTCTTCGGTCTTGGCCAGATAGCCATCGAAGTAGTCGCGCAGGCCGCGCTCGATCAGCAGATTGCCTTGGGCATCGGTGCGCGGCGCGTCCCCCTGATTGGCTGACGCGGTCTGCTTGGTTGTGGGCGTGGCGGGCGCCGCCGCGACCGCCGCCGCGACCGCCGCCGCGGGACGCAGCGGTGCGGGGGCCACGCCGTTCGCCGCCGCGCTGACCTGAACTGCGGGTTGCACATCCGGCCAGCGCAGCAGCAGCGTTACGGCGATACAGGCACCGGCCAGGACCAGCGCACCACCCAGCAAAACGCGGTCGGAAAGGGACATGCGGGCCTCGTCATGGCAGCAGCGATAGCGCCCGAGCCTGCCACAGCACCGCCACCCCCACTAACCCCGAACGGGTGGCGCGGCAGTCAGGGTTGCGAGGCGATCGCCTGCTCCAGGGCTTCGCGCAGGCTGTCGCTGTCCGGCTTGGTCAGGCTGGAAAAGCTCGCCACCACCTTGCCCTGGCGGTCGACCACATACTTGTAGAAGTTCCAGCGCGGCGCACCGCTCTGTTCGGCGAGCTGCTTGAACAGCGGAATCGCCTGCTCGCCGGTGACCACCTGCGGTTCGGTCATGGTGAAGGTTACGCCGTAGTTGGCGTAGCAGACCTTGGCGGTCTCGGCGGTGTCGGCGGCTTCCTGCTTGAAGTCGTTGGACGGCACGCCCAGCACTTCGAGGCCCTGCCCCTGGTACTGCTTGTACAGCGTCTCGAGGCCCTTGAACTGCGGGGCGAAACCGCAGTGGCTGGCAGTGTTGACGATCAGCAGCGGCTTGCCGGCAAAGCGCTCGCACAGGTCGACGCTTTCCTTGGCGCGCAGCTTGGGCAGCTCGCCCTGCAGCAAGGCGGGACACTCCGCCAACACCGGGCCGGCAACGGCGGCGAGCAGCAACGCGGCGAACAGACGGGACGACTTCATGGCGCAAATCCTGTGCAGATGATGATCGACTAACGCTACGCGCAGTCACCCGTCACGGCAATCAGCAGGCGCCCATGCCCAACTGCATCAGCGCCAGGCCGCCGCGCTGCCAGCCCCACCAGATCAGCGCCAGCACCACTAGGCCGACCAGCAGCACGGCGAGCAGGCCTCCGTGCTTGGCGATCATGCGACACCGCCGGCCATCTGCAGACGCGCCACCGGCCGCTCGCGCACCGGCCAGTTGAGCACCGCGGCCATCAGGCTGAGGCCGATGGAAATCTGCCAGACCAGGTCGTAGCTGCCGGTGTGGTCATACAGGTAGCCGCCCAGCCAGCCGCCGAGGAAGGCACCCAGCTGGTGGAAGAGGAACACGATGCCACCGAGCATCGACAGGTTGCGCACGCCGAACAGGGTGGCCACCGTGCCGTTGGTCAGCGGCACGGTGGACAGCCACAGCAGGCCCATGGCGATGCCGAACGCATAGGCGCTCCACACGCTCAGCGGCACGGCGAGGAAGGCGACGATCACCACCCCGCGCAGCAGGTATAGCGCGGTGAGCAGGCGCGGCTTGGACATCCGCCCGCCGAGCCAACCGGCCAGGTAGGTGCCGAAGATATTGAATAGGCCGACCAGCGCCAGCACCGTGGTGCCGACCGAGGCCGGCAGGTGCTGGTCGACCAGGTAGGCCGGCAGGTGCACGCCGATGAACACCACCTGGAAGCCGCAGACGAAGAAGCCCAGCGCCAGCAGCCAGAAGCCGGAATGGCCGACCGCCTCGCGCAGCGCCTCGCCGAGGGTCTGCTCGCCGGCCACGGCGGGCATTGGCTGGTCCTTCAATAGACCAGCCAGCGGCACGATCAGCGCTACCAGCAAGCCGAGCGCGAGCAGTGCCGCCGACCAGCCGAGCCAGCTGATCAGACCCAGGGTGCCGGGCAGCATGGCGAACTGGCCGAACGAGCCGGCGGCCGCGGCGATACCCATGGCCATGCTGCGCTTCTCGATCGGCACCGCGCGGCCGACCACGCCGAGCAGCACCGAGAACGAGGTGCCGGACAGGCCGATGCCGATCAACAGCCCGGCGCTCAGCGACAGCGACCAGGCCGAATCGGCAGAGCCCATCAGCGCCAGTCCCAGGGCATACAGCACACCGCCGACGATCACCGTGCGGGTCGCCCCAAAGCGGTCGGCCAGCGCCCCGGCGAACGGCTGGGCGAGGCCCCAGATCAGGTTCTGCAGGGCGATGGCGAAGGCGAACACCTCGCGGCCCCAGCCGAAGTCGGCGCTCATCGGTGCGAGGAACAAACCGAATCCATGGCGAATGCCGAGCGACAGCGCGAGGATCAGCGCCGCCCCCAAGAGAACCCAACCGCTAGCACGCCAGAGCGAAGTCATAAGAATCTTCCTTTCCGGGTAGGTACCCGTTTTATCGCGAAAAAATCAGTCGATGGTTTCCAGATCGTCGAGCAGCAGCATCAGCGCTTCGCGCTTCGACTCGCCGAGGCGCTGGCTCATCTGCGTCTGCGCCTGCGCCCAGGCCAGCTTGGCGCGGGCGAAAGTCTGCGCGCCGTGCGGCGTGAGATGCACCAGGCGATGACGCTGATCGGTGCCGCCGTCGAGGCTGAGCAGCCCCGCCGTTTCGAGCACGCGCAGGTTGCGACCGAGGGTACTGCGATCCAGGCCCATGGCCTCGGCCAGGTCGGAAATGCTCGGCTGGTCGAGCCGCTCCAGGTGGCGCAGCAACGAGTACTGCGCCGCGTTGAGGCCGACCTCGGCGAGCGCGTCGTCGTACAGTTTGGTCACCGTCCGCGCCGCGCGGCGCAGTTTGGTGCAGAGGCAATGAGTGGTCAGCATGGATAGGTGTATATACCCGCAAATCATCTTCGGCAAGCCCTATAAACTTTCGCTGACCAGAAGCTGCTGCGACCTGTCACCGCGGAAAAGCGACGCCCAAAGGAATGAGGAACAAGCACTCAAGCCCGGATGTTAATGGCAGCCCGCGAGCAGAAGCTCCAAATTATTCTGGATTGGCAAGCCGGATCGGAGTGCTGCTCACGCAGGATGCGCTAAACGAACAGCCTCGACGTGCGCAGCCGCGATTTCCACTGAGCCTTACTGCGCGTAGCGCCGCGACAGGCCCGGCGGCACGCCGCTGCTGTCGGTTTCCTGCCAGGGCCCCTGCGGGCCGTTCGACCAGAACCAGCCGCCGTCCCAGCGGTAGTAGGTGCGCTCGCGGTAATAAACGTCCGGCACCTTCTCCAGCACGTAGACGCCGAGGCCGGTGTCCCAGTGGCAGTTGCCGCCCGGCGGCGGCGCGTAGCGCGGGTGCGCCTTCATGGTGGTCGGCGGTTTCGGCGTCGACGGAATGGTCGGCATCGGCGGCCGCGGCGTCGGGGTCTGGGTGCTCGGCGCCGGTGCCGGCGTTTGCGGCAGCGGCGCCGGATAGTCCGGCGCGGGGCGTTGCGAGGTGCAGCCGGCCAGACCGACCAGCAGCCCTACAGCGAGAAATTGCACGGTCGGTTTCATGGCGTTGCTCCGTTACTGGTCGGGGCTGTCGATGCTCAGCTGCTGCAGGTCACGCGTGCTGCTGGCCAGCGGCTGGCTGCGGCCGATCCATTCGCCGTCGGTGGCCTTGCCGGAGCGCGAGACGCGCGCCACCAATTGAACCTGCGGGAAGGCGGAAAGTTTCAGCTGCGGCATCATCGCGTCGGCATCGCTGAGTTCCACCTCGGCCGGTAGGTCGGCAACCGTCATGCGCTTGACCGCCAGCGGCATCGGCGGACCGTTGCTGGCACGCGCGAAGACGAACACGCTGTCGCCCGGCTGGACCTTGTCCTTGAGGCTGGCCGCCAGGTTGACCCGTACTTTCAGCGTAGCGCCGTCAGTGCTCGCGGCAACCGCCGGCGGCGATGGCTGCGCCACTTGCGGCGGTGCGGGCTCGACGCCGCCGACCTGCTGCTGACGCGCGCGGGCGCGCTCCACGCCACCCTGGATCGCGGCCCGCGAAGGGTCCTCGGCCGGCAGCACGGCGATCAGCCGCTCCCAGTAGCCGATCGCGTCCTTGAAGCGCTGGTCCTCGAAGGCGGCGATGCCGAGCAGGCCAAGGCTAGTGACTTCCTCGGCGTCCTTCTTCAGCGCCTCGTCGGTCAGCGCCTGGATCTGCGGCGAGAACTTGCGTTCGCCGGCGAAATACAGCGCCTGCGCCCACTGGCCGAGCACTTCCGGCTGGTGCTCGGAGAGCAGCGCGGCATGCTCGAAAGCCTTGGCCGCGTCCGCCGCGCGCTGCTGGGCCATGTAGGTGCGACCGAGGAAGTACCAGGCCTCAGCGGAGTCCGGCTGGGCCTTGACGGTCTGTTCCAGGCGCGCAGTCATGTCTTCGATGCTGCGCGGCATCTGGCTGAATTCGCGGGTCAGTTCGACCTTGTCGCTGGCGCCCCAGTGCAGGTACAGGCCCAGCGCGAGCACCGGCACCAGCAGCGCGGCAACCAGCGGCACCGCGCGACCGAGCCGCGAACTGCGTGCGGCCTCGGTGCCTTCGGTATCGGCGAGCAGTTCGCGCGCGGCTTCGGCGCGGCCGCCTTCAAGTTGCTCGGCAGTCAGCACGCCGGCCGCGTGCTGGCCAGTCAGCTCGTCCAAGCGCTCTTCGTAGAGCGCCACGTTGAGCGCCGTGCGGTCTTCTTCGCGCTGTACGCGACGACCACGCAGCACCGGAATCAGCAGGAATGCCAGGGCCACCAGCAACAACAGGCCGGCGGCGAGCCAGAAATCAATCATTCGAGGTTTTTTCCGCGGAGGTGGAATTCAGCAGGGCGTCGAGACGGGCGCGCTCCTGCTCGGAAAGCTGGACGTCGGCAACCGCGGCGTTCTCCACCCGGCGCCGGCGCAGGACGATCACCCCGAGCACCAGCAGGCCGCCGCCGAGCAGCACGTACGGGCCGTACCAGAGCAGCCAGGTGCGTGCATTGACCGGCGGCTTGTAGCGCACGAAATCGCCGTAGCGGTCGACCATGAACTCGACGATCTGCTGGTTGCTCTGCCCTTCGCCGAGCATGCGATGGATCTCGCGGCGCAGGTCGGCGGCGATCGGCGCGTTGGAGTCGGCGATGTCCTGGTTCTGGCACTTCGGGCAGCGCAGTTCCTTGGTCAGCTGGGTGAAGCGCTCGCGCTGCGCGTCGTTGGCAAACTCGTAGGTGTCGATGGCGGCCTGCGCGATGCCGTAGAGGCCAAGGGTCAGCGCCGCGGCGGCGAGCAGGCGCTTCATTGTTCGTCCACCAGGGCCTGGTAGGCCGGGGCGAGCTTCTCGCGCCAGACCGTTTCGTCGATCACTCCGACGTACTTGTCGCGGATCACGCCCTTGCGGTCGACCAGGTAGGTTTCCGGTGCGCCGTACACGCCGAGGTCGAGGCCGAGGCTGCCCTGCGCGTCATTGATGTTGAGTTGGTAGGGGTTGTGGAACTCCTGCAGCCATTTCAGCGCGGCGGCGTTGTCGTCCTTGTAGTTGACCCCGACGATGCGCACGCCCTGCCCGGCCAGCTTGTTGAGCACCGGGTGCTCCACGCGGCAGGAGATGCACCAGGTCGCCCAGACGTTGAGCAGCGCCGGCTGACCCTGCAGGTCGGCCTGGGTGAGGGTCTTGTCGCCCTGCACGCTGGGCAGCGAGAAGGCCGGCACCGGCTTGCCGATCAGCGCCGACGGCAGCAGCGACGGGTCCTTGAACAGGCCGCTGTAAAGGAACACGGCGACGCCGAGGAAGATCGCCAGGGGAATCAACAGCACCAACCGCTTCATGCTTGCGCTCCAGCCAGACCGAGCGCTTCACGCACGCGGGTGGTTACCTTGACCCGATAGCGCCGGTCGAGCGCCGCGAGCAGGCCGCCGAAACCGGTCAGCAGGCCGCCGAACCAGATCCAGCGCACATAGGGTTTGACGTGCACGCGGACCGCCCAGGCGCCATTGCCCAGCGGCTCGCCGAGGGCCACGTAGAGGTCGCGGCTGAAACCGGCATCGATGCCGGCCTCGGTCATCACCGATTGCTGCACGGAGTAGAGGCGCTTCTCCGGGTGCAGCACGGTCACTTCACGGTCGCCCTGCAGGACGCGGACGGTGCCCTTGTCGGAGGTGAAGTTGGGCCCCTCGAAGTGCGCGGCGCCCTCGAAGACGAAGCGGTAGCCGGCCAGTTCGACCGACTCGCCGGGTGCCAGGCGCAGGTCGCGCTCGGCGCTGCCCTGGCTGGACAGCACCACGCCGAGGGCGCAGACGGCGATGCCGAAGTGCGCCAGTTGCATGCCCCAGTAGCTGCTGTTGAGCTTGCGCATACCCTTGAGCAGGCCGGTGTGGCGGGTCTTGTCGAGCAGGTCGCGCACTCCGGCGAACACCACCCAAGCGGCCAGCAGGCAGGCTGCCAGCACACCCCAGTGGAAGTCGCCGAGCAGGAAGCTGGCCACGCCACCGAGCACCACGCTGGCAATCAGCACCGGGCCGAGCATACCGAGCAGCCAGTTCAGCGGGGTGTCCTTCCAGCGCACGATCACGCCGACCGCCAGCACCAGCATGAGGATCGCCATCAGCGGCAGGAACAGCGCATTGAAGTACGGCGGGCCGACCGACAGCTTGGCGCCGGTCAGTGCGTCGAGCACCAGCGGATACAGGGTGCCGAGCAGGATCATCGAAGCAGCCACCACCAGCACCAAGTTGTTGACCAGCAGCAGGGTCTCACGCGACCACAGGCCGAAGCCGACCTGGCTCTTGACCACCGGCGCACGGATGGCGAACAGGGTCAGCGAACCGCCGACCACCAGCAGCAGGAAGGCGAGGATGAACACGCCACGCGCCGGGTCGGAGGCGAACGCGTGCACCGACGTCAGTACCCCGGAACGCACCAGGAAGGTCCCGAGCAGCGACAGCGAGAACGCTGCGATGGCCAGCAGCACGGTCCAGCTCTTGAACACGCCGCGCTTCTCGGTCACTGCCAGCGAATGGATCAGCGCGGTGCCGACCAGCCAGGGCATGAACGAGGCATTTTCCACCGGGTCCCAGAACCACCAGCCGCCCCAGCCCAGTTCGTAATAGGCCCACCAGGAGCCGAGGGTGATGCCGATGCCGAGGAACGCCCAGGCGACCATGGTCCACGGCCGCGACCAGCGCGCCCAGGCGGCGTCCAGGCGCCCGCCGAGCAAGGCGGCGATGGCGAAGGCAAAGGCCACCGAGAAGCCCACGTAGCCCATGTACAGCATCGGCGGGTGGATGATCAGGCCGATGTCCTGCAGCAGCGGGTTGAGGTCGTTGCCGTCCGCCGGGGTGTTGGGCAGCAGGCGCTCGAAGGGGTTGGAGGTAACGATCAGGAACAGCAGGAAGCCGATGCTGATCATGCCCATTACCGCCAGCACGCGGGCCAGCATGGCTTGAGGCAGCTGACGGGAGAAGATCGACACCGCGAAGGTCCAGCCACCGAGGATCAGTGCCCAGAGCAGCAGCGAGCCTTCGTGGGCGCCCCACACGGCGCTGAACTTGTAGTACCAGGGCAGCGCGCTGTTGGAGTTGCTCGCCACATAGCGCACCGAGAAATCGTCGACCATGAACGCCCAGGTCAGGCAGGCGAAGGCGAACACCAGGAAGGCGAACTGGCCCCAGGCGGCCGGCTGCGCCAGACCCATCCAGTGCCGATCACCGCGCCAGGCGCCGATCAGCGGCAAACTGGCCTGCACGATGGCGAAGCACAGGGCGAGAATCATCGCCAGGTGGCCCAGTTCGGGCACCAGCAGCATGGCATTCATGCTCAACCCTCCTTCTTCGCGGGCGGCGTGCTGCCGTCGGGCAGCTTGCCGCTGTCCTTCAGCGCCTTGGTGACTTCCGGCGGCATGTACTTCTCGTCGTGCTTGGCGAGGACTTCATCGGCGATCAGCACACCCTCGGCGTCCAGCTTGCCGAGCGCGACGATGCCCTGCCCTTCGCGGAACAGGTCGGGGAGGATGCCCTGGTACTGGATGGTCACGTCCTTTGCGAAGTCGGTGACCACGAAGCGCACCACCAGAGAATCCGGCGAGCGCTCCAGCGAGCCCTTCTTGACCATGCCGCCGGCACGGATGCGGGTGTCGTGCGGCACTTCACCGTTGGCGATCTGGGTCGGCGTGTAGAACAGGTTGATGTTCTGCTGCAGGGCGCTCAGCGCCAGGGCCACGGCCACGCCGAAACCGGCGAGGATGCCGAGGATGATGATCAGACGCTTCTTGCGCAGCGGATTCACGACTTGTTCTCCCGGCGCAGACGACGCGCCTCTTCTTGCAGATAACGACGCCGCGCCAGCCAGGGCAGCGCGACGTTGAGGAGCAGCACGCTCAGGCTGATGCCGTAGGCGGTCCACACGTACAGGCCGTGGTGGCCCATGGCGAGGAAATCGGCGAAGGATGCGAAGCTCATTTTACGCCTCCCAGCTGCTTGCCGATCTCGGCCTTGACCCAGCTGCTACGCGCCTCGCGCTTGAGCACTTCGAGGCGCATGCGCATGAGCAGTACGGCGCCGAAGAAGCAGTAGAAGCCGAGCACCATGACCAGCAGCGGCAGCCACATTTCCACCGGCATCGCCGGTTTCTCGGTGAGCTTGAAAGTGGCCGGCTGGTGCAGGGTGTTCCACCACTCCACCGAGTACTTGATGATCGGGATGTTGATCACCCCGACGATGGCCAGCACCGCGCAGGCCTTGGCGGCGCTGTCGCGGTTGCTGATCGCCTGGCCGAGGGCGATCACACCGAAATACAGGAACAGCAGGATCAGCATCGAGGTCAGTCGGGCATCCCAGACCCACCACGAACCCCAGGTCGGCTTGCCCCAGATGGCCCCAGTGAGCAGTGCGATCACTGTCATCCAGGCCCCGAACGGCGCGGCCTGCTGGAGGAATACATCGGCCAGCTTCATCTTCCACACCAGCCCGACCACCCCGGCCACCGCCAGCATGATGTAGCAGGACTGGGCGAGGATCGCCGCCGGCACGTGGATGTAAATGATCCGGAAGCTATTGCCCTGCTGGTAGTCCGGCGGCGCGAACGCCAGGCCCCAGACCAGACCAACGGCGAGCAGCAGCGCGGCGGCAATCGCCAGCCAGGGCAGCCAGCGCCCGCTCTTTTCGTAGAACCACTTGGGCGAACCCCATTTGTGAAACCAGGACCAATTCATCACGGTGACTCTAGTTATTCGCCGACGCTGATAGTCAGGCCGGCGGCGATGGCAAAGGGTGTCAGGGTCACCGCCAGGGCGGTGAGGCTGGCCAGCCACAACAGGTGGCCGAGCGCCGGCAGTCCTTGCAGGGAAGCTTGCAACGCACCGCTGCCGAGAATCAGCACCGGGATGTACAGCGGCAGAATCAGCAGCGCCAGCAGCAGGCCGCCGCGCTTCAGGCCGACCGTCAGCGCCGCACCGACCGCGCCGAGCAGGCTCAGCACCGGCGTGCCGAGCAGCAGCGACAGCAGCAGCACCGGCAGGCAGCGCGCCGGCAGGCCCAGCATCAGCGCCAGCACCGGCGCCAGCACCACCAGCGCCAGCCCGGAAAACAGCCAGTGTGCCAGCACCTTGGCCAACACCAGAAGGGGCAACGGGTGCGACGAAAGGACCCACTGCTCCAGCGAGCCGTCCTCGAAATCACTGCGGAACAGGCCGTCCAGCGACAGCAGCACGGCCAGCAGCGCCGCTACCCAGACCAGGCCCGGTGACAAGGTCTGCAACAATTGAGTTTCCGGGCCAACGGCGAGCGGGAACAGCGCCACCACGATAGCGAAGAACACCAGCGGGTTGGCCAATTCCGCCGGACGGCGGAACAGCAGACGAGCTTCGCGGGCGACCAGCAGGGTAAAGACGTTGCTCATGCCGCGCGGCGCCCCAGGTCAAGATCGCGATAGCCGCTCGGCGTCAGGGCCAGCGTGTGGTGGGTGGTCAGCACCACCAGGCCGCCCTGCTCGCAGTGGCGGGCCAGGTGCGCCTCGAGTTGGGCGACGCCCTGCTTGTCGAGGGCGGTGAAGGGCTCGTCGAGAATCCACAGCGGCGGCGCGTCGAGGTACAGGCGTGCCAGCGCGACACGGCGCTGCTGGCCGGCGGACAGTGTGTGGCACGGCACGTCTTCGAAGCCGCGCAGACCGACCGCCTCCAGCGCCTGCCAGATCGCCGCGCGCTCGGCCGGCTCGTGCAGGGCGCACAGCCAGGCGAGGTTCTCCTCGGCGGTGAGCAGGCCCTTGATCCCGGCGGCATGACCGATCCACAACAGGTTGCGCGCCAGCTCGCCACGCAGCTTGTCCAGCGGCTGGGCGTTCAGGCGCACCTCGCCGGAGGTCGGGCGCATCAGCCCGGACAACAGGCGCAGCAGGCTGGTCTTGCCGCTGCCGTTCGGCCCGCTGACCTGCAGCATGTCGCCGCCGTGCAAACTCAGGTCGAGCCCCTCGAACAGCAGGCGCCAATCACGCTCACAGGCGAGTGCCACGGTTTCGAGTACTGGACTGGTCACGGCATGCGGGTCCACAGGCATTCAAGTCGGCAGGGGGTCGGCCGCTATACTGGCATACGCCGGCTGTCCGGCCGGCCAGAGCGGATAGCGCGAGAGCGGGAAACGGGCGGCATTATACATACCCGGCTCGGCAAGCCGCAGCGGCCATTTTCAACAGGTTGTAACCCGTCCATGACCGAAATCAGCGGCTCTCGCCCGCTCCCCGCCACTCCCCCACCGACACGCACCAGCCAGGCCATCGACCAGGCCCTCAAGCTGCTGCAGCCGCTGGACGGCGCGCTGGCGACCGGAGAAACCGCCAAGGCCGAAGTGATCGCCGTGCGCGAAGCGGTGGCGCAGAGCTTCCAGGTGCTGCTGCGCCTGACCCTGGCCAGCGGTGCGCAGACCACCGTGCAAGCCACCAGCAGCCAGCCGCTGGCCCAGGGCAACCTGCTGAACGTCACCGCGCTGTCCGACACGCGCCTGGCGCTGAGCCTGCAGAATGTCGGCGAACGGGCGCTGAGCAAGCTGGACCTGAGCCTGCTGCCGGTCGGCACGCTGATCCAGGGCAAGGTCGAAGCCCGTGAACAGATCGCCCAGCTCAAGGCGCAGCAGACGCTCTATCGGGTGGTTGTCAACCTGCTCAACACGCCGCTGGCCGGCAGCAAGCTGAACGTGGAAACGCACATGGCGCTGCCCGTCGGCAGCTTGCTCACCGCCCAGGTACAGGGCGGCCAGGCATTGAGTTTCCTGCCGCTGAGCGGGCGCCTCGATCAATTGGCCATCGGCCAGCAATTGCAGGCGCAGGGCAGCCGTCAGGGCTCGCTCGACGCCCTGCTTGGCGCCCTGCAGGGTCTGGCCGGCGCCGACCTGCCCGACGGGCTGCGCGGCAGCATCGACAAGCTGCTGGCCGGCCTGCCCGACCTCGCCCAGCTCAGCGACGCCAAGGGCCTGGCCAAGGCCCTGGAAAACAGCGGCATGCTGCTCGAGGCACGCCTGCTCGGCGGCCAGGCCGGCGCCTTGCCGCAGGACCTGAAGGCCAACCTGTTGCGCCTGATCGCCCAACTGTCGCCGCAGCTGCCGAATGCCACGCCGCTGACCGCCGCGGTGGTCGGTACCCTGGCGCAAGCCCTGCCGACCTTCGCGCGCAACACCCTTGGCGCGCTCGGACAGAGCGGCGGCCGCCAGCAGGCGCTCGGCTTCCCGTTGCCGCCACGCCTGCAGCAGGCCTTCGAGGAAGGCGAAGCCGATCTGGAAACCCTGCTCAAGCTGGCCGCCGCTGCGGTCTCGCGCCTGCAGACCCATCAGCTCGCCAGCCTGGCGCAGAGCCAGACCACGCCCGAAGGCCACCTGCTGACCACCTGGCAACTGGAACTGCCGATGCGCAACCAGCAGGAGCTGGTACCGTTGCAGCTCAAGGTGCAACGCGAGGAACAGGCCAAGCGCGGCAAGCAGGAACAGGCGGAAACGCTCTGGCGCATCGAGCTGGCCTTCGACCTGGCGCCGCTGGGTCCGCTGCAGGTCCAAGCGCAACTCGCCTATGGCAGCCTATCCAGCCAGATGTGGGCCGAGCGCCTGGATACCGCGCGATTGATCGACAGCGAGCTGACCAACCTGCGCCAGCGCCTGCTCGACGCCGGTCTGACCGTCGGCGACCTGGCTTGTCGCCAGGGCATTCCGCCGCAAGGCCCGCGCACCAACCTCGAACAACGCTGGGTCGACGAAACCGCATGACACGCCAAGCCCCCCGCCAGGCCATTGCCCTCACCTACGACGGGCAGAGCGCGCCAACCCTCAGCGCCAAGGGCGACGACGAACTGGCCGAGGCGATCCTCGCCCTCGCCCGCGAGTACGAAGTGCCGATCTACGAGAACGCCGAACTGGTCGGCCTGCTGGCGCGCCTGGAACTTGGCGAGGCGATCCCCGAGGCGCTGTACCGCTGCATCGCCGAAATCATTGCCTTCGCCTGGCATCTCAAGGGCAAGTACCCGAGTGGCTTCGACCCGCATGCGCGCGGCGGCGCCGAGCTGCCGCTGCTCGAAGGACCGAAATCGGCCTGACACGACGTGTCGCCCGCGCCGCGCGAAGTGTCGCGGGCACGCCGATGCAGGAGTCTGACGGTGGAGAATCTCAGGCCTTCGGCCGGCCCTGATTGAGCTTGCTGACCAGCTCGGCTTCGGCGCGACTGAGGCCGCAGGACTGGGTCAGGTCATCGACGCTGGCGCCCAGGCCGACCAGGCGCGCGGCCTGGGTGAACGACAGGCTGGTAGGATCGCGCTGTTCGATCTGTTGCAGTTTGTCCGGCAGCGGCGCCACGGTGCGGCGCAGCTCGTAGAGTTCCTCGCCCATGCGAATGCTGCCGGCCAGGTAGGTGTCCAGGCGCTTGCCCAGCTCCTTGATGCGCTGGTCGCGTTGCGCGTCGCGCTTGGCCTGCTCCGCCGCCTGCGTGCGCAGCCGGCCAGCCAGCCGCACGCAGGTGGCCGCCAGGCCGATGCAGGCCAGGGCAAGAACGAGCAGCGCGACCTCGATCAACAACTCAGATGGCCTCCAGCTCCGACCACTCTTCCTCGGTCATCATCTTGTCCAGCTCGACCAGGATCAGCAGTTCGCCGTTCTTGTTGCAGACGCCCTGGATGAACTTGGCCGACTCGTCGTTACCGACGTTCGGTGCGGTTTCCACCTCGGACTGCCGCAGGTAAACCACTTCGGCGACGCTGTCGACGAGGATGCCGACCACTTGCTTGTCCGCCTCGATGATCACGATGCGGGTGTTGTCGCTGACCGGCGCCGGGGCCAGGCCGAAGCGCTGACGGGTGTCGATCACCGTCACCACGTTGCCGCGCAGGTTGATGATGCCCAGCACGTAGCTCGGCGCACCCGGGACCGGCGCGATTTCGGTGTAGCGCAGTACTTCCTGGACCTGCATCACGTTGATGCCGTAGGTCTCATTGTCCAGACGGAAGGTGACCCACTGCAGAATGGGATCTTCGGAGCCTTGCATCGCCGTTTTCTTCATTTCCTAGCCTCATCCAAACCCGCTAGCGGCGGTACGCGCGGGTCAGCCCGCTGTTATTAACACAGAGTCCCGCCCCACGGCGAGACGCTTTCAATCAGTTCAGCCGGCCTTCGGCCAGGCGCTTGGCGCCGCCACTGGCGATCAGCTCGGCGAGCGCCGCGACATCCAGCAAGGCGCACATGTGTTCGATCACGGTGCCGGCCAGCCACGGGCGCTGGGCACGCTGGCCGCGCCACTTGACCTCGGCCGGATCGAGACGGATCGAGCGGCTGACCTGATGCACCGCCAGTCCCCACTCGTAGCCGTTCACCGAAATCACGTACTGCAGGCCCTGGCGGAAATCGTCGCGATAACGATCGGGAATCAGCCAGCGCGCGGTATCCAGCACCTTGAGGTTGCCCGCCTGGCTCGGCAGCAAGCCAAGGAACCAATCAGGCTGACCGAACAGCGGAGTCAGCTCCTGCTCGCCCAACGGGTAAATCGAGCCGAGGCACACCAGCGGCACCGCCAGGGTCAGCCCGGCGACGTCGAACAGCAGGCACTCGAACGGCTCTTCAGCCCAGCTCGGTCGACCGTCGGCAGTCAGCGTCAGCAGCGGCGCCGGCGCATCAGCGCCTTGCAGCTCCGCCACCGGCGGCACGGTGATCGCATCGACCACCGGCGCCACGACCGGCGCGGGCGGTGGCTCGACCGCGGCCACTTCAACGACGACCGGCGCCACCGGCACTACAACCTCGGCCGGCAGCGGCACAATCACCGAGCGCGCATCGCGGACCTGCTCTTCCAGCACTGCAGCCTCGAACTCCTCGAGGCTGACCGATTCGGCCAGTTCGTTCGCAGCCTCCTGCAGCAGGCCGTCCAGATAGGACTGCAGGGCCAGCTGAGGGCGGGTAGCGGTGGCGACGGTTCGACTCATGACGAAAACCTGAAAAGAGGCACTGACCTAGCTATCGGCAGGACGGTGGCAGGACTTGAGCGCCGGCGCATCACGCTACCTGGCTCGCCGGCACCAGCGCCAGCATGTGCTTGAGCAACGCCCGGTAGGCGATTACGCCGCGGCTGTTGTCATCGAACTGCGACGGCGTGAGGCCGGCCCGGCTGGCATCGCGCAGGCGCGTATCGACCGGAATGTAGGCTGGCCACAGCTGTTCTGGATAGCTGTCGCGCAGCAAGCGCAGGGTGCTCAGCGAGGCCTGGGTACGACGATCGAACAGGGTCGGCACGATGCTGTAGGGCAACGCCTGTTTGCGCGAACGGTTGATCATGCCGAGCGTGCTGACCATGCGCTCCAGGCCTTTCACCGCGAGGAACTCGGTCTGCACCGGCACCGCCAGCTGCTGGCTGGCCGCCAGCGCATTGACCATCAGCACACCGAGCAGCGGCGGGCTGTCGATCAGGGCGAAATCGAAGTCTTCCCAGAGTTGGCTGAGCGCTTTGGAGACCACCAGGCCGAGGCCGTTCTGGCCCGGCGACTGGCGCTCGAGGGTGGCCAGTGCGGTGCTCGACGGCAGCAAGGCGATCTTCTCGTGGCTGGTCGGCAGCAGCAGCTCGCGCGGCAGGCCTTGCGGCACGCTGCCCTGATGCAGGAACAGATCGAAGCAGCTGCGCTCCAGGGCATCCGGGTCATGGCCGAAATAGCTGGTCATCGAGCCGTGCGGGTCGAGGTCGACGACCACCACGCGCTTGCCGGCGTCGGCCAGCAGGCCGGCCAGACTGACGGTGGTGGTGGTCTTGCCGACACCACCTTTCTGATTGGCGATTGCCCAAACTCTCATTGCGTACGTCCTCCCGGCGTGCGGTGCGCCTTACCGAGATCAGGTGCCGGCCTCATTGGGCCAGCGACGGAGAATTGACGACCCCTGCAACAGGAGCCAGCGCTGTCGGCGGAGGTGCAGTTTGCATGCCAGCGCGCTGCAGGGTCGCATCGGGCTGCGCCTTGCCGCTGCCCATACCGGTCACGCTGCGGCGCACGTCGAGATTGCGCGACACCACCAGCACCACCCGGCGATTGCGCGCCCGGCCCTCGACGGTGGCGTTGTCGGCCACCGGCTGAAACTCGCCATAGCCGACCGCCGCCAGCCGCGAGGCGTCCACCCCGTCCATCGCCAGCATGCGCACCACGCTGGCAGCGCGCGCCGAGGACAGCTCCCAGTTAGTCGGGAACTGCGCGGTGCGGATCGGCTGGTTGTCGGTGAAACCTTCAATGTGTACCGGGTTGCGATACGGCGCCAGAACCTTGGCGACTTTCTCGACGATGGCGAACGCCTGGTTATGCGGCAAGGCGTCGCCACTCGGGAACAGCAGCGCGGAGCTCAGTTCGATCTCCACCCACAGCTCGTTGCCACGTACCGTCACCTGGCCGGTCTTGATCAGGTCGCCCAGTGCCGCGCGCATGCTCTCGGCGATGTCCTGCAGCGCCTGCGCGCTGGGATCTTTGCCTGCAGGTTCGTCCTGGTCCGGCTGACGCTCGGGAGCGGTGGTCAGCGGGCGTTCGTCGCCGACCGGGATCGGTTTGATCGCGCGGTCCGGCTGGTTGAACACGCCGACCAGGGTTTCCGAGAGGATCTTGTACTTGCCCTCGTTGATCGAGGAAATCGAGTACATCACCACGAAGAACGCGAACAGCAGGGTGATGAAGTCGGCATAGGAGACCAGCCAACGCTCGTGGTTCTCGTGCTCCTCGGGATGGCGTCTGCGTGCCACGGGGCTGCTCCGTCAGTCCATGAAGCCTTGCAGCTTCAATTCGATGGACCGCGGGTTTTCCCCCTCGGCAATGGACAGGATGCCTTCCAACAGCATTTCCCGGTAACGCGAATGGCGCTGCACCACGGCCTTGAGCTTGCTGCCCACCGGCAGCAGCAGCAGGTTGGCGAAGCCGACGCCGTAGATGGTGGCGACGAATGCCACGGCGATGCCGCTGCCGAGCATGGCCGGGTCGGCAAGGTTGCCCATCACATGGATCAGGCCCATTACCGCGCCGATGATTCCGATGGTCGGCGCGTAGCCGCCCATGCTTTCGAACACCTTGGCGGCCTGCAGGTCGCGGCCTTCCTGGGTGTACAAATCGACTTCGAGAATGCTGCGGATAGTTTCCGGCTCGGCGCCGTCGACCAGCAGCTGCAGGCCCTTGCGCGCATAGGCATCGGGCTCGACGTCAGCCACCGCCTCGAGGCCGAGCAGGCCTTCCTTGCGCGCGGTCATGCTCCAGCCAACCACCCGATTGATGCCGCCAATCAGGTCGACCCGCGGCGGAAAAATGATCCAGCGCACCATCACCAAAGCGCGCTTGAAGATGGTCACCGGCGTCTGCAGGAACGACGCGCCAAGGGTGCCGCCGATGACGATCAGAGCCGCCGGGCCATTGAGCAGCGCACTGGCGCTGCCGCCTTCCAGGTAGTTGCCGCCGAGGATGGCGACGAACGCAAGGATGACCCCGATGAGGCTCAGCACATCCATCAGCTGCAGGCCTCCACGATGTGCGCACCGATGTCGTCGAGGCTGTACACCGCATCGGCGAGGTTGGCTTTCACCACCGCCATCGGCATGCCGTAGATCACACAGCTGGCCTCGTCCTGGGCCCACACCTGGCTGCCGCCCTGCTTGAGCATGCGTGCGCCTTCGCGGCCGTCGGCGCCCATGCCGGTGAGCACCACGGCGAGCACCTTGTCGCCGAACGACTTGGCCGCCGAGCCGAAGGTGACGTCCACGCAGGGCTTGTAGTTGAGGCGTTCATCACCGGGGAGAATCTTCACCGCGCCGCGCCCGTCGACCATCATCTGCTTGCCGCCTGGGGCCAGCAGGGCCAGGCCGGGGCGCAGCAGGTCGCCGTCCTCGGCTTCCTTGACGCGAATCTGGCAGAGCTTGTCGAGGCGCTCGGCGAAAGCCTTGGTGAAGGCCGCCGGCATGTGCTGGATCAGCACCAGCGGCGCCGGAAAACTCGCTGGCAGTTTGCTCAGCACGCGCTGCAGCGCCACCGGACCGCCAGTCGAGGTGCCGATCGCCACCAGCTTGTAGGGTTTGCGTCGGGGCGCAGGGCTGTTCGGGCTCGACGCCGCCGGGGCGGCAGGCGTCGCCGCGGCGCGCTCGGGGCTGTGCGCGAGCGGGCGGTGACTGCTGACCGTAGCCGGTTGCGGCGCCGGGGTGGCCGCCGGTGCACTGAAATGGCTGTAGCGCCGGTTGCTGCGCGCGATGCTGTGGACCTTCTCGCAGAGCAGCTGCTTGACCTTGTCGGGGTTGCGCGAGATGTCCTCGAAATTCTTCGGCAGGAAATCCGTGGCCCCGGCGTCGAGCGCGTCGAGGGTGACGCGCGCGCCTTCATGGGTCAGCGAGGAGAACATCAGGACCGGCGTCGGACAACGCTGCATGATGTTCCGCACCGCGGTGATGCCATCCATCATCGGCATCTCGTAATCCATGGTGATTACGTCCGGGCGCAGTGCCAGGGCCTGATCGATCGCTTCGCGACCGTTGGTGGCGGTGCCGACTACCTGGATGCTGGGATCGGACGAGAGAATCTCCGAGACCCGCCGGCGGAAGAAGCCGGAGTCATCGACCACCAGGACCTTGATTGCCATAAACACTCCTGCGGATCGCCGGCGACATCAGCCGGCGTCCGATCAATCAACCGCGCCGCGCGTAGCGCTTGAGCATGCTCGGCACATCGAGAATCAAGGCGATCCGGCCGTCGCCGGTGATGGTCGCACCGGACATGCCCGGCGTGCCCTGCAGCATCTTGCCCAGCGGCTTGATCACCACCTCTTCCTGACCGACCAGCTGGTCGACCACGAAGCCGATGCGCTGGGTGCCGACCGAGAGGATCACCACATGCCCTTCGCGGGGCGTGTCGTAAGCGGCGTCCTTGACCAGCCAGCGCTTGAGGTAGAACAGCGGCAAGGCCTTGTCGCGGACGATCACCACCTCCTGGCCGTCGACCACGTTGGTGCGCGACAAGTCGAGGTGGAAGATCTCGTTAACGTTGACCAGCGGGAAGGCGAACGCCTGCTCGCCGAGCATGACCATCAGCGTCGGCATGATCGCCAGGGTCAGCGGCACCTTGATCGCGATCACGGTGCCCTGGCCCTTGCTCGAGCGGATGTCGATGGTGCCGTTGAGCTGGGAAATCTTGGTCTTCACCACGTCCATGCCGACGCCGCGGCCGGACACGTCGGAAATCTCGGTCTTGGTCGAGAAGCCCGGGGCGAAAATCAGGTTGTAGCACTCCGACTCGCTCAGGCGGTCGGCGGCATCCTTGTCCAGCAGCCCTTTCTCCACCGCCTTGGCGCGCAGCACGTCGGGGTCCATGCCGTTGCCGTCGTCGGTGATCGACAGCAGGATGTGGTCGCCTTCCTGCTGGGCCGACAGCACGATGCGTCCGGTGCGGTTCTTGCCATTGGCTTCGCGCACGTTGGGCATCTCGATGCCGTGGTCGACCGAGTTGCGCACCAGGTGGACCAGCGGATCGGCAAGCGCCTCGACGAGGTTCTTGTCGAGGTCGGTTTCCTCGCCCACCAGCTCGAGGTTGATCTCTTTCTTCAGGTTGCGCGCCAGATCGCGGACCAGGCGCGGGAAGCGCCCAAAGACCTTCTTGATCGGCTGCATGCGGGTCTTCATCACCGCGGTCTGCAGGTCGGCGGTCACCACGTCGAGGTTGGACACCGCCTTGGCCATCGCCTCGTCGGCGCTGTTGGCGCCCAGACGCACCAGGCGGTTACGCACCAGCACCAGTTCGCCGACCATGTTCATGATCTCGTCCAGGCGCGCGGTATCGACACGCACCGTGGTTTCCGCATCGGCGGCGGCGGCCGGTTTGTCGGCGGCCGGTGCAGCACGCGGTGCGACCGGCTTGGCTTCGGCGATCGGCTCGGGCTTGGCCGCCGGCTTGGCGACCGCCTTGGCCGGCGCAGGCGCGGCTACCGGTGCGGCGTCGGCAGCCGGAGCCGCCTCGGCAACGAACTTGCCCTTGCCGTGCAGTTGATCGAGCAGCGCTTCGAATTCGTCGTCGGTGATCAGTTCACCAGCGCCAGCCGATGCGGCAACCGCCGCCTCGGCGACAGGTTCGACGGCGGCCGGAGCAGCCTCGGCGGTGCCTTTGAACTGGCCCTTGCCGTGCAGCTGATCGAGCAACGCTTCGAACTCGTCGTCGCTGATCTCGTCGCTGTCCGCCACGGCGACATCGCTGTCCTCCGCCTCGGCAGCCGCAGCGCTGGAACTCGCCGCCGCCATCGCACCGGCGCTGAACTGGCCCTTGCCGTGCAACTGGTCGAGCAGTGACTCGAATTCGTCGTCGGAAATTTCATCGCCCTCGCCGCCCGCAGACGGTTCCGGGCTGGCCGCGGGCTCGTCGCCCAGGGCCTGCAGCAGTTGTTCGAATTCGCTATCGGTGATGTCACCGTCGGCGGCTTCCGCGACGCTCGCCGTTGCAACGGCAGCAGCCTGCGGAGCCTCGTCGGCGCCTTGCGGCTCGGCCAGGCGCGACAGCGCGGCGAGCAGCTCCGGCGAGGCTGGCGTCAGGTCGGTGCGCTCGCGCACTTCGGTGAACATGCCGTTCACCGCATCCAGCGCAGCAAGCACCACATCCATCAGTTCGGCATCGACCTTGCGCTCACCCTTGCGCAGGATGTCGAAGACGTTCTCGGCAATGTGGCAGCACTCCACCAGCTCGTTGAGCTGCAGGAAGCCGGCCCCACCCTTGACGGTGTGGAACCCTCGAAAGATCGCATTGAGCAGGTCCGCGTCGTCCGGCCGGCTTTCCAGCTCGACCAGTTGCTCGGACAGTTGCTCGAGAATCTCGCCGGCCTCTACCAGGAAGTCCTGGAGGATTTCTTCATCGGCGCCGAAGCTCATTCGTGTGCTCCCTAAAAACCCAGGCTGGATAGCAGATCGTCGACATCATCCTGACCGGATACGACGTCTTCACGCTTATCGGCATGAATCTGCGGACCTTCACCCCGGGATGGTTCTTTTTGTTGTTTTTGTTCCGAACGGAGGTCGTCGAGGTTGTGCTCGATGCCTGCGAAGCGGTCGACGCTGCTGGCCATCAGCATCAGCTTGACCAGATCGCGCTCGACTTCGGTTACCAGCTGGGTCACACGCTTGATCACCTGACCAGTGAGGTCCTGGTAGTCCTGCGCCAGCAAAATGTCGTTGAGGTGGCCGGAGAGCTTCTGCGTGTCGCGCTCGCTGCGCGCCAGGAACAGCTCGATGCGTTTGGCCAGCTCGCGGAACGCATCGGCGCCCAGCTCGCGGCGCATGAAGCGGGCCCAGTCGCCTTTCAGCTGCTGTGCCTCGTCGCTCAGGTCGTTGACCAGCGGCGCGCTCTGCTCAACCAGATCCATGGTCCGGTTGGCCGCCTTCTCGGTCATCGTCACCACGTAGTTCAACCGCTCGGTGGCGTCGGTGATCTGCGAGACCTCCTCGGCGATCGGCGTACGCGGATCGATCTGGAAGTTGACGATGGCGGTGTGCAGCTCGCGGGTCAGCTTGCCGATCTCGTGGTACAGGCCGCGATCGCGGGCCTTGTTGAGCTCGTGGATAAGCTGCACGGCCTCGCCGAAGTTGCCTTTTTCCAGGCTATCGACCAGTTCGCGGGCGTTGTTTTTCAGGGTCGACTCGAGGTCACCCAGCAGGGAATCGTTGTGATCCATAGTGCCCTCGCGGCGGAGATCAGCCGTTGACGCGCTCGAAGATCTTCTCGATCTTTTCCTTCAACACCTGAGCGGTGAACGGTTTGACGACGTAGCCATTCACCCCGGCCTGCGCGGCCTCGATGATCTGGTCACGCTTGGCTTCGGCAGTCACCATCAGCACCGGCAGGGTCTTCAGGCGCTCATCGGCACGCACCGCGCGCAGCAGGTCGATGCCCGTCATGCCCGGCATGTTCCAGTCCGTCACGAGAAAATCGAAGTTGCCGCTCTGCAGCATCGGCAGTGCCGAGGTGCCGTCGTCGGCTTCTGCGGTATTGGTGAAGCCCAGGTCACGCAAGAGGTTCTTGATGATCCGTCGCATCGTCGAAAAGTCGTCAACGATGAGGATTTTCATGTTTTTGTCCAAATCGACCTCCGGTCAGTCCGAAAACACTCCCCGCCCCGGGGAAGCGCTCAAATAATCTGCAACTACTAGCCGTAGCGTTTCAGTGCGCGCGCCACTCACCCAAGCGTGCTCGCAGGCGCGCGGCACATTGGCTATGCAACTGGCTGACCCGCGATTCGCTGACCCCCAGCACTTCGCCGATCTCCTTGAGGTTCAGCTCTTCGTCGTAATACAGCGACAGCACCAACTTCTCACGCTCCGGCAAGTTGGCAATGGCGTCCGCCAGTGCCCCCTGGAAGCGCTGGTCTTCCAGTTCGTGTGCAGGGGAATGGGAATGCTCGGCGTCTTCAGCCAGACCACCATGCTCGCCGTCCTGCAACAGGTCGTCGAAGCTGAACAGGCGGCTGCCCAAAGTGTCGCCAAGAATGCCGTAGTAATCTTCCAGACTCAATTGGAGTTCGGCCGCAACCTCGTGATCTTTAGCGTCACGACCCGTTCGCGCTTCAATTTTCCGAATTGCGTCGCTGACCATGCGACTGTTGCGGTGCACCGAACGCGGTGCCCAGTCGCCCTTGCGGACCTCGTCGAGCATCGATCCGCGGATGCGAATGCCGGCGAATGTCTCGAAACTGGCGCCTTTACTGGAATCGTATTTCTTCGCGGCTTCGAGCAGGCCGATCATCCCGGCCTGAATCAGATCCTCGACCTGCACGCTGGCCGGCAAGCGGCCAAGCAAGTGGTAAGCGATGCGCTTGACCAACGGGGCATAGCGCTCGATCAACTGGTGCTGGGCATCACGCGGCTGTGCCTTGGTGTACATACGAAGTCCAGTGGCCGCTGTCATACGGCCGAGTCGGCGGTAGGTTGTTTGACCAGGCGTTCGACGAAAAACTCCAGGTGGCCGCGCGGGTTGGCCGGCAGCGGCCATCCATCGACTTTCTGGGCAATTCCCTTGAACGCCAGGGCGCACTTCGAACGGGGGAAGGCGTCGTACACCGCGCGCTGTTTCTGCACGGCCTTGCGTACCGCCTCGTCGTACGGCACGGCGCCGACATACTGCAGCGCCACGTCGAGGAAGCGGTCGGTGACCTTGGTCAGCTTGGCGAACAGGTTGCGGCCTTCCTGCGGGGTGTGGGCCATGTTCGCCAGCACGCGGAAGCGGCTGATGCCGTAGTCGCGGTTGAGCAGCTTGATCAGCGCATAGGCGTCGGTGATCGAGGTCGGCTCGTCGCAGACCACCACCAGCACTTCCTGCGAGGCGCGTACGAAGCTGACCACCGCATCGCTGATGCCCGCCGCGGTGTCGACGATCAGCACGTCGATGCTTTCGCTGATGTCGCTGAACGCCTGAATCAGGCCGGCGTGCTGCATGGGCGTCAGCTGCACCATGCTCTGCGTGCCGGACGCCGCGGGGACCACGCGGATGCCGCCGGGTCCCTGGATGATCACGTCACGCAGGTCGCAATCGCCGGCGATCACATCGGCCAGCGTGCGCTTGGGCGTCAGCCCGAGCAGCACGTCGACGTTGGCCAGGCCAAGGTCGGCGTCCATCAGCATTACCCGGCGGCCGAGGTCGGCGAGAGCCAGCGACAGGTTGACCGATACGTTGGTCTTCCCGACTCCGCCCTTGCCACCGGTTACCGCGATCACCTGTACAGGGTGCATTCCCATGTCATTCAACCTTGTCATTCATTTGGCAGCTTGCTCGCAGGTGCGCCGATCAACCGGCACGCCGTGTGGAGCCCTGATACAGACCGGCAAACATCTCGGCCATCGCCTCTTCGCTCGGGTCTTCCGGCGCTTGCAGACTGACCGCGCGGCTGACCAGTTGATGGCCCCGCGGCACCTGCAGATCGTCCGGAATGCGCGGCCCATCGGTGAGATAGGCTACCGGCAGATGCTGGCCGATAGCCAGCCCCAGCGCCTCACCCAGACTCGCGGCTTCGTCCGCTTTGGTGATGATGCAGCCGGACAGGCCGCAGCGCTTGTAACTATGGTAGGCCGCCTTGAGCACCTGGCTCTGGCTAGTTGCCGCCATGACCAGGTAATTCTTGGCCTGGATGGCGCGACTGGCCAGCGCTTCGAGCTGTACACGCAGGGCCGGATCGTTGGCCGGCAGACCAGCGGTATCGACCAGCACCACGCGTTTGCGCAGCAGCGGCGCCAGCGCTTGGGTCAGCGGCTGGTCCGGCGCAACCTGCACCACCGCCACGTCAAGAATCCGACCCAGCGTTTTCAGTTGTTCCTGAGCACCAATACGGAAGCTGTCCATGCTCACCAGAGCGACATTCTGCGCGCCGTACTTAAGCACATAGCGAGCGGCGAGCTTGGCCAGCGTGGTGGTCTTGCCCATGCCGGCAGGACCGACCAGGGCAATCACCCCGCCCTGCTCCAGCGGCTCTTCCTTCGGCGTACGGATCGCCTGGGCCAGGTGCGCCAGCAGCATGCGCCAGGCCTGGCGGGGTTCATTGATGTTGGCGACCTTCTCCAGCAGGCTGCTCGACAGCTCGGCCGGCAGGCCCATGCGCTGCAGGCGGCGCCACAGGTTGGCCTGTTGCGGACGGCGGCTCTGCAGTTGGCCCCAGGCCATCGAGCCCAGCTGGCCTTCGATCAGCTCACGCAGACCGTGCAGCTCGGAGCGCATGGCTTCCAGGGCGCGCGGATCGACGCCTGGCTCGGCGACCGGTTTGGCGGCCACCGGAGCGACCGGGCGGGTCGCCTGCACGGTAGACGCCGGCAGCTCAGGGGCGACCAGCGATTCGTTGGCGAACAATTGACGGTTCTTCTCGCCTTCTTCGCGGTAGGCCAGGTCGGCCTGGGCCGAAGCGATCTTCGCCTGGGTCTTGCGCAGCTCGGCTTCCAGCGCCGGATTGGCCTGCACCGGCGCGGCCGGCGCCTGATAGTCCAGCGCGGCGGTCAGCTCGACGCCACCGGCGACCCGGCGAGTGCCGATGATCGAGGCATCGGCGCCCAGCTCGTCGCGGACCAGCTTCATGGCTTGACGCATATCGGCAGCGAAAAAGCGTTTGACTTGCATGGCCTATGGACCTCAGTTCTGGCCCACCGTCGAAACGATGGTCACCTGCTTGTTGTCTGGAATTTCCTGGTACGCCAGGACATGCATGTTCGGTACGGCCAACCGGGCGAAGCGCGACATCATCGCTCGAACCGGACCGGCCACCAGCAGAATCGCCGGCTTGCCAAGCATTTCCTGGCGCTGCGCCGCTTCCACCAGAGAGCGCTGCAGCTTTTCGGCCATTCCCGGCTCGAGGAGGATGCCCTCCTCGCTACCTTGTCCGGCCTTCTGCAGGCTATTGAGCAATAACTGTTCCAACCTTGATTCCAGAGTGATCACAGGCAGCTCAGACTCAAGCCCCACAATGCTTTGCACGATTGCGCGGGCCAACGCGACGCGTACCGCGGCAACCATGGCGGCGGGATCTTGACTCTTGGCGGCGACGTTGGAGATGGCTTCGGCGATGCTGCGGATGTCGCGCACCGGTACCTGCTCCTGCAACAGCGCCTGCAGCACCTTGAGCAGGGTCGACAGCGAGACGGTGCCGGGAACCAACTCTTCGGCGAGCTTCGGCGAGGATTTCGCCAGCAATTGCAGGAGTTGCTGGACTTCTTCGTGGCCGATCAGCTCGTGGGCATGCTTGTGCAGCACCTGGTTGAGGTGCGTGGCGACCACCGTACTGGCATCCACCACGGTGTAGCCGAGCGACTGCGCCTGGTCGCGCTGACTGACTTCGATCCACACCGCCTCGAGACCGAACGCCGGATCTTTGGCGGCAACGCCGTTGAGGCTGCCGAACACCTGCCCCGGGTTGATCGCCAGCTCGCGGTCCGGGTAGACCTCGGCTTCGGCGACGCTGACGCCCATCAGCGTCAAGCGGTAGGCGTTGGGCAACAGGTCGAGGTTGTCGCGGATGTGCACCGAGGGCATGAGGAAACCGAGTTCCTGAGAGAGCTTCTTGCGCACCCCCTTGATCCGCGCGAGCAACTGACCACCCTGGTTGCGGTCGACCAGCGGAATCAGCCGGTAGCCAACTTCCAGGCCAACCATGTCCACCGGAGTGACGTCGTCCCAACCAAGCTCTTTGACTTCCTGGGCACGCTGTGCCGGCAGCAGTTCCTGCTGGCGGACCACTTCCTGTTCGGCCTGCTGCTTGGCTTGCTTCTGCCGGTGCATGATCCAGTAAGCGCCGCCGGCGGCCAGCAGGCCGAGGCTGAGGAACGACACGTGCGGCATGCCGGGCACCAGGCCCATGGCGATGATGATCGCCGCGGACACTGCCAACGCCTTGGGCGAGGCGAACATCTGCCGGCTGACCTGCTGACCCATGTCCTCGGAGCTGGACACGCGGGTCACCATGATCGCCGCGGCGGTGGACAGCAGCAGCGAGGGAATCTGCGCGACCAGACCGTCACCGATGGTCAGCAGGGCATAGACCTTGCCGGCGTCAGCGAAGCTCATCTGGTGCTGGAGGATGCCGATGGCCACGCCACCGATCAGGTTGATGAACAGGATCAGCAGGCCGGCGACGGCGTCACCGCGGACGAACTTCGAGGCACCGTCCATCGAGCCGTAGAAGTCGGCCTCCTGGGCCACTTCGCTGCGCCGACGCTTGGCTTCCGGCTGGTCGATCAGGCCAGCGTTGAGGTCGGCGTCGATGGCCATCTGCTTGCCGGGCATGGCGTCGAGGGTGAAACGCGCGCTGACTTCGGAGATACGCCCGGCACCCTTGGTGACCACCACGAAGTTGATGATCATCAAGATCGCGAACACCACGATACCGACCACGTAGTTGCCGCCGATCACCACCTCACCGAACGCCTGGATCACCTTACCGGCGGCGTCGTGTCCATCCTGGCCGTGCAGCAGCACGACACGGGTGGAAGCGACGTTGAGCGCCAGGCGCAGCAGCGTGGCGACCAGCAGGATGGTCGGGAATACGGCGAAGTCGAGCGGCCGCAGCGCGTAGATGCTGACCAGCAGGACGACGATGGACAGGGCGATGTTGAAGGTGAACAGTACGTCGAGGAGGAACGGCGGCACCGGCAACATCATCATGCCGAGCATCGCGAGCAGCAACAGTGGCACGCCGAGGCTGCCCTGCCGCAGGCCGAGCAGCCCGTTGCGCATGTTGCCGATCAACTGAGAGCGATCTACTGCCACTTCCCTACCCCGATGGTCCAATCTTTTGACGCCTAGAGGCGCTTTACCGGGGTAGTGGCAAGAAGCATTCCAACTTTGTGGCGGCGGCGAACTAGACGGCCTGCGCGAGGGCGCAACGCCTAGCGCAGCGGACGCCTGGAGAGCGCTGACGGCGCCGAGTTCTACTCAGCAGGAAGGCTGCCGGGTTTACTCGTCGCGGCGCAAATCCGGCGGAATCGGCAGGTCGTTGAGCGGCGCCGGGCGCTTGCCCTTGCCGGACTGGAACTGGCGCAGCTGGTAGACGTGGGCCAGCACCTGGGCGACCGCCAGGTACAGGCCGGCGGGAATTTCCTGGTCAAGCTCGGTGGAGTAGTACACCGCCCGCGCCAGGGCCGGCGATTCGAGCAGCATGACCTTGTGCTCGCTGGCGATCTCGCGAATCTTCAGCGCCACGAAGTCGCCACCCTTGGCCAGCAGCATCGGCGCCCCGCCCTTGTCCGGGTCGTATTTCAGCGCCACGGCGAAGTGCGTCGGGTTGGTGATCACCACATCGGCCTGCGGCACCGCGGCCATCATCCGCCGCTCGGATATCTCGCGCTGCATCTGGCGGATGCGCGCCTTGACCTCGGGCTTGCCCTCGCTGTCCTTGTACTCGTCCTTGACCTCCTGCTTGGTCATCATCAGCTTCTGCTTGTTGTCCCAGAGCTGGAACGGCACATCGACCGCCGCGATCAGGATGATCCCGCAGGAAATCCACAGGGCGCTCCAGCCGACTAGCTGGACGCTGTGCAGCATGGCCATTTCCAGTGGTTCGTGGGCCATCGCCAGCAAATCGTCGCGGTCGCTGGAGAGCACCGCCAGCGCCACCAGCAGGACCACCAGGAACTTGGCCAGGGCCTTGAGCAGCTCGACCAGCGCCTTGGTGGAGAACATCCGCTTGAGCCCGGCCAGCGGGTTCATGCGGCTGAACTTGGGCGCCATGGCCCCGGCGGAGAACAGCCAGCCACCGAGCGCGATGGGCCCGACGATGGCGGCGATCAACAGGGTGATGAACAGCGGCACCAGCGCATCCAGGGCGATGCGCCCCGAGGCCAGCAGCCACACGGCCATGTTCTGTTCGCTGAACAGCGCCTCGCGCGGCAGGCTGAAGTTCATGCGCATGATCTGCATCATCGCTTCCGCCAGCTTGCCGCCGGTGGCTAGCAGGCCGCCGATGCCGGCCAGCAGGATGGCCAGGGTATTGAGCTCGCGGGATCGCGCGATCTGTCCCTGCTCGCGGGACTCGCGCAAGCGTTTCTCTGTGGGTTCCTCGCTTTTGTCAGCGCCGCTTTCGCTCTCTGCCACGTCAGCGCACCTCCGCCAGGTCGCGCAGCCACTGCAGCGCCTCGCTGGCCAGCGCTTGGTAGAGCGCCAGGATATCGGCCATGCCGATCCAGACGATGACCATGCCGACCACCAGGGTCAGCGGAAAACCGATCGAGAAGATGTTCAGCTGCGGCGCCGCGCGGGTCATCACGCCGAACGCCAGGTTGACCACCAGCAGCGCGGTGACCGCCGGCAGCACCAGCATCAGCCCGGCGCCGAGCACCCAGCCGAGCTTGTTGGCCAGCTCCCAGTATTGATCCGTCAGGAATCCGCCGCCGATCGGCAGGGTCACGAAGCTCTCGGTGAGCACCTCGATGACCACCAGATGGCCGTTCATGGCGAGGAACAGCAGGGTCACCAGCATGGTGAAGAACTGGCCGATCACCGCCGTGGAGATGCCGTTGGTGGGGTCGATCATCGAGGCGAAGCCGAGGCCCATCTGCGTAGCGATGATCTGCCCGGCGACCACGAAGGCATGGAAGAACAGCTGCAGGGCGAAGCCGAGCATGGCGCCGATCAGCACTTCCTGGGCGATCAGCAACACCGCCTGCAGGCTGATGCCCTCGACCTGCGGTGCCGGTGGCAGGCCGGGCAGGATCACCACCACGATGGCCAGCGCCAGGTACAGGCGCACGCGCATCGGCACCAGCTGGGTACCAAAGATCGGCATCACCATGAGCAGTGCGGAGACGCGGAACAGCGGCAGCAGGAAGCCGCCGACCCAGCCGCCGATCTGTGCGTTGGTCAGCTCGAGCACGGCTAGCCGATCACCTGCGGGATGTTCTGGATCAGCGTGGTGGTGTACTCCATGAGCTTCTGGATCATCCACGGACCGAGGACGATCAGGGTCACCAGCATCACCAGCAGACGCGGCAGGAAGCTCAGGGTCTGTTCGTTGATCTGCGTCGCCGCCTGGAACATCGCCACCACCAGGCCGACCAGCAGGCCGGGCACCACCAGGATGGCGACCATCACCGAGGTCAGCCACAGCGCTTCGCGAAAGATGTCCACCGCTACTTCGGGAGTCATGCTGCGAACCTCGCTATACGCCGCCGAAACTGCCGGCCAGGGTGCCGATGATCAGCGCCCAGCCATCGATCAGGACGAACAGCATGATCTTGAACGGCAGGGAAATGATCAGCGGCGAGAGCATCATCATACCCATCGCCATGAGGATGCTGGACACCACCAGGTCGATCACCAGGAACGGGATGAAGATCATGAAACCGATCTGGAACGCGGTCTTCAGCTCGGAGGTGATGAACGCCGGGACGACGATGGTCAGCGGCGCCTGATCCGGGCTGGCGATGTCGGTGCGCTTGGACAGGCGCATGAACAGCTCGAGGTCGGAACTGCGCGTCTGCGCCAGCATGAAGTCCTTGAGCGGCACCTCGGCCTTGGCGATCGCCTCCTGCGCCGGAATCTGCTCATTGAGATACGGCTGCAGCGCGTCGTTGTTAATCCGTTCGAACACCGGCGCCATGATGAACAGAGTCAAAAACAAGGCCATGCCGATCAGGATCTGGTTCGACGGCGTCTGCTGCAGGCCGAGCGCCTGACGCAGGATGGAGAACACGATGATGATCCGCGTGAAGCTGGTCATCAGCATGACGAACGCCGGGATGAAGCTCAGCGCCGTCATGATCAGCAGGATCTGCAGGCTGACCGAGTACTCCTGCTGCCCTTCCGGGTTGGTGCTCAAGGTGATCGCCGGGATCGACAGCGGGTTGTCGGCGCCCAGCGCCAACGGAGCGGCCAGCACTAGCAGGAGCGCCAAGCCAAGACGCAATGGGTTCATCAGGACTTGCCCTTGTGGTCGCGCCCCAGCAGCTCCATCAGGCGCTGGGCGAATTCCGGGGTGGCCGACTCGCCGCTGGCGGTTTCCACCGGCTCGTTCAGCACATGCAGGGTGTTGATGCGTCCGGCGCTGACGCCAAGCAACACCTGCTCATGGCCGACCTCGACCAGCACCAGGCGGTCGCGCGGACCGAGAGCCTGGCTGGCGATGATGCGAATCGCCTGGTTGCCGCGCGGGGTGATCTGCTGCACGCGGCGCAGCAGCCAGGCAAGCAGGAAGATCAGGCCGACCACCAGCAGCAGGCCGAACAGCAGCTGACCGAGCTGACCGGCCATCCCGGTGCTGGCCATCGGCGCCACCGGGGCGACGGTCTTCGCCGGCTCGGCGGCCAGCACGCTCAGCGGCAAGCCGCACAGGACGAAGAACAGGGCCCGCATATCAGCGCAACTTCTTGATGCGTTCGCTCTGGCTGATCACGTCAGTCAGGCGGATACCGAACTTCTCGTTGACCACCACCACTTCGCCGTGGGCGATCAGCGTGCCGTTGACCAGCACGTCGAGCGGTTCGCCGGCCAGGCGATCGAGCTCGATCACCGAGCCCTGGTTGAGCTGCAGCAGATTGCGGATGGAGATTTCGGTGTTGCCGACTTCCATCGAGATCGACACCGGGATGTCGAGAATCACGTCGAGGTTCGGCCCGTCGAGGCTGACCGGCACGTTGTTCTTCGGCGCGCCGGGGAACTCTTCCATCGGTGCGCGCGGCGCAGCGGGCCGGGCCTCGCTCTGCGCCAGCATGGCGTCGATGTCGTCCTGGTTGGCGTCGTCGCCCGATTCGGCCAGCGCCGCGGCCCACTCGTCGGCCAGCGCCTGTTCCTCGGGGGTGGTATTTTCTTCTGCCATGGGATGTCCTCGGCTGGCTCTGAACGGAAATTAGCGTTGACGCTCGATCGGATCGAGCACTTGCAGGGCCAGGTTGCCCTTGTGCGCGCCGAGCTTGACCTTGAAGGTCGGTACGCCGTTGGCGCGCATCACCATGTCGTCGGCGAACTCCACCGGAATCACGTCACCCGGCTGCATGTGCAGGATGTCGCGCAGCTTGAGCTGACGACGCGCCACGGTGGTGGCCAGCGGCACGCGCACGTCGAGGATGTCCTCGCGCAGCGCCTTGACCCAGCGTTCGTCCTGATCGTCGACGTCGGACTGCACGCCGGCGTCGAGCATGTCGCGGATCGGCTCGATCATCGAATACGGCAAGGTGATGTGCAGGTCGCCGCCGCCGCCGTCCAGCTCGATGTGGAAGGTGGACACCACCACCACCTCACTGGGGCTGACAATGTTGGCCAGCGCCGGGTTCACTTCCGAGTTGATGTACTCGAAGTTGACGTCCATCACCGCGTGCCAGGCTTCCTTGAGGTCGACGAACGCCTGGTCGATGACCATGCGCACCACCCGCAGCTCGGTAGGGGTGAATTCGCGACCCTCGATCTTGGCGTGACGACCGTCGCCGCCGAAGAAGTTGTCGACCAGCTTGAACACCAGCTTGGCGTCGAGGATGAACAGCCCGGTGCCGCGCAGCGGCTTCATCTTCACCAGGTTGAGGCTGGTCGGCACGTACAGCGAATGCACGTACTCACCGAACTTCATCACCTGCACGCCACCGACCGCGACGTCGGCCGAGCGGCGCAGCAGGTTGAACATGCTGATGCGGGTGTAGCGGGCGAAACGCTCGTTGATCATCTCCAGGGTCGGCATGCGTCCGCGGACGATGCGATCTTGACTGGAGAGGTCGTAGCTCTTGATGCCGCCGACTTCGCCGACGTCATCGGCTTCGACCAGGCCGTCGTCGACGCCGTGCAACAGCGCGTCGATTTCGTCCTGGGAGAGCAGATCCTGTACAGCCATGGGTGCCCCCTGTTCCTACTGCATCACGAGATTGGTGAACAGCACCTGTTCGACCACGGTATTGCCGACTTCTTTCTGCGCCAATTCCTGGACGCTGGCGGTGGCCTGCTGGCGGAGCATTTCCTTGCCAACCGGAGTCACCAGGTTATTGAAGTCCTGCCCGGAGAACAGCATCACCAGGCGGTTGCGCAGCACCGGCATGTGCACCTTGAGGGCGTCGAGCTTGGCCTGGTCGCGGGCCATCAGGGCGATGCTGACCTGCATGTAACGCTGCCGGCCGCCCTCGCTGAAATTGACCACGAAGGCCGGCGCCAGCACCTCGTAGATGGCCGGTTGCTTGACCGGCGCGCCGGCTTCGGCGGCGGCTTCGGCGGGCTTTTCATCCGCACCGCTGCTCTTGTGCAAGACGAACCAGGTGCCGGCAACGGACGAGCCGATCGCCAGCAGCAGCGCCACGACGATCACGATGATGAGCTTGAGTTTGCCTGCCGGCTTGCTCTCTTCGCCGGGGAGCCCGGAAGGAGGTGCCGGTTGATTCTTCGCCATGCCAATAATCCGTCGTTATTCGAGGTCTGTGCGGAAACTGCAAGGGCTTGAGCAAGTGTTATGCCAGCTCGTTCCCGGAGGCCAGCGGATATATCAGGCCTGCCGGCACTTGTCATCTGAAACGACAACGCCCGGCCGGTTCGACCCGGCCGGGCGTCGACGCAAACGCAGGAATCGTCAGGCGTAATAATCGACCAGACTGCGTCCACCGCCGCCGGCGTTGGAGCGAATTTCGCTGACGCCGAGGGTCACTTCCTCGTCGCCGCCAAAGCGCTCAGTGCCGCCGCGGAACGGCGAAGCGCCACGACCGCTGTCGCTCTGGCCCTGCTGCTGACCCTGCCAGCCACGGTTGAGCGACTGGTCGGAGACGTTGGCGTCCATGTTCATGCCCTGCTGGGTGAACATTTCGCGCAGGCGGTGCATTTGCCCTTCCAGCGCATCGCGCACGCCGGCATGCGGGCTGCTGAAGGTTACCTGGGCCTGGTCGTCGACCATGTTGATGCGCACGTCGAGACGACCGAGATCGGCCGGGTGCAGCTGGATCTCCGCCGACTTGAGGTTCTGACTGGACAGCCACATGACCTTGTCGACCAGCGCCTCGCTGATATTGCCCTGCTGCAGCGACAACGGCTGGCCGGGAATCTCGGCGGCGCGCGGCGCCGGCTGGACTTGTTGGATGGCGTGATTGAGGGTAGTCAGGCGACTGACCAGGGCGTCGTTGCGCACCTCGCCGACCGCGCTGTCCTGGCCTTCGCCAAGCCCCTCACCGAGGTCACTGCCGGGCAGCTCCGCCTCAAGTTGCAGCTGATCCTGCGACTTGCCCGGCTCGCCGAGGGCGGCCATGGCCGCCGCGAAGTCCGGCGCCTTGCCGCTGCCGGCCTGCTGCGCGGCGGCCGCGTTGGCCTGCGCCGACGGGCCGAGCTGCGGCTTGCCGTCGAGACCCAGGGTCAGGCCGAGGTTGTTCGCCTCGTTCAGCGCATCGACCTGCGGGTCGTGACTCGCCTCGGTCAGGCTGGCCGGCCCCGAACCGCTCAGGCTGACCCCGGAGAAGCCGAGCAGCAGCGCCGGATCGGCGTCCTGCGCGGTCAGCTGGGCTGCATCGGTTTCGCCCTCGGCGGCCGGCAATTGCCCGCTCATCGCCAGCAGCAGCGCCGGATCGGGGGTACCCGGATCGGCTTCGTCGTCCGGCAAGGCTTTGCCGCTATCGGCAACCTCGGCGTCCTTGGCGGCAACCGCGGTGTCGCCGTCAGTGGGTCGCGCGGTTTCGTCGGGGCGTTGCTCCTGACGGTTCTTCGCGACGGCATCCTGACGCTCGGCGGCTTTCGCCTGACGCTCGCGGGCATACACATTGGCAAAGCTGGAGGCCTCGTTCTTGCGCGGCTCGGCGGCAGCGCTCGGGGCTTTGGCCGCAGGCGCCCGGGGCTTCAGCTCGGGCGCCGAGTTGAGCAAGGGGTCGGTGGCAATGGCCATGGACTCTCTCCGTTCTGGCTGGATCGTGCCGGAGACATAGCAAGGCGCGGGCCAGTTTTGCGGCAAGTGCTGGAGAAAGTCCGTTCAGGTGCGGAACAGGTAGCGCTGCCGCTCGCTCTTGAGCAGGATGCGGACGATGGCGAACTCGGCCTCGATGCGCGCCAGCAGCTCCGGCGCCGGCTGCAACTGCTCGTGGCGGCCGAGTTCCTCGAGCTGGCGGCAGAGTACCGCCAGGCGCGTGGCGCCCATGTTGCTGCAGCTGCCCTTGAAGCTGTGCGCGGCCAGGCGCACGGCCTGGGCATCCGCCTGTTGCAGCGCGCCCTGCAGCGAGCGCAGGCGCTCGTCGGAGTCCGCCAGGAAGGTATCCAGCAGCAGCGGATACTCGTCCTCCATGACGTCTTGCAAGGCCAGCAGCACGGCGCTGTCCAGATGCTCTTCGACCACCGTTGTTCTCCCTGAAGGTAGTCGCTGGATTATGCCTGAACGGCAGCCCCGCGCCGGTTTTTTGCCGCGTGGGCCGGAGCTAGGCGGGCCAGGCGAACTCGACGCAGGCCAGGCGCCCGCCGTCCTGCCAGGCGCAGCGCTCGCTCAGCTCGCGGACCAGGCTCAGGCCACGGCCGCTGAAACAGTCCAGCGCCGCCTGTTCGGCAAGCACCCGCTCGACGTCGAAACCGCCGCCACTGTCCTCGACCTTGATCTGCAGGCGCCCGCCATGCCCGTCGCCCTGCACCTGCAGGTGAAAGCGCACGAAGCCACTGTCGAGCTGGGCCAACCGTTCGCTGCGTTCGCGGTAGTAGTCGCCGAAGCCGATGGCGTCGCGCTTGAGCGCCGAATCCAGGCCCATCACCCCGTGTTCCAGGGCGTTCGAGTACAGCTCGGCCAGCACGCTGTACAGCGCGCCGCCCTGGGCGCGCAGGCCGCGCACCTCGAGCAGCAGCTGCAAGAGGAACGGCAGCGGGTTGAAGTCGCGCAGCGTGTCGCCGCGGAATTCGTAGCTGGCCGACCAGTCCAGCGGACTGTTCTGTCCGCTGTCGACGAAGGCCAGCGGCGGATGCGGCAGCGCGTCCTCCTCGACCATGTCGATCTCGATCATGCTCACGTCGTCCTGCGCGGCGCCGCGGAAGCGCCCGAGCGCCTGCTGGATCTCTTCGAACAGCCGCTCCGGCTGACGATTGGCGTCGAACACCTTAAGCAGGCGCTGTTCGCCGAACAGCTGCTGCTCGGCATTCTTCGCCTCGAGCACGCCGTCGGAAAGCAGGAACAGCCGATCGCCGGGGCTCAGCGGGAAGACTTCACAGGTGTCGTTGAACAGCTCCGGCTCCTGCACGCCGAGCGGCAGATGGCGCGACACCAGCGGCTCCCGCTCACCGCCGCGTAGCAGGTAGCCGTCGGGCAGACCGCCGTTCCATACCTTGAGCGTGCGGCGCTGGAAGCTGATGTTGACCAGCGTGGCGCAGCAGAACACCCCGAGCGGCAGGATGCGCTTGAGCTTGGCGTTCATCTCGCGAAGGATTTCGGTCATCGAGTGCCCTTTGGCGGTCATGCCATAGAACACTTCGGCCAGCGGCATGGCGCCGATCGCCGCCGGCAAGCCGTGGCCGGTGAAGTCGCCGAGCAACACGTGCATGCCGCCGGACGGCTTGTAGGCGGCCAGCAGCAGGTCGCCGTTGAACAGCGCGTAGGGCGATTGCAGGTAGCGGATGTTCGGCGCGTCGAGGCAGCCGGAATGCGCGACCTTGTCGAACACCGCCTTGGCCACGCGCTGCTCGGTCAGCAGGTGCTCGTTGTGCCGGGCGATCAGGTCGCGCTGTTCGAGGATGGTCGCCTGCAGGCGACGCAGGCGGTCCATGGCCTTGATCTTGGCCTCAAGGATCACCCGGTTGTAGGGCTTGGCGAGGAAGTCGTCGCCGCCGGCCTCGAGGCAGCGCACCAGCGCTTCGCTCTCGGTCAGCGAGGTGAGGAAGATGATTGGCACCAACTCCTCGCCGGCCACCTGCTTGATGCGGCGCGCGGCCTCGAAGCCGTCCATCACCGGCATCAGCGCATCCATCAACACCAAGTGCGGGCGTTCCTGCTCGAACAGCGCCACGGCCTCCAGGCCATTGCTGGCAGTCAGCACGCGATGGCCCTGGCGGTTGACGATGGTCGACAGCAGCATGCGATCGGCCGGGTTGTCCTCGGCGATCAGCACGGAAAGTCTATTGGGCATGGCCGTCAGGCGATCTGGAACAGCTGCCCGAAGTTGGAAATCGCGAGGATCTTGCGCACGTCGGGGTTGCAGTTGACCAGGCTGATCTGCGCATGGTCGCCGCCGGCGTGATCGCGCAGCAGCAGAAGCATGCCAAGTGCCGAGCTGTCGAGGTAGGTGGTGCCGTCGAGATCGATCACGTAGCGCTTCGGCGAGCTGCCGACGCGCTCGTAGGCGTCGCGAAATTCCTGGTGCGCGCCGAAATCGAATCGTCCCTGAATCGAAATGGTGAGTTCCTGACCATCGGCCGACGGTTGCGCGGTGATCGCCATGCCCTGCTCCTTAAAGTACGTCTTGCTGCGAAAGGTGAAGATGTAGCACCCGCCGTCGGCAGCGGCAACAGGCGGAGATGGCTTCGTGCCAGAAAAACTCGCGCTACGACTCCTGTTGCCGCAGCCGCTGCGACAACTCGTCGAGCAGGCGCTGCTCGCGCTTGTCGGCGGCCAGCCGCGCTTCATCCTGGTAACGCTGCACCAGCTTGCGCAGGCCTTCGAGGCGCGCATAGCGCTCCTGCCAGACGGCGCGCGCCTTGTCGAGATTCTGGCGGTGCCAGGCGACGCTGCGCATCTGCTGGCCGATGGCGCCCTCCAGTTGCGAGAGGAAGCGCTGGTAGTTCATCAGCCATTGCCCGGACACGCCGTTGCGGCCTTCGGTGAGCCACTGCTGCTGGTAGTCCGAGCGATAGCGCTCGAGTTCGCCGAGCTTACCTTCGGCCTGGCCGACCAGGCCCTGGAAATGCCCGAGCTGACGCGCCGCCTCGCGCTCGGCCTTCTCCGCCATATCGATTACCGGGGCCAGGCGTTTGGCGCGACTGAGGGTCATCGGCGCTTATCCGTCGCCGTCACTGACCGAACACCGTGGCCAGCTGCGCCGAACTCTGGGTCAGCCCCTCGCTGGCACGCAGGGCTTGGCGCAGGTACTGCTGCATGGCCGGCAGCTTGGCGATCGCCAGGTCAGTATCCGGGTCACCGCCGGCCACGTAGGCGCCGACGCTGATCAGGTCGCGGCTCTGCTGGTAGCGCGACCACAGCTGCTTGAAGCGCTGCGCCTGGCGCATGTGTTCTTCGCTGACCACCTGCGGCATGACCCGGCTGATCGACTGTTCGATGTCGATGGCCGGGTAATGGCCCTCCTCGGCCAGGCGCCGCGACAGCACGAAGTGGCCGTCGAGCACGCCGCGCGCCGAGTCGGCGATCGGGTCCTGCTGGTCGTCGCCTTCCGAGAGCACGGTGTAGAAGGCAGTGATCGAGCCGCCGCCGGCCTCGGCATTGCCGGCACGTTCGACCAGCTTGGGCAGCTTGGCGAACACCGACGGCGGATAGCCCTTGGTCGCCGGCGGCTCACCGATGGCCAGGGCGATTTCGCGCTGGGCCTGGGCGTAACGGGTCAGCGAGTCCATCAGCAGCAGGACGTTCTTGCCCTTGTCGCGGAAGTATTCGGCGATGCGCGTGCAGTACATCGCCGCGCGCAGGCGCATCAGCGGCGCATCGTCGGCCGGCGAGGCGACCACCACGGCGCGCTTCAGGCCTTCCTCGCCAAGGATGTGGTCGATGAATTCCTTGACCTCGCGACCCCGTTCGCCGATCAGGCCGACGACGATGATTTCCGCCTCGGTGAAGCGCGTCATCATGCCAAGCAGCACCGACTTACCGACGCCGGTACCGGCGAACAGACCGAGACGCTGGCCGCGGCCGACCGTCAACAATCCGTTGATGCAGCGAATGCCGACATCCAGCGGCTGGCTGATCGGGTCGCGGTTGAGCGGGTTGATGGTCGGTCCGTCCATTGGCACCCAGTCTTCGGCCCGCATGCGGCCCTTGCCGTCCAGCGCGTTGCCGGCGCCGTCGAGCACCCGGCCGAGCATGCTCATGCCCATCGGCAGGCGCCCGGTGTCCGGCAGCGGCACCACACGCGCACCTGGGGCGATGCCGGCCAGGCTGCCGACCGGCATGAGGAAAATCTTGCTGCCGGAGAAGCCCATCACCTCGGCCTCGACCTGCACCGGGTGGTATTCCCCGTCGTTGATCACTAGGCAGCGACTGCCGACCGCGGCGCGCAGACCTTCGGCCTCCAGAGTCAGGCCGACCATGCGCAGCAGGCGGCCTTCCACCACCGGCTGCTCGGGGAGGTGTACCGCCTCGGTGTAGCCGGCCAGGCGCTTGGCGAAGCTGGTGCGCTCAAGACGCATGGGGCGCGCTCGGCGGGTCGAGGTCGATGCTGATGTCGCTGCCGAGCGGATGCACCGCCTGTTCGCGCTGCTGCTCGAACAGTTGCTTGATCGCCTGGCTCAGGCGCGTCTCGACACTGGCGTCGATGCGGCTGTGTTCGGTTTCCACTCGGCAACCGCCGGGCAGCAGGGCTTCGTCTTCGAGGATGCGCCAGTTCTCTTCGTGGCGTTCGCGCAGCGCCTTGACCACTGCGAAGTCCTGCGGATTGACGTGGATGCGCACGTTGGCACTGCCCATCGGCAGCAGCTTGAGCGATTCGCGCAGCACGTGACGCACCTGGCTGGAATCCAGCGCCAGCTCGCGCTGGATCACCTCGCGGGTGACGTGGCCGACCAGGGTGACCATGGCGTGTTCGAGCTGGCGATCCTGCTCGGCTATCGGTTCCATCAGCTGGCCGAGCACCCGCTCGAGGCTGTCCAGCTTGAGCGCCAGGGCCTGGTCGGATTCCTGCTTGGCCTTCAGCTGGCCGGCGTGGAAACCGTCCTTCTCGCCAGTGGCGAAGCCTTCGTTGTAGGCCTCCTGGCGAATCGCCTCGAGTTCCTCGAGGGTGAACGGCATGACGGTCTCGACCGGCACTTCTTCGCTCGGCTGCGGCTCGGGCTCGGGTGCCGGGGCCGGCTCGCTGAGCGGCTCTGCGTCGCCGAGCAGCGCGCCGCCGGCGTCGAAGCTCGGCAAGGCCCAACGGTCAAAGACGCTGACGTCCTTGGCGCGGATCAGTTCGCTGGGATTGTCTTTGCTCGACATGACTGGCTTCGCTCGAATCTGGATAGGCGGATGAAACGGCCCTCACCCTACCCTTCTCCCGGTGGAGAGGGAACCGGCCGCGTGGTGCGGCCGCTGCGGGCGAGCGGTGGCGCGGCCTAGAGCATTTCCTCGCCACCCTTGCCGCCGAGCACGATCTCGCCGGCTTCGGCCATGCGCCGGGCAATGGTGAGGATTTCCTTCTGCGCCGCCTCGACTTCGCTGACCCGCACCGGGCCGCGCGCCTCCAGGTCGTCGCGCAGCAGTTCGGCGGCGCGTTTGGACATGTTCTTGAACACCTTCTCCTTGACCGCATCGTCCGAGCCCTTGAGGGCCAGCACCAGCACGTCGGAGGAGACTTCGCGCATCAGCGCCTGGATGCCGCGGTCGTCGACGTCGGCGAGGTTGTCGAAGACGAACATCAGGTCTTCGATCTGCGTCGACAAATCGGCGTCCATCTCGCGGATCGAGTCCATCAACTGGCCTTCGATCGAGCTGTCGAGGAAGTTCATGATGTCCGCCGCGCGCTTGACCCCACCCATGGTCGCCCGCGAGGTGTTGGCGTTGCCGGAGAACTGTTTCTCGAGGATCAGGTTGAGTTCCTTGAGCGCCGCCGGCTGCACGGTATTCAGCGAGGAGACGCGCAGGACGATGTCGAGGCGCACCTTGTGGTCGAAGTGGCCGAGCACTTCGCCGGCCTGGTCGGGATCAAGGTAGGCGACCACGATGGCCTGGATCTGCGGGTGCTCGTAGCGGATCACGTCGGCCACGGCGCGCGGCTCCATCCATTTCAGGCTGTCCAGGCCGCTGGTGCTGCCACCGAGCAGGATGCGGTCGATCAGGTTGCCGGCTTTGTCCTCGCCGAGCGCCTGGGTGAGCATGCGGCGGATGTAGCTGTCGGCGCCGACGCCGAGGCTGGTCTGGTCGCCGACGATGTCGACGAACTCGCCCATCACCTGCTCGACCTGCTCGCGCTGGATGTTGCGCATCTGCGCCATCGCCACGCCGACGCGCTGCACTTCCTTCGGGCCGAGGTGGCGCAGCACCTGCGCGGCGTCGGTCTCGCCGAGCGACAGCAGCAGTACGGCGGCCTTGTCGACCTTGTTCAGTTTGGGGGCGACGCGATTCTCACTCATCGGCGTTAATCCACTCTTTCACGACTTGGGCCACGCGGCCCGGGTCATCGGCGACCAGGCTCTTGATCGCGTTCAGTTGCGCTTCATAACCCTCGGTCGGGCTCGGCAGCAGGATACGCTGCGGCCCGCCCAGGCTCACCCGGTCGGCCGACAATTCGCCGTCCAGGCCGGCCATGTCGCCCATCTCCAGATCGCCGCCGGCACCGCCGACCGCCAGCTCGCGGCTCTTGCTGCCGCTGATGTTGTTCAGCACCGGACGCAGCACGCCGAACACCAGGACCAGGATGAACAGCACGCCGAGCACTTGCTTGACGATGTCCCAGAACCACGGCTGGGTGTAGAACGGGATGTCGATGACTTCCTCGCCCTGGTGCGCGGTGAACGGCGTGTTGATCACGCTGACGCTGTCACCGCGGCTGGCGTCGAAGCCCACCGCGTCCTGCACCAGGCGGGTCAGACGGGCGATCTCCGCGGCATTCCACGGCACATGGGTGGTTTCGCCGGTCTTGGCGTCGACCTTGACCTGGTCATCGACCACCACCGCGACAGAAAGCCGACGCACACGGCCGGACTGCTGCTTGGTGTAGCTCACCGAGCGGTCCAGCTCGAAGTTGCGCGTCGATTGCTCGCGCTTGTCCGCCGGGTACGGCGCCAGCTTGGGCTGGCCGGTGGCCGGGTCCATGATCTGCTGGCCATTGGCGTCGAGCAGCGGCTGGCCGGCGGCGATCGGGCCGGACGGGCTCGGCGCGGCGGCGGTGGCCTTTTCCGGCGCGGCGCCGGCGGCCGGCGGCTGGTTGGACAGCGCGCCAGGCACGCCTTGCGGCGGTAGGCTGCTCTGGCGTTCTTCGTTGACCCGTTGCTCGCTGCGCAGGGCCGGCTGGTCCGGGTTGAACATCTCCGAGGTGGATTCCACCGCGCTGAAGTCGACGTCGGCGGAGACCTCGGCCTTGTAGCGGTCGCTGCCCAGTACCGGGCGCAGGATATTGTCGACGCGCTGGCCGAGCGTGCCTTCCAGACGGCGGGTGTAATCGAGCTGCTTGCCGGCCATGGTCAGCTCGGACAGTTCCTGCTGATCGGACAGCAGGTTGCCCTTCTGGTCGACCACGGTGACCTGCGACTTGTCGAGTTCCGGCACGCTGGTGGCGACCAGATTGACGATCGCCATGACCTGGCTCGGCTCCAGCGAACGGCCCGGGTACAACTCGACCAGCACCGAGGCGGTCGGCTTGCGCTCGTCGCGGACGAACACCGAGCTCTTCGGAATCGCCAGGTGCACGCGTGCACCCTTGACGTTGTTGAGGCTGGCCACGGTGCGCCCCAGCTCGCCTTCCAGGCCGCGACGGTAGCGGGTGGTTTCCATGAACTGGCTGGTGCCTAGGCCCTGATCCTTGTCGAGGATCTCGAAGCCGATGTTGCTGTCCTGCGGGGCGATGCCGGAGCTGGCCATCTTCATCCGCGCACGGGCCAGGTCGTCGGCCTTGACCAGCAGGGCGCCGGAATTCGGCTCGATGGTGTACTTGATGTCAGCCGCCGCCAGCGTCTCGGTGACCTGATTGGCGTCGATGCCCGACAGGCTGCTGAACAGCGGGCGGTAATCCGGCTGTTGCGACCACAGCACCACGGCAAAACCGACGGCGACACTGGCGGCCAGGCCGACCAGCAGGCCGATCTGCCGCAGCATGCTCATCTGCGAGAGGTTTTCCAGGAACGACAGGCCGAACAACGGCTTCTTTTCCGGGGCGTCCGCCTTGGCGGGGACGGTGGCGATCACTGCGTCAGACATGGATCAGTCCTGTCTCAAACCGGCATTTGCATGATGTCTTGGTAGGCCTGAACCAGCTTGTTCCGCACCTGGGTCATGGCCTGGAAGGAAACGCTGGCTTTCTGCTGAGCGATCATTACGTCGGTCAGATCGACGCCGCTCTTGCCGATTTCAAAGGCGGTGGCCAACTGATTGGAGGCCTGCTGGGTCTCGTTCACTTTGTTGACCGCCTGGCCGAGCATGTCGGAAAAGCTCGGCGCGCCGGCGACCGGCGCCACGGCGGCGGGCTTGTTGCGCGCCATCGCCTCCATCTGCATGGAGCGCATTTCCAACATCAGACGATTGAATTCGATACCCTGGCTCATACTTCCTCCCGCGAGCGGTTTTTTGACACCGCGTGGCGCTTTGAAGGGGTATCTGCAACTAGGGTGCCAAGTAGAAGCGACCGGCGAAGGGAAAGCCTTAAGCCGCGCACAAATGCAAAAAGCCCCGGACCGACGCCGGGGCTTTTTCGTTAATGCCGCGCCCTGCCCTCGCCTCAGCTGGCGAACAGGTAGGCCTCGACATCCATGCCGGCATCACGCATCTGCGCCAGCTTGTATCGCAGGGTGCGCGGGCTGATGCCCAGGCGCTCGGCGGCTTCCTTGCGCCGACCACGCTCGGCACGCAGGGTGTCGATGATCTTCTGGTACTCGAGGCGACGCATGTCTTCGCCGAGACCGCTCTCCTCCCCGACCGAAGCTTCCGCCGGCGCACTGAACTGCGCCGCCACAGGCATTGCCGGCGCCGGCGCCACACTGAGCGGCGCCAGGCCGATCGGCGCGGTGAGGCACAGGTCTAGCGCCTGAATCTGCCCACCCTGCTGGAGGATCAGCGCGCGCTGGATGGCGTTGTCCAGCTCGCGCACGTTGCCCGGCCAGGCGTGGCTGACCAGGCAGTGCTGCGCCTCGACGGACAAGCGCACGCCACTCTGATTCATTTTTTTGGCGTGCTTGGCGAGCAGGCGCTCGGCCAGCGGCAGAATGTCGGCGGGCCGCTCGCGCAGCGGACGCCAGGCCAGCGGGAATACCGACAGGCGATAGTAGAGGTCTTCGCGGAAACGCCCGGCGGCGACTTCTCCGGCCAGGTCGCGGTTGCTGGTGGCCAGCACGCGGATATCCAGATTGATCGGCTTGCGTGCGCCGACGCGCTCGACTTCGCGCTCCTGCAGCACGCGCAGCAGTTTGGCCTGCAGGCCCAGCGGCATTTCCGAGACTTCGTCGAGGAGGATGGTGCCCCCCTCGGCCAACTCGAACTTGCCCGGCTGCGCGCTGATGGCGCCGGTGAAGGCACCCTTCTCGTGGCCGAACAGGGTGGCCTCGAGCATGTTGTCGGGGATCGCCGCGCAATTGATCGCAATGAACGGCTGCGCGGCGCGCGGCGACTGCTGGTGGATATAGCGCGCCAGCACTTCCTTGCCGGTGCCGGACTCGCCGGTGATCAACACAGTCGAGTCGCTGCGCGCCACGCGGGCGGCCAGTTCGAGCAACTGCAAGCTGGCCGCTTCGCGCGCCACCGGGCCGTCGCCTTCGCTGGCTGCCACGCGCCCGAGGGCATGGCGGGCGACCAGGTCGAGCAGCGCCTTGGGTTCGAAGGGTTTGACCAGGTAGTCCGCGGCGCCCTGGCGAATCGCGTCGACCGCACGGGCCACGGTGCCGAACGCGGTCATCAGCAGCATCGGCAGCTGCGGCTGACGCTTGCGGATGCAGGCCAGCAGCTGATGGCCGTCCAGGCCCGGCATGTTGACGTCGCTGACCACCAGTCCAAACGACTCGCGCTCCAGCGCGACCAGCGCCGCCTCGGCGCAGTCGACTGCCAGGTAGGGATGGCCGCCGAGCGACAGGGTGTCGGCCAGCGCCTCGCGCAGCGCGCGGTCGTCTTCGACCAGCAGAATCTTGGCGGTCATCGGCGTTACTCCTGAATCAATCGCGCCGCGGGAAGCAGCGGCAGCAGCAGGCTGGCGCAGGTGCCGCGCCCCGGCCGCGAGCGCAGCTGCAGCTCGCCGCGGTGCGCACGCGCCACGGCCTTGACCACGGCCAGGCCGAGCCCGGTTCCGGTGGTCTTGGTGGTGAAGAACGGTTCGCCAAGGCGCGCGAGAGTCGCCGCGTCGATGCCCGGACCGTTGTCGCTGATGCACAGGCGCAGCGTGTCGCCGCGGCGATACAGATGCACCTTCAGCGACGCCTCGCGGCCGCCGGCCTGGATGGCGTTGTCGATCAGGTTGAGCACGGTGCCGACCAGGGTGTCGCGGTTGCACAGCAGCTCACCATCATGGGCGTCGAGCTGCCAGCGCACCTGCATGCCGGCCAGGTGCGGCTCGGCGGCGGCGCGCACGGCGTCGAGCAACGCCTTCGGCGCCAGCCGATCCGGCAGCGGCAAGTCGCCACGGGCGAACACCAGCATGTCGCGCACCTGGTGTTCCAGCTCGTGCAGGCGCTCCTTGAGGCGTCCGGCGAAGCGCTGCTGCTGCTCGACTTCCAGCACCTGCTCGCTGAGGTGGCCGGCATACAGCATGGCCGCCGACAGCGGCGTGCGGATCTGGTGAGCCAACGAGGCGACCATGCGCCCCAGCGCGGACAGACGCTCGTTGCGCGCCAGCTGATCCTGCAGACGGCGGGTTTCCGTCAGGTCATTGAGCAACACCAACTGACCCGGTTCGCCGGACAGCGAACGGGTGGCGATGGACAGCCGACGGCCATCCTTGAGGGAGATTTCGTGGCCGTCGTCTTCGCGCGGGGCGAAGCAACGGGCGATCACCTGGCGCCAGAGCATGCCCACCAGCGGCTTGCCGAGCAGGCCCACGGCCACCGGGTTGGCTTCGCGCACCACGCCCTGCCCGTCGATGACGATGACGCCGCCGGGCAGCAGGTCGAGCAGGCTCTGCAGGCGATGGGCGAGGCGCTCCTTCTCCGCCAGCTCCTGCATGCGCTGCGCGCTGACCAGGGCCAGCTGCCCTTTCAGCTCGGCGACCCGCGCCTCCATCAGGTTGTACGACTCGCTGATCTGGCTGGACATCTGGCTGAACAGCGCGAAGGTCTGCTCCAAGCCGGCACGGCTGCCCGCTTCCGCGGAGGCTGGGCCTGCGGATTCACCAGCGAGGGATACGGCGGGATGGCGGACGACGTGGCTCATGCTCTTCTCTCTGTCGCGAACCGTCAGGAAACGGTTGAGTCGACGGAGACATAGCAAGCACCGTGCCTAAAAATTTTAGGCTTAAATAACAGTAGGTTAGAGATTGGGCGTCAAAACTTCGGCTTTATGTCAGCGGGTTGCGGCGCTTGCCGCCGACAACCCGCTGAGCCGTATCACTCAGTCCTGCTCGAGCTCGTCTTCGCGGCGGCTCATGCCGTACTTGCGCATCTTCTCCACCAGGGTGGTGCGACGAATGCGCAGGCGCTCGGCGGCACGCGCGACCACGCCACTGGCGTCATCGAGTGCCTGCTGGATCAGGCCCTGCTCCAGGTTACCCAGGTAGTCCTTGAGGTCGAGCCCCTCAGGCGGCAGCATCGCCGAGCCGTTGAGCCCTGGCAGCGAACCGGCAACGATGACCGAGCGCTCTTCCAACTCGTCGCGCATGCTGACCAGTTGCTCGTCCTCGTCGTCGACATGACGGAACTTCTTTGGCAACTCGGACACGCCAATCACCCCATAGGGATGCATGATCGCCATGCGCTCCACCAGGTTGGCCAGCTCGCGCACGTTGCCCGGCCAGTCGTGCCGGCACAGCGACATGATCGCTGCGGAGTTGAAGCGGATCGAGCCGCGCTTCTCCACTTCCAGCCGCGAAATCAGCTCGTTGAGCAGCAGCGGGATGTCCTCGACGCGATCGCGCAGCGGCGCCATCTCGATGGGGAACACGTTGAGTCGGTAGTACAGGTCCTCGCGGAAGGTCCCGGTCTCGATCATCTGCTCGAGGTTCTTGTGCGTGGCGGCGATGATGCGCACGTCGACGCTCTGCGTCTTGTTGCTGCCGACCCGCTCGAAGGTGCGCTCCTGCAGCACGCGCAGCAACTTGACCTGCATCGGCAGCGGCATGTCGCCGATCTCGTCGAGGAACAGCGTGCCGCCGTTGGCCAGCTCGAAACGTCCGGCACGGCTGGTGATGGCCCCGGTGAAAGCGCCCTTCTCGTGGCCGAACAGTTCGCTCTCCAGCAGCTCCGCGGGAATCGCCCCGCAGTTGACCGGCACGAATGGCGCATCGCGACGCTTGGAGTGGTAGTGCAGGTTGCGCGCGACCACTTCCTTGCCGGTCCCCGACTCGCCGAGGATCAGCACGCTGGCGTCGGTGTCGGCGACCTGCTGCATCATCTGCCGCACGTTGCCGATGGCTCGGCTGGTGCCGACCAGGCTGCGGAACAGGTTGGGTTCGCGTGAACGACCGCGCTCGCGAGCCTGGTCGTACATCTCGCGATAGACCTGGGCACGGTGCAGCGAATCGAGCAGCTTGTTGTAGCTGGGCGGCATTTCCAGGCTGGCCAGTACGCGGCGGCGCAGGTCTTCCGGCCAATCCTGTGCGGCCGACTCACCGATCAGCAGGATCGGCAGCTGGTCGTCCCAGGTGGCCAGTTGTTTGAGAAGCTCCAGCACGCCGCCCTTGGCGTCCACATCCCCCAGCAACACGCTGAGCACTTCCCGCGACGAGGAAAAATCCTGCACCGCCGATCGCCAATCGCGGCAATCACAGGCTATGTGCTCTTCCCCCAGGAAATTCAGGATGACCGCCAGGTCCCGGCGGCGCTCGCTATTGTCGTCAATCAGCAGGATTTTGGTTTCACGCCACATCGTTCTCTGATCTTTTTTCGCGAAGGAAAGGAACAAGCACGCCGGTGAAATCCCCGGAAAGCGCCATCATTTAGCCACTAGTAAAGTCAAAAATCGCCGAAGAGTCAAATTTATGGCGTGATTATTCTGAACATCCCGACGAGTAACGCCAAGGGGCAATGCGTAAATAAGGGAATAAAAACGACCAAGGCGACCCTCGAGGGTCGCCTTGGGGAGGCCTTCAACCGAACAGCTGATAGACCTTGGCGCCTTGTCGGGACTGGTTCAACTGGAGCAATTCACCGGCCAGACGCGACTGCTCGCCCTGGCACACGGCGACCAACTCACGGTACAGCTCCAGCAGCTCGCCCATGCGTGCGCGCAACTGCTCTTCATCACGCACTGGCTCGACCATGGCATCTTCCACAGCCTGGCGGCATTGCAGGTCCAACTCGCCGATGGCGGCCCAGTCCTGATTGGCCAACGCGTTACGCAATGCGCTACCGGTCTCTTCGAGGAACTGCATGGAGGCACTCATGGATATCTCCTCGGATTACGCCGCCGGCGCAATGGCGTCCCAGGACGATTTGACTTCGCGCAGCAGCCCGCTGACCTCGTCGAGGCAAGCGATATCGCTCTGACGATTGGCTTCGAGCAGGCGCATGACCATGTACTCGTATAGCTTGTCGAGATTCTGCGACAGCTCGCCACCCACTGCGTGATCGAGCGGCTCGCGCAGACCACCGATAATGGAAATGGCCTTGCCGATCAGCTCGCCCTTTTCCGCCACCAGATTGCGCTCGATGGCCCCACGAGCCTGGGCGATACGCTCAAGACCACCTTGCATCAACATCTGGATCAGACGGTGCGGGCTGGCCTCGAACACTTCGCTTTGGACACTCACTCGTTGGTACTGCTTCATGGCCAGCATCGCGTTCATGACAGGGCTCCTCGTTAATCGCTACTGATACTTGTATCGGCAACGAAGAGCGCAACTTTACGGGAATTTTGGTACGGAAGCTCAAGCTCGCCGTGTTCAGTCCTTGCTGCTGACGAAGCCCGGCATGTTGTCGAACAACGAGGTCAGGCTATCGCTAGTACTTTTCAGCTGACCAACCAAAGCGTCCATCGCGTTGAACTGCTTGTACAGTCGCTCGCTGAGTGCAGCCATGCGTGTTGCCAAGTCTTCGTTCTGCTTATCGACCTTATCAAGCGTCGCCTGGAGCGCGTCGGTTCGCTGCTCCAAAATGCCGTCGCCGACGGTATATACCTTCAGCTTATCACCCAGACGAGCAGCCAGGCCTTTGTCACCAGTGAAGTACGCCGCGACCCCCTCGAAGTCGCTCTTGACTGCCTTATCCAGCTTGGTCGAATCGACACTCAAAGTGCCGTCTTTCTGCGAGGTCAAGCCGAGATCTGCCAGAACACGCACTGTGCCTTCCCCTTGCACCGCAACCAGCTCGTTGCGCACCGTGTTAACCAGCGAACGCACCGAACTGTCACCAACCAGCGCACCGGCAACTGGAGCACTGGTGTCATTCACCACCGTCACCTTGGTTTCGGTATTAATGAAGCTAATCAGCGTGTTATAGGCATCCGCAAATTTTTGTATATTGGCTTTGACGCCCGCTTCGTCCTTGGCAACTGTGAGCGTGCTGGAACCCACGCTCTTCAGATCGATGCTGAGTCCATCGATCGCCCCGGTGATGCTGTTCGAGTCCCGGGTAATGCTCAGGCCGTCGATGGTCAGTTTTGCGCTTTGCGCTTTAGTGATGGCCTTGCCATCGGCACTGTCATTGAAAGCTTGCAAAGCAGCCTTGTAGTCATCACTTGCGGCCCCGCCGGAGTAGTCATCGACATTGGGCGGTGTCAGACCACCAGAAAACTCGAGTTCCTCCAGCGAGATGTCGCCGCCAGCAACATCGACAGTGGTTGCGACGGTAATGTCGTTACCATCGCCCGCCTTGCTGCTGGCGAGCACCAAGCGGGAGCCCTGGTTGTCGGTAACGATACTGGCGGTTACCCCGCCGCCGGCTTTATTGATCGCATCTCGAACACCAGCGAGGGTATTGTTGGTCGAGTCGACCTTGACCTCCACCGCCTTGGTGGAGCCCACGTTGATCGTCAGCGTGCCGGTAGACAATTTCTTGTCATCGCCCGATGGCACAGCAGCCAGCGCAACCTTGCTACTGGCGGCCAACTGAGTCACGTTGAGCTGATAAGCCCCTGCAGGAGCACTCTGGCTCGCCGTGGCGGTGAGGACTTTAGTGTCCGACGACCCAGCGGTACGGGCGAGGAACTTCGACGGGCTGTTTAACTCAGCCAGCGCAGTTTGCAGGCTACTGATCGCCCCCTTGAGCTGCCCCAGGCTGGTCAATTGTGTAGTGGTCTTGTTTTCCAGCGTCTTCAGCTGATTCTGCTTTGGGGTTTGCTCGGCAGTTACCATGGCCGTCACCATGCTATCGATATTCATGCCGGAACCGATACCGGTAATACCTGCCATTGCCCACCCCCCGTCAATAATTCGTCTTAAACGACCGCAGTTCAGCGCATAACCAGCACTACAACAAGAAGCGTGCCATCACGCACGCGCCTCGAACATTAAACTGCGCAATTCTTCCAGCTGCTCGGCCAAGCGCAAAGCGTCCTCCGAGGGAATCTGCCGAACCATCTCGCCAGAGTCGCGATCCATTACCTTGATCACAACCTCACCACTCGCATCATCGATGCTGAAGTTGAGATTGCGCTGCACGCTCTGGGCAAAGGACGACATATTCGCCACCGCCGCGCCAAGGCTGTCCTTCATGCCCGGATCAACGGCATCCTGGACAGACTTCGAAGCAGACGACGCTTCAGCACCCCCCCCCCCGACAACATTCGCACGCGCGGACTCTCGTCCAGAAAACACCGGAGCCGAGCCCAAAGACAACTTTGAAATGTCCATGATCTTCTACCTCCCAAGAGGAAAAGGAGGAAGGGTCACCCCTTCCTCCTTGTTGTTACCTCAATACTGCCTGATTACTGCAGGAGGGACAGCACAGCCTGCGGCAGTTGCTTGGCCTGAGCGAGGATCGCAGTACCGGCTTGCTGCAGTACTTGCTGCTTCGACAGATTGGCAGTTTCTGCAGCGTAATCGGTGTCCTTGATCCGGCTGCGAGCAGCCGAAGCGTTCTCCGAAATGTTCTGCAGGTTGTTGATGGTGTTGTCGAAACGGTTCTGTACCGCACCGAGATCCGAGCGCTGGGAGTCGATGTAGGCGATCGCGGCGTCGATCACGCTGATGGCATCCTGAGCGCCGTAAGCGGTGGAAACGTCGACGTCGCTGACGGTGGTCTTCACGCCCGCGGCTTCTCCGGTGACCTTGGCCAGGCTGGCGGCGGAAGTCGCCGAAGACATGGAGAAGGCGGCCGATGAGCTAAACTTAATGGAGCCGTTGGCAAAACCAACGGTGGAGCCGCTACCACCGATATTGATCGCAGCGCTGAGGTCGCCAACGTTGTCGTTGTTGGCGTCTTCTGCGGTACGTACCTGCATGGTCATGTTAGTACCGGCGACGGTGGCGCCAGCACTGTCATAGGCTGCGCCGGTGATCTTCAGAGTCGCACCGCTGGTAGAGCTGATCTCCAGGGTACCGTCGGTATTCTTCTTGGCGGAGATGCCGGCACCGCTGGAGTTGATGGCATCTACGGCCTGGTCGAAATCGGTCAAAGTCTTCAGATCGATAGTCGAATCAACGGTGCCGCTGCTGCTGCCGGACACTTCGATCTTCAGGTCGAAGCGACCCACTGTCGCAGTGTTGGTGATGACCGCATCAGTGCGAGCACTGGCCTTGACCGGCGAGCCGGCAGAATTGACCTTCTTGACGATTTCCGAGGCGGTGTCGTTCGCACCGATCGAACCCACACTGTACTGCTTACCGTTGGCGGAAACTTTTAGGTCAGTCATCGCGGCGGTGGCAGCAGCCGAACTAGCGGTACCGAAGCCGCTACTGGCAGTACCAGCCTTGTCGGAGATGAAGGCACCGATGCTGCTGGCCTTGGCGTTGCCCAGCGACACATCGATGGTCTCGTTGGCGTTGGCGCCGACCTGGAACGCGGTGGAGCCGAAGGAGCCGTCAAGCAGCTTGCGACCACCAAAAGTGGTGGTATCAGCGATACGGGTCAATTCGCTCTGCAGGGCGCCCACTTCCTTTTGAAGGGCAGTGCGGTCAGTAGCGTCGTTGCTGCCGTTAGCTGCTTGCAGAGCCAGGTCACGCATACGCTGCAGGATACTGGTGGACTGCTGCAGCGCACCTTCAGCGGTCTGCGCCAGGGAGATACCGTCGTTGGCGTTGCGGGTCGCCACATTGAGGCCGCTGATCTGGCTGCTCAGGCGATTGGAAATCTGCAAACCTGCAGCGTCATCTTTAGCGCTGTTGATGCGCGAACCAGTCGACAGTCGCTCCAGAGAGGTGCTCAGCGCGTTGGACGTGTTGGTCATGTTGCGTTGGGTATTGAGGGACGCAATGTTGGTATTGACAGTCAAGGCCATGATGGTGTCCTCCGAGGACTAGCGTATTTGCCTGAGCTTGCGACCTTGGGTGGGCAGTGCCCAGGCACCCTTAAAGTTCGCATTCGATTTCTGTATCGGCGCCGGCCCGCGCAACTTTAGGCAACTTTTTTCAAGTTTTTTGTAGCGCTATTTTTTCTTTTAAATCAAACAACTAGTGAATCCCGACCAAGCGCACTGAGATGCTCCTGGCCATCATTTTGTCGACAGTCGGCGCAAAAAAATGAGCTTTACGAAAGAAACGGCAAAACCGTCGGGGCATGGCGCAGTCAGCGGGACCGCGCGCAGGGCTTACTTACAGGCGGAAGAAGTCGCTGAGGATGTCGTGCTTGGGCGGCTTGATCACCAGGCCACCGGCCTCGCCCTGGTAGACATAGCAGTCACCGGGCGTGTCGCTGTTGATGACGCTGACGCCCTGCGAGATGTAGCTGCGCGGGCCGAGGGTCGAGCGACCGATCACCGCGGTGTTCGGATAGAGGATGACGCCATCACCCAGTACCGGGGCAACGCCATGGTTCTTGCCGACCGTGGAGTTCTGGTAGAGCACCAGGTATTCGCCGTAGGTGGCCTTGGCCAGCACGATGCCCACCGAATGGCCGATAAAGAACACCTTGGGCATGGCGATCTCGTAGAACAGGTCGATGCCATTGAGCGTCTTGTTCAGATAGAACAGCTTGGTGCACAGCCGCAGATCGCCGCCGTCGCGCCAGATCGAGTTGGCCAGGTAATAGAGAAACAGCGTGTACTGGCTCGAGTGCAGGTAGTCGAACGACTCCGGCCGCCAGATTCGCACACCGTTGATGCAGTGGCGCACGCGGGCAAGGCCCTGGTCGAGATAACGATCGAGTTCCCCGCGCACGTCCTGGCCATCGGGGAAGAAGGCCTCCAGTTGCCGACACAGGTAGGTCAGCAGGCCGCTGCGATCGGTTGCTTTAAGCTCCATGGTGCCTCGCTTTCAATGTCTCGAGGATGATCGGCAAGCGCTCCAGCAGCGACTTCGGCTGGAAGCCGAAGGCCTGCGCGGCCTTGTCGATCGAGATGCGCGGCGCAGGCTGACACTCTTGCCGCGTGCAACTGACGTGCACGCCGGTGAGCGCCTGCAGCGCGGCGAACAGTTCGCCGTTGCTGGTGTTGCTGCCGGCCGCGAGGTTGTAGATCGCCGGCTCTGCGCCTTGCAGAAGGGCCTGCAGCAGGCTCACCACATCCTCGATATGCACATAGTCACGGGCGAAATGCGGCGAGCTGTCGAGGGTCAGGTCCTGCCCGGCGGCGGCCGGCGGCAGCACCTGGGCGAGGAAGCCGCCCTCCTCCAGCGTGTCGCTGTACACGCACGACAACCGCGCCACACAGGCACGGCCACCCGCTTGGGTCAGGCAAAGGTTCTCGCCCAGCGCCTTGGACAGGTCGTAGAGATGGCGCGGGCTGACCGGGTCGAGCTGGAGGCTGGCCGCCTCCTCGCCCACCGCTGCCAGCAGCGAATCGTACAGGCGAGTCGACGATAGGTAGACCAGGCGCTGGAAGCGGCCCTGTTGCAGCAGCCGGGCCAGCAACGACACGTGCGCCTCGACGGTGGCAAAGGGGCGCGCGTAATAGTCGTTGGTCAGGCCGATGCAGTAGCAGACCAGGCCGAGGTCTTGCTCCAGCCAGCTGTCATCATGCCGGTCCGGCGCGTACACCTCGTGCCCCTGGCGACGCAAATGCTCGACCAGATGGGCGCCGACGAAACCGCCGGCGCCGAGCACGGTGAAGCGGCTCACTCGCGCCAGCCCATTAGCTGCAACGGGTTGCCGGCGTTGACGCTGTAGGCCGGCACCTCACCGCGCACCAGCGACATAGCGCCGATCACGCAGCCCTTGCGCAGGATGGCTCCGTCGAGAATCACGCAGCCGGCACCGATCCACACGTCATCCTCGATGAAGATGCCGCCCTTGCTCGGCCGGAATCGCTGCTCGCGGATCAGCTGGTCGCGCGAGCGGTACTCATGATTGACAGGGGCGAACACGCAGTTGGCGGCAATCGCCACGTCATTGCCGATGCGGATGCCGTTGCCGGTATAGAGCACGCAGCAGGAATTGATAACGGTGCGCTCGCCGATCAACAGATCGCCGCTGCCGCCGGCCGGCTTGATCTTGACGAAGCTGTCGATCAGCGAGCCGGCGCCGACCTGAATCAGGCTGCCCCGCATGGAGTCCTCGATGTCGGCCAGCGCGGAAATGCGCGCGTCGGGGTGCAAGGCCAGGGTCATGGTGATCTCCTCAGAGCACTTGCAGCGTCGGCACGGCGACTACGAAACGGCCACCCCAGGCGCTGATCCGCGCCTGCTGCTGACGCACCTCGGTGAGCAGGTTCCACGGCAGCACGAGCAGATAATCGGGACGTTCCTCGGCGATCCGCGCCGGCGCGACGATGGGAATGCGGCTGCCCGGCAAGAACTTGCCCTGCTTGTGCGGGTTGGCGTCGGCCACCCAGGCCAGCAAGTCGGACCGCACACCGGCAAAGTTCAGCAAGGTGTTGCCCTTGGCTGCTGCGCCATAGGCCACCACACGCTTGCCTTCGGCCTTGGCCTGCAGCAGGAAACGCAGCAGCTCATGCCTGATGCGCTCGGCGGCCGGCGCCAGGCTGGCGTAATAGGCAGCGGTTTCGACACCTGCCGCCTTCTCGCTGGCCAACAACGCGGGGACTGCCGGAGTAACCGCACGTGCGCCATCCGTACGCTGGACAAAGACACGCAACGAACCACCGTGGGTCGGCAGCTCCTCGACATCGAAAATGGCCAAGCCGTTACGCGTGCAGAGACTCTGCACGGCAATCAACGACAGGTAGGAATAGTGCTCGTGATAGAGCGTGTCGAACTGATGCTCGGCCATCAACCGCAACAGATGCGGAAACTCGAAGGTCGCCACGCCAGTCGGCTTGAGTAGTGCGGCGAAGCCCTTGAGAAAATCATTAATGTCCGGCACATGGGCCAACACGTTGTTGGCGGCCATCAGGTCGGCGCTCCAGCCCTCCTCGACCAGCACCCTGGCACTAGCCTCGCCGAAAAACACCTCGCGAATCTCCAGCCCTTTCTCGCGGGCCGCTCTTGCGGTACTGGCGGTGGGCTCGATGCCCAGGCATGGAATGGCGCGACGAGCGACGTATTGCAGCAGGTAACCATCGTTGGCGGCGATTTCCACCACACGGCTCTGCGCGCCCAGATCGAAGCGCTCGACCATCTGCGCTACGTAGCGCTCGGCATGGCTTAGCCAACTGCTGGAGTAGGAACTGAAGTAGGCGTACTCGGCGTCGAACAGGCTTTCTGCTGCGCGGTAATCCTCGGTCTGCACCAACCAGCAGCTGTCGCACACCAGTACCCGCAGCGGTACCCACTGCTCGGCTTGATCGAGTTGCTGGGCAGTCAGGTAGGCGTTGGAAGGCGGCGCCGTGCCTAGGTCGATCAGCGGCAAATGCAACGGCGAGCCGCAGCCTCGGCAATTCATAGACGCACTCCTTGAAACTGGTCACTCAGCAGCGGATGGCTGGCATCGCGCGGCGATAGATTCTCGATCGGCAGCGGCCAGGCGATGGCCAAGCGCGGATCGTGCACGGACAAACCCGCCTCGTATTCGGGGCTGTAGTCGGCGCTGTGCAGGTAGAGCAGTTCGGCGTCGTCGCTGAGCGCCTGGAAGCCGTGGGCGAAGCCCGGTGGCAGCAACAGACTGCGCCCGTCGCCAGCTTCCAGGTGCTCGGCATGCCAGTGTAGGAAGGTCGGCGAGCCGGCACGCACATCCACCGCGACATCCCAAACGGCGCCGCGCAGGCAGGTGATCAACTTGGCTTCGCTGTGCGGTGGACGCTGGAAATGCAGGCCGCGCACCGTGCCGCGCTGGCGGCTGATGGAATGATTGATCTGGCGGATCGCCAAGGGCTGGCCGCACGCCGCCAGGCTGCCGGCGCAGAACAGCCGGGCAAAACGACCGCGTTCATCGCCATGCACTTTGTGCTCAAGGGCGAACAGGCCGACCAGCGGCAGCTCATGCAAACGCAGATCGCTCATGCACGGCTCCAGTAGGCCGCGAGCTGCGCCTGGGTCACCGCGCGCATGTCTTCGCCGCGCTGCCAGGCCAGGTGCCAATCCAGGGTCTGTTGCAGGCATTGGTCCAGCGACCAGCACGGCCGCCAGCCCAACAGCTGACGGGCGCGACTGCTGTCCAGGCGCAGCAGGCCGGCCTCATGCAGTTCGCTCGGTTCGATCTGTAAACCCGGCGCTTGCGGCCAACGCGCCGCGAGGCGCTCGACCACTTCGCCGACGCTGCACATGTCGGTATCAGCGGGACCGAAATTCCACGCCCCGGCCACCGCAGTGCCCTGCTCATACAGGCCCTGGGCCAGTTGCAGATAACCCGCCAACGGCTCCAGAGCATGCTGCCAAGGCCGCACGGCTTGCGGATAGCGCAGGGTCACCGGCTCGCCGCGCGACCAGGCGGCCAACACATCGGGGACCAGCCGATCAGCCGCAAAATCGCCACCACCGAGCACATTGCCCGCGCGCGCGGTAGCCAGCGCCAGGCCGTGTTCGGCATAGCGCGTCGCCGGGAAATAGGATGCGGCAAAGGACTGGGCAACCAGCTCGCAGCAAGCCTTGCTGCTGCTGTAAGGATCGTGGCCGCCAAGGGCTTCGTTCTCACGATAGGGCCACTGCCATTCCTGATTGGCGTAGACCTTGTCGGTGGTCACCACTACGCAGGCGCGCACCCCACCGACTTGGCGGATCGTTTCCAGCACATGCAAGGTGCCCATCACATTGCTGGCATAGGTGCCAATTGGATCGCGATAGCCTTCGCGCACCAGCGGCTGCGCCGCCAGGTGCAGGACGATCTCGGGACGTACCTCCGCCATCACGCGCTGCACAGCCGACAAGTCGCACAAATCACCAATGTGGCTATCGATGCCCTTGCCCACTCGAGCCAAGTCGAACAGGCTGGGCGAGGTTGCAGGGGCCAATGCGAAGCCGCTGACCTGTGCGCCCCAGCTTTGTAGCCACAGCGTCAGCCAGCCACCCTTGAAGCCGCTGTGGCCGGTCAGCAGTATGCGCTTGCCGCGCCAGAACTCAGGGTTCAGCGCCACTGCTTCCACGGCGCCTCCCCGGTCTGCCACAGCTGCTCGAGGTAGTTCTTGTCGCGCAGGGTATCCATCGGATGCCAGAAGCCGTTGTGCTCGAAGGCCATCAGCTGCTCTTCATGGGCCAAACGGGTCAGCGGTTGGACTTCCCAGGGCGTGCTGTCCTCGGCGATGTAGGGCAGCACCTTGGGCGACAGCACGAAGAAGCCGCCATTGATCCAGCCACCGTCACCGCGCGGCTTCTCGACGAAGCCCGCCACCCGGTCACCGACCCGGTCGAGCGCGCCGTAACGGCCCGGCGGCTGCACCGCGGTGACCGTGGCGAGCTTGCCGTGCTGACGGTGGAAGTCGACCAGGGCGCCGATGTTGAGGTCGGAGACGCCGTCGCCATAGGTGAAGCAGAAGGCTTCCTCGTCTTCCAGGTAGCGACCGACGCGCTTCAGGCGGCCGCCGGTCATGGTCTCCTCGCCGGTATCGACCAGGGTCACCCGCCAGGGGTCGCTGTAGTTCTGGTGCACTTCCATGCGGTTCTTCTGCATGTCGAAGGTGACATCCGAGGTGTGTAGGAAGTAGTTGGCGAAGAAGTCCTTGATCGCGTAGCCCTTGTAGCCCAGACAGATCACGAAGTCGTGGATGCCATGGGCCGAGTAGCTCTTCATGATGTGCCAGAGGATCGGCTTGCCGCCGATCTCGATCATCGGCTTGGGCTTGAGGTGCGACTCCTCGCTGATCCGGGTACCCAGGCCGCCGGCCAGGATGACTGCTTTCATGCCTCGTTTCCTTGTTCGCAATAGCGTTGCCACATGCCGCGGTAGGCGGCTTCGACGCGCCCGGCGAGCAACGGCCCGTTGCACAGGTCCGACTGGCGCATTTCCTCACGCAGGCCGAGGCGAATCCGCTCCAGCGCGCCGATGTCACTGGCCAGGGCCACCAGCTTGTCGATGTACTCCGCTTCGGAGTCGGCAATCCACTCCTCTCGGCCCAGGCCGCGGAGGATCTCAGAACCGATGCGGCCCATGGAGGGACGATCGCGCAGGGTGACGTAGGGCAAGCCCATCCACAGGCTCTCGAACAAGGTGGTCCCGGAGTTGTGCGGGAAGCAGTCGAGGGTGACGTCGGTCTGCGCCAGCACCGACCAGGGCGGCGAGGTGTAGGCCATCTCCAGGCGCTCGCGGGCGATGCCGTGACGGGCGAACTCGGCGGCGAAGTGCTCGCGCACGCCGGCATCGTCGAACTGCGCACTGTTGAGCAGCAGGCGTGAATCGGGCACCCGATTCAGCAGTTCGGCCCAAGCACGCACCACCTTGTGGTTGAGGCGGATCGAACGGGTCAGCGAGCCGAAGGTGATGTAACCATTGCGCCGCGCCGGCAGTGCGTTGATTTCCGGCATGTCTGACCGCGCCTGGTAGGCGATCGACGGGCACGGCAGGCGCCAGGGCGTTTCGGCGAACACCGCCTCGCTGCCTTCCGGCGCCAGTTCGTCGTCGGCGAGGAAGTAATCCATGCTGTCGAGCCCGGAGGTGTAACCGATGCCGATCCAGTACATCACCTGCACCGGTGCCGGCTTCAGGGCAAAGGTGGCCATGCGGTTGTGCTCGGTATAACCGGCGAGGTCGACGAGGATGTCGATGCCATCGGCGCGGATCTGTTCGGCGAGCTGCTGATCGCTCAAACCGACGGTGGAGCGCCAATGATCGAAGCGTTCCTTGATCTGCGCGGTGATGCCATCTTCGCGGCGCACCTCTGAGTAGGCGAACAGCTCGACCTGGCTGGCATCGTGGTTGTTCAGCAGCGGACGGAAGAAGTGACTGACCACATGATCGCGGAAATCCGGCGAGATGTAGCCCACCCGCAGGCGGCGGGCCGGACTGCGCTCGTTGGCGTAGGCGAAATACTGGCGCGCCGGGAAATGCGGAGCGATCTGTTCGCGGTAGAAGCGGTAGATGCGCTCACCGGACCAGTCGGGGTGACAGTTGACCACGAACAGGACGTTCGAGCGAGCGGTCTGATTATGCTCGCATAGCGGCTCAAGCATTTCGATCGCTTCGTCGAAACGGGCGAAGCTGGACAGCACGGTCCCGTAGTTGACCTTGGGATCAATGGCTCGTGGATCCAAGCGACTGGCAGTCTGAAAACACTCCATGGCCTCACTGATGCGCCGCGCGGCATTGAGGATGCCACCGAGGTTGTTCCAGGCGGATACGTTACGGCCGTTCAGGCGTAGCGCCTGGCGCTCGTAGCGCTCTGCCACGTCCATCTGGGCCAGGGTCATGAACACGTTGCCGAGATTATCCCAGGCTTCGGAGCGGTACGGATTGACCGCTAGCATGCGGTTGAAGCAACTCTTCGCCTCGTACTGCTGGCCATGCTGATGGTACAGCTGACCGAGCAGATCCCAGCCCATGGCGTAGTCGGACTTGAGCTGCAGGCCCTGCAGGATCAGTTGCTGCCCTCCCTGCAGATCGCCGCCGAAACGCCGGCAGTGGCCCAGCCAGCACAACGCCTCGTGGTGATCGGGCTTGAGAGCCAAGGCCTGCTCGAAGGCCAGCGCGGCCTCCTGCGCACTGCGCTCCTGGCGGATTTTGAGAAAGCCGAGGCGGAACCAGGCATCGGGATTCCCTGGCTCACGGCGGGTCCAGCGTTCCAGTTCCTCCACCGCCTCTTCGCCGCGGCCCTGGGTCCACAGCAGGTCGCTGAGACGCTCCCAGCCAGGCCGGCATTCGGGCACCAGCTCAACTAGTTCGCGCAGAGTCTGCTCGGCCTGGGCATGCTCGCTACGGCGTATCTGACAGACCGCAAGCAATAGACGGGCGCGCCAGTGCCGCGAGTCCAGGCCCAGTGCCTGGCGGGCCAGCGCTTCGCTCTTGACTAGGTTGTTGTCATCGAGCAGCAGGTCGCCGTACATGGCTAGCAGCTCGGTGTCCGTAGCGAAGCCTTCCAGGCTGGCCTCAATCAGCGGCCGTGCCAGGTGCCGGCGGCCCAGGTGAAATTGCGCCACGGCCTCGGCACGACGGCTTTCCGCGGTCACCGTCTGTTGCTGACCGACAGCCGCCAACACGCCCAGCCAGTCCTCGGCCTGTGCGGCCTCGGCGAGTAGCTGGCGCCAGGTGTCGTCGGTGCTCTTTTGCAGGCAGCACTTCTTGTACTTCTGGCCGCTGCCACAGCTGCACGGGTCGTTACGCCCCGGGACCGGTGGCGCGCTCTGGTCGAGCAGGTCACGAATCGCCCGCATGCGTTCGACCAGGGCGAGAAAATGGACCGCCTGCTCGTCACCGGGAGCCAACTGCAGCGCTTGGCGCAGGGCCGCGGCCGCCGCGTCCCAAGCTTTGAGCTGGACAAACACCTTGCCCAGCTGCACGGCATAGGCCGGTTCCTGTGGCTGAAGGTCGAGCAGCTGCTCGTAGCTGCGTACTGCAGTGGCGTAGTCCTGGCTGGCAAGCGCCGCTTCGCCGAGCAACTGCCAAGCCTCGAGGTCGTCCGGCACATAGGTCAGCAGCTGATCGCAGCACTGCTGGATGCGGGTGTAATCGCCTTCCTCGAAGGCCAGTCGCGCCTGCCCACGGAAGAGATCAACCACCCACTCGGTATTTTCCTGCGTGCCCAATTTCATCAATTCTCAGAATCCGTGACGTATGTACATAGGCGACCAACGTGGGCCATTTGCTAAGCCGCTCTGCAAACCGTTAGCGCATCAGGCTGAACAGATTGAGGCCGCTGATCTTCACATAACTTTGCTGTGCCGCCTGCAGCACGGTTGACTGCAGCGACAAACGCGACAGGGCCTCTGCATAGTCAAGGTCTTCCAGGTCCGACATCACGCCGATGTTGACCAATTTGACGTCGTCGATGAAGGTCTCCGTGGACTCGAGGGTGTTCAGTCGTGCACCGACGCGCCCTTGGCCCGTCAGCATCTGGGTACTGACTGCGTCGAGATTGCTCAGCGCCACGCCCGTGGCGTCGCGGATTGCATAGCTGCCTTCCTGATCATCGGCTGCGGTGCTCAGCGCCACGCGCAGGTCAGCAACCACATTGAGCAAACCTTTCTTCTCTTGGCTCGGATCGCGATTGATGGTGAAGGTGTCGCCCGTTGCCGGCGTACCGTCGAGCTGCACCTTGACCCCGCCATAGCGGATGAAGTCATTGGTCTGCGTGTTCTCGTCGATCGCGCCGCTCGCCCGCGGCGTGTACGACCCAGGCAGCGCCGGATCACTGAGCTCGTAGACCTCGTAGTTCTTATTGTCGAGGAAGCGGATACCAATCCCATCAGTGGCGGCCGGCGGCGAGCTGGATGGGAAGGTCGAATCGTAGGCAGCCTTGTCTTCCACCTGGCCCACGGAAATACGCCCGCTGCCGGTATTGGTCGCCGGCTGCACGGTCGTTACCCGGTTGGCGTTGAAGACGTTCTCGAACAACTCCTTGCCGCTGTCGCTAATCGGCACGAGCGTGCTGCTGGAAATCTGCAGCTGCCGCTGGCCTTCGTCACCCTGATAGGTGTAGCTGCCGTCCGCGTTACGCACGAACGGTTGCTTCTCGCCCTGCGAACCGGAGAACAGGTACTTACCGCTGGCGTCCTTGCTGTTGAGCAGGCTGAGCAGCTCGTCCTCGCGCTGAGCCAGTTCGGTGGCCAGGGCGTTCTTGTCGGAGGAGTCGAGGGCGCCGTTGCCAGCTTGCACGGCGATTTCGCGGATGCGATGAATGACCGTACCGACCGAGTCGAGAATCGACTCCTCGGAGTTCAAGCTGTTCTTCGCCGCGGTGATGTTGCTCTTGTACTGGTCGTTGAGCGCCTGTTCCTGGCTGAGCTGCAGCAGGCGCACCGAGGCGACCGGGTCGTCGGCCGGGGTGAGCAGGCGTTTGCCGGTGCTGATCTGCTCCTGGGTCGTGGTGACGTTGGAGTAGTTGCGCTGCAAGCCGCTGACGGAGTTGTTGTAGGCCTGGATGGTGGAAATTCGCATGCTCGGGCTCTCTCTTAGCGGAACGCGCCAATCAGGGTATCGAACAAGGTGCGGGCAACTTGAATCACCTGCGCCGAGGCACTGTAGTACTGCTGGAACTGGATCAGGTTGGCCGCCTCTTCGTCGAGGTTGACCCCGGACAGCGAGTCGCGGTTGTCCTGCGCCTGCTTGAGCACGGAGGTGGCCGCTTCGCTGTTGGTGCGCACCTGCGCGGTCAGGCTGCCGACCCGCTCGACCAGGCCGCTGTAGGCCTCGTTGTAGGTCACCCCGGACGCGCCGTTGCCGACCGTGCCCTTGGTTTGCAGGCCGGAAAGCGCCAGCGCGTTGCGGTTGTCGGAAATGCCCTTGTCGTTGAAGGCGACGGTGAAGCTGTCGGACTGCTGCGGCGCACCGCTCATGGTCATTTCGTAGGTGTAAGTCTGACCAGCGCCGGTATAGGCCAGACGCACCGAGTTCGTCTCGCCGCTGTTCAGAGTCGGACTACCGCCGAGCGCATTGCCATTGGCATCGACATAACTCCAGCCAGCCGGCAGTGGCGAGGTCAGTGTGTAGGTACTGCCGGTGACCGTCGCGCTGAGCGACAGGCCACTGCCGAAGGCAGCCTTCAGCACGTTGACGTCGACGGGAGACGGCCCGGAGACCAGCGCCGGCTGGCCGATGCTGCCGGTGCCGCGGTTGTTCAGGGTGGCTTCGGCGCGCGCGGTGCCGGCGAAGGCCAGTTGGTCGGCGTGGGTCAGCGTGGTGCTGATGTCTGCCGAGCCGCGCCGAGTTGGCTGCAGGGTGAAGCTGTCGCCGGCGCTCGGCAGCGCGTCGAGGGTCAGCTCGAAGCCCTGGTCGATCATCGTCGCTGGCGTGGTAGATGTATCTGCGTAGGCAAAACTCAGGGTGTACGGCCCTGCGCCGCTAACGTTAATAGTCAGTGGCGCGTTGTCATTCAGGCGCCGCGCAGTGAAGGTGGTGCCGTCGAAATCCAGGCGGTAGTCGCTAGTGTTCAGCTTGCTGGTGTCGGTGATGTTGAGGTTGGCGCTGCTCACCGCACTGCTGTTGCCGAGCCGCCCGAGCACACGCAAGGCGGTGATGCTCGGATCATTGATGTCGCCGAACAGGTTGCTGCCCGCCTTGCCCGACAGGTCCAGACCCTGGCCCAGTTGCTGGTTGACGGTATCGGCAAAGGTCAGCGCCAGCTGGCCAAGCCGGTTGTAGCTGTTGTCCAGCGCGGTGTCGCGGTACGCCAGCAAACCGCCGACCTGGCCGCCGCTGATCTGCGCGGTGACGTTCTGCACCGAGTTGCCGCTGACCAGCTCCATCTGATAGCGGCCTGGGTCGTTGGCGCCCGGCATCGCCCGCAGGGTCGATACGGTGGTGCCGACCACCAGCGGTTGGCCGGTGCCGATGAACAGGCTCATGCTGCCGTCGTCCTGGCTCACCGCCTGCACGCCGATCAGCTCGGAAATCTGCCGCACGGTTTCTTCGCGCGCGTCGATCAGGTCATTCGGCTCGACGCCGGAGGCGCGACCCTTGGCGATCGCGTCGTTGTAGCTGGCGACGCTGCTGGCCAGGTTGTTGACCTGGGTGGCCAGCGAGCCGAGCTGCTGGTTGATCAGGGTGTTCTGCTTGTCGAGCTGATCGTAGAGCGTGTTGAAGGTCTTCGACAGGCCCTGCGCCTGAGCCAGCAGCGCCTCGCGGCCTTCGCTGCCAGACGGGTTCTGCGCGGCAGTCTGCAGCGAGGCGAAGAAGCTCTGCAGCGCCGGGGTGATCCCGGTGGTGCTGTCCGAGAGCAGCGAATCGAGCTGCTCGATCTGGCTCTTGAAGGTGTTCAGCTCCATGTTCTGGCTGGTCGCGCTGCGCAGCTGCTCGGTCATGAAGCTGCTCGCCAGACGGCGCACGTCGACCACCTGGGCGCCCGCGCCGATGTAGCCGGCGCCGCTGAATTGCGGCGTGCGGGTGCCCTGCACCACGCTCTGCCGGCTATAGCCCGCGGTGTTGACGTTGGTGATGTTGTGGCCGGTGACGCTGAGTTGCGTCTTGCTCGCCGAGAGTCCCGACAATCCGATGTTAAGAAGATCAGCCATGACGTGGTCTCATCAGCTCGAAGGCACGCTGCCAGCGGCGGCGATGGTTTGGTAGGTCTGCATCTGCTTGGCGATCTGCGCCACCTTGCGCGCGTAGTTCGGGTCGGTGGCGTAGCCGGCCTGTTGCAGTTCCTTGACGTAGCGCTCCGGCGTCGCGGTGACATCCAGCGCGTCGTCGTAACGGTCGTTGTTCTGCAGGAAATCCACGTAGTCGTGGAAGCTCTGCTGGTAGGAGGAGTACGCGCGGAACGACGCGGTTTCCTTGACCGCCTTGCCGTTCTCGTACTCGGTGGTCAGCACGCGCGCCGAGTCGCCTCCCCAGCCGTGGGCCTTGATGCCGAACAGGTTGTGGCTGCTGGAGCCGTCCTGCTGACGGATGATCGACTTGCCCCAGCCGGTCTCCAGGGCGGCCTGGGCCACTAGGTAGCGCGGGTCGATGCCAATCTTGTCCGCGGCTTCCTTGGCCATCGGCATCATGGTGGCGATAAATTCGTCGGCCGAGGCGAACTCGGACTTGCCCGGCGCCAGCGGCGGCTGCGCCAGACGGCGGCCCTTGAAGGCATCGACGGCCGGCGTCTCGCCGAGTTTGCTTTCCGGCGCCGGGTAGCTCTGCGCCGGCAGCCAGTCGTTCTGCGCCAGCGGCTGGCCTTCGGCGGCGCTGCTCGCGGCGGTCGGCACGATGCCGGCCAGCAGACGGTCGGTAAGCTTGCCGGGCAGCGACAGGCGACGCTGGTTGATCAGCTTGGAGTCGTCACGCGCGCTGTCGCTGGCACTGCTCTGCCCGGCGCTGGCGGTGATGCTGCCAGCCGCTTCGGCACCGGTCTGGGCGAACGGGTTGGGCCGCTGGCTGCCCTTCTTCAGCTGCGACAGCTGGCGCACCAGCACGTCGGCCAGGCCCATACCCTTGTCCTTGGACATGCTCACGGCCAGCTGCTGGTCGTACATGTCCTGGTACATCTTGGTTTCGTTGCTGCTGGTGAAGTTGCCTTCGGCGAACACGTCGTTCGCCGAGCGCATGGCCTTGAGCATCTGGTTGAGGAACAGCGACTCGAATTCCTTAGCGACCTTGTGCAGGTTGCCTTCGCTATCGCCACCGACCTTGAACTGGTTGAGGCGGTTGAGATCGGTATAGGCGCCGCTGTCCACGGTGCCGCCCCCAACTCCGAGTCGAGTATCCATGGCCGCGTCCTCAGATCACGATCAGCTCGGCCTGCAACGCGCCGGCCTGCTTGAGGGCTTCGAGGATGGCCATCAGGTCCGACGGCGAAGCGCCGACCTGATTCACCGCACGGACGATCTCGTCGAGGCTGGTGCCCGGCGCGAACTTGAACATCGGCTTGGTTTCTTGCGTGGCGTCAACCTTGGAGCGCGGCACCACGGCGGTCTGGCCGCCGGAGAAGGCGTTCGGCTGACTGACGATCGGGTCCTCGGTGATGCTCACGGTGAGGCTGCCGTGGGTCACCGCGGCCGGCTGCACGCGCACGTTCTGGCCGATCACGATGGTCCCGGTGCGCGAGTTGATGATCACTTTGGCGACCGCCTGGCCGGCTTCGATCTCGAGGTTCTCGAGCACCGACAGGTAGTCGACGCGCTGGTTCGGATCGAGCGGCGCGCTGACCCGCACCGACCCGCCGTCGATGGCCTGGGCGACGCCTGGGCCGAGCAGCTGGTTGATGTGGTCGACGATGTTCTTCGCCGTGGTGAAGTCCGGGCGATTGAGGTTGAGGGTCAGGCTGTTGCCCTGGTCGAAACCGCTCGGCACCGGGCGCTCGACCGTGGCGCCGGCAGGAATCCGCCCGCTCGACGGGACGTTGACGGTGATCTTCGAGCCGTCGCTGCCTTCGGCGTCGAAGCCGCCGACCACCAGGTTGCCCTGGGCGACCGCATAGACGTTGCCGTCGATGCCTTTCAGCGGGGTCATCAGCAGGCTGCCGCCGCGCAGGCTCTTGGCGTTGCCGATCGACGACACGGTGATGTCGATGGTCTGCCCCGGCTTGGCGAACGCCGGCAGGTCGGCATGGATGGACACCGCGGCGACGTTCTTCAGCTGCACGTTGCCGACGCTGGCCGGCACCTTGATGCCGAACTGGGCGAGCATGTTGTTGAAGGTCTGCAGGGTGAACGGCGTCTGCGTGGTCTGGTCGCCGCTGCCATTCAGGCCGACCACCAGGCCGTAGCCGATCAGCTGGTTGGAACGCACGCCCTGGATGCTGGCCAGGTCCTTGAGGCGCTCGGCCTGGACGGCGCCGGCGACAAGCAGCAGACAGAGGGCGGAAATCAGTCGTTTCATGGTCGGCCTCATCAGAACGGGAACAGCGGGCTCATGAAGAAGCGATCGAACCAACCCGGCTGGCTGGCATCGGCGAACGAACCGGTTCCGGAGTAGGTGATGCGCGCATCGGCGACGCGGGTCGAGGCCACGGTGTTGTCGGTGGCGATGTCGTCGGCGCGTACCATGCCGGCGATACGCACCAGTTCGTCGCCGGTGTTCAGGGTCATCCACTTCTCGCCGCGCACAGCGAGGATGCCGTTGGGCAGCACTTCCGAGACGGTGACGGTGATCGAGCCGGACAGGCTGTTGCTCTGCCCCGCCTGAGCGTCGCCCTTGGTGTCGCGGCTGGCGCTGTATTCGGCGCTGAGGTCCAGCTGGCCGCTGCCGAGCGGGTTGTTGGTCGACGGCGTGGCGCCGAACAGCGAGGTCAGGCCGATATTCGCGCTGCTGTCCTTCTGCAGTTGCGAGTTGGCGTTCTTGCTCGCCTGGGTGCGCTCGTTGAGGGTGATGGTGATGATGTCACCCACGCGGAAGGCCTTGCGATCGGTGTACAGGTTGTTCTCGAAACCCGGCTGGAAGATCGCCCCGTTGTTCTGCGCGGTCGGCAGCGGCGTGCGCGGCAGCACCGGCGCGTAATAGGGGTCGTTCGGCTTCGGCGGCGGCGACATGCAGCCGGCCAGGACGACGACGCCAAGCAGCGGGAGAAGAGACAGCCGATTCATTGCACGTACCTCGCGGTGTTTCAGGCGACGCTGGCGGCTCATGCCGCGACGCGGCCGAGCCCACCTACAAAATCAAAGGTTCTGGGTGACGAAACCAAGCATCTGGTCGGCGGTGGAGATCACCTTGGAGTTCATCTCGTACGCCCGCTGGGTGGTGATCATGTTCACCAGCTCCTCGACCACGCTGACGTTGGAGTTCTCCAGGGTGTTCTGCTGCACGGTGCCGAGACCGGTGAGGCCCGGGGTGCCGACCTGCGGCGCGCCGCTGGCGGCGGTTTCCATGAACAGGTTGTTGCCGATCGCTTCCAGGCCGCCCGGGTTGATGAAGTCGGCGGTCTGGATGCTGCCCAGCACCTGCGGTTGCGGATTGCCGGCGGTGGTCACGGAGACGGTGCCGTCTTCGCCCACGGTGAAGGTCTTCACTTCGGTCGGCAGGGTGATCGCCGGCTCGAGCGAGAAGCCGTTGGCGGTGACCAGTTGGCCGTCGGAGTTGAGGTGGAAGGTGCCGTCACGGGTATAGCCGATGGTGCCGTCGGGCATCATCACCTGGAAGAAACCGCGGCCGTTGATGGCCATGTCCAGCGGCTGGTCGGTGGTCTGCAGGCTGCCGGCGGTGAACACCTTCTGGGTACCGACGACGCGCACACCGGTACCCAGCTGCAGGCCGGACGGCAGTTGGCTGTCCTGGCTGTTCTGGCCGCCGGGCTGACGACGGATCTGGTACAGCAGGTCTTCGAATTCGGCGCGATCGCGCTTGAAGCCGGTGGTCGAGACGTTGGCCAGGTTGTTGGAAATGGTGGTCAGGTTCATGTCCTGGGCGGTCAAGCCCGTCTTGCTGACCCACAGAGCCGGAAGCATATTCGTTCTCCTCGGGCGCCGGTTTTACGGCACCTCGCACTTGGTGATTAGCTGAGTTGCATGACCCGTGCCACGGCTGCGGCATCGTCTTCGGCGGTACGCATCATCTTGACTTGCAGTTCGAACTGGCGAGACAGCGAGAGGATCGAGGTCATCTCCTCGACAGCGTTGACGTTGCTCGCCTCGAGGAAGCCGGAGGTCACCTGCACGGTGTTGTCGGCCTGTACCGGGCCGGCGCCCTTGTAGCGAATCAGGCCGTCGGTGCCCTTCTCCATCTGCTTGAGATCCGGATTGACCAGCTTCAGGCGGTCCACCTCGGCGACCACGTTGGGCGCTTCGCCGAGGGCACGGATGCTGATGGTGCCGTCCTGACCGATCTCGACCTTCTGCTCCGGCGGAATGGCGATCGGCCCACCATTGCCCATCACCGGCATGCCGTTGCCGGTACGCAGCTGGCCGAGCGCATCGATCTTCAGGCTGGCGGTACGCACGTAGGCCTCGCTGCCGTCTGGAGCCTGCACCGCCAGCCAACCGTCACCGCTCACCGCGACGTCCAGGTTGTTGCCGGTTTCCTGCAGGGTGCCGGGCGTGAAGTCGGTGGCCGGGCGCTCGCTCATGGCGTAGACCCGCGACGGAAATCCGTCACCGAACACCGGCATGGCCCGCGCCTGTTCAAAATCGCGACGGAAGCCGCTGGTCGAGATGTTCGCCAGGTTGTTGGCATGCGCGCGCTGCGCCAGCGTGGTCTGGCTGGCTCCGCTCATGGCGACGTACAGCATCTTGTCCATGATTCTCTCCGAGGATGGGCGACGGCCCGCTGCTCTGTTGCCAGTCATGCAGCAAAGCCCGTGCCACTTCCGAAAAATTCACGCAAGAGACTGATATATAAAGACTTTATAAAACAAAAAGGCCCCAAGCGGGGCCTTTGCGAAAAGCTGGCGGCGGAAGATTGCCGCTTGCGGCAAGCGCCGCTGCGGGAAAGCTGACGCTGGCGCCAGCCCTCCCGCCCCGACCGTCAACGCAGGTTGATGATGGTCTGGGTGATGGCGCTTTCGGTTTCGATGGTCTTGGCGTTCGCCTGGTAGTTGCGCTGGGCGACGATCAGGTTGACCAGCTGGTCGGACAGGTCGACGTTGGAATCCTCCAGCGCGCCGGACTGCAGGGCGCCGAGGGTGCCGGAACTCGGCGTGCCGATCACCGGCTCGCCGGAATCGAAGGACTGCGTCCAGGCGGTCTTGCCCATCGGCGTCAGGCCCTGCACGTTGGCGAAGTTGGCCAGCACTACTTGGCCCTGCACCTTGGACTGACCGTTGGTGTAGCGGGCGAAGATCACCCCGGTGTCGTCGATTTCCAGACCGGACAACTGGCCAGTCGTGTAGCCATCCTGACTGACGCTGTTGACCGCGAACGCGCTGGCGTACTGGGTCGAACCGCGCAGGTCGATCTGCATCGGCACCACCGGGTTGTTCGCCCCGTTCGGTGCCCAGGTCGCTGGCGTGCCGCCGTCGGAGGTGGCCGGCACCCAGTCGTCGAGAGTCATCAGGCCGGTGTCCGGATCGAAGTTGAGGTCGCCACCGGCAGCCATGCCAGTAGTGTTCAGCGAACCGTCGGAGTTGAACATCAGGTTGATGCTGTACGGCTCGGTGCCGGTGGTCGGCGGAACGGGCGGAGTTGCGGCCGGGTCACCTGGATCGGCTACCGGATTGGCCGGGTTACGCCCGTCGATCAGCACGTTCATCGTCCAGTTGTTGGTCACCGCCGGAGTGGCCGTCGGGTCGGAGTTGTTGATGAAGTACTGGGTCATCACATGGGCGTTGCCCTGCGAGTCGTAGATGTTGACCGAGGTCGACGAGGTGTAGGTGGTCGGGTCGCTCGGGTTGAACGGGGTGTTGGTCGGAGCCTTGGTCGCCGAGTTCAGGTTGAACTTCTGGGCGATCTGCGTGGTGGACTTCGGCGCCTGGTTGCTGGTCGAGATGGTCAGGTCACTGACCACGCCGTTCTGCAGGTTGCCGTTGCCGTCGACTGGGTAGCCCTGCAGCTTGTAGCCGAAGTTGTTGACCAGGTTGCCTTCGCGATCGGTGCCGAAATAGCCCGCACGGGTGTAGCTGATGTCGCCGTTGTTGCTGGTGACGAAGAAACCGTTGCCGTTGATCGCCAGGTCCAGCGAGTTCTGCGTGTAGTTGATGTTGCCCTGGTTGAACATCTGCGACACGTTGGACAGCAGCACGCCGCTGCCGGTCGGGTTGGAGCCGGAGCCCACCACCGAGGCGGCGTACACGTCGGCGAACTCGGCACGCGATTGCTTGAAGCCTGCGGTACCGGCGTTGGCAATGTTGTTGCCGGTAACGTTGAGATCCTTGGTCGCGGCACGCAGGCCGCTGAGACCGATGTTGAACGACATGGAAGTCTCCTTTGCCGGGACAACCGGCGGTAGTTGTCCGGTGGGTTACTGACCGATGATCTGCACTTGCGACAGCGGCACGCTGCCGATGCCCGCCAGGTTGAGCTGCAGCTCGCTGCCGCTCTGCCCAAGGGTGACGCTGTCGACGTTGGCCGGCAGCAGGGTGTAGAGACCCTTGGTGCCGTCGGCGTAGCTCGCCTGCGCCTCGAACTTGTAGGTGCCCGGCGGCATCAGGTTGCCGGACGCGTCCTTGCCGTCCCACATGAAGCTGACGTTGCCAGCCGCCTGGGTGCCGAGGTTGATGCGGTTCACCGTGGCGCCGTTGCTGTCGTAGACGTTGACGTACACGTTGCTGCTGGAGACCGGCAGGACCAGGCTGGCCTTGAAGGTTTCGCTGGTGTCGACCACCGCCTTCTCGGTCGGCACGATGACCTTGCGACCGACCAGCGACGAGGCCTGCAGCGCCTGCGAGGACTGATAGCCGGAGAGCAGCGTGCTCATGCTGTCGTTCAGCTGCTGCACGCCCTCGACCTGGCTGAACTGCGCCAGCTGGGCAACGAACTCGCTGTTGCCCTGCGGCTCCAGCGGGTTCTGGTTGTTCATCTGCGCGACCAGCAGGTTGAGGAAGGCGTCTTTGCCCAGCTCTTCCTTCTTCGTGGTGCCGGTCTGGTTCTTGATCTGGTACTGATCAAGAACGGAGCTGGTGGAGCTGGTGCTATCGATGGCCATGGTGAGTCCTCATCCTTGCCTTACTGACCCAGGGTCAGCACTTTCTGCATCATCTGCTTGGCGGTGTTCATCATTTCGGTGTTGGTCTGGAAGGCACGGCTGGCGGAGATCATGTCCGCCATTTCCTCGACCACGTTGACGTTCGGGTAGTAGACGTAGCCGTTCTCGTCGGCCGCCGGATGGTTCGGCTCGTAGCGCGGGGTCAGGGTGCTCCGGTCCTCGACCACGCCGAGCACCTGCACGCCGACACCGGCCTGATCCTGATCGGCGAACAGCGAACCGCGGTCGCCGGTTTCGCTCTGCGCGTTGGCCATCATGGTGGCGAACACCGGATGCCGCGCACGGTAGGTCTGGTCGACGCTCGACGACACGCTCTCGGCGTTGGCGATGTTGCTGGAGATGGTGTTCAGACGGGTGGTCTGGGCACTCATGCCGGTTCCGGCAATGTTGAAGACACTGGACAGGGACATGGCTGGGGTTCTCCGTTATTCGCCGCGCAGGGCGCTGATCAGCCCTTTGAACTTGCTGTTGAGCAGCGTGAAGCTGGCCTGGAACTGCACCGAGTTCTCCGCGAAGCTGGCCTGCTCGAGTTGCGGATCGACGGTGTTCTTGTCGATCGAGGCCTGGTTCGGGTTGCGGTACTGCAGCGTGGCGTCGCCGATGTCGAGGCCATCGACGGCAATGTGCTGGCTGTTGGTGCGGCTGATCTGGAAGGTGCCGCGCTGAGTCTTCTCGCTCTGCTGCGCCAGCACCGAAGCGAAGTCCAGGTCACGGGCCTTGTAGTTCGGCGTGTCGGCGTTGGCGATGTTGTTGGCCAACACCTCAGAACGCTGCGCGCGGAAGCTGAGTGCTTTTTCGTGGATGCCGAGGGCGGAGTCGAAGTTGATGCTCATGGTCAACGAACCTTGCCGGTCTGATTTGCCTGTCAGCCATAAAGCAAAGCACATGCCATATTTTTATTTCGTTTAATTTCAATGACTTAACTATTTGTCAGCGCCAAATTGCCGCCGCCAGCGGCAAGCCCTTTCCGCCCTAAGGCAATGGCGACCGTCGTGCTTGCCGCCAAAACGCCGCCGCTTTTGCCGGCGCCGGCAAACTGGCAGGCAATAAAAAAGGGAGGCTTGCGCCTCCCTTCTCGTCACCCCTTGGCTCACTTCACCTTGTAGATGATCCCTGGGCTGCACTGGACCATCTGATAGTGATCGGGCAGGCCGTTCAGCGCTTCGGAAGCGCCGAGGAACAGGTAGCCGCCCGGGCGCAGCGTGGCATGAATGCGCAGCAGGATGTCGCGCTTCACTTCGGCGGAGAAATAGATCAGCACGTTGCGGCAGAACACGATGTCGAACTTGCCCAGCGTGGCGTAGCTGTCCAGCAGGTTCAGCGCGCGGAACTCGACGCGGCTCTTGATCGCCGGTTTGACGCCCCAGCGGCCCGGCGCCTTGTTGTCGAAGAAGCGCTGCAGGCGCTCCTGCGACAGACCACGGCCGATTGCCAGGCTGTCGTACTCGCCGGCGCGGCAGGCCTGCAGCATCGAACTGGAAAGGTCGGTGCCGAGAATCTGCGCGCCACCGCGCAACATGCCCGGGTTGCTGCGCTCGTATTCGTCGATGGCCATCGACAGCGAGAACGGCTCCTGGCCGGACGAGGCCGCCGCCGACCAGATGCGGATGCGCTGGTTCGGCGTTTCCTTGAGCAGTTCCGGCAGGACGCGGCTCTTCAGCACCTCGAACGGATAGGTATCGCGAAACCACAGGGTTTCGTTGGTGGTCATGGCATCGACCACCTGCTCGCGCAGCCCGCTGCGCGGCATCGATTCCATGCGCTGAACCAGCTCCCCGAGGCTCTTGATGCTGTTCTGGTCCATCAGCTTGTTCAACCGGCTGGAGACCAGGTACTGCTTGTTGGTGCCCAGCAGGATGCCACAGGCCTTTTCCAGGAATGTCCGGAATTGCTCGAAACCCAAATCACCTGAAGACACTAGGACCGCCTCACCCAACTGGGAAATTCTTCAAAGGCCAAGGATCAGCCCCCGTCTGCCACTCTGATGCGTTCGACCACGCGCGACGCCAAATCGTCAGGACGGAATTTGGCGAGGAAGTCGTCAGCGCCGACTTTCTTCACCATAGCCTGATTGAATACGCCGGAGAGCGAAGTATGCAGGAGGATATGCAGCTTCTGCATGCGCGGATCGTGGCGAATCTCGGCAGTCAGGGTATAGCCATCCATTTCCGGCATCTCGATGTCGGAAATCAGCATCAGCAGTTCCTCGTCGAGGTTCTTGCCCGAATCAACCATGTTGCGCAGGTATTCCAGCGCCTCGCGGCCGTCGTTCAGCGCGGTGACTTCCACGCCAACGGTCTGCAGGCAACGCACCACCTGCTTACGCGCCACCGACGAGTCGTCGACGATCAGCACGTGCTTGTGCACCGCCTTGCTCTGGGTGACGGCGTCGATCACGCCTTCGGAAATCACTTCGGAGGTCGGCGCCACTTCGGCGAGGATCTTCTCCACGTCGATGATTTCCACCAGCTGCTGGTCGAGTTGCGCGACCGCGGTCAGGTAGTGCTCACGGCCGGTGCCCTTTGGCGGCGGCAGGATTTCTTCCCAATTCATGTTGACGATGCGCTCCACCGAACGCACCAGGAAGCCCTGCACCTTGGTGTTGTACTCGGTGATGATCACGAAGCTGTTGGTCAGGTCTTCGAGACCGCGCCGGCCGGTGGCCAGCGCCAGATCGATGATCGGGATGGTGCCGCCACGGATGTTGGCGACACCGCGCACCACCGGGCTCGATTTCGGCATCAGGGTGAGCTTGGGGCACTGCAGCACCTCCTTCACCTTGAACACGTTGATTCCGTACAGCTGTCGGCCATCCAGGCGAAACAGCAGCAGCTCCAGCCGGTTCTGCCCGACCAGTTGCGTCCGCTGGTTAACTGAATCCATCACACCGGCCATGCCCTGCCTCCTCTCTATTAGCGCCGTTGCCTGAAGGCGGCACGGGCCTTGCTACTCAAGCCGTCATGAAACTGCTAACGACATATTCTCGGCGCCTACTGGCACAATGCCAGGCCTTCTGCCTGATTCTGCCATGTTTTGGCTATAGCGCTGCCAGCCTCGCCGACATCACCCCGCCTGAGCAACTTATCGGCGTGACCCAGGGATTTCTTGAGTTCACCGTCGAAGACTATTTGCAGCAGAGCGCGATTCCCGGCCGCTACGAAATCCAGGTCAACGACCTCGACTCGCGCTTGCGCATGCCGCAGTGCGACAGGGAATTGACGGCCTCACTGGAAAGTCCGGCCAAGCCGCTCGGGCGCGTCACCGTGCGGGTGCGCTGCGAAGGCGCGACGCCGTGGACCATTTTCATTCCGGCTCAGGTCAAGCTGTACCGCGAGGTACTGATCGCCAGCCGACCGCTGAAGCGCAGCACGGTGCTCGGGGAAGGCGACATCAGCCTGGTCGAACGCGACGTCGGCCTGCTCAGCCAGGGCTACCTCACCGAACCCGAGCAGGCGCTAGGCAAGAAAGTCACCCGCCCCGTGCAGCCGGACCAGATCCTCACCCCGACCTTCCTGCAGCAGGCGGAGATGGTGCGCAAAGGCGACCAGGTGCAGATCAACGTGCGCAGCAACAAGATCAACGTACATATGAACGGCGAAGCGCTGTCCGACGGCACCGAAGGCGAACAGATTCGCGTGCGCAACCTCAGTTCGCAGCGCGTGATCAAGGCCCGCGTGGCCGCTCCCGGGGTGGTCGAGGTTGCCATGTAGCGGCATTTTTCTGGTGGCGCCGACGCGCCCAATATCCCTAAACTGCTCTGATCGATGGATTTGCCGAGCGCCAAGGAACATGGCGAGGTCCGGCCACTCGAAGCTGAAAGAAGAAAGGCGAGATTTTCTTCTAAAGTTTTCTCAGGCATGGCCGAAAAGCTAGGCAAGCGTCCAACACCTTCAGAGGTTTTTGCATCATGGTCATCGACTTCAACCGGCCCAACAATGCCGCTACCCCCAGCACCACTGGGCGGGCTGCCGGCACTCAGTCTGGTGCTCGTGGCGATGCCGTCGGCGCCAACCAGACCACTTCGACGCCAGCGCCAGCTACTCCCGCGCCGGCTCCGAAAGCGGGTGAATCCGTGCAGCTCAGCCAGGAGGCCCAGCAGTTGCAGAAGATCACCGAAAAGCTGGGCGACCAGCCAGTTGTCGACAAGGCGCGTGTTGAGCGCCTCAAACAAGCGATTGCCGACGGCAGTTACCAGGTCGACAGCCAGCGCGTCGCCGGCAAACTGCTCGACTTCGAGTCCCAGCGCTAGTCCACTGGCTGCGCTGGGGCGTTGGACGCAACCCAGGCCTCGTGCCTGCTAACTCCCAGGGCCTGCCATGCTCGACGTTACCTTGCTGCGCCTTCTCACTGACGATATCGGCACCATGCAGCGTCTGCTTGAGCTGATCGATGCGGAATTCCAAGCCCTGAGCGACCGCGACCTGCCACGCCTCGAGCAGCTGCTCGGCGAAAAGCAGCCGCTGCTCGCACAACTCTCCCAGCACGGCAGCGAACGCAGCCAGATCATGCTCAAACTGCAGCTCAGCCCCGATCGCAGTGGGCTCGAGGCGCTCGCCGAGCGCTCGGTGCATGGCGCAGACCTGCTAGCACGTAGCGACGAACTCACCGCCCTGCTGGAACAATGCCAGAACGCCAACCTGCGCAACGGCCGCGTCGTGCACACCAGCCAGGCCTCGGTACGCAGCGTGCTGGGCATCCTGCGCGGCGGCAGTGATACTCCGAACCTCTATGACAGCCGTGGCGGCGCCGCTAAAATCGCCTCGCAGCGCCCCTTGAGCCAGGCCTGACGCCCGGCCCGCTCGACGAAACCGCCCACCCAGGCACGTCGCCAGCGAGATCGGGGCAAGATCAGAACAAGAAAGGCAACGGACATGCCGGCAGAACGCCAGTATGCTAGCGCCAGAGTTAGCTCGGAGATTTGTGGACCGTGTCCAACCCCTTCAACGCGGATAATGGCCCGCAGCCACCCAAGACCCTCAAAGCGCCGCTAGAGATCTTCGCCAACCTGCGCCAACTGCACCAACATCACGACCCGCTGGTGATCACGTTCCACGAACGCAGCCAGCGCTTTCAAAGCTACCTGATCGAAATCAACCGCGAACGCGGCTACCTGGCGTTCGACGAGCTGGTGCCCAACGACGGCGAGCGCTTCCTGGTGGGCGGTGAAAGCTTCAAGGTCGAAGGCTTCCACGACGGTGTACGCATCGCCTGGGAATGCCATCAACCGGTGCAGATCGGCGAGTTCGAAGGGCACCGCTGCTACTGGAGCCTGCTGCCCACCGAAGTGCTCTACCACCAGCGTCGCAATGCCTTCCGTGCGCCCTTGAAGCAGGCCCAGCTGGTCAGCGTCGAGCTGGCAGGCGAGCGCCTGAAAGCCGGCCTGAAGGGCCAATTGCTGGACATCTCCGCCACCGGCTGCAAGCTGCGCTTCCCTGGCGACGTCAGCAAGCAGCTGCAAAGCGGTCAGGTCTACGAGCGCTTCACCGCACACCTGCCGTTCGGCGCGATGACTACCTCGGTCGAGCTGCGCCACGTGATCTACGACGAGAAGCTCGACATCAGCTTCGCCGGCACCCGCTTCCACCGCATGAGCGGCCTGGAGCAGCGGCAGATCGAGCGCTTCGTCTATCAGCTGCAGCGCGAAGCCCGCCGCGACGAGATCTGAAACCGTCCTTGCCGTTTCGCCCGGCAACGCGCTGCCCGCCCCGCACCTTGTCCGACCAGTGCTGCCCCGACGCGCACCCAGCTAAGCTGAGAGAACCCTCCGCCAGACATCCTGCGCCATGGCACTCAGCGTCTTCGACCTGTTCAAGATTGGTATTGGCCCGTCCAGCTCGCACACCGTGGGGCCGATGCGCGCCGCGCTGCGCTTCGCCGAAGGCCTGCAGCGCGACGACCTATTACAGGCCACCACCAGCGTCAAGGTCGAGCTGTACGGCTCGCTGGGCGCCACCGGCAAGGGCCACGGCAGCGACAAGGCGGTGCTCCTCGGTCTGGAAGGCGAGCAACCGGACCGCGTCGACACCCAGGGCATCCCGGCACGACTGGAGACCATCCGCAGCAGCGGCGAGCTGCAACTGCTGGGACGTAAGGCCGTGGCCTTCAACGAGAAGGAGCACCTGGCGTTCATCCGCAAGCCGCTGTCCTTCCACCCCAACGGCATGATTTTCCGCGCCTTCGACAGCGCCGGCTTGCAGCTGCGCAGCCGCGAGTACTACTCGGTCGGCGGCGGCTTCGTCGTCGATGAGAATGCCGCCGGACTGGATCGCATCGTCGCCGACCGCACCGAACTGCCCTACCCCTTCACCACCGCCAAGCAGCTGCTCGAACACTGCGCGCAGCACGAGCTGGCGATCAGCGACCTGATGCGCGAGAACGAAAAGGCCTGGCGCCCGGCCAAGGAGACCTCGGCGAAGCTGCAGGAAATCTGGAGCGTCATGCAGGAGTGCGTGACCAATGGCTGCCACAGCGAGGGCATCCTGCCCGGCGGCCTGAAGGTCAAACGCCGCGCCGCGGCGCTGTACCGCCAGCTCAGCGAACACCCGGAAGCCAACCTGCGCGACAACCTCATTGTGCTCGACTGGGTCAACCTGTACGCCCTGGCAGTCAACGAGGAGAACGCCAGCGGTGGCCGCGTGGTGACCGCGCCCACCAATGGCGCCGCCGGGATCATTCCCGCTGTGCTGCACTACTACACGCGCTTCATCGTCGGAGCCAATGCCGACGGCGTCGAACGCTTCCTGCTCACCGCGGCGGCCATCGGCATCCTGTACAAGGAGAACGCCTCGATCTCCGGCGCCGAAGTCGGCTGCCAGGGCGAGGTAGGCGTGGCCTGTTCGATGGCCGCCGGGGCGCTCTGCGAAGTGCTCGGCGGCACCGCGCAACAGGTGGAGAACGCCGCCGAGATCGGCATGGAGCACAACCTCGGGCTGACTTGCGACCCGATTGGCGGCCTGGTCCAGGTGCCGTGCATCGAGCGCAATGCGATGGGCTCGGTGAAGGCGATCAACGCCGCGCGCATGGCCCTGCGCGGTGACGGCAAACACTATGTCTCGCTGGACAAGGTGATCCGCACCATGCGCCAGACCGGCGCCGACATGAAGAGCAAGTACAAGGAAACCGCCCGTGGCGGCCTGGCCGTCAACATCATCGAATGCTGAGCGTGCCGTGCCAGCGCGCCGCTCGGCCTGCTACCGTTAGCGCTTCACATCCCCGGGGGAATACATCGCATGAGCCAGGAAATCGTCAGCGCCAGCATCGGCGCCATACCTTATCGCGTCACGCTGTCCGAAGGCGCCCACCAGTGGTTCGGCGATGCGCCACAGAGCCTCGGCGGCGGTGAAAGCGGCCCCTCGCCGCACCAGCTGCTGCTCTCCGCGCTGGGCGCCTGCACGGCGATCACCGTGAGCATGTACGCGCGGCGCAAGGAACTGCCGCTGACCGGCCTCGACGTCGAGCTGTTCATCAGCGCCGAACAGCTGACGCCGCCGGCGCTGACGCAGATCGAGCGGCGCGTGACCCTACACGGCGAACTCGACGCGGCGCAGCGTCAGCGTCTGCTGGAAATCGCCAACGCCTGCCCGATCCACAAGCTGCTGAGCGGCGAGATTCGCATCGACACCCAGCTGCAAGGCTGAACCGACGTCAGCTCGTCGGGCCGGGGGGTAGCTGCTCCACCGGCCCCGGCGCAGCTACCGGTGCCCCGCCCGGGGACTGATAGACCCAGGACATGAACAGCTTGTAGCCGACCGCCAACAGCACCGGGCCGATGAACAGGCCGATGATGCCGTTGGCAACCATCCCGCCCAGCGCGCCGATCAGCACCACCGGCATCGGCACCGCGACGCCACGGCCGAGCAGCAGCGGCTTGAGGAAGTTGTCGACCAGACCGGCGACGAAGGTCCACACGGCAAACACCACGCTGGCCACCGAGACGCCATGCACCGCGAACGCATAGGCGATCACCGGTAGGGTGATCAGTGCGATCGGCAGCTGCATGATGCCGAGCAGCAGCACCGCCAGCGCCAGCAAACCGGCACCGGGGATGCCCATCAGTACCAGGCCGACGCCGACCAGGAGCATCTGGATGAAAGCGATCCCCACCACCCCCTGAGCCACCGCACGAATGGTCGAGGTGCACAGCTCGGCGATCTGCGGGCCACGCTCCGGGCCGGAGATGCGCGTGGCGATGGCGTATGCCGAGCGGGTGCCCGCCTCGCCATTGGCCATGATGATGCCGGCGATCACCAGCGCGAAGATGAAGATCATCAAGCCCATGCCGGCACCGGCCAGCTTGCCGAGGATCAACTTGAGCGTGCCCTGGATGTGCGGGCCGACCTGATGCAACAACCAGCTCATGTCGCTGGAGGCGTGCTCCCAGAACTTGAACAGCGGCTCGCCAATGATCGGCCAGGTCGCCACCGACGGCAGCGGCGGCGGAATACGCAGGCCACCACCCTGCTCAAGCATCTGCTTGCCGACCTGCACCGAATCGACGATCGAGCCGCCGAGCAAGGCCAGCGGCATCATCAACAGCAGCAGGCCGAGCAGCACGATGACGAACGCCGCACGTCCGCGCCGCTCACCAAGGCGCGCGGCGAGCAGCGAATTCAGCGGATACAGGGTCACCGCCATGATCAGCGACCACAGCATCAGGTTCAGGAAGGGATGGAAAATCGTGTAGCAGGTGACCACCAGCGCGGCCACCAAGCCGGCACGGATCAGTACATCCAGTAGTTCCCGCGAGACCGGTCGCTCAATGGGACGTTGTTCCAACATCGATTTCTCCTTAATGCGATGGGACGACGGCGACCCGATATTCAGCCTAGCCGAACCGGTGCGCGCAGACGCGCACGGGCCACCGATCGCGGCAAAGATCGCATTTTTTCCGCGCCAACGCCCGCGCTGTCAGCGACTCAGATCGGTGGTGCGGAACGCAGCATCACCGACTTCAGGGCGAACGCCGACTTGATGCCGGCAACCCCGGGGATGCAGGTCAGGGTGTTGGTGAGGAAGGCCTGGTAGGCGGCGAGGTCCTTGACCACCACCCGCAGCATGTAGTCGGCATCGCCGGTCATCTGGAAGCAGCTCATCACCTGCGGTGCGTCGACGATGCGCTCCTCGAACCGGGCGAGGTAATCGCCGGTCTGCTTTTCTAAGGAGACGGAGACGAACACGCTCATCGCCCCGGACAGACGCTCCTCGTCGAGGCGCGCAAAGTAGCCCTGGATGTAGTGCTCCTCCTCCAGGCGGCGCACCCGACGCAGCGTCGGGGTCAGCGACAGGCCCACCTTGAGGGCCAGGTCGCGCCAGCTCAGGCGGCCATCCTCGGCCAGGGCGCGGAGAATCTTGAGGTCGATGCGATCGAGTTCGGCCATGGTGAGCTGTTCTACTGTTTTGGTTTTTGTTAGTTCAAACATACTAATCACTGTCGCTTAAGCGAGTCAATTTGGAGCAAAAAACCATCTACCGAGGCATATACTGAATTCACAAGAACAAACGACGAGGACCTCACCATGAGTGACGTCACGCACACCCCGCTCCTCCGCCGCGTCCGCGCGCGCCATTTTTTCGCCGCTGCCCAACCCGGGTTGCACCCGCCCAGTCCGTTCGCCGCCGCGCCTGTTCGCTGAGCCCTTTCCGACCCCTTCCTTGGGCCGCAAAGGCCGGAGGCACGCCATGACCGATTACGCTCCGCTGCGCTTGCACGTCCCGGAACCCACCGGGCGTCCTGGCTGCAAGACCGATTTCTCCTACCTGCACCTGTCTCCCGCCGGCACCGTGCGCAAGCCGGCCATCGACGTGGAGCCGGCGCAGACCAGCGACCTCGCCTACAGCCTGGTGCGGGTGCTCGACGACGACGGCCAGGCATGCGGCGACTGGAACCCGCAGCTGAGCCACGAGCAGCTGGAAACCGGCCTGCGCGCCATGCTCAAGACGCGCATCTTCGACGCGCGCATGACCACCGCGCAGCGGCAGAAGAAGATGTCCTTCTACATGCAGTGCCTGGGCGAAGAGGCCATCGCCACCGCCCACACCATGGCGCTGAAGGACGGCGACATGTGTTTCCCGACCTATCGCCAGCAGGGCATCCTGATCACGCGCAACTACCCGCTGAAGGACATGATCTGCCAGCTGCTCTCCAACGAGGCCGACCCGCTCAAGGGCCGCCAGCTGCCGATCATGTATTCCAGCCGCGAGTACGGGTTCTTCTCGATTTCCGGCAACCTCGCCACCCAGTTCATCCAGGCGGTCGGCTGGGGCATGGCCTCGGCGATCAAGGGCGATACCAAGATCGCCTCGGCGTGGATCGGCGACGGCGCCACCGCGGAAGCGGACTTCCACACCGCCCTGACCTTCGCCCACGTCTACCGCGCGCCGGTGATCCTCAACGTCGTCAACAACCAGTGGGCGATCTCCACCTTCCAGGCCATTGCCGGCGGTGAAGGCACCACCTTCGCCAACCGTGGCGTCGGCTGCGGCATCGCCTCGCTGCGCGTCGACGGCAACGACTTCCTCGCCGTGTTCGCCGCCTCGCAATGGGCCGCCGAACGCGCGCGGCGCAACCTCGGCCCGAGCCTGATCGAATGGGTCACCTACCGCGCCGGCCCACACTCCACCTCCGACGATCCGTCGAAATACCGCCCGGCCGACGACTACACCAACTTTCCGCTCGGCGACCCGATCGCCCGCCTGAAGCAGCACATGGTCGCCCTCGGCATCTGGTCGGAGGAGCAGCACGAGGCGCTGCACAAGGAACTGGAGGCGGAAGTGATCGCCGCGCAGAAGGAAGCCGAACGCCACGGTTCGCTGGTCGACGGCCACGTGTTCAGCGCCGCCAGCATGTTCGAGGACGTCTACAAGGACCTGCCGGAGCATCTGCGCCGGCAGCGTCAGGAGCTCGGGGTATGAATGCCATGAACCCGCAAACGGAAAACGCCCAGGCAGTAACCAGCATGACCATGATCCAGGCGCTGCGCTCGGCGATGGACGTCATGCTCGAGCGCGACGACAACGTCGTGGTGTTCGGCCAGGACGTCGGCTACTTCGGCGGCGTGTTCCGCTGCACCGAGGGCCTGCAGAAGAAGTACGGCAGCTCGCGGGTGTTCGACGCGCCGATCTCGGAGAGCGGCATCATCGGTGCCGCCGTCGGCATGGGCGCCTACGGCCTGCGCCCGGTGGTGGAAATCCAGTTCGCCGACTACGTCTACCCGGCCACCGACCAGCTGGTCTCCGAGGCCGCGCGCATCCGCTACCGCTCGGTGAACGACTTCATCGTGCCGATGGTGGTGCGCATGCCCTGCGGTGGCGGCATCTACGGCGGGCAGACGCACAGCCAGAGCCCGGAGGCGATGTTCACCCAGGTCTGCGGCCTGCGCACGGTGATGCCGTCCAACCCCTACGACGCCAAGGGCCTGCTGATCGCCTGCATCGAGAACGACGACCCGGTGATCTTCCTCGAACCGAAGCGCCTGTATAACGGCCCGTTCGACGGCCACCACGACCGCCCGGTGACGCCCTGGTCCAAGCACCCGGCCAGCCAGGTGCCGGATGGCTACTACAGCGTGCCGCTGGACAAGGCGGTGATCGCCCGCGAAGGCAGCGAACTCACCGTGCTGACCTACGGCACCACCGTCTACGTGGCGCAGACCGCGGCCGCGGAGACCGGTATCGACGCCGAGATCATCGACCTACGCAGCCTCTGGCCGCTGGACCTGGACACCATCGTCGCGTCGGTGAAGAAGACCGGCCGCTGCGTCATCGTTCACGAGGCCACCCGCACCTGCGGCTACGGCGCCGAGCTGATGTCGCTGGTCCAGGAGAACTGCTTCCACCACCTCGAATCGCCCATCGCGCGCGTGACCGGCTGGGACACCCCCTACCCGCACGCTCAGGAATGGGACTACTTCCCCGGGCCGGCGCGCGTCGGCGCCGCATTCAAGCGTGCCATGGAGGTCTGAATGGGCATTCACGTCATCAAGATGCCGGATATCGGCGAAGGCATCGCCGAAGTCGAGCTGGTGGAGTGGCACGTGCAGGTCGGCGACGAGGTGCATGAGGACCAGGTGCTGGCCGAAGTCATGACCGACAAAGCCACGGTCGAAATCCCCTCGCCGGTGGCCGGCAAGATCCTCGCCTTGGGCGGGGTGCCAGGCCAGGTGCTGGCGGTCGGCGGTGAACTGATCCGCCTGGAAGTGGCAGGCCAGGGCAACCTCAAGGAAGCCGCGCCGACGCAGGCCGAGGAGGCCGCGCCGGCCCAGCCGGCAGCCAAGCCCGCAACCGCCGCGCAAGCCGCCCCGCAACCAACCAAGCCCGAGCAGCCCCGCGTCGAACTCAAGGTGGTCGCCCCGGCAGCCCGCCCGGCGGCGACGCCGGCGGTGCGCCGTGCGCCGGGAGAAAAGCCGCTGGCCTCCCCGGCGATCCGCCAGCGCGCCCGCGACCTGGGCGTCGAGCTGCAGTTCGTGCAGGGCAGCGGCCCCGCCGGGCGCATCCTCCCCGACGACCTGGAGCACTACCTGACCCACGGCGGCGCCACCGTGGCCTCCGGCTACGCCGCGCGCCACGACGAGCAGAAGATTCCGGTGATCGGCCTGCGCCGCAAGATCGCGCAGAAGATGGCCGAGGCCAAGCGGCGCATTCCGCACTTCAGCTATGTCGAGGAAATCGACGTCACCGACCTCGAGGCCCTGCGCCAGCACCTCAACGCCAAGTACGGCGCGGCGCGCGGCAAGCTGACCCTGCTGCCCTTCATTGCCCGCGCGATGGTGGTCGCCCTGCGCGAGTTCCCGCAGCTCAACGCCCGCTACGACGACGAGGCCGACGTGGTCACCCGCTACGGCGCGGTACACCTGGGCGTCGCCACGCAGAGCGACAACGGCCTGATGGTGCCGGTGCTGCGCAACGCCGAATCCCGCGACCTATGGGGCAATTCCGCGGAAGTGGCGCGCCTGGCCGAGGCCGCGCGCAGTGGCAAGGCCAGCCGCGAGGAGCTGTCCGGCTCGACCATCACCCTGAGCAGCCTCGGCGCGCTGGGCGGCATCGCCAGCACGCCGGTGATCAACCACCCGGAAGTGGCGATCGTCGGGGTCAACCGCATGGTCGAGCGGCCTATGGTGGTCAATGGCCAGATCGTGGTGCGCAAGATGATGAACCTGTCCTCCTCCTTCGATCACCGGGTGGTCGACGGCATGGACGCGGCAGCCTTCATCCAGGCCGTGCGCGGCCTGCTCGAACACCCCGCCACCTTGTTCCTGGAGTAAGCGTCGATGGCTCACGTCACTGAAACCACGCTACTGATCGTCGGCGGCGGCCCCGGCGGCTACGTCGCCGCGATCCGCGCCGGCCAGCTCGGCATCCGCACCGTGCTGGTGGAAGGCGCCGCCCTCGGCGGCACCTGCCTGAACATCGGCTGCATCCCGTCCAAGGCACTGATCCACGCCGCCGAGGAATACCTCAAGGCCCGCGAATTCGCCGGCCACTCGGCGCTGGGCATCAGCGTGCAGGCGCCGAGCATCGACATCCAGCGCACCGTGGAATGGAAGGACGGCATTGTCGACCGCCTGACCACCGGCGTCGCCGCGCTGCTGAAGAAGCACGGCGTCAGCGTGGTGGAGGGCTGGGCGAAGATCGTCGACGGCAAGACCGTGGAAGTCGATCTCGCCGCGGGCGGCACGCAGCAGATCCACTGCGAACACATGCTGCTGGCCACCGGTTCGAAGTCGGTGGAGCTGCCGTTCCTGCCGGTCGGCGGCAACGTCATCTCCTCCACCGAGGCGCTGGCGCCCAAGTCGCTGCCCAAGCGCCTGGCGGTGGTCGGTGGCGGCTACATCGGCTTGGAGCTCGGCACCGCCTACCGCAAGCTGGGCGTCGAGGTCACGGTGGTGGAAGCGCAGCCGCGCATCCTGCCCAGCTACGACGAGGAGCTGACCAAGCCGGTCGCCGCCGCGCTGCGCAAACTGGGCATCGAGCTCTACCTCGGCCATAGCGTGATGGGCCTGGAACCGGGCGGCCACGGCCTGCGCGTACGCGACGACCAAGGCGCGCAGCGGGTGATCGAGACCGACCAGGTGCTGCTCGCCGTCGGCCGCCACCCCAATGCCAGCGGCTGGAACATGGAAGCCCTGCACCTGGACATGCACGGCCGCGCGGTGAAGGTCGACGCGCAGTGCCGTACCTCGATGCGCAACGTCTGGGCGATAGGCGACCTGGCCGGAGAACCGATGCTGGCGCACCGCGCCATGGCCCAGGGCGAGATGGTCGCCGAACTGATCGCCGGCAAGCGCCGCGAATTCGCGCCGACGGCGATCCCCGCGGTGTGCTTCACCGACCCGGAAGTGGTGGTGGTCGGCCAGACCCCGGAACAGGCCAAGGCCGCCGGGCTGGACTGCATCGTGGCGAGCTTCCCGTTCGCCGCCAACGGCCGGGCGATGACTCTGGAGTCCAGCGACGGCTTCGTCCGCGTGGTGGCGCGCCGCGACAACCACCTGATCCTCGGCTGGCAGGCGGTGGGCAAGGCGGTCTCGGAGCTGTCCACGGCGTTCGTCCAGTCGCTGGAGATGAATGCCTGCCTGGAAGACATCGCCGGCACCATCCACGCCCACCCGACCCTCGGCGAAGCGGTGCAGGAAACCGCCCTGCGCGCGCTGGGGCACGCCCTGCATATCTGAGCGCGCTCAGCGCCCCGCTTTGCGATACGGGGCGCGCGGCGCCGGCTCCAGCCGCGCCGGGAGCGGCAGCGCGTCCACCTCACGGGCGCCGCGGCGCAGTTCCTGCGGCGTCCGGCCGATCACCCGCAGGAAGCTCTGGCACATGCGTCCGGCATCGATGAAGCCGTTCAGCCGGGCGATCTCCTCGAACGTCTGCCGGCCGCCCTCGATCTGCGGGCGCGCCGCCTCCACGCGTAGGCGCTCGACCGCGCGCGCAGGGGTCATCCCGGTCGACGAGGCGAACGCGCGGCCGAACTGGCGCACGCTGAGGTTGGCCACTTCGGCCAGGCGCTCAACCGACAGTTTGTCGCGCAGGTGCTCGCGGGCGAAGCTCAGGGTGCTGCGGATGCGATCCGAGCCCGGGTCGCAATCCAGCAGCGAGGAGAACTGGTACTGCCCGCCCGGGCGCCGGTAATACACCACCAGCATGCGCGCCACCGCCAGCGCCACCTGCTTGCCGAGGTCCTGCTCGATCATCGCCAGGCTCATGTCGATGCCGGCGGACATGCCTGCCGAGGTCCAGATGCCCTGGTCCTCGCTCCACATCCGGTCGCCATCGACACGCACCGCCGGGTAGCGCGCCTGCAACTGCGCCGCGTAGTACCAGTGGGTGGTCGCCGTGCGGCCGTCGAGCAGGCCGCTGGCCGCCAGCAGAAAGGCGCCGGTGCACACGCTGGCGGTGCGCCGGGTGTCGCCGACCAGGCGGCGGATCGCCGTGGCCAGCTCCATCACCCAGGCGCCCTCCGGCGGCTCGGGGGCACCGACCACCAGCAGGGTGTCGAACGCCTCGGCGCGCAACACCTCGGTGATCACCGACAGCCCGCAGGCGCTGCGCACCTCGCCGCCGGTCATCGAGACGACGCTGAGCCGATAACCACCGGTTGAGTAGTGGCGGACGTTGGAAAACGCCTCGAGCGGCCCGCTCAGATCCAGCAGCACGAAGCCTGGGTAGACCAGAAAACCGATATGACGGTGCATGGCGGAAATCCCACGATCTATGTCCTTGGCCGCAGTGGGCGCCGGACCTAACGTGACAGTCCTGCGCAGCGGCAGTGCCCAATCTGCCGCAGCCATCCGCGAGTTTAGGCCGGCGTGGCCGGTCGCTCGTCACCAACCGACAGGTGCACCTCGCGGTGCACCCTGCACGTGGAGGTTTTTCCATGAAGATTGTCGTGATTGGCGGTACCGGGCTGATCGGTACCCAGGTGTGCAACAACCTGCGCTTGCGCGGCCACGAGGTGATCGCCGCCTCGCCGAACACCGGGGTCAACGCGGTCACCGGCGAAGGACTGCAGGAGGCGCTGCAGGGCGCCCAGGTGGTGGTCGACGTCGCCAACTCGCCGTCGTTCGAAGACGCCGCCGCCCTGGCCTTCTTCGAGAGCGCCGGGCGCAACCTGGCCGCCGCGGAGAAAGCCGCCGGGGTCAGCCATCACGTCGCGCTCTCGGTAGTCGGCACCGAGCGGATGCTGGAAAGCGGCTACTTCCGCGCCAAGATGGCCCAGGAGAAGCTGATCAAGTCCTCCGGCGTGCCCTACTCGATCCTGCGCGCCACGCAGTTCTTCGAGTTCATCGGCGCCATCGCGCAATCCGGCGCCGACGGCGAACGCATCCGCCTGTCGACGGCGGCGCTGCAGCCGATCGCCTCGGCCGACGTCGCTGCGGCCCTGGCCAAGGTCGCCGAGCAGGACCCGCACAATCGCATCACCGAAGTCGCCGGCCCCGATCGCCAGCCGCTGGTCGAGTTCGCCAGAACCTACCTGCAGCACAACGGCGACCCACGCGAGGTGATCGGCGATCCGCAGGCCGGCTACTTCGGTGCGGTCATCGACGATCGCTCACTGACTCCCGGCGACGATCCGACCCTCGGCGCGACGCACTTCGCGACCTGGCTGAAGAACGCCGCGCCGCCGCGCTGACCCGCCGCCGCACGCCGTTGCCAGCGACCGCTGACGGCCGCGCGGCGCCGCCGATTGGCTACCGCGAACTCCCGTTGAGGACTGCCCCATGCACATCGCTCCCCTGTTCGTCTCGCTTGGCCTGTTGAGCAGCGCGGCCGCCCTGGCCGCGGACAAGCCGCCCGCCGCCCCACCACCGACGGTGACGCCGGTGATGGTCCAGGCGTTGCCCGAATACCCCGGCAAGGAAGTACTAATGATCACCGTGGAGTACCCGCCCGGCGGCGCCGACCCCGTGCATCGCCACGATGCGCATGGCTTCATCTATGTGCTCGAGGGCACCATCGTGATGGGCGTGGCCGGCGGCAAGGAGGTCACCCTGACGCCCGGACAGAGCTTCCACGAAGGCCCGCAGGACCTGCACACGGTGGGCCGCAACGCCAGCCAGGAGAAGCCGGCCAAGTTCCTGGTGTTCCTGCTCAAGGACGCCAACAAACCGCCGGTGATTCTTGTCGACTGACGCGAAGCACCGGCCTGGCTGTGCGCGGCCTCAGCGGGTGCCGCGGCGGCGCAGTGCGGAGGGGCTGAAGTAGTCGTTGTCCGGCAACGGCTGGGCGAAGTCGATGCTGGTGGCTTCCTCGTTGTCGAGGTTCATCACGTCGTAGCGACGCGCCTGCAGGTCGTGGAACACATCGAGCGAAGTCCAGGTGGTCGGCAGCTCGTAGTAGTTCTTCAGGTAGGCCAGCGACACCCGCCACAGCTCGCCGCGGCCGTCGTACTGATCGACTTCGGCGGCGCCCCAGCTGTCCTCGTCGAGGAACAGCGTGCGCTTGGAATAGATGTGCCGCGCGCTGGCCTTCAGCGTGCCCTCCACCACCCAGACGCGGTGCAGCTCGTAGCGGGTGAACGCCGGGTTGAGGTGGTTCGGGGTGAGCAGCTGTTTGTAGGTCAACTCGCCGCTGGACAGCTTGTAGCTGTTGTAGGGGATGTACACCTCGCGCTTGCCGAGCAGCTTCCAGTCGTAGCGATCCGGCGCGCCGTTGTACATGTCGGTGTCGTCGGCCGTGCGCAGGCCATCGGACGAGGCGATCGGCGTGTCGTAGGCCAAGCTCGGCGCGCGACGCACCCGGCGTTGTCCGGCGTTGTAGGCCCAGGCCTGACGCGGCTGCTGCACCTGGTCGAGGGTCTCGTGGACCAGCGCCGCGCCACCGGCCAGGCGCGCCGGGCTGCGGGTCAGGTTCATGAAGTAGAACAGCACGTTGCCCAGTTCGGCGGCGCTGCCGCCCTGGCGGTAGAACTTGAACAGCGCCTCCTGCTGCGCCACCACCAGCGAGTAATCGCCGTTGCGCTGCACCGCGGCCTCGGCGGCGCGCCTCACGATGAAGGTGCCGCGGTAGCGGGCGATGTGGTTCCACACCGCCTCCACGCCGCTCTGCGGAATCGGGAAGGGAATGCCGCCGTAGGCGTCGGCGAAGCCGTTGCCGCCCTCCACCAGCTTGGCGCTGACCGCGTTCTTCGCGGTGTTGTCGTACACCCACTGCGGCGCCGAGGCGCTGCGCCGGCTGGGGTAGACCGGCATCTGGTAGCTGTCCGGGTAATTGTTGAACAGGGCGATCTGCCCGGGCGTGAGATTGGCCTTGTACTGCTCGAGATTGGCCTTGGTGATGGTGAACAGCGGCTGGTCCGCGGCGAACGGATCGACGTGGTGCAAGCCCGGCCGGTAGCCGGCCGGCGGCTGGGTGATGCCGCCGCTCCAGGCGGGAATGCTGCCGGCGGCGTTGCCGGCGCGTTCACCGCCCAGCGGGGTCAGTTCGCTCTGCAGGCGGGCGGCCTCCTGGGCGGAGACAGCGGCCAGGGCATGGCCACAGGTGAGGGTCAGGGCCACGGTCAGGCCGACAAGCGATCGCAAGTTGCGCATGGAAACTCTCCGGGACAATCGGGCGCCGGCCGCGCAACGGGCGGGCCGGCGCGCAGGCATTAGAAGGAGTACTTGACGTTGAAACCGATGTTGTCGCGGTCGCGGGCGGCGTTTTCCTGTCCCGCGCCGGAGAACTCGGTGTACTGCAACTCGGCTTCCAGGCTGTTCAGGTAGCTGGCCTTGAGGCCCACGGTGTAGGCGCGGCGCCCGGCGATGAAGTTGCCCGACTGGTGCGAGTTGCCGGAGAAGTCTTCCTTGTAGACCCCGTACGGCGACAGGTTGACCCCGGCGAACACGTCGTTCCAGGTACCGCTGAGCAGCAGCGTGTAGCCGTAGGCATCGCGGGTCAGCTGATCGCTGCGGTCGAAGCCGGACACGTAGGCGCCGTTGGAGCGGCCCGCGTAGTGGCGTACCGAGCCGTCATAGACGGTGTAGGTCAGGCTGCTGCCGCGCACGTGCTCGGAAGCCAGTTCGGCCACCCCCATCAGGGCGTCGAAGGACAGCCGAGGGCCGAAGTTGTACAGCGTGCCCAGCGAGCTGTTGTACGCCTCGACCCGCTCGTAGTCGTGGATCTGGCCGCCCAGCGAGACCTGCTGGCCACCGATCAGGACTGGCCGGCCACCGGCCAACGCCGCGGCCTGGGCGAGCATGTCGCCGAGCAGGTCGTTGGTGGTGGCGACGCCGATCGGCAGGTTCGGCCGGTAGGCCAGCTCACCGAACACCGAGGCATCGCCGAGCGTGGTGTTGAAGCTCAGCCCGTACATGCGAATGTCCTCGCCGTACTCGCGGCGCGCGGTCACCTGGTTGGCCAGGTCCACCGCCGCCGCGCCGTTCACCAGGCCCAGCGCCTGCGCCGCCGCAGCGTTGCCACCCCGCGCGGCGGCCACCAGCGCGTCGTAGTTCGGCGCGCCGCCCAGGCCGGCGAGCTGGTCGATGTTCAGGCCGGCGTAGCTGGAGGCAATCTCCGAGAAGATCACCGGGTCCTTGCTGTGGTAGTTGACGAAGTAGAAGCCGAACTCGGTGGCGTTCAGCTCCTCGGCGATGTAGCGGAACGCCACGCCGAACTGGCCATCGTCGCGGGCGTTGATGTCCTGGCCGATGTCGGAAACCTTGAACATGCCGCTCTGGTCGAGGTACTGGGTGCCCTGCAGACCGGCGAAATGGGTCGCCGACAGCTGCGGGTAGAGGGTTTGGAACTGCGGGTTGGCGAACCCTGCGACCCGCGTGTAGCCGGTGCTGCCGCCCTCGGCGAACAGGTCGGTTTCCGAGAAGAAGGTGCCCACCGGGTCGAGACGGGTTTCCTTCCAGTTCCACTGGTAGAAGGCGTCCATCGACAGGTTGTCGGTCAGGCCGATGTTGAAGTTCAGTGCCTCGACCGGCAGCAGGACTTCCTTGAGCTCGGCGCCGGGCAGGCGAAAGCGCGCCGAGTCGACCGGGTTGGTGGTGTTGACCCCGCCCCGGTAGAACAGCCCCTCGCCCCAGTTGAACACCTGGCGGCCCACGCGCACGGTCAGCGGCCGCTCGGCGACATCCCAGTTGCCGTACAGGTAGGCATCGAGCAGCTCCGCGTGGTGCCCGGCGGTGTCGCGGGTGCCTTGGGTGAAGCGGTCGTTCTGCGGGTAGTTCTGGCTCGGCTGCAACGGCTGGTTGTTGTCGTAGTAGTCGTTGCGCTTGTCCATGATCTGCGTGTCGTAGAACCCCGAGCCGCGCACGAAGGCCCCGTAGTTCTGGTAGGTGGCCTCAAGGTCCGAGGTGATCTTGTAGACCTCCGAGACCAGGCCCGGGCTGAAGTTGCGGTTGCCGTCATTGCTGTTGACGTCGTTGTTGCTGCCGTCCTGGGACTGCACCCGCCAGAGCCGGCCGTACGACAGGGTGGTGTCCAGCGAGCCGGTGATCTGGTTGTCAGCGAGGCTGAATTCGACCGCCTCGGACTGGGCGGCGATCATCAACGGAAAGAGGCAGGCGAACGCGGACCGGGCTGGCAGGCCAGGCGTGCGGAAGTTGAGTTGCATTGAGGGTTACTCCGACAGCGAATTCTTATTGTTGGTATTGCCCAGCCAACCCAGCCCCGCTCCCCGGGCAGTGGGGGCCGCAATGCGGCAAAGGGGGCCGGTGGCTGGAAGCACTCGGTGCAGCGGTAACGCAATAAACGGCCCGTCCTCCTCGCCGGGCCGTGGGTTCAGTTGGCCGGCAGCGGCCGCCAGGGCCAGGCCCAGCGGGTGCCGCACAGTCCGGCGAACGACCAGCACAGCACGGCAGCCAGCAGCGTGAGGTGGAACAGATCCAGGCGCGCGATGCCCAGCCACTCCCCCCGGGTGCCGACCGCCAGGCCGGCGCAGAGAAACAGCAGGCAACCGGTGCAGGCCAGGGCCCAGCGTTGCGAGCGACCGGGCCAGCCGATCGCCAGTAGCGCCAGCAGGTTGCCGAACAGCGCCGCCTGCTCGGGCAGGCCGAGCATCAGCGCGCCGAGGGCCAGCACCAGCGCCTGACGGCGCACGCCACGCACCGCGCCGAGGGCGATCAACAGCAGGCTCAGGCGTCCGGAAACTGCGGAAAGCTGCTGGTGGGCGGTGGCGACCTGTTCCACGCCGGCGTAGTGCACGGCGCCGAGCAGCGCCGCCGCGCCGATCAGCAGGAAACCGAGCAGCCGCCAGGTCTGGCTGGCGCGCAGCGCGCCGTACGCGGCCCATAGGCAGGCCGTGCAGAGCAGCAGTTCGCAGAGCACGTTCAGCGGCATCTCAGACCTCCGAGGCGAGCTGACGGCGCGCGCTGTCGCGCAGCAGGAACAGCAGCGCCGCCGCCACGCCCAGCACCGGCACAACCATCCAGGTCAGCGGCAGGCCCCACTGCTGATGGGCGACGAACGCCGGCACCGCCAGCGAAGCCAGCCAGGCAAGCTGCCAGCCGCGCACACCGCGGCCGTTTTCCAGGGTCCGCCCCAGCACCCAGAACGAGCCCCACACCCAGACGGCGCCAAGCAGCTTCCAGGCCAGCGGCCAGGCATAGGAGAAACCGATGAAGCCCAGCCCGAAGACCATCACAAGGAGCATCTGCAGCGTGCAATAGGCGGCGGTAACCGGCGAAATCTGCGGCCGATAGATGCGGAACTTGCTGATGTCGTGGGCCGGCTTCGGCGCCCGCTCCAGCGCCGCGCGCGGCCGCCAGCCGGGCGGCGAGACCCACACCCGCAGGCGATCCGTCCAGGTATCGGCGAGGCGGAAGTCGTGCCACAGGTCCTGGAACTTGTGCAGGTTGCTGCGCACGGGATCGAAGGTCTTCAGCTGCCCGTGGATGCCATAGATGATCGGTTCCTCATGCTCCGGTCGCTCGGTGGCGTAGCTGCCGAACAGGTGGTCCCAGAGCATCAGCACGCCACCGTAGTTGCGGTCCACGCAGTATTCGTTCTGGCCGTGATGCACACGATGGTTGGACGGCGACGCGAAGCAGTGGTCGAACCAGCCGAGCCGGCCGATGTGGCGGGTGTGAATCCAGAACTGGTAGCCGAGCACCACCGCGCCGCTGACGATGAACACGCTCGGCGGCACGCCGAGCAGCGCCAACGGCCAGTAGAACATCCAGTTGGTGAGGAAGCCGGTGCTGGTCTGGCGCATCGCCGTCGAGTAGTTGAACTCCTCGCTGGAGTGGTGAACCACGTGGGAGGCCCACATCAGGTTCACCTCGTGGCCCATCCGGTGGTGCCAGTAGTAGCAGAAGTCGTAGCCCATCAGGCCGATCACCCACACCCACCAGACCGAAGCCGACAGGTCGAAGAACGCCAGGTGCTCGTAGGCCAGCAGGTAGATACCGAGGTTGAGGAATTTGACGAAGACGTTGAACACCTGGCCGCTGAGGCCGAGCGAGATGCTCGACAGCGAGTCGCTCAGGGCGAAGGTCTGCCGACGCCGCCATCCGCTCCAGGCCAGTTCGAGCAATAGCAACAGGATGAAAATGGGGATGGCGTAGACGATGGCATTGGGCATGTAGCAGCTCCTCTTTTTGTTGTCAGGAGGCTACTTTTCCCCGCCGCAGGCGGCGTGCTGTTTGGCGCCACACTTGGTGCGGCATGGCGCCAATCTGGCGTGTCAGGTGGTGAGCTTGTCGCGCTCGGCCTTGCGATAGTCCGCCGGCGAAACGCTGCGCAGCTGGCGGAAGGCGTGGCTGAACGCGCTGGAATGGGAGAAGCCCAGGGTCAGCGCGATGTTCATGATGCTCAGGTCGGTGGAACGCAGGTAGTAGTCGGCCAGCTCCATGCGCACCGCATCCAGCACCGTGGAGAAGCTCTCTCCTTCGGCCGCCAGCTTGCGCTGCAGGGTGCGGGTCGACATGGCCAGCTTGCTGGCCACCGCCTCCAGGGAAACCTCGCCTTCGGGCAACTGCTCGATGAGAAAGGAACGCACCCGGCCGATGGTGGAGAACGGCGCGTAGGAATGCCCCAGCTGCTGCTCCGCCTCGAGCAACATGCTCTTGTGCGCACGCAGGTCAGCGCCCTGAATCGGCAGATCGAGAATCGACTCGGCAAACCGCACCGCATTGGTCGGCTGGTTGAAGTGCACCGGGCAGCCGAAGAAGCGCTCGCACGCCTCGGCGGTCCCAGGGTCGGCGTGCATCATCCACACCTCGACCAGCGGCCCGTCGAAGCCGGCCAGCCAGCGCCCGTAGGCGGTCCAACCGGCCAGCACCAGTTCCACCTGGCTGATGCAGTAGGGCTCGAGGTCGGTGATGCGCCGATCTTCGAGGGTCACCAGGCCATCGGCCACGGTGATGAAGGTGCGGCTCGACGGGCTGTCGAAGACGATCTTGCCAAAGCGGCGGATCATCGACATCGAGTCGCGAATCGTCGGGCTGGTCATGGTCACGTAGCCCAGCCCGCCGTAACTGCCCGGCCGTACCGCGGCGCCCACCAGCAGGCCGAAATGCGCGATACCGCTGGCGCGGCAGGCCGCGGCGAGCAGCTCGCGCATGCGCTGCATGGGAATCCGCCGGATCGGGTCGCTGAGCTGCTCGGCGTCCAGGCCGATCTCCGCCAACAGTTGCGCCGCGTTGCAGCCGTGCCGTTCGGCGACATCGAGGATATGCGAGATAAAGGCGGCACTGACGGTGGCAGGGTGCATTGCGGGGCGGTCTCAAATTCGGTGAAGGGCCTGAACCGGTCCTTTCTTGTCTACGCGGAATCTAACAAAGCCGCCGCGAAACTGACCAGCCACCGCTCCGCTCAGACGCGCCCGACCACCGGCAGGCAGGCGCCAGTCACCGCGCTGGCCGCATCCGAGAGCAGGAACATCACCACCGCGGCGAGGGCCGCCGGCGTCACCCAGCGGCTGAAGTCGGCGTCCGGCATGTCCTGGCGATTGGGCGGCGTATCGAGAATGCTCGGCAGCACCGCATTCACCGTGATGCCAGCGTCCTTCAGTTCATCGGCGAGGCTTTCCGTGAGGCGCGCGACCCCGGCCTTGGACGCGGCATAGGCACCCATGCCGCAACCCGCCTTGCTGGCAGCCGCCGCGCCGATGTTGACGATGCGTCCGGCGGGCGACTGGCGCAGCGCCGGCAACGCCGCCTTGCAGGCAGTCACCGTGGTGCGCAGGTTGATCTGGTAGAGGAAGTCCCAGCTCAGCAGGTCGCCCTCCTCCAGGGTTTCCCAGCGAAAGCCGCCGGCCGCATTGACCAGGCTATCCAGGCGGCCGAAGTGCCGGTGGATCTGCGCCATGGCCCGCTGCGTGGCGTCACCATCGGTAAGGTCGGTTCCACCTAGCAGCAGCACGCGCTCCGGGGCATCCAGTAGCGCTTCCGTCGGTGCTGTGGCGCGATCGAGCATCACCACGCTCGCGCCGCGCGCCAGTGCCGCGGCGGCAATCGCCCGCCCCAGGCTGCCGAACGCGCCCGTCACCGCAATTACCCGTCCAAGCAGATCATTGTTCATTGCCAGCTGTACCTCTGTTGTTATTTGAATGGCTGGCAGGTTAGCCAGGCACAGGAAGCCCGGCCTGCTGGCGGGCGCCATTTGCCATGCGCAGAGGCGCCAAACACCCCTGCTTAGCGCGCCAGGGCGAGGCGCGTCTGGTCGTCCTGGCGCACTGCGCGCAACGTCCACAGCCCGCCCAGGCAATCGATGGCGCCGAACAGGATCAGCAGCGGCTCGCCCAGCTGAAACGCCACGAACCCGGCGAAGGCGGCCAACACCAGCGCTCGCGAATACACGGTGGCGAGGAAGAACGCGCGCGACTCGCTGCCGGCCGCGAACCAGTAGTAGAGGCCGATGTTGAACGCCAGCACGCCGACCACGCGAATCCACACCTCGTGCGTCAGTGTCATGCCCATCAGCTGCAGCGGGAGGTTGGGCACCAGCACCAGAATCAGCCCGAGCAGGGCCAGGTAAACAGCGAACCACTTGAGCGTCAGCGCAGCCTTGGACATCGTCAACTCACCTTGCGAAGGATTGGGGCCAGGCGAGCACCTGCGGCTCGCTTGCAGTCGTCCGCAGGGTAGCCGTGCGCGTTTCCGCGCAGGTGCTCTAGGGCGCCAGATCGCATGCGCAGGGACGCCAGATTGCGCGTCGAGCACGCACAGCAAGACCAGCGCACAGGGTCGAGCACCAAAGCAGTTGTCGGGGGAGCGGTGAAAAACAGGGGGAGCTTGGTGTCCCAGAGAGGGGTCGAACCTCCAACCTTCCCCTTAGGAGGGGGATGCTCTATCCAATTGAGCTACTGGGACATTTGGTTCATTGCGAACCGGCCGGCATGTTAGCGAGCGGAGCGTCGTTTGTCATGCCGCGGTCGGCGAGCAGCGCCAGCAGGCGCTGTACCGTCTGCTCCAGCGGCCCGGAGTTGTCCAGTCGCAGCACATCATCGAATCCGGCTTCGAACAGCCGGTTGCGCGCCAGGCGCTTCTCGATTTCCGCTGCGCTCTCACGCCCACGCGCCAGCAGCCGACGGCGCAACTCGTCCGGGGCGACTTGCAGCAGTATTCCGCAGGCATCTGGATAGCGCTGGCGCACCTTGGCCCAGTGGCCGCGTGAGCCGTTAACCACGACATCGTCGCCCTGCGCCAACCAACCGTCGATCTCCGCCGGAATGCCGTAGGCCAGGCCATGCGCGCGCCAGCTCAAGGCGAACGCGCCCTGCTGCTCCATCTCGGCGAACTGCGCATGACTGACGGCGATGGCATCCTCGCCCGCCGCCTCGCCGGAACGTGTCACCACCCGCCGCACGATATGGCAGCCACGCGCCAGTAGAAAATCGCGCGCCGCCAACAACAGGCTATCCTTGCCCACACCTGAGGCGCCCATGAGATAGAGCAGTCTGCCGGCCATAGAAGTGCTTGGTTTCCTCGAAGAACCGCAAACGACTTTAGTGGGCTGTCGCCGCTATCGAAATACGGAATTACCTGTGTTTTGCCCAGTACGACGCATTTCAGACATCCGGTACTGGCAAAACGCCTGCTTACCAGCCAAAATGTGACACGTAATTGGCGTCAAATATCTGAGTGCAGTGCCGACGACAAATTGAGACATCGGTGGAACCGGCCAGCGCCATAGACTGTCGAATAATGACAATCTGGCTGCTTAATGCCAGTATCGCTCCCTTGAACTAACCGGTTTAACGTATGCGCCCTATGAAACAGGCTATTTACTCCAGCCGCACGGCTGACAAATTCGTGGTCCGCTTACCTGAAGGTATGCGCGAGCGTATCGCTGATATCGCGCGCAACCATCATCGCAGCATGAACTCGGAAATCATCGCCCGTCTTGAGCAAAGCATGCTGCAAGAAGGCGCCCTCGATGATGATCTGAGCCTGAACCACGACCGCCCGGAGCTATCCCTGCATGAGCGCGAACTGCTGCAGCGATTCCGCCAGCTTTCCCGCCGTCAGCAGAACGCTCTGATTTCTCTGATTGCCCACGACGTCGAGATGAACGCCGAAGAGGCCTGATCTCCGCACGCAGCATCAATAAAAAAGCCGGTCTCGCGACCGGCTTTTTTATTGCGCCCTACTTCATAGTAGGAACAAGGTCGCCAATCCGAGGAAGATGAAGAAGCCGCCACTGTCGGTCATGGCGGTGATCATCACACTGGCGCCCATCGCCGGATCACGCCCAGTGCGCAGCAGGGTCATGGGAATCAGCACGCCCATCAATGCCGCGAGAAGCAGGTTCAGGGTCATCGCCCCGGTCATCACCGCACCCAGCGACCAGCTGCCATACAGCCACCAGGCGACCCCACCAATCACCCCGCCCCACAGCAGGCCGTTGATCAGCGAAACGCCGAGTTCCTTGCGCAGTAGCCGGCTGGTATTGCCGGTACCCACCTGATCCAGCGCGATGGCGCGCACGATCATGGTGATGGTCTGGTTGCCCGAGTTTCCGCCAATACCCGCCACAATCGGCATGAGTGCAGCGAGCGCCACCAGCTTCTCGATGGAGCCTTCGAACACGCCGATCACCCGGGAAGCGATGAACGCCGTCACCAGGTTGATGGCCAGCCAGGACCAGCGGTTGCGAACCGACTTCCATACCGAGGCGAAGATGTCTTCTTCCTCGCGCAGACCCGCCATGCTCAGCACTTCGCTTTCGCTCTCCTCACGAATGAGGTCGACCATCTCGTCGATGGTCAGACGACCGATCAACTTGCCGCTCTTGTCCACTACCGGCGCGGAAATAAGGTCGTAGCGCTCGAATGCCTGCGCCGCGTCATAGCCGTTCTCGTCGGGATGGAAGCTCACCGGATCGCTGGCCATCACTTCGGCGACTTGTTTGTCCGGATCGTTGACCAGCAGGCGCTTGATTGGTAGCACACCCTTGAGGATGCCGTCGTAGTCGACCACGAATAGCTTGTCGGTATGCCCCGGCAACTCTTTCAGGCGGCGCAGGTAGCGCAGCACCACCTCAAGCGTGACGTCTTCGCGGATGGTGACCATCTCGAAGTCCATCAGCGCGCCGACTTCGTCCTCTTCGTAGGACAGGGCCGAACGCACGCGTTCGCGCTGCTGGGCGTCGAGCGATTCCATCAGCTCATGAACAACGTCGCGCGGCAGTTCTGGCGCAAGGTCGGCCAGCTCGTCGGCGTCCATGTCCTTGGTGGCCGCGAGAATCTCGTGATCGTCCATGTCGGCGATCAGCGTTTCTCGAACTGCGTCGGAAACTTCGAGGAGAATGTCGCCGTCGCGCTCGGCCTTGACCAGCTGCCAGACGGTCAGGCGGTCATCGAGGGGAAGCGCTTCGAGGATGTGGGCGACGTCAGCCGAGTGCAGCTCATCGAGCTTGCGCTGCAGCTCCGCCAGATTCTGGCGATGGACGAGATTTTCGACTCGCTCGCGATTCTCGCCTTCCTGGCGGTGCGCGAGGTCCTCGACCAGCTTGTGACGATGCAATAGCTCGACCACCTGGGCGAGGCGATCTTGCAGGCTTTCTTGCGGCTTCTTGGCTTCTACTTCAGTCATGGCGCGCTCCACCCCCAGCGGCGGCGCACACCATAGGGGATTCAGACGGTCAGGTTGTAATCAGACAATCGAGGGTTCGAGTAACTACTGGGTAAGTCCATGATGGTGCCCAACAAGCCCCGGCGGGGCAGACGGCCAAGATAATACCACCGACCGCCTCATCACACGCGACAAAATCTTGGCAAGAACAAGCAGTTGCACAGCAAAGTTGAGCGTAATCCACGCCCACTGACTGCGACGCGAAGCACAATAAAAAGGACACAAGTGGCGCAGCCGGCAAATCGCCGATTAAGCTCGCCCGCGACCGTCAAGGAGGACGTCGCCATGCTCAAACCTATCCCGGCATGCCTATGCGCATGCCTGCTGCACACCCTCACCTTCCAGCAAGTCGCACAGGCTGCCACAGTGTTTCGTTGCGAAGACCGCAACGGCAAAGTCACCTTCACGTTACATGGCTGCCCCACGGAACAGCAGCAGCTACTGCAAAGCGCAGACAATCCGACGCCAGGCAGCGGCAAACCCGTGCCGATGGCAAAAGTCGGTAAACATAAAGAGAAATCGGATGCGCGAGGACACTCCGAACAGAAGGTGACCGGCATCGCTGAACCACAGGACGCCTGCGGCAGCCAGCTCGCCGCCAGCGCACGCCGCAAGGCGATCATCCAACAGGAAATGCACACCGGCATGACGCGTGCGGATGTCGAAAACGCGCTCGGTAAGCCGGGCAAGGTCAGCAGCCAGAACGGTCAGACCCGTTATCAGTACCGCGACACCAAAGGCCGCAGCCGCAGCGTGAGCTTCGACGAAAATGGCTGCGTGCGCGGCAATAAAGCCAAATAGCGGACAAAGAAAAAGGGCCTGCATTGCTGCAGGCCCTTTTCGATATGGCGCACTCAGGAGGATTCGAACCTCCGACCGCTCGGTTCGTAGCCGAGTACTCTATCCAGCTGAGCTATGAGTGCGTGTCGGCGCTTGATAGACCAGATCACCACTGGTTGAAACGTGTCGATCTTTATCGCTAAAAACCAACTTTTATATGGCGCACTCAGGAGGATTCGAACCTCCGACCGCTCGGTTCGTAGCCGAGTACTCTATCCAGCTGAGCTATGAGTGCGCTGAGCGTGCGCATTATAGGGAGTGAATTGCTTTGTTCAAGTGCCAATCCGATTATTTTCAACAACTTATCGGACTAACGAACATCAACCCTACAACACAAAACATGGCGGAGAAGGGGGGATTCGAACCCCCGACACCCTTGTGAGGTGTACTCCCTTAGCAGGGGAGCGCCTTCGGCCACTCGGCCACCTCTCCGCAACACGGGGCGCATGATAACCATGTTTTCCCCGTTTGCAAAGCCAAAAATCTCAGAAAAATTAGTGGCTTGGTTCTTGGTCTTTCTCTTTTTGGATGCGCTGGTAAATCTCTTCCCGGTGCACGGCAACTTCCTTCGGAGCGTTGACCCCGATGCGCACTTGGTTACCCTTCACTCCCAGCACGGTGACGGTGACATCGTCACCCACCATCAGGGTCTCTCCGACCCGTCGAGTCAGAATCAGCATTCCTTTCTCCTCACGGATAACAGTTCAGAACAGCAAATCAGTCTGCAAAATTAAAATGGTGACTGCGTTCACACTTATCAAGGGCTAGGCGCCTTCACCAGAGTATTGACTAGCGCGAGCAGAAAGAAAGTTCCGCCCCGACGGCCCAAACGATAAAAGGCGCGGTAGTCCGCGCCTTTTACCTTCCAACCTACTCGCCTTGCGGCGAAGGCGCATCCAGCTCGAAGGCCGTATGCAGAGCCCGCACGGCGAGCTCCAGGTACTTCTCCTCGATGACCACGGAGACCTTGATTTCCGACGTCGAGATCATCTGGATGTTGATGCTTTCCTTGGCCAGCGCCTCGAACATGCGGCTGGCGACACCGGCGTGCGAGCGCATGCCGACACCGACGATCGACACCTTGGCAATATCGATATCGCCGCCCGCTTCGCGCGCGCCGATTTCCCGCGCGGTCTGCTCGAGGATGCGCAGGGCATTCTGGTAGTCGTTGCGGTGCACGGTGAAGGTGAAGTCGGTGGTGTTATCGTGCGCCACGTTCTGCACGATCATGTCCACTTCGATGTTCGCGGCACTGATCGGGCCGAGGATCTTGAAGGCCACGCCGGGGGTGTCCGGCACGCCACGGATGGTCAGCTTGGCTTCGTCGCGATTGAAGGCGATGCCGGAAATGATCGGCTGTTCCATGGATTCCTCTTCATCAAGGGTAATGAGGGTGCCCGGCCCCTCCTGAAAGCTGTGCAGCACGCGCAGCGGGACGTTGTACTTGCCGGCGAACTCCACCGAGCGAATCTGCAGCACTTTCGAACCGAGGCTGGCCATTTCCAGCATTTCTTCGAAGGTGATCTTGTCCAGACGCTGCGCACGCGGCACCACACGCGGGTCGGTGGTGTAGACCCCGTCGACGTCGGTGTAGATCTGGCACTCGTCGGCTTTCAGCGCTGCGGCCAGCGCCACACCGGTGGTATCGGAGCCGCCGCGGCCGAGGGTGGTGATGTTGCCGTGCTCGTCGACGCCCTGGAAACCAGCCACCACGACCACACGACCGGCCTTGAGGTCGGTGCGCAGCTTCTGATCGTCGATCTGCAGGATTCGCGCCTTGTTGTGCGCACTGTCGGTGAGGATGCGCACCTGGTTGCCGGTATAGGACACCGCCGGCACGCCGCGCTTGATCAGCGCCATGGCCAGCAGGGCGATGGTCACCTGCTCGCCGGTCGACACCATCACATCCAGTTCACGCGGCACCGGCTGATCACTGATCTGCTTGGCCAGGTCGATCAGGCGGTTGGTTTCGCCACTCATCGCCGAGACCACGACGACGATGTCGTCGCCCGCCTCGCGGAACTTCTTCACCTTCTCGGCCACCTGCTCGATACGCTCGACGGTGCCGACGGAAGTGCCCCCAAATTTCTGTACGATCAAAGCCATTTCAAAACTGCCTCAGCCCGCGAAGGGCGCCCATTAAACAGTTAACGCGAAAGACTGCCAAGGCCCGCCGGGCGCGCGGCGGGCCGGGCTTTCGATTACAGCTGCTGCTCGGCGAAAGGCACCGCCAGCGCCAGCGCAGTCTCGACCGCGGCAGCATCGGTGCCGCCCCCCTGCGCCATGTCCGGACGACCGCCGCCCTTGCCGCCAACCGCCGCAGCCGCCTGCTTCATCAGGTCGCCAGCCTTGAGCTTGCCGGTCAGATCCTGGGTCACACCGGCGACCAGCACCACCTTATCGTCTTGCACGCCGCCGAGCAGGATCACTGCGCTGCCCAGCTTGTTCTTCAACTGGTCGACCAGCGCCAGCAGGCCCTTGCCGTCCACACCATCCAGGCGCGCAGCAAGCACCTTGGCGCCCTTGACCTCGACGGCCGAGCCGGCCAGATCGTTGCCCGCGACGCTGGCGGCCTTGGCCTTGAGCTGCTCGAGCTCCTTTTCCAGCTGGCGGTTGCGTTCGAGCACCGCGCCGAGCTTGTCGATCAGGTTGTCGCGACTGCCCTTGACCAGCGCCGCGGCTTCTTTCAGTTGCTCTTCCGCAGCGTTCAGATAGGCCAGCGCTGCGGCGCCGGTGACGCCCTCGATACGGCGCACGCCAGCAGCCACGCCGCCTTCACTGGTGATCTTGAACAGGGCGATGTCGCCGGTACGTGCCACGTGGGTACCGCCGCACAGCTCGACGGAGAAGCTGCCGCCCATGCTCAGCACGCGCACTTCGTCGCCATACTTCTCACCGAACAGTGCCATCGCGCCTTTGCGCTTCGCAGTTTCGATGTCGGTCTCTTCGGTCTCGACTTCGCTGTTCTTGCGAATCTCGGCGTTGACCAGCTCTTCCAGGGCCTTCAGCTGTTCCGGCTTGATCGCCTCGAAGTGACTGAAGTCGAAGCGCAGGCGCTGGCTGTCGACCAGCGAACCCTTCTGCTGCACGTGCTCGCCGAGCACCTGGCGCAGCGCGGCGTGCAGCAGGTGGGTGGCGGAGTGGTTGAGTGCGGTGGCCTGACGTACCGAGGCGTCCACCTCGGCCTTGACCGAAGCACCCACGCTGAGGCTGCCCTTGGCAACCACGCCGTGGTGCAGGTGCGCACCGCCGGCCTTGGTGGTGTCGCGCACGTCGAAACGCACGCCGGCGCCTTCCAGGTAACCGCCATCACCGACCTGGCCGCCGGATTCGGCGTAGAACGGCGTCTGGTCGAGGACGACCACGCCCTCCTCGCCTTCGCCCAGCGAATCGACTGCCGCGCCGGCCTTGAACAGCGCGACGATCTTGCCGCTGCCCGAGGTGCCTTCGTAACCGAGGAAGCGCGTATCGCTGTCGACCTTGACCAGGCTGTTGTAGTCCAGACCGAAGGCACTGGCGGAACGGGCGCGCTCACGCTGCGCCTCCATTTCGCGCTCGAAGCCTTCCTCGTCGATGCTCAGCTCGCGCTCGCGGGCGATGTCGCCAGTCAGGTCGACCGGGAAGCCGTAGGTATCATACAGCTTGAACACCACGTCGCCCGGGATCACCTTGCCCTGCAGGCCGGCCAGGTCCTGCTCGAGGATCTTCAGGCCCTGCTCGAGGGTCTTGGCGAACTGCTCTTCTTCGGTCTTCAGTACGCGCTCGATGTGCGCCTGCTGTTGTTTCAGCTCAGGGAAGGCTTCACCCATCTCGGCGACCAGCGCGGCGACGATCTGGTAGAAGAAGCTGCCCTTGGCACCCAGCTTGTTGCCGTGACGGCAGGCGCGGCGAATGATGCGGCGCAGCACGTAACCACGGCCTTCGTTGGACGGGGTGACGCCGTCGGCGATCAGGAAGCCGCAGGAACGGATGTGGTCGGCGACCACTTTCAGCGACGCCTGGCCGTCGTTGCTGCAGCCGATGGCCTTGGCCGAAGCGGCCAGCAGGCTCTGGAACAGGTCAATCTCGTAGTTCGAGTTGACGTGCTGCAGCACCGCGCTGATGCGCTCGAGGCCCATGCCGGTGTCCACGCTCGGCGCCGGCAAGGCGTGCAGTACGCCGTCCGCGGTGCGGTTGAACTGCATGAACACGTTGTTCCAGATCTCGATGTAGCGGTCGCCATCCTCTTCCGGCGAGCCGGGTGGGCCGCCCCAGATGTGCTCGCCGTGATCGAAGAAAATCTCGGTGCACGGGCCGCACGGGCCGGTGTCGCCCATCGCCCAGAAGTTGTCGGAAGCGTACGGCGCGCCCTTGTTGTCGCCGATGCGGATCATCCGCTCGGCCGGCACACCGACTTCCTTGTTCCAGATGTCATAGGCCTCGTCGTCGGTGGCGTAGACGGTGACCCACAGCTTCTCTTGCGGCAGGTTCAGCCACTTGTCCGAAGTGAGGAACTCCCAGGCGAAATGGATGGCATCGCGCTTGAAATAGTCGCCAAAGCTGAAGTTACCCAGCATTTCGAAGAAGGTGTGGTGACGCGCGGTGTAGCCGACGTTTTCCAGATCGTTGTGCTTGCCGCCGGCCCGTACGCACTTCTGGCTGGTGGTGGCGCGGGTGTAGGCGCGCTTTTCCAGACCGAGGAAGCAGTCCTTGAACTGGTTCATCCCGGCGTTGGTGAACAGCAGGGTCGGGTCGTTCGCCGGGATCAGCGAGCTGGAGGCGACGCGGGTATGTCCCTTCTCTTCGAAGAAGCGGAGGAAGGCTTCACGGATTTCTGCGCTTTTCATAGGCTTTTCTCAGGAAACTGCGGCCATTTAGGCGATTGCAAAACGTCACGGGCGAAGCCGCGGTCAGACGGGTGCAGGAGGAAAACAGCTGACTGCCCCGGAGCGACAGGCCTGGACCGACCTTTTCTATTCGCTCGACCACGACGAACGCAGGGTTTCGCAACCGCCGCACGGTTCGCCGGCAAAGGGCCGCATTATATCGGCCCTGCGCCGCGGGTACAGAGTGTTTGTACGATAGAAAGCCACTATACGCCGCGGAAACGCCGCTATTTGCGGCATAAGCGCAGCATGCGGTCAGCTCTGGGCGAGCAACGCCTGGCGATCGGCGGGCACGACGATGATTGCCGCGCGCAGGCCGTTCTGCACTTTCGGGTTGGGGAAGATGATCCGCGCCCCCGCCTCGTCCACCACCCAGCGCGTGCCGGCGATGTCTTCCGCGAGCAGATAGCCTTGCGCCAGCTCGCTGAAGTTCTCGACATCCATCGGCAGGTGTAGACGGAACGCGTCGCTGCGCTTGATCACCTCGCGGGACACGGCGAACAGCTGCAAGCCGTCCAGCTCGCCGACCGCCACCGCCGGTTCGCTGCCGTCGATCAAGGCGCGCAGGCGCGCCTCCAGCAGGTCGAGGTTGACCGCCTGGTTATGGCCGAACGGCCGCGCCTTGCCCAGTTCGAGGGTGAACGCCTCGGCGCCGAGCTTGGCGTAGGTGTAGGAACTGAAAGTGATCGACGCCTTGCTCTGCAGCAATACCGCGTCGATGCCGGCGGCACGCAGGCGCGCCAGTTCGCGGGCGGAGTGCTGGCGGCCTTCGGCCCAGGGATAGAGGGCGAACTGCTCGATCTTCGAGCCGCGAATCGCGGTATGCAGGTCATAGTGCAGGCGCGTGCGTTGCGCCTGGGCGAAGAAGTTGGCCGCCAGCCGCTCCAGCTCGCCGGCGCGCAGCGCTTCCGGTCCGCTGCTCTGCTCGTGGCGGCCATTGAACAGGCGGTTGATGTCCTGCTCGATGTAGCGCTCGCCGCGGCGCATCGCTTCGGGGTTGCCGAACAGGAACAGCAGGCGGGCGTGCGGCTTGAGCGTGCCGCGGGCGATGTCGTGCAGCAGCCGGTCGAGCAGTTCGATCGGCGCGGTCTCGTTGCCGTGAATGCCGGCGGAGAGGAGCAGGTCGAGGCCGCTATCCAGCTCGGCCGGCGGCGTCACTTCAAGCGCACCGGGCGCCAGCCAGCGCAGGCGGGCACCCTCGGCAGTCAGCTGGATCTTGGCCGCCGGCTCGTGGTCGGCCAGGGTCATTTCAAGCAACTTGCCGAGGGCTAGCATCGCGTTACCTCAATGATCGTGGTTGCAATCCGGGCCATGCACGTGATCGTCGTCATCGGCTTCGATCGGTTCCATCTCCAGCTCCAGGCTGACCAGGTTGGTCGCCTGCGGGCGCAGCAGCAGGTTGGCGTACTCGGTATCGCCCTCCTCCACGTCCACGCCGATTAGCAGTTGGCCGCCGACCGCCTGAACCCACACTTCCTTGCCTTGCCAGATCACGGCGAAGCGGGTGCACGAGGTTTCCAGCTGGGTGCCGTCGGTGTCTTCTAGAACGAGTTGCAGGGCGTCGGACATGATGTGGGTGCTCTCAATCGATTTGGAAAGGGTAGACCGAGCCCAGTTTAAGGATGCCGGTCAGCTCATCCAAGGCCGTGCGGCATTCGGTCAACAGTTGCGGGTCGCCGAGATCGCTCTCGGTGAGGCGGTCGCGGTAGTGCTTGTTGACCCAGGCGACCAGCGTGTCATGCAGCGTGGCGCTCATCACCACGCCCGGATTGACCGCCTGGAACTCGTTGTCCTTGAGGGCCACGCGCAGGCGCAGGCACGCCGGGCCGCCGCCGTTCTGCATGCTCTGCTTGAGGTCGAAGACCTTCACTTCGCGGATCGGCCCGTCTTCGGCGGTGAGCTGCGACAGGTACTGCCAGACGCGCTCGTTCTGCCGGCACTCGTCCGGCACGATCAGCAGCATGCTGCCGTCGGCGCGGGTCAGCAACTGGCTGTTGAACAAGTAGGACTGCACCGCGTCCTCGACGCCAACCGCATCGCGCGGCACGCACACAGCGCGGAAGCGTCCGCCGCGGCGGCCCAGCTTGTCGTGCAACTCGGCGAGCACCTGCTCGGTGTCGAGGAAGGCGTCCTGGTGGTGGAACAGCACTTCGCCGTTGCCGACCGCGATCACGTCGTTGTGGAACACGCCCTGATCGATCACCGCCGGATTCTGCTGGGCGTAGACCACCCCGGCGTCATCCAGGCCGTGCAGACGGGCGACCGCCTGGCAGGCTTCCAGGGTCTGCCGCGCCGGGTAGCGCTGCGGCGCCGGGAAACAGCTATCGAAGGCGCTGCGACCGAACACGAAGAACTCCACGCCGGCCTCGCCGTAGCTCTTGCAGAAGCGCGTGTGGTTGGCCGCGCCTTCGTCGCCGAACTGCGCCACCGGCGGCAAGGCCGGGTGGTGGGCGAAATGCTGTTCGTTGTTGAACATCGCGGCGAGCACGCGACTGGTGGTCGGGTGCTCGATGCTGCGGTGGAACTTGCAGTTGAGGTTGGCGGCGGTGAAGTGCACGCGGCCATCGGCGGTGTCGGCACTCGGGCTGACCGTGCAAGCGTTGGCGACCCACATGCTGGACGCCGAACTGCACGCAGTGAGCAGCGCCGGCGCCTGTTTGGCGGCCTTCTCGACCACCTGCGCGTCGCTGCCGGAGAAACCCAGGGCGCGCAGCGCAGCGACGTCTGGACGCTCCTGCGGGGCCAGCACGCCCTGCTTGAAGCCCATGTCGAGCAGCGCCTTCATCTTGGTCAGGCCCTGCAGCGCCGCCTCACGCGGGCTGGAGACCGCCTGGCTGTTGCTCTGCGAGGCGACGTTGCCGTACGACAGACCGCCATAGTTATGGGTCGGGCCGACCAGGCCGTCGAAGTTCATTTCATAGGCGGACATCACAGAGACACTCCCGGAGTCAGGGTGGCAGGCAGGCTCAGGCTATCGCTCTCCAGCGAAGCGACCGGATAGGCGCAGTAATCGGCCGCGTAGTAGGCACTCGGCCGGTGGTTGCCGGACGCGCCGACGCCGCCGAACGGCGCCGAGCTGGCGGCTCCGGTGAGCTGCTTGTTCCAGTTGACGATGCCGGCGCGGCTTTCCAGCCAGAACTGTTCGAAGCGTTCGCGCGAATCCGACAGCAGCCCGGCGGCCAGGCCGTATTGCGTGGCGTTGGCCTCGGCGATGGCGGCATCGAAATCGGCATAGCGCACCACTTGCAGCAGCGGACCGAAGAACTCCTCGTCCGGGCGCTCGGCGACCTTGCTGACATCCAGGATGCCCGGGGTGAGCAGCGCGGCGGTGGCCAGCGGCTGGGTCATTTCCAGGAGCGGCACGGCGCCGTGGGCGATCAGCTGGCGCTGCGCCTTGAGCAGGTGCTCGGCGGCCGCCAGGGAAATCACCGAGCCCATGAACGGCGCCGGCTGCTCGTCGAACGCGCCGACCTTGATGGTCGCGCTGACCGCCACCAGACGCGCCAGCAGCGCATCGCCCCAGGCGCCCTGCGGCATCAGCAGACGGCGCGCGCAGGTGCAGCGCTGTCCGGCGGAGATGAACGCGGACTGGATGATGGTGTAGACCGCCGCGTCGACGTCCTGCAGCTCATCGACCACCAGCGGGTTGTTGCCCCCCATTTCCAGGGCGAGGATCTTGTCCGGACGGCCAGCGAATTGGCTGTGCAGCAGATTGCCGGTGCGGCTCGAGCCGGTAAAGAACAGGCCGTCGATGTCGGCATGCCCGGCCAGCGCCACGCCGGTATCGCGCGCGCCCTGCAGCAGGTTGAGTACGCCGTCCGGCAGACCCGCAGCGGCCCAGCACTGCACGGTCAGCTCGGCGACCTTGGGGGTCAGCTCGCTGGGTTTGAAGATCACCGTATTGCCGGCCAGCAGCGCCGGGACGATATGCCCGTTGGGCAGGTGACCGGGGAAATTGTACGGGCCGAACACCGCCACCACGCCATGCGGCTTGTGGCGCAGCACGGCGTTGGCGTCGCCCAGCGGGCCGCTCTTCTCGCCGGTACGCTCGCGGTGCGCCTGCACCGAGATGGCGACCTTGTTGACCATGCTGGTCACCTCGGTGGCCGACTCCCACAGCGGCTTGCCGGTTTCCTCGCCGATGCAGCGCGCCAGCTCGTCGCTGCGCGCCTTCAGGGCCTCGGCGAAGCGTTCGAGAATGGCGATGCGCTCTTCCAGCGGACGCCGCGCCCAGGCCGGAAAGGCGCTGCGGGCGCTGGCCACAGCGGCAGCGACTTGCGCGGCGCTGGCGGCGCGACCGTTCCAGATCACCGCCTGAGTGACCGGATTGAGCGATTCCAGGGCCTCGCCCTGACCGTCCAGCCAGCGGCCGGCGATGTACAGACTCATCAGTTGCTCTCCTTGGCCGACAGCGGCACCGCACGAACCTGGTCGCCCGCGCGCAGATTGAGACGCTTGGCGGCCTGCGCGTCGACCACCAGGGTGCCGGCGGCGAGGCGCGCCGGCGCGGCGGTGATACGGCAGTCCTGCAGCTTGCGGTTGTGCACCAGGTACTGCGCGGCGTCCTCGCCGGGCGTGCCGATGGCCAGCACCAGCACCTGGCTGTCGCGCACTGCACGAATCTTGTCGGTTTCCGCCTCGATGGCCGGACCGGCGTCGAAGATGTCGACGTAGCCCTGATAACCGAAGCCCTCGGCCTTGAGCATGGCCAGCGCCGGTTCGGTGTTCGGGTGAACGCGGCCGATGGTGTTGCGCGCCGCCTCGGAGAGGAAGCAGGTGTACAGCGGGAACTTGGGCATCAGCTCGGCGATGAAGGCCTTGTTGCCGACCCCGGTCAGGTAGTCGGCCTGGCTGAATTCCATCTTGAAGAAGTGCCGGCCGAGGCTTTCCCAGAACGGCGAGCGACCGTCCTCGTCGGACAGGCCACGCATCTCGGCGATCACCTTGTCGCTGAACAGCGAACGGAACTCGGCGATAAACAGCATGCGCGCCTTCGACAGCAGACGACCGTTGAGGCCGCTGCGGTGCCCGGCGTGGAGGAACAACGAGCACAGCTCGGAGTTGCCGGTCAGGTCGTTGGCGAGGAACAGGGTGGGAATCTCGCGGTGGATCTTCAGCTCCTGCGAGGCGCTGACCGTCAGGCCGACCCGGTAGTTGTACCAGGGCTCACGCAGACCGACCGCGCCGGCCACCGCGGAAATCCCCACCACCTGGCCGTCGTCGCTTTCCAGCACGAACAGGTAATCGGCATCGGCACGCTCGGCCTCACCGCGGAAGGTCTTCTCCGCCCAGCCGACCCGGTGCGCCAGGCGCTCCTCGTTGGCCGGCAGCGTGGTCAGGCCGGCGCCGGTACTGCGGGCGAGCTCAAGCAGAGCCGGCAAATCGGCGCTGCGGACGGGACGAACGATCATAGATCCTCCAAAAGTCACCCTTCCCTCCACGGGGAACGGGCTGGCGGTGAGGGCCTTCCCTCATCCGGCCCTGACGGGCCACCTCCTCCCTGCGGGAGAAGGATCGAAATTCAGACCGCGACCAGACGCACGCTGGCGCCTTCGCCGACGCCCAGCGCTTCGGCGACCGCCGCGGTCAGGCTGACCGGCTTGCCGGGAACCCAGTCGAGCTCGACCACCGCGGCGCGGAAATCCTGCAGCTGGCCATTGCACACCAGGTACTGGCGGCCGCCACGCAGGCTGGTCACGCTGTCGTCGACGCGTACCGGCACCATGCGGCTCTGGGCGATCGAACGGATGCCCGAAGTGCGCGCATGCAGGGTCGGCCCACCGTCGAAGATGTCGATGTAGTGGTCGGTCTCGAAGCCTTCGCGCATGAGGATGTCGAAGGTGATCTGCGCGCGCGGATGCACCTGGCCCATGGCTTCCTGGGCGGCGTCCGGCAGCAACGGTACGTAGATCGGGTAATGCGGCATCAGCTCGGCGAGGAAGGTGCGGCTCTTCAGGCCACTGAGGCGCTCGGCTTCGGTGTAGTTCATGTCGAAGAAGTTGCGCCCCACCGCATCCCAGAACGGCGAGTCGCCGTGCTCGTCGCTGTAGCCGACGATCTCCACCACCACCGCATCGGCGAAGCGCTCAGGGTGGCTCGCGACGAACAGCAGGCGGGCCCGCGAATTGAGCTCGGCGAACACGCTGTCGACCAGCGGCCGCTCGACGTAGAAGCTGGTCAGCAGGCTGTTGCCGGTCAGGTCGTGGCACAGCGACAGGGCGTGAATCTTGTTGTGGATCTTCAGCTCGCGCGAGGCGTGCACGAAGGTCTCGTTGCGAAAACTGTAGAACGGCTCGGAGTAGCCGGCCGAGGCGACGATCGCCGAGCAGCCGACCAGGCGGCCGGTGGCGCTGTCCTCGAGGACGAAGAAGTAGCTTTCCTCGCCGTTGAAACTGACTTCCGCCGAAAACGAGGCTTCCGAGTAAGCGATCTTCTCGCTCAGTCGTGCCGCATCATCGGGTAGCGAGGTCACACCCACCGGGCTGTCCGCAGCGAGGCGCTGTACTTCCGCCAGATCGGCCATTTGCGCGGGACGCATCACCAGCATGGGTGTCACTCCTCTGAAGAAAAGCTCCGAGCCGTTCGCGCTGAACCGCTCAGAGAAAACCGTGGCGAGGGTTTGCCACGGTGCACACAGAACTGAGGCAGGGGCACGTCCAAGTGCCCACTGCGATTACTGCTGAGTCAGCTTGACGATGGCGTGTTCCAGGCGATCCAGGCCTTCGTCGATGTCGGCATCCGGAATCACCAGGCTGGGCGCGAAACGCACCACGTCCGGGCCGGCCTGCAGGACCATCACCGCTTCCTTCTCGGCCGCGTTGAGCACGTCCTTGGCCTTGCCTTTCCAGGCGTCGGCCAGTTGCGCACCGATCAGCAGGCCGAGGCCACGCACTTCGGTGAAGATGCCGTACTTGGCGCCCAGCGCCAGCAGACGCGCCTTGAAGCGCTCGTGCTTGGTCTTGATGCCGCCGAGCACTTCCGGGGTGTTGATCACGTCCAGCACTGCACCAGCAACCGCACTGGCCAGCGGGTTGCCGCCGTAGGTGGTGCCGTGGGTGCCGACCGCCAGGTGCTTGGCGATTTCGCTGGTGGTCAGCATCGCGCCGATCGGGAAGCCGCCGCCCAGGCTCTTGGCACTGGAGAGGATGTCCGGGACCACGCCGTAGTGCTGGTAGGCGAACAGCTCGCCGCTGCGGCCCATGCCGCTCTGCACTTCGTCGAACACCAGCAGCGCCTTGTGCTGGTCGCACAGCGCACGGGCGCCTTCCAGGTAGGCCTGGTCGGCCGGCAGTACGCCGCCCTCGCCTTGCACCGGCTCGAGCACCACCGCGCAGGTCTTGTCGGAAATCGCCGCCTTCAGCGCGTCGAGGTCGTTGAACGGGACATGGGTGATGCCCTCGATCTTCGGCCCGAAACCGTCGGAATACTTCGGCTGGCCGCCGACGCTGACGGTGAACAGGGTGCGACCGTGGAAGCTGTTGCTTGCCGCGATGATCTCGAATTTCTCCGGACCATGAACGTCATGGGCGTAGCGGCGGGCCAGCTTGAACGCCGCCTCGTTGGCCTCGGCGCCGGAGTTGGCGAGGAACACGCGCTCGGCGAAGGTCGCCTCGACCAGCTTCTTGGCCAGGCGCAGGGCCGGCTCGTTGGTGAACACGTTGGACACGTGCCAGATCGCGTTGGCCTGCTCGGTCAGCGCCTGCACCAGCGCCGGGTGCGCATGGCCCAGGGAGTTCACGGCGATGCCGCCAGCGAAGTCGATCAGCTCTCGACCGCTCTGGTCCCAGACTCGCGAACCCTGGCCACGCACCGGAATAAAGGCGGCGGGGGCGTAGTTGGGCACCATGTACTGGTCGAAATCGGCGCGTTGCACCGGCTCGTGCTGAACGGACATCGAAGCTCTCCTGGTAAGAAGCGCACTGCCTTGACTGGCGAGTACTGAAAAGGATTGTAGGGACTGATCCCGGATGGACCTTGCCGCGATGCGACAACTTCTTACAGCGCCCACCCGTGAATTTCCGGGCTTTGCGTCGATGCGACGAAAAGCGTCGGAATTGCGCAGTTTAAACGCTGAGCGGGCGGCAAGCGGTATTTGCCGGGGAAATTTCCTTGCCCGGCTGCGGTGACGAAGCCAGGCGCTAGACGCTCTGCCCCCCACGATCGGGTCGATCCGAATGATAGGAAAACGGCCTGCCGGTAGAACGAAATCATAGGATTCGCCACGCGCCGAAGCGCTTTAATTCACGATACGCAATCAGGTAATCCGCATTTCTGGTTCGGACACCGCCCAGGCCCAGCCTGGCGTTTACAGGAGTTGCGCGGATGCCCCTCGACACTCACAGCGAATCGCCCCCGCCCCCAGGGTCCGGCAGCGCGCCCATGACCTCGGAACCCGAAGCGCCCGCGCAGCAGCCCGGGCAGCGCCCGCCCCGTCGCCGCATCAGCCGCTCGACGCAGTTCGTCCTGGCCGCCAGCATCATCCTCGGCCTGACCATGACCCTGGTCGGCCAGGTGGTCAGCACCACGGTCGAGCGCGCCGCGGTGCAAAGCGCCGCGGAAGCCGGTGCGGTGTATATGGAGGCGTTCCTCGAACCGTTCGTGCAGGAATTGGTGGTCGCCAATGAACTGTCGCGGCAGAGCATCGAGGCGATCGACCGGCTGATGGTCAACGGCTCGCTGAACCGCCACGTGGTCTCGGTGAAGGTCTGGCGCGCCGACGGCAAGGTGCTCTACAGCACCGATAAATCCATGGTCGGCAAGACCTTCGCCACCGACGAGATCGCCGAGGCGCTGCGCGGACGCATCGTCACCGGCCTGGAGGAACTCGACGAGGACGAAAACCAGTTCGAGCGCCGCCTCAACACCCCGCTGTACGAGATCTACGCCCCGCTGCGCGAATTCGGTACCGGCCGGATTCTTGCCGTGGGCGAGTTCTATGAACAGGCCGAGGCCCTCGAACGGGAAATCAGCAACGTGCGCCGGCAGGTCTGGGCGGTGGTCGGCGCGGCGACCCTGGCCATGCTGATCCTGCTGTTCGTCATCGTGCGGCGCGGCGACCGGATCATCGACCAGCAGCAAACCGCGCTGCACCAGCGGGTACGCGAACAGGCCCGCCTGCACGCGCGCAACACCGTGCTGCAACGTCGCATCAACACCGCCAACCACGAGTTCTCACGGGTCAACGAGTTGACCATGCGGCGCATCGGCGCGGACCTGCACGACGGCCCGGCGCAGCTGCTGACCCTGATCCTGGTGATGCTCGATGACTTCGCCGAACAGCAGAAGGAGCGCGGCGAGCCGGTCACCGACAGCCAGGACAGCACCTACGAGGTGATGCGCAGCGCCGCTGCGGATGCCCTGCGCGAGATTCGCGCGATCTCCCGCGGCCTGGTGTTGCCGGAAATCGGCGACCTGACCCTCGACGAGGAACTGCACCTGGTCGCCCAGCGCCACGAGCAGCGCACCAGCACCCAGGTGCGCCTGGAGCTCGGCAGCCTGCCCGCCCACGCGCCGCTGCCGCTGAAGTTCTGCATCTACCGCTTCGTCCAGGAAGGCCTGACCAACGCCTATCGCCACGCCGGCGGCCAGGGCCAGCGGGTCAGCGCGCAGTACCGCAACGGCCAGCTGACCGTGGAAGTCGCCGACGCCGGACCGGGCATCGCCAAGGCCGATATGCTCGCCGAGTGCTTGGGCAACACGCGCCTCGGCCTGGCCGGCATGCGCTACCGGGTCGAGGCGCTTGGCGGGCACTTCCATGTCAGCTCGGTGCCCGGCCAGGGCACCACGCTGACCGCGCAGTTCAAGCTGTGAAGGGAAACGACGTCTAGCCGCGCTCGACCACTGCCGGGCTGAGCTCGAAGGGGCTGGCGCTGCGGCGCTGGTTGCGGTCTTCGCGCGGGGTGGCGCCGAAGAAGTTGCGGTAGGCGCTGGAGAAGTGCGGGCCGGAGGAGAAGCCGCAGGACAGGCCGATCTGGATGATCGACTTGCTGGTCTGCATCAGCAGCTGACGCGCCTTGTTCAGGCGCAGCTCCAGGTAGTACTGGCTCGGCACACGATTGAGGTACTGCTTGAAGATGCGCTCCAGCTGACGTCGCGAGACGCACACATGCTGGGCGATCTCGTCGGTGGTCAGCGGCTCCTCGATGTTCGCCTCCATCAGCAGCACCGCCTGGGTGAGCTTCGGGTGGCTGGAACCGAGGCGGTTCTGCAGCGGAATGCGCTGGCGCTCGCCGCCTTCGCGGATGCGCTCGACCACCAGTTCCTCGCTGACCGCGCCGGCCAGTTCGGCGCCGTGGTCACGGGCGAGCACGGCGAGCAGCAGGTCGAGCACGGCCAGGCCGCCACAGGCGGTCAGGCGATCGCGATCCCAGTCGAACAGGTGGCTGGTGACGATGACCTTGGGGAAGCGCTCGCCGAAATCATCCTGCCAGCGCCAGTGCACTGCGGCGCGGTAGCTGTCGAGCAGACCCAGCTGAGCCAACGGGTAGACCCCGGCGGACAGTCCGCCAAGCACGCAACCGCTGCGCGCCAGCTGCTTGAGTGCATTGCCGAGCGGTGGCGCGAGGGCCGCCGGCGGCTCGTCGGCGACCAGGAACAGTTTCTGGCAACCCTCCAGCTTGCCGGCCCAGGGTTCGCCGGGCAGGCGCCAGGCACCTTCGGCGGCCGGCTCGGCCTGGAGGAACAGCAGGTCGTAGACCACGTCGGGGTGCAGACGCTGGGCGACACGCAGCGCTTCCTCCGCCAGGGCCAGGGTCATTGCCTTGGTACCAGGCCAAACCAGAAACGCGATTCGATGGGCAGTCATGGCGAGCAGTCTAGTCGTTCCGATTCACTTCAAGCTGCCGGAAAGGAACTGCTTGAGCCGCTCGGATTGCGGATTGGCCAGTACTTCCTTGGGGCAACCGCGCTCTTCTACCACACCCTTGTGCAGGAACATCAGCTGGTTGGACACCTCGCGGGCGAAACCCATCTCGTGGGTGACCACCACCATGGTGCGGCCTTCGACGGCCAGGTCCTGCATGACCTTGAGCACTTCGCCGACCAGCTCGGGGTCGAGCGCCGAAGTAGGCTCATCGAACAGCATCACTTCCGGCTCCATCGCCAGCGCGCGGGCGATCGCCACGCGCTGCTGCTCACCGCCGGACATGTGCGCCGGGTAGGCGTCCTTGCGGTGCGCGACGCCGACCTTGGCCAGGTAATGCTCGGCCTTCTCGATGGCTTCCTTCTTCGGTACGCCGAGCACGTGCACCGGCGCTTCGACGACGTTGTCCAGGGCGCTCATGTGCGACCACAGATTGAAATGCTGGAACACCATCGACAGCCGCGAGCGCATGCGCTGCAACTGCTTGGCGTCGGCGGCCTTGAGTCCGCCGTGCTTGTTGGCGACCAGCTTGAGCTCTTCGCCGTTGAGCAGGATCTTGCCGCTGTAGGGTTGCTCGAGCAGGTTGATGCAGCGCAGGAAGGTGCTTTTGCCGGAGCCGCTGGAGCCGATGATGCTGATCACGTCGCCGGCCTTGGCCGCCAGCGACACGCCCTTGAGCACTTCATGGTCGCCGTAGCGCTTGTGCAGGTCTTGGACTTCGAGTTTGTTCATGGATCAGCTCTCGCTCAGTGCTTGCGGGGGGCCAGATAGGCCAGCCAACGGCGCTCGGCCAGCTTGAACAGGCGCACCAGGATGAAAGTCAGGCAGAGGTAGAACGCGCCGGCGGTGATGAAGGCCTCGAACGGCAGATAGAACTGCGAGTTGACCGTGCGCGCCGCGCCGGTGATGTCGATCAGGGTGACGATCGACGCCAGGCTGGTGGTGTGCAGCATCATGATCACTTCGTTGCTGTACTGCGGTAGCGCGCGACGCAGCGCCGAAGGCAACAGGATGCGCCGATACAGCTTGAAGCGCGACATGCCGACCGCCTTGGCCGCCTCGATCTCGCCGTGCGGGGTGGCCTTGAGGCTACCGGCGAGGATTTCCGCGGTGTAGGCGCTGGTGTTGATGGCGAACGCCAGGCAGGCGCAGAAGGTGGCGTTGGACAGGTACGGCCACAGCCAGCTCTCGCGCACCGCCGGGAACTGCGCCAGGCCGTAATAGATGAGGAACAGTTGCACCAGCATCGGCGTGCCGCGGATCACGTAGGTGTACAGCCAGGCCGGGAAGTTGATCGCCGGCTGCTTGGAGACCCGCATCAGCGCCAGCGGAATCGCCGAGAGCAGGCCCAGGGCCAGGGAAATGGCGAGCAGCTTGAGGGTCACCAGCACGCCGCCGAAGTACAACGGCAGGCTGTCCCAGATCACGGAGAAGTCGAGAATCATGCGGTTTCTCCCGGATCAGAGGTCGGCGACTTTGATGCCGGCCGAGTAGCGCTTCTCGAGGTAGCGCAGGGCCAACAGCGAAACCGTGGTCAGCACCAGATACAGCGCGGCCACGGCCAGGTAGAAGGTGAACGGTTCACGCGTGGCGTCGGCGGCGTTCTTCGCCTTGAACATCATGTCCTGCAGGCCGACCACCGAGATCAGCGCGGTGGCCTTGGTCAGCACCAGCCAGTTGTTGGTGAAGCCGGGAATCGCCAGACGGATCATCTGCGGCACGAGGATGCGGAAGAACACCTGCACGCCGCTCATGCCATAGGCGGCACCCGCCTCGCCCTGCCCTTTGGGGATCGCCATGAAGGCGCCGCGGAAGGTTTCCGAGAGGTAGGCGCCGAAGATGAAGCCCAGGGTGAACACCCCGGCGGCGAACGGGTTGAGGTCGATGTAGTCCTCATAGCCGAGCATCGGGGCGACACGGTTGAGAATGTCCTGGCCGCCGTAGAACAGCAGCAGAATCAGCACCAGGTCGGGAATTCCGCGAATCACCGTGGCGTAGGTTTCGCCAAGGATTGCCAGCCAGCGCACCGGCGACAGGCGGAACGCCGCGCCCAGCAGGCCGAGGACGATGGCCATGCCCATGGACAGCAGCGCCAGCATCAGGGTGAGCCAGGCACCATCGAGGATGGTCGAGCCGTAGCCATGGAGCATGAGTCAGTCCTCGCGTTAAGGAAGCTGCGCCGGGGAGGAATGGAGAGAGGCGCAGCCCGCCTCTCTACCCAGCCCTCTCACACGGGAGAGGGCATGCGGCTCACTTGCCGTAGACGTCGAAGGTGAAGTACTTGTCCTGGATGGCCTTGTACTTGCCGTTGGCACGGATCGCCAGAATCGCCGCGCTGATCTTCTCTTGCAGCGCCTTGTCACCCTTGCGCACCGCGATGCCCTGGCCTTCGCCAAAGTACTTCTCGTCGGTGAAGTCCGGACCGACGAAGGCGAAGCCCTTGCCGGCGTCGGTTTTCAGGAAGCCGTCGTCGATGTTCACCGAGTCGGCCAGGGTGGCGTCCAGGCGACCGGAAGCGAGGTCGAGGAACACTTCGTTCTGCGAGCTGTAGCGCACGATCTCGGCACCAGCCGGGGCGAAGACGTCGGTGGCGTAGCGGTCATACACCGAGGAGCGCTGCACGCCGATCTTCTTGCCTTTCAGGTCGGTGGCCACGTCGTTCATGCTGCTGCCGGCCTTCATCGCCAGCTTGGCAGGGGTCGCGTAGTACTTGCCGGTGAAGTCGACCGAGCGCTTGCGCTCCTCGGTGATCGACATCGACGACAGCACGGCGTCGAACTTGCGCACTTTCAGCGCCGGGATCAGGCCGTCGAACTCCTGCTCGATCCACTTGCACTGAACCTTCATCTCTTCGCACAGCGCGTTGCCGATGTCGTAGTCGAAGCCGACGATGCTGCCGTCCGGGGCCTTGGAGGCGAAGGGTGGGTAGGCCGCCTCGATGCCGATGCGCAGCGGCTTGGCATCGTCCGCGATGGCGAATACCGACAGAACGGAAAGCGCCATTGCGCCGAGAAGTGCAATCTTCTTCATCTTGTGACTCCTGGGATCGGGTTCGGCGGGCGGCGGGGAAATTCGCCCGATACGTGCCATGAAATTGTAGAGAGACTCTCCGCCTTTGCAGGACTGCAAGGGGTTCAGGCCGAGTGAGCGGCATTCTAGCGACAGGCCAAATGCCGTTATTTCCTCAATGCGACAACTAATTACAAAAGCACCGGAAGCGAGGGGTGCGAGCATTGACAGGCGGGGAAAAAGCTGGGCCAGCGATCAATAAATCAAACAGATACTTAACGCAATTAGCGCGCCACCACTGGCAAAACCGCGCAATTACGGGAATTCCCGTAAAAACCCCGCAGCCAAGTGTTGCAGATTCTGCACCACGGCGTTCCCGCGCACCCCACCTGCGCACCGCTTTGTTACCCGCGCGCCCACCTTCGGGTGCGGCTCGCCCGTAACGCCGCGCGCCAGCACTTCTGCTCGCGCAGAAACGACAACGCCCCGCCCGGCTTGTGGCCGGACGGGGCGTTGTCTACAGGCGCCGGTCAGGCGGCCTGCATGTCGCGGTGAGTGTCGATGAGGTGCTGCACCACGCCAGGATCGGCCAGCGTGGAGATGTCGCCGAGTGCGCCGTACTCGGCGGTGGCGATCTTGCGCAGGATGCGGCGCATGATCTTGCCCGATCGGGTCTTCGGCAGCCCCGGGGCCCACTGGATAACGTCCGGGGTGGCGATCGGACCGATCTCCTTGCGGACCCAGTTCTTCAGTTCCTGACGCAGCTGCTCGGAGAACTCCACATCGGCGTTGAGGGTGACGTAGACGTAGATGCCCTGCCCCTTGATGTCGTGCGGCACGCCGACCACGGCGGCCTCGGCGACTTTCGGGTGGGCGACCATCGCGCTTTCCACTTCGGCGGTGCCCATGCGGTGGCCGGAGACGTTGAGCACGTCGTCAACCCGGCCGGTGATCCACCAATAGCCGTCCTCGTCGCGCCGCGCACCGTCACCGGTGAAATACATGCCGCGGAAGGTCTTGAAGTAGGTGTCGACGAAGCGGTCGTGATCGCCGTACAGGGTGCGCGCCTGGCCCGGCCAGGAATCGATGATCACCAGGTTGCCTTCGGTCGCGCCCTCGAGAATGTTGCCGAGGTTGTCGACCAGCGCCGGCTGCACGCCGAAGAACGGCCGCGCCGCCGAACCCGGCTTGAGCGCATGGGCGCCCGGCAGCGGGCTCATCAGCGTGGCGCCGGTTTCGGTCTGCCACCAGGTGTCGACGATCGGGCAGCGCGACTGGCCGACAGTCTCGTAGTACCACTGCCAGGCTTCCGGGTTGATCGGTTCGCCGACCGAGCCGAGCAGGCGCAGGCTGGAGCCATCGGCGCCTTCCACGGCGGCCTTGCCCTGGGCCATCATCGAGCGGATCGCAGTCGGCGCGGTGTAGAGGATGTTGACCTTGTGCTTGTCGACGATCTTCGCCACGCGGGTCACGTCCGGATAGTTCGGCACGCCCTCGAACAGCAGGGTGGTCGCGCCGTTGGCCAGCGGGCCGTAGACGATGTAGGTGTGGCCGGTGACCCAGCCGACGTCGGCGGTGCACCAGTAGATTTCGCCGGGACGGTAGTCGAACACCCGCTCGTGGGTCAGCGCGGCGTACACCAGGTAGCCGCCAGTGGTGTGCAACACGCCCTTGGGCTTACCGGTAGAGCCGGAGGTGTAGAGGATAAACAGCGGCTCCTCGGCGCCCATTTCCTTCGGCGCGCAGGTGCTGCTGGCGACCTTCATCAGGTCCTCGAACCAGATGTCGCGGTGCTGGTTCCACTTGATGTCCGCGCCGGTGCGCTTGCACACGATGACCTTCTGGATGCTGCTGGTTTCCGGGTTGGTCAGCGCGTCGTCGACGTTGGCTTTCAGCGGCGTCTTCTTGCCGGCGCGCACGCCTTCGTCGGCGGTGATCACCACCTTGGATTTACAGTCGATGATCCGCCCGGCCAGCGCTTCCGGCGAGAAGCCGCCGAACACCACGGAATGGATCGCACCGATGCGCGTGCAGGCGAGCATCGCCACCACCGCCTCGGGAATCATCGGCATATAGATGGTCACCACGTCGCCACGGTGCACGTCCTGGCCACGCAGGGCGTTGGCGAACTTGCACACCTGCGCGTGCAGTTCGCGGTAGGTGATTTCCTTGTGCTCGGACGGGTCGTCGCCTTCCCAGATGATCGCCACCTGGTCACCACGCTCGGCCAGATGACGGTCCAGGCAATTGGCGGAGACGTTGAGGCTGCCGTCGGCGAACCACTTGATATCGACGTGGTGGTCGTCGAACGAGGTCTGCTTGACCTTGGTGAACGGCTTGATCCAGTCGATGCGCTGCGCCTGCTCGCGCCAGAATCCGTCGGGGTTGATCACCGACTGTTGATACATGGCCTTGTAGGTGGCCTCGTCGGTCAGCGTGTGGGCGGCGACCTCGGGACGCACGGGATACAGGGAAGCGGCACTCATGGTTGGGACCTCGGTGACAGTTGTTCTTGTGAGTGGGGACATTTGTAGCCAGCCCCAGTCTGCCCAACCATTCGACCATCGTCTTACCACGAGCAGACTATGGTCTAACGCCGTGTGCCGCCCTCACCTACCCGTGCCGCGCTTTCCGGCAGGCAAAAAAAAGCGGCCTCGGCGGCCGCCCAAAATCATTCCGGGGAGAGGAATGGAATCCACTACATCCACAAACCACGCAGGGTTGGATAACGCCTTTGTACGCCTGGGCCAGGTGCCTGCCCATTCAACCAAGGTCGTAGATCGCTACTCCTTGCCCAGCCCGTGCTGGCGCAGCTTGTTGGCGATGGTGGTGTGCGACACGCCAAGCCGCTTGCCCAGCTGGCGGCTGCTCGGGTGCTCGGCGTAGAGGCGTTCCAGCACCGCCTTCTCGAAGCGCCCGGCAATGTCGTCGAGGCTGCCGTCGAGGGAGAAATCGCCGAGCGGCTGCGGCGCGCCGTAGTCTGGCAGGCGGATGTGCTCGGCCTTGACCGTGCCGCCGTCGCACAGCGAAACCGCCTGGAACAGCACGTTCTCCAGTTGCCGCACGTTGCCCGGCCAGTGGTAGCGGCTGAGCCGTTCGAAGGCCTGCGGCGCCAGCTTGGGCAACGGGCAGCCGATCTGCCGGCTGGCCGAATCGAGGAAGTGTTCGGCCAGCGGCGCCAGGCCATCCAGGCATTCGCGCAGCGGCGGAATGTGCAGCGAGAGCACGTTCAGACGGTGATAGAGATCCTGGCGGAATTCGCCGCGCGCGCAGAGTTCGGAGAGGTCGACCTGGGTCGCGCAGATCACCCGCACGTCGAGGTACACCTCCTCGTCGCTGCCGACCCGGCGGAAGCAGCCGTCCTGCAGGAAGCGCAGCAGCTTGGCCTGCAGGCGCGGGCTCATCTCGCCGACCCCGTCGAGGAACAGCGTGCCGCCGGCGGTCAGCTCGAGCAGGCCGAGCTTGCCTTCCGGCCGCGCGCCCTCGAAGGCGCCGGGGCCGTAGCCGAACAGCTCGGTCTCGGCCATGGATTCCGGCAGCCCGGCGCAGTTCAGCGCCATGAACGGCGACTGGCCGCGCGGGCTGGCCAGGTGGCAGGCACGGGCCAGCAGTTCCTTGCCGGTGCCGGTCTCACCCTCGATCAGCAGCGGCGCATCCAGCGGCGCCATGCGCCGCGCCTCGCGGACCACCGCGGCCATCACCCGCGAGCTCTGGAAGATGCTGTCGAAGCCGCGCAACTCCTGCTTGCGCACGTGGTAGATGCGCTCGCCGACGCGGTCGGCGCGGTGCAGGGTGAGCACCGCGCCGGCCAACGCGTCGCTCTCGTCGTGCTCGGTCTGCAGCGGGGCAATGTCGGCGAGGAAGATGTCACCCTTCACTTTCACCCGCAGGCCGTTGATCCGCGCCTTGTTGGCGCGCACCAGCTCCGGCAGGTCGAAGTCCTCGGCGTAGCGCGCCAGCGGAATGCCCGGCACCTCGTCGACGCGCACCCCGAGCAGCTGGGCGGCGGCGCGGTTGGCGGCGACGATGCTGCCGGCCATGTCGATCGACAGCACCGGGAAGTCCAGCGCGCCGAGCAGCGCGTTGAGCTCCAGGTGGCGCCGCTCGCTGGGCATCAGGCCGACGCGCTTGACGCCGAACACCCCAGGTACGGTTTCCAGCTTCGGTCGCAGCGCCTGGAACTGCAGATTGATCAGGTTCGGGCAGTGCAGGTAGATGGCGTTGCCCTGGTCGCCACCGACTTCGCCGCGCAGCACGTTGATGCCGTACTCGACCAGCAGGTTGAGAATGTCGCGGAGGATGCCGACGCGGTTCTGGCAGTGGACTTTGATGCGCATGGGCAGGCTCCTCGACGTGGCTGTATCCCCTCGCCCGGCGGCGCGAGAAGGGGGCGTATCGGCCGACTTTTTGGTTTTCCGGGCCAATTTTCGTAAAGAATATGTGCCAACGCCATTCGACGCCAAGCCGATTTCGCGCGACCCGCCGGCACTCGTAATCCTTTCTTTACGATTTTGCCGCCGTACCGACACCGCAAACCACCCCTCGCGCCGCCCGCAGGCCCGCTATTCGCGGTATCTGTGGGTCAAACAATGACAACGCCGGTCGTTGAGGAGTCGCGATGAAGAGTTCGCTGTATGTCGCCCGGGAACCCGATGCCGACGGTTTCATTCATTACCCTGAGGCCGAGCATCAGGTCTGGCACACGCTGATCAGCCGCCAGCTCAAGGTGATCGAAGGCCGCGCCTGCCAGGAATACCTGGATGGCATCGAGCAGCTCGCCCTGCCCCACGACCGCATCCCGCAGCTCGGCGAACTCAATCGGGTGCTGGAGCGCACCACCGGCTGGAACGTCGCGCGGGTGCCGGCGCTGATTCCGTTCCAGACCTTCTTCGAGCTGCTGGCCAGCAAGCGCTTTCCGGTCGCGACCTTCATCCGCCGCCCGGAAGAACTGGACTACCTGCAGGAGCCGGACATCTTCCACGAAGTGTTCGGCCACTGCCCGCTGCTGACCAACCCCTGGTTCGCCGAATTCACCCACACCTACGGCAAGCTCGGCCTCAAGGCCAGCAAGGAAGAGCGCGTGTACCTGGCGCGGCTGTACTGGATGACCATCGAGTTCGGCCTGGTCGACACCGCCCAGGGCCGGCGCATCTACGGCGGCGGCATCCTCTCTTCGCCGAAGGAGACCGTGTACTGCCTGTCCGAGCAACCCGAACACCAGCCGTTCAGCCCGCTGGAAGCGATGCGCACGCCGTACCGCATCGACATCCTGCAGCCGCTTTATTTCGTGCTGCCCGAGCTCAAGCAGCTGTTCGAGCTGGCCCATCAGGACATCATGGCGCTGGTCCACCAGGCCATGCAGCTCGGCCTGCATACGCCGAAGTTTCCGCCCAAAGCGGCCTGAACCAGACTGAGCACGTAGGAGCGAATTCATTCGCGATTCGTCTCCTGTGCAACCTCGGCGGCGCCGGCCATCGCGGATGAATCCGCTCCTACACTCACACCATGAATATCTGGGAGAACCTCCATGTCCCTCGCCCAAGCCCAATGCGAAGCCTGCCGCGCCGACGCCCCCCATGTGAGCGAAGCCGAGCTGGCCGAGCTGATCCGTGAGATCCCCGACTGGAACATCGAAGTACGCGACGGCCACATGGAGCTGGAGCGGGTGTTCCTGTTCAAGAACTTCCGCCACGCGCTGGCCTTCACCAACGCGATCGGCGCCATCGCCGAGGAAGCCGGCCACCACCCGGCGCTGCTCACCGAGTGGGGCAAGGTCACCGTGACCTGGTGGAGCCACGAGATGAAGGGCCTGCATCGCAACGACTTCATCCTCGCCGCCCGCACAGACGTGGCCGCTGCCAGTGCCGAAGGCCGCAAGTAGTCGCCGACGGCCTTGACGCAGCGCACAGCGGCGCACCGCCAGCCATGACCGCCAGCACGGAACCGGGCTAGGCTGGAGGCATCTCAAGGAACACCCCAAGGAGTGCCTGTATGCGCCAGTGTCTTTCGACCCTTCTCGCCCTCACCCTGTCCGCGGCCATCGCCCCGGCCCTGGCCGCGCCCAAGGGCGAGCACGGCAATTCCGGGCACAAGGGCGGCGGTCAGAACTATTCCGACGATGCGGTGCGCATCGACCCGCGCGGGCCCAGCATCGACATCGGCCAGGTGCGCATCATCCTCGGCGACAACCGCGAGCTGATTGGCCCGGTCAAGGGCCTGCCGCCAGGCATCCAGAAGAACCTGGCCCGCGGCAAGCCGCTGCCGCCGGGCATCGCCAAGCGCTTCGACAGCCGCCTGCTTGGCAAGCTGCCGCGCTACGACGGCTACGAATGGCAGCAAGTCGGCACCGACGTGGTGCTGGTGGCGATCGCCACAGGGCTGATCTACGAAGTGCTGCACAACGTGCTCGACTGACCACACAGCATCGATCTCGCCGGGGCGCCAAGCGCCCCGCTTCCCCAACACCCGCCTCGCCGCCTACTCGCCCCCCTGACCGCCCAGCCCTGTCAGAGCCCCACTACAGCAACTGCAGATTCGCACTACAGCCTGCCGCCCAGGCCTGCGCATAGGCTCCTGACCATCACCGCAGGGTGGTGATCAGCCCCGTCAGCACGACACCATCGCCGCCGCAGGCCGACGCCTCCCCTACGGATTTTCGCCATCCATTGCGACGCCGATGCGTCTCTGGGAAATCCGCCATGAACAAGCTGTACCGTGTGATCTGGAACCAAGCCCGCCGGGCGTGGGCCGTCGCCAGTGAGTTTGCCCGATCGGCCGGCAAGTCCGGCTGTGCGACCCGCGGCATCGCCGCCAGCGTCGCGTTGACCCTGGCGGCGCTCAGTGATCCGGCAGCAGCCATTGCAGCAGAGGCAATCGACGACGAGGACAAGAACGAGCCGGCACCGACACTGCTGGTCGTGCCGCCCAGCCCGGTACTGTTGCAGGCCACGCTACTCGGCGCCGGCTTGAATGCCTACGAGGCCGGCGGAGGAGCGGCGAATGGCAGCGGCTCAGTGGCCATCGGCAGTGCCGCACGGGTCGACTTGGCGAGCTATGACTCCATCGCCATCGGCCGCAACGCCCAAGTGGTCGATAACAGCTACAAGAGCATCGCCATCGGCGCCGACGCGCTGGTGGACGGCGAGCAGTCGAGCAGCAGCATCGCCTTCGGCGACCGTAGCCATGTCGGCAAGAATTCCTGGGACAGCGTGGCCATCGGCTACGGGGCCGAGATCGCCGACAACGCCGATTACGGCATCAGCCTCGGCACCTACGCCCGTGTGCTGAGCAACACCTCCAACGGCATGGCCCTCGGGCAGCACGCGCTGGCCAGCCATTCCAACAGCGTCGCGCTCGGCGCCAACAGTTCGACCGACCGCACCAACAGCGTCTCGGTAGGCTCGACTTGGTCAAAACGGCAGATCACCAATGTCGCGGCTGGCACCACGGACAGCGACGCGGTCACCCTGGGCCAACTCAATGCGCTCGGCAGTAGCGCCGCAAGCGCGTTGGGCAGCAGCTATAACAGCAGCACTCAATCGGTGGCCGCGCCGGCCTATCTGCTGACCAATGCCAATGGCATTGGGGGCACGACTGGTGCGGCGACCGATGTCGCCACCGGCTTTAGCAAGGTCGATAGCGCGTTGGGCAAACTCAACAACCTCGGCACCAAGTACTTCCGGGTCAATTCGACCTGGACGGGTGCGGTGGCCAGCGGCGCCAACGCGTTAGCGGCAGGCTATGCCGCTCAAGCGTCCGGCTCGTGGAGCGTTGCAATCGGCGCTCAGGCTTCGGCGGCTGGCGGCGATACTGTTGCAGTAGGAACGGCCACCGATGCGCAGGGCCAGGACAGCGTTGTAATCGGTACGGGAGCTTCTACTTCGACCACTGCGCCAAATGCCGTAGCCCTCGGCGCCGGCGCGTCTGCGACCGCCACTGATAGCGTTGCCTTAGGCAGCGGCTCGGTCGCCGATCGGGCGCAAAGCGTTTCGGTGGGTGGCGTTGGCAGCGAACGTCAGATAACCAATGTGAAAGCCGGTTCTGCGGGCACCGACGCGGTCAACCTGGCCCAGCTCAACAATCTCGGCAGCAGCACCGCAAGCGCGCTGGGCAGCAGCTACAACAGCAGCACTCAATCGGTAGCGGCGCCGGCTTATCTGCTGAGCAATGCCAACACCCTCGCCGGCACATCTGGCGCGGCGAACAACGTGGCCAGCGGCTTCACCAAAGTCGACAGCGCGCTCGGCAAGCTCAACACCGCCGGCAGCAAATACTTCCAGGCCAAATCCAGCGGGACTGGCTCCGTCGCCAACGGCAGCGACTCCCTGGCCGTCGGCCCCAACGCCAAGGCCGAGTCCAAAGACAGCATCGCCATGGGTAACGGCGCCAGCACCCTGATCGACACCGCCAGCCAGGACAAACTGGGCCGCAACCTGGCGCTGGGCAATCTGGCCAAGAGCGACCGCGAGTACGCCATGGCCTTCGGCTACAAGGCGCACGCCAATGGCGACTCGAGCATCGCCCTCGGTGCGGAAACCTGGGCGCGCGGCTACGACAGCATCGCCCTCGGCACCCGCGCCGGTACCGCCGCCGACTGGAGCACCGCGCTCGGTGCGGATTCCAGCGCCAAGGCCGTGGGCAGCACCGCGACCGGCTACAAGGCGCAGGCCGCCGCCACCAACAGCACGGCCCTCGGCCGCGAGGCGCAGGCCAACCATCAGGGCAGCGTCGCGCTGGGTTACGGCGCGACCACCGACCGGACCAACAGCGTATCGGTGGGCAAGGCCGGCAGCGAGCGGCAGATCACCAACGTGAAAGCCGGCACACAGAGCACCGACGCGGTCAACCTCAGTCAGCTGAACTCGGTGACTGCCGCGGCGACCGCCAATGCCGTGCAATACGACAACGCCGGCAAGACCTCGGTGACCCTGCAGGGCGCCAGCGGCACCGTCTTGGGCAACGTCGCCGATGGCGAGGTCAGCACCACCAGCAAGCAGGCGGTCAACGGCCGGCAGCTGAACGCCACCAATCAGGATCTCGCCAGCCTACGCAGCGATGCCCTGCTCTGGGACAGCGCGCTGGGTGCCTACAAGGCCAGCCGCAACGGCAACGCGACGAAGATCACCGGCGTGGCCCGCGGCGATGTGAGCGCCACTTCCAGCGACGCCGTGAACGGCGCCCAGCTGTTCGAACTCGGCCAGGACGTGGACAGCATCGACGGCCGGGTAACGACCATCGAAACCAGCATCGGCAGCATCGCCAGCGGCGGCGGCATCAAGTATTTCCACGCTTCCTCGAGCAAAGTCGATGCGGTCGCCAGCGGCGCGGACTCGCTCGCCGCCGGTCCCGCAGCGCAGGCCAGCGGCGCGCAGAGCACGGCAGTCGGCAACGCCGCGCAGGCGAGCGGCAGCAACGCGTTGGCGATGGGTAACCAGGCCAGCGCCAGCGGCGCCAATAGCACCGCGGTCGGCAGTCAGGCGAGTGCCAGCGGCAGCAACAGCACGGCGATTGGCAATCAGGCCTCGGCGACGGGGAACAACGCCGTGGCGCTGGGCGACGGTTCAGTTGCCGACCGCGACAACAGCGTGTCGGTCGGTTCGGCCGGCAACGAACGGCAGATCACCAATGTCGCCGCCGGCACCGCCGCCACCGACGCGGTGAACAAGGGCCAGCTCGACGGCGCGGTGGCGGACGCCAAGCAGTACACCGACAGCACCGTCACCACCCTCAACGGCGATGTGCAGAACATGGGCAACCGCGTCACCAACGTCGAAGGTGACGTGGGCAAGCTCAAGACCGGCCAGGACGGCATGTTCCAAACCAGCGCGGTCGGCGCCAAGCCCGTGGCCAGCGGCAGCAATGCGGTGGCCGGTGGGGTCGGCGCGGTGGCTTCCGCGGCGAACAGCACGGCGATCGGCACCCACGCCAAGGCCTCGGCCGAACACGCCGTCGCCCTCGGCCACGGCGCCAGCGCAACGGCACAGAACTCGGTTGCACTCGGCGCCAACTCGGTCGCCGAGCGCGCCAACAGTGTCTCGGTCGGTGCGGCCGGCAACGAGCGGCAGATCACCAATGTCGCCGCCGGCACCCAGGACACCGACGCGGTGAACCTCGCCCAACTGAACAAAAGCGTCGCCGATGTCGCCGCCGATGCCTACGGCTACACCAACTCGGTGTTCAACACGCTGCGCCACGACATCAAGGAGCTCGACGACGAGCTGAGCGCCGGGATTGCCGGCGCCATGGCCATGGCCAGCCTGCCGCAACCGCATGTGCCGGGCGCGAGCATGACCTCAGTGGGGGTCGGCAACTTCCGCGGCCAATCCGCACTGGCGGTGGGCGCCTCGCACATCTCCGCCGACGGCAAATGGGTCACCAAGCTGCAAGGCACGGCCAGCGAGAAAGGTGAAACCGGCGTGTCGGTCGGCATCGGTTATCAGTGGTAAAGCAGCCAGTCATGCAAGACTTTCAGACACGAGCGGCACCGCCGCTCCAGGCGGTATAGATGAACAGCAAAACCCTCTCCATTGTCCTGCTCTGTGGCCTGCTGGCAGTGGCCGGCTGCCGCAGCGAGCAGCCCGGCGCCGCCGGCCTGCACGGCTGGATCGCCACCCCGGCGCTGCCGATCATTCAGGACGCGGTGTTCTCGCTGTCGCCGCTGTTCAATGGCCAGCGCAATACCGCGGTGATGGAGCAGGTGTGCCAGCTGGCCGCCGGCGAGATCAGCCAGCAGGACGTCAACACGCTGCTCGCCCAACAGGGCGTCGATCCGGCCCAGCTGCCCCACTCCGGTGATCCGCTGGCCTTGCTGGTGAATGGTGACAAGGCGGCGCAGACCACTGCCTGCGCCGCGTTCCTCGCCACCGCGCCGCTGTTGCCGGTGGCGGTCGACAGCTTCCTCGCCAGCGTCGCCGCGCCGTCAGCAGCCGACCAGCCAGCCAGTGCGCCGCGCCTCGCCCAGGTGCTGCCGATCAAAATCGCCGAGGCGCGGGCCAATGCGGAGATCTTCGCGCAGATTGCCGTGGACCTGCAGCGCCGGCCGGGGCTGAGCGTTCACGAGTATCGCCAGCAGGCCAGCCAGCTGTTCGCGCGCCTGGCGCCGACCTATCTGCAGCGAGTCAAACAGCAGATGCCGGGCAAGGCTGCGAACTACCGTCTGACCCGCCTGGATGCCGAAGGATTCGCCTTCACCGGCGCGCGGGAGGTGCGCTTCGAATACGGCGCCGATGGCCTGCTGCTGCATCAGCATGGGGTGCTCTGGTACGGCGCCGGCAAGCTGATGGGCACGGACTATCCACTGCAGGTGGCGCATTTTGCGGGTGAGCAGCCAGCGCAGCAGTGAGCGTGATGCTTCGGCGCGGCGGCGCTGGATTCCCGCCTTCGCGGGAATGACGGGGTAAAGGGAAACACCGCGCGATCAGCATTGTCCGCAACAACGTGGCGCAGGTGCCGGTGTACCACGACGTGCTGGTCGCCGTGCCGCTCCAGGCCAACACGCAGAGTGCAGCATCGCCGTCAGCTCCGCTTGGGATCGACGCGCCGGCACCACCCTGAGCTCTGCATGGGATCACCGTCATCCCCGCGCAGGCGGGGATCCAATCGACCCGCAGCGCCCACACAAGCTCAGCGCAACGCGCGCTCGCGCAGGTACGCCAGCACCTCGGCCTGGGTCCCACTGAACTCGATGCGCTCGGCCTTGGCGTCGCGCTGGAAGGCGTACATCGGGTCGTAGTATTCGCCGAGCAATCCGGCGATCCACGCACGGTGCAGTTCAATTGCCCCGCTGCGCTGCTGCTCATCGAGCGCCTGTTGCAGCAGCGCAGCGAGGCGCTGGTAGCGTTCGCCGCCAAGGCGTTTGACGATATTCGCCAGGCTCTGCCGCATGCGCTCGGCGAACAGCGCAAAACCCGGTTCATCGCCATGCACGGCGACGAACTCGGCGCACAGGCCCACCACGTAATCACGCAGGATGCGCTCGACGCGCCCGTCGAAACTGTCCTCCAGCCACACCAGGGGAAACTCGCGCATGCCCTGGAACAGCGGCAGCGGCAGCGCGCAGCTGCCGATCATGCGCCCTTCATCCTCGACCACGAAGCGCTCGCGCCCCGCCGCGCGCTGCTTGAGCAGGTCGATGGCCAGGCGATTCTCGAAGTCGATCTGCCCCGGCTGGCCGCTGGCGCGCTTACCGAAACTAGAGCCGCGGTGGTTGGCCAAACCCTCGAGGTCCAGGCTGTTGGCGAGCTGGTGCAGCACGTCGGTCTTGCCGGTACCGGTCAGCCCGCCGAGCAGGACGAAGTCGCACTGCGCCACGGCCTGTTCGGTGCTGTGCAGGAGAAATCCGCGCATCGCCTTGTAGCCGCCGGTCACCCGCGGATAGTCGATGCCTCGCTCGTCGCGCAGCCACTGCTGGACGATCTGCGAGCGCAGGCCACCGCGAAAGCAGTACAGGTAGCCGTCCGGATGCGCCGTGGCGAAGGCCGCCCAGGCGTCCAGGCGCGCTGCCTTGGTCGCGCCGCAGACCAGTTGGTGGCCGAGTTCGATGGCTGCCTGCTGACCGTGATTCTTGAAACAGGTGCCGACCCGCTGGCGTTCCGCGTCGTTCATCAGCGGCAGGTTGCTGGCGCTGGGAAAGGCCCCCTTGTGAAACTCCACCGGTGCGCGGGCATCCATCATCGGCAGGTCGCCGAGGAAGATGGCGCGGTAGTCGGCGGTGTCAGTGCGCATCAGACCACCTCGACCGCGTAACGCTGGCGCTCGACCAACTCGCCGATCGGCTGCAGCGCCAGGCCCAGCTCGGTCGCCACGCCAAGAAACTCCGCCTCGCCCGCCGCCGTCACCGCCACCAGCAGCCCGCCGCTGGTCTGCGGGTCGCAGAGCAGCAGCTTGTGCGCCTCGTCGAGCGGCGCCAGCTTGTCGCCGTAGCTGTCGAAATTGCGGTGCGTGCCGCCCGGCACGCAACCGGCGGCCAGGTAATGCTCGACGCCGGGCAGCCGCGGCACGCGCGCGTACTGCAGGCGCGCGGTGAGGCCGCTGCCGTCGGCCATCTCGATCAGGTGGCCGAGCAGGCCGAAGCCGGTGACATCGGTCATCGCACTGACCCCGGCGAGCCGGCCGAAGCGCGTGCCCGGCGTGTTCAGCGTGCACATCCAGTCGCGCGCCAGGCCGACGTCCTCCGGACGCAGCTTGGCCTGCTTCTCGGCGGTGGTGAGGATGCCGATGCCGAGCGGCTTGGTCAGGTACAGCCGGTCGCCGAGTCGTGCGGTGTCGTTGCGCTTCAGGTGGACCTTGTCGACCACCCCGGTGACTGCCAGGCCGAAGATCGGCTCGGGCGCGTCGATCGAATGCCCGCCGGCCAGCGGGATGCCCGCCGCCTCGCAGGCCGCGCGACCGCCGGCGACCACCTCGCGGGCCACCTCCGGGGCCAGCACGTTGACCGGCCAGCCGAGGATGGCGATGGCCAGCAGCGGCTGGCCGCCCATGGCGTAGATGTCGCTGATCGCGTTGGTGGCAGCGATGCGGCCGAAGTCGAACGGGTCGTCGACGATGGGCATGAAGAAGTCGGTGGTCGATACCACGCCGCGCGCCTCGTCCAGCGCGTAGACCGCCGCATCGTCACGCGACGCGTTGCCGACCCAGAGCCGCGGGTCGAGGCTCTGCGCGCCGCTGCCGGCGAGGATCACGTCGAGCACCTTGGGGGAAATCTTGCAGCCGCAACCGGCGCCATGGCTGTACTGGGTCAGGCGAATCGGTTCGCTCATCGGAAGGCACCTCGTGGCCGGGAACTGACTGCGAAGTCTAGTTAACGCCAATTCGCACGCCGGCGTCGCGCAGGCGAAAAAACTGCTTCCTATACTCAGCGTGCCTGATAACCGAATGGACGGAGACTCCATCATGCTCAAACGTGCCCTGGCGCTTGCTGCCGGCCTTGCATTGACCGCTTCCGCCGTACTCGCTCATGCCGCCGACGTGCTCAAGGTTTCCGCCATTCCCGACGAAGCACCCACCGAGTTGCTGCGCAAGTTCAAACCGCTCGGCGAATACCTCGAGAAACAGTTGGGCATGCAGGTCCAGTTCATTCCGGTGGCCGACTACCCGGCGGTGGTCGAAGCGCTGGCCACCGACCGCCTCGACCTGGCCTGGCTGGGCGGCTTCACCTTCGTCCAGGTACGCATGAAAACCGGCAACGCGATTCCGCTGGTGCAGCGCGAGCAGGACGAGAAGTTCACCAGCAAGTTCATCAGCGCCGATCCCAACATCAAGAGCCTGCAGGACCTGAAGGGCAAGAGCTTCGCCTTCGGTTCGATCTCCTCGACCTCGGGCAGCCTGATGCCGCGCTACTTCATGACCAAGGACGGCATCGTCCCGGAGAAATTCTTCAGCCGCGTGGCCTACTCCGGCGCGCACGACGCCACGGTGGCCTGGGTGCAGGCCGGCAAGGTCGACGGCGGGGTGCTGAATGCCGCGGTGTGGCAGAAGCTGGTCGACGCCAAGAAGGTCGACACCAGCAAGGTTCACGTATTCGCGACCACGCCGACCTACTACGACTACAACTGGACGGTGCGCGGCACCCTGGACCCAGCGCTCACGGCGAAGATCAAGAAGGCCTTCCTCGACCTCGACCCGGCCAATCCAGAGCACAAGGCGATCCTCGACCTGCAGACGGCCAGCCGCTTCATCGAAACCAAGCCGGAAAACTACCAGGGCACCGAACAGGCAGCGCGTGAAGCCGGCCTGTTGAAATGACCCTGCGCCTGAGCCAGGCCAGCCTGCGCCACGCCAATGGCACCAGCGCCCTGCACGATGTCGATCTACGCATCGAGCAGGGCGAACGGGTGGCGATCATCGGCCCGTCCGGCGCCGGCAAATCCAGCCTGCTCAACCTCCTCGCCACCGGCCTGCGGCCCACCACCGGCAGCGTCGAAGTGCTCGACGCGCAGCCGTGGCGACTGTCCAGCCGCCAGCGCCAGCGCCTGCGCGCGCGCATCGGCCTGATCCACCAGGCACCGCCGCTGCCGGCGCGCCAGCGCGTGGTCACCGCGGTGCTGGCCGGACGCATCGGTGAATGGAACCTGGCCACGGCGTTGCTCAACCTGCTGCATCCGCTGGATATCGCCGGCGCCGAGCAGGCGCTGCACAAGCTCGACCTCGGCGACAAACTCTTCGCCCAGTGCCATGAACTGTCCGGCGGCCAGTTGCAGCGGGTCGGCATCGCCCGCGTGCTGTACCAGGCGCCGCACCTGCTACTGGCCGATGAACCAGTCTCGGCGATGGACCCGGTGCTCGCCGAGCACACCCTGTCAGTGCTCTGCCGGCATGCTGCCGAGCAACGCATCACCCTGCTCGCCAGCCTGCATGCGGTGGAACTGGCGCTGGCGCACTTCCCGCGCATCATCGGCCTGCGCGACGGACGCATCGTCTTCGACCGTGCGCCTGCCGAGATCAGCCCGACGCTGCTCGACGCGCTGTACGCCAACGAGCAACTGATCTCTCCGCCGCTGCCGGCACCCGTGGCGGTGCAGCTGCCGCGATGCTGAGTGGCGCCAGGCGCGATCCGGCGGCGCTGTCGCGCCTGCTGCTGACCCTGGTGGCGCTGGCCCTGCTGTGGCCGGGCATCCACCTCAGCGAACTGGACCTCGGCGTGCTGTTCGACGGGCAGAACGCGGCGACCATGCGCAGCTTCCTCGACGGCTTCTGGCCACCGGCGCACGACCACGAGTTCCTCGCCCTGCTGGCGGACGCCACCCTGCAGACCCTGGCCATCGCCACCGCCGGCATGGCCCTTGCCCTGCTCCTGGCGCTGCCCGCCGCGTTGTTGGTGAGCCGCGCGCTGTCGCTGTCGGCGCTGCCGCGAGGCGGCCTGCCGGTGTGGTGGGCGCGCTTGTTGCGCTGGCCGGTGCGCGCCCTGCTGATCTTCCTGCGCAGCGTGCCGGAGATCGTCTGGGCGCTGCTGTTCGTCCGCGCCGTCGGCCTCGGCCCGACTGCCGGGGTGTTGGCCATCGCCATCACCTACAGCGGCATGCTCGGCAAGGTCTACGCGGAAATCTTCGAATCGGTCGACCAGCGCCCGGCCCACGCGCTGATGCTCGCCGGCGCGGGGCGGCTCGGCGCGTTCGGCTACGGCATCCTGCCCAACGCCGCGGCGGAGCTGCTGTCGTACACCGTGTACCGCTGGGAATGCGCGATCCGCGCCTCGGTGGTGATGGGCTTCGTTGGCGCCGGCGGGCTGGGCCAGCAGATCGACCTGTCGATCCGCATGTTCGCCGGCGGCGAGGTGGTCAGCATCCTGCTGACCTTCCTGGCCCTGGTGCTGCTCGCCGACCAGCTCAGCCGCCTACTGCGGGCGCGACTGCGATGAAGCGCCTGGTCGATCTGCTGCTGGTGCTGGCCTGCGTGGCTGCGGTACTGGCCTCGTTCGCCTACCTGGCGATCGACCTGCCCGGCGTGTTCAGCCACGACAGCCTGACGCAGATGAGCACCTACGCGGTGCGCTTCCTCCACCCCGACCTCAGCGCCGAGCACCTGCAGGCGATCCTGCGCGGCGCGCTAGAGACCCTGGCGATGTCGGCGCTCGGCACGCTGCTCGCGGCGCTGCTCGGCCTGCTGCTCGCCCTGCCGGCCGCCGCGCGCTTCGGTGCGCTCGCCCAGGCTGCGGCGCGGCTGCTGCTCAATGCGCTGCGGGCGATTCCCGAACTGGTCTGGGCGGCGCTGATGGTGCTCGCCGCCGGCCTCGGCCCGAATGCCGGCACCCTGGCGCTGGCGCTGCACACCGCCGGCGTGCTCGGCCGGCTGTTCGCCGAGGCGCTGGAGAACACCCCGCGCGAGCCAGCCGAGGCGATCCGCCTGGGCGGCGGCGGGCAGATCGCCGCGTTCGTCTACGGCAGCCTGCCGAACCTGTGGCCGCAACTGCTCGCCTACAGCCTGTACCGCTGGGAGAACAACATCCGCATGGCCGCCGTGCTCGGCTTCGTCGGCGCCGGCGGCCTCGGGCAGATGCTCTACGTCAGCCTCAGCCTGTTCCAGGAAGCCCAGGCCAGCACGGTGATCCTCGCCATGCTGGTGCTGGTGTTCGGCGTCGATGCGTTGAGCAACTGGGTGCGCCAGCGCTGGGTGCGGATGTAAGGCGGTGCCGCGCGCTTGATGGGTTGCGCTGCGCTCGACAAGCTTTTGTAGGAGCGAATTCATTCGCGATTGGCCGGCCACTCACTCGTTATCGCGAATGAATTCGCTCCTACCGTCATCAGCCGAAGCGCACGCAATAGATCGGCGGCAAGCGCGCCGACACGCACTGCCAGCGCTCGCCGCCATCCTCGGACAACCACAGGCCACCGGTGGTCGAGCCCATCACCAGGCGCTCGCCGCTGGCATCGATGTCCAGGCCGTGGCGGTAGATCAGGTCGAAGCTCGGGGTGGCCGGCAATCCCTCGGTGAGCGCCTCGAAGCTCTGCCCGCCGTCGCGGGTGCGGTTGACCAGCAGGCGCGCGTCGACCGGCACGCGGCACTCGTCCTTGATCGCTGGCACGAACCAGGCGGTGTCCGGCAGGCGCGGATGCACCGCCACGGCGAAGCCGAAGCTGGACGGCTGCGCGCTGACGGCCTGCCAGCGCTCGCCACCATCGCTGGAGCGGAAGATGCCGTTGTGGTGCTGCACCCACATGGAGGCAGGCTGCGCCGGGCACTGCACCAGCCGGTGCGGGTCCTGGATGGCGCCTTCTTCACGCCGCTCCGGCGGCATGTACTCGGCGTACATGCCTTGCGTGGTGCAGCGCCAACTGCCGCCACCGTCGGCGCTCTGCCATACCCCGCCACAGGAGATGGCCACGCTCAGGTGCCGACTGTCGCGCGGATCGACGCAGATCGAATGGATGCCCGGGTAGTCGTAACCGCCGCCGAGCCACTGCTCGCGCGCCGGCTCGTCCCACAGCGGCCGGTTGAGCGCCCAGCTGTCGCCGGCGTCGCTGGAGCGGAACAGCCCGCCGGGAATGGTGCCCGCCCACAGCACGCCCGGCTCGTCGACGCCGCCGGCCTCCAGCGACCAGATCTGCTGCACGCTCCAAGGTGCGGGCGCCGGCTGACCCTCAGTTGCCGCGGGCAGCGGCTCCGGTTGCGGCGGATAGACCGGCACTCCACAGGCCTGCCAGTCGGCCTGGCCGAGCGCGCGGCGCCACAGCTTGACGCCGAAGTGGCCGAGGTTGAGCGCGGCGTACAGGGTCCAGTCGCGGGGATCGACCAGCACCATGCTCACCGGCTCGCCGAGGAAATGGGTCTGCGCCAGCTCCCACTGCCCTGCCGCACTGCGCTGCAGGATGAACAGCCCCTTGCGTGTCGCCACCAGCACTCGATCGTTCATCGGCAGGTTGCTCAGCCGCCGCTCAGCGCCTGCACCACATAGACGTCGGCACTGGGCGCAAGGCGGTCACTCAGGAGAAGGCGGTCGCGCACCGCCACGCCATCGACGAATACGGCGATGTGCCGGCGCAGCTGACCCTGGTCGTCGAGCAGGTAGCCACGCAGCTCGGGTTTCTCGTCGAACACCTGCTCCAGCGCGGCGCGCACTGTCGGCGCCTCGATCTCTTGATCGGGGACTGCGACATGACGCTGAATCGCCGGAGCGAAAACGAGGCGGGACATGGCACGAGCCGCATAGCGGAGCTTGCCTAGAGTCTAGAAGCGCGGCCCGGCGCCGCGACCGGCAGCCGACTGGCGGTGACTAGTAGTCGACCTTGCCGCGTCCGGCCTTGATGTTGCCGCGCTTGCTCTTGCCTTCCAGGCGACGCTGCTTGGAGCCGAAGGTCGGCTTGGTCGGGCGCCGCGCCTTCTCGGTCTTGCCGGCGTTGCGGATCAGTTCGGCAAGGCGCTCCAGGGCATCGGCGCGGTTCTGCTCCTGGGTGCGGTACTGCTGGGCCTTGATGATGATCACCCCGTCGGCGGTGATGCGGCTGTCGCGCAGCGCCAGCAAGCGTTCCTTGTAGAACGGCGGCAACGACGAGGCCTGGCTGTCGAAGCGCAGGTGCACCGCGCTGGAGACCTTGTTGACGTTCTGCCCTCCGGCACCCTGGGCGCGGATGGCGGTCAGCTCGACCTCGTCGTCGGGCAGATGAACGCTGTTGGAGATGACCAGCATGGCGGCGCGCCTGAGTGCGGAAAGCTGCAGGATACCCGACGCTCCGCCCGGCGGCTTACAGCCAGTGGAAATCCTCGGTGCGCGGCGCGCCCTCCATGACCTGCTTGAGCTCCGCCGGCGGCGGCGTGATCTTGCGGCTCGCCAGGCTGAACCAGGCGGCCTGGGTGGTCACCTTGGCGCACAACTCGCCCTTCTCGTTGAGCACTTCGTTGACCATGATGAACTTGGCGCCGTCCTCGGAGAGCCCGCCGATGCTCATCTGCACCTTGAATTTCTGCAGCAGGCGCATCTCGCGGCGGTACTGCACGCGGTCCTCGAGCACCACCGGTCCCAGGCGTGCCTCGGCGAACGCCTGCGGGGTGAAGCCGAACTCGGCGAGGAACAGGAAGCGCGCCTGCGAGACGTAGTCCAGATACCGCGAGTTCTTCACGTGGGCGTTGGAGTCCAGGTCGGCCCAGGCCACCTGGAAGTCGTATGCAAGCATGTTCGGGCTCCTCGGGTAGAAAGCTTGATGCTAGCCCCGCCCCGCGCAGGCGCCCATAGCCGCCGACGGACATCTGCGGCGACGATTTCCCGGCGGCCTGCAGCGGCGTGCTGACCTAACCTTGCCGACGGCATGGGCAGAGGGACGCGCGATGGATTCGATCACCCAAATGGCGCTCGGCGCCACGCTGCAGGGCGCCCTGCTCGGCCGCTGGCAGGGCCGCAAGGCGCTGCTCTACGGCGCGCTGCTCGGCACCCTGCCCGACCTCGACGTGCTGATCGACTACCGCGACGCGGTGGACTGGATGACCCATCACCGCGGCTTCAGCCACTCGCTGCTGTTCCTCAGCGGCCTGGCGGCGCTGCTCACCTGGCTGGTGCGCCGGCGCTATCCGCACGCCGGCTATTCCACCCAACGGCTGCTGCTGACCCTCTGGCTGGTGCTGGTCACCCACCCGCTGCTGGACTGCTTCACCAGCTACGGCACGCAGTTCTTCTGGCCGCTGAACAGCCCGCCGGTGGCCTGGTCGACAGTGTTCATCATCGATCCGCTGTACACCCTGCCGCTGTTGGCAGCGATCGCGATCGGCCTGCTGCAAGGGCTGCGCGGGCGCGCGTCGGTCTGGCCGCTGACCGCGCTGGGCCTGTCCTGTCTGTACCTGGCGTTTACCGTGGCCGGCAAGGTGATGGCCGAGGCGCGCGTGGAGCCGCTGCTGGCGCAGCAGGGCATCCGCCTGCAGGCGCTGTTCAGCGCGCCGACACCGTTCAACAGCCTGCTCTGGCGCGTGGTGGTGATCGACGGCAACGACTACCACGAGGCGCTGGTGAGCTGGTTCGATGAGCAGCCGCCGCGTCTCGAGCGCATACCGAGGGGCACTGCGCTGGCCGCGCCGCTGACGGATTCGCCGCAGTGGCAGCGGCTGCGCTGGTTCACCGGCGATGTGTTGCGCTATGACCGACTGGGCGCCGCGCTGGTGGTCACCGACCTGCGCCTGGGCATGACCGGGTACCACCCGTTCCGCTTCGTCATGGCCGAATGGCGCGGCGGTGGCTGGCAGCTGGCGCCGGTGGTCAACCGCTGGCCCAGCGAACGTGGCGACCTGGCGCAGCTGCGCCTGCTGTGGACGCGGATTTGGGATGAGCGGCAGACGGTGCCGCTGGCGCAGTGGGCGCGGGAACTGGAGCAGCGCTAGGGGGGGCGACGCGCCCCCTAGCGCGGGCGGTTTACTCGACCGCCGAACGCTCGCTGAGGCGCACCGGGCCGTGGGCCACGCGCAGGCGGTAGCAGGCCCAGATCACCAGCAGCCACACCGGAATCGCGTAGACCGAGATGCGGATGCCCGGAATCAGCAGCATCACGCCGAGGATCAGCGCCACCCAGGCCAGGCACAGGTAGTTGCTGAACGGGTACCAGAAGGCCTTGAACGACGGCTCGGTGCCCTGGGCCTGCATGGCCTGGCGGAATTTCAGGTGCGAGTAGCTGATCATTGCCCAGTTGATCACCAGCGCAGCGACCACCAGCGACATCAGCAGCTCCAGCGCCTTGGCCGGCGCCACATAGTTGACCACCACGCACAGCAGGGTGATTGCCGCCGACAGTGCGATCGCGCGCACCGGCACGCCGCGCTTGTCGACCTTCAGCAGCGCTTTCGGCGCGTCGCCCTGCTCGGCCAGGCCGTAGAGCATGCGGCTGTTGCTGTACACGCCACTGTTGTAGACCGACAGCGCCGCGGTGAGCACCACGAAGTTGAGAATGTGCGCGGCCACGTCGCTGCCGATCAGCGAGAAGATCTGCACGAACGGGCTGCCGCTGTAGGCGTCGCCGGAGGCGTTAAGGGTTGCCAGTAGCTGGTCCCAGGGGTACAGGGCGAGCAGCACGGCCAGGGCGCCAACGTAGAAGATCAGGATGCGGTAGACCACCTGATTGATCGCCTTGGGGATCACCGTCTTCGGCTCGCTGGCCTCGGCGGCGGTGATGCCGACCAGCTCCAGACCGCCGAACGAGAACATGATGAAGCACAGCGCCATGACCAGGCCGGTCAGGCCGTTGGGGAAGAAGCCGCCATGACTCCACAGGTTACTGACCGACGCCTGCGGACCGCCGGTGCCGCTGAACAGCAGCCAGCAGCCGAGCAAAATCATGCCGATGATCGCCACCACCTTGATGATCGCGAACCAGAATTCGGTCTCGCCGAAGACTTTGACGTTGGTCAGGTTGATCGCGTTGATGAGCACGAAGAACACCGCCGCGCTGACCCAGGTCGGCACATCCGGCCACCAGAATTCGACGTACTTGCCCACCGCGGTGAGTTCGGCCATGCCGACCAGCACATAGAGCACCCAGTAGTTCCAGCCCGACAGGAAGCCGGCGTAGCCGCCCCAGTACTTGTGCGCGAAATGGCTGAACGAGCCGGCGACCGGCTCCTCGACGATCATCTCGCCAAGCTGGCGCATGATCAGGAAGGCGATGAAACCGGCGATCGCGTAGCCGAGGATCATCGACGGCCCGGCCGATTTGAGTACCCCCGCCGAGCCGAGGAACAGCCCGGTGCCGATCGCGCCGCCCAGGGCGATCAGCTGGATATGGCGGTTCTTCAGGCCGCGTTTGAGTTCGCCCTGGTGCAGGACTTGTTGGGTCATTGCGTCAGCTTCCCTTTGTTGTTCTTAGCTGTGACGAATGGGACCCGCCGCGCTCGTGACGCGGCGGAATTCAATCAGGCGGATGAGCCTGGCACCTATTCGGCGTCGGGCTGGGCTTCTGGCGCCGCATTGCGGAAGGCGTCCAGCGGTTCACAGCGGGCGACGAGGTCGAGGATGCGGGGGTATGGCGAGAGGTCACAGTTAAAACGCCGCGCATTGTACACCTGCGGAATCAGGCAGGCTTCCAGATAACCTGGACGCTGGCCAAGCGATAGACGACTGGGCAGTCGCCCCAGGCCCTGCTCGACGGCGCCCAGGCCGAGCTCGACCCAGTGGCGGTACCAGGCGTCCTTGATGGCGTCGCTGGCGCCCACTTCGGCGGTCAGGTACTTGAGCACGCGGGTGTTGTTCAGCGGGTGGATGTCGCAGGCGACATGCAGCGCCAGCGCCCGCACCTGGGCGCGCAGCGGCGGCTCGGCGGGCAACAGCGCCGGCACCGGGAAGACTTCGTCGAGGTATTCGAGGATCGCCAGCGACTGGGCGATGCGCACCTCGCTGGCACCGCTGCCGCTGTCCACCAGCAGCGGCACCAGGCCCTGGGGATTGAGCGCGCGGTACTCCGGCGCATGCTGCTGGCCGCCATCGCGAACCAGGTGCACCGGCACCTGTTTGTAACCCAGGCCCTTGAGGTTGAGTGCGATGCGCACCCGGTAGGCGGCGCTGGAGCGCCAGTAGGAATAGAGGGTCAGCATTGGCTCGGTCTCCGCTGCCGGGGCGCTCCCTCGCCCCCGGCTTGTGCAGAAAGCTTAGTCGGCCTTGAGCACCCCACGGCGAATCTGATCTTCCTCGATCGATTCGAACAACGCCTTGAAGTTGCCTTCGCCGAAGCCCTGATTGCCCTTGCGCTGGATGATCTCGAAGAAGATCGGGCCGATCACCGTGTTGGTGAAGATCTGCAGGAGGATGCCGTCGTCGCCAGGGGCCCCATCGATCAGGATGTTCAGCTCGCGCAACGCGTCGAGTGGCTCGCCATGCCCGGCAACCCGGCTGTCGACCTTCTCGTAGTAGGTCTCCGGGGTCACCATGAAATCCACGCCGTTGGCGCGCAGCTTGCGCACGGTGGCGTAGATGTCGTCGGTGGTCAGCGCGATGTGCTGGATACCCTCGCCGTGGTACTCGCGGATGAACTCCTCGATCTGCGAACTCTCGTCCGCCGATTCGTTGATCGGGATGCGGATCTTGCCGCACGGCGCGGTCATCGCCCGGGAGAACAGGCCGGTGAGCTTGCCTTCGATGTCGAAGTAGCGAATCTCGCGGAAGTTGGCGATGCGCTCGTAGAAGCCCGACCAGACGTCCATCTGCCCGCGTTTGACGTTGTGCGTCAGGTGGTCGATGGCGGTCAGGCCCACGGCGTTATCTTGCGCCGAACGGCCGGGAATGAACTCGAAATCGACGTCGTAAATGCTCTTGTCGCCAAAGCGGTCGACCAGGTACAGCAGCGAACCACCGATGCCTTCGACGCAGGGGATGTTCAGCTCGCCGAAGTTGGCGTGGCTGCCGACCAGGGTGGCGCCCTGCGCCTCGACGTAGGCCGCCGCTTGCGCGGCATTCTTGACCCGAAACGCCATGGCGCAGGCGCTCGGCCCGTGCTTCTTGGCGAACTCGCGGACGTGGCCGGTCGGGCTGCCGTTGAGCACGATGTTGATGTCGTTCTGCTGGAACAGGAAGACTTCCTTGGAGCGGTGCTTGGCGGTCTCGGTGAAGCCCATGCTGCTGAACAGCTCACGCAGCTGCTGGATGCCGGTGGCGTCCGGGGCGGTGAATTCGACGAACTCGAAGCCGTCGGTACCGATGGGATTGTGCTGCTCGATCTTGGCCACGGCGTTCATTCAGCCTCCTGATTGTCGTTATCGGCTCGGTCAGCGCCCGCAGCGTGCAGGGCGATGAGCATGACCTCATGACAACCGAGCCGCGCAGGGCCGACAAGCGGCCGGGCCGCCGCTCAAGAGTCGACGTCCGAACGCAGTGGCAGGTTTTCCTTACAGCAACCCGGCGCGCCAGCCGAGGCCATCTGCGCCACTCCACCCCGTAACGATTTTCTTACACAGTGGTACGAACCCTTGCCGGCGGGTATCCGCTCCGCCGCGCTAAAGTGCGGCCTGCACGCGCCGACAGGAGATTGCAGAGCGGCCCGGCATTGGCAATGATGGCCGTCAGCCAGGTGGACGCGGCGTAGGCAGCAGTCGGAGGGACCCCATGAGTCGCCAGGAAAAGCTCTATGACGAGTTGGTCGGCCTGAGTTATCAGTGCGTACTGGATGAAGGCAGCTGGCAACCGCTGCTGGAGCGGCTGATGGCCGCCACCGGTCATCAGCAAGGCACCCTGATGTTCTGGGACCAGCAGCAGACCGGCCCGCAGCTGACCGGCGTGAACCTGCTCGATCCCGCCAGCGTCGACGCCTACAACAACTATTACTGCAGCCTCGATCCCGGCCTGGTGTTCACCGCCGACAGCCCCGTGGGCCACTGGTACCACGACCTGCGCGACCTGGGCGCGGAGCGCATGCGCCGCGACGTCTACTACCAGGAGCTGTATCGGCCCTTCAACCTGCACAGCACCGCCTGCCTCAAGCTGCATGAGCAGGGCCAGTTCGGCAGCTACCTCAGCCTGCTGACCCAGCGCGATGCGCAACTGCCCAGTGCCGAGCAACTGCAACTGCTGCAGCGCCTGACCCCGCATCTGGTGCGCGTCGGCCAGATGGCCAGCCAGATCAATCGCCTGCTCCTCGACCGCCAGCACCGCGACCTGCTCCTCGATCAACAGCGCACCCCGCAATGGCTGGTCGACGGCGACGGCCGCGTGGTCCATCAGAACGCCGCCGCCGAGCGCTGCCTGGGCGAACCCGACAGCCCGCTGCAGGCCAGCCACGGCGTGTTGCGCTGCAAGAGCCAGCCGCTCACGCCGCTGCTGCGCCGCGCCACCGACGTGCGCAACGTGGCGCGCGCCGGCTGGCTGCGCCTGCCGGGGGCGAGTCCGACCGAGCTGCTGATCACCCCGGTGCCCGAGCACGTCGCCCAGCGCCATGTGCGCCTGCGCCCGCTGGCGCTGGTCGCCCTGCTGCGCAATCAGCCGCGCGGGGCGCTGTTGGCCGAGCTGTTCCAGCTCACCGCCGCCGAACGCCGGCTGGCCGAACTGCTCGCCCAGGGTCTGGCGCCGGAAACCTGCGCCGCGCGGCTGAACGTCAGCATCAACACGGTGCGCAGCCAGTTGCGCGCGCTGTTCCGCAAGACCGGTACCGAACGGCAGACCGAGCTGGTCAGCCTGTTCCTGCGCCTGGAAAGCTGACACTTCATTCATCTGAATGATGGCAAAGCGGGCGCAACGCTCTAGCGTGTCTCTTGGTGCCGACCAGGCAGTTCACGTCAGTGCGACAGGTACCCGTCATGGACAAGACCATGCCCCCGCAAATCCAGGCTGAAGCCGCGCCGGAGCAGACCGGCAACGTCCTCCCCTTTCGCCGCCGCCAGCCCCCGGAGCAGCGCCCGTTGGGCAATGCGGTGCTGCTCGACTATCTATTCGGCATCAACACCGCGGCGCTGGACGCCGCCGCCGACGGCCGCCTGCAGCGCCTGTTCGACTACGCCGTCAACTCACCAGCGGCCCGCGCCCTGCGCTGCCGGCGACGGATGATCGCCCGGGCGATCGACGACACCTGCCTGCGCGTCGGCCCGCAGGCACGCATCCTGTGCATCAGCGGCGGCCACTTCCGTGAAGCCGAGCTGTCCCAGGCGATCCGCCATGGCCGCTTCGCGGAAATGCGCGTGTTCGATAGCCATGCCGAGCACCTGCGGGTCGTCGCCACGGACTATGCCGCGCAGGGCGTCAGCACCTGCACCGGCAGCCTCGAGCAGCTGCTCGACGGCCAGTTACCGTTCGCCGGTTACGACCTGGTGTACTCCAGTGGCCTGTGCGATCACCTCGACGACACCAGCTGCGTGACGCTCGCCAGCCAGCTGTTCAAGGCCACCCGGCGCGGCGGCCGCCTGCTGCTCGGCGGCATGCGCAAAGGCATCGCTGACATTGGCTATCTCGAGGGTCTGCTCGACTGGCGCCCGCACTACCGACGCGATGAACAGCTGCTCGATCTGCTCCTCGGCGTCGACTACAACGAGATCGCCAGCGCGCGCGTGGTGCATGACATCGGCCATCGCATCGCCTTTCTCGAAGCGCTGCGCTACGGCTGAGCGCCCGCCCAGCAGTGATTTGCGCCGTGCACCTTCTTCCGTACACTGCGCGGATTCCAGGGGAAAGGGGTGGTTCCAATGTGGCGAATTCTCGGCTTGGCCTGCGCGGCCTCGCTGTTGTGCCTCGGTCAGGCGCAAGCGGTGACTCCAGACAGCGATCCGCTGCTCGACACCCCGACCTCGGCGAGCGCCGAACGCCAGGCGCGCGGTGTGCTGCGCGCGCGCAACCAGGCGGTGCTGTCCAGCGAGCTGGCCGGACGCATCACCGAAATGCCGTTCGCCGATGGCCAGGACTTCAAGAAGGGTGACGTGCTGGTGCGCTTCGACTGCAGCGCCTACCAGGCGCAGCTGAATGCCGCCCAGGCTGCTGCCCAGGCCGCCCGCGAAGAACTGGTGCACAACAAGCAGCTGGCCGCGCTCAACTCGGTCGGTCGTTTCGAGGTCGCCCTGGCCGAAGCCCGCCAGGCCAAGGCCGCCGCGGAAACCCAGGTGTATCAGGTGCAGGTCAAGCGCTGCAGCGTGCCGGCGCCATTCACCGGGCGCGTGGTGCAACGCAAGGTGCAGCCGCACGAAAGCGTCGCCGGCGGCGCGCCACTGCTGGAAGTGGTCGACAACAGCACCCTCGAAGTGCACCTGCTGGTGCCCTCGGCCTGGCTGAGCTGGTTGAAACCCGGCCAGCACTTCGATTTCGTCCCCGACGAAACCGGCCAGGCGCTGCAGGTCGAGGTCAAGCGCCTCGGCGCGCGCATCGATGAAGGCAGTCAGACCCTGCTGCTGATCGGCAACCTGCCGGCCGACGCCAAGGGCCTGCTGGCCGGAATGAGCGGTACCGCGCGCTTCGCGGCGCAACCATGAACGCCCCGCAGGTCGGCCTCGCCGAGCGCGTCTTCGCCCAATTCCTCGCCCTCGAACGCCAGGCGCGCGCAGCGCAGACGCTCGAGCAGCTCGCCTACCACCTGGTCAACGACGCGCAGGCGCTGTTCGGCTACCGGCATGCCGCACTGCTGATCGCCGGCAAGGTCCGCGCTCTCAGCGGCGTCAGCGTGGTCGAGCCGAATGCTCCGTTCGTCGCCTTCGTCGAGCAGGCCTGCGCGCAGTTGCAGCGTGGCGACGGCCTGAACACTGCGCAGCTGGTCGACATCGCCCAGCTGGGCCCGCAACAGCAGGCCGACTGGCAGCAGCTGTCGGCCGGACAGGTCCTCTGGCTGCCACTGCTCGACCGCCAACAGCAGCTGTTCGGCGGCCTCTGGCTGGCCCGCGAACAAGCCTGGAACGAAGCCGAGCAAGCACTGCTCAGCCAGTTGGCGGACAGCTACGGTCACGCCTGGCTGGCCCTGCAGCCGCGCGCACCGTGGCGCCTGCGCTGGCCGAAACGCCGCCTGCTGATGGTCGGCGCCGGGCTGCTGGCGTTGCTGCTGGTGCCGATCCGCCAATCGGTGCTGGCGCCCGCCGAAGTGGTGCCGCTCGGCGGACGCGTGGTCGCCGCCCCGCTCGACGGGGTGCTCAAGGAGTTCCTGGTCAAGCCCAACCAGGCGGTCAAGGCCGGCGAGCTGCTGCTGCGCTTCGACGCCACCACCCAGCAGGCGCAGGCCGATGTCGCCGAGCGCACCCTGGGCGTCGCCGAAGCCGAGCTGAAGGCCAACTCGCAGCGCGCCTTCTCCGACGCCGAATCCAACTCGCGCATCGACCTGCTGGCCGCGCGCGTCGAGCAAAAGCGCGCCGAGCGCGACTATGCACGCAACCTGCTGGCGCGCAGCGAAGTGCGCGCCGAGCGCGACGGCATTGCGGTGTTCGCCGATGCCGAGCGCTGGACCGGCAAGCCGGTACAGACCGGCGAGCGACTGATGGAGATCGCCGACCCGCAGCAGGCCGAGCTGCGCATCGACCTCGCGGTGAACAATGTGATCCACCTGGAGCCGGACGCCGAGGTGCTGCTGTTCCTCGACAGCGATCCGCTGCACCGCCACCCGGCCCGCCTGCTGCGCTCCGCCTACGAGGCGCAGCCGGTGGCCGGCGGCCAGCTGGCCTATCGGCTCGACGCCCGCTTCAGCGAGGCACCGCCACGCATTGGTCTGCGCGGCACAGCCAAGCTGTTCGGCGACCGCGCCCCGCTGATCCTCTATCTGCTGCGCCGGCCACTGGCGGCGCTGCGCCAGACGGTAGGCCTGTAAATGCAGCTGCCGGCGCTGCGCGCCGACCTGCAGCTGTCGCCCGCCGCCCCCGCCCTGGATGGCGCGCCGCAGTGGACGCTGGCCGATCCGCTGCGCGGTCGCTACTTCAAGCTCGGCCAGGATGCCATGCGCCTGCTGCGCCACTGGGCGCAGGGCGATGCCGCGCAGGTGCTGCAGGCCGCCAACCGCGAAGGGGGTGAGCCGCTCGGCGAGAACGAGCTGCTGCAGATGCTCGGCTTCCTGCGCAATCAGGACCTGATCAGCCCCGCCGACCGCGAGCAGCGCGACAGCTATGCGCAAAAGGCCGCGCTGCAGCGCCACGGGCTGTGGAAAGGTCTGCTGCACCAGTACCTGTTCTTCCGCATTCCGCTGTGGCGACCGGATGCCTTCCTCAATCGCACCTGGCCCTGGCTGGCCCGGCATGGCCGGCGCCTGCTCGGTTTCGGCCTGCCACTGACGCTGGGCCTCGGCCTGCTGTTGGTGGCGCGCGACTGGGACCGCTTCCTCGCCACCTTCCCGCACCTGTTCAGTCTCGGTGGCGCCCTCGCCTTCGGCTCGGCGCTGCTGTTCGCCAAGCTCTGCCACGAATTCGGCCATGCGTTCATGGCCAAGCGCGCCGGCTGCCGGGTGCAGAGCATGGGCGTGGCGTTCATGGTCATGCTGCCGCTGTTCTACACCGACGTCAGCGATGCCTGGCGAGTCAACGACCGCCGCTCGCGCCTGCTGATCGGCGCCGGCGGTGTGCTCGCCGAGCTGCTGCTGGCGTGCATCGCCCTGCTCGCCTGGTCGCTGCTGCCGGACGGCCCGGCGCGCACCGCCGCCTTCATGCTGGCCAGCGCCACCTGGATCACCACGCTGCTGATCAACCTCAACCCGTTCATGCGCTTCGACGGTTACTTTCTGCTCAGCGACCTGTGGGGCGTCGACAACCTGCAGGGCCGCGCCTTCGCCCTGTGCCGCTGGCGCCTGCGCGAGGCGCTGTTCGGCTATGGCGACCCGATGCCCGAGCCCTGGCCGCAAGGCCTGCGCCGGCGCCTGCTGGCGTGGGGCTACGGTTCCTGGCTGTGGCGTGCCGCGCTGTTCCTCGGCATCGCGTTGACCGTCTACCACCTGTTCTTCAAGGTGCTGGGCATCTTCCTGATGCTGGTCGAACTGGTCTGGTTCATCGGCCTGCCGATCTGGAACGAAGCCAAGGAGTGGTGGAAGCGCCGCGACCAGGCGCATCCCGGTCGGCTGCTGCTGACTGCCAGCGGCCTGGCGCTGCTGCTGATTGCGCTGTGCGTGCCGTGGAGCACCAGTGTCGAGATTCCGGCGATGATCGAGGCCTCGCGGGTCACTGCTCTGCATGCGCCGCTGGCCGCACGGGTCAAGCAGCTGCGGGTGCAAGACGGGCAAACGGTGGCCGCTGGCGACGTGCTGCTCGACCTCGAATCGCCCGACCTCGACGCCCGTCAGCAGATCGCCCGCCGGCAGATCGAGATCCTGCAACTGCAACTGCGCCGCCAGGCCGGGCGCAGCGAGACAGTTGCCGACGTCGGCGTGCTCGAACAGCAACTGGCCGAGGCGGTGGCCGAATACCGCGGCCTCGCCGCCCAGCGCGAGCGCCTGCAGATCCGTGCGCCGCAGAGCGGTGTGGTGCGCGACCTGCTGCCGGAACTGGCACCGGGCCGCTGGTTGTCGCCGACCGCGGTGCTGGCGCGGGTCGTCGAGCCGGGGGTGAAAGCCCGCGGCTACCTCGCCGAGCAGGCGCTGTGGCGGGTGCAGGCCGGAGACAGCGGCCGCTTCATCGCCGACGACGCCAATCGCCCCGCCCTGGCGGTGCGCCTCGACTCGGTGGACGCCACCGGCGCCGCGCACCTCGACCTGGAAGCCCTGGCCTCCGACCGGCAAGGCCCGATCGCCGTGCAACGCAATGCCGACGGCCGCGCGCAGCCGGTACAGGCGCAGTACGGGGTACGCCTGGCGGTGCTGGACGATGACCTGACACTCGACCAGCCGCTGCGCGGCGAAGTGGTGCTGGCGGCGCGCAGCGAATCGCTGCTCAGCGCCATCTGGCGGCGCGTCGCCGCGCTTGGCGTGCGGGAGAGCGGTTTCTGACGGCTCGGCCAGTCAGACGGTAGTTGTACTGACGTACCCGTTGCAGGAATACTGCGCGCCTTACATATCGTTTCGCCATCAGCGCCTGGCCCTTAGCCGTAACAAGGAGGTTCGCTGTGAAGTTCTTCGACCTATTCCGCAGTAAGACCGATAGCTTCACTGCCCAACGCCCCCCCCTCGCCATGGCCCTCGAACCGCGCATGCTGTTCGACGGCGCGGCCGCCGCCACGGTGACCGACGCCGCACAGCCGGAAGCCGCCAAGGCCCCGACTGACGCGCCGACCGATAGCCACACGACGGACAGCCACGACGCCACCCCGCCGGCCGCGACGGCCGATCAGCGCCATGAAATCGTGTTCATCGACAGTCAGGTGCAGAACTATCAGCAACTGGCCGACGGCCTGAAGCCCGGCAGTGAAGTTGTGCTGATCGATGGCAGCAAAGATGGCCTGCAACAGATCGCCGACTACCTGCAGGGCCGTCAGGATATCGACGCCATCCACGTGCTCTCGCACGGCAGTGCTGGCACCCTGCACTTGGGCAGCCTGACCCTGAACACCGGCAACCTCGAACAACATAGCCAGTTACTGAGTGAGGTCGGCAACGCCCTGAGCAACGACGGAGATATTCTGCTCTACGGCTGTGATATCGCGGCCGACCAGAGTGGTCGAGACCTGCTCGATGGGCTGGCTCGCGCGACGCGGGCAGACGTGTCGGCTTCCAGCGACGCAACCGGCAGCAGCGCCCGTGGTGGCGATTGGGAGTTGGAGCAAAGCGTTGGAGCAATCGAGGCGCGCGCCCTTCAGCCTGAGGCAGACACGTTGCTGGCGTTACCCAACGGGATGCAGGACGTTACTTCGTCGACCACGCCGGGTAATTTCATTCCAGGCTTTACCCTGTCGACCAACAATGCAGTGGGAACCGATACGCCCGGAGGCCTGTACCTAAACGTCAGCGGCAACCCTGGTTTCGTCGGACACTTTACCGTCAGTGCTGACAACAGCACTGTTGGCACCTTCGACCTGACAGCCATAGGCTTCAGCAAGTTCAACGGCTTCGGTAGTTACTCGTTCACCATCACCGGTTACAAAGCCGATGGCAGCACCGTCACCACGAGTTTTACCAAAGACACCAGCGCAGGCGCCTTCTCACAAGGCACCTACACAAGCTTTACCGGCATCACCAAGTTCGATATTCAGTTCCAGAACGCTGAAAGCATGTATGGCGTAGCCAACATCCTCTTCGACAGCTTCTCCATCGCCAACGCAGCAGCCCCTATACCTTCGACGATCACCAGCGCGACCTATGACGCCAGCACCGGTGTGCTCCAGGGCGTCGGCACCAACCTGTTCACCGGTAACAGCATCGATGTCTCGCGCTTAACGCTGAGCGGCGAAGGCGGCGCCACCTACACCCTGACGTCTGCGAACGTGACCCTGACCAGCGACTCGGCCTTTTCCATCACGCTGAATGCTACGGACAGGGCCGCTATCAACCTGATCTTCAACAAGAATGGCACCAGCTCTACCGGCGGTACAGCGTTCAATCTGTTCGCCTCGGATAATTGGAACGCCTCTCGCTACTCCCCCGCCGACTCGTCCAACGCCATCACCACCAGCAACGTCGCCGCGCCCAGCATCACCAGCGCGACCTACGACGCTACAACGGGCACGCTGGTCGTCAGCGGTAGCAATTTGGTCATGCGATCCGGGGCAAGTAACGACATCGTCGCATCCAAACTCAGCATTGTGGGACAGGGTGGCAGCCCCTATACCCTGACCAGTAGCAACGTCGAAATAACCAGCGGCACCAGCTTCACCATCACGCTGAATGCCACGGACAAGACCGCCATCGGCCTACTGCTCAACAAGAATGGTGGTAGCTCCATCGGCGGCACCGCGTACAACCTGGCTGCCGCGGAAGATTGGGCTGCGGGGGCAGATGCCGCGGTGACCGTTGCCGATCTGACTGGCAATGGCATTACCGTCAGCAATGTCATTAACTCGGCACCGATGATCGCCAACCTTAACGGCGAGAGCGTCGCCTGGGCCGGCCCAGGCAATACGGTGACGCTCGACAACGGAGGCAACGCCTCGCTCACCGATGCCGAGCTTGGCGCGCTCAACGGCGGCAACGGTGACTGGAACGGAGCAAGCCTGACCGTACAACGCAGTACAGCCGTTCCCGCAGATATCTTGGGTTTTGCTTCCTCCGGCCTCTTTACCGTCAGCGGCACTAGCGCCAGCGGCAACCTGCAATCGGACGGACAAACCTTCGCCACCTATACCAATAGCGGTGGCGTGCTCACGGTGATCTTCACCAGTAGCGCCACCGCCGCCACTACGGCGCTGGTCAATGACGTGGCGCGGCACATCACCTACCGCAACGACACGCCGGCCGGTGATGCGAACATGCGCTTCACCCTCAGCGACGGCACCAGCAGCACCACTGCCAACATCACGGTGACCAGCGATTCCATCTACGTCACCAACACCAGCGACACCGCCACGATCAACGCGAGTGACGGCGTCGGCCTCCGTGAAGCCATCGCCATCGCCGCGAATGACGCCACCGGTGGCCAGACGATCATTTTCAGCAGCAATCTGGCCAACCAGACCCTCAACCTCGGCAGCGGGCTCAGCCTCGGCGAGAGCCTGACCTTCAACGCCGATGCTGCCGCTGGCCTGACCATTACCGGCAGCACCATTACGCTCGGTGGCGGGACCTTCCAGACCGTCACCCACGCTAGCGGCACAGTCACCCTCGGCAGCACGCTGGCCGGCAGTGGCACGCTGCTTAAGCAAGGTGCCGGAACGTTGGCCCTCACCAGCACTGACAACGAAGCCAATATGTCCGGCGGTATCCGAGCTTTCAACGGCACCTTGCAAATCAGTGACGATGACAATCTCTCGTCCGGCACGTTGGTATTGAGCGGTGGCACCCTGTCCAACAATAACGCCTCCTTTACCGTGGATAACGCCATCAATCTCGGCATTGGCGGCATCATTGATGTGGGGGGCACCGCTGCTACGCAATTGACCTTGAGCGGCATAATTTCTGGCAGCGACGGCGGCACCTTGCTGAAGTTCGGCCAGGGAATCCTCCAGCTCGACGGCAACAATACCTACACCGACGGCACCAGCGTCATGGCGGGAACGCTGATCCTTGGCCACGCCAATGCGCTGGGTACCACTGCTGGCAGCACTATGGTCTGGAACGGTGCGACTTTGCGCGTGGCGGGTGGCCTCACCGTCGCCGAGAACCTTCTGGTCAACGGCACCGGCACGCAGGTGAGCAGCGTCAACTACGGCGCCATCCATCTGGTTTCCGGCTCCTCGACTCTCAGCGGCACCGTCATGCTGAGCAGTGACGCCAATATCAGCGCGGCCTCGGGCAGTACCCTGACGATCAGCGGTGCGCTGAGTGGTACGTCCAGTCTGAACAAGACCGACAGCGGCACCCTGGTCCTTTCCAACAGCGGCAACGAAGCCGGTTTCACCGGCGGCACTACCGTCACCGGCGGAACCTTATCGATCTCCAACGACGATCAGCTGGGTTCCGGCCTGATCACGCTGGACGGCGGCACCCTGGGCATCAGCGGCGCTACCACAGTCGATAACGCGATCTGGCTGACCTCTGCCTCGACCATCAGCAACGGCGCCACCGCTACGCTAAGTGGCAGCCTGGGTGGCGGCGGCAGCCTGACCAAGACCGGTGCCAGCACCCTGACCCTGTCCGGCAACAACACCCACGTTGGCAGTGTCAACCTCACCGCCGGCGGGCTGACCCTGACCGGTGGTTCGGCCATCGGCAACAACAGTGCGTTGACGCTGTCGGCCAGCACCACGCTGACCGTCTCCACCACCGAGTTCATCGGCTCACTGGCCGGCACCGGCAGCGTGGTGCTCAACGCCGGGCTGACCACCGGCGGCAACAACACCAGCACAACCTTCTCGGGTGTCATTTCCGGAAGCGGTAACGGGATTACCAAGACCGGCAGCGGCACCTTCACTCTGTCAGGCGCCAATACCTATACCGGCAGCACGTCGGTGAGTGCCGGAACCTTAACGCTCAACGGTGGAGCCGCCATCAGCGACTCCAGTGCCACCATCGTAGCGAGTGGCGCAACGCTCTCACTGAGCGCAAGCGAAAGCCTGGGCTCTTTGGCCGGTTCAGGTAACGTCATTTTAGGCAGCTCGACGCTGACTTCCGGCGGTGACAACAACAGTACCACCTTCTCCGGCGCCCTCAGCGGCACTGGCGGCTTCACGAAAACTGGCAGCGGTACCTTGACGCTGTCGGGGAGCAACAGCGGTACCTTCACGGGGGGCATAACCATATCGGGGGGCGGCGCCCTGAGTGTGGCCAGTGATGACAATCTGGGCTCCGGCACGCTGAGCCTAAACAACGGCATCCTGACAATTACCGGCACCACCACGATTGATAACAGCGTATCCCTTACCAGTAGCGCCACGATCAATAACATTGCCGCAGCCATCCTGTCGGGTGCCATCAACGGTAGCGGCAGTCTCACCAAAACCGGCAGCAGTGCGCTTACGCTGTCTGGAACGAATACCTATGGCGGTGCAACTGCCGTATCAGTCGGCACCCTGTCGGTCACCGGTGCGCTAAACGGTACTTCATTGGTCACTGTTGAGTCTGGCGCAACCCTCATCGGCACAGGCAGCGTAACCAATCTCACGGTCAACAGCGGTGGCACCCTCGCACCTGGTGCCAATGGAGTTGGTACCCTGACTGTCAACGGCAACCTGACCATGGCATCGGGCAGTACGCTCGCCATCGACATCAACGGCGCTACGGCTGGCACTGACTACGACCAGGTAGTGGTGAACGGCGCCGTCGACGTTTCGGGTGCGACGCTGGCCGTGAACCATGGCTACACCCCGGGGTTGGGCGATACCTACACGCTGATCAACAATAACCTCGCAGACAGCGTCACTGGCACCTTCTCCGGCCTCGCCGAGGGCGGCACCACGACCGCAGGCGGTAACGGTACTGAGCTGACCGCTAGCTACATCGGCGGCACCGGCAACGACCTCACCCTGACCGCGCCCATTGCGCCGACGGTGACTGCTGTGTCGTCCAGCACCGCCAATGGCACCTACAAGATCGGCGATACAGTCACGATCACCGTCACCTTCGATACTTCGGTGTTCGTCACCGGCACTCCCACTCTGCAATTGGAAACCGGCACGACCGACCGTACGCTCGACTTCGTGTCTGGCTCGGGCACCAACACGCTGACGTTCAGCTACACGATCCAGGCCGGGGATAGCTCTGCCGACCTCGACTATTTCTCCAGCACAGCCCTCGCGCTCAACGGTGGCACCATTCGCGATGGTTCAGACACCGACGCGGTGCTGACCCTGCCTACTCCAGGCACGGCCGGCTCATTGGGCGCCAACAAGGCGCTGGTCATCGATGGCATACGCCCGACTGCCGGCATCGTGGTCGCCGATACAGCCCTGACCGTCGGCGAAACCACCACCGTCACCATCACCTTCAACGAAGCTGTCACCGGCCTGACTACCGCCGACTTTACCGTTGCCAATGGCGCACTCAGCGGCTTGTCGAGCGGGGATGGCGGCATCACCTGGACCGCCACGCTGACCCCGGCCGTCAATACCGAAGACGCCAGCAACCTGATCACCCTGGACAATACCGGCGTCACCGACCTGGCAGGCAACGCCGGCAGCGGCAGCACCGACTCCAATAACTACGCCATTGATACCCTGCGCCCGACGGCAACGGTCAGCGTGGCCGATACTGCCTTGGCAGCCGGCGAAACCACCACCGTCACCATCACATTCAACGAAGCCGTATCAGGCTTGACCACAACCGACTTTACCGTCGCCAACGGCACACTCAGTGGGTTGGCGAGCGGGGATGGCGGCATCACCTGGATCGCCATCCTCACTACTGACACCAATGTTGAAGACACCAGCAACCTGATCACCCTGGACAATACCGGGGTCGCCGACCTGGCAGGCAACGCCGGCACCGGCACTACCGACTCCAACAATTACGCCATCGACACCCTGCGGCCCACCGCCAGCATAGTGGTGGCCGATGCGGCGCTGTCCGCCGGCGAGACCTCCACCGTCACCATCACTTTCAGCGAAGCCGTATCAGGCTTGACCACAACCGACTTTACTGTCGCCAACGGCACGCTTAGCGGATTGGCGAGCGGGGATGGCGGCATCACCTGGACCGCCACGCTGACCCCAGACGTCAATGTCGACGACACAGCGAACCTGATCAGCCTGGACAACACCGGCGTCGCCGACCTGGCAGGCAACGCCGGCACCGGCACTACCGACTCGAACAATTACGCCATCGACACCCTGGCGCCCTCGGTAAGTTCGGTCGCGGTGCCCGCCAATGGCACCTACGTCGCCGGGCAGAACCTCGATTTCACGGTCACTTTCGACGACGCCGTCAACGTCGATACCACCGGTGGTACACCGCGTATCGCCATCACCCTGGATACCGGCGGCACCGTGTATGCCGACTACCTGTCTGGCTCGGGAACGGGCGCCTTGGTGTTCCGCCTGACGGTTGCCAACGGTCAGCTCGACAGCAATGGGATCGGCCTCGGCAGCAGCATCGAAAACAACGGTGGCACCCTGCGCGACGGCGTCGGCAACAACGTCGTGACCACCCTCAACAGTGTCGCCGGCACCGCTGGTGTGCAGATTGATGCAGTCGCGCCGAGCGCCATCAGCCTTGTCCCGACGGGCACGTCGCCGACCGCTGACACCACGCTGAACTTCACCCTGACCTTCGACGAAGCGGTGAGCGGTGTGGATGCCGGCGACTTCGCACTGATCACCAGTGGCAGCGCCGGAGGCCGCGTGCAGTCGGTGGTCCAGCTCGATGCGCGGACCTATCAGGTAGTAGTTGGCAATGTCACCGGCCAAGGCTCCCTGGGCATCACCCTGAACGCCGCCGGCAGCGGCATCGTCGACAGCGCCGGCAATGCGCTGAGCGGCTCGTTCAGTGGCGGCAGCTACACCCTCGGTTTGCTGAACGACGGCGATCCGCAGTTCAAGGCCAACCCGCCGCCTCTTCCGGCGCCGCCGGCCATCGCGCCGCTTCAACCGGCCGTGCCGGAACTGCCACTGCCACCGACCAACTCGCCGCTGCTGCCAACGCCACTGTTCGAGCAGCGGACGCTGGGCAGTGGCCTGCCGAGCGTGAGCAGCATCTTCATCCACAACGGCGCCACGGCACCGAGCTTCATCGCCCAAGTGTTCGCCAGCGGTGCCGGTGATGGCTTCGGCGATGGCAGCGGAGCCGGCTTCCTCGGCTTCGGCGGCGGCGATGGCGGCGTGTTCGGCAGCAGCAGCCTGGCGAACATCTTCGATAGCAATGGCTTCGAGGACGCCGCACCGCTGAAGGCGTTCAACCAGCGCAGTGGCGACATTGATCAAGGTCTGCGCGGCATCTTCGGGGCGCCGAGCCTGACCCAGCAACTTCAGCAAATCCACGAGACGGAACAACAACCGCTGCGCGAACTGGCATGGGCTTTGGGGCAGCTCGCGCAAGCTCAAACACCGTCCTGACACCACCACACTTAGCACTGAGACCAGCACGGAGCCGTAACCAGGGGGCGGCCAAGGATGAACAAGAAGACGACTTTGCTCGGCGTGAGCCTGCTCGCGCTGGCGATCAGCGGCTGCGCGGTGACCAGCCAGCCGATCGAGCGCAGCGCCAGCGAACAACGCGCGCGTGACGACCTGCAGTTGATGTTCAAGGATCAGGAGCCGCTCAGCGGCCCGCTGACCCTCCACGAAGCCATGGCCCGCGCGGTGAAGTACAACCTCGAGGCGCGCCTCAAGGTCATGGAGGAGGCACTGGCCAAGCGTCAGGTCGACCTCGCCACCTTCGACATGCTGCCGCGCATGGCCCTGGAAGCCGGCTACGCCGGGCGCAACAACGTCAGCGCCTCGAGCAGCCAGAGCGTCGAGACCGGCACCCAGTCTCTGGAACCGTCCACCTCGCAGGATCGCGACCGCGGTGTCGCCGACCTGACCATGGTGTGGAACGTGCTCGACTTCGGCGTCAGCTACATCAGCGCCAAGCAGCAGGGCGATCAGCGCCTGATTATCCAGGAACGCCGCCGCAAGGTGGTGCAGACCATCATCCAGGACGTGCGCTCGGCCTACTGGCGCGCCGTCGCCGCCGAACGCCTGCTCGGCCAGATCGACGGCCTGATGGCGCGCGTCGATCGTGCGCGTGGCGACAGCCAGCAGATGAGCCAGCAGCGCATCGGCGACCCGGTGCAGGCGCTCGGCTATCAGCGCGCGCTGATCGAGGCCAGCCGCCAGCTGGAGGAGCAGCGCCGCGCCCTGTCGCTGGCCAAGACCGAGCTGGCCACCCTGATCAATCTGCCGATCGGCACGCAATTCAGCCTGGCCACGCCGAGCGACTACGCGGTGCCCGAGCTGAAGGTCGAAATGAGCCAGATGGAACAGCAGGCGCTGGCCAGTCGCCCGGAACTGCGCGAGCAGGACTACCAGTCGCGCATCAGCGCCGCCGAGACGCGCAAAGCCATGCTGCGCCTGCTCCCCGGCCTGGAGTTCTCCGCCGGCGGGCACTACGACAGCAACAGCTTCCTGGTCAACCAGAGCTGGGCGGACTACGGCGTGAAGGTCACCTGGAACCTGTTCAACGTGCTCTCCGCACCGGCGGCGATCGACGTCGCCAAGGCCGGCGAGCAGGTCGCTGCGGCGCGCCGCCAGGCCATGTCGATGGCCGTGCTGGCCCAGCTGTACGTGGCCAACGCCAACTACAACGAAGCCAAGCGCCAGTTCGCCACCAGCCAGGAGCTGGCCGATCTCGACAACCAGATCGCCGGCCAGCTGCGCAACCGCCGCGAGGCCCAGGGCATCGGTGAACTGGACCTGATTCAGGGCGAACTCAACGCGCTGCAGGCCGACCTGCGCCGCGACCTGGCCTATGCCGAGCTGCGCAACAGCTATGGTCAGCTGTTCGCCAGCGTCGGCCTCGACCCGCTGCCGGGCGAGCTGCCGTCCACCGAGCTGAAGACCATCGCGCAATCGCTCAACGACAGCGAGACGCGCTGGCAGGACGGCCAGATCGGGCCGGCGCTGTAACGGCTTAGTTGTCGCCGAAAAAAGCCGCCTCAGTGAGGCGGTTTTTTTATGCCTGGATCAGTGCTGCAGGTGACCGTACAACTTGGCGTACAGGCCGCCGTCGGCGATCAGCTGTTGGTGGTCGCCATCCTCGGCGATGTGCCCGCCATCGAACACCAGCACGCGATCGGCCTGCTTCACCGCACTCAGGCGGTGGGCGATGATCAGCGTGGTGCGGCCATTGAGGAAGCGCCCGAGCGCCTGGTGCAGGGCATATTCGGTGGCCGCATCGAGGGCCGAGGTGGCTTCGTCGAGGATCACCACCTTGGGTTCGGCGAGGACCATGCGGGCGATCGCCAGGCGCTGGCGCTGACCACCGGAGAGGCGCACGCCGGAGCGTCCGACCACGCTGTCCAGGCCTTGCGGCAGGCCACGAATGGTCTCGGCCAACTGGGCGATTTCCAGCGCCCGCCAGCAGGCCTCGTCGTCGCGCTCGCGGCCGAGGGTCAGGTTGGCGCGCACGCTGTCGTTGAACAGTGCCGGATGCTGCAGCACCACCGCGACGTTGTCGCGCACCCGTTCCAGGCCGATCTCCTCCAAGCTGCTGCCGCCGAAGCGGATGTTACCGGCCTGCGCCGTGTACAGGCCGAGCAGCAGCTGCACCAGAGTGCTCTTGCCGCCGCCGCTGGCGCCGACGATGGCGACTTTCTCGCCGGGCGCGATGGACAGGTTCAGGTCAGCCAGCACTGGCTCGTCGCGGTAGGCGAAGGTCAGCCCGCGCACTTCGACGCCAACCGTCTCGCGACCCTTGAACGGATCGACGCGCCCCTCGTGCTGCGGCTCGTCGGCGCGGGCCAGCAGCTCGTTGATGCGGAACAGCGCGCCGCCCGCGGCGTAGAAGGCGTACTGCAGGCTGAGCAGCTGCTCGACCGGGCCGATCATGTACCAGAGGTAACTGAACACCGCGAGCATTTGCCCGATCGACAGGTCGGAGAGCAGCACGGTGAGCATCGCCGCGGCGCGAAACACGTCGATGCCGAACTGGAACAGCAGGCCGCTGGCGCGCCCGGCGGCGTCGCTCTTCCACATCGAGGCGACGGAGAAGTCGCGCACTTCACGGGCGCGCAGGCCCAGGCGGCCGAGGAAGAAGCCCTGACGGTTGCCGGCGCGCACTTCCTGGATTGCTTCGAGGGTCTCGGTGAGCGCCTGGGTGAAGCGCGAGGTGCTGTCGTTCTCCAGCTTCTTCAGGTGTTTGACGCGCTTGCCCAGCTGCACCGTGGCGTAGATCACCAGCGGATTGAACAGCAGGATCAGCAGCGCCAGCTGCCAGTGCATCCACATCAGGATGGCGGCGGTGCCGGTGAGGGTCAGTACGGCGACGAGGAAACGACTGAGGGTTTCGCCGACGAACTTGTCGAGGGTGTCCAGATCGGTGACCAGGTGGGTGGTCACCGTGCCGCTGCCAAGGCTTTCGTACTCGCCGAGCGAGATGCGCTTGAGCCGCTCGATCAGGCGAATGCGGATGCGGTAGACGATGTCCTTCGACAGGCGCGCGAACAGCCGCGCCTGCAGCACGTTGAAGACCAGCGCCATGCTGCGCAGCAGCAGGGTCAACGCGACCATCAGGCCGATGTAGCCGAACGCACCCTGCCATGCGGTGGGCAGGAAATGGTCCATGACCTTGAGCGCGGCGTCGCCCTGCTTGAGCAGCACTTCGTCGACCAGCAAGGGCAGCAACAAGGGAATCGGCACGCTGCACAGGGTGGCCAGCACCGCGACCAGGTTGGCGAGGATCAGCGCCTGCTTGTGGCGCAGGGCCAGACGGCGGATTTCCGCCCAACTCAGACGATCAGACATGGGTGCCGCGCTCCAGCCAGCGCGCCAGCAACGGCGCCAGTTGGTCCAGCGGCTGATAACCGTTGGTGAGCAGGGCCAGTTGCCCGTCGCGCTCGGCCAGCAGCGTGGGGAAGCCGGCGATGCCAAGGTCCTGCACCCAGCTGAAGTCGGCGACCGTCGCCGCGCGCTGCTCGGCGCTGTCGAAGGCCTCGACGAACACCATGCGCGGCAATCCGGCCGCTTCCGCCAGTTCCGCCAGCACACCGGGTTGGCCGACGTCGCGACCTTCGATGTAGAAGGCCTGCTGGATCTGTTTGACCAGCGGCCAGACGCTTTGCGCATCCAGGCTGCGCGCGGCGACCAGCGCGCGGCAGGCCGGCTCGGTGTCGTAGACGAAGCCGTCGGGCAGCGCGCCCTCGAAGCGGAACGGCTGGCCGGTGGTGCGCAGCACCTCGTGCCAGTGTTCGAGAATGTAGCGCCGGGTGGTCGGGTCCAGCGCCGCGCCGCCGCCGGTGCGCAAGCCGCCCGCGATCAGCTGGATGCCGACGCCGGCCGCCGCTGCCTGCGCGGCGAGCGCCTCGACCACCGGGGCGAAGCCCCAGCACCAGGAGCACATGGGGTCCATCACATACAGCAGACGGGCTTCGCGCACGCTTCAGTCCTTAGCTTTCGAGAGCCTTGTAGTTGTACCCGATCGGGTGCGGCAGGTTACGCGCCTTGGCGATCTCGATCTGCCGCTGGCGCTCGCGCGCGCTGGTCCGGGTCTTCTCCGACAGGGTATCCCAGCAGTGCGGGCAACTGATCCCAGCCGCGTAGTGCTCGGACTGACGGTCCTCGATGGAGATCGGGTTGCGGCAGGCGTGGCACTGGTCGTAGTCGCCTTCGCTGAGGTCGTGGCGCACGGTGACCCGGTTGTCGAACACGAAGCAGTCACCACGCCACTTGGTCTCGGCCTGCGGCACTTCCTCGAGGTATTTGAGGATGCCGCCCTTGAGGTGATAGACCTCTTCGAAGCCCTGACCGAGCATGTAGCTGGAAGCCTTCTCGCAACGGATGCCACCGGTGCAGAACATCGCCACTTTCTTGTGCTTGCTCGGGTCGAAGTGGGCCTTGATGTACTCGGGGAACTCGCGGAACGACTTGGTGCGCGGGTCGATGGCGCCGTCGAAGGTGCCGATCGCCACTTCGTAGTCGTTGCGAGTATCGATCAGCAGTACTTCCGGATCGCTGATCAGCGCGTTCCAGTCCTGCGGCTCGATGTAGGTGCCGACCTGCTGGTTGGGATCGACGCCCGGCACGCCGAGGGTGACGATTTCCTTCTTCAGCTTGACCTTGGTGCGATAGAACGGCTGCTCGTCGCAATAGGATTCTTTGTGGTCGATATCAGCGAAGCGTGCGTCGAGCTTGAACCAGGCCAGCAGCGCGTCGATCCCCGCGCGGGTGCCGGAAACGGTGCCGTTGATGCCTTCTTCGGCGAGCAGCAGGGTGCCCTTGATATCGTGGTCGAGCAGGGTTTGCAGCAGGGGTTCGCGCAGCGCGAGGTAGTCCGGCAGAGAGACGAACTTATACAGCGCCGCCACGACTATGTTCGGAGTCATGCGGGTACTTCCTTCCAGTGGTCACCCTCGCAAAGGGCGGACCGGTTAAACGACAACGCCGGCTGCGAGCCGGCGTTGGCGGATTCTACCCCAGGGAGCCGCACGGGCAAAACGGCTAGTGGTCGTGCTGGCTGCCGCCGCGACAGGTCGGCGAGTCAGGCGCCTGCCCCTGCACCGCCCATTCCTCTGGGGTGTAGGTGTGCAGCGCCAGGGCATGGAACTGGCCCATCAGCTCGCCGAGGCTGGCGTAGACCTTCTGGTGGCGCTTGACCGCGTTCAGCCCGGCAAACACCGGGCTGACCACCACCGCCTTGAAGTGGGTTTCCAGGCCACGGCTGTGCATGTGGCTCTCGTCCTGCACCTCGAGGTGCTGGGGCTCGAGCGCGGCCAGCGCAGTCTGGATACGTTCACGCATGGACATGCAGGACTCCGCTTACTTCTTCTTCGCCGGTGCCGCTTTTGGCTCCAGCTCGGCGGTCATGTCGGACAGCAGCTTGTTGACCTGCGGTACGGCGGCTTCCAGCTTGGACTGGGTCAGCTGGGCGGACTGCTGGGTCAGGCCCGGCATCTTCTCCAGCATCTTCTTGCCCAACGGCGAGTCGTAGAAGGCCAGCAGGTCCTTCAGCTCCTGTTCGGTGAACGCGCCGGTGTACAGCTTGACCATGTCCGGCTTGATCTTGTCCCAGCCCACCGCATTGTCCAGGGCGGCGTTGGCCTTGGCCTGGTAGCTCTCGAGCAGCGGCTTCTTGGCTTCCGGCGCTTTGGTCTGGGCGAAGCGCTGGGCGAACATCTGTTGCACTTGGGCGTACACCGGCACGGTCAGCTTGTCGGCGTGGGCCAGCTTGAGGAAGCGCTCGGCGTTGGCGGCGTGGCTGGCCGCGTCCGCCAGAACCTGGCCACTCAAGCCGACGAGAAGAACGGCGGTGCAGAACGCGCGGATCGGAGTCATGTAATTTCCCTAGTGATTGGAGAAGCGGATGGCGGACAAGTCTTGCGGGAAGCCATTCTGCGCCGTCGCCGGGTGTCGCTCAAGCGGTGCGCTCGGGAGGCCAGGCGCCAGGCGCTTGGCGCCTGAAAATCCTACGTTGTCAAATGGCCATTACTTGCCCATCCTTTGGTCGGGGCGGCATGCTTTGGTGCAATCGCGCTAGCCGCCCGTATGAGTCGACCGCGCAATGATGGTCAAGTTGCATGAACGCCGGCTGCAAACCGCACACATGGACGTGCTCGATGAACAGTATTCTCACCCCGCCCACGGCTACTCCCTTGCTGCCTCTTTGTGACGCCAACGGCGACCTGCTGCGCGAAGCGATCGGCTGGTCGCCGCGCCCTCGCGTGCAATGCGCCCTGCCCGGCCACTTCGGTCGGCGCAAGCGCTGGAACCACTGGTGCATCACCACACCGGGCTGGATGCTGTCGCTGACCGTCGCCGACCTCGACTACCTGAGCTACGGCGCCGCCTACTTCCTCGACATGAGCAGCGGTGAGGCGGTCGCCCACACCCAATTGCGCGCCCTCGGCCGTGGCTGCGAGCTGCCCGATACACCGCTGGCCAGCCATGCGTTCTGCCATCCGCGCCTGCAACTGCGCGCCGATGCGCAACCCGGGCGCCTGCGCCTGATCGTGCAGGCGCCGGATATCGGTGGCCAGGCGCTGAACGTGGCGCTGGATATTCAGCGCCCGGCGCACCTCGACTCGGTCAACCTGGTGGTGCCGTTCGAGGGTAAGGGCTTTCACGCCACCTCGCGGCATCTCGGCCTGCCCACCGCCGGCAGCGTACAGCTGGGCAACCGGCAGTACACCTGCGAGGCCGGGCAGAGCTTCGCCTCGCTGGACTTCGGCCGCGGCATCTGGCCATTCCACAGCAACTGGACGCGTGCCGCCTTCGCCGCCCCGGGTGGCGTGGCCGGCAACTTCGGTTCGGGCTGGACGGATGCCAGCGGCCTCTCGGAAAACGCCCTGTGGTTCGGCGGCAACCTGATGCACCTGGAAAGCGCCATACGCCTGGAGCAGGCGCCGCACGGCCCGCTGGCACCCTGGCAGCTGAGCACCGACGACGGCCGCGTCGACCTGGAGTTCACCCCGCGCCAACACCACCTGGCGCGCCCGAGCTTTGGGCCGTTCCATGCCTCGACCGGCCAGTGGTTCGGGCATTTCGACGGCGTGTTGCGTGGCCCGGACGACGAGCGTGTGCCGGTCAATCGGGCGCTCGGCTGGCTCGGCCACACCGACGCGCGCTGGTAATTCCGTCACTCCGGAACCCGCGGCGGAACAGGCGGCCTAAACTGCCGGAAGACTATCCGGAGAATCAGCATGAGCCGCATCGAAACCGACAGCATCGGCCCCGTCGAGGTTGCCGAAGACGTGTACTGGGGCGCCCAGACGCAACGATCCCTGATCAACTTCGCCATCGGCCAGGAGCGCATGCCGCTCGCCGTGCTGCACGCCCTGGCGCTGATCAAGAAAGCCGCCGCGCGGGTCAACAACCGCAACGGTGACCTGCCGGCGGACGTCGCCCGGCTGATCGAACAGGCCGCCGACGAGGTACTGGCCGGCGAGCATGACGCACAGTTCCCGCTGATGGTCTGGCAGACCGGCAGCGGCACGCAGAGCAACATGAACGTCAACGAGGTGATCGCCGGGCGCGCCAACGAGCTGGCCGGCAAGGGCCGCGGCGGCAAGAGCCCGGTACACCCCAACGACCACGTCAATCGCTCGCAGAGTTCCAACGACTGCTTCCCCACCGCCATGCACATCGCCGCCGTGCAGGCGGTGCAGCACCACCTGCTGCCGGCCATCGCCGAGCTGTCCGGCGGCCTCGCCGAGCAGGCGGCGCGCCACTCGCAGCTGGTGAAGACCGGCCGCACGCACATGATGGATGCCACGCCGGTGACCTTCGGCCAGGAGCTGTCGGCGTTCGTCGCCCAGCTCAACTACGCCGAGCGCGCCCTGCGCGCCGCCCTCCCCGCGGTCAGCGAGCTGGCCCAGGGCGGCACCGCGGTGGGCACCGGGCTCAACGCCCCGCACGGTTTCGCCGAAGCCATGGCCGGCGAGCTGGCCGCGCTGTCCGGCCTGCCGCTGGTCAGCGCGCCGAACAAGTTCGCCGCCCTCGCCGGCCACGAGCCGCTGGTGACCCTCGCCGGCGCGCTGAAGACCCTCGCCGTGGCGCTGATGAAGATCGCCAACGACCTGCGCCTGCTCGGCTCCGGGCCGCGCGCCGGCTTCGCCGAGGTCAGGCTGCCGGCCAACGAGCCGGGCAGCTCGATCATGCCCGGCAAGGTCAACCCGACCCAGTGCGAGGCGCTGTCGATGATCGCCTGCCAGGTGATGGGCAACGACGCCTGCATCGGCTTTGCGGCGAGCCAGGGCCACCTGCAGCTCAACGTGTTCAAGCCGGTGATCGTGCACAACCTGCTGCAGTCGATCCGCCTGCTCGGCGACGGCTGCCGCAACTTCCAGCAGCACTGCATCGCCGGCCTGGAGCCCGATGCCCGGCAGATGGCCGAGCACCTCGAGCGCGGGCTGATGCTGGTCACCGCGCTGAACCCGCACATTGGCTACGACAAGGCCGCCGAGATCGCCAAGAAGGCCTACACCGAGGGCATCACCCTGCGCGCCGCGGCGCTGGCGCTGGGCTACCTCGACGATGCGCAATTCGATGCCTGGGTGCGCCCGGAGAACATGCTGGAGAGCGGTCAACATGGCTGAAGCCGCGAAGCATGGCGCCACGCCGCTGGAAGGCGACGGCAAACGTATTCTGATGATCTTCGGCACGCCCAAGGCCGAGGGGCTCTGTCATGCGCTGGGCGAAGCCTACGCGCTGGGCGCGCGGCGCGAAGGCCACGTGGTGCGCCAGCTGAAGCTCGGCGAGCTGCACTTCGACCCGGTGCTGCGCGGTGGCTACGACCACAACCAGAACCTTGAAGCCGACTTGCTCGAAGCGCAGCGGCAGATCCACTGGGCCGAGCATCTGGTAATCGTCTACCCGGTCTGGTGGGGCGGCCTGCCGGCGCTGCTGCAGGGCTTCTTCGACCGGGTATTCATGCCCGGTTTCGCCTTCAAGTACCGCGGGCGCTCGCCGCACTGGGAGAAACTGCTGAGCGGCCGCACCGCCGACCTGCTGGTGACCCTGGACACCCCGCGCTGGTACTTCCGCTGGCTGTACGGCGCGCCGGCGCACCGGCAGATGGTCCGCGTGGTGCTGGGCTCCTGCGGGATCAAGACCCAGCGCCTGACCAGCTTCTCGCCGGTGCGCACCTCCTCGGAAACCCAGCGGCAGAACTGGCTGCGCAAGGCCGAGGCGCTCGGCAGTCGCGCCTAGCCGGCGGTCGCTGCACGCCGCGCGCGCAGCCCGGCGAGCAGCGACGGGCCCATGGCGGTGAACGCCGAGCCGAGCACCACCAGCACCGCCCCGATGTACGCCAGCGTGTTGATCAGTTCCGGCTGCACATGCTCCGGCCACAGGCTGGCGGCCAGCGCCACCGAGGCGAAGGTCACCAGCGGGGTAATCGCCAGCGTCGCACTGACCCGCGACGCTTCCCAATGCGCCAGCGCCTCGGCGAAGGCGCCGTAGGCGACCAGGGTGTTCAGGCAGCAGGCCAGCAGCAGCCAGCCCTGCAGCGGACTGAGCTCCAGCACCTGTTGCGGATGCGCCCAGGGCGTCAGCAAGGCGGCGCAGGCCAGGTAGATCACCATCATCACCTGCACCGAGTTCCACACCGTCAGCAGCTGCTTCTGCGCCAGGCCGTAGAAGGTCCAGACGAACGCCGCTGCGAGCACCACCAGCACCCCGGTGGTGTAGGCGGTCAGCGACGACAGCAGCTCATCCAGGCGCTGATTGAAGAACAAGCCGAAGCCCAGCAGCATCACCAGCAGACCGATCGCCTGGCCGACGCTGAACGACTCACGAAAGATGAACAGGCTGCTGATCAGAAACAGCACCGGGGCGAGCTGGATCACCAGCTGCGTGGTGCCCGGGCTGAGCAGCTCGAGGCCGAACAGATAGAGCACGTAGTTGCCGGTCAGCCCGGCGATCGCCAGCACCAGCAGGCGTCGGCCGTTACGACCCAGCGCGGCGAAACTCGGCAGGCGCCGCGTCGCGGCGAGGTAGCCGAGCAGGATCGAACCGGCGACGAGCAGGCGATACCAGGTGACGGTGACCGGGTCCATCACCTGCAGCACTTCCTTGAGTTTGATCGGCAGGATGCCCCAGAGCACGGCGGTGACCAGGGCGAGCAGGAAGCCGTAAAGCCAACGGCCGGAGGAAATGTGCATGGCAGTCTCGAAGCAGGCGGGTCCGGAAATCCGGTAAAGCCGCATTCTAGGCGGCTGCCGGAGATCGACACAGGGACAGTTGCCGGTACTGTTGCAGGCAACTGTACGGGTCGCGTCAGAAAATCGGCGTAAACCGGCGTTTTTCGATACCAATAAGCCACTAAAAATCAGCCACTTGTCGCCAGACCCGGCAAATCGGCCAACCCCGGTTAGACTCCAAACAAGAGTGATTTGCAGCATTCCACGGGAGTAACGCTCATGTACGGGCAACGCGAAGCAGACCTCAATGCCGCCACGCATTACCGCAGCGATCGCGTCAGCTCGATCAACGGCCAGTTCTTCTTCGCCACCCGCGAGGGCACCCTGGAAGGCCCGTACTTCAATCGCGGCGACGTCGAGCGCGAGATTCAGCGCTACATCCAGCGCTATCAGCAGGCCGCCGGGCTGATCGAAAGCCGCAGCTTCTGAGCCGCTCCCGCAGGCATAAAAAAACCGCGCCGAGGCGCGGTTTTTTGTGGCCGGCGCTAACTCAGCGCACCGCCTCGAACAGGCCGGTGGCGCCCATGCCGCCGCCGACACACATGGTCACGATGCCGTAGCGCAGGTTGCGGCGCTGCAGTTCGCGGACGATGTGGCCGACCTGGCGCGAGCCGGTCATGCCGAACGGGTGGCCGATGGAGATCGAGCCGCCGTTGACGTTGTACTTCGCGTTGTCGATGCCCAGGCGATCGCGGGCATACAGGCACTGCGAGGCGAAGGCTTCGTTGAGCTCCCACAGGTCGATGTCGGCGATCTGCAGACCCTTGGCCTTGAGCAGTTTCGGCACCGAGAACACCGGGCCGATGCCCATTTCGTCCGGCTCGCAGCCGGCGACGGTGAAGCCGCGGAAGAACGCCTTGGGCTTGAGGCCCAGTTCCAGGGCTTTCTCCAGACTCATCACCAGGGTCATCGAGGCGCCGTCGGACAGCTGCGAGGCGTTGCCGGCGGTGACCGAACCGTCTTCGGCGAACACCGGCTTCAGCGAATTGAGGCTTTCGATGGTGGTGTCCGGACGGTTGCAATCGTCACGGTCGACCACGCCGTCGAGGATCGACTTCTCGCCGGTGGCCTTGTCTTCAACCTGATACTTGACGTTCATCGGCACGATTTCGTCGTTGAACAGCCCGGCGGCCTGGGCCTGCGCGGTGCGCTGCTGGCTCTGCAGGGCGTACAGGTCCTGCTGCTCGCGGGTCACGTTGTAGCGACGGGCGACAATCTCGGCGGTCTGGCCCATCGGGTAGTAGATGCCGGGGTGTTCGAGTTGCAGGCGCGGGTTGACGAAGTTGTCGCGGTTCTGGCTCTTCGCGGTCAGGGTGATCGACTCCACGCCGCCGGCGACGATGATGTCGCTGCAGCCGGAAGCCACCTGGTTGGCGGCGATGGCGATGGCCTGCAGGCCCGAGGAGCAGTAGCGGTTGAGGGTCATGCCGGCCACGCCGATGCCCAGACCAGACAGCACCGCGACGTTGCGGCCAATGTTGTGGCCCTGGGCGCCCTCGTTGGAGCCGGCGCCAACCACGCAGTCGTCGACCAGCGCCGGATCGATGCCGGTGCGCGCCAGCAGCGCGTTGACGCAGTGTGCCGCCATGTCGTCAGGACGGGTCATGTTGAACTTGCCACGGAAGGACTTGGCCAGGCCAGTCCGCACGCTGTCGACTATCACCACTTCACGCATGGCACACCTCGTTGTTGTCTTCTTGAGCCAATGAATGGAAACCGACGGCGATCATAAGCGCGACGCCGGAATTCCTGCGACGATCATTCATAACGCATATGCGCAGCCATCCGAGGGGCGCTCAGCCGCGCTCGAACGCCGCTTCCAGGGCGTCGTTGATGGTGCGCAGCACCTTGACCCGCGCATAGCGCTTGTCGTTCGCCTCGACCAGCGTCCACGGCGCGATCGCGGTGCTGGTACGGTCGACCATGTCGCCCACGGCGTCGACGTACTGGTCCCATTTTTCGCGGTTGCGCCAGTCTTCCTCGGTGATTTTGTAGCGCTTGAAGGCGATCTGCTCGCGCTCGGAGAAGCGTGCCATCTGGGTCTCCTGGTCAATCGACAGCCAGAACTTCACCACCACCACGCCGTAGTCGCGCAGCTGCTCCTCGAAGTCGTTGATCTCGCCATAGGCGCGCAGCCAGTCAGCCTCGGAGCAGAAGCCCTCGACCCGCTCGACCAGCACCCGGCCGTACCAGGAACGGTCGAAGATGGTGAACTGCCGCTTGCCCGGCACATGTCGCCAGAAACGCCACAGGTAGGGCTGCGCGCGCTCTTCTTCAGTCGGCGCGGCGATCGGCACAATGTGGTACTGACGTGGATCGAGCGCCCCGGTGACACGGCGGATCGCACCGCCCTTGCCGGCCGCATCGTTGCCCTCGAACACCGCGACCAGCGCATGGCGGCGGAAGCGCTTGTCGGCGATCAGCTTGGCCAGCCGCGCCTGTTCGCTGGCCAGCTGCCGCTGGTAGTCGTCCTTGCTCAGGCTGAGGCTCAGGTCGAGGCTGTCGAGCAGGCCGCGATTGTCCAGGCTGGACACCAGCGGCGCCGCATGCGGACTCGGCTCACGGGCGCGCTTGCTCTTCAGCGCCGCCTGCAGGCTTTCCAGGAGGATGCGCCCGACGCTCAGGCTGCGGTAATAGGCATCGACGCCCTCGATCACGTACCAGGGCGCGAAGTCGCGGTTGGTGCGGCGCAGGATCAGCTCGGCGGCGTCGACGATCTTGTCGTAGACCTTGGCCTGCTTCCAATCCAGCACGCTGACCTGCCACTTGTGACGCGGATCGTCCTCCAATTCCTTCTGGCGTTTCTTCAGCTGCTTCTTGGACAGGTGGAACCAGAACTTGAGGATCAACGCGCCCTCGTCGCTGAACATTCGCTCGGTGCGTACCGACTCCTCGATGACCTGCTCCAGCTCGCTGTCCTTGAGCTGGCCGTTGACCCGGCCGAGCAGCATCTGGCTGTACCAGTTGCCGAACAGGATGCCGATCCGCCCCTTCGGCGGCAGCTTGCGCCAGTAGCGCCACTGCGGCGGCCGCGCCAGCTCCTCGTCGGTCGGCAGCAGGAAGCTCTCGACCTGCACCAGGCGCGGGTCGAGCCACTCGTTGAGCAGCTTGACCGTCTCGCCCTTGCCGGCGCCCTCGATGCCGTTGATCAGCAACAGCACCGGGAAGCGCGCCTGCTGCTTGAGCTCCAGCTGCGCCTCGAGCAACGCCTCGCGCAGCGCGACGACCGCCGCCTCGTAGGTTTCCTTGTCGATGGCATGACCGATTTCTGCGGATTCGAACATATGACACTCCCTGACTGGACCCGATCAGCCTAGCGGATAAGCCGTCCGGCTGCGTGCGGCGGATCGGCTAGAATGCGCCACCCACGCCCGCGAGAACCGTCAGAGCGACCATGTCCGAGAATTTCAGCCACGCCCAGATCACCTGGGACGACCAGGGCCTGCCGCACTCGCCGGCGTTCGACGACGTGTACTTCTCCAGCCTCGACGGCCTCGCCGAAACCCGTTACGTGTTCCTCGCCAACAACGACCTGCCGGCGCGTTTCGCCGCGCTGCCGGCGGACGGCCGCCTGGTGATCGGTGAAACCGGCTTCGGCACCGGCCTGAACTTCCTCTGCGCCTGGCAGCTGTTCGACCAGGTGGCGCCGCCGGGCGCGCAACTGCACTTCGTCAGCGTCGAGAAATACCCGCTGACCCACGCCGATCTGCAGCGCGCCCTGGCCCTGTGGCCGGAGTTCGCCGCCTATTCCGAGCCGCTGCTGGCGCAGTACCGGGCCATCCATCCGGGCTTCCAGCGCCTGATCCTGGCCGGCGGCCGGGTGGTGCTGACGCTGCTGATAGGTGAAGCGCTTGAATGCCTGCCGCAGCTCGACGCGCAGGTCGATGCCTGGTTTCTCGACGGCTTCGCCCCGGCGAAGAATCCACAGATGTGGAACGACGCGCTGTACGCCGAAGTGGCGCGGCTGTCGGCTCCGGGCGCCACGCTAGGCACCTTCACCAGCGCCGGCTTCGTCCGGCGTGGCTTGATCGCTGCCGGCTTCAAGATCAAACGCATGCCCGGCCTCGGCAAGAAATGGGAAGTGGCGCGCGGCTGGTTCCAGGGTGCCGCGCCGGCACCAGGCAAGCCCTGGTTCGCCCGCCCGTTGCGCCCTGCTACGCCGCGCCACGCGCTGGTGATCGGCGCCGGCCTGGCCGGCTGCGCCACGGCGGCCAGCCTGGCGGCGCGCGGCTGGCAGGTGAGCCTGCTGGAGCGCCACGCCGAGCTGGCCCAAGAAGCCTCCGGCAACCCGCAGGGCGTGCTCTACCTCAAGCTGTCGGCGCACGGCACGGCGCTGTCGCGGTTGATCGTCAGCGGCTTCGGCCACACCCGTCGGCTGCTCGAAGCGCTGCCGCGCGGCGACGCCTGGGACGCCTGCGGCGTGCTGCAATTGGCCTTCGACGCCCAGGAGCAGGCGCGCCAGGCGAAGCTGGCCGCGGCCTTCCCCGCCGACTTGCTGCAGCCGCTTGAGCAGGCCGAGGCCGAGCTCCAGGCCGGAGTCGCCCTGCCCAGCGGCGGGCTGTTCTATCCGGACGCCGGCTGGGTGCACCCGCCGGCGCTGTGCCGCGCCCTCGCCGACCACCCGAACATCCGCCTGCTGACCCATCGCGATGCGCTGGAGCTGCGCCGTGACGGCGCCGACTGGCAGGCCTGGAACGGCGCGCAGCTGCTCGCCAGCGCCCCGGTGGTGGTGCTGGCCGGCGCCGCCGAGGTGCAGCGCTTCGCCGCCGCGGCGGCGCTGCCGCTCAAGCGCATTCGCGGGCAGATCACCCGTCTGCCGAAGACCAGCGCCAGCGCCGCGCTGCGCACGGTGGTCTGCGCCGAGGGCTATGTCGCCCCGGCGCGCGACGGCGAACACACCCTCGGCGCCAGCTTCGACTTCCACAGCAGCGACCTGACCCCGACCCTCGCCGAGCACCAGAGCAACCTCGCCCTGCTCGCCGAAATATCCCCCGACCTGGCCGCACGCCTGCAGGTCGAGCAGCTCAGCAGCGCACAGCTGGCCGGGCGCGCCGCGTTCCGCTGCACCAGCCCCGACTACCTGCCAATCGTCGGCCCGCTGGCCGATGCCGAAGCGTTCGCCGACCGCTACGCCGCGCTGGCCAAGGATGCGCGGCAAACCCCGGATACCCCCTGCCCCTGGCTCGACGGCCTGTACGTCAACAGCGGCCACGGCTCGCGCGGGCTGATCACCGCACCGCTGTCCGGCGAATTGCTCGCCGCCTGGCTCAACGACGAACCGCTGCCGCTGCCACGCGAAGTCGCCGAAGCCTGCCACCCGAACCGCTTCCTGCTGCGCCGGCTGATTCGCGGCGAACGCTCGCGCGCCGAGTGACGCGCCATTGATCGAGATCAGCACGCCCGGCCACCACTGCAGTTGAATGGCGCCAGCGCAGTCGCAGAGTCGCGCCGCAAGCATTGATCTGCGCCGGCGACCCCGGCAGGCTGTCGCCCACGACAGCGCGACCGCCATACGGTGCGCACCGTTTACCTGCGAGTTTCCATGCCCCGATTCCACGCTGTACCCCCGCGGCGGCCACGCTGATGCCGCCACTGATTGTCGAAGCCCTGGCGATTGGCGCCCTGCTCGGCGTGCTGCTCGGCCTGACTGGCGCCGGCGGTTCGCTGGTCGCCCTGCCGCTGCTGCTCAGCCTGCACCTGCCGCTGCGCGACGCGATTGGCGTCAGCCTCGCCGCGGTCGCTCTCACCGCACTGATCGGCGCCGTGCCGCGCGCCCGTCAGGGCCAGGTGCACTGGCGTTCGGTGCTGCTGCTCAGCGTCAGCGGCCTGCCGGGCAACGCCTGTGGGCAGTGGCTCGGCCACTTTGTCCCCGAGGCGCTGCTGATCATCGGTTTCTGCCTGCTGGTGCTCTGGTCGGCCTGGCGCATGTGGCGCAGCGCCGCGTTGCCGCGCGGCGGCCAGGGCCCGTTGCGCAGCCTGCCGCTGGTTGGCATCGGCCTCGGCGTCGGCCTGTTGTCCGGGCTGATGGGCGTGGGCGGCGGCTTCCTGGTGGTGCCGGCGCTGCTGTGGTTCACCCCGCTGTCCATGCTGGCCGCGACAGCCACGTCGATGGCGGTAATCGCGGTGGTCTCCGGCGGCGGCTTCCTGCTTTATCTGAGTGCCGCGCAGCCGTCACCGCTGCTGCTCGGCGGCCTGGCCCTCGGCGGCGGGCTCGGCGTGCTGCTCGGCAACCAGCTGGCGCACCGCCTCGGCGGCCCGGTGCTGCAACGCATCTTCGCCGTGCTGCTGGTGGCCACCAGCCTGTCACTGGCCGCGCAGAAACTGTTCGGCGGCGCCTGACCGGCGCCGCCCACCCCACCCTCGCCGCATATAACTCATCGGTCTAAACGATCCGGTTGATCGCCTGTCGGAAACTTACTGCCTGCCTGTCGGGCAGCTTTCCCCAACGGCAAAACCGGTAAGGACTTATGTGCGGAATCGCTGGAGAGTTACGTTTCGACCATCAACCGGCCGACCTGGCCGCCCTTGAACGCATCACCCACCACATGGCGCCGCGCGGCCCCGACGCCTGGGGTTTTCACAGCCAGGGGCCGATCGGCCTGGGGCATCGCCGGCTGAAGATCATGGAGCTGTCCGATGCCTCGGCGCAGCCGATGATCGACAGCGACCACGGCCTGGCACTGGCCTTCAACGGCGCGATCTACAACTACCCGGAACTGCGCAGCGAGCTGCAGGCACTGGGCTACCGCTTCCACTCCGACGGCGACACCGAGGTGCTGCTCAAGGGCTATCACGCCTGGGGCACCGAGCTGCTGCCCAAGCTCAACGGCATGTTCGCCTTCGCCATCTGGGAACGCGACACCCAACAGCTGTTCCTCGCCCGCGACCGCCTTGGCGTCAAGCCGCTGTATCTGACGCAGACCGCCGAGCGCCTGCGCTTCGCCTCGAGCCTGCCGGCGCTGCTGCAAGGCGGCGGGGTCGACACCTGCCTCGACCCGGTGGCCCTCAACCACTACCTGAACTTCCACGCCGTGGTGCCGGCGCCACGCACCCTGCTCGCCGGCGTCGAGAAGCTGCCGCCGGCCAGCTGGCTGCGCATCGACGCCCAGGGCCGCCGCGAACAGCAGACCTGGTGGCAGCTTGACTACGGCCCACGCGCCGACGAGCACGGCTTCGGCCTGGACGACTGGCGCGACCTGACCCTCGACGCCCTGCGCCAGGCGGTGGCGATCCGTCAGCGCGCCGCCGTAGATGTCGGCGTGCTGCTGTCCGGCGGGGTGGACTCAAGCCTGCTGGTCGGCCTGCTGCGCGAGGTCGGCGTGCAAGGCCTGTCGACCTTCTCGATCGGCTTCGAGGACGCCGGCGGCGAGCGCGGCGACGAGTTCCACTACTCCGACCTGATCGCCGAGCACTACGCCACCCGCCACCACCAGCTGCGCATCGCCGAGAGCGAAATCCTCACCCAGCTGCCGGCAGCGTTCCGCGCCATGAGCGAGCCGATGGTCAGCCACGACTGCATCGCCTTCTACCTGCTGTCGCGCGAAGTCGCCAAGCACTGCAAGGTGGTGCAGAGCGGCCAGGGCGCCGACGAACTGTTCGCCGGCTACCACTGGTACCCGCTGGTGGACGGCGCCGACGACGCCTTCAGTGCCTACCGCAGCGCGTTCTTCGACCGCGAGCACACCGACTACGCGGCCTGCGTGCAGCAGGCCTGGCTGACCGACGACCACGCTGGGGCGTTCGTCCGCGAGCACTTCGCCCGCCCCGGCGCGTCCGCCGCGGTGGACAAGGCGCTGCGCCTGGACAGCACGGTGATGCTGGTCGACGACCCGGTCAAACGGGTCGACAACATGACCATGGCCTGGGGCCTGGAGGCTCGCACGCCGTTCCTCGACTACCAGCTGGTCGAGCTCTCGGCGCGCATCCCGGCACGCTTCAAACTCCCCGACGGCGGCAAGCAGGTGCTCAAAGCCGCCGCCCGCCAGGTGATCCCGCATGCGGTGATCGACCGCCCGAAAGGCTACTTCCCGGTGCCCGGCCTCAAGCACCTGGAGGGCGCCACGCTGGACTGGGTGCGCGAACTGCTGCTCGACCCCAGCCAAGACCGCGGGCTGTTCAACCCGAGCATGCTCGATCGGCTGCTCAGCGATCCGCATGGCCAACTCACTCCGCTGCGCGGCTCCAAGCTGTGGCAGCTCGCCGCCCTCAACCTGTGGCTCAGCGAACAAGGAATCTCGTGATGCGCGCCCACCCGCCAATCAACCAACGCCTGCTGCGCGGCCAGACGCCGTCCTACGCCCGCCTGCAGGCGCGCTTCGCCGAGGACGGCACCCAGCAGCCCGGCGAGCCGCTGGCCCTGCACTGCGGCTGGGGGCGCCTGCTGATCGGCCACACCTTCCCCGACGCGCGCAGCCTGGCCGGCGAACTGCTCAACGAGCAGGCCGGCGAGCGGGATATCGCCCTGTACGTCGCCGCGCCGCAGAAGGTGCTGTCCTACGCCCCGCAGCAGCTGTTCCTCGACCCCTCGGACACCCTGCGCCTGTGGTTCAGCGACTACCGCCAGGCGACCCGCACCTTCCGCGGTTTCCGCATCCGCCGCGCGCACCACGACAGCGACTGGCGGGCGATCAACGGCCTGTACCAGAGCCGCGGCATGCTGCCGATCAAACCCGAGCGCCTCACCCCGCGCCACGAGGGCGGCCCGGTGTACTGGCTGGCCGAGGACGAGGACAGCGGCGCGGTGATCGGCAGCGTGATGGGCCTCGACCACCGCAAGGCGTTCAACGACCCGGAAGCCGGCAGCAGCCTGTGGTGCCTGGCGGTCGACCCGAACTGCACGCGCCCGGGGGTCGGCGAAGTGCTGGTGCGCCACCTGGTCGAGCACTTCATCGGCCGCGGCCTGGCCTACCTCGACCTCTCGGTGATGCACGACAACCGCCACGCCAAGGCGCTGTACGCCAAGCTCGGCTTCCGCGAGCTGCCGACCTTCGCGGTCAAGCGCAAGAACATGATCAACGAGGCGCTGTTCCTCGGCCCCGGCCCGGAGGCCGAGCTCAACCCCTACGCGCGGATCATCATCGACGAGGCACGCCGGCGCGGCATCGAGGTGCAGATCGACGACGCCGAGGGTGGCCTGTTCACCCTCAGCCACGGCGGCCGCCGGCTGCGCTGCCGCGAGTCGCTGAGCGACCTGACCAGCGCGGTGAGCATGACCCTCTGCCAGGACAAGCAGCTGACCCACCGCACCCTGTCGCGCGTCGGCATCGCGCTGCCGGCGCAGCAGCTGGCCGGCAGCGCGGCGGCCAACGCCGACTTCCTCGCCCAGCACCGCCGCCTGGTGGTCAAGCCGGTGAACGGCGAACAGGGCCAGGGCGTGGCCGTCGACCTGCGCACCGAGGAGGAACTGGAGACCGCCATCGAGCGGGCCAGCCACTTCGACAGCCGGGTGCTGCTGGAAAGCTGCCACGACGGCGCCGACCTGCGCATCGTGGTGATCGGCTTCGAGGTGGTCGCCGCGGCGATCCGCCGCCCGCCCGAAGTGGTCGGCGATGGTCGTCACAGCGTCGGCGCGCTGATCGAGGCGCTGAGCCGCCGTCGTCAGGCCGCCACCGGCGGCGAGAGCCGCATCCCGCTGGACGCCGAAACCCAGCGCACGCTGCGCGCCGCCGGTTACGACTACGACAAGGTGCTGGCCAACGGCGAGCGCCTGGCCGTGCGGCGTACCGCCAACCTGCACACCGGCGGCAGCCTCGAGGACGTCACCGCGATCCTCCACCCGAGCCTGGCCGAGGCGGCGATCCGCGCCGCGCGGGCGCTGGACATCCCGGTGGTCGGCGTCGACCTGCTGGTGCCGGCCGCCGACCAGCCGGAGTACGTGTTCATCGAAGCCAACGAACGCGCCGGGCTGGCCAACCACGACCCGCAGCCGACCGCCGAGCGCTTCATCGATCTGCTGTTTCCGTTGAGCCAAGGCGTCGGCTGACCGGACGAGGTAGGAGCGAACTCATTCGCGAAGCAGTGATACGCGGATCGGGAATGAGTTCGCTCCTACAAATACCAGGAGTTTCCCATGCCCAAACTGCCCGAACCCGACCTCGACTACCTCAAGCGCGTACTGCTCGAGATGCTCGCCATCCCCAGCCCGACCGGCTTCACCGACACCATCGTGCGCTACGTCGCCGAGCGCCTCGAGGAGCTCGGCGTGCCGTTCGAGCTGACCCGTCGCGGCAACATCCGCGCGACGCTGCAGGGCCGCCAGTCCAGCCCCGACCGCGCGGTGTCGGCGCACCTCGACACCATCGGCGCGATCGTCCGCGAGCTGAAGGACAACGGCCGCCTCGGCCTGGCGCCGGTGGGCTGCTGGTCGAGCCGCTTCGCCGAGGGCAGCCGGGTCAGCCTGTTCACCGACAACGGCGTGCTGCGCGGCAGCGTGTTGCCGCTGATGGCCTCCGGGCATGCCTTCAACACCCAGGTCGACGCCCTGCCGATCAGCTGGGATCACGTCGAGCTGCGCGTCGATGCCTACTGCACGACCCGCGCCGACTGCGAAACGCTGGGCATCTCGGTGGGTGATTTCGTCGCCTTCGACCCACTCCCGGAGTACACCGAAAGCGGCCACATCAGCGCGCGTCACCTGGATGACAAGGCCGGCGTCGCCGCCCTGCTCTGCGCCTTGAAGCTGCTCAGCGAAGCCAAGCTGCAGCCGCTGATCGACTGCCACCCGATCTTCACCATCACCGAGGAGGTCGGCTCCGGCGCGGCGGCGACGCTGCCGTGGGATGTCAGCGAGTTCGTCGGCATCGACATCGCCCCGGTCGCCCCCGGCCAGCAGTCCAGCGAACACACGGTCAGCGTGGCCATGCAGGATTCCGGCGGCCCGTATGACTACCACTTGTCGCGCCATCTGCTGAAACTCGCCGCGCAGTACGAGATCCCGGTGCGCCGCGATCTGTTCCGCTACTACCACAGTGACGCGCAGTCGGCGGTGACCGCCGGCCACGATATCCGCACCGCGCTGCTGGCGTTCGGCTGCGATGCCACACATGGCTACGAACGCACCCACATCGACAGTCTGGCCGCCCTCACCCGCCTGCTCGCGCGCTACCTGCTGAGCCCGCCGGTGTTCGCCAGCGACGCCCACCCGTCACCCGATTCGCTGGAGAGTTTCAGCCACCAGCTGGAGCACGACGCGCAACTGGAAAGCGATACCCGCGTACCGCCCGTCGAAAGTGTGGTCGGGCAACGCGATCAGGGAACTTGAAGGCCGGCCGGCAGAGGCGCAAAGTGCCACTAAAAAATGCGCGGAGGTGCATGGATGCCTCGTCTCTGTCTGGCCCTGCTGTTGCTCTGCTGCGCACTCCCGAACTGGGCCGCGTCCACACCCCTGGCGCCGCTGGACCGTGAGGAGCTGCGCCTGTCGCTGGCGCCTTATCTGAGCGTTTATGAAGATCGCGACGGCAGTCTCGATCTCGACCAGGCACGCGCCCTGCCCGACGACGCCTACGCGCCGATCAAGGGTGAGCACGCCAACCTCGGCAAGAACCACTCGACCTGGTGGTTCAAGGTGCGCCTCAACAACCTGCGCGCCCACCAGCTAGCCGGCTACCTGGAGATCAACTACCCACTGCTCGACGACCTGCAGCTGTATCTGCTCGGCCCGGACGGACGGGTCAGCCACCAGGCTGGCGGTGACCTGCAGCCCTTCGATCAGCGCGCCGTGCAGGTGCGCAACTTCTGGTTCCCGCTGCAACTCGAGCCCGGCGCCTCGACCCTGCTGATCCGCGTACACAGCACCAGTACGGTGTTCCTGCCGCTGTACTTCAGCACCTACGCCGCCAACGCCGCCGCCCAGGAAGTGCTGATGGGCGCCAACGGCGCGTTCTATGGCGTGCTGTTCGCGATGTTCTTCTACAACCTGTTCCTGTTCATTTCCCTGCGCGAGCGCAGCTACTTCTGGTACCTGGTGTACATCCTCAACGTCGGCCTGCTGGCCAGCAGCTTCGACGGCTTGCTGTTTCAGCTGCTGCCCCAGCAGGTGGAGCTGGAAGCGATCGGCATCTACCTCTTCATGTTCAGCCATTGCCTGGCGGCACTGCAGTTCAGCCGGCACTTCCTGCACACCCAGCGCTTCGCCCCGCAGCTCGACCTGAGCCTGCGCGTGCTGATGCTACTGGTGTTCGCCGCCGTGTTGTCCGGCCCGCTGATCGGCCAGGAGCACTGGAGCGTGCTGGCCAGCCTGACCACCCTGCTGGCGTCCTTCTACCTGCTGCTGTGCGGCGGCTACGTGTGGCGCAAGGGCCTGCGCTACGGCTTCTACTACATGCTGGCGTGGGGCATCCTGCTGTTCGCATTTATCCAGATCACCACTGACTCACTGGGCCTTGAGCTGTTCGGCATCTTCGGCGCCTCGGTGGTCAAGACTGGGGTGATCATCGAGCTGATCACCCTGTCGATTGGCCTCGCCGACCGCATCAACCTGCTCAAGGAAGAAGGTTTCCGCTCGCACCAGGCGGCCATCCAGGCCGACAGCGAGAACAAGGCCAAGAGCCGCTTCCTGGCCAAGATGAGCCACGAGATCCGCACCCCGCTGAACGGTGTGCTGGGCATGCTGCACCTGCTCAAGGAAACCCCGCTGGACCGCAACCAGCGCTTTTACGTGGAAACCATCTCCAGCTCCGGCAGCTCGCTGATGGCGGTGATCAACGACATCCTCGACTACGCGCGCATCGAGTCCGGCAAGCTCAGCCTGGAACACATCGAGTTCGACCTCGAAGACCTGCTGTCCGACACCGTCAGCCTGTTCACCGCCCAGGCACTGGCCAAGAACCTGCGCCTCTACGTCAGCCTCGAGGGCGGCGTACCGCAACGTTTGCGCGGCGACCCGACGCGCCTCAAGCAGGTGCTGATGAACCTGCTGAGCAACGCAGTGAAGTTCACCGCCGAGGGCCACGTGGCGATCAACGTCTGCCGCCGCGCCGGCTCGCACGGTGCCGAGCGCCTGGTGTTCAGTGTCAGCGATAGCGGCATTGGCATTCCCGAGCACGCGCAGCTGCAGCTGTTCGAATCCTTCGCCCAGGGCGACTCCAGCACCACGCGCCGCTACGGCGGCAGCGGTTTGGGCCTGGCGATCAGCAAGGAGCTGGTGGAGATGATGGGCGGCTGCATCGAGGTGCAGAGCAGCAGCCAGCAGGGCACGCGCTTCAGCTTCGACATCCCGCTGGACCGCGGCGAGGCCAGCGAGGACGAGCTCGGCACGCTGCTGCGCGGGCGTACCGCGCTGCTCTGCTCGGTCGACGGCCACGGCCTGGACGCCCTGGAGCGTCTGCTGCTGCGCTGGGGCATGCGCGTCGAGCGCTGCCGCAACCCCGAGCACCTGCTGGACTGCTTCGACGATTTCGCCACCCCGCCGCTGCTGGTGCTGATGTCACCCTGGCCAGGCAGCGCCGAGCACTGGCTGGATACCCTCAGCCCGAGCCTGGAAAGCGGCCAGCGGGTTCTCCTCCTGTGCCCACCGGACTACAGTCATCCCTTACCGAATCGGCGCGACCTGCGCCTGCTCGGCCTGACCCTGCCCTTGACTCTTCGGCCACTGCGGGAAACCCTGCTGGAGCTCTTCATGGAACGTCGCAGCGCAGCTCGTCCTGGCGTCGTCGCCCCGCTTCGCGAAAGCGGCCAAGCCCCGTGCATCCTGGTCGCCGAGGACAACCCGGTGAACCAGATGGTGGTGCAGGGCTTCCTCAAGAAGCGCGGTTATCAGGTGCGCCTGGTCAGCAACGGCCGCGCGGCGCTCAACGAGTACCAGGCCAATCCGCACAGCATCGACCTGATCCTGATGGACTGCGAAATGCCGGAAATGGACGGCTTCGAGGCCACCCAGCAGATCCGCCGCCTTGAGCAGCGCGAACGTCTAAGCGCGGTGCCGATCATCGCCCTGACCGCGCACATTCTCGACGAGCACCGCCAGCAGGGGCTCGCCGCCGGCATGGACGACTTCCTCGGCAAGCCGCTCGACAGCGGTCTGCTCTACGCCACGCTGGACCGCTTCCTGATCGGTCAACCGCTGACCAATGAGTGATAGCATCGGCGCCCGCGACGGAGTACCGCCATGCTGATTCCCCACGACCTGCTCGAAGCCGACACCCTGACCCGCCTGATCGAGGATTTCGTCACCCGCGACGGCACCGACAATGGCGATGAGACGCCGCTGCAGACGCGCGTCGAACGCGTGCGCCGGGCGCTGGACAAGGGCGAGGCGGTAATCGTCTTCGATGCCGACAGCAGCCAGTGCCAGCTGGCCATGAAGCGCGACGTGCCGAAGGAATGGCTGGAGCAGGACGACTAGCGCGAGCGGTTCAGCTCGACGAAAAGCGCGGCCCGAACAGCACGATGCTGGCGCCCAGCACGCACAGCGCCGCGCCCAGCCAGTCGCTGGCCAGCGGGCGGGTGCGCTCGATGGCCATCAGCCAGAGCAGTGACGCGACGATATAGATGCCGCCATAGGCGGCGTAGGCACGCCCCGCATACGCCGCCTCGGCGCGCGTCAGCAGCAGGGCGAACAGCGTCAGGCTGAGCAGCCCGGGGGCCATCCACCAGGCGCTCTTACCCAGCCGCAGCCACATCCAGAAGGCGTAGCAGCCGGCGATCTCGAACAGCGCGGCGAGGAAGAACCACAGGTAATTGAGCATGAGGAAGTCCTACCCGTGCAGGTTGCCTTCACGTTCCCAGGCACAGCGCACGCGCAAGCTGTCCTGCGGACTGTGGAAGCCTTTTTCCGACTCCCAGCGGAAGGTGTGGGTACCGTTCAGTTCGGTCTCCAGGTGCACCACCGCGCTGGCCCAGTACAGGCGGCGTAGCAGCTCCTCGAAGCGCTCGACCCACAGCTTCCACTCGTACTCCACCGCGCGGTAGCTGGCACCGAAATGAATCAGCTGGGTCTGGTACAGACCCTGACCCGGCTGCTCGCAGAAGGAGAACATCTCGCGGCCGAGAAACGGCCAGGCGTCGCCGCGCGGCAAGCTGTCCAGCTCGCGGCGGTTGCTGGCCCGGCGCAGGCGGCGCTCGTCCGCATCGGCCGAGGGCCAATCGCGGATGCAGCCATAGACGAGGGACTCGGATTCCACGCAATCACTCCACAACAGGAACGCAGCCTTCTAACACAGGCCTGGGCCAGGGGAAACCGTCAGCGCGGCAAACCATGCACAGGTTGGCGCGGACAAAACAAAGGCGCCATTACGGCGCCTTTGTTCAGCGGCTGAATGCTCAGCCGACGAAGCGCGTGGCCAGCCAGAACAGGCCGGCGGCCAGGCACATCGAGGTCGGCAGGGTCAGCACCCAGGCCATCAGGATGGTGCGCACGGTGCCGCCCTGTAGGCCGCTCTTGTTGGCGACCATGGTCCCGGCGACGCCGGAGGACAGTACGTGGGTGGTCGACACCGGCAGGCTGAACACGTTGGCCAGGCCAATGGCGCAGGCCGCGGTGATCTGCGCCGACATGCCCTGGGCGTAGGTCATGCCCTGCTTGCCGATCTTCTCGCCGACGGTCAGCACCACGCGCTTCCAGCCGACCATGGTGCCGATGCCGAGCGCCAGGGCGACGGCGATGATCACCCAGAACGGTGCGTATTCGGTGGTCGCGGTGAGGTCCTTGCGCAGCTTGTCGAGGTCGGCCTTCTCGCGCGCCGCCAGCCCTTCCAGCTTGCCGACCTTCTTCGCGGTGTCATCCAGGCAGAGCAGGTGACGACGCACCTCGATGCGCTTTTCAGCGTCCAAGGCGTTGTAGTCGGTCACGCCCTTGAGGGTGGACAGCAGCGAGGCAATGGTCGGTTCGGTCAGCTTGGGATCGCAGCGGAACTGCTTGGGCAGGTCGGTCGTACCGTTGGTCTTGCCCAGCGCCAGGTACTCGCTGAGCGAATCGCTGTTGCGCTCATAGAACTGGCTGAGGTGCAGGGTGGCGTCGCGGGTCCGTTCGATCTGGTAGGTGGTGCTGTTCAGATCGAGCACGAACAGGCCAGGCACGATACCGATCAGCACCAGCATGATCAGGCCGATGCCCTTCTGACCGTCGTTGGAGCCGTGCACGAAGCTCACCGCCATGGCCGAGAGAACCAGCACCAGACGGTTCCAGAACGGCGGATGCTTCTTGCCCTTGACCTCTTTGCGGCTTTCCGGGGTGTTGTGCATCTTCGAGGCCGGCAGCCACCACTTCAGGCCCAGCAGGATCAATGCGGCGACCGCGAAGCCCGCCATCGGCGAGACCACCAGGGAGATGCCGATGTCGATCGCCTTCTGCCAGTTGACCCCATCGGCCAGGGAAATTTCGGTGATCAGCGCGTTGGCCAGGCCGACGCCGAGAATCGAACCGATCAGGGTGTGCGAACTGGAGGCCGGAATGCCGAAGTACCAAGTGCCGAGGTTCCAGGCGATGGCCGCCGTCAGCAGCGAGAACACCATGGCCAGACCGTGACCGGTGTTGACGTTGATCAGCAGCTCGACCGGCAGCAGGTGGACGATGGCGTAGGCCACTCCGACGCCACCGAGCAGCACGCCGAGGAAGTTGAAGATCCCCGAGAGAATCACCGCCAGATGCGCCGGCATCGCTTTGGTGTAGATGACCGTGGCCACCGCGTTGGCGGTGTCGTGGAAACCATTGATGAACTCGAAGAACAGCACGAAGGCCAATGCGAGCACGAGGCTGACGAGCACCCAGGCATCGAGGCCGCTGAGAAGATCGAACATAAGGTTGTTTAGACCCGGTCAAAAGGGGGCGGGATTATGCCAGATAAAGGCCGTGAACAAAGCCACAAACCGCTGGCAGGTAAAGCTAGCAGGGAAAACCCCCAGCGCACGTTCAACACCGCGCGGGCCGCGAATTCCCTGGCGCCTCACGCGCAATCCCGCACCGCAGAGCCGGCCGGGGAAAAACCCGGCAACACTCAGGCCGGCCCTGCCCCGCTCGCCTTGCCACGCGGGCTGAGGCACCAGGCCAAACCGCTCATCAGCAGCGCCAGCACGCTCAGCACCAGGAACGGCAATTGGTAGGAGCCGGCTAGGTCGCGACCAAGGCCGGTGAGCACCGGCGCAAAACAGCCGATGCAGTAGCCGGCGAACAGCATCATCGCCGTCCAGCGGCTGACCGCCAGCGGCGTGTGCGCTTCATATAAAGGCAGCACCAGCGACAGCGCGAACGAGCCGCTGAGGCCGAGGCCGAGCAGCGCCGCCCAGACGTCCGGCAGGAAGGTCGGCACGAAGGTGATCAGCGTCAGGCACAGGGCCGAGGACAGCCCGCAGATCATCAGCAGCAGGTAACGGTTGTCATAACGCTGCGCCAGCCAGGGCAGCAGGTAGGCGCTGACCAGGCCGACCAGCATGAAGCTGCTGAACAGCGCGTTGCTGTGCAGCGCGCTCAGGCCGGCCTCGTGGTAGCGCGCCACCAGCCAGGTGGTCAGCGCGTAGAACAGCCCCGCCTGGATGGCGAAGAAGCCGGTGACCAGCCAGGCCCGCGGTTCGCGCCAGGGCAGCCCGCCGCTCGTCGCCTCACTGGCACTCTCGCGGGTGTTGGGGACGAACAGCCAGAGCAGCATCGCACCTAGCGCCGGAAGCGCCCAGAACGCCAACCCGTGAGCCCAGTCGTCGCCGAGCAGGTGCATCGCCGGGGTGGTCAGCACCGCGCCGGCTGCACCGCCGACCGTCATGCACAACGAATAGAGGCCGACCACGCGACCGACCTGACCGACGAAATGACGCTTGATGAAGCCGGACAGCAGCGGCCCGGCTACCGCGATGCCGGCGCCGACCAGCACCGAGCTGCCGATCAGGATCAGGCTCGAATGGCCGGCCAGACGCACGCCCAGGGCCACGCCGATCAGCCCGAGGCAGACGAGAATGGTGCGTTCCAGGCCGAAGCGCAGGGCAATCCGCGGCGCCAGCGGCGCGAGCAGGCCCATGCACAAAACCGGCAACGCGGTGGTCAGGCTGACCAGACCGCGGCTCAGGCCGAGTTCGGCGGCGATCCGTTCGATCAGTGGTGCGAGGGAGGTGATGCCAGGACGCAGGTTGATCGCCGCCAGCAACAGCGCGAGCAACAGCAGCACGCGGGACAGTGGTTTCACGACAGCTCCAACCGGACCGAGGGGCAGCCACCCTACCCCTCGTGCCGTCCGTCGGGCAACCCCGACGGTGCAAAACCTGACCACCTGGACAGTGGTCAGCGGCCGGTTACTTGGCCTTGGCGCGCATCTTCACGGCCATCGAGGCCATTTCGTCGTACAGCGCCTGCGGGTTCTGCTGCTTGATCTTCCAGGCGGCGCGACCCATTTCGTGCGGCAGGATCATGAACTCGCCCTTGGCCACTTCGGCATGGATGTAGTCGGCGATGTCGGCGGCGCTGATCGGCGAGCCTTCGAGCAGCTTGCCGATCTGCGACTTCATTTCCGGGTGCGGGCCGCGGAACGAGTCGAGCAGGTTGGTCTGGAAGAACGACGGGCAGACCACGTGCACACCCACTTCGCGCTGCTTGAACTCGACCAGCAGGCTTTCCGACAGGGCCACCACACCGGCCTTGGCGACGTTGTAGTTGGCCATTGCCGGGCCCTGCATCAGCGCCGCCATCGAGGCGATGTTGATGATCTTGCCCTTGCTACGCTCGAGCAGCGGCAGGAAGGCCTTGCAACCTTTGACCACGCCCATCAGGTTGATCGCGATCTGCCAGTCCCAATCCTCCAGCGACAGCTCCTCGAAGAAGCCGCCCGAGGCCACGCCGGCGTTGTTGACGATCACGTCGACGCCGCCGAACTGCTGCTCGCAGGACTGCGCCAAAGCGGTCAGCTGGCTGTAATCGCGGACATCGCAGCGCTGGGTGAAGCCGTCACCGCCGGCTTCGCGCACCAGCTTGAGGGTTTCCGCCAGCCCCGCCTCGTTGACGTCAGCCAGCGCCAGTCGGGCGCCATCACGGGCCCAACGCAGGGCGATTTCCCGGCCGAGACCGGAACCAGCACCAGTAATCATGATGCGATTTTGCATGGATGAGGCTGCCTTTCTTATGTGCGGGGGAAGTTGCTCGCAGTGTAGCGAAGGTAATGTCGCGGCCGCCGCACAATCAAAATGCTGAATGATCAGAGCAAAAATGCCTCGCCCCACGCGCCCTTCAGGCACGCCAGCGACGCAGCACGAACAGGTACACCGCGGCATTCACCAGCACCACCACGAGGCCCAGCCATAGCTGAATCTGCACGGTGAGCCCGGCCGGATAGATCAGCGGGATCAGGTACTGCTCGACAAAGCCGCCGGGATAGCCCGCCTCGCCGGCGGCCAGGCGCAGGCGGTTCTCCAGCGGCGTCAGCGGGCAGCGCCAGTGCATCAACTCGACCAGCATGCCCCAGGCCACCGCCGGCAGGTGCAGCCAGGCCAGCCTGCGCCAGCGCAGCACCAGCAGACCGCCGGCGAGGACGAAGAGAATGAACAGGCCATGCACCAGCACCACGCCATCGGCGAGCAGCCGGTAGCTCAGACCGCCGTCCATGCCCCGCCCCGGCGCGCCAACCCGGCTGAATCTTTACCGAACGGCGCAGTCGGACCTAGTAAGCGTGCCATCACTCTGCCCCACCGGATGGCAATGCCGAACCAATCCCAAACAGAGTTGTGAACAAGGAGTTCCACTATGAGCCTCGGCACTATCCTGATCATCATCTTGATCCTGCTGCTGATTGGTGGCCTGCCAGTCTTCCCCCACTCGCGCAGCTGGGGTTACGGGCCGTCCGGTATTCTCGGCGTTGTACTGGTCGTCATCCTGATTCTGGTCCTGCTTGGCAGGATATAGCCCCGCCCCACGCAAAAAGCCCCGCTCGACGGGGCTTTTTCTTGCGCCATGAAAAAGGGCAGCCCGAAGGCTGCCCCGTTGCTCCAGCGGTTGTCGATCAGTGGGCCACGGCACCACTGGCGCCCAGGCCGGTCTGCGAACGGACGAACTGGGAGAAGAAGCGCCCGCGTTCTTCGTTGGCGGCGGTGGACTTGTCGGTGACCGAGAAGAACCAGATGCCGACGAACGCGACGATCATCGAGAACAGCGCCGGATACTCATAGGGGTAGATCGGCTTGGCGTTGCCGAGGATCTGCACCCAGATGGTTGGGCCGAGGATCATCAGCGCCACCGCGGTGAGCAGGCCGAGCCAGCCGCCGATCATCGCGCCACGGGTGGTCAGGCGTTTCCAGTACATCGAGAGGATCAGCACCGGGAAGTTGCAGCTCGCCGCGATGGAGAAGGCCAGGCCGACCATGAAGGCGATGTTCTGCTTCTCGAACAGGATGCCCAGGCCGATGGCCAGCACACCGAGGATCACGGTGGTGATCTTCGACACGCGCAGCTCATCCTTCTCGACCGCCTTGCCCTTCTTGATCACGCTGGCATACAGGTCGTGGGACACCGCCGAGGCGCCGGACAGGGTCAGGCCGGCGACCACCGCGAGGATGGTGGCGAAGGCCACCGCCGAGATGAAGCCGAGGAACAGGCTGCCGCCCACCGCGTCGGCCAGGTGCACCGCCGCCATGTTGTTGCCGCCCAGCAGTGCGCCTGCGGCGTCCTTGAAGGTCGGGTTGGTGCTGACCAGAAGGATCGCGCCGAAGCCAATGATGAAGGTCAGGATATAGAAGTAGCCGATGAAGCCGGTGGCGAAGAACACCGATTTGCGGGCTTCCTTGGCGTCGCCGACGGTGAAGAAGCGCATCAGGATGTGCGGCAGGCCGGCGGTGCCGAACATCAGCGCCAGGCCGAGCGAGATCGCCGAGATCGGGTCCTTGACCAGGCCGCCGGGGCTCATGATCGCCTCGCCTTTCGGGTGGACCTTGATGGCTTCGCTGAACAGCGCGCTGATATCGAAGTTGACGTGAGCCAACACCATAATCGCCATGAACGAAGCGCCGGAGAGCAGCAGCACGGCCTTGATGATCTGCACCCAGGTGGTCGCCAGCATGCCGCCGAACAGCACGTAGAGCACCATCAGGACGCCGACCAGCACCACCGCGACGTGGTAGTTGAGGCCGAACAGCAACTCGATCAGCTTGCCGGCACCGACCATCTGCGCGATCAGGTAGAAGGCCACCACCACCAGGGTGCCGCACGCCGACAGGCTGCGGATCTGCACCTGGCCGAGGCGATAGGAGGCGACGTCGGCGAAGGTGTACTTGCCGAGGTTGCGCAGGCGTTCCGCGATCAGGAACAGGATGATCGGCCAGCCGACCAGAAAGCCGATCGAGTAGATCAGGCCGTCGTAGCCGGAGGCGAACACCAATGCGGAAATACCCAGGAACGACGCCGCCGACATGTAATCGCCGGCGATCGCCAGGCCGTTCTGGAAGCCGGTGATGCGGCCGCCGGCGGAATAGAAGTCGGAGGTCGACTTGCTGCGCTTGGCCGCCCAATAGGTGATGCCCAGGGTCAGGCCGACGAAGGCGACGAACATCACGATGGCGGAGAGGTTGAGCGGCTGACGCTGCACCTCGCCTTCGATCGCGCCTGCCGCCCAGAGAGTCGGCGCCACGGCCAGCAGGCCGAGGCTGGTAAGAATGCGCCCGATCATTGTTGCGCCTCCTTGAGGATCAGCTTGTTCATCTCGTCGAACTCGCCGTTGGCGCGCCGCACGTAGATGCCGGTGAGCACGAAGGCGGAGAGGATCAGGCCGACGCCGATCGGGATGCCCCAGGTGACGGGCGAGCCGTCGCTGATGCGCGCGCCGAGTACCTGAGGCTCGAAGGCGATCAGCAGGATGAAGGCGACGTACAGGCCAAGCATGAGAAAGGAGAGTGTCCAGGCGAAGCGTTCGCGCTTGGCCACCAGGTCTTTGAAGCGCGGATTCTGGTCAATCCGCTTGTAGATGCTGTCGTTCATTTTGTTGTTGTCCTCCACAGCAGCACGGGTTGCTGGTGGACCAACTGTAGGGCGACGCCAGCGCCACGACAGACGACCTTAGTCGTATTCGCCGGGGGTTCGCGACTAAGGTCGTAGAGACCTGCGGGCGGCCGAATCGCACCTGCGCGGCACCCATCCATCGATTGAGCATGGCTATCAGAACCATGAGAAAGCACTGCTTTATCCCTATCGATCGAGCACCTACTCTGAGCACAACCAAGAAGCGTTCTCAGGTAGGAGAAAGCCATCATGCTCAAGACCGTCACCTTCACCGTCATGCACTTCTGCATCGCGTTCAGCGTCGCCTACGCGCTGACCGGCAGCATTGCCGTCGGCGGCCTGGTCGCCGCGGTCGAGCCGCTTTGCAATTCGGTGGGTTTCTACTTCCACGAGAAGCTGTGGAAACGCTTCGAAACCAATAAGGCACCGCAAGCGGAGATTCCCAAGCACGCCTGGCTGCACCACCACGCCTGATGCGTTCCGCAGCGGCGGGCGAATCCGCTAAGATGCGCGGCCTTATCGTCCATGCCGCGCAGCCCTCATGACCGCACACGCACGCTTTCCGGTTCTGCCCTACATCTTCGCCTGCCTGCTTGCCGTGCTGGCCCTCGCCGGGCTCTGGTATGGCCTCGGCAAACCCGTGACCCTGCCCGACGCGGCAACCCCGACGCACAAACTGCAGTGCGCCTCCTACACGCCGTTCGACAAGGACCAGTCGCCGTTCGACACGCCGTTCGCCCTGCGCCCAGAGCGCATGGACGCCGACCTGGCGCTGCTCGCCACGCGCTTCCACTGCATCCGCACCTATTCGATGACCGGCCTCGAAGGCATCCCCGCGCTGGCCCAGAAGCACGGCCTCAAGCTGCTGCTCGGCGCCTGGGTGAATGCCAACCCGGTCGACACCCGCAAGGAAGTCGACGCGCTGATCAAGGCCGCCAACGAGTACCCGGACGTGGTCGAAGGGGTGATCGTCGGCAACGAGGCGCTGCTGCGCAAAGAAGTCACCGGCGCGCAACTGGCCAAGCTGATCGGCGAAGTGAAGGCCAAGGTCAGCCAGCCGGTGACCTACGCCGACGTCTGGGAGTTCTGGCTCAAGCACCCGGAAGTGGCGCCGGCCGTAGACTTCCTGACCATCCACTTGCTGCCCTATTGGGAAGACAATCCGACCGGCATCGACGCGGCGCTCGAACATGTCGGCGAGATCCGCCGGGTGTTCGGCAACAAGTTCGCGCCGAAGGACATCCTGATCGGCGAAACCGGCTGGCCGAGCGAAGGCCGCCAGCGCGAGACCGCCCTGCCCAGCCGGGTCAACGAAGCCAAGTTCATCCGCGGCTTCGTCGCCATGGCCGAGCAGAACGGCTGGCGCTACAACTTGATCGAGGCCTTCGACCAGCCGTGGAAGCGCGAAAGCGAAGGCGCGGTGGGCGGCTACTGGGGCCTGTTCGACGCCGACCGCCAGGAGAAAGGCGTGCTCGCCGGCCCGGTCAGCAACCTGCCGTTGTGGCCGCAGTGGCTGGCCGTCGGCGGCGTGATCTTCCTGCTCACCCTGCTGCTCGCCGGCCGCCCGGCCTCGTCGCGTGCCGCCCTGGCGCTGCCGCTGCTCGCCGCCCTGGGGGCCGGTTGCATCGGTCTGTGGGGCGAGCTGGCGCGCGTCACCAGCCGCTACGTCGGCGAGTGGGCGTGGGCCGCGCTGCTGGTCGGCCTCAACCTGATCGTCCTCGCCTACGCCGCCTTGGCCCTGGCGCAGCGCCAAGGCTGGCGCGCGCGGCTGTTCGCCTGGCTCGAAGCGCGCGCCAGCTGGTGGCTGCTGGCCGCCGGCTTCGCCGCCGCGGTGATGATGACCGCGCTGGTGTTCGACCCGCGCTATCGCAGCTTCCCGAGCGCCGCGCTGCTGCTGCCGGCGCTGGTCTACCTGTGCCGCCCAGTGGCCGCGCCGCGCCGTGAGATCGCAGTGCTGACGCTGTTCGTTGCCGCTGGCATCGTCCCGCAGCTGGTGCAGGAAACCCTGTCCAACGTGCAGGCGATCGGCTGGGCCGCGGTCGGCACGCTGATGGTCGCTGCCCTGTGGCGCAGCCTGCGGGTCACCGCCGCGGCGCCCGTGCCAGCGGTCGCCGCCCAGGCCCACTGAAGGCGCCTCACCGCGCAATAAAAAAGGGATGCCGCGGCATCCCTTTTTGTTGACCCGCAGTTCGATCAGACGGCGACGCGGGGCGCCCGCACCGCACGCAGCGCGGCGATCACCAGAGCGAACACCGCCAGGCTGGCGCTATACAGCACCAGTGCCGGCAGCGCGACGAACAGCGCCGCCACCGCCAGCAGCCAGCCGGCACGCCCCGGCAGGAAGAACGCCAGCAGCGCGCCGAGCAGCGCCGTCCAGGCGATCACCCGGAAGTGGATCAGCAGCCCCAGCCCGGCACGCACCTGGCATTCCCAGCGCTGCGCCTCATCGACGCACAGGCCGACCCACTTACCGTCCTCCATCAGGGCGAAACGCAGCCCGTAACAGCCGGCCAACCAGAGCGCCAGGGCAATCAGCAAGATAACGAGGGACGTACGGCGGGACATGTGGCGCTCCGAGGGGGTGAAAAAGCGGCGCTCAGGATAATCCGCCAGCGGCGGTATGCAAGCCTCATCGGCAAACCGGGCACTTGGCGAACTTCTCGCCCGGCCACCGTTCGAAAGGCCGAGTGCGAATTACTTGCGGATGCCGCCAACGCAGGTTTCACTCAGCACACTTCACCTAAAGGGATTTTGCAATGTCCGGCCTGTCCCGCTTTGCCGCCCTCCTTGGCGGGCTCCTGTTGAGCACCCCGTTGTGGGCAGCCGTCGATCTGGACGCGACCAGTTACGGCTATCCGCTGACCAACCCCTTCGAAGCCACCATCGCCACCACGCCGCCCGAGCTGCGCCCCAAGCTGCCCGCCGACGAGGACATCAAGCAGGCCGACTACGCCGTCAAGTTGCGCCCGGAGCGCGAGTTCGAGCTGCCGGCCAACTTCTGGCCGGTGACCAAACTGCACTACCGCCTGGCCCGCCAGGACAAGCCCGCGCCGCTGGTGTTCATCATCGCCGGCACCGGCGCGCCCTACTCCAGCAGCCTGGCCGAGTACCTGAAGAAGCTGTTCTACAGCGACGGCTACCACGTCGTGCAGCTGTCCTCGCCGACCAGCTACGACTTCATGGCCGCCGCCTCGCGGCATGCCACGCCGGGGGTATCGACCGAGGACGCCGACGACCTGTACCGGGTCATGCAGGCCGTGCGCGCGCAGCACCCGGACCTGCCGATCACCGACTACTACCTGACCGGCTACAGCCTCGGCGCGCTGGACGCCGCCTTCGTCAGCAAACTCGACGAGACGCGGCGCAGCTTCAATTTCAAGCGCGTGTTGCTGCTCAACCCGCCGGTCAACCTGTACACCTCGATCACCAACCTCGACCGCCTGGTGGAAACCCGGGTCAAGGGCGTCGACAACGACACCACCTTCTACCAACTGGTGCTCGGCAAGCTGACTCGTTACTTCCAGCAGAAGGGCTACATCGACCTCAACGACGCCCTGCTCTACGACTTCCAGGAGTCCAAGCAGCACCTCAGCAACGAGCAGATGGCGATGCTGATCGGCACCTCGTTCCGCTTCTCCTCGGCGGACATCGCCTTCACCTCCGACCTGATCAACCGCCGCGGGCTGATCACCCCGCCGAACTACCCGATCAACGACGGCACCAGCCTCACACCGTTCTTCAAGCGTGCCCTGCAGTGCGACTTCGACTGCTACATCGCTGAACAACTGGTGCCGATGTGGCGCAAGCGCACCGGCGGCGGCAGCCTGCTGCAACTGATCGATCAGGTCAGCCTGTACGGCCTGGAGGACTACCTGAAGAACAGTCCGAAGATCGCCGTGATGCACAACGCCGACGACGTGATCCTCGGCCCCGGCGACCTCGGCTTCCTGCGCCGCACCATGGGCAAGCGCCTGACCCTGTACCCCCACGGGGGCCACTGCGGCAACCTGAATTACCGCATCAACGCCCTCAACATGCTGGAGTTCTTCCGTGGCTAACCGACACCTGCTGCTTGCCCTGCTGCTCTCCAGCGCGCTGGCCCACGGCGAATCCGGTGAACCGCGCGCCGACCAGGACGGCTTCACCACGCCGCTGGAACAGCTGCAGTTCAATCCCGGCCTCGACCAGCGCGAGTTCGAGCGCTCGACCTTCGACGCGATCAACGTCTACGACCCGCTGGAGTCGTGGAACCGCCGGGTCTACCACTTCAACTACCGCTTCGACGAATGGGTATTCGTTCCGGTGATCCACGGCTATCGCTACGTCACCCCGCACTTCGTGCGCAGCGGGGTGAGCAATTTCTTCAGCAACCTCGGCGATGTGCCCAACCTGCTCAACAGCCTGCTGCAGTTCAAGGGCCAGCGCTCGCTGGAAATCACCGGGCGCCTGCTGCTCAACACCACCCTGGGCGTAGTCGGCCTGTGGGACCCGGCGAGCAAGATGGGCCTGCCCAAGCAGAACGAGGACTTCGGCCAGACCCTCGGTTTCTACGGCGTGCCGGATGGTCCGTACCTGATGCTGCCGCTGTTCGGGCCATCCAACGTGCGCGACACCGGCGGGCTGGTGGTGGATTTCGCCGCCGACTACCAGATCAACTTCCTCAACGTCCCGGAAACCAGCAGCGATCACCCGGAGATCACCCTGCTGCGCGCGGTGGACAAGCGCTACACCACCAACTTCCGCTACGGCCAGACCAACTCGCCCTTCGAGTACGAGAAGATCCGTTACGTCTACACCGAGGCACGCAAGCTGCAGATCGCCGAGTAGCCAAACCTTTTTGCAGGAGCGGCCCATGGCCGCGAAAGACCGCTTTTTCGCGGCCATGGACCGCTCCTACAAGACCCAGACCAATCTACGTAATCGATATTAACTACGCAAAACTCGCGTACATCCATCCAATTAATTGCCCTAGCATGGCCACATCCACCTGACAGGAGCTGTCGCCATGACCCTGCGTTCCATCCTCGCCATCCAGCCCGGCCAACCCGCCTCCGACGGCGCCGGCGTGCGCCTGACCCGCGTGATCGGCGGCGCCGGCCTCGAGCGCTTCGACCCGTTCCTGATGCTCGACGAATTCGGCTCGGACAACCCGAACGACTACATCGCCGGCTTCCCGCCGCACCCGCACCGCGGCTTCGAAACCATCACCTACATGATCGAAGGGCGCATGCGCCACAAAGACCACATGGGCAACGTCGGCCTGTTGCAGAACGGCGGCGTGCAGTGGATGACCGCCGCGCGCGGGGTGATTCACAGCGAGATGCCCGAGCAGGAAGAAGGCGTGATGCGCGGCTTCCAGCTGTGGCTCAACCTGCCGGCCAAGGACAAGCTCGGCGACCCCGCCTACCGCGACTACGCGCCGCAGGAGATTCCGCGCCTGCACACCGCCGCCGGTGTCGAGGCAATAGTGATTGCCGGACGTTTCGACGACGGCCAGTTGCAGCAGGATGGCGCCGTACAGCGCCCGCACACCGAACCGCAGTTGTTCGACCTGCACCTGCCGGCTGAAGGCGCGATTGCTCCGCGCCTGCCGGACGGTCACCGGGTGATGCTCTACGTCTACGACGGCGAACTGCAGGTCAACGGCAAGACGGTCGGCACCAGCCGCCTGGTGCGCCTCGGCGATCAGGGTGAGCTGCAGCTGCGCAGCGCGGCGGGCGCCAAGGTGCTGCTGGTCGCCGGCAAGCCGCTGGGTGAGCCGATCGTGCAGTACGGCCCGTTCGTGATGAACAGTCGCGAGGAAATCGAGCAGGCGCTGCGCGACTTTCGGGACGACCGGCTGACCGCCTGAGCCAACCGCGCGCTTGCCGGCGCGCTTCGCTTAGGGCGCCGGCGGCGCGCCATCGAGGTTGAGAAAGCGGCGAATCGCCGCCTGCTGGGCCAGCGCATCCTGGTAGCCCAGCTCGATCAGTGCGTTGCAGTAGCCCGGCTCGAACAGCAGGTAGCTGAGCACCGCCCCACCGCTGGAGCGGGTTGCCCCTGAGCCGTAGAGAAACGGCCGCACCGCCCGCGGCAGCTCGTGGCGAAAGCGCGCGGCGATCTGGTCGAGCGGCTGACTCGGCGAGATCACCAGCACGTCGACCGGACGAATGCCCAGGCGCGCCCGTGCCACGTCCGGCAGCAAGCGGCTGAGCAAGTTGATCCGCTCGAGCGACTCGATATCGCTTTCCAGGCTGTCGATGAAGGTGCTGTTGAGCATGTGCCCGCCGATCTGCGCCAGACTCGGCGGCTGGGCGCCGCGCACCCGGCTCACCACGGCGTTGGCGTCCTCGTGCTGCAGGTTGCCGCTGACGCCGATCACCAGCACGCGGCTCGCCCCCAGGTGCAGCGCCGGACTGATCGGTGCCGCCTGGCGCACCGCACCATCGCCGAAGTACTCACGGTTGACCTTGACCGGCGGGAAGATCAGCGGAATCGATGCGCTGGCCAACAGGTGGTCGAGCTTCAGGCGCGTCGGCACGCCCACGCGGCGGTGACGAAACCACGGGTCGATGGTCGCGCGGCCCTGGTAGAAGGTCACTGCCTGGCCGGACTCGTAACCGAACGCGGTGATCGCCACCGCGTGCAGCTGGCGCTGGCGCACGGCCGCAGCGATCCCGGAAAAATCCAGCTCGCGCTCGAGCAGCGCGCGCAACGGGCGGTTGTCGAGCAGCGCCACCGGCGCGCTCCCGGCGAAACCGAGCATGTGCTGGGCGATGAAGCGGCTGGCCTGACCGACTACCCCGCTCCAGTCGCTGCGATACACCATGTTGCTGTGGAAGGCGCGCCAGACATTGGTCAGGCGCTGGATCGCCTCGCGAAACTGCAGCGCACCGCAGGCCAGGCCGACCGCATTCACCGCCCCGGCCGAGGTGCCGACGATCACCGGGAAGGGGTTGTACTCGGCGTTCGGCAACAGCTCGGCAATCGCCGCCAGCACGCCGACCTGGTAGGCCGCCCGTGCCCCGCCGCCAGAGAGAATCAAACCAGTCATCGGTTGCGGCAAACGGTCGATCGGGGGCATGCGGCCTTCCTTGTGCGGTTCTGCCGAGTCTAGCGCTTGCGGTACAGCCCCGGCTCGCCCTCAGGGCGGGTCTTGAAGCGGCGATGCGCCCACAGGTACTGCTCGGGACACTCGCGAATGGCGCTTTCCACCCATTGATTGATGCGCAGGCAGTCGGCGTCCTCGCTCTCGCCGGGGAAGTCGCTCAGCGGCGGGTGAATCACCAGCCGATAACCGGAGCCGTCGGCCAGGCGCTGCTGGGTGAACGGCAGCACGCGGGCACGACCGAGGCGGGCGAACTTGCTGGTCGCGGTAACGGTGGCCGCCTGGATGCCGAACAGCGGCACGAACAGACTCTGCTTGCGGCCGTAGTCCTGATCCGGCGCATACCAGATCGCCCGGCCGGCGCGCAGCAGCTTGAGCATGCCGCGCACGTCCTCGCGCTCGACCGCCGTGGCGTCCAGGTTGTGGCGCTCGCGCCCGCTGCGCTGGATGAAGTCGAACAGCGGGTTGTCGTGCTCGCGGTACATGCCGTCGATGGTGTGCTGCTGACCGAGCAATGCGGCGCCGATTTCCAGGGTGGTGAAGTGCACCGCCATGAGAATCACACCCTGCCCTTCGGTCTGCGCCTGCTTGAGCAGTTCCAGACCCTCGATGTGCGCCAACGGGCGCAGGCGCTTCTTCGGCCACCACCAGCTCATCGCCATTTCGAAGAAGGCGATGCCGGTCGAGGCGAAGTTCTCCTTGAGCAGGCGCTTGCGCTCGGCTTCGCTCAACGCGGGGAAGCACAGTTCCAGGTTGCGCGCAGCGATCTGCCGGCGCGACACCGCCAGGCTGTACATCAGCGCGCCGAGCAGCCGGCCCAAACGCAGCAGCACGCGATACGGCAACTGGACAATCAACCAGAGCAGGCCAAGCCCCAGCCACAGCACCCAGAAGCGCGGGTGCAGGAAGTAGGCGCGAAATTGCGGACGATCCATCAGAGCTTCCGGACTAGGAATACAGCCGGGCATTCTACACGGCGCACGCGGCTTGCGACCCTGCGGCGATCTCGCTATAAGTCCGGGCTACTTCAGACCATCCCGCACACAGGCCCCAATGAGCCAAGCCGACCTCCTCGACCAAGACCCCGTGTTCCAGCTCAAGGGCAGCATGCTCGCCATCACCGTGCTGGAACTGGTGCACACCGACCTCGCCCGCCTCGACTCGCAGCTGCTGGCCAAGGTCGCCCAGGCGCCGAACTTCTTCAGCAACATCCCGCTGGTCCTGGCCCTCGACAAACTGCCGGCCGACGCCGAGCTCGACCTCGACGAGCTGCAGGCGCTGTGCAAGCGACACGGCCTGCGCATCATGGCCATCCGCTCGAGCAGCGAGACGCATATCGCCCTGGCCAACGAGCGCGACATCGCCGTGCTGCCATCCTCGAGCGCCCGGGAAAAACTGATCGAACCGGTGGAAAGCGCCGAAGCGCGGCGCAAGGCGGAAAAGCCGCCGGAGCCGCCGAAACCCGAGGTCAAGCCGACCAAGGTGATCACCTCGCCGGTACGTGGCGGCATGCAGGTCTACGCCGAAGGCGGCGACCTGGTAGTCCTGGCGCCGGTGAGCCCGGGCGCGGAACTTCTCGCCGATGGCAACATCCATGTGTACGGTCCGATGCGCGGACGTGCCCTGGCCGGGGTCAAGGGCAACGTCAAGGCCCGTATTTTCTGCCAGCAGATGGGTGCGGAAATGCTCTCCATCGCCGGTCAGTACAAGGTTGCCGAGGACCTGCGCCGCGACCCGAACTGGGGCGACGCAGTGCACGTCAGCCTGTCGGGAGACGTGTTGAAGATCACCCGGCTTTAACGGATACTGCCGCTCATTTTCAAGGACCAGAAATCCTTCCATTAGGGGTGAAACACCTTGGCCAAGATCCTCGTAGTCACTTCCGGCAAGGGTGGGGTGGGCAAGACCACCACCAGCGCCGCCCTCGGCACCGGCCTGGCCCTGCGCGGGCACAAGACTGTCATCGTCGACTTCGACGTCGGTCTGCGTAATCTCGACCTGATCATGGGCTGCGAACGTCGCGTCGTGTATGACTTCGTCAACGTCATCAACGGCGAAGCAACGCTGACCCAGGCGCTGATCAAAGACAAACGCCTGGAGAACCTCTACGTTCTCGCGGCCAGCCAGACCCGTGACAAGGACGCGCTGACCCAGGAAGGCGTGGAGAAAGTCATCAGCGAACTGCGCGAGAACTTCGAGTACGTCGTCTGCGACTCGCCGGCGGGCATCGAGAAAGGCGCCCACCTGGCCATGTACTTCGCCGACGAAGCGGTGGTGGTGACCAACCCGGAAGTCTCCTCGGTACGCGACTCCGACCGCATGCTCGGCCTGCTGGCGAGCAAGTCGCGCCGCGCCGAAAAAGGCGAAGAGCCGATCAAGGAACACCTGCTGCTGACCCGCTACAACCCTGAGCGCGTTACCAAGGGTGAAATGCTTGGCGTCGAAGACGTCGAGGAAATCCTCGCCATCCGCCTGCTCGGCGTAATCCCGGAATCCCAGGCGGTGCTCAAGGCATCCAACCAGGGCGTACCGGTGATCCTCGACGACCAAAGCGACGCCGGTCAGGCGTACAGCGATGCCGTCGACCGCTTGCTCGGCAAAGAGGTAGCGCACCGCTTCCTCGACGTGCAGAAGAAAGGACTCTTGCAACGCCTGTTCGGAGGTCGTGAATGAATATTTTTGACTTCTTTCGTGAACGCAAGAAGCAGTCCTCTGCTTCCGTCGCGAAAGAGCGTCTGCAGATCATCGTCGCCCACGAACGCGGGCAGCGCAGCAAACCAGACTACCTGCCGGACTTGCAGAAAGAGCTGGTCGAAGTGATCCGCAAATACGTCAACATCGATATCGACCAGGTGCAAGTCGCGTTGGAAAACCAAGGCAGCTGCTCGATCCTCGAACTCAACATCACCCTGCCGGATCGCTGAGATCCCGGCGCGTGAAAACGGCGGCCCAGGCCGCCGTTTTCATTTGCGGAACGCCCATGCCCCTGTCGAACGTCGAAATCCTGCATCAAGACGCTGCCATTCTGGTGATCAACAAGCCCACCCTGCTGCTGTCCGTCCCCGGCCGCGCCGATGACAACAAGGACTGCCTGATCACCCGTCTGCAGGAAAATGGCTACCCGGAGGCGCGCATCGTCCATCGCCTGGACTGGGAAACCTCGGGCCTGATCCTGCTCGCCCGCGACGCCGACAGCCATCGCGAGCTGTCCCGCCAGTTCCACGACCGCGAGACCGAAAAGGCCTACACCGCGCTGTGCTGGGGCGAACCGGAGCTGGACAGCGGGCGCATCGACCTGCCGCTGCGTTACGACCCGCCGACCAAGCCGCGCCACGTGGTCTGCCACGAGCACGGCCGCCATGCGCTGACCTTCTGGCGGGTACTGGAGCGTTGCGGCAACTACAGCCGGGTCGAACTGACGCCGATCACCGGCCGCTCCCATCAATTGCGCGTGCACATGCTGTCGATCGGTCATCCGCTGCTCGGCGACCGCCTGTATGCGCATGCCGACGCCCTGGCCGCCCACGAGCGCCTGTGCCTGCACGCCAGCATGCTCACCTTCAGCCATCCACAGAGCGGCGAGCGCCTGCGTTTCGACTGCCCGGCACCGTTCTGATTCGGCGGATGCGGTAAACTCGGGCCATCGTTGCTTGGAGTCACCTATGTCTGCCGAACTGAACCAAGGCCTGATCGACTTCCTCAAGGCCTCGCCCACCCCGTTCCACGCCACCGCGAGCCTGGCCCAGCGCCTGGAAGCGGCCGGTTTCCAGCACCTCGATGAACGCGAGACCTGGCGAACCGAAGCCGGTGGACGCTACTACGTCACTCGCAACGACTCCTCGATCATCGCCGTGCGCCTCGGCAAACGCGCGCCGCTGGATGGCGGCCTGCGTCTGGTGGGCGCCCACACCGACAGCCCATGCCTGCGCGTCAAACCGCACCCGGAGCTGCAGCGCCAAGGCTTCCTGCAACTCGGTGTGGAAGTTTACGGCGGCACCCTGCTCGCCCCCTGGTTCGACCGCGACCTGTCACTGGCCGGCCGGGTCACCTTCCGTCGCGACGGCAAGGTGGAAAGTCAGCTGATCGACTTCCAACAGCCGATCGCCATCATTCCCAATCTGGCCATCCACCTGAATCGGGAAGCCAACCAGGGCTGGCCGATCAACGCGCAGAATGAATTGCCGCCGATCCTCGCCCAGGTGCCGGCGGCCGAGCCATACGACTTCCGCGCCCTGCTCGCCGAACAGCTGACCCGCGAACACGGCTTCAACGCCGACACCGTACTGGACTACGAACTGAGCTTCTACGACACCCAGGGCGCCGCAGTAATCGGCCTGACCGGTGATTTCATCGCCGGCGCACGCCTGGACAACCTGCTGTCCTGCTACGCGGGCCTGCAAGCCCTGCTGCATGCCGATGGTGACGAAACTTGTGTGCTGGTCTGCACCGACCATGAAGAAGTCGGTTCCTGCTCGGCCTGCGGTGCCGATGGCCCGTTCCTCGAACAGGTCCTCCGCCGCCTGCTCTCCGAGGGAGAAGACAGCTTCACCCGCACCCTGCAGAAATCCCTGCTGGTGTCCGCCGACAACGCCCACGGCGTGCACCCGAACTACGCCGAGAAGCACGACGGTAACCACGGCCCAAAGCTCAACGCCGGCCCGGTGATCAAGATCAACAACAACCAGCGCTACGCCACTAACAGCGAAACCGCGGGCTTCTTCCGCCATCTGTGCCTGGAAAACGAGGTGCCGGTGCAGAGCTTCGTGGTGCGCAGCGACATGGGTTGCGGCTCGACCATCGGTCCGATCACCGCCAGCCAGCTCGGCGTGCGCACCGTGGATATCGGCCTGCCGACCTTTGCCATGCACTCGATCCGCGAACTCGCCGGCAGCCAGGACCTCGCCCATCTGGTCAAGGTGCTGGCCGCCTTCTATTCGAGCCACGACCTGCCCTGATCGTGAGGCCGCCCGCACCCAGCGGGCGGGCGGCGTACGTCGAATCAGCTCAGCGCTGGGTCGATGACCAGCACCAGCTTGCCGGAGACATTGTTGCCAGCCAGCTCGGCAAACGCCGCCTCGGCGTCCTCGACGGCAAAGGTGCGCTCCAGGCGCGGCGACAGCCGACCTTCGGTGAACAGCGGCCAGACGTGCTGCAGCAGATCGCCGAGCAGGTCGGCCTTGAACTGATCGTCGCGGGTGCGCAAGGTTGAGCCGAGCAACTGCACGCGCTTGCCGAGCAGCAGCGCTAGGTCGAGTTCCGCCTTGCGACCACCCATCAGGCCGATATTCACCCAGCGTCCGTCGCGCGCCAGCAACTCGAGGTTGAGTGCGGCGTAATTGCCGCCTACCGGATCGAGGATCACGTCGAAGGGCGCGAAGTCACGCAGGCTCTGCAGATCCTCGCCGCGCACCACCCCGCCCTGCGCGCCCAGCGCCTCGCAGTAGGCCAGCCGCTCGGCCGAACCGACACTGACCCAGCACGGGTTGCCGAACGCCTTGCACAGCTGGATCGCCGCCGAACCGACGCCGCTCGCGCCCGCGTGCAGCAACACCTTCTCGCCAGGCTTCAGCGCCGCCAGCTGATACAGGTTGAGCCAGGCGGTGGCATATACCTCGGGCAGCACCGCCGCTTCCTGCAGTGTCAGCCCTTCCGGAACCGGCAGGACGTGCCGCGCGTCGACCACCACCTCCTCGGCGATGCCACCGCCAGCCAGCAGAGTGCACACCCGCTCGCCGACCCGCCACGGACTGCCGGCGCCCACCTCGCTGATCACCCCGGCACATTCCAGGCCTAGGATGTCGCTGGCCCCCGGTGGCGGCGGATACAGACCAGCCCGCTGCAGCAGATCGGCACGGTTGAGTCCAGCGGCAGCGACCTTGATGCGAACCTGGCCGACATCGCAGCTCGGACTCGGCCGATCGCCCCATTCCACGCGTCCTTCCACGCCTTGCAATGCCTTCACGGTGCCTCCATAGTGAATTCAAACCAAGCCCGGTCTGCACCGCCGGGCTTTTTGTATTACGCGACGGATTCCCATTGAACCGCCGCCCTCAAAGACGGCCTAATATGCGTTATCAACGGTCACCACGTCGAATCAGCAGCATGAAGCGCATCCTCCCCTGCTCCGCCCTCGCCTTGGTCCTCGGGTTCAGCGCCCTGCCGGCGCTAGCCACCAGCAAAGCTGGGAATTCCTGGGACAACCTTCAGCCTGACCGCGAGCAGGTGATCGCCAGCCTCAACGTGGTGGAGCTGCTCAAACGCCACCACTACAGCAAGCCACCGCTCAACGATGCCCGCTCGGCGATCATCTATGACGGCTACCTGAAGCTGCTCGACCCGACCCGCAGCTTTTTCACCGCCGCGGACATCGCCGAATTCGACCAGTGGAAGACCAAGTTCGATGACCTGCTGAAAAGCGGCGACCTTGACCCCGGCTTCATCATCTACAAGCGTCATCTCGATCGCCTCAAGCAGCGCCTTGACTTTGTCCTGGCCGAGCTGAACAAAGGCGTCGACAAGATGGACTTCAACACCGAAGAAAGCCTGGAAACCGAGCGCGAGAAGGCGCCGTGGGCGAAGAATTCGGCGGAGCTCGACGACCTCTGGCGCAAACGTCTGAAGGACGAAGTGCTGCGCCTGAAAATCGCCGGCAAGGACGACAAGGCCATTCAGGAACAGCTGACCAAGCGCTACAAGAATCAGCTGGCACGCCTGGACCAAACCCGCGGCGAAGACATCTTCCAGACCTACATCAACGCCTTCGCGCAGTCCTACGACCCGCACACCAACTACCTGTCGCCGGATAGCGCCGAGAACTTCGACATCAACATGAGTCTGTCGCTGGAAGGCATCGGCGCGGTGCTGCAGAACGACAACGACTACGTGAAGATCGTCCGCCTAGTGCCGGCTGGCCCGGCCGAGAAGAGCAAGCAGGTCGCTCCGGCCGACAAGATCATCGGCGTGGCCCAAGGCAACGGCGAAATGGTCGATGTGGTCGGCTGGCGCCTGGATGAAGTGGTCAAGCTGATTCGCGGTCCGAAAGGCTCGCTGGTGCGCCTGGAAGTGATTCCGGCGAGCAACGCGCCCAACGACCAGACCAGCAAGGTGGTGGGGATTACCCGCGAGGCGGTCAAGCTGGAAGAGCAGGCGGCGAAGAAATCGATCCTCAAGCTCGACCATGAGGGCAAGTCGTACACCCTCGGCGTGGTCGAAGTGCCGGCCTTCTACCTCGACTTCAAGGCGTTCCGCGCCGGCGATCCGACTTACAAGAGCACGACGCGCGACGTCAAACGCCTGATCGGCGAGCTGCAGAAAGAGAAGGTCGACGGCATCGTCATCGACCTGCGCAACAACGGCGGCGGCTCGCTGCAGGAAGCCACCGAACTGACCGGCCTGTTCATTGGCGAAGGCCCGACCGTGCTGGTACGCAACAGCGACGGCCGCGTCGACGTGCTGGCCGACGAGAGCACCGGTGCGTACTACACCGGTCCGCTGGCCGTGCTGGTCAACCGCCTGTCGGCCTCGGCCTCGGAAATCTTCGCCGGCGCCATGCAGGACTACCACCGCGCGCTGATTCTCGGCGGCCAGACCTTCGGCAAGGGCACCGTGCAAACCATCCAGCCGCTCAACCACGGCGAGCTGAAACTCACCCTGGCCAAGTTCTATCGCGTCTCCGGGCAAAGCACTCAGCATCAGGGTGTGATTCCGGACATCGAGTACCCGGCGGTCGTCGATACCAAGGAAATCGGCGAAAGCGCGCTGCCCGAAGCTATGCCGTGGGACAGCATCCGCCCGGCGATCAAGCCGGACAGCGACCCGTTCAAGCCGTTCCTGGTCGAGCTGAAGGCCCGCCATGACGCGCGCATCGCACAGAACCCGGACTTCGTGTTCACCCGCGACCGCCTGGCGCTGGCGCAGGAACTGATGCACGAGACCACCGTGAGCCTCAACGAAGCCAAGCGCCGCGCCCAGCACGCCGACATCGAAGCCAAGCAACTGGCGATGGAGAACGTGCGCCGCAAGGCCAAGGGTGAGGATCAGCTCAAGGAGCTGAAGAAGGAGGACGAGGACGCGCTGCCGGTCGAGGATGAGAAACTCAAGCCGGAAGACGACGCCTACCTCGTGGAAACCGGGCAGATCATGCTCGACTACCTGGGTCTCAGCTCGGCGGTAGCCAAGCACTGACATAAGAGCGTCACGCAACTGACGTCAAATGAGAGGGTTGATCTGCGGATCAACCCTTTTTTTATGCAGAAAGAGACCCCTCATGACCGTCACCGAGCAGTTGAGCGCCCTGGACTCGATCCTCGCTCACGGCGACTTGCACAGCCTGTTTCAACCCATCGTATCCCTCGGTGAACGGCGCATCATTGGCTATGAAGCCCTGACCCGTGGCCCCTCCAACAGCCCCCTGCACTCCCCCATCAACCTGTTCGGCGTGGCCCGCCACGCCGGACGCCTGAGCGAACTGGAACTGGCTTGCCGGCGCAGCGCCTGTCGCCGCTTCAGCGAGCAACGTCTGGAGGGGCGGCTGTTTCTCAACGTCTCGCCGGAATCGCTGCTGGATCCCGGCCACCAGCCCGGGCGCACCCTGCAGCTGCTGCAGAACTACGGGATCGCTCCGAGCCGCGTGGTGATCGAACTGACCGAACAATCCCCCACGGAGGACTTCGACTTGCTCGACAACGCCCTGCACCACTACCGCGCCATGGGTTTCTCGATCGCCCTCGACGACCTGGGCGCCGGTTACTCGAGCCTGCGCTTGTGGTCCGAACTGCGCCCCGACTTCGTCAAGATCGATCGGCATTTCATCGACGGCATCCACCAGGACGCGGTCAAGCGCGAGTTTGTCGATTCGATTCGCAAGATGGCCAAGGCCTCGCGGGCCGAGGTGATTGCCGAAGGCATCGAGCGCCCCGAGGAACTGGCGGTGCTCGCCGAGATGGGCATCGACCTGGTTCAGGGCTACCTGATCAGCCGCCCGCAGGAGACGCCGCTGCGCGACGCCCACAACCTGCTGCCCAAGCTGCAGGCCAACAGCCCGCCCCTAGGTGAAGAAGGTTGCGATCTCAGCGCGCTGCTCAACGAACAACCTGCGGTGCAGCATGACCGCCCCGTCGCCGAAGTGCTGGAGGCGTTTCGCTCGCAGGCAAACCTGAACTCCTTGGCGGTACTCGACGAACAGCAGCAGCCGGTGGGCGTCGTCCATCGCCACTCGCTGTCGGAAGCCCTGCTCAAACCCTTCGCCACCGACCTGCTGGCACGCAAGCCGGTCAGCCGGATCATGAGCCGCGATTTCCTCGCCGTGGAAATCGGCCAGTCCCTACAACGCGCTAGCCGACTGCTGACCAGTCGCGCCCGCCAGCGCATCGAGGAAGATTTCGTCATCACCCACAACGGCAACTATCTGGGACTCGGGCGGGTCATCGACGTGCTCAAGCTGATCACCGAGCTGAAGGTCCAGCAGGCCCGGCATGCCAACCCACTGACCCTGCTGCCGGGCAACGTGCCGATCCAGCAGTGCCTGACCCGGTTGTTGCAGCAGCAGCGCCAGGCGGTGGTCTGCTATGTCGACCTGGACAGCTTCAAGCCGTTCAACGATCTGTATGGCTATGCGAAAGGCGACGAGGTGCTGCTGTGCCTGGCGCAGTGCCTGAGCGAACGCGTCGACCCGGCCTGCGACTTCGTCGGCCATATCGGCGGCGACGACTTCCTCCTGGTGCTCGGTTCGGACGACTGGCGCGCGCGGCTCAATCTGCTGCTGGAAGACTTCCAAGGACAGGCGCGGCGCTTCTACACCAGCGAACACCTCGAAGCGGGTTGCATCCTGGCCTTGGACCGGCAAGGCAAGCGCCAGGAGTATCCGCTGCTGTCCCTGTCCGTCGGCGTGGTGCGCCTGCATCCGGACACCTGCGCGCAGCTGGACGCCGGACAGCTGGCCAGCCTGGCCTCGGAAGCCAAGCGCTACGCCAAGAACCTACCGGGCTACAGCCTGCACATCATCGACACGCAGAAGCTCTCGGCCTAGAGCCCCAACTCACGCGCCCGTGCGGCGTAGCGTTCGGCCAGCGTCGGGTCGACCGCCTGGCCGTGGCCGCCGTCGCGGTACAGCTCGGCCAGACGCCTGCTTGCCAGCGGGTGCCCGGCATCGGCGGCCAGCCGCCACCAGCGCGCCGCCTCAAGTCCATCCGGCGCCTGGCGGCTGTCGCCGGCCAGGCTCAGCACGCCCAGCTGATAACCCGCCTTGGCATCGCCGGCCGTGGCTGCCAAGCGCAGCAGGCGAATGCCTTCTTCGCGCGCGCCAAGGCCCTGACCGCGAAACAGCAACAAATGACCGTAGAAGCATTGCACCGCCGGATCTCCCAGCGCTGCCATTCGCGCGAACTGGCCCTGCATCCAGTGCCAGACACGCGGCTGACGCACGCACCAGGACCAATGCAGCATGCGCCGCGCGCACAGGTAGCCGAGACGCGCACGCAGGCGCCAAAGCCACATTCAGACGTCCTCGGGGTAACTGAACTCGAAGACCCGCACCACCTCGGCCGCATGCCACGAGGCAGCCGCGACTCCATCCGAAGGACCTGGAAACCGCCCGAGACGGACAACGATATCGAAGAAGCCGGTGCGCGGCAGACGGCTGGCACCCTGGCTGATCACCAGCGCACTGCGCAGCGGGCGCTCGGCCCGCGCATCGAGCGCCGCCAGGTGCTCCAAGGCCGCCGTAAGTGTCTGCATCGCGGGTGTCGGAAGCTCCAGACGCTCGATCAGCGCCCGGTAAGTCAACAGGTGGCGCTGTCGCCGCGCCTCGTCGAGCTCGTGAAGCAAGGCCTGCCATTGCTGGCGGCTGATACGTAAGCTCACATCTCGTCTCCCCAACCGTCCACGCCCAGATTCCATGACAGGGCTCGCCGGATTGCTGCATCCGGCTGACGCTCACCTCTTTCGATCATAGCTAAGTAATGCGGACTGATCCCGACAGCGCGCGCCAGTTGCTCGGCGGATAGCCCTTTCTGCTCGCGCAAGGCAGCCAGCTGCGCGAGCATCGGCCGATTGCTCGGCGCTGCAGCCGGCGTCGCGGCAACCTCAGGCACAGCCCGCCCAGCTGCGCGCAGCAGCTCCTGGTACTCGGCCCAGGGCAACACGGCGTATTCGGCCTCACCATCACGCTTGATCACTTGCACGTTCATCATCGATCTCTCACCGGACGTCGCGCCATCTTAACAGGCTGCTCGCGGTGTACAGCGGCTATGGCAGCGGCTTATCCGATGGAGCCGGCAACAGCAAAGCGGCCTGCTTGGCGGCCGACTGTGCGTCACGCCAGGCGCGAAAGGCGTCCAGCTCGCGGCGCCAGCTGCGCATCAACCAGGTGAGTACCGCGATATCGTCGAGATAGCCGACCCCCAGCAACACATCCGGGATCGCGTCCAGCGGCGAGAGGAAGTACACCAGCGCCGCGACCACCGCTACCAATGCGCCACGACTGACCGCGCGATACTCACCACGCCACCACGCCATACACAGCGCCTGCAACAGCAGCAGATCGTCCTTGACCGCGGCGAGTCGGCCACCCTGCCGAGCATTCTTTCGAGCGACTGCCGCGAGTAAAAAAGGCAGCCGCCCACGGCTGAGGAAACGCTCCGCTATAGGGAGGTAACGCTTGAATTTCCACGGAGCGCTCATCGCCAAACCTCGCCAAACCGCACACTAAAGGGCTCGTCTCGGTTATCCACCGAAGCTGTGGATAACCTTGTAGACAAATACTGGATGAGTGAAGCAAACGCCCGGCCCACGGGCCTTCCACACAGATCGGCCATTTTTTATTCAGCTTAAAAATACAAATAAAATCAATTACTTATTGAAAAATGAAAAAAAGTGGAACGGGTAGGTCCAACCAAATGCGAAACGATCGTGCAATGTGCATAACCGTAACACTGGAAACACCCGCGCACGCGATTGAGACTGCGCCAACCGCCAGCCGGTTCGCCTTTTCTACCCTCCAGAAACGACAACGCCCCGTCGAGACGGGGCGTTGTGCGCAGACCGCGTTGGCTTTTACGGCTGCTGTGCCGCTTCCGCCTTGGCCGGGTCCTTGATGCCGATCAGCTCGATGTTGAACACCAGCACTGAGTTAGCCGGAATCGCCGGGCTCGGGCTTTGGTCGCCATAGGCCAGCTCGCTAGGAATGTAGAACTTGTACTTCTCGCCGACGTGCATCAGCTGCAGACCTTCCACCCAGCCCGGGATCACGCCACTGACCGGCAGATCGATCGGACTACCGCGCTCGACGGAGCTGTCGAACACCTTGCCATCGGTCAGCTTGCCTTCGTAGTGAACAGTCACCACGTCAGTCGGCTTTGGCTGCGCGCCGTCGGCTTTCTTCTCCACTTCGTACTGCAGGCCCGAGGCAGTGGTTACCACGCCTTCACGCTTGCCGTTCTCGGCGAGGAACTTCTTGCCAGCGGCAGCGCTTTCTTCGTTGAGCTTGGTCATGCGCTCTTCGGCACGCTTCTGCAGGAAAGCGAAGGCTTCAGCCAGCTCTTCGTCCTTGAGCTTCTGCTCTTTCTTGCCGATGGCGTCTTCGATGCCCTGGGCGACGGCTTTGGAATCGAGATCATCCATGCCTTCCTGGGCCAGGCTCTTGCCCATGTTCAGGCCGATGCCATAGGAGGCTTTCTGCGCCGGGGTCTTCAGTTCCACGCTGGCTTGCTTATCGCAACCTGCGAGAACCAGGCCGACCAGGGCGATCGCCGCCGCCAAACGATGCTGTCTCATGCTGTTTCCTTGTCCGTACGCCCGAGCAGGGCTATCGAGTGAAGCCGCGAGCTTAGCAGGCTGCGAGGATCACTGGCTATGGCGATATGAACAGGAAAACCTGAATAAGCTCAGGTATTTGGGAGACTTAAAAAGTGGGATTTTGCGAGGTGAAGCGAGGAGAGAAAATGGCGCAGCGGACGGGACTCGAACCCGCGACCCCCGGCGTGACAGGCCGGTATTCTAACCGACTGAACTACCGCTGCGCGTAACACTAAGAAGGAATTGGTGGGTGATGACGGGATCGAACCGCCGACCCTCTGCTTGTAAGGCAGATGCTCTCCCGGCTGAGCTAATCACCCTTCACTCTCGGTGTGGCGCGCATTCTACGGAGCACCTGCCACCCTGGCAAGCCCTTTTTAAAATAATTTTCGCTGATGCGCCAAAGGCTTAGCGCAGGGTTGGCCTATTCAGGCGAGGGGAGAATAATGCGCGCTTTGCGTTATTTGGAGAGTCCCTCGTCATGTGGTTCCGCAACCTGCTCGTCTACCGCCTCACCCAGGATACGCCGTTCGATGCCGAAGCCCTGGAGGCTGCGCTGGCCACCAAACCTGCCCGTCCGTGCGCCAGCCAGGAAGTGACTACTTATGGCTTCGTCGCGCCGTTCGGCAAAGGCGAAGACGCTCCGCTGGTGCATGTCAGCCAGGACTTCCTGCTGATCGCCGCGCGTAAAGAAGAACGCATCCTACCCGGCAGCGTGGTGAAAGATGCCCTAAAGGACAAGGTCGAAGAGATCGAGGCCGCGCAGATGCGCAAGGTCTATAAGAAGGAACGCGACCAGCTCAAGGACGAGATCATCCAGGCCTTCCTGCCGCGTGCGTTCATCCGCCGCTCGCAGACAGTTGCTGCGATCGCGCCGAAGCTCGGCCTGATCCTGGTCAACAGCGCCAGCGCACGCCGCGCCGAAGACCTGCTGTCGACCCTGCGCGAAGCCATCGGCTCGCTGCCGGTGCGCCCGCTGACCGTGAAGGTCGCGCCGACCGCCACGCTCACCGAGTGGGTGAAGACCCAGCAGGCCGCCGCGGACTTCACCGTGCTCGACGAATGCGAGCTGCGTGACACCCACGAAGACGGTGGCGTAGTGCGCTGCAAGCGCCAGGACCTGACCAGCGAGGAGATTCAGCTGCACCTGTCCGCCGGCAAGGCGGTCACTCAGCTGTCGCTGGCCTGGCAGGACAAGCTGTCCTTCGTGCTCGACGACAAGACCATCATCAAGCGCCTGCGCTTCGAGGACCTGCTCACCGAGCAAGCCGAACAGGACGGTGGCGACGACGCCCTGGCGCAACAGGACGCCAGCTTCACTCTGATGATGCTGACCTTCAGCGAGTTCCTCCCGGCGCTGTTCGAAGCGCTCGGCGGCGAAGAGATCCCGCAGGGCATTTGAGGCGTCCGCTGGGCAGGCGAACTTGCCCATGCAGTCAGGAATTGCCAAAATGTACAGCCGTCGAGGACGACCTCGGCGGCTAGCCTGATTTTGGGGACGACCCCGGTACACACTGGAGGTCATCATGTCCTGGATCATTCTGTTCTTCGCCGGCCTGTTCGAGGTCGGCTGGGCCGTCGGTCTGAAGTACACCGACGGCTTTACCCGCCCGCTACCCACCGCCCTCACCATCGCCGCGATGGCAGTCAGCCTCGGCCTGCTCGGCCTGGCCATGAAGGAACTGCCGCTCGGCACCGCCTACGCGGTATGGACCGGGGTCGGCGCGGTCGGCACGGTGATCGCCGGGATCATCCTGTTCGGAGAATCCATGGCGCTGATCCGCGTGGCCAGCGTGGCCTTGATCATCTGCGGGCTGATCGGCTTGAAGATCAGTCACTGAATAAAAAAAGCCGCCCTCGGGCGGCTTTTTTCATCCTGCATCACGCGTTCAGCGCAGCCCGCCCCGCAACTCCGCCACCTGCGCCTGCAGGGTCTGCGGACTGGCCAGCTCCGGCGCCAGCGGCGTGCCGGCCACCAGGGTGATGCGCGACCACAGGCGTTTGAAGAAGCCCTTGCGCGGATCGCGGCTGAAGAAGCTGCCCCACAGGCCCTGCAGCGCCATCGGGATCACCGGCACCGGGTTTTCCTCGAGAATCCGCGCTACTCCGTTCTTGAACTCGTCGATCTCGCCATCGCCGGTCAGCTTGCCCTCGGGGAAGATGCACACCAGCTCACCTTCGCGCAGGTAGTCGCCGATGCGCTTGAACGCCGCGTCATACACCAGCAGGTCTTCACTGCGCCCGGCGATCGGCACCGCACCGGCGGTGCGGAACACGAAGTTGAGCACCGGCAGGTCGTAGATCTTGTAGTACATGACGAAGCGCACCGGCCGGCGCACCGCCCCGGCGATCAGCAGCGCATCGACGAACGACACGTGGTTGCACACCAGCAACGCGGCGCCCTCCTCCGGGATGCGATCCAGGTCGCGGTGTTCGACGCGGTACATGGAGTGGCCAAGCAGCCAGACCAGGAAGCGCATGGTGAACTCGGGGACGATCTTGAAGATGTAGCTGTTCACCGCGATGTTCATCAGCGACACCACCAGGAACAGCTGCGGAATGCTCAGCCCGGCGGTGCTGAGGAACAGGATCGAGGCGATCGCCGAGACCACCATGAACAGCGCGTTGAGGATGTTGTTGGCGGCGATCACCCGCGCCCGCTCGTTCTCCGCGGTGCGCGACTGCATCAGCGCATACAGCGGCACGATATAGAAGCCGCCGAACACGCCGATGCCGAGGATCGAGCCCAGCGCCCACCAGGCCTGGCCATGGCCGAGCACCGCCAGCCAGCTCTGCGGGTCGGCCTGCGCGGGAAAGCCGCCGGAGTTCCACCACAGCAGCAGGCCGAACACCGTCAGGCCCACCGAGCCGAGCGGCACCAGGCCGATCTCCACCTTGCGCCCGGACAACCGCTCGCAAAGCATCGAACCGAGCGCGATGCCCACCGAGAACACCGTGAGGATCAGCGTCACCACGGTTTCGTCGCCGTGCATCCATTCCTTGGCGTACGCCGGGATCTGCGTCAGGTACACCGCACCGAGGAACCAGAACCACGAGCTGCCGACCAGCGAACGCGATACCGCCGGCGTCTGCCCGAGGCCCAGGCGCAGGATCGCCCAGGACTGGCGGAAGATGTTCCAGTCCACCGCCAGGCTCGGCAGCGCGGCGGCGGCGTGCGGAATGAAGCGGCTGCTGAGGTAGCCGCAGCAGGCCACCAGTACCACCGCGCCGGCCACCAGCGGCGCGTAGCCGCTCGTGGACATCATGATCCCGGCGCCGATGGTGCCGGCGAGAATCGCCAGGAAGGTGCCCATCTCCACCAATGCATTGCCGCCGACCAGCTCGTCCTCGCGCAGCGCCGCCGGCAGGATCGAATACTTCACCGGACCGAACAGCGCCGAGTGGGTGCCCATGCCGAACAGGGCGAGGAACATCAGCGGCAGGTTGTTGAACAGGAAGCCCGCCGCACCGACCGCCATGATCACGATCTCGGCCAGCTTGATCGCGCGGATCAGCGCGTGCTTGGCGAACTTCTCCCCGAACTGGCCGCCGAGCGCGGAGAACAGGAAGAACGGCAGGATGAACAGCAGCGCGCAGAGGTTGACCAGCACCGTGCGGTCGCCGCTGACGCTGAGCTTGAACAGGATGGCGAGGATCAGCGACTGCTTGAAGATGTTGTCGTTGAAGGCGCCGAGCAGCTGGGTGAGGAAAAACGGCAGGAAGCGTCGTTTGCCAAGCAGGGCGAATTGCGAGTGTTGGGTCATCGTCCTTGTCACCTTGAAGGGTCGTGGGGAAGCCGCGTGCGCGGCAAAACCGTCCAGCGCAGATAGGACGGCAAATGGCACACCACAAGCCACAGTTTTTCCCAGGCGAATGACCGACGCATGAAAAAAGGGCGCCAGTGGCGCCCTTTTTTAACCGCTGCAGATCAGAAGCTGACCCCGGCCTGGACGAACAGCGTGCGCGGCTGACCGAGGTACTTGCCGTAGTTGTTGTCCAGCGAACGGGTGAAGTACTCGTGGCCGAGCAGGTTCTTCACCCCGACGCCGAGCGTCAGGTTCGACAGCTGCGGACCGAACGCGTACTCGCCGCGGGCGTTCCAGATCGCGTAGCCGGGGATGTCGCCGTAGCGGCCGTCGGCGGTCTCGTTGCGGTAGTAGATGCCGTTGGCGACGTCAGCGACGTACTGCTGCGACTGGGCGAAGCCATCGAGATTCCAGGTCCAGCGGTTGCGCGTGTAGCGCAGGCCGAGGATGGAGGTGATGCGCGAATAGAAGTTGAGGTCCTTGTCGGCGAACACACCCTTGTCGGCGGTGGCCTTGGTGTAGGTGAAGCTGGCGTAGGTGGACAGCCCGTCGAGGGCCGGATCAAGGCTGCCGAGGTCGTAGCTCAGCGCGGTCTCGATGCCTTCGTGGGTGGTCGCGCCGAGCTGCGTCCAGCCGTCCTGCTTGGCGTACTGCAGCTGGCTGTCGAACTCGATGCGGAACAGTGTCACCTCGCCGCGCCAGGCGCCGTTGTCGTAGCGCGTGCCGAGCTCGTAGGTGTGCGCCTTCTCCGGCTCCAGGCCGGGGCCGACCTCGTTGCCGTAGGACGTCAGCGGCGCGCCGGGGTCCTGACCGAGCTGGAAGTACTGCAGGCTGCCGAACGAGGTGTTGTAGTTGGCGTACAGCTTCCACTCATCGGAGAGGTGGTACATGACGTTCAGCGACGGCAGCGGCTCGAGGTAGTTGACCTCGCGCTCGTAGCCTTTCAGGCGGTTGTGCCAGGTGGTGCGTACGCGCTCGTAGCGCAGCCCCGGAGTGAGCGTCCATCTGCCGACGTCGATGCGGTCGTCGATGTACACCGAGTGCGCCTCGGTGCCGCCGGTGTTGTCGGCGGTCTCGGTGAACGGCGTGGTGTATGGCGTGCCGCTGGCGCGGTTGTACACCGCGCTGCTCTTGGTCTGCTCGTGCATGCCTTCGTCGACGTAGCGGTAGCCGACGCCGACTTCATGGGCGACTTCGCCCCACAGGAACAGCTGCGAGTAGCGCGGCTCGATGCCGAACACGTGGTAGTTGCGCGGGTAGGACATCAGCTGGTCGTTAACCGCGCTGCGCTCGGTGACGATGTTGCTGCCGCGGTAGCTCTCGTAATAGTACGAACCCAGCTCGAAGGTGCGGTTGGCGTCCGGAGTGCGGGTGTACTTGAAAGAGAAATCCTTGCGCTCGCCTTCGAAGCTGTCGTACGGGCGCACCGACTGGTAGGGGTCGGCGTCGAACTGCGCAGCGTTCAGGCCGCCGGGCATGTCGGCGTCGGCGCGGTAGTAGTGCAAGCTGGTCGCCAGCTCGTCGATCTCGCTGAGGGCGAACTTGTTCTTCAGCATGAAATCGTCGACCAGCGTGCCGTCGTTGTCATTCCGGTAGCCGGCGCCGCGAATCCCGGAATACAGCAGCGCCGCGCCCATGCCGTTGTCGGCGGTGCCGCCGAGGAAGGCGCTGGTCTGCGTCTTGAAACCGCCGTGGCCGGCCACTTCGGTGCCGACGTTGATATTGCCGGCCTGGGTCTCGGGAATCTCGCGGGTCACGAAGTTGATGATGCCGCCGACGTTCTGCGGGCCGTAGCGCACCGCGCCGCCGCCGCGCACCACGTCGATCTTCTCCAGGTTGCCGACCGCCACGGGGGCCAGCGACAGCTGCGGCTGGCCGTACGGCGCGAAGGCCATCGGCACGCCGTCGATGAGGATGGTCGAACGCGGCGACAGGCGCGCGGTGAGGCCGCGGGTGCCGACGTTGAGGGACAGGTCGCTGCCGCCAGTGCCGTTGCTTTCCTGCACCTGCAGGCCGGGAACCTTGCGCAGCAGTTCGCGGACCTGCTTGGCGCCGCTCTCCTCGATGGTCTGCTGGTCGACCACGCTGCGTGCGCCGGGGTGGTTCTTGACGTCCTCGTCGGTCGCCTCGCCCAGCCAGTCACCGACCACCTCGACGTTACCCAGTTCGAGCTCCTCGGCCGCGACCGACGTGATGGTACCCAGCGCCAGCGCGACGCCCAGAGCCAGGCGTGATGGCATTCCGACAGACTGCATAACGTGTCTTCCCCAATCCGCGGCCCAGAGCGGGCCGTTAAAAAGGGGCGCAAATTACGCGAAAGGATTTCGGGCGTAAATACGATGAATTACCAAATAGAACTACTTTCGCGACTTTCAGACGGGCAGTTGCCCGAAGGTCCAGCGCAGCAGGAAGAAGATCAGCAGGCCACCGAGGATGGTCCCCAGCAGATGGCGACTCAGCGCGGCGATGAGGATGGTCGCCAGACCGGCCAGCAGGAAGGCATTGTCCAGCGCCAGCTGCAGGTGCTGGCCATCGGGCATGAACATGCCCGGCACCACGATCGCCGTGAGCACCGCGGTCGGCACATAGTGCAGGCCCTGGCGCACCACCGACGGGAAGCGCAGGTCCGGCCAGGCGAACAGGCTGTAGCGGATCGCGAAAGTGATCGCCGCCATGCCGAGAATCAGCCACCAGGTCTGCATCACACGCCCTCCTCGTCCAGCTGCCAGGCGGCACGGCGCTCCAGCACGGTGCCCACGGCGATACCCGACAAGGCCGCGGCCATCAGGCCGAGCTTGTACGGCCAGTCGTTACACAGCAGCGCGGCCGCGCCGGCGACCAGCGCCGCCGCGACCTGTGGGCGGTTCTTGAGCATCGGCACGACGATGCCGATGAAAGTCGCCAACATGGCGAAATCCAGGCCCCAGGCCGCCAGGTTGGGCACCGTCTGGCCGAACAGCACGCCGACCACCGTGGCCAACTGCCAGTCGACATACATGGTCAGCGCCGCACCGCAGAAGTACCAATGCTTGTGCGGCGAGGCATCCGGCTCGGCGTAACGATGCTGGACCACGGCGAAGGCTTCGTCGGTCAGCATGAACGCCAGCGGCATGCGCCAGCGTTTCGGCAGATGGCGCACGAAGGGTTGCAGCGTGGCGCTGTACAGCGCGTGGCGCAGGTTGACCACGAAGGTGGTGAGCAGCACCACGACCACCCCGGCGCCGCCGCCGATCAGGGTGATGGCGATGAACTGCGCCGAGCCGGCGAACACCAGCAGCGACATGGCCAGGGCCTGCCAGATCGACAGCCCGTAGGCGCCGGCCAGCGAGCCGAAGATGATGCCGAACGGAATGCCGCCCATCACCAATGGGAGAACGTCGCGGGCGCCTTGCAGAAACTCGTGTTGACGGGACATGCCACCTCCTTGAACGGCTGAGGTTAGCGTGCGGGTCGCAGAGCGTCTTGAACGATCTTGCTACTCGCCGGATGCCTGCCGTGCGGCGTGCGCCGGCTAGCGGGCGCAGGCCTTGCGGTACTCGCCCGGCGCCACGCCGTAGGCCTGCTTGAACTGGCGATTGAGGTGGCTCTGGTCGGCGAAGCCCAGCTGCGCGGCCACGCCGATCGGCGCGCAACCGGCCTTGAGCAACAGGCGCGCCTGCTCCAGGCGGCGCTGCTTGAGCCAGGCGTGCGGCGGCAGCCCGGTCGCGGCGCGGAATACCCGGGCGAAATGGAACGGCGACAGATTCACCGCCGCCGCCAACTCTTCCAGCGACGGCGGCTCGGCCAGCTGGCTGTTCAGCAGTTCCTTGGCCTGCACCACCGCGCGCGGCTCGCGGCCCGGCTCGAGCGCCAGCGGCAGCCGCGCATGGCGCTGGAACAGCAGCAGAATCGCTTCGCGCCAGGCGGTCTGCTGCTGCAGCGCGCTGGCGCCGCCATCCAGCAGGCGGTGCAGCGCGGCGAAGGCGCTGTGCAATTGCGGGTCCTGCAGCACGCTGCTGGCGAACGACGGCAAGCCGCCGCGGGCCAGGCCCAGCTCGCCGAGCACCCCGCCGACCTGGGCGCTGTCGGGATAGAAGGCCCGGTAGCGCCAGCCCAGTTCATGCGCCTTGGAGCCGGTGTGCACTTCGTCCGGGTTGATCAGCACCATGCTGCCGACCGGCGCCAGGTGATCGCTGCCACGGTGACGGAAACGCTGCGCGCCGTGCTCGATCACGGTGAACACGTAGCCCTCGTGTACATGCGGGGCGAAGCGCTGCTCGACGTAATGCGCGTGCAGCAACTCGACGCCCGGCAAGGCATCCGCCTGCCAGAAGTGGGTCTGCTCACGCACCGCGCTCATCCTCAGGCGCCGAAGCGCGCCTCCAGGCCAGCCTTGACCTGCGGCCAGTCGCCGTCGGTGATGCTGTACATCACCGTGTCGTCGAGGCGCCCATCGGCCAGGCGCCGATGATTACGCAGCAGCCCTTCGCGCTGCGCACCGAGCTTCTCGATGGCACGCTGCGAACGCAGGTTGCTGGCGGCGGTCTTCAGCTGCACGCGGACCATCCGCCAGTTCTCGAAGGCATGACGCAGCATCAGGTACTTGATGCTGTCATTCAGGCCGGTGCCGTGCTGGCCGCGGTCCAGCCAGGTCCAGCCGATTTCCGCGGCCGGCAGGATGTTCATGAAGTCGGCGAAGCGCGTGGTACCGACCAGCCGATCGCCGAGGCGGATGACGAACACCACGGCCAGGCCTTCGCGCTGATCGCTCAACGCGCTGCGGTACCAATCCAGGCGCAGCGGGCCGTTCAGGTAGACCAGCTCGTCGCGGTTGGCCTCGGCCAGGTCAACCAGGGCGGGGATGTCCGCTTCGAGCAGCGGCTCCAGGCGCAGGGCGCCGCGCTGCAGCGCGACCAGTTGCGGCTTGAACATGAACACGTCCTCACTAAAGGTGGCAGCGGCGCCAGGTACTGCGGGCGCAGGCCAGCTGCAACAGCTGCCATTCGACGCCGTGCGCCGCAGCTTGAACAGTGCGGCCCGACCGGCGTGCTTGCGACCATAGTCGCGACTGACTGAATTGTACTTTGGTGCGACACTGAACGGGACTTGAGTGTATCGCTCGCCCGGTCTATGTCGCGGCGCCGCGCCCGTTGATCTGGAGTTCACATGTCGCTGTCCGGTGGGCTGATCGCAGCAGTCGCCCTCTCCTACATGGCCATCCTGTTCGCCATCGCCTTCTATGGCGACCGCCGCCGTGCGCCCTTGCCGGTGCCGGTGCGCGCGCTGGTCTACAGCCTGTCGCTGGCGGTGTACTGCACCAGCTGGACGTTCTTCGGCGCGGTCGGCCAGTCGGCCGAGCAGCTCTGGTCGTTCCTGCCGATCTACCTCGGGCCGATGCTGCTGATGCTGTTCGCCCCCTGGGTGCTGCAGAAGATGGTGCTGATCAGCAAGCAGGAGAACATCACCTCGATCGCCGACTTCATTGCCGCGCGCTACGGCAAGTCGCAGACCCTGGCGGTGGTGGTGGCACTGATCTGTCTGGTCGGCGTGCTGCCCTACATCGCCCTGCAGCTCAAGGGAATCGTCCTCGGCGTCAACCTGCTGACCGGCGCCGGAGCCGACTCCACCGGCACCCGCGCGCAGGACACCGCGCTGATCGTTTCGCTGATCCTTGCCCTGTTCACCATCCTGTTCGGCACCCGCAACCTCGACGTCACCGAGCACCACCGCGGCATGGTCATGGCCATCGCCTTCGAGTCGCTGGTCAAGCTGCTGGCCTTCCTCGCGGTCGGTGCCTACGTCACGTACGGCCTGTACAACGGCTTCGACGACCTGCTCCTGCAGGCGCGCAATACCCCGGCGCTCGCCGACTTCTGGGACGAGACGGTGAACTGGCCGTCGATGTTCGTGCAGATCGGCGTGGCGATGATGGCGATCATCTGCCTGCCGCGGCAGTTCCACGTCGGCGTGGTGGAGAACATCGAGCCCAAGGACCTGCGCCTGGCGCGCTGGGTGTTCCCCGCCTACCTGGCGCTGGCCGCGCTGTTTGTGGTGCCGATCGCCCTGGCCGGGCAGATGCTGCTGCCGTCCGGGGTGATGCCCGATTCCTTCGTGATCAGCCTGCCGCTCGCCGAGGCGCACCCGGCGCTGGCGCTGCTGGCATTCATCGGCGGCGCCTCGGCGGCCACCGGGATGGTCATCGTCGAAGCGGTGGCGCTGTCGACCATGGTCTCCAACGACATGCTGTTGCCGCTGCTGCTGCGCCGCAAGAACGCCGAGCGGCCGTTCGAGCTGTTCCGCCACTGGATGCTCTCGGTGCGCCGGGTGAGCATCGTGCTGATCATCCTGCTGGCCTACGTCAGCTACCGCCTGCTCGGCTCCAACGCCAGCCTGGCGACCATCGGGCAGATCTCCTTCGCCGCGGTGACCCAGCTGGCGCCGGCGATGTTCGGCGCCCTGCTGTGGAAACAGGCCAACCGCCGTGGCGTGTTTGCCGGCCTGGCCGCCGGCGCCGCAGTGTGGTTCTACCTGCTGGTGCTGCCCGTGGTGGCGCGCAGCCTGGGCTGGTCGCTGAGCAGTTTCCCGCTGCTCGAACCGCTGCTGCATCAGCCGATCGGCGTGCATGTCGAACCGCTGACCCGCGGCGTGGTGCTGTCGCTAGCCAGCAACTTCCTGCTGTTCGTCTGGGTCTCCTACTTCTCGCGCACTCGCGTCTCCGAGCACTGGCAGGCCGGGCGCTTCATCGGCCAGGACTTCGGCCACAAACCGAGCAGCCGCAGCCTGCTGGCGGTGCAGGTGGAAGACCTGCTGGTGCTGGCCAGCCGCTTCGTCGGCGAGGAACGCTCGCGGCAGAGCTTCCTGCGCTTCGCCTACCGCCTGGGGCGCAGCTTCAACCCCAACCAGCCGGCCAACGGCGAATGGATCGCCCACACCGAACGCCTGCTCGCCGGGGTGCTCGGCGCCTCGTCGGCGCGCGCGGTGGTGAAGGCCGCCATCGAAGGCCGCGAGATGCAGGTCGAAGACGTGGTGCGCATCGTCGACGAAGCCTCCGAGGTGCTGCAGTTCAACCGCGCGCTGCTGCAGGGTGCGATCGAGAACATCACCCAGGGCATCAGCGTGGTCGACCAGTCGCTGCGCCTGGTGGCCTGGAACCGCCGCTACCTGGAACTGTTCCAGTACCCGGACGACCTGATCAGCGTCGGCCGGCCGATCGCCGACATCATCCGCCACAACGCCGAACGCGGACTGTGTGGGCCGGGCGACGTCGAATCGCACGTGGAGAAGCGCCTGTACTGGATGCGTGAAGGCACCGCGCACACCTCCGAGCGGCTGTTCCCCAACGGCCGGGTGATCGAGCTGATCGGCAACCCGATGCCGGGCGGCGGCTTCGTCATGAGCTTCACCGACATCACCGCGTTCCGCGAGGCCGAACAGGCCTTAAAGGAAGCCAACGAGGGCCTCGAACAGCGCGTCGAGGAACGCACCCGCGAGCTCTCCGAACTCAACCAGGAACTCGGCCAGGCGAAGGCCGTGGCGGAGTCCGCCAACCAGTCGAAAACGCGTTTCCTCGCCGCCGTCAGCCACGACCTGATGCAGCCGCTGAACGCCGCGCGGCTGTTCTCCGCTGCGCTCGGTCACCAGCCGGAACAGCTGCCGCGCGACGCCCGTGAGCTGGTCAGCCACCTGGACAGCTCGCTGCGTTCGGCGGAAGACCTGATCAGCGATCTGCTCGACATCTCGCGCCTGGAGAACGGCCGCATCACCCCGGAGCGCACGCCCTTCCCGCTCGACGAGCTGTTCAACGCGCTGGGCGCGGAGTTCAAGGCGCTGGCCCAGGAACATGGGGTCAACTTCCGCCTGCACGGCAGCCGCCTGCGCGTGGACAGTGACATCAAGCTGCTGCGCCGCGTGCTGCAGAACTTCCTGACCAACGCCTTCCGCTACGCCAAGGGCGACGTGCTGCTCGGCGTGCGCCGCGTGGCCGGCGGCCTGCGCCTGGAAGTCTGGGACCGCGGACCGGGGATTCCGGCCGACAAGCGCAAGGAAATCTTCGAGGAGTTCAAGCGCCTCGACAGCCACCAGACCCGCGCCGAGAAGGGCCTGGGCCTCGGCCTGGCGATCGCCGACGGCCTCTGCCGGGTGCTCGGCCACTCGCTGGAAGTACGCTCCTGGCCGGGCAAGGGCAGCGTGTTCAGCGTTGACGTGCCGCTTGCCAAAGCCCCCGCGCCGCTGCTCAAGCACGCGGTCGGCGAGGTCAACGGCAACGCCCTGCAGGGCACCCAGGTGCTGTGCATCGACAACGAGGACAGCATCCTCACCGGCATGCACAGCCTGCTGTCGCGCTGGGGCTGCCAGGTGTGGACGGCGCGCAACCGCCTGGAATGCGAACACCTGATCGACGAGGAAGTGCGCCCGCAAGTGGCGCTGGTCGATTACCACCTCGACGAGGGCGAGACCGGCACCGAACTGATGGCCTGGCTGCGCACCAAGCTCGGCGAACCGGTGCCCGGCGTGGTGATCAGCGCCGATGGCCGCCCCGAGCTGATCGCCCAGGTGCATGCCGCCGGTCTCGACTACCTGGCCAAACCAGTCAAGCCGGCCGCCCTGCGCGCCCTGCTGAGCCGTCACCTGCCGCTGCGCTGAGCGGCTCCGCGCCAACCCCCAAACGTCCTCACCAGCCTGGCGGCAGGCTGGCTGTGCTGAACGGGGAACTGATATAAAGATTCAGCGGCACGCACGGCCGCGGTGACCGTTGTTCAGGAGTAGTCACGATGAATCTTTCCAGTGGAGCGGCGCCGCTGCCGGTCCACCTGCCCGAGCGTCCGGACGAGGACTATTTCGCCGAGCGCGTCGCCACGCTGTTCTCCACCAGCCCCTCGACTGCCGTCGGCAATCTGTTCTCGGCGTCGCTGATCTTCGGCGTCTATCACAGCAGCGTGCCGCTGGGCGGCCTGATCGTCTGGTGGTGCCTGCTGCTGGTGCTGATGTGCGTACGCCTCGGCCTGGTCCGCGCCTACCGCCGCAATCCGCGGCGCGTAGCGCCGCGCACCTGGGCGCGACTGACCAGCGTGCAGTGCGCCAGCGTCGGCCTGACCTGGGGCATCGGCGCGATCTGGCTGATGCACTACGGCACGCCGTTCGAGGACGTGGTCTACGGCTGCGTCGCGCTGACCTCGGTGATGGTGGCGATGAGCAACGTCTCCTACTGGCCGGCGCACCTGTCATTCCACGTGCCAATGTTCTTCTTCCTCGGCATCGCCTATTTCCTCGACCCGGAGCCGGTGTCGCACTTCCTCGCGATCGGCGCCTGGGTGGTCTGCCCGTTCATCGCCGAGATGGGCCGGCGCCTGCAGATGCGCTTCAACGCCGCGCTCAAGCTGGCCTGGGAGCACCAGGTGCTGGCGCACAAGTACGCGCTGGCCGCGCAGGAACTGGCGGTGCTCAGCCGCACCGACGACCTCACGCGCATCGCCAACAAGCGCCACCTCGACGAGACCCTCAGCCGCGAGTGGCATCGCTGCCTGCGCAACGGCGAGCCGCTCGGCGTGCTGATGCTGGATATCGACCACTTCAAGCGCTTCAACGACACCTACGGCCACCTCGCCGGCGACACCTGCATCCGCCAGGTGGCCGAGGCCATGCGCGGCAGCATTCGCGAACACTGCGACTTTGTCGCCCGCTTCGGTGGCGAGGAGTTCACCGTGGTGATGCCCGGTGCCGGGCTGGACACGGCGCTGGTCATCGCCGAACGCATTCGTGCGGCGGTCGAGGCATTACGCCTACGTCACGAAGCCGTCGAGCGCGGCCAACTGACCGTGAGCATCGGGGTGGCCTCCACGGCGCAGGGCGAGATGGCCAACGCCGAAGCGCTGGTCGGCCACGCCGACGTCGCCCTGTATGCCGCCAAGCACGCCGGGCGCAACCGCGTCGCAGCGGCCGACATTCAGGACTTGAGGAAGCCCCTCAGCAACACGCCGACCCTCTCACCCAGTTCCTGATTCGCCGAGTCGTGCAGCGCGCTGGCCAGCTCGCTGTCGACCACCTGCTCGACCAGCGGCCGCAACCCCAGCAGTTGCTGATTGAGGCGCTGCAGCTCATCGACGTGCGGCAGGCTGGTGCTCAGCAGCGGATTGACCAGATGCTGAACGATCAGCTGCACGATGCCGGCCGCCATCGGCTGCACCTGGCGACGGATCGAGGCGAATAGCTCGAGCAGAGACGCCAACGGAATGCCGGCGCGGTACAGCTCGACGCCGGCGGCGAACACTCGCGGGTTGAGCACGCGCAGGTGGTCACCGGCGAACTCCACCAGCCCCAGGCTCTGGGCCAGGTCGAGGTTGGCGTCGGTCAGCCCGTCGCCGAACAGCGCCTGCAGCTCGGCGAACTCCAGGCGGGTCGGCTCGACCTGATGCCATGCGCCAACAATCGCCTGCTCCAGGCCCAGCACATGGGACAGGCCCTGGCCCTGTTCCCAGGCCTCGAGCAGCTCACGGATGCTGGCGATGCTGTAGCCGCGTTCGAGCAGCTGGCCGATCAGCTGCAGCCGCGCCAGGTGGCCATCGTTGTACACGCCGATACGTCCACGCCGCTCCGGTGGCGGCAGCAGGCCGCGGTCCTGATAGGCGCGTAGATTGCGCACCGTGGTGCCGCCGGCGTTGGCCAGTTCATCGACGCTGTATTCGGCGCTGCTCGGCGCATCCGCCACGCGCGGTGTACGCGCCAGCAGGCGCTGCAGGAAAGAGCTGGATTCATTCATGGCGCCGATCATAGCCGCCGCGCGGCGGCGCCAACAACACACCCGGCACGGCCTGCGCACGGCCTGAGTAGCGCAGTAACAACCACCGACCCGCAGCCGCCGCGCGACTGGCCATTCGGTGGGTGCCCAGTGCGTCACGACTTTGCCATCGTTCGCTGTAACGATTGATAAGGAGATCGTGATGCCTGCCGCCCTGTCCACACCTGCCCCGCACTCGTCCCACCCGGTGCGCCGATGAACGCACCGATCCGCACTGAATCGCAGCGCCTGCGCGTGCAGGGCGATGGCGTCGAGTTGGCCGCCTACCGCTGGGGCAACGCCGAGGGGCCGACCTTGCTGCTGGTGCACGGTTACCCGGACAGCCACGAGGTCTGGCTGCCGCTGGTCCAGCACCTGGCTGCCGACTACCAGATCATCGCCTACGACGTGCGCGGCTTCGGTGCTTCGCAGATTCCCCGGCGCACCCGTGACTACCGCCTGCCGCTGCTGGCCAATGACCTCGAGGCGGTGATCAAGGCGCTCAGTCCAGAGCGTCCGGTGCACCTGGTGGCCCACGACTGGGGTTCGATCCAGACCTGGGAGGCGGTGACCGAGCCGCGCATCCAGCCGCTGCTCGCCTCCTACACCACCATCTCCGGGCCGTGCCTGGACCATGTCGGCCACTGGATGCGCGCACGCCTGCAAGAGAAACGTCTGGGCGCCTGGCTGAAGGTCTTCGGCCAATTGCTCAGCTCCTGGTACATCGCCTTCTTCCACACCCCCTGGCTGCCCGAGCTGCTCTGGCGCAACGGCCTCGGCCGCCTGTGGCCGACCCTGCTGGAGCGCCTGGAAGGCGTGCGCGAGGCGCAGCACAACAGCACCCAGGTCTCCGACGGCCAGCACGGCGTCAAGCTGTACCGCGCCAACTTCATCGGTGCCATGTTCAAGCCGCGCCTGCGCTACACCCAGGTGCCGGTGCAGCTGATCGTGCCGACCCAGGATCGCTTCGTGCGTCCCCAGCTGTTCGAGCAGCTGCAGCACTGGGCGCCCGACCTGGCCCGCCGCGAAGTGCGCGCCGGGCACTGGCAGCTGCTCGCCGAGCCGCTGCAACTGGCCCGCTGGATTCGCGAATTCGTCGATCGGCATGGCAGCGCGGCTGCCCGCCCCGCAGGAGAGCACACCGCATGAGCGCCCCCCACCATCGCCTGGAGCAGCGCAAGGTCAGCTTCGACTTCACCGACACCCCGCTGCACTGGGTGCCCGGCGAGCCGGAAGCCTCGCATGTGATGAACACCCTTCACATCCTCCTGCCGGCCGGCGAGTTCTGGTTCTGCCGGGTCTACAACAAGGCCCTGCCGCTGGTCACCGAGGCGCGCCTGCGCGACGACGTGCGCGGTTTCATCAAGCAGGAAGCGCAGCACGCGCGCGCCCACGACAGCGCGCTGACGCCCTATCTGGTGCGCCACGGCATCGACCCGACGCCGTTCACCCGGCGCCTGAGCTGGCTGTTCGAGAAACCGCTCGGCGACTTGCCGGTCGGCAGCGGCTGGCTCGGCCGGCGCCTGCAGCACTGGTGGCTATTGCAGCGGGTCGGCCTGATCGCCGCCGTCGAGCATTTCACCTGCGTGCTCGGCGACTGGATCATCACCACCCGCCAGCTCGATCACGCCGACCCGGTGATGCTCGACCTGCTGCGCTGGCACGGCGCCGAGGAAGTCGAGCACCGCTGCGTGGCCCACGACCTGCACGTGCACCTCGGCGGCAGCCTGCTGATGCGCTGGCTGTACATGCTGGTCGCCTCGGCGGCGCTGACCTTCCTATTCCATGCCGGCTCGCGGCTGATGATGCGTCAGGACCCGGCGATCCGCCGCGTGCGCGGCTTCCTGCCGCTGTGGCGCGATCTCGGCGGGCGCGGCCTGCTGCCGACCATGGGCAGCATCGGCCGCGCGGTGGCGCGCTATTTCAAGCCGAGCTATCACCCGGTGGTGGAAGGCGACGTGCAGGTGGCATTGGATTACCTGGCCCACTCCCCCGCCGCGCGGCGCGCCGCCGAGGCCGCGGCAGCGGGGTGAAGTAGTCCCTCGTAGGAGCGGCCCATGGCCGCGAAGTGGTCTGTCGAACACCCGTCGCGGCCATGGGCCGCTCCTACAGGCTCTCGCGTGGTCGCTGATCACTCAGCGGCATCCACCTCATCCAGCAACGGCACCGCGGCGCGTTCCAGCAGCTCAGGAGACAGGCTCTTGCTGGCCCGCGCGCCGAGCAGCTTGAGGTTCTCGACCCGGCCGACGATGTTGCCGCGCCCGTCGACCAGCTTGTTGCGCGCCGCGGCGTAGGCCTTGTCGAGCTGCTGCAGGCGGCTGCCGACCTCGTCGAGGTCCTGGATGAAGGCGACGAACTTGTCGTACAGCGCGCCGGCGCGTTCGGCGATCTCGCGGGCGTTCTGGCTCTGCCGCTCCTGGCGCCACAGGCTATCGATGACCCGCAAGGTGGCCAGCAGCGTGGTCGGGCTGACGATCACGATGTGCTGGTCGTAAGCCTCCTGGAACAGCCCCGGATCGGCCTGCAGCGCGGCGGCGAAGGCCGCCTCGATGGGCACGAAGAGCAGCACGAAGTCGAGGCTGTGCAGCCCTTCCAGGCGCTGGTAGTCCTTCACCGAGAGGCCCTTGAGGTGGCTGCGCAGCGACAGCACGTGCTGCTTCAGCGCAACCTGGCGGACCTGCTCGTCCTCGGCGGCAACCAGCTGCTGATAGGCAGTGAGGCTGACCTTGGCATCCACCACCACCTGCTTGTCGCCGGGCAGCTGGATCAGCACGTCGGGCTGGAAGCGCTCGCCGTCGGCAGCGCGCAAGCTGACCTGGGTGTGGTACTCGCGGCCCTTCTCCAGGCCGGCGTGCTCGAGGACCCGCTCGAGCACCAGCTCGCCCCAGTTGCCCTGGGTCTTCTGGCCTTTCAGCGCTTGGCTGAGGGTGGTCGCCTCGTCGCTGAGGCGCTGGTTGAGCAGTTGCAGGCGCTCGAGTTCCTTGCCCAGCGAGAAGCGCTCGCGCGCCTCCTGCTGGTAGCTGTCCTCGACACGCTTCTCGAACGCCTGGATGCGCTCCTTGAGCGGGTCGAGCAACTGGCCGAGGCGCTGCTGGCTGGTCTCGGCGAAGCGCTGCTCGCGTTCGTCGAAGATCTTCCCGGCCAGCTCGGCGAACTGCGCACGCAGCTCGTCGCGCGCGCCCTGCAGATCGGTAAGGCGCTGCTGATGGCTGTCCTGCTGCTCGCGCAGTTCGGCGTGCAGCGCCGCGCGCTCGGCGCTCAGGCGACGCAGCTCGTTTTCCTGCTGCTCGCGCTCCTGCTGCCAGGCCAGTTCATGGCCACGGAAGCGCTGCAGCTCGCCGCGCCCCAGTTCGGCCTCGCGGCGCAAGGCAGCCAGCTCGGCCTGTTGCGCGGCCTTCTCGGTGGCCAGGACGCCGGCCTCGCGGCGGTAGTCGTCCAGCTGCGCGCTCAAACCGTCCTGAGCCAGCTGCGCATGACTCAGCCGCTCCTCGAGCAACGCCGCGTCAGTGCGCAGGCGCGCAAGGCGCTGCTGCAACTGCCAGCTCAGCGCCAGCAACGGCAGCGCCGCCACGGACAACCCCACAAGCAGGTTGGGCAAATCGATAGGCATAAGAGGCTCCAGGCAAGACTGCCGGGCAGTATAACCAGCGCCACCGGCGTGGTTGTCGCGGCGCGCAAATGCAGGGGAAAACCGCCTCGCTGGAGCGCCGAGTCAGCAGCCATGCGGGTTGCCGCAGACAATCCACAAAAGCTGTGGATAACTCCGTGGACAACTTGGGAGCAAGGATCGCCACGCCTTGCCAGTTGGGGCTTCCGCTCAGATTGACGCTTTTTTCACCAGAAAAAAAGTTCATATTTTTCATTGACTTATAAATTGCCTACAAAGAATCAAGCAGTTACGTCGCACTGTGCGAGCGACTTGCCAAGATGCATCGCTATTGTGCACAACTGTGCTCGCCGCCTCGGCCGCGCGCCCCGAATCTGGGCGTTTTCCCGGTGGCGCCCGGTGCGCCTGGGCCGTCGCGCGCTGCAGGTGCAACCCGCCCGCGACCGCGCGTCGTTTTTCGACCTGGCTCGCCGCCAACGGCGTCCAATAGCAAGGGGGTCACGCACCGGGAGAACGCTCATGTTCAAGCAACTCATCCCGCTGGCCATGCTCACCCTGGTCATCGTCCTCGGCGGCTCGTCCTGCAACGATCACAGCAGCCACTCCGATGACGGCGCCACCCAGCAAGGCGGAGGTGGCGGCGGTTACTGAGGACAGATGCGGCTGGCGCGCGGCGCCTTAGGTCCGGCCTAATAGGGCAAATGCCGATCGATCGTGCCGCCGCGCGGCGATCGATCGGAGGCCAGGTTTTCATCGACAAGGACAGCACCATGCACGACCTTCCCCTGCAAGATCTCGCCGCCCCGGACGGCGTCTGTTACGGCTGTGGCGGCCGCAATCCTCACGGGCTGCACGTCAAGAGCCGCTGGCACGCGGACGGCGTGCATGTCATCGCCGAGCATCTGCCGGAGGCCAAGTATTGCGGCTGGCCGGACCTGGTGTATGGCGGATTGATCGCCATGCTGGTCGATTGCCATTCCAACTGGACGGCCATGGCCTACCACTACCGCGCCGAGCAGCGCGAGGTGGGCAGCCTGCCGCGCATCGACTGCGTCACCGGCAGCCTCGGCATCAAGTACATCAAACCGACCCCGCTGGGCGTGCCGCTGACCCTGAGTGCCAAGGTCGAGGGCGAGGTCGGCCGCAAGACCCGGGTGATCTGCGAGGTGTACGCCGCGGGCGTGCTCACCGCGGTGGGCGATTCGATGTTTGTCCGGGTCGACACCGGACAACTGGCCGCCGCCGCCCATGGTCGCGAGGCCTGTGGCGCACCGCGCTATCATCAGCGCCCCACCGCCCATGAATGCCGCCCGATGATCGAACTGAAGCAAGTCACCGCCTACCAACAGCAGACCCGCGTGTTCGACCGCCTGTCGCTGCACATCGGCTACCACGAGCGCGTCGCGATTCTCGGCCCCAACGGCGCGGGCAAGAGCACGCTACTCAAGCTGATCAGCCGCGAGCTGTACCCGGTCGATCAGCCGGACAGCTCGCTCAAGCTGTTCGGCAACGCGACGGTCAACCTGTGGGACCTGCGCAGCAAGATCGGCTTCGTCTCGCACGACCTGCAGGAGGACTACACGCCCTACACCTCGGCGCTGGACGTGGTGATCTCCGGGTTCTTCGGCGCGATCGGCGCGCACGGCCACCTGCAGCCCAGCGCCGAGCAGGTAGACCGGGCCCGCGCACTGCTCGTCGAGCTGGGCCTGCCCGGCGACGAGCAGCGCATGTTCCAGCGCCTGTCCACCGGGCAGAAACGCCGTCTGCTGCTCGCCCGTGCGCTGGTCCACCAGCCGCAGGCGCTGATCCTCGACGAACCCACCAGCGGCCTCGACATGGGCGCCAGCCTTGGCCTGCTGAGCCTGCTGCGCAGCTTCTGTGGCGCCGGCCGGGCGATGATCATCACCACCCACCACATCGACGAGATCATTCCGGAGATCGACCGCGTGGTGCTGCTCAGCCAGGGCCAGGTGATCGCCGACGGTCCCAAGGCGGAAATCCTCACCAGCGCGCGCCTGTCGGCGCTGTACCAGACCGACCTGCAGGTCAGCGAGCAGAACGGCTGGTACCGCTGCTGGCACGGCTGAAGCGCGCGAGCGCTTACGGCTGACGGTCGACCAGCGCCCGCAGCGTCTCGGCCAGCGCCTGTGCCGCGGCCGACAACCGGTGCCCCTGCAGGCTTAGCAGCCCGACGCGCTGCTCGACCACCGGCGCGCTCAGCGCCACGCAGCGTGCGCCGAGCTCCTGCATCTGCTGGATGCACAGACTCGGCACCGCGCTGACCCCCAGGCCCTGGGCGACCATCCGCCCGACCGTCACCAGTTGATGACTCTCGAACGCCACGCGCAGCTTGCCGTGCTGCGCGGCGATGCTTTCTTCGAGCAGCAGGCGCACCGCCGAGGGGCGCTGCAGAGCGATGAAGTGCTCCTCGAGCAGCTGCGCCCAGTCCACTTCGTTACGCGCCGCTAGCGGGCTGTCGGCAGGGACCACGGCAACGAAACGGTCGGTATACAGCGGCTGGAAATCGATGCCGTCGAGATTGCCTGGCTCGAACGCGACGCCCAGTTCGACGCGCCGGTTGCGCACCATCTCCACCACCTGCTCGTTGATCACGTCGTGCACCGCGACGTTCACCTTCGGGTGGCGTTCGCGAAACCCCTTCAGCGCCACCGGCAGCAGGTTGCCGGCGAACGACGGCATCGCCGCGATGGCCACCTGGCCGAGCTGCAGGGTGAAGTGCTGGCGCAGCAGTTCCTCGGTGTTGTCCCAGTCCGCCAGCAGGCGCCGGGCGATGGGCAGCAGTAGCTCGCCCTCCGCGGTCAACGCCACGCTGCGCGTGGTGCGCAGCAGCAAGGGTCCGCCTAGCGACTCCTCGAGGTTCTTGATCGCCAGGCTCAGCGCCGGCTGCGACAGGTGCAGGCGCTCGCAGGCCTGGGCGAAGCTCAGGCTCTGCGCCACGGCGAGAAAAGCACGCAGCTGTTTGACGGTCATTGATCTGTTTTCATTATTAATGGACAGGAAAAACAAACTTAACAAATCAACCCACACACCGGAAGCTTGCCCCAACCCCGGCAGCCAGTGCCGACGACCCGAACCCGAGGGGCAGCGCCATGAGTGGACTCGACAAACGTGTATACAGCTACGAAGCCGCCTTGGCCGGCCTGCAGGACGGCATGACCGTGCTCTCCGGTGGCTTCGGCCTGTGTGGCATTCCGGAGAACCTGATCGGCGAGATTCGCCGGCGCGGGGTCAGCGGCCTGACCGTGGTGTCCAACAACTGCGGCATCGATGGCTTCGGCCTCGGCGTGCTGCTGGAAGACCGGCAGATCCGCAAGATGATCGCCTCCTACGTCGGCGAGAACGCGCTGTTCGAGCAGCAACTGCTGAGCGGCGAACTGGAAGTCGAACTGACCCCGCAGGGCACCCTGGCCGAGAAGCTGCGCGCCGGTGGCGCGGGGATTCCGGCGTTCTTCACCGCCACCGGCTACGGCACGCCGGTCGCAGAGGGTAAGGAAGCGCGCGAGATCAACGGCCGTCACTACATCCTCGAGCCGGCCATCACCGGCGACTTCGCCATCGTCAAAGGCTGGAAGGCCGACCACTTCGGCAACGTGGTGTACCGCCACACCGCGCAGAACTTCAACCCGGTGGTGGCCACCGCCGGGCGCATCACCGTGGTCGAGGTCGAAGAGATTGTCGAGCCGGGTGAACTCGACCCGACACAGATCCACACCCCGGGCATCTACGTCGACCGTGTGATTTGCGGCAGCTTCGAGAAGCGCATCGAAAAGCGCACCGTGCGCGCCTAACCCGACCAGAAGAATTCGAGGAAACCGACATGGCACTGACCCGCGAACAAATGGCCCAGCGCGTGGCCCGCGAACTGCAGGACGGCTACTACGTGAACCTGGGCATCGGCATTCCGACCCTGGTCGCCAACTACGTACCCGAAGGCATGCAGGTGATGCTGCAGTCGGAGAACGGCCTGCTCGGCATGGGCGCCTTCCCCACCGAAGACGAAGTCGATGCCGACATGATCAACGCCGGCAAGCAGACCGTCACCGCGGTCAAGGGCGCATCGATTTTCTCTTCCGCGGAATCCTTCGCGATGATCCGTGGCGGGCATGTCGACCTGACCGTGCTCGGCGCCTTCGAGGTCGATGTGCGCGGCAACATCGCCTCATGGATGATCCCCGGCAAGCTGGTCAAGGGCATGGGCGGCGCGATGGACCTGGTGGCCGGCGCCGACAACATCATCGTCACCATGACCCACGCCTCCAAGGACGGTGAGTCCAAGTTGCTAAACCACTGCAGCCTGCCGCTGACCGGCGCCGGCTGCATCCGCAAGGTGCTCACCGACCTCGCCTACCTGGAGATCGACAACGGCACCTTCATCCTGCGCGAGCGCGCGCCGGGGGTGAGCGTCGAGGAGATCGTGGCGAAGACCGCCGGCCGCCTGCAGGTGCCCGAGCACGTGCCGGAAATGACTTTCTAATCCCTTGCCCCGTCGCACCTCCCCCCTCGGAGCGCGGGGCTTTTTTATTCCCAGGCCGGGCGTCGCCGCCCGCAGGAGACCCACCATGCAAGACGTCGTGATCGTCGCCGCCACCCGCACCGCCATCGGCAGCTTCCAGGGCACGTTGGCCAACATTCCCGCGCCCGAGCTCGGCGCCGCGGTGATCCGCCGCCTGCTCGAGCAGACCGGCCTGGACGGCGCCGAAGTCGACGAAGTGATCCTCGGCCAGGTGCTCACCGCCGGCTCCGGGCAGAACCCGGCGCGCCAGGCAGCGATCAAGGCCGGCCTGCCGCACGCGGTGCCTGCGCTGACCCTCAACAAGGTCTGCGGCTCGGGCCTGAAAGCCCTGCACCTGGCCACCCAGGCGATCCGCTGCGGCGACGCCGAGGTGGTGATCGCCGGCGGCATGGAGAACATGAGCCTGGCGCCCTACGTCATGCCCGGCGCCCGCACCGGCCTGCGCATGGGCCACGCCAAGCTGGTCGACAGCATGATCCAGGACGGTCTGTGGGACGCCTTCAACGACTACCACATGGGCATCACCGCCGAGAACCTGGTGGAAAAATACGGCATCAGCCGTGAAGCGCAGGACGCCTTCGCCGCCGCCTCGCAGCAGAAAGCCGTGGCCGCCATCGAAGGCGGGCGCTTCAAGGATGAAATCACCCCGATCCTGATCCCGTCGCGCAAAGGCGAGCCGGTCAGCTTCGCCACCGACGAGCAGCCGCGCGCCGGCACCAGCGCCGAGGCGCTGGCCAAGCTCAAGCCGGCATTCAAGAAAGACGGCACCGTGACCGCCGGTAACGCCTCGACGCTCAACGACGGCGCCGCCGCGGTGCTGCTGATGAGTGCGGCGAAAGCCCAGGCGCTCGGCCTGCCGGTGCTGGCGAAGATCGCCGGCTACGCCAACGCCGGCGTCGACCCGGCGATCATGGGCATCGGCCCGGTCTCGGCGACCCAGCGCTGCCTGGCAAAAGCTGGCTGGCAGCTGGCCGACCTCGACCTGATCGAAGCCAACGAAGCCTTCGCCGCCCAGGCGCTGTCGGTCGGCAAGGAACTCGGTTGGGATGCCAGCAAGGTCAACGTCAACGGCGGCGCCATCGCCCTCGGCCACCCGCTCGGCGGCTCGGGCTGCCGCGTGCTGGTGACCCTGCTACACGAGATGCTCAAGCGTGACGCCAAGAAAGGCCTGGCCACCCTGTGCATCGGCGGCGGTCAAGGCGTGGCCCTGGCCATCGAGCGCTAATCCCAGCGCTTTCCGCACCGCAAACAAAAAGCCCCCGAAACTCGCGTTTCGGGGGCTTTTCAATTTGGCGGGGAGATAGGGATTCGAACCCTAGGTGCCATTGCTGACACAACGGATTTCGAATCCGTCCCGTTCGACCACTCCGGCATCTCCCCCAAGTCGGCGCGCATCATAACAGTTCGCGGCGCCAAGTCGAACCCCTGTCGTAAATTTTTTGTCTGCTTTCAGATGCTTGCGGTCGGCTGGCCAACAAAAAGGGGCGCCATGGCGCCCCTTCTCGATACCGCCGACGAATCAGCGGGTCAGACGCGTCAGCGCCTCGCGGTACTTGTCGGCAGTCTTCTGCGCCACCTCGGCGGGAACTGCCGGGGCCGGCGGCTGCTTGTTCCAGCCGGTCGACTCCAGCCAGTCGCGCACAAACTGCTTGTCGAAGCTCGGCGGGTTCTGCCCTTCGGCGTAGCTGTCGGCCGGCCAGAAGCGGCTGGAGTCGGGGGTCAGCGCCTCGTCCATGAGGGTCAGGGTGCCGTCTTCGTCCAGGCCGAACTCGAACTTGGTGTCGGCGATGATGATCCCGCGGGTCGCCGCGTACTCGACTGCCGCGCTGTACAGGGCAATCGCCGTGTCACGCACCTTGGCCGCCAGCTCCCCACCGAGCAGCGCCTCGCACTGGGCGAAGGAGATGTTCTCGTCGTGGTCGCCGACCGCCGCCTTGGTCGACGGGGTGAAGATCGGCTGCGGCAGCTTGGCCGCTTCCTGCAATCCGGCCGGCAGCTGGATGCCGCAGACGGTGCCGCTCTTCTGATATTCCTTCCAGCCCGAACCGACGATGTAGCCGCGCACGATGGCTTCCACCGGCACCGGCTTGAGGCGCTTGGCCACCACCGCACGCCCTTCCACCAACGGTAGCTCGGCGGCCGGCACCACGTCCTCGACGCGATCGCCGGTGAAGTGGTTGGGGACGATCCCGGCCAGCTGGTCGAACCAGAAATTGGAGATGGCGGTGAGGATCTTGCCCTTGTCCGGAATCGGCTCGTTGAGAATCACGTCGAACGCCGACAGACGATCGGTGGCGACCATCAGCATGCGTTTGGCGTCGATTTCATAGAGGTCGCGAACTTTGCCCGAATAGATTTTCTTCAGGCTCAGGCTGCTGGGAGTGCTCATTTCGGAATATCCGCCTCTGGCAAAAAGAAACAGGCGAAACCCTGTCGGGTTTCGCCCATTGATGTGGACATCTCGCTCGCGGCCCGCAGGCCGCCGATCAGCCGAGATGTTCCTGAATGATGCTCAGCACGCGACGGGCCACATCGGCCGGCGCCACGGTGTTGAGATCCTTCTCCACGGTGACCTGAACGCTGTCGCCCACGGTGGTCAGGCGTACCTGATAGCGCTCGGCACGCTTCTCCAGCTCTTCATCGCTGGGCGAGCTGCCCCACATGCGCGTCCAGAAGCCCGGCTTCTCGTCCTCTTTCTTCGCGTCTTCGGCGAGGTTCACGTAGTACAAGCCGAGCGAGCGGTTGAGGTCGTCGACCCGCACGTTACCGCTGTCGAGCGAACGGCCGACGCTGGACCAGGCGCGATCGAAATCAGTGCCCAGGGTCAGCACCGGGTTGCCGCTGCCGTCTTCCGACAGGCTGACGCGGTTCGGCGCGTCGTAGTCGCGGGCCGCGAGCAGCGACACCGAACCGCCCTGCTCGACACCACGCGACATGCTGGCGAGCATCTCGTCGAGCAGCGCGCCGTCGAGGCTGGCATTGGTGGATTTGCTCGGGAACTCGACATCGGCGGTGCTACCGGCCGGACGCTCGGCGCTGACCACGAAAATCTCGCTGGTGTTGCGCTGCACGCCCGGTTCGATGCGCACCCGCACGCGGGTCTCGCTGTCCGGGGCGACGCCGCTGACGCGGCTGCTCAGGCGGCGCGCCATGCTCGCGGAGAGCTGGTCGAAACGCTGCCAGGCGGTGCTGAACTCGCCGGTCTGCGGACGCTCGCCGGTGATCTGGAAGCCGTTGTCTTCGAAGAACTGGCGAGCCATCGGCCAGACTTCGGCCGGGGCGCGCTGCGCCACCAGCCAGCGCGACTCGCCGCTCTTCTGCAGGCTGAATTCGCGCGAGTCGGCTTGCGCCGGCAGCGACTGCGGACGCGGCACTTCGTACTCGCCGCTGGCGGTTGAGTCGGCGACGTTGCGCGGGATCGGCAGCAGCGGGTCGAGCTTCTTGGGTTGCGCGATATCCTGCGGCATCTGCATCGGTGCGGTCTGCCGATCGCTCAGGTAGTCGCTGCCGCGATCGCGGAAATAACCATCATCGCCCCAAAGCCAACCGCAACCGCTGGTGCTGGAGATAATCAGGGCAAGCGCGGAGAGTCCGGCCAGTCGCTTCATGCGTAATTCTTCCTCGGGATTAGGCCAGGACGGCGCTCTGGCGCAGCGCTTGGCGCAGCGGTTCGTGGCAACGCGGGCTGAGCCAGGTCAGGGGTAGACGGATGCCTTCTTGCATCAGGCCCATCTCGACCAGCGCCCACTTCACCGGAATCGGATTGGATTCGATGAACAGGTTCTTGTGCAGTGGCATCAGGCGGTCGTTGATCGCTCGCGCGGTGGCGGCGTCACCGGCCATCGCCGCGGCGCACAGGTCGCTCATGGCGCGCGGTGCGACGTTGGCGGTCACCGAGATGTTGCCTTTGCCGCCCATGAGCATCAACTCGACCGCGGTCGGATCGTCACCGGAGTAGACCAGGAAGTCCTGGCTGACCCGATCGAGGATTTCCTTGCCACGCTGCAGGTCGCCGGTGGCTTCCTTGATGCCGATGATGTTAGCCACCTTCGACAGACGCTCGACAGTCTCCGGCAGCATGTCGCAGGCGGTACGCCCCGGCACGTTGTAGAGGATCTGCGGAATCGCCACCGCTTCGGCGATATGCCGGAAGTGCTGGTACAGCCCTTCCTGGGTCGGCTTGTTGTAGTACGGGGTAACCAACAGGCAGGCGTCGGCACCGGCGGTCTTGGCGTTCTCGGTCAGTTCGACGGCCTCGCGGGTCGAATTGGCGCCGGTGCCGGCGATCACAGGAATGCGTCCGGCAACCTGGTCGACTACCCGACGAATGACTTCGATGTGTTCCTGCACGTCCAGCGTGGCCGATTCGCCGGTGGTTCCGACCGCGACGATGGCATTGGTGCCTTCTTGCAGGTGGAAGTCCACCAGCTTGCTCAGGGCGTCCCAGTCGAGCCGTCCCTGTGCATCCATAGGCGTGACCAGCGCCACCATACTGCCCGCAATCATGCAACCACTCCTGCCGGAAAAAAGAGAGCCGTAATGGTACTGGCGCCACCTGCCTTGTACAAGCGAGGCGCCGAGTGGCAAGCATTCCCCTGAGCGGCAGTTTTCGCTACCCTTCCGGCTTTGCTCGGCAGTGATCCTGCCGAGCACCCATCGCTTTAGGAATGCTGCATGTCCACCCCCCCCGTTCGCGAACAGTTCCTTGTCATTAGCGCGCTCGGCGCCCAGCCGATGGCGTTGACCAACGTACTGTCCCGTACCTGCACCGAAAACCGTTGCGCGATCACCACCACCCGCCTGACTCGGCACGGCGAGCTGAGCGCACTGGTGCTGCAGGTATCCGGCAGCTGGGATGCGCTGGCACGCCTCGAAGCCGGTTTGCCGGCATTGGCCAAGCGCCACGCGTTTAACGTCAGCGTGGTGCGCAGCTCGGTCTCGGAAAGCCGCCCGGAAGCGCTGCCCTATGTCGCCTACGTCAGCGCGGCGTACCGTCCAGACATCCTCACCGAGCTGTGCCAGTTCTTCATCGACCACAACGTCGAGCTGGAGAACCTCACCTGTGACACCTACCAGGCGCCCCAGACCGGCGGCACCATGCTCAACGCCACCCTGACCGTCACCCTGCCCTCCGGCACCCAGATCAGCTGGCTACGTGATCAGTTCCTCGATTTCGCCGACGCGCTGAATCTGGACGCCCTGATCGAGCCGTGGCGTCCACAGACGCCCGCCTGAGCCACAAGGAGACCGTCATGGCCGTTACCCTCGATGCCGCCGTTCCCGCCTTCCAGGCTCAGGCCACCAGTGGCAAGCAGATTTCTCTGGCGGAGCTCCAGGGCCAGCAGGTGGTGCTGTACTTCTACCCGAAGGACAACACCCCGGGCTGCACCACCGAAGGCCAGGACTTTCGCAACCGTTACTCCGAGTTCCAGGCCGCCAACACCCTGGTGTTCGGTGTATCGCGCGACAGCCTGAAGTCGCACGAGAACTTTCGCTGCAAGCAGGAGTTCCCCTTCGAGCTGATCAGCGACGCGGATGAAGCCATCTGCAAACTGTTCGATGTGATCAAGTTGAAGAAGCTCTATGGCCGCGAGTACCTCGGCGTCGACCGCAGCACCTTCCTGATCGACAGCCACGGCGTGCTGCGCCGGGAATGGCGCGGCGTGAAGGTGCCCGGCCATGTCGAGGCGGTGCTTGCCGCGGCCCAGGCGCTGCACCAGGCCTGATCCCGGCCCCATGAAAAAAGGCCGCAACTGCGGCCTTTTTTCATCCCTCAGCCGCTACCAGCGGCGGCACCGACGGTTGCTGCGGCCAGGCATCCAGCACTGCCTTGAACAGGGTCGCCAGCGGGATGGCAAAGAACACTCCCCAGAAGCCCCACAAACCGCCGAACAGCAGCACGGCACAGATGATCGCCACCGGATGCAGGTTCACCGCCTCGGAGAACAGCAGCGGGACCAGCACGTTGCCGTCGAGCGCCTGGATCACCGCGTAGATCACCATCAGGGTAATGAACTGGTCGCTCCAGCCCCACTGGAACAGCGCAATCAACGCCACCGGCACGGTGACGACCACGGCGCCGACATAGGGCACCACCACCGACACGCCGACCAGCAGCGCCAGCAACGCCGCGTAGTTCAGTCCCAGGGCAGCGAATGCCGCGTAGGTCGCACCGCCGCAGATGACGATCTCCACCGCCTTGCCACGGATGTAGTTGGCGATCTGCTGGTTCATCTCCTGCGCCACGTGGGTGATCAGCGTGCGCTCCCGCGGCAGATAGCCGCGGAACCAGCGACCCATCAATTGGTGATCTTTGAGGAAGAAGAACACCAGGATCGGCACCAGCACCAGATAGATCAGCGCATTGACCAGCAGCCACAGGCTGGACAGCGAGAAGGTCAACAGCATCTGACCGAACTTGGCCAACTCGCCGCGCACCGCCTCAATCGCCTCCAGCACCTGCACATCACTGACCAGATGCGGATAGCGATCCGGCAGCACCAGCAGCAGCGACTGACCCTTGCCGAGCATGCCAGGCAGCTCGTTGAACAAGGCAATCACCTGCTTCCACAGCAGCGGCACCAGGACCATCAGAAACACCGCCAGCAAGCCGATGAACAGCGCATACACCGACCACACCGCCAGCATGCGCGGCATCCGCCACTGCTGCAGCTGGCGCACCAGCCCCTGCATCAGGAACGCCAGCACCATGCCGGCCAGTACTGGCGCCAACATGCCACCCAGGGTGAGGATCGCGGTAAAACCCAGGACCAACAGCACAGCCAGCACCACCGCCTCTTCATCAGAGAAGTAGCGCTGCATCCAATCGCGAAACACCTTGTACATCCGACAGCTCCCAGCAACCCGCCCGTCAGGCTTTGCGTAACCAATAGCGGTAAACGCCCGCCTCGCACTCTTCGCGCAGCAGCGTGTGTCCGGCCAGGCTGGCGAACGCCCGGAAATCGCGCTGCGAACCGGCATCAGTGGCGATGACCTTCAGCACCGCGCCGCTGGGCAAACGATTCAGCTCCAGCTTGGCCTTGAGCAATGGCAAGGGACAATTCAGGCCGCTGGCATCCAGCTCGGCGTCGCAGGCCTCGGCCCGCTCTACTGCGTCGGTCATCGTGGGTCTCCGGAAGAAGGCTCTAGGATAACGTACAACCCTGGCCAGTTGACCAAGCCGACAGCTACAGTAGTGGCTTTGCCGCCATGAGCCCTGTGCATGAATCTATTGCGCCCCACTCTCTTGACGCTCGCCTGCCTGCTCGCCCCGTTTTCCCTGGCTGACGACCTGCCGTCGCTCGGCGACTCCAGCTCGTCCATCGTCTCGCCGGAGCAGGAGCATCAACTCGGGCGCGCCTGGCTCAGCCTACTGCGCGGCCAGGTCGATCAGCTGCACGACCCCCTCCTCAAGGATTTCGTCGAAACCAGCGTCTACCGCCTGGCCGAATCCAGCCAGGTGCAGGATCGGCGCCTGGAATTCGTCTACATCAACAGCCCACAGCTCAACGCCTTCGCCGCCCCCGGCGGTATCGTCGGGGTCAACGGCGGCATCTTTCTCTACGCGCAGAGCGAAGCCGAATACGCCTCGGTGCTGGCGCACGAACTGGCGCACCTTTCGCAACGCCACTTCGCCCGCGGCATCGAAGCGCAGCAGCGCATGCAGATCCCGATCATGGCCGCCATGCTTGCCGGTATCATCGCCGCCGCCGCCGGTGCCGGCGACGCCGGCATGGCCGCCATCGCGTCAACCCAGGCAGCGGCGATCCAGGAGCAGCGCCGCTTCTCCCGGCAGAACGAACAGGAGGCCGACCGCATCGGCTTGCTCAACCTGGAGAAGGCCGGCTACGACCCACGGGCGATGCCGAGCATGTTCGAGCGCTTGATGCGCCAGTACCGCTACGATGCCAAACCGCCGGAATTCCTCCTGACCCACCCGGTCACCGAGTCGCGGATCGCCGATACGCGCAACCGCGCCGAACAGTTCCGCAGCGGCGGTACGGAAGACAGCCTCAGCTACGAACTGCTGCGCGCGCGGATCATGCTGACCTACGAAGAAACCCCGGGCGTCTCGGCCAAGCGCTTTCGCGCCATGCTCGACGAAGATCCGAAGAACGACTCCGCGCGCTACGGGCTAGCCCTGGCACTGGTCAAGAGTGGCCGGCTCAACGACGCCCGCGACACCCTGAAAGAGCTGCTGGATAAGGCACCGAACAACGTCTATTACAACCTCGCACAGGTCGACATCGACGTCACCGCCAACCGCCTCGACGACGCTCAGCAGCGCGTGCAGCGCCTGCTCGGCCAGTTCCCCAACGTCTATCCCCTGCAGCAATCGCGCATCGACCTGCTGCTCAAACAGGGGCGCCCTGCCGAAGCGGAGAAGGCTCTCGACGCGCTGCTAAAAACCCGCCCGCACGATCCAGATGTCTGGTACCAGGTCGCTGAAACGCGCGGTCAATCCGGGAACATCATCGGCCTGCACCAGGCACGCGCCGAGTACTTCGCCCTGGTCGGCGACTTCGACCAGGCTGTCGAGCAACTCGGCTTCGCCAAGCGCCGGGCGGCCAACAACTTCCAGCTCGCCTCCCGCATCGACGCGCGCCAGAAGGAAATTCTCGAGCAGCAGAAGCTGGTCAAACAGATGTTGCGCTGAGGTTTGCAGCGCCCACAAAAAAGCCCGGCAGCGACCGGGCTTTTTTGTGGGTGGGTGAAGTCAGGCGTTGCCAGCCAGCTTCAAGCGCGCAGCCTGGGTGAAGTCGAGCATACGGCGCAGCGGACGCATCGCTCGCGGCACCAGCGCGGGATCGACGAAGATTTCATTGCTGCCCTCGCGAAGGCACTGCAGGGTGCGCTCCAGGGTGTTCATCGCCATCCACGGGCAGTGCGCGCAGCTGCGGCAGGCCGCACCATTGCCGGCGGTGGGCGCCTCGACGAAGGTTTTGTCCGGGCACAGCTGCTGCATTTTGTAGAAGATGCCGCGATCGGTAGCGACGATGAAGGTCTGGTTCGGCAGCGTCTGCGCGGCCTTGATCAGCTGACTGGTGGAACCCACCGCGTCAGCCAGCGCTACTACCGCCTCCGGCGACTCTGGATGGACCAGCACCGCAGCGTCCGGGTAGAGCGCCTTCATGTCCTCGAGCTGCTTGGCCTTGAACTCTTCGTGGACGATACAGGCACCGTCCCACAGCAGCATGTCCGCGCCGGTCTCACGCTGGATGTAGTTACCCAGGTGCTTGTCCGGCGCCCAGATGATCTTCTCGCCGTTGTCCATCAGGCTTTCGACGATCTCCAACGCGCAGCTGGAGGTCACCACCCAATCAGCGCGCGCTTTGACTGCTGCCGAGGTATTGGCATAGACCACCACCGTGCGGTCCGGATGCTCGTCGCAGAACGCGGAAAACTCGTCGATGGGGCAGCCAAGATCCAGCGAGCAGGTCGCCTCGAGAGTCGGCATCAGCACGCGCTTTTCCGGATTGAGGATCTTCGCGGTCTCGCCCATGAATTTGACGCCAGCGACCAGCACAGTCTTCGCCGAATGCTGGTTGCCGAAGCGGGCCATTTCCAGCGAATCGGACACGCAACCACCGGTCTCTTCGGCCAGCGACTGTAACACTGGGTCGCAGTAGTAGTGCGCGACCAGCACCGCATCCTGCGCCTTGAGCTCGGTGGCAATGGCCACGCGCAGCTGCGCCTCTTCTTCAGCCGTTAGCGGCTTGGGCTGCTTGGCGTCGAGGTGGGCCTTAACTAGAAGTCGCTCTGGAATATGCGTCATGTTCGCTGAACCTGCTTGCGAGGAATACGATTATACCATCCGCTAAACAGCGGCTAGGTGCGCAAGGAGAAAACGACGGGAGGTGAAGCGAGGAAGGAGTGGTGGGTCGTGTAGGATTCGAACCTACGACCAATTGGTTAAAAGCCAACTGCTCTACCAACTGAGCTAACGACCCAACGGCTGTGCATGATACTGATTTAATTCATAAATTCAATACCATGTGAAAAATTTTTAGGCGTAGCGGGTCGGATCCGCAACACCGGCAGCAAGGAACCCTTCGCGCCGCAAGCGACAGCTATCGCACTTACCGCACGCACGCCCGTCCTCATCCGCCTGATAGCACGACACGGTCGCAGCATAGTCGACGCCATGACGAAGCCCGGCCTGGATGATATCGGCCTTGCTCAGGTGCTGTAATGGCGCACGAATCGCAAAGCCCTGCCCTTCGACCCCGGCCTTGGTCGCCAGATTGGCCATACGCTCAAATGCAGCAACGAACTCGGGGCGACAGTCGGGGTAGCCGGAATAGTCGACCGCGTTGACGCCAATGAAGATGTCACGAGCGCCCAGCACCTCGGCCCAACCCAAGGCCAACGCCAGAAAGACCGTGTTGCGCGCCGGCACGTAGGTCACCGGAATGCCCTCGCCTTCCCCCTCTGGCACGGCAATGGTGGTATCGGTGAGTGCTGACCCGCCGATGCCATTCAGACTCAAGCCGATGACCTTGTGCTCGATGGCACCCAGACTCGCCGCCACACGCTCGGCCGCGCGCAGCTCTGCCCGATGCCGCTGCCCGTAGTCGAAGCTCATGGTGTAGCAGACATAGCCTTGGGCACGGGCGATGGCCAGCACGGTCGCCGAGTCCAGCCCACCAGACAGCAGAATCACCCCAGGTTTGTCAGCCATCTCTGTACCTCATGGCGCCGTGGCGGCACCTATCAACTGTAGTCATCGGTAGCGCGGCGCGGCTGAACTCTGCCGATAATCAGCGAGTGGCACCCATCAATGAAAAAGCCCGCGATAGACGCGGGCTTTTTTCTCAATCACTGGCTTACAAGCGCTGCAAATCGCGCTGCGCCAACTGTGCGGCCGAGGTACCGGGATACTGCGCAATGATCTGCTGCAGGATGCCCTTGGCCTTGTCGGCACGCCCGAGGCGTTGCTCGACGTCGGCAAGCTTGTACAGCGAATCCGGCACCTTGGGATGCTGCGGATACGCCTGACTTACACGGGCAAACGCCTGCCCCGCCGCCTGCAGATCGCCCTTGGCCAGATTCACTTCACCCAACCAGTACTGCGCGTTGCCGGCGTACTGACTGTTCGGGTATTTGCGCAGGAAAGCGGTGAAGGCCTGACTGGCCTTGTCGAAATCCTTGGCCTTGATCAGGTCGAACGCCGCGTCGTAATACAGCTTTTCCTTCGCAGGGTCGCCCGGCTCGGCACCGGCTGCGGCCTGCTGATTGGCGGGCGCCGCCGGGGAAGTGCCGGCGCTCGCAGCGCCGGCAGCGGAATTCTGTTGGGCAGCACCAGCTCCGGCGGCACCACTGGCCAACCGACTGTCGAGATCCTGATAGCGCTCCAGGCTTTCCTGTTTGAGACGCTGAATCTCGTTCTGCTGCTCTTCAACCATGCCGCGCAAACGCGCGACTTCTTCTTGCATCTGTTGCAGCTGCATGAACAGCTCGCCTTGCGCGGAAGACGGGGTAGTGACCCCGCCTCCAGCGTAGGCGCCATTCGTGCCATAACCCGCAGGCGGATAGGTGCTGCCGGCATATCCGGCATTGCTATCGACTACAGGAACTTCCGCCCAGCTCGCCAGAGGCAAGCTGAGCGCCAGAACGGTCAAAGCACGATGGCTAAAGCGCATGACGAATTACTTGCGCAGTTCGACGCGACGGTTCTGAGCCCAGGACTGCTCGTCGTTGCCGGTAGCAACCGGACGCTCTTCGCCGTAGGAAACGACTTCCAGCTGAGCCGGGGAAACGCCCTGCAGAACCAGGTAGCGCTGAACAGCCTTGGCACGACGCTCGCCCAGAGCCATGTTGTACTCGCGGGTACCGCGCTCGTCGGTGTGGCCTTCCAGAGCGACGCGAGCGCCGTTGGCTTTCAGGTCCTTGGCGTGAACGTCCAGAGCGCGCATGGCTTCCGGCTTCAGGTCGGAGCTGTCGTACTCGAAGTAGAAGGTGGTAATAGCGCGCAGAGCGGCCTCTTCGCTCAGGCTGCCGTCAACACCGCTACCGTTGGCGTTGTAGCCAGCGTTCGGATCAACAGCGCCTTCGCCAGCGGTGTCGCCGCCTTTGGAGGAGCAACCCACAGCCACGGCCAGAGCCAGGCTCAGCGCAGCAAACTTACCAAACTTCAGCATTTCCATTGTGAAACTCCTAATGAACCCCAGGTGTGTAAAAGCAAATCAGTTATACGCCGCATCAGTTCAGGTAAGGGGACCAGGAAGGCTCTCGGACATCGCCTTGAGCGGTTGGAATCGGGAGCCTCACGCGTCCATTGGTGGACACGAGCATCAAGACTCCCCGGCCCTGCTGGCGGGTGGCGTAGATTAACATGGTGCCGTTAGGCGCGACAGTGGGCGAGTCATCCAGGCTGGTCTCGGAGAGGATGCGCACACTCCCCCGCTGCAGGTCCTGGGCAGCCACTTTGAAGTTGGTGTAACCGTCCTGGCGATGGATCATCACCAGGGTCTTCTCGTCAGCCGACAGTTTCGGGTTGGCGTTGTAGTTACCGACGAAGGTCACGCGCTGCGGCTCACCGCCACCGATGCGCGCTTTGTAGATCTGCGGTTTGCCGGCACGGTCGGAAGTGAAGTACAGGGTTTGCCCGTCAGCACCCCAGAACGGTTCGGTGTCGATAGCGAAGTGGTTGGTGACGCGCTGCAGCTGCCGCGAACCGAGATCCATCACGTAGATTTCCGGGTTGCCATCCTTGGAAAGCACGAACGCCAGGCGATTGCCGTCCGGGGAAAACGCCGGCGCGCCGTTCAGGCCTTCGAAATTGGTGATCTGCTCGCGGCGCCCGGTATCGATGTGCTGGATGAAGATGCGCGGGCGACGCTGCTCGAACGACACATAGGCAATACGACGGCCATCCGGCGCGTAGCGCGGCGACAGAATCGGCTCACGCGACTGCAGCAAGGTCACCGCGCGCGCGCCATCGTAGTCGGCGCGCTGCAGGGTGTAGCGGGTGTTGTTGGTCGAGAAACGCTCGGCGGTCACGTAGAGCATCCGCGTGGAGAACGCGCCCTTGATGCCGGTCAGTTTCTGGAACGACTGGTCGGCCACGTAGTGCGCCATGTCGCGCAGCTGATCGACCGAGCCACTGACGCTGCCGGACATCACCTGTTGCTCGGTGGTGACGTTGAACACCGCGAACTGAATCTGCAGGCGCCCACCGGCCGGCACGATGCTGCCGACCATCAGGTACTGCGCACCCAAGGCCTTCCAATCGCGATAGATCACTTCGCTGGCCTGAGTCGGCAAACTGATCATGTTCTGCCGCGGAATCGGCTCGAAGAAGCCCGAATTGCGCAGGTCGTTGCCAATGATGGTGGACATGTCCTCAGGCAGCACGGTGCCGCCCTGCCAACCAAATGGCACTACGGCAATCGGCGTAGCGCGATCGGTGCCCGTGGTGACCAATAGCGGGTCAGCCGCCTGAACGCTGCCGGCCAGCAATGCCAAGCCGAGCAACGCGATACGAATCAGGGTGTTCACAGGTCCAAATCCTCCGGTTTGAAGATGATGCTGCGCTGCCGATACATGCGGTCAAAGGTCGCGCGGTCCAGCTGTTGCATCTCAGGTATACGCCCGACGTTACGCACTGCGGCCACGGCGGAATTGTCGAACGGGGCATCGCCACTGGAACGGCTGATGCTGGCGTTGGTGATGGTGCCGTCTGGCAGCATCGAGATCACCACCTCGACGCTCATGCCGTTGCGCGCCGATGGCGGGCGCTGCCACTGCTCGCTCACCAGCTTGATGATCAAGTCATCTAGACTGCCCGCCACCTGGTCACCCTGGGTGTCGGCCAGCGCCTGCTGGCGCTCGGTGGTGTCGGACAGCAACTCGGCGAGGGCCTGGGCCTTCTTGTCCTCGGCGGACTTACGTGCAGCTTCCTGTGCAGCTTTTTTCTTCGCGGCATCGGCTGCGGCTTTCTTTTTCGCGTCGTCAGCGGCCTTTTTCTTCGCTGCTTCAGCCGCCGCCTTTTTCTTGGCTTCTTCCGCGGCTTTCTTCTTCGCCTCGTCTTCGGCCTTCTTCTTGGCGAAATCAGCTTTCTGCTTCTCTTCCGCCTTCTTGGCTTCCGCTTGCTTCTGCGCTTCGGCCTGCTTAGTCGCTTCTGCCTTTCGAGCCTCTTCGACTTTCTTTTGTTCCGCGGCCTTGGCAGCCTCCTGTTTCTGCTGCTCGACCTTCTTCTGCTCGAGCTGCTCGACTTCGTACTGACGGGACGCCGTCTTCTTCGCCTCGCCAGCGATCTTCTGATTGGTCTGGGTGGTAGCCTGGCTCTGCGACTTCAGCTGATACAGGGTAGTCTGGATCACCGGGCGAGCCGGCGGCAGCTCAGGGGTAAAGGCAAAGCTGACGAACAGCGTGCCGAACAACAACGCATGCAGCGTCACCGCCCAAATGGCCGGCCAGAAATAGCTTTCCGAGGAGGAGCGTTCGCTCTGCTGCATCAGGGCGCCTCGGTGATCAGCCCGACATTCGAGACGCCGGCTTGCTGCAGGCCACCCATGACCTTCATCACAGCCTCGTACGGGACCTTTTTGTCGCCGCGCACGAACACCTGCACTTTTTTACCCTGGCGGCTGTTCTCCGCCATGATGCCGCCCACTACCCCGACCAGCTTGGGCAGCTCAGTGGCGGTTTCGCTCTGCTTGCTCTGATCCGGCTCGACCTCTTCACCCATATTCCAGTAGTAGCTCTGGTCGGCCTTGATCGAGATGGTCAGCACCCGCGAGTTATTGTCCTGCGGCAGCGCCTCACTGCTGACCTTGGGCAGATCGACCTTGACGCCCTGGTTGAGCATCGGCGCGGTGACCATGAAGATCACCAGCAGCACCAACATCACGTCGATGTACGGCACCACGTTCATTTCGGCGACGGGTTTGCGCCGGTTGCGAATTCTTGCCATGGACGACGGCCTCAATCTTCGCTGGTGTGCACTTTGCGGTGCAGGATCGCCTGGAATTCGTCAGCGAAGGTGTAGTAGCGCCCGATCAGCATTTCGCCGCGAGCAGCGAAACGGTTGTAGGCAATCACCGCCGGAATCGCCGCGAACAGACCGATGGCCGTGGCGATCAGCGCCTCGGCAATGCCCGGCGCCACGGTGGCGAGGGTGGCCTGCTGTACGGCCGCCAGGCCGCGGAAGGAGTTCATGATCCCCCAGACGGTACCAAACAGGCCGATGTACGGGCTGGTCGAGCCGACAGTGGCCAGGAACGGCAAGCTCTGCTCAAGCTTCTCTTCCTCGCGGGAAATGGCTACGCGCATGGCGCGCGCCACACCGTCCATCACCGCATCCGGGTCAACGCCGGACTGCTGGCGCAAACGCGAAAACTCCTTGAAGCCCGCGCGGAAGATCTGCTCGACGCCGGAGTCCGGGTCGGGATTGCTGCCGGCCTGGCGATACAACTTGGACAGGTCGATGCCCGACCAGAAGCGCTCCTCGAACACGTCCAGTGCGCGCTTGGCGGCACGCAGCATGGTGCTGCGCTGGAAAATCATGATCCAGGAAGTGACCGAGGCGGCCACCAGGGTCAGCATCACCAACTGGACCACCAGACTGGCGTTACTGATCAGGCTCCACATGGAGGTATGGTCGACGACGTTAGCTTCCACGCTTAATCTCCTGCAGGGGATAGACCCTGGCCACTGGCGAAGGCTGAACGCAGCGCTTCGGGGAGGGCCCGGGGTTTCAAACTGTCGGCGCGCACGCAGGCCACCAGGAACTGCCCTTCGCAGAGCAGCGCATTATCCGCAACCCGCCGCACCTGTTGACGAAAGCGCAGGCTGGCACGGTTCAATTCGATTACTTCGGCGGTAATACCCAGCTCATCGTCCAGCCGCGCCGGTGCGTGATAACGCGCCTCACTGGAATGGACCACGAACAACAGGTTGTCGCCCACCAGCTCCGACTGGGAAAAACCCAACTGCCGCAGCCGCTCGGTACGAGCCCGCTCCATAAACTTGAGGTAATTGACGTAGTAGACGATGCCGCCGGCATCAGTGTCTTCGTAGTAGACGCGACAACGATGTGCGTACGAACCAGCCTCATTTTGCGCGCGCATACTCTAGTGCTTACTCCCTGCGTTGCCAATCACGCTTGGCAACTGTTTTTCATGAATTCCGAATACCACCATCAGCGCCGCAAGCACCATCGGACAGGCCCTTCACTCGCCGGTGAACAAATCAGCCGTGGGTAATTCGCCCATGCGCTTGGGCACATTGAGCCCGAAGTGCAGGTAGGCATGGCGGGTCACGACCCGCCCACGCGGGGTGCGCATGATGTAACCCTGCTGAATCAGGTACGGCTCCAGCACGTCCTCAATGGTATGCCGCTCCTCGCTGATCGCCGCCGCCAGGCTGTCCACCCCGACCGGCCCACCGTCGAACTTCTCGATCATGGTCAGCAGCAGGCGACGATCCTGATGATCGAAGCCGCGCTCGTCGACATCCAGCAAGTTCAGCGCCAGATCAGCCGTTGAACGGGTGATCTGTCCCGGCGCACGCACTTCGGCGTAATCGCGCACTCGGCGCAGCAAGCGGTTGGCGATGCGCGGCGTGCCACGCGCACGGCGGGCGATCTCCAATGCACCCTGAGCCTCGAGACCCAGACCGAGAATTCCCGCCGAGCGGCGAATGATGGTCGCCAGGTCATCGGTGCCGTAGAACTCCAGACGCTGCACGATACCGAAACGGTCACGCAGCGGATTGGTCAGCATGCCAGCGCGCGTGGTGGCACCAATCAGGGTGAACGGCGGCAGGTCGAGCTTGATCGAGCGGGCTGCCGGCCCCTCACCGATCATGATGTCGAGCTGGAAATCCTCCATCGCGGGATACAGGACTTCCTCGACAATCGGCGACAGGCGATGAATCTCGTCGATAAACAGGACGTCGCCGGCTTCGAGATTGGTCAACATTGCCGCCAGGTCGCCGGGACGCTCGAGCACCGGCCCGGACGTGCTCTTGATCGACACGCCCATTTCCTGGGCAATGATGTTCGCCAAGGTGGTCTTGCCGAGCCCGGGCGGCCCGAAGATCAGCGTGTGATCCAAGGCTTCACTGCGCCCCTTGGCCGCCTGGATGAACAGCTCCATCTGCTCGCGCACACTCGGCTGACCGATGTACTCGGCCAGGCGCAGCGGGCGAATCGCGCGATCGAGCTGCTCTTCGCGGTCGCGTCCGGTGGCGGTAATCAGGCGGTCGGCTTCGATCATCAGGCGTTTTCCACTTAGGTTCAGGCCATGCCCTTGAGGGCACGCCGGATCAATTCTTCGCTACTCAAGCCCGGTTCCTGGATGGCCGCCACGGCGCGGCTGGCCTCCTGCGGTTTGAATCCGAGGGTAATCAATGCGCTGACCGCATCATTCTCCGCGCTTGAGACTGCGGCGCCGCCGCGGGGTTCCGCGACCAACGGAGCAATCGCCGGCATGGTTTCCCAGGCCTTGAAACGGTCCTTCAATTCCACCAGCAGGCGCTCAGCGGTCTTCTTGCCGACGCCCGGAACCTTGATCAGCGCGGAAGTATCCTGGGCCTGCACGCAGCGCACCAACTCGTCCACTTCCAATCCTGACATCAGCGCCAGGGCCAACTTCGGTCCCACGCCATTTAGCCGGATCAGCTCGCGAAACAGCTCGCGGTCGCGCTTTTCATAGAAGCCATACAGCAAATGCGCATCTTCGCGGACGACCAGATGCGTGTGCAGGGTCACCGGCTCACCCACGCCCGGCAGACGATATAGGGTGGTCATCGGTACTTCCAGCTCATAACCGACGCCATTCACATCCAGAATCAAAGACGGCGGCTGTTTCTCCGCCAAGGTGCCGCGCAATCGTCCGATCACAGTCATTCCTTACTTCAAAGACGCAGACGGCCGCCGCGCCGCTTGGCGCTGGACAGGCCGTGGGGGATCAAACTGGAACGGGTATGGGCATGGCACAGGGCGATCGCCAGCGCGTCCGAGGCGTCGATCTGCGGCTTCTGCACCAACCCCAGCAGGTGCATGACCATCATCTGCACCTGCTGCTTATCCGCCGCGCCAGTGCCAACGACCGCCTGCTTGACCTGGGTGGCGGTGTATTCGGCGATTTCCAGCCCTGCCTCCGCCGCCGCGACAATCGCCGCGCCGCGCGCCTGCCCGAGCTTCAGTGCCGAGTCAGCATTGCGGGCCATGAACACCTGCTCGATTCCCATGGTTACCGGCCCGTAGGTCTGAATCACCTCGGCAACCCCACGAAACACTGCGCGCAGGCGCTCTGGTAAGGCGCCACTGCCCGTGCGAATGCAGCCCGACGCCACGTACTCACACCCACGGGCGCCCGCACGCACCAGGCCGTAGCCGGTGATTCGCGAGCCGGGGTCGATGCCAAGAATCAGCGTCATGGGTGGTTACGCCGGCTGCGGCGGCCTCACTGTCTATTTATCCAGTTCGCGAGTATATGGGTAGCCTAACGCGACGTCACCGAAATCCGCCAATAAAAAACCGGAAGCCTCGGACCACATGACCCGAACGACTTCCGGCAGATTGTGGCGCAAGCGGATCAGCCCAGCTGTTCCATGAGCTCGTCCGGAATCTCGGCGTTGTGGTAGACGTTTTGCACGTCGTCCAGGTCTTCCAGCATGTCGATCAGCTTGAGGACCTTCTGCGCAGTTTCCAGATCGGTGACCGGCGCACTGATCGACGGGATCATCGCCACTTCGGCTTCGTCGCCCTTGAAACCGGCCGCGGTCAGCGCCTCATTGACCGAAAGAAAATCGGCAAACGAGGTAAACACCTCGACCGAGCCGTCGTCCTGCGCCACCACGTCATCAGCACCAGCCTCCAACGCCGCCTCCATCAGGGCATCTTCGCTGACGCCAGGCGCGAAGCTTATCTGCCCCTTGCGCTCGAACATGTAGGACACCGAACCATCGGTGCCGAGGTTGCCACCGCATTTGGTGAACGCATGACGAACATCGGCCGCGGTGCGATTGCGGTTGTCGGTCATGGCCTCGACGATGATCGCCACGCCACTCGGTGCGTAACCCTCGTAGCTCAGCTCGACCATGTTGTCCGCCTCGCTCGAGCCGGCGCCGCGAGCGATGGCACGATCGATGGTGTCGCGGGTCATGTTGGCGGTCAGCGCCTTGTCGACTGCGAGGCGCAGACGCGGGTTGTCCGCCGGATTGCCGCCGCTCTTGGCGGCCACGGTCAACTCACGAATCAGCTTGGTGAATATCTTGCCGCGCTTGGCGTCCTGACGTCCCTTGCGGTGTTTGATGTTGGCCCACTTGGAATGCCCGGCCATAACTCACTCCGTACTTCAATTCGAAAGTCCCCTCCCCCGGCAGCAAGGGAGGGGCACAGCCTTACTCGGCCTTCTGCTGCTCGCGCAGGCGAATGTGCAGTTCGCGCAGTGCCTTGGCATCGACCACACCTGGCGCCTGGGTCATCACGCAGGCGGCGCTCTGGGTTTTCGGGAAGGCGATCACTTCGCGAATCGATTGCGCGCCGGTCATCAGCATCACCAGGCGATCGAGACCGAAGGCCAGGCCACCATGCGGCGGCGCACCGAACTTCAGCGCATCAAGGAGGAAGCCGAACTTCTCCTGCTGTTCTTCTTCGTTGATGCCAAGCACGCGGAACACGGTTTGCTGCATGGCCTTGTCGTGGATACGGATCGAACCACCGCCCAGCTCGGTACCGTTCAGCACCATGTCGTAAGCCCGCGACAGCGCGGCGGCCGGATTGGCCTCCAGCTCCGCCGGGGTGCACTTCGGCGAGGTGAACGGGTGGTGCAGCGAGGTCAGGCTGCCATCGTCGTTCTCTTCAAACATCGGGAAGTCGACCACCCACATCGGCGCCCACTCGCAGGTGAGCAGCTTGAGGTCATGACCGACCTTGATGCGCAGCGCGCCCAGCGCGTCGCAGACCACCTTGAAGCGGTCGGCACCGAAGAACACCAGGTCGCCATCCTGCGCACCAACGCGATCGAGGATCACGTTGAGGTTGGCCTCGGGGATGAACTTGACGATCGGCGATTGCAGGCCGTCAACACCCTTGGCGCGCTCGTTGACCTTGATGTACGCCAGGCCCTTGGCGCCGTAGTTGCCGACGAACTTGGTATAATCGTCGATCTGGCTGCGCGGCATGTTCGCCGCACCCGGTACGCGCAACGCGGCGACGCGACCTTTCGGATCGTTGGCCGGGCCGGAAAACACCTTGAACTCGACGGCCTGGAGCTGATCGGCGACGTCCACCAGCTCCAGCGGAATACGCAGGTCCGGCTTGTCGGAGCCATAGCGGCGCATGGCTTCCTCGAACGGCATGTGCGGGAACTCGCCGAACTCCAGGTCCAGCACTTCCTTGAACAGCTGGCGAATCATCTTCTCGGTGATGGCGATGATGTCGCTCTCGTCGAGGAAGCTGGTCTCGATGTCGATCTGGGTGAATTCCGGCTGGCGGTCGGCACGCAGGTCTTCGTCACGGAAGCACTTGGCGATCTGGTAGTAGCGGTCGAAGCCGGCCACCATCAGCAGCTGCTTGAACAGCTGCGGCGACTGAGGCAAGGCAAAGAAGCTGCCGGCGTGGGTGCGACTCGGCACCAGATAGTCGCGCGCGCCTTCCGGAGTTGCGCGGGTCAGGATCGGCGTTTCGACGTCGAGGAAGCCGTTTTCGTCGAGGTAGCGACGGATGCTCGAGGTGATGCGCGAACGCAGCTTGAGCTTCTCCGCCATCTCCGGACGACGCAGGTCGATGAAGCGGTAACGCAGGCGGGTTTCCTCGCCGACGTCGGTGTACTCGTTGAGCGGGAACGGCGGGGTTTCCGCTTCGTTGAGCACTTCCAGCTCATAGCCCAGCACCTCGATGGCGCCGGAAGCCATGTTGGTATTGACCGCACCGGCCGGACGCAGACGCACCTTACCGGTGATCTTGACCACGTACTCGCTGCGCACACGGTCGGCCTTAGCGAAGGTCTCCGCACGATCCGGATCGAACACCACCTGAGCCAGGCCTTCGCGGTCACGGATATCGAGGAAGATCACGCCGCCATGGTCACGACGACGGTGGACCCAACCGCAAAGGGTGATTTCCTGGCCGTCCAGGCTCTCGTTCAACTGGCCGCAATAATGGCTGCGCATCATGATGGGGGCTTCTTCTCTCTAAAAGTCGGGAAATCGTTCAGGGCCGTCAATCGGCCGCACAGGCACCGGCGCCGCATCCGCCGGCCTGGCACGCCGGGGCATTGTCGCCGGCGAGATTCTTCTTCGCGCCGGTCTTGAAATCGGTTTCATACCAGCCGGCGCCCTTGAGGCGAAAGCCAGGAACAGACAGCATTTTGGTCAATTCGGGCGCGAGGCAGGTCGGGCAATCGACCAGCGGCGCATCGCTGAATTTCTGCAGGGCTTCCAGCTGATGGCCACAGGACGCGCACTGATACTCATAAATAGGCATCGTGTGTTTCCGATCATCGAACATGCTTGCCGCAGACCACTGGCCGCAGCAAAGAGCGGGATTATATATGGTTCATGCAACCCGTGCAGCCAAGGCAGGCAGCTCTACAGGAGAGGCGCAAGGCGCTCATTTGGACTGAGCTCGCAGCCCGTCCACGGGCGATACGGGACAGCAGCAGCGCACTGCGATCGATAGCCAGCAATCATAGGTTTGATTGACACAAGCCAAGAGGACGCCGCAAACGGCCATGCTAGGCTGTGTCCATCAAGGGGCTCACCACCCGCTTAGCAAAGGAGAAACGGTATGGAAATCAACATCGGCATCGCTGAACAGGATCGCGCTGCTATCGCCGACGGTCTGTCGCGCCTGCTTGCAGACACCTACACGCTGTACCTGAAGACCCACAACTTCCACTGGAACGTCACTGGCCCGATGTTCAACACCCTGCACCTGATGTTCGAGGCGCAGTACACCGAACTGGCCCTGGCGGTTGACGCCATCGCCGAGCGCATTCGAGCCCTGGGCTTCCCGGCTCCCGGAACGTATGCCGCCTACGCCCGCCTCTCCTCCATTAAAGAAGAAGAAGGCGTGCCCGCCGCCAATGACATGATCAAGCTGCTGGTTCAGGGCCAGGAAGCCGTAGTGCGCACCGCACGCGGCATCTTCCCCCTGCTCGACAAAGTCAGCGACGAACCCACCGCCGACCTGCTCACCCAGCGCATGCAAGTGCACGAGAAGACTGCCTGGATGCTGCGCAGCTTGCTGGCCGCCTGACCTTCGAGCGCCCGACAGGCCCGGTTACCCAACCGGGCCCTGCACTAGGCGGCAGCAAATCGCCTGTTCTATGCTCTGCACCATCTACCGCCTTTCCACAGTGACGTGAATGAATCCGCCGCCCAAAAGCCCGAGCATCCTGGAACTCTATCCGGAACAAACCCGCGAGGCGGCGACGCTACTCAAACAAGCCGTTCCCCTCATGGTTCGCCATGACATCCCACCCAATCCGGTTCACTACGCGCTCTGGTACACCTACAGCCAGGGCCAGCATGCCGAACTGAACCGGCGAATGGACAAGACGGTCAACGACTTCAACACCTTTCCACCGGAGACCGCGGTCAAACTGTTTCGCGAGTTCGTCATTCGCGGCGAACTGGAAGAAGCCCGCGCCGGCCAGCAACAGGTCATCGACCTGGTCGACAACATGGAAGGTGACGTATCGGGCAATATCGTCCACAACCAGGCCTATCAGCAGAGCCTGAATCAGGGCCTGGCCGCACTCCACGAGCCAATCATCGACGACCTGCCGAACGTCCTCAGCGACCTGCAACTCAGCACCCAGCAGATGCAGGCGGAGCAGGAGCGTTTCCTCCAGCGACTGCATGCGGCACAGGATGAAATCCTGCACTTGCGCAGCCAACTGCAGCGCGCGCACCTGGCAGCCAACCTGGACAGCCTTACCCAGGTCTTCAACCGCCACGCCTTCACCCGCCTGCTCGAGCAAACCCTCGCCAGCGGCCACGAAGGCGTTGGCCTGGTGATCCTGGATATCGACCACTTCAAGCAGTTCAACGACCAGTACGGCCACCCGCTCGGCGATCGCGTCCTGCAGCACGTCGGCCAACTGCTGCGCGACCTCCTCCCTACCCGCGCCATGGCTGCGCGTTACGGCGGCGAAGAGTTCTGCATCATCTTGCGCGACTGCGACGGCACCCACAGCATGCGAGGCTTCGCCGAGCAATTGCGCCTGAAGATCCAGGCGCTGCGCGTCAAGGTGCGCCGCACCGATCAACTGCTGGACACCATCACCGCGAGCTTTGGCCTGGCCATGGCCCAGCCCGGCGACAATCTGGAAAGCCTGCTGACCCGCGCCGACGATGCGCTGTATCAAGCCAAGCGCAATGGCCGTAACCAGGTTTTCCTCGCCACCCCTCAAAGCCCGCTAACCGCTTGATTTGAGCGCCCTCCGGCTTTCCTGTTAAATACCCACTGCCGCCTTGCAATACAGCCTGCCGGCGGCGATCGGGCATGACACCACGCGCGTCACGCGCACACTCCTCTCGTTACAGGCGTAGGCGCCATGCTCGCTTTTATCTGTTTTAAGTCTTAATCAAGCGAGTTCATTACCCATGTTGAAGTTCGTCCATCTGCTTACGGGCGCCGCCGCCCTGCTGCTGTCCTTCGTTCCAACCTTGCACCCCGAAGCGCTGCCCTACTTGCAACAACCTGATGCGATCTACCTGGCCCTGTTTGGCTTGGCGAATCTGCTGCTTGCCCCGCTGCAACCCATTTGGCACGCCGGCATCCGCCACCAGCTGCAAGGCCTGGTATCGGCAATGCTGGTATTTGCGGTGATCTTGCAAAGCCTGATCTTGCTCGCCCCGCTGCAAGTGATCGCCGATCAGCCTGCGGTATTGCTGAGCGTGCTCATAGTGCTCGGCGCCACCGTACTGCACCTGGCAATCAATCTGCGCCTGAAGTCCCGCCCCACTGCCACTGACCACCCGCTCGGCAACCGCGAAACCGGCACCGTGAAGTGGTTCAATACCTCCAAGGGGTTCGGCTTCATTTCTCGCGATGCCGGCGACGATATCTTCGTTCACTTCCGCGCCATTCGCGGCGAAGGCCACCGCATCCTGGTAGAAGGTCAGCGCGTGGAGTTCTCGGTCATGCAGCGCGACAAAGGCCTGCAGGCGGAAGATGTCGTTTCACTGTTGGCGCAACGCCGTTAAACGACACAACACTCAATAAAAAAGGCGGCAGGATCATCCTGCCGCCTTTTTTATTACACACCCCGCCATCAGTAATGCGGCGGCGGACCATCATCCTGGGCAATTTCAAAGCGACCCTGCAGCTCGTCCTGACGCTTCGCCAGGGCAGCCAACTGCAACTGCAGCCGTTCAACAATGCGCTGCTGGGCCAGCAGCTCATCACTTAGGGCCTGAATGGTATCGTCCTGAAACGCCAGGCGACTCTCGAGCTCAGTGAGGCGATTTTCCGTACTCATGCCGCATCACTCCTCAGCAAAACGAAAGTCATTGCCCAACACCAGACCCAAGCGCGAGCGAATCGCCTCGACCTGCTCTGCGCTGTAGGGCTCCGGAGCAAACTTGCCCCAAACCGGCGCCGGCCACGCCGCATCCTCGCGACGCCGGACGATCACATGCATGTGCAACTGACCGACCACGTTGCCTAGCGTCGCAACATTCATCTTATCGGCCGAAAACGCATCTTTCAGGGTTTCGGCCAGCGCCGTGGTTTCCCGCCACAACTGCTGCTGATCTTCCCCATCCAGCTGGAACAGCTCACTGACCTCTGCCCGGCGCGGCACCAGAATGAACCAGGGATAACGCGACTCATTCATCAGCAACAAACTGCACAACGGAAAGTCGCCGACAAGCTGCGTGTCCTGCTGCAGGCGGGGATCTAGCGCGAACATCAAACCTCCAATAAAAAGCTGCACCTCTGGCTGGACAGAATACGCGCACCGTCGTCTATATTCATCCGGATGAGACGCACCGAAATGGAGCAGACAACGCCAGACGGGCTGCAACCGCCCGCGACAAAGGCTCGCCATTGCCGCAGGAGAAACTGCGGAGGCACTGCTCCCAAGCAGCCCATTCGCCAACCCCCAACAAATTCTCGAAGCAGCCCGCCAATTTGTGCACGCTTGTTGCTAGAGAGGATTTAACCAGTTAATGGATGAGCGGAAAGGCACGCAAAAAGGTCCCACTCAAGCGGGTAAAGGACAAACTTTCCAAGGAGCCCTCGCCCACATAAAGTGGACTTCTACGTCAACTCACCTTAACTGACCCTTACGCATTGAAAAGCCAAGAAAAACACAAGCATGCGCAAGGCCAAGAAACGATAAAAATATGAAATTGCGACACGCCTCATCTGTTTTTGCGACAACCAGATAAAGAGTAAGCCAGGAACCGAAAGCAACTATCGCCAACATTGTCCGCGTGCTATACGGTTAGCGCGGTCACAAAAAGAAAGAGCCACCCAGACAACTACTATGACGGGTAGCACAACTCTTCAAACCAAAGGAGCAATCACGATGCAAGTGATGAAGTGGAGCCTAATTGCCGCAGCCGTAGCCGCTGGCAGCACCCAACTGGCCTTCGCAAGCGCGCAGTCCGATTCGAAAGGTTTTGTCGATGACGCCAGCGCAACTCTGCTGCTGCGCAATACCTACTGGAACCGTGATTACAAAGACGGTGAACGTGATCGGGAAACTTGGGGCCAAGGCTTCATCGGCACCTTCGAGTCCGGCTTCACTCAAGGCACCGTAGGCTTCGGCGTTGACGCGTTTGGTCTTCTGGGCCTGAAGCTCGATGGCGGCCAAACCGACATGTTCAAAGATCGCGACCCCCGCGACGACCATGAAGACTGGACAGATGACCTGTCTCAGGGCGGCGCGGCCGTCAAAGTTCAGCTGTCCAACACCGTACTGAAGTACGGCGACCAAATGCCGAACATGCCGGTCCTAGCCTATGACGACTCCCGCCTGCTGCCGCAGTCGTTCTCTGGCACACTACTCACCAGCAAAGAAATTGAAGGCCTTGAAGTGAACTTGGGCCACTTCACCGCCGAGAGCCCAATGGCTGACCCGAGCCGCGACGGTGCAGAACTGGAAAGCACTGACGTCGCCGGTGCTAGCTACCAATTTACGGACAACCTGTCTGCGGCGCTGTACTGGTCCGACATTGACAATGTCTACCGCAAACAATACGCGAATGTGAACTACACCATTCCGTTCTCCGACGACCAAGCGCTGAACTTCGATTTCAATATCTACAAAACCAAGTACGACAACGACGAAGTTGCCGACAGCTTCTTCGGCACCGGCATCCTGGGTGACAACAACACCATCTGGAGCCTGGCAAGCAAATTCACTACCGGCGCGCACGCCTTCATTCTGGCCTATCAGCAGAACAGCGGTGACGTGGGTTACGCCTACGACTTGGGTGACGGCGGCAGCGCTATATTCCTTTCCAACTCGTACTATTCCGACTTCAACAACAAAGATGAGAAATCCCTGCAAGCCAGCTACGAGCTTGACTTCGCCACCTTTGGCGCGCCGGGTCTGAGCTGGAAATCCGCCTACGTTTACGGCAAGGACATCGACACTGGCATCGTCGGCGCTGACGACGCCAAAGAGCGCGAGTTCTTCAATCAAGTCAAATACGTGATCCAGAGCGGCCCAGCTAAAGATCTAGCGTTCAAGGCCCGTAACTCGATCTATCGCAGCGACAATAGCGACTGGAGCCCAGACCTGAACGAGTGGCGCCTGTTCGTCGAGTACCCGCTGGAAATCCTGTAATTTCCACGCTACTCGCGTAAAGCCCAAGAGCCCGGCAAGCAATTGCCGGGCTTTTTTGTGGGCGACGCAATCAGCCAGATGCACGCCCTGCCGCGCCTGTACGCCACTGTACAAGCGCCGTACAATGCGGCCCTGCTTCCCAATTCGCACTCGACACAGCGGCCCATCATGCGCACCAGCCAATACCTGCTCTCGACCCTTAAAGAAACTCCCTCCGACGCAGTGGTCATCAGCCATCAGCTGATGCTGCGTGCTGGCCTGATCCGCAAACTGGCATCGGGCCTGTACACCTGGCTGCCCATGGGTCTGCGGGTGCTGCGCAAGGTCGAGAAGATCGTCCGCGAAGAGATGAATGCCGCCGGCGCGCTCGAGGTGCTGATGCCTGGCATCCAGCCCGCCGAGCTGTGGCAGGAATCCGGTCGCTGGGAGCAGTACGGCCCTGAACTGCTGCGCATCAAGGACCGCCACGATCGCGATTTCTGCGCCGGCCCCACTCACGAGGAAGTCATTACCGACCTCGCGCGCAATGAACTGAGCAGCTACAAGCAGCTGCCGATCAACCTGTATCAGATCCAGACCAAATTCCGTGATGAGATCCGCCCGCGCTTCGGCCTGATGCGTGGTCGCGAATTCATCATGAAGGACGCCTACTCCTTCCACTCCGACCAGGCCTCGCTGCAAGTCACCTACGACCGCATGCACCTTGCCTACAGCAATATCTTCGCGCGTCTGGGCCTCGACTTCCGCCCGGTGCAGGCTGACACCGGCTCCATCGGCGGCACCGGCTCGCATGAATTCCATGTCCTCGCCGAGTCCGGCGAAGACGCCATCGCCTTCAGCGACAGCTCCGACTACGCCGCCAACATCGAGAAGGCCGAAGCCATTCCGCGTGAAAGCGCCCGTGGCGTCGCGACCGAAACATTGCGCCTGATCGATACACCGAACGCCAAGACCATCGCCGAACTGGTGGACGGCTTCAGCATGGCGATCGAGAAGACCATCAAGACCCTGGTTGTCCATGGTGCCGAGCCCGGCACTCTGATCGCCTTGGTGGTGCGTGGCGATCACGAACTGAACGAGATCAAGGCCGCCAATCTCGAACAAGTCGCCAGCCCGTTGGAGTTCGCCTCGGAAGCCGAAATTCGCACCGCCATCGGTGCGGGCGCCGGCTCGCTGGGCCCGGTCAACCTGCCCATCCCCTGCATCATCGACCGTTCGGTGGCACTGCTGAGCGACTTCGCCGCCGGCGCCAACGTCGACGACAAACACTACTTCGGCGTGAACTGGGAGCGCGACCTGCCGCTGCCGAGCGTCGCCGACCTGCGCAACGTGGTAGCCGGCGACCCGAGCCCGGATGGCCAGGGCACCCTGGTGATTCGTCGCGGCATCGAAGTGGGCCACATCTTCCAGCTGGGCCAGAAGTACAGCCAGGCGATGAACTGCACCGTGATGGGCGAGAACGGCAAACCCGTCGTACTCACCATGGGCTGCTATGGAATCGGCGTGTCCCGCGTGGTGGCGGCCGCCATCGAGCAGAACTACGACGACCGCGGGATCATCTGGAACGATGTGCTGACGCCCTTCCAGATCGCCCTGGTGCCGCTGCGCTACGAGAACGAAGAAGTCCGCGACACTACCGACAAACTGTATGCGGAGCTGACCGCAGCCGGCTACGAAGTGCTGCTCGACGACCGCGACAAGAAGACCAGCCCCGGCATCAAGTTCGCCGATATGGAGCTGATCGGCATTCCCCACCGCATCGTGGTCAGCGACCGCGGCCTGGCCGACGGCAAGGTCGAGTACAAGAGCCGCCGCGAAACCGAAGCGCAGACCCTTGCGCTCACCGACATCCTGCCGTTCATTCAGGCCCGAATAGCGCGCTGATCCGCGAGACCCCATGTTCGTACGTAGTTTTATCCGTCCCGGCGCCGCCCTGTGCGGCGCCCTCCTCCTGAGCGCCTGCGCCAACCACCTGCCGCAGCGCAGCGAGCATGAGGAGCGCGTCGAGCGCAAATTGCTGAACCACAGCCTGCAGATCGAAACCGGCGAGCCGCGCGTGCTGGAGTTGCCGCAGCGCCGCATGCGCATCAGCGAGCAGAAGACCTTCGAAGTCACTGAGTTCGAAGTGACCCGCCGCTATGACCGCTACACGCCCTACCAGCCCTGGCGCGAGCTGTATGAAGTACCGCTCGGCGCGCTGGCGGTGGTCGCCGGGATCGGCGCCAACGTGGTGAACGTAGTGGCGCTCGGCAGCCTGCCGGACAGTGCCACCAAGGGCTGGATCAGTTACGGCTTCGCCGGACTCAACCCAGCCATGAACGTGCAGTCCAACGGGCGCTCCCAGCAGAACCTCGCCAGCATCGACGAAAAGCAGCTGGACAAGCGCATGGAGTATTCCAGTCTGCCCTGGGCCGAGCGCCCCGTGCTGGTCAAGGCCGGCAAAGACAGCCATGAGCTGACCACCGACCGCAACGGCATGTTGCGCTTGAACCTGCTCGACGAGCCGTTTGCCGAGCAGGACCTCAGCCGTGTCGGCACCTTGCTGCTGAGTGTCGAAGACCCGCAGGACAATGTGCGCGCCGATGCTTCGCTGATGGTCAGCCGCACACTGCGCGGCAAACTGCTAGAAGCCCACGCGCTGATCTACGACGACCTGGAAGATGATGAAGTGCCGCAGTGGGTGCACCGCGTGAAGCGTCTCTCCGATCTCGGCCTCGAAGAAGAAGCCAACGAGCTCGAGCAGAGCCTGATCGAACTGACCCGCAATGATCCGGAGCTTCAGCAGGACTTTCTCAAGTCGCTGATGAAGGACGCCGGCCGGATTGCCGCGGACCCCGGTCAGAACAACTGAAGCCAGGCGCCGTCAGCGGCGAACGATGAAGCCCGTGATCCCTTGCACGGGCTGCTCCTCCAGCTCCACCTCGCTCACGCTGGCGCTCGCCGGCCCTTCAGCCAACCAGTCGATCAGCTCGGCAACGGCACCCTCCCCGCCCTCGAACAACACCTCGACGCGCCCATCGGCGAGATTGCGCACCCAGCCATCGAGGTCCAGACGCTCGGCCTGTTCGGCGGTATGTTGACGAAAACCGACGCCCTGAACCCGACCATTGATGTAGCCGTGCATGCATTTGCGTGTCATCGCGCCTCTCCTCGTTAGTCGCTCGCCTGCAGCTCGAGCAGACGCTTGCGCAGCCCGGCCGCGGTCTGCTCCCCCATCAAGCGATCGCGCACCTTGCCGGATTTATCCACCAGGTACGTGACAGGCAGTGCTTCGCTCCGCGGCAAGCTGAAGCGCGTGGCCGGGTCGGTGGCCAGCACGGTGAACTCGATGCCGAGCGCCTCGCTGCTCTTCGCCAACTCGGCGCCCTGCAGGCCATCGAAATTGACCCCGAACACCTCGACCTGCTGCCCCTTGAGCTCCTTGGCCAGATGGTTGAGTTCGGGGATTTCGGTTCGGCAGGGGCCACACCATTCGGCCCAGTAATTAATCACTAACCACTGGTCTTCCAACCGCTCAACCGCTACCTTTCGTCCATGCTGATCGACACCTGCGTCTTCGGCACAACCGGCCAGAAGAAGCCCGGCAATCACAGTCATGACGAACCGCCCCATCGACCTCTGGAGTCGCATTCCCATGCAATCGATCCTCAACTATGCAGGGTTGATATGACGCTGGATGCCTTGCGCCTCGAAGTGCCTGACATCCGCGAAGAGCTTGCGGATTCCTTGAGCGACCTCCATCAGCAGCTTGCCAGTGCGCGCGCGCTCCCCCACGAGCACGGGCTGCAACAAGCGCTGAGTCTGCTGTTTCGGCTGAATCGCTGCGCCATGACCTTACTCGAAAGGCAGCGGGCCCTGCAAAGCTTTGCCGAGGAGTACCGGCACTACGCCGCCGGCTACAACGGGCACCACGCGCCGCCGACGCTGTTCGTGCGCCTGTGCGGCGAGATGGCGGCCGGCTTCAAGCGCCTGCTGCTGCAGATCCTGCAAGGTCGCCAGCCATCGCGCCCGCACCTTGCCTGGTGCCTGTACATGGCCCAGCACTTCCTGGCCCAGACCCTGCTGCGTCATTACCAGCTCTACCATGAGCCGCCCGCCAGCCTGTGGCGCGACAGCCATCTGCTGTACTGGATCGGCGAGCGTCAGGAATGCCTGGACGAGCCCGTCGCGGCAGCTTTCCAACCGCAGTCGGCCAACACCTTGCGCGGCCTGTACCAGCAGCAACTGCTGCTTGCATTGAGCAATCCATTCCATCTCGCCGAAGGCGAAGCGCCGCTGCTGTTCGGCGCGCTGGCGCCCCTTGCGGCACTGCCACGCCTGCAACCCTGGGACGACGAAGACGAAAGCGAAGGGCCCACTGTCGATCTCAGCGATGCCCAGCCGTGCCTGGCGCTCGAGCAAGCGCCCGACGGCGAGGTCGCCTACCTGCGGCGCTTCGAACTAGGCGCCCTGCTGATTGCCCTGCACGAGCCCGCGCCCCTGCAGAGCGGGCGCGAACGGCAACTGCTCGAGCGGGTGCGTCAGCACTGGCTGGGACGCCAGCAACGCCGTCACGTGCGCACCGATCACAGCAGCGAGTGCGCGCTGGTCATCGGTCTACCGGCGATCCATGCCCAACTCTTGGAACAGCGCCCCACTCAGTGCACGGCGCAGGTGCTCGACGTCAGCCCAGGCGGCGCCCGACTGCTGTGCAATGCCGACCTGGGCGCCCAGCTGCCGGTCGGCCAGCTGTTGTTGCTGCTGGGCAACACCACCCCGGTGCTCGCCCTGATCCGCTGGCGCCATCGCAACGACGAGGGCCTGCACCTCGGCCTGCGCTACCTCAAAGGCCTGCCGCGGCCAGTCTGGCTGCGTCGCGCACCCAACTCGCAAACCCACGCCGGCGTTCTGCAAAGCACACCGGTGCAGGGCAACGCCTGGCATCACGGCCTATGGCTGCCGCATGGCCAGTTCGTCGAAGGCGAGAACCTCTGGCTGCAGCTGGCGAGTCTGCACAACCAGGCCGTCGTCCCGCTGGCCGCGGCCAACCTGGTCACCCCCTTGGTAAGCCGCTACCCGCTCAAGCTGGCGTAGCGCGAGAACTGCGAGCGCAGTCACGCCGCCTGGCGGCCAAGCGCACAGTTTCATCGGTACGGGCGTGCCTATAATCCGGCCCATTCGCCACCCCTAGAATCAGCCGGGAATCGCCATGACCCAAGCCCACGACAAGCTGATCGGTAACGTGCCCTCGCGCATCAGCGAGAACGCCGCCACGCTGGTCACGCCCTACGAAGGGCGAATCGCCGAATTCAACGTCGCCACCTGGTTGCAGCTGCCTGGGCTGGCCAATCTGCCGGTGACGCTGATGGTGGTCTACCAGGATGGCGGCGTGCGCCGCGAAGTAATGGTCGACCATGGCAAGGTCAACGCTCAGCACAAGATTCTGCTGTCCGGCATCGCCCGTTTGCCGGTCAAGCAGCAGGTCCGCGAGATGCAAATCCACCTGCGCGCCGCGGTGACAGTACGCAGCCTGATCGTCGAGGAGCTGTTCGCCCAGGCCGTCGAGCAGCGCGCCAGCGAAGCGCAACGCGTCCTGGCTTGAGCCGCTGCGCTAGCGCGCACACGGCAGCACCGCCTCCCGCACCACTCCCTCATCAGTTTCGTGGGTCTCGCCCGGTCGTTCCTCGACCAGGGATTCCGGCCAACTCGCAAACTGCAGGCCGGTAATCCGGTTCAGGTCAGCCAGGGCGCGCTCGGCATCCCACTGCCGAAGCTGAATGACCTTTTTGCACTGCTTGCTGCCCATCCCGCGCATCCATCCGTTTCACGTCGACCGATAATGGCCGATTGCCAGAAGCGTGCCAGCACACCAGCACACCTGGCCACACGCCGCGGGCCTGACAGAGCAGTCAGGGGCCCGGAAAACGCGCCGCAAACTGACCTTTTTCGTCACTCGACGGAATCAGGCCCTTTCACCACGGGCACTTGATCATGACTCTGCAACCACACCGCCAGGCTCGCCCCAAACAGCGCCTGCTGATGCTGCTGGAACTGCTCCAGGGCCTTGCGGAACGGTGGATACCAGGCTTCATCCAGGGAGGCCGGCAATTGCTCGGGGCGCGGGATCGGCCAGGGATTGCGGCTGATCAGACGGTGCAGGCTGTAATGCGCCAAGTCGCGGCACAGCACCCAACCACCGCCGGTGGCGCGGCAGATCAGTTGTTCGCGTTCGAGGAAATCCAGCACCTCGTCCCACTCATCCTCCGGTAAGCGCCAGCCCTGCCGGTGCACATCGCGCAGCGCGACGCTCTCGCCGAGGAGCTGACGGTCATGGAACACCCGCAGGACCCCGAGCAGCACCAGCAAGCGCGGCACCCCGCGGCGCCGCCAGATACGCGAGCTGGACAGGTTGCACACCAACTCCGCCCCGAACAGCACGATCAGCCAGGACAGGTAGACCCACAACAGGAACAGCGGCACCGTCGCGAAGGCGCCGTAAATCAGCTGGTAGCCAGGGAACAGCCGCACGTACAGGCCGAACAGCATCTTCGCCACTTCGAACAACAGCGCGGCCAAGGCGCCGCCGATCAAGGCGTGCTTCACCGGCACCCGGGTGTTCGGCACCGTCGCGTAGATCAGGGTGAATGCCGCCACACTGGACAGCAGCGGCATGTAACGCAGCAGGGTCTTCACCCCGATGATCGCGTCCGGACCGGAGATCAGTGACAGCGAGGTGATGTAGGTGCTGACCACGAAGCCGGTGCCGAGCAGCAGCGGCCCGAGGCTGAGAATCGCCCAGTACAGCAGGAAGCTAGACACCCCGCGGCGTGGCTGGCGCACTCGCCAGATGGTGTTGAACGCCTTCTCCACCGTGACCAGCATGGTGAATGCGGTAATCGCCAGGAACAGTACGCCGAGCCAGGTCAGCTGGCGCGCCTGGGTAGTGAAGCCCATCAGGTATTCGCGCACCGTCTCGCCGGAAGCGGGCAGGAAGTTGCGCAGGATGAAGCTCTGGATCTGCTCGCCCACGCCGCCGAACGTCGGGATCGCCGAGAGCATGGCGAAGGTCACGGTCATCATCGGCACCACGGCAAACAGCGTGGTGTAGGTCAGCGCTGCGGCGCTGTTGGGCGCGCGATCGTCGAGAAAACGCTGCCACAGGAATCGCCAAAACTCTATCGCATCGTCGTAGCGCTGGCGCATGCCCTCTCCTTAGAGCCGATTCAGTAGCCCGCGAGTCGCGGCGTGTAGGACCGAATGGGCCGGATACCCAAGTAAAGGCGCGAGTTTACAAGCAGCAGGCGACCGGCGGCCAATGCTTGCGGGCCACCCCAGCCGCATGCCACAGCCGCGCCGGATACAGACGGAGCGGTGACGCGGTTAGAATAGCCGCCACTCTCCTAGCCGATATGACTCGCCCATGACCGATTTGATCCTCTACCACAACCCGCGCTGTTCGAAATCCCGCGGCGCGCTGGAGCTGCTCGAAGCGCGCGGCCTGCACCCCAGCATCGTGCGCTACCTGGAAACACCACCGAGCGCGGATGAATTGCGCGGCCTGCTCAAGCGCCTCGGCATGACGCCGCGACAGCTGCTGCGCACCTGCGAGGACGAATACAAGACCCTCAACCTGGCGGATGGCAGCCTCAGCGACGCGCAGCTGATCGATGCCATGGTGGCGCACCCCAAACTCATCGAGCGACCGATCCTGGTGGTCGGCGACCAAGCGGTGGTCGGCCGTCCGCCGGAGAAGGTACTGGAGCTGCTGCCATGAGTGCGCCGTACATCCTGGTGCTCTACTACAGCCGGCATGGCGCCACGGCCGAGATGGCCCGGCAGATCGCCCGCGGCGTCGAACTGGGCGGCCTGGAGGCGCGCCTGCGCACCGTGCCAGCGGTGTCCACCGAATGCGAGGCCGTGGCGCCGGCGATCCCCGACGAAGGCGCGCTGTACGCCAGCCTGGATGACCTCAAGCATTGCTCGGGCCTGGCCCTCGGCAGCCCGACGCGCTTCGGCAACATGGCCGCGGCGCTGAAGTACTTCCTCGATGGCACCAGCAACCTGTGGCTGACCGGTGAACTGGTCGGCAAACCGGCCGGGGTGTTCACCACCACCGCCAGCCTGCACGGCGGCCAGGAAAGCACCCTGCTGTCGATGCTGCTGCCGCTGCTGCACCACGGCATGCTGATCACCGGCCTGCCCTACAGCGAAGCCGCACTGCTGGAAACCCGAGGCGGTGGCACACCCTACGGGGCCAGCCACTACGCCGGCGCCGACGGCAAGCGTGCCCTCGACGAGCACGAAATCACGCTGTGTCGCGCCCTCGGCCAGCGACTGGCACAAACCGCCCTGCAGTTGGAGCGTGGCCGTGGCTAAGAAAGCAAAACCCTTACCGTCCCTCGACTGGCTGCAACCGCGCCTGAACCTCAGCCGCGGTCTCAGCCTGGCGTGCTTCGTCGCCCTGCTGCTGTTGCTGCTGGTGTGGAACCTGGTGTTCGCCGACCTGCACGGCGCGCGCACCTGGGTGATCTTGCTGATCGAATTGGTGCCGCTGCTGATCCTCGCCCCGGGCGTGCTGCTCGGCTCGGCGCGAGCGCATGCCTGGCTGTGCTTCGTGGTCAACCTGTACTTCATCAAGGGCGTGCTGGCCGCGTTCGATCCGCAGCGCAGCCTGCTCGGCTGGACCGAGGCAGTGCTTAGCTTCGTGCTGTTCTGCGTGGCCTTGCTGTATGTGCGCTGGCGCTTCCAGTACGACCGCAAGCTGGCCGGCGAGTAGTCCTGTCGCGCAGCGGGCAGCACGGACGCTGCCCCGTCGTTACCAGCCCAGCACTTCCTTGAGGAACGGAATGGTCAGCTTGCGCTGTGCCTGCAGCGAGGCCTGGTCGAGCTGATCGAGCAACTCGAACAGCGCACTCATGCTGCGCGCACCGCGGGTGAGGATGAAGCGGCCGACTTCGTCGGTGAGGTGCAGGCCACGGCGCGAGGCGCGCAGCTGCAGGGCGCGCAGCTTGTCCTCGTCGGACAGCGGCTGCAGCTGGAAGACCAGCGCCAGGGTCAGGCGCGACTGCAAGTCGGGCAAGCGGATGTCCAGCTCGCGCGGCGACGCCGAAGCCGCCAGCAGCAGACGCCGGCCGCTGTCGCGCAGGCGATTGAACAGGTGAAACAGCGCGACCTCCCAATCCTCGCGGCCGGCTACCGCATCCAGATCGTCGAGGCAGACCAACTCGCACTGCTCAAGGTTATCCAGCAACCCAGGGCCGTAATCGACCACTTCCGCCAACGGCAGGTACACCGCCTGCTCGTCACGCTGCTCGAAGCGCAGACAGGCCGCCTGCAGCAGGTGGCTGCGGCCGACGCCGTCGGCGCCCCACAGGTAGATCAGGCTTTCCGTCCACCCGGCATCCGCTTCGCAGAGACGCTCGACATAACCGAGCGCCGCGGCATTGGCGCCGGGGTAGTAATTGGCGAAGGTGGCGTCGTCGCGCAGACGCACGCCCAAGGGCAACTGGATTGGTTTCATACCGGTTCGGGCGACGTCGGAGCGTCGCCGGTCAGTTCGCTGAAAAACGAAATTGTATAGAAATCAGCGGGATGGCGCAGCAGCGCCGGCTCACCAGCGGAAGTACAGGACGTCGCTGCGCGGCGCCGGCACCGTCGCCACCGGCGCGCCCTCGGCACCAGCAGCGGCGGGCGCAGCCGCCTCAGGCGCCGGCGCCGACACTTCCTGCAGATGCGCCAGGCCCAACTGCGCGCGCAGCTGCTGGGCATTGGCATTGACCTGATAGGTCAGGCGATCGCCGGCGACCTCCTGCAAGCGCGCATCGAAGGGTTCGAGCAGCCGGCTCAGTTCGGCATAGCGCGTCAGATCGGCGCCCTGCACCTGCAGGGTCAACTGCCCGGAGGCGGCCCCCGGGGCGGCCACATAGCGCGGCGCCAGACGCTCGCTGACCGCCAGCATCACCGCATCGGCCAGGCTGTCGGCATCGGCGGCCTGGGCACTGCCCTGCTCGCGGCTGTCGCCCACCCACAAACGCCATTGCGCCTGCCATTGGCCAGCGTCTTCATGGGCATCGACCGCCAGCAGCGCGTCGGAGGCGTAACGTTCGGAGGCCTGGCGCAGCGCATCGGGGCTGTCTGCGGTGAGGTTTTCCGGGGTACCCACCAGCTGCTCGTTGAGGTCGGCGAGCGGCAGGCGTACCGGCAGTCCGCGATGCTGTGCCGCGCGCTGCAGCGGCGCCGCGCTGGCCTGGCCATCGCCGACCAGGCTGTTACCTTCGCTGCTGCTGTTCAGCCACCAGGCCAGCAGGGTCGGCCGATTGGCGCCCCACAGGGGCAGGCCAGCCTGGCGCAGGCTGCGCTCGGTGCTGACCGGATCGAAGTCGACCATCAGCACCGTGGGTGGACCGTTCTCGTAGCCGTACTGGCTGACGATCTGCTGCGGATCGCTACGCAGCGCTGCCAATGCCGGATGCTGCGCTGCCTTGCTGTCGCCAGTGAGGCGCGTCACCAGGGTATCGAACGCGCGGGTCAGACCGGCATTACGCTCCTCCGGCGTCTGGCTGGTGACCGGCTCGCGCACCTGATAGAGGTCGGCAACCATCGCCGCGAAGCACGGCACGCTGAACAGGGCCAGGCAGAGGCAAAGCAGGCGGGCAAGGACGCGCATGGGGTTCTCACAGGGAAAAGAGAAGAAAGGTTATACCTTAAACAGGCGCCCCAGAGCGGGCAACCGCGATCTTCCCAGCCTGCGGGGCGCGCCTGAGCCGCACAACGGCGGCCTGCGGCGCGGCGATTTGCGCCGAATCGTCGGCCGACGGCCTCCGGGTCGATGGCCGCTGACCGGCAAGCCTGTTAAAATCGCGCGCCTTCGCGGACCGGCAAGCGGTCGCCCTTCAGAACTCCCTCAAAGGCCTGGATCTATGAGCAAGCAACCCTCCATCAGCTACAAGGACGCCGGAGTCGACATCGACGCAGGCGAAGCCCTGGTCGAACGCATCAAGGGTGTTGCCAAGCGCACCGCGCGTCCGGAAGTCATGGGCGGCCTGGGCGGTTTTGGCGCGCTGTGCGAAATCCCGGCCGGTTACAAGCAGCCGGTGCTGGTCTCCGGCACCGACGGCGTCGGCACCAAGCTGCGCCTGGCGCTGAACCTCAACCAGCACGACAGCATCGGCCAGGATCTGGTCGCCATGTGCGTCAACGACTTGGTCGTGTGCGGTGCCGAGCCGCTGTTCTTCCTCGACTACTACGCCACCGGCAAGCTCAATGTCGATGTCGCCGCCACTGTGGTCACCGGCATCGGCGCCGGTTGCGAACTGGCCGGCTGCTCGCTGGTCGGTGGGGAAACCGCCGAGATGCCGGGCATGTACGAAGGCGAAGACTACGACCTGGCCGGCTTCTGCGTCGGCGTGGTGGAAAAGAGCGAGATCATCGACGGCTCCAAAGTAGTCGCCGGCGACGCCCTGATCGCCCTGCCCTCGTCCGGCCCGCACTCCAACGGCTACTCGCTGATCCGCAAGATCCTCGAAGTCGCCGGCACCGACATCGCCAGCGAACAGGTCGACGGCAAGCCGCTCGCCCAGCTGCTGATGGCGCCGACGCGCATCTACGTCAAGCCGCTGCTGAAACTGATCAAGGACACCGGCGCGGTGAAGGCCATGGCCCACATCACCGGCGGCGGTCTGCTCGACAACATCCCGCGCGTGCTGCCGAAAGGCGCCCAGGCGGTGATCGACGTGGCCAGCTGGCAGCGTCCGGCGGTGTTCGACTGGCTGCAAGCCAAGGGCAACGTCGACGAGCACGAGATGCACCGTGTGCTCAACTGCGGCGTCGGCATGGTCATCTGCATCGCCCAGGAGCAGGTCGACAGCGCCCTGCAAGTGCTGCGTGACGCCGGCGAAAGCCCGTGGGTGATCGGCCGCATCGCCACGGCCGCCGCCGGTAGCGAACAAGTGGTCCTGAACAACCTCAAGGCCCATTAATGTCGGCGCACTGCAATGTCGTGGTGCTGATCTCGGGCTCCGGCAGCAACCTGCAGGCGCTGATCGATGATCTTGGCGCCGGCGATTCGCCGGCGCGCATCCAGGCGGTGCTGTCCAACCGCGCCGACGCCTACGGCCTCGAGCGCGCCAAGGCCGCCGGGATCGCCACCGAACTGCTCGACCACAAGGCCTTCGCCGATCGCGAGGCCTTCGACGCGGCACTGATCGCCCGCATCGATGCCCATCAGCCCGACCTGGTGGTGCTCGCCGGCTTCATGCGCATCCTCACCCCTGGTTTCGTCCGCCACTACCAGGGCCGCCTGCTCAACATCCATCCCTCGCTGCTGCCCAAATACAAGGGCCTGCACACCCACCAGCGCGCGCTGGAGGCTGGTGACGCCGAGCACGGTTGCAGCGTGCACTTCGTCACCGAGGAACTCGATGGTGGCCCCCTGGTCGTACAAGCGGTGGTGCCGGTAAACGTTAACGACACCGCCGAGAGCCTGGCGCAGCGTGTGCACGTGCAGGAGCACCGCATCTATCCGCTCGCCGTGCGCTGGTTTGCAGCCGGTCGCTTGCAACTTGGCGACGCAGGCGCAATTCTGGACAGCGAGCCGCTACCGGCCACTGGCCATTTGATTCGGACTTAGGAGATTTTATGCTGCGCGCCCTGTTGCTCGTCCTTGCCGCACTCGCCCTGCCGGTACAGGCCCTGGAACTCAAGCCGTTCTCCGCCAGCTATACCGCCGACTGGAAGCAACTGCCGGTCGGCGGCAGCGCCACTCGCAGCTTGAAGGCTGAAGGGGATGGCCGCTGGACCCTGGACTTTGAAGCGTCGATGCTGGTCGCCGGACTGAGCGAGCAAAGCACCTTCCGCCTCGACAAGGATACATTCCTGCCGCAGACCTACCGCTTCAACCGCAGCGGCCTGGGCAAGGGCAAGCAGGTGGAGCTGGACTTCGACTGGACCGCCAAGCAGGTCATCGGCAGTGAGCGTGGCGAACAGGTCCGTGTCCCACTGAACCGCGGTCTGCAGGATAAATCGACCTACCAGATCGCCCTGCAGCACGACGTCGCCGCCGGCAAGAAAAGCATGACCTACCAGGTGATCGACGGCGACGAAGTGGAGACCTACGACTTCCGCGTGCTCGGCGAAGAAGTGGTGGACACCAAGGTCGGGCAGATCGACGCCATCAAGGTCGAGCGCGTGCGCGATCCGACCCAGAGCAACCGCAAGACCGTGCTGTGGTTCGCCAAGGATTGGGAATACCTGCTAGTGCGCCTGCAGCAGGTAGAGAAGGACGGCAAGGAGTACCAGATCATGCTGCAGGACGGCACGGTCGGCGACAAACAGGTCACCGGCCGTCACTAAGCCAAACGCCAGCCAAGAAAAAGCCGGGCATTGACCCGGCTTTTTCTTGCCCGCGAATTACCACATCAGATCGTCGGGGATCTGGTAGGCCGCGTACGGATCGTCGGCATCCGGGGCCTCGGTCGGCGTATTGAGCAGGACGATGCGCTGCGCATCACGTTCCTGAATCTTCAGCGCCGCCTCGCGCGGGATGACCTCGTAGCCGCCGCCATGGCGGACGATGGCCAGCGAGCCGCGGCTCAGCTTGTCGCGCATCAGGTCGTTGACCGACAGGCGCTTGACCTTCTTGTCGTCGACGAAGTTGTAGTAGTCCTCGCTGTTCAGCTTGGGCAGCCGGCTGCGCTCGATCAGCTGCTTGACCTGCGCCGCCTCGGCCTTCTTCTGCGCCTTTTCCTGCAGCTCGCGATTCAGCTCCTGGTCGCGCGCAGCCTTGTCCGCCTTGGCCTGCAACGCCGCCTGCTTCTGCGAATCGTCGACCTCAACCTGGCCTTTCTTCTCCAGCCGCTGCTGCTTCTGCTTCTGCTTGCCGGCCTGCTTGGCCTGCTTTTCGTTGACCAGGCCGGCTTTCAGCAACTGGTCGCGCAATGACATGCTCATCGTATGACAATCATCCAACTACCCCGAGAAACCGGGCGCATGGGTGGAAAGGAAATCTCGCGGGCTAATCCTCCGGTTTGCGCACGCGCAGTGCAAGCGCCAATGCGACGCCGCAGATCAAGCGTGCCAAGCAGCGCAGCCCGTTGACCTGCTCGACTGTGCAAACCGCTGCTTGCCCTGTGCGTTAGCGCTGGATTGCCGGCCGCTTAGCCACAGGCCGGGCCGGCCTGCTCTTCACGCTTGGCCAGATTCCACAGGCTGTCGAGCTCTTCCAGGCTGCAGTCTTCCGGACGCTGATCGCGCTCGCGGAGCAACTGTTCCATGTAGCGGAACCGCCGCTCGAACTTGCCGTTGGCGCTGCGCAGCGCGGTTTCCGGGTCGACCTTCAGGTGCCGGGCGAGGTTGGTGACGGCGAACAACAGATCGCCGATCTCCTCGCTCACCGCCTCGGCGTCATTCTCGCTCATGGCTTCCAGCACTTCGTCGAGCTCCTCGCGCACCTTGTCGAGTACCGCCAGCGGCTCCGGCCAGTCGAAACCGACCTGAGCGGCACGCTTCTGCAGCTTGGCCGCGCGGCTCAGCGCCGGCAGTGCCGTGGGCACGTCATCGAGCAGCGACAACTGCTCCGGCTCGGCCGCCTTGGCCGCGCGTTCCTCGGCCTTGAGCTCTTCCCAGCGCTGCTTGACCGCCGCCTCTTCGAGGCGCGCCAGGTCCGGCGCGCCATACAGGTCAGCATCGGGAAACACGTGGGGGTGGCGGCGGATCAGCTTGCGGGTGATGCCGTCGACCACCGTATCGAACGCGAAGCGCCCCTCTTCCCTGGCCAGCTGGCTGTAGTAGACGACCTGGAACAGCAGGTCGCCGAGCTCGCCCGCCAGGTGCTCGAAGTCGCCACGCTCGATGGTGTCGGCCACTTCGTAGGCCTCTTCCAGGGTGTACGGCACGATGGTCGCGTAGCTCTGCTTGAGATCCCACGGGCAGCCGTGTTGCGGATCGCGCAGGCGCGCCATGAGGTGCAGCAGGTCATCGACGGTGTACATGGTCCGCTCAGCTGTTGGTGCGGTTGCGCCGCGCCTCGATCACGTTCGGCAACTGGGCGATGCGCCCGAGCAGCCGGCCGAGCGCGTCGAGGCCGGGGATTTCGATGGTCAGCGACATCAGCGCGGTGTTGTCTTCCTTGTTCGAGCGGGTGTTCACCGCCAGCACGTTGATCTTCTCGTTGAGCAGCACCTGGGTGACGTCGCGCAGCAGACCGGAGCGGTCGTAGGCGCGGATCAGGATATCCACCGGATAGGTCTGCACCGGCGCCGGACCCCAGCTGACCTGAATGATCCGCTCCGGCTCGCGGCCGCCGAGCTGCAGCACCGAGGCGCAATCCTGACGGTGAATGCTGACGCCGCGGCCGAGGGTGATGTAGCCGACGATCGCATCGCCCGGCAGCGGCTGGCAGCAGCCGGCCATCTGCGTCAGCAGGTTGCCGACACCCTGGATCTGCACGTCGCCGCGCTTGCCTGGGCGGTAATGGGTGGCGCGCCGTGGAATCAGCTCGAGCTGCTCGCTGCCACGCTCCGGCTCGACCAGCTGCTGGGCGCAATTAACCAGGTGCGCCAGGCGCAGGTCGCCAGCGCCGAGCGCGGCGAACATGTCTTCGGCGGTCCGCACGTTGCTCTTCTCGGCCAAACGCTCGAAGTCCACCTGCGGCAGCGCCAGGCGCGCCAGTTCGCGCTCGAGCATGACCTTGCCGGCGGCGACGTTCTGGTCGCGCGCCTGCATCTTGAACCAGTGGACGATCTTCGCCCGCGCCCGCGAGGTGGTGACGTAGCCGAGGTTGCTGTTCAGCCAGTCACGGCTCGGCGTGCCCTGCTTGCTGGTGATGATCTCCACCTGCTCGCCGGTCTGCAGGCTGTAGTTGAGCGGCACGATGCGTCCGTTGATCTTCGCCCCGCGGCAGTTGTGACCGATCTCGGTGTGCACGCGATAGGCGAAATCGAGCGGTGTGGAACCCTTGGGCAGGTCGATGGCATGGCCGTCCGGGGTGAACACGTAGACCCGGTCGTGCTCGATATCGACGCGCAGCTGCTCGGCCAGGCCGCCGATGTCGCCGAGTTCCTCATGCCACTCGATGACCTGACGCAGCCAGGAGATCTTCTCTTCGTAGTGGTTGGAGCCAGATTTGACGTCGGTGCCCTTGTAGCGCCAGTGCGCGCACACGCCCAGCTCGGCTTCCTCGTGCATGGCGTGGGTGCGGATCTGCACCTCGAGCACCTTGCCTTCCGGACCGATCACCGCGGTGTGCAGCGAGCGGTAGCCGTTCTCCTTGGGGTTGGCGATGTAGTCGTCGAACTCGCGCGGGATGTGCCGCCACAGGGTGTGCACGATGCCCAGCGCGGTGTAGCAGTCGCGCACCTGCGGGACCAGCACGCGCACTGCACGGACGTCGTAGATCTGGCTGAAATCCAGCCCCTTGCGCTGCATCTTCCGCCAGATCGAATAGATGTGCTTGGCACGCCCGCTGATGTCGGCCTGGATGCCGGTGGCGGCCAGTTCGCTCTTCAGCTGCGCCATCACGTCGCTGATGAAGCGCTCGCGGTCGAGGCGCCGTTCATGCAGCAGCTTGGCGATCTTCTTGTACTGCTCGGGTTCCAGGTAACGGAAGGACAGGTCCTCGAGCTCCCACTTGATGTGCCCGATGCCGAGCCGATGGGCGAGCGGCGCGTAGATGTCGAACACCTCGCGGGCCACGCGGTGGCGTTTCTCGTCGTCGGCGTTCTTGATCGCGCGGATCGCACAAGTGCGCTCGGCCAGCTTGATCAGCGCGACGCGCACGTCGTCGACCATCGCCACCAGCATGCGCCGCAGGTTCTCCACCTGCGCCTGGGAGCCGAGCACCAGGGATTCGCGCGGATTCAGGCTGGCGCTGATCGCCGCCATGCGCAGTACGCCTTCGATCAGCTTGGCGACCACCGTGCCGAAGCGTTTCTGCACCGCGTCGAGACTGACCTTGCCTTCGCGCACGCCACGGTAGATCAGCGCGGCGACCAGCGATTCCTGGTCGAGCTTGAGGTCGGCAAGGATTTCGGCGATTTCCAGTCCGGTTTGAAAGCTGGACGTACCTTCGGCCCACAGATTCTGCGCCGCGTTGGCCTGTTGCTCGGCCTCGCGGGCGAACTCGCAGGCCTCGCGCAAGGCCGCGCGGTCCAGCGCCTGGTCGACACTCACCACGTGATCGAGCCAGGCGTCTAGGTTGATGCTGCCGTCGGTGTTGATCGGCTGGTGCGCTCTAACCTGTACCATCTCTTACCTTCCTACGACGCGTCAGAAACGCGTCGAATATCGCCAGCCTGCTTGTGGGCTAGTCGGATTGCGCGGACATCCTAGCCCGCCTCGAATAACGCCATCGCCTCGACATGCGCCGTCTGCGGAAACATGTCGAGAATTCCGGCCCGTTTCAGCCGGTAACCCTGCCTGGCCAGCTCCGCGGCGTCACGCGCCAGGGTCGCAGGATTGCAGGACACATAAACCACTCGCCGGGCGCCCAGGGCGCCGAGTTGACGCACCACTTCCCAGGCACCATCACGCGGCGGATCGAGCAACACGGCCGGGAAGCCTTCACCGACCCACGCCGCATCAATCAGCGGATTCGACAAGTCGGCCCTAAAAAAGTGCACGTTGCCCAGGCTATTGGCGGCGGCATTCTCCGCCGCCCGCGCGGTCATCGCCGCATCGCCTTCCACGCCGACCACTTCGCGCGCCTGCTGGGCCAGCGGCAGGGCGAAATTGCCCAGGCCGCAGAACAGGTCCAGCACGCGTTCGTCGCCACGCACTGACAACCAGTCTAGTGCCTGCACCACCATCGCCTCGTTGACCGGTGCGTTGACCTGCACGAAGTCACCGGGGCGGTAATCCAATTCCAAAGACCACTGCGCCAGTCGGTAACCCAGGCGGTCGGTCGGGCGGTACGGTTGCGGCTCGTCAGTGCCGTGCAACCACAGCTGCGCCCCGTGTTGCTCGCAGAAGGTGCTCAAGTGCGCCAGGTCGCCGTCGCCCAACGGCTGGATATGGCGGACCAGCACGCCGGGCACCACACCGCTAAACAGCTCCACGTGGCCCAGCGCCTGCGGCTTGTCCAGACCACGCAGCACCGCCGGCAACTCACGCAGAATCGGCTGCAAGGGTTGGACCAATACCAGGCATTCGTCGATCGACACGATGTCCTGGCTGGCCGCCGCGCGGAATCCGACGTCCAGCCGCCGCGCCTTGGCATCCCAGCGCACCGCAATCCGTGCGCGGCGCCGGTAGCCGAACTCCGGGCCGGTCAGCGGCGTGGCCCACTCTTCCGGTTCGAGACCGGCGACGCGACTCAGTTGTTCCTGCAGCGCCTGCTGCTTGAGCGCCAGCTGATCGCTATGCGCCATGTGCTGCAGCGAACAGCCGCCGCAGCGTGTCGCAAACCGACAGGGTTCCGTGCGGCGCGCGTCGACGGCGCTCAACACCCGCTCGCTGCGGGCCTCGACCACCTGACTGCGGGCGGCCAGCACGCGGGCCTCGACAGTCTCGCCAGCCAGCGCACCATCGACGAACCAGGTGCGGCCTTCGAGGAAAGCAATGCCACGGCCGTCGTTGGCCAGGCGTTCGATCTGCAGGCGCTGCTTCTTGCCCACCGGGACGCCGCTCGCGCGGGCGCCGCCGGCCGGCTGGAAGCGCAGGCCGCCGGAGCTACGCTTGGCCATGATCAGTTCGGGGTGTCATAGATGCCGGTCGACAGGTAACGGTCGCCGCGGTCGCAGATGATCGCCACGATCACCGCGTTCTCCACTTCGCGCGACAGGCGCAGCGCTGCCGCCACCGCGCCGCCCGAGGACACGCCGCAGAAGATGCCTTCCTCGCGGGCCAGACGACGCATTACGTCCTCGGCCTCGCTCTGCTGCATGTCGACGATGCGGTCGACGCGCTCGGCGTCGTAGATCTTCGGCAGGTATTCCTGCGGCCAGCGGCGGATGCCGGGAATCGACGAACCTTCCATCGGCTGCAGGCCGACGATCTCGATCGCCGGGTTCTGCTCCTTGAGGTAACGCGAGCAGCCCATGATGGTGCCGGTGGTGCCCATCGAACTGATGAAGTGGGTGACGCTGCCGCCAGTCTGCCGCCAGATTTCCGGGCCGGTGCCGTGGTAGTGAGCGAGCGGATTGTCGCCGTTGGCGAACTGGTCGAGGACTATGCCACGACCGCCGCGCTGCAGACTCTCGGCCAGGTCGCGGGCGCCTTCCATGCCCTCTTCCTTGCTGACCAGCACCAGCTCGGCGCCGTACGCGGTCATCGCCGCCTTGCGCTCTTCGGTCATGTTGTCCGGCATGATCAGGATCATCTTGTAACCCTTGATCGCCGCCACCATCGCCAGGGCGATGCCGGTGTTGCCCGAGGTCGCCTCGATCAGCGTGTCGCCGGGCTTAACCGCACCACTCAGCTCGGCGCGGGTGATCATCGACAGCGCCGGGCGATCCTTCACCGAACCGGCCGGGTTGTTGCCCTCGAGCTTGACCAGCAGGGTGTTGCTGGTTTCTCCGGGCAGACGCTGCAAGCGGACCAACGGGGTGTTGCCGACGCAATCGGCGATGGTGGGGTACTGCTGGGTCATGATCTCGTTCGCAAGACAGACGACGGGGTTGCCTATGATAGCGGCAAACCGGCAACGGCCATATCGCGAGAACGTTGCAAGCTTATGCCCGGGGCCGCGCCGCTATCCCTTTGCACCGTTTCTTTAAATGACAAAGCCCCGCCGGGATCGCCGGCAGGGCTTGCTCTGGAGCAGCGCGGCTGCGCTTAGAAATGCACGCTGGTGCTGAACAGCGCAGTACGGCCGGCCGCCTGGTTGGCGAAGTGGCTGGCGTAGGCCTTGTCGTAGTAAACCTCGTCGGTGAGGTTCTGCACGTTCAGCTGCAGGTCGACGTTGTTGGTCAGCTTGTAGCTGGCCATCGCGTCGTAGCGCCAGTAGGACGGCACATACAGGGCGTTGTTGGTGTCGCCGAACACGTCGTCCACATAGAAGGCGCCGCCACCGATGGTCAGCTTCGGCATCAGCTCGTAGGTGGTCCACAGGCTGAAGCTGTTCTTCGGCGTGTTGGGCAGTTCGTTGCCCTTGGCGGGGTTGACCGTACTGGTGACCTGGCCATTGCGGTTGCCTACGGCGCCCGGATCGACCAGCTCGCTGTCCAGGTAGCTGTAGCCGGCGAACACCTGCCACTTGTCGGTCAGCTTGCCGCTGGCGGTCAGCTCGATACCGTCGACCCGAGTCTTGCCGGCGTTCTCGTAGGTATAGTTGCTGACCAGCACGCGGGTGTTGTCCTTCTCGGTGCGGAAGATCGCCGCGGTGAGGGACAGGCGGTTGGCGAACAGGTCCCACTTGGTACCCAGCTCGTAGTTGGTGGTCTCTTCCGGCTCCAGGTCGCTGACGATGCTGGTCGGCGTGCCGACGGAGCTCGGCAGCGGGTTGCCATCGGTGCCCTCACCGAGCATGGCGCCCGGCGGCGTCGCCGAGGTGGCGTACGAGGCGTAGACGCTGCCGTTTTCGGCTGGCTTCCACACCAGGCCAATCTGGCCGTTGACGAATTCGCTGGTGTCCGAGGTCTTGAAGGTAGTCGCCCCGGCCGCCGACTTGCTCTTCGAGTCGGTCTGGAAGTTGTCGTAGCGCAGGCCGAGGTTGAGCAGCCATTGCGGGTCCAGCTCGATGGTATCGAACGCGTAGATGGCGCGGGTGTCGCCGGTAGATTCGGTGCTCGCGTAGTTGCGCGAGATGGCGCCGGCCCACGGATCATCCGGATTGGGATTGCTTAGCGAGGTGCAGTTGTAGCCGCTCGGCGCACCAATAGTAGCCGGACGGCATTGCGTGCCCGGATCGGCAGTGGTCACCGGCGTACCCGGGGTGCTGTCGGTGTTCACCGTGTAACTGGAACGGTCCGACTCTTCGCGACTGAGCTCGATGCCGGTGGAGAAGCTGTTCTTGAAGCCGGCCAGCTGGAATTCACCGAACAAGTCGGTCTGATTGGTGGTCGTGGCGGTGTTGCCGACCCGCGTGTTGACGCGACGCCACACACTACCGTTGCGCACGTTGCCCTTACTGTCGTCCGGCTGGGTGAGGATGTAATCCTGCATGCTGTTGCCGTGGCGCAGGGTGTTCTTGATGGTCAGCGCGTCGTTGAGGTCATGCTCGATGGTGAAGGTGGCGATGTCCGCGCGGGTCTTGCGGAAGTCGCGATTGGTCAGACCATAGAAGTTGCTGCTGTCGCCGCCATCGGTCGGTTTGTCGGGGTTGGCCGCGGTGTGCGTGGTGCCCACGGAATAGCCGTACGGAATGCCGGAGTCCGGCAGGTCGTTGCTTTCCATGTGGTAGAAATCGAGGTTGACGCGGGTCGGCGTGCCCAGGCCGAAGGCCAGCGACGGCGCGATGCCCCAGCGGTCGTAGTTGATCGCGTCACGCCCGGCCACGTTGCTCTCGTGGCTCATCAGGTTGAGGCGGCCGGCCGCGGTGTCGGTGAACTGGTAGTTGCCATCCAGGGTGTAGCGCTGGGTCTGGTCGGAGCCCCAGGTGAAGCCGCCGTCGAAGGAATTGCCGAGGTGGGCTTTCTTGGTGACCAGGTTGAGGCTGCCGCCGGCCGAGCCGCGACCACCGAACGACGAGTTCGGGCCCTTGCTGACTTCGATGGATTCGATGTCGAAGATTTCGCGGGTCTGCGCGCCGGTGTCGCGCACGCCGTCGAGGTAGGTGTCGCTCTGCGCGTCGAAACCACGGATGAACGGACGATCGCCTTGCGGGTTGCCGCCTTCACCGGCGCCCATGGTGATGCCTGGCACAGTGCGCAGGGCGTCCTGCAGGGACAGCGCCGCGGTGTCCTTGATCACCTGCTGCGGCACCACGGTCACCGCGCGCGGCGTATCGACCAGCGGCGCGGTGTACTTCTGCGACTGGGCTTTCTCGACCTGATAGCTGGTCTCATCCGCCTTCTCGCCCACCACGCTGGTGGCATCCAGCGACACCACGCTCTTCCCGTTCTTCTCCGGTTCGGCGGCGTGCAGCACCGGCGAAGCCGACAGAGCCGAGATGGCCACCCCAATGGCCGAAGCCAACAAACGCTGATTGGAACCCGCAAATTCTGGCTGACGCGACACCTTGCTTCCCTCCCCACAGGGTTTCAGAGGCCGCGGAATTTAATTGATAAAAATTCGCATTCAGATTTCTTTTACAATATTTACAAACTGTAACGACCCCGGCCTGAATGAAAATAAATACTATTCACGCCTCTCGGAATTGACGGGTATTGCCCATGCTTCTGCACATCCAGGACCTCTTCAGCGCGGACGAGGTCAGCCGTATTCGCGAGGCCCTGGAACAGGCCGAATGGGCGGACGGCAAGCTCACCGCGGGTTATCAGTCGGCGAAGAGCAAGCACAACCAGCAACTCGAGGAAGGCCACCCGCTGGCCAAGGAAATCGGCGGCGCGCTGCTGCAGCGCCTATGGCGCCACCCGCAGTTCATCTCCGCTGCCCTGCCGCTCAAGGTCTACCCGCCGCTATTTAACCGCTACAGCGATGGCGGTGCCTTTGGCTACCACATCGACAACGCTATTCGCCCAATCAAGGGCAGCCCGGAACAGGTCCGCACCGACATCTCCGCCACCCTGTTCCTCAGCGACCCGGACAGCTACGACGGCGGCGAACTGGTGATTCAGGACACCTTCGGTACCCACCGGGTGAAACTGCCCGCCGGCGAACTGGTGATCTACCCGGCGAGCAGCCTGCACCGGGTCGAGCCGGTCACCCGCGGTGTGCGCCTGGCCTCGTTCTTCTGGATCCAGAGCATGGTCCGCGAAGACAGTCAGCGCGCCCTGCTGTTCGAGATGGACCAGGCCATCCAGAGCCTGACTCGCGATGTCCCCGAGCATCCGGCGCTGCTGCAGCTGACCGGCAGCTACCACAACCTGCTGCGCCGCTGGGCGGATACCTGAGCATGACGACCCTGCGCAAACGCGACGAAATCCTCACCGCCGACGAACTGCGCCAGCGCCTGGCCGACGACCCGCGCCAGGCGGCGCGGGTCATCGTCAGCGCCGCCGGCGAAGGATTGCCGGAGGCGCAGCTTCTGCTCGGCCAGATTCTCCTGGACGGCCGCGGCATCGAGCGCGACCCGTCCCTCGCGCGCCGCTGGTTCGGCATCGCCGCGGCCAGTGGCGACGCCATGGCCTGCAACATGCTCGGCCGCTGCCTGGAGCATGGCTGGGGCGGCGCGGTCGACTCGCCTGCGGCGGCGCAGCAGTACCGCCGCGCCGCCGCGGCCGGGCTGGACTGGGCGATGTACAACCTGGCCGGCCTGCTGGCCCGCGGGCATGGCGTGGAAGAGGATCAGCAGGCGGCCTTCGCCTGGTACCTCCGGGCCGCCGAGCTTGGGCATGCCAAGGCGATGAACCTGGTCGGCCGCTATTACGAGGAAGGCCTCGCCGTCGAGCGTGACGCCCGCGTCGCCGTGGACTGGTACCGGCGCTCGGCCGAGGCCGGTGATTTTCGCGGCCAGTTCAGCTATGCCTCGGTGCTGGCGCAGCAGGGCCAGGTCGCGGAAGCGGTGACCTGGCTGGAACAGGCCCTGGCCGGCGGCAACCTCAACTTCCTGCGCGTCTGTCGCAGTGGCCTGCTCGCCGCGCCGCAGGCGGAGATTCGTGCGCTCGCCCCAGCCTACTACGCGCGTGCCGCCGAGCTCGGCGATGACACGGACCGCCTCGCCCAGTCCGAGCTGCTGCGCTAGAGCAGTGGCGCCCGAGCCACGCCGTTCTCGACCGGCGGGCCGACATCGGCCGGTGCATCCGCCGCCGGCAGGCAGATGTGGATGCACAAACCCGGTTCCAAGCGCTCGGCCCACACCTTGCCGCCCTGCAGGGCGATGGCATTGCGGGCGATGCTCATCCCCAGACCGAAACCGCCGTCGCCGGGCCGCGCGCTGTCGAGGCGCACGAAGGGTTCGAAGATGCGCTCCAGATGCGCCTCCGGCACACCCGGGCCCTGATCCTGCAGGCGCAGGTGCCACATGTCGCCCTCGCGCTGCCCGTCCAGACGCAACACGCCGTCGGCCGGCGAGTGGCGGATGGCGTTGCGCAGCAGGTTCTCCAACGCCTGCGCCAAGCTATTGAGGTTGACGCGCAGCAGGCAGCGCTCATCCAGGCTGCATTGCAATTGCGCCGCCGGCCAGGCGGTTTCGAAGCAGGCATCGTCGGCGAGCATGTCCCACAGCCGCACCAGGGCGACGGTCTCGGCCGGCAAATGCGGGCGCTCGGCGTCCATCCAGGCCAGCTCGAGGGTATTGGCGACCAGCCGCTGCATGATCTCCACCTCGCGCTGCAGGCGCTGACGCAGCGCCGCCACATCGCCCTCGCGCTCATAGGCGACCTGCAGGCGACTCAACGGGGTGCGCAGCTCATGGGACAGGTCGCTGAGCAAGCGACGCTGATAGCGCACAGTGCCCTGCAGGCGATCGGCCATGTGATCGAAGGCGCGGCCGAGCTCGCCCAGTTCGTCCTTGCGCAGGGTAATCGGTTCGCCGACCCGCGCCGACAGGTCGTCGCGGCTCAGCGCGTTGGCCTGCTCGCGCAGGCCGCGCAACGGCACGATGAACAGCCAGTACAGGCCGACGCACAGCAGCAGCGCGAGCAGCCCCGGGACCAGCTTCTGGAACACGAAGAACAGCAGCGGGCGCGGCCCCCACGGACTGAAGCGCGGCGGCAGTTCCATCACCAGACGCCCGGACTGATCGGCGAAGGGGATGCTGAGCACCCGCGGCGAGGGCGTTTCGCGGCCCATCGACCAGTCGAGCTGGCGCACGAAACCGAGGCGCTCGCGTTCGCGCGGGGCCAACTCGGTGTTGCCCAGCGAATGCAGCTCGTCGTCCACCGCCACCGCCCACACCTGCTCCTGCTCGCGCAGTTGCAGCAGATAACGCTCCAGACCGTCCGCGCCCTCCTCGCGCCACGCCGCATGCGCCTGCGCCGCATAACCGCGCAGGACATCGCGGGCCGACTCGGACAGGTGCGAGGTCTGCTCGCCGATCAGCCGGCCCCAGGCCAGGCTGAGGGTGATCACCAGCAGGCAGAAGCCGACCAGCAGCACCGCCAGCTTCCAGAACAACGAATGCCGCCCGGGCAGCCTCATGGGGCCATCCGCGTCAGCATGTAGCCCTTGCCCCACACCGTCTCCACCCGTCCGGCGCTGTAGCCGATGGTCTGCAATTTGCGGCGGATATGGCTGACGTGCATGTCCAGGCTGCGGTCGTGCAGCGCGAACGGCCGATGCAGCACCTGCTGATAAAGGAAGGCCTTGCTCAGCACCTCCTCGGCATGCCGTGCGAGGAAGGTCAGCAGGCGGTACTCGCTGGGCGTGAGCGCCGCCCACTGGCCATCCAGACGCACGTCGGAGCGGCCTTCATCGAAGTGCAGCTGCGGATCGAGCTGCGTGGTCGGCGGCGATTCCTTGCGCTCGTAGGCGACGCGGCGCAGCACCGCGTCAATACGCACCGCCATCTCGCCCATGCTGAACGGCTTCGGCAGGTAGTCGTCGGCGCCCTGGCTGAAGCCGAGGATGCGGTCCTGCTCGGCACCCAGTGCCGACATCAGGATCACCGGCACCTTGCACTGCTTGCGCAGCGTGCCCAGCACGTCGAGGCCGTTGCTGCCGGGCAGCAGGATGTCCATGAGGATCAGGTCGAAATCCTGCTGGCTGGCCAGATCGAGCACTTCGTCGCCGGAGTGCCGCAGCGTTACGTCGAAGCCACGCTGGCACAGATGCTCATGCAGGTGGGCGGCGAGCAACGGGTCGTCCTCGACGGCGAGAATCCGCGCCGTGGGGCGGCAATGGGCTTGCATAGGCGATAACCACGCGAATGAGAATAAATCTGCTTTGCGTATTCTGACAAAAGCACAGGCAGATTCCCATCCGACGAATCGCTACACTGCCGAAAAACCATAAGGAAGCGCTGGCGTGTTCAAGGATCTGGGCCTCAAGGGCCGCGTACTGCTGCTCAGCCTGCTGCCCACCAGCCTGATGGCGTTGGGCCTGGGCAGCTACTTCACCTGGATTCAGCTGGAAGAGCTGGAAGGCCAGTTGCTGCAACGCGGCCGCATGATCGCCGAACACCTCGCCCCGCTGGCCGCGCCCGCCCTGGCACGCAGCGACGCCCAGCAGCTCGACCGGATCGCCCGGCAGACCCTTGAGCAGGCGGACATGCGCAGCGTCAGCTTCCTCAGCGCCGAACACGCGCTGCTGGCCAGCGCCGGGCCGAGCATGCTCAACCAGCTGCCGAGCAGCGACGGCAACCACCTGGCGCTGCGCAGCGGCAACGACGCGACGCGCTTCCTGCTGCCGGTGTTCGGCCGCCACAACAGCCTCAGCGACGAGCAGCTGCCGGAAGACGGCGAACGCCTGCTCGGCTGGGTCGAGCTGGAAATCTCCCACCACAGCACCTTGCTGCGCGGCTACCGCGGCCTATTCACCAGCCTGCTGCTGGTCGCCGCCGGTCTGATCATCACCGCGCTGCTGGCGATCCGCATGAGCCGCGCCATCGGTGAGCCGCTACGGCAGATCAAGCAGGGCGTCGCGCTGCTCAAGGAAGGCCGCCTGGAAACCCGCCTGCCGGCACTCGGCAGCCAGGAGATGGACGAAGTCGCCTCGGGCATCAATCGCATGGCCGAGTCGCTGCAGAACGCCCAAGAAGAACTGCAGCACAGCGTCGAACAGGCCACCGAAGACGTGCGGCAGAACCTCGAGACCATCGAGATCCAGAACATCGAGCTGGACTTCGCGCGCAAGGAGGCCCTGGAAGCGAGCCGCATCAAGTCCGAGTTCCTCGCCAACATGAGCCACGAGATCCGCACCCCGCTCAACGGCATCCTCGGTTTCACCCGGCTGCTGCAGAAAAGCGAGCTGACCCCGCGCCAGCAGGACTACCTGGGCACCATCGAGAAGTCCGCCGACAGCCTGCTCGGCATCATCAACGAGGTGCTGGATTTCTCGAAGATCGAGGCCGGCAAGCTGGTGCTCGAGCACATCCCGTTCAACCTCCGCGACCTGATCCAGGACGCCCTCACCCTGCTTGCCCCCACCGCCCACGCCAAGCAGCTCGAGCTGGTCAGCCTGATCTACCGCGACACCCCGCTGGCGCTGGTCGGCGACCCGCAGCGGCTCAAGCAGATCCTCACCAACCTGATCAGCAACGCGATCAAGTTCACCCACAACGGCACCATCGCCATCCGTGCCATGGTCGAGGCGGAAAGCGCCGAGCGCGCCCAGCTGCGCATCAGCGTGCAGGACACCGGCATCGGCCTCGCCGAAGAGGAGCTGCGCAACCTGTTCCAGGCGTTCAGCCAGGCCGACAACTCGCTGACCCGGCAGACCGGTGGCACCGGCCTCGGCCTGGTAATTTCCAAGCGCCTGGTCGAGCAGATGGGCGGCGAGATCGGCGTCACCAGCATGCCGGACGAGGGCTCGGAGTTCTGGATCAGCCTCAGCCTGCCGAAGGCCCGCGACGACGCCGACAGCCTCTCGCGCAGCGCCCTGCAGGGCCGCCGCGCGGTGCTGCTGGAGCGCCACGACCTAGCCCGCCAGGCGCTACACCACCAGCTGGAAGACCACGGTCTGCAGGTGCAGCACTGCGCCAGCCTCGACGCGCTGCTCGAGCACGTCGCGGCGCAGCGCCACAGCGGCCAGCCGATCGACATCGCCGTGCTCGGGGTGAATGCCCAGGATCTGCCGCCGGAGCGCCTGCGCCAGCACATCTGGGACCTCGAGCGGCTGGACTGCAAGAGCCTGGTGCTGTGCCCGACCACTGAGCAGGCGCTGTACCAGGAGCTGCTGCCGGAGACCACCAGCCAGGTGCAGGCCAAGCCGGCCTGCGCGCGCAAGATCCAGCAGACCCTGCTGCAGCTGTTCGCCCCGCGCGTGGCCCGTGCCGAAGCGCCGGCGCCGCTGGCCAGCCGCGCCCCGCGTCTGCTCTGCGTCGACGACAACCCGGCCAACCTGCTGCTGGTGAAGACCCTGCTGGAAGACCTCGGCGCCGAAGTGCAGGCGGTCGATAGCGGCCAGGCAGCGCTCGACTGCGTCAAACACACGGCCTTCGACCTGGTGTTCATGGACGTGCAAATGCCCGGCATGGACGGCCGCCAGACCACCGAAGCGATCCGCCAGTGGGAAAGCGATCAGGAGCGTGTGGCCCTGCCGATCATCGCCCTCACCGCCCATGCGCTGGCCAACGAAAAACGCGCGCTGCTGCAGGCCGGCATGGACGACTACCTGACCAAGCCGATCCGCGAGCGCCAGCTGGCCCAGGTGGTGCTCAAGTGGACCGGCCTGGCGCTGCGCAATCACGGCCCGGAGCGCGCGCCGGAACCGGTCGCGGTCAGCCTCGGCATCCTCGATGCCGAGGAAGGCCTGCGCCTGGCGGCCGGCAAGGTCGACCTGGCCGCCGACATGCTCAGCATGCTGCTCGCCGGCCTGCCGGGCGACCGCCAGGCGATTCGCCAGGCCCGCGACAGCGGCGACCGCGCGGCACTGATCGAGCGCGTGCATCGTCTGCACGGCGCGACCCGCTATTGCGGTGTGCCGCAGCTGCGCGCGGCGTGCAACCGCAGTGAAACCCTGCTCAAGCAGAATGATCCGACGGCCGCCGAGGCCCTCGACGAACTGGACGCGGCGATCGAACGCCTGGCCGCCGAAGCCAAGGTCGACGCCTGAGGATTCCCGATGCGCATCATCCTGTTCAGCAGCCAGACCTACGACCGCGACAGCTTTCTCGCCGAAGCGCGGCCGCAGGACCTCGACCTGCTGTTCCGCCAGGTGCGCCTCGAACCCGATACCGCCGCACTGGCGCAGGGCTGCGAGGTGGTCTGCGCGTTTATCAACGATGACCTGTCCGCCCCGGTGCTGGAGCGCCTGGCCGCCGGCGGCACGCGGCTGATCGCGCTGCGCTCGGCCGGCTACAACCATGTCGACCTGCCGACCGCCGAACGCCTCGGCCTCACCGTGGTACGCGTGCCCGCCTACTCGCCGCACGCCGTCGCCGAGCATGCGGTGGCGCTGATCCTGGCCCTCAACCGACGTCTGCACCGCGCCTACAACCGTACCCGCGAAGGCGACTTCACCCTGCACGGGCTAACCGGCTTCGACCTGCACGGCAAGCGCGTCGGGGTGATCGGCACCGGGCAGATCGGCGAGACCTTCGCGCGCATCATGGCCGGCTTCGGTTGCGAGCTGCTGGCCTACGACCCGTATCCCAATCCGGCGGTGAGCGCCCTCGGCGCCCGTTACCTGCCCCTCGACGCACTGCTCGAGCAGGCGCAGATCGTCAGCCTGCACTGCCCGCTGACCCCGGCCACTCGTCACCTGATCAATCCCGCCAGCCTGCAGCGCATGCAGCCTGGCGCCATGCTGATCAACACCGGGCGCGGCGCGCTGGTCGATACCCCGGCGCTGGTCGAGGCGCTGAAGAGCGGCCAGCTCGGCTACCTCGGCCTCGATGTCTACGAAGAGGAAGCTACCCTTTTCTTCGAGGACCGCTCCGACCTGCCGCTGCAGGACGACGTGCTGGCCCGCCTGCTGACCTTCCCCAACGTCATCGTCACCGCGCACCAGGCCTTCCTGACCCGCGAGGCGCTGGCGGCGATTGCCGCGACGACCCTGGCGAACATCGCCGCCTGGCGCAGCGGCAGCCCGCAGAATCGGGTCGAAGCCGGTCAGGCGTAGTAGGATGGCGCCCCTTTTTTCCGACCGAGCCCGCTGCCATGGCCGAACATGATTTCCGCTACACCCTGCTGCGTCCCGAGCACACCCTGATCGAGTGCCGTTCGCTGACGCCCGGCCGCTTCCAGGTGACGGGCAATGGCGGCGCGATCCGCGCCGGCGACACCCTGCTGGTGACCCTCAAGGGCAGCCGCGAGCTGAGCATGACCCTGACCGTGGACAAGGTCCGCCACCTGATCAGCCCGCCCGGACAATGGACGGCCACCGCAGCCGGACCGAACTTCCGCGAGCTGTCGATCCTCAATTGGCAGGTCCACTGCGACAGTTGCGCCAAGCAGCTGGATTTCGAATTCGCCGTCGACCCCAGCCTCGGTGAAGCGGCACGCGCGCCGGCCGCCGAAGCCCGTATTCGCGAACTGAAATGGCAATCGCACAACGGTCATCACCTGTGCCCGACCTGCCAGAAGGAGGCCTCATGAAACACAGCGTCATCCTCGTTGCCCTGGCCGCAGGCCTGAGCGGCTGCGCCAGCGATGCGATCACCCTCGAGCAGGACACCGCCTACCAGGTGGAGTGGCTGGGCGAGCGCCCGTTGATCGATCGCAGCCACCTCACCGTGACCCTCGGCAAGGACGGTCGCGCCTACGGCAACGCCGGCTGCAATCACTGGTTCGCCAGCTATCAGCTGGACGGCGAGAAGATCAGCTTCAGCCAGGCCGGCAGTACCCGCAAGATGTGCGCCCCGGCGCTGATGGAGCAGGAACAGCGCTTCCTCGAGCTGCTCGGCAAGGTGCAGCGCTGGGATATGTCGGCGACCGACCAGCTGCGCCTGTGGCCGGAAACCGGCAAGCCGATGCGCCTGTGGCCCGAGAAAGGCTGAGCCGGCTCTCAGCCCGCCGCACGGCCTAGTGCGCAAACAGCTCGAGCTGCTCGCTGACCCCGCGCAGATCGGTCAGCCGCACTCCCACACCAAGCAGGCGCACCGGCTTCTCGCCGCGCGCGTAGGCCTGCCCGAGCAGCAGCCGGTAGCTGTCCAGATCGCGCGACGCGCCGGCCTGCTCCAGGGTGGTCTGAGTGAAGTCGTGGAACTTGATCTTCACGAACGGCTTGTCCGGCCGGTAACTGCTGTCCAGCCGCGCCATGCGCACGCTGAGCTGCTCGAGCAGCTCAGGCAGGCGCTCCAGGCACGCACCGAGATCGGGCAGGTCCTGATCGTAAGTGGTCTCCACGCTGACCGACTGGCGCCGACTGTCCACCTGCACGCGGCGCTCGTCGATGCCACGCGCCAGGTTCCACAGGCGTTCGCCGAAACTGCCGAACTCGCGCGCCAGCGCCAGCCGCTCCCAGTCGCGCAATTCCAGACAGGTGCGAATGCCGAGGCGCGCGAGCTTGTCGGCGGTGACCTTGCCGACGCCGTGCAACTTGCTCACCGGCAGCGCGGCGACGAATTCCTCGACCTGGTTTGGGGTGATGACGAACAGGCCGTCGGGCTTGCGCCAGTCACTGGCGATCTTGGCCAGGAACTTGTTCGGCGCGACGCCGGCCGACACGGTGATGTGCAACTGCATCGCCACGCGCCGGCGGATGTCCTGCGCGATGCGCGTGGCGCTACCGGAGAAATGCGGGCTGTCGGATACGTCGAGGTAAGCCTCGTCGAGCGACAGGGGTTCAATCAGCTCGGTGTACTCGCGGAAGATGCCGTGGATTTCCCGCGACACTTCCTTATAGACCTCCATGCGCGGGCGCACGATGAGCAGGTCCGGGCACAGTTTCAGCGCCTGCCCCGACGGCATTGCCGAGCGCACGCCCCAAGCGCGCGCCTCATAGTTGCAGGTGGCGATCACCCCACGACGGTCCGCGGCGCCGCCAACCGCCATCGGCCGATTGGCCAGACTCGGGTCGTCGCGCATCTCGATGGCGGCATAGAAGCAATCCGCGTCGATATGAATGATCTTGCGCACTGAAAGTCCGTCGACTGGCTGATGGGAACGCACGGCAGAGGCCGCTTCAGCGGCGGCGAAAGCCCCGCGCGGCACGGCCTGAAGCCCGAAAGTGTAGCACCCGAAATGCGCTAAATATCTGAGCCTAAAACACTTTTTTCCAGAATTAGGTTGACAGAGCAACGCTCTGGCGTAGAATGGCCGGCGCGGGATGGAGCAGTCTGGTAGCTCGTCGGGCTCATAACCCGAAGGTCGTTGGTTCAAATCCAGCTCCCGCAACCACCTTCATCAAAAAGGCCACTCTTCGGAGTGGCCTTTTTGTTTTGGCTCGCGTTAAGCCTTTGATCAGAAAAACAAATCAGCGATTGACAGGCTCGCTTTGCTGAGTAGAATGGCCGGCGCGGGATGGAGCAGTCTGGTAGCTCGTCGGGCTCATAACCCGAAGGTCGTTGGTTCAAATCCAGCTCCCGCAACCAATTTAAAGCCCCGATTGCTTACGCAATCGGGGCTTTTTGCGTTCTGGGCTTTTCACTCCACAACGGGACGCCCGCGGCCGCCTCGGCTAGCCTTCTCACGGAGCGCTGCCGAGGCCACCGGCAAATCAAAGAAATATCGTGCCGCCCCTTGGTAACCTAGCGCCTCGCCCCCACTCAGTGGCGCACTACCAATGAGGGTTCCCATGCGCGCCCCTTCGCCCGCTCCGCACCAGGCTCCAGCTTCCCCCGTTCACCCCAGCCGCCTGCGCTGGCTCGACCGTATCAGCGCCTATCGACAGCCGCTCAGCCTGGCACTCGGCCTGCTGCTGTTCGTCATGGCCTTGGTCGCCTGTCGCCACCTGCTCGATGAGCTCGACCCCGCGGCGCTGCGCGAAGCGTTGCTCGCCGTACCGCTGAGTGCGCTGTTCGGCGCCCTGGCGGCGACCGTGGTCGGCTTTATTGTGCTGCTCGGCTACGAATGGTCGGCCAGCCGCTACGCCGATGTGCAGCTGCGTCCTGGCGCCCTGGCGCTTGGTGGCTTCAGCGCCTTCGCGATCGGCAACGCAGTCGGCCTGTCGCTGCTCTCTGGCGGCTCGGTGCGCTATCGCCTGTACAGCCGCAGTGGCCTGGGCGCCGGCGAGGTGGCGCAGATGTCGCTGTTCGCCAGCCTGTCACTGGGCTGCGCGCTGCCCTTGCTCGCCGCCCTGGCCTTGCTCAGCAACCTCTCCGGCGCCGCAGCCGCGCTGCACCTGTCGTCCACGCTGCTGGCCGGAGTGGCCGGCGCCGTGCTGCTCGGTTATGCCGCGCTGGCCGTGCTGATCCAGCGCCACCGCCTGCCCGAGCAGCCGATGGCGCAGAACCTGCTGGTGCAGTTCGGCCGCAGCACGCTGCGCCTGCCAGGCTGGCGTCTGACCGCGCTGCAGTTGCTGATCACCGCGCTGGATGTCTGCGCGGCGGCCACCGTGCTCTACCTGTTGCTGCCGGAAGCGCCACCATTCGCGGCCTTCCTGCTGGTCTACCTGTTGGCCCTGGCGGCCGGCGTGCTCAGCCACGTGCCCGGCGGCGTCGGGGTGTTCGAGGCGGTGATCCTCGCTGCCTTCAGCGGACAGATTGATGCCGCGCCACTGGCCGCTGCGCTGCTGCTGTATCGGCTGATCTACGTGGTGTTGCCACTGCTGGTCGCCTGCCTGGTGCTGCTCGGTGTGGAAGCCCGTCGCCTGGTGTCCAGCCAGACGGTGCGCGCCGCCTCTGGCCTCGGCGCGCCAGTGCTGGCCCTGCTGGTGTTCATTTCCGGGGTGGTGCTGCTGTTCTCCGGGGCGACCCCGGAGATCGACACGCGCCTCGAACACATGGGCTTTCTGATTCCGCACCGGTTGATCGACGCCTCGCACCTCGGCGCCAGCCTGATCGGCGTGCTCTGCCTGCTGCTCGCCCAAGGCCTGCGCCGCCGCCTCTCCGCCGCCTGGGCGCTGACCCTGGTGCTGCTCTTGATCGGTGCCCTGCTCTCGCTGCTCAAGGGGTTCGACTGGGAAGAAGCCAGCCTGCTGACCCTCACCGCCAGCCTACTCGCGCTGTTCCGTCGCTCTTTCTACCGGCCCAGCCGCCTGCTCGAGCTGCCGTTCTCCTGGCTGTACCTGGTCGCCAGCGCCTCGGTGGTCGCCGCGTCGATATGGTTGCTGCTATTCGCCTACCAGGACGTGCCCTACGAGCACGAACTGTGGTGGCAGTTCGCGCTGGATGCCGAGGCACCGCGCGCCCTGCGTGCCGCCCTCGGCAGCGCGCTACTGCTCGCCGTGCTGGCGCTGGCCTGGTTGCTGCGCACCGCACCGCCGGTGATTCGCCAGCCGGATGACAGCGAACTGGCGCGCGCCGCCGGCATCCTGAAAAGCTCCGACCAACCGGACGGCGGCCTGGCCCTGACCGGCGACAAGGCGCTGCTGTTCCACCCCGGCGAGCAGGGTGACGACGCCTACCTGATGTATGCACGGCGCGGACGCAGCATGGTCGCGCTGTTCGACCCGATCGGCCCGCCCCGCCAGCGCGCCGAGCTGATCTGGCAGTTCCGCGACCTCTGCGACCTGCACCACGCCCGCCCGGTGTTCTACCAGGTGCGCGCGGAAAGCCTGCCGTTCTACATGGACATCGGCCTGACCGCGATCAAGCTCGGCGAAGAGGCGCGCGTCGACCTGCCGCGCTTCGACCTCGAGGCCAAGGGCAAGGAGATGAAGGACCTGCGCTACACCTGGAACCGCGGCCAGCGCGATGGTCTCGAAATGCACATCTACCCGGCCGGCGAAGCACCGCTGGACGAACTGCAGCCAATCTCCGACGCCTGGCTGCTGGGCAAGAACGTGCGCGAGAAAGGCTTCTCCCTCGGCCGCTTCAGCCCTGACTACCTGCGCCACTTCCGCATTGCCGTGGTGCGCTTCCAGGGCCGCGTGGTGGCCTTCGCCAACCTGCTGGAAACCGGCAGCCAGGAATTGGCCAGCCTCGACCTGATGCGCTCCGCGCCGGACGCGCCGAAGCTGACCATGGAGTTCCTCATGCTCGGCCTGATCCTGCACTTCAAGGGCGAGGGCTATAAGCGCTTCAGTCTCGGCATGGTGCCGCTGTCCGGCCTGCAGCCGCGACGCGGCGCGCCGCTGACTCAGCGCCTCGGCTCGCTGGTGTTCCGCCGCGGCGAGCAGCTCTACAACTTCCAGGGCCTGCGTCGCTTCAAGGACAAGTTCCAGCCGGACTGGGAGCCGCGCTACATGGCCGTGCCGGCGGGCCTCGACCCGCTGGTGGCCCTCGCCGATACCGCCGCGCTGATCGCCGGCGGCCTGACCGGACTGGTGAAACGCTGATGTTGAAACGTTACTGGCGCCATACCCTGGCCACCGCCGCGCTGCTGCTGATCGGCATCGCCCTGCTGCTGTGGAGCCGCAGCCCCGGCCAGCCGCGGGTTGAGCACCGGCAGCTGGCCGATGGCAGCCCGTTGACCCTGGTCACCCCGAAGGGCCAGGCGCGCCATCAGGTGGTCATCGCGGTACCGGATGAGCAATCGCTGAGCGATGCGCAGCTGTTGGCGCTGAGCCAGGACGGCCAGGCGCGCCTGGTGCAGTTCTTCCTAGTCGCCGACGCCGACTGCGCTGCGCAGCAGGCGCGCCTGCACGCGGTGCTGGAACAGCTCGGCGCGGCGCCCACGGCGCTCGCCGGGATCGGCTCGGGTGCCAACCTGGCCTGGCGCTGGCTGGCCGGGCAGAACGACGACAAGGCTCACGCGCTGTCGGTGGCGTTCGACCTCGACGCCGACAAGTGCGCCACGCCGCTGCCGAACAAGGCCGCGCATGGCCACTGGCTGGCGGCCTGGAACGACAACCCGACCGACGCCAGCGCGCGCTTCGCCCGCGAGCAGAGCAACGCGGAAACCATCATCAGCGACTACGACACGCCGCTCACCGAAGTACTCTACGCCCAGCTGCGCCACCTGCTGCAGGGCGACGACGACAGCATGCCGGTGGTCGAGGTGCCCGCGGCGCAGGCCAGTGAGACGGTCACCCTGTTCTACTCCGGCGACGGCGGCTGGCGCGACCTGGACCGCGACGTCGCCGAGCAGATGGCCAAGCGCGGCTATCCGGTGGTCGGCATCGATGCGCTGCGCTACTACTGGCAGCACAAGAGCCCGGAGCAGAGCGCCCAGGACCTGGCCAAGCTGATGCAGCGGTACCGCGACCAGTGGGGCGCCAAGCGCTTCGTGCTGACCGGCTACTCCTTCGGCGCCGATGTGCTGCCGGCGATCTACAACCACCTGCAGGCCAAGGACCAGCAGCAGGTCGATGCGCTGCTGCTGATCGCCCTGGCGCGCAGCGGCAGCTTCGAGATCGAGGTCGAGGGCTGGCTGGGCAAGGCCGGCGCGGAAGCCGCCACAGGCCCGGAATTGGCCAAGCTGCCTGCCGCCAAGGTGCTCTGCGTGTACGGCAAGGAAGAGGCTGCGGAAAGCGGCTGCACACAGCCCGGCGCGGTGGGCGAACGCCTGGAGCTGCCCGGCGGCCATCATTTCGACGAGAATTACCCGGCCCTCGCCGAGCGCCTGCTGAAAGCCGTGCAGCAGCGTCAGGGTGCCGCACCGTAGGACACGCCAGCGCCACGAGCGGTTAAGCTGATCACGTCGCCTTTCCAACCCGCCATGTCGAGCGGGACTACCGCAAGGAGCCGTGATGAGCCTGACCACTTCCCCGTCCCGCTACGGACGTCTTTCGATTGCCCTGCACTGGCTGATGCTGGTGCTGATTGCCGGGCTGTACGCCTGCATCGAGCTCAAGGGCAACTTCCCCAAGGGCAGCGAAACCCGTGAGTTGCTCAAGCAGTGGCACTTCATGCTCGGCCTGTCGGTGTTCGCGCTGGTCTGGCTGCGCATTCTCGGCCGCCTGCTCAGCCCCACGCCGCGCATCGAGCCGGCCATTCCGGCCTGGCAGAACCTGCTCGCCAAGCTGATGCACCTGGCCCTGTACGGCCTGATGATCGGCGCGCCGCTCGCCGGCTGGCTGATCCTCAGCGCGGCCGGCAAGCCGATTCCGTTCTGGGGTCTGGAGCTGCCGGCGCTGATCGGCAAGAACCCCGACCTGGCCAAGCAGATCAAGGAAATCCACGAAACCGCCGGCACCGTCGGCTATTGGCTGATCGGCCTGCATGCGGGCGCGGCGCTGTTCCATCATTTCGTCAGCCACGACAACACCCTGACGCGGATGTTGCCGGGACGCGGTTAGTAACAAGGGAGCTTCTCGCCCCGCTCCGATCGCGAATAAATTCGCTCCTCCAAGGGCCTGGGAGGCCGCTTTGGTAGGAGCGGATTTATCCGCGATGCCGGCACCGCCGGGTCAGATCTCGACCTGGGTACCCAGCTCGATCACCCGATTCAAGGGGAGGTTGAAGTAGCGCAGGTTGCCGTTGGCGTTCTTCAGCAGGAAGGCGAACAGGTTCTCGCGCCAGCGCGCCATGCCGATGCGCTTGGACGGAATCACCGTCTCGCGGCTGAGGAAGTAGGTGGTGCGCATCGGGCTGAAATCCAGCTCGTTGAGGTGGCACAGCTTCAAGGCGCCGGGGACGTCCGGTTCCTCGACGAAGCCGAAGTGCAGCAGCACGCGGAAGAACCCGTCGCCGTAGGCCTCCACCTCGAAACGCCGATCCGGGGCAATGCGCGGCGTGTCCTCGCTGATCACCGTGAGCAGCACCACCTGCTCATGCAGCACCTGGTTGTGCAGCAGGTTGTGCAACAGCGCGTGGGGCACCACGTCGGGCCGCGCGGAGAGGAACACCGCGGTGCCGCGCACCCGGTGCGGCGGATCAGAGCGCAGGCTGGCGATGAACAGCGAGAGGGGCAGCGCGCTCTCGTCGAGGCGGTCGACCAGCAACTGCCGACCGCGCTTCCAGGTAGTCATCAGCACGAACAACGCCGCGCCGGCCAGCACCGGGAAGGCCCCACCCTGCACCACCTTGGGCAGGTTGGCGGCGAAGAACAGGCTGTCCACCGCGAGGAAACTGAGCATCAGCGGTATCGCCAGCCACGGCGACCAGCGCCACAGCAGCAGCATCACCACGCTGAGCAGCACCGTGGTGCACAGCATGGTGCCGGTCACCGCCACGCCATAGGCCGAGGCCAGCGCGCCGGAGGATTCGAAACCGAGCACCAGCAGCACCACGGCGACCATCAGCGCCCAGTTGACCCCGGCGATGTAGATCTGCCCCTGCTCATGGCTCGAGGTGTGCTGGATGAACATGCGCGGCACATAGCCGAGCTGGATGGCTTGCTGGGTCAGCGAGAACGCCCCGGAAATCACCGCCTGCGAGGCGATCACCGTGGCCAGCGTGGCCAGCCCGACCAGCGGCAGCAGCGCCCAGCCCGGCGCCAGCAGGTAGAACGGGTTGCGCGCCGCTTCGGGGTTGAAGAGGATCATCGCGCCCTGGCCAAAGTAGTTCAGCACCAGCGCCGGCAGGACCAGGATGAACCAGGCACGGGCAATCGGCTGGCGGCCGAAGTGGCCCATGTCGGCATACAGCGCCTCGGCGCCGGTCAGCGCCAGCACCACCGCGCCGAGAATCGCCACGCCGATGCCCGGATGGGCGATGAAGAAGTTGACCGCCCACGCCGGGTTCATCGCCTTGAGCACTTCCGGGTGCTGCCAGATGCCATACAGGCCGAGCGCGCCAAGGACCAGGAACCAGACCACCATCACCGGGCCGAACAGCGTGCCGATCCGCGCCGTGCCGTGTTTTTGGATAAGGAACAGGGCCACCAGCACGATCAGCGCCAGCGGCACCACCCAGTGCTCCAGGCCGTCGAAGGCGATCTCCAGGCCCTCGACGGCCGACAGCACGGAAATCGCCGGGGTAATCATGCTGTCGCCATAGAACAGCGCTGCGCCGATCAGGCCAAAGATCACCAGCACAGCGCGCAGTTTGGGATGCGGCAAGGCCGCGCGCAGCGCCAGGGTGGTCAGTGCCATCACCCCGCCCTCGCCGCCGTTGTCGGCGCGCAGGACGAAGATCACGTACTTGAGCGACACCACCCAGAGCAGCGACCAGAAGATCAGCGACAGCACGCCGAGCACGCCGTCGTGGTTGATCGACACACCGTAGCCACCCATGAACACTTCCTTGAGGGTGTACAGCGGGCTGGTGCCGATGTCGCCGTAGACCACCCCGACGGCCGCCACGAGCATTCCCATCGCCGAGCGTGAATGCGTGTCGTGGTGGTCAGCGTTCCCTGCAGCAGCATCGGACATATGCGGGCATCCCTCGGAAAAAAGTGGGCGCATCCTGCTCCGCTCCGATCAACAAGACAAGAGTGAACACGGCTTGGCCTGAGTCAATATAGAAGCTCTTACCTACAATTACCCTTCGCCGCAGGGTGGCCTGCACGGCGCCAGAAAGAGGCTGGTCAAGGTCGCGACCTGCCGCTAGAATTGCGCACTTTTTGATCAGAGGCGCCTCGTGAGCGCCCTTCGAGGTTAGCCGCCATGTCCACTCCCGCCACGCCGAAAGTCGGTTTCGTCAGCCTCGGATGCCCGAAAGCCCTGGTCGACTCCGAACGTATCCTCACCCAACTGCGCATGGAGGGGTACGAAGTCGTCGGCACCTACCAGGACGCCGACGTCGTGGTGGTCAACACCTGCGGCTTTATCGACAGCGCCAAGGCCGAATCGCTGGACGTGATCGGTGAAGCGATCGCCGAGAACGGCAAGGTCATCGTCACCGGCTGCATGGGCGTGGAAGAAGGCAACATCCGCAACGTGCACCCCAGCGTGCTGGCCGTCACCGGCCCGCAGCAGTACGAGCAGGTGGTCAATGCGGTGCACGAAGTGGTGCCGCCGAAGACCGAGCACAATCCGCTGATCGACCTGGTGCCGCCGCAGGGCGTCAAGCTGACCCCGCGCCACTACGCCTACCTGAAGATTTCCGAAGGCTGCAACCACAGCTGCAGCTTCTGCATCATCCCGTCCATGCGCGGCAAGCTGGTCAGCCGCCCGGTCGGCGACGTGCTCGGCGAGGCCGAGCGCCTGGTCAAGGCCGGCGTCAAGGAATTGCTGGTGATCTCCCAGGACACCAGCGCCTACGGCGTCGACCTCAAGTACAAGACCGACTTCTGGAACGGCCAGCCGGTCAAGACGCGTATGAAAGAGCTGTGCGAAGCGCTGTCGAGCATGGGCGTATGGGTGCGCCTGCACTATGTCTACCCATACCCGAACGTCGACGACGTGATCCCGCTGATGGCCGCCGGCAAGCTGCTGCCGTACCTCGACATCCCCTTCCAGCACGCCAGCCCGAAAGTCCTCAAGGCCATGAAACGCCCGGCCTTCGAAGACAAGACCCTGGCGCGCATCAAGGCCTGGCGCGAAATCTGCCCCGAGCTGACCATCCGCTCGACCTTCATCGTCGGCTTCCCCGGCGAGACCGAAGAAGACTTCCTCTACCTGCTCGACTGGCTGACCGAAGCCCAACTCGACCGCGTCGGCTGCTTCCAGTACAGCCCGGTGGAAGGCGCCCCGGCCAACGATCTGGGCCTCGAGGAAGTGCCGGATGACGTCAAGCAGGAACGCTGGGAGCGCTTCATGGCCCACCAGCAAGCGATCAGCGCCGCCCGCCTGCAGCGCAAGATCGGCCAGGAACTCGAAGTGCTGATCGACGAAGTCGACGAGCAAGGCGCGGTCGCCCGCTCCTGGGCCGACGCCCCGGAAATCGACGGCAGCGTGTTCGTCGACGCCACCGATGTGAAGCCCGGCGACAAGATCCGCGTGCGCATCACCGACGCCGACGAATACGACCTGTGGGCCGAGCCGGTCTGACCTAGCCCCCAGTCCGCTGGAACCCAGAAAACAAAAAGCCCTGCCCACGTGCAGGGCTTTTTTATGCCGATTTCCACCGCCCTGCCTCCCCGACATGCTTCGCAGGCCTGGATGCCAGCTCGGCAAACGGCAATGCCAAGCAGCTGCAGGCTGATAAAGTCACTCAACCGTCTGGCAGCGGCCATCGCGCAAGCCTCGTCAACACCGTGCGCCGCCGCCCTTTAGCTCAATCGTTAGGCAGAAAGACCATGGAACGAGACGATTTGTCTCAGCAGTTGCTGTTTCTCAGGGAGATTGACCGGCTCAAGGGAGTAGTCCGCCAATCGCCTTTGCTCGATCGAAGCCGCAAGGAGAACTCAGCCGAGCACTCCTGGCATTTGGCGATGTACGCCTGGCTGCTGTCGGCGTATGCGGCGGAGCAAGTGAACGCCGGCCGAGTCATCCAGATGCTGTTGCTGCATGACGTAGTCGAAATCGACGTCGGCGACACGCCGCTGCACAGTGGCGGTTCGCACGCGGAACAGTCCGCGTTGGAAACCCAAGCCGCGGCGCGTCTGTTCGGCCTGCTGCCGGATGCCCAGCGTGACGACTTCATGGCGTTGTGGCTCGAATTCGAGCACGCAGAAAGCGCCGATGCGCAGTTCGCCAAGGCGCTTGATCGCTTTCAGCCGCTCCTGGTCAATGTGTTCACCGGCGGCGGCACATGGGTTGAAAGCGGCGTGTCGTACGAGCAGGTCATTCAGCGCTACGGCCCGGCGATCCGGAATGGCGCGCCGCGTCTGTGGGCCATCTGCGAGCAGTGGCTGGCACAACATTTCGCCGAGCGAGGCGGCTCGACGCCCAACTGAGCAGGTCATCCACGTAAACGGCCAACCCTCGCCTGGACGCCGCCGGCCGTGTCTGCGTCAAACCGATGGAACTCTGCCACGCCTGCAGCCGTCCACCCACCGACACCCCTGATTTCGTAGCTACCTAAGCCAAAGGAGGACGGAATGGAAACGCAGGAACTGCACCGCGGCCGCCTGATCGACCACATTCAACTGGTGGTACGCGACCTGGCCGCCGCACGACGCTTCTACACCGGCATCTTTACCAGCCTGAACATTCCCATCGGCGGCACTGCCGACGACTACTTCTGGGCCGACGAATTGTTTGTCTCTACCTCCGCAAGCGAAGCCGCGCAGGGAGAGCTGACCGGTCGCCAGCATCTCGCGTTCCAGGCGGAGAGCCGGGCGATGGTCGAGTCGTTCTACAAGGCCGCATTGGCCAGCGGCGGACGGGACAACGGCGCACCGGGAGAGCGCGCGCAGTATCACCCCGGCTACTACGCGGCCTTCGTGCTCGATCCGAACGGCAACAATATCGAAGCGGTGTACCACGGCGAGGCCAGGCGCAGCGCCGCGTCGGTGCGCATTACCTTCTAAGTCGGCGGGCCCGGACAAGCGCTGCGTGTCCGGCCACCTGCAGGACGGCAAGCGCGCAGCGGCCATCCCGGTTTGGCGCCCGATTTGCCTTCACCGCCCCTTCAGTGTGAACGTTGCGCATCTCACGAAAGGAATCGCCAATGTCCGGACTGCTGCGCAACCTTCTCGCCTTTGTCCTCGGCCTGCTTCGTTATGGCAGTCAGACCGCTGATCAGGCGGTGCTGACGCGTTTCTGGGTCACCCCGTTCGACGCGGGCATCCGCGTGCTGAAGAGCGACAAGTACCTGCAGTTCGCCGAGACCGCGCAAATCGACTACCTGCTCAAGGTCGGCCAGTTCTTCGCCGTGCTGCGCAGCGGTGCGGGCTTCGTCAACGTCGCCCAGCAGGTCCGATTTCTGCGGCCGGTGCCGCTGTTCAGCCGGGTGCGCGTTGAGACGCGCCTGCTCTACGCCGACGCCAAGTGCGCGTATTTCGCCCATACCCTGCAGGTGCGCGGCAGCACAGCCGCCGAGGTGCTGGTCAAGATGAAGTTCAAGCATGGCGCGCGCACCCTGGCGCCGACGACCTTCCTGGACGTCGCCTTCGCCGAGATGCCGCCCCAGGTGCGCAACTGGGAGCCGGCGTTGCAGGCGCGCTAATCGCGGTGCGCCGCGCCAATCGGGCCTACCCTGACAGTCCATTCGCCCGTTTGCCGCGCCGCCGGAGGTAACCATGACCCAGCCGCACACCCTCTCGGAATACCTGGTGATCTCCCGCGGCCAGTGGGACAGGGACAAGACCCTCGAGGAGATCCAGCAGGCCATCGATGCGTTCTACGTCTGGCACGACCGCCTGGTCGACGCCGGGCGGATGCGGGCCGGGCAGCGTCTGGCACGCGAGGGCAAGCTGGTGTCGCGGCACAGCATCACCGACGGACCGTTCGCCGAGACCAAGGAAATCATCGGCGGCTACTGGTTCATCCGCGCCGCCAGCCTGGCAGACGCCGCGGCGCTGGCGGCGGAGAACCCCTGCCTGGCCTGCGGGCTGAGCTACGAAATCCGCCCGCTCGAGGCGCAGCGCGCCAGCGCATTCACGCCGAACAACGAGACGCCGCAGCCCCACGCCTGAGCGCTCGTCGCGACTTCGCCACACCGCGCCGCGTTTCTTCCCCGGCCCGCTACCCGCCTGGGGTTACAATGGCAGCCCTTACCCTGTCCGGTGTCCCCATGTCCGAGCCCATCCGCCTGTCCAAGCGCGTCATCGAACTCACCGGTTGCTCGCGCCGCGAGGCCGAGCTGTACATCGAAGGCGGCTGGGTGACGGTCAACGGCGTGGTGATCGACGAGCCGCAGTTCAAGGTGCTGGAGCACAAGGTGGCGCTGCTGCCGAATGCCAGCCCTGCCCCGCTGGCCTCGGTAACCCTGCTGCTCAACCTGCCAGCCGACATGGAGGCCAATGCGGTGACCCTGCTCAGCGCGGCCAGCCGCTGGGCCGACGACCAGACCGATATCCGCCCGCTCAAAGGCCATTTCACCCACCTGAGCAGCGCCCTGCCGCTACAGCGCCAGGCCAGTGGCCTGCTGGTGTTCACCCAGGACTGGCGCACCCGGCGCAAGCTGACCGACGACGCCGCCAAGCTGGAGCAGGAGTACGTGGTCGAGGTGGCGGGCACCATTGCCGCCGATGGCCTGGAACGCATGCGTCGCGGCCTGCGTATCAAGGGCCAGGAGCTACCGCCGGCCAAGGTCAGCTGGCAGAACGAAACCCACCTGCGCTTCCCGCTGAAGAACCCGCAGCCGGTGCAGATCGTCGCCATGTGCGAAGCGGTCGGCCTCAAGGTGCTCAGCATGAAGCGCATTCGCATCGGTGGCGTGCCGATGGGCAAGCTGCCCGCCGGGCAGTGGCGCTACCTGGCCGCCGGCGAGCGCTTCTGACGACCGCCGCCCCCTCACGCCGGCCATCCCGCCGCCCCTTTTCTTTCAGGACACCACCATGCTCAACAACGATGTACTGCGCAGCGTGCGCTACATGCTCGACATCAGCGACGCCAAGCTCGGCGAAATCCTCCAGCTGACCAATTACGAAGTCACCCCGGCGGAGATCACCGCCTACCTGAAGAAGGACGACGAAGCCGGTTTCGCGCCGTGCGACGACGAGGCGCTGGCGCACTTCCTCGACGGCCTGATCCTCCACCTGCGCGGCAAGGATGAGAGCCGCCCGGCACCGGCGATCGAGCTGCCGCTGACCAACAACCTGGTGCTGAAGAAGCTGCGTGTCGCCTTCGAGCTGAAGGAGGACGACATCCTCGGCCTGCTCCAGGCGGTCGATCTGCCGGTGTCGCGCCCGGAGCTGAGCGCGCTGTTCCGCAAGCCCGGCCACCACAACTACCGCGTGTGCGGCGACCAGCTGCTGCGCAACTTCCTCAAGGGCCTGACCCAGCGCGTGCGCGGCTGAACCACACACGTCACGGCGCCGCATGATCGGGCATTCCGCAACGCGATAATGCGACCCGCGAGACCGACAGACGTTTAGGGTATCGCCATCCCAACGTCACGAGGACTCGCCATGCACCCCTACTTCTCCCTTCAGGGCCGCACCGCCCTGGTCACCGGCGGCACCCGCGGCATCGGCAAGATGATCGCCAAGGGCTTCGTCGAGGCCGGCGCGCGGGTGTACGTCTGCGCCCGCGATGCCGAGGCCTGCGCCGCCACCGCGGCCGAGCTGAGCGCGCTGGGCGAATGCCACGGCATCGCCGCCAACCTGGCCAGCGAAGCCGGCGTGCAGGCGCTCGCCGCACAGCTGAGCGGCGAGATCGGCCAGCTCGACATCCTGGTCAACAACGCCGGCACCACCTGGGGCGCGCCGCTGGAAAGCTACCCGGTCGCCGGCTGGGAGAAGTGCATGCAGCTCAACGTCACCTCGGTGTTCAGCTGCATCCAGCAACTGCTGCCGCTACTGCGCAAGGCCGGCAACGCCGACAGCCCGGCGCGCATCATCAACATCGGCTCGGTCGCGGGGATTTCCTCGCTCGGCGAGGAAGCCTATGCCTACGGGCCGAGCAAGGCGGCGCTGCATCACCTGTCGCGCGGCCTCGCCCGCGAGCTGGCCAGCCAGCACATCAACGTCAACGTCATCGCCCCGGGACGCTTCCCGAGCAAGATGACCCGGCATATCACCGAGGATGCCGCGGCGATGGCCGAGGACTGCGCGCACATCCCACTGCGCCGCTGGGGACGTGAGGACGAGATGTCGGCCCTGGCGATCAGCCTGGCCAGCACCGCCGGCGCCTACATGACCGGCGCGGTGATCCCGATCGACGGCGGCTTCGCCGCCTGACCCCCTGCGCGGCCCGCGTGGCGCCCCGGCGGCTGGCCCGCCGGGGTGGACGCCCTCCGCCAGTCGCGGCAGGTCGGCTATCATGGGCGCCTTTCCTGCGCCGGCCCGCCCCATGTCCTACAGTGTCACGCCCATCGGTTTCGTCCGCTCCTGCTTCAAGGAGAAGTTCGCCATCCCGCGCCAGCCGCAACTGGCTCCGGCCGCGCGTGGCGTGCTGGAACTGGTCGCGCCGTTCGACCGTGCAGAAGCCATCGAGGGTCTGGAGCAAGTCAGCCACGTCTGGCTGCTGTTTCTCTTCCACCAGGCTCTGGAAGACAAGCCGCGCCTGAAGGTGCGCCCGCCACGCCTGGGCGGCAACCAATCCATGGGCGTGTTCGCCACCCGCGCGACGCACCGCCCCAACGGCATTGGTCAGTCGGTGGTGCGACTCGACAAGGTCGAACCCGGGCGCCTGTGGCTGTCCGGCATTGACCTGCTCGACGGCACCCCGGTGCTGGATATCAAACCCTACGTGCCCTACGCCGACAGCGTCAGCGCGGCGCGCAACAGCATCGCCGAGGACGCCCCGCCGCTGATTGCCGTGGACTGGAGCGACCCGGCGCTGGCACAGGCCACCGAGCACGCCGCGCGCCTCGGCGAACCGCTGGTGGCGCTGATCGACCAATGCCTGGCGCAGGACCCGCGCCCCGCCTACCAGCAGCCGGGCGCCACGCGTCAGTACGGCGTGCGCCTGTGGGACGTCGAGGTGCGCTGGCATTACCCCGAGCCGAGCCGCATCCGCGTACTCGAGGTAGTCGCCGCCTGAACCTCAGCGCGCCGGGTTGAACAGCAGGCCGTCGGCCTCGATGGCGTCCTGGGCGAGGATCAGCGGCTCGACCAGCGGCCGACTGGCGAGGAAATGCGCAGTGCGCATATGCGCCTCGAACGCCGCCTCGTCGACATACACCTCGTACAGCCAGATCAGCAGCGGGTCGCTGCGGTCCTGCAGCACGTCGAACACCAGACAGCCCGGCTCGTCGCGCACCGAAGCCGCGGCGTTGACACGCATCGCGTCGAGAAAGGCCTCGCGGCTGCCGGGGTGCAGACGGGTCTTGAGCAGCAAGCAGTACACGGAAAGCTCCTTTTGTCCTATATTCGTGAAATATTGTATACAAACTGGAGTGCGCATCATGCTCGAACGCCCTGCCCGGCTCAATGGCCTGCGCCACCTCGCCCTGCTGGTCCCTAATCTGGAGGCCTGCGAGCGCTTCTACACCGAGGTGCTCGGCATGCAGGTGCTCAACCGCGCCAACGAGGACCTGGTGTACCTGACCTGCGGCAACGACAACCTCTCGCTGGGGCGCGCGTTCGTCGAGAGCAGCGGCGTGCCGGTGGTCGATCACTACGGCTTCGTGGTGGACAGCGTGGACGAGCTGCACGCCTGGTACGCGTATCTGAGCGAGCGCGGGGTGACCCTCCTCGACCGCCCCTTCGCCCATGGCGACGGCGCCTGGAGCTTCCACTTGCTCGATCCGGCCGGCAACAAGATCCAGCCGCTGTACCACCCGGCGATTTCCGGCCAGCGCTTCAGTATGCCGGCCTAGGCAAGCGGAAACGAAAAAGCCCGCCAGGAGGCGGGCTTTTTTGTATACAGCTCGGCGGCTTACTTCTCGACGAAGGCCCGCTCGATCAGGTAGTCACCCGGCTCGCGCATGCGCGCGGATATCTTCAGGCCGAAGCTGTCGAGCACTTCGCTGGTCTCGTCGAGCATGCTCGGGCTGCCGCAGATCATCGCGCGGTCGTCCTGCGGGTTGATCGGCGGCAGGCCGATGTCCTCGAACAGCTTGCCGCTGCGCATCAGGTCGGTGAGACGACCCTGATTCTCGAACGGCTCGCGGGTCACGGTCGGGTAGTAGATCAGCTTGTTCTTCAGCTCTTCGCCGAAGAATTCGTTCTGCGGCAGGTGCTCGGTGATGAATTCGCGGTAGGCGACTTCGTTCACGTAGCGCACGCCGTGGACCAGAATCACCTTTTCGAAGCGCTCGTAGGTTTCCGGGTCCTGAATGACGCTCATGAACGGCGCCAGGCCAGTACCGGTGCTGAGCAGGTACAGGTGCTTGCCGGGGTTGAGGTCATCAAGCACCAGGGTGCCGGTAGGCTTCTTGCTGATGAGGATCTCGTCGCCTTCCTTGAGGTGCTGCAACTGCGAGGTCAGCGGACCGTCCGGCACCTTGATGCTGAAGAACTCCAGGTTCTCTTCCCAGTTCGGGCTGGCGATCGAGTAGGCGCGCATCAGCGGGCGACCGTTGGGCTGCTGCAGGCCGATCATCACGAACTGCCCGTTCTCGAAGCGCAGGCCCGGGTCGCGGGTGCACTTGAAGCTGAACAGGGTATCGTTCCAGTGGTGGACGCTGAGCACGCGCTCGACGTTCATGTTGCTCATGCTGGCTTCCTCAGAAATAAAGACCTGCACCCGCTAAGGGTAATGGCGCGGGATTCTAGTGGCAGGCACAATATCTGTTAAGTGGATTATTAAGATATAGGTTATCGGTTATATCGATATGCGATTTACACTCAGACAGCTTCAGGTGTTCGTCGCGGTCGCCCAGCAGGGCAGCGTGTCGCGTGCCGCCGAATCCTTGTCGCTCTCCCAGTCGGCCGCCAGCACCTCGTTGACCGAACTGGAGCGGCAGTCCGACTGCCTGCTATTCGACCGCGCCGGCAAGCGCCTGAGCCTCAACTCGCTCGGCCATCAGCTGCTGCCGCAGGCGGTCGCCCTGCTCGATCAGGCCAAGGAGATCGAACGCCTGCTGATCGGCAAGAGCGGTTTCGGCTCGTTGGCGGTCGGCGCCACGCTGACCGTTGGCAACTACCTCGCCACCCTGCTGATCGGCAGTTTCATGCAGCGTCACCCGGAATGCCGGGTGCGCCTGCATGTGCAGAACACCGCGAATATCGTCCAACAGATCGCCCACTACGAACTTGATCTGGGTCTAATCGAAGGCGATTGCCAGCACCCGGAAATCGAAGTGCAGCCGTGGGTCGAGGACGAGCTGGTGGTGTTCTGCGCCCCGCAGCACCCGCTGGCACAGCGTGGCGGCGCGACGCTCGACGAGCTGACCCGCGAGGCGTGGATTCTCCGCGAACAGGGCTCCGGTACGCGACTGACCTTCGACCACGCCATGCGCCACCACCGCACCGCGCTGAACATCCGCCTCGAGCTGGAGCACACCGAGGCAATCAAGCGCGCCGTGGAGTCGGGCCTCGGCATCGGCTGCATCTCGCGCCTGGCGCTGCGCGACGCGTTCCGCCGCGGCAGCCTGGTGGCCGTGGAAACCCCGGAGCTGGACCTGACCCGGCAGTTCTACTTCATCTGGCACAAACAGAAGTACCAGACCGCCGCCATGCGCGAGTTCCTCGAGCTGTGCCGCGAACTCACCGGCGGCGTGCAGCGTAGCGACGACATCGTGCTGCCGCCCATCGCCTGACTCAGCCGAGCAGGATGGTCGCCCACACCGCGACGATCAGGCTGAGGGCGACGAACTGCGCGGCGCTGCCCATGTCCTTGGCGTTCTTCGACAGCGGATGGCGATCCAGGGAAATCCGGTCGATGGCCGCCTCGATGGCCGAGTTGAGCAGCTCGACGATCAGCGCCAGCAGGCACACGCCGATCATCACCGCGCGCTCGCCGCGACTCACCGGGAAGTAGAAAGCCAGCGGGATCAGCACGATGTTCAGCAGCACCAGCTGGCGAAAGGCGGCTTCGCCGGTGAACGCGGCGCGCAGGCCGGCCATCGAGTAACCGCCAGCATTAAGGATACGTTTGAGGCCGGTCTGGCCTTTGAAGGGCGACATAGCACGCAACTACTCAGTCGAAGAATTCGCCGCAGGCTAGCCTGTCCGGCGTCAAAAAAGCATGAATTTCCGGCACTTAGCTGCCGGGAATGGATTCCATATGTTGCAGCAGCAGCGCCGCCTGGGTGCGCGTGCGCACGCCGAGCTTGCGGAAGATCGCGGTGACGTGGGCCTTGATGGTCGCCTCGGAGACGTTCAGCTCGTAGGCGATCTGCTTGTTCAGCAGGCCCTCGCAGACCATGGTCAGCACGCGGAACTGCTGCGGCGTGAGGCTGGCCAGACCGGCGCTGGCGGCCTTGGCTTCGGCGGAGACGCTGGCCACGTCCTGCAGCTGCGGCGGCCACCAGGTGTCGCCGTCGAGGACCAAGCGCACCGCCTGCTGGATGGTCTCCAGCGGGCTGGACTTGGGGATGAAGCCGCTGGCACCGAACTCGCGGGCGCGCGCGACGACCGCCGCCTCTTCCTGCGCGGAGATCATCACCACGGGAATCTGCGGGTACTGCCCGCGCAGCAGCACCAGGCCGGAGAAGCCATAGGCGCCGGGCATGTTCAGGTCCAGCAGCACCAGGTCCCAATCGGCCTTCTCGCCCAGCCGGCCTTCCAGTTCGGCGATGCTCGCCGCCTCCACCAGGCGCACTTCTGGGCCGAGCCCGAGGGTCAGGGCTTGGTGCAGGGCGCTGCGAAACAGGGGGTGGTCATCGGCAATCAGGATTTCGTAGGCGGCCATGGGGCGGATCCTGTTCTTCTAGTAGTGGGGCCGGAGGCGGCGCCCAGCATGCCGAGCGCGGCTGGGGTGGTCAAGTTCCGTGCTTTGCGGCACAGTTTGCGGCTTTTCCGCTCGAGACCGCCCCATGAAACGCCAAGCCCTGCGCGCCGATCTGCTGATGTTAGTCACCGCGATGATCTGGGGTTCGGCCTTCGTCGCCCAGCGCGTGGGCATGGACCATATCGGCCCGTTTCTGTTCTCCGGGCTGCGCATGGGTCTGGGCGCACTGGCGCTGCTGCCGCTGTTGCTGCTGCGCCGCCAGCAGACCGGCGCGCAGCCGCTGAATCGCGGCCTATGGGTCGGCGGCGGCTTGATGGGCCTGGCCCTGGCGCTCGGCGTCAACCTGCAGCAGGTCGGCCTGCTGTTCACCAGCGTGACCAACTCCGGCTTCATCACCGGCCTGTATGTGATCGTCGTGCCGCTGCTCGGCCTGTTCCTCGGTCACCGCACCGGTCTGGGCACCTGGATGGGCGCCTGCCTGGCGGTGGTCGGCATGTTCCTGCTCAGCGTCGGCGAGAACTTCCAGGTCGCTTCCGGTGACTGGCTGCAGCTGGCCGGTGCCTTTATCTGGGGTGCGCACGTGCTGCTGGTCGGGCACTTTGCCAGCCGCTATGACCCGATCCGCCTGACCATCCTGCAGTTCGTGGTCTGCGCGGTGATCAGCCTGGCGCTGGCCGGGATGTTCGAGGAAATTCGCTGGGACATGATCGTCCAGGCCGGCCCGTCGATTCTCTACGGCGGGCTGATCTCCGCCGGCATCGGCTACACCCTGCAGGTGGTCGCCCAGCAGCATGCGATCGCCTCGCACGCGGCGATCATCCTGTCCCTGGAAGCGGTGTTCGCCGCGATCGCCGGCGCGCTGTTCCTCGGCGAGTCGCTGCACACCCGCGGTTACCTGGGGTGCGCGCTGATGTTCGCCGGCATGCTGGTGGCGCAGCTGTGGCCACAGAAGAAGAGCGCGACGAACGTGGCGACCTGATCAACGCCGCTTAGGGCGCGTCTGCCAGGTACGGACGCAGCGCCGCATGCGGCGCGTCCTGCAGGTCGAGCGGCAGGCGCCGCTTGGCGCTCAGGTAATGCAGGCTGAACACGTCGAGGTAGGCATCCAGCGCCGCCGCCGCCTCAGCATCGCCACCCAGCTCCAGGCACAGCGCGGCGACTTCGGCGGTGCACAGGTGCTCGTCGCGCTTGGAGCGCCGCAGGCGGTAGCGTGACAGTTGCTCCGGTTGCAGGCTGAGCACCGGCAGGCCATCCAGGTACGGACTCTTGCGGAACATCTTGCGCGCCTCGGTCCAGGTGGCATCGAGGAGGATGAACAGCGGGCGCCGCCCCTCCTCCACCCGCACCTCGTCGACCACCCGGCTCGGCGCGGCGTATTCGCCGGGGAACACCACATAGGGCTGCCACTGCGGGTCGGCGAGCAGCGCCAGCAGACGCGGATCGACCGTGGTGCGCGACCAGCCGAACGCGCTGGTGCGCGGCACCACGTCGGCGATCAGCCAACCGGTATTGCTCGGTTTCAACGCCTCGACGTCATGCATTACCAGGCACACGCCGGCGCGGGAAGGCACCTGCGGCCGCCAGGCGCACAGGCAATAGTCGACCTGCACCCGGCACTGCGGGCAGCGCTCACCACGCGAACCACGTGCGACGAAGGGCTTGGTGGCGCGGGCCAGACGCTCCTCGCGCAGACGGGCGACGGCGTGGATGGGCGGACGGGAGTCGAGCATGGCGGGGCAGCACTAACAGGCGGGCGCGCAGTCTAGCAGAGCCCGCCGGGGCGCCGTGAGGGCGTCCCGACCAGGCGCGGCGCCGCTCAGAAGCTGTGATTGAGGGCCAGGCCGAGGAAGTGGATCTGCGTCTTGTACTCGCCCTTGTAGTTGCCGCCATTGCCGGTGCAGCGCACCCCGCTGTCGACGTACAGCCCACCCTGCCCCGGCACCCAGCCGGCCGGCGAGCAGTTGTCGGTGTAGTCCATCTTGCCGCTGTCGAACTTGACGAAGCTGTAGGCCAGGTCCACCGAAGTGTCCGCGCTGACCTTGTAGTTGGCGCCGAACGACAGCCACTTGCGGTCGGCATCGGGAAACGCCGGATGGCGCATCTGCGAGCCGTTGACCGGCGATTTGTCGTAGGCGATGCCGGTGCGCAGCAGCAGGTCGTCGTTGAACTGGTAGTTCATGCCCAGCGAGACCTTGTAGGTGTCCTTCCAGTCCTGGCGCACCGTCAGGTCGCCTTCGGTCACGCCATTGAAGTACGGATAGCCGGCCACCTGATCGATGCCGATGCGCGCCTCGTCGAGGCGCGAATGGCGGGTCCAGGTCACGTCCGCCATCAGCGCGACCTCGCGGGTGAGCTGGTGGAAGCCGTTGATCGACAGCGATTCCGGGGTATCGATGCTGGTGCTGGCGTGGGAATTGGGGTGCAGGCGGGTGGCGGCGAATTCGCCGGGATCGATCCAGTTGTCCGGGTCGAGCACCTGCGCCAGGGCGTCGCGCGGCGGCAAGGTGATGATGCCGAGGTCGAGGCCGCCGCTGAGGTCGGTGGTCGGCGACGGCACCGCACCCTGCACGTCGGCAAAGCTCCACTTGGTGTCGCCTTCCAAGGTGTGCTTGATGTGCGAGCGGTAGGCAATGCCGAAGCGCGTGTGCTCGGTCGGTTCCCACAGATAGCCAATGTTCCAGCCGAAGCCCCAGTCGTCGCCCTTGAGACGGAAATAGCCGTCGCCCTGCACGTTGTCGGCGAAGTTGCTCGCCACGCAATCGACGAAGGCATCGCCGCTCTGGCCGTTGCAGCTGCTGATTTCCTCGGGCACCTGCAGGCCGTACAGCAGGGGAATGGCGAACTGCCCCAGCGGCGAGGCGGACAGCTCGGTGAGGTCCTGGTTGGCGCGGACGAACTGCCCAGCCAGCTGCCGTGATGCGCCCTTCACATCCGCAGCGCCGCGCTGCACCGACTTGATGTACTGCGCGGAAAGGCCGAAGCCAATGCTGTGATGTTCGTTGAAGCGGTAGGCGATGCTCGGGTTGAAGTTGACCGTCTCCAAGCTCGCCGACTGGATGCCATAACGGCCGCTCCAGTCCTCGTTGTAATCGAGCTTGGCGCCGAACGGCGTGAAGATACCCAGGCCGACGGTGACCTGCTCGTTGATCTGCCGGGAAAAATAGAAGTTCGGCGCCGCCGCGGCGTCCGGCAGGAATGAACCGGCATGGCCATCGCCTGAGCTGGTCGGGTTGCCGAACACGTCGGTCGAGCCCTGGTCTTCGTACTCGCCCTTGGGGATCAGCATCGACAGCCCACCGGTCACCTGGGTGCCAGGCAAGCGGGCCAGGCCGGCGGGGTTGTAGAAGATCGTCGAGGGATCGGCCGCCTCGGCGCCGTTGGCGTGCGCAGTGCCCTGCGCGGACACCGATTGCGAGCCGAAGTGATAGCCCGAGGCCTGCACGGCGGGGCTGAGGGCAAGCAGGCAAGTGGCGCCCACGGCCAGATGCCGGGGCTGGAGCGTTCTTGTCATTGTTGGGCAACTCCTACAACAAACAGGGACAGAAGCGACTTCAGGCACGGCGCGCTGTGGGTCCCCTTGGCCTCCGTGCCAAGCCCGCGCGACCCGAGGTCGCGGCCCGGAATCCCGGACCTGTTTTTGTGACTGTCTGTTGCAAAGCAGGATTCCCCAACCTTTAGTCGAGGCTGGGCGCAGGTGGCGCGAGCAATTTCGAGTCGCCGGGTAACACTTGGCCCAATTGCCGGTCTGACAGCTGGCGGGTCGCCTTGACAGGCGACAGCGCCTGCCGAGCGACGCACAATGACCAGCCGTCGCCCTTCATTGCCCGTTCAGGAGAACCCAATGCTGCGTTTCATCGCCCCGACCCTTGCCCTGTGCCTCGCCATCCCCGGAGCTCATGCGGCGAGCCTGCAGGACTACGAACTGAGCAAGATGCTCGACAAGGTCGCCAAGGAAAGCAGCGTCGGCACCCCGCGCGCGATCAACGAAGACATCCTTGACCAGGGCTACACGGTGGAAGGCAACGAGCTGATCAACCACCTCAGCGTGCTGCCGGCGCATGCCCAGCAGATGCGCGCCAACCCCGACACGGTGCGCGCGCAACTGGCCGGCAGCGTGTGCCGCAACAACGGTTACCGTCAGCTGCTCGCCCGTGGCGCCGTGCTGCGCTACGAGTTCAGCGAGTACAAGACCAACCGGCCGGTGACCACCGAGCGCTTCAAGAAAGGCGACTGCGGCCTGAAGTAACCGCCCGAGCGCGCCGCCGCTGGCGCGCTGAGCTTTACTGATAGAAAGGGCGATCGGCCAGGCCGCTGCAGCGGTCACCCGGCGCCCCGCCACATCCGTTAACGGGGGAAATCGATCACCGCCTGAGATTCAGCGCCTTTCACCGGCGCCACCGTGTGCCGGCCGCGTTATCGATGCTCGCGCAACAAAACGAGCATCCAGGTTCCGTTGCACAAGGAGTTGTCACATGCCTTACGAACCGGACGACTATCTGGCCCGGCACTTCCAGACCAGCGGCATCGACCTCGCCAGCAAGGTCGACGAACTCATCCAGCTCAGCACCCCCAGCACCAGCGCCAACTTGCAGCTCTACCGCGAGATGCTGGTGACGGTGATTCGCATGGCCCAGGCCGACCGCAACCGCTGGGACGCCAAGATCATGCTGCAGACCCTGCGCGAAATGGAGCGCGCCTTCAGCACCCTCGAGCAGTTCAAACGGCGCCGCAAAGTCACCGTGTTCGGCTCCGCGCGAACCCCGGCCAGCCACTCGCTGTATACGCTGGCTCGCGATCTCGGCAGCACGCTGGCGCGCTACGACCTGATGGTGATCACCGGGGCCGGTGGCGGGATCATGGCCGCCGCCCATGAGGGCGCGGGACGGGAGAACAGCCTGGGCTTCAACATCACCCTGCCGTTCGAGCAGGGCGCCAACGCCACCATTCAGGGCAGCGACCACCTGCTGTCGTTCCACTTCTTCTTCCTGCGCAAGCTGTTCTTCGTCAAGGAAGCCGACGCCTTGGTGCTATGCCCCGGCGGCTTCGGCACCCTCGATGAAGCACTGGAAGTGCTGACTCTGATCCAGACCGGCAAGAGCCCGCTGGTGCCGGTGGTGCTGCTCGACGAGCCAGGGGGCAGCTACTGGCAGGAGGTGGTGGACTTCGTCCGCCGCCAGCTGGAAGGCAACCGCTACATCATGCCCAGCGACATGCACCTGATGCGCCTGGTCTACAGCGCCGAGGACGCGGCCGAGGAAATCGCCCAGTTCTATCGCAACTACCACTCCAGTCGCTGGCTCAAGGACATCTTCGTGGTACGCCTCAACCATGCGCTGAGCGACGGCTGCCTGCTGACGCTGAACAAGAGCTTCGCCGACCTGTGCAAGTCCGATGGCTACAGCCAGCAGCTTTCATGCACCGAGGGTAACGACGACCCCGAGCTGTGCGCCATGCCGCGCCTGACCTTCGCCTTCAACGGCCGTGACCACGGGCGCCTGCGCGAGCTGCTCAACTTCGTCAATTTGCCGGACAACTGGCTGTAAGCAGCAGCCGCTAGGGTGCGAAGGGCGACGTCAGTCGTCGAACGAACCGCCGCGCAACAGGCGGCTGACCCATTCGTTGGGGTAGCCGCGCTGGGCCAGAAAGCGCATGTGCTTGGCGCGTTCACGGGCATCGGCGGGCAGGTTCCCGGCAAACTTGCGGCGCCAGGTCTCGGCCAGAAGCTCCCGCCAGGCTAGTCCGCAGTCACGCAGGGCGGCCTCGATGTCCGCACGCGGCAGACCGCGCTGTGCGAGTTCTTCGCGAATGCGCAGCGGACCGTAGCCGGACCGGGCGCGGGAGGCGATGAAGCTTTCCAGGTAACGCGCTTCGCAGAGCAAACCTTCTTCCGCCAGGCGGTCGAGGGCTGCTTCGATGAGTTCGGAGGGGGCGCCACGTTGGCGCAACTTGCGGGTCAGTTCGACGCGCCCGTGTTCACGGCGCGCCAGCAGGTCCATGGCCGACCGCCGTACTGCGGTTGGGGTGTCGAGTACGGCGGTCATGCGCAGGATCAGGCGTCGATATCAGCCAGGTCGTCGGCGGTATTGCTGGCCGCAGCCGCTGCAGCCGCGGCGCTGCCGTTGTTGAGCAGCTTCTCGCGGATCAGGCGCTCGACGGTGCTGCCGACTTCTGGGTTGTCTTCCAGGTACTTGGCCGCATTCGCCTTGCCCTGACCGATCTTGTTGCCCTGGTAGCTGTACCAGGCGCCGGATTTCTCCAGCAGACCGTGCTGCACGCCCAGGTCGATAACCTCGCCGCTGCGGTAGATGCCCTTGCCATAGAGAATCTGGAACTCGGCCTGGCGGAATGGCGGGGAGACCTTGTTCTTCACCACTTTGACGCGGGTTTCGCTACCGACCACCTCTTCGCCGTCCTTCACCGAACCGATGCGACGGATGTCCAGACGCACCGAGGCGTAGAACTTCAGGGCGTTACCGCCGGTGGTGGTCTCCGGGCTGCCGAACATCACGCCGATCTTCATGCGGATCTGGTTGATGAAGATGACCAGGCAGTTGGCGTTCTTGATGTTGCCGGTGACTTTACGCAGGGCCTGCGACATCAGGCGCGCTTGCAGACCGACGTGGGAGTCGCCCATCTCGCCTTCGATTTCGGCCTTCGGCACCAGCGCGGCCACCGAGTCGACGATGATCACGTCGACGGCATTGGAACGCACCAGCATGTCGGTGATTTCCAGCGCCTGCTCACCGGTATCCGGCTGCGACACCAGCAGATCATCGACGCGCACGCCCAGCTTGGCGGCGTAGTCCGGGTCGAGCGCGTGTTCGGCGTCGACGAAGGCACAGGTCGCACCTTGCTTCTGCGCCTCGGCAATCACCGACAGGGTCAGCGTGGTCTTACCGGAGGATTCCGGACCGTAGATTTCGACGATACGGCCTTTCGGCAGGCCGCCAATGCCAAGCGCGATGTCCAGGCCAAGGGAGCCGGTGGAAATGGCCGGAATCGCCGAACGCTCATGGTCGCCCATGCGCATGACGGCACCCTTGCCGAATTGCTTCTCGATCTGGCCCAGAGCAGCAGCCAACGCGCGCTTCTTATTCTCGTCCATTGGAATCCTCACGTGATCTAAGGGGGCTCGCTAGCCGCCAACAACTGTATAAGTAGACAGTATTATTCCACAGGGCAAGTCCCCCGCCTACCCCTGCGCCGGATTTTCTCCACCGAGCAGACGAATGAGCCCTTGCAGAGCGGCTTCGACCGTTTGTCGGCGGACCGCCTGGCGATCGCCGGCGAACAGACGCCGCTGGCTGTACAGCTGTTCGCCGGCGCCCCAGGCAAGCCAAACCGTGCCGACCGGCTTGTCCGGCGAGCCGCCATCCGGCCCGGCGACGCCACTGACCGCCACCGCGAAGCGGGCCGCGCTGTGCGCCTGGGCGCCGCGCACCATGGCCTCCACCACTTCACGGCTGACCGCGCCGACCTGGCCGAACAATTCACTCGGCACCTGCAACTGGGCAGTCTTCTGTTTATTCGAGTAGGTGACGTAACCGGCCTCGAACCAGCCCGAGCTGCCGGCGATCCGCGTGATCGCCTCGGCGATGCCGCCACCGGTGCAGGATTCGGCGGTGGTCACCTGCGCCTTGAGTTTGAGCAAACCCGCACCGAGCTGGGCGGCAAGTTGGCTAATGTCGTCCACGAACGCACTCCGTCAGGCATACGAGGACCCTACCCTACACCAGATAAAGGCCGGCCTGCCGGCAGCGCTTCCCGTGGTAACCTTGCCGGCTATTCGAGTCAGCGTCCCGACCGGCTTTTGCTGACCAACACCCATTCCAGAGCCATTTTCAGCCGATCATTCGATGAACATTGCCACCCAAGATTTCTCCGCTCACACGCCGATGATGCAGCAATACTGGCGCCTCAAGAACCAGCACCCGGCCCAGTTAATGTTCTACCGCATGGGCGACTTCTACGAGTTGTTCTACGAGGACGCCAAGAAGGCGGCCAAGCTGCTCGACATCACGCTGACGGCACGCGGCCAGTCGGCCGGGCAGAGCATTCCCATGGCCGGCATTCCCTTCCACTCGGCAGAAGGCTACCTGGCCAAGCTGGTCAAGCTCGGCGAGTCGGTGGTGATCTGTGAGCAGATCGGCGATCCGGCGACCAGCAAGGGCCCAGTGGAACGCCAGGTGGTGCGCATCCTCACCCCCGGCACAGTGAGCGACGAGGCGCTGCTCGACGAGCGCCGCGACAACCTGCTGGCGGCCGTACTGGGTGATGAAAAGCTGTTTGGCCTGGCGGTGCTCGACATCACCAGCGGCCGCTTCAGCGTCCAGGAACTGCATGGCTGGGAGAACCTGCTCGCCGAACTGGAGCGCATGAACCCGGCGGAACTGCTGATTCCGGATGACTGGCCGCAGGATCTGCCGGCCGAGAAGCGTCGCGGTTCACATCGCCGCGCGCCCTGGGATTTCGATCGCGACAGCGCGCGCAAGAGCCTGTGCCAGCAGTTCGGCACCCAGGACCTGAAAGGCTTCGGCTGCGAAGGGCTGACCCTGGCCATCGGTGCGGCCGGCTGCCTACTCGCCTATGCCAAGGAAACCCAGCGCACCGCGCTGCCGCACCTGCGCAGCCTGCTCCATGAGCGCATCGACGACACGGTGATCCTCGACGGCGCCAGTCGCCGCAACCTAGAGCTCGACACCAATCTTGCCGGCGGTCGCGACAACACCCTGCAATCGGTGGTCGACCGTTGCCAGACCGCCATGGGCAGTCGCCTGCTGACCCGCTGGCTGAACCGTCCGCTGCGCCAGCGCGAGGTACTGGAAGCGCGCCAGGATTCGATCACCTGCCTGCTCGACCGCTACCGCTTCGAGCGCCTGCAGCCGCAGCTCAAGGAAATTGGCGACATCGAGCGGATCCTTGCGCGGATCGGTCTGCGCAATGCCCGCCCACGCGACTTGGCGCGCCTGCGCGATGCGCTGGCTGCGCTGCCGGAGTTGCAGCAGGCCATGCTCGAGCTGGAGGTGCCGCACTTGCAGGAGCTTGCGCGGAACATCCAGACCTATCCGGAGCTGGCCGAGCTGCTGGCCAAGGCGATCATCGACAATCCGCCGGCAGTGATCCGCGACGGCGGCGTCCTCAAGCGTGGCTACGATGCCGAGCTGGACGAGCTGCTGTCGCTGTCCGAGAACGCCGGCCAATACCTGATGGATCTGGAAGCCCGCGAAAAGGCGCGCACCGGCCTGCCCAACCTCAAGGTCGGCTACAACCGCATTCACGGCTACTACATCGAACTGCCGCGTGTGCAGGCCGAACAGGCGCCAGCCGACTATCAGCGCCGTCAGACACTGAAAGGCGCTGAGCGCTTCATCACCCCGGAACTCAAGGTCTTCGAGGACAAGGCGCTGTCGGCCCAGAGCCGCGCCCTGGCCCGCGAGAAACTGCTCTATGAAGAGTTGCTTGAGCGCCTGATCGGCGAACTCGCCCCGCTGCAGGACACCGCCGCAGCGCTGGCCGAACTGGATGTGCTGAGCAACCTCGCCGAGCGCGCACTCGCCCTCGACCTGAATCGACCACGCTTCGTCGATGAGCCGTGCATCCGTATCGCGCAAGGTCGCCATCCAGTGGTCGAACAGGTACTGACCACGCCGTTCGTGGCCAATGACCTGCAGCTCGACGACAGTCGCCGCATGCTGATCATCACCGGCCCCAACATGGGCGGTAAATCCACCTACATGCGCCAGACCGCGCTGATCGTGCTGCTCGCGCATATCGGCAGCTTCGTTCCGGCCGCCAGCTGCGAGCTGTCACTGGTCGACCGCATCTTCACCCGCATCGGCTCGTCCGACGACCTGGCCGGCGGTCGCTCGACCTTTATGGTGGAAATGAGCGAAACCGCCAACATCCTGCACAACGCCACCGAGCGCAGCCTGGTATTGATGGACGAGGTGGGCCGCGGCACCAGCACCTTCGACGGCCTGTCGCTGGCCTGGGCTGCCGCCGAGCAGCTGGCCAAGCTGCAGGCCTATACGCTGTTCGCCACCCACTACTTTGAGCTCACCGTGCTGCCGGACAGCGAGCCGGGCATCGCCAACGTGCACCTGAATGCCACCGAGCACAACGAGCGGATCGTCTTCCTGCACCACGTTCTGCCGGGGCCGGCCAGCCAGAGCTACGGCCTGGCCGTCGCGCAGCTGGCGGGGGTGCCGGGCGAGGTGATTCAGCGCGCTCGCCAGCATTTGTCGCGCCTGGAGACCACCAGCCTGCCCCACGATGTGCCGTGCAACGAGACGGGGCAGCCCAGCGCGCCGGTGCAGAACGACTTGTTCGCCACCCTGCCGCATCCGCTGCTGGAGGAGCTGCAGCGCGTCAACCCGGACGAGGTAACTCCACGCCAGGCACTGGAGCTGCTATACGCATGGAAAGCACGAAGCTAACCCGCAGCGCGCACAAGCTGGTAGAATCCCGCGCGCTCCGGGAAGCGACGGTCTATTAGCCGGGCCGTAAACATGATTTCCCGAGCAGAGGGGCTCCTTCCGTAACCGAGCCCCCAGCCGCCTGAGGAGAGAATCTAAAATGACCTTCGTCGTCACCGACAACTGCATCAAATGCAAGTACACCGACTGCGTGGAAGTCTGTCCGGTGGACTGCTTCTACGAAGGCCCGAACTTCCTGGTGATTCACCCGGACGAATGCATCGACTGCGCACTGTGCGAGCCTGAGTGCCCGGCCCAGGCGATTTTCTCCGAAGATGAAGTCCCGGAAGACATGCAGGAATATATCGCGCTGAACGCCGATCTTGCAGAAGTCTGGCCGAACATCACCGAGAAGAAGGACTCGCTGCCGGACGCCGAAGAGTGGGACGGCGTGAAGGACAAGCTGCAGCATCTGGAGCGTTGATCGCTACGCCCGGAAACGCAAAAGGCCCGCACATTGCGGGCCTTTTCATTTTCGGCGGACAAAAAAAAGGGGCGGTTTGACCCGCCCACTCTTTTGTCCATAGTCCCTTTATTTCCGGACTCATCTTCCTGATGCATCGCCGTCCTGCGATTTCCTGACCGCCGTCCTTGGTGGCCTGTGTCTATCCTTCGACACGGTTGTAATGGTAGCGCTTCAGCGGCGCAACACAACGCGCCCATCCTAGCTAGCGGCGCCGAAGCGACTCAAAGAAAAAACACTAATTCCTTTTAAAATCATAGCGATAAATAAGCTAAAAATTCATAGTGTCGATTTTCTGGCGAATCAAAACGCCATCGGCTTACGCAACGTGTAAGCAATGGCTTACATGAGACGTAAAAAAACCGGCCTAAGCCGGTTTCTTTTAACGGGTGCCACTATTGAAACAAGGCATCACTCGACAAGCCGTTTTTCTCCAGAATTTCCCGCAAGCGTTTCAACGCCTCGACCTGAATCTGCCGCACGCGCTCGCGAGTCAGGCCAATTTCCTGGCCCACCTCTTCCAGCGTACTGCTCTCGTGGCCGCGCAGACCAAAGCGACGCACCACCACCTCGCGCTGCTTGTCGGTGAGCTCGGACAGCCACTGATCAATGCTTTGCGAAAGGTCGTCGTCCTGCAGCAGTTCGCAAGGATCGGTCGGGCGGTCGTCGGTAAGGGTATCGAGCAGGGTCTTGTCGGAGTCCGGACCGAGCGACACATCGACGGAGGACACGCGCTCGTTCAGGCCGAGCATGCGCTTGACCTCGGCGACCGGCTTCTCCAACAGGTTGGCAATTTCTTCGGCGGATGGCTCGTGGTCCAGCTTCTGGGTCAGCTCGCGAGCGGCCCGCAGGTAGACGTTGAGTTCCTTGACTACATGGATCGGCAAGCGAATGGTCCGGGTCTGATTCATGATCGCCCGTTCGATGGTCTGCCGAATCCACCAGGTGGCATAAGTCGAGAAACGGAAACCGCGCTCGGGATCGAACTTCTCGACGGCACGGATCAGGCCCAAGTTGCCCTCCTCGATCAGGTCGAGCAGGGAGAGCCCTCGATTGACATAGCGGCGCGCAATCTTCACCACTAGGCGAAGGTTGCTTTCGATCATGCGTTTGCGCCCAGCGGGATCGCCTTTCTGGGCGAGGCGCGCAAAGTGCACTTCCTCCTCCGGAGTCAGCAGCGGGGAGAAACCAATTTCGTTCAAATAGAGCTGGGTGGCATCCAGCGCTCGGGTGTAGTCGATGTACTTGTGTTGCTTCAGTGCTGTCGCGGCTTTGGGTTTGGCGCGCTTAGTCGGAGCTTCTGGCTCCTCGGTCAACACTTCTTCTAGGACGAAAGCTGGCTCCATTAGGAGAACTTCGTCGTCAAAGTCAAACTCCGGCGCTTCTTTGTTGAGTGCCATTGTTGTAGGTCCCTTGCTGAGTTCAACAGCGAACTCGGGCGGCGCCTCCTTGGCAACACCAGAGTCCGTCCTCCAACGTGGTCGGACGGACAGTCAGCAAGTCAACGATTAGGCAGGTATTGCAGAGGATCTACAGGCTTACCTTGGCGGCGAATCTCGAAATGGAGTTTCACCCGGTCCGCCCCTGTCGATCCCATTTCGGCAATGGTCTGCCCGGCTTTGACCTGCTGTCCCTCCCGTACCAACAGCCTGCGGTTGTGGCCGTAGGCGCTCACGTAGGTATCGCTATGTTTGATGATTACCAACTCACCGTAGCCCCGTAAACCACTCCCGGCGTACACCACAGAACCATCAGACGCAGCCAAAACAGGCTGGCCTAATTCCCCAGCGATATCAATTCCTTTATTCAAACTACCGTTTGAGGAAAATTTACCGATCAACGGACCGTTCGCCGGCCACGCCCAGCCCGTCGTAGAGCGGGTCACGGGTTGAATGGGGGTTTGCGCCTGGGTGACCGGTGCCGGCGCAGCGGTTCCCGATGCGGGTGGCGCGACGACCACCGGTGGCGACGAACCATTTGGTTTGGCGGTCGCCGGAGTGGTCACCACGGGCGCCGTCTTGGCGACGTTCTGGCCTGGTTTGACCTGCTGATCGAAACGGATGATCTGGCCGACGCGGATGGTGTACGGCGCCGCGATGTTGTTACGCGCTGCCAGTGCCTTCCAGTCCCAGCCATAGCGGAAGGCGATCGAATACAGGGTATCGCCGCGCTGAACACGGTACTGGCCACTAGTGACCGGCACACGAGCCGGCGCCGCCTGGTTGTTGCGGTCGACCACCTGCACCTTGCTCGATGGCGTGGTGCACCCGGCCAGCACGGCGCTCACGAGAAAGCCGGCGAGAAGAACCCGTACGCTGCCCATGCGACTCCACTGCTGAATGGCTATGCGCCTCACCCCTCTCTCCCTTTTAGGTGCCCCAAGGCTGGTGGCAAATCACGCAGAAAATATCAGATACAACCGACTGCGGCATGTGCACCACAGCGAAGCGGCGAAGCGCTCACGCATCGGACAAGCTGGAAGATGAAAAGTCACCCGACCAATCAAACGGTCGGGCCTTGCAACAGCGGTACGAAGCGCACTGCATCGAGTACATGGCGCGAGAAACCTTGCTCTTCACGGACGATCAGCTGCAGCTCCTGGACGTCGCCGGCACCCACCGGGATCACCAGACGACCTCCGAGCGCCAACTGATCGAGCAGCGCCTGCGGCACCTCCGCCGCAGCGGCCGTGACGATGATGCCGTTGTACGGCCCCAGCGCGTTCCAACCTTCCCAGCCGTCGCCCCAGCGGAACACCACGTTGCGCAGCTTGAGCTCGATCAGGCGCTCCTTGGCGCGGTCCTGCAGCACCTGGATGCGCTCCACGGAGAACACCCGCTCGACCAGCTGCGCCAGCACTGCGGTCTGATATCCGGAACCGGTGCCGATCTCCAGCACCTTGTCCAGCGGCCCCGCCGCCAGCAGCAGCTCGGTCATGCGCCCGACCATGTAGGGCTGCGAGATCGTCTGGTTGTGGCCGATGGGCAGCGCGGTGTCCTCGTAGGCCCGGTGCGCCAGCGCTTCGTCGACAAACAGGTGACGCGGCGTACGGCGAATCACCTCGAGCACCCGCGCATTCGACAGGCCTTCTTCGTACAGACGCTGGATCAAGCGCTCGCGGGTGCGCTGCGAGGTCATGCCGATGCCCCGGCGCTGCAGATCGTCCTGGCCCATCAGCGCAAACCTCCGAGCCAGGACTCGAGGCTGGGCAGCGCGTCGCTGCAGGTGCGATCGAGCTGAATCGGGGTGATCGACACGTAGCCCTGCATCACCGCATGGAAGTCGGTCCCGGGGCCGCCGTCCTCGGCGTCGCCGGCCACCGAAATCCAGTAGCCTTCCTTACCCCGCGGGTTCACCGATTTGACCGGTGCCGCCGCGCGCGCGCGATGGCCCAGGCGGGTCAGCTGGATGCCTCGGATATGCTCGAGCGGCAGGTTGGGCACGTTCACGTTGAGCACGGTGCGCGGCGGCAAGTCGAGGCGCTCATGCGACTCCACCAGCAGCCGGGCAAAATGTGCCGCAGTCGCCAGGTTGTCCGGCTGACGCGACAACAATGAGAAAGCGAAAGCGGTATGACCGAGGAAGCGCCCCTCCACCGCTGCCGCCACCGTACCTGAGTACAGCACGTCATCGCCCAGGTTGGCCCCCAGATTGATACCGGACACCACCATGTCGGGGGTCTGCTCGAACAAGCCGTTCAGCCCAAGGTGCACGCAGTCGGTCGGCGTGCCGTTGAGGCTGATGAACCCATTGCTCAGGCGCTGCGGATGCAGCGGGCGATCGAGGGTCAGGGAACTGCTGGCGCCGCTCTTGTCCTGATCGGGAGCGACGACCACACACTCGGCATAATCCACAAGCGCAGCATGTAAAGCGGCGAGGCCGGGAGCGTTCACCCCGTCATCGTTGGAAATCAGAATACGCATGAATTATCCGTCTGCCCCGCCGACGGCAGATCGACGAGCTCGCGCACCAGTGCGGTGGCGAAGCATCCGGCCGGCAGGACGAATTCCAGTTGCAACACGTCAGGGTCGGGATAATGCCACGTCAAACCGCCGATGGGGAGGCGCAGGATGCGCCGTTCGTGCGTCATGCCCGCTTCGACCAGCCAGTCGCGCAATGCCGGTTCACTGTCCGCCACCGCCTGCTCTCGCTCGGCGCTGCGCTGCGCCGCCGGCGAGGCACCGGCACCCCACAGCGGGCCGGTAGGATGCAGGTCGAGGATCGCCAAGCGCGGATCGCTGCACTCCGCCTCGCCGGCCGGGAAGAAGCTGCGGCTGTCGGTGAACGCCAGCAGGTCGCCGGGCTGCGCCTGGTTCCAGCTGCCCGCCGCGACCCGCTCGGCAAGCGCGCGGTTGAACAGGTAGCTGCGTGCCGCCGACAGCAGTCGCGAGCGCAGATTGCGCTGCTCCGGCAGCTCACGGCGTTCAGCGAACTGGCGCGCCTCGACCACGTTGCCGCCGCCATGCCCGAAACGCTGCAGGCCGTAGTAGTTGGGGATGCCCTGCTCGCGAATGCGCTGCAGACGCGCCTCCAGCAACTCCTTGTCGGCCTGCAGCTGGGTCAGGCGCAGGGTGAAGCCGTTGGCGGCGTGTGCGCCGCGCTGCAGTTTGCGCTTGTGGCGCACCGCCTTGAGGATCGCCAGGGTCGGCCCCTCGGCAGCCGCGAGGTCGGGATCGGCCTTGCCCGGCAGGTGCAGGCTGAACCACTGGCGGGTCAGCGCCTGACGGTCCTTCAGGCCGGCGTAGCTGATCGCCCGCTGTGGCACGCCGGCGGCGCGGGCCAGGCGGCGCGCCGCTTCCTCGGTATTCAGGCCGCGCTTCTCCACCCACAGCCAGAGGTGCTCGCCCTCACCAGCGAGAGGAATGTCGAGCACTTCGTCGACCTGGAAGTCCTCGGCGGTGGCCTTGAGCACGGCGCGCCCGCAAGGCTCGCCATGGGCGCGCGGGCCCAACAGTTCGAGTTCGTTCATGCGCTGAGCAACAAGGCTATGGCGTGCACCGCAATACCTTCCTCTCGTCCGGTGAAGCCCAGCTTCTCGGTAGTGGTGGCCTTGACGTTGACCGCATCCAGCTCGACCTGCAGGTCGGCGGCGATCCGCGCGCGCATGCTCTCGATATGCGGGGCCATCTTCGGCGCCTGGGCGACGATGGTGGCGTCGACGTTGCCCACTCGCCAGCCTTTGGCCTGCACCAGGTCGAGCACATGGCGCAGCAGCGCGCGGCTGTCGGCGCCCTTGAAGCGCGGATCGGTATCGGGAAAATGCTTGCCGATGTCGCCCAGCGCCGCCGCGCCGAGCAGCGCATCGCTCAGCGCATGCAGCAGCACGTCACCGTCGGAATGCGCGACCAAACCGAACTTGTGGGGAATCTGCACGCCACCGAGGGTGATGAAATCACCGTCGCCGAAGCGGTGCACGTCGTAGCCGTGGCCGATACGCATAGTAAAAACGCCCTGCAAAAGTCAGGGCGTGATTTTACATGGCGAGGGCGGCGCCAGGGCGACTTATGACAGCGCCGCCGCGTGATGGCGCAGGTGATCGTCGATGAAGCTGGCGATGAAGTAGTAGCTGTGGTCGTAACCGGGCTGCAGACGCAGGGTCAGCGGATGCCCGCTCGCCTTGGCCGCGGCCTGCAGCGCTTCGGGCTTGAGCTGGGTGGCGAGGAAGTCGTCGCGGTCACCCTGGTCGACCAGCATCGGCAGCCGCTCACTCGCCTCGGCGAGCAGCAGGCTGGCATCCCATTCGCGCCATTTGCTGCGATCCTCGCCAAGGAAGCGCGAAAAGGCCTTCTCGCCCCAGGGGCACTGAGTGGGATGGCTGATCGGCGCCAGTGCCGACACCGACAGATAGCGTCCGGGGTTGCGCAATGCGCAGACCAGCGCGCCATGGCCGCCCATCGAATGGCCGCTGATGCCGCGGCGCTCGGACACCGGGAAATTCGCCTCGACCAACGCCGGCAGCTCTTCGACCACGTAGTCGTGCATGCGGTAGTGACGCGCCCAAGGCTGCTCGGTGGCGTTCAGGTAGAAGCCGGCACCGAGACCGAAGTCCCAGGCGCCGTCCGGATCACCAGGCACCTCGGCGCCGCGCGGGCTGGTGTCGGGGGCGACGATGACCAGGCCGAGCTCGGCCGCCAGGCGCTGCGCGCCAGCCTTCTGCATGAAATTCTCGTCGCTGCAGGTCAGCCCGGATAGCCAGTACAGCACCGGCAGCTTGGCGCCCTGCTCGATCTGCGGCGGCAGGTAGATGGCGAACACCATGTCGCAGCCGAGCGTCGCGGAACGATGGCGGTAGCGCTTGTGCCAGCCGCCGAAACTCTTGTTGCTGGAAACTATTTCGAGGGACATACAGCCTCCGCGGCGAGTCGGGGTGGCCAGCGCAGCGCTCGCCACCCGACGGCTCAGTAGTGAATGACAGTCCGGATGCTCTTGCCTTCGTGCATCAGCTCGAACGCCTCGTTGATCGCGTCCAGCGGCAGGTTGTGGGTGATGAAGGTGTCCAGCGGGATCTCGCCCTTCTGCGCCTTTTCCACATAGCTCGGCAACTCGGTGCGCCCGCGCACGCCGCCGAAGGCACTGCCACGCCAGACGCGCCCGGTGACCAGCTGGAACGGCCGGGTGCTGATTTCTTCGCCGGCGCCGGCGACGCCGATGATCACCGACTCGCCCCAGCCCTTGTGCGCGCATTCCAGCGCCGCACGCATCAGCTTCACATTGCCGACGCACTCGAAGCTGTAGTCGACGCCGCCGTCGGTCATCTCGACGATGACCTCCTGAATCGGCTTGTCGAAGTCCTGCGGGTTGACGAAGTCGGTGGCGCCCAGCTCGCGGGCCACGTCGAACTTCGCCGGGTTGATGTCGATGGCGATGATCCGCGAAGCCTTGGCCATCTTGGCGCCGATGATTGCCGCCAGGCCGATCCCGCCGAGGCCGAAGATCGCCACCGTGGCGCCCTCTTCCACTTTGGCGGTGTTCAGCACCGCACCGATGCCGGTGGTGACGCCACAGCCGAGCAGGCAGACCTTCTCCAGCGGCGCGTCCTTGGGAATCTTGGCCAGGGAGATTTCCGGCAGCACGGTGTACTCGGAGAACGTCGAGCAGCCCATGTAGTGGTAGATCGGCTGGCCATTGTAGGAGAAGCGCGTGGTGCCGTCCGGCATCAGGCCTTTGCCCTGGGTGGCGCGGACTTTCTGGCAGAGGTTGGTCTTGCCCGACTTGCAGAACTTGCACTCGCGACATTCGGCCGTGTACAGCGGAATCACGTGGTCGCCGACCGCCACCGAGGTCACGCCCTCACCCACCGCCTCGACGATACCGCCGCCTTCGTGACCGAGGATCGACGGGAACACGCCCTCGGAATCGGCACCGGACAAGGTGTAGGCGTCGGTGTGGCACACCCCGGTGGCGACGATGCGCACCAGCACTTCGCCGGCCTGGGGCGGCGCGACGTCCACTTCGACAATCTGCAACGGCTGGTTCGGCGCAAAGGCCACGGCGGCGCGGGACTTGATCATGTTCATCTCCGGTGTGCGGATGGAAAAATGCTGCGCAGAGTGTAGTTCCCGGACTTCTGGTAAATAATCAGCCGCAAAGCAAAACATTATTGCCATGCAGGGATAATCAATGAACCAGTGGGAAGGTCTCGACGAGTTCGTCGCGGTGGCCGAGACCGGCCAGTTCACCGCCGGCGCCGAGCGCCTCGGCCTGTCGTCATCGCAGGTCAGCCGCCAGGTGGCACGCCTGGAAGAGCGGCTGCAGACCCGCCTGTTCTACCGCAGCACGCGCAAGGTGGCGCTGACCGAGGCCGGGCAGACCTTCCTGCAGCATTGCCAACGCTTGCTCGATGCCCGCGAGGAGGCGCTGCGCGCGATCAGCGACCTGGCCGGTGAACCCAAGGGTCTACTGCGCATGACCTGCGCGGTGGCCTACGGCGAGCGCTTCATCGTGCCGCTGGTAAATCAGTTCATGGCCCGCCACCCGCAACTGCGGGTGGACATCGAACTGAGCAACCGCCCGCTCGACCTGGTCCACGAGGGCCTGGATCTGGCCATTCGTCTCGGCCGCCTGCAGGATTCGCGACTGATCGCCAGCCGCCTGGCACCACGGGTGATGTACCTGTGCGCGGCGCCCGGCTACCTGGAACGCTACGGCCGGCCGCACAGCCTGTCGGAACTCAGCCGGCACAACTGCCTGGTGGGCAGCTCCGATCAGTGGGCGTTTCAGCAGGAAGGTCGCGAGGTGTCGCAACGGGTCCAGGGCAATTGGCGCTGCAACAGCGGCGAGGCAGTGCTGGACGCCGCGCTGCGTGGCTTCGGCCTGTGCCAGTTGCCGGACTACTACGTACTGGAACATCTGCGCAGCGGCGCGCTGGTGTCGCTACTGGAACAGCATCAGCCGCCGAACACCGCGGTCTGGGCGCTGTATCCGCAGCAACGCCATCTGTCGCCAAAGGTCAGGCAGCTGGTGGATTGTCTGAAGGCCGGCCTCGCCGAACGGCCGGAGTACCGCTAGCGGCTCAGCGCTTGGCGGACCAGCGCTGGCGCAGCCAGTCGAGGTCCTCCGGGCGGGTGACCTTGAGGTTGTCGGCACGCCCCTCGATCAGGCGCGGCGCCTGGCCGGCCCACTCCAGTGCGGAGGCCTCGTCGGTGATCGCCACGTCCGCCACCAAGGCATCGGCGAGCGCCCGGTACAAGGCGCCGAAGCGGAACATCTGCGGCGTGTAGGCCTGCCAGATCACGCTGCGATCGACGGTCTCGGCCACCCGGCCATCGGCGCGGGCGCGCTTCAGGGTGTCTTTCGCCGGCACCGCGAGGAGTCCACCAACCGGGTCGTTAGCCAGCTCGCTGAGCAGGCGGTCGAGGTCGAAGGACGACAGGTTGGGCCGCGCCGCGTCGTGCACCAGCACCCAATCGTGGCTTTGCGCGCCCAACTCTTCCAGGCGCAGCAAGGCATTGAGCACCGAGTCGGCGCGCTCGCGGCCGCCGTCCACGCGTTCGATGCGGATGTCGCCGGCACACGCGAGAGTCGGCCAGAAGGGATCATCGACTGCCAGGCTGACCACCAAGCGCTTGAGTCGTGGGTGATCGAGAAAGCAATCGAGGGTGTGTTCGAGAATGGTCCGCCCGGAAAGCTCCAGGTACTGTTTGGGTCGGTCAGCGCGCATGCGCGAGCCCACACCAGCGGCGGGAATCACCGCCCAAAATTCGGGCAGGGAGAGCGTACTCATTCGGTGATCTGGTACAGGGTCTCGCCGTCCTTGACCATGCCCAGTTCGTGGCGGGCGCGCTCTTCGACGGTTTCGGTACCCTTTTTCAGCTCCATGACTTCCGCTTCGAGAATGCGGTTGCGTTCCAGCAGGCGCTCATTCTCGCCCTGCTGTTCGGCGATCTGCCGCTTCAGGCTGCCGACCTGGGCCAGGCTGCCATCGCCCACCCAGAGACGGTACTGCAATCCGGCCAAGGCCAGGATCAGCACGACGAACAACCAGTAAGGACTACGCATGGAGACGGACATATCCATAGAAAAAGGGCAGCTTGCGCTGCCCTTTTACCATTCCCGGCTTAGCCGCGGAACTCGGCACGGCCACGATAGGGTGCCTTTCCGCCCAATTGCTCTTCGATACGCAGCAGTTGGTTGTACTTGGACACGCGGTCGGAGCGGCACAGCGAACCGGTCTTGATCTGCCCAGCAGCGGTACCCACCGCCAGGTCGGCGATGGTGCTGTCTTCGGTTTCACCGGAACGGTGCGAAATCACCGCGGTGTAGCCAGCGGCCTTGGCCATCTGGATGGCTTCCAGAGTCTCGGTCAGCGAGCCGATCTGGTTGAACTTGATCAGGATCGAGTTGCCGATCGACTCGTCGATGCCGCGCTTGAGGATCTTGGTGTTGGTGACGAACAGGTCGTCACCGACCAGCTGGACCTTCTCGCCGATCTTGTCGGTGAGCACTTTCCAGCCCGCCCAGTCGGACTCGTCCATGCCGTCTTCGATGGAGATGATCGGGTAGCGCTGGGTCAGACCGGCCAGGTAGTCGGCGAAACCTTCGGCGCTGAACACTTTGCCTTCGCCGGCCAGGTCGTACTGGCCGTCTTCGAAGAATTCGGAGGAAGCGCAGTCCAGCGCCAGGGTCACGTCGCTGCCCAGCTTGTAACCGGCGTTGGCCACGGCTTCGGCGATGGCAGCCAGGGCGTCTTCGTTGGAGGCCAGGTTCGGCGCGAAGCCGCCTTCGTCACCGACCGAGGTGCTCAGGCCACGAGCCTTCAGCACGGCTTTCAGGTGATGGAAGATCTCGGTGCCCATGCGAAGCGCATCGGAGAAGGTCTTGGCGCCAACCGGCTGAACCATGAACTCTTGGATGTCGACGTTGTTATCGGCGTGCTCGCCGCCGTTGATGATGTTCATCATCGGCACCGGCATGGAGTACTGGCCCGGAGTGCCGTTCAGGTCGGCGATGTGCGCGTACAGCGGCACACCCTTGGCCTGCGCAGCGGCCTTGGCGGCGGCCAGGGACACGGCGAGGATGGCGTTGGCGCCCAGTTTGCCTTTGTTCTCGGTGCCGTCCAGGTCGATCATCGCCAGGTCGAGGGACTTTTGCTCGCAGGCATCTTTGCCCAGCAGCAGGTCACGGATCGGGCCGTTGATGTTGGCCACGGCCTTCAGGACGCCCTTGCCCAGGTAACGGCTCTTGTCGCCATCACGCAGTTCCAGCGCTTCGCGCGAACCGGTGGAAGCACCGGACGGCGCACAGGCGCTGCCGATGATGCCGTTTTCGAGGATTACATCGGCTTCTACAGTGGGGTTACCACGGGAGTCGAGAACCTCACGGCCCTTGATGTCGACGATCTTTGCCATTGTTGTTAGCACTCCAAAGTTGACGAAAAAGCAGCAGCCCTAGGCGGGCGCACGGATTCTGACCAGGCAGTCAATTCGTGTCCGTGCGGCACTTTACCGGAGAAATGCCTGCTCAGGCAGTCTCAATCGGCGGAAAACTCTTGACCAGTTCGTCCAGCTGTTTGAGCTGGGCGAGGAACGGCTCCAGCTTGTCCAGACGCAGCGCGCACGGGCCGTCGCACTTGGCGTTATCCGGGTCCGGATGCGCTTCGAGGAACAGTCCGGCGAGGCCCTGGCTCATGCCGGCCTTGGCCAGATCGGTGACCTGGGCGCGACGGCCGCCAGCGGAGTCGGCACGCCCGCCTGGCATCTGCAGGGCATGGGTGACGTCGAAGAACACCGGGTACTCGAACTGCTTGAGGATGCCGAAGCCCAGCATGTCGACGACCAGGTTGTTGTAGCCGAACGATGAGCCGCGTTCGCAGAGGATCAGCTGATCGTTACCAGCCTCCTCGCACTTGGTCAGGATGTGCTTCATCTCCTGCGGCGCGAGGAACTGGGCCTTCTTGATGTTGATCACCGCACCGGTCTTGGCCATCGCCACGACCAGGTCGGTCTGCCGCGAGAGGAATGCCGGCAGCTGGATGATGTCGCAGACTTCGGCGACCGGCGCAGCCTGATACGGCTCGTGCACGTCGGTGATCACCGGTACGCCGAAGGTCTTCTTCACTTCCTCGAAAATCTTCATGCCCTCGTCCAGGCCCGGGCCACGGAACGAGGTGATCGAGGAGCGGTTGGCCTTGTCGAAGCTGGCCTTGAACACGTAGGGGATGCCGAGTTTCTCGGTGACCCGCACGTACTCTTCGCAGACTTTCAGCGCCAGGTCACGCGACTCCAGCACATTCATGCCGCCAAACAGCACGAACGGCTTGTCGTTGGCGATCTCGATGTCGCCAACGCGGATGATCTTCTGTGCCATGCGCTTAGGCCTTCTTCGCTTTCTGCGCCAGGGCGGCGTTGACGAAGCCACTGAACAGCGGGTGGCCGTCACGCGGGGTCGAAGTGAACTCGGGGTGGAACTGGCAAGCCACGAACCACGGGTGATCCGGCGCCTCGACCACTTCCACCAGCGCGCCGTCACCGGAGCGACCGGTGACCTTCAGGCCAGCGGCCTTCAGTTCCGGCAGCAGGTTGTTGTTAACCTCGTAGCGATGGCGGTGGCGCTCGACGATCACGTCCTTGCCGTAGCAGTCGTGCACCAGCGAACCGGCTTCCAGCTGGCACTCCTGCGCACCCAGGCGCATGGTGCCGCCCAGATCGGAGGTCTCGGTACGCACTTCGGTGGTGCCGGCGGCATCCTGCCACTCGGTGATCAGGCCGATGACCGGGTGATCGCTGTGCAGGTCGAACTCGGTGGAGTTGGCCGCGGACCAGCCGAGCACATTGCGTGCGTACTCGATGACCGCCACCTGCATGCCCAGGCAGATGCCCAGGTAGGGAATCTTGTTCTCACGGGCGTACTGCACGGTCTTGATCTTGCCTTCCACGCCGCGCAGACCGAAGCCGCCGGGTACCAGAATCGCGTCGACGCCTTCCAGCAGCGCGGTGCCCTGGTTCTCGATGTCTTCCGAATCGATGTAGCGGATGCTCACCTTGGTGCGGTTCTGGATACCGGCGTGACTCATCGCTTCGATCAGCGATTTGTAGGCGTCCAGCAGCTCCATGTACTTGCCGACCATGGCGATGGTGATTTCTTTCTCCGGGTTGAGCTTGGCATCGACCACGCGATCCCATTCGGAGAGATCGGCCGGGCCGCATTCCAGACCAAAGCGCTCGACGACGAAATCGTCCAGGCCTTGGGCGTGCAGCACCGACGGAATCTTGTAGATGGTGTCGACGTCTTCCAGACCGATCACCGCGCGCTCTTCAACGTTGGTGAACAGGGCGATCTTACGGCGCGAGGACAGGTCGACCTCGTGGTCGGAACGGCAGATCAGCACGTCCGGCTGCAGACCGATGGAGCGTAGCTCCTTCACCGAGTGTTGGGTCGGCTTGGTCTTGGTCTCGCCAGCGGTGGCGATGTACGGCACCAGGGTCAGGTGCATCAGCATGGCGCGCTTGGCGCCGACTTCCACCCGCAGCTGACGGATCGCCTCGAGGAAGGGTTGCGACTCGATGTCACCGACCGTGCCGCCGATCTCCACCAGGGCCACGTCGGCATCGCCGGCGCCCTTGATGATGCGACGCTTGATCTCGTCGGTGATGTGCGGAATGACCTGGATGGTCGCGCCCAGGTAGTCACCACGGCGCTCCTTGCGCAGCACGTCGGCGTAGACGCGGCCGGTGGTGAAGTTGTTGTCCTGGGTCATGGTGGTGCGGATGAAGCGCTCGTAGTGCCCCAGGTCGAGGTCGGTCTCAGCGCCGTCCTTGGTGACGAAGACTTCGCCATGCTGGAACGGGCTCATGGTGCCCGGATCGACGTTGATGTAGGGGTCGAGCTTGAGCATCGTGACCTTCAGGCCCCGCGCCTCCAGGATGGCCGCCAAAGAAGCCGAGGCGATGCCTTTCCCCAATGAAGAAACAACACCGCCCGTGACGAAGATATAGCGCGTCATGAAGAACCCTAGAAGTCAGCGTTTAGGCGGTCGGCGCCGCCGGAGATGCGAAGGAAGGCCAGAGCCTGCCCACTACCTTTGAAAATGCAAGCACCGCCGATTCCGAGGGAATCAGCGAAGGCTTTGTTAGACGGGAGCGTAGTCTACGGCAAAGGCGCTTTCAGCTCAAACCTTGGTCATTCGTCGGTACCTGCCAGAGCAGTCGATAGTCGCCCTCCCCGGCCTGCTTGAGCTGCGGTAGGTTGGCCACGGCGAGCAGCTGATCACCGCGGTAGAGCAGCGGCAGATGCCCGCGCAGGAATGCCGGTACCGCCGCTTCGTTGAGCAGGCGCTTGAGGTCGCGCGTGCCGCGCCCGGCTAGTGTCAGCGCCTCGCCGCCCTGCCGATAGCGCACCTGCAACGCGCCAGGCGGCACCTCGCCAAGGAGATGCAGACGGCCGTTGCCCGGCAGCGGCAAGGTTTCGGCGGGCTGCGTCCAGACGGGCGGCGTAGCCGGCGCCTGCAACCAGTCACCACTCAGCCACCACAACCGACCAGCGGCACGGTGCAGTTCGCCCTGCGCCAGGCGCCACAGCGGCCGGGCATCCGCACCGGCGTCACGCAACGCCTCCCAGCCGGCCCAGTGCGCGCTGTCCGGCAGCAAGGTGCGCCCGGCCAGCCAGTGCCGCAACGCATTGCGCTGGCGCGCCGGTGACAGCTGCGTCAGCGGCGCGAGGGCCAGCGACGGCAGCGTCAGCCAGTCCAGCCCGGCAGGGCCTTGCGCGGCGGCAAGATCACTTTCCGCCAACTCATCGAGCAGGCCCTGCGCCTCACGCAGGTGGTCGGCGGCGCGCGCCAGATTGGCCTGTACCTGCGGCCAGTGCGCTTGCAGGCGCGGCACGACCTCGTGGCGCAGGTAGTTGCGGGCCAAGCGGGTATCGCGATTGGACGGGTCCTCGACCCACTCCAACCCCGCCTCGCGTGCATAGCGCTCCAGTTCGATGCGCGAGCAGCCCAACAAAGGCCGCACCAGGCTGCCGAGCTGCAGCGGGCGCTGCACCGCCATGCCCGCCAGGCCGCGCACGCCGGCGCCGCGCAGCAGACGAAACAGCAGGGTTTCCGCCTGATCATCGCGATGCTGCCCGGTCAACAGCACCTCCTCGCGGGCCAGGCACGCCGCCAAGGCGGCATAACGTGCCTCGCGCGCGGCGCGCTCCAGGCTGGCGCCGGCCTCGACGCGCACCCGGAGCACCTGCAACGGCACGCCGAGGGCGTCGCACAGATTCTGGCAATGCGCCGGCCAGGAATCGGCGGCGGCCTGCAGGCCGTGATGGACATGCAGGGCGCTGAGCGGCGGAAGCGCATGCTCACGGGCCAGGCCGGCCAGCAGGTGCAGAAGCACCGTGGAGTCGAGACCGCCGGACAGCGCGACGCGCCACGCCGGCGCGTCATGCCAGGGCGCCAGGGCTTGCAGCAGGCGGGTTGAGAGGTCGTTCATCGGCCAAGCTTAAAACAACAACGGGCCCGCAGGCCCGTTGTCTTGTAGCGCAGACGTGGATCAGGCCACGCCATAGCTCATCAGGCGCTCGTAGCGGCGCGCCAGCAGCTTGTCGGCATCCAGCTTGCGCAGGCCGGCCAGCTGGCTGATCAGCGCTTCGCGCACCGAGGCCGCCATCGCCGCGTGGTCGCTGTGCGCGCCACCCAGCGGCTCGCCGATCACCTGGTCGACGATACCGAGGTCCTTCAGGCGCTCGGCGGTGATGCCCATCGCCTCGGCGGCCTCCGGAGCCTTGTCGGAAGTGCGCCAGAGGATCGAGGCACAGCCTTCCGGCGAGATCACCGCGTAGGTCGAGTACTGCAGCATGTTCAGCTGGTCGCAGACACCGATGGCCAGTGCGCCGCCAGAGCCGCCCTCGCCGATCACCGTGGCGATGATCGGGGTCTTCAGGCGCGCCATCACCCGCAGGTTCCAGGCAATCGCCTCGCTCTGGTTACGCTCCTCGGCATCGATACCCGGGTAGGCACCCGGGGTGTCGATGAAGGTGAGGATCGGCAGCTTGAAGCGTTCGGCCATTTCCATCAGGCGGCAGGCCTTGCGGTAGCCTTCCGGACGCGGCATGCCGAAGTTGCGACGCACCTTCTCGCGCACTTCGCGGCCCTTCTGGTGACCGATGACCATCACCGGCTGGCCATCCAGACGGGCGACGCCACCGACGATCGCGGCATCGTCGGAGAAATGCCGGTCACCGTGCAGCTCTTCGAACTCGGTGAAGATGTGCTGCAGGTAGTCGAGGGTGTACGGCCGGCGCGGATGGCGGGCCAACTTGGCGATCTGCCAACTGGTGAGATTGCCGAAGATGCTCTCGGTGAGCGACTTGCTCTTGTCCTGCAGACGAGAGATCTCGTCGCTGATGTTCAGAGAGTTGTCGTTGCCGACCAGGCGCAACTCTTCGATCTTGGCTTGCAGGTCGGCGATCGGCTGTTCGAAATCGAGGAAGTTCGGGTTCATAGGCATCCGTCTTGCGTCGACGGCCAGGCGGCCGGGCGGCTGATTCCGTTGAGCGCCTTACCTTACGGGACAGGCGCATTCAGGTCGAGACTCAATCGGGCAACTGGCGATTTTCGCCGCCAGCCGCCGGAATTTCGCATCCGATAGCGGAACGTTGGCCGTCCGTTATCAGCGGTAGTGGAGAAAGACGTTGTCTCGCCCGAACTGGTCACGCAGCGCTTGAATCAAAGTGTCGGCCGGATCGATGCGCCAGGCCTCGCCGAACTGCAGCACGGCCTTGGCTTCGCAGCCGGTGTAGTCCAAGGTCAGCGGGCAGGCGCCGCGATGACGGCTGCACAGCTCGCCCAGCCAGCGCAGACGATCGCCTTTCAGCGCGTCGGCTCGCACCCGCAGGCGCAGGCTTTCGGCCAGGCCGGTGCGCGCCTCTTCCAGGCTCATCACGCGCTTGGCGCGCAGGCGCAGGCCGCCGGAGAAGTCGTCGTTGCTGACCTCGCCTTCGACCACCACCATTGCGTCGTTCTGCAGCAACGCCTGGTTGCTGGCGAACGCCTCGGCGAACAGCGACGCCTCGATGCGCCCGGAACGGTCGTCGAGGGTGATGAAGCCCATCTTGTCGCCCTTCTTGTTCTTCATCACCCGCAGGTTGACGATCAGCCCGGCGACCGTCTGGGTGTCGCGCGCCGGCTTCAGCTCGACGATGCGCTGCCGGGCGAAGCGGCGCACCTCGCCCTCGTACTCGTCGATCGGGTGACCGGTGAGGTACAGGCCAAGGGTGTCCTTCTCGCCTTTCAGGCGCTCTTTCAGCGACAGCTCGCGGGCGTTGCGGTGGTTGGCGTAGACGTCGGCCTCAGGCTCGGCGAACAGCCCGCCGAACAGGTCCATGTGACCGCTGTCGTGGCTGCGCGCGGTCTGCTCGGCGGCCTGCACCGCCTCCTCCATCGCCGCCAACAGCACGGCGCGGTTGCGGTCGACGTTGGCCTGGTAAGCCTTGACCTCATCGTGAAAGTACGGCCCCAGGCGATCCAGCGCGCCGCCGCGGATCAGCGCCTCGAGGGTGCGCTTGTTGATGCGTTTGAGATCGACGCGATTGCAGAAGTCGAACAGGTCCTTGAACGGACCGCCTTCGCTGCGGCACTCGACGATGGCCTCCACCGGCCCCTCGCCGACGCCCTTGATCGCGCCGAGGCCATAGACGATGCGCCCGTCGGCATCGACGGTGAACTTGAACTCGGAGTTGTTCACGTCCGGCGCGAGGATGCGCAGCTTCATGCTGCGGCACTCCTCGATCAGCGTCACGACCTTCTCGGTGTTGTGCATATCCGCCGACAGCACGGCGGCCATGAACGGCGACGGGAAGTGGGTCTTCAGCCAGGCGGTCTGGTAGGAGACCAGGCCGTAGGCGGCCGAGTGCGACTTGTTGAAGCCGTAGCCGGCGAACTTTTCCACCAGGTCGAAGATGTTGCCGGCGAGGTCGCCATCGATGCCGTTGCTGGCGCAGCCTTCAATGAAGCCGCCGCGTTGCTTGGCCATTTCCTCGGGCTTCTTCTTACCCATGGCGCGACGCAGCATGTCGGCGCCGCCCAGGGTGTAGCCGGCCATCACCTGGGCGATCTGCATCACCTGTTCCTGGTACAGGATGATCCCGTAGGTCGGCGCCAGCACCGGCTTGAGGCCTTCGTACTGGTAGTCGGGGTGCGGATAAGCCAGCTCGGCGCGGCCGTGCTTGCGGTTGATGAAGTCGTCGACCATGCCCGACTGCAGCGGGCCGGGACGGAACAGCGCCACCAGGGCGATGAGGTCTTCCAGGCAGTCCGGCTTGAGCTTCTTGATCAGCTCCTTCATGCCGCGCGATTCAAGCTGGAACACCGCAGTGGTCTCGGCCTTCTGCAGCAGCTGGTAGGTCGGCTTGTCGTCCAGCGGGATGAAGTCGATGTTCAGGTCCGGCAGGCCCTGCTTGGCCTGCTCGCGGTTGATGGTCTCCATCGCCCACTTGATGATGGTCAGGGTGCGGAGGCCGAGGAAGTCGAACTTGACCAGGCCCGCCGCCTCGACGTCATCCTTGTCGAACTGGGTGACCAGGCCGGCACCCTCTTCATCGCAGGCGATCGGCGAGAAGTCGGTGAGCTTGGTCGGCGCGATCACCACGCCCCCCGCGTGCTTGCCGGTACCGCGGGTGATGCCCTCGAGCTTGAGCGACATTTCCCAGATTTCCGCGGCCTCTTCGTCGGTCTTGAGGAAGTCGCGCAGCGGTTCCTCCATCTCGAAGGCCTTCTCCAGGGTCATGCCGACCTCGAAGGGGATCATCTTTGACAGACGGTCGGCCAGGCCGTAGGACTTGCCCTGCACCCGCGCCACGTCGCGCACCACCGCCTTGGCCGCCATGGTGCCGAAGGTGATGATCTGGCTCACCGCATTGCGCCCGTAGGCCTCGGCCACGTAGTCGATCACCCGGTCGCGGCCGTCCATGCAGAAGTCGACGTCGAAGTCGGGCATGGAGATCCGTTCCGGGTTGAGGAAACGTTCGAACAGCAGGTCGTAGGCCAGCGGGTCGAGGTCGGTGATCTTCAGCACGTAGGCGACCAGCGAGCCGGCGCCCGACCCCCGGCCGGGGCCGACCGGCACGCCGTTGTTCTTCGCCCATTTGATGAAGTCCATCACGATGAGGAAGTAACCGGGGAAGCCCATCTGGATGATGATGTCGAGTTCGAAGTTGAGGCGATCGATGTAGATCTGCCGCTTCTCTTCGTAGTTGGGCGTGGTGTCCTGCGGCCAGAGTACCGCCAGGCGCTCTTCCAGGCCTTCGAAGGACACGTGGCGCAGGTAGTCGTCGATGCCCATGCCATTCGGCGTGGGGAAGTCAGGCAGGAAGTATTTACCCAGCTGCACTTCGATGTTGCAGCGCTTGGCGATCTCGACGGTGTTTTCCAGCGCCTCGGGCAGGTCACTGAACAGCTCCCACATTTCCTCGGGGCTCTTCAGGTACTGCTGGTCGGAATAGTTGCGCGGACGCCGCGGGTCATCGAGGGCGCGCCCTTCGCCGATGCACACGCGCGTCTCGTGGGCCTCGAAGTCGCCCTGCTTGAGGAAGCGCACGTCGTTGGTCGCCACCAGCGCGCCGCCACAACGACCGGCCAGCGCCACGGCGGCGTGCAGGTGCTCTTCGTCGCCCGGCCGACTGGTGCGCTGCACCTCGAGGTAGAAGCGCCCAGGGAACACCGCTTGCCACTCGGCCAGCAGCGCCTCGGCGGCGGCCGCATCGCCGCTGAGCAGGGCATGGCCGATCTCGCCTTCCTTGGAGCCGGACAGCGCGATCAGGCCGTCGGCGGCCTGTTTGACCCAGGCGCGCTCGATGATCACCAGGTCATTGCGCTGGCCATCGGTCCAGCCGCGCGAGATCAGTTCGGTGAGGTTGCGGTAGCCCTGGGCATTCATCGCCAGCAGAGTCAGGCGGCTCAGCGGGCCATCCTCGTCTTCGCTGGCCAGCCAGATGTCGGCGCCACAGATCGGCTTGATGCCGCCGCCCATGGCGGTCTTGTAGAACTTCACCAGCGAGCACATGTTGCTCTGGTCGGTCACCGCCACCGCCGGCATCCCCGCCGCGGCCACCGACTTGACCAGCGGTTTGACCCGCACCAGGCCGTCGACCAGGGAGAACTCGGTGTGCAGACGCAGGTGAACGAAGGAAACGGCCATGGTGATCCTATGCGAGACGCAAAAACGACAAGGCCCGGATTGTACCGGGCCCTGATCGAAACGACAGCTCAGCGCGTCTTATCGTCCCAGATTCCCGGCTCGAGCTTGGCCTGCACCTCCGGGTACTGACTGGCATCGAAGGTCGGCAGCTTGCCGGCGCGGCGCTGGGCGTTGTAGTCCTTGGCCAGCTTGATCGCCAGATTGGACAGCAGCAGGATCGCGATCAGGTTGGTGATCGCCATCAGACCCATCGACACGTCGGCGAGGTTCCACACGAATGGCAGCGACGCCATCGCGCCGAACATCACCATCGCCAGCACCACGAGGCGGAAGATCAGCAGGCCGGCCGGATGGTTGTGCTCGAGGAACACCAGGCAGTTCTCGGCATAGAAGTAGTTGGCGACGATCGAGGTGAAGGCAAAGAACAGGATGATCACCGCGAGGAAATACTTGCCCCAGTCACCGACCTGGCTGGTCAGGGCGTTCTGCACCAGCAGGATGCCCTCGCCCGGCTGCGGCCCGGCGAGCAGGATGATCGCCGCCGAGGCGGTGCAGATCAGCAGCGTGTCAATGAACACCCCGGCCATCTGCACATAGCCCTGCGAGGCCGGGTGCGGCGGATAGGGAGTGGCCGAGGCCGCGGCGTTGGGCGCCGAGCCCATGCCCGCCTCGTTGGAGAACAGGCCACGCTTGAAGCCGTTCATGATCGCCGCGGCGACGCCGCCGGCCGCCGCCTCGTGCCAACCGAACGCGCTCTTGACGATCAGGGCGAGGACGCCGGGCAGCGCGCTGAAGTTGGCGACGATCAACCCGAGCGCCACCAGCAGGTAGGCGACGGCCATGAACGGCACCGCCAGCTCGGAGAAGCGCGCGATCGAACGCAGTCCACCGAAGATGATCAGCGCGGTAATGATCACCAGGGCAATGCCAGACAGCCACAACGGCACGTCGAACGCCCCGAGCAGCGCGCCGCTGATGGTGTTGGCCTGTACCGAGTTGAACACGAAGCCGAACGCGAGAATCAGGAACAGGCAAAACAACACGCCCAGCCAGCGCGCGCCCAAGCCCTTTTCCATGTAGTAGGCCGGGCCGCCGCGGTACTGGCCCTTGTCATCGCGGACCTTGAACAGCTGCGCCAGGGTCGCCTCGACGAAGCCGGTGGCCATGCCGACCAGCGCGATCACCCACATCCAGAAAATTGCCCCGGGCCCGCCCAGGGTGATCGCCACCGCCACACCGGCCACGTTGCCGGTGCCGACCCGCGCCGCCAGCGAGGTACACAGCGCCTGGAACGAGGAAATGCCGGACGCGTCGGACTGCCGGCTGCCCTTCAGCACGCTGAAGGTGTGGCCGAAATGGCGCAACTGGATCGCGCCCAGGCGCAGGGTGAAGTACAAACCGGCCCCAACCAGCAGCCAGATCAGGATCTTGCCCCAGATCAGGCCATTGAGCAGGTCGACAATTGACGTAGCGAAGTTGCTCACGAGGACTCCCTGTCGCGTTAGCAGGTGAACGGCTCAGTCCAGACGCAGAGCGCAGGAACCCGGCGCCGCACAAGGCTGACCCCAGTGAGTGTAGGCAAACGTGACGGACGAATTGTCGATCAGCCCGCCGCGCCCCGAATTGATCTGGCGCAAGGCGGACTGTGGCTCAGGCCTGGTCTTCGAGCAGACGCCGGACCGGCGCAAAGGAGCGCCGATGGATCGGCGTGGGACCGAGGCGCTGCAGCGCCTCGAGGTGCATCGGCGTGGGATAGCCCTTGTGCACAGCCAGGCCGTAGCCGGGATAGAGAACATCCAGCGCCTGCATTTCGCGGTCGCGGCTGACCTTGGCGAGAATCGACGCGGCAGCAATCGCCGGCACTCGGGCATCGCCCTGCACCACTGGCGCGCTCGGCACCTTGAGCTTGGGGCAGCGATTGCCATCGATCAACGCCAGCCTGGGAGTGACCTGCAAGCCCTCCACGGCACGCTGCATGGCGAGCATGGTGGCGTGGAGGATGTTCAGCTGGTCGATCTCTTCGACCTCGGCGCGGGCGATGCACCAGGCCAGAGCCTTCTCCTGGATCTCGTCGAACAGGCTGTCGCGGCGAGCTTCGCTGAGTTTCTTCGAATCGTTGAGACCACGGATCGGCCGCAACGGATCGAGGATCACCGCGGCGGTAACCACCGCACCACACAATGGCCCGCGCCCGACCTCATCGACACCAGCGACCAGCTCTTCGACCAAACTGAAATCCAGACCCAGCTGCATCAGTTGCGCTCCAGCAGAGCGAGCACGCCGGTCGCCGCGCTTTGCGAAGCGCCCTGGCGCAGGGTGCGGTGGATCGCATCGAAGCCTTCGGTCTGCGCCACGCCGTTGTCGAGCAGCGGCAGCAGGGTCTGTGCCAGGGCCTCAGGGGTCGCGGCGTCCTGAATCAGCTCGGGCACCAACAGGCGCTGAGCCAGCAGGTTCGGCAGGGAAATGTAGGGACTCTTCACCAGCCGGCGCAGGATGCGGTAGGTCAGCGGCGCCAGCTTGTAGGCGACGACCATCGGCCGCTTGTACAGCAGCGCCTCGAGCGTCGCGGTACCCGAGGCGATCAGCACCGCGTCACAGGCGGCCAGGGCGGTGTGCGAGCGACCGTCGAGCAGGCTCAACGGCAGGTCGCGTCCGGCCAGCAACGCCTCCAGCTGCGCACGCCGCTCGGCACTGGCGCACGGCAGCACGAAACGGATGCCTGGGCGCAATTCGCGCAGGCGCTGCGCGGCGTCGAGAAACAGGCTGCCGAGCTTGGCGACCTCGCCCCCGCGACTGCCGGGCATCAAGGCGACCACCGGCCCTACCGGGGGCAGATCAAGCTCGGCGCGCGCCGCCGCGCGATCGGCTTCGAGCGGGATGGTGTCCGCCAGCGAGTGGCCGACAAAGCGCACCGGCACGCCATGCTCGGTGTAGAACTGTGCCTCGAAGGGAAACAGCGTGAGCATCAGGTCGCAGGCGTCGCGAATCTTCAGCACGCGTTTCTGCCGCCAGGCCCAGACCGAGGGACTGACGTAGTGCACCGTCTTGATCCCGGCACGGCGCAGTTTGAACTCAAGGCCCAGGTTGAAATCCGGCGCGTCGATGCCGATGAACACATCCGGCTGCGCGGCGATCAGCGTCTGTACCAGGCGCTTGCGCCGGGACAGCAGCTCGGGCAATCGGCCGAGCACTTCGACCAACCCCATGACCGCCAGGCGCTCCATCGGAAAGTAGGGCTGCAGGCCTTCAGCCTGCATCAACGGCCCGCCGACCCCGATGAACTCGATGTCAGGGCGCTGCTGCTTGAGGGCCTGCATCAGGCCGGCGCCCAGGATGTCACCGGACGCTTCGCCGGCAACCAGGGCAATACGTTGGGGACGAGTCATGGGCTCAGCGCGTGATGCCGCGCGAAGAGGCCTGGATGGACTCGATGAACACCGCAACTTCAGGGTACTGCGCGGCCGACTCGGCGAGTTCGGCGAGCGCCTTGTCGACGGTCAGGCCCTGGCGGTATACCACCTTGTAGGCGCGGCGCAGCGCTTGAATGGCTTCTTCGCTGAAGCCGCGCCGACGCATGCCTTCGAAGTTCATGCTGCGCGCTTCTGCGGGGTTGCCGAACACGGTGACGTACGCCGGCACGTCCTTGCCGATAGCGGTGCCCATGCCGGAGAAACTGTGCGCACCGATGCGGCAGAACTGATGCACCAGGGTGTAGCCAGAAAGAATCGCCCAGTCATCGACGTGCACATGACCGGCCAGCGCGGTGTTGTTCACCAGGATGCAGTGATTGCCGATCACGCTGTCGTGGCCGATATGCGCGTAGGCCATGATCAGGTTGTGATCGCCGAGGGTGGTTTCCGCACGGTCCTGCACGGTGCCGCGATGGATGGTGACACCCTCGCGAATGACGTTGTGATCGCCGATCACCAGGCGCGTGGCTTCACCCTTGTACTTCAGGTCCGGCGTATCTTCGCCGACCGAGGAAAACTGGAAAATGCGGTTGTGCTTGCCAATCCGCGTCGGCCCCTTGAGCACCACGTGCGGGCCGATCACCGTACCCTCGCCTATTTCCACATCAGCGCCAATGATCGACCAGGGGCCGACTTCGACGTCATCCGCCAGCTTCGCTGATGGATCGATGATCGCGCGAGGGTCAATCAAACTCATAGTTTGCGTTCCGCACAGGTGATTTCCGCCGAGCAGACTTCCTTGCCATCGACACTGGCGCGGCACTCGAACTTCCAGATGCTGCGCTTGCTGCTCAGGAAACGGGCCTCAAGGATCAGCTGGTCACCCGGCAGTACCGGCTGGCGGAAGCGCAGCTTGTCGGAGCCGACGAAGTAGTACAGGGTGCCATCGGCCGGCTTCACGTCGAGCATCTTGAAACCGAGGATACCGGCTGCCTGCGCCATCGCTTCAATAATCAGCACGCCCGGCATGATCGGATGCTCAGGGAAGTGGCCGTTGAAGAAGGGCTCGTTGATGCTGACATTCTTATACGCGCGAATGGTCTTGCCTTCAGCGACATCCAGCTCGACGACGCGATCCACCAGCAGGAACGGGTAGCGGTGCGGCAGATATTCGCGGATTTCGTTAATGTCCATCATGTTCGGGGAAGCCTGTAGTCGAGAAAAAAGACACGCGCGAGCCGCGTGTCAGGCATCAGATGAAGCATCCCCGGCCGAGGTCACGGCGGCTAGGCGCTTTTCCAGTGTTTGCAGGCGACGCGCCATATCGTCCAGCTGACGGAAGCGTGCCGCGCTCTTCTTCCACTCCCCCGCGGTCTGCATGGCAGTCCCGGAAGAGTAGGCGCCCGGTTCGGTGATCGAGCGAGTGACCATGGTCATGCCGGTGACGAAGACGCCATCGCAGATTTCGATATGACCGACCAGACCGACACCACCGGCCAGCATGCAGTGCTTGCCGATCTTGGCGCTGCCGGAAATGCCGACGCAGCCGGCCATGGCCGTGTGATCACCGACCTGCACGTTGTGTGCGATCATGATCTGGTTGTCCAGCTTGACGCCATTGCCGATCACGGTGTCGGCCAGCGCCCCGCGATCAATGGTGGTGTTCGAGCCGATTTCGACGTCATCGCCAATGGTGACCCCACCGATCTGCGCGATCTTCTGCCAGACACCTCTCTCGTTGGCGAAGCCGAAGCCCTCGCCACCGATCACCGCGCCGGACTGAATGGACACCCGCTGGCCGATGGTAACGTCGTGGTATAGGGTCACCCGCGGGGCCAGCCAGCCGCCATCGCCGATCACCGTGCGCGCGCCGATGAAGCACTGTGCTCCGATGGTCACCCCGGCGCCAATCCGCGCACCACTTTCGATGACCGCATGGGGCCCGACACTCGCGGTCGGATCCAGCAGCGCGTCGGCGGCAATCACCGCAGTGGGGTGCACCTGACCGGCGACCGCTTGCGGTTTGGGATCGAAGAGATGGGAGATACGTGCATAGGCCAGATACGGGTCGGCCACCAGCAGCGCATCGCCGGCGTAGCCTTCCGCATCCTTGGCCGTTAACAGCACCGCGCCGGCCTGCGTGGTGGCGAGAAAGCGACGGTACTGCGGATTGGCCAGAAAACTGAGTTGCTCCGGACCGGCTTCGTGCAGGGTCGCCAAGCCGGTGATCCGCTTGTTCTCGGCGCCACGTAGCGTAGCGCCGAGACGCTCGGCCAACTGACCGAGGGTCAACGCAGGAGCCGTCATGATCAGCGCAGCTTGTTCATGCGCTCGATGACTTGGCGAGTGATGTCGAACTGAGGTTTGACATCGACCACCGCGCCGCGCTCGAGCACCAGATCAAAACCGCCGCTCTTGATGACTTCCTCGACGGCCTTGTCCAGGTTCGGCTTGAGCTTCTTCAGCATGTCACGGTCAGCCACGGCTTTGGCTTCGTTCAGCTCCTTGGACTGGAACTGAAAGTCGCGGGCCTTTTGCTTGAATTCGAGCTCAAGGCGCTCGCGTTCTGCCTGGGCCATCTTGTCGCCGCCCTTCACCAGACGATCCTGGATGCTCTTGGCGTCGCTTTCCAGGGTCTTCAGCTTGCTCAACTGCGGGCCGAACTTCTTCTCGGCATCCACGGCGTAACGTTTGGCGGCGTCCGACTCGAGCAGCGCCATTTGATAATTGAGCACGGCAATCTTCATATCCGCGAAAGCGGGCGACGCCACGCAGACCGCTGCCAGCAAAATCAGTTGAGTCAACTTACGCACGATGCACTCCTGCAGACACTTATGTCGTTATCAAATAATCAGAAAGTCTGACCGAGGGAGAACTGGAAGACCTGGGTATCGGCATCTTCCGGTTTCTTGATCGGCATACCCAAGCTGAAGCTCAACGGGCCCAGTGCAGTGATCCAGGTCAGGCCGACACCCACGGAGCTGGCCAGGTTGTTGAAATCGATATCGCAGGCCGAGTCGTTGACCGGATTCTTTTTCTGGCTGGACGAGCAGCTGGTGTCAAACACGTTGCCGACGTCCCAGAACAACACGGTGCGCAGCTGACGCTGGTCCTTCACGAATGGCAGCGGGAACAGGTACTCCACCCCACCCTGGATCATCACGTTACCACCGAATGGCAGCGGGTCCTGATCCGGATCGGTAAAGCGCCCATCCGCGCCCACGGTGCCGTCGGTAATGATTGCACCGGTGGAGGTGGTCGCCACGCTCGGGGTACTGCGCGGGCCAAGACTGCTGTCTTCGAAACCACGTACCGAGTTGAAACCACCGGCGTAGTAGTGCTCGTAGAACGGCAGCTCGGAGGTCGAACCATAGCTGTCGCCATAGCCAAGCTCGGTATGGAAACGCAGCGCCGTTTGCTGAGTCAGCGGCTTGAAGACCTGACCGCGGTAATCGAGCTTGTAGAACGACAGGTCGCTACCCGGGATGGTCGATTCCAGCACCAGGCTTTGCGAATGCCCGCGGTTCGCCAACACACCCTTGTTCAGGGTGGACTCCGACCAGCCGACCGACGCTTTGAAGTTCAGGTAGCTGTCGCCTTCCTGATCAATGAAATCCATGATCTCGTCGACGGTGTAGACACCGGTATTGATGTCGTCCTGCTGCGCAGTCAGGCCGAAGGTCAGGCGCGAGGTCTCGCTGATCGGATAACCGATGCTCATGCCGAAACCGTAGCTGTCCACCGCGTAGCTGGATACGTCGACGTCCAGCTCGTCGTAGTCAGTGGTGCGGAAGAAGGCGTTGTAGCCGAGGCTGACGCCGTCGACGGTCCAGTAGGGGTCCACGAAACCGAAGCTGTAGCGACTCTGGTACTCACTGCGGGTCAGACCGATGCTGACCTTGTTACCAGTACCGAGGAAGTTGTTCTGGCTGATCGAGCCACCAAGGATCAGACCGGCGTTCTGCGCAAAGCCGACGCTGGCGGTGATCGAGCCAGACGGCTGCTCTTCCACCGTGTAGTTCACATCCACCTGGTCGTCGGTGCCGGCCACTTGCGGGGTTTCGACATTGACTTCCTTGAAGTAGCCCAGGCGCTCCAGGCGCGTTTTGGACTGGTCGATCAGGTAGGTCGAGGCCCAGCCACCTTCCATCTGGCGCATCTCACGACGCAGGACTTCGTCTTCCGTCTTGGTGTTGCCACGGAAATTGATGCGATTGACGTAGGCGCGCTTGCCCGGATCGACGACGAAGGTAATGGACACGGTGTGGTCATCGTCGTGCGCTTCCGGCACGCCGTTGACGTTAGCGAAGGTGTAGCCCTCGTTACCCAGGCGACGAGTGATCAACTCGGAGGTGGTGGTCATGACCTTGCGCGAGAAAACCTGACCCTGCTGGACCAGCAGCAGTTTCTTGACTTCCTCTTCCGGCACCTTCAGGTCACCGGACAGCTTGACGTCACGCACCGTGTACTTCTGCCCCTCGTCGACGTTGACGGTGATGTACACGTGCTTTTTGTCGGGGGTAATGGATACCTGGGTCGAGGAGATATCCATGTTGATGTAGCCGCGATCGAGGTAGTAAGAGCGCAGGCGCTCCAAGTCACCGGACAGCTTTTCGCGAGCGTACTTGTCGTCGTTCTTGAAGAACGACAGCCAGTTGGTGGTCTTCAGCTCGAACAGATCGACCAGATCCTGCTCCGGAAACACCGTATTGCCGACCACGTTGATGTGCTGAATGGCCGCCACGGTGCCTTCGTTGATGGTGATCTTCAGCGCCACGCGGTTGCGCGGCTGCGGCACTACTTCAGTTTCGATCTGCGCCGAGTAGCGGCCTTGCGCGACGTACTGGCGCTGCAGCTCGTTGCGTACGCCTTCGAGGGTCGCACGCTGGAAGATTTCGCCTTCAGACAGACCGGACTGATTCAGCCCTTTCATCAGGTCTTCAGTCGTGATCGCCTTGTTGCCTTCGATCTCGATGCTGGAAATCGACGGGCGCTCGACTACGTTGATCACGAGAACGTTGCCCTCGCGGCCCAGCTGGATGTCCTGAAAGAAACCGGTCTTGAACAGCGAGCGTGTCGCCTCGACCAACTCGCGGTCGTCAGCTTGGTCGCCGACATTGAGCGGCAGCGCGCCGAACACGCTGCCCGCGGAAACTCGCTGCAGGCCGTTAACGCGGATATCGGAAATGGTGAAGGACTCAGCGTGAACTTCGGCGATCATCAACATGGCAAGCGCCACAGGTAGCAGCAGACGTTTCATGAAGTCCTTTCTTATTCCAACTGGCGATAAAAAAATCTGCCGCCTAGGCAGCAGATTTGTCATTCGATAAGTCGTTACAGACGGCTCAGATCATTGACCAAGGCAAGCAACATCACCCCGACGACCAAGCTGATACCGATCTGCATCCCCCAACCTTGTACCCGCTCCGACAAGGGCTTACCCCTTGCCCATTCGATCAGGTAAAACAGCAGATGCCCCCCGTCTAGAACCGGGATTGGCAAGAGATTCAAAACCCCCAAACTGATGCTCAGATAGGCGAGGAAGTTGAGAAAATCCACCACGCCTGACTGGGCTGAAGCGCCCGCCACTTTAGCAATGGTTATCGGCCCGCTCAAGTTTTTTACCGAGAGCTCGCCAAACAGCATTTTCTTCAGCGAATCAAGGGTCAAGGCACTCATAGCCCAGGTGCGACGGAAGCTTTCACCCACCGACTCCAGCGGTCCGAAGCTGACTTCGCGGAGCATTTCCGCCGGCCAGTCGACACCCTCAACGCCGGCACCGAGATAACCACTGCGCGCCTTGCCCTCCCCGCGCGCCATCAGCGTCAGACGCACATCCTGCTCCGCGCCATTGCGGCTGACGCGCAGCGAGATGGCTTCCCCCGGCCGCCTGCGCACGTAGTCGACCAGCTGCTGCCAGTCGCCCAGCACGACGCCATCGACACTCACCAGCCGATCACCCATTTGCAGGCCAGCCGCCTGGGCCGGCCCTTTCGGATCAAGCTGAGCAAGCACCGGCGGCAGCTGTGGACGCCACGGACGAATCCCGATCGAGGCAATCGGATCGGGATCCTCCGCACCGCGCAGCCAATCCTGCAGCCGCAGCTGATAGGTGCTTTCCGTGCTGGCGCCGCTGTCGCGCACGGTCACCGCCAGTGCGCCGCTTTCGCCCAGACGCCGCACCAGCTGCAGGCTGACCGCAGCCCAACCCGGCGTACGCTCACCATCCACCGCGACAATCTCCTGCCCGGCAAGCAACCCCGCCTGTGCCGCCAGGCTCTCGGCCTCGACATCACCGATGACCGGGCGCACCTGCTGGCTGCCGAGCATTGCCAAAATCCAGAAGAACAGCAGCGCGAGCAGGAAGTTGGCAATCGGCCCCGCCGAAACGATGGCAATGCGCTGAAGTACCGACTTGCGATTGAATGCCTGATCGAGCAGTTCAGGCGCGACCTCACTCTCGCGCTCGTCGAGCATTTTCACGTAGCCACCCAAGGGGATGGCAGCCACCACGAACTCGGTGCCCTGCCGGTCATGCCAGCGAAACAGCGGCGTACCGAAGCCCACGGAAAAACGCAAAACTTTGACACCACAGCGGCGTGCGACCCAGAAATGGCCAAACTCGTGGAAGGTCACCAGCACACCCAGCGCGACTAGTAACCCTAGAACCATGTACAGAGTGCTCATTACCGCCCTCCTGCCTTAGCGATCATGGTGTTTGAGCCAGCCTTCGGCCGCGCAACGCGCCCGGGCATCGGCCTGCAGAATGCAATCCAGCGTGGCGGCGTCGGCCACTGTTTCCAGATTCAGCACTTCGTCGATGATACTCGCGATCTCCGGGAACCGGATGCGCCGCTCGAGAAACGCAGACACCGCCACTTCATTGGCGGCATTGAGCATGGCCGGAGCGGTACCGCCCGCCTCGGCTGCCTGCCGCGCCAGACGCAGGCACGGAAAGCGCTGTATATCCGGCGGCGTGAAGTCCAGGCGCCCGACCGCAAATAGATCCAGCGGCGCGACCCCAGAATCGATGCGCTCGGGCCAAGCCAGCGCGTGGGCGATCGGCGTGCGCATGTCCGGATTACCCAGCTGCGCGAGCACCGAGCCGTCGACATAGTCGACCAGCGAATGAATCACGCTCTGCGGGTGAATCACCACCTCCACCTGCTCGGGCCGGGCATCGAACAGCCAGCACGCCTCGATAAGTTCGAGCCCCTTGTTCATCATGCTGGCCGAATCGACCGAGATTTTCCGACCCATCGACCAGTTGGGATGGGCACAGGCCTGCTCCGGAGACACCGCCGCCAGCGCCGCCAATGGCGTTTCGCGGAACGGGCCGCCCGAAGCGGTCAGAAGAATACGCCGCACCCCAGTCACCTGCAGGCCACGCGAGTAGTCACTTGGCAGGCACTGAAAGATGGCATTGTGCTCGCTATCGATCGGCAGCAGCACCGCGCCGCTCTCACGCACCGCCTGCATGAACAGGGCGCCGGACATGACCAGCGCCTCCTTGTTCGCCAGTAGCACTTTCTTCCCTGCCTGCACGGCGGCGAGGGTGGGCTTGAGTCCGGCCGCACCGACAATTGCCGCCATCACCGCATCCACTTCGGCAGCAGAGGCGACGGCACACAGCCCGGTCTCGCCGGCCAGCACCTCGGTGGCGAGACCGGCGGCACGCAACTCGTCCTGCAAGCGCTGAGCGGAGCGTTCATCCGGAACCACCGCGTAACGCGGGCAATGACGCAGACACAGCGTCTTCAACTCAGCCAGACGCGAATAGCCACTCAGGGCATACACCTGATAGCGCTGCGGATGCCGCGCTACCACATCGAGCGTACTGAGACCGATGGAGCCAGTGGCACCAAGGACCGTGATCAGCTGCGGACTACTCACAATGAACCCCAGCCCGCACTCCACAACAGCACGGTGAAGACCGGGATGGCAGCGGTGAGGCTGTCAATGCGATCAAGCACCCCGCCATGCCCCGGAAGCAGATTGCTGCTGTCCTTGATGCCCGACTGGCGTTTGAACATGCTTTCGGTCAGATCACCTACCACGGAGATCAGCACCACCGCAGCAGCGCCCAGGAGCCCATAGAGGAAATCGCCGAGCACCCAGTCACGGTACAGCCCCACAGCAACCACGATGAACAGGCTGAGCAGCAGACCACCGATCAATCCCTCCCAACTCTTGCCCGGACTGACTTGCGGGGCGAGCTTGCGACGGCCAAAGGCCTTGCCGGAAAAATAGGCACCGACATCGGCCGCCCACACCAGCACCATGACCGCCACAATCAGCCAGTTGGCCAGTGGCCACTCCTTGAGCAACACCAGCCCCTGCCAGGCGGGCAGCAGGATCAACAAGCCGATCCCCAGCTTGACGACTGCATCGCCCCAGAAGCGACTGGTCGCCGGGTACCCCAGCACCAGGAAGACGGCGAGCAACCACCACAGCACCGCGAGCAGCAATACAGCACCGGCGACCCACGGCGCGCTATCGCGCAACGCAAAGAGCACCAGAATCAGACCGGCGACCAGCGCCGCATAACCGACGCGCCCGACCTGCGCGGATACACCCGCCAGTCGCGCCCACTCCCAGGCACCCAGCGAGACCACACCGGCGATGAACAGAGCGAACGCCGCCCCGTCGAGCCAAAAGAAGCCACCCAAGGCAATGGGCAGCAGAATGAGAGCGGTAATGATGCGCTGCTTCAGCATTGGGCGCGGGCCTCGGCTTCCACCTGTTCACTGGTCTTGCCGAAGCGGCGTTGCCGGGTCGCGAAGGAGGCCAAGGCTTTCTGCATGGCCTCCTGCTTGAAGTCCGGCCACAGCAGATCGGAGAAATACAATTCGGAATACGCCAACTGCCAGAGCAGGAAGTTGCTGATGCGGTGCTCGCCACCGGTGCGAATGCACAGATCGGGCAACGGCAGGCCAGCGGTTACCAGCTGCCCCTGCAGCGCCTCAGGGGTAATATCGTCCGGGCGCAGACGCCCTTCCTGGACACCTTCCGCCAAGCGACGCGCAGCCTGGGTGATGTCCCACTGGCCACCGTAATTGGCGGCGATCTGCAGCGTGAAGCGCGAATGCTCGGCGGTCGCCGCTTCAGCCTTGACCATGGCGGCCTGCAGCTCCGGATGGAAGCGCGATCTATCGCCAATGATGCGCAAGCGAATGCCGTTGGCGCTCAGCCGCCGCACTTCACGGCGCAGCGCAGTGAGGAACAGCTCCATCAGCGCGCTGACTTCTTCGGCCGGTCGCTGCCAGTTCTCACTGGAGAAGGCGAACAGGGTCAGTACCTCGACCCCTGCCTCGGCACACACTTCGATGACCGCGCGCACCGCATCCACGCCAGCCTTGTGCCCGGCGACACCGGGCAGCAGGCGTTTCTTCGCCCAGCGATTGTTGCCATCCATGATGATCGCCACATGGCGCGGCACATTGGCCAGGCGTGCAGCTTGCAGCTTTTCCATTCGCGGCACTGTCCGTCAGACAGCCAGAAGATCGGCTTCTTTGGCCTCGAGGGACTTCTCGATGTCAGCCACGAATTTGTCGGTCAGTTTCTGGACTTCGTCGGCGGCGCGGCGCTCTTCGTCCTCGCTGATTGCCTTGTCCTTGACCAGGTCTTTCAGCTGCGCGAGGGCATCGCGACGAATGTTGCGCACTGCGACGCGCGCGCCTTCGGCCTCGGAACGCGCCTGCTTGGTGAAGCCCTTGCGGGTTTCCTCGGTCAGCGCCGGCATCGGCACGCGAATAGTGGTGCCAGCCGTGGCCGGGTTCAGGCCCAGGTCGGAGGTCATGATCGCCTTCTCGACAGCCTGGATCATGCCGCGATCGAATACGGTCAGCGCCAGCGTGCGGGAATCCTCGGCGATCACGTTGGCGATCTGACGCAGCGGGGTATCGGTACCGTAGTAGGACACCATCACGCTATCCAGAATGCTCGGGTGCGCGCGGCCGGTGCGGATCTTCGCGAAGGCATGATTCAGCGATTCCAGGGATTTCTTCATGCGCTCCTGCGCGTCTTGCTTGATCTCGTTGATCATTGTTCGCCCTCCTCGATCAGTGTTCCTTCAGCGCCACCCACCACAACATTCAGCAGGGCGCCGGGTTTATTCATATTGAAGACCCGCAGCGGCATCGCGTGATCGCGGCACAGGCAGATTGCCGTCAAATCCATCACGCCCAGCTTGCGGTCGAGCACTTCGTCATAGGTCAGACGCTCGAATTTCTCCGCATGCGGATCCTTGAACGGATCGGCAGTGTATACGCCATCGACCTTGGTGGCTTTCAATACGACATCCGCATCGATCTCGATCGCCCGCAGACAGGCCGCGGAGTCGGTGGTAAAGAACGGATTGCCGGTGCCGGCGGCGAAAATCACCACTTCACCGGTCTTCAGGTGGCGCATGGCCTTGCGGCGATCGTAGTGATCGGTGACGCCCACCATGGAAATAGCCGACATGACGATTGCCGGTATGTTCGAGCGCTCCAGCGCATCGCGCATCGCCAGCGCGTTCATCACGGTGGCCAGCATGCCCATGTGGTCACCGGTGACCCGATCCATGCCGGCCGCGCTCAGCGCCGCGCCGCGGAACAGGTTGCCACCGCCGATCACCAGACCGACCTGCACGCCGATGCCGACCAGTTGGCCGACTTCCAGAGCCATGCGATCGAGCACCTTGGGATCGATGCCGAATTCTTCCGAGCCCATCAGGGCCTCGCCGCTAAGTTTGAGCAGAATGCGTTTGTAGCGAGGTTGGCGACCACTCACCTGCTGAGCCATGCGTATCTCTCCTGCGGCGCTAGGGAACCGGAGCCACTGCGACTCCAGACTTGTCGAGCGCTAAGACAGCGCCCGGGAACATTCATTGCATCGCGCAAGCCTTATCGCTGCACGTTGAAAAAGAGGCTGCGCGCGTGAGCGGGCAGCCTCTTCGGGGCGACAGTATAAAACCGTCTTACTGCTTGGAAGCGGCAACCTGTGCAGCAACCTCGGCAGCGAAATCGACTTCTGCCTTCTCGATGCCTTCGCCCACTTCGTAGCGAATGAAGGAAACGACTTCGGCGCCGGCTTTCTTGGCCAGATCACCGACCTTGACTTCCGGATCCTTGACGAACGGCTGCTCGACCAGGCTGGCTTCGGCGAGGAACTTGTTGATACGGCCTTTGACCATGTTCTCGACGATGTTTTCCGGCTTGCCAGCGATCTTTTCGGCGTTCAGCGCCAGGAAGATTTCTTTTTCCTTGGCGATGGCTTCTTCGGAAACCTGCGACGGGGTGACGAACTGCGGGTTGCTGGCCGCAATGTGCATGGCGATGTCTTTGGCCAGCTCGGCGTCGCCGCCTTTCAGGGTGACCAGCACACCGATGCGGTGGCCGTGCAGGTACGCACCGACCACGTCACCTTCGGCGCGAGCCAGGCGACGGATGTTGACGTTCTCGCCACACTTGGCAACCAGCGCTTCGCGGGCGGATTCGCGGGAAGCGATCAGCGGCGCGGCGTCGGTCAGGTTCTGCTCGAAGGCTTCGTTCAGGCTGTCTTTGACGAACGCCTTGAAGTCGTCCTGCAGGGCCAGGAAGTCGGTCTGCGAGTTGACTTCGATGATCAGGCCACGCTGACCTTCGACGCGAACGGCGATCGAACCTTCAGCAGCGATGTTGCCGGCTTTCTTAGCAGCCTTGATGGCGCCGGAGGCACGCATGTCGTCAATGGCTTTTTCGATGTCGCCGCCAGCGGCAACCAGTGCTTTCTTGCACTCCATCATGCCTTGGCCGGTGCGCTCGCGCAGTTCTTTAACCAGGGCTGCAGTAACTTCTGCCATGTTCTTAATCCTCTTGAATCGGTGGTCAACCATTCAACCCGGATACCGGGTACAAATTCCAAAGTGGCAAAAAGGGGGCCTAGCCCCCTTCTTGCGCAACGGGTGACGTTGGTCGCCCGCTATCAGCCTTCGCTGGCCTCGGAGGCAGCTTCTTCGACGAACTCGTCGGCGCCGCCCACGCTGTTGCCACGGCCGCGAGCCACGGCTTCGGACATCGCGCCCATGTACAGCTGGATGGCGCGGATGGCGTCATCGTTGCCCGGGATGATGTAGTCAACGCCTTCCGGGCTGCTGTTGGTATCGACAACGCCGATTACCGGGATGCCCAGTTTGTTGGCTTCGGAGATGGCGATGCGCTCATGATCGACGTCGATGACGAACAGCGCGTCCGGCAGGCCGCCCATGTCCTTGATACCACCCAGGCTGCGGTCCAGTTTTTCCAGATCGCGCGAACGCATCAGGGCTTCTTTCTTGGTCAGCTTGGCAAAGGTGCCGTCCTGGGACTGGGTTTCCAGCTCGCGCAGGCGCTTGATCGAAGCACGGATGGTCTTGTAGTTGGTCAGCATGCCGCCCAACCAGCGGTGGTCGACGTACGGCATGCCGCAACGAGCAGCTTCTTCGGCGACGATTTTGCTGGCGGAACGCTTGGTACCAACGAACAGGATCTTGTTCTTGCCGGCCGCCAGCTTCTCAACAAAGCTCAGGGCTTCGTTGAACATCGGCAGGGTTTGCTCGAGGTTGATGATGTGAATCTTGTTGCGCGCGCCGAAAATGAACTTGCCCATTTTCGGGTTCCAGTAACGGGTCTGGTGGCCGAAGTGCACACCGGCCTTCAGCATATCGCGCATATTGACTTGGGACATGATCGTTCCTTAGTAAGTCGGGTTAGGCCTCCACGCATCCCGATGACCAACCCGCGACTGTGTCACAGGCACCCAGGTCAACGTGTCGATACGTGTGTGGGTTTAGGCTTTCCGGGTAGACGTCCCCGAAAGCGGCGCATTTTATAGCACAAAGCGCCGCAAGCTGGAAGCCATAACCTTGCTGTCGTGCGTGCACCCCGACTTCAAGCATTCCGCCGCAAGCTGTTACCATACGCCCTTTCCCTCTGCGCCCGAGAGCCATCATGACCGTCACTATCAAGACGCCCGAGGAAATCGAAAAAATGCGCGTCGCCGGCCGTCTGGCCGCCGAAGTGCTGGAGATGATCGGCGACCACGTCAAACCCGGCGTGACCACCGACGAACTGGACCGCATCTGCCACGACTACATCGTCAACGTGCAGCAGGCCATCCCGGCGCCGCTCAACTACAACGGCTTCCCCAAATCGATCTGCACCTCGATCAACCATGTGGTCTGCCACGGCATTCCCAATGACAAGCCGCTGAAGGACGGTGACGTGATCAACATCGACGTCACGGTGATCAAGGACGGCTACCACGGCGACACCAGCAAGATGTTCATGGTCGGCAAGGTACCCGAATGGGCCCAGCGTCTCGCCAAGGTCACCCAGGAATGTCTCTATATGGGCATCGAGATGGTGCGCCCAGGCGTCCGCCTTGGCGACATCGGCGAAGTGATCCAGAAGCACGCCGAGAAGAACGGTTTCTCCGTGGTCCGCGAATACTGCGGGCACGGCATCGGCGCGGTGTTCCATGAAGAGCCGCAGGTGCTGCACTACGGCCGCGCCGGTACCGGCATGGAGCTCAAGGAAGGCATGACCTTCACCATCGAGCCGATGATCAACCAGGGCCGCCCGGAAACCCGTCTGCTCGGCGATGGCTGGACCGCCATCACCAAGGACCGCAAGTTGTCGGCGCAGTGGGAACACACTCTGGCGGTCACCGCCGACGGCTACGAGATCTTCACCCTGCGCAGCGACGACACCATCGCCCGCACCTCGCCCCGTTGAGACGCTTCGCTTCTTATAAATAAGGAAGGCCGCATGCCGCAGGTGGATCCCGAGTTGTTCGACCGCGGACAGTTCCAGGCGGAACTGGCCTTGAAGTCCAGCCCCATCGCCGCCTTCAAGAAGGCCATTCGCGCCGCGCACGAGGTGCTCGACGCGCGCTTTCGCAAGGGCCGCGACATCCGCCGTCTGGTCGAGGACCGTGCGTGGTTCACCGACCAGATCCTGCGTGAGGCTTGGGCGCGCTTCGACTGGAGCGAAGACGCCGACATCGCCCTGCTGGCGGTCGGCGGCTACGGCCGCGGCGAGCTGCATCCTTATTCCGATATCGACCTGCTGATCCTGCTGGATAACGCCGATCACGAGACGTTCCGCGACCCGATCGAGCGCTTTCTGACCCTCCTCTGGGACATCGGCCTGGAAGTGGGCCAGAGCGTGCGCTCGGTCGACGAATGCGCCGAAGAGGCGCGCGCCGACCTGACAGTGATCACCAACCTGATGGAAAGTCGCACCATCGCCGGCCCGGAACGCCTGCGCCAACGCATGATCGGCGTCACCGGCACCGATCAGATGTGGCCGAGCAAGCACTTCTACCTGGCCAAGCGCAAGGAACAGCGCAACCGCCACGCCAAGTACAACGACACCGAGTACAACCTCGAGCCCAACGTCAAAGGCTCGCCCGGCGGCCTGCGCGACATCCAGACCATCCTCTGGGTGGCGCGCCGCCATTTCGGCACGCTCAACCTGCACGCCATGGTCGGCCAGGGTTTCCTCCTGGAAAGCGAATACGCCATGCTCGCCTCGGCCCAGGAGTTCCTCTGGACCGTGCGCTACGCCCTGCACATGCTCGCCGGCCGCGCCGAAGACCGCCTGCTGTTCGACTACCAACGCAGCATCGCCGGCCTGCTCGGCTTCGAGGACAACGACGCCAAGCTGGCCATCGAACGCTTCATGCAGAAGTACTACCGCACGGTGATGAGCATCGCCGAGCTGAGCGAGCTGATCGTCCTGCACTTCGAAGAAGCCATCCTCGGTGCCGACGAAACCGACCAGGTGCGCCCGCTCAACAGCCGCTTCCAGGTGCGCAACGACTACATCGAAGTAGCGCACCTCAACGTGTTCAAGCGTACCCCGTTCGCCATCATGGAAATCTTCGTGCTGATGGCCCAGCACCCGGAGATCAAGGGCGTGCGCGCCGACACCATCCGCCTGCTGCGCGACCACCGCTACCTGATCGACGACGAGTTCCGCCACGACATCCGCAACACCAGCCTGTTCATCGAGCTGTTCAAGTCCGAGCAAGGCATCCACCGCAACCTGCGGCGCATGAACCGCTACGGCATCCTCGGCCGCTACCTGCCGGAGTTCGGCCATATCGTCGGGCAGATGCAGCACGACCTGTTCCACATCTACACGGTCGACGCGCACACGCTGAACCTGATCAAGCACCTGCGCAAACTGAAGTGGCCGGAGCTGGCGGAGAAATTCCCGCTGGCCAGCAAGGTCATCGACAAACTGCCGAAACCCGAGCTGATCTACCTCGCCGGCCTCTACCATGACATCGGCAAGGGCCGCGGCGGCGACCATTCCGAAGTCGGCGCGGTAGACGCCGAAGTGTTCTGCGCGCGCCACCAGTTGCCCATCTGGGACAGCCGGCTGATCGTCTGGCTGGTCAAGAACCACCTGGTGATGTCGACCACCGCGCAGCGCAAGGACCTCTCCGACCCACAGGTGATCCACGATTTCGCCCAGCAGGTCGGCGACCAGACACACCTCGACTACCTCTACGTGCTGACCATCGCCGACATCAACGCGACCAACCCCAGCCTGTGGAACTCCTGGCGCGCCAGCCTACTGCGCCAGCTCTACACCGAAACCAAGCGCGCCCTGCGCCGTGGCCTGGAGAACCCGCTGGACCGCGAGGAGCAGATTCGTCAGACGCAGAGCGCCGCGCTGGACATCCTGGTGCGCGAAGGCACCGATCCGGACGACGCCGAACAGCTGTGGTCGCAGCTCGGCGACGACTACTTCCTGCGCCATACCGCCGGCGACGTGGCCTGGCACACCGACGCGATCCTCCGTCACGCCAGGCGCGACGAGCCGCTGGTGCTGATCAAGGAAACCTCGCAGCGGGAGTTCGAGGGCGGCACGCAGATCTTCATCTACGCCCCGGACCAGCACGACTTCTTCGCCGTGACCGTGGCGGCCATGGACCAGCTCAACCTGAACATCCACGACGCCCGAGTGATCACCTCGACCAGCCAGTTCACCCTCGACACCTACATAGTGCTCGACGCCGATGGCGGGCAGATCGGCGACAATCCCGCGCGGATCAAGCAGATTCGCCAGGGCCTGGTCGATGCACTGAAGAACCCCGACAACTACCCGGCGATCATCCAGCGCCGCGTGCCGCGCCAACTCAAGCACTTCACCTTCGCCCCGCAGGTCAACATCTCCAACGATGCCCAGCGCCCGGTGACCATGCTCGAGATCACCGCACCCGACCGCCCCGGCCTGCTCGCGCGGATCGGCAAGATTTTCCTCGACTTCGATCTGTCACTGCAGAACGCCAAGATTGCCACCCTGGGCGAGCGCATCGAGGACGTGTTCTTCGTCACCGACGCGCACAACCAGCCGCTGTCCGACCCGCAGCTGTGCGCGCGTCTGCAGCAGGCGATCATCGAACAGCTGTCGCCGACCCGCGACGCCACCAGCGACCTCAGCCGCATCAGTATTTGAGCCTCACAGACCACGCCCTGCGGGGCGCGGCCGGATTACGCAAGAGAAAGCCATGAACCCAGCACTCGCCCACCTGCAGCCCTACCCCTTCGAGAAACTGCGCGCCCTGCTTGGCGGCGTTCAGCCGCCAGCCGGCAAGTCGGCCATCGCCCTGTCCATCGGCGAGCCCAAGCACCGCTCGCCGAGCTTTGTCGGCGAAGCGCTGACTGCCAATCTCGAGCAGCTGGCGGTGTACCCGACCACCCTGGGCATTCCCGCCCTGCGTGAAGCCATCGCCCACTGGTGCGAGCGGCGCTTCCAGGTGCCGGCCGAGTGGCTCGACCCGGCGCGCCACGTGCTGCCGGTCAACGGCACCCGCGAGGCACTGTTCGCCTTCACCCAGACCGTGGTCGATCGCGAGCATAAGGGCCTGGTGGTCAGCCCCAACCCGTTCTATCAGATCTACGAAGGTGCCGCCCTGCTCGCCGGCGCCGAGCCGCACTACCTGCCGTGCCTGGCGGAAAACGGCTTCAACCCGGACTTCGACGCGGTCAGCGCCGAGACCTGGCAGCGCACCCAGATCCTCTTCCTCTGCTCGCCCGGCAACCCGACCGGCGCGCTGATTCCGCTGGACACCCTCAAGCGCCTGATCGCCCTGGCCGACCAGTACGACTTCGTGATCGCCGCCGACGAGTGCTACAGCGAGCTGTACTTCGACGAACAGAATCCGCCGGCCGGCCTGCTCAGCGCCTGCGCAGCGCTGGGCCGCCGCGACTTCAAGCGCTGCGTGGTGTTCCACAGCCTGTCCAAGCGCTCCAACCTGCCGGGCCTGCGCTCCGGCTTCGTGGCCGGCGATGCCGATATCCTCAAGGCGTTCCTGCTCTACCGCACCTACCACGGCTGTGCGATGCCGGTGCAGACCCAGCTGGCCAGCGTCGCCGCGTGGAACGATGAAGTCCATGTGCGCGCCAACCGCGTGCTGTATCGCGAGAAGTTCGACGCGGTGCTCGACATCCTCGCCCCGGTGATGGACGTGCAGCGCCCGGATGGCGGCTTCTACCTGTGGGCGAAGTCGCCGACCGACGACGCCACTTTCACCCGCGAGCTGTTCGCCCACGAGCACGTCACCGTGGTGCCGGGCTCCTACCTGTCACGCGAGGTCGATGGCTTCAACCCGGGCGCCGGGCGCGTGCGCATGGCCCTCGTCGCGCCACTGGCCGAATGCGTCGAAGCCGCGCAGCGCATCCGCCACTTCATCCAGGGGCTGTGACCATGAGCATCACCCTGTACGGCATCAAGGCCTGCGACACCATGAAGAAGGCACGCACCTGGCTCGACGAGCACGGCGTCAGCTATGCCTTTCACGACTACAAGGCGGTCGGTATCGACCGCGGCAACCTGGAGAAGTGGTGCGCCGAGCACGGCTGGCAGACCGTGCTGAACCGCGCCGGCACCACGTTCCGCAAGCTCGACGAAGCGCAGAAGACTGATCTCGACCAGGCCAAGGCCATCGAACTGATGCTCGCCCAGCCGTCGATGATCAAGCGCCCGGTGCTCGATCTCGGCGCCAGTACGCTAGTCGGCTTCAAGCCCGAGCAGTACGCCACCGCTTTCGCCTGACAGACGCAGGCCCCCGAACAAATCATCTGAATTCGCAAGAGGAATCATCATGTCCAACTCGCTCTACAGCCTGGCCTTCGGCGTCGGCACCCAGAACCGCCAGGGCAACTGGCTGGAAGTCTTCTACGCCCAACCGCTGCTCAATCCGGCCGCCGAGCTGGTCGCCAAGACCGCCGCCGTACTGGGTTACAGTGGCGGCAACCAGGCCATCGCCTTCACCAGCAACCAGGCCAGCGAGTTGGCCGAGGCGCTGAAAGGCGTCGACGCCACCCAGGCCGCGCTGCTCACGCGCCTGGCCGAGAGCCAGCGTCCACTGGTCGCCACCCTGCTGGCCGACGACGCCGCGCTGAGCTCCACCCCGGAGGCCTACCTCAAGCTGCACCTGCTCTCGCACCGCCTGGTCAAGCCGCACGGGCAGAACCTCACCGGCATCTTCCCGCTGCTGCCAAACGTGGCCTGGACCAGCCAGGGCGCCATCGACCTCGCCGAGCTGGCCGAGCGCCAACTGGAAGCGCGCCTGAAGGGCGAGCTGCTGGAAGTCTTCTCGGTGGACAAGTTCCCGAAGATGACCGACTACGTGGTGCCGAGCGGCGTACGCCTGGCCGACAGCGCGCGCATCCGCCTGGGCGCCTACGTCGGTGAAGGCACCACGGTGATGCACGAAGGCTTCGTCAACTTCAACGGCGGCACCGAAGGCCCGGGCATGATCGAAGGCCGCGTCTCCGCCGGAGTGTTCGTCGGCAAGGGCTCGGACCTCGGCGGCGGCTGCTCGACCATGGGTACCCTGTCCGGCGGCGGCAACATCGTCATCTCGGTCGGCGAAGGCTGCCTGATCGGCGCCAATGCCGGCATCGGTATCCCGCTGGGCGACCGCAACATCGTCGAGGCCGGGCTGTACGTCACCGCCGGCACCAAGATCGCCCTGCTCGACGAGCAGAACCAGCTGGTCAAGGTGGTCAAGGGCCGCGACCTGGCCGGCCAGGCCGACCTGCTGTTCCGCCGCAACTCGCAAACCGGTGCGGTCGAGTGCAAGACCAACAAGACCGCCATCGAGCTGAACGAGGCGCTGCACGCGCACAACTGATCCTATAGTCGTAGGGCGGGCTCGCCGCAGCGCGGCGGCCCGCCACGGCGTACCGCCCGGCCGGGCGGCTACGCCCTACGCTGGGAGCCTGCAATGCCCCTGAATTCCCCCTGGCGCGCCGACTTTCCGGCCCTCGCTGCCCTCGAGGCAGAGGGTCAGACCTACCTCGACAGCGCCGCCACCAGTCAGAAGCCACGCGCGTTGCTCGATGCGCTGCACGGCTATTACCTCGGCGGCACCGCCAACGTGCACCGTGCCCAGCACCTGCTCGGCGAACGGGTGACCCGTGCCTTCGAGGCCAGTCGCACCACCGCGGCGCGCTGGCTGAACGCGGAGAGCCCCGGGCAGATCATCTTCACCCGCGGCTGCACCGAGGCGATCAACCTGCTGGCCTATGGCCTGGAGGCGCAATTCCATGCCGGCGAGCAGCTGGTGGTCGGCGCCGCCGAGCACCATGCCAACCTGCTGCCCTGGCAACAGCTGGCCCAGCGCCGCGGCCTGGAGCTGGTGGTGCTGCCGTTGAACGCCGACGGCGAGATCGACCTGACCCAGGCGGCGCAGCTGATCGGGCCGAAATGCCGGCTGCTCGCCGTCGGCCAATTGTCCAATGTCCTCGGCCGCTGGCAGCCGTTGCCCGAGTTGTTCGCGCTGGCCCGCGCCAGCGGCGCGCTGACGGTGATCGACGGCGCGCAGGCTGCAGTGCATCAACGCCCCGACATCCAAGCGCTGGACTGCGACTTCTATGCCTGCTCGGCGCACAAGCTCTACGGCCCGGAAGGCGTCGGCGTGCTGTATGGCCGCGAAGACGCGCTGCAACGCCTCAATCACTGGCAGTTCGGCGGCGAGATGGTGCAGGTCGCCGACTACCAGCACGCCACCTTCCGCCCCGCGCCGCTCGGCTTTGAGGCCGGCACCCCGGCGATCGGCGCGGTGATCGGCCTCGACGCCAGCCTCGACTACCTGGCCGGCCTCGACCCGCGTGCAGTCGCCACCCATGAAGCCGAGTTGCATGGCTTGCTGCTCGATGGCCTGCGCCAACGCAGCGGCGTGCGGATAGTCGGTGCGCCGCAGGTGGCGCTGGCCAGCTTCGTCGTCGACGGCGTGCACAACGCCGACCTCGCCCACCTGCTCGGCGAACAGGGCATCGCCGTGCGCGCCGGCCACCACTGCGCGATGCCGCTGTACAAGCAGCTCGGCCTCAGCGGCGCGGTACGCGTGTCGCTCGGCCTGTACAACGACGCCAGCGACCTGGAGCGCTTCTTCGCCGCCCTCGACCTGTCCCTGGAGCTGCTGCAATGAGCCTGCCGGCGCGCGCCGAAGCGGCATTGACGGCGTTCACCCAGGCCAGCGGCTGGGAGCAGCGCGCACGCCTGCTGATGCACTGGGGCGAGCAACTGGAGGCCTTGAGCAGCGCCGAATGCAACGAGACCAACCGGGTGCACGGCTGCGAAAGCCAGGTCTGGCTGATCGGCGAGCACAGCGGCGAGCACTGGCGGTTTCGCGCGGCCAGCGATGCGCGGGTGATCCGCGGCCTGCTGGCGGTGCTGCTGGCGCGGGTCGAGGGCCTCAGCAGCGCGGAGCTGCTGCAACTCGATCTGGACGCCTGGTTCGCCCAGCTCGGCCTCGGCCGCCAGCTCTCTCCTTCGCGCAGCAACGGCCTGCACGCCGTGTTGCAGCGCATGCGCGCGCTGGCCACCGGCCAGGCTTAGCGCTCGCTCCCAAATCGAGACTGCTTAGCTGCTCAGGCCTGGCGTTCCGCTGGCCGCCGCGCGCCGGCGACCAGCTTGTCGACAATCTTTGCCGCCGCGGCCATGCCGAAGCTGGCGGTGACCATCATCACCGCGCCGAAGCCGCCGGCGCAGTCGAGCTTGACCCCCTCGCCGACGAAACCCTTGGCCTGGCACACCGTGCCGTCCGGCTTGGGGTAGCGCAGCTGCTCGGTGGAGAACACGCAGGGCACGCTGTAGGTGCGCCCCGGGGTGCGCGAAAAGTTGTAGTCGCGGCGCAGGGTCGAGCGCACCTTGGCGGCCAGCGGGTCGTTGAAGGTCTTGTTGAGGTCGGCGATCTGGATCTGCGTCGGATCGACCTGGCCGCCGGCGCCGCCGGTGGTGACGATCTGGATCTTGCGCCGCTTGCACCAGGCGATCAGCGCGGCCTTGGCGGCGACGCTGTCGATGCAGTCGATCACCGCATCGAGCTGCTCGGTGATGTACTCGGCCATGGTCTCGCGGGTCACGAAGTCGGCCACCGCATGTACCACGCAGGCCGGGTTGATGGCACGCAGCCGCGCGGCCATGGCGTCGACCTTGGCCTGGCCGACCGCACCGTCGAGCGCGTGAACCTGGCGGTTGGTGTTGGTGATGCACACGTCGTCGAGGTCGAACAGCGAGATCTCGCCCACTCCGCTGCGCGCCAGCGCTTCCGCCGCCCAGGAGCCGACGCCACCGATACCGACTACGGCGACGTGCGCGGCGGCCAGCCGTTCGGCACCGTCACGGCCGTAGAGACGGGCGATACCGCCGAAACGCTGTTCGTCGATTGGCATGCTGCAGGGCTCCCTGTAGGGACAAACGGGCGCGCATTATAAGAGGCGTAGCGCGGCGCGAGCCATGCGCGGCGCGCCCGGCGCCAGCTGGCGGACGACCGGTGGGTGGCGAACTTCTCCACGCCGGTATGGACAAAGTCTGGAGGCCTCAGGGCCAATCTGTACAGCCATCGGGGGCCGGAGTAGCATGCGCGCCGATCGGCCCTGCGGCTGGCACCTCCGTCCCCGTTCCACGCATCGGAACCTGATACCCCTATGTCATCGCGTAAATTCGGACTCAATCTCGTGGTCTTCGTGGCAATTGCCGCGTTGTTCACCGGTTTCTGGGCCCTCATCAACCGCCCGGTCACCGCCCCCGACTGGCCGGAGCAGATTTCCGGCTTCTCCTTCTCGCCGTTCCAGCTCGATCAGAACCCGCAGAAGAACACCTACCCCAACGATGACCAAATCCGTTCCGACCTGGAGCTGGTCAGCAAGCAGACCGACAACATCCGCACCTACTCGGTGGAAAACAGCCTGGCCGACATTCCGCGCCTGGCTGAGGAGTTCGGTATCCGCGTGACGCTGGGCATCTGGATCAGCCCGGACGAGGAGCGCAACGAGCGCGAGATCGCCAAGGCCATCGAACTGGCCAACAGCTCGCGCAGCGTGGTGCGGGTGACCGTGGGTAACGAGGCGCTGTTCCGCCGCGAAGTGACCACCAAGAAGCTCATCGAATACCTCGACCGGGTGCGCGCCGCGGTCAAGGTGCCGGTGACCACCTCCGAGCAGTGGCACATCTGGCAGGAACACCCGGAACTGGCCGAGCACGTCGACCTGGTTGCCGCCCACGTGCTGCCGTACTGGGAATTCATCCCGATGGAGGACTCCACGCAGTTCGTCCTCGATCGCGCGCGCGACCTGCGCAAGCTGTTCCCGAAAAAGCCGCTGCTGCTCTCCGAAGTGGGCTGGCCGAGCAACGGCCGCATGCGCGGCGGCGCCGACGCGTCGCAGGCCGATCAGGCCATCTACCTGCGCACCCTGCTGCATGAGCTGAACGCCAAGGGCTACAACTATTTCGTCATCGAAGCCTTCGACCAGCCGTGGAAGGCCTCCGAAGAAGGTTCGGTGGGCGCCTACTGGGGCGTGTACAACGCCGCACGGCAGACCAAGTTCAACTTCGACGGCCCGGTGGTGGCGATCCCGCAGTGGCGCGTACTGGCGGTACTGTCGGTGGTCCTCGCCCTGCTCGCCCTGACCCTGCTGATGATCGACGGCAGCTCGCTGCGCCAGCGCGGCCGTACCTTCCTGACCTTCGTCGCGTTCCTCGGCGGCTCGGTGCTGGTGTGGATCGCCTACGACTACAGCCAGCAGTACAGCACCTGGTTCAGCCTGATGGTCGGCGGCCTGCTCGGCGTCGGCGCGATCGGCGTATTCATCGTACTGCTCACCGAGGCCCACGAACTGGCCGAGACCGTGTGGGTGCGCAAGCGCCGCCGGCCGTTCCTGCCGGTGCTGGCCGACAGCGCCTACCGGCCCAAGGTCTCGGTGCACGTACCCTGCTACAACGAGCCGCCGGAGATGGTCAAACAAACCCTCGACGCCCTGGCCAACCTCGATTACCCGGACTTCGAAGTCCTGATCATCGACAACAACACCAAGGACCCGGCGGTCTGGGAACCGGTGCGCGACTACTGCGAGCAGCTCGGCCCGCGCTTCAAGTTCTTCCACGTCGCGCCGCTGGCCGGCTTCAAAGGCGGCGCGCTGAACTACATCCTGCCGCACACCGCGCCGGACGTCGAAGTGATCGCGGTGATCGACTCGGACTACTGCGTCGATCGTAACTGGCTGAAGTACATGGTGCCGCACTTCGCCGATCCGAAGATCGCCGTGGTGCAATCGCCGCAGGACTACCGCGACGGTGAGGAGAACTCCTTCAAGAAGCTCTGCTACGCGGAGTACAAGGGCTTCTTCCACATCGGCATGGTGACCCGCAACGACCGCAACGCGATCATCCAGCACGGCACCATGACCATGATCCGCCGCACCGTGATGGACGAACTGCAGTGGGCCGACTGGACCATCTGCGAGGATGCCGAGCTCGGCCTGCGCGTGTTCGAGAAGGGCTACGCCGCCGCCTACGCCCACGACAGCTTCGGCCGCGGGCTGATGCCGGACACCTTCATCGACTACAAGAAGCAGCGCTTCCGCTGGGCCTATGGCGCTATCCAGATCATGAAGGGGCACGCCCGCGAGCTGTTCGGCAAAGCCTCGGAATTGAAGACCGGCCAGCGCTACCACTTCATCGCCGGCTGGCTACCGTGGATCGCCGACGGCCTGAACATCTTCTTCACCATCGGTGCGCTGCTCTGGTCGGCGGCGATGATCATCGTGCCGCAGCGGGTCGACCCGCCGCTGCTGATCTTCGCCATCCCGCCGCTGGCGCTGTTCTTCTTCAAGTTCGGCAAGATCATGTTCCTCTACCAGAAGGCCGTGGGCGTCGACCTGAAGCGCTCGTTCCAGGCTGCGGTGGCCGGACTGGCGCTGTCGCACACCATCGCCAAGGCGGTGCTGTACGGCACCTTCACCAAGACCATTCCGTTCTTCCGTACGCCAAAGATGGCCAGCAACCACGGCTTCCTGGTGGCGCTGGCGGAGGCCCGCGAAGAGGTGTTCATCATGCTCCTGCTGTGGGGCGCGGCACTGGGCATCGCCCTCGTGCAGGGCTTCCCCAGCAACGACGTGAAGTTCTGGGTGGCCATGCTGCTGGTGCAGTCGCTGCCGTACCTGGCGGCGCTGATCATGGCGCTGCTGTCGTCGATGCCGAAACCGCTGGAGGCGCCCGCCAACAGCGAGGTCCCGGCGACCTGACAGCGCGTCACGCGCACCCAAACGGCGGCCTAATGGCCGCCGTTTTGCTTTAAGATGGCGGCCTTTTCCCGTCGTCGACTGTTGTTCTGGAGCCGCAATGACCGCCCTCTCCCCTACCCTCGAGCTCGCCTGCGACCTGATTCGCCGCCCATCGGTCACCCCGCTGGACGAAGGTTGCCAGGAGCTGATGATGCGCCGCCTGGCGGCCCTCGGCTTTCAGGTCGAAGCCATGCGCATCGAGGAGGTGGACAATTTCTGGGCGGTGCGCGGTGGCGAAGGCCCGGTGCTGTGCTTCGCCGGGCATACCGACGTGGTGCCGACCGGCCCAAGCGCGGCCTGGCAGCATCAGCCGTTCGAGGCGCTGATCGACGCCGACGGCATGCTCTGCGGCCGTGGTGCCGCGGACATGAAGGGCAGCCTGGCGGCGATGATCATCGCCGTCGAGCGCTTCGTCGCCGCGCACCCCGACCACAAAGGGCGCATCGCCTTTCTGATCACCAGCGACGAGGAAGGCCCGGCCCAGCACGGCACCAAGGCGGTGGTCGAGCGCCTGCGCGCGCGCGGCGAGCGCCTCGACTGGTGCATCGTCGGCGAACCGTCGAGCACCAGCCTGGTCGGCGACATCGTCAAGAACGGTCGGCGGGGTTCGCTGGGCTGCACCCTGACCGTGCGCGGCAAGCAGGGCCACGTGGCCTACCCGCACCTGGCGCGCAACCCGATCCACCTGGCTGCGCCGGCGCTGGCCGAGCTGGCCGCCGAGCACTGGGACGACGGCAACGCGTTCTTCCCGCCGACCAGCTTCCAGGTCTCCAACCTCAACGCCGGCACCGGCGCGACCAACGTCATCCCCGGCGACCTGGTCGCGGTGTTCAACTTCCGCTTCTCCACCGAATCGACGGTCGAGGGCCTGCAGCAGCGCGTCGCAGCGATCCTCGACAAACACGGTCTGGACTACCAGCTGAACTGGGCGCTTTCCGGCCTGCCGTTCCTCACCGAACCGGGCGAGCTGCTCGACGCAGTGGCCGCCAGCATCCGCACGGTGACCGGCCGCGAGACCACCCCGTCGACCTCCGGCGGCACCTCGGACGGCCGTTTCATCGCCACCCTGGGCACCCAGGTGGTCGAACTCGGCCCGGTCAACGCGACCATCCACCAGGTCGACGAGCGCGTGCTGGCCAGCGATCTGGACCTGCTGACCGACATCTACCAGCACACCCTGCAGCGGCTGCTCGCCTGATGCTTACCTGCCCGCTGTGCCGCGAGCCGCTGAGCCTGATCGACAACGGCGCGGCGTGCCCGGCCAACCATCGCTTCGATCGGGCGCGCCAGGGCTACTTCAACCTGCTGCCGGTACAGCACAAGAAGAGCCGCGACCCCGGCGACAACCAGGCAATGGTCGAGGCGCGTCGGCGTTTCCTCGATGGCGGCCACTACGCACCGATCGCCCAGCGCCTCGCCGCGCTGGCCGCCGAACGTGCGCCGCAGACCTGGCTGGATATCGGCTGCGGCGAAGGCTATTACACCGCGCAGCTCGCCGAGGCGCTGCCGCAGGCCGCCGGCTATGCTCTGGACATCTCCCGGGAAGCGGTCAAGCGTGCCTGCAAGCGCGCGCCACAACTGACCTGGATGGTCGCCAGCATGGCCCGCGTGCCGCTGGCCGACGCCAGCTGTCAGCTGCTGGCCAGCGTGTTCAGCCCGCTGGACTGGGGCGAGGCGCTGCGCCTGCTGGCCCCGGGCGGCGGCTTGCTGCGCGTCGGCCCGACCCGCACGCACCTGATCGAACTGCGCGAGCGGCTCTACGACGAAGTGCGCGACTACGACGACGAGAAACACCTGAGCAACCTGCCTGCCGGCGTGCAGCTGGCGCACAGCGAAACGCTCAGCTTCACCCTCAACCTGAGCGAGCCGCAGGCCCGCGCCGACCTGCTGGCGATGACCCCGCACGGCTGGCGCGCCAGCGCCGAGCGCCGCGCCGCGGTGATCGATCAGCCATTAGAGGTCACCGTGGCGGTACGCTACGATTGGCTGCAACTCACCTGAATCCTGGAACCCCGCCATGCGCCAACCGGACATCGAGATCTACCTCAAGGACGCCGACCACGACGCCGTGATCCGCTGGCTCAGCCAGACCCTCGGCCCGGCGACCGAATGGCGCAAGAAAGGCCAGACCTACAAGTGCGAGATTGACAGCGCGGCGGGCCTGATCCCGCTGACCTGGCTGCCGAAAGCGGTGGGCAGCTGGCACAGCCTGTACCTGGACAGCCCGAGCACGCCGTGGGCCGACGACCTGGCTTGCGCACGAGCGGCCTTCACCGCACTGGGCGTGGAAGTACGCTGCGCACCGGGTGGCTGGCTGGAAGAGGAAGGTGAGGAAGACGCCGACCGCTGGATTCGTATCAGCGCCGACGGCGAGGAAGAGATCACCTGGCGCACCGGCTGAAAATTGCCGCGCCCCAAAACAAAAGGCCCGTCAGTGACGGGCCTTTTGCATTTTCCGGGCGATCAGGCCCGGGAGACGTCTTCCGCCTGAGGGCCTTTCTGGCCATCAATCACGGAAAACTCGACGCGCTCGCCTTCGTTCAGACTGCGGTGACCTTCACCACGGATGGCCCGATAGTGTACGAACACATCGGCGCCGCTCTCGCGCTGAATGAAGCCATAGCCCTTGGCGTCATTGAACCATTTGACGGTTCCAATCTCACGATCAGCCATTACAACTCTCTCCAACTCGCATTTTATTATTGCCTCTGACGAGGTATCGCCTGGCCTGTGGCGACGCGCCTCGATCACAGCAAGGCTGAAATCGCATAACGTCCCAAAGAACCACCGCCATCGGAGTATAAAGCAAGCAGGAAAGCTGCAAAGGACTTTTTCAGAATTGGCTGTAATGCCCGCCGTACGGGCATTACAGCGGTTCGACCGGCTATTTTCCGAGCAGTTTTTTCGCTGCCTGAGTCAGCGCATCGGCCTGCTGCGTCTCGATGCGGTAGGCCCAGTCGGGCTTGCCCGGCAACACCTCGGCGCTCAGTCCGTCACGCTGCGGCAGAGTCAGCCAGACTTGCTCGCCCTGCCCGTACAGCGCGCCCTTGGCCTGCCCACCGGCAAAGGTGCGCAGCTCGAAGCTGAGCAGCGGTGCTTCGCCGAAGCGGATTTGCGCCAGCGGCGCGGCGTCGGCGAAGTCGAGACGCCCGAACAGATTGGCCATGCCGTTGGCCGCCGCCTCGAACTGCACCTTGGTGTCGGCCGGCAGCTGCTTGACGCGGAAGTTCGGCTCCTCGGCCTTGTCGCGGTACACCGTCAGCGTCTGGCCGTTGGCGTAGCGCAGCTCGATCTGCTGGATGCTGGCGAAATCGATCGCCGCGACGCGCCGGTCGAGCCATTGCAGCTCCTCCAGCGGCAGGCTGATCGGCTTGTCGATCAGCCACACCTGATTGTCGCCCAGCAGCCGCACCAGCTGACCGCCGCCCTGCTGCGCCGGCTTGCCGACCAGCAGCGCCAGCGCCGGGTTGTCCGGCAGCGCCAGGCTGATCCGCGTAGCGCGCTGCTCGCCCTGCTCCGCCAGACCGAGCTGCGCATGCAGCTGCGGGTTGCTGGTCTTGGCCTCGACTTGGCGCGCCTCGACCAGCGCACGCAGCAGCGCGCCGACCGCACTCGGCGCGGCCGGATAGCCGGCCTTGGCCGGCACTACCCAGTTCGCCCCTTGGCGCTCCAGCTTGACCGCCGGCTGCGTCGGACTGTCGACCTCGATCGCGCTGACCTCGGCGACCCGCCCTTGCAGGCTCGGCAGCAGCGGCGCCCGTGCGCTGGCCGCTGGCGGTGCCTCGGGCGTGCGCTGCAGCCAGAAGTAGCCTGCCGCGAGCAGCGCCGCGATCAGCGCCAGCACGACTAAAGATTTGCGTCCCATACGCGCCTCCTCAGGACTGCCGACGCCGGCGCCAGAGCACCAGCGCCAGCGCGCCGAGGGTCAGCAGCACCGGCACCAGCACGATGTTGGCCATCTTCAGGGTGCGACCCAGCGCCTCGATATTGGCGTTGAGCTGGTAGCGCACCTCGCGCAGTTCCTTGCGCAGAGTGAGCTTCTGCTGGATGAACTGCTGCACCGCGGCCTGTTGCTCCGGAGTCAGTTCCTGCACCTTGCTCGGGTCCTGCTTCTGCTGCAGTTCGGCGAGCTTCTGCTCGGTCTGGCTGAGCTGGGTCTGCAGGGTTTCTTCCTTCTCGCGGAACTGCACTTCGGCGTCGCGCTGCAGCGCCTCGACCACGGTGAACGGGCGGCTGAAGCGGCCACGCGAACGCACGCTGATCAGCGCATCGGAGCCGGCCAGGTTGTCTAGCGCGTTGATCGCGAAACTGCCGTTGTCGGCCCACGGCTGCGGTACGCGCTGGCCGAACATTTCCTGCACCTGCACCCACATACGGTCGGTGAGCATGTCGGTGTCGGCGACGGCGATCACGTTGATGTTGGCCGCCTCCTTGAGGCCGTCCTTGTGGCCCTCGATGCCCTCGGGGAAGGCGCTCTGTGCCGGCCCGCTGATGCGTGCGGCAATGGCATAGCGCTCGCCGGTCGGCTGCAGCTCGCGAATCAGCGGCTCGGGGTTTTGCAGCATGGCGAAGCGCTGCGCATCGAACGGCATGGCGTACTGCGAGCTCTGGATCAGCGGGGTGAAGCTGGTCTTCGCGCCCTCCACCGATTCGAGAATGCCGGCGGTGGCCACGGTGATGCTCTCCAGACCGGCAGTGCTGACGTCATCCTGGTTGATGGCGTTCTTCGGCAGGCTCAGCCAGGCCGGATGGCGCACCGAGCGCTGGCCCTGGCCCATGCTCACCGCCATCGCGTAGGAACCGTCGCCGAGCACCTTGTCCGGCACCAGGCGCAGGCCCCAGGCCTTGAACAGCGGCTCGAGGTTCGACGACTTGTCGGCGCCGCCCATGTCGCCCGGCACCGGCGTGCTGTGGTCGGCCTCGCTGAGCGGGTCGACGAACACCAGCAGCTTGCCGCCGCGCAGGACAAACTGGTCGATGGCGTACAGGGTCTGCTGCGGCAGGTCCTTGGGGTGCACCAGCAGCAGCACGGAAACCGCGTCGGGAATCTTGTCGAGCTTGGGCTGCAGGCTCTCCACCTTGAACTGCTGACGCACGTCTTCCATCAGCATCCACGGCGAAGTCGGCTGGCGCGCGGCCATGTCAAAGCCACCGTTGATCTGCAGGCTGGACAGCAGGCCGACCACCGGCAGTTCCGGCTTGGCCAGGCTCTGCACCAGGCGGCTGACGTCGTACTCGAGGAACTCCTCGTGATCGAGCGGGAAGAACGGGATCACCTGGGTCTGGTCGACGCCGTTGGTGCCGGCCAGGCCGAAGTACACCTGGTCGCCGCTCTGGTTCAGCGGCACCGCCTGCAGGCCGAAGCCGGCGGCGCGGTCCTCGTCCTCGGAGAACGGTTCCGGGTCGACGATGTGCAGCTTGATCTTGCCGTCCGCCTCGCGCTCGTAGGCCTTGAGCAGCTCCTCGACGCGCCGCGCGTAGTTGCGCAGCTGGACGATGTCCTTGGTGGCCTTGTTCGAGTAGAAGAAGTACAGGTTGATCGGCTCGTCGATGCTGCCAAGGATCTTCTTGGTGCCGTCGGAGATGGTGTAGAGCTTCTGTTCGGTCAGGTCCAGGCGCGCATCGGTGAGCGCCAGGCTGGAGAACATGTTGAACGCGAGAAACGCCAGGGCGATGAGCAGCAGCCCGGCGCTGGAATACATCAACTTCTTCATGCGGGCATCCTCAGTCGGCTTTCTTCAGGTCGACCACCACGGCGGTGGCAGCCAGCCAGGCGGCGATCAGGCTGACGAAATACAGCAGGTCGCGCAGGTCGATCACGCCCTTGCTGATCGCGTCGAAACGGGTCAGGAAGGACAGCGACGACACCGCGTCGATCAACCACTGCGGGGCCCAATCCAGGCTGTCGAGGACCATCGGGAAGCCGCTGACGATGAACAGGAAGCACATGCTCACGGCGAGGATGAAGGCGATCACCTGGTTCTTCGCCAGCGCCGACATGCACGAGCCGATCGCCAGGTAGGAGCCGGCTAGCAGCCAGCTGCCGAAGTAGCCGGTGAAGATCGCGCCGTTGTCCGGCTCGCCCAGGTAGTTGACGGTGATCACCATAGGGAAGGTCAGCAGCAGGGCAATACCGGCGAACACCCAGGCGGCGAGGAACTTGCCCAGCACCGCTTCGGCGCGGGTGATCGGCAGGGTCATCAGCAGCTCGATGGAGCCGGACTTGCGCTCCTCGGCCCACAGGCGCATCGCCACGGCCGGCACCAGGAACAGGTACAGCCAGGGGTGGAAGTTGAAGAACGGCGCCAGATCGGCCTGGTTACTCTCGTAGAAACCACCGAGATAGAAGGTGAACACCCCGGACAGCACCAGGAAGATGAGGATGAACACATAGGCCAACGGGGTGGCGAAGTAGCTCGCCAGCTCGCGCTTGAAGACTACCGGCAACTGCTTCATACCACCTCTCCCCGGGTCAAACTGCGGAACACCTCATCGAGGCGGCCGCGCTCCACATTGACTTCCTTCACCGACCAGCCGCGCTGGGCGAGCAGCGCATTGACCTGCGGGAAGATCACCTGGCCCGGCTGCGCCAGCACGGTCAGGCTGTGTTCCAGCTCGTTGACCTCGACCCCGCTGACGCCCGGCAGAGCAGCCAGCGCCGCCTGATCCAGCGCTTCGGCGCCGACCAGGGTGACCGCCTGGTGATAGCGCGAGCGGCTTTCCAGCTCGAACGGCGTGCCGTCGGCGAGCAGGCGGCCCTGGGCGATCACCACCGCGCGGCTGCACACCGCGCTGACTTCCTCGAGGATGTGGGTGGAGATGATCACGATCTTGTCCTTCGACAGGCTCTGGATCAGGCCGCGCACCTGGTGCTTCTGGTTCGGGTCGAGGCCGTCGGTGGGCTCGTCGAGAATCAGCACCTTGGGATCGTGGAGGATCGCCTGGGCCAGGCCGACGCGGCGCTTGAAGCCCTTGGACAGGGTTTCGATGGATTGGCCGAGCACGTTGTCGAGCTCGACCTGGGCCACCGCGTGCTCGACCCGCTGGCGCTTGGCGGCGCCGCGGAAGCCGCGCACTTCGGCGATGAATTCGAGGAACCCGCGCACGGTCATGTCGCCGTAGCACGGCGCGCCTTCCGGCAGGTAGCCGATCTGCCGCTGGGCCTTGAGCGTCTGGGTCTGGATATCGAAACCGAGCACGCTCGCGGTGCCGGAAGTCGGCGCGAGGAACCCGGTGAGCATCTTCATGGTGGTGGATTTACCGGCGCCGTTCGGGCCCAGGAATCCCAACACCTCCCCCTCTTGAACGCGGAAGGACAGGTTGTCCACCGCGGTGTGCTGAGCGAATCGCTTCGTTAGATTTTTTATTTCGATCATGGTCTCTCACCATCACGATGAAGACCCACCCCGCCACCCGCACGCACAGCAAGATGGGTCGCTGAAAAGCCGGCGGGACTATAAGGAGTCCCTTGGCGGCTAAGCAAGACAGCCAAAGTTTCGGAAAGTTGCAAAACAGGCGGGATTTTCTTGCGCGCCAGGCGGCTGATCGGGCCGGCAAAGGACGTCGCGCGAGGTGCCGGGGCGCACCTCGCGCCAGACGGTGGCCCGACTCTCAGGGCGAAATCTGGTAGCCGCGGCCCTGCAGGCAGCTGCTGTAGGCGGTGCTGCTCGCCGAGCTCTGCGCCTCGGCGTCGCTGCGCCGGTCCTGGCGGCGTTCCTGACGCTGGCGCATGCCGCCAACCACCGCACCGGCCGCGGCGGCCTCCCCGGCACGGTTCTGCCGGTACTCGCGCTTCACGTCGTCGTCGACGTTGTCGTAGCGATTGCTGCGCACCGCGCCGACCGTGGCGCCGGCCGCCGCGCCTGCCGCGGCGCCGCGCGCCCGCCCGCCGACATGCGGGTCGCTGGTGCCGGCGCTGCTCGCCGCGTTGCTGGCCACGCCCTGGCAGTAGTCCATGTCCTGCTGGACCTGTTGGCTGCTCTGGCCGTTGAGCGGCACCACCGTTTGTGCGAGCAACGCGCTACTCGGCAGCAGGGCCAGCAGACAGACTGCGGAAAGCCGTTTCATGACGCACCTCCACACGTAGGACCGTGGCGACAAGAATAGACCCGCCCCGGGCCGCTCAATCCGCCGCCCGACCACCTGCCGGACTTTTGCCGCAGGGGCCTGAATCCGGCACACTAGCGACCCCGAGCGCACGCTCGTTCCACATAGCACCGCAGACCCCGTATGACCCGCTCCCCACTGCACCGCCTCGCCTTCGGCGCCTTGCGCCGCCTGCTGTATCTCTGGGTCCGTTCCGAGACCATCAATCAATCGGCGTTCAGCCTGCGCCTCGACCGCAGCAAGCCGGTGTTCTACGTGATGCAGCAGCCGTCCGTCAGCGACCTCGCGGTGGTCGACCATGAGTGCACCAAGGCCGGCCTGCCGCGTCCGGTGCTACCGGTCGCGGTGGGCGACCAGCAGGAGCCGGCCGGGTTCTTCTACCTGACGCCAGAACCGGGCTGGCTGGGCGGTCAGGACAAGCGCGGCGCCTCGCCGACCCTGGTTCGTCTGGTCAACGCGCTCGGCCAGCACGCCGTGGACGACGCGCAGATCATTCCGGTCAGCGTGTTCTGGGGCCTCTCGCCGGATCGCGAGACCAGCCCGTGGAAGCTGCTGTTCGCCGACAGCTGGGCGGTCACCGGGCGTCTGCGCAAGCTGATCAACATCCTCATCCTCGGCCGCAAGACCCGCGTGCAGTTCTCCGCGCCGATCCACCTGCGCGAGCTGGTCGCCCAGGACAAGGGCCACGAGCGCACGCTGCGCATGGTCCACCGCATCCTCCGCGTGCACTTCCGCAACCAGAAGACCGCGGTGATCGGCCCCGACCTGTCGCACCGCCGCAACCTGGTCAAAGGCCTGGTGCATGCGCCGCTGGTGCGTCAGGCGATCGCCGAAGAGGCCGAGCGCGAGAAGGTCACCCTGGCCAAGGCCGAAGCCACCGCGCTGCGCTACGGCAACGAGATCGCCTCGGACTACGTGTACACCGCGGTGCGCTTCCTCGAGGTGGTGTTGTCGTGGTTCTGGAACAAGATCTACGACGGCATCCGCGTCAACCGCATCGACAGCGTGCAGCAGATCGCCCAGGGCCACGAGGTGATCTACGTGCCCTGCCACCGCAGCCACATCGACTACCTGCTGCTCTCCTACCTGCTGTTCCGCAACGGCCTGACCCCGCCGCACATCGCCGCCGGGATCAACCTCAACATGCCGGTGATCGGCAGCCTGCTGCGCCGCGGCGGCGCCTTCTTCATGCGCCGCACGTTCAAGGGCAACCCGCTGTACACCGCGGTGTTCAACGAATACCTGCACACCCTGTTCAGCAAAGGCTTCCCGGTCGAGTACTTCGTCGAGGGCGGCCGCTCGCGTACCGGGCGCATGCTGCAGCCGAAGACCGGCATGCTGGCCATCACCCTGCGCAGCTTCCTGCGCTCCAACCGCCTGCCGATCGTTTTCGTGCCGGTGTACATCGGCTACGAGCGCGTGCTGGAAGGCCGCACCTACCTCGGCGAGCTGCGCGGTGCGACCAAGAAGAAGGAATCGATCTTCGACCTGTTCAAGGTGGTCGGCGCGCTCAAGCAGCGCTTCGGCCAGGTCTGGGTCAACTTCGGCGAGCCGATCAAGCTCGCCGAGTTCCTTGACCACGAGCAGCCCGGCTGGCGCGACGAGGAGCTCGGCCCGCAATTCCGCCCGGCCTGGCTCAACGACACCACCAACCGCCTGGCTGAGCGCGTCGCTCAGCACCTCAACGAGGCGGCGGCGATCAACCCGGTCAACCTGGTGGCGCTGGCGCTGCTCTCCACCCCCAAGCTGGCGCTCGACGAGAGCGCCCTGGTGCGCGTGCTCGACCTCTACCTGACCCTGCTGCGCCAGGTGCCCTACTCGCCCTGCACCACCCTGCCGGACGGCGACGGCCGCGCGCTGCTGGAGTTCGTCAAGGGCATGCAGCTGGTCGCCGAGCAGAAGGATGCCCTCGGCAAGATCTGCTATCTGGACGAGCAGAACGCCATCCTGATGACCTACTACCGCAACAACGTGCTGCACATCTTCGCCCTGCCGGCGCTGCTCGCCAGCTTCTTCCAGAGCAGCGCGCGGATCGGCCGCGAACAGATCCTGCGCTTCGTGCGCGCGCTGTACCCCTACCTGCAGTCCGAACTGTTCATCCGCTGGTCGCTGGACGAGCTGGACGCGGTGGTCGATCAGTGGCTCGCCGCGCTGGTCGAGCAGGGCCTGCTGAAGATCGAGGCCGACGTCTACGTGCGCCCGGCGCCGAGCTCGCGGCAGTTCGTCCTGCTGACCCTGCTGTCGCGGGCGATCACCCCGACCCTGCAGCGCTTCTACATGGCCACCGCGCTGCTGCTCAACGCCGGCCAGAGCGCGCTGTCGGCCGAGGAGCTGGAAGACCTGTCGGTGGTCATGGCCCAGCGCCTGTCGATCCTGCATGGCCTCAACGCCCCGGAGTTCTTCGACAAGACGCTGTTCCGCCACTTCATCCAGACCCTGCTCGACGAAGGCGTGCTGCGCCGCGACGAGGCCGGCAAGCTCAGCCACCACCCGCAGCTCGCCGAAGTGGTCGAAGGCGTGGCCAAGCGCGTGCTGCCGGCGGAAATTCGCCTGTCGATCCGTCAGGTCGCGCTGGAACGTGCCGAGGACGAGCCGGCGGCGGTGTAGCTGCCAGCCGGGTGAGTCATTGGATTCCCGCCTTCGCGGGAATGACGGGGTGAAATGCGGCGGTGTTTCAGCCGTCGCCCCCGCGCAGGCGGGGACCCAATAGACCCAGCACCCGGCACGCCTGCTAAGCTCGGCCGCATCGCTCATCCAAGGAAGCCACCATGTCCCGACTGCTCGTGCTCTGCTCCGCCCTCGCCCTGTCCGCCAACGCCCTGGCCCTGTCGCTCAGCGACCTCAGCCAGAGCGACGCCAGCGGCGGCCTCAAGGATGCGCTGACCCAGGGCGCCAAGGTCGCCGTGCAGCAGCTCGGCAAGCCGGGTGGCTTCAACGACAACCCGGACGTGCGCATCGAGCTGCCGGGCAACCTCGGCAAGGCCGCCAAGACCATGAAGCTGATGGGCATGGGCGCGCAGGTCGAGCAGCTGGAAAGCAGCATGAACAAGGCCGCCGAGGCCGCGGTACCGCAGGCCCAGGCGCTGCTGGTCGACGCGGTGAAGAAGATGACCGTGCAGGACGCCAAGGGCATCCTCAGCGGCCCGGACGACGCCGCCACCCAGTACCTGAACAAGACTAGCCGCGAGCAGATTCGCGCCAAGTTCCTGCCGATCGTCAAGCAGGCCACCGATCAGGTTGGCCTGGCCAAGCAGTACAACGCCTTCGCCGGCCAGGCCGCCGCCTACGGCGTGGGCAACGCCAAGTCGGCGAGCATCGAGAACTACGTGACCGAAGAGGCGCTCGACGGCCTGTTCAAGATGATCGCCGTGCAGGAAGCCGGCATCCGCGAGAACCCGGCCGGCGCCGCGACCAGCCTGGCGAAGAAGGTGTTCGGCGCACTCTGAGCCGGCCATGGACCTCGACCTCGCGCGCACCTTCCTGGAGATCGCCCGCTGCGGCAGCTTCATCGCCGCCGCCGAGCGCCTGCACGTCACCCAGACGGCGATCACCGCGCGGGTGCAGAACCTCGAAGGCCAGCTCGGCTGCAAGCTGTTCGTGCGCAACCGCGCCGGCGCGCGGCTGACCGCCGACGGCGAAGCCTTCGTGGTCTATGCCAACCAGCTGGTGCAGACCTGGGAGGCGGCGCAGCGCGACCTGCCGCTGCTCGAGGGCTACCGCAACGTGCTGCACGTCGGTGGCGAGGTCAGTCTGTGCAACCCGCTGATGCTCAGCTGGGTGCGGCGCCTGCGCGAGGGCATCCCCAGCCACGCGATCCGCGCCGAAGTCGGCGATGCGCAGCGCCTGCTGCGCCAGGTCGAACTCGGCGTGCTGGACGCCGCGCTGGTCTACCAGCCGGCCTACTGGCCGGGCATGCAGGTCGAGGAGCTACTCGAGGAGAAGCTCATCCAGATCCGCGCGCCGGGCCTCGCCGAGCCCTATGTCTACATCGACTGGGGCGACGGCTTCCGCCGCCAGCACGACGCCGCGCTTCCGGACAAGGCCAAGGCCGCGCTGAGTTTCAACCTGGGCCCACTGGCCCTGCAGTACATCCTCGAACACGGCGGCACCGGCTACTTCCGCAGCCGCGTGGTGCAGAGCTACCTCGACAGCGGCGTGCTCGAGCGCGTCGACAAGGCCCCCGAGTTCAGCTACCCGACCTACCTGGTGTACTCCCGCGAACGCGACTCGGAAGTGCTGCAGCAGGCCTTCGTCCTGCTCCGCGAAGTGGTGCGCGCCGACAGCGACTGGTCGCAGCGCTGGGACCCGGCGATCTAGGCACGCGCCGCGCTGCGCCTGCAGCTCAGCCCAGGTGCACGATAAGGTCGCGGTGCAGCGCGGCGATCAGGTCGGTCTGCGTGATGATGCCGACCAGCTCGCCGGCCTCTAGCACCGGCAGGCAGTGCAGGCCCTGCTCGGACAGCAGCGGAATCAGCTCGACCACATGCGCGTTGCTGTCCACGCAGGTCACCGGATGGCTCATCACCTTGCTCAGCGGCACGTCACGGCGCAGGCCGAAGCGCGCCAGGAAGTCCGAGCGCGGCGCGCGGCGCGAATGCCCGAGCAAGTCGATCAGACTGACAACGCCAACCAGCCGACGTGTCTCGTCGAGCACCGGCAGCGCCTTCAGGTGGTGGTATTCGAGCAGACGCAGGGCCTGCTCGAGGGTGGTGTCGGGCGTCGCACACTGCACGTCGCGCGACATGATCTGCCCGGCACGGATATCGCCCATGCTGCGCCGTAGCGCGTGCTTCTCGGTGGCGCGGATGATCTGCTCGAGGTCCTCGCGGGTCACGTCGACAAACTCGCCGAGGTCCTCCAGCGCGTGGTCGAGGTCGGCCGCGGTGAAGCCGACCCGCTGCTGCGGCGCGACATCCTGGGTGTGGTGCAGCTCCGCCGCTGGCTGCGCGTGCGCCTTGGGGTAACGTACGCGGGTCAGGTTGTTGTACAGCAGCGCGCAGCCCAGCAGGACCAGCGCATTAAGCAGCACCGGCGTCAGCACGCCTACGCCGAGGCCGGCGACATCCGGCCCGCCGGTCACCACACAGAACGCCACCGCGCCACCCGGCGGATGCAGGCAGCGCAGCGGGCACATCAGCGCCAAGGCCAGGCCGACCGCCACGCTGGCGCTGAGCAACGACGCCCCGCCGACCTGCAGCACCGCCAGCGCGACGATTGTCGCCACCAGATAGCTGCCGACAATCGACCAGGGCTGCGCCAGCGCACCGGACGACACGGCAAACAGCAGCACCGCCGAGGCCGCCAAGGGGCCGACCAGATGGCTGGCGACGCCAGCGCCGAACAGCCAATGGCAGGCCCAGGTGCTCAGCAGCACGCCCACGGCGGCGCCAAGTCCTGCGCGCAACCATTCGCGCGGGCGGGTGTTCATGGAATGCGGGAGGAAACTGTGCAACCAGTTGGCTAGCGGAGAACTGAACGGGGTCATGGCTCGGGGCAGTAGGCAATGAAGGACAGCGGGTTGGCCCGGCGCAACCTGGGGACGGTCAATGGTGGAGTCGCAACATGCTCCGCGTCCGGGACCGGCATTGTGCCGGCCGATTTTCAAGGCAACAAACTAATAATAATGCACTGTCAGTTCATTATTTTTGATCCAAAGCCCGTCCACCGGCAGCTCCCGGCAACCGGCTGAGGTGTTGAGCTATACCACTCAACCGGCGGACTGCAGCTCCGCGCGCCAGCGGGCCAAATAGTGGTCGGCAATCTCGCGCAGGCGCTGGCGGCCGAAGCTCGGTTCGTGACCGCCATGCACCGTGGTCAGCGGCAGCTCGCGCAGGCGCTCCAGCGTACGCACATAGTCCGGCAGATCGGCGCCGGGGATGTGGTCGAGGAGGATGTCGTCGTACACCGCATCGCCGGAGAACAGCGTGCCGCTGCGCCGCTCCAGCAGGCCGATGCTGCCCGGCGAATGGCCGGGAAGGTGCAGCACCTCGAAGACCCGGTCGCCGAGGTCGATAACCGCGCCTTCTTCCAGCAGGCCGGTCGGACTGGCCGGCTGCAGGCGCCAGGCGGCGGGATCGAAGCCGGCGTGCGGCACGGCATCGATCATCAGCCGCGGCGCGTCTAGGTCGTCGCAGTACGCCGCCAACCAGTGCTCGCTGCTGAGCACCAAACCCACCTCTTGGTCCGGCTGCCGGAAGCTGGCGGCCTCCGCCGGGTGACACAGGCAGCAGTCGAACTCGTGCGCGCCGCCCATGTGATCGAGATGGCTGTGGGTGACCACGGTCAGCAGCGGCTTGCCGAACAGATCGCGCGCCGCCTCGCGCAGGCTGGCGATGCCCATGCCGGTATCGATTAGCAGGTCGCGCTCACGGCCCTGCACGTGCCAGATGTTGCAGCGCAGCAGCGGGTGCACGTGCGGCTCCCACAGCAGGGTGACGCCATCGGCCAAGGTCTTGCGCTCGAACCAGCGCTCGGCAATTTTCAGGCTCACCCTACCCTCCTCAGCCGGTCAGTGGGTACGGAAGTTCGCCCACAGGCGGGTCCGCTCGCGCAGCAGCTTCGGCGCGATCAATTCCTCGCCGAACAGCTTGGCGCGCATCTGCGCCGACGGGTAAATGTTCGGGTCCGCGCTGATCGCCTTGTCGACCATCGGCGTGGCCGCCTGGTTGGCGTTGGCGAAGAAGGTCGTGTTGGTCAGCTCGGCCACCGACGCCGGGCGCAGCATGAACTCGATGAAGGCTTTGGCCGCCTCCGGGTGCGGCGCATCGACCGGCACGGCCAGGGTATCGACCCACATCAGCGTGCCTTCGCGGGGGATGCGGTAGATGATCTCGAACGGCTTCTTGGCATCCGCCGCCTGCGCCTGGGCCATGCTGGCGTCGCCACTGTAGGTCAGCGCCAGGCACAGGTTGCCGTTGGCCAGATCGCTGGTCTGGGTGCCGAAGCCGATGTAGCGCAAGTTCGGCTTGAGCTGGGCGAGCAGCTCGCCCGCCGCCTTCAGGTCGGCCGGCTCCTTGCTGTACGGCGGCTTGCCCAGGTAGTGCAAGGCGATGCTCAGCACTTCCTGCGGCGCATCCACCACGGAGATGCCGCAGTCCTTCAGTTTGCTGGCGTACTCGGGCTTGAACAGCAGGTCGAGGCTGTCCAGCGGCGCATCGGGAATGCGCTGCAGCACTGCCTCGCGGTTCAGCGCCAGGCCGGTGGTACCCCAGGTGTACGGCACTGCATAGCGGTTGCCAGGATCGGCGCCCTGCATGGCCGTCAGCACCTGCGGGTCGAGGTTGGCGAAGCCCTTGAGCTGCTGCGGGTCAATCGGCTGCAGCGCCTTGGCCGGGATGAAGCGACCGACCATCGCGATGCCGGGGAAGATCACGTCGTAGCCACTACGCCCGGTGAGCACCTTGCTTTCCAGCAGGTCGATGCTGTCGAACACGTCGTAGTGGACCTGGATGCCGGTCTCGGCCTGGAAATCCTTCAGCGCCTGCTTGCCGACGTATTCATTCCAGCCATAGATGTTCAGCACTTTCTCTTCGGCGTGCAGTGGCAGCGCCAGGCACAGCAGTAACGGCAGCATGGGCTTCACGAGCGATCCTCCCGGTTGCGGATGGCTCGATCATGCGGGGATTCCCCGGTGGCAAATATGCCAAAGCCGCCACCCTAACATCGCAGTTCGTCGATGTTTTCCTACCCTCGCACCGAATCGGAGCAACACATGCCGTGGCGCACGCTTTCCGCGCGGGCAACAAAAAGGGCCGCCTCTCGGCAGCCCTTGCGATGACGCCGGCGCGATCAGGCGGTGGCTACGCGCTGGCCGCCGAGGGCGCGCAGCAGTGCATTGAGCAGCATGCCGTAGAGCGGCACGAACAGCACCAGGCTGATGGTCAGTTTGACGCCGTAGTCGACCGTGGCGATTTCCACCCAGTGCTCGGCCATGAACGGGTTGGTGCTGTGCCAGAACGCCACCGAGAAGAACACGAAGGTGTCCAGCAGGTTGCCGAAGATGGTCGACACGGTAGGCGCGATCCACCACTGCGGCAGCTTGCGCAGGCGGTCGAAGACCTGGATGTCGAGGATCTGGCCGAACACGTAGGCGGCGAAGCTGGCCACCGAGATGCGCAGGACGAATTCGTTGAACTGGCCGAGCGCCGTCAGGCCGCCGAAGGCGCCGTCCTGGAACAGTACCGAGACCACGTAGGAGGCGATCAGCGCCGGGATCATCACGCGGCCGATCACCTGGCGCGCAGGGCCCTTGCCGAGCAGGCGCACGGTCAGGTCGGTGGCGAGGAAGATGAACGGGAAACTGAACGCGCCCCAGGTGGTATGCCAGCCGAACAGGGTGATCGGCAGCTGCACCAGGTAGTTGCTGGCGATGATGATGAGGATGTGGAAGGCGATCAGGATCGCCAGCGCCAGACGTTGGCGTGGCTGGGAGAGTAGCGGCATGGTCCATACCTTTTTGGTGGATGGGGTTAGGGAACCCATTGCCGTCGGAGTTAACGGCGGCGCGCATTCTAACCGCTAATGCGGCGGTCGAGTAGCGCGATCTGCCTCACGAGTCAGTTTTGTGCAAAAAAAGACCAATCCAGCCCACTCGCCGCTCCCGGCGCAGGGCATGGCTGGCTAGAACTGCGGCCCCGAGCGGGTGTTGTTGCCCTTGGCCAGGCGGTCGTAGAGCACCACGTTGACCGTCGCGGCGAGGTTCATGCAGCCGTTGGTGGGGATGTAGATGACCTCATCGCCGCACCACTCGAGGATTTCCTTGCTCAGCGAGCCGTCTTCCGAGCCGAAGATGTACAGCGCGCGGTCCGGATGGGTGTAGTCCGGCAGCGCGCGGGCGCCTTCGACCAGTTCCACGGCGACCGGCGTGCAGCCGAGCGGCAGGATCTTGCGCAGGTCGTCGATGTTGATCAGCGGAATGTCCTGGTGGACCTTCTTGGTGTCGGTGACGAAGTCCTTGGCGCGGTCGTAGCGGGTGCCGGTGTAGAACACCGAGCTGACCCCGTAGCAGCCGGCGGCGCGCATGATCGAGCCGACGTTGGTCGGCGACTTGGGATTGCACAGGCCGATGCAGCTGTAGCGCTTGTTACTCATGAACGGCGGGCTCGCGAAAAAGCGCGAGTATACGCGGCCGGCCGCCGCGCCGCCGGACTCAGGGCAACGTGATCACCTGGCGGTCGTCCAGCGCCACGTCGAGGTTGTCGTGGAACCACTTCAGCGCCGGCTCGAAGCGCCCGTGCCAGAGGCGGTCGCTGGCGCCGGCCTGGATGCCGTTCTGGACCCGCTTGGCCATCTCGAAGTCCTCCTCCAGCGCCGCGTAGAGAATCGTGTTGTTCTTCTCGAAGTAGCGCCGCGCCTTGTCGCTGGCCGGCTCCTCGCTGAGCAGGGTGTGGCCGAGCACGCGGGTGGCCAGCGGGCCGTCGGGGAACACGCTGGAGAAGTCGATGTGGTCGGGCTCGACCAGCACCAGTGTGTTGGGCCACAGGAAGTACACCAGGTTGCCATGGCGGCGCAGGTCCCAGTCGCGTTCCGGCTGGTCGAGGATCTCCTTGAGGTTGCGCTTCACGTAGTAGTTGCGGATATGCCGACCGAAGCGCTCGAACAGCCCGAGGTTGGGCCAGAACATCGCGTCGATGGTGGCCTGATGGGCCTTCTGCACGTGGTAGTTCTCGAGGAAGGTGTCGATGGTCAGCTTCCAGTTCACCGGCCGGCGGATGTCCTGCGGGTCGAAGATCACGTGGTCGTCGATAGCGAAGCTCTCGAAGTCGGCGACGATCTGCGGGCCGAAGAACGCATCCATGTCCAGCGCTGGGCCCGGCGACAGGCGCGCCCACACCGCGCCGAAGCGCTCGGCGACTGGCACCTCGGTGAGGTTCAGGCAGGCCCGGTCGATGCCCTCGAAGCCGTAGCCGTGCGGAATGCCGCGCAGCTGGCCGTCGGGGTTGTAGGCCCAGGCGTGATAGGGGCAGACGAACACCCGGTTCTTGCCGCTGGCGTCGCCGACCAGCTGAGTGCCGCGGTGCTTGCAGACATTCAAAAAACCGCGCAGGCAGCCCTGCTCGTCGCGGGTCAGGAGCAGCGGCGCGAGCAGGTCGCGGGTCAGGAAATGCCCGGCGGCGATCTCGCTGGAACGCGCCACCAGCACCGGCTCGCGCCGCAGGATTTCGTCACGCTCGCGGCGGTAGCGGGTCTCGTCCAGATAGGCGCTGACCGGCAGCGCCGACGGCGCCGGCGCGCAATCGCTCTGGCCCTTCTCGACCAGGGCCAGGGTGCGTTTGAGCAGTTCGACCTGGGTGGCGTGCTGCATGGGGGTCTCCTGTGAACGGGCGAAAGACGGGTTACTGCGAGGCCAGCACGCCGCGGACGTACTGCCAGAGCTGCTGCGCCAGGTGCTCGGCGGCCGGCCGCGGAGTGCGCGCCAGCGCTTCGAGCAGCGCCTGGTGCATGCCGCCGAGGGTCATCGCCGAGACCAGCTCCGGGTCGAGCTGCGCGCTCAGTTGCCCGGCGGCCTGGCCGCGGCGGATGTTGTCGGCACCCTGGCGGACGTTCTCGGCGATTCGCTGGGCCTCCATCGCCGCGACCTCCGGCTCGCGGGCCAGGCTGACCAGCAGCAGCGGCGCCAGCGGCTCGGCGTAGACGAACTCGACGACCAGGTGGGTGCGCTGCTCCTCGCGACGCAGCCAATCATTGCTCTCGGGCAGCGGATCGGCGGCCATCACCTGTGCCTGGTAGCGGTCGTAGTAATCCTCGGCGACCGCCGCCAGCAGCCCGGCGCGGGAATTGAAGTAGCGGTAGATCAGCCCGACCGACACCCCGGCGCGCTCGGCGACGCGGGAGACTTCCAGGCCGCCGCCCTGCTCGAGCAGTTCGCTGCGCGCCGCTTCGAGCAGGCTGGCGCGGGTTTTCAGGGCTTTGGGGGAGAGATCGGCCATGGCGGGTCACAAATTGCTGGACAAGAAAAGTGAACTCAGTTTACTTATTTGCTCGGCGCTGCCAAGTCATCCCATAAAAATAATCTGCCGGAGCCTGTCGCCATGTCGGAATCCTGTGTGCTCTACAGCGTCGAAGGGCGCGTCGCCACCCTCACCCTCAATCGCCCCGAACGTCTCAACGCCATCGACGACCGCCTGCCCGACGACCTCGCCGCCGCGGTGGCGCGCGCCAATGCCGACGACGCGGTCCATGTCATCGTCCTCACCGGCGCCGGGCGCGGCTTCTGCAGCGGCTACGACCTGAAGTTCTTCGCCGAGAACCCGCGCGGCATCTATGGCAGCCAGGAAATGCCCTGGGACCCGATGGTCGACTACGCGCTGATGAAGCGGAACACCGAGCAGTTCATGAGCCTGTTCCGCAGCTACAAGCCGGTGATCGCCAAGATCAACGGCCCGGCGGTGGCCGGCGGCAGCGACATCGCGCTGTGCTGCGACCTGATCGTGATGGCCGAGGAAGCGGTGATCGGCTACCCGCCGGCGCGGGTGTGGGGCTGCCCGACCACCGCCATGTGGGTGTACCGCCTGGGTGCCGAGAAGGCCAAGCGCATGTTGCTCACCGGCGACCTGATCGACGGCCGCGAGGCCGAGCGCCTCGGCCTGGTCTACCAGTGCGTGCCGCTCGCCGAGCTGGACGCCGCGGTCGATGCGCTCACCGCGCGAATGCAGGGCATCCCCAAGAACCAGCTGATGATGCAGAAGCTGATGATCAACCAGGCCTTCCACAACATGGGCCTGGAAACCACGCAGATGTTCGCCACACTGTTCGACGGCATCACCCGCCACAGCCCGGAAGGCGTGCGTTTCAAGGCGCGCTGCGAGGAAGTCGGCTTCAATCAGGCGGTGCGCGAGCGCGACTCGGGGCAACCGATTCCCTAGCGGTCAGACGTAGCCACGACCGGATTCCCGCCTGCGCGGGAATGACGGGGTTGCGCACGCTGCCGAGGCTGCCGTCGGCGCACAGAGGATCAGACACCGTCGTCCCCGCGCAGGCGGGGGGGCCAATCAACCAGCACCACCGTTGCGCCCGTTAGAACGACAAGAAACACAAGGAGTGTTCGATGAGTTCGTTACCGCAACCACCCCACGCGCTGCCCAGCATCCCCGCCCTGCTCGCCTGGCGCGCCGCGACCACCCCGGACTGGCCCGCCGCGCAGGAGCTGCGCGACGGCCAGTGGCACAGCCTGAACTGGGGCGAGATCGCCCGCCGTGCCGAACAGCTGGGCCGCGCCCTGCTCGCCCACGGCGTGCAGCCCGGCGACCGGGTAGCGATCTGGAGTCGCACGCGGGTCGAGTGGAGCCTGCTCGACTTTGCCATCCTCAACGCCGGCGCGGTCAGCGTCGGCCTGTATCCCAGCCTCAGCGCCAGCCAGGCTACCCAGCAGCTGCAGCGCGCCGGCTGCCGCCTACTGTTCGTCGAACATTCCAGCCAGGCGCTGCCATTGCAGGTCGAGGGCCTCAGCGTGGTGTGCCTGGACGAGGCGCCGGCAGGCAGCGGCCACCTGCACCTGGAGACCTTCCTGGCCGGCGCCGCGCCGATCAGCGCCCGCCAGCTGGAACAGCGCTGGCAGGCGCTGGGCCCGGCAGCACTGGCCAACCTGGTGTTCACCTCCGGTACCACCGGCGAGCCGAAGGCGGCGATGCTCAGCCACGGCAACCTGCTGGCTTTCATCAGCGAGTACCGGGTCGCCCCCGGGCGTTACACCAGCCTGTCGTTCCTGCCGCTGGCGCATGTCGGCGAACGGGTGATCGGCCACTACCAGCGCCTCTGGGCCGGCGCCCAGGCCGCCTATGTGCCGGAGCTCAGCGACATCCCCCGCGCCCTGGCCGAAGTGCAGCCGGACTACTTCGGCAGCGTGCCGCGGCTGTTCGAGAAGCTGCATGCCGCCGTGCTCGCCCAGCGCGCCGGGCTGCCACCCGGAAAGCAGCGCCTGCTCGACTGGGCGCTGCGCACCGGTTTGCAACGCGCGCGCGGCCAGGGCAACCCGCTGAGCGGCTGGCTGGCGCGGCGGCTGGTGCTCGACAAGCTGCGCACCAAGCTGTTCGGCCGGCGCATCCGTACCCTGGTCGGCGGAGGCGCGCCGCTCGACGCCGCACTGGTGGAGTTCTACGCCGCGCTCGGCCTGCCGCTCTATGAAGGCTGGGGGCTGTCCGAATCGACCGCCTTCCTCACCAGCAACGAGGCAGGGATCGCCAAGGCCGGTTCGGTGGGCAAGGCGCTGCCCGGTACCGAGCTGCGCATCGCCGCCGACGGCGAGGTGCTGGCCCGCGGGCCGCTGGTGTTCCAGGGCTACTTCGGCCAGCCGGAGAAGACCGCCGAGACGTTCAGCGAGGACGGCTGGCTGCGCACCGGCGACCTCGGCCGCCTGGATGCCGACGGCTACCTGTGGCTGACCGGGCGCAAGAAGGAACTGATCATCACCGCCGGCGGCAAGAACATCGCACCGACCGCCATCGAGGCCCAGCTCAAGCAGCAACCGCTGGTCGAGCAGGCGCTGGTGCATGGCGACCGCCGCAAATACCTGGTCGCCCTGCTCGCCCTCGATCCCGAGCGGCTCGCCCTGTGGGCCCGCCAGCAGGGCCTGGGCGGCGACTACGCGACCTGGCTGCAGGCCCCGGCGCTGCTGGCCGAGCTGCAGGCGCATGTCGACAAGGTCAACGCCGAGCTGGCCCAGGTCGAGCGGATCAAGGCCTGGGCGTTGCTGCCGCGCCTGCTCAGTCAGGACCAAGATGAGCTGACGCCAACCCAGAAGCTCAAGCGCCCAATGATCGAGCGGCATTTCGCCGAGTTGCTGGAAAGCCTGTACCCGGCTGAGGAGCAGCGCCGCCACGGCTGACGGGCAAGCCGGCCACTCACCTGCGTAGGAGCGAATTCATTCGCGATGGCCGTCCGCCCCATCGCGGATGAACCCGCTCCCAGGCCGACGCGCTCAGCGCCGCAACACCGCCCCCCAAGGCCGGTAGCGCAAAGCGAACACCGCCACCGCATGACAGCCGGCGCGCAGCGACAGCGGCTCGGCAGCCTCGGCCGTGAACAGCTGGTCGGCGCTGCTGGTCTGGCGGAACGCCTCACGCACCACGCCGACCGAACAGGGCAAGGCTTGCTCGTAGGCCTGGCGCACCAGCGGTGCCAGGCTGCCGGTGCCCGCGCCGTCCTGCCACCACACCTGCACACCAAGCCCGGCCAGCGCGCCCAGCCAGTCGCCATGCGCCTTGGGCGACAGGCGCGCGGCGCTGAACGCGCTGAGGTGCAGCGGCGCGTCGAGACGCGCGGCGAAGCCTTTCAGCTGGCGCTGCAGCGTCTCGCGGCGTTCCGGCGCCTGGAAGTGCAGATCGTCCAGTTCCATCGGCAAGTACCAGCCGTCCACCGTCAGCCGCCAGTCCTGACGCAACAGCCGCTGCTGAGCCAGCGACCGGCCAAGCTGATACTCCCAATAGGTCGCCAGGCCCGGCCCGTCGAGCTCGTTGAGGCGCTGGGAGTAGGCCGCGTCGAAGTACAGGCCGACCACCAGCCGCAGCCCCTGTGCCTGCGCCTCGCGCAGCGCCTGAGCCAGCCAGCCCTCGGCGCCGCCGAACGTGCTGTCGCCATACGCCGTCCACTGCACGATCAGCGTGCGCACGCCGTGTCGCGCACTGGCCTGCCAGAGGCTGCGCCACTGCGCCGGGGAGACTACCGCGTCGGCATTCTGCGGCTGGAAGAACAGTCGCTCCTCGGCCGTCGCCGCTGTGGCACCGAGCAGCAGACAGAGCACCAGCAACAGCGCGCGCATCAGAAATTCACCTCCAGCCCGACCAGCCAGCCATTGGCCTGCTCGAACAGGTTGCCGCCCAGCCCCAGCTGGTACTCGGTGCGTAGCGTGACGTGGGCGCGGTAGGCGTTGTAGCGGTCGTCGCCATACCAGTACTGCCAGCGCAGGCCGACCCCGCTGCGCAGGTCCTGGCGCCAGTCGTTGTCCGGGTCCTGTGTGGCGAACTCGCCGAAGCCGTAGGCCATCAGGGTCTGCGGGCTGTCGACCGGCAGCTTCCAGACATGCCCCTGCTGAAAGCGCGACAGCCACTGGTGGTCGCCGGCCTTGGTCCACCACGCCGCGTCGAGGTAGAGGAAGCGCTCGTTCCACTGCTCCTCGTCGACCCGCCAATCGTTGCGGTAGTCACCCTGGTCGAGGAACGACGCGGTGGCGCGCAACAGGTAGTCGGTGGAAGTCTGCGCGTAACGGTCGCGCTCGCGCACATAGCGCTCGAATTTCTTCGGCGTGCCGATCTTGTGCAGGCGCAGGCCGGGGAACACCTCGTCCGGGTTGCCCTCGGTGGGGTCCTGGTTCTGTTTGTAGATTTCCCCGTAGAGGTTGAGGTTGAGCTGGCCGAATGGCTTGTAGCGCAGGCCGACGCCGGTGCCGATGTACTGGGTGTAGCGCTTGCGCCCGGCGTTGCCGGCCAGCACCCGGCCGTACACCGAGAGGCTGCTGCCGTTACGGGTCGGCTCCTCGCCCAGGGCGTGGTCCCAGATGGCGATCTGCACATTCTGCGAACTGGCGCGGCGCTGCTCGCCGGTCTGCGTCGCCGACACCGGCACGCTGTAGGTGGCGATACCGGCCGGCGACCAGACGCTGGCCAGGGTCAGGTTATCGCGCTGCGACAGCACTTGATGCGCACGGCGCTGGCGGAAGCGCCGTGCCTCAAGGCTCTCCTCGTCGTCGTCGAGCACCGGCTGCTGCTCGAGGTCGATGGCGCGCTCCAGCTCGCGACGCGCGACGGCGCTGTCTTCGGCCTCGTCATAGCGCCAGGCAAGCGTTTCGGCGATGCGGTAGTCCTCGGGGAAATCGCGGCTCGCCTGCTGCAGATAAGGAATCGCCCGGTGCCGCTCGGCCTGGTCCGCGGCGCCGGCCAGGCGCATGCCGTAGTCGGCGCGAAAGCGCGGATCGTTGGGTGCCAGGCGCACCGCCTCGGCGAGCCAGGCGGTGCTCTGCGCACGCTCGCCGGCGCGCTCGGCACTGGCCGCCGCCGCGTAGTAGTGGCCGGCATCCGGCGCCTGGCGCAGTGCCTCGCGCTGGCGCTGCAGCGCCAACTGCGCGTCGCCGCGAGCGGCGGCGATCTGCGCGCCGAGCGCCCAGTCGTCGGCCGAACGCCGCTGCGCCAACTGCCAATAGCGTTCGGCGGCGTCATGGTCGCCGGCAGAGAGGGCCGCGCGGCTGGCCGCCAGGCGCGCGCTGTCATCCAGCGTGGCCAGCGGCTGAGCGCGCCAGATCGGCCAGGCCTGCTCGGGTTCGCCGGCGGCAGCCAGCGCGTAGGCCAGCGCCGGCCCCACCGATGGGTCGCCCGCCTGCTGCGCCTGGCGGTAATAGACCACCGCCTCGCCCGGTCGATCGGGCATCGCGCAGCGGCCCAGCGCGCGCCACTGCCCGACTTCGCGCGGCTGCGCACCGGCGTTGCCGCGCACCAGATCGCAATGGCCGGCTTCGGCCAGGCGGCCGAGCAGTTGGGCGCGCGTCGCTGCGTCGACCTGATCGAGCAGCGGCGCGACGCGCTGCGGCGGTAGCGCCGTCGCTGGCTGCGCATAGAGTCCGCCGAGGCGCGCCAGCAAAGGCGCCGGCAAACGGCCGTGGCGGCGGTCGTAGGCGTCCTCCAGCAGCTGCTGGGCCTGCTCGCGACGGCCGCCGGCGAGGGCCAGGAAGCTGGCCTGATCGAGGGCGCGCAGATCGCCGCTGGCGCGGTAGTAGCGCAGCCATTCGCCGGCCGCCGCCTCGCTGCGCCCGGCGGCCTGCAGCAGCTCGGCGCGCTGCTTGACCACTGCGTTGCTCGGCGGCTGGCGGCTCAGCCAGGCCAGCGCGCGTTCGCTCTGCCCACGACGCTGCCAAAGTCCCAGCAGCGCGTCGCGGCGGCGGTTGTCCCAGGGTACCGGGAGGGTCTGGCTGAGCAGCAGGTCCTCGGCCTCGAGGCGCTCGGCGAGCACCAGCCAGGCCTGCGGATCATCGGCCGCGCGGCACTCGCGCAGTTGTTCGAGGGCGGCCTGCGCAGCGCGGCGCGACAGCCACTCGGCGGTTTCCAGGCACGGCCGGCCGAGCTGGTTGGCCAGCTCACGGACCCGTGCGCTGTTGCCGGTCTGCCGCGCCAGCTCCCAGAGGGTTTCGCGCTGGGTCTCCTGCTGCGCCGGTGGCAGCGCCTGCAGCCAGGCCTGGGCCTGCTCCGTCCGGCCGCTGGCGATGGCGCGCTGGGCGGCCTGCTCGCGCAGGCGTTGCGCCAAGGCCGGGCTCGGCGCCTGGGCGAGCAGTTGGTGCAACGCCTGATCATCTTCAGTGTGCAGGTAGGCCTGCGCCAACCGTTGCCAGTCGCCGCCATCCAGTTGCTGTGCGGTGGCCAGCGGCGCCAGCTGGGCGATCACCTGCGGCCAAGCGCCGGCCCGTTCGGCCCAGTTGGCGAGCGCCTGGCGCAGCTCGCGTTCGTCGCCACGCGGCTCCAGCGCCGCCAGCCAATCCAGCGCGGCGCGGGCGCCCTGACGCTTGCCGAGGCTCTGGCTGTAGGCCTGCCACAGGCGCACCCGCTCACCACCCTGACTGTGGGCCAGCCAGCCCTGCACCTGGGCCTGCGCCGGCGCGCCCTGCTCAAGCCAGGCCAGGCGCAGCTCGAGCAGACTGCGCCTGGCTTCGGGACCGTCCGGCAACGCCGCGCTGGCGGCCAGTGCGTCCTCGTAGCGGCCTTGGCGGGCCAGCGCCTGGATCAGCAGGCGACGCGCCTCGTGATTGTCCGGTACCTGGTCGAGCAGGTGGCGCATCAGGCGTTCGACTTCGCCCCAGTTGTCCTGCTTGGCCTCGCGGTAGGCGCGTTCGAGAAACGGATAGCTGCGAAAGCGCTGGAAGTCGCTGAGCGGCGCCTCGGCCGGCAACGCCTGACCGACGCCGGCCAGCAGCAGCGCGGCGAGCAGCCAGGAGTGGCGTCTCACGCGACCTCCCGGGCAATCAGATAAGCCTCGTGCTGCTCGGCGGTCTGTTCGCGCAGCGCCTGCTGCAGCAGCTCCTCGCTGATCAGGCCGCGTTCGACCAGGTGCTTGCCGAGCGACTCATGCTCCGGGTCGTAATCGATCAGCGCCTGGTTGAACAGGCTCGGCGGCACCATGCCGCGGGCCTGCAGCAGATCGCCGAACAGCACCTGATGGCGGCAGATGCGCTCCATCAGCGCCGCGTCGGTGTGCCGCCGGGCCATTACCTCGAGCACCAGACGCGCTTCGTCGTTCTGTTGGCGCCCGCCGTACCAGTGGCGCAAGCCGAGCGTGACCCGCCCCTGCGGGGCCAGGCGGCACTGCACCGGGCGCTTGAGCTGGCGGGCGATGGCGCCCAGCGACACCTGACTGACCCGTCGCTCGCTGGCGAGGATCAGCGTCTTGCCCTCCTCCGCCACCGGCAGCACCGCATAGCGCAGCGCCAGTTGGCGCGGCAAGGCGGCGATCAGCTGCGGGTCGAGGGCGAAGGGGTCGAGCGGCAGCCACTCGAGGTCGAGTTGCTCGGCCAGCGCTGCGGCCAATTGTTGGCTGTCGATCAGCCCGCGCAGCAACAGCTCGCGGCCCAGTGCGCGGCGCACCGGGCTGGTCACCGCAGCCTGCAGTTGCGCCTCATCGATCAGCCCGCGGGCCAGCAGGCGCTGACCCAGCGGGGTGCGCTGCGGTTGGCCGAGGCGCGGGAATTCGTGGGTGGTCTTGTCCCACGCCACGCGCCGCGAATCACCCATTTCCAGCACCTGGCGGAGCGCGCGCAGGTTGGCGAAGAAGTTGACGAAGTTGCTCCACATCATCCGTGGCGCCGACAGCAGGCCCTCGCCCACGCCGTAGAAGCGGGTGACGAACCAGAAGCGCTGGAACAGCCGATTGAGCAGCAGCACGCCGTTGGCGGCGAGCAGCAGGCTCAGGGTCGGGCTGTCCGCGAGAATAGACGGAAAGTGCCAGGTGTTGGGGAAGATCAAGGTGATCAGCCACATGGCGAGCAGCACCAGGAACAGCAGGTTGACGGTGAAGCTCACCAGATAGCCAAACAGGCCGCGTCGGTCGCGCCAGAGGAAGTAGTTGAGCCCCAGCTGCTTGCTCCAGCCGAGGTTCTTGGTGCCCTGGAAGACGATGCCGGTGATCCACCGCGACTTCTGCCGGATGGCGTGCTGCCAGGTGCGCGGGAAGTGCTCGCGCACGCAGATCACCTGGGCGAAGCGCCGGTTCATGCCCAGGCGGTACGGCGCCTGGAGCGCCAGCTGCGGGTCGCGCACCGAGTAGCGGGCGAAGATGCAGGTCATGCCCTTGGCCTTGAGGCGAAAGCCGATGTCGTAGTCCTCGGTGAGGCTCTGTACGTCGAAGGCAATGCCGTCGCCCTCCTCCAGCAAGGCGGCGATCGCCCGGCGGCTGAAGCAGGTACCCACCCCGGCGCTGGGCACCTGGCCGGTCAGCGCCTCGCGGACGATCACGTCCTTGCCGTGGTTCTCGGCGAACTCGTCGACATAGTGGCCGGCGGTGAAGCCCGACCACTCCGGCGCGTAGGGATAGACCGGAATCTGGATCAGGTCCTTGGCCGGCAGCAGGTAGTTGAACAGACGCAATTCCAGCGGCGAGATGACGTCCTCGGCGTCGTGCAGGATGAAGCCGGCGAACTGGATGCGCGCCTCGGCCTCGAAGCGCAGGATCGCGTCGATCACGTTGTTCAGGCAGTCGGCCTTGCTGGTCGGCCCCGGCCGCGCGCAGACGATCTTGTGCACGTTGGGGTAATGCAGGCACACCGCATCGACATCGGCCTGGGTGTCCGGATCGTTCGGGTAGGTGCCGACGAAGATCTGGTAGTTCTCGTAGTCCAGGGTCGACGCGGCCAGGCGCGCCATCTCGCCGACCACGCCGACCTCCTGCCAGGCCGGCACCATGATCGCCAGGGGCTTCTCGGCGACGCTGAACAGGCGCTCCTCGTCGGCTCGATCATAACGCCGATAGACGCGAAAGCGGCGGATCAGCTGGCGGCCCCAGTACACCAGGTCGATGAACAGGTCATCCAGGCCGAGCAGCAGCATCAGCCAGGCCAGCCCGAGGGCCAGCCATTTGAGGCCGAACAGCAGGTAGCTGATGTAATCGACCAGCGCGTAATTCATTGCCCCTCGCCGTGCTTGCGCTCGTGCAGCCAGTCAAGCAGGCGGTGGGTGATGCGCTCGCTGGCATGTCCATCGCCATAGGGATTGCTGATGTGGGTCATCGCCGCGTAGGCCTCGGCGTCATCGAGCAGGCGGCTGGTCTCCTCGACGATGCGCCGCACCACGGTGCCGACCAGCATCACCGTGCCGGCCGCGACCGCCGACGGCCGCTCGGTGGTCTTGCGCATCACCAGCACCGGTTTGCCGAGCGACGGCGCCTCCTCCTGAATGCCGCCCGAATCGGTGAGGATCAGGTAGGACCGCGCCATCAGCCAGACGAACGACGGATAGTCCTGCGGCGGGATCAGGCGCACGTTGGGGTGGCTGCCGAGCAGCGAATACACCGGCTGCTGGACCTGTGGATTGAGGTGCACCGGATAGACGAACTGCACGTCGGGGTATTTGTCGGCCAGCTCGGCGATGGCCTGGCAGATGTGCTCGAAGCCCTTGCCGAAGTTCTCCCGGCGGTGTCCGGTGATCAGCACCATGCGCCCCTCCGCCGGCAACGCGGCGAGCGGCGAATCGGCCGGCGGTTGCCAGTTGACCTCCTCAAGGTGCTGGCGCATCCACAGCAGCGCATCGATCACCGTATTGCCGGTGACCTCCATGTGCTCAAGCGGCACCCATTCACGCAGCAGGTTGTCGCGCGCCGCACGGGTCGGCGGAAAGTGCAGCTCGGCGATTACCGCAGTGAGGTGGCGGTTGGCTTCCTCGGGCCACGGCGATTGGATGTCGTTGGTGCGCAACCCGGCCTCGACATGCGCCACCGGGATGTGTCGGTGGAACGCCGCCAGGGCAGCAACGAAGCTGGTGGTGGTGTCGCCGTGGACCAGTACCACTTCGGGTTGGCGTTCGGCGTAGACCTGGTCCAGCGCACTGAGCATCTGCTGGGTCAGGCCGTTGAGGCTCTGCCCTTCGGTCATCAGCTGCAGGTTCTGGTCGATGCTGAGTTCGAAGGCATCGAGCACCTGCTGGAGCATTTCCCGGTGCTGGCCGGTAACGCAGATGTACAGCTCGATCCCCTCGGTCTGCCGTAGCGTGCGCGCCAATGGCGCCATCTTGATCGCTTCGGGCCGGGTGCCGAATACCATCATTACGCGATAGGTCATGGGAACCACTGCCTCCGTGAGGGATTCAGTGATGAAGACCCGACCGCTGCGTCGATCGTTCCGCTCGTCGCCTGCACCACCCCCAACTCAAAGCGTAGCAGCGGAAATGAAAAAACCCGGCCACCAGGGCCGGGTTATCGGGTGCCGCAATCCGCAGGCTAGACGCGCTTGACCCGGAACCAAGCGGCGTACAGCGCCGGCAGGAACAGCAGGGTCAGCGCCGTTGCGACGATCAGGCCGCCCATGATCGCCACCGCCATCGGCCCGAAGAAGATGCTCCGCGACAGCGGGATCATCGCCAGCACCGCCGCCAGGGCGGTCAGCACGATGGGGCGGAAGCGCCGCACGGTGGCCTCGATGATCGCGTGCCAGCGGTCCAGGCCGGCGGCGATGTCCTGCTCGATCTGGTCAACCAGGATCACCGAGTTGCGCATGATCATCCCGGCCAGGGCGATGGTGCCGAGCATCGCCACGAAACCGAACGGCTTCTGGAACACCAGCAGGAACAGCGTCACACCGATCAGCCCGAGCGGCGCGGTTAGGAACACCATGGCGGTGCGCGAGAAGCTCTTCAGCTGCAGCATCAGCAAGGTCAGCACCACCACGATGAACAGCGGCACCCCGGCGTTCACCGACTTCTGCCCACGCGCCGAGTCTTCCACGGTGCCGCCGACGTCCAGCAGGTAACCGGACGGCAGTTCGGCACGGATCGGGTCGAGGGTCGGCATGATCTCCTTGATCAGGCTGGCCGGCAGCGACTTGTCGTAGATGTCGCCGCGCACGGTGACGGTCGGCAGGCGGTTGCGGTGCCAGATAATGCCTTCCTCGAAGCCGTACTCGAGGGTAGCGAGCTGCGACAGCGGCACGCTCTTGCCGCTGCTGGTCGGCACCGCCAGGCTCGGCAGCAGGGCCAGATCCTGGCGCTCACGCACGGTGCCGCGCAGCATGATGTCGATCAGCTCGTTGTCCTCGCGGTACTGACTGACCAGCGAACCGGTCAGCGAGCTCTGCAGGAAGCGCGACAGCTCGGCGGTGCTCACCCCGAGGGCGCGCGCACGCTCCTGGTCGATGTGCAGGCGCACCACCTTGCTCGGCTCCTGCCAGTCGAGGTGGACGTTCACCACGTGCGGGTTCTCGCGCACCTTGTCGGCGACCTTGCGGGCCAGCGCGCGCACCTCGTCGATGTGCTCGCCGGAGACGCGGAACTGCACCGGATAGCCGACCGGCGGGCCGTTCTCCAGGCGCGAGATGCGCGAACGTACGGTGGGGAACTCATCGTTGAGGGTCTTGATCAGCCAGGTGCGGATTTCCTCGCGCGCCTCGATGTTCTTCGCCAGTACCACGAACTGGGCGAAGCTGGCCGCCGGCAGTTGCTGGTCGAGCGGCAGGTAGAACCGCGGCGAGCCGTTGCCGACGTAAGCCACGTAGTTGTCGATGCCCGGATGGTCCTTGAGCAGCTGCTCGAGGCGCTTGACCTCGGCCTCCGTGTTGCTTAGCGACGAGCCTTCACCGAGCTTGAGGTCGACCATCAGCTCCATGCGCCCGGAGGACGGGAAGAACTGCTGCGGCACGAAGCGGAACATCACGATCGAGGCGATGAACGCCGCCACGGTCAGCAGGATCACCGTCTTGCGCCGCCGCACGCACCACTCCACCACACCGCGCACGCGCTTGTAGAACGGCGTCGAGTAGGGATCGTGACCCTTGTCGCTGCCGCCATGCTTGGCCGCGTGACGCTTGGCCAGGTCCGGCAGCAGGCGGTCGCCGAGGTACGGCACGAACACCACCGCGGCGATCCACGAGACCACCAGGGCGATGGTCACCACGCCGAAGATCGAGCGGGTGTACTCGCCGGTGCCGGACTGCGCGGTGGCAATCGGCAGGAAGCCGGCGGCGGTGATCAGCGTGCCGGTGAGCATCGGGAAGGCCGTGCTGGTCCAGGCGTAGCTCGCCGCCTTGAGTCGGTCGTAGCCCTGCTCCATCTTGATCGCCATCATCTCCACGGCAATGATCGCGTCGTCGACCAGCAGGCCCAGCGCCAGCACCAGCGCGCCGAGGGAAATCTTGTGCAGGCCGATGCCGAAGTAGTGCATGGCGGCGAAGGTCATCGCCAGCACCAGCGGGATCGACAGCGCCACCACCAGACCGGTGCGCAGGCCGAGCGAGAAGAAGCTCACCAGCAGGACGATGATCAGTGCCTCGGTGAGCACGCGGACGAACTCGCCGACGCCCATCTTCACCGCAGCCGGCTGGTCGGACACCTTGCGCAGCTGCATGCCGGCCGGCAGGGTTTCCTGCAGGCGGGCGAACTCGCCCTCCAGCGCCTCGCCGAGGACCAGGATGTCGCCGCCCGACTTCATCGACACGGCCAGGCCGATGGCGTCCTCGCCCATGAAGCGCATGCGCGGCGCGGGTGGATCGTTGAAGCCACGGCGCACTTCGGCGACATCGCCGATGCGGAAGGTGCGGTCGCCGACGCGGATCGGGAAGTCGCGGATTTCCTTCACCGAGTCGAACTTGCCGGAAACGCGCAGCTGCACGCGGTCGGTGGCGGTTTCGAAGAAGCCGGCGGCGGCCACCGCGTTCTGCTCCTCCAGCGCCTTCTGCACGGCAGCCAGCGGCAGGCCGAGGGTGGCCAGCTTGGTGTTGGACAGTTCGATCCAGATCTTCTCGTCCTGCAGGCCGAGCAGTTCGACCTTGCCGACGTCCTTGACCCGCTGCAGCTGCAGCTGGATGCGGTCGGCGTAGTCCTTGAGCACCGCGTAGTCGAAGCCCTCGCCGGTCAGCGCGTAGATGTTGCCGAAGGTGGTGCCGAATTCGTCGTTGAAGAACGGCCCCTGGATGCCCTGCGGCAAGGTGTGGCGAATATCGCCGACCTTCTTGCGCACCTGGTACCAGAGCTCGGGGATTTCCGCCGAGCGCATCGAGTCGCGGGCCAGGAAGGTGACCTGCGATTCACCGGGACGCGAGAACGAGATGATCTTGTCGTACTCGCCGGTCTCCATGAGCTTCTTTTCGATGCGCTCGGTGACCTGGCGCGACACCTCTTCGGCGGTGGCGCCGGGCCAGCGGGTGTTGATCACCATGGCCTTGAACGTGAACGGCGGGTCTTCGCTCTGCCCCAGCTTGGTATAGGAGATCGCCCCGGCAATGCCGAGCAGCAACATGATGTACAGGACGATCTGACGGTTCTTCAGCGCCCAGGCGGATAGGTTGAAATTCACTGCGCCTTACTCCTTGGCAACCAGCTTCACCGTACGGTTGGAGCGGTCCACCGGGTGCACCGCCTGGCCTTCGCGCAACACCTGGACGCCGGCGGCGACCACCCAATCGTCGGCACTCAGGCCTTCGAGCACCGGCACGCGGTCTTCGCCATAGGCGCCAATGCGCACTGGCCGGCGCTTGACCGTGGAATCCTTGGGATCGACCACCCAGACATAGGGTGCGCCGGCTTCCGCGGTCAGCGCGGAAAGCGGCACCGAGAGCGGCACCTCACCGTTCAACTGCACGAATACCCGCGCGCTCTGGCCGAGCTCGGCCGGCACCTTGCCGTCGGCGAAGGAGACCCGCGCCGCATAGGTGCGCGACTGCGGATCGGCAGCCGGCGACAGCTCGCGGATGCGCCCGGGGAAGCGTTTGTCCGGCTGCGACCAGAGCTCCACCGCGACGGTCTGACCGATCTTGAAGCGGTCGATGGACTGCTCCGGCAGGCTGATCAGCACTTCGCGCTCGCCGTCGGCGGCCAGGGTGAACACGGTTTGCCCGGCGGCCACCACCTGACCGACCTCGACGCGGCGACTGGCGATCACCCCGTCGGCCTGCGAACGCAGCACGGCGTAGCCGGCCTGGTTGTTGGCGACGTTGAACTCGGCACGAATCTGCTTCACCCGCGCTTCGCCGGCGCGGTACTGGTTTTCCACCGTGTCGTACTGCGACCGGCTGATCATCTGGCGCTGCAGCAGGGTCTGGTAGCGATCACGCTCGGCGCGGACCAGCTTGAGGTTGGCCTCCGCGGCACCGACCTGGGCACGCGCCGCCTCCAGTTGCAGACGCACATCCTCGGGATCGAGTTCGGCCAGGGCCTGGTCCTTCTTCACCCGTGCGCCGCTGTCGACCAGGCGCTTGCTGATCTTGCCGCCGATGCGGAAGGCCAGCTCCGACTCGAGCCGCGCGCGCACTTCGCCCGGGTAGGCTTCGACCGAATCGGCGGCCGGTTGCGGCTGCACGACCATGGCCGGACGAATGGAAGTTTGGGCCTGTTCACCGTTGCCGCAGGCGGCCAGTAGCACGGCGAGGGTTAACGGCAGGATGCGAGGCAAGGCGTGGCGCAACATGGTGACTGACCTTCCGCGAGAAGAATTGGAATACTTATACTGGCTGGTATAGTAAAAATACCGAACTACCCAGTCCAGTATTACCAGCGGGAAAATTTTGCGAAATGTCTGACAAGTTATTGCCTACAAGCGGCCCCGGTCGCCCGAAGGACCCGGCCAAGCGCCTGGCGATCCTCGAAGCGGCGAAAACCCTGTTCCTGCGCAACGGCTACGACGGCAGCAGCATGGACGCGATCGCCGCCGAGGCCGGGGTCTCCAAGCTCACCGTGTACAGCCACTTCACCGACAAGGAGACGCTGTTCTCCGCCGCGGTGAAGGCCAAGTGCGAGGAGCAACTGCCCGAACTGCTGTTCGAGCTGACCGACGACGTGCCGATCGAAACCGTGCTGTTCAACATCGGCCGCGGTTTCCACGCGCTGATCAGCAGCCGTGAATCGATCGAGCTGCACCGGGTGATGATCGCGTCGGCCGCCCAGGACCCCAAGCTGGCGGACATCTTCTTCTCCGCCGGGCCACAGCGCGTGCTCGACGAGATGACCCACCTGCTCGATCAGGTGCAGCGCGGCGGCCTGCTGGCCATCGACAACCCGCTGAACGCCGCCGAGCACTTCTTCTGCCTGATCAAGGGCGGCCACAACTTCCGCCTGATGTGCGGTTGCGGCGAGCCGCTGGCCGAGCCGGACGCCGAAGCGCACGTGCGCGAAGTGGTGGCGCTGTTCGTGCGTGCCTTTCGGCCCTGACGCGGCCTGATTAGCAGCCCGGGGCGCCTCAGGCCTCGAGCTTCTTCAGCGGATATATGTCGTAACGGCTGGACTTGCCTTCCAGGCTGTAGCTGGGCTTGGCACCTTCGATGATCGGCGCCTTGCGTGGCCGTTTCACCACCACCCGGTGGCTGGCCAGGCCCAGCGCGGCCTTGAGCAGCGCCGGGGCGTCGAGGTCGTCGCCGACCAGCGGGCGGAACAGGCGCATCTCCTTTTTCACCAGCGCGCTCTTGTCGCGGTGCGGAAACATCGGATCGAGATACACCACTTGCGGCGCCTCGCCCTGCCACTCGCTCATCAGCGCGATGGCGTTGCCGGTCAGCAGACGCATGCGCGCGATGATCGGCGCCACCTCGAAGTCCCCCTGCGCACGCGCCAGGCCGTCCTCGAGCAAGGCGGCGACCAGCGGCTGCCGCTCGATCAGGGTCATGCTGCAGCCCAGGCTGGCCAGCACGAAGGCGTCGCGACCCAGGCCGGCGGTGGCGTCCAGCACCCGTGGGCGGATGCCGCCCTGCACACCGACCGCCTTGGCGATCATCTGCCCACTGCCGCCGCCGAACTTGCGCCGGTGCGCGGCCGCGCCTTCGACCAGGTCGACACGTACCGGGCCCGGTGCCTGCGGGCCGAGGTCAACTAGCTGCAGGCCGGCGTCACCCAGCTGCAGGGCGAACTCCGCCTCACCGGCCAGCGGCAGGCCAAGACGCGCCGCCCACTCCGCCGCCTGCGCGGCAAACCCCGGCGCCAGCGCCTCGACCCGTACCCTGACCTGTTGCTGCTCGTCGCTCATGCCGATCCATTCCCGTTGCATCAGCCCGGCATTCTGCCAGAGCGCGCGCCGCGCTTCTCGCCGCGCGCTAGCGGCACATGCGCATCAGGCCCATGTCGAGGTGGAAATGGTCGCGGTGCGCGGCGTTGTAGTCCGGGCTGAGGGTGGTGTTGAAGTGTCCGCAGGCGGCGTCACGCACCTGGCGCAGGAACAGTGCCTCGCGGTCAGTGCCGCGCCAGTCGCGGGCCAGACTGATGCGCCGGCCGTCGCGCAGCCGGAAGCCGGCGATATCCAGCGCATTGGCCGAGGCATGCTGGCTGCGCCGCTGGCTGTTGCCGACGTTGCGACAGGCGAAGCTGCCAAGGTGCTCGATGCGCACCACCGGCTGCCCGAACACCTGCTGCGCGGCCGGCTGCAGACCGTGGTGCTCGAACAGCGCGAAGGCCACCGCGAGCTTGCAGGTGGCGACGAAGCTGCTGCTCAGAGCGACGCCGGCGGCAGTGATGCGCACGCTGTTCTGCAGCGGACAGCCGGCGCTCGGCTGGCTATCCGGCAGCTCGGTGAAGCGCAGCGACGAACTGGCCAGCGCCTGGCGACACAACGCCGGATCGGCCTGTAGACGCATCAGTTTGAAACTGGTCAGCAGGTTGCGCGGGTCGCGGACATCCAGGGGCGCCCAGGGGTCCCAGCGCGATGGCAGCTTCAGCCAGTGCTGATGGATCGCCAGCGGGACGCCGACAAGGAGCAGAAGCAGCAACCAACCTAGCAATCGGCGCACGGCGGCCTCGTCGGTCTGGGTGGGCGCGAAACGGGATGGGTGAAGGCCGGAAAAGCGCCCGGGTACGCAATACAGACCGCGCTAGAGCAGGCCGAGTTGCGCCAATGGCTCTTGCGCCGGCCACGCCAGCGCCGGCAAACCGGGTAGCCGGGTACTGAGCGCGTCGTGGAAACGCCGGGCTTGCGCCGCCGCCAGGTGATTGTCGGGCGTGTGCAGGAACACGTAGGGGCTCAGACCCTGCTCGATCCAGGCGGCGACCTTGTCCAGCCAGGGAACGAGAAACGCCTGGTTGGCCTCCAGATCGGGGCCACCGATGAAGCGCAGTTGCGGGCTGGTACTGAAGGCAGTGGGGCGAATCGGCAGGCGCGGCTTCTTCGCCTGGGCATGCAACACCGCCGGATCAGCCGAGGTGCAGCTGAACAGCGCCCGAGCATCCAGGCAGATGCGCTCGACCTCGCAGCCGTGCAACAGGCGATTCAGCGCCCGCTCCTCCTCGCCCTTGGCAAAGAACGCCGGATGGCGGACCTCGACGGCCACCCCGCGCGGTGCCACTGCGTCCAGCCACACTGCCAGCTCGCCCAGCCGTGCCGGGCCGAAGCTCGCCGGCAGTTGCAGCCACAGCGGCGCGACCCGCGTACCGAGCGGCGCGAGCAGGTCGAGGAAGGTCTGGGTGGCATCCAGCTGCTCACGCAGGTCGGCGGCATGGCTGATGTCGCGCGGCAGCTTGGCGCAGAAGCGGAACGCCGCCGGCATCAGCGTCGCCCAGCGCTGCACGGTGGCGGCCGAGGGCCGTGCATAGAAGGTGGTGTTGCCCTCCACGGCGTTGAACACCCGCACGTAGTGCTCGAGGCTGTCGGCGGGGCGCAGGTCGGGGGGATAGAAACTGCCGCGCCAGGCCGGCTCGTTCCACGACGGGCAACCGAGGTAATAGGGCAACACGGAGGTGTGGATCAGGCGTAGAGGTCGAGACCGAGCACTTCCGCGGCGTCGGCGTCGTAGGAATAGCTGGCGGTGTTCGAGTAGCTCGCCAGCGCCTGGGCGGCCTGGTTGCTCAAGCCACGCTGATAGGTGATCGGCTGCGCGGCGACCGGCAGGCGGTCCTCATCGAGCTGGCCGGCCTGGCTCGGCTGCGTGGGCACGCGCGCCGGGGCTTCACGGCGCAATTCAGCATCCTTCTGCACATCCTGATACGGCACGACCGCGGTGCCCGGGCGGGCGCTGCGATCCAGCGGATAGGAGGAGGAATAACCATTGATGCGCATGGGGGACCTGGGCAACCAGTCTGAAACGACACTGCGATGATAATCGCTCGACAATCTACTCAGCGTATTGATGCAAGGCAATCATCTGGCGAAGCGACTGACGGTCAGCCGGCCTTGGGCGTCGCCACCTGATCGCGCAGGTACACCGGCTGCGCCTGGTCGGCCGGCAGCGCCTCGCCGCGTGCCCAGGCGAAGCTTGCCAGGCTGAGAACATCCTCGGCATGCGGCAGCAGACTGCCGTCCTGGCCGCTCACGGCGACCGGCAGGCGGTCGGCGAAGGTGCCCCAACCGGTGCCGACGCCGAACCACTCGCCGCTGGCATCGCGCGGCAAGGCGGCACGTTCCGGCGGCAACACCGCTTCGAGGCCGGCCAGGCGCATTTCGCCCTGCTCGGCGCGGTAGCAACCCCAGTACACCTCGTCCATGCGCGCGTCTATGGCCGCCGCGGCCTGCTGCACGCCGCGCTCGCGCAGCACGCGCTGGGCCAGCGCAGCCAGGTTGGACACCGGCAGCACCGGGCGGTCGAGGCCGAAGGCCAGGCCCTGCACCACGCCGATGGCGATGCGCACCCCGGTGAAGGCCCCCGGACCGCGACCGAAGGCGATGGCGTCGAGCGCTGACAGCGCCACGCCCGCCTCGGCCAGCAGGGTTTGCACCATCGGCAGCAGACGCTGGGCGTGCAGGCGCGGGATCACCTCGTAGTGACTGAGCACGCGACCGTCGTGCAGCAGGGCGACGGAGCAGGCTTCGGTGGCGGTATCCAGGGCCAGCAGAGTGGTCATCGGGCGATCCAGGCGGAAAAACGGGCGGGCATTATAAACGCCAACGGCCCGCAAGCGGGCCGTTGGACATCGAGCAAGACGCGGCTTAGCTGAGCGCAGCCAGGACCTTGCCGGTAATCGCTTCCACCGAACCGACGCCGGCGATGGCGCTGTACTTCGGGGTGCCTTCGCTGGCGGCCAGCTGCTGGTAGAAATCGACCAGCGGCTTGGTTTGCGAGTGGTAGACCGACAGGCGGTGACGCACGGTCTCTTCCTTGTCGTCGTCGCGCTGGATCAGCTCCTCGCCGGTGACGTCGTCCTTGCCGGCAACTTTCGGCGGGTTGTGCTCGGTGTGGTAGACGCGGCCGGAAGCCGGGTGCACACGACGACCGGCGATGCGACCGACGATTTCCTCGTCGTCCACAGCGATCTCGACCACGTGATCGATGGTCACGCCGGCCTGCTTCAGCGCTTCGGCCTGCGGAATGGTGCGCGGGAAGCCGTCGAACAGGAAGCCATTGGCGCAGTCCGCTTGGGCGATGCGCTCTTTGACCAGATTGATGATCAGGTCATCGGAGACCAGACCACCGCTCTCCATCACGCTCTTGGCTTTCAGGCCCAGCTCGGTGCCGGCCTTGACCGCGGCGCGCAGCATGTCGCCGGTGGAGATTTGCGGGATGCCGAACTTCTGGGTGATGAAGCCAGCCTGAGTGCCTTTCCCGGCGCCGGGAGCCCCCAACAGAATTACGCGCATTGATGTGCTCCTCAAGAGTAATTATTCGGTCGGACGCGCCTCATGGGGCCCATCTCAAAATAGTTATTGGCCACGCCTGGCGTGGCAAAAGGCTGATCAAGATACACAGCGCCCCCTAGCCACACAAGCCACCTAAAGTCGGTGGGGCGGGCCCCTCAGCCGGTGTTGCGCAACCCCGCGGCAATGCCCGCCACGCTGACCAGCAGGGCCTGTTCCAAGGGGCCGTCAGATGGGCTTGCAGACTGTCTAGAACGGGCCAGAAGCTCCACCTGGAGCAGGTGCAGCGGGTCCAGGTAGGTGTTGCGCACGCTGATCGATTCGAGGGTCTCGGGACTGTGCGCGAGCAACTGCGTTTGCCCGGTCAGACCCAGCACCACCGAGCAGGCCTGCGACAATAGGTCGCGCAAATGTGCACCCAGCGGTTGCAGGTCCTTTTCGACCAGGCGCAGGTCATAGAGGACGGCGATTTCCGCGTCGGCTTTGGTGAGGACCATCTCCAGCATGTCGATGCGCGTGCGGAAGAACGGCCAGTCCTCGCGCATCTGCGCCAGCAGCGCCTGCTCGCCGCGCTGCAGGGCATTGCCGAGCGCCCGCTCCCAGCCCAGCCAGGCCGGCAGCATCAGGCGCGTCTGGGTCCAGGCGAAGATCCAGGGGATAGCCCGCAGGCTCTCCACCCCGCCCTGCCCGCGCTTGGCCGGCCGGCTGCCGAGTGGCAGGCGCGCCAGCTCCTGCTCCGGGGTGGCCTGGCGGAAGTAGGCGACGAACTGCGGATGCTCGCGCACCACGGCGCGATAACCCTGCACGCCATCGCTGGCCAGACGGTCCATCAGCGCGCGCCACTCCGGCGCCGGCGCCGGCGGTGGCAGCAGGGTCGCCTCCAGTACGGCGGCGAGGTACAGCTTGAGGTTCTGCTCGGCGAGGTGCGGCAGGCCGAACTTGAAACGGATCATCTCGCCCTGCTCGGTGGTACGGAAGCGCCCGGCCACCGAGCCCGGCGGCTGCGAGAGGATCGCCGCGTGCGCCGGGCCGCCGCCGCGACCGACCGTGCCGCCGCGACCGTGGAACAGCAGCAGCTCGACCTGATGGCTGCGGCAGATGTCGACCAGCGCTTCCTGGGCGCGGTACTGCGCCCAGGCCGAGGCCGTGGTGCCGGCGTCCTTGGCCGAGTCGGAATAGCCGATCATCACCTCCTGCGGACCGTGCAGGCGTGCGCGGTAGCCAGGCAGGCCGAGCAGCCGGTCGATCGCCGGGCCGGCGTTGTCGAGGTCGTCGAGCGTCTCGAACAGCGGCACCACACGGATCGGCCGCTGCAGGCCGGCTTCCTTGAGCAGCAACTGCACGGCGAGCACGTCGGACGGCGCGCCGGCCATGGAGATCACGTAGGAACCCAGCGCCGCAGCCGGCGCCGCAGCCACCACGCGGCAGGTGGCGAGCACCTCGGCGGTGTCTGCCGAGGTGCGGAAATGCGCCGGCAGTAGCGGCCGGCGGTTGTCCAGCTCGCGCAGCAGAAAGGCGATGCGGGTGTCCTCGTCCCACTCGGCGTAATCGCCGAGCCCCAGGTAATCGGTGATTTCGCTGAGCGCGGCGGCGTGCCGGGCGGCGTCCTGACGGATGTCCAGGCGCGCCAGGAACAGGCCGAAGGTTGCCGCGCGGCGCAGGCAGTCGAGCAGCGCGCCGTCGGCGATCATGCCCATGCCGCAGGCATGCAGCGAGTGGTAGCAGAGCTCCAGCGGCTCGAGCAGCTCGCGGTTGTCGCTGAGCACCTCGGCGCCTGGCGCTACCTCAGCGTCCAGCGCCGCGTGGGCCCAGGCGCGGGTGGCGCGCAGGCGCTCGCGCAACTGCTTGAGCAGCGCGCGGTACGGTTCCGGATGCACGCCGACCACCACGCGCAGCTCCTCGCTGGCCTCCTGCATCGACAGCGCCGCCGCCAGTTCGTCGACGTCGCGCAGGTACAGGTCGGCGGCCATCCAGCGCGCCAGCAGCAGCACCTCGCGGGTCACCCGCGCGGTGACATTGGGGTTGCCGTCGCGGTCGCCGCCCATCCACGAGGCGAAGCGTACCGGCGCCGCCTGCAGCGGCAGGCGCAGGCCGCTGGCGGCCTGCAGGGCGGCGTCGACACTGCGCAGGAAGTTCGGCACCGCCTGCCACAGCGAATGCTCGATTACTGCGAAGCCCCACTTGGCCTCGTCCACCGGGGTCGGCCGGCTACGGCGAATTTCTTCGGTGTGCCAAGCCTCGGCGATCAGCCGCTGCAGGCGTTCACGGACCCGCTCGCGCTCGGCCGGGCTGAGGTCGGCGTGGTCCAGCGCGGCGAGCTGCGCGGCGATCGCGTCGTACTTCTGGATCAGGGTGCGCCGAGCCACCTCGGTCGGGTGCGCGGTGAGCACCAGTTCGATGTCCAGGCGGCCCAACTGGCGGGCCAGCGCCTCGGGGGCGTGCCCGTCGGCGAGCAGGCGCTCCAGCAGCTCGGGCAGCACCCGCGACTCGAAGGGCACCGCCTCGTCCGGGCGGCGCCGGCGGATGTGGTGGTACTGCTCGGCGATGTTGGCCAGGTTGAGGAACTGGTTGAAGGCCCGCGCTACCGGCAGCAGCTCGTCCTCGGCGAGACCGTCGAGGGTGCTGGCGAGCTGCTCGGCACCGGCCGCCGAGCCGCGCCGGGCGGTCTTAGCGCCCTTGCGGATGCGCTCAATCTTGGCGAGAAAGACTTCGCCGTGCTGGGCACGAATGGTCTCGCCGAGCAATTCGCCGAGCAGGTGCACCTCTTCGCGCAGGCGCGCATCGATCTCCGTCATGCATTTTCTCCGACCGCTGACCGCATGCCCCGGGCGGGGTCCCGTTTTAGAGTGGCCCAGCGCGCCAAGTTCTTACAAGCGCGCGACAGAATGGCCGCCGCGCGAGGCATGGCGAACTAGGCTGAATACAGGCAGGTCCCACAAGGACAGGCCACCGTTCGGAAGGAACGGAGACTTGCTCATCACGAGCCCACACATGGGCCGAAGGAAGAGGTTGCTATGAAAATCCGCGAACTGATTGGCCATTGGGAGCAGAACGCCAAGGGGCGCCTGACACGCAGCTCGTACCAGGTGCATCTCGACCTGGAATCCGCCGCGCGCCTCGCCGCACTGTCGGAGATGTACCCCAAGCGCAATGTCGATGAACTGCTCAGCGAACTGGTGTCCTCGGCGCTCGAAGAGCTGGAAACCAGCCTCCCCTACGTGAAAGGCAGCCAGGTGGTCGCCACCGACGAGATGGGCGACCCGCTGTACGAGGACATCGGCCCGACACCGCGTTTCCTCGCCCTGTCGCGCAAGTACCTGCACCAGCTCACCAAGCAGCAGGACGCCACCACCCACTGAGCGCCACTCCACGGTCCTGCCCCGGCGCCTGCGTGCCGGGCGGACCGGCGCGTGACTCCCGCCCCTCGCCGGCCTGCTCGCGCCGCCGGCCGCTAAGACTGCTGCGCCAGTCACTTCGTTCATGTCTGTAGCCATTTCCGGCGTAGAAGCGCGTTCCTCGGCGATCCGCGGCAAATTTTGCTGAACGATTGGAAAACTCCGCGACTCACACAAGCAAGCCATGCGCTAGCCGTTGGCCATTGCCGGCCACGGCCGGGCGCAGGCGTTGTCCGTCATGGACCCCGGTAGTTCCCAGGAAAATCAGCAATGGAGTTGAACGCCATGATTACCAACACCGGCAAGAACCCTTCGACCCTGCGCGGCCTCTCGCTGGCCGCCCTGATCCTCGGTAGCGGCCTGCTTGCGGGCTGCGCGGGCAACCCGCCCACCGAACAGATGGCCGTCACCCAGTCAGCGGTGAACGACGCAGTCAGCGCCGGCGGCACCGAATACGCCGCCGTGGAGATGCGCGCCGCGCAGGACAAGCTCAAGGCCGCCGAGCTGCAAGTAACCGACAAGCAGTTCGAGGAAGCCCGCCTGCTGGCCGAACAGGCCGAGTGGGATGCCCGCGTCGCCGAGCGCAAGGCCCAGGCGGCCAAGGCGCAGAAGGCCTTGAACGAAGCGCAGCAAGGGGTGCAGGACCTGCGCGAAGAAAGCCTGCGCAGCACCCAGCCCGCCGCCCCGGCAGCGCCTGTGGTGCCCGCCGCGCCGCGCTTGTGAGGCCGCTCGCCAACCGATAAAGGATGACCATTATGCGAACTCAACTGATGATTCCCGCCCTGCTGGCCCTGAGCGTCGGGCTTGCGGCCTGTTCGTCGCAGCCCAACGTCAACCTGGAGCAGGCGCGCAGCAATTACTCGGCACTGCAGGCCGACCCGCAGGCAAGCAAGCTCGCCGCCCTGGAAACCAAGGACGCCAGCGACATGCTCGGCCGCGCGGAAGCCGCCGAGAAGAATGGCGAGCAGCGCCAGGTCGATCAGCTCGCCTACCTGACCAACCAGCGCGTCGAGGTGGCCAAGCAGACCATCGTCCTGCGCAGCGCCGAGCAGCAGCTGGAGCAGACCTCGGCGCAACGGGCCGAGGCGCGCCTGGATGCGCGTGACCAGCAGATCCGCAAGCTGCAGATGGAGCTGCAGGCGAAGCAGACCACGCGCGGCACGCTGGTGACCTTCGGTGACGTGCTATTCGACGTCGACCGCGCCGAGCTCAAGCCCAACGGCGTGGCCAACGTCGCCAAGCTGTCGGGCTTCCTGCAGGAAAACCCCGAGCGCAAAGTGATCATCGAGGGTTACACCGACAGCACCGGCACCGCCGACCACAACCAGAGCCTGTCGGAGCGGCGCGCCAACTCGGTGCGCATGGCGCTGGTGAAGATGGGCGTGGCGCCCGAGCGCATCGTCGCCCAGGGCTATGGCCAGGAATACCCGGTGGCGAGCAACGGCGACACCTCCGGGCGGGCGATGAACCGCCGGGTGGAGGTCACCATCTCCAACGATGCCAACCCGGTTGCACCGCGCGGCACGCTGAGTCGCTACTGAGTCGCGGCGCGGCCCCGGCCGGGGCCGCGTCGGCTTACTGGGTGACTTGCGGAGTCTGCTCGCCGGCGCAACGCACCGCGTGCTTGCGCTCGTCGACCAGCACGCCGGCCAGGCCCTTCTGCTCGGTATCGAACAGCACCAACACGCCATCCACGCACTGCGCGACCTGCTTCGCCGGCTCCAGCGACAGGCGAATGTCTTCGCCGGCGACGGTCTTGAGCATGGTGAACTCGGCGAGCAGGCGCGAATCCTCGGGCTTGGCGAAGTGCAGGTAGCCGTAGTACCAGAGCGCGCCCACTGTCAGCACGACACTGCCGATGGCGGTGAGGATCAGGGGAATGGCGTTGCGTTCTGCGGTCATTGCGGGTTCTCGGGATTGGGGACTTCAGCCAGTCGGCGCAACCCGGTGAAACCGTGTGGATCATCGAGAAAGCGCTGCATCACTTCGCGCCATACCGGCTCGGCGAACGTCTGCACATGATCACCACGGGTCGGCTGGAACACCCGCGGCGGGCGCGCAGCTTGATACAAGCGCACGCCGTTGGAAAGAGGCACGACCGGATCGTCGATGCTCTGGTAGATCAGCAGCGGCACGCCCTGCAGGCGGCCGATGGCGTGAATCGCGCTGACGCCGTCGGGAACCAGCCAGCTCAACGGCACCTGCAGCGGCCAGGTCAGCCAGGCATTGGAGAGGGCGAACTGGGCCACATCGCGGTAACTGGCTGGCGCGCCATCGAGCACCAACGCCTTGAGCGCGTGATAGCGCTGCGGATGCTGTGCCAGGTAATGCACCGCCAACGCGCCGCCGATGCTCTGGCCGAGCAGCACCAGCGGCTGGCCCTGGGTCTCCGGCGCCCAGGCGAGCCAGCTGAACGCCGCATCGATGTCCTGGTACAGCTCGGGCAGCGCCGGCTTGCCAGCCGACAGGCCGTAGCCGCGGTAGTCGAGCAGCAGCACCTGATAGCCCTGGGCCGGCAGCCACCAGCTGCCGCCGAGGTGGGTGGCGATGTTGCCGCCGTTGCCATGCAGGTGCAGTACGGTGCCCTTGACCGCCACTCCCGGCTTGGCCGGCAGCCACCAGGCGTGCAGGCGCGTGCCATCGGCAGCGGTGAGTTCGACGTCGCGATAGGCGAGCTTGGCGCGCTCCGGGGTGAACGGCAGGCCATGTTCCGGGTAGAACAGCAGCGAGCTGCAGCCAGCCAGGCCGAAGTTCAACAGGAGCGCCAGGGTGCGCAACGCGTGCCCGATCATGCCTCGCTCCCCTGCTCCATAGTCCGCCTCGCGCCGTCAGAGGATATTGGCGTAGTCCGCCTCGATCCGGTCCAGGCTCAGGTGGTTGAGGAAGTTGGAGAAGCACATCCAGGCCGACAAGGCGTTCAGATCGCGGAACTGCGGCGGCAGGTAGGTCGGCGGGCTGACCAGCCCCTCGTCGACCAGCTGGCGCAGGGTGCGCATGTCTTCCAGGGTGGTCTTGCCGCAGAACAGCAGCGGAATCTGCTCCAGCTTGCCTTTGCGCACCGCGAGCTGGATGTAGTTGTAGATGAGGATGAAGCCCTTCAGGTACGACAGATCCTTGGTGAACGGCAGGCCGTTCGGCGTCGAGCCGCGGAACACCCGGCTGGCGCTGCCATAGCTTTCGGCCATGCCGTAGCCCTGCTCGCGGTAGAACTGGAACACCTGCATGAAGTCGGCGCCCTCCTCGGCCATGTGGATGGCGCGGGTGCGGTTGGTTAGCTTGCGCAGGCGCGTCGGGTACGAGGCGAAGGCGATCACCTCCATGAGGATCGCCAGGCCTTCCTGGGTCACCGTCGAGGACGGTGGCCCCTTGGCCAGGAAGGTGCAGATCGGCTGATTGAGGCCGTTCAACGTGGTGCCGACATGCACCAGACCTTCGTGCACTTCCAGCGCGCGCACGTCGCGCTCGTTGAACAGCGCATCGGCGCGCACCTTGATGTAGTCGGCGCCGGCTGCCGCGTCGGCGACGATGCCGTCGGACTCGAAGACGCGGATAGTGTCGTCGCCGAACACCGCGCTGAGCCGGCTTTGCAGCATGCCCACGGCTTCCTTGGCGGTGAGCGTCTTCGGCTCGTCCTCCAGGTCACCGCGCGCGGCGATGTTGTTCAGGTAGTCGGAAAGCATCAGGCCGAGGTCGGCGAGGGTCGGATCACCGGCGTGGAAGGCGTCGGACGCCGCGCCGTAGAGCTCCTGGGAAATCAGGCCGAAATCCGCGGTGCCGCGCGCTTCGAGCATGCGGATCACCATGCGGTACTCCTTGCACATGCGCCGCATGATCTGCCCGACCGGGTTGAACTGGCCGAGCTGGCGGGTGATGTCGCGCTCGATGTTCTGGAATTCGAGTTTCTTCGCCGAAGCGTCGAACGACAGCGGACGTCCGTCGTAGTAAGCGCGATCAACCGCCGGCGCCTGCTTGCCTTTGTGCTTGAGGAACTCCAGGCGGATGCTCTCTTCCCACTTCACCGCATCCAGCACGCGGATCGGCGCCTGCGCCTCGACGATGCGGTCGGACAGCGCGCGAATGGTCAGTTGGTATTCGTCGAACACGGTGTGGTTATTCATCGTCCTGCCTCGCTACCGGGCTCACTGGCCGCTGCGCTGGAACCGCGCCACCTCGATGAACACATCGGAGTTGGCCGGGTCGTCCAGGTAGGCGAACACCTGCTCCAGCGGGCTGCTGAGCAGCGCGCCATCGCCCTCCGGTGTCTCGAAGGTGCTGCCCTTGAGCACACCTTCGTCCATCTCCTGGTGGATGCGATCGACGTCGAGGTTGTACAGCACCAGTTCGTTGTCCTTGTTCAGCTCGAAGCCGGCCAGGGCGAAGTTGGCGCCCAGGTTCTTCGGCAGGCCGACCGAGAGGTACCAGCGATTGCCATGGTGGGCCACGGTGAAACCGTATTCCTTGAGGCTCTCGACGTCGTCCGGGCTGCTGACGTAGGTCACCGCCTTGTAGACATTCGAGCCGGCACGGCTGACTTCCAGGTACTGCTGCTCGCCCCACTCGTTCTTGCGGGTCCATTCGCCGAGCAGCGGAATCGGTGCCGCCTCATTGGCCGGAATCGGGTCTTTGAGGGTGACCAGGCAACCGTTCAACAGCAGGAAGGACAAGGCGAACAGCCAACGCCAGGCTTTCATTACGCGCTCCTTGTGGAGGTCAGGGTCGACTGCGGTGTTGGCACGACGGCACGCCGGGTCTGACGCGCCCGATCTGATAACCCTAGCAAAGGTTGCACCGCAGCTCCCCACCCGCGCAGCCCCGGGCGGGGCGACGCAGCTTAGTCCATTAATGTGAAAACCCCGCGACAGCGGGGTTCAAAGGCAGATCAGAGGCCGAGGACCAGGTACATGTAGCGTTTGAGGATCGCCAGCATGTCCTCGTCGTCGAGGTGATCGACCCCATCGATCAGGCCCTGATATTCCATCCGCTCGATGATACCGGTCAAGACCTTGGCATCCTGCTCAGGCTGTCTAGAACCGAGCACTTCGAAGAAATGCGTGACGCCGTGCTGGAGGATTTGCCGGTGCGAACGCACCAGTCCGTGCAGGCGCGGATTGAGCAGCGCTTCCTGCTGGAAGGCCTGTTCGGCGAGCAGGTGTTCGCGACGGGTGAGCAACTGGTGGCGCACATACTCCACCGCCAGCGCGGCGATCTCGTCGGCGAGCGTGCGGCGCGCATCGGCGCCGCCATCGAGAAGGCCGACCTTGTCGAGCAGCAAGCCTTCGGTGGACGACCAGAAATGCCCCATGGCCTCGGCACTGCGCTCGACGAATTGAGCGAAGGTGTCGGTGATCAGGTCGTTGATGTCCTTGAAGTAGTAGGTGGTCGCCGACAGCGGCACCTCGGCTTCGGCGGCCACCGCACGGTGGCGCACCGCGCGCACGCCCTCGCGGACGATGATGCGCATGGCGGCATCGAGAATCGCCTGACGGCGCTGCTCGCTGCCTTGGCGGCTGGCCTTGCGACCCTGGTACTGGACACTTTCGGCAACCGCGCTGGCGACGGTAGTGGCACGCTCGGGAACGGGGCTTGGCATCACGATAGGTATGTCCCTCAGTTGAAAATTCCTGAGATCAATTGTGGAAGGTTCCCACGCGGAATCAATGCGACCTTGGCAAAACAAAAAGCCGCCCGAAGGCGGCTTTTACGTGCGGCCTCAGGCCTGCGGACGCATGTGCGGGAACAGGATGACGTCCCTGATAGACGGCGAGTCGGTCAGCAACATCACAAGGCGGTCGATACCGATGCCTTCACCAGCGGTCGGCGGCATGCCGTATTCCAGGGCGCGGACGAAGTCGGCGTCGTAATGCATGGCCTCGTCGTCACCGGCGTCCTTGTCGGCCACCTGCTGCATGAAGCGGTCGGCCTGGTCTTCCGCGTCGTTCAACTCGGAGTAAGCGTTGGCGATCTCGCGGCCGCCGATGAACAGCTCGAAGCGGTCGGTGACGCTCGGATCGTCGTCGCTGCGGCGGGCCAGCGGCGAGACTTCGAACGGATAGCGGGTGATGAAGTGCGGCTGCTCCAGCTTGTGCTCGACCAGCTCCTCGAAAATCATCACCTGGAGTTTGCCCAGGCCTTCGAAGCCGAGCACCTTGGCGCCGGCCTTCTTGGCGATCTCGCGGGCCTTGTCGATGTCCTGCAGGTCGGCGGCACTGATTTCCGGGTTGTACTTGAGGATCGAGTCGAACACCGACAGGCGCACGAACGGCTCGCCGAAGTGGAACACCTTGCCCTGATAGGGCACGTCGGTGCTGCCGAGGACCAGCTGGGCCAGCTCGCGGAACAGCTCCTCGGTCAGGTCCATGTTGTCTTCGTAGTCGGCGTAGGCCTGGTAGAACTCGAGCATGGTGAACTCAGGGTTGTGCCGGGTCGAAACGCCTTCGTTACGGAAGTTGCGGTTGATCTCGAATACCTTCTCGAAGCCACCGACCACCAGACGCTTGAGGTACAGCTCCGGCGCGATGCGCAGGAACATCGCCATGTCCAGCGCGTTGTGGTGGGTCTCGAACGGCTTGGCCGCTGCACCGCCGGGGATGGTCTGCAGCATCGGCGTTTCCACTTCGAGGAAGTCGCGCTGCATGAGGAACTGGCGGATGTGGGCGATCACCTGCGAACGCACACGGAAGGTCTGACGCACTTCTTCGTTGACGATCAGGTCGACGTAGCGCTGACGGTAGCGCTGCTCGGTGTCGGTGAGGCCGTGGTGCTTGTCCGGCAGCGGGCGCAGCGACTTGGTCAGCAGGCGCACATTGGTCATCTCGACGTACAGGTCGCCCTTGCCGGAACGCGCCAGGGTGCCTTCGGCGGCGATGATGTCGCCCATGTCCCAGGTTTTCACCGCGGCCAGGGTTTCTTCCGAGAGGGTCTTGCGGTTGACGTAGACCTGGATGCGCCCGGTCATGTCCTGGATCACCATGAACGACCCGCGGTTAAGCATGATGCGCCCGGCGACCTTGACCGGAATCGCTGCGGCTTCCAGCTCTTCCTTGCTCTTGTCGACGTACTGCTTCTGCAGGTCCGCGCAATAGTTGTCGCGGCGATAGTCGTTCGGGAAGGCATTGCCCTGTTCGCGGGCGGCAGCAAGCTTTTCCTTGCGCTGGGCAATCAGCTTGTTTTCTTCCTGCTGCAGGTCTTGCTGGTCGAGTTGTTGGTCGCTCATGGTCATCGGTTTCCGTCATTGGTTCGTCGCTACGCCGCCGGAACAAGGTCAGGGCGGCCCGCGTAGGGTGAGGGGGCGGGCACTAGCCCCTCACCCCCGCCCTCTCCCAGGGGAGAGGGTGTCACAGCAGGTCGGCGTTACAGCCCCTGCTTCAGGCTCGCCTCGAGGTACTCGTCGAGATCGCCGTCCAGCACCTTGTCGCAGTCGCTGCGCTCGACGCCGGTGCGCAGGTCCTTGATCCGAGACTGGTCGAGCACGTAGGAGCGAATCTGGTGGCCCCAGCCGATGTCCGACTTGGTGTCTTCCAGCGCCTGCGAGGCGGCGTTGCGTTTCTGCATCTCCTGCTCGTACAACCGGGCCCGCAGCATCTTCATGGCGGTGTCCTTGTTGGCGTGCTGGGAGCGTTCGTTCTGGCACGCCACCACGGTGTTGGTCGGCACGTGGGTGATCCGCACCGCCGAGTCAGTGGTGTTGACGTGCTGACCGCCCGCGCCGGAGGAGCGGTAGGTGTCGATGCGCAGGTCGGCCGGGTTGATCTCGATCTCGATGTTGTCGTCGATTTCCGGCGACACGAACACCGCGGTGAACGAGGTGTGACGACGGTTGCCGGAGTCGAACGGGCTCTTGCGCACCAGGCGGTGTACGCCGATCTCGGTGCGCAGCCAGCCGAAGGCGTATTCGCCCTTGATGTGCACGGTGGCGCCCTTGATGCCGGCGACTTCGCCCTCGGACAGCTCGACGATCTCGGCACTGAAGCCGCGCTTGTCGGCCCAGCGCAGGTACATGCGCAACAGCATGTTGGCCCAGTCCTGGGCCTCGGTGCCGCCAGAGCCGGCCTGGATGTCCAGGTAGGCGTTGTTGGGGTCCATCTCGCCGCTGAACATGCGGCGGAATTCCAGCTTCTCGAGGATAACGCGCAGCCGTTCGACTTCGCTGGCGACGTCGTCCACCGCACCTTCGTCGTTCTCTTCCACGGCCATGTCGAGCAGGTCGCGGGAGTCGGCGAGGCTGCCGTGCAGGTCATCCAGGGTTTCGACGATCAGCGCCAGCTGAGCGCGTTCGCGGCCCAGGTTCTGCGCATATTCCGGATTATTCCAGACGTTCGGGTCTTCGAGCTCGCGGTTTACTTCGACTAGACGATCATGCTTTTGATCGTAGTCAAAGATACCCCCGAATAGTCAGGGTGCGCTCGGACAGGTCCTTGATGCTGTTGAGGATCGGGTTGATTTCCATGGCAGGGCAGCACTCGCAGGCGGAACTTGTGAAAAGCCGCGGAGTATACCCCAGTTGCCCGCCCCCCGCAGCAGGCCGTCTGGCGGCTGTCCCGCTCAGAAACGCAGGCTCAGGCGGGCACTCAAGCCGTTGTCGCGCGCAGCGTCGGCGTACTGACCGAGGTAGAACAGGCCGATGTAGCTGGTCGGGGTCACCCCGTAGTCGGCGCCGAGGTCGAGGCGCAGGCTGTCCTCGCTGAGCGCCACGCCGCGACTGTGGAAGCGGCTGCCGTCCGCCAGCAGCACGCCGTCGGTGCGCGCCTCGGTGTCACCGAAGGCATGCCGCCAGCCCAGGCTGGCGCGGGCGATCAGGCGTTGCTCGGCGCTCAGGTCGAAGCGCGTGGCGTAGCGCCAGCCGAGGGTCGAGAAGGTCACCTGGCGCTCTTCGCTGTCGACCACCCAGGCAGCGCCGTCGAGGCCATCGCTGTGCAGCGCGACGTAGGCCAGGTTGGCGAAGGCCTCCAGGGTCGCGGTTTCGAAGTCCATGGCGTAGACGCCCTCGGCGAAGGCCTGCCAGCGTCGTCCATCGTCATCACCGCTGCGGCTGTCCAGGCGGTCATCGCTGAACGCCGCGCCGAGTTTGAGGCCGAGCTGGTTGTAGTAGCGCATCGCGGCGTAGGCGCCGAGGTGGTAGCTGTCGATGTCGACATCCGCGGCCGCGCCGTCCAGATCGACATCGAGCTGCGAGTAGCCGGCCAACACGCCGGCCACCCAGGTGTCGCCGAACGCCCGATCGAGACCGACGAACGCTCCGCCGCCCTGTTCTTCCACCCGCCCTGCCGGCCCCTCGCCGTCCAGCGAGCCGCGATGGCCGTAGCCGCGCAGCCACACCGGCTGCTCGTCGGCTTCGGCCTTCGGTTCGCGGAAGGCGAAGCGGATCTGCTGCAGACGGTCCAGCGCCGCTTCGCGCACGAAGCGGCTGTCATCCAGCAACAGGCTCTGGCTGGAGGCGGCCAGCTCGCCTTCCTGGGTGGCGCCGGCCGACGAGCCGAGCAGGCCGCCGATCAGCGCCAGCGCCGCGCACCAGCAGGGTCTAGCGTTGGCCAATCTGCGCTTCCAAGTGCGCCTGCAATTGCGGATCGAGGCGCATCTGGTAGGCCAGCTGATCCAGGTAGTCGCGCTCGCCGCCCTGCTGGCTGCCGATCAGCAGCGCGCTGGCCAGGTACATTTCCGCGGCCATTTCCGGAGTCTGCGCCGCCTCGGCGACCTCGGCGGGATCGAGCGGGCGCTGCACTTCCTGGTCCAGCCAGTCCTGCAGCTCGGCGTCCTGGGTCAGCTTGCCGATCTCGGCGTAGATCAATTTCTTCTCCTGCTCGTCGATGCGCCCATCAGCCTTGGAGGCGGCGATCAGCGCGCGGAGTATCGCATGGCTGTGCGCCTCGACTTCCGGGCCGGCGAGCTGATCGACGGTCTGCGGCTGCAGCGCCGCCTGCGCCGAGGTCTGCTGCGCCTGCTGGGATTGCCAGGCCTGGAACGCCTGGAACGCCAGCATGCCGATGGTCGCCAGGCCACCGTAGCCAATCCCGCCGCCACCCCGCGCCTGCCCGCCCTGCGGCGCACCGCCGCCACCGAGCAGGCCACCGAGCAGGCCGCCCAAACCACCCAGGCCGCCCTGCCCACCGCCGCCCGACGCCCCGCCGAGCAGGCTACCCAGCCCGCCCAGACCGCCGCCGGCGGAAGCACCACCGCCGCCCAGCATGCCGCCGAGCATTTCGTCGAGCCCACCGCCGGCGCGCGCACCGCTGCGCCCCGCGCCACCCTGCTGGGCAAGCCCGGCACCGAGCAGTTGTTCCAGCAAGTCGCTGGTATTCATCACGTCCACCTCCCGCCTGATTGTGCAGTCAGGCTAGAAACGATAGTCCCGCGATGACGCTCTGCCGGGGGCTACTGCCGGACGGTCACGCGGTGCCGGCCGGCGCCGCGTGCGGCTGCTCGACGGCGCTCAGTTCGGCACGCCGGGCCGCATCGGCGAGGATCATCTGCGCGGCCCTCTCGGCGATCACCAGCACCGGTGAGCAGCTGTTGCCGGAGGTCAGGCTCGGCATGATCGACGCATCGGCGATGCGCAGGCCGAGGATGCCGTGCACGCGCAGGCGGCTGTCGACCACCGCGTCCCCGTCAGTGCCCATGCGGCAGGTGCCTGCGGGGTGAAAGATGGTGGTGCCGATCTCGCCGGCGGCGCGCTGCAGGTCGGCCTCGCTCTGGTAATCCGGCCCCGGCTTGAACTCCTGCGGCTGGAAGCGCGCCAGCGCCGGCGCGGTGACGATGCGCCGGGTCAGGCGGATGGCGTCGGCGGCGACCTGCAGGTCGCGTGGGTCGCTCAGGTAGTTGGGCTGGATCAGCGGCTTGTCGCGCGCCTCGGCGGAGCGGATGGTCACGCTGCCGCGGCTGTGCGGGCGCAGGTCACAGACCGACGCGGTGAACGCCGGGAAGCGGTGCAGCGGCTCGCCGAAGCGCTCCAGCGACAGCGGCTGCACGTGGTACTGCAGGTTGGCGCGGGCCTGGCCGGGGTCGGACTTGGCGAAGGCGCCGAGCTGACTGGGCGCCATCGACAGCGGGCCGCTGCGCCGCAGCAGATACTCGGCGCCCATGCCCAGCTTGCCCCACAGGCTGTTGGCGATATGGTTCAAGGTCGGCGCGCCGCTGATCCGGTAGATCATGCGCAGTTGCAGGTGGTCCTGCAGGTTGCCACCCACGCCCGGCAGGGCGTGCCGCACGCCGATGCCGAGGCGCTCGAGCAGCGCGCGCGGGCCGATCCCGGAGCGCTGCAGCAGGGTCGGCGAGCCGATCGAGCCGGCACACAGAATCACTTCGCGACGGGCGCGCAGCTCGCGGCGCGCGCCCTGCCAGTCAACCAGCAGGCCGGCGGCGCGACCGTCCTCGAGCAGCAGGCGCTGCGCCTCGACGCCGGTCAGCACGGTGAGGTTGGTGCGGCCCATGATCGGTCGCAGGAAGGCTTTCGAGGCGTTCCAGCGCACGCCGCGCTGCTGGTTGACCTGGAAGTAGCCGCAGCCGGCGTTGTCGCCGCCGTTGAAGTCTTCGACGCTGGGAATCCCGCTCTGCGCCGCGGCGTCGCGGAACGCATCGAGGATCGCCCAGGACAGCCGCTGGCGCTCGACCCGCCATTCGCCGCCGGCGCCGTGCAGCTCGCTGTCGCCGGCGTAGTGGTCTTCCATGCGGCGAAACAGCGGCAGCAGGTCCCGCCAGGCCCAGCCCGGGTTGCCGGCCGCGGCCCAGCCGTCGTAGTCGCCGGCCTGGCCGCGCATGTAGATCATCCCGTTGATCGACGAGCTGCCGCCGAGCACCCGGCCGCGCGGGTACTTCAGCGCGCGGCCGTGCAGACCGGGCACCGCCTCGGTGTCGAAACACCAGTCGGTGCGCGGATTGCCGATGCAATAGAGGTAGCCGACCGGAATGTGAATCCACGGGTAGTTGTCCGGGCCGCCGGCTTCGAGCAGCAGCACGCGGTTGGCCGGGTCGGCGGAGAGCCGGTTGGCCAGCAGGCAGCCGGCAGGGCCGGCGCCCACGATCAGGTAGTCGTAGTCAGCAGCAGTTTCGGGCATGGCCACCTCGCGCGGTTCTTATAGTTATGCTCGCCAGAGCCTAACCCCGCCGGCCGCGCAACGAAACCGCCGCGCACCTCAGCCCAACGATTGTCGGGCCTGCTGCTCCAGTTCGGTCTTCAGCGCCGGCGCGAGGTCCAGCTGGCGCGCCAGTTCGTCGAGGTACGCGCGCTCCATGAAGTGCTCCTGATCGACCATCAGCAGGCTGGCCAGGTACATCTCCGCAGCCATCTCCGGGGTCTGTGCGGCGCGCGCGACTTCCGCCGGGTCGAGCGGCTTGTGCAGCTCGCTGTCGATCCAGCGCTGCAGCTCGCGGTCGGGGGTCAGCTTGAGCACTTCGCCGTCGATCAACTGGCGTTCGCGATCATCGATGTGACCGTCGGCCTTGGCCGCCGCCACCAGCGCGCGAAGGATCGCGTGGCTGTGAATCTCGGCTTCCGGCGCCGGTAGACGGTCGACGGTGCGCGGCGGCGCCTGCACCTGGCCGGCCTGTTGCTGCTGCCAGTTGCTGTAGGCCTTGTAGGCGACCACGCCGAGTGCCGCCAGGCCGCCGTAGGTGAGCACCTGGCCGCCGACCTTGCGGGCCTTCTTGCTGCCCAGCAACAGGCCGATGGCGCCGGCGCCCAGCGCGCCGCCCGCCGCACCGCCGAGCAAGCCGCCGAGCGGATTGCCGGCGCTCTTGCCGGACTGGCCGGTGGCATTGTTCTGCAGCAGCTCCTGGCCGGATTTGAGCAGTTGATCGAGCAGGCCTCGGGTATTCATGTCGCGCTCCTGGGATCGCCGAAAAGTCGTTCCCGACTCTAGCCGGGCAACGCCCCGAGGTGCCGGTCGAGAGTGCTTCCGGATATTGCGGTGGCGGCTGGGTCGCATTTCGTTCTATAAAAACGAAACCTTCTAACCACCTTCTAAAGAACCGCACCCATGATGACCCTGCGCCAGATCCGCCACTTCATCGCCGTGGCCGAAAGCGGTTCGATCTCGGCGGCCGCCCAAGCGGTGTTCATCTCGCAGTCGAGCCTGACCCTGGCGATCCAGCAGCTCGAAGGGGACATCGGCGTCAGCCTGTTCAACCGCCACGCCAAGGGCATGAGCCTGACCCACCAGGGCCACCAGTTCCTGCGCCAGGCGCACCTGATCCTCGCCACTGTCGACAACGCCAAGCGCAGCCTGCAGCAGAGCACCGACCAGGTCGCCGGCCAGTTGACCATCGGGGTGACCAGCCTGGTCGCCGGCTACTACCTGGCCGACCTGCTGACCCGCTTCCAGCGCGCCTACCCGAACGTCGAGCTGCGCGTGATGGAGGACGAGCGGCCGTACATCGAGCACCTGCTGATCAGCGGCGAGATCGACGTCGGCGTGCTGATCCTCTCCAACCTCGAGGACCGCCACGCGCTGCAGACCGAGGTGCTCACCCACTCGCCGCACCGCCTGTGGCTGCCGGCGCAGCACCCACTGCTGGAACTGGACAGCATCGCCCTGGCGGACGTCGCCGGCGAACCGCTGATCCAGCTCAACGTCGACGAGATGGGCCTCAACGCCCAGCGCATCTGGACCGGCGCCGGCCTGCAACCGCAGGTGACCCTGCGCACCGGCTCCACCGAGGCGGTGCGCAGCCTGGTTGCGGCCGGGCTCGGCGTGTCGATCCAGCCGGACATGACCTACCGGCCGTGGTCGCTGGAGGGCGACATCATCGAGGCGCGCGCGCTGGTCGACCTGACCCAGACCCTCGACGTCGGCCTGGCCTGGCGCCGTGGCACGGCGCGGCCGGCGCTGGTCGACCCGTTCCTCACCGTGGCGCGCGAACAGCCGAACGGACGCAGACCATCTATTTAATCGAACGGCACATTCAGAATTTAGAATTTGTCGACCTCCAGACCCGCCTCTAGTCTTCAGGAACTCCAGCGGCCTGCCCCGCGGCCTTGCGGCCCGCCGACCGCCCACCTCTGCGTGAGAGCTCCAGGATGGATGGCACCGCACTGCAATTCGCAACCGACCTGCTGATCGACGGCCAGCTACTGAGCGGTGCCGGCGCCGCGGAAACCATCCTCAACCCGGCCAGCGGCGAAGCCCTGACCCAGGTCGCCGAGGCCTCCGCCGAACAGATCGAAAGCGCCATCCTCGCCTCGCACCGCGCCTTCCCGGCCTGGTCGCGCACCACCCCGGCTCAGCGCGCCGACCGCCTGCTGGCGATTGCCGATGCCATCGCCCAGCGCGCCGACCAGCTCGCCGCCCTGGAAGCCCTGAATTGCGGCAAGCCGCTGCACCTGGCGCGCCAGGACGACCTGACGGCGACCATCGACGTGTTCCGCTTCTTCGCCGGCGCGGTGCGCTGCCAGACCGGCCAGTTGGCCGGCGAATACCTGCCCGGCTACACCAGCATGGTGCGCCGCGACCCGGTCGGCGTGGTCGCCTCGATCGCGCCGTGGAACTACCCGCTGATGATGGCCGCGTGGAAGATCGCCCCGGCCCTGGCCGCCGGCAACACCCTGGTGTTCAAGCCGTCCGAGCACACCCCGCTGTCGATCCTCGCCCTCGCCCCGGTGTTCGCCGACCTGCTGCCGGCCGGCGTGGTGAACATCCTCTGCGGCGGCGGTGACGGGGTCGGCAGCCACCTGGTCGGCCACGCCAAGGTGCGCATGGTGTCGCTGACCGGCGATATCGTCACCGGTCAGAAGATCCTCCAGGCCGCCGCGCGCACCCTCAAACGCACCCACCTGGAACTCGGCGGCAAGGCGCCGGTGATCGTCTGCAACGACGCCGACCTCGCCGCGGTGGTCGAGGGCGTGCGCAGCTACGGCTACTACAACGCCGGCCAGGACTGCACCGCCGCCTGCCGCATCTACGCCGAAAAAGGCATCCATGATCGCCTGGTCGCCGAACTGGGTGACGCGGTGGCCAGCCTGCGCTTCGCCCGCAAGCGCGACGCCGACAACGAGATCGGCCCGCTGATCAGCCAGCGCCAGCGCGACCGCGTGGCCAGCTTCGTCGAACGCGCCCTCGGCCAGCCGCACATCGAGCGGGTCACCGGTGCCGCGGTGCATTCCGGGCCGGGCTTCTATTACCAGCCGACCCTTCTCGCCGGCTGCCGGCAGAGCGACGAGATCGTCCAACGCGAGGTGTTCGGCCCGGTGGTCACGGTGACCCGCTGCGACAGCGTGGTGCAGGCACTGGACTGGGCCAACGACTCGGAATACGGCCTGGCCTCCTCGGTGTGGACGCAGAACCTCGACAAGGCCATGCAGGTCGCCGCGCGCCTGCAGTACGGCTGCACCTGGATCAACAGCCATTTCATGCTGGTCAGCGAGATGCCGCACGGCGGTCTCAAGCGCTCCGGCTACGGCAAGGACCTGTCCAGCGATTCGCTGCAGGACTACAGCGTGGTGCGCCACATCATGGCTCGCCACGCCAACGAGCTTTAATCAATACAAGAAGTAGATGTAGCACCACGACGTTGACTGCCCCGACCACAACTCAAAGAAGAGGGAAATTCCATGTTCGCGCACAGAACCGCATTGCTAGGCGCGCTCGCCACCGGCCTGTTTGCCAGTGCCGGCCTGCAGGCCGCTGAACCCCTGAAGGCCGTGGGCGCCGGCGAAGGTCGCCTGGATATCGTCGCCTGGCCCGGCTACATCGAACGCGGCGAAACCGACAAGAACTACGACTGGGTCACCCAGTTCGAGAAGGACAGCGGCTGCAAGGTCAACGTCAAGACCGCCGCCACCTCCGACGAGATGGTCAGCCTGATGACCAAGGGCGGCTACGACCTGGTCACCGCCTCCGGCGACGCGTCGCTGCGCCTGATCTACGGCAAGCGCGTGCAGCCGATCAACCCCGACTTGATCCCCAACTGGAAAACCATCGACCCGCGCCTGCAGGGCGGCGCCTGGTACACCGTCGACGGCAAGACCTACGGCACGCCCTACCAGTGGGGGCCGAACCTGCTGATGTACAACACCAAGGTGTTCCCCAGCGCGCCGGACAGCTGGAGCGTGGTGTTCGACGCGCAGAACCTGCCGGACGGCAAGCCCAACAAGGGCCGCGTGCAGGCCTATGACGGGCCGATCTACGTCGCTGACGCTGCGCTGTACCTGAAGACCACCCAGCCTGACCTGGGCATCACCGACCCCTACGAACTCAACGAGAAACAGTACGCCGCGGTGCTCGACCTGCTGCGCAAGCAGCACGGCCTGATCCACCGCTACTGGCACGACACCACGGTGCAGATGAGCGACTTCAAGAACGAAGGCGTCGCCGCGTCCAGCGCCTGGCCGTACCAGGCCAACGCACTGAAGGCCGAAGGTCAGCCGATCGCCACCGTGTTCCCGAAAGAAGGGGCCACCGGCTGGGCCGACACCACCATGCTGCACACCGACGCCAAGCACCCGAACTGCGCCTACAAGTGGATGGACTGGTCGCTGCAACCCAAGGTGCAGGGCGACCTGGCCGCCTGGTTCGGCTCGGTGCCGGCGGTGCCGACGGGCTGCAAGGCCAGCGAGCTGCTCGGCGCGGCCGGCTGCGCCACCAACGGCTACGAACAGTTCGACCGCATCGCCTTCTGGAAAACCCCGCAGGCCAAGTGCGCGAGCCAGGGCACCTGTGTGCCGTACAGCCGCTGGACGCAGGACTTCATCGCCATCATGGGCGGGCGCTGACGCTCACCCGGGCGAACCGGCGCGGGCCTTCCCTCCCCTCTCCTCTCCCACTGGGGAGAGGGCGAGGGAACACGCGCCAGCCACCGACGCAATCCGCCGCACACTGTTCTTCCGGAGCTCCACATGACCATCGCCGTTGAATTCACCGAGGTATCCCGCGTCTTTGGCGACGTGAAAGCCGTCGACCGGGTGTCGCTGGCCATCGAGGACGGTGAGTTCTTTTCCATGCTCGGCCCGTCCGGCTCGGGCAAGACCACCTGCCTGCGCCTGATCGCCGGCTTCGAGCAGCCCAGCGCCGGCTCGATCCGCATCCACGGCGCCGAAGCCGTCGGCCTCGCGCCCTACCAGCGCGACGTCAACACCGTATTCCAGGATTACGCACTGTTCCCGCACATGAACGTGCGCGACAACGTCGCCTATGGCCTAAAGGTCAAGGGCGTCGGCAAGGACGAACGCCACCAGCGCGCCGAGGAAGCGCTGGCCATGGTCGCCCTCGGTGGCTACGGCGAGCGCAAGCCGGCACAGCTGTCCGGCGGTCAGCGCCAGCGCGTGGCCCTGGCCCGGGCGCTGGTCAACCGGCCACGGGTGCTGCTGCTCGACGAACCGCTCGGCGCCCTCGACCTCAAGCTGCGCGAGCAGATGCAGAGCGAGCTGAAGAAGCTGCAGCGCCAACTGGGCATCACCTTCATCTTCGTCACCCACGACCAGACCGAGGCGCTGTCGATGTCCGACCGCGTGGCGGTGTTCAACAAGGGCCGCATCGAGCAGGTCGACACCCCGCGCAATCTGTACATGCAGCCGGCCACCGCCTTCGTCGCCGAGTTCGTCGGCACCTCCAACGTGCTGCGCGGCGAGCTGGCGCAGCGCATCGCCGGCAGCAGCGCGCCGTTCTCGATCCGCCCCGAGCACATCCGCTTCGGCGATGGCGCGCAGGGCGACCACGTGCAAATCGCCGGCCTGCTCCACGACATCCAGTACCAGGGCGCCGCGACCCGCTACGAGATTCGCCTGGACAACGGCCAGACCCTCGCCGTCAGCCAGGCCAACAACCAGTGGCAGCACGGCAGCGCCAACCAGTTCGAGACCGGCCAGCAGGTGATCGCCCACTGGCCGCGCGAAGCCATGGTGGCGCTGCGCGACACGCCGGCCGAGGGCGCCTGACATGTCGTCCACCTCGCTCGCCAGCGCCGACAGCCTGACCGGCGGCCCGCTGCGCCGTCTGTCCAGCCTGCTGTATCGCAAGCCCAACCTGTACCTGGCGCTGCTGCTGATTCCGCCGCTGCTGTGGTTCGGCGCGATCTACCTCGGCTCGCTGCTGACCCTGCTCTGGCAGGGCTTCTACACCTTCGACGACTTCACCATGGCGGTGACCCCGGACCTGACGCTGGCCAACTTCGCCGCGCTGTTCCAGGCCGCCAACTTCGACATCATCCTGCGTACCCTGACCATGGCCGTGGCGGTGTCGATCGCCAGCGCCATCCTCGCCTTCCCGATCGCCTACTACATGGCGCGCTACACCACCGGCAAGACCAAGGCGTTCTTCTACATCGCGGTGATGCTGCCGATGTGGGCCAGCTACATCGTCAAGGCCTACGCCTGGACGCTGCTGCTGGCCAAGGGCGGGGTGGCGCAGTGGTTCGTCGACAGCCTCGGCCTGATGCCGCTGCTGCAGTTCATCCTCGGTATTCCCGGGGTCGGCGGCAGCACCCTGTCGACCTCGCACCTCGGGCGCTTCCTGGTGTTCGTCTACATCTGGCTGCCGTTCATGATCCTGCCGATCCAGGCCTCGCTGGAGCGCCTGCCGCCGTCACTGCTGCAGGCCTCGGCGGACCTCGGCGCCAAGCCGCGGCAGACCTTCACCCAGGTGATTCTGCCGCTGTCGATTCCGGGCATCGCCGCCGGCTCGATCTTCACGTTTTCGCTGACCTTGGGCGACTTCATCGTGCCGCAGCTGATCGGTCCGCCCGGCTTCTTCATCGGCAGCATGGTGTATTCCCAGCAGGGCTCGATCGGCAACATGCCGATGGCCGCCGCCTTCACCCTGGTGCCGATCGTGCTGATCGCCATCTACCTGTCCATCGTCAAACGACTGGGGGCCTTCGATGCACTCTAATGCTGACAATCAGGGGGAGCGCGCTTCCTGGGGCCTCAAGCTGGCGGCCTGGGGTGGGCTGGTGTTCCTGCACTTCCCGATCCTGATCATCTTCGTCTATGCCTTCAACACCGAAGACGCGGCATTCAGCTTCCCGCCGCAGGGCTTCACCCTGCACTGGTTCAGCGTCGCCTTCGCCCGCGCCGACGTGCTCGAGGCCATCGAGCTGTCGGTGCAGATCGCCTGCCTGGCCACGCTGATCGCCATGGTCCTCGGCACTCTGGCTGCCGCCGCGCTGTACCGCCGCGACTTCTTCGGCAAGGAGAGCATCTCGCTGATGCTGATCCTGCCGATCGCCCTGCCCGGCATCATCACCGGCATCGCCCTGCTCTCAGCGTTCAAGACCCTCGGCATCGAACCGGGGGTGCTGACCATCGTCATCGGCCACGCGACCTTCTGCGTGGTGATCGTCTACAACAACGTCATCGCCCGCTTCCGCCGCACCAGCTACAGCCTGATCGAAGCGAGCATGGACCTCGGCGCCGACGGCTGGCAGACCTTCCGCTACATCATCCTGCCCAACCTCGGCTCGGCGCTGCTGGCCGGCGGCATGCTGGCGTTCGCCCTGTCGTTCGACGAGATCATCGTCACCACCTTCACCGCCGGCCACGAACGCACCCTGCCGTTGTGGCTGCTCAACCAGCTGTCGCGCCCGCGCGACGTGCCGGTGACCAACGTGGTGGCCATGCTGGTGATGCTGGTGACCATGCTGCCGATCCTCGGCGCCTACTACCTGACCAAGGGTGGCGAGGGCGTGGCCGGGAGCGGCAAGTGAGTGCAATGCCAGAACCGTAGGATGGGTTGAGCGCAGCGATACCCATCGGCGACGCGTGGGTTTCGCCCAGCTCAATCTGGGCGGTCCCATCCATCCTACGGACGCTCATTCGGGCGCCGTCGCTGGCGCCCCGTACGGATCAACCCCCTCTCCCTCCGGGAGAGGGCTGGGGTGAGGGGCTGAGCCCTCCCCCTCTCACCCATCACACGTCAACACGAGGTCCCGCCATGCAAACCAAACTGCTGATCAATGGCCAACTGGTCGCCGGTGAAGGCCCCGCGCAACCGGTGCTCAACCCGGCACTGGGCGCGGCGCTGATCCAGATTCCCGAGGCCAGCGAAGCGCAGGTGGATGCCGCGGTGCGCGCCGCCGAGGCGGCCTTCCCGGCCTGGGCGCAGACCGCGCCGAAGGACCGCGCCATGCTGTTGCTGCGCCTGGCCGACAAGATTGAGGCGCACGGTGAGGAGCTGGCCAAGCTCGAGTCGCAGAACTGCGGCAAACCCTACGCCGCGGCGCTGAACGACGAGATCCCGGCGATCGCCGACGTGTTCCGCTACTTCGCCGGCGCCAGCCGCTGCCTGACCGGTTCCGCCGCCGGCGAGTACCTGCCCGGCCACACCTCGATGATCCGCCGCGACCCGATTGGCGTGGTCGCCTCCATCGCGCCGTGGAACTACCCGCTGATGATGGCCGCCTGGAAGCTCGCCCCGGCCCTGGCCGCCGGCAACACCGTGGTGCTCAAGCCGTCCGAGCAGACCCCGCTGAGCGCGCTGAAACTCGCCGAATTCCTCGCCGAGCTGTTCCCCGCCGGGGTGGTCAACATCGTCTTCGGTCGCGGCGCCAGCGTCGGCAACCCGCTGGTCACCCACAGCAAGGTGCGCATGGTCTCGCTGACCGGCTCGGTGGCGACCGGCTCGCACATCATCTCCAGCACCGCGGCGAGCGTGAAGCGCACGCACATGGAGCTCGGCGGCAAGGCGCCGGTGATCATCTTCGACGACGCCGACCTGGAAGCTGCGGTCGAGGGCATCCGCACCTTCGGCTTCTACAACGCCGGGCAGGACTGCACCGCCGCCTGCCGCATCTACGCGCAGAAAGGCATCTACGAGAAGTTCGTCGCCGAACTCGGCGCCGCGGTCGGCAGCCTCAAGTCCGGCCTGCAGGACGACCCGAGCACCGAGCTCGGCCCGCTGATCACCCAGCAGCACCGCGACCGCGTGGCCGGCTTCGTCGAACGCGCCAAGGCGCAGTCGCACATCGAGGTGGTCACCGGCGGCAACGCCGGCAGCGGCGCCGGTTTCTTCTTCGAGCCGACGGTGCTGGCCGGCGCCCAGCAGGATGACGAGATCGTCCGCCGCGAGGTGTTCGCCCCGGTGGTCTCGGTGACCCGCTTCGATGACGAGGAACAGGCACTGACCTGGGCCAACGACTCCGACTACGGCCTGGCCTCCTCGGTGTGGACCGGCGACGTCGGCCGCGCCCATCGCCTGTCGGCGCGCCTGCAGTACGGCTGCACCTGGGTCAACACGCACTTCATGCTGGTCAGCGAGATGCCGCACGGCGGCATGAAGCTGTCCGGCTACGGCAAGGACCTGTCGATGTACGGCCTGGAGGATTACACGGCGATCCGCCACGTGATGATCAAGCACTGAGCAATAACCCCGAAGTCGTGCGTAGGAGCGAATTCATTCGCGATCCGGGCCATAAGGCCCGGCCTGGGCTCGGTGCTGTCGCATCGCGCCATCGCGACTGAAGTCGCTCCTACAACGTCCTGCGCCAATGCGGTACCGATCTCAATCATCAGGAGAACAAGCGATGCGTAACACCGTGCGTAATCTCAGCTTCATCCTGCTCTGCGCCTTCGCCGGCCTGGCCCAGGCGGCCGACGCCAAAGCCATCGTCGACGGCTACATGGCCGCCTGGAACGCCCACGACGTCGACAAGGCCGCCAGCTTCCTGGCCGACGACGCGGTGTATTTCGACGCCACCGTCGGCACCCCGCAGAACGGCAAGGCGGCCGCCCGCGACAACGTGATCAAGGTGTTCATCGGCGCGGTGCCGGACCTGACCTGGAAGATGACCAGCGAGCCGATCGTCAGCGCCGACGGCATCGCCTTCCAGTGGGAGTTCGCCGGCACCAACAGCGGCGACTGGAGCGCCGAGACCAAGGCCACCGGCAAGCCGCTGAAGTTCGAGGGCGTCAGCTTCGTGCGCATCAAGAACGGCAAGATCAGCTACCAGGGCGACTACTACGACGCCCTCGGTTTCAACAAGCAGCTCGGCTGGTAAGCCACCCTCGCGGTTAACGGAAGTTGTCGCGGCTGCGGGCCGCGACAACCCGCCCCTCAACGCTTGGCCGGCCGCTCGTAGGCACCGAGGTCGCAGGCCGCCACGCCGTCGTTGTTGCCGTCGCGCGGACGCATGGAGCCGCGCTGATCATGGCTGGTGCAGGAACCCACGCCGCTGTCGACCGCCGGACTGGCCGGGCGCAAGGCATGGGTCGGCAGGGTCGAGTTGTTGTCGGCCAGTGGGTAGAGCACCTTGGTGAAGGTTTCCGCATCGTTGGTGAGGATGTCCGCCGTGCAGTTGCCGGTGTCGGTGCCGAGCAGCAGGCCGCGCGCCTGGTAGGTGGCGCCGGGGCCGTTCAGGCAGTTGCTGACGCCGATCGACTCGTTGCCATTGCCGGCGATCAGGCTGTTGCGCACCAGCAGGTTGCCGTAGTTGAGCACGCCGAGCGCCAGGTTGTCGGCGATGGTGACGTTGATCAGGGTCATGCTCGGCGTGCCGCCGAACATCGGGAAGTACGAACCGTTGGCGACCACGGAATCGTTGTCGCGCTCGCCGATGGCGTTCTTGCCGGAAATCGTCACGTTGGTCAGCTTGAACACGCCGTTGCCGTCGTTGCGGATGACGATGCCCGGGCCGTCCGAGCGGTGCAGCAAGAAGGCGCAGCGCGCCACGTCGGCGTTGCCGGTGTTGAAGATCGCCCCGCCGAGGGCGACCACGTCGTCGCCGTTGGTGATGTTGTTGCGGAACAGGCTGTCACGCACCAGCAGCGTGCCCGAATTGAAGATCGCCCCGCCCCAGGCATGCCCCGAGTCGCCGAAGTCGGCGCGGTTGCGCTCGAACGTCGAGTTGTACACCTCGAGCGTGCCGTTGTTGGCGATCGCCCCGCCCTCGCCGCGGCCAAACGAGTCGAAGGCCAGGTTGTCCTGCAACAGCACGCGGCGCACCAGCAGGCTGCCGAGGTTCTCGATGGCGCCGCCGTTGGTGGAGGTACGGCCGTTGCGCAGGGTCAGGTCCTGCACGGTCAGGCTGGCGCCGCCGAGCACTTCGAGGATGCGGTCGATGCCGCCGCCGTCGATCAGCGTCTGAGCCGTCCCGACGCCGATCAGGCTGAGGCTGCCGGCGGTGATGTCGAGGTCACCATTGGCGTTCTGGTCCTCGTCGAAGATCTGCCCGTCCTCGCCGCCCGGGGGCGGCAACTGCAGCGTGTAGGTGCCGGCGGCGAGCAGGATGCGGTTGCTGCCGCCCAGGCGGTTGGCGCTGATCACCGCGTCGCGCAGGGTGCACTGGCTGTTGCAGACGCCATCGGACTGGTCGTCGGCGCGGGTGACCCGGAAATCGCGGGCGCCGGCGCGGTCGGCCAGCACCAGCAACAGGGCGCCGCACAGGGCGAGCAGGAGGAAGCGCAGCAGGTGGTGCGAAGAGGCGGTGCGCATGGCGCTGTCCCTCGTTCAGAGCGGGCTGAAGCGGGAGACAGCCGACATCCTTCCGCGACCATCGCCGGCCGGGCCGGCGATCTTCGTAGTGGACTGGTGCTAGGCCGGGCGGTTCAAGGCGTTTTTCCGCCGTTCGTCCGGTCGCGCTCAGCCGCGTGGCGGCAGCGGCGGCAGCGGCGGCAGGTCGGCGTCACCGAGCTTGCTGCCACCGTCGCAGTCGATGATGGTGCCGGTGATGTAGCGTGAATTGTCCGAGGCGAGGAACAGCGCCAGGTCGGCGATATCGCGCTTCTCGCCGTAGTCGCGCAGCGCCAGGTGCGCCTTCACCGCGTGCTCGGCCTCCGGCGTCGGCGCCAGTCGCGCCATGCCCTCGGTGCCGCTGATCGGCCCCGGCGAGATGGCGTTGACGCGGATGCCGTCGACGCCCCACTCCATCGCCAGGCACTGGGTGAGCATGTTGATACCGGCCTTCGCGGCGCACACATGCGCTTGGTAGACCCGCGGCTTGACCGCCTGCGGCGCGGTGATGGAGATCAGCGAGGCGCCGGGTTTATTCAGGTAGGCGTAGGACGCACGCAGCACGTTGAAGGTGCCGAGCAGGTCGATGTCGACCACGGTCTTGAAGGCGTTGGCCGACATGTCCTTCGCGGCGGCGACGAAGTTGCCGGCGGCGCCCGAGACCACCACGTCGAGATTGCCCCACTGGCGCTGCACCTGGGCAATGGCGGCCTCGACCGCGGCGTAGTCGCGCACGTCGGCGGCAATGCCCAGCGCCTCGCCGCCGGCGGCCTGGATGCCGGCGACCGCCAGGTCGAGCTTGTCCTGGCTGCGGCTGAGCAACGCCACGCGCGCGCCGTGGTGGGAGAAATACTCGGCGATGCCGAGGTTGATTCCACTCGAGCCGCCGGCGACGAACGCCACCTTGCCGGCCAGTACCCGATCCTTGAACGCGTCCATGGGAAATCCTCTCTCAGCGCAGTGACGAGGCAGCCAGTGTGCCGCCCTCTATCAGTGAAGCCTGTAGATCGAAAGGATCAAAATCGGCTGAACTCAACCCAGCCGCCAGCTCGCCTGCGGTGCGTAGCCGGCGTCCGCCGGAATACGCAGGTGGCGCACGCCGTCGACGTCCTCCAGCCACGGCTGCACGGCGACGATGCGCCGCTGGCGGGCCACCGCCAGCACCTGCGCCGCGCTGTCGGCCTCGGCGAGCAGGCGCAGGTTCTGCTCGGTGGCGAACACCAGGGTGTGCCGCCCCGCCGCGGCATCGCTGAGCGCCTGCTGCGGCGCCACCCACAGCGAGGCGACCGACTCCGAACCGTCGTGCAGGGCCAGCTGGTCGGCCGGCGCCAGCGCGGCGAAGAACCAGGTGTCGAAGCGCTTCGGCACGAAATCCGGGGTGATCCAGTGGGCGAACGGCACCAGGCAGTCGACCGCCAACAGCAGGTCCTCGGCTTCCACCAGCTCGGCGATGCCGGCCGTGTTGGCGTTCAGCCGGGCGCGCCAGCGCGCCTCGATCGGCCCCAGCTGCGCGGCACTCAGCAGCTCGGTCTCGCCGCGCCGGCGGGCGAGCAGCACGCCGCACTCCTCGAAGGCCTCGCGGATGCCGGCGATGCGGAAGGTCAGTTCGTCGTCGCCGAGCGCCTCGGCCAGCGTGCAGCGGTCGCGCAAACCGGGCGCCGCATCGGCGGTCTCGAGCTTGCCGCCGGGAAACACCAAGGCGCCGGAGAACGAGTCGATCTGGTGGTTGCGCACCACCATGAACACTTCCAGTGGCGTCGCCGGGTCCGCGCCGGGGCGCAGCAACAGCACGGTGGTGGCGGGACGGATGGTCGACTCGTGCATGGTGCAGCCCTTCTTGTTGTTGTCGGCTAGCCACGAAGGTAGCCAGCCGACCGGTCGGGGCGCAGCGGGGATTTCCGCCTTAACGCGGGGCGATATGGGCAATCAGCAGTTGCACCGATTCCTGGCCGCGGAACTCGTTGACGTCGAGCTTGTAGGCCAGCTCGACCCAGCGCACGGTGGGGTTCGGCCACAGTTCGCGGTCGACGCCGAAGGCGATGCCGTCCAGCTGCACCGCCCCGCACTCGCTCTTCAGCACCACCTTGAGGTGGCGCTCACCGACGATGCGCTGCTGCACCAGCTGGAACACGCCGTGGAACAGCGGTTCAGGGAAGTGCTGACCCCACGGCCCGGCGTTGCGCAGCTCCTTGGCCAGCGGCAGGTGGAACTCCTCCGCCGCCAGCGCGCCGTCGGAGAGCAGCCGCCCGGTCAGGTCGTCCTCGCTGAGCTGGCGGCGCACTTCGCTGTCGAACGCCGCGGCGAACGCGCCGAAATGCTCCTGGGGCAGCGACAACCCGGCGGCCATGGCGTGGCCGCCGAACTTGCTGATCAGCCCCGGGTGCTTGGCCGCCACCGCATCCAGCGCGTCGCGGATGTGCAGGCCCGGCACCGAGCGCGCCGAGCCCTTGAGCAGTCCGTCACCGGCGTCGGCGAAGGCGATCGCCGGGCGGTGGTAGCGCTCCTTGAGGCGCGAGGCGAGGATGCCGATCACCCCCTGGTGCCAATCCGCCTCGAACAGGCACAGGCCGAACGGCAGGTCTTCCACCGGCAGGTCCTTGAGCTGGGCCAGCGCCTCACGCTGCATGCCCTGCTCGATGGCCTTGCGGTCCTGGTTGAGCTGGTCGAGCTGCACCGCCATGTCGCGGGCCAGCGGCTCGTCATCGCAGAGCAGGCATTCGATGCCCAGGCTCATGTCGTCCAGGCGCCCGGCCGCGTTGAGGCGCGGGCCGAGGATGAAACCGAGGTCGGTGGAGGTGATGCGCCCGTGCTGCTTGCCGGCCACTTCGAGGATCGCCCGCAGGCCGGGGCGTGCGCGGCCGGCGCGGATGCGCGCCAGGCCCTGGTGAACGAGGATGCGGTTGTTGGCGTCGAGCGGCACCACGTCGGCGACGCTGCCCAGCGCCACCAGGTCGAGCAGCTCGCCGAGGTTCGGTTCGGCCGGACGCGGCTCGGCGGCGCGCCCGCTGGCGAACCAGCCGAGCTCACGCAACCGCGCACGCAGCGCCAGCAGCACGTAGAAGATCACCCCGACACCGGCCAGCGCCTTGCTCGGGAAGTCGCAACCGGGCTGGTTGGGATTCACGATGGCGTCCGCCGCCGGCAGTTCCGGACCGGGCAGGTGGTGGTCGGTGACCAGTACCTGCAGCCCGGCCGCCTTGGCCGCCGCCACGCCGTCGACGCTGGAGATGCCGTTGTCGACGGTGATCAGCAGGTCGGGCTGGCGACCCAGCGCCACCGCGACGATCTCCGGGGTCAGGCCGTAGCCGTACTCGAAACGGTTCGGCACCAGGTAGTCGACCGCCGCCGCGCCGAGCATGCGCAGGCCGAGCACGCCGACCGAGCTGGCGGTGGCGCCGTCGGCATCGAAGTCGCCAACGATGAGGATGCGCTGGCGCTGCTGCAGCGCCGTGACCAGCAGATCGACCGCCGCCTCGATGCCCTTCAGCTGCTGATACGGGATCAGCCGCGCCAGGCCCTTGTCCAGTTCGGCGGCGGACTGCACGCCGCGCGCGGCGTACAGGCGGGTCAGCAGGGGCGGCAGGTTGCCGAGATCGGGCAGTTGAGCGGGTAGCGGGCGGGACTCGATGCGCATGCGGGTTCTTTCGTCGAATTCGGTAGCGGGTGGCGTGGCGAAGCTCAGCTGACGGGCGCTCAGCGCTCGCCGTGCAGCCACTCCAGCGGAATCTCGTGCTGGCCGCGCTCGTCGGTGACGAACAACACGCCGTCGCTGATCATCACACTCCAGTTGATCGAGCGCGGCAGGTCGACGGCCAGGTGCTCGAGGGCGTCCTGGTCAACCGCCACCACGTTGATGTTCTTCAGCTGGCGCACGCTGTCGAGCACCTTGGTCTGCCACACGCGCAGGCTGCCGTAGGCCACCAGGCTGAAGCGTTCGGTGCGGCGCGAGCACCAGGTGATGCGATCGGCGTCCGGCTGGCCGACTTCGATCCAGTGCAGCACGCGGTCATCGAGGCTTTTTTCCCACAGCGCCGGCTCGTCGACGTCCGACAGGCCGCGGCCGAAGCTCAGCTGCTCGCCGTACCACAGCACATAGGCGATCAGGCGTACGGCCAGGCGTTCTTCGGTTTCCGAGGGGTGCTTGGCCACGGTGAAGCGCAGGGTCTCGTAGACGCTGCGGTCCATATCGGTGAGGTTGATTTCGACTTTATAAGGCGTGGCTTGCAGGGCCATGGGCAGGCTTCTTTGACGATGCGGAAGGGGCGCCAGTCTACCCCGAATTGATCGCCCACAGCCCGCCGCAATGCTCAGGAGGTCGCGCGGTAGACCTCGACCCGGTTGCGCCCCGCCGCCTTGGCCGCGTACAGCGCCTGATCGGCCAGCGACAGCAGGCGGGTCAGCTCGAAGTCGGCCTGGTAGGCATCGGCGATGCCGATGCTCACGCTGAGCTGCGCGCCGGCGACGAACGGCAGCTCGGCGAACTCGCGGCGCACCCGCTCGGCGAGCACCAGCGCCACGCCGTGGTCGGCGTCGGTGAGCAGGCAGGCGAATTCCTCGCCGCCGATCCGCGCGCAGACGTCGTTCTGGCGGGTGCGGCTGCTGAGGATCTGGCTGAACGCGGCGAGCGCCTGATCGCCCACCGCGTGGCCGAAGCTGTCGTTGAGGCGCTTGAAGTAGTCGAGGTCACAGAGCAGCAGCACCGCCGGGCGCTGCAGGCGCGCGCAGCCGACCAGCATCTGTTCGGCGGAATCGATGAACGCGCGGCGGTTGCCGATGCCGGTCAGCGGATCGCGCAGCGAGGCGCGCTTGTAGCTCAGCTCGGCGCGCTCCTTGACCATCGCCAGGCAGACGAAGGCGATGCCGATGGCGTACAGCAGGGTCTCCAGCACCAGCACGGCGAAGAACGCGTTGTCCTGGTTGATCGTATCGAACGGCATGCCGCGGTCGAACACCGCACGCACCGAATAGAACCCGCCATGGAACAGCAGCAGCACCAGCGCCGGCCGATAGTCCACTTCCAGCTGCGCCCGGCTGCGCCACAGCTCGAATGCGCCGAGCACGGCGTACGCCGCCATGGTCAGCGAGCCGACCAGCACGCGTAGCGCCAGCGACTCGTAGAACGGTGGCAGCAGGCACAGCAGCAGCCAGACCACCATGCCGGCGACCACGCCCGGCCAATGGATGCGCCGGCCGGTGAACACCCGCAGCGCGGTCCAGGTGAGCGCTGCGCTCAAATGCAGCAGCACGTTGCCGAGCACCAGCGGCACCACGTCGATGCCCAGGCCGCGCAGGCTGCCGAGTACCGTGCCGAGCGTGCCGATCAGCAGCGCCGCTGCCAGGTAGCCGAGGGTCGCCTCGCGGCGGCCGCGGGTCCAGGCGTGCAGCATCAGCACGCCGACCAGCAGCAGGGTGTAGATATCCATGACCACCAGGGTCTGAACGTTCAGTTGCATGACAGCCCCCGGGCCGAGGGGGCGGCGATGCAACGGGAGACAGCGGTGCGCTTGGGCATGGTCAAGGCAGAACGACTGGCGTCGGGCAGATGACTTCACTCTACGTGGCATGCCGCGTCTTCGCCAGCCAGCCAGTTCGTGCGCCGTGCTGTTCTCGTCGTCGGCCGCGCGCTAGAGTCGTGACACTCCCCTGCCGCATGGAATGACCGATGGACAGCGCCAAACCCCTCGCCGGGCTGAAAGTGATCGAGCTCGGCACCTTGATCGCCGGCCCCTTCGCCGCGCGCATTTGCGCCGAGTTCGGCGCCGATGTGATCAAGGTCGAATCACCCGATGGCGGCGACCCGTTGCGCAAGTGGCGCAAGCTCTACGAGGGCACCTCGCTGTGGTGGTTCGTGCAGGCGCGCAACAAAAAGTCGCTGACCCTCAACCTCAAGCACGAACGCGGCCGCGAGGTGCTGAAGAAGCTGCTCGCCGAGGCCGACGTGCTGATCGAGAACTTCCGCCCCGGCGTGCTGGAAAAGCTCGGCCTCGGCTGGGACGTGCTGCATGCGCTGAACCCCAAGCTGGTGATGGTGCGCCTGTCCGGCTTCGGCCAGAGCGGACCGATGAAGGACCAGCCGGGCTTCGGCGCGGTCGGTGAATCGATGGGCGGGCTGCGCTACATCACCGGTTTCGAGGACCGTCCGCCGGTGCGCACGGGGATTTCCATCGGCGACTCGATCGCCGCGCTGTGGGGGGTGATCGGCGCGCTGATGGCGCTGCGGCACCGCGAGGTCAACGGCGGCCAGGGCCAGGTGGTCGACGTGGCGCTGTACGAGGCAATCTTCGCGATGATGGAAAGCATGGTCCCGGAGTTCGACGTGTTCGGTTTCATCCGCGAGCGCACCGGCAACATCATGCCCGGCATCACGCCGTCGTCGGTGCACACCACCGCCGACGGCAAGCATGTGCAGATCGCCGCCAACGGTGACGCGATCTTCAAGCGCTTCATGCAGGCGATCGGCCGCCACGACCTGGCCGATGATCCGCAGCTGGCCGGCAACGACGGCCGCGACGCGCGCCGCGATGAGCTGTACGGGGTGATCGACCGCTGGGCGCGCGCCTTGCCGCTGGCCCAGGTGCTCGAGGTGCTCGGCAACGCCGAAGTGCCGGCCAGCCGCATCTACTCCACCGAGGACATGTTCAGCGACCCGCAATTCCTCGCCCGCGAGATGTTCCTCTCCGCCAAGCTGCCGGATGGCCGGCCGTTCAAGATGCCCGGCATCGTTCCCAAACTGTCGGCGACGCCCGGCAGCAGCGAGTGGATCGGCCCGGGGCTGGGTGAGCACAACGCCGAGGTGCTCGCCGCCCTCGGCTACAGCGCCGCGGACATCGCCGACCTGCGCGCCGCCGGCGCGCTCTGAATCTCGCCACTCGGAACGGATTGCCGATGCATAAACTGACCTCGCTGCCGCTGGCCGCCCTGCTCTACCTCAGCCTGTGCGGCAGCCTCGAGCTGCCGGCGGAGATGCCCGCCGATGCCCCGCTGCACTTCGCCGAGGAAGCCAACTGGCCGCCATTTACCCAGGAAGCCCACGGCATGGCCAGCAAGGGCCTGTCCTACGAGCTGCTCCAGCTGATCGGCCAACGCCTCGAGCGCAGCACCGACCTCGAGTTGCTGCCGCAGCAACGCCTGATGCAGAAGCTGCAGCGTGGCGAAAAGGACGGCGTGACGCTGATCAGCAGCAACGAGGAGCGCGCCGGCTTCCTGGTGTTCTCCGAGCCGGTGCTGAGCAAGCGCGGCTACCTCTACTACAACGTCGAACGGCCGCTACCCATCGAGTTCAGCGAATGGCGCGACCTGCAGGGGCTGCTGATCGGCATCGTCATCGGCCACAACTACGGCGAGGAGTTCGACCGTGCGCGCCGCGAGCTGCCGCTGCAGGTGGTCGAGGTGGTGTCGGTGCAGCAGCTGTTCCAGATGGCCCTCCTCGGCCGTGTCGACGCCTTCCTGGCCATCGACCTGACCGCCCAGGAGCTGAACCAGCAGCCGGCATTCAAGGGCCACATCGTGCACGCCGCGCGCCCGTATCTGGAAAGCAGCTACCACCTGGGCCTGTCGCGCCGCTCGCCGGCGGTGCACCTGCTGCCGCAGATCAACCAGGCGATCGGCGAACTCAAGGCCACCGGCGAGCTGGCGCAGTTGCTGAAGCGTCACGGCATCCAGCCCTGAGGCCGCCAAGACGGCCCTTGGCCACCGCTGGCCAGCACCTTGCCAGTCTTGGCAAAGCGCTCTATCTCGCTATGATGCGGCGCTTTTGGACCTCTCCGCATGCGCGTCAGCCGTACCCTCGCCGTCCTGCTCCTGCTCTGCGCCAGCAGCGCCCTCGCCCAACCGCCACGCACCTTCAGCGAAGCCAAAAAGATCGGCTGGAAGCTGTATAGCCGGCAATCGGTGGAGTTCTACTGCGGCTGCAAATACCAGGGCAATCGTGTCGACCTCGGCAGCTGTGGCTACGTACCGCGCAAGAACGCCCAGCGCGCCGCGCGCATCGAGTGGGAGCACATCGTGCCGGCCTGGCAGATCGGCCATCAGCGCCAGTGCTGGCAACAGGGTGGACGCAAGAACTGCACGCGCCACGACAAGGTCTACCAGCGCGCCGAGGCCGACCTGCACAACCTGGTCCCGGGCATCGGCGAGATCAACGGCGATCGCGGTAACTTCGCCTACGGCTGGCTGCCACAGGCGCCCAGTCAGTACGGCGCCTGCCCGGTGGTGGTGGACTTCAAGGCCAAGCTGGCGATGCCGCGCAAGCAGGTGCGCGGGATGATTGCGCGCACCTACCTGTACATGAGCCAGCACTACCAGCTGCGCCTGTCCAAGCAGAGTCGCCAGCTGTACGAAGCCTGGCATCGCCAGTACCCGGTGGAGTCCTGGGAGCGCCAGCGCAACCAGCGCATCGGCTGCGTGATGGGTTGGGGCAACCCCTACGTCGGCGGCTTCGACAAGAGTGCCTGCGTGATCCTCGGATCGCGGAAATGAAAAAGGCCGGCATCGCTGCCGGCCTTTCTCGTCGCATCGCCCGCCTTATAGCGGCTTGCCGCGGTTGCCGTGGGCGCTGACGAAGCCCTGTACGGTCTTCAGGTCGTTGGCCAGCACGGTGCAGCGCTCGTCGCGCTGGAACAGGTCAGCTAGGTGCGGCGGCAGTTGCGGGGCCTGGCCGACACCGGCCTTCTCCACCGCCTCGGGGAACTTGACCGGGTGCGCGGTGCCCAGGGTGACCATCGGGATGGCCAGGCTGCGCCGGCACTCGCGCGCGGCGCGCACGCCGATCGCGGTGTGCGGGTCGAGCAGCTCACCGCACTCCTGGTACACCTCGGCGATGGTCTCGCAGGTTTCCTCGTCGTTCACCGCCAGCGAGTCGAACAGCTTGCGCGCCTCGGTCCAGCGCTCTTCTTCGACGCTGAAACCGCCACCCTGCTTGAAGGTGTCCATCAGCTCGGCAATCGCCGCGCCGTTGCGGCCGTGCAGGTCGAACAGCAGGCGCTCGAAGTTGGACGAAACCATGATGTCCATCGACGGCGACAGGGTCGGGTGCAGGGTGTCCTTGACGTACTGATTGCCGCTCATGAAGCGGTGCAGGATGTCGTTGCGGTTGGTGGCGACGATCAGCTGGCTGATCGGCAGGCCCATGTTGCGCGCCAAGTAACCGGCGAAAATGTCGCCGAAGTTGCCGGTTGGCACCGAGAAGGCCACCGAACGCGCCGGACCGCCGAGCTGCAGCGCGGCGTGGAAGTAGTAGACGATCTGGGCCATGATCCGCGCCCAGTTGATCGAGTTGACCGCCACCAGCCGGGTGCCCTTGAGGAAGCTCTGGTCGGCGAAGCTGGCCTTGACCATCTCCTGGCAGTCGTCGAAGTTGCCTTCGATGGCGATGTTGTGGATGTTCTCGCCGAGGATGGTGGTCATCTGCCGGCGCTGCACTTCGGACACCCGGTTGTGCGGGTGCATGATGAAAATGTCCACATGCTCGCAGGCCTTGCAGCCTTCGATGGCCGCCGAGCCGGTGTCACCGGAGGTGGCGCCCATGATCACCACGCGCTCGTTGCGCTTGCTCAGCACATGGTCGAGCAGGCGGCCGAGCAGTTGCAGGGCGAAGTCCTTGAACGCCAGGGTCGGGCCGTGGAACAGCTCGAGCACCCACTCGTTGCCGTTCAGCTGGCGCAGCGGCGCCACGGCGTTGTGGGCGAACACCCCGTAGGTCTCTTCGAGAATCTTCTTGAAATCGGCATCGGCGATGCTGCCGGCGACGAACGGACGCATCACCCGGAAGGCCAGCTCGTGGTACGGCAGGCCGGCCCAGGAGGCGATCTCCTCGACGGTGAAGCGTGGCAGGTTTTCCGGCACATACAGGCCGCCGTCGCTGGCCAGGCCGGCCAGCAGCACGTCTTCGAAATTGAGCGCCGGGGCCTGGCCGCGGGTACTGATATAACGCATGACTTTCTACCTCAGACCAGTTGCTCGACGCGGAGACGGACGACACTGCCGACCACGTCGTTGAGTGCTTCCAGGGCGCTGATCGCTTCGTTGATCTGCGCCTCGCGCACGCGATGGGTGACCAGGATCATCGGCACCAGGCCATCGTGCTCCTCGGCTTCCTTCTGCATGATCGACTCGATGTTGATCCCGCGCTCGGAGAGAATGCTCGCCACCTGGGCCAGCACGCCCGGGTGATCCTTGGCCTGGATGCGCAGGTAATAGGCGCTCTCGCAGGCCTCGATGGCGAGGATCGGGTGATCGGACAGCGCGTCCGGCTGGAACGCCAGGTGCGGCACGCGGTTTTCCGGGTCGGTGGTCAGTGCACGGACCACGTCGACCAGGTCGGCAACCACCGACGAGGCGGTCGGCTCCATGCCGGCGCCAGCGCCGTAGAACAGCGTCGATCCGGCAGCATCGCCATTGACCATTACCGCGTTCATCACGCCGTTGACGTTGGCGATCAGGCGGTCGGCGGGGATCAGCGTCGGGTGCACACGCAGCTCGATGCCGGCGTCGGTGCGCCGCGCTACGCCGAGGTGCTTGATGCGGTAGCCCAGCGCTTCGGCGTAGTTGACGTCGGCACTGGTCAGTTTGCTGATGCCTTCGGTGTAGGCCTTGTCGAACTGCAGCGGAATGCCGAAGGCGATCGAGGCGAGGATGGTCAGCTTGTGCGCAGCGTCGATACCCTCGACGTCGAAGGTCGGATCGGCTTCGGCGTAGCCGAGTGCCTGGGCTTCCTTGAGCACGTCGTCGAAGGCACGGCCTTTCTCGCGCATTTCGCTCAAGATGAAGTTGCCAGTACCGTTGATGATGCCGGCCAGCCAGTTGATGCGGTTGCCGGCCAGACCCTCGCGGATCGCCTTGATCACCGGGATGCCACCAGCCACGGCGGCTTCGAAGGCAACGATGACGCCCTTCTCGCGCGCCTTGGCGAAGATTTCGTTGCCGTGCACGGCGATCAGCGCCTTGTTGGCGGTGACCACGTGCTTGCCGTTGTCGATAGCTTGCAGCACCAGGTCACGGGCAATGGTGTAGCCGCCGATCAGCTCGATGACCACATCGATGTCCGGGTTGCTGGCCACCGCGAAGACATCGTTGGTAATCGGGGTGCCGGTAATGTCGCACTGCGGGTTCTGCGAACGCAGGGCAATCTGCGCCACTTCGATGCCACGCCCGGCACGCCGCGCGATTTCCTCGGCGTTGCGCTTGAGCACGTTGAAGGTACCGCCACCGACGGTACCCAGCCCACAGATGCCAACTTTGACCGGTTTCACACTCGACTCCCCATCTGCACTGCGTAAAACGGCCGAGCGATGCCCGGCCGTGAATTCTGAAGGAGCCGCACCTTACGAAGCGGCTCCCTATTAGTCAATCGGCTGCAAGCCGCGAATTACTTGGCCTCAAGCGCCAGTTTGGCGAGTTGCGGCGCCGGCTGGTAGCCAGGAATCATCTGGCCATTGCCGAGCACGATCGCCGGGGTGCCCTGCACACCGATGGTCTGGCCCAGCGCGTACTGCTTGGCCACCGGGTTGTCGCACTTGGCCGCCGGCAGTTCTTCGCGCGACTTGGCCATGTTCATCGCCGCCTGACGGTCCTTCGCGCACCACACGCTGACCAGGGTGTTGTAGCCGTGGCTGTCGATGCCCTGACGCGGGAACGCCACGTAGCGCACTTCGATGCCACGACGGTTGAGCTCGGCCACTTCGCTGTGCAGCTTCTGGCAGTAGCCGCAGTCGGTATCGGTGAACACGGTGATGTGCGCCTTCGGCTCCTTCGGCGCGAAGACCACCATCTCGGAAGTCGGAATCGCGTTGATTTCCTTGGCGATGCCTTTGCTTTCCGCCTGCTCGGTGAGGTTGACCGCCTGGCCATCCTTGAACTGGTAGAGGTAGCCCTGCATCAGGTACTGGCCGTCGGCGCTGGCGTACAGCTGACGCCCGCCCTTGAGGTGGACCTGGTAGATGCCGCTCATCGGGCTTTCCGCGATGGCTTCGATCGGCAGGTCGGGTTGCAGGGTTTTCAGGGTGCTGCGAATCGCCTGGTCCGGGTCAGCGGCAAGGGTCACGGTGCTGGCCAGGCCGAAGGCGGCGGCAGCGAGAATTCGGGTCACGCGCATGGGTACTCCTGTCGAGCGACGGGTGGGTGTTGCGGATGGACGAAGACTACCACAGAAGGCCCGGCGGGCCGACGACAGCAGGTCGGCGACCACTGGTCATCAACCGCGCGGATGATGCCGCGCATGCAGCTCCTGCAGGCGCGCCTTGGCGATGTGGGTGTAGATCTGCGTGGTCGACAGATCGCTGTGGCCGAGGAGCATCTGCACGGTGCGCAGGTCGGCGCCGTGATTGAGCAGGTGGGTGGCGAAAGCATGTCGCAGAGTGTGCGGCGACAGCGACTTGCCGATGCCGGCAACCGCGGCCTGGTGCTTGATCCGGTGCCAGAAGGTCTGCCGGGTCATCTGCTCGCCGCGCTGACTGGGAAACAACACATCGCTCGGCTTGCCGGCGAGCAGCAGCGGCCGCGCCTCGCGCACGTAACGCTCGATCCACACGATGGCTTCTTCGCCGAGCGGCACCAGGCGCTCCTTGCGGCCCTTGCCGAACACCTTGAGCACGCCCTGGCGCAGGTTGACCTGCTCGAACGTCAGCGCGATCAGTTCGCTGACCCGCAGGCCGCAGGCGTAGAGCACCTCGAGCATGGCGCGGTCGCGCAGCCCGATCGGGTCTTCCAGCTCGGGGGCGGCCAGCAAGGCCTCGACATCCGCCTCGCTGAGCGATTTCGGCAGCGGCCGGCCGATGTGCGGCAGCTCGACCTGCAGGGTCGGATCGTTGCTGATCAGCCCCTCGCTGAGCAGGAAGCGGTAGAAGCCGCGCAGCCCGGAAAGAAAGCGTGCGGTGGAGCGCGCCACATAGCCCGCGCCGAGGCGCCAGGCGAGGTGATCGAGGATCGCGTCGCGACCGACCGCCGCCAGCTCCAGGCCTCGCCCCTGCAGCCAGCCATTGAAGTGCGCAAGGTCGCTGCGATAAGCCGAACGGGTGTGCTCGGACAGGCCTTTCTCCAGCCACAGATTGTCAAGGAAACGGTCGATCAGGGGGTGATCCAGGGCGGGCATGGCGGGGCTGTATCTATGGACGAGGCACCGCTAGTCTTTCATAGCCTGGCCACGTAGGGCCAGGCGTTCGCACAAGGACGCAAGATGAACGAAGAACAGATTTTGCTCGCCGTCGGCGGCATCGGCGGCGTGGCGTTGGCCTGCCAATGGCTGGCCTGGCGCCTGCGGCTCCCGGCGATTCTGTTTCTCCTGCTCAGCGGCATTCTCGCCGGCCCGATTCTCGGCTGGCTCGATCCTCAAGCGCTGTTCGGCCAGCTGCTGTTTCCACTGGTCTCGCTGTCCGTCGCCCTGATCCTGTTCGAGGGCAGCCTGACCCTGCGCTTCAGCGAATGGCACGAGATCGGCAGCGTGGTGCGGCGCATGGTGACCCTCGGCGCACTCGCCACCGGCGCGGTGATCGCGGTCACTACCCACTACCTGCTCGATTTTCGCTGGCCGATGGCGGTGCTGTTCGGCGCGCTGACCCTGGTCACCGGCCCCACCGTGATTGTGCCGATGCTCCGCGTGGTGCGCCCCAAGGCCTCGATCGCCAACATCCTGCGCTGGGAAGGCATCGTCATCGACCCGATCGGCGCGCTGTTCGCGGTGGTGGTGTTCAGCTACATCGTCGCCAGCGACGAGGCCAGCGGGCTGCTGCTCAGCCTGCGCATCTTCGCCGCGGTGATTCTCTGCGGCAGCCTGTTCGGCCTGGCCGGCGGCTGGCTGTTCGGCCAGGTCCTGCGCCGCCACTGGCTGCCGGAATACCTGCACAACCTGGCCGCCCTCGCCGCGGTGCTTGGCGTATTCATCGCCGCCAATCTCAGCGTGCACGAATCAGGGTTGCTCGCGGTGACGGTGATGGGCATGCGCCTGGCCAACATGCAGGGCGTCGATGTGCAGCCGATCCTGCACTTCAAGGAGAACCTCAGCGTGCTGCTGATCTCCGGCCTGTTCATCCTGCTCGCCGCGCGCCTCGACCTGCAGGCGCTGCTGGCGCTGGGGCCGCAGGTGCTGTTGCTGCTACTGGTCATCCAGTTCGTCGCCCGGCCGCTGTGCGTGGCGCTCTCGACTTACGGCTCGAGCCTCGGCTGGCGCGAGCGCCTGCTGCTGTCCTGGGTCGCGCCACGCGGGATTGTCGCCGCCGCAGTGTCGGCGATCTTCGCCATGCGCCTGAGTGAATCGGGGCATGCCGACGCGGCACTGCTGGTGCCACTGACCTTCGCCGTGATCATCGGCACCGTGCTGCTGCAAAGCGCCACCGCGCGGCCGCTGGCGCGCCTGCTGAAGGTCGCCGAACCGGCGCCGAACGGCTTTCTCATCGTCGGCGCGCACCGCCCTGCCCGCGAGCTGGCCAGCGCCCTGCAACAGCTCGGCTGCCGAGTCCTGCTCACCGATTCCAGCTGGGAGAACGTCAGTGCCGCGCGCATGGAGAACCTGCCCACCTACTTCGGTAATCCGGCCTCGCAGCACGCCGACGCCCACCTCGACCTGGTCGGCCTCGGCCGCCTGCTCGCCTTGTCACCGGCGGGCGAACTCAACGCCTTGGCCTGCATGCGCTTTCGCCACGACTTTGGCCATCGCCGCTTGTTCAGCCTGGCCAGCAGCCTCGAACGCAGCCTCAGTGACAAGCACCGCGCCAGTGGCCAGCACCGCGGCCAGTTGCTCGGCAGCCAGCCACTGACCTACGGGCAGCTCGCCAGCCGCCTGAGCCAGGGCGCCGAGCTGTACACCACCACCTTGACCCCGGGTTTCGGCTGGAGCGACTACCAAGCCCTGCATGGTGAACGCGCCTGCCTGCTGTTCGCCCGCAACGCCGAAGGCTGGGTGCACGTGGTGACACCGGAATTCGACCAGCAGCCGCAGCCGGGCTGGGTGCTGGTGGCGGTGATCGACAAGGGCCCGGACGCCGACCACCCGTCGCCGTAGCTCGGCTTCGGCGCCGCCAGCCGTCGTCACCCTATCTTTGGTCGGGTGACTTCCGCGGCGCGGCGCCACATGATTGCACATAGCCACCAACTCGCGCCGCGGACCTTTCCATGCCCAGCCATCAGAACTCCCGTCTTGGCCAGATTCTTCTCAACAAAGGCTTGATCGACCGCGTCCAGCTGGACGCTGCCATCGGCCTGCAAATAACCAGCGGCAAGCGGCTCGGCGAAATTCTCCTCGAACAGGGTCTGCTGAACTCGCGGCAGTTGAGCCGGGCGCTGAAGAAGCAGAACAACCTGCGCTTGGCCGCGACGCTGGTCGCCGCCCTGCTCAGCCCGTTCCAGCTGGCCAGCGCGGACATCCAGCGCATGCAACCGAGCAGCAGCGCGACCCGCCAGGAAACCCCGCGCGGACTGAAGCCGCTGAGCGATCGCGAGATGAGCAGCATCAACGCCCAGGGCCTCGACGATGCGCTGCAGGGTCTGTTCCTGCAGGCCGAAAACGGCGACGGGGTGGCCACCGTGAAGCAGCTCGCCAAACTGGTGATGCCGGTGCTGGACAGCCTGGAGGCGGAAACCACGCTGACAGATGTGCGCTACGACACCCATGCGGCACTGCCGCAGATCAACGCTGACGGCTCGGTGAACGTGCGCCTGCCCAGCTCGATCGGCGAACTGCGCTTCGACAACATCCGCGTCGCCGGCGCGCCCAGCCAGCAGAGCTTCGGCAGCCTGGCGCTGAACAATATCGACCTGTCGCAGGCGTCGCTGAAGATCAGCCTGCGCCCCTGAGCGCCGCGATCCAAAAAGGGCGCCCGCAGGCGCCCTTTTTTATCTGGCTGTCGCCAGGCCAATCCCGTCTTGCCCCCAGAACGAAAAAAGCAGCCCGGAGGCTGCTTTTTCTGGAACGACTGGCTTAGACCAGTTTTTCCTTGATGCGCGCTGCCTTGCCGGACAGGTCGCGGAGGTAGTACAGCTTGGCCTTGCGCACGTCGCCGCGGCGCTTGACGCTGATGCTGTCAACCAGCGGGGAGTAGGTCTGGAAGGTACGCTCGACGCCTACACCGTTGGAGATCTTACGCACGGTGAACGCGCTGTTCAGACCGCGGTTGCGCTTGCCGATAACCACGCCTTCGAAGGCCTGCAGACGCTGACGGTCGCCTTCCTTCACTTTGACTTGCACGATTACGGTGTCGCCCGGGGCGAACGCCGGAATCTCTTTGGTCATCTGTTCAGCTTCGAGTTGCTGAATGATTTTGTTGGTCATCGCTATGCTCCTAAGACCAGCCGTCAGGCCAGCCATCGATACGTTAACTATCGTCCCGCTGGCGGAGGTATTCCGCCAACAGCGCTTGTTCTTCTCCAGAAAGCGAGCGGCTATCCAGAAGATCAGCACGGCGTTCGTAGGTCCGTCCCACGGACTGCTGCAAACGCCAACGCCGGATGTGTTCGTGATTGCCGCCAAGCAGCACCTCAGGAACACGTCGCCCCGCATACACCTCAGGTCGGGTGTAGTGCGGGCAGTCGAGCAGGCCGTCGGTAAACGAGTCCTCCTCGGCAGAATTCACATGCCCCAATGCACCGGGCAGCAAACGCGTCACCGCATCGATCAGCACCATGGCCGGCAGCTCGCCACCGGACAGAACATAGTCACCGATCGACCATTCCTCATCGACATGCGCTTCAATGAAGCGCTCGTCGATGCCTTCATATCGCCCGGCGATGAGGATCAACGCCTCCTCGCTCGCCAGTTCTCGGACCGCCGACTGTGTCAGCGGGCGGCCCTGCGGCGACAGGTAAATCACCTTCGCCGGCCCCTCGATCGCTTGCTTGGCATCCAGCAGCGCATCCTCGAGCGGCTTGATCTTCATCACCATGCCGGGACCGCCGCCGAACGGCCGGTCGTCGACCGTGTGATGACGATCCGTGGTGTAGCTGCGCGGGTTCCAGCACGTCAGCTGCAGCAGTCCCTGCTTCACCGCGCGACTGGTAATGCCGTAGTCGCTGATCGCGGCGAACATCTCGGGGAACAGGGTAATGACTTCGACACGCAGGTTAGCCATGTTTCGCACTGACCCGGGGTTCAGAAGTCCGCATCCCACTCCACCCGCATTTCGCCAGCGGCCAGGTCGATCTGCAGCACGCACTGGTCCGTATAGGGCAGCAAGCGCTCGCGATCATCCAGACTGCCGACGCAGGGTTTGACCACCATGACATCGTTCGAACCGGTCTCGAGCAGGTGATCGATACGGCCGAGCAGTTGCCCGAGCGGGTCGATGACCTTGAGTCCTTCCAGCTGATACCAGTAGTACTCGCCTTCGGCCAGTTGCGGCAACAGCGCACGAGCGATGCAGATTTCGAAACCGCCGAAAGCACGTGCTTCCTCGCGGTCATCGAGACCCTTGAGCTTGGCCACCAGGACCTTGCCCTGCAGACGCCCCCGGACCAGCTCAACCGTGCGGACCTCACCGTCACGCCGCAGCGTCCAGTGGGGGTAGTCCAGCAGGTTGTCGATCGGGTCGGTAAAGGAATACACCTTCACCTCGCCACGGACGCCGTGCACCGAACCAATCTTGCCGATGACAATCAGGTCATCGGCCGGGGCTGGCGTCGCGCTCATAGGGCTCAGGCAGCAGCCTTGGCAGCTTCCTTGAGCAGCTGAGCAACGCGCTCGGACGGCTGAGCGCCCTGGCCGAGCCAGTAGCTGGCGCGCTCTTGGTCAACGGACAGGCGCACTTCACCACCGGCAGCAACCGGGTTGAAGAAACCGATGCGCTCAACGAAGCGACCATCGCGCGCATTGCGGCTGTTGGTCACGGTCAGGTGGTAGAACGGGCGCTTTTTAGAGCCGCCGCGAGCAAGACGGATAGTTACCATGTGAACATCGTTCCTGTAGTCGGTACTAGCAAATCTGGTCAATCATGCCGGACACGGGGCCCGAAAGGCCGCATATTCTAAGGGGTATCCCGCCGATTGCAAATCAATTTTTCCACAGCAGCCAGGGCGGGCCTCACAGCTTGGGCATGCCACCGGGGAACATCCCGCCCATGCCGCGCATCATCTTGGCCATGCCACCCTTGGCGGTGAACTTCTTCATCATCTTCTGCATTTGCTTGTGCTGCTTGATCAGCCGACCGATGTCCTGCACCTGAGTGCCGGAACCGAGGGCAATACGGCGCTTGCGCGAGCCGCTGATGAGGTCCGGATCGCGGCGTTCAGCGGGAGTCATTGAATTAATGATCGCCTCCATCTGCTTGAACTGCTTCTCCGCCGCGCCCTGGGCATTGCCCATCTGCGCCAGGTTGACGCCGCCGAGCTGTGGCAGCTTGTCCATCAGACCGCCGAGGCCGCCCATGTTCTTCATCTGCTGCAACTGGTCGCGGAAGTCTTCGAGATCGAAGCCCTTGCCCTTCTTCAGCTTCTTGGTGAGTTTCTCGGCCTTTTCGCGGTCAAGGGTCTGCTCGGCCTGCTCGATCAGGCTGAGCACGTCGCCCATGCCGAGGATGCGCGAGGCGATACGGTCAGGGTGGAACGGCTCGAGCGCGTCGCTCTTTTCGCCCATCCCGATGAACTTGATCGGTTTGCCGGTGATGTGGCGCACCGACAGGGCGGCACCGCCGCGGGCATCGCCGTCGACCTTGGTCAGCACCACGCCAGTCAGTGGCAACGCGTCGCCGAACGCCTTGGCGGTGTTGGCAGCGTCCTGACCGGTCATCGCATCGACCACGAACAGCGTTTCGACCGGCTTGACCGCGGCGTGCAGGGCCTGGATCTCGGCCATCATGTCGGCGTCGACGTGCAGGCGACCGGCGGTATCGAGCAGCACCACATCAATGAATTTGAGCTTGGCTTCGCGGATCGCCGCTTCGGCGATCGCCACCGGCTGCTGGCTGCTGTCCGACGGGAAGAAGGTCACGCCGATGTCGCTGGCCAGGGTTTCCAACTGCTTGATCGCCGCCGGACGGTAGATGTCCGCCGAGACCACCAGTACGCTCTTCTTGCGGCGCTCCTTGAGGAAGCGCGCCAGCTTGCCGACCGTGGTGGTCTTGCCCGCGCCCTGCAGACCGGCCATCAGCACCACCGCAGGCGGCGCGGCATTCAGCGCCAGATCCTCGTTGGCCGCGCCCATCAGCGATTCCAGCTCGGCGCGCACGATCTTCACGAACGCCTGCCCTGGCGTCAGGCTCTTCGACACCTCGGTGCCGACCGCGCGCTCCTTCACGTTGTTGACGAAGTCCTTGACCACCGGCAGGGCGACGTCGGCCTCGAGCAAGGCCATGCGCACTTCGCGCAAGGTGTCCTTGATATTGTCTTCGGTCAGCTTGGCCTTGCCGGTGACGGTACGCAGCGTGTGCGAGAGGCGATCGGTGAGATTTTCAAACATGCGCGTTCCTTTCGGGCTCTGGCGAGCAGGGCTTGAGCTTGCAGCAGGCGGCGGATTATAGCGAAGTGTCTCGGGCACCGACACAGGCTGCGGTCTTTCGTGAAAAGACCTTTGTATGCCAAACTCAACGCCTTTCGGGCCTCGTATTACAAGGATTTATGCAGCCTCTGTTGCCCAGCCTCGCCGCCGCCGCGCTATACGCGATCGCCACCGCTTACCAGGCCCTGCGCCTGAGCGCCCGCCAGACGCCGGATCGGCGCCTTCTCCTCGCCCTCGGCATCCTGGCGCTGCTGGCCCACACTGGCGGCCTGCTGTTGCAGCTGATCACCCCGAGCGGACTGGTACTCGACTTCTTCAACGCCGCCAGCCTGATTGCCGCGGCGGTGATCGCCCTGACCCTGCTGGCCGCCACCCGCATCCCGGTGGAGAACCTGCTGCTGCTGCTCTTCCCGCTCGGCTGCCTGACCGTGTTGCTCGGCCAGTTTGCCCCGGAGGGCACGGTCCAGGGGATCAATGAGCAACCCGGCATCCTCGCCCACATCCTGCTGTCGATCCTCGCCTACGGCATGCTGACGATTGCCATGTTCCAATCGCTGCTTCTGCTGCTCCAGGACCATCAGCTCAAACACAAGCACCCGTCCGGGCTGATCAAGAACTTCCCACCACTGCAGACCATGGAAAGCCTGCTGTTCGGCTTCCTCTGGGCCGGCTGGCTGCTGCTGTCGCTGTCGCTGATTTCCGGCTGGCTGTTCCTCGACGACCTGTTCGCCCAGCACCTGGTGCACAAGACCCTGCTCGCCTGCGTGGCCTGGGTGATCTTCGCCGTGCTGCTGTGGGGTCGCCATCAGCGCGGCTGGCGCGGCCACAAGGCGATCCGCTGGACCCTGGCCGGCTTTTGCCTGCTGATGCTGGCCTACTTCGGCAGCAAGCTGGTGCGCGAATTCATCCTGCATATATGAGCACCTTCGGCAGTGGTCTGCTGCTTGGCCTGTTGCTCGCCCTCGCCGCCGCGCTAGCGGTCTGGTCGCTGAGCCGCCGACGCCTACCGCGCCAGGCCTCCGGCGAGGCGCCACAAGCCCACCACGAACTGCCGCCCTCGCTGCTCGACGCCCTGCAACAGATGCGCATCAAGTCGATCATGCTGCCGCGCAGCGAAATCCAGGGCATCGACATCGGCGCCGCGCCGGAGCAGATCGTCAGCCAGCTGCGCGCCTCGGCTCACACTCGCCTGCCGCTGTACCGCGGCGACATCAACCACATCGAAGGCCTGCTGCACGTGCGGCAGATCGCCCAGCTAATCGGCCGCGCCGACCTGGATGGCGCCGCGCTGTTGGCGGCCAGCAAGGAAGCCTATTTCGTCCCGGAAAGCACGCCACTGCTGACCCAGCTGCTCAATTTTCAGAAGGAACAGCGGCGCATCGCCATCGTCGTCGACGAGTACGGCGACGTGCTGGGCCTGGTCAGCCTGGAAGACATCTTCCGCGAACTGATCGGGGAGTTCGGCAACCTCGACGAGATCGGTCCCAACCCGGCGATCCAGCCCGAGGACGACGGCCGCTATAGCCTCGACGGCTCGCTGCACTTGCGCGAACTCAACCGCGCGCTCGGCTGGCAGCTCCCCTGCGACGGGCCGAAGACCCTCAACGGCCTGATCACCGAGGCCCTGGAGCAGATTCCGGACACCTGCGTGTGCCTGAAGATCGGCCCGTATCGCCTGGAAACCCTGGCCACTCGTGACAATCGCGTGGTGCGCGTGCGCGCCTGGCGCGCCGACGCCGCGCGCGGCCAGCGCTAGGCTCGAGCCGCCACCCAAGCCGGTTGCCCGGCGCTTCCGCCGCTCCCTATAATCGACCGCGCTTACCCAGCCTCCCCGCCGTCCGCCCGCGCTACCCGCGCCGGCGCCAGGGAAACTGCGCGCCCCGCCACCCGCCGCGCCCGCAGTACGCATGCACCGCCAGCCATTCCCGCGCCCGCCCTCCTCCATGCTCACGCCAGCGCGTCGAGCGCCTGCCCGGGATGCCCGCATGACCAGCACCACCACTCTGCCCACCGAGCTCGACACACCGACCGGCAACTCGCCGGCCCGCGTGGCCACCGCCAGCTTCATCGGTACCGCCATCGAGTTCTACGATTTCTACGTCTACGCCACGGCCGCCGCCTTGGTGATCGGCCCGGTGTTCTTTCCGCAGGGCTCGAGCACCGCGCAGATGCTCTCGGCGTTCATCACCTTCGGCATCGCCTTTCTCGCCCGCCCGCTCGGCTCCGCGCTGTTCGGTCATTTCGGTGACCGCATCGGCCGCAAGTCGACGCTGGTCGCCTCGCTGCTGCTGATGGGCGTCTCCACCACCCTGATCGGCGTGCTGCCCGGCTACGACAGCATCGGTTTCTGGGCGCCACTGTTGCTGTGCCTGCTGCGCTTTGGCCAGGGCCTCGGCCTGGGCGGTGAATGGGGCGGCGCCGCACTGCTCGCCACCGAGAATGCGCCGCCGGGCAAACGCGCCTGGTTCGGCATGTTCCCGCAACTCGGCCCGTCGATCGGCTTCCTCGCCGCCAATGGACTGTTCCTCAGCCTGGCCATGCTGCTCGACGACCAGCAGTTCCGCGCCTGGGGCTGGCGCATTCCGTTCCTGCTCAGCGCCGTGCTGGTGATCGTCGGCCTGTATGTGCGCCTGAAGCTCGAGGAATCGCCGGTGTTCGCCAACGCGGTCGCCCGCCAGGAACGGGTCAAGCTGCCGCTGGTCGAGACGCTCAGCCAGCACTGGCGGCCGATGCTGCTCGGCGCACTGGCCATGGTGGTGTGCTACGCGCTGTTCTACATCTCCACAGTGTTTTCCCTGAGCTACGGCGTGACCAGCCTCGGCTACAGCCGCGAGAGCTTCCTCGGCATGCTGTGCTTCGCCGTGCTGTTCATGGCCCTGGCGACACCGCTGTCGGCCTGGCTCAGCGACCGCTTCGGGCGTAAACCTGTGCTGCTGCTCGGCTGCGCGCTGGCAATCCTCTCCGGCTTCGCCATGCAGCCGCTGCTGACCCAGGGCTCCAGCGTCGCGGTGACGCTGTTCCTGGCCGTCGAGCTGTTCCTCATGGGTTTCACTTTCGCGCCGATGGGCGCCCTGCTGCCGGAGCTGTTCCCCACCCAGGTGCGCTACACCGGCGCCTCAGCGGCCTACAACCTGGGCGGCATCGTCGGCGCCTCGGCAGCGCCGTTCTTCGCCCAGAAGCTGGTGACCATCGGCGGCCTCGGCTATGTCGGCGGCTACGTGTCGGTCGCCGCGCTGATCAGCCTGCTGGCTGTGCTGTGCCTGAAAGAGACTCGCGACCGCGACCTCAGCCGCGTGCACTGAGCTTCAGCGGGCCTGGCCGAGCAATTCGGCCAGGCTCTCGCCCCAGGTGCGGTAACCCAGCGCCGACGGGTGATAGCCATCCACCGCGAGGAATTCCCGCTGCATGCGGATCTCCGCCCCGCAGTACGCCGCGCCTCGCTCGCTGGCGAGCGCGCGCAGCTGCGCGTCCATCAACCGCGCGCGCCAGCCGAACAACTGGCGCAGCAGCCAGGGCAAGGCATGGAAATGCTCCAGCGGCGGCACCGCCGTGCACACCACTTGCGCACCGTGCGCCTGGAAATGCGCGATCAACTGACCTAACGCGGTGCGCCAGGCCTTCAGCGAGGTGAAGTGGGTGGTGTCGTTGACGCCGAACACCAGCACCACCAGATCGGCGTCCAGCGCGGCCTGCGGCAACAGTCGCTGACACGCCTGCCCGGCGGTGATGCCGTTTTCGCCGAGAGCCTGCCAGTGCACGCCGCGTTGCAGACGCGCACTCAGCGCAGTGGCCAGCTGACCAGCCAGGGCCTGATCGAGACAGGCGGCACCGACGCCGGCGACCGTCGACTCCCCCAACAGCAGCAGCTTCAGCGGCGCCCCTGCCTCGGCGCTGGCGACCATGCCCTGCTCCGCCCCGGCGGCTGACGCCAAGCGCAGGGCATTACGCCGGGTGCGTAGCGCCAGCGGCAGGAGGATCGGCAGCAGAGTCAGCAGCGCCGACCACCAGGCCAAGCCGCGCCAGCGACTCACAGCTCGACGTCGACCGCCTGCGCGGCGCGCAGTGCCTTGGCGCGCGCCAGCTCGATCGATGCATCACGCGCCAGGGTCACGCCCATGCGCCGCTGCCCGGCCACTTCCGGCTTGCCGAACAGGCGCAGCGCGGTGTCCGGCTCGCTCAGTGCGGCACCGAGGTTGGCGAAAGCGGTCTGCTGCGAGTGGCCGTCGACCAGAATCACCGCCGAGGCCGACGGGCCGAGCTGGCGAATCACCGGGATCGGCAGACCGAGAATCGCCCGCGCGTGCAGGGCAAATTCCGACAGGTCCTGGGAGATCAGGGTGACCAGTCCGGTGTCGTGCGGGCGCGGCGAAACCTCGCTGAACCAAACCTGGTCGCCCTTGATGAACAGCTCGACGCCGAACAGACCACGCCCGCCGAGCGCCTCTGTGACCGCCTGGGCGATGCGCTCGGACTCGACCAGCGCGCGCGGGCTCATCGCCTGCGGCTGCCAGGACTCCTGGTAATCGCCCTTCTCCTGACGGTGGCCGACCGGTGCGCAGAAGGTGGTGCCACCGGCGTGGCGCACGGTGAGCAGAGTGATTTCATAGTCGAAGTCGATGAAGCCCTCGACGATCACCCGCCCCTTGCCGGCGCGGCCGCCTTCCTGGGCGTAATCCCAGGCCTTCTGCACATCGTCCGGACCGCGCAGCAGACTCTGGCCCTTGCCGGACGAGCTCATGATCGGCTTGACCACGCAGGGGAAGCCGAGGTCATCCACCGCGCAGCGGTACTCCTCGACGGAGTCGGCGAAATGGTACGGCGAGGTCGGCAGCTCCAGCTCTTCGGCGGCCAGGCGGCGAATGCCCTCGCGGTTCATGGTCAGCTGCGCGGCACGCGCGGTGGGGATCACAGTGAAGCCCTCGGCCTCCAGTTCGACCAGCGTGGCGGTGGCGATCGCCTCGATTTCCGGGACGATGTAGTGCGGCTGCTCCAGCTCGATCACTGCACGCAAGGCGGCGCCGTCGAGCATATTGACCACGTGACTGCGGTGCGCCACCTGCATGGCCGGCGCATCGGCATAGCGATCCACCGCGATCACTTCAACGCCCAGGCGCTGCAGTTCGATGACAACTTCCTTGCCCAGCTCGCCCGAGCCACACAGAAGGACGCGGGTCGCGGTCGGCGACAAAGGGGTTCCGATACGGGACATGCTGTTTCCTCGACAAACCGGGCGAGCGACTCGCCACAAAAACGAAAACGGCGCCGCAGCGGCGCCAGTCATAGGCAATAAATCAGTGCAGCAGGCCCTTGGCCTTAGCGCGCTCGTGGCAGCGCTTGAGCACCTCGCGACGTTCCTGGTTGTCCATCCGCCCCCAGCGCGTGATCTCGGCGACGCTGCGCTGGCAGCCAGTGCAGATGTCATCCTCGTCCAAGGCGCAGATCGACACGCAGGGCGAGGCGACCGGTCGTTCGCGCTCCATCAGTCGTCCTGCACCACCAGCTCGCGGGCGAAGCGCTGGGCGTTGTGCACGTAGTGCGCGGCGCTGGCCTCGAGCATCTTCTTCTGCGGCTCGCTGAGCTCGCGCACCACCTTGCCCGGCGAACCCATCACCAGCGAACCGTCGGGAATTTCCTTGCCTTCGGGGATCAGCGAATTGGCGCCGATGATGCAGTACTTGCCGATCTTGGCGCCGTTGAGCACCACCGCGTTGATGCCGATCAGGCTGTAATCGCCGACGCTGCAGCCATGCAGCATGGTGTTGTGGCCGATGGTCACGCCCTTGCCGATTACCGTGGGGAAGCCGGCGTCGGCGTGCATCACCGTTCCATCTTGCACGTTGCTGTTCTCACCGATGGTGATCTGCTCGACGTCGCCACGCAGGGTGGCGCCGAACCACACGCTGGCGCCGGCCTCCAGCTTGACCTTGCCGATCACCGCGGCATTCGGGGCGATCCAGCAGTCCGGATGAGCATCGACTCGGGCATCGCCCAGGCGGTATTTCATTGCAGGTTCCTCAGGCTAATCGGTGTACAGGTCTGTTTCAGCCCAGTTTGATAAACGACGCGGGCGGCTGATCCAGGCGGATATCGGCGTCGTAGAGCAGGTTGACCAGCTCGACGATCATGATCGCGGTCAGCCCCCAGATGCGGAACTCGCCGTAGCGATAGCTCGGCACGTACCAGTGCGTACCGTGATCGTCGATGCGGTGGGTGACTTCGCGCGGGTCCTCGCGAAAGAACGCCAGGGGCACCGAGAATACCGCGGCGATCTCGTCATCATTGGGTTGATACTCAACGAAATCGGGGACGATGCCGACAATTGGCGTGACCTTGATGCCGTAGCGCGAGACCAGCGGACTGAGCGGCGCGATCACTTCGACCAGCCCCGGTGGCAGGCCGACTTCTTCCTGCGCCTCACGTAGCGCGGTGTGGATCAGATCGCGGTCTTCCGGGTCGCGACGACCGCCCGGGAAGGCCACTTCGCCGCCGTGGGTGGACAAACCACTGGCGCGCAGGGTGAGCACCAACTCCGGTTCGTCGCTGCGGGTAATGGGCACCAGTACGGCCGCCTCGGGAAACGCCTGGTCGCCTTCCAGGACGCGTGGCCGGTAATCGCGCACACGTTGGACCAGTTCATCGAGCATGAACATTCTCTGCCTTTTCTTCTGCCCGGCATCATGGCATGAAAAAAGCGGGCCACCCAAGCCCTGCGCCCCTTGGTCGCAGTATTCAGCGAGCCAATTCGCGACGCCGCGCACCTTGCGAGGCCAGGCGTCGACGCGCCAAGATGGGCCACTACGGAAGAGGACCCGGCATGAAATTCTGCAGCCTGTGCGGCGGTGCGATCAGCCAGCACATCCCCAGCGGCGACAACCGCCTGCGCTACGTCTGCACCCAGTGCCAGACCGTGCACTACAAGAACCCGCGCATCGTCGCCGGCTGTCTGGCCGTGTGGGAGGACCAGGTGCTGCTCTGCCGCCGCGCCATCGAGCCGCGCCGCGGATACTGGACGCTGCCGGCCGGGTTCATGGAGAACAGCGAAACTATGCTCGAGGCGGCTGCCCGCGAAACCCTCGAGGAGGCGCGGGCGCGGGTCTGCGACATGGACCTCTACACGCTGTTCGACCTGCCGCACATCAGCCAGGTCTATGTGTTCTTCCGCGCCCGTCTGGCCGATCTGGATTTTGCCGCCGGCGAGGAGAGCCTGGAGGTGCGCCTCTTCCGCGAGGCCGACATCCCTTGGTCCGAGCTGGCTTTTCCGACTGTCGGCCGTACCTTAGAATGCTACTTCGCCGACCGGGTAGCGCAGACCTACCCCGTGCGCAACGAACCGCTCGAGGCGTTGCGCGCGCACTATAAACACGACAAGAAAATCTGACCGCCTGGCGGTCCATCGAATATCCGGGGAAGTTGTAGCGATGCGTTGGTTGCTAGCCGTACTGTGTTTGTCCTTTGCCGCCTTCACTCACGCGAACGCTACCCCGACCCTGAATGGTCAGTCCGTCGACAAGGTGTTGGTGATCAAGTCGGAACGCAAACTGCACCTGATGGGCAAAGGCGCCGTGCTGAAGAGCTACAAGGTGTCGCTCGGCAAACAGCCGCGTGGCGCCAAGCAGCGCGAGGGCGACAGCCGCACCCCCGAGGGTTTCTACTGGATCGACTGGCGCAAGACCAGCGACAAGTACAACCTGGCCATGCACATCTCCTACCCCAACATCCGTGACCAGCACAAAGCCCGCAACGGCGGCTTTCCGCCTGGCGGCATGATCATGATCCACGGCACCCCGATCGATGCCGAGTACCCCGAGTGGTACTTCAGCAGCCTGGACTGGACCGAGGGCTGCATCGCCATGAAGAACGCCGACATGCAGGAAATCTGGAGCCTGGTCAAAGACGGCACGCTGATCGAGATTCGCCCGTAACCTGCGGGCAACAAAAAAGGCGCCGTTGGGCGCCTTTTTTATTGTCGTCAGAACAGCAGGTCCGACAACCGCCAGACATCGAAGGCCGGTGTCTCGTAGGGATGCGCCTTGCGCAGCGCCTTGACCGCATCGTGGATCAGCTCGTCGGCGACCACCAACTCGACCCGCCACTCGGCCACCTGCTCGACCTGCCCGGCCTGCCCCAGATACGGCTGACTGCCCTGCAACGGGCGAAACTGTCCCTGTCCCAACACCTGCCAGCAGCAGCTGTCGTAATTGCCGATTCGTCCACCGCCGACCGCGAAAATCGCGGTCTTCACCACTTCCAGGTGGGTTTCCGGCACATAGAAGCACAGCTTGTACATCGAGTTCTCCGCAACAAGGAACGAGTAACGCCTACTCGCCAAGCAGGCCGGCATAGAATAATGGCAATGTGCCTTTACTCACCACCGAGAGGTTCACAACCTGCGGAGTTGGACTGAAAAAGTACCGCCCTGTTTGCTCAGCCAATAGAGGCATTTGGAATAAAAGAGCTGCTGTCTATTGCCCCAGCCAGAAGCGTCGCCATTTCGCCCGCCAACCCGACGCGGGCGGCGCATGGCTGCCATCGCAATAGGGCAACTGCGCGGAACGCCCGCAGCGGCACAGCAGCAGCCGCTGCTCGCGGCGAATGGTCAGCTGCAGCGCCTGCGCACAGTCTGCCGGGCAGTCCGGGCGCTGAGCCGAGCGGCCGCAACGGCACAGGCGCAGCACGTCACCCGGCTGCACCAGGCGCACCTCCGGTAGCACCACCGCTCGCCCCTGCTCGACCATCACCCGCTCCTGATCCCCGAATGACAAGAGGGGAAGCCGTCGCCGACTTCCCCTCTCCGTTTACCGACGCTGGCGGACGCCAGGCACTCAGTCGACCCAGACGCGTGCATTGCGGAACATGCGCAGCCAGCCGCCATCTTCCTGCCACTGCTCCGGTCGCCAGGAGTTCTGCACGGCGCGGAACACCCGCTCGGGGTGCGGCATCATGATGGTCACCCGACCATCACGGGTGGTCAGGCCGGTGATCCCGCGCGGCGAGCCGTTGGGGTTGGCCGGGTAGGCCTCGGTGACCTTGCCGTAGTTGTCGATAAAACGCATCGACACGCAACCGGAGAGGTCCGCTTCGAGCAGCGCTTCTTCGCTTTCGAACTCGGCATGCCCTTCACCGTGGGCGATGGCGATCGGCATCCGGGTGCCGGCCATGCCCTGCAGGAAGATCGACGCCGACTCCTGGATCTGCACCATCGCCACGCGCGCCTCGAACTGCTCGGAGCGGTTGCGTACGAAGTGCGGCCAGAACTCGCTGCCGGGGATCAGCTCGTGCAGGTTGGACATCATCTGGCAACCGTTGCACACCCCAAGGGCGAAGCTGTCGCGGCGCTCGAAGAAGCCCTGGAAGGCATCCCGCGCGCGGCTGTTGAACAGCACCGACTTGGCCCAGCCTTCACCGGCACCCAGTACATCGCCGTAGGAGAAGCCGCCGCAGGCGACCAGGCCCTTGAAGTCGGCCAGGTCGACGCGCCCGGCGAGCACGTCGCTCATGTGCACATCGATCGCCGCGAAACCGGCGCGATCGAACGCCGCGGCCATTTCCACCTGGCCGTTGACGCCCTGCTCGCGCAGCACCGCCACTTGCGGGCGCACGTTCTTCTTGATGAACGGCGCGCTGATGTCGTCGTTGACGTCGAAGGCGAGTTTCACGCTGAGGCCCGGGTTGTCCTCGTCGAGCAGCACGTCGAACTCCTGATCGGCGCAGTCGACGTTGTCGCGCAGGCGCTGGATCTGGTAGCTGGTTTCGCTCCACTGACGCTGCAGCAGGCGGCGTTGGCCAGTGAACACCGGCTCGCCATTGAAGTGGATTGCGACTTCCGGACCATTCACCGGACGGCCGATCACCGCCACGCAGTCATCCAGACCGGCGCCGCTGAACTGCGCCAGCACTTCCGGGGTCGCGCCCTGCTGGACCTGGATCACCGCGCCCAGCTCCTCGTTGAACAGCACGCCGGCCAGCTCGCCGGCGGCGTCGGCCAGGCCGTCGAGGTTGAGGTCCAGACCGCAGTGGCCGGCGAAGGCCATTTCCAGGACGGTGGTCAGCAGACCGCCGTCGGAGCGGTCGTGATAAGCCAGCAGGTGACCGTCGGCATTCAGGCCCTGGATCACCGCGAAGAACGCCTTGAGGTCCTCGGCGTCATCGACGTCCGGCACCTGGCGACCGAGCTGACCGTAGGTCTGCGCGAGAATCGAACCACCCAGGCGGTTCTGCCCGCGACCGAGGTCGATGAGGATCAGGTCGGTTTCACCTTTGTCGGTGCGCAGCTGCGGGGTCAGGCTCTTGCGCACGTCGGTGACCGGCGCGAAGCCGGAAACCACCAGCGACAGTGGCGAGGTCACACTCTTCTCGCCGCCCTCGTCCTGCCAGCGGGTCTTCATCGACATCGAGTCCTTGCCGACCGGGATGGTGATGCCCAGCGCCGGGCACAGCTCCATGCCGACCGCCTTGACCGTGTCGTACAGACGCGCGTCCTCGCCTGGGTGGCCGGCTGCGGCCATCCAGTTGGCGGACAGCTTGATGTCAGAAATCTGCGCGATGCTCGCTGCAGCCAGGTTGGTGACGGTCTCGCCGACCGCCATGCGCCCGGAGGCCGGGGCGTCGAGCAGGGCCAGCGGGGTGCGCTCGCCCATCGCCATGGCTTCACCGGTGTACACGTCGAAGCTAGCGGCGGTCACCGCGCAGTCAGCCACCGGCACCTGCCACGGGCCGACCATCTGGTCGCGAGCCACCAGACCGGTGATGGTGCGGTCGCCGATGGTGATCAGGAAGCTCTTGCTGGCCACCGCCGGGTGACGCAGGACGCGCGTGACGGCATCGTCAAGGGCGATGTCGGCGGCGTTGAAATCGTCGCCCAGCTCCGCTTCGCGCTGCACCGAGCGGTGCATGCGCGGCGGCTTGCCGAGCAGCACTTCGAGCGGCATGTCCACCGGCTGGTTGCCGAAATGGCTGTCGGCGACGGTCAGGTGGCGCTCTTCGGTGGCCTCACCGACCACCGCGAACGGGCAACGCTCGCGCTCGCAGATCGCCTTGAAGGTGTCGAAATCGGCGACATCGACCGACAGCACGTAGCGTTCCTGCGACTCGTTGCACCAGATTTCCAGCGGGCTCATGCCCGGCTCGTCGTTGGGCACCGCGCGCAGCTCGAAGCGCCCGCCGCGGCCGCCGTCGTTGATCAGTTCGGGCAGCGCGTTGGAGATGCCACCGGCGCCGACGTCGTGGATGAACTTGATCGGGTTGTTCGCGCCCATCTGCCAGCAGCGGTCGATGACCTCCTGGCAGCGGCGTTCCATTTCCGGGTTTTCGCGCTGCACCGAGGCGAAGTCGAGGTCGGCCGCGCTGGCGCCGGTGGCCATCGACGAAGCCGCGCCGCCGCCCAGGCCGATCAGCATGGCCGGGCCGCCGAGCACGATCAGCTTGGCGCCGACCGAGATTTCGCCCTTCTGTACATGGTCTTCACGGATGTTGCCGAGGCCGCCGGCGAGCATGATCGGCTTGTGGTAGCCGCGCACTTCCTCGCCACGCGGCGTGCTGATCGCCTGCTCGAAGGTGCGGAAGTAGCCGTTCAGGTTGGGCCGGCCGAACTCGTTGTTGAACGCGGCGCCGCCCAGCGGGCCCTCGACCATGATGTCCAGCGCGGTGACGATGCGCTCGGGCTTGCCGTAGGGCTTCTCCCACGGCTGTTCGAAGCCCGGGATGTTCAGGTTGGAGACGGTGAAGCCGGTCAGCCCCGCCTTCGGCTTGGCGCCGCGGCCGGTGGCACCCTCGTCGCGGATTTCGCCGCCGGAGCCGGTCGAGGCGCCGGGGAACGGGGCGATGGCGGTTGGGTGATTGTGGGTTTCCACCTTCATCAGGATGTGCACCGGCTCGGCGACCGCGCCGTACTGGCGGGTCTGCGGATTCGGGTAGAAGCGCCCGGCGACCGAGCCGACCATCACCGCGGCGTTGTCCTTGTAAGCGGACAACACACCTTCGCGGTGCATTTCATAGGTGTTCTTGATCATGCCGAACAGCGACTTGTCCTGGGACTGACCGTCGATGTCCCAGGTCGCGTTGAAGATCTTGTGCCGGCAGTGCTCGGAGTTGGCCTGGGCGAACATCATCAGCTCGACGTCGTGCGGGTTGCGCCCGAGGTCCGCGAAGCTCTTCACCAGGTAATCGATCTCGTCGTCGGCCAGCGCCAGACCCAGTTCGAGGTTGGCCTGCGCCAGCGCGGCACGGCCGCCACCGAGCACGTCGACCACTGCCAGCGGCTTGGGCTGCGCATGACTGAACAGGCCGGCGGCCTGCTCCTGGGCGGTCAGCACCTGCTGGGTCATGCGGTCGTGCAGGGTCTGCGCGATCAGCGCGGCCTGCGTGTCATCGAATTCGCCACTGACGTAGTAGGCGATGCCGCGCTCGATGCGCTCGATCTTGGCCAGACCGCAGTTGTTGGCGATGTCGGTGGCCTTGCTCGACCACGGCGAAATCGTGCCGGAACGCGGCACCACGAGGAACAGTCGGCCGCTCGGCTCCTGCACCGCCACGCTCGGGCCGTACTCGAGCAGACGCGCCAGCACGCTTTGCTCTTCGCCGGTGAGGACGCCAGTGACCTCGGCGAAGTGGGCAAACTCGGCATACACACCACGGACGGTGCTGACTTTCCGGGTCAGTTGCTCGAGCAGTTTGCCGTGGCGGAAGGCGGAAAGGGCGGGAGCGCCGCGCAGGATCAACATCTTCGGGACAGCCTCGGAGAAGGGGGTTTTGAAGGCCGCGTATTCTAGCTCAAAGCGACCTCCAAGGCACCCGCGACGGCCGTCACCGCGCAGCGGCGCTATCAGAGAAGGCGCAAGCTGTCGAGATATGGCGCCCCCCATCCATTGCGTATACTGCCCTGATGCTCGCACAGACCGTGTTCCGCCAGCGCTGCATGCGCTGGCTGCTGTCACTCGGAATCCTTCTGCTGTTCTCAGCCTGCGTGGATGAAACCACCAGCCTGGAACGCATACAGAAGGAGGGGGTGCTACGTGTCGTCACCCGCAACAGCCCGGCCACCTACTTCCAGGATCGCAACGGCGAAACCGGCTTCGAATACGAACTGGTCAAGCGCTTCGCCGAAGACCGGGGGGTCGAGCTGCGCATCGAAACCGCCGACAACCTCGACGACCTGTTCACCCGCCTGAATCAGCCGGATGGCCCGGAGCTGGCCGCCGCCGGGCTGGTCGCCAGTCACGACCGCCGCCAGCAGGCGCGCTTCTCCGCGTCGTACCTGGAAGTCACCCCGCAGGTCATCTACCGCAACGGCCAGCGCCGCCCGACCCGCCCCGAGGACCTGATCGGCCAGCGCATCATGGTGCTCAAGGGCAGCAGCCACGCCGAGCAGCTGCGCGAGCTGCAGAAGCAGGTGCCGGCGCTGAAGTTCGAGGAATCCGACGCCGTCGAGGTGGTCGACCTGCTGCGCATGGTCGACGAGAACCAGATCGACCTGACCTTGGTCGACTCCAATGAACTGGCGATGAACCAGGTGTACTTCCCCAACGTGCGAGTGGCGTTCGACTTCGGCGACGCCAGCAGCCTGAGCTGGGCGCTGGGCCCCGGCGAAGACAAGAGCCTGCTTGAGGCGGTCAACGAGTTCCTCGCCCGCGCCAAGCAGAACGGCACCCTGCAACGCCTGAAGGACCGCTATTACGGCCACGTCGACGTGCTCGGCTATGTCGGCGCCTACACCTTCGCCAAGCACCTGCAGCAGCGCCTGCCGCGCTACGAGAAACACTTCCGCACCGCCGCCCAGGAGGCCCAGACCGACTGGCGTCTGCTCGCCGCTGTGGGCTACCAGGAGTCGCTGTGGCAGCCCGAGGCCACCTCGAAGACCGGCGTGCGCGGGCTGATGATGCTCACCGAGGGCACGGCGCGGGCGATGGGCGTGGCCAACCGTCTGGACGCCAAGCAAAGCATCTTCGGCGGCAGCAAGTACTTCGCGCAGATCAAGGAAGGCCTCTCGCCGGACCTCAAGGACCCGGACCGCACCTGGTTCGCCCTGGCCGCCTACAACATCGGCATCGCCCACCTCGGCGACGCGCGCAAGCTGGCGCAAGCCGAAGGGCTGGACCCGAACAAGTGGCTCGACGTGAAGAAGATGCTGCCGCGTCTGTCGCAGAAGCAGTGGTACAGCAAGACCAAGTACGGCTATGCGCGCGGCGGCGAGACCGTGCACTTCGTGCAGAACATCCGCCGCTACTACGACATCCTCACCTGGGTGACCCAGCCGCAGCTGGAAGGCGGGCAGATCGCCGAGAGCGGCCTGCATGTGCCGGGCATCAACAAGCGCAAGCCGACCGACGAAGACGCGCCGCAGCTGTAAGCGCGGGGTCCTATCGCACTAAGCGCGACGCGCCTTGAAGAAGGCGCTGAGCATCGTCCCGCACTCCTCCGCCAGCAGCCCACCCTCGATCAGCACACGATGATTGAGGAAGGCCTGCTCGAAGAACTGCCCGCGACTGACCGCCACCCCAGCCTTCGGCTCGGTGGTGCCGTACACCACGCGCTGCACCCGCGCATGCACGATCAGCCCGGCGCACATGCTGCACGGTTCCAGGGTGACGTAGAGGGTGCTGCCGGGCAGCCGGTAGTTGTCCAGACTGGCTGCCGCCGCGCGAATCGCGACCATCTCGGCATGCGCACTGGGGTCGCGCCGCGAGATCGGGCAGTTGAAGCCGCGCCCGACGATCTGCCCGCCCTGCACCAGCACCGCACCCACCGGCACTTCGCCGAGTGCCGCGCCTTCGCGGGCCAGCTCCAGCGCCTCGCGCATGAAGCGCTCGTCCTGGCTGCGGTCGATGATCTGGATTCTGCTCATTGCGGCTACTCAGTGAAAAATGCCCGGGGCGGCTGGCTTCGCCCCAATGCGTCTACAACGCATCATACGACCGCGATCGCGGCCATCAGGCCGGTTTCCATGTGGTCGATGACGTGGCAGTGGAACATCCACACCCCGGGATTATCCGCCACCAGGGCGATGCGCGCGGTTTCGTTCTTGCCCAGCAGGTAGGTGTCGGTGAAGTACGGAATGATCGCCTTGCGATCCGAGCTGAGCACCTTGAATGCCATGCCGTGCAAATGGATCGGGTGCTGGTACTGCGCCATGTTGCGCAGCTCGAAGATGTAGTGGCCGTTCTTCTTCAGCGTGGCGATCGGCCGGTCGGCGCAGCTCTTGTCGTTGATGTCCCAGGCCTGGCCATTGATCTGCCAGTACTTGTAGTGGCCGCCCTGCTCGACGTTGTCGACCAGCATCGCCGCCCACTCGAAGCGAAAGCTCAGGGTCTCGGCGATGCTCAAGTCGGGCTCGGCCACCGGGTTGGCCGGCAACGCGGCCGGCCAGTCACCCGCCGGCTCGCTGGAGGCGACGCTCTTCAGCGTGGCGAGACGCACCGGGCCATTGCGCAGCGACAGCTCCTGGCCGGCCGCCGGCACTTTGATTGCCAGGCAGATGCGCATGCCCGGACCCAGCCAGTATTCCTTGCCGAGCGGCCGCGGCTCGACCGGGTGGCCGTCCAGCGCGTAGATGCGCACGTCGCCGCCAGGCAGGTTGAGGCGGTAGGTCACTGTGTTGTCGAGGTTGAACAGGCGCAGACGCACCACCTGCCCGGCCGGCAATTCAAGGGTCGGTGTAGGCTGGGCGTTGATCGTGGTCAACCGCCCGCGGGTGCCCTCGCGCGCCGCCTCGCGCGGCACGCTGAAATCGGTGAAGGCGCCTTGGGCGTCGACATGCCAGGTCTTCAGGCTCAGCGAGCGCTCATGGCGGAAACCGCTCGGCTCGCGCTCCTCGACCACCAGCGGGCCGACCAGGCCGCGGCCGAGCTGCGTGCTGCTGGACTGGTGCGGGTGATACCAGAAGCTGCCGGCATCCTCGGTCTTGAACACATAGTCGAAGTATTCGCCGGGCAGCACCGGCAGCTGTGACACATAGGGCACACCGTCCATTTCCAGTGGCAGGCGGATGCCGTGCCAGTGGATGGTGGTCGGTTCGCTGAGCTTGTTGATGAAGCGCACGCGCAGCCAATCACCCTGCCGTGAGCGCAACTCGACGCCCGGCGCCTGGCCGTTGTAGCCCCAGGCCGGGGTGATATGCCCGGGCACCAGCTCCAGGTCGAACGGTGCGGCGATCAGTTCGTAGTCATGGCTGGCCGCGCTGCTGCGCCCCAGCCAGTAGCGCACGCCACCGGCGCCCAAGCCGACCACACCGAGGCCAACCAGGCCGCCGAGCACTTGCCTGCGGGTAAACGCCATATTCTGTTCCGAGGATGAGTCAGCAGAGATGAGAGATCTTCTCACTTAACGCCAATCCAGGCGAGCCGACAGAACGCCGCACCCGCCCGATAAACGACAAGGGCAGCCGTGGCTGCCCTTGTCGCTCAGATCATTCCCACTCGATGGTCGCCGGCGGTTTGCTCGACACGTCGTAGGTGACGCGCGAGATGCCTTCGATCTCGTTGATGATCCGCCCGCTGACCACTTCCAGCAGCTCGTAGGGCAGGTGCGCCCAGCGCGCAGTCATGAAGTCGATGGTTTCCACCGCACGCAGGGCGACGACCCAGGCGTAGCGGCGACCGTCACCGACCACACCAACCGACTTCACCGGCTGGAACACCACGAAAGCCTGGCTGACCTTGTGGTACCAGTCGGCCTTGCGCAGCTCTTCGATGAAGATATGGTCGGCACGGCGCAGCAGGTCGGCGTACTCCTTCTTCACTTCGCCGAGGATGCGCACGCCCAGGCCCGGGCCCGGGAACGGGTGGCGGTAGACCATGTCGTAGGGCAGGCCGAGCTCCAGACCGAGCTTGCGCACCTCGTCCTTGAACAGCTCACGCAGCGGCTCGACCAGTTGCAGGTTCATCTCTTCCGGCAGGCCGCCAACGTTGTGGTGCGACTTGATCACGTGGGCCTTGCCGCTCTTGGCGCCGGCCGACTCGATCACGTCCGGGTAGATGGTGCCCTGGGCGAGGAACTTGATGTTGTGCAGCTTGCTGGCTTCGGCGTCGAACACGTCGATAAAGGTGCGGCCGATGATCTTGCGCTTCTTCTCCGGGTCCGCCTCGCCTTCGAGGTTGCCGAGGAACTGCGCTTCGGCGTCGGCGCGGATCACCTTGACGCCCATGTTCTCGGCGAACATGGCCATTACCTGATCGCCTTCACGATGGCGCAGCAGGCCGTTGTCGACGAACACGCAGGTCAGCTGGTCGCCAATCGCACGGTGCAGCAGCGCGGCGACCACCGAGGAATCGACGCCGCCGGACAGACCGAGCAGCACGTTGTCGCTACCGACCTGGGCGCGCACCTGGGCGATGGCGTCTTCGACGATGTTCGACGGCGTCCACAACGCTTCGCAGCCACAGATATCGAGGATGAAGCGCGACAGGATGCGCCCACCCTGCTTGGTGTGGGTGACTTCCGGGTGGAACTGCACGCCGTAGTAGCCACGTGCATCGTCGGCCATCGCGGCGATCGGGCAGCTCGGGGTGCTGGCGAGGATATGGAAGCCTGGGGCCAGGGTAGTGACCTTGTCACCGTGGCTCATCCATACATCGAGGCCAAGCACGCCATCGGCGTCGACATGGTCCTCGATACCGTCGAGCAGACGCGACTTGCCGACCACGTCGACGCGCGCGTAGCCGAATTCACGCAGGCTCGAGCCTTCGACCTTGCCACCGAGCTGCTCGGACATGGTCTGCATGCCGTAGCAGATACCGAACAACGGCACGCCGAGGTCGAACACCGCCTGCGGCGCGCGCGGGCTGTTGGCCTCATGCACCGACTCCGGGCCACCGGCGAGGATGATGCCGCGCGGGGCGAAGGCACGGATATCCTCGTCGCTCATGTCGAACGGGTGCAGCTCGCAGTACACCCCGATCTCGCGCACGCGGCGGGCGATCAGCTGGGTGTACTGGGAACCGAAGTCGAGGATCAGGATGCGGTGGGCGTGAATGTCTGGATGGGCCATGACCGTCTCTCGTAGCGGAATTCACAAATGACGCGGGGCTGAATCAAACAGCCCCGTGTCTTCATTACTGCGTTCTGGAATCAACCGACGCGATAGTTCGGCGCTTCCTTGGTGATCTGCACGTCATGCACATGGGACTCGGCCATGCCGGCACCGGTGATGCGCACGAACTCCGGCTTGCTGCGCATTTCGTCGATGGTGGCGCAGCCGGTGTAGCCCATCGATGCGCGCAGACCGCCCATCAGCTGGTGGACGATGGCGCTCATCGCGCCCTTGTACGGCACGCGGCCTTCGATGCCTTCCGGGACCAGTTTCTCGGCACCGGCCGAGGAATCCTGGAAGTAGCGATCGGACGAGCCTTGCGCCTGGGCCATTGCACCGAGCGAACCCATCCCACGGTAGGCCTTGTACGAACGGCCCTGGAACAGCTCGACCTCGCCCGGCGCCTCTTCGGTACCGGCCAGCATCGAGCCGATCATCACCGCATAGGCTCCGGCGGCAACGGCCTTGGCCAGGTCGCCGGAGAAGCGGATGCCACCGTCGGCGATCAGCGGCACGTCGGTGCCGGCCAGCGCGGCGGCGACGTTGGAGACTGCGGAAATCTGCGGCACGCCGACGCCGGCGACGATCCGCGTGGTGCAGATCGAGCCCGGGCCGATACCGACCTTGACGCCGTCGGCGCCGGCTTCGACCAACGCGCGGGCGGCGTCGCCGGTGGCGATGTTGCCGCCGATCACCTGCACTTCCGGGAAGTTCTGCTTGACCCAGCGCACGCGGTCGATGACGCCCTGCGAGTGGCCGTGGGCGGTATCGACGATGATCACGTCAACCCCGGCGGCGACCAGCGCGGTGACCCGCTCGCCGGTATCGGCGCCGGTGCCGACGGCCGCACCGACGCGCAGGCGACCCTGGTCGTCCTTGCTGGCCAGCGGGTAGGCCTTGGCTTTCTCGATGTCGTTGACGGTCATCATGCCCTTGAGGGCGAAGGCTTCGTCGACGATCAGTACGCGCTCGATGCGGTGCTTGTGCAGCAGCTCGCGCACGGTGTTCTTGTCAGCGCCTTCATTGACCGTGACCAGACGCTCTTTCGGCGTCATCACGTCGCGGACGCGGGCGTCCAGGCGGTTTTCGAAGCGGATGTCACGGGAGGTGACGATACCGACCAGGTCGCCCTCGAACAGCACCGGCACGCCGGAGATGTTGTGCTGACGGGTCAATTCGAACAGGTCGCGCACCGACGCGTCGGCATCGATGGTGATCGGGTCCTTGACCACGCCGGCCTCGAACTTCTTGACCTTGCGCACCTCGGCAGCCTGCTGCTCGATGGTCATGTTCTTGTGGATGATGCCGATGCCGCCTTCCTGGGCCATGGCGATCGCCAGGCGGGCTTCGGTCACGGTATCCATCGCCGCGGAGACCAGCGGGAGGTTCAGGGTGATGCCACGAGTCAGCTGGGTTTTGAGACTGACGTCCTTGGGCAGAACGTTGGAATAACCAGGAATAAGGAGGACATCGTCGAAAGTCAGAGCTTCTTGGCTGATACGCAGCATGGCGGGGCTCCCGTGCGGGAAAATAAGAAGCGCGGCATTATACCCAGCCACCCCCTCGCGCTCAACGAGCAGGGCCATTATTCGCGCGGCAGCGCAAAGCGATGGCGGCCGGCGCGCCCGGCGGGAATAATGGCGGGCCCCGGCAGACCCTGCCGCCCCTTCCCGGAGACGCCCCATGAGCACCCCCAACGTCAGCGAAGAACGCCTGCGCCGCATGAAGCCTCGCCTGCGCAAGAAGCTCTACCTCGGCGAATTCCAGGAGTACGCCTTCGAACTCAAGGCGACCTTCAAGAACGCGCTCGACGAGCAGGCCCTGGACGACTTCCTTGACGCCTACATCGACGTCGTCGAAGCCCGCCAGCTGTGCTTCATCGGTGGTTTCGATCCGGAATGGCTGGACGGCACCCTGGTAGCCGACAAGCGCTACAGCTCGCCGAGCGACGAAGACCGCAAGGCAATCGCCGACTGGCTGCAAGCCCGCGCCGAAATCGCCAGCGTGGAAACCAGCGAGCTGTTCGACGCCCACTACGGCTGGGAATGACCGGCAGGCTGAGCATGCACAACGACCCGTTCGCCCGTCTTGGGCTCGACCGCGATGTGCTTAGCGTCAGCCAGCTGAACGGCCGCGCGCGCCTGCTGCTGGAGGACGTGTTTGCCCAGGTCTGGGTGGAAGGCGAGATCTCCAATCTGGCGCGCCCCGCCTCCGGGCACGTCTACTTCACCCTCAAGGATGCCCAGGCGCAGGTCCGCTGCGCGCTGTTCCGCCAGCACGCCACACGCGTGCGCCAGGCCCTGAAAGACGGCCTGGCGGTGCGCGTGCGCGGCAAGGTCTCGCTGTTCGAGGGGCGCGGCGACTACCAGCTAATCCTCGACAACGTCGAGCCGGCCGGTGACGGCGCACTGCGCCTGGCCTTCGAAGCGCTGAAGGAAAAACTCACCGGCGAAGGGCTATTCGCCAGCGAACGCAAACGCCCGCTGCCGCCCCATCCGCAGCGCATCGGCATCGTCAGCTCGCCGAGTGGCGCGGTGATCCGCGACATCATCAGCGTGTTCCGCCGCCGTGCGCCGCAGGTGCGCCTGACCCTGATCCCCACGGCCGTGCAGGGCCGCGACGCCACCGCGCAGATCGTCCGCGCTCTGCAACTGGCCGATCGTGGCGGCTTCGACGCGCTGATCCTGGCGCGCGGCGGCGGCTCGCTGGAGGACCTCTGGTGCTTCAACGAGGAAGCCGTGGCGCGTGCCGTGGCCGCCTGCCAGACACCGATCGCCAGCGCCGTCGGCCACGAGACCGATGTGTCGATCAGCGATTTCGTCGCCGACGTCCGCGCGCCGACGCCCTCCGCCGCCGCCGAACTGCTGGCGCCCGACAGCAGCGACTTGCAGCTGCGCCTGGACAGCCTGCGTCGCCGCCTGCTGCTGCGCATGCGCGACCAGCTGGCCCGCGCGCGCCTGCGCCTGGACGGCACCACGCGACGCCTGCGCCACCCCGGCGAACGCCTGCGCCAGCACGCGCAGCGCCTCGACGACCTCGACCTGCGCCTGCGCCGCGCCTTCCAGCAACGCCTGAGTGCACGCCACGACCAACTCGGCCGCCTCGACGCGCGCCTTACCGCGCAGCACCCCGGACGCTTGCTCAGCCTGTTGCGCCAGCGCCTCGACAGCCTCGCTGAGCGCTTGCCGCGCGCCGCGCGCCTGCAGTTGCGCCAGCAGCGGCAGCGTTTGGAAGGCCTCGCCCAGACCCTGCATGTGGTCAGCCCGCTGGCCACGCTCGGCCGCGGCTACAGCATTCTCCTCGACGAACGCGGCCAGGCGATCCGCCGCGCCGCACAGACCCAACCCGGGCAGAAGCTCAGCGCCCGCCTCGGTGAAGGCGAACTGACCGTGCGCGTGGAAGACAACCACCTGACCCCGGTGACCCTGTCACTGCTGGACTAACCCCACGATGCGCCTGCTCCTCACCCTACTGCTGTGCCTCGCCCTCCCCGCCCATGCCGAGGGCTTTCTCAGCCGCCTGCTGAACAAGCCGGTGCCGGGCGGCGGCGCGGTGATCGACCTGGGCGACGCGGGCGCGGCGCCACAGGCACGCTTTCAGGGCAAGCCGGTGCTGGTGGTGAAGGAGGACGGCCGTCGCTGGATCGCCGTGGTCGGCCTGCCGTTGACGCTCAAGCCTGGCCGTCAGACGCTCGACGCGGCCGGTCGCCAGTTCGTCTTCACGGTCGGCAGCAAGCGCTACGCCGAACAACGCATCACCCTGAAGAACAAGCAACAGGTCAACCCGAGCCCGGCCAACCTGGCGCGCATCGAGCGCGAACTGGCCGAGCAGACACGCGCCTACCGCAGCTTCAGCGTTGGCACGCCGAGCAACCTGCTGCTCGACAAGCCGGTCAACGGCCCGCTGTCCAGCCGCTTCGGCGTGCGCCGCTTCTTCAACGGCGAGGAACGCAACCCGCACGCCGGCCTCGATTTCGCGGTACCGGCCGGCACCCCGGTGAAGGCGCCGGCGGCGGGCAAGGTGATCCTCATCGGCGACTACTTCTTCAATGGCCGCACGGTGTTCCTCGACCACGGCCAGGGCTTCATCAGCATGTTCTGCCACCTGTCCAAGGTAGAAGTGCGCCTCGGCCAGCAACTGCCGCGCGGCGCCGTGCTCGGCCGGGTCGGCGCCACCGGCCGCGCCACCGGACCGCACATGCACTGGAACATCAGCCTCAACGATGCGCGGGTCGATCCGACGATCTTTATTGGTGCGTTCGAGCCGTAGCCCGCGGTAAGAAAGCCTTAAAAACCACTCGCCTAGCGCAACAATTTCCCGCACATAAAGCCGTAGATCCCGCAACCATCTCGCGCCTTTATCCATAAGGCGCTAGAAATCACCAATTTTATCTCAATGCTTGCCATGTTCAGCCCGGATGAATAGGGTTGGACCATGCACATCTCGCCTATCGCATTTCTTCTGCGCCAACACACTTGCCTGAAATTGGTCAGCCCACGACTGCGTGGCTGAACGCCAACGCCGCTGACCAATCGCCACGCACGTAGATTAAGGATTCCCCTCATGAGCATGTTGAACGAGCCTTCGACCAAGTACCGCGCCTTCCCTGCCATCAACTTGCCGGACCGCACCTGGCCGTCGAAGACCATCACCGAAGTGCCGATCTGGTGCAGCTCCGACCTGCGCGACGGCAACCAGTCGCTGATCGAGCCGATGGATGCCGAGAAGAAGATGCGCTTCTTCAAGACCTTGGTGAAAGTCGGCCTGAAGGAAATCGAAGTGGCGTTCCCGTCCGCTTCGGACACCGATTTCAACTTCGTCCGCGAGCTGATCGAGGGCAATCACATTCCGGATGACGTCACCATCCAAGTGCTGACCCAGGCACGTGACGACCTTATCACCCGCACCTTCGAATCGCTGAAGGGCGCGAAGAAAGCCATCGTGCACGTCTACAACGCCACCGCGCCGTCGTTCCGCCGCATCGTCTTCAACCAGGACAAGCAGGGCGTGGTGGATATTGCGGTGAATGCCGCCAAGCTGATCAAGAAGCTTGCCGCACAGCAGCCGGATACCGACTGGACCTTCCAGTATTCGCCGGAGATCTTCACCTCCACCGAGCTGGAATTCGCCGTGCACGTCTGCGATGCGGTGCTGAATGTCTGGCAGCCGACCCCGCAGAAGAAGGTCATTCTCAACCTGCCGGCCACCGTGGAAGTCGCCACGCCGAACATCTACGCCGACCAGATCGAATGGTTCGGTCGCCATATCAGCCGTCGCGACAGCGTGGTCATCAGCCTGCACACCCACAACGACCGCGGCACCGGCGTGGCCGCCACCGAACTGGGCCTGATGGCCGGCGCCGACCGCGTCGAAGGCTGCCTGTTCGGCAACGGCGAGCGCACTGGCAACGTCGACCTGGTGACCCTGGCACTGAACATGTACACCCAGGGCCTGCATCCGGGTCTGGACTTCTCCGACATCGACGGCGTGCGCAAGGTCGTCGAAGAGTGCAACCAGCTGCCAGTGCATCCGCGCCACCCGTACGTCGGCGATCTGGTGCACACCGCCTTCTCCGGCTCGCACCAGGACGCGATCCGCAAGGGCTTCGCCCAGCAGAAGGACGGCGCGGTCTGGGAAGTGCCGTACCTGCCGATCGACCCGGCCGACATCGGTCGCAGCTACGAGGCGGTGATCCGCGTCAACAGCCAGTCCGGCAAGGGCGGCATCACCTTCCTGCTCGAGCAGGAATACGGCATCAGCCTGCCGCGCCGCACGCAGATCGAGTTCAGCCAGGTGGTGCAGGGCGAGACCGATCGCCTCGGCCTGGAAATGACCGCCAAGCAGATCTACAGCCTGCTGGAGAACGAGTACCTCAAGGCCACCGCCCCCTACGCCCTTAAAGGCCATCGCCTGCAGGAAGAGAACGGCACCAGCGCGGTCGACATCGAAGTCAGCGTGCGCGGTGAAACCCAGCACTGGCGCGGTATCGGCAATGGCCCGCTGGAAGCCCTGGTGGCCAGCCTGCCGGAAAAAGTCGAGATCATGGACTACTCCGAACACGCCATCGGCTCCGGCACCACTGCCAAGGCGGCTGCCTACATCGAGCTGCGCGTCAATGGCGGTCGTGCCCTGCACGGCATCGGCATCGACGAGAACCTGACCACGGCGAGTTTCCGCGCCCTGTTCAGCGCCCTCAACCGCGCCATCAGCCAGGCCGCCGCACAAGCCGCGTAACCTGTCACTGAAAACGAGAACGCCGGGCACTGCCCGGCGTTTTCGTTTGTAAGCGCGAGCGCTGCTCGCAAAGCCTAGGGTTTCAGTTCGAAGCCGTCGGCATCCAGATGCGCCGGAAAACGCTCACGGTACGCCGACAGCGCTGCCGCCGCGAGGCGCACGCGGAACACCCCGTCGCCCGCCCCTGCGTTGAGCAACGTCTCGCCCTGGAAATCCAGCACCTGGCTGTCGCCACTGTAGGGATGGCCCTTGCCATCGCTGCCGACCCGGTTCACCGCCGCCACGTAGCAGAGGTTCTCGATCGCCCTTGCCGGCAGCAGGCGGTTCCAGTGGTGGCGCCGCGCGGCCGGCCAGTTGGCGGTGTAGAGCAACAGATCGGTGTCGTGCGGGTCGCGACTCCAGACCGGAAAGCGCAGGTCATAGCAGACCAGCGGCCGCACGCGCCAGCCGTTGACCTCAAGGAGTACCTGGCGCTCGCCGGGCGTGTAGTGCTTGTGCTCGCCGGCCATGCGAAACAGGTGGCGCTTGTCGTAATGCAGCATCTCGCCGTCCGGCCGCGCCCACAGCAGGCGGTTGCGGTGGCTGCCGTCGGCGGCCTGGATGATCACGCTGCCGGCCACCACGGCACCGAGACGCCGCGCCTGTTCGCGCAGCCAGGCGTAGCTCGGCCCCTCCTCCGGCTCGGCGAGGGCCGCCGAATCCATGGAGAAGCCGGTGGTGAACATCTCCGGCAGGACGATCAGGTCGGCGCCGCGAGCCTGTTCGAGCAGGGCCTGGAAATGCGCCTGGTTGGCGGCGGGGTCGTGCCAGGCTAGGGTGGTCTGCACCAGCGCCAGCTCGAGGTCGGGTTTATCGCTCATCTCGACTCACTCATCGTCGGGTGAAGTTCATTGCCCACGCTACGCGTCCTTACACCGCACAGAGCTTCTCGGCCGCCTGGCGCAGGGTGTCCTCGCGCTTGGCGAAGCAGAAGCGCACCAAGCGCAGGTCCTGCGGCGCGTCCTGATAGAAGACTGACACCGGAATCGCCGCCACGCCATGCTCGCGGGTCAGCCACTCGGCCATCGCCACGTCGTCGAGGTCCGGGCGGATCGCCGAGTAATCGACCAGCTGGAAGTAGGTGCCGGCCGCGCGGGTGAAGCGGAAGCGCGAACCAACCAGCAGGTCGCAGAACAGGTCACGCTTGGCCTGGTAGAAGCCTGGCAGCTGGGTAATGTGCTCGGGATGCTCGACCATGAAGTCGGCCAGCGCGCACTGCAGCGGCGTCACCCCGCAGAAGGTCACGTACTGGTGGATCTTGCGCAGCTCCGCGGTGAGCGCCGGCGGCGCCACCACGTAGCCGGTCTTCCAGCCGGTGACGTGGTAGGTCTTGCCGAACGAGCTGACCACGAACGCGCGCTGATACAGCTCGTCATGGGCCAGCACGCTGGCGTGCTGCACGCCGTCGAACACCAGGTGCTCGTAGACCTCGTCGCTGATCAGGTGGATGTCACGATCGCGGATCAGCGCGGCCAGGCGGTCGAGATCCGCGCGCGACAGCAAGGCACCACTGGGATTATGCGGCGAGTTGATGAAGATCAGCCGGGTGCGCGGGGTGATGGCGTCGGCGAGGCGCTGCCAGTCGACGGCGAAATCCGGCAGCGCCAGCGGCACGTGCACGCAGCGCCCGCCCGCCAGCTCCACGGAGGGCTCGTAGCTGTCGTAGCACGGGTCAAGAACGATGGCCTCGTCGCCGGGATGAATCAGCGCCTGCACCGCGCAGAAGATCGCCTCGGTGGCGCCCGGCACGATGGTCACTTCGCTGTCGGCATCGGCGGCACGGCCGTACAAGGCCAGGACCTTCGCGGCCACCTGCTGACGCAGTGCCGGCAAACCGCTCATCGGCGCGTACTGGTTGTGGCCGGCAGCGATATGCCGGGCAACGGCCTCGCGCAGCGGCGCCGGGCTGTCGAAGTCGGGGAATCCCTGGGACAGGTTGAGCGCGCCGGTTTCCGCGGCGAGCTGGGACATGCGGGTAAAGATGGTAGTGCCGACCTTCGGCAACTTGCTGGCGAGCATACGGCGCTCCTGCTGACTGACGCGAGCGGCGAGGATAGCCGATAGGCGGCGGGCCGGGCAGTCGCCGCGCATATGAAAAAGGCGCAGAAGCTTATGCCTCTGCGCCTTTCTCCCCACTCAGCGCGGCAATCAGCGTTTCTTGTCGCGACGCTTCTTCTCGGCCTTCTTGTGGTGACTCATCAGCCGGCGCTTCTTGTTCACCTGGCGATCGGTGAGGGTGTTCTTCTTGCCCTCGTAGGGGTTCTCGCCGCCCTTGTACTCGATGCGGATCGGCGTACCGACCAGCTTCAGCACACGGCGGAAGGTGTTCTCCAGGTACCGCGAGTAAGAACGCGGCACCGCTTCGACCTGGTTGCCGTGGATCACGATCAGCGGCGGGTTGGCACCACCGAGGTGGGCGTAGCGCAGCTTGATGCGGCGACCGTTGACCAGCGGCGGCTGGTGCTCCTGCACCGCGTCCTCGAGAATCTTGGTTAGGCGGCTGGTCGGCCAGCGGGTCACCGCCGAACGGAACGACTCCTGCACCGACTTGTACAGATGGCCAACACCAGTGCCGTGCAGTGCGGAGATGAAGTGGATGTCGGCGAAGTCGACGAACATCAGCCGCCGCTCCAGCTCGGTCTTCACATAGTCCTTCTCGCCCTGCTCCATGCCGTCCCACTTGTTCAGGGCGATGACCAGCGCACGACCGGTTTCCAGCACGAAGCCAAGCAGGTTGAGGTCATGCTCGACCACACCTTCGCGGGCGTCCATGACGAACACCACCACGTTGGCGTCCTGGATCGCCTGCAGGGTTTTCACCACCGAGAACTTTTCCACCGCCTCGAAGATCTTGCCGCGGCGACGCACGCCGGCGGTGTCGATCAGCGTGTACTTTTCCTCGTTGCGCTCGAACGGGATGTAGATGCTGTCCCGGGTAGTGCCGGCCTGGTCATAGACGATCACCCGCTCCTCGCCGAGCATGCGGTTGACCAGGGTCGACTTGCCGACGTTGGGCCGGCCGATGATGGCGATCTTGATGCCGTCCTTCTCGCTCGGGCCGGGGATGCGCTTGGCTTCCTCGCCCTCGGCCACGGCTTCGCCGCCCGCCTCGTCACCCTCGCCTTCGACTTCCGCGTCGTCCTTGGGGAAGATCCCCAGCGAGGCTTCGAGCAGGGCGTTGATGCCGCGACCATGTGCGGCGGCGATCGGGAAGGCGTCGCCGAGGCCCATCGGGCTGAATTCCGCGCGGGCGATATCTGGATCGACGGTGTCGACCTTGTTGGCGACCAGGAAGCTGCGCTTGTTGCGCTTGCGCAGGTGCTCGCCAATCATCTGGTCGGCGGCGGTCAGGCCGGCGCGCGCATCGACCATGAACAGCACGGCGTCCGCTTCTTCGATGGCCTGCAGCGACTGCTCGGCCATCTTCGCGTCGATGCCCTCTTCGTCGCCGGAAATACCGCCGGTGTCGATGACGATGTAGGTGCGGCCCTGCCAGGTGGCCTCGCCGTACTGACGGTCACGGGTCAGACCGGCATATTCGGCGACGATGGCATTACGGGTCTTGGTCAGCCGATTGAACAGCGTTGACTTGCCCACATTGGGACGGCCCACCAGGGCGATTACCGGAACCATGAGGCTCCTCCAGACGATTTCAGAAAACACAACGGCCGCTGCCGTGGAACGGCAGCGGCCGGACACATAGAACTCAGCTTAGCGGATGGTCAGTGCGACCAGCTTGCCGCCGTTGCCGTACGCATACAGCCAGTCGCCCACCACCAGCGGACGGGCACGCAGGCCGTCGCTGTCGATGCGCTCGCGCGCCACGAAGCGACCGTCCACCTGGCTCAGCAGGTGCAGATAGCCTTCCAGATCACCGACCGCCACGTAGCTGGAGAACACCGTCGGTGCCGACAGCTGGCGACGGGCCAGGGCGTCGTTGCTCCACAGTGCCGAGGACGAGCGCTCGTCGATGCTTTCGACGGTGCCGCTGGCTTCGCTGACGAAGACGTTACCCAGGCCTTCATCGACGCCGACGTAGCTCGACGCTTCGCGCTGCCAGAGGATGCGCCCGCTGTCGAGGTCCAGACCGGCGACGCGGCCCTGGTAGGTGGTGACGTAGATGGTGTTGCCGGACAGGTGCAGGCCGCCGTCGATGTCGACGATGCGGTCCAGCTCGGAACGGCCTTGCGGCACGGCCACGCGCTGCTCCCACACCGGCAGACCGCGCTGGGTATCCAGGGCGATGACCTTGCCGGTGGACAGGCCGGCGATTGCCAGGCGGCTGGTCACCAGCGGCGCGCCGGTGCCGCGCAGGGTCAGCACCGCCGGGGTGTTGTCGAACACCCAGCGCTGCTGGCCGGTGGACGCTTCCAAGGCGATGACGCGGTCGTCCTGGGTCTGCACGATGACCACGTCGCCATTGCTGACCGGCGGTGCCAGCACTTCGCTGGTCACTCGGGCGCGCCATTTCTCGTCGCCGGATGCGGCATCGAGGGCAATCACTTCACCACGCAGGGTGCCGACCAGCACCAGGCCTTCGCCGGCGCCGACTGCACCGGAGACGTCGACCTCGAGATCCTTGTCCCACAGCACGTCGCCGGTCAGGCGGTTCATCGCCTTGACTTCACCGTTGACGTCGGCGGCGAAGATACTGTCGCCGTCGACCGCCGGCACCAGCATGTTGTAGGTGTCGCCCTGACCGTCACCAATCGAACGGCTCCACTGAGTTTCCAGCTGGACCTCTTCGGTGAAATCCGGGAGCTCGGCCGGTGGCAGTTCCTTCTTGCTCGTGCTGCTGCAACCCGCCGCGAGGGCGGTAAGAGCCAGCAGTGCCGCATATTTCCAGCGCATCACGTTACGCATCCCCTTTGGCCAGGTCATCGAGCTTCATTTGCAGAGCGCCGACCGCCGCGTCGTCGGACAGCGCAGCTTTGGCTTTTTCGTAGGCGGCACGGGCATCGGCGCCACGGCCAAGCTTGACCAGCAGGTCGCCACGCAGCTCGGCACGGCTGGCGGCAAATGCCGCAGCGCCTTCGCCGTCGAGCAGATTGAGGCCTTCCTCGACCTTGCCCTGAGCCGACAGCACACGGGCCAGGCGCTGGCGCGCCAACTCGCCGACGGTGTCATCGGCTGGCTTGGCCACCACCGCCTGCAGCTCGCTGACCGCATCGTCGAGCTTGCCGGTATCGACCGCGACCTTGGCGACGAACAGGCGGCCGTACTGCGCGTACTCGCTGCCGGCGTATTCGCTGTTCAGCTTGCCTGCCAGTTCACTGACTTTCGCCGCATCGGGCTGGCCGGATGGGGTGAAGATGGTTTCCAGCAGTTGCTGGTAGACAATCGAGGCCCCCTGGGCCTGATTGGTCTGGTACTTCTGCCAGGACTGCCAGCCGAACACCGCTACCAGCGCCAAGGCACCACCGGTCAGCAGCGGCTTACCATTGCGCTGCCACCAGTCCTGGATCATCGCCAGCTGTTCATCTTCGGTATGCGACACCCCAATACTCCTTTCAGTCATGCCTCGCCTGTTACAGGCGGGTCGCCAGATGCTCGGACAGGGCCGCCCAGGCGATCTCTTGTTGTTCCCCCTGCCCACGCAGGGGTTTGAAACCTATCACTTGCCGGGCCAACTCGTCTTCACCCAAAACCAGGGCGAACAACGCACCGTTCTTGTCGGCCTTCTTCAATTGCGTCTTGAAGTTGCCACCGCCGGCGTTGACCTGCAGGCGCAAGCTCGGCTGTTGGTCGCGCAGACGCTCGGCGAGACGCAGGCCTTCCAGCTCGGCCGCCTCACCCAGTGCACAGAGGTACACATCGACCTGGCGGGAAATTTCTGCCGGGACCAGCTCCAGGGTCTCGAGCAGCAGGATCAGCCGCTCGATGCCCATGGCGAAGCCGACGCCGGTAGTGGGCTTGCCGCCCATCTGCTCGACCAGCCCGTCGTAGCGCCCACCGGCACACACCGTGCCCTGCGCGCCGAGCTTGTCGGTGACCCACTCGAACACCGTCTTGCTGTAGTAATCGAGGCCGCGTACCAGCTTGGGATTGACCACGTAGCGGATACCCAAGGCATCCAGACGCGCCTTGAGGCCGTCAAAGTGCTCGCGCGACTCATCGTCGAGGTAGTCGCCGAGTTTCGGCGCGTCGACCAGCAGCGCCTGCGTCTGCGGCACCTTGCTGTCGAGAATGCGCAGCGGATTGCTGCCGAGACGGCGCTGGCTGTCTTCATCGAGCTGCTCGCGGCGCGCCGACAGGTAGTCGACCAGCGCATCGCGGTAGCGCGCCCGCGCCTCGGTGGTACCCAGGCTGTTGAGTTCCAGGGTCACCGCGTCGCGCAAACCGAGCTGCTGCCACAGGCGCCAGGTCAGGGCGATCAGCTCGGCATCGATGTCCGGACCGGCCAGGTTGAAGACTTCCACGCCGATCTGGTGGAACTGCCGGTAGCGCCCCTTCTGCGGACGCTCGTAACGGAACATCGGGCCGATGTACCAGAGTTTCTGCACCTGGCCGTTGTTCGACAGGCCATGCTCGAGCACGGCACGCACGCAGCTCGCGGTGCCTTCCGGGCGCAGCGTCAGGGAGTCGCCGTTACGGTCGTCGAAGGTGTACATCTCCTTCTCGACAATGTCAGTGACTTCGCCGATCGAGCGCTTGAACAGCTCGGTGACTTCGACCATCGGCATGCGAATCTGCCGGTAACCGTAGCCGTCGAGCAGGCTCGCCACGGTGCCTTCGAAATAGCGCCAGAGCGGGCTCTGCTCCGGCAGGATGTCGTTCATGCCACGAATGGCTTGCAAAGACTTGCTCACAAGAAATCCTTAAAAATGCTCAGCCGCGGGCAATCAGTGCCGCATCGGCGGCAGCCTTTTCGGCTGCTTTCTCGCGGATCAGGCGTTCCAGCTCGTCCACCAGATTGTCGTTGGTCAGTTTCTGCGCCGGCTTGCCGTCGATGTAGATCAGGTTGTTCGGCGTGCCGCCGGTGAGGCCGATATGCGCCTCTTTCGCTTCGCCCGGGCCGTTGACCACGCAGCCGATCACGGCGACGTCCAGCGGGACCAGCAGGTCCTCGAGACGGCCTTCCAGCTCGTTCATGGTCTTCACCACGTCGAAGTTCTGCCGCGAGCAGCTCGGGCAGGCAATGAAGTTGATGCCGCGCGAGCGCAGGTGCAGCGACTTGAGGATGTCGTAACCGACCTTGACCTCCTCCACCGGATCGGCCGCCAGCGAGATACGGATGGTGTCGCCGATCCCTTCGGCGAGCAGCATGCCGAGGCCGACGGCGGACTTCACCGTGCCCGAACGCAGGCCACCGGCTTCGGTGATGCCCAAGTGCAGCGGCTGTTCGATCTGCTTGGCCAGCAGGCGGTAGGCTTCCACGGCCATGAACACGTCGGAGGCCTTCACGCTGACCTTGAAATCGGGGAAGTTCAGGCGGTCCAGATGCTCGACATGGCGCAGCGCGGACTCCACCAGCGCTGCAGGGGTCGGCTCGCCGTATTTCTTCTGCAGGTCCTTCTCCAGCGAGCCGGCGTTGACGCCGATGCGGATCGGGATGCCCTTGTCGCGGGCCGCCTCGACCACCGCACGGACACGGTCTTCGCGGCCGATGTTGCCCGGGTTGATGCGCAGGCAATCGACGCCCAGCTCGGCGACCCGCAGGGCGATCTGGTAGTCGAAGTGGATGTCCGCCACCAGTGGCACCTGCACCTGCTGCTTGATCTTGCCGAAGGCCTCGGCAGCGTCCATGTCCGGCACCGAGACCCGCACGATGTCGCAGCCGGCTTCTTCCAGGCGGCGAATCTGCGCCACGGTGGCGGCCACATCGCAGGTATCGGTGTTGGTCATGCTCTGCACCGCGATGGGTGCATCGCCACCCACGGCGACCGAGCCGACCCAGATTTTGCGCGACAGGCGGCGTTTGATGGGTGATTCACCGTGCATGACTTATTGCCCCAATTTCAGGCGGGCGGTCTCGCCACTGACGAAAGGTTTCACGTCCACCGGCTGGCCGTTGTAGCTGACCTGAGCGCCACGGGCGAAGCCGAGGCGCAGCTCCAGCGGCGCCTTGCCGGCCAGCTCGATGCTGTTGCCCGAGCGCTTCAGCCCGCTGACCAGCACCTTGCCGGTGGCGTCGGTGATCTGAATCCAGCAGTCGGCGCTGAACTCGAGGCGCACCACGCCTTCGCCGGCGGCAGCCACCACCGGTGCGTTCACCGACGGAGCGGCAGCCGGAGCCGCTGCCACCGCCGCGGCAGGCGGGACAACAGGAGCCACGGCATTCGCGGCCGGTGCAGTAGGTGCGGGCACGGCGGCTGGAGCCGGCGCGCTGGCCACGGGCGCGGCCGGCGCCGCACTTTCGGGTGCCAGCACGCTGCCAGAGGCCGGTGCCGAGGCTACGGCGCCCTCGCCTTCCGGCTGAGCGGCGACTTCCGGGGACACTTCGGCCAGCGGCGCCTGACTTTCTTCCTGCGCCTCAATGACCGCCTGATCTTCCGGCTCGTCGAGCGGATGGATCTGCGTGGTGCCGTCGGCGCTTTCCACCTCGACGTGCTCCATGTTCACTCCGACGGATTCACTGAGGCGCTCACCGCCCTGATCCTGCCACCAGAGGAAGCCGACACCGGCCAGACCGACCAGTAGGGCGAAACTGACCAGACGCAGCACGCTCTGCGACAGGCGCACCGGCTGCTCGATATGCGCCAGGCCATGCACCGCACTGCCGGTGGCATCGGTTCCGGTGTACTGGTCGAACTCCTGGACCACCGCATCGGCATCCAGGCCCAGCAGCTTGGCGTAGGTACGCAGGTAGCCGCGAGCGAAGGTGTGCCCGGGCAGCTTGTCGAAATCACCGGCCTCGAGCTGACCCAGGCGCTGCGAGGTGAGGTTGAGCTGCGCCGCCACTTCGGCGGGATTCCAGCCCTTGGCTTCGCGCGCCTTGCGCAGGGTCTCGCCCGGGTTGCTGCGGATCGTGGCTACAGATTCGGGATGCGCCGCTTTCATCATTGCTCCGACAGGTATTGCTTGTATTCCGGCGTACCGGGATAGAGTCGCTTGAGTTGCAGGCCGAGGCTGGCCGCCTTGTCGCGATCCTCGAAGACGGTGGCCAGGCGCGCGCCGAGCAGCAGGCTTTCGGCATTCTGCTCACTGACCTGGCTGAACTGGTCGTAGTAATGGCGCGCAGGCACGTAGTGCTTCTGGTCGAAGGACATCTGCGCCAGGGCCAGCAGCGCTCGCGGCTGGCGCTTGTTGAGACGCACGGCGCGCTCGAAGTACTTCTGCGCCTGAGCCTTGTCGTTCAGCTTGAGTGCGGTCAGCCCGAGGTTTTCGAAGACCCGCGAACGCTCGGGGTAGAGGTTGTCCTGGGCCGCCTGCTGGTAACGTTCGTAGGCGTCCTGATAGCGACCCTGCTCAAAGAGGAAGCTGCCGTAGTTGTTCAGGTAGCGCGGGTCCTTGCTGTTCTGCGCCAGCGCCTTGCGAAAGTGCTGATCCGCCAGCTCGGGCTCCATCTCGGCCTGGAACACCAGGGCCAGGGCGACGTTGGCGTTACCACTCGAGGGGTCCAGCTCCAGGGCCTTCTTCAGCGGCACCTTGGCGCGCTCGGTAGCGCCCTGCTGCAGGTAGCCGATGCCCAGCTGAATGTAGGCATCTCGCGCGGCATCACGCCCCTTGTCGGTCTTCATCGGATCGGAACTGCCGCTGCTCACGCAGCCGGCCAACACACTGAACAGCAACAGAAACAGCGCGGGGCGAAAGCTCATGAACATCCTCTCTTCAGGTTCGAGTCGCGGCGGTGCCCGGCGCATCCGCCTCGGCATTCAACTGACGCACCGCGATATAGCGCTCGCTCCGTCGCGTGCGGTCCGCCACCTGACCGACCAGCTGACCACAGGCGGCATCGATGTCATCGCCGCGGGTAGTGCGCACGGTGACGTTGAAGCCGGCATGATGCAGCAGATCCTGGAAGCGGCGGATGGCGTTGTTGCTCGGTCGCTCATATCCCGAGTGAGGGAAGGGATTAAAAGGGATCAGGTTGATTTTGCAAGGGAAATTCTTGAGCAAAACGGTCAGCTGCTCAGCATGCTCGGGTTGATCGTTAACGTCCTTGAGCAGCGTGTACTCAACGGTGAGAAAACGCTTGTCGCCGAGCCGTGCGATGTAGCGATGGCAGGCGTCGAGCACCACGGCCAACGGGTACTTCTTGTTGATCGGCACCAGTTGGTTGCGCAGCTCGTCATTCGGTGCGTGCAACGACAGGGCCAGGGCCACATCGGTGACCTCGCCGAGCTTGTCGATCATCGGCGCCACGCCGGAGGTAGAGAGCGTCACCTTGCGCTTGGAAATGCCATAGCCAAGGTCATCCATCATCAGCGTCATGGCCGCGACGACGTTATCGAAGTTCAGCAGCGGCTCGCCCATCCCCATCATCACCACGTTGGTGATGGCGCGGTCGGCCTTGGCCGGGACGGTGCCGAAAGATTTGTTGGCGATCCACACCTGGCCGATGATCTCGGCGCTGGTCAGGTCGCTATTGAAGCCTTGTTTGCCGGTCGAGCAGAAGCTGCAATCCAGCGCGCAGCCGGCTTGCGATGAGACACACAGGGTGCCACGACCGTTCTGCGGGATGTACACGGTCTCGACACAGCTACCGGACGCCACGCGCACCACCCATTTGCGGGTGCCATCGCTGGAGATGTCCTGGCTGACGACTTCCGGACCGCGAATCTCGGCACAGGCCTTGAGCTTTTCGCGCAAGGCCTTGCCGACATTGCTCATGGCGTCGAAATCATCGACGCCAAAATGGTGAATCCACTTCATCAACTGACCGGCACGGAAACGCTTCTCCCCGATGGACTCGAAGAAGGTTTCCATTTGCGCTTGGGTCAGGCCCAAGAGATTGGTTTTGCCGGTCGTTGCAGTCATGGCTTCATCCCCGCGAATTCGCCTCAGCGAATGCGCGCGCACACCTCGGTGGCAGCGAAGAAGTAGGCGATTTCGCGAGCCGCGGAGGCCTCGGAGTCGGAACCGTGGACGGCGTTTTCGTCGATGGAAACGGCGAAGTCAGCACGGATGGTGCCGGCAGCGGCTTCTTTCGGGTTGGTGGCGCCCATCAGCTCGCGGTTTTTCAGGACGGCGTCTTCGCCTTCCAGCACCTGAACGATGACCGGACCAGAGGTCATGAACGCGACCAGGTCCTTGAAGAAGCCACGCTCGCTGTGCTCAGCGTAGAAACCAGCGGCTTCGCGCTCGGACAGCTGGACCATTTTCGAAGCGACAACGCGCAGGCCGGCTTTTTCGAAACGGGTGGTGATCTCGCCGATAACGTTTTTAGCGACGGCATCCGGCTTGATGATGGAGAAAGTGCGTTGAACAGCCATGGGAAAACTCCAGAAACGAGGATTAAAGCGAAAAATTAAACCCGCGAATTATACGCGGGTTACGGTTAAAAGCGTAGGGTCGCGCCAGCCGGCGCCGCCAGGGTTACTGGGCTTCTTCGATCCAGGCCGCCTGGATAGCCTCGAGGACCTTCTCGCCGCCGCGCTGCGGGTCATCGGCGAAGTCCGGCAGGGCCAGCACCCAGGCGTGCAGGTCGACAAAATTGACGTAGCGCGGGTCGACATCCGCCTTGGTATCCGCCAGTTCGATGGCGATATCCAGCACGTCGGTCCATTTCAGGCTCATGATTCAGCTCCGCCCAGTTCGCGATCAGTGCCCTTCGGACACCTGGTTGATGGTGTATTTGGGGATCTCGACCACCAGGTCCGCCTGCGCGACCACTGCCTGGCAGGACAGCCGCGAGTTGGCCTCCAAGCCCCAGGCCTTGTCGAGCATGTCGTCTTCCAGCTCGTCGGACGCCTCCAGCGAATTGAACCCCTCGCGAATCACCACGTGGCAGGTGGTGCAGGCACAGGACTTCTCGCAGGCGTGCTCGATGTCGATGCCACTGCGCAACGCGGCATCCAGAACGGTTTCGCCGGCTTGCGCCTCGATCACCGCCCCCTCAGGGCAGTGCTCGGCATGGGGCAGAATAATGATCTGCGGCATCTTCGGTTATTCCTCGAGTTCGTTGAGTCGACGCCCGGACAGCGCCGCCTTGACGGTGGCGTCCATCCGGCGCGCAGCAAAGGCGTCGGTAATCTGGGTCAGGCGCTTGACCTGCAATTCGATGGCGTGGACATCACTGCCGGCCGCCAGGGCCCGCAGCTCATCCATGCAGGCAAGGATGGCGATACGCTCATCGTCGCTGAGCAGGCGCTCGCCGTCGGCGTCCAGCGCCGATTGCACCGCCTCGAGCAGGCGCTCGGCATCGACCTGCTGCTCGCGCAGGACCCGGGCGACCTTGTCGCCGCTGGCGTGCTGGAAGGAGTCCTGCAGCATGCGCGCGATCTCGCCATCGGTCAGACCGTAGGACGGCTTGACCTGAATGCTCGCCTCGACGCCCGAGCCGAGCTCGCGCGCCGCCACGCCAAGCAGACCGTCGGCATCGACCTGGAAGGTCACGCGGATCTTCGCCGAGCCAGCCACCATCGGTGGAATGCCGCGCAGCTCGAAGCGCGCCAGCGAGCGGCAGTCACTGACCAGCTCGCGCTCGCCCTGCAGGACGTGAATCATCATCGCGGTCTGGCCGTCTTTGTAGGTGGTGAAGTCCTGCGCACGCGCCACCGGAATGGTGGTGTTGCGCGGGATAACCTTCTCCATCAAACCACCCATGGTCTCCAGCCCCAGCGACAACGGAATCACGTCGAGCAGCAGCAGCTCGTCGCCGGCTTCGCGCTTGTTGCCGGCCAGAGTATCGGCCTGGATCGCCGCACCGATGGCGACCACCTGATCGGGATCGATATCGGTCAGCGGCTGACGACCGAACAACCCACCGACCGCCGCGCGAACACGCGGCACCCGAGTGGAACCGCCTACCATCACGACCGCCTCGACCTCCTCCAGCTCGATACCAGCATCGCGCACCGCACGACGACAGGCCTTGAGGCTGCGCGCCACCATCGGTTCGATCAGCGCTTCGAAGGTCGCACGGCTCAGCTCACCCTGCCAGCCGGCGTGGGCGACGGCCACGACCTCAGCGCTGGTCAAGGCCTCCTTGGCAGCGCAGGCAGCCTGCAGCAAGCTGCGTTGAGTGGCCGGATCGAGGTCGGTGGACAACCCCGCTTGCGCGACGATCCAGCCGGCAATGGCATGATCGAAATCATCACCACCCAGGGCGCTGTCGCCACCGGTGGCCAGCACTTCGAACACCCCACGACTGAGGCGCAGGATGGAAATATCGAAGGTACCGCCGCCCAGATCGTAGATCGCCACCACGCCTTCGGCTTGCTGATCGAGGCCATAGGCCACCGCGGCGGCGGTTGGCTCATTGAGCAGGCGCAGCACATTGAGGCCGGCCAGGCGCGCGGCATCCTTGGTCGCCTGGCGCTGCGCATCGTCGAAATAGGCCGGCACGGTGATCACCGCCCCGACCAGCTCGCCACCGAGGGTCGCCTCGGCGCGCTCGCGCAGCGCCTTGAGAATCTCGGCCGACACCTCGACCGGGCTCTTGGCGCCCTGCACGGTGTCGATGAACGGCATGTGCGACTCGCCGCCGACGAAGTGATAGGGCAGCTGCTCGCCGAGTTGCTTGACATCTTCCAGACCGCGACCCATGAAGCGCTTGACCGACAGCACGGTGTTGAACGGATCGATGGCGGCAGCGGCCTTGGCGGCCTGCCCGACTTCGATCCAATCGGCGTGGTAACGCACTGCCGAGGGCAGGATCACCTGACCCTGGGCATCCGCCAGCGGCTCGGAGAGGCCGCTGCGCACCGCGGCGACCAGCGAGTTGGTGGTGCCCAGGTCGATACCGACGGCCAGACGACGCTGGTGGGGCTGGGGACTTTGGCCGGGCTCGGCGATCTGCAATAGGGCCATGATGTTCTAAATGTCAGGCGCGCAGCAGCGGCTGCGCGGCGGTTAATCGTCGAGGCGCTCTTCGAGAGCGCGCACTTCGTGGACCAGCTTGTCGAGGAACTGCATGCGCCGCACCAGGCGCTCGGCCTCTTCGCGACGCGCCGGCTCATCCCAGCAGGCGGCGAAGCCCTCATCGAGCGCTTCCTGAGCACTCTTCAGGCGTCGCTTGAATGCGGCAACACCCTCGAGGTCGGCACTGTCCTGCAGATCCTCGAGCTCCTCGCGCCAGTGCATCTGCTGCAACAGGAACTCCGGATCCTGCACCGTGGCTTCCAGCGGCAGCTCGCGGCCCCGAATGGCTAGCAGGTACAGGGCGCGCCGCGGCGCACTCTTCAGCGTCTGATACGCCTCATTGAGGCGTGCCGACTGCTCCAGCGCCAGGCGCTGCTCGCGCTCCGACGCATCGGCGAAACGGTCGGGATGCACGGCCTTGGCCAGCTCGCGATAACGCACCGCGAGCTGCTGGAGATCCAGACGAAAACCGGGTTGCAGCTCGAACAAAGCGAAATGACAGGGACTACCCACACTGGCCTCAGACGTTGAAGCTCTCGCCGCAGCCACACTCGCCGCGCACGTTGGGGTTGTTGAACTTGAAGCCCTCGTTGAGGCCTTCACGAGCGAAGTCGAGTTCGGTGCCGTCCAGGTAGGTGAGGCTTTTCGGATCGATGATCACCTTCACCCCGTGGCTCTCGAACACCAGATCTTCGGCCGCAGTTTCGTCAACGAACTCGAGCACATAGGCCAGGCCCGAGCAGCCCGTGGTGCGCACACCCAGGCGGATGCCCTCGCCCTTGCCACGCCCCTCAAGGGAACGCTGCACGTGACGGGCGGCGGCTTCGGTCATGGTAATCGCCATAACGACTCCTTTAAGAACGACAAAGGATCAGAGCAGACCTTTCTTCTGCTTGTAGTCGCGCACGGCCGCCTTGATGGCGTCCTCGGCGAGCACCGAGCAGTGGATCTTCACCGGCGGCAACGCCAGCTCTTCGGCGAGCTGAGTGTTCTTGATAGTTTCCGCCTCGTCGAGGGTCTTGCCCTTCATCCACTCGGTGGCGAGGGAGCTGGAAGCGATCGCCGAACCACAGCCGTAGGTCTTGAACTTGGCGTCTTCGATCACGCCCTGCTCGTTGACCTTGATCTGCAAGCGCATCACGTCGCCGCAGGCCGGCGCGCCGACCATGCCGGTACCGACGTCCGGGTCTTCGGCGTCGAGCTTGCCGACGTTGCGCGGGTTTTCGTAGTGGTCGATGACCTTTTCACTGTAAGCCATGGTGCAATTCCTCTCTCATCAGGTGCCGCTCTTGAAGGCGACTACTTATTCAGTGCGCCTGCCATTCGACCTTGGTCAGGTCGACACCCTCTTTGAACATGTCCCACAGCGGCGACAGCTCGCGCAGCTTGTTCACCGCGTCAGCCACTTTGCTGGCGGCGTAATCGACTTCCTCTTCGGTGGTGAAGCGCCCGAAGGTGAAGCGGATCGAGCTGTGCGCCAGCTCGTCGTTGCGCCCGAGGGCGCGCAATACATAGGAAGGCTCCAGCGACGCCGAGGTACACGCCGAACCGGAGGAAACGGCGAGGTCCTTGAGCGCCATGATCAGCGACTCGCCCTCGACATAGTTGAAGCTCAGGTTCAGGTTGTGCGGTACGCGGGCGGTCATGCTGCCGTTGATGTACAGCTCTTCCATGCCATCTACCTGCGCGAAGAAGCGGTCGCGCAGCGCCAGGATGCGCTGGTTTTCCTGGACCATCTCTTCCTTGGCGATACGGAACGCTTCGCCCATGCCGACGATCTGGTGGGTCGCCAGGGTGCCGGAACGCATGCCACGCTCATGACCACCGCCGTGAATCAGAGCCTCCAGACGCACGCGTGGCTTGCGGCGTACATACAGCGCACCGATGCCTTTTGGACCGTAGGTCTTGTGCGCGGAGAAGGACATCAGGTCGACCTTCAGCGCCTCCAGATCGATGGCGACCTTACCGGTCGACTGCGCCGCATCCACATGGAACAGAACGCCACGCGAACGGGTCAGCTCACCAATGGCGGCGATGTCGTTGACCGTGCCGATCTCGTTATTGACGTGCATGATCGACACCAGAATGGTGTCGTCGCGCAGCGCCGCCTCGACCATCGACGGCAGGATCAGGCCGTCTTCGCCTGGCTCGAGGTAGGTCACTTCGAAGCCTTCGCGCTCTAGCTGGCGGCAGGTATCCAGCACCGCCTTGTGCTCGATCTTCGAGGTGATGATGTGCTTGCCCTTGGTGCCGTAGAAGTGCGCGACGCCCTTGATGGCCAGGTTGTCGGACTCGGTGGCCCCGGAGGTCCAAACGATCTCGCGCGGGTCTGCATTGACCAGCTCAGCCACCTGACGACGGGCATTCTCCACCGACTCCTCGGCCTTCCAGCCGAACACATGGGAACGCGACGCCGGGTTACCGAAGTTGCCGTCCACCAGCAAGCATTCGCTCATCTTCTGCGCCACGCGCGGATCGACCGGCGTCGTCGCGGAATAATCGAGGTAAATCGGCAGTCTCATTGCAACTCTCCTATCAGGCGGGCAACCGCTCAATCGACGGCGGACGCTTCAATCTTGTCCAGGTGCAGCGTGCGCCCATTACAGCGATGCTGATCCTGACGCCGGGCAACTTCTTGAACCTCACGGCGGTCCACGAGATCACCCAGGCTGATACCACTCAAAAACTCATGAATTTGCTGACTGAGATCGCACCACAAATGGTGGGTCAGACAGGTGTCGCCGGCATGGCAATCACCCATACCCTGGCAGCGCGTGGCATCCACGGATTCATTGACCGCATCGATGACCTGCGCCACCTGGATTCCGCGCATGTCGCGCGACAGCTGGTAGCCACCACCTGGGCCGCGCACACTGGAAACCAGGTTGCCGCGGCGCAGCTTGGCGAATAGCTGCTCGAGATAAGACAGAGAAATGCCCTGACGCTCGGAGATATCAGCCAGAGACACCGGGCCGCCCTGGGCGTGCAGCGCCAGGTCGAGCATAGCGGTCACAGCGTACCGGCCCTTGGTGGTCAATCGCATGGTGTGTTACCAGAAGATCGCGGATATACCGCAAGTATCCTATTTCCCGAGTATTTAAGTCAACTATAAGACCTATCAAAACACTCGGGATTGAGCGCAAGAAGGGCGCGCAGCATAGCAGACTGCGCGCCGCTGCGCATCAGGCGGCTGGCTTGTCGCCAGCCTCCTTCACGTCGGCAAAGTCTTCGTCGCGCAGCGCGGGAAGCTCCTTGGCGCAGTAGTCGCTACCCAGCGCTTTGAGCGCCGAGCACATACCCTCGAGGCGATCGTCGACCGCCTGCAGATGGTCGAGCAACTGACCAATCGCCCGCGCCACCGGGTCGGGCATGTCCTGACCGACGCCGTAGGCATCGAAGCCGAACTTCTCAGCGATGGCCTGGCGCTTGGCTTCCCGCTCGTCGTCAGACTTGACGATGATCCGCCCGGGAATACCGACCACCGTCGCACCCGGCGGCACCTCTTTGGTCACCACTGCGTTGGAGCCGACCTTGGCGCCCGCCCCCACACTGAACGGCCCGAGCACCTTGGCGCCAGCACCGACCACCACCCCGTCTTCGAGGGTCGGGTGGCGCTTGCCCTTGTTCCAGCTGGTGCCCCCGAGGGTCACGCCCTGATAGAGGGTCACGTCGTTGCCGATCTCGGCGGTCTCACCGATGACGATACCCATGCCGTGGTCGATGAAGAAACGGCGACCGATCTTCGCCCCCGGGTGAATCTCGATACCGGTCAACCAGCGCCCGAAATTCGACACCAGACGCGCCAGCCACTTCCAGCCTGCACCCCACAAGGCATGCGCAAGACGATGCAACCAGACCGCATGCAGGCCCGGGTAGCAGGTCAGCACCTCGAACGCGTTGCGCGCAGCCGGATCGCGATGAAACACGCTCTGGATGTCTTCCCGTACACGCTCGAACATCACTTACTCCTCCTCTTATGGGGCAACCCACGAGCGACCGCCTGGGTCTCCGTCAGAATGCCACGAAGAATATTCATCTCCTGGCGGCTGACGCCACTGCGACCATACAGCCGGCGCAGACGCGACATCAGAAAGCGCGGGCGCTCCGGATCGAGAAAACCGATTTCTATCAAGGTGCTCTCAAGGTGGACATAGAACAATTCCAGCTCGTCTGCCGTTACCTCTTCAACCTCTTCCGCCTTGCCCTCGGTTTTCTCCAGATGGGTTGGCAGATCTTGCGCAGCCAGCCAGGCCATCCGCGCCTCGTAGGTCAGCACCTGCACCGCAGCCGCAAGGTTCAACGAGCTGAACGCCGGATCCGCCGGAATGTGCACGTGATAGCGACAACGCTGCAGCTCTTCGTTGGTCAAGCCGGCATATTCACGGCCGAACACCAGAGCCACGCGCGCACCGCGAGCCACTTGCTCGACGGCCTGCTCGGCACATTCGCGCGGATTGAGTAGCGGCCAGGGAATGTGGCGCTCCCGCGCACTGGTACCCATCACCAAGGCACAGCCGACCAAGGCCTCCTCCAGAGTCCCCACCACTTGCGCCGCGGCAAGGATGTCATCGGCGCCAGATGCGCGAGCACTGGCTTCCGGACTGGGAAAGTCCTGCGGATCGACCAGCACCAGCTCGTTGAGGCCCATGTTCTTCATCGCGCGCGCCGCAGCGCCGATGTTGCCGGGATGACTGGTATTGACCAGGACCACGCGAATGTTCTGGAGCAACGCGAGCACCTGTCGAGAATGAAAGGCCGTAAAGCTTACAGAAGCGCCGACGCGAAAGCCACGCAGCGCACAGGCGGCGCTTCTTACCCTGGGCTTTTCTGTTAGAATGCTCGGCTTTCTTTAACGACTCCGGTGAAAATTCCATGCAGCCAATGCTGAATATCGCGCTGCGCGCAGCCCGCAGCGCCGCAGAACTGATCTTCCGCTCCATCGAACGCTTGGATGCCCTCTCGGTCAGCGAGAAAGATGCCAAGGATTACGTCACCGAAGTCGACCGCGCCGCCGAGCAGACCATCATCAACGCGCTGCGCAAGGCCTACCCCACCCATGGCTTCCTCGGCGAGGAAGGCGGTCTGATCGAAGGTAGCGGTGAAGGCGCCGACTACCTGTGGATCATCGACCCGCTGGATGGCACCACCAACTTCATCCGCGGCGTACCACACTTTGCCGTGAGCATTGCCTGCAAATACCGCGGTCGCCTCGAGCATGCCGTGGTACTCGATCCGGTACGCCAGGAAGAATTCACCGCCAGTCGCGGCCGCGGCGCCGCCCTGAATGGCCGCCGCCTGCGCGTCAGCGCCCGCAAGAGCCTGGACGGCGCACTGATCGGTACCGGCTTCCCGTTCCGCGACGACCAGATGGACCACCTCGACAACTACCTGGGCATGTTCCGCAGCCTGGTCGGTCAGACCGCCGGCGTTCGCCGTGCCGGCGCCGCCAGCCTCGATCTCGCCTATGTCGCAGCCGGTCGTTTCGATGCGTTCTGGGAGTTCGGCCTGTCCGAGTGGGATATGGCCGCGGGCGCCCTGCTGATCCAGGAGGCTGGCGGCTTGGTCAGCGACTTCACCGGCGGCCACGACTTCCTCGACAAGGGCCAGATCGTGGCCGGCAACACCAAGTGCTTCAAGGCGGTACTGACCGCCATTCAGCCGCACCTGGCGCCGTCGATGAAGCGCTAACAGCAGCTTCGAGCATAAAAAAACGCCCCATTGGGGCGTTTTTTTATGCGTTGCTTCTACTGCGCCGTCTGACCAGCTTGCTGCTGAACCAATACCAACTGGCCATCCTTGCTGACGGGAATCTGCCGACCCGGATCGTGATCCATACGCACCTGGCTGATCTTGCCATCCAGCTGATACTTCACGTCGTAGCCGACCACCTTGTCGCTGGCGTCGGTCACGGTATGGCAACGGGTTTCGGTGGTGGTGTAGGTATCGCGATTCTGCATACCTTCCTGCACCTTGTTCCCAGCGTAACCACCACCGACCGCACCGGCCACGGTGGCAATCTTCTTGCCGGTGCCGCCGCCGACCTGATTACCCAGCAAACCACCCGCTACCGCACCCAGCACGGTACCGGCGATCTGGTGCTGATCCTGCACCGGACGCTGACGAGTCACCGCCACGTCCTTGCACACTTCACGCGGGGTCTTGATGGTTTCTTTCACCGGCTGGACGGCCAGCACTTCCGCGTACTCGGGGCCGCCACCACCGACCAGACTGTAAGTGGCCACAGCACCGCCTGCGGTAACACCCACCGCACCCAGCACCGCACCTACGAGCATTGACTTGTTCACGTGGACCTCCTGGCTTCACTTCGGCGCATCAGCACCGTACTCCTAGCCTTGGACAGACCCGCACCGACCAAGTTCAACCACCCGCCAGCCGCCTGGTGAAATCGCGACCGTTTTCACAGTCGCGAATCCCGGTTACGGGCGCTCGTCGACCTCGGTCGCCGCCGCCGGCGGAATCAGGTCCTCAGTGGACAGGTTCAGCCAGATCAGCACCACGTTGGCGATGTAGATCGAAGAGTAGGTACCCGCCAATACACCGACAAACAGAGTGATGGCGAAACCGAATAGGTTGTCGCCACCGAACAGCAGCAGCGCCACGATCGCCAGCAAGGTGGAGATCGACGTCGCCATGGTGCGCAGCAGGGTCTGCGTGGTGGAAATGTTGATGTTGTCGATCAGACTGGCTTTACGCAGCACGCGGAAGTTTTCCCGCACGCGGTCGAACACCACGATGGTGTCGTTCAGCGAATAGCCGATGATCGCCAGCACTGCCGCCAGCACAGTCAGGTCGAAGGAGACCTGGAAGTAGGAAAGGATGCCGACTGCCACGATCACGTCGTGAATCAGCGAGACGATCGCCCCCACCGCGAACTTCCACTGGAAGCGGAAGGCCACGTAAATCAGGATGCCACCGAGCGCCAGCAGCATGCCCAGGCCGCCCTGATCGCGCAGCTCCTCGCCGACCTGCGGACCTACGAACTCGACCCGCTTGACGGTGACCGCATTGTCCGAGGCCCCCTTGCGCAGCGCATCGGCAACCTCGTTACCCAGCTTCGGATCATCACCCGGCATACGCACCAACAGATCGGTCGTGGCGCCGAAGCTCTGCACGATCGCCTCGTTGTAACCGGCCTTGTTCAGCTGCTCGCGCACCTCGCCAAGATCGGCCGGACGCTCATAGGTGAGCTCGATCAGCGTACCGCCGGTGAAGTCCAGGCCGAAGTTGAGGCCCTTGGTGAACAGGCTGAAAACCGCCAGCAGGGTCAGGAACAGCGTGACGGCGAACGCAACATTGCGCACGCCCATAAAGTTGATGGTATTGAGTTTCATGGCTGGCCCTTAGATCCACAGCTTCTTGAAGTCACGCCCGCCGAAGATCAAATTGACCATCGCACGAGTCACCAGAATGGCCGTGAACATCGAGGTGAAGATACCCAGCGACATGGTCACGGCGAAGCCCTTCACCGGGCCGGTGCCCATGGCGTACAGGATGCCGCCGACCAGCAGCGTCGTCAGGTTGGCATCGAGAATCGCGCTGAAGGCACGATCGAAGCCTTCATGCATGGCACGCTGCACCGACATGCCATTGGCGAGCTCTTCGCGGATCCGCGAGAAGATCAGCACGTTGGCGTCGACCGCCATACCCATGGTCAGCACGATACCGGCGATACCCGGCAGGGTCAGCGTCGCACCCAGCAGCGACATCAGCGCGACCAGCAGCACCATGTTCACCGCCAGCGCCACGGTGGCCAGCAGACCGAAGATGCGGTAGATGGCCATCATGAACAGCGAGACCATCAGCATGCCCCAGAGCGAGGCATCGACACCCTTGGTAATGTTGTCGGCACCCAGGCTCGGACCAATGGTGCGCTCTTCGGCGAAGTACATCGGCGCCGCCAGACCACCGGCGCGCAGCAGCAGCGCCAGCTCGGAGGATTCACCCTGGCCGTTCAGGCCGGTGATGCGGAACTGGCTGCCGAGCGGCGACTGGATGGTCGCCAGGCTGATGATTTTCTTTTCTTCCTTAAAGGTCTGGATCGCCACTTCCTTCTCGACGCCGTCGACCGTCTGCTTGACGTAACGGGTCAGCGGTTTCTGCTCGATGAAGATCACCGCCATGCTGCGCCCGACGTTGTTGCGGGTGGCGCGGTTCATCAGCTCGCCGCCGTGACCGTCGAGGCGGATGTTGACCTGCGGACGACCGTTCTCATCGAAGCTCGCCTGCGCGTCTGTGACCTGATCACCGGTGATGATCAGGCTGCGCTCCAGCGGCACTGGCGGACGATGCGGCTCGCGGAACTCGAAGGACTCGGTCGAGGCCTTCGAGGCATCGGCTTCGGCGGCGAGACGGAACTCGAGGTTGGCGGTCTTGCCGAGAATGCGCTTGGCTTCCGCGGTGTCCTGCACGCCCGGCAGTTCGACGACGATCCGGTTGGCGCCCTGACGCTGCACCAGCGGCTCGGCCACGCCGAGCTCGTTGACCCGGTTGCGCACCGTGGTCAGGTTCTGCTTGATCGAGTACTCGCGGATCTCGGCCAGCTTGGTCGGCGTCATTTCCAGACGCAGTACCTGCATGCCATTGCGCTCGACCGTGGTGATCTGGAAGTCGCGAAAGTCCTTGCTGATCAGGCTCTTCGCCTGACCCAGTGACTCTTCGTCGGCGAAGCCGAGCTGAATGGCGTCGTTGGCCTGCGGCAGGCTGCGGTAGCGCACACGCTCTTTGCGCAGCAGGCCCTTCACTTCGCTTTCGTAGACCTTCATACGCGCGCCGACGGCCTTCTCGATATCGACTTCGAGCAGGAAGTGCACACCGCCGGACAGGTCGAGACCGAGCTTCATCGGTGTCGCCGCCAGGTTGCGCAGCCATTTCGGCGTGGTCGGCGCGAGGTTCAGCGCCACGACGTAATCGTCACCCAACGCCTTGCGCGCGACATCCTTGGCCGGCAGCTGATCAGCCTGCTTGACCAGACGCACCAGACCGCTCTTGCCGTCTGCGGTCACGCTGCTTGCCTTGACCTCGATGCCAGCATCGCTGAGCGCCTTACCCATGCGCTCCAGATCGGCCTGTTCGATACGCAGCGCCGAGCTGGCACCACTGACCTGAATGGCCGGATCATCGGGATAAAGGTTAGGTGCGGAATAGATAAGGCCGACCGCCAGTACAACCACGATCAGCAGGTATTTCCACAAAGGGTACTTGTTCAGCATCACGCCGCCCGCTTATGACGCGGGGCGCTTAAAGCGCCCCGTCAGTTTTTAATAATGTATGGATCAGATGGCTTTCAGCGTGCCTTTCGGCAGAGTCGCGGCAATGGCGCCCTTCTGAATCTTCAGCTCGACGGTGTCGGACACTTCGATCACCACGAAGTCGTCGCTGACCTTGCTGACCTTGCCGGCGATACCACCGGAAGTCACCACCTCGTCACCCTTCTGCAGGCCGCCGAGCAGGTTCTTGTGCTCCTTGGCGCGCTTGGCCTGCGGGCGCCAGATCATCAGATAGAAGATCACCAGGAAACCGACCAGGAAAATCCACTCGAAGCCGCTACCGGCAGGACCAGCTGCAGCCGGAGCAGCAGCATCCGCAAAAGCGGCGGGGATCAGAAAGCTCATAAAGACTCCTGTCAAAAGGTCTGGGGGAATTAATGCGTTTAATCAGTTCAGCGGCGGCGTTGGCAGGCCGCGCCGGGCGTAGAAGGCATCGACAAAGGCGGCCAATGTACCCTGTTGAATTGCCTCGCGCAAACCAGCCATCAGGCGCTGGTAATGGCGCAAATTGTGGGTGGTATTCAACATGCTGCTGAGCATTTCACCGCACTTGTCCAGGTGGTGCAGATAGGCCCGAGAGAAGTGTTTACAGGTGTAACAATCGCAGCTCGCCTCGAGCGGCGAATCGTCGTGACGATGCACGGCATTGCGAATCTTCAGCACGCCGGTGTCGACGAACAGATGGCCGTTGCGTGCGTTGCGCGTCGGCATCACGCAATCGAACATATCCACCCCGCGACGCACACCCTCGACCAGGTCTTCCGGCTTGCCGACGCCCATCAGGTAGCGCGGTTTGTCGGTCGGCATATGTGGCGGCAGGAAGTCGAGCACGCGGATCATTTCTTCCTTCGGCTCGCCCACCGACAGGCCGCCGATGGCCAGCCCGTCGAAACCGATTTCATCCAGACCGGCTAGTGAGCGCAGGCGCAGCTCTTCGTGCATGCCGCCCTGGACGATGCCGAACAAGGCGGCCGTGTTGTCGCCGTGCGCATCCTTCGAGCGCTTGGCCCAGCGCAGCGAACGCTCCATCGAGATGCGCGCCACCTCCTCATCCGCCGGGTACGGCGTGCACTCGTCGAAGATCATTACGATGTCCGAGCCGAGATCGCGCTGCACCTGCATCGACTCCTCCGGCCCCATGAACACCTTGCTGCCGTCGACCGGCGAGGCGAAGTACACGCCCTCTTCCTTGATCTTGCGCAGCGCGCCGAGACTGAACACCTGGAAGCCGCCAGAGTCGGTGAGGATCGGCCCCTGCCACTGCATGAAGTCGTGCAGGTCACCGAGACGCTTGATCACCTCGGTACCCGGGCGCAGCCACAGGTGGAAGGTATTGCCGAGAATGATCTGCGCGCCAATCGCCTCGACATCACGCGGCAACATGCCCTTCACCGTACCGTAGGTGCCGACCGGCATGAACGCCGGGGTCTCGACCACGCCGCGCGGGAACGTCAGCCGGCCGCGACGGGCCTTGCCGTCGGTGGCCAACAGTTCGAAAGACATGCGACAAGTGCGACTCATGGGCGCTCCTCTGGCCCGCGCGGCGCGGGGTTGCGGGTGATGAACATTGCATCACCGTAACTGAAAAAGCGGTAGCCCTCTGCCACCGCAGCCGCGTAGGCCGCCATGGTTTCCGGGTAGCCGGCGAAGGCGGAGACCAGCATCAGCAGCGTGGACTCCGGCAGGTGGAAGTTGGTGACCAGGGCATCGACCACATGGAAGGGTCGCCCCGGGTAGATAAAGATGTCGGTGTCGCCACTGAATACCTTCAGCTGACCATCACGAGCAGCGCTTTCCAGCGAACGCACGCTGGTGGTGCCCACCGCAATCACTCGACCGCCACGCGCGCGACAGGCCGCCACCGCATCCACCACGTCCTGGCCGACCTCAAGCCATTCGCAGTGCATGTGGTGATCCTCGATGCGCTCGACGCGCACCGGCTGGAAGGTGCCCGCCCCGACATGCAGAGTGACGAATGCCTGTTCGACGCCTTTGGCGCGAATCGCTGCCAACAGCGCCTCATCGAAATGCAACCCGGCCGTCGGCGCCGCCACCGCACCGGCGCGCTCGGCGTACACGGTCTGATAGCGTTCGCGGTCCGCAGCGTCGTCAGGGCGATCAATGTACGGTGGCAGCGGCATGTGCCCGACCCGCTCGAGCAGGTCCAGCACGTCCTCGTCAAAACCCAGCTCGAACAGCGCGTCATGGCGCGCCAGCATGCGCGCAGCGCCACCGCCATCGATGAGGATCTCGGTACCGGGCTTGGGCGCCTTGCTGGCCCGCACATGCGCCAACACCCGACGCCCATCCAGGACGCGCTCGACAAGAATTTCCAGGCGCCCGCCGCTAGTCTTCTGACCGAACAGGCGCGCCGGAATGACCCGGGTATTGTTGAACACCATCAGGTCGCCGGGGCGCAGGTAGTCCAGCAGATCGGTGAAGTGACGATGGGCGAGCGCGCCGCTCGCGCCGTCCAGGGTGAGCAGTCGACTGGAGCGCCGTTTGGCCAGTGGATGACGCGCGATCAGCGTCTCCGGCAGCTCGAAATGGAAATCGGCAACACGCATGATGGGAGGTCGTTTCGCAGGGCGGCGAAGTTTAGCGGATGCCGTCGAATTTAGCCACGCGAGCCGATTGACCGGTCATTCCGACACCCCTATACTCCGCCGCCACTGTGCCCCGGTGGCGGAATCGGTAGACGCGGCGGATTCAAAATCCGTTTTCGAAAGGAGTGGGAGTTCGAGTCTCCCCCGGGGCACCATGCATCACTTCATGCCGTCATGGCATCGACCGCAAAGCTTCATTTCCGCACCCATATCGAGCCCCTCAAAACGCCGCTCGCAGCGCCTTTAAATACGAATCTTTCGAGGGTTGTATTTTCTCTCGGAGTTGTCGTAGAGTGCCGGCAGCTGTGTTTGCATGGGTCGCTTTGAACCGTGGCCTGGTGCAGCAGATCACTTGATTTGCTACATCCCGATCCCGATCGACGTCTCTTATATCTGCAACCAGTCCAGTCCTCTTCGCTCCAACGAATCGCTGAAGAGGCTGTCATCAACTCTAAGTTTCAAGGAAATAAGATATGTCGAATCGTCAGAACGGCACCGTCAAGTGGTTTAACGACGAAAAAGGTTACGGTTTCATCACTCCAGAAAGCGGTCCGGATCTGTTCGTGCACTTCCGCGCCATCGAAGGTAACGGCTTCAAAAGCCTGAAAGAAGGCCAGAAGGTCACCTTCGTTGCTGTGCAAGGTCAAAAGGGCATGCAGGCCGACCAGGTTCAAGTCCTGGGCTAAGCACTGCGGTTCTGAAGAGCCTCTGATGGCGACATCAGGGGCTTTTTTACGCCCACGATTTTTTCACTTCGATTGAGCGCCATGGCCAAGCACCATCAACTCCGCCCCCAGGGCGACTTCCCCGCCGCCGGCCTGCCGCGCCGCCTTGCCGCGATCTTCTATGACTCTCTGCTGTGCATCGCACTGATGATGGTGGTGACGCTGCTGTACCAGCAGGTGATCCTGCGCAGCATCCACGGCAGCGAACGCCTCAAGGAACTGGCGGAGAGCGGCGCACTGAACCACGACCCGATCCTCTCGACCCTGCTGCTGTTCAGCCTGTTCGGCTTCTTCGCCAAGTTCTGGACGCACAACGGCCAGACTCTCGGCATGCAGGTCTGGGGGATCCGCGTACAGAACGCCGACGGTACGGCGATCGACCTGTGGCAGGCGCTGCTGCGCTTTCTGATCGCCATCATCTCCTGGCTCGCCGCTGGCCTGGGTTTTCTGTGGACGCTGTGGGACAAACAGAAGCGCAGCTGGCACGACATGTATTCGGGCAGCTGCGTCGTGCAGCTGCCAAAGAACAGCCATAAGAAGTGAACAAAAAGGCCGGCGCGAAGCCGGCTTTTTTTATGTGGTTGCGCTCAACTCAACCGGCGCGACGCAACATCCACACGCCGGCCAGGGCGCAGATGCCACTAGGGATCAGCACCGCCAGCAGCGGCGAGAAACCGAACACTAGGCTGGACGGCCCCAGCAGATCCTGCGCGATGCGGAACACGAAGCCGACCAGTACCCCGGTGAACACCCGCTGCCCGAGGGTCACCGAGCGCAGCGGACCGAAGATGAAGGAAATTGCCATCAATACCAGCGCCGCAGTCACCAGCGGCTGCAGCAGCTTGGTCCAGAACGCCAGCCAGTAGCGACCGTTGTTCAGCCCCTGCTCGGCCAGGTAATGGATGTAGCGCCACAGCCCGGCCACCGACAGCGCGTCAGGCTCCAGCACCACGGTGCCGAGCAGCTGCGGGCTCAGCTCGACGTCCCAGCGCTCGCTCGGACTGTTGATCACCTCGGTGCTGCGGCCACGGAAATGCGTGGTCGACACTTCACTGAGCAGCCAGGAATGGCCTTCGTACTGCGCGCGCTTGGCGAAGCTCGACGCCTGCAGATGGCGCTGCTCGTCGAACTGGTAGCGGGTCACCCCGTACAGCACACCGCCGGGCTGCACCGAGTTGATGTGTACGAACTCGTTGCCCTGACGATGCCAGAGACCGCGCTTGGCGCTCTGCGCCTCGCCACCGCCCTGAGCCATCGAGCGACTGGCCTGCGCCTGGTTCTCGCTCCACGGCGCCACGTACTCGCCGATCAGAATGCCGACCAGCATCAGCACCAGCATGGGCTTCATCACCGCCCAGACGATGCGCCCCACCGACACCCCGGCGGCGCGCATGATGGTCAGCTCGCTGTGGCTGGCGAGGTTGCCCAGGCCGATCAGGCACCCGATCAACGCCGCCATCGGCAGCATGTCGTAGATCCGCCGTGGCGCGGTCAACAGCACATACCAGGCGGCATCGAGCAGCCCGTAACCGCCCTCGACGTCGCCCAGCTCATCAATAAAGGCAAACAGCAGCGCCAGGCTGACGATCACCCCGAGCACGGCAAGGATGGCGAAGAACACACTGGTGCCGATGTAGCGATCCAACTTAGGCATGCGCCATCTCCCTAACTGCACGACGGCTGGCCCATTTCAGACGCAACGGCTCCCAATAGATCAGCAGCAAGCCGATCATCAGGAAGATCCCATGTACCCACCACAAGCCGACGCTGATCGGCAGCTTGCCCTTGTCCAGTGCGCCGCGCATGGCGATCAGCAACGACAGGTAGGCCATGTATAGGAGGATCGCCGGCAGCAGCTTGAGGAAGCGCCCCTGCCGCGGATTGACTCGCGCCAGGGGCACGGCCATCAGGGTGACCACGAACACCAGCAGCGGGATCGACAGGCGCCACTGCAACTCGGCAACGTGACGCTGATCGTCACTGCCCCACAGCTCGCGGGTGGGAATCGCCTCGCGCTCACCGATATCGGTACTCACCTCCGGGCGTTGCAGCAGCATGCCGTAGGTGTCGTACTGGATCGCCCGGTAGTCGGCCTTGCCGGGATTGCCGTCGTAGCGGAAGCCGTTCTCGAGAATCAGGTAGCGACTGCCATCGGCCTGGATTTCCTGGCGACCCTTCTCGGCGACCAGCACGGTGATGCCGCGCTCCTTGCCACTATCCTTGGATAGGCGCTTGTCGGAGATGAAGATGCCACCCAACTCGGCGCGATCGCTGGACAGCTCCTGCACGTAGGTAACCCGCGTGCCGTCCTTCATCGACTGGAAGCGCCCAGGCACCAGGGTATCGAACTCGGTCAGGGCATCCTGCTCATTGAGAATGCGCGCCACCTGCGCGACGCCCTGCGGCGCCAGACCCAGGCTCAGCCAGGCGACCAGCAGGGCGATCAACGTGGCCGGCCCGAGGGTGTAGGCGAGCAGGCGCTGCTGGCTCATGCCGGTCGCCGACAGCACGGTCATCTCGCTGTCGAGATAGAGCCGGCCATAGGCGAGCAGGATCGCCAGGAACAGACCCAGCGGCAGGATCAGCTGCAGGAAGCCAGGAATCCGGAAGCCCATGATCATAAACAGCACGCCCGGATCAAGCGCGCCTTGCGCTGCCTGGGCCAGGTACTTGATGAAGCGCCCGCTCATGATGATTACCAGCAGCACGGCACTGACCGCACTGAGGGTAAGCAATAACTCGCGGGAGAGATAACGGAAGACGATCAATCCAGACGCTCCAGGGTTGTCAGGCTCGGGCGGCTACGCTCAAACTAGCCGCTTGTTGCCGGCCCGCCCATGGCGGACCACCGGAAAAATGCCCGGCATTATCCCGTAATACCGACTCGTTGTCTTGGGGACACACGCCATGGAATTCCTTGTCAAAAGCGCTCGCCCGGAAACCCTCAAAACCGCCACGCTGGTCCTCGCCGTCGGCGAAGGGCGCAAGCTCGGTGACCTCGCCAAGGCCGTGGACGCCGCCAGCAGCGGCGCCATCAGCGCCGTACTGAAGCGCGGCGACCTGGCCGGCAAGGTCGGCCAGACCCTGCTGCTGCACAGTCTGCCAGGCCTCAAGGCCGAACGCGTGCTGCTGGTTGGCAGCGGCAAGGGCGAGCTATCCGACCGTCAGTACCGCAAATTGGTTTCCGCCGTGCTCGCCACCCTCAAGGGCCTGGCCGGCGGCGATGCCGCGCTGGCACTCGGTGATCTGGCCGTAAAAGGCCGCCACGCCTACGACAAGGCGCGTCTGCTGGTGGAAACCCTGGCCGACGGCGAGTATGTGTTCGACCGCTTCAAGAGCCAGAAAGCCGAACCGCGCGCGCTGAAGAAAGCCACCCTGCTAGTCGACAAGCCCCAGGCGGCCGACGTCGAACGCGGCAGCCTGCACGCCCAGGCGATTGCCGCCGGCATGGCGTTTACCCGCGACCTCGGCAACCTGCCGCCGAACATCTGCCACCCGAGCTATCTCGCCGAACAGGCCAAGGAGCTGGGCAAGGCGCACAAGAACCTCAAGGTCGAGATCCTCGACGAGAAGAAACTCGCCAGCCTCGGTGCCGGCGCCTTCCTCGCCGTGGCCCAGGGCAGCGACCAGCCGCCACGCATGATCGTGCTGCAGTACAACGGCGGCGCCAAGGACGACAAACCCTTCGCCCTGGTCGGCAAGGGCATCACCTTCGACACCGGCGGCATCAGCCTCAAGCCCGGCCTCGGCATGGATGAGATGAAGTACGACATGTGCGGCGCCGCCAGCGTTCTCGGCACCCTGCGCGCCGTGCTCGAACTGCAGTTGCCGATCAACCTGGTGTGCCTGCTGGCCTGCGCCGAGAACATGCCGAGCGGCGGCGCCACCCGTCCGGGCGACATCGTCACCACCATGAGCGGGCAGACCGTGGAAATCCTCAACACCGACGCCGAAGGCCGTCTGGTGCTGTGCGACACCCTGACCTACGCCGAACGCTTCAAGCCGCAGGCGGTGATCGACATCGCCACCCTCACCGGCGCCTGCATCGTCGCCCTGGGCAGCAACGTCTCCGGGCTGATGGGAAACAACGACGCCCTGGTGAAGCAGATTCTCAAGGCCGGCGAGCACGCCGACGACCGCGCCTGGCAGCTGCCGCTGTTCGACGAGTACCAGGAGCAGCTGGACAGCCCGTTCGCCGATATCGCCAACATCGGCGGGCCGAAGGCCGGCACCATCACCGCCGGCTGCTTCCTGTCGCGCTTCGCCAAGAGCTACCACTGGGCGCACCTGGACATCGCCGGCACCGCCTGGATCAGCGGCGGCAAGGACAAAGGCGCCACCGGTCGTCCGGTGCCGCTGCTCACCCAGTACCTGCTCGACCGCTGTAAAGCCTGATGCCGGGCGGCGCGGATCGATTCGCCGATTTGCCGGTCTGACCGGTATCGCGCAACGATCCGCCGCCGCGCCTGGCGCACCTCGGAAGCCCCATGCCCAGAATCGAGTTCTACGTCCTCTCCTCCACCGCCCCGGCCGACCGCCTGCGCGCCGCCTGCCAGCTGGCGCTGAAGGGCTGGCGGGCGGGCATGCCGGTATTCGTGCGCGGCCAGGACGACGCGCAACTGCAGGAACTCGACGAGATGCTGTGGCGCTTCAAGGCCGATGCGTTCTTGCCGCACGACCGCCACGGCAGCGATCCACAGGCGCCGGTGGTGCTCGGCCTGGACGACGAGCCGGCCAGCCGCCAGGGCCTGCTGATTAACCTGCAACCGAACATCTCGCCGTTTCTCGACCATTTCGGCCGCGTCATCGAGATCGTCAACCAAGCCCCGGCGCTGCTGACCGCCTGCCGGGAGAATTTCCGCCTGTATCGCACGCGGGGCTATGATCCCAAGCGTGTCGAACTTTAATGCCCGCCATGGATACCCCCAAGCCCCCGATCAAGCCCACTCACCTGCTGGACGACCTCGAGTCGATCCGCCAACTGCTGGATGAGGAAGGGCTGGAGCCGCCGCTGCTGACGGAGACCATCGACAGCGACGCGATTCCGCTGCTTTCCGAGATCATTCCGGAAGCACCGGCCGTGACGCCTGCGCCGACGCAGCCCGCGTTGCCGCTCGAGCCGGCCCCTGCGCCGCCGGTGCTGGAACGCCGCGACCCGCTGCACCTTGACAAGGAACTGCGCGCCGCCGCACAACTGCTGCTGCAGGACGTGATCGACGATTTCGTGCCGCAGATCGAAGCCGAACTCAAGCGCCGCCTCGAGGCGCGCATGGAACGCCTGCTCAGCCAGCGCAAGCGCTGACCCCCCCTGCCCCGCCCGCGTATCCGCTCGATCGCGGGCGCGCGCCCCACATCCCCGTTGCCCACCGCTCCTTTGATATACTCGCCGGCTTTCCGTTATCAGCCTTCGGTCCCGCCGCACCATGGACAAGACCTACCAGCCGCACGCCATTGAATCCCGTTGGTACTCCGAGTGGGAGTCCAAGAACTACTTCGCCCCGCAAGGTTCCGGCGAGTCCTACACCATCGCCCTGCCGCCGCCGAACGTCACCGGCAGCCTGCACATGGGCCACGGCTTCAACAACGCGATCATGGATGCGCTGATCCGTTTCCGCCGCATGCAGGGCCGCAACACCCTCTGGCAGCCGGGCACCGACCACGCCGGGATCGCCACGCAGATGGTGGTGGAGCGTCAGCTCGGCGCGCAGAACCTGTCGCGTCACGACCTCGGCCGCGAGAAGTTCCTGGACAAGGTCTGGGAGTGGAAGGAAGAGTCGGGCGGCACCATCACCCGGCAGATCCGCCGCCTGGGCTCCTCGGTGGACTGGTCGCGCGAGCGCTTCACCATGGACGACGGCCTCTCCGAGGCGGTCAAGGAAGCCTTCGTACGCCTGCACGAGGACGGCCTGATCTACCGCGGCAAGCGTCTGGTCAACTGGGACACCAAGCTGCACACGGCGATTTCCGACCTCGAAGTGGAAAACCACGACGAGAAGGGCCACCTGTGGAACCTGCGCTACCCGCTGGCCGACGGCCACCAGACTGCTGACGGCAAGGACTACCTGGTGGTCGCCACCACTCGCCCGGAAACTATGCTCGGCGACGCCGCCGTGGCCGTGCATCCGGACGACGAACGCTACAAGGCGCTGATCGGCACCTTCGTCGAGCTGCCGCTGGTGGGCCGCCGTATCCCGATCATCGGCGACGAGTACTGCGACCCCGAGTTCGGCACCGGTTGCGTGAAGATCACCCCGGCGCACGACTTCAACGACTATGAAGTCGGCAAACGCCACAACCTGCCGCTGCTCAACATCTTCGACAAGAATGCCGCGGTGCTCGCCCAGGCTCAGGTGTTCAACCTCGATGGCAGCGTCAACGATGCCGTCGACGGCAGCCTGCCGGCCGACTACGCCGGTCTCGACCGCTTCGTCGCGCGCAAGCAGATCGTCGCCGCCTTCGAGGCCGCCGGCCTGCTCGAGAAGATCGACGACCACGCGCTGAAAGTGCCGAAGGGCGACCGCTCCGGCACGGTGATCGAACCGTGGCTGACCGACCAATGGTACGTCTCCACCAAGCCGCTGGCCGAGAAAGCCATCGCCGCCGTGGAAGACGGCAGCATCCAGTTCGTGCCCAAGCAGTACGAGAACATGTACTTCAGCTGGATGCGCGACATCCAGGACTGGTGCATCAGCCGTCAGCTGTGGTGGGGCCACCGCATCCCGGCCTGGTACGACGAGGCCGGCAACGTCTACGTCGGCCGCGACGAGGCGGAAGTGCGCGCCAAGCACAACCTCGGCAGCCAGCCGCTGCGCCAGGACGACGACGTGCTCGACACCTGGTTCAGCTCGGGGCTGTGGACCTTCTCCACGCTCGGCTGGCCGGAACAGACCGATTTCCTGAAGACCTTCCACCCCACCGACGTGCTGGTCACCGGCTTCGACATCATCTTCTTCTGGGTCGCCCGGATGATCATGCTGTCGCTGCACCTAACCCAGCAGATTCCGTTCAAGACCGTCTACGTCCACGGTCTGGTGCGCGACGGCCAGGGCCAGAAGATGTCCAAGTCCAAGGGCAACGTGCTCGACCCGCTGGACATCGTCGACGGCATCACCCTCGACGCACTGCTGGAAAAACGCACTAGCGGCATGATGCAGCCCAAGCTCGCCGAGAAGATCGCCAAGCAGACCAAGGCGGAATTCCCCGAGGGCATCAACAGCTACGGTACCGACGCGCTGCGCTTCACCTTCTGCTCGCTGGCCTCCACCGGCCGCGACATCAAGTTCGACATGGGCCGCGTCGAGGGCTACCGCAACTTCTGCAACAAGCTGTGGAACGCCGCCAACTTCGTCATCGAGAACACCGATGGCCAGGACACCGGGATCAACGGTGAGCCGGTCGAGCTGTCCTCGGTGGACCGCTGGATCATCTCCCAACTGCAGCGCGCCGAGCAGGAAGTCACCCGCCAGCTCGACGCCTTCCGCTTCGACCTGGCCGCCCAGGCGCTCTACGAGTTCGTCTGGGACGAGTACTGCGCCTGGTACCTGGAGCTGGTCAAGCCGGTGCTGTGGGACGAGAACGCGCCGATCGAGCGCCAGCGCGGCACCCGCCGCACGCTGATCCGCGTGCTCGAAGTGGCGTTGCGCCTGGCCCACCCGTTCATGCCGTTCATCACCGAAGAAATCTGGCAGCGCATCAAGGGCCAGGCCGGCAAATCCGGCGACACCCTGATGCTGCAACCCTGGCCGGTGGCCGACGAGGCGAAGATCGACGCCGCCGCGGAAGACGACATCGAGTGGGTCAAGACCCTGATGCTCGGCGTGCGGCAGATCCGTGGCGAGATGAAGATCTCCATGGCCAAGCGCATCGACGTCATCGTCAACAACGCTTCGCCGTCCGACCACCGTCGCCTGGCCGACAACGAGCCGCTGCTGATGAAGCTGGCCAAGCTGGAGACCATCCGCGTGCTCGGCGAAGGCGAGGAAGCGCCGATGTCGGCCACCGCACTGGTCGGCGACATGCAGGTGCTGGTGCCGATGGCCGGGCTGATTGACAAGGCCGCCGAGCTGGCGCGTCTGGACAAGGAAATCCAACGCCTGGACGGCGAGGTCAAGCGCGTCGGCGGCAAGCTGGCCAACGAAGGCTTCGTCGCCAAGGCCCCGGCCGAGGTGCTCGACAAGGAGCGCGCCAAGCTGGCCGAAGCCGAGCAGGCGCTGACCAACCTGGTCGAGCAGCGCGAGAAGATCGCCAGCCTGTAACCGAACCGAGGCCCGCCAATGAGCGGGCCTCGTTCTTTTAGGTAGGGGCGAATTCGTTCGCGATCGGCAGCCGCCATCGCGAATGAATTCGCTCCTACAGCAACCTCCCGGATGGCCAACCGCAAGGACTCGCCCATGGACGTCAGCAAGACCAAAACTAGCTTCTACCGCCGCCTCTACGTCGCCTGGCTGATCGACAGCGGCGCGGCGACCAGCGTGCCGGCACTGATGGCCGCCACCGGCATGCCGCGGCGCACCGCGCAGGACACCCTGGCGGCGCTGGCCGACCTGGACATCGACTGCCAGTTCGCCCAGCAGGCCGGCGAGCGCAACAACGCCGGTCACTACCTGATCCGCGACTGGGGCGCCATCGACAAGCAGTGGATCGACGCCCACCTGCCGCAGATCAAGGCGTTGCTCGGCTACCCCTGACTAGACTTCTCCTGCGCCCGGCACAGGAGAATCCAGGCCGCATGAACCTCGAACTGCTCTGGGTGCTTGCCCTGCTGCTGACCACCGTGGCGCTGTTCGTCGCCAACCGGCCACGCATGGATGTGGTGGCGCTGCTGGTGATTGTCGCCCTGCCGCTCAGCGGCGTGCTCGACGTCTCGCAGGCGCTCGCCGGCTTCAGCGATGCCAACGTGATCCTCCTTGCCGCACTGTTCGTCATCGGCGACGGCCTGGTGCGCACCGGCATCGCCTACCGCCTCGGCGACTGGCTGGTGGCGCGCGCCGGCAACAGCGAAACGCGCCTGTTGCTGCTGCTGATGCTGGTGGTCGCCGGCCTCGGCTCGGTGATGAGCTCCACCGGCGTTGTCGCCATATTCATTCCGGTGGTGCTCAGCGTCGCCAACCGCCTGCACCTGTCGCCGCGCCGACTGATGATGCCGCTGAGTTTCGCCGGACTGATCAGCGGCATGCTCACCCTGGTCGCCACCGCGCCCAACGTGGTGGTGCACAGCGAACTGGTGCGCCACGGCCAGAGCGGCTTCGGCTTCTTCAGCTTCACCCCGTTCGGCCTGGTGATCCTGGTCCTCGGCATCGGCTACATGCTGATCGCCCGCCGCTGGCTCGGCCCCGCGCAGCACGACACCCCGGACCACGCCGCGCGGCGCACCCTGCGTGACCTGATCCGCGACTACCAGCTGGCCGGTCGCGAGCGGCGCCTGCGCCTCAACCCCGGCTCGGCGCTGATCGGTCGCAGCCTGGCCGAACTCAACCTGCGCCAGACCCAAGGCCTCAACGTGGTGGCGATTGAGCGCTACCGGCACTTCCGCCGCAAGCTGATCAGCCCCGACGCGACCACCGAACTGCACGAAGGCGACGTGCTGCTGGTCGATCTGTTCGCGCCGGGCATCGGTCTGCTCGGGTTCTACCAGGAGGCCGGCCTGGAGTCGCTGCCGCTGCGCGGCGACTACTTCCTCGACCAGTCCCATGAAGTCGGCATGGCCGAAGTGATCCTCCCGCCCGACTCGGCGCTGCTCGGCAAGAGCCTGATCGCCCAGGAATTCCGCAGCCGCCACGACCTCAGCGTGATCGGCCTGCGCCGCGACCACCAGGCGCTGAGCGACAACCTGCTCGAGGAAAAGCTGCGCGTGGGCGACACCCTGCTGGTGATCGGCACCTGGAAGTCGATCCGCCTGCTGCAGGCGCAGGCGCGCAACTTCCTGGTGCTCAGTCTGCCGGCGGAGATCGACGAAGTGGCCCCCGCCGCCAGCCAGGCGCCGTTCGCGCTGTTCAGCCTGGCGGTGATGGTGGTGCTGATGGTCAGCGGCCTGGTGCCCAATGTGCTGGCCGCGCTGATCGGCTGCCTGCTGATGGGCGCCACGCGCTGCATCGACATGGACAGCGCCTACCGCTCGATCCACTGGCAGAGCCTGCTGCTGATCGTCGGTATGCTGCCGTTCGCCCTGGCCCTCGACAAGACCGGCGGCATCGCCCTGGCAGTGCAGGGTCTGGTGCGCCTGCTCGGCGGCGCTGGGCCCTGCGCGATCCTCGCCGGGCTTTTCGCCGTCACCGCACTGATCGGCCTGTTCATCTCCAACACCGCGACGGCGGTGCTGATGGCCCCGGTGGCGATCGCCACTGCCCAGCAACTCGGCGCCTCGCCCTACCCCTTCGCGATGATCGTCGCCCTGGCCGCTTCGTCGGCGTTCATGACCCCGGTGTCGTCGCCGGTCAACACCCTGGTGCTCGGCCCCGGGCAGTACCGCTTCGGCGACTTCGTGCGGATTGGCGTGCCGTTCACCCTGCTGGTGATGGTGGTCAGCGCGCTGCTGGTGCCCTGGCTGCTGCCGCTGCATCCCTAACCCGCCCTGACTCGTAGGAGCGAATTCATTCGCGATCGACCGCCAGCGCGGCGGCGGCGTTATCGCGAATGAATTCGCTGCTACCCAAGCACGCCCGCATCGAACGCGGCACGGTCGCGACGAGCCGGTTCGCCGCGCCAGCGGCCGCTATGGGACAATGCCCGCCCGCTCCCAACGTCGCATCGCCATGAAGCAACCCCGCCCACCCGCCGCCCTGCACCCGCGCAACCGCCACCAGGGTCGCTACGACTTTCCGCAGCTGATCAAGGCCAGCCCGGAGCTGGCGCGCTTCGTGGTGGTCAATCCGTACGGCAAGGAGAGCATCGACTTCGCCGACCCGGCGGCAGTCAAGGTGTTCAACCGCGCGCTGCTCAAGCGCTTCTACGGCATCGCCCACTGGGACATTCCGCCCGGCTACCTGTGCCCGCCGATTCCCGGCCGCGCCGACTACCTGCACGGCCTGGCCGACCTGCTCGCCGAACTGAACGACGGCCAGGTGCCGCACGGCGCGCGGATTCGCGCGCTGGACGTCGGCACCGGCGCCAACTGCATCTACCCGCTGATCGGCCACAGCGAATACGCCTGGCAGTTCCTCGGCTCGGACATCGACGCCACCGCGCTGGCCTCGGCCCAGGCGATCGTCCAGGCCAACCGCCTGGACAAGGCCATCGCCCTGCGCCGCCAGGCGCAGCCGAACCAGGTATTCCAGGGCCTGCTGCAGCCCGGCGAGACCTTCGAGCTGAGCCTGTGCAACCCGCCGTTCCACGCCTCGGCCGCCGAGGCGCACAGCGGCAGCCAGCGCAAATGGCGCAACCTCGGCAAGCTCGATCCGAAGCGCAAGCTGCCGGTGCTCAACTTCGGCGGGCAGAGCAACGAGCTGTGGTGCGCCGGCGGCGAAGCAGCGTTCCTGCAACGCCTGATCGCCGAAAGCGCCGGTTTCGCCAGCCAGGTGCTGTGGTTCAGCACCCTGGTGTCCAAGGCCGGCAACCTGCCGATCGTCGAGACGGCGCTGCGCAAGGCCGGCGCCCGCCAGGTGCGCACCGTGGCCATGGCCCAGGGGCAGAAGCAGAGCCGCTTCGTCGCCTGGAGCTTCCTCGACGTCGCCGCGCAGCGGCAATGGGCGCAGCGCTGGCGCCAGCCGGCCTAGCGGTTCAGACCGAGCCGCGCGTGCCAGGCGGCGATGGACTCCTCGGGATAGCCATCGAACAGCAGATCGTCCGGCCCCGCCGTGACTTCCACCCAGGCTGCCTTGGAGTCCAGCAGCAGGTGGGTGTGCTCCGGCGGCACCGGCAGCGGCGTGTCGATCGCCGAGGCGAACGGGTGGATCAGCTCCGGCCACTCCGGGCTGAACAGCCAAAGCGCGCTGCCGCACAGCCGACAGAAGTGCCGTTCGGCACTGCTGCGGTGCGCGCGCAGATCACCGGGCTCCTTGAGCTTGGCGTGGTAGACGCTGATGTCCTTGCGCCCACGCACCCGCAGGCTCTTGGCGTCGCCGCCGAGGTTGATCGCATAGCCACCGCCGCCCTGGGTCTTGCGACAGATCGAGCAGTAGCAGCGCTGGTAGGGATAAGGATGGGCGCTGGTCAGGCTGAAGCTGACCGCGCCGCAGTGGCAGGAACCTTCGAGCAACATGCGACACCCTCCGTTGAGCCGATTGGCGGGCATCCCGCCGCGGGCGCCGGTATGCCGGGCTGAAGGCTACGCCGGGTCGCCAGCGGGCGCGCCGCCGTCAACGATCGACTCGGCGGCGGCGCGCCGGTTCAGCTGGCGCGCCGAGCGGCGTCGCTCACTCCGCCTCGTCGTCGCGGATCAGTACGCAGTCGCGGCCTTCGTCGTCTTCGTAGAAATCGTAGACGTAGTACATCACCACCTTGCCCTTGCCGGGCATCACCGCCACGTAGTCGCCCGGTTCGGCGCTGAAGAAGCCGGCGGTGCCAGGCTCCGCCTCGCATTCGATGTAGCCGGTGTGGAACAGCGCCGGGTCGATGTCGGCGTAGAAGTCGTCGCGCTCGGCGGCGTCCCACTCGGCCGGCGGCTCGAACGGGCCGGTGAGGACGATCACCGCGTCGCCCATATCGGTCTCTTCGGCGTCCGGATCGTTCTCGTCGGGGCGGTAGATCGTGCAGTTCTGCGCATCACCGCTGTTGAGGATGGCCAGGCGCGCGGCCTCGCGCTGCTGCGGATCGAGGCCATAGGTCTCGCAGTGTTGCTTCCAGGCGTCGGCGGCGCCGAGTTTGTTCGAGGTCATGGCTGTCTCCGGCGCCGCGGGCGGCGCTCTGGGCGGCGCGTCGCGCGCGCCGGTGGTCGGGGCGTGGAGTTTGGTTGCCGGCACGGCGCTGTGCAAGCGCGGCGATGGCCGCGCGGGTGCTGTGCGCCGTCGCCTAGCTCACCGCGAAGCGCGCATCCAGACGGCTGTAACCCATGCCGACGCCCTTGTGCACCTTGAGCTGCACCGGAATGCGCTCCTTGAGGGCCTCGACGTGGCTGATCACGCCGATCATCTTGCCGCTGGCGTTCAGCGCGTCGAGGGCGTCGAGGGCCACCTCCAGGGTCTCGCCGTCCAGCGTGCCGAAGCCTTCGTCGAGGAACAGCGAGTCGATGCTAGTCTTGTGGCTGACCAGGTCGGACAGCGCCAGCGCCAGGGCCAAACTGACCAGGAAGCTCTCGCCGCCGGACAGCGTCTTGCAGTCGCGGGCCACGTCAGCCTGCCAGGTGTCGACCACCTCCAACTCCAGCTCGCCGCCGCCGCGCCGGGCCAGCTGGTAGCGGCCGTGCAGGCGGTGCAGCTGCTGGTTGGCCAGGTGCACCAGGTGGTCGAGGGTCAGGCCCTGGGCGAACTTGCGGTACTTGGCGCCATCGGCCGAGCCGATCAGGCTGTTGAGGCGCTGCCAGCCGTCGTACTCGCCGCTCTGCCGCTCGATCTCGGCGAACAGCGCCTGCTGGTTGTGGCGACGCTGCTCGTCGCCGTGCAGCTGCGCGCGAATCTCGCCTTGGCGCTGGGTCAGGCTCTTCAACGCCTCGGCAAGCGCGCGCAGCTGTTCGTCCACAGCCTCTGCGTCACGGCTGCTGCGCGGCGCGGTACGCAGGCCAGCCAGCGCCTGTTCGGCGGCGCTGCGCAGGGCGCGCGCCTCGGTCAGCGCCTGCTGCAGATGTTCCTTCAGTGCCTGCAAGCCGTTGCGCTGCGCCTCGTCGAGGCAGGCGGCGAGGAAGGCTGGCTCGTCGCTGAACGGACTGCTGACCAGCGCCGCCTGCCAGGCCTGCGCCGCCTCGTCCTGCGCGCTCTGCTGCTGGAGCAGACGCTGCGCCAGGGTGTCGCGGGTGCCCTGCAGTTCGGCGCCGCGCCGCTGGCCGGCGGCCAGGGCCGCCTCGGCGTCACGCAGGGCGGCTTGCGGATCGGCGGCCGGCTCGATTGCTCCGTCAGCCGCAGCGCTCGCTTGCCAGCGTTGCAGCCACTCGGTGGCCAGCCGCTGCGCCGCGTCGGCGCCGTGCTGCAAACCGGATTGCTGCTCGCCAAGCGCGCGGCGCTGGATCTGCAGCTGCTGCCAGCTGCGCGCCTCGGTCTGGCGTGCCGCCAGCCAGGCCGGCCCATCGCTCGGCAGCGTATGGCCCAGCTCGGCCAGCTCGGCGGCCAGCGCCGCCTCGTCTCGCTCGCGCTGCGCATGCAGCGCCTGCAGGCGGCGCACGCCCTCGTCCAGCGCCTGCTGCGCGGCCTGGCGATCCTTCTCTGCCAGCGCCTGCTGGGTGCGCGCCTCGGCCTCGGCCTGCTGCGCGCGCGCCAGCGCCTTGCCGGTAGATTCCAGCCGCGCCTTCAGCGCATCGAGCGCCTCCAGCCGCTGCTGCACTTGGGCCAGCTCGGCCGCCTGGCGCTGTCGTTCGGCGTCGACGTCCGCCACCGTCAGGCCCAGCCGGTCGCGGGCGGCGAGCAGCTCGGCCGCCTGGCGGGCGAGCTCCTCGCCTTGCCCGCTCAGCCCCTTGAGCTGCTCCTCGAGGGCGGCGACCTCGCGATTGAGGGCCTCGCCGGCGCCACGCAGGTACTCCAGTTCGTCGCGCTTGGCCTGCAGCTCGTGCTGCGTCGCGGAGACATCGAGCGCCTGGTAGGCGGCGACCGCCGGGTGCTCCGCCGAGCCGCACAGCGGACAGGGTTCGCCCGGCTGCAGCTGCGCGCGCTGCTGTTCCAGCGCCTGAATGCGCTGCTCCTGGGCCAGCAGGGTTTCCTTGTCGCGGACCTGCTGGGCGACCTCGCGGTAACGCTCGCGCAGCACCTGCAGCGCGGCCTGGCGTTCGGCATGGCGGGCCTGCTGCTCGCCGCGCGCGCTGTCCAGCTGGGCCTGGCGTTCGCCCAGCCGCGCCTGCTGCTGATCCAGCTGGGTCAGTTGCTCGAGGCGCCGACCGTGTTCGCTGAGGCGCTGCCAATCCTGCCGCCAGTCGGCCTCGCCACGCCCGGCCAGCGCGCTCTGCCAGTCCTGCTGGGCCGCCACCTCGTCAGCCTGAACCTGCGCCAGCGCCGCCTGGGCCGCCTGCACGGCCTGCTGCCGTTGCGCCTGCGCGGCGCCGAGGCCGTGCAGGCGCTCGGCGTCCTGGCGCTGGCGGGTCTCGCCCGCGGCGATCTGCGCCTGCAACGCGCTGCGCGCGGCGAAACTCTTCTCCCAGCCACTCAGTCGCTCGCCCAGCTGGCCGTGACCGACCTGCTCGGCGAGCTGCCCATCGAGCACTTCGCACTGTTCGAGCAGCGCCTGCAGCGCCGCCTGCCTTGCCGCGGCGTGCTGCGCACTGAACTGCCGGGCCTGCCACAGGGCGCGACCGGTGGCGCGCGCCGCCTCGGCCTGCTCGGCCTCGCTGGCGATCAGCGCCTGGCGGGTCTCGAGCAGCGCCTGCTCGGCCGCTCGCCAGGCGCGGTGCAGCGGTTGCAGACGCGCCGCCGGTTCGCTGGCGGCCAGTCGCTGAAGATCGCTGGCGGCAGCCTCGAGCGCCTGCTGCGCCCCGGCCTCGCGGGCAGCGGTGGCGCGTTGCTGCGCGTCGGCGCGGGCCAGCTCGGTGAGCCACTGGCGCTCGCCCTGGACCGCGACGAGCTGGCCCTGCAGTCCGCCCTCCTCGCTCGCCAGCCGCGCGGCCTCGTCCTGCAGCGCCGTGCGCTGCTCCTCGCCGAGCAGCTCGACGCCCTCGGCGCGGGCGCGCAGCTGGTCGAGCGCGGCCTTCACCTCGCGGGTGCGTTCAAACACCCGCTGGGAGATCTGCCCGTAGATTTCTGTGCCGGTCAGCTCCTCGAGCAGCTCGGCGCGCTGGTTGGCGTTGGCCTCGAGGAACGCGGCGAAACCGCCCTGGGCGAGCAGCATGGACTTGGTGAAGCGCTCGAAATCCAGGCCGGTGAGCTGCGCGGTGAGGCTCTCCTTCTCGCGAATCTTGTCGGTGAGGATCGTCCCGTCGGCGCGCGCCAGCTCGACCTTGGGCGCCTGCAACGCGCCGTCGGCCTTGTCGCGGGCGCGGCGCTGGCTCCAGAAGGCGCGGTAGGCGACGCCCTTGACCTCGAATTCGACCTCGGCCAGGCACTCGGCGGTGTGCCGGGTCATCAGCTCGTTGCTGCTCTGCGACAGCGTGCTCATCCGTGGCGTGCGGTGATACAGGGCCAGGCAGATGGCGTCGAGCAGCGTGGTCTTGCCGGCACCGGTCGGCCCGGTGATGGCGAACAGGCCGTTGCCGGCGAACGGCTCGGCGGCGAAATCGACCTTCCATTCGCCCTTCAGCGAGTTGAGGTTCTTCAGGCGCAGGCTGAGGATCTTCATGCGTCACCCTCCTGCAGCTCGGCGAGCACCGCGCGGTACAGGCCCTGCAGCTGGCGCTGCTGCGGCTCGTCGAGGCTCTCCGCGGCGAGGCGCTGGACGAACACCTCTTCGGGCTGCAGCTCGTCGAGCGTCTCGCGCGCCTCGGCGAACAGCCCGGGCTGCGCGCCGCCACGCTCGCGCCGGATGCGCAACACCTCGACTGGCAGGCCTTCGCACAGCGCGTTGAGGCGCGCCTGCAGGTCGCTGAGGTAGTCGTCGCTGCTGATCAGCACTTCCAGCCACGCCGGCTGTTCCGGCGTGCCGAGCTGCGCCGCCTCGGCGAGTTGCGCCGGCAGCTCGGCCAGCGTGCCGCGCAGCGACAGCAGCGCCTGGGCGCGCGGCACCAGCAGCGGAGTGACGCTGCGCAGGCCGGCGTCCAGCTCGACCAGCAGCACCTGCTTGTCCTGGCGCGCCTCGTCGAACGCCAGCGGGATCGGCGAGCCGCAGTAGCGGATGTGCTCCAGCCCGCCGACCTGCTGCGGCCGGTGGATATGCCCGAGGGCGATGTAGGCGGCCGGCGGGAAGGCGTTGGTGGGAAACGCCTCCAGGCTGCCGACATAGATCTCGCGTACCGACTCGCTGGCGCTGGCGCCGACGGTGGTCAGGTGGCCGGTGGCGACGATCGGCAACCCGCCGCCGAGCGCCTCGCGGCGCGCTTCAGCCAGGGCGAACAGCTGCTGGTAGTGCTGCTGGATCGCCTGCTGCAGCGATTGCTGCTTGTCCTGCGCGCTCTGCCCGGCCTGGCTCTGCAGCACCTCGCGCGGGCGGATGAAGGGAATCGCGCAGAGCAGCGCGCCGGGTGTGCCATCGCGGCGGTGCAGCACCAGCAGCTGCTCCTCGGGATCGGCGAGCACGCCGGGAATCACCCGGGTGTGCAGTTCGGCGAGTAGCGTCTTGCTCTCGCCGAGCATCGCCACTGAGTCGTGGTTGCCACCCAGCACCACCAGCTCGGCGCCGCTCTGCCACAGTTCGACGACGAAGTGGTTGTACAGCTCGCGGGCGTAGATCGGCGGCGCACCGGTGTCGAAGATGTCGCCGGCGACCAGCACCGCGTCGACCTCGTGCTCGCGCACCTGCTCGAGCAGCCAGGCGAGAAACGCCTGGTGCTCGGCCTGGCGGGTCTTGCCCATGAAATGCTGGCCGAGGTGCCAGTCCGAGGTGTGCAGCAGGCGCAGCGGACGGCTCACATCGACCACTCCTGCACCACCATGTGAGTCTTCACCCGCTGCATGCCGGGGTAGCTTTCGATCTCGTCGCGGATTTCGCTGAGCCGCGCCATCGACGGCGCCTCGACGTAGACCAGCATGTCGGTCTCGCCGCTGATCCCGCAGCAGCGGCGGATCTCGCTGAACGCGCGCATCCGCTCGACGTAGTCGGCGCAGCGGCTGTCCTTGTAGAACAGTTCGAGGAAGGCCTTCACCGCGCCGTTCTGCGGCGCGGCGATCTGCGCGTGGTAGCCCTCGATCACGCCGTCGGTCTCCAGGCGGCGCACCCGCTCGCTCACCGCCGAACGCGACAGGTTGACCTCGCGGGCGATCTGGCTGACGGGCGTGCGCGCATCGGCGCGCAGCAGGGCGAGGATTTGGCGATCGAATTTGTCCACACGAGGCTCTCGGGCACGGCAAGGTTGGAATGAATTCCGCCAATTCGCCGGCCAAAGCCGTCGATCCGACGGCAGCCGGCCAGGGCCGGGCCGCCTTACCATGGCGGGATTCGAAGAGAGCCACGAGCATACATCATGAGCCGTCTGAATCAGGAACTCGGTCTGCTGCAGGGCATCGGCCTGCTCAGCACCTCGCTGCTCGGCACCGGCATCTTCGTGGTCCCGGCGCTGGCCGCCACCGCCGCCGGCGCGGTGTCGCTGTGGGCCTGGCTGATCCTCATCGGCCTGGTGCTGCCGGTAGCCTTCACCTTCGCCCAGCTGGGCCGCCACTTCCCGCATGCCGGCGGCGCACCGCACCTGATCGGCCGGGCGTTCGGCGCGCGCATGGAGCGGCTGATCGCCTTCCTGTTCCTCGCCGTGCTGCCGGTCGGCCTGCCCGCCGCGCTGAACATCGCCACCGGCTTCTGGCACGCGCTGTTCGATCTCAACGGTGCGGCCATCCTCGCTATTCAACTGGCCACCCTCGCCGCCATCCTGCTGCTCGGCCAGCGCCCGGCGCGCGCCTCCGGCCTGGTGCAGGGGCTGATCGCCGTGGCGATCGTCGCCAGCATCGCGCTGATCTGGTGGGCCGGCGACCTGCCGCGCGCCAGCCAGCCGCTGCTGCCGGACATCAGCGGCTCCTGGCACCTGCTGCCGGCGGCGCTCGGGGTGATGTTCTGGTGCTTCGTCGGCATCGAGGCGTTCACCCACCTCGGCGAGGAGTTCAAGCGCCCGCAGCGCGACTTCCCGCTGGCGCTGGTGCTCGGCGTACTGCTCGCCGGCCTGGTGTACTGGGCCTGCTCGGTGGCCCTGCTGACCTTCGCCAGCTACGGCGATGCGCAGCGCGACGCCACGGCGATCCCCCAGCTGTTCGGCTTGCTGCTCGGCGAGCGGGCGCGCTGGCTGGTGGCGGTGGTCGGCTACCTGGCCTGCTTCGCCTCGATGAACGTGTACATCCAGGGTTTCGCCCGGCTGATCTGGAGCCTCGCCGACGAGGGCAAGCTGCCGGCGCCGCTGGCCAGACGCAACCGCCACGGCGTGCCGGCCCGCGCGCTGCTGCTGGTGGTGCTCAGCTGCGCGCTGTGCGCCGGTGCGGCCAGCCTCCTCGACCTTTCGGTGGATCACCTGATCCGCTACGCCAACGGCAACTTCGTGGTCATCTACCTGCTCAGCATGGCCGCCGGCTGGGTGCTGCTGCGTGGTGTGTGGCGCTGGCTGGCGGCGCTCAGCACGCTGCTCTGCGGCCTGGTGCTGCTCGCCCTGGGCCGCGACGCCGGCTACGCGCTGGGGCTGCTCGCCCTGCTGGCGCTGCTCGACTGGTGGCGCGCACCGACGGCGCGGCAAGCGGTGGAGCGCTCCTAGCCACAGGTTGCCCGCCCGGCAAAAGCCAAGGGCTATCCTTGCAGACGAACCTGCCGACAAGGATGCCCCATGCGCCGCCTCCTCCGTGACCTGAAAATCATGCTGCTGGCCAACCTGTGGATAGTGCCGGTGCTGGCCCTGCTGGTCGGTGCGCTGTTCTATTTCGTCGCCCCGCCGCCGCCGATGCACGCGCGGCTGGCCACCGGCGCCAGCGGCGGCGGTTACCACGCGTTCGGCGAGCGCCTCCAGGCCGAGCTGGCGACCCACGGCTTCACCCTCGAACTGGTCGAGAGTCAGGGCTCGCGCGACAACCTGGCCAAGCTCGGCAACGACGAGGTGCAGCTGGCCCTGGTGCAGAGCGGCCAGGAGCTGAGCCTCGCCGAAGAGGCGCGCCACAGCCTGTCCGGCCTCGGCGTGATGTACCGCGAGCCGCTATGGCTGTTCGTCCGCCAGAAGGTCAAGTTCGAGCGCCTCGCCGACCTGCTGAAGCTGCGCCTGGCGGTCGGCTCGGAAGACAGCGGCACCCAGGCGGTGACCGCAGCGCTGCTGGAGGCCAATCGCATCGACGTGGCGCACTACCCCGAGCGCTGGCAGCAGATCGGCGGGCGGCGCGCCGCCGATGCGCTGATCGCCGGCGAGCTGGACGCCGGCTTCTTCGTCGGCCCGGCGGAGAACCCGCTGATCCAGCGCCTCGCCGATGAACCGGGGCTGCGCCTGGTCAGCCTGCGGCGCACCGCGGCGTACCTGGCGCGCCTGCCGTTCCTCAGCCGCGTCGACGTCGGCGAAGGCATGCTCAACCTGGCGCGCAACACGCCGAACCGCGACATCGTCACCCTCGGCCCGGCCGCCACGCTGGTCGCCAACGAGGACTTCCACCCCTCGCTGACCCCACTGATCCTCGAAGCTGCGCGCACCGTGCTGAAAGACGGCAGTCTGCTCGACCCGGCCGGCCAGTACCCGGCGCGCCCGCCGCGCTCACTGCACACCCTGGCCGAAGCCGATTACTACTACGACAAGGGCCTGCCGATCCTGCAGCGCTACCTGCCGTTCCGCATCGCCTCGCTGGCCGACCGCTACATCATCCTGGCGATTCCCCTACTGGTCCTGCTGTTCCCGCTGTTCAAGGCGATCGGGCCGATCTACCAGTGGCGCATCCGCGCGCGCATCTACCGCTGGTACAAGCACCTGCGCGAGATCGACCAGCAGCTCTACCAGGGCAAGCTGCCCAGTGACCTGAACGCCGAGATCAACCGCCTCGAGCAGCTCGAGGACGAACTGGCGCGGGTCGAGGTGCCGCTGTCCTACTCCAGTGAGCTGTACGAGCTGCACATGCACCTGCGCTACATGATCGAACGCCTGCAGGCCTATCAGCGACGCACGACTGCGACGAGCGCGCCGGTCGAGTAACATGCACGCCTTTCCTTCGTGCCCAACGAGACGCCCATGCCGATTCGTCATTGCATCGTCCACCTGATCGACAAGAAGCCCGACGGCTCGCCGTCGACCTTGCACGCCCGCGACAGCGAACTGGCCGAATCGACGGCCATCGAGAACCTGCTGGCCGACCTCAACGACAGCTACAACGCCAAGCAGGGCAAGGCCTGGGGCTTGTTCCACGAGGAGTCCGGGGCGTTTCCGTTCAGCGGCTGGCTCAAGGAATACCTCGATCAGGGCCTCGACTTCACCGCATTCAGCCGCCGTGCCGTGGAGCACCTGCAGAAGCTGATGGACGAGTCCAACCTGTCGGTCGGCGGCCACGTGCTGATGGCCCACTACCAGCAGGGCATGACCGACTACCTGGCGGTGGCGCTGCTGCACCACAGCGAAGGCGTGGCCGTCAGCGACAGCCTGGAAGTCACCCCGGCCAAGCACCTCGACCTCGGCCAGCTGCACCTCGCCGCGCGCATCAACATCAGCGAGTGGCAGAACAACAAGCAGTCCAAACAGTACGTGTCGTTCATCAAGGGCAAGAACGGCAAGAAGGTCTCCGAGTACTTCCGCGACTTCATCGGCTGCCAGGAAGGCGTCGATGCGCCGAGCGAGACGCGCACCCTGCTCAAGGCGTTCAGCGATTTCGTCGAGAGCGAGGACATGGCCGAGGAGCAGGCCCGCGCCAAGACCGAGACGCTGGTCGACTACGCCACCAGTCAGGCCAAGCTGGGCGAGCCGATCACCCTCGACGAGCTGTCCGGGCTGATCGACGAGGAGCGCCCGCGCGCGTTCTTCGAACATATCCGCAACAAGGACTACGGCATGGCCCCGGAATTTCCGGCGGACAAGCGCACCCTCAACCAGTTCCGCCGCTTCACCGGGCGTGCCGAAGGCCTGTCGATCAGCTTCGAGGCGCACCTGCTCGGCTCGAAGATCGAGTACGACGAGGCGCGTGACATGCTGATCATCCGCCAGCTGCCGACCCAGCTGAAGGACCAGCTCAAGCGCCGCCAGGACTGACGGCGCCAGCTTCCGACGGATCACCGGATTGCCGGGGGCCGACCTGCTAGCCTAATTGGGGTCCGTCCCGATCGGCGCACTGCAAGGAGGCCTCCATGGCCGCCCTCGCACCATCCGTAGCGACCGCCGCACCCCTCCCGCCCCGCCGGCGGGCACGCCCCCTGCTACTCATACTGTTGCTGCTCGCCACCCCGCTGCTCGCCGAGCCGCCTCCGCCGTCACGGCTGTCGCCGGACGTCACCCGCTTCATCGTCGCCAACAGCGAGTTCACCATGCTCCACGAGATGGGCCACATGCTCATCTCCGAGCTCAACCTGCCACTGCTTGGCCGCGAAGAAGACGCCGCCGACCAGCTCGGCATGATGATCCTGTTCCTGCTCAGCGATCCGCAGCGCAAGGCCGAACTGGATGCCGACCTGCTGGCGATCGTCGACTACTGGCGCCTGGAGTGGCAGCGCCCGCGCCCGGCCAACGAACAGGTGCCGGCCTGGGACACCCACGCCCTCGACGAACAGCGCTTCTACAACATCGCCTGCCTGGCCTACGGCAGCGATCCGGATCGCATGGAGTGGGTGCTGCGGGTGACCGGCCTGCCGGTCGAGCGGGCGTTGTACTGCGATCAGGAGTTCCTGCAGGCGAGCCGCGCGCTGGACTGGATTCGCCACCACAACCGGCGCGTCGCGATCCAGCGTCGGCCGCGCATCCAGATCATCTACGATCCGCCGCCGAGCTACCTGCCGGATGCCGAGCTGCTGGTCGCGCGGCTGCGTGAGGGCGGTCTGGAGGACATCGCGCGACGGGTCAGCCTGGTGTTCGCCCCGCCGCGCACGCTGACCCTGCGCATCGCGGCCTGCGGCACGCCGGACGCCTGGTACAACCGCGACGAAGCCGAACTGACGCTGTGCTACGAGCGCCTGCAGCATTTCCGCGAGCTGGCGGAAACCCTGCCGCCGGAGCGACGACCGGGTCCGCAACTGGAGTGCGCGCCCGCCTACAAGGCGCTGCAGGACGCCCTTACGACAGAGACTGAATGCTGAAACCGACGCGCGGGAAGTGCACGTGCACGGTACCGGCACGCTCGTCCTCGCGGCGCAGGATCAGCTCGTCGCGCCCGGCGAACAGCAGCTCGCCGACGACCGGGTCGACGCCGTAGTCGGTGGCGGCGATCTGCACACGCTGGCCGACCTGGAAGCCATTCGGCTCGACAAAGGCTTCATCCGGCAATGCCGCCGGGGTCGCCGCGCGGGCGATGGCGATTGCCTCCTCGGCGGACAGCTCGCTCGCCGCGCCATGCCCGAAGCCCAGCACGCGACCCAGCCAGGCGGCCACCGCCGGGTAGTCGTCGACCAGCGGCGCGGTCACCGGGCCACCCTTGAGGAACCACAGGCAGTGCGCCAGGGCGAAGTCGGCGATCGACGGCGCACCGAACAGGAAGTCGCCCTCCTCGCGGGCCAGTTGCTGCTCCAGACGGGCCATCAGGCTCGGCCAGTTGTGCTTGGCCTGCTCGGTCGGCACGCGCCGCGCGGAGCCGCCGGTGAAGAACTGTGCGCGGTCGTCGAGCAGCGCCTTGACCATCGCCGGCGGCAGGCGACCGAAGCGCACGCTGGCCGACTCGGGCTGGAACACCAGCGCCACCGCATGCTGGAACACCAGGCTGTCAGCCCACTGGGCGAAGCTGGTCACGGTGAACTCCTGGCCTTCGGGGAACAGCGTCGGCACGTTCTTCTCGGCTTCCAGACGCTGGGCGATCAGCGCGGTGTCGCAGTAGATGTCGGCGCCGATCTGCAGCACTGGGGTCTTGCGGTAACCGCCGGTCAGGGCGATCAGGTCGGGCTTGGGCATCACCGGCGAAATGTGCACCGAGCGCCAGGACAGCTGTTTGAAGCCCAGCAGCAGGCGGGCCTTCTCGGCGAATGGCGAGGTCGGATAGTGGTGCAGGATCAACTCGTGCATGACGGGCTCGCAGGCAAGGGAAAGAACCGCCAGCTTAGCCCGATGCGTCAGCCCGGCGTAGCCGCCTGCTCGGATGACAGCGTATCAAGGGCGTGAATGCCGGCCAGCACCAGACGCTCCTTGGCCGCCTTGTTGAGCTGCTTGATCGCCCGCTCGCGGCGCAGCGCGGCGCCCTTGTCGGCACAGGGCTCGACGTAGGCCAGCGCCTGCGCCGGGCTGGAATGGAAGAAGCGCGCGCCCTTGCCGCTCTGGTGCTGGGCGAAGCGCCGCGCCGGGTCGTCGCTGATCCCGCAGTACAGCGCGCCGTTGGCGGCGCGCACCAGGTAGACGAACCAGGGCTTGGCGAGGCTTTCGCTCATGCCCAGAACTTGTCGCGCAGGCGCTCGCAGTAGGCGACCAGCACCGGGTATTCGCGCGCCAGCTGGCTGAGCGGATTGTTCAGGCTGCAGTGGATCAGGTTGGCCAGCACGCCATAGGCGGAAGCATCCGCGCTGCACGGCTGCAGGCCGCCGAAATACGGCGCGGCGCCGAGCATGTCGCTGAGCGCCTGCAGGTCCTCGCGGGCGAAGGCCAGCAATTCCGCGCCGGAATGCCGCGCCAGGCCCTGGGCCAGCAGCGCCTTGCGGATCTTGCCGCGCACCAGGTTGGGCACCAGCGCGCGCAGCGGCATCGGCAGGCTGGCGAAGAACGCCGGCTTGAGCTCGGCCCAGCCGGCATCGTCGATCCAGCGGAAATACACCATCAGCTGCGCCAGGTGCTCGTCGCACAGCCGCGTGATGGCCAGCGCGCGACCGCGTGCGGCAGCGTCCAGGTGATTGTCGATACCCAGCGCCAGGCGCTCCTGCAGGGTGCGCAGGATGATCGCCGAGTCGGCGACCACCTCGTCGTCGAGCTTGATGAACGGCAGCTTGCCCTTCGGCCCCTTGCCGGGGTTGCGCAGCGTCTTGACCTGATAGTCGAGGCCGGTGAGGCGCAGGAAGGTTTCCACCTTGAGGCAGAACGGGCTGGGGTTGGGCACGTTCAGCGAAGACGGGAATTGGAACAGGGTGATCATCGGCAGCTTCCTGCAAGAGAGTCGGCGGCGAGTTTAGCCTGCGCAGTGGGAAATTTGGGTGACGCCGTCAGGCAAACCATTCCCGCGCGCTGCGCCACAGGCAGATACCGAGGAAGTAGGCGGAAGTGATCAGCCACAGCGCCAGCAATAGCGGCGGGCGCGCTGGGAAGATCAGGATCAGCCAGGCGCAGCAGACCATCCACAACCCGGTCACGGCGATGTTCAGCGGCATGAACTGGCGCACCCGGAACGGGTGGAGGAACTTCATGCGGGTGAGGGTCAGCGCGGCCAGCACGACAATGCCGAGCAGCGTGGTCCAGGGCGAGAAATCCAGCAGGTAGAGGTACACCGCGACCACGTTCCAGGCGGCCGGGAAGCCGACGAAGTAGTAGTCGTGGCTCTTCATGTGCACGTTGCAGAAGCAGAACAGCGACGACAGCAGTATCAGCCCCACCGCCGGCAGCGCGCAGTAGTCCGGCAGCGGTACGAAGCGGTAGACGAAGATCGCCGGGATGAACACGTAGGTGAGGTAGTCGATGACCAGGTCGAGCACCGTGCCGTCGAAATACGGCAGCACTTCCTTGACCTCGAACTTGCGCGCCAGGGTGCCGTCCAGCCCGTCCACCAGCAGCGCGGCACCGAGCCACAGCAGGCAATCGCCGGGGCGGTTGTCGACCACGGCGAGCAGCGCCAGCAGGGCGAGGATCACCCCGCTGGCGGTGACCGCGTGGACGCTCCAGGCCTTGGCCTTGCTGAACGGAGTAAGGGTGGCGCTCACGGCGGCTCCTGGTTGGCGGTGGGTAGAAACACGCGGGCGAGGATTCCTTCCTCACCCTGCCCTCGCCCTACTGAAAAAGCGGCAACAGCGTCGAGCGCCTCGCCCTCGTGGTCGCCTGAGTAGGAGCGAATTCATTCGCGATCAAGCGGCAACGCCAAGCGCGGATAAATCCGCTCCTACAAGGTCGCTTCGCTCCTCAGTGCAGGATCTGGCCGAGGAACAGCTTGGTGCGTTCGTTCTGTGGATTGTCGAAAAACGCGTTGGGTTCGTTCTGTTCGACGATCTCGCCCTTGTCCATGAAGATCACCCGGTCCGCCACGGTGCGCGCGAAGCCCATCTCGTGGGTCACGCAGAGCATGGTCATGCCGCTCTGCGCCAGGCCGATCATGGTGTCGAGCACCTCCTTGACCATCTCCGGGTCGAGCGCCGAGGTCGGTTCGTCGAACAGCATGATCTTCGGCTTCATGCACAGCGCCCGGGCAATCGCCACGCGCTGCTGCTGGCCGCCGGAGAGCTGGCCCGGGTACTTCAGCGCCTGCTCGGGAATGCGCACCCGCTCCAGGTAGTGCATGGCGATTTCCTCGGCCTTGCGCTTGGGCATCTTGCGCACCCACATCGGCGCCAGGGTGCAGTTCTGCAGCACAGTCAGGTGCGGGAACAGGTTGAAGTGCTGGAACACCATGCCGACCTCGCGGCGGATGGTTTCAATGTGCTTGAGGTCGTTGGTCAGCTCGGTGCCGTCGACCACGATGCGCCCCTGCTGGTGTTCTTCCAAGCGGTTGATGCAGCGGATGGTGGTCGACTTGCCGGAGCCGGACGGCCCGCACAGCACGATGCGTTCGCCCTGGCGGACGTTAAGGTTGATGTCCTTGAGCACGTGGAACTGGCCGTACCACTTGTTCACCCCTTGCATCTGGATGATCGGCTCGTGGCTGGCGTTGGTTTGGACTTCAGTCATTGCGAAACTCCTAGCGCTTGTGGCCGGTATTCAGCTGGCGCTCCAGGCGCTGCGAATAGCGGGACATGCTGAAACAGAAAATCCAGTAGACCAGGGCGGCGAACACGTAGCCTTCGGTGGACATGCCCAGCCATTTCGGGTCAGTAGTGGCTTGCTTGATGCTGTTGAGCAGGTCGAACAGGCCGATGATGATCACCAGGCTGGTGTCCTTGAACAGCGCGATGAAGGTGTTGACGATCCCCGGGATCACCAGCTTCAGCGCCTGCGGCAGGATCACCAGGCCGGTGGCGCGCCAGTAGCCGAGACCAAGCGCGCCGGCCGCCTCGTACTGGCCCTTGGGAATCGCCTGCAGACCGCCGCGTACCACCTCGGCGACGTAGGCGGCCTCGAAGAGGATCACCATGATCAGCGCGCGCAGCAGCTTGTCGAGGCCCATGCCCTCGGGGAGGAACAGCGGCAGCATCACCGAGGACATGAACAGCACGGTGATCAGCGGCACGCCGCGCCAGAACTCGATGGTAGTGACGCAGATGACCTTGATCGCCGGCATGTTCGAGCGCCGCCCGAGTGCCAGCAGGATGCCCAGCGGCAAGGCGCCGGTGATGCCCACGTAGGCGATCACCACGGTGAGCATCAGGCCGCCCCAGCGGGTGGTCGGCACGGTTTCCAGGCCGAGGCCGCCGTGCAGCAGCCAGAACGCCAGCAGCGGGAAGACCACCAGGAAGCCGATGCCATACCAGGCCTTGTGCGGCATCTGCCGAACGAACAGCGGCGCCACGCCGAGGATCGCCAGCCACACGGTGAGGTCGACTCGCCAGCGCTGCTCACCCGGGTAGAAGCCGTACATGAACTGGCCGAAGCGTTCCTTGACGAACACCCAGCAGGCGCCCTCGCCGGTGCAGTCGGCGCGCGTGGTGCCGGTCCAGTCGGCCTGCAGGAACGCCCAGTTGATGATCGGCGGCACGATCAGCCACAGCAGGTACAGCGCGAGCAGGGTCAACACCACGTGCAGCGGGCTGGCGAACAGGTTGTCGCGCAGCCAGGCCATGGGCCCGAACACGCTGCGCGGCGGCGGCAGGTCGGGTTTGAAAGTATGTGTCGTCATGCGCCTCTCCCTATCGCTCGACCAGCGCAATGCGCTTGTTGTACCAGTTCATCAGCAGCGAAATGCTGATGCTGATGGCCAGGTACACGCTCATGGTGATGCCCATCACTTCGATCGCCTGACCGGTCTGGTTGAGCACCGTGCCGGCGAACAGAGAGACCATGTCCGGGTAGCCGATACCGGCGGCCAGCGAGGAGTTCTTGGTCAGGTTCAGGTACTGGCTGGTGAGCGGCGGAATGATCACCCGCAGCGCCTGCGGGACAATCACCAGACGCAGGGTCTTGCCGTCCGGCATGCCCAGCGAGCGCGACGCCTCGGTCTGCCCGTGGCTGACCGCCTGAATGCCGGCCCGCACGGTTTCGCCGATGAACGCCGCGGTGTAGATCGACAGCGCCAGCATCAGCGCGACCAGTTCGGGAATCACCACCCAACCGCCACGGAAATTGAAGCCGGTGAGCTGCGGCACTTCCCAGTGGAACGGCGCGCCGAACACTAGGATGCTCAGCAGCGGCAGGCCGAACAGCAGCGCCAGCGCGCTGAGCAGCACCGGGAAGCGTTCACCGGTGGCCTCGCGGCGCGCCTTGGCCCAGCGGTAGATCACCACCACCGCGACGATCGCCAGCAGCAGCGCGGCGAGGAACGCCCACAGGCCCTCTGCCTGGGTCGGTGAGGGCATGTACACGCCGCGGTTGTTGATGAAGAACATGTCGCCGAGGCTCAGGCTCTGCCGCGGTCCGGGCATGGTCAGCATCACCGCGAAGTACCAGAAGAAGATCTGCAGCAACGGTGGGATGTTGCGGAACACCTCGATGTACACCGTGGCCAGCTTGCGGATCAGCCAGTTCGGCGACAGCCGCGCGACGCCGAGGATGAAGCCGATGATGGTCGCCAGGATGATGCCGATCACCGACACCAGCAGGGTGTTGAGCAAGCCGATGACGAACACGCGGGCGTAGGTGTCGCTCTCGCTGTAGTCGATCAGGTGCTGGGAGATGCCGAAACCGGCGCTCTGCTGAAGGAAATCGAAGCCGGACACAATGCCGCGCTTCTCCAGGTTGACCTGGGTGTTGTGGAACAGGAACCAGCCGAATGCGACTACGCAGACGACGGCAATAATCTGGAATAGCCAGGCGCGCGCCTTGGGGTCGGTCCAGACCGATCCACGTGGGCGCGGGACATTAGCAGTGGTTTGCATAGTAGCCCTCTTGGCATCCGCCCCCTTGGTGCGGGGTGCGGATCAACGAGTCGGAAGCACCTCGGCGCCGCAGTACGCGGCGCCGAGGCGGGAGGGTCAACGCACCGGCGGTGCGTACTGCAGACCACCCTTGTTCCACAGGGCATTCAGGCCACGCTGGATCTTCAGGTCACTACCGGCGCCGATGTTGCGGTCGAAGATTTCGCCGTAGTTGCCGACCTGCTTGACGATCTGTACTGCCCAATCCTTCGGCAGTTTCAGATCCTTGCCGAAATCACCTTCGCCACCGAGCAGGCGGGCGATATCCGGGTTCTTGGTGTCTTTCGCGGTTTTCTCCACGTTCTTCGAGTCGAGGCCGAGTTCCTCGGCATTGACCATCGCGAACAGGGTCCAACGCACGATATCGAACCACTCCTCGTCACCCTGGCGTACGGCCGGGCCGAGCGGTTCCTTGGAGATCACTTCCGGCAGCACCACGTAATCGTCCGGCTTGGCCAGCTTGATGCGCTGCGCGTACAGCTGCGACTGGTCGGAGGTCAGCACGTCGCAACGGCCCGCTTCCAGCGACTTGGCGCTTTCGTCGGAGGTGTCGTAGGTGATCGGGGTGTACTTCAGGCTGTTGGCGCGGAAATAGTCGGAGAGGTTCAGCTCGGTGGTGGTGCCGGCCTGGATGCACACGGTAGCGCCGTCGAGTTCCTTGGCGCTGGAGACGCCGAGCTTCTTGTTCACCAGGAAGCCCTGACCGTCGTAGTAGGTCACGCCGGTGAAGTTGAGGCCCATCGCCGCGTCGCGCGAGCTGGTCCAGGTGCTGTTGCGCGAGAGCACGTCGACTTCACCGGACTGCAGCGCGGTGAAACGCTCCTTGGCGGTCAGCGGGGTGAACTTGACCTTGTTGGCATCGCCGAAGACAGCGGCCGCGACGCCCCGGCAGACATCCACATCGATGCCCAGGTAGTTACCCTTGCCGTCGGCGTAGGAAAAGCCCGGCAAGCCGTCACTGATACCGCATTGCACGAAACCTTTCTTCTTTACCGCGTCGAGAGTTGCACCGGCCTGAGCGAAGCTGCTGACGCCGAGCACGGCTGCGGCGGTCAGTACAGCCAGGGTGGATTTCACCATCTTCATTATCACAACCTCCAGTTGCTGTTTTTTTATGGAGACTCGGTCCTTCCGCCGCACCCTCATGAGGCACGCTCGACCCTGTGGGCCAACCGGGGTACAGACCTGAGATCAAGCCTAGTTGGCGATGCGCCAGCAGGCCAAAAAACGCCTTCCGTCCATTGGTCGAACGTGCGGAAAGCGGTACCGCACCGGCACGTGCTGCCCTGCTGCGACACCTGTTACGGTGTCGGCACGCCAGCCTGCGCGGCGCGGGGTTAATAGCAAGTGGCGTACCATCCACGTGCTTTAGCCCGCTTTTTCCCGGGTCAATAGGCAAACTTGTAACCTTGCGACATCTTGTTCACGTATCCACCTCCGCCCTGCGCCGCCCCTGATCCATTCGAGGGCAAGCGCACCGCCTTGGAGCCTGCCATGAGCGACACCTTGATACTTCAGCCCACACTTCCCGCCGATGCGTGTGTCATCTGGCTGCACGGCCTGGGCGCCGATCGCTACGATTTCCTGCCGGTGGCCGAAGCCCTGCAGGAACGCCTGTACAGCACCCGCTTCGTCCTGCCGCAGGCGCCGACCCGCGCGGTGACCATTAACGGCGGCTACGCCATGCCGAGCTGGTACGACATCCTCGCCATGAGCCCGGCGCGGGCAATCGACCAGGCCCAGCTCGAGGACTCGGCGCAGCGCGTGATCGGCCTGATCGAGGCGGAGCGCGACAGCGGCATCGACCCGAAGCGCATCTTCCTCGCCGGCTTCTCGCAGGGCGGCGCGGTGGTGCTGCACACCGCGCTGCTGCGCTGGCAGGGCCCGCTCGGCGGGGTACTGGCGCTGTCCACCTACGCACCGACGTTCCGCGACGACCTGGCCTTCGCCGACAACAAAAAGCAACTTCCGGTTTACTGTTTGCATGGCACATTCGACGACGTCGTGCCGCCCGCCATGGGCCGCGCCGCGTACGACTGCCTGATCGCCCAGGGTGTCCCGGCTACCTGGCAGGATTACCCGATGGCCCACGAGGTGCTGCCCGAGCAAGTGCGCGATATCTGCGCCTGGCTGGTCACCCACCTGGGCTGAGTCCAGCGTAGAGAAGGCCATTGCTCACCATGAACCAGACCGCCGTGCCCGCCATCGGTTCGCTGCGCGACACCGAATCGATCGAACGCATCCCGCTGCAGGACCGCGACATGCCGTCCAGCACCTACGAGTTGCTGCGCCGCAGTGCCGAACGCCACGCCGACGCCACCGCGCTGACCTTCCTGCTGCAGGGCACCGCCGAGGAGACGCCGTATCGGCTCAGCTACGCCGAGCTGTTCGCCAAGGTCACCCAGGCCGCCAACGCCTTCCACCGCCTCGGCGTGCGCCCGGACAACGCGGTGTCGTTCCTGCTGCCCAACCTGCCGCACACCCACTTCACCCTGTGGGGTGGCGAGGCGGCCGGCATCGTCAACGCGATCAACCCGCTGCTCGATGCCGAGCACATCGCCGAGCTGGTGCACGCCTCGAATTCCAAGGTGCTGGTTACCCTGGCGCCGTTCCCCGGCACCGACCTGTGGGACAAGGTGGAGAGCCTGCGCGGCCAATTGCCCGAGCTGAATGCAGTGGTCGTGGTGGATATGGCCAACTACCTGCCCGAGCCGCAGCGCAGTGCGCTCAAGGCGCAACGCGGCGCGCTGCCGGCCGGCGTGCTGGACTTCGACGAGTTGATCGCCGCCTGCCCGGCCGATCACCTGGAAAGCGGCCGCGTGATCCAGGCCGACGACCTCGCCTCCTACTTCCACACCGGCGGCACCACCGGCACGCCCAAGCTGGCCCCGCACACTCACCGCAACGAAGTGGCGATGGCGATGATCCTCGCCTACGCGATCAACTTCAGCGAACACGACATCACCCTCTGCGGCCTGCCGCTGTTCCACGTCAACGGCGTGATGGTCACCGGCCTGGCGCCGTTCTTCGTCGGTGCCGAAGTGCTGCTGGCCACGCCACAGGGCTACCGCAACAGCAACCTGATCCATAACTTCTGGACGCTCATCGAGCGCTACCGGGTGACCTTCTTCAGCGGCGTGCCGACCATCTATGCCGGCCTGCTCCAGGTGCCGAGCGACGGCCACGACCTGTCCAGCCTGCGCTACGCGCTGTGCGGCGCCGCGCCGATGCCGGTCGAGCTGATCCGCCAGTTCGAGGCCAAGACCGGGGTGAAGATCATCGAAGGCTACGGCCTCACCGAGGGCACGTGCGGCAGCTGCGGCAACCCGCCGGCCGGCGAGCGACGCCCCGGCTCGATCGGCATCCGCATGCCCTACTGCGAGGTGAAGATCGCCGTGCTCGACGACGCCGGGCGCTACCTGCGCGACGCCGCACGCAACGAGATCGGCAACGTGGTGCTACGTGGCATCACGGTGTTCAACGGCTACCTGCCAGCGAGCAAGAACGCCGGCATCTTCGTCGACGGCGACTGGTTCAACACCGGCGACCTCGGCCGCATGGACGCCAACGGCTACATCTGGCTGACCGGGCGCAGCAAGGACCTGATCATTCGCGGCGGCCACAACATCGACCCGCAGATGATCGAGGAAGCGCTGCACAAGCACCCGGCGGTGGCCATGGCGGCGGCGGTCGGCAAGCCCGACGAGAAGGCCGGCGAGCTGCCGGTGGTCTACGTGCAGCTCAAGCCGGGCGTCGCGGTCAGCGAAGCGGAACTGATCGCGCACGCCGCAGCGCACGTCAGCGAGCCGCCGGCGGTGCCCAAGGAAGTGTGGATCATCGACGCCATCCCGCTCACCGCGGTCGGCAAGACCTTCAAGCCGGCGCTGCGCCACGACGCCATCCGCCGCACTTTCGAAGCGCACCTGGCGGGCATCGACCCGGCGATCCGCGTCGAAGTCGGCGCCGACGACCGCTATGGCCAGCTGGCGCGCATCCTGGTGACGGGCCTGAGCGCCGAACGCCGGGCCCAAATCGAGCGCAAGCTGGCCGGTTTCGCCGTGCGCAGCGAAGTGGTCGCCCTCGACTGAGGCTGCAGGCCACGCCCGGCGCGGGGCCGGCCGCGGCCAATGCGACTGTTCGGGACCATCCGGCGACCGCTGGTCGCGTTTCATCCAGATAGAGGATTGCCGGCGCTCGCGCGCACGAATACTGTCAGGACTGGTATGCCTCAACGACAGGGAGTGTTCGTGATGCCCTGGCTACCCCGCACCGGCCCGTGAGATCGCCTTCGTCATGAAAACCATGGAATGGCAGGAAGATCTGCAGCAGTTACGCCATTTGCGGCTCTTCGACAAAGTGGCGGCGAGCATCCTCGTGCAGCTGCTCAAGGAGTTCCGCGCCTGCGAGCTGGATAGCGACGAGGTGTTGCTGTCGCCGTTCAATCGCAATCAGCATCTCTACTTGTTGCTCTCCGGCGAGCTCAAGGTCTATCTCGGATCGCTGGACAACCAGCCGGTGAGCACCGTCGAGCCCGGCGAATGCGTCGGCGAGATCAGCTTCATCGACAACGAATTCCCTTCCGCCTACGTGGTCGCCACCCAGCCGTGCAGCGTGCTGCGCCTGCACCGCGAATCGCTGGTCAAGCTGCTCGCGCAGTCGCCGCAGATTCTGCAGAACCTCCTCGAGCTGCTCTGCGAGCGCGTGCGCCAAGGCAACCGGATCATTCTCGACAGCGAGCAAAACGCCAACATCGACACCCTCACCGGCAGCTTCAACCGCCGCTGGCTGGAGCATGTGTTCGAGCGCGAGAACACCCGCTGCGCCTTCAACGGCCAGCCGATGAGCATGCTGATGCTCGACGTCGACCACTTCAAACCCTACAACGACCAGCATGGTCATCTGGCCGGCGACTACGCGCTGTGCATGGTCGCCCACACCCTGCGCAGCCAATTACGACCGAAGGACAGCCTGGTGCGCTACGGCGGCGAGGAGTTCGTCATCCTGCTGCCGGAAATCGACGCCGAAGAAGCGCGCAGCATCGGCGAACGGCTGCGCGCGAGCCTCGAGCAGATCGCCAACTTCTATTCGCCGGTCGGCATCCTGCCCGGCGTCACCGTGTCCATCGGGCTGTCGCAGAACAAGCCCAAGGACAGCCTGCAAAGCCTGATCGCCCGCGCCGACCGCGCCCTCTATCAGGCCAAGCAAAGGGGCCGTAACTGCCTCTGCGGCTAAAAATGTGCCGATAGCGGCTGCGCCACAGCGATACTGCGTCGCGCGGTGCTCGAAATCCTCATGAACAACAGTTCATTGCGGTTTCTGCGCTCCGGGCTTCTTGTCTCGCTGCGCCTCGCTCGCCATCCATCACATTTTTCATCCTTACTGACCGCACCAAGCCCGTAGGATGGGTTGAGACGCGCAGCGCCGATACCCATCGCGTCGCTGGCGATGGGTATCGCTTCGCTCAACCCATCCTACAGTCGCAGCTGCGCCAACGCTGCGGGCTCACCGCCTGATGCCACCTTGCAGGGGAAAAGCCGCAAACAGGTCTGTTAGAGTCGGCGCATAACAACAACATGGATGTCGCCATGCGCAAGCTCCCGCTGATTCTCGCCCTGCTCGTCGTCATCGGCCTGGGCGTGTTCTTCACCCTGCCGTCGCTGCTCGATCGGCAGATGAACACCGTCGAGACGCCGCCGCCCTACCCGGTCGGCCAGCCGGCGCAACAGCTGCACAAACGCCTGTTCGTCGCCGATCTGCACGACGATGCGCTGCTCTGGCAACGCGACCTGCTCAAGCGTCACGACTTCGGCCACACCGACCTGCCGCGCCTGCTCGAAGGCGGCGTTGCCCTGCAGGTGTTTTCCACCGTCACCAAGACCCCGCGCAACCTCAACTACGACCACAACGGCAGCGACAGCGACAACATCACCCTGCTGGTGATGGCCCAGCGCTGGCCGCCGGCGACCTGGAACAGCCTACTGCAGCGCGCGCTGTACCAGAGCGAGCGCCTGCACCAAGCGGCCGCCGCCAGCAACGGAAAGCTGACCCTGATCAACACCCGCCAGCAGCTCGCCGAATTCATCAGCGCCTGGCAGCGCGACCCGCAGCGCCTGGCCGGGGTGCTCGCCACCGAAGGCCTGCACCCGCTCGAAGGCCGCCTGGAGAATGTCGACCGCCTGTACGACGCGGGCTTTCGCATCACCGGGCTGACCCACTTCTTCGACAACGAGATCGGCGGCTCCGCCCACGGCCTGGAACAGGGCGGCCTGACCCCGTTCGGCCGCCGCGTGGTCGCCCGTCTGGAAGCCAAAGGCATGCTCATCGACCTGGCGCACGCCTCCAAGGCGCTGATCGACGACGTGCTGAGCGTTGCCACCCGTCCGCTGCTGGTCTCCCACACCGGCGTCGAGGGCACCTGCCCCGGACCGCGCAACCTCAGCGACCGGCACATCCAGCGCATCGCCGCGACCGGCGGGGTGATCGGCATCGGCTACTGGGACGCCGCGGTGTGCGAGACCTCGGTGGCGGCGATCGTCAAGGCGATCCGCTACACCGCCGACAAGATCGGCGTCGAGCACGTCGCCCTGGGCTCGGACTTCGACGGCACCATCCACGCCCCGTTCGACACCACCGGCCTGGCGCGCCTGACCGAAGGCCTGCAACAAGCCGGCTTCAGCGAAACGGACATCGCCGCGATCATGGGCGGCAACGTCCAGCGCCTGCTGCTGGCCAATCTGCCGGAGCGCTGAGCGGGCGCCGCAGCACCCCGCTCGCACGGCGGGGTGCGCAACATTTCGCCGCACTGGCATCTTGCTTTACACTGGCGCCCGTTCATTCCTTAACCAACCTGAAGAGATTCCCGTGCTCAAAGCACTCAAGAAGATGTTCGGCAAGGGCCCTGGCGACGAGTCCGTGCCAACGACGCCGGGTGAAGCGCCCGCCGTTGCACGCGAAACCCGCAGCCCCGCGCCGAAAACCGACAAGCCTGCCCGCCCGAGCAAGCCGCGTGCAGAGCAAGCCGACGCGGAGAGCAAACCGCGCGCCGACAAGGCTCCCGCCGACAAACCGAAGACCGACAAACCGCGCCGCGAGCGCCCGGCCAAGCCGCCGGTGAGCACCTGGAAGCTGGAAGACTTCGTGGTCGAGCCGCAGGAAGGCAAGTCCCGCTTCCACGATTTCCCCCTGGCGCCCGAGCTGATGCACGCGCTGCAGGACCTCGGTTTCCCCTACTGCACCCCGATCCAGGCCGGCGTACTGGGCTTTACCCTCAAGGGCCAGGACGCCATCGGTCGGGCACAGACCGGTACCGGCAAGACCGCCGCGTTCCTCATCTCGATCATCACCCAGCTGCTGCAGACCCGTCCGCCGCAGGAACGCTACATGGGTGAGCCGCGCGCGCTGGTGATCGCCCCGACCCGCGAACTGGTGGTACAGATCGCCAAGGACGCCCAGGCGCTGACCAAGTACACCGGTCTCAACGTGATGAGCTTCGTCGGAGGCATGGACTTCGACAAGCAGCTCAAGCAACTCGAATCGCGCTTCTGCGACATCCTGGTGGCCACCCCGGGCCGCCTGCTGGACTTCAACCAGCGCGGCGAAGTGCACCTGGACATGGTCGAGGTGATGGTCCTCGACGAAGCCGACCGCATGCTCGACATGGGCTTCATCCCGCAGGTCCGCCAGATCATCCGGCAGACTCCGCCGAAGTCCGAACGGCAGACCCTGCTGTTCTCCGCGACCTTCACCGACGACGTGATGAACCTCGCCAAGCAGTGGACCACCAACCCGGCGATCGTCGAGATCGAGCCGGAGAATGTCGCCAGCGAGACCGTCGAACAGCACGTCTACGCGGTGGCCGGCAGCGACAAGTACAAGCTGCTGTACAACCTGATCATGCAGAACGACTGGACCCGCGTGATGGTCTTCGCCAACCGCAAGGATGAAGTGCGGCGCATCGAGGAGCGTCTGGTGCGGGATGGCGTCAGCGCCGCGCAGATGTCCGGCGACGTGCCGCAACACAAGCGCATCAAGACCCTCGAAGGCTTCCGCGCCGGGCATATCCGTGTGTTGGTGGCCACCGACGTGGCCGGGCGCGGCATCCACATCGATGGCATCAGCCACGTGATCAACTTCACCCTGCCGGAAGTGCCGGACGACTACGTGCACCGCATCGGCCGCACCGGCCGCGCCGGGGCCAGCGGCACCTCGATCAGCTTCGCCGGCGAGGACGATGCCTTCGCCCTACCGCCGATCGAGGAGCTGCTGGGTCGCAAGATCAACTGCGAGTACCCGCCGGCCGAGCTGCTCAAATCGGTGCCACGCAAGCACTGATCGACCGTCAGCGGACAGAAGGCGAAGCGCGAGCTTCGCCTTTTTTGTGTCCGCTCACCCGACGCCGCCCGGCTGGCCTTGCGCCAGAACCGCCTGGATTCTCGCCTGCGCGGGAATGACGGGGGGTAAGTTCGCCAGCTGTACGGTATCCCCGTGGCGGCGGCAATCCAGCGCACCGCCGCCTGCTACGCTCACCCGGGAAATGGAGATCCCCCATGACGTTCAAACTCGACGCCGACGACCTTGCCCGCGCGGTCAGCGCCGGCGTGCTGCAGCCCGGCCAGGACCAGCGCCTGCTGGAGTTCCTGCGCCAGCAACCGGAAACCCGCGCCAGCTTCCAGCTCGCCCACATCGCCTACTACTTCGGCGCGCTGCTGATCATGGCGGCGCTCGGTTGGCTGCTCACCGAGGCGTGGATGCAGATCGGCGACTTCGCGCTGCTGGTGATCGCGCTGGCCTACATGGGCCTGTTCCTGCTCGCCGGGCGCAGCCTGTGGCAGCGCGGTCAGCAGATTCCCGGCGGCCTGCTCGGTGCGGTGGCGGTGAGCCTGACGCCGCTGGCGGTGTTCGCCGCACAACGGCTGACCGGCCTGTGGCCGCTGGACGACGGGCAGAGCGACTACCACGACTACTACGTCTACGTGCGCGGCGGCTGGCTGGCGATGGAGGCCGCGACGGTGCTGGTCGGCCTGCTGGTGCTGCGCCTGCTGCCGTTCCCGTTCATCGTCATGCCGATCGCCGTGGCGCTGTGGTTCATGTCCATGGACCTCACCGAACTGGTGTTCGGCGGCATCCTCAACTGGGACACGCGGCGCTGGGTGTCGCTGTGGTTCGGCCTGGCGCTGCTGCTCGTCAGCCTGCTGGTCGACGGCCGCAGCAAGCGCGACTTCGCCTTCTGGGGCTACCTGGCCGGGCTGCTGGCGTTCTGGGGCGGGCTGAGTCTGATGGACAGCGGCAGCCAACTGGGCAAGGCGCTGTACTGCCTGATCAACCTCGGCCTGATGGGTTGCGCGGTGGCGCTGCGCCGCCCGGTGTTCATGGTGTTCGGCGCCCTCGGCGTGGCCGGCTACCTCGGCTACCTGTCCTACGAGGTGTTCCGCGACTCGCTGCTGTTCCCCATCGTGCTGACCCTGATCGGCCTGGCGGTGATCGGCCTCGGCCTGGCCTACCAGAAACGCCGCGACGCGCTCACCCAACGCCTGCGCCAGCAGCTGCCGGACAGCCTGCTGCGCTACCTGCCGGCCTTGCAACGCTGACACTTATACCCAGGCGTCATTCGCGTACAGCTCGGCCGCCGCGGGTTGCCGGAATAAACTTTAAAGTCCAGTATGGACAAATTAGTTTATCCCGCACCCCGGAGGCCTCCATGTCCAGCTCCCTTCCCTATGTACTCCAGCACGCCGAGATCGAGCGCCTGCTCGCCCAGGTCGACGTGCTGGCGGCAATGCGTCAGATGTTCCAGGCCCTGGCCAGCGGCCAGGCCGTTCAGCCGGCGCAGCAGCTGGTCGAGTTCCCCGGCGGCGGCGACTTCATCAACTACCTCGGCGTGCTGGCCACCGAGCGCGTCTACGGGGTGAAGACCTCGCCCTACCTGCCGCGTCCGCAAGGCGCGCTGGTCACCGCCTGGACCCTGCTGATGTCGATGGACAGTGGCCAGCCGCTGCTGCTCTGCGACGCCCACCGCCTGACCACCGCGCGCACCGCGGCGACCACCGCGCTGGCGGTCGACGAACTGGCGCCGGCCAGCGCCAAGCGCCTGGCGATCATCGGCAGCGGCGCGGTGGCGCGCGCCCACCTGCAGCACGTACGCGGCCTGCGCGACTGGCAGAGCATTCAGCTGTATTCGCCGAGCCTGGCCAGCCTGGGCGCCGCCGAGCGCGACGCCTGGCACGCCGCCGACCCGCGCCTGGCGTTCAGCGCCAGCCTCGAGCAGGCGGTGGCCGACGCCGAGGTGATCCTGCTGTGCACCTCCTCGGCCCAGCCGGTGCTCGATCCACTCAGCCTCGGCCGCGCCGTGCTGGTCACCTCGATCAGCACCAACGCGCCGCGCGCCCATGAAGTGCCGCCGGCCAGCCTGGCCGGCATGGACGTCTACTGCGACTACCGAGCAACCACCCCCGGCTCGGCCGGCGAGATGCTGTTCGCCGCCGAACAGGGCTGGAGCCGTGACGCCATTCGCGGCGACCTGCCGGAACTGGTCAGCGGCCGCGCAGCCAAACCGGACTACCAGCGCCCGGTGTTCTTCCGCTCGATCGGCCTCGGTCTGGAGGACATGGCCCTGGCCCATGCCCTGTACCAGCTCCACCAGGCGAACCAGTGAGTGAGCGCCATGAGCATCCAGCACGCAGACTTCCTGATCATCGGCGCCGGCATTGCCGGCGCTTCCACCGGCTACTTCCTCGCCCCGCACGGCAAGGTCATCGCCGTGGAGCGCGAGAGCCAGCCGGGCTACCACTCCACCGGGCGCTCCGCCGCGCTGTACACCGTGGCCTACGGCACGCCGCAGGTGCGCGCCCTGACCGCCGCCAGCCGCGCCTTCTACGACACGCCGCCGACCAGCTTCAGCGAACACCAGCTGCTCAGCCCGCGCGGCGAGCTGGTGGTCGACTTCGCCGGTGATCCGGCGGAGCTGCAGCGCCAGTTCGACAGCGGCCGCGCCAGCGTGCCGGAGATGCGCCTGCTCGACGCCGCCGAAGCCTGTGCCCTGGTCCCGGTGCTGCGCCAGGAGCTGATCCACGGCGCGATGTACGACCCCAGCGCCGCCGACATCGACACCGATGCGCTGCACCAGGGCTACCTGCGCGGCATCCGCCAACACGGCGGGGAAATCCACTGCGCCCGCGAGGTGCTCAGCATCGCCAGGACCGCCGATGGCTGGCAGGTGCGCTGCGGCGAACAGCTGTACTGCGCGCCGGTGCTGATCAACGCCGCCGGCGGCTGGGCCGACCAGCTCGCCGCGCTCGCCGGGGTCGCACCGATCGGCCTGCAGCCCAAGCGCCGCGCGGCCTTCACCTTCGCCGCGCCGGACGGCGTGGACAGTCACGCCTGGCCCTGCGTGGTCAGCCTCGACGAGTCGTTCTACTTCAAGCCGGACGCCGGCCTGCTGCTCGGCTCGCCGGCCAACGCCGATCCGGTGGCGCCGCACGACGTGCAGCCCGAAGAACTGGACATCGCCACCGGCATTTACCAGATCGAGGAACACACCCACTTGCACATCCGCCGCCCGCAGCACAGCTGGGCCGGACTGCGCTCGTTCGTCGCCGACGGCGACCTGGTCGGTGGCTACGACACCCAGGTCGAGGGCTTCTTCTGGGTCGCCGGGCAAGGCGGCTACGGCATCCAGACCTCCGCGGCGATGGGCCAGGCCTGCGCCGCGCTGATCCGCCGCCAGCCGCTGCCCGAGCACCTGAGCGCATTCGGCCTGAGCGCCGCGCTGCTCTCCCCCGCACGCCTGGGATGACGCCAGCGGCCGTCATGCGGCACACTCGCTGCGCCCCATTCGCGGGGCGCCACCGTTGTCTGGAGCCTTGCCGATGAAGCCATCCCCCGCCGCCGACCTGGATAACTTCCGTGCCGTCGCCGACGCGATCGCCACGCTGTTCTTCCCGCATGCCGAGGTGGTGCTGCACGACCTGCGCACGCAGAAGATCGATCACATCGCCAACAACCTGTCCAAGCGCGCGGTCGGCGACGACGCGGCGCTGGAAGACCTGCTCAGCGAGGAGGTCAGCGAGCGCAACATCGGCCCCTACGAGAAGCTCAACTGGGACGGCCAGAAGATCCGCTCGATGAGCACGGTGCTGCGCAACGCGCAGGGCACGCCGGTCGCGGTGCTGTGCATCAACCTGAACATCTCGCTGTTCGAGACCGCCAAGCAGGCCCTCGACCTGTTCCTCTCCTCCAGCAAGCTGATTCCCCAGCCCGACGCACTGTTCCGCGACGACTGGCAGGAACGCATCAACACCTTCCTGCACAGCTGGCTGCGCCAGCGCCAGCTGGGCCTCAACCTGCTGACCCGCGAGCACAAGCGCGAACTGGTTCTGGCGCTGCACGCCGAGGGTGCGTTCAAGGGCAAGAGTGCCGCCAACTATGTGGCCAACGTGCTGAACATGGGCCGCGCCACGGTGTACAAGCACCTCAAGGAGCTCAAGGCCGAGGTCTAGCGCCGGGCCGAAGGCAATAAAAAAGCCGCGCAGTGCGCGGCTTTTTCATGGGCGGGACCGTCAGTCGCCGTAGATGTCGTTCTTGAAGTACTTGCTCTGGATCGCCTGGTACTTGCCATTGGCGCGGATCGCGTCGATCGCCGCGTTGAGGCTGCTGACCAGCTCGCCGTTGCCCTTGCGCACCGCGATGCCGGCACCCTCGCCGAAGTACTGCGGGTCCTTGAATTCCGGACCGACGAAGGCGAAGCCCTGGCCACGCGGGGTGTCGAGGAAGCCGAATTGCAGCGGAATCGAGTCGGCGAAGGTGCCGTCCAGGCGCCCGGCGATCAAGTCCAGGTAGATCTCGTCCTGACTGGTGTAGCGCACGATGGTCGCGCCGGCCTTGGCCAGCACTTCGCTGGCGAAGCGGTCGGCGGTGGAGCCGCGCTGCACACCGATGTTCTTGCCCTTCAGCTGGCTGAACTGCTCGTCGAGCTGCGCGCCCTGCTTCATCACCAGGCGGCCCGGGGTGAAGTAGTACTTGTGGGTGAAGTCCACCGAGCGCTTGCGCTCCTCGGTGATGGTGATCGACGACAGCGCGGCGTCGATCTTGCGCACCTTCAGCGATGGAATCAGGCCGTCGTATTCCTGCTCGACCCACTGGCACTTGCGCTGCATCTGCTCGCACAGCGCGTTGCCGATGTCGTAGTCGAAGCCCTCGATGCCATTCGGGGTCTTGTAGGCGAACGGCGGATAGGCTGCCTCGATGCCGATGCGCAGCGGCTGCTCGTCAGCGTAGGACAGGGTGGCAGCCAACAGGCCGAGGGCGAGACTACCGAGCAGTGCGAGTTTCTTCATGGTGCAACTCCCGAGTGCGAATGAACGTCCGCTGGCGGTGCACGGCGGACGGGTACGGAGGGCGAGGAATGGGCATGGCAGAAACGAACAGCCAGAGCTGGCTGGAAGGCGGAACGGCTGGGCGGATGCAGGGGCAACGTGATCATGGCGGGCCGCGTCTTGTACTTATATGTCCATCCTGGACTTATTCGTACACACCGTCAACACACGTACAGCGCGCGTTGATCGGCCACGCCTTGATCCAGGTCAGCGCACTCAGGCGACCAACGGCTAGGCTGCAAGCAAGACCTTTGCAAACGGAGATGCCACATGGATTTGGTGCACACCACGTTGCTGTTGCTGGTCGTGGGTTTTCTGCTGCTCGGCATCGGCTTCGAACGCCGCGAGCATGAATGGGGGGTACGCCTGATGGGCGCGGGAGCGGTGCTGATCCTGGTTCCCGCGGTGCTGAAGATCTACCTGACCCTGCAGCTGCTGTAGCGCCGGCTGCCTACTTCCAGCGCTCGGCGGCGGCCTGATCGCTGCAGCGGCCTTCGACCCAGCGCGGGCCGTCGGCGGTGTCTTCCTTCTTCCAGAACGGCGCGCGGGTCTTCAGGTAATCCATGATGAAGTTGCAGGCGTCGAACGCCGCCTGCCGATGTGCGCTGGCGGTGCCGACGAACACGATCGGCTCGCCCGGCTCGAGGCGGCCGATGCGATGCAGAATCTCGACCTTGAGCAGCGGCCAGCGCGCCTCGGCCTCGCCGACGATCTTTGCCAGCGCCTTCTCGGTCATCCCCGGATAGTGCTCGAGGAGCATCCCGGAGACCTCCTGGCCGTCATTGAAATCGCGTACGTAACCGACGAAGCCGACCACCGCGCCCACCCCGACATGCGCGGCATGCATGGCGTTGAGCTCGACGCCGGGATCGAACGGGGCCTGCTGGACACGCACGCTCATGTTCAGCCTCCGGTGACCGTGGGGAAGAACGCGACCTCGTCGCCGTCCGCCAGGGCTTCGTCGAGGCTGCACAGTTCCTGATTGCGCGCGCACATCAGGTTCTGCTCGCCGAGCACCGCCCACACGCCGCCGCGCGCGAGCAGGTGCCGGCGCAGGTCGTCGAGGCTGGCGAACTCGGCCGTCCAGTGCAGCTGCTCGCCGTCGAGACCGAGCGCCTCGCGGTAGCGGGCGAAGTACTGCACGCGAATCATGGCGCGTCCCCGGCCTGGTAGTGGCCGCTCTTGCCGCCGAGTTTTTCCAGCAGGCGCACCGCTTCGATGACCATGCCGCGATCGACCGCCTTGCACATGTCATAGATGGTCAGCGCGGCGACGCTGGCGGCGGTCAGCGCCTCCATCTCCACCCCGGTCTGCCCGGCCAGCTTGCAGCGCGCCTGGATGCGCACAGCGTCCTCGCCGTCGGCTTGCAGCTCGACCTTGACGCTGGTGAGCATCAGCGGGTGGCACAGCGGGATCAGGTCGGCGGTCTTCTTCGCCGCCTGGATGCCGGCGATGCGCGCCACGGCGAACACGTCGCCCTTGGGGTGGGCGCCGTCGACGATCATGCGTAGGGTTTCCGGACGCATGCGCACGCGCGCTTCGGCCACCGCCTCACGGGACGTCACCGCCTTGTCGGTGACATCGACCATGTTGGCGCGGCCTTGGGAATCGAGATGGGTCAGCACAGCAAGTCTCCTCGGGCGGGCCGTTGAGCAACCCGCGTCGAGTGGATTGTATACAAAAAAATCACCCTGGCGGCGAGCACCGTCCAGCGGCACTGGCCATTGTCTGGCCAGCGCTTCTCCCTTATATTGCGAATGATTCGCAAGTGATAACTGTCGCCATGCCGCCGATTCCGCCACCCTGCCCGCCCAGCCTCGACGCCGCCAGCGTCGGCGAGCTCTATGTCGAGCACAACGGCTGGCTGACCGGCTGGCTGCGCAAGCGCCTAGGCTGTTCGCAGAACGCCGCCGACGTGGCGCAGGACACCTTCGTGCGCATCCTCGCGACCCGCGAACAGCTCGGCCTGCGTGAGCCGAAGGCGTTCCTCGCCACCGTGGCGCGCCGCCTGTTGATCGATCGCGCGCGGCGTCGGGCGATCGAGCAGGCCTACCTCGACGAGTTGCAGTACCTGGCCGAATCCCTCGACGGCTTCCCCTCCGCCGAACAGGTGGCCGCTGCGGTGGAAGCCCTCGAGCAGATCGCCGAGGCGCTGCAGGGGCTGGCCAGCAAGGCGCGCCAGGCGTTCCTGTGGCGCCAGCTGGACGGTTTGAGCCACGCCGAGATCGCCGCACGCCTCGGCGTGTCCACCAAGATGGTGCAGAAATACCTGGTCCAGGCCCTGCTGCACTGCCACCGCCGCCTCGAGGACCCCGCATGAGCCGCCCCGCCGACGCCGTACTCGAGCAGGCCGCCGAATGGCTGGTGCGTCTGGAGGCCGAGCCGCAGTGCCGCCGCGAGTTCGACAACTGGCAGCGCAGCGACCCGCGGCACGCCGCGGCGATCGCCAGCCTGCAGGGCGTGCTGGCGCGTTTTCAGAGCCTCCCCGCGGCGCCAACACATTCCGCGCTGGGCGCCGCGCACCGTCTGGAACGCCGTCGCAGCGTCAAGCGCTCGGCCGGCAGCGCGTTGCTGGCGCTGGCCCTGGCGGTGCCGCTGGCGCTGTTCCTGAGGAGCAACCCGCCGAGCTACCTGCTCGCCGACCTGCGCACCGCCAGCGGCGAGTGGCACAGCACGCAGCTGGAAGATGGCTCGCGGATCAGCCTGATGGGCCACTCGGCGGTGGACCTGCGCTTCGTCGCCCGGCAACGCACCCTGCACCTCGAACAGGGCGGCATCCTCGTCGATGTCGCCGCCGACGCCGGACGGCCGTTCGTGGTGCAGACCGAACACGGCAGCATCCGCGCGCTGGGCACCCGTTTCGTGGTCGAGAAACGCGACCAGGCGACCTGGCTGACCATGCTGGAATCCAAGGTCGAAGTGCGCAGCGCTACCGATGGCCGCACCACCCAGGTGGTCGCCGGCCAGCGCCTGCGCCTGGATGCGCGCGGCTTCGGTACGCCGGAGAGCATCGATGCGGGCGCCTTCGAGCAGGCCTGGCGCCAGCACCAGCTGGTGGTCCAGGATCGCCCGCTGCCGGAAGTGCTGGCGCTGCTCGCCGAGCAGCATGCCGGGCACCTCAGCTACGACGCCGACGCGCTCGGCGGGCTGCGGGTTTCCGCGGTGTTGCCGCTCGACGAGCCGGACCGCGCCCTGCGCCTGCTGAGCCGCAGCTTCCCGATCAGGCTGCAGCAGTTCACGCCGTGGCTGGTGCGGGTCGCCCCCGCCAGCGCTGCCAAATAAAAATTATTCCCAGGTGGTTCCAGTTTGCATTTCAGGCCCGTCCTGAAAGGCATAAGTCCATGAAACAGGAACCGCCATGTACGCCCCTTCGATGCCTCGACGCCTTTCACCGCTGGCCCTCGCCCTGCAGCTCGGCCTCGCCACCGCGCTCGCCAGCCACTGCCTGCCGCTGCTGGCGCAGAGCGAAGCCCGCCAGTTCGACATTCCCGCCGGGCCGCTGGGCGACGCGCTGAACCGCTACGCCACCCAGGCCGGTGTGGCGATCTCCTTCGACGCCGGCCAGGTGCGCGGCCTGCGCTCGCCAGGTCTGCACGGCAGCTTCGGCGTCGATGCAGGCTTCGCCCGCCTGCTGCAAGGCAGCGGCCTGATGGCTCGGCCGAGCGCCGACGGCTACATGCTCGAAGCGCTGCCCAGCGACGCCGCGCTGACCCTCGAGGCGACCAACATCAACGGAAGCGCCAGCCGCTACGGCGACGCGCCGGACGTCGGCTACGTGCCGAGCACCAGCCGCAGCGCGACCAAGACCGGCACGCCGCTGGTCGAGATTCCGCAGTCGATCTCGGTGATCACCCGCGCGCAGATGGACGCGCAGAACGCCCAGACCGTCAGCCAGGCGCTGCGCTACGTGCCCGGCGTGCGGGTGGAAACCTACGGCACCGATCCGAAGGGCTACGACTGGCTGAACATCCGCGGCTTCAACGCCCAGGCCACCAGCGACTACCGCGACGGTCTCAAGCAGCTCAGCAACAGCTACAGCTTCTTCCGCACCGAACCCTATGCGCTGGAACGCATCGACGTGGTGCGCGGCCCGTCCTCCAGCCTGTTCGGCATGGGCGACGCCGGCGGCATCATCAACCGGGTGAGCAAGGTGCCGACTGCCGAGGGCGTCCACCAGGTGGAGCTGCAGGCTGGCAACAACGACCACTGGCAGGGCCAGTTCGACCTCGGCGACCGCCTCGACGCGGACGGCGAATACCTCTACCGGGTGATCGGCGTGGCGCGCGATGCCAACACCCAGTTCGATTACAGCGACGGTCACGAGGTGCGCGACGACCGCCTATACCTCGCCCCGTCCTTCACCTGGGCGCCGGACGAAGACACCAGCCTGACCCTGCTGGCCGACTTCCTGCACGATCGCAGCGGCGGCACCATCTCGGTCTACACCCCGAGCTACGGCCACGCCAGCGACACCCTGCTCGGCGACCATTCGTTCAACCACTCCGACCAGGAGCAGTACAGCCTCGGCTACCAGTTCCGCCATCGCTTCAACGACATGGCCGAATTCCGCCAGAACCTGCGCTACGGCCAGGTCGACTTCATCCTCAACAACCTGCAGCCGCAGGGCACCGTGACCCAGCTCGGCCTGGCCGGTTTCCTGCCGTCGTCGATGGCCAACTATATGGTTCGCCAGCCGAAGCGCTTCGACGAACACTTCCAGGCCTTCACCGTCGACAACCAACTGCAGCTCGACTTCGACACCTACGGCATCGGTCACACCCTGCTCACTGGCGTCGACTACGCGCGCAGTGACGCCGACGTGAAGCGCACCTTCATTCCGCTGCAGACCGCTTTCCTCGGCCAACTGGCACCGCTGCTGCTGAACCCGCTGAACCCGCAGTACGGCATCAACGTCAACCGCCCGACCGTGCGCCAGGTCGACTACGACCAGACCATCGAGCAGACCGGCGTCTACGCCCAGGACCAGCTGAAGTTCGACGAGCACTGGCTGCTCACTGCCGGCGGCCGCTACGACGAAGTGCGCGTGGAGACCGACAACTACCTGGTGCCGAGCGGTTCCGGCACGGTGAAAAAGCACGCCTTTACCGGCCGCGCCGGGCTCACCTACCTGACCGACTTCGGCCTGGCGCCGTACGTCAGCTACGCCGAGTCGTTCACCCCGAATGCCGGGGTGGTGGCCAACAACGTCACCGAGATCGCCCTCGATCCCAGCGAGGCCAAGCAGTGGGAAGCCGGCGTGAAATACCAGCCGACCGACCGCGTGCTGCTCACCGCCGCCTGGTTCGACATCACCAAGAACAACGTGCCGTCCTACCGGCCGGTGACCTTCGAGCTGACCTCGGAAGGTGAAGTGCGCTCCAAGGGCCTGGAACTGGAAGCGCGGGTGAAGCTCGCCGACGCCTGGGACCTGCTCGCCTCCTACACCTACAACGATGTGGAGATCACCAAGAGCGCCAACGCCAACAAGGGCAACCGGCCGATGCAGACGCCGAAGAACATGGCTTCGAGCTGGCTGAACTACAGCTTCCTCGACGGTAGCCTGCGTGGCCTGAGCATCGGCGGCGGCGCCCGCTATGTGGGCTCGACCTTCGGCGACGACGCCAACAACTTCGCAGTCGACAGCTACACGCTGTTCGACGCGGCCGTCAGCTACCGTCTGGACAACCACATCACCCTGTCGCTGAACGCGCAAAACCTGCTCGACGAGGAGTACGTGGCGAGCTGTGACAGCATCAACAGCTGCTACCCGGGCGACTCGCGCACGGTGCTCGGCAGCGTCAAGTACGACTGGTAATCCCCTCAGCGCTGCCACATGCGTGGCAGCGAATTCCCGGTTGGCGCGACGACAAGCCTAGCTATTCTCATTTGAGAAGAATTACCATCCGCACCTCGACGACATGCTTGGAGGCGGTTGATGTCGGCAGGCGAACAGGTTCAGCAACTCTACAGTGACCACCACGGCTGGCTGGTCGGCTGGCTGCGGCGCCGCCTCGACTGCTCGGCGAGCGCCGCCGACTTGGCGCAGGACACCTTCGTGCGCCTGATCGTCGGCCAGGCCCCCGCCGAGCTGCGCGAACCGCGGCATTTCCTGGTCACCGTGGCCAAACGCGTGATGGTCGACCACTTCCGCCGCCGCGCCCTGGAGCGCGCCTACCTGGAAAGCCTGGCGCACCAGCCGGAAGCGCTGGATGCCTCGCCCGAGGAGCGCCTGCTGATCCTCGAAACCCTGCTGGCCCTCGACGCGATGCTCGATGGCCTCGGCCAGAAGGCCAAGCGCGCCTTCCTGCTCTCGCAGCTGCAGGGCCTTGGCTATGCCGAGATCGCCCGGCAACTGGAGGTGTCGGTCAGCTCGGTGACCAAGTACATCGCCAAGGCCACCGAACACTGCCTGCTGTTCGCCCTTGAGGCCCAGCAATGAGCCGCCAGCCGCTCGACCAGCAACGCCTGGCGCTGAAATCCGCCGCCCAGTGGTACGCCGTGCTCGGCGCCGAACAGGTGCGCGAGGAGGACCGCCGCGCCTGGCGCGACTGGCAGGCTCAGCACCCGGTCAACCAGTGGGCCTGGCAACGCGTCGAGGGGCTGCACACGCAACTGCGCGGCCTGCCCGGCCAGCTCGCCTACGACACTTTCGCCAAGGCCGGCGGCTCGCCGCTGGACCGCCGCAGCGTGCTCAAGGGCCTGCTGCTGGTGGCCGGCACCGGCGGCCTGGTGTACAGCGGCTATCCGGGCTCGCCCGCCGAATGGCTGGCCGACTACCGCACTGCCACTGGCGAGCAGCGCCGCATCACGCTCAGCGATGGCACGCGGCTGACCCTGAACACCGCCAGCGCGGTGGACGTGCGCTTCGATGCCGGCCAGCGTCGGCTCGAACTGCAGGCCGGCGAGATCCTCGTCGAGACCGCCAAGGACAGCGCCCGACCGTTCATCGTGCACACCCGCCACGGCCGCATCCGCGCGCTCGGCACGCGCTTCACCGTGCGCCAGCACGCCGAGCGCAGCGAAGTGGCGGTGCTGCAGCACGCCGTGGCGGTCAGCCCCGCGCACGGCGCGCAGGCGGAAACCCGGGTCGACGCCGGGCAGCGCCTGAGCTTCGACGCGCAGCGCGTCGCCAGTCTGCACAGCGCCGACCCGTTGCAGGCGGAATGGGCCAACGGACGCCTGGTGGTCAACGACTGGCGCCTGGTCGACCTGCTCGCCGAACTGGATCGCTATCGCCCGGGCCTGCTCGGTTGCGATCCCAAGGTCGCCGAGCTGCGCCTGTCCGGCGCCTACCCACTGGATGACACCGACCGCGCCCTGGCCGCCATCGCCCGCGCGGTGCCGGTGCAGGTGCTCAGCCGCACGCGCTACTGGGTGCGCGTGCTGCCGCGCGGCTGAGCCCCCGCCCAGTCGCTCACCGTGCACTCGCCGTCGCCCTGACTCACTGCCGAAAAAATTTACGCCCGTGATTGTCGATTTGCCCCCGCTCGTTCGACTCCCCCTGCAAACGCCCTCTGGCAATCATCCGGTTCCCCCGCTTTCAGGAGTCGCTATGCATCCGCAGTACCCGCTTCGCCGCCGCAATCCCCTGGCCCTCGCGATCCTCGGCACCACCCTGGCGCTGCAGGGCGGGCTGGCCACGCTGCTGCTCGCCACCCCGTCGCCGGCCCACGCGGAGCGGCGCCAGCCGGTCGACATCCCCGCCGGGCCGCTGGGCGAGACCCTCAGCCGCTTCGCCGGCGCCGTCGGCGTGGTGCTGTCGTTCGACGCCCAGCTGACCCGCGGCAAGCACAGCCCCGGCCTGCGTGGCGAGTACAGCGCCGACCAGGGCTTCGCCGTGCTGCTTGCCGGCAGCGGCCTGCAGGCGGTGCGCGAGAGCGACGCGAGTTTCTCGCTGATCAGCCAGCCAGATAGCGACGGCGCCCTCAACCTGAGCGCCACCAGCATCTCCGCCGCCGGCCTGGGCGACACCACCGAAGGCACCGGCGCCTACACCACCGGCGAGACGCGCAGCGCGCTGAAGCTGCCGCTAACCCTGCGCGAAACCCCGCAGTCGGTCACCGTGGTCACCCGCCAGCAGATGGACGACCAGGACGCGCGCACCATCAGCGACGTGCTGAGCCGCGCGCCGGGCATCTCGATGCAGGCCTACGACAGCGACCGCGTGGAGTTCTCCACCCGCGGCTTCGCCATCACGAACTACCAGTACGACGGCGTCAACACCATCTACGACGGGGTCTACGACCAGGGCACCACGCACACCGACATGGCCATCTACGACCGCGTGGAGATCATCAAGGGTGCCACCGGCCTGATGACTGGCGCCGGCGACCCGTCGGCCACCGTCAACCTGGTGCGCAAGCGGCCGACCCGCGATTTCCGAGCCTCGGTGACCGGCAGCGCCGGCTCCTGGGACAACTACCGCAGCGAAGGCGATGTGTCCGGACCGCTGAACGCCGAGGGCACCTTGCGCGGACGCGTGGTCGGCGTCTATCAGGACCGCAACTCCTACCTGGACCATTACGAGCAGCAGAAGGACATCCTCTACGGCGTGTTCGAGGCCGACCTGACCCCGGATACCCTGCTGACCTTCGGCGTCGACCACCAGAACGTCAAACCGCGCGGCTCGTCATGGACCGGCGACGTGGCGTTCTACGCCGACGGCACGGAAACCGACTTCCCGCGCTCGTTCAACCCCGGCACCGAGTGGAGCCGCCGCGACTTCGAGAGCACCACACTGTTCGGTTCGCTGGAGCAGAACCTGGCCTACGACTGGAAGCTCAAGGCCAGCCTGACGCACATGATCAACGACCACGACACCCTGCTCGGCTCGGCCAGCGGCGGCAGCCCGGACCCGCTGACCGGCGAAGGCATGTCGCTGTACTGGGGCCACTGGGAAGGCCATCGGGTGCAGGACACTGCCGATATCAACGTCAGCGGGCCGTTCTCGCTGCTCGGCCGCGAGCACGAACTGGTCGCCGGCTTCACCGCGGCGGCGGCGAAAACCACCGGCGACCTGTTCGCCACGTCGCCGTCCGACCCGAGCCTGACCGGCGCCGTGCCCGGCAGCATCTTCGACTGGAATGGCGACTACCCGAAGCCGTACTTCCCCGAGGTCGGCGACTACGAAACCAACCAGCGGCAGAACGGCGCCTACCTGGCTGCGCGCTTCAAGCCGACCGATGACCTCGCGCTGATCCTCGGCACGCGGGTCAGCAACTTCAAGTTCGACGACAGCAGCGACTACTTCGTCGACCCCGACACCCGCACCAGCTACGAAGAGCACGGCGTGGTGACGCCCTACGCCGGGGTGATCTACGACCTCGACGACACCTACTCGCTGTACGCCAGCTACACCGCCATCTACCAGCCACAGATCCTCAAGCAGGTCGGCGGCGGCACGCTCGATCCGGTCGAGGGCGCCAGCTACGAGGGCGGCATCAAGGCCGAATACTTCGGCGGTCGCCTGAATGCCAGCCTGGCGGCGTTCCGCATCGAGCAGGACAACATCGGCGAGTACGTCGAGACCGTCGGCGGCTTCGACTACTACAAGCCGGTCGAAGGCGCGACCACCAAGGGCATCGAACTGGAACTGGCCGGCGAGCTCAGCGAAGGCTGGAACCTCTCCGCCGGCTACACCTACGCCCGCACCCGGGATGCCGACGAGCAGCGCATCTTCGGCTTCCCGCTGGCGACCTCCAAGCCGGAGCACCTGGCGCGACTGTTCACCACCTACCGCCTGCCTGGCGAGCTGAACCGCGTCACCGTCGGTGGAGGGATCAACTGGCAGAGCGAGTTCTACGGCGAGGCGTGGGGCCCCTACCTGCTCAAGCAGGAGAGCTACACGCTGGTCGACCTGATGGCCCGCTACCAGGTCAACGAGCACCTGAGCGCCAGCCTCAACGCCAAGAACGTGTTCGACAAGAAATACCTGACCGGCCTCGGCAACTTCGGCACCACCTACTACGGCGAGCCCCGCAGCCTGAGCCTGTCGGGCACCTGGCAGTTCTAAGCACCTGTTTACGATCTGCTGCGCGTCGGCCATACAGCGTTGCAATCAGGCTCGGACTCGTCATTTACAACTCGTAAACTCCTCGTCCTCGCCTGATTTCGCCTTGTCTGGCTCTAGCTCGCGAGATCGTAAAAAGGTTCGAAGACAGAAACGGCCCCTCCCCGGGATGGAGAGGGGCGATCGCGGTTACATGTTGGCTTCGGCGTACTCGGCGAGGATCGAGCGCGGCACCCCTTGCAGGGTGATGTGCACGCCGTGCGGGAAGTCCTTGAAACGCTCGGTGAGGTAGGTCAGCCCCGAGCTGGGCGCCGACAGGTAAGGCGTGTCGATCTGCGCCAGGTTGCCGAGGCAGACCACCTTCGAGCCGGTGCCGGCGCGGGTGATGATGGTCTTCATCTGGTGCGGGGTGAGGTTCTGGCACTCGTCGATGAGGATCAGGCTCTGCTGGAAGCTGCGCCCACGGATGTAGTTCAGCGATTTGAACTGCAACGGGACCTTTTGCAGGATGTAATCGACGCTGCCGTGGGTGCTCTCGTCATCCATGTGCAGCGCTTCGAGGTTGTCGGTGATCGCGCCGAGCCAGGGCTCCATCTTCTCCGCCTCGGTACCGGGCAGGAAACCGATCTCCTGGTCCAGGCCCTGCACGCTGCGGGTGGCGATGATGCGCCGGTAGCGCTTGCTGACCATGGTCTGCTCGATGGCCGCGGCCAGCGCCAGGATGGTCTTGCCGGAACCGGCGGCGCCGGCCAGGTTGACCAGGTGGATGTCCGGATCGAGCAGCGCATACAGTGCCAGCGCCTGGTAGATGTCGCGCGGACGCAGGCCCCAGGCTTCCTGATGCAGCAGCGGTTCCTGGTGCAGATCGAGGATCAGCAGTTCGCCGCCTTCGATGCCCTTGATCCAGCCGACGAAGCCTTGCTGGTCGACGATGAATTCGTTGATGTGTACCGCCGGCAGGTTGTCGATGAGCTGCACGCGGTGCCAGGTGCGGCCGTGATCCTGGCGGGTCTCGACGGTGCTCACGCGGTCCCAGAACGAGCCTTCGAGGGTGTGGTAGCCATTCGGTAGCAGCGAGATGTCATCGATCAGCTGGTCAGTGTGGTAGTCCTCCGCCTCGATGCCACAGGCACGCGCCTTCAGGCGCATGTTGATGTCCTTGGTCACCAGGACCACGGAGAAGCCGGGTTTGCGGGTCTTCAGTTCGACCAGCTGGTTGATGATCTTGTTGTCGTTGAGGTCTTCCGGCAGCCAGGTGATCGGCTCGGCCCGTTTGCTCATGAGGATCGACAGGAAGCCGCAGCTGCCACCGGTATCGCGCGGAATCGGCACGCCGTGCTCGACCTGATCGGGGGCCGCCCCGCCGAGAATCTTGTCGATCAGACGAATCGCCTGGCGACATTCGGCCGCGACGCCCTGCTTCCCGCTCTTCAGCTTGTCCAGCTCCTCCAGCACGGTCATCGGGATGGCAACGTGGTGCTCCTCGAAGTTGAGCAGCGCGTTGGGATCGTGAATCAGAACGTTGGTATCGAGGGCGTAGAGAGTGGGGGCGGTGGGGCGGGTGCGTCCTTGATCATCCATACTCGGTCACCTTCTGCTAGGGCCAGGCGACGGAATGCCGGAACAGCGCTCCGCCGCGGAGAGACCGCCGACCTCTCGGACTGCGGCACGAGAGCATGCAAGCAAGGTATGGGCCGATGGCCGCCACCTGAGTCTGCAGGTTTCGACGGTCTAGCCTGTTTGATACTCCAAAAAACATGACAATAAAAACGACTTTTGCGCTTTCGCGGGTTTATTTTTCCGCCCGACAAATAACGCTTGGCGCACCCCGCTGCGACCGCTAAAGTCAGAAATCCCACCCCGGCGCGAGTCGCTGCGCCGCCGTCAGTCGCCACGTCGTTTACCCCCTCCTCCGCATCATCCGCGCACCACTGCAGTGCGTCGCCCGCTTGATCTGGGCCAACCCGCAGCACCCCTTCGGCAGGCTACAATCGGCCCTCGCTTTGAGGAGACGCTGCATGCTGATGGTGATTTCTCCGGCCAAGACCCTCGACTACGAGACACCGCCGGTCACTCCCCGCTTCACCCAACCCGAATACCTCGACCACGCCCAGGAACTGATCGGCCAGCTGCGCGAGCTGACCCCGCCGCAGATCGCCGAGCTGATGCACCTCTCGGACAAGCTCGCCGGCCTCAACGCCGCGCGCTTCGGCAGCTGGCATCCGCAGTTCACCCCGGACAACGCCAAGCAGGCGCTGCTCGCCTTCAAGGGCGACGTGTACACCGGGATGCACGCCGAGGACTTCAGCGAGGCCGACTTCGACTTCGCCCAGCGCCACCTGCGCATGCTCTCCGGCCTGTACGGCGTGCTGCGGCCGCTCGACCTGATGCAGCCGTATCGGCTGGAGATGGGCACCAAGCTGGCCAACACGCGCGGCAAGGACCTCTACGCGTTCTGGGGCGAGCGCATCAGCGGCTGGCTCAACGAGGCACTGGCCGCCCAGGGCGACGACGTGCTGCTCAACCTGGCCTCCACCGAGTACTTCGGCGCGGTGAAGCGCAAGGCGCTGCGCGCGCGGATCATCGACACCGAGTTCAAGGACCTGAAGAACGGCCAGTACAAGATCATCAGCTTCTACGCCAAGAAGGCCCGTGGCCTGATGGCGCGCTACGTGATCCAGCAGCGCCTCACCGACCCGCAAGGCCTCAAGGACTTCAACGCCCAGGGCTACTACTTCTCCGCCAAGGACTCGAGCACCGACAGCCTGGTGTTCCTGCGCGACGCACCACCCGCCTGACCAGCCCCCAGCGACCGCTCGCAAGCGAGCGGTCGCCCTCCTTCCGCGCCGCCAAATGCCGACAGCCGGTATAGGCCTTTAGTCGCAAACTCGCTTTTTTCCGCCCTGCCCCCATTCTCGGGGACTACGCTTTTTGGATGGTGGCAATCAGTCATACCGCCATGAAGAGCCGCGCTATCAACGGCTTGCATGCAAGTGCCATTACTAGGCCGGCACTAGATAGTCGCGATACCAGTCTGAAATCTTTTGCAAAAGGCAGACGAACGGTAGGAACTATCGATTAAAAACCCCCCTCATAGTCCCGTAACGCTTATTTATCAAGCGTTACCGAAGTGTCATTGCAGGGGACTTTCTGCCGTAGTCGCATGTTAATTCCTGATGGCACTTTGTATATGCAAAGTCCTACTTTTAGTTCAGGAGAAAATGCACCAAAAGTAGACCACACGCAGCCTAAGCCAGGTATGGCGCCCAGTGTTGGAGCGCTTGCCACTATCTCCGGGCACACTCTCCAACAAGATGCCCAAGTAATGCGCGCGAATACTCGGCGCATGGAATTTTTATTATGCCTCCGTTCCGCCAACATTGATTGCGCGGAATACGAAATGGACTCCGCCATATAAATATCCGGCGGAACTTATATAGGCGTGATAATTGAAAAAGGTGAATACAATGCGTATCAGCATTTTTGGTCTCGGCTATGTCGGTGCAGTGTGTGCCGGTTGCCTCTCCGCCCGCGGTCATGACGTGATTGGCGTGGACGTTTCCACCGCCAAGATCGATCTGATCAACCAGGGCAAATCGCCCATCGTCGAACCCGGCTTGGAAGAGCTGCTGCAGCAGGGCCGGCAGACCGGTCGCCTGCGTGGCACCACCGACGTCGCCGAGGCGGTGGCCAGCAGCGACCTGTCGTTCATCTGCGTCGGCACGCCGAGCAAGAAGAACGGCGACCTGGAACTCGACTACATCGAATCGGTATGCCGCGAGATCGGCTTCGTGCTGCGCAACAAGAGCGAGCGCCATACCGTGGTGGTGCGCAGCACCGTGCTGCCGGGCACCGTGAAGAACGTGGTGATTCCGATCCTCGAAGACTGCTCGGGCAAGACCGCCGGGGTCGACTTCGGCGTCGCGGTGAACCCGGAATTCCTCCGCGAGAGCACTGCGATCAAGGACTACGATCATCCGCCGATGACCGTCATCGGCGAGCTCGACAAGGCCGCCGGTGATGCCCTCGAATCGCTGTACAGCGAGCTCGACGCACCGATCATCCGCAAGGACGTCGAAGTCGCCGAGATGATCAAGTACACCTGCAACGTATGGCACGCGACCAAGGTCACCTTCGCCAACGAGATCGGCAACATCGCCAAGGCGGTGGGGGTCGACGGCCGCGAAGTGATGGACGTGGTCTGCCAGGACCACAAGCTCAACCTCTCCAAGTACTACATGCGTCCCGGCTTCGCCTTCGGCGGCTCGTGCCTGCCGAAAGACGTGCGCGCGCTGAACTACCGCGCCACCAGCCTGGACGTCGATACCCCGCTGATCGGTTCGCTGATGCGCAGCAACGTGGCCCAGGTGCAGCACGCCTTCGACATCATCTCCAGCCACGACAAGCGCAAGGTCGCCCTGCTCGGCCTGAGCTTCAAGGCCGGCACCGACGACCTGCGTGAAAGCCCGCTGGTCGAGCTGGCCGAGATGCTGATCGGCAAGGGCTTCGACCTCAGCATCTATGACCGCAACGTCGAGTACGCCCGCGTACACGGCGCCAACAAGGAATACATCGAGTCGAAGATCCCCCACGTCTCGTCGCTGCTCGACAGCGACTTCGAACGGGTGATCGAACGCGCCGATCTGATCGTCCTCGGCAATGCCGATGAGCGCTTCCGCGGCCTGGTCGAGCACAAGCTCGAGGGCAAGCAGATCGTCGACCTGGTTGGGTTTATGTCGCATGCCAGCGGTAATGGCAGCGAAGGCATCTGCTGGTAGTCCGCCGATGCCGGTCGTCGCCCCGGCGCCACTGAGCGCCGGCGCCCAGTCGTAACGCGACGACCTTTTCTGCAGTTGTTCCGCCGGTGCCAGTGGTGCACCGCAACACCCGGATCACGCCGGCGGAATCAGAACTTATTGCCTTATTTTGCGGACCATCTTTGCCCGGCGGCACGCGCCTTTCGCAGCCACCGCGCCCAAGGTGCGTCCGCACAAAATGATGACGGATGCTGACGAATGGACAGGCTAAAGAAGGGTTTCTTTGAGGCCGCCGGGTGGTTGTTCTACCTCAGCTTGCTGATGGTGATCGCCCTCGCGCTGCCTCGCACGCTGTTCGATCCGAACTCGAAGGACTTCCTCCTGCTGGTCGGTGCCGTCGGCCTCTGGCGCTATTCGATGGGCGCCATGCACTTCCTGCGCGGCGTGCTGTTCCTCTATGTGGTCTACCCGCACTACCGCCGCAAGGCGCGCCGCCTCGGCGCCAGCGCCGACCCGTCGCACGTCTACCTGATGGTGACCAGCTTTCGCATCGACGCGCTGACCACCGCGATGGTCTACCGCTCGGTGATCGAGGAAGCCATCGGCTGCGGCTTCCCGACCACCGTGGTGTGCTCGATCGTCGAGCGCTCCGACGAACTGCTGGTAAAGAAGCTGTGGGCCAAATACCAGCCGCCTGAACACGTCAAGCTGGACTTCGTGCGCATCGCCGGCACCGGCAAACGTGACGGCCTGGCCAACGGCTTCCGCGCCATCTCGCGGCACCTGCCGGACGACGACGCAGTGGTCGCAGTGATCGACGGCGACAGCGTGCTGGAAGAAGGCGTGGTGCGGAACACCGTGCGCTACTTCAAGCTGTTCCCGCGGGTCGGTGGCCTGACCACCAATGAGTTCTGCGAGGTGCGCGGCAGCTACATCATGAGCGAGTGGCACAAGCTGCGCTTCGCCCAGCGCCACCTCAACATGTGCTCGATGGCGCTGAGCAAGCGCGTGCTGACCATGACCGGGCGCATGTCGATGTTCCGCGCCACGGTGGTCACCAACCCGGAGTTCATCGACGACGTCGAGAGCGACCACCTCGAGCACTGGCGCCTGGGCAGCTTCCGCTTCCTCACCGGTGACGACAAGTCGAGCTGGTACAGCCTGATGCGCCTCGGCTACGACACCTTCTACGTGCCGGATGCGGCGATCAACACGGTCGAGCACCCGCCGGAGAAGAGCTTCATCAAGGCCAGCCGCAAGCTGATGTTCCGCTGGTACGGCAACAACCTGCGCCAGAACTCGCGCGCCCTGGCGCTCGGCCCGCGGCGCCTCGGCTGGTTCACCAGCGTGGTGCTGATGGACCAACGCATCTCGATGTGGACCTGCCTGCTCGGGCTCACCGTGGCGTTGATTGCCAGCATCAAATACAGCATCGCCTACCTGCTGATCTACCTGCTGTGGATCGGCACCACCCGCCTTGCTCTGACCCTGTTGCTCACCGTGACCGGCCACCACATCGGTCCGGCCTATCCCTTGATCCTTTATTACAACCAGATCGTCGGCGCCATGGTGAAGGTCTATGTGTTCTTCCGCCTAGACCAGCAGTCCTGGACGCGCCAGCCGACCAAGCTCACCCGCGACCTCGCCAGCTTCCAGCGCTGGTTCAACACCTGGTCGTCACGCTCCATGACCTTCTCTGCCGCCAGCGTGTTCATCGCCACGCTGCTGCTGGTGGTCTGAGCCAACCCGAATGGAATTGAGTAGGAAAACACCATGAATACAGCCGTGAACGTCAACGTCGTGCATGAATCGGAAACCCAGCGTCAGCACGCTCGCGTGCGCATTCCGGCGAAGATCCGCTTCGCCGGGCGCAACCGCGAGGTGGTCGAGCAGAACCTCCTGGATATCTCCGCGGGGGGCTTCGGCTACACCTCGAGCAAGATCCCGGTGCAGGTCGGCGACTTCCATCGCGGCAAGCTGATGTTCGTCATCGACAACCTCAGCCTCGGCCTCGAAGTGGAGTTCCAGGTGCGGTCGGTGGACACCGACAGCGGCCGCATCGGCTGCCAGTTCCACAACCTCAACGCCCGCGAGATCGCCACCCTGCGGCAACTGATCACCGCCCACCTGTCCGGTGAGCTGATCAGCGTCGGCGAACTGCTCAGCACCCTGCAGCGCGAGAACTTCACCAAGCCGCGCAAGGACAAGACTGGCGGCCTCGGTGCCCTCGCCCGCCTGCGTGCAGTGACCATCAGCTTCGGCGTGCTGGCGATTGGCGCGGTGGCGTTCGGCTTCATCGTCCACTCGCTGTACAACCTGTACTTCGTCAGTCACGCACAGTCGGCGATGGTCAGCCTCAGCGGTATGCAGGTAACCATGCCGCGCGAAGGCACGGTGCAGAGCCTGATCGGCGAAGACGGCGAAGTCGCCAAGGGTGCGCCGATCGCCACCTTCAGCGCCTCGATGCTGGAAATGCTCAAGGGTCACTTGGACGACAGCGACCTGCAACCGGGCAAGATCGAAGAGCTGTTCGGCAAACAGATGAAAGGCACCCTGACCAGCCCTTGCGACTGCACCCTGGTGCGCCAGCTGGTCGCCGACGGCCAGTACGCCAGCAAGGGCGACGTGATCTTCCAGCTCGCCCCGCGCGGCGGCCAGGCCAACATCGAAGCGCGCTTCCCCTACCAGAAGTTCGCCGAAGTGAAACCGGGCACCCGTGTCAGCTTCGAAGTCGCCGGCGAAGACCGCACCCGCAGCGGCCACATCGTCAGCAGCACCCTGGACGACAGCGCCCGTCTGTCCACCGACATCCGCGTGCAGATCGAGCCGGACGAGCCGCTGGACAACGCCTTCACCGGTCGCCCGGTGGAAGTCAGCACCAGCCGTGGCCCGTCGTTCGACTGGCTGGTCGACAAAGCCATGGCCGCGGGGCTCTGAGGAGGCAATGGATATGGCAGGCCTACAACCCCAACTGCTCCTGCTGAGCGCCGCCGTGGCGCTGGCCCTGGCCGGTTGCGCCGGCCTGCCGGATCAACGGCTGGCCCAGGAAGCGCTGGCCCGCGGTGACACCGCGACCGCCGAACAGAACTACCAGCAACTCGCCAACCTCGGCTACACCGAGGCGCAGGTTGGCATGGCCGACATCTACGTGGAGAGCGGCGATCCCGAGGCGCTGCGCAAGGCCGAAGCGACCTACCGCCAGGCCGCCGAAGAGTCGCCGCGCGCGGCCGCCCGCCTCGGTCGGCTGCTGGCCAGCAAGCCGAACGCCAGCGACGCCGAGCGCCGCGAAGCCGAGGCGCTGCTCAAGCGCGCCGCCGTCGGCGGGGAACAGAACACCCTGCTGCCGCTGGCGCTGCTCTACCTGCAGTACCCGCAGGCTTTCCCGCAGGTCAACGCGCAGCAGCAGATCAGCCAGTGGCGCGCCGAAGGCCAGCCGCAGGCGGACCTCGCGCAGATCCTCCTGTACCGCACGCAGGGCACCTACGACCAGCACCTCGACGAGATCGCCAAGATCTGCGAACAGGCGCTGGCGACCAACGACGTGTGCTACGTCGAGCTGGCCACCGTGTACCAGAAACGCGGCCAGGCCGATAAGCAGCAGGCGCTGCTCGAACGCCTGCGCACCGGCTGGAAGGCCGGCAGCATTCCGCCGCAACGCCTCGACTCGGTGGCCAACGTGCTCGCCGACCCGGCAATCGGCACCCCGGACGGCAAGGCCGCCAAGGGCCTGCTCGAGGAGATTGCACCGAGTTACCCGGCGGCCTGGGTCAGCCTCGCCCGGCTGCTCTACGACTACCCCGACCTGGGTGACACCGAGGAGATGCTCGGCTACCTGAACAAGGGCCGCGAGGCCGCCCAGCCGCGCGCCGATCTGCTGTTCGGCAAGCTCTATTACGAAGGCAAGCTGGTCCCGCAGGACCCCTTCAAGGCCGAGCAGCACCTGCTCAAGGCCGCGGCCGCCGGCGAAAGCGGCGCCAACTACTACCTGGGGCAGATCTACCGCCGCGGCTTCCTCGGCCAGGTCTATCCGGACAAGGCCCTGCAGCGCCTGCTGACCTCCGCGCGCGGCGGCCAACCGAACGCCGACATGGCCCTGGCGCAGATGTACAGCCAGGGCCGCGGCGTGCAGCCGGACCCGGTCAACGCCTACGTGTTCAGCCAGCTCTCGCTGCTCAGCGGCAAGCCCGAGGCCAACGACCTCGCCGCACAGATCGCCCTGCAATTGCCGGCCAACCAGCGCGCCCGTGCGGAAAGCCTGCTGCAGGCCGAGCGCCAGTACCGCGGCACCCAGCCGAACGCGGCGCAGACCGCAGCGGTGGCGGCGGTGATCGATGCCGACGACAGCACTGAGGCCGCCGCCCCGGCGCCGACCCAGGCGCCCAGCACCGCTGCTTTGAAACCCTGAAGGAAGACCCGATGAGACTGATGGAACTGCCTATGAAACGCCCTGCCCTGCTCGGCTACAAACTGCTCGGCACCACCCTGACCCTGCCGCTGCTGACCGGGTCGGCCTGGGCCGTGCAACTGCAGGACAACAGCTACGGCCTGGACGTGAAGATCACCGCGCAGTCCGAGGACGACCGTGACCTCGGCACCCGCAGCGGCGGCGACGTCAACGGCCTGGGCCTCGACCTGCGGCCGTGGGGCTACCTCAAGCGTGGCGACTGGAGCGCCTTCGCCATGGGCCAGGCGGTCACCGCCACCGACATCATCGAAACCGACACCCTGCAGTCCGACGACCTCAGCGCCGACTCCAACGACAGCGGCGACGACAGCCGCGAACCGGACAAGAGCTACCTGGCCCTGCGCGAATTCTGGGTCGGCTACTCCGGGCTGACCGCCTACCCCGGCGAAGAACTGCGCTTCGGCCGTCAGCGCCTGCGCAGCGAAGACGGTCTGTGGCGCGACACCAACATCGAAGCGCTGAACTGGAACTTCGACACCACCCTGCTGCGCGCCCACCTCGGCGTCGCCGAGCGCTTCAGCGAATACCGCACCGACATCGACGAGTTGGCCCCGGAAGACGAGGATCGCCTGCACCTCTACGGCGACATCGCCACGCAGTGGACCCCCGGTCACTGGGTCGGCCTGAACGCCCACCACAGCCGTGACGACGGCGACCTCGCCAGCCCCGGCGAAGTGGTCGATCCGCTCGACAAGACCACCACCGGCGACCTCACCTGGCTCGGCCTCAACGCCAACAGCGACGCCTACAGCCCGCGCAACACCCAGCAGCTCAATTACTGGGCCAGCGCAATCTGGCTGACCGGCGACCGCGACCGGCTGAGCAGCACCACAATCGGCAACGAGCGCATCGCCACCGGCAAGCAGAGCGGCGACGTCAACGCCTGGGGCACCGACCTCGGCCTGCGCTGGCGCTTCGACGAGAGCTGGCAGGCCGGTGCCGCCTATGCACGCGGCAGTGGCGGCGGTGGCGACGACGGCAGCGAAAACTTCCAGCAGACCGGTCTGGAGAGCAACCGCTCGACCTACACCGGTACCCGCTCGCGCGTGCACCGCTTCGGCGAGGCGTTCCGCGGTGAACTTTCCAACCTGCAGGCGGCCACCCTGTTCGGTTCCTGGCAGCTGCGCGACGAATACGACGCCAGCCTGGTCTACCACCGGTTCTGGCGCGTCGACGGCGACCAGCCGATCGGCGACAGCGGCATCACTGCGGCGATGCCAAACAACGACAAGGACGTCGGCCAGGAAGTCGACCTGATCGTGACCAAGTACTTCAAGCAAGGCCTGCTGCCAGCCGCCCTGGCCGAGGCGATTGACGAACCCTCGGCCCTGGTGCGCCTGCGCGGCGGGGTATTCAAGCCCGGCGACGCCTATGGCAGTGACGTCGACTCGACGATGCACCGCGCGTTCATCGACGTGATCTGGCGCTTCTGATGCGGAGGAACGGCAACATGAAACGGCACAGCGACATGGCCAACGGCGCGCTGGGACGCGCGCCGCTGGACCCAACCCACGGCACCTGCTCGCCCGGCGAGCGGGCTGAGGTACGGGGCTCCGCCAGGTTCGCCCACGGCCTGTGCCTGGCCGCCGCGCTGCTTACCGGCAGCGCGGTAGCCCTGGCCAACACCCGGGTACCGGCGGCGGACGGCGCCACCAAGGAACTGCGCGAGGCGAAGACCTACACGGTGACCAGCGCCCCGATCCGCCCGCTGTACCTGGCCACCCCCAAGCTGCCCGACCTGTCCGGCTACACCGCCGCCGCAGTCGCCGCCAAGATCGACCACCGCCAGCCCGGCCAGGTGACGGTACGGCGCATGCTGCAACAGGCGCCACTCAAGCAGTTCATCGGCGGCGACAACCGCCTCGCCGAGTGGGTGCGCCGCCAGCGCGGCATGCCGCAGGCGATCTTCATCGAGGGTGGCTACGTCAACCTCACCGACCTGGCGAAGAAGGTGCCCAAGCAGTACCTCAGCGAAACCAGCCCAGGGGTCTACCTGCTGCGTCTGCCGATCCTGGTGGCGCACGGCGCGACCCTGCACATCGACGGCCACACCAAGGAGCTGCGCCTGTCGCAGGAGCGCGGCGCGTTCCTGGTCAACGACGGCAAGCTGTTCGTCAACGACAGCAAGCTGACCGCCTGGCGCGAGGCTGACAACGGCCCGGCGACCTTCCGCAAGCCCAAGGAATTCCGCCCGTTCCTGCTCTCCTGGGGCGGCACCGAGACCTACATCGTCAACAGCACGCTGACCAGCTTCGGCTACAGCGAGAGCAAGTCCTACGGTGTGTCGATCTCGCAGTACACGCCGAACATGACCAAGCAGATGGGCCGCAAGGAACCCACCGGCTGGATCCTCGGCTCGACCTTCGTCGACATGTGGTACGGCTTCTACTGCTACGAGACCGAGAAGTTCGTGGTCAAGGGCAACACCTACCGCGACAACGTGGTTTACGGCATCGACCCGCACGACCGCTCGCACGGGCTGATCATCGCCGACAACACCGTGCACGGGACCAAGAAGAAGCACGGCATCATCATTTCCCGTGAGGTCAATGACAGCTGGATCATCAATAACAAGAGCTACGACAACAAGCTCTCCGGCATCGTCATCGACCGTAACAGCGTGAACAACCTGATCGCCTACAACGACGTGCACGGCAACGAGTCGGACGGCATCACCATCTACGAAAGCTCCAACAACCTGCTGTGGGGCAACCGTGTGATCGACAACGCGCGCCACGGCATCCGCCTGCGCAACAGCGTGAACATCCGCCTGTACGAGAACGTCGCCGCCGGCAACCAGCTGATCGGCGTGTACGGGCACACCAAGGACCTCTCCGACACCGACCGCGACATCGCCCTCGACCCGTTCGACACCAAGGTGTCGATGATCGTGGTCGGCGGCCAGCTCGCCGGCAACGGCTCCAGCCCGCTGGCGATCGACTCGCCGCTGTCTGTCGAGCTGTACCGCGTGGACATGCTGATGCCCAGCAAGCAGAGCGGCATCACCTTCAGCGGCATTCTCGGTGAACGCCAAGAAGAGATTCTCGACCTGCTGGTTCGCCAGCAGAAAGCCGTGCTGATCGACCCGGTGGAACGCCAGACCGAACTCCAGGACTGAGGAAGATGAAGATGAAACTGCCCCGCATGACGCTGAGGAACTGGATTGCCCTGTCGCCACTGGCCCTCGCCCTGGCCAGCGCTGGCCAGCTGCGCGCCGAAGGCCTGCCGGCGCCGACCTACACGGCCGCGCCGTGCTGCAACCTGTGCCCGGCGGCGCACGACGCCAGCCTGTACACCACCAACTACCAGAAGAACTTCATCACCCTGGTGCAGGCGCAAGGCGACTGGCTGTTCCGCACCAAGGAAGACCTGCGCACCGAGTTCACCACCAGCCCGGCCGGCTACAAGCGCATGGAGCAGCTGCACGACGCCTTCAAGCGGCGTGGCATCGAGCTGGTGCTGGTCTATCAACCGACCCGCGGGCTGGTCAATCGCGAGAAGCTCAACCCGGCGGAGAAGGCGCAGTTCGACTACCAGCGCGCGCTGGCCAACTACCGCACCATGCTCGGCCGCTTCAAAGAAATGGGCTACGAAGTGCCCGACCTGTCGCCGCTGGCCGACGAGAAGAACGAGCACGCCTTCTACTTCCGCGGTGACCAGCACTGGACACCGTACGGCGCACAGCGCACCGCCAAGCTGGTGGCCGACACCGTGCACCAGATGCCGGCGTTCAAGGACATCCCGCGTCGCGAGTTCGTCAGCAAGGTGATCGGTCGCATGGGCAAGAAAGGCACCCTGCACAACGTCGCCGGGCAGCTGTGCGGCACCAGCTACGCGATCGAGTACATCAACCAGTTCGCCACCGAGCCGAAGGACGCCAGCGGCAGCGACGACCTGTTCGGCGATGGCGGTGATCCGAAGATCGTCCTGGTCGGCACCAGCCACAGCGGGCCGAACTACAACTTCGCCGGCTTCCTGCAGGAGTCGATCGGCGCCGACGTGCTCAACGTGTCGTTCCCCGGTGGCGGCCTGGAGGGCTCGATGATCGAGTACCTGGGCAGCGAGGAATTCCGCAAGAACCCGCCGAAGATCCTCATCTGGGAATTTTCGGCGCTCTACAGCCTCGATCAGGAAACCATCTACCGCCAGCTGTTCGCCCTGCTCGACGACGGCTGCGACGGCAAGTCCACGGTGCTGGCCGGCAAGACCAAGCTGCGCTCCGGCAACAACGAGGTGCTGATCAACGGCACCAATGGGGTCAAGGACATTGCCAACCGCAACGGCCGTATCGAGGTCGACTTCGCCGACCCGACGGTGAAAACCCTGAAGGCCACCCTGTGGTACCTGAACGGCCGCCACGAGTCGCTGAAGATCGAGAAGCCGGCCACCGCCGACACCAATGGCAAGTTCGTCTTCAACCTGCGCGAGGACCAGGACTGGGCCAACCAGAACCTGCTCTCGCTGGAGCTGGAAGGCCCGGCCGCCGGCGGTCAGCCGCTCGACGTCGAGGCCAAGGTGTGCCAGCGCAAACCCGTCGGCAGCGGCACGCAAACCGCCCAGGCCGGCCTGTGAGGAATCCGATGAAAACACCCCACCTGCTTCAGGCCGGCCTGTTCGGTCTGGCCCTGCTGGCCGGCGCGGTGCACGCGGCGAGCCTGGTGCCGCCGCACGGTTATTACGCGCCGATCGAGAAGGTCGTCAGCGGCGAGCCGCCGAAGTGCGCCGCAGCGCCGACGCCCTACACCGCGCAGCTGGTGTTCCGCAGCAAGTACGAAGGCTCGGACGGCGCGCGCGCCACGCTCAATCGTGACTCCGAGAAGGCCTTCCGCGCGAAGACCAAGGACATCACCACCCTCGAGCGCGGCGTCAATCGTCAGGTCATGCGCTTCATGAGCAAGGGCCAGCCGCAGGACCTGCAATGCACCCTGCAATGGCTGAGCGCCTGGGCGCAGGCCGACGCGCTGCTGTCCACCGACTTCAACCACACCGGCAAGTCGATGCGCAAATGGGCGCTGGGCAGTCTGTCCTCGGCCTGGCTGCGCCTCAAGTACTCCGAGTCGCGGCCGCTGGCGCCCTACGCGCAGCAGTCGCAACTGATCGAGTCGTGGTTCACCAAGCTCGCCGAACAGACGGTGAAGGACTGGAGCAACCTGCCGCTCAAGCAGATCAACAACCACTCCTACTGGGCCGCCTGGTCGGTGATGGCGACCTCGGTGGTGACCAACCGCCGCGACCTGTTCGACTGGTCGGTGCAGCAATTCCAGGTCGCCGCCGGGCAGGTCGACGCCGACGGCTACCTGCCCAACGAGCTGAAGCGCAAGCAACGCGCCCTCGCCTATCACAACTACGCCCTACCGCCGCTGGCGATGATCGCCGCGTTCGCCCAGGCCAACGGCGTGGACCTGCGCGAGGACCACGACGAAGCGCTGCGCCGCCTCGCCGAACGGGTGATGGCCGGGGTCGCCGACCCCGAAGCGTTCGAGGACAAGACCGGCGACGACCAGGACATGACCGACCTGAAGAAGGACGAGAAATTCAGCTGGCTGGAGCCTTACTGCACGGTCTACCGCTGCAGCCCGAAGACCCTCGAATGGAAGCAGGACATGCAGCCGTTCAAGAACTTCCGCCTGGGTGGCGACGTCACCCGGGTGTTCGATCCGCAGGCGCAAGACAAGGAAAAGAAGGGCTGAACCGTAGGGTGGGTCGAGCGCAGCAATACCCACGCGGCAACGCCATTCGATGGGTATCGCTGCGCTCGACCCATCCTACGTACTACCCCTCTCCCAATGGGCGAGGGGAATAACAACCCGACCCACGCACTGATGACGCGGGCGGACGCAACACCTTGCTGTACCCGGGGAGGAATGGGTGGGCCGGATGGCCCTGACAGTTCTTCGATGGAGAAACGCGGATGGTTTTCTCGTCCAACGTGTTCCTGTTCTTGTTTTTGCCGATCTTTCTCGGCCTGTATTACTTGAGCGGCAACCGCTACCGCAACCTGCTGCTGCTGATTGCCAGCTACGTGTTCTATGCCTGGTGGCGGGTGGACTTCCTGGCCCTGTTCGCCGCGGTGACGCTGTTCAACTACTGGATCGGCCTGAAGGTCGGCGCCGCCGGCGTCCGCACCCTGCTGGCCAAGCGCTGGCTGATCCTCGGCGTGGCCGTCGACCTGTGCGTGCTCGGCTACTTCAAGTACGCCAACTTCGGCGTCGACAGCCTCAACGCGATCATCACCTCGTTCGGCCTGCAGCCGTTCGTGATCACCCACATCCTGCTGCCGATCGGCATCTCGTTCTACATCTTCGAGTCGATCAGCTACATCGTCGACGTGTACCGCGGCGACACCCCAGCGACCCACAATCTGGTCGACTTCGCCGCCTTCGTGGCGATCTTCCCGCACCTGATCGCCGGCCCGGTGCTGCGCTTCCGCGACCTGGTCGACCAGTTCAACCACCGCACCCACACCCTCGACAAGTTCTCCGAGGGCTGCACGCGCTTCATGCAGGGCTTCATCAAGAAGGTGTTCATCGCCGACACCCTGGCGATCGTCGCCGACCACTGCTTCGCCCTCGACAACCCGACCACCGGCGACGCCTGGCTCGGCGCCATGGCCTACACCGCGCAGTTGTACTTCGACTTCTCCGGCTACAGCGACATGGCCATCGGCCTCGGCCTGATGATGGGCTTCCGCTTCATGGAGAACTTCAAGCAGCCATACATCAGCCAGTCGATCACCGAGTTCTGGCGGCGCTGGCACATCAGCCTGTCGACCTGGCTGCGCGACTACCTGTACATCAGCCTGGGCGGCAATCGCGGCGGCACCTTCGCCACCTACCGCAATCTGTTCCTGACCATGCTGCTCGGCGGCCTGTGGCACGGCGCCAACTTCACCTACGTGATCTGGGGCGCCTGGCACGGCATCTGGCTGGCCATTGAGCGGGCGCTGGGCGTCGACGCCGCACCGCGCACCTTCAACCCGCTGAAGTGGGCGGCGACCTTCCTGCTGGTGGTAATCGGCTGGGTGATCTTCCGCGCCGAGAACCTGCACACCGCGATGCGCATGTACCAGGCGATGTTCAGCTTCGGCGACTGGCAGCTCTCGGAGCTCGGCGCCGCCAACCTGACCACCCTGCAGATTGCCACCCTGCTGGTCGCCTACGCCACCCTCGCGGTGTGCGGCCTGTACGACTTCTACCGCAAGCCGCTGGACGGCCGCGCACCGAAGGCGGCTGCCGACAGCGCGGTCGAGGCCGACGGTCCGGCGACTGCGCAGCCGGGCGTGCTGCGCGCGGTGCCGGGCGACAACCCGGAGATCGTCGTCGCCGGGCCGGCCGGGGCGCTGGTGCAGCCGACCAGCTTCAGCATCGACTGGACCCGCTATCTGCTGCGCGGCCTGGTCCTGCTGCTGTTCTGTGCCTCGCTGCTGAAGCTCTCGGCGCAGAGCTACTCGCCCTTCCTGTACTTCCAGTTCTGAGGACCGCCGACCATGACCCGATCCCTGCGCATCCTCTACATCAGCCTGTTCCTCGCCCTGATCTTCGGCCTCGGCGCCTGGTCCGTGCGCGGCTTCTTCGGCTACAGCGTGCCGCCCGACACCCAGGTGCTCAACGGCAAGCTGGCCAAGGCGCTGGAGACCCGCTACGACGCCGAGTTCCCGCTCAAGCGCCTGGCCACCAACCTGTGGGCGGCGATGGACTACACGCTGTTCAAGGAAGGTCGTCCGGGCGTCGAACTGGGCCGCCACAACTGGCTGTTCAGCGATGAAGAACTCGACCCGGTGGCCAAGGGCGAGCAGCACGTCGAGAACAACCTGCGCCTGGTCGAAGGCGTGCGCCAGAGCCTGGCGCGCCACGACATCAAGCTGCTGCTGGCCATCGTGCCGTCCAAGGCGCGCCTGTACCCGGAACACCTCGGCGAAGTGCAGCCGGCCAGCCTACGCCGCGACCTGTACCAGCGCTTCCATGTGCAGGTCCGCCGCGCCGGCATCGTCGCCCCCGACCTGCTCGCCAGCCTGGAGCGGGCCAAGGGCAACGGCGCGCTGTACCTGCGCACCGACACCCACTGGACGCCGCACGGCGCCGAGGTGGTGGCGCAGCGCATCGGTCTCGCCGTGCAGCGCCGCATGCCACTGGAGGGCGAACGCCAGCGCTTCGTCACCGACTTCGGCGCCACCGCGCCGTACAAGGGCGACCTGACCAGCTTCCTGCCGCTCGACCCGCTGTTCAGCGACCTGCTGCCGCCGCCGGACCGCCTGCAGCAGCGCACCACCCGCGCCCTCGACGCCGAGCAGGCGGCCAGTGGCGACGCGCTGTTCGCCGACGACCAGGTGCCGGTGGTGCTGGTCGGCACCAGCTACAGCGCCAATCCCAAGTGGAACTTCCAGGGTGCGCTGCGCCAGGCGCTCGGCACCGACCTGGTGAGCTTCGCCGAGGAAGGCCAGGGCCCGCTGCAACCGATGCTCAAGTACCTGCAAAGCGACGAGCTGAAGAACTCGCCGCCGCAACTGGTGATCTGGGAATTCCCCGAACGCTACCTGCCGATGGCTGCCGACCTGAGCCAGTTCGACCCGGAATGGGTCGCCCAGCTCAAAGCCTCCGCCGCAGCCGGCGAACGCCTGGCCGACACGGCCACTCGATAAGAACCAACGGAGAAAATGACCATGCAATCGACCCTTGCTCGCAAATCCATCGCCACTGCCGGCGCCCTGCTGCTCAGCGGACTGTTCTCCTGGCAGGCCCACGCCGCCGCGGATGCCGCACTGTACGGCCCGGTCGCCCCGAAAGGCTCGGCCTTCGTGCGGCTGTTCAACGCCACCGGCCAGGAAGTCAGCGCCAACGTCGGCAACACCAAACTCGACGAGGTCGGCCCGCAAGGCAGCACCGATTTCAGCTTCCTGCCCGGCGGCAGCTACAGCGCCCAGGTCGGCAGCCAGACCGTGCCGGTCCAGCTCAGCCCGGACAGCTACTACACCCTGGTCAACATGCCCGCCGGCCAGCCCAAGCTGGTCAACGAGCCGCCGTTCCGCAACAAGCAGAAAGCCCTGCTGCGCGTGCAGAACCTCACCGACACCAAGCTCACGCTGAAGACCGCCGACGGCAAGACCGCCGTGGTCGAGGACGTCGCGCCGAACAGCCACGGCGACCGCGAGATCAACCCGGTCAAGGTCAACCTGGCGCTGTACGACGGCAGCAAGAAGATCAGCGACCTGAAGCCGGTGGCCCTGGCCCGCGGTGAAGCGGTGTGCCTGTACGTCACCGGCAGCGCCGGCAAGTTCGCCCCGGTGTGGGTCAAACGCCCGGCCATGGCCAAGTGAATTGCCGCGGCGCGGCTCGGCATGCCGCCGGCCGCGTCGCACCGGACAACAAAGATTGCCTCGCGACCGCAGTGCGGGGCTCACGAAAACGCAGCGAAACCTTTTACGGATAAATTCAGGAGAAACACCATGATCCCCGTCATTCTCTCTGGTGGTAGCGGCTCACGGCTCTGGCCGCTTTCGCGCAAGCAGTTTCCCAAGCAGTTCCTCGCCCTCACCGGCGAGCACACGCTGTTCCAGCAGACCCTCGAGCGCCTGGCGTTCGAAGGCATGCAGGCACCGGTGGTGGTGTGCAACAAGGACCACCGCTTCATCGTCCAGGAACAGCTCGGCGCGCTGAAGCTGGCGACCCAGGCGATCCTGCTCGAACCCTTCGGCCGCAACACCGCGCCGGCGGTGGCGATGGCGGCGATGAAGCTGATCAACGAAGGCCGCGACGAGCTGCTGCTGGTGCTGCCCGCCGACCACGTGATCGAAGACCAGAAGGCCTTCCAGCGTGCCCTGGCGCTCGCCACCATCGCCGCGGAAAGCGGTGAGATGGTGCTGTTCGGCGTGCCGGCGACCAAGCCGGAAACCGGCTACGGCTACATCAAGACCAGCAGCGATAGCGGCCTGCCGGAAGGGGTGATCCGCGTCGCCCAGTTCGTCGAGAAACCCGATGAGCAGCGCGCCGCGCAGTTCGTCGCGAGTGGCGACTACTTCTGGAACAGCGGCATGTTCCTGTTCCGCGCCAGCCGCTTCCTCGAAGAGCTGAAAAAACACGACGCCGACATCTACGACACCTGCCTGCTGACCCTCGAGCGCAGCAAGCACGACGGCGACAACATCGACATCGACGAAGCCACCTTCGCCTGCTGCCCGGACAATTCCATCGACTACGCGGTGATGGAAAAGACCTCGCGCGCCTGCGTGGTGCCGCTGGCCGCCGGCTGGAGCGACGTCGGCTGCTGGTCGTCGATCTGGGACGTGCACGACAAGGACCGCGACGGCAACGTCACCCACGGCGACGTGGTGGTGCAGGACAGCCACAACTGCCTGATCCACGGCAACGGCAAGCTGGTCTCGGTGATAGGCCTGGAAGACATCGTGGTAGTGGAAACCAAGGACGCCACCATGATCGCCCACAAGGACCGCGTGCAGGACGTCAAGCAACTGGTCAACACCCTCAAGCAGCAGGGCCGCAGCGAAACCGAAAACCACTGCGAGGTGTACCGCCCATGGGGCAGCTACGACTCGGTGGACATGGGCGGGCGCTTCCAGGTCAAGCACATCTCGGTCAAACCCGGCGCGCAGCTCTCGCTGCAGATGCACCACCACCGCGCCGAGCACTGGATCGTGGTGTCCGGCACTGCGCAGGTGACCTGTGACGACAAGGTGTTCCTGCTCACCGAGAACCAGTCGACCTACATCCCGATCGCCTCGGTGCACCGCCTGGCCAACCCCGGCAAGATCCCGCTGGAGATCATCGAAGTGCAGTCGGGCAGCTACCTCGGCGAAGACGACATCGAACGCTTCGAGGACGTCTACGGGCGCAGCGACGCGCACGCCGAGACTGCGGTGCACGTGAAGACCATCAGCCAGCAGTAACCGGACGCACCCGGTACCCAGCCCCCGCGCCCGACAGTGCGGGGGCTTTTTGCTTTCTGGGGCACGGAGCGGGTGAGGGTCGAGCTGCGATGCTTGCCCCACCGTCGCCAGCCCTTCAGCGCATCCCCGAGCACACTACAGTGGAAATGGCAGCATCCGGAAAATCGCACTACCACCTACATCGATCAGGTTTGAAAACTGGAGCAGAGCATGTTCGATTCGGCGCGCGACGAGAATGCAACCCGGCCAGGGATAATCCTGCGACGGTGCGTGGCGCTGCTCGTTGCACTGCTCGTGGTGTGCCCGGCCGTGGCCCAGGAAGCAGCGCAAGCAAAGGTCAGCCTCAGGGTAGGAGTCAACATCAGTGCACCCTTCGTGATGGAAAAGGATGGCAGATACAGCGGCATGGCAATCGAGCTCTGGCAGTTGCTCCAGCGAGATTCAGATACCCCATCCAGCTATATGGTGTTCCCTACGTTCAACGCGCTGGTGGATGCGCTGGAAAAAGGCGAGATCGATGTCGCCGTGAGCAATCTGTCGATCACCCACGATAGGGCCATGAAGATCGATTTCACCCAACCATGGTTCGACGCCGGGCAGAGAATCATGATCAGCCAGGACTCCAGCACCGGCTGGGATGTCCTGAACGGCTTGTGGAGATCCGGCTTCGTGCGCGTGTATTTCATTCTCAGCGTACTACTGCTCCTGGGGACCTGGCTGCTGACCGTCTTCGACCGGCGCTATGCCCCGGACTTCCCACGCAAGTGGACGGAGGGACTTTCCCAGAGTTTTCTCTACATCGTGCTGATCATTTCCGGAAATCCGCAGTTGGAGAGAAACCACTTTGGCTGGGTGGGACGGGTACTCACCGGAATCTGGCTAATCGGCGGCATCGCCGGCGTCGCGTTCGTGACCTCTTCGGTGACCAGTGTGATGACTGCGACTGCGCTGACCAACCAGATCAACAACCTCTCAGACCTGGCCGGAAAGACGGTCGGCGTGTTTGCCGGTAGCGTGTCCGAGGAGTTCGCACGCAAGTCGGGGCTCGATCACCGCCCGTTCTCCGATATCGACAGCGCAATCAAGGCGCTCCGGGAAAAGCGCATCGCGGCGCTAATCGGCGACGCCCCGGTGCTCGAGTACTATGTTCACGCCCACCCTCAGGCAGCCCTCTCCATGACGGGGAGCATCTTCGCCCCGGACAAATACGGCTTCGGCCTGCAACACGCCAGTCCTTTGACCGGACAAGTCACTGTCGAACTCCTCAACGCCAAGGAACAAGGTGAACTAGAAGCATTGCGGATCAAATACTTCGGCGACTGAGACCGACACTCTTTCGCTCGGCGCCGCTGCCTGCTCCTGACGGGGTTAGCCGGAGCCCATCCATAGACCTAACCGCTGCGATTTCCAGCTGCCCTCTCCGCTGGATACGCGTCGTCGCCAATCGTTGCTGCGCTAAGCTGAGCGCACCCGTTATCCGGACGAACTCCATGCTGATCGGCATCCTCCTGATCCTCACCTGGCTGGTCCTGCTGATCCGTTACCCGGCCAAGGCCCTGCCGATTTCCGCCGCCGCGCTGATCGGCCTGCTGCTGGTCGGCGCCTGGATGTACTGGCTCGACCAACGCGAAAAGCGCCAGCTGGCACACCTCGAACTGCGTATCGCCTTCGCCCCCGAGCGCTGCCCGGCCGATCGCCCGCTGGCCCTCGACCTGAAGAACGGCGCCCGCGCGCCGCTGCAGGAGCTGCGCTGGGACGTCGCCGCCTACCGCCCCGGCGACACCGTCAACCTCGCCCGCAACCTCTACGACGCGCCGCGCTACCGCGGCCCCGGCGAACTGCTGCCCGGCGACAGCTGGCAGGACTGCCTGCCGCTGCCAACCCTGCGCGCAGGCTACCGCGCCGCCACCCTCGAATACCGCGCCGAACGCATCCAGGGCAGCTTCGCCAACTGAGCCCCAACACCACGTCGCCCCTTGCCCCCGACCGCGACGTGCCCGCAAGCTGGCGCCTTTCGCTCATCACAAGGAAGCGCCCATGTCCCAGCCCATCGCCCTCATCACCGGCTGCTCCAGCGGCATCGGCCGTGCCCTCGCCGATGCCTTCCAGGCCGCCGGCTACCAGGTCTGGGCCACCGCCCGCAAAGCCGAAGACGTCGCCGCGCTGAACGCCGCCGGCTTCGTCGGCGTGCCGCTGGACGTCAACGACGCCGACGCGGTGGCGCTGCTCGGCGCGCGCCTGAACGCCGAAGCCGAGGGCCTCGCCGTGCTGATCAACAACGCCGGCTACGGCGCCATGGGCCCGCTGCTCGACGCCGGCGCCGACGCCCTGCGCCGCCAGTTCGAGACCAACGTGTTCGCCGTGATCGGCGTGACCCGCGCGCTGTTCCCCGCGCTGCGCAAGGCGCGCGGCCTGGTGGTCAACATCGGCAGCGTGTCCGGCGTGCTGGTCACCCCGTTCGCCGGCGCCTACTGCGCCTCCAAGGCCGCCGTGCACGCGCTCTCCGACGCACTGCGCCTGGAGCTGGCGCCGTTCGGCATCGACGTCATGGAAGTCCAGCCCGGCGCCATTGAATCCAGCTTCGGCAGGAACGCCAGCCAGCAGGCCGAACAGCTGATCCAGGAAGGCTCGCCCTGGTGGCCGTTCCGCGACGGCATCCGCGCCCGCGCCAACGCCTCCCAGGACCACCCCACCCCCGCCGCCAGCGTCGCCCGCGACTTGCTCGCCGCCGCACAGAAATCCCAACGCCCGCGCCTGCTGCGCCTCGGCAACGGCAGCCGCGCCCTGCCGCTGCTGGCCGCAGTGTTGCCGAAAGGGCTGCTGGAAGCGGTGCTGAAGAAGCGCTTTGGGCTGAATCAGCCTGCGTGAGTTTGCAATGCCGGGGATGGGGGCTGGACTCGATGATGGCCAAATAGTAGCGTCGCGCTGCAGAGGAATGCGGCAGAGCCTTACAGTCAGATAGCGTTCCTGTAAGGCGTGCTGCAGAAGCAGCTTGAACGTCTCACCTCCAAAAGGAACTTGGAAATGTTCATACAATTGGCAATAACCGCAATTCTGAACGGACTTGGTTTGTTCGGCGCATCAAAATTAATGAATATCTCGCTAAGCCTGGTTCAGGCCTTTGTCGTGGCGATATGTGTGGAAACCATAAGCCAGATGTTCCTAGGAAAACAGGATTCATTTGACCCAATAGCAGCAACTGCAGTGTTTGCAGCCTACATAATCGGCCTGAAGATATGCACAGGCGAAGGCATACTCAGCGCAATCAAACTAGCGGTATTTGCAGTCATCCTCGAATACGCAGTAATCGCAACAATAATTAAAATTACAAACCCTATTTCAGTCGGCATTTAACAACGCAGCACTTAGCAACCTGAAGACCAGATAGCGCAAGGAAGTCACATGAAAGGAATTCGCAAGGACCGGCTCGTAGCAGTAGCAACGCCAGCAGCCATCATTGCCGCGACCTACCTCTCGGGTTGGTTCACCCTGCTCCTGCCTGCAGGGCTCTACTTTATCTACAAGAAATGCTCACTGGATCTTTCAAAGAACGTAGCACTTAAAATATTCGACCTAATTATTTCAATAGCCATCTTGATCGTGGTCATTGCAATCATTGTCGGCGCGCTGCGAATCGTCGCCAGAGATGGAGAGTTTACAATCCCATTTATCTCGAGCGACCTTCTTGTACCGGTAGTCTCGAGCATTCTAGCTGGATACTGCATGGCGAGCTTTTTTGTAACTGGTGTAAAAGCATTAAAAGGAAAGGAGCATAAGCCTGCACTTTCCCTTGGAATCTTTGAGGCGCTACGAGGAAAGCGCATAACATCCAGCAGCAGCGAACAAAAAATATAAATCAGAATAAAAACAACAGGCATCACAACATGCACAAGCAACTCCTTTCCGCCTCACTGCTCAGCGCAGCACTCTTGCTAAGCGGATGCGCGGGCTTCAAGGCCAACAACCTTCCCGAAATCGGTTACGACAAACTGCAACCGCCGTCGGACGCGCGAACCAAGATCTTCAGTCAGTGGAAGTTGGAATCTGGTTACCCCGCGAATGAAGCCATCAACGCTTCGTACAAACGGCAGTTCGACGATGTGGTTGCCAAGTCCGATTGCTGCACGCTGGTCGGCAGTGCGGCTGAGGCCGATGTCGTGGTCGACGGCAAGGCCTATGCCGAGGCCAATCCGGCGGCCGGCCTCGCCGCTACGCTGTCCGGCTTTACCATGACGGTTTTGCCCTGCTGGGCAACCCTGAATGTGCACATTTCTGCCGACGTGAACCGCGGCGACCTGTCGCGTGCTTACGACCTACGCGACTCGGCGACGATGGTGATCTGGCTGCCGATGATCGTGGCCATGCCGTTTACCGACAACCCGTTCAAAGCCGAAAAAGAGATCAACGAGAACGCCTACAAGAACCTGGTGTTCCGCATGAAAACCGACGGACTAATCAAGTAAAACCGTCTGCTTGGCCACGGTGTCCTTCACCGTGGCTGTACCCTCGCGGCGCCCACAGGACATGCGCGGCGCCGTGCCAAATACTCAACCCTCCTGCGGCGTCGGCTGCTTGGCAGCGACGCGATAAGCCGCCCCTTCTCAGGCAGCGCAAGCCGGTACGTCGTATTCACGCCACTGATGCAGTTGAGAGCCGACCGTTGGCTGTCTATTAAGAGTCAGATCGCGGCCCCCAGGATGCCGTGACTCCGGATACCCGCCTTGGCCGAGGGATTGCGCGTGAACCCCACAGAACTTGAACGTCGTGCTCGCACCTTCTTCGATGATTTCGTCGAGGCCTTCCGTTCCTTCGACGGCGACATCATTGCCGCACGCTACCTGACCCCATACCTGGCCTTTCACCGCTACGGGGCTGTGCAGGTCTTCACGTCGCGCGCAGAAGTGGCGGCGTACTTTCAACGCATCGTCGACGAGTACCACGCACAGGGGTGTCGGCTGTGCCGCTACCACGACCTGGCGGTGGTAGCCCTTGGCAAGGACTGCGCCCTCGCCACGGTGACCTGGGAGCTTCTCGCCGCGGACCACTCCGTCCTCAGTGCGTGGCGGGAATCGTACAACCTGTGCTGGGCCGAAGGCCGCTTCCTGGTGTTCACCTCCACCGACCATCCCGCCTGACCGCACCGCAGCCGCTACTACACTCCTGCCGGCAGCACCGCCGCACCCTTGTCGAATTGCCGCCCCGCCGTTCGACCATAGGACAGAGCGGCGCAGCAGCGACGCAACCACGGCACAGGAGAACACCGATGCGGTTCATGATCATCATCAAGGCCACCCAGGACAGTGAAGCGGGCAAGATGCCGGACGAGCAGTTGCTGGCGGCGATGGGCAAGTTCAACGAGGAGCTGGTCCAGGCCGGCGTGATGCTCGCCGGCGACGGCCTGCACCCGAGTTCGCGGGGCGCGCGGGTGCGTTTTTCCGGCGGCAAGCACAGCGTCACCGACGGGCCGTTCGCCGAGACCAAGGAGCTGATCGCCGGCTTCTGGATCTGGCAGCTGAATTCGCTGCAGGAGGCCATCGACTGGGTCAAGCGCTGCCCCGACCCGATGCCCGGCAGCGAGGCGGAGATCGAGATTCGGCCGATCTTCGAGGCGGAGGATTTCGGCGCCGAGTTCACCCCGGAGCTGCGCGCCCGCGAAGAGCAGCTGCGTGCGCAGATCGACGAACAGGCGCACAAAGGCTGAGCGCTTCTCCGGCAACTACACTTGCGTGCCTCGATTGGCGCCGCCGGCGCCAGTCCGCACACGGACGTGTCGTCCTTCGTCGAGGAGATAGGTCATGAGCAACGCAAGTACTTACCAAGGCAGCTGCTTCTGCGGCGCGGTGCAGTTCACCGTGACCGGCGAACCGGTGGCGATGGGTTACTGCCACTGCGAATCCTGCCGGCACTGGTCGGCAGGGCCGGTCAATGCATTCACCCTGTGGCAACCCGACGCCGTGCAGGTCACCCAGGGCGCGGACAACATCGGCACCTACCACAAGACCGAGAACAGCTACCGCAAGTGGTGCAAGACCTGCGGTGGGCATCTGTTCAGCGAGCATCCGGGATTGGGTTTCACCGACGTGTATGCCGCGGTGATTCCGGCCCTGAACTACCAGCCGGCGGTGCACGTGAACTACCGCGAGACCGTGCTGCGCATCAAGGATGGTCTGCCGAAGATGCAGGACTTCCCGGCGGAAATGGGCGGCTCGGGCGTCATCCTGCCCGAGTAGCCGCGAACGCGACGGGGTGGCCGGGTACGCCGATGTCGATTTCGCCGAGCACCGTCCGACCATTCGACACGCCACCCCGGAGATGCAGCGCCATGAAACTCTATGCCCACCCGTTCTCGTCCTACTGCCAGAAGGTCCTGATCGCACTGTACGAGAACGCCACGCCCTTCGAATGGCGCCAGCTCGGCCCCGACAACCCGGCTGCCGTGGCCGAGCACGCCGAGCTGTGGCCGCTCAAGCGCATGCCGCTGCTGGTCGATGACGGCCGCCCGGTGCTCGAATCGAGCATCATCATCGAGTACCTCGACCTGCGGCATCCCGGCCCCGTGCGGCTGATTCCCGAGGACCGCAACGCGGCGCTGGAGGTGCGCCTGCTCGATCGCTTCTTCGACAACTACGTGATGACGCCGATGATGAAGTACGTCTTCGACGTGCTGCGCGAGCCGCAGCAGCGCGACCCCTACGGCGTGAGCGAGGCCGGCGAGCTGCTCGTCAGCGCCTATGCCTGGCTCGACGACTACCTGAACGGCCGCCAGTGGGCCGTCGGCGAAAGCTTCAGCCTGGCCGACTGCGCCGCTGCGCCGGCGCTGTTCTATGCCGACTGGGTGCACCCGATCGACGCCGGCTTCAGCCAGCTGCGCGCCTACCGCCAGCGCCTGCTGGGCCGCCCCTCGTTCGCCCGGGTGGTGGAGGAAGCACGCCCCTATCGAGACTTGTTCCCGATCGGCGCGCCGGATCAGGATTGAGCGCGAGACAACAGAGAGCGCCCATGCACGACTACTGCATCGAGCTCGCCCGCAGCGACGACCTGGCGGCGCTGCCGGCCATCGAGCGGGCCGCCGCCGGCTTGCTGCCCGAGGCCCTGCTGCCCAGTGCGTTGCGTCAGCACACCTTGGCAGCCGAACACCTGCACGCCGGGCAGCGCGAGGCGCGGCTGTGGGTAGCCCGCGAGGCCGCGGGTGCGCCGGTCGGCTTCGCCCTAGGCGAAGAAGTCGATGGCCAGGTGCTGCTCGCCGAGCTCGACGTGCATCCGGCGCACACCCGCCGCGGCCTCGGCGCCGCGTTGCTCAACCAGGTGATCGCCTGGGCCGCGGCGCGCGACCAGCCGGCGCTGTACCTGACCACCTTCAGCGCCTTCGCGCCCAGTGCCGCGCTGTACCGCCGGGCCGGCTTCGTCGCCCTGGGTCGCGCAGAAACCCCGCCGTTCCTGCTGGCCATCCTCGCCGAGGAGCAAGCCGCCGGGTTGAATGAGCGCCACGCGCTGCGCCGCCCGCTGACGCCCGCCATTGTGGAGACCGCCATGAATGTCCGTCTGATCGACCGTCGCCCCACCGAACTCGCCTACCTGCGCCACCTCGGCGCCTACGGCGAACCAATCTCGCGCTTCTGGCAGGAGCAGGTGTTCGCCTGGATGGCCACCAACAACCTGCTCGGCCGCGCCCGCTATGGCATCAGTCACGACGACCCGGCCATCACCGCGGCCGCGCAGTGCCGCTACGACGCCTGCGTCGAGGTGGCCGCCGACGAAGTGCTGACCGGCGACGCCCTGCGCACCACCCTGCCCGGCGGGCGCTACGCGGTGCTGGCGTTCAGCGGCGAGGCGCGGCAGATCGGCGCGGCCTGGGACGCCCTGCTGCTGGACTGGCTGCCGTCGAGCGGACTGCAACTCGACGCCCGGCCCTGCTTCGAGCACTATCCGACAGACGCGGCCTGTGATCCGCAACGCGGCCTGTTCGCCTGCGAGATCTGCATCCCCGTCGTCCCGCTGTAAGGCGACGGTCCAGGCGCGCGAACCCGGCGGCAGCGTAGAGGCCGCCGGTCTGAGCCCGTCGCGAGGAGATCGCCATGACCCACGCCCTCAAGCTCTGGCCGCTGCTCACGGGCCTGCACCGCTACGAAAAAACCGTCTCCACGCGCGACCGCGGCCATGGCCAGTTCATCGAAGCACCGATCCTCGCCTACCTGATCGAGACGCCGAACGGGCGCATCCTCTATGACGTCGGCTGCGACTATCGCAAGGTCGCCGATCCGCAGCTGAACAAGCAGTTCTTCGCACCGATGCAGCCGCTGTTCGATCCACCGCGGATGACCGAGGAGCAGCGCGTCACCCGCTACCTGGAACGCCTCGGCCTGACGCCCAAGGACATCGACCTGGTGTTCGTCGGCCACCTGCACTTCGACCATGTCGGAGGCATCTGCGACCTGCCCGGCTGCGAGGTGCACATCCAGGCCGACGAGCTGGCCGCCGCACGCACTGGCCTGGACGACGGGGTGTTTCCCGACGAGCTCGCCGGCGCCGAGCATTGGCGCGTGCACAGCGGCGAGTACACGGTGAGCAGCGGCGTGCACGCCATCGCCACGCCCGGGCATACCGCCGGGCACATGTCGCTGCTGATCGAGCTGCCCAAGGGCCCGCCGGTGATCCTCTGCGGCGACGCCGCCGACCTCAGCGAGAACCTCAGCGACGAGGTCGCGCCCGGCTACTGCTGGGAGGACAACGAGGCGCTGGCCCTGGCGAGCATCCGCAAACTGAATAAACTGGCCCACGACGAAGGCGCCGAGTTGTGGCCGAACCACGACCTGGAGTTCTTCCATCGCCAGGCGCCATTCCCCGCCTGGCGGGACTGACAGGGCGGACTGTCGGGTAATTGTCGGGCGCCTGTCGTGGTCACACGGGCAGGCGATAGGAACAATCGGGGCTCAGCCGTACAGCAGGTAACGTCATGCGCATTCGCGAATTGAGATTGGCCCGTGGCTGGTCGCAGGAACAGCTGGCCGAACTGACCGGCCTCAGCGTCCGCACCATCCAGCGTCTGGAAGGCGGCCAGTCGGCCGGCCTGGAAACCCTCAATGCGTTGGCTGCCGTGTTTGCCGTGCCGCTGGTCGAGCTGTCCGCCCCGCCACCCGTTCCGGAGACCGCCATGCAACCCCACGACACCCCGCCACTCGCCCCGCCGCTGTCGCTCAGCCCGGCCCTGCGCTATCGCCTGATCCGCTATGCGACGGTGATTGGCGGCCTGCTACTGATCAACCTGCTCACCTCGCCACAGCACCTGTGGTTCCTCTATCCGGCGCTGATCTGGGGGCTGATCCTCGGCCTGCGCGTGCTCCGCGAATCCGGGCGCTTTCCGCTGCTCGGCGAGGCCTGGAGCGAGCGCGCGGCGCGCAAGCGCGCCCGGCGTGACGCCCGCTCGTCGTGAGCCAAGGCTTGTCGCCACGCGGCTAGCCGACTAGCGTCTGCAGACCCGGGCCGCCTTGGCCCGGTCTGCCGGATATCCGCCATGCTCCAGACCATCGCCGTTCGCCACTACGCCCTCGCCGGGATGATCGCCGTGCTGCTGCTCAACCTGTTGTTGCGCGGCTTCGTCAAAGTCGGCGGGGTGCTCGCCAGCCTGTGCGTGGCAGTCCTGGTCGCCGCGGGAGTGGCGCTGTGCTTTGCCTGGCGCGTGCGCCGGGCGCCGAGCCTCGGCGAACGCTGGCGACTCACCGGGCTGTACGCCGCCGGGCTCGGCGTGCTCTACCTGCTGCTATTGCTGATGATGACCCTGCAGGACCAGCCCAGCCCGATGGGCACCGTGCTGTTCTTCCTGCATTACCTGCTGTATCCGCTGAGCCTGTGGCTGTGCCTGTCGCCCCGGGTGTTCGCGCGTTTCCGCTAGCTCGCCCCCGCATTTTCCGCACCGCACCAGCACGCCACCCAACCGGCGCGGCGTCCGGCGCATGGCCAAATATTGCTCAATCCGATGCGAAGCCCATACAATTAAGAACAGTTAGCATTTGATAAACGACTCTTCCTGGAGCCCGCGTTCGTGTCGATCGCCCAGACCGCACCGGACATCGCCCTGCAGCGCCTCTACCTCGACAACCACAGCTGGTTGAGCGGCTGGTTGCGGCGCCGCCTCGGCTGCCCGGAAAGCGCCGCCGACCTGACCCAGGACACCTTCGTCAAAGTCCTGGTGGCCCGCGAGCTGCCGGCGATCCGCGAGCCGCGCGCGTTCCTCACTACCATCGCCAAGCGCGTGCTGGCCAACCACTACCGCCGCCAGGACATCGAACGCGCCTACCTGGAAGCGCTGGCCAGCCTGCCGGTCGCCGAGGTGCCCTGCGAGGAAAGCCGGGCGATCATCCTGGAAACCCTGCTCGAGCTGGATCGCCTGCTCGACGGTCTGCCGCGCCTGGCCCGCCAGGTGTTCCTGCTGGTGCAGCTGGACGGCCTGACCTACGCCGAGGTCGCCGCGCAGCTGGACATCTCGCTGTCCAGCGTCAAGCGCTACCTGGCCAAGGCCGCGCAGCAGTGCTACTTCGCCGAGGTCGACTGAGATGCATGCGCCGATCAGTGCCGCGGTCGCCGAGCAGGCGGTGCGCTGGCTGCTCGAACTGCAGGACGGCCAGCCCAGCGACCAGCAGCGCCAGGCCTGGGCCGCCTGGCGCGCCGCCGCGCCGGAGCATGAGCAGGCCTGGCAGCGCATCGAATCGGTCAACCAGCGCCTGCGTGGGGTACCCAGCGGCCTGGCGCGGCGGACCCTCGACGCGCCGGCCTCGCGCCAGCGCCGCGATGCGCTGAAGACCCTGGCGGTGCTGCTCGGCGCCGGCGCCACCAGCTGGGGGCTGCTCGAAGAGAAGCCCTGGCAACCCTGGCTGGCCGATCAGCACACCGCGGTTGGCGAACGCCGCGACCTGACCCTCGCCGATGGCACGCGCCTGGTGCTGAACACCGACAGCGCGGTGAACATCCGCTTCGACCACGCCCAGCGCTTGATCGACCTGCAGCGTGGCGAGATCTTCCTGCACGGCGCCGCCGACCCGCGGCCGCTGCGCGTCAGTACGCCGCACGGCCTGATCGACCCGGCCGGCACGCAGCTCAGCGTGCGCCTGGCCGACGCCAGCAGCCGGGTCAGCCTGTTCGAGGGCCAGGCGCTGGTGCAGCCGCGCGCCCACGCCGGTGCGCCACTGCGCCTGCTGGCCGGCCAGCAGCTCAGCTTCGACAGCCGCCAGCTCGGCGCGCTGCAGACGGTGGACGAGAACAGCCGCGCCTGGAGCCGCGGCATGCTGATCGCCAGCCAGATGCGCCTGGCCGACTTCCTCGCCGAACTGAGCCGCTACCGCCACGGCCGCCTCAGCTGCGACCCGGCGATCGCCGACCTGCGCCTGTCCGGCAGCTACCCGCTGGATGACAGCGAACGCATCCTCGCCCTGCTGCCGCGCGCGCTGCCCATCGAAGTGCGCCACTTCACCCGCTACTGGGTCAGCGTGCATCCACGCGCGCGGGCCTGAGGCGCCCGCGCCGCGCCGACCGCCAACTTTTTTGCAGCCGCCTGAACCTTTTTCCCGAGCTCGCGTGACAAGGCCATCAGAACCCCACTTATTTCCCTTGCACGAGAAGCCCATGCGTCCATCCCGCCCCGCTCCCTTCGCCCGCTCGCCCCTCAGCCGTGCGCTGTCGCCGCTGCTCCTCGGTCTCGGCCTGGCCGTCGCCGGCGTCGCCCCGGCCTTGCCGGCGATCGCCGCCGAACAGCAGGCCGGCCTGCAGCAGTTCCACATCGCCGCCGGGCCGCTGGAAAGCGCGCTCAACCAGTTTGGTGAACAGGCCGGCGTGCTGCTGTCGTTCAGCTCGGAGCTCACCGCCAACCGCCAGACCCAGGGCCTGGACGGCAGCTACAGCGTCGCCGACGGCCTCGACCGCCTGCTCGACGGCAGTGGCCTGCGCGCGGTGGCCAGCGACGGCGGCTACACCCTGAAACTCTCCGGCGTGGCGGTGGAAGTCGACCGCACCGTGGTGATCGGCTCGCGCGCGCCAACCAGCATCAGCGAGCTGCCGGGCACCGTGTGGGTAATCGACAGCACCCAGCTGCAGGAGCAGACCAAGGCCGGCGTGCCGTTCAAGGAAGCCCTCGGCCAGCTGATCCCCGGCCTCGACATCGGCCCGCAGGGGCGCACCAATTTCGGCCAGAACCTGCGCGGCCGTAGCGCCCTGGTGATGATCGACGGCGTGTCGCTGAACAGCTCGCGCGGCATCAGCCGCCAGTTCGACTCGATCGACCCGTTCAACGTCGAGCGCATCGAAGTGCTCTCCGGCGCCAGCGCGGTGTACGGCGGCGGCGCCACCGGCGGGATCATCAACATCGTCACCAAGAAGGGCGAAGCCGGCGCAGCGCGCTTCACCAGCGAAGTCGGCGTGCGCAGCGGCTTCCAGGAAAGCGACGACCACGACTGGCGCGCCGCGCAGTCGGTCAGCGGCGGCACCGAGCAGATCAACGGCCGCCTCTCCGTCGCCTACCAGAAGAACGGCGCCGCCTACGACGGCAACGGCGACCAGGTGCTGATGGACATCACCCAGACCGACCTGCAGTACAACAAGGCGGTCGACGTGATGGGCAGCCTCGACGTCGCCTTCGCCAACGGCCACAGCCTGAGCTTCGGCGCGCAGTGGTACGACTCCGGCTACGACGGCGACAAGGGCCTGTATCTCGGCCAGAACTTCCAGGCCCTGCGCGGCACGGCGCCGTTCGACATGCGCAGCGGCGCCGACTACGACCTCGAGCCGGAAACCCAGCGCCAGCAGTACAACGCCACCTACCACGCCCCGGAAGTGCTCGGTCAGGACCTCTACGTGCAGGCCTACTACCGCACCGAGGAGATGGCCTTCCAGCCGTTTCCCAACGTGCGTTTCACGGGCGGCGGCGCGGTCAACCCGCTGCAGTCGTACTACTCCGCGTCGCAGCAGGACACCGACTACTGGGGTCTGAAAACCGTGCTGGTCAAGGAATGGGACAGCGTCACCCTGAACTACGGCGCGGACTTCGAGTGGGAGAACTTCACCTCCAGCCAGAGCCTGTTCGACCTGCCGACCGCGCAGGCCAGCGGCGGCCTGGTCGCCGACCAGTACGCCAAGGTCGGCCGCTACCCGGGCATCGACACCGACAGCCGCTCGGGCTTCGCCCAGCTGTCCTGGAAAGCCACCGAGGACCTGACCCTGTCCGGCGGCTGGCGCCGCCAGTGGATCACCACCGACATCGGCGACTTCGTCGGCGCCACCCAGCAGATCCTCATCAGCAAGGGCCTCGGCAGCAGCGCCGACGCCATTCCCGGCGGCGAGAAGGACTACGACGTCGACCTCTACAACCTCGGCGCGGTGTACAAGCTGAGCCAGGCGCAGCAGGTCTGGGCCAACTACTCGGAAGGCTTCGAGCTGCCCGACCCGGCCAAGTACTACGGCCAGGGCGTCTACAGCGCCGCGCCAGTGGCCGGTCGCTGGGTGCTGCAGAACAGCGTCAACGTCGCCGAGTCGGCGCTCGACGGCATCAAGACCAAGCAGGTCGAGCTCGGCTGGCGCCACCATGACGGCAGCCTGGATGCCCAGCTCGCCGCGTTCTACGCCTGGTCGGACAAGAGCATCACCTACAACCGCACCACCCTGCTGGTCGAACAGCTGGCCGACAAGAAGCGCAACTACGGCCTGGAAGGTCAGCTGACCTACTGGCTGGATGACAACTGGCAGCTCGGCACCAGCGCGCTGGCGATCCGCTCGCAGCAGGAGATCAACGACCGCTGGGAGAAGCAGGACGTCACCGCCGCCAGCCCGTCCAAGGCCACCGCCTTCGTCGGCTGGCAGAACGGCGAGACCAGCGTGCGCCTGCAGGGCGTGCGCACCTTCAACCTGAGCGACGACGGCAACCTGGTGGCCGGCCAGTTCGACGGCAACGACCACAAGATCGACGGCTACACCACCTTCGACCTGCTCGGCAGCCAGGTGCTGCCGGTCGGCACGCTCAGCGCCGGCATCCAGAACCTGTTCGACAAGGACTACACCACGGTCTGGGGCCAGCGCGCCCAGGTGTTCTACGGCACCCTCGCGCCCGCCGCGCTGTTCGACTACAAGGGCCGTGGGCGCACCTACAGCCTGAGCTACAGCGTGGACTTCTGATCGCCGCACCGCCCCTCACCCCGGCCCTCTCCCAGTGGGAGAGGGTGCTTGCGAGGCCTGATACCGCACGCCGCCCCAGCTCCGTTCCCCCTCTCCTTTCGGGAGAGGGCTAGGGTGAGGGCCGGCCTAGCTCTGCGCCCCGCCCGACCTGCCAGCCAACTCGATATCTGCAACGGAACCACCGCCTCGCTTTGCCGCTCACTAGAGAACCACGGCAAACGGGCGAACCCTCTTCATGGACTACCTCGACTGGCTGCAATGGCCGGCCATGCTGGTGACGATCGCCGCCGCCTGGCTGATCGGCTCGCAACGGAAAAGTCGGCGCAAGGTCGGCTTCTGGGTATTCATCGCCAGCAACCTGCTGTGGATCGCCTGGGGCTGGTACGCCCACGCCTGGGCGCTGATCGTTCTGCAGCTGTGTCTGGCGGCGATGAACATCCGCGGCGCGCGCAAGACCGAACAGACAAGCGCCGATAATCGCCCGCAAACGCCCTGAACACGGCGCGCTAGACATCTCGGCGATGCTAACGTGGGCAACTGTCGTTCTGCCGTTACGAGAAGTCCCGATGAAAAAGACCGTACTCGCCTTCAGCCGCCTCGCGCCGAGCATCGTCGAACGCCTGCAGGAGCAGGTCGAGCTGATCATTCCCGGCGCCGATGGCGGCGACCTCAACGCGCAGTTCGCCGCCGCCCTGCCGCGCGCTCACGGCCTGCTCGGCGTCGGCCGGCGCCTGGGGCGCGACAGCCTGGCGACTGCCGAAAGCCTGGAGGTGGTGTCGAGCATCTCGGTCGGCTACGACAACTACGACGTCGACTATCTCAGCGAGCGCGGCATCCTGCTGACCAACACCCCCGACGTGCTCACCGAAAGCACCGCCGACCTGGCCTTCGCCCTGCTGATGAGCGCCGCACGCCGCGTCGCCGAACTGGACGCCTGGACGCGCGCCGGCAACTGGACGCGCACGCTCGGCCCGGAGCTGTTCGGCAGCGATGTGCACGGCAAGACCCTCGGCATCGTCGGCCTCGGCAACATCGGCGCGGCCATCGCCCGCCGCGGCCACCTGGGCTTCGGCATGCCGGTGCTGTACAGCGGCAACAGCCGCAAGCCGGCGCTGGAACAGCAGCTCGGCGCGCAGTACCGCAGCCTCGAGGCGCTGCTCGCCGAGGCCGATTTCGTCTGCATCGTGGTGCCGCTCAGTGCGCAGACCCGCCAGCTGATCGGCCGCCGCGAACTGGCGCTGATGAAGCCCGGAGCGATCCTGGTCAACATCGCCCGCGGCGCGGTGATCGACGAGGCGGCGCTGACCGACGCCCTGCAGCGCCGGCAGATTCGCGGCGCCGGGCTGGATGTCTACGAACAGGAGCCGCTGGCCACCTCGCCGCTGTTCCAGCTGCCCAACGTGGTGTGCCTGCCGCACATCGGCTCGGCCACCCACGAGACGCGCCAGGCCATGGCCGATCGCGCGGTGGACAACCTGCTCGCCGCGCTCGCCGGCGAACGCCCGCGTGACCTGGTCAATCCGCAGGTGTGGCGGGCCTAAGCGCTCCGCGCCGGCTGGCCGGCGCGGCGCCTACGCCCGGCTGCGCAATTGGATTCCCGCCTGCGCGGGACTGACGGTGCGAGGCGCTTCAGCGGGGACATCCGCTCCTCGTTGTCCCCGCGCCAGCGCGGAGGGATTTCGACGCACCGAATACCTGGCCCCGTCGTCCCCGCGCAGGCGGGGCCCCAGAAAACCGGCCACCGAGGTCCACCGCGCCCCGCAAAGCGCTTCAGGCGACCGCCCTTCACACCCAGCCGCCGCACCCAGCGCAGCAAAGAGCAGGCACTGAGCCCTACGCCAGCTTCGTCACTGGCAGCACCCTGGGCTTGCGAAACACCAGCACGTTGCCGAGCATCACCAGCACCAGGCCGAGCAGCGCCGGCGCGGTCCACTGGTAGCCCTCGACGAACGCCGAGATGTTCAGCGCCACCACCGGGAACAGCACCGTGCAGTAGGCGGCGCGTTCCGGGCCCATGCGCCCGACCAGGGTCAGGTAGGCGGTGAAGCCGATCACCGAGCCGGGAATCGCCAGGTACAGCAGCGAGCCGACATAGCCGCTGCTCCACTGGAAGGCGAACGGCGTGCCGCTCAGCAGGCAGTAGCCGCTCAGCAGGAGCGCGCCATACAGCATGCCCCAGGCGTTGGTGGTCAGCGGCTTGAGGCCGGCCTTCTGCTGCAGACTGGAAAGCAGGTTGCCGGCGGAGAAACACAGCGTGCCGACCAGCGCCAGCGCCAGGCCGATCAGGGTCTGCTGGCTGGGCCGATGGCCGCCGAGTTCCGGCCAGAACAGCAGACCCAGCCCGAGCAGGCCCAGGGCGCCACCGGCCAACACGTTGGCGGCGATGCGCTGCTTGAAGAACAGCCGCGCGTTCAGCGCGTTCCACAAGGTGGCGGTGGAGAACACCACGGCGATCAACCCGCTGGGGATCCACTGGCTGGCGGTGTAGAAGCACATGAAGTTCAGGCAGAACAGGCACACGCCCTGCGCCAGGCAGATCAGCTGGCCACGCACGTCGAGCTTCTGCAGACGCCGGCTGACGAGCAGCACGGCGAACAGCACCAGCGCGGCGAGGGCGAAGCGATAGGCGATGGAGGCCGGAATGGCGACCACCTCCAGTTGCAGCTTGATGGCGATCCAGGTGGTGCCCCAGATCAGCACGGTGAGCAGGTACAGGCCGAGGTTCATGACAGGCTCCATGGCGACTGTCGCCAGTGTCGTCCGCCGCCGCGCCGGGCGCTTGCACGTTCTTGCGCCTATTGTCCGCGACCGGCTGCCAGCGGCGCGCGGGCGCGCTAGCATGAGGCCCATCTCCCACCGCGCGAGTCGGCTCATGTCGCAGCTCGAACAGCACCAGGTCTTCCAGTCGCTCAGCAGTTCGCCGCACGCCCGCCTCGAGCAGTGCGCCGAGCTCGGCGACGGCCTGTGCGTGGCGCTGTGGAGCAACCACCACGACGCCCGCGAGTACCACAGCCCGCGCGATCACACGCTGTCCTGCTACCTGGCCGGCGGCACCGGCACGTTCCGCCGCGACCGGCCGTACGAGCGCGGCGCGCCGGACAAGCTGTGCGTGCTGCCGGCCGGGCATGAGTCGTCCTGGGTGATCAATGGCGAGATCCGCCTGGTGCACCTGTACGTCAGCGCCGAACGCTTCGCCCTCGGCGCGCTGCAGGTGTTCGACCGCGAACCGCGCGAGCTCGAACTGCGCGAGGAGACCTTTGTCGACGACCCGCAGCAGGCACAGCGCTTCCGCCAGCTGATCGCCCTCGACTGGCGCGAGCCGGGCGAACGCCTGCTGACCAGCAGCCTGGCCCACGCCATGCTCGAACACGCCCTGCTCACCCAGGCCGGGCCGCGCCACGCGCCGCGCCTCAAGGGCGGCCTGGCGCCGCACCAGCGCCGCCTGCTGCAGGACTACATCGAGCAGCACCTCGAGCAACCGCTGAGCCTTGAGGACCTCGCCGCGCTGGTCGCATTGTCCGAGTACCACTTCGCGCGAATGTTCCGCGAAAGCTTCGGCGTGCCGCCGCACCGCTACCTGCTCGCCCGCCGCCTGGCGCGCGCCTGCCAGTTGCTGCGCCACAGCCAGCTGCCGCTCGGCGAGATCGCCCTGGCCTGCGGCTTCGCCAGCGCCAGTCACTTCAGCAATCGCTTCCGCGCAGCGTTCGGCGCCACGCCCGGCCACTACCGCCTGGCCGTCACCACGCACTAGCTCGCGCCATTCCCCGCGCCGCCACGCCCATGGTCGGACAACGACCACGTGCGCGCCTCCGGTCGCCGCCGAGATACAAAAAGTTGCAACGTGAAGGCGGCGGGCGGTGCAAGAATCCGGGCACCTCCACCAAAAACAACAAGCAGAGAGGGCCCATGTCGCATCAGTTCAGCAATCCGTTCGCCGGCCAGGACTTCAACTGGCTGCTCGCCGCCCGCACCGCCGCGCACCCCGACAAGCCGCTGCTGGTCTGGGAACCCTTCGACCAGCCGCCGCAGACCATCAGCTACGCCGAATTCCACGCCAACGTAGGCCGCGTCGCCAGCACCCTGGCCGCGCTCGGCGTGAGCAGCGGCGACCGGGTGTTGATCCACCTGGAAAACTGCCCGGAGTTCCTCTTCACCTGGGCCGCCTGCGGCGAGCTCGGCGCCATCGCGGTGAACACCAACACCCGCTCCAGCGTCGAAGAAATGCACTACTACGTCAGCCACAGCCAGTGCCGGGTGGCGATCACCCAGCCGAACCTGCTGGCCAGCCTGGAACGCGTACGCGAGCAGCTGCGCTGGGTGGCCTGCACCGCCCACGATGCTGGCGCACCGGCGCCGCTGCCGGCCGGCGTGCTGCCCTTCGCCGAACTGCTCGCTAGCGAGCCGGCCGCCGAGCGCCGCCGGCTGCCAGCCGACCCGCTGCGACCGATGTACGTGCAGTACACCTCCGGCACCACCTCCCGGCCCAAGGGCGTGGTGCTCACCCACGGCAACGCGCTGTGGTCGGCGCGGGTCAATGCGCTGCACATGGAGCTGCGCAGCGACGACGTGCAGCTGGCGGCGATGCCGCTGTTCCACACCAACGCGCTGGGCTACTCGTTCCTCGGATCGCTGTGGGTCGGCGGCACCCTGGTGCTGATGCCGCGCTTCTCGGCCAGCCGCTTCTGGGACATCGCCCTGCGCAACCGCTGCACCTGGCACTCGACCCTGCCGTTCTTCATGCGCGCCCTGCTCGCCCAGCCGATCCCCGAGCGCCACCATTTCCGCCTGTGGGGCACGGCGATGTGCGACCCGGCGCCGGCCCAGCCGTTCGGCATCAAGGTGATCGGCTGGTGGGGCATGACCGAAACCATCTCACACCCGATCATCGCGCTCGGCGACCTGCCCAACACCAGCATGAGCATCGGCCGCGCCGCCACCACCTACCAGATCGCCGTGCTCGACGAGCAGGGCCAGCCGGTGGCCGCCGGTGGCAGCGGCGAGCTGCGCGTGCTCGGCATGCGCGGCGTGTCGCTGTTCAAGGAATACCTGGACAACCCCGAGGCAACCGCCGCGGCGTTCGACGAACACGGCTGGTTCATCAGCGGTGACCGCATCAAGCTGCTGGAAGACGGTTCCCTGCAGTTCGGCGATCGCGACAAGGACATGCTCAAGGTCGGCGGCGAGAACGTCGCGGCCTCGGAAGTCGAGCGGGTGCTGATGAGCCTGCCCGGTGTGGTCGAGGTGGCGGTGGTGGCCCAGCCCCACGAGATGCTCAACGAGGTGCCGTTCGCCTTCGTGCGCCTGGCCGACGACATCGCCGCCGAGCGTCACGCGGAGTTCGTCGAGCGCCTGCAGGCGCTGTGCCGCGAGCAGCTGGCCGACTTCAAGGTGCCGACCGGCTGGCGCATCGTCGAGGACTTCCCGCGGGTGACCCTGGAGAAGATCGCCAAGGCCGAGCTGCGCAAGCAGTTGGCTGCAGAGCAGTCGGCCTAGTGGCGGCGCACCCGGCACCGGCCGGGTGCGACGACCTTCAACGCAGTGGACAGGCCGGCAGCGCGCTGCACTGCGCAGCGCCTTTGCCGGCGGCCTCCAGCGGCGCCGCCAGGCGGCCGTCCGTGGGCGCCAGTTGCTGGGCACAGCGCCGTGCGACGCCGGCCTGACTGGCGCAACCCTGCTCGTTGAGCACTTCCGAGAGATTGAACCAACCGAGGGCAAAGTCCGGCTGGCGCTGCACGCTGTCGCGCAGCGCCTGTTCGGCGCCCTGCCGGTCGCCGTCCGCATAGCGCGCATTGCCCAGGGCGAAGGCCGGCATCGGCTCGCGCGGCCAGTGCGTGGCGGCGGTGCGGTAGGCGCGTGCGGCAACCGCACGCTGGCCGGTTTCCTCGAGGTCGCTGGCGCCCTGCAGCCAGGGTTGCAGCTGCGCCTCGGCGGGCAACCGCTCTGGCGGCAGGGTCACCACCGCCCAGCGCCCGGCGCGCCGCCAGCTGATGTCGAACGCGGCGAAATCGGTGAGCCAGCGCTTGGTGGTCGCCGAGCGCAGCACCAGTTCCTGCTTGCGGCGGTCATAGCCGACCACCACCGCGAAGTGCCACTGCGGCCACCAGTCGAAACCGAGATTCTGCATCACCAGCACCGGATTGCCGGCGGCCACCTGGGCCAGCACCGCGTCGAGCTCCGGCGCCAGCGGATAGACCAGCAGGCCGCTCTGCCGCGCGGCGGCGACCAGCTCGAGCTTGAGGCTGCCCTTGCGTTCGGGCAGGTAGACGCGTGGCTTGAGCTGCGCTGGGCTGGTGTCGACGCCGCGCTGCACCAGCACCGTGGCCAGCGCGGCGGGGCCGCACTGGTAGGCGTCCTGGGGGAAGAACGGCGTGTCGCTCAGCTCCACCGCCTGCGGCAGACGCTCGCTCTGCGCCGGCAACTGCATGTGGCCGGCGCAGCCGGCGAGCAGGCCGAGGGCCAGCAACGCCGCCGCGCGCAGGGCGGTCAGCGGATGCATTTGATGAAGCTGAAGATGTCGGTGGCGCAGAGCATGTCGGTGATGATGAAGATCACCAGGAACAGCACGATGATGCCGACCACGCCGCTGGCGCCGGCCGGCTCCTGCTGCAGCTGCTGGTTGAACTGGGCCAGTTCGGCCGGGGTCAGGCTGGCGATGCGCGCCTCGACCTGAGTGCGCTCGACGCCGAACGCTTCGAGTTTCTGCTGCACCTGCTGGTCATCGAGCATGGCGCGCAGCTGCGCCTGGTCGACCTGATGCTGCTGTTGCTGCAGTACCTGCGGCGTGCCGATCATCGCGGCCTGGGCCATCGGCAGTTGGGCGAACATCACCAGGTGCAGGGCGGCAACGCCGGCGGCAAGACGGCGCATCGAGGCGGGATTGGGCATGGGGTCTCTCCTGAGGTGGGGTTCCCAGTAGACCGGCCAAGCGAAGCGGCGGTTCCACAGGTCTTCCGCCGCCGCTGGCGCGGGGGCAACCGCCGCGGCTGCCTCGCCATTACCCGCCGAAAAACCTTACAGCCGCGTGCTCGGGCCGTCCCAGCGCAGCGCGTCTTCGTTGGCCGGCGGCTTGCTCAGTTCGTCGAGGCCGGACAGGCCCTGGCCGCGGTCGATGGCCAGGCCGAAGCGGATACTCTGGATGGTCTGCTCGAGCTTGGCCGGATCGCACAACTGCTCGCTACTGAGCAGACGTTGCGCGACCGTGCCCTGCTCGTCGCAGAGCGACAAGGTGGTGCTGCCATCCGGGCTGCCAATGGTGAAGCGGACCTGGAACTGGCCCTTGAAGGAGTCACTGACGAACTTGAAGGGATTGAGCATGGCGGTACACCTGACGCGATTGCGGACACGTCTGGGTACCAGCAAGGGCGAGGCCAACTCGCCAAGAACTGCGACCAGTGGTCGTCACCCCTCTAAATGGGCGCTACGGCGACAGTGGCGCTCAGCCAAGACGACAGACAACGGCGCAATTCTGGCGCTGTTGCCCCGTTTGCGGGCAACAGCGCTGATAGCCAAAAGCCAGCCCTGCCGGGCGTTGACCGCAGGCCTCAGACCAGCAGCTGCAGCAGCGCGCCGGCCGGCAGCAGCGCGGCGAGCGACAGTGCCCAGCGCTGCCGCCAGGCCAGCATGCCACCGAGCAGCACGCCGGCGAGCATCAGCTGGCCCAGCCAGATCACCGTGCCAATCTCTCCGCCACGCGCTTGCACGCAGAGCGCCAGGGCAATCACGCCGACGACCGTCGCGGCGAGGCGCAGCAGGCGTTGCCGGCCCGGCGCCGGGGCGGCGCCGAACAGCGCCTTGTGGTGGCGCGACATGGCCAGGCTCAGGCCGAGCATGGCCAGGTAGAGGAAGGCGAAACTCAACCACAGCATCACACACCCTCCTCGGCCAGCTGGCGGCGCTCACGCGGCGCCTTGCTGCACACCACTTGCGGCTGCGCGGCCTGCCAGGCAAACAGCGCAGCCAGGGCGCCACTCAGCAGCAGCGTCAGGTCGACGCCGGCCAGCCCCCAGTCGCCGCGCGCCAGGGTCGCCCCGAGGTGGCCGTGGGCGGTGGTCAGCCAGTTGAGCAGCGGCAGCCCCAGTGCCAGCACGGCACCGAGCGCCAGTTGGTCGCGACGCAGCGCGCGCGGCTGGCTGCGGCGCAGCACGGCCCACAGGGCGAACAGCATCCAGCTACCGGCGAACACCCAGCCTTCCGCCGTGGCGCGCTCGGCCAGGCCGGCTGGCAGCAGGCGGTTGCCCCACAGCAGCGCCAGGCTGGCCAGCGGCAAGCCGCCGATCACCGCGCCGTTCAGCGCGCGCACCACGCCGATACCAGCACCGCCACGCGCTTCGCGCTTGTTCAGCCAGACCTGCAGGCCGCCGACCAGCATCGCGCAGCCGGCCAGGCCGAGGAAGAAGTACAGGAAGCGCACCAGCCCGCCACCGAACTGGCCCATGTGCAGGCCGGCCAGCCAGATGTAGGCGCGATAGCCGGTGGAGGCCTGCTGCTCGCTGAGCAACTCGCCGGTCGCTTCGTCATAGCTGAGGGTCGCCTGCGGCGAGCCGATGCGCGACTCGCTGCGCTGGCGCACGTCGACCACCGCGGCGACGTCGCCCGGGTGGTGCACGCTGGTCCAACCGGCTTCCGCGCCGTTCCACTTCTCCCGCGACTGGGCGATCAGCGCATCCAGCGAGGTGCGGCTGCTGGCTTTCTGGTCGATGCCTTCGCGGTTGTAGGCGCCCATCACTTCGCTGAAGAAGTGCTCGACGTTGCCCTTGTAGGCAGTCTGCGCGCCGGCCGGCATGTACGAGGCGACGAAGATCGCCACGCCGGTGTAGGCCAGCACCAGGTGGAACGGGAAGCCGATCACGCCGAACAGGTTGTGCGCGTCCAGCCAGGCGCGCTGGCCATTGGCGTTCGGCCGCAGGGTGAAGAAGTCCTTGAAGATGCGCCGGTGGATAATCACCCCGCTGACCAGCGCCACCAGCATGAACATGCCGGCCAGGCCGACGATGTACATGCCGATCGTGCCGCCGTGCAGGTTGTAGTGCAGGGTGAAGAAGAAGTTGCCGCCGAGGGTTTCCGGCATCGGTTGACTGGTGGCCGGGTCGAACGCGACGTTGTGGATTTCCTCGGTCTTGTCCACTTCCCAGCCGAGCCGCCAGTACGGCTCACGCTCGCTCGGCCCCTGCACCCAGAAGGCATGCAGCGGCTCGTGGACGTTCTGCTCGAGCCAGCCGCGCACCTGGTCGGCGCTCAGGCTGCTTTCAGTCGGCACATGCAGCGCCGGTCGCATCCAGCGCTCCAGCTCCTTGTCGAAGCAGGCCACGGTGCCGGCGAAGATGATCACGTAGAGCAACCAGCTCGGCAGCAGACCACCCCAGGTGTGCAGACCGGCCATGCTTTGTCGAAGGCTCATGGGCGCACCCCCAGGTCGTTCGGCAGGTACGCCGCCAGGCCCATCACCAGGATCAGCCCGAGCAGCACCAGCCAGGCGCGGCTGGCACTGCGCGCGGCGAACACATAGATCGCCGCGGCGGTCCACACGGCGAAGCAGACCAGGCTGGAAAACACCACGCGGTCGGGGCGCGCCAGCGGCAGGTAGACGGTGAAGAAGGCGGTGAACGCGTAGGCCAGCGCATACCCGCCGAGCAGGGCGGCGAGGACGCGCGAAGTGATGCTCCAGGGGCTGGAGGCTTTGTGCTTGCTGGTCACGGTCAGGTCCTGAATGGAGTGCCCGCCGAACAGCAACAGGCAACGATAGACCTGCGTATATTATTGAGAAACATTCGCGACAGAAAGGCGAGATTATCTCTAAATGTTCCGATCATGCAGATTGGTGCCGAGCTTGCATGGCGGGGCCAATCGGCCGCTGCAATCACGCGCGAAAACCAGGAGACAAACGGTGCGCGCCAATCGTCTGCAGTGACGAACTTTTGCCCCGCCGGGCAGGTCCATCGCTCATCGCCCTCCTTCCCGGTATCTCGCCATGGACAATCCCTTCCAGCTGCTGACCGACGCCTTCCATCCCCAGTACCGGGTCAACTTCAGCATCGAGAGCCTGGATGGCTGCGTGATGCTGACGCTCTCCGATGCGCGTGGCGCGGTGATCGCCAAGCGACGCATCAGCGCCGAGCAGCGGCGCGACCCGAAGCGTCTGCACAACCTGATCCAGAGCGTGCAGTTCGGCATCGCTATCGACCAGGGCCAGGCCGCGCGCGAGGTGCTCGACACCCTCAGCAGCGCACACCTGGGCCGCCCGCTCAAGCGCGTTCAGCTCTCGCCGGGATCGCCTTCCGCGCGGTTCTGAGCGATGACCAGATGGCGCCGCGTGCGCGGCTTGGCGCTCACCTCCGAGGGAAATTGCGAGGAGGCATAGCGCACCACCAGGATCGACAGCGCCAGTAGCAGGATCGCCGCCGACACGTAGATCACCCCCATGCCCGGGCCGTTGTGGTGCGACACGTCGGAGATCAGCAGGCGCGTCAGCGCGGTGATCGCCACGTAGATCAGGAAGCGCACCGGCATGTGGTTGGTCTTGAAATAGATGCCGACCATTGCGCCCAGCTCGAGGTAGATGAACAGCAGCAGGATGTCATCGACTGAGATGTGCCCCTTCTCGACCATGCCCAGAAAGGCCATCACCGAGGCCCAGGCGGTGATGCCGCCGATGGCGAACAGCGCCAGGTAGTGGAAGCCTTCGACAAACAGGTTGCCCAGCGATTCCGCCAGGTCGTGCACGCGCTCGCGCAGGTCTTCGGCCCAATTGATCTTCACGGTGAGGCTCCTTGTGCAACAGGCGGATCAGTCTGCGGCCTGTTCATGACGTTATGCAGAAACAAGGCCAGCCCCAGTGTGAAGGTGCGTCGCTGACCCAGGCCACGCGGCAAACAGCCGCAGCCCACTCGCGGCCGACTCGGACGAGCCGGCCGTTGCGGCTGGCGGCGGTCGCGCGCTACTCGCTGAAGCGGCCGCGCCGCGCCTCGGGCATCAGCTCGAGGTAGGCCGCGCCGCTCATGTGCACCAGCGCGGCGTGGTCGCCCGCCTCGAAGTAGACCTCGGGCTGCTCGGTGAGCGCCTGGTCGATCAGCGTCTCCAGGCCGAACACCGTACCGACGGCGGGAATCGCGCCGAGTGCGCAGTCGTCGAAGCGGTTGCCGAAATCGCCCTCATGGGCCAGCCGCCAATGCCGGCTGGTCAGCTTGTGGACTTTTTGCAGATCGACCTGGCGACTGGCCGGGACCACCGCCATCAGCCAGTGACCCTGGAAGTCGTCGAGGATCACCGGCTTGGCCATCTGCTGCAGCGGGATGCCGGCGCGGCGCGCGGCTTCGCGGGTGGTGATCGAGGGTGCGTGGGCAAGCATGCTGTAGCGCGAGCGATGCTCGGTGAGGCAGCTTTGCAAACGGCTGGCCATGGTCATGGAACACCTCCTGGCGCAGGCCTGAGGATCGACGCCGACCTCCCGCTCCCCGGGGAACCGGCGTGGCCGGTAACGCCGAGGCACACCCTGCGCCTCGACTGGCAGCGCCGCGGGACGCTGCCCTGTGTTCAGTCTAGGGCTGTTTGGCGGCAACACCGGCCAGCACTGGCGCCGGACGCTCGCCGAGCAGATGAAAGGCAGCGAACGCGGCGAGGACGAACAGCCCGTGCAGGTACAGCATCGGTTGCGCCGAGCCGTCCTGCAGCAGCGCCAGCAGCAGCCCGCTGAACGTCGCCCCGGCCATCTGCGCGAAGCCCATGAAACCCGCCGCCAGCCCGGCGCGATGGGCGTTTGGCATGACCGCGCCAGCCACCGCGGCGGGCAGCACCATGCCGCCGCCGAGGGTCACCAGCACCTGCGGCAATGACAGGCCGAGCACCGACAGGCCGAACAACTGGTAGGTCGCCACGGTCGCCAGCCCGCCGCCAAGCACCAGGGTGACGCCGATGGCGACGATGCGCTGCGGGCCGAGGCGCAGGATCATGCGCTGGGTGAACAGCGCACCGACGATCAGCCCGGAAATCACTGCGCCGAAGGTCAGCCCGTAGTGCAGCGCATCCAAGCCGAGCAGGCGCATGTACACCGCCGATGAGCCGGCCACCACGGCGAACATCGCGCCGTAGGTGCAGGCCAGGGTCAGGGCGAACGCCCGGTAGCTGCGCCCGCGCAGCAGGTCGAAGTAATCGCCGGCCAGGCTGCGCAACTTGCCGGCCTGCGGATCGAGGCGCGGGTTGCTTTCACGGTAAAGCAGCAGCACGGCGAGCAATGCCAGGGTGCCGAGGATCGCGGTGAGCAACACCGGCGCGCGCCAGCCGCCGAGGGCGACCAGGCCGCCGCCGAGCATCGGCGAGAGGACGATGGCGCTGAGCATGCCGATCACCGTCAGCGGCAACGCCGCCGCGGCCTTCTCCTTCCACACGTCGCGCACGATGGCGCGGGCCAGCACCAGCGCGGCGCAGGCGCCGAGGCCCTGCAACACGCGGGCGAGGATGAACTCCTCGATGCTGCCGGCGCCCAGCAGCCACAAGGTGGCGAGCAGATAGGCCGCCACCCCGCCAATCAGCACCGGCCGCCGGCCGACCCGGTCAGACAGCGGACCGAGCACCAGTTGCCCAAGGCCGAACGCGGCGACGAACAGCGACAGCGCCAGCAGGCTGGAGCCCGGTCGCGCGGCGAGGCCGTGCTCCAGGGCGCCAAGCGCGGGGATCAGCAGCTGGGTGGAAATCTCGCCGAGCGCAGTGAGCAGCATCAGCAGGCACAACAAGGTGCGTGACGGCATTACGGGCGTGGACATGGGCGGGCTCCGGTTTGCTGCAGGGGCTAGACTAAATTACATCCATAATTTAATAATTAGATTACATGCATCATTCAACCCTGCAAAGCCCTGGAGTCCCGCCATGTCCACCCTCTCCCGCGAAGACAAACTGGCCAGCTGGCTGGCCGCCGAACAAGCTGTCCGCGCCGGCCTCGCCGAACCTGGCACCACCAGCCTGGCGGCGGTCGCCGAGATGACGCCGATGGATTTCTTCGACCGCATCGGTCGCGGCGAACTGCCCTGCCCGCCGTTCGGCGTGCTGCTTGATTTCGTCCCCCTGGAATGGGCCTCGGGCCGCTTCGTGTTCCAGGGCACCCCGGACGCCCGCCACTACAACCCGCTCGGCAGCGTGCACGGCGGTTACGCGGCGACGCTGCTCGACTCATGCATGGGCTGCGCGATCCACACCCAGCTCAAGGCCGGCCAGGGCTACACCACCACCGACCTGCGCGTCAGCTACATCCGCGCCCTGCGCCACGACAGCGGCCCGGTACGCGCCGAAGGCCGCGTGGTGCACGTCGGCCGCTCCACCGCAGTGGCCGAAGGCCGCCTGTACGACGTCGACGACCGCCTCTATGCCGTCGGCTCCACCACCTGCCTGATTCTCGACATGCGCGGCTAAGCCTGCGCCCACGCCGTCCCAGGAGACATGCCATGACTTCCATCGTGATCGCCGGCTACGCCCGCTCGCCCTTCCACTTCGCCAAGAAGGGCGCGCTGATCGACATCCGCCCCGACGACCTCGCCGCTCAGGTGCTGCGCGGCCTGGTCGAGAAACTCGACCTCGACCCCAGTCTGCTCGAAGACGTGATCATGGGCTGCGCCTACCCGGAGGCCGAACAGGGCATGAACATCGCCCGCATCGCCAGCTTCCGTGCCGGCTTCCCGGAAAGCCTGGGCGGCGCCACGGTAAACCGCTTCTGCGGTTCATCGATGAGCGCCGTGCACTTCGCCGCCGGGCAGATCGCCATTGGCGCTGGCGAAGCCTTCATCAGCGCCGGGGTGGAATCGATGACCCGGGTGCCGATGGGCGGCTTCAATGTCTCGCCGAACCCCACCCTGCTGCAGGACTTCCCTGCGGTGTACATGGCCATGGGGCACACCGCCGAGGAAGTCGCCAAGCGCTTCGCGGTGAGCCGCGAGGAACAGGAGGCGTTCGCCGTGGAATCGCACGCCAAGGCCGCGGCAGCCCGCGCGCGCGGTGCCTTCGTCGATGAGATCGTGCCGATCGCCCTGCCTGCCGGGCTGATCAGCGAAGACGGCTGCATCCGCCCCGGCACCACTGCCGAGGCGCTGGCACAACTCAAGCCGGCGTTCGGCGGCAGCGTCACCGCCGGCACCGCCTCGCCGCTGACCGACGGCAGCGCCGCGGTGCTGGTGTGCAGCGAGGAGTTCGCCCGGCGCCACAACCTCGACATCCTGGCGCGCATCAAGGCCGTCGCGGTGGCCGGTTGCGCGCCGGAGATCATGGGCATGGGCCCGGTCGGCGCGACCCGCAAGGTGCTGCAGCGCGCCGGCCTGGGCATCGCCGACATCGACCTGATGGAGATCAACGAGGCCTTCGCCAGCCAGTCGATCGCCTGCGTGCGCGAGCTGGGCATCGACATGGCGCGGGTCAACCTCGATGGCGGCGCCACCGCGCTCGGCCACCCGCTCGGCGCCACCGGCGCGCGAATCACCGGCAAGGCCGCTGCATTGCTCAAACGCAGCGGCGGCCGCTATGCCGTGGCCACCCAGTGCATCGCCGGCGGCCAGGGCGTCGCCACGCTGCTCGAAGCGGTCTGAAGCGCCCGCTCCACCACGCCGTGCCGGTGCAAACCTGCACGGCGTTGGCACGTCCGCGGTAAGATGACAGGCAGAATCTAATTACTGGAGGTAGCCCATCATGCGTTACTCCGAAGACCACAAGGCCAAGACCCACCAGCGCATCATCGAAGAAGCCGCGCGGCGCTTTCGCAGCGACGGCGTCGGCGCCACCGGCCTGCAGTCGCTGATGAAGGGCCTCGGCCTGACCCACGGCGGCTTCTATGCACACTTCAAGTCCAAGGACGAGTTGGTGGAAACCGCCCTCGCCCACGCCGCCGAGCAACTCGGCACGGAACTCGACGAAGCGCTCGGCGACGACGCGCCGCTGTCGGCATTCATCGCCCGCTACCTGTCCTCCGCGCATCGTGCCGAACCGGGCGCCGGCTGCCCGTTGCCGACCATCTCCGCCGAACTCGGCCAGCGCGGCCAGCCCAGCGACACCACCAACGCCCTGGTGCAGAACCGCCTGGCGCTGATCGAGTCGGGCCTGCACGGCGAAGCCGCCGCCGACCAGAGTGTGCTGATGCTCTGCGCGATGGTCGGCGCGCTGACGCTGTCGCGCTCGGTCAGCGATGCCGACCTGTCCGACCGCCTGCTGAAGACCACCCGCCGCCTGCTGATCGAGCAGGCCGATGCGGCGGACAAAACCCAGGCATAAAAAAGCGCCCCTGCCGGATGGCAGGGACGCAAAGGTCCGTCCGCAGAGTCTTAGCCGGCGATCCGGTAGCGTTCCGCGGGACGGCTGTGAGACAGGTTGGGACCAAGCTTGCCGCGCGCCGCGACGAACTGCGCCCAGTCGTCGGCATTCGGCAGCGAAGGGATGGTGATCAACTCGCGCTGATCGAAGCCGGCCAGCGCCGCGTCGACCATGTCACCGACTTCCATGATCATCGCCGGGTTGAGGTTCGCCTCGTCGATCCCGCTGCGCTCCCAGATCTCGGTGCGGGTAATGCCCGGCAGCACGGCCTGCACCTGCACGCCCTGGGCGCTCAGCTCGTGGTGCATGGTCTGTGTCAGGCTCAGCACATAGGCCTTGCTGGCGCTGTACACGGCGTTGAACATTTCCGGGATCAGCGCCACCACCGAGGCGACGTTGATGATCGCCCCGCGTCCGCGCGCGCCGAAGCTGGCCGCAGCGGCGCTGGACAGGCGGGTCAGCGCGACGATGTTGAGGTTGATCAGCGTACCCACCTGCTGGGCGTTGGCCTCGGCCAGCGGGCCGTTGGTGGCGACACCGGCGTTGTTGATAAGCAGGCTGATCGCCGCGTCGTCGCGCAGGCGTTGTTCGACCACCTGCAGGTCGGCTTCCTGGGTCAGGTCGGCGCGCAGCACTTCGACGCGCACGCCCGTCTCTTCGCTCAACGTGCTGCCCAGCGCGGCCAGGCGCTGCTCGTCGCGCGCCACCAGCAGCAGGTCGTAGCCGCGGCGCGCCAGGCGCTTGGCGTAGGTCGCGCCGATGCCGCTGGACGCACCGGTGATCAGCGCAGTGCCGTGTTCAGATTGCTTGCTCATGTCGGTTCTCCAAGGGAAGAAAGTGGTACTGCGCTTAATTGGATGACGCATGTAATTTAACTTTAGATGACGACCGTAATCCAGTATTACCGACTAAAGATTTTCTATCGCGTCGATTGCTGAGCCCTCACTGGCGGTTTGCCACTGGCTAAACGCAAGCAACTGCCTTATGCTGCGCGGCACTGTATAAATGAACAGTTAACTCGAAACTGACTGGTATGAAGGTGAGGTGATGAATGGCCGTCGAAGTGGTGTATCGCAGCAGCCGGGACCCGGAGCGCCTGTTCATGGATAAGGCCGAAGCGGATCGTCATGACAAGATGCTCGAACTGGCCGAGTCGCTGGCCGACGTACTGCTCAAGGCCGTGCCCTCGCTGAACGAACAGCAGGTCGAGGACCTGGGCATCTACATGGCGAAGAACCGCGACATCTTCGCCCGCGCCTTCAAGAATCAGCCGGATGCGCTGAACGAGCTGAGCGCCGCCGACACCGAGTGACTCAGGCGCTACCGCGCAACGGAAAACGGGCTCGATGAGCCCGTTTTTTGTGCGGCGCTCCTTTCAGCTGCCATACAGCAGCCGTTCGGCCAGGCGGTCGGCGACCCGCGCCGGCGAGCGTTTATCGGCCTGCGCGTGGGCGAACACTTCGGTCAGGCGCATGCCGATCTGCGACAGGTGCGCGGTGATGCGCGGCAACTCTTCGCCCCGGTGCTTGAGGGCGACGTAGATCAGCCCACCGGAATTGATCACGTAATCCGGCGCGTAGAGAATCCCGCGCGCCTCCAGTTCGTCGGCGACTTCGCCGCTGGCCAGCTGATTGTTGGCCGCTCCCGCCACCGCGGCGCAGTGCAACTGGCCGACGCTGTCGGCGTTCAGCACACCGCCCAGACCACAGGGCGCGAGGATGTCGCAGGGCGTGCTGAGCAACGCATCCGGCGCCACCAACTGGGCACCGAACTGCTCCTGGGCGAGGCTCATGCGCCCGGTATCGAGATCGCTGACAATCAGCTCGGCGCCGGCCGCATGCAGTTGCTCGGCGAGGCCGAAGCCTACGTTGCCCAGTCCCTGGATCGCCACTCGCAAGCCTTCCAGATCATCGCTACCTAAGCGCGCCTGGGCGGTGGCGCGAATCCCGGCGAATACGCCCATGGCGGTGTGCGGCGAGGGGTCGCCGGCGCTGGTAGTACTGGTGACATGCCCGGTGTGCTGGGCGATGCAATCCATGTCGGCGCTCGAGGTGCCGCTGTCGACTGCGGTGACGTACTGGCCCTTGAGGCTCTCGATGAAACGTCCGAAGGCTTCGAACAGCGCGCCGCGGTTGTCCACGTGCGGCGGGCGAATGATCACCGCCTTGCCGCCGCCCTGCTCGAGGCCGGCCAGCGCCGCTTTATAGCTCATGCCTTGCGCGAGGCGCACGGCATCGCGCAACGCGCTGATGTCGTCGGGATAGGCAATGTAACGGCACCCACCGAGAGCGGGGCCCAGTTTGGTGCTGTGAATGGCGATGATCGCCCGAAGGCCGGTCTCCGGATCCTGCGCGACGTGCAGCGCTTCTAGCCGGGCGGCTTCCATGATGGCAAACATGGTGGGGCTCCCTTGCTGTTGGTACAGGCAGTATAGGTGTCGCGTCCGGAACCGACCGGCTTGCCGGGTATATCTACGGCACGCAGGCAGACTGCTCGGCATAAGCAACGCTGGACGAAAATTGATCAACCCGCTACAAACGAGGAAACGCCAGGAGACATCGATGACACCGCGCCAACGCTGTTTCGCCTGCCTCGCCGAAGAGCCGCCGCGCCTGTTCGAAGCCGCGCTGTGGATCGCTGCCGAGCACGACGCCGAGCTGCAGCCCGCGGCCTGGCTGACGGCGCTCGACGCGGTGCGCCAGCAGGTGTTTGTCGCGCTGCCCGAACAGCCGCCGCAGGAACTCGCGCAACCGCTGCTGCGGCGCCTCGCCGAACTGGACTTCCACGAAGATGACGACGTGCCGCTGCGCCCGCAGACTGCCCTGCTGCACCGCGTGCTGCAACGCCGCCGCGGCCAGCCACTGTCGTTGGCGCTGCTGGCCCTCGAGCTGGCCCGGCAGCTGGGGATTCCGCTGCAAGGGGTGAACTTCCCCGGCCATTTCCTGCTGCGCGTGCCCGGCGCCGACCACCTGCTCGATCCCTGCGGCGGACGCCGGCTGTACCCGCGCGACTGTCGCGAGTTGCTGCTCCGCCACCTCGGCCCGCGCGCCGGACTTTCGGCCGAGCACCTGCTGGCCTGCGACGCGCGGCAGATGCTCCAGCGCCTGTCGCGCAACCTGCGCCAACTGCACCTGCAGGCCGAAGACAGCTATGCCGCACTGAAGGACGCCGAACGCGTGCTCGAACTGGGACCGCCGTCGGTCACCGATCACCTGGCCCGCGCCGAGCTGTACCGTCGCCTCGACTGCCCGCAGGCCGAACGCTACGACCTCGAGTGCGCGCTGCTGCTCACCGAGGACCCGGCACAGCGCCTGCTACTCAGCCAGCGCCTCGGGCAGATCAGCCCAAGTCCGGCGCTGCACTAGGTTTCCCCTCGTCGAGCAGGCCGAGGCGCTTGGCCTGCGCCACCGCCTGGGTGCGCCGCTCGACCTTGAGCTTGGCGTTGATCCGGTGCGCGTGGGTCTTCACCGTGTGCAGCGAGATGAACAGCCGCTCGGCGATCTCCCGATTGGAGCGGCCGGCGGCAATCAGCTTGAGGACCTCCAGCTCGCGTGCACTCAGCTGCTCGCCGGGCTCGCTCACGGTCTGCCGCGCGCGCAGCAGCAACTGTTGCTGCTCTTCGCTGGCATGTTCGAGCAGCAGCTCCGGCTGCCGCGCATACAGCGCCTGCAGCGGGCGGATCAGCTGCATGCGTTGCGCCTCGGCCAGGCCCTGGCGCAGCTCCTGCTCGGCGTCCGCGGCGCGCCCGGCGAGCAGCCAGGCTTCGACCAGGCTGAAGCGGCATTCGCAGGCCAGGCCGAACTGCCCATTGGCCAAACATTCGTCACGCAGCTCGAGTAGCGCGGCGAGCGCTTCCGCGTGGCGGCCCTGGCGCAAGGCGACCAGCGCCAGCCGATGCCGTACGCGTGGCAACAGGCTGTAGAAACCGGAGGGCGCCAGCAGGCCTTGCTGGCGATAGCGCTCGAGCAAGCCGCGCAGCACCGTCTCGGCGGCGCTCAGTTCGCCCTGGCGCAGGAACAGCGAGCCGCTGGCCAGGTCGAGCATGCCGCGATAGCGAATTTCCGGGACCTTGAACCAGTGCAGCAGGCGCTCGCCCTCCTGCATCAGCTGCAAGGCCTGGGCGAAATCGCCGGCCTCGGCGGCCAGCTCGGCGAGACCGAAATAGCCGAACAGCTGATAGACGTCGTCGTAGCGACCGGACTCCTGCAGGCCGTCGCGCAGCTCGACGCGCGCCTCCTCGAGGCGCCCCAGGTTGACCAGCAAGGCGCCGCGCAACAGGCGCAGGCGCCCGAGCACCGGGCCCCGCAGCAGGCCCGCGCTGACCTGGCGCGCCGACAGCTCGACCAGTTCGAGGCCCTTGACGAGCTCGCCGCGCAGGGTCAGCAGGTGGATGCGGTCGAGGTTGAGCATCGCCTCGTAGGCCAGGCTGCCGTTCAGCCGCGCGACCCGCAGCCCTTCGCTCAGCAACTCTTCGCCCAGCTCCAGCTGCTGATTGGCCAAGGCATGCTGCGCCAGGGTCTGCAGGCACAGCATGCGCGTCGCCCAGTTGGTCGGCGCCAGGGCGGCGAGCGCAGCCAGCGCGTGTTCGCGCGCCGCCGCCAGGCCGCGCTGCCGATGCAGGCTGCCCTGCACCGCCTGCCACTCGGCGAGCAACTGCGTCTGCCGGTTGTGATCGGCCTGCGGCAGGAAGTGCGCCAGGTCGGCCAGGCAATCGTCGACCTCGTCGAGCCGCCCGCGAAACACCAGGGTCCAGGCCAGCATGATGATCAGCCGCGGCGAGCTGGCGAACAACGCGCGCGGCAGCTCGTCGCGCCACTGCAGGAACTGCCTGACGCTGTCCTCGACCAGTAGGTGCTTGTGGTTGAAGCCTTGCAGGTAGCTGGCCGCCAGCTCCGGGCGGTCGGCCGCCAGGGCCTGATCGATCGCCTCGCGCACCCGGCCATGCTCGAACAGCCACTGCGCGGCGCGCAGATGGATGGCGATCGCCGCCGCGCGGTCGTGCTGGCGCGCCAGCGCCACGGCCAGCGGACGCCACAGGCGCAATTGCTCACCCGAACTGTCGGGGTTGTCGGCGACCAGCAGCTGGCGGCTGCGCAGCTCGTCCAGCGGCGCCGCGCCGAGGGTCGCCAACAGATGGCCGCCAAGCGCCTCGGGAAAACGCGGCAGGTGCGCGAGTACCTGCAGCGCTTCGCGCAGCGGCGCGGCGATGCCATTCAGCACTTCGCGCTCGAGGTAATCGCGCAGCAAGGCGGTGCCGGCGAGCAGGCGCTCGTGCAGTTGCGCCGGATCGAGCTTGAGCAGCAGCAGGCTGATCAGCGCCGGCCAGCCTTCGTACTGCTGGCGCACGCGGGTCTCCAGCTCGCTGGGCAGCTTCAGGCCGTGGCCGAGCAGCAGCTGGTGCAGCTCGTCGGTGTCCAGTGCCAGGCCCTGTGCGTCGACCTCGAGCAGCTCGCCGAGCAGCATCAGGCGCGGCAGGTTCCAGGCCGGCTGGCGGCGGCAGGCGACGAACCAGCGCAGATTCGGCGGGATGTGGTCGAACAGCCGATCGAGGCACTCATCGAGCTCAGCATTCGGCTGCCGCGGGTAGTCGTCGAGGACGATCCACAGGCGCTGCTCGACGCGCTCGAGCAGCGTCGCCAGCACCTCGCCCGGCTCGCCCGGCGGCACCGGCACGCGCAACGCCCCAGACAGCCGTTCGAGCAGCCCGGCGGGGCTGAGTGCGCGACCGCCAAGATCGAGCCACAGCAGGCGCGTGCCGCTGGGAATCTGCCGGGCGCACTCGCTGAGTAGGACGCTTTTGCCGAAGCCGGCCGGGGCGCAGATCAGGTTCAGGCGGTAGTCATTGGCCAGCAGCGGCTGATACAGACGCGGACGCGGCACGTGCACGGGCGGCAAGCGCGGCTGACGGCTGGCAACAACAACGGACTGACTCATTCCCTGCACTCTCTTGGACGACCGGCACCGACGGCGCCGCGCGGCGATGATACCGCCCGGCTTGGCACCTGGGTGCCGCCAATAAAAAAGGCGACCCGTAGGTCGCCTTTTCAACTTAGCGGATGCGCTTAGCGCACGCCGGCATTCCGCAGCGCGGCCGGGGTGAAATCGGCCAACGCGACTTTCACGCCGAACTGGCTCGGACGGTTCTGCTCGTTGGCCATCATCGAGGTCAGGTAGCGACCGGCGATCAGGTCATTGAGGCTTTCCATGGCAGTCCATGGCACTTGCACCTGGTACTGTTGCATCAGCATGTTCTGACCAACGCGCCACAGTTGACCGCGACCGTCATACAGCTCGGACACGGCGATCTGCCAGCTGTCCTCGTCGATGAAGAACCGACGCTTGGCGTAGATGTTGCGCTCGCCGCTCTTCAGCGTCGCTTCGACTTCCCACACGCGGTGCAGCTCGTAGCGAGTGAAGTCCGGATTGATATGGCCGGGCTTGATAATCTGATCGTACTTTAGGCTTGGCGAGGCCAGGCGGTAGTTGTTGTACGGGATGTACAACTCCTTCTTGCCCACCAGTTTCCAGTCATAGCGGTCTGGCGAGCCGTTGAACATGTCGGTGTTGTCGGCGGTGCGCAGGCCATCGGCCGCGGTGCCCGGACCGTCGTAGGCGATCTGCGGTGCGGCGCGAACGCGGCGTTGACCGGCGTTGTAGACCCAGGCCTTACGCGGATCCTTGCCCGGATTGATGAAGTCATGCGCCAGCACCACAGTGCCTGCCAGGCGTGCCGGGGCGGTGACAGACTGTTTGACCATCAGCAGCAGATTGTCGGCACGCGCGCCCAACTCCGGCAGAGCGGCGGGGTATGCCACGGTTTCGTCAATCACCACCGGGGTGAAGCTGCCGTTGGCCTGTACTGCGGTCTGCACGTTGACGCGCAGGGTGCTCTCACCACGGTAGCGCGCCATGTGGTTCCAGATCACTTCCACGCCTTTGGTTGGCAGCGGGAACGGGTAGGCGTGGCTGGCGAAGTTATCTACCGAGTAGCCATCGCTGGCCAGGCTGGTTTTCAGCGCACTGGTTTTGGCAGCCTGAGCGGCAACATCCGACACCGCAGTGGTACGGTGAGTGACGTACACCGGCATCTTGTAGGTGTCCGGGTAACGCTTGAACATCGCCAGTTCGCCTTCGGACAGCTTGTCCTTGTACTGCTCGACGTTCTGCGCGGTGATCACGAACAGCGGCTTTTCGCTGGCGAACGGATCGCCGAGGAAGCCCTTGGCGTCAACCGGAGCCGCGTCCTTGGCCAGACCGCCGGTCCAGGCCGGGATCGAACCGTCAGCGTTGCCAGCTTTCTCGCCACCCAGCGGGGTCAGGCTGGTGCCGAGCTTGGCCGCTTCTTCGGTGCTTACCGCGGCCATCACGTTAGCGGCCAGCAGGCTCAGGGCCAGGGCGCTGCCTTGCAGCAAAGTCTTACGCAGATACATGGTGTTTCCTCGCAGAAGAGCAAGCCAAGGCTGAACGCGGGCCATCGCAATCGCCTGGGCGGTTTCACTCATCGCCGCTGCCGCACGGACCGCGGGCGATGGGGTGTCCAGGCCGGAGCACTATGCCCGGCGCGGACGGTTTCAAAGGAATGGATGACGACGATCAGCGTCGCGCTCGTCGCAGATCACACTGGGCGGGCAAATGCCGTCACCAGGGACAGGACGTAGCGGCGGCCGTTTCGAGGGGTTGACATCGGGCACTCCGGTTACGCCTGCAACGTACCCAGCGCGACGAGGATGGATAAGCCGGCAAAGGATGGATTCTGCCGATCAATACAAAGTATGAGTGCCCGTCCGCTCGCTGCGTTCGCCGCGCCAAGCCGCGGCCCACGCGGCCTGCACTGGAACAGCAGGCACGTGGCGCCAATGCGCGAGCGTCTACGGCGGCGCGACAGCGGCAAAAATTGTCTAAGGGGATGACCGCACCAGCGCCCCGGACGGGGCGCTTCGGCTCAGTCGAACAGGCCCAGCGCCTTGGCTTTCGCCACGGCCTGGGTGCGGCGCTCGACCTTGAGTTTGCTGTTGATGCGCCGCGCGTGGGTTTTCACGGTGTGCAGCGAGATGTACAGGCGCTCGGCGATTTCCTGGTTGGATAGGCCCTGGGCGATCAGCGACAGCACCGCCAGTTCGCGCGTGCTGAGCGGCGAACCGTCCTCGCGGCGCACCGCCTCGTCGACCAGCTCGCCGCGCTGCAGGCGTTCGCGCTGCGCGCTGGTGGCGTGGCTGAGCAGGCTGGGATGCAGGCGGAAGAACGCCTGCACAGGGCGGAACAGCTGCATGCGCTGCGCCTCGTTGAGCGCGCGCTGCAGTTCGGCCTCGGCCTGGCTCTGCCGCCCTTCGGCAAGCAGCGCCTCGACCAGCACGAAGCGGCACTCGCAGACCAGCGCCAGCAGGCCCTTGCTGACGCACTCCTCGTAGAGTTGCCGCAAGCCGCGCTGCGCCGCGTCGACACGCCCCAGGCGCACCTCGCAGCGCGCCACATCGAGACGCGCACGCAACATCAGGTCGGTGAAGCCGGACGGCGCCAGGCGCTCATGCTTCCGGTAGCAGTCGAGCAGACCGATCAGCGTGTCATGCGCGCCCGCCACATCGCCCTGGGCCAGTTGCAGACGCGCGCAGGCGAACTGCAGCGGACCGCGATAACGCACTTCCGGAACGTGCTGCCATTGCATGACGCGCTCCGCCTCGCGGGCCAGGTGCGCGGCCTGGGCGAAGTCGCCCTCGTCATTGGCCAGCTCGATCAGGCCGAGGTAGGCGAACAGCCGCGAGGCGTCCTCGCAGCGCTCGGCCTCGGCGAGCCCTGCCAGGCAACCGGCGCGCGCCTCGTCGGCGCGCCCCTGGTAGAGCAACTGGCAAGCGCGCACCAGCAACAACCGGGCGTTGACCGGGCCGTGCCGCAGGGTCTTCGAGACTTGCGTGGCGGTCGCCTCGGCCAGCGCGACGCCTTGCTCGAACTCGCCGAGCAGGGCCAGCAGCTGGATGTGCTCGACTTCCAGCATGCCTTCGAACACCACGCTGCCGTGGCTGCGCGCCAGGCGCAGGCCGTCGTCGCAGTAATGCGCGGCGGCCTCCAGTTCACCGAGGGCCATGGCCTGCTGGGCCAGGGCCTGGTAGCAGAGGATGCGCTGCGACCAGGCCGACTCGCTGAGCACCTCGAGCGCCTCGAGGCAGTGCTGACGCGCGCTGGGCTGGCCGCGCTGGCGCTGCACCACGCCCTGCAGGGCCTGCCACTGGGCGAGCAACTGGCGCTGCCGGCGGGCGTCGGCCTGCGGCAGGAAGCGGCCGATATCGGCCATGCAGGCGTCCACCTCGTCGAGCCGCGCGCTGATCATCAGCGCCCAGCCGAGCAGGGTGATCAGCCGCGGCGTACTGGCGAACAGCGAGCTGGGCAGCTCGTCGCGCCACTGCAGGAATTGGGTGACGCTGTGTTCGACGAGCAGCTGCTCCTGGCCGAAACGCTGCAGGTAGCTGGCGGCCACCTCCGGCTGCTCCGCCCACAGGGCGTGCTCGACCGCCTCGCGCACCTCGCCGCGCTGGAAGAACCAGCGACAGGCGCGCAGGTGCGCCTGGGTCGGCAGGCCGCCGGGCTGGCGCTTGAGGATCAGCGCCAGCGGCCGCCACAGGCGGAACCACTGGCCGCTGCTGTCGAGGCCATGCAGGAACAGCTGGCGATCGCGCAGCTCGCCGAGCATCTCGGCGCCGCCCTCCTCCAGCAACTGTTCGCAGAGGTCGGCGGAGAACCGTGGAATATGCGCCAGCACGCGCAGGGCGCGGGCCAGCGGCAGTGGCAGATCGTTGAGCACCTCGCGGCCGATGTACTCCTGGAGCAGCGGCGTGCCGCCGGCGATGCGCTCGCGCAGGCCTTCGGTGTCGGTCTTGAACAGCAGCAGGCAGATGCCCGCCGGCCAGCCTTCGGTGTCGTGCAGCAACTGGCCGGCCAGTTCTTCGGGCACGCTCAGGCGCTGTTCGTCGAGCAGTTGCTGCAGCTCCTGGGCGTCGAAGGCCAGGGCCGGCCCGTCGACTTCGAACAGGTCGCCCTGCAGCAGCAGGCGCGGCAGGTTCCAGGCCGGACGCCGGCGACCGCAGACCCACCAGCGCAGGTTCGCCGGGGTCTGCTCGACCAGCCGATCGAGGCAGGCATCCAGCTCCGGGCTGGCTTGCCGAGGGTAATCGTTGAGGGCGATCCACAGCGGTTGTTCGCTGCGGCTGAGCAGCTCGGTCAGCGCCGCTTCGGGGTCGCCGGGCGGGGCCGGCTGATCCAGCGCCTGGGCCAGGCGCGCGAGCAGGTCGGCGGGGCTCAGCGTACGGCCGAGCAGGTCCAGCCAGACCAGCTGGGTGGCAGGCGGCGCCTGACGCAGACATTCGTTGAGCAGCACGCTCTTGCCGAAACCGGCCGGCGCGCAGATCAGCGACAGACGGCTGCCGCTGGCCAGCAACGGCTCGCTGACGCGCGAGCGCGACACATGGTTGACGGGCAGTCGGGGCAGCTGGAGGCTGGCAACGGGGCGGCTATCGAGTACTCGAACGTGGGCATGCCTGGTCATCGCGTCGCTCTTTCTTATTGTTCGGGCGATGCGCTGATCTTAACCCCGAAGGGCTGGGTGCGGCGCATCACTCCTATGTATGAATGCCCTTGAATAACATTTCTGAACGTTCCTCTGAAAGCCCTGATTTAGACGCGTCGGCAAATTCGCGACGAGGCCCCATAAAAAAGGGCGGCCGTGTTGGCCGCCCTTTTTCTACTGCACCGTCGAGGATTAGCGCACGCCAGCGCTACGCAGCGCCGACGGGGTGTAGTCCGCCGCGGAGGTCTTGATGCCGAATTCGAACGCGTGCTTCTCTTCGTTGTTCATGCCGATCGCCAGGTAGCGACCGCTAATGATGTCGTAGAGCGCTTCGAAGGCGTAGGACGGGGCTTGCGCCTCGTAGTGCTGCGCCAGCATGGCCTGACCGATACGCCACAGTTGACCGCGACCGTCGTAGTGCTCGGACACGGCGATCTGCCAGCTGTCCTCGTCGACGAAGAAGCGACGTTTGGCGTAGATGTTGCGCTCGCCGCTCTTCAGCGTGGCTTCCACTTCCCAGACGCGGTGCAGCTCGTAGCGCGCCAGTTGTTGGTTGGTGTGGCCGGCCTTGAGGATGTCGCTGTACTTGACGGTCGGCAGGCCCATCTGGAAGTTGTTGTACGGGATGTACATCTCCTTCTTGCCGATCAGTTTCCAGTCGTAGCGATCCGGCGCGCCGTTGTACATGTCGAAGTTGTCGGAAGTGCGCAGACCGTCGGACGCAGTACCCGGACCGTCGTAGGACACCTGCGGGGCGCGGCGCACGCGGCGCTGACCGGCGTTGTAGATCCACGCCATGCGCGGCTCGGCAACCTGGTCGAGCGAGTCGTGAACCAGCAGCACGTTACCGGCCAGACGCGCCGGCGCAGTCACCCGCTGCTTGAAGAACAGCAGGGCGTTGGCGGCTTTCTCCGGCGCCAGGCCGGACATGCCGGTCGGGAACGACACTTCGTCTTCGAAGTTGACCAGGGTGTAGGCACCGTTGGTTTGCGGAGTGGCCTGCACGATGGTGCGACGCAGGTTGCCGCCGCGGTAACGGGTGATGTGGTTCCACACCACTTCCAGACCGTTCTGCGGGACCGGGAACGCGTAGTAGCGGCTGTCGGTGAAGTCCTTCAGACCGTTACCGCCTTCCATCAGCGTGGTTTTCTGCGCGCTGATCTTGGCTGCCTGGTTGATGTTCTCCGGCACCGAAGCCGAGCGATGGGTGGTGTACACCGGCATCACATAGGTTTCCGGGTAACGCTTGAACATCGCCAGCTGGCCTTCGGACAGCTTGGACTTGTACTGGTCGAGGTTCTGCGCGGTGATGGTGAACAGCGGCTTCTCGCTGGCGTACGGGTTGCCGAGGAAACCGTTCGGCGTGACCGGTGCGGCGCCGGGCTTGAGGCCGCCGTCCCAGGCCGGGATGGTGCCATCGGCGTTACCGGCCTTCTCACCACCCAGCGGCGTCAGGGTGGTACCCAGTTTGGCAACCTGATCAGCGCTGACCGCTGCCATCACGTTGGCAGCCAGCAGGCTCAGAGCCAGGGCGCTGCACTGCAGCATGCTCTTGCGAATTGTCATCTGTACTTTCTCCCTGACCTTAGAAGTTCACGCCGAGGCTGAGCGCGACGAAGTCACGATCGATCTGAGTGTTGAAATCACCATCGAAGAAATCGGTGTAACTCAGGCTGGCGGTGTAGGTGTTCTGGTACTCGGCATCGAGGCCGATGCTGAATGCCTTGGAGCCTTCGTTGAACACCGGGCCGTAGCCGTCGACGTCGTGCGAGAAGGCCACGTTGGGCTTGAGGTTGATACCGGCGAACACGTCGTTGTAGTCGAGGATGCCGCGAGCACGATAGCCCCAGGAGCCGGAGGTGTAGAAGCCGTGGTAGCCGTAGTCACGGGCAGCGGCGATGTTCGAGGCAGCGGTGCCGTGCGGCGAGCCGTAGATCGAGTCACGGCCGTAGGCCACTTCGCTGGTGCTTTCCAGGCCGCCCAGACGGGTGTAGCCAACCTCGCCGACCACGGTCAGACGCTCGGCGCCGAGGACCTGATCGAAGAAGTGCGTCAGGGTGGTCTGCACCTGGGTGACTTCCTTGCGGTTGTAGCCGCGGATGTCCGTATTGGCGAAGGAACGCGCAGCAGCAGCAGCAGCAGCCGGGTTACCGGTCGCAGCGCCTACAGCCTGGGCGACAGCAGCTGGCGTGGCGAGCTTGGCAGTCATGTCGGTGCCGTTGATCTGCAGCGGCATGTTCGGGCGGTAGCTCAGTTCACCGCTCCACGCGGTACCGGTGGGCAGCGTGGTGGAGAAGCTCAGGCCGTACAGCTGGATATCTTCCGGATACTCCAGGAAGTAGTTGCCACGACCGAGCAGGATCGCCGAAGCCAGCGCCGGAGCAGCCAGTGCCGTGTTCACGGCAGCGACATTCGCAGTATGCATGCTCACGTTCGGTGTGCGGCTGTGGTAGTTCATGAAGTACGCGGCGTACTCAGTCTCGTCGCCGAGCCAGCGCAGCGCAGCGCCCCACTGACCGGAGTCACTGGCGTCGCGGTCGCCGCCACGCGGCACGATCAGACCTTCCGGCACCACGGTCACGCCGGTCAGCGCGGCCTGTGCGCCAGCACCCGCGAGACCCGCCTTGGCAGCCTGGAGACCACGAACGGTGGCCGAATCGAGGATGGTGTAGTTGTTGTCGCAACCGTCGGCGAGCACGTCGGCCGAGGAGAAGAACGTCCCGCAGTTGTCGATGACGGTCTGGTCCCACTCCAGCTGGTAGAAGGCTTCGGCGGAGAGGTTCTCGGTGATGCTCTGCGACAGGTAGAACATGTTGACCGGAATCAGACCTTCCTTGATTTCCGCGCCTGGGCGGCGGAAAGCAGCGGCGTCGATCGGGTTGATGCTGTTGATCGAGTTGCCGATGAAGGTGCTCTCACCCCAGCTCACCACCTGCTTGCCGAGGCGCACGGTGCCCGGCTTTTCGGAGACGGAGTAGTTGTAATAGGCGAAGGCATCGAGCAGTTGATAGCCGGAAGACTTGGCGCCTTCCTTGCGGCCGTCGTCGGAAATGTCCTTGAACAGACGGCTCTCGTCCTTCAGCTCGAAGTCGTACCAGTACTTGCCGCGCATGAATACGCCGGCGTCACCGTACTTGAGCTCGAGGTCGTGAATACCCTTGAAGATCTTCGAGAAGGTTTCGCCGCGTTTGAAGTTCAGTCGCCCGTCGTCGCCCGTCTGGGTGTAGCCGGTGCCGCCGTTGGCCTGACCGATCAGGTCCTTGTCGGCTTTGGCAGTGCTCCAGCTGGCCCCGACCGACAGTGCCGAGTCGAATTGCCCCTCGATTTCCCCGATATTGAAATTAACCGCCTGAGCCTGAGAGCTCAGGCCCACGGCTACAGCCATCGCCAGCGTTTTCGGCAGGAAGATGGCGGGCCTTGTTTTTCTTGTCATTTGGCGCTCCTGGTTGGTCAATCAGCCAGGAACACCCTACCTAGAGGGGTGAATCCGTATAAGCGCACTAAGGGCGGATTTTTTCTTGTCGCTCGAAAGGATTAATCGACGCTTTTTTGCACAGCTTTTCCGACCTGCAAATGTCACCAGCCAAGCCACCGGGAAGTTTCTACCCAGGACGGGCCACACCCAAGGCGCAGAGCTTTCCGGCACGGCATTGCCGGCAACCGAGTGACCCGGTAACGGGGTCGCCAAGCGCCGCCGAGCGGCGGTTTGGTAACGCCCGTTCAGAACTCGCCGTGGCGTCCCTGCCCGGCCTTGAAGCGGCTCGCACCGGCCTGGGTTTCACCACTTTCGATCACCTGCAGGCCGCCGAGGAACTCGTCGCGCAGAGCCTGCTCGAACGGCAGTTCCCACTGCCGGTAGGCACTCGCCCGATCAGCCAGCATGCAGCGCTGCGGGAAGGCAGCGATCTCACGCGCCAGCGCTTCCGCCGCGGCGCGCGCCGCGCCTGGACCGACCACACGGTTGACCAGGCCAATCTGCAGCGCTTCCGCGGCCTGCACCGGGCGACCGGTGAGAATCAGGTCGAGGGCGCGACCCTGGCCGACGATGCGCGGCAGGCGCACGGTGCCGCCGTCGATCAGCGGTACGCCGAAGCGCCGGCAGAACACCCCGAGCACCGCATCCTCGGCCATCACCCGCAGGTCGGCGAGCAGTGCCAGCTCCAGACCGCCGGCCACCGCGTAGCCTTCGATGGCGGCGATCAGCGGCTTGCCGAGCTGCATGCGGCTCGGCCCCATCGGCCCGTCGCCCTCGACTTCCAGACGGTTGGCGCGCATCGCGCCCTGCGCCACCGCGCCGAGATCGGCACCCGCGCAGAAGGTGCCGCCGGCGCCGGTGAGCACTGCGACCTGGGCCTCTGGGTCCGCCTCGAAGGCGCGCAGCGCCTCGGCCAGCGCCTCGGCGGTCGGCCGGTCGACGGCGTTGCGTACCTGCGGGCGGTCGATGATCAGGGTGGTGACGGGACCGTTCTTCTCGACGATGACGCTCATGGCCTGCTCCTCTGGTTTTCTCGCCACCATAAAACAAAAAGGCCGGCTAAAGAGCCGGCCTTTTCGCGGTGCGCTGGGCGATCAGCCGAGCTTCACGTACTTCTGCAGGTTGGTGAGCATCGCGCCCAGGGCCTGGCTGGTGTCAGCGGGGTGGCTGGCGCCTTCGAAGTTGCCGATCTGTGCCCAGCTGGCAGCCACGTCTTCCGGGCTGAAGCCCTGCAGCGGGTTGAAGCCCACGCCGTTGCTGCGCTCCCAGCGCACCTTGCCAACCCAGCCGCCGCCGACCTCGAACAGGCCGCCGGTTTCCTCACAGGCCGCGCTGCCGAGGTACACCACCAGCGGGCTGACCAGTTCCGGCTTGAGCTGCTCGAACACTGCCGGCGGAATCAGCCCTTCGGTCATGCGCGTGCCGCCGGTGGGGGCGATGGCGTTGACGAAGATGTTGTTCTTGCGGCCTTCGATGGCCAGGGTACGGGTCAGGCCGTACAGGCCGAGCTTGGCCATGCCGTAGTTGGACTGGCCGAAGTTGCCGTAGATACCGGAGGTCGACGCGGTGAAGATCACCCGGCCGAAGTTCTGTTCGCGCAGGTGCGGCCAGGCGGCGTGGGTAACCTTGTAGGCCCCTTCGACGTGGACCTTGTAGACCAGGTCCCAATCGGTGTCTTCCATCTTGGCGAAGGTCTTGTCGCGCAGGATGCCGGCGTTGTTGACCACCACGTCGACGCGGCCGAAGGCGTCCAGGGCGTTCTGCACGATCTTCTCGCCGTCGGTCACCGAGTCATGGTTGGCCACCGCGGTACCACCAGCGGCACGGATTTCCGCGACCACCTTGTCCGCCGCCGAGGCGTTGGCGCCTTCGCCGTGGGTGCTGCCGCCGAGGTCGTTGACCACCACTTTGGCGCCATGCTTGGCGAACAGCAGCGCATGGGCACGGCCCAGGCCGCCGCCGGCACCGGTGACGATGACGACTTTGTCTTCAAAGCGGATGGCTTCACTCATGCAGCAACTCCTGGGACAGATGAAAAAGATGGCCGAGTGTCCGCCAGCCTCAGCGCCCCCACAAGCAAGTGACTGGCTGCTGAATGGCAGCCAATAACGCTGCGCGATGGCGGCGGGCAGCTCGCCCTCTCCCGCTACTCCAGGCGCTCGCGGAACGCCAGGTAGTGCTCAAGGACCGCCTCCGGCGCCTCGACCTGCGGGTAATGGCCGATGCCCTCGAGCAACACGGTGTCGGGCTGCGGGATCAGCTCGCGGTAGCGCGCCACCATGTGCGCGCCGGAGATCGGGTCGATCGCGCCGTCGATCACCCGCAGCGGCACCCGGGTCGCCTGCATCGCCGCCACCCAGCGGTCGCGCTGCTGGCGGCGCTCGGGCATGTAACGGATCAGCCGGTGCATCACCGCCGGACCGTCGTTGTGGGCAATCAGGGTCCAGAAGTCATCCAGCTCGGCGGCGCTGGCCTGGGTCGCCGGACCGAACACCTTGGCGAAGTTGGCTTCCAGCTTGGCGCGGCCGAACAGCCGGCCGAACAGCGCGCCGAGCGGACTCAGCAGCAGCTTCTGGGCGAGCACAGGATGGTGGGTTTCCGGGAACAGACCGCCATTCAGGAACACGCAACTGGCCATGCGGAAACGCCCGTCTTCATGACGCGCCAGCAGTTCCTGGGCGACGCTGTCGCCGTAATCGTGGGCCAGCACGTGCACCGCCGCGTCGATGCCCAGGTGCGCCAGCAGCGCCTGCTGCAGGTCGGCCTGTTCGAGCAGGCGGTAGTCGTGGCCGCGCGGCTTGGCCGAATCACCGAAGCCGAGCAGGTCGCAGGCGATCAGCTGGTAGCGCTGCGCCAGTGGCGCCCACAGGTAGTGCCAGTCCCAGCTGGCAGTGGGAAAGCCGTGAATCAGCAGCAGCGGCGCGCCCTCGCCCGCCGTCCAGTAACGAATGGTCTGCCCACGGAAGACGAAATCGTGCCCCCGGGCGCGCCAGGCGCCCAGGGCGATGCCGGCCAGCGGCATCAGCTGGCGTAGCCGGGATTGCGCTGGTCGAGCAGGCGCAGCATGGCCGGCCAGGCGAGCATGCCGCCCATGCCCTGCTTGCTCTTGGTCACGCCGGCGGCCATGGCGCGGGCGCCATCGAGAATCGGCTGCGGAATGTGGATCAACTCGACCCCGCCGCTCTGCGCCATCACCTGCACTTCGCAGGCGCGCTGCAGGGTGAACATCATCAGGAAGGCGTCGGCGATGGTGTTCGCCGCAGTGAGCAGGCCGTGGTTGGGCAGAATCATGAAGTTCTTGTCGCCGAGGTCGGCCTGCAGGCGGGCCTTCTCGTCGTGGTTGAGCGCCACGCCCTCGTAGCCGTGGTACGCCAGGCTGGAGAGCACGAACAGCGATTGCTGCGACAGCGGCAGCAAGCCCTGCTTCTGCGCCGACACGGCGATGCCGGCGGCGGTGTGGATGTGCAGCACGCAGGCCACCTCGTGGCGCACCTCGTGCACCGCGCTGTGGATGGTGTAGCCGGCCGGGTTGATGTCGTACGGGCTGTCCATCAGCTTCTTGCCGGCCAGGTCGATCTTCACCAGGCTCGAGGCGGTGATCTCATGGAACATCATGCCGAACGGGTTGATCAGGAACTCTTCGGTGCCGGGAATCTTCGCCGAGATGTGGGTGAAGATCAGATCGTCCCAGCCGTAGTGGGCGATCAGTCGGTAGCAGGCGGCGAGGTCGACGCGGGTTTGCCACTCGGCAGCGGAAACCTGGTCTTTGACGGCGGGCAGAGCATGGACAGCGGTCACGGCATTCACCTCGGTGTTGTAGTTGTGCGGGTGGTTGTCGTTTGAGTCTAGCGAGCGGCGCCGCTCCTGGTAGTTGCCTTGGCGGCCAGCGCGCTGGCCCTGCGAGTCAGATCAACTGGGCGAGCAACGGCGCGGCGAGCAGATTGAGCAGGCCCATCAGCACCATCACCAGGCCGGCGACCGAGCCTTCCTCATGGCCGATTTCGTGGGCGCGACTGGCGCCGGCGCCGTGCGCACCGACGCCGAACAGCGCGCCGCGGGCCAGGCTGCTGCGCAGCGGCAGCCACTTCAACAGCACGCCGCCGAGCGCGGCACCGAGCACCCCGGTGATCAGCACGAACACCGCGGTCAGCCCCGGCACGCCACCGAGGTCAGCGGCCAGCGGCATGGCGAATGGCGTGCTGATCGAGCGCGGCAGCAGCGACAGACGCACGCTGTCGTCGAGCGCCAGCAGATTGGCCAGCGTCCAGGAACTGCCGATCGCCACCGCGCTGCCGACCAGCATGCCAACCAGCAACGCCGGCCAATGGCGGGCGAGCATGCCGCGCTGCTGCCAGATCGGCACCGCGAAGGCCACGGTGGCCGGGCCGAGCAGCGCCACCAGCCAGTGGGTCAGCCCGGCGTAGTCGGCATAGTGGATGTGCAGCGGGACGGCCACGGCGAGCAGCACCGCCGGCACCAGCAGCAGCGGCGACAGCAGGTAGCGGCCACTGCGCCGGTACAGCCAGCGACTGAGGACATAGACGCCGAGGGTCAGCGCCAGCCAGAACCAGTCCTGCAGATCAATGTTCATGGCGCGCGTTCCAGCGGCACACCCACTCCACCGCCAGCGCGGTGCTGAGCATCACCAGCAAGGTGCTGACGCCGATCACCAGCAGAATCCGCCAGCCTTCGCTGCGCAGCAGTGCGCCATAGTCGAGCAGGCTCATCACCGCTGGAATGAAGAACAGCAGCATCTCGGCGAGCAGCAGGCCGGCACCGAGCTTCAGCGCCGCCGGACGCAGCCAGCCGCTGGCGAACGCCAGCAGCAACAGGGCGAGGCCGAACACGCCACCGGGAATCGGCCAGCCGAGCCAGGCGGCCAGCCCGCAGCCGACGCTGTACAGGCCGATTAGCACGGCCAGTTCGGTACACAGGCGGACGAAGCGCAGCGAGGTGCGATACATGGCGGCAACCCTCATTCCAGATGGTGTGAGGCTACGCCGGCGGCTATCATCCCAAAAGCGAATTGTTCGACTACAGGCCATTCCAAAATGGAATTCAAACAACTGCGCAGCTTCGTCGCCGTGGTTCATCACGGCGGTTTCACCCAGGCCGCCAAGGGCCTGAATGCCAGCCAGTCGGCGGTGAGCAAGCAGGTCGCGCAGCTCGAGCAGCGCCTCGGCGTGCAGTTGCTGGAACGGCAGGGCCCGCAGATTCGCCTGACCGATGCCGGCACCGTGGTGCTGCGCCGCGCCGAGGAGCTGCTGCGCCTGCAGGGCGAGCTGCACCATGAGCTCGACGACCTCAGCCAGCTGACCCGCGGCGAACTGCGCCTCGGCCTGCCGCTGATCGGCAGCGATGCGCTGTTCACCGAGCTGTTCGCCGAGTACCGGCGGCGCTACCCGAACATCGTCGTGCACCTGCAGGAAGGCGGCAGCAAGAGCATCGAGGCGCTGGTGCTGAGCGGCGAGCTGGAATTGGGCGGCAGCCTGACCCGCGACGATCCGGCCTTCGCCGCGCAGCCGTTCTGCAACGAGCCGCTGGAGGTGCTGCTGCCCGCCGACCATCCGCTGGCCGGCCAGGCGGACGTCGCCCTCGCCCAGCTGGCCGATACGCCGTTCCTGCTCTATCAACAGAGTTTCATCCTCAACGACCGCCTGCTGCAGGCCTGCCGCCAGGCCGGCTTCATCCCCCGCGAGGCGGGGCGCAGCGGCCAGGCGGACTTCCTCGTCGCGCTGGTGGCGGCCGGTCAGGGCGTGGTGCTGCTGCCACGCGTGGTGGCCCGCAAGCTGCTGCGCCCCGGGGTGGTCTGCCAGACGTTGCGCGAGCCGGACCTGCGCTGGGACATTGCCTTCATCTGGCGCAACGGCGCCTACCTGTCGCGCGCGGCGCAGGCCTGGCTGGAGCTGCTCAAGGAACGCCCGCTGCTGCCGGGCAGCTAGAGAAACGCGCCGTACTGGTCGACCAACTGCGGCCACTGACGCTGCGCCGCGGCATCGTCGCCGAGCAGGCGGAAGCTGGAGAACTGGAACTCCGGCGCCACAGTGCAGCCGACCAGGGTGAAGGCGCCCAGGCTGCGTGCCGCCTGCCAGGCGTGCGCCGGCACCGCGCGCTGAGGCAGCTGGTCGGCACAGACCGGGCCGAGGCGCTCGTGGAGCACCGCGTCCGGCGTCTCGGCGATCAGCAGCTCGAGCGGCGCGCCTTCGTAGAAATGCCACAGCTCGTCGGCGTCCACCGCATGCCAGCGTCCGTGCACGCCACCCGGCAGCAGGTAGAGGATCGCGCTGGAGGTGCGCCGGCCGCCGACCGTCTGCGCCGCCTGGAAGGTGCGCCGGTAATAGCCACCCTCCGGGTGCGCGGTGAGTTCGAGGCTGCGAATCAGTTCCGCGGCGCGCGCGTCCATCAGCCCTTCAGCGCCTGCACGAAGTCGGCGAGCCACGGCTCTGCGTCGGTTTCCGGGGTCACCGTTTCGCTGGCGTCGAGGCGCAGCATGTCCTGCACTTCGCGGATACCCAGTTCGGCGAACAACTCGCGCACCAGCTCGCCGCCACCGCAGTAGGTGTCGCCGTAGCTGGAATCGCCCAGGCCGATCACTGCGCCAGGCAGGCCGTTCCACGCCGGGCAGCGATCGCGGATGGCGAAATACAGCGGCTGCAGGCTGTCCGGCAGCTCGCCCATGCCGGTGGTCGAGGTGACCGCCAGGAAGGCCTGCGGCGCGAAGGCGAGAATCTCCTCGAGGCTTGCCCGCGGGTTGTGCCAGGCGTCCAGGCCGGCGGCCTTGAGCAGGCGATCGGCGTGACGGGCGACTTCTTCGGCGGTGCCGTAGACCGAACCGGAGAGGATGACCACTTTCATGAAACGCTCCCGAAAGCTGAGTGAAGAGGCCGCGCATTATGCCGCAAGCGCCGCCACCATCGATCGCCCCGATTGGCCTGCGCATTTTTTGCACAACCCGCTGCCGTTCCCCTGTGCTGATCGGCTAACCTGTGAGAATCTGTTGAGGAACTCGCGTGCCAGTGCCAGGCAAGGCGATCGAGCATCGGTGTTCCCTTGCGAACGGCGCAGTCGAGGCCCCGGCAAGCGACGCATCCGGCCGATCCCGCTCTGACAGCGAGTCATGCTCAGGTCTTGCACGGCCGCAGCAATGGCCGGACAGGGAATGGAAGCCACCGATCGCCGGGTGACGAATCGTCGCGTCGGTGGTCATAGCGGTCCCACCTTCGCGAGCTGGATAGATGCAAGACGATTCGATACTGACTCAGGAAGAGTTGGACTTCCTTCGCAGCCTGCAAGACAACCAGAAACCCGACCCCCTGCCCGTCGGGCTGCTGCTCGAGGGCGGCAAACAGGCCAAGGAATTGCTCGCCCGCCTCGCCGCGCATGAGCAACTGACCATCGAAGCGCACATCGACAGCCAGCGCATCACCTTTCCCCTGCATGTGATCGAGGACGAATTCCACGCCCTGCACCTGCAGCTCGGCACGCCGACCATCGTCGAGCAGACCTCGGCCGACCGGCCCTGGCGCCTGCCGCTCGATCCGCCGGTCAACCTGGTCGACGAGCACGGCGAACCGAGCCTCATCTGGCTGCACGCGGTGTCGCAAAGCGGCATGCTGGTCGAAGTGCGCGGCCAGCCGGTGCCCAAGCGCTTCAGCCTATGGCTGCCGATCCCCGGCCGGCAACCGATCGCCCTGCAGGGCATTCTCGCCCGCAAGGCCGGCGAGGGGCTGACCGCCTACCGCCAGAGCCTGCGCAAGACCCGCCACAGCGAGCGGCTGCGCAGCTTCATCCTCGAGCAGCACCAGCAGCTGCACGGTCACGAAGCCGAGTCGCGCTGATCCCAGCGCACCTTATCCTGTGGTTTTGTGCCGGACGGCGGACTGCGGTAACGTGGCGCGGTCCGCACGGGCGCGCTTGCCGCCAGTCGGCTGCGCCGGGCCTTGAGCCAGCGCGCCCCGCCGCGCCCCAACCGGCCGCCCAGTTTCCGCAACCGCTCGAGCACGTATGACCAGTCCGATCTTGATTACCGGCACCAACAAGCGTGTCGGTCAGCAACTCGCCGAACGCCTGGCCGAGTCAGGCTTCGACGTCCTCGCCGTGAACCGCTCACCGGCCACTTCGCAACACCCACGCATCAGCCACTTCCAGGCCGACCTGCGCAGCACCGCCGACCGAGAGGCGCTGATCGCCTTCGTGCGCGGTCGCTACACGGCGTTGCGCGGCATCATCCACAACGCCTCGCTGTGGCTGGACGACGACCTCGACAACCTCACCACCATGTTCAAGATTCACGTGGAAGCGCCCTACCACCTGAACTTCGAACTCGGCGAGCTGCTTCAGAACGGCGCCAAGGCCGACATCATCCACATCTGCGACGAAAGCTCGTCGCGCGGCAGCAAGGGCCATGTCGCCTACGCCGCGACCAAGGCCGCGCTGCAGAACATGACCCTGTCGTTCGCCGCGATGTACGCGCCGGCCGTGCACGTCAACGCGATCTCCCCGGGCCTGCTGATCTTCAAGGAGGACGGCGACCAGGCGTACCAGGCCAAGGCCCTGCAGAAGGCCCTGCTGAGCTTCGAGCCAGGCGCCGAGCCGCTGATCAAGGCGGTGCTCTACCTGCTCGACTCGGACTACAGCACCGGCAGCAACATCGTCATCAACGGCGGCCGCCACCTGCGCAAGAACTGATCACCCACACACGGACCGACCATGGATTTCAAACAGGTAATGGACATCGCCACGTTCGCTTCAACCATCCTCACCGGGGTGGCAAGCATCGTGATTCCGGTCATCCTCTATCGCTCGCAGAAGCAGAAGGCCACGCTCGACTACATCAAGGCCGGGCGCGACTCGTGGATCCAGATCGACCTCGGCCTGCTCGACAAGCCGGTGCTGCTGCGCCAGGCGGAGAGCATCCTGTCACCGGGCGCCGAGCTGCCCAGCGATGAGGCGATCCAGCGCAAGTGGTTGGCGCTGATGATCCTCAACGTGGCGTTCTCCGACTTCATCGGCCTGAAATACGGCTACCACGAGCTGGAAGAGCGCGACAAACTGTTCAACCTGATCAAGGGCCTGATGGCCGACGAAGGCAACTACCGCCTCAGTCAGCAGGCCTACAACGAAGAATTCCGCCAGGAGTGCCGCAAGGCCCGCGAAGCGGTGACCGGCCTGCCGGTCGACGCCGCCCCGGCAGCGCATCCGCTCTCCCCCACCACTCTTGTCCAACGGAGTGCATTGTCATGACCGAACAGCAACAACTCGAACTCGAAGCCGCCGCCTTCCGCCAACTGGTCCTGCACCTGCGTGGCCGCAGCGATGTGCAGAACATCGACCTGATGAACCTCGCCGGTTTCTGCCGCAATTGCCTGTCCAAGTGGTACAAGGCCGCCGCCGACGACGCCGGCCTGGAGGTCAGCCTGGAGCAGGCCCGCGAGGAGGTGTACGGGATGCCCTACGCCGACTGGAAGGCCAAGTACCAGAAGGAAGCCAGCGCCGAGCAGCAGGCCACCTTCGACAAGGGGCACAAGGCATGAGTGCGTTGAACGACTTCCGCGCCAGCTTGCGCAGCGACCAGCACCTGTTCGCCGACACCCTGGCGTTCATCGCCGCGCACTACGACTACCAGCCCAGCGCCTTCGTCAACGGTGGCGTGGAGAATGCCGCCGGGCAGAACGAAGGCTCGTGCAAGACCCTCGGCCTGGCCCTGCTGGAAGAGCTGAGTCTGGAAGAAACCCTGCGCGCCTTCGGCGAGCACTACCGCAGCGTGCTCGCCACACCGGACGGCAGCGACCACGGCAACATCCGCGCATTGATGGCCACCGGTCTCGGCGGCGTGCGCTTCGCGCAGCCGTCGCTGCAACGCCAGGCCTGAGCCACAGCCCTGCAAGAGTTGCGCAAGTTCGGCAATAACTTGCGCAACTGTCGGCAATGGCTGACAGACAGCCCCGTCAAAGCTGCTTATCCTGCGCCCAGGAATGGAAATGGGATGCCAGGAAGGCAGCCGGCGCAGCGCGCCGGTCCTCCCAGGCGATCCGCCTCGACATGGAGTCGTCCGGATGCAGCAACACCTGACATGGAAGCCGTGGAGCAATCCCGGCGTGGAAAACCTGCGCCTCAAGCATGACGCCGGCGGCATTCACGCCAGCAGCCACCTGATCCAGAACCTGCGCGGCCACAGCATCGCCGCCACCTACGTGCTCAATTGCGACCCGCGCTGGCGGTTCCGCCGCCTGTGGCTGCAGGTCGACAACCACGGCCAGCGCAGCCTGATCCTCGAGCGCGACATCCGCGGCCGCTGGCTGCTCAATGGCGAGCCGCGCAACGACCTCGGTGACTGCCAGCAGGTGATGCTCTCCGCCTCGCCGTTCACCCACACTCCGGCCTTGCAGCGCTGCGCCCTGGAGACCGGGCAAAGTGCGGCGCTGCAGGTGGCCTGGATCGACATGCTCAGCCTCAAGGTCGAAGCGCGCCAGCAACGCTACCTGTGCCTGCGCCAGCAGAGCGACCACACCCTGTACCGCTGCGAAGCCGAAGGCAAACCGCCGCGCGAGCTGACGGTCGACCCCGACGCGCTGCTCATCGATGCCCGCGAGCAGTACCAGCGCATGAGCGTGCGCACCCTGCAGGTCAGCCCCTGGGTCTGACCGCGCCCAACAAAAAGCCCCGCAGGGGGCGGGGCTTCGGCAGAACGCGATGCCTCAATGGCCGTCGAGGTAGCGCTCGGCGTCCAGCGCGGCCATGCAGCCGGCACCGGCCGAGGTGATCGCCTGGCGGTACACCGAATCGGCGACGTCGCCGGCGGCAAACACGCCCGGCACGTTGGTCGCCGTGGCGTTGCCCTCGCGGCCACCGTTGACCACTAGGTAGCCGTCGCGCAGGGTCAGCTGGCCCTCGAACAGGCTGGTGTTCGGCGTATGGCCGATGGCGACGAACAGCCCGTCGACCTTCAGCTCCTCATGGCCACCGTCGCGCTGCTTGAGGCGCACGCCGGTGACGCCCATTGCATCGCCGAGCACTTCATCGACCTCGGCGTTGAGCTTGAGCACGATCTTGCCTTCGGCGACCCGCGCCTGCAGCTTGTCCTGGAGAATCTTCTCGGCGCGGAAGCTCTCGCGGCGGTGCACCAGGGTCACCTTGCTGGCGATGTTGGCCAGGTACAGCGCCTCTTCCACCGCGGTATTGCCGCCACCGACCACCGCCACTTCGCGGTTGCGGTAGAAGAAGCCGTCGCAGGTGGCGCAAGCCGACACGCCCTTGCCCATGAACGCCTCTTCGGACGGCAGGCCGAGGTAGCGCGCACTGGCACCAGTGGCGATGATCAGCGCGTCGCAGCTGTAGGTGCCGCTATCGCCGCGCAAGATCAGCGGTTGGCCGGCCAGGTCGACGGCGTTGATGTGGTCGAACACCACTTCCGTCTCGAAGCGCTCGGCGTGTGCCTGCATGCGCTCCATCAGCGCCGGGCCGGTCAGGCCGTGCGGGTCGCCCGGCCAGTTGTCGACCTCGGTGGTGGTGGTCAGCTGGCCACCGGCCTGCAGGCCGGTGATCAGCAGCGGTTTGAGGTTGGCGCGGGCGGCGTACACCGCGGCGCTGTAACCGGCGGGGCCGGAGCCGAGAATGATCACCTTGGCGTGGCGCACATCAGACATGACAAACTCCTGCAAAGAAAAAGGGACCGCACCTAGCACAGGGGAAGGCTCGTAGAACGGTGCGGTCCCGCAACCGTGGATGGCCGCCACGTTACCCAGCCCGTGGCGGGGGCGGAAGTTTCCAATTCCAATGCCGGCCATAGCCAATCGCTATTCCAGGAAATAGCAGCGGCGGTCGCTGTCTATACTCGAACGGCCGGGCGTTATAGGCATTCTGCCCGCACCCACCGCGGACAACTTGTCGCAGATCAAGAGCGCACCGGCCCACAGGGAGAAGCTGATGCACGACCGCACCCGCCCGTCAGCGCGCCGCTCGGTCGACCGCGCTGCCCGACCACTGGCTCGGGCCTGAGCGCATGCGCACACCGCGACTACCGCCGCTGACCCTGCGCAAGCGCCTGCTGTGGCTGTTCATTCCGCTGGTAGTGCTGACCCTGCTGATCGTCAACAGCCTGTCCCGCCACCTGCTACTCAGCCGCTTCGATGCCCAGGACGAACTGCTGCTGAGCAACGAGGCACGCATCCTCGCCTTCAGCCTCGAAAACGCGCTGACCCGCAACCTCGACATCCTGCGCAGCTACGCCTGGTGGGACGACAGCTACGACTACGCGCAGGGCATCGCCCGCGAGAAGTTCGCCCGACGCAACCTGGACCCCGACTCGCTGATCACCCTCGACTTCGACTTCCTCATCTACTTCGACGTCGACGGCCAGGTGATCGGTGAACAGTGGGTACCACCGGACATGCCAGAGCTGTTCAAGATCACCGCGCCGGCCGCCAGCGACCTGGCCAGCCTGCGCCAGGCCATCATCGCGCGCAGCGGCGCACTCGGCCTGCTCGCCCACCACGACAACGTCAACCAAGCCACCGGCCAGTTCGTGCTGGTACAAGGCATCCCGCTGATGCTGATCGCCAGTCCGATCAGCAACAACCAGGGCACCGCCGTACCGCTGGGCAACGTGCTGGCCGGGCGCTTCCTCGATCTGCAGCGCATGGGCGAGCTGAACGAGCAGGTCAACGGCCGGCTGCGCGTACTGCCGGTCGAGCGCGACCACCCCGGCCCCTGGCGGCCGCTGGCCGATGCCATCCATCCGGGCCTGCAGCACGTCAGCATCGGCCCGCGGCAACTGCTCAACGAGCAGCAGAACCGCATCGAGCTGCTGCTCAGCGACGTGCGCAACGAACCGCAGCTGCGTCTGCAGATCACTCGACCGCGCGAGGTGTACGCGCAGGGCAAGGCGTCGATCGGCGTGTTCCTGCGTCTGGCCATCGCGGTCGCTCTGGTGGCGATCCTGCTGGTCTACCTGGGTCTCGAGCACTGGGTGCTGAGCCGCATCCAGCGCCTGCACCGCGAAGTCTCCGGAATCAGCGGCGACACCCCACTGCCACGCCTGAGCGACCACGGCCACGACGAACTCGGGCAACTGGCCGGCGAACTCAACCTGATGCTCGAACGCCTGGCGCAGAGCGAGGCGCGCGACCGGGTGATCCTCGACAGCATCAGCGACGGCTACTTCGAGATCGACGCCCAGGGCCGCATCACCAGCGTCAATCGCGCGCTGCTCAAGCAGCTTGGCTACAAGGCCGAGGAGCTGATCGACCGGTCATTCCGCGACGTGCTCAGCGCCGAGGATGTCGCCCGCGCCGAGGTGCAGATGCTGCAGGCGCTCAGCGACCAGGGCACCTCGTCGTTCACCGCCCCGCTGCACCGCCGCGACGGCAGCCTGGTGTACCTGGAAACGCGCTTCTCGCTGAGCCGCGGGGCGAATGGCGAGCTGATCGGCTTCCGCGGCATCCTGCGCGACATCAGCGACCAGGTCGCCTACCAGAACCAGCTGCGCGATATGGCCTACCGCGACCCGTTGACCGGCCTCGGCAATCGCAAGGCGCTCGACGAGCAGCTGCGCGCCGCCCTGGAGTCGGCCAGCCGCCAGCAGAGCTCGCTGGCCCTGCTGTTCATCGACCTGGACCACTTCAAGACGGTCAACGACCGCTTCGGCCACGACGTTGGCGACGCCCTGCTGACCACCATCAGCGAGCGCCTGCGCCAGACCCTGCGCCAGCCGGACCGCTTCTACCGGATCGGCGGCGACGAATTCATCATGCTGCTGCCCGGCACCAGCCGCGAGGCGGCGGAGAAGCTCGCTCAGCGTCTGCTGTTCGTGCTCAACACGCCGATCGAGGTGCACGGCAAGCGTATCGACTTCGTCACCCAGAGCATCGGCATCGCCCTCTTCCCCGAGCACGCCGACAACGCCGAGGCGCTGCTCAAGGCCGCCGACAGCGCCATGTACCAGGCCAAGCAGGCCGGGCGCAATCAGGCCAGCGTGTACCGCGCCGACCAGGCGCCGGCAGGAAACATTTGATCGCAGCCCGGCGCTTTGCCCGCCGTGGCAAAGCCGGTATGGTCGGCGCGATTCCACCCGAGGAGAAACCATGTCTGCCCCCGTCCTGTCCGGTCCGCAATACCTGCGCGAAGGCCTGAAACTGGTGCTCAGCCCCGGCCTGCGGCTGTTCGTGCTGCTGCCTTTGACGGTCAACGTGCTGCTGTTCGCCGCGCTGATCGGCTTCGCCGTGGAGGGCTTCAGCACCTGGGTCGATCACCTGATGCCGAGCCTGCCGGACTGGCTGAGCTTCCTCAGCTACCTCCTCTGGCCGCTGTTCGTGGTGCTGGTACTGCTCATGGTGTTCTTCACCTTCACCATGCTCGCCAACATCATCGCCGCACCGTTCAACGGCTTCCTCGCCGAGAAGGTCGAGGTGGTGGTGCGCGGCCAGGACGACTTCCCGGCGTTCAGCTGGGGCGAGCTGATGGCGATGATCCCGCGCACGGTCGGCCGCGAGATGCGCAAGCTGGCGTACTTCCTGCCGCGCGCGCTCGGCCTGTTCGTGCTCTCGCTGATCCCCGGGGTGAACCTGATCGCCGCGCCGCTGTGGCTGCTGTTCGGCGTGTGGATGATGGCCGTGCAGTACATCGACTACCCGGCAGACAACCACAAGCTCGGCTGGAACGAGATGCTCGCCTGGCTGCGCGAGAAGCGCTGGCAGAGCCTCGGCTTCGGCGGCATCACCTACCTGGCGCTGCTGATCCCGGTGGTCAACCTGCTGGCGATGCCGGCGGCGGTGGCCGGCGCCACGCTGTTCTGGGTGCGCGAAGGCGGTGACAAGACGCTGGTGAAGTAGCCAGGCACACCTCACTCAAGGCACACCTGCGACCGAGGCATCGGCCCGGCTACAGGGTGCCGATGCGGTCGAGTTCCTGCTTCAGCTCGTCGCGACTGAGCCGCTCGAAGGGCAGCGCCAGGAAGGCCCGGCAGCGCAGCTCGATGCGCGCCAGGGTGGCGTGGAAGGCGGCGGTGATCGCCGCATCGTCGCCCTGCACGTCGGAGGGGTCTGCCAACCCCCAATGGGCTTTCAGGACGGGGCCGAAGTAGACCGGGCAGGCCTCGCCAGCGGCCTTGTCGCAGACGGTGATGACGATGTCGGGCGGGTTGCCTTCGAACGCATCGTTGCCCTTGCTGGCCAGCCCGGCGATCGAGATACCGGCCTCCTGCAGCGTCACCAGCGTGCGCGGCAGCACCTGGCCCTTGGGGAAGCTGCCGGCGCTGACCGCTTCGAAGCTCGAAGGGGCCAGATGGTTGAACAGCGCTTCGGAAAGGATGCTGCGGCAGCTGTTGGCCGTGCACATGAACAGGACTTTCACGGGGACTCCTCCGCTGGCTGGCGGGATCAGAAGCCCAGGCGGATGGCCAGGGCGGACAGGGTGACAAACAGCACGGGCAGGGTCAGGACGATGCCGACCTTGAAGTAATAGCCCCAGGTCACATGGATGCCCTTGCGGTCCAGGACATGCAGCCAGAGCAGCGTGGCCAGGCTGCCGATCGGGGTGATTTTCGGACCCAGGTCGCAGCCGATGACGTTGGCGTAGACCATCGCCTCGCGCACCACGCCGGTCGCGTCGGAGGCCTGGATCGACAGGGCGCCGACCAGGACGGTGGGCATGTTGTTCATCACCGAGGACAGCGCCGCGGTGAGGAAGCCGGTGCCCAGCGCTGCGCCCCACACGCCGTAACCGGCCAGGTGGTTCAGCGCGGCGGTCAGGTAGTCGGTGAGGCCTTCATTCCTCAGGCCGTAGACCACCAGGTACATGCCCAGCGAGAACACCACCACCTGCCACGGGGCGTCACGCAGCACCCGGCGGGTGGAGATGACGTGGCCGCGGGCGGCGACCGCGAACAGCACCGCGGCGCAGGCGGCTGCCACGGCGCTGATCGGAATGCCCAGCGGCTCCAGGGCGAACAGCCCGAGCAGCAGCGCGACCAGCACGCACCAGCCGACGCGGAACGCCGCGCGGTCACGGATCGCCAGGCGCGGGTCTTTCAGCGACGCCAGGTCGTAGGTCGCCGGGACGTCACGGCGGAAGAACCACCAGAGGGCGACCAGGGTCGCGGCGACGCTGACCAGGTTGACCGGGACCATCACCGCGGCGTATTCGCTGAAGCCCAGGTCGAAGTAGTCGGCCGAGACGATGTTCACCAGGTTGGAGACCACCAGCGGCAGGCTGGCGGTGTCGGCGATGAAACCGGCGGCCATGACGAAGGCCAGGGTCGAGGCCGCCGAGAAGCGCAAGGCGACCAGCATGGAGACCACGATGGGGGTCAGGATCAGGGCCGCGCCATCGTTGGCAAACACGGCCGCAACCGCCGCGCCGAGCAGCACGGTGAAGGCGAACAGGCGGCTGCCCCGGCCTTTCGCCCAGCGCGCCACGTGCAGTGCGGCCCATTCGAAGAACCCCGCCTCATCGAGCAGCAGGCTGATGATGATCACCGCGATGAAGGTCGCCGTGGCGTTCCACACGATCGCCCACACGGTGGGAATGTCGGCCCAGGTGACGACGCCCGCCAGCAGGGCGAGGACCGCGCCCAGGGCGGCGCTCCAGCCGACGCCAAGACCCTTGGGCTGCCAGATGACCAGGGTGATGGTGAACAGGAAGATGGCGACGGCGATCAGCATGGTGGTTCGGGTGCGCTCCGGGTCTAGCAGTAGGTGGCCGCGCGCACGGGGCGGTCGCCCATCTGCGCGAGTCGAGTGCGGTTCTGCTCAAGCCACTCGGCGTTCGCCGCCAGCGTTGCCTTGAGGACCTCGTGGACCCAAGGGGCCAGTTGCGGATTGAGCTGGTAATAGACCCACTGGCCCTGGCGTCGATCCAGCAGCAGGCCGCAGGCGCGCAGCTGCGCCAGGTGCCGGGAGATCTTCGGCTGGCTGTCGCCCAGCGCGCAGACCAGCTCACAGACGCACAGCTCGCCTTCCCGGGCAATCAACAGCGCGGCGCGCACCCGAGTTTCATCGGACAGACACTTGAACAAGGCAGTGGGGGTCATAGCAGGAAGCTCAAAAACAATATACGAAAATCCGAATATATGGATTATCGTATATCTCTGCAACTACTCAGCCGCTGTCTTGTCGGGGTGCGCGAAGAAGGTGACAAGGCGCTGCAACCAAGTACCCCAAAAGCGTGAAGCGCTGACCAGACTGAACCATAGGCGGACACCATCGCCCCACTGCCGAGCCGCCGGCAATAGACCACTCGCGACCGACGTCCGGTGGGCAGCAGGCGCAAGGAAAATCGACTGTACTCTGAGCTTCGGCACCCGCTCATTTGGAGGTCAGATCATGAAAGCGTCGCGGATTCTTGCCTGCATTTTTGCAGCCCTTCTGCTGGCCTCGGTGGACATATCCTGGGCGGCCACTCAGCGCGCTGAAAATCGCCGCGAGGCGCGAGACGTTCGCCAGGAAACACGTCAGGACGCACGTCAGACCAAACAGGATTGCCGCGCGGCCGACATGCAGAGCAATGCCGGGTGTCGGCAAGACAAGAGGCAAACCAAGCAGCAAGGCCGGGAAAGGGCGCGAGATATCAAATACTGAAAAAGCCTTGCGTTACGGCAGCGGCAGCGCCAGACCCACTTCAGCCAGGGTCTGCCGGTATAACGTCGGCAGCTCATCGACGGCCACCCACGGCTCTTCCAGGCACTCGGCCAGGCCGATATGGCTGGCTGACCGGCAGCGCTCATCCAGCCCGCAGCCGGCATAGAAGGCATTGACCAGCTCGACCATCGCCTCGCGCTGGTTGCCCATCAGCGCCGCGCCGTGGGCCAGGGTCACGTAACGACCATCGCTCGGTCGGCGTCGCCAGCGCTGCGCGGTGCCGACCAGTTTGCGGCCCTCCAGCGTGATGTTGTAACGGCCGTCGCAGAACGCCCCCTCCACCGCGCCGAGCCCCGGCTGCAGGCCCTGGGCGGCAAGCCAGGCACAGAACGGCTGGCAGAGGCGCAGGTAGGCGGTCTCCAGGCGGGTCAGATCGGGTTCGTGCGGCGGCACGGCATACACCAGGGCGACGTTGAGCACCGCCGGCGATTGCGGTACCGGCTCGCCACCGGTATCGCGCAGCGCCACCGGCCAACCGCGCTCGGCACACTGCGCCGCCGCCTCGGCGAAACCGGGCAGGCGGCTGAACTTGCGCGGCATCACCAACGCCTGCTCGGTGGGCCGCCAGAGCAGCAGCGCGCAGTCGTGCTGAGCGGCGTGCGCCTGGTCGAGCAGCAACCGCTCGGCATCCAGGCCGGCTTCCACCGGAAATTCGCGTATGGCTTGCATGGCATTCCTCTTCGTCGCGGGCCGTGCTCAGGATAGCGCGTCGGGCGGCGCCGCCTGGCGCTCGGCGCTGGCCTGGATCAGTTCGATGGCCTGCCGGGCGATCGGCGACAGGGTGCGGCCGGCGTGGCTGACGATCCAGCAACCGATGCTCAGTGGCGCCAGCGCCGGGGTGACGCGCTCGGCCAGGTCGAGCAGCGCGCCGCTGTACAAGTCCGCCGTCAGCCAGGCGCGCCAGGTGAACAGCAGCGCGTCGCTGGCCAGGGTGGTCGCGCGCAGCAGGTTGAGGTCGTTGCAGGTCAGCGCCAAATCCACCGGCGTGCCGGCCGGCAAGTCCAGGCCGGCGCGCAGCCGCGCCGGGGTGGTATCGGCGGCGCGTACCGAACTCCACGGATAGTCAGCCAGCTGCAGGCGCTGGATCGGCGTGGTCTGCTGCGCCAGCGGGTGCTCGCGGCGACAGAAGATCGAGGCCGGCTGCGGCGGCAGCGCGGTGACCGCCAAGCGCGCATCGCTGAGCGGCTCCTGGGTGTAGGCGACGATGAACTCGATGCGCTCCTGCTCGAGCAATGGCAGCAGGTGATGCCAGTGGTTGACCTCGACCTTGACGGTCAGTCGCGGCACGCGCTGGCGCAGGCTGATCAGCGCCTCCGGCAGGTACAGGTCGGCGGCCATCATGCTGGCGCCGAAATTCAGTTCGCCGCCCTCGCCCTGGGCGATATGCAGCGCCTCGGCGCTCAAGCGGCTGGCGCTGCCGAGCAGTTCGCGACCGCGCGCCAGCAACTGGCGGCCGGCGGCGGTCAGCGCCACCGAGCGGGTGTCGCGATCGAACAGGCGTACGCCCAGCTCCGCCTCCAGCGCCTGAATGCTGCGGCTGAAGGCGGTCTGCGACAGGTTGGCGCGCTCCGCGGCGCGGGAGAAGTGCAGTTCCTCGCCAAGCAGCACCAGGTGGTGGATACGCTTGAGGTCAATTAAGTCTGCCAATGCATCAATACCTCATAACTTTTGCATTGGACGCTTGCACCCCAGCCTTTGCAGACTGGCCAGCACAACAATCAGACAAGGATCGCCCCCATGCTCAGCCGTCCCCTGCTCAGCGCCCTTGCCCTCGCCCTCTGCGCCGGCTCCGTCCAGGCCGCCAACGACACGCCGAACGCGCGCGTCGACCAGATCGTGCAACAGGACGAGGCGCAGCTCATCGAGGTGTTCAAGGCGCTGCACCGCAATCCGGAAATGGCTTTCCAGGAGACCGAGACCGCCGCACGGGTGGCCAGCGCACTGCGCGAGCAGGGCTTCGAGGTGAAGAGCGCGATCGGCACCACCGGGGTGGTCGGCATCCTGCGCAACGGCCCGGGGCCGGTGCTGATGTACCGCGCCGACATGGACGCCCTGCCGATCAAGGAAGAGACCGGCCTGCCCTACCAGAGCAGCAAGGTCACCGCCTGGCTGAACAACCCCAGCCAGCCGGTGATGCACGCCTGCGGCCACGACGCGCACACCACCTGGCTGCTGGAAGTGGCCAAGGTCATGGCGCAGCTCAGGGACCAGTGGTCCGGCACCCTGGTGCTGGTCGCCCAGCCGGCCGAGGAGATCCTCGAAGGCGCCACGGCAATGGTCAACGACGGCCTCTACAAGTTCGCCCCGAAACCCGACGTGCTGATCGCCGCGCACGTCTCGCCGATCTTCCCGGCCGGCAGCGTCGGCCTGCGCGAGGGACCCCGGCTGGCCGGCACCGACCAGATCGACGTCGAACTGCCGGGCATCGGTGGCCATGGCTCGACGCCGCACGTGACCAAGGACCCGGTGGTGATGGCGGCGATGGCAGTGATGGGTTACCAGACCGTGGTCAGCCGCATGGTCGACCAGTCCAAGCCGGCCGTGCTCACCGTCGGCGCCGTGCAGGCCGGGGTGAACAACAACGTGATTCCCGATCGCGCGCTGCTCAAGCTCAACCTGCGCTGGTACGACCAGCAGGTGCGCGAGCGACTGATCGCCGGGATCAAGTCGGTCACCAGCGGCGTGCTGCTGATGAACGATGTGCCGGACGGCTACGTGGCGAAGTACACCATGAAGGGCTATTCCACCCCGGTGTTCAACGCCAAGGCGCAGACCGAGCGGGCCCAGGCGGTGCTGACCGCGCAACTGGGCGCCGACAAGGTGCTGCCGGGCCTGCCGCCGCTGATGGGCTCCGAGGATTTTCACATGCTCGCCAGCCCCTACCCGGACACCCCGACGCTGTTCCTCGAGGTCGGTTCGGGCAAGCCGGACGTCTACAAGAACCTGGTCGAGAAGCAGCAGATGCCGTCGGCGATGAACCACACCTCGCGCTTCGTCGTCGAGCTGCCCGCGATTGCCACCGGCGCGCGCGCGGTCAGCGCGACGCTGCTGGCGTTCTTCGCCGACGCCCGCTAACCGCGGCGTCGCTCACTGCGGCGCGTGCTGCGCCGCCCGCAAGGCGCGGAACTCCGCCGAGGAGGCGTGCAGTGCGGCGACCGGGCCACGGGCGATCAGCTCGCCGTCCTGCATCAGCAGCACCTCGTCGAACTGCTCGAGCAGGTTGAGGCGGTGCACCGAGGAGATCACGCAGCTGCCGCGGAACGCGGCGAACAGATTGGCGTACACCGCCTGTTCGGTTTCCGGGTCGAGGCTGGCGGTCGGCTCGTCGAGCAGCAGCAGACCGCAATTGTTGGCCGCCAGCACGCCGCGCGCCAGGGCCAGGCGCTGGCGTTGACCGCCTGACCAGTTGGCACCGCGCTCGGCCACGCGGGTACTCAGGCCGGCCGCGTGGTCGATGAGGCGGTCGGCGCGCACCACCGCCAGGGCCTGCTGCAGATCGGCTGGTGTGGCGATGCCAGTGCGCCGCTCGGCAATCAGCAGGTTTTCCTCCAGCGTGCCCTCGAACAGCTCGGACTCCTGGGGGATCAACGTGGCCAGGGTGCGCAGCAGCGCCGAGCTGGCCGTGGCCGAGGCGAGAGGCGCCTGCTGATCGAGGCGCAGCTCGATGTGCTCGGCCAGGTACAACCCGGACAACAGGCGCAGCAGGGTACTTTTCCCCGAGCCGCTGCCACCGATCAGCGCGTAGCGTTTACCGCGTTCGAGCTGCAGTGCGGCGACGCTCAGGCTCGGCCGCGGCGGCGTGTCGAGCGACCCGGCACCATGCGCGCGGCGGTCCCGCGGGTGGCTGAAGCGCAGTTCGGCGAGCTGCAACGTCTGCCAGGCCGGGGAGGCGGCGAAGGTTTCGTCGTCCAGGTGCGAGTCGGCAGCGTGGCGGATCGCATCGCCACTGGCATAGTCGGCCTGCTGGCGGGCGAAGCTCTGGAAGTGCGCGGCGATGGCGGTGATCACCCCGCCGGCCTCGGCGGCGTACTGGTAGACCATGAACAGGTTGCCGAGCGGCAGGGTCGGCGTGGCGGTCACCGAGGACATCAGGGCGATCTCGTGCACGCCTTGCAGGGCGAGCAGCGCGTACAGCGCCACCAGGCCGCAACTCAGCGCCACGCTGAGCACGTCGACGCTGCACCACTTCCATTCGTTGAGCACGATCGAGGCGCGCAGCGGTTCGTAGATGGCCAGCAGGCGCTGCTCGATCAGCGCCGCCAGGCCCTTGTGCAGGCGCAGGGCGAACACCGAGAAGATGTTGCCGAGCGCGTCCAGCTGCGCCGCGCTGTAGCGCCGCTCGGTCTGATTCTCGCGGTGGGCGAGGACGATCATGCGCCGGTCGAAACGGGTGATCACCAGGGCGATCACGCAATAGCCGAGCACCGCGGCCATGCCGACATAGGGCGCGATCAGCCACAGGGCGATCACCGGGCCGATCAGCTTCACCGCGTTCTGCAGGTAGATGAACTGGCTCTGGGCGAAGTCGAACAGCGCGTTGCTGCACTGCCGCAGGCGGTGCGCGGTCTCGCCGGAATGGTGCTGTTCGTGCCAGGCCAGCGGCAGGCTGAACACCTTGTCGACCAGTTCGGCCGACAGGCGTCGGCGCACTTCGAGGGCGACGTTGCGCTCCAGCACGCGTCCGGGGCCGTGCAGCAGCCAGCTGACCAGGGTCGCGGCGAACACCAGCGCCAGCCAGCCGCCGGCGCTGCCGAGGCCGTTCAGGCCCTGCTGCTGCAGAGTGTTGATCGCCGTGCCGGTCAGCCAGGGCACCGCCAGCTTGATGATCTGCGAGGCGAGCAACAGGGCGAAGGCGGCGGCGACCAGCTTGCGCACGCCGGCCGCGTAGCGCCACAGGTCGCGGTACAGGGTGATGATGTTGCCCGAAGGCCTGGCGTCCAGCGCATCGCTCATGGCGGGGTCATCCGGTTGGCGGTTCCTTGAGCCTAGGCAAAGTTGCGCCGCCGCACCGCGCCGGTCGACCGTCACGCAAGCGTCACCCAATCGACACAGGCGCTACACGACGCGCACCGAGACTGGCGGCATGAACCAGACCAGCCTGCACGTCGCCCTGATCAGCGAAACCTTCGCCCCGGAAATCAACGGGGTCGCCAACACCCTCCTGCACCTCAGCGAAGGCCTGCGCCAGCGCGGCCACTGCGTCGAGGTGGTCCGCCCGCGGCGCGCCGACGAACGTGGCGCGGCCAACACCGAGCAACTGCTGCTGACCCGCGCCTGGCCGGTGCCCGGCTACCCCGGCTTGCAGATCGGCCTGGTGTCGCTGCACAAGCTGCTGCGCCGCTGGCAACGGCATCGCCCGGACGTGCTGTACATCGCCACCGAAGGCCCGCTCGGCCTGACCGCGCTGCGCGCCGCGCGCCGCCTGCAGATCCCGGTGATCAGCGGCTACCACACTGACTTTCCGCGCTACTGCGCGCACTACGGCTTCGGCCTGTTCGGGCGCCTGGTTGGCGGCTACTTGCGCTGGTTCCACAACCGCGCGCAACGCACCCTGACGCCGAGCGCCGGCCAGCGCATCGAGCTGGAGCGGCGCGGTTTCACCCGCGTCGAAGTGCTGCTGCACGGCGTCGACGGCCGCCAGTTCAACCCGGCCCGGCGCTGCACCGAGCTGCGTCGCAGCTGGGGGCTCGGCGACGACGACCTGGCGGTGCTGCATGTCGGCCGCCTGGCGCCGGAGAAGAACCTCGGCCTGCTCGGCCCGTGCTTCCGCGCCTTGCAGGCCGCTCACCCGCAGCGCCAGCTACGCCTGGTGGTGGTCGGCGACGGCCCGCAGCGCGACGAGCTGCAGCAGGCCCTGCCCGAGGCGGTGTTCTGCGGCATGCAGCGCGCCGAACAGCTCGGCCGGCACTACGCCTCCGGCGACCTGTTCCTGTTCCCCAGCCTGTCGGAAACCTTCGGCAATGTGGTGATCGAGGCGCAGGCCTCGGGCCTGGCGGTGGTCGCCTATGACCAGGCCGCCGCCGCGCAGCACATCCGCCATGGGCACAACGGCGCGGTGGCCAGCCCCGGCGATGAGCTGGGCTTCTGCGCAGCCGCCAACTGGCTGCTGGAGGATGCCGAAGCGCTGCGCCGGGTGCGCTTGAACGCCCGCCAGCATGCCGGCCAGCAGGGTTGGCCGGCGATCGTGCAGCGCTTCGAGGCGTTCCTGCAGGCGGCCTGCCAGCACGTCAGCGGACCGCTCGCCGGCCCTGCACAACAATCCTGACGGCAAAAAAAAGCCCCGGGGATACCGGGGCGAGGGAGAGGTGCGCGGGGAAAGACCGCGCACCGGGGTAAGTCATCAGGCCAGGCTGGTCAGCGCGTCGCGGCTGAACGGCAGGATGTCGCTCTCACGGCCGTCGCGAATCTTCGCCGCCCACTCCGGATCGACGATCAGCGCGCGGCCCACCGCGACCAGGTCGAATTCCTGTTTGTTGAGACGCTCGAGCAGGCCTTCGATGCCAGCCGGCTGAGCGACTTCGTCGGTCTTGCCGAAGAACTGCATGAACTCGCTGCCGGACAGGCCGACGCTGCCCACGGTGATGGTCGGCTTGCCGGTCAACTTGCGCGTCCAGCCGGCCAGGTTGAGGTCAGAACCGTCGAATTCCGGCTCCCAGAAGCGGCGGTTGGAGCAGTGGAAGATGTCCACGCCGGCGTCGGACAGCGGCTTGAGGAAGGCTTCCAGGGCTTCCGGGGTGGTGACCAGGCGCGCGGTGTAGTCCTGCTGCTTCCACTGCGAGAAGCGGAAGATGATGGTGAAGTCCGGGCCGACCGCAGCGCGCACGGCCTGGATCAGCTCGATGGCGAAGCGCGAACGGTTGGCCAGGTCGCCGCCGTACTGGTCGGTACGCTTGTTGCTGCCTTCCCAGAAGAACTGGTCGATCAGGTAGCCGTGGGCGCCGTGGATTTCCACGCCGTCCATGCCGATGGCCTTGGCGTCCTTGGCGGCCTGGGCGAAGGCGGCGATCACTTCATCGATGTCCTGCTGGGTCATCTCGTGGACGATTTCCACGCCGTCCTTGATCTTGCCGCTCGGGCCGTAGCCGGGAACGCTGGCATCCGGCTCGACACCGAGGCGGCGTACGGCGCCGACGTGCCACAGTTGCGGAACAATCTTGCCGCCTTCGGCGTGCACTGCATCGACCACTTTCTTCCAGCCGGCCAGGGCTTCTTCACCGTGGAAATACGGCACGTTGGCGTAACCGTTGGCGGCCTTGTGGCCGACGGTGGTGCCCTCGGTGACGATCAGCCCGACGCCGGCGGCGGCGCGGCGACGGTAGTACTCGACCACACCTTCATGCGGAATGCCGTTCGGCGAGAAATTGCGCGTCATCGGGGCCATCACCACGCGGGTCGGCAGTTCCAGGGCGCCAAGGCGGAAGGGCTCGAACAGGGCTTTTACGGTCATGCGTGTCTCCTGAATACCGGCCAGGCGACCGGTCGTCTCGTCGGTGAAGTTTTAAAAAATCAGGCCTGCAGCAAACGCTCCAGGCGGTCGACAAACGCGTGCATCGGGGCGGTATTGCCGACCTTGAGGCGGGTCAGCACACCCTGCCAGGCATTGGCGATGAAGGCCGCCAGGCCGGCGCAATCTTCCTCGGCAGCCAGTTCACCGGCCGCACGGGCTTCTTCCAGACACTGCTGGAGGATGTTTTCGGAACGCTGCAGCACCGCCTCGACCTGCGTGCCGATGGCCGGCAGCAGTTCCGCCATCTCGAAGCTCAGGCTGCCGATGAAGCAGTGGTACTCGAGCTTTTCCTGCTGCTCGAAGTGCGCCAGCAACTCGCGGTAGTAGGCAACGATGCGCGTCCGCGGGCTCAGCTGCGGATTGCCCAGGGCCTGCGCGTAGCGCTGCAGGCGCGGGGTGTAGACGTGCTCGAGGGCCTGCAGGGCGAAGTCTTCCTTGCTGGCGAAGTAGTGGTAGAACGAGCCCTTGGGGATGCCAGCGGCCTGGACGATCTCCTGCACGCCGGTGCCGTGATAACCGCGGCGGGTCATCACCTCGGCGCCTTTGGCGAGGATCAGGTCACGCTTGTCGAGTCGGGTCGATGTATTCATAGCGGCAAGAATATGACCGGTCGTCTCGCCCGCCAAGCACTATTGATGACGGTGATCACTGCCCATGTAGGAGCGAATTCATTCGCGATGGGGTTCGTCCGGCGACGCCGGTTGATCGCGAATGAATTCGCTCCTACAGCCAAGTCACGTGCTGCTCCAGCGGGAAGCGCAGGCGCGAGTTGTAGACGCCCTTCTCGCCCTGCCGGCCGACCGCGAGGATCATGATCGGGATGGCCTGGCGCGGGAGGTCGAGCACCTTGCGCAGGCGCACCTCGTCGAAGCCTTCCATCGGGCACGTGGCATAGCCGTGGCTCTGGAAGGCCAGCATCAGGTTCTCCGCCGCCAGGGCCGTGGACTTCACCGCCCAGATGCGCATGTCGGCGCGGCTGTTCGGCTTGCGCATCAGCGCCCTACGCAGACCGACGATCCGCACCAGCTGGCGCTTGAACAGACCGAGCAGGCCGAACGGCCCCTGGTTGTACTGGAACTGCGCGGTGCCGGAATAGAACTTGCGGGTGATCTCCGGGATTTTCTCCTGCGGCCAGTACTCCAGAACCTTGTCACAGGCCTCGCGCCAGGTGTCCGGGCGCGCCAGCACGGCGATCAGCAGCGGCGCCTTGGCGGCGTTCTGGCCCATGCACACCGGCACCAGCCGCTGGCGCAGCGCCTCGTCGCGAATCACCTGGAAACTCCACGGCTGCAGGTTGCACGAGTTGGGCGCCAGCACGGCCATGCCCAGGCAGTCGCGAATCACTTCGTCGGGCACCGCTTCGGCGGTGAAACGGCGCACCGAGCGACGGCTTTCGATCAAGGCGCGCAAAGCCGCCGGCGAAGCCAGGGCCACAGATTCATCGGAGGGGAAGCTGGTCATGGGCGGATTCCTTGGGCAAGGGCTCAATTAAGCCGCTGAGTGGAATCGACAACAACCGCAGGGCAGGAAAGGCAGGCGAGTTTGGCGCAAATGGCCTGCTCCCAGCCGGGAAGGCTGGGAGCGCGGGGGTCAGGCGAGGGCTTTCTCGATGGCCTGGACCAGCGCCGGATCGTCCGGCGCGGTGCGCGGCGAGAAGCGCGCCAGCACGCGGCCGTCCTTGCCGACCAGGAACTTCTCGAAATTCCAGGTGATGTCGCCGGGGAACTCGGCGCCCTCACCGGCAAGCAGACGGTACAGCGGATGGCGCGCCGGGCCGTTGACCTCGAGCTTGCTGGCCAGCGGGAAGCTCACGCCGTAGTTCAGGCTGCAGAACTCGCGGATCTCCTCCTCGCTGCCCGGCTCCTGACCGGCAAACTGGTTGCACGGCAGGCCAAGCACGCTGAAGCCCTGCTCGCGGTACGCCTGATAGAGGTTTTCCAGGCCGGCGTACTGCGGGGTCAGCCCGCATTTCGAAGCGACATTCACCACCAGCACCACCTGGCCCTTGAAGGGCGCCAGCGGCAGGTCCTCGCCACCCAGCGCATGAAGATTGATGTCGTGAAAGGCACTCATGTCGATCTCCCCATAACGGACAAAAAAGGCGCCCGCAGGCGCCTTTCCGGTGAATTCAGCTTAGCAGCTGAATCCGCGCTGATGCGATCTCGCTAGCGGGATCGCGACGCGCTGCTTAGTGGTGGTGACCACCTTCGCCGTGGATATGACCGTGGGCGATTTCTTCGGCGCTGGCGTCACGCACAGCGACCACCTTGACCTTGAAGTTCAGGCGCTGGCCGGCCAGCGGGTGGTTGCCGTCGACGGTCACGTCGTCGCCGTCGATGTCGCGGATGGTGACGATCTGCATGCCGCCGTTCGGTGCGGAAGCGTGGAACTGCATGCCCACTTCCAGCTCATCGACGCCTTCGAACATGCTGCGGTTCAGGGTGCTGACCAGCTCGGCGCTGTACTCGCCGTAGGCTTCTTCCGGCTCGATGCTGACGTCCAGTTCGTCGCCGGCTTGCTTGCCGACCAGGGCCTTTTCCAGGCCGACGATGATGTTGCCGGTGCCGTGCAGGTAGACCAGCGGCGCGCCGCCTGCGGAGCTGTCGATGACCTCGCCGGCGTCGTTGGTGAGGGTATAGTCGATGGAGACAGCCTTGTTGTCGGCGATCAGCATGAGGGCGAACCTTTGCGAAAGAATGATGAACGGGCAAGTTTAACCAACGCTCCGGGCGAAAGCGACCCGCCCACGGACGGACGGAATGCCCACGCCAGCGCCCGCATCGTCGGTTTTCACCAGGACGAGGAAGGCCATTGGGTGGCGGAGCTGTCGTGCGGCCATACTCAGCACATGCGCCACCTGCCGCCGTGGCAATCGCGGCCCTGGACGCAGGACGCCGAAGCCCGCGCGGCGCGCATCGGCGAGGCTTTTGCCTGTGGCTGGTGCGCCCAGGAAGTCACCGCCGACAAGGAGTTCTGAGCATGCCGGCACGCAATATTCTGGTCATCAATTGCGGCAGTTCGTCGATCAAGTTCGCGCTGGTCAACGAGGCCCATTCGCAGTTCGCCCTGAGCGGCATCGCCGAACGCCTCGGCCACCCGGAAGCGTTGCTGCGCTGGCAGCGCGGCGGCGAGCAGGACAGCCTGATGATTCCCGGCGCCGACCACCGCGCCGCCCTCGCCCAGCTGCTGCCGCTGGTGCAGGGCGCCGCCGGCGGCAAGCTGCACGGCATCGGCCATCGCGTGGTGCACGGCGGCGAACGCTTCACCCGCGCCCATCGCATCGATGCCCAGGTGCTCGAAGCGATCCGCGCCACCGCGCCGCTCGCGCCGCTGCACAACCCGGCCAACCTGCTCGGAATCGAAGCCGCGCTGAAGCTCTACCCGACCCTGCCGCAGGTGGCGGTGTTCGACACCGCGTTCCACCAGACCCTGCCCGAGCACGCCTTCCGCTATGCCCTGCCGGAAAGCCTGTACCGCGAGCATGGCCTGCGCCGCTACGGCTTCCACGGCACCAGCCACCGCTACGTCAGCCACCGTGCCGCGGAGATGGCCGGGCTGGCGTTCGGCGACAGCAGCTGGCTGTCGGCGCACCTCGGCAATGGCTGCTCGACCTGCGCCATCGTCAACGGCCAGAGCCGCGACACCAGCATGGGCCTGACGCCGCTGGAGGGCCTGGCGATGGGCACCCGCAGCGGCGACGTCGACCCCAACCTGCACGCGCACCTGAACCGCAGCCTGGGCTGGAGCCTGGAGCGCATCGAGCGCCTGCTCAATCACGAGAGCGGCCTGCTCGGCCTGTCCGGGCTGTCCAACGACATGCGCAGCCTCGAGCAGGCGCGCGACCAGGGGCACGCCGGGGCGACCCTGGCCATCGAGGTGTTCTGCTATCGGCTGGCGAAATCGCTGGCCGCGCTGAGCTGCGCGCTGCCGCAGCTGGACGGGCTGATCTTCACCGGCGGGATCGGCGAGAACTCGCCGCTGGTGCGCAGCAAGACCGTCACGCACCTCAAGCTGCTCAACCTGAGCCTCGACAAGGCGGCCAACGCGCGCTGCATCCGCGGCGTGGCCGGGGCGATTCACACCCAGGGGCATCCGCGCGTACTGGTGGTGCCGACCAACGAGGAGCGGCAGATCGCCCTCGACACCCTGACCCTGCTCGACCACTGACCCTTTTTCGTTTTGCCCAAGGAAGCGCCATGCAAACCTTCTTCCTCGCCCCCACCGGCTTCGGCGTCGGCCTCACCTCCACCAGCCTCGGCCTGGTCGGGGCGCTGGAACGCGCCGGGCTCAAGGTCGGCTTCTTCAAGCCGATCGCCCAGCCGCATGCCGGCGACCTCGGCCCGGAGCGTTCCAGTGAGCTGATCGCCCGCACCCATGGCCTGGATTCGCCCAAGCCGCTGGCGCTCAGCCAGGTCGAGCGGATGCTCGGCGACGGCCAGCTCGACGAGCTGCTCGAGGAGATCATCAGCCTCTACCAGCAGGCCGCGCAGGATAAGGACGTGGTGATCGTCGAAGGCATGGTGCCGACCCGCCACGCCAGCTACGCGGCGCGGGTCAATTTCCACCTGGCCAAGAGCCTGGATGCGGAGGTGATCCTGGTCTCGGCGCCGGAGGACGAACCGCTCAGCGAGCTGGCCGACCGCATCGAGATCCAGGCGCAGCTGTTCGGCGGCCCGCAGGACCCGAAAGTGCTCGGCGTGATCATCAACAAGGTGCGCGATGCCGGCGGCCTCGCGGCGTTCAGCGCGCGCCTGCACGAACTCTCGCCGCTGCTGCGCAACGAAAGCTTCCGCCTGCTCGGCTGCATTCCCTGGCAAGCCGAGCTGAACGCCCCGCGCACGCGCGACATCGCCGACCTGCTCGGCGCGCGGGTGATCAACGCCGGCGACTACGAGCAGCGGCGCATGCTCAACATCGTGCTCTGCGCGCGGGCCGTGGCCAACACCGTGCAGCTGCTCAAGCCCGGTGTGCTGGTGGTCACCCCCGGCGACCGTGACGACATCATCCTCGCTGCCAGCCTGGCCTCGATGAATGGCGTGCCGCTGGCCGGCCTGCTGCTGTGCAGCGACTTCCAGCCCGATGCGCGGATCATGGAGCTGTGCCGCGGCGCGCTGCAGAGCGGCCTGCCGGTGCTCACCGTGCAGACCGGCTCGTACGACACGGCGACCAACCTCAACCGGCTGAACAAGGAAATCCCGGTCGACGACCGCGAGCGCGCCGAGCGGGTCGCCGACTTCGTCGCCGGGCACATCGACTACGAATGGCTGCGCGCGCGCTGCGGCGAGCCGCGCGAGCTGCGCATGTCGCCGCCGGCGTTCCGCTACCAGTTGGTCAAGCGCGCCCAGGCGGCCGACAAGCGCATTGTCCTGCCGGAAGGCAGCGAGCCGCGCACCGTACAGGCGGCGGCGATCTGCCAGGCGCGCGGCATCGCCCGCTGCGTGCTGCTGGCCAAGCCCGACGAGGTGCGCGCGGTGGCCAGCGCGCACGGCATCAGCCTGCCGCCGGGCCTGGAAATCCTCGACCCCGACCTGATCCGCGAGCGCTACGTCGCGCCGATGGTCGAGCTGCGCAAGAGCAAGGGCCTGAATGCGCCGATGGCGCTGGCCCAGCTCGACGACACGGTGATGCTCGGCACCATGATGCTCGCCCTCGACGAGGTCGACGGCCTGGTCAGCGGCGCCATCCACACCACCGCCAACACCATTCGCCCGGCGCTGCAGTTGATCAAGACCGCGCCGGGCTATCAGTTGGTGTCCTCGGTGTTCTTCATGCTGCTGCCCGATCAGGTGGTGGTCTACGGCGACTGCGCGGTGAACCCCGACCCGAGCGCCGAGGAGCTCGCCGAGATCGCCCTGCAGAGCGCCGAGTCGGCGCAGGCGTTCGGCATCGAGCCGCGGGTGGCGATGCTCAGCTACTCCACCGGCGATTCCGGCAGCGGCGAGGAAGTCGAGAAGGTCCGCCAGGCCACGCGCCTGGCGCGCCAGGCGCAGCCACAGCTGTTGCTCGACGGCCCGCTGCAGTATGACGCCGCGGCGATCGCCAGCGTCGGCCGGCAGAAGGCACCGGACAGCCCGGTGGCCGGGCGCGCCACGGTGTTCGTGTTCCCTGACCTGAACACCGGCAACACCACCTACAAGGCGGTGCAGCGCAGCGCCAATTGCGTCAGCGTCGGGCCGATGCTGCAGGGCCTGCGCAAGCCGGTGAACGACCTGTCACGCGGCGCGCTGGTCAACGACATCGTCTACACCATCGCGCTGACCGCCATCCAGGCCGCCGCCAAGGCCTGAGCGGGTGGACATGACCGGCCGGTCCAAGAGCAGGCTTGCAGTTGAGTGCACAAGCGTTAACTATTGCGCGCGAAAAACCCTTCGGCCATGGACTGCGGCCACCTTTCACCGACCCGCGGCGTGCTGCATGCCCGCCCCATTTAGAGGCTTGAGTCCCTCATGCTGAGCTTTCTGCCTGCCCCGCTGCGCGGCACCCTGGCCATGCTGCTGCTGTTCGCCAACACCCTGTTCTGGTGCTGGTTCCTGTTCCTCATCGCGCTGGTCAAGCTGTGCGTGCCGGTCAAGTCGATGCGCCGGGCCTGCAGCCAAGCCTCCAACTGGATCGCCGAAGCCTGGATCACCTGCAACAGCGCCTGGATGTGGCTGGTGCAGAAGACCGACTGGAACCTCAACGGCCGCGAACAGCTCAAGCACGACGGCTGGTACCTGGTGACCAGCAACCACCAGAGTTGGGTCGACATCCTCGTGCTGCAGCACACGCTGAACAAGCGCATGCCGTTCTTCAAGTTCTTCCTCAAGCAGGAGCTGATCTGGGTGCCGGTGATCGGCCTGTGCTGGTGGGCGCTGGAGTTCCCGTTCATGAAGCGCTACTCCAAGGCCTATCTGGAGCGCCATCCGGAGAAGCGTGGCGAAGACACACGCACCACCCGCCGCGCCTGCGAGCGCTACCGCGACGTGCCGGTGGCGATCTTCAACTTCCTCGAAGGCACCCGCTTCACCCAGGCCAAGCACGACCAGCAGAACTCGCCGTTCCGCTACCTGCTGAAGCCCAAGGCCGGCGGCGTGGCGTTCGTCCTCGATGCGATGGGCAACCAGCTGAAGTCTCTGGTCAACATCACCATTCATTACCCGGACGGCAACCCGAGCTTCTGGGACTTCCTCAGCGGCAAGGTGCGTCAGGTGGTGGTGCGCTATCACCGCCAGGACATTCCCGCGCAGTTCCTCGGCAAGGACTACAACGAGGACGAAACCTACCGCCTGGAGTTCCAGCAGTGGGTCAACCAGCTATGGGAAGCCAAGGACCACGAACTGGCCACCCTGCACCGCGAGTTTCCAGCTAAGCGCTGAGGACTTCGCCTCCTCTGGATTCCCGCCTACGCGGGAATGGCGAACGCTCCGTCATCCCCGCGCAGACGGGGAACCAACAAACGACGGCACACAAAAAAGCCCGCCAATCGGCGGGCTTTTTCATGGGCGTAGCGCTTACTGCACTTGCGCACCCTGGGCGCCAGGCAGCGGGCGCAGGGTGACTTCCACCCGGCGGTTCTGCGCGCGGCCATCGGGCGTGGCGTTGCTGGCAATCGGCTGATCAGGGCCCATGCCGCGGGTGCTGACGCGCGAGGCGTCGACGCCTTGGGCGGTCAGGTAGCCGGCCACGCTCTGCGCGCGGCGCTGCGACAGGTCCATGTTGTGCGCGCGGCTGCCGGTGCTGTCGGTGTAGCCGATCACTTCGATGCTGTTCTGGTTGTACTGCTTGAACGAGTTGGCCAGGTTGTTCAGCGGGCTGTAGAAGCTGTTGGCGATGTTCGCCGAGTCGGTGGCGAAGGTGATGTTGCCCGGCATGATCAGCTGGATGGTGTCGCCCTGGCGCTGCACTTCCACGCCGGTGCCCTGCATGCTGCGGCGCAGCTCTTCTTCCTGCTTGTCGGCGTAGTAGCCGTAGCCGGCACCGGCCGCACCGGCCACTGCGGCGCCGATCAGCGCGCCCTTGCCACGGTTGTCGTGGTTGATCGCCGCGCCGGCGACTGCGCCAGCCAGGGCGCCGAGACCACCGTACTTGGCGGTCTTGCTGACGCCGCCGGAGCTCTGCTGCGGGGCGTCATAGGGATTCTGCGAGGCACAGCCGGCAAGCAGCGCGACTGCGGTAGCGGCGACAATCAGGCGACGCGAGATAAACATGAATGAGTACTCCTGGGGTGTGTACAGCCTCTGGGGGCTGCCGCAATTAGAGCGCAACAAAGGTGAAAAATTCCGTGAGCGCGTTACGCGCGGATAAACGGATTTTCCCGCATCTCGTCGCCCAGTCGGGTGTCCGGACCATGGCCGGTGACCACCGTGGCCTCCTCGTCGAGGCTGTACAGGCGCTGCTTGATCGACCGTTCGATGGTCGCGTAATCACCGCCCCACAGGTCGGTGCGGCCGATGCCGCGCTTGAACAGCGTGTCGCCGGCGATCAGCAGCTTGGCCTCGGGGAACCAGAAGCTCATCGAGCCCGGTGTATGCCCCGGGGTGTGCAGCGCCACGCCGCAGCCGCAGGCCAGTTCCTCGTCGTCCTTCAGCCACTGATCAGGCGCCGGCACCGGGGTGTAGGGCACGCCGAACATGTTGCACTGCATCTCCAGGTTGTCCCAGAGGAACTGGTCGCCCTGGTGCAGGTGCAAGGTGGCGCCGGTCTTTTCCTTCATCTGCCCGGAGGCGAGGAAATGATCGAGGTGCGCGTGGGTGTGGATGATGCTCACCACCTTCAGCCCGTGGGCTTCGAGGCGCGCCATGATCAGGTCGGGATTGCCGCCCGGGTCGACGACGATGGCCTTCTTGCTCACCGGATCACCGATGATCGTGCAGTTGCACTGCAACGGGCCGACCGGGAAGGTTTCGCGAATCAGGGCGGGGGTTTCGGCTTGCATGGGAGGACCTGCGAAGAAAGGGAGTGCGCAAAGGCGCCAAGCGTGACGCCATTGGCGGCGCAGTTCAACCCGTCGCCCGGCCTGCCCCGCGGGTCGCCAGCCAGCACAGCAGCGAGCCGAGGCAGACCATCGCCACGCCCTGCCAGAACGCCAGCGACAGCTGGGTACTGAGCCACACCGCGGCGAACAGCGTCGACAGCACCGGGGTGAAGTTCGACGCAGTAGCCAGCAGGGTCAGGTTGCCGCGCACGATGCCGACGTTCCACAGCGCGTAGCCGACCGCCGTCGCCGAGCCGGCGGCCAGCAGTTCGAGGCTCACCGGCAGGGTCAGCTGCAGCGCCGGCTCGTTGCTCAGGCCGTAGGCACCCCACATGGCCAGCGCGGTGAGGCTGAAGAACAGCGCGACGCCATTGCCGCCCTTTGAGTAGCGGCTGGTGACCGCGCAGTAGCAGGCCCACAGCACCGCGCCGACGAACGCCAGGCCGTAGCTCAAAGGATTGGCGGCGACGTTGGCCTGCACCCCGGCGACCGACAGGCCGGCCTCGCCGCCGACCACCCAGGCAATGCCAGCGAGCGCCAGCAGCACGCCGGGCACGATCATCCAGCGCACCGGCTGGCGGTTGACGGCGATCGCCAGCAGGACGGTGAAGCACGGCCACAGGTAGTTGACGATCGCCACTTCGATGGCCTGCGCGCGGCTCTGGGCGAAGCCCAGCGACAGCGACAGGCAGAACTCGTAGACCACGAACAGCGCGCCGGCCGCCGCCAGGTAACCTCGCGAGAAACTGCGCAGCCGCGGGCGGCCGAGCAGCACCAGCAGCAGGGCGGCGCCGACCGTGTAGATCAGCGCCGCGCCGCCGTACGCGCCGAGCTGTTCGGTGACGCTGCGAATCAGGCCGACGATGGTGCTCCACAGCACGATCGCCACGACGCCATAAAGGGTCGCCAGGCGGTTGGCGGACGACATCGACGGCGATACTCCGGAGAACGACAGGTTTCCGCAGCCTAGCGTCTCGTACCGCGTCCGTCAGCGGGCGTCGTCGCGATAGTCGCTGGGCAGCTTGCCGGTCCACTTCTTGAACGCCCGGCGGAAGTTCGACGGGTCGCTGAAACCGAGCAGGCTGGCCACTTCGAACAGCGGCAGATGGGTGGTGCCGAGGTACTCCAGGGCCAGGCGCTTGCGCACGTCATCGAGCACCTGCTGGTAGCTGGTGCCCATCAGCGCCAGGTGGCGACGCAGGCTGCGGCCGCTGGTGTGCAGGGCGTGGGCGGCGCTGTCGAGATCGGGGAAGTCGCCGGGACGCGCCAGCAGCAGGCGGCGCACCCGGGTGAGCAGGCCATCCTGGACATCGAGACTGGCCAGAATCGCCTCGCACTGCTGCTCGCACATCTGCACGGTGGCCGGATTGGCCAGCGCCATGGAGCGCTCCAGGTAGTCGCGCGGCAGGCTCAGGCGGTGGTACGGCTGGTCGAACGCCACCGCGTTGCCGAACACCGACTGGTAGCGCGCGGCGTAGGACGGCGGCCCGTAGGCGAAGCCGACCTGCACCTCGCGCAGCTCCTCGCCAACCAGGAAGCGGGCGATGGTGAACAGGCTGGTCAGCAGGCCCTCGGCGGCGAAGCGCTCCAGCGCACCGAGCGGCATCGACTCGCTGGCGCGCAGTTCGACGCGTTCGCCGACCTCGACCATCTCCAACTCGAACGCCAGGCCAAGCACCCGGTAGTAGCGCAGGGCGAACTGGATCGCCTTGCCCAGGTTGGCGCTGGACAGCACCGCGTAACCGAGGATGCCGTGCGTCGAGACGTTGAGGCGCTGGCCGAGCACCAGGCCCAGCGCCGGCTCGTCGCAGCGCAGCATCACCGCGCTGACCAGCAGGTTGAAGTCGAGGAACGACAGGCGCCCGTTGGGATTGCCCAGCACTTCCGGGCGCAGCCGCGCGGCGGCGAGCACTTCGTCACGGCCGATGCCCCACTCGCCGGCCAGCGCCAGCAGCGCCTCGACGTAGGCCAGCGGAACCAGTTCGGCAGCAAAATTGAGGGACTGTTTCATAACCGACTGCTCTTCTTGTTATGAAGGTCGACGTGGCCGGATATGACGGGACACTTGGCCACATTTGCCTTGTTCGTCCCGAACCGGCGAGCGCATAGTCGGGACAGCGATATCTGATTATCGAGGGAGTGCGTATGCCCAGTACCACACCTAAAGGTTTGGAAATCCACCCGCGACAACCGGATTTCGGCCTGCCGACGCCGATGCCAAGGCACTGGCACAGCGGCGACGCGTTCAAGAGCCATTTCTTCGATGCCATGTCGGTGCTGTTCCCCGACGGCGAACGCTTCTTCATCGACTCGGTGCGACCGTTCCGCGAGCGGATCGACGACCCGCTGCTGCAGCAGCAGATTCGCGGCTTCATCGCCCAGGAAGGTCATCACAGCCGCGAGCACGCCGACTACAGCGAGCGCCTGCGCGCCCTCGGTTACGACATCGACTACCTCGAGCGCGGCCTGCAGCGGCGCCTCGGCTTCGTCCGCAAGCACCTGTCACCCGAGCTGCAACTGGCCGCCACCACTTCGGTGGAGCACCTCACCGCGATCATGGCCGACGCCGTGCTGCAGAACCCGCGCTGGCTGGCCGGAGCCGACCCGGCACTGGCGCAGCTGTGGCGCTGGCACGCGCTGGAGGAAACCGAGCACAAGGCGGTGGCCTTCGACGTCTACCAGCAGGTCTGCGGCAGCCCCTGGCTGCGTCGCCGGGCGATGCTGCAGAGCACTTTCTTCTTCACTCAGGACACCTTCCGCGGGCTGGTGCACATGCTCAAGCGCGACGGCCTGCTGTGGAACTGGCGGGTGTGGCGCGACGGGCTGCGCTGGATGTGGGGGCGCGAGGGCATCTTCCGCCCGCTGCTCAGGGTCTACCTGGACTTCTACCGCCGCGACTTCCACCCCTGGCAGCACGACAACCAGCACCTGGTCGAGCAGTACCGCCGCCAGTTCGACGCACCGCCGGCCGACGTGGCCTGATCGCACCGCCCTACCCTGCGCCTGTCTTGCCGGCCGCCCGCCCAGCGCGGGCGGACTGGCGTGCGGCACCCCTGCCTGGCCGCAAATGACTCGCAGATTGGCTGGAGCTGACCTTTGCCGCTTCCGGCCCGGTCCGCATAGTGCGGCCATGGATCAACAACGACTCAGGGAGTCCTCCATGGCAAGCACCACCCCAGAAGGCCTGGTCATTCGTCCGCGGCACATGGACTTCGATCTGCCCAACCCGTTCCCGCGCCACTGGCACGGCGGCGATGCGTTCAAGACCCACCTGTTCGACGCCATGTCGGTGATGTTTCCCGATGGCGAGCGCTTCTTCATCGACTCGGTGCGGCAGTTCCGCGACCAGATCACCGACCCGGTACTGAAAGAACAAATCCGCGGCTTCATCGGCCAGGAAGGCCACCACAGCCGCGAGCACCTGGAATACAGCGCGCGCCTGCGTGACCTCGGCTACGACATCACCCGCCTGGAGAAACGCGCCCAGGTGCGCATCCGCTACACCCAGAAGAAGTTCTCGGCGAAGCGCCAGCTGGCCGCCACCGCCGCCCTGGAGCACATCACCGCGATCATGGCCGACGGCCTGCTCAAGCACCCGGACTACCTGGCCGGCGCCCACCCGGTGCTGCAGCGCCTGTGGCGCTGGCACGCGCTGGAAGAGACCGAGCACAAGGCGGTGGCCTTCGACGTCTACCAGCAGGTCTGCGGCAACCGCAAACTGTTGCGCCGGGCGATGGTGATGGGCACCTTCTTCTTCATGCTCGACACCCATCGCGGCCTGATCCACATGCTCAAGCGCGATGGCCTGCTGTGGAACTGGCGCCTGTGGCGCGACGGGCTGAGCTGGATGTGGGGCAAGGACGGCATCTTCCGCGCCCTGCTGCGCCCCTACCTGGACTTCTTCAAGGCCGACTTCCACCCCTGGCAGCACAACAACCTCGACCTGCTGTACGCGACCCGCGGCGAATTCGACGCCCCGGAGCTGGCCCGCGCCGCCGGTTGATAGCCCCGTTCCGCTTACCCTTCAGGCCACCTGGTGTGGCCTTTTTTTATGCCCGCAGATTGTCGCTGGCCGGCCGAGGCGCCGGTCAGCTGGCGAGCGGTTGCAAGCGAATGCTCGTCACATCGGCGGCACTGCTCCGCTCGGCGCCCAGCGGCGCGGCGATACCCCAGTCGCCATGCAGATACCAGTCGTCACCGAGCATCTCGGCGGGGTGCATGGTGCGATCCGCGCCATTGCCGCAGGCCAGGTCATGCGCCGCGCAGTAGCGGTCACAGCCCCAGCAGATGCGCTCGGGATGCTTGGGGTTGAGAGGAAAGGGCTTGGCCATGGCGATGCTCGGGGCTGGCGGTATGGCTTGCCACGTTAGCGAAGCCAGCCCCGGGCATGTTGATCCCGATCAAGCGCCCGCCACTCCGCAGGCCTGCGCAAACCACACGGGCCACCGCAGTGGCCCGTCGGCGGTGCAACCCTGCGCTTCAGCCGCGCAGGAAACGCATGGCGTCGGCCGCGCTCTGCTCGGGGATTTCCTCCATCGGCACGTGGCCGACGCCCGGGTAGGTCTTGACCTGGATGCCCGGCACATCGCGCTGCCAGAGCGGCACGTGCTTCGGCGAAATCCAGCGGTCGCGCTCGCCCCACATCAGCAGGGTCGGCACCTTGAGGTTCGCCACCCGCTGCGCGGTGCCGTGCAGTTCTTCGCGGTTGACCTTGATCAGCACGCGGAAGATTTCCATTGCCGCCTTGCGGTTGCCCGGCCGCCGGCTGATGTCGTAGTAGCGGTCGATGATCCCCGGCTTGATCCGCCCCGGCTCGCCGTAGACCTCCTTGATGCCCTGCGCCACCAGCGCGCGCGGCATCCACAGCGGCATCGCCACGGTGGCGCCGGGCAGTGCGGCGGCGGCGATCATCCACGGCATCTTGTGCATGTGGTAGCCGGCCGGGTCGACCAGGATCAGCTTGCCGACCCGCTGCGGCTGGGCCAGGGCGAAGTTCCAGGCGATGTAGCCGCCCAGCGAGTTGCCGACCACGTCGGCCTTGTTCACTCCGAGGTAGTCGAGCAGTTGGGCGAAGATCGCCGTCATCCGCTCGGCGTTGTACACGCCGTCGCGCGCCGGCCCGGTGAGGCCGAAGCCGGGCACGTCGAAGCGGATGATCCGATAGTGCGCGGCGAACGCCTGCACCCAGCCGTCCCAGGTGTGCAGCGAAGCCATCACCCCGTGGATCAGCACCAGCACCGGCTTGTCGCGGCTGCCTTCGTCGCGGTAGTGGACGTTGAAGCCGTCCAACTCGATGAAGCGCGAGCCGCTGTCGACATGGGCGTAACGCGCCTTGAGGCGCTCGAGCGGCAAGGCACCGAAGCCCAGGCGGGCGAATCCGCCGGCCAGCGGCGGATGGAGGGTAAGGCTGGAAGCGGACATGCGGGCACCTCGGGCATTGTTCTTGTTGAGGCGCCTAGCAAAGCACGCGGCGCCGCGCTTGCCCGCCCAACCTAGGTTGAGCGCAGACAGAGGGCGCTGCTGACCAGAGCTCCGAGCACCTGCTTGGCGTGCTCGATCTCGCTGCGCGGCGCCTGGCGCACCAGCAGGTCGAGTGAGGCGGCTTCCATCGCCCAGATCAGCGTGTGCGAGAGCAGCGGGTCCTGCTGCTCGTCCTGCGACTCCAGGCGTTCGCGCAGCAGACGGACCATTTCCTGATGGGCGCGCTGACGGTGCGGCGCCAGCGGCGAGTCGGCGCGCAGCGCCTCTTCCTGCATCAGGCGGATGATCGGGCCGACCGCCAAGTGATACTCGAAGAAGCAGTCGACCATGCGCTGCAACCAGGCCTGCGCGTTGCCGGCGCCGTGCTCCAGCTCGCGGAAGCGGCTGAGCAGGAGCAGCACCGAGGTGCGGTAGATGCCTTCGAGCACCTCGATCTTGTTGGCGAAGTACTTGTAGAAGGTGCGCCGCGACACCTTGGCCGCTTCCAGCAGGTCGTTGACCGTGGTCTCGGCCAGACCCTTGCGGACGAACACCGGGATCGCCGCCAGCTGGATATTGGTACGCTGCAGATGGCCGACCAGCGGCCCCTCCGCGCCCTCGCCCTGGCGCAGCAGCACGTCGTGACCGCCGAGGTCCTCGAACACCGCCCGCACCGCGCCCAGCTCGCCTGCCACTTCCATCGTCGTTCCCAACCAAGGCTCAGGGTGACGGCGACAGGCGGGCTCGCTACTCTGCAGACCTGCCCGTCCGCTGCCGGATTCTGTTTCGCGATGACGCTATCACGCCACCTGCTCTGGCCGCTGGCCATCCTTTTGCTGGTTCTGCTGCGCCCGCTGTCGGCGGCCGAGCTGTTCTACCTCGGCCAGAAGATCCCCGACCTCGACAAGCCGTGGGGCAGCGCGCAGTACCGGCAATTGCTCGAGGCGCTGCAGCAGGTCGACACCAGCCAGGCCAACGCCCTGCCGCGGCGCAGCGGCGAATTCACCGGACCGATCTACCGGCGCATGGTCAGCGAAGACAACCTGCGCCCGCAGCTGAACATCTACGCGCCGCTGGAGCTGCGCCAGAACGAAGCGCGCGAGGTGCTGTTCCAGCTCAAGGAGCTGATGCGCCTGTACTTCGATTTCCGTGCCGCGCAGCAGCCCTACGGCGCCGAAGCGCTCGGTTTGATGACCTATTCGCTGCGCGAGCAGGCGGTGCTGTTCACCCTCACCACCGAGTTCTGGATGACCCTGTCGCAGAAGGAGCAGCGCAACCCGGTGCGCCTGCAGGGCCTGCGCGAGACCAAGGCCGCGGCGGCCATGCTGACCTCCAGCGCGCTCGACTACCTGGGCCTGACCCGCCAGTTCAACCAGGACGACATCGCCCTGTATGCCGCCGAACTGGGCAAGCAGCTGCCCGAGCTGTTCGTCCACCTCGACGCCGACATCCGCCCGCAACTGCTGGCGCGGGTCGGCGAGCTGGCCCAGCAGCACCCGGACGCCGAGGTGCGCGCCAGCATGGCGGAACTGCTGCCGGTGCTGGCGACGATCCAGGGTGATATCGAACAGCAACTGGCGCAGGCCAAACCGGCCGCGGCGCCGGCGGCCAAGCTGGATCTGAGCCTGCCGGCGCCGGCCACGCCGTAACGGCGCGCGGTCTGCCGCCAGGGCGTTAGCGCAACAGCCCCAGCGCCTTGGCCCGCGCCACCGCCTGGGTGCGCCGCTCGACGCCGAGCTTGCTGTTGATGTGCCGCGCGTGGGTCTTCACCGTGTGCAGGGAGATGAACAGCCGATCGCTGATCTCCTGGTTCGAGCAGCCCTGGGCGATCAGCTCGAGCACCGCCAGCTCGCGCGCACTCAGCGCCTCGGCGGTGCCGCTGACCACTTCCTCGACCACCTCGCCTTCCGGCAACAGCGCCAGCAGCGCCTCGCCGGCCGCACACCGCGGCGCCGCCTGCAGCTGCTCGCGCAACCACTGCGGATGCTCGACCAGCAGCGCGTGGAACGGCAGCAAGGCGCCGCCGATCGCCCCTTCCAGGCACTGCAGCAGCAACTGGCGCGCCTCGCGGTCCTGGCGGTGCCGCAGGCAATGGCGGATCAGTTCGACCTGCGCGGTGAGGCCCAGGGTCTGCCCGCCGGTGCTGTGCACCCGCAAGCTGAGGGCACGCAGGCGGCGCTCCGCCTGCGGCCATTGCTCCTGGGCGCGCTCCAGCGCGGCGAGTTGCAGCTCCAGGTGCAGCGGCAGTTGCGGGTGGAATTCCGGGGCACTGGCCGCCTCTTCGCCGCTGTAGGTTTCGGCCAGGCGGGTCAGCCACAGCCCGGCCTGCTCCAGCTGGCCCTGCGGCAGCCACAGCTCGCACTTGGCCAGGGTCAGCATGGCCAGGTAGTAGATCGGCGGCACGTCCCAGATGTGCATCAGCCGCTCGGCTTCGGCGAGGTGGGCGAACGCCTCGGCGTAGCGGCCGAAGCGGCCGTCCAGGCCGGCCAGCAGGTAGTAGCCGATCAGCAGGCTGAGGTCGCGACAGGCGCGCGCCTCGGCGATCCCGGCGAGCAGCTTGATGCGCGCCGCCTCCGGCTGCAGACGCTGGATCAGCAGCAGGCCTTCGTACAGGGTCAGCCGCGCACGCACCGCGTACAGGCGCTGCGCCGGCAGGCCGTGCAGGCGTGCCAGGCCCTGCTGCACTTCATCCAAGGCGCGCAGCACTTCGCCGCGGGCCTGCAGCACGCGGGCGCGGTCGTAGTGCGCCAGCGCCTCGAACAATGGATTGCCGACCCGCCGCGCCAGCTCCAGCGCCTCGCGGTTGAGGCCACGGGCACGCCACAGATCGCCCTTGACCACCGCCAGGTTGGCCAGGGTCGACAGGCACATCTGCCGCTGCCCGGTACGCTCGCGCGGCAGGCTGGCCAGCGCCTCGCTGCAATAGGCCTCGGCCGTGGCGCTATCGCCGCGGCCGCGGGCAATCACCCCGCTGAGTGCCAGCCACTGGGCGAGCATCGAGCGCTGCGCGCGTGCCGAGGGCGCCGGCAGGAAGCGCGTCAGCTGACGCGCCAGTTCCTCGGCGGCGTCCAGCTGGCAGGCCAGTGCCAGGGCCCAGGCGTACAGCACGATCAGCCGCGGCGAGCTGCCGAGCAGGCTTTCCGGCAAGTCCATCTTCCAGCGCAGCAGCATGGCAACGTTCTGCTCGCCGAGCAGCTGCACCTCGGAGAGGTTCTGCACCAGGTTGGCCGCCACGTCCGGCTGACCGGCGCGCAGCGCTTGGTCGATGGCCTCGTCGAGCCAGCCCTGTGCGCTGTACCAGCGGCAGGCGCGCAGGTGCAGGCGCGCGGCCGGCTGGCTGCCCTCCTGCGGGCGGGCGCGCAGCAGGTCGGAGAACAGGTGGTGGTAGCGGAACCAGCGGCCCTGCTCGTCGAGCGGCACGAGGAACACCTGGTTGGCCTGCAGATGACGGAGGATCGCTGCGCTGTCGTGGCTGTCGCGCACCGCATCACACAGCTCGGCACAGAAGCGGTCGAGGCATGCGGTGTCATACAGGAAGGCCTGCACGTCCGCACTCTGCCGCTCGATCACTTCTTCCAGCAGGTAGTCGCGGATCAAGCCATCGGAACCGTGGAACGACGGCAGCCGGCCATCCGGCTCATCGGCGGCGGCCAGCAGCCACAGACGCAGGCCGGCGACCCAGCCTTCGCTGCGCTGCAGCAGGGTCTGCAGGTCGGCATTGCTCAGCGCGGTGCCCTGGCTGGCCAGCAGGGTCGCCGACTCTTCGTGGGTCAGGCGCAGGTCCTGTTCGTCCAGTTCGAGCAACTGCTTGGACAGCCGTAGGCGGGCCAGATGCCAGTCCGGGCGCTGGCGGCTGGTGACCAGCAGCAGCAAGCCCGGCGGCAGGTGATTGAGGAGGAACTGCAGGCAGCGGTCGAGCACCGCACCCTGCGCCAAATGGTAGTCGTCGAGCACCAGCAGCAACGGCTGCGCGGCATCCAGGCTGCCCGCCAGCTCGTCGAGCAGGCCATCCAGCCATTCCTCGAAGGCGAACGGCTGATGGCGTTGGCGCATGCGCAGCACGCCGAGTGCCTCTTCACCGAGACCCGGCAGGTAGCGGCGCAGGCCGGTCAGCAGGCGTTCGAGGAAGCGCCCCGGATCGCTGTCGCGGCGGCTCAGGCCGAACCACAGGCTGCGCCACTCGGCCGGCAGCTGCTGGCAGAACTCGCCGGCCAGCGAACTCTTGCCGAAGCCGGCCGGCGCGCAGACCAGCAGCAGGCGCCCGCTCAGGCCGCCGTTCAGCCGTTCGCACAGCGCAGGGCGCGGCACGTGGCCGTCGGGGAGTGGCGGCCGGAAGAAGCGGCCATCGGCAGCAGAATCAGTGGCGAAGGCAGCGGAGCGGGGATTACTGGACAGCTCAGTCATACCGGATTTCTGATTGTGGGCAGGGCAACAATCTGGACGCTCGCAGCCTAGACCCTTGCCCGGGGTATTTGAAGCGCTGGTCATCTCAGGCAATAAAAAACCGGCCCGAAGGCCGGTCAAATGCACGGGAAGTGCGAGAGTTGTCTAGCGCACGCCGGCCTGGCGCAGGGCCGCCGGGGTGTAGTCACTTTCCGAAGCGGCGTAGTTGAAGTCGTAGGCCTGTTTCTCCTCGTTCTTCATGCCCAGCGCCAGGTAACGGCCGGACAGTACGTCGTACAGGGTTTCCAGGGTGTACCAGGGCACCTGCTTGTCGTAGTAGTACTGGTTGTGCGCCTCGGCGACACGCCACAGGGTGCCGCGACCGTCGTAGTGGTCGATCTCGGTGGCTTGCCAGGTGTCTTCGTCGATGAAGAAGTCACGCTTGGCGTAGATGTGCCGCTCGCCCGCCTTCAAGGTCGCAGTCACGTGCCAGACGCGGTGCAGCTCGTAGCGCGCCAGGTCCTGGTTGATGTGGCCAGCCTTGATGATGTCCGAGTACTTCAGCTTCGGATCGTCCAGCTTGTAGCTGTTGTAGGGGATGTACAGCTCCTGCTTGCCGACCAGTTTCCAGTCGTAGCGGTCCGGCGCACCGTTGTACATGTCGAAGTTGTCGGAAGTCCGCAGACCGTCGGCGGCGGTACCCGGACCGTCGTACGACACCTGCGGAGCGCGGCGCACGCGGCGCTGACCGGCGTTGTACAGCCAGGCCAGACGCGGCTCCTTGACCTGGTCGAGGGTCTCGTGGACCAGCAGTACGTTACCGGCCAGACGCGCCGGAGCGGTCACGCGCTGCTTGAAGTAGAACAGCACGTTGCTCGGCTTGCTGGCGTCGTAGTCCTTGAGGTTGGTGCGGAAGGTGAACTCGTCCTGGAAGTACACCAGCGAGTAGGAACCGTTCGGCTGCGGGGTCGCCTGGGTGACCAGACGGCGCACGCTGCCACCGCGCCAGCGGGTGATGTGGTTCCAGATCGCTTCCAGACCGTTCTGCGGAATCGGGAACGGGTTGGCAGTCTTGAAGTCCTCCAGACCGTTACCGCCCTGCACCAGCTTGGTGTGGGTGGCGTTGTACTTGGTGTCCTCGACCACCTTGGCCGGCAGCGCGGCGCTGCGGTGGCTGGTGTACACCGGCATCTTGTAGGTGTCCGGGTAGCGCTTGAACATCGCCTGCTGGCCAGGGGTCAGTTTGTCCTTGTACTGCGCCGCGTTGGCCGCGGTGATGGTGAACAGCGGCTTCTCGCTGGCGAACGGATCGGCGAGGAAGCCCTTGGCATCCGCCGCGCCGGCGTTGGTCGGCAGGCCACCGGTCCAGGCCGGGATCGAGCCGTCGGCGTTACCGGCCTTCTCGGCACCCACCGGGGTCAGCGTGGTGCCCAGTTTGGCGGCATCTTCGGCCGACGCCGCCATCACGCTGGCAGACAGCAGCGAAAGCGCCAGAACACCGGTTTGCAGCAGACTTTTGTTAGTTTTCATGATCATCGTCTTCCTAATTCCAGTCCGCTTAGAAGTTTACGCCGACGCTCATAGCGACGAAGTCACGATCTTCCAAAGTGGAGAACTTGCCGTCGAAGAAGTTGGTGTACGACAGGCTGGCGGTGTAAGTGTTCTGGTACTCGGCATCCAGACCGAAGCTAATGGCTTTGCGGCCTTCCTCGAAGTTGGCACCCGGACCTGGCGAGTAGCCGTCTACGTCATGCGACCAGGCTACGTTCGGCTTGAGGTTCACCCCGGCGATCACGTCGTTGTAGTCCCAGATCGCCCGTGCGCGATAACCCCAAGCGTCGCTGGTGGTAAAGCCATCGCTGTCGCAATAGCGACTGACGTTGTCTCGGGGCCCGGTCGCGCCAACGGTCGCGATGTTGAGCCCGACGCAAGTTGGCGCACCGCCAAGAGTTCCCGGCAAGGCGCCCGGGCCGAACACCGGATCACGCCCGTAACGCGCCTCGGAGGTACTTTCCAGACCGCCCACGTGAGTCCAGCCGACTTCGCCCACCAGGGTCAGCCGCTCGGCGCCCATGACCTGGTCGAAGAAGTGGGTAAAGGTGGTTTGCAGCTGGGAGATTTCCTTGCGGTTGTAACCGTGCAGATCGCTGCCCGGTGCTGCCCCTAGCAATGAAGCATTGGCATAGGGCCGCACGATGCCAGCCGGAGTGGTGATCGCCATGTTCTTCAGGCCGGCATACAGCACATCGGTGGTCGACAACTGCACCGGCGCATTCGGCCGGTAGCTGAACTCGCCACTCCACGCGGTGCCGGTGGGCAATGTGGTGGAGAAGCTTAGGCCGTACAGGCGGATGTCCTCCGGGTACTCCATGAAGTACTGACCGTTGCCCGCAGAAGCGGCGGCGCCGAGCGAAGCGGCAGCAGTAATCGCGGCCGGGCTGAAGCCGCCTTGCTGTGCAGCACCGCTGGCCACGGCGTTGATCCGCGCCTGGTTGGCTGCGCTCGGACCGGCGCCGCTGAAGATCGGCAAGCGACTGTGGTAGTTCATCGCGTAGAAGCCGAACTCGGTATCCAGCGGGTCGAACATGTAGCGGAAGGCGACGCCGAACTGGCCGCCGTCGCGTGCATCGCGGTCTCCACCACGCTGCACCACAAGGCCTTCGTTCCACTCCGACGGAGTGACGCTCAAACCAACGTTACGCAGCGCGGCATTGATCGCAGCAATCTGCGCAGGGTTGTTGGTCAGCACTGCCAGGTTTTGGTCGCAGCCATCGGCCACCACGTCGGGTTGCGAGAAGAAGGTGCCGCAGTTGTCGACGACCGTCTGGTCCCATTCCAGCTGGTAGAAAGCTTCGGCCGACAGGTTCTCGGTCAGGCTCTGCTGAACGAAGAACATGTTGACCGGAATCAGGCCTTCCTTGATCTCCGCGCCTGGGCGGCGGAACGCTGAAACGTCGACTGGGTTGATTGAGTTGATGCCGCCCTGGATGAAGGTACTTTCACCCCAGCTGACCACCTGCTTGCCCAGACGCACCGAACCCGGCTGCTCGGCAACGGCATAGTTGTAGTAGGCGAAGGCGTCGAGCAGCTGGGCGCCGGAGGATTGCGCGCCTTCCTTGCGGTTATGGTCGTCGATGTCCTTGAACAGCCGGCTCTCGTCCTTCAGCTCAAAGTCGTACCAGTACTTGCCGCGGGTGAACACGCCGAAGTCGCCGTATTTCAGCTCGAGGTCATGGATGCCCTTGAAGATCTTCGAAAAGGTTTCGCCCTTCTTGAAGTTCAGCCGCGAGTCGTCGGAGGTCTGCGACAGGCCACGGCCACCGTTGTTGACGCCGATCAGGTCCTTGTTGGCATCAGCGGTCGACCAGCTGGCCCCCACGGAGAGCGCCGAGTCGAACTGCCCTTCGATTTCACCGATGTTGAAACTGACGGCGAATGCCGGTGACGCGAGGGTGGAAGCCAGGCTGACGGCCAGCGGCAACTTCGCCAGGCGCCAGAACGTTCTTGTTGTTGTCATCGACGCTACTCCATGTGTTTTTTTGTTATGGATGCAGCGGACTATAGCCAGGGGCTAATACCTAATGATCAGTCGAAAGTGTGATTTGCGTGACCAAGCACTCTAGCCCGCGGGTTTAGTCCCCCTACCCGGGACTAACCCTAGACCAATATCACCTGAAAGCAGCGCAAAAACGCCTAGCGCGTGCGTGGTAGGAGCGCTAAGCGTCGCTTGAAAGGCTTACACGGTGGACAAAAATGCGCTGCCGCTGGCTTGCCATTGGGCGATGTCACCGCGGATGCGTTTCTTATCCAGCTTACCGACGCTGGTCTTGGGAACTTCGGTAACGATGGCGATCTGCGAAGGAATCGCCCACTTGTTGATCAGGCCCTGTTCGACGAAGGGCTTGAGGTGTTCCTTCAAGGCCTTGGCGTCCAGCTCGGCGCCGTCACGCAGCACCAGCAGCGCGAACGGCCGCTCGCCCCACTGCGGGTCGGGCACGCCGACCACCGCCACTTCGCGCACCGCGGCGTGGCGACTGATCAGGTCTTCCAGCTCCAGCGAGGACAGCCATTCGCCGCCGGTCTTGATCACGTCCTTGATGCGGTCGCGGATGTCGATGAAGCCCATGCTGTCCAGCGTGGCGACGTCACCGGTGTGCATCCAGCCGCCCTGCCACAGTTCCTCACCCTTCTCCGGCTCGCGGAAGTAACCCTGGGTCAGCCACGGCGCCCGCAGCACCAGCTCGCCCTGCGACTCGCCGTCGGCCGGGTGGAAGTTGCCGTGGTCGTCCATGATCGCCGCCTCGACCAGCGGCACCGGTATGCCGGCCTTGATGCGGTAGGTGGTGCGCTCGTCCTCGCTGCCGGCGCGCAGTTCCTCGTTGAGGAAGCCGCAAGAGATCAGCGGGCAGGTCTCGGACATGCCATACGCGGCGGTGAGCTGGATGCCGCGCGACTTGGCGACTTCATACAGCGAGCGGTTCAGCGCGCTGCCGCCGATGATCATCTTCAGGCCGCCGAAATCGTGGCCCTGGGCGGTCGGCGCATTGAGCACCATCTGCAGGATGGTCGGCACGCAGTGGGAGAAGGTGACCTTCTCCTCGCGGATCAGCCGGCACAGCATGTCCGGCTCGTAACGCCCCGGGTAGACCTGTTTGACCCCGAGCATGGTGGCCACGTAGGGCACGCCCCAGGCGTGCACGTGGAACATCGGGGTGATCGGCATGTACACGTCGTCGCTGCCCATCAGGCGGATGCTGTCCAGGCTGCCCATGGTGGTGGCCATCGACAGGGTGTGCAGGACCAGTTGGCGGTGGGTGAAGTACACGCCCTTGGGGTTACCGGTGGTACCGGTGGTGTAGAAGGTGGTGGCCACCGAGTTCTCGTCGAAATCGGCGAACTCGTAGCGCGGGCTGGCGGCGGCCAGCAGGCTCTCGTACTCGCCGACCAGGTTCGGCAGCTCGACGCTCTGCTCCGGGGTGTCGGTGAGCAGCAGGGTCTTCTCGACCGTGGTCAGCTGCGCGGCGATGCCCTGATAGAGGCCGGCGAACTCGGCGTTGACCAGCACGAAGCGGTCCTCGGCGTGGTTCATGGTGTAGAGGATCTGCTCGGACGACAGACGGATATTGATGGTGTGCAGCACTGCGCCGAGCATGGGGATGGCGAACATGCACTCAAGGTAACGGTGGCTGTCCCAGTCCATCACCGCCACGGTATCGCCCGCCTTGACCCCGGCCGCCGTCAGCACGTTGGCCAGCCGCGCGACGCGTTCGATGAAGGTCGCGTAGCTGTAGCGCACCTGGTCGCGGTAAACGATTTCGCGGGTCTTCTCGTAGCGGCTGCCCGACATCAGCAGGCGCTTGACCAGCAGCGGATAGGCGTAGGCGTTGTCGGCGGGGGCGATGAGACGGGTCGAGAGCATAGGAACACCTGAGCAAAACGGAATTGTTGTTGATTCTGACCAGACTGTAAGGCGCTTCGCCGGTGTCGGAATCAGTCCTAAGAATGATTTGCCCGGACCTTTCAGCGCTTAGAATCGCCGGCCGAACACGCTTCATTAAACAGAGGAAACCTCGATGTCCGATATCGTCATTGTCAGCGGTGCGCGTACCCCTATGGGTGGTCTTCAAGGCAGCCTATCCGCTGTCAGCGCCGTCGACCTGGGCGCCATTGCCATTCGCGAGGCCGTGGCCCGCGCCGGCATCCAGCCTGCCGACGTGCAGGAAGTGATCATGGGCTGTGTGCTGCCCGCCGGCCTCAAGCAGGGCCCGGCCCGCCAGGCCGCCCTCAGCGCCGGCCTGCCCAGCGCCACCGGCTGCACCACCATCAACAAGCTGTGCGGTTCGGGCATGAAGGCGGTGATGCAGGCCTTCGACGCGCTGAAAGCCGGCAGCAACGAGGTGATGGTCGCCGGCGGCATGGAAAGCATGTCCAACGCGCCCTACGTGCTGGAAAAGGCCCGCACCGGCCTGCGCATGGGCCACGGCGAGATCAAGGACCACATGTTCCTCGACGGCCTGGAAGACGCCCGCACCGGTCGCCTGATGGGCTCCTTCGCCCAGGAAACCGCGGACAAGTACGGCATCAGCCGTGAAGAGATGGACGCCTACGCCATCGAGTCGCTGAAGCGCGCCCAGGCCGCGATCCAGAGCGGTGCGCTGGACGCCGAGATCGTTCCGGTGACCGTCACCAGCCGCAAGGGCGAGGTGGTGATCAAGGACGACGAGCAGCCGCTGACCGCCAACCTGGACAAGATCCCCGGCCTCAAGCCGGCGTTCAAGAAGGACGGCACCATCACCGCCGCCAACGCCAGCTCGATCTCCGACGGTGCCAGCGCGCTGGTGCTGATGACCGCCGAGGAAGCCGCCAAGCGTGGCCTCAAGCCGCTGGCCAAGATCGTCGCCCACGCCACCCAGAGCCAGGACCCGAGCGAGTTCACCATCGCCCCGATCGGCGCGATGAGCACGCTGTTCAAGAAGACCGGCTGGAACAAGGACGACGTCGACCTGTTCGAGATCAACGAAGCCTTCGCCATGGTCACCATGCTGGCGATGCGCGAACACGGCCTCGACCACGCCAAGGTCAACGTCTACGGCGGCGCCTGCGCCCAGGGCCACCCGGTCGGTTCGACCGGCTCGCGGCTGATCGTTACCCTGATCAACGCCCTGCGTAACACCGGCGGCAAGCGCGGCGTGGCCTCGCTGTGCATCGGTGGCGGCGAAGCCACCGCGGTGGCCGTCGAGCTGCTGTAACGCTTACGCGCCACATGAAAAAGCCCCGCCTCGGCGGGGCTTTTCTATTTTCAGGGGCAGCCAAAGCGTTGCCGTGCTGTGTAGGAGCGAATTCATTCGCGACCGCGGCCGCTGATCGCGAATGAATTCGCTCCTACAACCCGCTTGCCGGCCGCGTAGCGTAGGCCACCGACCTACGCCCGCTCAGGCGCGTGCCACCTCGGCGTGCGCCGCGGTGCGCGGGAAGACCAGCGCGGCGGCGAAGGTCAGCGCGCCGAAACCGGCCATCAACAGGTATAGGCCGCTCAGGCCATGGCGCGGCTCGAGGTAGGCGATCAGCGGAATCGCCGCGGCGCTGGCGCCGAACGACACGAAGTAGCGCAAGGCGAACACCCGCGACTGCCACTGCGGGGCGACGAAATTGGCGACCATCGCGTCGTTGACCGTGACCTGGCCGAACACCGCGAACATGAACGCCGCGCCCAGCACGATCACCGACCAGCCCTCGGCATAGGCAAGGCCGACCAGCAACGGCGCCCGGCACAGGGTGAGCAGCACGAACGGCGTCTTCAGGCTGAAGCGGTCGAGCAGCCGGCCCATGGTCAACTGCGCCACGGCGCCGAATGCATAGGCCAGGCTGACCACCAGGCCGAGGCTCTCCGGCGACACCAGCAAATCGTGCAGGCGCACCTGGAACAGCTTCGGGTAGGTCACCGTGGTGGCGTTGAACACCACCCCGCCGCTGGCGGTGACCAGCGCCAGCACGCCGAACACCAGGCCCATCGAGATGCGCTGGCCGCCAGCCCCGCGCGGGGCGGCGCGGAGCGTCTCGACCGGCGCCTCGGCGCGCACCTGCCAGGCGAACGCCAGGCCGATCAGCACCGCCAGCGCACCGGGCAGGATGAACGCCGCGCGCCAGCCGAACTGCGCGGTCAGCAGGCCGGTGAGCAAGGCGGCGAAGGCCACGCCGAGGTTGCCCCACATGCCGTTGATGCCCAGCTCGCGGCCGCGGTTCTCGGCGTGGGCGACCAGCATGGCGCTACCCACCGGGTGGTAGATGGCGGCGAACACGCCGATCAGGGTCAGGCCCCCGACCAGCATCGGCACGCTGGTGCTGCAGCCGGTGAGGATCGCCGCCGCGCCGATGCCGATGAAGAACAGCTGCAGCATGTGCCGGCGGTCCCACTTGTCGCCCAGCCAGCCGGCCGGCAGCGAGCAGGCGCCGAAGGCGATGAAGCCGCCCAGCGACAGGCCGATCAGCTCGGCGTAGCTGAGCTGGAAGCTGGCGCCCATGCCCAGCACGGCGGCCGGGAAGATCAGCATGAACATGTGGTCGATGATGTGGGCGGCGTTGATGTAGCGAATGATGGTGCGGCGTCGGTTCATGGCAGCGGTGTCGTTGGGTTGGTGGAGTCGAGGCTTCATGCTAGGTTGCAGCCACAACGCATACCCGACATAAAAGTCATCGAACCGGACATGCTCATCGAGTACCCGCTGCACGGCCGCTTGGCCGCCATCGCTGTCGACTACCGCGACGGTCAGCACGTCGCCGTGCACCGTCACCAGCAGGCGCAGTTCCTCTACGCCGCCAGCGGGCTGATGCGCCTGGTCACCGCGCAGGGCGCGTGGATCATCCCGCCGACCCGCGCGGTATGGATTCCGCCCGAGGTCGAGCATGAGATTTTCATGTCCGGCGCGGTGCGCATGCGCACCCTGTTCATCCCCGAAACCGCCGATGCGGGGGGCTTCTCCGCCTGCCAGGTGCTGGCGGTCACGGCGCTGCTGCGCGAGCTGATCCTGCGCGCGATCCAGTTGCAGCACGCCGACGACCACGCCAGCTACCCGCTGGTGCAGGAGCTGATCCTGCGCGAGATCGCCGCCCTCGAGCGGCTGCCGTTGCACCTGCCGATGCCGGTGGACCGGCGCCTGCAGGCGATCTGCCTGCGCCTGCTGCAACAGCCGCAGCACCCGCACACCCTGGAGGACTGGAGCCAGGAGGTCGGCGCCAGCTCGCGCACCCTGGCGCGGCTGTTCCGCCAGGAGCTGCAGATGAGTTTTCAGGAGTGGCGCCAGCAGCTGCGCCTGACCGAAGCGCTGCCGCGCCTGCTGGCCGGCGACAGCGTGCAGGGCGTGGCGCGCGATCTGGGTTACGGCAGTGCGCGGGCCTTCAGCGCGATGTTCCGCCGCCTGCTCGGCGAGAACCCGCGCGAGTACGTGCAGGCGCTGGGGCGCCTCAGCGCCTTGAAGGGCTAGCCGCGCCTCAGCGCAGCTGGGTGAGGGCCAGCTTCACCCCGAGGGCGATCAGCACAGCGCCCATCGCCCGATCGAACCAGTGGCCCAGACGGGCGAAACCGGCGCGCACCCGCGGCTGGCTGAACAGCCGCGCCACCAGGCAGAACCACAGCGCGGTCGCCGCCGCCAGGTACAGGCCATAGCCGGCCTGGATCCACAGCGGGGTGTGGGGATTGATCACCACGGTGAACAGCGACAGGAAGAACAGCGTCGCCTTGGGGTTCAGACCGTTGGTGACGAAACCGGTGGTGAAGGCGCCGCGTGCGCTGCGCTCGAGCGCTGCGCCGGCGAGTTCCAGGCTGCCCGGCTCGGCCGGTTTGGCGCGCAGCGCCTTGAGGCCGATGTAGAGGAGATAAGCGGCGGCCAGCCATTTCAGCGCGTTGAACAGCAGGATCGACTGCGACACGATCAGGCCGATGCCGAGCAGCGAATAACCGACGTGAACGAAGATCCCGCTACCGACGCCGAGCGCCGTCCAGGTGCCGGCGCGGCGGCCGTTGGCCACGCTCTCACGCACCACGATGGCGAAGTCCGGGCCGGGGCTGGCGACCGCCAGCAGGTGGATCAACGCCACGGTGAGAAATTCCGCCCAGTACATGATGGTCTCCGCAAGTAACTGCCGCTCACCTTACGCCGCGCCCTAAGCGCTCACCAGATACAGTTGGCGGCGATCAGTCGGATGGCGGCCTCAGAGTTTTTCCTTGAACAGGCTGATCTCGAAGCGCAGCACGCGGTTGCGGCCCTTGGCCTTGGCCTGGTACAGCGCGCGGTCGGCGCAGTGCAGCAGGGTCGCCGCGTCGGTGCCATCGCCGACCGGCACCAGCGCGTGCACGCCGATGCTCACCGTGACGATGCCCAGCGGGTGGCCGGCATGGGCGATCGCCAGCGCCTCGAGGTTGCCGCGCACCTGTTCGGCCACCGCCTGCGCGCCGGCCGCGTCGGTTTCCGGCAGCAGCAGGCAGAATTCCTCGCCGCCGTAGCGCGCCGCCAGGTCGCCGGGGCGCTTCTGCGCGGCGCGCAGCACGCGGCCGAGGCTGCGCAGGCAGACGTCGCCGTCGCTGTGGCCATAGAGGTCGTTGAACTGCTTGAAGTAGTCCACGTCGAGCATCAGCAAGCCCAGCGAACGCTGGTTGCGCCCGGCGCGCAGGACTTCCTCGGCGAGCCGCGACATGAAATGCCGGCGGTTGGCGAGGCCGGTCAGCTCATCTTCCAGCGCCAGCTTCTCCAGGCGCTGGTTGAGCAGTTCCAGGCTGTCGCGGGTGGTGCGCAGCGCCTGCTCGGTGGCCAGCCCGGCCTTGATCTGGCGGATCAGGTGGAAGCCGAACAGACCGAGCAGCACCACCACAAACAGGGTGATGCCCATCTGCACGTAGACTTCGCGCATCCAGCTGGCCAGCACCTCGCGCTCGGCCAGGGCGGCGGTCGCCACCAGCGGGTAGCCCTCCAGGTGCCGGTAGCTGTACAGCCGCGCCTCGCCATCGACCAGCGACACGCCGCTGAGGTTGCCGACCGGCTGGCGCGGCAGGTAGTCGTGGAACACCGGCCCGGCGGACAGATCGGCACCGATCAGCGCTTCGGCGAACGGCTGGCGCACCAGCAGCGTGCCGTTGTCCAGCGACAGGGAAATTGCACCGTACTGCATGGTGTCGAAGGTGCGGTAGAAGCGCAGGAAGTAGTCCATGTCGATGGTCGCCAGCAGCACCCCGGCGAACTGTCCCTGCGCGTCGTTCAGCCGCCGCGACAGCGGGATGACCCAGGTACCGGTGGTGCGGCTACGCACCGGCAGACCGATGTGCGGGCCGAGGTCGGGGTTGTCGCGGTGGAAGCGAAAATACTCGCGGTCACTGTTGTTGGCATCGTGCGGAATGGTGTCGAACGAGCTGACCAGCCAATGGCCGTCGCGGTCATAGACGAACAGCCCGTGCAGATCCTGCAGCTCCCGGACTTGCACCTGCAGCAAGCGGTGCAGACGCTGCAACTGCTGCGGGTCGCGGCCGTCGACCTGCAGGCGCTCGCTGAGGCTGACCAGAATGGTGTCGGCTTTCTTCAGGGTGTCCTGTGCATGCCGGGACACCGAATAGGCCAGGTTGGAGGTCGCCATCTGCGCCTCTTGCAGGCGGGTTTCGCGCGCCGACCAGAGCATCCAGGCGACGCTGGCGAACAGCAGCACGCAGACCAGCACGACAAACACCCGCGCCATAGGCAGCAGTGTGCGTTGCGCGAAGAGACGTTCGAAAAGCGGCGGACGGGAAGACGGTTCAGTCATAGACCACTACTAGAGGTCGGCGATGAAGTGCTTGCATCATAGGCGCAAACGCCTGCTGCTCAAACAGACCAAGGTGCAATGGCCGGGGTTTGCCCATCGGCTATCGTGCACCCTCCCCACCCCGCTCCTTCGGAAGTTTTCGCCATGCCCAACCGCGCCGTGTTTCTCGACCATGCCTCCCTCGACCTCGGCGATCTCGATCTGACGCCGCTGCGCGCCGCCTTCGACGAGCTGGTGGTACACGACGCCAGCCTGCCGGCGCAGGTCGCCGAGCGCCTGCGCGGCGCCCAGGTGGCGATCAGCAACAAGGCGCCGCTCGACGCGGCGACCTTCGCCGCCTGCCCGGAGCTGAAACTGGTGCTGTTGTCCGCCACCGGCACCAACAACGTCGACCTGGCCGCCGCCCGCGCGCACGGGGTGACGGTGTGCAACTGCCAGGGCTATGGCACGCCCTCGGTGGCCCAGCACACCCTGATGCTGCTGCTCGCCCTGGCCACGCGGCTGCCCGACTACCACGACGCGGTGCGCGACGGGCGCTGGCAGCAGGCCAACCAGTTCTGCCTGCTGGACTTCCCGATCGTCGAGCTGGAGGGCAAGACCCTCGGCCTGCTCGGCCACGGTGAGCTGGGCGGCGCGGTGGCACGTCTGGCCGAGGCGTTCGGCATGCGCGTGCTGCTCGGCCAGCTGCCCGGCCGGCCGCCCCGCGCCGACCGCCTGGCGCTGAACGAACTGTTGCCGCAGGTCGACGCGCTGACCCTGCACTGCCCGCTCAACGAGCAGACCCGCAACCTGATCGGCGCGCGCGAACTGGAGCTGATGAAACCCGGCGCGTTCCTGATCAACACCGCGCGCGGCGGCCTGGTCGACGAGCAGGCGCTGGCCGACACGCTGCGCCGTGGCCATCTCGGCGGCGCCGCGTTCGACGTGCTCAGCGTCGAGCCGCCGCGCGACGGCAACCCGCTGCTGGCCGGCGACATCCCGCGGCTGATCGTCACCCCGCACAACGCCTGGGGCAGCCGCGAGGCACGCCAGCGTATCGTCGGCCAGCTCAGCGAGAACGCCCAGGCGTTCTTCGCCGGTGCAGCGATCCGCACGGTCGGCTAAGCTGCGCGGCTTTCTGCACTAAAGGAACGCCCGATGGACCCGCGAAGCGAAGTGCTGCTGCGTCAGGCCGAGCTGTTCGACGGCTCGCTGCTGCTCGCCGGCCTGCCCTCCGACGACCTGCTCGGCCGCCTGCCGCAGGCGCGCGGCTGGAGCTGGCATGCCGGCGACCAGGCGCGCCTCGACGCGCGCTTCACCGGGCGCAGCCAGTTCGGTGTCAGCCCACCGGCCGAGGCGTTCAGCGCCGCCGTGTTGTTCCTGCCAAAGTCCCGCGAGCTCACCGACTACCTGCTCAACGCCCTGGCTGCGCGCCTGCCCGGCGGCGAGCTGTTCCTGGTCGGAGAGAAGCGCGCCGGCATCGAGCGCGCCGCCAAGCAGCTGCAGCCCTTCGGTCAGCCGCGCAAGCTGGACAGCGCACGGCATTGCCAGCTGTGGCAGGTGCACGTCGAGCGCGCGCCGGCGGCGCCGCAGCTGGAACAACTGGCGCAGCACTACGAACTGCCGCTTGCCGACGGACCGCTGCAGGTGGTGACCCTGCCCGGGGTGTTCAGCCACGGCCGCCTGGATCGCGGCACCGCGCTGCTGCTCGAGCACCTCGAGCAACTACCGCCCGGTCACCTGCTCGACTTCGGCTGCGGTGCCGGCGTGCTCGGCGCGGTGCTCAAGCGCCGCTACCCGGCCAGCACGGTGAGCATGCTCGACGTCGATGCCTTCGCCGTCGCCAGCAGCCGCCTGACCCTGGCCGCCAACGGCCTGGACGCCGAGGTGCTGAGCGGCGACGGCATCGCCGCGGCGCCGATGGGCCTCAGCGCGATCCTCAGCAACCCGCCGTTCCACGAGGGCGTGCACACCCACTACCAGGCCAGCGAAGACCTGTTGCGCCAGGCCGCCGTGCACCTGCGTCCCGGCGGCGAGCTGCGCCTGGTGGCCAACAGCTTCCTCAAGTACGTACCGCTGATCGAGGCCAACCTCGGCCCCTGCCAGACCCTGGCCGACGCCAAGGGCTTCCGCATCTACCGCGCCCGGCGCGGCTGAGCCCGCACTGAGCGTCATGCACCCTGCGACCTCAAGGTCGCGGGGGCAACTTGCTTTTGCGCCGTCAGCACTCACACTCCATAAGCCCAAGGATCGGCGCCCTGCCGCGCCCTGCCAGTCGAGGATCGCCGTGAAAAGTCTCACCAAGGATGTCGAACTGACGTTCGCCAAATCGCCGGAAAAGACCCCGCAGCACCTCAAGCGCTCGCTCAAGCCGCGCCACCTGAACATGATCGCCATCGGCGGCTCGATCGGTACCGGGTTGTTCGTCGCCTCCGGCAGCACAGTGGCCACCGCCGGTCCCGGCGGCGCGCTGCTGGCCTACGCGCTGATCGGCCTGATGGTGTTCTTCCTGATGACCAGCCTCGGCGAACTGGCCGCCTACATTCCCGATTCCGGCTCGTTCTGCACCTACGGCAGCCGCTTCATCGACGAAGGCTTCGGCTTCGCCATGGGCTGGAACTACTGGTACAACTGGGCGGTGACCATTGCCGCGGAGCTCGTTGCCGCGCAGCTGGTGATGACCTTCTGGTTCCCCGATGTGCCGGGGCTGTACTGGAGCGCGATCTTCCTGGCGCTGATGTTCGCCCTCAACTTCTTCTCGGTGAAGGGCTTCGGCGAGAGCGAGTTCTGGTTCGCGCTGATCAAGGTGGTGGCCGTGGTGATCTTCATCGGCATCGGCCTGGCGAGCATCTTTGGCATCATGCACGGCATCGAGGCACCGGGTTTCAGCAACTTCACCACCGGCGATGCGCCCTTCGTCGGCGGCCTGCAGGCGATGGTCGGGGTGGCGATGATCGCCGGCTTCTCGTTCCAGGGCACCGAGTTGATCGGCGTCGCCGCCGGCGAGTCGGAGAATCCGCAGAAGTCGATCCCGGTGGCGATCCGCCAGGTGTTCTGGCGCATCCTGATGTTCTACATCCTGTCGATCTTCGTCATCGGCATGCTGATTCCCTACACCGACCCCAGCCTGCTGAAGACCGGCAGCGACAACATCAGCACCTCGCCCTTCACCCTGCTGTTCGAGCGCGCCGGCCTGGCCGCGGCAGCCGGGGTGATGAACGCGGTGATCCTCTCGGCGATCCTCTCGGCCGGCAACTCCGGCATGTACGCCTCGGCGCGCATGCTCTTCACCATGGCCCGGCAGAACAAGGCGCCGCAGTTGTTCGGCCGCCTGTCGCGCAGCGGTGTGCCGCGCAACGCGCTGTACGCCACCACGCTGATCGGTGCGCTGTGCTTCCTGACCAGCTTCGTCGGCGACAAGACGGTGTACACCTGGCTGCTCAACACCTCGGGGATGTGCGGCTTCATCGTGTGGCTGGGCATCGCCATCTCCCACTACCGCTTCCGCAAAGGCTTCGTCCTGCAGGGCGGCGACCTCAATGAGCTGCCTTACCGCGCCAAGTGGTTCCCGTTCGGCCCGCTGTTCGCCTTCTGCTTGTGCCTGGCGATCACCCTCGGGCAGAACTACCAGGCGTTCGTCGGCGAACGCGTCGACTGGGCCGGGCTGGTCGCCACCTACATCAGCTTGCCGCTGTTCCTCGCGATCTGGTGGGGCTACCGGTTGAAGAACGGTTCGCGCTTCGTCCGTTACGAGGAAATGAACGTGCGCTCGGCGCGCGACGACGAGTGAGCAAGATGTTGCCCAACGCCGGCGCGTTGGGCACAATGCGTCCCGTCCTAGGGGAGTAGTCTCCCACGAGCGCCCTGCTCGTATGGCCCGCGTCAACATACTTGGTCCACAGACCATGGCGCGTGCGACCCAAGCCTGCCTAGACAGGCTCGCGGTTTGACAAGACCTATGACACACATGACCTGACCCGGGGTGGGCAGGCGTGCGTGTCATATGTGATTAGTCGACCCGCCCCTCTGGAACCCCTGATGCTCGAATCGCTCCTGGTGCCCACCGGCATCGTCGCCCTCGCCGAAATCGGCGACAAGACGCAATTGCTCGCCCTCCTGCTCGCCTGCCGCTTCCGCAAGCCCTGGCCGATCATCGCCGGCATGCTGGTCGCCACCCTAGCCAACCACTTTGCCGCCGGCGCCGTCGGCGCGTTCGTCGCCAACCTGCTGGGCGCGGCCACGCTGAGCTGGATTCTCGCCGCCAGCTTCGCCGCGGTGGCGCTGTGGACGCTGATCCCCGACAAGATCGATGAAGACGAAGAGGCCTCGCGACTGAAACGCTACGGGCCGTTCCTCACCACCCTGATCGCCTTCTTCCTCGCCGAGATGGGCGACAAGACCCAGGTCGCCACGGTGATGCTCGCCGCGCAGTACACGGACCTGACCATGGTGGTGATCGGCACCACGCTGGGCATGATGCTGGCCAACGTGCCGGTGGTGCTGGCCGGCAACTTCGCCGCCGAGCGCCTGCCGCTGACGCTGATCCACCGCATCGCCGCCGCGGCGTTCGCCGTGCTGGCGCTGTACGCCGGCTACGAGGCGATGAAGCTCAGCGGCTGGCTCTGACGTCAGGCTGACGCCGGCATGCCGGCGTTTCGGCCAATGCCTCCCGAGGATGCCCTGCTAGAGTGCGGGGCAGTTCCTTCGGCGCCCTCAGGGAGAGCACGCATGACGCTGGACGACATGAAGAAAGTAGTTCGCCACCATATCGATCTGACCTGGAACAAAGGTCGTATGGCCCTGGCCGAACAGATGCACAGCAAGACCTTCCTCTACAAAAGCTCGTTCGTCGGCCGACCGCTGAACAGCGCCGCCTTCGTGCAGATGGTGGTGGACATCCGCAAGGCCATGCCCGGCCTGGAAGTGGTGATCGAGGAATGCCTGGCCGAAGGCAACAAGGTGTTCAGCTGGAGCACCCTGATCGGCACCATCGAAAAATCCGCGCTCGGCTACCCGGTCAGCGACAAGGTGCTGAGTATCTCGGCAATGGCCTGCTGGACCCTCAACAGCAGCGGCGAAATCGAAGAGCTGTGCACCATGTTCGACATGGAAAGCTTCCGCGCCCAGCTCGGCATGGACAGCCGGCCCTACGCGGAAATCGCCCTGCCCTAGCGGCGCCGCCTCACAGATACCGGTTGTCGCGGAACCAGCGAATGGCCCGCTGCAGCGTGTCCTCCAGCGGCGTGTCGGCAACGAAGCCCAGTTCCTCGCGGGCCTTGTGGCCATCGAGGAACTGCCCGCCGGCCATCACCGCGATCGCCGTGTCGCTGAGCTTCGGCGGCGTGCCGGCCAGCGCGTAGCGCCAGCGCCCGAGGTCGGCGAACAGGCGCGCCAGTGCCAGGGGCAACGGCCGTGGCGCCGGCACACCAAGCAGCTCGGCGAGCCGGCGGGTCAGCGCGCTCATTTCGACGTTATGCCCGGTGAGCAGGTAACGCTCGCCGATTCGGCCCTTCTCCAGCGCCAGCAGCAGCCCACGCCCGGCGTCCGCGGCGTCGATCAGGTTGCGCCGCCCGTCGACATAACGGTGCATCTCGCCACTGGCGATCGCGGTGATCAGCCGCCCGGTGCTCGGCCCGACATCGAACTCGCCAAGGGTCATGCCGGGAATCCCGATCACCACCGGCAGCCCGCTGCGCGCCTGCTCGCGGGCCTGCTCGTCGAGCGCCCACTTGCACAGCAGGTAGGGGTTCTTCCACTGCGGCATGCCTTCGTAGAACAGCCCCTCGTGGCCGGGCAGGCCCTGCGGGTGGCGCGGCAGGGAGATCGCCGCACCGACGTAGAGGATGCGCGGCAGCCGCGCCGCCAGGCACGCCGCGTAGAAATGGTTGCTCTGGTTCAGCGCACTGGACACGTCGTCCTGCCAGCGCCGCGGCCGCGTCGGATAGTAGCCGGCGCAGAAGATCACCCCGTCCAGGCCACGCAGCGCCTGGGTCAGGGTGGTGTGATCGAGCAGTTCGGCGGCGCGGCATTCCGGCTCGAGGTAGGCCAGCCGCTCGATCCGCGACGAGGGGCGATGAATCAGCACCAGCTGGTGGCCGGCTGCGTGGACCGCGCGCGCCGCATGGTGGCCGAGCAGGCCGGTGCCCCCGAGTACGGCAATCTTCACAACGCCTCCTTGTCATGGAAGAACATCGGCGGACAGTCTAGGACGCGGCTTTCGGCGACACCAGCCGAATCACTTGCGGGCTTGTTCGTAGAGCGGCATGACCTTGGGAATCGCCGCCTGCAGGTTAGCCATGCGCGTGCTGTCCGACGGGTGAGTGCTGAGCAGTTCCGGTGGCGCACTGCCGCCGGCCTGGCCCATCTTCTGCCACAGGGTCAGCGCGGCGTTGGGGTTGTAGCCGGCGCGCGCCGACAGTTCCAGGCCGATCAGGTCGGCCTCGTTCTCGTTGCCGCGGCTGTTCGGCAGGGTCAGGCTGTACTCCACCACCTGATTGGCCAAGTCGGCGCCACCCTGGCCGATGCCGAGCAGCGCGCTGCCGATGCCCACACCCATCTGCTGCGCATAGGCCCGTGACATCGCCTCGCGGCCATGCTCGCGCAGGGCGTGGGCGATTTCGTGGCCCATCACCGCAGCGAGCTCGTCGTCGGTGAGCTTGAGCTTATCGATCAGGCCGCTGTAGACGATGATCTTGCCGCCCGGGCCGCAGTTGGCGTTGACCTCGTCGCTGTCCACCAGGTTGACCTGCCAGTCCCACTGCGCGGCATCCGGACGGAAGATCGGCGCCTGGGCGATCAGCCGCTGCGCCACGGTGTTGACCCGCTTGGCGTTGCTGCTGCTCTTGTCCAGCTGGCCCTTGCTCGACGCCTCACTGAGCGTCTGCTGGTAGGACTGCGCATACATCTGGTTGACCTGCTCGGTCGACAGCATGCTGAACATGTACTGCTTGCGCTCGACGCCCACTGCGCCGCCACTGGTAGTGTTGACGGCCTGGCATCCCGCCAGCAGCACAGCGGCGGTCAGTCCGCCGAGACGAAACAACGAGATCATGGTGCCTCTCCTGATAGAACTCTTTCACGTGCGTGGAGGGCGACCGCTGGGACGCCCGTATCAATAGACCAACGGCATGCCGATTTGCACCCGTGACGCTGAAGATTTTTTGCCGGTCTGCCGATAAGCGAGAACCAGTATCGTCTTCACGCGTGGGGAGTGCCCGCATGAAACTCAAATCGATCCAATTTTCCGTCGCCGCTCTCGCCGGCGCCAGTGTCCTCGCCGTCGTCGCCGCGCTGGTGCTGTATTCGCTGTTCGCCGGCGCGCGCACCCAGGCGCTGGTCCAGGAGCGCACCCAGGACCTGCTCGGCCAGGTGATCAAGGAACGCCTCGCCGCCCTGGCCCGCGCCCAGGTCGGCGAGATCCAGCGCGAGCTGGAATACCCGATGACCCTAGCCGCGCAACTGGCGCAGGCCAACGTGCTGCTCGGCCAGACCGACGCCAATGGCGCCCTGCAACTGGCAGCCAGCCGCGGCGAAATCTCCAACCTGCTGCAGCAGACCCTGGCGGCCAACAGCAAGCTGCTGGATGCCTATGTGGCCTGGGAGCCGAACGCCTTCGCCGGCACTGACGCCGATCACATCGGCCAGCCCGGCCATGACGCGCAGGGCCGCTTCATGCCCTGGTGGCATCGCAATGACGCCGGCACGCCGGTGGTCGAACCGCTTGGCGAGACCCTGGAAAGCGAGAAGCTGCTGCCCACCGGGGTGCGAGAAGGCGAGTACTACCTGTGCCCGAAACAGCAGAAGCGCAATTGCGTGATCGACCCAGCGCCCTACGAGCTGAACGGCAAGATGACCCTGCTGGCCTCGTTCAACGCGCCGATCCTGGTCGACGGCCAGTTCAAGGGCACCGCCGGTGCCGACCTGTCGCTCGACTTCATCCAGCGCCTGCTGGTCGGCGCCGACCAGAAGCTGTATGACGGCGCCGGCGAGATGGCGCTGATCTCCGCCAACGGTCGCCTGGTCGCCTACACCAAGGACGCCAGCAAGCTCGGCGAGCCGGCCAGCCAGATCCTCGACGAGAACGAGGTGAAGAACCTCAAGCAATTGGCCGCCGACCAGGTCAAGTACGACATCGACCACGACCACGGCCACATCGAGCTGTACCTGCCGTTCCAGGTCGCCGGCAGCGACACGCGCTGGACGCTGATGCTGCAACTGCCGGAAGCAGCAGTGTTCGGTGACCTGCAGAAACTCCAGGGCGAGCTCGCCGCCCAGCGTCAGGCCGACGTGGCCGGCATGGCCCTGGTCGGCCTGCTGATCGCCGCACTCGGCCTGGCAGTGGTCTGGCTGGTCGGCCACGGCATCGCCCGCCCACTGAAGCAGATGGTCGCCATGCTCGACGACATCGCCCAGGGCGAAGGCGACCTGACCCGCCGCCTGCACAGCGACCGCGCCGACGAGCTGGGCTCGATCGCCACCGGCTTCAACAGTTTCCTCGGCAAGCTGCAGAGCATGATCGGCCAGGTGGTCGCCTCGGTGCAGAAGGTCAGCGATTCCTCCGAGCACACCGCGGACATCGCCATTCGCACCAACCAGGGCGTGCAGAAGCAGCTGGCGGAGATCGAACTGGTCGCCACCGCGGTGCACGAGATGACCGCCACCGCCCAGGACGTGGCGCGCAACGCGAGCATGGCCGCCGAGGCCGCCAGCCACGCCGACCAGGCCGCCAACCACGGCAAGCGCACCGTACAGGGCACCGCCCAGGCGATCAGCGCGCTGGCCGGCGAGATCGGCCGCGCGGTCGGCGTGGTGCAGACCCTGGCCAAGGACAGCGAGAACATCAACGCCATCCTGGTCGCCATTCGCGGCATCGCCGAACAGACCAACCTGCTGGCGCTCAACGCCGCCATCGAAGCGGCGCGCGCCGGCGAGCAGGGTCGCGGCTTCGCGGTGGTGGCCGACGAGGTGCGCAACCTGGCGCAGAAGACCCAGCAGGCCACCGAAGAAATCCAGACCATGATCCAGCAACTGCAGAACGGCACGCGCGAAGTGGTCAAGGTCATGGAGGACAGCCAGAGCAAGACCGACAACAGCGTGCAGCAAGCCACCGAGGCGGCCCATGCACTGGAGTCGATCACCCAGGCGGTGTCGGTGATCAACGACATGAACACCCAGATCGCCAGCGCCGCCGAGCAGCAGAGCGCGGTGGCCGAGGACCTCAACCGCAACGTGGTGACCATTGGCCAGGTCGCCAACCAGGTCGCCAGTGGCGCCAACGAAGCCAGCGACGCCAGCGCCGAGCTGACCAAGCTGGCCGAGCAGCAGCGCCGCCTGATCAACCAGTTCCGCGTCTAACCAGGCGCCGGGCTAGCGTAGGACGCCCGCCCTCAGGCGGGCGTCAGGCATTCCGGGGCATCCAGCGCCGGATCGTTGACCAGCGTGGCCAGCGGACGTTCGCGCAGCGGTGGCGCGCTGCCGGCGAGCAGTCCCTGCAGAGTGTCCAGCGGGGTGTCGGGCGCCAGCCAGACGGCCTGCGCCGCCTCATCGAGGATCAGCGGACGGCGCTGGTTGGCCACCGGCTGGGTGATCAGCGCGACGCTCAGGTAGCGCACGTCGCCCACCGGGTACTCCTCCCACAACGCAGCGAAATGCACCAGCGAGCCTTCGCCGGTCATCCAGTACGGCCGTTTGCGCTGCGTACCGCGCCACTCGTAGAAGCCGTTGGCCGGCAGCAGGCCGCGGCGCAGGCGCAGCGGCTCACGAAACATCGGCTGTTCGGCGAGGGTCTCGGCGCGCGCCTGCGCCGGGGTCTTGGTGAGATCGGTGAGCCAGGCCGGGGTCAGCCCCCAGCGCGCGCGGTCGGCGCGCAGTTCGCCATCCACAGCGCGCAGCAGCAGAACCTGGCTGTGCGGGGCGATGTTCCAGCGCGGAGCCTGATCGGCGGGAAAACCCGGCAGCGCCGCAAAGCTTGGCGACCAGCGGAACAGCGCATAACGTCCACACATGGGGTATACAACCTGGTTCAGGCGCCCGCGAGCTGCCGAGGCAGGACGGACGAAGGGAATGGGCTCAGCAGAGCAGCACGCCGGGGTAGCTGTCCGGCTCGTCGCCCGGCAGCGGCTGCGCGGCATTGTACTCGGCGATCAGCTCGCGCGCCTGGCTGGCCTGGTGGTTTTCCACCAGCAGGCCGAGCAGGCCATGCACCGGCACCTCGCCGATGGCGCCGAGCAGGTGGTTGCCGGTGAGGTGCGCCTCGATGCCTTCGCTGGCCAGCATGTTGCGCAACATCTCGGCCTCGATCAGGTCCTGCGGCTCGTAGATTCGCTGCATCAGTCGTTCTCCGTGCGCACGTCCAGGGTCCAGCTCTCGCCGTCAGTGCGCAGGTCGAAAACGATCGGCCGGCAGCACACCGGGCAGTCCTCGATGTAGGTCTGGTCGCCCGCGGAGAGGTCGAGCGAGGCCTCGACCCACTCGCCGCAGTAGGGGCACTGATACTCCTGACCTTCCAGCATCGCGGTCTCCCGATGTGACTTTGGCGTATACTCGCCGGTCTATTTTCGACCCCGCCGCACGCGGCTAGCTCCCTCTCCACCTCACCACTACAAGAGCACATGATGGGCGAATTCGACGCCATCCGACCCTACGCCGACGCCGAGGTGCCCGCCGTGCTGGCGCGCCTGGCGGCGGACCCGGCCTTTCTCGAGATCATCACCCACTTCCGTTACCCGCGCCTGTCCGGCCCGCTCGGCAAACTGCTTAAACCACTTATAGCGCATCGGCTGCGCAGCGAATTCCGCGGCATCGATTCGGTGGCCAAGCTGCAGGACAAGGTCGAGCCCTACGTCGACAGCACCATCGAGCGTGCCACCGACGGCGTGACCTATTCCGGCGTCGAGCGACTGCAGGCCGGCAGCGCCTACCTGTTCCTCGCCAACCACCGCGATATCGTCATGGACCCGGCGTTCGTCAACTACGCGGTGTACCACGCCGGCCTGCCGACCCCGCGCATCGCCATCGGCGACAACCTGCTGCAGAAGCCCTTCGTTGGCGACCTGATGCGCCTCAACAAGAGCTTCATCGTGCACCGCTCGCTGAGCAACCGGCGCGAAAAACTGGCGGCGTTCCAGTTGCTGTCGGCGTACATCAGTCATTCGGTGCGCAACGACCGCGAATCGGTGTGGATCGCCCAGGCCGAGGGCCGCGCCAAGGACGGTGACGACCGCACCGACTCGGCGATCCTCAAGATGTTCCACATGTGCCGCAAGGACGAGCCGTTCGCCGAGGTGATCCGCGATCTGCAGCTGACCCCGGTGTCGATCAGCTACGAGTACGACCCCTGCGATCAGGCCAAGGCCCGCGAGCTGTACATCCGCGCCAGCACCGGCAGCTACACCAAGTCGGCGGGCGAGGATGACCAGAGCATCGCGCTCGGCATCACCGGCTACAAAGGTCGCGTGCACGTGAGCTTCTGTCCGCCGATCGGCGAGCCGGCCAGCGATGCCAAGCAACTGGCCCAGGACGTCGACCAGCAGATTCTCGGCAGCTACCGGCTGTTCCCGGTGCACTACCTGGCCTACGCCCAGTGGGAGCAGCGCGACGCGGCGCTCAACGTGCCACAGGCCGAGCAGCTGTTCTCCGCCGAGGAACTGGCCACCGCGCGCCGCGAGTGGCAGCGCCGCCTGGACGCCTGCCCGGTCGAGCAGCGCCCCTACCTGATCCTGCAGTACGCCACGCCGGTGCGGAACCAGTACCGCCTCAAGGCCGGCCTGGAGCTGTAGCGCGTTTCCGGCAGACAGCAAAACGGCGACCCGCGGGTCGCCGTTTTCGTTTGCGTCCTAGCGGCCGCTCAGAGCTGCGTGCTCAGCCAGGAAACCAGCAGCGCCGAGGCCAGACAGGCCCAGCCGAACACCACAAAGAAGCGGTTGATGCGCAGGGTGCGCTCGTCGAGCGGCAGGCTGTCGGCTTCCAGTTCGGCCAGCTGGGTTTCCGCCGCCAGACGCGCCAGGGCGCGGCGCTCGCGCAGGCGGGTGGCGAGCAGCAGCCAGCTTCCGGCCAGCGCGAAGAACAGCGCCAGACCGTTCACCACTTGGGCGGGATAGGTTTGCACGAGGGTCCACAGCACCTGCAGCGACATCATCAACTCCGCTCAGGGTAAAACGGCGAGTACCGCGCTACCACGACAAGACGAGAAAGGGATGGAAGGTTCCGGCGAAGCCGGCGGCGCGAAGTCTACCGAAGCACCGCGCGCCGGATGAGGCTTTCCGACGAATGCCAGGCCGCTGTCACGCCGGCGTCAACTGCGGCGGCGATGCTGCCCGCCCCTGCCCTTTGCCGGAGCGCGCCATGCTGCATGCCCACACCGTCGATCCGCTGTACCGCCTCGACCACAGCGACGAGCAACTCGCGCTGGTCGACGCCCTGACCTTCAACGCGCAGGACCGCGAGTGGCTGGTCTACTGCGCACTCGGCGACCACCCTTACCACGACGCACCGGACCGCGACTCGCGCACCGGCCTCGGCCGGCCGCTGCTCTACGGCGAAAGCGCCTGAACCGGCGCGCCGTACGCCGGGCAGAAAAAAGCCCGGACTGGCCGGGCTTGATTCGCGAGGATCGTCTTACTGCTGCGCGAGCTTCTGCGCGATGGTCGGATCCTTGAAGGTGCGGGTCAGCGCATCGCTAAGCACGTCGCTGACCAGCTTGGTGTTGGTCTGCTGGTTCGGCGCGCTGCCGAAGCGCTGGTTCAGCGAGGCGCCGTAGCGACCGCTGTAACGCCCACTGGCGTTCTGCACGTCGGCGCGGAACGACGCGCTGATGTCCGCCTCGGTGACGTAGGTGCTGTCCTTCGGCGACTGGTATTTCAGCTCGGCCAGGGTGATGGTCAGCTGCGGCGCGTTGTAGGCGTTCGGCGTCGGGGTGAAGCCGAGCAGGCGCACCGCCGCTTCGGCCTGGGCCTGCAGCTTCGGCACGATGTCGGCGCTGGCGACGCTGATGTTGCTGGTCTCCGAGTACAGGCCGCCACGGGTGCCGAGCACCGGCGACGGACGGCCGTCGACCACGCGCACCACCACCGGCTGACCCTGGCCGACGGCGGTGAAGTTGTTGTTCAGCTTGGGTTGCGGGCTCAGTTGTTGCGGGCTGAGGGCGCAACCGCCCAGGGTCAGGCTGGTGACAGCGATCAAACCAAGCAACAGGCGATGCAGCATGTTCATCTCTCCGGACAGGGATGGGACGCGAAAAAAAGTGGCGGCAGTATAACCAGCCCGACCCGCCATCGTCAGGCTCTCTACTTCGACACGCCCCGTGCCATGCGGGTTCCTGTCACTCCGCTGTCATTTGGCCATGCGCTAATGGCGGCGACTTCCCGCTACCGGTGCCCCATGTCGATGCTCGCCCTGCTGTTCCAACGCCAACCGCTGCGCCACTTCGCCCTACTCGACGCGCAAGGTGTGTGCCGCGCCCTCCGCCAGGCGCACCGGGCGCCGAGCGAAGCAGGCTGGGTGGAAGTGCGCGCCTGTCGCCCGTCCTGGCTGCAACAGCCACTGCCCGCCGATGCCCGTCTCGACGGCTGCGCGGGCACCCGCGACTTGGCCGCCTGAACGCCCTATTAGACAAAAGAAACGCCCAACTCTCGCCGTTTCGCCGTTATAATCGCGCCCCGATTATAAGGACGTCTCCTGATCGGGCCCCGCACCCCGCCTGATGCGCTCTGCAGCAGGCCGCTTCGCCCACAGAGAGCCGCCCACTTCGTGCCGCCTCTACCGCTGCGCTCTGTCCCCTCCCGGCGAACCACGCCACCTCGAGTTCTCGACAGCACATCGGCCGAGCACGATTTCTGAGGTTCACGACTCCAAAAGAGCGTGAAAAAACGGGTTGTAAAACTTCACAAGAGTGTGGCGAAAAAATGAACAGTTTTGCGTCTGAACAGTGCGCTATCAGTAGCCCTCCCCCTGGTTCACAACACTTCCGGCAATTCCGCACCCGGCATTGACCGTCGTTCAAGGCCTCGTGCCGATAACCTAGTGCTGCAGATCTTGGAGAAGCGTTAATGGCGCAAAACGAAATTCAAACCGTCGATGCCCTGCTGGTCGGCGCCGGCATCATGAGTGCCACCCTGGCCGTCCTGCTGAAAGAACTCGACCCCAGCCTCAAGCTGGAGATCGTCGAGCTGCAGGAGTCCGGTGCCGTCGAAAGCTCGAACCCGTGGAACAACGCCGGTACCGGCCACGCCGGCCTGTGCGAGCTGAACTACACGCCACAAGCCGCCGACGGCGCGGTGGACATCAAGAAGGCCGTGCACATCAACACCCAGTTCGAGGTGTCGAAGCAGTTCTGGTCGTACCTGGTGGCCAAGGGTTCGTTCGGTTCGCCGCGCAACTTCATCAACCCGATCCCGCACCTGAGCTTTGTCCGCGGCGCCAAGGACATCGGCTTCCTCAAGACCCGTTTTGAGGCGATGCGCCAGCACCACGCCTTCGCCGACATGGAATACACCGAAGACAAGGCCACCATGGCCGAGTGGATGCCGCTGATGATGCAAGGCCGCCAGGCCGACGAGCAGATCGCCGCAACCCGCGTGCTCGGTGGTACCGACGTCAACTTCGGCGCGCTGACCAGCCAACTGCTCGGTTACCTCGCGCAGCAGGGCGACGCCACCGTCACCTGCAACCAGAAGGTCACCGACCTCAAGCGCAACGCCGACGGCTGGCGCGTGAGCATCAAGGACACCCAGAACGGCGCGGACCGTGAAGTGCAGGCGCGCTTCGTGTTCCTCGGCGCCGGCGGCGGCGCGCTGCCGCTCCTGCAACTGTCCGGCATCCCGGAAGGCAAAGGCTTCGGCGGCTTCCCGGTGAGCGGTCAGTGGCTGCGCTGCGACGATCCGGCGATCGTCGAGAAGCATGAAGCCAAGGTCTACAGCCAGGCCGAAGTCGGCGCGCCACCGATGTCGGTGCCGCACCTCGACACTCGCGTGGTCGACGGCAAGAAATCCCTGCTGTTCGGACCCTACGCAGGCTTCACCACCAAGTTCCTCAAGCACGGCTCGTTCCTCGACCTGCCGCTCTCGGTGCGTCCGGGCAACCTCGGCCCGATGCTCGCCGTGGCGCGCGACAACATGGACCTGACCCGCTACCTGATCAAGGAAGTGATGCAGTCCCAGGACCAGCGCCTGGACGCCCTGCGCAAGTTCTATCCGGAAGTGAAGAGCGAAGACTGGCGCCTGGAAATCGCCGGCCAGCGCGTGCAGATCATCAAGAAGGACCCGCAGAAAGGCGGCATCCTGCAGTTCGGTACCGAACTGGTGGCCGCCGGCGACGGCTCGATTGCCGCCCTGCTCGGCGCCTCGCCGGGTGCTTCGGTGACCGTGTCGATCATGCTCGAGCTGATCGAGCGCTGCTTCACCGGTCGCAACGGCGCCTGGACTGCCAAGCTGGCGGAAATCTTCCCGGCCCGCGAAAAGGTGCTGCAGAGCGATGCCGCGCTGTACCGCGAAGTCAGCAGCCGCAGCGACGCGCTGCTGCAACTGGCCAGCAAGACCCCGGTGGCCGAGCCGAGCGTCTGACGCCCGCGCCGCCCACAAAAAACCGCCCCTCGGGGCGGTTTTTTTCTGCCTGTCGATTCACTTCTCGCAGTTGACCATCCAGTGCACGCCGAAGCGGTCGACCAGCATGCCGAACGCCTTCGCCCAGAAGGTCTCCTGCAACGGCATCACCACCTGGCCACCGTCGAGCAGCGCGTTGAAGGCCTGCTCCGCCTCCGCCGGGTTCGCCGCCGTCACCGACAGGCTGAAGCCGCGGAAGCCCGGCGCGTCCGGACTGGCGCCATCGGAGGCCATGACCTGGGTGCTGCCGATGGTCAGGTTGGCGTGCATGATGTGTTCGGGGCCGATGTTGCCGCACTCGTTGCTCGGCGGCATGTCCGGCGCCTCCTTGAAGCGCATCAGGAAGGTGGTCTGCGCGCCGATGGCCTGACCGTAGAACGCCAGCGCTTCTTCGCAGCGGCCGTTGAAGAACAGATAGGGTTGCACTTGCATGGAACACTCCCGGCATCACTTGAGCTGAAAGGCCCAGTTTAGAAGCCGGAAATGAAAAAGCCCGCGCTCTGGCGCGGGCTTTTTACATCGATTGGAGCTTAGCCGCGGGCGGCTTCGATCACCTCGATATAGGGCGGCGCCTGACGCTGGTCGCGGATCAGGGCGACGAAGTCCTGGCCCTTGTCATCCTTGGCGTCGAGGTCGTAGCCGGCGGCGACGAAGAACGCCACGAAGCGCTCGAAGTCGTCGACGCGCAGGCCGCGGTAGGCCTTGATCAGCTTGTGCAGCGACGGCGGCGTGGCGTCAGCCGGTTCTACCGCGAGGAACAGCTTGATCTGCTCGTCGCCGATCTCTTCGCCAATCACCTGTTTCTTGTCTTTACGCATCGCTCACTCCACAACCAAGCGGACATCTCGGGGGCGGCAGTGTACAACCGCGCCGCCTCGCGGCTCAACGCACGCGCTGCGCGCCGGTGTGCAGGTCGGCCCAGACGTGGCCGTTGGGGTAGCTGAGGAACTGGCAGTACACCGGGCCGTGGCGCAGCAGATCGACCAGTACCGGGTACTGATCCAGCGGATAGGTGAGCGTCAGCACGCGCTTGGCGGCATCGTAGCTGGGCTTCTTCAGGCTCTTGCTCTCGCCGTCGAAGTGCACGATCACCTGGCTGACATTGGCACCCTGGCTGAGCGGCTTGCCCTTCAGACGCAGCAGCAGCGGCGAGCTGATCGGGATCGGCTGCTGGTCGGACTGGCGCTGGCTGCCGGCGACCACCGCAAACTCGGTGATCTGGATCAGTTGCTGCAGCTGCGGCTGTTCCTGACGCAGGCCCAGGTCGTCCGGCGGCAGGAACTGGCTGTGCAGCGGCCGTGGCTCGGCGGCGCTCAGCGAGGCACTGAGCAACAGCAGGATGGCGGCAAGCGCGGCGCGAGAAACAGACATGAACATCTCCGGACAACGAACGGCGCGCCACTCTAGCACGCGGCTTTGCAGCTCAGACGAAGTGCCCGCGCATCCACGCCAAGTAGGTCGGCGCAGCGGGGTCGCCCTCGCGCGGCGCCCAGTCGGCCTGCTCGCCGGCGCCCAGCGCGCGGTAAGGACCGGCCTTGCACTCGAACAGCAGGCTGTCCGCCTCGAGCACCACCAGGGCGTGGAACACCCCAGGCGGCAGGTCGACGCCGACGCACTCGCCGCCGGCAACCAGCAGCCGCTGGCCGCTTACCTTGCCCGCCTCGTCGAACATCAGCAGGCCCAGACGGCCCCTGAGCACCAGCAGGGTTTCCGCCTTGTCGGCGGCCAGGTGACGGTGCGGCGCGATATAGGTGTGCGGCTGCAGGCCGACCGCCAGGCGGTGGCAGGGCTCTTCCATGGCATGGAAGTTATGGTGCTGGCGACCGCGCGGGCTGAGCTGCGCCTGCGCCGCCAGTTCGGCGAACAGTGCCTGATCGAGAAAGCGCGGGGCGCCGCCGCTCACCGCTTACAGGCCCTTGACCGCGTAGATGCCCGGGGCGTTGCGCCAGTAGCCCTTGTAGTCCATGCCGTAGCCGAAGATGTAGCGATCGATGCAGGACAGCCCGACGTAGTCGGCCTTGAGGTCCGGACGCGCCTTGCGGTCGTGGTCCTTGTCGATCAGCACGGCCACATGCACGTTGGCCGCGCCGGCATGCCGGCAGAAGTCGACGATGGCGCCGAGGGTGTAACCCTCGTCGAGGATGTCATCGATGATCAGCACGTCGCGGTCGATGAAGGAAATCTCCGGCTTGGCCTTCCAGAACAGCTCGCCGCCGGTGGTTTCGCTGCGGTAGCGGGTGGCGTGCAGGTAGGACAGCTCGAGCGGGAAGCTCAGCTTCGGCAGCAGCTTGCCGGCGAAGATCAGCCCGCCGTTCATCACGCAGAACACCACCGGGTTGCGCTCGGCCAGCTCGCCGTTGATCGCGCCGGCGACCTGGTCGATGGCCGCTTCGACCTGGTCTTCGCTGTACAGGCAATCGGCTTCCGCCATCACTTGGCGAACATGGGCGAGATCGATGGACATGGCATTTCCTCTCAATGCGACGGGGCCCCCGAGAAGTTGATCGGGGCGTCAAGATAAAAGTCGGCAAAGGTACGCATCCGGCCCGCCGGGAGCAAGACTTGGCGGGCGTTCGGCACTACCGCCTGTCCTCGCGGACAGGTTTTTTTCGTGACCCTCCGGTCGACGAGTCACCTGGCATGGCCGATGCTTTACTCTATGGCAATTTTTGCCCGCCCGCCGGAGTCCACCATGCCCATCCGAGAGATCCGCCACCCGCTGATCCGTCACAAGCTCGGCCTGATGCGCCGCGCCGACATCAGTACCAAGAATTTCCGCGAACTGGCCCAGGAAGTGGGCGCCCTGCTCACCTACGAGGCGACCAACGACCTGCCGCTCGAACATTACGAGATCCAGGGCTGGGCCGGCCCGGTGCAGGTGGAGAAGATCGCCGGCAAGAAGATCACCGTGGTACCGATCCTGCGCGCCGGCATCGGCATGCTCGACGGCGTGCTCAGCCTGATTCCCGGCGCCAAGGTCAGCGCGGTCGGCGTGGCGCGCAACGAGGAAACCCTCGAAGCGCACACCTACCTGGAAAAGCTCGCCCCGGAGATCAACGAGCGCCTGGCGCTGATCATCGACCCGATGCTCGCCACCGGCGGCTCGCTGGTCGCCACCATCGACCTGCTGAAGAAGGCCGGCAGCAAGGAAATCCGCGCCATGGTGCTGGTCGCCGCGCCGGAAGGCATCAAGGCGGTCAACGACGCGCACCCGGACGTGATGATCTTCACCGCGTCGATCGACGAACGCCTCAACGAACACGGTTACATCATTCCCGGCCTCGGTGATGCCGGCGACAAGATTTTCGGCACCAAGCAGAAGGACGCCTGATCCATGGATGAATACAAGGACCCGTTGTGGCGGCAAGTCATCTCCGGTGCGCAGATGCTCTTCGTCGCCTTCGGCGCCCTGGTGCTGATGCCGCTGATCACCGGCCTCGACCCCAACGTCGCGTTGTTCACCGCCGGCTTCGGCACCCTCCTCTTCCAACTGGTCACCGGCCGTCAGGTCCCGGTGTTCCTCGCCTCGAGCTTCGCCTTCATCACCCCGATCATCCTCGCCAAGGGCCAGTTCGGTCTGGCCGAGACCATGGGCGGGGTGGTCGCCGCGGGGTTCGTCTACACCTTCCTAGGCCTGGCGGTGAAGATCAAAGGCACCGGCTTCATCGACCGCCTGCTGCCGCCGGTGGTGATCGGTCCGGTGGTGATCTCCATCGGCCTGGCGATGGCGCCGATCGCCGCCAACATGGCGATGGGCAAGGGTGGTGACGGCGCCGAGCTGATCCACTACCAGACGGCGCTGATGATCTCCATGCCGGCGCTGCTCACCACCATCATCGTCGCGGTGTTCGGCAAGGGCATCTTCCGCCTGGTGCCGATCATCTCCGGAGTGCTGGTCGGCTTCGCCCTGTCGTTCTACTTCGGCGTGGTCGACACCGCCAAGATCCTCGCCGCGCCCTGGCTGGAGCTGCCCAACTTCACCGCCCCGGCGTTCAACTGGCAGGCGATTCTGTTCATCGTGCCGGTAGCTCTGGCGCCGGCCATCGAGCACATCGGCGGGGTGATCGCGGTGGGTAGCGTGACCGGCAAGAACTACCTGAAGACTCCCGGCCTGCACCGCACCCTGCTCGGCGACGGCCTGGCCACCTCGGCTGCCGGCCTGTTCGGCGGCCCGCCTAACACCACCTACGCCGAAGTCACCGGCGCGGTGATGCTGACCAAGAACTACAACCCGAAGATCATGACCTGGGCGGCGATCTTCGCCATCAGCCTGGCCTTCGTCGGCAAGTTCGGCGCCGTGCTGCAGAGCATTCCGGTGCCGGTGATGGGCGGCATTCTCTGCCTGCTGTTCGGCTCGATCGCCGCGGTCGGCCTGAACACCATGATCCGCCACCAGGTCGACCTGGCCGAGGCGCGCAACCTGGTGATCGTCTCGGTGACCCTGGTGTTCGGTATCGGCGGCATGCTGATCGGCTCCGGCACCGGCCAGGACGACTTCGGCCTCAAGGGCATCGCCCTGTGCGCCATCGTCGCCATTGCGCTGAACCTGCTGCTGCCAGGCCACCAGACCTGGAAGCACAAGGCTCCGGACGCGCCACCGGACATCTGAGCCGGATAAAAAAAGCCCCGCATCTGCGGGGCTTTTTCGTATCAGTCGACTTAGTTCGCCGGTGCACTCTGCATGGTCTGCACCGTCCCCTCGGCGCTCGGCGCCTTCCACTGTTCCAAGCGTTCCAGGCTCTCGCGATACGGCCGCAGGCCCTTGGCCAGCAACACGATCGAGATCACCACCGCGACACTGGTGACGATGAGCAGCGAATAACGCAGCGCATTGTCGTCGCCGAACACGAAGTCGGTGACCAGCGCCACCGCGGTTGGGCCGATACCCAGGCCAATCATGGTGATGACAAACAGGTAGATCGCCGAGGCCTGGCCGCGCATCGAGTTGGGCATGATTTCCTGAATCGCCGCCGGCGCCACGCCGAACGGCATGCTGAGGAACAGCACCGAAGGCACCAGCATCAGCGCGGCCATGTTGCCGGTTTCGGCGAGCGGGAAGAGCAGCACCGAAGGCAGCGCGCCGATTGCCGCAATCAGGCCGACACGCATGTTGGCGTCACGGCGGCCACGCTTGGCCATCCAGTCCGCCAGGCGCCCACCGATGACGATGCCGAGGCAACCGAACACCGCGACGATACTGCCGTAGACGATGCCGATATGGCCGGCGTCCCAGCCGTAGGTGCGTACGAAAAACGACGGTAGCCAGGCGGCGCTGCCGTAGCCGGCGAAGGCCAGGCCGGCGAAGCCGAGGTTGTGGCACAGCACGGTGCGACGGTTGCTGCGGATGTAACGGCCGACTTCAACCAGCGGCACTTCCACTCCGGCACCCACGCCTTTGCGCGTCGGTTCGCGAATGGCCAGCATCAGCAAGGTGAACAGCACGCCGGCCGCACCGAGGATCAGGAAGATCAGCTGCCAGGGACGCACTTCACCGACGATCGGCAGCATCAGATCACCCTGCGCCGAGGCGAACTTGATCACCAGGCCGCCGAGCAGGAAGGCGATGCCGGAGCCGATGTACACGCCCATGCCGTACACCGCCATCGCGGTGGCGCGGCGCTGCGGCGGGAAGCTGTCGGCGATCAGCGAATAGGCCGCTGGCGACAGCGCGGCCTCACCGACACCCACGCCAATGCGGCAGAACAGGAATTGCCAGTACTGGCGCGCCATGCCGCAGGCGGCGGTGGCGATACTCCAGAACAGCACGCCGACGGCGATCAGCCCACGGCGGCTCTTGGTATCGGCCAGACGCCCGAGCGGGATGCCGCACACCGTGTAGAACAGGGCGAACGACAGGCCCATCAGCAGGCTCATCTGCGTGTCGCTGATCACCAGATCGCGACGGATCGGGCCAACCAGCAGGTTGAGGATCTGCCGATCGATGAAGGACAGCACGTAGGCGACCATGAGGATGCTCACGGTGGTCCAGGCCGTCAGGTTCGAGGGGTAGGCGCTGTTGTTATTGTTCATAGGCACTCCTCGCCCCGCTTGCACGAGACGTAGCGGTTGAAAGTCGCTATCAGCTTAGGCCTACATCACCAATACTTAGAATCGCTCTTAGGGATTATCAGCGGATTGAATCCACGCGCTGCCCTGGTGCAAATGTCACTGCAGGTTACAAGCGGCCATCGGCCCGCTCGGCCAGTTGCGCCAGGGCCGCCGCCCACTGCTCCTGGTTGTTCAGGCAGGGCACCAGCTGCAACTGCTCGCCACCGGCCGCCTCGAACTGCTCGCTGCCGCGCATGCCGATCTCCTCGAGGGTCTCGATGCAGTCGGCGACGAACGCCGGGCACATCACCAGCAGCTTCTTCACGCCCTGCTGCGCCAGCTCGTCTAGACGCGTCTCGGTGTAGGGCTCGATCCACTTGTCACTCCCCAGGCGCGACTGGAACGACACCGACCACTGCTCCGGGCGCAGGCCGACGCGCTCGGCGAACGCCTCGGCGGTGCGCAGGCACTGACTGCGGTAACAGCGCGCCAGCACCTCGGCACGCACCCCGCGGCTGTCCGCGGCGCGCAGGTCATGCTGCGGGTCGAGCGGCTTGACCAGCTTGCGGATGTGCCGCTCGGGCAGGCCGTGGAAGCTCAGCAGCAGGTGGTCGAAGTCCTGCGCCAGGTACGGCCGCGCACTCGCCGCAAGGGCGTCGAGGTACTCCGGCTGATCGTAGAACGGCGCCAGCACGCGCACCTCGAGGCCCAGGCCGTGCGCCGCGATGACCCGGCGCGCCTCCGCGATCGCGGTGGTGGTGGTGCTCTCGGCGAACTGCGGATACAGCGGCGCCAAGGTGACGCGCTGGACGCCCTGCGCGGCCAGGCCGAGCAGCGCCGCCTCGATCGACGGCTCGCCGTAGCGCATGGCCAGCTCGACCGGACCGTGCGGCCAGTGTGCGCACATGGTGTCCTGCAGCTGCCGGCTGATGACGATCAGCGGTGAGCCTTCCGGCCACCAGATCGACGCGTAGGCATGCGCCGATTGCGCCGGGCGCTTGATGAGGATCAGCGACACCAGCAGGCGCCGCAGCGGCCAGGGCAGATCGACCACGTAAGGGTCCATGAGGAACTGGTCGAGATAGCCACGCACGTCGGCGACGTCGGTGGAAGCAGGCGAACCCAGGTTGACGAGCAGCAGAGCGTGGTCGGTCATGCGTGGTCCTAGTCGTGGCGGGCCAGCAAATGGCTGAAGGCCCGGTCCAAATCGCTGTAGTGAAAGATGAAGCCGGCCTCTTCGAGGCGCTGCGGCGTCGCCCGCTGGCTGCCGAGCAACAGCCCGGCCAGCTCGCCGAGGCTGATGCGCAGGGCCAGCTCGGGCACCGGCAGCAACGCCGGGCGGCGCACCGCGCGCCCCAGTGCCCGGGCAAATGCCTTGTTGCGGGCCGGCTGCGGCGCGCACGCATTATAGGGACCCTCGGCGCCCTCATGGCGCAGGAGAAAATCGATTGCCGCAATTTCGTCGTCGAGGTGAATCCACGGCATCCATTGCCGACCATTGCCGAGCGGTCCGCCGAGGCCGAGGCGGAACGGCGGCAGCAGGCGCTTGAGAAAGCCGCCGTCCCGCGCCAGCACCAGACCGGTGCGTAGCAGCACCACGCGGATACCCAGGCTGCTCGCGCGTTGGGCGGTTTCTTCCCAGGCGACACACAGCTGGCTGGCGAAATCCTCGTGCACCGGCGGCATACCTTCGGTCAGTTCGCGCTCGCCGCCATCGCCGTACCAGCCGACCGCCGAGCCGGAAATCAGTACCGCCGGGCGCTGCTCGCGCGCCTCCAGCCAGGCCAGCAGTTGCTCGGTGAGGGTGATCCGGCTGGCCCACAGCAGCGCCTTGCGCTTGTGCGTCCAGGGCCGGTCGGCGATGGGCGCGCCGGCCAGGTTGATCACCGCGTCGAGCGGCTCGTCGCCCAGCTCGTCGAGCCGGCCGATGCCACGCACCGCCGCGCCACACAGGCTGGCCACCCGTTGCGGGCGACGGCTCCACACCGTCAGCTGATGACCCTGCGCCAGCCACAGGCGGCACAGCGCGCGACCGATCAGGCCGGTTCCGCCGGTCAACAAGATATGCATGGCACCCTCCTCGCATGACCTAGTCTGAATACAAGGCAAGCGTGGTTCATCGAAACGCGACGTGCCTTTTTTTGAGCGACCCGACGTCCAGAATTATTAGCGACAGCTCGCGCGGAATGTCAGCCAACCCGGACAACTCGCCCGCCCGCCACCTGTCTAAGAAAGTAGCCTGGAGCCGAAGGTAACGAGGTAGACCATGAGTTCGACCATTGCCATTATCGGGACCGGCCTTGCCGGCCTTTCTGCCGCTGATTGCCTCACTGCTGCTGGCCAGGCCGTGCAGCTGTTCGACAAGAGCCACGGCAGCGGCGGACGCCTGGCCAGCAAGCGCAGCGACGCCGGCTCGCTCGACCTCGGCGCGCAATATTTCACCGCCCGCGACCGGCGTTTCCTCGAAGCAGTGCAGCGCTGGCAGGCCCGCGGCTGGGTCGCCGAGTGGACCCCCAATCTGTACAACTACAGCGCCGGGCAGCTGAGCTACTCGCCGGACGAGCAGACCCGCTGGGTCGGCACGCCGCGTATGAGTTCGATCACCCGCGCGCTGGTCGGCGCCTTGCCGGTGAACTTCGGTTGCCGCATCAGCGAGGTGTTCCGCGGTCAGCAGCACTGGCAACTGCAGGACACCGAAGGCCAGGTATACGGCCCGTTCAGCCAGGTGATCATCGCCACCCCGGCGCCGCAGGCCACCGCCCTGCTCGCCGCCGCACCGAAGCTGGCTGGCGCCGCCGCCAGCGTGGCGATGGAGCCGACCTGGGCCGTCGCGCTGGGCTTCGACGAAGCGCTGGATACACCGATCGAAGGCTGCTTCGTGCAGGACAGCCCGCTCAGCTGGCTGGCGCGCAACCGCTCCAAACCCGGCCGCGACGGCAAGTTGGACACCTGGGTGCTGCATGCCAGCAGCAGCTGGAGCAAGGAACACCTCGACCTGCCCAAGGAGCAGGTCATCGAGCAACTGCACGGCGCCTTCGCCGAACTGATCGGCTGCGCGGTGCCGGCCCCGGCGTTCAGCCTGGCGCACCGCTGGCTGTACGCGCGCCCGGCCCAGGCACACCAGTGGGGCGTGCTCGCCGATGCCGACCTGGGCTTGTACGCCTGCGGCGACTGGTGCCTGTCCGGGCGCGTCGAAGGCGCCTGGCTGAGTGGCCAGGAGGCCGCGCGGCGCCTGCTCGAACACCTGCAGTAAGCCACTTCCCCGCCTGATCAGCTGGCTCGCCGTGCGGCGAGTCCGCCCCGCTTGTGCCGCACGCACTACTTGGACAAATCCTGTACACGAATTAAATCTTGTACAGCTTTGCGCTATGCTGAGGCCATCGACACCGTTCGCGAGCGCGCCCGCATGGCCCCCCCCCGCCCCGTACAACTGCCCAACCCGCCGAGTGCAGCGCTGCCGCGCCACAGCGGCCAGCCGTACTCGCGGCTGTACAACGCAACGCTGGCCGCGCACCGGGCGTGGTCGGCAGCGCAAGCGGAGTGCCTGCGCGACAACCTGGTGACCTGCGTGTACATCAACGCCGCCTGGCACGAGCTGCTGCGCGACGGGCTGAGCCGGCCGCGGCTGCTGACCTTCCACGCGCGCCACAAGTACCTGCTGCTGGCCAGCGACCCGCGGGCCTACCGTGCCCTCGGCCGGCTACTCGCCGACCTAGACGCGCAACCGCTACCGCAACTGGCCACGCGCTACTTCTCCGCGCTGCTGGTGGCGCTGCGCCACTGCCCCAGTCGTGGCGCGCATGCCAATGTGCTGCAGCACCTCAGTGGCTACCTGAAGCGCGCCCTGGACCCTGTCGACAAGGCCGAACTGCACCGTCTGATCGACGCCTACGGCGCCGGTGACCTGCCGCTGGCGGTGCCGCTGCGCCGCCTCAAGCAGCACTTCCAGCGCCACCCGCACCCATACATCGCCCAGCAGGTCTACCTGCAGCCCTACCCGGACCGCCTTGACCTGAGGAGCCCCAACCATGCATGACCCGCTGACCGCCGCGGCGACCGACGAACAGGCGGCGCGCGCCCTTGGCCTGCTGCCGATTCGCGAGGTGTCGCGGCGCACCGGGGTCAACGCAGTGACCCTGCGCGCCTGGGAGCGCCGCTATGGCCTGGTGGTGCCGCAGCGCACGCCAAAGGGCCACCGGCTGTACAGCGCCGCGCAACTGGAGCGCATTCAGGCGGTGCTTAGCTGGCTGAATCGCGGCGTCGCGGTCGGCCAGGTCAAGGCACTGCTCGATCAGGCCGCGAGCGCACCATTGCCGCCCACCGACAATTGGCGCGCGCTGCAGCGCGACATGCTGCTGGCCATCGACGCGCTGGCCACGCGGCGCCTCGACGACCTGTTCGACGGCGCCAGCGCGCTGTATCCGCCGCGCACGCTGTGCGAGCAACTGCTGCTGCCGTTGCTGGCCAGTCTCGAGCAGCGCTGGCAGGCGCAGTTCGGCGCACAGCTGGAGCGCCTGTTCGTGCACGGCTGGCTGCGCAGCAAGCTCGGCGCGCGGATCTACCACAACAACCGGCAGCTCGGCGGCGCGCCGCTGCTGCTGGCCAACCTGACGCCGTTCGCCACCCCGCCGGAGCTGTGGCTATGCGCCTGGCTGATCAGCTGCGGCGACTGCCCGGTGCAGTTGTTCGAGCAGGCTCCGCCGGTCAACGAACTGGCCCTGGCGCTGGAGAAGATCGCGCCGCGCGGCCTGCTGCTGTACGCCGGCCAGCGCCTCGATGCGACCATCGTGCTGCGCCAGTTGCCGCGCCTGGCCGACAAGTGCCCGGTGCCGCTGCTGCTGGCTGGCCCGGCGGCGACCATCCACGCCGCGGAACTGGCCGAGTTGACCAGCCTGCACCTGGCCGCGACGCCCGCCGAGGTGCTGACCAACCTGCGCCAGCTGCAGCTGCTGGACGGCGCCTGAGATGCGCCAGCTGCTCTGGCTGCGCAGCGACCTGCGCGTCCACGACAACCGCGCACTGAGCGCAGCCATGAGCGCCGGGCCGACTGTCGCGCTGTACCTGGTCAGCCCCGGGCAATGGCAGGCGCACGACGACGCGCCGTGCAAGATCGACTTCTGGCGCCGCAACCTGCTCGAGCTGGCCGGCGAACTGGCGCAGCTCAACGTGCCGCTGCTGGTCCGCCGCGTGGATACCTGGCGCCAAGCGCCACAGGCGATCAGCGCGCTGTGCGAGCGACTGCAGATCGGCAGCGTGCAGGCCAACGAGGAATACGGGGTCAACGAAACCCGCCGCGACCAGGCCGTCGATCAGGCGCTGCAACGCCTCGGCGTGGCGTTCCGCCGCCACCTCGACCAACTGCTGCTGCCGCCGGGTAGCGTGCTGACCCGCAGCGGCGGGTACTTCCAGGTGTTCAGCCAGTTCCGCAAGGTCTGCCTGCAGCGCCTGCTCGACCGCTCGCCCGCCCTGCAACCCAAACCGCGCGCCCAGGCGCCGCTGCCGCTGGCCAGCGATCCGCTGCCGGCGGCGTTCGACGGCCTGCCGGGTGTCGACGCGGCGCTGGCGGCATACTGGCCGGCCGGCGAGGCGGTGGCCAGCGCACGCCTGCAGGACTTCATCGATACCCAGATCGACGACTACCACGCGCAGCGCGACCTGCCCGCCCGCCCCGGCACCAGCCAGCTCTCCGCCTACCTGGCCTGTGGCGTGCTGTCGCCGCGCCAGTGCCTGGGCGCCGCACTCAACGCCAACCAGGGCGAGTTGGACAGCGGCCGCCAGGGCGTCGCGACCTGGATCAACGAGTTGCTCTGGCGCGAGTTCTACAAGCACATTCTGGTCGGCTTCCCGCGCGTGTCTCAGCACCGTGCGTTTCGCGCCGAGACCGAGGCACTGCCCTGGCGTGACGCGCCGGACGAGCTGGCCGCCTGGCAGCAGGGCCGCACCGGCTTTCCGCTGATCGACGCGGCGATGCGCCAACTGCTCGCCACCGGCTGGATGCACAACCGCCTGCGCATGCTGGTCGCCATGTTCCTCAGCAAGCACCTGCTGCTCGACTGGCGCGCCGGCGAGCGCTGGTTCATGCAGCACCTGATCGATGGCGACCTGGCCGCCAACAACGGCGGCTGGCAATGGAGCGCCTCGACCGGCACCGACGCCGTGCCGTACTTCCGCCTGTTCAATCCGATCAGCCAGTCGCAGCGCTTCGACCCGCATGGGCGCTTCATCCGCCACTGGCTGCCGGAGCTCGCCGCGCTCAGCGAACGCGACATCCACAACCCCGCGGCGCTCGGCGGGCTGCTCGCGCCGCCCGGCTACCCGGCGCCAATTGTCGACCTCGGCGTGGGCCGCACGCGCGCCCTGCAGGCCTTCCGCGACCTGCCACGGCACTGAGCCGCGCCTCGTTCAGCTGAGGTTCAGCCAAGGTTCAGCCGAGGTTCAGGGCGTCCTCGTTAGCCTCTGCTCATCCCCACGATGACCACGAGGACCGCGCCATGAAACGCCTCCCCATCCTGTTCCTCGCCGCCAGCGTGAACGGCACCAGCCGCGGCAGCCGCTGAGTGGGAGACCGCCGCGATGCGCAGACTGATGCTGCTCGGCGCGGCGACGCTGGCCCTGCTGGCCGGCGTCGCCCAGGCCGACGACCAACCGTTCTGGTACTTGCAGACCAGCGTCTACACCACCCACTGGTCGCACGACCCCGAGCACAACAACCACCAGAACCTGATCGGTGTGGAGCGCCACAACGCCGACGGCCGCTTCATCGGCGCGGCGACCTTCCGCAACTCGTATCGCCAGCGCACCCAGTACGCCTATGTCGGCAAGCGCTACGAGGCCGCCAGCCTACCGGTCTGCGCGAAGCTCTCGGCGGGGTTCATCCAGGGCTATCGCGGCGAGTACCGTGACAAGATTCCGCTCAACCGCTACGGCGTGGCCCCGGCGATCATCCCGGCGCTGGGCGCCCACTGGGACAGCGTCGGCGCCGAACTGGTGCTGTTCGGCAACGCCGGGGCGATGCTCACCAGCGGTCTGCGCTACTGAAGGACGGGCGCGCCGGCGAGAACCGAGGCGGCTGCCGGTCGGCCCGCGCCCCGGCCCGCGGACATCTGCCGTACACTGCGCGCCCATGCCCGCCCTCACCCAGATTCCCCTCACCCAGTTGCCCGCCGAACCGGCCATCAGCTGCTCCAACTGCGCCGCCTGCTGCTGTCAGCTGGAAGTCATGCTGATCACCGACACCGGCGTGCCGCAGCGCTTTATCGAAGCCGACGCCTGGGGTGGCGAAGTGATGAAGCGCCTCGACGACGGCTGGTGTGCCGCCCTCGACCGCGACAGCATGCTGTGCAGCATTTACGAACAACGCCCACTGATCTGCCGCGAGTTCGAGATGCGCTCGGCCGAGTGCCAGGACGAACGCCGCGGTATGGCGGCGATCTATCGCTGAGCGCCGCCAGGCAAACGCTGGGCAGAAAAAAGCCGGACTCGAGGTCCGGCTTTTTTCTGCGCGATCGACTCAGAAGCTGAGGCGGTAATGCAGGGTGTAGGCCTCCACCCCGTCGTTCGGCTGCTTGATCCCGGCGTTGGAGTAGTGGATCGCGCGCAGGCCGACTTCCTGGCCATTGAAACGCAGGCCGGCGCCGATGCGATCCTCGAACTGGAAGGCAGAGGCCAGATCGCGGTCTTCCAGATCGGTGTCGGCGAACAAGGCGACGCCGATACCCGCTTCGACATACGGCTTGACCGTCTCGCCGGCGAATTCGTAGACGAACACTGGCGAGAACGACAGGCTGTGATTGCTCGAGGCTTCGTCACCGTCCCAGTAGGTGTAAGCGGCGTCCCAGTAGCCGGTCAGGCGACCGACGTCGCTCTGCCACCAGCTGGTGCCGAAGTCGAACTGGGTGCCCAGGCGATAGATCATGGTCGACTCGCTGGACTGCCCGACGGCAAAGGTAACGTCCGCTGCCGAGGCATGAGCCACGACCCCCAAGGACAAAGCTGCAAATACCGCCAGAGAACGTAGATGCATAAAAACTTCCTTATTGAGAGTGACGAAAACGGGTCATCTGGTTAGGAATTATAGAAATAACCGCGCCAAGTGAAAGTCGACTTACGCCTAACAGCCACCATCGTTCGTCAGGCGTCCAGCCTTTCACGCACCCGCTAAACGCTTTGTCCGCCCTAACAGGGCAAAGGTTCGACCGATTTTGCCGGGCCCCACAGCACCGGCAGTACCGCCGCCAGGTTGGCCTGCGAACCGCTCGACCAGAAGCGCGGCTCGGCGGCGGCGCCATTGGCGAGCAGGTCACGGGCGCTGAGTACGCGCTGCAAATGACGCGCCACCGCCGCGCCGGTGTCGACCAGGTTGACCGCGGCCGGCACTAGCTCGCGCAGCAGCGGCTTGAGGAAGGGATAGTGGGTGCAGCCGAGGATCAGGGTGTCGCAGCCCTCGGCCAGCAACGGCGCAACGAAGCCCTGCAATAGCGCACGGGTGCTGGCGCCGTCCAGTTCGCCGGCCTCGATGCGCTCGACCAGCCCGGGGCACGGCTGGGTGATCACCCGCACATCGCTGGCGAAGCGGTCGAGCAGCGCGGCGAACTTGGCGCTCTTCAGCGTGCCGGTGGTGGCCAGCACGCCGACCACGCCGCTGCGCGTCGCCGCCGCGGCCGGCTTGACCGCCGGCTCCATGCCGATGATCGGCAGCTCGGGATGCCGCTCGCGCAGGTCGGCGACCGCCGCCGCCGTGGCAGTGTTGCAGGCCAGCACCAGGGCCTTGGCGCCCTGCCCGAGGAGGAAACTGGCGATTACCTGACTGCGCTCGCGGATGAACTCCGGGGTCTTCTCGCCGTATGGCACGTGACCGCTGTCGGCGACGTACAGCAGCGATTCGGCGGGCAGCAACTGACGGATTTCGCCAAGCACCGAGAGGCCGCCGACCCCGGAATCGAACACGCCGATCGGCGCGTTATTCGGCATGGGCGGGCCCACACACGGCGCAGGCCGGGTCGCGTTTGACGCGCAACTCGCGGAAGCGGCTGCCGAGCGCATCGATCAGCAGCAGCCGACCGACCAGCGGCTCGCCGAAACCGGCCAGCAACTTGAGCGCCTCGAGCGCCTGCAGACTACCGACCAGGCCAACCAGCGGGCCGACCACGCCGGCTTCGCTGCAGGTCAGCTCGGCTTCGCTGCCGTGGCCATACAGGCAGTGGTAGCAGGGACTGTCGGCGCGGCGCGGATCGAACACCGACAGCTGGCCTTCCAGGCGGATTGCCGCGCCGCTGACCAGCGGGGTGCGCGCGGCGACGCAAGCGGCGTTGACCGCCTCGCGGGTGGTGAAGTTGTCCGAGCAGTCGAGCACCAGGTCGACCGCCGCCACCGCCGCGTCCAGCGAATCCGCATCCAGCGCACTGCGATACGGCTGCAGCTGCACCAGCGGGTTGAGCGCACGCAGCCGCGCCATCGCCGAATCGACCTTGCTCTGTCCGACGCTGAGGCTGTCATGGGCGATCTGCCGCTGCAGGTTGGTCAGGTCGACGCTGTCGAAATCCGCCAGGTGCAGCTCGCCGACGCCGGCGGCGGCCAGGTACAGGGCCACCGGCGAACCCAGCCCACCGAGGCCGATGATCAGCACGCGGCTCTGCTTGAGGCGCAGCTGGCCGTCGATGTCGATCTGCGCCAGCAGGATCTGCCGGCTGTAGCGCAGCAATTCTTCGTCGCTGAGCAGCATCACGTCACGCTCCTACGCTCATGTCCATTGCCCGAGGCTGATCCGCTCGTGGCCGCCGAGGTCGCGGCGGCTGGCCACGCGGGCGAAACCGCCGCGCTCGAGCAGCTCGCGCACCGCGCCAGCCTGCTCGAAGCCGTGCTCGAGCAGCAACCAGCCGCCCGCCTCCAGGTGCTGCGGCGCATCGTGGATGATCGCGCGGATATCGTCGAGGCCGTCGCGCCCGGCCACCAGCGCGCTGGCCGGCTCGAAACGCACGTCGCCTTCACTAAGGTGACGATCATCGGCGGCGATGTACGGCGGGTTGCTGATGATCGCCGCGTAGCGCTCGCCGACCAGGGCGGCAAACCAGTGGCTGAGGCGGAACTCGGCATTGCCGAGGCCCAGGCGCAGGCGATTGCGCTCGGCCAGCGCCACCGCCTCGGCGACCCGGTCGACGCCAGTCAGCCGCCAGGCCGGGCGCTCGCTAGCCAGGGCCAGGGCGATCGCGCCGGTACCGGTGCCGAGGTCGAGCAGCCGCGCCGGGGTCGCCGGCAGCAATTCGAGGGTGGTTTCCACCAGCAGCTCGGTGTCGGCACGCGGGATCAGGGTGTCGGCGCTGACTTCCAGCTCCAGGCTCCAGAAGCCCTGCTGGCCGAGGATGTAGGCCACCGGCTCGCCCGCCTGGCGGCGACCCAACGCGGCATGAAAGCGCTCGAGCACCGCGCTGTCGACCTCGCGCTCCGGCCAGGTGCGCAGGTAGCTGCGCGGCTTGCCCAGCGCGGCGGCGAGCAGCAGCTCGGCGTCCAGCCGGGCGGTCGGCGAATCCGGCAGTGCGGCGCTGTTCAGCAGGGATTGGATGGTGGCCATGGCTTTCTCGTAGGGTGAATCGCGCTGCATCGAGCCACCAGGCGGCGTGGGGATGCGCACAGCGTCATCCACCAGGGACTTAGTCGCCCAGTGCCGCCAGTTGGTCGGCCTGGTACTCGCTAAGCAGCGGCTCGATCACCGCCTCGACGCCGCCGGCGAGCACTTCGTCGAGGCTGTACAGGGTCAGGTTGATGCGGTGATCGGTGACCCGGCCCTGCGGGTAGTTGTAGGTGCGGATGCGCTCGGAGCGGTCACCGGAGCCGACCAGCAGCTTGCGCGTCTCGGAGATTTCCTTGTGCGCGGCGGCGTCCTGCTGATCCTGCAGCTTGGCCGCCAGCCAGGCCATGGCCTTGGCGCGGTTCTTGTGCTGTGAACGCTCTTCCTGGCACTCGACCACGATGCCGCTGGGCAAGTGGGTGATACGGATCGCCGAGTCGGTCTTGTTGACGTGCTGACCACCGGCGCCGGAGGAGCGGTAAGTGTCGACGCGCAGGTCGGCCGGGTTGATCTCGATGGCCTGCTGCTCATCGGGCTCGGGCAGCACCGCCACGGTGCAGGCCGAGGTGTGGATGCGCCCCTGCGACTCGGTTTCCGGCACGCGCTGCACGCGGTGCGCGCCGGATTCGAACTTCAGCTTGGCGTAGACGTTGTCGCCCTCGACGCGGGCGATCACTTCCTTGAAGCCGCCGTGCTCGCCCTCGTTCTCCGAGAGGACTTCGACGCGCCAGCCCTGGCGCTCGGCGTAGCGCGAGTACATGCGGAACAGGTCGCCGGAGAAGATCGCCGCTTCGTCGCCGCCGGTACCGGCACGGATTTCCAGGAACACGTTGCGCCCGTCGTTCGGGTCGCGCGGCAGCAGCATGCGCTGCAGGCGGCTTTCCAGTTCGACGAGCTGCTCCTTGGCGCTGGCCACTTCGTCCTCGGCCATCTCGCGCAGGTCCGGGTCACTGTCCTTGAGCAGCGCCTGAGCGCCCTCCAGATCGGCGAGCACCTTGCGATAGGCGCGGAACGCCTGCACCACCGGCTCGACCTCGGCATATTCCTTGGAATAGGCGCGGAACTTGGTCTGCTCGCTGATCACTTCGGCGTCGCCGAGGAGCGCGGTGAGTTCCTCGAAACGATCCTGGAGGGTGTCCAGCTTGTTCAGCAGGGAAGCTTTCATGGGGCGCTCTTGTCCGTGCCCTCATCGAGGGAAAACAGTTCCTGAGCCACGGCCAGCGCATCGATGCGGCCGTCGGCGGAGAGTTTCTTCAGCTGCACGCTGGGCGCGTGCAGCAGCTTGTTGGTCAGCCCACGCGCCAGCACGGCGAGCACTTCATCCGCCGAGCTGCCGTTGGCGAGCAGGCGCTGCGCCTTGGCCAGTTCCTCGTCGCGCAGACGCTCGGCCTGCTGGCGGTAGGCCTTGAGCACGTCGACCGCGGCCAGCTCACGCAGGCGCTGCATGAAGTCGTCGGTGCCGGCGGCGACCAGTTCCTCGGCGGCCTGGGCCGCACCCTGGCGGCTCTTGAGGTTCTCGGCGATCACCTCGTGCAGGTCGTCGACGGTGTACAGGTAGATGTCGTCCAGCTCGCCGACTTCCGCCTCGATGTCGCGCGGCACGGCGATGTCGACCATGAAGATCGGCTTGTGCTTGCGCTGCTTCAGCGCGCTTTCCACCGCGCCCTTGCCGAGGATCGGCAGCTGGCTGGCGGTGGAGCTGATGACGATGTCGCTGTGCACCAGTTCCTGCGGAATGTCGGAGAGCAGCACCGCGTGCGCGCCGAACTGCTCGGCGAGCAGGCTGGCGCGCTCGAGGGTGCGGTTGGCGACGACGATGCGTTTCACGCCCTGGTCGTGCAGGTGGCGGGCGACCAGGCTGATGGTCTCGCCAGCGCCGATCAGCAGCGCCTGGCTGCAATGCAGGTCGCTGAAGATCTGCTTGGCCAAGCTGACCGCGGCGAACGCCACCGACACCGGGTTCTCGCCAATCGCGGTGTCGGTGCGCACCAGCTTGGCGGTGCTGAAGGTGGCCTGGAACAGCCGGCCGAGCAGCGGGCCGATGGTCCCCGCCTCGCGCGCCACGGCGAACGCCGATTTCATCTGGCCGAGAATCTGCGGCTCGCCGAGCACCATCGAGTCGAGCCCGGAGGCGACGCGCATCATGTGCTGCACCGCCATGTCTTCTTCATGCACGTAGGTGCAGGCGCGCAGGTCGTCGAGGTTGAGCCGGTGATAGTCGGCCAGCCAGGCCAGCACGGCGTCGGCACCCAGGCTGTCCTGTTCGAGGTACAGCTCGCTGCGGTTGCAGGTCGAGAGGATCGCCGCTTCACGACTGGCGGTGCGCTGGCAAAGCTGCTGCAGGGCATCGACCAACTGCTCGGGGGTGAAAGCCACGCGTTCGCGGATTTCCACCGGGGCGGTCTTGTGGTTGATACCGAGGGCGAGAAAGGCCATGCAGGGTCGCTGACGGAAACGGGAAGCCGCTAATTGTCCTACGTCACCCCAAGGAGAACAACCACTGCGACTTATTGTCCTAACTTGCGAGTCAAGCTGCGCGACCACCCTCTCGGACGGGCCTCCGCCCCATGGGTTTGCCCCACGGCTTGTGTCATCATGCGTGAAACCTAGGCAAGTCGCCCTTCTTCTATATGAATAGATCTCTTGCGTTGCTCGCCGCCCTGGTCTTCCTCGGTGGCTGTCAGTCCCTCCGCAGTTCGTCGCCCGACGGCAACCCGCCCGTCGAGGACACTGCCGCGACGCCGGCCGAAGCCAAGCCCGAAGTGTATGGCTCGTTCAGCGAAGACACGCTGTACTCCCTGCTCAGCGCCGAACTGGCCGGGCAGCGCAACCGCTTCGACATCGCCCTGAACAACTACACCACGCAAGCCAAGGCGACCCAGGACCCCGGCGTCGCCGAGCGCGGCTTCCGTATCGCCGAATACCTCGGCGCCGACCAGGCCGCCCTGGACACCGCGCTGATCTGGGCCAAGAACGCCCCGAGCAACCTCGATGCGCAGCGCGCCGCGGCGATCCAGCTGGCCCGCGCCGGCCGCTACGACGAATCCATGGACTACATGGAGCGCGTGCTCAAGGGCCAGGGCGACACCCACTTCGACTTCCTCGCCCTATCCGCCGCGGAAACCGACCCGGACACCCGCACCGGCCTGCTGCAGAGCTTCGACCGCCTGCTGACTAAGTACCCGGACAACGGCCAGCTGCTGTTCGGCAAGGCCCTGCTGCTGCAGCAGGACGGCCACCCGGACGAAGCGCTGAAACTGCTTGAAGACCAGCCGGCGGCCAGCCACGACGTTGCCCCGCTGCTGCTGCGCGCCCGCCTGCTGCAAGGCATGAAGCGCGGCGACGAAGCGCTGACGCTGCTCGAGAAAGGCATCAAGCAGCACCCAGACGACAAACGCCTGCGCCTGTCCTACGCACGCCTACTGGTCGAGCAGGACCGCCTGGAAGACGCCAAAGGCGAGTTCGCCACCCTGCTGCAACAGTCGCCGGACGATGACGACCTGCGTTTCTCGCTGGCCCTGGTGTGCCTGGAAGCCAAGGCCTGGAAGGAAGCGATCGTCTACCTCGAAGAGCTGGTCGAGCGGCAGAGTCATGTCGATGCCGCGCACTTCAACCTCGGCCGCGCGTATGAAGAACTCGGCGACAAGGACAGCGCGCTGATCGAGTACGGCCTGGTCGGCGCCGGCAACGATTACCTGCCGGCGCAGCTGCGCCAGACCGAATTGCTGTTCGACCAGGGGCGCGGCAGCGAAGCCACCGAGCGCCTCAACAAGGCCCGCGACAGCCAGCCCGACTACGCCATCCAGCTGTACCTGATCGAAACCGAGGCACTGTCCAACCGCGATCAGACCGAGGCCGCCTGGCGCGTGATCCAGCAAGGCCTGCAGCAGTTCCCGGATGACCTCAACCTGCTCTACACCCGCTCGATGCTGGCGGAAAAGCGCGACGACCTGAGCCAGCTGGAGAAGGACCTGCGCTTCATCATCCAGCGCGAACCGGACAATGCCATGGCGCTCAACGCGCTGGGCTACACCCTGGTCGATCGCACCACGCGCTACGCCGAAGGCAAGGCGCTGATCGAGCAAGCCCACCAGATTGACCCGGAAGACCCGGCGATCCTCGACAGCCTGGGCTGGGCGAACTACCGCACCGGCAACCTCGCCGAAGCGGAGCGCCTGCTGCGACTGGCGGTCGAACGCTTCCCCGACCCGGAGGTCGCCGCCCACCTGGGCGAAGTGCTGTGGGCCGCCGGCAAGCAGCGCGAGGCGCGGGAAATCTGGCGCGACGCCCTGCAGAAACAACCCGACAACGGCATCCTGCGCGACACCCTGCTGCGCCTGACCGGCTCCGAGACTCTCTGACCCATGCGCGTACCCCACCTGCTCGTCGCCGGGCTGCTCGTCGTGCTGACGGGCTGCGCCGGCCTCACTTCTCGCGAATCGGTACAAGGCCAGGGCGACCCGGCCCAGTGGAAAAGCCACAAGCAGCAGACCGCCGCGCTCGACGCCTGGCAGATCAGCGGCAAAGTCGGCATCCGTGCACCCAAGGATTCCGGCAGCGGCACGCTGTTCTGGCTGCAGCGCAAGGACTACTTCGACATTCGCCTGTCCGGCCCGCTGGGTCGCGGCGCCGCGCGCCTGACCGGGCACAGCGGCGCAGTCACCCTGGAAGTCGCCAACCAGGGCCGCTACCAGGCCGACTCGCCGGAAGCGCTGCTGGAAGAACAACTCGGCTGGCGTCTGCCGGTGTCGCACCTGATCTGGTGGGTGCGCGGCCTGCCCGCGCCGGACAGCAAGAGCCAGCTGACCCTCGACACCGACAGCCGCCTGGCGCACCTGGAACAGGATGGCTGGCAGGTCGAATACCTCAGCTACGCCGAACAGAACGGCTATTGGCTACCCGAACGCCTCAAGCTGCACGGCCAGGACCTCGACGTGACCCTGGTGGTCAAGGACTGGCAGCCGCGCCAGCTCGGCCAGTGACATGAGCGCTCGCCTCACCCTGCCGGCGCCGGCCAAGCTCAACTTGATGCTGCACATCCTCGGCCGCCGCGCCGACGGCTACCACGAGCTGCAGACGCTGTTTCAGTTTCTCGACTACGCCGACGAGCTCAGCTTCGCCCTGCGCGACGACGGCGAGATCCGCCTGCACACCCCGATCGACGGGGTGCCACACGACAGCAACTTGATCGTACGCGCCGCGCGCCAGCTGCAGCAGCTGTCCGGGTGCCGGCTCGGTGCCGACATCTGGCTGGACAAGCGCCTGCCGGTGGGCGGCGGCATCGGCGGCGGCAGCTCGGACGCGGCGACCACCCTGCTTGGGCTCAACCACTTGTGGCAGCTGCACTGGGATGCCGACCGCCTGGCCGCTCTGGGCCTTGGCCTGGGCGCCGACGTGCCAGTCTTCGTGCGCGGCCACGCGGCGTTCGCCGAAGGGGTTGGCGAGCGCCTGCAGCCGGTCGAGCTGGCGGAGCCGTGGTTCCTCGTCGCCGTACCGCAAGTCCTTGTCAGCACTGCGGAAGTTTTCAACGACCCTGAGTTGACACGGAATACTTCGGCCAGTACAGTTCGCAGCCTTCTCGAGGGGGGCGGTCGTAATGACTGCCAGCCGGTAGTCGAAAAGCGTTACCCAGCAGTTCGTAACGCATTGATCTTGTTGAACAAGTTCGTTTCGGCTAGATTAACCGGCACTGGAGCTTGTGTGTTTGGGAGCTTCCCAACACAGGACGATGCTGATAAAGTCGCCCGCCAACTTCCAGCCACTCTGCCGAGCTTTGTCGCTCAAGGTCGCAACATTTCGATGCTGCACCGACGGCTCAAAGATCTGGCCTGAAGTTCGTTGTTTCGGTGCTCGCTACAGGGGCGTCGCCAAGCGGTAAGGCAGCAGGTTTTGATCCTGCCATGCGTTGGTTCGAATCCAGCCGCCCCTGCCATCTCCTCCTCGGAGAAGCGCAGCCGAAGACAACGAAATACACGACACAGGGGCGTCGCCAAGCGGTAAGGCAGCAGGTTTTGATCCTGCCATGCGTTGGTTCGAATCCAGCCGCCCCTGCCATTTTCTAGACTCATCCAGGTCTGACCTCAGCCGACAGGTACTCCGTTGTGTCCAAGATGATGGTCTTTACGGGGAATGCCAACCCCGATCTGGCGCGGCGCATCGTACGTCAGCTGCATATCCCTCTCGGTGATGCCTCCGTCGGTAAGTTCTCCGATGGCGAGATCAGCATCGAGATCAATGAAAACGTCCGCGGTAAGGACGTCTTTCTGATCCAGCCGACTTGCGCCCCCACCAATGACAACCTGATGGAACTGGTGGTGATGGCTGACGCCTTCCGCCGCTCCTCGGCTACCCGTATCACTGCCGTGATCCCCTACTTCGGCTATGCCCGCCAGGACCGCCGTCCGCGTTCCGCGCGCGTGGCGATCAGCGCCAAGGTAGTGGCCGACATGCTCACCGTGGTCGGTATCGACCGCGTGCTGACTGTTGACCTGCACGCCGACCAGATCCAGGGCTTCTTCGACATCCCGGTGGACAACATCTACGGTTCGCCGGTCCTGGTCGACGATATCGAAGACCAGCGCTTCGAGAACCTGATGATCGTCTCCCCCGACATTGGTGGTGTGGTGCGCGCGCGCGCCGTGGCCAAGTCGCTGGGTGTGGACCTGGCGATCATCGACAAGCGTCGCGAGAAGGCCAACCACTCCGAAGTGATGCACATCATCGGTGACGTCGAAGGCCGTACCTGCATCCTCGTCGATGACATGGTCGATACCGCCGGCACCCTGTGCCACGCGGCCAAAGCCCTGAAAGAGCACGGCGCGGCCAAGGTCTTCGCCTACGCCACCCACGCGGTGCTGTCCGGACGTGCCATCGAAAACATTGAGAATTCCCAGCTGGACGAGCTGGTGGTGACCAACACCATCCCGCTGTCCGCCGCAGCCCAGGCCTGCAGCCGTATCCGCCAACTGGATATCGCGCCGGTCGTCGCCGAGGCGGTGCGTCGCATCAGCAACGAAGAATCGATCAGCGCGATGTTCCGCTAAGCGGCCATCCCTGAACGACAAGTGCCCCGCCGCGTGCGGGGCTTTTTGCCCAACCGTCCGGACGCTGGTCGCAAGCGTGAAGGACGGTTTGGTTATTTTGGAGAAGTGAAATGACTGATTTTGCCCTGAATGCCAACGTGCGTTCCGACCTGGGGAAAGGTGCGAGCCGCCGCCTGCGTCGTAACGAGAACCTCGTTCCGGCCGTGATCTACGGTGGCGAGAAAGCCCCGCAATCGATCAGCCTGCTGGCCAAAGAACTGGCCAAGCTGCTGGAAAACGAAGCCGCGTTCAGCCACGTGCTGGCCCTGAGCGTCGACGGCGCCACCGAAACCGTGCTGATCAAAGCGCTGCAGCGTCACCCGGCCAAAGGCTACGTGATGCACGCTGACTTCCTGCGCGTGGTTGCCGGCCAGAAGCTGACCGCTCACGTTCCGCTGCACTTCATCAACGAAGCCACCTCGGTTGGCGTGAAGCAGCAGGGCGGCGAAGTCTCCCACACCATCTCTGAAGTCGAAGTTTCCTGCCTGCCGAAAGACCTGCCGGAATTCATCGAAGTCGACCTGGCCAAAGTGGAAGTCGGTCAAACCCTGCACCTGTCCGACCTGACCGTTGCCAAAGGCATCGAGCTGGTTGCCCTGGCGCACGGCAACGACCTGGCCGTGGCCAACATTCACGCTTCCCGCGTGAAGGACGAAGAAGGCGCTGCCGAGTAATACTCGCCTGGCCTGAAGGGGGCTCCTGTCGTGACTGCCGTTCAACTGATCGTTGGCCTGGGAAATCCAGGCCCGGAATACGACCAGACCCGGCATAACGCAGGAGCCCTTTTTGTTGAACGACTGGCGGATAGCCAGCGCGTCAGCCTCAGCGCTGATCGCAAGTATTTCGGCCTGGTGGGTAAATTCAGCCATCAGGGACGCGACGTTCGTCTGCTCATCCCGACCACCTACATGAACCGCAGCGGCCAAGCCGTGGCGGCACTGGCGAACTTCTTCCGGATTCCGGCGGACGCCATCCTGGTGGCCCACGACGAACTCGACATGCCGCCCGGCGTTGCCAAGCTCAAGCTCGGCGGCGGGCATGGCGGTCACAATGGTCTGCGCGACATCATTGCGCAGATGGGCAACCAGAACGGCTTCTACCGCCTGCGCCTGGGCATCGGCCATCCCGGCCACAGCAGCCAGGTGTCCGGCTACGTGCTCGGTCGCGCGCCGCGCAGCGAGCAGGAACTGCTCGACAAGAGCGTCGACTTCGCCCTCGAGGCGCTGCCCGAGATGCTCGCCGGCGACTGGAGCAAGGCCATGCAGAAGCTGCATAGCCAGAAAGCCTGACCTTTTTTCACCGTATTCATCTTCCGCGAGGGACACACCATGGGATTCAACTGCGGCATCGTCGGTTTGCCCAACGTCGGCAAATCCACCCTGTTCAACGCCCTAACCAAGTCCGGTATCGCGGCGGAAAACTTCCCCTTCTGCACCATCGAACCGAACAGCGGCATCGTGCCGATGCCGGACAACCGCCTCGATGCCTTGGCCGCGATCGTCAAGCCGGAGCGGGTGATCCCCACCACCATGGAATTCGTCGACATCGCCGGCCTGGTCGCCGGAGCCTCCAAGGGTGAAGGCCTGGGCAACAAGTTCCTCGCCAACATCCGCGAGACCGACGCCATCGCCCACGTGGTGCGCTGCTTCGAAGACGACAACGTGATCCACGTGTCCAACTCGGTCGACCCCAAGCGCGACATCGAGATCATCGAGCTGGAACTGATCTTCGCCGACCTCGACAGCTGCGAGAAGCAACTGCAGAAGGTCGCGCGCAATGCCAAGGGCGGCGACAAGGACGCCCTGGCGCAGAAGGCGCTGCTGGAAAAGCTCATCCCGCACTTCACCGAAGGCAAGCCGGCGCGTTCGCTGCTGAAGAACCTCGGTGACGAGGAGAAGCGCCTGGTGCGCGGCTTCCACCTGCTGACCAGCAAGCCGGTGATGTACATCGCCAACGTCGCCGAGGACGGCTTCGAGAACAACCCGCACCTCGACGTGGTGCGCGCCATCGCCGAGGAAGAAGGCGCTATGGTGGTGCCGGTGTGCAACAAGATCGAGGCGGAGATCGCCGAGCTCGACGACGGCGAGGAGAAGGACATGTTCCTCGAATCACTCGGCCTCGAGGAGCCGGGTCTGAACCGAGTGATCCGCGCCGGCTACGAGCTGCTGCACCTGCAGACCTACTTCACCGCCGGGGTCAAGGAAGTCCGCGCCTGGACCGTCCGCGTCGGCGCCACCGCGCCGCAGGCCGCCGCCGTGATCCACACCGACTTCGAGAAAGGCTTCATCCGCGCCGAAGTGGTCGCCTATGACGACTTCATCCAGTTCAAGGGTGAAGGCGGCGCCAAGGAAGCCGGCAAGTGGCGCCTGGAAGGCAAGGACTACATCGTCAAGGACGGCGACGTGATGCACTTCCGCTTCAACGTCTAAGCCACCGCCTGCTGCACCGATCGCCGCGCGCTCCCCTGAGGAGGCGCGGCGATTGCGTTTCTGCACTCAGGCCGTCGCCAGGCTGAAACGGAACACCGCGCCGGAGCCACCTTCGTCGACCAGGCGGATCTCGCTGCCATGCAGCTGCAGCATGCGCTGCACCAGGATCAGCCCCAGCCCGCCGCTCTCCGGCGAGGTGCGGCGCAGCGCCGAGGCACGCGCGAACAACCCGTCGCGCATCTCCGGCGGGATTCCCGCGCCGCTGTCGCGCACCTCGACCTGCACCGCCTGCGGCTGCCCACTGAGGCGCACGGCGATCTGCGTGCCCGGCGGGTTGTGGCGGATCGCGTTGTCCAGCAGGTTGGTCAGCACCCGCTCGATCATGCCGAGATCGGCGCGCACGGTAGGCAACGCCGCGGCCATCTCCACCTGCAGCTGCTGCTGGCGCGCCTCGGCGGCCAGCTCGAACTTCTGCAGCACATCCTGGACCAGCTCGGGCAACGCAAAGGCCTCCTGCTCGGGCTGCACCAGACCCGACTCGAGGCGCGCCAGCTCGAACAGCTCCTGCGCCAGCCGACCGACCTTGCGGCTCTGCCCGAGAGCGATGTCCAGGTAGTGACGGCGCTCCTCGGCGCCCAGGCTGGCGTCCTTCAGCCGCAGGGTCTCGAGGTACCCGTGCAGCGAGGTCAGGGGCGTGCGCAGGTCGTGCGAGATGTTCGCCACCAGGTCGCGGCGCTGCTGGTCCTGACGGGTCAGCTCGCGCCACTGCTCGGCGAGGCGCTGGCCCATCTGCGCGAAGGCGCCGCGCAGCACGGCGATCTCGTCGCCGCGCCGATCCGCCTCGGCATCCGCGGTCAGCGCCGCGGCGCGCTCGCCGTGGCCATCGAAGCCGCGCACCGCCTCGGTCAGCGCCCGCAACGGCCGGGTGATCAGGCGGAACGCGACCAGGCCCATGACCAGCCCGAGCAGCGCGACGATCGCCGTCACCCACAGGGTCAGGCGCAGCACCGAGCTGGCCGACAGGTCGGCCGCCAGCGCGTCGTGCGCCTCGCCCTGCAGCACCACGTAGACGTAGCCGGCGTTGCGCCCGTCGACCTGCACCGGCGCGACGCTGAACACCTTGCGCCCGTTGGCACTGCGCGGATCGTCGCCGAGCACCGGCAGCGGCGCGCCGTCGAGCACCTGACGCAGCGGCGCAAGGTCGACCTGCTGGCGTTTCAGATGCCCGCTCGGCGCGGCATTGCCGACGATCTCGCCCTGGTTGTTGAGCAGGTACAGCTCGACCGCCGGATTCACCGCCATCAGCTTGTCGAACAGCCCGCGCACGGCGTCCGGACGCCAGCCACCGACGTCCATCAGCTGCGCCGTGCCGGCGATGTGCGCGGCCAAGCCGCTGGACAGGCGCTGCACCACCTCCTGCTCATGGCGTTCGCTGGCCATCACCTGCAGCCACACCGACACCCCGCTGCAGGCCAGCAGCAGCACGGCGAACACCAGCGACAGGCGCTGGGTCAGGCTCAGGCGCTTCATGCCCCACCCTCCTCGCCGGCGGCGAACTTGTAGCCCTTGCCCCACACGGTGAGGATGCGTTGCGGCGCGGCCGGGTCGACTTCGATCTTGGTGCGCAGGCGGTTGATGTGGGTGTTGACCGTGTGTTCGTAGCCGTCGTGCTGATAGCCCCACACCTCGTTGAGCAGCTCCAGACGGGAAAACACCTGGTCGGGATGGCGGGCGAAGAAGAACAGCAGGTCGAATTCGCGCGGGGTCAGCTCCAGCGGCCGGCCGTGCAGTGCGGCGGCGCGCGCCAGCGGGTCGATGCTCACCCCGTGGCGCACCAGCAGACCGGCGTCCATCCGCGCGTTATGCGCCAGTGCGTCGCTGCGCCGCAGCAGCGCGCGCACCCGGGCGACCAGCTCGAGCATCGAGAACGGCTTGGCCAGGTAGTCGTCGGCGCCCAGCTCCAGGCCGAGGATGCGGTGCACTTCGCTGGAGCGCGCGCTGGTGATGATGATCGGCGTGTAGCGCGCCATGCCGCGCGCGCGCTTGCAGATTTCCAGGCCGTCGACGCCGGGCAGCATCAGGTCGAGCACCAGCGCGTCCCAGCCGCCGCCCTCGAGCAGACGCATGCCGAGCGTGCCGTCGGCGGCGTGCTCGACGGCATAGCCTTCGTCCTGCAGGTGCAGACGCAGCAGGTCGGCGATGTGCACATCGTCCTCGACGATCAACACGCGTTTGGGCCTGTCCATCACCGCAAAACTCCTCAGGGCCGGGTGGTCATTCTCGCCAATAACGGCACGGCGAGTTATCACATTTAATTTAACTTTGCGTGAGGACTTCGATATCGGCGCGGCGGAACACTAGCCTCAAGTCATCGCCCCCGACCTGGAGTCCGAGCATGTCCGCCGCATCCGAATTGCCCGGCATCGCCCCTGCACCCGCCCTGCCCAGCGGCGTCATCCACCCGCGCTGGCTGCGCCTGACCCATTGGCTGAACGCCCTGGCGGTGCTGATCATGGTCACCAGCGGCTGGCGCATCTACAACGCCTCGCCGCTCTACGACTTCCGTTTCCCCGACGCCATCACCCTCGGTGGCTGGCTGGCCGGCGCGCTGAACTGGCATTTCGCGGCGATGTGGCTGCTGGTCGGCAACGGCCTGCTCTACCTGCTGCTGAACCTCGCCAGCGGCCGCCTGTTCCGCCGCTTCTTCCCGCTCTCCCCGCGCGGCGTGCTGCACGACGGCCTGGCGGCACTGCGCGGCCGGCTGCCGCATGGCGACCTGCGCCATTACAACCAGGTGCAGAAGGCCGCCTACCTGTTCGTCATGCTCGACCTGCTGGTCCTGGTGCTGTCCGGCCTGGTGCTGTGGAAGTCGGTGCAGTTCGCCACCCTGCGCGAGCTGCTCGGCGGCTACGAGACCGCCCGCCACGTGCATTTCGTCAGCATGGCCCTGCTGGTCGCCTTCGTCGCCGTGCACCTGGCGATGGTCGCCCTGGTGCCACGCACCCTGCTCGCCATGCTCCGCGGCCGCTGAGGAACTCACCATGCCCCTCGACAAACGCCCCAGCCAGCTCGATGGCGACGCGATCCTCAAGGAAGCCCGCCAACTGCTTGCCCCGCAGCTGCCCACGGCAACGCGACGCAGCTTCTTGCGCAACCTGACCCTCGGCGGCGTGGCGCTGCTCAGCGGTTGCCGGCTCAGCGACGACGAACACGTGGAAGCCGCGCTGATGGCCATCTCGCGCTTCAACGACCGCGCCCAGGGCTGGATCTTCGACCCCAACGCGCTGGCGCCGACCTACCCCGCGTCGATGATCACCAAGCCGTTCCCGTTCAACGCCTTCTACGGCATCGACGAGGCGCCCAACGTCGAGGAAGACGACTTCCGCCTGGAGATCAGCGGCCTGGTCGCCGACAAGCGCAGCTGGCGCCTCGACGAGCTGCGCGCCCTGGCGCAGGTCGAACAGATCACTCGGCACATCTGCGTCGAGGGCTGGAGCGCCATCGGCCGCTGGGGCGGGGTGCGCTTCTCCGACTTCCTGCAGCGCATCGGCGCCGACACCACCGCCAAATTCGTCGGCTTCAAATGTGCCGACGGCTACTACACCAGCATCGACATGCCCACCGCGCTGCACGCCCAGACCCAGCTGACCCTCAGCTACGACGGCCAGCGCCTGCCGCGCGAGTACGGCTTCCCGATGAAGCTGCGCATGCCGACCAAGCTCGGCTACAAGAACCCCAAACACATCAAGGCGATCTTCGTCACCAACAGCTACCCCGGCGGCTACTGGGAAGACCAGGGCTACAACTGGTTCGGCGGCAGCTGACGCGCACCCCCACCGTGCGCGGCATGGGCTGCGCACGCACTGCAAGCAACCCCTGAAGGAGCCCTCCATGAAACACCTGACCGCCACCCTCCTCACTCTGGGCCTGGCCATCGGCAGCGCCAGCGCATTCGCCGGCGATGACATGCGCAAGGACAGCATGAGCAAAGACAGCATGTCGAAGAGCTCGATGGCGAAGGACGCCATGCAACACGACAGCATGGCCAAGGACGCCGCGCCGCCCGCCAGCATGAGCAAGGACGGCATGCAGAAGGACAGCATGGGCAAAGCCGCCCCCAGCAAGGACGCGATGCAGAAAGAAGCGCCCAGCGAGCACACCGAGTCCGCCTACTAGACCGCCACCCCTGCGCCCGTTCGACCTCGGCCGGCGGGCCCCAACGAGGGCAGCAGCATGCTCTACAGCCGTCGATCACTGCTCTACACCGCCGGCTCGGCACTCCTCGCCGCCGGCCTGTTCGCCTCCTGGCCACGCCAGCGCGGGTTCGGCCCAGCCCCGGCCAGCGCCGCGCCGCAGTTCGCCGTCAGCCACAGCGACGCCGAATGGCGCCAGCTGCTGACCACCGCGCAGTACGACGTGCTGCGCCAGGAAGGCACCGAGCCGCCGCACTCCAGCCCACTCAACGACGAGCACCGCGAGGGCACCTTCGCCTGCGCCGGCTGCGACCAGCCGCTGTTCGCCTCGGCGACCAAGTTCGACAGCGGCACCGGCTGGCCGAGCTTCTACCAACCGCTGCCCAGCGCGGTCGGTGAAACCCGCGATAGCAGCTTCGGCATGCTGCGCACCGCCGTGCACTGCAGCCGTTGCGGCGGCCACCTCGGCCATGTGTTCGACGACGGCCCGCCGCCGACCGGGCTGCGCTACTGCATGAACGGCGTGGCCATGACCTTCCGCCCGGCCAGCGCCTGAACCATCACCGCCCGCCCATAGGGGCCAGATCATGACCAGACAGACCATCACCCACCCGGCCCGCTCATTGCGCTACTGGCTGCTCGGCGCACTGCTCGCCATCGCCGGCACGCTGCTGCTTCAGACACCACCCGGCGCCGCCAACGAGCGCGCCGTCATCATCCCGCCGCCGGCCATGGACGAGCCGGCGAACACCACTACCCCGGCTACCGCGGTGTTTGCCGGCGGCTGTTTCTGGGGTGTGCAGGGCGTGTTCCAGCACGTGAAGGGGGTCAGCCAGGCGCTCTCCGGCTATGCCGGCGGCAGCGCCGACAGCGCGAATTACGAGCAGGTCAGCGCCGGCGATACCGCTCATGCCGAATCGGTGCAGATCACCTACGACCCGGTGCAGATCAGCTACGGCCAGCTGCTGCAGATCTACTTCTCGGTGGCCCACGACCCGACCCAGCTGAACCGCCAAGGCCCGGACCGCGGCACCCAGTACCGCTCGACGGTGTTCGCCGCCAGCGCCCAGCAACGCCAGATCGCCGAGGCCTACATCGCCCAGCTGAACCAATCGGGGGCCTACAAAAAGCCGCTGGCCACCACGGTCGAAAACCTGCAGGCCTTCTACCCCGCCGAGGCCTACCACCAGGACTACCTGACCCTCAATCCGCAGAGCATGTACATCGTCATCAACGACCAACCGAAGATCGCCAACCTGGCCCGCGTGTTTGCCACGCACTATCGCGCCGAGCCGGCGCTGGTCAATCCGTGAGAGGAACACCCGGCCGCACCACGCTGATAGCGCTGCACGGACCTAAGCACTTGATCACGCGCAGAAAATCCCCGCACCGAAGGCTTGACAGCCTGCCTGCTCCCGAGAATAATGCGCGCCTCGCATGGCTACGTAGCTCAGTTGGTTAGAGCACGGCATTCATAATGCTGGGGTCCGGGGTTCAAGTCCCTGCGTAGCCACCATACAAAACAAAGGCTTACCTTCGGGTAGGCCTTTGTTGTTTCTGGGGTAGCGATTGCGTCGGGAGCTTCGGCCGGCGAAGAGAATTGCCGGCGCCAGCGAGCTGTTGGCTAGAACGCGTTACGCCGCGGCGGCGTAACCGATGAGCATGCCGTGCTGCACGCGATAGAGATGACCGCTGACATTCAGGGTCAGGGGTTCGCGCTTGATGATTTGTGCGCCGTCTTTGAGCAGCAGGTCGATATGGGCACGCAGGGCGTGAAAGTTGCGTTGTTCCTTCATCGGTAACACCCCCTCTTTTTTTGCCGTCGAGCTTACCAGCCAACCTGCGAGCTTCGACCTACCCACCCGCCCGCATTACGTGAACACCATCACATTTTCGTAATGGCACCACGCCACCCTCCGTGGCGAAGGCATCGCCCACGCCCTTCCACACGCGCGATCAAGTGCGCCGCGCGGAGTACAATCGCACGGTGAGTCGATTGGATGGAAAGGTAGGCAGATGCAACGGGACAGAAACACACGCTTCGAGAGTTTCAGCGCACGCGAAGGCGAGGCAGCGGACTTCGATGAGCAGGACGATTACCGCCAACCGGCCGGCCGCAAGCCGGGGCGGCAACGCAGCCTGACGCTGCAGATCGCGCTAGGCATCTGGCTCGGCGGCGTGGCGTTGATGGTCACCTGGTTCCTGCTCAATGTGCTATTCGCCAGCTTCGCGGTGAAGCTGATCGGCGACAGCTTCTCGCCCAAGATCGGTGCCCTGCAGCCGCAGACCTGGCAATCGGACGCCGCCAAGCACCAGCCCCCGCAACTGATCGCCGCGCCCCGCTCACGTCAGGGCTAACCACCGCTCGCGCGCTGGCTGCTGGTCTCAGCCGCGCGCCGGCCGGGTGGCGAGCAGCAGGCCGGCGAAGATCAGCGCGCCGCCAGCCCAGTGATAGGGCTGCAACCCCTCCCCCAGCAGCAACCAGCCGAGCAGCGCGGTGAACAGCGGCATCAGGTAGTTGCTCAGCGCCGCCCGCGCGGCGCCGACCACGCGGATGGCGTGGTTCCATAGGAAGTACGCCACCAACGAGGCGCACAGCGCGGTGTAGCCGATCGCGCTGAGATTGTGGGCGCTCGGCACGAAGCGCGCGCCGCTCGCCAGTTCGAACAGGTACAGCGGTAGCAGCAACGGCACGCCGAGCAGGATCAGCACGCCCAGTTGGACCAGTGCCGGCACCTGCAGGTGGGCGCTCCAGCGGCGCAGCAACAGGGTGTACAGCGCCCAGTCGAGCACCGCGAGGAGCATCAGCAGGTCGCCGGGGTTGAACGACAGGCCGGCCAGCAGCTGCCAGTTGCCGCGCGCGATCAGCCACAGCAGGCCGACGGTGGCCACGCCGATGCCCAACCAGGCGCGACGGCTTGGCCATTCGCCGAGCAGCAGGCCGGAGCCGAGAAACAGCGCCAGCGGCAGGCAGGTGTTGACCAGGGTCAGATTGAGCGCCGCCGTGCTGTGCGCCGCGCTGTAGAGGAAGCAGTTGTAGCCGGCGATGCCCAGCGCGGCGAGCGCCCACAGACGCCAGCCGGCGGCCCGTAGCTGCTGGCGATGGCGCCACAGCGGGCGAACGACGAATGGCAGCAGCACCAGCAGCGCGGTGCTCCAGCGCCAGAACGCTAGGCTGAACGGTGGAATCTCGCCGGCGAAGGCGCGCGCCACCAGCGCATTGCCGGCCCAGCACAGGCTGGCCAGCACCAGGCCGACCCAGGCCAGCGCCGGCGAATCACGCCAGCCTGTCATCGACGACGGCAAGCCCTCAAGGCCCGAGCGGGCGCAGGCGATACTGCGGCGGCAGCTGCTCGAGGCCGCTGACGGTGACGTTGAGGTTCTTCCACAGGCCGTCCTTGATGCCATAGATGCAGCCATGCACCGCTAGGCTCTGGCCGCGGTGCCAGGCGTTCTGCACGATGGTGGTGTGGCTGACGTTGGCGACCTGCTGGATCACGTTGAGCTCGCACAGCCGGTCGACGCGCGCCTCGCCGTCGAACTGGGCGAGGTGCTCGCGCTGCTCGTAGGCAAGGTCGCGGATGGTCCGCAGCCAGCCGTCGATCAGGCCGAACTGGGTGTCCTGCAGCGAGGCGCGCACGCCGCCGCAGCCGTAGTGGCCGGTGACCAGGATGTGCTTCACCTGCAGCACGTCGACCGCGTACTGGATCACCGACAGGCAGTTGAGGTCGGTGTGCAGCACCACGTTGGCGACGTTGCGGTGGACGAAGATGTCGCCGGGCAGCATGCCGACGATTTCGTTGGCCGGCACCCGCGCGTCGGAGCAGCCGATCCACAGATACTCCGGGGTCTGCTGCTTGGCGAGCTTCTCGAAGAACTGCGGGTCCTCCTGCTTGATCGCCTCGGCCCAGCGCTGGTTCCTCTCGATCAGGTCTTGCAGGTCGTTCATCACGGCATCTCCTCTGTCGGCCCGGCGCACCTTACGAACGGTGCGCCGGCTTGGCAACCCTCAACGGCGGCACCGGCCGCGACGCAGCAACCAGCCGATCAACAGCAGGCCGAGGCCGACCACCAGCGTCGCGCCCCACTGCAGGCGCCCGGCGTTGCGGTACAACTCCAGTGGCGACAGGCTCGCCACCCGCTGCATGCGCGTCTCGGCCGCGGCGCCCTGGCTGCTGATGTCGGCCAGGCCATCGCCATCGGCGTCGGGCAGCTGGCGCACATGGTCGAGAATCGCCTGCCACTCCTTGCACTCTTGAATGCCCGGGGTGGCGGGGTCGGTATCGAGCACCGCGGCGCGAATATCGGCGTAGGGCTGGCCCGCGGCATCCTTGGGCACCACCTCGAGCAGGCCCTTGGTCAGCTCGGGGATCAGCCAGGTGAAGCTGCCGACGTAGCTGCTCGCGCCGACGCTGTACAGCCGCGAATCGTCGAGGTCCAGCTCGCGGTAGCCGTGCTGCGCGTCGCCTATCTCGATGCGGCTGACCCGGTCGAACGGCACCCGGTACGGGTTGTAGCTGAAGCGCACGCCGGCGACGCGCGGGAAGTAGCTGTCGCTGTCGCGCAGCTGATAGGCGAGCAGCAGCACCTCGAGGATGCTCTTGATCTCGCGTCCGGTGAAATACACCTTGATCAGCGGATAGCCCGGCGCGTCGTCGTACTCGCCGATGCCCAGCGGGGCGATGCGGAACAGGTCGGAGACCGCCTGGATGCCGCTGCGGCCATGGATCACGTCATCGCGAATGGTGCCGTTGCCGGTGAACGCCAGGTCGCTGGCGGTCGCCTGGCGCAGCGCGTCGGTAACCAGATTGGCCAGCACCGGGTCGTCGTAGGCGCGGGTCAGCGTGCGGTCGACCTTGGCCAGCGGCTGCTCGAAACGGTAGCCGTGCGGCGCCAGCATCTTCGTGGTGACTACCTGCTTGAAGCCCTCGACCTCGGTGCTGATGGTCGCGTCACCGGGAATGCGGTCGTCGATCTTGTGCAGCTGATAGCCGAGCACCTGCAGGTGGCCGTCGCCGGCCAGGCGCATGCGCAACTCGCCGAGGTACTGGATCTCCGAGCCGGCCTGAATCACCGGCACCCGGCCGTTGACCAGCACTGGTTGCGGCAGCGCGGTGTGCGAGTGGCCGCCGACGATGATGTCGATGCCCGGCACCTGCTCGGCCATCTCCACCTCCTCGCCGCGCCAGCTGCCATCGGCCTGCTGGCTGACGCCCATGTGCGAGAGCAGCACCACCACGTCGACGTGCTCCTCCTCGCGCAGCTTTTTGACCATCGCCCGCGCGGTTTCCTTGGGGTCGGCGAAGGTCACCGGCTTGGCCATCGGCGCCACGTCGGCGGCGTTGTAGCCGAGCAGGCCAAACAGGCCGAAGCGCAGGCCGCCGCGCTCGATAACCTTGTACGGCAGGATGCGCCCGGCGGCGTAGTGCGCCTGCAGCGCGTCGTCCTCGCGGCGCGCCGGGTCGAACTGGATGTTGCTGGACAGCACCGGCAGCAGCTTGTCGCCGAGTGCCTGGCGGGCGGCGCCGAGCATGGCGGCCAGGCCCTGCGGGCGGAAGTCGAACTCGTGGTTGCCGAGCGTGGTAGCGTCGTAGCCCAGCTCGCTCATCAGCCGCAGTTCGCCGCCCAGCTCGCGAGTTACGGTGTGGAACAGCGTGCCCATGGTGAAGTCGCCGGCATCCAGCAACAGCAGCGGCTGGTCGGCTGCCGCCGCGCGGCGCTCGCCGATCAGCGTGGCCAGGCGGGCGACACCGCCGACGGTGTCGTCATCGCCGGTGGTCGCCGGGGTGTATTCGTTGTTCGGGCCGAAGCCGAGCAGCCGCGACTGCCAGTCGTTGGTGTGCAGCAGGGTGAACTCGCGGTCGCCGGCGACGCCCAGGCTGGCGGCGAGCAGGCAGGTGGCGGTAAGCAGGATACGCAGCATGGAAATCCCTAAGAGTCGAAGCAGGCGCGACCGCTGACGGACGCGCGGCGGTTACAGCTGTTGTAGCACCTCGGCGGCGGCGCGTTCGCCCGCCTCCACGGCACCGTCGAAATAGCCCATCCAGCGCGTCGCGGTCTCGGTGCCGGCGAAGTGCAGACGGCCGAGCGGCTCGCGCAGGCGCGCCGCACCACCGGTCCACAGCCCCGCCGGGAACAGCGCGGCGTAGCAGCCGCGGGCGAAGGGTTCGTCGGCCCAGCACTTGTCGACGTAATCCAGCGGCTGCAGCGCCGCCGCGCCGAAATAGCGGGCGAAGCACTCGAGCACCACCGCGCGGCGCGACTCGGCCGACGAGGCGCTCCACTGGCGCGCCTCGTCACCCTCGATGAAGCCCATCAGCACGCCACGCGGCGAGCCGGGCACGCTGTTGTCGAAGGTCAGGCGCACCGGGCCGCGTTCGCTGGTGGCCTGGCCAGACTGGCCGTTGGCGCGCCAGAACGGCGTGGCGTACAGCGCCATGCACTTGACCACCGCACCTTGCGGCAGGCGCTGCAGCAGTTGGTCGCGCCAGCCCGGCAGCAGCGGCGCCTGGGTGATGCGCAGCAACTGGGTCGGCGGTACGGCGAAGATCGCCCGCGCCGCCGAGTGGCTGCCGCTGTCGGTAATCAGCTCGACGCCGCTGGCGTCCTGGCGCAGCGCGCGCACCGGTTCGTCGAGCCGCACCGCGTCGCCGAGGCGCGCCGCCAGCTCCTCGCTGATCCGTTGCGAGCCACCAACTATGCGGTCCTGCTGCGCGCCGTCCTGCACGCCGAGCAGGGTGTCGAGGTTGGTGCCGCTGCGGACGTAGAACAGCACGTGGAGGAACGACAGCTCGTGCGGCGCCGCGGCAAACACCGCGCCGCTGACCAGCTCCATGACCTGGCGGCCGTGGGCGGTCTTCAGCGCGCGGCGAATCCACTCGGCAAAGCTGATGCGGTCCCACTCCAGCGCGCGCGGATGGCGGCTCGGGTCGTCGAGGGGAATCTGCCGGGCCAGGCGATCGAGGCGCAGCTGCGCCTGCAGCACGTCGAGCAGCACGTGCGGGGCGAAGCGCGGAATGGTGCCGCGATAGGGCTTCAGCTTGCCGCCGAACAGGGTCAGGTTGTCGCCCTGGTTCCACAGCGGAAAGGTCTCCAGGCCCAGCTCGGCGAGCAGGCCGAGGATGCGCTGCTGGGTCGGCCCGACCCACTGGCCGCCGACCTCGACCACTTCGCCGGTGGCGAATCGGTAGTTCAGCGTGCGCCCGCCGACCCGCGGGTTGGCCTCCAGCACGCGGACCCGCTTGCCGGCCTGGGCCAGGCGCCAGGCGGCGGTCAGTCCGGAAATCCCGGCGCCCACGACGATTACGTCGGCTCGACTCATCGACCCATCCTTGTTGTACGGAGTGCGGGCACAGGGTACGGCAGTACCAGAACGCCGACAAAAGCCGCGTCCGCCAGGGCGAGGGGCGAAACAGGCCAGTACGGCGTGGCATGGCGAGCCGGCCCTGCTCCCCCTGGGAGAGCGAGGCCGGACTAGGCCGCGGCAATCGGCAGGCTTGGCGCCCTCAATCGACCAGCGTGCAGGCCATCACCAGCGCGTCTTCGCGGCCCCCCACCGCCGGGTAGTAGTCGCGGCGGCGGCCGACTTCGTTGAAGCCGTAGCGCTCGTAGAGGCGATAGGCCGACTGGTTGCTGGCGCGCACTTCGAGGAAGCATTCGCGGGCATTCAGTTCGGCGGCGCGCTGCATCAGGTGCTCGAGCAGGCGCAGGCCGAGGCCGCGGCCCTGGCTTTCCGGCTTGACCGTGATATTCAGCAGGTGCGCCTCGTCGATGATCACGTTGATCACCCCGTGGCCGACCTGCTGGCCGCCCTGGAACATCATCCAGCAGTCGTAGGAGCCGATCGCGTCGGTGAAGATGCCGCGGGTCCAGGGATGGCTGAACGCGGCGTATTCGACTTTCAGTACCGCTTCGAGATCCGCCTCGGTCATCCGGCGGAAGCTGATTGCATCGTCACTCATTCACGGTGTTCCAGCGGCGCATGGTCCGGCGCATCGCGCGCCACAACTCGGCCTTGCGTTCAGGTTCGTCCATCAGCAGTTCCAGGCCCGGCAGCGCCCAGGCGAGGCCGAGGCCATCGACCTGCAGCTCGCGGTTGAACGCCTCGGCGTCCGCCTCACCGGCGAAACGCACCGCCGGCAGGCCGACCAGCCACAGGCAGACGCTCGGCTCCTGCTCGAGCTGCGCGGCGACAAAGCCCTGCACATACTCCAGTGCCGCCTGCGGGCCCTGGTCCAGCGAGCCGCGCTTCATCAGCGGCCAGCGCACCGGCTCGCCGACCAGCTGCGGGCTGCTCGGCAGGCCGGCGGCGCGCAGCAGGTCCTTGAGCAGCAGGTAGGCCGGGTCGCGGCTCTGGAACGGCTCGCCGGTCGGCAATTCGACCAGCAGCAGGCACGCGCCGGCACGCAACAGCTGCAGGGCGAAGCGCGGTGGCGCCTGGCGCTCCACCGGCGCCGGAGCGGCTTCGGCTTCCGGGCTGTCGGCAACGAGCGCGGGCTTGGCCGGCGGGCTGACCAGCGCGGCGCGCGCCAGCTCGGCACTCGGTCGTTCGGCAGCCACCGCGGCTACGGCCGGGGCGGCAGGCGCGACCGGTTCCGGGGCGGCGACCGGCTCAAGCGGCGCCGCGACGGGCGCCAGCTCGACTTCCACCTCGACCGGCTGAAGAGTCTCCGGGCGCGACGGCGCGGCGAATGGCAGCGCCACACGCGGCAGCCAGGCGACCACCTGCATGGCACTCAAGTACGCGCGACGGCGCTGCTCGGCATTCAACACGGATACACCCCTGAGGTACGACAGGTGCAATTGTGGCGGGAAACGGCCCGGCCGGGAAGGACAGCGCGACCGTAGGGTGGATGTCGCGCAGCACATCCACCAATGCATCGCGGATGGCCGCCCCGTGGATCGGCACCTGGTGGAAAACGCTTCGCGGTTTTCCACCCTACGGGCTCCGAGCGGCCTGGTTCGCGAATGAATTCGCTCCTACACCTGAGCGCGTCGCCCTGCGGTGGGCCGTGCTCAGTTGATCGGCGTGGCCGTGAGGTTGGCGCGGATGTCGGCGTTCTGCGCCTTGATGCCGTACATGGCGGTGGTCGCGCCGCCGGTCGGGTGGACGTTCTGCAGGCGGTCGACGTTGATTTCCTTGAAACGGATCTGCCCGTTGACCGCGAAACCCAGCGGATCGGGGGTGACGTTCTGCCCGGCGTTGGCGCCGCTCTTGACCTTGACCTTGGTCGGCGCGACGTCGAGGTTGAGGTCGACCTGCAGGCCGTAGTCGTTCTTGCTCGGGTTGCTCACGTCGCCGTCGGCGGTGGAGAAGTTGTCGATCACCAGCTGGCTGCCGCTGCCGTTGATGTCCTTGCCGTTGGCATCCTTCTGCCGGTTGGTCTCCCAGATCACCTGGTTGCGCTTCTCGTTGGTCGACACGCTGGTCGCCGGGTTGCCGCTGCTGTCGCGGACGAACACGTTCTTCAGCTTGACCGACACCCCTTCGTTGCCACGGTCCTCCCAGCGCCCGCCGTTCGCCGCGCAGGCCGCGCCGGTGGTGCCGGCGGCGCCGACGCACAGCGCGCCGGCGCCGCCGGAGCTGAGGGTCAGGGTCGAGCCGCTTTCGTAGCGGCGCAGCACCACGCGACCGAGGCTGGTGCCGGTGGCGCGGTCGCCCCAGCGCACGTCGGAGACGTCCAGCTTCGACCAGTAGGTGCCCTTGCGCAGCTCGACGCCGCCCTTGTCGCTGCCCACCCCGCTGCCGCTGGTGACGTCCAGGCTGCCGTTGCGGAAGTGCATGTCGTAGTTCATCCCGGCCAGCCACAGGCCCTTGCCGGTCTCGTCGACGGTGATCGCCGCGCGTGAGTCGGTGATGAAGAAGTCGGCGTTGTAGCGCGCCCCGCTGCCGGCGTTGCCGCCGGGCTGGATGGTCAGCTGGCCGTTGAGGTTGAAGTCGAAGGCCGGGAAGATTTCCATCAGCACCAGCAGCTCGGTGCCGCCCTGCAGCGGCGCATTGGCGGTGCCGACGCGCAGGCCGTCGAAGCTGTAGCTGCCCTTGACGTTGTTGAGACCCAGGCGCAGGCCGTCGAAGTGGCCGGCGTAGTTGCCCGCATCCGAGCCGCCCCAGATGCTCGGGTGGCAGCCGGCGCCGGCGGCGGCGCAGTTCTTGGTCAGGTCGACGGTGATCAGCCCGCTGCCGTTGGTGCGCAGGCCGCTGAACCACATGCTGTTGCCGTTATCGGTGAGCGATACCGAACTGTTGACCATGTTCCAGCTGAGGTCGGCGCTGATGCCCTTCAGCCCGGAGCTGGGGTCGCCGCCGGGGCGCAGCTTCAGCCAGTTCTGCCGGGCGCCGTCGTCCTGGAAGTTGAGGTCGATGGCCAGGCTGCCGAGCTTCTGGTTGGCAGTGTTGCCGATCACCAGGCCGCCGAGGGTGGCGTTCAGGCGCAGGTCGGCGAAGGCCACCTTGGCGTAGCTGCCGGCGCCGTCCTGCTCGAGGTCGAGGGTCAGTCCGGACGTGCTGCTCAGCACGCCGGCGAAGTTCTCGGCGCGCAGCACGCCCTCGTCCTTGTACTCGAACAGGCTGTTGGCGATGGTCACGTTGGGCAGGATGCGCAGGCCGCTGCCGCTGGTGCCGCCGCCCCCGATGCTCAGGCTGCCGCCGAGGTTGAGGTCGAGCTTGATCTGGCCGAGGCTGCGCAGGTAGTTGGGGTCGCGGGTGTCCGGGGTGCTCGGCGTCACGCTGACGCCGGCCGGGTCGCTGTGCGCCAGGTCGAGGCTGAGCCCGCCGAGCTGGCCGACCAGCCGCGTGCTGCCGAGGTTGAGCTGCACGCGCTGGCCGCTGCCGCCGTTGACGATGTCGACGTAGGCGTTGTTCAGGTACAGGTCGAAGGACAGCCCGTTGACGATCAGGTCGAGGCCGTTGTCGCGGTAGTAGAAGGTCACGTCGCGCAGCGACAGGCGGCTGTCGTCGACCGCGAAACCGGTCACCCCGCTGGCCCCGCCGCCTTTCAGCTTGAGGCTGGCGCCGAGCGTGTAGAAGGCCTTGAAGGCGCCGAAGCTTTTGCTGCTGCCGGCCATCTCGACGTTGTTGATGTTGAGCACCTGCGGCGCGGCGGCGTGCTCGATGCGCAGCTGGCCGTTGCTCACGTCGAGGCTGGTGGTGGACTTGCTGCCGGCGATCTGCGGGCGGTCGCTGACCTCCTTGAGGGCGATGCTCTGGCCGTCGTCGCTGTAGCTGATGCTGCTCGCCGACCAGCCGCTGCCGGTGGTTTCCATGCTGATGCCATCGCGCCCGGAGACCCCGGACAGGCTTTCGTCGTCGAGCGCCTGCATGGCCTGGCTCAGCGGGCTGAACAGCAGCGGCAGCAGCAGCAGGGTCTTGCGCATGAACGACTCCCTCAGTTCTTCGGAAACACCAGCACGTTGCCTTGCATGCGAATGCTGCCGTCGATCTGCGCCGAGAAGATGTTGGTCTGCTGGTAGCTGGCGTCGCCGCCGTTCGCCGCGCTGATCGCGTTGTTGCGCCATTCACCCTTGCTGGCCACGCCGAAGGCGAAGCTGCCCTGCTTCCAGCGCAGTTCGTTGGGCAGGCCGAACTCCAGCACGTCCTGGTTGAAGCCCGCGCCGTCGCCGTTGAAGCCGCTGTTGATGGTGCGCGTGCGCAGGGTCAGGCCCTCGAAGCTGAAGATGCCCTTGAGGTTGTCCAGCACGTACCAGCCGCCGGCCTCCTCGGAGCGGATCGCCAGGCGCAGGCCGCAGGCCTCGGCCGCCGCGCCGGTGCCGCCACTGGCGCAGCTGCGCTGGCTGGCGGTCCACTGCGCCGGGTTGTTGGTCGCCGGGGTGCTCCACAGCGCACCGCCGTCCTTGTTGATGCTGAACTCGCCGGACAGGTACACGCCGCCCTGCCCGCTCAGCTGGCTGAGCGATTCGTCGCCCAGCGGCTGCAGTTCGGCGTGCCCGAGCAGCGGCACCAGCAGCAGGCCGAGCACGGCTCTAGCGCAGGTCATGGCTGGTCGCCCTCATGTAGTTGATGGTCAGCCCGGAAATCTCGTTGCGGCCGAAGTTGTAGCCACCGCCGGTGTAGCCGCCGTTGCCGGCGCCGCTGGCAGCCCCCGGCATGTTGGCGAAGCCGTTGGCCGGCGGGCGGCCGAGGCCGACGTTGAGGTTGTCGAACACCAGGTTGGTGCGCGGCGCGTTGGCGTAGTAGTCGGCCGCCTGGGTATTGCGCTGCGCCTGGGTCAGCGCCGGGTTGACCGGGCTGGGCAGTTCGAGGACGAACTGGCCGTTGCTGGTCACGTCGAACAGCAGCGGCTGCAGCTTGCCGAAGCCCAGCGAGATGTTGGCAAAGCTGTTGGTGGTGTAGATGGTCCCGGCCAGCGCGGCGGTCGGGCTGCAGTCGCTCTGCCCGCTGGCCATGGTGCAGGCGCTGATGTCGAGGGTCTTGGCGAACAGGTTGACGCGCGCCTCGCCGACCAACTGGGCGCGGCTCTTGTCGCCCCACAGGCGCAGGTAGGAGCCGTCCATCACCAGGCCGCCGATGTCGATGTTGAGCACGTCGGTGCGGCTGTTCTTGACCACCTCGAAGTCCAGGCGAATCCCTAAGTCGGCCCGCTCGCTGGCGCGGCTGGAGCAGTTGCTGCCGGCTCGCGTGTAGCCGGCGATGCACTCGCCGCCGCCACTCTGCAGGCGTTCGGGGAAGGTCAGGCCGAGCACCGCGACGTTGTCCGGGGTGGTCTGCACCCACTGGGTGGTGCCGCTCGGTCCCCAGTACTGCACGGTCTTGGTGGTACCGCCCTCGGTGACCTGCTTGCTCTGCAGGGTGTAGGTCTCGCTGAGGGTGCGCATCGCCTCGCCCTTGTCGAGGCTGAGGGTGAACGGGTAGTTGAGGCGACCGACGCTGACCGGCGCGAGGTTGGCGCCCTTGTTGCTGCCGGCGGCACCGAGGTAGAACTCGGAGACCTTGATCGGCATGTTCTCGGTGGTGGTGCCGTTGCTGCGGGTGATGTCGTTGACGGTGATCTTCGAGCCGCTGGCATCCAGCAGCACCTGGTCGAGGACGAAGCCGAAGCCGGCGCCCTGCACTTCGGCCAGCTGGCCGTCGTCAAGCGCGCGCAACTCGGCCTGGGCAGCGAGGCTCAGCAGACCGAGGGCGAGGCAGCTCAGGCGGCGCATGCTCAGCACCCGTGGGTCGCGGCGCCGAGGCAGGTGTCCTGGCGGACCGCACCCTGCAGGGCCTGCACGAAGTCGAGGGTCACCGCACCGGAACCGTCGGCGTTGCGCGGCATGTTCATGAACGCGCCGGCCAGCGCGGTGATGAAGTTGCTGGCGTTCTGCGGATCGCGCCAGTTGATGTTCTCGGTCTGCATGGCGATGAACACGCCCTTGGCGGTGTCGGTGAACTGCTGGGTGTTGGTGTCGAACTTGCCGACCGGCAGGGTCTTGTAGTTGGCCAGGTTGAAGCAGGTGTCCAGGCCGAGCATCTTGCAGTCCTGCGAGGTGATCAGCGGCAGCAGGATCGACACCAGCGACGAACCGATCCCGGAGTTTTCCGGAATGGTCAGCACCGTGCCGTCCTTCAGGCCGGCGTACAGCGCGCGCAGCGCATCCGGGTCGCCGGCGTTGCAGTTGGCCATGCTCGGCCCGCAGACCAGCTCGGCCTGCGCCTTGAACACCGCGTCGCCGGCCAGCGCGCCCAGCGCGTCGGCCAGGGTGCAGTTGATGTTGAAGAAGCAGCTGGACTGCGCCTCCTTGATCTTGCCGGCCAGGTAGCTGCCCCTGCCGTAGATGTCGATCGCCAGGTTGCCGGTGAAGCTGTTGATGTCGCCGGACAGGAAGCCCTGCGCTTCGCCAAAGCCGATGCGCACACCGACCACCCGGTTGTTCTTGTAGGCCAGCTCCAGGTAGGGGTTGCGGATCAGGAACGGGTTGATGGTGTCGTTGGCGTTGACCGTGCCGAGGGCGAAGTTGTTGATCGAGATGTCCGCCGGCACCGACTCGCCGTTGCGCCCGTAGTTGCCCAGCTCGAGCTTGTTGATGTTCAGCTGGGTGTTGACGTCGAGGCCGAAGTTGACCCGCGAGAAAGTGATGCCTTGGGCGTTGGTGTCGGTGGTCAGGTTGATGAAGGCCTGGCCGGTGATGTCCGACAGCTCCTGATCGGCGAGCGGTTCCATGCGCGCCTGCACGCTCACCGCCGCCAGGCTGGCGAGGGTAACGACGGCGCAACGGGCAAGGGCAAGAAACGACGGCGGCATACGGCACCTGCTTATTCTTATGCTGGCCGAGCGCTGGGGACTCGGTTCCGTAGTGCCACTATGCGTCAGGCGTGGCAATTGCCGGCCCGACCCATAGTCGAGAATCGCGGGTGAAACGCCATCGGTCGGCCGCCGCACTGTTACCCAACGCCACAGCGGCGTAACACTGCACGAGCGGTCCAACCTCTGATCGACTGGGGCTCAATCCGCCGCCGTGCGATGCAGTACAATCCGGCCTTTCCTTTTTCCACAGGCCAGCCAGCAGCCCTTCGATGATCGATCCCAAACGCGTCTTGCGCGCCCTCGCCGAACACTGGACGTTGCTCGAGCCGCTGTGCGAACGCTTCGATCAGGGCACCTTGAGCCTGGTCGAACTGCGCAGCCAACTCCTCGCGCAACTGCCCGATGGCTCCCCCGCCGACCTCACCGCCCTGCTCGACCAGTGGATTCGCCTGGACATCCTGGTGCCCGTGGCCAAGAGCCCCAACCGCTTCGAGCTGAACGCACAGATCCACGACTTCCTCGCCTACCTGCGCCGTGAGCACCGCCTCGGCCTGTGCCTGGAGATCGAGGCCTACCTGCGCCATCTGGAACGCCTGGCCGGCTACATCCAGGACGCCTTCGAGATCCGCGACGGCAACGACCTGGCGCGCCAGCTGCGGCTGCTCGACATGCGCGTGCGCGACGTGCTGAAGAAGCTCAGCAACGACGAGCAGGCGCTGGTCGCAGTGGCCGAACGGGCCAAGACCAGCGACCGGCAGATTCCGCTGCGCCAGCGCTACGCCGAAGTGCTGGCGACCTGGGACGAGTACGTCGAGCCGATGATCCAGCTGGTCGCCGCCGATGGCGCCTTCGAGCAGGGCGTGCGCCGTGTCGAGCAGGTGCTGCTGAAACTGCTCGGCGACCAGCAGCGCCTCGGCCAACTGGTCGACGACGACCTGTTGCTGCGCACCCACGCGCGCATCCTCGAGATGCAGACCACCGCCCAGCTGACCCTGCGCCGTGCCCGCGAACTGCTGCTGCCGCTGCGCGAGGAAGCGCGCCGGCACAACGCGGTGACCCGTGGTGCGGCGCTGGCCCTGGCGGCGATCCGCCGCAAGGGCCTGGACGCCGTGCCGCAGGCCGCCCTGCCGCTGTTCACCCGGCCGCAGAGCAACTTCCTCGGCACCGCCAGCCAGGTGGAAAGCTACGTGTATGCCCTCGCCCGTTTCGAGCCGAAGCCGGCGCACTTCCCCAAGGCCAGCGCCACGCGTCGCGGCGATGCGCCGCGCGCACCGCAGACCGCGCGGGAAATGCTCGACCGCTGCCAGCAGGCGCTGCCGCTGCCGGACCTGATGCTCTGGCTGCTCGAGCAGGAGCCGGAAGGCGCCACCGACGAGCTGCTCTACTGGTTTTCGCGCCTGTCGCGTGACACGCGTTTCCAGCGTGAGCGCCTCGAGCGCCGCGACTACCTGACCCGCGAGCATCAGGTCAGCCTGAGCTCCTATGCGCTGATCGCGCCCCAGTCCGAGACGTCCAACGCATGAACATCGACCTCAAAGAACTCTCCCAGCTGGCGCCGATCTTCCGCGAGCTGTTCAAGGGCTACCACGTCAGCCAGCGCGACGCCGAGCTCTACGCCCAGCTGTCCAGCCAGCAGGACGCCTACCGCGCACTGTTCCGCGCACTCGGTTTCGAGCTGGTGTGCGACAGCCGCGGCTTCTACTACTTCGTCCCCGAGCAGATGGGTGCGCAGGTCAACAAGACCGCCCAGCGCCTGGCGCTGTTCACCTTCATCCTGGTCGAGCACCTCGCCGACCAGGGCCGCGATCCGCTGGCCGTACTCGACGGCGGCAGCCTCGGTCGCGACGAGCTGCCGCCGCTGCTGGAGAAGTACCGCGACCTGTTCCTGCAGGCCGAGGTGACCACCCAGGAGGAGCTGGAAGAGAAGGTCATGCGCCGCCTCACTCAGCTCGGCTTCGCCAGCGAGGACAACGGCATCTACCGCTTCCTGCCGCCGATGCACCGCTTCCTCGACGTGTGTCTGAGCGTGCAGCAGGACCGCGACCTCGCCGCCACCCTGCACAGCGACCTACCGCTGCCAACCCCGGAGCTGGCGGTCGACGAGGTGGAGGACGACATCGTGCTCATCGATGCCGCGCCTGACGTCGAAGAGGATGCACTGGCGCGCGCCATCGCCGAAGAACAAGCCCTGCTGGAGGCAGACGCATGACCCAGGAACGCTACGGCATCCGCCGCTTCGCGCTGCTCAATACCGCCGGTTACAGCCTGGGCATCTTCCCCCTGGAGCAACCGCTGTCGATCTACGGCGCCAACAACCTCGGCAAGTCGGCGTCGATCAACGCCCTGCAGTTCCCGATCCTCGCGCGCATGTCGGACATGAGCTTCGGCAAGTACAGCCTCGAGCAGTCGCGCAAGTTCTACTTCGCCAGCGACACCAGCTACATCCTCGTCGAAGTCGCCCTGCCCCACGGCCCGCACGTGATCGGCGTCGGCGGCCGCGGTCCGGGCGGCGGCTTCGGCCACCAGTTCTTCGCCTACGCCGGCGAACTGGACCTCGCCCACTACCAGAAGAACGGCACCTGCCTGCGCCTGCGCGAGCTGTTCAACAACCTTGAGCGCGAGAGCATCAAGGCCTACGAGCTGAAGCCCGAGGAGCTGCGCCGTCTGCTGGTCGGCGGACACACCTCGATCCCGCTCGACCTGACCCTGATCCCGCTGCGCTCGACCAGCGAGCAGAGCCTGAAGACCTTCCGCGCGCTGTTTATCAACCTTCTCCATATGAGAGAAATTACTGCCGCGAAACTGAAGCAGCTGTTCCTCGACGCCTTCGAGCACAGCCTGCGCTCCGGCAGCGTCGACTACATCGCCGCCACCGAAGAAGCCTTCCGCGATGTGCGGCGCATGGAGCAGGACTACCAGGCGCTGGTCGCCGCCGCCCCGCTGGTCGAGGCGCTGGCCGCCGGCGTGGCCCAGCGCGAGCTGCTGCGCGGCAAGCTGCATCGCCTCTCACCGCTGCTCGACTCGCTGCTCGGCACCTGGCAGGACTACGCCGGCGCGCGCCGCGAGGAGCTGGTGATCCAGGCCGAGCACTACCGCCGCGAGCAGGACGGCCTGCAGCACGAGCAGCGCGGCGGCACCGCCGAACTGATGCGCCTGGAGCGCGAAATCAGCGAGGTGCAGCGCTGGCTCGGCGAGCTGGCGGTACTGAAGAACCGCTTTGCCCTGGTTGATGACGCCAAGGTCCTCGAAGAGCAGCTGCTCGCCGCCAAGGACGCCCACGACGAGCTGGCCGGCGCGCTGGCGCAGTCGCGGCAGTTCTCCGCCGAAGACCTCGGCGAGCGTCTCAGCGACCTGGAGAAGCGCCTCAAGTCGGTGAAGCTGCAGCTCGACCATGCCGACAACAACAGCTATTCGCGACTGCGCGAGGAGTTCTCCCAGGCCGACGTCGACCGCCTGATGCGCCTGTTCAACGGCGCGCTGTTCAGCCTGCCGCTGGGCGAGAAAGGCATCCAGCTGGATGACGGCGACGCCTGGGTCAAGGCCATCGAAACCGTGCTCGATCAGTTCAAGGGTCATCAGTTCGAAGTGCCGGGGCTGTCCATCGACCTCTCGCACATCGAGCCGCCGGCCCTGCAGGCACTCGCCGACCGCGCCGCGCTGCGCGATCAGAAGGATCGCCTGGAGCGCGAGCTGAAGCAGCTGAAAACCCAGCAGGCGGTCGCCGCCGACCGCGCGGCGAGCAAGGCGCAGGCCGAGCAGCTGTACCAGGCGGTGCTCGACGCACAGAAGGCCCTGGAGGACTTCCGCCGCAGCCAGACCCTGGCCGCCGAGGAAGGTACCAAGCTCGAGGCGCTGGCCCAGCACGAGGCCGCCCAGGACGAGCTGAAGCGCGCCTCGGACGCCTTCACCGAGCGCGTCCAGCAGCTGTCCGCCAAGCTGCAGCTGGTCGGCCGGCAACTGGCCGACCTGGAAGCCAAGGAGCGCACCCTGGAAGACGCGCTGCGCCGTCGCCAGCTGCTGCCCGCCGACCTGCCGTTCGGCACGCCGTTCATGGACCCGGTCGACGACTCGCTGGACAACCTGCTGCCGCTGCTCAACGACTACCAGGACAGCTGGCAGGCGCTGCAGCGCATCGACGGGCAGATCGACGCGCTGTACGCGCAAATCCGCCTCAAGGGCGTGGCCAAGTTCGACAGCGAGGATGACGCCGAGCGCCGCCTGCAGCTGCTGATCAACGCCTACGCGCACCGCCAGGACGAGGCGCTGACCCTGGCCAAGGCGCGCCGTGCGGCGGTCACCGACATCGCCCGCACGCTGCGCAATATCCGCAGCGACTACGACAACCTGGAACACCAGCTAGCGCTGTTCAACCGCGAGATCAACCGTCGCCAGGTCTCCAACCTGGAGAGCTTCCGCATCGTCCTCGCGCCGAACCGCGAAGCGCTCAAGCACATCGACCAGATCATCCACAGCGCTGGCCAGTACGAGGAAGGCGAAACCCTGTCGGTGTTCGACCTCAGCCAGTCGGCCGATCAGGACGCCAAGAACGAAGAGGCCAAGGACTACCTGTCGCGCCTGGTCGCCGCCAACGGCAACCAGCTCGGCCTCAAGGACCTGTTCGAGCTGGCCTTCGAGATCACCAAGGTCGGTGGCCAGCCGGTGATCCACACCGACATCGACGGCGCCGCCTCCAACGGCACGACGATGACCATCAAGGCACTGACCAACATGTACCTGCTGCTGCACCTGATGGATCGCGAGCAGGCCGGCAAGATCCGCCTGCCCTACTACCTCGACGAGGCGGCGGACATCGACGAGCGCAACCAGCAGGCGCTGATCGAGACCAGCGCGCAGCTCGGCTTCACGCCGATCCTTGCCTCGGTCAAACCGCAGGTCTCGGCGCACGTCGCCATCGACCTGGAGGGTGGCAGCGGGCCCAGCGGCATCTACATCGACGAGGCGGACTGGAAGTTCATCAAGCGCCGCGAGGTGGCGAGCACCACGCCGGCCGCGGCCGCGCTGGAAAGCGCCGACGCCTGACGCCGACGGAAGCCAGAAACGACAAGGGCCGCTACTGCGGCCCTTGTCGTTTTCGGTTATCTCACTGGGCGAGCTGGAGCTTCGGCGCCCAGGTCAGCCACTCTTCGTTGGCTTCCTCGAACAGTACGAAGGTCTGCCCGGGCTTGGCCGCCGGCCCGGGGTTGTCCGGCGTGGCGAATGCGACGCCACCGGCAAGCAGCGACTCCAGCGACTCGGTGCGCAGCTTCACGCCCTTGAACAGCCCAGCATTCACATCGATGCCGCTGGCGTTCCAGAAGCGCGTGCCGCTGCGCACCAACGGCGCGTAACGCGGCTCGATCAGCACGCGGATCAACACCTGGTCGGCCTGCTTGCCGAGCTCGACGCCAGTGACCTTGCCAACGGTGATCTCGCGGAAACTCACCGGCACGCCGATCTTCACCGAGCCCAGGCGCGACGCGCTGAGCACCAGGCTGAGGCCAGCTTCGCGCACGCTGGTCGTCGGCGCATCGCTGAGTGCGGTAAAGCGCGTCTGCACCGCGCCCTTGCCGCTGTCCGGCTGCACCTGCAGGTACTGACCGCTGACCAGGGTTTCCAAGTTCGCCGTGCGGATCAGGCCGAGCTCCGGTTTTACCACCCAGAACTGCGTGCCGGCCCGCGCGATGCGGTTGGCGGCCTTGGTGATGCGCGCCGAAAGCATGACCGCTTGCAGGTCATCGCTGAACTCGACCGACTCGACCTTGCCGACCTCCAGCCCCTTGTAGCGAATCGGCGTGCCCGGATTCAGGCCGTCACCGCTGTCGACGCGAATCTGGATTTCCTGGCCGGTCTGGATCGCGGCTTCGCGATCGTCATACAACGGAAAGCGCTGAATGCGGCCCTTCACCGGCGCCTTGAGATCCGGCGTTTCGAACGCCACGCCGCCCGCCAGCAGGGTCTGCAGCGACTCGCTCTTGACCTGGATGCCGCTGGAAATGCCACCGGTAAGGGTCACCCCGCTGACGTTCCAGAAGCGCGTCGAGCTGTTGACCAGGTTGGCGTACTCCGGCTCGATGTGCACGCCGAGCACCACCTGACGCCGGTCGCGCGACAGCTGGTAGCTCTGCACGCTGCCGACTTGCACCTGGCGGTAGAGAATCGGGCTGCCGACCTGCAGGGAGCTGAGCGAATCGCTGAACAACACCAGGTGCAGGCCGGGCGAGTCGAGGTTCAGCGGTGGGACCTTGGCCAGGGCAACGAATTCGCGACGCGGCTCCTTGCCCTTGGTGCCCGGACGCACGGCGATGTAGTTGCCCTTGAGCAGCGCCTCGACGCCGGTGACCCCGGCCAGGGAAATCGACGGTTTAACCACCCAGAACTCGGTATCTTCGGTGAGGTAGTCCTCACCCTGCGGGTCGATGGTCAGCTCGCCGTTGGCGGTATTGGCGTCGTTTTCATCCAGGCGCAGGGTCTTCAGCGTGCCGATCTGCACGCCGTTGAACAGCACCGGCGTGCGCCCGGCCTGCAGCCCGGAGAAGTCGCTGAACTTGACCTTGATCTTGATTCCCGCCTGGGCCGCCTCGAAGTCCTCGTAGAGGCGGAACGGCAGCGCCGGATCGGTCGGCGGGCTGTCGGCGCGGTTCTCTGCGGTGGCGAAAGCGATGCCGCCGGCGACGATGGTTGCCAGCGACTCGGTGCGAATCTTCAGGCCGCTGAGGTCGGCGTTCACCGAGATGCCGCTGGCGTTCCAGAAGCGCGTATGTTTGCGCACCAGGCTGGAGTAGGCCGGCTCGATGAAGATCTTGATCTCGACGGTCTTCTGATCCGACGCCAGGCTGTAGGTCTTCACCCGGCCAACCTGAATCTGCTTGTAGAACACCGGGCTGCCGCGATTCAGCGAACCCAGGCGCTCGGCCTTGAGGATCAGGTGCAGGCCGGGGGTGTCATCGGGCAACGGTGGCGGCTCGTTCAGTGCGGTGAACTTGCGCGTCGGCTCCCCATTGCCCGGACTGACGGCCACATAGTTACCGGACACCAGGGTCTCCAGGCCGGTGATCCCCGCCAGGGTGACGCTCGGCTTGACCAGCCAGAAGCGGGTGTTGGACAGCAGGTGTGGCTCGGTTTCCTTCTTCATTTCGATGGTCGCCACTACGCCACGCGTGCCACCGGTGCTGTCGAGCGCCAGGCTCTTGATCTTGCCGATCGGCATACCCTTGTACATCACCTCCGTCTTGCCGGCCTGCAGGCCATCCCCCGATTCGAAGAACACCTCGATATCGATGCCGGCTTGCGAGTAGGCCCGCCAGCCGAGCCAGCCGCCAATCAGCAAGGCGATCAGCGGCAGTATCCAGATGGCGGACCAGTTGGAAGCAGGTCGCGTTTTGGCCTTTGGCAGGTCACTCATAGTGGTCATCCGATTCCGTATTGTCCCAAATCAGCCGCGGGTCGAAGGTGATGGCGGCAAGCATCGTCAGCACCACCACACTCCCAAAGGCGACCGCCCCCATATTTGCCTCGATGGTTGCCAGGTTGCCGAATTTCACCAGCGCGACGAGGATCGCGATAACGAAGATATCCAGCATGGACCAGCGTCCAATCCATTCAATGAAGCGATACATCAAAATGCGTTGGCGCGCCGACATCGGCTGATGGCGCTGCACCGAATACAGCAGCAGGGTAATGCCGACCAGCTTGAACGTCGGCACCAGAATGCTCGCGATGAAGACCACTGCAGCAACCGGGAACATGCCGTAGTGGATCAGCTCGACCACCCCCTCCATGATCGTCGACGGCGCGCCCTTGCCGAGGCTGTTGACCGTCATGATCGGCAGCAGGTTGGCTGGGATATACAGAATCGCCGCGGTGATCAGCAGCGCCCAGGTGCGCACCAGGCTGTTCGGCCGCCGTCCGTGCACGACGGCCCCACAACGGGTGCACGTCTGATGCGACTCATCGGGCTCTTCGCGATTAAGCTCGTGGCATTCGTGACACACCAGGATTCCAGCATCAATCGCGCGCAAGGTCGTCTCCCGCCAAGGCTTCCCAGATCTGATGCGGCGACATCGTCGTCTCCAGCCACACCTGCGTGACCAGCAGGCCAATGAAGCAGGCCAGACCGATACCCAGGCTGACATCGGCGAGGTCCAGCAGTTTCACGATGGCCACCAGGGTGCCCATCATGTACACCTCGAGCATCCCCCACTCACGCAGGTGCTGATACATACGGTAGATCAGCAGGCCATAGCTGCGCCCAATATCCCAGCGAATCGACAGCAGCACGCACAGCTGGCAGAGCAATTTGAGCAAGGGAATGGCCATGCTGCACAGGAAAACCAGGCCCGCGATGCCCACCATGCCGCTCTCATACAACCCCAGCACACCACTCCAGACGGTGTCGTGGCTGGTCTGTCCGAGCAGGTTGAGCTGCATGATCGGCAGGAAATTCGCCGGGACGTAGAGCAGCAGTGCGGCGATCACTAAGGCAAGGCTGCGACGCACCACCTGATGCCGATAAGCGAACAGCTCGAAGCCACAACGCGGGCATTCCGCGCGCTCGCCATCACGCAAATGCGGTTTCTGCATCAGCAGATCGCACTCGTGGCAGGCAACCAACTGCTCCAGGGGGAGTTCCGAAAGTTCGCGCGAAGCAGCCGGATCGGGCATGGCAAAGGCTCAAGAGGTTTGAACCTTATTCTACAGCGCCCTCAGGTACCTGCCAGTTTCGGCAAAACCCTGTGCATATTTCCGCGCTGCAAAGACAAACCCCCGACCTGCTCACGCAGATCGGGGGTTCGGTATAGGTGCTTGACGATGACCTACTCTCACATGGGGAGACCCCACACTACCATCGGCGATGAGTCGTTTCACTACTGAGTTCGGGAAGGGATCAGGTGGTTCCA
>NZ_JAFEUP010000010.1 GCF_016901015.1 Zestomonas insulae
TGAATCGCCCCTAGTTTCGTAGACACCTCCAAGCCTCATAATGAGGCCCATTAGGAGGTGCCATGAGCAACCAGCGTTACCCCGAAGAATTCAAGATCGAAGCGGTCAAGCAAGTGACCGAGCGTGGCCTTCCTGTAGCTGAGGTGGCAGCGCGGTTAGGTATGTCGGTGCACAGCCTGTATGCCTGGATCAAGCGCTACAGCAAGCCCCAGGAAAAGCGGCAGCAAGAGGACGATCAGCAGGCCGAACTGCGTCGTCTGCGTGCTGAACTCAAGCGAGTGACCGAAGAGCGAGACATCCTAAAAAAGGCCGCCGCGTACTTTGCCAAGGAGTCCGGCTGAAGTACGCCTTCATCAGCACGCTGTCGGTGGAGTACCCGGTTCGACGTCTCTGCCTGACCCTGAAAGTGCATCCCAGCGGTTACTACGCTTGGCTGGCCGAGCCGAAATCCGTGCGCGCCAAGGAAGATCAGCGCCTGCTCGGGTTGATCAAACATGCCTGGCTGGAAAGCGGTGGGGTCTACGGCTATCGCAAGATTCACGACGACCTGCGTGAGCTGGGGGAGTCCTGTGGCCGGCACCGCGTGGCTCGCCTGATGCGGGGAGAGGGGCTGCGCTCGCAGACCGGCTATCGTCGGCGCCCCGGCTATTACGGTGGCAAGCCGACGGTGGCCTCGCCCAATCGCCTGGAGCGGCAGTTCAACGTCGCTGAACCGAACAAAGTCTGGGTCACCGATATCACCTACATCCGCACCTATGAGGGCTGGTTGTACTTGGCGGTGGTGCTGGATCTGTTTTCACGCCAGGTGATCGGCTGGTCGATGAAGCCTCGGATGTGCAGCGACCTGGCCATAGATGCCTTGCTGATGGCGGTCTGGCGGCGCAAGCCCAGGCAGGAAGTGATGATCCACTCCGACCAGGGCAGCCAGTTCAGCAGCTCGGACTGGCAGAGCTTCCTCAAGGCCAACAACCTGATCAGCAGCATGAGCCGACGCGGCAACTGCCACGACAACGCGGTAGCGGAAAGCTTTTTCCAGTTGCTGAAGCGGGAACGCATCCGACGGAAGACCTACGGCACCCGCGAAGAAGCTCGCAGTGATGTGTTCGATTACATCGAGATGTTTTATAACCCCAAACGCCGGCACAGCAGCGCTATGCAGCTATCGCCAGTGGAGTTTGAAAAGCGCTATTTCCAAAGCTTGGAGAGTGTCTAGGAAAGCCGGGGCGATTCA
>NZ_JAFEUP010000002.1 GCF_016901015.1 Zestomonas insulae
GCCGAACATCATGAAAGCGAAGAAGAAGCCGCTCGACGTGGTCACCCCGGACGCCCTGGGCGTGTCCACTGCCTCGACCGTGAAGACCCTCAAGGTCGAAGCGCCGGCCGCCCGCAGCGCCGGCATCAAGGTCAAGACCGTGGCCGAGCTGGTCGAGAAACTGAAGAACGAAGCGAAGGTGATCTGAGATGGCAATCCTGGTAATCGCTGAGCACAACAACGGCGCCCTGGCTGCTGCCACCCTCAACACCGTTGCCGCGGCACAGAAGATCGGCGGCGACATCGTCGTGCTGGTCGCTGGCCAGAACGTCGGCGGCGTGGCCGAAGCCGCGGCGAAAGTCGCCGGTGTGTCCAAGGTGCTGGTCGCCGACAACGCCGCCTTCGCCCACCAACTGCCGGAAAACGTCGCACCGCTGGTGGCCGAGCTGGGCAAGGGTTACAGCCACGTGCTGGCCGCTGCCACCAGCAACGGCAAGAACATCCTGCCGCGCGTCGCCGCGCAGCTGGACGTCGACCAGATTTCCGAGATCACCGCGGTGATCGGCGCCGACACCTTCCAGCGCCCGATCTATGCCGGTAACGCGATTGCCACCGTGCAGTCCTCGGCAGCAGTCAAGGTCATCACCGTGCGTGCCACCGGTTTCGACCCGGTTGCCGCCGAAGGTGGCAGTGCCGCGGTTGAAGCGGTCAGCGCCGGTGGCGACGCTGGCAAGTCGAGCTTCGTCGGCGAAGAGCTGGCCAAGTCCGACCGTCCGGAACTGACTGCAGCGAAGATCGTCGTTTCCGGCGGTCGCGGCATGCAGAACGGTGACAACTTCAAGTACCTGTACAGCCTGGCCGACAAGCTCGGCGCTGCCGTCGGTGCCTCGCGCGCCGCGGTCGACGCTGGCTTCGTGCCGAACGACATGCAGGTCGGTCAGACCGGCAAGATCGTCGCCCCGCAGCTGTACATCGCCGTCGGCATCTCCGGCGCGATCCAGCACCTGGCCGGTATGAAGGACTCCAAGGTGATCGTGGCGATCAACAAGGACGAAGAAGCCCCGATCTTCCAGGTTGCCGATTACGGCCTGGTCGGCGATCTGTTCGAGATCGTTCCGGAGCTGGAAAAACTGATCTAAGCGATCCGCTGCGTTAAGCGAAAAGCCCGCTCATTGAGCGGGTTTTTTGTTGGCTGTATCTCGAGGGAGAGCCCCCTTTAGACCTAGATCCTCGCGCGTGCTTGGCGTCGTGCTGGATTCCCGCCTGCGCGGGAATGACGGTTTGTGCGGGGCCACATTCGCCGAGGCGCAGCGCAGCCTAGTAATCCTCGTCATTCCCGCGCAGGCGGGAATCCAGGTGCATTCGCCAGCGCCTCCCGGACCCGCCAGCACCCAGGTACATAGCCCTCGTTAATCGGCTCAGCCGCGGCTGGCGTCGAGGAAGTCCTGATAGTGCTGGGCGGTTTCGGCGGGACGCTCGAGCATCGGCACGTGGCCGCAGTCTTTCATGATCACCACGCTGGGTTGTTTGAGCAGCGGCTTCATCACCGCGATGCTCGACACATCCAGTACGCGGTCCTGGTCGCCCCACAGCAGCAGGGTCGGTGCCTGAATCTTCGGCAGCTCGGGCTCGAGCGGCACGTAGTGTGCGCGCAGCTGCGCGAAGATGCGGTCGTAGTGGTCGCGGTTGGCCATCGACTGCTCGGCGAAGTGGCGCTTCAGCGGCCCCGGCATCTCCGGCGGGGTGGCGAACACGAAGTGCATCAGCACGTCGAAGTCCTCCGGCTTGCGCACCACCAGCGGGTTGGGCTCGCCGCGCTGCACGCGCTGGAACATCTCGCTCTGGGTCGGCGCGGTCACGCCGGAGTTATTGAGCAGCGCCAGGCTGAGCACCTCGGCGGGATAGCGCGCGCTGTACAGCGCGGCGATATGGCCGCCCATGGAGTTGCCGATCAAGTGCAGTTTGCGGATGCCCAGGGCCTGCACCAGGGCGTGCAGGCGTTCGACCTGGCTGGCGACGTCATAGCTGGCCTCCGGTTTGCTGCTCTCGCCGAAGCCGGGCAGGTCGAGGGCGATGACCTGGTAGCGATCGGTGAAGTGGCGGGCGAAGCGCAGCCAGGTGTCGCGGTTGCCGCCGAAGCCGTGGAGCATGAGGATGGTTTCGCCGTCCGCCGGGCCGCCGGCGTAATAGCGAATGCTGAACTCGCCGACCTGGATGTCCTGGCTGGATAGCCCGGCCAGGCGGCGCTCGACGAACTGCGTGGTGGTGAGCAGCGCGGTGGGCGAGAAGTACAGGCCGGCAGCAGCGACGGCGAACAGCAGGAGGATGGCGAGGAGCAGTTTCTTCATGGCAATTCCCTCTGGCGCATTGTTGTTTGAATGACCGATCAGCCGGGCGCGCCGCAAGGTGAGGCTCGCGCAGCCGTGGGTGCGGCGCACACCACGGCCGGCACCTGCGCATCTTCGGAGCTCGGCGGCTGCGGCGCTATCGCTCTTCGGCGTGATCCGTCGCGGGCGGGACGTGCCAGCGCCGATGTTCTATGGTGGTCGCGTGAGCATACGTGGAGCACTGGCATGTTGATCGACGCGCACAAGGCGACCCTGCTGGTCGTCGATGTTCAGCAACGCCTGATCGGGGCGGTCACCGACCCGGCGGGCACCCTGGCCCGCATTCGCTGGTTGCTGCAGGTGGCCGGCGAGCTGGACCTGCCGGTGGTGATCTCCGAGCAGTATCCGCAGGGCCTGGGGCCGACTGTCACCGAGCTAAGCGCCGTGGCGCCCGCCGCGCGGGTGGTGGAGAAGCGGCATTTTTCCTGCGTCGCGGCCGACTGCCTGCCGGCCGACGTGCTGGCCCGCGAGCAGCTCATCGTCTGCGGCATGGAGACCCACGTCTGCGTGCTGCAGACGGTGCTCGACCTGTGCGCGCTGGGCAAGCAGGTGTTCGTCGTCGATGACGCCTGCGCCTCGCGCACCGCCTACAGCCATGCCACCGGCATCCAGCGCATGCGCGACGCCGGGGCGCAGATCGTCAGCCGCGAGATGGTCGCCTTCGAGTGCCTGCACAGCTCCAGCCACGCCAAGTTCCGCCTGATCAGCAAGACCTTCCTGGTCGTCGAGCAACCCTGAGCCCGGGCAAAAAAAAGGCCGTCACGAGGACGGCCGAATAACAATGTCGGGGGCCACCCAGCCCACCAACCTTGTGAGGGGGATCAGAACTGCGCGTCGTCCATCGCCAGGGCGGCATCGCCGCCGTGCAGCACGGTCGCGGCCAGGCCGCTGGCGCGCGCCAGCTGGTGATCGGCGTAGAACTGCACGGTATGCAGCTTGGCCTGGTAGAACGCGCTGTCGCCGCTGCCTTCGCGCAGGCGCAGCTCGGCGACCAGTGCGCTGCGCGCCAGCTGCCAGCCGCCGGCGACGATGCCGAACAGCTCGAGGAATGGCACCGAGCCGACCGATACCTTGGCCACCGCACCGTCGAACTCGGCGACGATGAACTGCACGGCCTGCTGCAGGGCGCCGATGCCCTGGCCGAGCGCCGCGCCGATGCGGCCCAGGCTGGCGTGGTCGGTCGCAGCGAGCTGCGCCTCGACGGCGCGCATGCGCTCGATCACCAGGCCGATGGCCTGGCCCTGGTCACGGGCGATCTTGCGGCCGATCAGGTCGGCGGCCTGGATGCCGGTGGTGCCTTCGTAGATGCTGGTGATCCGCGCGTCGCGCAGGTGCTGGGCGGCGCCGGTTTCCTCGATGAAGCCCATGCCACCGTGCACCTGCACGCCGAGCGAGGCGATGTCGATGGCGTTCTCGGTGCTGCAGCCCTTGATCACCGGAATCATCAGGTCGACGAAGGCCTGCGCCTGCTGGCGCTGCGCGGCGTCGTCGTGGCGCTGGGCGACGTCCATCGCCGCGGCGACTTCGCAGGCCAGCGCGCGCATCGCTTCGGTGCGCGACTTCATCGACAGCAGCATGCGACGCACATCCGGGTGGCGGATGATCGCCACCTTGTCGCGGCTCTTGGCGCCAGCTTCGCTGCCTTGCACGCGGTCGCGGGCATAGGCGACGGCGCGCTGGTAGGCACGCTCACCGAGGCCGATGCCTTCGATGCCGACCGAGAAGCGCGCGGCATTCATCATGATGAACATGTATTCCAGGCCGCGGTTCTCTTCGCCGACCAGCCAGCCGGTGGCGCCGCCCTGGTCGCCGAAGGCCAGCACTGCGGTCGGGCTGCCATGGATGCCGAGCTTGTGTTCGATCGACACGCAGCGCACGTCGTTGCGCGCGCCGAGGCTGCCGTCGGCATTGACCAGGAACTTCGGCACGACGAACAGCGAAATGCCCTTCACGCCTTCCGGAGCGCCGGGCACGCGTGCCAGCACCAGGTGGACGATGTTGTCGGTGAGGTCATGCTCGCCGTAGGTGATGAAGATCTTTTGGCCGAACACCTTGTAGGTACCGTCGCCCTGCGGCTCGGCGCGGCTGCGCACGGCGGCGAGGTCCGACCCGGCCTGCGGCTCGGTGAGGTTCATGGTGCCGGTCCACTCGCCGCTGACCATCTTCGGCAGGTACGTGTCCTTGAGGTGCTCGGAGCCGCGCAGCTCGATGGCTTCGATGGCACCGCGGGTCAGCATCGGGCACAGGCCGAACGACACGTTGGCGCCGTTCCACATTTCCTCGACCAGCGCCGAGACCAGGCGTGGCAGGCCTTGGCCGCCGAACTCCGGCTCGCAGGACAGCGCGTTCCAGCCGCCTTCGACGAACTGCGCGTAGGCCTTGCGCCAGCCCTCGGTGGTGAACACCTGGCTGTCTTCCCAGCGCGCGCCCTGGCGATCGCCGGCGATGTTCAGGGGCGACAGCACGCCACTGGCGAACTTGCCGGCTTCGCCGAGGATCGCTTCGACCAGTTCCGGTGCCATCTCCTCACAGCCCGGCAGGGCGCCGACCTGGTCGAGGTGGCCCAGCTCGTTGAGGACGAACTGCATATCGCGAAGGGGGGCGTGGTATTCACTCATCGGATGGGCCTCTGCGGGTGAGTCACTGAAAATCGGCTGCAAGGCGCGGCAATCGGCCGGCGCCCAAGGCGGGCGAGGAGTTAACCAAAAAGCCCGTCCGGATCATCCCACCCGTAGTGGGGGGACTGCGCCCCATCCCCGCCACCGGCGGTCGGGCGGACAGCTGAACCCTGAACGCGCGGCGCACTCCAAAAACTGTAAGGCCCGGCAGCGGGCCTGTAGCCAGCGGACCAGGAGGACGGGCAGATGGCGCAATGGACGATTACCTTCAGTAAAGACGACAGCACCCAGCAGATCAGCCTCGAGGCGGCGCGCAAGCCGAGCATGGAGGAGGCGACGCGGCACCTGCTCGAGTGGGCGCAGGCCAATCTGCAGCCCGGCGAATACGGCGACCGCGATGACCGCGGCGACGAGCCGGCGCAGCGCCTGCTGCGCCATTACGGCGCGACCATCACCGGCATCACCCGCGAGTAGCGGAGCGAGCGGTGACCACCCTGCGCATCGCCACCTTCAACGTCAACGGCCTGCGCGCGCGCCTGGCGATCCTGCTGGAGTGGCTGCAGCGCGAGACGCCGGACATCGTCTGCCTGCAGGAGCTGAAGACCGCGGATGCGCAGTTTCCCGCCGACACCCTCCGCGATGCCGGTTACGGGGTGATCTGGCATGGCCAGGCGGCGTGGAACGGCGTGGCGATCCTCGCCAAGGGTATGCAGCCGCTGGAAGTGCGCCGTGGCCTGCCCGGCGATGCGCAGGACAGCCACAGTCGCTACCTCGAGGCGGCGGCGCACGGGGTGATCGTCGGCTGCCTGTACCTGCCCAACGGCAATCCGCAGCCAGGACCCAAGTTCGACTACAAGCTGGCCTGGTTCGAACGCCTGATCGCCCATGCCGCCGATCTGCACGCCAGCGGTCATCCGGTGGTGCTGGCCGGCGACTACAACGTGGTGCCGACCGATCTGGACATCTACAACCCGCGCTCCTGGCACAAGGATGCGCTGCTGCAGCCGGAAAGCCGCGCCTGTTATCAGCGCCTGCTCGCCCAGGGCTGGGTCGATGCGCTGCGCGAACGGCATCCGGACGAGGCGATCTACACCTTCTGGGATTACTTCCGCGAGCACTGGCCGCGCAACGCCGGGCTGCGCATCGACCACCTGCTGCTCAGTGCCGGCCTGAAGAAGCGCCTGCGCGCGGCCGGCGTCGACCGCTGGGTGCGCGACCTGCCGCACGCCAGCGATCACGCACCGACCTGGGTCGAGCTGGCCATGAGCGCGCGCAGGAGCTGAGCGCTGCCACGCACCGTTCCTCGCGCGCTTCCCAGTCGCCGTTGAAAAACACATATCATTCAACGAGATATCTTTGAGTCGCTGGGGTTGGGGATGCTCGCCGCCGTCAAACGCTACAAGCTGCTGTTGTCCGATGCATTGAAGCGTTACTTCCCCCATACCACCGCCTACCTGCGCGCCGAGCGTGACGCCGCGGCGCCCGTACCTGCGGCACCGCGCAAGCGCAGCACCAAGACCGCCGGGCCGGCTGCCAAGCCACGCGGCGCGGGCAAGCCCGCCAGCAAGCCGCGCGGCGGCGCCAAATCGTCGAGCGTCGGCATCTACGGGCCGGCGCCGCTGGCGGTGGAGGCGCAGCAGGTGCAGGCGATGCGCGAACGGGTCGCTGCGGCCGTGACCGCCGGGGTGGTTAGCGCTCCCTCAGAGGAGCAGTGGGCGATGATCCTCGCGCGCCACCCGCACACGCGGATCTTCGCCGGTGCCGGCTCGGGCAAGTCGACCACCCTGGTGCTGCGCGTGGTGTTCATGCTTTGCCACCTGGGCATCGAGGCGGAGCGCCTGACGGTGATTTCCTTCACCAACGCCTCCTGCGCACAACTGCGCGAACAACTACTGCGCGTGCTGGCCTTCTGGCAGCTGCCGTTCGACGCCGCGCAGGCGCGCCAGTGCGTGCGCACCTTCCATTCGGCGATGGGCGTGCTGGCCAAGGCGGCGCTGGGCAACCCGGCCTGGTTCGAGCAACTGGACGAGCGCAGCGCCAGCGACGAGCTGGACAACCCGCTGGCCGGTGGCCGCTTGCGCCCGGCGCAGCAGCGCCTGCTCAAGCAGGCCTACCAGGCCTGTTACAGCGCCGAGCCGGAGTTCCGCGCGCAGGTGCATCGACTGCTTGGCCAGCCGGTGCCGGAGGAGGGCGCGCGACCGGGCAAGGCGCCGCTGGACGCCTTCAAGCTGGCTGGCGAATTCGCCGCGCTGCCGTTGTGCGAGGCGTTCTACGCGCAGGCAGGGTTCATCGAAAGCATCGGCCTGCGCGTCGACCGACTGACCGCGTCGACGTTGACCTGCGGCGGCCGCGAACGCGAGTTCGCCGCCGCACTGGTGAGCTTCTGGCGCTATTTCCAGGCCGCCCTGGCCGAGCGCGGCCTGCTGACCTTCAACGCCGCCTTCCAGCGCCTCACCGAGCAACTGGCCGGCCCGGACAGCGGCATTCCGGCCGCGGCCCTGCAGCCGTTCCGTCACCTGCTGATCGATGAGTTCCAGGACATCTCGCCGCAGATCGTCCTGTGGCTGCAGGCCCTGCAGCGTGCAGTGGCGCACCAGGGCGAGGCGGTCAGCCTGATGGCCATCGGCGATGACTGGCAGTCGATCTACGGCTGGCGCGGCAGCTCGCCGGAGCTGTTCATGGACTTCGACCGGCATTTCCCCGGCAAGGGTCGCAGCAAGCACAGCGCGGTGCTGACCCTGGCCACCAACTACCGCTCCATCGAGGCGGTGATCCGCGATGGTGAAGCGGTGCTGCAGGGCGTGGCGTTCAAGCAGGACAAAAGCAGCCAGGCGGTCAAGGTCAGCCAGCCCGGCGACCACGGCGTGCAGGTGGTGGCGCGTTTCGACGTGAAGACGCAGATGGCCGCGCTGCTCGCGCAGATCGAGGCGCAGTGCGCGCATGTCGCCACGCGGGCGGGCGCCGACCGCACCGCGGTGCTGCTGCTCAGTCGGCGCAACGACACGCTGCAGGCGGTCCAGGCGCAGCTCGACAAGCGCCTGCCGGTCAAGGCCTACACCATCCATCGTGCCAAGGGTCTGCAGGCCGAGGTGGCGATCATCGTCGACGACTGCCTGACGCCGGAACCGCACCCGCTGCGCAATGCGCTGTATGCCGCGTCGGGGTTCTTCCGCAACAGCTATGACCAGGCGATGCAGGACGAAAGCCTGCGCCTGGCCTATGTGGCGATCACCCGCGGGGTCAGCCGGGTGTTCTGGTACACCCAACGGGTGCAGGGCGCCACCCAGCTGCTGCGCAACCGGCGCGGCTGAGCGGCGGGCGGCGCTCAGTCGTCGCGGGTGAGGACTTCCAGCAATTCGATCTCGAACACCAGGTTGGAGTTCGGCGGGATGGCGCCGACCTGGCGTTCGCCGTAGGCGAGGTGCGCGGGCACCAGCAGCCTGCGTTTGCCGCCGACTTTCATGCCCATCAGGCCCTGATCCCAACCCTTGATCACCCGGCCGGTGCCGATCACGCACTGAAACGGTTTGCCGCGGTCATAAGAGGAATCGAACTTGCTGCCGTCTTCGAGAAAGCCGTTGTACTGGGTGGTGATCAAGGCGCCTTTGACCACTGCCTTGCCGTCGCCCAGTTGAATGTCCACCACCTGCAGTTCGTTGCTCATCGCTCATTCTCGAATTCGGTCGGCCTGGATTGGCCGTGCGCGGCGTTTTCGCAGGAAATGCGCGGTATTTCAACCGCCGCTGGCGGTAGTACGCGCCGCCAACCCATCGCAGGTTCGGCGACGCCGCCGGCCGGGCGCGCTAGCCTGAGGGTTCGGATCAAGGAGGATCGCCCGTGCGCCCGCTCATGCTGTTGTGTCTGCTGCTGCTCGCCGGTTGTGCGCAGAACCCCACCGGGCTGCCACTGGAACGCGGCGGCGTGGCGGGATCGCCGAGCCTGCAATACCTCGGGGTGGGCGGCTACTTGCTGCGTTGGCGCGGCGAGGCGCTGCTGTTCGCGCCGTCGTTCAGCAACCCGGCGACGCTCGGCCAGCCGCCGCTGCGGGTCGCCGCCGACCCGGCGAAGATCGACGCGCTGATGCCGCCGGCGACGGACGTCAGCATGCTGCTGGTCGGCCATGCCCACTACGACCATCTGCTCGACGTGCCCTGGCTGCTGCAGCACCGCGCGCCGCAGGCCAAGGTCTACGGCTCGCGGACCATGGGCCATCTGCTCGCCGGCGCCAAGTTGCCCAAGACGCGCATCGTCGATGCGGAAAGCCACATGGCGGTCGGCGCCACGCCTGGGCAGTGGTTCTACTCGCCGGAGCGGCACCTGCGCGCCATGGCGATCAAGGCCGAGCACGCCCCGCATCTGCTCGGCATGAAGTTTCTCACCGGCACTTACGACGGCGACCTCGACGCGCTGCCGCGCTGGGTCTGGCAGTGGCCGGAGGGGCAGACCCTGGCCTGGCTGGTCGATCTGCTCGATGAACAGGGCCGGCCGCGCTACCGCATCCACTACCAGGACGCCGCCAGCCGCCCGCCGCTCGGTCTGCCGCCGCTGTTGCCGGATAGCCAACGGGTCGATGTGGCGATTCTCTGCGCCGGCTCGTGGAGCGAGGCGCCGGGCTACCCGGCGGTGCTGCTCAAACGCCTGCAGCCGCGCCTGGCGGTAATTGGCCACTGGGAAGATTTCTTCGGCAACGACCCGCGCCAGCCGCAGGTGCTGCGCCTGCTCGACATCGACCAACTGCTCGCCACGGTGCGCGACAACCTGCCGGCCGACGGTCAGCTGGCGCTGCCGGTGCCGTTCGCCCAGCTGCCGATGCCCGCGCCGTTGCCCACGCCGCGTTAGCGCGCCAGCAGCTCGCGCAGGTGCTGGCGCACCGCCGGCCATTCGGGGTCGATGATGCTGAAGCGCACCGAGTTGCGCTTGCGGCCGTCCGGCATGATCCGCTCATGACGGACGATGCCTTCCTGCTGCGCGCCGAGGCGCAGGATCGCCGCCCGCGAGCGGAGGTTCAGCTCGTCGGTGGTGAACTGCACGCGCACCGCCTGCAGCACCTCGAAGGCGTGGCGGAGCAGCAGGTACTTGGCCTCGGTGTTGACCGCCGAACGCTGCACCGACTGGCTCAGCCAGGTGTGGCCGATCTCCATCTTGCGGTTGGCCGGGTCGATCTTCCAGAAGCGCGTGCTGCCGACGATGCGTCCGCTGTCGCGCAGCACGATGACGTAGGGCAGCACCGTGCCGGCGTCGCGGCCGGCCAGGGCGGTGGCGATGTATTGTTCGACCGTGTCCGGACCGGGGATCACGGTGACCGTCAGCTTCCACAGTTCGCCGTCCGCCGCGGCGCGCAGCAAGTCGGCCGCGTCGCTGTCCTGCAGCGGGCGCAGCTCGATCAGGCGGCCCTGCAGGGTCGGTTGCGGCAGTGCGCGAGTAGGGCTGGACATCGGCGGCCTCAGGCTTCGAAGGCGGCGTGGTAGCGCACCGTGCCGGCGGGCCAGCGGCCGTCGAACGACAGCGCCTGGAAGTACTCCGGCGGTACGCCGGGCAGCAGCAGATCGGGGCGCACCACAAAGCCGAAGCGCCGGTAGTACGCCGGGTCGCCGAGCAGCACGCAGCCGGCGGCGCCGCGTTGGCGCAGGTCGGCCAGTGCCTGCTGCATCAATTGCGCGCCGATGCCCTGGCCCTGGCGCGCCGGCAATACGGCCAGCGGCCCGAGGCCGTACCAGTCCGGCGCACCGTCGGCGATGCTCACCGGCGACAGGGCGACATGCCCGACCAGTTGCCCGGCGTCCTCCGCGACCAGCGACAGTGACAGTTGCCCGGCCACGCGCAGCCCGTTGACGATGTGCTGTTCGGTGTGACTGGTGTGCGGCGCGTCGAGGAACGCGGCGCTGATCAGCGCCTCGATGGCGGCGTGGTCGGACGGGGTTTCGGGGCGAAGGCTGAGCGGCATCGGGGACCTGCGGCGCGGCGGTGGGGCGGATCGGCCCACCATACCCGCCGTGCTACAGCCGCGCCAGGCCGCCGCGGCGCGGTAGAATCGCCGGGTGAACGCATTTCCCGATCCTACAGCGGACCTCCAGCAGGGGTTCGTCCTCACCCGCCACTGGCGCGACACCCCCGATGGCACGCAGGTCGAGTTCTGGCTGGCGACCGACGCCGGCCCGCGCCAGGTGCGCCTGCCGCTGCAGACCTCGGTGGCCTTCCTGCCTGTCGAGCAGCGCGAGCGCGCCGAAGCGCTGCTGCGTGGCGAGCGCGACGTCGAGCTGCGCGCCCTGGAGCTGCGCGATTTCCACCAGCGCGCGGTGCTCGGCCTGTACTGCCGCCAGCATCGCCAGCTGATCAAGCTGGCCAGGCAGCTGCGCGAGGCCGGGGTGGACGTCTACGAGGCCGACATCCGCCCGCCGGAGCGCTTCCTGATGGAGCGCTTCATCACCGCACCGGTGCTGTTCGGCGGCCGTGCGGATGCCAGCGGCCTGCTGCTCGACGCTCAGCTCAAACCGACCGCGGACTACCGGCCGACGCTGCGCCTGGTCTCCCTCGACATCGAAACCAACATGCAGGGCGACCTGTACTCGATCGCCCTGGAAGGCTGCGGGCAGCGCCAGGTATACATGCTCGGCCCGGCCAACGGCAGCGCCGCGTCGCTCGATTTCGCCCTCGACTACTGCGCCAGCCGCGCCGAACTGCTCGAGCGGCTGAATGCCTGGCTGGCCGAGCACGACCCCGACGCGATCATCGGCTGGAACCTGGTGCAGTTCGACCTGCGCGTGCTGCAGGAACACGCGCAACGCCTGCAGGTGCCGCTGCGCCTCGGCCGCGGCGGCGACGAGATGGGCTGGCGCGAGCACGGCAGCCGCAACAGCCACTACTTCGCCGCGGCCGCCGGGCGGCTGATCATCGACGGCATCGAGGCGCTGCGCTCGGCGACCTGGAGCTTCCCCTCGTTCAGCCTGGAGAACGTCGCGCAGACCCTGCTCGGCGAGGGCAAGGCGATCGACAACCCGTACCAGCGCATGGACGAGATCGACCGCATGTTCGCCGAGGACAAGCCGGCCCTGGCGCGCTACAACCTCAAGGACTGCGAGCTGGTCACGCGGATCTTCGCCAAGACCGAACTGCTCACCTTCCTGCTCGAACGCGCCACGGTCACCGGCCTGCCCGCCGACCGCAGCGGCGGGTCGGTGGCCGCCTTCGAGCACCTGTACCTGCCGCTGATGCACCGCCAGGGCTTCGTTGCGCCGAACCTCGGCGACAAACAGCCGCAGGCCAGCCCCGGCGGCTTCGTCATGGATTCGCGGCCGGGGCTCTACGAGTCGGTGCTGGTGCTCGACTACAAGAGCCTCTACCCGTCGATCATCCGCACCTTCCTGATCGACCCGGTCGGGCTGATCGAGGGCCTGCGCGCGCCGGACGACGCGACCTCGGTGCCGGGCTTTCGCGGCGCGCGCTTCTCGCGCAGCAAGCATTGCCTGCCGGCGATCGTCGAGCGTGTCTGGCAGGGCCGCGAGACGGCCAAGCGCGAGCACGACGCGCCGCTCTCGCAGGCGCTGAAGATCATCATGAACGCCTTCTACGGGGTGCTCGGTTCGAGCGGCTGCCGCTTCTTCGATACCCGCCTGGCCTCGTCGATCACCCTGCGCGGCCACGAGATCATGCGCCGCACCCGCGCGCTGATCGAGGCCGAAGGCTACGCGGTGATCTACGGCGACACCGATTCCACCTTCGTCTGGCTGGGCCGCGAGCACGCCGAGGAGGACGCCGCGCGCATCGGTCGCGCACTGGTGCAGCGGGTCAACCAGTGGTGGCGCGAGCAACTGCGCAGCGAGTTCGGCCTCGACAGCGCGCTGGAGCTGCAATTCGAGACCCACTACCGGCGCTTCCTGATGCCCACCGTGCGTGGCGCCGAGGAGGGCAGCAAGAAGCGCTACGCCGGCCTGGTGCGCCGCGCCGATGGCAGCGAGGAGATGATCTACAAGGGTCTGGAGACCGTGCGCACCGACTGGTCGCCGCTGGCTCGACAGTTCCAGCAGGAGCTGTACCTGCGCATCTTCAACCGCCAGCCGTACCAGGACTACGTGCGCGACACCGTGCGGCGCACCCTGAGCGGCGAGCACGATGCGCTGCTGATCTACCGCAAACGCCTGCGCCGCCAGCTCGGCGACTACCTGCGCAACGTGCCGCCGCACGTGCGCGCGGCGCGCATCGCCGACGACTACAACGTGCAGCAGGGCCGGCCGCGGCAGTACCAGAATGGCGGCTGGATCAGCTACCTGATCACCGTGGCCGGCCCCGAGCCGCTGGAAACCCGCAGCGCGCCGATCGACTACGACCACTACGTGACCCGCCAGTTGCAGCCGGTGGCCGACGCCATCCTGCCGTTCGTCGACGACGACTTCAGTACCCTGGTTGGCGGCCAGCTCGACCTGTTCTGAGAGCCTGCCTACGATCTCCTGGCTCGCGGCCATACCGCGTTAGAAGTGGCACTAATCCAGAAGATCCTATGCAGGCTCTGAGCGCCGCTCCGTTCACTCTTTCCCGCTAGTCTCATCGGACGATGTTGCCCATCCGGCCAGCCGCTTAAATCGCTCTCCATAGCCCGCCCCGGCATTCGCATCGGGGCGGTGGTGCGAACTGAGGAGAGCGACCCATGGATATTCGTGGTCTGGGCTACGTCACCGTGTTGTCCCGCGACCTGGCGCAATGGCGCCACTACGCCACCGACGTGCTCGGCATGATGGCGGTCGACGGCGACGCCAACACCCTGCTGCTGAAAATGGACGAGCGTCCCTACCGCCTGCTGATCGAGCGCGCCGAGCGCGACGGCTACGGCGCCTGCGGCTGGGAAGTGGCTGGCGCGGCGGCGTTCGAGCAGGCGCTGGCCGAGCTGGAGCAGGCCGATGTGCCGGTGCAGCGCGGTAGCGCCGCCGAGGCCGCGCAGCGTCAGGTGCAGGCGCTGGCACGTTTTCAGGACCCGGACGGCAATCGCCACGAGCTGTTCTGGGGCCCGCGCCAGGACTTCGCGCGGTTCATCTCGCCGGTCGGCATCAACGCCTTCGTCACCAGCGAGCTGGGCATGGGCCACGCGGTGCTGCCGGCGCCGAACTTCGACCGCTGCCTGGACTTCTACCAGAAGGTGCTCGGCTTCGGCCTCTCCGACCTGATGAAGGTGCGCTTCACCCCCGATCCGGCCGAGCCGGAGAAGCGCATCCACTTCCTGCATTGCAACAACGCGCGGCACCACTCGCTGGCGCTGTTCGAGTGCCCGATTCCGTCCGGCTGCGTGCACCTGATGGTCGAGGTGGACAGCTTCGACGAGGTCGGCCGCGCGCTGGACCGCGTGCAGGCCCACGGCGTCAAGCTGTCGGCGACCCTCGGCAAGCACACCAACGACGAGATGACCTCCTTCTACATGCAGACCCCGGGCGGCTTCGACCTGGAGTACGGCAGCGGCGGCAAGGTCATGGACTGGCAGCGCCACACCGCGTTCGAAAGCACCGTGGTCAGCCACTGGGGCCATGACTTCAGCGTGGGGAGACAGTGATGGACAAGCGCATGACCGCCGCCGACGTGGTCGGCCAGCTGCGCGACGGCATGACCATCGGCATCGGTGGCTGGGGCCCGCGGCGCAAGCCGATGGCGCTGATCCGCGAGATCCTCCGCTCCGAGCTCAAGGACCTGACCATCGTCGCCTACGGCGGCGCCGACGTCGGCATGTTGTGCGCCGCCGGCAAGGTCAGGAAGCTGGTGTTCGCTTTCGTCTCGCTGGATTTCATCCCGCTCGAACCGTACTTCCGCAAGGCCCGCCAGGAGGCGGCCATCGAGGTGATGGAGATCGACGAGGGCATGCTGTTGCTCGGCCTGCGCGCCGCGGCGATGCGTGTGCCGTTCATTCCCACCGCGGTCGGCCTGGGCACCGATGTGCTGCGCCTCAACCCCGAGCTCAAGCTGATCGCCTCGCCCTATGCCGACGGCAAGGACTGGCTGGCGATGCCGGCGCTCCAGCTGGACGCCGCGCTGGTGCACGTCGACCGCGCCGATGCGCGCGGCGTGTGCCAGATCGAGGGCCCCGATCACTACATGGACGACCTGTTCGTGCGCGCCGCCGCGCAGGCCTATGTGAGCTGCGACGAACTGGTCGACAGCGCCTGGCTGCATGCCCACCCGGAGAAGGCTCGCGCGGTGTTCTGGGAGCGCAACCGCACCACCGGCGTGGTGCACCTGCCGGGCGGCGCCCATCCCTCGTCGTGCGCGCCGCTGTACGGCTTCGACGTCGGCCACTTCAAGGCCTACAACGCCTCGGCCAGTGAGCCGAACGGCTGGCAGGACTATCGCCAGCGCTTCATCGACTGCACCGAAGAGCAGTACCTGGAGCGCGTCGGCGGCCTGGCCGCCATCCGCCAACTGCCGCTGCCGGTGTTCTGAGGAATCGACCCATGAGTGATACCCCCTACAGCCTCGCCGAGCTGATGATCTGCGCCGCCGCCGAGGCCTTCGCCGCCGACGGCGAGGTGCTCGCCACCGGCATCGGCGTGCTGCAGCGCCTGGCCGCCTCGCTGGCGATGCGCAGCAGCAACCCGGCGCTGATGATGACCGACTCCGAGGCCTACATGGTCGGCGAGCCGGTGCCGATCGGCCCGCGCGGTGCCTACCGGCCCCAGCTCGACAGCTGGATGGGCTTCTCGCGGATCTTCGACAACGTCTGGAGCGGCCGCCGCCATGCGCTGGTCGGCCCGACGCAGATCGACCGCTACGGCCAGGCGAACATCTCCTGCATCGGCGACCACGCCAAGCCGAAAACGCAGATGCTCGGTGTGCGCGGCTTTCCCGGCAACTCGATCAGCCACGCCAACTCCTTCCTGGTGCCGGCGCACAACCGTCGGGTGTTCGTCGCCGGCGAGGTCGATGTGGTCGCCTCGGTCGGCTACAACCCGGCGCGCCTGGCGCGCGGCTGGTCGCTCGACGAGATCGACATCCGCCTGATCGTCACCGATCTGTGCGTCATGGACTTCCAGGGCCCGCAGCACCAGGTGCGCATCCGTTCGTTGCACCCGGGGATGAGCGCCGCTGCGGTGCAGGAGCAGACCGGCTTCCCGCTGCACATCCCGGCCGACATCCCGACCACCGCCGCGCCGACCGCCGCGCAGCTGGCGCTGCTCGCCGAGCTCGATCCGCACAACCTGCGCGCCAGCCAACTCAAAGACAACCCGCCGGGCGTGCGCTGAACCGCGCGCCGCAGAGGACCCGCCATGAGCGACCAGAACAAGAACAACAGCAGCGACAACGACGAGGTGGTGCTCTACGAGGTCCGCGGCCCGCTGGCGCTGATCACCATGCTCCGCCCCGACTACCACAACGCGCAGAACTCGCGGATGACCTACGCGCTGGACGCCGCGTTCCGTCGCGCGGTGGACGACGACGAGATCAAGGTCATCGTCCTGCGCGGCGCCGGCAAGCACTTCTCCGCCGGCCACGACATCGGCACGCCGGGCCGCGACGTGCACCAGAGCTTCGAGCGCGCGCACCTGTGGTACGACCACGTCAACAAGCCCGGCGCCGAGTTCCTCTATGCCCGCGAGCAGGAGGTCTACCTGGGCATGTGCCGGCGCTGGCGCGACATCCCCAAGCCGACCATCGCCATGGTCCAGGGCGCCTGCATCGCCGGCGGGCTGATGCTCGCCTGGGTCTGCGACCTGATCGTCGCCAGCGATGACGCCTACTTCGCCGACCCGGTGGTGCGCATGGGCATCCCCGGTGTCGAGTACTTCGCCCACGTGCATGAGCTCAACCCGCGCATCGCCAAGGAGTTCCTGTTTCTCGGTGAACGCATGCCGGCCGCCCGCGCCCAGCAGATGGGCATGGTCAACCGCGTGGTGCCGCGCGCCGAGCTGGAGCAGGCGACCCTCGACATCGCCGAGCGAGTGGCGCAGATGCCGCGCCTTGGCCTGCAGCTGACCAAGCAGGCGGTGAACAACGCCGAGGACCTGATGGGCAAGCGCGCGACCATGGACATGGTGTTCGGCCTGCACCACTTCGCCCACGCACACAACGAACTGGTCAGCGGCGACAAGCTCGGCGGCTACGACGCCAAGGCCATGGCCGACTCGCAGCGCAAGGCCAAAGTCTGATGGCCAGTGCGCTCGACACCCGGCTGACCGCGCTGCTCGGCTGCCGCTACCCGATCATCCAGACCGCCATGGGCTGGGTCGCCGATCCGAGGCTGGTGGCCGCCACCGGCAACGCCGGCGGCTTTGGCTTCCTCGCCGGGGCGACCATCGAGCCGCCGCGCATGGAGGCGGCGATCCTCGAAACCCAGCGGCTCAGCAGCGCGCCGTTCGGGGTCAACTTCCACATGTACCAGAGCAATGCGGCAGAGATCGTCGAGTTGGTGCTCAAGCACCGGATACGCGCGGTCAGCTACAGCCGCTCGCCGGGCAAGGCGATGGTCGCCCGCCTGAAGGACGCCGGGGTGGTCTGCCTACCCACGGTCGGCGCCCTCAAGCACGCGGTGAAGGCCGTGGAGATGGGCGCCGACGCGGTGACCATACAGGGCGGCGAGGGCGGCGGGCATACCGGCTCGGTGCCCACCGCGATCCTGCTCGGCCAGGTGGTCGATGCGCTCGACGTGCCGGTGGTCGCCGCCGGCGGCTTCAAGGATGGCCGCGGCCTGGTCGCCGCGCTGGCCATGGGCGCTTCCGGCATCGCGATGGGCACGCGCTTCCTGATGAGCGCCGACAGCCCGGTGCCGCCGGCCACCCTGCAACGCTACCTGGCGGTCGGCGATCCGGCGGCGATCATCGTCAGCCGCGCGATCGACGGCATGCCGCAACGCATGATCCGCAACGAACTGCTCGACCGCCTGGAGCGCGCCGGCGGTCTCGGCCGCCTGCTGCTCGCCCTGCGCAGTGCACTGGCCTACCGCAAGCACAGCGGCTCCAGCCTCGCCCAGCTGCTCGGCAGCGCGCTCAAGCTCGGCGGCAGCGACGGCCTCAGCGCCGCGCAGACGCTGATGGCCGCCAACGCGCCGATGGTCATCCAGAAGGCCATGGTCGACGGCCAGCCGGCCGAGGGCGTGCTGCCCGCCGGGCAGATCGCCGCCAGCATCGACAGCCTGCCGGGCTGCGCCGAACTCATCGCCACCATCGTGGCCCAGGCCGAGCAGTGCCTCGCCGGCCTGTGCCGCCCCGTTTCCTGAGGACTCCCCATGCGCCAACCGTTTCGCGTCAGCATCGACAACGGCATCGCCGAGCTGGTCTTCGACCACCCGCCGGTGAACGCCTTCAACAGCCACGGCTGGGCGAGCATCGCCCGCGAACTGGACAGTCTCGGCCAGGACCCGGCGGTGCGGGTCATCGTCATCCGCGCCGAGGGCCGCGGCTTCTGCGCCGGGGTCGACATCAAGGAACTGGCCGCCGACGGCAACCTGATCGTCGCGGTCAACAAGGGCAACTACGACAGCTTCAAGGCCGTACACCGCAACCCCAAACCGGTGGTCATTGCCGTGCACGGCTTCGTCCTCGGCGGCGGCATCGGCCTGTGCGGCGCGGCGGACATCCTGGTCGCCAGCGACTGCGCGCGCTTCGGCGTGCCCGAGGTCGACCGCGGCGCAATGGGCGGCGGCGCGCACCTGCAGCGCCTGTTCCCGGTGCAGAAGGTGCGGCACATGTACTTCACCGGCGAAATGATCGACGCCGCCGAGGCCTACCGCCTCGGCGCGGTGGAACGCGTGGTGCCGCGCGAGCAGCTGCGCGACGCGGCGCTGCAGATCGCCGCGCAGATCGCCGCCAAGAGCCCGGCGATGATCGCTCTGGCCAAGGAGGCGCTGACCGGCATCGAGGACGGCAACCTCGAAGACAAGTACCGCTGGGAGCAGGGCTTCACCCTCGAAGCCTATCGCGTGGCGGATTCCCAGGAAGCGCGCGACGCCTTCGTCGAGAAGCGCGGCGCGCAGTTCAACGGCTGACCGGAGACCCGCATGGACCTGACCTATACCGCCGCCCAGCAGGCCTTCCGCGCCGAGGCGCGCGCCTGGCTGGAAGCGCACGTGCCGCGCACGCCGCTGGCTTCGTTCGACACCGCCGAGGGCTTCGCCGCGCACCGCGCCTGGGAAGCCAAGCTGCACGAAGGCCGCTGGGGCATGGTGACCTGGCCGCGCGAGCTCGGCGGGCGCGGCTGCGACCTGATCGAGTGGCTGATCTTCGAGGAGGAGTACTACCGCGCCGGCGCCCCGGCACGGGTCAATCAGAACGGCATCTTCCTGCTCGGCCCAACGCTCATGGAGTTCGGCAGCGAGGCACAGAAGGCGCGCTTCCTGCCGCAGATGGCCACCGGCGCGGAAATCTGGGCGCAGGGCTGGTCCGAGCCGGGCGCCGGTTCCGACCTGGCGGCGATCCGTTCGAAGGCGGTGCGCGACGGTGACCACTATGTGCTGAGCGGTCAGAAGACCTGGTCGACTCGCGCGGTATGGGCCGACTGGTGCTTCGGCATCTTCCGCACCGACCCGCAGTCGAGCCGTCACCACGGCCTGACTTTCATCCTCGTGCCGCTCGATTCGCCGGGCATCACCGTACGGCCGATCCCGCAGCTCGACGGTTTGCCGGGCTTCGCGGAAATCTTCTTCGACGAGGTGCGCGTGCCGGTGGAGAACGTCCTCGGCGGTGAAGGCAAGGGCTGGCACGTGGCGATGTCCACCGCCGGCTTCGAGCGCGGCCTGCTGCTGCGCTCGCCAGCGCGCTTCCAGGAAACCGCGCGGCGCCTGGTCGAGCTGTACCAGGCCAACCGCGCCAGCGCCGACCGCGACCCGGCCATCGGCGAGGCGGTGATGCGCGCCTGGCTGGACGCCGAGGCCTACACGCAGAACACCTACATGACCGCTTCGCGCCTCAGTCGCGGCGAGAAGATCGGCGCGGAGTCGTCGACCAACAAGATCTTCTGGTCCGAACTCGACCAGCGCATGCACGAGACTGCCCTGGCGATCCTCGGCGCGCGCGCCGAACTGCTGCCGCACGCGCCGGACGCCGGCGAGGTCGGGCGCTGGCTGGACGGTTTCCTGTTCGCCCAGGCCGGGCCGATCTACGCCGGCACCAACGAGATTCAACGCAACATCATCGCCGAACGCATGCTCGGCATGCCGCGCGCCTGACGAACAGGTAGGTTCCCCATGAATTTCAATTTCACCGACGATCAGCTGCAGTTTCAGGCCAGCGTGCGCAGCTTCTTCACCAACGAGGTGACCCCCGAGCGCATCCGCGAGCTGTGGCAGCTGTCGAGCGGCCGCTGCGACACCCTGTGGGGCGAGCTGGTCGACCTCGGCCTGCCGGCGCTGTGCGTGCCGGAGGGGCAGGGCGGCCTCGGCCTGAATGCCCTGGACTTTGTGCTGATCGCCCAGGAGGCCGGTTACGCCGGGCTGACCGAACCGCTGCTGGACACCGCGCTGGTCGGCGTGCCGCTGCTCGCCGCGCTGGACGATGCGCACGCCGCGCTGCGTGACGAGTGGCTGAGCGCGGTCGCCGAAGGTCGCGCACGGCTGGCCATCGGCGCGCCGGACGCGGCGCTGGTCGCCGATGCGCACGTCGCCGACCTGCTGCTGCTCGGCCACGGCGACGAGGTGCACGCACTGCGCCGCGACGCCGTGCAACTGACCCGCAACGAGTCGGTCGACCCCAGCCGTCAGCTGTTCCGTGTCGACTGGACGCCGAGCGCCGCCACCTGTGTCGCCAGCGGCGCACAAGGCCGCGCGCTGTGGGCCGCGACCTTCGAGCGCGCTGCGCTGGGCACCGCCGCGCAACTGCTCGGCCTGGCCAAGCGGATGGTCGACCTGGCTGTCGACTACACCTTTGAGCGCAAGCAGTTCGGCAAGCCGGTCGGCTCGTTCCAGGCAGTCAAGCACCTGATGGCCAACGTCGCGGTGCAGATCGAGTTCGCCAAGGGCCCGCTGTACCACGCCGCCTATGCGGTCGCCCACGACTTGCCACAGGCGCCGGTGCTGGTCTCCCACGCCAAGCTGGCCTGCGCCGAAGCCGCCCTGCTGGCGGCGAAGAACGCCATCCAGGCGCACGGCGCCATGGGCTACACCTGGGAGGTCGACCTGCACCTGTTCATGAAACGCGCCTGGGCGCTGGACAAGGCCTGGGGCGACCGCGGCCTGCACAAGACGCGGATTCGCGAGGCGCTGTTTGGTGGGGTGATTACGCCCGGTGCCGGGCAGACTTTTTAGCGCCGTAGGGTGGAGAACCGCCAAGCGATTTCTACCGGATGGCGATCCACCGGGTGGCGATCCACCGGGTGGCGCTCCACTGGTTGGTTCCACGGGGTCGCCGTCCACCGCTACCGCCGGCCGACAACTTGCCCCTCACCCCAACCCTCTCCCGGTGGGAGAGGGGGCAGCGCGCGCAATTGCCGACCCATGCGTACGCCGCTTGTCTCCCCTCTCCCACTGGGAGAGGGGCGGGGGTGAGGGAAAGGCCGTTCACTGAATCTTCATTTTCGAGAGCCCACACATGCCCGAAGCCTACATAGTCGACGCCCTGCGCACCCCCACCGGACGGCGCAAGGGTGGCCTCAGCCAGATCCACGCCGCCGACCTCGGCGCCCACGTGCTGCGCGCGCTGGTCGAACGCAACGGCATTCCCGATGACCAGTACGACGACGTGATCTTCGGCTGCGTCGACACCATCGGCCCGCTGGCCGGCGACATCGCGCGCACCTGCTGGCTGGCCGCCGGGTTGTCGGACGCGGTGCCCGGCACCACCATCGACCGCCAGTGCGGCTCCTCGCAGCAGGCCGTGCACTTTGCCGCCCAGGCGGTGATGAGCGGCACCCAGGACGTGGTGGTCGCCGGCGGCGTGCAGACCATGACGCAGATTCCGATTTCCTCGGCGATGACCGCCGCCGAGCCGCTCGGCTTCACCGATCCGTTCTCCGGCTCGGAAGGCTGGGTGCGCCGCTACGGCGCGCAGCCGCCGACCCAGTTCCGCTCGGCGCAGATGATCGCCGAGAAGTGGGGGCTGTCGCGCGCGGCGCTGGAGGCCTACGCCCTGGAGTCCCACGAACGCGCCCTGCGCGCCATCGCCGAGGGCCGCTTCGCCCGCGAGATCGTCCCGCTGGCCGGTGTCGAGCATGACGAAACGCCACGCCAGACCACCCTGGCGAAGATGGCCGAGCTGGACTTCCTGTTCGGCTGCGACCGCGTCACCGCCGCGGTGTCCAGCCAGACCTGCGACGGCGCCAGCGCCATGCTGATCGTCTCCGAGGCGGCGCTGAAGCGTTACAACCTGACCCCGCGGGCACGCATCCATCACCTCAGCGTGCGCGCCGAAGACCCGATCTGGATGCTCACCGCGCCGATCCCGGCCACCGAGTACGCGCTCAAGCGCGCCGGCATGAAGCTGGAAGACATCGACCGGGTGGAGATCAACGAGGCCTTCGCCTCGGTGGCCATGGCTTGGCTCAAGGAGACCGGCTATCCGCACGCACAGACCAACGTCAACGGCGGCGCCATCGCCCTCGGCCACCCGCTCGGCGCCACCGGCACCCGACTGATGACCAGCCTGCTCCATGAGCTGGAACGCAGCGGCGGCCGCTACGGCCTGCAGACCATGTGCGAAGGCGGCGGCCAGGCCAACGTGACGATCATCGAGCGGCTGTGACATTCACTGGATTCCCGCGTGCGCGGGAATGACGTCGAGCGGAGCCGCGTGAGCACTCCCCGGAACCGTCGCCCTCGCGAACGCGGGGGCCCAATAACCGACAACCCGAACCACCGGAGTACCCCCATGCCAATCTGTAACGACCGCGTCGTCATCATCACCGGTGCCGGCGGCGGCCTGGGCAAGGCCTATGCGCTGGCCTTCGCCGCCGCGGGCGCCAAGGTTGTGGTCAACGACATCAACCGTGCCGCCGCCGAGGCGGTGGTCGGGCAAATCCAGGCGGCGGGTGGTGCGGCGCTGGCCAACAGCGGCGACATCACCCACTACGCCGCCGCCGGCGAGATCGTGCGCAGCGCCGTCGAGGCGTTCGGCGACCTGCATGTGCTGGTCAACAACGCCGGCATCTGCCGCGACCGCATGTTCGCCAGCCTCACCGAAGCCGACTGGGACGCGGTGATGGCGGTGCACCTCAAGGGCCACTTCTGCCTCGCCAGCCACGCCGTGCAGTACTGGCGCGAACAGGCCAAGGGCGGCGCCAAGGTGCAGGCGCGGATCATCAACACCAGCTCCGGCGCCGGCCTGCAGGGCTCGATCGGCCAGTCCAACTACGCCGCGGCCAAGGGCGGCATCGCCGCGCTGACCCTGGTGCAGGCCGCCGAGCTGGCGCGCTACGGCATCACCGCCAACGCCCTGGCCCCGGCCGCGCGCACCGGCATGACCGAGCAGGTGTTCGCCGAGATGATGAAGGCGCCGGAGGACGGCTTCGATTACTTCGCCCCGGAGAACGTCGCGCCACTGCTGGTCTGGCTTGGCTCGGAGCAGTCGCAGGCGGTAACCGGCCGGCTGTTCGAGGTGGAAGGCGGCAAGCTGTCGATCGCCGACGGCTGGCGCAAGGGCCCGGAGCGCGACAAGGGCGGGCGCTGGCAGGCCGAGGAGATCGGTGCGGCAGTCGCGCAGCTGATCGCCGAAGCGGTGCCGGCACAGAAGGTCTACGGCAGCTGAGCCGCCGACCGCGCGCCTAGCAGTCGATCAGCGTGGCCGCTGGCGCGCCGCCGAACACCGGGCGGAAGAACGAGCGCTCGTAGCTGAGGATGCAGCGGGTTTCCTCGGCGTAGCGGAACGCCGCCTGGCACTCCGGGTCGGCCAGCGACTGCTGGCGATAGCGCTCGTAGTCGGCGAGGCTGGGAAAGCTGAACAGCGCCAGGGCGATGTTGTTGGCGCCTTCCGACGGCAGGAAGTAGCCGTGGTGCTGCCCGCCGAAGCGCTCCACCAGGGGGATCCACAGTTTGCCGTAGTGCTCGAATTCCTTGAGCTTGCAGGGGTCGAGCACGTAGCGCAGATAGCAGGTGACCATGGCTTCTCTCTGTTCGGCGGGACCGGCGTTGGCGGCGCTGGCGCGCTGCGTTCGGAGTGGATGATAGCGGCGCCGACATTCAGCGCGTCAGCCCATTCCGTCGACGTCCTCCGGCAGCGTATCCTGTGCCGTGATGGCCATTTGACAGGGGTGCAGTGTGGTGACGTTGATCAAGACGCTGGCGCAGTCGTTGGATCCGCTGCAGGGATCGTCGCCCACGCTGCGCGCGGAATTCGTCACCTGGTACCAGCTGGCCAAGGTTCCGCAGATTCGCTACGTCGCGTTTCTCACCATGCTGCTCTACCTGGTCTACGCCGCCGTCGAGTACCAGGCGGCCAGCGCCCAGCAGGGCCTGCGCCTGGCGCTGCACGGCGTGCTGGTACCGGCGCTGCTGCTCGGCGTCGGCCTGCTCAGCTACCGCACCAGCTGGCATCGGCTGATGCTCGGCCTGCTGATCGGCGCACCGATCGGCGCGGTGGCGGTGAACCTGTACTTCAACAGCCGGCACGGCGATTTCGCCTACTACGCGCCGGAGATGTACCTGAACCTGATGTGGACCTTCGCCGTCTCCGGGCTGACCCTGCGCCAGGCCACGCTGACCGCCTCGACCTCGGCGGCCGTGCTGCTCGCGGTGACCCTGGTCAGTTCGCTGGAGCCCGGCCTGCAGCGCCTCAACCTGGTGTGGATACTGGCCTCGTTCTCCTTCGGCCTGCTCAGCGCCTTCCTGCTCGAGAAGGCGCACAAGACCATGTTCCTGCACCAGAGCCAGCTGGCCCTGAGTGCCAGCGTCGACGGCCTGACCGGGCTGTGGAACCGGGCGCGCATCGACCAGTTCTTCTCCGACGAAATCGCCCGCGCCGAGCGCTATGGCACGCCATTTTCGGTGATCCTGCTGGATATCGACCACTTCAAGAGCGTCAACGACACCCACGGCCACACCGTCGGCGACAGCGTCCTGCAGCAGTTCGCTGCGCTGCTGCGCGACAACGTGCGCAGCGTCGACAAGGTCGGCCGGCTGGGTGGCGAGGAGTTCCTCATCGTCCTGCCGGAGATCGACGAGCGCCAGGCGCAGGCGGCTGCGCGCACCCTGCAGCAGCGCATCAACGCTTTCGCCTTCGACACCGTGCAGTGCAAGACTGCCAGCTTCGGCGTCACCCAGTACCGCGACGAGGAAAGCCGGCACAGCATGCTGCACCGCGTCGACCGTGCGCTGTACCGCGCCAAGGAGAACGGCCGCGACCGCATCGAAGTGCTGTAAGCGCCGCGCTCGCCTGCCGCGCGGCGGGCCAATCGCCGCGCAAAATCCTCTCTCCTGCGGGTGAAATTCACCGGCCGCGAGCCAGGCTCTCTGCCATGCGGGCCGCGCGCTTGCTGCGGGTGCAGGTTTTCCCTTGTCAGCGACTACAAAAAACATAATTTCGCGAATCTCTGGCTCTGAACAGAATGCGGCCAACACCGAAAGCCGCAACTGATCAGCATCAGAGGCAAGCCATGACCGACCTGAATCGAACCGCGTTTCCGAAGTGCAACGACCGCCTCGTTGAAGACATAGACACGCTCGTGGTGGGCGCCGGTCAGGCCGGCGTGGCGATGAGCGAGCACCTGAGCAAACTCGGCGTGCCGCACCTGGTGCTGGAGCGCAACCGCATCGCCGAAGCCTGGCGCACCGGGCGCTGGGATTCGCTGGTGGCCAACGGGCCGGTCTGGCACGACCGCTTCCCGGGCCTGGAATTCGATCTCGATCCGGACGCCTTCGCGCCCAAGGAGCAGGTCGCCGCGTACTTCGAAGCCTATGCCCGCAAGTTCAACGCGCCGATCCGCACCGGCGTGGAGGTCAAGCGCGTGGTGCGCAATGCCGACCGCCCAGGCTTCACCGTGGAAACTTCTGAAGGAGTGATCCGCGCCAATCGCGTGGTCGCCGCCACCGGGCCGTTCCAGCGCCCGGTGATCCCGCCGATCGCGCCGAACGATACCGCGCTCACCCAGCTGCACTCAGCCGCCTACCGCAATCCGCAGCAGCTGCCGGCCGGTGCCGTGCTGGTGGTCGGTGCCGGTTCGTCCGGGGTGCAGATCGCCGACGAACTGCAACGGTCTGGCCGCCAGGTGTACCTGTCGGTCGGCGCCCACGACCGGCCGCCGCGCAGCTACCGCGGACGCGATTTCTGCTGGTGGCTCGGCGTGCTCGGCCTGTGGGACATGGAGGCCGCGCAGCCGGGCAAGGAGCACGTGACCATCGCGGTCAGCGGCGCGCGCGGCGGGCAGACCATCGATTTCCGTGGCCTGGCCGAGCAGGGCCTGACCCTGGTCGGCCTGACCAAGGCGTTCAGCAACGGCGTAGTGAGCTTCCAGGCCGACCTGGCCGACAACCTGGCGCGCGGCGACGAGAACTACCTGGAGCTGCTCGACGCGGCGGACGCCTACATCGCCCGCAACGGCCTGGACCTGCCGGAAGAGCCGGAGGCGCGCCGCAAGTTCCCTGATCCGGACTGCGTGACCCATCCGCTGCTCGAGCTCGACCTGGCCGCCGCCGGGGTCACCTCGATCATCTGGGCCACCGGCTACGCCGTGGACTTCAGTTGGTTGCAGGTCGGCGCCTTCGACGCCAACGGCAAGCCGCAGCATCAGCGCGGCGTGTCCAGCGAACCGGGCGTGTACTTCCTCGGCCTGCCGTGGCTGTCGCGGCGCGGCTCGACCTTCATCTGGGGCGTGTGGCACGACGCCAAACACATCGCCGACCACATCGCCACGCAACACAAGTACCTCGCCTATCGCGATGCCGCGCAGCGCCAGGCCGCGGCGCAGGACGCCCGCGCCGAGGCGGCCGTTCCGAAACTCAGCATTCTGGGAGCCAGTTGATGCCTACGCATACCCGCATCCGCATGTTCAACACCAAGGACACCTACCCCAACCAGAGCCTCGACAACGATCTGTGCCAGGCGGTGCGCGCCGGCAACACCGTGTATGTGCGCGGCCAGGTGGGCACCGATTTCGACGGCAACCTGGTCGGCCTCGGCGACCCGCGCGCGCAGGCCGAGCAGGCGATGAAGAACGTCAAGCAACTGCTCGAAGAGGCCGGCAGCGACCTCAGCCATATCGTCAAGACCACCACCTACCTGATCGACCCGCGCTACCGCGAGCCGGTCTACCAGGAAGTCGGCAAGTGGCTGAAGGGCGTGTTCCCGATCTCTACCGGGCTGGTGGTCTCGGCGCTCGGCCAGCCGCAGTGGCTGATGGAGATCGACGTGATCGCGGTGATCCCCGACGCGCAGCCGTAAGCCAGACGATTCGGGCACGGCGCTGGTGTCGTGCCGGACCCGTGGATCGCAGACAGTTTCCAAGGAGTGAGCATGACCTTTTCCATCGTCGGTCGCTGCGCCGAAACCGGCCAGCTGGGCATCGCCATCAGCTCCTCGAGCATCGCCGTCGGCGCGCGTTGCCCCTGGCTGCGCGCCGGGGTCGGCGCGGTGGCCACGCAGAACATCACCCTGCCGGCGCTCGGCCCGCAGATTCTCGACCTGCTGGAAGCCGGTTTGGCGCCGACGGCGGCGCTGGACAAGGCGCTCGGCAGCAACGGCTACAGCCAGTTCCGCCAGGTCACGGTGGTCGACCATCACGGCGCCACCGCGCACTTCACCGGCAGCGGCGCGCTCGGTCTGCACCATGCGCTGGCCGGTGAACAGTGCGTGGCGGCCGGCAACCTGCTGTCCGCGCCGGCGGTGATCGACGCCATGGTCGGCGCCTTCGAACAGGCCGGCGGCTGCCTGGCTGAACGCCTGCTGGCGGCCATGCAGGCGGCGATGGCCGCCGGCGGCGAAGCCGGGCCGGTGCATTCGGCGGCGCTCAAGGTGGTCGGCGAGCTGGTCTGGCCGATCATCGATCTGCGCGTCGACTGGGCCGAGCACGACCCGATCGGCGAACTCGCCGGGCTGTGGCAGGCCTACCGACCGCAGATGCAGGACTACATCACCCGCGCCCTCGACCCCACCCAGGCGCCGAGTTACGGCGTGCCGGGCGACGAGTAGGCAGAGTAAGCCAGCGCCCCTATGTCTCGACCAACCCCCTCTCTTCCTGGGAGAGGGCCTGGATGAGGGATCGGACCTCACCCATAGCGGAGACCCAGCCATGCCTACCAGCCGCGACCTGCTGGAAAAACTGATCGCCTTCGACACCACCAGTCGCGAATCCAACCTGGCGCTGATCGAGTTCGTCAGCGACTACCTGGCCAATCTGGGCATCGCCAGCCAGCTGCTGTTCAACGCCGAACGCAGCAAGGCCAACCTCTACGCACGGCTGGGCCCGAGCGGGCCGGGCGGGGTGATGCTCTCCGGGCACAGCGACGTGGTGCCGGCCGACGGCCAGGCCTGGAGCGTGCCGCCATTCCAGCTCAGCGAGCGCGATGGCAAGCTGTACGGGCGCGGCACCGCCGACATGAAGGGCTACCTCGCCTGCGTGCTGGCCGCCGTGCCGGGCTTCCTCGCCCAGCCGCTGCGCCTGCCGCTGCACATCGCCATCTCCTACGACGAGGAGGTCGGCTGCCTGGGCGTGCGCAGCCTGGTCGCGCAACTGCGCGCCAGCCCGGAGCGGCCGGCGATCTGCATCATCGGCGAACCCACCGAGATGCGCCCGGTGCTCGGCCACAAGGGCAAGCTGGCGATGCGCTGCGAGGTGCACGGCGCGGCCTGCCATTCGGCCTATGCGCCGCAGGGGGTCAATGCCATCGAGTACGCGGCGCGGCTGATCGGTCGCCTCGGCGAGATCGGCGCGCGCCTGGCCGCCCCGGAGCGTCACGACGCCCGCTTCGACCCGCCGTACTCGACGGTGCAGACCGGCACGATCAGCGGCGGTCGCGCGCTGAATATCGTCCCCGCCGAATGCCAGTTCGACTTCGAAGTCCGCGCCTTGCCGGCCGACGACCCGCGGCAGGTGGCCGGCGAGCTGCAGGACTACGCCGAACGCGAACTGCTACCGCACATGCGCGCGGTGCAGGCTGATACGGCGATCCGCTTCAGCCCGCTTTCCAGCTACCCCGGCCTGCTCACCGATCCGCACAGCGAGGCCGCCGAGCTGCTGGCGCTGCTCAGCGGCTCGCAGGACTTTTCCACGGTGGCATTCGGCACCGAGGGCGGGCTGTTCGACGAGGCCGGCATTGCCACGGTGATCTGCGGCCCCGGCAGCATGGAACAGGGACACAAACCGGACGAGTACGTCAGTCTCGACCAACTGGCGCAGTGCGGCGCCATGCTGGTGCGGTTGCGGGAGTGGATGCGCGGGTAGTCATTTCGTGGTGGGCGAGCGGGGCTGCGGTAGCGTAGGGTGGCGTAGAGCCTTAGCGCCTGCATGGCTGAGTGAGGCGCGGGTGCTGCCGGCCTGGATTCCCGCCTGCGCGGGAATGACGAGGTCATGGGGGAACTCCGTTGGCGTCGCCAAGCACTCCGTCATTCCCGCGAAGGCGGGAATCCAGCTGTTCCGCCGAACAACGTGTGCGTTGGCCCGCGAGCGAATGGCCTGGCTGTGTCGGCGCAGCCCGTGCCCAACTTATCCGACGATCTCCGCCCACAAATCCCGCCATCCGGGGTTGCCCGCCTCGATTAAGCGCAGCTTCCACTCCCGTCGCCACTTCTTCAGCTGCTTCTCGCGGGTGAGGGCGGCGAGCATCGACTCGTGCAGTTCGTAGTAGACCAATTGGTGCACGCCATAGCGCTGGGTGAAGCCTTCGACGCAATCGTTGCGGTGCTCCCAGATGCGCCGGGGGAGATTGGCGGTGACGCCAATGTAGAGCGTGCCGTTACGCTGGCTGGCGAGCAGGTACACGGCGGGCTGCTTGGGCATGGTGGGTCCTTCCTGGACGCTGGGGTTCCTGAGGACGAGTTTGGGGGAAGATGGGGTGGGTGTGATGCAGCGACGCTGAGTGGTGTGACGGTAGTGGCGAAATTTTGAATAACCGTGGGTGGGTTGGGGCGGGGGATGACTGCACAAGTGCGGGTGTTGTGGGGCATGACGTCATGACATCGTGGCCTCTGGCACCGTGCCCGCCGCTCTGGATTCCCGCCTACGCGGGAATGACGGAGTGGTTGGGACACGTGAGATACCGCATAGCCTCGTCATTCCCGCGTAGGCGGGAATCCAGGTGGGGAGCATCCTCAGAACTCAGAACTCAGAACTCAGAACTCAGAACGCCAGGCCGCTGGCGTTGCGCGGCAGAACTTGCGAGGTAGGGGTGTGACGCGCATTCAGCCAGCAAACCATTCGCATCGACCGCCGAATGCCTCAACCCTCGCTCGGTGCCGCCGGCGCCAGCTGCTCCTTGCAGTAGTCGACGAACAGCTGCGCCGGCTTGGTCAGTTGCGCGCGCTTCAGCCAGGCGGCGACCAGGCCGGAGCCGGTGACGTTTTCGCTGATGTCCAGGCACACCACCTGCTTGCCGTCGTAGGTGGTGTTGCCGTGCGGGCGGGTGACCAGCACCGAGAAGCCGAAGCCCTGGCCGACCATGCCGCGCACCATCTCGATCGACGGTGAACTGAAGACAATGTTCGGGTTGAGGCCGAGCTCCTCGAAGATGCTCACGAAGTAGGTGCGGCTGGGTTGCACGTCGAGCAGGATCATCGGCTCCAGCGCCAGGTCGCGCAGCGACACCTGGGCCTGGGCGGCGAAGCGGTGGCCTTCCGGCAGCAGCGCGTAGGGGCGTTGCGGGGCCATCAGCGGTTCGGTTTCGATGGTGCCATCGAGGTCGTGCTCGTAGAAGATCGCCAGGTCGAAGCGCCCGCCGGTGAGGCCTTGCACCAGCTCCTGCTGCTCGCCGTCGTGCAGGCGGATTTCCACGCCGGGATAGCGTTCGCGGAAGCCCGCAATCAGGCGCGGCAGGTACAGCGGAGCGACCGTCTCGAAGCAGCCGATGTCGATCTGCCCGGCCACCACGTCGTTGTCGGCCAGGGCGTTCTGCTCGAACTCCTTGGACATGCGCAGCAGTTCCTGGGCCTTGCGGTAGAAGCGCGCGCCGCTGGGCGTCAGCGAGACGCCCTGGGCGTGGTGGCGGATGAACAGCTGCACGCCAAAGCTTTCTTCGAGGCCCTTGATCGCCGTGGATATCGACGGCTGGGCGATGTACAGCTTGCGCGACGCCTCGGCGACGCTGCCGCATTCGACGGTGGTGACGAAATACTTCAATTGACGCAGGGTGTAGGAAGCCACGACAAACCTCGGTCGATCTTTTGAGACCCACCATAGCGCGTTTGGCCCGGGTTGACGGGGCGTGCTGGTGAGCATTTTGTTCGCCAGCGAAGACATTTTTCATGGTCGTGTGCGCCGGCAAGGCGTGCCCGCGCTTGCAAGAGGCGTACTCGCTGGCCACGCCGCCGCGCCTGGCGGCGAAAAATCTGTCCTCCAATGGCCACGAAATTCCGCGCAATACCGCCATCGCACTGCACCCGGATGAGGCGTCGCTTCCTCAGTTAGGCGCGACTGCGCAGGCGTGTCGGCGCTGCTGGACGGATTTTTCAGGCTTCACTGGCGAACTACGGCGGGCCAGGCCGCACGCGGCTTGCACGCGGATCAACGGCGGTTGCCGCATGGGCGGGCAGCACGGCGTTTATCGCGCCGAGCCGCCGGCTTGCACAACAAGCCTGCAGGCTGCGCGAATCTGGTGCGCTGCAAGCCAGCTTTTTCGTATGTCCCGATGACATTTTTAATATTTTTCCTATCCCTCGGCTTGGGCCACCATCGGTTCGCAATAGCCACTCAACCGGTGACAAGGGGATAGCGGTGTACGAACTCAGCGACTGGCAGCGACGCGCCCAACAGCAACGTTTCATCGACCGCGCGCTCATCGACGGGCGTTCGCTCGGCGCCGAGTCCGGTGCCACCTTCGCCGCACGCAACCCCGCCACCGGCCAGTTGCTGGCCAATCTCGCCGCCTGTGGCACTGCCGAGGTCGACCTCGCGGTGCGTGCCGCACGGCGCTCGTTCGAGGCCGGGGTGTGGTCGCGCCGTGCTCCGGCGGAACGCAAGCAGGTGCTGCTCAAGCTGGCCGAGCTGATCCTCGCCCACCGCGACGAACTGGCCCTGCTCGATTCGCTGAACATGGGCAAGCCGGTGATGGATGCCTGGAGCATCGACGTGCCAGGCGCCGCCGGGGTGTTCCGCTGGTACGCCGAGAGCCTCGACAAACTCTATGACCAGGTGGCGCCGAGCGCGCCCAACGTGCTCGCCACCATTACCCGCGAAGCGCTGGGCGTGGTCGCCGCCGTGGTGCCGTGGAACTTCCCGCTCGACATGGCCGCCTGGAAACTCGCCCCGGCGCTGGCCGCCGGCAACTCGGTGGTGCTCAAGCCCGCCGAGCAGTCGCCGTTCTCCGCGTTGCGTCTCGGCGAACTGGCCCTCGAAGCGGGCATTCCGGAAGGCGTGCTGAACGTCGTGCCGGGCCTCGGCGAGCAGGCCGGCAAGGCGCTCGGCCTGCACCCGGATGTCGACTGCCTGGTGTTCACCGGCTCCACCGAAGTGGGCAAGTTCTTCATGGGCTATTCGGCGCAGTCCAACCTCAAGCAGGTCTGGCTGGAGTGCGGCGGCAAGAGCGCCAACCTGGTGTTCGCCGACTGCCAGGACCTCGATCTGGCGGCGGAGAAGGCCGCCTTCGGCATCTTCTTCAACCAGGGCGAAGTCTGCTCGGCCAACTCGCGCTTGCTGGTCGAGCGTTCGATCCACGACGAGTTCGTCGAGCGCCTGCAGGCCAAGGCCCGCGACTGGCAGCCGGGCGATCCGCTGAATCCGGCCAGCCGCGCCGGCGCGATCGTCGACGAGCGGCAGACCGCGCGCGTCCTCGAGTTCATTCGCGGCGCCGAGGCGGCCGGTGTGCAGTGCGTCTGCGGCGGCCGCCAGCTGAACTTCAACGGCTCCAGCAACTTCATCGAGCCGACCATCTTCAGCGGCGTGCAGGCCGACATGCGCCTGGCCCGCGAGGAAGTGTTCGGCCCGGTGCTGGCGGTCAGCGCCTTCGACAGTGAAGACGAAGCCGTGCGCCTGGCCAACGACAGCGTGTACGGCCTGGCCGCCTCGCTGTGGAGCGACGACCTCAACCGCGCCCACCGGGTGGCGCGCGCGCTCAAGGTCGGCACCGTGTCGGTGAACACGGTGGACGCCCTCGACGTCAGCGTGCCATTCGGCGGCGGCAAGCAGTCCGGCTTCGGCCGCGACCTGTCGCTGCACTCCTTCGACAAATACACCCAGCTGAAAACGACCTGGTTCCAGCTCCGTTGAGTTGCGTACCGGCATGCCAGGAGACCTTGCGATGACTGCCCAGATCACCCCGACCCGTTCCACTCAGGATTACCAGGCGCTGGATGCGGCGCATCACATCCACGCCTTCCTCGACCAGAAGGCGCTCAACGAGAAGGGCGCCCTGGTGATCGCCAAGGGCCAGGGCCTGAACCTCTGGGACACCGACGGCAAGCGCTACCTCGACGGCATGTCCGGCCTGTGGTGCACCGCGCTGGGCTACGGCCGCGAGGACCTGAACGCCGCCGCCAGCCGGCAGCTCGCCGAGCTGGCGTATTACAACCTGTTCTTCCACACCACCCACCCGCGGGTGATCGAGCTGTCCGAGCTGCTGTTCAGCCTGCTGCCGGCGCACTACAGCCACGCGATCTACACCAACTCCGGTTCCGAGGCCAACGAGGTGCTGATCCGCACCGTGCGCCGCTACTGGCAGATCCTCGGCCAGCCGCAGAAGAAGATCATGATTGGCCGCTGGAACGGCTACCACGGCTCGACCCTGGGCAGCACCGCGCTCGGCGGCATGGGCTTCATGCACGAAATGGGCGGCATGCTGCCGGACTTCGCGCACATCGGTGAGCCGTACTACTTCGCCGAAGGTGGCGATCTCTCCGAAGAGGAGTTCGGCCTCAAGGCGGCCCGCGAGCTGGAAACCAAGATCCTCGAACTCGGTGCCGAGAACGTCGCCGCGTTCGTCGCCGAACCCTTCCAGGGTGCCGGCGGCATGATCTTCCCGCCGGCCAGCTACTGGGCCGAGATTCAGCGCATCTGCCGCAAGTACGACGTGCTGCTCAGCGCCGACGAAGTGATCGGCGGCTTCGGCCGCACCGGCGAGTGGTTCGCCCACCAGCATTTCGGCTTCGAGCCGGACACCCTGACCATCGCCAAGGGCCTCACCTCCGGCTACATCCCCATGGGCGGCCTGGTGCTCAGCAAGCGCATGGCCGAGGTGCTGGTGCAGCAGGGCGGGGTGTTCGCCCACGGCCTGACCTACGGCGGCCACCCAGTGGCGGCGGCGGTGGCCATCGCCAACCTCAAGGCGCTGCGCGACGAAGGCATCGTCAGCCGGGTGAAGAACGACACCGGCCCGTATCTGCAGAAGCTGCTGCGCGACACCTTCAGCGACCACCCGCTGGTCGGCGATGTGCAGGGCGCCGGCCTGGTCGCCGCGCTGCAGTTCGCCGAGGACAAGGCGACCCGCAAGCGCTTCGCCAACGAGGGCGATATCGCCTGGACGTGCCGCACCTATGGCTTCGACGAGGGGCTGATCATCCGCTCCACCCAGGGCCGCATGATCATGGCCCCGGCGCTGGTGGCCAGCCACGCGGAGCTCGACGAACTGGTGGACAAGACCAAGCGCGCGGTGGACCGCACCGCGCGTGATCTCGGCCTGCTCTAGGGCCACGCACCCACTGACTGTCGCTCCCGCGCAGGCGGGAGCCCAGGTGCCACGGACTTTCCGGATTCCCGCCTGCGCGGGAATGACGAAGCGCTAGAAACCCAGGGCCCCGCAGAGGGCCATGTCAGCAACAACGCGCCGGCCCACGGGCCGGCACGCAGGAGTTCCTTTGGCCGAAATTCGGCCCGCTGCCCCGCAATTTCAATAACTAAAGCCATCCGGCTGTGGGAGTGCTCTATGAACCAGACCTTGCGCCACCGTATCGCCCGAACCTTCGCCTGCACCGCCCTGGCGGCAGGCATGGCTGCCACGGCCCAGGCCGGCAGCCTGACCATCGGCCACACCACCTGGGTCGGCTACGGCACCCTGTACCTGGCCCGCGACCTCGGCTACTTCAAGGAACAGGGCCTCGACGTCGACTTCACCGTGATCGAGGAAGCGGCCATGTATATGGCGGCCCAGGCGTCCGGCAAGCTGTCCGGCTCGGCCTCGACCATCGACGAAGTGCTCAAGTACCGCTCCAAGGATTTCTGCTTCAAGGCGGTCGCCGCGCTGGACGAAAGCCACGGCGGCGACGGCGTGCTGGTCGGCGACGGGGTGAGCAGCCTCGACCAGTTGAAGGGCAAGGCGGTGGCGGTCAACGAAGGCTCGGTGTCGCAGTTCTGGTTGTCCTACCTGCTCAAGCAGAAGGGCATGCAGATGAGCGACCTGGAAATCCAGAACATGACCGCCGACGACGCAGCCACCGCGTTCATCGCCGGGCGCGTGCCGGCGGCGGTGACCTGGGAACCGCATTTGTCGATGGTGCGCCAGAAGGGCCAGGGCAAGGTACTGGTCGACAGCACTCAGACGCCGGGGGTGATCGTCGACGTGGTGGCGCTGTCCTGCGACGTCATCGACAAGCAGCCGGACGACGTCAAGGCGCTGGTCAGCGGCCTGTACAAGGCGGTCAAGTACACCCAGGAACACCCGCAGGAGGCCTACGCGATCATGGCCAAGGGCGTCGGCGGCTACCTGTCCGATCCCAAGGACCTCGCCGAGGCGGCCAAGGGCGTGAAGTTCTACGACCAGGCGATGAGCGAGAAGCTGCTCGGCGCACCGGGTAAACCGGGCGACATCGCCGGGCTGATCAGCTTGGCCAACGACACCTGGACCAGCCTGCAGGGCAAACCCTACAACGTGGCCTACGACGAGCTGGTCGACCCGCGCTTCGTGACGCCGCGGTGAGCGGCTGCGTGTTCTTCGGGCCGGCCTCCGGCTGTTGGTGAAATGCTGAGCAACCGTCGTTCCCGCGCAGGCGGGAATCCAGAAGGGTCGTGGCATCTGGGCTCCCGCCTGTGCGGGAGCGACGACAAATGGACTTTTCAGCGTTTCCCCGGTTCGAGGAATCACGAAATACCTGCGCCGCCGCACCCTGCGAGGTGCGCGGCGGACATTCCTGTTGTCGATGTGGAGGTGGTTTCATGGCCACGCGCAAATCCTGGCTGCAACGCTGCCTGACCCCCAAGGTCGAGCTGCCCGGCCAACTCATTCTCGGCGCCAGCAGCCTGTGCTGGTTGCTGGTGCTCGGCCTGTGGGCCGGCCTGTCGTATGGCGGCGTGGTGCCGTCGATGTTCCTGCCCACCCCGGGCGACGTGCTCGCCGCCGGACTGCGTCTGGCCGGTGACGGCACCCTGGGCAAGCATGTCTGGGCGAGCATCGAGGTGGTGCTGATCGGCTTCATCGTCTCGTCGCTGGTGGCGGTGCCGCTGGGCCTGCTGATGGGCAGCTTTCGCATCGTCCAGGCGTTCATCGAGCCGCTGGTCAACTTCATCCGCTACCTGCCGGTGACCTCCTTCGTGCCGCTGTTCATCCTGTGGATCGGCATCGGCCTGGAGCAGCGTGTCACGGTGATCATCTTCGGCGTGTTCTTCCAGCAGCTGGTGATGATCGCCGACGTCTCCAAGGGCGTCGCCAAGGACCTGCTCAACGCCAGCTACACGCTCGGCGCGACCCGCCGCGACGTGGTCCTACACGTGCTCGGCCCGGCCTCGCTGCCCGGCGTGCTGGATACCCTGCGGGTGACCATGGGCTGGGCCTGGACCTACCTGGTGGTCGCCGAGCTGGTCGCCGCCAGCAGCGGCCTCGGCTACATCAGCCTCAAGGCGATGCGCGGCTTCCAAGTCGACGTGATCTTCCTCGCCATCGCCATCATCGGCCTGCTCGGGCTGATCACCGACCAACTGTTCCGTCTGCTCCGACTGAGGATTGCCGCATGGGCGCACTAGCCATGATGAAACAGGACGGCGTCGCCGCCCAACCGCACCCCACCGCGGCGCCGCGCCTGCGGGTCGAAGAGGTCAGCCTGCGTTACCGCACCCCCGACGGCGGCGTGTTCAGCGCGCTGGACAAGGTGTCGTTCGAGGTGCCGGACCAGCAGTTCGCGGTGATCGTCGGGCCGTCCGGCTGCGGCAAGTCGAGCCTGCTGTACCTCACCGCGGGGCTCGCCGAGCCGAGCGACGGGGCGATCTTCGTCGGCGGCCAGAAGGTCGAGGGGCCGGGCGCCGACCGTGGCATGGTGTTCCAGAGCTACACGCTGTTCCCCTGGCTAACGGTGCGCGAGAACATCGAGTTCGGCCTCAAGCGCCGCGGCATGCCGGCCGCCGAGCGCAAGGACATCGTCGAGTACTACCTCAACGAGGTGGGCCTCAAAGCGTTCGCCGAGAACTACCCCAAGCAGCTCTCCGGCGGCATGATGCAGCGCGTGGCGATCGCCCGTGCGCTGGCCAACGACCCGCAGATCCTGCTGATGGACGAGCCGTTCGGCGCGCTCGACAGCCAGACCCGCCTGCAGATGCAGCAGCTGCTGTTGCGCGTCTGGGAGCACAGCAAGAAGACCGTGGTGTTCGTTACCCACGACATCGACGAGGCGATCCTGCTCGGCGACCGCGTCTACGTGATGGGCGCGCGGCCGGGGCGGATCAAGCAGATTCTCGACGTGCCGATCGACCGCCCGCGCAACCTCGACGTGGTCATGGAGCCGGAATTCATCCGCATGAAGCGGCAGATTCTCGGCCTGCTGCACGACGACCTGCACGAGGCGCACTGACGGCCGCGGCGGCGTGCGGCGCTAGGCGTCGTCGGCCGCCACCACGCGGTTGCGGCCGCTCTCCTTGGCGCGGTACAGCGCCGCGTCGGCGAGCTTGAGGATGACCTCCGCTGTCTGGCTGTCCGCACCGTGGCAGGCGATGCCGATGGAGATGGTCAGCGTGCCGACCGTGGGGATTTCGGTGGCGGCGATGGTCGCGCGAATCCGCTCGGCGATCACCCGCGCAATCGGCAGGCTGGTTTCCGGCAGCAGCAGGATGAATTCTTCGCCGCCGGCGCGGCAGGCCAGGTCGCCGGTACGCGAGCAGTCCTGGATGACCTTCGCCACCTGCTTCAGCGCGACATCACCGGCGTCGTGGCCGAAGGTGTCGTTGACCCGCTTGAAGTGATCGATGTCCAGCGCCAGTGCCGAGTACTGGCGCCCCGACTGTTCCAGCACGGCCAGCTCGCTGTCCATCGCGCGGCGATTGGCCAGGCCGGTGAGGGCATCGCTCTGTGCCTCATTGCGGAGGCGGCCGAGCTTCTGCTGCAGCAGCTGCACGCTGGCGATCAGGGTTTGGCGGATTGCCGCGGCCTCGGTGTACCAGGCGTTGATCAGCCCGAGCCGCGCGGTGGTGTCTGGATTGGCCAGGTGCGTGGCTGCGTTGGCCAGCTGCCGCAACGGGCGGGTGATCAGCAGCGCACCGATCCACAGCAGCAGCAGGCCGACGAGGCTCGCCGGCAGCAGGCCGATGACCATGTTGCGCATCAATTGCCCCAGGGTTGCCAGCGCCTGGTCGCGCGGCTGCTGGGCGACCACCGCCCAGTGCGCGTCGGCGACCGGCGCATAGCCGGCCAGCATCGGCTCGCCGTGGGAATTTTCCACGGCCATGGCACCGCTTTCGCCACGCAAGGCCGCATCGACGGCGACACTCGAGCTCAGCACTTCGCCAATGCGCGTCGGATCAGGGTGATGCAGTAGGCGGCGGTATTCATCGGCGACGAAGGCGTAGGTGCCGTCGCGATGGAAGTGGTTGGTGATCACCGTATGCAGCGCGCTTTTCTTGCGCAGGAACACCGAACCGCCGATGACCCCGAGAAAGTGCCCCGCGTCGTCGATCACCGGCTGGGAAATGAACACCACCATGTTGCCGGCCGTGGTGGTGTAGGCATGGCTGATCATCGGCCGGCGTTCCTGCAGGGCCTTCTGCACCTCCTCGGAATGCAGGGTGCTGCCGAGCAGCTTCAAGTGGTCGGGATAGGCCTGCAGCACCTTGCCGTTGGGGTCGGTGATGGCCACCGCATTGAAGTCGGCGTCCTGCGCCTGCAGGCGCATGGCCTCGGCATGCAGCAGCGCGGGGTTGTCGAAGTCGCGGGCAATGATCTGCTCGCTGTAGGCCAAGCGTTGCTGCGCCGCACGCAGGAACTCGCCAATGCTTGAGGCGACCTTGGCCGCGTAGGCGCGATTGGCTTCGAGGGTCGAGTGGATCAGCGCGTCGCGCTGCACCGTGTAGGCCACCACCAGGCTGTTGCACAGGGTGGCCAGCGCGGCTAGCAGGGCAAACGCCAGAATCAGGCCGCGCAGGCCGATCGGGAGGGTTCGGGGGAGCTTCATGGGCCGCACTGCCGGATCGGAGTCTGCTCAAGGATAGTGAAGATTCGCATCGCCAACGGCACGGGTACATGACTCCGATCATGTACCGAGCACTCGTGCAGTCAGCCGCGAGCCGCCAGTGCAGGTTGCGCCGCCGTCCAGCCGACGAGGTCCGAGGCGCTGAACTACGCTGCGATACGGGGGTAGGGCGTGGTGAACAGCGCGCCGCCGTCTGAAACCGTTAGGGCAAGGAGTCGGGGATGCGCAGCAGGGCGCTGGTGTGGATGGTCGCAGGGTTTGCGTTGCTGGGCTCGGCCTGGTTGTGGGCCGCGGATTCGGTGGCAAACGGGGACGCGGCGGAGCAGGGCGTGGCGATCGCCGAACTGAAGGTCGCCAACCGCAGCATCATGGTGTTTCGCGCCACGCTGGCCGGCGAGACTCCGGAGCTGCGCGCCAGGCGCGCAAAGGCGGTGATCAGTGAGGCGCTGGACGGCACCGAAGAGCTCGAAGTCCACGCCCAGCCGATCCAGGACAGTTACATGGTGCTGCTCGGCTCGCACCGGGCGTTCTTCGTCTCGCCCAAGGACGTCGATGGCGTCGAGTACGCCACCCTGCAGCAGGCCGCCGACGGCGCCGCCGGCAAGCTGCGCCAGGTGGTCGCGGAGACCCAGGAGGCGCGCAGCCTGCGCTTTATCCTCGTGGCCGCGGCGGCGGTCGCGGCGGCCACCGCGCTGTACGCCGCGCTGCTGTGGGGCGTGTTCTACCTGCGGCGCAAGGTGCTCGAGCGCTTGCCGCTGGTCATGCAGCGTCACGCGCGGGCGCTGAAGGTCGGGCAGACCGAAGTATTCGACGCACGCAACCTCTACCCGCTGATCAACCGCCTGCTGTGGCTGCTGCACTGGGTGGTGGTGCTGCTGCTCAGCTACGAGTGGCTGAGCTTCGTGCTGTCGCGCTTTCCCTACACCCGGCCGTGGGGCGAGAGCCTCAACAGCTACCTGGTGGATGTCGCCGGCTACCTGGTCGCCGGCATCGTCGGGGCGATCCCCGGCCTCGGCGTGGCCGTGGCGATCTTCTTCATCGCACGCGGGGTCAGCAGTTTCAGTCGGCGCATCCTCAAGCGCATGGCGATGCCGGGCACGCTCAGCTGGCTCAACCACGAGACGCTGCAGCCGACCACGCGGCTCACCTCGCTGGCGATCTGGCTGTTCGCCCTGGCGATGGCCTACCCCTACCTGCCGGGGGCCGGCACCGATGCGTTCAAGGGCCTGTCGGTACTGATCGGCCTGATGATCTCGCTGGGTGCCTCCAGCGTGGTCGGCCAGGCCGCCGCCGGGCTGATCCTCACCTACACGCACACCCTGCGCCCCGGCGAATTCGTGCGCATCGGCGAGTACGAGGGCACGGTCACTGAGCTGGGCATGTTCACCACGCGGATTCGCACCGGTCTGGGCGAGATGCTGACCATCCCCAACTCGATGATCACCGGCACGGTGACCAAGAACTACTCGCGCACCGTGAAGGGGCCGGGCTATGTGGTCGACACCACCGTGACCATTGGTTACGACACGCCCTGGCGGCAGGTTGAGGCGATGCTGCTGGAGGCCGCCCGGCGCACCCCGGGGGTGCTCGTCGATCCGGCCCCGCAGGTGTTCCAGACCGCGTTGTCGGACTACTACCCGGAATACCGCCTGGTTGCCCAGGCGATCCCCAGCCAGCCGCGCCCACGCGCGGTGCTGCTGTCGATGCTGCACGCCAACATCCAGGACGTGTTCAACGAGTACGGCGTGCAGATCATGTCGCCACACTATGTGTTCGACCCGCAGCACGAAAAGTCGGTGCCCAAGGAGCAGTGGTACGCGGCACCGGCGGTGCAACCTGCAGAAGTCGGCGAACAGCGCCGCGATGACTCATGAACAGTGCGCCGGCCCAGGGAGTCAGATAAATGCTCGAATTTCTGCTTAATGCGCTGCGTTCCGAACCGGAGATCGCGATCTTCCTGGCGATCTCGCTGGGTGTGCTGATCGGCCGGGTGCGCCTCGGCAGCTTTCACCTCGGCTCGGTGGCCGGCGCGCTGCTGATGGGCCTGATCATCGGGCAGGTCGGGCTGGAAGTGCCGCCGGCGCTCAAGTCGGTGTTCTTCGTGCTGTTCATCTACGCGGTCGGCTTCAAGAGCGGGCCGGAATTCTTCGGCAGCCTCAATCGCGGCACCCTCAAGCTGGTGCTGCTCTCGCTGGTGCTCTGCGCGACTGCGCTGGGCGCGATCCTGGCGATGAACGCAATCTTCCATTTCGACGCAGGCTTCACCGCCGGCCTGGGCGCCGGAGCGCTGACTGACACGGCCATCATGGGCACCGCCGGCAGCGCGATCAGCCAGCTGGACCTCGACCCGGCCGCCAAGGATCTGCTCAACAGCCACATGGCGATCGCCTACGCGATCACCTACCTGTTCGGCACCATCGGCCTGATCGTCTTCGTCGGCAGCATCGCGCCCAAGCTGCTCGGTGTGGACCTGCGCAGCGCCGCGCGCGAACTGGAACTGCAGTTGGGTATCGCCAGCAACGAGGACGCCATCACCGTGCCCTACACGCGCATCGTGGTGCGCGCGCACCGGGTCGCCAGGCTGGGGCCGGCGGATGGCAAGCGTATCGCCGACCTCGAGCAGTTGCATCCCGCGCTGAGCGTCGAGCGGGTGGTGCGCGATGGCCAGGTGCTCGAACGCGACGTCGAACTGGTGCTGCAGACCGACGATATCGTCGGCGTCTATGCGCTGCGCGAAGCGGTCGGCACGCTGCCCGAGTGGGTCGGGCCGGAAGTCGACCACCCGGAATCGCTGTCCTTCCCCACCCGTCAGGTCGATATCGTGCTGACTGCGGCGCAGTTCGCCGGCAAGACCATCCAGATGATCAAGGGGCAGTTGATCGGTGGCGAACGGCTGGGCTGCTTCATCAACAGCATTACCCGTCAGGGCTACGACCTGCCGCTGCTGCCGCATACCGTGCTGCGCCGCGGCGACGTGATTTCCCTGACCGGGCGCCGCGCCAGCGTCGAGGCGCTGGCCGAACGCCTGGGGCGCATCCGCGAAAGCAACTACAAGAGCGATATCGCCATGCATGCGCTGGGCATGGTGCTCGGCGCGCTGCTCGGGCTGCTCTCCACGCATATCGGCATGATCCCGGTCGAGCTGGGCGTCGGCGGCGGGGTACTGGTCGCCGCGCTGGTGATCGGCTGGTACAACTCGCGCCACCCAGAGATCGGCGCCTTGCCGCCGGCAGCGCAGTGGGCGTTCTCCGAGTTCGGCCTGACCGCCTTTGGTGCGGTGGTCGGTCTGCTGGCCGGTCCGGCGGCGATTGCCGCGATGCAGGAGCACGGCTGGTCGCTGCTGCTCGCCGGCGTGGTGGTGACCTTGCTGCCGCCGCTGGTGGCGCTGTACTTCGGCCGCTACGTGCTGCGCCTGCACCCGATGATCCTGTTCGGCGCGCTGGCCGGCGCGCAGACCGAGGCGGCCTCGATGAACAAGATCATCGAGCAGTCCGGTAGCAACACCCCGGTGATCGGCTTCACCGTGTGCTACGCGATCTCCAACGTGCTGCTGGCGGTGTGCGGGCCGATCATCATCTTCGTTACGGCCGGTGGCTGACGGCGCCTCCCGGCCTTGGAGCGGGCAGCTACTTGGGCGCGGGAATGGTGCGCAGGTAGGGCAGCTTGATGTCGAGCTGACCGTACTTCTCGCGCGCCTGCTCGTCGTTGAGGGCGAGGGCGACGATCACGTCCTGGCCGACCGTCCAGTCGGCGGGCGTGGCCAGCGGCACGTTGTAGGTCAGCTGCAGGGCGTCCAGCGCGCGCAGCACTTCGCCGAAGTTGCGCCCCACCGACATCGGGTAGGTCATGGTCAGCTTGAGCTTCTTGTCCGGGCCGATGATGAACACCGAGCGCACCGTGGCGGTGTCGGCGGCGGTGCGGCCGTCCGGCAGGTAGGCCTCGGCGGGCAGCATGTCGAACGCCTTGGACACCGCCAGGCCTTCGTCGGCGATGATCGGGAACGCCGCCTGCGCACCGCAGAAGCCTTCGATGTCGCCTTTCCATTTGGTGTGGGTGGCGGCGCCATCCACCGACACGCCGATCACCTTGGTGCCGCGCTTGGCCCATTCAGCGGCGAGTTTCGCCACCGCGCCGAACTCGGTGGTGCACACCGGGGTGAAGTCCTTCGGATGCGAGAACAGAATCGCCCAGTCGGCGCCGATCCAGTCGTGGAACCGGATCGGCCCCTGGTCGGTGTCGGCGCTGAAGTCGGGGACCGGATCGTTGATGCGCAAGGCCATGAGCGTTTCCTCCTGAAGTGACGAACCAGAAACAGCCTAGTCGCTATTCGCGGCGGGTTGCCCAGCTTCGGATCGGCGCGGAGGCGGCAGTTTTCCGGGCAAGCTGGCGCGCAGCGCCTATCTTCCTCAGAGCCTTTCGTGGCGCAGGCACTGGCTGAAGAACGGCAACCACAGTTGGTCCATAACCACAGGTGAGCCATGACCACCACCTATCACAAGCGCCTCGGCCTGCTGCACAACCCGGCCGTGGCCCGCGAGATCGCCAGCCTGGATGCCGAGCGCGACGTGCAGCGCATCGTCCACCTGCTGGCGATCTACGAATTTTCCTGGGACTTCAAGCGCGCCCTCGAAGTGGCGCTGTTCTACACCTACGGCAGCGCCTCGGTGTCGCGCCTGCTGGATCGCACCGGCGAGTTCGAGAAGTACGGGCAGAAGCGCTACGACGACACCGCGCTGCTGATCGGCCATTTCATAGAGTCGGGCTGGGACGGCGAGGTCGGCCGCCAGGCCCTGGCGCGCATGAACCAGACCCACGCGCACTACGCGATTGCCAACGATGATTTCCTGTTCGTGCTGTGGACCTTCATCGAGTTCCCGATTCGCTGGACCGACCGCTACGGCCGGCGGCGCATGACCGCGCACGAGCAGCGTGCCTGGTTCAATTTCTGGGCAGAGATCGGCCGGCGTATGGGGCTCAAAGACATCCCGTCGAGCAAGGCTGAGTTCGATGCCTTCACCCGGCGCTACGAGGCGCAGCACTTCGTCTATGCGCTGCCCAACCACCGGGTCGCCACGGCGACGGTGCGGATCATGGCCAACTGGTTGCCGGCGTTCCTGCACCCGGCGGTACGCCCGGTGGTCTGTGCGCTGATGCCGAGGCACTTCCTCGACGCGGTGGGCTTCCCCGACGCGCCCGGCTGGCGCCGCGCGCTGGTGAGCGCGGCGCTCAAGCTGGTTGGTGCGGTCAATCGACTGCTGCCGTTCGGTCACTACCCGCACCTGGTGCGCAGCCGCAGCTCGCGTACCTACCAGGACGGCTACCGCATCGAGGACCTGCGCCCGGTGCACCTGAACAAGCACGAGGCAGCGCAGACCGTCCGCCAGGAACCCACCGAGAGCTAGCGCCGGTCTGCAGCCAGAATCGAGGAGATACGCAATGCAATGGACATCACTTGGCGTGCTGCTCGGCGCGCTGATGGCCCTGGCCGGCTGCCAAAGTCCCCAGCAGGTGGCGGCTCCGACTCCGGCCCCGGGGACGAAGTACGACCTGTCGCAATGGAAACTGACCCTGCCCGATCGGGATGCCAACGAAATCCTGCCGGCGCAGCTCGCCAGCTACTCGTCGGAGTATTTCCACCTGACCGCGGATGGCGCGATGGCCTTCGTCGCTCCGGCGGGCGGCGGCACGACCGAGAACAGCCGCTACCCGCGCTCCGAGCTGCGCGAGGTGCTCGACCCTGGCGACGACAACGTGAACTGGAGCGGCAGCGGGCATCACGCGCTGAGTGCGACCTGCCAGGTGATTCAGGCGCCGCGCGAGCAGAAGATCATCGTCGGGCAGATCCACGGCTTCGACGCACGCCCGCTGATCAAGCTGCAGTGGGAGAAGGGCAAGCTCAAAGCGTTGATCAAGCAGTCGCCGAAGGGCAGCAACGACGACATCAGCCATGTCTTCGCGACCCGTGTGGACAACCGCCCGTTCAGCTACCGGATTGAAGTCAACGAGGGGCGCTTGAGCGTCGAGGTCGAAGGCGAGCGCATCGAGCACGACTTCTACCGCGAAGATCCCGCCTGGCGCGAGGTGACCTACTACTTCAAGGCAGGCGCCTATGCACAGACCGCCAAGTCGGCCAATGGCGAAGTCGCCGAGGTGCACTTCACCCGGTTGCAGGTCGAGCATGGGCAGTAGCGCGCAGCTGGGCTCGCCAGTGTTCGCTGCTCGGCGCAATCCACGCCGAGCGGCGGTGATGCTCAGCCGAGCAAGCCTTGCCGTTGCGCCTGGGCCACTGCCTGGGTGCGTCGCTCGGTGCCGAGCTTGCTGTTGATGTTCCAGGCATGACCCTTGATGGTATGGGTCGATACGCACAGTTGATCGGCGATTTCCCGGTTGGAAAGGCCCGCCGCGATGAGCCGCAAAATGGCCAGCTCGCGTTTGCTCAACAGCGAACGCGGTGCCGGCGGCGACCGGTGTGCGTAAGTGGGACGGTGCGCTGGCCGCGCGGCAAACCACTGCGGATGACGGGCCTGCAGCGCCAGCAGCTCGGCATTGCCCGCGTCCTGTTCAGGCCGCACTTCGCGTTGCAGGTAGTTCAGCAGCAACGGCGTTCCGCTCTCCAGACGCTGGGCCAGGGTGTCGGCTGTCGCCTCGCGCAGCAGCAGGCAGATCAGCGCCGGCCAGCCGGCACATTGCTCCAGTAAGCGCGTCCTCAGCTCCTGGGCGACGAGCGCTGGCTGCTCACACAGCAGGCTCTGCAGCGCCGCGGCGTCGAAGCGCAGGTCGTCGGCGCTGAGCTCCTGCACGGCGTTCTGCAGTATCAGCCGCGGCAGGTTCCAGGCGGGTCGGCGTCGGCCACAGATCCACCATTGCACATGGGCCGGGGTGCGCTCGAGCAGGTCTTCGACAAGCGCATCCAGCTCTGCGCAGGGCTGCCGCGGATAGTCGTCGAGCATCAGCCAGAGTGGCTGACGCACTCGGCCGAGCAAACGGCCCAAGCTATCCGGTGAGCATTCGTTCTCGGGGTCCCCGCCGACTTCTGCGGCGATGCGCGCCAGCAGTTCCTGCGGGCTCAGTGTGTGCCCCAGCAGCTCCAGCCAGATCACCCGCGTGCCGGCGGGCGCCAGGCGGGCGCACTCGCCATGCAGCGCGCTCTTGCCGAAACCGGCGGGCGCGAAGGTCAGCGTCAGGCGGCTTTCGCTACGCAGCAGCCGGCGCAGCAAATGGGCGCGGGTGACATGCCCGGGCGCCGGAGCAGGGGCGGCATTGACCTCGCAAGGGGCGACGCGGAACGGTGCTTCAGAAAGCGGGGTAAGCATGCTGACAACCTCTGCAAATCCAGGCATTTGGGAGCACCGGTGCGGCATGTGCCGGGTCGTGGCCGACCCATGCCGCACCGGTGCGTGCCACCGTCAGCAGTATCGCCAAGAGCGATGAGGCTTCATGGACAATTCACGACCAATACTTGACATATCGCGACTGCGATTTGCCGGTCGTCAACCGCGTTTGCCTGAGCAGGGTTGCAGCGCGAGCGCGCTGTGGTGATGTATTCGCGCAATCTATGGGGGCGCGGAAAGCCCCGTTTTAAGCGGGATCTAGGACTTTGGTGTGGGTTGCAGATCGCTACCTTGGTCTGTTTGGAGGCATCGGCTGGCTGATTAAGGTGAGGGCACGTCCCCCCACCTCATCGGAGAGTCGAATGACAACAACAATAGGGCGCGGATTCTTCCAGCCTCGTCTGCTCACCCTGGCCATCGCCCTGGGCAGCCTTGCGCCCAGCGTGCAGGCCGTCACCTTCAACGTCGGCGAACTCGAGGGGCAACTCGACTCGTCGCTGTCCATCGGGGCCAGCTGGGCGATGCGCAACGCCGACCCGGAACTGGTCGGTGCCACCAACGGCGGCAAGACCGCCGCGACGGCCAACGACGATGGCCGGCTGAACTTCAAGAAGGGCGAAACCTTCTCGAAGATCTTCAAGGGTCTCCACGACCTGGAGCTGAAGTACGGCGATACCGGGGTCTTCCTGCGCGGCAAGTACTGGTACGACTTCGAACTCAAGGACGAGCATCGTCCGTTCAAGGACATCGACGACCACAACCGCAAGCAGGGCGCGCAGTCCTCCGGCGCCGAGTTGCTCGATGCCTTCATCTATCACAACTACACCCTCGGCAGCCTGCCGGGCAGCGGGCGGTTGGGCAAACAGGTGGTCAGCTGGGGCGAGAGCACCTTCATCGGCAACAGCATCAACGCGATCAACCCGGTCGACGTGGCGGCGTTTCGCCGCCCCGGCGCGGAGATCAAGGAAGGCCTGATTCCGGTCAACATGCTGCTGCTCTCGCAGGGCCTCACCGAGGACCTGTCCGCGGAAATGTTCTACCAGTTGGACTGGCAACAGACGGTGGTCGACAACTGCGGCACCTTCTTCGGCGCCGACACGGTGGCCGACGGCTGCGATGACAACTTCACGGTGGGCTTGCCGGCAGCGGTCAACGGCCTGACGCCGTTCGCTGGACTGATGGGCGTGACGATGCGCCCGGAAGGCCTGGTGGTGCCGCGCGGCGGCGATCGCGATGCGCGTGACGGCGGGCAATGGGGCCTGGCGTTGCGCTGGCTGGCCGACGAGACCGAATACGGCGCCTATGCCATGAACATCCACAGCCGCACCCCGTACCTCAGCATGACCACCCCCGGCCAGGCGGAGATCGGCCGCGCGCTGACCTTGCCCGGCGGGCTCGCCGGCAATCTGGCGCAGACCTCGCTGCTCGGCAACAGCCGCTATTTCTTCGAGTACCCGGAAGACATCCGCCTGTACGGCGCGAGCTTCGCGACCACCCTGGAGAGCGGCACCGCCTGGACCGGCGAACTGAGCTACCGGCCGAACATGCCGCTGGCCTTCAACGCCATCGATGTGACCAACTCCCCGGTGCTCTACGTGGTCGGCGGCGCGCTGGCCGGTGGCGCGGCCGGTGCGCGGGCCACCGCCAACACGGACCTGAGTGGTTACCAGCGCAAGGAAATGACCCAGGCGCAGACCACCCTGACGCACTTCTTCGAGCGCGTGCTGGGCGCCGATCGCCTGACCCTGGTGGGCGAGGTCGGGGTCACCCAGCTCGGTGGGCTGGAGAGCCGCAGCGAGCAGCGCTATGGCCGCATCACCGAAGTGGGCGCCTACAGCGCGGCGAATGCCGACGGCTTCTACACCAACACCTCCTGGGGTTACCGGGCGCGCGGCATCCTCGAGTACAGCGACGTCTTCGCGGGCATCAACCTCAAGCCCAACCTCGCCTGGGCGCATGACGTGGACGGTTACGGCCCGACCTTCAACGAAGGTGCCAAGGCCATCAGCCTGGGCCTGGATGCCGACTACCGCAGCGTCTACACCGCCAGCCTCTCGTACACCGACTACTTCGGTGGCCAGTACAACAACCAGATCGATCGCGACTTCCTGGCGCTCAGCCTGGGCGTGAACTTTTAACCTGCCGCGCGAGAACCTCAGCAATGAAAGCGACGACAAAATTCCTCGGGGCCTGCGCCCTGTCCCTGCTGGCCGGCAGCGTGTCGGCGGCCGTTTCTCCAGATGAACTGGCCACTCTCGGCACCTCGTTGACGCCGGTTGGCGCAGAGCGTGCCGGCAATGCCGACGGCACTATTCCCGAGTGGACCGGCGGCCTGCCGCAGAACGCCGCGGCGGTGGACGGCAAAGGCTTTCTCGCCGACCCCTTCGCCAACGAGCAGCCGCTGTTCGTGATCACCGCGGCGAATGCCGATCAGTACAAGGATCGCCTCGGTGACGGTCAGTTGGCCATGTTCAAACGCTATGCCGACAGCTTCCGGATGCCGGTCTACCCCAGCCATCGCAGCGTGGCGATGCCGCAGGAGGTGTATGCGGCGGCACGCATCAGCGCCGAGAAGGTCAGCCTCGTCGAAGGCGGCAACGGCCTGAAGGGCTTCACCGAGTCGCGCACGTTGGCCTTCCCCATCCCCAAGAGCGGCTTGGAGGCCGTGTGGAACCACATCACCCGCTATCGCGGCGGCAACCTGTTCCGTGATTCGACGAGTGCCTTCCCACAGCGCAATGGCGACTACACCCTGGTGCGCATCCAGGACCAGGTGGCGTTTCCCGCCCTGATGCAGGATCTGCCGCAAGACAAGGCGGCGAACACCCTGCTGATGTTCAAGTCGATCACCTCGGCGCCGGCGCGCCTGGCCGGCAACGTGCTGCTGGTGCACGACACGCTCGATCAGGTGAAGGAGGCGCGCATGGCCTGGCAGTACAACCCGGGGCAGCGCCGCGTGCGCCGGGCACCCCAGGTGGCCTATGACAGCCCCGGCAGCAACGCCGACGGTACGCGCACCTCGGATGACTTCGACATGTACAACGGCGCGCCGGATCGCTACGACTGGACCCTGGTCGGCAAGAAGGACATGTACATCCCCTACAACAACTACCGCCTGGCCTCGCCCGCGGTGAAGTACGCCGACATCCTCAAGGCGGGGCATACCAACCAGGACCTGGCGCGCTACGAGCTGCATCGCGTCTGGGTCGTCGAGGGCACGCTCAAGCCCGGCATGCGGCATGTCTACGCCAAGCGGCGTTTCTACATCGACGAGGACTCCTGGAACATCGCCGCCTCCGACCTGTACGACGGCCGTGGCCAGCTGTGGCGCGTCGGCCAGTCGATGCTGATGCAGGAGTACCACGCGCGGACCCCGTGGTACGCCTTCGAGGCGCTCTACGACCTGACCTCGGGGCGCTATGGCGTGTACGGCATGATCAACGAGGAGAAGAGCTGGGTGAAGTTCGGCGTGCCCGCGTCGGGCAATGATTTCACCCCGGCCGCGCTGCGCACCGCCGGCGTGCGCTGAGCGCTGCGACGGGGCGCCCGCCACGTGCTGAGCGGCCGCCCCTCCCACTCATTTCGCGCAGCGCCTGCCCTCGGGCAGGCCTTCATTTGCGCTGTCGTAAAATGTCAACTGGAAGTCAGGATAAGTCAGGTTTGCTGCTCGGCACTTGGCAATACTGAGGCCCACAGAACAAGAGCCATGAGAGTGTTCCATGCAGAATCACTATGACGCCCTGATCATCGGTGCCGGCCTTTCCGGGATCGGTACGGCCTGCCGCATGGCAGTGGAAATGCCCAACGCCAAGGTCGGCATCATCGAGCGCCGCCAGGCCATTGGCGGCACCTGGGACCTGTTCCGTTACCCGGGCATCCGTTCCGATTCGGACATGTTCAGTTTTGGCTACTCGTTCCGCCCCTGGCACGAACTCAAGGTGCTCGCCGATGGGCCGTCGATTCGCCGCTACGTGACCGAAACTGCGCGCGAGTACGGCGTCGACAAGATGGTCCGCTTCGGCCTCAAGACCACTGACGCCGCCTGGTGCAGCCAGGCGCAGCGCTGGACCGTCAACTGCCTGGAGGACGCGACCGGCAAGACCCTCGCACTGACCTGCCGATACCTGATCTGCTGCACCGGCTACTACAACTACGACCAAGGCTACCTGCCCAGTTTCCCTGGCGAAGCACGCTTCCAGGGTACCCGCGTGCACCCGCAGCACTGGCCGGAAGACCTCGACTATCGTGGCAAACAGGTGGTGGTCATCGGCAGCGGCGCTACTGCGGTGACCCTGGTGCCGGCCATGGCGAACGACGCCGCGCATGTGACCATGCTGCAGCGCTCGCCCAGCTACGTGTTCAGCGTGCCGGGCTACGACAAACTGTCGGCGGTACTGCAGCACTTCATGCCCAAGCGCGCGGTGTTTGCCCTGGCACGCAAGCGCAACATCGTCATACAGCGCTTCATCTACAAGGCATCGAAGCGCTGGCCAGGATTGGTACGCTCCTGGCTGTTGTCCGGGGTGCGCAAGCAACTCGGCGAGCAGGTCGACATGCGCCATTTCACCCCGCGCTATCAGCCCTGGGACGAACGAATCTGCGCGGTGCCGGACGCCGATCTGTTCAAGGCGCTGCGGGCGGGCAAAGCGTCGGTGGTCACCGACCAGATCGACAGCTTCACCGAGACCGGCATCAAGCTGAAATCGGGACAGGAACTGCCAGCGGACATCATCGTCACTGCGACCGGCCTGCAGTTGCAGACCTGTGGCGGCATGGCGATCCAGGTCGACGGCGAAGCGAAAGCCCTGAACGAGCTGATGACCTACAAGGGCTCGATGCTGCAGGACATTCCCAACCTGGGCTATGTGTTCGGCTACACCAACGCGCCCTGGACGCTGAAGGCCGACATGACCGCCAGCTACTTGTGCCGTCTGTTCAACCACATGAAGCAGAACAACCTCAACGTGGTGGTGCCCCGCGCGCCGGCCGGCGAGCTGCAGGCCGACGAGACGGTGCTTGGCTCGATGCAGTCCGGTTATATCCAGCGCGCTGCCGCCACCTTGCCGCGGCAGGGGCGCAATCTGCCCTGGCGGGTGCTGCACAACTTCGAGCGCGACCAGGAGATGCTACTCAAGCAATCGCTGGAAGACCCGAGCCTGGAATTCAGAAGCGCATGACAACGTGCTGCGCGACGGGGACTTTCTTGAATTGCTGGCGGACGATCCGGAAGTGAAACCAGACATCGTTTTTATCCATGGCATGTGGTCGCGGCATACCGTGTGGCGCGACTGGGAGGCCATGTTCCGCGCGCGCGGCTACAACTGTGTGGCGCTCGACCTGCCGGGCCACGAGGAACATGGCTCGGACACCCTGCTGGCGCGGGTCGCGCTGGAGCAGTACGTCAACGCCGTGGTCAAGGTGGCGCGCGGTCTGCAGCGACCGGTACTGATCGGTCATTCGCTCGGTGGGCTGATCGGCCAGCTGGCGGCCCAGCGTCTCGACTTGGCCGGCCTGGTGCTGGTGAACAGCGCGGCGCCTGGCCAGGTATTTCCGTTGCGGCCCGCGATGCTGCCGGGTCTGGTGCGGCACTTTTCCAAGTGGGCGCTGTGGCGCAAGACCTTTCGCCTCTCCGCCTGGGAAGCCGATTACCTGGTCTTCAACCGGCTGCCGGCCGCTGCGCGGGAGGATTGCCGCAAGCTGCTGATCGCCGAGTCCGGCAAGGTCGCCTACGAGGTGGGCTTCGGCGTGCTCAATCTGGCGCGCTCCAACCGGGTGCAGAAAGAGCGGGTCAGTTGCCCGATGCTGGCCCTGGCCGGCGGCCGGGATCGCATCATCCCGCGCGCGGTGAGCCGCGGCATGGCGCGCTGGTATGGCCAGCAACTCGACTACCGCGAGTATCCCGCGCAAGGCCACTGGCTGCTGGGCGAGCCCGGTTGGGAAGGGCACGTCGAGCGGGTCATGGCCTGGATCGAGACGTTCGAGCAACCGCAAGCCATCGCTGCTGCCAGGGCCGCACTCACCCCCTGAGTGGTCAGGCTTGCGGCGTTCGCGGGCGCTGCAGGCGGCTGCGCAGGCGTTGCCGGGACTTGCTCGCCGGGTGCTGCTGCGCGCGCCACTCGCGCGGGCTGCAGCCGAACCAGCGCTGGAAGGCGCGGGAGAAGGCGCTCAATTCCGAGTAGCCGAGCATGGCGGCGAGCTGGGTCAGGCTGAGGGTCGAGTCGCCCAGGTAGCGCTGCGCCATGGCTTGCCGCGTCTCGTTGAGGAGCACCTGGAAGGACGTGCCTTCCTCCGCCAGGTAGCGCTGCAGGGTGCGCGGATGCAGGTCCATGTAGTCGGCGATCTGCTCCATGGTGGCGCGGCCGCTGGGCAGCAAGTTGCGCAGCAGCTGGCGCACGTAGGCCGGCAATTCCTGCATCGAAATCTGATCCAGCGCATCGAGATGCTGCTGGATCAGCCGGTGCAGCTCCTGATCGCCAGAGCTCAGTGGCGTTTCGAGCAGTTTGGCGTCGAACAGCCAGGCGTTGCACGCCGCATTGAACTGCGGCGTCAGACCGATCAGGCGGGCGTACGCCTGCGTCTCGCACAGTGGCGCGGACTGCAGCAGCAGGGCGCGCGGCTGCCAGCGATTGCCGAGCAAGGTGCGCATCAGCTGCATGGCGCCGCCGACCACCAGCTCCACGACCAGGCGATGGCTGACAACATCCTTGACCTCGGTCGGGTCGTAGTGGAACAGCGCGTGCTCACCTTCCACCTCCAGGCGCAGCTGGGCGACGCTCACGTGCAGGTGGAAATACTGGGTCAGCTCGTTGATCGCGGCGCCCACCGTACCGGCATTGCGGATCAGGTACAGCAACGGTCCCAGCGAGCTGACGCCCTGATGCAGGCCGAACCGCAACGCGAACAGCGGGGTGGCGGAACTCTGAGTGGCGAGGGCCAGCAACGCGGCGAACTTGCGGTAGGGAATGAAGCTGTCCGGGTGCTCGAGCACGTCCTCCGGAAGCCCCACCGACTTGATCAGTTCCTGCGCGCTCAGGTTGTTGCTGGCGGCGAACTCGGCAAGCCCGTGGAGCGCGGAAGCGCGGACGAAATCGGTGACTGGGTTCATCGTGTTGGCTCGGATGGGCGCACCGCGCGGACGGTTGGTGTGGACGCAAATTGACAACCTGCAGACGTGTTTAGTCAAGTTTTTACCTGTCTGCAGCGCACATGGACGGTGTCGCGAAAGGTTTGGTTTTTGTCCGGAACTGTCAAGTTTGCTGCACGTGCCTGGCCTAGCCTCGTGGCGGCGAACAAGAACAACATCCCCGGAGCATGCATGAGCAACCGAAATACACCTTGGGCGAGCGGGCTGCTGTCTGGCGCCGTGCTGGTGGCCGGCTTGGCCCTGAGTCCACTGGCCAGTGCGGTGGCCGCTGACCCCGTGCCTGCGGCGAGCCAGGCACAGCCCGCCGACGAGTTCCGCACGCTGGTGCGCGACGTCTACCACTACGCCTACCCGCTGGTGCTGATGGACATCACCCGGCAGCAGATGACCAATGTGCCGGACGCCGTCAGCACGCCGCGCCGCGCGCCCATCAACCAGTTTGCCCACTACCGCGAGTATCCGGATGCCCGGTCCAAGGACGTGGTGCGCTTCAACTTCGACACCCTGTATTCCATGGCGTGGGTGGATGTCAGCCAGGAACCGGTGATCTTCTCGGTCCCCGATACGGCCGGGCGCTACTACCTCACGCCGATGCTGGACATGTGGACCGATGTGTTCGCGGTCCCCGGCACACGCACCACCGGCGGCAAGGCGGGCAACTTCGCACTGGCCGCGCCGGGCTGGAGCGGCGAGCTGCCGCACGGCGTGGAGCTGATCCGCGCGCCCACGCCGGTGTTCTGGATCCTCGGGCGCACGCAAACCAACGGCCCGGCCGACTACGCCAAGGTGCACCAGGTTCAGGACCAGTACCGCTTGGTGCCGCTGAGCCAGTGGGGGCGTGAGTACCGGCCGCCGGTCGGGCTGCCGGTCGATGCGCACGTCGACAACACCACCCCGCCGCTGGAGCAGGTCAACCGGTTGAGCGGCGTCGAGCTGCTCACGCGCTTCGCCGAGCTGCTCAAGAAGTATCCGCCGCACGCCAGTGACTACCCGATCCTCCACCGCATGCGCGGCCTGGGCATTGCGCCCGGCAAGGACTTCGATACGGGTGCCTTCAGCAACGCGCAATTGCAGGCCATCGATGCCAGCGCGCAAGCGGCGCAGGAGGAACTGCGCCAGGTGGTGCGAACCGCCTCCATCGGCACGGTCCACGCCGGCTGGAACTGGAGCAACTCGCTCGGCAGCTATGGCACCGAGTACCGCAGGCGCGCTGTCGTGGCTCTCGCCGGGCTCGGCGCCAATCTGCCGGAGGACGCCATTTACCCCAACGCCTTCGCCGATGCCGACGGCCAGCCCTTGTCGGGCAAGCACAGTTACGTGCTGCGCTTCGAGGCCGGGCAGCTGCCACCCGCCGACGCGTTCTGGTCGCTGACCCTGTACGACAAGGACGGCTTCCAGGTCGCCAACCCGCTCGGTCGCTTCGCGCTCGGCAGCCATGACGCGCTCACGCGTAGCGCCGATGGCGCACTGGAAATCCGCATTCAGCAGCACCCCCCCGGCAAGGGTCAGGAAGCCAACTGGCTGCCAGCGCCGGGCGACAACTTCCAGGTGATGCTGCGCATGTACTCGCCACTGCCGGCCGTCACCAGCGGCGCGTGGCAGCCGCCGGCAATTCGCAAGGTCAACTGAGCCTGAACTCATCTCGCGTCCGCCGCGCCGGCGGACTGCCGCAATTGGGAGAACCCTATGAACAAGCTATTTGCCGCCGCCAGCCTGGGGCTAGCGCTGGCGCTGCCGTTTACCGCATCGGCCCAGCAACCGCTGTCTGCCGACGAAGCGAAAGAGATCGCCCGTGAGGCGTATGTCTACGCCTATCCCCTGGTGCTCATGAAGGTGACCAAGAACGTCGCCACCAATGTCGAGCATCCCGCCGGACTGATGGCGCCGGTCAACCAGTTGGCGCATGCGCGCGCCTTCCCGGACCCCAACTTCACCGTGGTGGTGCGCCCCAATGCCGACACGCTGTACTCGGCGTTGAGTTTCGATGTGAGCCAGGAGCCGCTGCTCGTCGAGATTCCCGACTCCGCCGGGCGCTATTACCTGATGCCCTGGCTGGATGCCTGGACCGATGTGTTCGCCGCACCCGGTACGCGCACGACCGGCAATGCCGCGCAGCGATTCGCCATCGTCGGACCGAAGTGGCAGGGCAGTCTGCCGGCCGGGATCACTGAGTACCGCAGCCCCACCGCGGCCGGTCTGCTGATCGGCCGGGTGCAGACCAATGGTGCCGCGGACTACCAGGCGGTGCACGCGTTCCAGAACGCTATCCGTGCCTATCCGCTGAGTGCCCACGGCACCGACTACGTGGCGCCGAAAGGCCGTGTGAATCCGACGCAGGACCGCACCGCGCCACCCGAGCAGGTCGACAAGATGAGTGCCGCGGCGTTCTTCGAATTGTTTGCCGAGTTGATGAAGGACAATCCGCCGCACGCCAACGATTACCCGATGCTCGATCGTCTGAAGCGCATTGGCATCGTACCCGGCCGCGATTTCGCTTACGCGGCGGCGCCGCAGATCGTCCAGGACGCATTGAATGCCGCTCCCGCCGTGGCGCTGCCGCAGATCAAGGCGGCCTTCCGCAGCTCGGGGATTGCCGCCAATGGCTGGCGCACCAACATGACGGCGATCGGTACCTACGGCGCGGACTACCTGCATCGCGCCGGGGTGGCCTATGCCGGGCTGGGCGCCAACGTCATCGAGGATGCCATCTATCCCACCGTGTTCGCCGACGCCGAGGGTCAGCCGCTACGCAGTGACCAGCGCTATGTGCTGCGCTTCACCAAGGAACAGCTGCCTCCGGTGCGGGCGTTCTGGTCGCTGACCCTGTATGACGAGCGTCAGCTGTTCACTGCGAACCCCATCAACCGCTACGCCATCGGCGATCGCGACCCCTTGCAGTTCGGTGCCGACGGTTCGCTGGAGCTGTATATCCAGCGCGAGTCACCCGGCAAGGACAAGGAATCCAACTGGCTGCCGGCACCGGCCAAGGGGCCGTTCTCGATGAACCTGCGCCTCTACTGGCCGCAAGCCGAAGCCCTGGATGGCCGTTGGCTGCCGCAGCCGGTCAAGCGTCTCGACTAGCGTCGCGATCCCCTGCTGGTGCGTTGTGCCAGCAGGGGCGGCACGGGGAGCCCGAACGGGCCCCGATTCGCCCGTCGAAGGCATCAGCCCGCCCGGCCGCTCATCAAGCGCTTGTACTGCCGGGTGCGGCGCAGGGTCTTCCACTGCTCGAGCAGCAAGGCGCGCAACGGCGAGGCGTCCGGGGCAGGGTGGTTGCCAAGTGCCAGGCGGCGCATCTGGAACTTCACCAACGACATGTAGGCCAGCGCGGCCAGCGCCTTGCGTTTCCAACGGATCGGCGGCAGCTCGGCGCTGACCTGGGCCTGGCCGCTTTGCCAGAGGCCTGGCAGCGCCGGGTTGACCGCCAGTGCGGTGGCGATGCCGGCCATCGCCACGCCACCGGCCAGTACCTGTTCCACCACCGGCAGACGGCGGATGCCGCCGGTGACCATCACCGGCATGCGCGCGATGGCGGCGATCTCCTCGGCGAACTCGAGGAAGTAGGCTTCGCGAGCCAGGGTGCGGCCGTCCCGCGCATCGCCCTGCATGGCCGGCGCCTCGTAGCTGCCGCCGGACAACTCGACCAGATCCACGGCCAGCTCGTTGAGCCAGAGCACCACCTGGCGCGCGTCGCTCGGCTCGAAGCCGCCGCGCTGGAAGTCCGCCGAGTTGAGCTTCACCGCCACGCAGAAGCCCGGCGACACCTGGGCACGCACCGCTTTCACCACCTCCAGCAACAGGCGCGCGCGGTTCTCCAGTGAACCGCCCCAGCGGTCCTCACGGCGATTGCTCAGCGGCGACAGGAACTGGCTGAGCAGGTAGCCATGCGCGGCGTGTATCTGCACGCCGCTGAAGCCGGCCTGCTCGGCCAGCACTGCGGTGCGCGCGAAGCGCTGGATCAGCGTGGCGATCTCTGCCTCGTCCAGCGCCTTGGGCAGCGGGAACAGCTTCGACAGCCCGCCCATATCCAGCGCTACGGCGGATGGCGCCACGGTCGGCTGGCCGAGGTTGGCCTGCATCTGCCGGCCGGGGTGGTTGATCTGCATCCAGAACTGCGCGCCCTGCGCACGGCCGATGCGCGCCCAGTCGCGGAAGCGCTCCAGCCGTTGGCCTTCTTCCAGCACCACACCGCCCGGGCCGGTCATGGCGCGCGCGTCGACCATCACGTTGCCGGTCAGCAGCAGGCCGGCGCCGCCTTCGGCCCAGGCCTGGTAGAGGCGCAGCAGCTGATCCGAGGGGGTCTGGTCCTGATTGGCGAGGTTTTCTTCCATCGCCGCCTTGGCGATGCGGTTGGGAATGACAGCGCCATTGGGCAATTGCAGGGATTGAAAGGGCGACATGGGGCTCTCCGGAAGGTGGGCGCCGTGCATCGGTTTTGTATGGCCGGACGACGACGGGGGCTGTGTCGTGGTAGAGCCTAAGGTTAAAGTCAACTTCAAGGTCAATAGGGGAGCCCCACAAAATGAAAATCGGCGAACTCGCCCGGCGCAGCGGCCTGGCCGCCTCGCGCATCCGCTTCTACGAAGCCAGCGGCCTGATCAGCGCCGAGCGCCTGGGCAATGGCTATCGCGACTATTCCGAGCAGACCCTGCATGCGCTGGAGGTCATCGCCTGTGGCCAGCAGTCCGGCTTCAGCCTGGAGGAGATGCGCAAGCTGATGGCCGACCCGGCCCAGCGCAGCGATAACCACGACCGCCTGCTGGATAGCCTGCGGCGCAAGGTCACCGAGATCGACGCCATGCAGCAGCGCCTGGCGCACAACCGCGCGCGACTGCTGGAGGTCATCGCCGGCATCGAGGGCAAGCCGGAAGGCATGGGCTGCGAGGAGAACGCCCAGCGCATGCTCGCGGGGTGGCGCGAGCGGGGAGAGGCGGGCGCGGCCAAGCGCTGATGCGGGAGGCAGTAAGGCAGACACTTCGGCGTGTCTGCTAGCGGCCGATCCCCCACATCTGAAGCGATAAAGAGCAAGGCAGTACCCTTTGCTCCGAGCTCAGGGATGTGTCGTCGTATCTTCTGGCCGTGGATATCCCAACCTGAATGACCGACAAGACAAGCGAGTGGAAAAATATTTGAAATTGGCGGAAGTATGTAAGTAGTCAGCTTTGCAGGGTTTATGAATTTCGCAGTAATTGAATGTTGTTGTTGATGAGGGTTTGCACGATTTCCAGCGAGCCATTGATGGCGAATTGAACGCCCATGCATACGAGCAAGAAGCCCATGATGCGGGATACCGCATCAATCCCTGATCGGCCAGTGACCTTCATGATCAAGTCTGAAGCGCGCAAACAACCCCAGAGTATTAATGCGGTTGCCAGAAAGATTAATGGCGGCGCTACTTGTATGACCCACGCGGGAAAGGTCGTGTTGTGCTTGAGGGCCGAGGACGCACTGATGATCAACGCAATAGTCCCCGGCCCAGCCGTGCTGGGCATGGCCAGCGGGACGAACGCGAAACTGGCGCGCTCGGCCTCGTTGCGAGCGACAGAGGGCTGTGGCGGTTGAGGGAATAACATTCGTGCGCCAATTATTATCAGAATGCCGCCGCCCGCGATCCGCAATCCCGGTATGGATATATTGAAGATATCCATGATCAATGCGCCTACGTAGTAGGTAATTATCATGATGAGAAAGACGTTAACTGCCGTCAGGAGCGCCTGCTGGTTCTTTTCTTCGCGACTGAGTCCTTGGGACAGCGCGAGGAAAAGTGCCACTGTCGTGGGTGGGTTGATCAAGGGCAGCAATGCCAGCAGCCCCAGAGTAATCGCGTCGAATAAGTGACCCATGCCCAGCCTTCCTGAAAAGGTTCTGGTGATTCTCCGCCAGTGCCTGGCTGCGGAAATGAATCTGCGTCGGTATCGTCGTCTCAATATAGACGTTGAACTGACTGCATCCCTGAATAGAACTCACTGACCTTTCGGTACGGCCCGGTCGCTGCTTGTTTGGTTTGTAGGAATCGGATGTCCGCATCGGACGGGAGCGGAGCTGAGCGAGCTCCGTCCCCCGTGGTTCCGGCGCTCTTGGCGGTGGAGCGCGTGGGGCAACACCTACCAGAGGTGGCGGTAACCCAGGTTCACCGCCCAAGGCTCTTCGAGGTCATCGCCGCTGGCGTGCTCGATATCCAGGTACACCTTCTGTTTCGCGCTGAGCTGGACGATCACCCCCGCGCCCAGTTCGGTACGGTCGCCGGGCAGAGCGTTGTCCAGGCGGTGATCGTTCACCGTCACCTCGCTGTCGCTGCCGTGTTCGGTCACGTAGGAGACTTTGGCGTAGGGCTGCAGCTGTTGGCCGCTCGACAGCTTTAGGTTGCGCCCGAGCAGGGTGCCGACCCGGCTCTGCAGCGAGTCGACATCCCCGGGTTCAACCCGCAAGCCGTTGCTGGCGGTGTACGCGTCGCTACTGGTGCGCGTGGCGGTCAGCTCCAGTTGCGGTTCGACAAACCAACCATCCTGCAGCTTGAACTGCTTGCCGACTTCAACGTCCATGCCGATCCCGTCGGCATCGTAGTTGCTGGTGACGCGCTCGCCGAGATTGCTGGTCGACTTGATCTCGTTGTCGAAGCGGTTGTACTTCAACACTCCGTCGACGTAGAAACCGCTGTCGTGCAGATAGGTGGCATAGGTGCCGACCAACTTGCTGTCGGTCTTGCCACTGGCGCCTTCGCCGAAGTCGGTATCCGATTGCGCCATGCCGAGCATGCCGCCGATGAACAGCTTGCCGCCGTTTAGCTGGATCGCCGTGTCGGCGCCGACTTCCATGCCCGATACATCCTGGTCGAAGGCCCGGCTGGAGTGTTCGCCGAACTCGTAGCGCTTGTGGATGCCGCGCACCCACACGCCGCCGTCGTCATCGCCCATGCGCAGTTCGCCCAGGCGCTTGGCCAGTGCATTCATTTCCGCGCTCCACAAGGTCTGCGTCGCCGCAACGTTGGCCAGTGCGGCGTTGGCGCCGGTGCTCAGGTGCTGTGGTTTGGGTGCAAGCGGGGTGCTCGGTGTAACTGGGTTCAAGGGAAGGTCTGGTGTGCCTGGCGCTACCGGCTCTTGCGGCTCGAGCGGCTCAACGGGTGCTATCGGCGTCACCGGCACGGCCGCGGTGTTGCGCAGATACCAATCGTCGCCCTGCTGCTCGAGGGTGTAGCGGAACGCGCCGGCGTCGACATGCTCGCCGTAGAGGCTGAAGCGGCCGTCGCCACCGGCGGTATCGACCAGCATCAGTTGCTGGCCGCTGGCGCTCGGTTCGTGGCCGGAGTCTGCGACGATCAGCTCGTGCTGTCCCAGCGCCTGGCCATTGACCTTCAGCAGATCGCCCTGCTCGGCAGCCAGATCGGTGTTCATGAAGAACTGGCCGTTGCCGCTCAGGTCGCCATCGACGGTCAGGGTCTTGAACGCCGTCCCGGGCGCGAAGGCCACCCGACCGTCGTGCAAGTCGAGCGCGCTGACGTCGGAGTCGCCGGTAACCTGCCACGCCGACTGTCCTGACAGGCTGAAGGCCCCGCCGTGGCTCACGCTGCCGCTCAGGAGACCGTCACCGTTCATGCTCAGGTCGACCCGGCTGGTACCGTCGGCACGGATGTCGCCGATGAGATGGGTCGGCCCGTCGCTGTTCAGGGTGACGGTACTGTTGTTCATGGCATCCAGCAGCATGCCGGTGTTGCTCTTCATATTGCTGCCGGTCACCTGCAGCGCCAACTGGGCCGCATCGGCGCGGATCACACTGGCCTGGCTGGCGTACAGATCGCTGTTGGCCAGGCTGACCTGGTTGTCCTGGCCGCTGCTGCCCTTGCCAGTCGCCAGCAGGGCATGGGCGTTGGTGCCTTTGGCCTCGACCTGACTGTCCTGCAGGCTGATTTGCGCACCACTGGCCACGGCAAGGCCGTGTGAAGATTGGCCGGTGGTTTCGACGGACACGTTCTTCGCCGTGATGGTCGATGGTGTCGACGAGTAGGCCGTGCTGCCCGTGGCGGTAAAGCCGTTGCTCGCGGCGCTGCGGGTGGTGATCTGGCTGTTGCTGATCTCCACCATGCCGCCGGCGCGGGCGAACACGCCATGGGTGCCCCCGCGCGTGCCGTCGTTGAGGCCGTCGACCTCGATCTGAACGTTGTCGGCAATGACTTTGCTGTTCTGCCCAGCGGCGCTGGCCGTCTGGGCATTGATCCCGACCCCGTTGGTCCCGGAGACGCTCAGCGAGCTATTGCGGACGGACATCTGGCTGCCGTTGGCGACCGAGACACCGGCGCCGTTGGTCGCCGAGTTTTCGATGATCACCTTGTCGAGACTGGCGACGCCTTGCGAAGAAACCACGACGCCGCCGAACACCTTGCTGTCGCTCAGGTCGAGGTTACTGCTTGAATCCAGAACCATGATGCCGTTGCCAATTTCGGAGTTCCTCAGCTTGGCGCTGGCGCCGGAGCTGATCCTGATACTGGCGGCGCCGGTGGACGTGACCCGCAGTCCGTCTCCGTCCAGCTGGCTGTTCTTGTCGACAAAGATGCCGTAGTGGGTCGCCCAACTGCCGGTGTTGTGAATGCTCAGATCATTGGCCTCAAGGCGCCCGCCATTGGTGATCTTGACGGTACCCTCGGTCGCGCTCTCGAAGGTCTGGCCGCTGACGGTCTGCTGTCCACCATCGACCATCAGGTTGGCCGCACGAGCCGGTTCACAGGCGAGTACTGCAAACAACGTGGCGACGGCCACGGCTAACGGCGATTTGCGGAACGGATGTTTCATGGCTGTCTCCCATCGCATGCAGCGTCAGTGACTGAGGGCGACAGGTTTGCAGGTCAGCCGAGAGCGTTCTGTAGGCAGCGTCTGCGCGCTTGTAGGAAATTTCCGAACGCGGCGCCGTTGCTTCGCCGTTCTGCGTGAAGCGCGCGCCGAGCGCTGTTGCCGCCTGCGCCAGCCGTTCTACGCTTCAGGGCATGCAAGCTCTCACTACACAACTACGCCGCCACTACCAGGCCCGCCGGGGAGCCTGGCGATGAGCCGGGTGCTGATCGTCGACGATCACCCGATGATCCGCTTCGCTGCGCGGCTGTTGCTGGAGCGCGCCGGCTACGCGGTGGCTGGGGAAGCGGACAACGGTGTCGAGGCGCTGAGCCTGGCCCGCGAGCTGCGTCCGGAGCTGGTGCTGCTCGATATCGGCATTCCCAAGCTCGACGGCCTGGAAGTCATCCAGCGGCTGCAGAGCTTGCAGCCGGCCCCGCGGATTCTGGTGCTGACCTCGATGAGCCCGGCGATCTACGCCAGCCGCTGCATGTTGGCCGGGGCGTCGGGGTTCGTCGCCAAGGGCAACAACCTCAGTGAGCTGGCGGAAGCGGCCAAGGCGGTGCTGGCCGGCAACAAGTACTTCCCGGATGCCACGCTGCTTTCGGTGCGTCTCAGCGACGGGGTGTTCGACGATTCGGTGATGCTGCAGTCCCTGTCCGACCGGGAGGTCGCCGTGCTCAAGTACCTGGCCTCCGGGTTGAGCAACAAGGAAATTGGCGACGAGATGCTGATCAGCAACAAGACGGTCAGCACCTACAAGACGCGCCTGATGCTCAAGCTCAAGGCGCGCACGTTGGTCGACCTGCTCGAGTTCGCCAAGCGCAACGCGCAAAGCCTGTGAACCTCGCCCTGGGAGGACGTGGCATGCGGACTTCCACCTTGCGGCATTGGCTGCTCGCGCTGCTTGCTGCAGTTGCCGTGATGGCCAGTTCCGCGACCATGGCCAACCCTGCATTGGCGACAGGCAGCGGCGTGTCGAACCTGGCGTCCAGCATCAGCGCTAGCGCAGCGCCGGTCGAGGCCGAGGTGGACCCCTGGGCGCGGCGCGGCATTCACAACTACCGACTGTTCGCCCTTGGGGTGCTAGCCCTGGCCCTGATCCTCGTCTGGAACTGGCGACTGCGCCGCGAGGTGCGCAAGCGCCAGGCGGTCGAACGCGCGCTCAGCGATCAGTTGGCCTTCCAGCAAGCGCTGTTCGATGGCATCCCGCAACCGGTCTATGTGCGCGACCGCGAGGGCCGCCTGGTCAGCGCCAACCGCAGTTTGTGCGAGGCGCTGCAGACGACCCGCGAGCAGCTGCTGGGTAAACGCATCGTCGATGCGAACTGGTTTTCTCCGGCCGATGCGCAGCGCTACCAGCAGCGCTATCTCGACGCGCTGGCCTCGGAGCAGCCGCAGTTCGCCGATCTGCAGTTGCAGATCGGCGGGCGATCAATCGAGGTCTATGCCTGGCTGGTGCCGAACCGGGATTCCAGCGGGGCGGTGACCGGCATGGTCGGTGGCTGGGTCGACGTCACCGAGCGGCATCGTCTGCTCGAGGCGCTGCGGATCGCCAAGGAGCAGGCCGATCAGGCCAGCCAGGCGAAGAGCACCTTCCTGGCCACCATGAGCCACGAGATACGCACGCCGATCAGTGCGGTGATCGGCATGCTCGAACTGACCTTGCGTCGAGCAGAGGAGGGCGTCTGGGAGCGCGAGCCGATCGAGGTGGCCTACGAGTCGGCAAACTCGCTGCTGGCGCTGCTCGGCGACATCCTCGACATCGCCAAGATCGAGGCCGGGCGCTTCAGCCTGGCGCCGGAGCGCGGCAATCCAGGCAAGCTGGCGAGCTCGGTGGTCAAAGTGTTTGCCGGCCTGGCGCGGGACAAGCAGCTTGGCCTGGAGCTGGATGTTCAGGCCGAGGCCGCCACTGACGTGCTGATCGACCCGCTGCGCTTCAAGCAGATTCTCGGCAACCTGATCAGTAACGCGATCAAGTTCACCGAAACGGGCGGCGTGCGCGTCGCGCTGCGCGTCGATGCCGACGACGCCGAAAACCTCCATCTGCAGGTCCAGGTGCGCGACAGCGGCATCGGTATCAGCGCGGCGGCGCAGCGGCTGCTGTTCGAGTCGTTCATGCAGGTGCGCGAGCCTGGACAGGCATCGCGCGGCGGCACCGGGCTGGGCTTGGCCATCTGCCGGGCGCTGGCGGAAATGATGGGCGGCCGCATTGAGCTCAGCAGCCAGCCGGGGCAGGGCACCGAGGTCACGGTACACCTGACCTTTCCGCGTTTGCCGGCCTTGCCTGCAGCCACCGCGGACACGACGCCAGCCGACGTGCCGTCGCTCGCGCCGCGCCGGCTGAGCGTGCTGATCGCTGATGATCATGCACCCAACCGGCTGCTGCTCGCCCAGCAGCTAGGCTACCTCGGCCATCGCACGCAGACGGCGACTGACGGTGCTCAGGCGCTGGAGCTCTGGCGCCAGGAACACTTCGACCTGCTGATCACCGATTGCAACATGCCGCGCCTCAGCGGCTACGCATTGGCGCAGGAAGTGCGCAGGCTCGAACAGGGCTGCGGGCAACCGGCCTGCACGATCTTCGGTTGCACCGCTAACGCCCAGGCAGAGGAGTTGCTGCGTTGTCAGCAGGCCGGCATGGACGATTGCCTGTTCAAACCGGTCAGCCTCGATCGGCTGCGCAAGCGGCTGGAAGCGTTGGCGTTGCCGGTCGTACCGCCAGCGGTTTGCCGCCTCGGCGCACTGGATGCGCTGACTGGTGGCGACCGTACGATCACCCGTGAGTTGCTGCAGGGCAGCCTGCGCGCCAATCGTGCGGACCTTGCCACGGCGCTTGAGCTTGTCGACGACGGCGACTGGCCTGCCCTGGCGGCACAGGCGCACAAGATCAAAGGCGGCGCGCGGCTGCTCAACGCCGACGAACTGGTGGCCTTGTGCGAGGCGCTGGAGGCGGCTTGTCGATCCGGCGCCGCACGGAACAGTGTGTTGGCGCCGGTCAACGCGCTCGCGGCGGGGATCGAGCGGCTCGAGGCAGCGCTTATCCGCTATCTGGACGACGCCGCAGAAGCGGCGCCGCCAGGTTAACGCAGGGCCTTGGGGGGAGGCAGGTAATCCCCGTCGAGGTTCCCCGCCGTGGGCAGATGACCGGCGCGGATGTTGGTCTGGATCGCGGGCACCATCAGCACCGGCAGGCTGAGGTCTGCGTCCCGCGCGGCGCGCAGGCGAACGAACTGTTCTTCGCAAACGCCCTCGCGCACGTGCAGGTTGTGCCGGCGTTGCGCGCCGATAGTCGTTTCGCAGTGCACTGCGTCGCCGCCGGACGCCTGGTAGTCGTGGCCGACAAACAGGCGCGTGCGGTCCGGCAGTTCAAACAGCTTGCGGGCCGAGGCAAACAGCGTGCGGGCGTCGCCGCCGGGAAAATCGCAGCGCGCGGTGCCGTGGTCCGGCAACAGCAACGCATCGCCGACAAACACGGCATCACCGATCAGGTAGCTCACGCAGCCTGGCGTGTGCCCTGGTGTATGGATGGCGCGGGCCGGCAGGCCGCCGACCTGGAAGCTATCGCCATCGGCGAACAGCCGGTCGAACTGGCTGCCGTCGCGGGGGAACTCGTCGCCAAGGTTGAATAGCTCGGCGAAAGTTGCTTGCACCGTGGTGATCTCGGCGCCAGTCGCCAGCCGGCCGCCCAGCGTCTGCTGGACCACCACGGCGGCTGACAGGTGATCGGCATGCACGTGGGTGTCCAGCACCCACTGGACGCTGAGCTCGTGTTCATACACATGGGCGATCAATCGGTTGACGCAGGCATGGAAGATGCGCCCGGCCGCCGGATCGTAGTCCAGCACCGGGTCGATTATCGCGCAGCATCCGCTGTGCGGGTCGCTGACTACGTAGCTGAAGCTGTTGCTGCGCGGATCGAAGAAGGCTTCGACAGTGGATGTCATGGCTGAATGTCCTGGACCCAAGCGATGCCTGCGAGCTCTGTCATCGTCAGTGCCGCGAAGGGCATGACCAGACAGCCGCGTGACCGGTCACGAAAAAAGGCGGCTGGATGGCCGCCAAAGACCACGCTCAACTCGGCTTGCGAGACTAGCGAATGCCCGCCTGGCGCAATGCGGCAGGGGTGTAGTTGCTTGCCGCAGTGACGGCACCGAATTCGATGCTGCGTTTTTCTTCGTTCTTCAGGCCGAATACCGAATAGCGGCCGGACTGCAGGTCATACAGGGCCTCGGCGGTATAGCCGGGTGCTTGCTTGTGGTAGTACTGCTGGGCATGCCCTTCGCCGACGCGCCACAGTTGGCCGCGTCCGTCGTAATGATCCACTTCTGCCAGTTGCCAGGTGTCCTCATCGAAGTACATATGGCGCGTCGCGTAGATGTGCTGTTCGCCTGGCTTGACCGTGGCCACCACCTCCCAGACTCGGTGCAGTTCGTAGCGCGTCAGGTCCTGGTTGATATGGCCGGCCTTGATGATGTCGGCGTACTTGAGGGCCGGTGAGTCGAGCTTGTAGCTGTTGTACGGGATGTACAGCTCCTTTTTGCCGACCAGTTGCCAGGTGTAGCGGTCAGGTGCGCCGTTGAACATGTCGAAGTTGTCTGCGGTGGCCAGGCCATCGGCGGCAGCGACTGGGCTGTCGTAGGCTGCTTGCGGCGCACGTCGCACACGCCGTTGTCCGGCGTTGTACGCCCAGGCGTTGCGCGGCTCCTTCACCTGATCGATGGTTTCGTGGAGCAGAAATGCGTTGCCGGCGAGGCGGGCTGGTGCGGTCACGCGCTGGATGAAGAAGAAGAGGATGTTGTCGGCTTTGCGCTTGTCCAAGTCAGGCAGGCTACCGGGGAAGGAGAACTCGTCCTCCAGTTGGATCATGCTGAACGACCCGTCAGCCTGCGGTTGCATGCGAGTTGCCAGGCGATGGAGATTGCCGCCGCGATAGCGCGTCATGTGGTTCCACAGCACTTCGATGCCGTTTTTCGGCACCGGGAACGCGTAGTAACGGGAATCGGCAAACCCGCTCAGGCCGTTGCCGCCATCCACTTCTTCGGTCTTGACCGCGCTGGCCTTGATGACCGCGTAGATGTCGGCCGGCAGTGCAGCGGTGCGATGGGTGGGGTAGACCGGGATTTTGTAGCTTTCCGGGTAACGCTTGAACAGCGCCAGTTGGCCGGCAGACAGCTTGTCCTGGTACTTGTCGGCGGTGGCTGCGGTGATGACGAACAACGGCTGCTCGTTGGCAAACGGGTCACTCAGGAAGCCCTTGCTGTCCACTGCGCCCGCCGTGGTCGGCAGGCCACCGGTCCAGGCCGGAATGCTGCCGTCGGCGTTCGCCGCCTTGACTGCACCGATTGGCGTCAGCGTATCGCCCAGCTGCGCGGCCTCCTCGGGAGAGACCTTTGCCATCACGGTCGTGGCCAGCAGCGACAGCGCCAGGGCGCCGGTTTGCATCAGAGTTCTTGTTGTTTTCATCTAGTCGCTCTCAAGTTTTGCAATCGCTTGAATGCACACCTGCGCGACCGTGACAGCGTCACGGCCGGTGGGGTGTTTGGGGGATTGGCAAAGAAAAATCAGGTGCAGAGCCGGGGCGCTTCAGCGAGCCAGGTAAAGCAGGCCTATCACCAGCACGGCAAGGAACAGCGTCTCGCCGACCAGCAGGGCGATCGGGCGCCAGCCAACCGAGGCGAGTTTCTGCAGCGAGGTCTTCACGCCCAGTGCGGCGATGGCCATGACCAGGCAGCTGCGCGACAGATCGCCCATGCCTTCGGTCAGGCTGTGTGGCAGCACGCCGGTGCTGTTGATCGCCACCAGCGCCACGAAGGCGAGTAGGAAGCCCGGCACCATCGGAATCCGTTGGCACTCGCTGCCACTCTGGCTGGCCGCCTGCTGGCGGCGGAACAGCCAGGCCACCACGATCACAGCCGGCACCAGCAGGGCGACGCGCAGCAGCTTGACCACCGTGGCGATGTCGCCGGTGGCCGGCGAGATCATGTAGCCGGCGCCGACCACCTGGGCCACGTCGTGGATGGTACCGCCGAGGAAGATGCCGGTCTGCTCGGGGCCGAGGCCGAGCAGCTTGCAGAGGATCGGGTAGGTGATCATCGCCACGGTCGACAGGCCGGTGACGCCGACCACGGTGAGCAGGGTGTCGCGCTCACTGTTCTCGTGCTTGGGCAGCACCGCGGAAATCGCCAACGCTGCCGAAGCGCCGCAGATCGCCACCGCGCCACCGGTGAGTACGCCGAAATCGGCACGCTGGCCGAGCAGACGCGCGCTGATCCAGCCGACGCAGATGGTTGCGGCCACGGCCAGCACGGCGGCGAGCACAGTTTCCAGGCCCAGCGAGCCAATTTGCTCGAGGGTGATGCGCGCGCCCAGCAATGCCACGCCGAGGCGCAGGATGGTCCGCGAAGCGAACTCGATGCCGGGCAGGCAGCGACCATCCTCGACGAGGAAATGGCAGGTCATGCCGAACAGCAGCGCATAGAGCAGCGTCGGGCCGCCGTAGTGGTCGGCGATGAAGGCCGATGCCATGGCGATTGCCAGGCTGACCATCAACCCGGGGCCGAGGGTTTTCAGGCGAACCAGCAGCTGCCGGGGGACGCTGACAGGGGCAGCGCAGTGCGCGTCTTTGATCATGGTGCTCGTCTCGTGCGCGACCGGCTGCGGCGGGCCGTCAGCCGGGTCGCAGGGTTTCACTCGGTGGGCGCCTGCTCGAAGCACGGCAGGCTGCGGTCGATGGCCACCCAGGGCTGCGCCGAAGCGCACCACAGGTGCAGGCTCGGCGTGGCGCTAGCCGGTTGGGCGAGGGTGCCGGCCTTGACCACCATGACGCCCGGCATCGCGGCGACTTCGGTGTACAGCGCCGAGCCGCAGCTGGTGCAGAAGAAGCGCTTGACCGGCAGGCCGCTACCGCCGGCCTTGGCGTAGCAGCCGAGGCTTGCGCCCTCGACCAGGAAGCCTTCGGCCGGCACCAGCACGTTGACCGAGAAGGCGCTGCCGGATTGTTTCTGACAGTCGCGGCAATGGCAGACCGCGGTGGTCAGCGGGGCGAGGTGGCTGGAGTAGTGGATGCCGCCGCACAGGCAGCTGCCTTGGATGCTGTTCATGAGTGTTCTCGTCAATTGGAAAGGCTAGGCGCGGCCGTCGCAGCGGGCTGCCACGTGCGCGCCTGCTGGGAGGATTTCTGGAAGCTGTGCCGGGCGCCAAGGAACAGCGGGCAGGCGAGGACGCAGGCGATCAGCGTGACGATCAGGATCGAGTAGCCAATCGCGGCGGGGTCGATCAGCACGTAGTCGGTGATCAGGCCGATCGCCAGCGGGCCGACGCCGACGCCGAGCAGATTGAGCACGCCGGTAAACAGGGCGATGAACTGCCCGCGCATCGGCGCGGGGGCTATTTCGACGATCAGCGCGGGGCCGACGCCGAACAGGCAGACCCACAAGGCGGCGGAGAGGGCCAGGAACGGCAGCGCGATAGGCGCGCTGGGTGCCAGCAGCATTGGGGTGGCGCACAGCGGCAGCAGGACGCTGGCGAGCACCGCTACACGCAGGTTGCCATTGGCCACGCCGCGGCGGCGCCAGTACTCACCCAGCCAGCTGGCGCCGAGCACACCGAGCGGCGCGCTGACGCACATGATCAGTCCCATCACTGTGCCGGCCTTGGCATAACTCCAGCCGAACTCGCGGACCAGGTAACTGGGCACCCAGGCACCGCCGCCGTACACCGCGGCGTTGTAGCAGCCCATGCCGATGAGGATGGTGACGAAGGTGCGTCGGTTGGCGCGCAGGAATGCCACCACCTGATCGAGGGGCACACTCGGCGCCACCGACGTCGGCGTCGTCCGTCCGGCGCGATCCAGGCGCGGCTCCGGCACGCCGATCATCAGCAACAGAATGAACAGTCCCGGCAGACCGACCGACATCAGCGTGGTCTGCCAGGGCGCCAGTTCGCCGAGCCAGGGCAAGGTCAGCGGATGGGCGTTGAAGTAGCCGAGCACCAGGCCGGTGGCGAGCAGACCGCCGCCAACGCCGACCGGGCCGCCGGCGCCAAACACGCCGAGGGCGCGGCCGCGCTTCTCCGGGACGAACAGGTCGCTGATCAGCGACACGGCGCCCGGCAGCAGCACCGCTTCGCCGACCGCCACGCCCACGCGCGCCAGCAGCAGGTGCCAGAACTCGGTGGCCAGGCCGCTGGCGGCGGTGGCCAGGCACCACAGGCCGATGCCGACGGTGATGATCAGGCGCCGGTTGCCGCGGTCGATCAGTCGGGCGATCGGCAGACCGGCCAGCGAGTAGAAGGCGGCGAAGGTGAAGCCATGCAGCAGGCCCATCCACGAGTCGTTGACGTGTAGCGACTGCTGGATCGGTCCGACCAGCAGGCTGAGCACCTGGCGGTCCATGATCGAGAAGACGTAGGCGAGCAGCAGCACGCCGAGGGCATAGTTGGCTCGGCTGCGGCTGGGCAAGCGTTGCGTGGCGCAGGACGTGACCGGCGCCTGGATAGTCGTGGTGCTGGACATCGACGGTTCACCTCAAGGGCTTGTTGTTGTAATCGCGACCGTGCGGCGGCCAGGCCGCCGCGGTGCTGCGTCAGCGCGCTGCCGGAGTGGCGTCGGCCTGTTGCCAGAGGTTGTTGTCCTGCCAGATGTTTTCCTTGCGCCAGTGCGCCGGCAGCTCGGCACCGGTGTGCTGGATGACCCGACCGATCAGCAGCTTGAGTTGCTGCGCTTCGTCGTAGGAGAGCCCCTCCAGGGCACTCATCTCGGCGGCCTTGGCGAAAGCCAGCCACTGGATCGCCAGCTGGCGGCCCTTGTCGGTGAACAGCACGCGCTGCTCGTCGAGGGTCAGCAGGTCGTTCTCCAGCCAGGTCGCCAGTTGCTCCTCGACCAAGGCCTTGCCGGTGAATTCGAACAGTTGGCGTAGCTCGTCGAGGGTTCGCCCTTCGCTGAAGCTGAGGATGCCGAGCAGCTCGAAGTCACTGTCCTGCATGCCCATCGTCTTGAGTTGCTGGCGGATCGGCAGTTGCAGCTGGTAGTAGGCGCGACCGAGCAGGAAGCCCAACCAGTTTTCGCCGTAGATCACGCTTTCCTGGCCACGCGGGGCGGGCGGCACCAGGCGCCGGTAGCCGCCGCTGTGGAACACCAGCGGCGCTTTGTCGAAGCGGTCGAACGCCAGCACTTCACCGACCAGGATGATGTGGTCGCCACCTTCGTACTGGTAGGTGGTCTTGCACTGGAAACGCGCCGAGCAGCCATCCAGCAGCGGAATCTCGCTGGGGCCGCGTTGCAGTTCGAGCTCGGCAAACTTGTCCGCGCCGCTCTTGGCGAAGCGGTTGGACAGCGGCTCCTGATCGGTGGCGAGGATGTGCACGGCGAAGTGCGAACCCTCGGTGAAGGCGTGCGCCGACGAGGAATCCTTGTTGATGCTCCACAGCACCATCGGCGGGTCAATCGACACCGAGTTGAAGCTGTTGGCGGTCAGCCCGTAGTCCTGGCCATCCGGGCCGCGGGTGGTGACGATGGTCACGCCGGTGGTGAAGGCGCCGAGCGCCTGGCGGAACTGCTTGGGGTCGAAGGAAGCGTTCATCGATGGGTACTCCCCCGCCACCGGACGGGTCGGCGGCGGTTGATTGTTGTTGGATCGGAGTGGCTAGCGGTTGAGCAGCGGCATGACCAGACGGCCGAAGCGCTCGGCTTCTTCATGGTGCGGGTAGCCGGACAGGCAGAAGCCCGTGCAACCGGCATCGACGAACGCCAGCAACTGGTCGGCGACCTGCTGCGGGTTGCCGACTACGGCAATCCCGGCGCCCGGGCGCACTTCGGTGATGCCGGTCCACAGGTGCGGGGTCATCTTGCGGCCGACGGTTTTCGAGAGTTCCTTCATCCGCTGGTTGGCAACGGACTCGGCCATCATGGTCTTGACCTGTTCGGTCCAGGCCGGATCGGCGCCGTTGACCAGCGTGTCGGCCGCGGCCCAGGCTTCCTCTTCGGTTTCCCGGCAGATGATCTGCAGGCGCATGGCGAACTCGATCTCCTCGCCGCGGCCGTACTTGGCGGCGCGCTCGCGCATCTCCTTGATCTGCTCGGCGATGCGCTCCGGGTAGTCACCCCAGAACAGGTGGACGGCGGAGTGCTTGGCGGAAATTTCCGCCGCGTGCTCCGAACCACCGCCGAGGAAGAACGGTGGGTGCGGTTGTTGGAACGGTGCGGGGATGACTTTCGCGCCGTGGGCCTGGTGGTACTTGCCGTTGTACTCCACGCCTTCCTCGGTCCACAGGCGCTTCATCAGCTCGACTTCTTCCTCGAGCTGTTCGTAGCGGGATTCCTTGGAGACGATCTGCCCTTCGGCGTAGGCATCCTTCTCGCTGAGACCGGCGATCAGGTTGATGTAGATGCGTCCCTTGGACAGCTGGTCGAAGGTGGCGAACATCTTGGCCTGGGCGACCGGGTGGATGAAGCCGGGTTTCACCGCGATCAGCGCCTTGAGCTTCTGGGTACGGGCGATGACGAACGAGGCAGTCACCCAGGCGTCCCAGCAGAAGGGCGTGACGGGGACCAGTACGTAATCGAAGCCGGCCTGTTCGGCGGCGAAGGCGACCCGCTCGAAATGCTCGAGCGACTGCGGAATGCTTTTGCTCGGATCGCTGAAGGCAGTGGTGTCGCCAATGGTTGGAATGAACCAACCCATCTGCAGGGGTTTCTTGTTGTTCATGGAGGGGGTCTCGCGCAGGGGAACTGTCGAGTCACTACAACAAAGCCTTTGCGATGAAGGAAGTGAATATGTAGCATTCCAGGAATGCATAATATTAATACCAGAACCCTCGACCTCAACCTGCTGGTGGTCTTCGCCACGCTGTGGGAAACCCAGAACGTCACCCGCGCCAGCGAGCGCCTGGCGCTCAGCCAGTCGGCGGTCAGCCATGCGCTGCGTCGCCTGCGCGAGCGCCTGGGCGACGAGCTGTTCGTGATCGGTCGCGGCGGCCTGGTGCCGACCGCCCGCGCGGCCGAACTGATCGGTCCGGTGCGCGACGCGCTGTCCCGCTTGGACGACGTGCTGCAAGGCACCGCGCCGTTCGTGCCGGCCGCGGCGCAGCGCAAGTTCCGCATCGCCTCCGGCGACTTCGTCGAGTTCCTGATCCTGCCGCGGCTGACCCAGCACATCGCCCGTGAGGCACCGGGGGTGATGATCGAGGTGGTGCCGCTGCCGCCGAACAATACGGTTGCAGCGTTGCTGGAAAGCGGCGAGATCGACCTGGTCATCAGCACCCCGATGACGCTCGGCGCGGGTCTGCGTTACGAGGCGGTTACCACCGTTTCGTTGCTTACCCTGATCTGGCAGCGCGAAGGCCTGGCCCCCGGGCGCTTCCCGCTGGAGCTGTACCTGGAGCGGCCGCAGGTGATGATCGAAACCCATCAACGCGATGGCAACATCATCGACCAGACGCTGCAGGCGCAAGGCATGGCGCGGCGCATCGGTGTGCTGGTGCAGAACTTCATGGCGATGCCGGTGATCGCCTCGCAGACCGGCTACATCTGCAACCTGCCGGGGCCGATCGCCGAGGCGTTCGCCGCCACCTTTGGGCTCAGCTGCCACGAGCCGCCAGTCGACTTCCCGGCGCCCGAACTGGCGGCGGTCTGGCATTCCCGCTTCGATGCCGATCCGGGTTTGCAGTGGTTGCGCGAAGAGGTAAAGCGCTGCGCGAGCGCCTGAGCAACTCAGTCCGCTGCAAGTCATTACCGGATTGGCGCGGTATACCGATATGTATGCCCTGCATAGATTGAATTTCAATAATTCATTTTACTCATTGCGTTGCCGCCACTCCAATGGAGGTCCTCCCCACCAATAAATCCACAGGGACCGCCATGACCGCCATTGATCCGCGTACCCGCCTGCTGTTGGAGGCGCCCATCGTGCCGACCGTCCTGCGACTGGCGGCGCCCAACGTCCTGGTCATGATCGTGCAGGCCTCGGTCGGCCTCATCGAAACCTATTTCGTCGGCAAACTCGGCGGCGATGCGTTGGCCGCCATGGCGCTGGTGTTTCCGATCGTCATGCTGATGCAGATGAGCTCGGCCGGGGCGATAGGCGGTGGCATCGCCTCGTCGATCGCCCGCGCCGTCGGTGCGCGCCGCCGGGAAGACGCCGATGCGCTGGTGTTGCACGCGCTGCTCATCGCGCTCGGTTTCGGCCTGGCCTTCACCCTGGCGCTGCTGCTCGGCGGGCGCTGGCTGTACACGCAAATGGGCGGCAGCGGGGCGTCGCTGGAAGCGGCGCTGGTCTACTCGCACTGGGTATTCGCCGGTGCGGTGCTGGTGTGGCTGTTCAACGCGCTGTCCGCGGTGATCCGCGGTACCGGCAACATGGCGGTGCCCGCCAACGTAACGGTCGCCGGGGCCGTGGTGCTGATCCCGCTGTCGCCCTTGCTGATCTTCGGCTGGGGGCCGCTGCCCGGCATGGGCATCGCCGGTGGCGCGGTGGCGCTGCTGCTGTACTACCTCGGCGGCACGCTGGTGCTGTGGCTGTACCTGCGCTCGCCACGCAGCCTGCTCAAGCCGAAGCTGATCGGCGTGCAGCTGCGCCGGCCGCTGTTTCGCGACATCCTGCGGATTGGCCTGGTCGGCCTGATCGCGACCGTGGCCACCAACCTGTCGATCGGCATCGCCACGGCTCTGGCGGGGCAATTCGGCCCGGACGCCATCGCCGGCTACGGCACCGCCGCGCGGCTCGAATACCTGCTGGTGCCGCTGGCCTTCGGCTTCGGCGCACCGCTGCTGGCCATGGTCGGCACCTGTATCGGTGCCGGTGATCGAGAGCGCGCCATGAAGGCCGCGTGGGTCGGCGCGGCGATCACCTTTGCGATCACCGAAACGATCGGCCTGACCGCCGCATTCTTCCCGCTCGCTTGGCTGACGCTGTTCGGCACCGAGCCGGTAATGCTCGAGGCTGGCACGCAATACCTGCAGGTGGTCGGTCCCCTGTACGGCTTCTTCGGCCTGGGTCAGGTGCTGCATTTCGCCTCGCAAGGCGCGGGGCGCCTGTTCTGGCCGGTGCTGGGCAACCTCGCACGGCTGCTGGTGGCGGGGCTGGGCGGCTGGCTGGCGCTGCACTGGGGCGGCAACCTGATGCACGTGTTCGCTGCCCAGGGCGCGGCGTTCGTGGTGTATGGCCTGGTCATCACCGCGACGATCGCCGGTGGGGCGTGGTTCGGCCGCGTGAGCTGGCCGCGCAGCACGGCCGCGTTGATGCGGCGCATCCAGCCGACCTGAGCGTTCTACTGCGGTTTGATTCGGCGCGGGCTATCGCTGACTGGCCGCTTGCGGACAGTCACGACCGGCTGAGCCTGATCGCGGAGAGAACTCGATCGATTACGCGTGAGCCGATTCGACGCGATTGCGCCCTGAAGCTTTGCCGCGGTACAGCCCGGCATCCGCTTGCTGCATGGACTCGTCGAGCGCCTGCGTACTGGTGAAGTGCGCCGAGACGCCGATGGTGACGGTGCAGCGAACCGGTCGAGCCGAGTCGGCACCAGGCACTTCGCTGTGTTCGATCGCCGCACGTGTGCGTTCTGCCAATTGCAGGGCGCCGGCCCTGTCGGTGTCCAGGCTGATGACAACGAACTCCTCGCCGCCCAGTCGGCAGATCAGATCGCCTTGGCGGGCGGTGGCCTTGAGGACTTGGGCCACATGGCAGAGCACGAGATCCCCCACCTTGTGGCCGTAGGTGTCGTTTATGCTTTTGAAGTGATCGATATCCACGATCAGCAGGTACGCGGGCCCGGCGGTTCGGGAGCGGAAGTGTGCATCCAGTCCATCCGTCAGCCCGCGCCGGTTCAGCAAGCGGGTCAGCGGGTCATGGGCGGCCATGCTGCGCAGTTCATCGGTGAGGCGGCGCAGCACCAGCCAGACAGCGCACGGGGGCAGTACGGTGCCCAGGAACGACATGTAGATGTAAAAGGTCCGCTGGAAGCTGCTGTTCAGATCAAGTGCTTCCATGCCACCGGAAAGGATCATCACCATCTTCGCGGCGTTCAGGACGCAGATGCCGGCGATCAAGACGGCAAACACCAGCATCTCGGCGCGCAGGTCCTTGGCCACGGTTCGCCCGGCATAGAGCGCAGCCACAGTCATGACCAGGAACAGCGACGCGCACGAACCCGCCAGCAACGCATGACGGGCCTCACTGCCGAGTGTCGACTGCACCAGTACCTGTACCGCTGTGTAGCCACCTGCCAGGGCCAGCAGCGGGCGCCACACGGCAGTTGGGCGATCGAAGAACCGCAGCGCACCCAGGACGTAAGCGACGGGTGCGCAGAGCGTCAGCGTGTGGTTGACGACACTCATCAACCCCCAGCCTGCAGGGCCACCCAGCAACTGCAGAACGTAAGCAAGCCCGAGCAGAAAGTTGCCCAACGCAAAGACTTCCATGCCCATTTTCTTGCCATTCAGCCGTGTGCTGATCAGCAGGAACATCACGCAGAAACACAGCAGGTGCACGCAGAGCATGCCGAGGATGACAGTTGTGACCATGGGTTCGCGCCAGTGGGGAGCCAGTGACAAGAGCCGAGGAAGCGCAATCTCCAGGCGCTCCCGTCGTATTTGGCATGGCTATTTAATATCGTAAATCGTCGTCACGTATATCACAGGAAGGCAATGCAACCGCGCCGCGCGGCGCTGGCCGATCAGCTGGGCAACGCTCACGCAGCCGGCTGCGCAGGATGCCCAAGTGGCTGCTCGGCGTGGGGTCAACCTCGTGCGTTTGAGGTGCCGCGAGCGTACTTTTTCTGCAGGATCATCGACGCTTCGTTGTAGGCAGTCTGGAAGGCATCGCCGCCGACCCAGCTCACTGCTGTGTCTTCGTCTTCATCGTGGAAGATCCCGCGATAGACGATCAGCAGGCCCATCATGAAATCGACGGCAGCGTCTTCCGCTTCCTCGGCGACCACCAGTTCCAACACCGGGTACTGCAGGAACACCAGGCACATCGCGAGCAGGCTGATGCCTTCGCCGACCTTCATCGCCTGGAACAAGTCGTCGAAGTCCGCCGGGTCGAAACCGTTCTCTTCAATGTCCTTGAAGTCGAAGGTGCTCAGGTCGATTTCGACATCATCGAATGGCTCGTTGACCAGTGGATTGGCCAGAAGCGGATGCACGACATTGGCCTTGGCTTTGCCCGAACGGTTCTGCTTGGCCTTGGCTTTGGCCCGTTGGGCACGTTTTTGCTGTTTGTCCGGGGAGGCCATGGAGGCGAGTTCCTTGTTCGATGCAGCCATGTTCATGGCCCAGAGTAGTCGGGCACAAAGTGTATTCGGTCTTGGCTAGCCTCGTCGGCTAAGGGGGCAGGTTTTTCGTGCTCTAAAGGTCTGCTTCTGGCCAGAAGCGGTCATTGAGCATCTCCAAAATCAGAGCCTATCCAGCCTGTCTAGCGCTTAGGTTCACACTGCCGTATTGCCGTCGGGCACCCGCAGAGCTACGGGCGGTCAGGGTTGGAGTAGAAGATAAGCAAAGGCCTGTATGTGCTGTGGTTCCAGTTACGTGGCCTGGCCGAGCTCTACCTACTGTGTGGCGGCGGCTTGCGCCGTTGGGTGGGGAGCGGTCGCGACCTGCAGACGACCATCACGCAGATGGAGCGCCCTGGGCGGTTGACCGCCGCATTGAGCTGGTACCGCGCGAATCTGCTGCCCGTTCTGTTGGGCTCCTGGCCGCGTTGCCAGCGACCGACCTTGGGCATCTGGAGCAGCGATGACACCTATCTAACTGAAGGCCAGATGTGCGACTCGCAGCGTTATGTCGATGCCTCCTGGGCCTATCAGAGCATCGAAGGATGTGGGCACTGGGTGCAGTTGGAGCAGCCGCAGCGGTTGGTCGAGCTGGCCGTCGACTGGTTTCGCCAACACCCCTGACGCACGTGTTGTGTTGTAGCCACTTTCAGACTGGCTACATCGCTCAGGATGCGCGGAAGATCATGGTCACGCATTCGGCGGTCAGCGCCGGTTCCGTTTCGCCTTCCACCTCAAGCTGCCCCAAAAGCGTCAGCAGGATGCGCCCTTCGCCTTTTGCCTCGGCCGACTTGACCGTCACCCGGGCCTGCACGCGAGTACCGGCGCGCACCGGCGTCTTGAATCGAACGTTGTTCACCCCGGCATTCACCAGGCGACTGATACCGGCGGGCATCGCGCCCATCTGCATCATCAAGCCGCCCATAAGCGACAGGTTGAGAAAACCGTGGCCGATGGTGGTGCCGAATGGGCTTTCGCTCTTGCAGCGTTCCACATCGACGTGAATCCACTGCTGGTCGCCTGTGCAGTGGGCAAACGCGTCGATGCGCTCCTGGTCCACGGTGGCCCATGGCGAGACGCCCAGTTCCTTGCCCACGAACTGGCTCAGGTTGTCGTAGTGATAGTTCATCAGGTGCTCCAAAACGACCGTTCAGCGCTGCGCTCGATCGAGCCCAGCGCTGCAGCCTGGTGGTTTTCTGGTTGAGGTTGAAGCTGGGGCTCAAGTGCCGCTGCGTTCCCAGACGACGCGCTGGCGCTGTTGTGCCCAGCTGTCGATTTGCGGGTCGTAGCGCTTCTCGATGATGTGCCGCTTGATCTTCATGGTGGGCGTCAGGAAGCCATTGGCGATGGTCCACTGCCCGTCGACAACCACCAGGAAATCCAGGCGCTCGTGCGGGTCGAGCGTCGCGTTGACGCTGTCCAGAAGTGCCACAAGCTCGCCTTCCAGATCGCGGCGCGCGGCCTGCTGATCCATCAGTTTCAGGGCTGCGGCGCTCAGCATGACGATGCCCACCGGTTGCGGCTGGCCGCTGCCGGTCACGCACACGACCTCCACCTGAGGATGGTTGGCCAGCTTGTTCTCGATCGGCACCGGTGCGACGTATTTGCCTTTGCCGGTCTTGAACAGCTCCTTGAGCCGGCCAGTGATGCGCAGGCGCCCGCTTGCGTCGATTTCGCCCATGTCACCGGTTCTGAACCAGCCGTCGGCGGTCATGGCATCGGCAGTTTTCTCCGGCTCCTTGTAGTAGCCCTGCATGCTTGTCGGGCTTTTGATCTGGATCTCGCCGTTCTCCGCGATACGGCGGGTCACGCCGAGCTGCGGATGGCCGACTGAGCCGACGCGCAGACACCCCGGTTGCGAGATGTGCGAATAGGCAAAGTCCTCGGACATCCCGTAGCCTTCAAGCATTTCCAGCCCGAGGTCGTGATACCACTGCAGCACGCTCGGCGGCAGCGGTGCCGAGCCGGTCAGGGCCACGCGCACTTCATCCAACCCCAACTGGCTGAGCACCTGTTTGCGTACCGCTACGGCCGTACTTGGCTCGGCCAACAGGGCATCCAACTGTTCCTGCGGCAGCTTCTGCAGCACACCGAGTTGGAACTTGATCCACAGTCGCGGCACGGACTGGAACAGGGTCGGACGCGCACGTTTGATATCGGTCGCAAACGTGGCCAGCGATTCATTGAAATACAACCGCAAGCCATGGCACAGCGAGCTGGCCATGACCACCGCCCGCTCGAAGGCATGCGCCAGCGGCAGGTAGGACAGCATGCGATCCTGCGGGCCGAGGGTGGCGACGGTGCTGAAAATGTGGCGCCCCGCAGTGCCGACGGCAGCGAAGGACAGCATCACGCCCTTGGGCATGCCCGTACTGCCGGAGGTGTAGACCAGCGTTGCCAGCTCGTCAGCCTGGCGCTGGGGGCTGCCCGGCAGTGGCGGCGTGGCGGCGATCAGGTGCTCCCAGGCCTGGGTGGCTGGGTGTCCGTCCGGCGCGGATACGCCCGGCAGGGTAACCAGTGGCAGCTCGTGCGCAATACCCGAGGCCATTTCCAGAGCCTCTTCCAGGCGCCCGAGAAACAGCACCTGCGCTTCACTGTGCTCGAGGATGTAGCGCACCGTCTCGCCGTTGAGCGATGGGTAGATGGGCACGCTGACGTGACCGGCCATCCAGATGGCCAGGTCGGCCATGATCCAGTGCGCGCAGTTCTTTGACATCAGCGCGACGCGGCTGCCGGGCAAGAGCTCCAGCGAGCGCAGATGCGCGGCCATGCGCCGGACCTGCTCGCCGACCTCGGCCCACGTGTAGTCGGTAACCTTGTCGCTGCATGGTTGGGTCAAGTACACCGCATCGGGAAGTTCGCGCTCCCAGCGATAGAGGCCGTCGAGCGGCAGCCAGGTATCGAGGTCACTCATATCACTACCGCCTCTACCGGTTGGGCTGTTGTGGCTTCTGCTCGCCCGTCAGGCTGAGGGGCGTTCTGGTCGCACAGCACAGGCTGCAGGGCGGCAGCATCTTCAAGGATCATGCAGGCACCTTTCTCGCCGATCATGGTCACCGGCTGGTTGGTATTGCCATTGACCAGAGTCGGCATGATCGACGCGTCGATCACCCGCAAGCCCTCGATCCCATGCACGCGCAGGCGCGCATCCACCACGGCCAGCGCATCGCTGGCCAGGCCCATCTTGCAGCTGCCCACCGGGTGGTAGGCGGTCTCGACGTTCTGCCGCACCCAGGCTTCCAGCTGCTCATCGGTCTGCACCGACGGCCCCGGATGCACCTCGACCTTGTTATGTGGCGCGAGCGACGGCTGGGCGATGATCTTGCGGATCAGCTTGATGCCCAAAACCATCCGCTGCAGGTCGCGCGGGTTGCTCAGGTAGTTGGGGTCGATCAAGGGCGGCGCGAATGGGTCGCTGCTGCGCAGGGCTACCCGGCCGCGGGAGAGCGGGCGACCATCGTTGATCGCCAGCGAGTAGCCGTAACCGGATGTCGACAGCTTCATGTCGCGGCCGTGGTCGCGGTAAAGGATCGGCGCACAATGCAGTTGCATGTTGGGCAGGCTGTCCTCCGGGAGTGCGCGCACGAACGCCCCGGCCTCGATCACGTTGCTGGTGAGCATGCCACGGCGGCGGAAGACAAACTGCACCAGAGCCTTGACCGCCTGGAGCAGTGACGAGGGATGCAAGGAAATACCTTCGCGGGAGTGGGTGCGCATGTTGACCACCACGGCGAGGTGATCCTGCAGGTTCTGCCCAACGCCCTCGAGCTCATGGTTAACCTTGATGCCGTGCTGTTCCAGCTCGGCACGCGGGCCGATACCCGAGAGCAGCAGCAACTGCGGTGACTGGAAAGCGCCGCCGCAGAGGATAACTTCACGGCTGGCCCGCGCCTGGCGCAGGGTACCGTTGAGTCGGTACTCCACGCCTACCGCACGCTTATCCTCCAGCAGCACGCGCGTGGCGTGTGCGCCGGTCATGATGTGCAGGTTTTCCCGGTCGCGGGCCGGGTCCAGGTAGGCCCGTGCGTTGCTGCAGCGGCGGCCGTCTTTCTGGTAAGTGCGCTGCAGGCAGGCGCCTTCCTGGTCGGCGCCGTTAGGGTCGCTGCTCAGCGGCAAGCCGGCTTGGGTGCAGGCTTCAAGAAAGGCATGGCCGTAAATGCTGGTCCAGCGCCGCTCCGCCACATTCAGCGGTCCGCCCTTGCCGTGGAACGGCGCGTCAGCCGGCTTGCTGGCGGGCTCGAAGTTTTCCGACTTTTTGAAAAACGGCAACACATCGGCAAAGCCCCAACCGGGGTTGCCCAGGCGCGCCCACTCGTCGTAGTCCCACGGCTGGCCGCGGGTATTGACCGCCATGTTGATACTGCTGGAGCCACCCAGGCAGCGCCCGCGCGGTTGAAACAGGCGGCGGTTGCCCAGCTCTGGCTGCGGTTCGGTTTCGAACAACCAGTTGTAGTTACGGTCCTTCATCAGCGCTACGGTGCCGGCCGGGATCGCCACCAAGGGGTTCCAGCGGCCGCTCGGGCCAGCTTCCAGCAGCAGCACGCGATTGCTTGCCTGCTCACTCAAACGGTTCGCCAGAACCGAGCCGGCAGACCCGCCACCGACAATGATGTAGTCCCAAGCATCGTTATTCATGACGTTGTTTCCTTCTTATTGTTGTGGGGCAGTTCAATTGAACAGGTCAGGATCGCTGTGGATGATCTGATCCCACAGTGGCCGCGCCTGGAACCAGCCGGCATAAGGCGAACCGACCTGCGCACGCACACGCAAGGCCGTCTCGTGAGGGATCAACTTTGGTGTGCCAGCGGCCATGGCCAGCAACTGTGCCTGGCAGGAACGCTCGAGGGTGATGAACCACCAGATCGCTTCGGCGACGCTTCGGCCCACGGTCAGATGCCCATGGTTCTGCAGGATGACGGCCTTGTGTTGCCCCAGTGCCCGGCCTATGCGCTCGCCCTCGTCGTCTTCGGTCGCTACGCCGCCGAAGTCGTCGTACAGACCGTGGTCCTCGTAGAAGGCACAGGCATCCTGGGTAATGGGGGCGAGCTTGATGCCCAGGCTGGAGAACGCCTTGCCGTACAACGAGTGCGCATGCGCGGCGGCAATGGCGTCGGGACGCGCGGCGTGTACATGGGAATGGATCACCAGGGCGGCGCGATTGACCGCATGTTTGCCCTGGATCACTGTGCCGGCGTGGTCGACCATGACCAAGTCCGAGGCGCGGATACGGCTGAAGCTCATGCCGAACGGGTTAACCCAGAACCATTCATCAGGGCGCTCCGGATCACGTACGGTGATGTGCCCAGCGACACCCTCGGAAAAACCGAAGCGGCCGAACAGGCGGAAGCCGGCGGCGAGTTGCTCTTTGCGGTAACGGCGTTCGTCCTCGATCGAGTCGAAGCTGGGCGGCTCTGGAATGGATACGCCATCGGGGCGCGGGCCGAACACGGATTCGACCAATGCCATAGGAAGTTTTGTTGTCATTGTCATGGACTCCGGCGAACGCACCTGAGGCAAGTGCAGGGCTACAAAAAATAGCCAAGTGAGGAGCAAAAAACTTGACTAATAACGAATGTAAATTTGACCATTAGCGAGTTTTTGCTGTGCACCGGAGCGCTGAAGAGTGATTGATCGATGAACTATTTCGTCCGCAGTGGCTCGCTGACCGGGTTCTCCGAACTGGTGCGTGAACTTGGCCAGGAACCGGAGCGGCTACTGCGTGAAGCGGGCTTGAGCCAGGCGGTGATGCGCTCTCCCAACCTGTATATCCCTTATGTGGCGATGGCTGACTTGCTGCGCATCGCTGCGTTGCGTTGCAAGGCGCCGGACTTCGGCGTGCGCTTGGGTAGCCGCCAGGGCCTGGATGTGCTCGGTGCGCTCGGCTCGTATCTGTGCATCCAGGCGCAGGTGGGCGATGCGCTGCAGTTGCTGCAGAAGAACATGGACTTCCATGCGCGCGGGCTGATCGTCGACGTCGACACTTCCGCCTCGAGATTCGATATTCACCTGGGGTTCTTGTTTGCCACCGAGGTGGATTGCGCTCAGCTCGAAGCCTTGACCTTGGCCGTGTTCATTCGTGGCATCGCGCAGCTCCACGATGGCGACTTACCGCCTCTCGAGGTCGGGCTGCAAATCCAACAGCCAGCGCACAGCAACACGTACCAGCAGGCCTTGCGCGGCCCGCTGCGCTATGAGCAGTCGAGCAATTTCTTGAGCTATCCCGCCGCACTGCTGAGCCAGCCGGTTACGCTTGATCAGCGCTGGCGCAATCACCTGACGCAGCAGTGGCGTACGGGCTGGCAACGTACGGTGCCGATCAGCCTGGACCGCCAAGTGGAAAGCGCCATCGACGCGTTGCTGCCAACCGGAGAGTGCAATCTGAGCATGGTGGCAAAGCTGGTGGAGATGCATCCACGCAGTCTGCAGCAGCGCCTGCAGGCCCAGCACAGCAGTTTTGCGGCCACGCTGAAGTCGGCACGCCTGCGCTTGGCCAAGCACCACCTCAGCAGCAGCTCCATCGACTTGACCACCCTGGCGCTTAACCTGGGCTTCGCCGACCTCACCGCCTTCAGTCGCGCCTTTAGACAATGGACTGGCATCTCGCCACGCCAATGGCGAAAACAGGCAGATGGTGCAGAGCCCCAAGCCGATGACTTGCCCCTTTGATGATGCAAAGAGGCGGTCGCCGTCAGCTCTTCATGCGGATCATCAGGTTGAGCATTTTTTCAACTTTCGCGCCGTAGGGCGGCAGCATCATGTTGATCGCGCGGATCGGGCCCTGGTACAGCACCGGGCGCAGCTTGGAGAAGGTCAGGAAGCCTTCGTAGCCGTGGTAATGGCCCATGCCACTATTACCGATGCCACCAAACGGCAAGCTGTGCACGCTGACATGCAACAGACTGTCGTTGATGGTCACGCCGCCAGACAGAGTGTTGTAGATGTACCAGTCCGCCAGGCTGCGCTCGTTGGTATAGGCATAGAAGGCCAGTGGGCGTGGGCGGTCATTGATGTAGCTGGCCACTTCCTCGCGGGTGCGGTAAGTCTTGATCGGCAGGATCGGGCCAAAGATCTCGCGCTGCATCAGCTCCATATCGTCAGTCGGATTCAGCACCAGGGTCGGTGCCATGATCCGCTTGCCAGCATCAGGGTTTTGCCCCTCGATCAGATTGACCAAGGTGGCACCCTTGGCCTTGGCATCGTCCAATGCCGCGCTCAGGCGGTCATAGGAGCGCTGGTCGATCACTGCGGTGTAATCGCCATTGTTGATGTTCGGGTAATGCTTGGCGCAGAACGCCTTGGCCGCCTTGGCGAAGGCCCCGACCTCGCGCTCGGGCAGGAACAGGTAGTCGACGTTGGTGCAGATTTGCCCGGCATTGAAGGTCTTGGCCCAGAGGATGCGCTGTGCGGCCTTCTCTATCGGGAAGTCTGGCGCCACCACGGCGGGCGACTTGCCGCCCAGTTCCAGCGTCACCGGCGTCAGATTGCGCGCAGCGCTGGCCATCACCGCCTTACCGGTGGCCGGCGAACCGGTAAAGAAAATATGGTCGAAACGCAGCGAGGTAAAGGCCGGGCCACGGCCGCCACCATCCTCGAAGAAGGCAAGTTTGCCTGCCGGGAAATAACGTGGGGCCAGGTCCTTCAGCAGCATCGCCAGATGATTGGAGTTTTCCGACATCTTGATCATCGCGCTGTTTCCTGCAGCAAAAATGCAGGTCAGCGGGTGAAAGACCATGGCAATCGGGAAGTTCCACGGCACCACGACCCCAACCACGCCGATCGGCTGAGGAATCAGGCGGGCGCGGGCCAGGGGCAGCTGCATCGGGTCGACGTGACGTTTTTGCGGCTTCATCCACTTCTTCACCTGCTTGATGGTGGCTTGCAGACCATCGAGGGTGACTGCAATTTCGGCAAAGGTGGTTTCAAAGCGCGAGCGGCAGCCGTAGTCCTTGTTGACTGCTTCAATCAGCGCTTCACGGTTGTCTGCCACCAAACGCACCAACGCCTTGAGATCACTCACCCGCTGGGCCGCGTCCGGATAGCGATTGGCCTCGAAATGGGCGCGCTGGTCTTCCAGGCATTGCAGGAACTCAGCAGGGATATCGACAAGGGCGTTCATTCGCGTCTCACTCAGGTTGTTTGCAGGTCTGCCGCCTTTCGGCATGGCTGATGGAGGTGCTGTCTGTGGTGCAAGCTCCATCGCTAAACCTATACAAAAAGCCAGTTGTAAACCTGGCCATTGGCGAGCCAAAACTTGACTATTGGCGAATGATCTTGCGCAATCCCTGCATTGCTTTCAGGGGCTGCTACTGGCCGGTTAGCGCCCCTAGCCCTAGCTAACCATTCTTGTCCTCCTGTACCCGGAGGACAAATCCATGAACACCATTGCTACCTACAGCCATCAGCCCTGGAACAAAGGGAAGTTAGTCGGGCAGAAGGCCCCACTCCGTCTGAGAGATATCTGGGCGATCCGGGTAAGGCTCCAAATTGCCGAGAGCACCCGGGATCTAGCACTCTTCGATCTAGCCATCGATAGCAAGCTGAGAGCCTGCGATTTAACCAAGCTCCGCGTGCGCGACGTTGCTCATGGTGAGCACGTTTCATCGCGCGCCATCGTGATGCAGCAGAAAACGCAGCGGCCAGTGCAGTTTGAAATCACGGAGCAAACCCGAGCTGCTTTGGAAACCTGGATTCACCAAGCACACCTACGCAGCGAGGACTGCCTTTTCCCAAGTCGGCTACATACCTCCGACCATCTCTCCACTCGGCAATACGCTCGTATCGTCAAAGCGTGGGTGCGAGCCATTGGCCTTGATCCGGCTATGTATGGCACTCACACAATGAGGCGCACCAAAGCATCTCTGATTTACCGCAGGACAAAGAACCTAAGGGCGGTTCAACTGCTGCTCGGCCATACGAAGCTGGAGAGCACCGTTCGATATCTCGGGATCGAGGTAGATGACGCCTTGGAAATGGCGGAGCAGACAGAGGTTTGACCATGCAATTCATAGCGACGGCCACAGCCAGGTCGTCGCTAACCGGCCAGGAGCGGACTGAGTCGTACTAAGCCGAGCGAATTCACTAGAGGTGTAGGCACACTGTAAGCGCGCCTACTCACTCCTTCCGCAAACCTCCAGGATCAGATTTCGAAGCCATCGATGAGCAGGATCAGCGCTGAATCTTGGATGCCAAAGCAATGAAACGCTGAACTCCGCAGTACGGAAAGGAAGCGGGAAACTATGCATGCCCTCGCGCAAGCTAGCGGTATGGCGCTCGGGAACACTGGCGATCAGGTCCGATCCCCGGGCCAGCCCCAGCGCGGTTGAAAAGCCACCGACGATCGTGACTATCTTTCGCTCCAATCCAAGTGGCAGCAGCGCGTCATCGATGGGGCCTTTTTCTATCCCTTCTCGCGACACGGAGATATGCATGCTCGCCGCATACTTTTCCGGCGTGATTGTGCCGCGACTTAGTGGATGCTTGGCTCGTACAACACCAACGTAATTGTCCCTGAACAGAGACTGGCCCCTCAGCTCGGGAGCAGAGGCCAGATCTATCACACCGGTTTCGAGATCAACGATTCCATCACGTAATGGCTTACTGTCTTTGTCCGGCTTCTGCATAAAGAACAGCCGTACTCCAGGGGCCATTTCCCCAATACGCGCGATAAGTGCCGGGCCAAAGTTCTCAGCAAAACCCTCACTGGTCCTGATCGCGAATGTCCGGTCGAGTTTTTCCAGATCAAGAAGCTCGGTTGGGCGCAAAACTTCCTGCGCATCCCGAACAAGCTGCCCGACGCGATCACGAAGTTCGATCGCCCTGGGAGTTGGGACGAGTCCACGCCCCGCCCTAACCAAAAGCGGATCACCAGTGGTTTCTCTAAGCCGCGCAAGTGCCCGGCTCATTGCCGAGGGGCTGAGCCGCAGGCGTTTGGCCGCAAGCGTGACGCTGCCCTCAGTGAGCACTGCATCGAGGGTGATGAGGAGATTAAGGTCCGTAGTCGACATAGTCTGATGTTAGCCCAAGCCATCTAACACATGGCGTCAGACGCAACAATAAAGTGCAAACCGTGCGTCTTCCGCCATGCCTGTACGCTTCATACAGTTCCCTCCATCGGCACATTCGTACCGAAGTGGATGAGGAGATGATGTATGAACTCGTTGAGCAGATTTGTTGAGGGTGTCCAATCAATCTGGGGCCCGCTCAGTTCTGAAGTGGTCGCAGGCTGCCAGCAGCAGCTGGATGAACTATTGAAGACGCCTGTCACCGAGCCATGGTTGGCTGACCTACGCCAGCAGGCATTGGCTCAACAGGAGATGTATCGAGATCCGGTAAACGGATTTGTACTGCTGGCACACACCGAGCCTGAAGGGCTCTACCGGCCGCCTCATGATCACGGTCGTGGCTGGGTCATTTACGCGGTGCAGCACGGTGAAATAGAGATGGGCACCTATGCCAAGGTGCAGGCCCCGGATGGCCAGGTGAAACTGGTAAAACGCGGTTCCACGCGGGTGAGCGCCGGTCAAACGCAGGTCTATCTACCGGGTGATATTCACGATACGCACTGCATTTGCGGGCCGGCTTTGCTCTTTCGCTTCACCGAGCGGGATTTGAAGAAGGAGGACAAAGAGGCCCGCAAGCTGACACGGTACATCGAGCAGGATAGTGATTGGGTTCCGGCTAATCAGTGCGCTCCCGAACTGTTGAAATCATGAGGCTCGGCCCTGCTACCGAGGAGCATGCTGTTGACGCGCGATCAGTCAGCGCAAAACCGAGGCACCTGGCAGCCGTCAGCTCAGTGCTGGCCGCCATGGTGCTGGTGGTGCTCAACACGGCGATGGCCAACATGGCGTTGCCAACGATCGCCCAGTCGCTGCAAGTGACACCTGCGCTGTCCATCTGGATCATCACGGCTAACCAGGCGGCGCTCCTGATGGCTTTGCTGCCCTGCGCAGCGCTGGGTGAAAGCCTTGGCTACCGTCGGGTATTCCGGTGGGGAGTGGCACTCTTTATGTTCGCGACTCTGATGTGCGCACTGGCGCCGACGCTGTCTTGGCTTATCGCAGCGCGGTTGCTGCAGGGGCTTGGAGGTGCGGCAGTCATGGCGCTCGCCATTGCACTACTTCGCCAAGTAGTGCCAAGCCAGAAACTGGGCGCCGCTATCGGCTGGAATGCACTTGCGGTAGCCCTGTCATCTGCAGCAGGCCCCGCAATGGGGGCAGCGATTCTCAGCGTGGCAGACTGGCCATGGCTGTTTGCTGTGCTGCTCCCCTTCGGGCTCTGGGTGATGCTAGCGGCTCGCGCTCTACCTGCTGTGGACGGCACCGCGCGTAAAGCTGATTTGTTGAGCATTGCATTGAATGCCGGGACCTTTGCATCGCTGGTCATAGCCGCTGGAGTCATCACTGAGTATCCAGCACTGGCTGTAGCGTTGCTGTCCATCTCTGCCATCCAACTGACGCAATTGGTTAAGCGGGAAAGGCAGAAGGAAGCGCCACTGATTCCGCTTGATCTGCTCAGGTCTAACTCATTCCGTATTTCAGTTACTGCCTCGGTGCTCTGCTTTGCTGGGCAGACCGCAGGCCTCGTAGCGCTGCCCTTCTACCTTCACCACAGCCTTGGACATGAGGTGCTGATGATAGGCCTCTACATGATCCCCTGGCCTTTAACCGTCGCGCTAATAGCTCCACTGGCTGGCCGTCTTTCAAACCGATGGTCGACTGCCTGGTTTTGTTCAGTAGGTGGCATTTGTCTTTCAACAGGATTAACGGGGGCTGCGCTTTTGCCACTGCAGGAAAACCTCATGATGCTTGTGCCACTGACCATGCTCTGCGGTCTCGGCTTCGGCCTATTTAACGTGGCCAATAACCGCAACATGTTCCTCTCGGCTCCGATAAGCCGAAGTGGTACGGCTGGGGGAATGCAGGGTACCGCTCGCTTGCTCGGGCAAACTGCTGGCGCAGTCATCATGACGCTGCTATTTAACCTTTTCCCAGTCGACTCTGCGCCTCAGCTTGCCCTTGGCGCGGGAGCTTTATTGAACTTGTTCGCTGCCCTGATAAGCACTCTGCAAAGCAGAGAGACATACAGCTAAAAATCTTGAATTTGAATCGCAGCTGACGTTCTTGACGAATATGACTGGCAGCTTCTGGCCGATAGCTGGCCTTCGCGAGAGGCAGCTAACGGCCAGCAGCGGGCGTGCGTATCCGTCCGGTTTGCGCAGATACCGGTGCGGCCCCAGCTGAGGAGCCGCGCCGCTTAGCGCATGAACCGCCTTAGCGCTCGGCCGGGATGATTGGCCTGGTCAACCTCGTCGAGACCAAGCCAATCCTGCTGTACCGCCAGCCGTAGGTCCTGTCAGGCACGCAGGTGACCGCAGAGGTGTTCCTCGCGGCCACCTGTTGCTGCAACGATTAGCGCAGACCGTCGCTGCGCAGGGCCGCCGGGGTGTAGTCGACGCTCTTGCCGGTCAGACCGTACTGGGTGTTGCGCGGCTCCTCGTTGCGTAGGCCGACGACCATGTAGCGCCCGGAGGTCAGGTCGTACAGGGTTTCCGCGGCGTGGAAGCTGGCCTGCTGGTCGTAGCGGTACAGCGCATGACCTTCGGCGACGCGCCACAGCTGGCCCTTCTGGTCGTAGTGGTCGACCTCGGCGATCTGCCAGGTGTCCTCGTCGACGTACATGTGGCGCGTGGCGTAGACGTGACGCTGGCCGGGTTTGAGGTTCGCCTCGATTTCCCAGACGCGGTGCAGCTCGTAGCGGGCGTGCTCGGGGTTGAGATGGCCGGCGGTGATGATGTCCGCGTACTTCAGCGTCGGATCTTCCATGCGGTAGCTGTTGTACGGGATGTACAGCTCCTTCTTGCCGATCAGCTTCCAGTCGTAGCGATCCGGCGCACCGTTGAACAGGTCGAGGTTGTCCGCCGTGCGCAGGCCGTCGGAGGCGGTACCCGGACCGTCGTACGCCAGCTGCGGAGCCCGACGCACGCGGCGCTGACCGGCGTTGTAGACCCAGGCGCGACGCGGCTCCTTGACCTGGTCGATGGTCTCGTGGACCAGCGCCACGGTCCCGGCCAGGCGCGACGGCGCGGTGACCCGCTGCTTGTAGTAGTACAGCAGGTTGTCCTTCTCATCGGCCGGCAGGTCGGGAACCTGCGGCGGGAACATGATTTCCTCCTCGAAGCGCACCGGCGTGAAGGCGCCACTCACCTGCGGGGTGGCCTGGATGAAGGCACGCTTGTAGCTGCCGCCCAGGTAGCGGGTGACGTGGTTCCACAGCACCTCGACACCGCTCTTGGGAATCGGGAAGGCGTAGAAATTGCTGTCGCTGAAGTTCGCCAGCCCGTTGCCGTCGTTGATCGCCTGGGTGTGCAGCGCGCTGTTCTTCACCCGCTGCATGATCTCCGGCGGAATGCTCGCCGTGCGATGGGTCGGGTAGACCGGGATGCGGTAGCTGTCCGGGTAGCGCTTGAACATCGCCAGCTGGCCGGTGCTCAGCTTGTCCTTGTACTGCGCGGCAGTGGCTGCAGTGATGACGAACAGCGGTTTCTCACCGGCGAACGGATCGGCCAGGAAACCCTTGGCGTCTACCGCGCCGGCGTTCTTCGGCAGCCCGCCGGTCCAGGCCGGAATGCTGCCGTCGGCGTTACCGTCCTTCTGCGCGCCAATCGGCGTGAGCGTGGTGCCGAGCTGCTCGGCTTCCTGGGGCGACACTGCGGCCATTGCGCCGCTGGCGACCAGCGACAGGGCCAGGGCGGTGCCCTTGATCAATGCTGCTTTCATGCGTTTAGGCTCCATCAGAAGTTCATGCCGAAGCTGAGCGACAGGTTGTCGCGGTCAACGTCTGTGTTGAAGTCGCCGCCGAAGTAGTCGGTGTAACTGAGGCTGGCGGTGTAGGTGTTGCGGTAGTCGGCGTCGAGACCGAGGCTCACGGCCTTGGCACCCTCGTTGAAGGTCGGCCCGTAGCCGTCGACGTCATGCGACCAGGCCACGTTCGGGGTGAGGTTGATGCCGGCGAACACGTCGGTGTACTTCAGCGCCGCAAAGGTGCGGTAACCCCAGGAGGTCTGGGTGAAGTAGCCGTGCGGCCCAGCCTGGCTGAGGTCGCCGAATACCGAATCGCGGCCATAGCGCTGCTCGCTCAGCCCCTCCAGACCGCCGAGGTGGGTGACGCCGATTTCCGCCACGAAGGTCATCGAGGTGGCGCCGAGCAGCGGGTCGAACACATGCAGGAAGGTGGTCTGCGCCTGGGTGACTTCCTTGCGCTTCCAGCCCTGGATCACCTGATTTTCCCCGGCCGGCACGGTCGGCTCGAAGGTGCTGCCGGTAAGTGCCTCGAACACCGGGTTGAGCGCACCACCGGAGAGGTCGGCGGTGTTGATCGACAACGGCTCGTTGGGCCGGTAGCTGATCTCGCCGCTCCACGCCGTGCCGGTGGGCAGCTCAGTGGCGAAGCTCACCCCGTACAGGTGGATGTCTTCGGGGTAGTCGACAAAGTAGTGGGTGTTGCCGGCGGCGGTGCCCAGCGCCAGGGCGAACTGCTGGTCCGCAGGTAGGGCAAGGAAGGCCGGGTCGTTCTGCACGAAGTCGGCCACGCCGCTGGCGGTGCGCAAGGAGAATTTGGGTTTGCGCGAGTGGTAATTGATGAAATAGGCGCCGTACTCGGTGCTCTCGCCGAGCCAGCGCAGGGCCAGGCCGAACTGGCCACTGTCGCGCGCTTCGTTATCCGGCTCGCGCGGCAGAATGATGCCTTCGTTGCTGATGCGCGTATCGAGGAAGTCGAAGCCCAGCCCGGCGTTGGCGGCGATCGGCTCCAGCGCGGCGATGTCGTTGAGGCCGCCGTTGAGGTTTTGCGTACAGCCCTTGGCCACCGGGTCGACGCCGAAGAAGGTGCCGCAGTTGGGCAACGCGTAGGGCTCCCATTGCAGCTGGTAGAAGGCTTCCATGCTGAGCTTGTCGGTCAGGCTCTGCGAGAAATAGAACATGTTGACCGGGATCAGCCCCTCCTTGAGCTCGGAGCCCGGGCGCATCAGCGCCGCGACGTCCAGCGGGTTGATCGCGTTGATCGAGTTGCCGATGAAGAAGCTCTCGCCCCAACTCACCACCTGCTTGCCCAGGCGCGCTTCGCCGGGGTGGCCGGCCAGCTCGTAGCGCTGGGCAACGAACGCATCGAGCAGCTCGGCGCCGGAGGAGCGCGAGGACATCACGCGACCCTCGTCGCTGATTTCCTTGAACTGGCGGTGCTCGTCCTTGAGCTCGAAGTCGTACCAGTACTTGCCGCGCACGAAGGCACGGGTGTCGCCGTAGCTCAGCTCGAGGTCATGCAGGCCCTTGAAGATCTTCGAGAAGGTTTCGCCCTTCTTGAAGTTCAAGCGGCCGTCATCGCCGGAGGTGGAAAAACCGGTGCCGCCGTTTTCCAGGCCGATCAGCTTGGATTCGGCGTCGGCGGTGGCCCAGCTGGCACCGATCGAGAGGGCCGAGTCGAACTGGCCGTGGAGTTCGCCGAGGTCGAAGGTGGCGGCGCCCACCGGGGCTGTCGCCGCCGCAACGGCTGCTGCCAACAGGCAGCGCTTGAGAGGAGTGATACGCACAGATTGTTTTCCTTATTGTGGCTTCACGTATCGGCGGGGAGCGTCCCGCCTGGCTTGGAGCCTGCAGCGCAGGCCTGGCATCAGCCGTGCTGTGTGAGGAAACAGAGCACGGCCTGACGCTCACCGGGATTGCGCAGGCCACCAAAGGCCATGGCCGTCTCGGGGAACATTTTTGCGGGGGCGGTCAGCCAGCGATCGAGTTGCTCGAGGCTCCAGTTGCTACTGCTGGCCGCGGCCAGATCGGCGGAATAGGCGAAGCCCGGCACTGCACCGATCGGCCGGCCGACCACGCCGGCGAGGTGCGGACCGACGCGCTCGCTATCGAGGGCGTGGCAGGCGCTGCACTTGGTCTGGAAGATTTTCTCGCCGGCGCTGGCGTCGCAGTCGGCGGCATGCAGGGCGTGGCTCAGAAGCAGCAGCGAGAGGCCGGCCAGCGAGCGAGTCAGGAAAGGCATGTGGAGGTTCTCCAGCAGGTAATTGCGGTGAACCTAAGGTGACATTGCGCAAGATTCGCTGAACGCTGGTCTGCGCCAGAGATTATCCATTGAGCGCCAATCGAATTTCGAATGACGCCTATCGGCGATACACGCGAGGGTGAACCCAGGGGGAGAGCGGGCATCACCCCCGATCGAGACCTCCGCCAGCTTCGTCCTGGACCCGTCAGCCCCAACCGTTGCGCAGACAAAAGGGGAGGGGCTCGCTGCACCCTGCTTTGTTACGGTCCATGCGCGTACCTCGCCGATCTGCGCCGATGCCGGATCGCTAAGCAGCCAACCAAGTCGCTCGGATCAGGAGCTCTCTCGTCATGTCCCGTCTGAAGCACACCGTCTACGCCGAAGCGCTGCTGCAGTGGCACGGCGACCTCTTCCGTCCCTACCTCGCGAAAGTCGGCCTGGACGAGTCGGTGCTTGAATGCCCGGATGTGGCCATCCCCCTGCGCCAGTACAACGGCTTACTGGAAGCGGCTGCGCAAGGCAGCGACCCCAACCTGGGGCTGCGCATGGGGCTCGGCCTGCTCGGCGCGCGCGTCAGCAACAGCCTCCTGGGCGGTGTCGGCAACGCGGTGCGCAGCGCCCCCGACGTACGCGCCATGCTCGACTGCGCCAGCCGCTACATCGTGGTACACGCCCAGGGCAGCGAGGTGAACTGGCGCCTGCATGCTGGCCGCCTGGAAATCAGCTACCAGGTCACCGACCCCAGCGTCAGTCAGCGTCGCCAGGACGCCGAGTTCGCGGTCGGCACGCTCTACGCCATGCTGCGCGAGCTCACGGGCGAATGTTTCGCCCCGCTGCGGGTGGACTTCGCCCATCCGCAGCCGGCGGACATCAGCCTGCACCGCGAGGTGTTCGCGTGTCCGCTGCGATTCGGTCAGCCAACCAACGTCATCGCCTGGCCCCGGAAGATACTCGACGCCCCCCTGACGACGGCCGATCCCCGCCTGCACCGAGCGCTGTTACCAGGGCTTGAAGCGGAGCGCCGCCAGCGCCTGGCTGATACCGAACTGACCACCCGCATCGGCCTGGTCATCGAAGCCAATCTGAGCGACGGCAATATCGGCATCGAACAGGTCGCCCGGCACCTGTGCATGAGCAAGCGCACTCTGCAGCGGCGATTGCACGAGCTGGAAGTGGAGTTTGTCGAATTGGTCGCAGAGATACGCCAGGCACTGGCCATCGAACTGGTTCGTCAGCCGTCGAATGGCCTGACCGAAATTGCCCAGCAACTGGGCTACACCGGAGCCAGCGCTTTCAGCCGGGCGTTCCGCCGCTGGACCGGCATGACACCAAGCGTTTTCCGCCAGCAGAAGTCGTAAAAAAACCGGCGGGCGCCGCAGCGCGCCGCCGGCAAGGGAGCAATCAGCCCAGCAGCTTGTGGGTGCGCATTGCCGCCTGGCCACCGGCGCCGATGGCACCGTCGATGAAGCCGCGCCAGCCTTCGCCATGGTCACCCTGGCCGAAGATCACGCGGCCGCGGTCCTTCTGGAAGTGGTCGTAGTACTTGCCCAGCCAGTTCGGCTTGTAGCTGCAGTAGGTACCCTTGGCGTACGGATCAAGGGTCCACTCATAGCCGTAGCACTCCTCGACCTCGAGATCCGGGTAGAAGGAACTCACCACCGCCTGCACGGCATCACGGTCCTGGATATCGAGCTTGTCCGGGTCGGCGCCGAAGCCGACGAAGATGGTGTGGTCCTCGGCCTTGGCGTAGGTCGCCAGGATGTTCAGTGGATGCTCGGAGCCGCCCACGCCGATGCGCTTGCCGTCGCCCGGCAGCTTGCCCTTGGTACGGATGAACACCTTGATGCCGCTGCCGCTGTGTTTTTCCTTGGCCGCCTCGACCAGCTTGGGGTCAAGCGCCGGAGTGAAGGCGATGCGCGGCAGCACGTTCATCGGCACCGCCACGATCACCGCGGCAGCCTTGATGGTTTCGCCGCCCTGGGTGGTAATCAGCACCCGTTTGCCCTGCTCCTCAACCTTGGTCACCGGCGTGGATAGACGTACCTCCGGCTTGCCGTCGTCGACCATCGCGTTAATCAGGCTGATGGTGCCGTCCTTGAAGCTGTAGCGGCCTATCGCATCGACGAATGCGGTCATGTTCCAGCCCGGAAGCGACCACCAGCGCGCCACGTCGGCGTAGGAGGCACGGTCGCTGGTGGTATGCGCGATACCGGACACGTAGGCATCGACGAAGCTGCGCTCCAGTGGGGTGAGCTTCAATTGTGCGAAGCGATCGGCGCCACTCATGGCATCGACAGCGAGCAGCTCCTTCCAGGAGTGCTTGGCGTCGTAGGGGCGCTCCCACAGCTTGGGCGCGTGGGCGAAGTACTCTTTGATCGCCTTGGAGATGCCGATCAGCTCCTCGAGCTTGGGCTCGACCGCCTTGCCTTCGTGGATGATGCGCACGGTCTGCTGCTCTTCCACGAACGGCTCGGGGGTCTCTTTCAGCTTCAGCCCGTAGCGCTGCACTTCGGCCCACACGAAGGGCTGGGTCCAGTGAATCCAGGTGCCGCCCAGCTCGACCTTGTGGCCGGCGAACTCGCTGCTGAAGGTGCGCCCGCCGAGACGGTTGCGCGCTTCGAGGACCAGCGTCTTATAGCCGTTCTTCATGCTGTCGCGCGCCGCGGTCACGCCGGCGAAGCCACCCCCGATGACCACCACGTCGTAGTCGCAATCGACGTTCTTGGCGCCGCGCTTCTCACCAGCCACCGCCGTGCCGAGCGACACCGCTCCAGCGGCTACCGCCGCACCTGCCGCGCCGACCACGCCCGCATTGCGGATGAATTTACGGCGACTTACGCCGTCACGTTCGTTTGTTGCCATGCCGCACCTTCCCTCGTTGTCGTGATTGCCATGTGGCAGTTGCACGAAAACATGCCAGAACGGACGGGGAGGGAGTCGACAGGCGGTGCCAATGATTAACCACTGGGCGCCAGATGAGGAGAGGAGCCGCACTATCGCTGTGGATGCACGCTTGTGCCGATAGCGGCGCCTAGCGGCAATCTGCAACTGCGTGACGGCATGCCTGCGAACGTCCAGGACAACCTGCTCAGTTACGGCCTCGCCTTCACCGGCGCCGTAATCTGGGCCACGTACTGCACGGTGACCACCCGCATCGCCATCGGCAAGAACGGCATCACGCTGTTCTTCATGCTCACCGCGTTGACGCTGTGGGCCAAGTACCTGGTCGGCGGTGGAGGCTCGATGGATTTCAGTCTCCACGCGCTGATTTACCTGGCGCTGGCTGCCTCCGCGATGGGCTTTGGCTACGCGGCGTGGAACGTCGGCATCCTGCTCGGCAACGTCACCATCCTCGCCGGCGCGGCGTACTTCATACCGGTCCTCTCCGCAGCACTGGCGGCCCTGTCGCTGAGCACGCCGCTTTCGCTGTCGTTCTGGCAAGGGGCGGCCATGGTTTGCCTCGGCTCGATCCTCTGTTGGTTCGCCACCCGCGCCCAACCGCCAAAGCTGGCCTGCCGCAGCCAGACTTAGGGGTGGATGAAAGAGCGGCCGCGCGTTGTTGACCAGCAGGGGGGCACCCTTTGACTGCTTAGCAGGCGGGAACCGGGGACTCGCGTCCCCTTTTCCGCATCGAAAGTCACTCGCTATCCAGCATCGATTGCAGTGGCGCAGGGGCATACAGCGCGCTTTGGAAATTCGGTACGTATTCGTATTTGATCATTTCGCCCAGCGCCAAGGCCTTGATGTACGTGGACAGGCTGCCATCGCGCAGTCCCAGTTTCACCGAGTCTTCGTCGGTACTGGAGGCATGGCTCAACTGGCGTGAAACGGCATAGCCGTAAGTCAGTTCGCCGGTGTGGTCGATGTTGGTGAAGCTGTTGGTGACCAGTTCAGCTTCGGTGGAAAGCTCGTTCAGCTTTTCCGTCTCAAGGGTGACGTCGACTTGCCCGGTTTGGCTGTCAACGATCTCGAAGACAATCGATTTGTCGTTCTCCCGGACGTTGATCCCGGTTAGCCACTTGGGCAAGTTGTAGCCGACCACGCCTCTAACCCTGGCGAGCTCCGTGTTGACTGGGAGCTTGAGCACGTAGCCCCAGAAGTCCTTCGACATCGACTGGCCAATCAGCGAGACCGGCCCCAGGTTGGCGTTCCCAGGCTTGTTGGTAACGATGGACAACGAGATCTCGTTGTAGCTGTCGTTGTCGCAGTATTCATAGGCATAGGCGGTCAATGCGACCAAGCCTCTGCCGGGCCAGACCTGAAGCGGTTGAACCTGTTCCAGCACCTCGGCGGGGATCAATGACCTCAGTGTTTGCAGGTCTGCGGTGAAGACCGCCGTCACCTTGCTGTTCTTGTAATAGAAGTTTGGCGAATAGGATTCGAACCCTATATCGACCTTGGTCTTCTTGAGCTGCTTGAACCATCCCAGGTCGACATCGGGCGCTTCGGAGGCGATGACGGAGAGTGGCGGATTGGAGTGGAAGCGGTCGTACAGCCCGCCCGCAAGGACGGGAACGCTATGGCCGGCGATGAGCGTCGTTGCGGTCGCAGCCTGTTGAGGGGCCGGCACATCCGCTGCCCATGAAGAGCTGGCGATGGCATTCAGAAGAATTCCAGCTGCCGCAACCGTTGTGAATTTCATGTCTGTTTGTTCTCCGCGTCGTAATGAGGTCCTTGCCCTGGAACCCACGTTTTGCACTCCCCACTCATAGGTTTGGGAGGCGGGCGCGGAAACCCTAACGTTCAACTCAACTTTAAGGTCAAGCACCACATGCAAGTTCTTGGAACCGTCGTAGGCGCCGCGTTAGCCGGCTGAATTCATGGCCCAAACAGTCACTCAGAACCGTCCGCGCTTTTAGGCCTGCGCCTGCGCGACCACGAGAATAAAATCGGCGGCAACCGGCACATGCCGCACGACAGACTGAACAACCGGTGGCCGTATTCAGCACCTCGAACCAGCGCCGCGCGGTTGGGGGGGCTGAGGGTGGTGGGTGAGTTCGCAGTAGGAGAGGGCACTATGCCGCAGGTCTCTAGCCAAACATTTTGGATCGACACAGCGCACGGGCAGCTGTTCGCGCAGAGCTGGACCCCGCTCGAGGAGCGCGGCGCGCCTATCGTGCTGCTCCACGACTCGCTGGGCTGCGTGGCGCTGTGGCGCGACTTCCCCGAGCAATTGGCGCAGCACTGTGGGCGGCGGGTCATCGCCTATGACCGGTTGGGTTTCGGCCGCTCGGCCGCCTATCCCGGCACGTTGCCGCTGACGTTCATCCAGGACGAAGCCAGCGGCAGCTTTCGCGCGCTGTGCCAGCAACTCGGCCTGGAGCAGTTCGTGGTGATGGGCCACAGCGTTGGCGGCGGCATGGCGGTGGGTTGCGCGGCGGCGCATCCCCAGGCGTGCCAGGCGTTGATCACCGAATCTGCGCAGGCCTTCGTCGATAGCGAGATGCGCGCGAGCATTCGCGCGGCGGATGTTCAGTTTGCCGAGCCGGGCCAACTGGAGCGGCTGAAGAAGTACCACGGCGAGAAAGCCCAGTGGGTGCTGCGCGCGTGGGTCGACAGCTGGCTCGCCGAGGCCTTCCGTGGCTGGAGTCTGGATGAGCAGTTGGCCCAGGTGCGCTGCCCGCTGCTGAGCCTGCACGGGGATCACGACGAGTACGGCTCGCGCCGGCATCCCGAACGCATCACCGCGCTGGCGTCTGGCCCGGCGACTCTGCAGGTCCTGGCCGATTGCGGACACGTGCCGCACCGCGAGTATCCGGACACCGTGCTAGCGACGATCAGCGCGTTTCTGGCGTCGTGAAAGCAGTGCCGACAGCGCTGCCCGCTGGCCTGGGTAATGATCCGCTCTAACCATCGTGAATGCCGCCGCCTGTGCGTGGACTTGATAAGGTAAAGGCCTTATTTTCGAAACGTACGGCAGCGATGCAACGGCATCCTGACGACTGATTGCTCACTCATGCATTGTCGAGGCAGGCACGCCAGCCAGGCGCCTGCTGCCGAGGTGCGCAGGACCGTTCAGGAGCGTGCCCCTTGGCCAATCTGCATCACTACTACAAGAACAAGATTGCGGTCGTCACTGGTGCCGGTTCGGGCATCGGTCGGGCGATTGCCCGTGGCCTCAGCGCGCAGGGCAGCCGGGTCTACTGCACCGACGTGAACCTGGCGGCAGCGCAGCAGGTGGCCAGCGAACTCGACGGCGCCACGGCCTACGCGCTGGACGTCACTGACGCCGCTGCGCTGGCGGCGTTCGCCGATGAAGTGTTCGCCCGCGAAGGGCGGGTCGACCTGCTGTTCAACAATGCTGGCGTGGGTCACGCGGGGCTGGTGATCGACACCGAGCTGGCGGATTGGCGGTGGGTGATGGAGGTCAATGTCATGGGGGTGATCCATGGCATCCATGCCTTCCTGCCGCGCATGCTCGCGCAGAACACCCCGGCCCACATCATCAACACCGCGTCGGGCGCAGGGCTGATCCCCATGCCGCGCATGGCGGCGTACTGCGCCTCCAAACATGCGGTGGTCGGGCTTTCCCAGTCATTGGCCAGCGAGCTGCATGGGACCTCCGTGGGCCTGACTATCCTCTGCCCGGGCACCATCGATACGGACATCATCAAGCGCACCAAGGTGCGCGGCAGCGATGCCGAGACGCGCCAGGCCCATGCAGTCAGCCACTACGCCAAGAAGGGCACCGCGCCGGAACAGGTCGCCCGTGATGTGCTCGAGGATGTGGCCAAGGGCAAGATGTTCTGCGTCTCGCCGCGCAGCGAGGTCGGGCTGGGCTGGCTGGCGCAGCGTTTATCGCCGCGCTTGATGCAGTACCTCATGCGTCTGCGCATGGATTACGTCGAAGGCGTCAAATCGCTCGGCGATTGAATGCGCATGCGGCGTGAGTCTGTCGTCTCACGCCGCCGTGCACAGCCTAGTCGGCGGCCGCCAGGTAGTTGGCTGAGTCGCCGGCAGCGGCGGGGCGCACCAGGTAGGGGTGGAACAGCGAGGCCATCTGCTTGTAGCCCCACTCCAGGTGCTTCTTGGTCACACGGGTGATGCCGTGGCGCGACTGCAGGTACTCGATCCAGTAGGTGGAAATGATCCAGCAGTTCTCCAACAGGATTTCCAGCTCCTCCTCGCTGGCCCTGAGCTGTCCAAGTCTGACCATCTCCTGCAGCTTGCTGCGCCCGTAGCCCTGCACCTTGTTGGACAGCTCGCGCAGCTGCAGGCGCAGGGCCGGCTCCAGGGTGAAGATGAACATGCTGTCGCGGTAGAAGAAGCGCCACTCCCACATCAGCTGGAACCACAGCTGCAGCTTCTGCCCGTCGGCGGCGACCTGCAGCTGCTTCTCGGCGAACTGCTCGAACAGCGCATTGACGATGTCGGCTTTCTTCTTGAAGTAGTAGTAGAGGTTGCCTTCGTTGATGCCGACGTCCTCGGCGATCGCCGCGGTGGTCACCGCGGCGATGCCCTTGGCGTTGAACAGCTTGCGACAGGTGATCAGGATCTGCTCTCGAGTGCTCTGGCGCTTCATCTCTCAACCTTGCGAATCATTGACCGGTACTAAGGTATTGACCTTGGCTTTGCAGGCAAGCCTACCGCACCGCGCGGCCGGCGCGAACTGGCGCAGTGGCGCGCGCTAGATCAGCCCTTCGGATTTCGCCCAGGCCACCGCCTGGGTGCGGCGATGCACGCCGAGCTTGGTGTTGATGCGCCGCGCATGGCTCTTCACGGTATGCACCGAGATGTACAGCGCCTCGGCGATCTCCAGGTTGGAGTAGCCCTTGGCGACCAGGTCGAGGACCGTCAGCTCGCGCTTGCTCAGCTCCGGACCGATCACCAGCGAAGCCCCCTGGTACTGCTTGCTTACTCGCAGCAGCTGGTGGCGCAGCGCGGCGAACTCCGGATGGCGGAGAAACAGCTCCTCCAGCCAGGGCGCCTGACGCAGCTGCAGGGCCAGCAGCGGCTTGATCAGCTGCTGCTGTTGCGCCTGGGTGAGGGCCACCAGCAAACACTCATCGGCCCGCGGGTGCTCGCCGGCCATCTCTAGGGTCTCGGCCAGATGCAGCTGCACCTGGGTGGCCAGGCTGTAGTGCCCGCTGTGCAGGCAGTCATGCTTGAGGCTGTGCAGCTGCTGGCCGGCGAGCTCGAGATTTCCGAGGGCCAGTTCGACGCGCGCCTGGCTGAGGCGTGCGCGCAGTGGCAGATCGTAGAAGCCGTGCGGCACCAGATAGTGCTGGTTGCCGAGGCGCTGGCAGACCGCCTGAACGATGGCCGCGGCGCGCTCCAGTTGTCCTTCGGCCAGCCACAGCTCGCCCTGGGCCAGCTGCAGGGCGTCGCGATACTGCGATTCCGGCACATGCAGCTGGCGCATCCGCTGCTCGGCCAGGTCGAGCAGGCGTTGCGCGCCATCCAGCTTGCCTTCATCGACGCTCAGCTCGGCCAGGCCGAGGTAGCCGAACAGCAGGTAGGCGTCACCGCAGCTCTCCGCCTCGCTCACGCCTTGCTCGAACGCCGCTCGCGCGATGTCGGCTTCGCCGGCGTTGGCCCGCAGCACGCCGCGCAGCAACTGCAGGCGCGCGCGAATCGGCCCGTGCAGCTCGTTGGCCAGCAGCAGTTGCAGGGACTGTTCGAGCAGCTCCGTCGCGCGCGCGCCTTCGCCCTGCATGATCAGCTGGTGAACGATATCGACGCTGAGCAGCGTCTCGAACAGCACGCTGCCGTGCGCGCGGGCCAGGCGCAGGCCTTCGCCGCTGTGTTGCTGGCCGCGGGCGAGGTCCAGCTCGGCGGTGGCCTGCTGGGCCAGGGCTTGATGGCAGAGAATCCGCGACGACCAGGTCGTCTCGCTCAGGTGCTCCAACGCCGCCTCGCAGTGCGGCCGGGCACTGGCCAGGCCGCGCAGGCGGTGCAGCACGCCGAGCACCGCCTGATAGTGGGCCAGCAGCTGGCGCTGCTTGTGCGCAGATGGCTGCGGCAGCAGTTGCACGAGGTCCGCCAGGCAGGCGTCGACCTCGTCGAGGCGCATGCAGAGAATCAACGCCCAGGCCTGCATGATGATCAGCTTCGGGGTGCTGGCCAGCAGGCTGGCGGGTAGTTCGTTACGCCACTGGAGAAACTGCGCCACGCTCTGGCCGATCAGCAGCTGGCCGTGGCCGTAGCGCTGCAGGTAGCTGGCCGCCACCTCGGGCTGGCCGGCCAGCAGCGCGTGTTCCACGGCGGCGCGGAAATCGCCGCGTGCGGCGAACCACTGGCAGGCGAGGGTGTGCACATGGTGGGCGGTGCGGTCGCTGGGCAAACGCTTGAGTGTGGTTGCCAGCAGCTGCCAGAGTCGAAAGCCCTCGTCATGCTCGTCCGGTACGCGGATGCACAGCTGGCGTGCGCAGAGCTCCGCGACGATCTGCGCGTCGGCCTCGCCCTCCAGCAGGTGATGGCTCAGGTCGGTGGAGAAGCGCGGCATGTGCGCCAGGGTGAACAGCGCCTGGCGGCACGGCGTCGGCAGCTCGGCCAGCACCTCGCGCTCGAAGTAGTCGAGCAGCAGCTTCGAGGGCGTCGCCAGGCGCGCGGCAAGCTGTTCGATCGACGAGTCGAGCAACAGCAGGCAGACCCCGGCAAACCAGCCTTCGCTGCAGCGCAGCAGCTGCGTTTGCAGCTCGGCTGGCAGCTGGAACTTGAACTGCTTGAGCAGCTGGCTCAGCTCGCGCTCGTTGAGCAGCAGGTCATCGGCGCTGACCCATTGCACATCGTTCTGCAGCCGCAGGCGCGGCAGGTTCCACGCCGGTCGGCGGCGGCTGCTGATCCACCAGCGCAGCGTGTGCGGCGAGTGCTCCAGCAGGCGGGCAAGGCAATCGTCCAGCGCGGGATTCACCGCGCTGGGAAAGTCGTCGAGGAAGATCCACAGCGGTTGCGGATAGCGCGACAGCATCTGGCGCAGTTCACTGCCCGGCTCCCCGTCACCATGCGGCAGGCGCAGTGCCGCCGCCAGGCGCGCCAGCAGGTCCGCCGGCTCCAGCGGCTGGCCCTGCAGGTCGATCCAGAGGGTGCGCGTGCCGAGTCCCACCTGGCGAGCGCATTCATTGAGCAGCACGCTCTTGCCGAACCCGGCCGGCGCGCAGATCAGGGTCAAGCGTCGGTCGTTGGCCAGCAGCCGCTCGGCCAGGCGCTGGCGCGGCACATGGTGGTTGGGAAGATTTGGCAGCGGACGCTCGACTGCGCGGAGTCGGGCACTCGTCGGCAGGACGCGAACATTGTCGTGCATGGGCAGCCTCGCAGGCATCAAGACCAGGCCCGCGCGGGGAAGGGGGACTCCCGGCGCGGGCCTGCCGCTTCAGTCATACGGCGCGCTGACGCGCGCCGCCATTCAGCAGGCAATCAGCGGCTCAGCGCACACCGGTGCTGCGCAGCGCTGCCGGGGTGTAGGACGACATCGACGATTTGAAGCCGAACTCGAAGGCGTGCTTTTCCTCGTTGTTCATGCCGATCGCCAGGTAGCGACCGCTGATGATGTCGTACAGCGCCTCGAAGGCGTACGCCGGCGCCTGCGCCTGGTAGTGCTGGGTCAGCATGGCCTGGCCGATGCGCCACAGTTGGCCGCGGCCGTCGTAGTGCTCGGACATCGCGATCTGCCAGCTGTCCTCGTCGACGTAGAAGCGCCGCTTGGCGTAGATGTTGCGCTCGCCGCTCTTCAGCGTGGCCTCCACCTCCCAGACGCGGTGCAGCTCGTAGCGCGCGAGTTCCTGGTTGGTGTGCCCCGGCTTGATGATCTCGCTGTACTTCACCGACGGCAGGCCGAGGCGGAAGTTGTTGTAGGGGATGTACAGCTCCTTCTTGCCGATCAGCTTCCAGTCGTAGCGGTCCGGCGCGCCGTTGTACATGTCGAAGTTGTCGGAGGTGCGCAGGCCGTCGGAGGCAGTGCCCGGGCCGTCGTAGGCGACCTGCGGGGCGCGGCGCACGCGGCGCTGACCGGCGTTGTAGATCCACGCCATGCGCGGTTCCTTGACCTGGTCGAGCGAGTCATGGACCAGCAGCACGTTGCCGGCCAGGCGCGCCGGGGCGGTCACCCGCTGCTTGAAGAAGATCAGCGCGTTCTCCGCCTTGTTCGCCGGCAGGTCGGTGATGCTTTCCGGTGACGAGGCTTCGTCCTCGAAGTTGACCAGCGAGTAGGCGCCGTTGGTCTGCGGCGCGGCCTGCACGATGATGCGCCGCACGCTGCCGCCGCGGTAACGGGTGATGTGGTTCCACACCACTTCCAGACCGTTCTGCGGAATCGGGAAGGCGTAGTAGCGGCTGTCGGCGAAGTCCTTCAGGCCGTTGCCGCCTTCCAGCAGGGTGGTCTTCTGCGCGCTCAGCTTGGCGGCCTGGTAGACCCGCTCCGGCAAGGCGGCCGAACGGTGGGTCACGTACACCGGCATCTTGTAGGTGTCCGGATAGCGCTTGAACATCGCGATCTGGCCGACCGCCAGCTTGGACTTGTACTGCTCGAGGTTCTGCGCGGTGATGGTGAACAGCGGCTGCTCGCCGGCATAGGGATCACCGAGGAAACCTTTGGCATCCACCGGTGCGGCGGTCTGCGACAGTCCGCCGTCCCAGGCCGGGATGCTGCCGTCGGCGTTGCCGGCCTTCTCGCCGCCCAGCGGTGTCAGGCTGGTGCCGAGTTTGGCCACCTGGTCGGCGCTGACCGCCGCCATCACGTTGCTGGCCAGCAGGCTCAGCGCCAGGGCGCTGCACTGCAGCATGCGCATATGAATAGTCATCTTATTGTTCTCCCTGACCTTAGAAATTCACGCCGAAACTGAGCGCGATGAAGTCGCGGTCAGTGATGGTGCTGTAGTCGCCATCAAAGAAGTTGGTGTAACTGAGGCTGGCGGTGTAGGTGTTCAAGTAGTCGGCATCCAGACCGACGCTGACGGCTTTGGAGCCTTCGTTGAACACCGGGCCGGTGCCGTCGACGTCGTGCGACCAGGCCACGTTGGGCTTGAGGTTCACCCCGGCGATCACGTCGGTGTAGTCCCAGATGGCGCGCGCGCGGTAGCCCCAGGACGACGAGGTGTAGAAGCCGTGCGAGCCGTACTGGCGCTGCGCGGCGGCGTTCTCCGGCACGCCGAACACCGCATCGCGGCCATAGCGATTGCCGACGTCGTCGGTCATGCCACCGACATAGGTCACCCCCACCTCGCCGACCAGGGTTACGCGCTCCGCACCCATGACCTGATCGATGAAATGCGTGAAGGTGGTCTGCGCCTGGGTGACTTCCTTGCGGTTGTAGCCATGCGAGACGAGACCGGCCTGATTCAGCGCGCCGGCCACGCCGCCGGTCGGCAGTGCGCCAGCCACGGTGGTTGCCAGTCGCGGGGTCAGGTCGGAAGTGTTGGTCTGCAGCGGCATGTTCGGGCGGTAGCTGAGTTCACCCGACCAGGCGGTGCCGGTCGGCAGGGTGGTGGCGAAACTCAGGCCGTAGAGGCGGATGTCCTCGGGGTATTCGAGGAGGTAGCTGCCGCGGCCGAGCAGCACGAACTGCGCCGCCGCGCTGCCATTCGCCGTGGTCAGGCCACCAAACGCGGTGCCCGCCGCCAGGGCCTGCTGAATGCCGGCGCGGTTGGCGTTCTGCACGCTGACGATCGGCGTGCGGCTGTGATAGTTCATCGCGTAGGCGCCGTATTCGACGTCGTCGCCCAGCCAGCGCAGGCTCAGGCCCCACTGACCGGAGTCGCGCGCATCGCGGTCGCCGCCACGCGGCACCATCAGGCCTTCCGGCGTGGCGGTGACCCCGGCCAGCACACCGCCCAGCGGGCTGGCCTGCGCGCCGCGCAACAAGGCAATGCTGTTGGCATCGAGGATGTTGTAGTTGGTGTTGCAGCCATCGGCCGCCACGTCGGTGCCGGAGAAGAAGGTGCCGCAGTTGTCGATGACGGTCTGGTCCCACTCCAGCTGATAGAAGGCCTCGGCGGAGAGGTCCTGGGTCAGGCTCTGCGACATGTAGAACATGTTGACCGGGATCAGGCCTTCCTTGATCTCCGCGCCGGGACGGCGGAAAGCGGAGACGTCGATCGGGTTGATCGAGTTGATGCTGTTGCCGATGAAAGTGCTCTCACCCCAGCTGACCACCTGCTTGCCCAGGCGCACGCTGCCGGGTTGCTCGGCAACGGTGTAGTTGTAGTAGGCGAAGGCATCCAGCAGCTGGAAGCCGGACGATTTGGCGCCTTCCTTGCGGCCGTGGTCGTCGATGTCCTTCCACAGCCGGCTTTCGTCCTTCAGTTCGAAGTCGTACCAGTACTTGCCGCGGGTGAACACGCCGAAGTCGCCGTACTTCAGCTCGAGGTCGTGGATGCCCTTGAAGATCTTCGAGAAGGTTTCGCCCTTCTTGAAGTTCAGCCGGCCATCGTCGTTGGTCTGGGTGAAGCCGGTGCCGCGCTTGCCGGTGGCCGGCACCACGTTGGCCGAGCCGACCAGCTTGTTGTCCGGGTCTGCCATGGACCAGCTGGCGCCGACCGACAGCGACGAATCGAACTGCCCCTCGATCTCCCCAATATTGAAGTTGACGGCATAGGCCGGAGCGGCACTCCCGGTGGCGACAGCGATAGCCAGGGCGTGACGCTGGAACACCTTGGGCCATGTTGTTTTTGTCATACGGCTCTCCTTGGATGTGGGTCAAGCAGCGGTGACAGTAGCATGCGAAAACAGTCAATTTTGCTGGTGAAAGGAGGAATCGCAGTCTTGGTTAAAAAGGATTAATACCGCTCTAGAATGGGGTTTTTAGGCCGCAAGAAGTGTTATGAATACTCCGCCATCAGCAATTGATTTAAGGCATATACCCAAGGCATGACTTTATAAGGTGTTGACCCAAATTTCCAATAGTCGATTGGAAGGGGAGCGCATCGACGCAGGGCAGCCTGGAGGTGAGCTTTGTGTTATCGCTTCAGCGAAGCTGTATAAGAGGGGCGCGTGTTCGCGGTTGGGCCGGAGAGGGGGGCTGAGCGCTTCGGCCGAAGCGCTGAGTTTGCTGGCGGGAGGTGCGCGTCTGGCCCGCGGTGAGGGGCTGCAGCAAGGTCGACGGCTATGCGCGGAACTGACGAAGCGGCAGTGGCGGAACGACGGCTCCAGTCTGCGGCGTCAAGCCGGGCCTAAGGCGTCCAGTCGATCTGATGCGCTTCCAGATAGGCATCCACGGCGGCGCCGAGTGTCGGGTAAAAGATGTCGGCGCCGATGCGCTTCAGCACCTCCAGCCGCTCGAGTTTGTCTTTGACCGGGTCTTTCATTTCGGCGAAGCGCAATTCGATGCCTGAGGTCCTCAGGGTCTGCTCCAATTCCACGAGCATGTCCGCCGAGGTCACGTCCACGCTGGTGACCGGCTCGGCGGCGACCACCATGCGGCGTACGGGCGTCGGTGACTGCCTAACGGCTTCCAGTACGCAGTTCTGAAACAGCTCGGCGTTGGCGAAGAACAACGGAGCATCCCAGCGGAACAGCACCAGGCCGGGTACCCGGCGGGCGTCGGGGTAGCGCGAGATGTCGTGGTAGCCGCGGATGCCGTCGACACGTCCGAGTACCGCGTAATGCGGCCGCCAACCGTCCCAGAGAAACTCGATTACCGCGATTACCACCGCGAGCCCGATCCCCGGCACCGCACCGAGTACCGCTACGCCGACGAAACAGCTCATCGACAACCAGAACTCCCATTGCTGGATGCGGTAGATGCGCTTCAGGTCAGTGAACTCGAACAGGCCAATGGCGGCGGCTATTACCACCGCGGCGAGGGCGCTGTTGGGCAAATGCTGCAGCAGGTTGGGCGCCAGCAGCAGCAACAGCGACACGCCCAGCGCGCCGAACACCCCGGTGAGCTGCGTCCTGGAGCCGGCCGCCTCGGCCACCGGGGTGCGTGACGAGCTGCTGCTGATGGGAAAGCCCTGAAACAACCCCGTCGCGAGATTCGCTACGCCCAGGCCGACCATCTCCTGATTGGGATCGACATGCGCCTGGTTCTTCGCAGCGTAGATGCGTGACAGCACGCTGGTGTCGGCGAACGACACCAGGGCCACGGCAAAGCCACCGACGAGCACGGGCATCAGATCGGCCAGCTGCAACCAGGGCACCGCGAATGCCGGGAGCCCCTGCGGCAGCTCGCCGAGCACCTTGACGCCGTGATTGCCGGCGAAACCGAGGCTGCCCACCACCAGGGTCGCCATCACCACGGCAATGAGAATGCCGGGGACGCGCTCGAAGTGCTTGAGCAGCAGGATCAGGGCCAGCGTCCCGGCGCCCACGCCGAAGGCCACCCAGTTGGCCTGGCCATCCAGCAGCGCTCGGCCGAGGTTCAGGACGTCGCGCAGCGGCCCACTGCTGTCGATGGAAATACCAAACAGCTTGGGGGTCTGGCTGATCAGCACCGTCAGGGCAATGCCGTTCATGTAGCCATAGCGAATGGGTTTGGACAGTAGCTCGGTGATGAAACCCAGGCGCACCAGGCCGGCAGCAATGCAGACTAGCCCCGAGACCAGCGCCATGGCGCTGGCCAGGGCGATGGCGCGCATCGGGTCGCCAGCGGATAGCGGGAGCACGACGGCGAGGATGATCGCGGCCAGGGCTGAGTCTGGGCCGAGCACGAGGATACGGCTGGGACCGAAAAGGGCGTACGCCAGCAACGGGACGATGGTGGCGTACAGGCCATAGATGCCCGGAACACCTGACGCTTCGGCATACGCGATGCCCACCGGAACCAGCATGGTGGTCAGCACCAGCCCAGCCATCAGGTCTTTGGGTAGCCAGCCGGGCTGATACTCACGCAGCATTCGTAGCCCCGGCAACCAGCGCCGCCAGCCGACCGCGGCGGGGCCGGCGGCGCGTGAAAGACGCCCAGGCTCGGTAGGGTGGGGCGGCGGGAGAACGTTCATCGAGTGCGCCTGCGAGCGAAGGAAAGTTCAGGAGGGCAAGACATCCGGGGTGAAGAAGTAGGCAAGCCCCAAAATCAGGTACACGGCGAGCAGCTGTACGCCCTTGAGCCAGTCGGAGCGGCCATCGCCAGCGACCTGGCCGGTGATCAGTACCGCCAGCAGCACGCTGAGCACCAGGCCACCGGAGAAGGCCAGGTCCATGGGCACGCCACCGACAAAGTAGCTGGCCAGGACCAACACCGGCGCGACAAACAGCGCTACCTGCACGCTGGAGCCGATGGCGATAGCCAACGATAGGTCCATGCGGTTCTTCATGGCGGCCGAGATCGCCGAGGAGTGTTCGGCTGCATTGCCGAGAATCGCCACGATGAACACCCCGACGAACAGATTGCTCAGGCCCAGTTGGTGCGCGCTGGGCTCGATAGCGCCAACCAGGATCTCGCTGATCCAGGCGATCATCACGGTCGCTGTGCCCAGTACCAGCAGCGCCTTGGCCTTTGACCAGAGCGGCGTTGCGTGCGGCGTATGTGGGGCATTGGGGTCGCCGGCAAATAGATTCTTGTGGGTCACCAGCGAGTACACCAGGAACAGGCCGTACACCAGCAACAGCAGCAGCGAGATATACAAGCTCAATGCCTGCAGACCGTCGGGCGCACGGGATGCGACCACCGCGCTGTAGGCGGCCGGGAGGATCAGGGCAATGGTCGCCAGGGTCAGCAGCGTGGCCTGAGAGCGGGCTGCAGAGGCGTTGTACTGCTGCTCCTGATGGCGCAGCCCGCCGGCGAGCATGGCCGCGCCGAGCACCAGCAGGATGTTGCCGACGATCGAGCCAACCAAGGACGCCTTGACCACGTCATGCAAGCCGGCGCGCATCGCGCTGAGGGCGATGATCAGCTCGGTGGCATTGCCGAACGTGGCATTGAGCAGCCCGCCCACACCTTCTCCGGAGCGCTCCGCCAACTGTTCGGTGGCCCGTCCGAGCCACCCGGCCAGCGGCACGATGGCCAGCGCCGCGGCCAGAAACACCAGTAGATGTTGCTCCGCCGCGAGCAACTCGACGGCGATTGCGGCGGGGACGAAGACCAGCATCCAAGTGAGCATCGAGACCTTCCTCGCGCTGCTGCGAAGTGCTGCATAAGCAGGGGCTTTGGTAAGAATGGCCCGTGATCGGCCGCGCGTCTAAGAACCAGCGGTCATTGCCGGACGTCGTGGCCTTCCGCTTGCCAGCGCTCCAACAACTGCAAGGCGCGCTCGAACTCGAAGGCTTCGATGGCTTGCGCAAGGTGGCGCAGGACGCCCGGTGCCGGCCGGTCGCGAAACTGCTCGTGGATCTCCGAGATGATGTCTTCCGCGACGGTATCGCTTTGCGCCAGGCAATGGCGTAGTCGGTCGAGCAGGGCCGGCAACTGGCTGGGCGCGTCGGCGGCGGATGCCGCAATGGCCGGCGATGGGCTGTCCAGTGCGGCGAGCCCCTGAATGACTTCGGCCAGGTCGACCAGCACCTCGGCGAGCACCGCGTCGATGCGTTCGTCCGGGGCGGCCTGCCGGCAGGCGTGTTCCAGGCGCGCGGCGGCGGCGGCCACGGCGCCTGCTCCGATGTTGCCAGCGGCGCCGCGCAGGCTGTGGGCGGCGCGTTGCGCGGCGGTCGGATCGTCGCTGTGCCGGGCGGCGTCGAACAGGCTGGCGAAGTCGCGCTGGCCATGCCGAAACTTCAGCAGCAAACGATGATAGAGCGGCGCTTTACCGCTGCAGATGGCCAGGCCTTTGTGCTGGTCGATGCCGGGCAATGCCGGCAGATGCGTCGATGCGTGGCTAGCGGCAGGGGCGGGCGCCACGATGCGGCGCTTGGCCGGTTTGATCCAGCGCGCCAGGGTGGCGAACATGCTGTCCAGGTTGAACGGCTTGGCGATGTGATCGTTCATCCCGGCAGACTGGGCGCGCTCGCGGTCGCCGGCGAGGTTGTTGGCGGTCATGGCGATGATCGGCATGTCCGCCAGTTCGGGCCGCAGGCGGATTGCCCGCGTGGCGTCGTAACCGTCGAGCAGGGGCATCTGGCAGTCCATCAGGATGCCGTCGAAGCGCGTATCGGCCGCCAGCAGGTCCAGTGCCTCCTGACCGTTGCCGACCACCACCGTCTCGACGCCGGCATCGCTGAGCAGCTCTACCGCCAGTTCCTGGTTCATGAGGTTGTCTTCGGCGAGCAGGATCCGGCTACCGGCGATGGCCGACTTGGCGTCCTCGGTCTGGCCATGTCGTTCGAGGCTGCGCGGCTCGCTGGGCATTGTTGCGCCCAACGCCTGATTGATCGCTTCCAGCAGGGTGGAGGGCGTCACCGGTTTGGTCAGCACGGCGTCCAGCGTGATGTTCTGCAGACGCGCCGCATCGAGGGCGTCTTCACGCCCGAAAGCGGTGACCATGATCACGGCGGGCAGCTGGCAGGCGTGCTCGTGCAGCCTGCGCAGCGCCTCGATGCCGTCCATTTCCGGCATCTTCCAGTCGATCAGCAGCAGTCGATACGGCCGCTGTTGCCGCTCGGCGTCCCCCAGCAGGTGCAGCGCCTCCTCGCCACTGCGCGCCACATCGACCTGCAGCCCAAAGCTGTGCGTCATCGCGGCGAGAATCTCCCGTGCCGAGGCGTTGTCATCGACCAGCAGCAGGCGCACGTCCCGCAGCTCAGCGGCTCGCCAGGCGCGGCGCGGCTGCGCCTGTTTCGCCCGCCCGAAGCGCGCGTGGAAATGGAAGGTGGAGCCGCGCCCGGGCTCGCTCTCGACCCAGATTTTGCCGTGCATCAGCTGCACCAGCTTGTGCGAAATCGCCAGGCCGAGGCCGGTGCCGCCATATTTGCGCGAGGTGGAGGCATCGGCCTGCATGAACGACTGGAAGATGCGCTCGCACTGCTCCGCGGTCATGCCGATGCCGGTGTCCTTGACCCAGAAGTGCAGCTCGACGTCGGGCTCGGCGGAGTCCACCTGCTCAACGCCCACCACCACTTCGCCGTGATCGGTGAACTTGACCGCATTGATACCGAGGTTGAGCAGGACCTGACCGAGTCGCAGCGGGTCGCCGAGCAGCGCGGTCGGCAGCTCGCCGTCGATCTGGAACAGCAGCTCGAGCTGCTTCTCCTCGGCACGGAAGCCCACCACGCTAGCGAAATGCTCCATCACATCTTCGAGGCGGAAATCGATGGCTTCGATGTCCATCGCCCCGGCCTCGATCTTCGAGAAGTCGAGGATGTCGTTGATGATGCCCAGCAGGTTCTCGGCGGAGCGGTTGATCTTCTCCACATAGTTGCGCTGCTTGCGGTCCAGCTCGGTGTTCAGCGCCAGGCCGCTCATGCCGATGATCACATTCATCGGGGTGCGGATTTCGTGGCTCATGTTGGCGAGGAAATGGCTCTTCGCCCGGGTGGCTTCCTCGGCCAGCTCCTTGGCCCGCTGCATGGTGCGCTCGGCGGCCTTGCGCTGGGTGATGTCGACCAGCCAGCCGAGCGCGCCGAACTCGCCGTGGTAGTGCATCGGAATGTAGGTGGCGAGCATTTCGCGGGGGCGGCCCTGACTGTCATACATCTGCACTTCCCGCTCATAGAACGGTTCGCCGGCCTGCAGATGCATCCATACCTCTTCTCGGTCGAGCAGGTTGACGTACAGCTGCGGGACCTGGTCGCCGACGCCCAAGCCGAAGGTTTCGACGAATTTCGGGTTGGCAAAGTGGATGTGCCCCTGGGTCGCGAAGGCGACGCTCACCGGGCTGCGCGCGAGGATGTCCTGCAGGCGCTCTTCGCTTTCCTGGATGACCGCCTCCACCGCGCGGCGCTCGCTGATGTCGCGGACCGAGGCGCACACGCAGATGCCCTTGCCCTGCAGCTCCGGCAGACGCGACAGACCGATTTCCACGGAGAACTGGCTACCGTCCTTGCGCACGCCCTGCAGGTCGAGGCCGTTGCCGCCCATCTGCCGGCTGGTGCCCTGCTCGAAGTACTGGCTGCGCAGTGTCTGGTGCTGGATGCGTGACTGGTCGGGGACCAGTTGCTCGACGCGCACGCCGATCAACTCGCCGCTGCCGAAGCCGAACAGCGTCTCCAGTTTGGGGTTGGCGAGGATGATGGTACCGCTGGAGTCCACCACCATCATGCCGTCGGGAGCCGACTCGATGATGCTCCGGTACCAGGCCTTGGTGGTCTGGATGACCTGCTGCTGCGCCTCCATCTGCGCGGCCTGCGCGCGGGTCTCGTCGAGCAGTTGGTGGGTATGCACGGTGCGCTCGAGTATTTCCACGTTCATTGCCAGCAGCGGCAGCAGCTCGTCGAGCAGGCTCTGCTGGCTGGCGGTCAGGGGCCGGAAGCTGGCGAGCTCGATAACCCCAAGCAGCCGCTCGCCGCGCAGCAAGGGCAGGGCGGTCACCGCGCGTGGCGCGGCGTCGCCCAGGCTGGAGGTGATGTGCAGGTAGTCGGCCGGCAACTGATCCAGGCTGATCGCCCGCCGATCAGTGGCGCACTGCCCCACCAGACCTTCGCCCAGGCGGATGTGACGCTGCGGCGCGGTCAGCGGGGCGGCGGCGTACTGGCTCAACAGCGTCAGACGTCCCTGGCTCTCCTCGTAGCCATAGGCAGTGGCACTGCCGATGCCCAATAGCGGCGCAACGGCGGACAGGAAGCTGTCACCCAGCTCGGCGAAGCCGCGGGCCGAGTGAAGGTCGCCGCTGATAGCGGCCACGTGGGTCTTTAGCCAGCGCTGGGCGGCCATCTGCTGGGCTTCGGACTGCAGTGAAACCAGGGCCCGCGAGAGTTCGCCGATTTCGTTGGGGTAGTTCTGGTAGGGCACCACGATGTCCAGCTTTCCGCTGCTCAGCGCCTCCAGTGCCTGGCGTAGTCCCTCGGCGGGCCGGCGGATCGACAGGCTGATCAGGTAGCCAAAGACGATCCCGACTGGCATGCCGATCACCAGCAGCCAAATGGTCAGCTGTACGCTGCGGTCCAGCCTGCGCGCCGCTTGCGCCGAGCCAATGTCGGCACCCTCGCGCTTGGCCTTGGCCATCTGTGCGAGCGCTTCACTGGCCGTCGCGCCGGCGCGCTGGAACAGCGGCGAGTCGATCTTCGCACTGGCGGCGAGCTGCGCGCTTTGCGGGCTTCTGGTGGGACCTGGGGTCTGCAGCTGCAGCACTTCGTCGACTTGCTGCTGGTACCCGGCGAAGGCGATCTCGAAACGGGTCAGGTTCTGTTGATTGACGTCGCGGAACACCAGCGGGCGGGCCAGGTCGATCTCGCTGCGCAGCAACTGGCTGGACTCCTGCAGTTGCCGTAGAGCCGCGGCCTGCTCGGTGGCGTCGCTGGCCAGGACCGACTGGCGCAACTGCACGCCCATCTGCGCCAGGGCTACGCGCGCGGAGTCAATGTGCGCCAGACCGACCAGGTCTTGGGAGTAGATCTGGTGGAGCTGCTGGTTCTGCAGGTACTGCACGCGGAGGCTGTACAGACCGAGAAACAGGGCCAGCAACAGCACGCCAGCGAAGCCGAGCAGCAGCTTCAGACGCAGCGCCAGGCGCTGCAGCACTTCAAGCGGTGACTTCATCGCGGTTCGTCTGCCTGAGGAAGGCTGGGAGGGCAAGAAATGGCCAGCGGACTCATGGACGCGGCTTCATGCCGAGGCGTTCTGCGCGCGGGCACTCTCCGGTTGCAGGGGCGGCGGGGCGGCATCGGTGTAGCGTCGGGCAATGGCCGCGAACTCCTCCTGGATAGCCAGGAAGGCATCGACGAGATCGGGGTCGAAATGGCGGCCGCGCTGTTCGCTGATGAGCGCCACGGCATCCTCGTGTGGCATGCCCGGCTTGTAGACGCGCTGGCTGGTCAGCGCGTCGTACACGTCGGCCACCGCCATCAGGCGTGCCGACAGGGGAATGTCCTCGCCCGCTTTTCCCTCCGGGTAACCGCTGCCGTCCCACTTCTCCTGGTGGGAGTAGGCAATCTCCTTGGCGAGGCGCAGAAAGGGCACCTCGATGCCGAGGCCATCTTCCGCGCGCTGCAAGGCGTCGCGTCCCAACGTGGTGTGGGTCTTCATGACCTCGAACTCTTCCGCGGTCAGCCGACCGGGCTTGAGCAGGATGCTGTCGGGAATCCCGATCTTGCCGATGTCATGCAGCGGCGCGGACTTGAACAGCAGATTGCGGGTGTACGAGTCCAATTCGGCGGCAAAGCGCGGATGCTCCTTCACCTGTTCGGCAAGGAGCTGCACGTAGAACTGGGTGCGGCGGATGTGGTTGCCGGTCTCGTTGTCACGGGTTTCTGCCAGGGATGCCAGCGCCTGAATGGTCACGTCCTGGATGGCGACCACTTCCTGCGTGCGACGCGCCACCTCGCGTTCGAGAAAGCCATTCTGGTCGCGCAGAAAGTCGCTGGCGGCCTTGAGCTTCAGATGGTTGTCCACCCGCAGCAGCACCGTGGGCGGGTTGATCGGTTTGGTGATGTAGTCGACCGCCCCGAGTTCCAGACCGCGCAGCTCATCCTCGGCGGCGCCCAGCGTGGTGAGGAAGATCACCGGGATATCGCGTGTCTCCGGCTGCGCCTTGAGCTGCCGGCACACCTCGAAACCGGACATGCCGGGCATCATGACGTCGAGCAGAATCAGGTCGGGCTTGTCGTCGCTGGCGGCGATCTGCAACGCCTTGGCGCCGTCGCGGGCAGCCTTGACCCGATAAAGGATCTTCAGCAAGTCGGCCAGAATGGTCAGGTTGTCGGGGGTGTCATCCACGATGAGTACGGTGGGTTTCTCGCCAAACTTTGCCGGAATCATTGCCAATCCTCCTGAACTGGTCGGTGTCCTGCCGCGGCTCTCCGTACTCCTGAACTGGCGCGCGTGATCAGTATAGTTAAGCCATCCTTAAGGACCGCTGCCGGCGAATCTGCCGGCAGCTGCGCCGCTCACGCGGCGCGGAGTACCGATTAACGGATTCAGCGAGGCGTGCGATGGACCTATCCAGCAAGCAACCGCGACAGCCGATTCTCGATCCCGTCGATCGCGTCACCGAGGTGATCTTCGGACTGCTGATGGCGATGACCTTCGTCGGCGCGTTGAGTGTGGCCACCTCCGGTCGAGAGGAAGCGCGAACCATGCTGATCGCGGCGTTCGGCTGCAACCTGGCCTGGGGCCTCGCCGACGCCGTGATGTACCTGCTGCGTACCTGGACCGAGCGCACGCGCAACCGCAACCTGCTGTGGCGCCTGCAGACCGGCGCGAGCGCGGAGGAGGGTCGGGCGTTGATCGCCGATGCACTCCCTGCGCGCATGGCGGCTGCGGCCGGCCCCGAAGGGTTGGAAAAGCTGCGCCAGGGCCTGCTGGACAACTCCGCTGAACCGCTGCATGCACGATTGGGCGGGGATGACGTGCTGGCGGCGCTAGGCATTTTTTTGCTGGTCGTGCTGGCTACCTTTCCGGTGGTCATTCCCTTTCTGCTCATACAGGAGACGGCGCTGGCGATTCGCCTGTCCAACCTGGTGGCGGTGGCGGTGCTGTTTGCCGCCGGCTGGCTACTGGCGCGTTACTCCGGCGCCACGGCCTGGGCGGGCGGCGCCTTGACCGCCGTGGTGGGCACTGTGCTGATCCTCGCGATCATTGCTCTGGGTGGCTGAAGCGCGGCCACCCGCAGCGACCTTGTTGCCCGGCAATCGAGGGCGCTGGAAGGAAGCCGGAAGATGGCGATACTCCAATGTCGCACCCACGACCACGCAGCAGGACGACTACCCGCATGAAGACCGACCAAGGCACCTCGGCTGCAGCAGCAGAGGCTATCTCCGCCACGCAACTGATCGACGCCCGCATTCACGAGCTGGGCGACTGGAGGGGCGCGACGCTGGCGCGAATTCGCGCGCTGATCCAGCAGGCCGACCCCGAGGTGATCGAGGAATGGAAGTGGCGCGGGGTGCCGGTGTGGTCGCACGCCGGCATTCTCTGCACCGGCGAGACCTACAAGAGCGCGGTGAAGCTGACCTTCGCCAAGGGCGCCGCCCTGGCCGATCCGACCGGCCTGTTCAACGCCAGCCTGGAAGGCAACACGCGGCGTGCCATTGACCTGCACGAAGGCGAGTCGATCGACGCGAAGGCATTCAAGGCACTGATTCAGGCGGCGGTGGCGCTCAATACCGCCAAGTGAGTGCGGCTGGCAGGTCGAAGGGGATCAACCATACTCGGCTGACAGGTTGCCCGACGCACGCGGCGCCTGCCCATTCGCAACGGCGCTCGAACACCCTCCAGAGGAGCACGGCCATGGCCAAGGCAGCCAAGAAGCGTGACAAGCAGGCAGCAGTGGAAAAACTCGACCGCAAAGCCTACGAGAAGGAGCTCAAACGGCTGCATGTGGAGCTGGTCAAGCTGCAGCAGTGGGTGGTGGAGAAAGGCCTGAAGGTCTGCGTGCTGTTCGAGGGCCGCGATGGCGCCGGCAAGGGCGGGACCATCAAGGCGCTGACCGAGCGCGTCAGCCCGCGGGTGTTCCGCGTCGTGGCGCTGCCGGCACCGACCGAGCGGGAGAAGACGCAGATGTATGCCCAGCGCTATCTCCGCCATTTGCCGGCGGCCGGCGAGGTGGTGATCTTCGACCGCAGTTGGTACAACCGCGCCGGCGTCGAGCGGGTCATGGGCTTCTGTACTGTCGAGCAAGCGCGCAAGTTCCTGACGGTGGTGCCTCTGTTCGAAAAGATGATGACCCAGTCCGGGATCATCCTCATCAAGTACTGGCTGGAGGTGAGCGCCGAGGAGCAGACCCGTCGCCTGCAGGACCGCATCAACGACGGCCGCAAGCTGTGGAAGCTGTCGCCGATGGACCTGAAGTCCTATTCGCGCTGGGACGAGTACACCCGCGCTCGCGACGAGATGTTCGCCGCTTCGGATTCCTCCTGGGCGCCCTGGTACATGGCGCACTCGGAAGACAAACGCCGTGTGCGCCTGAACATCATCAGTCATTTTTTGGAGCAGGTTCCCTACAAGGACCTCACCCGCGGCAAGGCGGTGGAGTTGCCCAAGCGCGGTCGCATCGGCAAGTACAAGCCGGTCGCCTATCCGTTCAAGCTGGTCAAGGAACGCTTCTGAGCCGCGCTGCGGCGGCGTGGCCACTGTGCCAGTTACCGCTGGTCCATTGAATGGCCCGGGAATGAACTCTGCCGCTTCGTTAGCGGTCTTTCTGCTGTCGGCCCACCGGGTGGATTTGCATGGCTATTCGCCACCCGGCGGCTGCGCTTTCCCCCTGTTCCACCCGCTCGCGTCCTGTCTGTAGCACTTCGCGTGGCCGGCGATTGTTATCGCGCCCGTTCGCCGGGGTTTCGTTAGACCGCCATGTGAAGATTGCCCCCATGCCCCTATCCCGTCAGTTCCGCGCCTGTGCCTTCCCGCTTTCGTCTCGTGTTCTCGCCGCCAGTTGCCTGCTCGGCGGCCTGCTGGCCAGCGCTGCTTTGGCACAGGCCGAGGAGCCCGCCAGCAACGCGCGCTGGGTGAGCGACAGCCTGAATACCTATGTGCGCAGCGGGCCGACCGACGGCTACCGGATCGTCGGCACCCTGAGTTCCGGGCAGAAGGTCGAGTTGCTGCGCACCCAGGAGGATTACAGCCAGGTGCGCGCGGAGAACGGCAATGCCGTGTGGATTCCCAGCCGCGACCTGCAGGCCGTGCCGGGCCAGACCGAACGCCTGCCGCAGCTGGAACAGAAGGTCGCCGAACTGAGCGCCGAGCTGGACGGCATCAACGACAGCTGGAAGACCCGCGTGCAGGGCATGCAGGAAACCCTCGATGCGCGAAAGACCCTGATCGACGAGCTGCAGGCGGCGCGCGGCGCGCTGGACAGCGAGCTCAGCCAGGCACGCGCCGAACTGCGCGAAGTGCAGGCGCAGCTCGGTGACGAGAACAAGCAGGTGCTGATGCGCTACATGGTCTACGGCGGCAGCATTGCCGGTGCCGGGCTGTTCGCCGGGCTGATCCTGCCGGCGCTGCTGCGTGTGCGGCGCAAGCGCAACGACCAGTGGTTCTGAGTCGCTGCAAGGGCACTGCGGGCCTCAGCGCCGCGCGCCGGCGACGCGGAAGCGCAGGCAAACCCGGGTGCCTTCCTGCTCGCGGCTGGTCAGGCTGACTTCGCCGCCGAAGCGCTCCATGATCTGCCGCACCATGATCAGACCGATGCCCAGGCCGCCTTGCTTGGTGGTGTAGAACGACTTGAAGGCCATCATCGCCTGCTGCCGGCTCATGCCCTGACCGGTGTCGTCGATGCGCAGCTGCAGCCATTCTCCGCCGGCGTCCGGCAGCGCCTGGATACTCAGGCGGCCGCCGCCGCTCATCGCCTCGATGGCGTTGGCGATCACGCTGTTGAGCACCTGGGCGAGCAGCAGCGGGTGGCTGAGCACCGCTGGTACCGGCGCCTCGCTGAGTTCGACCTGGATGTTGGCCTGCTTGAGCTGCTGGTCGAACTCGCCGAGCGTGCTGCGCACCAGTGCCATCGCCTCGACCGGCTGCGCGTCGCCTTCCAGCGGACGCAGGCACTGCAGCAGCGCTCGCACCCAGGTGGACATGCGATCGACCTGGGTGATGATGTCGGCCAGGCATTTCTGCAGCGCCGCGCCGTCCATGATCTGCGCCAGCTCGGCGCTGGAACGGATCGACGCCAGCGGGTTGCGCAGGCTGTGGGCGACCGCCGAAGACATCTCGCCGAGCCCGGTGTAGGTCTTGTTGGCCACCAGTTGATTCTGTTGCGAGGTCAGCAGTCGCGCGGCCCGGCGGACCAGCCCGTAGAGGCCGAAGTAGATCAGCAGGCCGCCGAGCGCGGTGGCCAGCCAGATCAGCTGGTAGCCGCGGTTGACCCGTTCGATCAGGTCCAGCGGCTCCTTGTAGATTTCCACCATCGCCAGGACGTTGCCCTCGTCGTCGAGCAGCGGGATGTAGTTTTCGATGAAGAACATCTTCGGCGCGCGCAGGAACTTCTGCTCGACGCGCCCCGGCTCCACCTCGCTGTAGCGCGCCGCGACATGGTCCTTGGCCATGAACGCCGCTTCCAATGCCTTGTCGTCGTCGACCTGCTGGCCGATCAGGGCCGGATTGGTGGACCAGATGACCCGCCGCTGCGGCGAGTAGATGGTCGCGAGCAGCGAGTCGGGCAAGTGCGAGAGGTGATCGAGGAATTCCGAGCGGGCCCGCTCGCGCTTGCGCGTGGTGCCGGCGGTGAGCATGCCGTACTGGTAGGGCAGCAGCACATCGCCGATTTCCATGCCACTCAGACCGTGGTGGCGAATTTCGCCGAGCGCCAGGGTCTGGATGAACTGCGCGGAGAGCATCGCGTCGCGCTCGAGACTCTCGTTGACCAGGAAGCGGGTGGAGACTGCGCCCAGCGCCAGGGCCACCAGGCCGATGATGAAGAAGCTCAGCAGCGAGAACCAACGCAGCAAGTTGAACGGCTCGACCGGCGCCGGCGGGCTGGCTTCCTGCCAGGGCAGGTAGCGGGCCCAAGCGGACATGGCGTACATAGGTGGACTCCTTTCCCGAGGTAAGAGCGTTGCAGAGGACGCGGACAGGCTCGCCGGCGCCGCGCAGGGCTGCCGGTGATACGGGGCGGGAGTCAGGTGCGGGGTGGTCGCCAGCGCCCCGAAGGGGCGGGGATCAGCAGGCTGCCGCTGACGGCGGTGTGGGTGATCGGGCTGAACAGCATGATCGGTGGCTTGCTGAACGCCACCAGCACCGCGCTGCTGGTCTTGCAGTCGCTGCCGCCGGGGCAGGATTTGCCGTCGCGACACAGGCAGCTCAGGTCCAGGCAGCAGTCATGCGCGGCCTCGGCCGTCACGGTGGGGGCATCGACCCGCGGTGCGCAGGGCTGGGCAGCCGCCGTCGCGCCCGCCAGGCCGGTCAGCGGCAGTGCCAGGCAGAGCAGGCTGATCAGGCAGAAGCGCAGGTAGCGGGACATGTTGGTCAGTCCAGTCAGCTCAACAACGCGATGCAGGCGCGCTTGGCGCCGAGAACAGCCTCGGCGCCCGGACCTCACCAGCCGCAATCACTGCGCGGCCGGCTCCGAGTCGTCGTCCGGCACTTCTTCCCAGCTGCTGTCGGGATCGAAGCTCTTGATTGCCGCGGCCAGCTTGCTGCTGTTCGGCCCGAGGTCCTTCTGGAACACCTCGCCGTCGTGGCTGATCATGAAGCTCATCACCCCGCTATCGCCGTACTTGGCCGGCCAGGCGATCAGCGCGAACCCGCGGCTCATGTGCTCGCCGATCTTGTAGTCGTAGGCGCCGCCCGGCGCCGAGGGGCCCTGGGCGGTGAGGATGCGGTAGTGGTAGCCGTGCCAGTCATCACCCGGCAGGGCATCGCCGAACAGCGGGCCGAGCGGGCTTTCCTCGATGCCGGGTTCCTCCGCCCAGTAGAGACCGTCGTACTGACCGTCGCTGCTGACGAACTTCTGCGCGTACTCGAGGACGCCATCGCCGTTGCGGTCGACCTCGGCGTAATCCATCTGCGCATCGTGGTAGGCGCGCACCGCTTCGACGGCGGCCAGTTCGTTGCGGCCGATGCGCCGGATGCGGATCTCCTCGCCGCCGGCCTTGGCGTCGAAGGCCCAGCCCTGCTTGCCCTTGACCAGCGGCAGCGGCAGGGTCCACGGCGTGTTGCCCGCCACGAGGTGCGCACGCCCCGACTGGTCGGTCTGGATGCTGTGTTTTTCCTTATACAGGGCGAGGAAGGCGTCGACGTCCTTGCGCTCGACCCCTTCGGTGGGGATGTAACTGCGCCAGTCGGTGCCGAGCAGTTTGCCCAGCGCCGCTTCGTCAGCCTTCTCACTGCCGAGCGCAGCGACAAACGCCTCGGCGGCTGCCTCCGGGGTGGCGAAGGCCTGCTGGGCCTGCGCGCCCTGGGCCAGACCCAACAGCAGTAGCGCGGCAGCGAGCATACGGAAAGCGATCTGCATGGTGAGTCTCCTGTTAGCGCCGACGACCACCGCCACCACCACCGCGCGGTGCGTGCGCGGGGCGTTGCACGGGGCGGCTGGCGGCGGCGCGGGATGCCTGCGGCCGGCTGGCGGCCTGGCGACTGACTTGGCCGCGATTGGCCGCGAGCTGGGTATGCGACGGGTTGCGCGCACCGGCGAAGGCGTTGTTGCGCGCGCCCTGGGTGCTGGCGTGCTGCTGGCGTACCTGTTGGCGTGCCTGCTGATTGCGCGGCGCCTGCTGGCGTTGCTGCGCGGCGTTCTGGGCGCGCTGGCGCGCCTGCTGATTGTTGGCCGCCGGGCGCTCGCCGGTGCGCTGCTCGAGGGTCTGCCGGGCGCGGTCGCGATCGGCGCTCTGCACCCGATCACGCGCGCCGCCGCCATCCAGACCACGCTGCTGGAGGTTCTCACGGGCGCGCTCGCGGTCGGCGTTCTGCACCCGGTCACGCGCGCCGCTGCCGTCCAGACCACGTTGCTGGAGGTTCTCGCGGGCGCGTTCACGATCGGCGCTCTGCACCCGATCCCGCGCTTCACGGTTGGTGGTGGCCGGCGCCGCGATGCCGCGCTGGGTCAGGCTGTCACGCGCCCGCGCACGTTCGGCGGCGCGCGCCGGGTCGTCGCCACGGAAGGCATTACGCTGCTCGCTGCCGGGCAGGCGTCGGTCGAACTGCTGACGACTGACCTGATCGCGATACGGCACGCCGTTGCGGTACACCGGGTTGTGGTTCCAGTTGCGCTGATTGGCGTTGAGCTGGCGGTTGACGTTGAGGTTGTTGTAGCGATTGACGTTGATGTCGACGTCATGATTGTTCCAGTCGCAGTCACCCCACAGCGAGTTGGCGATGGCGATCCCGGCGCCGAACGCCAGGCCGCCGGCCAGCGCGGTGGCCACCGGGTAAGCCGGCGGTGGCGGGTAGTAGGGTGGCGGGTAGGACGGGTAGGACCAGGTGCCGTACACCACGGTCGGGTTGTAGCTGGGCACGTAGACGACCTGCGGGTTGGTCGGCTCGATGACGATGGTCTGCGCCGGCGCGGCCTGCTGCACCACGGTGGTGGTGCCACCCTGCGGCGCCGGGGCGGGCTCGGGCGCCGGCGCGGCGGCCGGTTTGACGCTGACCTTCTGCTGCTGGTTGGACTCCAGGTTGCCGGCGGCCTGGGCCTTGCGGCGCAGGCGCTGCACCGAGTCCATCACCGCGTCGGGCTGGGCGAGGAAGGCATCGCCGACCCGTTGCACCCAGGCCGGGTCCTGGCCGAGGGTGGCCAGCACCTGCGGGAAGGCCACCAGCGACTGCACGCTCGGGTCCCAGGGCTGGTCGGCCACCTGCTTCACCGCGGCATCGCCATTGGCATCCGGGTGCGCCTTGGACCAGGCCACCGCGTCGGCGACGTTGCCGGGGTAGGTGGTCGCCATCAGCACCTGGGCGAGCAGCGAGTCGGGGTAGAGCGCCAGGGGGGCGAGCATCTGGTCCAGCTCCTCGACGCTGAACACCGCATCGCGCTGCGGCGCGGCGGGTGGCGCGGGCGTGGCGGGCGCCGGGGGTGCTGCCGGAGCGGCGCTGGCCGGCGGTGCGGCCGGGGTGGCCGAGGCCGGTGGTGGCGGTGGGTCTTCCTTGTTGCAGCCTGCCAGCGCCAACATGGCGAACAGGACTGCGCGATAGCGACAGGCAAACATGACGCTTCTCCTTTGGCGGAAAAAGCGGAACGGTTCAGATGCGCCATGGCCGCTGCGGGCGCGCCCGGGCACTCGGTAAACCTTGGCCCAGGCGGTTCACACCGCACGGGCTGGCAGTCTCAGCGTAGAAGAATTGCGGCGAAGCCGAGCGCAATTTGCTCGGCGGTCGCGCCGGCTAGCGCGCCGCCCAGATCTTGCTCAGCAGGTAGCTGCCCACCGCGGCCAGCATCAGCAGGCTGGGCGCGGGCGTGGCGTGGAGGAAATCGGTGGCGCGCCAGTGGATGAACAACGCCAGCAGCGGCGGCAGCCACATCGCGCCCATCCAGCCGAGGAACCAGGTCTTCCACAGCGACTTGTCGAACTGCCCGGCGCGGATGTTCCACACCAGGGTCAGCCCCCAGTAGACCAACAGCAGCGCCCAGAAATAGCGTGGCTTGCCCACCCCCGGCAGGCTGGCGCTGACGTCGACGTTCATCGCGTTGATCGTCGGGTTGAGCACCAACAGTGCCCAGGTCAGCAGGCTGAAGGTGAGCATGTCGAGCAGCTTCATGTCGATGCGGTAATCGACCGGCTGGGTCTTGCGCTCGACCAGCTCGGAGGTCACCACCGTCTCGTTGAGCACGGTGATCACCAGCACCGCGGCCGGCCACATCAGCGGCGTGCCGAGGCCGACCAGGAAAGCCTGGCAGGCGCCGAGAAACAGGATGCCGCTGATCACGCTGTAGAAGCCCATGGGGTGTAGCCCTCCGCGCCGGCCTGGAGGAAAAGGTAGCTGCGCCCGCGGCGCTCTGCGCGCCGCGCTAGCGCCTGGCCAGGCTGCGCGCCACGCGCCGGGCCAGCGCCTGCTCGTCGACCGCCAACGCGCGGTCACCCTGGGTCAGCTCGCTGAGCGTGGTGTGCATGGCGGCGCCGAGCAGCAGCAGGGCGAGCGTCTCCGGGTCGGGTTGCTGCAACTCGGCGAGGCGCTGGCTGAGCGCGCGGTGCGCGGCGTAGCTGGCCTGGCCCTGCGGATCGGCATGGCGTGGCGGCGCGCTGGCGAGGCTCGCGCCGGCCAGCGGCAGCACGCGGCGGAACCAGGCGCGGGCGTGGACGAACAGCCTGGCCAGCCAGGCTTCGAACGGCTCGGCCGGGGCGGCGAGGGCGGTGAGCAGCGCCGGGTGCTCGTCGCCGGTCTCCAGCAGCAGCGCGCGCAGCAGCCCGGCCTTGTCGCCGAAGTTGTTGAACAGACTGGCCTCGGTGACCGCCGCGCGCCGCGCCACCGCACGGGTGGTCAGCACGCCGACACCCTGTTCGGCGAGCAGCGCGGCGGCGGCTTCGAGCAGCCGTTGGCGGACTCGCGGGCGAGCCATTCAGTCGGCGTCCCAGAGTGCCACCAGGCCGCCGAAGGTGCCGACGTAGGCGGTGCCGTCCGGCGCCAGGGTGATCGGCGACCAGTTGTTGTCGAACGCCTGACCGACCCCGGCGAGCGCCTTGAAGCGTGTCGCGCCGCTGGCGAAGTCCAGCGCGGTGAGGTACCAGGCGTTCTCGCCATTGGCCTGCGGCTCGAAGCTGTAGAAGTAGGCCAGGCCGCTTTGCACCGAGAGCTTGGGCACCGCCGACGGCGAGCGCTCCGGCGAATGCCAGACCAGATCGCAGCCCGATTCGTCGGCGCGCAAGTCGACGCGGCTGATCCCGCCGCTCACCGCGCCCCAGTCTTCCTGCGCAAAGGCGCTGCTGTAGCCGTGGTTGTTCTCGGCGATCAGCGAACGGCCCCAGCCGATCAGCGAGTTGTCGGTGGCCGAGGCGTCGTTGGCGAACAGCGGCAACTGGCAGATCAGGCGCTGGCCGGCGAAGCCCGGTTCGCGGCGGTAGACCAGCAGGTTGATGCGCCGATCGGCGTTGTCGGTGATCGCCACGTAGCGCTCGCCGAGCAGCGTCGGCGTGGTGCCGCTGCCCTGGCTGAGCGAGCCGGACTTGCGCGCGCTGCCGCGGTCGTAGACCTCGCGCCAGGCCTGTTGCGGCTGACCGGCGGCGTCCAGGGCGAACAGGTACATAGCATGGTCGGAGACCAGGTACAGGCCGGCGGCGTCCAGTGCCACGCCGTTCTGGATCTCCTCGCCGGCCAGCTGCGTGCCGTGCACCGCGCCGTCCTGTGGGTTCAGCGTGCCGAGCCGGCCGCGTCGGGTCCACCACCAGATCAGTCCACCCTCGTCGGGCATCACCCCGGTGATCGGGTCGCACTCGCCGCTGGGGAACCAGGCGCTCGGTCGCACGCAGTCGTGCGGCACCTGCGTGCTGAGGTCCCAGGCGTCGACCTGCTCGAAGCGCCACTGGCCCTCGGCGTCCTGGCGGTGGGCGATGCGCTGGATGCGCTGCTCGGCGTTGGCGATCACCACGCGGTCCTGGTTGTCGAGGTAGAAGTAGGCGCCCGACGAGTCGGACATGATCTTGTCCGGGTCGAGGGTGATCAGCGCATGGAAGGTCGACGGCCGTGCCGGCAGCGGGTAGCGCGCCAGCAGTTTGAGGCTGCGCGGTTCGAGCAGCTGCAGTTCGAACTGCAGCAGGTTGGCGCACAGCACCACCAAGCGCCCACCGCGATCGAAGGTGTGGATCGGGCACATGCCGCCCGGCTTGCGGCTGCCGTCGCGGCTGGCGACCTGCATCGCGCGACCGAGCGGGCCGGGGCCGGGATGGCTGTCCGAGCTGTAGCCGTCGCCGTGCATGTAGCCGTTGCCGTTGGCGGCCAGGTGCGGGTTCCGCGGCAGGCGGCCGGGCAGTGGCGTCGCGGTCGCCGGTTGGCCGAGCAGTAGCGGCGCTGCGCCGGCGCTGGCCAGCGGGGTCGGCTCGGGCGGTTCGCTGCAGGCGCTGAGCAACGCGAGCAGGAGCAGCAGCAACAGGTGGCGCATGGCGGTCGTCCTTGGGTGGTTGTTCGAGTGCCGCTATAAAAACCGCTCGGCGCGCCGGGCGCCTCGTCCACACGGACGATTCCCGCGCCGCCGCCTGCCGCCAGACTTGCCGGCAACGGGGCCTGCCGCCCCGGCAGCAGAAGGCTTGTACCCATGGATTTCGCGTTCAGCGACGAGCAGGACATGATTCGCGCATCCGCCGAGAGCTTCCTCGCCGATGTCGCCGACTCCGCGGCCGTACGCGCCGCGATGGCCAGTGCCGACGGCTACGACGCCGCGCTCTGGCAGCGCCTCTGCGGCGAATTGTACTGGCCGGCCATCCACATTCCCGAGGCCTACGGCGGGCTCGGCCTGGGCTTCGTCGAACTGGCGATCCTCCTCGAACAGATGGGCCGCCGGCTGTTCTGTTCACCGTTCTACGCCACCGCCTGCCTGGCCGTGCCGGCGCTGCTGCTCGGCGGCAGCGAGGCGCAGAAGCAGGCCTGGCTGCCGCGCCTGGCCGCCGGCGAACTGACCGCCACGCTCGGTTACATCGGTGGCGGCCGCTGGGATGCCGCGGCGGTGGAAATGACCGTCGTCGCCGAAGGCGACGGCTTCGTGCTCGACGGCCGCCTGCGCCAGGTGGTCGACGGCCACAGCGCCGGGCTGCTGATCGTCGCCGCGCGCACGCCGGGTAGCCGTGGCGCGCAGGGCCTCAGCCTGTTCGTCGTGGACGCCAGCAGCGCCGGCATCCAGCGCACGCCGCAGGCGACTCTCGACCAGACCCGCAAGCTCGCCGAGCTGCAGTTCAGCCAGGTCTACGTCGGCGCCGACTGCCTGCTCGGCGTGGCCGGGCAGGGCGCGCCGCTGCTCGACCAGGTGCTGCGCCTGGCCTGCGTGGCGCTGGCCGCCGAGCAGGTCGGCGGCGCCCAGCAGGCGCTCGACCTGACCCTCGCCTATTGCGCCGAACGCCAGCAGTTCGGTCGGCCGATCGCCAGCTTCCAGGCCATCAAGCACCGCGCCGCGGACATGATGGTGCAGCTCGAGTGCGCGCGTTCGGCGGCCTACTACGCGGCCTGCGTCGCCGAGGAGGCGCTGGCCGTCGGCGGTGATCCGCAGGTCGCCAGCGAGCTGCCGCTGGCCGCCGCGCTGGCCAAGGCGCAGTGCTCGGAGGCGTTCTTCCACTGCGCCGCCGAGGCCATCCAGCTGCACGGCGGGGTCGGCTTCACCTGGGAATACGACCCGCACCTGTACTTCAAGCGCGCCCGCGCCAGCGAGGCGTTCCTCGGCGCGCCGGCGCTGCACCGCGAGCGCATCGCCGCGCACCTGCTGGGAGAGCTGGCATGAGGATCAGTTTCACCGCCGAAGACGAAGCCTTCCGCGCCGAGGTGGCCGCCTGGCTGGCCGCCAACCTGACGGGCGAATTCGCCGAGCTGCGCTTTCGCGGCGGGCCGGGCGACGAACACAGTTTCCCCGAGCAGCGCAAAGCCTGGGAGCGCAAGCTCGCCGCCGGCGGCTGGACCTGCGTCGGCTGGGCGCCTGAGCACGGCGGGCGCTGCCTGTCGATCAGCCAGCAGGTGATCTTCCACGAGGAATACGCGCGCGCCGGCGGGCCGGGGCGCATGGGCCACATCGGCGAAGGCCTGGCCGGGCCGACCATCGCCGCGTTCGGCACGCCCGAGCAGCAGCGTCGCCTGCTGCCGGGCATCGTCAGCGGCGCGGAGTTCTGGTGCCAGGGCTATTCCGAGCCGGGCGCCGGTTCCGACCTGGCCAACGTCAAGACCCGCGCCACCCTGGTCAACGGCACCTGGCGGATCAGCGGGCAGAAGGTCTGGACCTCGCTGGCCCACGAGTCCGACTGGTGCTTCGTCATCGCCCGCACCGAGCCGGGCAGCGTCGGTCATCAGGGGCTGTCGTTCCTGCTGGTGCCGATGCGCCAGGCCGGCATCACGGTGCGGCCGATCGAGCAGCTGACCGGCACCTCGGAGTTCAACGAGGTGTTTTTCGACGAGGCCGAGACCGACGCGGCGAACCTGCTCGGCGCGCCCGGCGACGGCTGGAAGATCGCCATGGCGTTGCTCGGCTTCGAGCGCGGGGTGTCGACCCTTGGCCAGCAGATGCAGTTCCACAACGAGTTGGACGAGATCATCGCCATCGCCAAGGCCAATGGCGCGGCCAACGACCCGCTGCTGCGCCAGCGTCTGGCTCAGGCCTGGGGCGGCCTGCGCATCCTCCGCTACAACTCGCTGCGCATGCTCTCCGGCAGCCAGGACGGCACGCTGCGCCGCGAGGCGATGATCTACAAGCTGTGCTGGTCGAGCTGGCACGCCGAGCTGGGCAAGCTGGCGATGGACGTGCTCGGCGCCGAGGCCGAGCTGCTCGACGGCGCGCCCTACCAGCTGGGGCGCCTGCAGGCGATGTTCCTGTTCAGCCGCGCCGACACCATCTACGGCGGCACCAACGAAATCCAACGCAACATCATCGCCGAGCGCGCCCTGGGCATGCCCCGCGAGCCGCGCGTGCGCGCCTGATTCGAGGAAGACCATGAGCAGTATTCCCACCTATGTTCCCGGGCACGGCCTGCTGCGCGGCAAGTCGGTGCTGATCACCGCCGCCGCCGGCGCCGGCATCGGTTTTGCCGCCGCCCAGCGCGCCGCCGAGGAAGGCTGTCGCGCGCTGATGATCAGCGACATCCACGAGGGCCGCCTGGCCCAGGCGGTCGACAAGCTGCGTGCCGAGACCGGCCTGAGCGAGGTCCACGGCCAGCTGTGCAACGTCGCCGACGAGGCCCAGGTGCAGGCGCTGATCGCCGCCGCCGAGCGCACGCTGGACGGCGTCGACGTGCTGATCAACAACGCCGGGCTGGGCGGCTCGCGGCTGCTCATCGAGATGCCCGACGAGGAGTGGCTGCGGGTGCTCGACGTCACCCTCACCGGCACCATGCGCATGACCCGGGCGATGCTGCCGCACATGATCGGCCGGAAGCAGGGGGTGATCGTCAACAACGCCTCGGTGCTCGGCTGGCGCGCGCAGAAGGAGCAGAGCCATTACGCCGCGGCCAAGGCCGGGGTGATGGCACTGACCCGCTGCGCGGCGGTGGAGGCCGCCGAACACGGCATCCGCATCAACGCGGTGAGCCCGAGCATCGCCCTGCACGATTTCCTCAAGAAGTCCGCACCGAAGGAACTGCTCGAGCGCCTGGCCGGCGGCGAGGCGTTCGGCCGCGCCGCGGAAGTCTGGGAAGTGGCCAACGTGATGATGTTCCTGGCCAGCGACTACAGCTCGTACATGACCGGCGAAGTGCTGTCGGTCTCCAGCCAGAGGGCCTGAGCATGACGCAGATTTTCGCCAACCCCTTCGAGCTGTTCGCCTACGTCGCCAGCGAACTCGGCCACAGCGACTGGCTGACCGTCGAGCAGGCGCGCATCGACCAGTTCGCCGAAGCCACCGGCGACCACCAGTGGATTCACGTCGATCCGGTGCGCGCCGCCAGCGGCCCGTTCGGCACCTGCATCGCCCACGGCTACCTGACCCTGGCGCTGGTCAACCTGTTCCTGCCGCAGATCGTCGAGGTGCGCGGCATCAGCATGGGCGTCAACTACGGCTGCGAGCGGGTGCGCTTCCCCAACGTGGTCAAGGTCGGCAGCCGGGTGCGCGGCAGTGCGCGGCTGGTGGCGGTGGAAGAAGTGAAGGGCGGCGTGCAGGCGACCATCCGCGTCAGCGTCGAAATCGACGGCGAGGAACGCCCAGGCTGCGTGGTGGACACCATCAGTCGCTATTACCCGAGCTGAGTGATTGGCCAACCTTCTGCCCTCACCCTAACCCTGGCTGCGCGCCCCGCTCCTGAGGAAGAGGGGACTGATTGGCACCTGGGTCAGTCGCTATGCCGCTCTTTCCCCCTCTCCCCTTGGGAGAGGGGCAGGGGTGAGGGGGCGGTATCTCTTCCCGTGAGTCTTCTGGGTTCCCGCCTGCGCGGGAACGACGAGGGAAGGGGGTGTTCTCGCCTTGAGCGATCTGAAGGTACATGCCGACCACCTGCCACCCCCGTCGTCCCCGCGCAGGCGGGGACCCAATCAACAGCCTACCCAGCCATTTCCCCGGAGCACCTCCGGGCTACCGAGCAACCGCAGTCGAGGAATTCGCAATGAAAGAAGCCGTCATCGTCTCCACCGCCCGCACGCCGATCGGCAAGGCCTTCCGTGGCGCCTACAACGACACCGAGGCGCCGGTGCTCGGCGGCCATGTGGTGGCCGAGGCGGTGCGCCGCGCCGGTATCGAGCCGGGCGAGGTAGATGACGTGATCATCGGCGCCGCCGCCCAGCAGGGCACCCAGGCCTACAACCTCGGCCGCCTCTGTGCGGTGGCCGGCGGCCTGCCGCCCAGCGTGGCCGGCATGGCCATCGAGCGGCAGTGCTCGTCCGGGCTGATGTCGATCGCCTGGGCGGCGAAGAGCATCATCTGCGACGAGATCGATATCGCCGTGGCCGGCGGCCTGGAATCCATCTCGCTGGTGCAGAACAAGCACAAGAACAGCTACCGCAACCAGTCGCAGGCGGTGCTGGAACAGGACCCGACCGCCTACATCGCGATGCTCGAGACCGCCGAGATCGTCGCCGAGCGCTACGGCATCTCGCGTGCCGCGCAGGATGAATACAGCTACCACAGCCAGTTGCGCACCGCGCTGGCGCAGAGCGCCGGGCTGTTCGACGCCGAGCTGGCGCCGCTGACCACCCGCCAGGCGCTGTTCGACAAGGCGAGCGGCGAGACCCGCTACCAGGCGGTGACGCTGCAGCGCGACGAATGCAACCGCGCCGACACCACCCTGGCCGGCCTCGGCGAACTGGCCCCGGTGTGGCCGGGCGGCCAGTGGAGCGCGGCGGGCAAGCACATCACCGCCGGCAACGCTTCGCAGTTGTCCGACGGCGCCTCGGCCTCGGTGCTGATGAGCGCCAAGCTTGCCGAGCAGAAGGGCCTGGAGCCGCTGGGCATCTACCGCGGCCTGGCGGTGGCCGGTTGCAACGCCGACGAGATGGGCATCGGCCCGGTCTACGCGATTCCCAAGCTGCTCAAGCGCCACGGCCTGAAGCTCGACCACATTGGCCTGTGGGAGATCAACGAAGCGTTCGCCTGCCAGGTGTTGTATTGCCGCGACACCCTCGGCATCCCCGACGAGCGCCTCAACGTCAACGGCGGCGCAATCGCCATCGGCCACCCGTTCGGCATGTCCGGCGCGCGGATGGTTGGCCACGCCCTGCTCGAGGGCAAACGCCGCGGCCTGCGCTACGTGGTGGTGAGCATGTGCATCGGCGGCGGCATGGGTGCGGCGGCGCTGTTCGAGGTGGTCTGAAGACTCTCAAGGCCACCGCGCCGACTCCACTAAGCGCGGTGCCTCCCCATCTGGGTAAAGCGATGAACGGCGCTGGGTGCATGGCCCAGCTCGACGTGGTCAGCCAGGTTTTCGGCCTGCTCGGCAGCGTCGAGGCTGGGCCGATCACGTCGCCCTGCCAGTCCGGCAAACGCTTGAAGTAGAGCGACTGATAGAGACTCGGCGAGCCACGCCCAAGTCGCTCGGCAACCTCAATGAAACCGCTAACGGCAGCCTCGCAAGCTGCCGTTTTTTTATGGCGCAGCGCGTGAGGACGCAGATGGCGTGCTCTTGCCCCCCCCCCTGGTTGGAGGGGGTAGGGGGTCTGAATTTGCTTCCAATACTTTCCAGCGATGACGGCCAAGCCGAAATTCCGGAAAGGAGGTGACCAACGAGCAGACCGCGCAACCACACGCAGCATTCCAGACATTACAAAAACAAAAAGTTGAGGGAATGAAATGAACAAGCACGTTGGCAAACTCCTTGCCGTCGCAACCCTGAGCGCCGCCGCCACCATCGGTGCCGCCCTGCCGCTGTCCGCGCAAGCCGCCTGCTTCAGCCTCACCGGCCAGTGCGGCTACACCAAAACCAAGTACCCGATCGTGCTGGTCCACGGCGCACTCGGCTTCGACAAGATCGGCCTGCTCGATTACTGGTACGGCATCCCCGATCAGCTGCGCGCCTACGACGGTGCCGATGTCTACCTGACCCAAGTCTCCGCCTCCAACAGCCATGAAGTGCGTGGCGAGCAACTGCTGATCCAGATCCAGCAAATCCTTGCCGCCACCGGCAAGGCCAAGGTCAACCTGATCGGCCATAGCCAAGGCAGCCCGACGGCGCGTTATGTCGCCTCGGTACGCCCGGACCTGGTGGCTTCGGTGACCAGCGTGCACGGCGCCAACGGCAAGGCTGAAGCGGTGGACGCGATCCTCGGCATCACCCCGCCGGGACTCGCCGGTGATGCCGTGCAATCGATCGCCAACGGTCTCACCCAGTTGATCGGCATCCTCTCCAACGACGGCGGCCTGCCGCAGAACTCCGCGGCCTCGCTGCAATCGCTGAGCACCGCCGGCGCGATGGCATTCAACGCCGCGCATCCGGAAGGCATCCCGACCACCGAGTGCGGTGAAGGCGCCTATCAGGTCAATGGCGTGAAGTACTACTCCTGGGGTGGCGCGCAGGCCTACACCAATGCCGCCGACCCGATCGATCCGGTGCTGGGCCTGGTGTCGCTGGTGTTCAAAGGCGCCGACAACGATGGACTGGTGAGCAGCTGTGCCCAGCACCTGGGCAAAGTGATTCGCGACGACTACCGCATGAACCACATGGACGCCATCAACCACACGGCGGGCATCGTGAATCTCTTCGAGACCAACCCGGTCACGCTGTACCGTCAGCAGGCCAACCGTCTGAAGAACGCGGGCCTGTAACAAGAGGGTGACATGCAGAAGACCAAAGCCCTTTTTGCAGGACTTGGAACGGTGGCCGTCATGGCCGCCGTTTTTTTCGGAATGAGCTACTTGCGCCAAGGCGGCGCAACGCCTACCCAGGCCGATTTGCTTGCCCTCGCCCCCTCGCTGGACGGCACCCAACCCGACGGCGATGTACGCAGCGACGGCGAAACGCTGGTCGTCGATGGCAGCCTGCGGCTGATGTTCGAATACTTCCTGACGGCGGTGGGCGAAAAGAACCCCGACGAGATCCGCGCGGCCATCGAGCGCGAGCTCGACCAGCGCCTCAGGCCTGCACCGGCTGCTGAAGCCAAGCGTCTGCTGGGCCGTTACTTCGCCTACAAGCGCGCGCTGGTAGCGGCGGAGCAACAGCTGCAGGGCCACGGTGATTCGCTGGACGACATGCGCGCGCGCATGGAGGCGATGCGACAGACGCGGGCGCGTTTCTTCAGCCCGCGGGAAGCGCAAGCCTTGTTTGGCGACGAGGATGCCTACAACGCCGATGCGCTGGCACGACTGGAGGTCCTGCACGACAAGACGCTCAGCGCCGCGCAGCAGAAGGACAAGCTGGCCAAGCTGGATGCGGCGCTGTCGCCGGAAATGCGTGAGGCCAAGGAGGCGCCGCTGCATATCCTCAAGCTGGAAGCGGCGGTGAGCAAGATGCGCGAGCGCGGCGCCAGCGACGACGAGGTCTACCGCATGCGGGCCGCGGCCCTCAACCCGGGCGCCGCCGAGCGCCTGGCGAAACTGGACCTGGAACTGGCGGAGCGGGCGAAGAGCCGCGCGGCGCTGGCCGCCAGCAAGGCGGCGGATACCCACGACGGCATGCATGCGGAGGCGAGGTAGGCGCGGGGCGTAGTCCTGTCGGACGATGTTGCTCTTTGGGGGCCTCGGAATAATCCCGGCACTACAACAGGCCGAGGAGGACACCCCATGGGTGCATCAAAGCAAGGGCGTTGCGTCACGCTGCAGCGGCAGTCTCGGCAACTCGACGCGGCCACGCCGTCGGCGGTGGCCTGATGGACGCGCTGCTGATTCGCCGGCGCATGGCGCGCTACGTGGAACTGGTGGATGCCGGCGACATCGACGGCATCCTTGCCCTGTATGCCGCCGACGCGGTGGTCGAGGACCCGGTGGGCACGCCGCCGCTGGTCGGTAGCGAGGCGATCGCGCGCTTCTACCGCGACGGCCTCGGCCGCAGCAGCGCGCGCGCCGAACTGACCGGCCCGGTGCGGGTGGCCGGCAACCGCAGTGCGGCCATGCCGTTTCGCGTCGACCTCGACTGGGGCGGCCAGCCCTGCTCGATCCATGTGATCGACGTGATGGAGTTCGACGCCGACGGCCGCATCCGCTCGATGAAGGCCTACTGGGACGAGGACAACATGGAGCGCCGTCCGGAATGACCCTGGAGCAACGCCTCGCCCGCCTGGAAGCGCTGGAAGCCATCCGCCAGCTCAAGCACCGTTACCTGAACGCCTGCGACCTCAAGGACGTGGCAGCGATTCGCGCCTGCTTCGCGGCTGGTGACGTGCTGATCGACTACGGTCCGCTGGGCAGCTTCAGCGACCGCGACAGCTTCGTCGCCCTGTACCAGCAGCTCGCCTGCCAGGCGCGGGTCATCGATTTGCACCACGGCGCCAACCCGGAGCTGCAACTGCTCGACGACGAGCAGGCCGAGGGCCGTTGGGCGCTGTACTACTTCAACCTCGACGGTGAAAGCGGCGCGACCCGCCAGCTCGGCGGCTTCTACCAGGACCGCTATCGGCGCATCGGCGGCGAGTGGCGGATCGTCGCCACGACGTTCCGTGCGCATTCCGAGTACAGCCGGCTGAATTAGTCTGGGCGGAGTCGTTCACTGGGTCCCCGCCTGCGCGGGGACGACGGGGTGGGTGGGACGCCGTATGCCGAGGTGGGAGCCGTGCTGCGATTGGCCGCGCGTCCAAGCTGCGTAGGCTGGAAAACCGCGATGCGCTTTCTTCGGGGTAGCCATCCACTGGTGGCGCTCCATGCAGTGGCCAGCCGCCACGGGCCGATGGATGGAAAAGGCGACATCCACCCGACGCCTGATGGTGGCGGCCCACCACGGTTCGTCCCTTTCCTCCGTCATTCCCGCGCAGGCGGGAATCCAAGCACATCGACCGGCTTGAGCGCCGTGCTCCAGCCTGACAAAGCATCTCCTGCTTATCCGCCTTTACTGCGATGCCTTGAACTCAGCGTTCTGCGTCACACCCGTTTCGTAATACAGCTTGAGGTTCTCGGTGATCTGCCGCACCGCCTTGGCGAAGGCCTTGGCCAGTAGCCACTCGACCAGCCGTCCGCCGCGCAGGCGGTAGTCCATGCGCGTGGTCAGTCGGCAGCCTTTGCCCTCGGCCTGCAGCGCGTAACGGAAAGTCGCCTCGCGAAACGGCATCGGTGCGCCCTCCGCGCCGCGGTGCAGGCGCAGCAGGAAGCCGCTGCCGTCCTGCCAGTCGATCACGCTCTCATCCAGCCACTGGCCGCGCTTCTGCAACACCCGACGGCTGGCGCCGAGGCCCTGCCGCGGGCCGGGGTGGAACTGGCAGCCGGTCAGGCCGGGCACATAGTGCGGAGCGAGGCTCAGGTCGCTGAGCTTGGCCCAGGCCTCCGCCGGGCTGAGCGCGAGGGTGACGCTGTGGCTGGCAAACGCGGGCATGCGGGTCTCCATCAGTGGGCCTGGGCGGCGTCGAGAAAGGCGGGGCGCTCGCCGCCGCCGTGTACGCAGATATCCGCGCCGCTGACGTATGCGGCCAGCTTTGATGCCAGGTACAGGCAGGCGTCGCCGATGTCAGCAGGTGTGGCCAGACGTTGCAAGGGGATGCCGGCGGCAACCCGCGCGACCCCGGCGGCATCGCCATAGTGCAACTCGGCCTGCTCGGTGAGGATCAGCCCGGCGGTCACCGCGTTGACCCGCACCTTGGGCGCCCACTCCACCGCCAGCGAACGACTCAGGTTGAGCAGCCCGGCCTTGGCCGCGCCGTAGGCGGCGGTGCCGGGCGAGGGGCGGGTGGCGCTGACGCTGCAGATGTTGATGATCGCGCCGCCGTCGGCCTGGCCCTGCATCACCCGGTTGGCGAACTGGCAGAGGTTCAGCGGGGCGAGCAGGTTGAGGCGGATGATCGATTCGGAGAAGCGCGGCGAGGCGCTGGCCGCCTCGGCGTGCGGTGCGCCGCCGGCGTTGTTGATCAGCACGTCGAGGCGGCCGTGGCGGGCGACGATGGCGTCGATCAGCTGCTGCGCCTGCTCGAGATCGCGCACATCGCAGGCGAGGAACTCGGCGCGCCGTGCGGCATCGCCGGGCAGCTCGTCCGGCGCCTGGCGACCGCAGATCACCACGGTCGCGCCGCAGTCGAGAAAGCGCTGGCTGATGCCACGGCCGACACCTTTGCCGCCGCCGGTGACCAGCACCACCTTGCCGCTGAAATCCATCGGGTCTTGCATGCTCGCCTCGCGCGTCGGTTACTGATGAGCGCGAGGCTAGGGCGCTGGCGCGGGCCTGCCTACGTCCGAGCGGACTAGGACGCGGCGCACCTGGTCCCCGCCTGCGCGGGACGACGGGGGGCGGGGAGAGTGTGTATTGCATCCGTCATTCCCGCGCAGGCGGGAATCCAGCTGCGCGGGAAAAGCTTCGTAGGATGGGTTGAGCGCAGCGATACCCATCGCCGCGACTCGATGGGTATCGGCGCTGCGCTTCTCAACCCATCCTACGAATTTCCTGTGCTCGCCCTGTAGTCCTCTCGGACGATGTTGCCGCGCCGCGGCGTGGAAATAATCCCGGCACAACAACGAGCCGAGGAGATTGCCCATGGCCGCGCAACCGCAAGGACACTTCGTCACCCTGCAGGATGGCCTGCGCCTGCATTACCTGGACAGCGGCACCGGCGAGCCGGTGGTGCTGATCCACGGCAGCGGCCCGGGGGCCAGCGGGCACAGCAACTTCAAGCTGAACTACCCGGAATTCGCCGCCGCCGGCCACCGCGTGATCATCCCCGACCTGCCCGGCTACGGCGCCTCGGATAAACCGGAAACCGACTACACCCTGGAGTTCTTCGTCGCCGCGCTGAGCGGCCTGCTCGATGCCCTGGACATCGGCCGCTGCGTGCTGGTCGGCAACTCGCTGGGCGGCGCGATCGCCATCAAGCTGGCCCTCGACCAGCCGCAGCGAGTGAGCAAGCTGGTCCTGATGGCGCCCGGCGGGCTGATGGACAAGGAGCAGTACTACCTGCAGATGGAAGGTATTCAGCGCATGGGCGCCGCGTTCGCCGCCGGCGAGCTCAAGGACGCCGCCGGCATGCGCCGCCTGCTCGGCCTGCAGCTGTTCGATGCCAGCCAAATCAGCGACGAGACCGTCGCCGAGCGCGTCGCGGTGGTCAATCAGCAGCCGCTCTGCGTGCTGACCCGCATGCAGGTGCCGAACCTGGCCGCACGGCTCGGTGAGCTGCAGTGCCCGATCCTCGGTTTCTGGGGCATGAACGACAAGTTCTGCCCGGCCTCCGGCGCGCAGACCATGATGGACGCCTGCCGGCAGATCCGCTTCGTGCTGCTCAGCGAGTGCGGGCACTGGGTGATGGTCGAGCATCGCGCACTGTTCAATCGCGAGTGCCTGGCATTCTTCGCGGAGCGTGCGGCATGAGCGAAGCGCTGCGTCGCCAGCACGCCGACGAACTGTTCCAGGCCCTCAGCCAGGGTTGCACCCTGGCGCCGCTGACCGAGCGTTGGCCGGCCATCAGCATCGAGGACGCCTACCACATCTCGCGGCAGATCGTGGAACGCCGGGTCGCCGGCGGCAGCGCCATCGTCGGCAAGAAGATCGGCGTCACCTCCAAGGCCGTCCAGGACATGCTCGGCGTGCACCAGCCGGACTTCGGCTTCCTCACACGCGACATGTGGTTCGACAACGGCGCGGAGATTTCGCTGTCCGCCAACCGCCTGATCCAGCCGCGCGCCGAGGGCGAGATCGCCTTCCAGCTCAAGCATGACCTGTGCGGACCGGGCGTCACCGAGGCCGACGTGCTGGCAGCCACCGAGTGCGTGATGGCCTGCTTCGAGATCGTCGACTCGCGCATCCACGACTGGAACATCGCCATCCAGGACACCGTGGCCGACAACGCCTCCTGCGGGGTGTTCGTCCTTGGCGCCGAGCGCGTCGACCCGCGCAGCCTGGACCTGCCCAGCCTGCACATGCGCGTACGCAAGAACGGCGCGCCGCTCAGCGAAGGCTATGGCGCGGCGGTGCAGGGCAACCCGCTGACCGCGGTGGCCTGGCTGGCCAACACCCTCGGCGCCTTCGGCATCCCGTTCAAGGCTGGCGAGATCATCCTCTCCGGCTCGCTGGTGCCGCTGGAACCGGCGCGTGCCGGCGACCGCTTCGACCTGACCATCGACGGCCTGGGCAGCGCCCAGGTGTCCTTCTGCGCATAGGAGCTCCCATGAGCAAGAAACTCAAGGCGGCCATCATCGGCCCGGGCAATATCGGCACCGACCTGCTGATCAAGATGCGTCGCTCGGAATGGATCGAGCCGGTGTGGATGGCCGGCGTCGACCCGGAGTCCGAGGGCCTCAAGCGCGCCGCGGAATTCGGCATCAAGACCACCGCCGCCGGCGTCGACGGCTTGCTGCCGCACGTGCTCGACGACGACATCCGCATCGCCTTCGACGCCACCTCGGCCTACGTGCATGCCGAGAACAGCCGCAAGCTCAACGAGCTCGGGGTGATCATGATCGACCTCACCCCGGCGGCCATCGGCCCGTTCTGCGTGCCGCCGGTCAACCTCAAGCAGCACGCGGCAACGCTGGCGATGAACGTCAACATGGTCACCTGCGGTGGCCAGGCGACCATCCCGATGGTCGCCGCGGTGTCGCGCGTGCAGCCGGTGGAATACGGCGAGATCGTCGCCACCGTGTCGTCGCGCTCGGTCGGCCCGGGCACCCGGCAGAACATCGACGAATTCACCCGCACCACCGCCGGCGCGGTGGAGCAGATTGGCGGCGCCCAGCGTGGCAAGGCGATCATCGTCATTAACCCGGCCGAGCCGCCGCTGATGATGCGCGACACCATCCATTGCCTGACCACCGGCGAGCCGAACCAGGACGAGATTCGCGCCTCGGTGCTGCACATGGTCAAGGAAGTGCAGCGCTACGTGCCCGGCTACAAGCTGATCAACGGCCCGGTGTTCGACGGCCGCAAGGTGTCGATCTTCATCGAGGTCGAGGGCCTCGGCGACTTCTTGCCGAAGTCCGCCGGCAACCTCGACATCATGACCGCCGCCGGTCTGCGCACCGCCGAGATGTTCGCCGAAGAGGCCCACAAGGGCGCTCTGCAACTGCCTGCCCGCTGAAAAGTGCCTGCGCTTTGGTGATGCGGCGTTAAGAACAGGCTCAGACTGCTCATTTACACCTCGTAAACTGCGTGTCTTCGCCTGCTCTTGCCTTGCCTCACCTGCGCTCGGCGACTTTTCCTACCGAACCAAGGAGAAGCCCAATGAACCTGCAAGGTAAGAGCGTGCGCCTGCACGACATGAGCCTGCGCGACGGCATGCACGCCAAGCGCCATCAGATCAGCCTCGACGAGATGGTCGCGGTCGCCAGCGGCCTCGACGCCGCCGGCGTGCCGCTGATCGAGATCACCCACGGCGACGGCCTCGGCGGCGCCTCGCTGAACTACGGCTTCCCGGCGCACAGCGACGAGGAGTACTTCGCCGCGGTGATTCCCAAGATGAAGCAGGCCAAGGTCTCGGCGCTGCTGCTGCCGGGCATCGGCACTGTCGATCACCTGAAGATGGCCCACGAGCACGGGGTGTCGACCATTCGCGTGGCCACCCACTGCACCGAGGCGGACGTCTCCGGCCAGCACATCGGCATGGCGGCGAAGATGGGCCTGGATACCGTCGGCTTCCTGATGATGGCGCACATGCTCAGCGCCGAGCAGCTGCTCGCGCAGGCGCGGCTGATGGAGAGCTATGGCGCCAACTGCATCTACTGCACCGACTCGGCCGGTTACATGCTGCCCGATGAGGTGACCGAGAAGATCGGCGTGCTGCGTGCCGGGCTGAATGCCGGTACCGAAGTCGGTTTCCATGGCCACCACAACATGGGCATGGCCATCGCCAACTCGCTGGCCGCCATCGAAGCCGGCGCGGCGCGCATCGACGGTTCGGTGGCGGGGCTCGGCGCCGGTGCCGGCAACACGCCGCTGGAGGTGTTCGTCGCGGTGCTCGAGCGCATGGGCGTGAGCAGCGGCATCGACCTGTACCAGATCATGGACGTCGCCGAGGACCTGGTGGTGCCGATGATGGATCAGCCGATCCGCGTCGACCGCGATGCGCTGACCCTGGGCTACGCCGGGGTGTACAGCTCGTTCCTGCTGTTCGCCAAGCGCGCCGAGCAGAAGTACGGCATCCAGGCCCGCGAGCTGCTGGTCGAACTGGGCAAGCGCGGCACCGTGGGCGGTCAGGAAGACATGATCGAAGACCTGGCGCTGACCCTGTCGCGCGCCCGTGGGGTACTGCCGACCTGAGACTGGCGGGGCCGCGGCAAGGCGGCGGCTCCGACCTTCCATCACATCCCTTTTTGCCGGATATCCCTCTGCGCCAATTGCGGGGTATCCGGCTTTTTTATGGCTGTATTCCTGGCAAGAAAGCTCGCTCGCACAGCCTGGTTGCCCAGCGCCCTGCTGGATTCCCGCCTGCGCGGGAATGACGGAGTTCACAGGCCGAGCCTTCCTCGTCATTCCCGCGCAGGCGGGAATCCAGGGCGTCCGGCTCGTCAGACACTGCAGCACGCAACGGGGACATAGTCTGTTTATGCGGCCAGCCGCTGGTCGCTTTGGGCAGGTGCTACAAGCGCCTTTAGGTGAGGGCTTATCCGCGAGCACGGCAGGCGACACACGCAAGCGTTTCGCGAATGAATTCGATGCTACGCGGTGACAGTCCGTGTCACGCGATTACCACCCAGCGGCTTAGCGCAGGTTGAACGAAGGCGAGGGGATGTAGCAGTTGCCGGTGGCGTTCGGGCAGGCGTTCAGCGTGACGATACGCGGTGGCTGGTTTTGCAGGATCACGGCGGCGGAAGCGCCGGCGCAGACGAACAGGAGCAGAACGAAAGTGATGTGGCGCATGGGGGACCTCGATTCGGCCTGATGCACGCCCTGGGGGGAGTGTCTGGCCCGATCTTGTTGTTGTGCCTGAACCATAACAGCGCCACGCGCGGGCAGTCGCCCCCCCGAAAGCAGGAGGGCGACGGGCGGCATTTCGCTTGGTGCGCAAGCAATTTGCGTGGGTAGACGATCGGCCTCTGGCGGCTGGCAATAACCGCCGCGTTGGCCTGGCAGCCGCCCCCGACCCCGCTCCGGCAAAGCGGGCGAGGGGAGTGGTGCGGTGAGGGTGTGGGGGGGCCGTCAGCCGAGCGTCGCCACGCTGCGCAGGATCAGGCGCACCAGCATGGTCTGGCGGGTCACGCCGGTCTTCGAGAAGGTCGAGCGCAGGTGCGCGCGCGCCGTGTTGCGGCTGATCCCCAGTTCCTCGGAGGCTTCGTCGAGGGTCAGACCGTTGGCCAGCAGCATGGCCAGCTGGGTTTCCGCTGGGGTGAAGTCGAACAGTGCGCGGACGATTTCCTGTGGCGCGCTGGACTGCTGCTCCGGGTCGCTGATGAAGATCGCCACTGCCGGACACTGTTTGCCCTCGTTCCACGCCGACAGCGGCACCGAACGCACGATGATGCCGAGGTCGGCGCGGCCGGACGGGCGCTGCACGCGCAGTGCCTCGACCACCGAGGGGTTGCTGCTCTTCTGCGACAGCAGCGCCTGCTTCACCAGACGGCGGAACTCCTGGTTGTCACGCGCGTTGCCGACCTGCAGGCCGTCGTCGACGCGCTTCAGACCGTCCTTGTCCTGTAGCAGGCGCTCGGCGACCTGGTTGGTCTGCAGCACCTTGCCTTCCTCGTCGAGGATGATGGTGCCGACCGCCATCTGGTCGACCGCGCCGGCGTACAGGTTGCGCTCCGACTCGATGCGGTTGAGGCGGATGTGCAGCTGCACGGCGCGCTCGAGGTGCGGCACGAACAGCGCCAGCAAGTCCTTGTCGGCCTGGGTGAAGGACGGTTGCTCCGGGCCGCGGCTTATGCGAATGCGGCACTGCGCGCCGTCGCTGGTGCGGATGTCGGCGCCGAGGATGTGCAACACGCCGACCGGCTCGAGGAAGTTCTTGTAGAACTCCGAGGCGGTCCACTCCGCCAGCGGAATGAACTCGGTGTTGCACACCACCTGGCGGTTGGGCAGGTCGACGAACGGGTCGAGCGCGTAGAAGTGCTTGTTGTACGACGCGGTCGCCTCGGCCGAGGTGCCGTTGGTGTTGACCATCAGGCCGTCGACGTGACTGCTCGGCGGCCGCAGGATGAAGGTGACGTACTTGCTCTGCAGGGTGTGGTTGAGCAGGTTGAGAAACGACGCCCATGGCACGTTTTCCAACGGGCCCTGGTACAGGCTGCCCAGCGCATCGCTGAACGCCTCGAAACTGAGGGGGTGAGCCATGGTAATTGCGCTCTGTTGTTGTTATGGAAACGCGGCCAGCGAGCATAAGCGTTGCCTGCTGGCCCAGGCAACGCCGCTTCGCTGGCGCTAGACAGCCGGCGTCAGGCCGGCTGGGCGGCGCGCTGGGCACCCAGCACGCGGTACTCCTTGCGCTCGCTGACCTCGGCCGGCACTTCAGCGAGATCCTGGTAGAACTGCTCGTACCACTTGCGCAGCTGGTACACCGGGCCGTCGCCGTCGCACAGCAGCGGGTTGTCGACGCGGGTCTTGCTGCGCCAGATCGCTACGTCCTCGTAGAACGCCGCGCGCGCCTGCTCGACATAGGCCTGGGCCATGGCGCGGTTCTGTTCCTCGCTGAGGCCTGGGATCTTCTTCACCAGCACGCCGTAGCGCAGGGTGAAGCTGTTCTGGTCGATCGGCACATGACTGTTGAGCAGGATCGACTGGATGGTCTGGCCGTCCATCGCGCCGGTCATGTCGGTGATCTGGTAGGCCGGGCCGTAGTAGGTGGCCACGGTGTACAGCTCGGCATCACCGGACAGCCGTGCGCTACGGCCGCGCATGATCTGCGCCGCGGTGTGGCCCTCGAAGACGTTGCTGAATTCGCTCAGCGGCGCGCCGTGCACGCTGCCGAAGTGCGCCATGTCGGAAATGTTGTCGACCAGCTCGCGGCAGTTGGTCTCGATGACCATCTCCTCGATCGCCCAGGCCGCCCAGCTGTCGTCGAAGCAGGCGTCGATGCGCGGGATGTCCTGCTCGGCGAGCGGCGGATTGCCTTCCGGGTCGTTCCACACGAACAGCAGCTGGTTCTCCTCGAGCACCGGCCAGGACTTGATCTTGGCCCGCGGCGGGATGCGCTTGGCGTAGGGGATGTCGTCGCACACGCCGTTGGCCGCCCAGCGCCATTCGTGGAACGGGCAGCGCAGCGAGTTGCCTTCCACGCAGCCTTCGCTGAGGTCGGCGCCCATGTGCGGGCAGTAGCCGTCGAGGATGTGGATCTGCCCGTCTTCGCCCTGGAAGGCGACCAGGCGGGTGCCGAACACGTCGAGACGGTGCGCCTTGCCGTCGCGGTAGTCGGCGGCCAGGCCCAGGCAGTGCCAGCCGCGGGCGTAACGCTCGGGCAGTTGTTTGGCTTCGATACGGTGCAGGGTGCTCATCTTGTTGTTCTCCGGTTGCGGCTCACGGCGTGGTCCGACGAGTCAGGCAGGCCCGCGGACAGCTCTTTTCACGGTCCGGATTCTGCCGACCCTGGCCGGCGCGGCATCGTCTGAACGGACGATGGCCGCGCCGAGGCGGGCGGCTCTACTGGCGCCACGAGAACAAGAACGGGAGTCAGCGATGAATCAGCAAGCCGGCCGCGTGGCGGTCATCACCGGAGCCGCCAGCGGAATTGGCCGCGGCCTGGCCGAGCACGCCGCGGCGCAGGGCCTGCGCCTGCTGCTCAGCGACGTCGACGGCGCACGCCTCGATGCGCTGTGCGGCGAACTGCGCGCCGGCGGCGCCACCGCGGTGCCGTGCATCGCCGATGTCGGCGATCCGGCGCAGGTCGACTACCTGCGCGACACCGCGCTCGACCATTTCGGTGGCGTCGACCTGCTGTTCAACAACGCCGGGGTGATGCAGACCGGGCTGTGCTGGGAGATCAGCGCGGCGCAGTGGCAGCGCATGCTCGAGGTCAACCTCAACGGGGTGATCAACGGCATCCGCGCCTTCGTGCCGCTGCTCCTGCAGCAGGGTCGCCCGGCGCACGTGATCAACACCGCGTCGCTGGCCGGGTTGGTCAGCAGCCCGCTGATGGGCCCCTACAACGTCACCAAGCAGGCGGTGGTCGCGCTCTCGGAAACCCTGCATTACGAACTGGCCATGCTCGGTGCGCCGGTATCGGTGTCGGTGCTCTGCCCGGGCCCGGTGGCCAGCGCGATCATGGCCTCCAACCAGGCCCGCGATGGCGCTTCCAGCCAACTCGATGCGCTACTCGACAGCGGCATTCGCGCCGGCATGGCGCCGCGCGAGCTGGCCGAGCAGGTGTTCGCTGGCATCGCCGAGCGGCGCTTCTGGCTGCTGCCGCACAAGTTCTTCAAGCCGGCGCTGGAGCGCCGCATGCAGAGCATCCTCGAAGAAACCAACCCGGTATTTCAGATGGCCGCCATGGAAGGAGAAGACCATGCCGCTTGATCCGCAGATCGCCGCCGTACTCAGCCAGTTCAGCGGTATGCCGCAACCTGATTTCAGCCAGCTCGACGCGGCCAGCTACCGCCAGGTTGCCGATCATATGATGCCGCCGCTGCCCGGCGCGGTGATGGCCGAAGTGCGCGAGCTGCGCGTGGCCGGCGCCGCCGGCGAACTCGATGCACGCCTGTACCGCCCGTTGGAGCAGGCGAACCTGCCGTTGCTGGTGTTCTTCCACGGGGGTGGCTTCGTCATCGGCACCCTGGATACCCACGACAACCTGTGCCGCAGCCTGGCCGAGCAGACCGGCGCGGTGGTGGTCTCGGTGGCCTACCGGCTGGCCCCCGAGGCGAAGTTCCCCGCAGCGCCGCACGACTGCTACCGCGCCACCTGCGCGCTGGTCGAGCGTGCCGCCGAGCTGGGTGTCGACGCCAGTCGCCTGGCCGTGGCCGGCGACAGCGCCGGGGCCAACCTGGCGATCGCCGTCAGCCGCCTGACCGCCAGTCAGGGCGGGCCGCGCATCAGCCACCAGTGCCTGTTCTACCCGGTCACCGATGGCGGCTGCGACAGCGCCTCCTACGAGCGCTTCGCCGACGGCTACTTCCTCAGCCGCGCCGCCATGCAGTGGTTCTGGCAGCAGTACTTGAGCGACCCGGCGCAGATCGCCGATCCGCTCGCCTCGCCGCTGCGCGCGGACAGTCTCGCCGGCCTGCCGCCGACCACCCTGCTGACCGCCGAGTTCGACCCGCTGTGCGACGAGGGCGAGGCGTTCGCCCAGCGCCTGCGCGACGCCGGGGTCAGCGTGCGCCTGCAGCGCTGCGCCGGGATGATCCACGGCTTCGCCAGCATGGCGGCGTTCGTCGACCGCGCCGGCGAAGCGTTGGCCGGCGCTGCCGCCGACCTGCGCAGCGCGCTCAACTGAGCGGAGGAGTGGGCATGCCGTTCGACACGACGCAGCAACTGATCGACGCGATCCGCGTCGGGCAGATGGTGGTGATCACCGACGATGAACAGGACGGCGAAGGCGCGCTGCTGATGGCCGCCGAGCAGGTCGACGCGGCGGCGATCACCTTCATGGCGGTGCAGGCACGCGGGCTGATTTGCCTGGCGCTGACCGAGCAGCGCTGCCGCGCGCTGGGCCTTGAGCTGATGGTGCCGAACTCGCGGGCGCCGCACGGCATGGGCTTCACCCGCTCGATCGAGGCGCGCACCGGGGTGTCCACCGGCATCTCCGCCGCTGACCGGGCGCGCTCGGTGCAGGTCGCGGTCGACCCGGCCAGCGGCCCGGCTGACCTGGTGCAGCCCGGGCACATCTTCCCGGTCCAGGCGCTGGCCGGCGGGGTGATGCAGCGCGCCGGGCACGTCGAGGCAGCCTGCGACCTGACCCGTCTGGCCGGCCTGCAACCGGCGGCGACCCTGGTCAGCATCCTCGACGAGGACGGCGAACTGGCGCGCGGTGCCGCGCTGCACGCCTTCGCCGCGCGCCACGGCCTGCGCATCGGCAGCCTGGCCGAGCTGATCCACTACCGCATCCTCCACGAGGGCACCATCCAGCGCTCCGGCGAGTACCCGCTGCAGACCCGCCACGGCGAGTTCCAGGTGCTCACCTACCAGGACGCCTACCAGGGCCTGCTGCACCTGGCGCTGGTCAAGGGCCGCGTCACGGCGGATACACCAACCCTGGTGCGCGTGCAGGCCATCGAGACGCTGCGCGATGCGCTCGGCTGCGAGGCGAACAGTGCCCCGGCGCAATGGAACCTCGACCGCGCCCTGGCGCACATCGCTGCCGCCGGCAATGGCGTGGTGGTGCTCCTGGCGCAGCGGGAAAGTCCCGAGGCGCTGCTCGAGCAGCTACGCCAGCGCGGTGGCAAGCCGCGTGCGCCGCAGTTCCCGCAACGCACCCTGGGCATCGGCGCGCAGATCCTCCGCGACCTCGGCGTGCGGCGCATGCGCCTGCTGAGTTTCCCGGTGCCCTACAAGGCGGTGTCCGGCTTCGAGCTGGAAGTCGCCGAATTCATTCCCTTCAGCAGTGAGCCAAGCCGATGAGCCCCGACCTCGCCCCGCTGTTCGCTCCAGTGCAGCTGGCCGGCCTGACCCTGCGCAACCGGGTGATCAAGACCGCCACCTTCGAGGGCATGTGCCCGGCCGGGGTACCTGGCGACGAGTTGATCGCCCACCATGCGCGCATGGCGCGCGGCGGCGTCGGCCTGACCACCGTGGCCTACTGCGGGGTGTCGCCGGACGGCCTGACCTTCGCCGACCAGATGTGGATGCACGAGGGCATCTTCCCGCAGCTGCAGCGCCTCGCGGATGCGGTGCATGCCGAGGGCGGCGCGGTATCGGCGCAGCTGTCGCATTGCGGCGGCTTCAGCCGCACCAAACCGGCGACCCAGCCACGACCGAAGGGCCCGCACGCCGGCATCAACCAGTACGGGGTGTTTTCCGGGGTGCCGTTCAGCGGTGCGATGACGGCCGGCGACATCGCCCGCACGGTCGCCGAGTACGCCCGCGCCGCCGCCCTGGTGCGGCGCGCCGGTTTCGACGCGGTGGAAATCCACATGGGCCACGGCTACCTGCTCAGCCAGTTCATCTCGCCGGCCACCAACCGACGTCGCGACGCCTATGGCGGCTCGCTGCAGAACCGCATGCGCTTTCCTCTCGAGGTGCTCGCCGCAGTGCGCGCCGCGCTGGGCCCGGCGGTGCCGATCCTCGCCAAGTTCAACCTCAGCGACGGCTTCGACGGCGGGCTGGCCATCGACGAAGCCTGCCAGGCCGCGCAGCTGCTCGAACGCGCCGGCCTCGATGCGCTGGTGATGAGTGGCGGCTCGGTGCTGCGCACACCGATGTTCCTGTTCCGCGGCGCCAGCCCGCTGCCGGCCATGGTGCGCCTGGAGAAGAACCCGCTGCAGCGCACCGCGATGAAACTGTTCGGCGGCGCCGCCTTCCCGAACATGCCGTACCGCGAACTGTACTTCCTCGACCTGGCCCGACAGATGCGCCAGGCCACGCGGCTACCGCTGGCCTACCTCGGCGGCGTGAGCAGCGCCGACGGTCTGCGCCAGGTGCTCGCCGAAGGCTTCGAGTTCGCCACCCTCGGCCGCGCCCTGCTGCAAGACCCCGACCTGCTGCACAAGGTGCAGGCCGGCGCCAGCGATTTCCGCAGCCCGTGCAACCACTGCAACCTGTGCGTGGCGAGCATGGTTCTGCCGGGCGGCATTCGCTGTGTGTTGAATCAGCCGCAGGGCTTTCCCGAGGCGGCGCCCGCCTGACGGTAAAACGGTCCCGCCTTAGCGGGGGAGCCCACAGGCCTCGGCTGCCACGCAGTAGCGCCCGCCACTCGTGGCATTCCTGGGGAAGCCACACGCCACACAACTCTCTCTGCACTCGTCATCCCCGCGCAGGCGGGGATCCAGTGCGCGCCCCAGCGAAGGCATTGCTCCGCCAATGGACAGGCCGCCGGCAACTCAGTAGCGTCTGCCCACAGACTTAACCAGCCGAGTGGCCTTGCCGAGCACGCGACCCGGCCACCCGCAGCGAGAATCCAGCGCATGAGCAAAATCCCTTCGGTCGATGCCAACTACCGGTTCATCGCCGCCAGCCAGGAAGTCAACGCGCGTATCAACCAGCGGCAACAGGCCCTGGCCCTATACGTCACCCTGGTGGTCAGCCTGCTCGCCGCGCTGGTCGCCCTCAAGCCCAGCGAAGGCCGCGGCACAGTGCCGGTCGAATGGCTGCTGCTGGGCTTTCCGGTCGCCTCGCTGTGCCTCGCCTTTCTCAACTACAAGGCCGAACGGGCGATCACCAACCTGCGTCGCTTCATGTCGGCGCTGGAGCGCCTGGACGACGCCCATGAGCGCCTGCCGAGCTACAACACCCACCAGCAGTGGGCGGTCGGCGCGAACAAGGCGCGCCGTTTCCACGACTACGCCGCCGCGGTGCTGGTCGCCGGCGGCAACGCCGTCGGCCTTGGCGCGGTGCTGAAGATCTACCCCGAGCGGATCGGCGAAGCGCCGCTCATCCTCTGGCTGTCGCTGGCCATCGTCGTGGTTTCCCTGGTGGTGCTGTTGCTCAGCCCGCGCTGGAGCTTCACACCGAGCGACAGCGCGGACTGATACGGCGGGGCAGGGCGGGCGCCTTGGTGCAAACCGTCATCCACCTCGGGGTCTACGCTTGCACAGGTAAGGCATCGTCTGAGGTCCGTGCAGCGCGCCGCTATGTCTATCGAACTCGACCATACCCTGGTCCCCGCCCGTGACCGTCGCGCCTCAGCCAAGCTATTGGCGACGCTGCTCGGCGTACCTTGGGCGGACTCCGGCCTGGGCCCGTTCAGCGCGGTGTACGTCAATCCTGGCCTGACCCTCGACTTCGATCAGGCCGACGGTCCGCTGACCATCCAGCACTACTGCTTTCGCGTCAGCGACGCCGAATTCGATGCAATCCTCGCCCGCCTGAACAGCCATGCCATCGCCTACCGCAGCACCCCGCACGGCCCGATCGACCGGCAGATCAACACCCTGCATGGAGGGCGCATCCTCTACTGGAGCGAGCCCGACGGGCATGTCTGGGAAATGCTGACGGTGAGTTACGCGCGCCCAGCGGCAGAGCCTCGACAAGAGAGCTGAGCGGCTCTACGACGCGGTGGACAGGGTGATGGCAAATTAGTAGCGTGACCGCGCTGCTCGCGAACGCGCCCCTTGCGTTTCGCGCGTTTGGCAGCACAACCAACAGTCGTCATGCCACTAAGGATGGAACATGCCAGTTGAAACACTGATCGTCGCAGTAGTGTCTCTGATCGTCGGCGCAGGGATTTCCTTTTTGATCTGCAAGTTCCGCACGGACAGTGTCCGGGTGCAGTTGACGGAGCGCGTGGCCGCGCACGAGAAGGAGCTGGAAAACTTCCGCAAGAACGGCCTGTCTGTGGTGACTTACCCGTACAAGGAAGAGCACGGCGAGAATGGCTTCTTCACCGACGAGCGCCGTGCCGAGGTTGGCTACAAGTTCCAGGTATTCGTTGCCGGCGTTCCCTGTTTCGAGGCCCACAAGGTCGTGGTCGATGTGTTCTCGAAAAAGGAGGTGAATGTCGAGCGGATAGAACAGGCGCTGCAGCAGACGTTCGCGTTGATCGAGACCTTTGCCTCGCGACATCCGGCATTCGTGGCGCTGAAGGCCGCCCCGATGGGTTCCAAAGCCGCCAAGGCAAAAGCGGGCGAGGTCGCCTAAATCTCCACGAGCACGCGTCGCCGTTAGGGTGGTGGATGTGCAAAGCGACATCCACCCTAAGAACTGCTGCAAAACGTGCAGGCCGGCGCCAGCGATTTCCGCAGCCCGTGCAACCACTGCAACCTGTGCGTGGCGAGCATGGTTCTGCCGGGCGGGATTCGCTGTGTGTTGAATCAGCCGCAGGGGTTCCCCGAGGCGGTCGCCGGATAGGTCTTCCTTGCTACATCCCGGAGCCAGGCATTGGCCCGCTTTCCCCGAATGAGGGGAAAGCGGGCTTTTTTGTTGCGGGCGAAAGCTTATGCGCAGGAATTTAATCGTTGCACTGCCAGGTGGACGGCGTGATGGCAAATTAGTAGCGTTGACGCTGGTGCGGGTGTGCTCCTTCGCTGGGCGGGGAGGTAGACCCGGTGAAGGGCATGGGGAATGTTATCCACCAAATGGTGCGTTTGTTTGCGACATTTGGTGTTTATTAATAGTTATGAATCGAGCAATAGGGGCATCATGAGAACAATAAGACCGTTCATCGCACTCTGCGCTATATTTCTTTCAGGGTGTGCAACTACTGCCAAATATGAAGCTATTTTAGCTTCTTGGGTTGGCTCTCCCGAAAGCGATCTTATACGTAGCTGGGGTCCTCCCCAGCAGGTATATGACACTGGAAGTGGAGCGAAATACCTAACCTATTCAAGCTCTCGCCAAGTTTATATTCCTGGAACAAGTCCGACGTATACAACGAATTACAATCAATACACCAATAGCGCCACAACGACAAGCTATGGTGGTACGCCTGCGCAAAATATTACCATGGGGTGCCGGACAACCTTCGAGGTAAGCGGCGGGATAATCTCAAGTTGGCGCTGGCAGGGAAACGATTGCGCAGCACAATAGTGCGCGCATAATAATGCGTTCAACTATTGCCAGCTTCGTTAGTTTGGCAGTCAAAGGCTACGCTTTTGCCTGTTCGTTAGCTTGGTTTTTGGACTATTCAAATAGCCGAAGGAATTATTAGGATTCCCATAAATTCACGGAAATGGTTTCAGGTGTATTGCTCTGTGCTGTTTCTTGTGGTGATGATAAAGTTCGCCAGTATTAAATTTGCAATCGCAGTAGTCTTTGCTTTGAACACAGTAATGCTGGCGAGACCTGTGGCGGTGTTGATAAATACACAGAATAAAATCCTGAAGTATCTATGCAGAAAGCCGTTTTCAGTTGGGGGCAGTTGGAGGTTGATCTTTCAACTCTAGAGCCTACGCGAAAATCGAAAGCTACGCCGGCCGATCATTGCACCTGAGTGGCCCGAAAGGCGAGCATTATACTCTCGCAAAGTTTAATCAAAGCCCCGTGTCCGCTAGTCAGCACATCATAGAGATAATTACATGCAGAGAGATCATGGCAATGGCGCTCGAAATTCATGACGGCGGCGAGGCATAATCTAATTGTGTGGTTAAATCTGTTCGCTTCGCTCACTTGGAACTGGCTAATGCCGCCCCCTTAACCAACAGTTAGGCCACAAACAAGATGAACGATCTCGTCACCATTTGTGCAGACGTGGGTTCAGTTGCAAAGGGTAATTTTGGCTGGTGGTCGTCCGAAGGTGAGAGCGGAGACAAGCCATCTACTCTTGCGAGTCACGTTCGTACCACCTTGGAATCGGGCGCCCCGGTGGCGCTAGGATTCGAGTGCCCGCTGTTCTTGCCGCTGGTCGACGATGAACTTTCCCTCACTAGCGCTCGCCCAGGCGAAGGTTCCCGGCCCTGGAGCGCTGGAGCCGGCTGCGGCGCGTTGTCTACCGGCTTAGTACAAGTCGCCTGGGTACTTCAAGAGATTCGCCGGCAACTGACGCAGCCGGCGCAGTCCTTCTTGTCTTGGCAGTCATTTTCTGCCGCCGGCTCCGGATTGTTCCTCTGGGAGGCTTTCGTATCCGGCAAGGCTAAGGGCGATAGTCATACCGCGGATGCCAAGTTGGGCGCAGAGGCCTTTATGCTGGCCCTGCCTGATCCAACTCAATCCAATGCAGTTGTATGTAGGTCCAGCGTCTACTCATTAGTTGGTGCCGCACTTCTCCGCACAGGTTGGTCCACTGATCCGCGCATTCTCCAAGAGCCGTGTCTTGTGATCCGCGCTAGTGTGACCTAGCAATTCATTCGCGCCGCACTAGGCTCCGTGCGTCGGCTTAGTTCAGTTCGTAGGATGGGTCGAGTGAAACGATACCCATGCAGTGCTAATCGATTGGTATCGCCTCCTCAACCCATCCTACAACTGCCTTTCCATCGCGGACAAAAAAGCCCGGCCTAAGCCGGGCTCAAAGACTAGCGGTGAACCTCAGGGCTTGATCCCGCGCATCATCCCACGCACCTGATCCTGCAGCTTGGCGTCGGCGGTCATGTTGCCGTCGATCACGGTGATTACCGCCTTGCCGAGCCACAGTTGGTAGGAGTCGCCCTGTTGCTGGGCGGCGGTCGGGGTTGGTGGGGCGACCAGGTTGATGCGTACAGTGCCGTCGGCGCTGCGTTGCGCGGCGAAGTTGACGGTGCCCCAGTCGCCGATCGGTGCGTAGGCGACGCCCTTGACCTCGGCGGCTTCCAGGGCCGGGTAGTTGATGTTCAGCCCGGTGGTACCCGGCAGGCCGAGCACGTTGAGCGCGCAGGCCGGCTTGTGCTTGTGCTTGCTGCGTTGGCAGGCGTGCTGCGCCTGGGCGCCGACCGCGGCGGCCTTGTCGATCACCTTGGCGGCGAAGTTGGCGGTGTCGTCCATGGCGTTGAGGGTCTTCTGGTAGCCGGCCTGCTGGTCGCGCATGAACAGTTCCATGTCGATCGCGGTGGACACCGCCACTGCCGGCACGCCTTTGAACATGGCGCGCACCGCGGCGTTGACCGTGCCGGACATCTGCGTCAGCGGGCCGACGTTGTCACCGAAGTTGGTGCCGGAAACCACCAGGTCGGGACGATTGTCCTTGAGCAGCAGGTCGAGACCGACGTTGACCGCGTCCACCGGCGTGCCGATGGCCGAGGTCTTGCCGGCCGGCGGGGTGTAGCCGTCGGGTGGGCCGACGCAGAATTTGCCCGGCGCCAGGCTGGTCACCGCCACGGCCTGGCCGGGGTTGACCACGCTGGCGGCGCCGATTCCGCTGCTGTCGTTCAGCGGGCCGACCAGGGTGACCTGGTGGCCGTGGCTGACCAGCGCCTGGTACACGGCGTTGATGCCGGGGGCGCGGCAGCCGTCGTCGTTGGTGAGCAGGATGTTCAGGGCGTTGGCATTCAAGGACAGGCCCGCGCTGGCAAGGGCGAGGGCGGCAGCTGACAGTTTGTGCATCGAGGTTGCTCCGTGCGTTGGTATGGGTGCCTACAACGGCAGCGCGAGGCTGTCAGGACGGGGTTGCCGGCGTGCGGCAGGACGCCGCCACACGCCAGAACGGCGGCTCCCCGGCGCGGGCCGGGGAGCGCGGGCTCAGCGGGTGCCCAGCTTGCGCAGGTTGCCTGGGGTGAAGTCGCTGGCGGTGAACTTGCTGGCGTTGAGCAGCGCCGGCTTCTGGCCGTCGAGCAGGCGATCGACCATGTACGAACCGGCGATCAGGTCGTGGTACATGCCCAGGCGGGCGTGGAAGCGCTGCAGGTCGTAGGCGTAGATCGAGGTCTGCATGTTGGTGCGCCAGAACTGCCCGCGGCTGTCGTAGTTGTCAGCCAGCGCGGCGGCCCAGGTGTCCTCGTCGAGGTAGATCACCCGCTTGGCGTAGATGTGCCGGGCGTTGGCCTTGAGGGTGGCCTCGAGGACCCACACGCGGTGCTTCTCGTAGCGCATGAACTCCGGATTGATGTGCCCGGTGGTCGACAGCAGCTGGTCGAGGCCCACCTCGGGCTCGTCGATCTTGTAGTTGTGGTAGGGGATGAACAGCTCGCGCTTGCCGACGATCTTCCAGTCGTAGCGATCGGCCGCGCCGTTGAACAGGCGGTCCTCGTCGTACACGCGGAAGCCGCCGGCGCCGGTCGGCGAGTCGTAGCCGACGGTCGGTGCACGGCGCACGCGGCGCTGCCCGGGGGCGTACTGCCAGGCCTGGCGCGGCTGGCTGACCGGGTTGATGTATTCGTGGCCGACGACGATCTCGCCCTTCTTGCGCACCGGCTCGAGGTTGGTCAGCAGGAAGTGCGAGAGGATGCCTTCGGAGGTGCCGAGGTTGTAGTCGGGCGACGACCAGATCGAGTAGATCTTGTAGTTGACCTTCTCGAACACCTTGTTGCCGTCGGCGTAGTTGACCACCTGTACATAGTCGGCCTCCTCGGTGGCGGCGCGGCCCTGCATGGTGTGGTTGAACATCAGCTCGTTGCCGTTCTGCGGGATCGGGAACGGCGAGGCGCCCCAGGCATTGGTGGTGCCATAGCCGCCTTCGCTGAGCTCGGCATTCAGCGCGTTGCGCTTGATGTTCTGCTCGCTGGCGTCGTCCAGGCGGAAGTCGCGGTGGCTCGCGTACACCGGCATCTTGAAGGTCGCCGGGTAGCGCTTGAGCAGGGCCTTCTCGCCGTCGCTGAGGTTGGCGGCGTACTGCTCCATGTTCTCGGCGGTGATGACGAACAGCGGCTTCTCGTCGGCGTAGGGGTCCGGGTAGGGCGAACCGGCGCCGCCGAACTTGACCTGCGGCGGGGTGCCGCGCCATTTTCCGGTCCAGGCCGGGATGCTGCCATCGGCATTGCCGGCCTTCTCGGCGCCCATCGGCGTGAGGTCCTGGCCAAGGCGCGCGGCCTCGGCTTCGCTGACCTTGGCGTGGGCGACCAGGCTGCTGCCGAGCAGGGTGAGGGCGAGGGCTGTGCGGTACAGCGGGGTAGTGGTCGTGGACATGCTGCGCTCCTCCATCGGGGGCTTCAGAAGCGGTACTTGAAGGTCAGGGCGACGTTGTCGCGGTCGGCCAACGAGGCGTTGTTGGGGTTGCCGAGGTAGGCGCTGTAGAGCGCCTCGACCGAGAAGTTGCTGAGGTAGCGCCAGGTGGTGCCGACGCTCATGCGGTCGTCGCCCTGGCCGTCGTTGATCGAGCCGGTCAGCGCACTGTCGTGTTGCGCGGCAGTGCTGTAGGTGATCGGCACGCTCATGTCCCAACCGCTGAACACGTTGTTGTAATCGAACGAGGCCTGCACCGTGTAACCCCAGGCGTCGCGGTCGGCGGCCAGGCTGTCGGTGCCCGGCAGGCTGAAGCCGGGGAACAGCTGCACCGGGGCGGAGGCGTCGTTGTCGAGCACGGTGTTGTAGACCAGCTCGCCGACCAGGGTGGTGTTGTCGGCGAACGAGGTCGGGCCGACCACATGGACCAGCGAGGTCTGCGCCTGCAGGGTCTGGCCGCGCACCGCGCTGCCGAAACCGTTGTCGACCATCACCGGCTGGCCGTCGCGGTAGCTGACTTCACCGGCCCAGCTGGTGTCGCCGAGTACGGTGGCGAAGCTCGCGCCGTACTGGTCGATGTTGTCGAAGTAGCGCGCGCGGTAGCTGCCCAGCTCGGTGGCGAAATCCAGGGTCGGCGTCTTGGCGTGGAAGCGCGAGTAGTACAGACCGAACTCGGTGTTGTTCAGCGACTCGGCGGTGTAGGTCATCGCCACGCCGTACTGGCCGCTGTCGCCCGGCGTGTCGTCGTGCAGGCGGCGGACGAAGCCGGTGGAATCGTTGAAGCCGCCCTCGTCGATGTAGTCGGTGGTCGAGAAGTAGCTGCCGACGCCGAACAGTTGGGTCTTCTCCCATTCGTACTGGTAGTAGCCCTGCAGGTTGAGAGCATCGGTCAGGCTGAACTGGGCGAACACCTGGCCGACCGGCAGGAGGATCTCCTTGACCTCGACGCCCGGGCTGGTCGACTTGGTCGCGTCCACCGGGCTCTGTGCCGAGGAAATGCCCTGGTAGAACAGGCTCTCGCCCCAGCTCACCACCTGGTCACCAACGCGCACGTTGAGGTTGTGACCGGCGAGGTCCCAGGTGCCGTAGGCGTAGTAGTCGAGGAAGCGCAGGTCGTCGCGGTGCTGGTCGATGGTGTCGTCGGAGAACTCGTTGGCGCGGTTGCAGCGGCCGCCAGCCAGGCAGTTGGAGGTGCCGGTGCCGTTGTCGTTGCTCTGGTCGTAGACCGAGTCGTAGAAGCCGGTGGCCCGTACGAACACGCCGAAGTTGTCCTGCCAGCTGATGTTCGCCTCGCTGAGGAAGCTCGCCCGGTTGTTGATCAGGCTGCCCTTGTCGAAGGCGTTGTCACCGTCGTTGCCGTCGGGGTTGCGCGCGTTGTCGCTGAGCTGGTGGTCGCGGCCTTCGGTACGCCAGGCCATGCCATAGCTGAGGGTGGTGTCCAGGTCGACCTTGAGATCGGGGTTGGGGGTGAAGGTCAGCGCCTGGGTGGGCGTGCACAGGCTGCCGAGCAGGCCCAGCGCCGCGAGGCGCACGGCCAGGTCGAGCGAATTCCGAGTGTTGACGCTTGTTGTTTTTATCATCGGGTCCCTCTCCGGGGAGTCGTGGTGCGGCCACACGTGGACCGACACCTAAGGGTTGGTGGATGAGGCGGGAGGGACTATGTGGTCACGGCGGACGGGCAACATCGTCCGAAGAGACTACTGAACTTGAACGAGCCGGCCGGGCCGACGGAAGCGCTCTGCGCGGGGCCGCGGCGCTAGTCTCATCGGACGATGTTGTGGGGCCGGACGAGGCGAACAATCCGCGCCAACGCAGGGTCGCAAGCGTGCTTCGCGGGACCTGCATTCGCCTCGAACAATAAAAAAGGAGCAGGCCCGATGACCCCTTCCGATAGCCCCTGGGATCACAGTTGCGACGTGCTGGTGGTGGGTTCCGGCGCCGGTGCGATGACCGCCGCGCTACGCGCCCACGACCTCGGTCTGCAGGTGCTGGTGGTGGAGAAGAGCGACCGCTACGGCGGCACCTCGGCGGTGTCCGGTGGCGGCATCTGGATCCCCGACAACTCCGGCATCGCCGCGCTCGGCGGTGCGGATTCGCCGGCCGAGGCGATCCGCTACATCCGCCAGGTGACCCACGACGAGATCGACGACGGGCGCATCGAGGCCTACGTCGCCCACGGCCGCGAGATGGTCGACTACCTGGCGCAGCACAGCCGCGTGCGCTTCGAGGCGCAGCCGGCCTACGCCGACTACTACCCGGAGGTCGACGGCGGCAAACCTGGCTACCGCTCGATGGACCCCTGTCCGTTCGATGCGCGTCTGCTCGGCGCGGAATTCGCCCGCATGCGCGCGCCGTCGCCCGGCACGCTGATGATGGGCCGCGTGGCGATGACCATGAAGGAGGCCCAGGTGCTGCTGTGCCGGCGCCCCGGCTGGCTGGGCCTGACCCTGAAGATCTTCTGGCGCTACTGGCGCGACCTCGGTGGCCGCCTGCGCTCGCCGCGCGACCGTTTCCTGACCCTCGGCAACGCGCTGGTTGGCGCGCTGCGCCGCTCGCTGCTCGACCGCGAGGTGGCGCTGTGGCTGGACAGCCCGCTGGAGCGCCTGATCGAGGCCGGCGGCCGCGTGCTGGGTGCCGAAGTGCGCCAGGGCGAGCGCCTGTTGCGTATCCAGGCGCGTCGTGGCGTGGTGCTCGGCGCCGGTGGTTTCGAGCGCAACCAGGCGATGCGCAGCCAGTACCACCCGCAGCCGTCGCGTAGCGAATGGAGCGCCACACCGCCGTACAACACCGGCGACGCGATCCGAGCCGGCCAGGCGCTCGGCGCGCAGACCGCGCTGATGGGCCACAGCTGGTGGGCGCCGACCACCCATGTCGAAGGCGAGGAGAAACAGCGCGCGCTGTTCGTCGAGCGCACCTTGCCCGGCTGCATCCTGGTCGACTCGGCCGGCCAGCGTTTCGTCAACGAGGCGGCGCCCTACACCGACATCGTCTACGCCATGTACGCCCACGACGCCGAGGGCGCGCGCAGCGTGCCGTGCTGGATGGTGTTCGACGCCGAGTTCCGCCGCAAATATCCCTGCGGCGCGCTGCTGCCCGGCTACGCACAGCCCGACTGGCAGGTGCCCAAGCAGCTGCGCAGCTACTTCCACAAGGCCGACAGCCTGGAGGCGCTGGCCGCGCAGATCGGCGTCGACGGCGCCGGCCTGGTCGCCAGCGTGCAGCGCTTCAACCCGATGGCCGAGCGCGGCCGCGACGAGGACTTCCACAAGGGCGAGTCGCTGTTCGACCGCTACTACGGCGATCCGCACGTGCAGCCCAATCCGTGCCTGGCGCCGCTGGCCAAGGCGCCGTTCTACGCGGTGCGCGTCGACGCCGGCGACATCGGCACCAAGGGCGGCCTGCTGACCGACGTGCATGCCCGCGTGCTGCACGAGGACGGTCAGCCGATCGCCGGGCTGTACGCCATCGGCAACAGCGCGGCGTCGATGATGGGTCGCACCTACCCGGGCGCCGGCTCGACCATCGGCCCGGCGATGACCTTCGGCTACCTGGCTGCCAACCACCTCGCCAGCCTGAGTGCGGTGGCGCAGGCCGCCGACAGTCCCGCGCTGTCCGTCTAAGCGCAATCACCTGCGGCCGCTGCGACGCCGCGCTTAGCCCCTCGCCCGCACGTGGGCGAAGGGCGTGCTTTTACTTGCGAGGAACTTCCATGACTCAACCGCAACCGCAGATCGCCGTGGTCACCGGCGCCAGCCGTGGCGTCGGCCAGGGCATCGCCGAGGCGCTCGGCGCCGCCGGGATGACCGTCTACCTCACCGGTCGCGCCGCCGCGCAGGGCGGCTCGACCCTCTACGGCCAGGCCCTGCACGGCTCGCTGGAAGCCACCGCGGCCGCCATCGACGCCGCCGGCGGACGCGGCATCCCGGTGTTCTGTGACCACGCCGACGACGCCCAGGTGCAGGCATTGTTCGCCCGCATCGAACGCGAGCAGGGCCGCCTCGATCTGCTGGTCAACAACGCCGCGTTCATCCACGAGCAACTGATCGAGCCGGGACCGTTCTGGGCCAAACCGCTCGAGCTGGTGCGCATTCTCGACATCGGCCTGCGCTCGGCCTACGTCGCCAGCTACCACGCCGCGCCGTTGCTGCTGAACAGCGCGCAGGGCCTGGTGTGCTTCACCTCGTCGTTCGGCGGCACCTGCTACATGCACGGCCCGGCCTACGGCGCGCAGAAGGCCGGGGTCGACAAGCTCGCCGCGGACATGGCGGTGGACTTCGAGGGCAGCGGCGTGGCGGCGCTGTCGCTGTGGCTCGGCCCGCAACTGACCGAACGCACGCGCATCGCCGGGGCCAATCACGGCGAGCAGTACGAGGCCTTCCTCTCCCAGGCGGAGACCCCGCAGTTCAATGGCCGGGTGATCCACGCGCTGCTCAACGACCCGCAACTAATGAGCCTGTCCGGGCAGACCTTGATCAGCGCCGAGCTGGCGCCGCGCTACGGCATCAGCGAAGCGCAAGGGCGCCAGCCGCCGTCCTACCGCGAGATGCTCGGCGCGCCGCGCGTGGCACATCCGGCGCGGGTGGTGTGAGGGGTTAGGAAAGGCCGAGCGGGGCCACCGTGAGCCGGCGATGTGCGGCGCATGAGGTTCTGCTTGGGGTAGGAGCGAATTCATTCGCGATCAAGGGTTAATCCCGATCGCGAATGAATTCGCTCCTACGGATCTGGTGTGTGCGGAGCGGACGTAGGATGGGTTGAACGCAGCGATACCCATCAGCACCGTTCGTTGGCTATCGCTGCGCTCAACGCCAATCTACAACCCGATGCACCTGGATGAAGTCCGGAGATACCCTCGACGCCATTCCCTCACCCTAACCCTCTCCCGAGGGGAGAGGGTTAGGGGGTTAGCGAGGCCTGGCACAGCCACTGTGCATAGCTATGCCACCGACCAGTCCCCTCTCCCTCCGGGAGGGGGCGAGATCAGTTCAGACATGTAAACCGTAGGGTGGATGTCGCTTCTCAAATCCACCGGCTTTTGGTGGATGGCCAACCCGTTGATCGTCACCCGGTGGAAAACGCTGCACGGTTTCCAGCCTACGAGCTACGACCTATCGCGTGACCCACTCGCGCAACACGTTCTTGGTCACCTTGCCCGCCGCGTTCAGCGGCATCGCCTCGAGCAGCTGCACGCGGCGCGGCACTTTGTAGTTGGCCATGTGTTCGCGGCACCAGCTGATCACGCTGGCGCTGTCGAGCACCCGGCCCGGCGCCGGCAGCAGGAAGGCCATCGCTACCTCGCCGAGGCGTTCGTCGGGGATGCCGATCACCGCCGCCTGGGCGACGCCCGGGTAGTCGAGCAGGCTCTGCTCGATCTCTGCCGGATAGACGTTGAAGCCGCCGGTGATGAACATGTCCTTGAGGCGGTCGGTGATACGCAGGTAGCCGTCGGCATCCAGCACACCGATGTCGCCGGTGTGCAGCCAGCCGTCGGCGTCGATGGTCTCGGCGGTGGCCTGCGGGTCGTTGAAGTAGCCCTGCATCAGGTTGTAACCGCGTACCACGATCTCGCCCGCCTGGCCGGCCGGCACGGGTTGGCCGGCGCCATCCACGCAGCGCACTTCGACGCCCGGCATGGCGCGCCCGCTGGTGCTGGCGACCAGCTGCGGGGCGTCGCCGGGGCGGCAGATGGTGACGAAGCCGCAGCTCTCGGTGAGCCCGTAGGCGGTGACGATGGTGCTGAAGCCCAGCTCGTCGCGCATGCGCCCGATCATCTCCACCGGGATCGCCGCCGCGCCGGTCACCGCCACGCGCAGCGAGGACAGGTCGAAGGCGCCGCGCTGCGGGTCGGCGAGCAGCGATTGGTAGAGCGTCGGCGGGCCGGGCAGCACGTTGATCCGCTCGCGCGCCACGCAGGCGAGCACCGCCTGCACGTCGAACACCTGTTGCGGCAGCAGGGTGCAGCCGCGCATCAGTGCCGCCAGCCAGCCGGCCTTGTAGCCGAACGAGTGGAAGAACGGATTGACGATCAGGTAACGGTCGCCCGGCTGCAGGCCGACCACCGCGCTCCAGTCGCGCACCACCTGGAGGTTCTGCGCGTGGCGGGTCATCACGCCCTTGGGCTTGCCGGTGGTGCCGGAGGTGAACAGCAGGTCGGACATGCACTCGCCGTGGACCGCCGCCTCGCGTGCCGCCTGGGCGGTCGGCGCGACCTCGGCGGCGCGGGCGATGAACGCCTCCCAGCTCAGGCAGCCGGGCGCCGTGCCGCGCAGCGCGATGCGCTGGCGCAGCGCCGGCAGCTCTTCGTCGTCGAGCAGCGCCGGGTAGTCGACGCCGAGGAATTCGCCGATCACGAACAGCACGCTGGCGCCGCTCTCGCGCAACACGAACGCCGCCTCGCTGCCCTTCATCCGCGTGTTCAGCGGCACCAGCGCGGCACCGACGCTGTGCAGCGCGGTGGCGGCGACGATCCACTCCCAGATGTTCGGCGCCCAGATCGCCACCCGCTCGCCGTGCGCCACGTCGAGGGCGAGCAGGGCGCGCGCGGCCTGGCGACGCAGCGCGTCGAGCTCGCGGTAACTGACGCGCCAGGCGGCGTCCTCGATGGCTGGCGCGTCGCCGTACTGGCGGGCGGCGGCGGCGAGCAGTTGCGGGATGGTGCTGGCGGTTTCCACGGGCGACATGGGGCCTCCTCGGCGTGAGGATGAGTGCGGTGGGGAGACGGGCCGGGCAGGGCGCCCGGCCCGGAACTTACAGGGCTGGCGGGGCGAAGCGGCGGCCGGCGGAGAAACCGCCATCCACCGCGAGCATCTGCCCGCTGACGAACGAGGCTTCGTCGGAGGCGAGGAACAGCGCGACGTTGGCCACTTCCTCCGGCTGCCCGGCGCGCGACAGCATGTGCTGCGAGGCGAAGTAGGCGTGGAACTCGGCGTGCTCCTTGACCATGGTGGTCATCGGCGTGTCGATCAGCCCCGGGCACAGGCCGTTGACGCGCACGTTGGCGTGGCCGTAGTCGATCGCCATCGAACGGGTCAGCTGGGTGATGCCGCCCTTGGCGACGTTGTAGGCGACGTTGCCGTCGCAACCCTGCAGGCCGAAGATCGAGCCGAAGGTGATGATCGAGCCGCTGCGCTGGGCGACCATCTGCGGCAGCGCGTACTTGCAGGCGAACATGCAGCCGTTCAGGTGGATGTCGAGCATGCGCTGCCAGTTGGCGGTGTCGGTCTGCGTGACGCTGCCCTGGCTGGCGATGCCGGCGGCGGTGACCAGCGCGTCGATGCGCCCGAAGCGCGCGATCACCTCGGCCATCACCGCCTGGGTCTGCGCTTCGTCGGTGACGTTCAGGCGCAGGAACAGCGGCGCCGGGTCGAGACCCTGCAGCGCCTCGGCCGGCGGTTCGCCGAGGTCGAGACCGACCACCTGGGCGCCTTCGGCGGCGAAGCGCCGCACGCAGGCCAGACCGATACCGGATGCGGCGCCGGTGATCACGGCGACCTTGTTGAGCATACGAGCCATAACGAACCTCTTGTTATTGTGGGGCCGAGTGTCTGCTGCGCAGTCTACCCAGCCGGCGAGCGCTGGTGATCGTCCGATGGGACTAGCCAGCCGGCAAGTGCGGGCCGACGGGCTGAACGCTGGTATCCGCGTTCACTGGATCCTCGCCTTCGCGAGGATGACGGTGGGGGAGAGGGCGAGGGTGAGGGGTGACGCTGAGGGCTGGCTCTGGCTCTGGCTCTGGCTCTGGCTCTGGCTCTGATTCTGATTCTGATTCTGACTGTGTCGGTGACGCTGACGCTGACGCTGAGGCCGATGCCGATGCCGATGCCGATGCCGATGCTGGTGTTGGTGTTGGTGCTTGAGATGGAAATGAAGATCGAGGTGGGGACGGTAGTGGTGAAGGTGTGGCCACGCGGCTGCCCTTCCGTCGCTCCCGCGCAGGCGGGAGCCCAGCTTCGTAGGATGGGTTGAGCGCAGCGATGCCCATGCTGCGGAGAAAGATGGGTATCGCGGCGCTCAACCTACGCGGCCCGACCCATCCTACAAACGCATCGGCATTAAAAAGCCCGGCCGCGGCCGGGCAAACAGGGAAGACGTGGGTTTCAGTCGGGGAACTTCAGGTGTACCCGCGCGCTGGACGGGCGGCTCTGGCAGGCCAGGGTCCAGCCGTCGGCGAGCTCCTGGGCGCTGAGCACATCGTTGCGCGCCAGTTGCGTGGCGCCGTCGCGGACCTGGCACATGCAGGCGCCGCAGAAACCCTCCTCGCAGGAAAACGGCACGTCGAGGCCGGCCGCCTTGCAGCTCTGCAGCAGGGTGTCGCCGGGCTGACAGGTGATCTCGTGCTGCTCGCCGTCGAGTTCGACGAGCAGCGCCTCGCACGCCGAGTCGGCTGCCGCGGCACGCGCCGCGGCGTCCTGGGCCTGCACTTCGTCGGGATCGGGCGGTGAGACGAAGCGCTCGACGTGGATGCGCGCGGCGTCCTCGCCGAGGCCGAGCAGCGCGCCTTCCACGGTGTCCATGAACGGCGCCGGGCCGCAGATGAAGTACTCCGCGCCGGCATGCCCGCGCACCAGCTGGCGCACCTCGGCACCGGTCAGGTAGCCGTGCAGCGAGTCGAGCACGTGCACCACTTCCAGCTGTTCGGGGTGCGCCTTGGCCAGCGCGCGCAGCTCGTCCTTGAAGATCACCGAGGCTTCGTCGCGGTTGGCGTAGATCAGCTTGATCGGCCGCGCGCTGGTGCGCAGCGCCGACTTGAGGATGGAGAACACCGGGGTGATGCCCGAGCCGCCGCCGAACAGCACGAGCTGGTTGTCGCCGGCGTCGAGGTGGCTCTCGTTCAAAAAGAAATGCCCGGCCGGCGGCAGCACCTCCAGCCAGTCGCCGGCCTGCACCTGCTCGTTCATCCAGTTCGACACGCGGCCGCCGGCGACGCGCTTGACCGTGACCTTGGGCAGCGCGTCGCAATCCGGCGAGCTGGCCATCGAGTAGCAGCGGGTCAGCTGCTTGCCGGCCACCGGTACCCGGAAGCTGAGGAACTGCCCGGGCTTGTAGCGGAAACGGTCGCGCAGCTCGTCCGGCACCTGCAGGACCAGCGAGCGGGCGTCGGCGGTCTCGTCGATCACCGCCGCCACCTGCAAGCGGTAGGCGTTGCTCGCCGGGCTGCCGGCGAGCGGTTGCGGGAGGTGCTGCGCGCCCATGTCCACCTCCGCTCAGATGCCGCTGATCAGTTGGGCGTTGTCGACGCGGATCTCCGCGCCGTTGATGAAGCGCGACTCGTCGCTGGCGAGGAACAGCACCACGTTGGATACCTCGCGCGGCGCGCACATGCGGTTCATCGGGTCGGCGTCCAGGGCTTCCTGGGGAATCGGCTGGCCGCCGGCCAGGGCCTGGGTCATCGGCGTGTTGATGCCGTCCGGGTGCACGCTGTTGACGCGGATGCGGTAGCCCTGCTGCTTGCAGTGCAGGGCGATCGAGCGGGTCATCGCCGCCACCGCGCCCTTGGACGCCGAGTAGGCGCAGAACGCCGGCATACCGCCCAGTGCGGCGACCGAGGACATGTTGACGATCGAGCCGCCGCCGCTGTCCTTCATCGCCCCGATGGCGTACTTGCAGCCGAGGAAGTAGCCGTCGGCGTTGATCCGCTGGACCTTCTGCCACAGCTCCAGGCTGGTGTCCTCGATGCTGCCGAGGGCGAGGATGGCGGCGTTGTTGACCAGCACGTCGAGGCGCCCGAAGGTTTCCAGGGTCAGCTTGATGACGTGCTGCCAGTCGGCCTCGCTGGCGATGTCCTGGCGGATGAACAGCGCATTGGCGCCGATCTCCGCGGCGACCTGACGGCCGGCCTCCTCGTTGAGGTCGGTGATCACCACTTTGGCGCCCTCGCTGGCCAGCAGCAGCGCGTCCTCGCGGCCCACGCCGCTGGCCGCGCCGGTGACGATGCAGACCTTGCCTTGTACTCGATTCATGCTTGTTTTCCTTCAGGCGGTTTCCAGGGGAACGGTCGCCGCGTGCGTCGCCAGGTGGGCGGCGGCGCGGCGGCCGGAGTAGATGCAGTCGGCCAGCGACAGGCCGGAGACGTACAGGTTGGAGGCGATGCCCACGGCGTTGCGGCCGGCGCTGTACAGCCCGGTGATCGGTTCGCCGGCGTGGTCGAGCACCCGTCCGCTGCGCTCGCAGACTTTCAGCCCGCCGAGGGTGATCGCCGGGCAGGGGAACAGACGGCTGTCGAACGACAGGTCGAGGGCGTACCAGGGGCCTTGGCTGAGATCGGCGCGCATCGCCGGCGACTTGCCGAAGGCATCGGCTTCCTCGCCACGTGCGCCGCGGTTGTAGGCGGCGAGGCTGGCTTCCAGTGCGGCGGCCGGCAGGCCGAGGCGTTCGGCCAGCGCGGCCGGGCTGGCCGCGCGCTTGGCGTTGAACAGCAGGTTGAGCAGCACCGGCAGGCGCTGGAACTGCCAGACCTTGCCGGGGCCGACCTGGCGCAGCGCCTCGCGGACCAATGCCTTGTTGAGAATCAGGATGGCGCGGCCGCCCTGTTCCTCGACCATCGCGTGGCCGAGGGTGGCGCCGTACACCTCTTCGTTGGCGTAGCGGCGGCCCTGACCGTTGACGATCAGGCCGCGCGCCCAGGCCAGCGGCGGGTTGATGAAGCGCCAGGCGCTGACCTTGTCCATCCGCGTCGGCACGCCGCCGGCGCTCTGGCCGAGGGCGATGCCGCTGCCGTCGCAGCCAGTGGCGCCGAGCGGCAGGCCGGCCAGGTAGTGCGGCGCGTGCTGGGCGACCAGCGCGCGGTTGAAGATGAAGCCGCCGGCGCTGAGCAGCACGCCACGTTCGGCGCGAATCAGGCGGCGCTCGGCGTGCTGCTGTTCGAGGCGACGCAGCCTCACGCGCAGCCGCTCGGCCAGCGCCGGGGCGTACATGTGGATTGCCGTGGCCCAGCGTGCCAGGCGCGCATGTTGGCGCGCGGCGCGGCTGCCAACGGGCAGTTGCCAGGCTTCGACGCCGAGCACCCGGTCGCGGCCATCGAGCACCAGGCGGCGCACCGTGCATTGCCCGTGCAGGCGCACGCCGGCGGTCAGTGCGGCGTTGTGCAGCGCGGCGAACAGCGCCGCGCCGGACATGCCGCGGCCCTTGGCGCGATGCCCGCGCGGCGCGGCGGCGGCCTGTGCGGCATAGGCGGGCACCGCCTCGTTGCCGGAGTAATAGAGGTAGTACTGGTCGCTCGGGTAGGAGGTCTTGTGCGGCGGCACGCTGGCCTCGAACTGCACGCCCTGGCGCTGCAGCCAGGCGAGCTGGTCGCAACTGCGTTCGCAGAAGTCGCGCAGGGTGGCCTCGCTGACCGCCTCGCCGACTTCGTTGCGCAGGTAGGCGTGCATCGCCGCGCTGCTGTCGGCGTAGCCGGCCTGCTGCTGGTAGGGCGTGCCGCCACCGGCGTACACTACGCCGCCACTCAAGGCGCTGGCGCCGCCACCGGCGAAGCGGTCGACGGCGAGCACCTGCAGGCCGTGGCCAGCCGCCTCGATCGCCGCGCTGGCGCCGGCGGCGCCGAAGCCGACCACCAGCAACTCGCAGCGCTCAGCCCAGGCGAGCGAGTCGGCGTGCTCCACGCGCAGCGGCGGCAAAGCCTGAGTGCCGTCCATGAGGCGTGCTCAGCCGGCGGCCGCGAGCGACGGGGCGGGCGCGGCAGTGGTGGTGTAGCTGCCGTCCAGGTAGACCAGCGGGCTGATTTCCGCGCTGTTGTGAATCTGCTGGATGCGACCGATGAAGATGCTGTGCGTGCCGTAGCTGAACTGGCCGTCCTGGCGGCAGAGGATCGCCGACTGCGCGTCGCCCAGATAGGGGATGCCATCGGCGCTGCTCAGCCAGTTGCCGCGCTGGAAGCGCGCCTCGCCTTTGATCGGCCCGCTGCACAGGTGCGACAGCTCTTCCTGTTCGAGGCTGAGGATGTTCACGCAGAAATCCGCGCCGGCCTCCAGCACCGCGTGCAGCGAGGCGGTCTTGTTCACGCAGATCAGCAGCGACGGCGGCTCGGTGGACAGCGAGTCGACCGCGGTGGCGGACATGGCGAAACGCTCGCGACCGTTGCTGGTGGTGATGATGGTCACCGACTTGGCCAGGCGGCGCATGGCCTGGAGCATTTCGGCTTTCAGATTGTTGTCGTTCATCGCACGGCCCTCTGGTTGTGCTGGCAGTGCGACAGATTCTTGCGCCGCCCACCAGCGCCAACATCGTCCGAGGGGACTAGGCAGTTCACAGCCTCGCTGGACGGGCGAGACGCATAGGTTCGTAGGATGGGTTGAGCTTGCGATACCCATGCCGGCCATCGATGGGTATCGCTTCGCTCCACCCATCCTACGAGTCGCGGCGGCCGACGCCGACATGGTCCGTTTGTAGGATGCCGGGTCTTTTCCGGGTTGTTTGAATGCCCGTGTAGGGGCGCTTGCTCGCCCCGCTGCACGCGCGCCCCGGCGGACGGGGTGACCCAAGGAGAACAACAAGATGCTCGACCAAGACCTGATCCGTCAGCGCCTGCGCCAACGCGCCCGTGAGCTGGTGCCGACCCTGCGCGAGCGCGCCGCCCAGGCCGCGCAGAACGGCCAGCTGCCCGAGGAAACCATTCGCGATTTCCACGACGCCGGCTTCTTCCGCATCCTCCAGCCGGCGCGCTGGGACGGCTACGAGCTGGAGCCGCGCGACTTCTTCGACGTGCAGATGACCCTCGCCGAAGGCTGCATGTCGTCGGCCTGGGTGCTCGGCGTGGTGGCGATCCACAACTGGCAGCTGGCGCTGTTCGACGACCGCGCCGCGCAGGACGTGTGGGCCGAGGACTCCAGCGTGCTGATCTCCTCTTCCTATATGCCGGTGGGCAAGGTCGAACGGGTCGACGGCGGCTTCCGCCTGTCCGGGCGCTGGGGCTTCTCCTCGGGCAGCAAGCATTGCCAGTGGGCGTTCCTCGGTGCCATGGTGCCGCCGGCCGAGGCGGGCGGCGCGCCGGACTACCGGACCTTCCTGGTGCCGCGCAGCGACTACCAGATTCTCGACAACTGGAACGTCATGGGCCTGGAAGCCACCGGCTCGCACGACGTGCTGGTGGAGAACGCCTTCGTCCCCGAGTACCGCACGCACCGCTCGATCGACGGCTTCATGCAGAACAGCCCGGGCAACGCGGTGAATACTGCGCCGCTGTTCCGCCTGCCGTTCGGGCAGATTTTCGTGCGTGCCGTGTCGTCCTCGGCGATCGGTGCGCTGCAGGGCGCGGTCGACCTGTTCATCGAGCACAACCGCGCGCGGGTTGGGGTCAACGACGGGCGCAAGATGGGCACCGACCCGGCCGCGCAGAACGCCCTGGCCAGCGCGATGGTCTGCGTCGACGAGTGCAAGACCGTGCTGCTGCGCAACTTCGACCTGATGCTGCAGCGCGCGCAAAGCGGCGCGCCGCTGGAGATGAGTGAGCGGGTGAAGATGCGCTACGACTCGGCACTGGTCGCCGACAAGTGCGCCAAGGCCGCCGCCGAGCTGATGTTCAACAGCGGCGCCTCGACCATCTTCAAGAGCCACCCGATCAACCGCGCCTTCCGCGACATCCACACCGGCCGCGCGCACGTCGCCAACAACCCGGCCAAGTACGCCTGGAACCTCGGTGGGGTGAGCATGGGCTTGGATTCGACGGACTTTTTCCTCTGAGCGGGCTCCGTCCCTCACCCTAGCCCTCTCCCTACGGTGTTGCAGGCTTCGTCACCCCTCTCCCATTCATGGGAGAGGGGCCGGGGGAGAGGGCAAGGGCAGGCAGCGCGGAGTTTGAATGAGAGGAACGTAGCCCGGATGAAATCCGGGGGAGCCGTCGACTCCGCCCCTCACCCTAACCCTCTCCCGAAGGGAGAGGGGATTGGTCGGTGTTGTATTGACGCACAGTGTCACGGTCGAGGCTCGATCACTCCCTCTCCCCTCGGGAGAGGGCGGGGGTGAGGGGCCGATCGCTCCCGCTGCTTCAACCTTGATGACCCGACGCCCGCCCTTGCGCGGGCGTCGTCGTTTCCGCCCTTCGGCCACTGCAAACAGTTCGATTCGAGTAGTCCGTTTGCGGGATTCGGGGCCTCCGGCGATCTCCGAACATGACCCCAAGGCGCCCGTTGCGACCGCCGACCGACCCGTCAAGAACAACAAGGACCAGCCATGAAATTCTCCCTGATTTACGAAGCCCAGACGGTGGACTCCAGCCGCGCCGGCGACCGGCGTATCTTCGATGAAACCGTCGAACAGGCGGTGCTCGCCGACCAACTCGGCTTCGACACCTTCTGGTGCGTGGAACACACCGCGCTGAGCAACTACTCGCACATGTCCGCGCCGGAAACCATGCTGGCCTTCGTCGCCGGCAAGACCGAACGCATCGGCATCGGCCACGGCGTGGTCTGCCTGCCGCCGGCGATGAACCACCCGGTGAAGGTCGCCGAGCGCATCGCCACCCTCGACCTGCTGTCCAAGGGCCGCGTGCACTTCGGCGTCGGCAAGGGCGGCACCCAGCAGGAAGCCGGCACCTTCGGCTATGACCTGGCGACCCTGCAGCCACAGATCGACGAAGCCATGTACCTGATCCCGAAGATGTTCGTGCAGGACGAGATCGAGCATAACGGCGACTTCGTGAAGATCCCCAAGCGGCCGATCCACCCCAAGCCGTACCAGGACCCGCATCCGCCGATGTACCTGGCCTGCACCAACACCGAGTCGCTGAAGAATGCCGGCGGCCGTGGCATGGGCGCGCTGGTGCTGGGCTTCGGTGGTCCGGAGGAAATCGCCAAGAAAGTCGCCGTGTACCACGAGGCCTGGGACAACCGTGACGAGAAGCAACAGGTCGGCTTCCGCCCGAATCGCCACATCGCCGCGCTGTGCCCGGCCATCGTCCTCGACGACAACGAGACCGCGCGCCGCATCGGCATCCGCGGCCAGCGCTACTTCATGGAATCGCTCGGCTACTGGTACGGCGGCGGCGAGCGTCCGGACCCGGAGAAGTGGAAGGACGACACCTTCGTCGACGGCAACGGCCAGAGCGTGATCAAGTCGCGCTTCGCCTCGGAAGAGGTGACCGTGGACTTCTCCGACCCGACCATGGCGATGATGAACCCCAACCACGCCTACGGCACGGTCGAGGACTGCATCGGCTACGTGCAACGCCTGATCGACGCCGGCGCCGACGAAATCCTGTTCATCTGCCAGATGGGCACCGTGCCGCAGTGGGCACAGCTGGAAACCCTGAAGAACATCGGCGAGAAGGTCATTCCTTACTTCCGCAACCGCGCCTGACCGCCAGCGCGATCAACACCACGGGCCCTGCGGGGCCCGTTTTCGTTGCCGCTCGGCACCGCCGCTGCGCGCCGACCCAGCGCTCAGCGCGTGCCGCGGCACCGCGCTGGCATCGCGCGCTTTGCATCAATCGCTGACAGTTTATGCATTGGACCTTTTCACCCCGCCTCCCAATACTCAGTCGGGAGCGTTGTCGCTCACGTTGCCGCTCCACAACAAAAACGACTCTCCGAGCAGCCCTATGGACAGAGCAATGCAACGCGCGGGATCAATCGCCTTGAGCTTCAGGCCCGGCATCAATGCCGCCGGCCACGCGTTTTCCGCTGCACCCGCGTCCGTCGCACCGTTGCCGAGCCGCCAGCGGCTGGCGATGCCGTGGCCCCACGGCTGCCTGCGAGTCGTTATCCCATCTGAGCTCGCTCGGCGGCCGTGGCCGCCGACATCACCTGGAAATCAACGATGCGTGCATTCCCGATCCGCTGCCTGGCGCTGCTGTCCCTGGGCCTGTTGAGTCACCACCCCGCGATGGCTGCCAGCACCCCCACATTCGCCGATGCCAAGGCCTCCGACCCGATCACCCTGGGCCTGATGCAGGGCACCCCGCCGCCGGCGGACAAACAGGTGAATTTCGCCAACTACCTGCAGTTCCCCAACACCCGCTGGGCGTTCTCCCATCAGCGCGAACTGGTGCCGACCGCCAATATCGCGCGCGGCCAGGGTGCGGTGAGCGAGCTGCCGCGCGCCGAGCGCAGCGACCTCGACGGCGTGCAGTTCACCCCGCTGGGCGGCACGCAGCCGATGACCTGGGGGCAGTCGCTGGCCGCCAACTACACCGACGGGATCGTCGTGCTGCACCGCGGCAAGGTGGTCTACGAGCGTTACTTCGGCGCCCTCGGCGCGCAGGGCCAGCACATGGCGATGTCGGTGACCAAGTCGTTCGTCGGCACCCTGGCGGCGATGCTGGTCGACGAGGGCCGGCTGAACCCGGCTGCCGAGGTCGCCAGCTACGTGCCGGAGCTCAAGGACAGTGGTTTCGGTCATGCGACGGTGCGCCAGGTGATGGACATGACCACCGGCATCCACTACTCGGAAAACTACGCCGACCCCAAGGCGGAAATCTGGGAGTACGCGCGCGCCGGCCATGTGCTGCCGCGTCCTGCCGGCTACAACGGGGCGAAGACGCTCTACGAGTTCCTCCAGAAGGTGCAGGCGGAAGGCGCGCACGGCGACGCCTTCGCCTACAAGACGGTGAACACCGACGTGCTGTCGTGGATCATCCAGCGGGTCACCGGCCAATCGATCATGGCCAACCTGCAGGAGCGCATCTGGAGCAAGCTGGGCGCCGAACAGGACGCCTATATGGCCGTCGACGAAAGCGGCACCGGCTTTGCCGGTGGCGGCCTCAACCTGTCGTTGCGCGACATGGCGCGCTTCGGCGAGATGCTGCGCCTCGACGGCCGCTTCAATGGCCAGCAGATCGTCCCGGCCGCGGTGGTCGCCGACATCCGCAACGGCGGCGACAAACCGGCCTTTGCCAAGGCCGGCTACACCACACTGCCGGGCGGCAGCTACCGGAACATGTGGTGGGTCCTGCACAACGCGGACGGTGCCTACTCGGCGCGCGGCATCCACGGTCAGGCCATCTACATCGACCCGAAGGCGGAGATGGTCATCGCCCGCTTCGCCTCCCACCCCCTGGCGGCGAACGCCAACCTGGACCCCACCTCGCTGCCGGCCTACGAGGCCGTGGCGAAGCAGCTGATGGCCAGCGACGCACGCTAAGCGCTGCCCAGCCAAAGGTCCGCAGCCGTTTCGGCGTGCGGGCCTGTACTTGGCTGGCCGGATGAAGGCGCTGATGGAGCGTGATAGCCACGGCCGCTGCGCGGATAGTTGTCCCATTGGCAAACTGACTGTGTAGAATCCCGCGCCCGAAAAATGCCGGAGACAACACGTTGGTTATTCACTTCTTCACGTCGCCAGAGAATGTTGCGTGCGGACGCACGGGTTCGAGCCTGAACGGCACCCAGGATATGGTGCAGGTTTCCTGCAAGCTCTGCCTTCGCACCGTTGAAAAGCAAGCGGATGCGCCTGCGCGCAAGACCCCCAGCCTGGCCGAGCTACGCGCTGCGGCAAAGGCAGAGAAGGCCGCGGCGGCTGCAGCTGAAGTTGCCAAGTCGACCCCAGCCCTGACCCCGCGCGCCGAGTGGCAGAAGCGCTTGGAGCAATTGCCCGGCCGAAATCGTCTGCCGCGTGGCGTATCGCGACAGACCTTCATCTAACGCTGAGATGATTGTTCGCTGTGGTGGCGAGGCGTCATCTTGCCACCATTGCGCTCCCTGACTGGCTGACCATACTCCCCGCGCGCCATTGGCCTGACCGGCGCATCGGGCAGATGAGGGGCCGGTCGGGTCAGTGGTGCGCCTAAGGGACTATTCTGGTAACTCACAATTTGGAGGTGAGGTATGGAACTGAATCAACCCACGCAGCAATTGCGCAAAGAGCTGTTCGACATGGCGCATCGAACCGAGAACCTCGCGCTTGAACTCGGGAGAATTGCCGAGCTGTTGCCCGAGGAGGCGGCATTTGCCTTGCTCGGTGCCATCGGCACGATGTTCAAGGATGCCGATCGTCTCCGGGCTATGGGGCAGTCAGCGAGCGACGGCCGCATTGTTGTGGCGTCGGCCGCGTAGCGCGCTTGGCTCACTCCCCACAATGCCGTCGGATTCGTGCAGCCACGAGCGGCTGCGGCGGGCATTACTGCTGCTGGATCATTGGTGTCTGGGCGGCAGGGCCGGTGGATAGATGTCCTGAGCGAGCGGCTGCTTGAGGCCAAAAACGGACGCGACGGCCTACTTTCGCTACTGCTGCACCATCAAACCCCAGAAATGACGAGGCCCTGTAGATACAGGGCCTCGTCATTTGGGTTCTGGAGCGGGCGAAGGGAATCGAACCCTCGTCATGAGCTTGGGAAGCTCAGGTAATGCCATTATACGACGCCCGCTTTGCGGGTGACTTTGTACCAGAAAGGCGGGGCGAATTGAAGCCCGCTCCGAGCGCGACGCTCGGGACGGCCGGGCCTGTCTTCGCGCACTCACATTGCCATCGCCGGAATTTCGCCAAGCGGCTGCCGTTGTTCGCGGCTGCGGCTGGGGGCGGTTTGCAGGAAACCGAGCAGGGCGTGCTGCATCTGCAGCCAGGCGCCTTTGTGCTCCATGTCCAGGAAGTGCCCGGCGTTGTCGATGGTGGCGAACTGGCAGTCATTGATGTAGCGGGCGAATAGCCGGGCATCCTGCGGCGCGGTGTACTCGTCGCGATCACCGTTGACGAACAGCAGGGGGATCTCGATGCCGGCCAGGCAATCCAGCTGGCAGTGGCTGTCGAGGTTGACCACCTTGTGGATGTGCGCGTGCATCTGTTGATACTCGTGACGATCCAGGCTGCTGATGTGGCGGTGGTTGTAGCGTTTGAACAGCGACGGCAGGTGCTTGCCGATGGTGTCGTTGACCAGATGGCCGATGCCGTCGCGGTCGCAGCTTTGCAAGTAGCCGACACCTTTGCCCAGGTAGTCGAGCATGGCGTCGTTGAGCAGCGGCGAGAACGAGCTGATCACCGCCTTCTCGATGCGTGCCGGTTGCTGGGCGAGGGCCAGCAGGGCGGCGACGCCACCCCAGGAGAACGACATCAGGTAGTTCACCCGGAAGTGCTCGATGAGACCGAGGAGGATCTCGGCCTCGTCTTCCTTGCTGATCGGCTGCTGGTTGAGATTGTGCGCTTTCGACTGCCCGGCATAGGGCTGATCGTAGAGCACCACGTTGAACTGCTGTTGCAGGTACTTGACCGTCTGCGCGAATGAGGCGGTGGTTGCCAGCGAGCCGTTGACCAGAATGATGGTCTTGCGGGCGGCCGGGCAGGAGTAAAACTCGGTATGTACGTTGTGGCTGTGTACGTGAACGACCGCGGTTTCTGGCCTCATGTCGTTTTCCTCCTGGCGCAGTTTGGGCATGGCGGACGGGATCACCGTTCACCGGGCTTAATGGGCAGTCAGCTAAGCGCCTGGACATGACGAGCTAATGTCAGGCTGGAGGTTTTTATTGGGATGTGGCTCGAACGGTCAGGACCGCAAAGCGTTCCGTCAGCCGCCGCCGGGTGAGGCGGGGTGGGGGGCTTTGCCAGGCAGGGGAATCCAGTTTTGCGCAGAGCGCAGGTAACCGCGGAACGCTTAGATGGTCGCCGGTGACTTGTAAGTCACACTCTGACCTTATGGGCTGATTTAAGCAGGGTGCCCTTGGACGCGCAAGAAGCTTCAACGCCTTTTTAAGGATCAATAAGGCATAAGCCCGGCGTATTTCCATGTGCCGATTACACTGGGTCTGACAGCTCGAAAATGCAGTGGCCGGAAGCTGTCGCTCCTACTCGACAGGGATTGCACCATGCGCATGAACGCTTCCGCAGCGCCACCTCTTCGCCGCTGGCATTGGCTGCTGGTGCCCTTGCTGGGTAGCCTGCTAGCTGCCGTCCAGGCGGACGAGGTGGCGCATGGTTATGGCTGCGATCGGCCGATCCGTTTGGCGCTCTATGAGAACCGGGTGTTCTACCACGACGCTCAGGGCATCGACCCCGACCTGGTGGCCGAACTGCGGCGCCGCAGCGGCTGCGCCTTCGAGGTCTCGGTGATGCCGCGCAGCGACATCTGGCGTGCCTTGCAGGCTGGCACCCTGGACATGGCTACCAGCGGCATCGCCACGCCGGAGCGTGAGCGCTTCGCCTACTTCGTGCCGTATCTGTACCTGCGCAACAAGCTGATCGTGCCGGCCAGCCTGGCGCCGCAGCTCGTCAGCATGAGCGATTTCGTGCAAATGCCTGGCGCTCGACTGGGCATTATCGCCAGCTACCGGCACGGCCCCTTTATGGACAGCAGCGTGCGCATCCTGCGTTTGGCCGGACGGGTGTCGGAGTACCCGGACGAGGCGACGCGTTTTCGCGCGCTGGCGAGCGGTGAGGTCAGCGCGCTGATCGGTCATGACCTCAACCTGGATGGCGCGGTGCCGGCGGCAGAGCGGCTCAACTATCGTCTCGTCGATGTCGCCCCGGGGCCGGCGATCCCGCATGGCCTGGTCCTGGCCCGCGCGCACTTCAGCGCGCCGCAGGCGGCGCAGTGGCTGCGGCTGATCGAGGCGATGCGCCTGGATGGGCGGCTGGCCGGGATCATGCGCGCCAATGCCCCGCAGCCGGCGGCGGATGAACTGCTCAACAGCGGCTATCACTACGAATTGGCCAAACAAGGACGTCAGCCATGAACAATGTGGGACGCGGTATTTCGTTGCAGGTGCTGATCGCCATCTCGATCATGCTCAGTACCCTGCTGCTGGGGGCGGCGCTGGCCTATCAGGGCTATCGCGGCATCCAGCAGACCCTGGTCGCCGCCGCCGGGGATTCCGCGCAGCTGCTGGGCAAGACCATCAACGAACGGGCGCGGCGGCTGATCGATCCGGCGCAAAGCTCGATCCGCCTGCTGACCTACGATGATGTCGCCCAGGCCGACAACCTGCCGCAGCGCCTCGAGCGCTTGCCGCTGCTGGTGGAGAGCCTGGATGCCAACAAGATGCTCAGTGCGGTGTACGTCGGCTATCCGAACGGCGAGTTCATGCTGGTGCGGCGGCTGCGTGGTGCTGAGCTCAAACAGCGTTTCGCCGCGCCGGACATGGCGGCCTTCCTGGTGCAGACCATCACCGCGGGCGAGGGCGGGGCGATGCTCGGCGAATGGCGCTTCTTCGATCGCCAGCTGACCCTGCTGAAGGCCGAGCTCAAGGCGGACTACCACTTCGATCCGCGCACCCGGCCCTGGTTTCAGGACGCGATTACCCGCTCCGAGACCGTGCTGACACGTCCCTACGTGTTCTTCACCACCGGGCAGATCGGTCTGACGCTGGCCCAGCGCAGTGTCAGCGGGGCCGCGGTGATCGGCATGGACGCCTCGGTGGACGACCTGGGCGGCGAGGTGAAGGACTTGCGCATGACTGCCGGCACCGAGATGGCGGTGGTCGACGGCGAGGGCAGCGTGGTGGCCTACCCGGACCTCAAGCGGGTGGTGGTCACCGACAACGACGGGCCGCGGCTGTCGAAGATTGGCGAGCTGGGCGTCGCCAGCCTGACCCAGTTGTTCGGCGAGTCGGCCGCTGGCGAGACCCCGTACAAGTTTCGCGTAGATGGTGCGGAGTGGTACGGCATGCGTGCGCCGCTTTCCACCTTCGCCCGGCAGGATGTGCGCGTGCTGATCGCCGTGCCGGCCAACGAGCTACTCGCCGGGGCGCGCCAGGTGCTGGTCGATCAGGTGCGCTGGGCGGCGGTGCTGATCGCTTTGCTGCTGCTCATCGGCTGGGCAGTCGGTCATCGCATCGGCCGGCCGCTGCGCGCCTTGGCCGATCAGGTGCGCGCCCTGGCCGGCTTCGATTTCAGCCGCGAAGTCGGCGTCCGCTCGCGGGTCACCGAGGTGCGCGAGCTCAGCCATGTGATCGGGCGCATGTCGCGGACCATTCACAACTTCCAGGCCATCACCCTCAACCTGAGCCGCGAGACGCGCCTGGACCGCATGCTCGGCGGGGTGCTGGAGCGCCTGGTGGATGCCAGCGGCGCGAGTGGCGGGGCGGTCTACCTGACCGATGAAAACGACGACAGCCTGCGTCTTTCCGCGCAGTGCCAGGGCAACGGCTACCCGCCGACCCTGTCACTGGTGGCGCGCAGCCACGAGGATCTGGCCGCCGCGGTGGCGCAGGCGTTGGATAGCCATGCGCACTACCTGGCGGTGGCATTGAATGATCGCAGCCATGAGCTGCTCGGCATCCTGGTCCTGCAGCTGGCGCCCGAGCACGAGGCCGGTGGCACAGTGCAGCAGCCGTTCCGCAAGTTCGTCGAGGAGCTGTCCGGCGCGGCGGCGGTGGCCATCGAGACGCGCCAGTTGATAGAGGCCCAGCAGCGTTTGCTGGACGCCATCATCAAGCTGCTCGCCGATGCCATCGACGCCAAGAGCCCCTACACCGGCGGGCACTGCGAGCGTGTACCGCAGCTCGCGCAGATGCTGCTCGACAAGGCGGTGGCCAGCGACAGCGGGCCCTACGCCGACTTCGCCATGAATGATGCCGAGCTGTACGAGTTTCGCATCGCCGCCTGGTTGCACGACTGCGGCAAGATCACCAGCCCGGAGTACGTGGTCGACAAGGCGACCAAGCTGGAGACCCTGTACAACCGCATCCATGAGGTGCGCACCCGCTTCGAGGTGCTCTGGCGCGACGCCGAGATCGACTACTGGCAGGGGCTGGCCGGCGGCGGTGATCAGGAGGCGTTGCAGCTGACCCTGGAGCGACGGCGCGCCGAGCTGCAGGAGGAGTTCGCCTTCGTCGCCAACGCCAACATCGGCGGCGAATTCATGAAGGACGAGGACGTCGCGCGTCTGCAGCAGATCGGTGCGCGGCGCTGGCAACGGCACTTCGACGACCGCCTGGGGCTGTCCCATGACGAGTCGGTGCGCCTGGCGGCGGTGCCGGTGCCGCTGCTGCCGGTGGACGAGCCGCTGCTCGCCGATCGCCCTGAACACATCGTGCCGTGGGGCGAGCGCAAGCCGCCGGTGGCCAAGGACGATCCGCGCAACCTGTGGGGCTTCGACATGCGCCTGCCGGCGCAGGCCTACAACTACGGCGAGCTGTACAACCTCGGCATCCGCCGTGGCACGCTCAACGAGGAAGAGCGCTTCAAGATCAACGAGCACATCGTGCAGACCATCATCATGCTCAACACCCTGCCGCTGCCCAAGCACCTGCGGCGCGTGCCGACCATCGCCGGCAACCACCACGAGAAGATGGACGGCACCGGCTACCCGCGGCGCCTCGGCAAGGACGACATGAGCATCGCCGAGCGGGTGATGGCGATCGCCGATATCTTCGAGGCGCTGACCGCCGCCGACCGGCCGTACAAGGCGCCGAAGACGCTGTCCGAGTCGGTGAAGATCCTCGGCTTCATGGCGCGCGACCAGCACGTCGACCCGCAGCTGTTCCGCCTGTTTCTCAGCAGTGGGGTGTACCGCGAGTACGGCGAGAAATTCCTGCGTCGCGAGCAGATCGACGAGGTGGATATCCAGCCCTGGCTGGACATGGTGGATGGCGCGTAGCCGGCGGGCGCCGCTAAGGCGCCGCCGATCTTACTTGCTGGCGAGGGTCTGCTCGGCCAGCGGGCAGCTCTGCGCGCTGAGGAAGCGCGAGTTCTTCAGCCAGTCTTTCTGCGGGTAGTAGGCGAACACGTAGCTGCCGCGCTTGAGGGTTTCGATCAGCTTGCCGGCGATCGCCGGGCGGACGGCCGGGCAACCCTGGCTGCGGCCGAGACGGCCGAGGCCCGGTACGACCTTGGGGTCGGCGTAGGCGGCGGCGTGCATGACAATGGCGCGCGACATGCTGTTGTCGTTGAAGCCCGGTTCCATGCCCTGCAGGCGCAGCGAACGGCCGTGCTTGCCGCTGTAGGTCTGGCCGGTGTGGAACAGGCCGATCGACGACTGGTAGCTGTTCGGCCGGTTGGAGAACGAAGTCGGCACGTCGGCGCCGCTGTTCTTGCCATGCGCGACCCACTCTTCGAACAGCAGCTTCTTGCTCTTCAGGTCGAACACCCACAGGCGCTTGTCGCGCGATGGCCGCGAATAGTCGATCACCGTGAGCAGCTGCTGGGCGGTACCCTGGCTGGCGCAATCGTAGGCGGTCAGCGCCAGGCGCAAGGCGTCGAGACTGGCGTTGGGCGCCAGGCGATGCAGTTCTGTGGCGCTGGGCAGCGCCTGAGCGTGAGCAGTTTGCCAGCCACAGCCAGCCGCCAGCAGGCCAATACTGGCCGCGCAGAGCCGCAAGGCTCCCCCCAATCGGTCAATCATTCCCCAATCCTGCACAGTCTTTATGGTTATGGACCCGCCGCGGCATTGTGCTTGAAATTTATACAGATTCCGATCATTTCTTGACCGACGGCACAACCTTGTCGGCCTCATCCGTGCTGATTACCGTGAGGTGACCATCGCTGCGGGTGTCCTGGGTAGAGCGCAAATCGGTGATCGCCAGGGTGGTGCCGACATCCATCGCCTGGTGCAGTTTGCGCAGGAATTCCGGGTCGACGCTGATCTGCCCGAGCTGGTCCTGCGGGGTGCTGCCGAACTCCGGATTGCTCAGCTGCACCGCCGACCAGCGCAGCGGCGGCGCCGGGTCGAACTCGGTGGCGGTGGGCTTCTGCAGCAGCGAGAACACCGCCATGCCGTGGCGCTGGCTGGCGCTCTGCGCCACCACCGGCGCGGCGCCGATCAACTGGCCGCCGCGGAACACATAGGCGCGCAAGTCGGCGCGGCTGATCAGGATCGACAGCGGCCCCTTGGCCTCGCCCGGGTCGTTCAGGTAGGAGTCGCCGGCCACCAGCGGTGCGCCTTCGACCTTGCCGTTGCCCACCAGCGGGGCGATCAGGCCGGGGTGATAGACCTCGACCGGGGCGCTGTTGACGTCGGAAATCACCACCGTAGTGGTGCTGAAGCCGGTGATCGCATAGAGCTTCTTGGCGAACTCGGCGGGCATCCGCACGCAGCCGTGGGAGGCCGGGTAGCCCGGCAGGTTGCCGGCGTGCAGGGCGATGCCGTCCCAGGTCAGGCGCTGCATGTAGGGCATCGGCGCGCTGTTGTAGAGGTCCGAGTGGTGGTTGACGCTCTTCTGCAGAATGGTGAAGACGCCGGTCGGCGTGTCGTGGCCGTGCTTGCCGGTGCTCACCGTGCTGACCCCGATGGCGACGCCGTTGCGGTACACGTAGGCGCGTTGCTCGGTGAGGCTGACCACCACGGTGACCGGGCCCTGCGGAGAAACCTGCGGCAGCCAGAGGAACTGCCCCGGCTTCAGCGCATTGAGGCGGCTGCGCAACTCATCGGTGGTCGGCGCCTGCAGCGGCGAGGCGACGCTGAGCGTGGCAAAGATCAAGGTCAGGGCGACCAGCAACTGTTTCATCGGGACCTTCCTGGAGGGTGAAACGGGACGACGCCGTCGGGTGAGCTTGCCTGGCAGCTTAGTCAGCGGATTTGCCGCCAGGCAAATGCGTGGCGACGCCAGTGCTAGAGCGCTTGCCTGTGGATGAGGCGGGGGCGGACTAGAAGGCGGCGATTTCGCCGGCGCTCAGCGCGCGGTAGCTGCCTTCGGGCAGATCGCCGAGCTCGAGAGCGCCGACGCGCTCGCGGTGCAGGCGCAGCACGCGGTTGCGGAAGTGGCCGAACATGCGCTTGACCTGGTGGTAGCGCCCTTCGAGGAGGGTCAGGCGGGCGCTGTGGCTGCCGAGGATCTCCAGCGCGGCGGGGCGCGTGGTGATGTCCTCGTAGGCGAAGTACAGGCCGCGGGCGAAGGTCTCCACATACTCGGCGTCGATCGCCTGCTCGGTCTCGACGTAGTAGACCTTGGGCTTCTCGCTCTGCGGCAGGGTCAGGCGCCGCGACCAATGGCCGTCGTTGGTGATCAGCAGCAGACCGGTGGTGGTCAGGTCGAGGCGCCCGGCCAGGTGCAGTTCGTGGCGGTCCGGCTCGTCGAGCAGCTCGAGCACGGTGCGGTGCTCGGGATGCTCGGTGGCGCTGACCACCCCGGCCGGCTTGTGCAGCATGAAGTAGCGAGCCGGCTTGCCGGCCTGCAGCAGCTCGGCGTCGAGCTCGACGCGGTGAAACTCGCGAATCTCCAGCAGGCCGTCGCGCACCGTGGCCCCGTCCACCCGCACGCGGCCGGCGGCTAGCGCCAGGCGGGCGTCGCGGCGATTGCTGTGCGGCAGGTTGGCGAGCAGCCGATCGAGGCGCATCAGTCTGCCTGTTCCGGCGGCAACAGCTGCGCGCAGCGCGGGCACAGGCAGGCACGGCGGCGCAGTTCGGGCGGGATGCGTTGCAATGCTGCGGGGTCGATCTTGGCAGTGAAGCACCAGCAGTCCTCGCCAGCGCGCGCCGGGTCGCTCTGGGTGCAGGTGTTGGATTGGCCGCACAGCGGGCAGCGCGAGGGATCGACGGTGGTCATGGCGACGGATGCGGGGGCAAGGGCGCTCAGGGTGCAGCGCGGCCGGCGTGAAGGCAAGGCTCGCCAGCCGGCCGGTCAGTGCCCGGCCGGTTCCACGCAGACGCGGTTGCGCCCGGACTGCTTGGCCCGGTACAGCGCGTGGTCGGCACGCAGGATCAGGCTGTGCAGGGTGTCGTCTTGACGCAGATCGGTGATGCCGATGCTGGTGGCAATCTGCAGATTCGCGCCGTTGTAGGCGAACTGCGCGGCATCGATCTGCTGACGCAGCTTTTCCGCGAGCTTGAAGGCGGCGTGGTGATCGGTGTCCTTGAGCAGCACGATGAACTCCTCGCCCCCCCAGCGGCAGAGGATGTCGGACTGCCGCAGGCTGTTGCGCAGCAGGCTGGCGAAGCCGCGGAGCACCTGATCACCAGCGAGATGGCCGTGGGTGTCGTTGAGCACCTTGAAGTGGTCGAGGTCGATCAACAAGGCACTCAGTGGGTTCTGGTTGCGCTGCGCTTCGCGCAGGGCCTGGCTCGCCAGCAGGTCGAAGCCGTGGCGGTTGGGCAGTTCGGTCAGCGCGTCGGTGGTGGCCAGCGCCTCGATGTTGCGCTGGTAGCGGCGCACTGCCAGACCGACCAGGCCGAGCACCACCGCGGTGATCAGCAGGCAGGCGAGCAGGTTCAGGTAGAGGCTGTGACGAATGCCGGCGAAGGCCTGGCGGTCGTGCTTGTCGACGAACAGGTACCAGTTCAGCTCGGGAATGAAGCGCACGTTGAGGAAGTGCCCGCGGTCGCGCTCCTGATACTCGAAGCTGCCGCTCTGCGGGGTCGGCAGCTTGTGCAACAGGCTTTCCAGGCCGGCGATGTCCTGCAGCGACTGGCCGACCCGCGCGCCGAACGGCCCACCCTCGGCGCCAGTCAGGGTCAGTTTGCCCTGGGTGTCGACGAAGTAGATGCTGCGGTCGTACTTGCGCTGGTACTGGTCGATCAGCTTGACCACCGCGTCGACGGTCAGGCCGACGCCGGTGGCGCCGATGAACTGGCCGTCGTAGTCGAGCACCTTGTAGTTGATGAAGAAGGTCAGGCGGTCCTGGTTGGCCATGTCCGGATCGACATTGATCTCGTAGGGTTCCTGCATGGCGCGAACGCGGTAGTACCAGGCATCGCGCGGTTCGTCCTCGCGCACCTGCTTGAGCACGCCCTTGGCCTGGTAGTAGGTGTGGGTGCGTTCGGAGATGAAGAAGCTGGTGAACGCCCCGTAGTGGTTCTGCACCTCGTGCAGGTAGCGGGTCAGCTGGCCGACGTCCTGCTCGCCGCTCATTACCCAGTCGCGCACGAAGGTGTCGCGGCTCATCATCGAGGAGATCAGTACCGGGCGGATCAGGTCCTTCTGGATTTCCGAGTAGACCGTGTCGGAGGTCAGCGGCAGCTCGGTGTTGACGATGCTGTCGCGAATCGCGTCGCGCGAGGCGTAGTAGCTGGCCAGCGAAGTGGCGAGGAAACCGCAGACGAGGAGGAGGCAGAGCAACACGAGCAAGGACAGCCGAGGGCTATGCAGGGAGCGCTGCGCCATGAAGTCATCCAGCAAACAGAAAGGTGGCGCAATGCTAGCGTGGTTCGCCGGTGCGCACCATGGGCGCCGCGGGTGATGTGGCAGTGCGGGTCGGGCAGGCATACTCCAGTTTCTTTATCAGGGGAGCCGTCCATGTTGAACAGCCAGGAAGCATGGCATCAGGCGTTGCTGAGCCAACAGCGGCGCGGACATCGTAATCTGCGCTTCAGCCCAGCGCTGGAGGCGGTGTACGTGGACTATCGCCGCCAGCGTCTGACCAGCGCTACCCGGCGCTTGCTCTACGCGATTGGCGTCCCGGTGTTCATCGGGTTGCTGATCCTGCTGGATTTTCTCTCCCTGCCCGGTGAGGTGGCGCGGGCGATATTGCCGCTGCGCCTGCTAGGCATAGGTGTCTCCACACTGGCCGCGGTGTATTGCCAGTTGCATCGCGATCATCCCGGCCGAGTGGAGCTGGGCTATGTCGTCGCCTATCTGCTTTATGGGCTGACGGTGGTGGCGGTCGCCAGGGTCGGCACGCAGCACGGCGTGGGTATCTTCGTCGACGGCATGCTGATCATGCTGATGCTGGTCTACATGGTCTTGCAGCTGACGTTCCGGCAGATCATCTGCGCGTCCTGGCTGCTGAGCATTCTGTATGTGGTGTTCGGCCTGATGCCCGACGGGCAGGGCGGCAGCGAGCTGGAATACCAGGTCTCCACACTGCTGTGCATCACCCTCATCGGCTTCTTCAGCGTCTATCGCCGCGATCATGGCCGGCGGACTACCTGGCTGCGATTCGCGCTGCTCGACATCGCCCGCCAGCGCGAGGAAGAGGATGCGCGGCGCATGCGCCTGCTCGCGGCGGTCGGCCACGACCTGCGCCAGCCGCTGAACGCCATGGGGTTGTACGCCGAGCATCTGCAGGAGCACGCCGGGGACGACGAGATGGGCGACATCAGCCGGCGTCTGTCGGCCTCGGTCAAGCAACTCGGCTGCCTGCTGCAATCGCTGCTCGACTACACCAGCCTGAGCTTGCCGGGCGTGGTGCAGGTCCAGCCGCAACCGGTGGCCTTACGGCCGCTGCTCGAGCGACTGGCGGCGGAGGCCAACACCGAAGCGTCGCGGCAGGGGCTGGCGCTGACGCTGACCTGCGAGTCAGAGCTCTGGGTGCGCAGCGACCCGCTGTTGCTTGAGCGCATCCTGCGCAACCTGCTCACCAATGCGCTGCGCCATTCGCGCGCGACACGGGTCTGGCTGCGCACCGAGTTGACCGGCGGGGAGGTCACTCTGGAGGTCGGCGACGACGGTCGCGGTTTCAGCCCCGAGGAGCAGAGTCGGGCCTTCGAGGAGTTCCAGCAGCTGGAACGCAATCGACCCGGCGGCGAGCGGGGCTTGGGGCTGGGGCTGGCGATCGTCCGTCAGCTGGCGAGCCTGCTCGGCCACCCGCTGACGCTGACCTCGGCACTCGGCGAGGGCGCGCGCTTCACCCTGCAGTTGAAGCTCTGCGAGCCATTGCATACGGCAAATCCGACGCTGCCGACAGTGCCGGCGGGTGCGCGACTCGACGCACGAGTCTTGCTGGTGGAGGACGACCAATCGAGCCGCGAGGCCTTGAGTGGGCTGCTCACCCGCTGGGGCTGCACGGTGACCGCCTGTGCCTCGCTGGCGGAAGCCGAGCTCCAGTTGGCGGCGGCGAGCCCGCAGTTGCTGATCAGCGATTTTCGCCTGGGCAATGGCGAGGATGGCCTGCAGGTCATCGAGGCGGTGCGTCAGCGCATCGGTCGGCAGCTGCCAGCCGTGCTGATCACTGCGGACGTCAGCTCGGTGCTGGCCGACCGCTGTGCCCTCGCCAACGTCATGCTGTTCGGCAAGCCGATCCTACCGGTACGTCTGCTGCAGGCCCTCGCCGTGCAGATCGGCAAACGACCGACTACAGCAGCCCAAGTTGCCGCGCCGCGCTGACACAGGCGGTGCGGTTGTTCACCCCGAGTTCCTGGAACAGCACCTTGAGGTGGAACTTCACGGTGTCCTGGCTGATGTGCAGACGGCGACTGATCAGCTTGTTCGGCAGGCCTTCGGCGAGCAGCAGCAGGATGTCGAACTGCCGCTGGGTCAGGCGGCCGTGGGACCGTGCGGCCGGTCCGGGCAGCACTTCGCCGAGCAGCACGCGGCTGACCGCGTCGCGCAGCGCTTCGGCACCACAGTTCTTCGAGATGAAGCCGCGCGCGCCAGCGGCGTAGGCGGCCTGCACCTCATGGCTGGCGTCGGTGGCGCTGAGGATTGCCACCGGCGTTAGCCGTCCCTCTTGCTGCCAGCGACGCAGCAAATCCAGCCCGGAACCGTCGGGCAGCCGCAGGTCGAGCAGGATCAGGTCGAAGTCCTGTTTTCCGACGAGCTGTCGTGCCTCTTCGGCGGTTTGTGCCTTGTGAATGCGCAGATCGGGCGCCAGCGAGCCGAGCACGAGGCTCAGCCCGTCGAGGAGAAGGTTGTGATCATCGACCAGCAGCAGGTTGAGACTGGCTGGAAGCTGGTTCAGGAGTGCGGACATAAATACTGCCTTGCCACCTCATATTGTTGTCCGCAGCAGCGTAGTGCGGGCCGCGAGTAGGGTAACCGCCCGAGGTGGGGGGGCGGTACGGCCCGGTAATTCAGCGGGAGGCGAGGTAGGCGCGCCAGCTACCCAAATTGGTAATGGCTTTTGCGCCCTCCAGGCCGTAGGGCTCACAGATGAAGCCGGTCTCCCAACGGCCATCGGCGAGCTGTACCTTGCCCAATCCCAGTGGCGCCGGGATGCCGGTCAGAAACGAACCCAGCTCGGCGCTCGGCAGTTCCCAGACCTCCACCTCGATGGCCGCGCCACCCTCGCTGACGCGCACCATGCCCGGGCGGAACGGCGGGCCGCCGGCCAGCGCGTAGAGCTGATAGTCCGGCGAGCTGCGGGTCGCCTCGACCAGTCGGCCGCCGCGCTGGCGCAGTTGCCAGTTGAGCGGCAGGCCGTCCAGATGCGCGCCACACACCACCACGCGGGCCATGTCGTTGCGCGCGACCGTCGCCGGAGCGGCGAGCTGCAGGGCGCGCGCGCCGCTGAGTGGCAGGCTGGTGTGGCGCTGCAGCGCGTCGGCCAGGCCGAGCAGGTACTGGTCGGTGAAGGCGCGGCCGAACAGGGTCACACCCCAGGGCAGGCCGTTGGCCATGAAACCGGCCGGTACCGCCACGGCGGCGTAGTCGAGCATGTTCATGAAGTTGGTGTAGTAGCCCAGATCCGAATTGCGCTTGACCGGTTCGGCGGCCAGCTCGGCCAGGGTCACCGGACGCGGGTAGGCCGGGGTGAGCACGCAGTCGAGGTCGCTGAGGATCGCGTCGCACAGTATCTTCAGCGCCTGCAGACGGTATTGGGCGCGGAAGGTCTCGACGCCGCTGACGCTTGGGGCCTTCTCCAGCACGGCGCGGATCACCGGCAGCACGGCATCGGGCTGCTGTTCGATCAGCTCACCGGCGAGGCTGTAGCGCTCGGCCACCCAGGGGCCTTCGTAGAGCAGACGCGCGGCTTCGAGGAACGGCGCGAAGTCGATTTCCACCGCCTCGCCACCGAGCGCCTTGAGCTGCTCGATGCTCGCGGCGAACAGTGCCGGGCTTTCCGTGCAGCCGAGGAACTCCAGCTGCTTGGGCACGCCGAAGCGGAAGCCTTTGCGCGGGGCGCCGAAGGCGCTGGCGTCGTTCCACAACGGGTTGCTGCGGCTGTATTCGTCGCGCGGGTCGCGCTTGGCGGTCAGTGCCAGCAGTTGGCTGGCCTCGCGCGCGGTGGCGGTGAAGTAGGTGATGCAGTCGAGGGTGCGGCAGGCCGGCACCAGGCCGGCGGTGGAGATCAGCCCTTTGGTGGCTTTCAGGCCGATCAGGTTGTTCAGAGCCGCCGGCACCCGGCCGGAGCCGGCGGTGTCGGTGCCCAGCGCGAAGCTGGCGACGCCGAGCGCCACGGCGAGCGACGAGCCGGAGCTGGAGCCGCCGGACGGATAGTCCGGGTGCACCGAGTTCGGGCAGGCGCCGTAGGGTGAGCGGGTGCCGTTGAGGCCGGTGGCGAACTGGTCGAGGTTGGCCTTGCCCAGCGGCACGGCGCCGAGGGCGATCAGTTGGGCGACCAGGGTGGCGCTGCTGTCCGGGGTGTAGGCGAAGGCCGGGCAGCCCGCCGTGGTGGGAATGCCGGCCAGGTCGATGTTGTCCTTGATGGCGAACGGCACGCCATACAGCGGCAGGCTGTCGACGCTGTGGCCGTCGAGTACGGCCAGGTACGGCTCCAGCTCCTCCAGGCTCAACAGGTGGATAAACAGGTGGTAGTCGGGATTCAGCGCGGCGGCCTTGTCGCGCAGCGCGGCGATCAGCTGGCGCGGAGTGGTCTGGCCATCGCGGTAGGCGGCTTTCAGGGCATCCAGGCGCAGATCGAATTCGTGGGTCATGCTCAGTTTCCTTCTCGGACTGTCAGGCTTGCTCGATCATGCCCTCTCCCGTCGGCGGGAGAGGGGAGCAAAGCAGCTCAGGCTTCTTCCAGTACCACCACCCGCTGCCCGGCGCGCACCGGCGAACCGGGTTGCACGCGGACTTCGCGGACCACGCCGTCGCGCGGGGCGGTGAGGGGGATTTCCATCTTCATCGACTCGAGGATCACCAGCACGTCGCCGGCCTTCACCTCGCAGCCAGCCTCGACCTGCACCTGCCAGAGGTTGCCGGCGATGTGGCTCTCGATGGCGTGCTGACCGACAGCCAGCGGGGCGTCCTCGCCGAGTTCGACGACCGCTTCCTCGCTCTCGAAGTGCGCCTGGCCGGAGGCGATCCAGCGTTCGCGCTCGGCGTTGAACGCCGCCTGCTGCTGGCCGCGGAACGCGGCGATGCCCTCGGCTTCATCAGCGAGGAACTGCTGGTAGTCGGCCAGCGCCAGTTCGCTGTGTTCGATGCGCAGGTCGTAGCGACCAAGCGGGAAGTCGCGGCGAATCTGCAGCAGCTCGTCGGCGCCCACCGGGTAGAAGCGGATCTGGTCGAAGAAGCGCAGCAGCCACGGTTTGCCGTCGAACGCGGCGACCGCGCGGTAGCGGTTCCACATCTGCAGGGTGCGGCCGACGAACTGGTAGCCGCCGGGGCCTTCCATGCCATACACGCACATGTAGGCGCCGCCGATGCCCACCGAGTTCTCCGCGGTCCAGGTGCGCGCCGGGTTGTACTTGGTGGTGACCAGGCGATGGCGCGGGTCCAGCGGGGTGGCCACCGGCGCGCCGAGGTAGACGTCGCCGAGGCCCATCACCAGATAGCTGGCGTCGAATACCGTGCGGTACACCTCGTCGAGGTTGGGCAGGTCGTTGATGCGGCGGATGAACTCCAGGTTGCTCGGGCACCAGGGCGCGTCCTTGCGCACCGTGGTCATGTACTTCTCGATGGCCAGCTGGCAGGCCGGGTCGTCCCAGGACAGCGGCAGGTAGACGATGCGCGACGGCACCTTGAGGTCCTGGGCGTTGCACACCGCGTCCCACTCGCCGATCACCAGCGCCAGCAGGTTGGCCAGCGACAGGGTTTCCGGCTGGTAGTGCACCTGCAGCGAGCGGATGCCCGGGGTCAGGTCGATCACCCCGGCGATCTGCTTGGCTTCCAGCGCCTGCATCAGCGCGTGGCCACGGAAGCGCAGCACCAGGTCGAGTTCCGGTTGGCCGATTTCCAGCAGCAGATGGGTGTCGCCGGAGAGGCGGGCGACCAGGCGCTTGTCCTGGCTGCCGATGTCGAGGATCACCGGCGGCTCCAGGCCGATCGCTCGCCAGGCCACGTCGACGGGTTCCAGTGCCAGGCTCTCGGCCTTGCGCGCCTTGGCCAGGGCGCGAGCGGTGTCGATGTTGACCGGCACGAAGCGCACCTTGTCGCCGGCCTTGAGCTGGCCGAGCTGCCACAGGTCGGCCTCGATGATGGTCACCGGGCAGACGAAGCCGCCGAGGCTCGGGCCGTCCGGGCCGAGGATCACCGGCATGTCGCCGGTGAAGTCCACCGCGCCGATGGCGTAGGGGTTGTCGTGGATGTTCGACGGGTGCAGGCCGGCTTCGCCGCCGCTCTCGCGCACCCATTCCGGTTTCGGACCGATCAGCCGCACGCCGGTGCGGCTGGAGTTGAAGTGCACTTCCCAGGCGGTGGCGAAGAAGGTCTCGATGTAGGCCGGGGTGAAGTATTCCGGGGCGCCGTGCGGGCCGTAGATCACGCGGATTTCGCGGACCGCGGGCAGCGCGGTGCACAGTGCGGCAGGCAGTTGCGCGCCGCTGCTCGTATCGCCGAGAGGTGGAATGTGCAGCACGTCGCCGGCCCGCAGCGCGCGGCCGCCGTGGCCGCCGAACTGGCCGAGGGTGAAGGTGCTTTTCGAACCCAGGTAATCCGGCACCTGCAGGCCGCCGCGCAAGGTCAGATAAGCGCGAGCGCCGCTGCCGGCGATGGTGCCGAGGCTCAGCGTGCTGCCGGCCTTGATCGCCAGCGCGGTGTTCAGCGGTTGGGCGATGCCATCCACGCTGAGCGGAATCGCCGCGCCGGTGACCGCCACCACCGCAGCGGTGTTGAAGCGCAGGGTCGGCCCGCTCATGGTGATTTCCAGGCCGGCGGCGCCTTCGTCATTGCCGAGCAGGCGGTTGCCCAGGCGCAGCGCGCGGTCGTCCATCGGCCCCGACGGCGGCACGCCGACCGCCCAGTAGCCGAGGCGGCCGGGGTAGTCCTGCACGGTGGTCTGGGTGCCGGCGGACAGCACTTCAAAGGTGTTGGCCTGATACACCAGGCCTTCCAGGCAGCGGGTCCACGGCGAGCCGCTGGCGAACGGCACGTCGACCAGAATCTGCCGCAGGTAGTCGCGGTTGGACTCCACGCCGTACAGCACCGAGTCGGCCAGCGCCTGACTCAGCGCGGCGCTGGCCTCGGCGCGGCTCGGCGCCCAGGTGATGACTTTGGCGATCATCGGGTCGAAGTAGGGCGGAATCTCGCAGCCGGCTTCGACCCAGGTGTCGATGCGCAGCGCCTTGCCATCCGCCTTGGGGAAGTCGACGGCAGTTAACAGGCCCGGGCTCGGCTGGAAGTCGCGGCCCGGGTCTTCGGCGTACAGGCGGGCCTGGATGGCGTGGCCGCAGGGCTTCAGGTCTTTGCCCAGTTCGCTGAGCGGAGCCAGATCGCCGGCCGCCAGTTCGATCATCCAGCGCACCAGGTCGACGCCCCACACCTGTTCGGTGACGCCGTGTTCGACCTGCAGGCGGGTGTTCACTTCGAGGAAGTAGAAGCGCTCGGCCTCACTGTCGTAGACGAATTCGACGGTGCCGGCGCTGCGGTAGCTGACCGCCTTGGCCAGCTTGATCGCCGCCGCGCAGAGTTCCTCGGCCATGCCGGCTGGCAGGTTCGGTGCCGGGGTTTCTTCCAGCACCTTCTGGTTGCGCCGCTGCACCGAGCAGTCGCGCACGCCGAGGGCCAGCACTTCGCCCTGGCCGTCGCCGAACACCTGCACTTCCAGGTGGCGGGCGCGCTGGATGTACTTCTCGATGAACACGCCGGAGTCGCTGAAGTTGTTCTGCCCGAGGCGCTTGACCGCTTCGAAGGCGTCCGACAGCTCCTCGGCGCTGCGGCATACGCGCATGCCGATGCCGCCACCGCCGGCGGTGCTCTTCAGCATCACCGGGTAGCCGACCTCGTCACCGGCCTTCAGCGCGGCGGCGAGGTTTTCCAGCAGTTCGGTGCCTTCCAGCATCGGCACGCCGTGCTGCTTGGCCAGCGCCCGGGCGGTGTGCTTGAGGCCGAACACGCGCAGCTGCTCCGGGGTCGGACCGACGAAGGCGATGCCGGCCGCTTCGCAGGCTTCGGCGAAGGCGGCGTTCTCGGAGAGGAAGCCGTAACCGGGGTGGATGGCAGTGGCGCCGGTCTGCTTGGCCACGGCGAGGATCTTGTCGACCATCAGATAGGTGCCGGCGGCCGGGCCTTCGCCGAGGCTGAAGGCTTCGTCGGCCTGCTGGATATGCAGGCTGGCGGCATCGGCTTCGGAGTACACCGCCACGCCCTGCACGTCGAGGGCGCGCAGGGTACGCAGGATGCGGCAGGCGATGGCGCCGCGGTTGGCGATCAGGAGTTTGTCGAACATTGCAGAACCCTCGAAAGGGATGACGGGCCGTCCCGTCTTATTCGTCTGCACCACGGTCGTCCGTGGCTGAAAGGCTTTTCCCCTTCTCCATTCGGGAGAGGGTTGTTGCTACTCGGATTAGCCCCCTCGCCCTCTGGGAGAGGGCTGGGGTGAGGGGCCCAGCTATCGGTCTGGCCTGGTCTCCCTCACCCCCGGCCCCTCTCCCGGTGGGAGAGGGGAGGAGGCGGGTAGGCATTGTCCCGAGCGGCTCTGGCACAACCGGAACAACCACTCGCGCAGCCGCTTCAGTCCCATACCAGCACCTCGGCCGGAGTCGGGTTGTAGGCGTTGCACGGGTTGTTCAGCTGCGGGCAGTTGGAGATCAGCACGATGACGTCCATGTGTGCCTTCAGCTCGACGTACTTGCCCGGCGCGGAGATGCCGTCCTCGAAGGTCAGGCCGCCTTCCGGGGTGACCGGTACGTTCATGAAGAAGTTGATGTTGGCGCCGATGTCGCGCTTCTCCAGGCGGCCGTCGTGCAGGCTGGCGCGCAGGAAGTTGTCGCGGCAGCTGTGCATGTAGCGCTTGTCCAGGGCGTAGCGCACGGTGTTGCTCTCCTGCGCGCAGGCGCCGCCGAGGGTGTCGTGGCGGCCGCAGGTGTCGGCGCTGATGGTCAGCAGCGGGTTGCCCAGGTTGGAGTAGAGGACGGTGCCGGTGGTCAGGTAGACGTTGTTCTGCTTGCGCAGGGTGCGCTGCGGGTCGTAGCGCTCGCGCGGGTTGCGGGCGCTGTAGAACAGGGTGTCGACCGCCTGGTTGCCTTCCAGGTCGAGCAGGCGCACGGTTTGCCCGGCCTTCACTTCGCAGAGGAACGGCTCGCCGGCGGGGATCACGTGGCGATACACGGCGGCTTCGGGGTGTTTGTCGCTGGCGGTAAGGGTCATCGGCAGTTTTCTCCTGATTGTTCATTGGGTTCCCGCCTTCGCGGGAATGACGGTCTGCTGGGTTCTGTCGTCATCCCCGCGAAGGCGGGGACCCAATCAAATGAACAGGCGTTCGGTGTTGTGGAAGCCGCGGCCGTTTTCCGGGCGCGAGGTGCGGCAGAGGATGCTGATGCCGTCGCTCTCGACGCGGCTCCAGGTCAGCTGCACCGGCTTCGGCGCGTACTGCGGGTTGGGATCGAGGGGGTGCTGCAGGGCGGTGAGCACCACCAGGGTGTCCATCGGCGCGTACAGCTCGACGTAGTCGCCGGCCTTGGAGTTGCCCGGCTCGAAGTGGAAGCAGCCGTCGCGGTCCACGCTGACCTTGCTGAACAGGTTCAGCGCCATCAGCAGGTCCTGCAGGTTGAGGTTCCACTTGCCCATTTCCACCAGCAGGTTGTCCACGCCGTTGCGGAAGTAGCCGTTGCGCAGTTCCTGGTAGCGACCGGCGCCGTACTTCTCGGCGACTTCGGCGGCGTTCAGCACGCCGCCGAAGCTGTCGTGCCAGCCGCAGGTATCGGCGGTGATCGCCGCCAGCACGCGGCCCATGTCCGAGTACAGGCAGTGGCCCTCGGTGAGCTTGGCGGTGTGCTGGCACTTGAGGGTGTCCGGCAGGTTCAGGCGCTCGCTTTTTTCCTCGGCGCTGAGCAGCAGCACGCTGACGTTGGCGCCGCCTTCCAGATCGGTGAGGCGCAGCACTTGGCCGCGCTTGAGGACGAACGAGGTGTGGCCGCCGCCGGGGACGGTTTCTTCATACAGGGTCGGGCGCAGGGCGAGAGAGGCCGTCATGCTCAGGCTCCTTGAAAGGCAGGTTGCAGGTGGCCGGTGACATGCGCCGGCAGGGCGTCGACGGCGGCGCGCGCGGCGCGGCGGTCGCTGTTCAGGGGAATGTCGTAGGTGATCCGCGCGCCATAGGCGTTCGGTGCGTGCGGGTCGTGGCGCAGCTTGTCGAACACCAGGATGCGCGTGCCGAGGCTGAAGCCTTCGGAGAGGTCGTGGGTGACCATAAACACGGTCAGCTGGGTCTCGTGCCACAGGCCGAGCAGCAGTTCGTGCATGTCCTTGCGGATGCCCGGGTCGAGCGCACCGAACGGTTCGTCGAGGAGCAGTACGCGCGGCTTGGTGATCAGCGCCTGGGCAATCGCCAGGCGCTGCTGCATGCCGCCGGACAGCGCGCTCGGGTACTTGTCCAGGGCGTGGCCGAGGCCGACTTTCTGCAGCAGCGCGGCGGCCTGTTCGCGGGCCTCGCGTTTGGCGGCGCCGAACAGCCGGCCGAACAGCGGCGAGCGCGGCAGCTCCAGGCCGATGGCCACGTTGTCGAGCACGGTCAGGTGCGGGAACACCGAGTAGCGCTGGAACACCACGCCGCGGCTGGCATCCGGTTCGCCGGCCAGCGGCTGGCCATCGAGAAGGATCTGCCCGCGGCTGGCGCGTTCCTGGCCGAGCAGCAGGCGCAGGAAGGTCGACTTGCCGCAGCCGGACGCGCCGACCAGGGTGCAGAACTCGCCCTCGGCGATGTCCAGGTTGAGGTTCTCCAACACGGTCTGGTCGCCGTACTGTTGCCAGACGTTTTTGACTTGGATGAAGGCGCCGGCGGATTTCACGGTGCTCATGCCTTGGCTCCTTCGTACCAGGGGAACGCCAGCTGGGTGACGCGGCGCAGGCCGAGGTCCATCAGCCAGGCGAGCAGGGTGATCCACACCACGTAGGGGAGGATCACGTCCATCGCCATGTAGCGGCGCACCAGGAAGATCCGATAGCCAAGGCCGTCGGTGCTGGCGATGGCTTCGGCGGCGATCAGGTACAGCCAGGCCGAGCCGAGCATCAGGCGCAGCGAGATCAGCAGGCGCGGCAGCAGTTGCGGCAGCACCACGCGGAGGATCAGGGTCCAGGTGCTAGCGCCGAGGGTCTGCGCCTTGATGAGGATTTCCTTGGGGATTTCCCGGGCACGCTGTTCGATGTCGCGGGCGATGCAGGGGGTGATGCCGAAGACGATCAGCATCACCTTGGACAGCTCGCCGAGGCCGAACACGATGAACAGGATCGGCAGCACGGCCAGCGGCGGAATCATCGACAACACGGTGAGTAGCGGCGACAGCGGGGCGCCGAACAGCGGCAAGGTGCCCGAGGCCAGGCCCAGGCACAGGCCGGCGAGGGCGGCGACGCCCAGGCCGATGCCGAGGCGGGTCAGGCTGGACGCGGTGTCCTGCCAGAACAGGTACTGGCCGCTGCGCTTGTCCTCGGTGAAGGCCAGGCGTTCGACGGCATCGGCCATCTGCGCGGCGCTGGGCAGCAGCTTGTCGTTGGGGTTCTCCGTCAGCCGCGCCGCCGAGCCCGTGAAATAGACGAACAGCAGCAGGGCGAACGGCAGGATCAGCAACAGCAGGCGGCTGGGGCGATCCGGGTGGCGGTTGATCAGGCGCATGAGGCTACCTCGTGTTGCTGGTGTCTGGATCCCCGCCTGCGCGGGGATGACGGGGATTGCCTGGTCGGCAGCGTCGTCCCCGCGAAGGCGGGGACCCAATAAACGTGGAGCGGGTATCTAGCTGAGCTGGAGTTCAGAGTTTTCCTTCGGCCGCCAGCTGCACATAGCTCGGATCGAAGCGCAGCTTGACGTTGCTCTTGTCGCCGGTGACCACGTCGCGGGCGAAGCTCATGCCCACCGCGGTGGCGTCTTTCGCGCCTTCGCCGAGCAGGCCGTGGCTGAAGGAGAACTCGGCGACCTTGGTCATGGTGGCCGGCAGTTTCGGGCTGGTGGCGAACTCCAGGGTTTCCTTCGGCGTGTAGAACAGCTTGGTGGTGGCCAGCTGCGCCTGGAAGCCGGCGAGGTCGGTGCCGGAGGCCTTGGCCATGTGCTCGAGGGCGGCCTGGCCTTCGGCGCTGCCGCTGTTCATCAGGGCGAGGATTTCGAACCAGGCGCCGGTCAGGGCTTTGCCCAGCGCCGGGTTGTCTTTGAGGGTCTCGGTGTTGACCACCATCATGTCCATGATCTCGCCGGGGATCTTGCTGGAGTCGAACACTTCGCTGACGCCGGGCTTGGCCTTGATCTCGGCGAGCATCGGGTTCCAGGTGGCGGCGGCTTGCACGTCGCTGGTGTTGAAGGCGCTGGCGATGTCGGCGTCGGAGGTGTTCACCACCTTGACGTCCTTCTCGCTGAGACCAGCCTTTTCCAAGGCGCGGGCGAGGAAGTAGTGGGAGACGGACAGCTCGACCAGGTTGATCGGCATGCCTTTCAGGTCGGCGAGTTTCTTGCCTTCGCCCTTGATCACCAGGCCGTCGTTGCCGTTGGAGAAGTCGCCGACGATCAGCGCGGTGGAGTCGACGCCGCCGGCGGCCGGAATGGTCAGCGCATCCATGTTGGTCATGGTGCAGCCGTCGAACTGGCCGGCACTGTACTGGTTGATCGACTCGACGTAGTCGTTGAGCTGGGTGACCTCGATCTCGATCCCGTACTTCTTCGCCCACTTGTCGACGATGCCCTTGCTGGCGCCGTACTCCCAGGGCATCCAGCCGGCGTAGATGGTCCAGCAGACGTTGAATTTGTCTTTCTGCTCGGCGTGCGCGGAGAGGCTGAGGGCGGCGGCGAGGCCGGCGGCGGCTAAAGCGAACAGACGGGGTTTACGCATGAGGAACCTCCAGTTCGAGAAAAAGGCAGCAGGAGCGGCATCACCTGACTGGTCAGGGCGCGTTCTCCCGGGCTTTTGTCCCGCCGTGTAACCTCACTGGAGGTCGCCAGCTCTCGGACCAGTCACTCGCCTGAACGAGCCGGAACCCTAGCCAGCCATTAGCATGTTGTGGTGCCGCGACCCGGTCGTCCGGGTGATCCTGCACACCTGTCCCATAGCGAAGGGCGTGCCAACTTGCGCAAACCGCGCGGGCTGGCGGTTGCGTGGGGTAATGCGGGAGTACGACGGCGCTGGCTGCGCGCGAAAAGAAGGCGCGGCGCGCCATCCTGGTGCATGAAACAACTGGTAATGGAAGTTCCGGACCTGCGGCAGGCACCGGCGCTCGGGAACGGGGTCAAACTGTGCAGATGGCCCTGTACGCCTCAGCCATCGACTCCCCTGCGGTCGAAGGAGGCCGCCATGTACTGCCGATCCCTGATGCTGACCTGCCTGACACTGCTGCTCGGCGGCTGTGCCAGTTACGACTACTACGACTACGACCCCTATCCGCGCCGCTACAGCGAGGTGCGTAGCGTGCCGGTGTACCCGGTGTATGGCGGCCCGGTGCTGTATGGCTCGAATTTCGAGACGCGCAGCTACAACAGCTACCCGCGCAACTACAACGTGCAGCGCCACTACAGCGATCAGCGCTACGACAACCGCCGCTATGACAACCGTGGCTACGACCAGCGTCGCTACGATCAGCAGCGGCATGGCCAGCCGCGCTACTACCGCGGCCAGGACGGGCGGGTGTACCCCTACCAGCAACTGCGCGGGCATGACCGGCCGCGCTACGTGGCGCCGCCGAAGAACGCCCAGAAGCATTACCAGCACAACGGCTCCGGCTATCGTCAGGACATGCGCTCGGCGCCGCCGGGCAGCTACCGCGGCGGCCCGCGCTACTGAGCCACCACGTCGCCGGCGAAGATCAGCGCGCGCAGGGCCTGCGCCGCCGGTGACAGGCTGTGCCCCGCGCGGCTGACCAAACCATAGGCCGAGCCCTTGCGAGGCAGCACCTCGCGTGGTGGCAGGGTGGCCAGCTCGCCGCCAACCAGCGCCGAGGTCAGCACATCTTCTGGCGCGAAGCTGATCACGTCGCTCTGCCGCACCAGCTCCTTGAGCACCATGAAGTTGTCGCACTGGATATCCGGTAGCGGCTCGCGCCCCAATGTCTCCTGCAGACGCCGCGCGCCGTCCTCGGGCAGCTGCGTGGCGGCCAGCGAATAGGCGGCGATGTCAGCGGCGCTTGGTTCGGCGAGGGCCAGCAGCGGGTGGCCCGGCCGGCAGAAGAACAGCATGGGCCGCACGCGCAGCGGTTCCACGCTGAGCAGCGGATCGTCACGCAGCTCGCGGCAGTCGGCGACGAACAGTTCGATGTTCTCATTGAGCAGGCGGCGGCGCAGGCTTGCCCAGTCTTCAATAAGCAGCTGCACGCGCACCTTGGGATAGCGCCGCGCCAGTTCGCCGAGCGCGATGGGGATCAGTCGCGCCGCCGGGTAGGGGCCCGCGCCGAGGCGCAGCTCGCCGGCCTGCAGATTGCCCAGCTGGCTGACCGCGTTGTGCAGCGCGCGGCTGCCGGCCAGCAGGCGCCGGGCGTGTTCGAGGACGAGTTGGCCGTGGGCGGTGAGGGTGATGTTGCGTGCGCCACGGTCGAACAGGTTGCAGCCGAGGTTGGCTTCCAGGGCCTGGATGCTGCGGCTGAGGGCCGGCTGGCTGAGGTTGATCGCCGCCGCGGCACGGGCGAAGTGACCGTGTTCGGCGACGGCGACGAAATGGCGGAGCTGGCGCAGGTCTGTCATGAGTGATTTGCATCGGATATCGAATTGGAATGCATTGGAATTATTAGCAGGCCCTGCGCCATAGTGCGAGCGACTCTATCTCCAATAACAAACTCCGGAGCCGTCGATGATCCGTTTGTCCGTTGCCGCCGTCTTGGCTGGCCTGTCTCCCGTGCTGCTGGCCGCTGAGGCCATTGCGCCGAAACCGCCCACCAGCTTCACCGTCGAAGCGCAGAAACAGGTCCAGGCCAGCCTGCCATTCAATGACCGCGCCGACTACGAGCGGGCCGAGCGGGGGCTGATCAAGCGTACCGACCACCTGGTGATCAAGAACGACGATGGCAGCGTGGCCTGGGAGCTGGGCGGTTATGACTTCCTCACCGCTGGCAAAGCTTACGCGTCGATCAACCCGAGCCTTCAGCGCCAGGCCGAGCTCAACCTCAAGTCCGGGCTGTACAAGGCCGCCGAAGGCATCTATCAGGTGCGCGGCTACGACCTGGCCAACATCACCTTCGTCGAGGGCAAGACCGGCTGGATCGTCATCGACACGCTGATCACCCCGGCCACCGCCAAGGCGGCCTACGCGCTGGTCAGCCAGGAGCTCGGGCAGAAACCGATCAAGGCGATCATCTATACCCACGCCCACGTCGACCACTTCGGTGGGGTGAAGGGTCTGGTCAGCCAGGAGCAGGTGGACAAGGGCGAGGTGGCGATCATTGCGCCGGCCGGCTTCATGGAGGCGGCGATCAAGGAAAACGTGCTGGCCGGCAATGCGATGTTCCGGCGCGGCTCCTTCCAGTACGGCACCTACTTGGAGAAAGGTCCGCAGGCTCAGGTCGACATGGCCATCGGCAAGTCCGCCGCGCGTGGGCCGATGAGCCTGATCGCGCCGACCAAGCTGATCAAGGCTGGGCGCGAGGAAATGGACATCGACGGCGTACCGGTCACCTTCCAGAACACCCCGGGCACCGAGTCGCCGGCCGAGATGAACGTCTGGCTGCCGCAACAGAAGGCGCTGCTGGCCGCCGAGAACGTCACCGGCACCATGCACAACCTGTACACCCTGCGCGGCGCCGAAGTGCGCGATGCGCTGGCCTGGAGCAAGTACATCAACGAGGCGCTGCATAGCTTCGGCACGCAGGCCGAGGTGCTGCTCGCCTCGCACAACTGGCCGCGCTGGGGCCACACGGACATCGTCAACACGCTGGAGAAGCAGCGTGACATGTACGGCTACCTCAACGACCACACGCTGAACCTGGCCAACAAGGGCGTGACCATCAACGAGATCTCCAAGCGCTTCAGCGTGCCGGATGAGCTCGGCCACGAGTGGTTCAACCGTGGCTACCACGGTTCGGTAAGCCACAACGTGCGCGCGGTGATGAACAAGTACCTCGGCTACTACGACGGCAACCCAGCGACCCTCGACCCGCTCAGCCCGGAAGACTCGGCGAAGAAGTACGTCGAGTACATGGGTGGTGCCGAGCATGTGCTGCAACTGGCGCAGCAGTCGTTCGACAAGGGCGAGTACCGCTGGGTCGTCGAAGTGGTCAACAAGGTGGTGTTCGCCGATCCGAGCAATCAGGCGGCGCGTCAGTTGCAGGCCGACGCCCTGGAACAGCTCGGTTACCAGGCGGAGAACGCCGGCTGGCGCAACAGCTACCTGGTCGCCGCCCGCGAGCTGCGCAACGGTGTGCCGCGCAACATGCCGACGCCGAAGACCAATGCTGGCGCCCTGGCGGCGATGGACACCGGGCTGGTGTTCGACTTCATCGGCGTGCGCCTGAACGCCGAGAAGGCGGCCGGTGAGGAGCTGGCGATCAACCTGGTGCTGCCGGACATCAACGAGAAGTACCTGCTGGAACTGAAGAACTCGCACCTGAACAACATCAAGGGCGTGCAGCGCGAAGACGCCGGGCAGACCGTGACCATCGACCGCGCCGACCTCAACCGGCTGATGCTCAAGGAAGTCTCGGCGCTGAGCCTGGTCGCCCAGGGCAAGCTGAAGACCTCCGGCAACCCGCTGCTGCTGGGCAAACTGTTCGGCATGCTCGACGAGTTCGACTTCTGGTTCGATGTCGTCACGCCCAAGCAGGACAGCTGACGCGCGGCCAGCTCGGGGCGTGCTGGGTGCGCGCCCCGAGCTGTGCGTGTCGCTCTGTGAGATCCGGCCTTAGCGGCCCAGCCTACGCGGCCCGACCTGCGAGGCCCGGCCTGTGCGGCCCAGGCTGCGCGCCCCGAACGAAAGTGCGGACAGTCGCGCGGGTTTAACCGGCACACTGGCTGCCGATCTGTCCCCCCAAGGAGTGCTGCATGAACCACCTGTCGTTTGCCAAAGGCGTGCTGGCCATGTTCTGGCTGGTTGCCCTGCTCAATGTGATCTATCCCTTCAGCGCGCCGCTGCACGGCTGGCTGCTGGCGGCGGCCGGCATCATGCTGCTGGTGCATGTTGGCGAAGTGCTGCTGTTCAACCGCCGTCTGGCGCTGCGGCCGAAGCCGTGGCTGGAGCGTGTCCAGGTGCTGCTGTTTGGCGTGCTGCACCTGAAAAGCCTGCGCTGAGTTCCCCTCCGGCCGGGCGCCCTGGCGTGCCCCGGCCGTCCCCCAATCACCCGAACCGGCGTTGCGCGGCCGGGTGATCTCATTGTGCCATTGTCTTTTCGCGGCCCAGCCCGCACCATTTGCGCCCTGAGTTCCGGACCGTAGTGTGATCCGGCCAGTGCGTAACAGGGCGTCCGATTGCGGATCAGCAGTTCCCGAACCTCCACCACCGTTCACTGGCGCCGTGCTGCGCTGGCCACGCTGGCCTGCCTGACGCTGCTCTCCGGCGCGCTCGGGGCGTGGGACTTCGCTGAAATCGGTCGGCGCATCGAACGCCTGTACGGCCCGCAGGGCGACAACCTGCGCCGCATCGACGCCTGGCAACGGCTGCTCGCCGAACAGGCGGGCGGCAGCGAGGCGGCACAGTTGACGGCGGTCAATCGCTTCTTCAATACCCAGTTGCGCTTCAGCGACGACCAACGCATCTGGCGCCAGGTCGACTACTGGGCGACGCCGGTCGAGTCGCTGCTCAAGGGCGCCGGCGACTGCGAGGACTATGCGATCGGCAAGTACTTCAGCCTGCGCGAGCTGGGCGTGCCGGCCGACAAGCTGCGCATCACCTACGTCAAGGCACTGCGCCTCAATCAGGCGCACATGGTGCTGACCTATTACGAAAAACCCGACGCGGTGCCGTTGGTGCTGGACAACCTGATCGGCAGCATCCTGCCGGCCAGCCAGCGCAACGACCTGCTGCCGGTGTACGCCTTCAATGGCGAAGGGCTGTGGCTGGCTAGCGGCGGCAAAAGCAAGCCGGCGGGGGACAGCAAGCGGCTGTCGCGTTGGCAGGACCTGTTGAAAAAGATGAAGGCCGAAGGCTTTCCCCTGAGCGAATAGCGGAGTCGAGATGTCCCTGTTCAGACAATTGTTGATTGCCATCTGCCTGTTCCTGATCGTCGCCTTCAGCGGCAGTTTCATGGTTGGCCTGGAAAGCTCGCGCGAGCAGTACGTCAACCAGCTGCGCTCGCATGCGCAGGACGCGGCGACCGCCCTGGGCCTGTCGCTGACGCCAAACATCGACGATCCGGCGATGGTCGAGTTGATGGTCAGCTCGATCTTCGACAGCGGCTACTTCGAGAGCATCCGGGTCATCGACCTGCGCAGTGGCGCGGTGATCGTCGAGCGTACCGGCCCGGCGGATGCGCAGGCGGCCCAGGTGCCGCAGTGGTTCGTCACCCTGATCGGTCTGGCTTCGGCCGGCGGCGACGCCATCGTCAGCAGCGGCTGGACCCAGGCGGCGCGCGTCGAGGTGGTCAGCCACCCGATGTTCGCCATCGCCCGCCTGTGGAACAGCGCGCTGGGCAGTCTCGGCTGGCTGCTGCTCTGCGGGGTGGCCAGTGCGCTGCTCGGCGCGGTGCTGCTGCGTCGCCAGCTGCGCCCGCTGGATTACATGGTCGAGCAGTCCCACGCCATCGCCCGCCGCGAATTCCTCAGCCTGCCGGAACTGCCACGCACCCCTGAGCTGCGCCGCGTGGTGCAGGCCATGAACCAGATGGTCGAGAAGCTCAAGGCGCTGTTCCAGGAGCAGGCCCAGCGCAGCGAGCGGCTGCGCGACGAGGCCTATCTCGACAGCCTCACCGGACTCGGCAATCGGCGCTATTTCGACATGCAGCTGCAGGCGCGCCTCGCCGACGAAGACAGCCGTAGCGGTCACCTGCTGGTGGTACGCATCAACGACCTGGCCGGCCTCAATCAGCGTCTCGGCGGCCAGCGCACCGATCGGCTGCTGTCTGCGGTCGCCGAGCAGCTGACCCGCCTGACTGGCGGCGGCCAGCTGCTGGCACGCAGCCGCGGTGGCGAGTTCGCCGTGCTGGCGGCGGGCATGATGGGCGAGGAGGCCGAGCTGCTGGCGGCGCGCCTGGACGCCGCGCTGGCCCAGTTGGCGGCGACCGGTGAGGTCGATCGCCTGCCGGTGGCGCACATCGGCCTGGTGCCGTTCAGCTTTGGCGATGCGCCGCAGCAGGTGCTGTCGCTGGCCGACGAGGCGCTGGCCAAGGCGGAAAGCCAGGCCGATCGGCAGTGGGCGCGCCTCGAGCAGGGCAGCGGCGCCGGCCTCGGCGACGACAGCCACGCCTGGCATCGTCGCCTCGATCAGGCTTTGCAGAATCGGGAGTTCGTCCTGCATTTCCAGGCCGTGGTGGCCTGTCGTGCGCCGCAGCAGGTGCTGCACCACAAGGTGCTGTCGCGCCTGCCGGGCGAGCGTGGCGAAAGCCTGCCCGCCGGACGCTTCCTACCCTGGCTGGAGCGCTTCGGTTGGTCGGCGCGCCTCGACGTGCTGATGCTGGAAGAAGTGCTGAAGCAGCTGGCCGGTCACGACCAGGTGCTGGCGCTGAACCTGTCCGGCGCGTTGCTGCGCGACGCGGCGGCACTGGAGCAGGCGTTCGAGCTGCTGCAACGCCATCGCCAGTTCGGCCCGCGTCTGGTGCTGGAACTGGAGGAGGACCAGCTGCCTGAGCAGGCGGTACTGGAGCGCCTCACCCAGCGCCTGCGCAGCCTGGGCTTCAGCCTCAGCATCACCCACTTCGGCGGCCGCTTCAGCATGATCGGCAACCTGGCCCGCCTCGGTCTGGCCTACCTGAAGGTCGACGGCAGCTTCATTCGCGCCATCGACGCGGAAAGCGACAAGCGCCTGTTCCTCGAAGCCATGCAGCGCGCCGCGCACAGCATTGATCTGCCGCTGATTGCGGAGCGGGTGGAGACTCAGGGTGAGCTGGAGGTGCTGGACGCCATGGGTATCCAGGGCGTGCAGGGACAACTGTTCGGCGCGCCAGCGGCGTGGCGCTGAGGGAATCGGGCCTCAGATCAGCCCGGTTTCCTCGTCGTTGATCAGGCGGCTGATGCCGCCCAGCGCTTCGCGCGCCTGGGTCCGCGACATCAGTTTGGCCTGAGCCGCAGCGGGGAGGTCGGTGATGCGCAGGACGCCTTTGGTCATCAGCACCGAGATCAAGTCTTCGAGCACTCGGATCATGTCCAGATCGCTCTGCTTGAGCTGCAGCAGGCCATCTTCGGCGGCCTGACTGGCGAGCCAGGCCTGCACTTCGTGATCGTCCGGTAGCAGGGTGCCGGAGGCGCCCTCGAAGGACGAGGGTTCGACGCGGATCAGGTGGCCCTGGCTGTCGCGCTGGACATAGAACATTGCGGTTCCCTCAGTGAATGACGGTCGGCGGCCGGCACAGTGTGCCAGCGGCGCCTCCGAAAAGCTGCCACATCGGCCACGTACCGGCACTCGCCTGGGCGAGCGCCGGTACGTGACGATCAGTGGTGGTCGACCTTGTTATGCGGGTCGCCGGCAATCAACGATTTCGCGATGTCCGCCGCGGTGACGCCGTAGCTGGACAGGTCGGCCGCCGAGCCATTGTTCCCCAGTTCGATGGTCACGTCGGCGTTGCTGGCGGAAGCGTTGAGGTTGCCCGAGGTGCTGATCTTCAGCGTCGACGTGGTGGTATCCACCTTGAGGTAGCTGAGCACGTTGTTGACATCGGCATCTGGGAGCAGATCACTGAGGTCGATGCGATCGCCCTGCGTGGCATTGAAGTCCTTGATGACGTCTTTGCCGGTGTCGCCGGATTTCCAAATGAAGGTGTCGGCGCCAGCACCGCCCGTGAGGGTGTCGTCGCCCTTGCCACCGATAAGGATGTCGTCGCCGTCACCGCCGAGCAGGGTGTCCTTGCCGTTACCACCGCGCAGCAAGTCCGCGGCGTTGGTGCCGGTGAGCGTGTCGTTGCCGGTGCTGCCGTCGACCAGTTTGGACGTGCCGTTGGCCAGCAGCAGGTACTCGCTGCTCGAGCTCGAGTCGCCGTTCACCGTATTGGTCGCGGTGAACACCAGGGTGCCCGAGGCGATGCCGGTGTTGCTCAGGGTCAGCGTGCTGGTCGTCCAGCCGTGGAGGTCGATGACGTGGTCGACACCGGTGGAGACGATGCTGTGGCCGTTACCGTCGCTGATCACCATGTCCTTGGCCAGACCACTGACGCTCAGGTCGGTGTAGTCGGTGCCGGCCAGTGCGACTTTCAGCGGGCCACCATCGTTGGCGATGGCGCTGTCCTGGAAGCCATTCTCGACCGAGCGGATCGCCTGGATCTGGTCGGCGCTCAGCACATGGTCATAGATGCGCAGGTCATCCAGCGAGCCCTTGAAGTAGCGTGTGTCGTCCAGCGCGGTACCGTTGCCGGTGAAGCGGTTGGTCGCACCGATCGAGGTCAGCTGGTTGAGGGTGCCGGTGAAATCGCTGTCGCTCGGGCTGCCAGTGGCTTCCAGCTTGCCGTCGATGTAGATGCTGACCAGGCCTGTGGACGCGTCGCGGCTGATTGCCACGTTGTGCCACACGTTGTCATCGATCGCGGTGGTGCTGTACACGCCGTTGACGTTGCCTAGACCCAGGCCGATCTTGCCGCTGTTGTTGATGGCGCCCCACTGGATGTCGTTTCCGTCATCCTTCTGTTCGCTGCCGATGATGCTCGGCAGATCCCAGGAGTTGCCGTTGCCGTTCTCTCCTCCTTCCTGACTGGTTTTCACCCAGAAGGTCATGGTCGCACTGCCCAGCAGGGCCTGGGTGGCGCTACTGCTCAGGTCGATGCGGTCGCCACTGTCGTACAACGAAGTGTTGAGGCTGATGAAGTGGCCGGCACCGGCGGCGCGCGAAGTGCTGCTCAATACCGGCAGCGCGCTGTTGTCGAACCAGCTGCTTTGGTCATCGCGCAGTGTGCCGGTCTGGCCGGTGGTGGCGTTCTTGGTGGTGGTGGCGCCGCTGTTCTCGTCGAAGGTCCACTGGCCGACCGGGCTGACCGACAGGCTTGGCAGTTTGGCGTCGTGCACTGGTGTGACGGTCAGCGCAACCGTGGCGGTTTCCACCGCGCCGTTGGAGGTCACCGAGTAGGTGAAGCTGGTCGGGCCGTTGTAGTTAGCCTCCGGCTCGAACGACAGGCTGCCGTTGGCGTTGAGGGTCACCTTGCCGTGCGTCACGTCGAGGGTCTGGCCGGCGGCGATCGCCTTGCCGTCGATTGCAGTGATGCTGCGCGCGCTGTTCTCGAAGCTGTCGTTGCTCAGCACGTTGAGGGTGGTCTTGGTGTCTTCGACGATCGAGAAGCTGTCGCCGACGATGTCGGCCACCGCCGCGACGTTGAACGACGCGGTGTTGCTGGTGACACCACCTTTTCCGTCGCTGACGTCGTACGACAGGCTCACGGTGCCATTCCAATCCTGGGCCGGCTTGAAGGTCCAGGTGGTGCCGGCGCCATTGACGCTCAGGAGGCCGGTGCCGGACACCAGCTTCACATTCGCCAGGCTGAGGGTGTCGCCTTCGACGTCGGACGCTCCGGCGAGCAGTTGGGCCTTGGTGAAGGTCACGCTGGTGCCGTCTTCGGTACCGCCGGCCAGCGCCACAGGGCTAACGCGGGGGGCATCGTTGACTGCGCCGACCTGCACGGTGACCGTCGCGGTGCTGATGGCTCCGCTCGGATCGGCGACGGTATAGGTAAAGCTGCCCGTCGGACCGGCAAAATCCTTGGCGGGCGTGAACACCACTTTTCCATCCACCAGAGCAACGGTTCCATTCGTCGCGCCCTGCACCGAAATGATGCTCAGCGTGTCGCCATCCGGATCGCTGTCGTTGGCCAGCAGGACGGACGGTTCGATGGTCAGCGGAGTGTCCTCGAGAGTGCTCAGCAGTACCGATTGGGTGAGCGTGTAGCTGCCAAGCGACTGATAGCTGCCACTGCCCAGGCGCAGCTCCGGCTGGAAGACCGCTTCGCCACCCTGATCCCAATAGATGATCTCGATGGTGTGGGTGCCGGCGCCGACGGTGAACGAGTCGTGGGTGGTGGTCTTGGTCGACTGCTTGTCGGGAACTTGGGCAACTAGGACGCCATCGATGCGGATGCTGTAGCCATCGTCGGAGGTGATGCGGAAGTTGTAGGTCCCGGCATCCAGCTTGATGGCACCGGACAGGCGGATGATCGCATCGGTGCTGTTTTCCGGGTCGACTCCATTCAGCGAACCGGCATCGCTGCCGAGGAAAGCTTGCAGCTTGCCGTCAGCGCCGAGATCGCCACTGATCTGCCCGTAGTTCAGGGTCTTGGCCACGAAGGTGGCGTCGGCGCTGTTGGACTTCAGGAAGTTGCTGACGACGGATAGGTTTTCCAGATTCCCGCCATCGGCAGTTGCACCCTCGTGGTAGGCGAAGTACTCGCCCTTGAGGCCCGCGAGGCCCGAATCGTTGAGCGCCAGCGGACCGTCGTTGGTGCCGATGATCGTGACCGTCACTACCTGAGTAGCCGAGCCGTCCTTGCTGGTGACGGTAAAGCTGTCGGTCAGGGACTTGCCTGCGCCAAGCTTTTGGATCGCTTGTTGGCTGTTGTCCGCGGTGTAGGTCCAGTTGCCGCTGGCATCGACGCTGAAGGTGCCGTAGCCCTTCGAACCCGCGGCATTGGTTTGCGGCTGGAAGGCCGCCTCGCCACTGTCGCGGTCCGCGATACTCAATTTCCCGCCGGTGCTGAGCTTGCCAGCCAGGGTGACGTTGGTGTCTTCGGCGACGCTGCCGGCAGCGGCGCCGCTGATGTTGGCGGTGTCGTTGGCGCCCGTGATGTCGATGACAATGGTGCGGGTGTCCGACGCATTGGACGGGTCGCGGACCGTGACGGTGAACGATTCGGTCTGCGCGGCATCGGCCGGAAGAGCGTTCACGGCATTGGCGTCGACCACATAACGGTAACTGCCGTCGGCGTTGACGGTCAGCTCGCCGTAGGCACCCTTGGCGCTACCCGACCAGGTGAGATTACTGCCGTCATCGGCGTCGCTGGCCACCAGCGTGCCGGTGATGTCGGCAAAGCTGTCGGCAGCGGCCGTGTCGGTAATGGTGGCGGCGTAGCTGCCGCTCGCCACCGGGCCATCGTTGGTACCGGTAATGGTGACCTCGATGGTGTGCGTGGTGCCGTCGAGGCTCTCGACGGTGAAGCTCTCGATGCGGGTCTGGTTCAGCTTTAGGTACTGCACATCGGCGTTGTTGACCTGGTAGGTCCACTCGCCACCGGCATCGATGCTCAGCGAGCCGAGCGCGCTGCCAGACGGCGTGCCTGCGCCGGCGACGAAGCCTGCCTCGCCGGCATCCGGGTCGTTGATGGTCAGCGTGCCGCTGTCGGTCAGCTTGCCGCCAACCACATGGGCATCTTCCGTCACAGCACCGCGGTCGTCCCCAGCGATGATCGCCGGGTCGGCAACTGCGGCGACATTGAAGGTCAAGGTGTTCGGCGCAGTGTCGAAGGTGCCGGCGCTGTCTTTCACGCTGAACGTCAGGGTGGCGTAGCCGCTGCCGTTGGCGTTGGCGGCCGGGGTGAACACCAGATTGCCGAGATCGGCAGCATCGATGACCTGACCTTGGGCAACTGCGTCGCCAGAGAGCGTCAGACTGCCGGCACCCGGCAGGGTATCGATGCGCACGGCCTTGAGCTGCTGGCCGGCATCAGCGTCCTGATAACCGAAGTCGCCGGCGCTGAAGCTGTGCTGGCCGTCCTCGTTGAGGCTAATGGCCTTGTCGGCGCCATCCGGAGCGGTGTTCGGACCGACCGTGACAGTCAGTGTGCCGGTGGCGGTGCCGCCGGTTTGGCCGTCGTTGATCTGGTAGCTGATCTCCACCGGGCCGGTGACATTGCTGCCCGGAACGAAGTTGAGCGTGCCGTCCGTGTTGACGCTGACGCTGCCCTTGGCCGGGTCGACGGAGGCGCCGGTGACAGTCAGCTTATCGTTCTCGACGTCGGTGTCGTTCGCCAGCACATTGATGTTGCTCAGCGTGACGTTGATCGGCGTGCTGGCACTATCGGCAGCGGCGGTCGGCGCATCGTTGACCGCAACCACGGTCACGGCAACGGTGGTCTCGGTGATGCCGCCCTGGCCGTCGCTGATCTGTACCTTGAACGAGTCCGGGCCGTTGTAGTTGCTGCTCGGTGTATAGAGGTAGCTGCCGTTGGCATTGACTGTAACAGTGCCATGTTGAGCGCCGGTCAGTAGTTTGAAGGTCAGCGCATCGCTTTCGGCATCGGAGGCGACGACCTGGCCATTGAACGGAGTGTCCTCGTTGGTGGTGGCGGTTTGAGCAGCAGCCAGCGGCGCGTCGTTGCTGCCGATGATGGTCACCGTAGCGGTCGCTGTTGCGCTGCCACCCTGGCCGTCCGACACGGTGTACTGGAAGGTGTCGGTCTTCACTTGACCGGCCTTCAGGCTGTCGAACTTGCCATTGGTGTCATAGCGGAAGCTGCCGTCGGCGTTCATGGTCAGCAGCGCGCCGCTGGCCAGTGCTAGCGCAGTGCCGACGGTGAAGATCTGGTTATTGATCAGCGAGACGCGCAGGTCGTCGCCGTCGCGATCGCTGTCGTTCGCGAGTACGCCCTTGGCAGCAGCGATGTTCAGTGTGCTGTTTTCACCGACGGTGTAGATGCCGTTGGCTGCGGCCGGACCGCTGCCGCTGAAGCCAGTGAGGAAGTAGTCCGAGCCATCGGTGCTGCTGTTGGTGCCCAGCGCTTCGAAGCGGATGCTGTTGAATACTCTGCTGCCGGTGTCGATGGCGATGTCGCCGCTGTGCGTCGAGCCGGTGAAACGGAAGGTGCCGGTGGCGACAACTTCACCGTTGTACAGCGCGACCCAGCGGCCGCTTTCGCCGCCGTCTTCGTTGCCGTACAGGTTGCTGACCGAGAAGGTGGCCTTGTTCAGGTTGCCGGTGAAGTTCAACCCCAGCGACTCGGACTTGCCGGTGGCCGGGTTGTACTCGATCTGGTTGGGCACGCCGCCGCTGGCGCGCGGGGTACCACTGACGCCCAGATAGCCGCCGCTGTTGTAGAGCGTGCCGGCGCTGCCGTCGGCCTTGTGGGCGGTAAACCCGGTTGCTTGCGCGTGACTGTCCAGGCTGCTCCAACCCGCACCGCTGGTGGACTTGCTGCCCAGTGCCACGCTGTAGGCTTCGCCGGCCGGGTCGTTGATGGCGATCGGATCGTCGTTGCTGCCGTGGATGGTGACTGTCACCACCTGGCTGGCGGAGCCGTCCTTGCTGACGACGGTGAAGCTGTCGGTGAGGTACTCGCCGACGCCCAGCTGCTGGATCACGCTCTGGCTGTTGTCGGCGTGATAGGTCCAGTTACCATCGGCATCGATGCTGAAATTGCCGTAGCCCTGGCTACCGGCGACTTCCGTCAACGCCTGGAATTGCGCCTGGCCGAGGTCGACATCGGTGACCGCCAGCTTGCCGGAGGCCTGCAGTTCGCCGCCGACCAACGCTGTGTCTTCGGTCACGCCGCCGCTGGTGGTACCGCTGATGACCGCCACGTCGTTGGCGCCGTTCAGCGTGACGGTGATCACCTGCGAGGTGCTGCCATCGAGGCTGGTGACGGTGAAGCTGTCGGTCAGGCTGGAGCCGGCCGCCAGTTGCTGGATGGCGATCTGGCTATTGGCGGCGGTGTAGCTCCAGTGGCCGTTGGCATCGATGCTGAAGCTGCCGAAGCCATTGCTGCCGGTCACGGCGCTCTGCGGCTGGAACTCTGCCTGGCCGCTATCGACGTCGCTGACGTTGAGCTTGCCGGAGGCGGTCAGGTTACCGTCGACCACCGCGCTGTCTTCGGTCACTCCACCGGTGTAGACGCCATCGATGCTGGCCAGGTCGTTGACCGGGTTGACCGTGATGGTCTGCGAGTTGCTCGCCGACACGGCGCCTTCGTTGTCGGTGACGGTGAAGTCGAAGCCAGTCGAGCCATTCCAGTTGGCATCGGGCACGAAGGTCAGCGCGGCGCCACCGGCGATAGCAGTAATCACTGCGCCACTCGCCAGCGCGGTGCCGCCGAAGTAAAGGGTGCCGTGCTCAGGCACCGAGCTCAGGGTGAAGCTGATGATCGTCCCGTCGACGTCGCTGGCGCTGAGCGTTACCGGGATGCCGGTGCTGTCTTCGTTGCCCGCGGCGGCACTAACGGTAGCGGTCGGCGCTTCATTGGCGCCGTTGACGGTGATCACGATCTGATGCGTGGTGCCGTCGGCGCTGGTGACCGTGAAGGATTCGTGCTCCTGGGCGGTGCTGGTCAGGGCCTGCACGTTGGCGTCGCCATTGCGCAGGGTGTAGGTCCAGTTGCCGGCGGCATTGATGCTGAAGTCGCCGTAGGTCCCGGTCACGCTGTCGGCAATGATCAGCGCCGGGCTGTCGATGTCAGAGACGGCCAGTGCACCGCTAACGCTGAGGGTGCCGTCCTCGCTGACGGCGCCGAGGTCGTCGCCGCTGATTAGGGCCGCATCGTTGACTGCGCTGACGTTGAGCGGGATGACGTCGGTGTCGCTCGCCTGGCCGTCGCTGGTGGTGACGCTCAGGGTGTCGTCGCCAAAGAAGTTGGCGGCCGGGGTGTACTTCAGGCCGCTGAGGGCGAGGTTGATCGCCGACGCGCTGCCGGTCAGGGTCAGGCTGCCGTCGGCATTGGTGGTCAGGCTGACGCCGCCAGACAGCGGGCCGAGGTTGAGCACGCCGTGCTCCACCTTGAGGGTGGTGCTCAGGGTGTTGCTGTCGATGTCGCCGACGCTGATCGCGTTGCCGCGCAGGATCGAGAAGGTCTTGCTGCTGTCTTCGTCGACGCTTTGCGCGCCCGGTACGTTGTTGACCGGGGCGTCGTTGACCGCGTTGATCTCGATGTGCACGTCGGCGCTGGTGATCACCTTGCCGTCGCTGAGCACGTAGGTGATCGCCGGCACCGGGCCGTTGTAGTTGGCATTCGGGGTGAAGGTCAGGTCACCGTTGGCGGCGATAGACAGCTTGCCGACCAGCGGAATGGTCATGGTCTGCCCGGCCGCGTAGATCGGCAAACCGATGCCGAAGCGGAGCACGCTGAGCGTGTCGCCGACATCCACGTCGCTGTCCTTGCCGTCGGCATTGGTGATGACGTTGTCGCGCAGCACTTCGTCTTCGTTGACGCTGAAGCGGTCGTCGTTGCCGACCGGACGGTCGTTGATGCCGGTGAGGTTGATCAGCAGGGTGGTGGTGCTGCTGCCGCCCTGGCCGTCGGAGACGGTGTAGGTGAAGCTGTCGGTGGCCTTGGCGCCGGCGGCGAGGCGGTCGGCGTTGTTGGCGACGTAGGTGTACGAGCCATTGGCATTCAGGGTCAGCGAGCCGTAGGCGCCATTGATGGCGTGGCCGACGCTGGCCGCGTTGCCGTTGACCGCGGAAACGCTGAGGGTGCCGCCGTCGACATCGCTGTCGTTGGCGAGCACGCCGTTGCCGGCATTGCGGGACACCGAGGCGCCTTCGTTGACCGCGTTGGCGTCGGCAAGCGCGACCGGGTCGTCGTTGACCGAGTTGACGGTGACCTTGATGGTCTGGCTGGCGCGCAGTTCGCCGCCTTCGCCCGTGTTACCGAAGTCGTTGACCGACACCACGATGTTGGCCGGGCCAAAGTAGTTGGCATTCGGGGTGAACACCGCGCCTTCGAGCTTGGCATTGATCGCCGCGAGGGTGCCGGTGAACGACAGCGCGCCAGCCGCGTTGGTGGTGGTGCCATCGAGCAGGGTCAGGGTGCCGTTGCTGACCTGCACGTGGAAGCGCAGCGCGGCGTTGCCGGCATCGACGTCGGCGATACGGATGGCATTGGCGCCGGTGAAGGTCAGGCTGTGGTCTTCGTCGATGGTCGAGGTGGCCGGCGCGCTGATGGTTGGCGCGTCGTTGATCGCCTTGACCGTCAGGTCGAGCGTGCTGGAGGAGCCGGTGTTGGTCGTGTAGGTGACCTGCGGCACGCTGCCGTTCCAGTTGGCGTCCGGGGTGAAGCTGTAGTTGCCGTTGGCGTGCACCGTCAGTTCGCCGATGCCGGCGAGGGTAGCGGCCTGCCCAGCGGTGTACACGGTCGAACCGATGCTGAAGGTGGCCACGCTGAGGACGTTGTCGACATCGCTGTCGTTGCTCAGCACGTTGCCGGTGATGCCGTGGTCCTCGTCGCTGCTGCCGCTGTCGGCAATCAGCACGGACGGATCGTCGACCGCGTTGACGGTGACCTTGATGGTCTGGCTGGCACGCAGTTCGCCGCCGGCGCCGCTGTTACCCAGGTCGTTGACCGATACCACGATGTTGGCCGGACCAAAGTAGTTGGCGTTCGGGGTGAACACCGCGCCTTCGAGCTTGGCGTTGATCGCGGCGAGGCTGCCGGTGAACGACAGCGCGCCAGCCGCGTTGGTGGTGGTGCCATCAGCCAGGGTCAGGGTGCCGTTGCTGACCAGCACGTGGAAACGCAGGGCGGCCGTACCGGCATCGACGTCGGCGATGCGGATGGCATTGGCGCCGGTGAAGGTCAGGCTGTGGTCCTCGTCGATGGTCGAGGTGGCCGGTGCGCTGATGGTCGGCGCATCGTTGACCGGGGTGACGGTCAGCGAGGCGCTGTTCGCCACGGTAACGGTGCCGTCGCTGACGCCGTAGCTGAAGCTGACGGGGCCGCTCCAGTCCTGGGCCGGCTTGAAGGTCCAGGAGCCATCGGGATTCGCGGTCAGGCTGCCTCGGCCGGAGCTGACCGTCAGGTCCACGGCGCGCAGGGTATCGCCGTCGACGTCGTGGGCGCTGGCCAGCAGTTGTGCCTGGGTGATGATCAGGCTGCCGTCTTCCGCCATCGAATGCAGGTCGATCGCGGTAGCGGTCGGCGCATCGTTGACCGGCGTGACATTCAGCGTGATGAGGTCGGTGCGGTCGATTTGGCCGTCGCTGGTGGTGACGCTCAGGGTGTCGTCACCGTTGAAATCGGCGACCGGGGTGTACTTCAGGCCGCTGAGGGCGAGGTTGATCGCCGCCGAGCTGCCGGTCAGCACCAGGGTGCCGGTACCGTCGCCGCTGATGGTCACGCCCGGAGTCAGCGGGCCGACATTGAGCACGCCGTGCTCGACCTTGAGGGTGGTGCTCAGGGTGTTGCTGTCGATATCGCCGACGCTGATCGCGTTGCCGCGCAGGATCGAGAAGGTCTTGCTGCTGTCTTCGGCGAGGCTCTGTTCGCCCGGCACGCTGTTGCCTGGCGCGTCGTTGACGGCGTTGATCTCGATGCGCACCTCGGCGCTGGTGAGCACCTTGCCGTCGCTGAGCACGTAGGTGATCGCCGGCACCGGGCCGTTGTAGTTGGCATTCGGAGTGAAGGTCAGGTCGCCGTTGGCGGCGATCGACAGTTTGCCGACCAGGGGGATGGTCAGCGACTGGCCCGCGCTGATGATCGGCAGGCCGATCCCGAAGCTGACCACGCTGAGCGTGTCGCTGCTGTCGACGTCGCTGTCGTTGCTCAGCACGTTCTGCTTGAGCACTTCGTCTTCGTTGACGCTGAAACGGTCGTCGTTGCCGACCGGCCGGTCGTTGATGCCGGTCAGGTTGATCAGCAGGGTGGTAGTGCTGCTGCCGCCCTGACCGTCGGAGACGGTGTAGGTGAAGCTGTCGGTGGCCTTGGCGCCGGCGGCCAGGCGGTCGGCGTTGTTGGCGATGTAGGTGTAGGAGCCGTTGGCATTCAGGGTCAGGGTGCCGTAGGCGCCATTGATGGCGTGGCCGACGTTGGCGGCGCTGCCGTTGACTTCGGCGACGCTGAGCGTGTCGGTGGTATCGACATCAGTGTCGTTGGCCAGCACGCCGTTCTTGGCGGAGACGTTGAGGGTCGCGTCTTCCCGGACCGCGCCGCTGTCGGCACGGGCGACCGGCAGGTCGTTGGTGCCGGTTACGGTGATGGTCAGCACGCCGGTATCGGCGGCGTTGTACTGGTCGGTGACGGTGAAGTTGATAACCAGTTGGCGAGTCTCGCCCGCAGCAAGGCTCTGGTAGGCCGAGTTGCTGGCGTCGAAGCTCCAGGCGCCGTTGGCGCTCAGGCTGAAGCCGGCCGGCAGGCTCTGCGGAGACGCGGTGTAGGTGAGCACGGCGCCGTGATCGACGTCGCTGGCGCCCAGTTGGCCGGTGAGCGAGCCGTCTTCGAAAACGTCGCGGCTGGCATCGGTGGCGATCGGCGCGTCGTTGGTGCCGGTGACCACGATGGTCAGGGTGCCGGTGTCGCTCAGCTTGCCGTCGCTGACCCGGTACTGAATGGTCAGGGTCTGGATCTCGCCCTCGGCGAGCGCTTGGTAGGCATTGACGCGCGGGTCCAGCGACCAGCTGCCGTTGCCGTTCAGGGTGAAGCCGGCCGGCAGGTTGCCGATGGCGCTGAAGGTCAGCGTGTCGGTAACGTCGACGTCGCTGGCGCTGAGCTGGCCGGTGAGCACTGCGGCGTCTTCCTGCGTCGCATCCTGGGCGTCGAAGGCCACCGGCGCATCGTTGACCGGGGTGACGTTGAGGGTGATCACGTCGGTGTCGGTGAGGGCGCCGTCGCTGGTGGTCACGCTCAGCGTGTCGGTGCCATTGAAGTTGGCGGCCGGGGTGTACTTCAGGCCACTGAGAGCGAGGTTGATCGCCGTTGCGCTGCCGGTCAGGGTCAGGCTGCCGTCGGGGTTGGTGGTCACACCGACGCCGCCGGACAGCGGGCCGAGGGTGAGTACGCCGTGCTCGACCTTGAGGGTGGTGCTCAGGGTGTTGCTGTCGATGTCGCCAACGCTGATCGCATTGCCGCGCAGGATCGAGAAGGTCTTGCTGCTGTCTTCGGCGAGGCTCTGCGCACCTGGCACGCTGTTGACCGGGGCGTCATTGACCGCGTTGATCTCGATGCGCACGTCGGCGCTGGTGATCGTCTTGCCGTCGCTGAGCACATAGGTGATCGGCGGCACCGGGCCGTTGTAGTTGGCGGCCGGGGTGAAGGTCAGGTCACCGTTGGCGGCGATCGACAGCTTGCCGACCAGGGGGATGGTCAGCGACTGGCCCGCGCTGATGATCGGCAGGCCGATGCCGAAGCTGACGACGCTGAGCGTGTCGCTGCTGTCGACGTCGCTATCGTTGCTCAGCACGTTCTGCTTGAGCACTTCGTCTTCGTTGACGCTGAAACGGTCGTCGTTGCCGACCGGCCGGTCGTTGATGCCGGTGAGGTTGATCAGCAGGGTGGTGGTGCTGGTGCCGCCCTGACCGTCGGAGACGGTGTAGGTGAAGCTGTCGGTGGCCTTGGCGCCGGCGGCCAGGCGGTCGGCGTTGTTGGCGATGTAGGTGTACGAGCCGTTGGCATTCAGGGTCAGGGTGCCGTAGGCGCCATTGATGGCGTGGCCGACGTTGGCGGCGCTGCCGTTGACTTCGGCGACGCTGAGCGTGTCGTTGGCATCGGCGTCAGTGTCGTTGGCCAGCACACCATTGCTGGCCGAGACATTCAGGGTCGCGTCTTCCCGGACCGCGCCGCTGTCGGCGACGGCCACTGGCGCGTCGTTGGTGCCGAGGATGGTCACGGTCACCACTTGCGAGGCGGTGCCGTCCTGGCTGACGACGGTGAAGCTGTCGGTCAGGCTTTCACCGACGCCCAGCGCCTGGATGGCGGCCTGAGCGTTGTTGGCGGTGAAGCTCCAGTTGCCGCTGGCGTCGATGCTGAACACGCCGTAGCCGTTGGTGCCGCCGACGTTGCTCTCGGCCTGGAACACGGCCTGGCCGGCATCCACGTCGCTGACCGCGAGCTTGCCGCTGGCGGTGAGCTGGCCGTCACTGACCAGTTGGTCTTCCTGCACGCCGCCCGCCGCGTTGCCGCTGATGCTCGCGGTGTCGTTGGCGCCCTTGAGGTCGATGACGATTTCGCGGGTGTCGGTCGCGCCGGATGGGTCGCGGACGGTGACGGTGAAGGTGTCGTTCGGCGTCGCGCCAGCCGGCAGCGCGTTGACCGCAGCGGCATCGACAACATAGGTGTAGCTGCCGTCGGCATTGACGGTCAGCTCGCCGTAAGCGCCCTTGGCGCTGCCGGACCAGGTGAGGTTGCTGTCATCGACGTCGCTGGCGAGCAGTTTGCCGGTGATGTTGGCGAAGCTGTCGAGTTCGGTGCTGTCGTTGATGGTCGCGGTGTAGCTGCCTGTGGCGACCGGTGCATCGTTGACCGGGGTTACGCCGAGGTTGACGGTCAGCGAGCTGGACGCGCCGCGGCTGTCGGTGACTTGCACCTGGAAGCTGTCCGCGCCGTTGTAGTCGCGGTTGGGGGCGTAGGACCAGCTGCCGTCGGCGTTGAGGGTTAGCTGGCCATTGGCGGGCGCGCGGTCGACGCTGAAGCTGTAGAGGTCGCCGTTGGCATCGCGGGCCACGAAGGTGCCGGCGAACGGGGTGTCTTCATCGGTGCTCAGGTTGAACTGGCTGGTCGGGTTGCCGGCGGCATCGAGGAATTCCGGTGCGAGGTTGACCTGCGGGTCCTCGGTCTGGCCGTCGCTGCTGCCGCCTTCGCCCAGGCCATTGGTGGAGAAGCCGACTTCGGCTTCGACGCGCTCGCCAGTGGCGCTGAGCAGCACGAAGCTGTGGCTGCCGCCCGCCGGGCCGGAACTGCCGGCGCCGGCCGAGCCTGGACCCGCGGCGGTGGCTTCGAGCAGTTGAGTCGGGTCGGCGCCCGCGGCGATGGCTTGCTGCAGTTCCTCGGCGCTCGGCACTTCGCTGCTGCGCGCCTGCTGCTCGGCGGCGTGCTGGGGCAGCTCGCTGTGGCTCCACTGGGTGTCACGGCCGAGGTCGACCAGGCGCCCGTCCGGGAGCTGCAGGGTGACCATGCCGGCTGCGCCGGTGTCCAGTTGCTCCCCTTGGTAGATGCGATCGCCTTCGATCAGCAGGCGGCGCGCGCCCTCCGGAGAAATCGCTACGACTTGTCCAACGATGCTTTTTACGAGGGCGACGACACTGCTCATGGGGCGACTCTCCTGGCTTTCCGCAACTGTTTGCTTGCCTGGCACTGGGCCGGAGCAGTCGCGGACATTCCCTTAATTATGTGGTGGAAAACCGTCGTCAAATTTATGGCATATAGCGATTTGCTATAGCGAACATGCCAATCTATTGACCTATCGATCGCCATCCTAAACAATCATCCAGGTAATGTCACTTTGCCATTTGCCAGTCCGTCGTGATTTTTTTATGAGACCTGTGTCACGCTCTCTACCTGCCGATAACAGGAGCGGATGCGGTCTCGTTGACGGTGCTTTCGGTGCCTCGGAACTGGTCCCAGAAAACTTGATAAGGATGCCACTCGCATGCGTCTGCGCTTTGCTTCAGCCCTACCGTTCGTTCTCGCCGTCAGCGCTCCGCTTCACGCCGAGACGCTTTCCGAAGCCATGCAGCGTGCGCTGGAAGTGCACCCTGAGATCCAGGCCGGCATCAACAGCCGTTTCGCCGCGGACTACCAACTGAAGGCCGCCAAGGGTGGCTACCTGCCGCAGGTCGACCTGCTCGGTGGCTATGGCCGTGAAGGCTCCGACAACACCACCACGCGCGGTGCCGGTGATCACTGGAATACCCTGACCCGCGGCGAGTCCAGCGTGCGTCTGCAGCAGATGGTGTTCGACGGCTTTGCCACCTCCAGCGAAGTGGCACGCCAGCAGGCGACGGTCAACTCGCGCGCCTACTCGCTGCTCGGCACTTCCGAGCGCACCGCGCTGGATGTCGCCCAGGCCTACATCGACGTACTGCGTCGCCAGGAAATGGTCCGTCTCGCCGAGGAAAACCTGAAGAGCCACCAGCGCATCTACGACCAGATCAGCCTGCGCAGCAGCCGCGGCGTCGGTCGTCTGGCCGACCAGGAGCAAGCCGAGGCGCGTCTGGCCCAAGCCCGCAACAACCTGATCACCGAACAGACCAACCTCGCCGATGCGCGCACCACCTATTACAGCGTGGTGGGCAGCGATCCGGTCGAGTTGGCCGAGCCGGCCGGCCTGCCGGGCCAACTGCCGGAGAATCTGCAGGCCGCGCGCCAGCAGCTGATCGACAACAGCCCGATCCTGCGCTCCGCCGAATCCGACGTGGCCGCCGCCGAGAAGCAGTACGCAGCTGCCAAGTCGACCTTCTACCCGCGTTTCGACGCCGAGCTGTCGCGCGGTGCCGACAACAACCTGGATGGCGAAGAAGGCCATGCCAACGAATGGCAAGCCATGCTGCGCATGCGCTACAACCTGTTCGCCGGCGGCAGCAACAAGGCCGACCTGGAGTCCAAGTCCTACCAGGCCAACCAGGCGCTGGACATCCGCAACAACGCCCTGCGCCAGCTCAACGAAGAACTGGGCCTGGCCTGGAATGCCCTGACCAACGCCCGCGAGCAACTGCCGATCGCCGAGCAGTACGTCGATTACAGCGGTCGCGTGCGTGAGTCCTACCTGAAGCAATTCAGCATCGGCGAGCGTACCCTGCTCGACCTGCTGGACAGCGAGAACGAGCTGTTCACCGCTTCGCGTCGCGCGGTGGATGTGCGCTACACCGAGCTGTTTACCCAGTACCGGATCAAGGCGACCATGGGCGAGCTGCTGAAGAGCCAGGGCGTGGTTGCGCCGATGGCCTCGGTGGTGTCCAACGACCTCAAGCCGCAGGTCGAGTTGCCTGGCCTGAACTGATTTGGTTGTACCCCTTACGCGAGAGTATCCCAGCGTGGATCAAGAAGTCCGTCGAGCTCCCCTCAGTCATGATCCACGCGCGCAGCTGGACGATCCGCTTCTGGATAGTCTGCTGACCCTCTGCGTTCTGCACCAAAAGCCGGCCAGCCGGGCGATGCTGACCAGCGGCTTGCCGCTGCCCGAGCAGCGCCTGAGCGCCGAGCTGCTGCCTCGTGCGGCGGCTCGCGCCGGCCTGCAGGGGCGCCTGTTGCAACGGCGTCTCGAACAGATTCCGAACATCGCGCTGCCGGCGCTGATCCTCCTCAAGGAGGGTCGCTGCGCGGTGTTGCTGGGTTGGGAAACCAACGGCGAGGCGCGCCTGCTGCTCAGCGAAAGCGACGGCGGCGAGGTACGTGTAGCGCGTGAGCTGCTCGCCGAGGATTACGCCGGGCAGACCTTCTTCGCCCAGCCGCAGCACAAATTCGACCTACAGCATGGCGAGATGATCCCGCGCGCGCGCCACTGGTTCCGCGACACGCTCAAGCGCTCGCGCTGGCTGTACGTGGATGCGGTGGCCGCCAGCCTGCTGATCAACCTGATCGCCCTCGCGGCGCCACTGTTCGTGATGAACGTCTACGACCGCGTGGTACCCAATCAGGCGACTTCGACGCTCTGGGTGCTGGCGATCGGCATTTCCGGCGCCTACCTGTTCGACCTGCTGCTCAAGACCATGCGCGGCCTGTGCCTGGACCTGGCCGGCAAGAAGACTGACCTGATCATCTCGGCGACGCTGTTCGAGCGCATCGTCGGCATGAGCATGAAGTTCCGTCCGGCGCGCGTCGGCAGCTTCGCGCAGAACATCCATGAGTTTCAGACGCTGCGCGACTTCCTCGCCTCGCTGACGCTCACCAGCCTGATCGACCTGCCGTTCACCCTGATCATCCTGCTGGTGATCGGCCTGCTCGGCGGGCCCTTGGTATTCGTGCCGCTGTTGGCCTTCCCGCTCGCCGCGCTGCTCGGCTGGCTGCTGCAGCGGCCGTTGGTGGACACCATGAACCGCACCATGGCGCTGGCCGCCGAGCGCCAGTCGAGCCTGATCGAAACCCTCGCCGGCCTCGATGCGGTCAAGGTCAACAACGCCGAAAGCGAGCGTCAGTACCTCTGGGAACAGACCATCGGCACCCTCAGTCGCCTCGAGTTGCGGGTAAAGGTGCTGTCCAGCCTGGCCATGAACCTGACCCTGATGATCCAGCAGCTGGCCGGGGTGATCATGATCATCGGCGGCGTCTACCTGATCATCGCCGGCGACCTCAGCATGGGTGGGCTGATCGCCTGCTACATGCTCAACGGCCGTGCGCTCGGGCCGCTGACCCAGCTGTCCGGGTTGATCACCCGCTACCAGCAGGCGCGCCTGACCATGCATTCGGTCAACCAGATGATGGAGCTGCCGCAGGAGCGCAGCGACGAAGAGCGGCCAATGACCCGCCAGCACGTGCGTGGTGCCATCGAGATGCGCGAGGTGCAGTTCACCTACCCGAACCAGCAGAACCCGGCGCTCACCGACGTCAGCCTGGCCATTCGCCCGGGTGAAAAGGTCGGCATCATCGGGCGCAGCGGATCGGGCAAGAGTTCGCTGGCCAAGCTGATCGTCGGTCTGCACCAGGCCGACGCCGGCCACCTGCTGGTCGATGGCGTCGACGTGCGCCAGTACGACGTCAGCGAGCTGCGCCACAACATCGGCTACGTGCCGCAGGACATCCAGCTGTTCAGCGGCACCCTGCGCGACAATCTGGTGGCCGGCGCGCGCTACGTCGAGGACGAAACCGCCCTGCGCGCCGCTGAGCTGGCCGGCGTCCACGAGTTTGTTCGGATGCACCCGCAGGGCTACGAGCTGCAAGTCGGCGAGCGTGGCCAGAACCTCTCCGGTGGCCAGCGGCAGAACGTCGCCCTGGCCCGCGCACTGCTGCTCGATCCGCAGATCCTGCTGTTCGACGAACCGACCAGTGCCATGGACAACGCCGGTGAGGAGCGCCTCAAGCAGCGCCTGCATGAAGTGATCGGCAACCGCACCTTGCTGCTGGTGACCCACCGCGCCTCGATGCTCACCCTGGTCGATCGCCTGGTGATCGTCGACAAGGGCAAGATCATCGCTGACGGCCCGAAAGCCGTGGTCATGGAAGCCTTGAAGAAGGGGCAGATCAGTGTCGCTTAATCCATTCGCTGCGTTCCGCCACGGCATCCGTACCTATTTCCGTGGCGGCGACAACCTCAGCGGCCAGCCGCTTCCGGAAGTCAGCAAGGCCCTGGTCGAAGACGCGCCGCGTGTGGTGCGTCTGACCATCTGGACGCTGATCGGCTTCACCGCGTTTCTGGTCGGCTGGGCGCATTTCGCCGAGATCGACGAAGTCACCCGTGGCGAGGGCAAGGCGATTCCCTCGTCCAAGGTGCAGAAGGTGCAGAACCTTGAAGGTGGCATCGTCTCGCAGATCTTCGTTCACGAGGGGCAGGTGGTGAAGGCCGGCGAGCCGCTGATGCGCCTCGACCCGACCCGCTTCCAGTCGAACGTCGGCGAGTCCGACGCCGACCGCCTGGCCATGCTGTTGCGCGTCGAGCGCCTGAGCGCCGAAGTGGATGCCCGCGAACTGAGCATCCCGGAGGATGTGCGCGCTGCCGCGCCGAGTCAGGCGAGCAGCGAGGAAGCGTTGTTCCACAGCCGCCAGCAGCAGCTCAACGACGAAGTGGCCGGTCTGCAGGAGCAGCTGATCCAGAAACAGCAGGAACTGCGCGAGTTTGCCTCCAAGCAGGCGCAGTACCGCAACAGCCTCGAGCTGCTGCGCCAGGAGATCGCCATGTCCGCGCCGCTGGTCGCGCAGGGGGCGATGTCGCAGGTCGAGCTGCTGCGTCTGAAGCGTGCCGAGGTGGAGAACCGTGGCCAGCTGGACGCCACCAGCCTGGCGATTCCGCGTGCCGAGTCGGCGATCAAGGAAGTAGAACGCAAGGTTGCAGAAACCCGCTCGCGCTTCCGTAGCGAGGCACTGACCCAGCTGAACGAGGCGCGCACTGACCTGAGCAAGGCGCAGGCCACCGGCAAGGCGCTGGAGGATCGGGTCAACCGCACACTGGTCACCTCGCCGGTGCGCGGCATCGTCAAACAGCTGCTGGTCAACACCATCGGCGGGGTGATCCAGCCGGGCAGCGACCTGGTGGAGATCGTCCCGCTGGATGACACCTTGCTGGTCGAGGCGCGCATCCGCCCGCAGGACATCGCGTTCCTGCGTCCCGGGCAGCCGGCGATGGTCAAGTTCACCGCCTACGACTTCACCATCTATGGCGGTCTGCAGGCCGAGCTGGAGCAGATCGGTGCGGACACCGTCACCGACGAGAAAGGCAACAGCTTCTACGTGATCAAGCTGCGCACCCGCAAAAGCCACCTGGGCAGCGACGACAAGCCGCTGCTGATCATCCCCGGCATGGTCGCCACCGCGGACATCATGACCGGCAAGAAAAGCATCCTCAGCTACCTCCTCAAGCCGATCATTCGCGCCCGCGCCGAGGCGCTGCGCGAGCGCTGATCGCCTGCGTTACGGCGAGCCGGTGCTGTTGTCCGGCTCGCCGAACAGGCGCTGTACCACCGAGAAATCCTTCTGGCCGAGGCCCTGGCGCAGCAGCAGGCGATACAGTTGCAGCGCCAGCGCACCCATTGGTGTGCTGTTGCCGCTCGCCAGCGCGGTTTGCTGGGCCAGGCCGAGGTCCTTGGCCATCAGCTCGCTCATGAAACCGCCTTCGTAGCCGTGCGAGGCCGGGGTGGTGTCGATCACTCCGGGCCAGGGGTTGTAGCGCTCCAGCACCCAGTTGCCCCCGGAACTCTGCCGCATGATCTCGGCCAGCGTGCTGGCGTCCAGGCCGTTGGCCACACCCAGCGCCATGGCCTCGGCGGTGCCGATCATCTGCACCGCGAGCAGCTGGTTGTTGCACACCTTGGCCAGTTGGCCGGCGCCGGCCGGGCCAGCGTGGAAGATGTTCTTGCCCATCGCCTGGAACACCGGGCGGGCCTTCTCCAGCACCGCGTTGTCACCGCCGACCATGAAGGTCAGGGTGCCTGCCGCAGCGCCGGCGGTACCGCCGGAGACCGGCGCGTCGAGCAGCTCGATGCCCAGCTCGGCGGCGGCCTGATGGACCTTCTTCGCCGCGTCCGGCGCGATGGTTGAGCACTCCAGCACCAGGCTGCCCGGGCGGATGTAGGCGAGCAGGCCGTCATCGCCTAGGTACAAGCCTTCGACATGGCGGCTGGCCGGCAACATGCTGACCACCACCTCGGCGTCGTGCACCGCGTCATGGGTGTCGTTGGCGGCCCGCGCACCTTCCGCGGCAAGCTCGGCGACCACCTCCGGCACCAGGTCGTAGACGCTCAGCTCGAAGCCGGCCTTGAGCAGGTTGCGGGCCATCGGCAGACCCATGTGGCCGAGGCCGATGAAGGCGATCTTGGTCATGCGGTTCTCCTTGTGCGACGTCAGGGCACTCCGGTGTTCGTTACAGCGCGGCCAGCGGGTGTGCGCCGCTCCAGGCCGGCTGGAAGTGCGCTTCGATCACCGCGCTGGGGATGTTCGCCACTTCCGGCCAATGCCAGTGCGGTGTGTTGTCCTTGTCGATCAGGCGCGCGCGCACGCCTTCGGGAAATTCCGGGTGGCGGCAGCAGTTCAGGCTCATCGCGTACTCCAGGCGGAACACCTCGGCGAGCGACAGATGGCGTGCCCGGCGAATCTGTTCCCAGACCAGGTGGGCGGTGAGCGGGCAGCCGGCGGCCAGGGTCTTCGCCGCCTTGGCCAGCAGCGGATCGGTGTCGCCCTGCAGTGCGGTCAGTGCGCGCCAGGCACTGGGCAGGTCGCCGGTGTCGAGCAGCTGATCGATCCGTGCGCGGCGCGGCAGCAACTGCGCCTCCGGCAGCTCGCCGACGGCCTGGTGCTCCAGCGCCTGCAGCAGGCTGTTCAGTTGCACGGCGGTCTGCTCCTGCCAGTTCAGTTGCTGCAGGCCGGCGAGCAGGTCTTCCTGCTGGGTGTCGAGGAGGAAGCGGTCGGCCAGGCCGAGATCGAGGGCGTCGCGGGCGTTGAGCTGGGTGGCGGTGAGGCCGAGGAACAGGCCAAGCTTGCCCGGCAGGCGGCTGAGGAACCAGCTGCCGCCGACGTCCGGGTACAGGCCGATACTGATCTCCGGCATCGCCAGGCGGCTGCTCGGCGTGACGATGCGGATGCCGGCACCTTGCATCAGGCCCATGCCGCCACCCATCACGTAGCCGTGCGCCCAGCACAGCAGCGGCTTGGCATAGGTGTGGATCAGGTGGTCGAGGCGGTATTCGTCGGCGAAGAAGCGCCCAGCCAGCGGCGGTGCTTCTCCGGGGTGGGCACGGCAGGCCTCGACCAGCTTGACCACGTCACCGCCGGCGCAGAAGGCTTTCGGGCCATGGCCGCGGAGCAGTACGCAGACGATCGCCGGGTCGTCGGCCCAGGCCCGCAGTTGGCGGTCGAGGGCCTCGATCATCGGCAGCGACAGGGCATTCAGGCTGCGTTCGGCATCCAGGCTGGCGATGCCGATACGGGCGCCATGCTGGCCGGGCAGTTCGGTAAAAATCACATTCATCATCGGTCTCGTTGCACGGCGTGGCTTATTTGTTGCGCCAGTGGGCGTCGCGTTTTTCCAGGAAGGCGGTGACCCCTTCGCGGGTGTCGTCGGCGTCGAACAGATCGACAAAGCGTTCGCGCTCTTCGTTCAACCAACTGTTCGGGCCGCGCTCGCGGGCGCCCTGGATCAGCGGCTTGATGGTGCGCACTGCGACCGGGCTCTGGCGCTCGACCTTGGAGGCCAGCAGCAGGGCGTGGCCGCGCGCTTCGCCGCTGTCCACCACCTGCTCGATCAGGCCGATGCGCAGCGCGGTTTCCGCATCGACGCGCTCGCCGCAGAGAATCATGCGCTTGGCCCAGCCTTCACCGATCAGCCAAGGCAGGGCCTGGGTTCCGCCGGCGCAGGGCAGCAGGCCGACCGCCGCCTCGGGCAAGGCCATCTGCGCTTGGCGCTCGGCGATGCGGATGTCGCAGGCCAGCGCGCATTCCAGACCGCCGCCCATGGCGTAGCCGTTGATCGCGGCAATCGACACGCCGCGGAAGTCGCGCAGTGCCTCGAAGGCCTCACCGAAGCGGCGGGCCATTTCGCGGGCGCGGGCCTTATCGCCGTCGGCGAACAGCTTGAGGTCGGCGCCGGCGCTGAAGAATTTGTTGCCCTGGCCAGTGATCACTAGCGCGTAGACGTCATCGTCGTGGTTGAGGTGCTGGATCAGTTGCTTGAGACCGATCAGCGATTCGCGATCCCAGGTATTGGCGGGCGGGTGGTTGATGGTCAGCAGGGCAGTGTGCCCGTGCTTCTCCACGGTCAGCTTGTGCGTCAGGTCGAACAGGCCGGGTTTGTAGGGTTCTACGGCGTTGCTCATGCCGGGCTCCGATGTCGGGGGTATCGGAGTACAGCCTAACGCAGGATGACCATGCCGGGGCGGTGAACTGTCACGCCGCTCCGGCAGCGCGGCTCAGACCCGGGCGATGGTGGCCAGACCGGTGGCGATGATCTTTTCCTCTCCGTCGCGCAGGGCGAGCACGTCGGCGCGGGTCACTACCTGGCGCTGCCCGGCCTTGATCACCTCACTGCGGCAGATCAGCTTATCGCCGAGCGCCGGTGCCAGCAGGTTGACCTTGTACTCCGAGGTGACCACGTCGCCGACCAGCGAGGCGGCGGCCCAGGCGCAAGCGCTGTCGATCATGAATCCGACCACCGCGCCATGCACGTAGCCGTGGTGCTGGGTCAGCTCGCGGCGCGGCAGCACTTCCATGCTGATCTTGCCCGGCGCGAAGCCGGTCAGCTGGAAGCCGATGAGCTGGGCGAACGGCGAGTTCTCCAGGGCCTGCTCGAGGAATTCGCGGGTAATCGTGCGGGGGCTGTCCATGTGCCGGGCTCCGTGACAGGGCGTGAAACCTCAGCATTCGCCGCGCGCCGCGCGCGGGCAACCAGCATCGACCACGGTGATGGCGGCGCATCAGACGGCGCGCGTCGACGCCTCGATTGACAAGGCCGGCGGGCTTTTCTAGGGTGCCGCAGCCATTTCCAATCAGGTGCGCCATGACCACTGCCAACGACGACCACATCAAGCTCGAAGCGGGCTGGAAAGACGCGCTGCGCGACGAGTTCGCCAAGCCCTACATGCACGAGCTGCGGGCCTTCCTGCTGCGCGAGAAGAATGCCGGCAAGGTGATCTTTCCGCCCGGGCCGTTGATCTTCAATGCGCTGAACTCCACGCCGCTGCATCAGGTTAAGGTGGTGATCATCGGTCAGGACCCCTACCACGGCCCTGGTCAGGCCCACGGCCTGTGCTTCTCGGTACAGCCCGGGGTGCCGGTGCCGCCGTCGCTGCAGAACATCTACAAGGAGCTCAAGCGCGACCTGAACATCGACGCGCCGGCGCATGGCTACCTGCAGAGCTGGGCGGAGCAGGGCGTGCTGCTGCTCAACACCTCGCTGACCGTCGAGCAGGCCAACGCCGGCTCGCACGCGGCGGCCGGCTGGCAGCCGTTCACCGACCGGGTGATCGAAGTGGTCAGTCAGCACCAGGCGCATCTGGTGTTCCTGTTGTGGGGCAATCACGCGCAGAGCAAGGCGCGCCTGATCGACCCGAGCAAGCACCTGATCCTCAAGTCGCCGCACCCGTCGCCGCTGTCGGCGCACCGTGGTTTCATCGGCAACGGCCACTTCGGCCGCACCAACAAGTTCCTCGTGCAGCACGACCTGGCGCCGATCGAGTGGCGGGTGCCGGAGCTGGTCGGCTAGTTCGCGTCGCGCTCAGTGCTGGCAATCCAGGCTCTGCAGGTCGTCGTGCAGTTCGCCGAACTGTTCGACCAGGCGCGTGCGCTGTTCGGCGCTGGCGCTGTTCACCAGGTCAGCGAGTAGCGTCGCGAGGTCGCGGCGGCTGGCCTGGTACGCCTGGCGGTAGTCTTCGCTCCACCGGCTTTCCGGCTGCTGCAGCTGGAGGGTCAGTTGCTGCGGGAAGTCCGCGGCCGAGCGCGTGGCGAGCAGTGTCAGCAGGTGCTGCTGCTGTTGGCGGCGGTTGGCCAACCAGATCGGCGTGCGTGGATTGGCTTCGCGGGCCCAGTCCGCCACGCGCTGGCGCTGCGCCGCGCTGAGCGTGCCGAACCACGGGCGCAGGCGCTTCTCCATCAATTCGCTGCGTTTGTCGATCTGCTCTTGCGGGGTCGGTATCAGGTATTCGCGGCGCCACTTGCGCACATCTTCGTCGAAGCGCTCGGCCAGGCCGGCGACCTGTGCCGAGTCGAGGCCGCGCAGCAGTTCGATGCTGCCCGGCGTGATCCGCACGGCGATCGCCTGCATCGCGCGGTCGAGGGCGTCGAACTGGGATTCGATCTGGTCTGCTTGCAGGGGCGTGCGCTGCACCAGACCGCGCTGGGCATCCAGCCAGGCTACGTAACGCGGCAGTTCGGTGCGGCAATGCCAGTCGAGGTCGTCGTGCAGACGCGGCATCAGCCAGGCTTTCTGTTCGGCGTTGAGGTCGAGGTAGTCGTCGATCCACCACATGCTCAGGCGGTCGAGGTTGCGGTAGGCGAGGTCGATGCGGCTGCAGGCGGCGAGCAGCAGGGCGAGCAGCAGGGCGAGCAGCAGGAGGGTGAGGGGGCGGAACAGCATGCGAAGTATCACGCAGGTCCTCCTGACTCGGTGGGTGCGCCGGTCGCGCGGTGGCGCGGCCGGCGGTAGCGCTTACTTGCCCTTGAAGAAGGCCAGTTTGTTGCCGTCCAGGTCGCGCACATAGGCGCCATAGAAAGTCGGCATGCGGTGTCCCGGGGCACCTTCGTCGGTGGCGCCGAGGGCCAGCGCCTTGGCATGCAGCGCGTCGACCTGTTCGGTGGATGCGGCAGTCAGGGCGATCATGGTGCCGTTGCCCGCCTGTGCCGGCGCACCGTCGTAAGGGGTGCAGATGCCGAACATCGGCTGGCCCGGCGCGACGCCGTACAGGGCGAGGCGGCCCAGGTCCACTACCACTTTGGCGCCCAGATCGGCGAGTAGTTCGCCATAAAACGCCTTGGCCTTGTCCATGTCGCGAACGCCGAGTGTCACGTAACCAATCATTCTGTTGCTCCAGTCCGGTGGGAGGTTGCCGGGCATTGCCCGTGCGCGGAGCTTGCGTGAAACGGCGACGTGCTGTCGAGCCGGCTCAGGGGGCGAGCGACAGCGACTGTTCGACTTCCCGCAGGTACTGCGCGACCCGCCCGCTGCTGCGCAGTTGCGCCAGGCCCTGGTTGAAGCGCGCCATGCGCTCGGCGTTGCCGGCGACCTGGCGCGACAGCAGCAGGTGCAGGCTGTCGCTGCGCAGCGGTTGCGGATGAAAGCCGATCTGCGCCCGCTCGGCGGCGCTGAAGTGCTGGTTGAGCAGGGCGTAGGCGACCACCTGGTCGAGGGGCAGGGCGTCGATCCGTCCGGCCAGCAGTTGACGCAGCCCCAGCTCGTCGCTGGTCTGCCGACTGATCTGCAGGCGCCCCTCGGCTTCGGCCTGCTGGAAGGCGGCGCCGTAGTCGTAGCCATTGGTGGCGCCGATGCGCAGGCCGGCGAGGTCGTCGACGTTGCGCCAGTCGACCGGATGGTCCTTGCGGTAGAACAGCACGTAGCGGCTGTCGATCACCGGCTCGCTGATGAAGAACTGGTCCTCGCGTTCCTTGCTGCGCAGCCAGACGGCGCTGCCGGCGAGTTCGCCGCGCTCGGCCAGGTGCAGCGCACGGGCCCAGGGATAGAACTTCCACTGTACGTCGATGCCTTGCGAGGCGAAGGCATCGTTAATGATGCGCGAGGCGACGCCCTGGTGGGGCAGGTGTTCGCCGAGGTAGGGCGGCCAGTCACCATTGGATAGCTGGATGTCGTCGGCCAGTGCGAGACCGCCATACAGCAGGCTGAGCAGGAGGAGGAGTGAACGCATGCAATTTGCCCCGGGACCGACAGCTTCAGTCTAGGGGCAAATTCCTTGATATCAAAACGCCTTCTTTGTTACTGCAGCATGCTCATGGCCGCTTCCATGGCGGCGGAGAGGTCTTCGTCGGCGTGCATGTCGAGGCTCGGGTCGATGCCCAGCTTGGCGAACGCCGGCACCTGGCTCCAGTCGAGCTGGGTGAGCGGGTGCTCGCTGCCCTGGTAGCTTTGCAGGGTGGCCACCTGGACGATGTCGACGTAATCGGCCTTGGCCGAGTTGCGCTGGAAGTCCAGGTACTGGCTGGGCACCAGGGTGATCTGCTCGGGGAATTCCCAGGCGCGCAGGATCTTGTCGCCGATCACCGGGTGAATTTGCTCAATCACGTGGTTGAGGCTGATCGAGTCGGACAGCAGGGCGTTGTGGTCCTCGGCGTAGGTGAGGATCGGCAGCACGCCGATCTGGTGCACCAGGCCGGCGAGGGTCGCCTGGTCGGGCATCAGGCGCGTGTAGCTTTTGCACAGTACGTGGCAGATGCCGGCAATTTCGGTGCTCTTGTTCCACACTTCGCGCATCTTGCGGTCGACTACGTCGGACGTGGCCTGGAACATCTGCTCCATGGCCAGGCCGGTGGCCAGGTTGCAGGTGTAGTTGATGCCCAGGCGGCTGATCGCCATCTGCAGGTCGGTGATCTCGCGGTTGGTGCGCAGCAGCGGGCTGTTCACCACCTTGATGATGCGCGCGGTCAGCGCCGCGTCGTTGCCGATCACCTTGCTCAGTGCCGGGATGCTGATATCCGGGTCTTCCGCTGCCTCGCGCACCCGCAGGGCCACTTCCGGCAGGGTCGGCAGCACCAGTTCATCGTTGTTGATGGCCTGGATCAGTTCCTCTTGTACTTTTTCGGCGAGCTTGCTCATGGGCGATCTCTAATAGGGACTTCGGTCGAATGGGGGTCAGCGTTGGATTTCGCGATCGCGATCGAGCGTGTACGGCAGGTCAAGCAGGGCGAGCTGCGGCCCCTCGGCGCTGCCGAGGTGGATGCGGCCGTCGCTGACGGCATCTTCCTGGAGCACCGCCAGCAGCTCGCTACCTTGCGCACCGCGCGCCGCGAGGACGACCTCGCCGACGCTGCTGCCGTGCACTGGAGAGAACAGTTCGGTGGCCGGCAGCGGCGCATCGCCTTCGCTCAGGCTCAGGCGGTATAGACGGCGCTTGAGGCGGCCGAGGTACTGCATGCGCGCGACGATTTCCTGGCCGGTGTAGCAGCCCTTCTTGAAGCTGACGCCGCCGACTGCCTGCAGATTGAGCATCTGCGGAATGAACAGCTCGCGGGTCGCGCCGACGACCTGGCCGATCCCGGCGCGAATCTGCCCAAACAGCCAGTCGTTCAGCGGTGCTTCCGGCAGTTGCGCCTGCAGGCGCTGGTGCAGGGACTCGGCCTCGCCGGCGGGCGCCCAGAGCTCCAGGCGGCCATCGCTCAGACGAATGGCCAGGAGGCCGTTGGCGCGGGTGATCGTGCCGTCACCCGCCGGCAGTTCGAGGCCGAGCCCCGGCAGCACGCTATCGCCACTGCTCAGACCGAAGCGCACCCACTGGGCGCTTTCGTTGGCCAGGCTGCATTTGGAGAACACCGCGTACTTCTTCAGGTCGGCCAGCTGCGCCTCGACCAGCGGCGCATCCAGCGCCAGCAGGTAGCCGTCGCCTTCCGGCAGGATGCGGAAGCTCGACAGCATGCGGCCCTTGGACGTGCAGCGGGCGCCGAGACTGCTCTGGCTGGCGTTCAGGTAATCGAGGTTGCAGGTCAGCTGACCCTGGAGGAACTTGGCGGCCTCGGGGCCGCGGACGGCGAAAATGCCCTCGTGAGTCAGAGGGCAGAAGAATGCGGAGTCGGCCATTGGCAATCGCTGGAAGAAAGTTAGGGCGCCATCATAGAGCCGCGGCCCTCGGCTTGTCAGCGGGTGGCGGCGAGTGAGTGGGCCGGTATACTGCCGCTCTATTTGAAGGAGCCCGCCGATGGCTGACCAAACTGAACTCAATCGACTCTTCTGGCACAGCCGGCGCGGCATGCTCGAGCTGGACGTGCTGCTCGTGCCGTTCGTGCGCGAGGTGTATCCGAGCCTGCCTGCCGACGACCAGGAACGCTATCGCAAGCTGCTGAGCTGCGAGGATCAGGACATGTTCGGCTGGTTCATGCAGCGTGAAGAGCCGGAAGATCCGGATCTGCGCCGCATGGTTCGCATGATTCTGGACCGTGTCCAACCCAAGTAAGCTCTTCGAGTGCCGCTGGCAGCCCTCTCGGCTGCTGTTGGCGGCCTACCTCGCGCTGCAGGCGTTGGCCTGGGTAGCGCTGCTCGCTGCGCAAGTGCCGATCTGGCTGGCTGTTCTGGGCGTGGCGCTGTGTCTGACGCACGCCGCCTGGACGTTACCGCGGCAGGTGCTGCTGCGCGACAGCGGGCAGTTTCGTGGCTTGCGCCATGACGGGGCCGGTTGGCAGCTCTGGCGTCCGCGCGACGGCTGGCAAGCGGTTCAGCTGCGTCCCGATAGCCTGGCGCTGCCTTGGCTGGTGGTGCTGCGCTTCCGCTTGCGCGACGAACGGCGGGTGCGCTCGCTGTGCATTCCCCGTGATGCCTTGCCGGTGGATAGCCACCGGCGCCTGCGGGTGCGCCTGAAGTTCAGCCGCCAGCGCTGGTCGGCGCCGTGGTGAGCTTGCGGGTCAGTGCGGGGAGAGAATGGTGTCTGTGGCTTCCGGCAGCAGCTCCGGATAGTCGAGGCTGTAGTGCAGGCCGCGTGATTCCTTGCGCTTCTGCGCCGAGCGGATCATCAGGTAGGCGACCTGGGCCAGGTTGCGCAATTCGATCAAATCGCGGCTGACCTTGTAGTTGCTGTAGAACTCGTCGATCTCGTGCAGCAGCAGGCGCGCGCGGTGGCGGGCCCGTAGCAGACGCTTGTCGGTGCGCACGATGCCAACGTAGTCCCACATGAAGCGCCGCAACTCGTCCCAGTTGTGCGCAATGATCACGTCCTCGTCCGAGTCGGTCACCTGGCTGGCATCCCAGCCGGGTAGGTCGCCGGGCATGCTCACTTGCGGCAGCTGCGCGACGATGTCCGCCGCGGCCGAGCGGCCGTAGACGAAGCATTCCAGCAGCGAGTTGCTGGCCATCCGGTTGGCGCCGTGCAGGCCGGTGAAGCTGGTCTCGCCGATGGCGTACAGGCCTGGAACGTCGGTGCGTCCGTGCTGGTCGACGACCACTCCGCCACAGGTGTAATGCGCCGCCGGGACGACCGGAATCGGCTGGCGGGTGATGTCGATGCCGAACGTCAGGCAACGCTCGTAGACGGTCGGGAAGTGGCTTTTGATGAAGTCTGCCGGCTTGTGGCTGATGTCCAGGTACACGCAATCGACACCGAGGCGCTTCATTTCGTGGTCGATGGCGCGCGCGACGATATCGCGCGGCGCCAGTTCGGCGCGCGGGTCGAAGCGCGGCATGAAGCGCTCACCGTTCGGTAGCTTGAGCAGCGCGCCTTCGCCGCGCAGCGCTTCGGTAATCAGGAAACTCTTGGCCTGCGGGTGATACAGGCAGGTCGGGTGGAACTGGTTGAACTCCAGGTTGCCCACCCGGCAGCCGGCGCGCCAGGCCATGGCGATGCCGTCGCCGCAGGCGCCGTCCGGATTGCTGGTATAGAGGTAGACCTTGGCTGCGCCGCCGCAGGCGAGCACCACGAAGCGCGCCTGGTAGGTGTCGACCTGGCCGCTGGTGCGATTGAGCACATAGGCGCCCAGGCAGCGATCACCGTCCAGGCCGAGCCGTCGCTCGGTGATCACGTCGACGGCGACGCGCTGCTCCAGCAGTTCGATGTTCGGGCGCTGCTTGGCTTTGGCGAGCAGGGTGTTAAAGATTGCCGCGCCAGTGGCGTCGGCGGCATGGATGATGCGCCGATGGCTGTGGCCGCCTTCGCGGGTCAGGTGGAACTCGAAGCCGGCGTCGTCCGGGGAGGTGTTTTCATCGCGGGTGAACGGCACGCCCTGGTCGATCAGCCATTGGATGGCTTCGCGGCTGTGTTCGACGGTGAAGCGCACGGCGTCTTCGCGGCACAGGCCGGCGCCGGCATTCAGCGTGTCTTCGACATGCGACTGGACGGTGTCGGTGTCGTCCAGCACCGCGGCGACCCCGCCTTGCGCCCAGTAGGTCGAGCCGTTGGCCAGATCGCCTTTGCTCAGCACGGCAATGCTCAGCTCGGAGGGGAGGGTGAGGGCCAGCGTCAGGCCGGCGGCACCGCTGCCGATGACCAGAACGTCATGTTGAAAGTGTTGATTCATGCCGAAGTCCCGCGGAAGAGCGGTCCCTAGTATATAGAGGGGGGCGGCGGCACAATAGCGTGGCTTATAACAGTAACCGCACTCCGGAACTTTCCCGGTCTAGGATGTTCCATAAGAGGTCATCGCGATGCTCGGTGACTTCTGCTGGCGAGGGCGACCGATCTTTTCCGTGGTCGCGCTGTCATAGAGAAACGAATTTATTCACGCAACATTGCCGCGAGGCCGTGTTGCGTTGTTTCGTGCGGTGTCGAAAGTAATCTGCAGGAAGCTTTGCTTGGGGGGAGAACTTTTGCGCGGGACTCGAGTCTATTCTGGCAAGGCGATCAACTTGCCGGGTCTGCAGCCCTCCGAGCCCATTGAGGAGAGTTCATGCTAACCCAGGAAGATGATCAGCAGCTGGTCGAACGTGTACAGCGTGGCGATAAGCGGGCCTTTGATCTGTTGGTGCTGAAGTATCAGCACAAGATTCTCGGGTTGATAGTGCGATTCGTGCACGACGCCCATGAGGCCCAGGACGTTGCTCAGGAGGCCTTTATCAAGGCCTATCGCGCGCTGGCCAATTTTCGCGGTGACAGTGCCTTCTATACATGGCTGTACCGTATCGCCATCAACACGGCGAAGAATCATCTGGTGTCGCGCGGCCGTCGCCCGCCAGACAGTGATGTGAGTGCGGAAGATGCGGAGTTCTACGAGGGCGATCACTCCCTCAAGGACATCGAGTCTCCCGAGCGACTGGTGCTGCGGGACGAGATCGAAAGCGCGGTCCACCGCACCATTCAGCAGTTGCCTGAAGATTTGCGCACGGCCCTGACCCTGCGCGAGTTCGACGGGTTGAGTTACGAGGATATCGCCAGCGTCATGCAGTGCCCGGTCGGTACTGTGCGCTCCCGCATCTTCCGGGCTCGCGAAGCCATTGATAAAACCCTGCAGCCCTTGTTGCAGGAAGCCTGAGACAGCGGCGAAAGCCAAGAGAGGAACGCCATGAGTCGTGAAGCCCTGCATGAATCGCTGTCCGCGGTGATGGATAACGAAGCGGATGAATTGGAGTTGCGCCGTGTGCTGAGCACCGTTGACGATTCTGAGCTGCGTGACAAGTGGTCGCGTTTTCAGATTGCCCGGGCGGTCATGCATAAAGAGCTGCTGGAGCCGCGTCTGGATATCGCTGCTTCCGTCTCGGCGGCCCTGGCTAACGAAGCGCCGCACCAGGTGGCAGCCACCCCGCAGCAGGCCAGCCATCGGATGCGTCTGTTCAGCCGTGTCGCGATCGCCGCGTCGGTGACCCTGGCGGTCCTGGCGGGTGTGCGGTTCTACAACCAGAGCGACGTTGCCGGTCCGCAACTGGCGCAGCAAGTGCCGTCTTCGGTGACGACGCCGGCGGTACAAGGCTCGGCAGTCTTGGCCGGCTACAGCAGTGAAGGCATGGAGTCCGCTCCGGCGCCGTCCATGAGTGCCCCGGTACAGGGTGGCCCGACCTGGCAAGAGCAGCGTCTGCCGTCCTATCTGCGCCAGCATGCACAGCAGGCCGCGATGAGCGGTAACGCCGCCGAAGGGGCGCTGCCTTATGCCCGTGCCGCCAGTCTGGAAGGTCGCTAAGTAAGGAACAACATGCGCGCCATTTCTCTTGCCTTTCTGCTCGGTGGCTGGCTGGTGCAGCCGGTCCACGCCGCCGACGCTCAGGATTGGCTGCTCCGCATGACCGAGGCGGAGCGCACTCAGAACTTTGAAGGCGCGTTTATCTATCAGCGCAGCGGCAGCTTCTCCACTCATGCGATCTGGCATCGCGTCGACGAGGCCGGCAAGGTCCGCGAGCGGCTGTTGCAGCTGGATGGTGCGGCGCGTGAAGTCGCTCTGGTGGACGGGCGCGCCGAGTGCGTCAATGGTGCGCTGGAGGATCAGGTCGCAGCGGGGCAGGAATGGCCTGCGCGTGCCTTCGATCCCAAGCAGCTGATGGAATGGTATGACTTGCGGTTGATGGGTGAGTCCCGTGTGGCTGGGCGTTCTGCCGTGGTGTTGGCGGTCATGCCGCGTGATCAGCATCGCTATGGCTTCGAGCTGCATCTGGATCGCGAAACCGGCCTGTTGCTGAAATCGTTGCTGCTCAACGAGAAGGGGCAGCTGCTTGAGCGCTTCCAGTTCTCCACTGTCGAGCTGAAGGCTCCGGATGAAAGTGAGCTGAAAGCAGGCGCGGGCTGCAAGCCGCTGCAGGTGGTCGAGGCCGCGAAAGGGCAGTCCGATGCCTGGCGATCGGATTGGTTGCCGCCCGGTTTCAGCCTGAACAATGTCCTCGAGCGCAAAAGTGCCATTTCCAAAGAGCCGGTGGCTTGCCTGATGTACGGCGACGGGCTGGCGCGTTTCTCCGTATTCCTTGAGCCGTTGCGTGGCGCCGCAGTCGAAGATGCGCGCAGCCAGCTCGGTCCTACCGTGGCGGTTTCCAAACGCATGTCGACCAAAGATGGCGACGTGATGGTCACCGTGGTTGGTGAGATCCCCATGGGGACCGCCGAGCGGGTGGCGTTATCGATGCGCTCTGGTGTCGCACAAGCCACGCCATGATCGAAGAGAGCGGGCGGGTGGTTGGGGTCGAGTCCGGCGCAGTCTGGGTCGAGACCTTGCGTAAAAGCACCTGTTCCGCCTGTGCGGCGAACGCCGGTTGTGGCCAGGGCATGCTGGACAAGCTGGGTGTCGGGCGTGACCGAGGTCATGTCCGCGCGCTCAGCGATCTCCGTCTGGCAGTGGGTGATGCGGTGGTGATCGGCGTGGACGAGCAGTTGCTGGTGCGCGCCTCGCTCCTGGTCTATCTGCTGCCGTTGTTGGCGCTGATCGGTGCGGCCGTACTGGCAAAGTGCTTGGCCCTGACAGAACCTCTGATTATTCTTTTCGGCTTGGGCGGTCTCGTCCTGGCCGCGTTCGTCGTGCGCTGGCACAGCCATCGCCTGGCGAATAACCCAGCGTCGCAGCCGATCGTGCTGCGCGCGCTGCTCACCGGGTCGGCCGGCCTGCCGTGAGTCTACTTCGCTCGAAATAACGGGGAGTGGTATGTCTGTGAGACTGAAATCCTGCTTGTCTGTAGTGGCTGGGCTGCTAATGCTCGGTCAGGCTTTGGTGGCGAATGCTCAACTGCCGGACTTTACCCCCTTGGTAGAGCAGGCGGCGCCAGCGGTGGTGAACATCAGTACGCGACAGAAGGTGCCAGAGCGCGTATCGAGTGCGCAGATGCCCGATCTGGAGGGGCTGCCGCCGATGTTCCGTGAGTTCTTCGAGCGCAACATGCCGCAGGGGCCGCGCAATCCGGGCGGCGGTGGGCGTCAGCGCGAGGCGCAGTCGCTGGGCTCGGGCTTCATCATCTCGGCGGACGGCTACATCCTCACCAACAACCATGTGGTGGCCGACGCCGATGAAATCATCGTGCGCCTGTCCGATCGCAGCGAGCTGCAGGCCAAGTTGATCGGCGCCGATCCGCGCACCGACGTGGCGCTGCTCAAGGTTGAAGGCAAGGACCTGCCCACGGTCAAGCTCGGCAAGTCGGACGCCCTCAAAGTCGGCGAGTGGGTGCTGGCCATTGGCTCGCCGTTCGGCTTCGATCACTCGGTGACCGCCGGTATCGTCAGCGCCAAGGGTCGCAGCCTGCCCAACGAGAGCTATGTACCGTTCATTCAAACCGACGTGGCGATCAACCCCGGTAACTCTGGAGGTCCGCTGTTCAACCTGAATGGCGAAGTGGTCGGCATCAACTCGCAGATTTTCACCCGCTCTGGCGGCTTTATGGGTCTGTCGTTCGCCATTCCGATCGACGTGGCGCTGGATGTGTCGAATCAGCTGAAGAAGGACGGCAAGGTCAGTCGCGGCTGGCTCGGTGTGGTCATTCAGGAAGTGAACAAGGACCTCGCCGAGTCGTTCGGCCTGGACAAGCCGGCGGGTGCGCTGGTGGCGCAGATCATGGAAGACGGTCCGGCGGCCAAGAGCGGCCTGCAGGTCGGTGACGTGATCCTCAGCCTGAATGGTCAGCCAATCGTCATGTCGGCGGATCTGCCGCATTTGGTCGGCGGCCTGAAGCCTGGCGCCAAGGCGACAATGGAGATCGTTCGGGAAGGTGCGCGCAAGAACCTGGATGTCACGGTGGGTACGCTGCCGGCCGAAGGCGACGAAGAAGTTGCCGGTGGTGTGCCGGGCGCCGAACGCAGCAGCAATCGCCTGGGCGTCACCGTTGCCGAGTTGAGCGCCGAGCAGCGGAAGGCGCTGGACATCAAGGGCGGCGTGGTCATTAAGGAGGTCCTGGAAGGACCGGCCGCACTGATCGGGCTGCGTCCGGGCGATGTGATCACCCACCTGAACAATCAGGCCATCGATTCGATTCAGGAATTCACCAAGGTTGCCCAGTCACTGCCGAAGAATCGCTCGGTTTCGATGCGCGTGCTGCGTGAGGGGCGAGCCAGTTTCATTACCTTCAAACTGGCCGAATAGACGGCGCGGTAAGCAAAAAGGGCGGTCTTGACCGCCCTTTTTCATGCGTGCCGTCTGGCTATCGGTGGTGGCTGGCGGACCGTCGATCAGGTAGAATCCCCGGCTATTTTTCCGGTGGCAACCTGCTTCCTGGCCTTTGTGAGTGTCGATCCGTGAGTGACCTGAGTCATATCCGCAATTTCTCCATCATCGCCCATATCGACCATGGCAAGTCGACGCTGGCCGATCGCTTCATTCAGATGTGTGGCGGTCTCAGCGAACGAGAAATGGAGGCCCAGGTCCTGGATTCCATGGATCTCGAGCGCGAGCGCGGGATCACCATCAAGGCGCACAGCGTGACCCTGTACTACAAGGCGCGCGACGGCAAAACCTACCAGCTGAACTTCATCGACACCCCCGGGCACGTCGACTTCACCTATGAAGTCAGCCGCTCGCTGGCAGCCTGCGAGGGTGCTTTGCTGGTCGTCGATGCCGGTCAGGGGGTGGAAGCGCAGTCGGTGGCCAACTGCTACACGGCCATCGAGCAAGGCCTCGAGGTCATGCCGGTCCTGAACAAGATGGACCTGCCGCAGGCGGATCCGGACAAGGTCAAGGGCGAAATCGAGCACATCATCGGTATTGATGCCACGGACGCCGTGGCCTGCAGTGCCAAGAGCGGCATGGGCGTCGACGAAGTGCTCGAGCGTCTGGTTGAGGTAATCCCTGCACCGACCGGCGATATCGATGCCCCGCTGCAAGCGCTGATCATCGACTCGTGGTTCGACAACTACCTCGGTGTGGTCTCCTTGGTGCGCGTGCGTCATGGCCGCATCAAGAAAGGCGACAAGGTGCTGGTCAAGTCCACTGGCAAGGTTCACCAGGTGGACAGTGTCGGCGTCTTCACCCCGAAGCACACCGCCACCGAAGACCTCAAGGCCGGCGAAGTGGGCTTCATCATCGCCGGTATCAAGGACATTCATGGCGCCCCGGTTGGCGACACCCTGACCCTGTCGAGTACCCCGGACGTCGACGTGCTGCCTGGCTTCCAGCGGGTCAAGCCGCAGGTCTATGCCGGCCTGTTCCCGGTCAGCTCCGATGACTTTGAAGATTTCCGCGAAGCGCTGCAGAAGCTGACCCTCAACGATGCCGCGTTGCAGTACGAGCCGGAGAGTTCCGAGGCCCTCGGCTTTGGCTTCCGCATAGGCTTCCTCGGCATGCTGCACATGGAGATCATCCAGGAGCGCCTGGAGCGCGAGTACGACCTGGACCTGATCACCACCGCACCGACCGTGGTGTTCGAGGTGGTGATGAAGAACGGTGAGACGATCTACGTCGATAACCCGTCCAAGCTGCCGGATCTGTCGTCGGTCGAGGATATGCGTGAGCCGATCGTGCGCGCCAACATCCTCGTGCCGCAGGAGCACCTGGGCAACGTCATCACCCTGTGCATCGAGAAGCGCGGTGTGCAGCGCGACATGCAATTCCTCAGCAGCCAGGTGCAGGTCAGCTACGACCTGCCGATGAACGAGGTGGTGCTGGACTTCTTCGACCGCCTGAAGTCGGTCAGCCGTGGCTATGCCTCGCTGGACTACAGCTTCGATCGTTTCGAAAGTGCCAATCTGGTCAAGCTGGATGTGCTGATCAACGGCGAGAAGGTCGATGCCTTGGCGCTGATCGTGCATCGCGACAAAGCCCACTACAAAGGCCGCGCGCTGACCGAGAAGATGAAAGAGCTGATCCCGCGGCAGATGTTCGACGTGGCGATCCAGGCAGCAATCGGCGGGCAGATCGTGGCGCGGACCACGGTCAAAGCGCTCAGGAAGAACGTGCTGGCTAAATGCTACGGTGGCGACGTCAGTCGTAAGAAAAAGCTGCTGGAGAAGCAGAAGGCCGGTAAGAAACGTATGAAACAGGTCGGCAGCGTGGAAATTCCGCAGGAAGCCTTCCTCGCCGTACTCAAGGTGGATAGCTAAGACTCATGTCGATCAATTTCCCTCTGTTGCTGGTCATCGCGGTGGCCGTCTGCGGTCTGCTCGCGCTTATCGATCTGATCCTGCTGGCGCCGCGCCGGCGCGCCGCCATCGCCACCTACGAAGGGCAGGTGGGTGAGCCGGACATCGCAGTGATCGAGCGCCTGAACAAAGAACCGATGCTGGTGGAATACGGCAAGTCGTTCTTTCCGGTGCTGGCCATCGTGCTGGTGCTGCGCTCGTTCCTGGTCGAGCCGTTCCAGATTCCGTCCGGTTCGATGAAGCCGACCCTGGAAGTGGGTGATTTCATCTTGGTCAACAAGTTCGCCTACGGCATCCGGTTGCCGGTGATCGATACCAAGGTGATCGAAGTGGGCGATCCGCAACGTGGTGACGTGATGGTGTTCCGCTACCCGAGCGATCCGAACATCAACTACATCAAGCGGGTGATCGGCCTGCCGGGTGACACCGTTCGCTATACCACCGACAAGCGGCTGTTCATCAACGGGCAGTCGGTGGCTGAGACCATGCTCGGTGAAGAGCCTGGCAGCCTGGGCACCACGGTGCTGTATAAGGAGAAGTTGGGCGCTGTCGAGCACCAGATTCGCAAGGAAATGGGTCGCTACCGCATCGAGCCGGGTCGTGAGTGGAAGGTGCCTGCCGAGCACTATTTCATGATGGGCGACAACCGCGACAACTCCAACGACAGCCGCTACTGGAATGACCCGAAGATTCCGAAGCAGCTGCTGGGCATGGTCCCGGACCGCAATATCGTCGGCAAGGCCTTCGCCGTCTGGCTCAGTTGGCCGGACCCGAAATTGCGCAGCGTGCCTAACTTCTCCCGGGTTGGCGTGATCCACTAGCCACTGCGTAGTTATGTCGGCAGCGGTGCTGTTCACCTACGCACCGCTCGGCCTATATAGTTTTCCTGCTGGCTTCTGCTATTCCAATAACACAGACATTGAGGTCGATCATGGCATTTGCGCGTTCGCAGCGGGGCTTGTCGGTGCTGGGCTGGTTGATGGCGTTGGCCGTGGTGGCCTTCGTGGCCAGTGCGGTGTTCAAGATGCTCCCGCATTACCTGGACTACATGGCCTTGGAAAAGGCAATCACCTCGGTGGAAACCGACAAGGCGGCGGATATCCGCACCATCCCCGAGTTCTACACGCGAGTCGGCAAGAGCATGGAGGTCAACGGCATTCGTGACCTGGACATGGAGAAAGCGTTGGACGTGAAAATCGAGAACAACGAGTTCCGTGCTCATCTCAAATATGAGCGACGCGAGCCGCTGATCCAGAATCTCGATCTGGTGGCACGGTTCGACAAAGAATTCCGCGTGCGCATGCCGTGAGCTCATCCCTGCCCCTCAGTCGCCTTGAGCGCCAACTCGGCCATACCTTCGGCAATCCGGACCTGATGGTCCTGGCGCTCACCCACCGCAGTTTTGCCGGACGCAACAATGAGCGTCTGGAGTTCCTCGGCGATGCCATCCTCAACTTCGTGGCCGGCGAAGCGCTGTTCTCGCGCTTTCCGCAGGCCCGCGAGGGGCAGCTGTCGCGCTTGCGTGCGCGGCTGGTGAAGGGCGAGACCCTGGCGCGCCTGGCGCGGGGCTTCGATCTGGGCGAATACTTGCGCCTGGGTTCGGGCGAGCTGAAAAGCGGTGGCTACCGGCGGGAGTCGATCCTCGCCGATGCCCTCGAGGCACTGATCGGGGCGATCTACCTGGACGCCGGGATGGATGTGGCCCGTGAGCGCGTGCTGGCCTGGCTTACGGGAGAGCTGGACGGGCTGACCCTGGTCGACACCAACAAGGACCCGAAGACCCGCCTGCAGGAGTTTCTCCAGTCGCGCGGTTGTGAACTGCCACGCTATAGCGTGCTGGATATTCAGGGCGAACCGCATTGCCGGACCTTCGTGGTCGAGTGCGAGATCGCATTGCTCAACGACAAGACCCTGGGGCAGGGCGGCAGCCGGCGTATCGCCGAGCAGGTCGCCGCCACCGCAGCTCTGATCGCCCTTGGCGTGGAGAATGGCCATGACTGATTCATCCGTGTCGCGCTGCGGCTATGTGGCCATCGTTGGTCGTCCCAACGTCGGCAAATCCACCCTGCTGAACCACATCCTCGGCCAGAAGCTGGCGATCACCTCGCGCAAACCGCAAACCACGCGGCACAACATGCTAGGGATCAAGACCGAGGGCAACGTGCAGGCCATCTACGTCGATACACCCGGCCTGCACAAACACAGCGAGAAAGCGCTCAATCGCTACATGAACAAGAGTGCGTCGGCGGCGCTGAAGGACGTCGACGTGGTGGTGTTCGTCGTCGACCGCATGCGCTGGACCGAAGAGGATCAGATGGTCCTCGATCGCGTCGTGCATGTGCGCTGCCCGGTGCTGCTCGCAGTGAACAAGACTGACCGCCTCGACGACAAGGGCGAGCTGATTCCCCACCTCGGCTGGTTGCAGGAGCAGCTGCCGAACGCGGAGATCGTACCGATCTCCGCGCTGCAGCTGCACAACCTCGACACCCTCGAGCGCCTGGTGGCCGAGCGCCTGCCGGAAGGCGAGCACATGTACCCGGACGATCAGATCACCGACCGCTCCAGCCGCTTCCTGGCGGCGGAGATGGTGCGTGAGAAGGTCATGCGCCAGCTCGGTGCCGAGCTGCCCTACCAGGTCACCGTCGAGGTCGAGGAATTCAAGCAAGAAGGCCGTCTGCTGCACATTCATGCGCTGATCCTGGTCGAGCGCGATGGTCAGAAGAAGATCATCATCGGCGACAAGGGCGAGCGCATCAAAAGCATCGGTACCGCTGCGCGCAAGGACATGGAAGTGCTGTTCGACTCCAAGGTCATGCTCAACCTGTGGGTCAAGGTGAAGGGCGGCTGGTCCGACGACGAGCGCGCCTTGCGTTCGCTGGGCTACAACGACTTCTAAGGCATGCAGGCCAGCCCCGCGCCGGCGTTTGTCCTGCACAGCCGGGCCTACCGGGAAAGCAGCGCGCTGGTCGATCTTTTTACCCCGCAAGGGCGACTGCGCGCCGTCCTGCGCAATGCGCGGGGTAAGTCCGGCACGCTGGCCAGACCGTTCCTGCTGCTTGAGATCGAACTGCGCGGACGTGGCGAGCTGAAGAACGTCGCCCGCCTGGAAAGCGCCGGGATCCCCAACCTGCTGACCGGCGAGCCGCTGTTCAGTGGTCTCTACCTGAATGAACTGCTGATCCGCCTGTTACCGGCGGAGGACCCGCATCCGCTGCTGTTCGATCACTACGCGGCGACGCTGCAGGCGCTGGCCGCCGGCCGGCCGCTGGAACCGCTGTTGCGGGCCTTCGAATGGCGGTTGCTGGACGAGCTGGGCTATGGTTTCGCCCTGGATCACGACCTGCATGGCGAGCCGGTGGCCGCCGACGGCTTGTACCGCTTGCTGCCGGATGCCGGTCTGGAGCGCATCGAACTGCTCCAGCCTGGTCTGTTTCATGGCCGCGAGCTGCTGGCCCTGGCCGAGGCCGACTGGGCGGCCAGTGGTGCTCTGGCGGCGGCCAAGCGCCTAATGCGCCAGGCGCTCGCTCCGCATCTCGGCGGCCGGCCCCTGGTCAGCCGCGAACTCTTCATGTCTCTCAAGGAGTCTTCTCGTGACTGATGCCAATCGAATCCTGCTCGGCGTGAACATCGATCACGTCGCCACCCTGCGCCAGGCGCGCGGCACGCGCTATCCCGATCCGCTGAAGGCGGCTCTGGATGCCGAAGAGGCCGGCGCCGACGGTATCACCCTGCACCTGCGCGAGGATCGCCGGCACATCCAGGACCACGACGTGCGCCGCTTCAAGGAGGCGCTGCAGACGCGGATGAACTTCGAGATTGGCGTCACCGAGGAGATGCTCGCGTTTGCCGAGAGCATTCGCCCCGAGCATGTCTGCCTGGTGCCGGAAAATCGCGCCGAGCTGACCACCGAAGGCGGTCTCGACGTGCTGGGTCAGGAGGCGCGCATCCGCGCGGCGGTCGAGCGCCTGAGTCGGGTCGGTTGCGAGGTGTCGCTGTTCATCGATGCCGACGAGCAGCAGATCGAGGCGTCGCGCCGCGTCGGTGCGCCGGCCATCGAACTGCACACCGGGCGTTATGCCGAGGCGCACAACCCGGCCGAAGCGGCCCGCGAATTGGCACGGATTCGCGACGGCGTTGCCTGCGGCCTGAGCCATGGGCTGATCGTCAACGCCGGTCACGGCCTGCACTACCACAACAGCGAGCCCGTGGCGGCGATCGCCGGGATCAACGAGCTGAACATCGGGCACGCCATCGTCGCCCACGCGCTGTTTGTCGGTTTCAAGACGGCGGTGGCGGAGATGAAGGCGCTGATCGTCGCGGCGGCTGCACGCGGCTGAACCCGCAGGGGGAGGGTCGCGATAGCCAGCGGCATCGCTACGCTTCTCGCCCTAGGCGGTCCCGCCCACCCTAGGGTTTGCTGGCGATCAGTACTGCCCGCGCCGGTGCCGGCAGACCTTCGACAGTGCGGCCGTGGTCGCTTGGATCGAGGAAGTCGGGCAGCGACTGGAAGCGCATCCACTCGGTGCTGCGCTGCTCGTCGACGCTGGTCAGGTTGACATCGACGCAGCGCACATCGACGAAGCCGGCGCGACGCAGCCACAGCTCCAGCGCCGGAACTGATGGTAGAAACCAGACGTTGCGCATCTGTGCGTAACGATCCTCCGGTACCAGCACCTGCTGGGCGTCGCCTTCGACCACCAGGGTTTCTAGAACCAGCTCGCCGCCTTTGCGCAGGCAATCTTTCAGGGCGAGCAGATGGTCGATGGGCGAGCGGCGATGATAGAGAACGCCCATCGAGAACGTCGTGTCGAAGCCTTCCAGGCGTTCTGGCAGCTCCTCCAGGGTCAGCGGCAGGTGCCAGGCCGGCAGGTCGGGGAGCAGCTGCTTGAGGGCGAGGAACTGGCACATGAACAGCCAGTTGGGATCGACACCGACCACGCTGCCTGCACCCGCGCCGAGCATGCGCCACAGGTAGTAGCCATTGCCGCAGCCGACGTCGAGCACGCGCTTGCCGACCAGGTCGAGGTGCGGCGCGACGCGCGTCCATTTCCAGTCCGAACGCCATTCGGTGTCGATATGCACGCCGAACAGCTCGAAGGGCCCTTTGCGCCAGGGAATCAGGCCCTGCAAGGCGCTCTTGAGCTGCGCGCGCGTCGCGTCGCTGCATGCGCCGTCGAGGCTCAGGCTCTTGGCCAGTTCGACGTGCTCGGCTTGTAGCGCCGGCAGGGCGGCCAGCGCCGCGCCCCAGCGTTCGAGGTCGCCGTGGCCGGCGGCAAATTTGCGGTCGAGCTGGCCGGGTAAGTCGGCCGCCCAATCCTGCAGCGGTGTGCCGGCCAACTCTGCTTGCAGGCCGTCGAGGTCGAGTCTGGGGATCATGGCAGGGCGATCAGCGAGGCGAAGTTCAGGCACTGGAACCAGGGCACGACTTTGCGGAAGCCGGCGGCGAGCAGGCGTTCGCGGTGTTGCTCGAGGCTGTCCGGCTTCATCACGTTTTCGATGGCGTTGCGCTTCTGGGCAATCTCGAGTTCGCTGTAGCCGTTGGCGCGCTTGAAGGCGATGTGCAACTCGGTCAGCAACGCCTGCTGTTCGTCGTCCTCGAAGCGCAGCTTCTCCGAGAGGATCAGCGCGCCTCCCGGCAGTAGGGCCTGGCGGATGCGGCTGAGCAGCTCCAGACGGCGTTCCGGCTGGATGAACTGCAGGGTGAAGTTCATTGCCACCAACGAGGTGGGCTGCAGCGTCAGGCTGAGAATGTCGGCTTCGATCACTTCGGCCGGCAGCAACTCCTGGAACATCGCGTCCTGTGCATGCAGGTACTCGCTGCAGCGCTCGACCATCGCCGCCGAGTTGTCCACCGCGATCACCCGGCAGTCCGCGGTCTGCACGTGGCGGCGCAGGGCCTGGGTGACGGCGCCGAGCGAGCTGCCGAGGTCATACAGCACGCTGTGCGGTTGGGCGAACTGCGCGGCCAGCACGCCAATGTTCTCGACGATGGTCGGGTAGCCGGGCACCGAGCGCTTGATCATGTCCGGGAATACCCGCACCACGGCTTCGTTGAACACGAAGTCGGGCACCCGTTCCAGGGGTTGGGCGAAGAGGCGATCAGGGTCTTGGCTCACGGCGAATCCGGCAACTGGCGAAAAGGCCGCCATTTTAGCCAAGAGCGGCGGCGAACCAAACTGCGCTCACTTCAACTGGTCGGAGAAAAACTCGCCGGCGCCCTGAATCGGCCCGAGCGGATTCTTCTTCACTAGCACCTTGCGGATGTTCGGCTCGCCGTTGCTGACCTTGTGCACCAGCACGTCATCGACCAGGACGAACACGGTGCGGAACGACCAGCCCTTGACCTCGCGCTGCTTGGAGAAGTTGAGCACGTCAGCCCAGAAACTGCCCACGCGCTGCGTGTCGGTCTTGGAAAACTCGAAGGCGTAGCCGATGCAGCGGTCCTTGGCTTCCAGGCACTTGATCAGGCCATCCGGCAGGTAGTCGATGGGGATATTCGGCTGCACGAACATCAGACGAATATCGACAAACGACAGCATCCGGCCGTTGCCCTGAGCCAGTGGGTCGAAGCCCAGGCTGAACAACTCTGCACGACTCGTCTTGCCGGGAACGGCTTGCGAATAGCGGATTTCCGTGTCCGTGTAGTCGCCGAACGGCGAGATAGTTTCATCGTGTTCGCTTGGCAGCAGGCTGCCACAGGCGGAAAGAAAAATACTGGCGACAACCACACCCAGACTGCGCAATCCCCTGCTCATCTTGTTTTCTCCGCGGGCCTCTTCTTGCTATAGACGATCCGCCGAGGTTTTGCCGGAGTTACTTGTCAGGATGTGATCGTCGCTCTGCGCGAGAAGGCCGAGGCGGCGATGCCCCACTGGCCAAACCAGTAGGTGAGGATGATCGCGTAGTGCGCGCCAGCGAAGGGGCTGACGAAGCGGTTGATGCCGATCAGGCTGTCGGAAAGCACAAACAGCGCCGCACCGACCGCCGCCAGCCAGGCGGAGCGCGCGCTGATGCCTGGCGTGCCGATGCGCGCCAGGGCCCGCCAGAGCATGGCACTGATGGTCAGCGCGTAGAGCGTCACGGGGATCAATAGCGGGCCGAGGCCGGCGCTGACAAGCAGGCTGAAGGTCGTTGCGCCGGCCAGCGCGGCGGGCAACAGGGCGAGCGGGGCCAGGCGGCGGTTATCGCTCAGGTAGGCGACCATGTAGGCCAGGTGGGCTAGCAGGAAGGCGCCGAGGCCGAACACGAACAGGTCGGCGGGCCACTGCAGGAGCATGTCGCCGGCCAGCGACAGCAGCAGACCGATGCTCAGCCAGCGGCGGTAGCTGTCAGCCGGCGCGCTGCGCAACCACAGCAGCAGGGCGATCACCGGCAGCGGCTTGCTCAGCAGGCACAGCCATGGGAGGCCGTTTGCCACGCCATAGAGAAAGGCGCCAGCGCCCAGAACCGCCAGAATCAGCCACCGCATCGTCGTATCCCTCGCCGAAAAAGGTGGCCACTATGCCCGGCAGCTTGGTCGACGCCCAGGCGCAGCGTGCCAGAGCGAAGCACATTTGACGCCGCGCAGGCTTAGTTCATTTCACGCTGATCTGGCAGTCGAAGCGCTTTTCCGGTGCGACATCGGTTTCCCACGGCCGTTGGTAGGCCAGTACCAGATGGCCCTCGCCCGGAATGTTGGCGAGGAAGCGCCAGGTCGATACGCCGGCGCCGCCGACCATGCCGGCGTCTTCCGGGTTGCTGTACACCTCCGGACCGAGGCTGCGCAGCACCTGTGGCGCGGCGTCGGTAACGGTCCAGCGGAAGCCGGTGGTGGGGTTGCTCGGCAGGCTCAGCACCAAGGTCTGGCCACTCTGCAGCTGCAGCGGGCAGCGACTCTGCTGATCCTCTTCCAGGGTCACGGTGGCGGTGGGTTGTTGCGCGCACGCGGCGAGCAGGCCAAGGCCGAGGGGCAACAGCAGGCGAGCGACGGTCACGGGGCGAGTCCTTTTCCAGTTGGCGAGCGCGCAGGATAGCCCGGTTGCCGGGGCTTGTGCTGCCCCCGCGCGCCTGGCGCGGGAGCAGCATTCCCGATCAATCAGGTGAACAGCACCTTGGCGACGTCATTGAAACGCCGGGCGAAGTGCACGGTCAGGCCTTCCTTGAGGTAGTCGGGGAGTTCCTCGAAGTCGCCGCGGTTGGCTTCCGGGAGGATCAGCTCGAAGATCTTCTGCCGCCGCGCGGCGATCACCTTCTCGCGTACGCCGCCAATCGGCAGCACCTGACCGGTCAGGGTCAGCTCGCCGGTCATCGCCACGCCTTTCTTCGGCGCCTGGTTGCGCGCCAGCGAAAGCAGCGCGCTGGCCATGGTCACCCCGGCACTCGGGCCGTCCTTGGGCGTCGCGCCTTCCGGCACGTGCAGGTGGACGAAGGCCTGGTCGAAGAAGCCCGGATCACCCTTGAACTGCTTGAGGTGCGAGCTGACGTAGCTGTAGGCGATCTCCGCCGACTCCTTCATCACCTCGCCGAGTTGCCCGGTCAGCTTGAAGCCGCGGTTGAGGGTATGGATGCGCGTCGCCTCGATCGGCAGCGTCGCACCGCCCATGCTGGTCCAGGCCAGGCCGGTGATCACTCCGACCCCGGACAGCAGCAGCTCGCTGCGGAACACCGGCATGCCCAGGTACCCCTCGAGGTCCTTGGCGCCGATGCGCACCAGGCGCTCCGGGTCTTCGAGCAGGCGCACCACCGATTTGCGCACCAGCTTGCCGAGCTGTTTCTCCAACTGGCGCACGCCGGCTTCGCGGGCATAGCCTTCGATCACCGCCTTCAGCGCGCTGTCGCTGATCGACAGGCGTTCTTTGGGCACCCCGGCCTTGGCCAGTTGCTTGGGCCACAGGTGGCGTTTGGCGATCGCCAGCTTCTCCTCGGCGATGTAGCCGGACAGACGAATGGTTTCCATGCGATCGAGCAGCGGCCCGGGAATCGAGTCGAGGGTGTTGGCGGTGCAGACGAACAGCACCTTGGACAGGTCCAGGCGCAGGTCCAGGTAGTGGTCGAGGAACTCGACGTTCTGCTCCGGATCGAGCGTCTCCAGCAGCGCCGAGGCCGGATCGCCCTGGTAACTGGCGCCGAGCTTGTCGATCTCGTCGAGCATGATCACCGGGTTCATCACCTCGACTTCCTTCAGCGCCTGCACCAGCTTACCGGGCAGGGCGCCGATGTAGGTGCGCCGGTGGCCCTTGATCTCCGCCTCGTCGCGCATGCCGCCGACGCTGAAGCGATAGAACGGCCGGCCCAGCGACTCGGCGATGGACTTGCCAATGCTGGTCTTGCCCACGCCCGGCGGGCCGACCAGCAGCACGATGGAGCCGGCAATCTCGCCCTTGAAGGCGCCGACGGCGAGGAATTCGAGGATGCGCTCCTTGATGTCGTCGAGCCCGGCATGGTGGCGGTCGAGCACCTTGCGGGCGTACTTGAGGTCGAGCTTGTCCTGTCCATACACGCCCCACGGCAGCGCGGTGGCCCAGTCCAGGTAATTGCGCGTGACCGCGTACTCCGGTGAGCCGGTCTCGAGGATCGACAGCTTGTTGAGCTCCTCGTCGAGGCGCTTCTGTGCCTGTGGCGGCAGGGTCTTGCCGGCCAGGCGGGCGCGGAACTCGTCGGCATCGGCGCTCTTGTCGTCCTTGGTGATGCCGAGTTCGTGCTGAATGATCTTCAGCTGTTCCTTGAGGAAGAACTCGCGCTGATGTTCGCCGATCTTGCGATTAACTTCTGCGGAAAGCTCGCTTTGCAGGCGCGCCACCTCGACTTCCTTGCGCAGCAGCGGCAGCACCTTCTCCATGCGCTTGAGCATCGGCACGGTGTCCAGCACCTCCTGCAGCTCGGCGCCGGGGGCGGTGGTCAGCGCGGCGGCGAAGTCGGTGAGCGGCGACGGATCGTTGGGGCTGAAGCGGTTCAGGTAGTTCTTCAGCTCCTCGCTGTACAGCGGATTGAGCGGCAGCAACTCCTTGATCGCGTTGATCAGCGCCATACCGTAGGCCTTCACCTCGTCGCCCGGCTCTGCCTTGGCGTGCGGGTAGTCGACCTCCACGAGGTACGGCGGCTTGTGGCTCAACCAGCCGCGAATACGCACCCGCGACAGGCCCTGGGCGACGAACTGCAGCTTGCCGCCTTCCCGCGAGGCGCGATGAATGCGCACCAGGGTGCCGTGTTCCGGCAGTGCGGCGGTGTCGAAGCTGGCGGCATCGGTGAACGGCTGGTCGAGGTAGAACAGCGCCAGGGTCTTGTGCTCGGTATTGGCCACCCGTTCCAGCGTCTCGGCCCAGGGCTCTTCGTTGACGATCACCGGCAGCACCTGCGCCGGGAAGAACGGGCGATTGTGGATCGGGATGACGTACAGCCGCTCCGGCAAGGTCTGCGCGTGCAGGGTCAGGCCTTTGGGGTAGCGCGGCGCATCGTCTTGGATGATTTCGGGGGAACTGTCCTGGTCGCTCATGCGGCACCTTTTTTTGCGGTATGCAGACTAGATGGGTCGACCGGTGGCGATTTCAATGGTTCGCCCCCTCGGCAAAATCCCGCGCGGTTGATCGGCTGCGGCTGGGAAATTGGTCGCGGCTCCAGTAAAGTGCGCAAAATTTGACCAGACGCTGCCATGCTCAACGCCCGCCTAGTCCGTCTCGACGATCGCGCCCAGGAACACACCCACGACCATCACCAACTGGTGATGTCGTTGGCCGGGCGCGCGGAATTCGAGGTCAACGGCCGTGGCGGCGAGGTGTGCCGGATGCGCGCCTGCCTGGTGCCGGGCGACGCCGAGCACCAGTTCGCCGGGGTCGGCGACAACCGTATGCTGATCCTTGACCTGGACGAGCAGGGCAACTCCAGCGAAGACCAGCAACTGCTCGGCCGGCTGTTCGACAGCCCGCGCTACCCGGCGCTGGACGCCGACTTCCAGCAACTGCTCAGCTACGCCGGTGCTGAACTGGCGCGCTACGGCAGCGACCCGCAACTGGGCCGCGCGCTGGGCGGGGTGCTGCTGCGCGCCCTGCACCTGCGGCTGTTCGGCAGCGTCGCCCGCCGCGCGCCGGCGAGCCTCGATCTGGAGCGCCTGGACGCCTATATCGCCGAGCACCTGGCGCGGCGCATCAGCGTCGCCGAACTGGCCAACGTGGCCTGCCAGAGTCCCAGCCACTTCCATGCGCAGTTCAAGGACAGCGTCGGCCTGACGCCGCACCAGTATCTACTCAAGACCCGCCTCGACCACGCCTCGCGGCTGCTCCGCGAGAGCCAGCTGCCGCTGGTGCGCATCGCCGAGGAGTGCGGTTTCTCCAGCCAGAGCGCGCTGACCACCAGCATGCGCCGCTACCTCGGCCTGACCCCGAAGCGCCTGCGCAACGGCGAGTGAGGCGCGGCCCCGTCCAGCTTTCCTGCGCAGCTTTCTGCAAGAACTTCAGAGTTTTTTGTAAGAAGCCCCCCGGCGCCAGGCACTAAATTCCGCCATCCCCCGCGCCGGCTATTTGCGCTAGGCCGAACCGGTATTGGTTGACCGAGCCAACTTGCGCTAGACCGAATGCAGGGCTGCCCAGCGGATGCAACTCTAGCTCGCGGTCTCGGGCGACCGGCAGGGCGGGTGGGATGGAGAGGCATAGAAGCGCAGGCCGCGTGTGAGCCCTGGAGGTGGGCCAGGGCCTCAGCTCTGTGTTGGATACGTTCAGCAGCACGACGATCGATTTTCACACCCTCGGCCTTCGTCATGGGCCAGAGGGGTGATGGGTGGGGACAGTGCTTCCCGCCCGCAAACCCTTCCCGCGTGTGGGAAGGGCTGTTCGCTCCGCCAAAAGCGGGTAACTGCCAATCGTGCCGCGCCTTATTCAGCCGCGGTGGATAACAACAAACTGAGAGGGTAATCCCCCCATGACTGCCAGCACTCCCATGCTGATCACCTTCGTGGTGTACATCGCCGCGATGGTCCTGATCGGCCTTGCCGCCTACCTGCGCACCAAGGACCTGTCCGACTACATCCTCGGTGGCCGCAGCCTCGGCAGCTTCGTCACGGCGCTGTCCGCCGGCGCCTCCGACATGAGTGGCTGGCTGCTGATGGGCTTGCCCGGCGCCGTCTACCTCGCCGGTATCTCGGAAAGCTGGATCGCCATCGGCCTGATCGTCGGTGCCTACCTCAACTGGCTGTTCGTCGCCGGCCGTCTGCGTGTGCAGACCGAGCACAACGGCAACGCGCTGACCCTGCCGGATTACTTCACCAACCGCTTCGAAGACAGCAGCCGCATCCTGCGCATCTTCTCGGCGGTGGTGATCCTGGTGTTCTTCACCATCTACTGCGCCTCCGGCGTGGTGGCTGGTGCCCGCCTGTTTGAAAGCACCTTCGGCTTGTCCTACGAGACCGCGCTGTGGGCCGGTGCGGCGGCGACCATCGCCTACACCTTCGTTGGCGGTTTCCTCGCGGTGAGCTGGACCGACACCGTTCAGGCCACTCTGATGATCTTCGCGCTGATCCTCACCCCGATCGTGGTGATGATCGCCACCGGTGGTGTCGACCCAACCTTCGCCGCCATCGAGGCCAAGGACCTCACCAACTTCGACATGCTCAAGGGCGCCAGCTTCGTCGGCGTGATCTCGCTGATGGCTTGGGGTCTGGGCTACTTCGGCCAGCCGCACATCCTCGCACGCTTCATGGCGGCCGACTCGGTGAAGTCGATCACCGCCGCCCGCCGCATCTCCATGACCTGGATGATCCTCTGCCTGGCCGGTGCCGTGGCCGTGGGCTTCTTCGGTATCGCCTACTTCTCCGCACACCCGGAGCAGGCCGGTCCGGTCACCGCCAACCCTGAGCGCGTGTTCATCGAGCTGGCGAAGATCCTGTTCAATCCGTGGGTCGCCGGTGTGCTGCTGTCGGCCATTCTCGCCGCGATCATGAGCACCCTGAGCTGCCAGCTACTGGTCTGCTCCAGCGCCCTGACCGAGGACTTCTACAAGGCCTTCCTGCGCAAGAACGCCAGCCAGACCGAGCTGGTCTGGGTCGGTCGTGCCATGGTGCTGCTGGTCGCGGTGATCGCCATCGCCCTGGCTTCCAATCCAGACAACCGCGTACTCGGCCTGGTGTCCTACGCCTGGGCGGGCTTCGGTGCCGCGTTTGGTCCGGTGGTGATCCTGTCCCTGCTGTGGAAAGGCATGACCCGCAACGGCGCGCTGGCCGGCATGGTGGTCGGTGCCGTGACCGTCATCGTGTGGAAGAACTACATCGGCATGGGTCTGTACGAGATCATCCCGGGCTTCATCCTCGCCACCCTGGCCATCCTGATCTTCAGCCGCATCGGCAACGGTCCGTCGCAGACCATGCTGCAACGTTTCGACGTGGCGGAGAAGGAATACCAGGACGCGCACATCTGATCGACTCAACCGTAGCCGCGGCGTAGTCGCACCGCGGCCGACGGCCTGGTAGCTGGCGTCTCCATGCCCGCTTCCAGGACTCTCCCCCGCGACTCGTTGTGTTTGGACCGGCCCTCGTGGCCGGTTTTTTTTGCCCGCGATTTGGGTGGAGCGAATTCATCCCACCTCGCGGCCGAGCCATGCGAGAAAGGCCTTCACCGGCGGATGGCGCTCGCGGCCGGGCACGCACATCGCCGAGTAGCCGGCGCCGGGTACGTTGATCTCCGGGCGGTATTGCACCAGCAGGCCACTGGCGATGCTTTCCGAGACCAGGATCGAACTGGCCAGCACCAGGCCCTGGCCGGCGATCGCTGCCTGCAGCGAATAGTGCTCCTCGTCGTACTCGCGTTGCGGCGCCTCGACCAGCCAGTGCTCGGTACCGGCCGCCGCGCACCAGGCCTGCCACCCCAGGGCATACAGCCCGGAGCTGCGCCAGCGCAGGGTGATCAGGGTCGGCAGCGCATCGCCGAGGCTGGCCACCAGCGCCGGCGCGCCGTACACGGCGAAGCACTCGTTGAGCAGGCACTGGCTGTGCAGGCTCGGGTACTGGCCGATGCCGTAGCGGATCGCCAGGTCGACGCTGGCGTCCTGCTGCAGGTCGACCAGCGCGGTGGTGGCGTCCAGGCGCAGGTTGATCTCCGGGTGCGTGGCGTAGAAGCGGCCGAGGCGCGGGATCAGCCACAGTGCGGCGAATGCCGGGGTGGTCGACAGGGTCAGGTTGCCGGCGCTGCGTTGCGGGCGCAGTTGGTCGAGGGTCTGCGTCACGTCGAGCAGCGCGCCGTGCAGGCTGTCGAACAGGCGCACGCCGCAGGCGGTCAGGCGCACGCTGCGCGGCAGGCGCTCGAACAGCGCGACGCCGAGCCAGCTTTCCAGGCTGCGAATCTGGTGCGACACCGCCGTCGGGGTCACCGCCAGTTCCTCGGCGGCGGCCTTGAAGCTAGACAGGCGCGCGGCGGACTCGAAGGTGCGCAGCGCGGTGAGGGGCAGATTGGCGAACATCGTGGCTCCATGGATGAGTTCAATTCACCTTGGTGAACTAATCCTCATTTGTCCGAAGTAGGGCTGAAAACTAGCTTAGCTCCTGAGTTTCGCGTCAGCGAAGCGCACTTCTCGAGACGCACGAAGAAGGAGTATGAGATGAGCCAGATTCTTTCCGTACAGGGCAGTCCACGTGGTGAGCGGTCGCATTCGCGGCGTCTGGTGGACGCCTTCCTGCAGGACTGGGCGCGCCAGGCCAGTGGTCGGCAGATCGTCCCGCGCGAAGTCGGCCGCGCCGCCATTCCGCCGATCAGCGAGGCGTGGATCGCCGCCGCCTTCCAGCCCGCCGAGCAGCGCGACGCGGCAATGCGCGCAGATCTGGCATTCAGCGATCAGCTGGTCGATGAACTGCTCGGAGCCGACCGGCTGGTGATCGCCACGCCGATGTACAACTTCGGCCTGCCCAGCGCGGTAAAGGCCTGGGTCGACCAGATCGTGCGCATCGGCCGCACCTTCGACTTCGATCCGGGGCGCCCGGACAACCCCTACGTGCCGCTGACACTCGGCAAGCGCGCACTGATCGTCACCACCCGCGGCGATCACGGCTATGGCCCCGGGGCGATCCACGCCGCACGCAACCACGCCGACACGCACCTGCGCACGGTGCTGGAGTTTATCGGCATCGACGACATCACGGTGATTGCCGTGGAGGACGACGAGTACGGCGGCCAGTCGTTCGCCGATTCCTATGCGCGCGCCGAGCGGGCCTTGGCCGAGCTGGCCGGGAGCTTCTGAGATGGCCTGGTTGTTCTTGCTGCTGGCGGCGGCCTTCGAGGTGCTGTTCGCGGTGAGCATGAAGTACGCCGAGGGCTTCAGCCGGCCGCTGCCGAGCCTGCTGGTGGTGGTCGCCGCAGTGGTTGGCATCTACTTCCTGACCTTGGCGATGCGCGAGCTTCCAGTGAGCGTCGCCTACCCGATCTGGACCGCGATCGGCACGTTGGGCACCGTGCTGCTCGGTGTGCTGCTGTTGGGCGAGGCGCTGACGGCGAGCAAGCTGGTCGCCGTGGCGCTGATCGTCGCTGGTGTGGCCGGGCTCAAGTAGCGGCCGCGTCGCCGTTTGCCGCCGGGCGCCGCGCTTCCTCCGCGGCCAGCCGGATCAGGTAGTCGGCGAAGCCCGGGTCCTCGCCGCGCAGCAGTTCCGGCAGGCGCGCGCGAAAGTCCTCGCGGCGGCTCCACTCGCGCATGTAGTCCTCCCAGGAGTGCCAGCGGCGGCGCTTCTTGGCGTCCATCCGCTCGTCGTAGACCAGCAGGTAGGCGCGCTCGAACAGCGAGATGAGCATGTCGAAGATCACCCACATGCGTTCGCGCTGCTCGTCGCTGAGGTCGGGCGTGGCGCGCTGGCTGCGCAGGCGCAGGTCGGGGTTGGCGAGCACCACTTCGAGGAAGTCGATGTAGGCGTCGGAGATCTGCTGCCAGGTGGCTTCTTCTTCGTTCTCGCGCTCCTTGCGCTGCTCGAAGAGGAACACCGTGATGGCGAACGGCAGGGCCACCACGGTGACGATGTACGACAGCAGTTCCCAGGTTTGCACGCTCATGGCGGTCTCGGCGACGGAGGGGGCGGCGGCCATTGTGCCCGATCCGTCCCGCGCTGCGCCGCCTCAACGCTGGCCGATGCGCTGCTCCGCCGGGGTCGCCAGGCACTGTCCGCCGCTGCTGCCCTGCAGGTAGGGCTGCAGGATCGGCGCCATGCCCTTGAGCACCTGCACCGGCAGCGCCGAGGTGAAGCGGAAGTTCTCCGCCGCGCGGCCGGGGACGAAGGCGGTGAGGGTGCCGTAGTAGTGGTCGCCGAGGTAGAAGACGAAGGTGGCGGTGCGGTTCATCGCCTTGGAACTCTTCACCCAACCGCCGCGCGCCACGGTCTCGACGCGGTTGTCGCCGGTGCCGGTCTTGCCGCCCATGGGCAGCGCGGTGCCGTCGGCCTGGCTGAAGCTGCCGGCCAGGCGCCGTGCCGTGCCGCTTTCCACCACCTGGGCGAGCGCGCCACGCAGCGCCGCGGCGACTTCCGAGGGCAGTACCCGCTCGGCGCGATCCGGGTCGATGCCCAGGCGGGTTTCGTAGGGGGTGTCGGCGGCGAAATGCAGGCTGTCGATGCGCACGGTGGGCAGCCGCACGCCGTCGTTCTGGATGATGCCCATCAGCTCGGCGAGCGCGGCCGGGCGGTCGCCGGAACTGCCGATCGCGGTGGCCAGCGACGGCACCAGGTGGTCGAACGGATAGCCCACGCGCTGCCAGCGGCGGTGGATGTCGAGGAACGCCTCGACCTCGAGCATGATGCGGATGCGGCTGTCGCGCGCGCTCTTGTGCCGGCTCTTGAACAGCCAGCCGTAGACTTCCTGGCGCTCGTACTCGCTGGCTATCGCAGCGTCGCGGAAGCTGGCCTGCGGGTTCTGCTGCAGGTAGCCGAGCAGCCACAGTTCCAGCGGGTGGACGCGGGCGATATAGCCCTGATCCGGCAGGTCGAACTTGCCCGGGCCGTACTTCAGGTACAGCTCGTGGATGCGCTTCTCGCCGATCTTCTCGTGGGTCAGGTGGGCGTTGATGAACGCGCCGAAGGTCTGCTCGTCGACTTCCGGCATCAGGTAGCGATGCACTGCGGCGAGGCGCGTGGCGGTCGGGCGCAGGCCGTCGAGGAAGGTTTCCAGGCGCTCGGCGCCATTCTTGCCGCGGTATTTGTTCCAGAAGCGCTGCAGGAAGGCAGTGCCCTCACGGTCGGCGAAGCGTGCCAGGTACTCCTGACGGCGCGGATCGCGGTCGTCGGTGAGCAGCGCGGCGCTGTTGTTCGGCGCCTGGTAGGTGCTGTAGCGCACCAGGTCGCGCATCAGGCGAATGAACGGCAGGTTGATCGACTCGCGCAGCGCCTCGTGCAAGGTCGGGATGCGGCCGTTGTCCTCTTTGCGAAAGTTGTTGAAGTGGTGCATGCCGCCGCCGGTGAAGAAGCCTTCATAGGGGCTGGCCGAGTATTTGCGCTCCAGCGCCGCTTCAAGCATCGGCGGCAGGCTGCGGTCCTTGGCCACGCTCAGGTAGTCGATGGCCCAGTGGCTCAGGCGGTCCTGCTCCGGCAGCTCGACCTTGCGCAGCTCGGCCGGGCTCAGCGCGCCGAAGCGCTGGTGCAGCTCGGCGATGATTTCCAGGTAGGTGGTCATGACGCGCAGCTTGGCGGTGGAGCCGAGCTCCAGCTTGCTGCCTTCGTTGATGTCGAACGGCTGCACCGTGCTGTCGGTCTGCACCCGTACTCGCGAGCCGTCGGCGGTGCGCTCGAACAGGGTGAAGCTGTAGTTGACGTCGGCGGTCTTCTCCGGCGACAGCAGGCGCTCGCCGTACAGGCCGATCTGCTCGGCGAAGGCCGGATCGGCGAGCTGGCGCAGGTACTGGCTGACCTGCTGCTGCAGCTCGCCGTTCAGCGTGGTGGTGGCCGACAGGTCGAGGCGGTCGAGGTCGTACAGCGGCAGGTCGAGCATCGCCGACAAGCGACTGCGGGCGACGCTGATGCCCTTGTTGATCTCGTTCGCCTGCAGCGCCGGCTGCTGCTGCAGGTCGCGGAAGCGCAGCTGGCTGGCCAGCGCGGCATCGCGCAGCGGCCGGTCGATCACCCCGCCGGTGGCGAGGATGCGCAGGTGGCTGTCGGTCAGCTGGTTCAGCTCGTCGCGGCCACGCCCCAGGTAATACGACGGCCGGCGCTGAGCAATCATCAGCGACAGCACCTGACGCAGCGCCAGGCCGCGCGCTGGCAGGTTGGCGGCGCGTTCATCGGCCAGTGCGGCGTTGACCTGTGCGAAGTCGGCGCCGTACCAGATGCGCAGGCCATCGGCCAGACCGTGCACTTCACCGTGGCCGGGCGCGGCGGAGAGCGGCACGCTGTTGAGGTAGTCGCGCACCACCTGCTGGCGCGCAGCGAGGGTCTGCGGCCCACCCTGGTAGGCGCGCACGCTGGCCGAGGCCATCTGCTTGAGTTTTTCCACCGCCGAGCCGGTGCGGCCTTCCGGCGAGTGACGGTACTTCTCGACCTGGGTGGCGAGGGTGCTGCCGCCAGCGGACTGGCCATCGAGATCGAGGTGTTTGCCGACCTGGGTCCAGGCCGCCATGACGAAGCGCGGCCAGTCCACCGCCGGGTTGGCCAGCGGCTCCTGGGTGTCGAGCAGGTGGCGGTTCTCGATGAACAGCAGGCTGTTCACCGCCAGCGCCGGGATGCTGGCGAAATCGAGGTAGAACTGCTGCGGATAACGGAAACCGTACAGCGGCACGCCACGGCAATCGGCGATGTCCAGGCCGGCCTGGGTTTTCTCCGCATAGGGAACGTTGAAGCCGCGCTGGCTGTAGTCGAGCAGGGCGGGGGAGAAGTGCGTCTGGGCGAGCACCAGATAATCGCGCTTGGCCAGGCGCGCGAGCATGCGCGGCAGGCCGGCGTAGCCGAGGCGCTGGTCGAACGGGCCGGCGGCGGGGAAGTGGATCGCCTCGCTCGGGCCGGGCTCCAGCTGGTAGGTCAGGCCGGCGGCATAGCGGCTGATTTCCCGCGATTGCAGGGTGGCAGTGCGCAGTTCATAGGCAACGGCCAGCCCGCCGGCAATCAGCAAAAGCAGCACGGTAAACCAGAAATAACGGCGGAAACGACGGCGGGGTTTGGGTGTTGCGGGGAAACGTTCGGGACTGCTCGATGGAAGAGCCTTCTTGGCTGCATCGGACTGCCATATTGCGCCCATGAATTCTGGCCTTGGCTACGCGTTCGGGTGTCGCTGATGGAAGCTTAGGTGTTACGCGATGCGCCGTCGAGAGCGCTTGGTCCGTCTTTGAATGATGGCATTTTCACTTCATGGGTCGGCCGATTCAGGCGCCAGATAGACGGTTTTGAGCGGTTTCTCGGTCTGGCCTAGACTGCGCGGAAGGTCGTATTGTCCAGAGTGTGAATCCGTTCAATTCTTGTGGTGTCCGATCATGAGCCAGGAAGCCATGCAGCACGATCATCGCGAGCAGCTCAAACGCAGCTGGCAGGCCAATGCCGATGCCTGGGCCGCGGCGATTCGCGAGCAGCGCATCGAGAGCCGCCGCCTGGTGACCGACGCCGCGATCCTGCGCGCCGCTCTGGCCATGGCGCCGCGCCGGGTGCTCGATATCGGCTGCGGCGAAGGCTGGCTGTGCCGCGGCTTGGCGGCGCAGGGCATCGAATCGGTGGGCGTGGATGCCTCGGCGCCGTTGATCGAAGCGGCGCGGGCGGCGGGCAAGGCGCAGTACCGCGTGTGCGGTTATGCCGAGCTGGAAAGCCAGGCCGACCTGCTCGGCCGCTTCGAGCTGCTGGTGTGCAACTTCGCCCTGCTCGAAGAACCACTGGCACCCATCCTCGAGACCCTGCACACGCTGCTCGCCCCGGGTGGTTCGCTGCTGATCCAGACCCTGCACCCGTGGAGCGCGCGGGGCGCCGGCCCCTATCAGGACGGCTGGCGCATCGAGACCTTCGATGGCTTCGGTGAGGGCTTCCAGGAGCCCATGCCGTGGTTCTTCCGCACCCTCGAATCCTGGCTGAGCCTGCTGCAGGACACCGGCTGGCGCCTGCAATGGCTGCAGGAACCGCTGCACCCGGACAGCGAACAGCCGGTCTCGCTGCTGCTGTTGCTCGATTCCGCGCGGCGCTAGCGCCTGACACCGCCCCAGCTGCCGGAGGGGCCATGCGATTTCTGCTCAACCTCGACGTCCCCGATCTCGACGCCGCCATCGCCTTCTACACCCGCGCCTTCGACCTGCAGCTGGCGCGGCGCCTGTTTGGCGGCAGTGTTGCCGAGCTGCTCGGCGGCCCGGCCCCGCTGTACCTGCTGCAGTGCGACGCCGGCAGCGTGCCCTGCGAAGGCACGCAGCGCGACTACCGGCGGCACTGGACGCCGCTGCACCTGGACTTCATCGTCGACGACCTGGAAGCCGCCTGCGCCCGCGCGCTGGCCGCCGGGGCGCGCTGCGAGCAGGCCATTCGCGACGAGGCTGACTATCGCATTGCCTTGTTCGCCGACCCGTTCGGCCACGGCCTGTGCCTGCTGCAGTGGCGCGGCAGCGGCTACGCTGAGGCGTCGGCCTAGCTGACCCGAGGACCCACCGATGTCCGACTTCGCCAAACCCACCCGCACCAACCTGATTCCCTGCCTGCAATACCGCGACGCGCCGGCGGCTATCGCCTGGCTGCAGAGCACCTTCGGCTTCAGCGAGCACCTGGTGGTACCCAATGACCAGGGCGGCATCGCCCATGCCCAGCTGTGCTGCGGCAACGGCATGCTGATGCTCGGCTCGGCCAACGCGCAGTCGGAATACGGTCGACTGATGCGCCAACCGCAGCAGGCCGGCGGCAACACGCAGAGCATCTACGTGGTGATCGAGCGGGTCGACGCGCTGTACGCGCGGGCCAAGGCGGCCGGCGCGGAGATCGTCATCGAGGTGCGCGACGAGGACTACGGCGGCCGTGGCTTCAGCTGCCGTGATCTGGAAGGGCACCTGTGGAATTTCGGCAGCTACGATCCGTGGGAAGACACCGGTTCAGGCTCCTAGGCGCCTGCTTACGAACTCTTGGCTCCAGTCCAGAAGATCAGGCTCGACGACGAGGTAGGCGATGCGCACGACGGAATTGGCCGGCAACCAGGTGCCGGTGATCGGCCAGGGCACCTGGCACATGGGCGAGCAGCAGTCGGCACGGCGCCGTGAAGTGGCGGCGCTGCAGCAGGGCATCGAACTCGGCCTGCAGCTGATCGACACCGCGGAGATGTACGCCGAGGGTGGCGCCGAAGAGGTGGTCGGCGAAGCCATTCAGGGTCGCCGCGAGCAGGTCTTCCTGGTCAGCAAGGTCTATCCGCACAACGCCAGCCTGCGCGGTGTGCCGGCGGCCTGCGAGCGCAGCCTGCGTCGCCTGGGCACCGACCACCTCGACCTGTACCTGCTGCACTGGCGCGGCGAGTATCCGCTGGCGGACACCGTCGAGGCGTTCGAGCGGCTGCGCGAGCAGGGCAAGATCCGCCGCTGGGGCGTGTCGAATTTCGATGTGGATGACCTGCAGGAACTGCAGGCCCCGGCCTGTGCGACCAATCAGGTGCTGTACAACCCGGAAGCGCGGGGCATCGAGTTCGACTTGCTGCCCTGGCAACAGCAGCAGGGCATGCCGCTGATGGCCTACTGTCCCATCGGCCAGGCTGGGCGCTTGTTGCGCAACCCGGCGCTGCTCGCAGTGGCCGAGAAGCACGCGGCGAGCGCGGCGCAGGTGGCGTTGGCCTGGGCGCTGCGTCAGCCGGGAGTGATCGTGATTCCCAAGGCGGTCGACCCGCTGCACCTGCGGCAGAACGCCGAAGCGGCGGCGCTGCGCCTGGATGATGCCGACCTCGCCCAGCTCGACGCCGCTTACCCGCCGCCGACGCGCAAGCGAGCGCTGGAGATGGTCTAGGCGGCGCAGCGCAACGACAGGCACGGTGGCTGTCGCTGCGTTGACCTCGGCGTAGTTACACGCGGAACTGCCCGATCAAGCGGCTCAGCTGCTCGGACAACGCGCCCAACTGCTGGCTGGCGCCCGAGGTGGAGATCGCCGCGTCGGCGCTTTCGCGCGCCAGGTTGGCGGCGTTGGTGACGTTCTGGTTGATGTCCTCGACCACGTGCGACTGCTGCAGCGTGGCGCTGGCGATCGAGGCGTTGAGGCCGGTCAGGTTGCGCAGCGCCTGGGCGATCTGGCCGAGGCTCTGGCCGGCCTGGCCGGCTTGCTCGACGGTCAGCTGCGAGTTGCGGCTGCTCTCGTTGATCACCTTCACCGCCGCCGCCGAGTTGCCCTGCAGGCGCTCGATCATGGTCTGGATTTCCGCCGTCGACTTCTGCGTGCGCTGGGCGAGCAGGCGCACCTCGTCGGCCACCACGGCGAAGCCGCGGCCCTGTTCACCGGCACGCGCCGCTTCGATGGCGGCGTTCAGCGCCAGCAGGTTGGTCTGTTCGGCGATCGAGCGGATCACTTCGAGGACGCTGCCGATCTGCGTGCTTTCGTCGGCCAGCGACTGAATCACCTGCACTGCCTGATCGATGCTGGCGGACAGCTGGTCGATCTGCTGCAGGCTGCTGTCGATGTTCTGCTGGCCTTGCTGCGCCTGCTCTTCGGCCTGGCGCACTTCCGCCGAGGCGTGTTCGGCGCTCTTCGCCACGTCCTGCACGCCGTAGGTGACTTCGTTGATCGCCGTGGCGACCAGCTCCATCTGCTGCGACTGGCGCTGGCTGGAGTCCTGCGAGCCGGTGGCGATGCCGCCGAGGTTGCCGGCCGCCTGCTTGAGCTCGCTGGTGGCGTCGCGCAGCTGGCTGATGGTCTGGCGCAGCTTGCCGGTGAAACCGTTGAAGTGGCCGCCCAGTGCGGTCAGCTCGTCGCTGCCGTGGGTTTCCAGGCTGCGGGTGAGGTCGCCTTCGCCGCTGGCGATGTCGGCCATGGCCCGCACCACGGTATCCAGCGGCTGGGTGATGCTGCGCGTGATGAGCATGATCAGCGCCGCCATCAGCAGCACGATCAGCAGGCCGACGGCCGCGGCTTGCACGGCCTGGGCGCGGAACTCGCTGACCATGTCGTCGATGTAGATGCCCGAGCCGAGCACCCAGCCCCAGGGCTCGAACAGCGCGATGTAGGAGACCTTCGGCACCGGATCGCTGGCGCCCGGTTTCGGCCAGCGGTAGTCGAGCGAGCCCTTGCCCTGGGCCTTGGCGATGCGTGCCATCTCGCTGAACAGCGCCTTGCCGTCCGGGTCCTTGATGTCGCCGAGCGGTTGGCCTTCGAGCTTGCTGTTGGTCGGGTGCATGACCATGCGCGGCTCGAGGTCGTTGATCCAGAAGTAGTCGCCCTGCGCGTAGCGCAGCCCGCGGATCGCCGCGATGGCCTGCTGCTGCGCGGCTTCGCGGGTCAGCGTGCCGGCCTGTTCGAGGCCCTGGAAGTACTGCAGCACGCCCATGGCGCTTTCCACCAGGTGCTGGGTCTTCTCCACCTTGCCGTTGTATAGGTCGCCGTAAAGCTGGCGCAGCATCAGTCCGCCCTGCAGGACGAACATCACGAGCGCGACGATGAGAATCAGCCACAAACGACGGCGGATACTGATGGCACGAAGGCTGGACATCGGGTGGTACTCCGAATCTTGTTATAGGTGTCGGGCCCGTCGCACGAACGGGTTACTACCTATGTCGACTCGAAGCGCAAAAAACTTAGGACCGGCGGTCGTTCATGGCGTCCCGGACGGACGGCGCTCCATCATGCGTTCGCGCAGCGCGGCCATCTCTTCGGGAGTGACCTTGCCATCGCCATTGCTGTCCAGGTGCTGGAACTGCTTCTCCGCCTGGGCCAGGTACTCCTCGCGGGAAATCGCCCCGTCGCCATTGCTGTCCATGGCCTTGAAGTGCGCCTGCATCTGCTGCTGGATGCGCTCCTGCAGCAGGCCGCGGTCGGCGGCGAAGCTGGTCAGGCTGCTGCCGAGCAGGCAGAGCAGCAGGGGGAGGCGAATGAACGGTGGCATGGCGGTGTCCTCGTGCGCAGCTGACCCGTTCACTCTAGTTCAGGCGACGGAGTCGATCGGCGCCGGATCGAAGCTGTCGGCCTGCGCCATGTACCACATGCGCCGGTAGAACTCGCCGGCGATCTCGCCACTCAGCAGCTCGCCGGGGGCGAGGAACACGTGCAGCTGCGAGTACAGCTTGATCTCGCTGGCCGACAGGCGCCGCACCAAGTGCTTGGCCTCGATCTGCTCGGGGTGGCTGAGCCCGGCGGCGGCGATCATCTCGGCCAGCGCGCGCAGGGTGTTGCGGTGGAAGTTGTGCACCCGCTGCGCCTTGTCCGGCACCACCAGGGCGCGCTGGCGCAGCGGGTCCTGGGTGGCCACGCCGGTCGGGCACTTGTTGGTGTGGCAGGACTGCGACTGGATGCAGCCGATGGCGAACATGAAGCCGCGCGCCGAGTTGGCCCAGTCGGCGCCCAGCGCCATCACGCTGGTGATGTCGAAGGCGCTGACGATCTTGCCGCTGGCGCCGATCCGGATCTTGTCGCGCAGGCCGATGCCGACCAGGGTGTTGTGCACAAACAGCAGGCCCTCGCGCAGCGGCACGCCGATGTGGTCGGTGAACTCCAGCGGCGCCGCGCCGGTGCCGCCTTCCTTGCCGTCGACGACGATGAAGTCGGGGAGGATGCCGGTCGCCAGCATGGCCTTGGCGATGCCCATGAACTCCCACGGGTGGCCGAGGCACAGCTTGAAGCCGACCGGCTTGCCGCCGGACAGCTCGCGCAAGCGGGCGATGAAGCCGAGCAGCTCGCGCGGCGTGGCGAACTCGCTGTGCCGTGCCGGCGAGATGCAGTCCACGCCCATCGGCACGCCGCGGGTCAGGGAGATCTCCTCGGTGACCTTGTGCTTGGGCAGGATGCCGCCGTGGCCCGGCTTGGCGCCCTGGCTGAGCTTGATCTCGATCATCTTCACCTGCGGCTGCGCGGCCTGCGCGGCGAAGCGCGCGGGGTCGAAGCGGCCGTTGTCGTCGCGGCAACCGAAGTAGCCGCTGCCCAGCTCCCACACCAGGTCGCCACCGTGCTCGCGGTGGTAGGGGCTGATGCTGCCCTCGCCGGTGTCGTGGTAGAAGCCGCCGAGCTGCGCGCCCTGGTTGAGCGCACGGATCGCATTGGCGCTGAGCGAGCCGAAGCTCATCGCCGAGATGTTGAACACCGACGCCGAGTAGGGCTGTGCGCACTGCGGCCCGCCGATGCTCACCCGGAAGGTGCTGGGGTCAGCGTGGTCGGCCGGCAGCAGCGAGTGGCCGATGAACTCGAAACCGTTCTGGTACACGTCGGTCAGCGTGCCGAACGGCTTGTCGGCGCTCTCGTTCTTGGCCCGCGCATACACCAGCGAACGCTGCGCGCGGGAGAACGGCAGCATGTCGCCGTCGGCCTCCAGCAGGTACTGGCGAATCTCCGGGCGGATGCCTTCCACCAGGTAGCGGATGTTGCCGAGGATCGGGTAGTTGCGGCGCACCGCCTGACGGGTCTGCAGCAGGTCGTTGACGCCGACCAGGCTGAGCACGCCGGTGAGCAGGGTCAGCGGCCACAACCAGTCGTGGGCGCCGAGAAACGGCAGGCTGAGCAGGGTGAACAGCACGCAGGCGGCAAAGAACGCGTAGCGGCTGAGCAGGGACAGGTTCATGGCGGCTCCTTGCCGGACATTGGCCGGTTAGAGCCTAAACCCTGCGCGGCAGAGCGGCCAGCGCAGGGGGCGGCGCTCAGGTATGGATCAGCCGTCCGCCGCCGAACGCCCAGTTTTCCCAGGCGGTTTCCTTGAAGCAGACCATCACCTGTTCCGGGTCGAAATTGGCCTTGGCCAGCGTGTTCATCAGTTCGTCGAGGAGCTTCTTCTTCACCTTTGCGCTGCGCCCCACCGACCAGAGGATCTCGATCAGCACGAAGTCCTCGCCGCGCTCACGCTGCAAGTCGGGATAGCCGGGGTCGACGCGAAAGTCCTCGGCATCGAGCTCCAGCACGCGCTGGAACTTGTCGGTGAGCGGCACGCCCGAGGACACCAGGGCGGCATGCACGGCGTCGAGGACGGTGGTCTTGAAAGCGGCGGACTTGGGCTTGCGGACGGTGAGGGTGATCAGTGGCATGGGAGCTCCGCGGGTGCTTAGCGTTGGACTGGAAAGATCAGCCTAGCCAGTCGGCGCCGGTTGCGGATGTTCTATGCCTCGGTCAGCCAGGCACTTGCGTTTCGTCGCTACGGTTACTCGCGATACCATTTGCCGAATTTATCGTTTTGGTCGCCCAGCTTTTATGTCCACTAATGCTTTATATACCGATCTATCCGGCTATTACGATTTGATGTGCGCCGACATCGACTATCAGGCGCAAAGCAATAGTGTGCGCAGACTTCATCAGCTCTTTGGTAGTGCAGGCAAGGATCATCTGGATTTGGCCTGTGGCACCGGGCCGCATGTTCGGCACTTTATCGACTTTGGTTACCACAGCCGCGGGCTGGACATTAATCAGCCGATGCTGGACATGGCCCAATTGCGTTGCCCTGAAGCGCAGTTCAGCCTGCAGGATATGTGCGCGTTCCAAGTGGCCGAGCCGCTCGATCTGATCACCTGTTTCCTGTATTCCATCCATTACAGCGGTGCAATTGACCGGTTGAAAGCCTGTATTGCCAGCGTGCACCACGCCCTCAGAGACAATGGCGTGTTCTGCTTCAATGCGGTGGATAAAAACCAGATAGATAACAATTCATTCGCGCGACATACCGTGGAACATGACGGTAGTCAGTTTGCCTTCAGTTCTGGCTGGAACTATTGCGGGCATGGCGATAAACAGTCGCTGAGACTGAGCATCGAGAAAATCACACAGGGTGTTAAACAGTCATGGGAAGATGAACATCCCATGGTGGCTGTCGATTTTATTGAGTTGCAAGCGTTGTTGCAGCCGTACTTCGAAGTGCATGTTTTTGAACATGACTACGAAAAGATCGTGCCGTGGAATGGCTTGTCGGGGAACGGCCTGTTCGTCTGTGTGAAGAACTAAATCGACCAGGCCGCCGAGTCTGGGTGGCGGCCTTCATGTTGAGCGGGACCGTGGTCAGCCTCGCGCCGCACTGACCCCTTCCAGGGTGGCGAACGAGGTGTCCTTGGCGGTCAGCAGAAAGTCGCGCATGAACGGCGCGTCGAGCATGTCGGCGCGAATGCCGGCGTAGAGCGTGGCGAACAAACCCTTGTCGCCGAGCCGCTTGGCCGTCACATAGCCGCGCGCGCTGTACTCGTGCATCGCCCAGTTGGGCAGGCCGCAGACGCCACGGCCGCTGGCCACCAACTGCATCATCATCACCGTCAGCTCCGAGGTGCGCACCTGCGCGGGCTCGACATCGGCCGGCTCGAGGAAACGGGTGAAGATGTCCAGGCGGTCGCGTTCCACCGGGTAGGTGATCAGCGTTTCGCCGGCCAGGTCGTCCGGTACGACATACGGCTTGTTGGCCAGCGGGTGCTGGTTGGCCACGGCGAGCTGCGCCTCGTAGGTGAACAACGGCACGTAGGTGATACCGGGCAGGTCGACCGGGTCGGAGGTCACCACCAGGTCGAGGTCGCCGCGCGCCAGGGCCGGCAGCGGGGCGAAGGAGAAGCCCGAGGCGAGGTCCAGCTCGACTTCCGGCCAGGCGTCGCGGAACTGGTCGATGGTCGGCATCAGCCACTGGAAGCAGCTGTGGCATTCGATGGCCATGTGCAATCGCCCGGCGGTGCCGCCGGCCAGGCGCGCCATGTCGCGTTCCGCGGTGCGCAGTTGCGGCAGCAGGCTGTCGGCCAGTTGCAGCAGGCGCAGGCCGGCGCTGGTGAAGCGCACCGGCTTGGTCTTGCGCACGAACAGCGGCAGGCCGAGACGCTCCTCCAGTTCCTTGAACTGGTGGGAGAGGGCGGACTGGGTGAGGTGCAGGCGCTCGGCAGCTTCCACCAGGCTGTCGGCCTCGCGCAGGGCGTGCAGGGTTTTCAGGTGGCGGATTTCCAACATGGCGGCCTCGGAATACGTGGGACATGCCCGCTTTGTAGGAGCGAATTCATTCGCGATTTGCGCGGTTGCCCATCGCGAATGAATTCGCTCCTACGTGAGCGGTTCTGATGATCAACAAGAATATGTTGAGTTTGTCTCATGCTGGCGCGGGTGTCGAGAATGGCGCTTATCGACAGACAAGGAGATCGACCATGGCACTCGCACACAACCTCGGCTTTCCGCGCATCGGTCGCGACCGCGAGTTGAAGAAGGCGCTGGAAGCCTATTGGAAGGGCAGCCTCGACGAGGCCGGGCTGCGTGCGGTTGGCCGCGAGCTGCGTGCCGCGCATTGGCAGCTGCAGAAGGACGCCGGCATCGAGCTGCTGCCGGTCGGCGATTTCGCCTGGTACGACCAGGTGCTCACCCACTCGCTGACCTTCGGCGTGATCCCCGAGCGCTTCCGTCCGCACAGCGGCAAGCCGAGCCTCGACACCCTGTTCGGCATGGCGCGCGGCGTGACGCAGAGTTGCTGTGGCGGCGCGCATGCCCAGGAGATGACCAAGTGGTTCGACACCAACTACCACTACCTGGTCCCCGAATTCAGTGCCGACCAGCGTTTCCAGCTGAGCTGGGAACAGCTGTTCGAGGAAGTCGCCGAAGCTCGCGCGCTCGGCCACCGGGTCAAGCCGGTGCTGATCGGCCCGCTGACCTACCTGTGGCTGGGCAAGGCCAAGGGCGACGCGTTCGACAAGCTCGAGCTGCTCGAACGCCTGCTGCCGCTGTATGGCGAAATCCTTGGGCGCCTGGCCGCGCAGGGCGTCGAGTGGGTGCAGATCGACGAACCAATCCTCGCCCTCGACCTGCCGCAGGCTTGGAAGAATGCCTTCGAGCGCGCCTATCACCTGCTCCAGCACGCGCCGCTGAAGAAGCTGGTGGCCAGCTACTTCGGCGGCCTTGAAGACAACCTCGGCCTGGCCGTCGGCCTGCCGGTGGACGGCCTGCACATCGACCTGGTGCGCGCGCCGGAGCAGTTGGCGATCGTCCTCGACCTCCTGCCCAGCTACAAGGTGCTGTCGCTCGGCGTGGTCAACGGCCGCAACGTCTGGCGCTGCGACCTCGACCAGGCGCTGGCGCAGCTGCGTGAGGCCGAGCAGCGCTTCGGCAACAACCTGTGGGTGGCACCGTCCTGCTCTTTGCTGCACAGCCCGGTCGACCTCGAGCGCGAAGACCAACTGGATGCCGAGCTGCACAGCTGGCTGGCATTCGCCAAGCAGAAGTGTGGGGAAGTCGCGACCCTGGGCGCCGCCCTGAACGCGCCGGGCAGCGTCGATGCCGCCTTGGCCGCGAGCCGCGCCGTGCAGGCAAGCCGGGCCGGTTCGCCACGCATCCACAAGCCGGCGGTGCAGACGCGCCTGGCGGCGGTCAGCCCGCAGCACAGCCGGCGCCAGTCGCCGTTCGCCCAGCGCATCGAACAGCAGCGCGCACGGTTGAATCTGCCGGCGTTCCCCACCACCACCATCGGCTCGTTCCCGCAGACCGCGGCGATCCGCCTGGCCCGGCAGTCCTTCAAGCAGGGCAAGCTGTCGACGGCCGAGTACACCGAGGCGATGCACGCCGAGATTCGCCACGCCGTGGAAGTGCAGGAGCGCCTCGGCCTGGACGTGCTGGTGCACGGCGAGGCCGAGCGCAACGACATGGTCGAGTACTTCGCCGAGCAGCTCGACGGCTACCTGTTCACCCGCTTCGGCTGGGTGCAGAGCTACGGCTCGCGCTGCGTGAAGCCGGCGGTGATCTACGGCGATCTGAGCCGCCCGCAGGCGATGACCGTGGACTGGATCGCCTACGCGCAGCGCCTTACCGACAAGGTGATGAAGGGCATGCTGACCGGCCCGGTGACCATGCTGATGTGGTCGTTCCCGCGTGAGGACGTGTCCCGCGAGGTGCAGGCGCGCCAGCTGGCCCTGGCAATTCGCGACGAGGTGGTCGACCTGGAGGCGGCCGGCATCAAGATTGTGCAGATCGACGAGGCAGCGTTCCGCGAGGGCCTGCCGCTGCGCCGCGCCCACTGGCAGGCGTACCTGAACTGGGCCACCGAGGCGTTCCGCCTGTGCGCCAGCGGCGTGCGCGACGAGACGCAGATCCACACCCACATGTGCTACAGCGAGTTCAACGACGTGATCGAGTCGATCGCGGCGATGGACGCCGACGTCATCACCATCGAGACCTCGCGCTCGGACATGGAGTTGCTCGACGCCTTCGAGGCCTTCGAGTACCCCAACGAGATCGGCCCGGGCGTCTACGACATCCACTCGCCACGGGTGCCGGACACTGCCGAGATGGTCGGCCTGCTGAGCAAGGCGGCGCGGCGCATTCCCGCCGAGCGGTTGTGGATCAACCCCGACTGCGGCCTGAAGACCCGTGGCTGGGCAGAGACCGAGGCGGCGCTGGTGAACATGGTGGCGGCGGCGCGACAGCTGCGCGCGCAGTTGGCCTGAGCGCCATGTAGGAGCGAATTCATTCGCGATGCGATGACGTTTGGCGCTGCCGGGGGTGCGGGTAAATCCGCTCTTACAGCCATCGAGGGATCCTTCGAGCTCGTAGGATGGATTGAGGTGCGCCGCGCTGATACCCATCGCAACGGCTCGATGGGTATCAGCGCGCTCGACCCATCCTACGGGGCTTTCGCTGTGCCGACGGCCCCCTCTCCCTGCGGGAGAGGGCTGGGGTGAGGGTCAGGCGATTTCGCCCGGCGCATGACCGTTCGGCGCCCTTCATCAAACTGTCACCGAACTGTGGCAGCGCGCTCGAACGAATGTCCGCAAACTCCTGCTCCACTGGGGATTTGCATTCTGGATTCTTGCGATGCGCGTTCTTGTCTTGCTCGCCGCGCTGTTGTGCGGCCTGCCGTCCTTGGCGGCGAATCGTTGCGACACCGCGGTACCGACCGCCATGGCCGAGGTGGGCGAGGTGCGTCTGGCCTACCAGAGCGTCGGTCGCGTGGCGGACCCGACCCTGCTGCTGGTGATGGGCATCGGTGGCCAGCTGATCGACTGGCCCGACGAAGTGGTGCAGGCGCTCTGCGCGCAGGGCTTTCGAGTGATCCGTTTCGACAACCGCGACGCCGGCCTGTCCACCTGGGTGGGCCAGGCGCCGAGCGCCAACCTGACCTACCAGGCCCTGCGCTACCGCCTCGGCCTCGAGGTCAGCGCGCCCTATGGCCTGCGCGACATGGCCGGCGATGCGCTGGGGCTGATGGATCGCCTCGGCATTCAACGTTTCCACGTACTTGGCGCCAGCATGGGCGGGATGATCGCCCAGCACCTGGCCGATCTCGCGCCGCAGCGGGTCAGCAGCCTGACCCTGGTGATGACCAGCTCCGGCGCCCAGGGCCTGCCGGCGCCGAGTCCCGCGTTGCTGGCGTTACTGACCCGCCGTGAAGCGGACAGTCGCGCGCAGGCCATCGAGCAGCAGGCCGACCTGCTCGCCGCACTGGGCAGCCCGGCGGTGGCCGACGATCGTCGCGAGCTGCTGGCCCAGGCCCGCAGCGCCTACGACCGCGCGTTCAACCCGGAGGGCGTGCAGCGCCAGTTGCTCGCCATCCTCGCCGAACCCAGCCGCGTGGCCCTGCTCGAACGCCTGCAGGTGCCGACCCTGGTGGTGCACGGCACCGCTGATCCGCTGTTGCCGGTGATGCACGGCGTGCATGTCGCCGCGCACATCAAGGGCAGCCAGCTGCGCCTGATTCCCGGCCTGGCGCATCGCTTCCAGGCGGCGTTCAAGGCGCCGCTGCTCGGGGCGGTGCTGCCCTATCTGGCCGCCCATCGCCACCCGGTCGGGCTGGCCACCCTGTAAGCCACGCGCGGCCGCTCCCGCTCGGCCGCGCCACCCTCTGCGCGCCATCCTCCGCGCCTCTGAACGGTCCGCCCGTGCTTCCGAGCGGCGCCGCGTCTGTCATGAAATGAAAAGCCACTGTCGCGTGATGTGAAGCGGGCCTGCCTGGGCCTGCTTACAGTCAAATCCACGGGCCTTCGCGCCACGAACCAGCATGCACAGTGGAGATAAGACATGGCCAAAGCCGTACGCTTCTACGAAACCGGGGGCCCCGAAGTCCTTCGTTATGAGGACATCGAGGTTGGCGATCCCGGCCCAGGCGAAGTGCGTCTTCGTCATGTGGCGGTCGGGTTGAACTACGCCGACACCTATTTCCGTAACGGCACCTACGCGATTCCACTGCCCAACGGCATGGGCGTCGAGGCGGCCGGCGTCGTCCAGGCGGTCGGCGAGGGCGTGACCAACGTGGCGGTCGGCGATCGCGTCACCTACACCGGTTTTCTCAACACCCTCGGCGCCTACAGCACCGAACGCCTGATCCCGGCCGCGCCGCTGATCAAGCTGCCGGACACCATCGCCTTCGAGACCGCCGCGGCGATGACCATGCGCGGCCTGACCTCGTCGTACCTGATGCGCCGCATCTATGACTTCAAGGCCGGCGACAGCATCCTCCTGCACGCCGCTGCCGGTGGCGTCGGCCTGATCGTTGCGCAGTGGGCCAAGCTGCTCGGCCTCAACGTGATCGGCACGGTGTCCAGCGACGCCAAGGCCGAGATCGCCCGTGCCCACGGTTGCGACCACACCATCAACTACAGCCACGAAGACGTCGCCAAGCGGGTGCGCGAGCTGACCGACGGCGTCGGCGTCAATGTGGTGTTCGACAGCGTCGGCAAGAGCACCTTCGCCGGCTCGCTCGACTCGCTCAAGCGCCGCGGCCTGATGGTCTGCGTCGGCACCGCGTCGGGGCCGATCCCGCCGTTCGATCCGGTGCTGCTGGCGATGAAGGGCTCGCTGTTCCTCACCCGTCCGGCGCTGGCCGACTACATCGCCGACCCGGCCGAGAAGGCCGCGCTGGCCGGCGAGCTGTTCGACCACGTCGGCAGCGGGCGGATCAAGATCGAGATCAACCAGCACTACGCGCTGCAGGACGCCGTGCAGGCGCACCGCGACCTGGAGTCGCGCAAGACCACCGGCTCGTCGATCTTCGTCATCTGAGGAGGTAGCAGTCATGCAAGTCGAACAACTGAGCTGCGCCATCGGTGCCGAACTGGTCGGCGTCAACCTCGCCGACGCCATCCACGACGATGGCCTGTTCGCCGAGATCCGCGCCCAGCTGCTCAAGCACCGTGTGCTGTTCCTGCGCGAACAGAATTTCAGCCGCGCCGAGCATGTCGCCTTCGCGCGCCGCTTCGGCGAGCTGGAAGACCATCCGGTGGCCGGTAGCGATCCGGAGCATCCGGGCCTGGTGCGCATCTACAAGAGTCCCGAGCAGCCGGCCGATCGCTACGAGAACGCCTGGCACACCGACGCCACCTGGCGCGACGCGCCGCCGCTGGGTTGCGTGCTGCGCTGCATCGAGTGCCCGCCGGTGGGCGGCGACACCATGTGGGCGAACATGGCGCTGGCCTACGAGAAGCTGCCGGACGACATCAAGGTCAAGCTCGAGGGCCTGCGCGCCCGGCACAGCATCGAAGCCAGCTTCGGCGCGGCGATGCCGATCGAGAAGCGCCTGGCGCTGAAAGCCATGTACCCGGATGCCGAGCACCCGGTGGTGCGCACCCACCCGGAAACCGGCGAGAAGGTGCTGTTCGTCAACGCCTTCACCACCCACTTCAGCAACTACCACACCCCGGAGCGGGTGCGTTTCGGCCAGGACGCCAACCCCGGTGCGGCGGACCTGCTGCGCTACCTGATCAGCCAGGCGTACATCCCCGAGTACCAGGTGCGCTGGCGCTGGAAACCCAACAGCGTGGCGATCTGGGACAACCGCAGTACCCAGCACTACGCGGTCATGGATTACCCGGCGTGCCATCGCAAGATGGAGCGCGCCGGGATCATTGGCGACAAGACTTTCTGATCGCCCCCGTTTTGCTCGGGTCGGTTCCTCCCGTTCCGGCTCGGGCAGCTTTTACAAGACCAGACTAAAGGACCCCCGACCATGAACTTCCTTGACGGTTCTCTCTTTCCTGAAAACCAGGACAAGCTCGTCATCACAGTGGCCCCCTATGGCCCCGAATGGTTCCCCTCCGACTATCCGGAAGACATTCCGGTGACCATGGAAGAACAGATTCAGAAGGCTGTTGACTGCTACGAAGCCGGCGCCTCCGTACTGCACCTGCACGTGCGTGAACTGGACGGCAAGGGCTCCAAGCGCCTGTCCAAGTTCAACGAACTGATTGCCGGCGTGCGCGAGGCAGTGCCGGACATGGTCATCCAGGTCGGCGGCTCGATCTCCTTCGCACCGCCGGAAGACGGCGCAGCCGCGAAGTGGCTGCATGACGACACCCGTCACATGCTCGCCGAACTGAATCCCAAGCCCGACCAGGTCACGGTGACCGTCAACACCACGCAGATGAACGTCGTCGAGCAGATGGATGTGCGCGACTACGCCGGCACGTCCATGGGCGGCGATACCTACGAAGCCTACCGCGAGATGATCGTGCCTTCCGGCCCGGGCTTCATCGAGGAGCATGTGCGCCGCCTGAGCGCCGCCGGCATCCAGAGCGCCTTCCAGTTCTACAACATCAACAGCTACGAGTCGGTAGAGCGCCTGATCCGCCGCGGCGTCTACAAGGGGCCGCTGGTGTGCAACTGGGTGGCGATTGGCGGTGGGATGGACCAGCCGCACATCTACAGCATGGCCAACTTCCTGCGCGCCATCCCCGACGGCACCATGCTGACGGTGGAAAGCAGCATGCTCAACACCCTGCCGATCAACCTGATGGGCATGGCGATGGGTCTGCACGTGCGTTGCGGTATCGAGGACAACCTTTGGACCCAGGATCGTTCGCGCAAGATGACTTCCGTCGAACAGATCCAGCAGTTGGTGCGCATCGCCAAAGAAATCGGCCGTCCGGTCGCCAACGGCAAGGAAGCGCGCGAGATCCTCAAGATCGGCGTTTTCTACAACACGGTCGAAGAAACCCTGGCCGCCAACGGCTTCGCCCCGAATCCGAAGGGTGGTCACCAGGGCTTCCTGCGCAAGTGATTGACCCGCAGTTGACGGCAGCGTCGCAGAGACCCGGCAGGCCAACGGCATAACGCCGAACTGCAAGCCGGGCCAGAAAGGTGTGCCGCAGCGCGGTTGAGTCAGGCGTCAGCCCCCTGCCAGGCAGGGGGCTGACAACGAACAGGCTGTGAAAAAGCTTCTGCCATGCCCGTGGCCACGCATGCGCCACGATGCAGGTCGCGGCAATCGCGGGCAAGCCCGCTCCCACAAGGGGCGGGGCGGAGCTTTTTCACAGGCTGGTTTGTCACCCCATCAGCATTACAGCAGTGCGCTCGAAGAGAGCGAGGAGCCAACATGGCCTTTCACCACAGCCCCGCGGATGATGATATCGACACCTCGGTCGGTATTCCGCGCACCTACGCCTGGGTGGTCTTCGCCCTGACGTTCGGCCTCTTGCTCTCCGACTACATGTCGCGGCAGGTGCTCAACGCGGTGTTCCCGCTGCTGAAAAGCGAGTGGGCACTGTCCGACGGCCAGCTCGGCCTGCTCAGCGGCATCGTCGCGCTGATGGTCGGCCTGCTGACCTTCCCGCTGTCGCTGCTCGCCGACCGTTTCGGGCGGATCAAGAGCCTCGCCCTGATGGCCTTGCTGTGGAGCCTGGCCACCCTGGGCTGCGGCCTGGCGCAGGACTACCCGCAGATGTTCATCGCGCGCTTCATGGTCGGCGTCGGCGAGGCCGCCTACGGCAGCGTCGGCATCGCCGTGGTGCTCTCGGTATTCCCCAAACACCTGCGCGCCACCCTGGCCGCCGCGTTCATGGCCGGCGGCATGTTCGGCTCGGTGCTCGGCATGGCCATCGGCGGTGTGCTCGCCGCGCACCTAGGCTGGCGCTGGGCGTTCGCCGGCATGGCGCTGTTCGGCCTGCTGCTCGCCGTGCTCTATCCAATCATCGTCAAGGAGTCGCGCACCTCGCCGAAGCGCTTCGCCACCGCCGCCAGCAAGGTCGTCGACAGCGCCGCGCGGCCGCTGCGCACCCTGTATTCCAGCCGTTCGGTGATCGCCACCTATATCGGCAGCGGCCTGCAGCTGTTTGTTGGCGGCACGGTGATCGTCTGGATGCCCAGCTACCTGAACCGCTACTACGCGATGGGCACCGACAAGGCCGCCGGCATCGCCGCGCTGATCGTGCTGAGCAGCGGCGCCGGGATGATCCTCTGCGGCATGCTCAGTGACCGCCTGTGCCGGCAGAACGCCGAGCGCAAGGTCAGCCTGGCCATCGCCTACTGCCTGGGTAGCTGCCTGCTGCTGTCGGCGGCCTTCGCCCTGCCAGTCGGCCCGGCCCAGCTGGTGCTGATCGGCCTGGGCATGCTGATCGCCGCCGGCACCACCGGCCCGGCCGGCGCGATGGTCGCCAACCTGACCCACTACTCGGTACACGGCACCGCCTTCGCCACCCTGACCCTGGTCAACAACCTGCTCGGTCTGGCCCCTGGCCCGTTCATCACCGGCAAGGTCTCCGATGTGATCGGCTTGCAGGCGGCGTTCCAGCTGGTGCCGCTGATCAGCATCGGCGCGGCGCTGGTGTTCTTCTACGCCCGCCGCCACTACCTGCGCGACGTTGCGAAACTGCGCGGCGCGCCTAGCGAATTGAAGGTCGGCCCGCTGGCCTGTGAGGTGCAATCGTGAACCGTACGCTGCGTATCGAAGTGGCCTTCGATTTCATCTGCCCCTGGTGCCTGATCGGCAAGCGCCAGCTGGACCGCGCGCTGGCGCAGCTGCGCAGCAGCCACCCGCAGGTGCAGGTTGAGCTGGTCTGGCAGGGCGTGCAGCTGCTGCCGAATATCCCGACGCAGGGCGAACCCTTTGCCGCGTTCTACCTCAAGCGTCTGGGCAGCCCGGAGGCGGTGCGTCTGCGCCAGGCCCAGGTGCAGCAAGCGGCGGCGGCAGCCGGGTTGGAGATCAACCTGGTCGGCATCGAGCGCATGCCGAACACCGCCGACGCCCACCGCCTGCTGCAGCTCGCCAGCGCCGTGGCCACGCCGGCGCAGTGCGAGGCGCTGCTGGAGCGCCTGTTCGCCGCCTATTTCCAGCGTGGCGAAGACCTCGGCGACCGCGCGACGCTGCTGGCCATCGCCGTGTCCTGCGGCTTGGCCCCGTCGATCGTGGTCGATTGCCTGCGTGGCGATGCGCTGCCGTTCTTCGGCGCGGTCAGCGGGGCCAGCGGCGTGCCGTACTTCGTCATCGACCGACGCTTCGCGGTGTCCGGCGCGCAGCCGGCCGACGTGTTGCTCGCCACCCTGCGCGAGGCGCTGGCGTTCGGCGTCGCCCAGGGGCAGCCGGCATGAGCGGACGCATTGCCGTGCCGGCCGAGAAAGTGCCGGCCGTGGGGCAGCGCGCGCTGTTCGAGTTCGATGACAAGAGCCTGGCGCTGTTCAACGTCGGCGGCCAGCTGCATGCCATCAACGACAGCTGTCCGCACCAGGGCGCCTCGCTGTGCGGCGGGCGCCTCGAGGGCCAGGTGATCCAGTGCGCCGCGCATGGCCTGCGCTTCAACCTGGCGACCGGCTACCTGCTCAACTCGACCCAACTCAAGGTCGCCCGTTATCCGGTCGAAGTGGTCGACGGCCAGACGTTCATTGTCATTGCTTCCGAGGAATCCCCGTCATGAGCAGCATCGCTCTTGTCAGCATTCAAAGCCGCGCGCGCGAATTGGCGCCGGGCATCGCCGTCAGCCTGATCGTCGCCGCGGCCGCGACCTTCCTCTCCGAGCACTACGGCGCACCGGTGATGCTGTTCGCCCTGCTGCTCGGCATGGCGCTGAACTTCCTTTCAGGCGAAGGCCAGTGCAAGGCCGGCATCGAATTCACCGCGCGCAGCGTGCTGCGCATCGGCGTGGCGCTGCTGGGCATGCGCATCACCCTCGAGCAGATCGCCGGCCTCGGCTGGAAGCCGGTGGCGCTGGTGGTCACGCTGGTGGTGGTGACCATCCTGGTTTCGGTGGTGGCGGCCAAGGCGCTGGGCTTCCAGCGCCTGTTCGGCATGCTCACCGGCGGCGCGACCGCCATCTGCGGCGCTTCGGCGGCCCTGGCGCTGGCCGCCTCGCTGCCCAACCACCCGCAGAAGGAACGCGCCACGCTGTTCACCGTGATCGGCGTGTCGGCGCTGTCCACCGTGGCGATGATCGTCTACCCGATGATCGCCAACTGGTTCGCCCTATCACCGCAGGAGGCCGGGGTGTTCCTCGGCGCTACCATCCACGACGTGGCCCAGGTGGTCGGTGCCGGCTACAGCATGTCCACCGAGACCGGTGACACCGCCACCGTGGTCAAGCTGATGCGCGTGGCGATGCTGCTGCCGGTGATCCTCGCCGCGGCGACCATTACACGCCTGCAGGGCGCCGACACCACCGGCAAGCGTCCGCCGTTGCTGCCGATGTTCGCCGTCGGCTTCCTGGCCCTGGCCTGCCTGAACAGCACCGGCTGGGTGCCGGCGGTGGTGCAGGGCGGGGTCAACGAGCTGTCGCGCTGGTGCCTGGTGGTGGCGATCAGTGCCCTGGGCATGAAGACCCAGATCAAGGAACTGGCCGCGGTGGGCATCAAGCCGATCCTGCTGATGGTCGGTGAAACCGTATTCCTCGTCGCCCTGGTGCTGCTGTTGCTGCACTGGGGCTTCTGATCCGCTTCGTTGAACCGGCGTGAGCGGCCTGTCGCCGCTTCGCATGCACTGCTGCAAGCAAGAGAGTTGTTATGAGTAAAGCGTCCCCCACCACTCCTTCGGCCAGCGCCGGCAAGCCCCGTGCGAAGGCGCGCAGCACTCGGCGTAAACCCGCCGAGGCGGCACCGGTGGACAACGTCCAGGAGCACGAACTGGCCGCCGGCGCGCTGAACCATACGCTGGCCGCCACGCCGTTGATGGGCGTGCGCCCGAGCGATCTGCTCAGCGCTGCCGGTTCGCTGTTCAAGGCCGTGGGCCGCACGCCGTTCAAGGCCGGTCGGCACGTCGGCAGCTACCTCAACGAGTTGCGGCAGATCGCCGTGGGCACCTCGAGCATGGCGCCGCACGCCAAGGACAAGCGCTTCGCCGACCCGGCGTGGCAGTCCAACGTGTTCCTTCGCGCGCTGATGCAGAGCTACCTGGCCGGCAATCAGGAGCTCAACCGCTTTATCGCCGAGGCCAACCTCGACCCGCTGGACAAGGGCCGCGCGCAGTTCATCGCCGCGCTGCTGTGCGATGCGCTGGCGCCGAGCAACCTGCTGCTGACCAACCCGGTGGCGCTGCGCAAGCTGGTCGATACCGGCGGCCTGAACCTGGTGCGCGGCGTACGCCAGTTCTCCCACGACCTGCTGCACAACCGCGGGCTGCCGGCACAGGTCGACAGCGCGCCGTTCAAGGTCGGCGAGAACGTCGCCAACGCCAAGGGCGAAGTGGTGTTCCGCAACGCGATGTTCGAGCTGCTGCAGTTCGCTCCGACCACGCCCAACGTGCATGCACGGCCGCTGGTGATGTCGCCGCCGCAGATCAACAAGTACTACGCCATCGACCTGTCGCCGGACAAGAGCCTGATCCAGTGGACCCAGGATAGCGGCGTGCAGATGTTCGTCATCAGCTGGCGCAACCCGACTGCCAAGCACCGCGACTGGGGGCTGTCCGACTACGTGCTGTGCCTCGATCAGGCAGTCGAGGTGGCGCGGCAGATCACCGGCAGCGCCGACGTGAACATGTGGGGCTCCTGCTCGGGCGGCATCACCCTGGCCGCCTACCTGGGCTGGCTGGCGGCGCGCGGCGAGGGCGCCAAGGTGGCCAATACCAGCTGGGCGGTGTGCGTCCTCGACATGCCGGCGGCGCTCGACGACACCACCCTCGGATTGTTCGCCACCCCGGCCGCGCTGCGGGCGGCCAAGGCCAGCTCGCGGCGCAAGGGTGTGCTCAGCGGCCAGGAGCTGGCGCGCATGTTCGCCTGGATGCGCCCCAATGACCTGATCTGGAATTACTGGGTCAACAACTACCTGCTCGGCAACAAGCCGCCGGCGTTCGACATCCTCGCCTGGAACAACGACACCACGCGGCTGCCGGCCCAGCTGCACGCCGACTACCTCGATCTGATGCGCCTGAATCCCTACAGCAATCCGGGGGTGATGCGCATCGCCGGCGAGACCATCGACATGAGTCAGGTCAAGGTCGGCGCCTATGTGGTCGGCGGCACCACCGACCACATCACGCCCTGGCAGGGCTGCTACGGCACCGCCCGGCTGTTCGGCGAGGACAGCACCTACGTGCTTTCCAACGCCGGTCACCTGCAGAGCCTGGTCAACCCGCCGGGCAATCCCAAGTCGTATTTCTACGCGGCCCCGGCCAGTGCCAGCGACCCCGAAGCCTGGCTGGAGGGCGCCGGCGAGCGCCACAGCGGCAGCTGGTGGCCGCACTGGCGCGCGTGGATTCAGGAGCGTTCGGGCGCCACTCAGGCGGCGCCCAAGCAGCTCGGTTCGCCGCAATACCCGCCGCTGTGCGCCGCCCCCGGCACCTACGTGCTGCAGCGCTGATCCCGGCCCCCATCCAAGCAGAGGACTGTCATGAACAAGATCTACCCCGATGCCCATGCCGCGCTGGCGGGCATCGTCGAGGACGGCATCACCATCGCCTCCGGCGGCTTCGGCCTGTGCGGCATCCCCGAGCGCCTCATTGAAGCGCTGCGGGAAACCGGCAAGAGCGGTTTCACGGTGATCAGCAACAACTGCGGCGTGGATGACTTCGGCCTCGGCCCGCTGCTCTACAGCCGGCAGATCAAGAAGATGATTTCTTCCTACGTCGGCGGCAACAAGGAATTCGAGCGCCAGTACCTGGCCGGCGAGCTGGAACTGGAGTTCACCCCGCAGGGCACCCTGGCCGAGAAGCTGCGTGCCGGCGGTGCCGGCATCCCGGCGTTCTACACCCGTACCGGCTACGGCACGCTGATCGCCGAAGGCAAGGAAACCCGCCAGTTCGACGGCCACTGGTACGTCATGGAACGCGCGCTGAACGCCGACCTGGCGCTGATCAAGGGCGCGGTGGCGGACAAGGCCGGCAACCTGATGTTCAACAAGACCGCGCGCAACTTCAATCCGCTGGCGGCCAAGGCCGGCCGGGTGTGCGTCGCCGAGGTCGAGGAGATCGTCGAGATCGGCGATTTGGCGCCGGACGACATCCACCTGCCGGGCATCTACGTCCAGCGCCTGGTGCTCAACCCGAGCCCGGAAAAACGTATCGAAGTCCGCACGGTGAGGAACTGATCATGGCTTGGACCCGTGAAGAGATGGCGCAACGCGCCGCCCAGGAACTGCAGGACGGTTTCTACGTCAACCTCGGCATCGGCTTGCCGACCCTGGTGGCCAACTACATCCCCGAGGGCATGGACGTCTGGCTGCAGAGCGAGAACGGCCTGCTCGGCATCGGCCCGTTCCCCGGCGAAGACGAGATCGACGCCGACCTGATCAACGCCGGCAAGCAGACCATCACCACGCTGCCGGGCAGCAGCTTCTTCGACAGCGCCGAGAGCTTCGCGATGATCCGCGGCGGCCACATCAACCTGGCCCTGCTCGGCGCCATGCAGGTGTCGGAGCAGGGCGACCTGGCCAACTGGATGATCCCCGGCAAGATGGTCAAGGGCATGGGCGGCGCCATGGACCTGGTGGCCGGCGTCAAGCGCGTGGTGGTGATGATGGAACACTGCGCCAAGGGCGGCGCGCACAAGATCCTGGAGCGTTGCGACCTGCCGCTGACCGGCGTCGGCGTGGTCAACCGGATCATCAGTGACCTGGCCGTGCTGGATGTCACCGCGGACGGTCTGCGCCTGGTGGAAATCGCCCCCGGCGTGAGTTTTGAGGAGCTGCAGGCCGCCACTGGCTGCCAGATCCTGGGGTAAGCGTCACACGCCCGTGACTCCATGCGGTGCGTTGACACTTTTCCGGGGTGTGATGCCCCCGGATTTTTACGGCGGCTGTTTCGGCAGCCGACCGTTTTTTTATTCCGGCTGGCGGACTGCCTTGCGCAGCGTCGCCGCCACGCGTTTCACCACTGCGGGAGTAAACCGAAGCAACCGAGTCGATTCGTCATAGCACCCGCCATAACAACAAAAAGCGAGGATAGGGAAGATGCGAACGAAATTGCTGCTGTGTCTGCTGAGTCTGTTGAGCACGCTGGCCTGGGGGGATGGGCGCAGTGTCCAGCAGTTGAGTGAACTGGACAGCCGCAGCCAGCTGCTGTGTGCCAGTGCCTTGCTGTACTTCACGCCGCTGGAGCGCGACCCCGATCCGCGCGCGCTGACGGCGGTCTTCTACCACCTGCAGAGCCTCGACACGACCATCGTCCAGCTCGGTCAGCCGGCCGAACTGGAACAGCCGCTGCGGGTCATGCAGCAGCTGTTCCGCGAACTCGACGGCTTGCCGCGCAGCCAGCGCCAGCGCTATCCGCAGCTGCTCCAGCAACTGCTCGCCGAGCAACAGAAGTTGCGCGAGGCGGCAGCCAAGCTGCAGGCCCCGCTGACCCTGGCCGAGGTCCAGGCGCGCCTGCCGCTCAACGCGCAGAGCAGCGATCTGGCCAGCCTGCTGCTGGATTACCAGTTGCGCCATTACCCGTTGCCGGAGCAGACCCGCACGCCGCTGGCGACCGACGCCCTGCAGGCACTCGACCGGCGCATCGAGCAGCGCTTCGACACGCTGATGACGCGCTACCCCGCGCACCTCGCCGAGCTGCGCAAGATCCAGAGCAGCTACCACTTCGTGCGCGCCGAGTTGCAGCAGAGCACCAGCCAGACCCATGGCGGCGCCGAGTTCTATCTGGGCCGGGCGGTCACCGATCTCGAGGAGCTGGCCTTGACCGTGGCGGGCGAGGCGAACGTGCCGAGCACCGCCAGCAACGCCAACTGAGCTGGCGCTTGGCGATCGCTGCCTGGGCGGGCAGCGGTCGCGCCCGGTTCAGTTGTTCTTGCGCGGGATGATGTTGTGCTGGCTGCGCCAGGTGGCCGGCGGCATGCCGAACTGCGAAATGAACCAGCGGGTGAACGAGCTCGGCAGCGAATAGCCGAGCATGTCGGCGATGCGCGCCAGCGAGTAGCCGGGGTTCTCCATGTAGCGCACCACCAGTTCGCGGCGCACGCTGTTGATCAGGTCGCTGAAGGTCACCCCGCCTTCCTCCTCCAGACGGCGCTGCAGGGTGCGCACGTTCATGCCCTGCGCCTGGGCGATCTGCTCGATGGTGGCGCGGCCCATCGGCAGCAGCAGGTAGATGGCCTTGCGCACGTCCTGGGCCAGCGAGCGGTCGTCGGCATTCTGCATGGAGTCCAGGTAGCGCTGCGCGTGGCGCGCCATGGCGGCATTGGCCAGCGGGTTGGTGCTGTCCAGGTTGGCCGCCGGGCAGACGATGCCGTTGAACTCAGCGCCGAACTCCAGCGCACAGGAAAACATCCGGCGATGCACCGAGAGGTCCGCGGGCGCCTCGTGGCTGAAGTTGGCGCTGATCGGTTGCCAGTGCGCGCCGAGCAGCGCGGCGCAGAACCGGTACATCACGCCGATCGCCAGCTCGGTGGCCTGGCGGCTGTGGGTCGGATAGTCGCTGACCAGCTCCTCGCGAATGATCACAGTCCTGCCGGCTTCCTCGATATGGATGGCCAGCGAGTCGTTGAGCCGATGCCGGTACTGCACGATGACTTGCAGCGCATCGCGCAGGCTGTGCTGATGGCTGAGCAGCAGGCTGACCTCGCCGAAGTCGGCGAGCTGGCGCAGCTCGGCCATGCGCAGGCCGAAGGTCTCGCAACCGCTCTGCTGCGCGGAGTTTTCCATCAGTCTGATCGCCGCCGAGACCGGGATGCGCTGCTCGGGGTCGCTGATCATGGCCTGGGTCAGGCCGACCTGGGACAGCAGCGCGTGGGATTTCAGCCCGAAGTGGCTCGCCACCTCCAGGTAGTTGGTCAGCACGGCGGAACGGGCTTGCACGGTCATCTTGTGGCTCGCTTATGGGCGGCTCCAGCGGGGCCGCGCGGCTCGAATTGAGCCCTCAGCTTAGCAAGCTTGGGTCACGAAATGAAAAGTGTCTGACAGCTAAAGCGAAGCGGCGGGGGAGGGGCGTTTTTACACTCCTGAGCATCCTGCCGACCTGTGCGTCTGGCCGGGATGCCCGGCCGCACAGGGTTGCGCCGGGCCAGGACCGAACTGCCCCGGCGGCCGTGCAACGCCGCCGGTGGTGGAGCTGGTAGGTGATCTTCGTAGGCAGTCGCGCGTGGTTACGCGCAGGGAGTAACGATGCGAATCAACATGCCGCTCACGGGGCGCGAGTGCCTGTATCCAGCCGATCAGCGCCTGGTATCGACCACCGATACCACCGGCAAGATCACCTACTGCAACGACGAATTCATCGCCGTCAGCGGTTTCACCCGCGAGCAGCTGATCGGCAGCCCGCACAACCTGGTGCGTCACCCGGACATGCCGGCTCCGGTGTTCGAGCAGATGTGGGCCTACCTCAAGGCCGGCAAGAGCTGGATGGGTATCGTCAAGAACCGCTGCCAGAACGGCGATCACTACTGGGTGAATGCCTATGTCACGCCGATTCTCGAAAACGGCCGGGTGGTCGGTTACGAGTCGGTGCGGGTCAGGCCGGACGCCGATCAGGTGCGCCGCGCCACCGCGCTGTACGCACGGTTGAACCAGGGCCGCGCGGCAGCCTCGCTGGGCGAACGCGTTGGCGTCGCGGCGCGCTTCCTGTTGCTGCCGCTACTCGGTGCGACGCTCGGCCCGCTGCTGTACCTCTCCGGTGCGGGCGGCTGGGGCGTGGCGCTGCCGGTGCTGTTGTCGCTGGCGCAGACCGCCGCGACGATGCGCTTCGTCAAGCGCGCCATGCGGCGGGTCGCCCTGGCGGCGCCCAAGGCGTTCGACAGCGAGCTGGTGGCGCGCACCTACAGCGACGACACCGGCGCGGTATCACGTCTGCAGCTGGCGATGATCAGCGAAGGCGCGCGGATTCGCACCGCGCTGGGGCTGCTCGGCGACTACGCCACGCGGACCGCCAGCCAGGCGTCGCAGAACGGCCAGCTGGTGCAGCAGGCCGAACAGGCGCTGCAGGCGCAGCGCGTCGAGGCAGACATGGCGGCCACCGCGATGCACGAGATGGCGGCGTCGATCAACCAGGTCGCCGTGCACGTGCAGCAGACCGCCGAGGAGGCGCGCCAGGTCAATCAACTGTCCATCGATGGCACGCGCCAGGCCCAACAGAGCCGCGCGGTGGTGGAGAAACTGGCGCACACGGTGGACGGCATCAGCGCCTCGGTGGCCGGTCTGGCCAGCGAAGCGCAGTCGATCCAGCAGGCGGCCAACATGATTCGCGCGATCGCCGAGCAGACCAACCTGCTGGCTCTCAACGCCGCCATCGAAGCGGCGCGGGCCGGTGAGCAGGGTCGCGGCTTCGCCGTGGTGGCGGACGAGGTGCGTGCCCTGGCGTCGAAGACCCAGGAATCCACCACCACCATCCAGGGCATCATCGCCAGCCTGCAGGACGTCGCCGGGCGCGCGGTGCAGATCGCCCACCAGGGCAGCGAGGAGGCACGCGCCGGCGTCGCGCGGGTGGTCGAAACCGAGCAGGCGCTGGGCGGGATCACCGTGGCCATCGAGCGCATCCATCAGATGTCCGAGCAGATGGCCTCGGCCGCCGAGCAGCAGAACGTGGTGGCCGAGGACGTCTCGCGGCAGATCAGCAACATCTCCACGGCCGCCGAGCAGAACGCCGCGGTCACCGCCCGCTCCGCGCACCTGGGTGGCGAGCTGGAAGCCACGGCCCATGCGCTGCACGCGCTGGTGGCGCGCTTCGATACCTGAGTGGGGTGCCGCGTGGATACGCAAGCGAAGCACCGCGAGCCGGATTTCGGCCTCGGTGAACTGGCCAGCGCGGTGTTCGACACTGCGGTGGACAGCATGATCGTCATTGATGCGCACGGCGAGGTGCGCGAGCTCAACCCGGCGGCGGTGCATACCTTCGGCTATGACCGCAGCGAACTGCTCGGTCAGAACATCAATGTGCTGATGCCCGAGCCGTACTACAGCCAGCGCACCGGCTATCGGCCCAACCTTCGCCGCGGCGGGTCGGCCAACCTGGTCGGTACGCGCCGCGAGGTGGTGGGGCGGCGCAAGGATGGCAGCTGCTTCCCCCTGCAACTGAGCGTCGGCGCGCTGAAGCTGGGTGGCCAGCGCCTGTTCGTCGGCATCTGTCACGACATCAGCGAGCGCCGTGCGCTGGATGACCGCATGGTTCAGTTGGCCACCTACGATGCGCTGACCGGTTGCCTCAACCGCCATCAGCTGCGCGAACGCCTGCAGCGCGCGGTCAGCGCCTGCGACGCGACGGGGCAGCGCCTGGCGGTGTTCTTTATCGATCTGGATGGCTTCAAGCAGGTCAATGACCGCCACGACCATCAGGTCGGCGACCGGCTGCTCGCCGAGGTCGCGCGGCGTCTGCGTGGCGCGCTGCGGCAGAACGACCAGCTGGCGCGGGTCGGCGGCGATGAGTTCGTGGTGATCGCCGAAGTCGGCGCGCGCGCCGAGGAGTCGGTGCAGCTCGGTGAGCGGCTGATTAAGTGCCTGGCGCCGCGCTTCCGGGTCGACGGCCTGAGCCTGAGCGTCGGCGCGAGCGTCGGGGTCAGCTTGTATCCGGGCGAGAGCCATGGCCTCGATCACCTGCTCAACGATGCCGACCTGGCCATGTACCAGGCCAAGGCCGCCGGCGGCAATTGCGTGCGGGTGTTCCAGCAGGCGTTGCGGCGACGCACCGAGGCACGTCTGCTGATGCTCGAGCGGCTGCGCGAGGCGTTGAAGGAGGAGCGCCTGCAGCTGCACTACCAGCTGCAGTACGCCCTCGAGGCGGAGCCGCGCCCGGTGGGCATGGAGGCGCTGCTGCGCTGGCATGACGGTGAGCGCGGCGCGGTGTCGCCCACTGAGTTCATCGGCCTGGCCGAGGAGTACGGGCTGATCGGCGCGATCACCCACTGGGTGCTGGAACGCGCCTGCCGCGACAACCTGGCGCTGATCCGCAGCGGCCTGCTCGATGTGCCGGTGGCGGTGAACATCTGTGGCTCGACCTTTTTGCGCGAGGACTTCCTCAGCCTGATCGGCGACAGCCTGGCGCGCACCGGCCTGCCCGGTTCACGGCTGGAACTGGAGATCACCGAGCGGGTGGCGGTGAGCAACCTGGACGACGCGGTGCAGATCATCAACAGCCTGCGCGCCAGCGACGTGGTGGTCAGCATGGATGACTTCGGCACCGGCTATTCGTCGCTCGGCTCGATCAAGCAATTGCCCTTCGACCGGCTGAAGATCGACCGCAGTTTCATTGCCGGGCTGCCGAACGACGCGGTCGACCAGGCCATCGTCCGGGCGGCGGTGCAGGTGGCGGCCAGCCTGGATATCACCGTGGTCGCCGAGGGCATCGAAACCGTGGAGCAGCTCGAATGCCTGCGCGCCGCCGGTTGCGACCACGGCCAGGGTTACTGGCTGGCCAGGCCGATGCCGCTGGAACAGCTGCAGGCGCTGTTGCGCAGCGGGCAAGCAGCGAACAGCTGAGCGGCGGCACGCGAAGCGCGGCAGTGGGGCGGTCTTTTTCGGCGATTTCACCCCGCGACGACGGCCTGATATGCCGCCTGCGCGCCGCCTTGGGCACGCGCTCAGGCACTGTTCGGCATGCCGTTTGGCACGGCCGTCATCGATGCGTGCAGGCCGTGTCACCAAATGAAAAATGGCTGACGTGAAATGTGAAGCGATGGGGGTGGGCGCTCTTTACTGTGGTCCGCAATGACTAGCCGGCCAGCTCGAGTGCCGGTCGCAACTGTAAAGGTGTCGATGTGGACAAGCTGCAAACCCATGCCACTGTGCTGATCGTTCCCGGCCTGCGCGAGCACGTGCCGCAACACTGGCAAACCCTGCTTGAAGCCAAGCTGAGCAAGGTGCGTTCGGTGCCCCCGCTGGAGCACGACAAGCTCAGCTGCGCCGCCCGCGTCGATGCCATTCAGCGCGAGCTGGAACAGATCGACGGCCCGGTGATCCTGGTCGCGCACAGCGCCGGCGTGCTGATGGTGGCGCACTGGGCCGCGGTGTACCGCCGGCCGATCCAGGGCGCGCTGCTGGCCGCCCCGCCAGACCTGCAAGCCAGTTGGCCGGAAGGCTACCCGACTCCGGAAAGCCTGCGCGCCCACGGCTGGGATCCGCTGCCGGCCAAGCGCCTGCCGTTCCCGAGCATCATCGCCGCCAGCACCAACGACCACCTAGCCAGCTTCGACGCCGCCTGCCACATGGCCGAGGACTGGGGTAGCCAGCTGGTCAACCTCGGCGCGGTCGGCCACCTCAACCCGGCCTCCGGTTACGGCGAATGGCCGCAGGCCGAGGAATTCATTCTCGAATTGGATGGTTCGGTCAGCACGACTGGCAGCACGTTGCGCCGTAGCGCGCCGTAGCCAGTCGCGGCCTGAGCCGCAGTACCAAGGGCTCGCACCGTTGCCCTGACGGATGCGAGCCGGTGTTAGAGCCACACACACAACAGCGGAGACACGCATGTATAAAAATAAGAATCACAACCTCGGTCCTTTGCGTCGCAGCTTGCTGGCGTCGGCCATCCTGGCCGCGTCGCTGCCCGCCGCGCATGCCGTCGAGCTGCACATGGACGACGCGGACTGGGCGGTGCGTTTCGATAACACGGTCAAGTACAACTACGGCGTGCGCGCCGAAAGTGCCGACAAGCGCATGCTCGGTACGCCGAACAACAACGACGGCGACTACAACTTCCGCAAGGCCGGCACCAACATCACCAACCGCATCGACCTGCTGACCGAGCTGGATGTGGTGTACCAGAACAACATGGGCTTCCGCGTCAGTGCCGCCAGCTGGTACGACAAGGCCTACGACAACACCGGCTCCAATTCCAACCCGTTCGCCAACACCAACGGCTCGAACAGTGGTCTGGTCGCCCCGCACGCCCTGGGGGCACTCACCGCCAACGACAACGTCGGCTTCGGTGACCGCCACCTGAGCAACTACGCGCAGCGTTACTACAGCGGTCCGTCCGGCGAAATTCTCGATGCCTTCGTGTTCTACAGCACCGAGATCGGCGACGAGTCGCTGTTCAGCGTCAAGGCCGGCCAGCACAACGTCTACTGGGGCGAAACCCTCCTCAACCCGGTGCATGCCATCAGCTACGGCCAGTCCGGCCTCGACCTCGCCAAGCTGGCGGCGTCGCCGGGCACCGAGGCCAAGGAACTGTTCGTGCCGCGCGAGCAGATTTCCACCACCTTTACCGTCAACTCCGAACTGACCCTGGCCGCGCAGTACTTCTTCCGCTGGGACGCCGCGCGTCTGCCGGAAGCCGGTACCTACTACGGCAGCTCCGACCTGGTTGGCTTCGGCGCGCAATCCTTCCTGCTCGGTCATACCGCGCGCCCGGCCGGCCCGCTGGGTAACGACGCACTGAGCAACGTGGTGCGTGGCAATGATCTGGAGCCGGAAGACCGTGGTGACTGGGGCCTGATGGCCAAGTGGTCGCCGGAGTGGCTGGATGGCACCCTGGGCTTCTACTACCGCAAGACCTCGGACATCCTCCCGCAGGCCGTGCTCGATGCCCGTGGCCTGACGGTTGCTACTGGTCCCGCCTCCTGCCAGTCGGCGCCGGCACCGCAGTTGGTTCCAGTCTGCCGTCTGGTCGATTCGGTCGGCCGCACCAGCTACAACTTCGCCTACAGCGACGACATCGACATCTACGGCCTGAGCCTGTCCAAGGAATTCGCCGGGGTCAGCGTCGGTAGCGACCTGAACGTGCGTCACCACATGCCGCTGGCCAGCATTCCGGCACTCCTCAGTGCTCCGGGTCCGCTTGGTTTGGCCGCTGGTCTGGGTGCATTCCCGACTGCACGTGCCCCGAGCACCGGCGTGATCACCGACGTGCCGCAAGATGGCGACAGTGCCAGCGCCACCGGCGACACCCTGCACTGGACCATCAACGGCCTGATGGCGATCGGCGACACCCCGCTGTTCGACGCCGCCAGCCTGCTCGGCGAGGTGTACTACAGCAACCTGCTGAGCCTCGATAGCAAGAACGAAGCCCTCTACAAGGGCAAGAGCACCTACCGCGGTATCGACCAGCCGACTCGCGACAACTGGGGCGTCGCGGTCAACTTCACACCGACCTGGTACCAGGTATTCCCGGGCGTCGACCTGAGCATGCCGATGTCGGTGAACGTCGGCATCGACGGGGTTTCCCCGGTGGCTGCCGGTGGCGCTGAAGACACCGGCAACTACGCGGTGGGCGTCGGCGCGGCGATCTACAACCAGTACTTCGTCGACCTCAAGTACGTGGACTCCTTCGGTGACGCCGAGAAATGCGTCAACGGTTCGACCGATGGTTCCACCCCTAACGCTTTGGACGCCGGGCAGCGTTACACCTGCTACGCCGGCGGCTATTCGTCCTTCTCGGGCGGCGGCGCCACCACGGAAGACCGTGGCGCGGTTTACCTGACTTTCAAGACCACCTTCTGATTACCGCAGCGCCTGGAACACCCAGGCAGGAGATTTACGAGATGAAATTCGTACCCACTCTGATGGCGGCTTCCCTGGTGGTAGCCTTCGCCGGAACCGCACACGCCGCCGTTGACCCGGCACAGGCCGCACAACTGGGCAGCAGCCTGACTCTGGTCGGCGCCGAGAAAGGCGCCAGCGCCGACGGCGCGATCCCCGCCTACGAGGGCGGTCTGACCACCGCGCCGGCCAGCTTCAAGTCCGGCGACAGCATGCGTCCCGATCCGTTTGCCGGTGAGAAGCCGCAGCTGGTCATCGACGGCAAGAACGTCGACAAGTACAAGGGCCAACTGACCGCCACCAGCGCCGAGCTGGCCAAGCGTTACCCAAGCTTCCGCATCGACGTCTACCCGACCCACCGCACCGTGGCGATGCCGCAGGCCGTGCTCGACAACAGCCAGAAGAACGCCACCGGCGCCAAGTCGCTGAACGGCGGTCTGGCGATCGAAAACGTGCTGCCGGGCGTACCGTTCCCGATTCCGCAGAGCGGCGCCGAGGCGATGTGGAACCACCTGCTGCGCTACCAGGGCGTGACCATCAACTCCAAGTACGACTCCTGGAACGTTGACTCCGCTGGCGTGGCGACCCTGGCCACCACCGGTCAGGCGTTCATCAACTACCCGATCTACGAAAACCTCGCCCAGCCGATCGACAGCTCTGGCGTCTACTACCAGATGAAGCTGTACTACACCGGCCCGGCGCGCCGTGCCGGCGAGGCGATCATGCTCAAGGACGCCGCCAACGCGGTCGAGCAGCCGCGCCGCGCCTGGCAGTACCTGCCCGGTCAACGCCGCGTGAAACTGGCGCCGAGCCTGGCCTACGACACGCCGAACCCGGGTACCGCCGGTGCCGGCACCTACGACGACGTGTTCGTCTTCAACGGCGCGCTGGATCGCTTCGACTGGAAACTGGTCGGCAAGCAGGAGCTGATCGTTCCCTACAACACCTACAAGCTGACCTACGCCTCCGATCCGAAGACGCTGACCACGCCGAACCACCTGGCGCCGGACTACGTGCGTTGGGAGAAACACCGCGTGTGGGTCGTCGAGGGTACGTTGAAGGCCGGCGCACGGCACATCTACGCCAAGCGCCGCTTCTACCTCGACGAGGACAGCTGGGTCGCTCTCGCCTCCGACCAGTACGACGCCCGCGGTGAGCTGTTCCGTGGTTCGTTCGCCTTCCTCAGCCAGAGCTATGACAAGCAGGTACCGGACTCCACGCCGTTCATGGTCTACGACATGGTCGGCAACTCGTACAACATCAACGGCATCGTTGGTCCGTACGGTGGCATCCGCTACATCGATCCGCTGACCAAGGCCCAGTGGTCGGCCGAGTCGCTCGCCGGCGCCGGCATCCGCTAAGCGCCCTTCATTGGCTGCCCGCACCACCTGGTACGGGCACCCGCTGGCGACGCCGGGTTGCACCAACGAGTGCCGCCCGGCGCGGTTTTCTCAAGAGGTCGCGTTATGTGTTCATTCAACAAGCGTCTGCTGTTGGCGGCGGGCCTGTGCCTGGCGTTTGCGCAGGGCGCCGTCCAGGCGGCCGGCTACGTCGACGTGCTGGACCTGCCGGCCAAGCCGAGTGCGCTGGCGCAGCGCAGCCCGTTGCTCGACCTGGCACGTGCCGGGCAGCGCCTGGTTGCCGTGGGCCAGCGTGGCCACATTCTCTATTCCGATGGCGGCGGCCAAGCCTGGCAGCAGGCCGTCGTGCCGGTCAGCTCCGATCTGACCGCCGTACATTTCCCCTCGGCTCAGCAGGGCTGGGCAGTGGGTAACGATGGCGTGGTGCTGCACAGCAGCGACGCCGGGGCAACCTGGACCAAGCAGCTCGATGGCCGGCAGATCGGCGCGCTGGTGCTCAAGCACTACAGCGACCTGGCCGCTGCCGAACCGGGCAAAGAACAATGGGCGGCGCTGGCCGCCGAAGGCCAGCGACTGGTCGAGGAGGGCGCCGACAAGCCGCTGCTCGACGTGTGGTTTGCCAACGAACAGGTCGGCTACGTGATCGGCGTGTTCAACCTGATCCTGCGCACCACCGATGGCGGGCAGAGCTGGACGCCGTTCCAGGACCGCACCGACAACCCGCAGAACTTCCACCTGAACGCCATCGCCTCGACCGGCGATGCGCTGTACATCGCCGGCGAGCAGGGCCTGCTGCTCAAGTGGGATGACATCCTCGAGCGCTTCATTGCCATGCCCACGCCCTACCAGGGCAGCTATTTCGGCGTGATCGGCCAGCCCGGCGAGGTGATTGTCTTCGGCCTGCGCGGCCACGTGTACCGCAGCACCGACGCCGGCTACACCTGGCAGCAAGTGCCGTCCGGTCTGCAGCTCAGCATCACCGCCGGCTTGCTCGGCGCACATGGCGACTACCAGCTGTTCACCCAGGCCGGTCACCTGCTGCAGGCCAGCCAGGCCGACGGTCCGCTGCAACTGGTGCCGCAACCGGCGCCAGCGCCGGTAGCCGGTGCCGCCCTGGCCGCCGACGGCACGCTGGTGCTGGTCGGCAGCCGTGGCGTGCGCACGCTGCCCGTTGAATAACCAGAAATCAGAGCGAGTACCCTGACATGGGCAATTTGAAACAAGACACCATGCCGGTGATCCGCGAACTGCTGGACTTCGACCGCCGCTCCGGCAACCGGTTGGAGCGCCTGGTGTTCAACCATCGCCTGATGTTCATGCTGGTGATGGCGCTGGTCACCGTGATGCTCGGTTACATGGCGGCGACCCGCCTGGAGCTGCGCCCCAGCTTCGAGAAGATGATTCCGCAGAGCCAGCCGTACATTCAGAATTTCCTGGAGAACCGCAAGTCGCTGCGCGGCCTCGGCAACTCGGTGCGCGTGGTGGTGGAGAACACCCAGGGCGACATCTTCGACCCCGAGTACCTGGAGGTGCTCAAGCAGGTCAACGACGAGCTGTTCCTCACCCCAGGCGTCGACCGCGCCTGGATGAAGTCGCTGTGGAGCCCGGCGGTGCGCTGGACCGAAGTCACCGAGGAAGGCTTCCAGGGCGGCCCGGTGATGCCCGACAGCTACCAGGGCAGCCCGGCGAACATCGAGCAGCTGCGGCAGAACATCGGCCGCGCCGGCATCGTCGGCAGCCTGGTGGCCAGCGATTTCAAATCGACCATGCTAATCGTGCCGCTGCTCGACCAGGCTTCGGCCGGCGGTCAGCGTCTCGATTACTACAAGTTCGCGCAACTGCTCGAGGAGCAGCTGCGCGACAAGATCGAATTCGCCGGCGACCGCGCCGCGCGTGAGTCGGGCGAAGAGGGCAGCGGCAAGTACAAGGTGCGGGTGATCGGATTCGCCAAGCTGGTCGGCGACCTGATCGACGGTTTGATCCAGGTGATGATGTTCTTCGGCCTGGCGGTGGCCACTTCGCTGGTGATCATCTACCTGTACACCCGCTGCGTGCGCAGCACCCTGCTGGTGGTCGGCTGCTCGCTGATCGCGGTGGTCTGGCAGCTGGGCATCGTCGCCTGGCTGGGCTACGCCATCGATCCCTATTCGGTGCTGGTACCGTTCCTGATCTTCGCTATCGGCGTGTCGCACGCGGCGCAGAAGATGAACGGCATCATGCAGGACATCGCCCGCGGCACCCACAAGCTGATCGCCGCGCGCTACACCTTCCGCCGCCTGTTCCTCGCCGGGGTTACCGCGCTGCTCGCCGACGCGGTGGGCTTCGCCGTGCTGATGCTGATCGACATCCCGGTGATCCAGGACCTGGCGATCACCGCGAGCATCGGCGTGGCGGTGCTGATCTTCACCTCGCTGCTGCTGATGCCGGTGGCGCTGTCCTACGTCGGCGTCGGCCGCAAGGCCGCCGAGCGCGCGCTGCGCATCGACACCCGCGCCGCCGAGCACCGCGGTTTCGGCAAGCTGTGGGACCTGCTCGACCGCTTCACCACCCGCAACTGGGCGATCGGCACGCTGCTGGTGGCGCTGCTGTTGGGGGTTGGCGGCTTCCTGGTCAGCCTGCAGCTGCAGATCGGCGACCTCGACAGCGGCGCGCCGGAGCTGCGCGCCGACTCGCGCTACAACCGTGACAATGCCTACATCACCAGCCACTACGCGCTGTCCAGCGACCTGTTCGCGGTGATGATCAAGACCCCGCCGGAAGGCTGCCTGAACTACCAGACCCTGGTGCTCGCCGATCGCCTGGCCTGGGAGCTGCAGCAGCACCCGGGGGTGCAGGCGACCGCCTCGCTGGTCAACGCGGTACGGCAGATCACCGCCGGCACCTACGAAGGCAATCCCAAGCTGAACAGCATCCAGCGCAACCAGAACGTGCTGAACTACGCCGCCCAGCAGGCCTCGGTGAACGCTCCGGAACTGTTCAACACCGACTGCTCGGTGATGCCGGTGATCGCCTTCCTCAAGGACCACAAGGCGGCGACCCTGGATGAAGTGGTGGCCATCGCCGACAAGTTCGCCAAGGAAAACAGCACCGAGGATCGCCAGTTCCTGCTCGCCGCCGGTACCGCCGGCATCGAGGCGGCGACCAATATCGTGGTCCGCGAGGCCAATCGCACCATGCTGCTGTACGTCTACCTGGCGGTGACGGTGTTCTGCCTGATCACCTTCCGCAGCTGGCGGGCGACCGTGGTGGCATTGCTGCCGCTGGTGCTCACCTCGATTCTCTGCGAGGCGCTGATGGTGGCGATGGGTATCGGCGTGAAGGTCGCGACCCTGCCGGTGATCGCCTTGGGTGTCGGTATTGGCGTCGACTACGCGCTGTACCTGCTCAGCGTGCAGCTGCACTACCAACGGCAGGGCATGCCGCTGACCGAGGCGTATCGCAAGGCGGTGGCGTTCACCGGGCGGGTGGTCGGGCTGGTCGGCATCACGCTGGCGGCCGGGGTGATCTGCTGGGCCTGGTCACCGATCAAGTTCCAGGCCGACATGGGCATCCTGCTGACCTTCATGTTCCTGTGGAACATGCTCGGTGCGCTGCTGCTGATTCCGGCGCTGTCGTACTTCCTGCTCAACCCGCGCCGCGCCTGAGGCTAGGCTGGCTGCACATCCTCCGGCCGCGGGGGATGTGTGGTGGTCAGGTACTGGCGCAGTCGCGCTTGCTGGCCGGGGCTGAGGAACAGGCCGAGTTTGCTGCGCCGCCAGAGGATGTCCTCGGCCTCCTGGGCCCACTCGTGGCGGCACAGGTAATCCACTTCGCGGGTGTACAGGCCGCCGCCCAGGTGGTCGCCGAGATCGCTCGGCTGCTGCACGCCTTCAAGTAATTTCCAGCAGCGGCTGCCATAGCTGTGCGCCCAGCGCCGGGCGAGACCTTGATCGAGCCAGCCGAGGCGCTGGCACAGCGCCTCGGCCAGCCCGGCCGGGTCGCGCAACTGCTCACCACCCGGTAGCGCGACGTCGGCCGTCCAGTTCGGCCGCAGCGTCGGGAAGTATGGCGCGAGCTGGGCCAGCGCCGCTTCGGCGAGCTTGCGGTAGGTGGTCAGCTTGCCGCCGAACACCGACAGCAGCGGCGCTTCGCCGGGCTGGCCGTTGAGGTCCAGGGTGTAGTCGCGGGTCATCGCCGACGGATCGCTGTTCTCGTCGTCGCACAGTGGGCGCACCCCGGCGTAGCTGTGCAGGATGTCCGCGCGCTGCACGCGGTGCTTGAAGTGGGCATTGACCACCTGCAGCAGGTAGTCGATTTCCTCGTCGCTGATGCGCACCTGAGCCGGGTCGCCGTGGAACTCGCGGTCGGTGGTGCCGATCAGGCTGAAGCGGTCCAGATAGGGAATCACGAAGACGATGCGGCGGTCCTCGTTCTGCAGGATGTAGGCCTGCTCGCCGTCGTGCAGGCGCGGCACGATGATGTGGCTGCCCTGGATCAGGCGGATGCCGTAGGGCGAGGGCAGCTTCAGTTCCTCGGCGAACAGCCGGGCGACCCAGGGGCCGGCGGCATTGACCAGCACCCGTGCACGAATCGAATAGAGGCTGCCGTCGGCGCGCTCCAGATGGATGTGCCAGAGGCCCTTGCGCCGCCGTGCGCTGACGCAGCGGGTGCGGGTGTGCACATGCGCGCCCAGTTCGCGGGCGGCCATGGCGTTGGCTACCACCAGGCGGGCGTCGTCCACCGCGCAGTCGGAATACTCGAAGCCACGACGGATCTCGCTGTTCAGCGGGCTGCCGATGCCGAAGCGCAGGCTGCGCGAGGCGGGCAGCTGTTCGCGCTTGCCGAGGTGGTCATAGAGGAACAGCCCGGCGCGGATCATCCACGCTGGGCGCAGGTGCGGGCGGTGCGGCAGGATGAAGCGCAGCGGTCGTACCAGGTGCGGCGCCTTGGCCAGCAGCACTTCGCGCTCGGCCAGCGATTCGCGCACCAGGCGGAATTCGTGATGTTCGAGGTAGCGCAAGCCACCGTGGATCAGCTTGCTGCTGGCCGAGGAGGTGTGTTGCGCGAGGTCATTCTTTTCGCAAAGGAACACAGACAACCCGCGCCCGGCCGCATCGGCGGCAATCCCCACACCGTTGATACCGCCGCCGATCACGGCCAGATCGTAGACTTCGGCGAGCGGTGCGCTGGGCGTTGGCGTGGCGGACATCGCGGACCCCTTGGAGTGAAAGTGAACGTTTATATGTTCGTTTCCGAAAATAGTAGGGGGAAATACGCGCACTGGCCAGCCCTGCGCCTGGGCAGTGGTCGGGTGATAGCAGCGATAGGGATTCGCGCGGGTTCAGTCGGTGCTCAGGCCGAGCGAGCGATTGATTCCCGCCTACGCGGGAATGACGGAGCGAGGATGGGTCACCCTTCACCCCGTCGTCCCCGCGCAGGCGGGGACCCAGTGGGCGGGCGCTGCCCTTATCGGCGAGCTGGAAAGCGTCAGACCAGATGCAGCTGAATCTTCTGCTCGGCCAGGCGACGGGCCAGCGCGGAGGGCGGCGCGCTGTCGGTGAACAGCTGGTGAATCAGCTCGACGGCGCCGAGGCGTACCACCGCGTTGCGGCCGAACTTGCTGGAGTCGGCGGCCAGCAACACCTGCCGCGCGTTGTGGATGATCGCCTGGGAAACGCGCACTTCCTGGTAGTCGAAGTCGAGCAGGCTGCCGTCCTCGTCGATGCCGCTGATGCCGATCAGCGCGAAATCCACCTTGAACTGCTGGATGAAATCCACCGCCGCCTGGCCGACTACGCCGCCGTCGTCGCGCACCGTGCCGCCGGCGATCAACACTTCGAAGTCGGCCTTGGCGCTGAGCTGCGCAGCGACGTGCAGGTTGTTGGTGATCACCTTGAGGCCGCGGTGGTTGAGCAGCGCGCGGGCGATCGCCTCGGTGGTGGTGCCGATGCTGATGAACAGCGAGGCATGATCGGGAATCTGCGCGGCGACCGCCTCGGCGATGCGCTGCTTCTCGTCCCGCATCTGCCCGGCGCGCATGGCGTAGGCGGTGTTGTGGATGCTCGAGGCTTCGCTCGCCGCGCCGCCGTGGGTGCGCCGCAGCAGGCTGCGTTCGGCCAGCAGGTTGATGTCGCGGCGGATGGTCTGCGGGGTGACGGCGAAGGCCTGGGCCAGCTCGTCGATGCTGACGTAGCCGCGTTCGCGGGCGAGGTCGAGAATGCGCTGCTGACGGGGAGCGAGATCCATGCGGGCTTCCTGTTTTTTCGACGATTATAGGCTGTTGCGGCTGGCCAATTACGGCTAAGGTAAGGCGGCATTGTCATCTAATTTTCACTATCGAACATGACGCCTGCCATCGATCTGCTGAAGAAAGCCAAGGCTGAGCACCGCGTGCACAGCTACACCCACGATCCCAAGGCGCCGTCCTACGGCCTGGAAGCGGCGGAAAAGCTCGGTCTGGAGCCGGCGCGGGTATTCAAGACACTGCTCGCGGCGAGCGAGAAGGGCGAGTTGCTGGTCGCGGTGGTGCCGGTCGCCGGCAGCCTCGACCTCAAGGCGCTGGCCCATGCCGCAGGGGTGAAGAAGGCCGACATGGCCGACCCGCAGGCCGCGCAGCGCGCCACCGGCTATCTGCTTGGCGGCATCAGCCCGCTGGGCCAGAAGAAACGTCTGCGCACCTTCATCGACGACTCGGCCCAGGCGCAGCCGACCATTTACGTCAGCGCCGGGCGCCGTGGTCTGGAAGTGGAGCTGGCAGCCAGCGTACTGGCGCAGCACACCCAGGCGCAGTTCGCCGCCATCGGACGGGACTGATCGATTGGTCCGCCATGCTTAAGCCACGGACCACCCACGTCGCCTTTTCTCCTTGCCCGGCCGGGCAAGGAGCCACAACCACAAGGACCAGTGCATGAGTCAGTACCTGCTCGCCATCGACCAGGGCACCACCAGTTCCCGCGCCATCGTATTCAGCGCCCAGGGCCTGCCGGTGGCGCGCGCGCAGCAGGAGTTCAAGCAGTACTTCCCGAAAGACGGCTGGGTCGAGCATGACGGCGAGGAAATCTGGCTGACGACCCTCAAGGTCTGTCGCGAGGCCCTGCAGCAGAGCGGGCTGAACGCCGCCGAGATCGCCGCCATCGGCATCACCAACCAGCGCGAGACCACCCTGGTGTGGGATGCGCAGACCGGCACGCCGATCCACCCGGCCATCGTCTGGCAGGATCGGCGTACCGCCGACTACTGCGCCGAGCTCAAGGCCGCCGGCCACGAGGCCGCGGTAGCGAGCAAGACCGGCCTGCTGATCGACCCGTATTTCTCCGCCACCAAGCTGCGCTGGATTCTCGCCAACGTGCCCGGCGCCCGTGAGCGTGCCGAACGCGGCGAACTGCGCTTCGGCACGGTGGACAGCTTCCTGCTCTGGCGCCTGAGCGGCGGTCAGGCGCACCGTACCGACGCGACCAACGCCTCGCGCACCCTGCTGTTCAACATCCACAGCCAGCAGTGGGACGACGAGCTGCTGGCGCTGTTCGACATCCCGCGCAGCCTGCTGCCGGAGGTGATGGACTGCGCCGCCGAGTTCGGCCACACCGAGGCCACGCTGCTCGGCGCGAGCATCCCGGTGCTGGGCATGGCCGGCGATCAGCAGGCCGCGCTGATCGGCCAGGCCTGCTTCGAGGCCGGCATGGTCAAGAGCACCTACGGCACCGGCTGCTTCATGATCCAGAACACCGGTCGCCAGCCGGTGACCTCGAAGAACCGCCTACTGACCACGGTCGGCTACCGCCTCAACGGCGAAGTCATCTACGCGGTGGAGGGCAGCATCTTCGTCGCCGGCGCGGCGGTGCAGTGGCTGCGCGACGGCATCAAGCTGATCAGCCACGCGCGCGATAGCGAGGCGCTGGCGATGCAGACCGGCGATGCCAGTGGCGTCTACCTGGTGCCGGCGTTCACCGGCCTTGGCGCGCCGTACTGGGACCCCAAAGCGCGCGGGGCGATCTTCGGCCTGACCCGCGACACCGGGATCAAGGAAATCGTCACCGCCGGCCTGCAGTCGGTGTGCTACCAGACCTGCGACCTGCTCGAGGCGATGCGCCAGGACGGCGCCGCCGCGCCCAGTGCGCTGCGGGTCGACGGCGGCATGGTGGAGAACAACTGGGTGATGCAGTTCCTCGCCGACATCCTCGGCGTGCCGGTGGAGCGCCCGGAGGTCACCGAGACCACGGCGCTCGGCGTCGCCTACCTGGCCGGTCTGCAGGCCGGTCTGTATGCCGACCTGGCGCAGATCGCCAGTCACTGGCATCGTCAACAACGCTTCACCCCGCGGATGGCCGAGGCGCACCGCGACAAGCTGTATGCCGGCTGGCTGGATGCGGTGCAGCGGGTCCGCAGCGGCGCCTGAAAGACGAGTTCGACGAAGAGGTCACGCAGGATGCGCAAGTTTCGGAACGGATGGGCAGCGCTGCTGCTGATGGCCGCGAGCGGAGCGCCGGCCTGGGGCGAGACCTTGATCATTACCGGCGACGTCTGGTGTCCGATCAACTGCGCGGCGAAGGCCTCCAAACCGGGCATCTTCGTCGAGCTGGCGCAGCAGATCTTCGGCGAAGAGGGGATTCGCGTTGAGTACCAGACGGTCAACTGGGCGCGGGCGATTCTCGATGTGCGCCAGGGCCGCGCCAATGCGTTGATCGGTGCCGGCCGCGACGACGCCCCGGACTTCCTGTTCAGCGCCACCGCGCCAGCCATCTCGCGCATGTGCTTCTACACCCAGCCGGGCACGGACTGGCGCTACGACGGCCTGGCATCGCTGGCGACGATCAGCCTGGCGGTGATCAACGGCTACAGCTACGGCGAAGAACTGAACGGCTACATCCACGCCTACGAGCACGACAACACACGGGTGCAGACGGCCGCGGGCGACCAGGCGCTGGGCATCAACGTCGAAAAGGTGCTGCGCGGCCGTGCCAATGCGACCCTGGAGAACACCTGGGTGATGGCCCGCTACCTGTCGCGGCGGGCGCCACCTGCAGTGCTGCGCCGCGCCGGCTGCCGCACGCCAGACGTGCCGATCTACCTGGCCTTTGCGCCCAAGCTGGCGAGCAGCCAGCGCTACATGGCGTTATTCGAGGCGGGCGTGCAGCGCTACCGCGAGAACGGTCGCCTGCGGGTGCTGCTGGCCAGCTACGGGCTGCGCGACGGCGAACTGTAGCGCCACGAAAGCCCCCTGACTGTGCCGGGTGGCGGCCTGCGCCGGCCGGCATACTGGGCGCACACTTTTTTCCTTCGCGAGGTCGCCATGCAGCTGCATTTCCACCAGATCGATGCGTTCACCCAGCGGCCGTTCAGCGGCAATCCGGCGATGGTCTATCGCCTCGACGCCTGGCTGGACGAGGCGCAGATGCAGCGCATCGCCGCGGAACACAACCTGGCGGAAACCGCCTTCGTGGTGAAGGAGGGTGCGCGCTGGCACATCCGCTGGTTCACCCCGACCAGCGAAGTACCGCTGTGTGGCCACGCCACGCTGGCCAGCGCCTATGTACTGTTCGAGCACTATCAGGAGCCGGGCGAGCGACTCGAGTTCGTCTGCCAATCCGGTGCGCTCAGCGTCAGCCGCGAGGGCGGGCGCCTGGTGCTGGATTTCCCCTGCTTGCCGCCGCAGCCGATCGAAGCCAGTGCGGCGATCCTGCAGGCGGTTGGCGAGGCGCCGCAGGCGGTGCTGGACACTGGCAAGGAACTGATGGTGGTGCTTGCCGACGAGCAGCGCGTGCGCGCCTGTCGACCCGACCTGAAGCAGGTCGCGGCACTGCCCTGGCTGGGCATGATCGTCACGGCGCCCGGCGAGCAGCATGACTTCGTCTCGCGCTACTTCGCCCCGGGCATCGGCATCGACGAGGACCCGGTGACCGGCTCGACGCACTGCAGCCTGATCCCCTACTGGGCGGCGCGGCTCGACAAGCAGCGCCTCGACGGCTTTCAGTGCTCGGCGCGTGGTGGCGAGCTGTATTGCAGCCTGGAGGGTGATCGGGTGAAGATCGCCGGACATGCCGTGCGCATCGCGAGCGGCACACTCTGGCTTGACTGACCCCGGACGGGAGCGACAGCGCGGCTGTCTATACTGCCGGCAGTTTGATTGAAAAGGATTGTCGATGACGCTGCCCCCGCGCGACCAACTGCTGCGCCTGCGCCGTACCCTCCTGGCTTACACCGCCTCGATTCTGCATCTGCTGCTCTGCTGGTTGTTGTTCGGCGCCGGGTTCATGTCGCTCAGCCTGGGCGGCATGCTGGTGCTGTCGTTCGTGGTGCTGGCCAGCGGGGTGCTGTTCCTGCTGAGTATCTGGCTCAACCTCAACCTGCGTTTCCACGACCCCAGCCTGACCCTGGTGCAGATGTGCTGGGCGATCGCCGTGGTGTTCATCAGCGCCTATTTTGTCGAGAACCTGCGCGCGCTGTTCTTGATGATGGTGCTGGTGGTGATGATGTTCGGCGCCTTCCGCCTGCGTCTCGGCGGCTTCGTGCGGGTCGGCCTGTTCACCCTGCTGTGCTATGCCGTGCTGATGGCGGCGCTGTGGTGGCGTGGCGCGGCCATCGAGCCGCGGGTCGAGCTGATCCAGGCCCTGGAGTTCTTCGTGCTGGTGCTCGGCGTGTCGCTGCTGGGGCTGGAGATGAGCAGCCTGCGCAACGTCTTGCAGCAGCGCAATCACGACTTGCATCAGGCGCTGGAGCGCATCCAGCAGCTGGCGATCACCGACGAGCTGACCGGCCTGTACAACCGCCGCTTCGCCAATGAGCTGATGTCCCAGCAGAAGGCGCTGGCCGACCGAGGTCAGTACGGCTTCGTGGTCTGCCTGATCGACCTCGACTACTTCAAGACGGTCAACGACCGTTTCGGCCACGCCGGTGGCGATGCGGTGCTGCGCCAGTTGGCCGAGCTATTCCGCCACACCGTGCGCGACGTCGATTTCATCGCTCGACTGGGCGGCGAGGAATTCCTGCTGCTGCTGTCGCGCACCGACACCGCCGGTGCCGAGCACCTAGTCGGGCGTCTGCAGGAGGCCTTGCGCGACAAGCTGTGGGAAGGCTTCGGCGCGCTGCGGCTGACCTTCTCGGTCGGCCTCAGTGCCTACCGCGGCGACGAGCCTTGGGAAGACACACTGCAGCGCGCCGATGCGGCGTTGTATCAAGCCAAGGAAGAGGGGCGCGACCGCCTCAAGTCGCTCTAGAGCAAGCGCCCGGGGGCATCAGGCCGGCGCACCGGGCGTGCGGCGCACGCCGGAATCGCCGAACTCGAGGTGCGCGGCCACGCTGCCCTGGGCCGCGAACACCACCAGATGGTCGGCGGCGACGCGGATGCCGACCAGCGCACCCGGTGGGTGGTCGACGTGGCTGGGGAAGATCGATTCCAGCTGGGTGCCGGTCGGCAACTGCAGACGATACAAAGTAGCGGCGCCGAGGAAGGTCTTGCCGACGATCCTCGCCTGCAGGGTGCTGTCCGGCGCGTGGACGATGTCATCCGGGCGCAGCAGCACATCCACCGCACTGCCGGTCGGCCAGGTGTAGGCGCGGTTGCCGCGGATCGGGCCAAGTTCGGTCTGCACCGCGTCCGGGCCGAGCAGCTGGCCGCGAATGAAGTAGCCCTGACCGATGAAGCTGGCGACGAAGGGCGTCAGCGGCTCGTGATAGAGGTTGTAGGGCGTGTCCCACTGCTCCAGGTGGCCGTCCTTGAACACCCCGACGTGGTCGCTGACGGCAAAGGCTTCTTCCTGATCGTGGGTGACCAGGATCGCGCTGGTGCCACGGGCCTTGAGGATGTCACGCACCTCGTGGCTGAGGCGCCGGCGCAGTTCGCCATCGAGGTTGGAGAACGGTTCGTCGAGCAACAGCAGTTGTGGCTGCGGCGCCAGCGCGCGGGCCAGGGCGACGCGCTGCTGCTGGCCGCCGGACAGCTCATGCGGGTAGCGGCGCGCGTGGGCGCCAAGCTTGACCAGGTCGAGCAGCTCGGCGGTGATGCGTTCGCGCTGCGGGTGCTGGCGAATGCCGAAGGCGACGTTGTCGGCCACACTGAGGTGCGGGAACAGCGCGTAGTCCTGGAACACCATGCCGATGCGGCGCTTCTCCGGTGCCAGGGTGAATCCGGCGCGGGAGATCACCGCGCCGCCCAGCTGAATCTCGCCCTGTTGCACCGGCTCGAAACCGGCGATGGCGCGCAGCGTGGTGGTCTTGCCGCAGCCCGACGGGCCAAGCAGGCAGCCAATGTCGCCGGCGTTGAGGTGCAGGTTGAGCTGCTGAACGATCTGTTGTCCGCGGTAGCCGCACGCCAGGTCGCGCAGGCTCAGCAGTAGCTCGCTCATGCGTGGTGGTAGGCCGGCTCGACCAGCAGTTCGAGCAGCGCTTTCTGCGCGTGCAGGCGGTTCTCCGCCTGGTCCCAGGCCAGCGAGCGCGGGTCGTCGAGCAGGTCTTCGCTGATTTCCTCGCCGCGATGGGCGGGCAGGCAATGCAGGAAGATCACGTCGTCAGCGGCGGCGTCGAGCAGGGCGCGGGTCACCTGGTAGGGGCGGAACAGTGCCATGCGCGCGGCGGCTTCTTCTTCCTGGCCCATCGAAGTCCACACGTCGGTGCTTACCAGATGTGCACCACGCACCGCTTCGAGCGGGTCGCGCAGGATGGTCACGCGCTCGCCGGCCTGGGCCAGCAGCGCGGCATTGGGTTCGTAGCCGGCCGGGCAGGCAACGCGCAGTTGGAAGTCGAACTGGATCGCCGCTTCGATATAGGTGTTGCACATGTTGTTGCCGTCGCCGATCCACACCACGGTCTTGCCCTGAATCGCGCCGCGGTGCTCGAGGAAGGTCTGCATGTCGGCCAGCAGCTGGCAGGGGTGCAGGTCGTCGGACAGGCCATTGATCACCGGGACCCGCGAATGCGCGGCGAACTCGGTGAGGGTGCTGTGGGCGTAGGTGCGGATCATCACGGCGTCGAGCATGCGCGACATGACGATCGCCGAGTCGGCGATCGGCTCGCCACGCCCCAACTGGGTGTCGCGCGGGGAGAGGAAGATCGCCTGGCCGCCGAGCTGGATCATGCCGGCCTCGAAGGACAGGCGGGTACGGGTCGAGGCCTTCTCGAAGATCATCCCCAGCACGCGGTTCTTCAGCGGTTCGTACAGGGCGCCTCGGTTGCGCAGGTCCTTCAGCTCGATGCCGCGACGAATCAGGCCATTCAGCTCCTGGGGCGTGCAGTCCATTAGCGAGAGGAAGTGTCTAGCGCTCATCATTCAAACCTTTGACATCGGCGGGCTTTGGCGTGCTGCGGAAAAGAATACAAAAGCCACGGCTGGAGGCCGCGCGGGGGCGACGAAACGGGGGAAGGTCGGGATCTTATAAGGAAAAGACGCGTCCAGGCAAATTGCCGCCTGTCCGCCGTCAATGCCTTCCCGCGCGCTGATTGGCTCGCCTGATGGTAGGCGATTCATGTGACGAACGCTTCTGGCGCGCAAGGCGGGCTGGCGCCATAGTCAGGGTTTGACGACCTGACCGGTCGTCTCGAACCACAAGAATGAGAGGCCCGGCCATGACCAAGACCCTCCACCACCGTGCATGCCACCTGTGTGAGGCCATCTGCGGCCTGACCATCGAAACCGAGCGTGACGCCGACGGCAGCCAGCGCATCCTGTCGATCAAGGGCGATGCCCAGGATAGCTTCAGCCGCGGCCATATCTGCCCGAAAGCGGTGGCCCTGCAGGACATCCAGCATGACCCCGACCGGCTGCGCCAGCCGATGCGGCGCAGCGGCGACAGCTGGCAGCCGATCGGCTGGGACGAGGCGTTCGCCCTGGTCGCCGAAAAGCTTGCTGACATCCAGGCCCGTCACGGGCAGAACTCGGTCGCCGTGTACCAGGGCAACCCGAGCGTGCACAACTACGGGCTGATGACCCACAGCAACTACTTCCTCGGCCAGCTGAAGACCCGCAACCGCTATTCGGCGACCTCGGTCGACCAGCTACCGCACCACCTGGTCAGCCACCTGATGTACGGCCACGGCCTGCTGATCCCCATTCCTGACATCGATCACACCGACTTCATGCTGATCCTCGGCGGCAACCCACTGGCCTCCAACGGCAGCATCATGACCGTGCCAGACGTGGAGAAGCGTCTGAAGGCGATCAAGGCGCGCGGCGGCAAGCTGGTGGTGGTCGATCCGCGGCGCAGCGAAACTGCGGGCATCGCCGATCAGCACATCTTTATCCGTCCGGGGCAGGACGCCGCGTTGCTGCTCGGTGTGCTGAATACCCTGTTCAGCGAAGGCCTGACCCGCGCCACCACGCTGCCAGTGGCCGGCCTCGACGAGGTGCGTGCGGCGATCGGAGAATTCAGCGCCGAGGCCATGAGCCAGCGCTGTGGGGTGCCGGCCGAGCAGATTCGTCAGCTGGCGCGGGACTTCGCCGGCGCTGACAAGGCCGTGTGCTACGGGCGCATGGGCGTCTCCACCCAGGCCTTCGGCACTTTGTGCCAGTGGCTGGTGCAGCTGATCAACCTGGTCACCGGCAACCTCGACCGCGAGGGTGGGGTGGTCTGCACCCAGCCGGCGGTGGACCTAGTCGCCACCACCTCGGGCGGTCACTTCAACCGCTGGCAGAGCCGCGTCTCCGGCTTGCCCGAGTACGGCGGCGAGCTGCCCGTGGCGGCGCTCGCCGATGAGATGCTCACCCCGGGCGACGGGCAGATTCGCGCGCTGATCACCGTGGCCGGCAATCCGGTGCTGTCCACCCCCAACGGTCGGCAGTTGGAACAGGCGCTGGACGGCCTGGAGTTCATGCTCAGCGTCGACCTGTACATCAATGAGACCACCCGCTACGCCGACCTGATCCTGCCGCCGACCGCGCCGCTGGAGCATGATCACTACGACACCACCTTCAACCTGTTCGCCGTGCGCAACGTCACCCGCTTCAATGAAGCGGTGCTGGACAAGCCGGCCGGCGCGCTGCACGACTGGGAAATCTTCGTCGGCCTGGCCCAGGCGTTCGCCGCGCGGACTGGCGGCGAACTGAAGCCCACCATGTCACCGGAGCAGATGATCGACATGGGCCTGCGCTTCGGCCCCTACGGCGATCGCAGCGAGCAGCGCTTGTCGTTGGCGACGCTGCGCGACTACCCGCACGGCCTCGATCTCGGGCCGTTGCGCACCAACCTGGCGGAACGCCTGAAGACCGCGGACAAGACCATCCAGGCGGCGCCGCCGCTGCTGCTCGCCGACCTGCGGCGCCTGGCCGTCCAGCCATTGCCGCAGGACGGCCAGCTGGTACTGATTGGCCGCCGCCATGTGCGCAGCAACAACTCCTGGATGCACAACTATCACCGTCTGGTGAAAGGCAAGCCGCGGCACCAGCTGCTGATGCATCCGGCCGATCTGCAGCGGCGCGGGCTGAGCGATGGGCAGTTGGTCAGGGTCCGCTCGCGGGTCGGGATGATCGAGGTCGAAGTGGCCGCCAGCGACGAGATGATGCCCGGTGTGGTCAGCCTGCCGCATGGCTGGGGGCACGGTCGTCCGGGGGTGCGCATGGCCATCGCCGCCGCGCAGCCGGGCGCCAGTGCCAATGACCTGACCGACGAGCGCCACCTTGACGCAGTATCCGGCAACGCGGCGTTGAACGGCGTGCCGGTGGAGGTCGAGGCCGCGTGAGCGGGGCGTATGAGTGGCTGCGCGTATTGAACGGCTTTGCTGTACAATCGCGCCATCGTGCCGACCGGTGAGTCGGGAAGTTAAGTGCCGAGGTGCCCCGTGGATATCATCGAAACCATCAAAGAGCAGATCGCCAACAACACCATTCTGCTGTACATGAAAGGCTCGCCGAATGCGCCGCAGTGCGGTTTTTCCGCCAAGGCTGCGCAGGTGGTAATGGGCTGTGGCGAGAAGTTCGCCTACGTCGACATCCTGCAGAATCCGGAAATTCGCGCCAATCTGCCGAAGTACGCCAACTGGCCGACCTTCCCGCAGCTGTGGGTCGCCGGCGAGCTGGTCGGCGGCAGCGACATCATGGTTGAGATGTTCGAGAAGGGTGAGCTGCAAGCCCTGATCAAGGACGCTGCGGCGAAAGCCAGCGCCTGATCGCCCGACGCTAACGAAAAAGCCCCGCAATGCGGGGCTTTTTTGTGGGCGCTGGTTTTACTCTTCCATCTGCGACTGCAGGTAATTCTCCAGGCCGACCTTGTCGATCAGGCCCAGCTGGGTTTCTAGCCAGTCGATGTGCTCTTCCTCGGATTCGAGGATCTCTTCCAGTAGGTCGCGACTACCGTAGTCACCGACGCTCTCGCAGTAGGCGATGGCGGCCTTCAGGTCCGGCACGGCGCTCAGTTCCAGCTTGAGGTCGCTGCTGAGCATTTCCTTGGTGTTCTCGCCGATGTGCAGCTTGCCAAGGTCCTGCAGATTCGGCAGGCCTTCGAGGAACAGGATGCGCTTGGTCAGCTTGTCGGCGTGTTTCATCTCGTCGATGGATTCGTGGTACTCGTGGTCGCCGAGTTTCTTCAGGCCCCAGTCTTCATACATGCGCGCATGCAGGAAGTACTGGTTGATTGCGACCAGTTCGTTTCCGAGGATCTTGTTGAGATGCTGGATGACTTTCTTGTCGCCTTTCATGTTCGTTCCTGCCACGCAAAGAAATGGGAATTTTCAGAAGTGTGGAATCGATTATTCGGGCTGTCAAACGTAAATCATTGAAAAATAAGTAAAAATTAATCTGAATACGAATGTTTTTGTTCTGCGTCTAGACGCTAAATCCTTGAATTTTAGACACAAAAAAGCCGGACTGGAGTCCGGCTTTGGGGTAATCGGTGCCTAATTTAAGCGGCAACAAATCCAGCGGGGTAGGCGAGAGCCGCTTGGGTGCTCTGCAGTTCGCCAAGGGTGTCACGGACCACTTGCTTGGCCAGGCAGGCGCACTTACCACATTGGGTCCCGACGCCGAGGTTCTCGCGGACATCGCGATAGCTGCAGCAACCTTCGTAGATTGCTTCGCGGATTTGACCGTCGGTGACACCTTGGCAGAGGCAGACGTACATGTAAGGACCCACACAGCTGGATTGGCGTGATGGGCAAGATACTAATGTTAATGAGAATGCTTGTCAAAGCGAGATTGGGTGGCTTCGCATTTGCGGCGACAGCCGGTTGTTAGCCGGCTGTCGTGCTCATCAATCGTCGTCGATCCAGCCGCCCATCTCTTTCCAGCGGTTGACGATGCCGCAGAACAGCTCGGCGGTCTTCTCGGTGTCGTAGCGGGCGGAGTGCGCCTCGCGGCCATCGAAGTCGATGCCGGCGGCCTGGCAGGCCTTGGCCAGTACGGTTTGACCGTAGGCGAGGCCGGCGAGGGTCGCGGTATCGAAGCTGGAGAAGGGGTGGAACGGATTGCGCTTGAGGCCGGTGCGCGCCACCGCGGCATTCAGGAAGCCGAGGTCGAAGTTGCTGTTGTGGCCGACCAGAATGGCGCGCTTGCAGCCGTTAGCTTTGATCGACTTGCGCAGGCCGCGGAAGATCTCGGTCAAGGCGTGCTCTTCGCTGACCGCCATGCGCAGCGGGTGATCGAGCTTGATCCCGGTGAACTCCAGCGCAGCGGCTTCGATGTTGGCGCCTTCGAACGGCTCGACGCGGAAGAAATGCGTATGGTCCGGATAAAGGAATCCACCCTCGTCGATGCCGATGGTGGTCGCGGCGATTTCCAGCAGCGCGTCGGTGGCGCAGTTGAAACCGCCGGTCTCGACATCCACCACTACCGGCAGGTAGCCGCGAAAGCGCGCCGCCATCGGGTGGCGCGGGCCGGACGGCAGGCTTCCGTCGAGTTCGTCGTCGAACTGTTCTTCGCTCACTGGGCGGCCTCCAGTAGGCGCCAGCGCAATTTCTCACCGGCGCGCAGCGGGATCACGCTGTGTTCGCCCAGCGGCAGGCTGGCCGGTGCGGTCCATTCTTCGCGGACCAGGGTGATGTGCTCCTGGTTGCGTGGCAGGCCGTAGAAGTCGGGGCCGTGGTGACTGGCGAAGGCTTCCAGCTTGCCCAGCGCGTTGCGCTGCTCGAAGGCTTCCGCATACAGCTCGATGGCGGCATAGGCGGTGTAGCAACCGGCGCAACCGCAGGCGGCTTCCTTGGCGTGCTGGGCATGTGGTGCCGAATCGGTGCCGAGGAAGAACTTCGGATTGCCGCTGGTGGCGGCATCCAGCAGCGCTTCCTGGTGGGTGTTGCGCTTGAGGATCGGCAGGCAATAGAAGTGCGGGCGGATGCCGCCGACCAACATGTGATTGCGGTTGTACAGCAGGTGGTGGGCGGTGATGGTCGCGCCGACGTTGGCCGAGGCATCCTTGACGAACTGCGCGGCGTCGGCGGTGGTGATGTGTTCGAACACCACCTTCAAGGTCGGGAAGCGCGCGACGACACGGGTCATGTGCTCGTCGATGAAGGCCTTCTCGCGGTCGAACACATCGATCTCGCTGCGGGTGACCTCACCGTGAACGAGCAACGGCAAGCCTACCTCCGCCATGGCTTCGAGCACCGGGAAGATCTTGTCGATGCTGGTTACGCCGGAATCGGAGTTCGTCGTGGCGCCGGCTGGATACAGCTTGGCAGCGTGGACGAAGCCGCTGGCCTTGGCGGCGCGCACCTCATCGGTGCTTGTGCGGTCGGTGAGGTAGAGCACCATCAGCGGCTCGAAGCGGCTGCCAGCCGGACGCGCGGCGAGGATGCGCTGGCGGTAGGCGTCGGCCTCCTCGGCGTTGCGCACCGGCGGCACGAGATTGGGCATGATGATGGCGCGGCCGAAATTGCGTGCGGCATCGGCGACGGTGTGGGTCAGCGCAGCGCCGTCGCGCAGGTGGATGTGCCAATCGTCGGGGCGCAGCAGGGTCAAGCGGTCGGACATGGGGAGTTCCAGGCGGGTAAAACGTGGCTGAATGCTACCGGAAAAGGCCTCCGGCCGGTTGGCGTATTTTCGCCCGCAAGCCACGGGATTGGGCGACCGGCTATCAAGTTCTGCCTGGCGCGACCGATACCAAGAGGAACCCGTATTACCGTGGAGCTCGCCGTGCGCCAGCGTTGTTTCGTCCTGCTTAGCCTGTTGGCGTGTTTGCCGGCGCAGGCCATCACCTTTCAGACCCGCCTGGAGCAGGCGGAATGGAAGGTCGAGGGCGATCAGTTCGAGTGCCGGCTTTCGCAAAGCGTCACCGATTTCGGCGTCGGCGAATTCGTCCGCCGTGCCGGCGAACAAGCGACCTTCCGTTTGCAGGCGCGTGAGCGCTGGATGGGGGCGGGCTCGGCGACCCTGCTGGCGGCGGCCGCGCCCTGGCAGCCGGGGCGCGGCGACATCAACCTCGGTGCGGTCAGTGTCGGCGGCGGCGAGGTGCCGTTCAACAGCTCCCAGCTGCAAGCCGGGCGCCTGCTCAGCGGTTTGCTCGACGGGCGCAGTCCGCTAGTCCGTCACCGAACTTTGCAGGGTGGCGAAACCCTCGAAGTGCGCCTGTTGCCGGTGAAATTCACCAAGGCCTACGACGACTATCTGGGCTGCACGCGCAAGCTGTTGCCGGTCAATTTCGACCAGGTCAAGCAGCGGCAGCTCGGTTTCCCCGACAACGGCACGGCGCTGGACGGCATGGCGCGGGCTCAGCTGGACATCATCCTGCAGTACCTGCAGGCCGACCCCAGCGTCAATCACATCGAGCTCGATGGCCACTCCGACAACAGCGGCAGCCGGCTGAGCAACCGCGACCTGTCGCGGCGGCGGGCGGTGGCGGTGCAGGATTACTTCCAGGCCAATGGCGTGCCGGCCGAGCGCATCGTGGTGCGCTTCTATGGCGAGCAGTTCCCGTTGGTCGCCAACAACAGCACGGCCAACCGGGCGAAGAACCGCCGAGTGACCGTCCACCTGTCGCGCGTCGCCGAAGCTGCTCCCACCGCATCGCCGGTGGCTGTCCCGGCACCCACTCCGGCCCCGGCTGCCGCGCCGGCAGCCGTTCCTCCAGCCAGCCCTAGCGCGCCGGCGAACAAAACCGCCTCCGCCTCCTGACGTCGCGGCGCTGCAAATATATGTCGCCTCGTCGTCTCAAGCTGTCGCGCCCCTGTAAATTGGCTTTCAGGGCCAGTAGAATCGCCGGTTTTCGGTAACACCCCCTGGAGTTGATGGCATGGCGGACGTGAAGAAGGTAGTCCTGGCGTATTCCGGTGGCCTGGACACCTCGGTGATCCTCAAGTGGCTGCAAGACACCTATAACTGCGAAGTGGTGACTTTCACCGCAGACCTCGGTCAAGGCGAGGAGGTCGAGCCGGCCCGTGCCAAGGCCAAGGCCATGGGCGTCAAGGAAATCTACATTGATGACCTGCGCGAAGAATTCGTTCGCGACTTCGTGTACCCGATGTTTCGCGCCAACACCATCTACGAAGGCGAGTACCTGCTGGGTACCTCCATCGCGCGTCCGCTGATCGCCAAGCGCCTGATCGAAATCGCCAACGAGACCGGCGCCGACGCCATCTCCCACGGCGCCACCGGCAAGGGCAACGACCAGGTGCGCTTCGAACTCGGCGCCTACGCACTGAAGCCGGGCGTGAAAGTGATCGCGCCGTGGCGTGAGTGGGAGCTGCTGTCCCGCGAGAAGCTGATGGACTACGCCGAGAAGCACGCCATCCCGATCGAGCGCCACGGCAAGAAGAAATCGCCGTACTCCATGGACGCCAACCTGCTGCACATCTCCTATGAAGGCGGCGTGCTGGAAGACACTTGGACCGAGCACGAAGAGGATATGTGGAAGTGGACCGTCTCCCCGGAGAAGGCTCCCGATACCCCGACCTACATCGAGCTGACCTTCCGCAAGGGTGACATCGTTGCCATCGACGGCAAGGAAATGAGCCCGGCCACCGTGCTGGCCGAGCTGAACCGCATCGGCGGTGAGAACGGCATCGGCCGTCTCGACATCGTCGAGAACCGCTATGTCGGCATGAAGTCGCGCGGCTGCTACGAGACCCCCGGCGGCACCATCATGCTGCGTGCACACCGCGCCATCGAGTCGATCACCCTCGACCGCGAAGTCGCTCACCTGAAAGACGAGCTGATGCCGAAGTACGCCAGCCTGATCTACACCGGCTACTGGTGGAGCCCGGAGCGTCTGATGCTACAGCAGATGATCGATGCCTCGCAGACCAACGTGAACGGTGTGGTGCGCCTGAAGCTGTACAAAGGCAACGTCATCGTTACCGGTCGCAAGTCCGACGATTCGCTGTTCGACGCCAACATCGCGACCTTCGAGGAAGACGGCGGCGCCTACAACCAGGCCGACGCCGCAGGCTTCATCAAGCTCAACGCGCTGCGCATGCGCATCGCGGCCGGCAAGGGTCGCAAGCTGTTCTGATAAGCTATACGCCCCGTGCCAGACAAACCCCGGCCACGAGCCGGGGTTTGCTTTTATAAGCCCGCAAAGGGCGAACGATGAGGAAGATCAGATGAGACTGCTGCATACCATGCTGCGGGTCGGCGACCTGGATAAATCCATCGCCTTCTACACCGAAGTGCTCGGCATGACCCTGCTGCGCCGCAAGGACTATCCGGACGGTCAGTTCACCCTGGCCTTCGTCGGCTACGGCGATGAGGCACACAACAGCGTGATCGAGCTGACCTTCAACTGGGGCGTGGACAGCTATGAACTGGGCACTGGCTACGGCCACATCGCCCTGGAAGTGGCGGACGTCTACAAGGCCTGCGAGGACATCCGCGCGCGCGGCGGCAAGATCACCCGTGAGCCGGGGCCGATGAAGCACGGCAGCAGCATCCTGGCGTTCGTTGAAGACCCGGACGGCTACAAGATCGAGTTGCTCTCGCCAACTCGTGGCGACTGAGCTCCGGCGCACAAAAAAGCCCCGCATTGGCGGGGCTTTTTCTTGAGCGCAATGCTCACAGATCGAAATCGTATTCGGCGAGCTGCTTGTTGAGACGACGCTCTTCCAGCAGGTTGTCGATGATGCGGCGCTTTGTCAGATTGGTCTTTGCCACTTCAACGGTGGCAACGGCGGCATCCTCAGAGTCGTCTGCGGTGACGTCGTCTTCGAGTTCGATCTCTTCTTTGCCAGTACTCATGATGTGCACTCCCGGCTACCAGGGCCATTTGCGCACCTTATATCGGCAATTGCTGGGCCGGTAAAAAAGATTTTTTCAATCGATCGGTCAACAATTTATCAATCGCTCAATCGTCCGACGTTTTGCTCTTGTACTCGCACAGATCTTCGATCCGGCAGCTGCCACAGCGCGGTTTGCGCGCCTGGCAGACATAGCGGCCATGCAGGATCAGCCAGTGGTGGGCATCCAGTAGATAATCCTTGGGCACGAACTTGAGCAGCTTTTTCTCCACCTCCAGCACGGTCTTGCCGGGGGCGATGCCGGTGCGGTTGCTGACCCGGAAAATGTGTGTGTCCACGGCCATGGCCGGCTGGCGGAAGGCGGTGTTGAGCACCACGTTGGCGGTCTTGCGGCCCACCCCGGGCAACGCCTCGAGGTCCTCGCGGTTGTCCGGCACCTGGCTGCCGTGTTTTTCGATGAGCAGCCGGCAGGTCTCGATGACGTTCTTCGCCTTGCTGTTGAACAGGCCGATGGTCTTGATATAGGCCGACAGCCCGTCGACGCCCAGCGCGTAGATCGCCTCCGGGGTGTTGGCGACCGGATAGAGCTTGGCGGTGGCCTTGTTGACGCCGACGTCGGTGGCCTGGGCGGAGAGGATCACCGCGATCAGCAGCTCGAACGGTGTGCTGTAGTCCAGCTCGGTGCGTGGTTCCGGATTGTCCTCGTGCAGGCGGCGGAAGATTTCCAGGCGTTTGGCAGCGTTCACTCAATCACTCCGGTTACCCGCACGCGGCGGCTGGCCACCGGCGCGGCGTCGTCGGCCGGGCGCGGGGCTCGGGCGGCGACCAGTTCGTCGATATGGTTCTTCAGGGCGATCAGCAGGCCGAGCACGAGGAACGCGCCGGGCGGCAGGATGGCCAGCAGAAAGCCCTGGTAATGCGGGAACAGGGTGATCTGCCAGTCGGCGGCGGCTGCGCCGAACAGCAGCTGCATGTTGCCCAGCAGCGCGCCGGTGCCGAGCAGCTCGCGCGCGCTGCCGAGCACCAGCAGCACGGCGGCGAAGCCCAGGCCCATCATCAGGCCGTCGAAGCCGGCGTGCAGCACGCCATTCTTCGCCGCGAACGCCTCGGCGCGGCCGAGGATGATGCAGTTGGTGGTGATCAGCGGGATGAAGATGCCGAGGATCTGGTACAGCTCGTAGGTGTAGGCGCGCATCAGCAGTTCGATGCAGGTGGTCAGCGCGGCGATGATCATGACGAAGATCGGCAGGCGCACAGTGTCCGGCACGCTGTGGCGGATTAGCGCCACGGCGGCGTTGGAGCAGGCCAGCACCAGGGTGGTGGCGAGGCCCAGGCCGAGTGCGTTGACCATCGAATTACTGGTGCCGAGCAGCGGGCACAGACCGAGCAGTTGCACCAGGCCCGGGTTGTTCTTCCACAGGCCGTTGACGGCGATCTCGCGGAAACTAGCCATGCGTGTCGCTCCTCGCCGCCAGCAGCTGCTCTTTATGTTTGTCGAAGTACTGCAGCGCGCGCTGCACCGCCTTGACCACCGCACGCGGGGTGATGGTGGCGCCGGCGAACTGGTCGAACTGCCCGCCATCCTTCTTCACCGCCCAGCCGCTCTCGCCAGGATCGCTCAGGCTGCGCCCGTCGAAACCGTGCATCCACGGGCTCTTGGTCAGCTCGATGCGGTCGCCGAGGCCCGGCGTTTCGCTGTGTTTGACCGCGCGCACGCCGGCCAGCCGGCCATCGGCGAGCACGCCGACCAGCAGGTGGATGGCGCCGCTGTAGCCGTTCGGCGCGGTGACCTGGAGGATCACCGCGGTCGGCTGGCCGCGCAGCGTCGCGACGTAGGCGGGCAGCGGCTTGGCTTTGCCGAGCAGCTCGGGGTCGAAGGCTTCCACGCTGTCGTCGAGCAGGTGGTTGTCATAGCTGCCGGCGGGCAGGATCTCGCCGAGGGTGCGGCCCTGGGCGTCGCGTTCGGCCTGCTGGATGCGCGTGGCGGTGCCTTGCTGGGTGACGGCGACCAGGCCCACGGTGACGATGGCGAACAGCCCGAGCAGCAGGGCGTTTTTCAGCATCGAACGAGTGATCTCGGTGACGGGCACGGTCATTCCCCGATCTTGAAGCCGCGGTCGGCCTTGCGGTGGCCGTAGGTGCGCGGCCGCGTGTAATAGTCGATGGTCGGCGCGGCAAGGTTCATCAGCAGCACGGCGAACGCCACGCCGTCCGGATAGCCGCCCCAGGTACGGATCAGGTAGATCAGGATGCCGACCCCGGCGCCAAAGATCAGCCGGCCGCGGTTGCTGGTCGCGCCGCTGACCGGGTCGGTGACGATGAAGAACGCGCCGAGCATGGTCGCACCGCTGAGCAGGTGAAACAGCGGCGAGCCGTTGGAGTCCGAGCCGTTGCCGTTCCAGCACAGCAGGCTCAGCACCGCCAGCGCGGCGAGCATGCCGACCGGCGCGTGCCAGGTGAACAGCTTGCGATACAGCAGGTACAGGCCGCCGGCGAGGAATGCCAGGTTGACCCATTCGGCGCCCGCGCCGCCGAAGCCGCCAAATGCCGGGTTGCTGCTGCGCAGCTCCTCCATGGTCAGGCTGTGGTTGTGCTGCAGGGCATCCAGCGCGGTGGCGTGGCTCCAGCCGTCCGGCAGGCTGGTGATGCCGAGAATCTGCTGCAGGGCATCCCAGGGGCCGACGAATTGCGCCTGCGGCCAGGTGCTCATGGCCATCGGGAAGGACACCAGCGCCACCACGTAGCCGACCATCGCCGGGTTGAACGGGTTCTGTCCGAGGCCACCGTACAGCTGCTTGCCGAACACGATGGCGAAGGCGGTGGCGATCAGCGTCAGCCACCAGGGCGCGTAGGGCGGCAGGGCCAGGGCCAGCAGCACCGCGGTGACCAGCGCACTGCCGTCACGCAGGAAGAACTGCACCGGCCGGCCGCGCAGCTTGAGCATCGCCGCTTCGCAACCGAGCGCCACGGCGCTGGCCCAGAGCAGGTTGATCAGCGTGCCGAAGCCGTACAGCCAGCACAGCACGAAGGCCCCGGGCGCTGCCGCGAGCAGCACCTGCAGCATCACGCGCTGGGTGCGATTGCTCCCCGTGGTGTGGGGCGAGGTGATGCGGGGCAGGGCCATGGGGGCTCCGGTGGGTTGCTGGTTGCCTGGATGGCCTGTGCCGGTCCGGGCGATTGCGAGGTTGCGAGTTTGGCGGGTGGATTGAGCGGCGCTCGATCCACCCTAGGGTTCGTTCTGATGTTCCTGCAATTTATGTTCGGCTTCGGCCAGCCGCGTCTGCGCCGCCTGCAGTGCTGTGGCGTCGGCCTGCGGGTCGCGCTCGAGTTTGCGCAGGTCGGCGCGGGCGAAGGCCAGTTCGGTTTTCAGCGCCCTAGTGATTTCGTCGATCGGGCGCTTGTCGGTGCGCACCAGTACTGGCGCGGGCTTGCCGGACGCGTCTTCGGCGGCATGCAGGGCCTGCTCGGCGGCGCTGAGCGCGGCGCGCAGTGGCTCAAGTTCTTCGGCCGGGGCGTTGGCCTGTTCGGCCTTCTTCAGTTCGGCGCGCTTCAGCGCCAGCTCGATCTTGGCGCGCTTCAACGCGCTATGGTCCGCCGCCGGGGACAAGGTTGGCGCGACGACAGCGGCGGCTTCGAGCGCGCTCAATTCGCTGCGCAGCTCCTCCAGCTGCGCCTGCTGCTCCGCGCTGGGCGTTGCACCGGCGGCGCTTTCCAGCTTCTTCAACTGTACGCGCAGCATGGCGCCGCGGATCTTCGCCTGCTTGCGCGCCGCCTCGTCGTTGCCGGTCGCAGGCGGAATCGCGGCGGCGGCCGGCTGAATGGCGTCGAGTGCCTGTTGCGCGGCGCTGGCCGCCTCGCGCAGTTGCTCGACCTGCGCCTGCAGCACCGGCGTGGCGTGCACGGCGAACTGTTTTTCGGCTTTGCTGAGGGCGACCTGCGCCATGCTTGCGGCGATCTTCAGGCGCTTCTGCTCGTCGCTGAGTCCGGGCTTCTGCGCCTGTACGCGGGCGATGTTGTCGCCGGTCGGTGGCGCGCTGGCGGTGTCCTCGGCCGGCGCGCGGACGCGTTCGGCCCGCGCGAGACGCGCCTGGCGTTCGCTGTCGCGGCGCTCCTCGTCGCGGCGCAAGCGCTCCTGGCGCGATTCGAAGCGCTGCCGCGCCTGTTCTGCCTTGAGCTGCTTCTGCTCCTGCTCGCGAATCTCCGCCTTGGCCGCGCGGTAGTACTGCACCAGCGGGATGCTCGACGGGCACACATAGGCGCAGGCGCCGCACTCGATGCAATCGAACAGGTTGTGCGCGCGCAGTTGCTCGTGCTCTTCGCCGAGGGCGAAGAAGTGCAGTTGCTGCGGTAGCAGGCTGGCCGGGCAGACCTCGGCGCAATCGCCGCAGCGGATGCACGGCAGCGCCGGCGTCGGCGCGGGCAGTTCGGCGGCGGTGGCGGCGATCAGGCAGTTGGTGGTCTTGATCAGCGGCACGTCGCTGGACGGCAGGGTTATGCCCATCATCGAGCCGCCCATGATCAGGCGGTCCAGCCGCTCGTGGTGCAGGCCGGCGAACTCGAGCAGCTCGGCGACCGCAGTGCCGAGCAGCGCCTCGACGTTCATCGGCCGCTCTAGCGCGGCGCCGGTGAGGGTGACGATGCGCGAGATCAGTGGCTGGCCGAGCACCACGGCGCGGTATACCGCCACGGCGGTGCCGACGTTCAGGCAGAGCATGCCGATGTCCGCCGGCAGGCCGCCGCTCGGTACCTCGACGCCGGTGAGGATCTGGATCAGCTGCTTTTCGCCGCCGGACGGGTACCTGGTCGGGAACTCGCGCAGCTGGTAGGGCCGCTCGCCCAACGCGGCGCGCACCGCGGCGATGGCCTCGGGCTTGTCATCCTCGATGCCGATCAGCACCTGCTCCGGTTGCAGCAGGTGGGCGAGCACGTCGATGCCGCCGAGCAGTTCGGCGGCCTGTTCGCGCATCAGCAGGTCGTCGGCACTGATGTACGGCTCGCATTCGGCGCCGTTGATCACCAGGGTGTGAATCTTCTCCGCCGGCCGCGCGCTGAGTTTGACCTCGGTGGGGAAACCGGCGCCGCCCAGGCCGTTGATCCCGGCGCCGCGAATCCGTGCGAGCAGCTCACCGGGCGCCAGGCTGCGGAACTCCGCGCAGGGCTGCAGTTCGCACCATTGGTCGAGGCCGTCGCTGTCGATGACGATGGCCGGCGCTGGCAGGCCGGAGACGTGCGGGTAGGGCTGCGCGCCGATGTAGCTGACCGTGCCCGAGGTCGGCGCGTGCAGCGCCAGGCTGACGAAGCCGCTGGCGGCGGCCAGCAGCTGGCCCTTGAGGACCCGCTCGCCAACCTGCACCAGCGGTTCGGCCGGTGCGCCGATGTGCTGGTTGAGTGGCAGCACCAGACGCCGCGGCAGCGGCGGGCGCTGCAGCGGCAGCGCGGTGGACTGGCGCTTGTTGATCGGCGGGTGGATGCCACCGGGCATCGCCCACAGCTGCATGGCCGTCATGCCGCCTGCTCCCGGTCGGTGGCGATCAGGCGCGCCGGTTGCGGCCACTTCCAGCTGCGCAGGTCGCTGGCCAGCGGCAGCATGTCGATGCAGTCGACCGGGCAGGGCTCGATGCACAGGTCGCAGCCGGTGCATTCGCTGGCGATCACCGTGTGCATCAGCCGCGCCGCGCCGACGATGGCGTCGACCGGGCAGGCCTGGATGCACTTGGTGCAGCCGATGCACTCGGCCTCGCGGATGAAGGCCACCAGCGGCGGCTTCTCGCCGCCCTCGCCGCCCTCGGCGTCCAGCGGCTCCGGCTCCAGGTCGAGCAGGTCGGCCAGCGCGGCGATGGTCGCGGCGCCGCCGGGGGGGCACTTGTTGATCTTGTCGCCGGCGGCGATCGCCTCGGAGTAGGGCTTGCAGCCGGGATAGCCGCACTGGCCGCACTGGGTCTGCGGCAGCAGCGCGTTGACCTGTTCGGCGATCGGGTTGCCCTCGACGCGAAAGCGCACCGCCGCATAGCCGAGCGCGGCGCCGCACAGCAGGCACAGCACCAGCACCACAAGGACCGCGCTGAGGATCAGGCTCATGGCTTGATCAACCCGGAGAAGCCCATGAACGCCAGCGACATCAAACCGGCGGTGATCATGCCGATCGCCGCGCCCTGGAACGGCTTGGGCACGTCGGCGATGGCGATGCGCTCGCGCATGGCGGCGAACAGCACCAGCACCAGCGAGAAGCCGAGGCCGGCGGCAAAGCCCTGCACGGTGGCGGTGAGGAAGTTCAGCTCGCTCTTGTTGGCGTTGAGCAGCGCTACGCCGAGGACGATGCAGTTGGTGGTGATCAGCGGCAGGAAGATGCCCAGCACGCGGTACAGCAGCGGGCTGGTCTTGTTCACCACCATCTCGGTGAACTGCACCACCACGGCGATCACCAGGATGAAGGCGATGGTGCGCAAGAACTCGAGGTCCAGCGGCTTGAGCACGTACTGCTGGACCAGGTAGCTGCACATCGCCGCCAGGGTCAGCACGAAGGTGGTGGCCAGCGACAGGCCGATGGCCGTTTCGATCTTGCGCGACACGCCCATGAACGGGCACAGGCCGAGGAACTGCACCAGCACGAAGTTGTTGACCAGGATCGAGCTGACCAGGATCAGGGCGAGTTCAGTCATCGACGCTACCGAAGCCGGGGAGGGAGGACACCTGTTAAGGCTAGCCGGTGGATGCCCGCTTGGGCATCCATCCGGCCGAAGCGGGCGGCGCTGTGCGGCCGCCCGCTGCCCGGGTTACTTGACGCGCTGGCCCGGCTTGGCGCCGCTGTCCGGGCCGAGCAGGTAGATCTCCTCGCCACCGGGGCCGGCGGCCAGGACCATGCCTTCGGAAACGCCGAACTTCATCTTGCGTGGCGCCAGGTTGGCCACGTAGAGGGTCAGGCGACCTTGCAGCTTGGCCGGGTCGGGGTAGGCGCTCTTGATTCCGGAGAACACGTTGCGCTTGGCGTCGCCGATATCCAGGGTCAGGCGCAGCAGTTTGTCGGCGCCTTCGACGAACTCGGCCTTCTCGATCAGCGCGATGCGCAGGTCGACCGCGGCGAAGGCGTCGAAGTTGATCTCGGCGGCCAGCGGGTCTTTCGTTAGCTCGCCGTTGCCTTGAGGAGCGTTGCCGGCTTCGCTGGCGGCCAGGTCTTCCTTGGAAGCGTCGACCATCGCTTCGATCTTCGCCGGCTCGATGCGCGTCAGCAGCGGGGTGAAGGGGTTCAACTGGTGGTTGGCGAGCGGCGTGGCCAGGTCGTTCCAGCTCAGCGGGGCGACGTTGAGGAATGCCTCGGCGTCGCGCGCCAGGTTCGGCAGCACCGGCTTGAGCAGGATCACCAGCTGGCGGAACAGGTTGACGCCCAGTGCGCAGATGTCCTGCACCTCGGCCTGCTTGCCTTCGACCTTGTTCAGCGCCCACGGCGCCTTGTCGGCGATCCAGGCGTTGGCGCGGTCGGCCAGGGCCATGATCTCGCGCATGGCGCGGGAGAAGTCACGCGCCTCGTAGGCTTCGGTAATGCTCGGTGCGGCGGCCTGGAAGGCGTCCCACAGCTCGGGCTCAGGATTCGCCTGTACCAGCACGCCAGCGTTGCCCTTGTGGATAAAGCCGGCGCAGCGGCTGGCGATGTTGACCACCTTGCCGACCAGGTCGGAATTGACCTTCTGCACGAAGTCCTCGAGGTTCAGGTCGAGGTCATCGACGCCACGGCCGAGCTTGGCCGCGTAGTAGTAGCGCAGGTACTCGGGGTTGAGGTGATCCAGGTAGGTGCGCGCCTTGATGAAGGTACCGCGCGACTTGGACATCTTCTGCCCGTTGACGGTCAGGTAGCCGTGCACGTTGACCGCGGTCGGCTTGCGGAAGCCCGCCCCTTCGAGCATGGCCGGCCAGAACAGCGCGTGGAAGTTGACGATGTCCTTGCCGATGAAGTGGTACAGCTCGGCGCTCGAGTCCTTGCCCCAGAACGCGTCGAAGTCCAGTTCCGGGCGCTTGGCGCAGAGGTTCTTGAAGCTGGCCATGTAGCCGATCGGCGCGTCCAGCCAGACGTAGAAGTACTTGCCCGGCTCGTCGGGAATCTCGAAGCCGAAGTACGGCGCGTCGCGGGAGATGTCCCACTCCTGCAGGCCGCCATCCAGCCATTCGGCGATCTTGTTGGCCACCGCGTCCTGCAGGGTGCCGCTGCGAGTCCAGCTTTTCAGCATGGCCTCGAAGTCCGGCAGCTTGAAGAAGAAGTGCTTGGACTCCTTGAGCACCGGCACTGCGCCGGAGATCGCCGAGCGCGGGTTCTTCAGTTCGGTCGGCTCGTAGGTGGCGCCGCATTTCTCGCAGTTGTCGCCGTACTGGTCCTCGGCCGCGCATTTCGGGCAGGTGCCCTTGATGAAGCGGTCGGCGAGGAACATGCCCTTCTCGGGGTCGAAGTACTGGGTCACCGCGCGCGTGGCGATGTGGCCGGCGTCACGCAGCTTGAGGTAGATGGCCGCGGAGAGCTCGCGGTTTTCCTCGGCGTGGGTCGAGTGGTAGTTGTCGAAGTCGACCAGGAAATCGGCGAAGTCGGCGGTGTGCTCGGCCTGCACGTTGGCGATCAGCTGTTCCGGGGTGATGCCTTCCTTTTCCGCACGCAGCATGATCGCCGAGCCATGCGCGTCGTCCGCGCACACGTAGATCGCCTGGTTGCCGCGCAGCTTCTGGAAACGCACCCACATGTCGGTCTGGATGTACTCGAGCATGTGGCCGAGGTGGATCGAACCGTTGGCATAGGGCAGGGCGCTGGTAACGAGAATCTTGCGGGCTTCGGACATGGTGATCGGCCGTTCGGGGAAATCGAAGGAAGTCGGCCACTATATAGGCGCGGCGGTTTTTTTTCATCCGCAGCGCCGCTGGCGGCCCTGACAGGAGTGACTTGTGGGGCGAAGGAGCGGGCGGGTTGGCGAATAAATTCGCGGCCACGACGAGCCGGCCTGCCTCGGCTGGTATCATGCCCACCTGTTTTGCTCAGCCTTTCGGAGTCGCCCCATGAGCTCTATCACCCGCGAAGCGGTTGAAGCCTGCCTGCGCCAGTTCACCGACCCTCATTACAACCAGGACCCGGTCAGCGCCGGCTGCCTGCGCGAAGTCGACATCCAGGGCGGCAGCGTCCGCGTGCGCCTGGAGCTGGGCTACGCCGCCGCGCTGTTCAAGAATGGCTGGGCGCAGATGCTGCAGATGGCCCTGGAGAACCTCGACGGCGTGAGCGCCGCCCAGGTGCAGGTGGACTCAGTGATCGCGGCGCACAAGGCGCAGGCCCAGGTGCCGGCGCTGGCCAACGTGAAGAACGTGATCGCCGTGGCCTCCGGCAAGGGCGGGGTCGGCAAGTCGACCACCGCTGCCAACCTGGCGCTGGCGCTGGCCCGTGAAGGTGCCAAGGTGGGCATCCTCGACGCCGACATCTACGGCCCCAGCCAGGGCATCATGTTCGGCATCCCCGAGGGCACCCGGCCGCAGGTCAAGGACCAGAAGTGGTTCGTGCCGCTCAAGGCGCACGGCGTGGAGGTCATGTCGATGGCCTTCCTCACCGACGACAACACCCCGGTGGTGTGGCGCGGGCCGATGGTTTCCGGTGCGCTGTTGCAGCTGATCACCCAGACCGCCTGGGACGATCTCGACTACCTGGTGGTCGATATGCCGCCGGGCACTGGTGACATCCAGCTGACCCTGGCGCAGAAGGTCCCGGTGGCCGGCAGCGTGATCGTCACCACGCCGCAGGACCTGGCCCTGCTGGATGCCAAGAAGGGCGTGGAGATGTTCCGTAAGGTCAATATTCCGGTGCTCGGTGTGGTGGAAAACATGGCCGTGCACATCTGCTCCAACTGCGGGCATGCCGAGCACCTGTTCGGTGAGGGCGGTGGTGAGAAGCTCGCCGCGCAGTACGGCGTCGACCTGCTGGCCTCGCTACCGCTGTCGATGGCCATCCGCCTGCAGGCCGACGGCGGCAAGCCGACTGCGATCGCCGACCCGGAAAGCCAGATCGCCATGATCTACCAGCAGATGGCGCGTACCGTCGGGGCGCGCATCGCGCTCAGCGAGCAGGCCGCGCCGGCGATGCCGACCATCATGGTTTCCGACGACTGAGCCGGGTGCGGGTGACCGTCGACCTTTGCCGGTCGGCAGTCACCCCGGTAAGATGCGCGCTCACTTTTTCACCAATCGCGACTCAGGACGACACCAGCCATGAGCATCAAATCGGATAAATGGATTCGCCGCATGGCCCTGGAGCACGGCATGATCGAGCCCTTCGTCGAGCGCCAGGTGCGCGGCGCGGACGACAGCCGGGTGATCTCCTACGGCGTCTCCAGCTACGGCTACGACGTGCGTTGCGCCGCCGAATTCAAGGTGTTCACCAACATCCACTCGGCGGTGGTCGACCCGAAGAACTTCGACGAGAAGAGCTTCGTCGACATCAACAGCGACGTCTGCATCATCCCGCCGAACTCCTTTGCCCTGGCCCGCACCGTCGAGTACTTCCGTATCCCGCGCGATGTGCTGACCATCTGCCTGGGCAAGAGCACCTACGCGCGCTGTGGCATCATCGTCAACGTCACCCCGCTCGAGCCGGAGTGGGAAGGCCATGTAACCCTGGAGTTCTCCAACACCACCAACCTGCCGGCGAAGATCTACGCCCATGAAGGCGTGGCGCAGATGCTGTTCCTGCAGTCCGACGAGGCCTGCGAAGTGTCTTACCGAGACCGCGGCGGCAAGTACCAGGGCCAGACCGGCGTGACCCTGCCGAAAGCCTGATTGCGCTGCATGCTGAACGAGCCGGGCCACTGCCCGGCTTTTTCATGCCTGCGATTCGCTGACCGTAGCTGGCCGACGAAGTACCTGGAATTCCCTGGCGTCCCGCTCACTCTACTGGTGAACACTGCGGCCGGTTGGCGGCCGGGCATGGGAGGTGAAGGATGGTCAGATCGAACCTGAAGGCTGGCGCGGCGCAGCTGCATATCTCTGGCGGAATTCCCGGACAGCCAGACCCGGATGTCCCCGATCTGCCGGGCAAACCGGCCGAGCCGACGGAGCCGGGTGAACCCACGGTGCCGGATCAGCCGCCACCGGCGCCGGTGGTCTAGACAAAAAAAGGCGCCCCGTGGGGCGCCTGGAGTATTAATCAACGATGCAGGGTTGTGAGTCCTGCAGCGTCGCTAAAGTTCAGCAAATTTCTTCCGCGGCCGGTCGAAGGGCGCGTCGGCGCCCTGAACGACCGGCTTTGCTCACTTGCCGGGGATCAGCGTCAAACGCTTGCTGCCATAGACCCGGTCGATGTTCTGCGACTGGAACGGGAAGCTCTGGTACTGCCCCTTGAGCCACGGCTGGATGCCGTCGGCGTAGTGCGGACTGGCCGGGTTGCCGGACTGGCCGGAGCTGTTGATGCCTTGCATCGGTTCGGCCTGGCCGAAATCAACCACGATGCGCATCGCCGGAATCAGCCAGGTGTCGAAGTCCTGACCCCAGTGATAGGCCGACACGTTGAGCGTGCTGTGGTCGCCGCCGGCGGCGTACGGGCCGCGGTCCAGGTAGTCCTTGATGGTGTTGATCCCGGCCCGGTCGCTGGCGCTCATGTAGGGCGCCATCTGCGTGGTTTCGGTGGTCCAGCTGTAGGTGTGCAGCTTGCCCCACTGCCAGGCCTTGCGGTCGCTGCCCAACTTGCTCTCGGCGAAGCTCACCGCGGCGGCCAGGCTGCGGGCGAGGATCGCCGGCTTGTCTTCCTTCTGCGGCGTGCTCAGGTCGTCCCAGAACGGGCTGTCCTCGCGGCCGAGCAGGTGGTCGGCTTGCGCCGAGTAGGACAGGTTGGCGGTCTCCACCAAGGCTTGCCAGGCCGGACTGTTGTCCGGGCCGAGCTCGTCGAGGAAGATCTGTCGCGCGCTTTCGTGGAGGAACGCAGCGTACAGCGCGGCGTCGGCCGAGGTGGCGGCGAGGCGGCCGTCGAAGGCGCGCAGCCGGTCGTAGGCTTCGCGAGCCTTGGCGCGCTCGGTGGCCGGCAGCGCGTCGATGGCCTTCTGCAGCGGCTGGGCCATGCCGGGTGCTTCGAACATCGCCTGCAGCTTGGCCACGAACGGCGAGGTCTGGTCCATCTGCATGGCCATCATGCTGCGCGCGTCGTGCTTGCCGTTGCCGGCCAGTTGGGCGATGCGCTCGCCGCGCTCCGGGTAGTACCAGGAGTTGGACAACTGCATGCCGTAGCCCTTCGGCACGGTGCGGTTGTTGGCGGTGCCCAGCCAGCCTTGCTGCGGGTCCTGGTCGTAGGGGTGGAGCATCGCGTCGGCGAAGCCGTCCCAGTCGTAGCGCCCATCCCAGCCCGGCGAGGGCAGCAGACCGATGCCGTCACGACGGTTCGGGTAGCGTCCGGTGACTTGCCAGCCGATATGCTGGGCGTCGGCGAACACCATGTTCAGGGCGATGGCGCGAATCTCGCGGCTGGCCTCGAAGGCGGCGTCCACCGACTGCGCGCGGGACAGGTTGAAGAACGCATCGAGGGTCTTGTCGTCATTGACCGGCGCGCTCTGCAGCGCCAGGCCATAGCCGGAACTGAGCTGCAGCGGCTGCAGCATGTGCTTTCGCTCACCCAGTGCGCTGTTCAGCAGCGGGCCGTGGCGGGTTTCGTAGATGGTTTCGCGCAGCGGCCGGCCGCCCTTGACGAAGAAGGTCTCCTGGCGCTCGCGGGCCGGTAGCCACTTGCCGTCGGCCAGGTAGTAGAGGCGATTGCCCTGGCGTTTGACCTGTTCGAGGAACAGGTCCTGGTTGTCGCCCATGACCATGGTCATGCCCCACGCCAGCTTGCCGTTGTAGCCGGCCACCACGGCAGGCACGCCGGCGACGGTGACCCCGGCGGCCTGGAAGCGCGGCGCGCGAATCTGCACGAAGTTCCATGCCGAGGGCATCGACAGCGGCAGGTGGGTGTCGTTGGCCAGCAGGCTCTTGCCGCTGCGGCTCTTCTGCGGGGCGATCGCCCAGTTGTTCGAGGCGGCGACGCCGAGCATGTCCAGGTCGGCGATCTGGCTGGCGGCGGCGTTGACCGCGCTCAGCCCTTGAATCTGGCCGCTCAGGGCCAGGCCCTTGAGCTTATCCGCTTCGGCGAACGGCAGCGGTTCGTCCGGGTAGGTCGGCGTCAGCCAGGCCAGCTTGTCGGCACCGACCTTCTGCGCCAGCACCAGCGAGGCGATCTCCTCCTGCAGGTTGACCGCCAGGCCGAAGTTCATCAGGCAGAACACCAGCACCGAGTCTTCCGGCTTCCAGTAGGCCGGGCGGTAGCCGGATTCAGCCAGGTCCATCGGCAGCTTGTCGCGGTAGCGGTACAGGTAGGCATTGACGCCGCGGGCGTAGACCTCGAAGAACTGCTTGAGGCGCGGTGAGGCGTTCTTGTATAGGGTTTCGGCGTTCTGCCGCAGGTTGACCGTGCGCATGAAACGGTCGATTTCCAGCACCCCGGGCCCAACCATTTCCGCCAGGCGTCCCTCGGCCATCAGGCGCATGCCGACCATCTGGCTGATGCGGTCGCTGGCATGCACGTAGCCCAGGCTGAATAGCGCGTCGTGGAAGGTGCTGGTCTCGATCAACGGCATGCCCAGCTCGTTGCGACGGATCGAGACGCTCTGCGCCAGGCCCTTGACCGGCTGGATGCCGGAAGTCGGCGGCAGGCTGTCGGCGTATTGGCTGTTCAGCCAACTCTGGCAGCCGGTCAGGCCGAGCGCGCCGAACAGGGCGGCAGCTGCGACGCAGCGGGGAAGGAAACGGGTAAGGGCTGGCGAGGCCATGGGGTGCAGCTCCTGCGGATGAGCGTTAGGCGTTGGGCAGGCGCTACGTTAGTGAGCCGACCACCGCGGCGCAAGCCGCGGCGGACGGCAGTGCAACTTTATTTGCGGGCGGCGGCGGGATTGACCTGCTCGACCAGGGCATAGGCGCGCACGGTGGCCGGGCGGGCCTGGATTGCGGCGAACCAGCGCTGGATGTTGGGGAAGTCGGCGAGGTCCTGCTCCTGCCACTGGTGCGGCACGATCCACGGGTAGATCGCCATGTCGGCGATGCTGTACTGCTCGCCCGCGACGAACGCACGGTCAGCCAGACGCTTGTCGAGCACGCCGTACAGTCGGGCGGTTTCGTCGACGTAGCGCTTGATCGCGTAGGGCAGCTTGTCCGGGGCGAAGCGATTGAAGTGGTGGTTCTGTCCGGCCATCGGGCCGAGCCCGCCCATCTGCCAGAACAGCCATTGCAGGGCTTCCTGGCGGCCACGCAGGTCGTGGGGCAGGAATTGTCCGGTCTTCTCCGCCAGGTACAAGAGAATCGCCCCAGACTCGAACAGTGCGAGCGGCGGGCCGCCGTCGGCCGGCTGCGGGTCGACGATCGCCGGGATCTTGTTGTTCGGGGAGATCTTCAGGTAGTCGGGGGCGAACTGCTCGTTCTTGCTGATATTGATCGGGTGCAGGCGGTAGGGCAGCCCGGCTTCCTCGAGAAACAGGCTGATCTTGTGGCCGTTGGGTGTGGTCCAGTAGTACAGGTCGATCATCGCGCTCTCCGAAAATTCCAACTGCAGGCTCAGGGTAGCCCTGATCAGCCGACCGCACCGGCACCCCACCGTTCATCGCGCACCAAGCAAAAGGCCCGCATCAAGCGGGCCTTTGGGGTGTGACGGCGGTGGTCAGGCGCCGTGGCACTTCTTGTATTTCTTCTGGCTGCCGCAGGGGCAGGGATCGTTGCGGCCGACATCCTTCAGCGCGTTGCGTGCCGGCTCTTGCGGGCCGTGATTGCAGTGCGGGCCGTGCACATGGCCGTGATCGTGGTCGTGGTGATCATGGTCGTGGTCGCAATCGGGACCGTGGACGTGCGGTTGCTGGGTCATGGTGAAACTACTCCGGAATGAAATCGCCGGGAATTATCTCGCCATTTCGACTCAGGTGCACGCTCGGGCCAAACAGGAAACCGGTCTTCACCTCGCCGGCGAGGCGATAGCGGATCGGTTGTTCAGGGGATTCGAGCAACTTGACGATGGGTTTGACGTGGCGCCACAGGTTGGTGCGCACCGGCACGTCGAACTGGTGATGACCGTACGCCGGGACGCTGAAGCTCACGTTGGATTCGCCCTCGGTGAGCTTCATCTCGTTCAGCGAGACGGCATACTTCAGCCCGCGCACTGAGAGGGCGAACGGGTTGGGATTGTCGATGCGGAAGCGCAGGACGAACCGTTGCTCCAGCAGCTTTGCTCTGACGACATCAACTTTAATGAGGCGGACATCCGGGTCCGTGAAACCTGAATAAAAGGTTGAGCATCCTGCGAGGCCGATCATGAGGCCAAAAACCATCAATAGGCTGATAATTCTTATGTTTCGCGCCCGGAACCACATATCCACTGCTCCACTCGATTGCCGCAGTGTGTAACAAGCAACTGCTCGGCTGCAATGTTGTTCGATAGAAAAAAGCTGCGCCATACTGGGCCCTGAATGGGACAGGAGTGTGACCATGAGTCTTTACGAGATCGCTTTTTCCGGCCAGGTGGTGACTGGTGCCGCGCCGGAACTGGTCAGGGCCAATCTCGCCAAGTTGTTCCAGGCCGATGCCCAGCGCATTGCCTTGTTGTTCTCGGGGCGGCGCATCGTCATCAAGAGCAACCTCGATGCCGCGGCGGCGGAGAAGTATCGCGCGGCGATGGAGCGTGCTGGCGCCCGCGCCGAAGTGATCGAGCTGCAAGTCGAGATCGAGGAAGTCGAGCTGGCGCCGCCGCCACCAGCGGCCGAGCCTGCGCCAGCCGCCGCACCGGGCCGCTTGCAGGTGGCACCGCGCGACGAATACATGGCGGCGTTCAGCGACGTGGACGCTCCCGACTTCGGCATTGCCCCGTTGGGTGCCGACCTGCAGGACGCGCATGGCGAGCCGCAGGCGCCACAGGTCGACCTGTCGCAGTTCAGCCTGGCGCCAGTCGGTAGCGACATGGGCCAGGCCAAACCGGCGCCTGCCGCGCCGCCGCCGGACACTTCGCACCTGAAGCTGCAGCAGTAACGCACAGGCCCGCATCAGCGGGCCTGTTGTTTGGTGCTCCTAGAAAAAGCCCGCACAGCACTTCTTGAATTTCTGCCCGCTGGCGCAGGGGCAGGGATCGTTGCGTCCCGCCTTGAGCGGCACCGTGGGGTCGAGGAAGTACCAGTGCCCCTGCTGCTGCACGAAGCCGGAGCGCTCGTGCTGGGCGTGTTCGCCCTGGGCGTCATGCCAGCGTGCGGTGAAGGTGACGAACGCATGCTCGGGCTTGCCGCCCAGCACTTCAGAACTCTCGACCTCGAGGCCCAGCCAGGTGCTCTGCGCACTCCAGGCTGCCATGGCGGCGCGGTCGACTGCGGATTGCTGCACCGGCAGCGTGGTGTTGACCAGATAGTCGGTCAGGCCGAGCACGTAGGCGCTGTAGCGCGAGCGCATCAGTTGCTCGGCGCTGGGGGCTGGGGTGCCGGCGTGGTAGCGACCGCAGCACTCATCCAGGTGCTTGCCGCTTCCGCAGGGACAGGTCGGTTCCATGGTCACCACCAGTACTTTCCGAAGTTCTGCGGGTTGGCCCAGAACTTGGCGTTGAGCCAGTCCGGTACCTGCTTGTATTCGTGCAGATCGTAGGTGAACAGGGTCAGGGTCTGTTGGTCACGGCGGAAGCGCTCGCTGGCTTGTAAGGCGAGGGCGAAGAAATCGGTTTCCTTCCATTCGCACGCGGACAGGTCGACCAGCACCGCCAGGCGACTGGTGTTGAGGTTGCGAATGCCACCCAGCAGCTCCAGCGCGGTGCGCTTGGGCAGGTGCTCGAGGCAGTCGGCAACCACCGCGAGGTCGAAACGCTGCGCGGCTAGGTCGGCCGGCAACGGCCCGGCAGGCGCCTTGGCGACCTGGCTCTCCGGGTGCGCTTCACAGAAGGCCTGCAGCGCCGGTAGGTCGCTCGCGCCCACCTGCAGCAGGCGTTGCGGGGCATAGCGCGCGAGCAGGGCGGCCACGGCTTGTTGTGGCGTGCGGGAGGAATAGCTTTCAGTCATCGAAAATCCTCGATCAGGGGCGCAAAGACTAGCGTGCGGTATAGAGATGGCCTAGTGCTGGCGATTTTTATTACCGCCGTCTTTACTCAGAAAACCGTCGGTCTTCGGCCGATTCCCTGAGGAGACTTGCAGATGAGCATTACAAGGACAGCTTTACCCCTGATTCTAGTCAGTACGCTTCTGGCCGGTTGCGCGGGACTGCAGAAGACCGATTGGCCGAAGTGCGCGGCGGTAGGTGGTGTGGTCGGCGCAGGACTGGGCTCAATCGAGAACAGCACCTGGGCAGGCTGGGGTGCACTGATTGGTGGTGCGACCGCAGCGGCCTATTGCTGGGTGCATGGCGATGGTGACGAGGATGGGGACGGCGTGCTGGATAGCCGCGACAAGTGCCCAGGTACACCGCCGAACACCCCGGTCGACGCCAATGGCTGCCCGCCGGTTGCCGAAGCAGTGGTCGAAGAGGTCGTGGTGGTCAAGGAAGAAACCATCGTGGTCAACGATCTGCTGTTCGCCTTCGACTCGGCCAAACTCGATCCGGCCGACAAAGCCAAGCTGGATACCATCGCTTCGCGTTTGAAAAATGAAGCGCCGAGTGCCCGTATGACCATTACCGGGCATACCGACAGCGTCGGCTCCGATGCCTACAACCAGAAACTCTCCGAGCGCCGAGCTCAATCGGTGACGGATTATCTGGTCAGCTCGGGTGTGCCGCAGGCCAACATCGTGTCGGTGCAAGGTGCCGGTGAAAGTCAGCCGGTGGCCGACAACTCAACCGATAGCGGTCGCGCGCAGAACCGTCGCGTGGAAATCCTGATTCAACGCTAGCTCCCGCCTCACCTGTTGCCGTGGCGCATCCGCGCCGCGGCAACAGGCTATATCCCGCCTGTTCTTCCGCTCTTGATCCAAGCCTCACCGTCTCGACTGATACGCTGGTTTCGCGCCTGCCCAACGGGTAAGGTGCGGGCTAACAACAAGATCAGTGGGGGCGGGGATGAAAGTCGTTCTGGGCGTGGGCAAGGCAGTGGCCTTGCTGTTCTGGTTGCTGGTGCTGGTCAATCTGTTTCAACCCTTCGCTCAGCCGTTCGCGTGGATGCTCTACCTCTTCGGGGCCAGCGTGCTGTTGCTGCACGGGCTGGAGCTCATGCTGTTCTCCGCGCGCCTTGCCGGCCATCCTAATCTCCCCCTACAGCGCCTGTGGGTGATGCTGTTTGGCATCCTGCACCTGCTCAGCCTGCCCGAGGCCGCGCCAGCTGAAGCGGTGGAGCAGCCTGTCGTCGCCGAGGAGGTAAGCCATGCGTAGCCTCGCCGTCTTCGCCCTGTTTTGCAGTTCCCTGGCATGCGCCGACGCTACCGTGGTGGTCGCGCCGCACACCCTGTTACGCCTGCCGGCTACCACCGGCTTGCTGGTGCTCGATCGACTGGAAGTTGGCCATGCCGGCGCGCTGCTGATTCCCAGCACGGTGAATGAGCTACGCGTCGGCGAGCTGCTGCTCGGCCAGGACGCGCGCATCGGCATCGCCCCCAGTGCCGAGGAGTTTCGCCTCGAGGCGCGGCATGCCGAACTGGCGGCGGGCAGTCAGATCAGCGCGCGGGGTGCCACGGGCACTGCGCAGAAGCCGGCCACAGCGGGACGCAACCTCAGCGTCCGCCTGGAGCAGGCCAGCCTGAGCAACTTGACCCTGGACGTGCGCGGCGGTGTCGGGGCGCCCGGCTTTGCCGGTCTTGACGGTGGTAGTGGGCACGCTGGCGGGTGCCTGTGGGGCCAGGTAGCGCGAGGGGCTGATGGGCAGAACGGCGCCGACGGGCAGTCCGGTGGGGCAGGCGGTCAGGTGCGTTTGGAAGTGCCGGCGGACTTCCCCGCCGACAGCGTCAAGGTCCGCCTGGACGGCGGCGCAGGTGGTGAAGGCGGAATGGCCGGGCAGGGCGGGCGTGGTAGCTCCGGCAAGGGCTGCTTGCTGTATCGCACCGAAGGGGCACGCGATGGGCGTGCCGGCCAGGCTGGTCACGCCGGTGCCCAAGGTGGCGAAGGCAGCTTCAAGTTGGTGCGTTTCGCCCCCGCCGCGCCGCAGTGAGCTTCAGAAACTCGGGCGGATGGCAACCACGCTGACCAGCAGCAGCCCGAGCAGCAGATTGAAGCCGACCACCCGGCGAATGCGTCCCAGCGTCGCGCCGCCGGCTGGCCAGTCCTGGCTGGCAATGGCGCGGCGCAGTTCCGGCAGTTGCAGGGTCTGGACGCGCAGAAACAGCGCCAGCATGGCGACGTACAGACCGATCATCATCTGCACGTAACGCGGCGGATGTTCGAAACCGCCGAAGTGCAGGTGCAGCATGCCGACGCCGGTGAACGGCAGGACCAGCACCGCCACCCAGACCCAGACGAAGAAGCGGCGAAACACTTCGGCCCACAGCTGCAGGCGCGCCGGCGCGTCCAACGCGCTGACGGCGGCGGGGCGAAGGATCATCCAGGCGAAGAACATGCCGCCGACCCAGACCAAGGCGGCGAGCAGGTGCAGGGCGTAGACGAAGGCGTAGGGGCTGGGCATCAACAATCTCCGGTCGGCAGTCGGGGGAACGCGCGCTATCATAGCCGCCCGGTTAAACTACTGAAAATTTATCCAGCTTTCCCCGCCGCAGGCCGTCATGCTCAGCCCCGAACTCAAGTCCCAGATCCAGGGCGCCTATTCGCGCTTCCTCGAAGCCAAGAGCCTCAAGCCGCGCTATGGCCAGCGGCTGATGATCGCCGAAGTGGCCAAGGTACTGGGCGCGATCAAGAGCAATGACGAGGGGCATCGCGACGGTGAGCCGGCGGTCGTGGCCATCGAGGCCGGTACCGGTACCGGCAAAACCGTGGCCTACAGCCTGGCGGCGATTCCCACGGCGAAGGCGGCGGGCAAGCGCCTGGTGATCGCCACTGCGACCGTGGCCCTCCAAGAGCAGATCGTCCACAAGGACCTGCCCGACCTGATTCGCAACAGTGGGCTGAACTTCAGTTTCGCCCTGGCCAAGGGCCGCGGCCGCTATCTGTGCCTGTCCAAGCTCGATGGCCTGCTGCAGGAAGGCCAGGCGCAGAGCGCCACGGCGCAGCTGTTCGCCGACGAAGGCTTTCGCATCGACGTCGATGAGCAGAGCCAGAAGCTGTTCACCCAGATGATCGAAAAGCTCGCCGGCAATCGCTGGGACGGTGACCGCGACAGCTGGCCGGAAGCCCTGGAAGACGCCGATTGGGCGCGCCTGACCACCGATCACAGCCAGTGCACCAACCGCCATTGCCCGAACTTCCAGCAGTGCTCCTTCTATAAGGCCCGCGAGGGGATGGGCAAGGTCGACGTGATTGTCACCAACCACGACATGGTCCTCGCCGACCTGGCCCTCGGTGGTGGCGCCGTGCTGCCCGACCCGCGCGAGACGCTGTACGTGTTCGACGAAGGCCATCACCTGCCGGACAAGGCGATCGGCCACTTCGCCCATTTCACCCGCCTGCGCAGCACCGCCGACTGGCTGGGCCAGGTGGAGAAGAACCTCACCAAGCTGCTCGCCCAGCACCCTTTGCCGGGCGATCTCGGCCGCTTGATCGAGAGCGTGCCGGAACTGGCGCGCGAGCTGCGCACCCAGCAGCAGTTCATGTTCACCGCTTGCGAGCAGATTGCCGACTTCAAGGCAGGCGAGGACATGGAAGGCCGCGAGCGGCCGCGCCATCGCTTCGACGGCGGGCTGGTGCCGGAGCACCTGCGTGAGCTGGGTATCGAGCTGAAGAAGGGTTTCGCCAAGCTCAACGACGTCTTCACCCGTCTGACCGAGCTGCTCAAGCAGGCCATGGACGGCGAGGGTGGACTGGGCATCGCCAGCCATCAGGCCGAGGAGTGGTACCCGCTGTTCGGCAGCCTGCTGTCGCGTGCCCAGGGCAACTGGGAGCTGTGGACCGCGTTCACCACCGAAGACCCGCAGGACAGCCCGCCGATGGCGCGTTGGCTGACTCTGGCGGAAAGCGGTGCGTTGTTCGACATCGAGGTTAACGCCAGTCCGATCCTCGCCGCCGAGACGCTGCGCCGTAACCTGTGGAACGTCGCCTATGGCGCGCTGGTGACCTCGGCCACGCTGACCGCGCTGAACAGCTTCGACCGCTATCGGATGCGCGCCGGCCTGCCCAAGGCGGCGGTCACCGCCGTGGTGCCGAGCCCGTTCCACCACGCCGAGGCCGGCGTGCTGCGCGTGCCCGACCTCAAGGCTGACCCACGCGACGCCGCGGCGCACACCGCGGCGATCATCCGCGAGCTGCCGCAGCTGGTTGACGGCGGGCGCGGCACGCTGGTGCTGTTCTCCTCGCGCAAGCAGATGCAGGACGTGTTCGACGGCCTCGACCGCGACTGGCGCAAGCGCGTGCTGATCCAGGGCAACCTGTCCAAGCAGGAGACCCTGAACAAGCACAAGGCGCGGGTCGACGACGGCGAGACCAGCGTGCTGTTCGGCCTGGCCAGCTTCGCCGAAGGGGTCGACCTGCCGGGCGCCTATTGCGAGCACGTGGTGATCGCCAAGATTCCCTTCGCCGTGCCGGATGATCCGGTGGAAGCGGCGCTGGCCGAGTGGATCGAGGCGCGCGGCGGCAACCCGTTCATGGAGATCGCCGTGCCCGACGCCTCGCTGCGCCTGGTGCAGGCCTGCGGCCGCCTGCTGCGCACCGAGGCCGACCGCGGCACTATCACGCTGCTCGACCGCCGGGTGGTCACCCAGCGCTACGGTAAGGCGATTCTCAACGCCTTGCCGCCGTTCCGTCGCGAGATAGCATGAATCTGCTTGGCATCATTTCACCGGTCCGTGGTCTACTTCTGGTCGGTTTTTTTGGAGGCGCCCAGTGCGGCGCTTTCTGCGTTCCCTAGGAGCTCAATCCAGATGATTCGCCGTTCCCTGCCTGCCCTGATCGCCCTGGCCTGCGCAGCCCCGCTGTGGGCCGGTGCTGCCGAGCAGCAGCTGTTCAATTTCGTCACGCCCACCGACGCCGCGCAGGTCAGCCTGCAGAACGCCGCGCTGCCGCAGGTCAATGCGGAAACCACCGCCGATGGCGAGCCGCTGCGGCGCATCACCTTCAACGCCGGCGACCTGTCCAGCGTGAAGCTCACCCCTCCGAACGGGCAGTGGGACTGGTCGAAGGCCGGGGCGATGAACTTGCGCATCCAAAGCGCGATGGACTGGGCGATCACGCTGCTGATCAAGGTCGAGAGCGCCGACGGCAAGGTGCTGGTCAGCCGCGTGGCGCTGCCCGCCGGGCCGGCGCAGGACGTGATCGTGCCACTCTGGCCGACCTCACCGCTGGCCCACGGCATGCGTGCCGCGCCGCCGATGCCGTGGAACTTCAAGGGCAAGCGCACCTTGCTGGCGACCACCGTCGAAGGCGCGCTCGACCCGGCCAAAGTGGTCGGCGTGAGCCTCGCCCTGGAGCGCCCGCAAGCCGCGCAGAGCCTGCTGGTCAGCCGCATCGCGGTGCGCGAGGGCAACGACGTCGAGCAGGCCGCGTACACCGGGCTGGTCGACAGTTTCGGCCAGTCCACCCGCCAGCAGTGGCCGGAGAAGGTCAACAGCACCGAACAACTCAAGGCCGCGGCCGCCAAGGAGCAGGCGCAGCTCGGCAAATGGCTGAAAGAGCAGCCGAAGCTCGACACCTACGGCGGCCTGCTCGACGGGCCGCAATTCGAAGCGAGCAATTTCTTCCGCACCGAGAAACGCGATGGCCGCTGGTACCTGGTCACGCCCGAGGGCCACGGCTTCTTCTCGATCGGCGTGAACACCGTCAGCCCGGGCCACGGTGCGACCTATGTCGAAGGGCGCGAGGGCATGTTCCTCGACCTGCCCAAGGAAGGTGACGAGCTGGCCGCCTACTACGGTTCCGGCGACAGCCGCAGCGGCACCGGCGCCAATAAGGGGCGCGCCTACGACCGCGGGCGCTGGTACGACTACTACCGCGCCAACCTCAGCCGCATCTACGGCAAGCCGGCCTGCCCGGAAGTTGCCAGCGCGGCGAGCACGCCGAGCACGCCGAGCGAACCGAGCAAACCAGCCAGCAATGAACCCGCGAAGGCTCCGGTAGTGACCGTGGCGGTGCAGCCGCAGGTCGCCCCCTCGGCCAACTGCAAGCATCCGACGTTCGACATGGCGCGCTGGACCCGGCACAGCGTCGATCGTCTGCAGGCCTGGGGGTTTAACACCCTGGGCAACTGGAGCGAAAGCGAACTGGCGCCGCTCAAGCGCATGCCCTACACCATTCCGCTGTCGATCGGCGGTGACTACTCCACCATCAGCACCGGCCTGGACTGGTGGGGCGGAATCCCCGACCCGTTCGACCCGCGCTTCGCCATGGCCGCCGAGCGCGCCATCGCCATCGCGGCCCGCGATCACCGCGACGATCCGTGGCTGCTCGGCTACTTCGCCGACAACGAGCTGGCCTGGGCCGGCCCCGGCGAAGGTGCCCAGGGGCGTTACGCGCTGGCCTACGGCACGCTGCGCCTGACCACCGACGTGCCGGCCAAGCGCGCGTTCCTCAAACAGCTGCGCGACAAGTACCGCAACCAGCAAGGTCTGTCGGCGGCCTGGGGCATCGACCTGCCGGCCTGGGAGCTGATGGAAGACCCGGGCTTCCAGGCGCCGCTGCCGAACCCGGAGCATCCGGCCATCGAAGAGGACATGCAGCGCTTCCAGCGACTGTTCGCCGACACCTACTTCAAGACCATCGCCGATTCGCTGAAATGGCACTCACCGAACCACATGCTGCTCGGCGGCCGCTTCGCCAGCTCGACGCCGGAAGCCGTGGCTTCCTGCGCCCAGTACTGCGATGTGGTGAGCTTCAACTTCTATACCCGCGAGCCGCAGCAGGGTTACGACTTTGCCGCGCTGCGCCAGCTGGACAAGCCGGTGCTGATCGGCGAGTTTCACTTCGGCTCGCGCGATCGCGGCCCGTTCTGGGGTGGCCTGCAGGAGGTCTACAAGGAAGAGGAGCGCGGCCCGGCGTACGCCAAGTACCTCAAGCAGGCGCTGGCCGAGCCGATCGTGGTCGGGGCGCACTGGTTCCAGTACCTCGACCAGCCAACCACCGGGCGCCTGCTGGACGGCGAGAACGGCCACTTCGGCCTGGTGAGCATCACCGACCTGCCGTACACCGGCTTCGTCGATGCAGTGCGCAAGGCCAACCTGGACGTCAGCAAGACCCTGGTCGCCAACGCGGCCGCAGCCGCCAAGCAGGCCGCCGCGGAGCAGGCCGCGAAACCGGCCGACGGTGCTGCTGCACCGGCGCCAGCCAGCCCGACGCCGCCAGCCAACGACAAGGCCAAGCCATAACCCCCGCATCGCGCACGGCGCCGTCGCCCTTCCTCGGATAGGGGCACGGCGGCGCCTGGCACGGCGACAATCGCAAATCCTTCCCCACGACCAGGAGTACGGCGTGCAGATCCAGGGCTATTTCGATCTTCAGTTCGAAGCGGTGAAGGATGCCTTCGCTGCGCTGTTCGATGACCCACAGGCACGCGGTGCCGCGCTGTGCGTGCAGGTCGGCGGCGAGACCGTGCTCGACCTGTGGGCCGGCAGTGCGGACAAGGAGGGCGCGCAGGCCTGGCAGAGCGACACGCTGGTTAACCTGTTCTCCTGCACCAAGGCGTTCGCCGCGGTGGCGGCTCTGCAACTGGTCGGCGAGGGCAAGCTGGAACTGGATGCGCCGGTGGCGCGCTACTGGCCCGAGTTCGCCGCCTCCGGCAAGGAGCGCGTGACCCTGCGCCAGCTGCTCAGCCACCGCGCTGGCTTGCCCGCGCTGCGTGAACTGTTGCCGGCCGAGGCGCTGTACGACTGGTCGGCAATGACCGCCGCACTTGCCGCCGAACAGCCTTGGTGGACGCCGGGCGAAGCCCACGGCTATGCGGCGATCACCTACGGCTGGCTGGTCGGCGAGCTGTTGCGCCGGGTCGACGGTCGCGGCCCGGGCGAGTCGATCGTCGCGCGCACGGCGCGCCCGCTGGAGCTGGACTTCCATGTCGGCCTGGCCGACAGCGAGTTCCACCGCGTCTCGGATGTCTCGCGCGGCAAGGGCAACTTCGGCGACGCCGCGGCGCAGCGCCTGATCAAGGCCATGATGACCGAGCCGACCTCAATGACCACACGCGCTTTCGCCAACCCGCCGTCGATCATGACCAGCACCAACAAGCCGGAGTGGCGACGCATGCAGCAGCCGGCGGCCAATGGACATGGCAACGCGCGGGCGCTGGCCGGCTTCTACAGCGGCCTGCTCGACGGCCGCCTGCTGGAGGCCGAGCTGCTCAACGAGATGACCCGTGAGCACAGTGTCGGCGACGACCTGACCCTGCTCACCCGCACCCGCTTCGGTCTGGGCTGCATGCTCGACCAGCCGGAGGTGGCCAACGGCACCTACGGCCTGGGGCCCAAGGCCTTCGGCCATCCGGGCGCCGGCGGCTCGATCGGCTTTGCCGATCCGGAGCGCGAGGTGGCGTTCGGCTTCGTCACCAACACCCTCGGCCCCTATGTGCTGATGGACCCGCGCGCGCAGCGCCTGGCCGTTGCGGTTAAGGCCTGCCTGGCTTGAGCCATTCGTCAGTTACGTCTAATTAATCTTTGTGTATTAAGAGGTTGCGTCCAGAATTTAATGCACTGCGTGAAGCCAAGTGCCACCATTGGCGCCCGCGTTCGATTCTCTGACGGAGCCCCTGCCATGCCATCGAAACTGCTCAAGACCGCCACCCTGGTCCTCTGCATGACCGTCGCCGGTTGCAGCACCCTCAGCCACGACAAAGCGGCCAGCGGTACCGCCAGCAAGGCCGAGCAGGCCGACGCCGGGCGTTCGTGGTGGCCGTTCGGTGCCGACAAGGCGGAAAAGCCGGCGGCGAAGATTGATCAGGCGGCCACCCAAGCCTGGCTCGACCAGTACGAGCCGCGCCTGCGTGCGGCGTTGAAGAGCAGCAAGTTCGAAGTCGAGCGGCGCGACAACATCCTGGTGGTCATCGCGCCGGTGGATTCCTCGTTCAACGTCGGACGTCGTCCGGGCATGCTGTTGCCGGTGGCGCTGGGTCCGATTACCCAGGTCGCCAAACTGCTCGAAAGTGACCCGCAGACCGCAGTGCTGGTGCTCGGCCACGCCGACACCTCGGGCGATGCCAAGGGCAACCGCGAGCTCAGCCAGCAGCGCGCCCAGGCGGTGGCGGCGATCTTCCGCCTCAGCGGCCTGCAGCGCGATCGGTTGATGCTCAAAGGCATGGGTGCTGACATGCCGCGGGCAGCCAACGACAGCAAGGAAGGCCGCGCGCTGAACCGGCGCGTGGAGGTCGTGCTGACCCCGCAGAACACCCTGGTGGCGCTGCTGGCCAAGTACAACCAGCCGGTGATTGCCGAGCCGGCGCTTGCGTCAAGTCAATCCAAATAGCGCCTGATTGGATAAGCTAGGGTCATTCAGTCCGACAGGAAGTGTGCTGCGATGACCCAGTCCCTGGCCGACATGCGCCGCGACTACACCCGCGATGGCCTCAGCGAAAGCCAAGCGCCGGATGAGCCGTTCGCCTTGTTCCGGCATTGGTTCGACGATGCCTTGAAGACCGAGCAACTGCCGGTCGAACCCAACGCCATGATGCTTGCCACGGTCGATGCCGACGGCCGCCCGCATTGCCGGGTGCTGCTGCTCAAGGGCCTCGACGCACGTGGCTTTACCTTCTTCACCAACTACGACAGCGCCAAGGGCGAGCAACTGGCGGCGACCGGCCATGCGGCGATGACCTTCTTTTGGCCGGCGCTGGAGCGTCAGGTGCGCATCGAGGGTGCGGTGGAGCGGGTCACCGCGGAAGAGTCGGATGCTTACTTTCAGGTCCGTCCGCTGGGCAGCCGCCTGGGCGCCTGGGCCTCGCCGCAGAGCCGGGTGATTCGCGATCGCGCCGAGCTGGAAGGCCTGTTGGCCGATACCGAACAACGCTTTCTCGACCAGGCGCCGCACTGTCCGCCGCACTGGGGCGGCTATCGCCTGCTGCCGGAGCGCATCGAGTTCTGGCAGGGGCGGGCAAGCCGTCTGCATGATCGTCTCAACTACCGGCGGAAGGCCGAAACCTGGCTGCGCGAGCGCCTGGCGCCCTGATAACGGCTAGAGCTGCTGCGCGGTGGAGGCCACGTACTCGTCGGCGGCGCGCTGCAGCCAGCGCGCCAGGTCGCGGCGTTTGACGCCACTGGCCTGGGCCTCCTGCAGGCGCTGCAACATGTAAGCGCGCTTGTGCGCATCGCCGCCAGCCAGCGACAGAGCGAGGTCGCGATCCATCCAGCGCTTGATGCGCACGTACAGCCACCAGTGGAAATACAGGCCGGCGACGGTCGTGATGAAAACGATGAAGTAGTCCATGGCGACACCCTAGCACGGGCCTGTGCTGGCAAGAATTGCCCGCGCAGCCTACCGTGACAGAAGGAGGGGCGCCGGGGTCTAATGGTGTATCTGTCCTTTCGGGAGAACTGCAATGCGTAAGTCCATCATTTTGACCGCCTCCGTCCTCGCCGTTGCCACGGTCCTGGGCGGCTGTCAGTCCAGCTTGACCGGTGACAGCTATTCGCGCGATGAGGCCCGTCAGGTGCAAACCGTGCGCATGGGCACCATCGAGTCGCTGCGTCCGGTCAAGATCGAAGGCACCAAAACCCCGGTCGGCGCTGGCGCCGGTGCGGTGGTCGGCGGTATCGGCGGTAGCGCCATCGGTCACGGTAAAGGCAGTGCCGTGGCAGCGGTGATCGGTGCGGTAGCCGGCGGCCTGCTCGGCGCGGCGACCGAGGAAGGCATCACCCGTACCCAGGGCGTGGAAATCACCGTGCGCGAAGACGACGGCACCATGCGCGCCTATGTGCAGGAAGTGCAGGAGAACGAAATCTTCCGCGTCGGCGAGCGCGTGCGCATCATGACCGTCAACGGCACCAGCCGCGTCGCTCACTGAACCTGATCGCAGCCTACAGAAGCCGGCCCCTGGGCCGGCTTTTTGTTGCCCGCCGAATGCCGCCAGCACAGTTCTGCTGCGCCACTGTGCCTGTGTCGCCGCTGAGGTGACTTCCTATACTGCTCGCATTGATTTGGAGAACAACCGTGCAGCAGCAAGGACGGGCCCTGGCCCTCGGATGTCTGGTTCTGGCCATGGCCCTGTGGGGCAGTTCGTTCATCGCGCTGAAGCTGGCGTTTCAGGAAATGCCGCCGATGTGGGTGATCTTCGGCCGCATGGCGCTCGGCAGCCTGGTGTTCCTGCTCGCCTGGCGCTGGCGCGGGCGCATCGAATACCGCGCGGGCGACTGGAAGTACCTGCTCGGCCTGGGGGTGTGCGAGCCCTGCCTGTACTTCATCTTCGAGGCCCTGGCGCTGCAGCGCACCAGCGCCTCGCAGGCCGGGATGATCACCGCGTTGCTGCCGCTGCTGGTCGCGGTCGGCGCCTACCTGTTCCTGCACGAGCGGGTGGCGCGCACCACCTGGGCGGGTTTCCTGCTCGCAGTGCTCGGCGCGATCTGGTTGAGCCTGGCCGGGGAAAGTGACGCACATGCGAGCGAGCCGCTGCTAGGCAACTTCTACGAATTTGTCGCCATGCTCTGCGCCACCGGCTACACCTTGACGCTCAAGCACCTGACCACGCGCTACTCGGCGTTCTTCCTCACCGCGATGCAGGCCTTCATCGGCAGCGTGTTCTTTCTCCCGGTGGCCTGGGTCAGCGCGCCGCTGCCGAGTGAGCTGAGCCCGCTGGCGCTCGGCTCGGTGATCTACCTCGGCATCGTCGTCACGGTCGGCGCCTACGGTCTGTACAACTTCGGCGTCAGCCGCCTGCCGGCCAGCCAGGCGTCGGGCTTCATCAACCTGATTCCGGTGTTCACCCTGGTCCTCGCGGCGCTGTTCCTCGGTGAACGCCTGAGCGGCTGGCAACTGGTGGCGGCGGGGCTGGTATTCGTCGGCGTCGGGGTCAGTCAGTGGCGCAGCCAACCGCCGGCCCCGGCCGGCATTCTCGATTGAGGACAGACGATGAACACGACGCGACAGTGGGTGCGTGAGGCGGTCCGCATCATCGAGGCGGACTTTCAGCGCAGCGCCGACACCCACCTGATTCCCCTGCCGCTGGCCGGCGTGCCGGGCATCGAGCTGTACCTCAAGGACGAATCCAGCCACCCCACCGGCAGCCTCAAGCGTCGCCTGGCGCGCTCGCTGTTTCTCTATGCGCTGTGCAACGGCTGGCTCAAGCCGGGCGCGCCAGTGATCGAGGCGTCGAGCGGCTCGACGGCGATCTCCGAGGCCTACTTCGCGCGCCTGCTCAACCTGCCGTTCATCGCTGTGGTGCCGGCCAGTACTTCACCGGAGAAGATTGCCCAGATCGCCTTCTACGGTGGTCAGGCACACCTGGTGCAGGACCCGACGCAGATCTACGCCGAGTCCGAGCGGCTGGCCCGCGAAACCGGCGGCCACTACCTCGACCAGTTCACCTACGCCGAGCGAGCCACCGACTGGCGGGCCAATAACAACATCGCCGAGTCCATCTTCCAGCAACTGCGCTTCGAGCGGCATCCGGTGCCGGCCTGGCTGATCTCCAGCCCGGGCACCGGTGGCACGCTGGCCACCCTCGGTCGCTACGTGCGCTATCGCCAGCACGACACTCGGGTGCTGTGTGCCGACGCCGAACGCTCGGTGTTCTTCGACAGCTACGTCAGCGGCGATCGAGGCCTGACCCTGGACTACGGGTCGGGCATCGAGGGTATCGGCCGGCCGCGCGTCGAGGCGTCGTTCGTGCCGGAGGTGATCGACGCCATGGTCAAGGTGCCCGACGCCCTGTCGCTGGCGGCCATGCACTACCTGGCGCGGCGTCTCGGTCGACGGGTCGGCGCGTCGAGCGGCACCAACCTGATCGGGGCGATCCTCGCCGGGCGCTGCATGCTGCGCCGCGGCGAGCGCGGCTCGATGGTCTCGCTGCTCTGCGACAGCGGCGAGCGCTACGCCACCAGCTACTACGACGCCGGCTGGTTGAGCGCCCAGGGCTACGCGCTGCAGCCGCTGATCGATGCGATAGAGGCCTGCGCCGAGCATGGCGCGCCGCTACCAGGCGAGTTGCCGCAGGTCGGTCTGGACTAAGCGGGCTCAGGGTTTCAGCCAGGCCAGCAGCACGTCGAGCATGCGGTTGGCGAAGGCCCATTCGTTGTCGTACCAGGCCAGCACTTTGACCAGATCGCCCTGCACCCGGGTGTGGTTGAGGTCGACTACGCAGGACACCGGGTAGCCGACGAAATCGCTCGACACCAGCGGCACCTCGTTGCACTCCATGACCCCCGCCGGCAGTGTCTGCGCGCCCTGGCGCAGGCAGTCGTTGATCGCCTCGCGGCTGGTCGGGCGTTCGGCGGTGAAGCTCAGGTCGAGCAGCGAGACGGTCGGCACCGGTACGCGGATCGCCAGGCCATCCAGGCGTCCGGCCAGTTCCGGCAGCACCAGGCCGATGCTCTTCGCCGCGCCAGTGCTGGTGGGAATCATCGACAGCGCGGCAGCGCGTGACCGGTAGAGGTCGTGGTGGGCCTTATCGAGCAGGTTCTGGTCGTTGGTGTAGGCGTGCACGGTATTGATCACCCCCTGGCGGATGCCCACCGCGCGGTGCAGCAGCATGGCCAGCGGTGCCAGGCAGTTGGTGGTGCAAGAGGCGTTGGAGACGATCTGCTGGCTGCCCAACAGCTCATGGTTGACGCCGTAGACCACGGTCAGGTCGGCGCTGTCCAGCGGATGGGCGAGCAGCACGCGGAAGGCGCCGGCGGTGAGGTGTTGCTCGACCTGCGCGCGCTTCTTGAACTTGCCGGTGCATTCGAGCACCACGTCGATGCCCAGGTGCGCCCAGGGCAGGTTGACCGGATCGCGCTCCTGCAGCAGGGCAATCGACTGGCCGTTGATCTGCAACTTGCCAGCGTCAAGGCTGACCGCTCCGGCGAAACGGCCGAAGGTCGAATCGAAGCGGGTGAGGTGGGCGAGGGTGGCGGGGTCGCCGAGGTCATTGATGGCTTCGATGCGGATCTGCTGATCCAGACCGCGTTCGAACAGGGTGCGGACCAGGGCGCGGCCGATGCGCCCGTAACCATTGAGGGCAATGCGTAGCATGGAGTTCTCCTTCGGTACTGCTGCCTTCAGCTTAGGCGGGCAGACCGAAGGAGGGCGGCTTTACCCTCAGCTGCCGCGTTGGGCGCCGTAGTGGGCGCAGCCGCGCAGCACCTGGCCGTTGATGCGCAGCTCGGCGCTCAGGTGCTGCACCGCGCCGCTGGCGGCGTCCACGCAGTGCTGCGGCGCGACCCACAGCTCGAGGCGTTCGCCGTTGGCTTCGCTGCTGAAGTTCAGGCGGCCTTCCGGCAGTTGCTCTTCGACGAATGGCAGCGCCTGCGGCTCCTGACCGGCGCGCTCGAGGACCATGCCGCCCTGGCTGACCCTGACGCTCCAGTCCGGCGCGTGACCGCTGGCGCGAACCGCCAGGCGCTTGAAATCCGGGTCGCTGCAGGCGTGACCTTCGCGCTGCACGCGGTACACCCGCTGCACGCTCAGGCGGCCATCGTTGCCGCCGTCCTGGCTGGCCGCCGGTACGCCGCGCAGATCGGCGAACAGCGGACCGGGGCCGTCGGCGAGCAGGCCGGCGGCGTCGCGGGCGAGGCTGGTGCTGCCGTCGTCACCGAGGATCAGCTGACGTTGCTCGCCGCAGGGCTTGAACAGCATCTGCCCGGCATTGATGACCAGCTCGCCCTGCAGGCGGATCGGCAGGACGGTGGCCGAGGTGGATTCTGGTTTGAACACCTGGCAACTGGCGAACAGGGGCAAGAGGGCAAACAATAAGGGACGGGCGGCGCGCATGGTCATCTCCATTCGGGAGCGGCCACGTTACTCAGCGCGGCGGCGGAGCTCAAGGGCGGAGGCGCGGATGATTCAATGCAAGCGGGTGTATGCCGCGGTGGCGGCTGGCGATGGCTACCGGGTGCTGGTCGATCGCCTGTGGCCGCGTGGCTGCAAGAAGGACAGCCTGCACCTGGATGCCTGGCTGCGCGAGCTGGCGCCGTCGGCCGCGCTGCGCAAGGCGTTCTGCCACGAAGCCGAGCGTTTCGAGGAATTCCGCCTGCATTACCGCAACGAGCTGGCCGCGCACCCGGAACACTGGTGGCCGCTGCTCGACAAGGCGCGCAGCGGCACCCTGACCCTGCTGTTCGCCGCGCGCGAGGAGCAATTGAACAACGCCACGGTGCTGGCGGAGTTCCTCGAGGACGAGCTGGATCGCCAGCAACCGGGCAGTTCGCCGGTCTGCTACGCCGATGAAGCGCACTAGCGCTGGAAGTCCACCTGCCTGAGCTGCTGGAAGGTGGTGCTGAAACGGCCGTTGGCGTTGTAGCCGAACAGGTCGCAGTTGGCGTCGATGCTGTCCTCCAGCACCGTGCCGTCGAGCAGGGTGATGCGCAGGATGGCGCGGCCGTCGGCGGCGCCCATGGGATCAGCCTCCAGCACCGCGAAGCTACGCATCCGCTCGAACGCCACGCTTTGGCCGCTGCGCAGATCGAAGCCGTGCTGCACGCTGATGCAGTGGCTGAGGCTGTCGGCGCGCACCTTCACCGTGCTGCCGTCGCGGCCGCTGAGCAGGGCCTGCGCCTCGCTTACCGGTGTGCGACTCGGCGCTGGCGTGCTGGCCTCCACCGCCACCGGTGGTGCGCTGGGCGGTGCCTTGTCGGCGCCGCCCAGCACGCCGTGCTGGAACAACACCACCAGCAGGCCGCTGACGGCGGTGATCAGCCCGGCGGTGGCGGTGATCATGCCGGGCAGGGTCTGCCACCAGCTTTTCGCACCCGGCTCGTCGGCCATGGCGGTTCCTCCGCGTGTGCATCATCCAACAGCGTCTATTTGCTAATAGACCATCGGTGGCCGGCTGCAGACCCCGGCGGACGGGAGGCATGCGCCGACCTCGGCTGCGGCACGCGCTGAACTACGCTGAAACGGACGTCGCTACGGGAGGCCCGCCGATGCGCCAGAACCTCTGTTTGCTCGCCGGCAGCCTGCTGGCGGCGAGCTCTACTCTGGCCGGGGCGGCTGCGGCGAGCGACGCCCAACTGGTCAGCGAAGCCACCGGTGGACGGCTCACCGCGCTCAAGGGCCAGTACTACGAAGAGAGCTGCAGCGCGGCGCAGGATTACGACGCCGAAGTGGTCGACCTCAACCAGGACGGCCAGCCCGAGGTGTTCACCCAGATTCACGGCATCTGCCTGGGCGGTGGCGCCGGCGTGCTGCTCGAGCTGTACATCAAGGGGCGCGACGGCCAGTGGCATGGCCAGTTCGGCTTCCCCGGCATGTACAACGTGCTGACCACCAAGCACCAGGGCTATCCGGACATTGAGATCGGCGGCCCCGGAACTTGCTTTCCGGTGTGGCGCTGGAACGGGCAGAGCTACGCGCTGCACAAGCCCTGCCCGCTGTAGCGGGCCGCTCGGCGCCCATAAAAAAACGGCCCACATGGGGCCGTTTTTTCGGTGGGGCAGGGCGGTCAGCCGCCGAGGTAGGCGTCGCGCACCTTGGGGTCGTTGAGCAGCGCTTCACCGCTGCCCTGCATGACGATCCGCCCGTTTTCCAGCACGTAGGCACGGTCGGCCAGCTTGAGCGCCTGGTTGGCGTTCTGCTCGACCAGGAACACGGTGACGCCGGCTTTGCGCAGCTGTTCGATGATGTCGAAGATCTGCTGGATGATGATCGGCGCCAGACCCAGCGAAGGCTCGTCGAGCAGCAGCAGCTTGGGCTTGCTCATCAGCGCACGGCCGATGGCGAGCATCTGCTGCTCGCCGCCGGACATGGTGCCGGCGCGCTGTTCGAAGCGCTCCTTGAGGCGCGGGAACAGGTGCAGGACCTTGTCGAGCATGTCCTGCTTCTCGGCCTTGGTGCTGAAGAACGCACCCATTGCCAGGTTCTCCTCGACCGTCAGGCGGGCGAACACGCGGCGGCCTTCCGGCACGACGGCGATGCTCTTGCGCATGATGTCGCAGGAATCCTGGCCGACCAGCTCTTCGCCCTCGAAGCGGATGCTGCCGCTGGCCGCGCGCGGCGAGCCGCACAGGGTCATCAGCAGGGTCGACTTGCCGGCACCGTTGGCACCGATCAGGGTGACGATCTCGCCCTGGCGAACTTCCAGGCTGACGTCATGCAGCGCCTGGATCTTGCCGTAGAAGGTGGAAACCTTGTCGAAATACAGCATCAGGCTTCTCCCAGGTAGGCCTTGATCACCTCCGGGTTGCCACGGATCTGCTCCGGGGTCCCGTCGGCCAGGGGCGTGCCCTGGTTGATCACCACGATATGGTCGGAAATGCTCATCACCAGCTTCATGTCGTGCTCGATCAGCAGCACGGTGACGTTGTACTCGTCACGCAGCATGCCGATCAGCTGCTTGAGGTCCTCGGTCTCGCGCGGGTTGAGGCCGGCGGCTGGCTCGTCGAGCATCAGCAGGCGCGGGCGGGTCATCATGCAGCGGGCGATTTCCAGGCGGCGTTGCTGGCCGTAGGCGAGGGTACCGGCCGGGCGGTTGGCGAACTCGGTCAGGTTGACCTTGTCCAGCCAGTAGGCCGCGTGCTCCATGGCCGCGCGTTCGCTCTTGCGATAGTTCGGGGTCTTGAACAGGCCGGCGAAGAAGTTGGTGTTGAGGTGGCGATGTTGCGCCACCAGCAGGTTCTCCACCGCGGTCATGTCCTTGAACAGACGGACGTTCTGGAAGGTCCGCACCACACCCTTGTGGGCGATCTTGTGGCCGGGCAGGCCCTGAATCGCCTCGCCGTCGAGCACGATGCTGCCCGAGGTCGGCTGGTAGAAGCCGGTCAGGCAGTTGAACACGGTGGTCTTGCCGGCGCCGTTCGGGCCGATCATCGACACCACCTGCTTTTCCTGGACGGTCAGAGCCACACCGTTGACGGCCAGCAGGCCGCCGAAGCGCATGGTCAGGCCGCTTACTTCGAGAATCGGGCGGCTCATGGTTTCAACTCCAGGTGCGGGCGTTGCATGGGCAGCAGGCCCTGCGGACGCCAGATCATCATCAGCACCATCAAGGCGCCGAAGATCAGCATGCGGTACTCGCTGAATTCGCGGGTCAGCTCCGGCAGCAGGGTCAGCACGATGGCGGCGAGGATCACCCCCAGCTGCGAGCCCATGCCACCGGCGACGACGATGGCGAGGATGATCGCCGACTCGATGAAGGTGAACGACTCCGGCGTGATCAGGCCCTGGCGCGCGGCGAAGAAGCTGCCGGCAAAACCGGCGAAGCAGGCACCGAGGGTGAAGGCGGAGAGCTTGATGATGGTTGGGTTGAGGCCCAGCGCGCGGCAGGCAATCTCGTCCTCGCGCAGGGCTTCCCAGGCGCGGCCGATCGGCATGCGCATCAAGCGGTTGATCACGTACAGCGCAGCCAGGGCCAGCAGCAGGGCGATCAGGTAGAGGAAGATCACCTTGTTGATCGAGTCATACGGCAGGCCGAAGAACTCGTGGAAGGTCTGCATGCCCTCCGGCGCGACACGGTCGAAGCTCAGGCCGAACAGCGAGGGCTTGTCGATGTTGCTGATGCCGTTGGGGCCACCGGTCAGGTCGGTCATGTTGCGCAGCAGGATGCGGATGATCTCGCCGAAACCGAGGGTGACGATCGCCAGGTAGTCGCCGCGCAGACGCAGCACCGGGAAGCCGAGGATGAAGCCGAAGAACGCCGCCATCAGGCCGGCGATCGGCAGGCACACCCAGAAGCCCAGGCCGTAGTAGTGCGACAGCAGCGCGTAGCTGTAGGCGCCCACCGCGTAGAAGCCGACGTAGCCCAGGTCGAGCAGGCCAGCGAGGCCCACCACGATGTTCAGGCCGAGGCCGAGCAGCACGTAGATCAGCACCAGGGTGGCGATGTCCACTGCGCCGCGCGAGCCGAAGAACGGCCAGGCGAGGGCGATGACGATCAGGCCGAGGATGATCCAGCGTTGGGTCGACGGCAGGGTCAGCTGGTAGCTGACGCCGGCCGGGACATGCGGCAGCCCAGGGCCGGCGCGCCAGGCGGCGGTGATGCGCTCACGGAACAATTGCCAGATGAACATCAGCACCGCACACGCGGCGATGATCGCCAGGGTGCTGGCGCTGGCGCCTTCGACTTGCAGGCGGATGCCGACAGTGGACAGCTTCAGACCGAGCACCGGATAGGCCACCGCGAGCACCAGCAGGGCGCTGAAAAACGCGGTCTTAAGAGGTTTGTGCATGGGCGTGTTCATACCTTCTCAACCTCCGGACGACCGAGGATGCCGGTTGGCATGAACAGCAGCAGGAGCACCAGCAGGCCGAAGGCGACCACGTCCTTGTACTGGTCACCGAACAGGTCGGCACCGAAGGCTTCGGCCACACCCAGCACCAGGCCGCCGAGCATGGCACCCGGAATGCTGCCGATGCCACCGAGCACCGCGGCGGTGAACGCCTTGATGCCGGCGAGGAAGCCGAGGTTGGGGTTGATGAAGCCGTAGCGCATGCTGATCAGCACCGCCGCGACAGCCGCCAGGGCGGCGCCGATGACGAAGGTCAGGGCGATGATGTTGTTGGTGTTGATGCCCAACAGGTTGGCCATCTTGATGTCTTCGGCACAGGCGCGGCAGGCGCGGCCGAGACGCGAACGGGAGATGAACAAGGTCAAGCCGGCCATCGCCACGAAGGTGATGACGAAGATGAACACCTGCATGTAGGACACCGAAACGGCGCCGTTTGCGACCAGTTCGAAGCCGCCGGGCATCGGGTCGGGAATCGCTTTGCCCTTGGAGTCCTGCGAGAGCAGCACGGTGTTCTGCAACACGATGGACATGCCGATCGCGGAGATCAGCGGAATCAGGCGGTTGCCGCCGCGCAAGGGGCGGTAGGCGACGCGCTCGATGCTGTAGCCGTAAGCGCTGGTGACGATGATGCTGCCGACGAAGGCGGCGATCATGATCAGCGGCAGGCTGTGGATACCCAGCATGGCCAGCCCGGCGATCGCGATGAAGGCGATGTAGGAGCCGATCATGTACACCTCGCCGTGGGCGAAGTTGATCATGCCGATGATGCCGTAGACCATGGTGTAGCCGATGGCGATCAGGGCGTAGGTGCTACCCACCGACAAGCCGTCGATCAACAGCTGCAGGTAGTGATTGAGTTCAGGCATTTGCCTACTCCTCGAGCCTGGCGCATGACAGCGCTTGTGGCGCAGCGCAGGACCCGTAAAGCGCGGATAGACAAAACCCACTGCCAAACTGGCCAGTGGGTTTCGGGTTCATTGCATGCGGATTACTGCGCGGCGGTCTTGGTACCGTCCTGGTGCCATTCGTAGACCACGAAGGTGAAGTCCTTCAGGTCACCCTTGTCGTCGAAGGCCAGGGTGCCGGTCGGGGTCTCGAAGCTGTTGGCGCGCAGCGCGGCAGCGACTTTCTTGGTGTCGGTGTCGCCAGCCTTGGTGATGCCTTCGGCGATCACCTGGACTGCGGCGTAGGCCGGGAATACGAACGGGCCGGTCGGGTCCTGGTTCTTGGCCTTGAAGGCTTCGACCAGCGCCTGGTTCTTCGGATCCTGGTCGAACGACTTCGGCAGGGTGACCAGCAGGCCTTCGGAAGCTTCGCCGGCGATGGCGGAGATTTCCTTGTTACCCACACCTTCCGGACCCATGAACTTGACGTTCAGGCCTTTCTCTTTGGCCTGGCGCAGCAGCAGGCCCAGTTCCGGGTGGTAGCCGCCGTAGTAGACGAAGTCGACGTTGGCTTGTTTGAGCTTGGCGATCAGGGCGGAGAAGTCCTTGTCGCCGGCGTTCAGGCCTTCGAACACGGAAACCTTGATGCCTTTGCCTTCCACGGTCTGCTTCACGGCGGTGGCGATGCCTTCACCGTACTGCTGCTTGTCGTGGATCACGGCGATGTTGGTCGGCTTGATCACGTCGGCGATGTAGTTGCCGGCGGTCGGGCCCTGCATGCTGTCCAGGCCGATGGTGCGGAACACCAGCTTGTAGCCGCGGTTGGTGATGTCCGGGCTGGTGGAGGCAGCGGTGATCATCAGGATGCCGTCGTCTTCATAGATGTCCGAAGCCGGCTGAGTGGAGCTGGAGCACAGGTGACCGACCACGAACTTGATGTTGTCGTTGACGATCTTGTTGGCCACGGCAACCGCTTGCTTCGGGTCGCACGCGTCGTCGTAGACCACGCCTTCGAGCTGCTTGCCGTTCACGCCGCCGGCTTTGTTGATCTGCTCGATGGCCATCTTGGCGCCGATGAACTGCATTTCACCATATTGGGCTACGGCGCCAGTGGTCGGGCCGGCCAGAGCGATCTTCACGGTGTCGGATTGTTTCGAGCAGCCGGTCAGGCCAATGGTGGCGATGGCGGCGCATAGCAGTGTGCGGCGGATGGTTTTGTTCATATGTGCTCCACTCTAACCCTTTAGTTTTATTGTCTGCCGCAAGGCGCGGCAGGCTCCCATGGATACGTCCGGACAGACCCCAGGAACTGTACCGGTACAGTGTAGGGTGCCACTTCGGCGCTTGGAAGCCGAGGCGGATGGGCTGGCCGGGCTGGTGTCGCTAAATCGCAATAAACGTACAGAAATACGGCGATTCAGCGACGTAGACGGCGGTATCATGGCGGACCCGTTTTTGTAGTCCCCAACGCCTGATCGAATCCGTCATGACAGAGAACCCTAGCACCCTCTATGCCAAGCTGCTTGGCGAAACTGCCCGCATCGGCTGGCAAGAATTGCAACCCTTTTTTGCCCGTGGCGCGCTGCTCTGGGTCGAGCCTGGGTTGGACCTGATTGCAGTCGCCGTGGCGTTGGCGGAGAACGACCAGCAGACGCTGGCGGGCTGGCTGCAGAGCGGTCAGGTGAGCAAGGTCGAAGCGCCGCGCGCCGAGGATCTGCTGGCCCGCGATCCCGCTTTGTGGGCGGTGGTGGTGGCGCCCTGGGTGCTGATCCAGGAGCGTGAAGACGCGCCGACGCAGCACTGAGCAGCCTGATCTAGACTCGATGGAGCGTTCCCCGCAGCGTTCCTCTTCAAGGTCCAGCGCCGGATTGCGCTTTACTCAGGATTTCAGGAGTGTCGCCATGTTTGAACCGGGTCATCTGCATCTCACCAACCTGCCGGGGCTGGGCCAGCAGGATTTCGCCATCGACCTCTATTACGAGGTGCGCAAGGACCCTGCCGAGGGCTCGGTGATGCACTTCCGCATGGTCGGCGAAATCGACGCCAAGCCGTTCGAGGAAGAATTCGAACTGCGCCGCGACACGGCCTTCAACTTCGCCAGCGTCGCCACCCGCGTCGCCGCCAAGCACGGTTTGCATCCGAAGTTCGGGCCAGTGGTGCGCAGCCACAAGGAGTTCGACGCGATGTTCGAGGACATCCGCGAGAAGCTCAACGCGCATTCCGGCGAACCGGTCGATCTGGACCGCCTGCTGCGCGGCGATTGACCCTCCAGAGTACTGTCCAGGGCCCGCCATGCGCGGGCCCGTTGCATTCTTGTCGTCCGCTGCCGCGCACGCCGCTGCGCCCAGCCCAGTTTGAAGTCCAGTTGTGGAGTACCGCATGACCACCGCTTTGCCCTCACTCGCCTTCGCCGGCATCGGCCTGATGGGCCTGCCGATGTGCCGTCGCCTGCTTGCCGCCGGCTATCCGCTGACCGTGTGGAACCGTTCGCCGGACAAGTGCGCGCCGCTGGTGGCCGCCGGCGCGCGCCAGGTGGCGACGCCCGCGCAGCTGTGCCAGGCGGCGGACGTGGTGATGCTGTGCCTGGCCGACACCGCGGTGGTGCGCGAGGTGGTGTTCGGCACCGACGGCATTGCCGCCGGCGCGCAGGCGGGGCAGCTGCTGGTGGATTTCTCCAGCCTGGAGCCGGCCGCCACGCGAGAGATGGCCGCCGCCCTGGAGGCCGCCAGCGGCATGCGTTGGCTGGACACCCCGGTGTCCGGCGGCACGCCGGGCGCCGAGGCCGGCAGCCTGGCGATCATGGCCGGTGGTCAGGCCGAGGACCTCACACGGGTGCGCCCGATCTTGGCCCATCTCGGCCAGCGGGTGACCCATATGGGCGCGGTGGGCGCTGGCCAGGTGACCAAGGTGTGCAACCAGATGATCGTCGCCTGCAATGCGCTGGTGATCGCCGAAGTGGTGGCCCTGGCCGAGCAGTCTGGGGTCGACGCGAGCCTGATCGCCGAGGCGTTGGCCGGTGGCTTCGCCGACTCCAAGCCGCTGCAGATTCTTGCCCCGCAGATGGCCGAGAGCCGCTTCGAACCGGTCAAGTGGCACGTGCGCACCTTGCTCAAGGACCTCGATACCGCGGTCACACTGTCCCGCGAGCAGGGGCGGGCGACGCCGATGAGCGGGCTGGCTGCGCAACTGATGCGCTTGCACGGCAGTCAGGGCAATCTGGGCCGCGATCCGGCGACCCTGGTGCAACTCTACCGGGAGGAACAGGCATGAAGATCGCCGCCAACCTGTCGCTGCTGTTCACCGAACGGCCACTGATCGAGCGCATCGTCGCCGCGGCGGCCGCCGGCTTCGACGGCGTGGAGATCCAGTTTCCCTTCGAGGTGCCCGCGCTGCGCCTGAAGGAGGCACTCGAGGCCGCCGGCCTGCCGCTGCACCTGATCAACGTTCCGGCTGGCGACCTGATGAGCGGCGGTCCCGGCCTGGCCGGGGTGCCGGGGCTGCGCGCGGAGTTCGCAGTGGCGCTGCAGGAGGCGCTGACCTACGCAGCGATGGTGCGGCCGAGCTACGTCAACGTGTTGCCCGGGCGCCTGGCCGAAGGCGTCACCCGTGACGACGCGCTGCACACCCTGGCCGACAACCTGCGCCTGGCCGCCGACGAGTTCCTGCTGCTCGGCATCCGCGTGGTGGTCGAGGCGATCAACCCGCTGGACATGCCCGGCTTCCTGATCAACACCCCGGAGCAACTCGCCGAGCTGCTCGACACGCTCAATCATCCCAACCTGGCCGCGCAGCTCGATCTCTACCACATGGCCCGTCAGGGTCTCGACCTGCCCACGGCGATTGCCACCTTGGCCGGGCGCATCGGTCATGTGCAGTTCGCCGACTGTCCCGGCCGTGGCGCACCGGGCAGCGGCGAGATCGATTTCAGCGCCGCGCTGCGTGCGCTGGCGCAAGCCGGCTACACCGGCTGGCTGGGCGCGGAGTACAAGCCGGATGCGCAGGGCACGGCGGCCAGCCTGGCCTGGCTGCCGCGCTGGCGCACCGCGCTGGCCGGCTGAGCGAGCCGTGGTGGCCTGCCATCACACCCCTGAATGGTGGCAGACAAGGGCGGTGCGATGGCTCTAGATTGAGCATCCCCGCGTGCCGCTCGGCGGCATGGTGATAACAAGAAGAGACTTCACCGATGTCCAACACCCCGGTTGCTCCGAACGCCTGGCGCGTGCTGTTCCTGCTGTTTCTCGCCAACCTGTTCAACTTCTTCGACCGCACCATCCCGGCAATCATCATCGAGCCGATCCGCCTCGAATGGCACCTCAGCGACCTGCAGATCGGTCTGGTCGGCACCGCCTTCACGGTGATCTACGCGATCGCCGGCATCCCGCTCGGGCGCATGGCCGACACCGGCCGGCGCAGCCGCATCATGGGCTGGGGCCTGGCGGTGTGGAGCGGGCTGACCGCGGTGAACGGCCTGGCCTGGAACTTCTGGAGCTTCCTGCTGGTGCGCATGGGTGTCGGCATCGGCGAGGCCAGCTACGCGCCGGCGGCCAACTCGCTGATCGGCGACCTGTTCCCGGCGCACAAGCGCGCTCGGGCCATGGGCATCTTCATGCTCGGCCTGCCGCTGGGCCTGCTGCTGGCCTACTTCACCATCGGCGCGATGGTCGAGGCGTTCGGCTCCTGGCGCGCGCCGTTCTTCATCGCCGCGGTGCCGGGGCTGATCCTCGCGCTGTTCATGTTCTTCATCCGTGACCCGCAGCGCGGCGCCGCGGAAACCGTGCAGGTCTCCGCGGTGGCGGTGGACAAGCCACTGCGCAAGGTGCTGGCGGTGCGCACCTTCTGGTGGCTGGTGGTCGCCGGGCTGTGCTTCAACTTCGCCACCTACGCCTGCAACTCGTTCATGGTGCCGATGCTGCAGCGCTACTACCTGATGCCGCTGGACCAGGCCGCAGTGGCCACCGGGCTGATCGTCGGGGTCACCGGGCTGATTGGCCTGACCCTAGGCGGCTGGGTCGCCGACAAGGCGCACCAGCGCTCTGAGCGCGGCCGCCTGTTGCTCGGCGCGGGTTCGATGCTGATCGCCGCGCTGGCCACCGGCATTGCGCTGACCCTCGACAAGGGTGACGTGGCGGTGTTCGTGGCGATCTTCAGCTTCGGCTGGCTGTTCTCCTACAACTTCTACACCTGCGTCTACACGGCGATTCAGGACGTCATCGAGCCGCGCCTGCGCGCTACCGCGATGGCGCTGTTCTTCGCCGGCCTGTACCTGCTCGGCGGCGGCATGGGCCCGCTGGTGGTGGGCTTCCTCTCCGACCAATCGGCGCACGCGGCGATGCTCGCCGAAGGTGCCAGCACGCTGACCGAGGCGCACAAGGCGGTCGGTCTGCACGGCGCGATGTTCCTGATTCCGGTGGCGATGTTCCTGACCATGCTGGCGCTGCTGCAGGCCTCGCGCAGTTTCGGCCGCGATGCGACGAGCATGCGCGTGGGGATGGCGGCGACGGCCTGATCGTCTAAGGCTGGAAACAACAAGGCCCGCATCTGCGGGCCTTGTTGTTTTAGGGGGATAGCCCGCTTAGCCGGCGACCATCACCCGAATCGCCTCAAGACGCAGCGCGGCCTTATCGAGCATGGCCAGGCCCTGCTCGCGCTGGTTGCGCACGGTGTCCAGCTCGCTTTCGCGGACGCTCGGGTTGACCGCCTGCAGCGCGCTCAGTCGCGCCAGCTCCTCGTCGAGGTCGGCGGCCAGGCGTTGCTTGGCTTCAGCGACGCGCTCAGCGTGGCGCGGGGCGATCTTCGCTTCGGCGGCGTTGATCTGCGCGGTCAGCTGATCGCGCTGGGCCTGTACGAACTTGTTGGCGCTGGCGCGCGGCACGGCTTCCAGTTGCTCGTTGAGCTTGTCGAAGGCGACCTTGGCGGCCAGGTCGTTGCCATTGGCATCGAGCAGGCTGCGCAGCGCCGCCGGCGGCAGGTAGCGGCCGAGTTGTAGGTGCCGCGGCGCCACCACCTCGCTCACGAACAGCAGTTCGAGCAACACGGTGCCAGGCTTCAGCGACTTGTTCTTGATCAGCGCCACCGCGGTGTTGCCCATCGAGCCGGACAGCACCAGGTCCATGCCGCCTTGCACCATCGGGTGTTCCCAGGTGAGGAACTGCATGTCCTCGCGCGACAGCGCCTGGGCGCGGTCGTAGGTGACGGTGACCGCCTCGTCGTCGCCGAGCGGGAAGCTGGCGTCGAGCATCTTCTCGCTGGGCCGCAGGATCAGCGCGTTCTCCGAATGGTCCTCGCTGTCGATGCCGAAGGCGTCGAACAGCGCTTCCATGTAGATCGGCAGGGCGTACAGGTCATCCTGCTCGGCGATCGCCTCGACCAGCGCTTCGCCTTCGCCGGCGCCGCCGGAGTTGAGTTCGAGTAGGCGGTCGCGACCGCTGTGCAGTTCGCCTTCCAGGCGCTCGCGCTCGGCCTTGGCCTCGCCAAGCAGTTGGTTCCAGCTGCTGTCGTCGCCTTCCTCGAGCAGCGGCAGCAGGCGCGGGCCGAACTGGTGCTGCAGGGCGTTGCCGGTCGGGCAGGTGTTGAGGAAGGCATTCAGCGCATGGTGGTACCACTGGAACAGGCGCTCCTGCGGGCTGCCTTCCAGGTACGGCACGTGCAGCTGGATGGTGTGCTTCTGGCCGATCCGGTCGAGGCGGCCGATGCGCTGCTCGAGCAGGTCCGGGTGCGTCGGCAGGTCGAACAGCACCAAGTGGTGGCTGAACTGGAAGTTGCGCCCCTCGCTGCCGATTTCCGAGCAGATCAGCACTTGCGCGCCGAACTCTTCGTCGGCGAAGTAGGCCGCCGCGCGGTCGCGCTCGAGGATGCTCAGGCCTTCGTGGAACACCGTGGCCGGGATGCCGGAGCGCACGCGCAGGGCGTCTTCCAGGTCCATGGCAGTCTCGGCGTGGGCGCAGATCACCAGCACCTTGAACTTCTTGAGCATCTTCAGGGTGTCGATCAGCCAGTCGACACGCGGGTCGAAGCGCCACCAGCGCGCGTCGTCGCCGTCGTCGGCCTGCGCCTGATAGCGCACTTCCGGATACAGCTCGGCGTGTTCGCCAAGCGGCAGCTCCATGTATTCGATCGGGTTGGCCAGCGGGTAGGGGTGGATCTGGCGTTCCGGGAAGCCCTGCACGGCGGCGCGGGTGTTGCGGAACAGCAGGCGGCCGGTGCCGTGGCGGTCGATCAGCTCGCGGGTCAGGCGCGCGCTAGCCTGGATGTCACCGTCGCTGACCGCAGCGAGCAGCGCTTCACCCTCGGCGCCGAGGAACTTGGCGATGGTCGCGTGGGCGGCCTCGGAGAGGCGGCCCTGGTCGAGCAGTTCCTGCACCGCTTCGGCGACCGGCTTGTAGTTGGCGCTTTCCGCGCGGAACGCTTCGAGGTCGTGGAAGCGCGCCGGGTCGAGCAGGCGCAGTCGGGCGAAGTGACTGTCCTGGCCGAGCTGTTCGGGGGTGGCGGTGAGCAGCAGCACGCCGGCGATGGTCTCGGCGAGCTGTTCGACCAGACGGTACTGCGGGCTGGCCTGTTCCGGGTGCCAGACCAGGTGGTGCGCTTCGTCGACCACCAGCAGGTCCCAGCCGGCGGCGAACAGCGCGTCCTGCGCGCGCTCGTCGTCGACCAGCCACTCCAGGGCGACCAGCGCCAACTGGGTGTCCTCGAACGGGTTGCTGGCATCGCTCTCGGCAAACCGCTCGGCATCGAACAGCGCGACCTGCAGGTTGAAGCGCCGGCGCATTTCCACCAGCCACTGGTGCTGGAGGTTCTCCGGGACCAGGATCAGCACGCGGCTGGCGCGCCCGGAGAGCAGCTGGCGATGGATCACCAGGCCGGCTTCGATGGTCTTGCCCAGACCCACTTCGTCGGCCAGCAGCACGCGCGGCGCGGCGCGGTCGGCAACTTCGCGGGCGATGTGCAGCTGGTGGGCGATCGGTTGCGCACGCGCGCCGCCGAGGCCCCAGAGGGACGACTGCCACTGCTGGCTGGTGTGCTCCAGGGTGCGGTAGCGCAGAGTGAACCAGGCCAGCGGGTCGATCTGCCCGGCGAACAGGCGGTCGCTGGCCAGGCGGAACTGGATGAAGTTGGACAGCTGGGTTTCCGGCAGCGTGACCGGCGCGTGCGTGCCGTTGAGGCCGTGATAGACCAGCAGGCCGTCGATGTCCTCGACCTCGCGCACGGCCATCTTCCAGCCTTCGAAATGGGTGATCTCGTCGCCCGGGGCGAAGCGCACGCGGGTCAGCGGGGCATTGCGCAGGGAGTACAGACGGGTCTCGCCGGTCGCTGGATAGAGCACGGTGAGCATGCGGTCATCCTGCGTCAGGATGGTCCCCAGCCCCAGCTCCGCCTCGCTGTCACTGATCCAGCGTTGCCCTGGTACGTACTGCGCCATGCCTGTCTCCCCGGTGAAAAAGCCGCGTATGGTAACGGATCACCGGGCCCAGGCCAAAGCCGCACGGCGGGGCCGGCGAGTCTTGTCGGAAAAGTGTAGCGAGCGCATCCTCAAGACGACGGGCCGTCGGCCGACAGTCTGACCAAAGGAAGCGTGCCAGGAGGCATGAACCGCCATGTTGCCGCCCATCCCCCACAGCCTGGCGCCGATCACCGCGCAGCAGGACCCGGTCAAGCCGCGTCCCGACGTGCCGCCGGTGACGCCCGCGCAAGCCGGGGCCGGCGGCGATGGCGTCGGCCTCAAGCAGCGCGACCCGCAGGAAGAGGTCGAGCGCCAGCTGGAGCGCCAACGCGACCAGCAGCGCCGCCGCCAGCGCTACACCCCCGAGCAGTTGGCCGCCGGCGAGGTCGCCGAGGAGGACCGTGACCTGCTCGAGTACCTGCCGCGCCCGGGCTTGTGGGTGGATGTCGAGGTCTGAGCCGTGAGCCTGTTCGCCGAGTGTCCGCTGACCCTGGCCGATGCCGAGTTGCGCTACCTGCCCGGCTGGGTTGCCGCCGCCGAGGCCGACCAGTGGCTGCAGGCGTTGCTGGCGCAGACCCCCTGGGAGCAGCCGCAGGTGTTCCTGCACGGACGCCACTACCCGGTGCCGCGCCTGGTCGCCTGGTACGGCGATCAAGAGGCGCGCTATCGCTACTCCGGGCTGATCCACACGCCGCTGCCGTGGACCCCACTGCTCACTGAGATCCGCCGGCGTGTCGCAGCCGAGTGCGGCCAGCCGCTCAACGGCGCGCTGCTCAACTATTACCGCGATGGCCAGGACTCGATGGGCTGGCACAGCGACGACGAACCCGAGCTCGGCGAGCAGCCGCTGGTCGCCTCGCTCAACCTCGGCGGCGCCCGGCGCTTCGACCTGCGCCGCAAGGGCTCGACGCGCATCGAGCATTCGCTGCAGTTGGAGCACGGCGCGCTGCTGGTCATGGCCGGCGCAACCCAGCATTATTGGCAGCATCAAGTGGCGAAGACGCGCAGCCCCTGCGCGCCCCGTCTGAACCTGACCTTCCGCCTGATCCGGTCGCCCGCATGAGCACAGATGACAAGCTGATCGATTTCAGCGCCGAGCGCGGCAAGCGCATCCACGACATCAACGACAAGCGCCTCGACGAGATGCGCCAGGCCTTCGAGCGTGCCTTGCCGCTGCCGAAGGTGAAGAAGAAGGCCAAGAAGCCGAAGAAGCGCTGATCCGCCGTTCCTGATGCCGCCGGCGTGGCGTACGTCAGTACGCTGCTTTCCGGCACGCTGCTGGCCGAGTCCTCATTCCCTTCATAAAGACGCATCGCACCCGCCGCCGAGCCGCTAGGGGCGAATTAGTCGGCTGCGCCCATCGCGGATAAATCCGCTCCTACAGGGCGCGGTGCAACGGTCACGCCACTGAGGTGGCGCCCAGCCCCCGATCCCGTAGGCGCAAATTCATTCGCGATAGCCGGCAGCTCCGGTCGTGGATAAATCCGTTCCTGCACGGGCGTCATGCAACGGTTGAACAGGAATCATCGGCCGCCTCGCCATCAGCTGCGGCGGGCTGCCGCACCCGCAAATGGAGTGCGGCGACTATTGATCCAGATCAATTTTCCCCAAGGCGATCGCGAGTACCTTGAACCCATCGAATCAAGAACACCGATGAGGAGGGCGAAAATGTTCATGGATCATGCAGTTCTGGCAGGTATCGGTACGGTTCTGCTGATGTGCGCGTTTTTCGGCGGCGTCGGCTACTTCATCTGGAGCGACTCGCACAAACACAGCTAGTCGTTTCACACAGGGCACGCAAGGCAACTTGGGCGACTTCGGTCGCCCTTTTTTTTGCCTGCGCGAAAGGCGGGTAAATGCAGGAGCGGACGGGCGCCGCTCCTGTGCTGCAGGTGCTGCGATCAGCCGATGGTGATCGGCGGCAGCTCGGCGGTGGTGACAGTCTGCAGGCTGCGCGGAGCGAGGATTTCCGCGGCGCCGTCGACCACCAGTTCGTCGTTCTGGTTGAACACTCGGGTGGCGATCTTGACGCGGAACTTCGGCAGCTTCTCGAGGATTTCCAGGCGCACGGTCAGGGTGTCGCCGAATTTCACCGGACGGGTGAAGCTCATGGTCTGGCCAATGTAGATGGTGCCCGGACCCGGCAGGGTGCTGGCGACCGCCGCGCTGATCAGCGCACCGCTGAACATGCCGTGGGCGATGCGCTCCTTGAACGGCGTGCCGGCGGCGTACTCGGCGTCCAGGTGCACCGGGTTGTGGTCGCCGGACAGCGCGGCGAACAGCTGGATGTCGCGCTCTTCGACGGTCTTGCTGTAGCTGGCGGTCTGGCCGATTTCCAGGCTGTCATACGGAACGTTGGTGATCTGCGGCATGCGGATTCTCTCTTGTAAGACGGTGACGGTGGGCGCGCCGCCGGAAGCGTCGCGCCGCAAATTGCCCGGGTCTTGTACCACAGTTGGCCGCGCTCCAGCCTCCTCCGAAGCGGGGGGCTAACTCCTTCTCTTACGCTTCGAACCCGCAGCAGCGATGCGACGCCTCTAGCACGGCCGACAGCGCGGCGATCCGCCGGAAAGGGGAGCGGTCTTGCCGGGTAATTCATATATTCAATTAAGTTTTGTAAGTAAAAGAAATAATTATTTATTTGGCATATGTCAGCGGCCTAGAGTGGCCGGCAACAAGGCGCGGCCTCACCCGGTGTCCACGCCGGTCACGCGGTAGCTCGCTGTGCAGTGCTGCGCGCACGTTCTTTAATGATCTGGGCGGACCGCCTGCATGCGGCCGGCAAGGAGCCTGTATGTCCAAGAAACTCTCGGCCGATCTCGACGGCCTGACGCCTACCCCGCTGGATGCCGTGACCAAGCCGGTCAACTGGCAGCTCGAGCAGATCGTCGAACAGCTGCGTGCGGCGCGCGCCGAATGGCGCAGCAGCACCGGTCGCGCGCGAGAGCTGGGCAGTCGTGAACTGCCATCGCGCGCCGCCGTGGAAAACATTCTCGAAGCGCTGTGCGGGGCGCTGTTCCCGATGCGTCTGGGGCCCAGCGGGTTGCGCCAGGAGAGCGAGGACTTCTATGTCGGGCATACCCTGGATAACGCGCTGAACAGCCTGCTCGAGCAGGCGCGCCTGGAGTTGCGCTATGCCGCGCGCCAGCGTGGCGAGGTGGAGGCGGGCAGCGATGCGGTGGCGGTGCAGATCGTCCGCGATTTCGCCGCCGCCTTGCCGGGCCTGCGCCGTTTGCTGGACAGCGACGTGATTGCCGCCTTCGCCGGCGATCCGGCGGCGCGCAGCGTCGACGAGGTGCTGCTCTGCTACCCCGGCATCCTCGCGGTGATCCACCACCGCCTGGCCCATCACCTGTACCGCGCCGGCCTGCCGCTGCTGGCGCGGATCGCCGCGGAGATCGCCCACTCGGCGACCGGCATCGACATCCACCCCGGCGCGCAGATCGGCCACAGCTTCTTCATCGACCACGGCACCGGCGTGGTGATCGGCGAGACGGCAGTGATCGGCAACCGAGTGCGCATCTACCAGGCCGTGACCCTCGGTGCCAAGCGCTTCACCGCCGACGAGACCGGCCAGCTGCACAAGGGCCAGGCGCGCCATCCGATCGTCGAGGACGACGTGGTGATCTACGCCGGCGCGACCATCCTCGGGCGCATCACCCTCGGCAAGGGTTCGACGATTGGCGGCAACGTCTGGCTGACCCGCAGCGTGCCACCGGGCAGCAACGTCACCCAGGCGACCTTGCAACACCAGCCCGGCAGCCCCGGGTAACTCCGCCCCGGCTCCAACGCTCCGCCGCGCAAAAACCAAGCCCCCGGCTGACAAGGCCGGGGGCTTTTGGGTTGCGGGGGCTCAGGCGCCGGTCAGCTCGGCGAGCAGCTCGTTCTTCAGCTGCTGCAAACGCGGCGAGTGGCGCTCGCGCGGGTGCGGCAGGTCGACCTGCACCTCATGCTTGATGCGCCCCGGGCGGGCGTCCATGACCACCACCCGGTCGCCGAGGTACAGCGCTTCCTCGACGTCGTGGGTGACCATGATCATGGTGCTGCGCTGCTGCACCCAGATGCGCTGCAGCTCGCGCTGCAGATGCACGCGGGTCAGCGCGTCGAGGGCGCCGAACGGTTCGTCGAGCAGCAGCACCTTGGGCTTGGTGATCAGCGCCCGGGCGATCGCCGCGCGCTGCGCCATGCCGCCGGAGAGCTGGTGCGGGTAGGCCTTCTCGAAGCCGGTCAGGTTGACCAGCGCGAGGTGCTCGGCGACTAGCTCGGCCTTTTCCTTCTTGCCGAGGCGCTGGTTCTTCAGTGCCAGGGCGACGTTCTCCTCGACGGTCTTCCAGGGGAACAGCCGGTGGTCCTGGAACACGATGCCGCGTTCCAGGCTGGTGCCGGCGATGGGCTGGCCGTCGAGCAGGATGTCGCCGTCGTACTCGCTCTCCAGGCCGACGATCAGGCGCAGCAGCGAGGATTTGCCGCAGCCGCTGGCGCCGACGATGCTGACGAACTCGCCCGGCAGCACCTGCAGGTCGATGTTCTCCAGCACCGGCAGGCGCTGCTCGTCGATCCGGTACTGCTTGCTCAGGTTGCGCACCTGCAGGGCCCCGGGTTGGCGCACCACGGCGCCGATCAATTGCTGGTCAAGAATGGCAGTCATCACGGGTCACCTTTAACGAAGATTGCGCCAGCGCAGCAGATGGCGGCTGAAGCGGGAAAATGCCTGGTTCATGGCGTAACCGAGCAGGCCGATGCACAGCACGCCGATCACTACGACTTCCATGCGCGAGCCGGTTTCGGCGTTCATCATCAGGTTGCCGAGGCCCATGCCGGTGGACAGGAACAGCTCGCAACCGACCGAGCTGACCCAGGCGAACGCCAGGGCGTGCAGCACGCCGTTGGACAGGCTCGGCAGCGCACTGGGCAGCAGCACCTGGGTGAACTGCTGCAGCGGGGTCAGGGCGTAGACCCGACCGACTTCGCGGTAGCGCAGCTCGACGTGGCTGAAGCCCTCGAAGGTGTTCAGGGTCATCGGGTAGAAGGCCGCCAGCGAGACGATCAGCACCTTGGAGAACTCGCCGCTGCCGAACCACAGGGCCAACAGCGGAATCAGGCCGAGGATCGGTACCTGGCGCAGGGTGTGGTAGAGCGGCGCGAGCAGGCGTTCGGCGACCTTCGACAGGGCCATCAGCGCGCCGACCGCGAAGCCGGCGAGCACCCCGTAGAGCAGGCCCAGGCAAGTGCGCTGCAGGCTCGCCCAGGTGCTCAGCCACAGCTCGCCGCTGGCCAGCAACTCGCTGAGGCCGGCGCCGATCTGGCTGAGCGGGACGAAGGCGTAGGCATGGCTGGCGCCCTGCCGCGAGGCGAACTCCCAGGCGGCGACCAGCAGCAACGGCAGCAGCAGGCCGCGCAGAGGTTTGAGGTAACGCGTGACAGTACTCATGAGCGCGGTTTCCAACGGAACAGACGTTTTTCCAGGAGGCGGAAGCCATAGTCGAGGGTGAAGCCGATCAGTCCGGTGACCAGCACGCCGACCATCACCACGTCGATGCGCATCATCTGCCGGCTCATCTCGATCATCTGCCCGAGGCCGCTGTCGGCGGCCAGCAACTCGGCGGCGACCAGCACCATCCAGGCGCGGCTGAGGCTGATGCGCAGGCCGGTGACGATCGGCGGCGCGGCGGCCGGGAAGGCCACGTCCTTGAGCAGGCTGCTCAGCGGCAGGCGGTATACGCTGGCGACATCGAAGTAGCTGCGCGGGATGCCCTTGACGCCCTCGCTGGCGGCCAGGGCCACCGGGAAAAACGCCGCCTTGGTGACGATCAGGATCTTGAAGGTCTCCTCGACGCCGAAGAACAGGATGAACATCGGGATCAGCGCGATCGACGGAATCTGCCGCAGGGTATGGAACAGCGGCGCGCAGTAGGCCTCGACGTTCTTCGACAGGGCCATCGCGGTGCCGAACAGCAGGCCGCCCAGCGCACCGATGGAGAAGCCGATGGCCAGGCGCGACAGGCTGTTCTGCAGGTGCTCGCGCAGCTCGCCGCTGCCGAGCAGTTCGACGAACGCCTCGTAGACGTGCTGCGGCGGCACCAGCAACTGGGTGGGGAACCAGCCGGCGTTGGCCACCAGCGCCCAGGCCAGCAGCACGACGAACGGCGAGATCAGCCAGCTCAGGCGGTTGAAGGAAAGGGTGAGCATGCTTAGCCCTCCAGAGCGACGGCGGATGGGAGCCGGCGTTGCTTGCGCAGCCAGCAGAACAGGGCGGCCAGCAGTACCAGCGGCATCCAGCAGAGGAACAGGTTGCCGAGCCCAACCAGCTGGCTGATCACCCCGCCGAGCAGCGCGCCGGAGAAGCCGCCGAGCATCCCGGCCAGGTTGAACAGCCCGGAGATCTTGCTTTTGTCGACGCTGTGCTCGCCGAGCTGGGCCATGTTGACCAGGTGGATCAGCGCCGCCGCCGCACTCAGCAGCACCCCGCCGGCGGCCAGCAGCCAGTAGCCGTGGGCGCTGCCGAGCAGCAGCAGGCCGAGCAGCGCGGCGCTCAGGCTGGCGATGTAGGCGAAGCGACGACCGCTGCGCTCGACCAGGTAGCCGAAGCCGAACAGCGCCACCACCGAGGCCAGGCCCTGGATCATCACCAGGCTCACCGCCTGGTTCTGCGACAGCTGGGCGACGTCCATGGCGAGCAGGATGATGAAGGTGCCGAACAGCGCGTTGGTGGCCCCGGACAGCAGCTCGATCAGGCAGCTCTCGGCGATCTCGACGTGTGCGAGCATGGCCTTGACCTGGGCGAAGATGCCGCCCAGTTCGTCGGCCGCATCGGCGTCAACCGGGACGATCTGCTCCCCCTCCCAGAAGCCCAGGCTGTACACCGCCATCAGGCCGAAGCACAGGCCGATCACCACGAAGCCGAAGGTGAAGCCGCTGCTGCCGCTCAGCCAGTTGCCCAGCAGCGGGCCGAGCAGGCCCATGCCGAGGGTCAGCGAGCCGCGGTACCAGCCGGCCTTGTCGTTGCCGATGCGTTTCAGCTGGCGCAGGAACGCGCTGTTCATGGCGACGATGCGGAACGGGATGCACAGGCCGATCAACAGGCGCGCCACGGCCAGCCAGACCCAGCCGCCGAACAGCGGAATCGCCAGGTTGAGCAGCATCGGCCCGAGGCTGGCGAGGAAGTACACGCGGCGCGCGCCGTAACGGGCGATGACGAAGCCAGCGGGCAGGGTGAGCAGCACCATGCCCAGCGACTCCATGGCGGCGATGATGCCGAGCTGCATGGCGTTGGCGCCGATCTCGATGGCGTACAGGGTGGTGATGATCTTCGCCATGCCGATGGTCGCGCCGCTGAACGCGGCGAGCAGCATGAAGTTGGCGAGGAAGGCGGCGGGTCGCCGCGTGGAATCAGATTGCGACATTGACCTTCTCCAGCAACTGCTCGAAGGGGCTCGGCTCGATCCAGGCGCGCACATCGAAGCTGCGCGGGATGAATTCCCAGCGCTCGAGAAAATCGGTGAGGTCCTGCAGAGCGACGATCGAGCGCTCGGCGAGGTTGGTCTGCAGGCGCAGGTGCGCGTCGTCGCCGTAGGCGTTGGCCACCCAGTACTCGCTGGTGTTCAGTTCGCGGGCGAGGAAACGGCGGGTCTCTTCAGGATGCGCCCAGGCCCACTGCTCGGCACGCAGCACGGTATCGAGGATCAGCACCGCCGCCTCGAAATGGTTGTCGAGCAGCTGCTGGTCGACGGTCAGGGTGCGCGGCGTGCCGATGTTGGCGCGGATCAGCGGATCGGGGTGCGAGCCGATGTCGGCGACCACGCGCAGGCCGAACTCGTCGGCGATCTGCAGACCGTGCGCGCCCTTGAGGAAGATCGCGTCGATGTCGCCGCGCAGCAGGCCGATCAGCTCGTTGTTGCGCTTGCGCGCGCGGCTGGCGCCCAAGGTCACCTGGGCGCCGTGGATATGCCGGGTCGGCTCGTCGCTGTAGCTGCCGCCGTAGGGATAGTCGACCAGCTCGACGTCGCTAACCTGCAGGCCTTCCAGTTTGAGGGCGTTTTCCAGGCCACGGATGGCTTGGGCGCGGGTGAAATCGATCTGCACGTTGGCCCACTTGGGCAGGCCGAAACGGCGGTTCTTCAAATCACGGATGCTGCTCACCCCGCTGTCGGCGGTGGTGACGATCAGCTGCACCTCGTCGCTCCACGACAGGCCGAGCACGCGCGTGGCGCGGCCGCTGGCCTTGGCCCAAACGGCCGGAATGTTGCCACCGTGGCGTACCGAGTTGTGCAGGTGGTGGTCGAAATGCGCCTCGCGCACTTCGCGGTCGGAGGATTCGCGCAGTGCCTGGATGCGCGTGCCGAACGGGCGGAAGGCTTGTGCCAAACGGCCGGATTCGACGGCGATGCCGAGCCCTGTGGGTACCGGACTGTGGGTGTACCAGAGGGTATCGAGGGAGTGGGTCATAAAACTCGTAATTCCAGAGATTGCTCGATCTAGTTCCCTCTCCCTCCGGGAGAGGGGAAGGTGTTGCCGGTTCTATTCGGACCTTGTCTCCCTCTCCCGGAGGGCGAGGGGAGAAATCAACCCGCGCGCTTGGCCACCGCGCTGCGCAGGGCTTCCAGCGGCCGCGCGTCGATCCAGTCACGGACCGAGAAGCTCTGCGGGATGAAGTTCCAGCGCTGCAGGAAGTCGGTGAAGTCCTGCAGGGCCAGCTGCGAGCGCTCGTCGAGGTTGGTGCGCAGGCGCTGGTGGGCGTCGTCGCCGTAGGCCTGGGTGACCCAGTACTCGCTGCTGTTGGTCTCGCGGGCCAGGTAGCGGCGGGTGTCGTCCGGGTGGGTCCAGGCCCATTCCTCGGCGCGCAGCACCGAGCTGAGGATGCCGACCGCCACATCGAAGTGCTGGTCGAGCAGGTTGAGGTCGACGCTCAGGGTGCGCGGCGTGCCGTTGTTGGCGCGGATCAGCGGCTCGGGGTGCGAGCCGGTGTCGATCACCGTGTGCAGGCCGAACTGCTGAGCGAGCTGCGCGGCGCTGGCGCCCTTGAGGAAGATCGCGTCGACTTCGCCACGCAGCAGGCCGACCAGCTCGGCGTTCTGCCCGCCGCGACGGCGGCCGCCGAAAGTGGAGATGCCGTTGACGGTCTGCGCCGCTTCATCGCTGAAGGTGCCGCCGTGCAGGTAGTCGACCAGTTCGACGTCCTTGACCTCCAGGCCGTCGAGTTTCAGCGCGTTCTCCAGGCCGCGGATGGCCTGTGCGCGGGTGAAGTCGATCTGCGCGTTGGCCCAGTTCGGCAGGCCGAACTTGCGGCCCTTGAGGTCCTTGGCGGATTTGATGCCGCTGTCCGGGTTGGTGAGGATCAGCTGCACCTCGTCGGCCCAGGACAGGCCGATCACCCGCGTCTCGCGGCCGCTGGCGCGCGCCCAGATGGCCGGGATGTTGCCGCCGTGGCGTACCGAGTTCTGCAGGGTGTGGTCGAAGTGCGACTCGCGCACCGCCTGGTTGTCGGACTCGCGCAGTGACTTGATGGCGGTGCCCTGGGCGCCCAGGGTTTCCTCCAGCCAGCCTTTCTGCACGGCGATGCCGAGGCCGGTCGGTACCGGGCAGCGGGTGTACCAGAGCGTTTCCAATTGTTGGCTCATGCTTCATTTCCTTCCTGGTCAGGCACTTTTCAGTGCGGCGGTTGATGCGATGGGTTGGCCGTTGCTTTGCGGCGCGCTGGCGTGCACCAGAGGCAACACTTCCTGACCGATGCGCAGGGCCTCTTCGAGGTGCGGATTGCCGGCCAGGATGAAGGTCGAGAAGCCGGCGTCGCGGTACTCGGCGAGGCGCTCGGCGACGTTCTCGTGGCTGCCGACCAGGCCGATGGTCGGCCCCGGCTTGGCCTTGCCGAAGCCGGCGAACAGGTTGGGGCCGATGATCAGGTCATCGAAGCGGTCGGTGTTCTGGTGGTAGGCGGTCTGCCGCGCCGCGCCGACCGAGTCGGAACCGGTGGCGAAGTGCTTGATGAAGGCGCTGGTCTTGGCGTCGATGCGCTCGTACTGGCGGCGCAGCTCGCTCCACGCGGCTTCCTCGGTCTCGCGGGCGAACAGGTCGATGCGGATGCCGAAGCGCACCTCGCGGCCCTGCTTGGCGGCCAGCTCGCGGACCCGATCGATGTGCGGCTTGAGCTTGTCGACCGGCTCGGCCCAGTTCAGGTAGACGTCGGCGTGCTTGGCGGCGACGTCCAGCGCCGGGTCGGAGAAGCCGGAGAAGTACACCCCGGGCTTGCGCTCGTTGCGCAGGCCGAGCGGCAGCGAACCGTTCTCCAGCTGGTAGATGTCGCCCTGGTAGCTGAACTGCTCGTTCGCCCACAGGCCCTGGATGATGTCGAGGAATTCGCCGGTGCGCTGGTAGCGCTTGTCGTGCTCGAGGAAGTCGCCGTTGGCGCGCTGACTGGCCGGGTTGCCGCCGGTGATGATGTTCCACTCCAGGCGCCCGCGGCTGAGGTTCTGCAGGATCGCCGCCTGCTGCGCGGCGTAGGCCGGCAGCGTCCAGGTGGCCTGGAAGGCGATCAGGAACTTGATCCGCCGTGTCTCGCGGGCCAGCGCCGCGGCGGCGATCCACGGCTCGGGGCCGGTCGGCAGCAACGCGCCTTCGAAGCCGGCCAGCTCGGCGGCCTTGGCCACCTGGGCGACGTAGTCGATGTAGGTGAAGCCGTCCGGCTCGCCATTCGGCAAGCGGCCGGGGGCGATGTTGCCCGGCCGGTACTGGGCGACGCCGCGGTTGTTCTTGTCCGAGGCGATTTGCGGGCCGTCGCTGCCGAGCGGCAGGCGCCAGAAGAATTCGGTACTCATGAAGGGTGCTCCAGTGGCTGCTTGAGAGATCCGCAGCGGCTCGGCGCTGGGGGTGCAGGGTCTGGAGCAAGGGCTGTGCCGAAAGGCTGTAAGCCTTGTCTGGCGCGGCTTGCAGCGTTGTGGGTGGGCTCGCTGGAGGGGCGATTGCTGATCCAGCAACACCTCGCCAGCAGCGGCTGCTGGGGCTGCAGCAGAATCGCTATCCGCGCCGTGCAGGTTGCTGAGCTATCTCTACAAGCTGTTGAAATAAAAGGGATTTACTGGCTGGCACAAGTCCTGCTCAGGACCCGGCAGAACCGCGCAACCGAGCGTGGCTTCCCTTACCAGACAGGAGCTCGACCATGACCGCCAGCCTCACTCCGCAACTGCTCGGCCAGCTCGACCAGGCCAAGCGCGACTTCGCCAAGGCATTTCGCGTACTCAGGGACACCCGCACGCTGACCGCCACCAACACCTACCAGGCCTATGTCCGCGTGCCGGACAGCGAACTGGTGATCGCCCTGCACGCGCCAGGCCCGTGGGCCGACGACCAGGAAATTCGCGCGGTGGTGGCCAGCTACGACGGCGTGGTGGCCCTCGACGAGAGCATCGACGGCAGCTCGCCGCTCAGCGGCAGCAAGGCCGGCGGCAATGGCAAGCGCTACGCGGCGATCTTCCAGCAGCGTCCGGAAGTCAACGTGGTGATCCACGTGCACACCCCGTACCTCGGCGGCTGGGCCAGCGCGCACCGCGTGCTGCCGATCCGCTATGCCGCCTCGCAACGGGTGACCCTGGCGCGCGAGCTGCCGATCTACATCGACCGCCGCCAGCCGGAAGCCGACTACATCGTCGAGCAGATCCAGGCCAACCCGCACACCCCGGCGATCCTCGAAGCCAACGGCGGGGCGACCTTCTGGGGCACCGGCATCATCCAGGCCTCCAAGTTGATTCTGCTGATCGAGGAGGGCGCCTACTTCCAGGGGCTGGCCGAGATCTTCGGCGGCTCCAAGGAGTTCGGCCCCGGCGTGCTCGAGCAGCAGTGGAAGATGACCGGCCTGTGGCCGCAGGGGCAGAAGCTGCTCGAAGCCGTGGCCTGAGTCCCGTCGCGCGCCGCCGTCGCCCTGACGGCGGCGCCATCTTTTTCCGCCGCTAACCGGCGTTTCGTTGTCTCGGGACAGGCGCAGTCATGCCTGCCTCGCCTGCCCGACCTCCTTCCCGTACCTCTTCCTACAAAAAGCATCCATGCAAGGAGCCACCTATGTCATTCCTCCCCAGAGGCCGTTTGGGCCTAGCCGTGGCCGTGCTCGGCCTGTCCAGCGGCGCCTTCGCCGCGCCCACTGCCGATGCCCTGCGTGCGCAGGTGCTGGCGCGCAACGCCGAGCAGGCTGCCGGTGCCGGCCGGGGCACAGGTCATCGACCTCGGTGAACGGGCGCCGCTGCCTGGGCTGATCGATGCCCACGTGCACATCGCCAACGGCGCCGGGCCCAACGCCGGCGTCGCGCGCGGCGTGCTGAAGGGCGCGGCCACCGTGCGCAGCATGGGCGGGGCCGAGCTTCTCCGGGGTGGCGCTGCGCGACGCGATCGCCGACGGCGATGTGGTCGGCCCGCGCATCCTCGACGCCGGCACCCTGCTGGCGGTGACCGGCGGGCACTGCAGCGGACCACGCCTGGCGCCGGGCGTGACGGTCGACGCGCCGGGCGTCGCCGACAGCCCCGAAGGCTTTGTGCGCAAGGTGCGCGAGCAGGCCAAGTACGGCGCCGACTTCATCAAGATCTGTATCACCGGCGGCTTCGTCAGCGGCACCGATCCGACCACCACGCAGTTCGCCGAGGAGGAGGTGAGGGCGGTGGTCGAGACCGCGCACCGCTACGGCGTTAAGGTCGCCGTGCACGCCCACGCCACCGACGGCGTGAAGCTGGCGGCACGCCTCGGCGTCGACTCCATCGAGCACGCCTCGCTGATCGACGACGAAGGCATTCGCCTGATCAAGGCCAACCGGCATCAGGTGGTGGTGCCGACCCTGTCGGTGTACGGCACCGCGCTGGCGCGCGCCAAGGCGGTCGGCGCCTCGCCGGCGGCGCTGGTGCAGCTGCAGAAGGTGCTGGAGGTCTACCAGAGCAACGCACAGAAGCTGGTCAAGGCCGGCGTGCCGATCATCTACGGCACCGACGGCCCTCCGGGCGAGAACGCCTCGGAGTTCCCGTTGCTGGTCGAGATCGGCCTGACCCCGCTGCAGGCGGTCCGCGCCGCGACTCTCGACGCCGCACGCTTCCTCGAACGCGACCAGGACATCGGCAGCATCGCAGTCGGCAAGTACGCCGACCTGATCGCCGTGGATGGCGATCCGCTGGCCGACGTGAAGCGCTTCGCCAAGGTTGGCTGGGTGATGAAGGGTGGGGTGGTCTACAAGGGCGCCGGCATACCGTGATTGATTGGAAAGCTGTGGTTCATCGTGTGCTTCGCCCAATCCTGGTGATTGGGCTTTTTTATGTCCGGCCTCCGGCCATGCGGGTGGGGCCGGTCCCCAGGGACTGCAGCCTGCGCCAGGGGTTTTGCAGGTCGTTCCATCGCCAATTGCCCGGTGGCGGTCTTTGGGTAGCCAGCCAACGGACAGGCCGGCGGGCTACTACGCTTTGCAGCGACCAAACCAACCCGCCGGGCAGAACCCGGTGCTAGCAGGGGACAAATCATGCATATCAATTTGACTGGCAAAACCGCCCTGGTCACTGCATCGACAGGCGGCATCGGTTTTGCCATCGCGCAAGGCCTGGCGGCCACCGGCGCTACCGTGGTCATCAACGGCCGCAGTGACAGTTCGGTGCAGAAAGCCCTGGCGCGCATACGCGAAGCGCTACCGCAGGCCAGCTTGAGCGGGGCCGTGGCTGATCTGAGCAACGCGGACGGTGTTGACGCGCTGATCGCCGCGTTGCCGGCGGTAGATATTCTGGTGAACAACGCCGGAATCTATGGTCTGGTCGATTTCTTCGAGACCGATGATGCGTGCTGGGAAAACTATTGGCAGACCAACGTGATGTCGGGGGTGCGGCTCAGTCGTGCATTAGTGCCGGCCATGGTCGAGCGCGGTTGGGGCAGGGTGGTGTTCATCTCGTCGGAGTCCGGCCTCAATATCCCGGCGGACATGATTCATTACGGAGTAACCAAGACCGCGCAGCTGTCGTTGTCTCGCGGCTTGGCCAAGCGCGTCGCAGGTAGCGGCGTGACCGTCAATAGCGTGTTGCCTGGGCCGACCTTGTCAGACGGGCTGGCCCATATGCTTGACGAGGAGCGCGTCAGATCCGGGAAAACCCTGGAGGCTGTCGCTGCCGAGTTCGTCATGCAGCACCGCCCAACCTCCTTGATCCAGCGTGCGGCAACTGTCGAGGAGGTGGCCAATATGGTCGTCTATGTCTGCTCTACCCAAGCGTCCGCCACCAGCGGCGCGGCGTTACGGGTCGATGGCGGCGTAGTGGACGATATCGTTTAGGTTGCCTCGATAGTAACCCGCGGATCAGACGTGCGCCCGGCCCTGACAGGCCGGGACGACGCGTCGTCCGAGCACTCAGGCCTGCGTCACGCGGGAGCGCCGGCAGCCCGTCCGTCACAGCAGGTTTCAAAGCCGGCTACACGGGCTATAACCAACGGTGGGCCACGCAGGCCGGGCCCTGCAAAGGCAGCGCCTGGGAAATCCTGGGGTCCTGTCAGTAACAGGAGCACGGCGAGCGTGCGCAAAGCTCGCTTGGGGTTACCGCCGGCAACGGCAGCCCCAATGGGTGCTTCCCGGTTGCTCGGGCCAGGCCCCCGGCCTGATCGGCGCCTGCGGCGCGGAGCGATGTGATGAGTTCCAGAACATGGCGATGGGCTCGCAAGAGCCTTCCTGGCTGCATCGGGCTGGCCTTGCTGGTCGCGCCACTGTGCGCCAGCGCCATGTTCAAGTGCCAGGCCAGGGACGGAACCATCAGCTACAACAGCCAAACCATCGCCAGCGCCCGCTGCACCCGGGTGGATGGCGTGGCGGGCGGCGCCGTCGGCGCCAAGGCAATGGCCCAGCCGAGGCTTGTGAGGGACGACAACCCAGGCGCAGGGCGGATGCGGGTGTACACCTTCGTCCACAAGGGTGTTCGTCAGTACGTCAGTCGACGCCCCGTTGGGATTTCCGCACGGGTGGATGTGCTGGATCTCTATTACATCAAGGGCTGCTATCTGTGCATGGCGCCGAAGGACTTCAAGGTCGCCTCACTGCGCCTGGACACCCGTTCCTATCGGCGGGAGATCGAAGCTGCTTCGGGTCATTACGGTGTCGACCGGGCGCTGGTCCGCGCGGTGATCCATGCCGAATCGGCGTTTCGCCCCAACGCCATCTCCGTCGCCGGCGCCCAGGGACTGATGCAACTGATGCCCGCCACCGCCGAGCGCTTCGCCGTGGACGATCCGTTCGACGCGCGGCAGAACATTCGTGGCGGCGTGCGCTACCTGGCCTGGCTGCTCAAGCGCTTCAACGGCAATCAGACCTTGGCCTTGGCGGGTTACAACGCTGGCGAACTGTCGGTGGACAAGTACAACGGGGTGCCGCCCTACGCCGAGACGCAAACCTACGTCACCCTCGTGCAGTCCTTGACCCAACGCTATCGCAATCATCGCTAGTCCCGGAGGACGCATAACCCCGCATAGGTTGTCCGCCGGCCCCTCCACTGTTCCAGGGCTGATGACTGCAGGTGGTAATGGAGTTCATGGATTTGTCCTCCGCGTTCTGGAGGACAAGGATGGTTAGCCAGAGCAAGGGCGCTAACCGGCCAGAGGCTGCCCTCGGACGTCCCCAAAGTAATCTGCGAAGGCGCATGAGCGGCAGCTCGTAGCTGGAGGGAGAGAGAGGAAGACTCTGCGATCTAGAAGGAACGCCCGGCCGGCACCGACAACGGGTAAGCGCCGGGGCGGACGTTCAGGACGAGGAGGCGCCTGTCGGTAGTCAGACACCCCTTACCCCGCTACTGCGCTTGCCGCATCTTTTCCTCGATCTGCTGATCGACCCGCTTGCGTACCTGGTCGATGCTGAAACTGGCGGGGCGTTGGCTCGGCGGGTACTCGACGAAGGTCTGCAGGAACCGGGCAGCCTTCATGCTGGCGATGTTGATCAGGTAAACATTCTTGAGCATCCAGTCGTAGTACTGATCGGAGACCACATCCGCACGCTCGTATGGGTCCATGCGCAGGTTGAAGATCTTCGGCACGCGCAGGCAGACGAAGGGCTCGCTCCATACCTCGAAACCGCCCGGCTTGCGCTGCTCGCAGAACACCGCCTTCCAGTCGCCGAAGCGCGAGGCGACCAGTGCACCGTCGTCGTTGAAGTAGTAGAACTCCTTGCGCGCGCTCTCTTTCGTCTTGCCGGTCAGGTAGTCCAGCTGGTTGTAGCCATCGAGGTGCACCTTGTAGGTCTTGCCGCCGAGGTCGGCACCTTTGAGCAGACGCTCTTTGATATCGGTATCACCCGCCGCCGCCAGCAGCGTGGGGAACCAGTCGAGTCCGGAGAACATCCCGCGGGCAACTTCCCCGGCCTGAATCTTGCCCGGCCAGCGAATCATCGCCGGCACGCGGAAAGCCCCCTCCCAGTTGGAGTTCTTCTCGTTGCGGAACGGCGTGGTCGCCGCGTCCGGCCAGGAGAACTGGTTCGGCCCGTTGTCGGTGGAATAGACGACGATGGTGTTGTCGGCGATCTTCAGATCATCCAGGGTCTTCAGCAGTTTGCCGACGTCACTGTCGTGTTCGAGCATGCCGTCGGCGTACTCGTTACCCGGCATGCCGCTCTGGCCCTGATGAGCCTGGCGGACGTGGGTGAACAGGTGCATGCGCGTGGTGTTCATCCAGACGAAGAACGGCTTGTCGGCCTTGGCCTGCTTCTCGATGAACGCCCGCGCCGCCGCGGTGGTTTCGTCGTCGATGGTTTCCATGCGCTTGGACGTCAGCGCACCGGTGTCCTCGATCTTGCCGTCGGCGTAGGAGTGGATCACGCCACGCGGCGAAGCGGCCTTGACGAAATCCGGGTCATCCTTCGGCCAGTAAGGGCGCTCGGGCTCTTCCTCGGCGTTCAGGTGGTAGAGGTTGCCAAAGAATTCGTCGAAACCGTGGTTGGTCGGCAGATATTCATCACGGTCGCCGAGGTGGTTCTTGCCGAACTGCCCGGTAGCGTAGCCGCGTGCCTTGAGGGCCTGGGCCATGGTGACGTCGCGCGCCTGCAGGCCCACTGGTGCGCCAGGCATACCGACCTTGGTCAGGCCGGTGCGCAAGGAAGCCTGTCCGGTAATGAAGGTCGAGCGGCCGGCGGTGCAACTGTTCTCGCCGTAATAGTCGCTGAACAGCATGCCTTCCTTGGCGATGCGGTCGATATTCGGCGTCTCGTAACCGACGACGCCTTGGCCATAGGCGCTGATGTTGGTCTGGCCGATGTCGTCGCCGAAGATCACCAGGATGTTCGGTTTGTCCGCGGCCACGGCCAGCGCCGAAAAACCCGCGAGTGATGCGGCCAGCACCAGCCGCGACAGTCCGCTGCGTTTGTCTTTCATTTTTGCTCCTTGTTGTTATTTCGGGTGCCTTCAGCGACCCGTGGTAGCTCGAATATGGGCGCAGCCGAGCGCGCATGGCCCCGGCTTCTCCGTCATTCGGTGCTGAATTGCTGTGGTTGAGCGTTATGAGCAATGCGGTGGGAAGCCTGGCTCAGATCCCGGTCAGCCCACCGCTGCACAGCAGCGTTTGGCCGCTGACATAGTCGGCCTCCGGAATGCAGAACATGTACACCGAGCCCGCCGCCTCTTCCGGCGTGCCGGCGCGACCGAGCGGAATGGTGCGCTCCAGTGAGGTCATCAAGTCCGGATTGACGCCGACCTTGATCTCACGTCCTTCGATGTTGGCGGTGGCGTTGCCGTCGGCGCTGACTTCTGTCAGGCGTGTCTTGATGAAGCCGTAGGCCACACAGTTGACGGTGGTGTTCAGGCGCCCCCACTCCTTGGCCAGGGTCATGGTCATCCCAGTGATCCCGGCCTTTGCGGTGGAGTAATTGGTCTGCCCGGCGTTGCCGAACAGGCCGGCGACCGAGGAAATGTTCACCACCTTGCGCACGTTGCGCACGCCGGATTCCTGCTCGGCCTTGACCAGGCTGCGGATCACCGGCAGGGCGGCGCGCAGGATGCGGAACGGAGCGGTGAGGTGCACGTCGAGCATCGCGTACCACTGCTCATCGGTCATCTTCTGGATCACGTTGTCCCAGGTGTAGCCGGCGTTGTTGACGATGATGTCGAGGCCCTTGTAGTGCTCGACCGCGGTGCCGACGAAGCGCTCGGCGAAGTCCGGCGCGGAGACGCTGCCGATGCAGGCCACCGCCTCGCCGCCCGCGGCGCGGATTTCTGCGACCACGTCTTCAGCCGGCGCGGCGTCGAGGTCGTTGACGACCACGCGGGCACCATCGGCGGCGAGTTTCAACGCAATGGCGCGGCCGATGCCACGCCCGGAACCGGTGATCAAGGCGACTTTGCCGTCGAGCTTCTTACTCATTTGTCAGTCCTAGAAAATGCGGAAACAGGGAATCAGCCCAGAGCGACCAGCGCGTCGCCGACGATCTTGATCTGCCCGTACTGGTTGACCGTGGCTACTTCGACACGGGCGCAGCGCTCGCCATTGACCTCGGCGATCTCGGTCACCCGCCCCTGGCAGGTGATGATGTGGCCCAGGTGGGTGATGCCCTGGAAGCGCACGCCGAAGCTGCGAAGTCGGCTCTGCGGCGCCCAGCGAGTCAGTAGGCGGCCGAGCCAGGCCATGCTCAACATGCCGTGAGCGAACACGTCGGGCATGCCGGCCTTGCGCGCGAAGTCGATGTCGAGATGGATTGGATTGAGGTCGCCCGAGGCGCAGCCGAAAAGCGCCAGGGTGGTGCGGTTGACCGCTGGTAGGGTCAGCTCCGGCAGGCGGTCGCCGACCTTCACGTTCTGCAATGCGTTGCTCATGCGCAGAACTCCATCAGTGGCGGACCACGAGTACGGTGCGCAGCTCGGCGACCAGTTCGTCGTTGTCGTTACGGGCTTCCGAGGTCTTCACCAGGAACTCCAGGGCGCCGTTCTTCTTGTCGAAGATGTCGGCGATGCGCGACTTCACGATGACCGTTTCGCCGGCGCACAGCGCCTTGTGGTAGGTGAAGCTCTGCTCGCCGTGGAGGATCTTGGCGATCGGGATGTCCAGGTCGTCCAGCATGCGGTCGAGGGTGCCGGCGTCCAGCTCGGCGCCGAACAGAAAGCTCGGCGGCACCGGCAGGTCGGCGTAGCCGGCGTCCTTGGCGGCGGCGAGGTCGGTGTACACCGGGTCGGTCTCACCGATGGCCCGGGCGAAGGCGCACAGCCGGCCGCGCTCAAGCGTCATGGTGGTGGCGGCCAGTTCGTGGCCGATCCACTTTTTGTCGATCATGGGTTGCTCCTCAGAGGCGTTCGTACAGGGTCACGACGCAAGCGCCGCCGAGTCCGAGGTTGTGTTGCAGGGCCAGGCGTGCGCCTTCCACTTGGCGGGCGCCAGACTGGCCGCGCAGTTGCTGGACCAGCTCGGTGCACTGCGCGAGACCGGTGGCGCCCAGCGGGTGGCCCTTGGAGAGCAGGCCGCCTGAGGGGTTGGTGACGAATTTGCCGCCGTAGGTGTTGTCGCCGTCCTCGACGAAGCGCTCGGCGCCGCCCACTGGGCACAGGCCCAGCGACTCGTAACTGAGCAGCTCGTTCTGCGCGAAGCAGTCATGCAACTCGACCACCTGGATGTCCTGCGGGCCGACGCCGGCGGCCTCGTAGACCTGCTGCGCGGCGCTACGCGCCATGCTGAAGCCGACCACTTCGCGCATGTCGCGCGCCTCGAAGGCCTGCGGCGTGTCGGTGACCATGGCTTGCGCGCGGATGCGCACCGCGCCCTGGATGCCATGGCGTTTGAGGAAGTCCTCTGAGCAGAGGATCGCCGCGCCGGCTCCGCAGGTCGGCGGGCAGGCCATCAGGCGGGTCATCACCCCCGGCCACATCACTGGCGAGTTCATTACGTCGTCGGCGCTGACCACGTTACGGAACAGCGCCATCGGATTGTGCGCGGCGTGGCGGCTGGCCTTGGCGCGGATCTTGGCGAAGGTCTCCAACTTGGTGCCGAACTCGCGCATGTGCGCCTGGCCGGCGCCGCCGAAGTAACGCAACGCGAAGGGGATGTCTCCATTACCGACCAGTTCGTCAGTGAGCCGGTCGAAGTGCTCGAATGGGCTCGGCCGGTCACCGAACTGGGTGCCCAGCGCGCCCGGATTCATCTGCTCGAAACCCAGCGCCAAAACGCATTCCGCGCCGCCCCGAACTGCCTGGTTGGCCAGGTACAGCGCGCTGGAGCCGGTCGAGCAGTTGTTGTTAACGTTTACCACCGGGATGCCGGTCATGCCGACTTCGTAGAGCGCACGCTGCCCCGCGGTAGAATCGCCATAGACGTAGCCGACGTAGGCCTGCTCGATGCTGGCGTATTCCAGGCCAGCATCGGCCAGGGCGGTTCGCAGGGCAGTAGCGGCCATCTCGGGGTACGGTGCGTTGGCACCCGGCTTGACGAATGGGATCATGCCGACCCCGATCACGTAGACATTGCGGCTCATGGTCTCTTCCTGCATTGAGTTGCGTCAGCACGGGGCGTTGTGGGCTTAATGTTAGGGATGCCCTTAATCCCGCCAATGTCCCAGCACCGCAAATGCATTGCAGAATCCACTAATGTCGACCCCTACTCCCGTTGTCTTCGCCGCCGTGTTCGTCTCCTCCCTGCTGGCTGCGGCCCGCGAGCAGGGCTACGCGATTGAAGGCTTTCTGCGCGAGGCCGGCATCGACCCGCAGCAGCCGCAAGACCTCGATCACCACGTCACCGTCGACCAGTACGCCGCTCTGCTGCGCAGGACCATTGCCGGGCTCGACGACGAAGGCGTGGCGATGTTCTCGCGCAAACTGCGGCGCGGCAGTTTCGCGCTGATGGTGCGCTCGGCCCTGACGGGCGGAACCTTGGTCGGCGGGCTGTACGAGTTCACCCACACGCTGCGACTGCTGCAGGACGACCTCAACCCCGTGCTGCTGGACGACGGCCACCGCGTGCGGGTCGAATTGCGTTTCAGCAATCCACAAATGCAGGCTCGGCAGTTCGCTCATGAACTGATTCTGCGCCAGCTGTGGCGCTTCATGACCTGGCTGGAGGGCGGAAACCTGCGCCCGGTGGGCGTTGACTTGCAGTTTCCGCGCCCCGACTACGCCGGCGACTACCAGAAAATCTTCCCTACCGAGGTCCGCTTCAGCACCCCCCACTCGGCGGTCTGGTTCGATTCGCAAGCCCTGCAGGCCCCGGTGCGCAGAGACAGCAGCCACCTTGACGCCTACCTGGACAAGTCGCTGCTCGACCTGCTGGTGCCTGCCATCCCGGCGCGTGTCGGCGACCGGGTGCGCGCCTACCTGCAGGAGGAGCGCGCCCTCCACGCGACCTGGCCGGACCTCGAGCAGACCAGCGCCGCCCTGCATTGCTCGGCGAGTTCGTTGCAGCGTCACCTAGCCCAGGAAGGCGCCTCGTTCCAGAACATCCGCGACAGCCTGCGCCGCGATTGGGCGATCTATCGCCTACAGACCACCAAGCTGCCCATCCCGGTGCTCGCCGAGGAGCTCGGCTTCGCCGACAGCGCTAGCTTTCAGCGCGCCTTCAAGCGCTGGACCGGCCAGCCGCCAGGGCAGGTGCGCAAGGGCCTCTGACCGCCTGAGGTAGATGGCAATTGCTTTGCGGCAAATAGCTATTTGCGCGCGCCAGCACAAGCCATAGGCTCGCCCACGACACGCCCCTCCCCAGTGGCGCCGACATGATTCGTGGAGATCGAACCCTATGCTGCCCCAACTGCACCAACATGCCTGGATGGACTCGGACATCGAGACCTACCGCGACCAGCTGCGTCGCTACATCGCTAACGAGATGACCCCGCACAACGATCGCTGGCGCGAGCAGGGCCACGTCCCGCGCGAGGTCTGGCAGGGCTTCGGGGCAATGGGCTTCCTGTTACCTGAGATCGGTGAGGAATACGGCGGCGCCGGCGCCCCGCTGTCCTATCAGTTGGTCGCCGTGGAAGAACTCGGCCGCGCCGGCTTGCCGCCAAGCACTGCCGTGCACTCCATTGCCTCCCACTACATACTCGACTACGGCAACGAGGAGCAAAAACAGCAGTGGATTCCGCGCCTGGCCAGCGGCGAACTCTTCGCCGCAATCGCCATGACCGAGCCGGGTTGCGGCTCGGACCTCAAGGCCCTGCGCACCCGTGCTCGCCGCGAAGGCGACGAGTATGTAATCGACGGATCCAAGACCTTCATCACCAACGGTTACAGCGGCAATCTGGTGGTGGTTGCCGTGCGCACCTCGGACGATGGCGCCAAGGGTATTTCGCTGGTGGTGGTCGAGACTGAGAACCTCAAGGGCTTCAGCGTTAACAAGCTGAAGAAGATCGGCCTGCATGGCTCGGACACCTGCGAGCTGTTCTTCGACAGCGTGCGCGTACCGGTGGCCAACCTGCTTGGTCGGGTGGAAGGCAACGGTTTCATTCAGTTGATGAGCCAGCTGGCCTACGAGCGCCTGCTGCTGGCGGCGCCCGCCGTGGCGGTCATCGAGCGGGCCCTGGAGCTGGCCACCGATTACACCAAAGACCGCAAGATGTTCGGCCAGAGCCTGTTCGATCTGCAGAACACCAAATTCAAATTGGCCGAATGCGCCACCATTGCCCACGTCGGCCGCACCTTCATCAACGACTGCATCCAGCGCCTGCTGGACGGAAAACTCGATGCCCAGGCCGCCTATATGGCCAAGCTGTGGTGCACCGATATGCAGTGCAAGGTCACCGATGAGCTGCTGCAGCTATTCGGCGGCTACGGCTACATGGACGAGTATCCGATCGCGCGGCTGTTCGTCGACTCGCGGGTGCAGAAGATCTACGGCGGCGCCAACGAGGTGATGAAGGACCTGATCGCCCGCCAGCTGTAAGCCCTCGCCTGGCGTCCTCGCCCGAGGCGAGGGCGCCAGCAATGCGTAGGATGGGTTGAGCGCAGCGATACCCACACGGCCTGGTTGATGGGTATCGCTGCGCTCAACCCATCCTACGAGCTGCGAACCTCAGCCAACGCGGCGATCGCGGCCGGCCCAGAACTTGTCTCGCAGCGGGTTCTTGATGATCTTGCCGGCGCCGGAGATGGGCAGGCTGTCCAGCACTTCCATGCTGCGTGGGCATTTGTAGTTGGCGATGTGCTGCTTGCAGTGGTCGATCAACGCCTCCAGCTCCAGCGTCATGCCCGGCTTGAGCACCACGCAGGCGTGCACCAGTTCGCCCCAGCGCTCGTCGGGAATACCGATCACCGCGCACTGTTGCACGGCCGGATGCTTGACCGCGACGTTCTCCACTTCCACCGAGTAAACGTTCTCGCCGCCGGTAACAATCATGTCCTTGACCCGGTCGACGATGAAGATGAAGCCGTCCTCGTCCATGTAGGCGCCATCGCCGGTTTGCATCCAACCGTCACGAATCGCGTCTGCCGTGGCCTCCGGCTTGCCCCAGTAGCCCAGCATGATGTTCGGCCCGCGCGCGACGATTTCGCCAATGGTGCCGCGCGGCACCTCGTTGCCTTCGGCGTCGACGATGCACACCTGACTGCACAGGCCAACGCGCCCGGCGGAGCGCAGCTTGCCACTGGCGCGATGCTCGGGGCGGTGGGTCCAGGCCGGGTTGACGGCAACCACTGGCGACATCTCGGTCATGCCGTAGGCCTGCATGAACTCGACGCCCGGCAGCCTGCCGAAGGCGCGGTCGAGCACCGCCTCGGATATTGGCGAGGCGCCGTAAACCACGCTCTTCAGACTGGCCAGGTCGCGCCCCTGCAGGGCCGGCGAATCCACCAGCAACTGGATCATCGTCGGTACCAGCAGCGTGTGCGTGACCCGATGACGCTCGATCACCTCAATCACTGCCTCGGCGGAGAACGCCGGCACCACGGCGTGGGTATTGCCGCAGAGCCAGTGCATGCTGCCGCCGGCCATGTCCGCCAGGTGGAACATCGGCGCGCTATGCAGGTAAACGCCGTCGGCCAGGGTCGGCCCGAGCTCGGCATGCAACGCCAGCGACGAGTAGCCCATGCCGTTGTGGCTGATCATCACGCCCTTGGGAAAGCCGGTGGTGCCGCCGGTGTAGAACACCCCGAGCAGGTCGTCGCCGCGGCGCGCCACGTCGGTCATCGGCGCGTGGTCGGCAATCAGCGCTTCGTAGCTGTGCATTCCCGCCGGGGTGTCGCCTTCGCCGCAGTAGATCACCTGGCGCAGGGTCGAAGCGTCGGCGATGAACGCCTTGGCTAACGGCAGGAAGGCGTCATCGACCAGCAGCATGCTGGATGCCGAATCGTCCAGCGAATAGAGAATCTCGGCGGCGGACCAGCGCGTATTGCACGGGTTCAACACGCCGCCGCCCCACGGCACGGCAAACAGGTACTCCAGATAGCGATCGGAGTTGAGCGACAGCATGGCGATGCGGTCGCCACTGGCCATACCCAGCGCCTGCAGTGCGGCGGCCAGGCGCGCGACACGCTCGCCGAACTCGGCATAGGTGTGGCAGCGCTCGCCGAAGATGGTGGCGAGGCGCTGGGGATGCTGCTGCACGGCACGGTGCAATGCTTGGGTGTAATACATCGAGTCTTCTCTTGTTGGAGTTATTGACTGCTGGGTGGCCGTCCCGCGTCGGCGGGACGCGCTGCTCGCGGGTTCAACCGCGGCGCGCATCCTCCCTGAGCATGGCGGCGGCCTTCTCGCCGATCATGATGGTCGGCGCATTGGTGTTGCCGCCGGGAATGGTCGGCATGACCGAGGCGTCGGCGATGCGCAGGCCCTCGACGCCACGCACACGCAGGCGCGCGTCGACTACCGCCAGCGGGTCGCTGTCCGGGCCCATCTTGCAGGTCCCGACGGGGTGGTACTGGGTATCGGCACGGCGGCGAATGTCTTGCTCGATCTGCTGGTCGTCATTCCAGTCGACGGGGTAGATGAGCTCCGGCTCGAATGGGGTGAAATATTCGGACTCGAGAATCCGTGCCTGGGTCTTCGCGGCCTTGACCAGCAAGTCGATGTCCTCGCGCCGCTCGAAGAAACGCGGGTCAATCACCGGGGCATCGAGCGGATCACTGCTGCGCAGGGTGACGGTGCCGCGGCTTTTCGGCCGCAGCACTTCGATATGGCAGCTGTAACCGTAGCCCCAGTGCAGCTTGCGGCCATGATCGTCGACCACGGCGGTGACGAAGACCATCTGCAGGTCGGGCTTGTCCAGTGCCGGATCGGAGCGCAAGAAGGCGCCGGCTTCGGCGAAGTTGGTGGTCAGCAGGCCGCTGCGCTTGCTCGCCCACTCCACAGCAGCGGCTGCCAGCTTGACGCCTCCGCCAACGGTGAGACCGATGCAGCCCTGCGGGCGATTAGCCTTGTAGGGCACGGTGTAGTCGATGTGATCCTGTAAGTTCTGGCCGACACCGGGCAGGTCCACCCGCAGCGGAATACCCAGCCGTGTCAGTTCTTCGGCCGGGCCGATACCTGAGAGCATCAGCGCCTGCGGCGTTCCGAAGGCGCCAGCGGCGAGGATCACCTCGCGGCGCGCCCGCACCTCCTCGACCTGCTTGCCGTTGTGGTACCGCACGCCGACGCAGCGTTTGCCCTCGAAGATCAGGCTGTGGAACGGCGCATTGAGGAAGAGCTTCAGGTTGCCGCGATCCAGATTCGGCCACAGGTAGCCCTTGGCTGCGCTGCAACGCTCGCCGTCTTTCTGGGTGACCTGGTAGCGGAAACTGCCGTCTTGCTCGCGGCCGTTGTAGTCGTCCGTGCGCGCAATGCCCTGCGCCTCGGCGGCGCCCATGAACACCTCGCACAACGGACTTGGCGACTGCAGCTCGGCAACGTTCAGCGGACCACCGGCGCCGTGGAATTCGCTCTCACCGAAGCGCTCGTTATGCTCGGACTTCTTGAAGTACGGCAGTACCTCGTCGTAGCTCCAGCCGGGATTGCCCAGCTCCGCCCAATGGTCGTAGTCCCAGCGGTGACCCCGCACATAGACCATGCCGTTGATCGAACTCGAACCACCCAGCGTCTTTCCACGCGGCTGGTAGCCCTTGCGGCCGTCTAGCCCTGGTTGCGGCACGGTTTCAAAGGACCAATTGTGAAAACCTTCGCGCATCATCACGACAATGCCCGGCGGCGCCTGGATCAGGACCTTCTTGTCGCTGCCGCCGGCCTCGAGGAGGCATACGCTGACCTCGGCGTCCTCGCTCAGGCGCGCCGCCACCGGACAGCCCCCTGAACCGCCACCGACCACTACGTAATCGAATACCTGCTGACTCATATCGGTTTTCCTCAAGGCTTCACTTTCGGATCGGCGCTACCCAGGTAGAGCTTCAGCGCGAGGTTCTGCGGCCAGCGGCCGTAGGGGGGATGGAACAGTTGGGTGGGAAACCAGGTGCGCCGCTGGAACACCGTGCGCGCGTGGCTGAGTTCGCGAAAGCCTTCCTCGCCATGGTAGTTGCCCATGCCGGAATTACCGACGCCGCCAAACGGCGCGCCGTGATTGAACGCATGCCAGCCCCAGTCGTTGATGGTGACGCCGCCGGAGTGGGTCTGCCGGAGCATCCCCTCGACCGCGTGGGTGTCGGTGGAGAACAGATACAGCGCCAGCGGCCGCTCACCGCGGTTGATGTGGCCGACCACCTCGCTGAGCTGGTCGTAGGCGAGCACCGGCAGCAGCGGGCCGAAGATTTCCTCCTGCATCACGCGCATCTGCGCCGTCACCCCGGTGAGGATGTGCAGCGGCAGGCGGTGCCCGGGCAGCACGTCGCCGCACACGGTGACCTGCGCGCCCTTGGCCCGGGCATCGTCGAGCAGTCCCTGCAGGCGCTGGAACTGACGTTCGTCGATGATCGAGGTGTAGTCGTCGTTGCGCGCCGCCTGGGCGCCGTAGAGCGCCTGGAAGCGCTCGCGCAGGGCGGCGACGAAAGGCTCCAGGCGGGCGCGCGGCACCAGCGCGTAGTCCGGGGCGATGCAGATCTGCCCGCAGTTGGTGCCCTTGCCATGGACGATGCGCTGCGCGGCGTCCACCAGGTTGTAGTCGTCGAGCACCACCGCCGGCGACTTGCCGCCCAGTTCGAGGGTCACCGGCGTCAGGTGGGCAGCGGCGGCGCGCATCACCAGGCGGCCGACGCCCGGCGAGCCGGTGAACACCAGGTGATCGAAGGGCAGCGCCGAAAACAGGCCGGGATCGTCCAGTTCGCCGCCGACAAGCGCGACTTCGTCCTCGTCGAACACCTCGGCCAGCAGGCGCTTGAGCACCGCATTGGTGTGCGGATTGAACTCGGACATTTTGAGCATCACCCGGTTACCCGCCGCGAGCGCGCTGGCGAGGCCGGCGATCCCGATATAGACCGGAAAATTCCAGGCGGAGATGACTCCCACCACGCCCTTGGGCTGGTACTCCACCCACAGCTTGTTGCCCTTGAACAGGAGCTCGGTTGGCCGCGCGCTGGGCTTCATCCAACGCCCCAAATGCTTGAGCGTGTGGTTGATGTGCAGAACGCAGCCCATCAGATCGAGGAATTTAGTGTCGACGGCGGAGCGGTGGCCGAAATCGGCGCTCATCGCCACGACGATGGCGTCCTGGTAGCGCCGAATCTGGGTGCGTAGTGCGCGCAGCTTGGCCTTGCGCTCGGCCAGCGAGGATTGCGGTCGGGCCACAAACGCCTCGCGCTGGATGGCGAACACGCGGGCCACGCGCTGGGCCGCTGTCTCGTGGATCATGCCTCGATTCCTCTCGTCTGAAAGCTGCCGAAATCCGTCGGGATGCGGACAGATTTCGCTGCGAGAGGGAGCGTAGGGGCGGTCCGATTGGGCGCAAATAGCTGAACACCCCAAAGCTATTGCATAACACCTCAGCGGCCGAGCCGTGGCAGGTTTACTTCAGCGGGCCAGAATCGGGGCTGCACGTGATCGGCCACCGACCGACCACCAGTGCCCCGAGGGGAAGCTTGGTAGAAAATGGCACTGGAACCGTCGCGAAGCCGTAAACCTCGACAGTGAATACATTGCTCCGCAGAAGTAGGAGCCCGCACGAGGCGGGCGCCGGGTTGTCGCATTAGTGCTTCTGCTGTTTCGTATTCGCGTCGATCTTCCTGTCCACATCGGACTGGATCTGGTCGATGCTGAAGCTGGCCGGGCCCGCTGTCCACTCGGTAGCTGTCCCATCATGCTGTTCGCCCCCGCGCTCGCTAACAGCGTAATTCTGTCGGCGACGTGGGGGGGCAGCTACTTTTTCAACAGAGTCGGCCGAAAGCGGTCGGACGCTGAGGGGAGGGCGGAGCAGTCTGCGCCGCTCCGCAGGGCTCAGGCGTTGCGCGGGTCGCGGCGGTTGGTGGGGCGGTCGAGGCCGAGGTTGTCGCGGTAGGTGTCGGCGCTGTACTCGGTGCGGAGGATGCCGCGCCGCTGTAGACCCTTCACTACCCGGCGGGTGCGCACGGAGCGGGGACAGATCTATTTCTTTAGAGAGATGAAAGTAAATCCGTCCCCTTTTTACATTTCAGTTCTTTTCTCGTGCATTGGTGGCAGAAAAAGTTGAGTCCCCGCAGTGGCGGGGCTGTTTCGCTTACCAATCTGGATGGCTTTCAGGTACGCCTGTGCGCCACGGCGGTAGCTTCGAATGGCAATGGAAGAACGTGGACTCTCCAACAGCGGGCGAATCCCCTTCGCCTTTCGGGCAACCCGCTATGTCTAGCGCGATCTTCAGCGTTCCGTAAGTGCCAGTTTTGGCGTTTGGCCCCCAGCACCTGAACCTGCCCGCTATGGGTTGGTTGCACCACGCGAATGTCTCGTCGTCGCTGGTGCTGGCTTTGCCTGGCGAGTTCTGCGATCCACTTCCTGATCCGCCGGAAACGCCTGAGCCTTCCGAACTTCCCGAGCCTGAACCTTTCCGGCTTTTGGATGAAGAGCGCGAGGACTCAGCTTTCCCATCTCCGCTGCCACCTGCAGCGGCCAGACGCTTGGCCTCTACCTCTTCGGCGCGAGTCTGCGGGCAAGTCGGCCAGTGGGCGGGGCCTTCATCACCCGGGCGATTGCACAGGCGGACCTTGCCTCGCGCCATATTGTCCGCGGCGGGTGCTGCATCCGGCAGATTCGCCGACGGCGTGATGCTGTTGGTTGCCGTACTCAGCTGAATTTTCGAGGGCAGAATCTTGTTGGTGCCGGCTTGTTGCTTCCTCTGCGCTTGCCGCTGCTGCAGCCCCTGCTGCACCTCTGCCAGTTGTGCAAGCGTCGCTTGGTCGCCACCACCTTCGCTGACCAACTGCTGAGTCTGGGCGAGGGCGGCGGCAACCGTGGCATCTTGTTGGGCTTCTTCATCTGAAGAGTCGGAAGAGACTTCCGCGTAGGTCTCTTCTGCTTCAGCTTCTTGGGCGGCATATGCCTGTTGGGCCTGAGCCGCCTGGGCGGTGTAGGCAATGCTGTTGAGCAACGCGTCTTGCGATGCCTGCGCCGCCTGCGCGTCGGCAACGCCTGCTGCCATACCTTGGCTCAAGCCAGTCATGACGGCGTTGAACATGGCGGCGTTGTTCGAACTGCTTTCTGCGCTTAGCCGTTCAGCCTCCCGCGCTTGCCGGGCCTTTTCTTCAGCGTATGCCTGCTGATCCGTTCGGTACTCGCTCCACAATTGGTCTCCGCTTGCGCCGGTCGCTGCGAAGATTTTGTAGGCCACATCGTCGTATCCGCCCACTCGAATGACCTCGTAATCGCTTTCCAGAGTGAACAGGTAAGCAGAGCCTTTCGGTGTGAGGATCTTGTCATCCCAACCGACAATGAGGGCTTCTTCGCCGACGGTATTCAGGTACCAGCAGTTGGAGTTTTCAGAGACGTGACACTCGGTGACCACAACGACCTTTTCGCCTTTGCGCGCCGGGAGCGAGTAAAGGTGATAGCGAGCGCCGTGCCATGCCGTCAGGCTCCGAGCATCGAGAACGGCATCCGTCTTCTCGCCGTAGGTGAGCGCCTTCACTCCACTAGGCGTGGATGCAGGACGGGAGGGTGAAGCCATGGTGGATGGTGCCGCGCTTGAAGCGACAGCTGGGGCAGTGCCAGAAGAGGTGAACGTCACCGAGGAGTCGACGCTAGCTACGACATCCCCACTCAGTGTCACTCCCTCACGCACGAGTGCTCCGGCGCTCGTGCGTTGAATGCGAAATGGGTGTTTGACGAAGGCGTTCAGTGCAAACGTCGCGGTGTCCGTCCCTTCCATTTTGCCGTCCCACTTCACGCCGCCAGGAATCCAATACGTCAGCTCACCAGGCCTCGAGCCTGGCAGGATCGTGTTCGTGGTAAGCAACTGGCCCGAGTACGGATGGCGGATTTCTTCGGCCAGAACCATGTCCTGTACCACCCACCGATATGACAGGGAGTGCTGGTCTGGTGCGGTCCAAGACGTCCCGGCCAAGTCCCGATAGGGCCCCCAGATCTGCTCTTTGCTCAGCGTGCTGTTGATCGCCCACTGAGGCTGACTGGCCGGAACGAAAGGGGTGGTGCTGCAGCCTGTGAGTGCCAGCCCGAGTGCGAAAGTTACGGCTACCAGCCGAATGAATTGCTTGGTCATTTCCCCTGCCGCCCTCGTGGGCAATCTAGTGTAGGTATCGAGATCGTACGCAGCGGCCGGGAACGGCGCGTCATTCAGTTGAATGAATCGTGGCCCAATGCCATCTGCGGCCGGCGATGATCAGGACTCGAGGTTCGCAGGTAAAGCGTCAGCAGACAGTTGGTTACGGTTGTGGTTTCCGCGTACGGAGTTGGCAGGCGAACCCATCGAGCAGCAGTGCCGCCCGAGCGGCCGCTGAGGGGAGGGCGGAGCGGCCTGCGCCGCTCCGCAGGGCTCAGGCGTTGCGCGGGTCGCGGCGGTTGGTGGGGCGGTCGAGGCCCAGGTTGTCGCGGTAGGTGCCGGCGCTGTACTCGGTGCGAAAGATGCCGCGTCGCTGCAGCTCCGGCACCACCAGGCGGGTGAAGTCCGCGAAGCCTTGCGGCAGGTACGGCGGCACCACGTTGAAGCCGTCCGCGCCGCGTTCGACGAACCATTGCTCGATCAGGTCGGCGACGGTCTTCACCGAGCCGATGGCCTGCAGGTGGCCGCGCGAGACGCGGAAGCGCAGCACCAGTTGGCGGATCGACAGGTTCTCGCGGCGCGCCAGTTCGAGCTGCTGGCGGAAGCGGCCCTTGCCGTTGGCGTCCTCCTGGTAGGGCAGGTCGGGCAGCGGGCCATCCACCGGGTAACCGGACAGGTCGAAGCCGCCGAACGACACGTTGCTGATGTCGACCAGCTCCTGCAGCTCGCCGAAGCGGTCCTGCGCTTCCTGATCGGACTCGCCGACCACCACCGACAGGCCGGGGGTGATCTTCAGCTGGTCCTCGGCGCGCCCGTACTTGGCCATGCGGCCCTTCACGTCGCAGTAGAAGGCTTGCGCCACGTCGAGTGACTGCGCCGAGCAATAGGTCATCTCGGCAACCCGTGCGGCGAACTCGCGGCCGGTCTCTGAGTTGCCGGCCTGGACGAACACCGGGTAGCCCTGCAACGGCCGCGGGAAATCCAGCAGGCCGGCGGACTCGAAGTGCTCGCCCTGGTGACGCACCGGGTGTGCGGCGTGCGGGTCGTAGAACTGCCCGAGGTCGCGGCGCGGGTGGTCGAAGGCATCGTCGTCCCAGCTGTCCCACAGCGCCTTGGTCAGTTCGATGAACTCGGCGGCGCGCGCGTAGCGCTGCTCGTGAGTCGGTTCCTGGTGGATGCCGAAGTTCTGCGCGGTGTGCGCGCCGAACGACGACACCACGTTCCAGCCGGCGCGCCCGCCGGAGAGGTGGTCGAGCGAGGCGAACTTGCGCGCCACGTGGTAAGGGTGGTCGAAGTTGGTGTTGACCGTCGCCACCAGGCCGATGTGCCGGGTCACCGCGGCGAGCGCGGAGAGCAGGGTGAACGGCTCGAACTGGTAGTTCGGCGCCGCGCGCCCGGTCTGCGCGTTGATCTCGCCGGAACGGCCGATGAAGTCGGCCATGAAGAAGGTGTGGAACTTGGCCTGTTCGGCCAGCTTGGCGGCCTCGATGTACCAGTGCAGGTTCGGCCGGCCGTCGTCGGTGGAGCTCGGGTGGCGCCACGCCTCGGGATGGTGGCCGAAGCGGTGGAGAAAAATGTTCAGCACCAATTGGCGCTTTTGTTCGCTCACGGAAGGGTGTCCTCAACGGGTGACGGCAGCGGCCACGATGGCCTCGGCCCGGGGAAGGCTCAGCCTTCGTAGTTCTTGGCTTGTTCCAGCAGACCGGTGCGTTTCCACTGCAGCTCTAGCGCGCCGGGGGTGTACACCTGGGCGCCGCCGATCTGCTCGGCGATGGCCTGGAAGCGCGCGGCTTCCTCGACGAACAGGATGGTTTCCGAGGTCTTGAGGATGCCCTTGCCCCAGAAGTTGGCGCCGCCGTTGGACTCCAGCAGGGCCGGTGGCGGGGCCAGTTCGGGGTGCTTGTCGAGGCGTTCGCCGATCACCTCGAGCACGCTGCGGGTGCGCTCCAGATGGTTGGGGATGGTGCGTGCCAGCAGGTGGCGGGCGGCGGCGACGTAGAGGATCGGGAACTCCTTGTGCGCCAGCGACCAGGCGGACAGCCAGGCGGTGTGCACATGGATCACTGTGTCGGCTTCCAGGCGCGACTCGTGGAGGATCAAGCCGCTGTTTTCGGCGAACGACGCCACGCTGATCTTCGGCGCCTGGTCGCGGGCCAGGCCGCCGGGGAAGCGGATCGCCAGCAAGTGGTCGGTGCCCGGAATGCGGTGCGAGATGTGGAAGGTCAGGCTGGCGGACAGCGTGCCGTTGGCGCGCAGCGTGTCGAAGGCGTGCACGGCGTCGGCGCGCGCCTGTTCGATGTAGGCGACCAGCTCGGCGTCGTTGGTGATATCGGTCATGACAAGGTTCCTCGGGGATGTGAAGGGTCAGGCGGCGGCTTGCGCGCGCTCCTGCTCGACCAGCTTGCGGGCCTGCGCCAGTGGCTCGTGGACGACCCAGTCGTTCACGTCGAAGTCGTGCTTGAGGTAGCCCCAGTCGCGCAGGAAGTTCTTCTGGGTGGTCAGGCCGTCGATGTAGGCCTGGGTCAGCTTGGGCGTGAACGACAGGTGCACGTCGGCACCGTGCGCGGCGAATACGTCGGCTACGTTGGCGCCGCGGCTTTCCGGCAGCAGCAGCTGGGCCACTTCGTTGCGGTTGTGCGCCGCCCACTCGGCGGTGCGCAGCAGCACGGCGAGGTAGCGCACCACCACCTCGGGATGTTTCTCCAGGAACGCGCGGTCGACGGTGATCGGCCGCGGCGTGCCGTTGCCGACGCGCAGCAGCGGGTCGGACAGCTCGTTGAGGTTGAGCAACTGGCGCAGGTGCGGCTGCTGGGCGACCCGGTAGCCACGCGCGAAGCGGATGAAGATGGCGTCCACCTCGCCACGCTCGAGCGCTGCTACGGCCACGTCGGGGCGCTCTTCGGGCTCGCGGCGCGGGCCGTCGTGCATGTCGTAGCTGGGCGCCTCGAGATCGACCAGGATGGCGTCGGCGGTGCTCAGGCCGACCAGCGACAGGGCGGTGGCGAAGCCGTGCTGGGCCGCGCCGCGCTGGAAGTCGATGACCGCGCCCTTGTGCAGCGGGATGCCCAGGCGCTTGCCCTTGAGGTCGGCGAGGTCATGGATGGCGCTGTCGGCGCGCACCAGGATGCCCTGGTACTCGTCGAGCCAGGTGATGCCGAGTACCACGGTGTCCTGGCCGCTGCCCTTGGCCCAGATCGGCGGGATGTTGCCGCCTTCGCGGAACATGCCGCTCTGGCCGTGGTGGTAGTGCGAGTTGCGCACCTCCAGGCTGGTCGAATCGCGCAGCGAGTGCAGCACGGTGCCGGGCTGGGCGAACTCTTCCTGCAGCCAGTTCTTGCGGATCGCCAGGGCGGAAGCGGTGGCGGCGCCGCAGCGGGTGTACCAGAGCTGGACGGGTTGTGCCGAAGTGGATGGCATGACAAGACCCTCGAAGTAGGTGAATTGGTGGCATGGCGGAAAGAGCAGCTTCCATGCCAGCAACTTCGCAGGACAGTAATGAGCGGGTGAAGTTGTCGCTCGAAGTGCTGATGGTTATTGATATGCAAGTGTTTTTATCGCGTGGCTGGCGCTTGCTAGGCGGCAATTAAGTACGTCGAAAAGTTGCCTGTTGAGTAGGCATTTGCTGGGTGGCGAGCAGCATTGCTGGCGGGCTGCTGCTGGCTCAGCAGTCATCGCAAAGTCAGGCTTGGCACTAGGCGTAGAGCGGTTTTTGGCGGGTTGTTGTCGGAGCAGCTATCGGCCAGCAGTTTTGTGTTCGTTGATCAGCAAAGTGCTTTTGAATTTGTAATGCTGCAACGCTGTAATTGTTATCTAAGTTGTTTGAATTATTTACCTTTTAAGTGGCTGGCATAGTTGTTGCGCTTTTGTTCTCGACGGCAAGTCATGAACCTGCGTGCAGAGATCTGGCATTCTTAAAAGGGAACTAATGATGTTGTATCGCGCTCTTCCGGCTGTATTAACGACCGCTTCGCCAACTTACTTTTTCTGGCCGCGCAAACGCTTGGCGGCAGCGATCTCCCGCGCCTGCCTGACCGGTCTGGCCACCGGCCTGATTGCCGGTGGCGCCTGGGCCACGGAGCCGCCGACCGGCAAGCGGGACGGCAACCAGGAGGGCCAGCTGGAGACCGTGGTGGTGACCGCCTCCAAGCGCGCCGAGAAGGTCCAGGACGTGCCGATCCCGATCACCGCGGTGACCGGTGAAGCGGTGCGCGACAAGAACATCACCACCTCGTCGGACATCGAGCGACTGGCGCCGAACCTGTCCGCGCAGTCGAGCGGCAACACCGGCGGACGCTCCGGCAAGCCGCGCTGGTTCCTGCGCGGCATCGGCACCAACGACCCGAACGCCAACCAGGAAGGCCCACTGGCCATCTATGTCGACGAAGTGGTGGTCGGCCTGCAGGGCGACCAGAGCTTCCCGCTGTTCGACCTCGACCGCGTCGAGGTGCTGCGCGGCCCGCAGGGCACCCTATGGGGCAAGAACAACACCGGCGGGGCGATTCATTTCGTCTCGCGCAAACCGACCTTCGACACCAACGGCTACACCAAGCTCGGCGTCGGCGATTACGGCAGCCGCCTCACCGAGGCGGCGGTCGGCGGCACGCTGGTGCCGGAGAAGCTGGCAGGCCGTGCGGCGATCTACTACGAGAAGGGCGAGGGCTGGGCGGAGAGCGTGATCACCGGTACCACCGGGCCGCGCTTCGAGGACTTCAACGGGCGCTTCCAGTTGCTCGGCAACCTGACCGACAACCTCGACGCGCTGCTGATCCTCAACCTGCGCAAGTTGAACACCGGCAACACGCCGAACTACATCGTCGGCGCCACCAGCGTGAACAACGTGACCACGCCGAATCCCGGCGGCGGCATCAGCCAGGGCGGCACCACCTACTTGCCGCCGTACGGCGACGATCCGGACAACACCAGCGACTTCTTCAGCACCTTGGCCAACAGCTCGAACAACTGGTACGGCAGCACCCTCAAGCTCAACTGGTACCTGGGCGAGAACACCCTGACCTCGATCACCGGTCTCAACAAGGGCAACGGCGACACCTGGCTGAACCCGCAGATTCCGCCGGGCAGCACGCTGGACAAGACCGCCTCGGACGGCGACACCTCGTCTGATCAGTTCACCCAGGAGATCCGCCTCAGCTCACCGACCGACCGTGCCTTGAGCTGGATCGCCGGCGCCTACTACTACGACCTGCAGGCCGACTCGGCGACCGACACCCTGCGCTACCGCAGCGGCAACACCCAGGAGCAGTTCTCGGTGGCTTCGTGGGACCAGGACGCGAAGAGCTGGGCACTGTTCGGCAACGTGAAGTACCGCTTCACCGACCGCGCGGCGGTCACCCTCGGCCTGCGCCAGACCTGGGAAACCAAGGACATCACCGAGACCACGCTGACCGCCACCGACACCGCCGGCAACCAGAACATCGTGATCATCGGCCCCGGTGGCATCAACTCGGTGCGCGGCTCCGGGGTGGTCGCGCCGCAGGAGCTGAGCACCGACGCGAGCTGGACCAAGACCACCTGGGACATCACCCCGGAATACCGCTTCACCGACGACATCCTCGGCTACATCCGCATCGCCACCGGCTTCCGCTCCGGCGGCTTCAACCAGTCGATCGTGCGTGGCGAGATCATCGAGACCGATCCGGAAACTCTCACCGACTACGAGGTCGGTCTGAAGACCTCGTGGCTGGACGGGCGCTTGACCGCCAACCTCTCGGCGTTCTACTACGACATCAAGGACCTGCAGCTGAACATCCAGCAGCAGGTGCCCGGCACCACCATCACCAGCACCGCCGGCTCGTCGGACGGCAACGTCAAGGGCGTCGAGCTCGAAGTGCAGGCGCTGCCGCTGGAGAACTGGCGCCTGGCCGCGAGCCTCGGCCTGCTGAAAAGCGAGTACACCGACTTCGTCTACACGGTCGGGCCGACCACCCTGGATGCCAGCGGCAACGACTTCTACCGCACCCCGGAAACCTCGTTCCGCCTGGACACCGATTACCGCATCCGTCTCGGCGACTTCGGCCAGCTGCTGCTCGGCACCGACTGGTCGTACCGCAGCCACATCTACCACAACGCCACAGTGCAGGATGACCCGGTGCAGGAAACTGGGGACTACTGGAACGGCAACGCGCGGATCAGCTACTTCACCCCGGACAACCAGCTGCAACTGACCGGCTTCGTGAAGAACGTCACCGATCAGTCGAATAAGGTGCTGTCGCAGATCGTCAACCAGCGCGGCGTGTATCCCACCGGCTATGTGGCGCCACGGACCTACGGGGTGCAGCTCACCTACAACTTCTGAGGCGCGGTTATGGGACGACTCGTCGTTCCGTTCCCCACAAAAAAGCCCTCATGACGAGGGCTTTTTTGTGGCTGGTGGGCAAGCAGAACTACGTCTGCATGTAGGAGCGGATTCATCCGCGATGGCGGCTACCGAGAATCGCGAATGAATTCGCTCCTACACAAGCGCGCAGGACGGGTCGCTGATTTGTCGGGTGGCCAACCGCGCAGCGTTTTTCACCGGACAGGCCGCGATCAGGCGCCGAGGAAGTCGCGCTTGCCCAGCTCCACACCGTTGTGGCGGAGGATGTTGTAGGTGGTGGTGAGGTGGAAGTACAGGTTTGGCACGGCGAAGCCGAACAGGAAGTCCTGGCCGTTGAAGGTCACTTCGCGGTCGCGCAGCTTGAGCGTTACGCTGCGGGTTTCCGCGCCTTCGAACTGGGCGGCGTCGAGGCCGTCGATGAACGCCAGGGTCTTGGCGATGCGCTCCTGCAACTCGGCGAAGCTGGTCTCCACATCGGGGTAGCTCGGCACGTCAACGCCGGCCAGGCGCGCGGCGCCGCCCTTGGCGGCGTCCGAGGCGATCTGTACCTGGCGCACCAGCGGGAACATGTCCGGCGCCAGGCGCGCGTTGAGGAACACGCTCGGGTCGATCTGCTTGGCCTCGGCGTGGGCGGCGCCCTTGGCGAGGATCGCGGCGAGGCTGGTCAGGGTACGGCGGAAGGTCGGGATGGAGGCTTGGTACATCGACAGGGACATGGTGCAGGCTCCGGCGGGTGAAGGGCGCACCGGCAGGTGGGCGCCCCGATGGAGCTGCATGCTAGATCAGCCGGCGCGGCGCGGCGAGTCCCTTCGCATTACCGGTAGGAGCGGCCTGTGACCGCGAGAACTGGCGCGAGGAAATCGTTCGCGGCCATGGGCCGCTCCTACAAGGAGGCGCGCACGGGACGGAACGGTAGGAGCGGATTTATCCGCGATAGCAGGCGGCGCGGAGCCGCGAGGTAGCGCGGATCGCGAATGAATTCGCTCCTACGAGTCCTGTGCTGGGGGGCGGTTCGTAGGATGGGTTGAGCGAAGTGATACCCATCGCGCGGAGTGATAGGTATCGCCGGGCTCAACCCATCCTACGGAGCCGTGCAACCGATGCACGGTCCGTAGGCGCGGCCCATGGCCGCGACAACGTCGCTGCGCTTACTGCTGCGCCAAGTCGTGCGGCACGTCTTTCCAGTAGTCCTGCAGTTGCAGGTCCTTCAAGCCCTGCTCGACGAACTTCGGTTCGAGCAGCGCGTTGACGTCGACCTCGCCGCGAATCAGCTTGGCCTTCTGGCTGTAGGCGATGCCGTCGGCGTAGTGCTGCTTGAGCGCCTGGTCGTAGAGCGGGGTGAAATGGTTGCTCCACGACTCACCTTCGACTTCGCGCTGCAACACGCTGAGCGGCTGGCCGGACTTCGACAGGTAGCCCTGGTAGGTGTCCTTGTTGGCGTCCTGGGCGGTCCAGTAGGCGGCCTTCAGGTAGGCGGTGACCACCAGTTGGGTCAGCTCCGGCTGCGCGGCGACGAACTCGCTGGCGCCCCACAGTTCGGCGCGCATCTTCCAGTCGCGCGGCGCCTGCTTGCTCGACCAGATGATCTTGCCGACCTGCTTGTCTTCCAGCAGGAAGGCGTCGCTCAAGGTGAAGAACGCATCCACTCGCCCGGCGCTTAGCGCCGCGCCGCCGGCCTGCGGGTTGAGGTTGAAGATGCGGAAATCGTTGAAGCCGAGGTGGTTGGATTCGAGCAACTTGGCGAACGACAGTTCCCACGGCCGGCCGCGGTGCAGGGCGATGCGCTTGCCCTTGAGGTCGGCGATCGACTTGGCGGTGGAGTTCGCCGGCACCACCAGGTAGACGTTGTTGCCGCTGCCGCCCGGGGCGATCAGCTTGGTCGACACCCCGGAGGCGTTGGCGATGATCGACGGCAAGTCGCCGTAGAAAGCGAAGTCGATGCGCTGGTTGGCGAACTCTTCATTGACGAAGGTGCCGACCGAAGCGGTGGCCGCCGGCACCCATTCCAGTTTGACGTTGCGCTTGGCCAGTTCCTGCTGCAGCCATTGATCGCGGTCCATCACGTAGGCCGGGCCGTTGAAGGTGATCTGCCCGGCGTTGGCGTAGGCCACGGTGGCGATGCGCAGGGTCTGCGGCGCCTCGGCGGCGATCGCCTGGGCGGCCAGCAGAGCCGCCGGCAGCAGGGCCAGGCGGCGCAACAGGCGGGTGAGGGGAGAAGCGTGCATGGCGATTACCTCGCTGGGAGGCCCGCGGCGCGAAGGCCGCGGGCAGTCGATCAAAAGTCGGTGGTAACGGACAGGCCAACGGTGCGCGGATCGCCGAACATCACCGCGGCGGTCTGGAAGCCGCCCGGCAGGGTGTGGTTGCGGTATTCCTTGTCGGTCAGGTTGTTCACGTAGGCGGTGACGCGGGTGGTCTCGCCGGGCAGCTCGTAGGTCACCCGTGCGTTGCCCAGGGTGTAGCCGCCGCTACGCATGTTTTGGCTCTGGTCGTTGGAGAAGAAGTACTGGCGGCTGCGGGTGTTCCAGTCGGTGCCGAGGATGATCGCACCGCCGACATTCAGCGGGATGCGGTAGTCGGCGCCGATCACCGCCGAGACGTTCGGTGCGCGGACGAACTTGTTGCCGGAGAAGTCGTCGTTGCCCGAGGTGTAGTCGGTGAACTCGGTGTGCAGCAGGCCGAGGGCGAAGTTCAGGTGCAGGTTTTCCACCGGGATGGCTTCCAGCTCGAACTCGGCACCGTAGGCCTCGCCCTCGGCGCCGTTGGCCAGGCGCGAGACGGTCTGGTTGTTCACCGCGGTCACGATGTTGAGCTGGATGTCCTCGTAGTCGTAGTAGAACAGCGCGGCGTTGGCGTTGAGGCGGCCGTCGAACCATTCCGACTTGAAGCCCAGCTCGTAGGAGGTCAGGTATTCCGGGTCCACCGTGGCGACGGTGGCCTGGCTAACTGCGCCGGTGTTGTAAGCGCCGGAACGGAAGCCGTAGGCGTAGCGGAAGTACACCCGGGCGTTGTCGGAGAGGCGGTACTCGGGGGTCAGGTCGTAGGTGTAGTCGCTCCAGGTGTTGCTCTCGTCCTGGGTGGCGTTGACCACCAGCGGGGTGCTGACGGTGCCGAGCTTCCACCAGTCGGCGCCATTGAAGTTGGCCTGGCCCTGGTTCTGCCGGCGGACGAAGTCGATGTCCTTGGTTTCGCGGGTCCAGCGCAGGCCGGCGGTGACGTTGAAGTCGTCGGTGAAGCTGTAGGTGGTGCTGCCGAACAGTGCGTAGCTCTCGGTGCCCTGGTTGTAGGTGGTGTTGTTGTACGAGCGCGGGATGTAGGGGTTGGTCAGCGCGGCGTTGGCGCTTTCCGAGTCCAGGTCCTCGTTGAAGTAGTGGAAGCCGAGCACCCAGTTCAGGCGGTCCTCGCGCGGCGAGGTCAGGCGGAATTCCTGCGACCACTGCTTGGCGTCGACGTCGCCGTAGCCGCGCTGCAGTTCCAGCGGGGTGTTGTCGCTGTCGCTCCAGCTCTCGCGCTGGAAGTGCTCGAAGGCGGTGATCGAGGTCAGTTCCAGGCTGCCCAGCTGCCAGACCAGGTTGAGGTTGCTGCCGGCCTGGTCGATGTCGGTTTCGTACTTGGCGTTGTAGTTCACCTTGCCCTTCTCGGGGTCGATGAAGTAGCCGAACTGGTTGGTGCCGTTCGGGCGCAGGCCGTAGCTGACCGTGCTGTAGCCGCCGGTGTCGTGGTAGCTGCGGGCGTGCAGGTTAAGGGTAGCGTCGAGGTCGTCGTTGATTCGCGCGAGGAACTGCAGGCGCGCCGCGTCGTCTTCGATGGTGCCGCTGTCGTTGCCGTCATTCAGGTTGTCGCTGTAGCCGTCGCGGCCCTGGTGGCGGACCGCCACGCGCGCGGCGAGGCGCTCGTCGACCAGGGTGTCGCCGACCGCGCCTTCCAGCACGCGGTCGTTGTAGTCGCCGATGCCGGCCTTGAAGTAGCCGGACTGCTCGAAGGTCGGTTTGCGCGAAATGAAGTTGATCGCCCCGGCCGTGGTGTTCTTGCCCCACAGCGTGCCTTGCGGGCCGCGCAGCACTTCGACGCGTTCCTGGTCGAACAGCGGGAAGCCGGTGGCGCTGATGTTGGCGATGTACACGTCGTCGACGTAGATGCCCACCGGGCTGACGGTGTTGGCGCCCTGGTCACCGGTGCCCAGGCCGCGAATCCACCAGCGCGGACGGCCGTGGCCTTCGCTGGTGCCGGCGGAGGCGTTGGGGATGAAGCGGGTCACTTCGTTGGCCGATTGCAGCGAGGTGTCGCGCACCTTGTCGCCGCTCAGTACGGAGATCGAGGTGGGCACTTCCTGCACGGTCTCTTCGCGCTTCTGCGCGGTGACGGTGACTTTGGCCAGCGTCGGTGCGCTGCTCGCGGTGGTTTGTTCCTCGGCAGCCTTTGCCGGCGTCGTCGCGTCGGCGGCGTGGCCTGCCGTCAGGTAGACCCCGGCGAGGCCCCCCAAGGCCCAGGCGATGGCAGTGGAAAGAGTGCTGCGTTTGAACATGTTGCCCCCAGTTGCTTAGCTCGGTCAGGACGTCGCAGTTCAGTGCGGCGTCGTGCAATGTCGTGTTGGCGGTGCCTGCGTCCTGGTTGTGGCGCAGGGCATCCGGCGCGGCTGCTGAAAGCTGCGCACTGGGGCTATCGCAACAACCGTACCGAGTTGCTGATGGGCTGTTTGTTTTGTTTTATCTGTTTGATATTTAACGATTTTATTTTGTTAGATGGGTGCCGCTAGGCCGCGCGGGGCTACTGCTCAATCAGCAACCGGTGCTGCTCGACTGCTGCCAGGGCAGCAGCCTTTCCGCAAAATCTGGTTATCTCCTATAGGAATAACCAAATGAATATTGATGATTTTTTATATATAAGAGATTCGTGCACTATCGGCTCATCTGGCCATAAACGGACTCGCCGACATGTCATTGCTCACCCATCCCCACGCTCGTGAACTGACCAAGTCGGTCCGTGCCACCGTTCTGGTGTTCAAGGACCCGCGCTCGCAGGAGCTGCTCAATCGCATCGAGCGGCTGGCGCCGAGCGAGGCCAATGCGTTGATCATCGGCGAGACCGGCACCGGCAAGGAGTTGGTGGCACGGCATATCCATCACCTCAGCCGGCGCAGCAAGGCACCCTTCGTGGCAGTCAACTGCGGCGCCTTCCCGGAAAGCCTGGTGGAGAGCGAACTGTTCGGCCACGAGAAGGGCGCCTTCACCGGCGCGACCAGCAGCAAGGCCGGCTGGTTCGAGGCGGCCAACGGCGGCACGCTGTTCCTCGACGAGATCGGCGACCTGCCGCTGAACATGCAGGTCAAGCTGCTGCGCGTGCTGCAGGAGCGCGAAGTGGTGCGCCTCGGTTCGCGCACGCCGATCCCCATCGACGTGCGCCTGGTCGCGGCGACCAACGTCAACCTCGCCGACGCGGTGGTGGCCGGGCATTTCCGTGAGGACCTGTTCTACCGGCTGCACGTCGCTACGATCCGCCTGCCGCCACTGCGTGAGCGGCCTGGTGACATCCTGCCGCTGGCCGAATTCTTCGTGAACGAACACTGCCAGCGCCTCGGCTACCAGCGCGCCACGCTGAGTCCGGAGGCCGAGCGCAAACTGCTGACCCATAGCTGGCCAGGCAACATTCGCGAGCTGGAGAACGCCATTCACCATGCGCTACTGGTGTGCCGCAATCAGCAGGTGCAGCCGGGTGATCTGCAGCTCGCCGACATGCGCCCAAGCCTCGGCCGCGCTGAGCCGCTCGCCTCGCTGCCGGTGGCCAGTGAGGCGAGTCTGGAAGCGGCGTTGGCTGCGCTGTACGAAAAGAACCTGCCGGAGCTCTACGAGCACATTGAGGAGACGATCTTTCGCACCGCCTACCGCTTCTGCCACGGCAACCAGTTGCAGACCGGCCGCCTGCTCGGCATCAGCCGCAACATCGTGCGGGCGCGGCTGGAGAAGATCGGCGAACTGGAGCCTTCGGTACGCGGCGCCGGTCTGTTGTCGACCGGCTGAAGGGCGGGGTCAGGCCAGGGCTTGGGCTGGCGCGGCGGGCACCTGGGCGAGGGCGCGTTCCAGCCAGTCGATGAGAAAGGCGCTGACTTCGTCGCGGTTGGTTTCGTTGAGCAGTTCGTGACGGGCATCGGCGTAGATCTTCAGTTCGACCTGGCGCAGGCCGCCGGCCTGCAGCGCGGCGGCGAGGTCGTTGAGGCGCTTGCCCTGGCTGACCGGGTCGCGCGCGCCACCGACCACCAGCACCGGCAGGTCGTGGGCGATCTTGCCCAGGTCGGCGCTCGGGGTGATCTGTTGCAGGCCTTCGAGCAGGTCGATCCACAGCTGGTTGGTGCAACGGAAGCCGCACAGCGGATCGCTCACGTACTTGTCGACTTCGGCCGGGTCGCGGCTCAGCCAGTCGAACGGCGTGCGGTTGGGCTTGAAGGTCTTGTTGAACGAGCCGAACGAGAGAAATTCCATCAACGCGCTGCGCCCGGTCGGGCCCTGCCGCCAGCGCTCGAAACGCGCGACACCCGCCGCCACCTTGTACAGGCCGACCGGCTGGTAGTTGGAGCCGGAGAGGATCGCGCCCTGCACCTCGGCGCTGCGCTGCATCAGATAGGCCTGGCCGATGTAGCTACCCATGCTGTGGCCGACGAGGAAGATCGGCGTGTCCGGATGATGGTGGTGGATGTGCTGGCGCAGGTCGTGCAGATCGTCGACCACCCGCTGCCAGCCGTTGTGTTCGGCGTAGTGGCCGAGAATGCCGCGCTGCGCGGTCTTGCCGTGGCCGCGTTGGTCGTGGGCGTAGAACGCGAAGCCGGCCTTCACCAGCGCCTCGGCGAAGCGGGCATAGCGGCCGCTGTGTTCGGCCATGCCGTGCGACAGCATCAGCACTGCGCGCGGCGTGTTGTCGCCGAGCCAACAGTTGACGAACAGGGGAGCGGCGTCGCTCGAGGTCAGCCAGAAATCATCGTGGCGCATGGCGGTTCCTTGTGCCGGGGGTCGGCGCATTGTGCATGGCGCCGTGCGAGTCGAGAAGAGTGGGAGGCGCCCGCTTCGTCGGGTCGCCGACCGGTCAGGGCTGGGCGCTGTTCTTCTGCAGGATGCGCATGTAGTCGCCGCTAGCATGCAGCGCGCGCAGGCCTTGTTCGAAGATCGCCGCCCAATCCGGCTCGCCGTTCTTCGGTGGGAGGAAGCCGACCAGCAGCGGGATGCGCTCCAGTGCCGGCTCCTGCCAGGCGACGCGGCCGCGCAGTTCGGTATGGCGGGCGGTCAGGTAGGCACCGACCACGCGTTCCAGCAGCACCAGGTCGAAGCGCCGCCCGGCCAGCTTGCGCAGGTTGGTCAGGTCGTCGACCGCCTCTTCCCCGATGAAGCCGTGTTTGAACAGGCTCGGCGGATAGCCGTAGCCACGCACCAGGCCGACCCGGCGGCCTTTCAAGTTGTCGAGCGTGGTGAAACTTACCGGCTGACCGCTGCGCGAGAAGAAGCCCAGTTCGCTGTAGAACAGCGGTCGCGAGGCGGTCAGGCGTTCCTCGTTGATTTCCCGCGGCCATAGCGGCAGGGCGCCTTGATAGCGACCGGTGTGCAGCTCGGCGCGCACCCGCGCCCAGGGCATGAAGTCGATCTGCACCGGGTGGCCCTGGGTAGCGAAGGCGCGGGTGACCAGTTCGACAATGCTGCCACCGCCGGGCAGGGCCTGAGAGCAGTAGGGTGGGTATTCCAGGGTAGCCAAACGCAGCGCAGCCGCATGCGCGGTACTCAGCAGCGACAGGATCAACAGTGCCAGCAACAGACTGGGCTTGCGCAACATCGGGGGCTCGCTATGCCAGGGACGTCTTTCTATATAGCGCAATCACTCCACGGGCGGGGTGAAAGATTCACAAGGTCTATGGACCGGTGCTCAGTATTTGCGCACCCAGGCATTGCTGCTACCTTGCGCTGAGTCCCGCAAGCGCGGGCCAGACACTTTTTCAGGCAATGGGATAACAACAATGCAACCTGAATTCTGGAACGATAAGCGTGCTCCGGGCGTGGCCAGCGAGCTGAATCTGACCGCCTACAAATCGGTGGTCGAGGTGTTCGAGCGCTCGTGCAAGAAGTTCGCCGACCGCCCGGCGTTCAGCAACATGGGCGTGACGCTGACCTACGCCGAACTGGAGCGTCACTCCGCTGCGTTCGCCGCCTACCTGCAGAAGCACACCGATCTCAAGCCCGGCGACCGCATCGCCGTGCAGATGCCCAACATCCTCCAGTACCCGATTGCCGTGTTCGGCGCCATGCGTGCCGGCCTGGTGGTGGTCAACACCAACCCGCTGTACACCGCGCGGGAGATGCGCCACCAGTTCACCGACGCCGGCGTGCGCGCGCTGGTCTACGTCAATATGTTCGGCCATCTGGTGCAGGAAGTGCTGCCGGATACCGAGATCGAATACCTCATCGAAGCGCGCATGGGTGACCTGCAGCCTGGCCTCAAGGGCCCGCTGATCAATGCCGCGGTCAAGCATGTGAAGAAGATGGTGCGGCCTTACCACCTGCCGCAGGCCGTGTCGTTCAAGGCCGCGCTCAAGCAGGGTCGTGGCCATGCGCTGAAGCCGGTGAAGGTCGGCCTCGAAGACATCGCCGTGCTGCAGTACACCGGCGGCACCACCGGCGTGGCCAAGGGCGCGATGCTCACCCACGGCAACCTGGTGGCCAACATGCTGCAAGTCGAGGCCTGCCTGCAGCAGGTCGACGACGACGGCAAGCCGCTGATGAACGCCGGTCGCGAGATCATCATCGCGCCGCTGCCGCTGTACCACATCTATGCCTTCACCATGAACTGCATGTGCATGATGGTGAACGGCAACCTCAACGTGCTGATCACCAACCCGCGCGACATTCCCGGCTTCATCAACGAGCTGAAGAAGTGGCGCTTCACCTCGATCCTCGGCCTGAACACCCTGTTCGTCGCGCTGATGGAGCACCCGGAATTCAAGACCCTGGATTTCTCCAGCCTCAAGCTGACCAACTCCGGCGGCACCGCGCTGGTGAAAGCAGTGGCCGAGCGCTGGGAAGGGGTGACCGGGTGCAGCGTCGGCGAAGGCTACGGCCTCACCGAAACCTCGCCGGTGGCCAGCAGCAACCCGCGCGGCGCGCTGGGGCGCATGGGCACCGTCGGGCTGCCGGTGCCGGGCACCGCGTTCAAGGTCATCGATGACGCCGGCAACGAGCTGCCGCTCGGTGAGCGTGGCGAGCTGTGCATCAAGGGCCCGCAGGTGATGAAGGGCTACTGGCAGCGTCCGGAAGCCACCGCCGAGGTGCTGGATGCCGATGGCTGGCTGAAGACCGGCGACATCGCGGTGATCGATACCGACGGCTACGTGAGCATCGTCGACCGCAAGAAGGACCTGATCATCGTCTCCGGTTTCAACGTCTACCCGAACGAGATCGAAGACGTGGTCATGGCTCATCCGAAGGTCGCCAGCTGTGCCGCCATCGGCGTGCCGGACGAGCGTTCGGGCGAGGCGGTCAAGCTGTTCGTGGTGCCGCGCGAGCACGGCCTGACCGTCGACGAGCTGAAGCACTACTGCAAAGAAAACTTCACCGGTTACAAGGTGCCCAAGCAGATCGTCCTCAAGGAAGCGCTGCCGATGTCGCCGGTGGGCAAGATCCTGCGCCGCGAACTGCGCGATATCGCCTGAAGACGCGGGGCTGTGCTCCCGCAGTGCACTACGCAATCCTGTCGGACAATCCGGCAGGTTTGCTCCAAAAATGACCGAAAGCCCAGCTTTCGGTCTTTTTTTTGACCGTGCCAGCGCTGCTTGGTGCTATTCGCTCCTAGGCAAAGCTGCTACTCTCGGCGCGCTTTTTTCCCGTCTCAACGGCCGGAAATCGCCACTATCACAAGAACGAATCGCCAACGTGCGGTAAGAAATAGCTGTCGCTTAGGAGTGGGCTTCCATGATCGAAAACTTCTGGAAGGACAAGTACCCCGCCGGGGTTGCTGCCGAAATCAACCCTGACCAGTTCGCCAACGTCCAGGCAGTGTTGAAACTGTCCTGCGAGCGGTTTGCCGACAAGCCTGCTTTCAGCAATCTGGGCAAGACCATCACCTACGGCGAGTTGTACAAGCTGTCCGGTGAGTTCGCCGCCTACCTGCAGCAGAACACCGACCTCCAGCCCGGCGACCGCATCGCCGTGCAGATGCCCAACATCCTCCAGTACCCGATCGTGGTGTTCGGCGCCATGCGTGCCGGCCTCATCGTGGTCAACACCAACCCGCTGTACACCGCGCGGGAGATGGAGCATCAGTTCAACGACGCCGGCGCCAAGGCGCTGGTGTGCCTGGCCAACATGGCTCACCTGGCCGAGCAAGTGCTGCCGAAGACCGGCGTCAAGCACGTGATCGTCACCGAAGTCGGCGACATGCTGCCGACCTTCAAGCGCGTGCTGGTCAACAGCGTGGTCAAGTACGTGAAGAAGATGGTGCCGGCCTACCATCTGCCGCAGGCGGTGAAGTTCACCGACGCCATGGCCAAGGGCCGCGGCCGTAGCCCGCGCGAGGCCAGCCCGGCCTCCGCCGACATCGCCGTGCTGCAGTACACCGGCGGCACCACCGGCGTGGCCAAGGGCGCGATGCTCACCCATCGCAACCTGGTGGCGAACATGCTGCAGTGCAAGGAGCTGATGGGCGCCAACCTCAACGAGGGCAGCGAGATCCTCATCGCACCGTTGCCGCTGTACCACATCTACGCCTTCACCTTCCATTGCATGGCGATGATGCTGATCGGCGCGCACAACATCCTGGTCACCAACCCGCGCGACCTGCCGGGCACGGTCAAGGAACTGTCGCAGTGGAAGTTCACCGGCTTCGTCGGTCTGAACACCCTGTTTGTCGCCCTGTGCAACAACGAAGACTTCCGCAAGCTGGACTTCTCCTCGCTGAAGGCCACCTTCTCCGGCGGCATGGCGCTGCAGCAAGCCACCGCCGAACGCTGGCAGGCAGTCACCGGCTGCGCGATCTGCGAAGGCTGGGGCATGACCGAAACCAGCCCGGTCGCCTCGGTGAACCCGTTCCAGAACAACCAACTCGGCACCATCGGCATTCCGGTGCCGTCGACCCAGTGCAAGATCATCGACGACGAAGGCAACGACCTGCCGCTCGGCGCCATCGGTGAACTGTGCGTCAAGGGTCCGCAAGTGATGAAGGGCTACTGGCAGCGTCCGGAAGCCACCGACGAAGTCCTCAGCGCCGATGGCTGGCTGAAGACCGGCGACATCGCGGTGATCCAGGAAGACGGTTACATGCGCATCGTCGACCGCAAGAAGGACATGATTCTGGTGTCCGGCTTCAACGTCTATCCGAACGAACTGGAAGACGTGCTGGCTGCCCTGCCGGGCGTGCTGCAGTGCGCGGCCATCGGCGTGCCGGACGAGAAGTCGGGCGAAGTGATCAAGGTCTTCGTGGTCGCCAAACCGGGCGCCAACCTGACCAAGGAGCAGGTGCTCGAGCACATGCGCGCCAACGTCACCGGCTACAAGGTGCCGAAGGCCGTCGAGTTCCGCGACGCGCTGCCGACCACCAACGTCGGCAAGATCCTGCGCCGTGAACTGCGTGACGAAGAGCTGAAGAAGATCGCCGCCAAGGCCTGATGCTTCGCTGATCGAAAGGAGCCCCGCACTGCGGGGCTTTTTTTATGCCGCGATTTTTAGGCAGCGGCCTGCAGCGCCTGCGCCAGCCAGGCGCTGAAGCTGCGTGTGAGGCTGTTGTGTTCGCTGTCGCGGTGGATCAGCCAGGCCCACTTGGGGCCGCGAATGGTCTGTTCCACCAGCGGCTGCAGCAGGCCGTCGCGGCGCGCCTGCTCGGCCAGCAACTGGCTGACCAGGGCGATGCCCAGTCCCTGGCAGGCGGCGTCCAGCAGCAGGCCGGGGTCGGAGAAGTTCAGGCCGTGGTTGTGCTGACCGATCGCCGCGCCGCCTTGCACCTGCCAGTGGCTCCAGTCCATTTCCCGTTCGCCGTGCAAGGTGGTGCGTTGTTGCGCCGGGGTGTCCAGCAGGCTGGGGTGGCAGGCCGGGTAGAGGCGATCCTCCAGCAGCACGCGGAAGCTGCATTCGGCCTGGGCGCTGAGGTCGTCACGCACGGCGAGGTCGATGGTCTGGCTGGCCATGTCCGGCGTCTCGTCGGTGGTGAACAGCCACAGATCGACTTCCGGGTGCAGGCGGTGGAACTCGCCCAGGCGCGGCACCAGCCAGTGGCGGGCGAAGGCCGGGGTGGTGTTGACCACCAGCTGGTTGGGCTTGCGGTACTGCTCGAGGCGGCGGATGCCGACGGCCAGCTGCTGCAGCAGCGACTGGGTGGTGCTGAGCAGGTCATGCCCGGCATCGGTGAGGCTGACGCTGCGCCCGCTGCGGAAGAACAGTGGCTGTTCGAGGAAGCCTTCCAGGCTGCGGATCTGCTGGCTGATCGCCGACTGGGTGAGGTGCAGCTCTTCGGCGGCCTTGTGGAAGCTGCCCAGGCGGGCGGCGGCCTCGAAGCCGCGCAGGGCGTTCAGAGGGGGCCAGTGTTTTAGCATGATCGATAAGCCCATCTAATCAGGATTGCGCAAAATCTATCGTTTGTTGCCGCGTTTTCACAGGCCTAGCATGCAAGTCATCACCGCACTCGCGGTTTTCAGTGATAACAATGACTTAACTGAAGGCACTTGTATGCAGCACAGCGCAGCCCCCGAAAACGCTTGGTTCATGCCCGCCGAATGGGCTCCACATGCCGCCACCTGGATGGTCTGGCCGCACAATCAGTCGCTCTGGGAATCCGGTTGGGGGGTGACCCTCGCCGAGGTGCAGGTCGATTTCGCCCGCGTGGCGAATGCCATTGCGCGCTTCGAGCCGGTGAAAATGGTGGTCGATCACTCGGCGGTGTTCCGCGCTCGTGAACTGTGCGGCGCCAACATCGAGCTGATCGAACTGGCGGTCAACGACAGCTGGTGCCGCGACTCCGGACCGAGCTTCGTCTGCCACCCGCAGCGCGGCGTGGCCGGGGTCAGCTGGCGCTTCAACGCCTGGGGCGGCAAGTCCGAGCATGACCTCGACGAAGGCCTGGCGCGGCGCATCCTCAACGGCCTCGGCCTGGAGTGCTTCGGCACGCCGCTGAGCAACGAGGGCGGGGCGATCCATGTCGACGGCGATGGCACGCTGATTACCACCGAGTCGGTGCTGCTGAATGCCAACCGCAACCCGGGGATGAGCAAGGCCGAGATTGAGGAGGTTTTCGCCCGTCTGCTCGGGGTGAAGAAGACCATCTGGCTGCCCGGCGATCCGGACCATGTCACTGGCGACATGACCGATGGCCACGTCGATGGCGTGTGCGCCTTCGTGCGTCCCGGCGCGCTGCTGGTCGACGCCACCCGCGACCAGTCCTCGGTGTATGCCGAGGTGGCGCGCGAGAACCGTCGCGCCCTGGAGCTGGCCACCGATGCGCGCGGACGGCGTTTCGAGATGCTCGAACTGTTCGAGGCCAGCGAGGCGGTGGATACCCAGGCCGAGGTGTTCTGCGCCTCCTACACCAACTTCTACATCGCCAACGGCGCGATCATCATGCCGGCCTACGGCATCGCCGCCGACGACGAAGCGGCGGCCACCCTGCGCCTGGCGTTCCCCGGTCGCGAAGTGGTGCCGGTACAGATCAACCACCTGGCGCACGGTGGCGGCGGGGTGCACTGCATCACCCAGCAACAGCCGGCCTGGCCGGTGTGGAGCTGATGAGCATGCTCAAGGTCGCCACCACCCAGTTCGCCTGCAGCTGGAACCTCGATGACAACCTCGACCAGGCCGAGCGTCTGGTGCGCCAGGCCGCGGCCGAGGGTGCGCAGGTGATCCTGCTGCAGGAACTGTTCGCCACCCCGTACTTCTGCATCGAGCAGCGCCACGAGCACCTGGCGCTCGCCGAGGAGTACCGCGACAGCCGCGTGCTCAAGCGCTTTGCCGCGCTGGCCGGGGAGCTCGGCGTGGTCCTGCCGCTGTCCTGGTTCGAGAAGGCTGGCAATGCCTACTTCAACTCGCTGGCGCTGGCCGATGCCGACGGCCAGCTGCTCGGCGTGTACCGCAAGACCCACATCCCCAACGCCATCGGCTATCAGGAGAAGGAATACTTCAGCCCCGGCGACAGCGGCTTCCGCGTCTGGGACAGCGCCTTCGGCCGCCTCGGCGTCGCCATCTGCTGGGACCAGTGGTTCCCGGAAACCGCACGCTGCCTGGCCCTGCAGGGCGCCGAGGTGCTGCTGTTCCCCACCGCCATCGGCTCCGAGCCGGGCGCCGCCGCGCTGGATTCGCGTGACCACTGGCAGCTCACCCAGCGTGGCCATGCCGCCGCCAACATCATTCCGGTGGTGGCCGCCAACCGCATCGGTCGCGAAGTGGCGACCGGCGACCCGGCGTTGCAGATGCGCTTCTACGGCTCGTCGTTCATCACCGACCACAAGGGCAAGTTGCTCGCCGAGGCCGACCGCGACAGCAGCGGCGTGCTGGTGCGCGAGCTGGACCTCGCGGCGATGCGCGAGGAACGCCTGACCTGGGGCATCTACCGCGATCGCCGCCCGGAAATGTACGGCCCGCTGCTGGGCCTCGACGGCCGGCAAACCCATGTGCGCTGGAATCACCAAGGAGTCTGAGCATGAAGGCCAAGAACACACTGCTGATCGCTGCGCTGGCGCTGTACGGCACCCAGGCCTCGGCTGCCGTCGAGGAAAAGACTCTGCGCCTGTACAACTGGGCCGACTATTTCGCCGAAGACACCCTCGCCAACTTCACCAAGGAAACCGGTATCAAGGTGATCTACGACGTGATGGACGGCAGCGAAACGCTGGAAGCCAAGCTGATGACCGGCAACAGCGGCTACGACCTGATCTTCCCTGGCGATACCGTGGCCGAGCGGCTGATGCGCGCCGGTGCGCTGCAGAAACTCGACCCCAAAAAGCTCGAGCACCTCAGCGAGATCGAACCCGGCCTGCAGCGTCTGCAGACCCAGTACCCTTATTCACGCCACGCCACCGTGCCGTACACCTGGGGCAGCATCGGCATCACCTACAACGCCGAAGCGATCAAGCAGCGCATGGCCGATGCCCCGGTGAACAGCCTCGACCTGCTGTTCAAACCGGAGAACGCGACGAAGTTCGCCGACTGCGGTATTTCGGTGATCGACTCGCCGGATGAGACGCTCGCCGTGGTGCTCCACTACCTGAAGCGCGATCCGCGCAGCGCCAAGCCGGACGATCTGCAGGCGGCCACCGACTTGCTGCTGTCGATCAAACCCTACATCCGCAAGTTCCAGTCGCAGCCGGTCACCGACCTGGTCAACGGCAACCTGTGCCTGTCGCTCGGCTACAGCGGCGACGTCACCCAGGCGCAGCGCGCCGCCCAGTCGGCAGGCAAGCCGGCGGACTTCCAGTACCGCATTCCGCGCGAGGGCACCACGGTGTGGATGGACACCATGGCCATCCCGGCGGACGCCAAGCATCCGGAGTACGCCTACGCCTTCATCAACTTCGTCATGCGCCCGGAGAACATGGCGGCGATCAGCAACGCCACCGGCTACCCGACCTCCAGTGCCACGGCCAAGCCCCTCGTCGATGCCGACATGCGCAACAACCCGGACATCTATGTCGACGACGCCACCTACGAGCGGCTGATTGCCGGCAAGGACATCCCGCAGCGCGACATGCGTGCGCGCATGCGCGCCTGGACCAAGTTCAAGACCGCACTCGATTGAGCGCCGGCGGCGTCCGTCGCCTGCCGTTGTGACTCCCGCCGCCGCGCGCGGCCGGGCGTTACGGCGTAGCCATGCCCGCGAATCCGACAACAACAAGAAAGGAGTCACCGATGAACCACTTGCGCACGGCCGCCCTGGCCACCGCATTGCTCGCGCCCTGGGGGCTGAGTCAGGCGATTGAGCTGAACGACGACTTCAGCCTGTACCTGGATGCCGGGGTGTTCAGCGATTACCGCACCCGCGGCATCTCGCAGACGCAGAACGACCCGGCGCTGCAGGGCTCGGCCACCCTCAACCACAGCAGTGGCCTGTATCTCGGCGTATGGAGTTCCAACGTCGACTTCGGCCTGGGCAGCAAGACGCGCCAGGAGCTCGACTACTACGCCGGTTACAACTGGCAGATCAGCGATGACGTCAGCCTCGACACCGCCTACTACCGCTACGAATACCCGCGGCAGAGCGCGCTCAACTACGACGAAGTGTTCAGCCTGCTGACCGTCTACGGCGCCAAGCTCGGCGCTTATTACTCGGACAACCTCGGCGGCGACCAGAGCTACCTGTACAGCTATGTCGGCTACGGCACCCAGCTGCCGGCGGAGGTGGCGCTGGATCTGCGCTACGGCCAGGTCGACCTCAAGGACCCGCTGCTCATCGATGACGCAGGCGACACCCGCGACAGCTACCACGAGTGGCAGGTCAAGGTGAGCAAGGAGCTGTTCAGCCTCAACTGGTCGGCCAGCTACATCGACACCGACCTCAGCGACAGCGAGTGCGCGAACTACATGGGCTTCGACGATGTCTGCTCGGCGACCCTGGTGCTCGGCGTCAACCGCACCTTCTAGGTTTGCTCCCTCTCCCGGCAGAGGGAGAGGGGGTTGTTGCTCCACCCACCACCACCGAGGGACACACCATGTCGACACGTCGTGATTTCATCAAACACCTGAGCCTGGCCGCCGGCCTGGGTGCGGTCGCTACGCTGGGCCTGGGCGTGAGCGCGCCGCGCGTGCGTGCGGCGCTGGCCAACAGTTGGTACATGCCGGATGAAGGCGAGGCGCAGGAGCGGGTGTTCCTCGCCTTCGCCGCCTCGGCGTCGATCTGGGAGGACTGGGCCACACCGGTCAACAACACCGTGGCGCTGCTGGCCAAGACCATCGCCAAGTACCAGCCGGTTACCGTGCTGTGCCGCGCCAACCAGCTGAGCCAGGCGAAGAGCAAGTGCGGCACCACCAATATCCAGTTCCTCACCATGCCGCTGAACGACATCTGGGTACGCGACTACGGTGGCTGCTTCGTCCTCGACGGCCAGGGCGGGCGCGGCCTGGTCGACTTCAACTTCAACGGCTGGGGCAACAAGCAGGCTGCCGGCAACGACACGCTGGTCGCCGACGCACTCAGCTATGAGCTGGATGCCAGCTACATCAGCAGCCAGCTGACCGGCGAGGGCGGCGGCATCGAGGTGGACGGCCACGGCACGGCGATCATGACCGAGAGCTGCTGGGTTAACAGCAACCGCAACCCGGGCATGAGCAAGGCGCAGATCGAGGCCGAACTGAAGGCCAACCTCGGCCTGCGCAAGATCATCTGGCTGCCGGGCATCAAGGGCAAGGACATCACCGACGCCCACGTCGACTTCTACGCGCGCTTCGTCAAGCCGGGTGTGGTCATCGCCAACCTGGACAACGATCCCAAGTCCTACGACTACGCGGTGACGCGCACCCACCTGAACATCCTCAAGGCCGCCACCGACGCCGACGGCAACAAGCTGCAGGTCTACACCCTGCCGCCACCGCTGAAGCCGCGCCAGAACGTGTACAGCCAGAACAACCCGGACTTCGCCCCCGGCTACATCAACTACCTGCCGATCAACGGCGCGGTGATCGCCCCGCAATTCGGTGATGCCGCGGCGGACAAATACTGCAAAGACTTGCTCACCCAGCTCTACCCGGGGCGCACCATCGTCCAGGTCAACATCGACCCGATCGCCGGCGGCGGTGGCGGCATTCACTGCGTGACCAAGAACATGCCGCGGCTGATCTAGCCGTTGGTGAGCTTTACTTGTTCCATCGGGGGCCATCAGCCCCCTCGTTGACGCCATGCCTTGCCACCCGGCTGGGCATGGCTGTGTGCTTGAGGACCGATCCATGTTCCGCTGTCTGCCGCTCTGCGCGGCGCTCCTGGCTCCCCTGGCGCAGGCTGCCGAGCCCGCTGCCAGCCTGGTGCTGCACAATGCCCGGATCTACACGGTGAACTCCGCGCAGCCCTGGGCCCAGGCCCTGGCCATCAGCGAGGAGGGCGAGATCCTCGCCGTCGGCAGCGATGCCCAGGTCGAAGAGCACGCCGATGCGGACACCGAGTTCGTTGATCTCGACGGACGCCTGGTGCTGCCGGGCTTCCAGGACAGCCACGCGCATGTACTCGATGCTTCTTCCGAGGCCCAGGGCGGCTGCCAACTGGAGGCCGACGGCTCTCTGGAGCAGTGGTTGGAGGCCATTGGCGAATGCGCTGAGGCGGCGCGCGGCGAGTGGCTGCTGGGCAGCGGTTTCAGCCTGCACACCTTGCTCGATAGCGGCGCCAGTCCGCGTGCGCTGCTCGACGAGATCGCCGCTGACCTGCCGATCGCGATCATGGAGGAGACCTCGCACTCCTACTGGCTCAACAGCAAGGCCCTGCAACTGGCGGGCATCAAGGCGCTCGAGGGCAATCCCGAGGGCGGGGTGATCCTGCGCGACGAGCAGGGCAGGCCGACCGGCATCGTCCTCGACAACGCCGGTGACCTGGTGATGGACAAGGCCCTGCCGCCCTCGAAAGCGTTGCAGGCGGTGTATTACCAGGCCGTGCTGTATGGCCAGGAGCAGCTGGCGCGCAACGGCATCACCTCGGTGGCCGATGCCCGGGTGTTCTGGCGCCGCGGCCATCTCGAGGCCTGGCAGCGTGCGGCGCGTGAGGATCGGCTCAAGGCGCGTACCACGCTCGGCCTGTGGGCCTACCCGCAGCTGGATGACGACGAGCAACTGGCCGACCTCAAGGCCCTGTACGCCCCCGGCGCCGCCGACAGCCTGCTGCACATCAGCCAGATCAAGCTGTATGTCGACGGTATCGTGCACAACACCACCGCGCGCCTGCGCCAGCCCTATCAGCACAGTCTGGCCGGCGTCGATCCGCGCGGCCTCTACTACTTCACTCCCGAGCGCCTGCAGCGCTACGCCCGTGAGCTGACGGCGGCCGGCTTCGACCTGCACATCCACACCATTGGCGACCAGGCGGTGCGCGATGCCCTGGATGCCGTCGCCCAGGCCACGCCGGGGCGGCATCGGCTGACCCATGTCGAGCTGGTCGACCAGGCCGACCTGCCACGTTTCCGTCAGCTCGACGTGATCGCCGACTTCCAGCCCAGCCGCTACTTCACGCCATCCTTCCTCAAGGACAACCGGCCGCTGATCGGCCCGCGCGCCGAGCAGATGTTGCCCATGCGCGCGCTGTACGACAGCGGTGCGCGGGTCACCCTGAGTTCCGACTGGGATGTGAACCCGCTGTCGCCGCTGGGCATCATGCAGAACGCCCTGAGCCTCGGCGTGCGCGGTCTGCCCAACCTGGAGGCGGCAATCCGCGCCTACACCCTGGGCGCGGCGTACACCCTGCGCCAGGAGCAGGACACCGGCTCGCTGGAAGTCGGCAAACAGGCCGATCTGCTGGTGCTGGATCGCGATATCTTCCGGTTGCCGGCCAGCCAGATCGGCCAGGCCAAGGTGCTGTGGACGCTGCTGGGCGGCGAGCAGGTCTATCGATCCAAGGACTTCTAGGTCGACGCCCCTGTCGTGGGCTTTTACAGTTGCACGCAATGCAACTGTTCGCCCTGGGAGCTGTGCCTGATGCAACTACCTGACCTCAACCTGCTGGTCGCGCTGGACATCCTCCTCGACGAGGGCAGTGTGGTCGGCGCCGCGCGGCGCATGCACCTCAGCCCGCCGGCGATGAGCCGCACGCTGACGCGCATCCGCGAGGCGGTCGGCGACCCGATCCTGGTGCGCGCCGGCCGTGGCCTGGTGCCCACGCCGCGGGCGCTGGAGCTGCGCGAGCAGGTGCGCGGGGTGGTCGAGCAGGCCACCGGGTTCTTCCGCTCGGCGGAGGTCGACCTGGCCAGCCTCGAGCGGCAGTTCCACGTGCGCACCAACGACATCTTCATGGTCTGCTACGGCGGTCGCCTGTTCGAGCGCGTGCACCAGCAGGCGCCCGGGGTGGTGCTGCGCTTCGTCCCAGAAATCGACGGCGATGACGACGCGCTGCGCGCCGGGCGCATCGACCTGATCGTCGGCGCGTCCACCCGGCAGACCGCCGAGCTCAAGACCCAGGGCCTGTTCGAGAGCCGCTTCGTCGGCCTGGCCCGCGAAGGCCACCCGATCTTCGACGCGCCGATCACTCCCGCGCACTTCGCCGCCTTCGACCAGATCAGCGTGTCGCGGCGCGGCCTGGCGCGCGGGCCGATCGACCAGGCGTTGGCCGAGCTCGGCCTGGAGCGGCGCGTGGTGATGATCTCGCCGAGTTTCTTCCCGGCGGTGCTGGCGCTGCGCAACTCCGACCTGATCCTGCCGATGCCCGACCTGGTGGCGAGCACCTGTCAGAGCCTCGGCCTGCCGCTGCGCGCCTTCGACATCCCGCTGCCGCTCGATACCGTGGTGGTGCGCCAGTCCTGGCACCCGCGCTTCGACAACGATTTCGCCCACCGCTGGCTGCGTGGGTTGATCAAGCAGTGCTGCCTGGAGGGCCTGCCGCTCGATTGAGCGGTTCGCTCGGCAGCGTTTGGCTAGTGCGTTTCGTGCACTCATTAATTAAGAACATTGCAATTCTCGGCATTGCCGGTGGGCCATAGACTTCGCCTAGTCCCGCACTCCGGAAACCGTCCATGTTGCCCCTGTCACCGTCCGCGTCGCGGGCCTCCCACCGATGAGCAGCGCCGCGCTCACCCTGCCAGCCGCACCGGCCGCGGCAACGGCGCGCCCGCTTGCCGCGCCGTTCGGCCTGCGCATCGTGGTCGGCTTGCTCGGCGTGCTGCTCGCGGTGCTGGTGGCCGGTTTCAACGAGAGCGTCACCAAGGTCGCGCTGGCTGACATCCGTGGCGCGATGGGCATCGGCCACGACGAAGGCACCTGGCTACTGGCGCTCTACGCGGCGCCCTCGGTGTGCGCGATGGCCTTCGCGCCGTGGTTCTCGGTGACCTTTTCGCTGCGCCGTTTCACCCTCTGCGCCATCGCCGCGTTCCTGCTGCTTGGACTGCTCTGTCCGCTGGCGCCTAACCTCGCCAGCCTGATGCTCCTGCGCGCCCTGCAGGGCCTGGCCGGCGGGGCGCTGCCGCCGATGCTGATGACTGTGGCGCTGCGCTTTCTGCCCGCCAACATCAAGCTCTACGGCCTGGCTAGCTACGCGCTGACCGCCACCTTCGGACCGAGCCTGGGCACGCCGCTGGCGGCGTTCTGGGTGGAGTTCGTCGGCTGGCACTGGGCGTTCTGGCAGATCCTGCCACTCTGCCTGCTGGCCATGGCCGCGGTGGCCTGGGGCCTGCCGCAGGACCCGCTGCGCCTCGAGCGCTTCCGCCAATTCAACTGGCGCGGCTTGCTGCTCGGCTTTCCGGCCATCTCCATGCTGGTCATCGGGCTGATCCAGGGCGAGCGGCTGGCCTGGTTCGACTCGCCGTTGATCGGTGTGCTGCTCGGCGGCGGCAGCCTGCTGCTCGGCCTGTTCCTGCTCAACGAGTGGACCCATCCGCTGCCGTTCTTCAACCTGCGCCTGCTCAAGCTGCGCAACCTCAGCTTCGCGCTGTTTGCCCTCGGCGGCGTGCTGTTCATCCTCCTCGCGGCGGGGCAGATCCCGGCCAGTTACCTGGCTCAGGTGCAGGCCTACCGGCCGCTGCAGACCGCGCCGCTGATGCTGGTGGTGGCGCTGCCGCAACTCCTCGCGCTGCCGCTGGTGGCGGCGCTGTGCAACCTGCGCTGGGTCGACTGCCGCTGGGTGCTGGCCTGTGGTTTCGCCATGCTGGCGACCGCCTGCTGGCTCGGCGCGCACCTCACCTCCGCCTGGGTTCGCGAGGACTTCCTGGTCGTCCAGTTGTTGCAGATCTTCGGTCAGCCGATGGCCGTGTTGCCGTTGCTGATGCTCTCCACTGGCAGCATCGCGCCGGCGGACGGGCCGTTCGCCTCGGCCTGGTTCAACACCGTCAAGGGCTTCGCCGCGGTGCTTGCCGGCGGCGTGCTGGATGCGCTGAGCACCGCGCGCCTGCATTTCCACTCGAGCATGTTGGTCGACCGCCTCGGCAACAACCCGCTGCTCGACGGTGCGGGCCTCACCGCGCGCCTGCACCGACAAGCGTTGGTGCTGACCTCCGCCGACCTCTACCTGTACATGGCCGTGCTTGCGGTCGTGCTGATCCTGCCCATTGCCTTCGTGCCCACGCGGATCTTTCCGCCGCGCGCGGCCTGACCCCCACGGAGACTGCTGCCATGAGTGACAGCCACGCCCACAAACCAATCGTCTTCACCGCCCTGGCGCTGTTCATCGCGCTGGCCGCCTGGGGTGCCTGGCACCTGCTGCGCGACGCCACCGCGCAAAGCACCAACGACGCCTTCGTCAGCGCCGACTTCACCCTGGTCGCGCCGAAGGTTTCCGGCTTCCTCAGCGAGGTGCTGGTCGAGGACAACCAGCGGGTCCAGGCCGGCCAGCTGCTCGCGCGCATCGATGACCGCGACTACCGCGCCGCGGTCGACGGCGCCCGTGCCGAGGTGGCCAGCGCCGAGGCGCAACTGGCCAACGTGCAGGCCACCCTCGAACGCCAGCAGGCGCTGATCACCCAGGCCGGCGCCTCGGTGCAGGCCAATCGCGCCGAGGTGCAGTTCGCCGAGCACGAGCTGCAGCGTTATCGCCAGCTGGTCGACCGCGGCGCCGGTACGGTACAGAACGCCCAGCAGGCGCAGAGCCGCTTCGACAGCGCGCGGGCACGCGAGACCGAGCAGGGCGCCGGCCTGGTCGCGGTGCGCAAGCAGACCGACGTGCTGGTCGCCCAGCGCAATGCCGCCGAGGCTGCCCTGCAGCGCGCCAAGGCCAGTCTGGCGCGCGTCGAACTGGACCTTTCGCACACCGAATTGCATGCGCCGATGGACGGCATGGTCGGCCGCCGCGCGCTGCGCACCGGCGCCTATGTCAAACCCGGTGACGTGCTGCTCGCCGTGGTGCCGCTGGAGCGCGCCTATGTGGTGGCCAACTTCCAGGAAACCCAGTTGACCCACGTGCGCCCCGGCCAGCCGGTGCAGGTCGGCGTCGACACCTTCCCCGGTGAAGTGCTGCGCGGCCACGTCGAGAGCATCGCCCCGGCCACTGGCGTGACGTTCGCCGCGGTCGCCCCGGACAACGCCACCGGCAACTTCACCAAGGTGGTGCAGCGCATCCCGGTGAAGATCGTCCTCGACGCCGGTCAGCCGCTGGTCGGCCACCTGCGCGTCGGCATGTCGGTGGACGCCAGCATCGACACGCGCATCGAACCGCAGGCCACCGCGGCGAACTGAACGGCCGGTTCACGCCGTTTCGCCGGCGAAAGCCGTGGTCGGCATCGCCCGGCGCGCCTACCATAACGGCATCGCCGACCCTGCCGTGATCGCCATGACCGAACCGACCGCCACCGACATCGCCCGCGCCGAGGCGCTGACCCGCTACCTGCACGACAACATCCCGCTGACCACCGCGATGGCCATCCGCGTGGTGCCCAGCGTGCTCGGCGAACTGCGCCTGAGCGCGCCGCACGCGCCGAATCGCAACCCGCACAACACGGTGTTCGGCGGCAGCCTGGCGACCCTGGCCATCGCCGCCGGCTGGACCCTGCTGTTCGATGCGCTGCAGCGCGAAGGCCTGGACGCCGCGCTGGTGATCCAGCACTTCGACTGCAACTACCGTGCCCCGGCGGCGGCCGAGTTCTACGCCGACACCCGGCTGCCCGAGGACTGGCCGGCGTTTCTCGAGCAGTTGCGCAACCGCGGCCGCGCGCGCCTCAACCTGCCGGTGCAGTTGAGCTGCGCGGAGCAGCCGGTGCTCACCGCCCACGCGCGCTACGTCGCTATCCTCGAAGGCTGAGCGCGGCCCGCGCGGCGGCCAAATCTGCGACAATCGCGGCCTTTCCCGAATGCCCGCGCCTGCCCGATGACCGATATCGCCTCCCTCGATTCCCTGCTGAAAAACCTCGACCGTGCGCTGATCGCCGACCGTCATCGCCTGCGTCGCCAACTGCACGAGCTGCACAAGCACTCGGCGCAGCCGGACGAGGCGAAGCTGGCGCAGTGGCTGGAGCGCTTCCAGGCCTCGTGCGCCAAGGTCGAGGCGCGCCGGCAGAGCGTGCCGCCGATGCGCTACGACGATGCCCTGCCGATCGCCGCCAAGCGCGATGAGATCAAGGCCGCGCTGCAGAAGCATCAGGTGCTGGTGATTGCCGGCGAGACCGGCTCGGGCAAGACCACCCAGTTGCCGAAGATCTGCCTGGAGCTCGGCCGCGGCCAGCACGGCCTGATCGGCCACACCCAGCCGCGTCGCCTGGCGGCGCGCAGCGTCGCCACGCGGGTCGCCGAGGAGATCGGCACGCCGCTCGGTGAGCTGGTCGGCTATCAGGTGCGCTTCGAGGACCAGAGCAAGGACAGCACGCTGATCAAGCTGATGACCGACGGCATCCTGCTCGCCGAGACCCAGCACGACCGCTTCCTCGAGAAGTACGACACGATCATCGTCGACGAGGCCCACGAGCGTTCGCTGAACATCGACTTCCTGCTCGGCTACCTGAAGACCCTGCTGCCACGGCGTCCGGACCTGAAGGTGATCATCACCTCGGCGACCATCGATCTGGAGCGCTTTTCCACGCATTTCGCTGGAGCGCCAATCGTCGAAGTATCCGGTCGCACCTACCCGGTCGACACCTGGTATCGCCCGCTGGCCGCCGAGGTGGACGAGGAGGGCGAGCGCCTGCTCGACGACCTCACCGTCGACCAGGGCATTCTCGCCGCGCTGGATGAGATCGCGGCGTTCGAGCGCAGCGAGGGCAAGCGCCCCGGCGATGTGCTGGTGTTCCTGCCCGGCGAGCGGGAGATTCGCGACGCCGCCGAAGTGCTGCGCAAGGCCAACCTGAAATTCACCGAGGTGCTGCCGCTGTACGCACGGCTGACCCCGGCCGAGCAGCAGAAGATTTTCGCGCCGATGGCCGGGCGCAAGATCGTCCTCGCCACCAACGTCGCCGAGACCTCGCTGACCGTGCCCGGCATCCGCTACGTGATCGACAGCGGCACCGCGCGGATCAGCCGCTACAGCTACCGCGCCAAGGTCCAGCGGCTGCCCATCGAGGCGGTCTCGCAGGCCAGCGCCAACCAGCGCAAGGGCCGTTGCGGACGGGTCGAGCCGGGTATCTGCGTGCGCCTGTACAGCGAGGAGGATTTCCTCGGTCGTCCGGAGTTCACCGACCCGGAAATTCTCCGCACCAACCTCGCCGCGGTGATCCTGCAGATGCTCCATCTGCGCCTCGGCGAGATCGGCGATTTTCCGTTCATCGAGCCGCCGGATGGCAAGGCGATCAGCGACGGGTTCACCCTGTTGCAGGAGCTCTCGGCGGTCAACCGCGAGAGCCAGCTGACGCCGATTGGCCGCCAGCTGGCGCGCCTGCCGATCGACCCGCGTCTCGGTCGCATGGTTCTCGAGGCGGCCAAGCTCGGCAGCCTCGACGAGGTGCTGATCGTCGCCAGCGCGCTGTCCGTGCAGGATCCGCGCGAACGGCCGATGGAGCGCCAGCAGGCCGCCGACCAGGCGCACGCGCAGTGGAAGGATGTCGACTCGGACTTTGCCGCGCTGATCAACCTGTGGCGCGGCTTCGAGGAGAAACGCCAGGAGCTGGGCAGCAACCCGCTGCGCAACTGGTGCAAGAAGAACTTCCTCAACTACCTGCGCCTGCGCGAATGGCGCGACGCGCACCGCCAGCTGGTGCTGATTGCCCGCGAGCTGCAGCTGTCGGGCGGCAGGAAGGCGGATGGCAGCGGCCATCCCCGCGACAAGGGCGACCGCTCCGCGAAGCCAGGCCAGACGGTCCAGGCCGCGCAGCAGGCCAAGCCGACCACCGACACCAAGGTCAACGTCATCGTCCGCGAGCAGGCCGAGGCCAGCGAGGCCGCGCAGCGTGCCAAGAGCTATGTCGCGGTGCACAAGGCGATCCTCAGCGGCTTGCTCAGCCAGATCGGCCAGAAGACCGAAGACGGCGACTACCTCGGCGCCCGCCAGCGGCGCTTCTGGCTGCACCCGTCCAGCGTGATCGGCCGCAAGCGCCCACAGTGGGTGATGGCCGCCGAGCTGGTGGAGACCACCAAGCTGTTCGCGCGGATGGTCGCCAAGATCGAGCCGGACTGGCTGGAGCCGCTGGCCGAGCACCTGGTCAAGCGCAACTACCTGGAACCGCACTGGGAGAAGAAGCGCGGCCAGGTGGTGGCCTTCGAGCAGGTCACCCTGTACGGGCTGATCGTGGTCGGCCGCCGCGCCGTGCATTACGGTCCGCAGGACCCGGTGGTGGCGCGCGAACTGTTTATCCGCGAGGGCCTGGTGCGTGGCGAGATCAACAGCCGCGCCAAGTGCCTGAGCGCCAACCGCCAGCTGCTCGAGCGCCTCGACGAGCTGGAAGCCAAGGCGCGCCGCCGCGACATCCTCGCCGACGAGGAAACCCTGTTCGCCATCTACGACGCGCGCCTGCCGGCGGACATCTACCAGACCGCCAGCTTCGAGAGCTGGTACAAGCGCGAGGGCGAGCAGCAGCCGCAGCTGCTGATCATGCGCGAGGAAGACGTCCTCGCCCGCGACGCCAAGGAAGTCACCGCCGCGCAGTACCCGGACAGCCTGCGCCTCGGCGAGCTGCAACTGCCGCTGAGCTACCACTTCGAGCCCAACCACCCGCGCGACGGCGTGACCATGCGCGTGCCGGCGCCGCTGCTGCCGCAATTGCCGGCCGAGCGCCTGCAGTGGCTGGTGCCCGGCCTGCTGGAAGCCAAGTGCGTGGCGCTGGTGCGCAACCTGCCCAAGGCGCTGCGCAAGAACTTCGTGCCGGTGCCGGACTTCGTCGGCGCCGCGCTGGCCAAGATCACCTTCGGCGAGGGCGCGCTGAGCGAGGCACTGGGCCGCGAGCTGCAGCGCATGACCGGCGCACGGGTGGCGGAGGAGGCCTGGGCCGAGGCCGAAGTGCAGCTGGAAAACCACCTGAAGATGAACCTTGAAGTGGTCGACGCGCGCGGCAAGTTCCTTGGCGAAGGCCGCGACCTCGCCGAGCTCACCGCACGCTTCAACGAGGCCAGCCAGGCTGCCTTGGCGATTCCGCAGCAGGCCAAGGAACAGAAAGCGGTGGAAGCCAAGGGCTTCGCCCAGGTCGCCGAGAAGACCCAGCAGAAGATCGCCGGACTCTCCATGACCGTGTTCCCGGCGCTGGTGGAGGAGGGCGGAGTGGTCAAGGAGGGGCGCTTCCCGACCCAGGCCGAAGCCGACTTCCAGCACCGCCGCGCGCTGCAGCGCCTGTTGCTGCAACAGCTCGGCGAACAGGCCAAGTTCCTGCGCGGCAAGCTGCCGGGGCTCACCGAGCTCGGCCTGCTGTACCGCGACCTGGGCCGCGTCGAGGCGCTGGTCGAGGACATCCTCCTCGCCAGCCTGGACAGCTGCATCCTCGACGGCGTCGCGCCGCTGCCACGCGACGGCGCTGCGCTGGCGACCCTCGCCGAACAGAAGCGCGGCGACTGGACCGCCCACGCCGAGCGCCTGGCCAAGCTGGTGCTGGACATCCTCAAGCTTGCCCACGGCCTGCAGAAGCGCTTCAAGGGCAAGATCGACCTGGCCCAGGCCATGGCGCTCAACGACATCAAGCAGCAGCTCGCCAACCTGGTCTATCCGGGCTTCGTCCGGGAAACCCCCGGCGAGTGGCTGAAGGAAGTGCCGCGCTACCTGAAGGCCATCGACCAGCGCCTCGACAAGGTCGGCGCCCAGCTGCAGCGCGACCGCGTGTGGACCGGCGAACTCACCGGCTATTGGGAGCAGTACAAGGCGCGCGCCGCCAAGCATGCCCAGGAGGGCAAGCGCGCCGCGGAGCTGGTGCTGTATCGCTGGATGCTCGAGGAATACCGCGTATCGCTGTTCGCCCAGCAACTGGGCACCAAGCTGGCGGTGTCGGACAAGCGGATGAGCAAGCAGTGGAGCAGCGTCGAGGCCTGACGCTGTAGCTGCGGCGCGCTGGCGTGCTTACTCCGCCGACTTCGTCGAGCGGATGAGGTTGTTGCGCAGCGCGACGATGGCCTTCTGCATCTGCCCAAACTCCTCCGGCGCCAGGCCTGTGGCGTCGGCGAGGCTCAGCTCCGGATGGCCTTCGCGTAGCTGCCGACCACTCTTGGTCAGGTTGATGCGCACCTGACGCTCGTCCGCCGGGTCGCGCTGGCGTTCCAGATAACCCATCGCCTCGAGCTTCTTGAGGATCGGCGTGAGGGTGTTCGATTCGAGAAACAGCTTTTCGCCCAGGCTGCCCACGGTCTGGTTGTCCGTCTCCCACAGCGCCACGATGGTGATGAACTGCGTGTAGGTCAGGCCGAGCCGCTCAAGCATCGGCTTGTAGGCCTTGCCGAAGGCGAGGTTCGCGGAATAGACCGCAAAACACAGGAAGTCGGCGAGCTTGAGAGGCTCGGGTGCGTCCTTGTCGGTGGCTTTCACGGGCTGGCTCCTAGCGATGGCAAAGCGGGGAATATACCTCGCATGCGATTGTGTCGGAATGCTGCGGCCTGCGCGACGGCGCCCCACCGCGGTTTTCACACCGGGATGGGGCGGGCGCTTGCGAAAGTGGCCACGAGACCGCTGCGACGGCGAGCGTCGCACCGGCCGCGCGGGTCGATCACGCGGTGAGGACGTTCAGTGCCACCTCGATGTTGCCGCGGGTGGCTTTCGAGTAGGGGCAGATTTCATCGGCGGCGTGGGCCAGGTTGGTCGCTACGTCATGGGTCAGGCCCGGTGCGCGCAGCGTAAGGCGCGCCTGGAGGAAATAGGCCGAGCCGGTCTGGCCCAGGTCAACTTCGATGTCCACCGCCAGATCGGCCGGCAGGGTCAGCTTCATCTGCTTGGCCACCAGGCCGACGGCGGCGATGTAGCAGGCCGACCAGGCGCCGGCGAACAGTTGCTCCGCAGTCGGGTGCGGCTGGACGGCGGAGAACACATGCAGTGGCTCGGCACCCAGGGAGGGCGAGGAGAGCTGGATGTCCAGGCTGCCGTCGTGGCCACGGGCGGTGATGCCGGCGCTGCTGGCGGTGGTGTGGGTTTTGCCGGTTACCAGGACTTTTTCGATCTTGCTCATGGGACGAATTCTCACAGTGGGGTAGGTCATATCTTGTGTTCGCATACGACTAGATCGCATGCGATGTAAATAGATTCCCGGAAACGCCACCGCACGTCAAGGGCAGGGGCGACCTCCTGTCGGGTTGTGTACGAACCCGTGCGGCGACGATCAACCGGTCGGTCCATCGTTCTGATTGCATGGGGCGTCAGCACGCGGGATGTGTTAGGACCGGGCCTCGCCACGCCGCGCAACATCGTGCGGGCATTACGGCTGACGCTTCTCAAGCCCGCGGCAGGCGCCTGCCTCCCCTGCTCAGGGGCGCGCTGTTACATGGCCTTCACATGCCCTGGCTACTATCAGGTTCATTTCCAAAACCTATTTGTACGGTCCGTCCCCAGCGTCCAAGCTGGATTGAGTCGTAAGGTGAACTACAAGAACGAGAGGAGATAACCATGACCGCTGAATCATGCCCATTCTCGGGCGCTCACAAGCGCAACCTGGCTGGTGGCGCGAGCACCAACTGGTGGCCCGAAGCGCTGAACCTGAAGGTGCTGCATATGCACTCACCATTGGCCAGCCCAATGGAAAAAGGCTTCGACTACGCCAAAGAATTCAACTCGCTCGACCTGGACGCCGTGATCCAGGACTTGCACGCGGTGATGACTGACTCGCAACCCTGGTGGCCGGCCGACTACGGTCACTACGGGCCACTGTTCATCCGCATGGCCTGGCACAGCGCCGGTACCTACCGGGTCTCTGACGGTCGCGGCGGTGCTGGGGCCGGCGAGCAGCGCTTTGCGCCGCTGAACAGCTGGCCGGACAACGGCAACCTCGACAAGGCGCGCCGCCTGCTGTGGCCGGTCAAGCAGAAGTACGGCCGCAAACTCTCCTGGGCCGACCTGATGATCCTCGCCGGTAACGTTGCGCTCGAGTCGATGGGCTTCAAGACCTTCGGCTTCGGCGGTGGTCGGCCGGATATCTGGGAGCCGCAGGACGACGTGTACTGGGGTGGGGAAACCGAATGGCTGGCGACCAGTGACAAACCCAACAGCCGTTATTCCGGCGACCGACAACTGGAAAACCCGCTGGCCGCCGTGCAGATGGGCCTGATCTACGTGAACCCCGAAGGCCCGGACGGCAATCCCGACCCGATCGGCTCGGGGCGCGACGTGCGCGAGACCTTCAAGCGCATGGCCATGAACGATGAAGAAACCGTCGCCCTCACCGCCGGTGGCCACACCTTCGGCAAGGCACATGGCGCCGGCCCCGCGACCCACGTCGGGCGCGAGCCGGAAGGCGCCGAGATCGAAGACCTCGGCCTCGGCTGGAAGAGCAGCTACGAGAGTGGCATGGGCGCCCACGCGATCACCAGCGGCATCGAGGGCGCCTGGACGCCGACGCCGACCACCTGGGACCACAGCTACTTCGAGACGCTGTTCGGTCACGAGTGGGAGTTGACCAAGAGTCCGGCCGGCGCCAACCAGTGGAAGCCCAAGGACCCGGCAGCGGAGAACCTGGTGCCGGACGCGCACATTCCCGGCAAGCGCCACGCGCCGATGATGACTACCGCCGACATGGCCATGCGCATGGACCCGATCTACGAGAAGATCTCCCGGCGCTTCAAGGACAACCCGGCCGAGTTCGCCGATGCGTTCGCCCGCGCCTGGTTCAAACTGACCCACCGCGACATGGGCCCGCGCAGCCGCTACCTGGGCAAGTACGTGCCCAAGGAAGAGCTGATCTGGCAAGACCCGGTGCCCGCCGTGGATCACCCGCTGGTCGACGACAAGGACATCGCGGCGCTGAAAGCCAAGGTGCTCGCCTCCGGGCTGACCATCCAGCAACTGGTCACCACTGCCTGGGCCTCGGCCTCGACCTTCCGCGGCACCGACAAGCGCGGTGGGGCAAACGGTGCGCGCATTCGCCTGGCCCCGCAGAAGGACTGGGAGGTCAACGAGCCGGCGCAACTGGCGAAGGTGCTGCAGAAGCTCGAAGCGATCCAGCAGGAGTTCAACGCGTCCGCCGCCGGTGGCAAGAAAGTCTCGCTGGCCGACCTGATCGTGCTGGCCGGCTCGGCTGCGGTCGAGGAAGCGGCGCGTAAGGGCGGGCATGACGTGAAGGTACCGTTCTCGCCGGGCCGCACCGATGCCACCCAGGAACAGACCGACGTGGAATCGTTCGCCGTGCTGGAACCGATTGCCGACGGCTTCCGCAACTACCTGCGCAAGGGCAACGAACAGCTCGCGGCCGCCTTGCTGGTCGACAAGGCCAACTTGCTGACTCTCAGCGCGCCGGAGATGACCGTGCTGGTCGGCGGGTTGCGGGCGCTGAATGCCAACGTCGGACACACCCGCCGCGAGGGCTTCACCAAGCGTCCGGAAACCCTCAGCAACGACTTCTTCCTCAGCCTGCTCGACATGAACACCAAGTGGCAGAAGTCCGCCGCCAACCCTGGCGTGCTGGAAGGGCGCGATCCGAAGAGCGGCGAGCTGAAGAGCGAGGCGACCATCGTCGACCTGGTGTTCGGCTCGAACTCGCAGCTGCGCTCTCTGGCCGAGGTGTATGCCAGCCGTGACGCGGAGAAGACCTTCGTGCGTGACTTCGTCGCCGCCTGGACCAAGGTGATGAACCTCGATCGCTTCGAACTGGCGCGAGCGGTCTGAAGCCCTCCGCAATCAGTCGCTAGCCTGTACCTGACCCGGGCGATCCGGGTCAGGTCTTTTCTTTTCAGCGGTTTGCGCTTGCCGCCATCTTCTCGGGCGCAAGGTCTCGGACAATACCGAAGCTAACCCTGGCGCTTCCGCACTTTCACTATCCTTACTAGCCGCCAACGGGCAGATTCGCCTGTCCCGTTTTGGCCAGTGGCGCTATGGTGGCGACCTTTTTATCGCCCACTCGCGAGACCTCGCCGCATGTTCGAAATCCAGCCCATCAGCCCCGAACGCTATCGCCAGCAGACCCGCCGCAGCGCCTTCGTGGTGATCGCCATCTTCCTGGTGCTGGCCATGCTCTGCGCCACCGCCAGCACCCAGCTGTTCGGCGGCGCGCCTGGCACCAACTTCAAATGGAACCTGCTTGGCGTGCTGTTGGGCATGGGCCTGACTATCGCCGTGATACGCCTGCAACTGTGGCACCGGCCGATCATGGCGGCCGCCGCCTATGGCTGGCGGCTCAAGCGCAGCCTGATGCGCATCACCAATGTCATGCATCTGGTGAAGGCTGGCGTCGCCGCCGGCGACAGCAATGCGATGAAGCTGCTGCGCTTCTACCACCTCGGCCTGACCCAGATGCATCAGCTCGACGGCAACTCCAGCGAGCTCAGCCAGCAGGTGCGCGAGATCGATGCGCACCGCGAGGCGATGCTGCTGCGCGGTCTCGACGTCGAACAGAACCGCTTCGATCCGGCCTGGCTGGACGCCCTGCAGCGCCGTTAGGCGGAGAGGGCGCGCGGCTGACTCACCCCGCGTGGCGACGCGCCACCGGCACCTCGAAGCTCAGCGTTTCACCGTCCGCCGGAATGCGCAGACGCTGCGCGACACCGGCTCGGCGCGCGGCTTCAGCGAGTGCGGCACGGCTCACCGGGCAGTGGCTGATGGCCTCCAGGTGATTGGCCACCACAGTGCCGCGCGACAGGCGGACGAACTCGATGACCTCGTCGATACCCATGATGATGTCGCCGCCCAGGTCGAAACGCGCGCCGCCAGCCGGCACCACGCTGACGTCGGGCTGGTGCCGCGAGACGAACTCGCGAATCGTCGGCGTCAGCACGGTATCGCCGGCCAGGTACAGGCTCGGCGCGTCAGGCAGCTCGATCAGATAGCCGACACCGTGCTCCATCAGCCGGCCAACCACGCCGTAGCCATGGGTGCAGCGCACCGTGCGAATACGGCCGCCGAGAAACTCACCCGGTTGCGTGTGGTCCGCGCCGAGCGGCAGGACGTTCAGGCCGAGCCGGGCGAGGTGCGGCGCATCGTGAGGTGTACAGATCACCGGCAGCTGCTTGCTCCGCAGCCAGCGGATGGCCGCGCGATCGAGGTGGTCGAAGTGGCCCTTCTGGCAATGGGTAATCAGGCAATGGGTGACACCCTCGAGCGCCGCGTCGGCTTCGGCGGGAAGCTCGACCAGCGGATTGCGTTGCCGCGCGCCAAACAGGCGCAGCGGCGGCAGTGCATCCTTGCGCGCCAGCATCGGGTCGACGAGGACGCGGTGCGGGCCCAGTTCGAGAATGAGTGTGGCATTGCGGATCTGCTGAATGTTCATCGGAAGCCCTCTGAGTGAGTGCCCATGGTGCGGACCCGCGCGCCTGGCCATAATGGCAGGATCAGACATATTTGATTCGGATTAAGCCATGGCTGCTCCCTTGCGCATCGGTTTGCTGCTGTACCCCGACTGCATGCCTGCGGGCCTGTTCGCCTTCGCCGACCTGCTGCATGCCAGCAATCGGCGCGTCGGCCGTACGCTATTCGAGGCCCGCCATGTCGCCCTGCACGCGGGGCCGGTTGCCTGTGCCCACGGGGTGAGCTTGCTGGCCACCGACAGTCTCGAGCGCGTCGAACTCGACGCCTTGTTGGTGCCCGGTTTCTGGGCGGAGTCGGCGCCGCAGGTGGACGCGCTGCTCGACGCGCACCTGGCGCTGGTGCGCGCCCTGGCGGAGGCTGGCAAGCGCCTGCAGCTGTGGAGTTACTGCACTGGTGTCTGCCTGCTCGCGGCAGCCGGTCGGTTGAACGGCCAACCGGCCACGGTGACCTGGTGGCTCGCGGAAACCATGCGCCAGCGCCACGCGAAGGTGCACTGGCAGAGCGAGCAGAACTGCATTTTCAACGCCAAGACCGCCACGGCCTCGGGGGTGAACGGCTACCTGCCGATTGCCCAGGCGCTGATCGAGCGACGGGTCAGCGCCGCGATCTTTCGCGATCTCACCCGGCTGATGGTGCTGCCGCGACCAGCGTTGCCGCACGCCGCGTTTCAGGGCGCGAGCCTGATGGAACAGTCCGGCACGCTGCTGCGCCAGTTGCATGCCTTGATCGAGCAGCTACCCGCCGAGCAGATCCGCGTGGCGGTGCTGGCGAGCCGGCTCGGCATCTCCGAACGCACCCTGGCGCGGCGGGTCAGCAGCGAAACCGGCCGGCCGCTCGCGACCTTTGCCCGACGGGTCAAACTGAACCAGGTGAGCGAACGTCTGACCCTGACGGCGCTGCCCGTCAGCAGCATCAGCGCCGAGCTGGGTTTCAGCAGCGATTCCAACCTGCGGCGCATGTTCAAGGAGCTGACCGGGCTGACGCCGGCGGAGTACCGGCAGAAGTTCGCCCGGCTCTAGTGCTGGATGCCCGCGCGCTTGAGCAGTTGCTTGCAGCGTTCCGACAGGTGCACCACGCGCAGCTGCTTGCCGGCCAGGGCGTAGCGCTCGCGCAGGGTTTTCAGCGCGGCGATCGCCGAGTAGTCGACGAAGCTCAGGTGGCGACAATCGAGGGTCACCTGGGCGGGGTCGTCGGCCACCTCGAAGTGGCTGAGAAACGGGGCGGTGGACGCGAAGAACAGCGTGCCGTGCAGGCGGTACAGCTTGCTGCCGTCGGCCTGCAGGTCGCTGTCGGCGTACAGCTCGCGGGCGTGCTGCCAGGCGAAGTTCAGCGCGGCGATGACGATGCCGCAGAGCACCGCGGTGGCGAGGTCGGTGAACACGGTGATGATCGTTACTGCGCCGATCACCAGCGCGTCATGGGTCGGCACCTTGCCGACCACCCGCAGCGAGGCCCAGGCAAAGGTCTGCTGGGCGACCACGAACATCACCCCAACCAGCGCGGCGAGCGGGATGCGCTCGATCAGCGGCGACAAGAACAGCACGAACAGCAGGATCATCACCCCGCTGACCACCCCGGAGAGCCGCCCGCGACCGCCTGAGCTGAGGTTGATCATGGTCTGGCCGATCATCGCGCAGCCGCCCATGCCGCCGCACAGCCCGGAGGCAATGTTCGCCGCGCCGAGCGCCACGCACTCGCGGTTGGTGTGGCCACGGCTCTGGGTGATTTCGTCGGTGAGGTTGAGGGTCAGCAGGGTTTCCAGCAGGCCGACCAGGGCCATCAGCACGGCATAGGGGGCAATGATGCGCAGCGTGTCGAGGCTCCACGGGATGTCCGGCAGGGCAAGACTCGGCAGACCACCGGCGATGTGCGCCATGTCGCCGAGGGTGCGGGTCGGCAGCTCGAGGCCGTAGGTGAGCAGGCCGACGCCAAGGATCGCCACCAGCGCTGGCGGCACCGCGCGGGTCAGACGCGGCAGCAGGTACACGACGGCCATGGTCAGCGCGACCAGGCCGAGCATCCAGTACAGCGGCGTGCCGGCGAGCCAGGCGTCGCCCTGCTTGAAATGTTCGAGCTGGGCGAGGGCAATGACAATGGCCAGGCCGTTGACGAAACCGAGCATCACCGGGTGCGGCACCATGCGCACCAGTTTGCCCAGGCGCAGCGCACCGAACGCGATCATCAGCAGGCCGCCGAGCAGCACCGTGGCGAGCAGGTACTGCGCGCCGTGCTGCACCACCAGGGCGACGATCACCACCGCCATCGAGCCGGCCGCGCCGGAGATCATCCCCGGCCGACCGCCGAACAGCGCGGTCAGCGTGCAGATGATGAAGGCGCCGTACAGGCCCATCAGCGGATTGAGGTGGGCGACCAGGGCGAAGGCGATGCACTCGGGAACCAGGGCGAAGGACGTGGTGAGTCCGGCCAGGACATCGGCGCGTAGACGGGCGAGTTTCATGCTGTTCCTGTGGCGGCAGCGTGGTGCGCCGCGCTCGGCGGGATCGAAGGGGCGGCAATACTAGGGGAAGCGGGCGCTGCGAGCCAATCCGCGGGTCGGCTCAGTTGAGCCGGTAGCGGGTCAGGTCGGCCTGCGACAGTGCGCGCATGTTCTGCGGTGCGATCTGCTGCATGTCCTGCGCCAGGCTCGGCGCCACGCCCATCTCACGCAGGTAGCGGCTCGCGTCGCCGCCGCCGGCGAGGTCGCGTGCCGAATCGCCGCCCGGGAAATACGGACGGTGCAGGCCGACCGGGCCGCGCGCGGTGCGCTTCTTGCCGGCGGCGAGCAGGTAGATGCAGCTGCCCTGGCAGATGCCGTCTTCCGGCACCAGTGCATCGAAGCTGTACTCGCGCAGCAGGCGGCCCATGCGCGTGGCCTCGGCGACGCTGCCGCCGATGGTGTCGAGCAGCAGGACCTTGCGCGCGAACTTGCCGGGGTTGGCGCGCAGGCCCTTGAGCAGGGCTTCGTAGTCGCCGGGGGCGATGTCTTCGGAGACCTTGACCGCCAGCACCGGGCCGAGACGCGCGTGCTGGACGGCTTGGACTTCCACCTTGGCCTGCGCGGCGAAGGACAACGAGATCAGCAGGGCGAGGCTCAGGCGACGATACATGGGGCGGCGTTCCAGGGAGGGTCAGGGCGTGGCAGGTTTGCTGGCGAGTTTCGGTGCGACCTTGGCGACGTACAGGCCTTCGACCTTTTCCCGCGCCCATTGGGTCTTGCGCAGGAACTTCAGGCTCGACTCGACGCTCGGCTCGCTCTGGAAGCAGCGGATCGGGATCAGCTCGCCGAGGCGCTCCCAGCCGTAGTGGGCAACCAGGGCTTCGACGATGGCCTTGAGGGTGATGCCGTGCAGCGGGTCTTTCGGGCGGGGGCTGGTCATCGGTCGGGCTCGGGCAAGGGACAGGCGATTATTCACCAAATGGCTGCGGCCAGACAGTTGTCATCCATCGCCAGTTGCGGTCCGCGTGCAGTCAGCGTCTCGCAGTGCGCTGTTCGTGTCGTGTTTGCCGGCGTGGCGAGGGCCGATCTCGGCTAGAATCCCCACCTCGCAACGAGGTGATCGATTATGGCTTTAGTGGGGCGTTACAACAGTTTGCAGGTGGTCAAAGAGGCCGATTTCGGCTTGTACCTGGATGGCGGGCCGGACGGCGAGATCCTGCTGCCCAACCGGTATGTGCCCAAGGACGTGCCGAGCGAGGTCGAGGACTGGCTGAACGTGTTCGTCTACCTCGACAGCGACGACCGCCTGATCGCCACCACCGAACAGCCCAAGGTGCAGGTCGGCGAGTTCGCCAGCCTCAAGGTCGCGGAGATCAACAACTTCGGCATCTTCCTCGACTGGGGCCTGCCCAAGGACCTGCTGCTGCCGTTCTCCGAAGAGAAGCGCGAGCTGAAGGTCGGCGACTACTGCGTGGTGCACGTCTACCTGGACAAGCACACCAAGCGCATCGTCGCCACCGCGCGGCTGGACCGTTACCTGGACAAGACCCCGCACAGCTACAAGGTCGGTCAGGCGGTGGAGTTCCTCGCTGCCGAGCGCTCGCCGATGGGCGTCAAGGTGATCCTCGACAACCAGCACTGGGCGCTGGTGCACAAGAACGAGATGTTCAAGCCGCTGCGCCTGGGCTTCCGTGGCCAGGGCTACATCCGCGAGGTTCGCGCCGACGGCAAGATCAGCCTGAGCCTGCAGCCGGTCGGGCGCCAGGCCGCGGACGCGCTGAGCGAGAGCATTCTCCAGCAGCTGCGCGACAACCACGGGGTGCTGTTCGTCAGCGACAAGAGCGAGCCGGCGGAGATCAGCCACCGCTTCGGGGTCAGCAAGGGCAACTTCAAGAAGGCTATCGGCGGCCTGTTCAAGCAGGGCCTGATCGTCATTCACGCCGATCGCATCGAACTGGTGGAGTAGCGCAAGGGCTTGGTTCCGCGGCCGGCAGGCGCTCTGTTCCGCCACGCCGGCGTTTTCCCCGCCGGCGGAAGCCGGTATGGTTTGCCCCCTCGATCACCCGGAAGTGGAGTCCTTTCATGAGCCTGCACGGCGACTACGATTCGCAGAACATCTTCGCCCAGATCATTCGCGGCGATGCCCCTTGCTACAAGCTGTATGAAGACGACGACGTGCTGGCCTTTCTCGACCTGTTCCCGCAGTCCTACGGCCACACCCTGGTGATCCCCAAGCGCGCCGAGGCACGCAACCTGCTGGAGATCGACGCGGATAACCTGAGCAAGATGATGCTCGCGGTGCAGAAGCTCACCCAGGTGATCGTCGACGAGCTGCAGCCCGACGGCGTGCAGGTGGCGCAGTTCAACGGCGCACCGGCCGGGCAGACGGTGTTCCACATACACGTGCACATCATCCCGCGCATGGCCGGCGAGAAACTCGGCATTCACGCCACCAACCGCGCCGATGCCGGCGAACTGGAGCAGCTCCAGGCGCGCCTGGTCAAACGCATCCAGGGCTGAGCCTGATACGCGCGCTGGCGCGGAGTTGCCGAGCAAGGGCGTGCCGACATCCGGCACGCCCTTTTTCATGCCCGGCTAACCGGGGCGTTCGTCTTCGGCGGTGCAGAACAGCCGGGCGTCGGTGTCGCGGCCGATCGGGCGGCTGTCGACCAGCAGGGTCGCGGTATCACCCGGTGGCAGCGTCAGGCTGCGGCCCAGCGGCCGCATGGCATCGGCCAGTCCCGGTTGCACCCGGCACTCGACGGTCTGCCCGCTCTGGTTGGTGACGCGCAGGATCTGGCTGGCGCCGCGGCTGATGGCGGAGCCTTCCACCGCGTGGATCGGCGCGGCGCCGAGCAGGGTGGTGATGGCCAGGCCGTTGAGGTCCTGTTGCAGTTCGGCGGCGGCCATCAGCGGCAAGCAGGCGAGCAGCCCGCTCGGGAGCAGCAGTGTGTTCATCGGATACCTCCGGGGCCTCTAGCGGGTCTAGAGGGGCGCCGTGGGCGGCGAGTCGCGACGACGTCGCCGGCGGAATCGTCCGCTCCGGGGAGGGCTCGGGGCGGCGGCACATCGAGCGCGCGAGGCAATGGCAGGGGGCGGAGCATCCGCCGGGCTCGGCGATCTGTGTTGAGTCTAGGTGAGCTGCGCTGCAGCAACTCGCCGCGCATCGGCGCGCCGCCCGCTTTGTGGGGAGCGGGCGGCACGCGGTCCGTTTACTTCAGGTCCAGCGCATTGACGATGGTGAAGAACAGGTCGGTCTGGTCGGTCAGGCCGGTGACGTTGGCCGCGCGCGGGCCATAGGCGGCGATGCGCAGCTGGCTGCCGGTGTGTTCCTGCGAGTCGCCTTCCGAGGTGCCGTAGCTGACCGCCATCGGCGCGCCGTCCTTGGTGGTGAGCAGCTGTGTCAGGCCGGGCGCCGAAGTTTCCGGGGCGACGATCTGGCTGGTGTGGGCGTGGTCGGCGGTGACAATGACCAGCGTGTGGCCATCGGCCTTGGCGAAGGCCAGGGCCTTCTGCACGGCTTCGTCGAGGTCGACGGTCTCACCGATCTGCCCGCACGGGTTGGCGGCGTGGTCCTGCTTGTCGATCGAGGCGCCTTCGACCTGCAGGAAGAAACCGTTGCGGTTGTCCTTCAGCAACTCGATGGCCTTGCCGGTCATCTCGGCCAGGCTCGGCAGGCTGCTGACCCGCTCCGGATTGGGCTGGCAGGTCACCGCAGGCTGGTTGAGGTTGCCGTGGTAGCTGGCCTTCGGGCCCAGCCAGCGCACCGGCATGTTGCCGGCGGCGAACAGGCCGAGCAGCGGCTGCTTCTGGTTGGCGCTGCGCACCTGTTTCAGCGCGTTGAGGTTCTCGACGACCTGGAAGCCGCGCGCCGTGGCCTGGTCGCGCAGGGTCTTACCGAGCCATTTGCCGGCCTTGGCGGTTTCCTTGAAGGTCGCCGCGCCGCCGCCGAGGGTCACGTCCGGACGGGTGTCGAGCAGCTGTTCGGTGATCGAGCCGCGGCCGCCGTTCTCCAAGGCGTTGCTCGGGCACTGGGCGCTGGTGGCCACCGGGCCATAGCACTTGCGGCCAGTGACGTGGGCGACCTGCACGGCCGGGGTGGCGTCCTGCAGCTCGGCGGTGGAGACGTTGCCGGTGGCCTTGCCGCGCAGCTTGGCCAGTTGCAGCAGGGTGGCGTGCGGCTGCTCGTGGATGTCCACGCCGATGGCGCCGTTGTAGGTCTTCACGCCGCTGGCCCAGGCGGTGCCGGAGGCCGCCGAGTCGGTTACGTAGTCCGGCAGGCCGGTGTCCTTGTGCAGTGCGTAGTGGGTGTACTGACCGGTGATCGGCAGGGCGTCGATGCCCTTGAAGTAGCCGCCGGCGCCCTCGGCGTAGTTGCGCGCCAGGGTGATTTCCGAATCGCCCATGCCGTCGCCGATCAGCAGGATGACGTTCTTCACCTTGCGCTCGGACAGCGAGGCACGCACGGCGTCGGTGAGATCACCGGTGACGCGCCGGGCGCCGCCGAATTCACTGAGCTCGCCGCGCGCCTGGCGGTTGAGCAGGCTCTTGCTGTCGGCGGATTTGTCGGCAAAGGCGGGCACCGCGCTGCCCAGCAGGGCGGCGGAGAGGGCGATGGAAACAGCCAGCGGGGTACGAATGGTCATGGGCGAAATCCCTGTGCAAAGGCGTTATTCGGAGTGGAATGCAGCGTTCCGGGACTACCGCCAGGCGATACCTGGCCCCAGCCGATGGGCAAGCAAGCCGAGGGTAGGCGGGCTGGGTTAAGCGGCGATGACAGGCAGATGGCGATTCGTGGTGCGCAAACTGCGCCGGCGCAGTGGCCAAAATTTGCACAGCCACCTACGCTGATGCGACTGCATCGCAAATAGGGTGGCACCGCAACAGCAAGGGGTTGCTATTTGGAGCGCCGGGTCTGACCGGAAGGCGGCGGGTCAGACAGGTGTCCGGTAACCGGCCAACTTTTCTGGCGAGGTTGCGACATGGCTAATTCCGTTCCCGTGCGTCTCAACTGGTTGGCGTTGTGCTGTTCCCTGAGCCTGGCTGCCGAGGCGGCGCCCGAGGCCGAGCGGGAAGCAGCGGAGGGGCAGGCCGGCGCCGTGGTGCTCGGCGAAACCCGCATCGAGGATCAGCGCGCCCAGAACGCCCTGCCGCCGGTCTACCAGGGCGGCCAGGTGGCCCGCGGCGGCCAGCTCGGTGTGCTGGGCAACCAGGACATCATGGATGTGCCATTCAGCATGAGCAGCTACACCGAGGCGCTGATCGAGGACCAGCAGGCCGAGGACATCGGTCAGGTGCTGCTCAACGATTCATCGGTGCGCCAGGCCTCGGGCTTCGCCAACGCCGCACAGGTCTTCGTCATTCGCGGCTTTCCGGTGAACACCGATGACATTTCCTACAACGGCCTGTACGGCGTGCTGCCGCGGCAGATCATCTCCACCGACGCGCTCGAGCGGGTCGAGGTGTTCAAGGGGCCGAATGCCTTCATCAACGGCGTGACCCCCACCGGCTCGGGCATCGGTGGCGGCATCAACCTGCAGCCCAAACGCGCCCAGGACGACCCGATTCGCCGCTTCACCCTCGACGTCAGCGGCGAAGGCCGAGTCGGCGAGCACCTCGACCTCGGCCAGCGCTTCGGCGCCGACAGCCGCTTCGGCGCGCGCCTCAACCTCGGCCAGCGCGAGGGCGAGACGGCGGTCGACGACGAGCCCCAGCGCACCAAGCTGTTCGCCATCGGCCTGGATTACCGCGGCGATGCGTTCCGCTGGTCCGGCGATTTCGCCTACCAGAAGCAGCGCGTCAACGGCGGGCGCAACATCGTCCAGCTCGGTGCCGGGCTGACCTCGATTCCCGACGCCCCGGACGCCGACACCAACTACGCGCCGGACTGGAACTTCACCGAGCTGGAAGACACCTTTGGCATGTCGCGCATCGAGTACGACCTCAATGACGACTGGACCCTGTACGCCGCGGGTGGCGCCAAGCACACTCGCGAAGTCGGCCGCTACACCACCGTGCGCCTGCTCGACGAGGCCGGCACCACCGCGGTGTCCGGCTCGTTCATTCCCCACGACGAGGACAACACCTCGGTGATGGCCGGGCTCAACGGCGAGGCCTGGACCGGGCCGGTCAGTCACAAGATCAACCTCGGCCTGGCCGGTATCTGGGCGCAGCAGAAGAACGCCTTCGACTTCGACCTCAGTACCCGGCCGAGCAACCTCTACGACCCGGTCGACGTGGCGCCGCCCAACCTGCCGGGCACCTTCCGCGGCGGCGACGACCATGATCCGGCGGTGACCGGCAAGACCACCACACGCAGCGCGGCGATTTCCGACACCCTCGGCTTCAGCGACGATCGCCTGCTGGTGACCATCGGCCTGCGTCGCCAGTCGCTGCTGGTGCAGGGCTACAACTACGACGGCTTCAACGGCGTGCGGGTGCCGGGCTTCGACGGTGCGCGCAACGCCAAGTACGACGAGTCGATCACCACCCCGGTGTACGGCATCGTCCTCAAACCCTGGGAGCACGTGGCGTTCTACATCAACCGCATCGAGGGTCTGGCCCAGGGGCCGACTGCGCCGGCCAACACGGTCAACGTCGGCGAGGTGTTCTCGCCGGCGCGCACCAAGCAGATCGAGGCCGGAGTCAAGGTCGATATGGGCAGCTACGGCGCGACGCTCGGGGTGTACCGCATCGAGCAGCCGGCCGATGGCTTCACCAATGCCGACAACGTGTTCGTCCGCGACGGCCAGCAGGTCAACAAGGGCGTCGAGCTGAATCTGTTCGGTGAGCCGCTCAACGGCCTGCGCCTGATCGGCGGGGTGACGGTGATGGACACCGAGCTGGAGGACACCGAGGACGGCCTCAACGACGGCAACGACGCGATCGGCGTGCCGAGCTTCCAGTTCAACGCCTCGGCCGACTGGGACGTGCCCGGCCTCGACGGCCTGGCGCTCAACGCACGCATGCTGCGCACCGGCGGCCAGGAGGTGAATGCCGCCAACACCCTGAGCATCCCAACCTGGAACCGCTTCGACGTCGGCGCGCGCTACAGCTTCCAGGCCGCGGCGCGCGACGTCACGGTACGCCTCAACGTGGAGAACCTGACTGACGAGGAATACTGGGCCTCGTCGTTCGGCGGCTACCTGACCCAGGGCGAGCCGCGCCTGATCAAGCTGTCCGGCACCCTGGAGTTCTGAAGCGCGTGCGCCGGCAAACTTGAGCGATGGGCAGGTATCTCCAATACTGCCTGGACCCATCGCCCAAGGAGCTGGACATGCGATCGATCGTTACCCTCTTGTCTTTGACGTTGCTGGCCGGCTGTTCGTCGTACCGCGCCGACCCGGATCGCGTGCAAGCCGTGCCGAGCGAGCGGCTGCTGGCCTTCCAGCAGAGCGAGGCGGCAGGCGGCGAGATCGTCGTCAACCGCGACCTCGGCTTCCTCGGCGGCGGCTGCTACGTCGAGGTGCGCGTCGACCGGCAGCTGGCGGCGCGCATCGGCGTCGGCGAAGTCGCCACCTTCCAGGTGCCGGCGGGTGATCGGATCGTCGGCATCGCCGCCGATGCCCAGGACGAAACCTTGTGTGGCAAGGGCCGACTGAACCGCGAGCTGGCGGTGCAGGTGGCGGCGGGGGAGAATTACCGCTTCCGTATCGTCAGCGAGAACACCGGCGGCTTCGCCATTCGCCCGGATACGCCCTGACCTGCCGCGAGACCCGTTGTGAAGCCTGAAGACCTGCAATTGCTGCTGACCCGCGCCATGCCGTTCGGCAAGTACAAGGGGCGGCTGATCGCCGACCTGCCCGCCAACTACCTCGGCTGGTTCGCCCGCGAAGGCTTTCCCGCGGGCGAGTTGGGCCGCCTGCTGGCGCTGATGCATGAGATCGACCACAACGGCCTGGGCGCCTTGCTCGAGCCGTTGCGCCAGCGCCCGCGCGGGTGATCTGCGGCAGCAGTTGCTAAGGTCATAGCAGAAGCGTCGCACCGGGACCGTGCGCGCGCACGCTCTCTGGGGGAGCCTGATGAACCACGTGACCACGCCGGAACCCTATTGCCGCAACTGCCGCCTGGCCCCGCCATCGCTCGGCGAGGACCGTTTCCACGAACTCGAAGCGATCATCAAACCCGGGCGTTTGCTCAACGCCGGCGAGTACCTGTTTCGCCAGGGCGACCCGTTCGACAGCGTGTTCCTGGTGCGCTCCGGCTCGGTGAAGACCTTCGCCACCAGTGAACAGGGCCTGGAGAAGATCACCGGTTTCTACTTTCCCACGGAAATCTTCGGCTTCTCCGGCATCGGCGAAGGGCACTTTCCGGTGTCCGCCCAGGCGCTGGAGAAAACCCTGTGCAGCCGCATTCCGTTCGACGAGCTGGAGCGACTGTCCGAGCGCACGCCGGGTCTGGCGCACCAGATGATGCTGCTGATGAGTCAGAAGATTCGTGAGGACCAGCAGATGAAGCTGCTGCTGTCGCGGCTCAATGCCGATTCGCGGATCGCCGCGTTCCTGCTCAACCTGTCCGCGCACTTTCGCGAGCGCGGCTTCTCCGCGCTGCGCTTTCGCCTGAGCATGTCGCGGCACGACATCGCCGATTACCTGGGCCTGGCGGTGGAAACCGTTTCGCGCAGCTTCTCGCGCCTGCAGAAGCAGGGCCTGCTGCGCATCGAGCGGCGGGAGACCGAGATTCTCGATTTCACCGCGCTGTGCATGCTGGCCGGCGGCGAGCTGGACCTGTAGTTCAGCGGTAGCGGGCCAGGATGGCGTCGAACTCGCCGTCCTGCTTCATCCGCACCAGCGCGCGTAGCAGTGCCATGGTCGGCACATCCGGCTCGTCGCGCACGATGCAGGCGACCAGGTCCTCGGAAATCTGCTCTACCGCGTACAGCGGCTCGCTGGACGGCCGCTGGCGGTTGTACCAGGCCAGCGCCAGCTCGTTGCTCACCGCGTAGTGATTGCGCCCGGCGCTCAACTTGCTCAGCGTCAGCAGCTGGGTGCGTGCGTCGTCGCGCTGCAGCTGGCCGCTGGCGAACAGCGGCTCCAGGCGCGGGTAGCTGAAGCCGAGCACGGTGCCGATCACCTCATCGTGCAGCTGTTCCGGGCGCACCTGGGTCGGCGTCGGCGCCACCAGCATGTCGCGGTGCATCATGAACGGCACGCTCCAGATGTACTGGTAGTGCGACTCGCGCAACCAGTCCGGGTTGACGTAGCAGCGCACGTCGATCTCGCCGCGCGCGAGCATCTGCTGCACGCGCTTGCGCGGCCTGACCAGCTGCTCGGCCTGGCGGCCGACCTTCTGCGCCAGGCGCGTCTGCAGGTCGTAGAGAATGCCGCCAGTGGCCCGGCCGTCTTCGATGCGCACCATCGGCATCGCCCAGCTGTCGCTGATCGAGAAGCGCAGCGGACGCTGCTCGGCCATGACAGTCCCGGTCAACAGCAACAGCGCAATGAGCAGAAAGGGCATGCGGATTCCGTTCGACCGAGAGCGGCTGCCGGCGCCGGCAGGAGAAGGCGGCCCGTTGGAATGCGCCGGGCCACCGCAGGCTAGACAGCTTACCGTTCCGCGCCGACGCTGCAAACGCGCGCCGCTGCGCCTCAGGGCTGGAGGATGAACTTCGCGGTGCTGCCCTCGTGCACCGCGCGGTAGCAGGTCGGACCCTCGCTGAGCGGCACGGCCTGCAGGTCGCTAGGCAGCGGCAGCTTGCCCTGGTCGAACAGCTGGCCGAAGCCGTCGAGCATCGCTGCGCAATCCGCGGTGCTGTACAGCAGGGTGTTGACCCCGACCAGCATGCCGCCACGTCGGTACAGCGCCAGGGCCGGCAGCTGGACCATGCCATCCACCGGCGCGGCGATGTAGGCGATGCACCCGAAGCTGGCCAGCGCCGCCACCGCGGCCGGCAGCCAGAAGCCGGTGGTGTCGAAGATCACCTCGGCGCCACCAGGGAAGTAGGTCTCCACCTGACCGCCGAGATGCGCCGGTTCGCCGAGCAACAGCGTGGGCAGGCCGCGCTGCTCGTACTCCTGCAGCACCTCGGCGCGCCGCGCGGCGACCAGCACCTCGGCGCCGCGCGCCACCGCCAGGTTGATCGCCGCCGCCGCCACCGCGCCGGCACCGACCACCAGCAGGCGTGTGCCGGCCTGCACCTGGCTGCGCTGCAGAGCATCCCAGGCGGTGGTGTAGGGCACCCCGCAGGCTGCGGCCTGGGCGAAGCTCAGCGACTGCGGTTTGCGCGCCACGCCGTTGGCCGGCAGGCACAGGTGGCTGGCATGGCTGCCGTCGCGGGAGAAACCGATCTGGTTGCCGGTGCCCCAGACTTCCTGGCCGAGCAGCGCTGCCGGGCCTTGCACCACCACCCCGGCGAAGTCGCGGCCGGGCACGCGCGGCAGGGTGGTGTAGGGGAAGCGGCCGAGGACGTTCTTCACGTCGCTGGGGTTGAGCCCGGCGGCGCGGACCTCCACCAGCACCTCGTCGGTGGTCGGTACCGGCGTCGGCAGCTCGACCAGGTGCAGCGCGGCGAGGTCGCCGGTGGCGTTGAATTGCAGGGCGCGCATGGGTGTCTCCTTGTTGAGGGGGGATCAGGACAGCCAGTGGCTGAGCAACTGGCGACCGAAGGGCAGCAGCTGTTCGCCGAGCTGCATGCCGAGCAGACCGACCAGCGCCACCGCCGGTGGCGCCGGCGAGCGCACGTCGAGCAGGTGATAGAGCAGGCCCACGGCGAGGCCGACGGCGAGGGAAATCAGGTAGCTCATGGCGACGATCTCGGCGATTCAGGCGAGTCAGTCTAGAAGGGCAACGGCAGAGACACCGGCCAAAGACTTCCGTATACCGGTCAATCCGTGGCGGCGAGGCTGGCCAGATAGTCGGAGGGTGCAACGCCGAGTTCGCGGCGGAACATGTCGCTGAAGCTGTTGGCGCGGTAGCCGAGGCTATCGGCGATGCGCCCGACCGGGGTGCCCTGGATCAGCGCGGCGACCGCGGTGGCCAGCTGCACCTGGCGGCGCCACTCAGCGAAGCCCATGCCCAGGCGGGTCTGGAACAGCCGGGCGAGGGTGCGCACGCTGGCGCCGACCGCCGCGGCATGTTCCTCGAACGACAGCGCCAGGCTCGGCGTCGCCATCACCGCCTGGCACAGGGCGAGCAGGCGGCGGTCGGCGCTGTCCGGCAACGGCACGCGCAGGTGCGAGCGGCGCGCGCGCTGCAGCTCGAGCAGGGTCAGGCGGCTGAGGCCGTCGTAGTAGTCGGCCTGCGGCCGGCCCTGCTGATCGACCAGGGCGACGATCAGCTCGCGCAGCAGCGGACTGACCTCCAGCACCTGAGTGGTGTCCGCCAGCGGCTGCAGGCGCTCGGGCTGCAGGTAGATATTGCGCATTTCCAGCTCGGAGACCACCCGTACCGCATGCGGCACGCCGGGCGGCAGCCACACCGCGCGCAGCGGCGGCACCAGCAGCGCCTCGTGCGGGGTTTCCACCCACATGATCCCGGACATCGCGTAGAGCAGCTGGCCCCACTCGTGCTCGTGCGGCTCGATGTACAAGCCGCGCGGGTAGCTGCGCGCCACTGCACGCACTGGCGTGCCGGGGCGGCTGAGGTCGGGCGGCGCGGCGCGGGCCATGATGAGTGTCCGTGGGGCTGGGCGGTGAATGTTACCCGGCTTCGCCCGGGCTGTCGGGCGCCCACAGCGGGTGCGTGCGCATCACCACGGCGGCCCAGTCGACGAAGGCGCGCACCCGCGCCGACAGATGCCGCGAATAGGGATAGACCAGGCTCATCGGCATGCTCGTCAACCGCCAGTCGGCCAGCACCTCGACCAGCGCACCGCTGGCCAGCTGCGGCGCGGCTTCGGCGCGCGGCACCGAGACCAGCCCGAGCCCGGCCTCGGCCGCGGCGATGTAGGCGCCGCCGCTGTTGAAGCGCATCGCCGGCGGCTGTTCGATGACGAAGGAATCGCTGCCGCGGCGCAGCTCGGCGCGGAACTGCCGGCCGCTGGCGGGAAACACGAAAGCCAGGTAGCGGTGCGCGGCGAGGTCGGCGGGCGAGCGCAGCGGTGCGGCGCCGGCCAGGTAGGCGGGCGCGGCGCAGAGGGCGAAGCGCATCTGGCCGATCGGCCGGCACACCAGGTCCGGGGTGGTGATCTGGCCGCCGCGGATGGCGCAGTCCACGCCTTCCTGGATCAGGTCGACGACCCGTTCGCTGCAGCCGATGTCGAGCTGCACTGCCGGGTGCTGGGCGACGAAATCGGGCAGCGCGGGGATGATCAGGAAGCGGCCGACCGGCGAGGGCATCTCCACCCGCACCTGGCCACGCACGATGCCGCGACTGCTGGATACGCTGGATTCCAGTTCGTCCATGTCGTCGAGCAGGGCGCGGGCGCGTTCGTAGTAGGCGGCGCCATCGGTGGTCGGCGAGACGCGTCGGGTGGTGCGGTGCAGCAGCTTGGCGCCGAGCTGGTTCTCCAGCGCCGCCACCTGCCCGGACATGGTGGTCTTCGGCACCGCGAGGGCGTCGGCGGCGCGGGTGAAGCTACCGAGTTCGACGATGCGGCAGAACGCACGCATCGCTTCAAAGCGGTCGAAAGCCATTGTGCGGATTCTCGTCCAATGATTCCTGGAAAGGCCAATTTATCTCGATATCTGCGAGCAATACAGTAGCTCCAACCCCGGCGCTGCGCCGGGCCCCACCGACCGGAGAACGACCATGAGCACCCGCCTGAGATACGCCGAAGCTGCCCCCCACGCCTTCAAAGCCATGCTGGGCCTGGAGAAAGCCCTGGGCGAATCGTCGCTGGAGAAATCGCTGCATGAACTGGTGAAGATTCGCGCCTCGCAGCTCAACGGCTGTGCCTACTGCATCGACCTGCACACCGCCGATGCGCTCAAGCTCGGAGAAACGCCGCGGCGCATCTTCGCTCTCAATGCCTGGGAAGAAACGCCGTTCTTCACCGAACGCGAACGTGCCGCGCTGCTGTGGACCGAGACCCTGACCCTGGTCGCCGAGCGACATGCGCCCGAGGCGATCTACCGCGAAGTCGCCGCGCAGTTCAACGAGCGCGAGCTGGCCGAGCTGACTTTCGCCATCGCCGCAATCAACGCCTGGAACCGCTTCGGTGTCGGTTTCGCCATGCAGCCGGGGAAATGAGCATGCGCAGTCCTTCCGTGTGGATGTGCGCCGCACTGTTCAGCCTGGCCAGTGGCGTCGCCCTGGCCCACGGCGGCGCGGGCGACGAGACGGTCACTCCGGTGGCCGAGGCGAGTCTGCCAGCCACTCCGAGTGCCAATGCCAAGGCACTGCGCGTCGAGTTCGCCCCGGGCGCCAGCTCCAAGCCGCACAGCCATCCTGGGCCGGTGTTCGTGGTGGTGGTGTCCGGTGAGGTGGAGTCGGCGCTGGACGGTGGTCCGGTGCAGCGCTACCAGGCCGGCGACGCCTGGTACGAGGCGCCGGGACAGCTGCACCGGGTGACCCGCAACGCCAGCCAGAGCGCGCCGGCGACGCTGGTCGCCTGGCTGCTCTCGGACGGCAAGACGCCGCTGGTCACGCCACAACCGGCACAGTGATTAGCGGGTCAGCGGCAGGGCTGCGCCCATCAGGCCGAACAGGCCACCGCAGGCGCGGTTGAAGCCCTTGCCGCTGCGCTCCAGCCAGGGCCGCACACGGTGCGCGAGGCGCGCCAGCAGGTATTCGGTGAGGCCCTCGGTGACCGCGAAAGTTGCCGCCATCACCGCGAACTGCAGCCACAGATTGCCGGCCGGATCGAGGAACTGCGGCAGGAAGGCGCCGTAGAACAGAATCACCTTGGGGTTGGACACTGCGGAGAAGAACCCCTGGCGGAGCAGGTGTGCGCCGGGCTTGGCCTGCGCCTGCTCGGTGGGCTGCAGGTTCATCGGTTCGGCGCGCCAGAGCTGGATGCCGAGCCAGATCAGGTACAGCCCGCCGCCGACCTTGAGCACGATCAGCGCGTGGGCCGAGGCCTTGAGCAGGGCGCCGATGCCGAACATCGACAGCGCCATCAACGCGACGAAACCGCTGATGCCGCCGACGATGGTCCATAGCGTGCGGCGGTGGCCGTACAGCGCGCCGTGGGTCAGCGCCAGCAGGCCGTTGGGGCCGGGGGTCAGCGACAGGCCGAGCACTGCCACGAAATAGATCAGCCAGGTATGCAGGGCCATGTCATCAATCTCCAGCGCGGGGAAAGGCTACTCGTCCTGTGCGGCGAGCAGGGATTCGTAGGCCGGCGCGGCGTAGATGCCGATTTCCACGCACAGCGCCAGGACTCGCTCCAGGTCGCAGCTGTACACCAGCACGGCCTGCAGTTCGTCATCCAGCGGCTCGCTGAAGTCGACCAGCACGTAGCCGCCTTTTTCCGGGTAGAGGCTGCTCAGTTGCACCTGAATGCGCTTCAGCGCGGCCAGCGGCTCGGCCTTGCGCAGGTCCTTGGCCTTGAGCACGAAGCTCACCGCGCTGCCGAACGAGGCGCGAATCTGCTCGAACAGCTGCTCGTGGCTGTCGGCCTGGAACAGCACGATGTCCGGCAGGCTGCCGACCACCACCCATTCGCCGAGCGGGATGGGGAAGCTGTCGTCGTAGTTGATGTCCGGGTTGGCCTGGAGGAACGCCGCGGGATCGGCGTAGGCCTGCGCGGCTTCGTCGGCGATCTGCTGGATTTCCTCGGCGCCCAGGCAGCCGGAGCTGATCTTCTCGATCAGTTCGATGAGTGCGTCTTTCATCCTGGTAATCCTCTGGCGGCAAAGGCGCGCAGGATATACCGAAGTGCGCGCGACCGCGCGTCGGTCAGCGGCGGCGCGGCTGATTGGTGGGCTGCATGTCGGCGGTGGCGATGATGGCGCTGGGCTATAGTCCCCGCAGACTAGGGCGGGGGTGGGGCTGGTCATGAGTGAACGCCGAGCGCGGGGTGCGGCTAAACCGGGGTTGTCGTTCGTGCGGCGGGCCTTCCTGCCGCGCGCGATCGGCCTGGGCGTCGGCTCCTTCGCGGTGGCCGGCGTGCTGCTCGGCCAGGCCCAACCACTGTGGCTGTGGCTGCTGCTGGCGCTGTACTGCTACGCCTGGCCGTTCGTCGCCTACCGCTTGGCCTTTGCCGCCAGGCAGCCCTACGTCGCCGAGCAGCGCCATGTGCTGTTCGACTCGCTGCTCGGCGGTTTCTGGATCGCCTGTATCGGCTACAACGTGCTGCCCACGGTGATGTTCCTGTCGATGCTGGCGATGAACAACACGGCGGCCGGCGGCGCGCGCTTCGTGGTGCGCGGATTTCTCCTGCAACTGCTGGGCATGGCGGTGGCGGCCTTGCTGCTGGGCTGGCGCTTCGCCCCGGAAACCACTCCGCAGCAGGTCTACGCGAGCATCCCGATGCTGGTGGTGCACCCGATGACCATCGGCCTGGTGCTCTACCAACTGGCGATCCAGCTCGGCAAGCACAAGAAGGCGCTGCGCGAGGTCAGTCGCACCGACAGCCTGACCCGCCTGTTCAACCGCGGCTACTGGAAGGAATGCCTGCAGCTGGAGTTCGAGCAGTGTCGCTACCTGCAGCAGACCGCCAGCCTGGCGCTGATCGACGTCGACCACTTCAAGGCCACCAACGACCGCCACGGGCACATCGCCGGCGACAGCGTGCTGTTCACCGTCGGCGAACAGATCCGCGCCTGTCTGCGCAGCGAGGACCTGGCCGGCCGCTATGGTGGCGACGAGTTCTGCATCTGCCTGCCGAACACCTCCCCCGACCTGGCCCGTGACATCCTCGAGCGCCTGCGCGATCAGGTCGCGGCGCTGCGCTTCAAGCAGGCGCCGGAGCTGCGCGTCAGCCTGAGCATCGGCATCGCCGGTTATTCGGCACAGCTCGCCGATGCCACCGCGTGGCTGCAGGAGGCCGACCGCGCGCTGTACGAGGCCAAGCACCAGGGCCGCAACCGCATCATCCTCGCCCACAGCCTGGCCTACGCCGCGCCGGCCTGACGCCCTCGTTCAGCGACCTTGGCCTTGCCTTTGCATCGCTCTAGCGCGGGCGTTGCCGGCGGCGACGGGCGTGACTGGACAATTGCCGCCGCTGCGACAAAGCTTGCCCGCTCGCCGCTGGCCCTCACGGGCAATGGCGACCATGACTTATCGAGGAGTAGCTATGCGCAGTTGGTGGATCGGCTTTTTGGCCCTGGGTGTATTGGTGGCAGGTCCGCTGCGGGCAGAGACCCTCAAGGTCGCGATGGAAGGGGCGTTCCCACCGTTCGAGGAGGTGGGCGAGGACGGCAAGCTGAAGGGCTTCAACGTCGACATCGCCAACGCGCTGTGCGCGCAGATGAAGACCGATTGCGAGCTGGTGCGCTTCCCGTTCGACGACCTGATTCCGACCCTCAACGCGAAGAAGTCCGACCTGGTCCTGGCGTCGATGTCGATCACCGCCGAGCGTCAGCAACTGGTCGACTTCACTGACAAGTACAGCCAGACGCCGACCTACTTCTTCGGTAAGAACGACGAGATCAACGAGGTGTTCATCACCCCGCGGCGGGTCTCCGGGAAGCGCATCGGGGTGCAGCGCGGTACGGTGTACGACAGCTATCTCATAGACAAGTTCGCCAAATATGCCGCCATCGAGCGCTTTGACAGTGCGCAGGAAGCCTACGATGCGCTGTACCAGGGCAAGGTCAACCTGGTGCTCGACGACGCGGTGTCCGGCTACATGAGTTTCCTCGACACGCCGCGCGGCGAAGGCTTCGGCCGGGTCGGCGGGGCGGTGGTGGCGCCGAAGTACATGGGCGTCGGCCAGGGCATCGCGGTGCGCAAGGGCGACGAGGCGCTGAAAGCCCGGCTCAATCAGGCGCTGGCGGTGATACTCAGCAATGGCACCTACAACCGCATCGAACGCCAGTATTTCCGCCAGTTCTCCGTGTACTGACGGAGCGCGGCCGCTGGCACGCCGGCGCGGCCAGCGGGCGGCGCCGTGCAGGGCGATTTAGTCGGACGAACGTTCGTTCTCGATATGGGGAAATTGGCCGGTTTTGGGGCACAATAGCCGCCATTCGATCAATAACCTCTCGAGAGGAACGACCGTGCATAACGTCGTCATCAGTGGTACCGGCCTGTATACCCCGGCAAACAGCATTTCCAATGAAGAGCTGGTCGAGTCCTTTAATGCCTACGTCCGCCAATTCAATACCGACAACGCCGCCGCCATCGAGCGCGGCGAGGTCGAGGCGCTGACCGAATCCAGCGCGCCCTTCATCGAGAAGGCTTCGGGCATCAAGAGCCGCTTCGTCATCGACAAGGAAGGCATCCTCGACCCGCAGCGCATGGTCCCGCGCATCGCCGAGCGCTCCAACGACGAGTGGGGCATCCTCTGCGAGATGGCCGTCGGCGCCGCGAAACAGGCGCTCGAGCGCGCCGGCAAGACCGTCGCCGATATCGACGGGGTGATCGTCGCCTGCTCCAACCTGCAGCGCGCCTACCCGGCGGTGGCCATCGAAGTGCAGGCCGCACTGGGCATCAATGGCTTCGGCTACGACATGAACGTCGCCTGCTCCTCGGCGACCTTCGGCATCCAGGCTGCCACTGCCGCGGTGCAAACCGGCCAGGCGCGCGCCGTGCTGATGGTCAACCCGGAAATCTGCACCGGTCACCTGAACTTCCGCGACCGCGACAGCCACTTCATCTTCGGCGACGCCGCCACCGCGGTGATCATCGAGCGCGCCGACCAGGCGACCTCGCAGTACCAGTGGGACGTGGTTGGCACCAAGCTGCTGACCCAGTTCTCCAACAACATCCGCAACAACTTTGGCTTCCTCAACCGCGCCGCGGAAGAGGGCATCGGCCAGCGCGACAAGCTGTTCGTCCAGGAAGGCCGCAAGGTGTTCAAGGATGTCTGCCCGATGGTCGCCGAACTGATCGGCGAGCACCTGGCCGAGAACCAGTTGAACGTCAGCGACGTGAAGCGCTTCTGGCTGCACCAGGCCAACCTCAACATGAACCTGCTGATCGCCCGCAAGCTGCTCGGCCGCGACGCCGAACCGCACGAGGCGCCGGTGATCCTCGACACCTACGCCAACACCAGTTCGGCCGGCTCGGTGATCGCCTTCCACAAGCACCAGGACGACCTGCCGAGCGGCAGCCTCGGCGTGCTCAGCTCGTTCGGTGCCGGTTACTCGATCGGCAGCGTGATCCTGCGCAAGCACTGATTGCGTCCCGTCGCGGCGACCGTTCCCCACGGTCGCCCGGTGGGTGAGTCACTCGCCCATGTAGGAGCGGATTTATCCGCGATGGGCGTTGCCGGTCATCGCGAATGAATTCGCTCCCACAGTTTCGCGGGCCGCCTCTTTGTGGCGCGCCCTGAAGCCTCACATCTCCAGAATCACCTTCAGCGCCTGACTGTCGGCCGCCTGGCCGAACACTTCGTACGCCTGCAGCGCTTCGGCGAAGGCGAAGCGGTGGGTGATCATCTGCTGCGGGTCGAGCTTGCCGGCCTGCACCATCTTCAGCAGCTGCGGGGTGGTGAAGGTGTCCACCAGGCCGGTGCGCAGGGTGATGTTGTGGCTCCACAGCGTCTCCAGGTGCAGGTCGACCTTGACCCCGTGCACGCCGAGCACGGCGATATGCCCGCCGGCGCCGATGATCTGTTCGCACAGGCTGAAGGTCGCCGGCACCCCGACCGCCTCGATGGCCACGTCGACTCCGCGCCCGCCAGTAAGGCTGTGCAGTTCTCCGGCGACATTGTCGCGGCCGCTGTTGAGCACCCGCGTGGCGCCGAACTGGCGGGCCACGGCGAGGCGATGGTCATCGAGGTCGATCACCACGATTTCCGCCGGCGCGTAGAACTGCGCGGTGAGCAGCGCGGCCAGGCCGACCGGGCCGGCGCCGATGATCGCCACCACGTCGCCGGGGCTGACCTGGCCGTTGAGCACGCCGCATTCGTAGCCGGTCGGCAGGATGTCGCTGAGCATCACCATGGCCTCGTCGGGAATCCCCGGCGGCAGTGCATGCAGGCTGCCATCGGCATGCGGGATGCGCACGTACTCGGCCTGAGTGCCGTCGATGCGGTGGCCGAGAATCCAGCCGCCGTCGGCGCAGTGCGAGTACATGCCTTTCTTGCAGTAATCGCAGCGCCCGCAGGCGGTGATGCAGGAAATCAGTACGCGGTCGCCCGGCTTGAAGCGCGAGACGCCGGAGCCGACGCTCTCGACGATGCCGACGCCTTCATGGCCGAGCACGCGGCCCGGCTCGCAGGTCGGCACGTCGCCCTTGAGGATGTGCAGGTCGGTGCCGCAGATGGTGGTCTTGAGCAGCCGCACGATGGCGTCGGTGGCCTGCTGCAGCTGCGGTTGCGGGCGTTCTTCCAGGCGTGGGCCGCCGGGGCCCTGATAAACGATGGCGTGCATAGTGCACCTCCGGGTTGCGGGAAGGGGCGCGGCGGTACGGCAGATTCGGCACCGCGAACTGCACGGTAAGCGCGCCGAGCGGGTCCAGGCTTGATCTGGGTCAACGGCCGCCGGCAGTGCCTGCGGTGCAATGCCTGCATCAGTCCACGCCCATGGAGACAGTGCGATGAACAGATTATTGGTGGCCACCGACCTTTCCGCGCGTTCCGATCTCGCCGTGCAGCGCGCCGCGCTGCTCGCCAAGCAGTTCGACTGCGAGTGGACGCTGCTGCATGTGATCGATGACGACGCGCCGCAGCCATTGATCGAGCGGCAACTGCACGACGCCCGAGCGCTGCTCGAGGACCGCGTCGAAGGCCTGGCGCTGATCGCCGGACGCCGGCCGCGGGTGATGGTCGAGTGCGGCGCGGTCGAGCAGACCATCGACGAGGTGGCCGCCGGCACCGGCTGCGCCCTGCTGGTGCTGGGCATGCAGCGGCGCAGCCTGCTGCGCGACATCTTTCGCGGCACCACCGCCGAGCGGATCATCCGCCGCAGCCGCCTGCCGGTGCTGCGGGTCGCCAGCGCCGGCGAGGACCAGTACCGCCGCGTGCTGTTCGCCTGCGACCTGTCCGCCAGCTCCGTGCATGCCTTGCAGACCGCCCGCACCCTGGGCCTGGTGGGCGACGGCGAACTGCACGCTACTTATGTCTTCGAAGCCTTCGCCAAGGGCCAGATGCTCATGTCGCCGACCGAGGCGGCGGTGGTCGCACATGCCAGCCGCGAGGCCCGCGAGCAGGCCGGCGAGGAGTTCCAGCGCTTCCTCCGCGAGCAGCAGCTGAGCGTGCCGCCGGAGCGCACCCACCTCGAGGAAGGTTTTGCCGTGGTCGAGCTCAAGCGCTCGATCGTCGCCGTCGATCCCGACCTGGTGGTGATCGGCACCCACGGGCGCACCGGGTTCCGCAAGATGATGCTCGGCAGCGTGGCGGAAAGCCTGCTCGGCGAAGTCGGCCGCGACATGCTCTGCGTGCCGCTGCCGGCGCGCAGCTAAGCGCGGGTCGCCTCTTGCCCCCTCGCGCGCTCGGGTGAGGGGGCAACTTGTGGGCTGGCGCCGACCACCCACTTCGTCGGTCTGGCGCAGGCGATCCTCTACCGTGGCGCCGACCTCGCCATCGTCTGGCCGCAGCTGCTGGCGATCCTGGCGATCGGCACGCTGTTCTTCCTCGCTGCGCTGCGACGCTTCCGCAAGACGATTACGTAGATGGCCTGAGGCCGGCCCGAGACGGGTGGCGGCGATGAGCTGTAGGAGCGGATTAATCCGCGAATGCCGGCGACTCCGCGCTGTCGGGATCGCGAATGAATTTGCTCCTACAAGGCAGGCTGGCGTCGGCAGCTGCGGGCGTTCTCAGTTCCCGACCAGCAGCGCCAGCTTTTCCTCCAGCTCCGCCACCCGCGCTTCCAGGGCCTGCAGGCGCTCGTCGTACTGCGCATTGCCGCCGCTCGCCGCCGGCGCATCGCTGCGCTGGCTGGCGATCAGTTCCTCGCGATCACCGGCGCTGCCCAGCAGGTGCAGGTAGCGATCCTCGCGCTGCCCGCTCTGGCGTGGCACCAGCAGCGCCAGGCCGCGGCTGATCAGGCGTTCCAGCTGGTGCTGGACCTGCTCGACATCCTCGAAGGCATACAGCCGGTTGCTGCGGGTCAGCAGCTCGCCGAGGGTCTGCGGGCCGCGCAGCAGCAACAGGCCGAGCAGCGCCAGTTGCGGCGGGGCCAGCTCGAGTTTCTTGTCGACCCGCTGTTCCCAGCGGTCGGCGCGGCTGGCCATCTGCAGGCGCACCAGCTGGCGTTCCTCGAGGGCGCGCAGGGCCTGGCCGACGGCGCCGGAGGCGAGGTTCATCACCGGTTCGCGGCTGGTCTTCTGGTTGCAGGCGAGCAGCAGGGCGTTGAGGGTCAGCGGGTAGCTTTCCGGGGTGGTCGCCTGCTTCTCGATCAGGCTGCCGAGGATGCGCACCTCGGTGGCACTGAGGGGCTGCTGCTCGAAGGGGAGGGGAGTGTCGGCGGACATGGCGCAATCCATTGGCGGGAACGGGTGCCTAGGCTAGCCCGAGTTGCGCCGGGCCGGAACGATCAATTTGTAATGAAGTGCCGCAGGCACGGCGTGCGCCGTGCCTGCGCAACGTGCGGTCTAGCGGTCTAGCGGTCGAGCTGCGGGCCGGTGTGCTTGGTGGCGTTGCGCGGCGCACCGACGCCCTTGGGCTGCGGTTGCGGCTGCACCGGTGGCTCGATGGGCGGCTGCACCGGCGGATAGACCGGTGGGTAGGGCGGGTACGGCGGATAAGGTGGGTACGGTCGGTGGTCCGGATAGGGCGGACGCGGCCGGGGGCGCGGGATGTAGTTGGGGTCGTAGGAGTCGTAGGTGCTGCGCGAACTGCCGTCGTCGTAGTCGTCCTCTTCCTCTTCGTAGGGCTCGGGCGCCTGCTGCGGTGGCTGCACCTGCTGGCGCGGCGCTTCCTGCAGTTCCGGTTTGGGTGGTGCCGGGGTGGCCAGCGGCACCGATGGCCCGCTGCCGCTCGGCCGGTCGTTCTGGATCTGCATCACCTTGTCCAGCGCCTGCTCGGGCGGGCAGCTGGTCTGCGTGTAGGTGACGTTGCCGTTGCGGTCGATGCACTTGACGATCGTGGCGGCCCAGGCCGCCGAGGTCGGGCCGGCCAACAGCGCAGCCAGCAACCAACGGGTGGTGTTCATCGAGACTCCTAGCGCAAGGCAGGTCACTGGGCGCGACCTGCGGTCCATTTCGCACAGTGTATGCGCTGGCACCAAGGTCTCAAATACTGGCGCGCGATTGCTCCTGCGGCGCTTCGGCCAGCTCGCCGCTGAGGCAGCCGGCTGCGGTGAACAGCACGTCGGTGGAGGAGTTCAGCGCGGTTTCCGCCGAATCCTGCAGGATGCCGATGATGAAGCCGACTGCCACCACCTGCATGGCGATGTCGCTGGAGATGCCGAACAGCCCACAGGCCAGCGGCACCAGCAGCAGCGAACCACCGGCCACGCCGGACACCCCGGCGGCGCTGATCGAGGCGACCACGCTGAGCAGCAGGGCGCTGAGCAGGTCGATCTGAATGCCCAAGGTGTGCGCCGCGGCGAGGGTCAGCACGGTGATGGTGATCGCCGCGCCGGCCATGTTGATCGTCGCGCCGAGCGGAATCGACACCGAGTAGGTGTCCTCGTGCAGACCGAGGCGCTCGGCGAGCTGCAGGTTGACCGGGATGTTGGCCGCCGAGCTGCGGGTGAAGAACGCGGTGATGCCGCTTTCGCGCAGGCAGGTGAACACCAGCGGATAGGGGTTGCGGCGAAGCCTCCAGAACACGATCAGCGGGTTCACCACCAGGGCAACGAAGAGCATGCAGCCGAGCAGCACGGCGAGCAGGTGCAGGTAGCCGAGCAGAGCGCCGAGTCCGGATTCGGCCAGGGTGGCGGCGACCAGGCCGAAGATGCCCAGCGGCGCGCAGCGGATCACCAGTTTGACGATCAGCGAGACGCCGCTGGCCAGGTCGTTGAGCAGCGTGCGAGTGCTCTCACCGGCATGGCGGAAGGCGATGCCGAGGCCGATCGCCCAGGCCAGGATGCCGATGAAGTTGGCCTCGATCAGCGCCCGTACCGGGTTGTCGACCACGCTCAGCAGCAAGGCCTTCAGCACTTCGGCGATGCCGCCGGGTGCCGTCAGCTCGGCGGTGGGTTGGGCCAGCGTCAGGTGCGAGGGAAACAGGAAACTGCCGATCACCGCGACCCAGGCGGCGGCCAGGGTGCCGATGGCATAGAGCAGCAGGATCGGTTTGATGTGGGTTTGCTGGCCCTGGCGATGGTTGGCAATGGCGGCGGTGACCAGCACGAACACTAGGATCGGCGCGACCGACTTCAGCGCGGTGACGAACACCGTGCCGAGCAGGCCGATACTCAGCGCGGCGTTGGGCCAGAACACGGCGAGGGCAATGCCGGCGCACAGGCCGAGGAGAATCTGAATGACTAGGCTGCCGCGGACGACGGCATACAGAGGGCTGCGCATGGAGAACCTCGGCAAGAAAAAGGCCCTTCCCCGATTGCCAGCGCGAACGCTGCAGGGAAGGGCCGAAACATCAGGTCCGTGTGGAGAGGGAGACGGCCTGTGATGAAGCCACTTTAGGCCTATGCGGGCTGGAGTGGCTTGACCTGGGTCAACGGGGCGCTGCGTTGTTGCTGGCGGCGTCGCGCTGCGCGGTGACGATCACCGTGCCGGTCATACCGGCGGACAGGCGCACGTCGTCCGGCACCTCGTCGATCTGGATGCGCACCGGGATGCGCTGCGCCAGGCGTACCCAGTTGAAGGTCGGGTTGACGTCGGCGGTCAGCTCGCGGCTCTGCGGGTTGTCGCGGTCGTAGATGGCGCGGGCGATGCTCTCGACGTGGCCCTTGAGGTGCTGGCCGCTCATCAGCTGGATGTCCACCGGGTCGCCTTCGCGCAGGTGCGGCAGCTTGGTTTCCTCGAAGTAGCCGTAGACCCAGAAGGAGTTGCGGTCGACCACCGCCAGCTTGGCCTCGCCAGCTCGCGCGTAGTCGCCGGCGTGCACGTTGAGGTTGGTCACGTAGCCATCGACCGGCGCCACCACGCGGGTGCGCGCCAGGTTCAGGCGCGCCGACTCCAGCGCGGCTTCGGCCTGCTGCAGGTCGGCTTCGGCGACCGCGGCGTTGTTGCTGGCGTCGTCCAGGCTTTCGCGCGACACCACGCGGTTGTCCATGGCCGCGCGGCGCTTGGCGTTGGCGTGGCGCATCGCCAGGGTGGCCTTGCGCGAGGCGACCACCGCCTCGGCCTGCTTGACCGCGATCTGGTAGTGCTCGGGGTCAATCTGCAGCAGCAGGTCACCTTTCTTCACCGCCTGGTTGTCCTTCACCGGCGCAGCCACCACCAGCCCGGAGACGTCGGCGGCGACGTTGATCACCTCGGCGCGCACCCGCCCGTCGCGGGTCCACGGCGAGTCCATGTAGTGGGTCCACAGGTTGCGGCCGATCAGCACGGCCGCCACCAGGATGATCAGGGTTGCCAACAGGCTGAAGACGGATTTGAGGGTCATGATCGGACTCTTAGCGATAGACGTAGAGGGCGGCGCCGCCGTACAGGCAGGCGAACAGGCACACGCGGAACAGCGACGGGTGCCAGACGAAACGGTACAGGCCGACCCAGGCGAGCAGCCTGTCGAGGCCCCAGACCAGCACCAGGCAGATCAGGAACAGCAGGGTCACGGTGGGCAGGTAGACCCCGTGCAGGGCGATTTCACGCGGCATGGCGGGGTTCCGGTTCGGGTGGCGAGGGCAGTGGCGCCGGCGCGGCCGGCAGCGGCGGCAGCGGCGATTGCGGATCGAGCAGCGACGAGCGGATGAAGTGCAGGTAGCTCAGCACCCGGCGGATCGGCGCGCGCTCGAAATGCAGCTCATAGGGTTCGGCCGCCGCCTGCGCCGCGGCGATCGACTGTTGCACGGCGCACACCGCGCGCAGCCGGTTGTCCGCCGTCGGCTGGGTGAACAGGCGCACCAGGGCGCGGCCGAGCGCGCGGTTGGCCTGGCGCCACGGGGTGTCGGCGGCGTACGCCGGCGTGTGGGGCAGATCGGCCTGGTCGCGGCGCAGTTCGATCACCGCGTGGCCGACTTCGAGGACCAGGAACATCCAGCGCAGCAGGTTGCGCTGCACCTCGGGGTTGGACGCCGCCAGGCCGTAGGCCTGCACCACCAGGTCGCGGGTGCCGCTCTCGAAGCCGGTGACCAGGTTGTGCATCGGCCCGCTGACCGCGTAGCGAATGCGCAGGCGCAGGTCGCGCTCCAGGCGCCGCCACATCCACGGCGCGTTGGGCGGCAGGACCACGGCGATTACCGCGGCGGAGATGATCATCGACAGCAGCATGGCGATGTAGGTGTTGAACAGCCCGGCCGGGTCGAACACTGTGTGGTTGGCCGGCAGCGAGCCGACGCAGAAGAAGATCAGCAGGCCGGGGCCGACCCCGGCCCAGCGCGGCCGGGTGCTGAGGAAGGCGCCGAGGGCGAAGACCGGCGCCATGACCAGGCAGAGCAGCACGAAGCCGTCGATCCGCGGCAGCACGAACAGGCCGATGAAGATGCCGAAGATCGCCGCCAGCGCGGTGCCCTGGGCCATCTGCATGGCGGTGCGCGGCGGGTTCGGCGAGGACGACACCAGCGCCATGATCGCCACCGCATTGAGGGCGAACATGCCGCCGCTGGGCCAGGCGCTGTAGATCCAGAACGCGCCGAACAGCAAGATCACCAGGGCTGCGCGCAGGCCGGACACCGCGGCGGCGAGCGGGTTGGCCTTGGTGGTGAACTCCTGTTCCCACTGCTCGCGCTCGTGGTGGTGGGCGCCGAGCGAGGCGTGGGTCTGCGCGTAGTTGTAGAGGTCGTCGACCAGCCGGTAGAGCAGCTCGGCGGCGCTGTCGAAGTCCAGCAGGGTGTCGGCGGACACGTCGCCGAGCTCGCGGCGCGCGCTGCGGATGCGGCTGCGCAGGTCGTCGCGCAGGCCGCCTAGGTGCTGTGCCAGGCGCTCGGCATCGGGCACCGTCAGCGGTCGCTCGCTTAGCGGCACGAGCAGCGCCTCGAGCGGCTCGACGCAAGGCCGCAGCTTGGCCAGCAGCAGCTCCTGGCCGTGGGTGCGCAGGCGCTCGCGCAACTGGTGCAGGGCGTGGAAGCGCGTGGTCAGGGTCATGAACTCGCTGTTCAGGCGCGCCAGGCGGCGGCTGCGCAGGCGGGTGTGCGGGTCTTCGAAGGCGCCGGCGGTGCGCATCGCTTCCAGGCCGACCGCCTCGCTGGCGAAGCGCACGTTGCCGGCGACGAAGGCGCGCCGATCGAGCTTCAGGTTGAGGCTGTCGAACATGAAGGCGACGAAGGTCCCGAAGCGCACGTACAGCGCGTTGCGCAGCGCCGCGGTGGTGGTCTGCGGCAGTAGCACGGCGCTGATCAGGGTGGCGCAGCCGATGCCCAGGCTGATTTCCATGACCCGCCAGATCGCCTGCATGAACGCGGTTTCCGGGTGGGTGGTGGCCGGTACGCCGATCAGCGTGGCGGTGTAGCCGGCGAGCACGCAGGCGTAGGCGCGGAAGTCGCGGTAGCGCGCGGCGCCGGCGGTGCACAGGCCGATCCAGATCGCCGCGGTGAGCAGGAACAGCACGCGTTCCTGGGCGAACAGGGCGATCAGCACGATCATCACGCTGAGCCCGATCAGCGTGCCGAGCAGGCGGTAGAAGCTCTTGGCGAACACCTGGCCGCTTTGTGGCTGCATGACGATGAACACGGTGACGCAGGCGGTGCTCGGCTGCGGCAGCTCCAGGCGCATGGCTAGCCACATGGTCAGGAACGCGGCGATCAGCACCTTGGCGATGTAGATCCAGGTGGTGCCGTCGGTGCGCGCCCATTCGTAGAACGCCCGGCGCACGGCGTCGAGGCCGGGCAGGGCGGCGGGCGCGCCGGCGCTCGGCTTACTCATCGACGGGCGCCTTGACCCGCACGGTTTCCGGCGCAAGGGCCTCGGGTTTGGGGTTGTCGCCCTGATCGATCAGGCCACCGCCAAGTGCCACCAGCAGATCGGCATGCACGGCCAGGCGGGTGGCGGCGACCTTCTGTTCGGTGAGCTGCTGCTGGAACAGGCTGGTCTGCGCCTGCAGCACGTTGAGGTAGTCGGTCAGTCCGCCCTCGTATGCTTCCTTGGCCAACTGGTAGGCGGTGCTTGCCGCTTGCACCGATTGCGCGGCGAAGGTCGCCTGCTGGTCGGCGGAGTGCATGCGGATCAGTTGGTCGGAGATGTCCTTGAGGCCGTTCACCAGGGTCTGGTTGTACTGCGCAACCGCTGCGTCGTAGGCCGCCGCGGATTCGCCCAGCTCGCCGCGCAGGCGGCCGCCATCGAAGATCGGCAGGGTCACCGCCGGGCCGACCGAGTAGTTGAATTTGCTCTTGGTCAGGTACTCGAGCATGCCGCCGCCGACGGCGTTGAAGCCGATGCTGGCCATCAGGTCGACGTTCGGATAGAAGCCGGCGCGCGCCACGTCCACGCCCTTGGCCAGTGCGGCGACCCTCCAGCGGCTGGCGACCACGTCCGGGCGGCGGCCGAGCAGTTCGGCCGGCACCTGCGAGGGCAGGCCGGCGGCCGCGGCGAGCTTCAGCTGTGGCCGGCGAAGGCTTGCCCCGGCGCCTGGGCCTTTGCCGGCGAGGGCAGACAGGCGGTTGCGGTTGAGGGCGATGGCCTCTTCCAGTGAGTCGATCTTGCGCCGGGTTTCCGGGATCGGCACCTGCGCCTGGCTGACCTCGAAATCGGTGCCGATACCGCCGCGCAGACGGCGCTGCGCCAGTTCGAGCATTTCCTGCTGCTGCTTGAGCATCGAGTGGCCGATGTCCAGCTCGGCGTACTGCAGCGACAGCATCACGTAGGTGCGCACGATGTTGCTTTCCAGCTCCAACTGCGCCACCCGCGCCTCGGCGGCGGCCATGTAGGCGACATTGCGGGCCCGCTCGCTGTCGCTGCGATCGCGGCCCCAGAGGTCGAGGGCATAGCTGAGGCCGAGCGTGGCCTCGTTGTTCCAGGTGGTGGTGTCAGCCAGTTCGCCAGGGCCGTAGAAGAAGTCGGTCGGCCACTTGTGGCGCTGCAGTTTGACCTCGGCGTTGACCTGCGGGGCTTCGGCGGCTTCTGCCGCGCCGGCCAGCGCCATCGCCTGGCGGATGCGCGCCGAGGCTTCGGCGAGCGACGGGCTGTTGTCCAGCGCGGTGGCGATCCAGGCGTCCAGCTGCGGGTCGCCGTATACGCTCCACCAGCGCTCCTGCGGCCAGCCGGCGTCGCGGTTGGCGGCCTGGATAGCGCTGTCGGTGGCCAGCGTTGCGGGGTCCAGGTGGCCTTGGTGCGGGGCAATCCCACCCGTGCTGACACAGCCGGCGATTATTGAAAAAATGGCAAAGGACCCGAGGCAGATCAGTCCGTTCTTCAGTTTTCGCGACACGCGGAGGTCTCTGGAGAGGAGTGGGGGTGCCGCGAGAATAGTGGCGGCTACCGGCAGATTGTAAGAACTCGAACGGGTCGGCATAAGCAGGGCGTTTTGCGAATCTTTATTGTCGAATTTGTAAAAATACCCGGGGATTGCTGTGCCAGAATCGCCGCTTATGTTCCCTGGAGAGGCCAATCATGGACACTCTGCAAGCCATGCGCGCTTTTGTCAGCGTAGCGGAAACCGGCAGTTTCACGGCCGCGGCCAAGCAGTTGGACACCACGGTGGCGCAGGTGTCGCGCGGTATCGCCGCGCTCGAAGCGCGGCTGCGCGCGCGTCTGCTGAACCGCACCACGCGACGTCTGGCGCTGACCGAAGTCGGCGAGCGCTACCTGCAGCGCTGCGAGCAGATCATTGCCTATATCGATGACGCCGAAGCCGAGGCCGGCGATGCCCACGCGCGGCCGGCGGGGCGCTTGCGCGTGCATTCGATGACCGGCATCGGTCAGCACTACGTGATCCGCGCCATCGCCGAGTACCGCAAGCAATACCCCGAGGTGTCGGTCGAGCTGACCATGGCCAACCGCATGCCCGACCTGCTCGACGAGGGTTTCGATGTCGCGGTGGTGGTGGCCAACGAGCTGCCCGATTCCGGCCTGGTGTCGCGGCAGATCGGCCAGACCTACAGCGTGCTGTGCGCCTCGCCGTCCTACCTGGCCGAACGCGGCACGCCCAAGCACCTGCAGGACCTCAACCAGCACGACTGCCTGCGCCTGCTCAGTCCGGTGATGGCGCTGGACAAGTGGCTGTTCGACGGCCCTTACGGTCAGGAGATGCTCAGCCTCGGCAACTCGCCGTTTCAGGTCAACGTCGGCGACGGCATGACCGAGGCGATCCGCTGCGGCATGGGCATCGGCGTGCTGCCGGTGTATTCGGCGGTCGACGGGCTGCGCGACGGCAGCATGCTCCGCGTGCTGCCGCACTACCGCCTGCAGCGCCTTAACGTCTATGCGCTGTACGCCTCGCGGCAGTACCTGGATGCGAAGATCAAGACCTGGGTGGAATTCCTCCACGAGCGTCTGCCGGCGGCGCTGACTGCGGAAGAGGCCATCGTGCGGGGCGGCGCGGAGCTGCGGTAGACGCTGGGCAATTCTCCTGCATACTGCTGGAACTGGCGCGCCAGTCGTAGCGCGTGCCTGCCAGGCAATGAACGAGGACGGTATGGCTTCCAAGATTCGGATCGGCATCGTTGATGATCACCCGCTGCTGCGTCAGGGCGTCGCCTCGACCTTGGCCCGCGTCAGGGGCTTCGAAGTGGTCGAGCAGGGTGGTTGTGCAGAGGACGCGCAGGCCATCGCCGAGCGACAGCAGCCCGACGTGCTGCTGATGGACGTGAACATGCCTGGCGATACCTTCGCCGCGGTGCGCGCGATTGCCGAGGCGCAGCCGCAGGTGCGCATCCTCATGCTGACCGTGTCGGAATCCGAAGACGACGTGTACGCCGCGCTGGAGTCGGGCGCCCACGGCTATGTGCTGAAGGGCGTCAGCGGTCCGGAGCTGGTGCAGGCGGTGCGCAACGTCGCCGAGGGCGAGCAGTTCATCACCCCGCAGATTGCCGATCGCCTGCTCAACAGCCTGAGCCGCGCGGCGGAGGACGGCGCCCGTCAGGTCGAGCTGACCCCGCGCGAGGAAGAAGTGATCCGCGAGGTGGCGCAGGGCCTGACCAATCGCGAGGTGGCGGAGAAATTCGGCCTCAGCGAGAAGACCGTCAAGCACCACATGGGCAGCGTGATGGCCAAGCTGCATGCGCGCAATCGCGTCGAAGCGGTCACCGCGGTGCGCCAGCACTGGGCCAATCAGCGCGCGGCGAGCGTTGGCGGGCTGATCGCCGGCAGCGACGCGGCCGACGGTGACGAGCGCGAGCGCTGATCAGACCTCGAACTGCACGCTGACCCGGGTGCCCTTGCCCGGGCTGCTGTCGACCTTGAACGACCCACCCAATGACTCAATGCGATAACGCATGCCGGCCAGCCCGAGCGGCGAGCGCCCGCGCGTGCCGTTGATCGGCGTGTCCGGGTCGAAGCCCGGGCCGCTGTCGCACACCTCGACGGTCAGCAGGCCGTTGCTGCAGCGCGCACTGACCCGCTGACCCTGCCCATCGGCATGCCGGAAGGCATTGTTCAGCGACTCCTCGACGAAGCGGTACAGGGCGATCTTGTGCAGCGGCGGCATCTGTTCCGGCAGGTCGGCGATATCCAGCAGCACCTGGCTCTGCGTGCGCTGCTGGTGGCGATGCGCGGCGAGGATCAGCTCGTCGGTCAGCGACAGGTCGTTGAGCTCCGGCAGCGCCAGGCCACTGGACAGGTTGCGCACCTGGCGCAGCGCATCCTTGGCGGCGCCGCGAATGGTTTCCAGAGCGTCGTCGCCGTCGAGCTCCGCCGCCGGCTGCGGTTGCGGGCGCCACTCGCTGAGTTCGTCGAGGCGCAGCAGGATCAGGGTCAGCAGCTGCGCCGGGCCATCATGCAGGTCGGCGCCGAGGCGCCGCTGGGTCAGCTCGCCGATGCGCGCGAATTCGTGGTTGGCGGCGGTGATTTTCTGCTGCAGCGAGGCGTTCTGCCGGTGCAGTTGTTCCTGCTCCTGCATCTGCTTGCGCAGCGCCACTTGCTGGCGGTCGATGATCAGGTCGCCGCGGCGCACGATGTAGAACAGCAGGAGCAGCATCGCCAGGGTCGCCGCGCTGATCACGGCCCAGACTTCCTGTTGCAGGGTTTCGATTTCGTGTTTCTGCTCATAGAACTCGCCGACGGCGAGGACGCGGTCGGTGTCGAACTGGCGCAGCGGCGCGTAGGTCTCGTAGAGCGGCTGGTCGAAGTCCTCTTCGAAGTGGTTCTCGTCGTCGCCGAGTGGCGTGAGGCGCGTGACGATTTCGCCGCGCATGGCGCGCGCCACTTCTTCATGCGGGAAGGTTTGGTTGAGCTGGCTCTTGTCGTTGCTGTAGAGAATCCGCGCGTCGGCGCTCCAGATCTTCACCGAGACGATGTGTTTGCTCAGCGAGGTGCTGTTATGCAGGCGATCGATGCCGTGCACGCTGGCCGGCGACAGCTCGTTGTCGGTGGCCAGTTCCTGCACATAGGGTTCGAGGAAGGCTTCCATGTACAGCGCCGCCGCTTCCCCGGCGCTGGCCGCCGCCGCGTGTTCGATGCGCGTGCCGACCAGGTGGCCGACGAAGGCCATGGTCACGCCGAGGATCAGGGTGGCGGCGACGACGAAGTGCACGGAACGGCTGCGCCGCAGCGCCTGCCACAGGGTGCTACGCGAGGGGAGTGCATCGTCGGGCTGAGCGGGGGGGAAACTGAGCTCGCGGGACATCGCGCGATTCCTGGCGGGGACGATGCCATTCAAGATAGTGCAAAGGGCACCCGAAAGGCTTCAACAGAAATCGTCCTGGCGCCGCGGACAGGACAAGGCCCACGCGCCGGAGCACGGGAAAGCGCTTGTGCTCTGCGTCTTTTCCGAGTCGGCGGATGGGCCTCGATGGGGTGCTGGTCCGTCAGCGCCTTCATTAGTGCGGCCGGGTTGGTGAAAATTTCGTGAACGCCTTCCGAGTGGCCGGAGGCTGCCGCGCCGTCGGTTCGCCGGGGGCCGGGCGGCTTTGCCATAATGGCGCCTCGCCCGTTGCTGTTGCCGCCATCATGCCGACTGCCCCCGCCGTTCGCCCGAGTACCTTGCACCTGCCGTCCGGCGACTGGGCCACTGTGCTGGACTGCCTGTGCGCGCACTTCCCGGCGATCTCCCGCGAGGTCTGGCTGCAGCGCATGGCGCGCGGCAAGGTGCTCGGTGCGGACGGCCTGCCGATCGATGCACAGCATCCCTATAAGGTCGGCCTGCGCGTGCAGTACTTCCGCGAAGTGCCCAACGAGACGCCGATCCCCTTCGTCGAAAGCATCCTGCATGTCGACGAGCACCTGATCGTCGCCGACAAGCCGCATTTCCTGCCGGTGATGCCGGCCGGCGAGTACGTCGAACAGACCCTGCAGGCGCGCCTGACCCGGCGACTGGGCAATCCGCACCTGGTGCCGCTGCACCGCATCGACCGGGCGACCGCCGGGCTGGTGCTGTTCTCCGCCAACCCGGACACTCGCGCGCGCTACCAAGCGCTGTTCCGCGAGCGGCGCATCGACAAGACCTACGAGGCGGTCGCCCCGGCGCTGCCGGAGCTGGACTTCCCGCTGCAGCGCGCCACCCGCCTGGCCGCGGCCGAGCCGTTCTTTCGCATGCAGGAAGTGGCGGGCGAGGCCAACAGCCTGACTCGCATCGAGGTGCTTGAGCGCCACGCCGAGTGGTGGCGCTATGCGCTGTACCCGGTGACCGGCAAGAAGCACCAGTTGCGCGTGCACCTCGCCGCACTGGGTGCGCCGATACGCTACGACGGCTTTTACCCGACGCTCACCGACGCGCCGGAGGCCGCCGACGACTACAGCCGGCCGCTGCAATTGCTGGCGCGGGCGCTGGCCTTCGACGATCCGCTGACCGGCGAACCCCGGCAGTTCACCAGCCAGCTGCAACTGCTGCTGCCGTAGCCTGGAATGGGGCCGCAAGGGCTCTATTCCGCGACTTTTCCGTTATTTCATTTCGGAGTAAAAAAGTTCCGCTGTAACAAAACATTTATATATCAGCAACCGCGCTGAAATAACCCGCCGCCAAGATTCCCCTCCAACACCAACGGCCCAGATGCCCGCGTGTTTTCTAACGCTAAAGACCAATAGGGGAATTCCTTCGATGATCCGTAAGCACTTCGCCGGTTTTGCCGCCAGCGCCCTGGCCCTGGCCATTTCCGCCCAGGCTTTCGCTGGTACCGTTACCACCGACGGCACCGACATCGTCATCAAGACCAAGGGTGGCCTGGAAGTGGCTACCACTGACAAGGCCTTCGGTTTCAAAGTGGGCGGTCGCCTGCAGGCCGACTACAGCCGTTTCGACGGCTTCTACACCGGCAACGGCAACAGCGCCGACGCCGCGTACTTCCGCCGCGCCTTCCTGGAAATCGGTGGCATCGCGTTCACCGACTGGGCCTACCAGATCAACTACGACTTCTCGCATAACTCGGGCAGTTCCGACGACGGCTACTTCGACGAAGCGTCGATTTCTTACACCGGCTTCAACCCGGTGGTGCTGAAGTTCGGCCGCTTCGACCCGGAGTTCGGTCTGGAGAAGGCCACCAGCTCCAAGTGGGTGACCGCTCTCGAGCGTAACGCCTTCTACGACATCATCGACTGGACCAACGGCCACCAGAACGGCATGGGTGCCCAGGCGTCCTACACCTACAGCAACTGGGCCTACGTTTCGGCCGGCGCCTTCTCCAAGGACATCAACGACGCCGACGGCGACAGCGTCAAGCAGTTCAACGCACGTGCCGTGGTCGCGCCGATGGCCGAGCCGGGCAACGTTCTGCACTTCGGCGCCAACTTCGCCCAGCGCAGCTTGGACGACGTGACCGCTGCCGACGTGCGCTATCGCTCCCGTCTGGGCATGCGTGGCGTGGAAACCACCGGCGGTAACGATGCCGCGCCGAACGGCAACCGGGCAATCTTTGCCGGCACTAACTCTGCCACCCAGTTCTGGGACGACGACAGTGCCTGGGGCCTGGAAGCCGCCTGGGCGACCGGTCCGTTCTCCCTGCAGGGTGAGTGGATGAAGCGTGAAACCGATTCCGCTGGTGCGCAGGCTGACCTCGAGGCGACCGGTTACTACGTGCAGGCCGCCTACACCCTGACCGGCGAAGCGCGTGACTACAAGCTCGGCAAGTTCGACAAGATCAAGCCGGCCAACAAGCAGATCGGCGCGTGGGAAGTCTACTACCGCTACGACAACATCTCGGCCGATAACAGTGTTGCGGTCACCGCGACCAACTACATCCGCGAGGCTGACGACACCGAGGCCAAGGTGCACAACCTGGGCGTCAACTGGTACGCCAACGAAGCGGTCAAGGTCAGTGGTATGTACACCAAGGCTCAGACCGACAAGATCACCAACCGTAACGGTGATGATGATGGCGACGGCTTCGTGATGCGCCTGCAATACGTGTTCTAAGCACCACCCCATCGTAGTGCTCCTAACTTTTGCCCCGCCTCGTGCGGGGCTTTTTCATTGGTGGCTGCGGCTCGGCAGCGTCGCCGCGTAGCTTATGATGGGCGCCATTGCTTCATCGGACGCTGGCCATGCCCATTCAGATTCTCGACTCGCTGACCGCCTTGCCGGCCCAGGCCTGGGATGCCTTGCTGCCGGAGGCCCAGCCGTTCCTGCGCCATGCCTTCCTGGCCAGCCTGGAGGAGAGCGGCAGCGTCGGCGGGCGCAGTGGCTGGCGCCCGGCGCACCGGCTGCTGATCGATGCCCAGGGCGTGCTGCTGGCGGCCTTGCCGGCCTACTGCAAGAGCCATTCCTACGGCGAGTACGTGTTCGACCACGGCTGGGCAGACGCCTGCCGCCGCGCCGGCATCGCCTACTACCCCAAGCTGCTCGGTGCCGTGCCGTTCAGCCCGGTGCGCGGCCCGCGTCTGCTCGGCCTGCCGAAGGCCGCCGGCGCGCTGCTCGACGAACTGGTGGCGGGGCTTGCCGATGAGGGCCTGTCCGGGGTGCACATCAACTTCACCGACCCGCTGGCCGACAGCCTGCTGCACGGGCGCGCCGGCTGGCTGGAGCGCCTCGGCTGCCAGTTCCATTGGCACAACCGCGGCTACCGCGACTTTCAGGATTTCCTCGACAGTCTCGCGTCGCGCAAGCGCAAGCAGCTGCGCAAGGAGCGCGAACAGGTCGCCGGACAGGGCATCGAGTTCGACTGGCGCGCGGGGCATCAGCTCAGCGAGGCCGAGTGGGACTTCGTCTATGCCTGCTACGCCAATACCTACCACGTGCGCGGTCAGTTGCCGTACCTCACGCGCAGCTTTTTCAGCCTGCTCGCCGAACGCATGCCTGAGTCGATCCGCGTGGTCCTCGCGCTGCAAGGCTCACGGCCGGTGGCGATGGCGTTCAGCCTGGTCGATGGTGAGACCTTCTACGGCCGCTACTGGGGCTGTCTGGCCGAGTTCGACCGCCTGCACTTCGAGACCTGCTTCTACCAGGGCATGGACTACGCCATCGCCTACGGCCTGCGTCGCTTCGATGCCGGCGCCCAGGGCGAGCACAAGCTGATTCGCGGCTTCGAGCCGTCGATCACCCGCTCCTGGCACTACCTGAGCCACCCCGGCCTGCGCACGGCGGTGGCCCAGTTCCTCGACGAGGAACGTGACGGCATCCGCGCCTACGCCGAGGAAGCGCAGGAGTTGCTGCCGTATCGGCAGGCCTGATCGGTCCTATTCCACGCCGACGAAGCCGCCGGTCTGGTGTTGCCAGAGTCGCGCGTACAGGCCGCCGCGGGCGAGCAGCTGGGCGTGGCTGCCGCTTTCGACGATGCGTCCCTGATCGAGCACCACTAGGCGATCCATGCGCGCGATGGTGGACAGGCGGTGGGCGATGGCGATCACCGTCTTGCCCTGCATCAGCGTTTCCAGACTTTCCTGGATGGCCGCCTCGACCTCGGAGTCGAGTGCCGAGGTGGCTTCGTCGAGAATCAGGATCGGCGCGTCCTTGAGCAGCACGCGGGCGATGGCGATGCGCTGGCGCTGGCCGCCGGAGAGCTTCACGCCGCGCTCGCCGACGTGCGCGTCGAAGCCCCTGCGGCCCTGGGCGTCGGCCAGTTGCGGGATGAAACCGTCGGCGCGCGCCTTGCGCGCCGCGTCCCACAGTTCGGCGTCGCTGGCGTCGGGCTTGCCGTAGCGCAGGTTGTCGCGGATCGAGCGGTGCAGCAGCGAGGTGTCCTGCGTGACCATGCCGATTTGCGCACGCAGGCTCTCCTGGCCGACCTCGGCGATGTCCTGGCCGTCGATAAGGATGCGCCCCTGTTCGAGGTCGTAAAGGCGCAACAGCAGGTTGACCAGGGTCGACTTGCCGGCGCCGGACGGGCCGATCAGGCCGATCTTCTCGCCGGCACGGATGTGCAGGTCGAGGCCTTCGATCACCCCTTTGCCCTTGCCGTAGTGGAAGTGCACGTCTTCGAAACGCACCTCGCCGCGTGTCACCTGCAACGGCTGGGCGCCCTCGCGGTCGAGCACGCTGTGCGGCTGGGCGATGCTGCGCATGCCGTCCTGCACCGTGCCGATGTTCTCGAAGATGCCGTTGACCACCCACATGATCCACTCGGCCATGCCGTTGATGCGGATCACCAGGCTGGTGGCCAGGGCGATCGCGCCGACGCTGATCAGACCCTCGCTCCACAGCCACAGGGCGAGGCCGGTGGTGCTGGTGATCAGCAGGCCGTTCATCACGGTGATGGTGAAGTCCATCGAGGTCACCACCCGGCCGATGCGCTGGCTCTGCTCGGTCAGATCCTGCAGCGCTTCGCGGGCATAGCCCTGTTCCAGGCGGGTGTGGGCGAACAGCTTGAGGGTGGTGATGTTGGTGTAGCCGTCGACGATCCGCCCCATCAGCTTGGAGCGCGCCTCGGAGGCGACCACCGAGCGCTGCTTGACCCGCGGCACGAAGTAGCCGAGCGCGGCGATGTAGCCGATCACCCAGAGCAGCAGCGGCACGATCAGCCGCCAGTCCGCCTCGGCGAACAGCACCAGGCTGCTGATCACGTAGACCACCACGTGCCACAGCGAGTCGATGGCCTGCACCGAGGAGTCACGCAGCGAGTTGCCGGTGTGCATGATGCGTTGGGCGATGCGCCCGGCGAAGTCGTTCTGGAAGAAGCCCATGCTCTGTTTGAGCACATAGCTGTGGTTCTGCCAGCGCACCAGGGTTGGCAGGCCGGGGTTGATGGTCTGGTGCACCAGTAGGTCGTGCACGCCGTTGAACAGCGGGCGCAGCAGCAGCGCCACCACCGCCATCCAGATCAGTTCGCCGCTGTGGGCGCGGAAGAACGCGCTGCCGCTACCGCTGTCCTTGGCCAGGTCGATCAGCCGGCCGAGGAAGCTGAACAGCGCCACCTCGATCAGTGCGACTACCAGGCCGACGGCCAGCAGCGCCAGCAGGCTCGGCCAGACCTGTCGCAGGAAGTGCAGATAGAAGCGTCCGACGTGGGTGGGCGGCATTTCGCCGCTGTCGGTGCGGAAGATGTCGATCAGTTGTTCGAAGTAGCGGAAGAGCATGGCATTACGTCCTGCAAAGCGACCGGCAGCGGGCTGCCGGTGAGCGGCGGTTCCTGTGCCGCGGAAGGTCGCGGAGGGGCCGAGTGCATCCCGGCCCCTCCAGCCCTCACAGCCGCTTGGCCGAGAGGATCAGCACCGGCTGGGCCGGCACGTCGCGCATGCCGGCGCGGATGGTGGTCGGGGTCTGGGCGATCTTGTCGACCACGTCCATGCCGCGTACCACCTTGCCGAACACCGCGTAGCCGAAGTCACGGGCACCGTGGTCGAGGAATGCGTTGTCCTTCTGGTTGATGAAGAACTGACTGGTGGCCGAGTCGACCACCTGGGTGCGCGCCATGGCCAGCGTGCCGCGCACGTTGTGCAGGCCATTGTCGGCCTCGTTCTTGATCGGCGCCTGGGTTTTCTTTTCGTCCATGTCGGCGGTGTAGCCGCCGGCCTGGACCATGAAGCCCGGGATCACGCGGTGGAAGATGGTGTTGTCGTAGTGGCCGGCGTCGACGTAGGCGAGGAAGTTCTTCACAGTGCCCGGCGCCTTGTCGGCGTCCAGTTCGACTTCGATTTCGCCCTGGCTGGTGGTCAGCAGGACGTGCGGGTTGCCGGCGGCGAACAGCTGGCAGGCGAACAGCAGGGAGGCAGCGGCGAGGGCGATTTTCTTCAGCATCGTTAGGCTCTTTTTAGGTCTTCTCGGGACGCTCTACTTCGGCGAGGAAGTCGAGCAGGGTGGTGTTGAAACGTTCCGGCTGGTCGAGCGGGGTGGCGTGGCGGGAGTCGGCGATCACGACCAGACGGGCGTTCGGCAGCTCCTTGACGTAGGCCTCCTTGATCGCGATCGGGGTGTAATCGTGATCGGCCGTGATCACCAGCGTAGGACAGGTGATGCGGTCCAGGTGTTCCCGCACGCCCCAGCCGATGATGGCGTCGAGGCTGGCGTTGTAGGCGCGCTTGTCGTTGCGCGGCCAGCGTTGTTCGATCTTGCGGCGCAGTTCGGCCTGCTCCGGCTTGGGAAACAGGATACCCCCGAGGCCCTTGCCGATCCGCTCCAGGCTGAGCAGCCGCGACAGCGTCCAGCGCTGGGCGATCATCAGGTAGTCGGCGGGCTTCCTGGCTTTCACTTCGGGGCCGCTGTTGACGATGGTCAGGCTCTTCAGCAGCTGCGGGAAGTCGACCCCCACCTGGAAGCCGATCATCCCGCCCATGGAAATGCCGACCAGGTGCACCGGGCCCAGGCGGAGGTGTTCGATCAGCGCCGCCACGTCTTCGGCGAAGCCGGCGATGCTGTAACGTTCACGCGGCTTGGCCGAGCGCCCGTGGCCGCGCACGTCGAGGGCGATGACCCGGTAGTGCGCGCTCAGCGCGGGGATCTGGTACTCCCAGTCGAGCGTGCTCGAGCCCAGGCCGTGGACCAGCAGCAGTGGCGCGCCGTGGCCGTATTCCTCGTAGTGCAGCTGGCAACCTTGGTAATCGAAGTAAGACATGGGAGCCCCCGTGGCGCATCAGGTGGTCGGCAGAGGTGCGGCAAATGGTGCATCCAACGGTGCGCTGTCGAAGGTCTTGATTAGGTCGACGAGAATCTGCGTCGCCGGCCCCAGCGTCTTGTCCTTGTTCGAGAACAGGTAGAAATGTGGGTGACGGTTACCGCCCTTGTCCATCGGCAGCGGCTTGAGCAGGCCCTCGCGCAGCTCGCGTTCGATCAGGTGGCGCGGCAGCCAGGCGAAGCCCAGGCCATTGCCGACGAAGGTCGCCGCGGTGGCCAGGCTGCCCACCGTCCAGCGCTGCTCGGCGCCGAGCCAGCCGACGTCGCGCGGCTGGGTGCGGCCGGAGTCGCGGATCACCACCTGCAGGTGGCTTTCCAGGTCCTGGAAGGTCAGTTCGCGCTGCAGCAGGTGCAGCGGGTGCTGCGGATGGGCAACTGCGACGAACTCTACCGTGCTGAGCTCCTCGCCCAGGTAGCCGCCGATGTTCAGGCTGCTGATCGCCAGGTCGGCGACGCCTTCGAGGAGCACTTCCTCGACGCCGGACAGCACCTCCTCGCGCAGCCGCACCCGGCAGCCGCGACTCTGCGGCATGAAGGCGCTCAGTGCGCGGACCAGGCGGGCAATCGGGTAGGCGGCATCGACCACCAGGCGCACCTCGGCTTCCCAGCCCTGCTCCATGTGGTGCGCCAGGTCTTCCAGTTGGCTGGCCTGCTTGACCAGGTGCCGCGAGCGGCGCAGCAGCACCGCGCCAGCCTCGGTGAGCACGGCCTTGCGCCCGTCAATACGCAGCAGCGGCACACCGAGCTGCTCCTGCATGCGCGCCACGGTGTAGCTGACCGATGATTGCGAACGGTGCAGGGTCTCGGCGGCCTGGGCGAAGCCGCCGTGGTCGACCACCGCCTGCAGGGTGCGCCATTGGTCCAGGGTCACGCGGGGGGCTTTCATGGGCCAGCTCCTCTCATTGGCTCGATGCGGCGAACGCCCTGCGGGGGACGGCGGCCATCTGTGGTTCAGAGAGTAGGGTGGCTATATCTAAGAAACAAATCTATTTGTGGGCTTTTGCCGGGTTTATCGCAGTCGCGTCGATAGTTCGTGGTGGGCAATGGCGCCGGCAGGCACGGGCGACGCGGCTTACACTGCTAGGACGGCGGCAGCGGCAGTGATCTTGGTCACAGCCTGGTTGCCGCACTGGAGAGCGATCATGAAACGATTCCTGTGTGGCCTGGCGTTGTTGCCGTGCGCAGCGGCGATGGCGGCGTTCTTTCCCATCGACGTCACGCCGCAGTTGAATGGCGTGGATGTCAGCTACGAAACCACTTCGTTGACCTTCAATTCCGGGGTCATGGCCTTGACCAACCGCGGCAGCAACGCGGCGGCGTGCAAGGCGGTGTTCAACATCGGTCCGGATACCCCGCGGGTGCGCAAAGTCACCCTGGCGCCGGGAAAGAGCGCCACGCTGACCGGCAACTTCAAGAGCCAGATCATCCGCATGCGCATCGAGCTGACCTGCAATCCGGCTTGAGCGGAGGGCATTTGAGCCGGCCGTTGTGGCAGTTACAGGGCAGGCCGCAGGCTTTTGCTCGACCGGCAGTTCGCCTAAGCTGGCCTCCCTCGTTGGAGACCTGCCATGAACAAGTTGTGCTGTGTGTTGTTTGCTGCGCTGCCGTTGACCGCCTTGGCCGCGACCTATCCCGTCGAAGTCGAGAAGCAGATGAATGGCGCCGAAGTGTCCGCATCCGGGCAGGCAATCGACTACAACCTCGGCGGGCTCAACCTGTACAACTACGGCGGTACCAGCGCCGCTTGCACGGTGGTGTTCCGCAATGGCCCTGAGGCGCCGCGCACTCGTCGGGCCACGCTGAAGCCGGGCGAGAACGCCGCGCTGACCAGCAAATTCAACAACAGCATCCTGCGTCTGCGCATCAAGGTGACCTGCGAACCGCAGGAGTGATCGGCAGAAAGGCTCGCAGCGCTGGCCGCTCCGGGCCTTTTTAATTCCCAGACAAATCTAATAAATCGATATTTTGCAGCGATTATTTACGCTTTTTTATCGATCAGAAGATCAATAGGCTAACCCCATCGAATCGCACCTCACCCCTCGATGGAGCCAGCCAACATGTCCAACCTTCTCGTGATTGAAAGCAGCGCCCGCCAGCAGGGCTCGATCTCCCGCCAGCTCACCGACGAATTCCTGGTGCAGTGGCAGGCCGCGCACCCGAGTGATCAAATCACCGTACGCGATCTGGCCAAGAACCCGGTGCCTCACCTCGACGAAACCCTTCTCGGTGGCTGGATGAAGCCGGCCGATCAGCACAGCGCCGACGAGCAGGCCGCCCTGGCACGCTCCAACCTGCTGACCGACGAGCTGCTCGCCGCCGACGTGCTGGTGCTGGCCGCGCCGATGTACAACTTCTCGATCCCCAGCACGCTCAAGGCCTGGCTCGACCATGTGCTGCGCGCCGGCGTCACCTTCAAGTACACCGAGACCGGCCCGCAGGGTCTGCTCACCGGCAAACGCGCCTATGTGCTGACCACCCGCGGCGGCATCTACGCCGGCAGCAACCTTGATCATCAGGAACCCTACCTGCGCCGCGCGCTGGCCTTCATCGGCATCCACGATGTCGAGTTCATCCATGCCGAAGGCCTGAACATGGGCGGCGAGTTCTTCGACAAAGGTTTGGCGCAGGCCAAGGCGCGCCTTGCCGAAGTCGCCTGACCGAGCGTCGCGGCCCCGCCTGGCAACAGGCGGTTAGTCGCGCGCTGCAAGCTGACTCTCCTCGCGCCTGTGGCTCCTGGGCGCATCGTCCGGACAACCATCCCCCTGGTTGCCCGGACTTTTTTATGGGGCAACCCGTCCGCCGCGGACCGGCGCGTGGTGAAAGCGCCTAGGCTCGGGTAAGGTCAGCGCCCGCTGTGAGGTTACCGATGTCTCGTTGTTCCGCATTTTTCCGTCGACTGGTGCGCCCGTGAGGCTGTCCGGTCGCGGCGTGGCGTTCTCCGTCGTCGCCTCGGTGCTGTTCGCCCTGATGCCCGGCTACGTGCGCCATCTCGCGCCGCTGGATGGCGTGCAGATTCTCGCCCAGCGCGTGCTCTGGTCGATTCCCGCGGTGTTGCTGCTGGTGGCGCTGCTGCGTCAGGGGCCGGTGCTGCGTGAGGCGCTGCAGCGCCTGCGTCGTGAGCCGCTGGTGCTGGCCGCCGTGCCGTTGGCGGCAGTACTGATCGCCATCCAGTGGGGGCTGTTTCTCTGGGCGCCGCTGGTGGGGCGCATGCTCGAGGTGTCGCTCGGCTACTTCCTGCTGCCGCTGGTGATGGTGCTGGCCGGTCGCCTGTTCTATGGCGAACGCTTGCGCCCGCTGCAGCTGGTCGCCGTGCTGCTGGCGCTGCTCGGCGTGCTGCACGAATTGTGGCTGACCCGCGCGTTCTCCTGGCTGACCCTGGCTACTGCGCTGGGCTATCCGCCTTACATCATGCTGCGCCGCTGGATGCGCCTGGATGCGCTGTCCGGCTTCATCGTCGAGATGCTGGTGCTGGCGCCCCTCGCGGTGTGGGCGATCTGGGCGCATTCGCCGGAGGGTGCCTTCAGTCAGGCGCCGCAGCTGTGGTGGCTGCTGCCCGGCCTGGGTTTGCTTGGCACCCTGGCGTTCGTGGCGATGATGGTTGCCAGCCGGCTGCTGCCGCTCGGTTTGTTCGGCATCCTCAGTTATGTCGAACCGGTCCTGCTGTTCGGCGTGGCCGTGCTGCTACTCGGCGAGCAGTTCGATGTGCGCCAGCTGTGGACCTATCTGCCGATCTGGCTGGCGATTCTGCTGACCGGTTGGGACAGCGCGCGGCTGCTGCGCAAGCAGGCGCGCCAGGGCATGATCGAGCGCTAGAAACGACACGGACGGACGCTGGTTCAGCGTCCGCCCGTCGATTGCGTGCCGGGGAGGGTGGCGGTCAGGCCGCTTCGCCCTGCACCTGGTAGTGCAGTTGCACCACGCCGGTGGAGAAGTTGCGCTGGGTCTGCAGGGTCAGGCCGCGCTCCAGGCCGGTGGCGAACATCTTGATGCCCGCGCCGAGCATGTGCGGGATCACGCTGACCACCAGCTCATCGAGCAAGCCGGCGGTGTAGCAGGTACCCGCCAAAGAACCGCCGCCCACCAGCCAGACCCGCTTGCTGCCCATGTCGCCGAGGCGGTTCAGCGCCTCAGTGGGCGTCCAGTGGCAGACATGCACGTCGGAAGTCGCCGCGGGCAGCGCCGAACGGGTCAGCACCACGCAGGTCTTGCCCGGATAGGGCCATTTGTCGGCGTACTTGAGGATGGTCTCGTAGGTCACTCGGCCCATCAGCAGGGCGTCGATACCGGAGTAGAAATCGTGGTAGCCATAATCCTCGCCTCCTTCTTCTATCGAGTGGATCCAGTCAACCCGGCCATCCGGCCGAGCGATGTAGCCATCCAGACTGGCCGCAACGTAGTAGATCAAGGCTGGTTTCATGCTGATTTCTCCGGAGCGGGAGCCGAATCGCGATCGGCGATCGCAATGCTTCGACCACAACAACAGCGAAAAGTTTCCCGCGTCAGATCAACTGCTTGCTTACGCTTTAGGGGCGAAAAGCAAATGGACGTCAGAATTCTGTTATTTCAGACCCGAAGTCCCTTCAAAGCAAGATTAGCGGTCTTTTATGCCGACAACCGGTAACCTATGCACCAATTCGTTCCGATTCGTTTCGAGGTACCCCGTGTTTAACCAAATCGCCCTTCATGAACGCTTGCTGAAGGCTGTGGCCGAGCTGAAATTCGTCGAGCCCACCCCCGTGCAAGCGGCTGCCATTCCCCCGGCGCTGGAAGGACGCGACCTGCGGGTTATCGCCCAGACCGGCAGCGGCAAGACCGCCGCCTTCGTGCTCCCGATCCTGCATCGCCTGCTCGGCGAGGACCGCCCCAAGGTGCGCACCCGCGCCCTGATCCTGCTGCCGACCCGCGAACTGGCGCAGCAGACCCTCAAGCAGGTCGAGGCGTTCGCCCAGTTCACCTTCCTCAAGGGCGGTTTGGTCACCGGTGGCGAGGACTTCAAGGTGCAGGCGGCGATGATGCGCAAGGAGCCGGATGTGCTGATCGGCACCCCGGGGCGCCTGATCGAGCACCTGGAAGCCGGCACCCTGCACTTGGAAGCCGTCGAGGTGCTGGTGCTCGACGAGGCCGACCGCATGCTCGACATGGGCTTCGCCGAGGCCGTGCAGCGCCTCGCCGAGCTGTGCAGCAAGCGCCAGCAGACCCTGCTGTTCAGTGCCACCAGCGGTGGCGCCGGCCTGCGCGCGATGGTCGCCTCGGTGCTCAAGGATCCGCTGCACCTGCAGCTGAACAGCGTCAGCCAGCTCAATGAAGGCACCCGTCAGCAGATCATCACCGCCGATCACGACTGGCATAAGGAGCAGCTGGTGCACTGGCTGCTCGAGCACGAGGAATACAACAAGGCGATCATCTTCACCAACACCCGGGTTGGCGCTGACCGCCTGTACGGCCGTCTGGTCGCCAAAGGGGTGAAGGCCTTCGTGCTGCATGGCGACAAGGACCAGAAGGATCGCAAGCTGGCCATGGAGCGCCTCAAGCAGGGCGGCAACAAGGTGCTGGTGGCCACCGACGTGGCGGCGCGCGGGCTGGATGTCGAAGGGCTCGACCTGGTGATCAACTTCGACATGCCGCGCAGCGGCGACGACTACGTGCACCGCATCGGTCGTACCGGTCGTGCCGGTGGCGAAGGTCTGGCGATCTCGCTGATCTGCCACACCGACTGGAACCTGATGTCGAGCATCGAGCGCTACCTCAAGCAGACCTTCGAGCGGCGCACGATCAAGGAACACAAGGGCACCTACCAGGGGCCGAAGAAGGTCAAGGCGTCTGGCAAGGCGGCCGGCACCAAGAAGAAAAAGCTCGACAAGAAAGGCGCTGCCAAGGCGCCTGCCAAGCGCAAGTCCGGCCCGCGGCCGAACGCCGACAAGCCCGCCCTGGTGAGTGGCGACGGCATGGCGCCGCTCAAGCGTCGCAAGCCCGACGCCGAGTAAGGTCGCCGCGCCCCGGCAGATTGTTCGAACCATCCGCCGCAGCGGCGGGTCGGTAGTCAGGTAGGCCCCGCTCACGGGGCCGCTCTGGCTGCAGGAGGTTCGACATGGTTTACGACTGGGACCTGATGACGCGCGTACTGCACGAAGTGCAGAACTCGGCGGACAAGCACTTCGCCCCCCGCGCCTATGCCGAGGAGGAAGCCGCCGCGCGTGACCTCGCCGGTGCGCCGGTGGACAACCTCGACCACCTGAAGACCGAAGCGACCAACTACGAGTCTTTGCTCTATAACGGCGGCTTCATCGAATCGCGTCCGGAAAGCGAAGGCGGCACCGGCGACAACTTCGTGCTCACCGAACGCGGCTCCCAATTGCTGGCGCTGATCGACCCCAGCTACCCCGGCAGCGAACACCCACGCGAGCTGCTCGACGCGCAGGGCGAGGCGGCCCTGGTTCCGGAAGTCTTCGACGAGCTGGCGCAGCAGGCGGTGCGCAGCGATTAGGTCGAAACGCGCAGCATCACGCTGCGCGCAGGCATCCACCCTGGGCCGTTCCTGGCCCAGGGCTACTCACGTTCCAGGTAGTGCACGCTGAACAGGCGCTGCGGGTCGGTCCAGCAGGCCACCGAGCGGAAGCCAGCGGTACCGGCCAGGTCGCAGAAGCTGGCGGTGGTGTACTTGTAGGAATTCTCCGTGTGCAGGCTTTCCCCGGCGGCGAAGCTGAACCGCTGGCTTTCGATGCGCACCTGCTGCGCCTGCGGGCTGATCAGGTGCATCTCGATGCGCGACTCCCGCTCGTTGAAGAACGCATGGTGGACGAAGCGTTTCGGATCGATGTCGCTGTCCAGCTCGCGGCGGATGCGCTCGAGCAGGTTGAGGTTGAACGCTGCAGTTACCCCCGCTTCATCGTTGTAGGCCGCCTCCAGCACCTGGCGGTCCTTGACCAGGTCGACACCGATCAGCAAGCCGCCATGTTTGGGCAGCAGTTCGTGCAAATTGCTGAGAAAGGCCGCGGCTTCGGTGGGGGTGAAGTTGCCGATGCTCGAACCCGGGAAGAACGCCAGCGGGTGCGCGCCGTCGAAGCCTTCGGGCAAATGCAGCGGCTGCGAGAAGTCGGCGCAGGCGGCGTGCACGTCCAGCCAGGGGTAGTCGTCGGCCAGTCGAGCGGTGCTGTCGCGCAGGAAGTCCTGGGAGATGTCGATGCCCAGGTAGCTGGCCGGGTGCATCGCTTCAAGCAGCAGGCGCACCTTGCGGCTGGCACCGCTGCCCAGCTCGACCAGGTTGGCCTGGTGCCCGGCGATCTCTGCGATGGTGTGTGCGGCGCTGGCGAGGATGGCTTCTTCGGTGCGCGTCGGGTAGTACTCCGGTTGCTGGCAGATCTGCTCGAACAGCTCCGACCCGCGGCGATCGTAGAAGAACTTCGGCGAGGCCCACTTGGGGTCCGTGGCAAAGCCGTCCAGGGTGGTCTGGCGCAGGCTGGCGCATGGCAGGGTGGGATGCTGTTCGTCGTGGAAGTGCACGGTGTGCGGCATGTTCACGCCTCCCTGGCCAGGCGCAGGCCGGTGAACGGCCAGCGCATGTGCGGGTAGAAGAAATTGCGGTAGGTGCTGCGAATGTGTTCGGCGGGGGTCGCGCAGCAACCGCCGCGCAGGACCATCTGGCCGCTCATGAACTTGCCGTTGTACTCGCCGAGGCTGCCGGGTAGCGCGCGAAAGCCGGGGTAGGGGCGGTAGGCGCTGGCGGTCCATTCCCAGACATCGCCGAACAGCTGCAGCGGGCCTTCGCGCTCGGCAGTGACGTCGGCGGCGATCGGCTGCAGGAAGCCGCTGTCGTAGAAATTGCCGGAGAGCGGCGCGTCCTGCGCGGCGACTTCCCACTCGGCTTCACTGGGCAGCCGAGCGCCGGCCCAGCTGGCGTAGGCGTCGGCCTCGAAGAAACTCAGGTGACAGACCGGCGCGTGCAGGTCCAGCGGCCGAGGCCCGCCGAGGGTCAGCTCGTGCCAGCCGTCTTCGTCATGCCGCCAGTACAGCGGCGCCGTCCAGTCGCATTGGCCGACGGTGGTCCAACCATCGGCCAGCCACAGCTCGGAGCGGGCATAACCGCCGTCCAGAATGAACGCCAGGTACTCGCCGTTGATCACCGGACGGCTGGCCAGGCGGAACGCGTCGAGGAACACCCGGTGGCGCGGTCGCTCGCAATCGAAGGCAAACCCAGCGCCGCTGTGGCCGATTTCGTAGAGACCGCTCGGGTAGGCGTGCCAGGTCGCTTCGGCGGCCGGCCGGCACGGCTGTGCGGGCAGGTCGCTGCGGTAAGCGGGGCGCAGCGGGTTCTGCGCGAGGATGTGCTTGATGTCCATCAGCAGCAGTTCCTGATGCTGCTGCTCATGGTGCATACCGAGCTCGATGCGTCGTGCAATCTCCTCGGCGTGCGCGGCCGGTGGCGCGGCGAGCAGCTCGCCGAGGCAGCGGTCGACATGCGCGCGGTAGGCCAGCACCTCGGCGACCGTCGGGCGCGACAGCAAGCCGCGCTCGGCGCGCGGGAAGGGCGTGCCGTGAGTCTGGTAGTAGGAGTTGAACAGGTGATCGTAGAGCGGCTCTGGCGTGCGGTAGTTGGGCAGGTAGGGTCGCAGCAGGAAGGCCTCGAAGAACCAGCTGACGTGCGCCAGGTGCCACTTAGGCGGGCTGACGTCGGGCATGCTCTGGATCACGTGATCTTCCGCCGTCAGTGGCGCGCAGATCGCCTCGCTGGTGGCGCGCACCCGCTGCAGTCGCGCGCTGAGCGTGGCGTCGGACTCTGGAAAAAGCTGCCTGGCCTGGCGATTCATGGGTATCTCCTGTGCCAGCCCGTTGTGCGCGGCACTCTTGCAACCGACCCGCAGTTATAAGCAAAGGTTCAGGGGGAATGAGTACCGTCACAGTATTGAAGCCGCTGCGCTTGCTGGCCTGGCAACCGGACCGATGACACGTCGGGTAACGCTTGCGGCCGGTCGAGCAGGCGGCGCTTGGGCCACACTCTGGGCCACGCGAAAGAGGAGTGGCAGCATGCTGAAATGGCTTGGGTGGGGGATGGCGCTGCTGTTCGGCGGCGCATTGCAGGCGGCACCGGGGACGCACCCCAGTGAACTCGGCGAGGTGACCAGCGAAGTCGTTGCCCGTGATCTCGAGCATCCCTGGGCGCTGGCGTTCCTGCCCGACGGACGCATGCTGGTCAGCGAGCGGCCGGGGCGCTTGCGCGTGGTGGGCGCCGACGGGCGGCTGTCGAAGCCCCTGGGCGGCGTGCCGCAGGTGTTCGCCAAGGGGCAGGGCGGTCTGCTTGACGTGGTGCTGTCACCGGACTTTGCTCGCGATCGTTTGGTCTACCTGTCCTTTGCCGAAGGCGGCGGCGCGGATGGCCTTGCTGGCACCGCGGTGGGACGCGGCAGACTGGCTGACGACCTTGGTCGGCTGGAGGATTTCCAGGTGATCTTCCGCCAGCAGCCGAAGCTGTCCAGTGGCATCCATTTCGGCTCGCGGCTGGTGTTCGATCGAAGCGGGCACCTGTTCATCGCCCTAGGCGAGAACAATCAGCGCCCCACCGCGCAGGACCTCGACAAGCTGCAGGGCAAGGTGGTGCGCCTGTTTCCGGACGGTAGCGTGCCGCCGGACAATCCCTTCATCGGCCGCCAAGGCGTGCGCCCGGAAATCTGGTCGTACGGCCACCGCAACCAGCAGGGCGCGGCGCTCAATCCATGGAGTGGCCAATTGTGGACCCACGAGCACGGCCCGCGTGGCGGCGATGAGCTGAACATCCCGCAGGCCGGCAAGAACTACGGCTGGCCGCTGACGACCCATGGCATCAACTATTCGCTGCTGCCGATCCCTGAAGCCAAGGGCAAGAGCCTGGCCGGCACCGAGGCCGCGCAGTACGTCTGGGAGAAGTCGCCGGCGATCAGCGGCATGGCCTTCTACGACGGGCAGCGCTTCCCGGCGTGGCAGCACAGCCTGTTCATCGGCGCACTGGCGCAGCAGGCGCTTATTCGCCTGCAGCTCGACGGCGATCGGGTGGTGCATGAGGAACGCTTGTTGGAAGACCTCGATCAGCGCATTCGCGATGTGCGCCTGGGGCCGGACGGCTACCTGTACCTGCTCACCGATGCGGCGGACGGCGAGCTGTTGCGCGTCGGTCTGCGCGCGCGCTGAGCTGCCGCGCCGCGGGGGCGGCGCTTACAGTTCGGCGCCAGGGAACACCGGTTGCGGATCGAGCGTCTGCGGTACGACCAGGCGTGCCGCCGCGCTTTCCTCGGACTGCTCAAGGTCGAGCAGGTCGGCGGCCAGCAGCGGCTCGGTGACCACGCTGAAGTCACGGATCTCGATGGTGCCGCGTCCCGCGCCGAGCAGGTGGAAGGAGAACGCCTTGCGGGTTTCCAGGTTGTCGAAGCCGAAGCTGACTTCCAGGGTTTTGCCGGGCTTGAGCGGCGGCAGCGCCGGGACCAGCTCGGCGACGTCGCGGTCGAACTCCTTGGTCTTCAGCGCCAGGCTGGCGCCTTGCTTGTCCAGGCGCAGGGCGCGGATCTTCAGAGTTACCCGGGTGTGGGTGCCTTTCGGCAGTTCCAGGTACTGCGCGCCGATCAGGTTGTCTGCCCAGTCGTTGCCGAACGCCGCTGGCAGGCGAATGCGCTCGTTGTTGGCGAACTGGTAGTGCTGGCCGGCCTGGCCACCCGTCAACGACTGGTCGAGCAGCGCCGCGCGTTGGCTGACCAGGCGCGCCTGCTTGCCGCCGAAGCGACCCAGGTAGCGTGCCTTGTCGGCGATGAAGCCGTCGCTGGCGTAGCGCCGGCAGACCTGCTGGAAGTCGCACTCGACCAGGTTGCCTTTGCCGTCGTGCTCGCGCAGCAGGCCGTTGGTGTAGGAGATGATCTCGCGGCCGCTGGCGTAGTTGCGGAACAGTGAGCGTCCGCTCAGCCCGGACGGCACGCTGAAGCCGAAGTAGTCGAGCACCGAGGCGCTCAGGTCGACATGCCCGTAGACCCCCTGCTTGAGCGTCGGCAGTTGCGCCTGTTCGGGGGCGAAGACCAGGTTGAAGCCCCACGCGGACGCCAGCCGCACATCGTCGATGCCGTGCGATTCATCCGAGGTGACGATGACCAGGGTGTCTTTCAGCACACCCTGTTTCTCCAGGCCGGCGAGGAAGTCGGCCACGGCGTCGTCGAGGTAGCCGATGGCCGCCTGCTTGGCGTTCGGGTAGCGGGACAGGTAGTCGTCCGGCGCAGAGTAGGGCTGGTGGGTGCCAACGGTGAGCAGGGTCAGCATCCACGGCTTCTTCTGCCGGCGCAGCTGTTTGACATAGCCCAGTGCGCCCTCGAAGTAGGCCTTGTCGTCCATGCCCCAGGGGAATTCAAGGTACGGCTTGTTCTTGAACCAGTCGCGACCGAGGGTCTTGTCGAAGCCGATGTGCGGCATGATCTGGTCTTTGGCCATGAAGCGCAGCCCGGCACCCTGCAGGAAGTGCGTGCTGAAACCCTGCTCGTGGAGCTGCGCGGGCAGGCATTGCTGGTTGCGCAGCGAGTTGTTGAGCATCTCCACGCCCTTCGGCGTGCCGCTGTCGAGCTTGTCGTAGTCGCCACAGAGCATGGCGTACAGGCCGCGGATGGTCTGGTGGGTGTGCAGCACATAGTCCGGCGTGCTCATGCTGCGCGTTGCCCATTGGCTGAGGCGCGGCATCAGGTTTTCTTGATAGCTGCTGCGGATCGCCTCGCGGTTTCGCGCGATGTAGGCGCCGGGGATGCCTTCCAGGGTGACGATCAGCACGTTGCGCGCCTTGCCGGCCGGCAGCAGGCGATCACCGTTGAGGTCGAGCTGGGTGAGGCCGGCGATGTCCGGCGGCACTTCCGGTTCGTCCGCGCTGAGGCGATCTTCCACGGCGAATTGCGCAGCGCTGAGGCCTTCCGCCAGCACCTTGTGCGCCAGGTTGAATTGTTTCCACTGATCGGATTCGCTCGGCTGCCAGTACTGGCTAGCGGCGTGCCCGGCGAGCAGCAGCGCGGGCAGTGCGTACCAGTACTTCGAAAGGTGCAGCGACGAACGGCGCCAGCCGAAGGCGAGGCACAGCAGTAGGGAGGCGACCAAGCCCAGCAGCAGGGCGGGGTGACTGATGCCGCCGCCTTCCGTGGAGTGACTGAGGAATTGCGCATCGGTCAGATACTGCAGGTCACTCAGCTCCGGCATGCGGCTGACCGCGCTGACCAGTTCCACATTACCCAGCAGCAGCACGCCCCACAGCAGCATCACCGGCACGCCGAGCCACAGCGAGCGGTTGTGCAGCAGCAGGACCAGCAAGCCGCCGATCGCCAGGTCGGAGGTATAGCCGTAGCCATTCGACCAGCCCAGCCAGAAACGGCTGAGCAGCGGTAGCAGCAAGAACAGCGCTACCAGAGCGAGCAGGGAGCCCCAACGCTGGAGAAAAGGCGAGCTGGAATGACGCACAGGAACTCCTGAGATAAGGCAGAGAGAATCCGCAAAGAACCGGACCAACGGGCCGGGCTGACTATCAGTCTGACATCATTCTGAAATACCGCTTTGATATGGACCAGCGGCATATGCGGAGGTGCCGGCGAAAACTGTGTCAGAAGATGTGTGGTCGCATTGGCTGAACCTGTCCGCCATCCCTGGCTCCAAACTGGACGGTCAGCGCAACGGAGCAGGAGCGAGCATGGGGTTGTCGGCAGTACGCGATTTGGCGCCGCTGGAGATATTCAAAGCCACCTTCCACGAATTTCTCGATGACGAGATGCCGACCTATGCCTCGGCGCTGGCCTACCAGATGCTGTTCTCGCTGTTCCCGTTCGTGCTGTTTCTGATTGCCCTGCTGGGCTTCCTGCACTTGCCGGAGTTCTTTGCCTGGTTGCGCGAGCAGGTGCAGTACGTCCTGCCGAGCCAGGCGGCGGACATGATCAACCCGATCGTCGACCAGCTGCAGCAGCGCGAGGGTGGATTGCTTTCGGTGGGGATTCTGATTGCGCTGTGGTCGGCATCGGCCGGCATGCGCTCGACGATGAGTGCGATGAACGCTGCGTACGACGTACCGGAGGGCCGCCCGCTGTGGAAGCGGCTGCCGCTGTCGATCATCTATACCTTTGGCTTCGCCGGCATGCTGTTGGCGGTGGCGGCGTTGATGGTGCTCGGTCCGCAGGTAACCGGCTGGCTGGCGGCCTACGTAGGCCTGGAAGAGGTGGTCGTCACGCTGTGGACTTGGTTGCGCTGGCCGCTGATCGTGCTGCTGATGATGGTCGCGGTGGCGCTGTTGTACTTCGTCGCCCCGGATGTGAAGCAGAAGTTTCGTTTCATTACGCCCGGCTCGATCTTCTCGGTGATCGCCTGGATCGCCGCGACGCTGGCGTTCGGTTACTACGTGAAGAACTTTGCCGACTACAACGCCATGTACGGCAGCATCGGCGCGATCATCGTGCTGTTGCTGTACTTCTACATTTCGGCGGCGGTGTTGCTGTTTGGGGCGGAGCTGAATGCGGTGATCGAACACCGATTGGCGCAGGGCAAGAATCCGGGAGACAAGACGTTTCCGGGGGAGAGTGCTGAGGAGCGGGGGGCTTGAGCATTCGCGCACCGCACGCCGGAAGACTCCGGCGCTGGGCGGCGAGAGGTGTTACTTCTTACCGAGGGTGATGTGGCGGGTGGGGGTGTAAACCTGGCCACTGACGCCGCGGGCGATTTCCTGAATCTCACCGCCGGATTTGAGGAAGGCGGCGACCTGGGCCTCAATGGATTCACGGGTTTCCACCGCCGGTGGCGGCTTGGGCTTGCTGTGGGATTCCTTGATACGCATGGAAGTCGTCCTCTCCAAATTGGGCACCGAAATCGGCAACCCTAGAATGAAAAAAACCGGCCCGAGGGCCGGTTTTCTCGATGCGCCAGCGTGATTAGATCACCTGGACCTCATCAGCTTGCATGCCTTTCTGGCCTTTAACAGCGATGAAGGAGACCTTTTGGCCTTCTTTCAGCGATTTGAAGCCAGTGCTCTGGATCGAGCGGAAGTGCACGAACAGGTCAGGACCGTTTTCCGGGGTGATGAAGCCGAAGCCTTTTTCATCGTTGAACCACTTGACGGTGCCAGTTTGACGATCGGACATGATGATGCTCCTTGAACAAAGTAAACGCGGCTGGAACAGCCCAGACCACGACTGAGTGCAAAGAGTAAGGAAACCGTTGGATCGAGACACATGCAACACAGTGCGGACACATTACACCCAGACGGCTAATTTACCTAGGTATTTCTGCCCGGCGGTGTACGGTCGGCCTGGCACGTTGCACGCAACGGCCAGGTCGTGATCCGTGTCACATCATACGCCGGAACTGGTTCCACTTGCGTTCAATTGCCACCGCCCAGTCCGGCGCTGCACTGCCAGTACCCGCCAGCTCCAGATGGTGCAGGCTGGTGACTTGGTCGAGCAGCGCTTCCTGGGTGGGCTTCACGTCGACGAACAGCACGTGCTTGCCCTCGCGCAGACTGCCTTCGAACTGGCGGAACGCATTGTGCGGCCGCTGCAGACCGACCAGGCTGCCTTCCCAGGTGGCGAAACCGACCAGCACCACGGCGAGGAAGATGAACGGCAGCCAGCCGGCGGCAGTTTGCGTCAAACCGGTGAGGTAGGCGCCGATCAGCACGATCGCCGCCAGCAGCACACCCACCGCGACACCCAATTGCCCGCTGTTCACCACGTCACGCTTGAGAAACGACGGTACGTCATGCACATGGTGCTGCTGCACTTCGGCGTCGCGCTCGCTCAGCACGTGTATCTGCTCGGTGCTGATGCCCCGGGCTTCCAACTCGTTCTCCACACTCTCGAGTTCATCCAGGTTGTCACTGATGTAGTAGTGCCGGTTCATGGCCTGCCTCCCATCGGTTATCACCGGAGTCCCCCCACTCCCATTGAACCCCCGGCCAAACAGCGCCGGAGCCTTGGTCAAATTTTGACCTCAACAGCAGTGTAGTGCGCCTTTGCGTTCAGGGTGTGCCGACGGCCTGCGCCGCGGTCGGCGCGGCCAGCAGGCCGTCGACAACCCGCAACGCCTGTTCGAAGGAGGGATAGCCGCTCTTCGCCACATCCAGTTCGGCGTAGGCGGCGCGGTAGCTTTGCGCGCGGATCGGGTCGGCTTCGCTGATCAGGTAGGGCTCGGCGTAGACCTTGTAGAGCAGTGCGGTGGCGTGCGGGTGGCCCCGGCCGGCGGCGGTCTCCAGCAGTTGCAGGACTTCATCGACCTGAGGTCCTTCGCGGATCAGCAGCACTGCCTGATAGAACGGCACCTCGCCGCTGGTGTCATCGGCGGCAGCGCGATTGAGCAGGGCGCGGGCCAGCTCGTAGTTCTCCAGGTCGCCACTGGCGATCAGCAGCTTGGCCTGCAGCATGTCGTTCTGATGGAGCAGTCGTTCATCGCGGCAGGGCGTGCCGCTGAGCGGTTCATCATCGCAGCTGTGCGACGCACAGCCGGCGAGCAATAGCGACAGGGTGAGCAGCATCCATTTTCCCATCGAGCCTTCCTTTCAAGATTCTCGGCGATTGGTGCGGGGTTCGACCCGCTGCGGGGTCGCGGGTTCTGCTCCTCACAGCCTAGCCATGTGCATGGCGCGGCGCGGGGTGGAAATGAAAGCCCCGGCTGAAGCCGGGGCGGGATGTTTCACGGTGTCGGCGTGTGACTGCCTAACAGGCTGTCGCCGGTGCGTTTGGCGCGCTTGGCCGCGCGTTTGTCGTGAGCGGATTTCAGCGGCTTTTTCTTGCCGTCTTTGCGCGCATTGAGACCTTTCATGATTCACCTCCGGAACGTGGTTGTGGTGACGAGCGACAGCGTTTCGACCATTTCCACCTCCCTGGCTGCAGCAGCCGGATTGGATGAATGTTTCAAGAATAGCTGGTCGCCGAGCGGGCGACTGTTCGCGAGACCGATGGCGGAGCATGAAGGGACGGGAGAGGAGCGCTCGCGCCGGACCGGAGTCGCGGCGCGAGGCGGAGGGCGCGCTTAGCCGGCGAGGCCGACGTAGACGTTCTGCACGTCGTCGTGGTTGTCGATGGCCTCGAGGAAGGCTTCGACTTCTTCCAGCTGTTCGGCGGTCAGGTTGCTCACCGGGTTCTTCGGCCGGTAGCCGAGCTGCGCCGACTGCACGGTGAAACCGAATTCGGGCAGCGCCTTGCTCACCGCGTCGAGGTCGGTCGGTTCGGTGATGAACAGGGTCGCGCCTTCCTCGGCCGGTTCGAAATCCTGCGCACCGGCTTCGATGGCGGCCAGTTCCGGATCGGCACCGCCTTCAGGGGCGGCTTCGATCAGGCCGACGTGGTCGAAGTCCCAGGTCACCGAGCCGGACGCGCCGAGCTGGCCCTTGCGGAACAGCACGCGAATTTCCGCCACGGTGCGGTTCACGTTGTCGGTCAGACATTCGACGATCAGCGGCACCTGATGCGGGGCGAAGCCTTCGTACAGGGTGCGTTCGTAGTGAACGATGTCACCGCTCAGGCCAGCGCCTTTCTTGATGGCGCGATCGAGGGTGTCCTTGGGCATGGACGCCTTCTTGGCCTGCTGCACGGCGAGGCGCAGCTTGGGGTTCATGTCCGGATCGGCGCCGTTACGCGCGGCGATCATGATCTCTTTCACCAGTTTGCCGAAGATCTTCCCTCGGGCATTGGCGGCGGCTTCTTTGGGTTTGGCTTTCCACTGGGCGCCCATGGCGGTGCTCTCGCTGGCTGCGGACTAGACAACCCCGGGCGCGGTGCGGGCCGGCCCGGGACAATTAGGACGCAGATTCTAGCGGGTTACGGCGCCACCTGACATCAGGCGGAAAAGCCGCCGTCGATCAGGTGACTGGCGCCGGTGATGTAGCCGGCTTCGGCGCTGGCCAGGAAGCTGACGAAGGCGGCGATTTCCTCGGCCTTGCCATAGCGCGGCAGCGCCATCAGCTGCTTCAGCGCGTCGGCGAACTCGCCGCTGTCCGGGTTCATTTCGGTGTCCACCGGGCCGGGCTGCACGTTGTTGACGGTGATGCCGCGCGGGCCGAGGTCGCGAGCCAGGCCCTTGGTCAGACCGACCAGCGCCGACTTGCTCATGGCGTACACCGCGCCGCCGCCGAAGGGCATGCGCTCGGCGTTGGTGCTGCCGATGTTGATGATCCGCCCGCCGTCGCCGAGGTGCCGCGCGGCGGCCTGGCTGGCGACCACCACGCTGCGCACGTTGATGGCCAGAGTGCGGTCGAGGTCGTCGAGGTTGAATTCTTCGATCGGCGCGATGGCCAGCACGCCGGCGTTGTTCACCAGGATGTCGAGGCGGCCGAAGGTTTCCACGGTCTGGCTGATGGCGCCCTGGATGGCTTCGGCATTGGCGCTGTCGGCCTTGATCGCTACGGCGCGGCCGCCGGCCGCTTCGATGGCGCTCACCAGCGCTTCGGCGGCTTGCGCCGATTGGCTGTAGGTGAGGGCGACGGCGGCGCCGTCGCGGGCCAGGCGTTGGGCGATGGCGGCGCCGATGCCGCGCGAACCGCCTTGGATGAATGCAACTTTGCCGTGCAGGGAAGTGGGGGTAGTCATGGTCGTCTCCGGGGTGGAAGGGTTTGGTGGAAACGAGTATCTGCCCGGGATTGTGTTTTGATTAGTCGGTATTTCTGGCTTTCTTTCGATAATGTTGGTTTATAGTCCGTGAATGGACACCCTCAATTGCATCGAATGTTTCGTGCGCAGCGCGGAGGCGGGCAGCTTCGCCGCAGCGGCGCGGCGCCTCGGCCTGACCCCCGCGGCGGTGGGCAAGAACGTCGCGCGCCTGGAGGCCGGCCTGCAGGTGCGGCTGTTCCAGCGCAGCACGCGGAGCCTGTCGTTGACCGAGGCCGGTGAGCATTTCCTGCGCGAAGCCGGCGGTGGCCTGGACATCCTTCAGGTGGCGATGGCCAACCTGGCCAGCCGCCAAGGCCAGCCCGCCGGGGTCTTGAAGGTCAGCATGGGGGTCGCGTTCGGGCGTCTGTACATCCTGCCTCTGCTCAAGGAATTCCTGGCCCGCTACCCCGACGTACAGCCCGATTGGCGCTTCGACAACCGCCCGGTGGACCTGATCGCCGAAGGCTATGACGCCGCCATCGGCGGCGGCTTCGAGCTGCCGCCGGGAGTGGTGGCGCGGGCACTGGCGCCGGCGCACCGGGTGTTGCTGGCGTCGCCGAATTATCTGGCCGCGCGGGGCGTACCGCAGAAGCCGGAGGACCTAAGCGGCCACGACGGCATCCTGATCCGCTCGCCGCAAACCGGGCGCATCCGTTCGGCGATGCTGCGGAGCGGCGATGGACGGGAAACCCCGCTCGATTTGCGCGCGCGGATCCTCCTCGACGACCCGGAAGCGGCGTGCGATGTCGCGTTGATGGACTTCGGCATCATCCTGGTGGCGATGCCGCATGCCTTGCCGTATCTCGCCGATGGCCGACTGATTCGCGTGCTGCCCGACTGGTACGTGGACACCGGGGTGATCTCGATCCATTTCGCCGCACAGAAGCAGCTGCCGCAGAAGACCCGGTTGTTCATCGACTTCGTCGTCGAACAGTTTCGCCTGCAGGGCCTCGACCGGCGCTTCTCGGCGCGTTGAGGGGACCTGCGTTCAGCTTGGCCAGAGCAGCGGCAGCACGTGCTCGCGCAGCAGCGGCGCGAGGCTCGCCGGCGGCACGTCGTCACGGTGCAGCCAGCGCAGTTCCTCCAGTTCGGCCGCCGCGCTGACTGCTTCATGCAGCTCGCCCTGGAACAGTTGGGCGTCGATCCAGGTATCCGCTTCGTTGGCCGCCGGCGCGTGGAAGCGGCCCAGCGGGCGCAGCGCGTCGGCGGCCAGGCGCAGGTTGAGCTCCTCACCCAGTTCGCGGTGCAGGGCGCTGAGCGCATCCTCGCCGGCTTCGGCCTTGCCGCCGGGCAGCATGAACGCCTGAGTGCCGCGCTTGCGGACCAGCAGCAGGCGACCCTCGCGGTCGAACAGGCAGGCGGCGGAAATGCTCAGGGTGGTGGCGGACATCGACAAAATCTTCAGCAAGGCGGGGCGGCGCAGTTTAGCCGAGCGGGCTTGCTTGCGGGTGTGGTCGATATGACTTGTGTAGTCAGAGTGACTGCAGCTGGCATGTGGTCAAAAGCACATGAGTGGCTGTAAGTGATTGATTTTAAAGCCATCAAAAAGCGGCACGCTTCCTGATACAGCCAGGGCGAGTGCAACACCTACCCGCCCTTGGAGAAACGTGTCATGAGCCACTACTTCAGCTGCCCGAACAACGTCCTGCGCCTGTCCAGCCATGTACTGATCGTCGGCACGCTGATGACGTTGGCCGGCATCCTGTTCGCCTACCTGCTCGATTTGCAGTTGAGCATTCCCCAGCAAGTGGTCGCCCACGGCGGAGTGATCCTCGGTCCGACGCTGATCAAGATCGGTTACGTGATGCGCCTGCTGGCGCAGTACGCGATGCGCAAGGCAGAGCGGCTGGCGACCTGCGTGGCCGCCTGAGGGCGTGGCGGGGTTGTAATCGCCGGGAGGCGCTGGCGCCTCCGCGGCGGCTGGTTGTTCAGTGCAGCAGTTCGGCCGGCACGTTACCGCCGTTGGCCGCCAGCTTCTGCAGCACGGTCTTGTGCAGCCACATGTTCATCTGCGCCGAATCGCCCATCTTGTCCGCCGGGCAACCCAGCTCGGCGGCCAACTGCTTGCGCGCGTCGAGGCTGCTGTCGAGACCGAGCAACTTGAGCAGGTCGACGATGGAGGTCTTCCAGTTGAGTTTCTCCGGGTGGCTGGCCGCCAGACCTTCCAGCTTGGCTACCACATCCACTTCAGTCACTGGAGTCGGCGCGGAAGGCGCGGGCGCCGTGGTCACTTCGGGGGCCGACGGCGGTGGTGCCGCTTCCGTCGCATGGGCTTTTTCGCCGAAACCGAGGGCACTCAGAATCTTGCCGAACAGGCTCATGGCAACTCCTCCTTTCCTATCGATGGGAGCTGGAGAATAGACCAGGGCTTGGCGGCGGCAGGTGGCATTGGTCGGGCATGCCCGTGGGCGGCACGGCTAGCGCGGTGCGGGGGTATTTCGGCGGGGAGGTTTATTCAGCTTGGCGATAACCGCGCGGTAGCGGCTAGCCGGGGAGATGGCCTTCCCACGCAGATGCGCAGGAAGGCGCGGCGATCAATCCTGGCGGCTGGTGACTTCGACCAGGTGATAGCCGAACTGGGTTTTCACCGGACCCTGGACCACGCCGACCGGGGCGCTGAACACCACCTTGTCGAACTCCTTGACCATCTGCCCCGGGCCGAACGAGCCGAGGTTGCCGCCGTCACGGCTGGACGGGCAGCTGGAGTTGTCCTTGGCCACTTGGGCGAAGTCGGCGCCGCCTTCGATTGCGGCTTTCAGTTCGTTGCACTTGTCTTCGGTGGCAACCAGGATGTGACGGGCAGTGGCGCGGGCCATGGGGTGTTCCTCCAATCAAAGAAGCTGCACAGCCTAGCCCAAGCGCCGCTGTCAGACCATGCCGGGACGTCGTTCGCTGTCGTCCTCTTCGTCGGTTTCGACGAGATCGAACAACGGGTCGTGGCCGTCGAACGCCACTCGCTCCAGATGACGGGGCCGCACAGCGATCGGGCTGACATGCGCGGGCAGGCCGCTGAGCAGCGGGGTGACGATGGCCACCACCTCTTCACCGGCCACGGTTTCTTCCTCCAAGAGGCGCGCGCTGAGCTGCTCGAGGGCTGGCCTGAGCTGCTGTAGCAGCGCGGTGCATTCGGCGTTGAGTTGCAGCAGCAGCTGATCGGCGGCTTCCAGCGCCTCGCGCGGGTCGCTGTCGAGGTGTGCGTCGCGCACTGCCTGCAGGCTCAGCAGCGAACCCTTCGGGCCCATGCCCAACGCACCGACCATCGACAGCGCCAGCTTGCTGGCCTCATGCAGATCCTGGCCGGCGCCGGAGGAGACTTCGTGGAAGTGCAGCTGCTCGGCCACGCGGCCGCCGAGCAGCATCTGGATGCGCGCACGCAGTTCGGATTCGAGATGCAGGCGCTTGTCCTCCACCGGCGTCACCAGGGTCACGCCCAGCGCCTGGCCGCGCGGCAGGATGGTGACCTTCTCCACCCGCCCGCAGTTGAGCGCGGCGGCGACGATGGCGTGGCCGGACTCATGCACGGCGATGCGCGTGCGTTCGACCTCGGAGAGCATGCTCATGCCCACCGGCTGCTCGCCAATGCGGCAGGTTTCCAGCGCGTCGGCGAAGTGGTTCATGCGTACCTGCGCCTCGCCGCTGCGCGCGGCGAGCAGCGCGGCGTGGTTGACGATGTAGGCGATCGCCGCCGGGGTCAGGCCGACGCTGTTGCGTGCCATCTGCGCATGGTCGACGTCGTCGGCCGCGGTGATCTTGCCGGCGTACAGGCGGAACAGTTGCTCGCGTTCGGCAAGGCTCGGCAGGCCCACCGCGATGCTGCGGTCGAAGCGCCCCTCGCGGACCAGCGCCGGGTCCAGCGAGTTGGGGAAGTTGGTGGCGCCGAGTACCAGCACGCCGCTGTCGGCGGCGAAGCCGTCCAGCTCGGTGAGGAACTGGTTGACGATGCGGTTGCCCTCGGCGTCGCTGGCGCGGCTCTGCTCGCCGCGCCTTCCGATACCGTCGATCTCGTCGATGAAGATGATGCACGGCGCATGCTTGCGCGCGGTGCGGAACAGCGACTTGACCTTGTGGATGCCGACTCCGAAGTACATCGACGAGAAGTCGCTGCCGGTGACCTGGATGAAGTGCGCGTCGCACTCACTGGCCAGCGCCTTGGCCAGCTGGGTCTTGCCGGTGCCCGGCTCGCCGGTCAGCAGCACGCCCTTGGGCGGCCGTGCGCCGAGGGTGGCGAAGGCGGCCGGGTCGCGCAGGTAGGCGGTGACGTCCTGCAGCGCCAGTTTGGCTTCGCCGGCGCCGATCACGTCGGCGAAGCGCACGCCGGTGCTCTGCTTCAGTGCCTGCTGCGGACGCAGTTTCCAGGCGACAAAGCCGCCGCCGAGCAGCAGCAAAAGGAACAGCGGCCATTGCTTGAGCAGCGCGTGGTACCAGGGCGCTTCGCCGCTGGTGTCGAACAGTGCCACCGGGAACAGCGCGTGGCCGCCGCTGGCGTAGTCGCGCAGGACCATCTCGCCGATGCGTCCGGACTGGTCGGCGAGCCAGTAGCGCTGGCCATCGTGGGTGGACACGTAGACCGCGTCGTCGCTCAGCGCCGCGCTGGCGATGCGGCCGTCGCGCATGTCGCCGACCAGGGTGGAAAGGTCGCGGCGCTGCGCGGTCCAGGCATCGGTGGACTGCTGCAATTCGGCGAGCATGCGCGCCGAGGCGTCGCTGGGCGGGGCGACAGTGGCCTCGCTCGACTGCCAGTACCAGCCCGCGGCAGCGGAGAGGGCGAGGCAAAGGGAAACGACGCCGAGCAGGCGGCGGTGGCGGGCAAACAACGACTTCTTCATGGCGATCCCGAAAGGCGCGAACACACAACGCCCGACACGGGGCGAATCCAGGCGGCATCGAGACTCCGCTCGCAGACGCACTCGTCATCACGAATGGTCAGCACGCGTCCGGATTATCGACATGAGAGCCGGCAGGTTAAGCGTGCCGGGACGAACGGCGGGGCCGTTGGTCAGAAAATGATCAGCTGGCCTCGCCGGCAATGCGCCGCCAGGTGTGGCGCTAGGCGTCTGGCTCGGGCTCTTCCGGCGGCGGGGCGGGAATCGGCGCAACCTCCTCGAGGTTCTCGACCACCTTGTCGGGCAGGTGCTCGATCAGCTCGCCCTCCGGTGCTTCGTCGTCCAGCGGTGCGTCGTCGCGGTCGTCGGCCATGGCTGGCTCCTCTTGCGGGGATACAGCATTGGGCCGCGCCGGGCGCCGGCGAGTTCCCCCTGGCGCCGTAGTCACCGACGCCAGGGGCGAGCCGCTAGGCGTTGAGCGCCGGGAGGAACTGCCCGTAGCCGCGCTGCTCGCCGAGGTCGGCGGCGAACTCGCCGTGCTCGTAGGCCAGCCGGCCGTTTATCAGCACCTGGCGCACCGCATCGCCGCGGTTGACCATCCTTTGCAGCTCGCCGAAGCCGTCCATCGGCGCTTCGTGATAGGCGGCCAGGCGCTCGTCGAGCTGCTGCGGGTCGATCACCACCAGGTCGGCGCGCTTGCCGACCGCCAGCACCCCGGCGTCGACGTTGAACCAGTTGCCCAGCTCGCCGGTCAGTCTCCAGATCGCGGTTTCCAGCGGCATCGCCGGCTGGCCGCGCTGGATGCTGTTCTGCACCAGTTTGAGCAGGCGCACGCCAAAGTTGTAGAAGGCCATGTTGCGGATGTGCGCGCCGGAGTCGGCGAAACCGATCAGCGTGCTTGGTTCGGCGACCAGCTTCTCCACCACTTCGGGGCGGTGGTTGGCGATCAGCGTGCGCCAGCGCAGGCGGCTGCCGTGTTCCACCAGCAGGTCGAGGAACAGATCGCCGGGGTGCATGCCGCGCGTGCTGGCCAGTTCGCCGATGCTGTGGCCGACCAGGCTCGGGTCCGGGCACTGGACGATCCAGGCGTCGTTGAAGTCGCGGTGCCAGACGCGCGGGCCGAAGCGCTTGTCGACTTCCTGGCGGAACTGGCGGCGGTAGCTCTCGTCCTGGAACAGTTCGCTGCGCAGGTCCTGGCTGGCCAGGTGCAGCGCCGCCTCACCGGCGGGAAATTCCTCGAAGACCACGAACTCCATGCCGTCGGCGTAGGTGACGAAGGGCACCGGCAAGGTCTGCCAGCGGAAGTCGGCGCGGGTCACGCGGTTGATGAAACGGGTCAGTGGGCCGAGGATGCGTGCCAGCCAGGGATCGGTCTTCACGTCCATCAGGGTGATCAGCGTGGTCTTCAGCGGCTTGCGCCACAGGCCCATGCTTTCCCACAGGTAGGCGAACAGGTTGAGCTTGGTCACCAGGTTCGGCGCGCCCTGGTGGATGCGCCCGCGGCGTCGCAGCACACGGTTGAGACGCGCGTACTCGCGCCAGCTGCTGTACACCGAGGGCAGTGACTTGGAGCGCTGGCGGTCGCCGTCCAGCTTGTCCCACGGGTTGGTCATGCTCGACAGGCCGATCAGCCCGGCGTCCATGGCTTCTTCGAGCAGCTGCTCCATGCGCTGCAGCTCGGCTTCGCTGGGCGTCACCCCGGCATCTACCGAGCGGGCCAGGCCGAGCACGGCGACGCGCAGGTCGGAGTGGCCGAGGAAGGAGCTGATGTTCGGCCCCAGCGGATGCTGGCGCAGGAAGGCCACGTATTCGTCGGCGCTGCGCCAGTGCTTGCGCGCCTGCAGCAGCGGCAGCACATGCTCGCGCGGCACCGATTCGACGCGGGTGAACAGGTCGGAGCAGTCTTCCGGGGCGCTGAGCACCATGCTGATCGAGCAGCTGCCGATCATCACGGTGGTCACGCCGTGGCGCACCGATTCCTTGAGCGCGGGCGCGGCGACCAGTTCGGCGTCGTAGTGGGTGTGCATGTCGATGAAGCCGGGAGTGACCCAGCAGCCGGCGGCGTCGATGATCCGCTCGCAGCCGCTTTCGTCCAGCGGCTCGGCGCTGATCGTCGCCACCTGGCCCTGGCGGATGCCCACGTGGCGTGGCGCGCCGGGGGCACCGGTGCCATCGAAAAACACGCCGTTCTTGATCAGGATGTCGAACATGCCGCGCTCCTCTTTTTATTGTCCGAGGAGCATAGGGCGAGTTCAGGTGGAACGGTAGTGCCAGATTGTTCGGGTCGCCGGCGCGGGCCGAACCGCGCCAAAACGCCGTGCGGTTACAGGCCGAAAACGCTGGCCAGGTGCTGCTGGTAGCGGGCCACGTCGGCCTCGATGTTCGGCTGCTTCATCACGTCGGTGCACAGGAAAGTCGGCAGCGCGCTCATGCCGAGGAACTGGTTGGCCTTGTGGAAGGGGAAGTACACCGCGTCCACGCCCTTGGCCTCGAAGAAGTCGGTGGGGTCGTCGAAGGCCTGCTGCGGGGCGTTCCAGGTCAGCGACAGCATGTACTGCTTGCCGTGGATCAGGCCGCCGCTGCCGTATTTCTGCGAGGCGTCGGAACGGGTGCGCCCGTCGTTGGCGTAGAGGCTGCCGTGGCCGGCGGTGAACACCTCGTCGAGGTACTGCTTGACGATCCATGGCGCGCCCATCCACCAGCCGGGCATTTGGTAGATCACCACGTCGGCCCAGAGGATCTTCTGCACTTCCTCGGCGACGTCGTAGCCGGCGTCGATCTCGGTGGTCTTGATGTCGAAGCCGGCGCGGTCGAAGAACGCCGCGGCCGCTTCGTGCAGGGTGCTGTTGTAGCGGCCGTCGGAATGGGCGAATCGCTTGCCGCCGTTGAGGAGCAGAACTTTTTTCATGGGAGCCTCCACAAGAATGAATGGCGGCAGACTACCGATGGCTCAGGGGTGGAAACAGCCGCGCGGAGGCAAATGATTTTTGACTGAAAGGCATGAATTATTGGATGGCTCTTGCGATAGGGTGGTGTAAATCCCCGCTATCAGGAGAGTACCCCATGCACGGTTTCATCCTTCACGCCCACACCAAACCGGAGAAGGCCGAGGCCTTCGAGCGCCTGTTTCGTGCCTATGTCGAACCCAGTCGGTCCGAGGCGGGCTGCATCGAATACCACATGCTGCGCGATCGGGAAGACCCGACGCTGTTCATCTTCTTCGAGGTCTGGCAGTCGCGTGAGCACCTGGCGGTGCACAGCGCGCTGCCGCACATGCGCGAATTCCACGCGCGGCGCATGGACTACCTGCGCCGCGACTTCGAGATTCGCGAGATCGACATGCTCAGCCCGGCGAGCTGAGCCGGCCGCGGCTTACTTGACCGCGCTGAGGCGCTGGTCGGTGAATACGCAGACCACCCCGGCGCGGTTCGCCAGTACCTGGTGGTTGAAGTCGCAGTAGGCCGCCGCCACGCTCAGCGCCAGTTGGTCGCTGATCAACTGGTCGCCGTCGGGGCGGAACCAGGCCATCTGCCCGGCTTTGCAGCGCTCGGCCTGGGCGTCGGTGTTGTAGGTGCACAGGCTGCTCTGGTCGCTCGAGGCCTTGTCTTCGAAGCAGGCGGACAGGGACAGGGCGGCGGCGGAGAGCAGGAGCAGGCGGGCGGCGATGCGCATGGTGGTTCTCGATGGTGAGGGGACGGATGGGGCTTAGGCTGGGGCGGCCGGCAAAGGTTCCGCAGCGGCTGCAAGGATTGCGCAGCGGCGACGTTTGACGCGTGGAGCTTGCCCGCAATGGCGAGAAAACCGGCAGAATCACGCATCATGTGGCGATTCAGGTCCAGGGAGGTTCTCCATGCGCAGCATCTCATCCGCCGTGCGGCTCGCCGGGGTGGCGCTCGCCGTGCTGTCGGCCCACGACGCATTGGCCGCCGACGAGGCGCAGCTGATCGAGTCGATCAACGCCTACCGTAGCCAGGTGCAGCGCTGCGCCGGCCAGGCCTCCGCAGAACTGCCGCCGCTGGCCAGCGATCCGCGCCTGGTACTGGCGGCCAGCGGTGATCTGGACCTGCAGCGCGAACTGGCGAGCACCGCCTATCCGCTGGTCAACGTGCAGGCGATCAGCCTGTCCGGCCCGCGCGATGCGCAGTCGGCGATGACCGCGGTGCGCGAGAGCTTCTGCCAGGTGGTGCTCGATCCGCAGTTCGTCGACATCGGCGTCAGCCGCGCCGACCGCGACTGGCGCATTGTCCTGGCGCGGCCGCTGCTGGCCGGGCGTCTGGGCGATTGGCAGGCCGAAGGACAGAAAGTGCTCGAGCAGATCAACGCCGCGCGGGCGCAGGCGCGCCAGTGCGGCGGGCAAGCCTTCGCCGCCGCGCCGGCGCTGACCTGGAATGCCACGCTGGGCAGCACCGCCGAGAGCCACAGCCGCTCCATGGCCAACGGCAATTACTTCGACCACCGCGATCGCGACGGTCGTACCCCCAGCGACCGCGCCGAACTGGCCGGCTACAGCGGCCCGCAGATCGGCGAGAACCTCGCCGCCGGCCTCGACAGCCCGCGCAAGGTGGTCGACGGCTGGCTGGCCAGCCCCGGCCACTGCGCCAACCTGATGAGCCCGCAGTTCAGCGAGGTCGGTGCCGCCTATGCGGTCGACCCGAAGAGCGACGCCGGCATCTACTGGACGGCGGTGTTCGGCGCGCCTTAGCCGGACCTTCTGCGCGGGTTGCCGCTCGGCAGTCCGCCCGCCAGGCGTGGCGCATCGGTTCTATAACCATCGATGACGGATATCGCGTCGTGCGTGAGGAGGCGTGCCATGAGCACTCTGACGATCGAAGGCTGGTGCAAGCCCGACAACGCCTTGCGTTCCCAGCCGATGGGGCAGTTTCACTTCGACATCGGTGGCGGCAACCATCGGCGCCTGGAGCGCGCCGAAGAACATTTGCAGGAGAGCGGCGGCAAGGAGCTGACCATCGATGCGGACCTCGCCGAGCTGCACCTGGTGCCGCCGGAGGACTGTGGCCCGCTGAGCGACTGCCGCTTCCGTGTGTACCTGAGCACCGTGGAGCACCGCGGGCAGTTTCACCTGGTCGGCCACCGCGCCAGCGACGGCAGCCTGGTGTACACCAACGCGGTGCTGATCGATCAGCTCAGCTAGCTGAACGGCAGTGGTGGAGGGGTGAATCCCGCTCCGCTATGCACTCAGTTCCAGCTGCTCGCCGGCACTTCGACCCACACCGCGCGGGCCACTGCCACCAGGCGCTGGTCGGCCCCGTACAGCGCGGTGCCGGCGAAGCGCTTGCGCCCCTCGCTGCCCAGCGGCCAGCCGAGTACCACGCATTGCTCGTCCGCCTGGAGCGGGGCCAGGGTCGACACCACCAGTTCGCCAAGCACGATCGCCAGCCCGTCGGGAATCGGGTAGAGCGCGAAGGCGCCGGCGCAATCCAGCGCGGCCCAGATGAACTCCGGCTTCACGATGCCTGCGGTGTCGGCGAGCGAAGCGTCCGGCAGCCACGGCGCGGCCAGGGTGGTGGTGCCGTGCAGCGGGCCGGGGAAAATCCGCAGGCCGTCATGCGCCGCACGCTCCGGGCCGCAGACGAAGCAACCGGGGAAGTTGTGAGTGGTGAAACCCGGGAAGCCGGCGACCGCGGCTTCCGCCTCGGCGTAGGGCGGGCAGGGTGGCGGCGTCAGCTCGAGGGTGGTCGGCTTGGCTTCGCCGAGCAGCGTCGTGCCGTCGAACAAGCGTGCCTCGCTGGCGCTGGACTCGAGGCGCAGCTCGACGCCCAAGGGTGGCGGTGCCTTCAGTCGTGCGGCCACCGTGCCCAGCAGATGCGCGGCCATGCGCCCGGCGGTGTAACCGCCGTTGCCCGACTTCGGCGGCCCGCAAAAGCGTTCGTCGATGGTGAAGTGTTCGATCTGCATGCGGCACCTCCGGTCTGCTGTTCCAGCGACGGAGATTAACCCGTGCGGCGCGCCAGCGTCTTGTCTGCGCAGCCGCACGGCAAGGTTGGCCGAGCCTGCTGCCAACGCTCTAGCCTGGCCATCATCAACCCAGAGGCGTCACCGGGCCTGCGCTTTTTCCTTGGCGGCGCTGCGCGCGGCCAGGTTCATCAGCTGCTGGAATTTGGGGCAGTCAAGATGGCTTTCGGCGGGGCAGGTGGCGGCATGACGCAGGCCGTCGCGCACCGCGCTGAGCCGTTTGATAGTGCGATCCAGTTGCTCGGCGCGCTCCTGCAGTTGCGTCCGGTCGATGCTCAGCTGGCCGTCGGCGGCGAGCATGCCGGCGATGTCGTCCAGCGAGAAGCCCGCCGCCCGACCGAGGGCGATCAGTGACAGGCGCTGGATCACTGATTCGTTGAACACCCGCTTGAGCCCGTTGCGGCCGATGGAGCGGATCAGCCCCTTCTCCTCGTAGTAGCGCAGCGTCGACGCGTGGCTTTTCATTCGTTGTGAGTGAATAGCCCCGGCTTTTCTAGAGACCGTCCTGCCTCAGAAAATAACGTCGCTCGAACTCTACCGACGACAGCTTCTCGGTGAAACCATGTCGCCGCTTGGGGTTGTAAAACATCTCGATGTAATCGAACACATCGCTCCGTGCCTCATCCCGGTTGCCGTAAATCCTTCGCTTGATCCGCTCACGCTTGAGCAGCTGGAAGAAGCTTTCGGCCACGGCATTGTCATGACAGTTTCCACGGCGACTCATGCTGCCGACCAAGTGGTTAGCCTTGAGAAAACTCTGCCAATCCGAACTGCTGAACTGGCTGCCTTGGTCGGAATGGATCATCACTTCCTGCTTCGGTTTGCGCCGCCAGACGGCCATCAGCAGTGCATCAATGGCCAGGTCGCTACTCATGCGTGACTTCATCGACCAGCCAATGACCTGCCGCGAGAACAGGTCGAGCACCACCGCCAAGTACAGCCAGCCTTCATAGGTGCGGATGTACGTTATGTCGGTGACCCACACCCTGTTCGGCTCGCTGACATTGAACTTCCGCTCCAGTCGATTCGGCGCCGGTATTGGAGGCTTGCCGCCATAACGACCAGGCCGCCGACGGTAGCCGGTCTGCGAGCGCAATCCTTCTGCACGCATCATCCTGGCCACTCGATGCCGCCCGCAGCACTCGCCCAGCTCGCGAAGGTCTGCATGGATCTTGCGATAGCCATAGACGCCACCGCTCTCCAGCCAGGAGTGCTTGATCAAACCCAGCAGGCGCTGATCATCTTTGGCGCGTGCCGACTTGGGCTCGGCGCGCCAAGCGTAGTAACCGCTGGGGTGCACGTTCAGAGCCAGGCAGAGGCGCTGGATCGAGTAGCTCGCTGCTAACTGACTGATGAAGGCGTACCTCAGCCGGACTCCCTGGCAAAGTACGCGGCGGCCTTTTTTAGGATGTCTCGCTCTTCAGTGACGCGCTTGAGTTCGGCACGCAGACGACGCAGTTCGGCCTGCTGATCATCCTCTTGCTTACGCTGGACTTCTGGCTTGCTGTAGCGCTTGATCCACGCATACAGGCTGTGCGCAGACATGCCCAGACGGGCCGCTACCTCGGCAACGGGAAGACCGCGCTCAGTTACCTGCCTGACCGCTTCGATCTTGAATTCTTCGGGGAAACGCTGGTTGCTCATGGCACCTCCTAGTGGGCCTCATTATGAGGCTTGGAGGTCTCTAGGGAATCCGGGGCTATTCAGTGGATCGCGGAGCCTTTCTTCTCAGTCATCCACCTCCTCAGTATCTTGCGGAAGCGTCTCCCTCATCTCGCTGGCCAGAGACAAAGCTACTTTCGCAAAGCTCTCCAGCCTATCGGCTCGATTGAGCATGGCCTGTTTATTTGCCTCTTTTTGGCGCTTCAGCAAGCCTTCTGCGACGAATCTTGAGACCCGCATTTCCACTGTTGCCTCCAAGCCGCCCTTGACGACCTCCTCTAGCCATGGCTTGACCACGTTGACTGACCGTTCGGCGGCAACGCTGAGTGCGCAACGGATCAGCTCCCTGGCCGCGTGATCGATGCCGATCGCGAACTCGAAGAGCATCTTCTCGTCCTCTGTAGCACCTTCAAGCTCTTCTCTGCTAGGCGGGTGCGAGAAAAACCTGAGTTCATCTGCCTCATTCACGCCCAAGGAGTTGAGCGTGCGCAGCAGAGGATTTAGCTCCCTCAGCGGTCGCATGTACGGAGGCAATGTGTACCGGTGTGCCCAGAGTTTCAGGATGACATCCACGCACTCCGCCACCGCTGAATCGCGCGCGGTTTCGGACGCATCCTCGGCAGCGGAGATTTTCTCGGCTACTAGGTGCGCCATCCATTGGGCAGTGACATCGTCGCCGAGCGTCAAGCCGACAACGATCCGCTTGCCGAGCTCGATGACAGCCTTAGAGCGATCTAGTGATTCCATCGTGTCCGATCAAGTAGTAGCGGTTGTAGGGATAGTTATAGAAGGAGTAGTCATCGCTGGCAGTCTCGTCTTTCGGTGGCTTGCGGCGGACCTTGACGCAGACGATCAGAGATGTGCTCGGTTGCCCATCCAACAGTGCGCGAATGAACTTGTCGTCGGCGCTGAGCCGAGTGCCGGTCAGGACATCGCGCTCCTCCCCGTAGCCCGTGCTGCGCGACCACGATTCGCTTCTAGCCCTACCACCGCCTGGTAGCGTCCACGATCGCGCGTCTGGATCCGTCATCGGATTCAGGACATTGAGGATTTCCTGACAAGGCCGCGGGCCCGGGTTGGCCACCTTGCCAGCCCATGGGTCATATTCGTCAAGGCTCAACGAGTCGCTTTCCGTCTTGACCCAGCCGAGCAACCTCAGCTCTGGATCATCAACCTCCTCGCGATGGTCGATGTGATCCGCGTCTGGAAGATAAATGTCTCCTGGGTTAGGGCTAGTCTGCATAGCGGCTAGAAGGGCCGCCGCATGATAAGACGGAACGAGTACAGACCTGATCGACACCGTTTCACCATTGACCGCATCGGTGGTCGTCCAATGCCCCCAGAGAGCCGTCATACCGTCGTCAGTTGTTAGTTGGTCATCCAGATACTGTCTATCGACATGCCAACACCATGAAGCATCCGATCGATCGCTGCCCGACGAGGCGGCCTTCAGGATCTCGGGATCGCGCCGGTCCGCAAGCCACCGGCCATCATCGCGAGTGAGCAACTGACCTCTCAACCAATCGCCGAACGGATCCTCTTCCTCATCAGCGCGACGACGTACAAGCTTGGTCTCCAAGAGCTGGCCAGCGACGAACATCATGGAGTGATAGGACTGGTAGACGACTAAGTCCTCAACTCTGGGCATACTTCCATGCGAGTGGTTTGTCTCTTGCCATCGAATTAGTCCGCGTTTATAGCGCTGATCATCTATGCGAAGGCGAGACCCTAGCGACATGCGACCACGCAAGACTGCCCGTGCGCGTTGTTCGATCGACTGCTGATTCAAACCAAAGACACGGCCCAACGGGGCGAACCAATAGGGGCCGATGTCGACGCCGAAGGAGTACCTCTCTTCTTCGCCCGTGGCTTCGTCATCCAAGGTCTCGTCATCAACAATCTTGCACTCGCCACGAGCATAGACGTCCGTGGCAAGCGCAGAGCTGTTTGCGGCGTTTGCGATGGCAAGCAGATCCGAGGGCAGCGGAATAACTTTGTTCAGGCGCCTCAATGTATCCGAGGCAAAGTGCCGGATGACGACGTGTCGCTCCCTTACGGCTGAGTCAAGAAACTCGAGAAAAGGAGCAACGGCATGAGGTGCGTCCATGGCACCCCGCGCCAAGGCAATGCAGAGCCATTGGCGGGCATGCCACTCATAAAAAACCAGGCCTCCGTCAACGAATGGCTGCGGGGCGGCGCTCAATGCGCGAGTGGCCAGTGCGGACAACAGAGATTGCCAGTCGAGCTCAAGACAGTTGCGGATGCAGTGGGCGTGCTCCCAGCGTTCCGAAGTGGATGGGCGCGCCAGACCCGCCCATAAGTAGCCGGCTAAGGCTTCCTCGCAAGAGGATGACGGTGCGAGCGATTCGTCCCAAGGGCCATCGCCGTCCGCGCCTTCGAGAATTTCTTCAAGCAGGTCAAAGCCGAAGTTCAACACTTCATCGGCCTCGTCGCTGGTCAAGTGCCGCGAGAGAGGCTCTACCAGATGGAACAAGTCGTTCTCATCAAGTGTGTCGAGCTGCGACAGGTATCCCTTGATCCGAGCTGACGCGACGTCCTTCTCCACGATGATGCCCTCTGCATAGAGACCATCAAATGGGCCCTTAGAACCCCAACCGCGGCGCCCCACACGGTTAGGTTCGCTTGCAGCCAGCAAAAGGGCTGCCTTTCTGAGTTCGCTGCGGACAGACAGGAGCCTCTTGCTCGGCTCGGAGAGGTGCCTGATGACATCCATGAAGCTGAACACACTGAACTCGTCGTCCAACTGGATTGCACGGAGGTATCCGTCGATCTCCGACAGTTTCGCGCGCCGACAGCCTTGCTCATAGAATTCGCGAACGTACGAACGACCGTCAACTTTCTTGAGCGATTGCCGTGCCGCGAGAACCGCAGCTGCGTCGCAGAGATCGACGTCGTTGAAGATGGCATCCCAGTCGGGCTCCTGCACCTCTTTGCGACGCCCCGACCAGGACGCTCGAGCAGCAGTCACTGACTCACTGGCTCGTTTGGCCACAGATGCCTGAAGCAGCCTTTCCAAATCAGGAAGCGACATCGCCACGGAGTCGGCTAGAGCCTTAAGTTCGCGCAAGGAAGGCGTTTCGTGGGACTGGATACGGAGGAATCGGTAGGCGATCCGCAGGATTGATCTTTTCCGATTGTTGTCGGGTTCCGCCTCGATGGCGGCTTTGATGTCGCTGACGCGCTTCCATCCCGTCTCGGTGCCACTCAGGGCTACCGCGGCCTTTTTTGGAAGGAGTCCTCGGCCGATCAGACTGTAGATTGCGACGGGAAATAGTTCGCCAGCAAAGCCGAACTCTCGATCCCGCCAGCGGCTCAGAATTGCGAGACTGGATGAAGGGCAAAGGCCGACCAAGCCCTCGACCAATCTGTCCCAGTCCATGTATTTGTCTCGGGCCATATGCTCGTAGCTGAGTTCGGCAATCCTTGCTAGTCGATAGGCGGTCCGAGGTCTGGTCTGGCCCGGACAATGCGCGGCGTCCGTGAGATCCAAGAACGTTGTCCATCGAGAGAGGTGTTCCTCTCCGATCTTGCTGGCGATGTCGATCGCCTTGTCGAAATAGGCAGCCGCTTCCGACCTGCTCACGCAAAAGATGGCGCGCGCTAGCTCCTGAAGATCGTCAACCTGTGTCTCCGCATCGCTGCGCGACGCCGTGAGCTGATCGAACGCCTTTGAACTGAGTTGCAGTGAGAGGTCACCCAGCCCTGCGGTTCGCGCGGCGATGTGGCACATTCGAGTGAGAGTGCTCGAGTAGATGCGGTCGTTATTGTCGACCCACCCCAGTAGTGCATCGATCTGAGTAGGCTTAACAGAACCTGCATCGCGGAGAATCTGTACCCACTCGATGGCAGCCGTCTTCTCCAAATTGAAGCGCCGCTGGTAGTCACTTGACGAAGCAGACTTCGTCTGTCTCAGCGCAAGCTCGACTTCGTGATCAAGTTTGAGAGGCTGGCGGCCACAAGCGATTTCAGCGGCCAAGATGAACCACGGGAGGACACCCCCAGTCACTTGCTGTAGCTGAGACGCTTGTTGGCTCTTAACGGGAGAGCCCTTCGTCTCGAATTCAGGGCGAACATCCTTGGGCGCCAGATCAATCAGCTCAATCCGTTTTCCGCGTAGTGCGGCTTCCAAAGCGTAGGCCCGGATGAAGTCCGCTCGATCGTCATCGAAGTCATGGAGCTGGTGAGGCGGATCTTTTGGCAAATACCGGCGTATCGTCTCTGCCCAAGTCGCATCGTCGCGCGGGAGGCATCTGAGGGCGAGAGTAATTGCAGACCGGACTCCGTCTAGTACGTTTCCCCTAGACCTCCATGAGTGATCTTCCTCGGGTAACTTGACCTTAGGGTCGACCAAGATGCCCATCAGATGGCGCAGCGGCTCAGCCGGTAACAGATGTGCGTTCCGGGCCGATTCGGTTGCTAGGCCCAGCATCATCCAAACATTCCCCTCGGCGTGCTCGGCGAGCGCATCGATTCCCTTGAAGTCCCCGACGTCCGCAAGTCGGGCGGCCACGCGTTTCGTGGTTCTCAACACGGTGGATTTAGGATTCCATGATTTCAGGAATTCTGCAGCCTTAGCAGGGCCCTGCAATCTCAGGACTCCGATAGCGAGTTCGGCGATATCGGCGTCGTCAATCTCATCCTCCTTGCGGCGCTTGGGTGGCAGCCTGCTCCAAGCGATCAACGAATCCCAGGCCATGCGCAACCTGCTTCTCGCCTCAGGGATGAGGTCATCGTTTCCGGCGAGCAGCGCCGCCTCATAGGCGTGATGAGAGCCAAGGAATCCGCCGCCGAACGTGCGCCTGGAGACCATTTCTTCGATGCGATCTGGCGCAAGCAGAACGCTGGCAATGTCAGTGTTATTCTGGATAAGTGTGTTCTGGCGGGCCTCGCCGGCCACCTCGCCGCCAACCTTTAGCGCGAGCTTGGCGGCAGCAACATATCGCCCCTGCTGCAAGCATGCTCTGAGCGCGAACATCAATCGCTGCAGCTCGACGTCTCTTCGCTCGAGAGGGTTGAGCTCGGGCAAGCTCTCATTTGAGAGCGCCAGCGCGATCAACTCGTCCATTCGGCCGGCCGACAGCAGCAACTGCGGCAGCGCCGCCGCCACATAAGAGCTGGTCGCCGCGAGCGGCTTCAGCTTTGAAAGAAATGCATCGAGTGAGGCCGCATCGGGCTTATACGTTTCGTTGAACCAAGTCTCTGCAGGTTCGTCCGTAAAGTGCAGACCTGAGTCTTTGACGAAGAGCGGCCGCCCAAACTCTGTGGCAAACGTACGGACGGCGCTCTCTGGAACGCCGGCGATCTGGGCCAAGATGGCAATGGGCACCAGGGGCCGGAGCACCGCGAGGCCCTTGCAGATGAGGTCAATCTGATTCGCTTCTGTCGGGCCCCACTCGGTTTTCAGCCTGTCGATGGCTTTCGTTAGTAGGCCTCCAATCGCGAGTTGAACCGTCGTTGGCGTTGGCCCCAGGGCCCTGAGCATGTCACCGATGGGCGGGGTGCCCTCCATCGCCAGTGCTTGAACGCGGGGGTTATCACTGCTGAGAAAGGCGAATTCCGCAGCCTCCGCGTCCGTCGCCTCTGGATAGCTCAGCCGTAGGTGTGTCGCAGTCTCAGTCTTGGAGAACGACGCGAGCTTAATCACGATGGCGTCGAGGGGAGCTCCCAGGTGGCTCTGCCGGTGTGATCGGCATGTGAATGCCAAACGCACCCCGTCGGGCATGTCCGTGTTGATCAAGTCATGAACAAAGGCCCGCTCACCGATCTCATGTGCCGCCATGTATGCGTTGTCGGCCGCGTCGATGATGATACAAAGGCTCGCCTGAGGCGTGCGGGCTCTAAGAAGATCAACGGCTTGCTTGAGCCGAGATACGAAGGCCCACATGAACTGCTTGGGGTCCGTGCCGCCGGACGGAATTAATGGCAGGCAAAGCTGCTGTCCAGAAAGCTCGTTCGCGATCTGGACGAGGGCATCGCGGTACCGATGGCGATACTTCAAGGCTTGGCGATAAGTCCCGTCACCGAAACAGTCGTACAGGACCGCCACCGACCCAGCAGGCATAGCACGAGCCAGGTGAGCAGAAAGAGTTGACTTGCCCACGCCACCGTCTGCGTGGATGACAACAGGGCGTTGTGCGGTGAGCAGCGTCGCCAGGATGTCTGCCTGCTGCGCTCGTGGAAGCACCTGCTTCGGCTCCGAGATCAACGAGGGCGCCGGCAGGAGATCGATTTCGGTCACCCGCATTGAGCGGAGTACGTCGTAGAGCCGGACGGAGCGGTCCTTCGCTCCCTCATCGGTTGCCCGGCGGGTGACCAGTTCCTTCAGCTGGAGCGCAGCCTCGGTGTCCGGTTCGGACAAGTATGCGCTCAGGTCCTGACTTAGGAGATTGCGCTGTTCCCATAGATCCGGCTCACCAGCTTCAACTGAGAACGCGGAGAAGAAGCTCTGTACGTTGCTGCCAGCTGACGCCGCGTAACGTTTCAGCAGCTCGTCAATTTCACGGTGCCGCGGCGCTGTCGCCCCCGCAGCGATATCGGCCAACGCCTCAAGAACAGTTCCATCCATGGGCCTGTTCGTCAGAAAAATGAACTGAACCTTATTCGCCAGGACGTCCAGGCCAAGCGACGCCTCCAACTTCTCGAAACGCGCTGCAAAACCCTCGATGGTTCCTTTGAGGCCGCTTGCCGTCCAGGGAACTTGCGCTTGCCTGGACGAGTGTTTGAGCTGCACATAGCGGATGGACTTTGCCGCTATAACGTCCTCGCTCCCGTAGTACAGGCCGACGTCAATGACCTCGTCGCCGGCGCTCGTAGATGCATCCCCCTCGTCCAGTGACGCGCCTTCGATCGCCACCGCAACCAGGCCACCCGCCACGGCAAGCAGCCCGAGGCATTGCCGGGCGGCCCATTGATAGTGGAATTGGTCGCCGCTTCTGGAGGGGCCTACAGAGCCTTGCTTCGCCATATTATCTGCACTCCCTGCATCCGCCTTTTTAACGGAGTTTACAGGCCCGAGATGGCCTCGGTAGATCTGCCTACGGCCAGTTCCTAACTTCAAACGTTGTGGCGCCGCTTTCGGGCGTCGAGTTGGCAACGTGAAGAACCGCCTCGCTGCATAGCAGGCGTTGGCCACGGCGGCTCGAACGACTGCAATTGGCCGGTAGCAGTCATCAGCGAGAGGCCATTTGGAACTGCGAGTCAGTGACTGGATATCTCCGGGCGTCGGCAAAGCGAACTGTCGGCGTGTGCGAATAGGTGTCGGAGGGATGCGAATAGGTGTCGGGGCGTGCGAATGGCTGTCGGAGGATGCGAATAGGTGTCGGGGCGTGCGAATGGCTGTCGGAGGGTGCGAATAGGTGTCGACGGGCGCGAATGGCTGTCGGTTTTGAAGAACCGTGTTGTGTCGGTTTTGCGTGCGAATCAGTGTCGGTTAGGCATGCGAATTGATGTCGGAACCAATGCGAATACTCACACTCCTAACCAGGTGTGCAGCTCCAGCCTTTGCCGCCATGTAGGCAGCGCCAATTCCAGGTGATACGCGAACGGGGTAGAACCCCGGAATCGACGTAGCAATTCGTACCCGGGAGCACGAGCCTTCCTCCGGAATCGCTATGCGCCCTTTAGCGGAAACGAGGCGGATCTTTTGTGCTTCACCCGGATATCTGGCGCGGCGCGGAAGGCCGAAGACTCCAGTAGATCTGAAGCAGCACGACATGATGGTTTACACGTTGGCTAACAATCCCTATGAGCTACACCTGGAGCGGGGTGGAGAAAGCCAATCAGTCCAGCTGAACAGCATCTTCGACTGCGACGATGGACAAGTGCTGCGTAGGGCAGCACTTGCCGGTCTCGGGATTCTTATCCTTCCGATGTACATCGTGTTCGATGATGTGGTCGCAGGTCGATTAGTCCCAGTACTTGATGACTGGGAGCTACCCTCGCTGACCATCAACATTGCTTACCAGAGTCGGCACCATTTACCAATGAAGGTCCGTGTCTTCATCGACTTCTTGGTCGAGCGTTTCGAGCAACTCGACTTCAAGCGGAAATGGTCATCAGTTCTTTGAGGAGGGACGCTGCTCCGATTGGTGTCACGGCAGCGTTGAACTTGAATCGCCCCCACGCTCGCTGACAGAGCAATTCTGCCGGCGACGTGGGTGGGGCAGCTACTTTTTCAACAGAATCGGCCAATAGCGGACCTTGTGGATGGCATCTAGCTGGCACTGCGATGTTGCATTGCCCAGCCGTTAGGAGGAGTGATTTCGTCGATATTGGCCAGGAGTCATCTTCGTCCAGCGCTTGAAAGCCCTTTGAAAAGCGCTCTGTTCGGAGAACCCAAGTAGATAAGCAATATCCACCAGCCCCAAGCTTGGGTCGCGGGCGTATCCGACTGCTAAGGAGCTGCGTAGCTCATCGACGAAGCGACGAAAGCTCAGCCCGCGGTGAGCGAGGTGCTCTTTAAATTCGGCTTCGGTTAGCCCCGCCGACTTCGCCGCTTTCAGCAGGCTGGGCTCTCCTTTGCTGAAAGAGTCCAACACGGTGCGCCGGGCAATTGCCAACCAGGAAGGCTCCAGCGCGTCCCCCATCTGCTTGAGAAGTTGTTCGCACACGTCATTCATGATGCGTCGCAGCTTATCGTCCGCCAGGGGTAGATCCATTAGCAGGTAGTTCGCGTCGAAAGCGACGGTGGTTTCTGCAGCGTCGAACGTTATTGGGCAGCGAAATAGCCTGTCGTACGGACTTGTATCATCAGGCCGAGAATGCTGGAACGCTACCCAGTTTGGACGGAGGTCTTGCCGGTTGTAGAACCAGCGTGCCAGTGTCACCCAAGTGGCCAGATTCAGTTCGTCTTGAATTCTTCCTAGCGGCAACGTGTGAGGCAGGCTGCTACGCCAGTGTCGTAGGCACTCGGCCCCTCGGATTTCGACCACGTGGTGTCCTGCGTCGATAGCCAACACGGAGTAGCGCGCGGCCTGTTGCATTAGCTCATGGCCAGTGGAACACGCCATCAATGCAAAACCGTATGAGCCAAGATGACCAGGGCGGACACTCAAGCCCAATTTCAAACCCAGGAATGGGTCGTTCAGTTCGTCAGCAGCGAGTTTGCAAAGGTGATCAAAGCTAACGAAGGGAATGCGACCGTTTGGGTCGCACAACGAATCATGGGAAATCCCAGCCTGGCTGAGTAGCTCCTGGGCCGCGCAACCGTGCTGCTCCAGGTAGCTAGTGAGCAGTCGCAGAAAATGTACCGCAACACTGAAATGCTCGTTCCCACGTTCGGTGTCCATTGTTACTCCTGCGTACGCCTCGTTTTTGAGCGTCTCTTTGCCGGGTCATAAGTGATCGGGTTCGGTCAATACTCGGCGTTGACTCTTCACTACCATTCGAGGTCGGAGCCCCGTTCGGGCGGCTGCCCAGGTGCACTTCGCTGCGCTGCAATTGGACAGCTTTCGGCGGGTGCCTTCACAACGACAATGACCGTGCGGAGTTAACAACAAATGAGTGCTAATGAATTTCTCCATCGCCTTCCCGCAGCCCTTAACCAAGGTGCTGTATCAGGCGTTCGCTGCACCATCCAGTTCAATATCAGTGAGCCGGCTTTCGCCACTATCAGCGACGACGTATGTACCGTTCAAAGCGGTACCGCCTCTGATGCAAATGTCATCCTCACCATGGCAGATGAAGACCTGATCTCGCTGCTTAAAGGTGATCTGGATGGAATGGCTGCATTCATGGGGGGCAAGCTCCAGCTCGAGGGCGATTTGATGTTGGCTCAGCAAATCAGCGGCTACTTCGACGCATCCCGCCTGGCGTGAGTTAAGTCAGGGAGCACCAGTCGCGCTTGCCTTCTGTTTTGGTGCGGCGCGCCTGGTGTTAGTCCTTCCTGAGCCGTAGCTGAGTCTTAATACTTGATCCGCAGGAAGCGTGGTATGAGCATGACCTTCATCACGCTGGCGGTTCTTATTGTCGTCGTCGGTTGCTGCTTTCGTTGCCGAAACAGATAGCCACTACCGATGATAGAAGTACGCCGCCAGTGATTTCGTTTTAGCGCGCTAGCGGAGGGCTGAGCTTGCCGCGCTGCTTGTTCCTTAAGCGCTCCCAGAGATAGCTGGCCAGCAACGCCACTGACCCCGCCAAGTAGATGCCGGTAGAGCGTCCCGGGCCGAAGAACGCCAGCATCAGCACGGCATAGGTGAGAAACGCCAGGCCGAAGCCTAGTTCGAACGATACCCGACAAGTCAGCAGAATCAGCAACAGCAGCAGAAACGCGGTTTTCGCGTAATACGCTTCTTGGGCGATGCGCAGGGCCTGCACGGCATCGCTGGCCACCTGGTATTTGGCAAAGATGTCGCGGCCGGCAAAGAAGTCCAGTTGCATGGTGATATTGACGACGGCATAACCGGCGACGATCAGAATGATCAGTAAACGGTTGATCGACATGACAGCTCCTTCAGCTGATTTCAGTGGCGCGGGAATTGCTCCGTGGCGCGGTTGCTTGACGCGAAATGGGCGAAAACTCCAATACCCCATCGGCAATCGGTTGCTTGTACATCACCCGGTCCTGCTCATAGTGGTTAAGTACCCGCCAGGGCAGGTGGCGACCCTGGCGTGGCAGCAGGTTGGCACTGCGTTTTACATAGCCGGAATCGAGGGTGCTCATCACGCTGCCGGCTTCTTTTTCACCCTCCGGGGCCTTGGGGGTGCACACCTCGAAGTGGTGCTCGCCCATGTAGTTGTAAAGGCGGCACAGGTAGTGGGAAACCAGGTCGGCTTTCAGCGTCCAGGGGGCATTGGTGTAGCCAAACACCGAGGCCATGTTGGGGATGTCTTCGGCCAGGGCGCCTTTGTAGGTCATGCGTTCGGCGAGGTTCTGCCGCTGGCCGTCGACCTTCAGCTCCATACCGCCGAGCGCCTGCAACTGCAAGCCGGTGGCGGTGATGATGATATCGGCCTCCAGCTCCTGGCCGGACTTCAGGCGGATGCCGGTTTCGGTAAAGGTCTGAATATGCTCGGTGACTACGTCTGCCTTGCCACTGCGCAGCACCTTGAACAGGTCACCATCGGGCACCGCACACAGGCGCTCATCCCAGGGCATATAGCTGGGGGTGAAGTGGCGCATATCGATGTCGTCGCCGACCTGCTTTTTCACATTAGCCAGCAGCCAATCACGCACCTTGTTTGGCCAACGTCGTGCGGCCTTGTAGATGGCGCGGGCCAGCCAAATATTGCGTTTGCGCGCGAACGCCGACACCCAGCGCATCGGCAGCACATGGCGCAATACGGCGGACAGCGCGTCCGAGCCCGGCACAGTAATGATGTAGCTGGGCGAGCGCTGCAACATGGTCACATGGGCGGCCTCGGGTGCCAGGGCCGGCACCAGGGTAACGGCGGTGGCGCCGCTGCCGATGATGACGATGCGCTTGTTTCGGTAGTCGAGGTTCTCGGGCCAGTGTTGCGGGTGAATCATCTGGCCCTGAAAACGTTCGCTGCCGGGGAAGGTCGGCAGGTAGCCATTGTCGTAGTTGTAGTAGCCCACGCACGACACCACAAAGCGGCTGGTGAACACCTGCACTTCACCGGTTTTTTCATCGAGGGTTTTCAGCGTCCACAGGCGCTCGGTGCTGGACCAGTTGGCCTCGGTGCTGGCCAGGCCGTAATGGATGTTGTGGTCCACGCCATGCTCGGCCGCGGTGTCGGCAATGTACTGGCGAATCGAGGCGCCGTCGGCCAGGGTCTTGAGTTTGTCCCAGCGCCGGAAGCCGTAGCCAAAGCTGAACATATCGGCGTCGGAGCGGATGCCGGGGTAGCGGAACAGATCCCAGGTGCCGCCCATGGCCTGGCGGCGTTCGATAATGGCGTAGGTCAGTTGCGGCGACTCGCGCACCAGGTGGCAGCCCATGCCGATGCCGGACAGCCCGGCACCGATGATCAGCACGTCGTAATGGTTTTGCACAGTGAGCGTCCTTTCTTATTATTGAGGGCGGTGATAGCGCGCCAGCTCTACAGGGTCGTGGGCGCAGAACAGCTCGATCTCGCCCGAGTGGTTGGCCGCCAATTGGCGCAGGCGTTTGATATTGGCGATTCGCGCCGCTGGCTTGGCCTGGATCAGCACTTCGAAGAACTTCAGAAAGCCCGGCGTATTGGGCGAGGCGGTCAGTTCGCTGTGGTGGTAATAGGCATCGCCGCAATGCAGCAGCCAGCCCGAGTCGGTGTTCACCGCCACGCCGGTATGGCCTTTGGTATGGCCGATCAGGGGCACCAGCAGCACCTGGTCCCGCAGCTCGGCAATCGCCTGGATGCTGTCCAGGCCGAACCAGCTTTCGCCGCGTTCCGGGTGCACCACCCAGTTGGGCCGGTGCTTGAACTGCGGCAGACGAAAACGCAGGTGTTCGCGTAAACCCGGTTGCTGGATTTGCTTCAGCTCGGGTTCCAGCACATGTACCTGCGCCCAGGGGAAATCGCTCAGGCCGCCGGCATGGTCGAGGTCCAGGTGGGTGGTGATGATATGCCGCACATCCCGAGGGTCGAGGCCCAGGGCACGGATCTGCTGGATGGCGGTTTCCTCCAGCGCCAGCAGCGGTTTGAACAGAGGCGGGTAGGTGAGGCCGAGACGGCGTCGCGGTTCGGCGATGTCCTGCAGGCCCATGCCGGTGTCCACCAGCACCAGGCAGTCGGGGGTTTCCAGCAGCAGGCAATGGCACACCAGTTTGCCTGGGCGCGACCAACTGCCATGGCCGCTGACCAGGCGTTCGCACGCCGGGCACATGGTGCCGCAGTTGAGGTGATGGACCTTAAGTGACATGAACGTCTCCGCCATTACGGCCAAGGCTGTCGGTTGGCGCGGGGCGCGGCGGGGTGCTGAGGCAATACAGCGCAATCAGCAGCCCCAGCAGCGCCACGGCCAGCAGTTTGCAAGGGTCGATACGTGGCACGTCAGCGCTTGGCCTTGGCTTCCAGCACGTGGGGTACGTTGTCATCCAGCCAGTAGCAGCGGGTCGGTTCGACCACCAGAATCTCTTCGAACTTGGCGCCGCCGCCGGCCCAGCCGATATGCGGCTCAATGGCCCACAGGCCGAGCTTGCGGCCGATATGTTCGGGGGTGAGGGTAGCCGAGAGGCCCATCTTCATCAGGGCCATATTGGTTTCCAGGGAGAACCAGCCAAACGAGCGATTGCCGATGCGCAGGTGCTTGCCCTGTTTGGGTTTGACCCGGAACACCCGATGGCCCAGCACGCAATGCGGGTATTTGCTGTGCACATTGTCGTAGCCGGCGTTTTTGATCCGCTCGTCGATCTGCAGCCAGATCTCGCCAGCAGTCAGCTCGCTGGCGAACATTTTTGGCAGGTCTTCGCGCAGTTGCAGGAGGAAGTCTTTGGCCTTGTCCAGCTCGGCATCGGGTTGCAGGCACAGGGTGTAGCCGACGTCGCCGATATAGCCGTCCACCACCGGCGATACATCGAGAATCACCACATGCTCCGGTTGCAGGGCGCGCTCGCTGGGGTGGTAGTCGCTGTAGGACTGGTATTCATCGAAGCGCGAGTGCGAGCCAAACCAGGCAAAGGCGCGGTGCAGGTAGCGCTCGGTGCCGTGTGCCTTGAGGTAGTTTTCCAGCAGGGTGGCGGCTTCCAACTCGGTCATGCCGACCACCAACTGCTTGCTCACATGCACCACCGCGTCATAGGCCAGGCGTTGGGCGGCGAGGTGGCCGGCCAGGGCTTCTTTTGGCGGCAACTCATCGGCGCCGTTGACGTAGCGCGACGACACCTTGGCAAACCAGCGGTAGAAGCGGTCCCACATTCCGCTGGGTTCAAGCTCGTAACCAATCGGCATATCCAGACTCCTTGCGTACTGCTTTTTTACGCGCGGTGCAGGGCGCCGGCGCGGTCGTTTTTATTTGAAGGGCGATGGTAAGGGCCGCACCGTGTTGGCGATGGTGCGGCTCCGTCAGCTAGTGATGCTTTTCGGCCAAATTGGGGGTCAGCGGCGCGGTGCCGATATCGAGTGGTGCTGTGACGGGCGGGCGCCAGCTGGCCAGGTCCTCATGGGTCTTGCGGAAATGCACCAGGCCACGGCCCAGTAGTAGGGCGCCGAAGCTCAGGCCCAGCACGCTGACGATCACCATCGAGTAACGCACCGCCAGTGGGTCGGCAAAGCCGTAATCGGTGATCAGCGCCACCGCCGTCGGCCCCAGCCCCAGGCCGATCAGGCTGGCAATCAGGCTATACAAGGCAATGGCCTGGCCACGCATCGAGTTGGGCATGATTTCCTGCAGCGAGGCGGCTGCCACGCCAATCGGCATGCTCATAAACAGCACCGCCGGTATCTGCAGGGCCGCGGCAATTTCCGCCGTGGGGGAGAGCGGTGCAAAGGCGCAGGGAATGCCGAGCAGGGCGGCAACAAATCCCACGCGCATCGACGCATCGCGGTGGCCGCGTTTGCGCAGATAATCGGCCAGGCGACCGCCTGCCACCACGCCGATGCAACCGAACACCAGCACGATGGTGCCGTAGATCATCCCTACCTCGGTGGGCGTCCAGCCGTAGGTGCGGATAAAGAACGTCGGCGCCCAGGCGCCCATGCCGTAACCCACCAGCATCAGCAGGGCGAAACCGAAGTTGTGCAGCACGATGGTGCTGCGGTTGCTGCGCAGATAACGCGCCACGTCTTTCACCGGCACCGCCACACCCGCGCCAACGCCACGGCGCACCGGCTCCTTGATTGCCAGCAGGGTCAGGGTAAAGGCCACGCCCAGGGCGCCGAGGATGATAAAGATCAGCTGCCAGTGGCGGATTTCGCCGAGCAGCGGTAGCACCAGGTCGCCCTGTGCCGAGGCGAATTTGATGATCAGCGCGCCGAGCATATAAGCCACCCCGGAACCCAGGTACACGCCCATGGCATACACGCTCATGGCGGTGGCGCGGCGGTCATCGGGAAAGCTGTCGGCAATCAGCGAATAGGCGGCAGGGTTGAGTGCCGCTTCACCGGCACCCACGCCGATACGGCCGATCAGAAAGTGCCAGTAGTTCTTCGCCAAGCCGCAAAACGCGGTGGCTGCACTCCATACCAGAATGCCCAGGGCGATCAGCCCGCGTCGGCTACGTGAATCGGCCGCGCGGCCCAGCGGCAGGCCGCATAGGGTGTAGAAAACCGCAAAGGCCAGGCCCATCAGCAGGCTGATCTGCGTGTCATTGAGCAGCAGGTCGCGGCGGATCGGCTCCACCAGCAGGCTGAGAATCTGTCGATCAACGAACGACAGGATGTACGCGCACATCAGGATCAGCACCATGCTCCAGGCGCGCAGGGGGGAGGGGTAGTCAGTCTTTTTGTTGTTGTTCATGAGTGGACCTGTTCAAGGGCGGCGACGCCAAACCAGCAGGGCCGAAGCAGGCACGCGCTCGGCACTATTGCTGGCGTATATAAACCATCAGAAGCAACGCTTATGCGTGCTTTGCATGGCGTGTTTTCGCCCTTTCAGTTATGCCACCCCCAGCCTGGCCGCTGCCAGCCGCCAGGCCGCCAATTCGAACGGTTGTCGAAAAACCACAATCAATTGGCGTGGAACCACCATTTTTCCCCGCGCTGCCTGCTTAGGCTAGCCACCACTACGTAGCCACCGGCATCACGATCGGGGCGTAGCGATTCATCTCCGCTAATAAAAATAATGAGGCGTGAAATGTATTTATCAGCCAAGTCCGCCGGCTTTCAGGCCAGCGCACTGACCCTTGCCCTGTGCTCGGTAATGGTCGGCAAAGCCAACGCGTTTACCTTCAACTACGGCGAACTGGAAGGGCAGTTCGACTCCTCCTTGTCCATCGGTGCCAGCTGGGCTGCCAGCGGGCCGGACAAGCACCTGATCGGCGCCAACAACGGTGGCAAAGCCAGCAGCACCACCAGCGATGACGGGCGCCTGAACTTCAAGAAGGGCGAAACTTTCTCGAAGATTTTCAAAGGCGTGCACGACCTGGAACTGCGCTACCAGAACTACGGCTTTTTCGCCCGTGGCAAGTACTGGTACGACTTCGAACTCAAGGATGAAAGCCGGCCGTTCAAAGACATCGACGACAGCAACCGCAAGCGCGGCGCCCAGGCATCCGGTGCGGAATTGCTGGATATGTTTGCCTATTACAACTACGAAGTCGGCGATATGGCCGGCTCGTTCCGCGTGGGCAAACAGGTGGTCAGCTGGGGCGAGAGCACCTTTATCGGTGGCGGTATCAACTCGATCAACCCGGTGGATATTTCCGCCCTGCGGCGCCCTGGTTCAGAACTGAAAGAAGGCCTGATTCCGGTGGAAATGCTCTACCTGACCCAGAGCCTCACCGAGAACACCTCGATGGAGCTGTTCTACCAACTGGACTGGAAACAGGTGGTGCTGGACAACTGCGGCACCTACTTCGGCATCGACAATATGGCCGATGGCTGCGAAGCCAACACCGTCAGCGCCAACCTCACCGGCAACCCGGCGGCGGTGGCGGCCTTGACCCCGGAAGGCATCGACCTGACGCCCGAAGGCATCCGCATTCAGCGCGCCGGCGACAACGATGCGCGCAACAGCGGGCAGTGGGGGGCGGCCCTGCGCTGGAACTCGCTGCTGCTGGACACCGAGTTCGCCGCCTATTTCATGAACTACCACAGCCGCATGCCGTACTACAGCATGATCACCGGCCCGCATACCGCCGACTTCGGCTTTGCCGGCAACCTGTGCGCCAATGCCGGGGTCAGCGGCGCGGCCTGTTCCGGCCTGGCCAATGCCCTGGGTGGCGCTTATCGCCTGGGCACGTCCAAGTACTTTGCCGACTACCCGGAAGATATCCGCCTGTATGGCCTGAGCTTCGCCACCACCCTGGCCACCGGTACGGCGATCCAGGGCGAGCTGTCCTACCGCCCCAACGCGCCTCTGCAAATCAACGGCACCGATATGACCCTGGCCATGCTCGGCACGCCGTCGGTATCTCCGGTGTACAGCAGCGGCCTGTATGGGGTGGCCAACAACCAGACCATCAGCGGCTACCAGCGCAAGGAAATGACCCAGCTGCAAGGCGGCGCCACGCATATCTTCAACCAGGTGGCCGGTGCCGATCGGCTGATCCTGATTGGCGAAGCGGCGATCGTGCACACCGGCGGGCTGGACAACAAATACGGCCTGCGCTTTGGCCGTGACGGTGCCTTTGGCCAAGGCGTGCTGGCCGACAACGCGCTGTGCCGCACCTCCACCAACACCACCAACCCGCAGTACTGCAACGACGAGGGTTTCACCACCGCCACCGCCTGGGGTTATCGCCTGCGCGGCACCCTCGATTACCGCGATGTACTGCCGCAACTGAACCTGCGTCCGTCCCTGGCCTTTTCCCATGACGTGAAGGGCTACGGCCCGTCGATCTCGCCGTTTATTGAGGGCAGCAAGGCGGTCAGCCTCGGCGTCGATGCCGACCTGCGCAGCTTCTACACCGCGAGCCTGTCGTACACCAACTACTTCGACGGTAAATACAACACCCAGGTTGATCGCGATTTCGTCGCGCTGAGCTTTGGCGTCAACTTCTAAGGACCCTGCCCATGAATCACTACCAACATCTGCTGCACGGGGCCGGCGTGGCCCTGCTGCTTCTAAGCGCCAATGCCATGGCCGCTGTCAGTGCCGATCAGGCCGCGCAACTGGGCAGCACACTGACCCCCACCGGCGCCGAGCGCGCCGGCAATGCCGACGGCAGTATTCCGGCCTGGACCGGTGGCCTGGCCAGCAACGTCGGCAGCGTCGACGAGCGCGGTTTCCGCAGCAATCCGTTCAAGGACGAAAAGCCGCTGTTCACGATCGATGCCAGCAACGTCGAGCAGTACAAAGACAAGCTGTCGGTCGGCCAGCAGGCGATGTTCAAGCGCTACCCGCAGAGCTTCAAGATGAACGTCTATCCCACCCATCGCAGCCTGGCGATGACTGACGACATCTATGCCGAAACCCGGAAAAACGCCACCACCACGCAACTGACTGCCGACGGTTATGGCATCCAGAACTACTTCCGTGGCGTGGCTTTTCCCATTCCGCAAAGCGGCGCCGAGCTGATCTGGAACCACCTGGTGCGGCCATCGGGTTCCGGCTACCACCGCCTGACCATCACCGCCGTGCCCGAGGCCAATGGTCGCTACACGCCCAACGCCATGCTGCAGGAAGCCCAGGTGGCCTCGTACCTGCCGGACTACGACAAGCTGGAAAACAAGAACCTGTCGCTGTTCTACAAGCTGCGCAATATCTCGCCGGCCATCTACGCCGGGAACGTGTTCGTCACCCACGACACCTTCAACCCGGTGGCCGAACCGCGCTCGGCGTGGAGCTACAACGCCGGCCAGCGTCGCGTACGTCGCGCCCCGCAGATCGCCTATGACGGCCCGTCGTCCACCGGCGGCGCGCAGCACACGGCGGACAACTTCACCATGTTCAACGGCGCCATCGACCACTACAACTGGAAGATCGTCGGCAAGCGCGAGCTCTACATTCCGTACAACAACTACGCCCTCGAAGACCCATCGCTGAAGTACGACGACATCATCAAGCCCGGCCACCTCAACCCACAGTACGTGCGTTATGAGCTGCACCGCGTCTGGGTGCTGGAGGCGACGCTAAAAGAAGGCCAGCGGCATATGTATGCCAAACGCGAGATGTATATCGACGAGGACAGCTGGGCGATTTCCCTGGTCGACCACTACGACAGCCGTGGCAACTTCTGGCGCCTGTCCGAGGCCTACCTGACCGAGCTGTACGACATCAAGGTCATGGCCATGCCCATCGAGAGTTGCTACGACGTGCAGAACGGCCGCTATTTCACCGCCGGCCTGCGCAACGAAGAAACCACCAAGGCCGAATACAACTGGTCGGCGCCATTCTCCAACTTCAGCCCCAACTCGCTGCGTACCAGCGGTGTGCGCTAAGCGGAGGACTGCGCCATGACCCAACCGCAAGCCTTGCCGCTGGCCCCTGAGTCACGCGGCGAAGCCCCCGGCCGTGGGCGCCTGACGGGCCGCAAGATCCTGGTGATCGGCGGCGGCCAGCGCACCTTCGATGCCGCCACCGACCCGGTCGGCAACGGCCGCGCCATGTGCCTGCTGTACGCCCGTGAAGGCGCCAGCGTGGCGGTGGCCGACGTCAATCTGGCCAGCGCCGAAGACACCGTGCGCCTGATCCGTGCCGAAGGCGGTACGGCCCAGGCCCTGGCGGTGGATGTGCAGCAACCCGACCAGGTGGACGTGCTTTTTGAAGCGACCTGCACGGCGCTTGGCGGGCTGGATGGCGTGGTGTTCAACGTCGGCACCTTCGGCCGTGTCGGCATGGATATCAGCCTGGAGGAATGGAACCATCTGGTGGCCATCAACCAGACCGGCGCCATGCTCTGCGGCCGTGCGGCCCTCAAGCATATGGATAACGGCGGTTCGCTGATCCTTACCTCGTCGGTGGCCGGCTTCAAATTCGGCTCGCAGATGATTGCCTACGACACCACCAAGGCCGCGTTGATGGGCCTGCTGCGCTTCTTTGCCGGGGCCGGAGCAGGGCGCTATCTGCGCTGCAACATGGTGGTGCCGGGCCTGGTCGATACCCCCAATGGCCGCAGTGCCGGCGCCGGGCGCGATTCGCGCGGCAGCGGCGAAATACTGCCGTTCAAACGCCAGTGCACGGCCTGGGAAATCGCCTATGCCTCGCTGTTTTTCATGTCCACGGAAAGCGTGTATGTGACCGGCCAATACCTGGCCGTGGATTCCGGCATCACCGGGCTTTAGCCCACCCGTAACCCCCAAAACCGTTATCAGGAAAACCGTTATGAGCCTGACCATTGCTCTGCCCGACGACCAGGAACTGCCCAAGGAAACTGCCGCACTGCTCAAGCAGCTCCCCCAGGCCAATATCTTCCGCATGCTGGCCAATGCCCCCACCAGCCTGCCGGGTTTTGTGCAGCTGGCCACCTCTATTTTGATGGGCAGCCAGTTCGATGCCCGCAAGCGCGAGATCGCCATCCTGCGTATCGGCAAGGTCACCCACTCCAGCTATGAGTGGGAACAGCATGTGCTGATCGCCCAGCGTGTTGGTGTGACTGCAGACGAAATCGCCCAGATCGGCGTCGACGGCCCGGTCACTGGCCTCGACGAAGAGGGCCGTTTTCTCTGTCGCGTGGCAGAGGAAATCTCCCTGAATGTGCGCCTCAGTGACGAGGCCTTGGCCCTGCTGCTGGAGCGCTACGGCCGCCGTCAGGCCACCGAACTGATCCTCTGCTGCTCGTATTTCAACATGGTCAGTCGCTTCCTCGAATCCACCCGCGTGGAGCTGGATGCCGACCTGAAAAAGTTGCACGCCGACAACAACGGCCAACTCACCCGCTAACCCCGACAGGAGCACAACGATGAGCAAGATTTTCGGCAAGGTCGCGCAGAACGGCTACGTGGTCAAAGACATCAAGGCCGCCATGGACCACTGGGTCAATGTGCTGGGCGTTGGCCCGTGGTTTTACGTGGAAAAAGTACCGACCGACTACTTCCGTCACCGCGGCGTGGATTCCGGCATGCAGTTCAGCGCCGCCCTGGCCAACTCGGGCGACCTGCAGATCGAACTGATCCAGCAGCTCAACGATGAACCGTCTATGTACAAGGAGTTTCTCGACGCCGGTAACGAAGGCCTGCAACACGTGGCCTATTGGGTGACCAACTACGACGAGGTCTACAACAAGGCTCTCGAGGCTGGCCTCAAGGTTGGCCACGAAGGCCAGATCGGCGGTCCCCAGGGGCGTTTCTCCTATTTCGATACCGAGCTGCATCCGGGCACCGTGGTGGAGCTGAGCGATATCAGCGGGCAGAAGGGCAAGTACTTCGAACTGATCAAGGCTGCTGCCCAGAACTGGGACGGCAAAGACCCGATCCGCAAGGTCGGCTAGTTCGTCTTCTGCAGGCGCGGCCGGGGCCTCACTCGGCCGCGCTCCCTTCAACATCACTCAAGGACATTCGCTATGCGCGCACTGATCAATGGGGCCGACGGCCCGCAGATTATCGACACCGACAATCCCAAACCCGGCGCCAATCAGGTGCTGGTCAAGGTGCATGCCTGCTCCCTCAACCGCGCCGATCTGCTGATGCTCAATGGCGCCACCCACGGTTTTCAAAGTGCCCAGGCCAACCAGCCGATGGGCATGGAATGGGCCGGTGAAGTGGTGGAGCTGGGGGTAGGGGTCAAGGCCTGGAAAGTTGGCGACCGGGTGATGTCGGCTGGCATGGGCGCTTTTGCTGAATACACCCTGGGTTTCGAGTGGGTGATGTACCCGATTCCCGAGGGCATGAGCTACGCCGAGGCGACCACCTTGCCGGTAGCGATCCAGACCATGCACGACGCCCTGGCCAGCAACGGTCAGTTGAAATTGGGGCAGAGCGTGCTGATTCAGGGCGCCAGTACCGCGGTCGGCCTGATGGGGCTGCAAGTGGCCAAACAGCTGGGTGCCACCGTGGTGATCGGCACCTCGACCAATGCCGAGCGCCGTGCACGCTTAAGCGAATTCGGCGCCGACCTGGCCCTGGATTCCCGCGACCCCGAGTGGGTGCAGAAGGTGCTGGATGCCACGGGCGGCAAAGGTGTGGATCTGGTGATCGACCACGTCGCCGGCGACCTGATCAACGACACCATGCGCGCCACCAAAGTGGCCGGGCGCATCGTCAATATCGGGCGCCTCGGCGGAGAGAGCGGGCACTTTGATTTCGACCTGCACAACATGAAGCGTCTGACCTATATCGGCGCCTCGTTCCGTACCCGCAATCCGCTAGAGATCGTGCAGGTGATTCAGGCGGCCAAAACCACACTGGGCGATGCCATTGCCAAGCGGGCACTGAAGCTACCGGTGGATGCCGTATTCGCCTTTGACGACTACGCCCGGGCGCTGGAGCGCATGCAGCGTAACGAGCATTTCGGAAAGATCGTGTTGCAGTTGGTGTAACGAACAAGGAGAACAACCATGGGTTCATTTACCGGCAAGGTGGCGCTGATTACCGGCGCCGCCGGTGGCATCGGCGCGGCCACGGCCAATCTGTTGCAGCAACGTGGCGCCACCGTGGTGGCCGCCGATATCGCCAGCGAACCCACCGCCGCGCTGAGCCGCGACGTGGAGTATGTGCGCCTGGATGTGGCCGATGAAGGCCAATGGCGCCAGGTGGTCGCCGATGTGGTGGCCCGGCATGGCGGCGTGCATGTGCTGGTCAATGGCGCCGGCATCGAAGGCAAGGTGAATGCCGGCGGCCTGGAAGCCACGTCGCTGGAAGACTGGCGGCGGGTGATGCATATCAACCTGGACGGCACCTTTCTCGGCTGCCGCGAAGTGCTTCCGGTGATGAAGGGGCAGGGCAGTGGCTCGATCGTCAATATCTCCTCGCTGGCCTCGTACTACCCAACCTTGTACAGCGTTGCCTATGGCGCCAGTAAAGGCGCGGTCACCCAGCTGACCAAGTCGGTGGCGCTGGCCGGCAGCCAGGGTGCCAAGGTGCGCTGTAACTCGGTGCACCCCGGTGTGATCGCCACACAGATGATCGCCAATATCGCCCGCCAGTTGCAGGAAACCAGCGACGCCAGCACCCGTGACTCAATTCAGCGCTACGCCAACAGCATTCCGCTGGGCCAGGCTGGCACGCCGAACGATGCGGCGGCACTAATTGCCTTTCTCGCCTCGGATGAAGCGGGCTATATCACGGGCTCGGAGTTCCTTGTAGACGGTGGCTCGCACCTGTTGCGTTGATCGCTCACCCTTTTGTCTGCCCTGGCTAGTCCGGTCGGGGCGGATATTTTGTGTTATCCCCATCAGCAATCCGGCGTTGCCGGGCAGAGGAGCAATGGTTAACGTACCGAGCAAAAAGGGCCGCGCTATGGAAACGTTCGAAGGTCATATCTCCATGACCACGCCGATGGTCACCCCACACCTGCCCGCCGTACTGGTGCAAATGCTGCTCGAACAAGGCCTGAGCGCCCACGATCTGTTCGAGGGCACCGGCGTGGTACTGGAGCACTTTTCCCAACCGCAGCACCTGTTCAGCTACCAGCAGCTGTCGATCATCATTGCCCGGGGCCTGCAACTGACCGGCAATCCTCGCCTGGGCTTCGAATTTGGCAAGCGTATTCGTCATGCCCATATGGCCGAACTGGGGGTGGCCCTGTCCTGTGTGCCGGACATGGAAACCGGCTACCAGATCATGCGCCGTTACCAGAAAATTCTCGGTAGCGCGTTCAACCTGCGCCGTGTCGATCACCCCAATTACGTGGCGCTGATCGCCAACAAGCTGATCCCCTTGGGCAGCAACTACCACTTCAACCAGGAAAGCTGGCTGGTATCGCTGGCTTACAACCTGTCGCGCGGTCTGGAGCGACCACTGCATGAACTGGATTACTTCGTCGAATTCGATTACCCCGAACCCGAAGACAGCACAGCCTTTCGCGAGCTGTTTGGCGACAAGGTGCGCTTCTCGCAAAAGCACAGCCAGATTCTGGTTGCCCGTGAGCTCACCCGTATTCCCTTAGTGGGTTCCTGCCCCACCTACCTGCCCGCTGCCATGGAAGCCTGCGAAGAAGCCTGCCAACGCAGCCTGCGGCCTATTTCGCTGCCCGAGCGCATTCGTAGCCACCTACGCAATCTGCTCGAAGCACCGCCCACTGCCGACGAAGTGGCCAGCCACTTCAATATGTCCACCCGTACCCTCAATCGCCGCTTGGAGGATTTGGATCTGCATTTTCGTCAGCTCCTCAAGGAAGTGAAGTTCGACATGGCCAGCCAGTTGCTGCGGACCACCGACTTGCCTATCGGCTTGGTGGCCCAGCGTTCGGGCTTTACCGAAGCGTCCAACTTCGTCAAAGCTTTTCGCGAATGGGCCGGTACCACGCCCAGTCGGTACCGGGCGCAGTTGCGCAGTCCCGAAACGTTGTAGCCCTTCGGCTTTGATATGAGCCCGCAGAATCGTATCGGTTCTTGTACAGACCGCTTTCTCGGTCTCTGATAATCACTTATGCCGGCCGAGCGTCCGCAAACTACTGAAAAACCAACACCTCATGGGTTCGATACTGGACGACCAGATGGAGTCGGAAGCGGCGGCCAAAGCGTGGGAAAAAGCCAAACGGTCGAGTTTCATGATCCGTTTGAGGTGGGCGAAAAGCATCTCTACCTTCTTTCGCTCGCAGCGAGAGACAAGGTATTCCGGCGTATTGGCGATGCGTCGTGCCACGTCGCGGGCAGCCTCATGGATGCTGCGGACGATCTTGCGGATCGGCGTATTGGGGCAACACTTCGTTTTCAGTGGGCAGATGGCGCAGTCGGTTTGGCTGGAGCGGTAGATGATGGTGTTGGCCTTGGTCACCCGCGATCTCTGCTGGGTGAAGATGCGCCATTCGCTGCGTAGCGGTTTGCCGGCTGGGCAGCGGTATTCATTGGCCTCTGGATTCCAGTGGAAGTCGTTACTGGATAGGCTGTCGTCCTTGCGCTCGGTCTTGTCCCACACCGGCACATGCGGTTCGATGTTCTTTTCTTCGACCATCCAGGCCAGCATCGGGGCAGTGCCATAGGCGGTATCACCGATGAGTCGTTCCGGCGTGAGGTCGAACTGCGCTTCGACACGCGCCACCATCGTCCTGGTCGAATCGACTTCGGCGGTACGGTGCGCCGGAGTCGCCTCCACATCCATGATCACGCCGTGCTCAGTATCGATCAGGTAATTCGTGGAGTAGGCAAAGAAGGCCGGGCCGCCTGGCGCAGCAGTCCAACGGGACAGCGGATCGGTGAGTGAGACTTTCTTGGGAAGAGTTTCAGCCAGCGCCTCTTCATCAAGGGCTTCAAGGTACTCGCGCACAGCGCGGTTGCTGAGCGCGGGATCACGCCAATCGACTTCATCTCCCGCCACGCCACGTTGCCGGCTGGCATCCGCCTTGATGATGCTGGTGTCTACAGCGAAACCTTCACCTTTGACCAGGCCAGCCGCCATGCAGCGCCGCAGCACCTCATTGAACAACCAGCGGAACAGGCCGCTGTCACGGAAGCGGCCGTGGCGATTCTTCGAGAAGGTCGAGTGATTGGGTACTTCGTCTTCCAGACCCAGCCGGCAGAACCAGCGATAGGTCAGGTTTAAATGCACCTCTTCGCACAGCTGTCGCTCGGAGCGGATGCCGTAGCAGTAGCCAACGACCAGCATGCGCACCATCAACTCCGGATCAATCGAGGGGCGTCCGATGGGGCTGTAGAAGTCGGTCAGGTTTGTACGCAGATCGCTGAGATCCAGGCACTGGTCGATGCTACGTAAAAGGTGTTGGGGCGGAACGTGGTCTTCCAGATTGAACGAGTAGAACAGGCGCTGCTGTCCACTCGGTAGCTGTCCCATCATGCTGTTCGCCCCCGCGCTCGCTGACAGAGCAATTCTGCCGACGGCATGGGGAAGCAGCTACTTTTTCAACAGAATCGGCCATAAACGGACATTCGCCAGCCGCACCTACTCGCGGTAGCACATCCCCCCACCGAGGAAGGGTTCAGTAGGAGTATCGTGTTCTGGATAAACCAAGGCATACATGTACCGAGGTGGGAGATTGCCAATGAAGATCACCGCTATGAAACAGACCGAATCGGTCAGTGATGTTCTGTGCGACGTTTGTGGCGACAGCACACGCGTTGAAGGGTATGGATTGCAGTTCGGCACTCTTCGCGCCAGTTGGGGTTATGGCTCGGCCCACGATGGCGAGCGCTATGAGGTCCATCTGTGCGAGCCCTGCTTTTTCAGGACGATTTCCGGCCTCAAACGAGAGCGCATGGTGAACTTCATGTTCAGCGATGAGGATCAGGATCTCAGCGATTTCGGACGCGTTGCTCGTGATGATTTTTTCAATGACGGCAGTAGCTCGACTTCCTGAATTCCTGCTGACGCAGTATCGCGGGCGTAACCCTGCGTAATGAGATATTGAAGCGGCTCTGAGTATGTCCGCAACTGGCCGGATGCAGCCTTCGTTAACGGCGACTTTCGGCTGCTAATGCCGGTCATCCAGAATCTACGCAATCCGGAGTGCCTTAGTTCCTCGGCATGGCTGGCGGAGTGGTGCTAGCTCAGAACGCCGCAAACCTCCTGCAAAGCTAGCAACCCGAAACCTGCAGGCTATTTCGTGGCCGCAGGGCCAGCGCCTTGGCCGGCGCGGCCATGGGGCGAGTGACGCGGTGCGCACTAGACTGCGGCTACCCAAGAGAAGGAGTGGCACATGGCTTTCGACAACCAAGTGGTCTGGATCACCGGGGCATCCTCCGGCATTGGCGAGGCCCTGGCCCGCCTGCTGCTGCAACAGGGCGCGCGTGTCATTCTCTCCGGCCGGCGCGAAGCTGCGCTGCAGGCCGTCGCTGAGCAGGCGCCGCAACGCGCCCTGGTACTTCCCTTCGAAAGCACCGACTACGCCGCGCTGCCGCAGGTAGTCGAGCAGGCGTGGGCCTGGCAGGGACGTATCGACTGCCTGATCAACAATGCCGGCGTCAGCCAGCGCAGCCTAGCCCTGGATACCCGCTTCGAGGTGTACCGCGAGCTGATGGAAGTCGACTACCTGGCACCGGTGGCCCTCACTCAGCTGCTGCTGCCGCGCCTGGCCGCTCAGGGCGGCGGCCAACTGGCAGTGGTCAGCTCGGTGGCCGGCAAGGTCGGCGCCCCGCTGCGTACCGGCTACTGCGGGGCCAAGCACGCTGTAATCGGCTACTTTGAAGCCCTGCGCGCCGAGGTCGAACAGGCCCATGGCATCCGCGTCAGCGTGATCCTGCCTGGCTCGGTGCGTACCGGCGTGGCGGTCAACGCGCTGGGCGGCGACGGCGCTCGCCGCGGCCGCTCCGACGTCAATATCGACAGCGGCATGCCCGCCGAGGAAGCCGCCCGGCGCATCGTTGAGGGGCTGGCGGCCGGCCAGCGCAGCATTGAAGTGGTGGAGGGCACCGAGAAGATTGCTCTGCACCTGCGCAGCGGCGATCCGGAGCGACTGTTTACGCTCACCGCCGCCGAGGGCGCACGCCTGGCCGAGGAGCGCGCCCGCAATGGCAATGCTGATATCGACCCGGGAGCGGTGCAACGCCTAGGCAGCTGACATCTGCTGCCGGAAAGAGAAAGGCCCAGGTTCGCACCTGGGCCTTTCTCTTGAGCGGTGTCCTACGTGCCTCTAACTAGTGAAAAGAGCCTACTTTTGTAGACGATTTGGGTATCCGCTATTGGCCGATTCTGTTGAAAAAGTCGCATTGCCCAAACTGCCCCAATAGTGACCGATGAAAATACCTTTTCTGCGCGTCGCTACGTGAAATCTGGGCCCACAATCCTCTGCCGAATTTTAGGATTTCAATCTCAGGCGCCAACTTTTCCGCCGTGGTAACCGAGGCCGACTTTTTCAACAGAATCGGCCGGTAGCGTTCGTTCGTGAGAGAAGGCTACCGGCCGCAAGAGGACAATCCCTACGGCGAATCTTTAGTCCGTACCCGATTGGGCTAGGTGTGGAAAGTGCTCCACTAATTCGTGAAGTAGTCCCTGAACATGTAATAACCATACGTCGCGCCTTTCTCCAGCGGCCCCGTGAGCGTGGTGTAGCTTTGCCCTTCTTTCGGGCCGCTGGTGTAGCGATAGAGAATCTGTACCGCGCGCAATTGCGACTTAGGCAACATTGGATCCTCCCACTCTTCGTACGTTTTCACGCGCACCTTGCTGCCATCGGCCTCCAGCGCGTAGCCCCAAACGAACTCACCGCGCTCACTGCCATCCACGTAACTGCCTTTGCCGACGGCACCGTCGCCACAGGAGAAGCTGAGCGATGCCTCATCTGAGTTGCCAAGCCATTTGAAGACCTTGCCGCAGATGGGAGAGCTGAACTCGTCGACCGGCAGCAGCGTTGTCGTGACTGCTAGCGGCGTCTCATTGCCTAACTGCCGAATGATGAGCTTGCTAGAAGGCCGGGCGTTCGCTTGAACAGGTGCGCTAGCGAGTTGCGTGGCAGCTTCAGTCACGGTCTCGTGCGGTCGCATGCTGGCGGCGCTTACAGGCGAGTGGGTCTCGGCGAAATTCAGGGAGACGCCGGCTAACTGGGCACCCAGTTGTGCTGCTTGAGCGTCAGACACATTGGCACCGCCGGTGTGGCTGCTATTCGTGTATAGCTCGGGGGGACTAGGCTTAACGTTTTCAGCGCCAATGATGGTTGTGGCGCTTGCGCTTGGCACACTACCCGCCTTCGAAGGCGACGTGGCATGAGCCAGTGGAAGGGCTGCGCTTACTGCTTGTGCGTCGCTCATCGCTTGCGCCACTGCATAATTGTCGGCAGCCATCGAGGCAATGGTGGCAATCCCAGCAATGTTTTCTGCGCTGAATAAACTGTTCTTCGATTCTTCTTCCTGCTGGGCCGCATATTCTGCGTCCGAAGCTCTCATGGCTTCTGCGGCTGGATAAGCTTCGCGTTTTGCAACGTTTTGGAATACGGCCAAGGTAATGGGCATGCGCTCAACACCGTGCTCTGCAAGACCCAACTTAATTCCCAGGTATGAATGCGGATTCACAGTGGCGCCACGCTGAATCAATTTGCCGGCGACTGCGTAGATTGCTGAAGGCGATTGATAGGGCTGCTCGCCCTGTACCAGCTGAATCTCTTGCAGCATGGCTATTTTGAAGAGCGACTCCAGCGGCGGAGGCAGTTCAATCCGCATATGGGCCGAGTTGTCGGTGCTTATCGCACACGGTTTATTTACATCGGCGTCTCGCTCAAGCAAAAAATCAATGGCAGCCGAAGTGTCATGTCCCGGCAGGTTATATCCCGGCGTGTCGCCAAGGTTTTTGAAAAGCGAGCAAAGGGGCCTTGCTACCAAAGTGCCGTCCTCATAAACGGGCAGGTAGTCATCGGGGGCAATGCTACCGGACATAACCAGGGAGACGAGCGCCTCTGGATTGCCCAGCTCGGCTTGACCTGAAGGGGTTTCAAAGGAGGGGCCGGAAGTACACCCCGAAAGAATGCCAAGGACGAAAGCGCCACCTAACAAAGCGATGTTTTTCTTGTTCATTTTATTTTTCTTCGCGTTTATTCCGGAAATGCTCCGCGCTGCATGATGACTTGATCATGCAGCCGTAGGCCGAAGTAGAACTTGCGCGGTAGTCGCTTGTCGACAATTTTGAACAGGGGTAGGGGACAGGTTTCATTATGGGAACTTAGGGGGCATCCATGTCCGTTCCTCGCCGGTCTTCCGTTCCCGGCGAGAAGCACGCCTTAATCCATAGTCAGTCTGGGACTGCCCATGCCGCGCTGCTCCGTTGCTCGTCGGCGAGCGGCAGGGAGCCGCGATCACTTCGCTTGGTCGGGCCGCAGCCTGATCAGGCTGCTCCAAAGGACTGCATGGGATAACCTTGCGCCACGAATCAACCTTGAGGCTGCGAACTGAACCATGGGTTTTGAGCAACTAGCTGAGCTACGCGACCGCCTGCGAGCTGAAAAAGAGCAGGTAAAGACTGATAGCACGAAGCAGCGCAAGCAGAAGTCCTCACCGCAAACCAAGCCGCGTGAGCAAGATCCTGCGGTAGAAGCGATCTGGCGATTGCAGAAGCACTTTCCATTGGCCTTCCCGGTCAATCCGGCTCCCAAGGTTCCGCTCAAGGAGGGCATTCTCAAAGATGCCGAGCAACACCTTGAACTGCTTGGCATATCCAGCGAACAGCTGAAGCTGGGCATCTCTACCTGGTGTCGGGGAAGTCGGTACTGGGCAAGCATGACGGAGAATGCGCCGCGCTTGGATTTAAGCGGCCAGGCAGTTGGCCTGGTAACGGCGGCTCAGGCACTACGCGCGAAGCAGCAGGCTCAGCGGCAGCGTGGACAAGCGCGACTCCGTCAGTCAAAACCGCAAGCGTGTATCCAAGACCCCGCTGCCGGCACCGTTCCGGAACAGATTTCGGACTGAAATCCACTCGCGACTGGTATCGAGTCGCCCAATCTGAGTTGCCCCAGATTTCCTAGAGATTTTGAACCGTCACAAGAAGGCGAGTTCAGGCACGTTCGATCAATCCGCTATTGGCCGAAAGCGGCATTACCCGCCAATGATAAAGGGCCGGTGAGAAATGCTCACCGGCCCTTTTTCATACTTCCTTTGCCCAATTCCTTTGGAGCTAATGGCCTTGCCCAGTTGCTAACGCCAGCCGTAGATGGCTAGCGCAGCTGCCTCCCCAGGCAGCTGCTGCGCACCGTCTCGGTGCGTTCGTTTCAACATTCAGTGAAAAGATTTCAGTGTTTGTTGAAAAACTACGTGACCCGGAATCAATCCCAGCTCAACGCTCCACCAGTCTGATACTCAATCACTCGGGTCTCGAAGAAGTTCTTCTCTTTCTTCAGGTCCATGATTTCGGACATCCACGGGAACGGGTTGGTCGCGCCCGGGTATTCCTCTTTCAGGCCGATCTGAGTCAGACGGCGGTTGGCGATGAACTTGAGGTAGTCCTCCATCATCGCCGCGTTCATGCCAAGCACGCCGCGCGGCATGGTGTCGCGTGCGTATTCGATTTCCAGTTGGGTGCCCTGGAGGATCATCTGGGTCGCTTCGTCCTTCATCTGGGCGTCCCACAGCTGCGGGTTTTCGATCTTGATCTGGTTGATCACGTCGATGCCGAAGTTGAGGTGCATGGACTCGTCGCGGAGGATGTACTGGAACTGCTCGGCGGTGCCGGTCATCTTGTTGCGGCGGCCCATGGAGAGAATCTGGGTGAAGCCGCAGTAGAAGAAGATGCCTTCCAGTACGCAGTAGTAGGCGATCAGGTTACGCAGGAACTGGCGGTCGGTTTCCGGGGTGCCGGTCTTGAATTCCGGGTCGGAGATCGAACGGGTGTACTTGAGGCCCCAGGACGCCTTCTTCGCGACGCTCGGAATCTCGTGGTACATGTTGAAGATCTCGCCTTCATCCATGCCCAGCGACTCGATGCAGTACTGGTAGGCGTGGGTGTGGATCGCTTCCTCGAAGGCCTGGCGCAGGATGTACTGGCGGCACTCCGGGTTGGTGATCAGGCGGTACACGGCGAGTACCAGGTTGTTGGCAACCAGGCTGTCGGCGGTTGAGAAGAAGCCGAGGTTGCGCATGACGATGCGGCGCTCGTCTTCGCTGAGGCCGTCTTTGCTCTTCCACAGAGCGATGTCGGCGTTCATGTTCACTTCCTGCGGCATCCAGTGGTTGGCGCAACCATCCAGATACTTCTGCCAGGCCCAGTCGTACTTGAAGGGTACGAGCTGGTTGAGGTCGGCGCGGGCGTTGATCATCTGTTTGTCGCCGACGTGCACGCGCGCGGAGGCACCTTCCAGGTCGTCCAGACCTTCCTGGATGTCGAGGGCGTCCAGCGCCTGCTTGGCGCGGGCGACCGCTTCGGAGTCGTTGGCGGAAACGGCGCGCGCCTCTTCCACGGAGCCGGCGGCTTCGTCGTCGAGCTTGTCGAGGGCGGCGGTGACTACCGCGGCGGCGGGCTTGGCGGCGACAACGGCGTCGGCGCCGTCTTCCTTATCGAATTCGTCCCAGCTGAGCATGGGGTTCTCCTGTCTGGTCGTGTGGGCCGGAACTGCACGGCCGGGTAATCACAAAATGTCGTAGTGCGCGCGTGGCAACGGGGTGGGGCAGTTGGCCCTCTCCCCGGCCCCTCTCCCGCGAGCGGGAGAGGGGAGGGTTGTGCGTCAGGGGAGAGGCTGGCCCCTCACCCTAGCCCTCTCCCCAGAGGGGCGAGGGTAAAAACAGATCGGTAGTGCCAATCGAGCGCGAAGCTGAGCGAGGGGGCGCTAGGCGCCTGGCTGGTCGGAGCCCCTGAGCGTACGGCTGTACGTGATGGGGTCCGATCAGTCAGGCAACAACGCGCACGCCGCTCAGCTTCGTGCGTCACCTATCACTGACAGGCTTCGCAGTCCGGGTTATCGATGGAGCAGGCCTGCGGCACCGGCGCCGGCTTCGGCTCGGCAGCTGCGGCGGCGAAGTTGCCTTCGTCGATCGCACCGCTGGACACCGCGTTGAGCTTGCCGGTGGTGATGGTCGACTTCTCGGTGCTGGTCGCGGCCAGGGCACGGAGGTAGTAGGTGGTTTTCAGACCACGGTACCAGGCCATGCGGTAGGTCACGTCGAGCTTCTTGCCCGAAGCGCCGGCGATGTACAGGTTCAGCGACTGCGCCTGGTCGATCCACTTCTGACGGCGGCTGGCGGCGTCGACGATCCACTTGGTCTCGACTTCGAAGGCGGTGGCGTACAGGTCTTTCAGGTCTTGCGGGATGCGCTCGATCTGCTGCACGGAGCCGTCGTAGTACTTCAGGTCGTTGACCATGACCGAGTCCCACAGGCCGCGGTTCTTCAGATCGCGCACCAGGTACGGGTTGATCACGGTGAACTCGCCGGAGAGGTTCGATTTCACGTAGAGGTTCTGGTAGGTCGGTTCGATCGACTGCGACACGCCGGTGATGTTGGCGATGGTCGCGGTCGGCGCGATGGCCATGATGTTCGAGTTGCGGATGCCTTTCTGCACACGGGCACGCACCGGCGCCCAGTCCAAGGACTCGGTCAGGTCGACGTCGATGTACTTCTGGCCACGCGCCTCGATGAGGATCTGCTGGGAATCCAGCGGCAGGATGCCTTTGGACCACAGCGAACCGTCGAAGGTGGAGTAGCTGCCGCGCTCGTCGGCCAGGTCGCAGGAAGCCTGGATGGCGTAGTAGCTGACCGCTTCCATGGACTTGTCGGCGAACTCGATGGCCGCGTCGGAGCCGTAGGCGATGTGCTGCAGGTACAGCGCGTCCTGGAAGCCCATGATGCCGAGGCCGACCGGACGGTGCTTGAAGTTGGAGTTCTGCGCCTGCGGGACCGAGTAGTAGTTGATGTCGATAACGTTATCGAGCATGCGTACCGCGGTCTTGACGGTCTTCTCCAGCTTGGCCAGGTCCAGCTTGCCATTGACGATGTGGTTGACCAGGTTCACCGAACCCAGGTTGCACACCGCGATCTCGTCCTTGTTGGTGTTCAGGGTGATCTCGGTGCACAGGTTCGAGCTGTGGACCACGCCGACGTGCTGCTGCGGGCTGCGCAGGTTGCACGGGTCTTTGAAGGTCAGCCACGGGTGGCCGGTTTCGAACAGCATGGAGAGCATCTTGCGCCACAGGTCTTTGGCGGCGATGGTCTTGTGCAGCTTGATCTTGCCGTAGCCGGCCATGGCTTCGTAGTACTCGTAGCGCTCTTCGAAGGCCTTGCCGGTCAGGTCGTGCAGGTCCGGCACTTCGCTCGGCGAGAACAGGGTCCACTGGCCATCGTCGAACACGCGCTTCATGAACAGGTCCGGAATCCAGTTCGCGGTGTTCATGTCGTGGGTGCGGCGGCGGTCGTCACCGGTGTTCTTGCGCAGCTCGATGAACTCTTCGATGTCCATGTGCCAGGTTTCGAGGTACGCGCAGACCGCGCCCTTGCGCTTGCCACCCTGGTTTACGGCAACGGCGGTGTCGTTCACCACTTTGAGGAACGGCACGACGCCCTGGGATTTGCCGTTGGTGCCCTTGATGTAGGAGCCCAGTGCGCGCACCGGGGTCCAGTCGTTGCCCAGGCCGCCGGCGAATTTCGACAGCATGGCGTTGTCGTGGATCGCGCTGTAGATGCCCGACAGGTCGTCCGGCACGGTGGTCAGGTAGCAGGAGGACAGCTGCGGACGCAGGGTGCCGGCGTTGAACAGGGTCGGCGTCGAGCTCATGTAGTCGAAGGACGACAGCAGGTTGTAGAACTCGATGGCGCGGTCTTCTTTCTGCTTCTCTTCGATGGCCAGGCCCATGGCCACGCGCATGAAGAATACCTGCGGCAGTTCGAAGCGGATGCCGTCCTTGTGGATGAAGTAACGGTCGTACAGGGTCTGCAGGCCGAGGTAGGTGAACTGCTGGTCACGCTCGTGGTTGATCGCCTTGCCCAGTTTCTCCAGGTCGAAGGATTTCAGCTTGGCGTCCAGCAGTTCGAACTCGACACCTTTCTCGATGTACGCCGGCAGGGCTTGGGCGTACAGCTCGGCCATCTCGTGGTGGGTGGCGCTCTCGGCTACGCCGAGGAAGCCCAGGCCTTCGGCACGCAGGGTGTCCATCAGCAGGCGGGCGGTGACGTAGGTGTAGTTCGGCTCGCGCTCGACCAGGGTACGGGCGGTCATCACCAGCGCGGTGTTGACGTCCTTCTCGGCCACGCCGTCGTACAGGTTCTTCAGGGTGTCGCGCTGGATCAGGTCGCCGTCGACCTCGGCCAGGCCTTCGCAGGCTTCCGAGATGATGGTGTTCAGGCGGCCCATGTCGAGCGGGGCGAGGCTGCCGTCAGCCTTGGTGACGCGGATGCTCGGGTGCGGCTGGGCGACTTCGCTGTCGCCGCCTTTACGCACCTGGGCGCGCGATTCGCGGTAGATCACGTAGTCACGGGCGACTTTCTGCTCGCCGGCGCGCATCAGGGCCAGTTCGACCTGGTCCTGGATTTCTTCGATGTGGATGGTGCCGCCGGAGGGCATGCGACGCTTGAAGGTGGCGGTGACCTGTTCGGTCAGGCGCGCCACGGTGTCGTGGATGCGCGACGAAGCGGCGGCGGTGCCGCCTTCCACTGCGAGGAACGCTTTGGTGATCGCTACCGTGATCTTGTCATCGGTGTACGGCACCACGGTGCCGTTGCGCTTGATCACGCGCAGCTGACCGGGGGCGGTGGCGTTCAGGTCCTGGGCCGCGTCAGCGACCGGAGGCACGCCTGCCTGCGGGTTCTCGCGAGTGGTTTCGGTCTGCATGGAGGTCTCCGTGTTCTCTAATTGAATTCTCTGGACACTTGAGGTGCCGTTTCTTTCGTTCCGCTCAAAAACGCCATGCGCACGGCTGGGTGGCCGGTCGCGTGGAATACACAAGCAGGTCAGGAAAAGGCCACGACTCAAGCACTTCCCTGGCTCTCAAGTCACTGCTGCTGGATTTGTGCCAGCACTACATCTAGTGGTGGAACGGGGTTCGCCGCCCTACCGTGAAGCTGCACCCCGGCGCGTCGCTCGCGTTCCTCGGGGTAGTGGCCGGCGCGGTAGCGCCAGGCCGGAATGTCGAAACTTTCTATGCACATTTTCGGGGCTCTCTGCCAGCCGTTGGTGCAACTTCTTCTTGTGTTTCATTGTGAGCCAAAACCCAACATGTAGGTGTCTGGCGCGATGGGGATACAAGATAGTGCGGTGCTACCGGGTTGGCAAGCCGACATTCTCAGCCAGCCTGTGGATAAATCTGTGGGTTACTTTGGGGTAACTTTCGTGAACGCCCGTGCTTGCTGGGGTTGCCCCCTTACTGCCGTTCGTCGTTGGATGTGCGGTCGAAATTTCGGCCTTGCCAGGCGTCGCAGAGCATGCCAGGCGAACACTATATGTGGGGTTTTTGTGAACACCCGGTCACGTCCCGCCCGGCGTTGATACAATGCCGCCGCTGTGCAGTGCAGGAGAGAGTGTGGTGGAGCAGACAGCCTGGCAAATTCTGATCGTCGAAGATGACCAACGCCTTGCCGCGTTGACCCAGGAGTACCTGGAGAGCAACGGCTTGCGCGTGAGCATCGAGTCCGACGGCGCGCGGGCGGCCGAACGTATCCTCCGCGAGCAGCCTGACCTGGTGGTGCTCGACCTGATGCTGCCGGGCGAAGACGGCCTGGCCATCTGTCGCAAGGTACGCGGCCGCTATGCCGGGCCGATCCTGATGCTCACCGCGCGCAGCGACGACATGGACCAGGTGCTCGGCCTGGAGATGGGCGCCGACGACTATGTCTGCAAGCCGGTGCGCCCGCGCGTGCTGCTGGCGCGCATCCGCGCCATGCTGCGGCGCAGCGAGGCGGCCGAGACCGGTGGCAGCGGCGAGGGCCAGCGGCGCCTGGAGTTCGGCGCGCTGGTGATCGACAACGCCATGCGCGAAGCCTGGCTGCGCGAGCAGAGCATCGAGCTGACCAGCGCCGAATTCGACCTGCTCTGGCTGCTGGCCTCCAACGCCGGGCGCATCCTGTCCCGCGAGGAAATCTTCAACGCCCTGCGCGGTATCGAATACGACGGCCAGGATCGCTCCATCGACGTGCGCATTTCGCGGATCAGGCCGAAGATCGGTGACGATCCGATGCACCCGCGGTTGATCAAGACCGTGCGCAGCAAGGGCTACCTGTTCGTCGCCGAGGCGGCCGAAGGCCTGGTCTGAGCGGCGTACGGCCCGGACCGGCCATATAGAGAGAGGGTGGCCCGCGATGAATTCGATCTTCCTGCGCATCTACGGCGGCATGCTCGCCGTGCTGGTGCTGGTCGCGCTGCTCGGCGTGCTGACTGTGCACCTGGTCAACGAGGTGCGCTCCGATCAGTACCGCGACCGCCTGGCGCGCGGCACCTTCAGCCTGATGGCGCACAACCTGGAGCACATGAGTGACGTCGAACGACGTCGCTCGGCGGTGATCTGGGGGCGTCTGCTCGGCGTGCCGCTGAAACTGCAGCCGATCGCGAACCAGCCGCTGGACAGCCGCGAGCGCGGCCAGCTGTTCAGCAACAAGGTCCTGGTCCAGCTGACCGGCCCGCATTCGGTCAAGGTCTACAGCCTGGTCAGCGCCGGCGAGGGCGTGGTGCTGGTCGGCGAAATCCGCCAGATCAGCGAGCAACTGGCCCGCGCCACGTTGTACCTGCTGGTCGACGAACTGGTGCACTTCCCGGTCGCCGAGCAGCCGGCGCGTCTGGCGCAGATCAAGGAAGACCAGAAGTTCGGCTTCGACCTGCACCTGGTGCGCATGGAGAACATCAAGCTCGACGACGACCAGCGCCGCCGCATCGACGAGGGCGATACGGTGATGGCCCTGGGCCAGGGCGGCGACTCCATCAATGTCTATTCCGGGGTGACCGCGACGCCCTGGGTGCTGGAAATCGGCCCGCTGTACCAGATGAATGCCTACCCGCCGGAGCTGATCGGGCCGATCTGCGTGCTCGGCCTGAGCCTGATCGGGCTGATCGTCTACCTGCTGGTGCGTCGCCTGGAGCGCCGCCTGCTGGTCCTCGAAGGGGCGGCAACGCGCATCGCCAGCGGCCGCCTGGAGTCACGGGTGCCCTCCGGTGATGCCGACTCGGTGGGCCGCCTGGCCGACGCCTTCAATGCCATGGCCGAGCACCTGCAAAGTTCGCTGACCATCCAGCGCGAGATGGTCCGCGCGGTGTCCCATGAGCTGCGCACCCCGGTGGCGCGGCTGCGCTTCGGTCTGGAGATGATCGGCGACGCGGAGACCGAGACCGCGCGGCGCAAGTACATGGATGGCATGGACGCCGACATCCAGGACCTCGACAAGCTGCTCGACGAGATGCTCACCTACGCGCGCCTGGAGCAGGGCGCGCCGGCGCTGGACTTCCAGGAGGTCGACCTCGATGCACTGATCGACCAGGTGATCATCGAGTTGGCGCCGCTCTACCCGAACATCCGCGTCGAGCGCGGGCAGATGCGCGCCGCCCCCGACGGCAGCACGGTGGTCGAGGGCGAGTTCCGCTACCTGCACCGCGCCTTGCAGAACCTGCTGAGCAACGCCATGCGCCACGCCGAGTCTCGCGTGCGCCTCAGCTACCAGATCGGCGTGCGGCGCTGCCGGCTGGATGTCGAGGACGATGGTCCGGGCGTGCCGGAAAGCGAGCGTGAGCGGCTGTTCCGCCCGTTCCTACGCCTGGACAACAGCCGCACGCGGGCTTCCGGCGGGCATGGCCTGGGCCTGTCGATCGTGCGGCGGATCATCTACTGGCACGGCGGGCGGGCCTGGATCGGCGACAGCGAGAGCCTCGGCGGCGCGCGCTTCAGCCTGATCTGGCCGCGCCAGCAGACCTCCGGCGACGCCCCTGTTCTGGAGTCCTAAGCGCCGGTTTTGCGCTCTTTGTGTGGGCGCGGCAAGCGACGCGGTTTTTCTGGATGCCCCCTTTTGCAGGCCCGTCATACCGGCGCAGGCCGGTATCCAGCTGCCCGCGCCGAATGGCCCGCAAGCCCTCTGGGCCCCGGCCTGCGCCGGGGTCACGGGTCGGAAGGTGAGGTGGCCGTGGGCGATCCGTGCTGCCGAGGTGGGCGGAAACAGGCTTTAAGCGTCAGCCGTCGGAATGCCGACCAGGCTGAGCAGGCGCCCGTCGAACAGGCTGAATTGCCCGCTCAGTTCGCAACCGGTGCGCCAGGTCGGCGACAGGTCGAGCAGCAGACGCAGGCGCGCCTGGCCGTCGGCCGACCATTCCAGTAGTTCGGCGTGCTCGAAATAGAAACGCTTGAGCACCAGCGGATAGAGCGCCTTGAACAGGCTTTCCTTGAGCGAGAAGGTTAGGGTGACCAGTTGCGCCTGCTGCTCGGCGGGTTGCCGCTGCAGGCGCTGGAGTTCGTTGGCAGTGAGGATTTCCCCGGCCAGCCGCGCGGCGCGCTCGGTGCTGAGCAGGCGCTCGACGTCCAGGCCGAGTCCGGCCCAGTCCTGGCGCTGACCCACCACCGCGGCGGCCCAGCCATGGCTGTGGGTGATCGAGCCGCACACCCCGGCCGGCCACTGTGGCGCGCGGTCGGCGCCTATCGCGGGGAATTGCGGCGGTTGACCGAGCAGGTGCAAGGCCTCGCGAGCGCACAGGCGCCCGGCGAGGAATTCGCCCTGGCGCTTACCGGCACCCTTTGGTGCTGCGAGGCCGCAGTCGGCGAAGTCGCTCGGCGCCAGCAACTCTGCATCGAACGTCGCGCTGACCAGTCGCGCACCGGGTAGCGGCACGGGCAACGGCCAATGGTCGAGCAGGGCGGGGCAGCAGGCGGGCAGCGCATTCATGCGGGCATTCTGCCGATGGCGCCGCCGCGCGGCTAGCGTGCCGCGGCGTTTACATTTCTTTGCAAAGCGCCAACAAAGCGCAACGGATGCCCGCGGGGGCTTGTGTCAGATTAGCGCCGCGCTTCGTTTGAGGTGCAGATGAGGTTGTATCCCGCCGCCAGAGCGTTGCTGATGTCGGTGGCGGGTGTTTTCTCAGTTTGAGTGCGGGAGCCGATTGGCTCCCGTTTTTTTTGCCTGAGATTCGCCGCCGGCTCAGCCGAAGATTGAGGCGAAGAACGCCTGCAGGTCGGCCCAGGATTTCTCGTCGGCGTTCTTGTCGTAGCCCACGTCGAGACCATGGTCCTTGTGCATGTCGGCCTCGGGGCTGGTGAAGCTGTGCTTGGCGCCGGGCTGCTCGACGAACTTGTAGTCGACCTTGGCGGCGTCCATTTCCTGCTTGAAGGCGGCGACGCTCGCCGGCGGCACGATGGTGTCGGCGCTGCCGTGCTCGACCAGGATCTTGGCCTTGACCACGCCAGGCTGGGCCGGAGTCTTGGTATCTAGTACGCCGTGGAAGCTCGCCACACCGAGCAGCGGCATGCCCTGGCGGGCCATGTCCAGCACCACGCGGCCGCCGAAGCAGTAGCCAATCGCGGCGATCTTCGCCGGGTCGGTCTGCGGCTGCGCCTTGAGCAGTTCGACCCCGGCGGCGAAGCGCGCGTCGGCGACCTTGGCATCCTTCAGCGCGGCCTGCATGAAGGCCATGGCTTCCTTGGGATGCGCGGCGGTCTTGCCGTCGCCGTACATGTCGACGGCCAGCGCGCTGTAGCCCAGCGCGGCGAGGTCGCGGGCGCGGCGCTTGGCGTAGTCGTTGAGGCCCCAGAATTCGTGGACGACGATGACGCCCGGGCGTTTGCCGGCCTTGGCATCGTCATAGGCGTAGTAGCCGATCAGCTTGGTGCCGTCGGCGGACTGGTAGGGAATGGTTTGGGTCTTGATTTCGGCCTGGGCGCTAAAGGCGCAGGCGAGCAGGAGCAGGGCGAGCAGCGGGCGCATGGCGAATCCTCCGGACGGGACCGACAAGGGTAGACCAGCGCGCGCGGATTTCCCGCCGCGGGTCATTTCCAGCCCGGCACGCCGCTCATGTCCGGCAGGTGGTGGGCGATGCCCTTGTGGCAGTCGATGCAGGTCGCCTTGCCGCTGGCCAGCGCGGTGGAGTGCATCTGCCGGGCCCGCTGGCTCTGCCGGGTGAAGTCCATGAACTCGAAGTTGTGGCAGTTGCGGCATTCCAGCGAGTCGTTGGCCTTCAGCCGCGCCCATTCGTGCTCGGCCAGTTCGCGGCGGTGTTCGACGAACTTCTCGCGGGTGTTGATGGTGCCGAAGATCTTGCCCCAGACCTCCTTGGAGGCCTGCATCTTGCGCGCGATCTTGTCGGTCCACTGGTGCGGCACGTGGCAGTCCGGGCAAGTGGCGCGTACCCCGGAGCGGTTGCTGTAGTGGATGGTGTCCTTCAGTTCGACGAACACGTTGTCGCGCATCTCATGGCAGGAAGTGCAGAATTTCTCGCTGTTGGTGGCCTCCAGCGCGGTGTTGAAGCCGCCCCAGAAGACGATCCCGGCGACGAAGCCGATCAGGGTCAGGAAGCCCAGGCTGTAGTGCACGCTCGGTCGGCGCAACACCTGCCAGTAGCCGAGGAGCCAGGCGATCAATGCTTTCATCTCACGCTCCTCAAGGGTTGCCGGTCGAGGTGCCCGCGTCGCGCTGCAGGATCGTGTCGATGTCCTCGAACACGTTGCCCACCAGCGGCTTCACGTCTTTCTGCGGCACGTGGCACTGCACGCAGAAGTAGCGTCGCGGCGCCACGGCGGCGAGCGCCTGGCCGTCGCGGTCCATGTAGTGGGTGATGCTGATCATCGGCGCCTGGGTGCGCGCGCTGGCCGCGCGGCTGTGGCAGGACAGGCACTTGTTGCTGTTGGTGTCGATGCGGTAGCCGCGAATGGTGTGCGGGATGGTTGGCGGCTGCTCGGGGTAGTTGCGCTCGCGTTTGATGTCCTTGTTTTCCTCGTCGGCCAGCGGTGGTGCCGGCATGCTTTCGGTGAGGTGGCCGCCGGGGCGACGGCCGTCCGGGCCGGGTGCGTCCAGCGGGTAATCGGCGGCGAGCAGCGGCAGCGACAGCAGCGCGCCGGTGAGGAGCAGGCAGATGCGGTTCATGGCGGCGCTCCTCAGGCCAGGCTGACCAGTTCGATGCGGACCGCGCACTTCTTGTAGTCGGTCTGCTTGGAGATCGGATCGGTGGCGTCCAGGGTGACCTTGTTGATCAGCTTGTTGGCGTCGAAGAACGGCACGAACACCAGGCCCTGCGGCGGTTTGTTGCGTCCGCGCGTTTCGATCCGTGCGCGGATTTCGCCACGCCGGCTGATCACCTTCACTTCGCTGCCGCGGCGCACCTTCAGCTCGCGGGCGTCGTCCGGGTGCATGTACACCAGCGCGTCGGGCACCGCCTTGTACAGCTCGGGCACCCGCGCGGTCATGCTGCCGGTGTGCCAGTGTTCGAGCACCCGGCCGGTGCACAGCCAGAACGGATATTCCTGGTCCGGCGCCTCCGCCGGGGGCTCGTAGGGCAGGGCGAAGATGATCGCCTTCTTGTCCGGGTAGCCATAGAACTGCACCTCGCTGCCGGCCACCACATAGGGGTCGTGGCCCTCGCGGTAGCGCCAGCGGGTTTCCTTGCCATCCACCACCGGCCAGCGCAGGCCGCGCGCCTCGTGGTAGGCGTCGAACGGCGCGAGGTCGTGGCCGTGGCCGCGACCGAAGCGCGCGTACTCCTCGAACAGGCCCTTCTGGATATAGAAGCCGAACGCCTCGGCCTCGTCGTTGGCGTAGCCCTTGGCGATTTCCTCGTTGGCCGCGGAATCGACCTGGCCGTTCTTGTAGAGCACCTCATAGAGGGTCTTGCCCTTCAGCTCCGGGGCCTTGGCCAGCAGCTCGGCGGGCCACACCTCGTCGGTGGTGAAGCGCTTGGAGAATTCCACCAGCTGCCAGAGGTCGGACTTCGCCTCGCCCGGCGCTTTCACCAGCTGGTGCCAGAACTGCGTGCGCCGCTCGGCATTGCCGTAGGCGCCTTCCTTTTCCACCCACATGGCGGTTGGCAGGATCAGGTCGGCGGCCTGCGCGGAGACGGTCGGGTAGACGTCGGAGACGATCACGAAGTTGTCCGGGTTGCGCCAGCCGGGCAGGGTCTCCTGCATGATGTTCGGCCCGGCCTGCATGTTGTTGCAGGCCTGCGTCCAGTACACGTTGAGCACGCCGTCCTTGAGCATGCGGCTCTGCTGCACGGCGTGGAAACCGACCTTCTCCTGGATGGTGCCGGGCGGCAGCTTCCAGATCTTCTCCGCCGTCTCGCGGTGCTTCGGGTTGGTCACCACCATGTCGGCCGGCAGGCGGTGGGCGAAGGTGCCGACCTCGCGGGCGGTGCCGCAGGCCGACGGCTGGCCGGTCAGCGAAAACGGGCTGTTGCCCGGCTCGCTGATCTTGCCGGTGAGCAGGTGCAGGTTGTAGGTCAGGTTGTTGGCCCACACCCCGCGGGTGTGCTGGTTGTAGCCCATGGTCCAGAACGACATGACCTTGCGCTTCGGATCGGCGTACAGCTCGGCCAGCGCCTTCAGGCGTTCGGCCGGCACCCCGGATTCCTTGGCGGCGCGTTCCAGGGTGTAGGGTTTGACGAAGGCGGCGAACTCGTCGAAGGAGATGTCCGTCCAGGTGTTGGCCTTGTCGGCGTTCTTCGCCTTCTTCTCCAGTGGGTCGGTGGGGCGCAGGCCGTAGCCGATGTCCTCGGCGCCGTGGGCGAACTTGGTGTGCTTGGCGACGAAGTCCTTGTTCACCGCGCCGCTCTGGATGATGTGGTTGGCGATGTAGTTGAGGATCACCAGGTCGGTCTGCGGCTTGAACACCATGGGGATGTCGGCGAGGTCGAAGCTGCGGTGCTCGTAGGTCGACAGCACCACGACCTTGACCTGCGGCGCACTAAGCCGCCGGTCGGTGACCCGCGACCACAGCACCGGGTGCATCTCGGCCATGTTCGAGCCCCACAGCACGAAGGTGTCGGTGGCCTCGATGTCGTCGTAGCAGCCCATCGGCTCGTCCATGCCAAAGGTGCGCATGAAGCCCATCACCGCCGAGGCCATACAATGCCGGGCGTTGGGGTCGATGTTGTTACTGCGCAAACCGGCCTTGAACAGCTTGTTGGCGGCGTAGCCTTCCCACACCGTCCATTGCCCGGAGCCGAACATGCCCACCGATTCCGGGCCCTTGGCCTTCAGCGCGGCCTTGAACTTCTCCTCCATGATGTCGAAGGCCTGCTCCCAGCTGACCTGCTGGAACTCGCCCTGCTTGTCGTACTTGCCACCGCTCATGCGCAGCAGCGGGTGGGTCAGGCGGTCGCTGCCGTACATGATCTTCGACAGGAAGTAGCCCTTCACGCAGTTGATGCCGCGGTTGACCTCGGCCTTGATGTCGCCGTGGGTGGCGACCACCTTGCCGTCGCGGGTGGCGACCATCACGCTGCAGCCGGTGCCGCAGAAGCGGCAGGGCGCCTTGTTCCAGTCCAGGCGGGTCATGTCCGCCTCGGTGACCAGGTTGCTGGCGGTGGAGAGGATCGGCAGGCCGGCGGCCGCCGCGGCGATGGCGGCGGCGTTGGCCTTGGCGAATTCACGGCGGGTCATCTTCATGGTTGCGCTACTCCAGCGTGGACGGACGCGCTGCTGTGCGCGGCCTCCGGCTCCTCGAGCACTTCGTGGTAGACCAGGTTGGCGTTGAGCACGCCGGACAGGCTCTGGATGGCGGTCACACAGTCGAGAATCTGGCTTTCCCGCTCGGCTTCGAGGACCACCACCAGCTTGCCCAGCGGGCTTTCCTGATGCAGCTCCAGGCCCGGCAGGCGGCGCAGCTGGGCTTTCACGGCCTGCAGGTGCTCCGGGCGGGTGTGGACGATCAGGCTGGCGATCTGCGTGGGTTCAGGCATGCGCGGGTTCCTCGGCGATCAGGCGGATCGCCTGGTTGGGGCAGGGCGCCAGGCAGGCGCCGCAGCCGGTGCAGGCGAGCGGGTCGAGTTGCGGTTGCGCGGGGCCGCCGAGCTGCAGTTGGAAACGGATCGCCCGCGCCGCGCAGGCGTCCTCGCAGCTGCGGCAGTGGATGCCGGCCAGCGCCAGGCAGTGCGCGTCGATCTGCGCGTGCCAGGCAAAGGCGACGCGGGAGAGGTCGAATACCCCGGCCTCGCAGACGCTGGCGCAGTCGCCGCACAGCGAGCAGCCGCTGTGGCTGAGCTCGAGCTGCGGGAAGCCGCCGTCGCCGCCGATCAGCACCTGTTCCGGGCAGGCGTCAAGGCAGGCGTTGCAGCGTGTGCAGCGTTCGGTGAAATCACTGGCAGTCCACGGCGGGCGGCGTACCACGGGCGCACCACCGAGGCGCCTGAACCAGGCGCGTCGGGCGAGCATGCGGGCGCTCCTACACCGGCGGCCCGGGAGGGCCGACGACCAGTTGGTACATCCAGACGAGGAACCCATAGCCACCGACGATGGCTACGGAGAGCAAGGGAAACAGGCAAATCACGAGAAAGAGAAACAGGCGGGTTTCCTTGCCCTTGTCTGCTTTATATCCAGCGTCGCTAATCATGGTGGTCAGGCTCCAGCCATGTGGCTGACTTGAGCCTAGCCCCTGCATTTCATAAGGACAAAAACGCGGGGTGGCGTCGGCGACCAACGGCGCTTCGCCTCAGAGCAGTTAGATGTCCTGATGGGCGCGATAGGCGCCGGGGGTCAGCCCGGTCCATTTCTTGAACGCGCGGTGGAAGGCCGAGGCCTCGGAGAAACCGAGCTGCTCGGCGATGTCCTGCAGGCTCAGGCCGTCGCGGCCGAGGTGGTAGATGGCCAGGTCGCGGCGCAGATGGTCCTTGAGCTCCTGGAAGCTGGTGCCTTCCTCGCGCAGGTGGCGGCGCAGGGTCTGCGGGCTGGTGTGCAGCTGGCTGGCGACGTGGTCGAGGTCCGGCCACTGATTGCAGTCGCGCCCCAGCAGACGGCGGATCTGGCTGGTCAGGCTGTCGCCACCGTCGGGTCGGGCGAGTAGGTCGGCCGGCGAGTTCTTGAGGAATTGCTTGAGCGTGCGCTCGTCCTGCAGCAGCGGCATGTCCAGGTAGCGGGTCTGGAAGCGCAGGCCGGTGCGTCCGGCGGCAAAGCGCTGCGGCGCCGGGAACAGCAGGTCGTATTCGCCGCTGTGCGCCGGTTCGGGGTAACTGAAGGCGGCTTCCAGCAGGCGGATGCGCTGGCCGATCAGCCAGCTGCCGAGGCGGTGCCAGATCAGCAGCAGGCTCTCGACGAGGAAATGGTCGGGGTCGTTCAGTCGGCTGTCGTCGACCAGCAGCCAGACGCTGTCGCCGTCGCGCTCCAGGGAGAGCTTCGGCGCTTCCTCGAACAACCCGTAGAACATCATGCCGCGGCCCCAGGCCTTCTCCAGGGTCGGGCAATGGATCAGCGTGTAGCAGGCCATGGCGAAGGTGCCGGGCTTGCTGCGGCCGCGACCGAAGCCCATGTACTCGTCTTCCAGGGCGTCCCACACGCGCTGCATCAATGCGGTGAACTGCTCCGGGGCGATGCGCGCACGCGGCTCGTTGAGCACCGCCGGCGGCAGGTTGAGTTCGGCCAGCAATGCCGTGGTGTCCAGCCCGCGCCGCTCGGCGCCACGCAGGGCGGCACGGACAAAATGGCTGGCGATGGTGCGTTCACGCATGGCTTCGGGCTCGTCGACGGGGCCGCCCGATGGTAGTCAGCGCGCCGCGCAGGGACAACCCGGTCGTTGTAACGGCGCACCTCCGGCTGTGCGAATGCGTCAACGCATCCTGAGCGCATGCGTCATTGAGAGGGGGGGGGGCGGCTGCTTAACCTGCGGAGAGCACAAAAATCCACGAGGATCACCCCATGCAACGCATCCACTTCGAAACCGAACACGACATGTTCCGCGACTCGTTCCGCAGTTTCCTGCAGAAGGAAGTGGTGCCGCATCAAGAGGCCTGGGAAGAGGCCGGCGTGGTCGATCGCGAGGTGTGGAAGAAGGCCGGCGAGATGGGCTTTCTGCTGCCTTGGGCGGACGAGGAGTACGGCGGCCTGGGCCTCAAGGATTTCCGCTATGAGCAGGTCATGTGCGAGGAGCTGGCCAACATCAACGAGCCGGGCTTCATGATTCCGCTGCACTCGGCGCTGTGCGGTCCTTACATCGCCGAATACGGCAACGCCGAGCAGAAGGCTCGTTTGCTCCCCGGAATTATCCGTGGCGAGACCATCCTCGCGGTGGCGATGACCGAACCGGCCGCCGGTTCCGACCTGGCCGGCATGCGCGCTACGGCCGTGGACAAGGGCGACCACTACCTGCTCAACGGCTCCAAGGTGTTCATCTCCAACGGTCTGCTGGCCGACGTGGTGATCGTCGCGGCGAAGACCGACCCGTCGAACAAGCACGCCATGGGCTTGTTCCTGGTCGAGCGCGGCATGGAGGGCTTCGAGCGTGGGCGCAACCTGAAGAAGCTCGGCATGAAGAGCCAGGACACCGCCGAGCTGTTCTTCAACAACGTCAAGGTGCCGAAGGAAAACGTGCTCGGTGATGCCAAGGCCGGCTTCTTCTACCTGATGAACATGCTCGCCCAGGAACGCCTGACCAACGCCTGCGGCGCGGTGGCCGGCGCCGAGGCGGCGCTGCAGACCACCATCGACTACGTCAAGGAGCGCCAGGCCTTTGGCCGCTCGGTGGCGCAGTTCCAGAACACCCGCTTCAAGCTGGCCGAGATGCGCACCCAGGTGGACGTCGCCCAGGTGTTCGTCGACCGCTGCGTGATGGACCACAACCAGAAGAAACTCACCCCGGAAGTCGCCGCCGAGGCCAAGCTGTTCACCACCGAACTGCTTGGCAAGGTGGTCGATGAAGGCGTGCAGCTGCACGGCGGCTGGGGCTACATGTGGGAATACCCGATCTGCAAGATGTACGCGAACGCGCGCATCCAGCGCATCTTCGCCGGCACCTCGGAGATCATGAAGGAGATCATCAGCCGCGGCATGAAGCTCTGATCCGCGTGCGCACTAGCGCAACGTTCCGTTACGCACTGAGCCTTTGTCTTCGCCGCTCAGGAAGGCAGAGTAGGGTACGGGCGCCGCGCGCCCGATGCTGTTCCCTCCCAACAACAAGAAGAAGGGTTGAGCGATGACTGAACAACTACCGTTGCAGCGTTTTGCGCAGTGGGTGGCGCAGAAGCCCGATACGGTTTGGCTGCGCCAGCCGCGCGAGCGAGTCTGGCATGCGTTGACCTGGCGCGAGGTCGACGACCAGGCGCGGCGCTTGGCGACCGCGATGCACGCGCTGGGCTGCGAGCCGGGTGACCGGGTGGCGCTGTTCTCGAAGAATTGCGCGGAATGGTTTGTCGCCGATCTGGCGATCATGCTCGCCGGGCTGGTCAGCGTGCCGCTGTACCCGACCCAGTCGGCCGACGGCATCGACTACGTGCTGCGCCACGCGGCGTGCAAGGCGATCTTCCTCGGCAAGCTGGACGGCCAGGACAAGCTCGATTCGGCGATCCCCGCCGAGGTCAAGCGCATTGCCATGCCCTATCCGACGCTGCCGGCGCAGTACCACTGGGACGAGCTGTTGCGCGAGCACGCGCCGCTGGTAGTCGCCCACGAGCAGCAGCCCGAGGAAATCCTCAGCATCCTCTACACCTCCGGCACCACCGGCCAGCCCAAGGGCGTAATGCTCTCGGCGCGGGCGATGATGTTCGCCGCGCAGGGCGCGGTGGGCGAGCAGCAGATCGGCGAAGACGACCAGTATTTCTCCTACCTGCCGCTGTCGCACGCCGCCGAGCGCTTCCTGGTCGAGTTCGAGAGCCTCTGCGCCGGCGCCACGGTGAGCTTCGCCGAGTCGCTGGAGACCTTCGCCGACGACCTGCGCCAGGTTCGCCCGACGGTGTTCTTCGCCGTGCCACGGCTGTGGACGCGCTTCCAGCAGGGCGTGCTGGAAAAACTGCCGGCCGCCAAGCTGGACCGCTTGCTGGGCATTCCGCTGGTCGGCGGGCTGGTGGCGCGCAAGATTCGCCGTGGTCTGGGCCTCGACCGCGCGCGCATCCTGGTGTCCGGTGCGGCACCAATTCCCCGTGCGCTGCTCGAGTGGTACCAGCGCATCGGCCTGGTCATCTGCGAGGGCTACGGGATGACCGAGAACTTCGCCTACGGCACCTTCAACCGGCCCGGCCAGGTGCACCTCGGCACGGTCGGCCGCCCGATGCCCGGCCTGGAACTGCGCATCGACGACAGCGGCGAGGTGCTGTTCCGTAGTCGCGCGCTGATGACCGGCTACTACCTCGACCCGGAAAAGACCGCCGAAACCCTGCGCGACGGCTGGCTGCACACCGGCGACAAGGGCGAAATCGATGCCGGCGGCTACCTGACCATCACCGGGCGCCTGAAAGACATCTTCAAGACCAGCAAGGGCAAGTACATCGCCCCGGCGCCGATCGAAGGCGAGCTGGCCAAGAGCACCTGGATCGAGCAGGTCTGCCTGATCGGCAGCGGCATGGATCAGCCATTGGCGCTGGTCGAACTGGCGCCGTCGGCACGTGAGGCGGCCCGCGAGCAGGTCGCCGGCGATTTGCTGGGGGTACTTGGCGCGCTCAACGAGCGGCTGTTGCCGCACGAGCGGATCAGCAGCCTGCTGGTGGTGCGCGACGCCTGGACCATCGACAACGGCTGCATGACGCCGACCATGAAAATCCGCCGCAACGTGCTCGAAGCACGCTTCGCCGACGCGGTGGCCGCCCTCGATGTGCGCCAGCCGCTGCACTGGCAATGACTGGACCGAAGGAGTTGCAATGAAAGGCCCGCTGTCGTCCCTGAAGATTCTCGATTTCTCCACCCTGTTGCCCGGTCCGTTCGCCTCGCTGTTGCTGGGTGACATGGGTGCCGAGGTGCTGCGCATCGAATCGCCGACGCGCATGGACCTGCTGCGGGTGATGCCGCCGCACGATGGCGGCGCCTCGACGGCGCACGCCTACCTGAACCGCAACAAGCGCAGCCTCGCGCTCGACCTCAAGCGCCCGGAGGCGCTCGAGGTGGTCAAGCAACTGCTCGGCGACTACGACATCGTCCTCGAGCAGTTCCGCCCGGGGGTGATGGAGCGCCTGGGCCTCGGCTACGAGGCGCTCAAGGCGATCAACCCGCGGCTGATCTACGTGTCGATTACCGGTTACGGGCAGACCGGCCCGTACAAGGACCGCGCCGGGCATGACATCAACTACCTGGCGCTGTCCGGAGTCGCCGCGCAGACCGGCCGCCGCGACACCGGCCCTCTGCCGCTCGGCGTGCAGGTGGCGGACATCGCCGGTGGCTCCTTCCATGCGGTGATGGGTCTGCTGGCCGCCGTGATCCAGCGCCAGCAGACGGGCGAAGGGCAGTACATCGACATCAGCATGACCGACTGCGCGTTCAGCCTGCATGCCATGGGTGGCGCCGGTTATCTGGCCTGCGGCGAGGAGCCGCAGATGGAAAGCCAGACCCTCAACGGCGGCAGCTTCTACGACTATTACCGCAGCCGCGACGGGCGCTGGTTGTCGGTCGGCAGCCTGGAGCCGCAGTTCATGCAGCAGCTGTGCAGCGCGCTGGGCCGTCCCGAGCTGGCTGCGCGCGGTCTGTCGCGCAAGCCGGAAGACCAGGCGGCGCTCAAGCGCGAGCTGCAGATCGAGTTCGAACTGCGCGATTTCGCCGAGTGGTGCGAGCTGTTCGCCGGCCTGGATGCCTGCGTGGAGCCGATGCTCGGCCTCGCCGAGGCGATCGAGCATCCGCAGTTCAAGGCCCGCGAGCTGGTGGTCGAGGTGCCGCGCGAGGGGCTGCCGGCGCAACGGCAGATCGCCTGCCCGATCAAGTTCTCCTCCGGTCTGCCGGCACCGCAGCATGTCGGCGCGCCGCTCGGGGCGCATAGCGAGGAGGTCTTGCACGGTTTGGGCTACAGCACCGAGCAGATCGCCACGCTGAAGGCGGCGAAAGTCATCGCCTGATCGACGTCAGTCAGCGCGGCTCGGGTTACTCGACCCGCTGCTGGCCGCTGAATACCAGGGTCGTCTTGCAGCGCCGGCAGTAGTAGCGCCGCCCCTTGGCCACCAGGGCGTGACGCTGGGCGGAGAAGGGGAACTCGTCGTTTTCCGCGCAGGCGCACAGGTATATGTAGCGGCTGACCCGGCGGCGTTTGACGTCATAGCTGTGGCAGCGGTGCGGCGGCAATTCATAGACGCCACGCATGATCAGCTGCCATTCCTCGCCGTGCGGCTGGATCTTCGCGCCGAACAGCTGGTGAGCGATCAGGTGCGCCACTTCGTGGGCGACGGTCTGCTTGAGGAAATCTTCACTGTTTTCCCGATACAGCTGCGGGTTGAAACGCAGCTTGTTCTCGGTGAGGTGGGCTACGCCGGCCTTCTGGCCACGCAGCTGAAAACTGACCTCGGGGCGCGGGAAACGCCGTTTGAAAAAGGCTTCGGCCTGCTGGTAGCAGGCCTCGACGCGGGCATTGAGCAACTCGGGCATAGGGCACTCCAGAGCGCGCCATTATGCCCGTATCGCTGCCGGGCCTGAATCGCCGTTCGCCGGCTCAGGGCGTCAGGCGCTGGTAGTCGGGCATCAGGTAGAAGTTCCACACCAGGATCGCCGAGACCAGGAAGGTCACCAGCAACAGCATGCCGACGCCCCAGGTGGCGCCGAAGTAGAAGTACGACTCCGACTGGCGCTGGCGCAGGAAGGTCGGCAGGCCGATGAACAGTAGGTAGGTGGCGTAGGCCGAGGCCGCGCCGAGCACCACGACCGCCAGCCAGCGCATCGGATACAGCGCCGCGAGGCCGGCGACGAAGTACGGCATGGCGGTGTAGGCCATGAAGGCGATGCACTCGTTGAGGCTGGGGCGCGCCTCCAGCCGGCTGGTGAGGTAGCGCAGGAACCCGCCCATCAGCGCCACGCCGAGCAGCGTGTAGGCATACAGCAGCACGCTCAGTTGCAGCGCGCTGGCCGAGCCGAGCTTGACCGTCTCGTCGCCCGCCAGGCTCCAGCCGACCAGGGTGCTGCCGATGTACAGGCTGATGGCGGGAATCAGGGCGAACAGCAGCAGGTGCCCCAGGTAGTGCAGGTGGTGCTGTTCTTCGGTGTGGCGGATGTCGTGCCAAGCGCGATCGGGCTTGGTGAACAGCGTCAGCAATAGCGGCTTCATGGCAGAGCTCCTCGTCGTGTGCGGGTGCTAGCGGTTTACCTAAGGGTTAGAAACCGCGGAGCGGACGAGGGGTTCAATGTTTCGCTCGGGCCCGGACAGCACAAGGCCGCCCGTGGGCGGCCTTGTGTGAGGGTGGTGCAGGTCAGGCAACCTGCGTGGCATGCGTTCAGTAGCGATAGATCGGTCCGATGCCCGAACCCCACAACACCACCGACAGGGCAATCATCGCCACCAGCACGACCAGGCCGACGGCCAGGACCGAACTGGAGAAGAGGAAGCCTTCGTCCTTGGGTATGTTCATGAAGGTCGGGATGCCGACATACAGCAAGTACACCGTGTAGCAGATCGCCGCCGTACCGACCGCCATCGCCAACCACAGGTTCGGGTACAACGCCGCTAGGCCGCCGATGAACAGCGGGGTAGCGGTGTACGCGGCGAACACCACGCATTGGGTCATGGTCGGGCTGGCGTCGTAGGTGCGTGCCATCCAGTGGATGAACGCGCCCATCACGGCCACGCCGGCCAGCATGGCGAGGTAGGACAGGATGGTCATGGCCATGGCGCTGCCTTCGGTGAGCATCACCGGCGCGCCGTTGCCGATGGTCCAGCCCACCTGGGTGGTGCCGATGTAGGCGGATACCGCAGGAATCGCGGCGAGAAGGAGAACGTGGGTCAGGTACATGTGGCTGATGGATTCTTCTTCGCCACGGATTTCTTGCCACTCTTGGTCGGGATGGGTGAAAAGCCCCAGAACGTGATGGATCATGCCAAACACTCCTCTTGTTATGCGATCGCCCCCCAGCGATGCGCCCGGGGCGCATGTCAGCGCTGCCGGGTGCACGGGCCGAATCTCTGCGACCGTGTGTCGCAGTATGGCATGGGCTTGGAGGCCGCGCCGTCCGTGGCTTTAGAGCGAATTGCTCTCTAAAACTCAGGAGTAATAGCGCTCGAGAATTTCCATCGCGAGGTTGATCGACTGCAGCCGGGCGGTGCTGCCGCCGCGATCGGGGTGGTGCTCGCTGACCAGTTGCCGGTAGCGGTGCTTGATGGTGCCGAGGTCGAGCTTGCGGCTGGTGTCGAGGCCGAACAGCTCTAGCGCGGCGTGTTTCTCCTCGCCGCCCTGCATCCGCGTCCAGAAGCTGGTGAGCATTTTCTCCACGTCTTCTTCGCGGGTATCGCGCAGGTTGCGCAGGTCGAGGTAGTACGCGCGCAGCGGATCATGCTCGCTCAAGGCCATTTCGCCCGGACTGTAGGGCAGCAGCTGGATATGCAGCGGGCCGATCTGCAGGTGCCCGCTCTGCTGGGCCCACAATTGATCGCGCAGCCGGTACAGCGCGTTGAACACCAGGAAATGGGTGCGGAACAGCACCAACTTGTCGGTCAGCGGCAAGTGCGGGATGTGTGTGGAGTGGCGGCTTTTCAGACGCTGGATGAGCAGGTGCTCGCTGCAGCCGTCGACCGTCTCACGCAAGAGAATGAGCAATTGCTCGGCGAGATCCAGCTCGCCATCGAAATCGTTGTTCATCGCCCGAGCCTAGCATCGGGGGTGGGGCGGCAACCGCTTTGTGCGTAAAATGATCGGCTTTCGTCACATCTCGCGGACTCCAGCGCACCATGGGCACCCTTTCGGTCAACCAGAACAAACTGCAGAAACGTATTCGTCGCCAGGCCGGCGAAGCCATCACCGACTTCAACATGATCGAGGATGGCGACAAGGTCATGGTCTGCCTGTCCGGCGGCAAGGACAGCTACACCATGCTCGACGTGCTGCTCTATCTGCAGAAGGTCGCGCCGATCAAGTTCGAGATCGTGGCCGTGAACATGGACCAGAAGCAGCCGGGCTTCCCGGAGCATGTGCTGCCGGCCTACCTGGAAGCGCTCGGCGTGGCGTACCACATCATCGAGAAAGACACCTACTCGGTGGTCAAGGAAAAGATCCCGGAAGGCAAGACCACCTGCTCGCTGTGCTCGCGCCTGCGCCGCGGCACGCTGTACACCTACGCCGACGAGATCGGCGCGACCAAGATGGCGCTCGGTCACCACCGCGACGACATCCTCGAAACCTTCTTCCTCAATATGTTCTACGGCGGCACGCTGAAGGCCATGCCGCCGAAGCTGCTCTCCGACGACGGTCGCAACGTGGTAATTCGTCCACTGGCCTACTGCAGCGAGAAGGACATCGAGGCGTACTCCGAGCTCAAGGAGTTCCCGATCATTCCGTGCAACCTGTGCGGCTCGCAGGAGAACCTGCAGCGCCAGGTGGTCAAGGAAATGCTGCTGGAGTGGGAGCGCAAGTCGCCGGGGCGCACCGAGATCATGTTCCGCGCCCTGCAGAACGTGGTGCCGTCGCAGCTCGCCGACCGCGAGCTGTTTGACTTCACCAGCCTGCGCATCGACGACAACGCCACCCCGCGGTTCCTCGATGTGATGAACCTGTAATCAGCGACGACGGCAAAGGGCGAAGGATCGATGCGCGACTATCAATGGCTGCATGAGTACTGCCTGAACCGCTTCGGCTCGGGCGCGGCGCTGGAAGCACGGCTGCCGCAGGTGAAGTCAGACGCCGAGCTGCGCGCGCTCAGCGATGACCGCTATCTGTCGACCATCGCCCTGCGCGTGTTCCGCGCCGGGCTCAAGCACAGCCTGGTGGATGCCAAGTGGCCGGCCTTCGAGCAGGTGTTCTTCGGTTTCGACCCGGAAAAGGTGGTGCTGATGGGCGCCGAGCATCTCGAACGGCTGATGCACGACGAACGCTTGATCCGCCACCTCGGCAAGCTCAAGAGCGTGCCGCGCAATGCCCAGTTCATCCTCGATGTGGCGCGCGAGAAGGGCAGCTTCGGCGCGCTGATCGCCGAGTGGCCGGTCACCGATATCGTCGGTCTGTGGAAGTTCCTGGCCAAGCGCGGCAGCCAGCTCGGCGGCTTGTCCGCGCCGCGTTTCCTGCGCATGGTCGGCAAGGACACCTTTATTCCCACCGACGACATGGTCGCCGCGCTCAAGGCGCAGGAGATCATCGACAAGGCGCCGACCAGCCTCAAGGACCTGGCGCTGGTGCAAGCGGCGTTCAACCAGTGGCATCAGGAGAGCGGGCGTCCGCTGTGCCAGCTGTCGGTCATGCTGGCGCACACCGTCAACCACTGAACCGCGCTACCGGGGGATCGATGGAACAGCAGCTCATCCGTGTCGCCCACGCCCTCGAGCAGGCCGAGCGAATCCTGATCATTACCGGTGCTGGGGTTTCCGCCGACTCCGGCCTGCCGACCTATCGCGGCCTGGGCGGCCTGTACAACGGGCGGACCGCCGAAGGGCTGCCGATTGAGGAAGCCTTGTCCGGGCCGATGCTACAGCGCGACCCGGCGCTGTGCTGGAAGTACCTCGCCGAACTCGGCAAGGCGACTCTCGGTACGCAGCCCAATGCCGGCCATCAGGCGATCGCCGAGTTGCAGCGGCGCAAGCCGCAGTGCTGGGTACTGACCCAGAACATCGACGGTTATCACCGCGCCGCCGGTAGCCCGGCCGAACGCTTGATCGAGATTCACGGTCAGCTGGCGCCACTCTACTGCCAGTCGTGCGGCACGGAGAGCGCTGAACTGGCGGCTCACCTGCAGCGCCCGTTGCCGCCGCGCTGTGCCGACTGTGGCGGCATCTTGCGTCCGCCGGTGGTCTTGTTCGAGGAAATGCTCCCCGAGGCGGCGATCGACCAGCTGTACGCCGAGCTGCGCAAGGGCTTCGAGGTGGTGCTCAGCGTCGGCACCACGGCGAGCTTTCCCTACATCGTCGAACCCTTGTTGCGCACCCGCGCCGCCGGTGGTTTCACGGTGGAAATCAACCCGTCGATGACCGATATCAGCGACCTGGTCGACGTCCGACTGCAGGGAAGGGCGTTAGACATTTTGTCGCAGCTACTGGGTCACATTCGACACGATTAAAGTTTGCAATCGTCATTCCCAGCGGGCATATTCGCGTCTTCCATAAGAACTACAGACACGGTCGTGCCCATGCTCAAGCGCTTCGCACCCCTCGTGCCACTAGCACTTACCTTCCTTCTGGGGGCTTGCGCCGGCCATTCGCCGAGCGCATTCATCGGTATGGATGATCCAGCGCCGCCGCCGGCCACCCTGGAACAGCAAGCCGCGCTGGAAGAAGAGCCGCTACCGGACTTTTCCCAGGCCAAGCCCTACGAGTTGCCCAGCTTCGCCGACAGCATCCTGGCCCACGGCCTGTCGCTGGTCGGTACTCGTTACCGTTTCGGCGGTACCTCGGCGGACACCGGTTTCGACTGCAGCGGCTTCATCGGCTACCTGTTCAAGGAAGAAGCCGGCATGAGCCTGCCGCGCTCGACCCGCGAAATGATCAACCTTGATGCCCCGCTGGTGGCGCGCAAGGACCTGCAACCGGGCGATCTGCTGTTCTTCAGCACCCGCGGTCGCGGTCGCGTCAGCCACGCCGGCATCTACCTGGGCGACGACCAGTTCATCCATTCCTCCAGCAGCCGCAGTGGCGGTGTGCGGGTCGACAGCCTGGATGACAAGTACTGGAGCCGCACTTTCATCGAGGCCAAGCGCGCCCTGGCCCTGGCGTCGGTCAGCCACCGCTGATACGGCGCCCAGCGCGTAAGCCCGCTCGGGCTTGCGCGTTTCCCACTCTGCCGGCAGAGTAAGGCGCATTCCGGAACAGGATTGTCCGCCCCATGCGTCTACCGGCTCGCCTCACCCTGCTGGTCCTCGTCGCGCTGCTCTCTGCCTGCGCTGGCAATCCTCCCCCGCAAAATCCTGTCTACACCGTGCCCTTGCAGGCCAATGGCAGCGCCGAAGATGTGCTGTTCCGTGCCCTCGGCCTGGTCGGTACGCCCTATCGCTACGGCGGCAACACGCCAGATTCCGGCTTCGATTGCAGTGGCCTGATCGGCTACGTCTACCGTGATGCGGCAGGCGTGCAGTTGCCGCGCTCGACCCGTGAACTGCTGGCCCTGCGTTCGCCGCGGGTGTCGCGCGATGCGCTGCTAGCGGGCGATCTGGTGTTCTTCGCCACCAGTGGCGGCGGCCAGGTCAGCCATGCCGGCATCTATGTCGGCGAAGGGCGCTTCGTGCACGCCCCGTCCACCGGCGGCACGGTGCGCCTGGACAGCCTGAGTACCACCTACTGGCAAAAGAGCTATCTGGACGCCAAGCGCATCCTGGCGCCGGCGAGCCTCGCCAGCCATCCCTGATCGCGAGGTGTGCCCATGACCGGCCAGACCCTCAAGCTTGACGACGCGCTGTACCACTACCTGCTCGACGTGTCCTTGCGCGAATCGCCGCTGCTGCGGCGCCTGCGCGAGGAAACCCAGGCGCTACCGATGGCACGCTGGCAGATCGCCCCGGAGCAGGGCCAGTTCATGGCCTTGCTGGTTAAGCTGCTCGGCGCGCGGCGGCTCCTCGAGGTCGGCACCTTCACCGGCTACAGCGCGCTGTGCATGGCCGAGGCGATGGGCGAGGGCGGCCATATGATCTGCTGCGACCTGCCCGGCGAGTACAACGCCATCGCGAGGCGCTACTGGGCCGAAGCCGGCATGGAGGAGCGCATCGAGCTGCGCTTGGCGCCGGCGCTGGAGACCCTGGCGGGGTTGTGCAGCCACGGCGCCGAGGAGTTCTTCGACCTAATCTTCATCGACGCCGACAAGGCCAACTACCTGCACTACCTCGAACAAGCGCTGGCCCTGGTTCGTCCCGGTGGCCTGATCTTGTTCGACAACACCCTGTGGAGCGGCCGGGTGCTCGAAGCGGTGCCGACCAGCGAGGACACCCGCGCGATCCAGGCGCTCAACCGCAAACTGCACAGCGACCCGCGCATCGACTTGTCGCTGCTGCCGCTGGGGGATGGCTTGAGCCTGTGTCGGAAGCGCTGAGGGGCTTGTCCGGCGTGCGGCGGCAGGCTAATTTTCCTCGTGTTCGGGCCGATAGCTCAGCTGGGAGAGCGCCGCGTTCGCAATGCGGAGGTCGGGAGTTCGATCCTCCTTCGGTCCACCAACCCTTCCAAGGCCCGCGGTAAAGCGGGCCTTTTTCGTTGCCGCGTGGTGCGGCGCAGTCGAGCACAGGGGCGCAGTCATGCCAGATGGAATCGCAACGTCCGACGCGGTGTACAAAACCCTGCTGGAATCGACCCGTGCGATTCCCTGGAAGATCGACTGGCAGAGCATGACCTTTGCCTACATCGGCCCGCAGATCGAGGCGCTGCTCGGCTGGAGCCAGTCCAGTTGGGTGGGCGTCAACGACTGGGCCGAGCGCATGCACCCGGACGACCGCGAGGCGGTGGTGAACTTCTGCGTGTCGCAATCGCAGGCGGGCACCGACCACGAGGCGGACTACCGGGCGCTGACCGCCTCAGGTGAGTACGTGTGGATTCGCGATGTGGTGCATGTGGTGCGCAATGCCGCCGGTGAGGTGGAGGCGCTGATCGGCTTCATGTTCGACATCAGCGAGCGCAAGCAGGCGGAGCAGCGCCTGGCCGATCTGCAGAAGCAGCTGGAAGAGTATTCGTACAAGGACGGCCTGACCGGGGTGGCCAACCGGCGCATGTTCGACCGGGTGCTGGAGGTCGAATGGGCGAGTGCCCAGCGCAGCCTGCAGCCGCTGTCGCTGATCCTCCTCGATATCGACTACTTCAAGCAGTACAACGACCACTACGGGCACATCCAGGGCGACGATTGCCTGAAGAGCGTCGGCCAGGCACTGGGTATGGCGGCCAGTCGGCCACGCGATTTCGTCGGCCGTTTCGGCGGCGAGGAGTTCGTGCTGATCCTGCCGGAGACCGACGCTGCCGCGGCCGCGCAGGTGGCTGAACGCTGCCGGCGGCTGGTGCGCGAGCAGGGCATTCAGCATGCGCGCTCACAGGTGGCGCCGCTGCTCACGGTCAGCCTGGGGGTGGGCAGCATCGTGCCGACGGCGTCGGCGCAGGCGCTGGATTTCGTTGCCGCGGTGGACAAGCTGCTCTATCGCGCCAAGGAGGGCGGCCGTAACCGCTTCGAGGCGGCGCAGTGGGATGCCCACACCGCGGATGTCGCCGAGCTCGCACTCCGCTAACGCTAGGCTCTCTTCCATTTTCGATATCGGCCGGCGCGCGAATGCTTCGTGCGCCGCGCTGCTGTTCAAGTGTTGTATCCGTGTCCCGCATTTCTTGCTCCGGGGGTTGTTGAGAGAGATGTTATAAGATAACAATTTAAAAAGTCGATACCGCGCATGGCCGGACGGGCCGTGTGCCTGCTCGCGCTGCAGCCCAGTACGACCCAAAGTCGAGGAATGCAAGGAGTGGGTATGCGTAGCGTTCGCTACTGGTTGACCGGGTTGGCCTGGTCGTGTGCGCCGGTTGTTGCCGGCGCCGAAGGGAATGTTGAACTGGACGCGCTGACGGTGATCGGCGAGTCGATGGGGGAGGAGGCTGGTGAGCAAATCCGCGGTTACAGGGCTAGCCGTTCGGCGGCGGCGACACGCACTGACACGGACATCCGCGACGTGCCGCAGAGCGTCGAGGTGGTGCCCGCGCAGGTCATCGAGGACCTGAACGCGACGCGCATCGACCGCGCGTTGGACTTTGCCGGCGGCGTCTCGCGGCAGAACAACTTCGGCGGGCTGACCTTCCTCAACTACAGCGTGCGCGGCTTTACCACCGGAGAGCTGTACCGCAACGGATTCGCCATCAATCGCGGCAGCTACAGCGCGCCGGACGTCGCCAGCATCGAGCGCCTGGAAGTGCTCAAGGGACCGGCCGCGAGCCTTTACGGGCGCGGCGATCCGGGCGGCATGGTGAATATTGTCAGCAAGGTGCCGCAGGCCGAGGCCTTCAGCCAGTTGAAGCTCAGCGCCGGGCGTTGGGACCGCTACCGCAGCAGCTTGGACGTCAACACGCCGCTGAGCGACGACGGCCGGGTACTGTCGCGGGTGATCCTCGCCGTCGAGGACAACCACAGCTTTCGCGATCACGTCGAGGCCGATCGCCAGGTCGTCACCCCGTCGCTGCGCTGGCAGCTCGGCGATGACACCCGACTGACGCTCGACGCCGAGTTCTCGCGCGCCGAGTCGGTGTTCGATCGCGGCATCCCTGCAGTGGGCGGCAAGATGGGCGCGGTGTCACCCAGCACCTACCTCGGCGAGCCGAACGATGGGCAGATCCGCAACGACAACCAACTGCTGCAGCTGTCGCTCGAGCATGACCTGAGCCGCGACTGGACGCTGCGGCTGGCCAGTCACTACAACCAGGGCCATCTGAATGGCAACAGCTCGGAGACGGTGGCGCTGACCGGTCACCAGGTCTCGCGCTTCTACCGCCAGCGCGATTTCGAGTGGAACGACAGCATTACCCGCGCCGAGCTGCTGGGTTACTTCGACACCGCCGGCATCAGCCACGAACTGCTCGCCGGCGTCGAATACGAGAACTACCGCAACAGCCAGAAGTACCCGCAGAGTGCGACCTCGCTGGGCTACGGTCTCGACGTCTTCGCCCCGGTCTACGGCCAGGCCAAGCCGGCGCTGACCCGGCCCAATGATTTCTTCGAGCGCAGCGAGAGCCAGGCGCTCAACCTGCAGGATCAGCTCGTCTTCACCGAGCGTCTGCGCGGGTTGCTGGGGATGCGTTTCGAGCATTACCGGCAGACCGCCCAGAACCGTGCCAGCGGCATCAGTACTCGGCAGCGCCACGACGCGTTGACCCAGCGTGCCGGCTTGCTCTACCAGCTGACCCCGGAGGTCGGCCTGTTCGCCAACGGTTCCACTTCCTTCAAGCCCAACGGCATGGGCGCTCAGGGCCAGGTGTTCGAGCCGGAGGAGGGTGTCGGCTACGAGACTGGCATCAAGCTGGACCTGCTCGGTGGCCGGCTCGGCGCCAGCGTCGCGCTGTTCCACATCGACAAGAAAAATGTGCTGACCGCCGATCCGGCCAATCCCGGCGACAGCATTGCCGCCGGCAAGGCGCGCAGCCGTGGTCTCGACCTGCAGCTCAGTGGCCAGCTGAACGACGCCGTGCGGCTGATCGGCGCCTACGCCTACATCGATGCCGAAGTGACCGAGGACAACACCCTGCCGATCGGCAGCGACCTGCTGGGTATCCCTCGCCACAGCGGCAGCCTGATGGCGGTGTATGCCTTTCAGGATGGTGCGCTGCACGGCGCCGACCTCGGTGCGGCGGTGCACTACGTCGGCGAGCGCTCCGGCCAGGCCGGCAGCGACTTCCGCCTGCCGGCCTACACCACCGTCGATCTGCTCGCCCATTACCCGCTGAGCGACGAGCTGCTGCTCGGCCTGAACCTCAACAACCTGTTCGACCGCCACTACTACGAGCGCGCCTACAACAGTGTCTGGGTCATGCCCGGTGAGCCGCGCAACCTGAGCGTCAGCCTGACGCTAAACCTGTGAAACCAAGGAAGTTCCCCATGCACAAACCGCTTTCCCTGCTGCTCGTCGGCCTGTTTTCCACCCTCGGCGCCGGCGCGGTGCTGGCCCATGGTCTGTGGACTGAGCAGCGCCGTGGCCACGTCGAGGTCATCTATGGGCACGGCGCCGAGGACGACGCCTACAAGGCCGAAAAGATCAGGGGTGCCTGGGCCTACGCGCAGTCCGGCCAGTTGATCCCGGTAACCGTCGAACGCCTCGCCGACCACGCTCGCCTGGCGCCGCTCAAGCCGCCGGCGGTGCTCGCGGTGGAGCTGGACAATGGCGCCTGGTCGCAGACAGCAGACGGCCAGTGGGTCAACCAGGGTCGCCGCCAGGTAGCTGGCGCGACTAAGGCTTTGCACACCTACAAATACAGCCTGGCGATCCACGCCGAGGGTGCGCACCTGCCGGCGCTGGACAAGCTGCGGCTGAAGATCGTCCCGCAGACCGATCCGCTGCGGGTCGGCGTCGGCAAGCCGCTAGCGGTGCAGGTACTGCTGGACGGCAAACCGGCAGTCGGTGTCGAGTTGATCGGCGATTACCGCAGCGCGCCGCATACGGTCAGCGCCACCACCGATGCCGATGGTCGGGCGGCGGTGATTGTGCGCAACGCCGGGCTCAACATCATCGCCGCCGAGCGTTACGCGGCGGTCAAGGGGGATCCGGACATCGACGAGGAGGGCTTCTTCAGCTCGCTGACCTTCGTCGGCGAGGCGCACCACGAGTAGTCGGGCTCAGGCACGGCGCAGCTCCTTCTCGACCACCTGTTCGCGGGCGCTGCGCAGTTCGGCGGCGTCGACGTTCATCCGGTGGATCACGTCGAACAGCTGTTGCTTGAGGGTGGCGTCGGCGATGCGTTCGGCGGCGCGCATCACGTCGATGGCAGCGGCCTCGTTGTTGGCGGCCACGGTGTCGAGGGTCTTGCGGAGGGTACGGATTGCGTTGCTCACGGGAGCATCCTGTCGATCTGAAGCGGGCTCATCCTGGCAGGTGAATGTTTAGCTTTGATGGCAGCCCGGCCGCCGCGTCGCGAATCGCCGACGATCATGGCCACTTATTGATCTTGTCGGCCTGCGCCCGGCACGCCAGAGTCGCGGCATTCCAGAATGCAGCGGCCCGCGCCGCTGTCCGCTACCGTTTGCGCAGGAGCTCAACATGGCCCGCATCATCCTCGTCCGTCACGGCCAGGCGTCCTTCGGCGCCGCCGACTACGACTGCCTGTCCAGCACCGGCGAAGAGCAGGCCCGCCACCTCGGGCGGGTGCTCAAGGCGCGCGGCGAAACCGTCGACACCCTGTGGACCGGCGGCATGCGCCGTCACCGGCAGACCGCCGAAGGCCTGCTCGAAGGCCTCGGCGCGGTGGCCGGGCGCGAGCCGCTGCCCGGCTTCAACGAATTCGACCACCAGCAGGTAATCGCCCGCCACGAGCCGCGCTATGCCGACCACGGCGCGATGTCCGCCGACCTGGCCAGCGCCGCGAATCCGCGGGAAACTTTCGCCGCGATGTTCCGCGCCGCCATGGCGCGCTGGACCGCTGGCGCGCACCACGACTACGACGAATCCTGGGCGCAGTTCCAGGGTCGCTGCGTGCAGGCGCTGGAGCAGGTCGCCAGCGAGGCGCGCGGCGAGCAGCCCCATCTGGTGGTGACCTCCGGCGGGGTGATCTCGGTGATCGCCCAGGCGCTGCTCGGTCTCAGCGACGAGAAGGCGCTGCGCGTCAACTGGACCCTGGCCAACGCCAGCGTCAGCTGCGTGCAGACCACTTCGCGCGGCGAGCGCATGCTGCTCAGCCTCAACGAACACGGCCACTTCCGTGGCGATACCCAGCACCTGCTGACCTGGCGCTAATACACAAAGGAACCGAAATGTCGTCACGCAAGACTGTCCTGATCACCGGGGCGAGCTCCGGCCTGGGTGCCGGCATGGCCCGCGAATTCGCCGCGCGCGGCTACGACCTGGCGCTCTGTGCACGGCGCACCGAGCGCCTCGAGGCGCTGCGCGAGGAACTCGGCGGGCGCCATGGCGTGCGTATCGAGGTGCGTGCGCTGGACGTCAACGACCACGAACAGGTGTTCGCCGTGTTCCGCGAGTTCGCCGCGCTGTTCGGCCAACTCGAGCGCATCGTGGTCAACGCCGGGATCGGCGAGGGGCGGCGCATCGGCACCGGGCACTTCGAGACCAACAAGCGCACCGCGGAAACCAACTTCATCGCCGCACTGGCGCAGTGCGAGGCGGCGGTGGAGATCTTCCGCCAGCAGAACGCCGGCCACCTGGTGATCATCTCCTCGATGAGCGCGATGCGCGGCCTGCCCAAGCACCTGACCACCTACGCGGCGAGCAAGGCGGCAGTGGCGCACCTCGGCGAGGGCATCCGCGCCGAACTGCTGCACACGCCGATTCGCGTCAGCACGCTGTTCCCCGGGTACATCCGTACCGACCTCAACGCCGGCGCCAAGCACCTGCCGTTCGCCGTCGACGAGGCCACCGGCTGCCGCGCCCTGGTGCGCAGCATCGAGCGCGAGCCGGGCAACGCCTGCGTGCCGGGCTGGCCGTGGAGCCTGATGGGCGTGCTGATGCGCACCCTGCCGCTGAGCTGGGTAATCAAGCTCAGCTGAGACGCAGGCGGCATGAGCACCACTCATGTTCATGCCGGCTGCGCGTTGACGCTCCGCGCCTCAGCCACTAACCTGCGCGCCTTGCAACAGGTGCCCCGGCCATTGGCCAGAGGGTGAAACAGGGAAGCCGGTGCGTTCCGCGATGATCGCGGCACAATTCCGGCGCTGCCCCCGCAACGGTAGGCGAGTCGACGATCGCATTCAGCCACTGTGCTCACGCACGGGAAGGCGCGATCGGGGAACCCATGGGTTCCACTCGCAAGCCCGGAGACCGGCCTGTCGCAGTCCACAGCATCGCGGAGGGCGTTGTCTGGCGTGCGGGCCGTCGCGAGATGCTCCTGTGCGTGCCTGTCCTTCGTGTGCTTTTCCCGGCCTGAGTCGTGCGGGTGAGCGCGACGGAGCACACAACTCGAATGAGCAAGACCCTTCTGACGGCCACAGCGGCATTGCTGTGCGGCCTCTCCGCATCCCTATCCAGCCACGCCGCCGAGCGCGTATTCGCCCTCGACGAGCAGGTGGTCACCGCTGCCCGCGTCGAGCAAACGCCGCAACACAACCTCGCCGCCACCACGGTGATCGACCGCGCGCAGATCGAGCGCAGCCAGGCCCAGTCGGTGCCGGAGCTGCTGCGCAGGGTGCCCGGCATCTCGCTGGCCAACAACGGCGGGCCGGGCAAGTCCACCTCGCTGTTCATGCGCGGCACCAACTCCAACCACGTGCTGGTGCTGATCGACGGGATCAAGGCCGGCTCGGTGACCAGCGGCGGCAGCGCCCTGCAGGACCTGCCGGTCGAGCTGATCGAACGCATCGAGGTGGTCCGCGGCCCGCGCTCCAGCCTGTACGGCTCGGAAGCCATTGGCGGGGTGATCCAGATATTCACCCGCAAGGGCGACGGGCAGGGCGCCAAGCCGTTCGCCTCGGCCGGCTACGGCACCCACGACAGCTACGAAGGCAGCGCTGGGGTCAGTGGCGGGGACGGCCAGGGTCACTACAGCCTCGGTGTCAGTGGTCAGGACACCGACGGCATCAACGTCAAGCCGCGCGGCGTCAGCGGCTACGAGGACGACAGCGACGGCTACCGCAACCTGTCCGGTTCGCTGAACGGCGGCTACCGCTTCGCCAACGGCCTCGAGCTGGACGGCCATGTGCTGCAGGCCAAGGCGCACAACGACTACGACTCGGTGAACAGCAAACGCACCGCCGGCTTCGGCGCCAATGCCGACGGCGTGACCAAGGTCATCGGCAGCCGCGCGCGGTTCGCCCCGCTCGAGCCCTGGCAGGTCACCCTGCAGGCCGGACGCAGCGAGGACAAGTCCGACGCTTATCAGGACGGCGCCTTCTACTCGCGCTTCGACAGCCGCCGCGACGTGTTGTCCTGGCAGAACGACCTGAGCCTCGCCGAGGGCCAGCTGCTCACCCTTGGCGCCGACTTCCAGCGTGACGAGGTCAACAGCAGCACCCGTTACGCCGAAGATTCGCGCGACAACCACGGCGCCTTCGTCCAGTACCTTGGCCAGTTCGGCCGCCAGGACTGGCAGCTCAGCCTGCGCCACGACGACGATGAACAGTTCGGCAACCACGACACCGGCAACCTCGGCTGGGGCTATCTGCTCACCGACGAGCTGCGTTTCACCGCCAACTACGGCACCGCCTACAAGGCACCGAGCTTCAACCAGCTGTACTACCCGGACTTCGGCAACCCCGACCTGCAGCCGGAGAAGTCCAAGAGTCTGGAAGTCGGCCTAAGCGGCGAGCACCGCTGGGGGCACTGGGCGGCGAACGCCTACCGCACCGAGATCGACAACCTGATCGCCACGGTGACCAGCAAGGTCAACGGCAAGACCGTGAGCATGGCCGAGGGTGTCGACGAGGCGCGCATTCGCGGCGTCGAGCTGGTGCTCGGCAGCGAGCTGTTCGGCTGGGCGTGGAACGCCAGCTACAGCCTGATCGACGCGGAGAACCGCTCGCAGCGCAGCAAGAACGGCATCGCCTACTACGGCAAGGACCTCAACCGCCGCCCGGACCAGACCTTCAACCTCGACCTCGATCGGGCCTTCGGCGACTTCAGCGTCGGCGGCAGCCTCAGCGCCCAGGACGCCAGCTACGACGACCTGGAGAACCAGTCCGAGCTGGCCGGCTTCGCCACCCTCGATCTGCGCGGCGAGTACCGGCTCAACCCGGAATGGCGCCTGCAGACCCGCGTCGCCAACCTGTTCGACGCCGACTACCAGACCGCCGCCGGCTACAACCAGCCCGGCCAGGCGGTGTACTTCACCGTGCGCTATCAGGCCCTGTAAGCCAAGGAGTCGCCCATGCCACTGCTCTCTACTCGCAGCCAACTGCTCCTCGGCCTGGCCCTCGCCGTGCTGATGGCGGTCACCCGCGGTCAGCACTTCGCCACGCTCAACCTGCCCAGCGCGTCCTGGGCGGTGTTCTTCCTCGCCGGCGTGTGGCTGCGCCCGCGCTGGGTGTTCCCGGCGCTGTTCGCCGAGGCCACGCTGCTGGACTTCAGCATGGTCGCGGTCGGCACCGTCGGTGACTGGTGCACATCGCCGGCCTACTGGGTGCTGGTGCCGGCCTACGGCGCGCTGTGGCTCGGCGGGCGACTGTACGCACGCGGCCACCGCGAGCACTGGAGCAGTCTGGTGCGACTGGCCTTGAGCGTGCTGGTGGCGGCGTTGGTCTGCCACCTGCTGTCCAGCGGCGGCTTCTACTTCCTCTCCGGACGCTACCCGGAGCCGACCCTGGCCGGTTTTCTGCCGCGCATCGGCTACTACTACCCGCGCTTCCTCGCCAACCTGGCGCTGTATGTCGGCGTGGCGGCGGTGCTGTACACCGGCCTGCGCGCCTGGAACGGGCTGGGCCTGCAGCGGGAGTCGGAGGTCTGATGCCGCGCGAGTGTCCGGCCCTGCTGATCGCCGCCCCGGCTTCCGGCCAGGGCAAGACCACCGTCACCGCCGCGCTGGCGCGCCTGCATGCGCGCCAGGGGCGGCGGGTGCGGGTGTTCAAGTGCGGGCCGGACTTCCTCGATCCGATGATTCTCGCCCGCGCCTCTGGCCTGCCGGTCTACCAGCTCGACCTGTGGATGATCGGCGAGGCGGAATGCCGGCGCCTGCTCTGGGAGGCGGCCGGCAGCGCCGACCTGATCCTCATCGAAGGGGTGATGGGCCTGTTCGACGGCAATCCGTCGGCGGCCGATCTGGCACGGCGTTTCGGCGTGCCGGTGCTCGCGGCGATCGACGGTTCCGGCATGGCACAGACCTTCGGCGCCATGGCCCACGGTCTGGCCAGCTACCAGGCCGACCTGCCGTTCGCCGGGGTGCTCGGCAACAAGGTCGGCAGCCTGCGGCATGGCGAAATCCTCCGCGACGCGCTGCCGCCATCGCTGCGCTGGTTCGGCGCCTTGCCGCGCAGCGCCGCGGTGGAGCTGCCGAGCCGCCACCTCGGTCTGGTGCAGGCCAATGAGCTGGCGGATCTGGACGCGCGTCTGGACGCCGCCGCCGATGCCCTGGCGGCCAGCGCCGATACCACGTTGCCGGCGCCGGTGCGCTTCGCCGCGCCGACTGACGCGCCGCTGCCGCCGGTGTTGGCCGGGGTGCGCATCGGCGTGGCCCGCGATGCCGCGTTCGCCTTCCTCTATGAGGCCAACCTCGACCTGCTGCGTGCTCTGGGTGCCGAGCTGCGCTTCTTCTCGCCACTGGCCGACCACGAGCTGCCGGCCGTCGACAGCCTGTACCTGCCCGGCGGCTACCCGGAACTGCACCTGGCGAGCCTGGCCAGCAACCAGCCGATGGCCACGGCGATCCGCGCGCATCACGCGGTAGGCAAACCGATCCATGCCGAATGCGGCGGCATGCTCTACCTGTTCGAACGGCTGACCGACCAGCACGGCCAGTCCGCGGACATGCTCGGCCTGCTGCCCGGCAGCGGCACTCTGCAGCCGCGCGTGGCAGCCTTGGCGTTGCAAGAGGTCGAACTGCCGGAAGGGCGGCTGCGCGGCCATACCTATCACCACTCGACGCTGGACTCGGCGCTGACGCCGCTCGCCCACGGCGAATGCCCGAATTACCGGCGCACCGCCGAGGCGGCGTTCCGCCAGGGCCGGCTGACCGCGTCGTACATCCACTTCTACCTGCCGTCCAATCCGCTGGCGGCGGCGGAGCTGTTCCGCCCATGACCGAGCACGCCTTCAGTGACGCCGAGCGCGCGGCGGTGTATCGCGCCATCGCCGAACGCCGCGACATGCGCCACTTCGCCGGCGGCACGGTGGCGCCGGAGCTGCTCGCACGGCTGCTCGAAGCCGCGCACCAGGCGCCCAGCGTCGGCCTGATGCAACCCTGGCGCTTCATCCGTATCACCGCGCCGGCGCTGCGCGAGGCCATCCACACGCTGGCCGAGGCGGAGCGGCTGCGCACCGCCGCAGCGCTTGGCGAGCGCAGCGACGCATTCATGCGCCTCAAGGTCGAGGGCATCCGCGACTGCGCCGAGCTGCTGGTGGTGGCGCTGATGGACGACCGCGAGCGGCATGTGTTCGGCCGCCGCACCTTGCCGGAAATGGACCTCGCCTCGTTGGCCTGCGCCGTTCAAAATCTCTGGCTGGCCGCGCGCGCCGAAGGCCTGGGCATGGGCTGGGTGTCGCTGTTCGAGCCGCGCGCACTCGGCGAGCTGCTCGGGCTGCCCGCCGGGGCCAAGGCCGAGGCGGTGTTGTGCCTGGGCCCGGTAACCGAGTTTTATCCGCAGCCGATGCTGGTCGAGGAGCGCTGGGCGACGCCGCGGCCGCTGCAGGAACTGTTGTTCGAAAACCATTGGGGAACATCGACATGAGCATGGCGTTACTGGCCGTGGCCGGCGTGGCGCTCGACGCGCTATGCGGCGAGCCGCGCCGCTGGCATCCGCTGGTGGCCTTCGGCAACCTGGCGGCGCGCCTCGAGCAGCGTTTCAATCGGCCCTATGAGGCGGCGGAGGGTCCGGCCGCGCTCGGCTGGCGCAGCCACGGGGTGATGGCCTGGCTGCTCGCCGTGCTGCCGCTGACCCTGCTGGCCTGGGCGCTGGCCGAGCTGCCGTACCTCGGCTGGCTGGTCGCGGCGCTGGCGCTGTACGCCGCGCTCGGCCTGCGCAGCCTCGGTGAGCACGCGCGGCCGGTGGCCCAGGCGCTGCGCGCCGGTGAGCTGGAAGTGGCGCGGCAGCGCGTCGGCTACATGGTCAGCCGGCAGACCGCCGAACTCGATGAAAGCGGAGTGGCCCGCGCCGCCACCGAGTCGGTGCTGGAGAACGGCAGCGACGCGGTGCTCGCCGCCTTGTTCTGGTTCGCCGTGCTCGGCGCGCCGGGCGTGGTGCTGTATCGCCTGAGCAACACCTTGGATGCCATGTGGGGCTACCGCAACGCGCGCTTCGAGCGTTTCGGCTGGGCCGCGGCGCGCATCGACGACGTGCTCAACTACCTGCCGGCGCGCCTGGTGGCGCTGACCTATGCGCTGCTTGGCGACACCCGCCGCGCGCTGCGCTGCTGGCGTCTGCAGGCACCGCAGTGGGACAGCCCCAATGCCGGCCCGGTGATGGCCGCCGGCGCCGGCGCACTGGGCGCGAGCCTGGGCGGGCCGGCGGTCTATCACGGCGAGTTGCACGCGCGGCCGTCACTCGGCGAAGGCGAGCCGGCCAACCCTAGCCATATCGACCAAGCGCTGGAGCTGGTGCAGCGCGGCGTCTGGCTGTGGTTGCTGATCCTGGCGGTGGGGGGCTATCTGCATGCTTGAACATGGCGGACGTCTGCACGCGGCCGCGCAGCGCTACGGCATTGCCGTGGCGGAGTGGCTCGACCTGTCCACCGGAATCGCGCCCTGGCCGTTCGCCGTGCCGGCGCTGGACAGCCGCAGCTGGGCGCGCCTGCCGGAGGCCGACGACGGCCTGGAGGCGGCGGCCTGCGGCTATTTCGGCGTCGAGCGCGTGTTGCCGGTACCCGGCACCCAGGCGGCGATCCAGCTGCTGCCGCGCCTGCGCCGCAGCGGTCGGGTGGGGGTCCTGGCGCCTTGTTACGCCGAGCACGCGCACGCCTGGCGCCAGGCCGGTCACGAGGTGGTCGAGCTGAGCGATGCCGAGGTAGCCCGCGCGCTGCCGAGCCTCGACGTGCTGGTCGCGGTCAATCCGAACAACCCCACCGGCCGCCTGCTGCCGGCCGAGCTGCTGCTCGACTGGCGCACCCGACTGCGCCAGCGCGGTGGCTGGCTGGTGGTCGACGAGGCGTTCATCGACGTCACCCCCGCGCACAGCGTGGTGGCCAGCGCCGATGACGAGCTGATTGTGCTGCGTTCGTTCGGCAAGTTCTTCGGCCTGGCCGGGGCGCGCCTGGGTTTCGTAGTCGCCGGTGCGTTGCGCCTGGCGCAGCTCGCCGAACAGCTCGGCCCCTGGACGATCAGCGGGCCGACCCGCGTGGTCGGCCAGGCCTGCCTGCGCGACCGCGGCGCGCAACTTGTCCAGCGCCAGCGTGCCGCAGCGGCGGGCCAGCGCCTGGCCGAGCTGCTCGGCCGCCACGGCTGGGCGCCGAGCGGCGGCACCGCGCTGTTCCAGTGGTGCGCCGATCCACGCGCCGCGCAGCTGCACGATTTCCTCGCCCAGCGCGGCATCCTCGTGCGCCAGTTCGCCAGCCCGGCCAGCCTGCGTTTTGGCCTGCCGGGGCGCGAGCCGGACTGGCGGCGGCTGGAGCAGGCGCTCGCCGATTTTCAGGCCGATGCCGCGATCGCGGATAAATCCGCTCCTACAACAACCGAGGCCGAACAGTGACCACACTCATGGTGCAAGGCACCACCTCCGACGCGGGCAAGAGCACCCTGGTGGTCGCCCTGTGCCGCTGGCTGCAGCGCCAGGGCGTCGCAGTGGTGCCGTTCAAACCGCAGAACATGGCGCTGAACAGCGCGGTGACTGCCGACGGCGGCGAGATCGGCCGCGCCCAGGCGGTGCAGGCGCAGGCCGCCGGCCTGGCGCCGCACACCGACATGAACCCGGTGCTGCTCAAGCCGAACAGCGACACCGGCGCGCAGGTGATCATCCACGGCCGGGCGATCAGCAGCATGGAGGCGGCCGCCTACCACGACTACAAGCAGGTAGCGATGCAGGCGGTGCTGACCGCGCACGCGCGGCTGAGCGCGCAGTACCCGGTGGTGATGGTCGAGGGTGCCGGCTCGCCGGCGGAGATCAACCTGCGCGCCGGCGATATCGCCAACATGGGCTTCGCCGAGGCGGTCGACTGCCCGGTGATCCTGATCGCCGACATCGACCGTGGCGGTGTGTTCGCCCATCTGGTCGGCACCCTCGAGCTGCTCGCACCAAGCGAGCAGGCGCGGGTGGTGGGCTTCGTCATCAACCGCTTCCGCGGCGACATCGGCCTGCTGCAACCCGGCCTCGATTGGCTGGAGGCGCGCACCGGCAAACCGGTGCTCGGCGTGCTGCCGTACCTGATGGATTTCCACCTGGAAGCCGAGGACGCCATCGACCAGCGCCAGGGCGCCAAGGCCGAACGCGTGCTCAAGGTGGTGGTGCCGGTGCTGCCGCGCATCAGCAACCACACCGATTTCGACCCGCTGCGCCTGCACCCGCAGGTCGATCTGCAGTTCGTCGGCCCCGGTCAGCCGATCCCGCCGGCCGACCTGATCATCCTGCCCGGCTCGAAGAGCGTGCGTGCCGACCTGGCGTTCCTCCGCGCCCAGGGCTGGGAGGACGCGCTGCAGCGCCACCTGCGCTACGGCGGCAAGCTGCTCGGCATCTGCGGCGGCCTGCAGATGCTCGGCACGGCGATCGACGACCCGCTCGGTCTGGAAGGCGCCGCCGGCTCCTCACCGGGGCTGGGTCTGCTGGAGTTCGCCACCGTGCTGGAGGCCGAGAAGCAGCTGCGCAACGTCAGCGGCCGCCTCAGCCTGGAGGACGCGCCGGTCAGCGGCTACGAGATCCATGCCGGGGTCAGTAGCGGTGCGGCGCTGGTGCAGCCCGCCGTGCAGCTTGCCGACGGCCGTAGCGACGGCGCGCAGAGCGCCGATGGGCAGATTCTCGGCACCTACCTGCACGGCCTGTTCGAGACCCCCGCGGCCTGCAGCGCGCTGTTGCGCTGGGCGGGCCTGCGCGAGGTGCAGGTGGTCGACTACCACGCGTTGCGCGAGCGCGATATCGAGCGGCTCGCCGATCTGGTGGAGGCACATCTGGACACCGCGCGGTTGCGCGAGTGGTGCGGGCTATGAGCGCTGACCGTGAGAGGAGCACTGACCTTGAGGGGAGCACCCATGCTTGAACTGATCCTCGGCGGCGCACGCTCCGGCAAGAGTCGCCTGGCCGAGAGGCTGGCCGGCGAGTCCGGCCTGGCGGTCACCTACATCGCCACCAGCCAGCCGCTCGACCTGGAAATGGCCGAGCGGGTGGCCGCCCATCGCAGCCGGCGCCCCTCCGAGTGGGCGCTGGTCGAAGAGCCCATCGCACTGGCCCGCGTGCTGCGCGAGCAGGCGGCGCCGCAACGCTGTCTGCTGGTCGATTGCCTGACCCTCTGGCTGACCAACCTGCTGATGCTGGAAGACGCGGCGCGCCTGGCCGCCGAGCGCGATGCGCTGCTGAGCACCTTGGACACACTGCCCGGGCGGATCATCCTGGTCAGCAATGAAACCGGCCTCGGCGTGGTCCCGCTCGGTGCGCTGAGTCGGCGTTTCGTCGACGAGGCCGGTTGGCTGCACCAAGCCATCGCCGAACGCTGCCAGCGCGTGGTGTTCACCGTCGCCGGCTTGCCGATGACGCTCAAGGGGCAGCCGCTATGAATGCCGCGAACTGGTGGCAGGACGATTGCCGGGCCGCGGATCAGCAGGTTCGTGCGGCGGCGCTGGCGCGCCAGGCGCAGTTGACCAAACCGGCCGGTGCGCTGGGCCTGCTGGAGCAGGTTGCGGTGCAGCTCGCGGCGTTGCAGGGCACGCCCCGGCCGCAGCTGGAGCTGCCGTGGATCGCCGTGTTCGCCGGCGACCACGGGGTGGTCGAGGAGGGCGTGTCGGCCTATCCGCAGGCGGTCACCGTGCAGATGCTGCGCAATTTCGTCGGCGGCGGTGCGGCGATCAGCGTGCTGGCCCGTCAGCTGGGCGCGACCCTGGAAGTGATCGACCTCGGCTGCGCGCTGCCGCTCGAGCCGCTGCCGGGCGTGCGCCACCTGCAGCTGGGTGCCGGCACCGCCAACTTCGCCCGTATGCCAGCGCTGCGTGATGAACAGCTGCACGCCGCCCTGGCCGCCGGCCGCGACAGTGTTGGCCGCGCTTACGCGGCGGGCGCCGAGCTGTTTATCGGCGGCGAGATGGGCATCGGCAACACTTCGGCGGCCAGCGCGGTGGCCTGTGCGTTGCTCAGCTGCCCGGCGCACGAGCTGGTCGGTCCGGGCACCGGCCTCGACCCGCAGGGCGTGCAGCACAAGGCGGCGGTGATCGAGCGCGCCTTGCTGCTGCACGCCGAGCACTTCGACGACCCCTGGCAGGTGCTGCGCTGCCTCGGTGGCTTCGAGCTCGCCGCGCTGGCCGGCGCCTATGTCGCCTGTGCGCAGCAGGGCGTACCGGCGCTAGTCGATGGCTTCATCTGCACGGTCGCAGCGCTCTGCGCGGTACGCCTCAACCCGGCGTGCCGCGAGTGGCTGCTGTTCGCCCATCGCGGCGCGGAGCCGGGCCATCGCCGGCTGCTCGCGGCGCTTGGCGGCGAGCCACTGCTCGAGCTCGGCCTGCGCCTCGGCGAGGGCAGTGGCGCGGCGCTGGCGGTGCCGCTGCTGCGCCTGGCCTGCCAGCTGCACAACGACATGGCGACCTTCGCCGAAGCGGCCGTGGCGGGGCGTTCGGCATGAGGCTCGATCTGCTGCGCCACGGCGAAACCGCGCTGGGGAACGTGTTTCGCGGCAGCCTCGACGATGAGCTGAGCGCCGTCGGCTGGGCGCAGATGCGCGCGGCAGTGGCCGGGCGCAGCTGGGATGTCATTGTCAGCTCGCCTTTGCAGCGCTGCGCGCGCTTCGCCGCCGAGTTGGCCGAGCGCCTGGCGGTGCCGCTGCAGTTGGAGAGCGATCTGCGCGAGCTGCATTTCGGCGCCTGGGAAGGGCGCAGCGCTGCCGCGCTGATGGAGGAGCAGGCCGAGCTGCTCGGGCAATTCTGGGCCGACCCGTACGGCCACACACCACCCGACGGCGAGCCGCTGCTGCAGTTCGCCGCGCGGGTCGGCAGTGCGGTGCAGCGTCTGGCGCAGCAGCACGCCGGGCGGCGGGTGCTGCTGGTCAGCCACGGCGGGGTGATGCGCCTGTTGCTGGCGCAGGCGCAAGGCCTGCCGCGCGAGCAGTTGCTTAGCGTGGCGGTCGGTCATGGCGAGCTGTTCAGCCTGCCGGCCACCACCGAGGTGCCGGACTGATGGCCTGGCTGCTTCCCGCGTTGATCGCCGTGCAGTTCCTCTCGCGTCTGCCGGTGCGTTTGTCCGGGATGCCGACGCCGGCGCAGATGGGCCGCTCGTTGTGCTGGTACCCGGCGGTCGGCCTGCTGCTTGGCGGCCTGCTGGTCGGCTTCGCCTTGCTCCTGCACGGCGCGCCGCCGCTGCTGCAGGCGGCGCTGCTGCTGGCCGGCTGGGTGCTGTTCAGCGGCGCCCTGCACCTGGATGGGCTGGCCGACACCGCGGACGCCTGGGTCGGCGGCTTCGGCGATCGCGAGCGCACCCTGACGATCATGAAAGACCCTCGCAGCGGGCCGATCGCCGTGGTGGTGCTGGTCATGCTGCTGCTGCTCAAGTTCGCCGCGCTGGTCACCCTGCTGCCGCGCGGCGACTGGTCGGCGCTGCTGCTGGCGCCCTGGGTGGCGCGCTGTCTGCTGCCGCTGCTGTTCCTCAGCACGCCGTACGTGCGCGCTGGCGGCCTCGGTCAGGCGCTCGCCGAGCATCTGCCACGGCGTGCGCTGCGCTGGGTGTTGGTGGCGCAGGTGGCAGCCATGCTGCTGCTCGGCTGGAGCGGCGTGCTGGCGCTATGCACCGCGCTGCTGCTGTTCGCCCTGTGGCGCGCCGCACTGCTGCGGCGTCTCGGCGGCACCACCGGCGATACCGCCGGCGCTCTGGTGGAGTTGAGCGAGTGTGCGGTGCTACTGGTACTGGCGCTGATCTGAACCGCTCAGGCGGCGTTGGCCACCTCTTTGCCGGTGATCATGCAGGCTCATCGTCCCACTGCACGTAGCAGACCTCCACCGGCATGCCGTGCTCGGCGCAGAACGCCAGCCAGCGCCGCTGGTTGTCCTGCAGGCGATCGCCGGGGCCCTTCACTTCGATCATCCGGTAGCGCTGCTCGGCCGGGTAGAACTGGATCAGGTCGGGCATCCCCGCGCGGTTGGCCTTGAGGTCGGCGAGCAGGCGCTGGAACCAGGCCTTGAGGTGCGCCGCCGGCAGGCAGTGCAGGGCCTGTTCGAGGAGTTCCTCGCTGAGCACCGCCCAGTGCACGAACGGCGAGACGGTGCCGAGCTTCTCCGCGTAGGTGCGACGGATCGCCTCCGCGTAGGCGTCACTGTCCAGGCGCGCCAGGCAGTTGGCGAACAGCGCGGCGCGGCGCGTGTGGAAGTCCGGGGCGAGCAGGTCGACCGGCCCGGCGTGGAAGGGATGGAAGAGCGCGCCCGGCAGCGGGGCGAAGATCGCCTCCCAGCAGAGCAGGCCGAACAGGCTGCAGATCAGCGTGTTCTCCACGTAATGCACCGGCGCCGCATCGTCATGCAGGTGCGCCTGCACGGCGAACTCGACGCTCACCGGCGGGCGCGGCAGGCTCAGGTCGAGGCGCGCGGCGGCGGCCTGGCGCGGGCGACGCGGCGTCGGCTCGCCGAGCTGGCGACGCAGGCGCACCAGGGCGCGCTCGACCAGCTGCGCTTCGGCGTCGCTTTCCGGCGCCGCGGCGGCCGCGCACGCCAGCGCATGCGCCTCGGTGAACCCGCCTAGGCGTTCGAGCACGCGAATCTGCCGTTGCCGTGAACCGGCATACGGCGTCTGCCGGTACAGCGCCAGTGCCGCCGGTTCGTCGCCTTCGCGCTCCAGCTGCTGGGCCAGCTGGAACAGCAGCTTGGCGTGGCGCGATTGCAGGTAGGGGTTGTCGCTGCTGAAGTCGGCGAGCAACTCGAGCACGTCGGCGACCGGCAGGCCGAGGGCGAACTGCTCGCGGCACTGCCACAGGTGCAGGTAGGCCTCGACGTCGGCACGGCTGCGGAAGCCGCGCGCATCGGCGCTGAACGGCACCTGCTCGTAGCGGAAGATGCCGAGGTCGGCGAGCACGAACTCCGACCAGTCCTGGTGCAGGTTGCCGAAGAACAGCAGGCGCAGGCGGTCGCACAGGCCGCCGACGCTCAGGCTATACAGCGGCTCGTCGAGCGCTGGGCACCAGGCGGCGAACGGCTGCGCCTGCTCGTGCAGGGCGGCGAGGGCTTCGAACAGCTCGGCCTTCTTCAATGCGGGCGAGGGCAGCGCGTCGCGGAAGCCGGCGATCAGCTCGTCCTTGCGCAGCAGCGCGAACAGCTCGGCGAACTCCAGCGGCTGGTCGTCGCGTAGCCAGCCGAGCGCCAGCAACGGCGCAGCGGCCTCGGCGATCGCGCCGATCTCCGCATAGCTCAGTTTGCTGGCGCGAAAGTGCGGACCCTTGCGCATCAGCAGACGTACCAGCAGCGCTTGCGCGGGCAGCACGAGGCCGTGGAAGGCGTCGATGAACTGGCGCTCCTCGGCGCTGAGCAGGTCGGCATAGCGCGCGTCGATCCACGCCAGCGCGGTGCGGAAGTTGGTCAGGTAGTAAAAGCTGGGGTCGAGCGGGGCGGCCATGGCGAATTGGGGCTGGGTTTATATACAGGTAAGGGTGACCTGCATGGCGCGCGACTGCAAGGGTCGGCCGTCCGATTGCTCACCTTGTCATCCCCGGGCAGACGGGGGCCAGCGTGCTCGCTGGTGGCCCGAAACGGACCACTGGATACCGGCCTGTGCCGGTATGACGGGGTGGTGGGTGGCGCCGTGCGGGAGAAACGATGAAGCTGCCCGCGTGCCTCGGGGCTACGGCTATCGATGGCCCTCCCGCCTCGTCATCCCCGCGCAGGCGGGGATCCAGAGCGCTCACTGGCGACTCGGAGCGAGCAGCTGGTGCCTGTTCTTGAACAGCCCTGCTAGACGTAGGGCTGGCCGGGGAAGCAGCGTGGCAAACGCTGACGGCCGGGCAGGTCGGTCAGGCGCTGGCGCCAGCTTGAGCGCCAGTCTGTGGCTTGCGCCGCGTTGGCCTTGGCCTGGCGCGCGGCGCGTCGTGCGGCGTTGCGCTCGTTGCGGCGGGCTTCCTTGAAGGCCTCGGTGTTGCGGCAGTTGCGGCATTTCACGCGCTTGAGTTCGCGGGTGGCGACCAGGTTGTCGCCGTGGCGTCCGCACGCCAGATGTCCGGCAGTCTTGTAGTGGGTGACAGGGGCAGCCATGGAACGTACTCCTTCGTGGCGGAAGGTCGTGGGGGACGCACCTGGCATCCCTCTCCCTGGTTGTGACCCCCGCCGCGCGGCGGCGTTCAGCCCATCGGCGGCAGGCGCCGCTTGACCGTGGATTTCTTGACGATCGCGGTGTTGGTTTCCGCGTAATCGTTGAGGCGGTCGAGCAGGCCGTCCAGCTGCTCCATTGAGCGCACGCACATCCGCGCGATGAAGCAGTCCTCGCCGGTCACCTTGTCGCATTCGGTGAACTCGGGAATCGCCTGGATCTGTCGTTCGACCTCATGCAGCCGACCGGGTAGCGGGCGCACCCGCACGATGGCTTCAAGCAGATAGCCGAAGTGTTTGGGATCGACCTCGACGGTGTAGGCCTTGAGCACGCCGCGTTCTTCGAGCTTGCGCAGGCGTTCGGCGACGCTCGGCGAGGACAGCCCGCTGAGCTGGGCGAGGGCCTTCAGCGAACGCCGCGAGTCTTCCATCAGCGCACTGATCAGCAGTTGGTCGATTTCATCGGTCATGGCTGTCTCGTTAGGCAAAGTGTGAAATATGTCTGGATAGTAAAGGCACATCTCCAGTTTAGCCTGTGATTGGCCATGGAGCGGCACTCCTCTGCCTGCGCATACTTTTGCCCATACAGAGGAGGGCGGGTCATGAACAATTCGCTGCAACGCGGTTCGCTGGAAATGGTTGCCGCCATGCTGATCAGCGGCACCATCGGCTGGCTGGTGCTGCTGTCCGGGCAGCCGGTGCTCGACGTGGTGTTCTGGCGCTGCGTGTTTGGCGCGCTGACCCTGCTGCTGATCTGCGCGGCGCTGGGCTTCCTGCGCCCGGGCATCCTGACCCGCGCGACCTTCGCCCTGGCGGTGCTCAGCGGCGTGGCCATCGTCGGCAACTGGGTGCTGCTGTTCGCCTCCTACTCGCGGGCATCGATCGCCATCGGCACCGCGGTGTACAACGTCCAGCCGTTCATGCTGGTCGGCCTGGCCGCGCTGTTCCTCGGCGAGAAAGTCACCGTGCAGAAGCTGGTCTGGCTCGGCGTGGCCTTCGTCGGCATGCTGGCCATCGTCAGCGCCCACGGCGAGCCGGGGCAGAGTGGCAGCGACTACCTGGCCGGCATCGCCCTGGCCCTCGGCGCGGCGCTGCTGTACGCCATCGCCGCGCTGATCATCAAGCGCCTGGACGGCACGCCGCCGCACCTGCTGGCGCTGATCCAGGTAATTACCGGCGCGCTGCTGCTGGCACCCTGGGCCAACCTGACCACCCTGCCGCAGACCACCGGCGCCTGGTCGAGCCTGCTGACCCTGGGCATCGTGCACACCGGGCTGATGTACGTGCTGCTCTACAGCGCGATCCAGAAACTGCCGGCGGCGCTGACCGGCGCGCTGTCGTTCGTCTACCCGATCGCGGCGATCTTCGTCGACTGGTTCGCCTTCGGCCATCGCCTGGGCCTGGTGCAGTGGCTCGGCGTGGCAGCGATCCTGCTCGCCGCCGCCGGCATGCAGCAGGGCTGGAGCCTGCCCTGGCGTCGTCGCAGCACAACGCCAGTGGCGAGCAGCTGAGACCTACTTGCGCGCTTCGAGGATCAGGTTGAACGGGGTTTCCGCCGCGCGGCGGAAGCGGCTGAACCCCGCCTCGCTGAATACCTGACGCAGGCGCGCTTCGCCAGCCTGCGCGCCGAGGCCCAGACCGACGTCCTGGGACAGCGAGTTGGGCGTGCAGATGAACGTCGAGGCGGCATAGAACAGCCGACCCACCGGGGTCTGGTTGTCGTCCAGCTGGTCATTGGCGAACGGCTCGACCAGCAGCACCGTGCCGTCCGGCTTGAGCGACTGGTAGGCGTGCCGCGCGGCACCGACCGGGTCGCCCATGTCGTGCAGGCAGTCGAAGTAGCAGACCAGGTCGAAGTCGTTGTCGGGGTAGTTCTTCGCCGTGGCCTGGGCGAAGCTCACCCGCTCGGCCACCTGGCCTTCCTGGGCGCGCTGCGTGGCGGTGTCGATGGAGGGTGCGTGGTAGTCGAAGCCGACGAAGCGCGAAGCCGGGAAGGCCTGCGCCATGATCACCGTCGAGGCGCCGTGGCCGCAGCCGACATCGGCGACCTTGGCGCCGGCCTTGAGCTTGTCGACCACGCCGTCCAGCGCTGGCAGCCACTCGGCGACCAGGTGCGTGCGGTAACCGGGGCGGAAGAACCGCTCGGTGCCGCTGAACATGCACGGGTGGTGATCGCCCCAGGCCAGCGCGCCGTTGCCGCGCATGGCGGCGACCAGTTTGTCCTTGTCATGGAACAGCGCCGCGACCACCACCGCGCCACCGGCCACGTAGACCGGCGAATCCTCGATGGCCAGCGCCAGCGCCTGCTCCTCGGGCAGACGGAACTTGCCGTCGCTGTGCTCCATGTAGCCGGACGCCGCGTGGGCGCTCAGCCACTCGCGCAGCAGGCGGGCGTTGCAGCCGGTCTTGGCGGCCAGTTCCTCGGGGCTGATGGCGCGGCTGTCGGCCATCGCGCGGTACAGGCCCAGTTCGTCGCCGAGGATGATGTTGGCGAGCATCGCCGCGCCACCCATGTCGGAAACCAGCTTGCCCATGAAGTCGTTGAGTTTGCCTTCATCCATTGCTTGTCCTCCTCTCCGCAGCCGGCGCCCAGGGCGCGCCGCTGCTTGGCGGTGCAACAAGGTGACAGCGGAAACGCGATGCGCCGGTGAATCGCCTGCTGATACGCGCCGGTGCGGCAGTGTCCTGGATGCACCGGCGGGACTGCTGTGGAGTGGCCGCGCGGGGCTTGCCTGGGCGCGTACCGGCGGGTCGTCTACGCGCTTGCTGACAAGGACGGAGCGGGGCGTTTCCCCTTGCAGGAAACGCCGTCAGTTTAGTCCCGGCGCCACTGCCGCGTGCGCCTCTCCGGCCAGGCGGCGCACGCCTAGTCCTGCTGTTGGAACGCCAGGTAATAGCCATTGCAGTCGCGAATGCCGAACTCTCGCGAGCCATACGGCATGTCCTGAATGGGCCAGGCGACCGTGACTGCATCCTTGATCGAGGCGAAGTAGCCGTCCGCATCCGGAACGGTGAAGTAGAGGGTGCCGGAACACATCGGCTGGCTTTGCCAGAGGTCTTGTTCGGTGAAGATGAGTTTGCCGTCGTGCTTCTCGGCCGTGAGTGTTCCTGGCGTATCGAATACCTCAAAGCAGAGCACCGCCTGATAGAACGTGCGGGTTTCGTCCAAGTTGTTACAGCGTAAAAGAAGAGTGAGGGACATACGTTCTTATCGGGATGTCTGACGTTCAGGTTAATGGGCCGCGGCACTCGGTCCTAGTGAGCGAAGCGAACGACTTGAGTGCCGTGCTATGTTTCAACTGCGCTGCCGCGATACTTGGCTGCTTCGATGAGCATTTGAGCAAGAAGCTTCGCCTCGGGGGAGGGAAGCGAAATAGGAACCATCTGATAGCCGTCAATGGATGACACAGATAGTTCTAGCCCGACGAAGCGAAGAGTGGGCGCTGCATTTACCGCATGAACCTTTACTCGTGCAGTAACAATTTTTCGCTTCCCTGTCACACCATCCCACGTTTTGACGATCTTGCACCAAACATCAGTCCACGGCCGCGCTTTGTAAAGAACACAAAGCAAATCCAGCCGAAGATTAAGAGGAAGCCTGCAAGTAATAAAAGTTCGCCCATAATCTGTCCTTGAAGCATAACAATCAAGATAATGGACAGCCAAAAGTTCAGCTTTTGGCTGTCCAGCGAACGAAGTGAGCGTCAGTTGAGCGCATTGTTATGCGCTTGCGCTCGGGGCTTGCATGGGGTTTTTGCTCTGGCGTTGAATGTATATGTGCGTAATTATATATGACGCGATAGATATGGATGCGCAGATCGGAAGAATGGGTAAAACATAGCTTAAGGCTGAGGTGAAATTAAGCTTCATGCTTTCCATGATGTACGGGATTAAACCTATGTTGCTGCTTGCGGCAACCCCAGAGGTAGCGCTTACTGCGTACAATAGGAAAGCTAAAAGATGTGCTCCGCTACTTCTTGTTGCGCCCCTAAGTAAAAGTATTGCGTAAGCTATGGATATTATGAAAAGCCCAATTAGCGCTGCTGTTGCAGCTACGCTATTCGGGAAGTTATTGAGACCTGTGATTAGCGAGATTGTTCCCAGTAGTGCGCTTATGGCGGTAATGCCGAGCATAATTATTATGTTGATGGTGCGCATGATCCTTCCTTGTGCATGACGTTTGGTTAAGGGGCCGGCTATGCCGGTCCCGAGTGAGCGAAGCGAACGGCTTGAACCACTAGTTAGAGGAAGTTTCTCACCGTTCAAAGTCAATAGCATTTATGCAGCAAATTGCTCCACAAATTGCACCAATAACACCGCAAAATAAATAATGGCTGGAGGTGTCCATTTTATCGAATGGGAAGTACATGGTAAGCTTTGCTGCGATTGCGCCTGATGCTCCACCCATTAAAGCTCCCGAGCCATACCAGATATAAGAAACGCACGGTATTTTTGCGGCCACTGCTAAAGTAATATTAAAAATAGTTCCTGCTAATATAGTCGTAGGGGCGCTCATAATAATGGCGAAAAAAAGTATGGGGGAAATAGCGCCATGGGGTGTCCGCCATTTCCAAGCACTGTTGCTATGATTGGACCGGCAACAATAAATATAAGCATTGATTTCGTTTTCGAATTCATCAAATACCTTGCTCTAACTATAAGTAGGCGACACATATGGGGTAATGTTTTCCGCCACATGTGTCGCATAACATTCCTTGTCGCCCTAAAGGCCTTTGTCTGGCTGGTTAGAGTCGCCGCAAATGCGACATTGGCAGCCAACTGCACGGCCTAGAAACGCCGAGCTCCAGTGCGACAAAGTACAGCGTCGCCAGTCGACGCTACCAATGTGCCATCAGTCTGTCTATTGATCACTGGGTTCCTCTGCAGGCGACCTACAGTCGAACCACCAAGCCCGCCAACGCACTCAGTAGCAACACCGCCACCACCCCCACCTTAAAGCGCAACAACGCCACCGCCGCGCCCAGGGCGATCAGCGCCGACGGCCAGTCGAAGCTGCCGGCGAAGCCGTGTAGCCAGAGCACGTGGTAGGCGAAGAACAGCGCCAGGTTGACGATCACCCCGACCACTGCGGCGGTGATGGCGGTGAGTGGGGCGGTGAAGTGCAGTTCGCCGTGGGTGGATTCCACCAGCGGGCCGCCGGCGAGGATGAACAGGAACGACGGCAGGAAGGTGAACCAGGTGACCAGCCCGGCCGCCACCGCGCCGGCGAGGAAGGCCTGGTCGGCGCCGAACATCGGTTGCAGGTAGGCCCCGACGAAGGCGACGAACGCCACCACCATGATCAGCGGTCCGGGGGTGGTTTCGCCGAGGGCCAGGCCGTCGATCATCTGCGTTGGGGTGAGCCAGCCGTAGTGCTCGACCGCGCCCTGGTAGACGTAGGGCAGCACCGCGTAGGCGCCGCCGAAGGTGAGCAGCGCGGCCTTGCTGAAGAACCAGGCCATCTGCGTCAGCGTGCCCTGCCAGCCGAACAGCGCGGTGAGCAGGCCCATCGGCAGCAACCACAGCAGGGCGCCGATCAGCAGTAGAAGCGCCAGGCGCGGCCAGCGAAAGCGGGCGTGCGCGGGCGGTGGGGTGTCGTCGTCGATCAGCGCCGGGCCGTAGCTGGCGTTCGTCAGCGTCGGGCCGCCGCCGGGACTGAACTGCTGCGGGGCCAGGCGTCCGCCGAGGTAACCGAGCAGCCCGGCGCCGAGCACGATCAGCGGGAAGGGCAGCGCGAGGGCGAAGATGGCGACGAATGCCGCGGCGGCGATGGCCCACAGCCAGGCGTTCTTCAGCACCCGGCCGCCGATGCGCAGCGCGGCCTGCAGCACGATGGCGGTCACCGCCGGCTTGATGCCGTAGAACAGGCCGGCGAGCAGCGGCAGGTGGCCGAAGGCGATGTACAGCCAGGACAGGCCGATAAGGATGAACAGCGACGGCAGCACGAACAGCGCACCGGCCAGCACGCCGCCCCAGCTGCGATGCAGCAGCCAGCCGAGGTAGGTGGCCAGCTGTTGCGCCTCCGGGCCGGGCAGCAACATGCAGAAGTTCAGCGCGTGCAGGAAGCGCCGCTCGGATATCCAGCGGCGTTGCTCGACCAGCTCTCGATGCATCAGGGCGATCTGCCCGGCCGGGCCGCCGAAGCTGATGAAGCCGAGCTTGAGCCAGAAACGCAGGGCCTGGCGGAGGCTGATCGGCTGGGACGTCTGGTGAGAAGACATGGGCCCACGCGGCGGACGACGATGAGTGTTCTATAGCATGAGACAGTGACAGTTCGAGGGAAACGGCCCGTCGCGGCGCGGAGCCGGGACGGGCCGTGCAATCAGAACGCGCAGAACTGGCCGGCGAGTTCCACCCGGCCGAAGCTGGCGCCGGGGTTCAGCGGAGTGATGGCGAGCAGCTCGTCGAGGCGCACTTCGGTGCTGCCCTGGGCGGTCTCGAGGACGAAGAATTCCTCCTTGCTCGCCGCGGTGCGGGTGGTCAGCGCCTGGGCCTCGAAGCTGGCGCCGTTGACCTGCTCGACCCGCAACCGGTAGCCGTGCATGCAGGCGATCTCCAGGTAGTCGTGCAGATCGCAGTTCAGGGGGCGGTAACTGTTCATTAGAACCTCCTAGCAGCCTTGTAGCGGGATGATGAAGTAGCCCTGTTGCGTGATGGCCGCAGCCACCTCCGGTGGTGCCGACTCGCTGTGGCAGAACAGGCACTCGCTCTGCTCGACGTCGGCGTCCTGCAGGCCCCGGTCGGCGAGGAAGCGCCGGGCGAAGCCGGTGGCGCGCTCGACGTCGCCGCCGTGGGTGAGCACGTCGAAGTGCAGGTAGCGACCGTCGCGGGTGCGCACGTGGGTATCGAAGACTTTGACGTCCATCATTTGTCCTCCTTGAGTTTCCAGGTGGCCGGCAGCGACAGGTCGCCGGATGCCACGTCCCACACACTGCTGACGCACAGCAGCGGGTTGTGCAGGTCGGCGTTGACCTGCAGCGCGGCGGTCACCCCGTCGTAGTTGAAGCTGGCCGGGAAGCCGACTGCCGCCAGCGGCACGCGGATCTGCGCGGCGTTGGCCTTGACGTTGAGCTCATAGCCGGGCGAGTCGATGTAGATCGGCGCGCCGGGCCAGGTCGCCGGCAGCTTGGGTTTGGCGCCTTCCGGAATGTCGCGCACCTTGAGGCCGGACGGTCCGCAACTGGCGTCCTTGCTCAGCACCACCCAGTGCGAGTGCCACAGGCCGCCATCGTTGTCCTTCTTGCCGTCGCGGTTCTCGTCGAGCTGCGGGGTGTCGTCGAAGTCCGGGTGCGAGGTCAGCGCCAGGGCGAGGATGCCGGATTCTTTCTCGAAGCCCACCGCGCTGCTGTCCAGGCTGGTCGGCCACACGTAGCTGTACACCTCGGCGCGGGCGAAGCTGCCCTTGGGCGATGGCGTGCGGCTGCCGGCCTGGCCGTCGACCAGTTGTTCGAAGACCAGGTCGTTGCCGTCCTTGAAGACGCGGGTGTGGACCAGGTCGAAGGCGGCGTCGGCCTTGTCGGACTTGGCGCTGTGGATGCCTTCGGCGTCATGGGCCCAGGACTGGCTGGCGAGCAATGCGCCAAGGGCGAGGGCGTACGTGCGGGCTTTCATCTGCCTATCTCCTTGCTGTTGGTATCGGATCGAAACTGTGTGTAAAGCTACTCCCGGGCGGGTCTTTGTCAATATGGTTTTTATTCGATACTATTTATCGCTCTGATTGATTGCGGAGTGCCGCCGTGCTGTTCGACCTGCTGGAACGCCTCTCCGCGCTAACCCGCGTGTGGTTCCGCCAACATCCGCTGCTCGCCGATCTGCAGCCGGTGCAACTCAGCGCGCTGCTCTACCTGTCGCGCTGCAACCGCTACTCGAACACGCCGCTGGCGGTCGCCGACTACCTCGGGCTGACCAAGGGCACGGTGTCGCAGTCGCTCAAGGCGCTGGAGGGCAAGGGCCTGCTGAGCAAGGCGCCGAGTGCGCGCGACAAGCGCAGCGTGCATCTGGAACTGACTGGTGCGGCGCGCGCGCTGCTCGGCGCGGTGATGCCGCCGGCGTTTCTCAGCGCCGCGGCGGCACGCATGGGCGCCGATGCGCAGCAGCTCGAGCAACTGCTCGGCGACCTGCTGCGCAACGTCCAGCGTGATCAGGACGTGCCGAGCTTCGGCCTGTGCCGCACCTGTCGTTTCCACCAGACGGTCGACGGCCTGCCGTTCTGCGGCCTGACCCACGAACCGCTCAGTCACGCCGAGGCAGAACTGATTTGCCGCGAGCATGCGCATCCGTTAGAGGAGGCTTGAGAGCATGTTTACGATCTCCTGGCTCGCGGCCAGACCGCGTCAAAAGCGGCCTCAAAATGCTCATTTACACTTCGTAAACTGCGCTTTTTCGGCCGCTTTTTCCTTGTCTGGCTCTAATCCAGAAAATCCTAAACAGGCTCTCGGATGAGCGCGCGCATCGTCCTCGACCAATTGCTCACCGGCCGCGCGGTCGCCTACACGCGTGCCGAGACCCGCAGTGCGATCGCCAAGACGCCGCGCGACGCGGCCCTCGCGGTGAGCAGCAGCGGGCTGGCCGGCGACGAGCAGGGTGACCTGCGCGTGCACGGCGGCATCGACAAGGCCATCCACCACTATCCGCGCGAGCACTACGCCGCCTGGGCCGCCGAGCTGGGCGCGCACGCGCTGCTGGGCACAGCGGGGGCGTTCGGCGAGAACTTCAGCACCTCGGGCTGGACCGAGCACGACGTCTGCCTCGGCGACCGCATCCGCGCCGGCAGCGCATTGCTCGAGGTGTCCCAGGGGCGCATGCCGTGCTGGAAGCTCAACGACCGTTTCGGCGTGCCGGAGCTGGCCCTGCGCGTGCAGCAGAGCGGCCGCACCGGCTGGTACTACCGGGTGCTCGAGAACGGTGTGATGCGCGCCGGCGACGTGTTGCAGCGCCTCGAGCGGCCGTTGCCGGAGTGGCCGCTGGCGCGCCTGTCGGCGGTGCTGTTCAGCTCGACCATCGACACTGAACTGCTGCGCGAGTGCCTGGCCTTGCCGCTCGCCGCCTCCTGGCGGCGCACCCTGACGCGGCGCCTGGAGAACGGTGTGGTGGAAGACTGGAGCCCGCGTCTGCAGGGCCCGCAGTAGCGCGTCAGGAACGCAGCGTGGCGTCGGCCGGGGCCAACCAGCGCGAGCGGCCGGCGGCGAGCACCAGCCAGCAGGCGAGGATGAACGGCGCGGTCAGCGGCGGCAGCCCGAGCACGCCGAAGCAGGGCTGCAGTAGCCAGCTGAGCAGGATGCCGAGCAGCGGCGCCCAGATCCGCCGATGGCTCAGCGCGATGGCCACCAGCACCGCGTTGTAACCGGCCAGGCCGAACAGCGCGCTGGTGCTGGTGCCGTCCAGGCTCAGCGCCATCAGCAGGCTCGCGGCGGCCGCACCGAGCGCCCAGGCGGCGCAGCGCCAGCCGGCGAACAGCAGCGCGAGCAGCACGCAGGCGCCGGCCAGCGGCGAGCCGAGGAAGATCACCTGACCGATGCTGCGCAGCAGCGCGGCGCCGAGGCCCAGTGCGTCGCCCTGCAGGACCTGCGCGGCGGCGCTGCGCGACTCCAGGCCGAACAGCTCGGCGCTGGCCAGGCTCAGCCAGCCGAACAGCACGAAGGGCAGGGTGTACACCGGCAGCCCGCCGCGCAGCCGGCCGCGGCGCAGCAGGGCATGCAGCAGAGCGGTGGCCAGCGCCGCGGCGGCGCACAGCAGCACCGCCATCGGCAGCGACCAGAGGAACTGGCTGGCGAACAGCAGGCCGACCAGCGTGGCGTTGTAGCCGTACAGGCCGGCGTCGCGGTCGCTGGCGCCATAGCCCAGACGCCAGGCGACCAGCAGCCCGGACAGCGCGCCGAGCAGGGCGCCGGGCAGCAGCGCGAGGTTCTCCACGGCGATGGCGACGAGGATCAGCGCGCCACACAGGGCGTGCTGTTGCAGGAAGATCTGGCTGCAGCCGTTGAGCAGGGCGCGCAGGGTGGGGAGGAGGCGATCAGGCAGGGGCGTCATGGGTCGCTAGCGGCAAAAAGAGGCGACCGTTGAGGAGCCGGTCGCCTGGAAATCCGGCGCGAAGCCAGATGGGAGCGTTTGAGCTGTTGCAATCCGTCGGACGGATCATTCCGTAGGCATGGACCGATGATCGCGAATGAATTCGCTCCTACAGGCGGGGGGGAGCGCCTTGTGTAGGAGCGGATTCATCCGCGAGCAACCGAGCTGCGTTACGACAGCGTTTCGATGCGCAGCGTGTTGGTGGTGCCCGGCTGGCCGAAGGGGATGCCCGCGGTGATCACCACGGTGTCGCCTTTCTTGGCCAGGCCCTGGGCCTGGGCAATTTCCAGCGCGGTGCTGCTGACTTCCTCGACCTTGCTCAACCGCGCATTGACCACCGAGTAGATGCCCCAGGCCACGGTCAGGCGGCGTGCGGTGTGCAGGCTCGGGGTCAGGCTGAGGATGGTCGCGGTGGGCCGCTCGCGAGACGCGCGCAGGCTGGAGGCACCCGACTCGCTGTAGTTGACCAGTGCCGCCACCGGCAGGATCGCGCTGATCCGGCGGATCGCGCAGCTGATCGCGTCGGAGGCGGTGGCCTCGGCCTGCGGGCGGCCGACGTCGAGCTGGGCCTGGTAATCCGGGCCGTTCTCGATCTGGCGGATGATCTTGCTCATCATCTGCACGGCTTCCAGCGGGTAGTCGCCCGAGGCGGTCTCCGCCGAGAGCATCACCGCGTCGGTGCCTTCGGCCACGGCGGCGGCCACGTCGGTGACTTCGGCGCGGGTCGGCGCCGGCGAGAAGCGCATCGATTCGAGCATCTGCGTGGCGACCACCACCGGGCGGCCAAGGCGGCGGCAGGTGGTGATGATGTCCTTCTGGATGCGCGGCACGTTCTCCGCCGGCACTTCGACGCCGAGGTCGCCGCGCGCCACCATGATCGCGTCGCACAGCTCGGCGATCGCCTCCAGGTGCTGCACCGCCGATGGCTTCTCGATCTTCGCCATCAGGAACGCCTTGCCCTGGATCAGCTCACGCGCCTCGACGATGTCCTCGGGGCGCTGTACGAAGGACAGCGCTACCCAGTCGACGCCCAGTTCAAGGCCGAAGTCCAGGTCGCGGCGATCCTTGGCGGTCAGCGGGGAGAGCTGCAGCACCGCTTCCGGCACGTTGACGCCCTTGCGATCGGACAGCTCGCCGCCGGCGATCACCGTGGTGTCGATGGCGTCGGCATGCTTGGCGGTCACTTCGAAACGCAGGCGGCCGTCGTCGAGCAGCAGGCTCATGCCCGGCTGCAGCGCGGCGATGATTTCCGGGTGCGGCAGGTTCACGCGCTGGGCGTCGCCCGGCGTGGCGTCGAGGTCGAGGCGGAAGGCCTGGCCCTTGGCGAGCTGCACCTTGCCCTCGGCGAAGCGGCCGACGCGCAGCTTCGGCCCCTGCAGGTCCATGAGGATGCCGATCGGGTAGTTCAGCTGACGCTCGACTTCGCGCACCCACTGGTAGCGCAGCGCGTGGTCGGCGTGTTCGCCGTGGCTGAAGTTGAGACGGAAGATGTTGACCCCGGCCTCGACCAGCTGGCGGATGTCGTCGATGCCTTTGATCGCGGGGCCGAGGGTGGCGAGGATTTTTACTTTCTTGTCGGGAGTCATTTGGCAGGAACCTCGAGGATCAGGATGGCGCGGAAGTCGTTGACGTTGGTACGGGTCGGGCCGCTGACGATCAGCTGATCGAGCGCGGCGAAGTAGCCATAGCCGTTGTTGTTGTCCAGTTCGTCGCTGGCGGACAGGCCCTGGCGCGCGGCGCGGGCATAGCTGTCGGGGGTCATGATGGCGCCGGCATTATCCTCGGAACCGTCGATGCCGTCGGTGTCGCCGGCCAGCGCCCAGACGCCCGGCAGACCCTTGAGGCTGTCGGTGAGACTGAGCAGGAACTCGGCGTTGCGTCCGCCACGGCCGTTGCCGCGCACGGTGACGGTGGTTTCGCCGCCGGAGAGGATCACGCAGGGCGCCGCCAGCGGCTGGCCGTGCAGGACGATCTGCTTGGCGATGCCGGCGTGCACCTTGGCCACTTCGCGCGATTCGCCTTCCAGGTCGCCGAGGATCAGCGGCGTCAGGCCGGCGGCGCGGACCTTGGCGGCGGCGGCGTCGAGCGCCTGCTGCGGCGTGGCGATCAGCTGGAAGTGGCTGCGCGAAAGGCACGGATCGCCAGGCTTGACCGTCTCCGAGCGCGGGTCGAGCAGCCAGGCGCGCACGTGCGCCGGTACCTCGATGCTGTAGCGGGCGAGGATCGCCAGTGCCTCGGCCGAGGTGGTCGGGTCGGCCACGGTGGGGCCGGAGGCGATCACCGTGGCCTCGTCGCCGGGCACGTCGGAAATCGCGTAGGTGTACACGGTGGCCGGCCAACTGGCCTTGGCCAGGCGGCCGCCCTTGATCGCCGAGAGGTGCTTGCGCACGCAGTTCATCTCGCCGATGGTCGCCCCGGATTTCAGCAGCGCCTTGTTGATCGCCTGCTTGTCCTTGAGGCTGATGCCTTCGGCGGGTAGGGCCAGCAGCGACGAGCCGCCGCCGGAGAGCAGGAAGATCACCCGATCGCTTTCGCTGAGGTTGCTGACCAGTTCCAGCACGCGGCGGGCGACCCGTTCGCCGGCGTCGTCCGGCACCGGGTGGGCGGCTTCCACCACTTCGATCTTCTGGCAGTTGGCGCCGTGCTCGTAGCGGGTCACCACCAGCCCGGAAATCTCGCCGTGCCACTCGCGCTCGATCACCTCGGCCATCGCCGCGGCCGCCTTGCCGGCGCCGATGACGATGACCCGCCCGCTGCAGTCGGCCGGCAGGTGGTCGGCGAGTACCTGACGCGGATGGGCGGCGGCGATGGCGGTGGCGAACAGGTCGCGGAGCAGGGCTTGCGGATCGAGGGACATGGGAGGCTCCAGTGTTGTTCTTGCGTGTATGGGCCGATTGCAATCCTCAGGGCTCGGCTTGGCAAGCGCTGAGGGTTGGAATCGACCAGCCCGTCCGGCAGGCCGTGACACCGCCGGCCGGGAGGTCGAAAGGGGTACCGCGAGAGTAGCGGGGCGGGCAATCCGAGCTTTCCGAGACTCGTGACCAAGTGCCGGAGTACCTGGCAGACCTTGCTGCGCCACGCCTTTCCCACGGTGTGAAACACCCGGCTCGTGACCGGGGCCGGTCGGTACGGCGTTGGGGGTAGACAGTCCCTTCGCCGTACCTGCCAGTCGAACTGGATTCCCGCCTGCGCGGCGGCCCGCGCAGGGGAATGACGGGGTGGCCGTCACCCCCGCGAATGCGGGGGCCCAATTAACCGCCTTACTCCTCGCGAATCGAGAAGTTGGCCATGTGCTCCAGGCCTTTGATCAGCGCCGAGTGGTCCCAGTTGCTGCCACCGATCGCCGCGCAGGTGCTGAACACTTGCTGGGCGTTGGCGGTGTTGGGCAGGTTGAGGCCCAGCTCGCGGGCGCCGGCCAGCGCCAGGTTGAGGTCCTTCTGGTGCAGGCTGATGCGGAAGCCCGGGTCGAAGGTGCCCTTGATCATGCGATCGCCATGTACTTCGAGGATCTTCGAGCCGGCGAAGCCGCCCATCAGCGCTTCGCGCACCTTGGCCGGATCGGCGCCGTTCTTGGCGGCGAACAGCAGCGCTTCGGCGACCGCCTGGATGTTCAGGGCGACGATGATCTGGTTGGCGACCTTGGCGGTCTGGCCGTCACCGTTGCCACCGACGCGGGTGATGTTCTTGCCCATCGCCTGGAACAGCGGCAGGGCGCGTTCGAAGGCGTTCGGGCAGCCACCGACCATGATCGACAGGGTCGCGGCCTTGGCACCGACTTCACCGCCGGACACCGGGGCGTCCAGGTAGGCGGCGCCGGTGGCCTTGACCTTCTCGGCGAACTGCTTGGTGGCGGTGGGGGAGATCGAGCTCATGTCGATCACCACCTTGCCGGCGCCCACGCCTTCGGCCACGCCGTCCTTGCGGAACAGCACGTCGTCGACCTGCGGGGTGTCCGGGACCATGACGATGATGAATTCGGCTTCCTGGGCGACTTCTTTCGGGTTGGCCAGGGCGACGGCGCCGGCGGCGATCAGGTCGGCCGGGGCCGGGTCATGATGTTCGGAGAGGAACAGGGTGTGGCCGGCTTTCTGCAGGTTCTGAGCCATGGGCTTGCCCATGATGCCGGTGCCGATGAATCCGATTTTTGCCATGAGAAATGTCTCCTGGGTTTTTATTGGGTCCCCGCATTCGCGGGGATGACGGGTATCGAGAGGCTTGCGTCATCCCCGCGAACGCGGGGATCCAATGAACAAGCCTCAGATCGCGTTATGGGTTTTCAGCCAGCCGAGGCCGGCGCTGGTGGTGGTCAGGGGCTTGTACTCGCAGCCGACCCAGCCCTGGTAACCGATGCGGTCGAGGTGCTGGAACAGGAAGCGGTAGTTGATCTCGCCGGTGCCCGGCTCGTTGCGGCCCGGGTTGTCGGCGAGCTGCACGTGGTTGATCACCGCCAGGTTGTTTTCCAGGCTGCGCGCCAGGTCACCTTCCATGATCTGCATGTGGTAGATGTCGTACTGCAGGAACAGGTTGGCGCTGCCGACTGCCTCGCGAATCTCCAGGGCCTGCTGGGTGGTGTTCAGGTAGAAGCCGGGGATGTCGCGGGTGTTGATCATTTCCATGACCAACTTGATCCCGGCGGCCTCGAGCTTGCCGGCGGCGTACTTGAGGTTGTCGACGAAGGTCTGCTTGATGGTCGCGCAGTCGTACCCCTGTGGGCGGATGCCGGCCAGGCAGTTGATCTGGCGGTTGCCGAGCACCTGGGCGTAGGCGATGGCCTTGTCGACGCCGTCGCGGAATTCGGCGACGCGGTCCGGGTGGCAGGCGATGCCGCGCTCACCTTTCGACCAATCGCCCGCAGGAAGGTTGAACAGCACCTGCTCGAGGTTGTTGGCGACCAGTCGGGCCTTGATCTCCTCGGCCGGGACATCGTAGGGGAACAGGTATTCGACACCGCTGAAGCCGGCGTCGGCGGCAGCGGCGAAACGGGCCAGGAAGTCCACCTCGGTGAACAGCATGGACAGGTTGGCGGCGAAACGGGGCATGGGATGCTCCTTTGTCGTAGCCCGGCAAGGCCGGAATACATCGTTGATTGGGCCCCCGCCTGCGCGAGGGCGACGAGGCTTCCGTGGTCCCCCTGCGCGGGCCGCCGCGCAGGTGGGGATCCAGAAAGCCGCGGGATCAATCCAGCAGCGAAATTGCCGTCGGTGCGTCCTTGCCGGTCAGGGCCAGTTCTTCGAACTCGTTGACCGCGTTGATCTCGGTGCCCATCGAGATGTTGGTGACCCGCTCGAGGATCACTTCGACCACCACCGGCACGCGATGCTTCTGCATCAGCTCCTTGGCCTGGGCGAGGGCGCCCTGGATTTCGTTCGGCTCGGTCACGCGGATCGCCTTGCAACCCAGGCCCTCGACCACCGCGACGTGGTCGACGCCATAGCCGTTCAGCTCCGGTGCGTTGATGTTGTCGAACGACAGCTGCACGCAGTAGTCGATGTCGAAGCCGCGCTGCGCCTGACGGATCAGGCCCAGGTACGAGTTGTTCACCAGCACGTGGATGTACGGCAGGTTGAACTGCGCGCCGACGGCCAGTTCTTCAATCATGAACTGGAAGTCGTAGTCGCCGGACAGCGCCACCACCTGACGGCTCGGGTCGGCCTTGACCACGCCCAGCGCCGCCGGCACGGTCCAGCCCAGCGGGCCGGCCTGGCCGCAGTTGATCCAGTGGCGCGGCTTGTAGACGTGGAGGAACTGCGCGCCGGCGATCTGCGACAGACCGATGGTGCTGACGTAGCAGGTGTCCTTGCCGAAGAACTCGTTCATCTCCTCGTACACGCGCTGCGGTTTGACCGGCACGTTGTCGAAGTGGGTCTTGCGCTGCAGGGTGCGCTTGCGCTCGCGGCAGGCTTCCACCCAGGCGCTGCGGTCCTTCAGCTTGCCGGCGGCTTTCCACTCGCGGGCCACTTCGAGGAAGGCGTCCAGCGCGGCGCCGGCGTCGGAAACGATGCCCAGGTCCGGGGTGAACACGCGGCCGATCTGGGTCGGTTCGATGTCCACGTGGACGAACTTGCGGCCGGCGGTGTAGACGTCCACCGAACCGGTGTGGCGGTTGGCCCAGCGGTTACCGACGCCGAACACCAGGTCGGACTCCAGCAGGGTGGCGTTGCCATAACGGTGCGAAGTCTGCAGGCCGCACATGCCGGCCATCAGCTTGTGGTCATCGGGGATGGTGCCCCAGCCCATCAGGGTCGGGATCACCGGCACGCCGGTCAGCTCGGCGAATTCCACCAGCTTGTCCGAGGCGTTGGCGTTGATCACCCCGCCACCGGAAACGATCAGCGGGCGCTCGGCGGCATTCAGCATGGCCAGGGCTTTCTCGGCCTGGGCGCGGGTCGCCTTCGGCTTGTTCAGCGGCAGCGGCTCGTAGGCGTCGATGTCGAACTCGATCTCGGCCATCTGCACGTCGAACGGCAGGTCGATCAGCACCGGGCCGGGGCGGCCGCTGCGCATCTCGAAGAAGGCCTTCTGGAACGCGTAGGGCACCTGGCCCGGCTCCAGCACGGTGGTCGCCCACTTGGTCACCGGCTTGACGATGCTGGTGATGTCGACGGCCTGGAAGTCTTCCTTGTGCAGGCGTGCACGCGGCGCCTGGCCGGTGATGCAGAGGATCGGGATGGAGTCGGCGGAGGCCGAGTACAGGCCGGTGACCATATCGGTGCCGGCCGGGCCGGAGGTGCCGATGCACACGCCGATATTGCCCGGGTTGGTGCGGGTGTAGCCCTCGGCCATGTGCGAGGCGCCTTCGACGTGACGGGCCAGGACATGGTCGACGCCACCGATTTTCTTCAGCGCGGCATACAGCGGGTTGATCGCCGCGCCTGGGATACCGAACGCGGTGTCGATGCCTTCGCGGCGCATCACCAGGACGGCTGCCTCGATTGCTCTCATTCTGGCCATAATCTTGTGCCTCTTTTGTTATGAGATTGTATACAAAACTGCTTTGGCTGGATTCTAGGCAGGGCTCGACTCGGCGGTCAACTATTTTTCCGTGACAGGGTGAGGGCTTTTGAAACGCCCGTTTGATCGGGGTTTCAGCGGTTTTTTACAAACGATTCTGAAGGTATGTATACAAAGAAAACAAAAATTGTATGTGACTATTGAGTTTTTTGTTTTAGGTGGGATAGTGGGTCGCATGCACGGCTTGCGTCCGGTTGCCAGAGTCGGACGCCTTGCGAGCCGCAACAGTTCTTATCCACTACAAGAGGCATAAAACGATGAGTACGTTGAATCTGGAAACCGCCACCCGCATCGCCCAGCGCGCCCAGGCCACCGGCCGCGAGTTGAGCGCGGCGCCGCTGACCATCGCGGTGCTCGACGCCGGCGGCCACCTGATCAGCCTGTTGCGCGAGGACGGAGCGAGCATGCTGCGACCGCAGATCGCCATCGGCAAAGCCTGGGGCGCGGTCGCCTTGGGCAAGGGCTCGCGCCTGATCGCCGCCGACGCGCAGCAGCGTCCGGCGTTCATCGGTGCGGTGAACAATCTGGCCGACGGCAACCTGGTGCCGGCACCGGGCGGCGTGCTGATCCGCGATCCGCAGGGCGAAGTGATCGGCGCCATCGGCATCAGCGGCGACACCTCGGACATCGACGAGCAGTGCGCGATCAGCGGCGTCGAATCGGCGGGCCTGAAGGCCGACGCCGGAGTGGCCGCGTAACGGCCGAGCGGAGGAGGGTAGAGCGTAGCGCCACCCATGCAATTCGCTGTGGTGAAAGTAGAAAAGGGGGCGAGCAATCGCCCCCTTTTTTTGTGGCCGCAAAGCAGGGCCTACCGTCTGGCGCCTTTTACATAACCTTTACCCTGGCGGCGTTACGATCCGCTTAGGCCGGTTGTCATATAGATACCGGCATAGCGCCGGAATCTCAGGAGGTGCGCCATGCTTAGCCGTGTTCCCCAACTTGCCCTGCTGTGCGGCTCACTGGTGCTTGCCGGCCAGGCGGCAGCCCACAGCAACAGCGATGCCGCCGCCATTGGCGCAGTTGTCGGTGCCGTGGTCGGGGGAGCCATCGTTGCCGGATCGAACCCTGCACCTGTGTATGTCCAGCCTGCGCCGCCACCGGTCGTTTATGCGCCGGCGCCAGCCTACTATCCGCCACCTCCGCCGGCCTATTACCCGCCGCCGCAACCGGTCTACTACCAGGCCTATCCGGCCTACCGCCCGCCGGTGGTGTTCGTCGCGCCGCCGCGCTACTACCGTCCGGTGCCGGTCTATTACGGACCGGCGCACTACTACAACGGCGGCTATGGTCGCGACGGCTATGGCGGTCGTGGCCGCGGTCACGGCAACGGCCACTGGTAACTAAAAAGCCCCGCTCATGGCGGGGCTTCTTCTTAGCGGTGTAGCACTGCGGTCAGGCGCTTTTGACCTGCTCGCTGGCACCCGGCTCGACCACTTCGCATCCCTTCAGCACCAGGCGAATAATGGTCTCGGCGGCCGCCTCGTAGTCGGCGTCGTCGAGCTTGGCCTTGCCGGTGACCGTGGAAATCTGCCAGTCGAAATCGGCGTAGGTCTGGGTCGCCGCCCAGATGCTGAACAGCAGGTGATGCGGGTCGACCTTGGCCATCAGGCCCTGATCGATCCAGCGCTGGATGCAGTCGATGTTGTGCTTGGCTTGCGCGTTGAGCTGGCCGGCCTGCTCGGCGGTCAGGTGCGGCGCGCCGTGCATGATCTCGCTGGCGAACACCTTGGAGGCGTAGGGCAGTTCGCGGGAAATGCGGATCTTCGAGCGGATGTAGTCCTTCAGCACCAGGTGCGGATGGCTGCCTTCGTTGAACGGCGCGGAGGCCGCCAGCAAGGGCTCGACGATGCTCTCGAGGACCTCGCGGTAGAGGTTCTCTTTCGACTTGAAGTAGTAGTAGACGTTGGGTTTGGGCAGGCCGGCCTTGGCCGCGATGTCGCTGGTCTTGGTCGCTGCGAAGCCCTTGTCGGCGAATTCTTCACTGGCCGCGCGCAGGATTTGTTGTTTGTTGCGTTCGCGTATGCTGCTCATAAGCCCCTTTGGCTCCAGATCTGTCGTCGTCGCGCAGGGCGATCGACGGCGGTCGGGCATCGTAGCACCGGCTTTGCGCGGCGCTCAAGCAAGCGTCCGCTCGGCTCCGCAGCGGTTTGCAGGCGATCGGTGGGCAGGAAATCGGTCGGAAAACCTGTATACAAAAAAATCGCTTTCTGTTTTTATTGGCCATCCGTCCATGCCGCCGAAGCCTCTCTTCCGGCGCGTGCTGCGGCAGAATTCCACGATGCAAGACAACGCTTTGCTCGACCCGCATGGCCGGCGCATCACCTACCTGCGCCTGTCGGTCACCGATCGTTGCGACTTTCGCTGCACCTACTGCATGAGCGAGGACATGGTCTTCGCCCCGCGGGCGCAGATACTTTCCCTCGAAGAGCTCTACACCGTGGCCGATGCCTTCATCGGCCTCGGCGTCAAACGCCTGCGCATCACCGGTGGCGAACCGCTGGTGCGCAAGAACCTGCTCAGCCTGCTCGGCCGCCTTGGCCAGCGCAGCGAGCTGGACGACCTGGCGATCACCACCAACGGCTCGCAGCTGGCGCACATGGCTGCCGACCTGCGCGCCGCCGGCGTCACCCGCCTGAACATCAGCCTCGACTCGCTGCAGCGCGAGCGCTTCGCCGCCTTCACCCGCCGCGATCGCCTCGACCAGGTGCTCGAGGGCATCGCCGTGGCACGCCACGCGGGGTTCCGCCGCGTCAAGCTGAACACCGTGGTGCAGAAGGGCCGCAACGACGACGAAGTGCAGGACCTGGTGGCCTTCGCAGTCGCCCAGGGCATCGACATCAGCTTCATCGAGGAGATGCCGCTGGGCAGCATCTCCAGCCACGAACGCAAGGTCACCCTGTGCACCAGTGACGAGGTGCGCGAGCGGGTGGCGCAGCGCTTCGAGCTGCTGCCGAGCAGCCACCGCACTGGCGGGCCGTCGCGCTACTGGCAGGTGCTCGGCAGCGACACCCAGGTCGGCTTCATCTCTCCGCACAGCCGCAACTTCTGCGGCGACTGCAACCGCGTACGCGTCACCGCCGAAGGCAAGCTGGTGCTCTGCCTCGGCCATGAAGGCGCGCTCGACCTCAAAGCGCTGATCCGTCGCCACCCCGGCGACAGTGAGCGGCTGCGCGGCGCGCTGATCGAGGCGCTGCGACTGAAGCCCGAACGGCACTTCTTCGAAGCGGACCAGCAAGTGCAAGTCGTCCGCTTCATGAGCATGACCGGCGGCTGACCGACGCCCTCGGAGCCGCTCTGGCGGCGTTGCGCCATCTCGCCGTACTAGTCGTACAGCGACCCACATGGATGTGGGAAGTGCAGTAAGCCCGCCGGGAGTGGGCGCTGCGCTTCGATGACGCGCCTTGCCATAGCAGCCCCGATGACGCCGGTCTCGCCTTCTAAACTTTGACAACAACATCGCCCGCCCCGGGGCCGAGGACTATTTGCATGGCTAAGACGCTTCTGGTGAAAAACGCCGATCTGCTGGTGACCATGGACGGCGGTCGCCGCGAGATCAAAGAGGGTGGCCTGTACATCGAGGACAACCTGATCAAGCAGGTCGGCCCGAGCCACGAGCTGCCGCAGAGCGCCGACGTGGTGCTGGACATGACCGGGCACATCGTCATTCCTGGGCTGGTCAACACCCACCACCACATGTACCAGAGCCTCACCCGCGTGGTGCCGGCGGCGCAGGACGGCGAGCTGTTCAACTGGCTGACCAACCTCTACCCGATCTGGGCGCGGCTGACCCCGGAGATGATCGAGGTGTCGACCCAGACGGCGATGGCCGAACTGATTCTCTCCGGCTGCACCACCTCCAGCGACCACCTGTACATCTACCCGAACGGCTGCAAACTGGATGACAGCATCCACGCCGCCAAGGAAATCGGCATGCGCTTCCACGCCGCGCGCGGCAGCATGAGCGTCGGCCGCAGCCAGGGTGGCCTGCCACCGGATTCGGTGGTGGAGAAGGAAGCCGACATCCTCAAGGAGTCGCAGCGCCTGATCGAGGACTACCACGATGCCAGCCACGGCTCGATGCTGCGCGTGGTGGTGGCGCCGTGCTCGCCGTTCTCGGTGAGCCGTGACCTGATGCGCGAGGCCGCGGTGTTGGCGCGCCAGTACGGCGTGTCGCTGCACACCCACTTGGCGGAGAACGTCAACGACATCGCCTACAGCCGCGAGAAGTTCGGCATGACCCCGGCCGAGTACGCCGAAGACCTCGGCTGGGTCGGCCATGACGTGTGGCACGCCCACTGCGTGCAGCTCGACCAGCACGGCATCGACCTGTTCGCCCGCACCGGCACCGGTGTCGCCCACTGCCCGTGCTCGAACATGCGCCTGGCTTCGGGGATCGCCCCGGTGCGCAAGATGCGCGACGCCGGCGTGCCGGTTGGCCTGGGCGTCGACGGCTCGGCCTCCAATGACGGCGCGACCATGATCGGCGAAGTGCGCCAGGCCCTGCTGCTGCAGCGCGTCGGCTTCGGCCCGGACGCGATGACCGCCCGCGAAGCGCTGGAAATCGCCACCCTGGGCGGCGCTAAGGTGCTCAACCGCAACGACATCGGCGCTTTGGCGCCGGGCATGGCGGCCGACTTCGTGGCCTTCAACCTGAACCAGATCGCCTTCGCCGGCGCGCTGCACGATCCGCTCGCGGCTCTGGTGTTCTGCGCGCCGGCCCAGGTCGCCTGGAGCGTGATCAACGGCCGGGTGGTGGTCAGCGACGGCCAGTTGGTCACCGTCGACCTGCCGCGCGTCTTGGAGCGCCACAACAGCCTGGCGCATAGCCTGGTGAGCGGCGAGTAAAGCGCTGGCGGTGATCGCCCGGGCCGGCATTCCCGCTCTCCTGCGCAGCCCCCGAACCCCGTCATTCCCGCGAAGGCGGGAACCCAGAACGGGGCGTGGGGCTGATCACTGCGCTGCGCACGCTGCACGCCACTGGGTCCCCGCCTGCGCGGGGACGACGAGGGACCTGGCATTCCCTCTCTCCTACGCAGCTCCCCAGCCGCGTCATTCCCGCGCAGGCGGGAACCCAATAAACGCCCGGCGCTGCGCATGCCGATCTGTGCGCAAACGCCAGCTTTGGCAAAAAGCTGTCCCATAAGTCAGAAACTGGCGCGAATCTTGATTGGATTCGCCGCCGCCCGCGAGGTGTTACCGGGTGGCATTCACCCGCTATGGAGAGTCCTGTGAAGCCTTACCTCCCGTATTGCCTGCTCGCCAGTCTGCTGCCCGGCATCGCCCACGCCGAAACCTATGTGGTCGGCGTCGAGCAGGCCGATTTCGAGCCGTACTTCAGCGTCGATGCGCAGGGCCGCTACAGCGGCTTCGCTCGCGAACTGCTCGACCGTTTCGCCCGCGATGCCGGCATCGAGCTGCGCTACCAGCCGGTCGAGCCAAGCCACCTGCTCGGCGAGTTGCTCGACGGGCGCATCGACCTCAAGTACCCCGACAGCCCGTACTGGGCCAAGGAGCTGAAAGCCGGCAAACCCGTGGTCTACAGCACCTCGACCGCGGACTTCATCGACGGTGTGCTGGTCGCGCCGTTGCAGCGCGGCAAGGGAATCCAGCACCTCAAGCGCCTCGCCGTGGTCGGCGGCTGGACGCCGGAGCAGTACCGCGAGGCTATCGACTCGCAGCACCTGACACGCGTCGACAGCCGCGACCTGCGCGACATGATCCGGACCACGCTGAAGAAGCAGGCCGACGGCGGCTACTACAACGTCGAGGTGGCGATTCACGCGCTCAACTACAGCAACAGTTCGTCCAACGCGCTGGTGTTCGACTCCAGCCTGCCGTACAGCCGCGGCACCTATCACCTGTCGACGCTCAAGCACCCGCAGCTGATCGAGCGCTTCGACCGTTTCCTCAAGGAACACCCGGAGGAGCTCGCTGCCCTCAAGAGCCGTTACCGCGTCGAGGAAAACATCAACTCCGAGTTCGTCGGCATGGAGCAGTGGAAGGTCGACTTCATCAAGCGCCAGCGCGCCAAGGAGCAGCCGAACGCCCAGCCGTGAGCTGGCGTGCGCCTTGCAACGCAAGAGCCGGTCTACGATCTCCTGACTCGCGGCCATACTGCGTTAAAAGTGGCCTAAAAATGCTCATTTACACGCCGTAATCTGCGCTTTTTCGGCCCCTTTTGCCTTGTCTGGCTCTAATTCAGAAGATCGTAAACCGGCTCTAAGCGCTATTCGGATCACAGCCCCACTCGAACGGAGAGACTCCATGGATGCATTTCTGCAGGCGGCCATCGATGAAGCGCAACAAGGCCTGGACGAGGGCGGCATTCCCATCGGCTCGGTGCTGGTGCACCAAGGCAAGATCATCGGCCGCGGCCACAACCGCCGCGTGCAGCACGGCAGCGCCACGCTGCACGGCGAGATGGACGCGCTGGAGAACGCCGGGCGCCAGCCGGCCAGCGTGTACCGCGACAGCGTGCTGTACACCACCTTGTCGCCGTGCTCGATGTGTTCCGGGGCGATCCTGCTGTACGGCATCCCCAAGGTGATCGTCGGCGAAAACCAGACCTTCCTCGGCGAGGAAGATCTGTTGCGTTCGCGTGGCGTGCAGGTCGAGGTGGTGCAGGACGCGCGCTGCGTCGAGCTGATGCGCACCTTCATTGCGCGCAGCCCGGAGCTGTGGAATGAGGATATTGGCGAGTAACGGTACGCCCCTCACCCTAGCCCTCTCCCAAGGGGAGAGGGGACCGGACTGGTGTCGAGGTCAGGCACTTCGCGGACCTGCTCCCGCCGGGAGAGGGTTGGGCGGCCCACGTAGGGTGAGGGCAGGCGACTCCCCTGATCAACGGCCTTGAGACCCGCTGCACACGGCACCATAGTGGGCAGCATGGCCCCGACTTCCGCGTCCCCCGATCTCGGCGCCGCCCTGGATGGTTTCCATCCGGCGGTTGTCGCCTGGTTCAACGCCAGCTTCGCTTCGCCGACCGCTGCCCAGGCCGCCGCCTGGCCGGCGATCCGTAGCGGACGCTCGACCCTGGTCGCCGCGCCGACCGGCTCGGGCAAGACCCTCACGGCTTTTCTCGCCGCCATCGACGAACTGGTCCACGAGGGCCTGGCGCATAACGGCGCGCTGCCGGATCGCTGCAGCGTGGTGTATGTCTCGCCGCTCAAGGCGCTGTCCAACGACATTCGCATCAACCTCGAGCAACCGCTCGCCGGCATCCGTGCCGAACTCGAGCGCCTCGGCCTGCCCGACGTCGACATCCGCACCGCGGTGCGCACCGGCGACACCAGCCAGGTCGAGCGCGGCGCGATGCGCAAGCGCGCGCCGCACATCCTGGTGACCACCCCGGAATCGCTGTACGTGCTGCTCGGTTCGGCCTCCGGGCGGGCAATGCTCAAGGACTGCCGCAGCCTGATCGTCGACGAAATCCACGCCATCGCCGGCAGCAAGCGCGGCAGCCACCTGATGCTCAGCGCCGAGCGCCTGGAGGCGTTGTGCGGCCGTTCGCTGCTGCGCATCGGCCTGTCCGCCACGCAGAAACCGATCGACGCCGTTGCCGACTTCCTCATGGGCCGCCAGGGCGAGCTGCCCAGCGCCGAGCCACGGGAGACGCCGATTCACGGCAGTCGCGACTGCGCGATCATCGATATCGGCCACAGTCGGGCCCGCGACCTGGCCATCGAGGTGCCGCCGGTGCCGCTCGAGGCGGTGATGAGCAATCAGGCCTGGGAGAGCGTCTACGACCGCCTCGCCGAGCTGGTGCGCGGCCACCGCACCACGCTGGTGTTCGTCAACACCCGGCGGCTGGCCGAGCGCGCCAGTCGCCACCTGTCCGAGCGCCTCGGTGAGGCGGCGGTCGCCGCGCACCACGGCAGCCTGGCCAAGGAGCTGCGCCTGGATGCCGAGCAGCGCCTCAAACGCGGCGAGCTGCAGGTGCTGGTGGCCACCGCCTCGCTGGAGCTGGGCATCGACATCGGCGACGTCGAGCTGGTCTGCCAGCTCGGTTCGCCGCGCAGCATCGCCGGCTTCCTGCAGCGCGTCGGGCGTTCCGGACACAGCGTCGGCGGGTTGCCCAAGGGCCGCCTGTTCCCGCAGTCGCGCGACGACCTGATCGAGTGCGCCGCCTTGCTCGATTGCGTACGGCGCGGCGAGCTGGACGCGCTGCGTATTCCCCGCGCGCCGCTCGACGTGCTGGCCCAGCAGATCGTCGCCGAAGTGGCCTGCCAGGAGTGGGGAGAGGACGCCCTGTACCGCCTGCTGACCCGCGCCATGCCCTACGCCGACTTGCCGCGGACGAGCTTCGACGCGCTGCTCAAGACCCTCGCCGAAGGCTACAGCGGTCGGCGCGGAGTGCGTGCCGCCTACCTGCACCGCGATGCGGTGAACCGCCGCCTGCGTGGCCGGCGTGGCGCCGGGCTGACCGCACTGACCTCCGGCGGCACCATCCCCGAGACCGGCGACTACAGCGTGCTGCTCGAGCCGCAGGGGCAAAGCATTGGCACGGTCAACGAGGACTTCGCCGTGGAAAGCCTGGCTGGCGACGTGTTCCAGCTCGGCAACCAGTCCTATCGCATCCTTCGCGTCGAGCCGGGGCGGGTGCGCGTCGAGGACGCCCATGGCATGCCGCCGAGCATTCCGTTCTGGCTCGGCGAGGCGCCGGGGCGCACCGACGAGCTGTCCGCCGGGGTGGCGCGCTTGCGCGAGGAGATCGAACAGCGATTGGGCGCGGACAGCGCTCTAGGTGGGAGCGAATTCATTCGCGATGCCGGCAGCGCTGAGGCCGCCCCGATCGCGGATGAATCCGCTCCTACGCGTGGCCCTGGGGAGACGATGCTGGCGGACGGCGTGCACCTGACCGCCGCCATCGCCTGGCTCACCGATGACCTCGGCCTTGCCGAGCCGGCCGCGCAGCAGATCGTCGAGTACCTGGCGCGCGCCCGCGTCGCGCTGGGCGCCTTGCCAACCCAGCGACGGTTGGTGATGGAGCGCTTCTTCGACGAGTCCGGCGGCATGCAGCTGATCATCCATTCGCCGTTCGGCAGCCGCCTCAACAAGGCCTGGGGCCTGGCGCTGCGCAAGCGTTTCTGCCGCAGCTTCAACTTCGAATTGCAGGCGGCGGCTACCGAGGACGCGCTGATCCTCTCGCTGTCCACCAGCCACAGCTTCCCGCTCGACGAGGTGTGGCGCTACCTGCACTCGAACACCGCCGAGCAGGTGCTGGTCCAGGCGCTGCTCGATGCGCCGCTGTTCGGCGTGCGCTGGCGCTGGAACGCTTCCACCGCGCTGGCCCTGCCGCGCTTCTCGGCGGGCCGCAAAGTGGCGCCGCAGTTGCAGCGCATGCGCAGCGAGGACCTGCTGGCGGCAGTGTTCCCCGACCAGGTGGCGTGCCAGGAGAACCTGGTCGGCGAGCGCGAGATTCCCGAGCATCCGCTGGTCGCGCAGACCCTCGATGATTGCCTGCACGAGGCGATGGACGCCGAGGCCTGGCTGGCCCTGCTGCGGCGCATGGAACGTGGCGAGGTACAGCTGCTCGCCCGCGACCTGCCGGCGCCCTCGGCGCTCGCCAGCGAAATCCTCACCGCGCGGCCCTATGCCTACCTCGACGACGCGCCGCTGGAAGAACGACGCACCCAGGCGGTGCAGAGTCGGCGCTGGAGCGATCCGACGGCGAGCGACGACCTCGGCGCGCTGGACCCCGAGGCCATCGTCGCGGTGGCCGAGGAAGCCTGGCCGGAGGCGCGCAACCTCGACGAGATGCACGAGGCGTTGATGGCGCTGGCCGCCATCACCCCGGCGGAAGCCGCCGCACAACCGGATTGGGCGGAATGGCTGGCGCAACTGGCCAAGGGCAAGCGTGCCGCCTGCCTGCAGCAGGACGGTCACCCGCTGCTGTGGCTGGCCGCCGAGCGCCTCAGTCAGTGGCAGGCGCTGCTGCCGGAAGCCCTGGCGCAGCCGACGATCAGCGCGCCGGCCGGCTACGACCAGGCTTGGGAGGCCGACGCGGCGGCGGTCGAGGTGGTCCGTGCGCGCCTGTCCGGCTTCGGCCCGCTGCCATTGGCGCGCCTGGCCGCCGACCTGCAGCTGGCGGCGCCACGCGTGCAGTCCGCCTTGCTCGCCCTGGAGCGCGAAGGGTATGTGCTGCGCGGCCGCTTCACGCCAGGTGCGGGCGAGGAGGAGTGGTGCGAGCGCCACCTGCTCGCGCGCATTCACCGCTACACCGTGCGGCGCCTGCGCCGCGAGATCGAACCGGTGGAGCGTGCCGATTTCATGCGCTTTCTGTTCGACTGGCAGCGCGTGGCGCCGAGCAGCCAGGTGCGCGGGGTCGAGGCGCTGGCCGGGGTGCTCGGCCAGCTGGAGGGCTTCCAGGCGGCGGCCGGCGCCTGGGAGAGCGAGATCCTGCCGAGCCGGGTGGCCGACTACGGCATCACCTGGCTGGACGACCTGTGCCGCGCCGGCCGCCTGCTCTGGTGTCGGCTCGCGGGACGGCCAGTTGGACGGCCATCCTCAGGCCGCAACCACGCAAGCAGCGGGCCGCTGCGCAGTACGCCGATCGTGCTGCTGCCGCGGCGCGGTCTGGGGCTGTGGCGCAGCTGCGTGGGTGCGGCGCCGAGCATCGAGCCTTCGCCCCGGGCCGAGCGCGTGCGCCAGGCGCTGCTCACCCACGGTGCGCTGTTCTTCGACGAGCTGATGGACGATGCGCACCTGCTGCGCAGCGAACTGGAGGATGCCCTCGGCGAACTGGTCAGTCTCGGTCTTGTGCACGCCGACAGCTTCGCCGGGCTGCGCTCGCTGTTGCTGCCGGCGGCCAAGCGCAGCCGCACCGACCGGCGTGCGCGGGCCGCGCTGACCAGCCTGCAGGACGCCGGACGCTGGGCGCTGCTGCGTAGTCGTGGCGAGGCGGAGGCGGGCGACGGGGTGCCGGCCGAGGCGCTGGAGCATATCGCGCGCACCCTGCTGCGCCGCTACGGCGTGGTCTGCTGGCGGCTGCTCGAACGCGAGGCCGACTGGCTGCCGTCCTGGCGCGAGCTGTTGCGGGTCTATCACCGTCTGGAGGCGCGCGGCGAGATTCGTGGCGGACGCTTCGTCGCCGGGCTGTCCGGCGAGCAGTTCGCCTTGCCGGAAGCGGTCGGCCTGCTCCGCGAGGTGCGCAAGCGCCCGGCGGATGGCACGTTGATCGGCCTGTCGGCGAGCGATCCGCTCAACCTGCTCGGTACCGTGCTGAACGGCAGCAAGGTGCCGGCGCTGGTCGGCAATCGCCTGTTGTTCCGTGATGGGGTGCCGGTGGCCACGCTGGTGGCCGGCAAGGTGCAGTTGCTGCAGGCGGCCGATGCGTTCACCGCCGGCGAGTGGCAGGCGGCGCTGATCCGCCAGCCGAGTGCGGCGCCGCGGGGTGCGCGGCGCGCAGTGACGCTGCGCTAAAGCCCTGCAGCCCCGCGGTACAGGCCGACGGTGCTGCAGGGCGCGCGCCGTGCGATCAGAAGTGGTACTTGACGATCGCCTGTACCGCGGTCTGATCGAAGCCGTCGGTGGAGCCGTCGATCGGCTTCACGCCGTACTTGTTGTGCCACATGTTCAGCTCGGTGCCGACGTACAGCTTGCGGCCTTCGCCGAAGAATTCCTTGCCGGCATCCCACTTGATCTGGATCGACGAGCCGACCGAGGTCTGGGTGTTGGCTTCGTCCGACGGCGAGCGCCAGTCGACGAAACCGTCGACCACGAAGTCCTGATCGCCGACGGCGAACGGGTAGGCGCCGGCGACGGTGAGCTGGGTGGCGTAGCCGTTGCTGTTGCTGTCGGCGAAGAACACCTGGTTGTTGATCTTCACCTGGTACAGGTTGGTCTGCAGGAAGGCGAAGCCCGGTACGTTCCAGTCCAGGCCGATGCCGTACAGGTAGTTCTCGGTGCCGGGGCCGCCGTCGCCTTTCTCCAGGGTGAAGGCGGCTTTGACGTCCTTGATCGGGCCGGCGGCGAGGTTCTGCCCGGTCAGCCAGGACAGGCTCACGCGCGGCGAGAATTCCATGTAGTAGAAGCTGTTCTTCTCGTGCTGGCGGAAGGTGCCGTTGTCGAAGCTGCCCCGGTACTGGCTGTTGTCGGCGCGGATGTAGTCGAGGAAGTAGAACACGTCGCCCCACGCCCAGCCGCTGGCATGTTCGAAGGTGAAGGTGGTCTGGGTGCGCTGCTCTTCATCGTTGAAGTTCATGCGCTGGAAGTTCTCGCCGTACAGGTAGGTCAGGCTGTTGTCCTGCCATTGCAGCATGTCGCCGGCCATCGCTTGCGCGCTGGAAGCCAGGCCGCCCGCCAACATCAGGGTGGTCACGAAACGGTTCATCGAAGTGGATCTCCAGGTTGGTGTTGTTATGAGTGGGGCAAACACAACGCAGCCGCGGTCCGTCGCATCTGGCGCAAGGCGTCAGATGGGCTGGACCAGCAGCAACGAATTCGGAGAGGAGAGCGATTGGCCGGAGTCGCGACGCGAGCGGTTGCGATAGCCAGGTGCGCGGGCGAGTGCGCGCAATGCATGTGGGGTCATCTGTCAGCCTGCCGTTTGTTGTTATTCGGTCGTGGGCTTACCGCTGGCCGTGAACGGGCAGCGCCGGCAACGTCAAAAGTTGTCCGGAAAGTCAGGTTGGACCGACTATAACAATATGTGCACAGCATGGGTAACAATTTGTTAGCGCATTGTGCACATTTATTCAGGCAGGGAAGCGCGAGGAGGAGCGACGAAAACAGCCAGGGCGGGATAGACCCGCCCTGCCTTTACCAACTGTCGGTGGCGCGGCGCTTTAGTGGCTGTGGCTGCCGCAGAGGTGCTGGCGGTCCTGGCCGCACATGTTGAACAGCAGGTTCAGCGCCACCGCCCAGATCGAGGTCATGGCGATGCCGCTGTGGGTGATCGGTTCCAGCCAGTGCGGCAGGTTGGCGAAGAAGTCCGGACGCACCACCGGGACCATGCCCATGCCGATGCTCACGGCGATCAGCAGCTGATTGCGGCGGTCGCCGATGTCGGCCTCCTGAAGGATGCGGATGCCGCTGGAGGCGACCATGCCGAACATGGCGATGCCGGCGCCGCCAAGCACCGCCGGTGGAATCGAGGCGACCAGGAAGGCCACCTTCGGCACCAGGCTGAAGCCGATCAGCAGCACCCCGGCGGTGGCGGTGACGTAGCGGCTGCGCACGCCGGTCATCTGCACCAGGCCGATGTTCTGGGCGAACGAGGAGTGGGTGAAGGTGTTGAAGAAGCCGGCGAAGAACGACGCGCCGGCATCGCAGAGCAGGCCACGGCGCAGGCGCTGCGGGCTGATCTCGGTGTCGGTGACCTTGCCGAGGGCGAGGAACATGCCGGTCGACTCGACGAAGATGATCACCACCACCAGACACATGGCGAGCACCGGCGCGAGGTGGAATTCCGGCACGCCGAAGTGCAGCGGGGTGACCACGTCGAACCATGGCCGGCTGTCCATGCCGCCCAGGTCGACCATGCCGAAGCAGGCGGCCAGCAGGTAGCCGAGACCGAGGCCGAGCAGCACCGAGATGTTCACCCACAGGCCGGTCATGAAGCGGCTGATCAGCAGGATGGTGAGCAGCACCACCGAGGAGAGGATGAGGAATTCCGGGGCGCCGTAGTGGCTGCCGGCCTCGCTGCCGCCGCCGGCCCAGTTGATCGCCACCGGGAACAGGCTCATGCCGATCGAGGTGATCACCGTGCCGGTCACCAGCGGCGGGAAGAAGCGCACGATGCGGCTCATGAACGGAGCGATGAGCATGCCGAACAGGCCGGCGGCGATGGTCGCGCCGAAGATGCCGTTGATGCCGACGCCGGGCATGCCGGCCATCACCACCATGCTGCCGACCGCGGCGAAGCTGGCGCCCATCATCACCGGCATGCGGATGCCGATCGGCCCGAGGCCGAGCGACTGCACCAGGGTGGCGATGCCGGCGACCAGCAGGTCGGCGTTGATCAGGAAGGCGATTTCTTCGCGGGACAGGCCGGCGGCCTGGCCGACGATCAGCGGCACAGCGACGGCGCCACCGTACATCAGTAGGACGTGCTGGAAACCAACCAGCAGCAGTTGCAGCAGCGGCAGGCGCTGATCCACGGGCGATGGAGCGAGACGGCCTGGGATAGCCTCGGACATGCAGCACCTCGATTGTTGTTCTTGTCAGTCGTGGTGGCCGCTCCGGCACAGAGCAGCCATGGCTGACCGGGGCGACGCGGCGGGGTGCTGAGCTTTATACGCAGGATGTGTAGTGGATTCAAACTGTTTTTGTATACAAGATTGCTGGCAAAAGCATGGCAGGTCGCGCTGTTCTTTCGCCCCTCGCCGGCCTGGTTGGCCGGCCAGAATGGCGGTTCAGCCTTGCAGCGCAGCGATCAGTTCGGCGCTGCTGAGGATCGCGTGGGCGTAGGTCGGCCCGTTGATCTCGTGGGCGGCGTGCATGGCCTCCGGCGAGAAGGCGGCGGTGGCGTCGCGCACCAGGGTGACGTGGTAGCCCAGCTCGGCGCCGTACTTGCCGGTGGACTCGATGCAGGTGTTGGCCAGCATGCCGACCAGGATCACCTGCTGGATGCCGTGCTGTTTGAGCTGCAGGTCGAGGTCGGTGTTGGCGAAGCCGCTGCCGCCCCAATGTTCCTGCACCACCACGTCGCCGGCTTGCGGCTGGAAGTTCGGGTGCCATTCGCCACCCCAGCTGTCCACGGCGAACACCTGCGCGCGGCTGGCGCCGAGCTGGTAGGGGCTGGGGTGCTTCCACGCGGCGAAGTCGTCGGGGCGCGCGCGGTGGTGCGGTACGTAGAAGATCTGCAGCTGCGCAGCGCGCACCGCGCTCACCACCGCACGCAGGTTGGCCAGGGTGTTCACCGCATCGGCCACCGGTTTGGCCCGCGCGTTGAGCTTGCCGCCTTCACTGAGGAAGTCGTTGTAGGGATCGACCAGCAGCAGGGCGGTGTGGTCGCGGGAATAGCGAGGTGCAGACATGGTCGGCGGCTCCTGGGGTAGGGGGATCAGCTCGGGCAACGCGTACCGCCCAGCTCGACACGGCCGAAGCGGCTGCCGGCGTCCAGCGGGGTGATTGCCAGCAAGTGGTCGAGGCGGATTTCCAGCGGGCCGTCGGCGCCCCGCAGGCAGAGGAATTCTTCCTTCGCCGCATTGGTGCGGGTGGTCAGCGCCTGGGCTTCGAGGGTGCTGCCGTCGGTCAGCTCGACCTTCAGCCGATAGCCATACAGGCAGGCGACTTCGAGGTGGTCGTACAGCTCGCAGGCCAGCGGTTGATAGGGCTGCATGGGCGGCTCCGGAAATCTCTCGCAGTAAATGGAACGAGCGTACGGTTGCCGGGCAGTAGCGCGGCCAATTGTCGACTACGATCAGAATTCTCCCGGTGGGCAATCTCCGGGGATAGGTCGGCGGGCGCCTGTCTTGCCGGTAGTCCACATCCCTTGCAGCGAGCCTTCGGGAGTGTTTCCGCGGGCGCTGTGCGCCTCCCTGACGGAATTACTGTAGGAGGTGCAGGCCATGTCCGCACTCGGCATCCTTCATACGGCGCTCAGCCTGTTGCCGGTGATCGTCGGCGCCTACGGTTTCTGTCGCGACGGCCGCATCGCCCCGGCGCTGCGCCTGGGCAACTGGTACCTGTACGGCATGCTCGCCTCGGTGGTCACCTCGTTCGGCCTGTCCAGCAGCGGCGGCTTCAATGTCGGCCACGCGCTGGGCCTGGTCGCCCTGGCGGCGATTCTGGTCGGGCGCTACGCCGACCAAATGACCTGGCTGGGCAACGGCCGGCCCTACCTGGAGGTCGCCAGCATGACCTTCAGCTACTTCGTGCTGATGATCCCTGGCCTCAACGAAACCCTGTCCCGCGTGCCGCCCGGTGACCCCATCGGGCACGGGCCGGACTCGCCGGCGGTGCAGACTGCGCTGCTGATCGCCGTGGCGATCTTCCTCATCGGTCTCACCTACCAGATGCTCAAGTTACGTTCGCGGCGTCTTGCCGCAGCTTCCCCGGCCCGCCTGCATCACTGAACTGCCATTCCTATCCATTCATACGGAGAGCGCTTCATGAGCACCATTACCACCCGCGATGGAACCCAGATTTATTACAAGGACTGGGGCAAAGGTCAGCCCGTGGTCTTCAGCCATGGCTGGCCGTTGAACGGCGATAGCTGGGAGTCGCAGATGTTCTTCCTGGCCGGCCACGGCTACCGCGTAATTGCCCACGACCGCCGTGGCCACGGGCGCTCCAGCCAGCCGTGGGACGGCAACGAGATGGATACCTACGCCGACGACCTGGCGGAGCTGATCGAGCACCTCGACCTGAGGAACGCCGCGCTGTTCGGCTTTTCCACCGGCGGCGGCGAAGTAGCGCGCTACATTGGCCGCCACGGCACCGGACGGGTGGCCAAGGCCGGGCTGATTTCCGCCGTGCCACCGTTGATGCTGAAGACCGACGCCAACCCCGGCGGCCTGCCCATCGAAGTGTTCGACGGCATCCGCGCCGGCTCGGTGGCCGACCGTTCGCAGCTGTACAAGGACATCGCCAGCGGGCCGTTCTACGGCTTCAACCGCGACGGCGCGAAGGTCTCCCAGGGGATGATCGACGCGTTCTGGATGCAGGGCATGATGGCCGGGCACAAGAGTGCCTACGACTGCATCAAGGCGTTCTCGGAAACCGATTTCACCGAGGACCTGAAGAAGTTCGACGTGCCGACCCTGGTGCTGCACGGCGACGACGACCAGATCGTGCCGATCGGCGCGGCGGGGCTGGCCTCCGCCAAGCTGATCAAGGACGCCAAGCTGGTGGTCTACCCCGGCGCGCCGCATGGCCTGACCGACACCCACAAGGACCAGCTCAACGCCGATCTGCTGAGCTTTCTGCAGCGCTAGCGGCGCCTACCGATATCCAACGTGGCCGGATGGTCGGCAGCGTTGGGTATCGTCGCTGCGCGTCTCAACCCAACCTACGCAATCACACGCCGCGCACCTCCCGAAGGGCGCGGCGTTGTTTTGTGCGGACGAAAAAAAGCCCGCACAAGGCGGGCTTTGAAATCTGGCCGGACCGGGGAAAGCTCCTGCCAGTCGTGGGACTGTTACTGGGTGCGGGCGCCCTGGGCGATCCACTGACCGATCAGCTGACGCTCTTCGGCGGTCATCTGTGTGATGTTGCCCAGCGGCATGATCTGCGAAGCCACGGCCTGCGCCTGGATCTTCGGCGCCAGTTGCTGGATCTGCTGCGGCGTATCGAGCATCACCCCGGCCGGCGCGCTGCTGAACATCGGGCTGGTCGGCTTGGCCGAATGGCAGACCGCGCAGCGCTCTTGGATCACGCTGTGCACCTTCTCGAAGTCGGCACCGCCAGTCTGCGCCTGGGCTTGAGCCGGCGCTTCGGCAGCCGGCTTGGCGGCTTCCTCGGCTTTCAGCTGGGCGGCGGTCTTGCCACCCACGGCGGTCGCCGGCAGCGGCTGGTACTGCGGCGCGGCCTGAGCGGCCGGGTTGCTTTCCACCGGTTTCGGGCCGGTGACGAAGGCCAGGCAGAGCATGCCGACGGCGGCGGCCGGCAGGGTCCAGGCGAACTTGTTGCTGTCGTGGCGGGTGTTGAAGTAGTGGCGGACCAGCACGGCGAGGATCGCGATACCGGCGAGGATCAGCCAGTTGTACTCACTGCCGTAGGTGCTCGGGAAGTGGTTGCTGATCATGATGAACAGCACCGGCAGGGTGAAGTAGTTGTTGTGGCGCGAACGCAGCAGGCCCTTGGCCGGCAGCGCTGGGTCGGGGGTGGTGTTGGTCTCGATCGCCTTAACCAGCGCACGCTGCGCCGGCATGATGATGCGGAACACGTTGCCGACCATGATGGTGCCGATCAGCGCACCGGTGTGGATGTACGCGCCACGGCCGCTGAAGATGTGCGTATAGCCCCAGCAGGAGAGGATGATCAGGATGAACAGCACCAGGCCGAGCAGGGCGGGTTTCTGGCCGAGCGGCGAGTCGCACAGCAGGTCGTAGACCAGCCAGCCGATCAGCAGCGAACCGAAGCCGATGGCCACGGCAGCGCCGCCGGCCAGCTCAACGCCGGGCTTGATCAGGTACAGGCTGGGGTTGAGGTAGTAGACCACCATCAACAGGGCGACACCCGACATCCAGGTGAAGTACGCCTCCCATTTGAACCAGTGCAGGTTGTCCGGCATCTTCGGCGGCGCCAGCTTGTACTTCTCCAGGTGGTAGATACCGCCACCGTGGATCGCCCAAAGGTCACCGGACAGCCCTTCGCGCGGGTTGCTGCGATTGAGGTTGTTCTCCAGCCAGACGAAATAGAACGATGCGCCGATCCAGGCGATGCCCGTGATCATGTGAATCCAGCGGATACCCAGATTCAGCCACTCAGTCAGATGTGCTTCCACAGCCGTTTCCTCTTTACCCGTCGCCGACACGCCGGCTTCAGGGTCTTCTCTTATTGGTGGGGGTCGAGGAGCAGTACATCGCTCTCGGTAAAGAAATGCTCATCGCAGTTGTTGCCAGAACCACTGCGATCAACCACCAGGAAGTCATCCCGCTTTTCGATCGTCAGCACCGGGTGGTGCCAAACGCCGCGATGGTAATTAACGCCCTGCCTGCCATTGGTGAGGAAGGCACGGACCAAACCTGGCACAGGTGCATCGCCAACCGGCGCGACCACGACCAGAAAGGGGTTGCCGAGCAGCGGAATGAACGCCTGGCTGCCCAGCGGATGACGCTCCAGCATGCGAATGGTCAGCGGCATCTCGAGCTTTTCGGCGCGGAAGATGCTGATGATCGCCTTGTCCTCGGCCTGTGCGGTCTCCACCGTGGCCAGCTTGTGATAGCGGCGGGTGGAACCGTTGTTGATCATGAAGAAGTCGCTGTTGTCGGTTTCGATCACGTCACCGAAGGGGGCGAAGGCTTCTTTGCTCAAAGGCTCGATGGTCAGTTTGCGCATGCGGGTTCTGCTTGTTCGTTCGTTTTTTCTGCCTCTCCGTTTAGCGAAGAGGACCTCGGTACCGCTTTTGTAGGAGCGAATTCATTCGCGAAAAACATCGCGACTGAAGTCGCTCCTACCTGTCAGTACGCGCTTACTTCGCCACCTTGCCGAACAGGCGCAGACGGCTGACGCCACCGTCCGGGAACACGTTCAGGCGGATGTGGGTGATCGGGCCGAGCTTGGCGATCTGCTCGCTGAACTCGTGTTCGGCGTGCATCTGCAGCTTCTGGCTCGGCAGCAGTTCGCGCCAGAACAGGCTCTGGGTTTCGATCTGCGCGTCGGTGCCGCCTTTGACGAAGGCGCCCTGGATCGAGCAGCTGTCCGGGTAGTTGCCCTTGAAGTGCAGGGTGTCGACGACGATGCGTTCGATCTCGCCCGGATGGCCGAGGGCGACGATCACCCAGTCGTTACCCGGGGTGCGGCGGCGGGCGGTTTCCCAGCCATCGCCCATGTTGATGCCACGGCCCGGGTTGAGGATGTTGCTCATGCGGCCGAAGTGCTCGTCGGAGCAGGCCAGCGCGCGGCCACCGTTCAGCGCGGCGGCCAGGTCGACCTGCTCGTTGTCGCCGATGCTGCTCCAGTCGCGGAACGGCACGCCGTACACGCGCAGACGGGCGACACCGCCGTCCGGGTAGATGTTGAAACGCAGGTGGGTGAAAGCCTGCGCGTTGTTGATTTCGTGGTAGTGGTGATTGTTGCCCTGCAGGGTCACGGCCGGCAGCACTTCGGTCCACACGGTGGCGTCGGTCGGATCACCTTCGGCGACGAAGCAGGCTTCCAGCGAAGCCGACGGCGGGAAGTTGCCGGTGAAGAAGCTGGTGTCGATGTCCACGCCTTTGATCGAGCCTGGCACGCCGAGGCGGATCACCGCGCTGTCGTAGCCTTCGAAGCGCTTGCGGCGCGACTCCCAGCCGTCCATCCACTTGCCGTTGTCGTCGAACACGCCCTCCTTCCACACAGCCGGGGTCGGCTGGAACAGCCGGTTGACGTCGGCGAACCAGTCGTCAGTGACGGAGATGGCCTTGGTGCCGAGGCGGGCGTCGGCGAGGTTGACGTATTTCTCGAAAGGTACGGCGTAGGTTCTCATTGGACTCTTCTCGTGCGTGGGAGGGGCGGTGCCGGCGTGCAGTCAGAGTTGCTGCAGACGGAACAGCGCGATCTTGTTGATCTCGGCCAGGGCCGTGGCGAATTCCTGCTCCGGGGAGTTGTGAACGCGCTCCTCGAAGGCCGCCAGGATCTGGTGCCGGTTGCTGCCTTTCACCGCCTTGATGAAAGGAAAGCCGAACTTGGCCTTGTAGGCATCGTTGAGTTCGGTAAAGCGGGCGAATTCCTCGGCTGTGCACTCGTGGATGCCCGCGCCGGCCTGCTCCGAGGTTGAGGAGGCGGTAAGTTCACCGCGGATGGCTGCCTTGCCGGCCAGATCCGGGTGAGCGTTGATCAGTGCCAGCTGTGCTGCGTGGCTGGCACTGAGCAGGATGTCGGCCATGCGCTGATGCAGGCCGTCGATGTCATTCAGGCTATCGTCGACGCCACGGTCATAGGCCTGTTCGGCGACCCACGGCGAATGCTCGTAGATGTCGGCGAAGGCGGCGACGAACGCATCGCGGCTCAGGCTGGACGGGGTCAGGGTCTGGAAGCGGCTCATTTCGCGCTCTCCGCTTTGAAGGGGTGGGTGGCGTGCCAGTGGCGGGCGATGTCGTCGCGGCGGGCGATCCAGACTTTCTCGTGGCTCTGCACGTATTCGATGAAGCGCGCCAGCGAAGCCAGGCGAGCCGGACGGCCGAGCAGGCGGCAGTGCATGCCGATCGAGAGCATCTTCGGCGCGCCTTCGACGCCTTCGGCGTACAGCACATCGAAGGCGTCCTTCAGGTATTCGAAGAAGTCGTCGCCCTTGTTGAAGCCCTGCACCTGGGTGAAGCGCATGTCGTTGGTGTCCAGGGTGTAGGGGATCACCAGATGCGGTTTTTCCGGCGTGCTGGCCGGGTCCCAGTAGGGCAGGTCGTCGTCGTAGGTGTCCGAGTCATACAGGAAGCCACCTTCCTCCATGACGATGCGGCGGGTGTTCGGGCCGGTGCGCCCGGTGTACCAGCCGACCGGGCGCTCGCCGGTCAGTTCGGTGAGGATGCGGATCGCCTCGAGCATGTGCTCGCGCTCCTGCTGCTCATCCATGTACTGGTAGTCGATCCAGCGGTAGCCGTGGCTGCAGATCTCGTGGCCGGCGGCGACCATCGCCTTGATCACGTCCGGGTGGCGCTGCGCGGCCATGGCCACGGCGAACACGGTGAGCGGGATGTTGTGCTTCTGGAACAGCTTGAGCAGGCGCCACACGCCGACCCGGCTGCCGTACTCGTACAGCGACTCCATGCTCATGTGACGCACGCCCTGCAGCGGTTGCGCCGCGACCATCTCGGAGAGGAACGCCTCGGATTCCTTGTCGCCGTGCAGCACGCAACGCTCGCCACCTTCCTCGTAGTTGAGGACGAAGGACAGGGCAATGCGGGCGTCGCCCGGCCAGTGCGGATGGGGGGGGTTGTTGCCGTAGCCGATCAGGTCGCGGGGATAACTCACTGCGGTGTTCCTTTTATGTTCGTTGCGATCGCCGGGGCCGTCGAAGAGGTGTGCGGCGATCCGATGGAGTGATTGTATACAAAGTGAGTTGAGATTTGTAAATCGAAAATTTCGCTTTTTCCGCAGATCAGGGTTTAGCAAGTTTCTTGCCCATTTGGTCAGTTCTGCGAGCCAGGAGCGCCGTGCCTGTTGATCCGGGTGACTATTCATAGTGGGTCATGCCGACCGGTGGTGCGCCATAATAGGGCGGCAATATTGTGTACAATTAGTCTTAAAAATGTCTTATATTCGCTCGACAGCATGCTATGCTCGCTTTGCGCCGGGGCTTTCAAGCGGCCTCGCACCGAATTCAACCGACTAGAGGAGGTGTGGCATCACCGGGTTCGTTTGTCGAATGCGGATGCCCTGAAGCCATGGGACGTTTAACTACTCACGTACTGGATGCCGCGCACGGCTGCCCCGGCAGCGAGATCAAGGTCGAGCTGTATCGCATCGACGGCGCGCAACAGGAACTGGTCGCCACCGCGCTGACCAACCATGACGGCCGCCTGGACGCGCCGATCCTGCAGGGCGACACCTACCGCTCCGGGGTCTACCAGCTGCACTTCCACGCCGGCGACTACTACCGCGCCCGCGGCGTCGCGCTGCCCAACCCGGCCTTCCTCGACGTGGTGGTGCTGCGCTTCGGCATCGACGCCGGCCAGGAGCACTACCACGTGCCGCTGCTGATTTCGCCGTACAGCTATTCCACCTACCGCGGCAGCTAGACGCCGCGCAGGTCTCCCGACTCGTTACCCTCCGACTCATGAAGAGTCATTGCCCGCGCACACTGCGGGCTTTTTTATTCGTGGCAGGTCAGTTGTGCCGGCGGTACACCTTTGTAGGAGCGAATTTATTCGCGATTGGCAGCATGAGCGGCCGTTCTATCGCGAATGAATTCGCTCCTACAGGGGCGGAGCGAAAGCTCGGCCAGTATTGCACCGACTACTTTCCAAACTCTCTGGATCATTGCAGGAGAGCACTCATGCAAGCCGCAGACTTCATGCGCGAAGCCATCGCCCTGGCACGCGCCAATATCGCCGACGGTGGCCGCCCGTTCGGCGCCGTGCTGGTCCGCGACGGCCAGGTCATCGCCCGCGCCGTCAACACCATCCACCGCACCCAGGACCCCACCGCACACGCCGAGCTGCTGGCGATCCGCGAAGCCAGCCGGCTGCTCGACAGCCCGCGCCTGGACGGTTGCGAGATCTACGCCAGCGGTCATCCGTGCCCGATGTGCCTGGCGGCTATGCACCTGTGCGGCATCCAGGCGGCGTATTTCGCCTATTCCAACGACGACGGCGAGCCGTTCGGCCTGTCCACCGCGCGGGTCTATGCGGAAATGAGCCGCCCGCCGCTGCAGCAGTCGCTGCCGCTGCACCCGCTGCGACCGCAGGGCGAGGAGGGCCTGTACCAGGCCTGGCAACGGTATCGCGGATGACTGACGCCAAGCGTCCGGCCGGCGCTGTCGGCTGGCTCGGCCTGCTGGTCATCGTCGCCCTGGGCATCAACCTGCGACCGATCCTCACCTCGGTCGGTCCGCTGCTTACCGAAATCCGCGATGCTACCGGCTTGGGCTTCCAGGGCGCGTCGCTGATCACCGTGCTGCCGGTGCTGTGCATGGGCTTGTTCGCCCTGGCCTTGCCGTGGCTGGGGCGCTGGCTCGGCGAGTCGCGCGGCATGCTCGGCGGCCTGCTGGCGATTGCCGTGGCGTGCGTCTGGCGCCTGTTGCTCGATAGCGGCGTCGCGCTGATCGCCAGCGCGGTGCTGGCCGGCACCGGGGTGGCGATCATCCAGGCGCTGGTGCCGGGGGTGATCAAACGCTGGTTCCCCGACCGCGTGCCGTCGGCGATGGGTCTGTATTCCGCCTCGCTGATGGCCGGCGGCGGCACCGCGGCGGTGCTCGCGCCGATCGTCGCGGTGCGCTTCGAGCACTGGCAGAGCGGCCTGGGCATCTGGGCCATTCCGGCGCTGCTGGGCATCGCGCTGTGGTGGTGGCTGCGCCCGCGCGAAGTGCAGCCGAACAGCGCTGCTCCGGTCGGCGAGCACTGGTTCGCCAGCCGTCGCGCCTGGCTGCTGGCCCTGTACTTCGGCCTGATCAACGGTGGCTACACCAGCATGGTCGCCTGGCTGCCGCTGTATTACCGCCAGCTCGGCTGGAGCGCCGAGGGCAGCGGTCAGCTGATCGGCCTGATGACCATCTTCCAGGTGCTTGCCGCGCTCAGCGTGCCGCTGCTGATTCGTGGCAGCCTCGACCGGCGGCCCTGGCTGTGCCTGTGCCTGCTGATTCAACTCGGCGGCTTCGCCGGCCTGTTGCTGGCACCGCTGCAGGCCACCGCGCTGTGGGTCGCATTGATCGGCTACGGCCTCGGCGCCTGCTTCGCCCTGAGCCTGACGCTGACCCTCGATCACCTGCCCGATCCGCGCGCGGCCGGCAGTCTGGCGGCCTTCGTGCAGGGCATCGGCTTCATCATCACCGGGATCATTCCCTACATCACCGGTGCGCTGCGCGACCTGACTGGCGATTTCCAGGCCTCCTGGCTACTGCTCGCGGTGTGCGTGGTGCTGATGCTCGGGGTGACCCTGCGCTTCGTCCCGGAGGGTTACGCGCGGGCCATGCGCGGCGGGGCCTGAGGCCAGGCGGCGGGGGTTGCCGGCGCGCTGGTCTAGGCTATTAGCGCAATGGAGATCTCTGCAGGACAGGAGCAGCGTCGTGAGCCGGTTCATTCTCGTCGACAGTTATCCAATCATTCGCCGATCCATGCGCATCAAGCTGGAGGGGGCAGGGCACGAGATAGTGGGCGAGGCCGACAACGGCCGCGACGCTCTGCGGCTGTGCCGCGAGACCGCCGCCGACCTGATCCTGCTTGACCTGGCCATTCCGCAGCTGGGCGGCCTGGAGCTGATCCGCCGGGTGAAGAAGCTCAATCAGGCGCTGAAGATCCTCGTCTACAGCGACGGCGATGTCGGCTATATGGCGGCGCGCTGCATGCAGGCGGGTGCCGATGGCTTTGTCAGCAAGCGCACCGAGCCGGATGAGCTGTCCACCGCCTTGCACGCGCTGTTGCAGGGACGCACCTACTTCCCCCGCGAAGCCTTGCTGGAGCTCGATGGACATGTCGACTCGTCCGGCGAGGGCGATCGGCAGCAGCTTTCGCCGCGCGAGTTCAGCGTGCTGCAGCACCTGGTCAACGGCCTGTCCAACCTGGCGATCGCCGAACAGATGGCCATCAGTTTCAAGACGGTGAGCACCTACAAGGTGCGCCTGCTGCAAAAGCTGCACGCCAGCTCGGTGGTCGAACTGGCCGATATTGCCCGCCGCCAGGGCCTGCTGGCTGACCATGGTGAGCCAGCCGCGCCGCGGGAGTCGTCGGCCGGCGACAGCCTGCTGCAACAGATCCTCGATGTGATGCCATTTCGCACCTACGTCTGCGATCTGGACGGCAATGTGCTGTTCTGCAATCAGGCGTTCTGCGAGTTCACCGGGCTGAGTCTGGAAATGATGCGCGGTCGGCACATCGCCGATGTCGGCATGATCAGTGAGGACCGCAAGTCGCTGAGCAAGGAGCGCTACCTGGAGGTTCTCCGCCGCGCGGAGCCCTACATGCTGGATTTACGCCTCGACGTGCGCGGCGAGTCGCTCATGGCTCAGCACTGGGGCGTGCCCTACCGCGACGCCAATGGTCAGCTGCTGGGCATGATCTGCGGTGGCGTGGATGTCACCGAGCGCGAAGTGCAATTGCGGGAACTCAGTGACGCGCGCCAGCAGGCCGAGGCGGGTAATCGGGCCAAGACCAATTTTCTCGAGCGGCTGGGTTCGATCCTCTACGTGCCGCTGGGTGCGCTGGGCAACAACCTGCGCCAGCTGCATGGCGAGGCCTCGCTCAGCGAGCGCGGCCAGGCGTCGCTGGAGCGCGCGGAGGCGATTACCCAGGGGCTGCTGCGGCTGAGCACCGACCTTGGCGATCTGGTCAGCCTCGAGCGCGGTCGCTTGAATCTCGAGCCGAAGGCTACCGACGTCGGCGCGTTGGTCGGCGCGTGCGTGCAGGAGTTCGAAGCTGAAGCGCAGCGGCGCGGACTGGCCTTGCACTTCGATGCCGCGGCCGTGAAGATTGCCGGGGTGTGGCTGGACGCGCGACGTTTCACCCAGATTCTCCGCAAACTGCTCGGCAACGCGCTGAAGTACACGCCGCAGGGCCAGGTCAGCGTGGCGCTGCGCAGCGAGTCGCTGGGCAAGGCGCAAGTCGAGCTGACCCTGGAAGTGATCGATAGTGGGGTGGGGATTGCTGCAGAGGACCAGTCGCTGCTGTTCGAACCCTTTAGCCTGATTCCCGATCAGGCCGGCATTGCGCGCGGCGATACCGGGCTGGGTCTGGCGCTCTGTCGCCGTCTGGCCGAGGCCATGGGGGGCAGCCTGGAGCTGCACAGCGAACTGGGTGCCGGTACGCGGGCGGTGGTGCGGATCGTCGCCGCTGAAGCGACCCTGTGAAATACGCCGACGGCCGCAGCCCAACAAACCTTTGTTGAACGGCGGCCGCCTGGCCCTGGCTCAGAATTTGATCTTGATGCCGAGCATTCCTTCGTAGCTGCGGCTGTCGCCATCGAAGGCCTTCTGGTAACCGACCGAGCCGGTAAACGTGGTGCGGGCGCTGTGCTCATAGTCGACGCCCAGGTTGATCTCGCCCCAGGTGCCGCTCATGTCCACGCCAAAGGGAATGTAACCATCGGCCGAGGAGAACTCGGTCTTCGGCTTGCCCTTGAACTCGTGCCACACGCTTGGGCGTACCCAGCCATTGGTGCGATGGATTGCGCCTTTGTCGTCGGTGCGGAACCAGTCGCGGTCGATGCGTACGCCGAGGCGGCCGATCAGCGAGTCGACGTCGTCGAAGCGCACGTCGGCTGCGTCGTCATGGGTGTCCTGCAGCTTGATGCGGGTGAAGATCACCTGGGCCTGCGGCTCGATGTAGATCTCCTTCTCCTGGTTCAACACGAACGGCTTGCCGGCTTCCAGCGAGGCGGTCACGCCATTGCCGTGGGTTTTCACCTTGTTGACGCTGTCCGGGTTGGCGGTGGCGCTGAAGTGGTGGAACTGCAGCACGCCGTCCAGATACCAGCCGCTCGGGCCGAAGTGCGTCCAGTAACCGCCGAGGCTGTAGCCGCGCAGTGCGTCGTCGCCGGCGTAGGCGCCGTTGGTGTGCTTGATGGCGCCGTCGACCTTGCCCATGCCCAGCGACAGGCCGGCCTGGTTGGTGCTGCCGTCGGTGTCTTCGCTGCGGTACAGGTCGACCCCGACCTGGAAGGCACGCAGGTCGTAGTCATAGTCCGAGCTGCCACGGGAGTCCTTGCCGGTGCGGTAGATCAGCCGGCCCCAGCCCAGCGACGGACCGAATTCACTGTCGTCCTCGTCGAGCAACGGGTCGACCGTGGCGCGCCGACGCTCTTCGCCGACCCGTTCGTGCAGGGTGTCGACCATGGCGCGGCTGTAGAGCAGGGCCTGGGTCGGGATGCCGCTGTACAGCGAGGTTTCCGGGCGGTAGTTGGGTACTTGCGGAACCGGCTCGCTCGGCGATTTACGTTCGGCTGGATCAGTCGGATCGCTCGGATCAGTCGGGTCCACGGGCGTCGCATCCTGGGTCGAGCGCAGGTACCAGGCTTCGCCGTTGCTGTCGTCCAGGCTCGAGCGGTGCAGGGTGTACTCGTACGGGCCGGCAATCACGCGGTTGAGCAGGCGGAATGCGTTGCTCTCGGTGGTGCCGCCGTTCAGCGCATCGACCACCTTGATGCCGTTGCCGGTGGTCAGCGCACCGGCGCCGCCAGCGTTTTTGATCATCAGGTTGCTGCTGCCGGTGGCTTGGCCGCCGTCGATCACCAGCAGGTCCGAGGGCGAGGCGTCGTTGTACAGGTAGGTGTTCAGGGCGATGGTGCCGTTGGCGCCGTGGTAGTCGTTGACCGTCAGGTTCTTGAACTGGCCGGCCACTGGCGCACTGAAGTTGATCAGGCTGCTGTCGTTGCTCAAGCGGCTGAGGTTCGAATTGCCGGTCAGCTGCCAGATGCTGGTGTCGTGCATGCGCACGTCCGAACTGCTGCCGGTGGCGGTGCGTGCCGAGCCGGTGACCAGCGAGTTGCCGAGATCGATGCTGGCCTTGCCGTCACTGGCGAACGACTGACCGACGCCTTGCCACTGGCCGGTGCCCATGTCCGGAATGCTGGTGCCGCTGCTCGCCACCGCACGGTCGACGTTCAGCCACTGGCCGCTGCCGCCGACGATGGTGTTGTTCAGGGCGATATCGGCGACGCCGGCGACGGCGATAGTGGCGCCGTCGCGGTTGTTGAGCACGCCGCGATCGAGATTCACCGTGCCTTTCAGCGCGTCGGTGCCTTGCGCATAGAGCGCAGCGGCCTGATCGCCGTTGGCGTGGACAACCACGTCGCCGCCGGTAACGCTGCCACCGTTCTTCGCCACCACGCCGTGGCCGGCGTCGCCGCTGGTGCTGATGCCGACGACGTCGAGATTCATGGTCGCCGTGTTGTTGGCCATGGCGCCCAGAGCGCCGAGGCCGGAAGTGCTCACCACGCTGTCCTTGGCGGTCAGCGCGGCGCCGGACTCCGACTGCAGACCATGCGATTGCACGCCATGGGTGAGGATGCTCGAGTTGCGCAGGTCCAGCGTCGCCGTATCAGCCTTGTACTGGCGGCTGGTGAGCGCGCCGGCAGCGTAATCGCCGAGCGTTTCGACCGTCAGGTTGTCGCCGGTAAAGCTGACGCTGCCGGGTTTGGCCGAACCGATACCGGCGTACAGGCCACGTGAATACTGCCCTTCGGTTTTCACCGAGAGATTCTTGAGGATCATGCTGCCGCCATCGTCGACGGCCGCACCGTAGGCTTGCGAGCCCCTGGTCAGCAGACTGGTGCCGTCGGCGATCAGCAGTGCGCCCGGATTGCGCGAGGCCAGGGCATGCGGGAAGGTCAGGTTGCCCGGGGTCGGCGAGCCATTGCCGGTGGTAGTCACCGAACCGCCGTTAAGGATGATGATCGCGTTGTCATTGGCCACTACGCCCATGGCGTTGTCGTTGCCATGGGTGGTGACGGTGACGTTGTTGGCGGTGACCGTCGCAGTACCGGCACTGATCCCCGCCGAATAGTTGCCGTCGGTGGTGATCGAGCCGTAGTTAATGGTCGCCACGGCGTCTTTAGTGGCTTGCAGACCGTGGCTGGAGCCCGGGGTTGTATGCACATCGCTGTCGTTCAACGCCACGTTGGAGCCGGCGCCCTCGACGAGCACGCCTGGGGCGAACGGGCCGACAGCGCCCGGAGCTGCGGTGACGCTGATGCTACTGCCGGAGACTTTGGCACTGGCTCCGCCGGTGACGTTCAACCCGATCGAGCGATTGCCGCCGACGCCGATCGTGGAGCGCTTAACGTCGGCATGCGAACCGGCGCCCTCCACCGAGATGCCGTGGCCGTACAGGCCTTCGTTGCTGAGCAGGCTGTTGTCGATCAGCAGGCTGGCGCCGGTCATGGCGCGTGCCGCGGCGGCGGGGTTGGCGACGCTGCCGCCACCGCGCACGGTTATGTTGCTGTCCTTCAACTGCACTTGGCTGCCTGCGTCCTCGGCGCGGGCGCCGCCGACGTTGGCGCCGCTGCTAGTCACGCTCAACCGAGTGCCATCGATGACCGCGCCGCTCTGGGCGTGCAGGGCCGCGGTGGTGGCGGTGGAGCTGGCGCCGGCAGTGACTGCTACGGAGCTGTCGCTCAGGTTGATCCGCGCGCCATCTTCGGCGCGCGCCGCGCTGGCGCTGGCGGCGCCGATCTGCAGATCGACGTGGTCGGCATTGATGGTGCTGCCCGCGCCGCCGGCCAGCAGGCCATGACTGAGGCTCAGTGTCTTTTCCCCATCGACCGGTGAGGCTGTGGAGATCCCGGCACCGCTGGTGCTTACCGCGGTGTCACTCAGGTTGATGGTAGCGCCGTTGCGTGCCCAGGCACCGACCGAGCCTTTGCCGGTGGTGGTGAGTGAGCCGCCTTTCAGGTCGACTTGGCTGGCTGTGCCATCGGCCATTACCGCATGGCCGTTACCGCCGGCAGTGGAGACATTGGCGTCGGTCAGCTCGACCGCGGCGCCGGCGTCGACCCGCACGCCATAGGCCGAAGCGCCGCTGGTGGTGACCGAGATCGTGTTGCCGCTGAGCTGGCTGCCGACGCCGCTCACCACCACGCCATGGCTGCCGGCGGTGGTGGCGCTGCGCGCACCGCTGGTGGTGATGCTGGTTCCCTCGCTGAGGGTGGCGGTAGCGCCGTTGTTGACTGTGACGGCAGGCGCGCCCCAGGACGAGGTGCTGACCGAGCCGCCGTGCATGTCCAGCTCGGAACCGGAGCCGGTAATCACCACGCCGCGGTTGTTGTTGCCCTTGGCAAGGCCGCCGATCACCACATCGGTGTCGCGTAGCTGCAGTTTGCCGCCGGATTCGACCAGTACGCCGGTCAGGTCGCTGGCTGTGCAGACCACACCGACCACCGTTTTCGGTTCGAGGATCACCAGGCTGCCGATGGCGCCGAGTTGGCCGCCGTCGTGCACATGCAGGCCGATCTGGTCTTTGGCCTGGGCGGCATTGATGGCGCTGCTCTCGACGCGACCGGTGTCGAACTGGATGACTGTGCCGGCACCGGCGTCAATGCCGGTGGTGCGCGTGGCGGCTTGCTTGATGGTCTCGCCGCTGTGGCTGCCGGAGGTGCTGATGCCGGCGTCGCCGGCGGTGGTCACGGTGGTGTCGGCGAGGACACCACCGCTGAGCATGCCAGCCAGGACCAGGCTGATGGCCTGGGCGAGGTGGTTGCGGTGCATCTGCTGGAGCAAGGTCAACTGAAGCGAGGCGGTCTTTTTCATGACGGCTCTCCGTTTAAGGGGGTTGCCATCAGTCTCAAGAGTTGCCGGGGGCGATTCTGTAGGACTACTCCGGGCTGTATGTAGGAGTTGTCCGAAAGCGGGGGTGGGGGGAGGGATGTTCAGGCACGCGCCGGCCGCCAGCGAAGCCGCTAAGGCGCGTGCCGGATCGTGATGCAGGAGCGAGGGAATGCCAGGCGACGCTGCGAGGCGTCGCTGGGCGGAGTGTTTCAACGCAGATCGGGACGCCCCCCATGGCCGCTTGGACTGCGGCCTGAGGTGGCCTTGCAGAGGTTCAGCAGTCGCTTGACGGCTACTGGCTGGATGTCGCGCGGGTGCTACCAGTCTTGCGCGGCGAAGCGGGCGATGCCGGGAATTCGTTGCAGGGTGTCGAATAGATCATCCTGGCTCAGCGGCAGGGGGATGATCGCCAGCAGCGGCAGCTTGCGCGCCAGCGCGGCACGCATCAGCGCCTTGCGTTGGTGGGCGCTGTAGTTGCCCATCAAGGCCACATGGTCGGCCCGCCCCTTGTGATAGAGCGCCTCGAGGTTGAGCAGGTCGCTGAACGGGTCTTCATCCTGACGCACCAGCGCCAGGTCGTAGCCCAGGCTGCTGTGGGCCGCATGATGCTGCGCGTCCTCGACCGAGTCGCAGATTTGCAGGGAATAGACCCCCAGTTCATTGGCCTTGACCTGGGCGTCATGGCTGATGAACGGGTTGTTCTCGATGATCAGAAGTCTCATGGCAGTGCCTCCAGGGCGTGCACGCAAATTGCTGGAGGTACTGTGGCGCAGATGGGGCCGGCGTCTCTGTAGGATTAATCCGAGTCGCTTGTAGGAATCTTCTGAGTTTGCCTCAGCGGAGACGCCAATCCGGTTGAACTCCGGGCCCGTAATGGCGGCCATAAAAAAGCCCCGACGGTTGGCCGGGGCTTTTCGTGCTGCGCTCAACTACCAGAGGTAGCGCACGCCGAGGTTGACTGCCCAGGGCTCCTCGACCTGGCCGCCCTTGGCATGTTCCAGATCCAGCGAGACCTTGGTCTTCTCGCTGACTTGCAAGATGCCGCCGATCCCGACTTCAGTACGCGAGCCGGCGACTCGGTTGTCCAGCTCGTAGCCGTTGACCTTGACCGTGCTGTCGCCCTTGAACTCATGCACGTAGGACGCCTTGACGTAGGGTTGCGCTGCCATGCCGCTATCGAGCTTGAGGGTTTTGCCGAACAGCGCGCCGACCCGGCCTTGCAGCGAGTCTGCATCGCTGGCATCGACCTCCAGGCCGTTGCTGGCGGTGTAGTTGGCGCCGTCGGTGTGGGTGTAGGTCAGTTCGGCTTGCGGCTCGACGAACCAGCCATCCTTCAGCTTGATGTGTTTGCCGGCTTCGACGTCGACGCCGTAGCCGTCGGTGTCATACGAGCCTTTGACCTGTTCGCCGGTGTTGGCCAGGGTCTTCACCTGGTTGTTCATGCGGTTGTACTTGGCCACGCTGTCGAGGTAGTAACCGTCGTCATCCAGCCAGGTGGCGTAGGCGCCGATCAGTTTGCTGTCGATTTCGCCGCGGCTGCCGTCGCCGTAGTCCTGCGTGGACTTGGCCGCGCCGACCATGCCGCCGACATAGAGCTTGCCGTTGTCCAGCGGGATGGCGGTGTCGGCACCGATTTCCATGCCGTGCACGTCCTGGTCGAAACCGCGGCTGCTGCCGTTGTCGACCACGAAGGTCTTGCCGATGCCGCGTGCCCACACGCCGCCGTTGTCCTCACCCAGGCGCAGTTCGCCGAGGCGTTTGACCAGGGCGTTCATCTCGGCATTCCACAGGGTAGCGGTGGCCGACTGGTTGCCGAGGGCGGCGTTGGCGCCGTCGGAGAGGGTTTCCGGGCGGGGGTCGATATGTGGCGGCTGGATCGGATCGACGGGGTTCACTGGGTTCACCGGGTCGACAGGATTCACCGGATCAACCGGCACCAGCGCGGTATTGCGCAGGAACCAATCGTCGCCCTGCTGCTCCAGGCTGTAGCGGAACGCGCCGGCGTCCACGTAAGGGCGGCCGGCGAGGGCGAAACTGCCGTCACCGCCGTTGGCGTCGACGAGCATGAGCTGACCATTGGCGGCACCCGGCTCGCGTCCGGAGTCGGCGACGAACAGGCTGTGGTCGCCACTGGTATTGCCGAGGACTTTCAGCAGGTCGCCCTGTTCGCTGGCCAGGTCGGTATTCATGGCGAACGTGCCGCTGCCGCTCAGGTCGCCCTCGACGGTGAGGGTCTTGAACGCAGCGCCGGGCTGGAAGGCCACAGTGCCTTGGGTGGCCAGGTTGGCGACGTTGGAGTCGCCGGTCATGTTCCAGCGGCTGCTGGCGTCGATGGCCATGGCGTCGATGTTGGTGCCCTGACCGGTCCACTGGGCGACGTTTTGCAGGGTGACGTTGGCGGTGGAGGTGAACGAGCGGTAAATCGGCTCCCCGTTAGAGTCCCAGCCAACGTACTGATCGGCTTGTATACGGTCGCTGACGATATTGCCCTGCAAGTCGCTGGCATCGACGGTCAGATTGACCTCGGACTGCTCTTCCACTTCCAGGAGGTTGCCGTTGCCGCCGCTTAGCGTCGAGCCGTTGGCGACCAGCACATCGGCCTTGGCGAATTGCGTGGCGAGCAGCGCGGCACCGGTTTCGCCGGTGACGCTGCTGGCGTCCAGGCTGACGCGCAAGCTGTCATCGACTGCCTGGTTGCGGAAACGCATCTGAATCCCGGCGTTCTGACCGACGATGCTGCTGCCATTGAGGGCTTCTAGTTGCGTGTCCTCTATCAGAACAGCGCCTATCGCTTGGTCGGCATTGGCGGTGGCGTGCGCTTCGACGCGGCTGTTATCCAGGGTCAGAAGCGAATTGCCGCTTGCATGGATCCCCCAGCTCTCGCTGCCTTCGCTGTGATTGAGGGTGTGGATCTCGCTGTCCTTGACGGTGGTGACCAGGTTTGGCGTTTCGGCCGGCAGCGCGGTGTTGTGCGTTACGCCCTGCAGGAGGAGGCCGACCACGCCGCGGCTGTTGGGCTGGTTTTCGACATCGATCTGGACATTCTCGACGTTCAGGCGGGTCTGTTGACTGTCGCTAGGGCCGGCAAGGGTAAGGATGCCGCGGAGGCTGGCGTCGATTTGGCCGCCCTGCATGTCAAAGTTTGCGCCGTAGAGTACGGTCGCGCCCTGCGCACCTTGCAGATGCGTATCGGTTAAGACTGCGCTGGCGTTACTGCCCTCCAGATTCACGGTGCTTGCGACGGTTGAGTCGCTGACCTGCAGATGCCCGTCTTGGGTCACGTTGATAGGCGAGTAGGCGTCGATGTGGCTGTTGGACAGCATGACCATGGCATGGTCGCCAACCGTGATTGATTTGTTGCCGTAAAGATTGGCTGTACCGGTGATGGTGATGTTGTCAGCAGTCACCTGCGTGCCCATGCCGCTGGCGTTGATCGCTTTGCCGTTGGCGCCGGAGAAGATGAAGCTGGTGTCGGAGATCGACCGCTGCGCTCCGCTCGTGGCACTGATGCCGGTGCCACCACCGCTGACGTAGATCGGCGGATTGGCGCCGAGCCGACCCCGCATCAGCGGCGCTGCCGCCTGCGGGCCGAGATCCAGGCTGGCCTGTGACGGCAGGTTCTGCTCGTCGGGATCGGCGCTGACCACCGCCTCGTCGGCTTCCGCCTCGGCGACACGCAGGGTGACCAGACTGGCCAGCAGCAGGCTGGTGGCCTGGGCCAGTTGGTTGCTACGGAATCTTTCCAACAGGGTAGTGGGAGCTTTGTTTTTCATGATCGAGACACCAGTAAGGTTTCGTTGCTGTCAGTCTCGGCATTTGGGCCTGGCGGTTCTGTCAGATCACTCCGGAACGGTTGTAGGAGTACTCCGAAGTGCCAGGCAGGCGTCGGTATCTCTGCCGCGGTGTATGTGCTGCGGGGAGAGCTGCGACAAAAAAAAGGCCCCGGGGATCAGCCGGGGCTTGTTCACCACCACGCTAAGACGAGCGTTACCAGCTGTACTTGACGCCGATCTGCGCCTCGCCCGCGGTGTACTCATGGTCTCCCGATTCAATACCCACGCTGCCCCATAGGCTCACCGCCTTGGTCACGTTGCCCTGCAGGCCAATCTTGCCTTCCAGCCAGTTGGTTGGCAGGCCGTCGCGCACGACGATGTCGTCGAACGTCACCGTCTGCGATCCCGGGCCATGCCACCAGTTCACTTCTGCGAACGGGCGGATCTGCTTCATGTCTGTGTCATCGAGCGCGAGACCATGCAGGCGCACGCCCAGGCGCGTCGTCACGCTCGTATCCGCCTGGCCCGATACGACCGTGCCGTTGCGTTCTGTGTGGTTGTCCGCGTGGAACTTCGACACGATCACCTGGCCTTGCGGCTCGAGGTACATCCTCATGCTCTCGGTTTCATGGATCGGGAGCGAGTAGCCGGTTTCCAGCGACGTCGCCAGGTTGTTCGATTGGTAGCGTTCAGTGGGCAGCCCCTGGCCGCTCACCTTGTTGTCGAACTTGCCGTACATCACCCAGCTGTCCGCATACGGGCCCGACTGAATGTCGCGGTGACCATACCAGGTGGCATAGGCCCCTAGGCTGTAACCGTCCACGGTGCCGCGCGAGCTGAGGGCGCCGTTGTCGGCCCGGTTGCTGCTCCGACCGTAGGCGCCCATCGCACCGACGCGGATGCTGCCTTCGCCACCGTCGCTGAAGCGCAGGATATCGCTGCCCAGATGCACCATGGACTGCGTGTCGCTGGCGCTCAGTGCGCCTTCGCGACTGCTGGTTTTCCCCACCACGCGTATCCAGGCATTAGCGTCGCTGGACTCCTGCAGATTCTTGCCCACCAGGCCGGGAGCCTGGCTCTGGCGCTCGTGCAGCGTATGAAACTGCATGGTGCTGGCCGCCAGTTTGTTGTTGAGGTAGGAGCCCACTTCCGGACGGAAGCTCGGGGTCGGGGTCGGGCAGAGTGCTGGGCTGCTGGTGCAGTCATCGGTTGGCTGGTCGGCTCCTTGCGAGACCAGGTACCAGTCGTCGGCCACGCCGCCGTTGCCCCCGCGCGCCAGGCGGTAGTCATAGGGACCGGCTGCGAGCGAACCTACGCCCTGGCGGTAGCCGTCGGAGGTCGCATCCAGCGCGAAGGCGCTTGCGTCGGTGGTGCCGCCATTGCGCGTTTCGACCACGCGGATGCCGTGCGTAGTCTGCGCACCTTCACCACCGGCGTGCTTGACCACCAGCCCGGTGTTGCCAGACGCCCGGCCGCCATCGATCAGCAGCTTATCGGTGGACGAGGTGTCCCCACCCATGACGGTGTTGATCACCACCTTGCCGTCATTGCCCACGTAGTCGCCCATGACCACCAGTACGTTGCCCACCTCGCTACCCGCCAGGTTCACTGTGCCGCTGTTGAGCATGCCGTTGCCCAGGGTGAAAGTACCTGCCGGATCGGCGCTGTGGCCCGCCAGCGCGTTCAGTGCCGCCACCGTGCCGGCGTTCGCCACCTGGCCGCTCACCGTGCCCAGGCCCGCCAGTGTCGCGCCTTGCGCCACGCGGACTTCACCGGCACCCGCAGCGCCCAGGGTGACGTTCGGCCGAGTGGTATCGCCGACGATCAGGGTGCCCGCATCCACCGCCGACTTGCCGGTGTAGCTCAGCGCATCGCCCGCTGTCAGCGTGCCATTGCCCTGCTTGATCAGGTCACCGCTACCGGAAACCGCATTACCCAGCGTCCAGTCGGTCGTGGCGTTCACCACCAGCGTGCCCGCGTCAGCCACCTTGGCTTGGCCCAGGTGCTTGGCTTCCGCGACGGTCAGCGTGGTGCCGGCGGCCGTGGCGAACTGGCCCTCGAAGGCGTCGTTGTCGCCGGTCACGGTCACGTTCGCACCGTTGACGAGATTCACTTCACCCATGCCGCTGAGCGCGTTGGCCAGTGTGCCGCTGGCGCCATCGAGCTCCAGCGTGCCTTCGTCTGCGATGGCGCCCGTGCCCAGACCCAGGGTGTCGTTCAGCCGTGCGCTCGCCCCGGCGGCAATGCTGGTGCTGGCCGAAAGGGCGGCGTTGGGGCCCTGCACGTCCAGGACGCCGCCATTCAGGTTGAACTGGCCCGAACCGCTCAGACTGCCCGCGGAGGTGCCGCCACTGGCGATAGTCAGCGCACCGCCATCGATGTTCAGGGTCGAACCCGCCTGACCATCGAGTTGCTGGATGGTTTGCGTCGTGCCGTTCAGGCCTACCGCTGCTGTGCTGGCGATGTGCAGCGTATCGGTCTGGCCCAGCGCATGGTCCGCGTCAGTGCGCAGCATGCCCGTCGTGACCGTGGTGTCGCCGGAGTAGTCGTTGCTGGTATTCGACAGCGACACCAGACCCGCGCCGGCATCGATCGCCAGATTGCCGCTGCCGGTGATCTTCGCCGACATGTCGGCCGCGGCACCGGTGGCGCCGGTATCTTCAGCCAGCGTCAGGCTCTGGCCGGCCTGCAGGTCCAGCTGCTTCAGGCCGTAGTTGACGTACAGGCCGTCGCCCGGCGCGGTGCTCAGGCGATAGTCGTAAGTGGCCTTGGCCACCGTGTCGCCGCCCTGGGCAATGTCCACCAACCGTGCGTCCGAGACCGCGTGGCCATCCTGGTCGACCAGGACGATGGCGCCAGCCGTGCCTATGGTGCTTGCGGCGTTTACCAGCTGCGTCCCGATGTTCGCGTCGTCCTGCACCAGCAGATTGCGCGCGTTAGGCGTGTCCGGTGCGCTTGGCACATAGGGTTGCGGCACGGTAATGCTGACTGTACCAGTGCCGATGGTGTCCAGCGTGTTGGTCGTGATGGTGCTCGAGGCTAGCTGCTGGTCCGGCAATCTGGCATTGAACTTCACCGTGCCACCGTTGAACGTCAGGCCACCGATCTGCTGTTCGCCATCGCCCACCGTCGTCACGTTGCCGCTGTCGGTACGCAGCGTCGCATGGGTCAGCGCCGTGGTATTGCTTCCCGACAGGTCGAAGGTATTGTCAGACAGCGCCACCGTACCGCTGAAGCCGCTTCCGGCCCCGGTGGTGAAGGAGAACGCCTGGTTGCCATTGGACGCATTCAGCACGCCTGATCCGGTCAGGGCGTTGCTGAACGTGAACGCTCCCGTGGTATGGGCGTCGAGAGTGGCGCCTGCGGCGAGGTGGACCCCACCTGAGCCCAGGTTATTCATGCTGTCGATCGCCGAGTTGGCCACGGCAAGCGTGCCATTGTGGATCGCTGTCCCGCCGGTGTAGGTGTTGGTGCCGGTCAGCATGGTCGTGCCGGTGCCGAGCTGCTGGACCGCGCCGGAGCCGGAAATCGCGCCGCCAACCGTCATCGTGTTCGAGCGCTTGAACGCCAGCGTGCCGTTGTTCGTCACGTTGCCGACGATCGAGCCGGTGGTACCGCCATTGCCAAGCTGCAGGGTGCCCGCCGAGATATGCGTGCCACCGGTATAGCTGTTGTCGCCCGTCAGAACCGTGGTGCCGCTGTAGGTTGCGAGCTTGCCCGGGCCGGTGATGACCGGTGTGAATGCGTAACTGCCGCTGTTGTCCGTGTGGTTGAAAACCAGCGAGCCGGCGTCACCCAGCGTCAGGGTCGGGGTTGGACCAGTCAGGATCAGCTTGCCCGGCGCCGCCGCAGGGGCCGTTGCCGCCGCGCCGATGTTGATGACGCCCCGCGAACCGCTGTTGGCGGCGACCGTGGCGCTCACCGCACTCGCGGTACCGTCGTTGGAAAGGGTCAGCGCGCCGTTGCCGAGGTTACCCACCGTGAGGGTGCTGGAATTGGTCCATGCGGAGCCGGCTCCATCGACCGTGACCGCCCCCCGACCGTTCGCAGTGGAACCGATCATGCCGGCGGTATCGGAAACGCTCCCACTGTTCGTAATGTTCAGCGTGCCGATGCCAGATGTGCCCACGGACAGGTCGCTGCTGTTGTTCCAGCGCGACCCCGGGCCATTCACCGACACCGTGCCGGTGCCGGCGGTTTCATAGCCAACATATCCCTGGGTGTTCGACACCACTCCGCCGTCGGTAATCTCGAGCGTGCCATTACCCGTCTGGCCGACGCGCAGCAGCCCATTGGTATTCCACTGGGAGTCCACGCCACTCACCGTCGCCAGGCCAATGCTGTTGAGTGAAACGCCAATGTAGCTGTTGGTCGTACTGGTCACGTGGCCGCCGTCGAGGATCGCCAGCGTCCCGTTACCGTCGAAGCCCACGGACAGCCCTGGACCACTGGTGAACTCCGATCCTGCTCCGCTCACCGTCACCATGCCGGTGCCGCTGATACGGCGGCCGATAAAGCCCGAGCCACTCGATACGCTGCCGCCGCTGGTGATGATTAGCGTGCCGCTGCTCGTATCGCCCACCGTCAGGGAATCCGGGAAACTCCACGGCGTACTGTGCGAGCCCGGTACGGTGACGATCTGCCCGGCATTGATGGTTGCCGCGTGCGAAAGCGTTGTGCCGAACACCACCAGCAAGGTGGCGCCTGACAGCGCCACGGCTTGGGCCAGTTTGTTGCGTCGGAACTGTTCCAGCGGGGTGCTTTTCATGATTGAGACACCAGCAAGGTTTCGTTGCTGACAGTCTCGGCAAGCGGGTCTGGCGGTTCTGTAGGACTACTCCCCGGCGTCTGTAGGAATACTCCGAAAGGTGTGGCGCCGAGTCATGCAGGAGCGGGCGCTGCCTCGCGCTGCTTGCCGGCGCATATCCCCATCACCAGTAGGTGCCGGGCGCGCGCCGCTGATGCAGCGTGTGCAGGTTATGCAGTCCATGAAGGGCTCTTGCCTGATGGAGCAGGGCTACCTCGAAGTCCAGGTCGCGTTGCTCGGCATCCGCCAGTGCTAGCGTGGCGCGGATGTGATGCCCAGAGCATTCGCCAGCAACTGGACGTGGCTGGCGACTGCGCCTTCTTCGATGACCAGCCGCCTCATGGACTGCCATCCAGAGCACGGAAAAGCGGCCGTAGCTGCAGTTTCCCCCGCGCGCCAACGGTGCGTTGTAGGAAGTTTCCCAAGTTGTCGTAGGAGTGTTCCGAAGCTGTCTGCACGGACGGTTTTTCTGTCGTGCTTGTCGATATGCTCGACTCGAAACGCAGGAACCACGGGGCCTCTGGGCGCTCGTGGCGTTGCGGTAAACGAGTCTACGAAGAGCCAGACAAGAACCTGCCTGACAGCTCGCTACGCGACATGCGCGCTACCGCAATTCCGCGATTTGGTCGAGCGAGCGCTCTTCGAGCGAGCGCTCTTCGAGCGGACCGTCGCCAGGCTGCAAACCAATCCCCATTAACCATTACGCAAGCAATACAGCCGGCCCCTTGCGGTCCGGCCAGGAATAGTCATGAACAAGATTTACCGTTTGGTCTGGAGCGCGAGCCAAAGAGCCTGGATGGTGGCATGTGAATTTGCCAAGGCGGATGGCAAAGCTGGCAGCAGCCGGATGCTCAAGATCGTGGGCCGTACCGGTGCCCTGATGGCGGCCATGGTGGCCGTCGAGCCGGCCAATGCCTGGGTCGCCGAGACCGGTACCAGCAGTCCTGCGTTGGATGGCGGCGTTGCCAGTAATACCTCCGTCAATGGTGGCAGTGCTACCGGTAGCGCGAACGCGAGTGCCATCGGACCGTCCTCCACGGCCAGCGCCAACGGCTCCACGGCTGTGGGTTACAGGGCCACTGCTAGCGGGGGATCGTCCGTCGCCGCAGGGCGCAGCGTTGCATCTGGCGATGGGGCCATTGCCGTTGGTGACGGTGCGACTGCCTCGGCCGACAACTCGGTGGCGATTGGCCGCTCGACGCAAGCGAGCAGCACCTACGGTGTCGCCATTGGCTACCAGGCCGTCGCATCGACTGGCACAGGAGGCATTGCCATAGGTGATGGGGCCAAGTCCGTTGACACCGGCGCCACCGCTTTGGGCTACGGCGCCAAGGCCAATGCAGCGAATACCACGGCACTGGGCGCCGGGGCCGTTGGCACGGACCAAAACTCAACGGCGCTGGGCGTCTCCGCCCTGGCGGAAAAAGGATCGTTGGCCGCGGGATACTTGTCCAAAGCCACCGGCCAGAGTTCGGCCGCTTTCGGCTACGACGCCAAGGCCCTGGGCGACTACTCCATGGCGCTGGGTACTAACACCAAAGCCGCGGCGGCGGACAGCGTGGCATTGGGCAAGTCTTCGGTGGCTGACATTGCCGCAGGCGTGGCGGGTTATGACCCGATCACCAAGGCTGCATCGACCCAAGCCATCTCGGCCTGGAAGAGTGGTCTGGGTGCTGTCAGCGTGGGTGATTCCGCCAACTACAAGACTCGCCAGATTACGAATCTGGCTGCCGGCGCGCTGGATACCGATGCCGTGAACGTGGCTCAGTTGAAAAATGCAGTAACAGCTGCAACGACCCATTACTACAGCGTGAACGACAACGGCACCAAGGGCGGCAACTACAACAACGACGGTGCCACCGGGATCAATGCATTGGCGGCTGGCATTGGCGCGACCGCCACGGGTCAAAGTGGCATCGCTGTGGGGAATACAGCGAAGTCCACCAACAACGACACCATTGCAGTGGGGCACAACGCGGTAGCGTCGAGCGTGAATCCAGCCCATACCGACATGATCGCCATTGGCCTGAATTCGAATGCTTCCAATGACCACGCGTTGGCCCTCGGATCATCTGCCGCCGCGACGAGTAACAACACAGTGGCAGTAGGTGTGAGTGCCGCGGCGAGTGGACCTGCGGCTTTGGCATTGGGTCACACGGCCACTGCCAGTGGCTCCTACAGTACGGCAGTGGGTTCGGGTGCCACTGCGTCCAAGGGCAGCGCGGTTGCGATCGGCTACAAATCGAATGCGGCCGGCGACAATTCGGCCGCGATTGGCTATCAGTCTACAACGTCGGCGACCAATACTCTCGCCATTGGTATCAATGCGAATGCACAGACGGCTGCTACCAATGCCATTGCCATCGGTAACGCGGCGGTGGCTTCGAGCGGAGCTGTCAACTCGATCGCCCTGGGTAGCGCAGCGACAGCTTCCGTCACCGGCGGTGTTGCCCTCGGCTCAGGCTCGCTGGCCAATACCGCTGCCGGCATCGCGGGGTACGACCCGTTAACGAAGCTGGCATCCATCGACACCAGTGCTACCTGGAAGAGCACCCTGGGCGCCGTCAGCATCGGCGATGCGGCCAGTGGAAAGACTCGCCAGATCACCGGCGTGGCCGCAGGCAGGGCCGACACCGATGCCGTCAACATCGCTCAGTTGAAAGGCGCCACCGACGCCGCGGTGATGTATGACAACAGCACCCACAACAGCGTAACCCTGGGTGGCGACACCTACGACAGCACCACCAAGCTCGGCGGCACCCGCATCAAGAACGTGGCCGCCGGCGTGGACGGTGGTGACGCGGTGAACGTCGACCAGTTGAACGACCTGGCGGACACCCCGATTACTTTTGCCGGTAATACCGGTTCGGCGGACAAGAAGCTGGGCGATACCTTCACCATCGAAGGCGCAGGTACCACGGCCGGCACTTATTCGGGTAACAACCTGAAGACCGCAGTGGACGCCGACGGCAAGCTGCAACTGCTGATGGCCGACAACGTCGTGCTCGACTCGGTGACCACCGGCAATACCACCCTCGACACCAATGGCCTGGCCATTACTGGCGGCCCGAGCGTGACCGTCAATGGTATCGACGCAGGCAACCAGAAAATCACCAATGTGGCTGATGGCGATATCAGCGCCGGCTCCTCCGACGCGATCAATGGTTCGCAGCTGTATGCCACCAACCAGCAGGTGGAGCAGAACACCAGCGACATCACCGTCCTGCAGCAGGATGCCCTGCAGTGGAACGATGCGCTCGATGCCTACGATGCCAGCCACGGTACGGCTGATCCGAAGAAGATCACCAACGTGGCAAACGGTTTGATTAACTCGACCTCCGTCGATGCGATCAACGGTTCGCAGTTGTATAGCCTGGCCGAGTCCACAGCCAGCGCGATGGGTGGCGGTTCGGTGGTCAACCCGGACGGTTCGATCACTGCTCCAACCTACAACGTTGGCGACGTCACGGTGAACAACGTTGGCGATGCCATCATCCACATTGATGCTCGTGTGACGCAGAACACCAGCGATATCACTGTCCTGCAGCAGGATGCACTGCAGTGGAACGATGCGCTCGGCGCCTACGATGCCAGCCACGGTACGGCTGATCCGCAGAAAATCACCAACGTGGCTGACGGCGATATCGGCGCCGGTTCCTCCGACGCGATCAATGGTTCGCAGCTGTATGCCACCAACCAGCAGGTGGACCAGAACACCACCGATATCAGCAACGTCACCAACAACATCAACAACGGCACGGTCGGCCCGGTGCAGCGCACGGGAACGGATCAGCTGTCGTTGATCGCGGCCGGTGGCGCTGCCTCTGCGCCGGGCGCCGCGCAGGTGCTGACCAATGTGGCGGATGGCTGGATCAGCGATACGTCCACCGACGCGATCAACGGTTCGCAGCTGCACGAGACCAACCAGCAGGTGGATGCCAACACCACGAACATCAGCAACCTCGATGGCCGCGTGACCAACATCTACGAGACCGGCACCAAGTACTTCCACGCCAACTCCACCGGCACTGACTCGGTTGCCTCGGGTGTGGACTCGGTGGCCATCGGCATGGGCGCCATCGCTAGCCACGACGGCAGCGTCGCCCTGGGCGCCGGCTCCGTCGCGGATGGCAGCACCCTGGGTAACGAAGCCTACTTGGTGGGCGGCACCGCGAATGGTGAAGTGAACGTCGGTCACCGCCGCATCACCGGCCTGTCGGCCGGAGCGGATGATACCGATGCCGTCAACGTGGCTCAGCTCAAGGCCATCACAACTGCGTCGGTCGCCGATGCGGTGATGTACGACAACAGCACCCACAACAGCATCACCCTAGGTGGCGACACCTATGACAGCGTCACCCATACCGGTGGCACCACCATCACCAACGTGGCCAACGGTGTAGCCGACAGCGATGCGGTGAACATGTCGCAGCTCAACGAGACAAATGAAAACGTCACGAACCTGGGCGACACCATCACCAACATCGCTGGCGACACCAGCGTCACTTACACCGACGCCCATGGCGTGGGCATCCGTTATACGCGGACCAACGAAGCCGGTCTGGCGCAGAGCGACTCCTCGGCCGAAGGGCAGGGCAGCACCGCGGTGGGCTACAACGCCAGCTCCATCGGTGAAAGCAGCCTGGCCCTGGGCCGTGAGGCGCAGGCCAACCACAAGGATGACGTTGCTCTGGGTTCTGGTTCGGTGACAGCTGCCGCAGTGGCAACCACCGGGGTCACCATCAATGGTGTGGACTACGCATTTGCCGGCATCGCGCCGACCAGCACCGTCAGCGTGGGCTCGGTGGGACGTGAGCGGACCATCAGCAACCTCGCCGCCGGCCGCATCAGTGCGACCAGCACCGATGCGGTGAACGGCTCGCAACTGTGGGCGACCAACCAGGCCATTACTCAACTGGGCTCCAACATCACCAATGTCTTCGACAACGGCACCAAGTACTTCCATGCCAAATCGAGCAAGGCTGATTCGGTTGCCAGTGGTGACGACTCCATCGCCGTAGGCCCGAATGCCAAGGCCAGTGGGAGTGGCGCCGTTGCCATGGGCAATGATGCCGAAGCTGCCGGCAAAGGCTCCCTGGCCATGGGGGAGGGGGCGACCTCGACGGCTGATGGCAGCGTGGCCCTGGGCAAAGGCGCCAGCGATGGTGGTCGTGGGGCGGAAACCTATGTCGGCAAGTACTCCAATGTCGACAACGCCACCGTCGGTACTGTCTCGGTGGGGAATGCTGCAACCGGTGAGACCCGGACCATCAGCAACGTCGCCGATGCCAAGGAAGCAACCGATGCGGTCAACCTGCGCCAGCTTGACGGCGCCGTGGCGCAGGCCAACGAGTACACCGACAGTTCGATCACGGAAGTCAACGAAGCGGTGACCAACCTTGATGGCCGGGTAACCAACGTTGATGGCCGGGTCAGCAATATTGAGGGCGATGTCACCCACATAAAGAACGGCACCGACGGCATGTTCCAGGTGAACAACACCAGCAATCTGCCGAAGCCGGCACCTACCGGCAGTGACTCAGTTGCGGGCGGTGCGGGTGCTGTGGCGAGTGGCAACAATGCCATGGCTGTCGGGACCAAGGCCGAAGCCGCGGGTGAGAACGCGGTGGCGATGGGCAATGGCTCCAGCGCCAGGGCGAAGGACTCGGTTGCCCTCGGGGCCAACTCGGTGGCTGATCGTGCCAACACCGTATCGGTAGGTACTGCCGGTGCGGAGCGCCAGATCACCCATGTGGCTAAAGGCACTGCGGATACCGATGCAGTGAACGTCGCGCAGCTCAACCAGAGCGTGGGTGACATCACCAACAACGCCAACAACTACACGGACCAGCGTTACAACGCGCTGCAGCGCGATCTGGATGAGCAGGACGACACCCTGAGCGCCGGTATCGCTGGAGCCATGGCCATGGCCAGTCTGCCGCAACCCTATGTTCCGGGGGCGAGCATGGCGGCTGCGGGGCTTGGTACCTACCGTGGCCAGGGCGCTGTTGCGGTTGGCGTATCGCGGATCTCCGACAACGGCAAGTGGGTGACCAAGCTGCAGGGCAGCACCACGACACAGGGCAACTTCGGTGCCGCGGTGGGGGTCGGCTACCAGTGGTAATCCTTCGCTCCCGAGCAAAGGTCCGGCGCAGAGCGGGCCTTCCACCGATCTGGAATATTTCGAGGCAATCATGTTGAAAAGCAAACGCTCCACCGGCCAGAGCCTGCTGGTCGGTTGCGCCATGGTGATGCTGGCTGCGTGTGGCACGACGGTCAGCAAGGTCGATAGCCAGGGCGAGACGGACAATCCTGTCTTCCCTCCCATCGAAGACGCGAACCGCGCCGACGGCACTTATGTGAACCTGGAAAACCTGAACAAGATCCACGGGGGCATGACCAAGCGCCAATTGTTCGAGCTGATCGGTCCTCCGCACTTTTCGGAAGGACTGGCAGGGGTGCATGAATGGGACTACGTGCTGAAGTTCCGCCAGGGTTTTGGTCAACCGGACAAGGTGTGTCAGTACAAGGTCCTGTTCGACGACGGGATGCTGGCCCGCTCGTTCTTCTTCAAGCCAGAGAGCTGTTTGGAACCCGAGCCGGCGAATGAGCCGAGGGTCAAGCAGATCATGCTCTCCGCCGATGCCACCTTTGGCTTCAACAGCGCGGAGCTGCGATCGGCGGGCGGGAGGGACCTGAGTCGCCTGGCTGATGAACTGGATGAAATGGATCTGATGGCAATCGATATTGAGGGTCACACCGACCGTTTCGGAAGCGACGCGCACAACATGGCACTCTCGTGGAGTCGCGCCAAGGCGGTGCGGTCGTACCTGATCGAGCAGGGGGTGCCGGCATCAGTGATCAGCATCGACGGCCTTGGGGCGGCGGCCCCACTGGTCGAGTGCCCCGGCAAGAAGTCCCCTGCGGTAATCCAGTGCCTGGCACCGAACCGCCGCACCACCATCACCATTCATACCCACTAGACCTCAGGCAAGGCGCTGGCTCTCCAGCGCCGTTGGCCGGCGAGCAACAGACTCAGCTCCAGAGCCGCCAGGATAGAGATGCCTTCGCCAAGGCCCCGGTGTGCCTGGCGGGTGCGCGTCTGGCCGTCCAGGGGTGGGCGCCGTCTCACGCTGCGGGCTCAGTCGTGCGCCAGATGGCGGATGAAGCCGGGAATGCGCTGCAGCGCCTGGAACATCTGCGGGCGACTCAGCGGCAGGTCTAGGATGTCGAGCAGCGGCAGCCGGCGGAGCCGCGCCGCCCGCACCAGCCCTTCGCGCTGCTTGCCGCCGTATACCCCCATCAGCAGCAGATGTCTGGCGCGCAGCCGGTGGTGCAGCGCGTGTAGGTTCTGCAGGTCGGTGAAGGGCTCTTCTGCCTGGTGGAGCAGGGCGACGTCGAAGTCCAGGTTGCGTTGCTCGGCATCCTTTAGCGCCTGTGCCAGCGTGGCGTGGACGTGGATCGAGAAGATGCCCAGCCCGTTCGCCAGCAACTGGACGTCGTGACTGGCGAATGCGTTTTCTTCGATGACCAGCAGTCTCATGGCATGCCCTCCAGAGGACGGAAGAGGCGGCCGTATTCTGGCCGCAGCTTAAGTTTCCACAGGCCGGGGGCAGTGCGTTGTAGGAGTTTTCCCAAGTTGATGTAGGAGTGATCCGAAGCTGACTATGTGGACGGCTTTTCAGTCGCACTTGTGGGTATGCTCGCTTCGAAACGCAGAAATCACGGGCCTCTGGCCGATCGTGACATTGCGGCAAGCGAATCTACGAGGTGGCCAAGGTGAGCCGGATTCTGATCGTCGACAGTTACCCGATCATTCGTAGGGCCATGCGTCTCAAGTTGGAGGCGGCGGGCCACGAAGTGGTCGGCAAGGTGGACAATGGCCTGGATGCGCTGACCATGAGCCGCGACATGCATCCTGATCTGGCGATCATCGATCTGGCCATTCCGCAGCTCGGCGGGCTGGACCTGATCCGCCGGCTGAAGGGCCATGACGGCAACTTGAAGGTGCTGGTGTATACCGCCGGCGATACCCCTCAGCTGGCTGCCCGCTGCCTGCAGGCCGGTGCCGACGGCTACGTCAGCAAGCAGGACGACCTGCTCGAACTGCGCAGCGCTGTGCGCGCGGTGCTGCAGGGGCGCAGTTATTTTCCACGCGAGGCGCTGGAGGTATTGGAGCTCAGCCATGGCGAAGCAGAGGCGGGTGAGGAGCGCCAGCCGCTGTCAGCACGCGAGTTCACCGTGCTGCAGTACCTGGTCAAGGGCATGTCCAACCAGGCCATTGCCGAAGAGATGGCCATCAGTTTCAAGACGGTAAGTACCTACAAGACGCGCTTGATGCATAAGTTGCACGCTGGCTCGCTGGTCGAATTGGCCCAGATCGCGCGGAGCAGTGGCCTGCTGCTCAACGAGGGAAACGCCGCGCCGCTGCCGGTGATGCCAGTCGCCGAGGAGGACAGTCTGTTGCGCAGCATGCTCGATAGCATGCCGGCGCAGATGTATGTCTGCGATCTGGACGGGCGCCTGCTGTTCGCCAACCAGACATTCTGCGAGTCCTTGAAGCAGCCTTTCGAAAGGCTACGCGGGCGCCGTCTGGACGAGCTCGGCTGGCTCGACGAACACGATGCGGCGGCGTTCAAGACCCGCTTCACCCTGTCGCTCTGCCGAGGCGAGGCGTGTTCGCTCGATCTGCCCCAGCATGTCCAGGGCCAGCGCCGGATGATGCAGCACTGGGGTGTGCCCTATCGCAACGACCAAGGCGCCCTGGTCGGCATGATCTGCGGCGCGCTCGACATCACCGAGCGGGAGGAGGAATTGCTGCAGTACAGCGATGCGTGCCTACAGGCGGAGGCAGCCCGCCGGGTGCGCAATCATTTCCTCGAACGCATGGGCCGCGAATTGCAGTCGCCGCTCAGTGTTGTATCCAGCATGCTGCGCTTGGCTCTCCAGGATATGGAACTTGGCCCGCGCGCCGGCGAGGCCTTGCGGGTCGCCAGCCAGGCAGTGGCTGAATTGCTGCGCCTGGGCAGCGACCTGAGCGACTTGGCGCGTTTAGAAATGGGGCGGCTGTCCCTCGACGAACAGCCGGTAGATGTCAGTGCACTGGTTGCGGCCTGCATTGGGCGTCATGCCGACAGGGCACGGCAACGTAACCTGGAGTTGGACTATCGCCCCGAGTTCACGCTGCCGGTGCAGGTTTGGGTCGACCCGAAGCGCTTCGAGCAGATTCTCGACAACCTGCTCGACAACGCTCTCAAGTTCACCGACTACGGGCGGGTAGAGGTGCGCTTGCAGGCGGTGCCCTGCGGCCACGCCAATGTCGAACTCAGCCTGCAGATCAGCGACAGCGGTATCGGCATGACCGAGGACGAGATTCCCCTGCTAGTTCAGCCGTTCGGGCTGGGGCTTGATCCGCAGCGCATCGGTCGCAGCGGCACCGGCCTTGGATTGGCGCTGAGCCGCAGTCTGGCGCAAGCCATGGGCGGTACTCTTGAACTGCAGAGCCAGTCCGGTCTCGGTACTTGCGCCACGCTGAACCTGTGCTTGCCGCAGGCGGTCAGGCTGGGCAAGCCGAACGCAGTTCGTCAGGCCAAGCCGGATGGGGCGCAGGTCGAAGGCCGGCTCAGTTCCCCGGTTCTGCAGCAACTGGCCAAGCCGGAGCCGCCGCCGATCGAGTACCACATCTAGGTCCGGTGCGTCCGCCTGCCCGGCCCGCCGCGCAGGGCCTGATCGCGTTGCATCGTTAACATTTTTGGTGAGCTGGTGTTCGTTGTTCACGCCGTCCGGCTTTCGTCCACCGGAATGGACAATCAGCGGCTCAGCAACGACGCGGTTCCCGCGCCGGCGAACAGCCCAGCGCTGATGCGGTTGAACCATACCTGGCCCTTGCCGGCGCGCAGGAAACGCGCGGCGCCCTGGGCGCTGAGGCCGTAGAACAGCTTGCAGGCGAGATCGAGGACGATCCAGGTGGCGATCAGGATCAGCAACTGGACGAGCAGCGAGCGTTCGGCGCTGAGGAACTGCGGCAGGAAGGCGGCGAAGAACAGGATGTCCTTGGGGTTGCTGGCGCCGAGGCCGAAGGCTTTCCAGAACATGCTGCGGAACCCGGGGTTGACCGGCTGCTCCTCGGCTTGCACCGGCTTGGCGGCGCGGCGCGAGTCCTGCCAGCTTTGCCAGGCGAGGTAGAACAGGTACAGCGCGCCGAGCAGCTTCAGCACGCTGAACAGCCGTTCGGAAGCCAGCAGCAGGGCGCCGAGGCCGAGCGCCGAGGCGCTCAGCAGGCACACCGAGGCGGACACCCCACCGAGGAAGCCGGGCGCGGAACGGCGCAGGCCGTAGTTCAGCGTGTTGCTGATCATCAGCAACGACAGCGGGCCGGGAATCAGGATGACGATCAGCGCGGCGGCGCAATACAGCAGCCAGGTTTCCAGGCTCATGGTGGTCTCCGTAAGCAAATGAAAAAGGCCCGACCACTGAGCGCGGCCGGGCCTTTCGGGTATAGCTTCAGCTTACAGGAAGATAAACTTGGCTACAAAGATTGCGCAAAGTGCATACAAACTTACCGAGATGTCTTTGCGCTTGCCGGTGAACAGCTTCATCGCCACGTAGGTCACGAAGCCCATGGCGATGCCGTCGGCGACCGAGAAGGTCAGCGGCATCATGATCACCGTGACGATCGCCGGGATGGTCTCGGTGTGCTCGTTCCAGTCGATGTGGGCCATGCCGCCCATCATCAGCATGGCGACATAGATCAGCGCGCCAGCGGTGGCGTAGGCGGGGATCATGCCGGCCAGCGGGGCGAAGAACATCGCGGCGATGAACAGCACGCCGACCACCACAGCGGTGAGGCCGGTACGGCCGCCGGCGGCGACGCCCGCGGCGCTTTCCACGTAGCTGGTCACCGGCGGTACGCCGAGCATGCCACCGACCACGCTGGAGGCGCTGTCGGCCTTCATGGCTTTCGACAGGTTCTCGATGCGGCCGTCTTCCTTGACCAGTTGCGCGCGCTGGGCAACGCCCATCAGGGTGCCGGCGGTGTCGAACATGTGCACGAACAGGAAGGCCAGGATCACGCTGATCATGGTCACGTTGAAGGCGCCGCTGATGTCCATGGCCATGAAGGTCGGGGCCAGGCTCGGCGGCATCGAGAACACCCCGCCGAACTGCACCAGGCCGAGGCCGACGCCGATCAGGGTGACGGTGAGGATGCTGATCAGGATGCCACCGAACACGCGGCGGTATTCCAGCACGGCGATCATCAGGAAGCAGATCGCGGCGAGCAGCGGGCCGGGCGAGGTGAGGTCACCGACGTGCACCAGGGTGGCCGGGTGCGGAACGACGATGCCGGCGGTCTTCAGGCCGATCAGCCCGAGGAATAGCCCGACCCCAGCGCCCATGGCGAAGCGCAGGCTGCTGGGGATGCTGTTGAGCAGCCATTCGCGGATGCGCGAGAAGGTCAGCACCATGAACAGCACGCCGGACAGGAACACCGCGCCGAGGGCGATTTCCCAGCTGTAGTTCATGGTCTTCACCACGGTGTAGGTGAAGAACGCGTTGAGACCCATGCCCGGCGCCAGGCCGACCGGCCAGTTGGCGTACAGCCCCATCAGGAAGCAGCCCAGCGCCGCGGCCAGGCAGGTGGCGACGAAGGCGGCGCCGTGGTCGATACCGGCGTCAGCCATGATGTTCGGGTTGACGAAGATGATGTAGGCCATGGTGATGAAGGTGGTCAGACCGGCGGCCAATTCGGTTCTGACGGTGGTGCCGTGCTGGCTCAGCTTGAACAGCCGTTCAAGCAGACCCGTGCCGGCGGGGCGGGCGAGCGGGATACGTTGTTGTTCTTGTTTGGTGCTTTCCACAGCGAGGATCTCCTCATGCTTTTTATTGTGGTCGCCCGGTATCCGCAGGCCGCCGAGGCCCAGGATGCGAGGTCGGTGATGCAAGTGGTGGTGCGCTTCTGGTTGTTGACTCCAGGGTCAGAAAGTGCACGAGCGGATTATGCTTTTGTGTACAAAAAAAGCAAATAATGTTTCCACTGTTGCAAATAATGCTCTTATCGGGTGTGTGCAAAACCCACGGCGAACTCTGCGCGACAATCGACAGCCACAACTTTCGATAAAACGCTTTTAAAACAGATAGATGGGAGTTTTCCCCGAAAACCGCAAAGGGCGCTGCCGGGTGTCGGCGTGGGCCGTCACACGGTATTTTCCTGTCCTTAAAGTCAAAAAATGCCTATGAAATGGCGTTATAGAAAGGAAAAAAACTGAGGATTCGAAGGTGGCTGGAACGGCCAGGTCGGCCGTTCGGCCCGGTACACGGCGGGGTGGTATGCGGATTGGTTGAATTGTGTACAATGCCAGTAGCATTATTTCGCTGCCTTGCGCGGGCACTTGCCAGCCGACCGGCGAAAGGCAGTACAGTCTCGCTTGACCGCCGAACCTTTCCTTGACGCGAGCCAGAATGAACAACGAAGAATTGCAGCCTCTCAAGAAGCAACCGCGCGCTGCCAAGAGCAATCGCAGCGGGACTCAGGATGACGTCGTCTACGCCCATATCTTCGATGTGATCCTCGAACAGCGCCTGGCGCCCGGCACCAAGCTGAGCGAAGAAGCGTTGGGCGAGATCTTCGGCGTCAGCCGCACCATCATCCGTCGCTCGCTGTCGCGCCTGGCCCACGAAGGCGTGGTGCTGCTGCGGCCGAACCGCGGTGCGGTGGTCGCCAGCCCGAGCGTCGAGGAAGCCCGGCAGATTTTCTACGCGCGGCGCATGGTCGAACGCGCCATCACCGAACTCGCCGTCGAGCACGCCACCACCGAGCAGATCAACGAACTGCGGCAGATGGTCAAGGACGAGCAGGACAGCTTCTCGCGCGGCGATCGCGGCGCCGGTATCCGCCTCTCTGGCGAATTCCACCTGAAGCTCGCCGAAGCGGCGAAGAACACCCCGCTGATCAGCTTCCAGCGCAGCCTGGTGTCGCAGACCTCGCTGATCATCGCCCAGTACGAGAGCGGCGGCCGTTCGCACTGCTCCTACGACGAACACAACGAGCTGCTCGACGCCATCGAGGCGCGCGATACCACCAAGGCGGTGCACCTGATGATGCATCACATGGATCACATCGACAGCAAGCTCAACCTCGACGAGGAAAGCGCTTCGGACGACCTGCACGCGGTGTTCTCGCACCTGCTGCAGACCAAGAAGAAGCCCGGGCGCAGCGCCGCCAATCGCTGAGCGCAGACTGCTGCCAACAACGCCCCGCCTAGCGGGGCGTTGTCGTTTTCAGGGGTGGATTCAGGTCCAGTCGCGATCGAGCTTGCCGCCGCGCGCGCTGAGGGGCGCGCCCGGCAGGCCGAGTCGTCGGGCCAGCGGTAGCGGGTGTTCCGGCAGGGGTTCGCTTGGCACGGCCGCCTCGCTGACGGCCTGGGCGCGCAGTTGGCGGGTGGTGCTGGCGCGGCAACTGCGGCTGAGCATCTGGAACCTGAGGCGTGCGGTGCGGTTCATCGGTTGTTCGGCGGATGACCGGCCGTGTTGGCGGGGCCGATCATCCTGCCGCTCCGGGGTTAGGGCAGGCGGGGCGTCAACCGACTCTCAAGCGGAATCGGGAAGGGAAAGCCTAGCACTGGATACTTGCCGCGCACGCGATTCTGCGCCTGGCATTTGCGCGTGCAGTTGGTCGGTGGCGGGGCGACCTCGACGGCGTCCTCGCCGGTGACCATGCCCATCCGTCCGCCGCTTTCCACCCGCCAGGTGGACAGCCCGCCGAACTGGTTCAGGTTGGTCGCCACCTGCGCGCTGTCACGCCCGACGAAGCGTTTGGACAGGTCGTTGCCCCAGTTCACCCGTCGCGACACCGGCACCGGGTAGCACTGCTTGTTGAAGTTCGGCGGCACGCACAGCGGCAGCGCCGGCGGATTGTCGAAGCGCGGATTCTGGAAGTAGAACACCCCGTCGGCGAGCACGTGGACGATGTCGGTGGCCGAGCCATCGCCGCGTTCCGGTTCCATCTGGAACACCCCGCCCTGGGCGCAATCCTTGGCCTGGATCTTCATGCTCAGGCCGGCGCCGGTGCGCGCCAGTTCGATTTCATCTTCGCCCAGCTCGAGGCTGACCGCGCTGGTCAGCGTCAGGCCGCGGTGGTTGGGCGCCTTGCTGGCATACACCATGGTGGGCACGCCGCCGGTCAGGTCCAGGGAGTTGGGCACGCCGGTGAAGGTGTAGTTGCGAATGCCGAAGGTCGCGGCATCCACTTCGAAGGTGACGAACTTGCCGATCACCTGGAAGCTCGCGCCGACGCCGGCGGCCGGCACGGAGGTTTTCTGCTCGCCGCTGCGGGCGCCGCTGGGAAACTGCACGGTGAAGCCACCGCCTTCGCAGCCATCGGATTTGGCGGCTTCGACGGCTGGCGTCAGCACCGCCAGGGATAGCGCGAACAGCGCCTGCAGACCAGGCGCACGGAGGACGGCAAAGGGACGAGACGGGCGCGCAGAGAGGAGCGCCAGGGGGCGTAGTTGCTGGTTCATGAGGTTGGCCTCTGAGACACATGCAAAAAGGGGCAAAGGTCCCTCTTGGCAAGGGTGCGATTCTTCCCGCTGCACCGCCCCGCCTATCAGACTAAAGTCTGATGTCTCGTAGCCTAGTCGCTGACCAATCCGGCGCCGGGAAACCGGACGACAGGCTGCGCGCCACCAACAAAAAGCCCCGCTGAGCGGGGCTTTTGCGTGTCGGCGATGGCGCGGGGTGGCTCAGTCGCGCTGGTGCACCGAACGGCCGGCGGCGAAGGTTTCCTTCACCGTGCGGTCGTCGCCGAGGATGGTCAGGGCGAACAGGCGCTCGGCGAGGGTCTTCGCCTGCTGCATGCGGTAGCTGAGCAGCGGCGTGGCGTCGTAGTCGAGGACGATGAAGTCGGCGTCCTTGCCGGCGTCGAAGTTGCCGATCTTGTGGTCCAGGTACAGGGCGCGGGCGCCGCCCAGGGTCGCCAGGTACAGCGACTTGAACGGGTCGAGCTTCTTGCCCTGCAGCTGCATGATCTTGTACGCCTCGTTCAGCGACTGCAGTTGGTTGAAGCTGGTGCCGCCGCCCACGTCGGTACCCAGGCCGACGCGCACGCCGTGCTTCTCCAGGCGCTCGAGGTCGAACAGGCCGCTGCCGAGGAACAGGTTGGAGGTCGGGCAGAAGGCGATTGCCGAGCCGGTTTCGGCGAGGCGCTGGCATTCCTCGTCGCACAGGTGCACGCCGTGGGCGAACACCGCGCGCTGGCCGATCAGCTTGTAGTGGTCGTAGACGTCGAGGTAGCCGCTGCGCTCGGGGAACAGCGCCTTCACCCAGTCGATCTCCGCGCGGTTCTCGGACAGGTGGGTGTGCATGTACAGGTCCGGGTACTCGCCGAACAGCTGGCCGGCCAGGCTCAGTTGCTCGGGGCTGCTGGTCGGCGCGAAGCGCGGGGTCACCGCGTAGTGCAGGCGGCCCTTGCCGTGCCAGCGTTCGATCAGCTCCTTGCTGTCGGCGTAGGCGGATTCCGGCGTGTCGGTCAGGTAGTCCGGGGCGTTGCGGTCCATCAGCACCTTGCCGGCGATCATCCGCAGGTCGAGCTTCTCGGCGGCCTCGAAGAAGGCGTCCACCGACTGCTTGTGCACGGTGCCGAACACCAGCGCGGTGGTGGTGCCGTTGCGCAGCAGCTCCTTGAGGAAGATTCCGGCGACGTCGGCGGCGTGCGCCTTGTCGGCGAACTGTCGCTCGGTGGGGAAGGTATAGGTGTTCAGCCAGTCGAGCAGCTGCTCGCCGTAGGAGGCGATCATCCCGGTCTGCGGGTAGTGGATGTGGGTGTCGATGAAGCCGGGGGTGATCAGCGCGTTGCGGTACTCGCGCACCTCGACGCCGCCCAGCTTGGGCAGCAGCTGCTCGGCCGCGCCGACCTCGACCACCCGGCCGTCATCGACCAGCAGCACGCCGTCGTCGAAGTACTGATAGGACTGTTCGACACCGACCTCGGCCGGGTCGGCGAGGCTGTGCAGGATGGCGGCGCGGTAGGCTTTCAGAGTGCTGGTCATGTCTGTCTCATATTCGCTGGGAGGCGTGCTTCCCGGTCATGGGGGAGGGGGCTCGGGCGAGGGCGAGTGGGCAAACGAACCCCCGGCCCCAACCCCCTCTCCCATGACCGGGAGCGGCGTAGGTCAGGCCTGCTCGCGGCGCGAGCCGGGCAGCAGCTTGGCGACGGTGGATTCGCCCTTCTTGGTGTCCTGGCCGCTCTCTTTTTGACCGAAAGTGGCGTTGTAGGTGGCGATCACTTCGCCGGCGATCGACACGGCGATCTCCATCGGCAGCTTGCCTTTGACTTCGGCGATGCCCATCGGGCAGCGCATGCGTTGCACCACCTCGGCCTGGAAACCGCGCTCGCGCAGGCGATGCTCGAACTTGACGCGCTTGGTGCGCGAGCCGATCAGGCCGTAGTAGGCAAAGTCGTTGCGCTTGAGGATCGCCGCGGTCAGCTCGAGGTCGAGCTGGTGGTTGTGGGTCATGACGATGAAGTAGCTGCCTGGCGGCATGCTGTCGATCTCGTCGACCACCTCCTCGTTGACCACCTTCTGCACGCCGGCCGGCAGCTGGGCTGGGAACTCGTTCTCCCGCGAATCGATCCAGCGCACCTTGCACGGCAGGCTGGCGAGCAGCGGCACCAGTGCGCGGCCGACGTGGCCGGCGCCGAACACGGCGATCTGCGCCTGCGGCTGGCCCATCGGCTCGAACAGCAGCACGGTGGCGCCGCCACAGCACTGGCCGAGGCTGGCGCCGAGGCTGAAGCGCTCCAGGCGGGTGTCCTGGCTGCGGTTGCTGAGCATCTCGCGGGCGATCTCCATCGCCTTGTACTCGAGGTGGCCGCCGCCGATGGTCTCGAACAGCCGGTCGGCGGTGACCACCATCTTCGAGCCGGCGTTGCGCGGCGTGGAGCCGCGCTCCTCGATGATGGTCACCAGCACGCAGGCTTCACCCTGCTGCTGCAGTTCGGCGAGGGCACTGATCCAGCTCATTTGCTCAGTCTCCAGGTCGGCGACGTCTGGCCCGGACGCGACAGGCGCCAGTTGGCCAACGAGGGCTCCAGCAGCGGCACCGGCGGTGACGCGGCGGGGCGGGTGTTCAGTTCGGGGTGTCTTGTCATTGTTATGCACCGCGGTTCGAGTAGGTACAGCGCTGTTGCTGGTTAGCTGGGTCCCCGCCTTCGCGGGGACGACGGTTGAACGCTGGGGCTTCCTCCCCGTCATCCCCGCGAAGGCGGGGATCCAGAGCGTAGGGTGGATGTGGCTCTGCACATCCCCCCCAGCCCAGGGTTCAGACCGTTTCCACTTCCGCAGCCACCGCTTCCGTGGCCGTCTGCTGCTGCAACTTGCGCAGCTGCTCGACGCCCCACAGCACGCGCTCCGGGGTGGCCGGGGCGTCGATCTGCGGGTGCACGCGGTAGTCGGCGAGGCTGGCCACTGCATCCTTGATCGCGCACCAAGGCGCGATGCCGAGCATGAACGGCGGCTCGCCGACAGCCTTGGAATGGAACACCGTCTGTTCCGGGTTCTTGCGGTTCTCTACCAGCTTCACGCGCAGGTCCAACGGCATGTCGGCGATGGCCGGGATCTTGTAGCTGGCCGGGCCATTGGTCATCAGCTTGCCCTTGGCGTTCCACACCAGTTCCTCGGTGGTCAGCCAGCCCATGCCCTGGACGAACGCGCCTTCCACCTGGCCGATGTCGATGGCCGGGTTCAGCGAGTCGCCGACGTCATGGAGGATGTCGCTGCGCAGCATCTTGTACTCGCCGGTCAGGGTGTCGACGATCACTTCCGAGCAGGCCACGCCATAGGCGAAGTAGTAGAACGGCCGGCCGCGCGCCTTGTCGCGGTCGTAGAAGATCTTCGGCGTGCGGTAGAAGCCGGTCGACGACAGCGACACCTGGCCGAAGTAGGCCTGCTGGATCACTTCCTCGAAGGAGAAGAAGCGCTCGCGCACACGCACCTGGCTGTTGCGGAACTCGATGTCTTCCTCGGTGACCTTGTGCTGGTGCACGAGGAAGTCGACCAGGCGCTGCTTGATGGTCTCGGCGGCGTTCTTCGCCGCCATGCCGTTGAGGTCGGCGCCCGACGAGGCGGCGGTCGGCGAGGTGTTCGGCACCTTGTCGGTGTTGGTCGCGGTGATCTGGATGCGCTCGATGTCGACGTTGAACACCTGCGCCACGATCTGCGCCACCTTGGTGTTCAGGCCCTGGCCCATCTCGGTGCCGCCGTGGTTCAGGTGGATGCTGCCGTCGGTGTAGACGTGGATCAGCGCGCCGGCCTGGTTGAGGAAGGTGGCGGTGAAGCTGATGCCGAATTTCACCGGGGTCATCGCCAGGCCTTTCTTCAGCACCGGGCTGTTGGCGTTGAACGCGCGGATTTCCTCGCGGCGCTTGGCGTAGTCGCAGCTCGCCTCCAGCTCGGCGGTCATCTCGGCGAGCATGTTGTGCTCGACGGTCTGGTAGTAGTGGGTGACGTTGCGCTCGTCCTTGCGGTAGTAGTTGAGCTTGCGCACCTCGAGCGGGTCCTTGCCGATGTGGCAGGCGATCACGTCCATGATCTCTTCGATGGCGACCATCCCCTGCGGGCCGCCGAAGCCGCGGTAGGCGGTGTTCGAGGCGGTATTGGTCTTGCAGCGCAGACCGTTGATGGTGGCGTTTTCGAGGAAGTAGGCGTTGTCCGAGTGGAACATCGCGCGGTCGACGATCGAGCCGGAGAGGTCCGGCGAGTAGCCGCAGTTGCCGGCCAGTTGCAGCTCGATGCCGCGCAGCAGGCCGTCATCGTCGAAGCCGATGTCGTACTCGACGTAGAACGGGTGGCGCTTGCCGGTGATCGACATGTCTTCCATGCGCGGCAGGCGCATCTTGGTCGGCCGCCCGGTGAGGTGGGCGATCACTGCGCACAGGCAGGCCGGGCCGGCGGCCTGGGTTTCCTTGCCGCCGAAACCGCCGCCCATGCGGCGCATATCGATGACGATCTTGTTCATCGGCACGCCGAGCACTTCGGCGACCAGTTTCTGCACCTCGGTGGCGTTCTGCGTCGAGGTGTAGATGATCATGCCGCCGTCTTCGGTGGGCATCACCGAGGAGATCTGGGTTTCCAGGTAGAAGTGTTCCTGGCCACCGATGTGCAGGGTGCCCTGCAGGCGGTTCTGCGCTGTTGCCAGCGCGCTGCTGGCGTCGCCGCGCTTGTGCTGGTGCGGGTCGAGTACGTAGTGCTTCTTGCGGTAGGCATCGACCACGTCGAGCACCGGCTCGAGGTCCTCGTATTCGACGATTGCCGCCATCGCCGCCTTGCGCGCGGTTTCCAGGCTGTCGGCGCCGACCGCCAGGACCACCTGGCCGACGTACTCGACCTTGCCGTCGGCGAGCAGCGGATCACCGGCGACCACCGGGCCGATGTCCAGCTGGCCGGGCACGTCGTCCTTGGTGATGGCGATGGCCACCCCGGGGAACTGGTAGCAGGGCGTGGTATCGATCTTCACGATGCGCGCGTGGGCGCGGTCGCTCATGCGCGCATAGACGTGCAGCTGGTTGGGGAACTCCAGGCGGTCGTCGACGTACACCGCTTCGCCGGTGACGTGCTTCGGCGCGCTCTCGTGCTTGACGCTCTTGCCGACGCCGGTGGTGATGTCGGCGCGGAACAGTTCGGCCAGCTCTTCCTGCGATTTGATGTGCAGATGGTTAGACATAGGCGGTCACCCGGGTTTCGACTGCAGGGCTCTGTTGTTCGAGGAAGAACTTGCGCAGCAGGTTCTGCGCGGTCAGCAGGCGGTATTCCTTGCTGGCGCGGAAGTCGCTGAGCGGGGTGAAGTCCTTGGCCAGCGCGTCGCAGGCGCGTTCGATGCTGCCCGGGTACCAGGCGGCGCCGACCAGCGCCGCTTCGCAGGCGGCGGCGCGCTTGGGAATTGCTGCCATGCCGCCGAAGGCGACGCGCGCTTCGCGCACGGTGCCGGCTTCGATGACCAGGCTGAAGGCGGCGCACACCGCGGAAATGTCGTCGTCCAGGCGCTTCGACACCTTGTAGGCGCGGAAGGTCTGGTTGGCGGCGGCGCGCGGCACCAGGATCTTCTCGATGAACTCGCCTTCCTGGCGGGCGGTGACCTTGTAGTCGACGAAGTAGTCCTGCAGCAGCAGACGGCGGCTGTCGCTGCCGCGGCGCAGCACGATCTCGGCGCCGAGGGCGATCAGCAGCGGCGGGGCGTCACCAATCGGTGAGGCGTTGCCGATGTTGCCGCCGAGGGTGCCCTGGTTGCGGATCTGCAGCGAGGCGAAGCGGTGCAGCAGCTCGCCGAAGTCCGGGTATTCGCCGGCCAGCGCTTCGAAGCAGTCGGACAGCGGGGTGGCCGCACCGATCTCGATGTGGCTGGCGGTGACCTCGACGCGCTTCATTTCCTCGACGTGGCCGACGTAGATCATCACCGGCAGTTCGCGGTGGAACTGGGTGACTTCCAGGGCCAGGTCGGTGCCACCGGCGAGCAGGCGCGCTTCCGGGTTGGCGGCATACAGGTCGGCAAGGTCGGCAACGGTCAGTGGCAGCAGGCAGCGCTTGTCACCGCTGTTCAGCTCGGCGGTTTCACGCGGGGCGATGGCTTTCAGTTGGGCGACGGTCTGCGCTTCGCTGGCGTCGAACTGGTCCGGCTGCTTCTGGCAGCAGGCCTGCTCGGCGGCGTCGATGATCGGGCGGTAGCCGGTGCAGCGGCACAGGTTGCCGGCCAGCGCTTCCAGGGTGTCGGCCTTGTCGAAGCTCTCGGAACTCTTTTGCAGGGCGAACAGGCTCATGACGAAGCCGGGAGTGCAAAAGCCGCACTGCGAGCCGTGGCAGTCGACCATGGCCTGCTGCACGCTGTGCAGTTGGCCTTTGTGCTTGAGGTCTTCGACGGTGATCAGCTGTTTGCCGTGCAGGGCGGAAACGAAGGTCAGGCAGGAGTTGAGGGTGCGGTAGCGGATGCGCTCACCGTCCAACTCGCCAACTACCACGGTGCAGGCGCCGCAGTCGCCGGAAGCGCAGCCTTCTTTGGTTCCTGGTTTGCCGAGGTGCTCGCGCAGGTAGTTCAGCACCGTGACATTCGGATCGAGGGCATGCTCAGTGCGCAGCTCCCGATTGAGTAAAAACTGGATCAAGGCGACCTCCAGGCACTTTATTGTTTTTTACGAGGGCTCGTATGAAGACGAATTTAGAGAAAACTGACTTTTGGGTCAACAAAATATTTGACTCTTTAGTCAAGCAAGTCTCATGCCTTCAAGTTATGAGTCCGGTAAGCAACAGGGCCATGTCTTAAGGGTAGTGCCTGGCGGGGCACAGGGCCCGCTAAGCGCTGGGATGTGGCGCTAAACGGCACGGGTTGAAGCGGGGTTTTGACGGGCGGATCAGGTTGTCTTGGCGGCGAGGCGCGGGAGTGTGGGGCGAGGTTCGACGTGGAGCACGGATCGGCTGGGTGGGCAGCGTTGGGGCAGGGCTGAGTCGTGGCGTGCCTGGCTCTCCGCCTGCGCGGGGATGACGCTGTGGGGTAGGGGGGAAGCGCGCGCCCATCCGTCGCTCCCGCGCAGGCGGGAGTCCAGTGGGCGGCACGCACGCAAGCCGCTGCTACGCGCGGCTCAGCGCAACTTCTCGAGCAGCTGGTAGTACCACATGCCCGCCGCCAGCATCGGGTTGCCGAAGATGTCGCCGAGCGGCACCTTGATGTGCTTACAGGCGGCGAAGGTGTCGAACTGGGTGAGGTCGCCGTGCATCGCATTGGCCATGATCTCGCCCATGATGTGGGTGGTGGCGATGCCGTGGCCCGAGTAGCCCTGGCAATACCAGACGTTGCCGGACAGCTTGCCGAGCTGCGGGATGCGGTTCATCACGATGCCCATCGCACAGCTCCACTGGAATTCGATCGGCACGCCCTTGAGCTGCGGGAAGGTGCGTTCGATGCACGGCCGCAGTTCGCCGGCGATGTCCCGCGAATCACGTCCCGAGTAGTTGGCGCCGCCGCCGAACAGCAGGCGGCCGTCGGCGGTCAGCCGGTAGTAGTCGAGCACGAAGCGGCAGTCGTACACCGCCAGGTCCAGCGGGTTGATCTGTTTGGCCAGCTCGCCGAGCGGCGCGGTGGTGACGATGCCGCCCATCGCCGGGAAAATCTTGCCCTTGAGCTGCTTGGCTTCCAGCTTGTGGTAGACGTCGCCGGCCAGCAGCACCTGCTTGGCGTCGATGCGCCCCTCGGCGGTGATCACCGCGGGCGCCTCGCCGTGAACGATCTCCAGCACTTCGGAGTGCTCGAAGATCAGCGCGCCGAGGCTTGCCGCCGCCTTGGCCTCGCCGATGCACAGGTTGAGCGGGTGCAGATGCATGTTGCGGGTGTTCTTCAGCGCACCGAGGTACAGCTCGCTGCCGAGGTGAGCGCGCATGCCGTCGCGGTCGAGCAGGGTGACGTCGTCGCCCATGCCGCGGCGCTGCGCTTCGGCGTGCGAGGCGCGCAGTTCGTCCAGGTGGCTGGCCTTCATCGCCGCGTGCAGGTGGCCGTGCTTGAGGTCGCAGCGGATGCCGTACTTCTCCACCCGGCCCTTGATGATCTCGTGACCGCGCCAGCGCAGGTGCCAGATGAAGTCGTCGACCTCGTCGCCGAGGCTGTCGCGCATCTGTTTGCGCATCGCTTCGTCGCCGGACAGGCTGCCGGTGACCTGGCCGCCGTTGCGCCCGGTGGCGCCCCAGCCGATCTTGTGGGCTTCGACGATGGCGACCTTGTAGCCGCGCTCGGCCAGCTCCACGGCGCTGGCCACGCCGGTGAAGCCGCCACCGATGATGGCGATGTCGACGCTGATGCGCCCCTGCAGGCGCGGATAGTTGGTTTCCTCGTTGAGCGTGGCGCTGTAGTAGGACGGGCAGCGCTCGGCGGCGGGGATGACGGATTTGAGTGCGGCGGTCATATTGCTATTCCTTGGTCTACGCCCCTCACCCCAACCCTCTCCCGGTGGGAGAGGGGGCGGCGTGGGGTTGAAAATAAAATCAATGTTTCAGGCAGGCCCCGGTTACCCCCTCTCCCTCTGGGAGAGGGCTGGGGTGAGGGGTAGGCCCACTCGGGGCACTGGAAGCCCATCACGCCTGGGTCAGGTACCAGCGCCAATCCTGCTCGCCGACTTCGGCCATGAACTGGCGGTACTCTGCGCGCTTGACGGCCAGGTAGACGCCGAGGAAATCCTCGCCCAGCGTTTCGCGCGCCCAGCTCGAGGCTTCCAGGGCGCGCAGCGAGGTCAGCCAGTCGGTCGGCAGGAATTCCTTGGCCTGGGCATAGCCGTTGCCTTCCACCGGTGCGCCTGGGTCGAGCTCCTCGCGGATGCCGCGGTGGATGCCGGCGAGGATCGCCGCGGCGGCCAGATAGGGGTTGGCGTCGGCGCCGCAGATGCGGTGTTCGATGTGCCGGGTGTTGGCCGGGCCGCCCGGTACGCGCAGGCTCACGGTGCGGTTGTCGACGCCCCAGGTCGGCGCCAGTGGCGCGTAGCTGTTGGCCTGGAAGCGCCGGTAGGAGTTGGCGTTGGGGCAGAACAGCAGCAGCGAGTCGAGCAGCGACGCGAGCATGCCGCCGACCGCCAGGCGCAGCAGCGGGGTACCGGCCGGGTCGGCGCTGGCAAACAGGTTGCGGCCTTCGCCATCGGCCAGGCTGACGTGCATGTGCATGCCGGTGCCGGCCAGGTGATCGAACGGCTTGGCCATGAAGCAGGCCTGCATGCCATGCCGGTTGGCCACGCCCTTGACCAGGCGCTTGTAGCGCACGGCCTGGTCCATGGCCTCGAGGGCGTCGCCGTGTTCCAGGGTGATTTCCACCTGTCCCGGGGCGTATTCGGAAATCGCCGTGCGCGCCGGAATGCCTTGTTCCTTGCACGCGGCATAGAGGTCGGCGAGGAACGGTTCGATCTGCTCCAGCTCGCGCAGGCCATAGACCTGGGTGCTGCGTGGCCGGCCACCGTCGCCGTCGAGGGCCGGTTGCGGGCGGCCTTGGGCGTCGCGCTGCTGGTCGAGCAGGTAGAACTCCAGTTCGCAGGCCATCACCGGGTGGAAGCCGTCCGCCTTCAGCGCATCGATCACCTTGACCAGCACGTGGCGCGGGTCGGCGACAGTGGCCGGCAGGCCTTCGCTGGGGTGCATGCAGACCTGCACGGCGGCGGTCGGCATGCGTCGCCAAGGCAGGCACACCAGGCTGCCGGCCAGCGGATAGGCGCGGCAGTCGATATCGCCGACTTCCCAGACCAGCCCGGAGTTCTCGACGTCCTCGCCGTGCATAGTCAGGCCGAGGATGGTGCTCGGCAGCGGCCGGCCGCTCTCGTAGACGGCGAGCAGTTCGTCGCGGTGCAGCAGCTTGCCGCGCGGCACGCCGTTGGCGTCGAGGATGAACAGCTCGAAGGCTTCGATATCGGGATGCGCCGCGAGGAATTGGCGGGCTTCGTCAGGGTGGGCGAATTGCATGTTGTTATTTTCTCCAGTGCCCGCAGGCACGCACGACCGGCCGCCCTCATTGGTGAGGCGGAAGCAAAAGCAATGGATCAGTGCGGGAGAGCGTCCGGTGGACGGGCGTGACGGCAGTGCCAGAGCGCCCAGAACGCCAGTTCGACGGGCAGGGCGGTGGAGGCTAGGCGGTGGCGCGCTCGGGGCCGGCCAGCGCCCGGGACCGCAAAGGGTCGGGATGCTACAGGCGTGGCGGAATCGATAGGAACGCGCATGAGAAGCTTCGTGGCGAGCCGTGAGGCTCAGGCGTTGGCAGGGTTGCATGCCCGGCAAGAGCGGTTAAATCGCAATCTCAGCACCTTTGGTTCAGTGATCACTAAACTTTGTCGCGGTCCTGGGCGGCAAATCCCGGTTAATTTCACTTCCGGTCCGGTCGCTTTTTCCGGGTTCTAGGCTGGTGATAGACTGCCGCCTTGGCGCCCTCCCAATAACAAGGAAAAGCATGACATTCAAGGCACCGGACAGCCTCGTCGAACAGATTGCCCATCACCTTGCGGAGCGCATCATTCGCGGCGAGATGAAGGAACGCGAGCGCATTCAGGAGCTGAAGGTCACTCAGGAGCTGAATGTCAGTCGCGGTTCGGTGCGCGAGGCGCTGCTACTGCTCGAGCGTCGCCACCTGGTGGTGATCCCGCCGCGCCGCGGGGCCCACGTCAGTGAAATCACCCCGCATCACATCAAGAGCCTCTACGAACTGGTCGGCGAGCTGTACATCCTGCTCGCCCGCCACGTCGCCGAGCGCTGGCGCAGCGACGCCGACCTCGACCCGCTGCGCGCCGTGCAGCGCCGCCTGGCCGAACACGCCGCGCGCAACGACATCGACCGTTTCGTCGTCGACAGCTTCGAGGTGATGCGCCAGGCGTTTCCGTTCGCCGATAACCCCTATCTGCAGGAAACCCTGGAGAACCTCATTCCGGCGGTCAGCCGCAACTACCACCTGGCGCTGGAGCGGCGCAAAACCGAGATGGGCCAGTTCCTCGAGGCCTTCGACGCGCTGCTCGCCGCGGTGATCGCCCGCGACACGGCGCGCATTCGCGAAGTGCTCACCGCCTACAGCCAACACAACTGCCAGATGGTTCTGGCCGCCCTGGCCGACCGGTGAGGGGCCCCGCATGCGTCTGAAGAGCATCAAGCTGGCGGGCTTCAAGTCCTTCGTCGATCCCACCACGGTCAGCTTCCCGAGCAACATGGCGGCGGTGGTCGGTCCCAACGGCTGCGGCAAGTCCAACATCATCGACGCCGTGCGCTGGGTGATGGGCGAGAGTTCGGCGAAGAACCTCCGCGGCGAGTCGATGACCGACGTCATCTTCAACGGCTCGAACACCCGCAAACCGGTGACCCACGCGAGCATCGAGCTGATCTTCGACAACAGCGACGGCAGCCTGGGGGGCGAGTACGCCAGCTTCGCGGAAATCTCCATCCGCCGCAGGGTGACCCGCGACAGCCAGAACACCTACTTCCTCAACGGCGTGAAGTGCCGGCGCCGCGACATCACCGACATCTTCCTCGGTACCGGCCTCGGCCCGCGCAGCTACTCGATCATCGAGCAGGGCATGATCTCCAAGCTGATCGAGGCCAAGCCCGAGGATCTGCGCAACTACATCGAGGAAGCGGCCGGCATCTCCAAGTACAAGGAGCGCCGCCGCGAGACCGAGAGCCGCATCCGCCGTACCCAGGAGAACCTGGCGCGCCTCAGCGACCTGCGCGAAGAGCTGGAGCGCCAGCTCGAACGCCTGTCGCGCCAGGCGCAGTCGGCGGAGAAGTATCAGGAATACAAGGCCGAGGAACGCCAGCTCAAGGCGCAGCTGACCGCCTTGCGCTGGCGCACCCTGAACGATCAGGCCGGGCTGCGCGAGAAAGTCATCGGCGACCAGGAAGTGGCCTTCGAAGCGCTGATCGCCGAACAGCGCAACGCCGACGCCAGCATCGAGCGCCTGCGCGACGGCCACCACGAGCTGTCCGAACGCTTCAACCAGGTGCAGGGGCGCTTCTACTCGGTGGGCGGCGATATCGCCCGCGTCGAGCAGAGCATCCACCACGGTCAGCAGCGCCTGCGCCAGTTGCAGGATGACCTCAACGAGGCCGAGCGCACCCGTCAGGAAACCGAATCGCACCTCGGCCACGACCGCACCTTGCTCGCCACGCTCGGCGAGGAGTTGGCGATGCTCGAGCCGGAACACGCCATCGTCAACGAGGCCGCCGAGGAGTCGGCCGCCGCGTTGGAGGAAGCGGACAGCGGCATGCACGCCTGGCAGGAACAGTGGGATCGCTTCAACCAGCAGTCCGCCGAACCGCGCCGCCAGGCCGAAGTGCAGCAGACGCGCATCCAGCAGCTCGAACAGAGCCTGGAGCGCCTGGCTGAACGCCAACGCCGGCTGGCCGATGAGCGCGCGTTGCTCGCCGCCGACCCCGAGGATGCCGCGATTCTCGAGCTGGCCGAGCAGATCGCCGTCAGCGAGCTCACCCTCGACGACTTGCACGCCAGCGAACAGGCCCAGGTCGAGCGCCTCGAACAACTGCGCGGCGAACTGCAGCGAGCCACTCAGACCCAACAGCAGGCGCAAGGCGAGCTGCAGCGCCTGAACGGCCGGCTCGCCTCGCTGGAGGCCTTGCAGCAGGCCGCGCTGAACCCCGGCAAGGGCGCCAGTGAATGGCTGCGCGAGCAGCAACTGCACGAACGCCCGCGCCTGGCCGAGGGCCTGCGCGTCGAGCCGGGTTGGGAGCTGGCGGTGGAAACCGTGCTGGGTGCCGATCTGCAAGCGGTGTTGCTCGACGATTTCAGTGGCCTCGACCTGTCCGGCTTCGCCCAAGGCGATTTGCGTCTGGTGCAAGCCGGGGCGGACGGCGCCCGGGTGCCGGGCAGCCTGCTCGACAAGGTCGACTCGGCGCTCGATCTGCGTCCCTGGCTGGCCCGCGTGCAGCCGGTGGACAGCCTCGACGAGGCTCTAGCACGTCGTGCCCAACTGGCCGACGGCGACAGCCTGATCAGTCGCGATGGCTACTGGGTCGGGCGCAATTTCCTCCGCGTGCGGCGCGCCAGCGAGGCGGAAAGCGGCCTGTTGGCGCGCGGCCAGGAACTGGAGCGACTGGGCGCCGAGCGCGAGGAGCGCGAAGCCGCCCTGGCGGGCTTGGATGAGCAGCTGGTTGCCCTGCGCGACGAGCAGCGTGCCCAGGAAGACGCGCGCGAGCAGCAGCGCCGGCGCACCCAGGACGAAGCGCGCCGGCAAGGCGAACTCAAGGCGCAGCTGTCCGCCGGACAGGCCAAGGTCGAACAGCTGACCCTGCGCCGTCGGCGCCTCGATGAAGAGTTGCTCGAGCTGGACGAGCAGCGCGCGCTGGAAGTCGAGCAGCTCGGCGAGGCGCGCCTGGTCCTCGAGGCGGCGCTCGACAGCATGGCGATCGACACCGAGCAACGCGAGCGCTTGCTGTTGCAACGCGATCAGTTGCGCGAGCGGCTTGACCAAGTCCGCCAGGCGGCCCGCGAACACAAGGACAAGGCCCATCAGCTGGCGGTCCGGTTGGGCTCGATCCGCGCCCAGCACGATTCCACCCGGCAGGCCCTCGAGCGTCTGCAACAGCAGGCCGAGCGTCTCAACGAGCGACGCGAACAGCTCAACCTCAACCTGGAGGAGGGCGCTGCACCGCTGGAAGAGCTGCGCATGAAGCTCGAAGAGCTGCTCGAGAAGCGCATGGGCGTCGAGGACGAGCTGAAGCAGGCCCGCCTGGCGCTGGAAGATGCCGACCGCGAGCTGCGCGACGCCGAGAAGCGCCGCAGCCAGGCCGAGCAGCAGGCACAACTGCTGCGCGGCCAGTTGGAGCAGCAGCGCCTGGACTGGCAGACCCTCTCGGTGCGCCGCAAGGCGCAGCAGGATCAACTGCTGGAGGACGGCTACGACTTGCATGGCGTACTGGCCACGTTGCCGGCCGAGGCCAGCGAGCAGGCTTGGGAGGAGGAGTTGGAGCGCATGGCCGCGCGCATCCAGCGGCTCGGCCCGATCAACCTCGCGGCCATCGAGGAATACCAGCAGCAGGGCGAGCGCAAACGCTACCTGGACGCGCAGAACGCCGACCTGGTGGAAGCGCTGGAGACCCTGGAAAACGTCATCCGCAAGATCGACCGGGAAACCCGCAATCGCTTCAAGGAAACCTTCGATCAGATCAACAGCGGCCTGCAGGCGCTGTTCCCGAAAGTCTTCGGCGGCGGCAACGCGTACCTGGAACTTACCGGCGAAGATCTACTCGATACCGGGGTGACGATCATGGCGCGCCCGCCGGGCAAGAAGAACAGCACCATCCACCTGCTCTCGGGCGGCGAGAAGGCGCTGACCGCGCTGGCCCTGGTGTTTGCCATCTTCCAGCTCAATCCGGCGCCGTTCTGCATGCTCGACGAAGTCGATGCGCCACTGGACGACGCCAACGTCGGCCGCTACGCGCGGCTGGTCAAGGACATGTCGGAGAAGGTGCAGTTCATCTACATCACCCACAACAAGATTGCCATGGAGATGGCCGACCAGTTGATGGGCGTGACCATGCATGAGCCCGGCTGCTCGCGGCTGGTGACGGTGGACGTGGAGGAAGCGTTGGCGATGGTCGACGCGTGACGCGGCGAAGCGGCTGGATTCAGCTAAACATTTGCGTCGCGGGGCATTTTGGTCTGCGCTGGTGCTAGCACGACGGTTCCGCGATTGCAGGGCCCGGTGCATAATTACCGTTCGTCGTGCTAGCTTTAGCCGAACAATTTTATAAGCGGAAAAATACCTGTAAGAACATACAGTTGTCCGCGTTTAACAAGGGCGAGGAAGCCCTGGGTCATTTCATCATTTTCAGGGGTTGAGCATTCATGGATATCGGTCTGCGCGAGTGGCTGATCATCGTCGGGATCATCGTTATCGCCGGCATTCTCTTTGACGGATGGCGCCGCATGCGCGGCGGCAAAGGCAAGCTCAAGTTCAAGCTTGACCACAGTTTCTCCAACCTGCCGGATGACGGCGACGATCCGGACCTGCTGGGCCCTTCGCGCATCACACCGCGACACAATCCCGAACTCGATGCCGAAGAACTGCCGGCCATGAGTGCGCGCGAGCTGAACCGCCGGCGTGGCGTGCAGGTCGAGCCGCAGCAGGGCGACCTCGGACTCGGCCTCGACGAGCCGCCGACCCTGCTGAACCCGGTCGAAGACGAGCCGAAAAAGCGTAAAGGCGCGGCCAAGAAAGAACCGGTCATCGAGCCGGTCGATCAGGCACCGGTCGAAGAGGTGCTGGTGATCAACGTGGTGGCCCGCGACGACGACGGTTTCAGCGGCCCGGCGCTGCTGCAGAACATTCTGGAAAGCGGCCTGCGCTTCGGCGAAATGGACATCTTCCATCGCCACGAAAGCATGGCCGGCAACGGCGAGGTGCTGTTCTCCATGGCCAACGGCGTCAAGCCGGGGACCTTCGACCTCGATGACATCGACCACTTCCGCACCCGTGCGGTGAGTTTCTTCCTCGGCCTGCCAGGCCCGCGCCATCCGAAGCAGGCCTTCGACGTGATGGTCGCCGCCGCGCGCAAGCTGGCGCACGAGCTGAATGGCGAACTGAAGGACGACCATCGCAGCGTGCTCACCGCACAGACCATCGAGCACTACCGCCAGCGCATCGTCGAGTTCGAGCGCAGCAAGCTGCTCACCCAGAAACGCTGAAGTGCTTGGCTAGAGTGACCCCGTAAAAGAGCAGCCAAGGCTGCTCTTTTCGTTTTCCGAGAGACGCATCATGAGCGACACCACCCCGCAGGCCGCCGCACGCATCGCCCAACTCCGCAGCGAGCTCGACGCGCACAACTACCGCTACTACGTGCTGGACGAGCCGAGCGTGCCGGATGCCGAGTACGACCGCCTGTTCAACGAGCTGAAGGCGCTGGAGGCCGCGCATCCCGAGCTGGTCACGGCGGAGTCGCCGACCCAGCGCGTGGGGGGCGCGGCGCTGACCGCATTCGGCCAGATCCGCCACGAAGTGCCGATGCTCAGCCTCGGCAACGCCTTCGAGGAGCTCGACCTGCGCGAGTTCGATCGCCGGGTGCGTGAGGGTCTGGCCGATGAGCTGCCGGCCGGCGACCTGTTCGGCGGCGGCGCCAGCGTCGAGTACAGCTGCGAACCCAAGCTCGACGGCTTGGCGGTCAGCCTGCTCTACGAGCATGGCCAGCTGGTGCGCGGCGCCACGCGCGGCGATGGCACCACCGGCGAAGACATCAGCGCCAACGTGCGCACGGTGCGCAATATTCCGCTGAAGCTGCACGGCGAGGGCTGGCCAGCGGTACTCGAAGTGCGCGGTGAAGTGTTCATGTCCAAGGCTGGTTTCGAGGCGCTCAACGCTCGGCAGCTGGAAAGCGGCGGCAAGACCTTTGCCAACCCGCGCAACGCGGCGGCCGGCAGCCTGCGTCAGCTCGATCCGAAGATCACTGCCAGCCGGCCGCTGGAGTTCTGCTGCTACGGCGTCGGCCGGGTCGACGGCGAGTTGGCGCCGACCCATGTCGGCCTGCTCGAGAAGCTCAAGTCCTGGGGCCTGCCGATCAGTCGCGAACTCAAGCGCGCGATGGGCGTCGAGGACTGCCTGGAGTATTACCGCGACATCGGCGCGCGTCGCCAGTCGCTGGCTTACGAAATCGACGGCGTGGTGTTCAAGGTCAACAACCTGGCCTGGCAGCGCGAGCTGGGCTTCCGCGCCCGCGAACCGCGCTGGGCCATCGCCCACAAGTTCCCGGCCAGCGAAGAGCTGACCGAGCTGCTCGATGTCGAGTTCCAGGTCGGCCGCACTGGCGCGGTGACCCCAGTGGCGCGGCTCAAGCCGGTGCAGGTGGCCGGGGTCACGGTGTCCAACGCCACCTTGCACAACATGGACGAGGTGGCGCGGCTGGGGGTGATGATCGGCGACACGGTGATCATCCGCCGCGCTGGCGATGTGATCCCGCAGGTCATGGCGGTGGTCGCCGACCGGCGTCCGGCCGATGCGCGTCCGGTGCAGGTGCCCGAGCAATGCCCGGTATGCGGCTCGCAGGTCGAGCGCACCCAGCTGATCAAGCGCAGCAAGGGCAAGGAAAGCGTCAGCGAAGGCGCGGTGTATCGCTGCGTCGGCCGCCTGGCCTGCGGCGCCCAGCTGAAGCAGGCGATCATCCACTTCGTCTCGCGGCGCGCCATGGACATCGACGGCCTTGGTGACAAGATCGTCGAACAGCTGGTCGACACCGGGCTGATCGGCTCGCCGGCTGACCTCTACACCCTGACCTATGAACAGGTGGTGGCGCTGGAAGGCTTTGCCGACCTATCCACCCGTAACCTGCTGGCCGCCATCGCGGCGAGCAAGCAGCCGGCGCTGGCGCGCTTCATCTACGCCCTTGGCATTCCGGATGTCGGCGAAGAAACCGCCAAGGTGCTGGCCCGCTCGCTCGGCTCGCTGGAGCGCGTCAGCCAGGCGCTACCCGAGGTGTTGACCTACTTGCCGGACATCGGCGCGGAAGTCGCTTACGAGATTCACAACTTCTTCGAGGACGCGCACAACCGCACGGTGATCAGCCAGCTGCGCGAGCGCGGCATGCAGTTGCAGGAGGAGGGTGAGGTGCACGCCGAGTTCGCCGCCAGCGTGACGCTCGCCGAGTTCCTCGCTCGTCTGCAGATCCCCTTCATCGCCGCCACCGGTGCGCAGAAGCTGGCGGAGAAGGCTGGCAGCCTGGCCGGGGTAATCGCCCTCAGCCGGGATTGGCTGGAGCTCAGTGTGCTGAAGGGGCTGAACGAGAAGGCCAAGCAATCGCTGCGCGAGTTTTTCAGCGAACCGCAGCAGGTGGCGCGCGCCGAAGCGATCGAGCAACAGCTGCAGGCGTTTGGCATGCACTGGGCGAGCGAGAAGAAGGTCGTCGAAGGCTTGCCGCTGACCGGGCAGACCTGGGTGCTGACCGGCACGCTGGAAGCGATGAGCCGCGATGTGGTCAAGGAGAAGCTCGAAGGCCTGGGCGCTAAGGTGGCCGGCTCGGTATCGGCCAAGACTGCCTGTGTGGTCGCGGGACCGGGCGCCGGCTCGAAGTTGGCCAAGGCCAGCGAGCTGGGCGTCAAGGTGCTCGACGAGGCGGAGTTTCTCGCCCTGCTGACTGGTTACGGGCTGTAAGAGCGGCCCTTGGTCGCGAGCGCGGGTCGCGGCCAGGGGCCGCGCTCCTGCAAAAGCCTGCGCGCCGCGAGCGTGTGGTTGCGGCGGGCGAGTCGATCAGTTCAGCGAGTCGCTGAGCGCCTTGGCCGGCACGAACTTCACCACCTTCTTCGCGGCGATCTCGATGCTCTTGCCGGTCTGCGGATTGCGGCCGGTACGCGCGGGACGTTCAGAAACCTTCAGTTTGCCGATGCCCGGCAGGGTGATTTCGTCGTCGTTCTCCAGGGCGTCGCCGACGATCTCGCTCAGCTGCTCGAGAACCGCGCGCACGCTGGCCTTGGTCGAGGCGGTGGCTTCGGCGATGTCGGTGATCAACTGGTCTTTGCTAATGGCCATGATGGCACTCCATGTCAGATTTCGGACGGCACGCTAGCACATTCATTCGCTCATCTGCGCATCGGGATTCCACGCTGAAAGCACCAGGCGCAGCTGGCCGGTGATGCCCGGGCGAGTGCCGCTGGAGAAGGGAATCCGCACCACCTGCTTGCCGTTGCGCAGGGCCTGCGGGTCGAGCGGTTCGCTGGCCGGGCTGACCCCCTGGTCCTGCCAGGCGTAGCGAATCTGCCAGTCCTGGCCGTTCTGCGCGGGCACCACGTCGAGCACCACGGCGTTGCGGAACAGGTAGCTGCCCTCGAAGTGCTGGTTGACCCACAACCGCCGCTCGATCTCGTAGTCGGGCACCCGCACGTTCAGGGTCAGGTTGCAGGCCAGCGACGGCCGCCGCGGATTGACCCGCGCACGCCGCGCCAGCACCAGGGTCGACAGGTACAGCGAGCCGTTTTTCTTCGGCGCACTCTTCCACTCCTTGTGCGCCAGGCACGCCACCGAATCCTCTTCGCTGGTGCGCCGGCTGAGAAACCACAGCTTGCCGCGCGGCGCGGCCAGTAGCTCGATCTGGTACAGGGCATTGATCGCCTGGCCGCCCTGTTCGGCTTGCTGCAGTTCGGCGGGCAGGGCGATGTCATCGATGTCCAGCCAGATGTCGATACGCAGGTCGCCGAACAGAAAACGCACCAGGTTCTGGTAGCCCTCTTCACTGTTGACGATGCCGAAGAAGCCGGAATGCGCGCGGTAGGTGAAGGCCTTGGCGCAGGGGGCGCACAGCTTGCCCTGGGTGTTGAGGCCGTTCAGCGTGGCGTTCTCGATGCGCACCAGGCCGTCGCTGCCGTGACCGGCGAAAGTGCGCGACAGGCCGAGGGCGACTTCGTAATCCAGCCGGTTGGTGCCGACCATGCAGAACACCCGCTCGCTGGGGAAACGGCTCTCCGGCAGCCAGTCGACCCGGCCGGTGGCCTTGTACACCTCGGCGAGGTCGAGAAACTTCGCCAGGCTGTCGCGGTTGAAGTTGTTGATGTCGTAGAGGCTCAGCCAGCTCGGCGTGTTGGCGCCGAGCAGTTCGATGCCGTTGTGTGGGGTGGCATAGGTGAAGAACTTGTCGACCAGCTTGGCCGCGCCTTTCTTGTCCAGCTTGGCGTTCTGCAGCAGGCCGCGACAGACCAGGCCACCCATCGAGTGGGCGACCAGGTAGCAGCGGAAATCGGCCGCTGCGATGCCGTTGGCCGGATTGCCGCAGACCAGCTCGCGCACCTTGAGGATCAGCTCGCCGAGCTTGCTGGCGAAGGTCTCGATGCTCGGCACCGAGCCGACGCCGAGCAATCGTGAAGCCTCGTCGTAGTAGCGGTAGATGATGATCGAGCGACTGGCCAGCGGCGGCGCCTCGTCGGCCCATTCCGGGTCGAGGATGTCGTGGCCGTTCTCGTAGACGTCGCGATAGCCGAAGTCCGAAGCCAGACGCACCACTGGCGACTCGAAGATGAACTTGCGCGGTTGCCGATCCTTCTCGGCGACGGCGCGGTACACGGTGGAGCCGAGGTTGAAGCCGCAGAACGGGTCGGCGCTGGTCTGATCGATCTCGCTGGGCGTCATGGCGTAGCCGCGCACGTAGATGATCGGGTGGAAGGGGGCGTGTCTGCTGGTCATGCGGGTGCTCCTTGCGCGAGAAGGGCGTGCACCATTTTCGAACTTCGGTACGCGGACGGGTCCTGCTCGGGCAAGGCTAGTCAAGGCGGCGCGCTGCCGCCGTATGCGCGTGCAGGGTGTCGGGCTGAGACCTAGCGCTCGCGCAACGCCTCCCAGCGCGCCTTCAGCACTGGCTTGAGCAGGTAGTCGAGCACGCTCTTCTCGCCGGTGATGATCCCCACGTTGGCGACCATGCCGGGGATGATCAGCAGCGGGTGCTCGTCGGTGCCGAGGTGGCTTTTGTCGGTGCGCACCTGGATCAGGTAGTAGCTGTTGCCCTTGTCGTCGGTCACGGTGTCGGCGCCGATCAGCTCCAGCTTGGCCTTCAGCCCGCCGTAGATGGTGTAGTCATAGGCGGTGAACTTCACCGTGGCGCTCTGCCCGGGATGCAGGAAGGCGACGTCCTGCGGGCGCACGCGGGCCTCGATCAGCAGGTTGTCCTCCAGCGGGACGATTTCCAGCATGTCGCTGCCCGGCTGCACCACGCCGCCGATGGTGTTGACCTTGAGCTGCTTGATCACCCCGCGCACCGGCGAGACCACGGTGGTGCGGCTGACCCGGTCCTCGATGGCGACGCTGGTGGCGGTGATCTTCTGCAACTCGGTGCGCGTTTCGTTGAGCTCCTTGGCAGCATCGGAGCGGAAGCCCAGGGTGCTTTCCTCGATCTTGCTGCGAATCTCCGCTACCGCCGACTCGGCGCGCGGGATCGCCAGGGTGGTGGCGTCCAGCGAGCCGCGCACTTCCACGGCGCTGCGCCGCAGACGGATGATCTCCACCTCGGAGATCGCACCAGTGCCCACCAGCGGGCTGGACATGTTCAGCTCCTGCTGCAGCAGGCCGAGGCTGGAGCGGTACTGCTGGGCCTTGGACTTGAACTCGGCGAGTTCCTGGGTCTTCTGCCGCAGCTGTTCGTTGAGCGTGCGCTGCTCGCTTTCCAGGCGGCGCTGGCGCGAGTCGTACAACGAGGTTTCGTCGGCGGCCAGTTGCGGCGCATCGCGCTCGATTTCCGTCGGCATCTGCAGCGGCCGGCCCTCGGCTTCGGCGCTGAGGCGCTCGACGCGGGCGATCAGCGCCAGACGGTCGGCTTCGGTCTCGCCCTTGTTGGACTGGAAGCGGGTGTCGTCGAGGCGCATCAGCCGGGCGCCCTTGTCGACCACCTGGCCTTCGCGGACGAAGATTTCGGTGACGATGCCGCCTTCGAGGTTCTGGATCACCTGCACCTTGCTCGACGGAATCGCCTTACCTTCGCCGGTGGTGACTTCCTCGAGCACCGCGAACTTGGCCCACAGCAGCGCCACCAGCAGCACCGCGGCGATCACCCAGACGGTGATGCGGGTCAGCCGAGGCGTGTCTTCGAGCATCGCGCCGTCGACTTCCGGCATGAACTCGGTGTCCTGGCGGTTCTGGCGCATCTGGCTGAAATAGTCGCTCATCGAAACGGACATGACGGGTACTCCTCAGGGCGCCACGGGGCGGATGTGCCCCTTGCGCAGCGCTTCCAGCACATCCTCTTTCGGGCCGTCGGCAATCACTTGGCCGTTGTCCAGCACCAGCAGGCGATCGACCAGGGCGAGCATCGAGGCGCGGTGGGTGATCAGCAGCAGCGTCTTGCCTAGGGTCCAGTCCTGCAGGCGCACGCGCAGCGCTTCCTCGCTGCTGGAATCCATCGCGCTGGTCGGTTCGTCGAGCAGCAGGATCGGCGGGTCGAGCAGCAGCGCGCGGGCCAGCAGCACGGCCTGGCGCTGGCCGCCGGAGAGCAGCTGGCCGCGCTCGCCGAGCGGCCGGTTGAAGCCTTGCGGGTGTTGCCGGGCCAGCGCGCTGGCGCCGGTCAGCTCGGCGACTTCGAGCATCCGCGCATCGTTGATGTAGCGCGCGCCGAGGGTCAGGTTGTCGCGCAGGCTGCCAGCCAGCAGCGGCAGGTCGTGGGCGACGTAGCCGATCTGGCTGCGCAGGTCGGCGACATCGATCTGCCGCAGGTCGAGGTTGTCGAGCAGCACCTGGCCTTCGTCCGGGGCGTAGAAACCCATCAGCAGGCGGGCGAGGGTGCTCTTGCCCGAGCCGCTGCGGCCGACGATGCCGATTCGTTCGCCGGCGTGCAGGCGCAGGCTGACGTTGTTTAGCGCCGGCGCGGCCTGGCCGGGGTAGTGGAAGGTCACCTGGGTGAGGTTCAGGTCGCCCTGCAGGCGGGTGCGTTCCAGCGGCCGCTGGCGCGATTCGCGCTCCTGCGGCAGGGCCATCAGCGAGTCGGTGCTCTTCATGGTGAGCTGCGCCTGCTGGTAGCGGGTGATCAGCCCGGCGATCTGCCCGAGCGGGGCGAGCACGCGGCTGCCGAGCATGTAGCAGGCGACCAGCGCGCCGACGCTCAGCGCGCCGTCGAAGATCGCGTAGACCCCGGCGACCAGCGTGGCCATGCCGGCGAACTGCTGGATGAACAGCGTGCCGTTGGTGGCCAGCGCGGAGAGAAAACGCGCGTGGTTGTCGAGGCGAGTCAGCGCGCCGTGGGTGCTTTCCCACTGGTGCTGGCGTTCGCTTTCCGCGCCGCAGGCCTTGAGGGTTTCCAGGCCGCCGAGGGTTTCGATCAGCAGCGCCTGGCGTTCTGCGCCGAGCGCCAGGCTCTTCTCCACGGTGTCGCGCAGCTGGGTCTGGATGATCGCGGCGAAGATCACCGTGAGCGGGAAGGCGAGCAGCGGAATCGCCACCATCCAGCCGCCGAGCAGACCGATCACGCCGATCATCAGCAGCGAGAACGGCAGGTCGATGAAGCTGGTCAGGGTCACGGCGGTGAGGAATTCGCGCAGCCCCTGGAAGTCGTGGATGCTTTGCGCGAAGCCGCCGACGCTGGCCGGCCGCGCCTTCATGGCCATGCCGGTGATGCGCTCGAACAGCGTGGCGGAGAGCACCACGTCGGTCTTCTTGCCGGCCACGTCGAGCAGGTGGGCGCGCAGCACGCGCAGGGTCAGCTCGAACAGGGTGGCGAGCAGCAGGCCGACGGCGAGCACCCACAGCGTCGAGGTCGCCTGGTTGGGCACCACGCGGTCGTAGGTCTGCATGACGAACAGCGGCAGCAGCAGGCCGAGCAGGTTGATCAGCAGACTGGCCAGGAGCGCGTCGGTGTACAGCCAGCGCGACAGCTTCAGGGTGTCGCGGAACCAGGCTTCCACGCGCGGCAGCAGCGGGGTGCGCAGGTCTTCCAGCTCATGACGGGGGCGGGCGAACAGCGCCTGGCCGCTGTACTCGGCGGCCAGCTGGTCGCGTGTCACCCATTGTTCGCCGCCTTCCGCCTCGCAGGGCAGGATCAGCGCGCGGCCGTCGTCGCTCCAGCGGCGCAGCACCGCGCTGCGGCCGTTGCGCAGCAGCAGCAACACCGGCAGGTTGAGCGCAGAAATCGCGGTCAGCTCGCGGCGCAGCAGGCGCGCCTGCAGGCCGGCCCGCGCGGCGGCGCGGGGCAGCAACTCGGCGCTCAGGCGTTGCTGTGGCAGCGGCAGACCGGCGCTCAGGCTGCTGCGACTGGCGACGCAGCCGTGCAGGCGGCAGAGGATCAGCAGGCCGTCCAGCAGCGGGTCGTCGTGGCTCAAACGGGGGTCGTTGGCACCGGCCAGTTCCATGCTTGTCACTTCGCGTACTCCCGGCCTGCAAGGCCCGCCAGCGGCGGGCCGGCTGGGCCTACTTCATTTCCGGCAGGCGGGCCTGGTTCTTCACTTCGGTCAAGGCGGTAGCCTCGGCCGGCAGGACCGTGCCCTGTTTGCGCAGCAGATCGCCGGTGGCCGCCTGCAGGCGGTACATGGAGAACTCTTCGAGATAGCGCACTTCGACGTAGCGGCGGTTGGCGGTGAACAGTTCGTTCTCGCTGTCCAGCAGGTCGAGCAAGGTGCGCTGGCCGAGACCGAACTGCTGCTGATAGGCCTCGCGCACCCGGGAGGTGAAGTCCGCGTACTCGCGCGCCTTGGGCGTCTGCTTGCGGGCGTTGTCCATGGCGTTCCAGGCCAGCATCACGTTCTCGTTGATCTCACGCAGGGCGTTGTTGCGGATGTCCATCGCCTGGTTGATCTGGTGCGCCGAGGACTCCAGCCGCGCCTTGTCGCGCATGCCGTTGAACAGGTTGTAGTTGACCGCCAGACCGGCGCGCCAACCGGTGTCGTGGCCTTCCTCGCCGCCCACGTCGTCGTTGGCGTGGGTCGACAGTTCGGCGTCGAGGCGCGGATAGAACGGCGACTTGGCGACTTCGTACTGCTTCTCGGCGGCATACACGTCGGCCTGTGCCGATTTCAGCAGCGGGTTGTTGTCGATCACCGATTGCCGGGCGCCGATCAGGTCGGCGGGGATTTCGCCCTTGATGGTGCCGGGGGTGACCAGTTCATCGGGCATGCGCCCGACCACGCTGTAGAAGCTGGCCTCGGCATCGGCGAGGTTGACCTCTTCGGTGTACAGGTTGTTCTGCGCCAGGGCCAGACGCGCATCGGACTGGTCGAGGTCCGCCGCACTGCCCACGCCGCGATCCTTGCGCAGGCCGATCTGGTCGCCGATGCGGGTGTGCGCCTGCAGGTTGTTCTTGGCCAGCGCCACCATCTCGCGGCGCTTCAGCACATCGAGGTAGACCTCCACGGTGCGCAGCGCCAGCGTCTCCGAGGTGCCTTGGATGTAGTAGGCGCGCGAGTTGGCCACCTGCTCGGTGCGGCCCACTTCGTTGGGGGTGTTGAAACCGTCGAACAGCATCTGCCGCAGGCGCAGCTGCGAGTCGGTGTAGTTCAGGGTTTCCTTGTGGTGATTGCCTTGCGCCCGGGTATCCGGGTTGTCGCTGCGTTCACGACCGTAGCCGGCCAGCACATCGACGGTTGGCAGGTAACCACCCCTGGCGAACTTGATGTCTTCATCGGCGGACAGACGGTTGTTCACGCTGGCGCTGATCTGGGGGTGATTGTCGACGGTGCTTTGAATCGCTTCGGCAAGAGTCATCGCTTGTGTAGAAGCGCAGGCCAACGTCAGCAGCACTCCGCTGCATAGGGGGGTCAAGGCGCGCATGGTACTTCTCCATTCCGTGTTTAATTGCCCTAGGTTCCTGTCGCCAATTTTTTGGCTTTTATTGGCTGTTGTGTGTTTCGTATTCGTAACATCAGAGATAAGAACAACTTTGGGATCTGGCTAAGAAAAAATTGTTACTGCGCCTATGACGAAAAAGTCTTATGCCCTTTGTGAGAAGCAGCACATTCTTCAGCGGGAGGGAGCCGCTATTGCGCGATTTCAGGGCGGTCTCGTGATTCGTACAGGTGGTCGAGCACGAATTTGGAGCGTTAGGGCGGGGATGAATCGAGTGTGATTTCAGGGTTGTAGGTGGCGTGACGGTTTTATGGCGCGTTACGTTTTTTCTTTACGCAGCACCTGTTTCCACTCCATTGCCTTCTTCCTGGGCCTGCGGTTTTGAAGGGTGAACCGACCTTTTGAAGGTGTGCCGGCAGAGTTCGGCAGCAGTAGGAGAGGAAGGAGCCATGGCTACTTCGATCGGTGTCGTCAGGCAGGTAATCGGCGAGGTCCACGCGGTAGCGAGCGACGGAACGAACCGGTTGCTCCACCCAGGTGATCGCGTATTCGCAGGCGAGCAATTGGTGACCGGCGCAGCCGGCGCCATCGCCATCGACCTCAGCAATGGCAGTGAGCTCACGCTGGGGCGCGACAGCAGCCTGGCCCTGACGCCGCAATTGCTCGCCGGCCCGCAGGACGCGACCTTGCCGCCGACCGACGTGGCGCCGGCGACGCCGAGCGAGCAGGACCTCACCGACGTCGAGAAGCTGCAGGCGGCCATCGAGGCGGGCGTCGACCCGACCCAGGCGGCCGAGGCGACCGCCGCCGGTCCGGGGGGCGGCAGTGGTGGTGGTAGCGGGGGCGCTGGGGGTGGTCACTCCTTCGTGCTGCTCAGTGAGATTGGCGGCGCGGTCGATGTGAATATCGGCTTCCCCACCGAGGGACTGGCCGCTGGGCCGGAGTTCCTGGTGGGGGATGATTTCAATCCTGAACTCTTGCTGGTCAACAACGTGCCGCAGGTCGAGGTGACCTACGACGCGCCGCAGGCCGGCGGCGACCGGGCCTTCGTCTTCGAGGCCGGGCTCAACCCGGATGGCAGCGATGCGGCGGCCGACAGCGAATTCACCGGCGGCAGCTTCCGCCTGTTCGATGCGGACGGCCTGAGCGACCTGGTCTCGGTGACCATCAACGGCACCACCGTGGCCATCGCCGAGCTGGCCGGCAGCACCTTCGCCGGCACCCACGGCACCCTGACGGTGCTCAGCTACAACCCCGCCACCGGCGTGGCGACCTACAGCTACGAGCTGAATGGGCCGAGCACCGACGGGCCGGGCGCGGAAATCGACGTGTTCACCCTGACGGTGTCCGACACCAACGCCACCTCGTTGCCGGCGCAGATCACCATCGAAATCATCGACGACGTACCCACCGCGCTGGCCGATACCGCCACCGTGGTCGAAGGCGGCACGGTCGAAGGCAATGTGGTGCTCGGCGATGGCGTCGGCGCGGTGGCCGACCGCTTCGGTGCCGATGGTCCGGGCGTCAGCGCGGTGGTCGGCGTGCGCGCCGGCGGCGACGTCGGCACCCCGGCCAGTGGCGGCCTGGGCGGCGCGGGAATCGCCGGCAGCTTCGGTACCCTGATCCTCAATGCCGACGGCAGTTACAGCTACCACAGCACCGCCGACGGGGCGAACGAAGGCGCGGTGGACGTGTTCACCTACACCATCGTCGACGCCGATGGTGACCTGAGCACCACCACGCTGACCATCGACGTCGGCGGCATCACCATCATCGGCGGCGTAGATGCCGAGGCTGATACCAGCGTGCGCGAAGCGGCGCTGAGCATCGGTTCCGATCCGGACAGCCCCGATGAAGCCGCCAGCGGCACACTGACCGGCAATGGCGGCGTGGGTGGCTACACCTTCAGCCTGATCAGCGCCGCTAGCGGCACCTACGGCAACCTGGTGCTCAATGGGGACGGTACCTACACCTACACCCTGACCGGCACGGCCAGTACGCCGACCGGCGACAACGGCCAAAATCAGCAGGCGACCGAAACCTTCCAGTTCCTGGTGACCGATGACAACGGCAACACCGGAATCGGCACCCTGACCATCAATATCTTCGACGACACGCCCACCGCGCAGGCGGATACCGCGACCGTGGTCGAAGGCGGCACGGTCGAAGGCAACGTGGTGCTCGGCGACGGCTTGGGTTCGGTGGCCGACGGTTTCGGCGCCGATGGTCCGGGTACCAGCGCGGTGGTCGGCGTGCGCGCCGGCAATGACGTGCTTACCCCGGCCAGCGGTGGCCTGGGCGGCACCGGCATCGTCGGCAGCTTCGGCACCCTGATCCTCAACGCCGACGGCAGCTACAGCTACCACAGCACCGCCGACAGCGTGAGCGAAGGCGCGGTGGACGTGTTCACCTACACCATCGTCGATGCCGATGGTGATCTGAGCACCACCACGCTGACCATCGACGTTGGCGGCATCACGGTGATCGGTGGCGTGGACGCCCAGGCCGACACCTGCGTCCGCGAGGCGGCGCTGAGCATCGGCACCGATCCGAACAGTCCCGATGAAATTGCCACCGGCACGCTGACCGGCAACGGTGGCGTCGGCCAGTACACCTTCACCCTGATCAGCCCGGCTGGCGGTACCTACGGCAACCTGGAGCTGAACGAGGACGGCACTTACACCTACACCCTGACCTCGCCAGCCAGCAGCCCGACCGGCGACAACGGCCACAACAAGCAGGCGACCGAGACCTTCCAGTTCCTGGTCACCGATGAGAATGGCAATACCGGGATTGGCACCCTGACCATCGACATCGTCGACGACATGCCGCTGGTCGGCCGCAATCCGCAGGTGCGCCTCGACGACGACGCCCTAGACGGCGGCAATCCGGGCGGCACCGGCGACGCCGATCCGGACACCGTCAACGCGACTGGCACGCTCAACCATGAGTTCGGCGCCGACGGCCCCGGCACCATCGCCTGGACCCCGGGTAGCGCGCCAGCGGGCTTCAGCTATGTGGTCGACGACGAAGGCGCGCTGCTGATCCAGCAGGGCGGCGCGACGGTCATCCGCGTCACCCTCGACAGCGCCACCGGTGCCTACGAGGTGCAGCAGGTGGCGGCAGTGCGCCACGCGCCGGGCCTGAACGAAAACGATGTGACCTTCACCCTCAACTACCAGGTCACCGATGGCGACGGCGACACCGCGCTGGGCCTCGGCAGTCTGGTCATCAGGGTCGACGACGACACCCCGGTGGTGTGTGGCGAGGGCTTCGAGGCGGTGCGCGGCGTGGTCAACGAGGACGCGCTGAATTCACCGTACAACGGCAATGACGACGCCGGCCAGCAGTTGCAGGTTGTCGGTGGCGTGGGTGCGCTGCACAGCCTGGTGAGCTTCGGTGCCGATGGTCCGGGCAGCTTCGGGCTATCCGGCAGCGCAGCGGCGCTGGGCACGCTGAACGACCAGCACCTCACCTCCGGCGGCAAGGCGCTGACCTACAGCGTGGTCGGCAACACCCTGACTGCGTCGGTGTCCGGCACTGAGGCCGGTGCCTACCCGGTGTTCAAGCTGGTGGTGAACGCCGACGGCAGCTTCACCTTCACGCTGCTCGGGCCGCTGGATCATCCGGAAACGGACGGCGACGACGGCGAGTTCTATCACTCGGCAACCGGTGAAGGCATCGATTTCTCCGGCCTGCTGACGGCCACGGATGGCGATGGCGACCCGGTCAAGGGCGGCTTCCCGGCCGGCAGCTTCGTGATCGACGTCGAGGACGACGTGCCGACCCTGGCCGCGGCGCCCAACTGCCCGGTCGGCGGCACCGTCAACGAAGATGCGCTGCACAGTCCCTACGAGGGCAACGACGATCCTGGCCAGCGCCTCACGGTGGTTGGCGGGCCCGGCGCGCTCAGCGCAATGGTGCATTTCGGCGCCGACGGCCCCGGCAAGTTCGGCCTCAGCCAAGAAACGGATGCGTTGCAGAACCTGATCGGTCAGCACCTGACCTCCGGTGAGCAGGAGCTGAACTACAAGGTCGAGGGCAGCACCCTGACAGCCTATGTCGGTGACCTGCTGGGCGACGGCTATCCGGTCTTCACCCTGACGGTGAACGCCGATGGCGGATACTCCTTCACGCTGCTCGGGCCACTGGACCACCCGGACCCCGAGGGTGGCGACGGCGAGCTGCTCGGTGACAACGGCATGGCGATCGATTTCTCGACGCTGATCACCGCCACCGATGGCGACGGCGATCCGTTGCAGGACTTGTTCGACACCGGCTACTTCGTGATCGACGTGCAGGACGATATCCCCACAGCCAAGAGCGTCACCGCCACCGACAAACTGGACGACGAGGGGCTGGCTCACGGCATTCCGAACGCCGGGCTCGGCGACGTGCCGGGCGAAGACACCGTGATCGAGGGCACCTTGAGCTACAAGGCCGGCGCCGATGGCTTCAAGTCCATCGAACTGAGCGGACCGGACAAGCTCGGCACCGAGGACGTCACCGATTCGCAGTGGGATCCGGCGACCCACACGCTGACCCTGTCCACCGCGCGTGGCGAGGTGATCCGCGTGCAGATCACCGACACCGCGACGGGCGCCTACACGGTCGAACTGCTGCAGCCGATCATGCATGCCAAGGGTAACGACGAGAACAACTTCGTCCTGAAGATCGGCTACACCGTGACCGATGGCGACAACGACCAGGCCAGCGCCACGCTCAGCGTGACCATCAACGACGATGTACCGACCATCCAGGCCAGCGGCCTCGGCGACGGGCATTCCTCGGTCACCTTCATGGGCAGTGATGCCGGCTACAGCAACAGCTACGGCTACTACATCAAGGGCGCGGATGGCGAGCCGGTCAGCGGCAAGGTGCTGTGGAGCAACGTGCACAACCAGGATGTCGGCGACAGTGCCAGCCTGGACGGTCTCGATCCGGAGCAGGTGGGCTTCTTCATCATCCCCAACGGGGCGCAGAACGCCGGCCTGGACAATGGGGACACCGTGACCTTCCAACTGGTCGGCGGCAAGTGGCAAGCGTTCCTAGGCGGCTCGCCGCTGACGGGGGCGGACGGCGCCAATGTGCTGTTCAGCGATGCCAGCCTGAATCCCGGCGGCGCACACCTGCAGGACACCAGTGCGGCGGGCAACCAGAACTGGGAAGACCAGACCAACAACTCCGATTACGACTACAACGACGTCAGCGTCAACGTGGTCTGGGGCCGGCTGTTGCAGGTCGATGAGAGCAACCTGTTGGACGATGCCCAGCACGACTTCAGCGGCGTGTTTATCGCCCAGGCCGGCGCCGACGGAGCGAAATCCCTCACCTACAAGCTCGGCGTGGCGAGCGACGGTGTGGATTCCGGGCTGGTCGACACCGCCACCGGGCAGAAGGTGCTGCTCTCGCTGAACGCCGCCGGCACTGCGGTGGAAGGGCGCACGGCGGATAGCAACGCCCTGGTGTTCCGCCTCAGCATCGACTCCGCCACCGGCATGGTGACGCTCGATCAGAAGCGCGCCATCGTCCACCCGACCAACGATCCGGACGAGGCCAAGTCCCTCAACGACAACGTCATTCACTTGACTGGGACGATTACCGACAACGACGGCGATTCCGCCTCGACTTCGGTGGACATCAGCAAGCTGCTCAGCTTCAAGGACGATGGCCCGCAAGCGGTCGATGACTATGCCAGCCTGACCGCCGGCAGCAGCGCGACCACGGTGAACGGCAACGTGCTGACCAATGACCTGGCCGGCGCCGACGGCGGCAAGCAGTTCGTCGGCTGGAACGCCTCGGCGAATGTCACAGCAATCGCCGAGCTCAGCCGCTACGGCACGCTGACTCTGAACGCCAACGGCACCTACAAGTACGTGCTCAATAACGCCGATCCGGACACCCTGGCGCTGCTCGGCCAGGTCAGCCACAGCCTGCAATACACCATGCAGGACAAGGACGGCGACATCTCCACTGCCAAGCTGACCATCGACCTCACCGGCCAGGACGACCCGGTGACCCTGCATGGGCTGGACGTGCAGGGCGGCGAAGTGACCGTCTACGAGGCCAACCTCGGCGATGGCAGCGCGCCGCAGCCGAGTGCGCTGCTGCAGAACGGCAGCTTTAGCGTCAGCGCGCCGGACGGCCTGGCCAGTGTGACGGTCAATGGCCAGGTGGTGTTCAACAACGGCACCTTCACCCCGCTGACCCTCAGCGATGCGGTCGGCACCCTGAAGATCACCGCCTACGACGCGGCCAGCAAGACCTTCAGCTACACTTACCAGCTGACCGACAACCCGCTGGTCAGCGGCACCGGCGTCGACAAGCAGTTCACCGTGCTGGCCACCGACGCCAACGGCTCGACCGACGACGCGACGCTGGACATCCGCATCGTCGACGACGCGCCCAAGGCCGAGGACGACAAGCCGGCCTGCATCGACATCAAGACCGCGCCGACCGTCAACGTCACCCTGGTGCTCGACCTGTCCGGCAGCATGGCCGGCGACAAACTCGGCAAGTTGAAGGAGGCGGTCGACAAGCTGGTCGAGTCCTACGCGCAGTCCGGTGCGCAGGTGCACGTCAACCTGATCACCTTCGGCACCGCCGCGGCCAACCTCGGCGACTACCAGTTCGACTCGACCAGCGACGCCGGCTACACCGCGCTGCAGGCCAAGATCGACACGCTGGCGGTGTATTCGGGCGACAACCAGTACACCAACTACCAGGCCGCGCTGGCTCTGGCCAAGACGCAGATCCAGGCGGACATCGGCCCGGACACCGGCGACCAGCTGCACCGCGTGTACTTCATCTCCGACGGCGAGCCGAACCGCGGCACCACCGGCAGCGCGCTGACCAACCCGTGGGTCACCTTCATCGGCAATGCTGATGGCGATGGCAATGCTGCCACCAATAATCTGGTGGTCTACTCGATCGGCATCGAGACCTCGTCGTCCAACTGGCCCAACCTCAATCCGATCGCCAGCAGCGGTGACGCGATCACCAGCTCGCCGGCCGACCTGGCGACCACGTTGCTCGGCCTGGTCAACCTCGGCGGCGAGGTGCACGGCAACCTGCTCAGCAACGACGTGGCCGGCGCCGACGGCATCGACAAGATCGTTGCGGTGGAAGTCGACGGCAAGACCTACAGCCTCAATGCCAGCGACAGCGGCATCGTGGTCAGCGGCAGTGGCAGCGGGGCGCTCAGCGCCAGTTTCAGCGGCGGCAAGCTGACCCTGGTCACCGAGTACGGCACGCTGACCGTGCAGCTGAAGGCGGTGGCCGGTCACCCGGTCGGCGAGTACAGCTTCACCGCCAATGCCAACCTGCCGTTCGACGACGATGGCAAGCTCAGCGAGCTGTTCACCTACACCGTGCAGGACGGCGACGGCGACCTCTCCAGCGCCAACCTGGAGCTGTGCCTGAAGAGCGACCTTTCGGTGCTGGTGGTCGGCAGCAACGCCAACGACCAGGGCAGTTCGACGGTGGTGCACACCGTGCCGAGTCCGTTCGATGCGGACAAGGCCGGCGACATCGTCGGCACCTACGGCAAGGACGTGCTGATCGGCGATGTGGGTGGCAACCAGACCCGGGTGATCCCCGGCAAGGACTACAACATCGCGCTGATCCTCGACCGCTCCGGCAGCATGGACAACGACCCGGATGGCAAGGGCGGCTACGCCAGCCGACTCGACCTGCTCAAGGCCGCGGTGAAGAACTTCGTCAACGGTCTGGAGGGCTTCAATGGCCACGTCAACCTGGCGCTGATCGGCTTCAATACCTCGGCCGTGCTGCTGCTTTCCGGTACCGCCGAGCAGGTGCTGGCCAAGCTCGACGAGTCCAACAATGCGCTCGACAAGCTGACGGCGACGGGCTCGACCAACTACGAGGCGGCGCTGCAGCAGGCCAACGCCTGGTTCGCCGGTATCGAAGGCAATCACTACCAGAACCTGGCGTACTTCCTCACCGACGGCAACCCGACCGTGCACAACGGCAACACCAACTCTGGTGACACGGTGAACTTTGCCGACGTGAACAACGCGCTGGACGACGCGGCGACGCTGATGGCCAGGGCCGACGTGCATGCCATCGGCATCGGTACCGGGGTCAACGCCGATATCCTGCGCTTCTTCGACGACACCAATGCGCACGGTACGGCGGTCTACTCGCAGGGCGGCTCGTCGGTAACCGCGCCGATTGGTGAACCGACCATCGTCACCACCGCGACCGCGCTGTTCGCCGAGCTCGATCCGGGCCACACCACCACGGTGCCGGCCACCCTCGGCAACGACCATCTGGTGGGCGCAGCCGGTGACGACCTGATCTTCGGCGATTCGCTGAACACTAGCTGGCTGCCGGGTGCCTATGGCAGCGCGACGCCGGGCTACCAGGTGCTGGTCGATTACCTCACCGCGCAGAACGCCGGGGTGGCGCCGAGTCAGGCGCAACTGCTGAGCTTCGTGCAGACCAACGCCGAGCAACTGGGCGCATCGGTGGCCAATTCGGGCGGTAACGACACCCTGGAAGGCGGCGCCGGCAACGACTGGCTGTTCGGCCAGGGCGGCAACGACCTGCTGATCGGCGGGGCGGGGGATGACCAACTCAGCGGCGGGGCCGGCAACGACGTGTTCAAGTGGCTGGCCGGCGACACCGGACATGACGTGATCAGCGACTTCACCCTGGCCAGCGATGCTGCCAACAAGGATGTGCTCAACCTGCACGACCTGCTGCAGGGCGCGCTTTCCGGCGTGCCGTCGGGCAGCCTGGTCGACACGCTGGATAACCTGCTGAGCTTCAGCATCTCCGGCGGCAACACGCTGATCAGTGCCAGCGTGGTCGCCGACGGGCCGAAGGTGCAGAACATCGAGCTGCAGGGCGTCGACCTCGCCGCGCACTACGGGGTTACCCCGAACAGCGGGGGCATCGTCTCCGCCGGAGACAGCGCGACCATCATCAACAACATGCTGAATGACCACTCGCTGAAGGTCGACACGGTCTGACGGATACTCGGAAAAACGAACGCCGCTAATGCGGCGTTTCGTTTTTCTGTAGCCCCGATCTTGAGCGGCTTGGTCTGCGGTAAACCGGCGCTTAGCTGTCCGCCGTCGGCCACGGCGCCGGTGCGCCGATGGCGCGGCCCATTGCGCCATGGATGCCCAGCTCGCGCAGCGCCACCAGCTCGCCGGGGGTTTCCACCATTTCGGCGATCAGCGGCAGGTCGATGCTGTTGGTGGCGCGGAACATCGCTTCGATGAACAGGCGCTTGTCGCCTTCCTGATCGATCGCACGGATGTAGGTGCCATCCACCTTCAAGTACGCCAGGCCGAGGTGAGTGAGGTTGCCGATCAGGCTGAAACGCCCGCCGAAGTGCTGCAGGCCGAAGCCGAAGCCGGCGTCGCGAATCGCCTGGCTGAGTTTTTCCAGCTCGGCCGGCGGTGGCAGGTGGCGCTCGTCGACTTCGAGGATCAGCAGGCTGGCCAGCTGCGGGTGCTCCTTGAGCAGGCCGAGTAGGCGGCCGAAGCTCGCCGCGTCATGCACAGTGGCGGACGACAGGCTCAGCGCCAGCGGCTGCGGGTGCTGGGCGAGGTGCGCCAGGCAGTGTTCGAGCATCGCGAGGTCGAGGCGCGCGGCCCAGCCCAGGCGTTCGATCCACGGCAGGAAGCGGCCGGCGGCGATGGCTTCGCCCCGCGGATCGAGCAGCCGCGCGAGCACCTTGTAGTGCAGCAGCTCGGGCTGCTCGGCGCAGGTCATCACCGGCTGGAAATACAGCTGCAGCTGGCGCTTGTTCAGTGCATCGTCGATCCAGCCGCGCCAGTCGCTGAGCCCCTGGGTCGGCGCGCTGGCGAAGTCGTCGAGACGCTCCCACGGGCGTTCCGGGTGAGTCTGCGCCTGGGCCAGGGCCTGGTCGGCGCGACCGATCACCTGGCCGGCCGCTTCGCCGGGGCGGAACGCGGCGATGCCCAGGTGGGCGACCGGGGTGACGTCGCTGGCGCCGGTCTGGCGCAGGCTGTCCAGGCCGTCGCTCAGCTGCCGCGCCAGACGCTCGGCTTCCTCGCCGGACAGCCCGGGGGCGAGCAGGGTGAACTCGCCGCCGCGGCTGCGCGAGGCGAGCCAGTCGCTGCGCTCGGCCGGCTCGAGCAGGCGCTTGAGCTGCTCGCCGATGGCGCTGATCAGCGCGTCGGTGCGCTGCCCGCCGAGGCGCTGGTTGAGTCCGCCGAGGTCGTTGACGCGCAGCAGCAGCAGGTAGCCTTCGGTGTTCTGCTCGTTGGCGATCAGTTGGTTGGCCAGGCTGATGTCGAACAGGCGCCGATTGGCCAGCCCGGTCAGGCTGTCCTGGTAGGCCTCCTCACGCAGTTTCTCGCTGCGCGAGGCTTCTTCGGCGAACAGCGTCTTGAGCTTCTCGACCATCTGGTTCATCGCCAGCACCACGCGCTTGAGCTCTGGCGTGCGCGGCACCTTGGGCAGGGTGAAGAATTCGCGACGGCTGATCGCCTGGGCCTGCTGCACCATGTTGTCGAGCGGGCGCAGCTGGGTGCGCAGCAGCCAGGCGCCGAGTACCGCGCTGACCAGGCCGCAGGCGAGCAGCCAGAGCAGGCTGCCGATCGCACTGTCCCACAGGCGGGTGAGGGCGAACTGCGGATGGCTGAGCACTTCGACCCGCGCGGCCTGTTCCCAGCCGCGCATGATCAGCGCGTCGCCGCCCTGCGGCTGCAGGTTGACCAGCTTGATGAACCAGCGCGGTACCTTGTCCGACGTGGTGGTGGTGCGCCGTTCGACGATCACCTCGTCGCCGGGAATGCGCACTACGCGGATGGTGGCGAAGTAGCCGCTGTCGAAGATCGAGCTGACCATCAGTTCGATCATCGCCGGGTCGTCGATGTGCGGTGTCATCGACAGGCCCAGCGCGGTGGCCGCGTCCTGGGCGTGCGAGCGCAACTGTTCGCGCAGCTGTTCGCGCGAGTTTTCCACCCCGGAAATGAAGCTGCCGGTGAACGCCACCACCATGAACAGGCAGATGGCGATAAACAGTTGCTTGAGCAGAGACATACTTCCCTCCTAACCCTCGCCAATGGCGAAGCCTTCAGCGCGCATCTTTTTCAGCAGGTCCTGCCAGCGCGAGAGTTTCTTGGTATCGCTTTTCTTCCCCGAGCTGCCGGGTAGGTACAGGCCTTCGGCGTTGAAGGCGTACACCGGCAGCAGATCCTTGCGTTGCGAGGCGGGGCGGATTTCGCCGATCAGGTTGTCCAGCACCAGCGGCTCGGCACTCGGGCTGGCGTAGTAGGTCAGCACCATGTGCGCCTGGTTCTGTTTCAGCGCCTTGACGTAGGTGATGCGCAGCTTCTCGGCGGGGATGCCGAGACGGCGCAGGGTGAAGTACTTGGCGATCGAGTAGTCCTCGCAATCGCCGGCCGCCTTGATCAGTGCCTCGACCGGGGTGGCCCAGTAGTCGGCCTGGCTCCAGTTGCGGCTGTCATCGACGAAGCGCAGTTGCCGATTGAAGAAGGCGTTGACGGTCTTCAGCTTGTCGGCCTCGGGCAAATCGACACTGGCGTCGATCAGTTGGCCCCAGGCCTGGATGCGTTCGCGCGCAGCACCGAGGTTGCCGTGCTGCTTTTCGGCGTTCTGCAGGATGAGGGTGAAATCCCAGTCGGCACTGAGTGCCGTCAGCGCTACCAGAAGGACGAGCAGCGCGCAGGGCCGCAGGCCTGGCGGGAGCCGGAGTCGTCCATGAGCGGGCTGCCGAGCGGGCATACGCCAACCTCTGCGGGGAATGCGAGAAGTCTAGGCAATGCGCCACTACTTTGCGGTGAATTCAGCGGCTGGGCAGGGTTTTTTGCTTGAGGATGTAGGCGCTGACCAGCACCGCGCTGGTCAGCATGAACGCCTGGGCCCAGGGGCGCTGCACCAGGTAGCAGGAAAAGCCGATGCTCAGCCACATCAGGCCGATGGCGTAAACCTTGCCCTTGAGCGGGATGCCGTTGCCATCGAGGTAGTCGCGGATCCACGGGCCGAGCCGAGGATGCTCGGTGAGCCAGCGGTAGAAGCGTTCGGAACTGCGCGCAAAGCAGGCGGCGGCGAGGAGCAGGAACGGCGTGGTGGGCAGCACCGGCAGAAAAATGCCGATCACGCCGAGCGCCACGCTCAGCCAGCCGATCGCCAGCAGCACATAGCGCAGGCTACGGTGCTGGCTCTGGCGCAGGGTCCGGCTCATCGGCTCAGTGGTGACGGGGCTTGAGCAGCGCAGGCTTCTCTTCCGGGGCGTTGAACAGCAGGAACAGCGCGGTCAGTGCTTCCGGAATCTGGTCGACCATGTCGTCGGCCAGCTCGCGGTTGTGCGCGATGTCGCTGAACTCGGGTTGTTCGTCGAACAGGCCGGAACCGACCATGATCGGCAGCAGCAGCTCGCTGACTTCGTCTTCGGCGTCCTCGAACCACACGCCTTCGCGCAGGAACACGCCTTCCATGAAGCCGATGCACCAGCCGCGGATGTCGGAGTCGTCCGGATCGTCACCGAGGTCGATGTCGCACGGCAGCTCGAGGTCGTCGTCGGCGGCGAGCAGGCGGGTGATGTGCGCCTTGAGCTGCACCAGGGTGCTTTCCACCGCTTCGCGCTGGGTGTCGTCGCTGTAGTGCGGCGGCTCGGCGAACAGCGCATCGATCCATTCGCGGTCCGGTACCGGCTGCGGGCAGATCGACAGCGCGGTCAGGTAGCCGTGGGCGGCAATGTAGTCCAAGGCTTCCTCGTGCAGCTCATCGGCATCGAGAAAAGCTTGCAGGCGGGTCAATTGCTCGGCGAAGGACATCGTACGGCTACCTTGAGGGAAGATGACAAGGCTGGATTTTAGCCCGGTTAGCGTGCCCAGCGCCCGTGTTGCGGGAAAATTCTTGGCCCAGGGCTGATCGGTGGCAACGCGATGGACGTCAGCCGCGGGTGGGGGAGGCTCGCGTATACTGCGCGACTTTTCCTGGCGACGGCTCTTGCCGCGGCGCCGATCCTTCGATTCACGGGGTTTTCATGCTCGAACCGGCGCTGCGCATCCTCAAGGACGTATTCGGCTACGACCGTTTCCGTGGCCAGCAGGGCGCGATCATCGAGCGCGTGGCCAGTGGCGGCGACGCGCTGGTGCTGATGCCGACCGGCGGCGGCAAGTCGCTGTGCTTCCAGGTCCCGGCGCTGCTGCGTGATGGCCTGGCGGTGGTGGTGTCGCCGCTGATCGCGCTGATGGACGACCAGGTCGCCACCCTCGACGAACTGGGGGTCGCCGCGGTGGCGTTGAATTCGACGCAGAGCGCCGACGAGCAGCGCGAAATCGCCGAGCGTCTGCGCCGCGGCGAGATCAAGCTGCTCTATCTGGCGCCCGAGCGCCTGGTACAGCCGCGCATGCTGGCCTTCCTGCAGCGCCTGGACATCGGCCTGTTCGCCATCGACGAGGCGCACTGCGTGTCGCAGTGGGGCCATGACTTCCGTCCCGAGTACCTGCAACTGGGCCAGCTCGCCGAGCTGTTCCCCGACGTGCCGCGCATCGCGCTGACCGCCACGGCGGACATGCGCACCCGCGAGGAGATCGTCCAGCGCCTGCACCTGCAGAACGCCGAGCGCTTCCTGTCGAGCTTCGACCGGCCGAACATCTTCTACCGCATCGTGCCCAAGGATAATCCGCGCAAGCAGCTGCTCGGCTTCCTCGCCGAGCGCAAGGGCGACGCCGGCATCGTCTACTGCCTGTCGCGCAAGAAGGTCGAGGAGGTCGCCGCCTACCTCAGCGAACAGGGCTTCCCGGCGCTGCCGTACCACGCCGGGCTGGCCAGCGAGCTGCGTGCCTATCACCAGAAGCGCTTCCTCAACGAGGAAGGACTGATCATGGTGGCCACCATCGCCTTCGGCATGGGCATCGACAAGCCCAACGTGCGTTACGTCGCGCACTTGGACCTGCCCAAGTCGCTGGAAGCCTATTACCAGGAAACCGGCCGCGCCGGCCGCGACGGCCTGCCGGCGGACGCCTGGATGGCTTACGGCCTGCAGGACGTGATCTTCCTCAAGCAGATGCTGCAGAACTCCGAAGGCGACGAGCGCCACAAGCGCCTCGAGCAGCACAAGCTGGACGCCATGCTCGCCCTCTGCGAGCTGGTCAGCTGTCGCCGTCAGGCGCTGCTCGCCTATTTCGACGAGGAGCTGCCGCAACCCTGCGGGCATTGCGACACCTGCGTCGACGAGCTGCAGACCTGGGACGCCACCGAGGCGGCGCGCCAGGCGCTGTCGGCGATATACCGCAGCGGCCAGCGCTATGGCGTCGGCCACTTGGTGGACATCCTGCTTGGCCGCGACAACGAGAAGGTGCGTGGGCTGGGTCATCAGCACCTGTCGGTGTTCGGCGTCGGCAAGGCGCTGGCCGAGACGGAGTGGCGCTCGCTGTTCCGCCAGCTCGTCGCACGCGGTCTGGTGGATGTCGATCTGGAAGGCTTCGGCGGCCTGCGCCTGACCGACGCCTGCCGGCCGCTGCTGCGCGGCGAGGTCAGCCTGGAGCTGCGCCGCGATCTCAAGCCGCAGCAGGGCGGCAAGGGCCAGTCGAAGAGCGCAGCCAGCCAGTTGGTGCGTGGCGAGGAGCGCGACCAGTGGGAAGCGCTGCGCGCACTGCGCCGCAAGCTGGCCGAAGAACATGCGGTGCCGCCCTACGTCATCTTCCCCGACGCCACCTTGCTGGAAATGTTGCGCAGCCAGCCGCGCTCGCTGTCTGAGCTGGCGCGGGTCAGTGGCGTCGGCGCGCGCAAGCTGGAACGCTACGGCGCGGCCTTCCTCGACGTGCTCAACGGCGCGGAGGCGGGTGAGGCGCCCAAGCAGGTCACCGACCTGCGCCACGAACTGGTCAGCCTGGCCCGTGCTGGCATGACCCCGGCGCAGATCGCCAACCAGCTGCAGTGCACCGAGAAGAATGTCTACAGCTTGCTGGCCGAGGCCATCGGCGAACAGCAGCTGTCGCTGGAGCAGGCGCTGGACTTGCCAGAGGAACTGCTCGGCGAAATCCAGGAAGCCTTCCTCGATGGCGACGGCGAGCTGCCGCCGGCGTCTGAGCTGGCCGAGATGTTCGCCGGACGCGTGCCGGAGGGCGTGCTGCACTGCGTGCGAGCGGCGTTGCAGTCCGAATTCGAGGTGTGATCCGGCGCACGCCAAAACGCTGACGACAAACTTGTGACGAGCGTCTCAAGACGATATGGTGTCGAAAGGCCTCCAGAAGAAGAGGTAAGCGTGACAACACATCAAGCCTGGTTGGACGACGTGCGTCCCAACCCCTATGCCGACCAGCTCGCCATTGGCTTTCGCCGCCTGCGTTTCGTTCGCACCCTGGAACAGGAATACCGCCGCTACATGCTGGAGGACAGCTTCGACCTCCGGCGGCTGACCCTGTGCGCCGGCATGCTGGTGTGGCTGGCTTTCGCCGTGCTGGATTTCTTCCTAGTGCCGGCGTCGACCGAGCGCTGGTGGATGTTCGCCATTCGTATCGGTGTACTCGCCCTGTTGCTGGCCTGCGGCCTGCTGCTGCTGATCCGCCGCCACATTCATCTGCTGGTGCCACTCAGCGTCACCTGCATTCTCGCCCCCGGTCTTGGCGCTGCCGCGGTGGTGGCGGTCGCCCACACCGTCGACCCGAGCTACCCCTACGAAGGCCTGCTGCTGATCTGCATGGTCGCCTACTTCCTCGCTGGTCTGCGCCTCACCGAAGCGCTGGCCAGTTCCGTGGTGGTGCTGATCGGCTATGTCGCCTTCGAGTTGCTGGCCGGCCTGGTGCTGCCGCGGCTGATCAACAACGTACTGTTTCTGCTGTTCGGCAACCTGATGGGCCTGGTCGGTTGCTACCTGCTGGAATACAAGTCGCGCGAGCACTTTCTAGTGGTCCGCCTGATGCGCATTCTCGCCGATCACGACGCCCTGACAGGCCTGCACAATCGGCGCAGCTTCGACCGCCAGCTGGAGCGCCTGTGGCGCCAGGCGCAGCGGGAAAGCCTGCCCCTGGCGCTGCTGCTCTGCGACATCGACCACTTTAAGGCCTACAACGACCACTATGGCCACCAGGCCGGCGACGCGGTGCTGCGGCGTGCCGGGGCGGTGGTTGCCGACGCGGCCCGGCGGCCGCTGGACATGGCGGTGCGCCTGGGCGGCGAGGAGTTCGCCGTGCTGCTCTACGACATCAGCCAGCCACAGGCCTTGCAGCGCGCCGAAGAACTGCGCGCCGCACTGGAGGCGCTGAAGTTGCGCCATGAACGTTCCGATACCGCCGAGATGGTCACCCTGTCGATCGGCGTGGCCAGCGTACAGCCGGCGGACGGCGGCGAGTTCGCCCAGCTGTACGCGCATGCCGACCGCGCTCTGTACGAGGCCAAGGCGTTCGGCCGCAACCAGGTGGTGGCCTGATGCAGCGCCTGATCCAGGCCAACGGCCAGCCGCACTTCGGTCTGTTCGAGCAGGCCCCGGACGAGATCAATTACCGCGATTTCGATTTCCGCTCGCCGATGGGCCGACCGCTCGGCCGCCTGGCCAAGTGGCGGCGCTTCCACCAGTTCCAGTACTTCGGCCTGATCAGTGACCAACTGATCGGAGGCTGCGCGCTGGCCAGCCTGAGCCTGGCCGGGATCGGCTTCGTCTACCTGTTCCATCCAGCCAGCGGGCGCATGCTCGAGCATCAGTTCAAGTTGCCACTGGGCTTCGGCACCGACTTCTCGCAGCGCCCCAATGACGGCATCTGCGAACTGCGCAGCGGGCGCAACCTGCTGCGCCTGGAGAATCGCGGTGCGGACAAGCGCCTGCTGGTTGAGTTGCGCGACGGGACGCGCATCGACGCACAGTTCAGCGAGGCCGAGCCGGCGTTCCAGCCGATGTGCCTCAACACGCCGACCGCCACCAACGGCTGGGTGTATGCGCAGAAGGTCGCCGGGGTGCGCTGCACCGGGCAGATCACCAGCGAGCTGGGCGAGTTCGACCTGGCCGAGCTCGGTGCCTTCGCTCACCACGACTGGTCGGCCGGCTACATGCGCCCGGAAACCTGCTGGAACTGGGCGTGCCTGTCGGGGCAGGCGGGGGCGCTGCGGGTTGGCCTCAATCTGTCCTGCGGGGTCAATGAAACCAGCTTCACCGAGAACTGTTTCTGGCTAGATGGTGAATTGCTCAAGGTCGATACCGTGCGATTCGAGTTCGACCGCGACGAGCCGCTGCGGCCCTGGACCATCCGCTCGTTCGACGGCCAGGTCGAGCTGCGCTTCGAGGCGCACGGGCTGCATCAGGAGCGCATGAACCTGGGCATCATGGCGAGCAACTTCAAGCAGATTTTCGGGCGTTTCCGTGGTGAATTGCGCCCCCATGGCCGGCCGGCGGTGAGCATCGACAACCTGTGGGGGTTCGTCGAGGACCAGTACGTGAAGTGGTGAAGGCTTGCCTAGCCGTTTACGATATGGTTAGTTGACTAATAATTAGCCTTGCCGTGAGCCCTGATGCACGTTATGCCCCACCTCGATAAACACCGTTTCGCCATGCAGTTGTCGCAAATCTCCCGCGCATGGCGCGCCGAACTCGACCGGCGTCTGGTCGGTCTCGGCCTGTCCCAGGCCCGTTGGCTGGTGCTGCTGCACCTGTCCCGCTTCGAGGCGCCTCCGACCCAGCGCGAGTTGGCGCAGAGCGTCGGCGTCGAAGGGCCGACCCTGGCCCGTCTGCTTGACGGCCTGGAAGCCCAGGGCCTGGTCAGCCGCCAGGCTGTGGAGGAAGACCGGCGGGCGAAGAAGATCAGCCTGCGGCCCAAGGCCAAGCCGCTGATCGAGCAGATCGAGACCATCTCCACCCAACTGCGCGAAGAGCTGTTCTCCGGCATCAGCCCGGAAGACCTGAGCCGCAGCCAGGCGGTGCACGCGCAAATCCTCGCCAATCTGGAGCGTCGAGGATCTGGCGCCAAGTGAGGGTGGCTTTCCTCACTTTCGAATGGCCGACGAGTGGGCTGTCAGTTTATTGACTGAGCGGCGGCCAAACCCCGTATCATGTTGATAGTTGGGTGATGGCACATTGCCTTTTTCGGCAAGGTGCGCGTTTGACATCCATACTCTTCAGCAGCCGGGTGCCAGGATCGCGCCCCGTCATTCGTTTCAGCGTCGCTTTCGACCGCTCAAGGAATCCCAAAGGGAATAGAGCGGTCGTGATGTTCGAGCCGGAATACCGGGGAGGTCACATGGCTCGGGTTCGTCATTTTCTCTTCACACTCGCCTCAGGCGCCTTGTTGCATCCCAGCATGGCTTCAGCCATCGGCCTGGGCGACATCACCCTGCACTCGGCACTGAACCAGCCGCTCAATGCAGAGATTCAGGTCATCGCCCCCGGCGATCTCGCCAGCCACGAAGTGACGGTGCGCCTGGCCTCGCCGGAAGCGTATGCGCGCGCAGGTGTAGAGCGTTTCGTCGCGCTTGGCGATCTGCGTTTCACGCCGATTCTGCAGGGCCGTCGCAGCATCATTCGCGTGGTGTCGAGCAAGCCGGTACGCGAGCCGTACCTGAATTTCATCGTCGAAGTGGTCCGCCCGGGTGGCAGCCTGCTGCGTGAATACACGCTACTGCTCGATCCGGCCGACTCCACCGCGTACCGCACCCTGGCAGCGCCGCAACCGGTCGCCGAGCCCGTGCGCCAGGCGCCACGGGTCAACCGCGCCCCGGTGGCCCGTGTCGCGCCGCCGGCGGTGCAGGGCAAGCAGTACCAGGTCCAGCGTGGCGACAGCCTGTGGTCGATTGCCCGCCGCGTGCAGGCCGCCGGCAACGGTCAGTCGCAAGCCGAATTGATGAGCGGCATCCAGGCGCTCAATCCCGACGCCTTCATCGGTGGCGACAGTCATCGGCTGATCGCCGGCAAGGTCCTGCGTCTGCCCGATGCCGCACAGGCCCCGGCTGAGGTCGGCGTCAGTGCCCCGGCGCTGGCGCCTGCGGCACCTCCGGTCGACACCGCCCAGCCGCTGCCGGCGACGCCGGCCGCGGCCAACGAAGGGCCGAGCCTGCAGCAGCTCAACGAAGCGCAGCAGCGCCTCGAAGTCGAGTTGAACAACCAGGCTACCGAGAAGCTGCAACTGCAGCAGGGCGTCGCTCAGCTGGAACAGAAGCTCGATGCCCTCGAGCAGCAACTGCGCAGCAAGGACGAGCAACTCGCCGCACTGCAGGCACAGCTGGCCTCCAGCGAGCGCGTCGAGACGCCGCCAGCGGCGGTACTGCCCGCTGCACCGGCTGCCGACAACGTGGCCCCGGCGCCGGCACCCGCGCTGGAGACGCAGAACGAACAGGGCTTCAGCCTGGCCTGGATCGGTGCGGCGCTGGTGCTGCTGCTCGCCGCCTTGCTGGCGCTGCTGACCCTGCGCAATCGGCGCGATCGGCAGGTCGCCGCGCAACCAGTGCCGGTCGCCCCGGCGGCCGAAGTGCTGCCGCCAGCGGTCGAGGTGTTGGCCGAAGCCAAGGCGGCGCCATTGCCGGCCCGGTCGGTGACCACACCCAGCGATGATCTGGACGGCGCCGAGCTGTACCTCGCCTATGGCCGCTACGGCGCGGCGCTGAGCATCCTGCGCAAGCTGGCGCACCGGCAGCCGCAACGTACCGACGTGCAACTGCGCCTGCTCGATGTACTCGGGCAGATGGGCGACGCCGGCGGCTTCGCTCGGCAACTGGTGGTGCTATCCGGATTGGGCGTCGCCGCGGAGCTGGTCGAGCCGATCAAGGCGCGCTATCCGCAACTCGCCGAGGCGAGCGCCACCGACGAGCGCGAGCCGCCGGCCGCGCTGCTCGACGAGCCAGTGGCGGCAAGCGAAGTGGCGGAAGCGCCGGTCCTGCCGGAAGACTTCCAACTTAACCTCGACGAGCTGTCGCTGGATGCCGACTGGGACTTGGTCAGCCCGTTCAAGGCCAAGCAGAAGGCGCGCGCCGATGAGCTGCCGGAGCTGGATGCGGATTTTCGCTCCAACCTCAACGAGCTGCCGGATGTCGAGGAGCTGCAGTCCTTCGAGGGTTTCGATGGCGGCTTGGTGGTCGACGCCGCGCCGCTGGACGAGACGCTCGACGCCGAGTTCCTCGACGTGTTCGACGATCCCGAGCTGAGCCAGGGGCGGGTCGGCAATGACCTGTCGCACCTCGCCGGCGATCGCGACAACGTGGTCAAGCTCAACCTGGCCTTGGCCTACATCGAGCAGGGCAACGTGCACGGCGCCTGCGACATCCTCAACGAAGTGATCAGCGACGGCAGCCCGGAGCAGCAGCGCGAAGCCCGCGCCTTGCTCGCGCGCATCGCCTGACCGTCACGCGTGACCGACAACGCCGCCGTTTCGGGCGGCGTTGTGCTGTCTGCGGCTAGAAGGTTTGGCCGAGGTTCAGGTACAGCGCGTGCTCGCTGGCATCGTTGAGGCCGTAGCTGAAGTCGAGCGGGCCGAGCGGGGTGTCCAGGGCGAAGAAGATGCTCGCGGCGTTTATGTAGCCGCTGTCGAACTCGTTGTCGTTGTTCCAGATCCGCCCGCGCTCCAGGCTGCCGCCGACGTACAGCGGGAAGTCCAGCGGCAGCACGCTTTCCGGCGTCAGCCTGCGGTAGTAGATGAGCCGTGCCAGGCTGACGTTCTGCCCGGCCAGGGCATCCTGGCGGAAGCCGGACAGCTCGCGCGCGCCACCCAGTTCGAAGCTCGAGGTGATCACCTCGACGGTGTCCAGCGTGCGGCCGTAGCGGCCGCCGACCACCCAGCTGTTCACCCCGAAGCTCAGCGCCTTGTCCAGCTTCAGTTGCCACTGGCGATAACTGTCGTCGGAGCCGAGCGACTGGTCGAACTTGCGCAGGTCGAGGGAGATGTCCTCGCCGCTGCGCGGGAAGTTGACGTTGTCCAGCGTGTCGAAGGAATACAGCGCCTGGTAGTAGCCCTCGGTGAAGCTGAAGCTCGGCAGCGCCGGGTCGCCGGTGCGCACTTCGGCCTCGCCCCAGTCCTGGCCGATGCCAAAGCGGATTTCGCCGTTGTTGGCGATCTGCCGGCCGACGTTCAGGCCGTAGCCGTAGCGCTGCAGGCGGTAGGTGGCGATCGGGTCGTTGTCCACGGTGAGGTCGATGTTCTGCGCCTCGCCGAACAGGTAGGGGGCGACGAAGTAGCGCGAGCCGCTGTCGAGCGGCTGGTAGAACTCGCTGTACAGCTCCTGGTGGTCGCCCAGCTGCACGCGCGTCAGCCACTCGGCGCCGAGCCGGTTGATGCCGTTGACCCGGTAGCTGGCGCCGAGGTTGAACACGCTCTCGCCACGCATGTCGTCGGACAGGTTGAGGCCCAGGCGCAGGTAGTCGGTGCCGGTGCGCTTGCCGCGCGCGCGGATCACCAGGGCGTTGCCGTCGGCCTGGTGGACCACGCGGTACTGCACCTGCTCGAAGTAGTCGAGGCCGTACAGCGTGCCCATGTCGGCCTGCAGGCGGTCGAGGTCAAGCGGCTCACCGAGCGGCTGGCGGATGTAGTGGCGGATGGTTTCGTCGCCGACCTTGGAGTTGTTCTCCACGCGGATCTCGCTGATCACCGGCGCGCGCTCGTCGGCGGCGCGTGCGGCGTTCAGCTTGGCTGGCAGCGCTTCGGGACGCAGCTCGGCCAGGCGCGCCTCGAGAATCCGCGTGGCCCGGTAGCCGGCGTCGATGATCTCGCGGACATGGGCGAAGTCGGTGCCGGGATAGCCGGCCAGCGCCGGCTGCACCAGGATGTCGTCGGCGTGCAGGGTGGCGAGCTGCGCCTCGGAGTTGCGCCGGGTCATCAGGGTGATCGACTGGTTGAGCACGTTGAACACGGTCTTCAGGTCGCGACGCGACTGCAGCGGCGTGCCGATGTCCACCGCGATGACCCGGTCGACACCCATCTCGCGGGCCACGTCGATGGGGATGTTGTCGACCATGCCGCCGTCCACCAGCAGGCGGCCGTCTACCTCGGTGGGCGCGAACACCGCGGGAATCGACATGCTGGCGCGGATCGCCTGCGGCAGGTGGCCTCGACGGAACACCACCTTGTCGCCGCTGGCAATGTCGGTGGCCACCGCGCGAAAGGGGATCGCCAGACGATCGAAGTCACGGACGTCGCTGGTGTGCACCAGCAGGCTTTCCAGCAGCAGGTTGAGGTTCTGGCCCTGGATCACCCCGAGCGGCAGGCCGAGGCTGCCGTCGTCACGGAAGCTGATCTTCTGTTTAACCAGAAAGTCGCGGTCGTCCTGCTTGCGGCGGAACGGAATGTCGGTGCGCGGCGGTGCGTCGGACAGCGCCTGCTGCCAGTCGAGGCTCAGCGCCAGCTGTTCCAGCTCTTCGACCCGGTAGCCCGAGGCGTACAGCCCGCCGATCACCGCGCCCATGCTGGTGCCGGCGATGGCGTCGACTCGGACGCCCTGTTCCTCGAGCGCCTTGAGCACACCGATATGCGCCAGGCCGCGGGCGGCGCCGCCGGACAGCACCAGGCCGATCTTCGGTCCGGCGCCCGGGCGTTCCGGTGCGGCGAGGGCGAGCAAGGGGCAGAGCAGCAACAGACAGAGCAGACGACGCATGAAGCTTCCTTGAACGATGCGGATACGGCCGGTCGGCGGCGCTATTATAGGCGTCCGAGCCCCATGCCAGAGCCGCTGCCATGTCCAACGCGAAAGCCGAGATCATCATCACCTACTGCACCCAGTGCCAATGGCTGCTGCGCGCAGCCTGGCTGGCGCAGGAGCTGCTCAGCACCTTCGCCGACGATCTCGGCAAGGTCAGCCTGGCGCCGGGCACCGGCGGGGTGTTCCACATCAGCTGCGACGGCGTGCAGATCTGGGAGCGCAAGGCCGACGGCGGCTTCCCGGAGGCCAAGGTGCTCAAGCAGCGGGTACGCGACCGCATCGACCCGCAGCGCGACCTCGGCCACAACGACCGACCAACGGAGTAGTCCGGCGCCGCTGCGTTGCTCCAGGTCAAGGTTGCCGGCCGTGGGCGGCGTAGCCTGATCGGTACTTAAACCTTTCAGGACAGGCCATGAGCATCATCGTTACCGGTGCGGCCGGCTTCATCGGCAGCAACCTCGTCAAGGCGCTGAATGCGCGCGGCGAAACCGACATCGTCGCGGTGGACGATCTCACCGACGGTGACAAATTCCGCAACCTGGTCGACTGCGAAATCAGCGATTACGTCGACAAGCGCGACTTTCTCGAGCGCTTCGCCAGCGGCGGTTTCGGCGTGGTCCGCGCGGTGCTGCACCAGGGCGCCTGCTCCAGCACCATGGAGGGCGACGGGCGCTTCATGATGGACAACAACTACCGCTACAGCTGCACGCTGCTCGACGCCTGCCAGGCGCTCGGCGTGCCGCTGCTGTACGCCTCGTCGGCGGCGGTCTACGGCGGCGGCCAGGTGTTTCAAGAGCGCCGCGAGCTGGAGCAGCCGCTCAACGTCTACGGCTACTCGAAGTTCCTCTTCGACCAGAAGGTCCGCCGCCTGCTGCCGCAGACCCGCAGCCAGATCGTCGGCCTGCGCTACTTCAACGTCTACGGGCCGCGCGAGCAGCACAAGGGACACATGGCGTCGGTGGCGCTGCACTGCTTCAACCAGTACCGCGCCAGCGGCAAGGTCAGCCTGTTCGGCGACTACGACGGCATCGCCGGCGGCGAACACCGCCGCGACTTCGTTTCCGTAGAGGATGTGGTCAAGGTCAACCTGCACTTCCTCGATGCGCCGCAGCGCTCGGGCATCTTCAACCTCGGCAGCGGCGTGGCGCAGCCGTTCAACGACGTGGCGGTGAGCATGGTCAACGCCCTGCGCGCGCAGGACGACCTGCAGCCGCTGAGCCGCGAAGCGATGGTCGCCCAGGGGCTGCTGGAGTACAGCGAGTTTCCTGAGGCGCTGCGCGGCAAGTACCAGAGCTTCACCCAGGCCGACATCGAGCTGCTGCGCGAAGCCGGCTATCGGCAGCCGTTCCTGCGCGTGGAACAGGGTGTCGAACGCTATTGCCGCTGGCTGCTCGGCGAGCGGTTAGAGGGCTAGACGCTGCTGGCGGCCTTGGTCGTCGGCGTATGCCGTGAATACAGCACGATGGCGAAGATGATCAAGGCGCCACCGGCCAGCATGCGCAGGGTCGGTTGTTCGTTGAACAGCACCCAGGCGATGCTGATGCCGTAGACCGGCTCGAGGGCGAGGATCACCGAGGTGGTCCGCGCCTTCAGTACGCGCAGGCTGGCGACGAACAGGCTGTGCGACAAGCCGGTGCAGAACACCCCCAGCACCGCGATCCACAGCCAGTCCAGGGCGCTCAGCGTCGGCAGGACCGGCGCGGCGAACGGCAGCAGGCAGGCGGCGATCGTCAGGTTCTGCCACAGCGCCGCTTGCACCGGATCGACGCCACGCGTGCTGAACCGGTTGAGCACCGACACCAGCGAGAACAGCAGGCCGGACAGCACCGCCCAGATCAACCCGTGGGTGGCCTCGCTGGCCAGCTCGAAGTGCGGGGTGACCAGCGCCAGCCCCAGACAGACCAGACCGACCACGACGAACTCCAGCCAGTGCAGGCGTTCGCGGAACAGCGCGCTTTCCAACAGCAGGGTGAAGGCCGGGAACGCCGCGAAACCGAGGGTGGCGATGGCCACGCCGGAAATTTTCACCGCGTGGAAGAAGGTCAGCCAGTGCGCACCGAGCAGCAGGCCGCCCAGCGCCAGCAGCAGGAGTCCGCGTGCATTGGGGCGCTGGCCGCTGTTGCCGCCGACCAGGCGGGCGAACAGACCCAGCGCGAGCACGGCGAACAGCGCGCGGCCGCAGGTGATCATCAGCGGCGTGGTCTGTGCCAGTTTGCCGAGCACGCCGGTCAGGCCGAACAGAAAGGCGCCGAGGTGGATGGCGAGGAGGGCGTGGCGAGTTTGCATCGGTACGTCGAGTCCTTGGAGGCGGTTGACGGTCGTCCAGTCGCACTGCGGCTTGTGCTCGCGTCAGATTTACACGGCATGGCGGGTGATCTGCCCCAGCAGGCCGTCAGGCCAGGCGTGCGCCGTTGGGCAGCGGCTTGTCGAAACCGGCCAGCACCACCTTGCCGTCGGCGTCGTAGATGCCGGTCACCAGCACCTCCGAGCGCACCCCGGCGACGCGTTTCGGCGCGAAGTTGCACACGCACAGCACCTGCCGGCCGGCCAGTTCGGCGGCTTCGTAGTGGGCGGTGAGCTGGGCGCTGGAGGTTTTGATGCCCTGTTCGCCGAGGTCGACTTCCAGCACGTAGGCCGGCTTGATCGCCTTGTCGTTGGGGCGGGCACTGAGGATGGTGCCGACGCGCAGTTCGACGCGCTCGAAGTCCTGCCACTCGATGTACTGCATGGTGCCTTCCAGACGGGTCCGTTGCGTGCAGTCTAGAGGCGCCCGGAAAGCTTGTCTGTCGCCGGACTAGCGGCTTTTGTCGCGTGCCTCGCGGCGCAGGTGACGGGGCGTGGCGCCGTATTCGCGGACCAGCGCGGCGGTGAAGGCGCTCTGCGAGGCGTAGCCGACCCGCTCGGCGATCGCGCCGATGGCCAGCGAGGTGTCGCGCAGCAGGCGCAGGGCCAGTTGCAGGCGGTGCTGGCGCACGTAGTCCATCGGCGTCTGCCCGGTTTCGGCTAAGAAACGACTGTGGAAGCGCGCGACCGAGAGCCCGGCCAGACCGGCCAGGTCGGCGACCTGCAGCGGGTGGCCGGCGTGGCGGTCGATATGGGCGTCGAGCTGGGCCAGTGGCAAGTGACTCGGTACTGCGCCGGGCTGCGCGTCGCTGAGGCTGGCGAGCAGCAGGGCGGCGCCCTGGCGGGCGATGACCGGGTCGTTGATGGGGCTGGCGGCGAGCCAGTCGACCAGCTGCATCTGCGCCGGCGCCAGCTCGGTGGTGGTGGCGTGCTCGATCAGCCGCCGGCCGCTGTCCAGGTGCGCCCCCAGGTTGTCGCGCAGCCAGCTTTCGTCGGGCACGTCGAGGATCAGGCAGTGGCCGCCCAGGGCGCTCTCGCAGGTGTGATGGGTGGTCGGCGGCACCACTGCCAGGCGATGGCGCTGCACCAGGCTGCCGTGGCCGTCCATCTCGAAGTCCAGCGTGCCGCGCAGGCCGAACACCAGCTGGGCGTGGTCGTGGCTGTGGGCAATCTGGTCGCGGTCGTAGTAGCGCAGGCTCAGGATCGGGTGCATGGCGGGCTCCTCGGGCATCGCGGCAGTCTACCTGCGGCGGGGGTGGGCTTGTCATCTGTCTGTCGCCGCGCCGTCATCGACACTTCACCACCTTTCCGCAAGCTCGGCGAAAACCGCGGGAGCACGCCCCCATGACAAGCGCAGAACTGGCCAAGCCCGGCCGCAAGCAACGTGTCCGGACCCTGTGGATCTCGGATGTGCACCTCGGCACTCGCGACTGCCAGGCCGAGCACCTAGCGGCCTTCCTCAAGCGCTACCAGACCGACCGGGTCTACCTGGTCGGCGATATCATCGACGGCTGGCGGCTGCGCAGCGGCGTGTACTGGCCGCAGGCACACACCAACGTGATCCGCCGCCTGCTGACCATGAGCAAGCGCGGCACCGAGGTGATCTACGTCACCGGCAACCATGACGAGTTCCTGCGCCGCTACTCCAGCCTGATGCTCGGCAACATCCAGCTGGTCGACGAGGCCGAGCACCGCACCGCCGACGGCCGCCGGCTGCTGGTGGTGCATGGCGACCAGTTCGACGTGATCACCCGCTATCACCGCTGGCTGGCGTTCCTTGGCGACTCGGCCTACGAGCTGACGCTGACCCTCAACCGCTGGCTGAACCACTGGCGGCAGCGTTATGGCTACGGCTACTGGTCGCTGTCGGCCTACCTCAAGCACCGGGTCAAGACCGCGGTGAACTTCATCAGCGACTTCGAACAGGCGATCGCCCACGAATGCGTGCGGCGCGGCTTCGACGGGGTGGTCTGCGGGCATATCCACCACGCGGAAATCCGTCGGGTCGGCGAGGTGGAGTACCTCAACTGCGGCGATTGGGTGGAGTCCTGCACGGCGCTGATCGAGCACCTCGACGGCAGCATCGAGCTATATCGGCTGGCCGAGGCGCAGGCGCGGACGAAGCTGCCGGCGGAGTTGGAAGTGGCGTGAGTCTCTAGCTGTTGTCTCCGCGGATACATCCGGGTCATAGGAGCGGGTGCGCTGGGCCGTGGCTTCCATCGCGGCCATGGGCCGCTCCTACAACGGATACGCGCCCTTGTCGGAGCGGACAGGAATTCGCTCCTACGAGAGCAGGGCAGGCGTGGTTCGCCAGCTGGCGGATCAGAGAATGATCTTGTCGCGCAGCTTGTCGGCGGCCTGGTTGAGTGCCTGGATGACCCGTTCCTTGTCGTAGTTCTGGATGCCGTTGGTATCCAGGTACATGGAGAAGCCGGGCAACTCGTGCTCGACGTAGCTGGAAGTGGCGCCCAGATCGCGGCGCAGGTCGACCACGTGATAGATCTGCACCGGGCGGGAGAAGCCCTTGACGGTGATCTGGCCCTTGTCGCGGCACATGATCACGTCCTTGATCAGCGAATAGGTCTCGTGGGAGATGAGGATTTCGCCGGCCTCGGCATTGCTTTCCAGGCGGCTGGCGAGGTTCACCTCGCGACCGATGATGGTGTAGTCCATGCGCGTGTCGGCGCCGAAGTTACCCACCGTGCAATAGCCGGTGTTGACGCCCATGCGGATTTCCAGCGGCTTGGTGATGCCCTGGGCGCGCCATTGCTGGCGCAGCACCTTCATGTGCTTGCGCATCGCCACGGCCATCGCCACGGCGTTCACTGCATCCTTCTTGGCGCCCTGGGTGTTCGGGTCGCCGAAGAACACCATGACGCTGTCGCCAACGAACTTGTCGATGGTGCCGCCGTACTTCAAGGCGATCTTCGACATTTCCGTCAGGTAGTTGTTGAGCAGGTCGGTGAGCGCCTCGGCTTCCAGCTCCTCGGACAGCTCGGTAAAGCCCTTGATGTCGGAGAAGAACACGGTGAGCTTCTTGCGCTGGGTTTCCAGGCGCACGTGCTTTTTGCCGCTGAAGATCATCTCCCAGACCTGCGGCGACAGGTACTTGGCCAGGTTGCGCGCCAGTCGCGCGGCCTTTTCCTGCTCCTGCTTGATCTCGCCGCGCGCCTGCGCCAGGCGCAAGCCCTGCTGGTGCATGTAATAGGCGGTGGTGCCGATGCAGAGGGTGCTGAACAGGATGCAGACCAGCGCCGGCAGCACTGGCGTGGCGGCTTTCAGCTCCGGCTGCAGCAGGCTGCCGAGCAGCAGCGCGGTGCTCCCCGCGGTCAGCAGCACCACGCCGAGCAGGCGCAGGCTGCCGCCGATCAGCGCGGCGAAGGTGAGGATCAGCAGCATCATCAGGCTGGGGACCACCGAAAGGCCCATCAGCACCGCGCCGGCGCCGACGTGCAGGGCGTCGACGATCAGCAGCCCGGTCTTCACCTGCTGCGGGTGGTCGTTGCGAAAGCGCAGAGCAATCTGGTGGGCGAGATGCGGGTAGAGCAGGCTGTAGGGCACCAGCCAGAGCACGTCGTAGGCAAAATACTGGGAGAAGGTGCCGGCGGCGAGGGTCGCCGCGGTAGCCAGGTAGGCCAGCGCGCGCGAGTAGTACATGCGCAGTGACGACGAGGGCAGGCCGTTTGACGGGGTGGGGCTGGTTGGCTTCATCGAGCGGGCACTGTCCCTGGTGAGGCTGACGCCTCGTCCGACCTCGGGCTGGCCCCGTCGCGGCGAGGCCAGAATTCTGACTGCCGGGGATCATAACCAGCCTGAATGCGGCCGCCAAGTAGGCGGGCCGCCGGTACGGGTATTGGGTCAGGCCTGTTCCATCGCCGCCTTGTAGATGGAAGTCTTGGGCTGGGCGAAGACGCGCCGCATCATCGGCTCGAAGAACGCCAGCGGCAGGTGCTCGTACTCCGGGTCGAAGGCCGCCGCGTCGTACTTGGCGCAGAACTCGATGGTCGCCAGGTACTGCGGGTGGTCCTTGAACTGCTCGCGCAGGTGCCGATCCATGCCCAGGTGATGGAAGAAGTAGTAACCCTGGAAGATGCCGTGCTTCTCGACCATCCAGTGGTACTCGGGGCTGACGAACGGCTTGAGGATGGCCGCGGCGATGTCCGGGTGGTTGAACGAGCCGAGCGTGTCGCCGATGTCGTGGAGCAGCGCGCAGATCACGTACTCCTCGTCGCGACCGTCGCGGTGCGCGCGGGTGGCGGTCTGCAGCGAATGGGTCAGGCGATCCACCGGGAAGCCGCCGAAGTCGCCATCGAGCAGCTTGAGGTGGGTGAGGATGCGGTCCGGCAGCTGTTTGGCGTAGGCGGCGAAATCCTGAGCAATGATGGCCCAGTCCTCGGCGGTGCCGTCTTCCATGTGGGTGAAGCGGGCGTGAGCGTTCATCAGGCGTTCTCTCTTTCTTATTGTCGGGAGGCTTAGAACGGGATGCGGCCGGTGAAGGCATCCTTGAGCATGACCCAGTCGCCGAGCAGCGAATAGAACGGGTACTTGAAGGTGGCCGGGCGATTCTTCTCGAATACGAAGTGACCGACCCAGGCGAAGCCGTAGCCGGCGATTGGCAGCGCCAGCAGCCACAGCCACTGCTGGGTAACCACTGCGTAGGCGAGGATGCCGAGGACCAGCAGGCTGCCGGCGTAGTGCAGGCGGCGGCAGGTCGGGTTGCTGTGTTCCTGCAGGTAATACGGGTAGAACTCGGCGAAACTCTGGAATCGATCGGCGGCTTGCGTGCTCATCACACACCTCCTGTCATTGTGTTCACGACAGCATAGGGGCGCTGGCCCATCGGGCCAGTGACATTAGGTGCCAGTTTAGTATCCTGATGCGCCGCCGAAGAGCGGGCCGTCTGCAGCCGTTTCGTAGTCAGAAGAAGGCGCCATGAGCGAACGTACGACATCCTCCAGTTGGGCCTCGGGCATTGTTCACGCGTTGGAAATGGGTGGTGTCGACTGCCAGTCGCTGTTTATCGAGTTGGGCCTCGACTATGCCGCGCTGACCGACGCCGATGCGCGCTTCCCGCAGGACGGCATGACCCGCCTGTGGGAGCGCGCCGTGCAGCTCTCCGGCAACCCGGCGATCGGCCTGAACATGGCCAGCGTGGTGCGCCCGTCGTCGTTTCATGTGGTCGGCTATGCGGCGATGTCCAGCCGCAACCTGAAGGAAGGCTTCACCCGCCTGGTGCGCTACCAGCGCATCGTCGCCGAGGGCGCCGACCTCAGCTTTCGCCCGGTTGGTGATGGCTACGGCCTGATCCTGGCGATTCACGGTGATCGGCTGGTGCCGGCACGGCAGAGCGCCGAGGCCTCGATGGCTTATACCCTGGCATTCTGCCGCTGGATGATCAGCAAGCCGCTGCGGCCACGCGAAGTGCGTTTCCAGGGCGATCCGCCGGCTGATCTGGAGCCGTATCGGCAAGTGTTCCAGGCGCCGCTGCGCTTCAATGCCGAGCACTACGCGCTGATCTTCGAGCGCGCCGACCTCGAGGCGCCACTGCCCAGTGCCAACGAGGCGCTGGCGCAACTGCACGACCGTTTTGCCGGCGAGTACCTGGCACGCTTTTCCGGCAGTCGGGTGACCCATCAGGCACGGCAGACGCTGTGCCGGCTGCTGCCGCAGGGTGAGCCCAAGCGCGATGCCGTGGCACAGGCGCTGCACCTGTCGCAGCGTACCCTGCAGCGTCGGCTGCAGGAGGAGGGCACCAGCTTCCAGCAGTTGCTCGACGACACGCGCCGCGAACTGGCCGCGCAGTACCTGGCGCAGCCGAACCTGACCCTGCTGGAAATCTCCTACCTGCTGGGCTTTGCGGATCCGAGCAACTTCTTCCGCGCCTTCCGCCGCTGGTTCGATACCACGCCGGGGGAGTATCGCGCGCAGCTGTAGATCTCACGCTGTAGGAGCGGCCCATGGCCGCGAAAGCGCCTTCGCGGCCATGGGCCGCTCCTACGGTCGTTCTCTGTGCCAGCAGTGGGAGGTCAGTGGCGCCAGAACGCCGGCATGAACAGCACCAGCACGGTGATGATCTCCAGGCGACCGATCAGCATGCCGGCGCACAGCAGCCACTTGGCCGCGTTCGGCAGGCTGGAGAAGTTGCCGGCCGGGCCGATTACCTCGCCGAGCCCCGGGCCGACGCCGGACACCGTGCTGGCGGCGCCGGTCAGCGAGGTGATCCAGTCCAGGCCGAGCAGCGACAGGCCGAGGGCGATGGCGGCGATGGTCACGGTGAAGAAGAACGAGAAGGCCAGGATCGAACGGACGATCTCTTCGTCGAGGCGGTGGCCGTTGTACTTCTGCTTGATCACCGAGCGCGGGTGAATCAGCTGCTGCAGGCTGGCCTTGAGCAGGATCCACGCGACCTGGAAGCGGAAGATCTTGATCCCGCCAGCGGTCGAGCCGGAGCAGCCGCCAACGAAGCCGAGGTAGAAGAAGATCATCAGCGAGAAGTTGCCCCACAGGCTGTAGTCGCCGAGGGCGAAGCCGGTGGTGGTGACCACCGAGGTGACGTTCACCGCCACGTGGCGCAGGGCGTCCAGCCAGTGCAGTTGGGTGGTGGCCCAGTACCAGGTGCCCATCACCAGCCAGGTCACCACCAGCAGACCGAGCATGCCCTGCACCTGGGCGTCGCGGATCAGCGCCTTGCGGTTGCCGCGCAGCGTGGCGACGTACAGCGCGAAGGGCAGGCTGCCGAGGATCATCGCCACCACCGCGACCCAGTGCACCGCCGGTTGCTGCCACTTGGCGAGCGACTGGTCGGAAGTCGAGAAGCCGCCGGTGGAGATCGCCGACATGGCGTGGTTGGCCGCGTCGAACGGGCTCATCCCGGCCCACCAGAACGCCAGGGTGGCGATCAGGGTGATACCGACGTAGGTGGCGACGATGTACTTCGCGACCATGTGCGAGCGCGGCATGATCTTGTTGCCGCTGCGGTCCGATGACTCGGTCTGGAACAGGCGCATGCCACCGATACGCAGCATCGGCAGGATCGCCACCGCCATGCCGATGAAGCCGATGCCCCCCAGCCAGTGCAGCATCGAACGCCAGATGAGGATGCCCGGCGAGGCGTTGTCCAGCCCCGAGAGCACCGTGGCGCCGGTCGCGGTGATCCCCGACATGCTCTCGAAGAACGCGTCGGTGTAGCTCATGTGGCGGGCTAGCAGGAACGGCAGGGCGGCGAACACACCCACCGTCACCCAGCTGCTGACGGTCAGCATGTACATGTCGCGCGGGCGCAGGTGTACGTGCTCCGGGCGACCGGGGACGACCAGCGCCAAGCCGGCGATGAAGGTGATCAGGCTCGACCAGAGGAAGGTGTTGAGTTCGCTGGCGCGGTCGAAGACCAGCAGGGTCACCATCGGCACCACCATGCTGATGGCGAGGGTGATCAGGAAAATACCGATGATGAAGCCGATGATGCGCAGAGTCGGCAGGGCCATGAAGTTGGGCTCGTGGACGGAATGGGCGGCAGTTTAGAGGAGGTGGCACGGCGCCGCATCTACCGCGCTGGATTGGTCGGTTTGGCGCCCGCACTGTGCGCGCTGGGTGGCGGGCGTGCGGAGGGGATTTGTGTGCGCATTGCGCCAGCCCTGAGCCCGCCGCAACAGCCGCTGATGAGAGCCCGGACAGGGTCGCCTGATCGGCTATCATGGCCGCCTCTTCGGATTCAGGAGGTGGCCCATGGAGGCACTCGACGTTCTGCTCAACCGTGTATCGACGGCTCGCCTGCAGGCGCCGGCGCCGTCGCCGGCGCAGCGCGAGGTGTTGTTTCGCGCCGCCTTGCGCGCGCCGGATCACGGTTATCTGCGCCCCTGGCGTTTCCTCTGCATCGAGGACGCCGGGCGCGAGCGGCTGGGTGAGCTGTTCGCCGCGGCGGTGCTGAACAAGAATCCCCAGGCGCCCGCCGAAGCGCTGGCCAAGGCGCGCAACATGCCGTTGCGCGCGCCCTTGCTGGTGGCGGTCATCGCCAGTCCGAAGGCCAGCCCCAAGGTGCCGGAAAGCGAACAGGTGCTGGCGGCCAGCTGCGCCGCCCACGGCATCCTGCTTGCCGCGCACGCCCAGGGGCTGGGCGCGATCTGGCGCACCGGTGATATGGCGCACGACCGTTTCGTCGCCGACGGCCTCGGGCTTGCCGCGCACGAGCAGATTGTCGCGTTCCTGTACCTGGGCAGCGTGGACGGCGAGTTGCGCACGCCGCCGGAGCTGAATCCGGCGGACTTCGTCGCCAGCTGGGGCTGAGGGCGCTAGACCGGCAGTTCGACGCGGGCGACGAAGCCGCCCGCCGAATGGTTGTCCAGCAGCAAGCGACCGCCGTGCCGCTCGATCGCCCGACGCGCGATGGCCAGGCCCAGGCCATGACCCGCTTTGCTCTGCTGCGGGGCACGGAAGAACGGTTCGCCGAGCTGACCCAGATAATCTGCCGCGACGCCCGGACCGTGGTCGCGTACCTCGATCACCGCCACCCCGGCTTCGCTGCCGGTGGCGATTTCCACCGCCTGCCCGGGCGGGCTGAAGCGCAGCGCGTTGCGCAGCAGGTTGTCGAGCGCCCTACCAAGCATGTCCGGCCAGCCCTGCAGGGCCAGGTCGGCGTCGCCGCTGAGGCGGATGTCCTGCTCGGGGGCGACCAGCAGGGCGTCATCTCGCAGTTGCTCGAGCAGGCCGCGCAGCTGGATCGGCTGGCGCGCGCCGGGGTCGGCGTCGAGGCGGGCGAGGGCGAGGATCTCGGCGATCAGTGCTTCCAGGCGATCACATTCCTGACTTAGACGCGGCCACAGCACCTCCCGCTCGCGCGGTTCGGCCCGCTCGGCAAGCGCCAGGGCGACGCGCAGGCGCGCCAGTGGCGAGCGCAACTCGTGGGACACGTCGCGCAGTAGCTGGCGCTGGCTGCCGATCAGGTCCTGCAGGCGCTGGCCCATGCGGTTGAAGTCGCCGGCCAGCACGCCGAGTTCGTCACGCCGGCGGGCCAGGCGCTCCAGGCTGTTCTGCTGGTAGGCGGTACGACCGAGGTCGTGCACCGCGCGGCGCAGGCGGTCCAGCGGGCGTGTGATCGACAGGGTCAGCATGAGGCTGAACACGGTCAGCACCACCAGCGCGATGCCCAGCGCGACCAGCGGCCACAGCAGGCTGCTGCGGTGCCAGGCGGCGAGCTCGGGGTAGGGGATGCGGTAGATGAACAGGTACGACTCGCCGTCCGGCCCGGTGAATTCCTCGGTCAGCCGACGCCACGGCAGGCGCTCGCCATGCCGCGCCTCGAAGGCGGCGGCACGCGGCGGGAAGGTGCCGCGTACCAGCGGCTCGCCGCTGTCGTCGAGGACTTGGGTGTCGATGCGGAACTTGCGTTTGCGCTGCTCGAGCAGGTCCTGGGCGGCCTGGCCGCCTTGCGCGCGATAGACCTCGACCCACTGCTCGGGCAGCGACTTGAGCGCCGGGTGACGCGCGACGATCCAGCCGTCCTGGTTCAGTGCGTGACCGAACAGCAGTGACAGACCGGCGACCAGGGCGATGGCCAGCCAGAAGCTGGCGAAGATGCGCCAGAACAATGAACGCACGGCGGCTCCTTAACAGGCAAAAGCCCGCCAGGCGTGGTGGCCTGGCGGGCGGGGTGGTTACGGACCGGGGCGGCGCTTACTGGGCCTTGTCCTTCTGCGCTTTCCAGGCCTGGAACTCGGCGCGCTCGGCACGCCGCTCTTCCATCTTCTTCTGCAGTTCGTCGAACTGCTTCTGCTGCTCCGGCGTCAGTTTGGCGCGGATGGCGCTCTGGGTCTTGTCATGCTGGGCCTTGAGCTCGTCCTGCATGGCTTTCTTCTCGGCGGCGGGCAGCTTGTCCAGGTACTTCTCGTTGATGTCGTGGCGGTTCTTCATCTGTTCGCCCATCAGCTGGCGGATGTCCTGACGCTGCTGGTCGGTCAGGTTCAGTGACTTGAAGAAGCGCGGGCCGTGGTCGCCGCCATGCCGCGGGCCACCGTCAGGCATGGCCAGGGCGAGGGCGGGCAGGGTAGCGGCGAACAGTACGGCGATAAGGGTCTTGCGCATGTGAATCTCCTTGTCTCGATTCCGGCCAGTTGCCGGATGAGCCCAGTCTAGGGAGGTCAAGGTCAAGCGCAGTCAGCCAAGGGTAAAGCCTGGGTAAAGTCGCGCGGCGTGCGTCTTGACCCAGCGTTACCCCGCTCAGCGGCTGTAGTAGTAGCCGCGGCTGCGCAGGGCGAGGATGCGCGGGCGGCCGTCGGGATGCGGGCCGATCTTCTTGCGCAGGTTGCTGACGTGCATGTCCAGGCTGCGATCGTACAGGGTCAGCTTGCGGCCCAGCGCCAGTTGCGCCAGCTCCTGTTTGTCCAGCGGCTCGCCGGGCTGCTTGAGCAGCGCTTCGAGGATGCGGCCTTCGGAGAGGGTCAGCAGCACTTCGTGATCGCCGATGATCGCCACGCCGCGGGCGGCGCTGAAGCACAGGTCGCCGACCTCCAGCTGACTGGACGCGGCCGGCGGCTGGGTGCGGCGCAGCACGGCGCGCAGGCGCGCGGTCAGCTCACGCGGGTCGCAGGGTTTGGCCAGGTAGTCGTCGGCGCCGAGCTCCAGGCCGATGATGCGATCCAGCGGCTCACCGCGCGCCGAGAGCATCAGCACCGGCAGCTCCGGGTGTTCGCTGCGCAGCTGCTTGAGCAGCTCCAGACCGCTGCCGTCGGGCAGCATCACGTCGAGGATCACCGCCGCCGGGGTGGAGGCGGCCAAGGCGGCGCGGGCGGCGACACCATCGTGGCAGGCGCTGACCCGGAAGCCCTCCTGGGTCAGCCAGGCGACCAGCAGCTCGCACAGCTCGCAATCGTCGTCGATCAGCAGCAGGTCGCTCATGGGCGATTCAGTTCAACCATTCGCGGCGGGTCTTGCGCCGTCCGCGCAGCAGCGCGCCGAACAACGTACCCACCAGCGCCACGCCGCCACCGGCGGCAAACCATTGCTGCTGCTCGTCGAGCCACTGCGGTTGCTGCTCGGCGAGCGCCTTGTTCAGCTGCAGCTTGAGGCGCTGGTTCTCCTGGCGCAGACGCGTCAGCAGGGCGCCGTCGCGCTCTTCGCCGCTGCTCTGGCTCTGCAGTTGCTCGTGGAGTTCGGCGCGTTGGCGCTCGCTGTCCGCCAGGCGTTCTTCCAGGGCGGCGAGGCGTTGGCCGTCGTCCGCCAGCGCTGGCGTGACGGTGGGCGCAGTTTCTTCGGCCTTGAGGGCGGGAGCGATCAGCAGGGTAGCGAACAACAGGGACAACATACCGTGACGCATTGGAACTCCTATTTCCTGCGGGTGGTTATCGACTATCGCAAACGGGATCGCTGAATGGGGATCAGGGCAGCACTTTCTTGAACGGCTTCACCACTACCTCGGCGTACACGCCGGCGGCGCGGTACGGGTCGGCATCGGCCCAGCGCTGCGCGGCGTCGAGCGAGTCGAATTCGGCGACGATCAGGCTGCCGCTGAAGCCGGCGGCGCCAGGGTCGTTGCTGTCGACTGCCGGGTGCGGGCCGGCGAGCACCAGGCGGCCTTCGTTCTTCAGTTGCTCGAGCCGGGCAAGGTGCGCTGGGCGCGCGGCCAGGCGGTTGTCCAGGGAATTGGCGACGTCGGTGGCGATGATGGCGTAGAGCATGTCAGTCCTTGGATTTGGCGGAGGGCGCGGTCTCGCCGTCGTGGATATGGCGGGCCAGGAAGATGCCCTGGCCGAGCAGGAACAGCAGGGTCATGGCCAGGCTGCCGAACACCTTGAAGTCGACCCAGATGCTCTGGAAGGTGAAGGCGACGAACAGGTTGGCGGCGCCACTGACCAGGAAGAACAGGACCCAGGCGACGTTCAGGCGCGTCCAGATCGGCTGCGGCAACTGGATGGCGTGGCCCATGATGCGCTCGATCAGCGGTTTGTCGCCGATGAAGTGGCTGGCGGTGAAAGCCAGGGCGAACAGCCAGCTGACCACCGGGGCCTTCCACTTGAGGAAGGTCTCGTTGTGGAACACGAGAGTCAGGGTGCCGAAGGCCAGGCAGGCGACCAGGGTCAGCCATTGGCCTTTCTCGAGGCGGCGCTGGTAAAGGAACAGTGCACCGTAGACCACCACGGAGCTGATGATCAGCATCGCGGTGGCGCTGAAAATGCCGCCTACCATAAAGGAGTGGTCAGCCAGTTCAACGGCGCGGGGATCGAGTTTGTAGACGATGAAGAACAGGATGAGCGGGATGAAGTCGACGAATTGTTTCACAGTGGCAGCCAGGCACGGGATGTGCCGGCATAATAACAAACAACCCTGAACGCGAAAGCCGCCCCTATGCATGTCGATCTGCACTGCCACAGCACCGCATCGGACGGGGCCTTGCCACCCGCCGCCGTGGTCGCGCGCGCCCATGAACGTGGCGTCCGGGTGCTGGCCCTGACCGATCACGACACCCTCGAAGGCCTCGCCGAGGCGCAGGCCGCAGCCCAGGCGTTGGACATGCGGCTGATCACCGGCGTCGAGCTGTCCTGTGGCTGGGGTGGGGCGACCATCCACGTGCTCGGCTATGCCTTCGCCACCGACGCGCCGGCGCTACGCCAGGCGCTCGGCGAGTTGCATGACGGCCGCTGGCAGCGCGCCGAAGAGATCGGTCGGCGCCTCGAGGCCAAGGGCATGCCCGGCGCGTTCGAAGGTGCGCGCGCCTATCAGCAGGAGCTGGGTGACAGTGCCAACGCGCCGGCCCGGCCGCACTTCGCGGAGTTTCTGGTGCGCGCCGGTCATGTGCGGGACCGCGCCGAGGCGTTCCGCAAGTGGTTGGGCGCCGGCAAGCTGGGTGATGTGAAGCAGCATTGGCCGACACTTGAACAGGCGGTTGCTACGCTGAAGGAGGCGGGCGCCTGGATCAGCCTGGCGCACGCGTGGCATTACGATTTCACCCGCAGCAAACGACGCAAGCTGATCGCCGATTTCGTAGCTGCGGGCGGTCACGCGCTGGAAGTGGTCAACGGCATGCAGCCGGCGGAGCAAGTCGGCAGCCTGGCCATCCTGGCGCGGGAATTCGGCCTGCTGGCCACCGCCGGCAGTGATTTTCATGCGCCGGGAGATTGGTCTGAATTGGGCATGTACCGCCCGCTGCCGGACGATTTGCCGCCGCTATGGACGCGATTCGACCATGGCCACCGAACTCTTGCTGCCCGCTGAAAAGGGAATTGATGTGAGCCAGTTCTTTCAGGTCCACCCGGAAAATCCGCAAGCGCGCCTGATCAAGCAGGCGGTCGAGATCGTCAAAGCCGGCGGGGTGATCGTCTACCCGACCGACTCCTCCTATGCCGTGGGCTGCCGTATCGGCGAGAAGAGCGCGGTGGACCGCATCCGCCGCCTGCGCCAGCTCGATGACAAGCACAACTTCACGCTGCTCTGCCGTGATCTGTCGCAGCTCGGCCTGTTCGCCAAGGTCGATACCGTGGCGTTCCGCCTGCTGAAGACCTACACCCCCGGCCCTTACACCTTCATCCTCAACGCCACCCGCGAAGTGCCGCGCATGCTGCTGCATCCGAAGCGCCGCACCATCGGTCTGCGCGTACCTCAGCACCCGATCGCCCAGGCGCTGCTCGCCGAACTCGACGAGCCGCTGATCAGCAGCAGCCTGATTCTGCCCGGCGAGAGCCTGCCGATGAGCGATCCCTACGAGATGCGTCAGGTGCTTGAGCATCAGGTCGACCTGATCATAGATGGTGGCTTTGGCGGGTTGGAAGCCTCGACCGTGATTGGCCTCGTCGACGACGAGGTCGAGGTGTTCCGTGTCGGCTGCGGTGATCCGACGCCGTTCGCCGAACTGGTGTAATCCCCGGCGCGCCGCGCAGGCGCGTCCGGGGCGCAACGGCTTACAGGGCGATGGCGACCAGGATGGCGACCAGCAGGATAATGATCACGTCAGTGGTGCTCAGCGCGCCGCCGGCCGGCAGCGAGTCGATGCGCTGGGCCAGGCTGGCGACTTCCTGAGCGGTCAGTGAATCGACCCGGCTCCTCGCCAGTGCCGCATCCACCCCCATGACCCTGAGCTGTTCCTGCACGCTGGCGCGTGTGAGGAAGTCGCGCACTTTGTCGCGGTTGGCTTGAGCCTGCTGATTGGCGACCACGTCATTGGTGGCGATCATCGCCGCCTGAGCCGGCACCTGAGCCAGGCTGACAAGGAGGAGCAGGGCACTGAACAGCGTCGTCAGAACTTTCATGTGGTTCTCCCTCGGGTCCGCAATGGACTCGTTCTACCGATCAAGTTTGTTCGGAGCCCTGCGGCAGCACTTCCCTTAACTCGATTAGAATGCCGAGGTGGCTCTAAACGCTTCGACCATGCCGGCAAATGGCCGGTTCCTTCCTTAATACGACGGCGCCATGGCGCACGAGGACTGCATGCAGGAGCACGAGGCTTCCGCCGACCAGGCTGGCGCTCAGCAGGAGCTGCCGTTCGCCCTGGTCTACGGCCAGGCGGTCACCGCACTGCCGCTCGACCTGTACATCCCGCCGGATGCGCTGGAGGTGTTCCTCGAGGCGTTCGAGGGGCCGCTCGACCTGCTGCTGTACCTGATCCGGAAGCAGAACATCGACATCCTCGATATCCCCGTGGCCGAGATCACCAAGCAGTACATGGGCTACGTCGAACTGATGAAGTCGGTGCGCCTAGAGCTGGCTGCCGAGTACCTGGTGATGGCCGCGATGCTCGCCGAGATCAAGTCGCGCATGCTGCTGCCGCGTTCCGCCGAGGCCGAGGAAGAAGAGGACGATCCGCGCGCCGAGCTGATCCGTCGCCTGCAGGAGTACGAGCGCTACAAGGCTGCAGCCGAAGACCTCGACGAGCTGCCACGAGTCGGCCGCGACATCCAGGTGCCGCGCCTCGACGCGCCGCAGGCGCGGGCGCGCAAGCTGCTGCCGCAGGTCAGCCTGGAAGAATTGCTGCTGTCGATGGCCGAAGTGCTGCGCCGCGCCGACATGTTCGAAAGCCACCATGTAACGCGCGAGGCACTGTCCACCCGCGAGCGTATGAGCGAAGTGCTGGAGCGCCTCAAGGGCGGCGGCTTCGTGCCGTTCGTCGAGCTGTTTCGCGCCGAAGAGGGCCGCTTGGGCGTGGTGGTAACCTTCATGGCGGTGCTTGAACTGATCAAGGAATCGCTCGCCGAGCTGGTGCAGAATGAACCTTTCGCGGCCATCCACGTGCGGGCAAGGGTGGAATGATGAACCTCACGGACCCCAAAGAACTGGCCTCGCTGCTCGAGGCAATCCTCCTCGCCGCCGGCAAGCCGCAGTCGCTGGAGCGCCTCTACGAACTGTTCGAGGAAGGCGAGCGCCCCGGACCTGAGGTGTTCAAGGCGGCCCTGGAGGTTCTTGCGCAATCCTGCGAAGGGCGCGCCTTCGAACTCAAGGAAGTCGCCAACGGCTATCGCCTGCAGGTGCGCGAGCGCTTCGCGCCCTGGGTCGGGCGCTTGTGGGAGGAGCGCCCGCAGCGCTACTCCCGCGCCATGCTGGAAACCCTGGCGCTGATCGCCTATCGCCAGCCCATCACTCGCGGCGAGATCGAGGACATTCGCGGGGTGGCGGTCAACAGCCAGATCGTCAAGACCCTGCAGGAACGCGAGTGGATTCGCGTGGTCGGATATCGCGACGTGCCGGGCAAGCCGGCGATGTTCGCCACCACCCGTGCGTTCCTCGACCATTTCAACCTGAAGAGCCTCGATGAACTGCCGCCGCTGGCCGCGCTGCGCGAGCTGGAGCCCGAGCCGGTGCTGGCCTTCGACGACGACGCGGCGGTGCCCGAGGCGCTGCAGGCGCGGGCCGATCTCAGTCTCGGCGAGGAAGCTGGGGCCGAAGCGGGCAGTGAGACCAGTTTCAGCAGCCTGCTCGCCGAGCTGGACGCCATGGAACAGGACCTGAAGACCGATTTCGACGACTTGCCGACCGAGCCCGAGGAGGCCGACGTCGAATTGCCCGACGAGACCCGTCACTGAACTGGGGCCGCCGGGGCGGTAGCGGGAGGGGACGATGGGTGTCGTCAAAGATCCGTGCATCAAGGTCTGCGCGTTTCACCACGAGGTCTGCGTCGGCTGCGGGCGCAGCCGGCAGGAAATCAAAGCCTGGAAGAAACTCGGCAAACCGGCGCGCCGCGCCATCCTTGCTGAGGCGGCATTGCGCTTGCTGAGCCTTGATGCCATCGGCCGGCGCAAGCGCAAGTGACCCGGATGGGCAAAGCCGCCACCACCGACTAGCCTCAACGCAGCCGTGCGGTGCGCGGCCGATCCGCGTATGATGCGCGCCCTTTCATCTATTGCTTACACCGGGAGGTGCCCAGATGAGTGAGTCCGAATTCAGCCCCAGCGGCGAAAAACTGCAGAAAGTCCTTGCCCGTATCGGTCTGGCCTCGCGCCGCGACGCCGAAGCCTGGATCACCGAAGGCCGGGTCAAGGTCAATGGCGTCGCCGCCACCCTCGGCCAACGCGTCGATCTGCATGACGCCATTTCCGTCGACGGCCGTCTGCTCAAGCGCGAAGAGCAGAGCGAAGCCACCCGTCGCGTACTGATCTACAACAAGCCAGATGGCGAGATCTGCACCCGTGACGATCCGGAAGGTCGCCCGACCGTGTTCGACCGCCTGCCCAAGCTGCGCGAAGGTCGCTGGATCAACATCGGTCGCCTGGACATCAACACCACCGGCCTGCTGCTGTTCACCACCGACGGTGAACTGGCCAACCGCCTGATGCACCCGTCCTACCAGATGGACCGCGAATACGCCGTGCGTGTGCGTGGCGAAGTCGACGAGGAGATGGTGGAGCGCCTGAAGACTGGCGTGATGCTCGAAGACGGCCCGGCGCGCTTCACCGATATCCAGGAAGCGCCTGGCGGTGAAGGCTTCAACCACTGGTACCACTGCGTGGTGATGGAAGGCCGCAACCGCGAAGTGCGTCGCCTGTGGGAGTCCCAGGGCCTGGTGGTCAGCCGCCTGAAGCGCGTGCGCTTCGGCCCGGTGTTCCTCACCTCCGACCTGAGCATGGGGCGCTGGCGCGAGATGGGCCAGTCCGAAGTCGACATCCTCAGTGGCGAGGTCGGTCTGACCGCCGTGCCGCTGCCGCCGATGACGGAAAAGGCCCGCGACAAGCTCGAGCGCATGCAGCGCAAGTCCGGCAAACCGGCCAAGCCGGCTGGTCGCGCGACCCGTCCGGAGCGCGTGCTGCGCCCGGCACACGGTTCGGCACCGCGTGGCGAAGGCGAGCGTGAGCGTCCTGCACGCGCCCCGCGCGATGACTCGGCGCGCCCGGCACGCAAGCCGCGCGACGGCGATCGTCCAGCCCGCAAGCCGCATGAGGGTGCCGATCGTCCGGCCCGCAAACCGCGTGACGAGTCGTCGGAGCGCGCTCCGCGCCCGGCCGGCAAGCGCGGCACGCCGGTCGCGGAGCGGCCGAACGACAGCAAGAAGCGCGGCACTGGCAAGCCGGTGCGTCCTGGTGTCGAACTGGCGGATCGTCCGGCGCGCAAGCCGGCGCCGGCCAAGCGTCGTCCGCCAGCCGGCGAAGGGCAGCGCCCGGGCTTCGGTCGTGGGCGCAAGCCGGAGTAAGCCGGCGATAAAAAAGGGACTCACTGAGTCCCTTTTTTATTGCCTGGCGAAAACTCAGCCGGCCATGGTCAGGCGGTTGCGCCCTTCGCGTTTGGCCACATAGAGCGCGCCGTCGGCACGACGCAGCAGGCTGTCGGCGGATTCGCCCGGCAGCAGGGTGGCGCAGCCAAGGCTCACCGACAGCTCCAGGCGGCGCTCCTGCACGGCGCACTGCAGGCTGAGCACCGCATGGCGCAGACGTTCGCCGACCATCGCCGCGCCTTCGCGGCTGGTGCTCGACAGCAGGATGAGGAACTCCTCGCCACCGAAGCGGAACACCATGTCGATGTTGCGCAGCTGGCTCTTCAGCGCCACGGCAACTGCCTTGAGCGCCTCGTCACCGACGCTGTGGCCGTGGGTGTCGTTGATCTGTTTGAAGTGGTCGAGGTCGAGCATCAGCAGCGACAGCGGGTTGAGGTTGCGGCGCGCCAGGTCCACTTCGCGCTGCAGTGCCTGCTCCATGGCGATGCGGTTGCCGGTGCCGGTCAGCGGGTCGCGCAGGGCGCTCTGCAGCGCGGTGCGGTACAGCAGGGCGTTGCGCAGCGGGAACACGAGGGTGCCGAGCAGTGACTCGAACTGGCCGAGCTCCTCGTCGCTGAAGCGCAGGTTGCGGCGGAAGATCAGTTCGCCGAGGTACTCGCCGTCATGGTTGAGGTGGTAGCTCGCCGAATGGCTGGCGCGCTCGCCCAGCTCCAGGCGCAGATCGCTGGCCGGCTGCTGGTAGGACAGGGCGGCCAATGGAATCAGGCGCTGTACCTCGCGGAAGAACAGCTCCAGGATGCGTTCCAGTTCCAGGCTGGTCTGCAGCTGCAGGTTCAGCTGCTGGCGCAGTTGGTTGAGGCTCAGCGGTCGCAACGACGGCCCGCGCTTCCCGGCAAAGCCAAGGCGCTGCAATTTGGCGGCGTCGAAGTCGATGGTGTTGGACTTTGGGGGAACCATGATTGTTGAACCTCTGGCGCGAAACGCTCTGATACTGGTGTACAGCGAATTCCGTGCCATTTCGTTCGGAATGGAAATTAATCCATATATATCAGTGGTTTATTAGTAATGGTCGGCGTGTTTTCGACGCCGATTGCCGGGAAACTGGCAAGGGAAGGCAAGGCTTTGCCGGTCGCGGCAGGTGCATCGTCGGCTTTCTGACGCGATTCCTGCCGCTCGGGTGAGCGGCAGGATTCTGACGTTACTGCGCGTCTAGGGCCTGGCCGTTGACGCCCTGGCTGTCCGGACCCATCAGGTACAGGTAGACCGGCATGATCGCCTCGGGCAGCGGGTTGTTCTCCGGGTTTTCCGCCGGATAGGCGTGGGCGCGCATGCTGGTGCGGGTGGCGCCGGGGTTGACGCTGTTGGCGCGCACGGCGCAGATACCGTCGATTTCGTCGGCCAGGGTCTGCATCAGGCCTTCGGTGGCGAACTTCGACACCCCGTAGGCGCCCCAGTAGGCGCGACCCTTGCGACCGACGCTGCTGGAGGTGAACACCACCGAGGCATCCGTCGACAGCTTGAGCAGCGGCAGCAGGGTGCTGGTCAGCATGAACATGGCGTTGACGTTGATGTGCATGACGCGCATGAAATTCTCGCCGGACAGCTGTTCCATGGGCGTGCGCGGGCCGATGATCGAGGCGTTGTGCAGCAGGCCGTCGAGGCGTCCGAAAGCGTCTTCGATGGTCGCTGCCAGTTCGTCGTACTGGTGCGGCAGAGCGGTTTCCAGGTTAAACGGGATGACCACCGGCTGCGGATGGCCGGCCGCCTCGATCGCGTCATACACCTGGTTGAGGTTCTCTTCGGTCTTGCCCAGCAGCAGCACGGTGGCGCCGTGGGCGGCGAAGGTCTTGGCGGCGGCTGCGCCGATGCCGCGCCCGGCGCCGGTGACCAGGATCACGCGGCCTTGCAGCAGGTCGGGGCGGGCGGTGTAGTCGAACATCACAAACTCTCTCTTAAACAGATCGTGGTCAGCAGGAGCACAGTGCGCTGTCGAGGACGGTGCGCAGCTCCAGCGGATGATTCACCACCACGTCGGCACCCCAGTTGCGCGGGTTGTCCTGCGGGTGGATGTAGCCGTAGGTGACCGCCGCGGTGCGCGTGCCGGCGGCGCGGCCGGCCTCGATGTCGCGCAGGTCGTCGCCGACGAACAGCACGCTGGCCGGGTCGAGGTCGAGCTGCTTGCAGGCCAGCACGAGCATTTCCGGGTCCGGCTTGGCCTTTTGCACGTGGTCCGGGCAGATCAGCAGCGCCGAGCGTGGCGTCAGCCCGAGTTCCTGCATGATCGGCGCGGCGTAGCGCACCGGCTTATTGGTCACCACGCCCCAGATCAGCTTGGCCTGCTCGATGTCCTCGAGCAGCTCGGCGATGCCGTCGTACGGCCGGGTAAGCACCGCGCAGTGGCTCTGGTAGCGCTCGAGGAATTCCAGGCGCAGCGCTTCGAACTCGGCGTGCTCTGGGTCGATGTCGAAGCCGATGGCAACCATCGCGCGAGCGCCGCCGGAGACGTGGTCACGGATCAGCTGCTCATCGCGGGCCGGCAGGCCGCGGTCGCTGCGCATGGCCTGGACCACGGCGATGAAGTCCGGCGCGCTGTCGAGCAGCGTGCCGTCCATGTCGAAAAGTACGGCTCTCAGGCGCATCACTCCTCCTTGAGCGTATGGATCATGTAGTTGACGTCGACATCGGCAGCCAGCTTGTAGTGCTTGGTCAGCGGGTTGTAGGTCAGGCCGATGATGTCCTGCACCTGCAGGCCGGTCTGCCGGCACCAGCTGCCCAGCTCGGAGGGGCGGATGAACTTCTTGAAGTCGTGGGTGCCGCGCGGCAGCAGGCGCATCAGGTATTCGGCGCCGACGATGGCGAACAGATAGGCCTTGGGGTTGCGGTTGATGGTCGACAGGAACACCTGGCCGCCCGGCTTGACCAGGCGATGGCAGGCAGCGATCACCGAGGCGGGGTCGGGCACGTGCTCGAGCATTTCCAGGCAAGTGACCACGTCGAACTGCTCGGGCAGCTCGTCGGCCAAGGCTTCGGCGGTGATCTGCCGGTACTCGACCTGCACGCCGGACTCCAGCTGGTGCAGCTGGGCGACGGCCAGCGGCGCCTCGCCCATGTCGATGCCGGTCACCGTGGCGCCACGCTGGGCCATGGCCTCGCTGAGGATGCCGCCGCCGCAGCCGATGTCGAGGACCTTCTTGCCGGCCAGGTTGGCTCGCTCGTCGATCCAGTTGACGCGCAGCGGGTTGATGTCGTGCAGCGGTTTGAATTCGCTTTCGCGGTCCCACCAGCGATGGGCGAGGGCCTCGAATTTGGCGATTTCGGCGTGATCGACGTTGCTCATGACAACTCCTGTGAATCTGAAATCAGTGGGCCGCGGCGCGCGCGGCGGCGATGCGTTCGCCCCAGCTGCGGGCCGTGGCCAGAATGCGTTGTTCGTCCAGGCGGGTCAGTTGGCCGTGGTCGAGTAGCTGCTTGCCGCCGACCCAGAGGTGCTGCACGCAATCGCGGCTGCTGGCGTAGATCAGTTGCGAGACCGGGTCGTAGACAGGTTGCTGGGCCAGGCGCGACAGGTCGAAGGCGACCAGGTCGGCGAGCTTACCCAGCTCCAGCGAGCCGGTCTGCTCGTCCAGGCCGAGCGCGCGGGCGCCGTTCAGGGTGGCCATCCGCAGTGCGCGATGGGCATCGAGGGCGGTCGCCGAGCCGGCGACGGCCTTGGCCAGTAGCGCGGCAGTGCGGGTTTCGCCGAGCAGGTCGAGGTCGTTGTTGCTCGCCGCGCCATCGGTGCCGACTGCCACATTGACCCCGGCATTCCACAGCCGTTCCACCGGGCAGAAGCCGCTGGCCAGCTTGAGGTTGGATTCCGGGCAGTGGATGACGCTGCTGTTGCTCTCCACCAGCATGGCCAGGTCCTCGTCATCGACCTGGGTCATGTGCACGGCCTGGAAGCGCGGGCCGAGCAGGCCCAGGCGCGCGAGGCGGGCCATTGGCCGCACGCCGTGCAGCTCCAGGCTCTGCTGGACCTCGAAGGCGGTCTCCTGCACGTGCATATGAATGCCGGCATCCAGCTCCTCGGCCAGCATGCGCACGCTTTCCAGCTTGTCGTCGCTCACCGAGTAGGGGGCGTGCGGGCCGAAGGCTACCTTGATGCGCGGGTGCTGCTTGAGGTCGTCGAACAGCTTGAGGCCCTTGCGCAGCGCCTCATCGGCGTCACGCGCGCCGGGGGTGGGGAAGTCCAGCACTGGAATGCACATCTGCGCGCGAATGCCGCTCTTGTGCACCAGTTCGCTGGCGATTTCCGGGAAGAAGTACATGTCCGAGAAGCAGCTGATGCCGCCCTTGAGCTGTTCGGCGATGGCCAGTTCGGTGCCGTCGCGGACGAATTCTTCATCGACCCAGCGCGCCTCGGCCGGCCAGATGTGGTCCTGTAGCCAGGTCATCAGCGGCAGATCGTCGGCCAGGCCGCGGAACAGGCTCATCGCGGCATGCCCGTGGGCATTGATCAGGCCGGGGCTGAGCAGGCAACCCGGCAGCTCGCGGATTTCCTTGGTGGCGTGCAGCATCGCCTCTTCGCGCGGCGCCAGTAGCACGATGCGCCCGTCGCGGATGCCCAGTGCATAGTCCTTCCAGACCACCCCGGCCGGCTCGACAGGCACCAGCCAGGTCGGTAACAGCAGCAGGTCGAGGGGGGCGGACAGGTCGGACATCTTCGGCTTCCAGTGCGGTATCTCGGCGGATGCGGCAGTATACCCGAGCGCCCGGACGGGCGGCTCGCTATAATCCGCGGCTTTTGTTGCTCGGGGGTGGGTCATGCGCGATCAGTTGTTGGCAGCGGAGAAGGTCAAGGCCATCGAATGGCGTGACGGCTTCCTGTACCTGCTCGATCAGCGCCTGTTGCCGCTGGAAGAGCGCTGGCTGGCGTTCGATTCCGCGGCCGCAGTCGCCGATGCGATTCACGACATGGTCGTGCGCGGCGCTCCGGCGATCGGTATCAGCGCCGCATATGGCGTGGTGCTGGGTGCCAGGGCGCGCCTGGCGGCCGGTGGCGACTGGCGCGCGGCGCTGGAAGAGGACTTCACCCGGTTGGCCGAGTCGCGGCCGACGGCGGTCAACCTGTTCTGGGCGCTGAACCGCATGCGTGAGCGCCTCGCCCGCTTGAAGGCCAAGGATGACCCGTTGGCGGCACTGGAAGCCGAAGCGGTGGAAATCCACCAGAGCGACCGCGAAGCCAACCTGACCATGGCGCAGTACGGCGTCGAGCTGATCCGCAAGCACCAAGGCAATCCGCAGAACATCCTCACCCATTGCAACACCGGGGCGCTGGCCACCGGCGGTTTCGGCACCGCGCTGGGGGTGATCCGGGCTGCCTGGCTCGATGGCCTGATCGAGCGGGTCTACGCCGACGAGACCCGGCCCTGGCTGCAGGGTTCGCGGCTGACCGCCTGGGAGCTGGCGGGCGAGGGCGTGCCGGTGAGCCTCAACGTCGACTCGGCCGCTGCGCACCTGATGAAGACCCAGGGCATCACCTGGGTAATCGTCGGCGCCGACCGCATCACCGCCAATGGCGATGTGGCCAACAAGATCGGTACCTACCAGCTGGCGGTCTGCGCCATGCACCACGGCGTGCGTTTCATGGTCGTGGCGCCTAGCTCGACCATCGACATGAGCCTGGAAAGCGGTGAGGACATTCCCATTGAGGAGCGCGCCGGCAGCGAGCTCCTGGAGATGGGTGGGCGTCGGGTGGCGGCCGAGGTTGCCGCGGTCAATCCGGTGTTCGACGTCACCCCGGCGGACCTGATCGATGTGATCGTCACCGAGCGCGGCATCGTCGAGCGCCCCGATGCCGCCAAGCTGGCGCAGCTGATGTGCCGCAAGCGCCTGCACTAACCCGATTGCGGCAGCTGGGCGGGGTAGGTGCGGGGCGGGCTTTGTGGTAATCTCCGGCAGTTCTCAAGGGGGCTTCTATCGCCCTCTTACGACTGCGCCGATGCATGGCATAACTCTTTGATTTGTCGTGAGTCGTTGCTGGCTAAAGGCCTTCAGCGGCGCGCTCCGCTCCATTAAGGAAGGCGTGGCGTTTCACTAGAAAAAGGAACCAGGCTTCTCATGGGTGAACTGGCCAAAGAAATCCTCCCGGTCAACATCGAAGACGAACTGCGGCAGTCCTACCTCGACTACGCGATGAGCGTGATCGTCGGGCGTGCTCTGCCGGACGCGCGCGATGGCCTGAAGCCCGTGCACCGTCGGGTGCTCTACGCGATGAGCGAGCTGGGCAACGACTGGAACAAGCCCTACAAGAAGTCGGCCCGTGTGGTCGGTGACGTGATCGGTAAGTACCACCCGCACGGCGATACTGCGGTGTACGACACCATCGTGCGGATGGCGCAGCCGTTCTCGCTGCGCTACATGCTGGTCGACGGTCAGGGCAACTTCGGTTCGGTGGACGGCGACAACGCCGCGGCCATGCGATACACCGAAGTGCGGATGGCCAAGCTGGCCCATGAGCTGCTGGCTGACCTGGACAAGGAAACCGTCGACTGGGTGCCCAACTACGACGGCACCGAGCAGATCCCGGCAGTCATGCCGACCAAGATTCCCAACCTGCTGGTCAACGGTTCGTCCGGTATCGCCGTGGGTATGGCCACCAACATTCCGCCGCACAACCTGGGCGAAGTGATCGATGGCTGCCTGGCGCTAATCGACAACGCCGAGCTGACCATCGATGAACTGATGCAATACATTCCCGGCCCGGACTTCCCGACCGCGGGGATCATCAACGGTCGTGCCGGCATCATCGAGGCCTACCGGACCGGCCGTGGCCGCATCTATATCCGTGCTCGTGCCGAAATCGAGGACATGGAGAAGGGCGGCAATCGTCAGCAGATCATCATCACCGAGCTGCCTTATCAGCTGAACAAGGCCCGTCTGATCGAAAAGATCGCCGAGCTGGTGAAAGAGAAGAAGATCGAAGGCATCACCGAACTGCGCGACGAGTCTGACAAGGACGGCATGCGCGTGGTCATCGAGCTGCGCCGTGGCGAAGTCGGCGAGGTGGTGCTCAACAACCTCTACGCCCAGACCCAGCTGCAGAGCGTGTTCGGTATCAACGTGGTGGCGCTGGTCGACGGCCAGCCGAAGACCATGAACCTCAAGGACATGCTCGAGGTGTTCGTCCGTCACCGCCGCGAAGTGGTGACCCGGCGGACCGTCTACGAGCTGCGCAAGGCGCGCGAGCGTGGGCACATCCTTGAAGGCCAGGCGGTTGCGCTGTCCAACATTGATCCAGTGATCGAGATGATCAAGACCTCGCCGACCCCGGCCGAGGCCAAGGAGCGTCTGATCGCCACCGGCTGGGAGTCCAGCGCCGTGCAGGCGATGGTCGAGCGCGCTGGCGCTGACGCCTGCCGTCCGGACGACCTCGATCCGCAATTCGGTCTGCGTGATGGCAAGTACTACCTGTCGCCCGAACAGGCCCAGGCGATCCTCGACCTGCGTCTGCACCGCCTGACCGGTCTGGAGCACGAGAAGCTGCTAGCCGAGTACCAGGAAATCCTCGCCCTGATCGGCGAGCTGATCCGCATCCTGACTAGCCCTGAGCGCCTCATGGAAGTGATTCGCGAGGAACTGGAGAAGGTCAAGGCCGAGTTCGGCGACAAGCGTCGCACCGAAATCGTCGCCTCGCAGGTCGACCTGACCATCGCCGACCTGATCACCGAAGAGGAGCGTGTCGTCACCATTTCCCACGGCGGCTACGCCAAATCCCAGCCGCTGCATGCCTACCAGGCACAGCGTCGCGGCGGGCGCGGCAAGTCGGCCACCGGGGTGAAGGACGAGGACTACATCGAGCACCTGCTGGTTGCCAACAGCCATGCCACCCTGTTGCTGTTCTCCAGCAAGGGCAAGGTCTACTGGCTGAAAACCTACGAAATCCCCGAAGCCTCGCGCACCGCGCGCGGTCGGCCGCTGGTCAACCTGCTGCCGCTGTCCGACGGCGAGCGCATCACCGCGATGCTGCAGGTCGATCTGGAAGCGCTGCAACAGAGCGCCGGCGCCGATGACGAACTGGACGATATCGACGGCCAAGTGATCGAAGGCGAAGTGGTTGAGGCCGAGCCGGCCGAAGACAGCGACGCCGACGTCGCCGATGACGAGCAAGATGAGCCGACCGGCGCCTACATCTTCATGGCCACCGCCAACGGTACGGTGAAGAAGACCCCGCTGGTGCAGTTCAGCAAGCCGCGCAGCGTCGGTCTTATCGCCCTGAAGCTGGAAGAAGGCGACACCCTGATCGCCGCGGCGGTCACCGACGGCGCCCGCGAAGTGATGATGTTCTCCGATGGCGGCAAGGTGATCCGCTTCAAAGAGAAGCACGTGCGCATCATGGGTCGTAACGCCCGCGGTGTGCGCGGCATGCGCCTGCCGGAAGGTCAGCACATCATTTCCATGCTGATTCCCGAGGCCGGCGCGCAGATCCTCACCGCCTCCGAGCGAGGCTACGGCAAGCGTACGGCGATGGCCGAGTTCCCGCGCCGCGGCCGTGGCGGCCAGGGCGTGATCGCCATGGTCAGCAACGAACGCAATGGCCGACTGGTCGGTGCAATCCAGGTGCTGGACGGTGAGGAGATCATGCTGATCTCCGATCAGGGCACCCTGGTGCGTACCCGTGTCGACGAGGTCTCCAGTCTGGGTCGCAACACCCAGGGTGTGACCCTGATCAAGTTGGCGACCGACGAGACCCTGGTTGGCCTCGAGCGCGTCCAGGAGCCATCCGGCGTCGACGAGGACGAACTGGAAGGCGAAGACGCCGAGCTGAACGAAGTGGCGGTAGCCGCGGAGGGCGATGAGGCCCCTGCTGCGGAAGCCCCAAGCAACGAAGAGTGAGAGTGACGTGACTAAGCGAGCCCATAATTTCTGCGCAGGCCCAGCCGCACTTCCTACCGCGGTACTGGAGCGTGCCCAGGCCGAGATGCTCGACTGGCAGGGCAAGGGCCTGTCGGTCATGGAGATGAGCCACCGCAGCGACGAGTACGTGGCCATCGCCGAGAAGGCCGAGCAGGACCTGCGTGACCTGCTGAACGTGCCGAATGACTACAAGGTGCTGTTCCTGCAGGGTGGCGCCAGTCAGCAGTTCGCCGAAATCCCGCTCAATCTGCTGCCGGAAGACGGTGTCGCCGACTACATCGACACCGGCATCTGGTCGAAGAAGGCGATTGAGGAAGGGCGCCGCTACGGCAACGTCAACGTCGCCGCCAGCGCCAAGCCCTACGACTACTTCGCCATTCCCGGGCAGAACGAGTGGCAGCTATCGAAAGATGCCGCCTACTTGCACTACGCCAGCAACGAGACCATCGGTGGTCTGCAGTTCGACTGGACGCCGTCGGTGGGCGATGTACCGCTGGTGGTCGACATGTCCTCGGACATCCTCTCGCGCCCGGTCGATGTCTCGCAGTTCGGCCTAATCTACGCTGGCGCGCAGAAGAACATCGGTCCGAGCGGCCTGGTGGTGGCTATAGTTCGCGACGACCTGCTCGGCCGTGCGCGCAGCGTCTGCCCGACCATGCTCAACTACAAGATCGCCGCCGATAACGGCTCGATGTACAACACCCCGGCGACCTATTCCTGGTATCTCTCCGGCCTGGTCTTCGAGTGGCTGAAAGAGCAGGGCGGCGTCGAGGCGATGGAGAAACGCAACCGGGCGAAGAAGGACCTGCTGTACAAGGCCATCGACGCCAGCGATTTCTACACCAACCCGATCGCGATCAACGCACGCTCGTGGATGAACGTGCCGTTCCGCCTGGCCGACGAGAAGCTCGACAAGCCGTTCCTCGCCGGCGCCGAGGCGCGCGGCCTGCTCAACCTCAAGGGTCATCGTTCGGTGGGCGGCATGCGTGCCTCCATCTATAACGCGACCGGCCTCGATGCGGTGGAAGCCCTGGTGGCCTACATGGCCGAGTTCGAGAAGGAGCACGGCTGATGAGTGATCAGGACCAGCTCAAGGCGCTGCGCGTTCGCATCGACGGCCTCGACGAGAAGATCCTCGAACTGATCAGCGAGCGCGCGCGCTGCGCTCAAGACGTCGCGCGAGTGAAGATGCAGACCCTGGCCGAAGGCGAGAAGCCGGTGTTCTACCGGCCGGAGCGCGAAGCCTGGGTGCTCAAGCACATCATGGAGCTGAACAAGGGGCCGCTGGACAACGAAGAGATGGCGCGGCTGTTCCGCGAGATCATGTCGTCCTGCCTGGCCCTCGAGCAGCCGCTCAAGGTCGCCTATCTCGGCCCCGAGGGAACCTTTACCCAGGCTGCCGCGGTCAAGCACTTCGGTAATGCAGTGATCAGCACGCCGATGGCGGCGATCGACGAAGTGTTCCGCGAAGTGGCCGCCGGTGCGGTGAACTTCGGCGTGGTGCCGGTGGAAAACTCCACCGAGGGTGCGGTCAATCACACCCTGGACAGCTTCCTCGAGCACGACATGGTGATCTGTGGCGAAGTCGAGCTGCGTATCCACCATCACCTGCTGGTTGGCGAGACCACCAAGACTGATCGGATCACCCGCATCTACTCCCATGCCCAGTCGCTGGCGCAGTGCCGCAAGTGGCTGGACGCGCATTACCCGAACGTCGAGCGTGTGGCGGTTTCCAGCAACGCCGACGCCGCCAAGCGAGTGAAGAGCGAGTGGAACTCGGCGGCGATTGCCGGCGATATGGCGGCGAACCTGTACGGTCTGACCAAACTCTTCGAGAAAATCGAGGATCGCCCGGACAACTCCACGCGCTTCCTCATCATCGGTAGCCAGGAAGTCCCGCCTACCGGCGACGACAAGACCTCGATCATCGTCTCGATGCGCAACAAGCCGGGCGCGCTGCATGAGCTGCTGGTGCCTTTCCACACCAACGGTATCGACCTGACGCGCATCGAAACCCGCCCGTCGCGCAGCGGCAAATGGACCTACGTGTTCTTCATCGACTTCGTCGGGCATCACAAGGACCCGTTGATCAAGGATGTGCTGGAGAAGATCAACAGCGAGGCCGTGGCCCTGAAGATGCTGGGCTCGTATCCGAAAGCGGTGCTTTAAAAACAGCAGCTGGAAGCCGGAAGCTGGACGCCGGCTTCCAGCTCCCAGCGGAGCTGAACATGAGTTGCGATTTCCTCGCCCTGGCCCAGCCAGGTGTGCAAAAGCTGTCGCCCTACGTGCCGGGTAAGCCGGTGGATGAGCTGGCGCGCGAGTTGAATCTGGACCCGGCGGGCATCGTCAAGCTGGCCAGCAACGAGAATCCGCTCGGGCCGAGCCCGAAGGCGTTGGCGGCTATCCGTGTCGAGTTGGACGAACTGACCCGCTATCCGGATGGCAACGGCTTTGAGCTCAAAGCCAAGTTGGCCGCGCGCTGTGGCGTACAGCCGGCCCAGGTGACCTTGGGCAACGGCTCCAACGACATCCTCGACCTGGTTGCGCGAGCTTACTTGGCGCCTGGTCTGAATGCAGTGTTCAGCGAGCACGCCTTCGCGGTGTACCCGATCGCCACCCAGGCGGTTGGGGCGCAGGGCAAGGTGGTGCCGGCGAAAGACTATGGACATGACCTCAAGGCCATGCTCGCCGCCATCGACGAGCAGACTCGCGTGGTGTTCATTGCTAACCCGAACAATCCGACCGGTACCTGGTTCGGCCCGCAAGCGCTGGCCGAATTCCTTGTTCACGTGCCCGAGCGCGTGCTAGTGGTGCTGGACGAGGCCTACATCGAATACGCCGAAGGCGACGAGTTGCCGGACGGCCTCGATTACCTGGCGCAATACCCGAACCTGCTGGTGTCGCGGACCTTCTCCAAGGCTTACGGGCTGGCGGGGTTGCGCGTGGGCTATGCGCTGTCCTCTGCGCAAGTCGCCGATGTGCTCAATCGGGTACGCCAGCCGTTCAACGTCAACAGCCTGGCGCTAACCGCTGCTGGTGCTGCGCTGGACGATGCCGACTATCTGGCGGAAAGCCGTCGCGTCAACGACGCCGGTATGCTCCAGCTCGAACAGGGCTTCCGCATGTTGGGTCTGCGCTGGATTCCCTCCAAGGGCAATTTCATCGCCGTGGATTTCGCGCGCGATGCCGCACCGATCAACCAGGCGCTGCTGCAGGCCGGCGTAATCGTGCGGCCGGTGGCAGGCTACGGCATGCCGACTTTTCTGCGCGTGTCCATTGGCACCCAGGTCGAGAATGCCTGCTTCCTAGAAGCCTTGGCTCGGGTGCTGGCTCGTGGTTGATGTGATCGCCCGTCCGTCCTTGGGTCGCCTGGTGGTGGTGGGACTCGGCCTGATCGGCGGGTCCTTTGCCAAGGGGCTGCGCGAGAAAGGCCTGTTCCGCGAGGTGGTTGGCGTCGACCTGGATACCGAATCGCGCCGCTTGGCCGTTGAGTTGGGCGTGGTCGATCGTTGTGAGACCGAGCTTTCGGCGGCTTGCGTCGGTGCCGATGTCATTCAGTTGGCGGTGCCGATCCTGGCGATGGAAAAGGTGCTGGCCGAGCTAGCCAAGCTCGACCTCACCGGTGTGGTGTTGACCGACGTGGGTAGCGCCAAAGGCAACGTGTTGAAGGCTGCGCGTGCGGCGTTCGGCGATATGCCGGCGCGCTTCGTGCCGGGCCATCCAATCGCCGGATCCGAGCAGAGTGGGGTGGAGGCGGCCAAGGCCGGCTTGTTCCGCCGGCACAAAGTGATTCTGACGCCATTGCCCGCTACCGACCCGACGGCCCTGGCCTGTGTCGACCAGCTGTGGCGTGCTTTGGGCGCGGACGTCGAGCACATGGACGTCGAGCACCATGACGAAGTGCTGGCTGCCACCAGTCACCTGCCGCACCTGCTGGCCTTCGGCCTGGTCGACTCGCTGGCCAAGCGCAGCGAGAATCTGGAAATTTTCCGCTACGCCGCTGGCGGTTTCCGGGACTTCACTCGGATCGCCGGTAGCGATCCGGTGATGTGGCACGACATCTTCCTGGCCAATCGCCAGGCGGTGCTGCGTACCTTGGACGCTTTTCGCGAAGACCTCGACGCCCTGCGCGCCGCGGTAGACGCAGGGGACGGGCATGGGCTGCTTGGTGTGTTCACCCGCGCTCGCTTCGCCCGTGAGCATTTCAGCAAGATTCTGGCCCGTCGGGCCTATGTGGATGCTATGAACAATAACGATCTGATTTTCCTGGCCAATCCTGGCGGCAGCCTGTCCGGGCGCATTCGTGTGCCGGGCGATAAGTCCATTTCCCACCGCTCGATCATGCTCGGCTCGCTGGCGGAAGGCACCACCGAGGTGGAAGGCTTCCTCGAAGGCGAGGACGCGCTGGCCACGCTCCAGGCGTTCCGCGACATGGGTGTGGTGATCGAGGGGCCGCACCACGGTCGCGTGACCATCCACGGTGTCGGTCTGCACGGTCTGCAGGCGCCACCCGGGCCACTGTACCTGGGCAATTCCGGGACCTCGATGCGCCTGCTCAGCGGCCTGCTCGCCGCGCAGTCGTTTGATACCGTGCTGACTGGCGATGCTTCGCTGTCCAAGCGTCCGATGAATCGCGTCGCCAAGCCGCTGCGCGAGATGGGCGCGGTGATCGAAACCGGTCCGGAAGGTCGTCCGCCGCTGCAAATCAAGGGTGGTCAGCGGCTGAGCGCTATGAATTATGAGATGCCGATGGCCAGCGCCCAGGTCAAATCCTGCCTGTTGCTGGCGGGGCTGTACGCTGCCGGCGAAACGGCGGTGAGCGAGCCGGCGCCGACCCGCGACCACACCGAGCGCATGCTGCAGGGCTTCGGTTATCCGGTAGCAGTGGACGGCAACACTGCACGGGTCGAATCCGGTCACAAGTTGAGCGCGACTCATATCGAAGTCCCGGCGGACATTTCCTCTGCGGCGTTCTTCCTGGTCGCGGCGAGCATTGCCGAAGGTTCCGAACTGCTGCTCGAGCACGTCGGCGTGAACCCGACTCGTACCGGTGTAATCGATATCCTCAAGCTGATGGGTGCCAATATCAGCCTGGAAAACCAGCGCGAAGTCGGTGGTGAGCCGGTGGCTGACATTCGGGTGCGTTCAGCCAAACTGAAGGGCATCGACATTCCTGAGGATCTGGTGCCCTTGGCGATCGACGAGTTCCCGGTACTGTTCGTCGCCGCGGCTTGTGCCGAAGGTCGCACCGTGCTGCGTGGTGCCGAGGAGCTGCGGGTCAAGGAGTCGGATCGCATTCAGGTGATGGCGGACGGCTTGCTCGCGCTGGGCGTCAAGGCTGAGCCGACTCCGGACGGCATCATCATTGATGGCGGGCCGATTGGCGGCGGTGAGGTCTGGAGTCATGGTGATCACCGTATCGCCATGTCGTTCACCGTGGCGGCCTTGCGCGCTGGCGCGACGATTCGCATCCACGATTGCGCCAACGTCGCCACCTCGTTCCCCAACTTCGTTGGCCTGGCGACCCAGAGCGGTATTCGCGTCCACGTTGAGGGTGATCAGTGATGAGTATCCAGATTCCGGTCATCGCCATTGACGGCCCCAGCGGTTCCGGCAAGGGCACGGTCGCCGGCCTGCTGGCCAAGCGGCTCGGCTGGAACCTGCTCGATTCAGGCGCGCTTTATCGCCTGTTGGCATTTGCCGCGCGCAATCACGGTGTCGACCTCACCAACGAAGAGGCCTTGAAGCTGCTGGCGGCCCATCTGGATGTGCAGTTTGTTGCTGCGGGGCCAGGCCAGTCGCAAAGCATTATCCTGGAGGGCGAAGAGGTCACCGACGCCATTCGCAACGAGCAGGTGGGCGCCGGAGCTTCGCAAGTCGCGGCACTCCCGGCAGTGCGGGAAGCGCTTCTGCAGCGTCAGCGTGCATTTCTAGAGGCGCCTGGGCTGGTTGCGGACGGGCGCGACATGGGAACCGTTGTGTTTCCAGACGCTCCGCTGAAGATATTCCTGACGGCTAGCGCCGAAGAGCGCGCACGCCGCCGTTATCTGCAGTTGAAGGGTAAGGGGCAGGATGTTAATCTTGCGAGTCTGCTAGACGAGATACGTGAGCGCGATGAGCGCGACATGCAACGCGCAGTCGCTCCGCTCAAGCCGGCGCCTGACGCAATTCAGCTCGATTCCACCGAGCTGTCGATCGAGCAGGTGCTGGAATGCATCATGAGTGAAGTCGCTGATCGCGACCTCGCCGGATGACCAAGTAGGCCTACGGGATACCAGGCAAAGCCCGAAGCCTTCTTTTACTTAAACGACCCCGCATTAGTCTGGAGTGCGGCAGATGGGCGGATTCTCGCCCTTGATCAATTCAGGAATCAAAATGAGCGAAAGCTTTGCAGAACTTTTTGAAGAAAGCCTAAAGTCCCTCGACATGCAGCCGGGTGCCATCATCACTGGTACGGTTGTTGATATCGATGGTGACTGGGTTACTGTCCATGCCGGCCTGAAATCGGAAGGCGTCATCCCGCTCGAGCAGTTCTACAACGAACAAGGCGAGCTGACCATCAAGGTCGGTGATGAGGTCCACGTTGCGCTGGACGCGGTTGAAGATGGCTTCGGTGAAACCAAGCTGTCCCGCGAAAAAGCCAAGCGCGCGGAATCCTGGATTGTTCTGGAAGCTGCGTTCTCTGCTGAAGAAGTGGTCAAGGGCATTATCAATGGCAAGGTCAAAGGCGGTTTCACCGTCGACCTGAACGGCATTCGTGCGTTCCTGCCGGGCTCCCTGGTCGATGTGCGTCCGGTGCGTGATACCACCCACCTGGAAGGCAAAGAGCTCGAGTTCAAAGTCATCAAGCTCGACCAGAAGCGCAACAACGTGGTGGTTTCTCGCCGTAGCGTTCTGGAAGCAGAGAACAGCGCCGAGCGTGAGGCTCTGCTGGAATCCCTGCAGGAAGGCCAGCAAGTCAAAGGTATCGTCAAGAACCTTACCGACTACGGTGCATTCGTTGATCTGGGCGGCGTCGATGGCCTGCTGCACATCACCGACATGGCTTGGAAGCGCATCAAGCATCCTTCGGAGATCGTCAACGTTGGTGACGAGATCGATGTCAAGGTTCTGAAGTACGACCGCGAGCGCAATCGCGTTTCCCTGGGTCTGAAACAGCTGGGCGAAGATCCGTGGGTTGCCATCAAGGCTCGCTACCCGGAAAGCACCCGTGTCATGGCGCGCGTTACCAACCTCACCGACTACGGCTGCTTCGCCGAGCTGGAAGAGGGTGTGGAAGGTCTGGTGCACGTTTCCGAGATGGATTGGACCAACAAGAACATCCACCCGTCGAAAGTCGTTCAGGTTGGCGACGAAGTGGAAGTCATGGTTCTGGACATCGACGAAGAGCGTCGTCGTATCTCCCTGGGTATCAAGCAGTGCAAGACCAACCCGTGGGAAGATTTCTCCGGCCACTTCAACAAAGGTGACCGCATTTCCGGCACCATCAAGTCGATCACCGATTTCGGTATCTTCATCGGCTTGGACGGTGGTATCGACGGTCTGGTGCACCTGTCCGACATTTCTTGGAACGAGCCGGGCGAAGAAGCTGTTCGTCGCTTCAAGAAGGGTGACGAGCTGGAGACGGTCATCCTGTCGGTCGATCCGGAGCGTGAGCGCATCTCCCTGGGCATCAAGCAGCTGGAAGACGATCCGTTCTCCAGCTATGTGTCCCTCAATGACAAGGGTTCGATCGTTCGCGGTACTGTGAAAGATGTGGATGCTAAAGGCGCTGTGATCAGCCTGGGCGACGACATCGAAGCCGTACTGAAGGCCTCCGAAATCAGCCGCGATCGCGTCGAAGACGCACGCAATGTGCTGAAGGTTGGCGACGAAGTCGAAGCTAAGATCATCAGCGTTGACCGCAAATCCCGCGTCATCAGCCTGTCCGTCAAGTCGAAAGACGTTGAGGACGAGAAAGACGCCATGCAACACCTGCGCAAGCAGGAAGTGGAAAGCACCGGTCCGACCACCATTGGTGATCTGATTCGCGCACAGATGGAGAATCAAGGCTAACGCCTGATCCTCTTCAAAAAGGGCGACCATTGGTCGCCCTTTTTATTTGCCTGGCGTTTTTCGTCTTGGAAATGTATCCCTACTTTAGGTTGTTCAACTCCCGTCGATCATGCTAAAACCATAGCTGAGCTGATCTAGCCGCTTGAAATAGAAGGGAAAACCATGACCAAGTCGGAGTTGATCGAACGCATTGTCATCCACCAGGGGCAGCTGTCCGCAAAAGATGTGGAGCTTGCAATCAAGACGATGCTGGAGCAGATGTCGCAGGCGCTTGCCACGGGGGATCGTATCGAGATTCGCGGCTTTGGCAGCTTCTCTTTGCATTTCCGCGCGCCTCGCGTTGGGCGGAATCCGAAGACTGGTGAATCGGTGCGGTTGGATGGGAAATTTGTGCCGCACTTCAAGCCTGGAAAAGAGCTAAGAGATCGTGTGAATGAAGACTAGTTTGGAGCACACGGCGGCGCTAACTATGCTTGGTGTTCACGATTGTTACTTTATCCCTTCGTGTAGCTAATACTTTCTCAAACTTTATCTTTGATTCTCTCATTGAATGGTTTTATTGGGTTTGTGCGGCCGGGGCTTTTGGGTTTCTGGTTCTTTAGTTTTTATATGTTTCTACTTTCTATTTGTTTTGTTGTTCTCTGGTTGTTATTTTATTTTTAGCTTTTTGAAAGGCGCATATAGTGCGATTGCTGCTCACTGGAGGGTCGGGTTTTGTTGGTGGCGCGTTTCTGGAAAGAGTCATAACTATTTCCGGGCTAAGTGTGCGTGCGCCTCTGCGCCATCTTCCAATAGGGGATCCCGGGGGTGTGGAGTTTTGCCAGGTAAAGGGGCTTGAGCCGACGGTGTCTTGGGCGGAGGCTCTCGATAACGTTGACGTCGTAGTGCATGCTGCTGCGCGAGTGCATGTTCTTGATGATGGGGCAGTTGACCCTGTGGCTGCTTTCCGTGAAATCAACTCAGAGGGCACTCTAAATTTAGCGCGGCAGGCAGTTGCTGCGGGAGTTCGCCGCTTCATCTTTATAAGCTCAGTCAAGGCGAATGGCGAAGCTACAGCGTTGGGATCACCTTACACCGTCGACTCACCAACCTGTCCTTGTGATCCTTACGGAATTTCAAAGCTCGAGGCCGAGTCTGGCTTACAGGCGTTGTCCGCAGAGACCGGGCTGGAAGTTGTTGTCATCCGCCCTCCGCTGGTCTACGGGAGGGGTGTTAAAGCAAACTTTCTCAGTATGATTCGTTGGGTATACCACGGTCTGCCGCTGCCATTCGGGGCGATTGACAATAAGCGGAGTTTGGTCGCGCTGGACAATTTGGTGGATCTGATGGTGACGTGTATTGATCATCCCGCAGCGGCTAATCGCACTTTTTTTGTAAGTGACGGTGAAGACCTCTCGACCACTCAGCTTTTGCGGCGCATTGGGTTCGCACTTGGGAGGCCTGCGCTGTTAGTGCCGGTGCCGGTTTGGATGTTAAATGCCGCGGCTTCGATATTGGGTAGACGTGATATTTCGCGAAAAATTTGTGGATCGCTGCAGGTGGATATCAGTGCGGCGCGAGAATTATTAGGCTGGCAACCCAAAGTAAGTATCGATGAGGCGATGCGCGAAACAGTCGCTGATTTTTTAGAGAGCCAGAATAGATGAGCATCTGGTGGTGTTTGCCGTTTGTTGCTGGTTTGACGTTTATGCTGACAGGAGCATTACGTCGTTATTCTCTTGCTCGCCAAATAATGGATATCCCCAATGCGCGCAGTTCACACGTGACCCCGACGCCAAGAGGTGGTGGGGTCGCCATTGTGCTGACTTTTTTAGCGGCCCTACCTGCTTTGGCGGCAACCGATTGGCTATCGTGGCCCTGGATGTGGTCGCTCCTGGGGGGGGGAGCATGGGTCGCGGCGCTCGGGTTCTGGGATGATCACCGCCATATTGCCCCTGCTTGGCGCTTGTGCGGGCACTTTCTTGGGGCGGTATGGGTATTGGTTTGGTCTGGTGGGCTCCCGTCGTTCGATGTATTTGGGACTAACGTAAGTTTGAGCTGGTTTGGCTATGTTCTGGGTGCGCTGTACTTAGTGTGGATGTTAAACCTCTACAATTTCATGGATGGTATTGATGGGCTAGCCAGTATTGAGGCGCTGTGTGTCTGCCTAGGAGGCGCGCTGTTGTATGCCTTGTTGGGGGTTTGGAAGTGCGGCGCGGTGCCTTTGGTTTTGGCGTCATCGGTAGCTGGATTTCTATGCTGGAACTTTCCGCGGGCCAGAATATTTATGGGCGATGCAGGCAGTGGTTTTCTTGGCATCTTGCTGGGGGCTCTGTCGCTGCAGGCAGCGTCGATCGAACCGCAGCTGTTTTGGTGCTGGTTGATCCTCCTCGGGGTCTTTATCGTCGATGCCACCGTTACGCTGTTGCGCCGCCTGCTCCGTGGTGAGCGAGTGCTTGAAGCGCATCGCAGTCATGCTTATCAATTTGCCGCGCGCAGTCTGGGGCGGCACGTGCCGGTTACACTACTTGTCGCGGGCATCAATTTGATTTGGCTTCTCCCCATTGCTCTGTGGGTTGGGGTGTGGGGAGGGGATGGTCTTGCGGGTTTGTTAGTTGCCTACGCTCCATTGATTTTGCTGGCGGTAAGGCTAAATGCCGGTGGTGCGGAGGCGGTAGCCTGAAGGCGAAGTGGCGTTCGTCGCCAATAAAGGTGGGAAAGGGATGAAGTTGCGTGAGCGCTTATTAGGATTGCCGCGGCAGTACAAGCGTCTGTTGCAAGTCACGGCCGATGCCGTGCTTGTATGGTTAGCCCTTTGGCTGGCGTTCTTCGTGCGCTTGGGATCTGTTGATTCGGTTCAGCCGTTCCAGGGGCATGCTTGGCTATTTGCCATTGCTCCAGTAATCGCCATTCCCTTATTCATTAGATTTGGTTTGTACCGTGCAGTCATGCGGTACGTAGGCAATGACGCTCTAGTAACCATCGCCAAAGCAATCAGCGTGTCAGCGCTACTATTGGGCCTCGTCGTGTATTGGTATCGCGATGCGCCCGCGTTGATCCCGCGCTCTCTGGTCTTGAACTACTGGTGGTTGAGCTTAATGCTCATAGGTGGGCTGCGGCTGTTGATGCGGCATTACTTCTGGGGGGATTGGTATGGCTTGGGGTTAAGCGCTTCGCCTGATCGGCGCGACGAACATTTGACCAAAGTAGCCATCTACGGTGCAGGAGTTGCCGGGAATCAATTGGTCGCTGCCTTGCGTGTAGGCAGGGCGATGAGTCCGGTTGCGTTCATTGATGATGATGAGGGAATCGTCAATCGGATGATTGCAGGGCTGAAAGTATATAAGCCCTCTCAAGTCTTGGACTTGATCGCGGAGACGGGGGCGCAGGAGATTTTGCTCGCCATGCCGTCAGTCTCAAGGGCGCGGCGACGAGAGATACTTGAGTGTTTGGAACCATTCCCACTGCATGTCCGGAGCGTGCCTGGATTCATGGATCTCGCGAGTGGGCGAGTAAAGGTGGAGGATATCCAGGAAGTTGATATTGCTGACTTGCTGGGTCGCGATTCGGTGCCGCCGCAGCAGACTCTATTCGAGCGCTGCATTCGCGGTGAGGTTGTCATGGTTACAGGCGCGGGAGGGTCTATCGGGGCAGAGCTGTGCCGTCAGATAGTCGCTGTCAGCCCAGGTGCACTTATTCTTTTCGAGCACAGCGAGTTCAATCTCTACAGCATTCACCACGAATTGCAGGCGCGCGTTGAGCGCGAATCGCTGCCGGTTCAGCTCATCCCGATTCTTGGCTCGATTCGCAACCCGGCGCGTTTACTTGAGGTGATGCGTGGTTGGCAGGTGAAGACCGTTTACCATGCGGCGGCCTACAAGCATGTCCCCATGGTCGAGCAAAATATTGCGGAAGGCGTGCTTAACAACGTCTTCGGCACCCTGAATACTGCGCAGGCCGCCCTTAGGTCCGGTGTGGAGAATTTTGTACTGGTTTCGACAGACAAGGCCGTGCGACCGGCCAATGTCATGGGAAGCACCAAGCGTTTGGCGGAAATGGTGTTGCAAGCGCTCAGCCGCGAGCCGGCGCCAATGTTGTTTGGTGAATCCGATGGAGTCCATCAGGTCAATAAGACCCGTTTTACGATGGTCCGCTTTGGCAATGTGTTGGGTTCATCCGGTTCGGTTATCCCTTTGTTCCGAAAACAAATAAAGCGTGGTGGTCCAGTAACGGTTACCCATCCAAGTATCACTCGCTACTTCATGACTATCCCTGAGGCGGCTCAGTTGGTAATTCAAGCCGGCTCAATGGGGCAGGGTGGGGATGTATTCGTCTTGGATATGGGGCAGCCAGTAAAGATCGCCGAGCTGGCCGAGAAGATGATTAATCTCTCCGGACTGACAGTTCGCTCGGAGAGCAATCCGCTGGGCGACATCCTCATTGAGTTCACGGGGTTGCGCCATGGTGAAAAGCTCTATGAGGAATTGTTGATCGGCGACAACGTGGTGGGTACCGAGCATCGCATGATCATGCGCGCCGACGAAGAGTACCTGCCTTGGGAGCGGATGAGGGTGGTGCTGGCCCTCTTGAATCAGGCTATTCGCGGGAACGACTACCCGAAAGTCCGAGAGTTGATGCAGGAAGCGGTCAGTGGTTATGCCCCCTCCGGGGAGATTGTCGATTGGTTGCATCTGCAACGTGGTTCAAAATTCAAGGATGCCGAACTTTAAGCTAGTGCCACTCTACGGTTAAGTTGTTGGTCGCGGAACATGGAGCCGCGATCACTTAACTAAATGGAATTTCCACTATGCTTAAAGCACACGTTTCTTCCCTTCTGTTCGCCGTTCTCGCTACTGTCTCCGTAGCAGTCAACGCCGCTGAAACCACTAAACCTCAAGCCAGTAAGCCGGTAGCAGCGGCCGCGAAACCGGCTAAAGAGGCTGCTGCCCCGGCAGTGGAAGATGCAGTGAATCTGAATACCGCCGATGCCGATACGCTGCAGAAAGAGCTGAGCGGCATCGGAGCGGTCAAGGCGAAAGCGATTGTCGACTATCGCGAGGCGAATGGCCCATTCGCGACGGTGGACGAGCTGCTGGAGGTCAAGGGGATTGGTGCGGCGACCCTGGAGAAGAATCGCGCGAAGCTGAGCATTAACTGAGCTAGTTAGCGTTGCTGAAGAAAGGCCGGTCTTGGACCGGCCTTTTGCATTTCATGCAGTAGCTTTGCCTGATATCTGGCGCAAACGAAAAAGCCCCGGAATTAACCGAGGCTTTTGAATTTGGCTCCGCGACCTGGACTCGAACCAGGGACCCAATGATTAACAGTCATTTGCTCTACCGACTGAGCTATCGCGGAACAACGATGCGTATCCTACTGATTAAAAAGGAGAAGTCAAGCGTCTGCCGACTTCTCCTTATCGCTTTTTACAGCACCTGGGCGATTGCGCTGGTCACCGCTGCGAGGTTGCGGGTGTTCAGCGCGGCGACGCAGATGCGGCCGGTACCGACAGCGTAAATGCCGAACTCGTTCTTCAGGCGCTCGACCTGCTCGGCGCTGAGGCCAGAGTAGGAGAACATGCCGCGCTGACGGGCAACGAAGCTGAAGTCGCGTGCGGCGCCTTGGCTTGCCAGCTGCTCGACCATGGCCAGGCGCATGGCGCGAATGCGGTCACGCATTTCGGCCAGTTCGGCCTCCCACATGGCGCGCAACTCGGGGCTGTTGAGTACCGAGGCCACGACTGTGGCCCCGTGTGTCGGCGGGTTGGAGTAGTTGGTGCGGATCACGCGCTTAATCTGCGAGAGCACGCGCCCGGCTTCTTCCTTCGAGGCGGTGACGATGGACAGCGCGCCGACGCGCTCGCCATACAGCGAGAAGGACTTCGAGAAGGAGCTGGAGACGAAGAACTGCAGGCCGGACTGGGCGAACAGGCGCACGGCGCTGGCGTCCTGGTCGATGCCGTCACCGAAACCCTGGTAGGCGATGTCGAGGAACGGCACGTGCTCGCGCTCGCGCAGGACCTCGAGGATGGCTTTCCAGTCGTCCAGCTCCAGGTCGACGCCAGTCGGGTTGTGGCAGCAAGCGTGCAGGACCACGATGGAGCGCGGCGGCAGGGCCTTGAGATCTTCCAGCAGCCCGGCGCGGTTCACGCCGTTGGTGGTGGCGTCGTAGTAGCGATAGTTGTGCACCGGGAAGCCGGCGGACTCGAACAGCGCGCGGTGGTTTTCCCAGCTCGGGTCGCTGATGGCGACCACCGAGTCAGGCAGCAGCCGCTTGAGGAAGTCGGCACCGATTTTCAGGGCGCCGGTGCCGCCGAGGGCTTGGGCGGTAACCACGCGACTGTCGGTGATTAGCGCCGAGTCGGCGCCGAACAGCAGGTTCTGCACTGCCTGGTCGTAGGCTGCGATGCCCTCGATCGGCAGGTAGCCGCGCGGCGCATGGGCGGCGATGCGGGCTTTTTCGGCTTCGGCCACGGCGCGCAGCAGCGGAATGCGACCTTCCTCGTTGTAGTAGACCCCGACGCCGAGGTTCACCTTGGTGGTCCGGGTGTCGGCGTTGAACGCTTCGTTGAGACCGAGGATGGGGTCGCGCGGTGCCATTTCGACGGCAGAGAAGAGACTCATGATGGATGCGGCAGCTCGAAGGTGAGGGTGAAAGCCATGCGTCCCCATGAGCAAGCGCTAGGGGGCACCTAAACGGGGCGCTAGTATAACGGCCCCGCGGGTGGGCGGCGACAGTGGAAACGCCTGAAATACAGGCCTTCGGCGCGAAATTCAGCTAGGCGTCGCGCCGCTTTTGTCCGCTGAGCGATGCCCGCAGTTCACTGGTTTTGACGTAGTCTGTGCGGGTGCGTCACAGCCGTATACCGAGGTAGGTCATGTCCGAGTTCCAGCTTGTCACGCGTTTCCAGCCTGCCGGCGACCAGCCGGAGGCCATTCGGCAGATGGTCGAAGGCTTGGAAGCGGGGCTGTCGCACCAAACGCTGCTGGGCGTGACGGGCTCCGGCAAGACATTCAGCATCGCCAACGTGATTGCCCAGGTGCAGCGGCCAACCCTGGTGCTGGCGCCGAACAAGACCCTAGCGGCGCAGCTGTATGGCGAGTTCAAGACATTCTTCCCGAACAATGCGGTGGAGTACTTCGTTTCCTATTACGACTACTACCAGCCGGAAGCTTACGTGCCGTCGTCGGACACCTTCATCGAGAAGGATGCCTCGATCAACGACCATATCGAGCAGATGCGCCTGTCCGCAACCAAGGCGCTGATCGAGCGCCCAGATGCGATCGTCGTTGCCACAGTGTCTTCCATCTACGGTCTGGGTAGTCCCGAGGAATACCTGAAGATGGTCCTGCACATCGACCGCGGCGACAAAATGGACCAGCGTGCGCTGCTGCGTCGCCTGACCGAGCTGCAGTACACCCGCAACGACATGGACTTTGCCCGCGCCAGTTTCCGCGTGCGCGGCGATGTGATCGACGTCTTTCCGGCGGAATCCGAGCTGGAAGCCATCCGTGTTGAACTGTTCGACGACGAGGTGGAAAGCCTGTCAGCCTTCGATCCGCTGACTGGTGAGGTGATCCGCAAGCTGCCGCGTTTCACCTTCTACCCGAAGAGCCACTACGTCACGCCGCGCGAGACGCTGCTGGGTGCGGTGGACCAGATCAAGCTGGAGCTGGCCGAGCGGCTGGAGTACCTGCGCAGCAACAACCGGCTGGTCGAGGCACAACGCTTGGAGCAGCGCACCCGTTTCGACCTGGAGATGATCCTCGAGCTGGGCTACTGCAACGGCATCGAAAACTACTCGCGCTATCTGTCTGGACGCGGTCCGGGCGAGCCGCCGCCGACCCTGTACGATTACCTGCCGGACGAGTCGCTGTTGGTCATCGACGAATCCCACGTCACCGTGCCGCAGATCGGCGCGATGTTCAAAGGCGACCGTTCGCGCAAGGAAACCCTGGTCGAGTACGGCTTCCGCCTGCCTTCCGCCTTGGACAACCGGCCATTGAAGTTCGAGGAGTGGGAGGGGGCGAGCCCGCAGACCATCTTCGTCTCAGCGACGCCCGGCCCTTACGAGGCGGATCACGCCGGGCGGGTCATCGAGCAAGTGGTGCGCCCGACCGGCCTGGTCGACCCTGATGTCGAAGTGCGTCCAGCGACCACTCAGGTCGACGACCTGCTGTCGGAGATCCACAAACGCGTGGCCGTCGAGGAGCGCGTGCTGGTCACCACGCTGACCAAACGGATGTCCGAAGATCTCACCGACTACCTGGCCGACCACGGCGTCAAGGTGCGCTACCTGCACTCGGACATCGAGACGGTCGAGCGCGTCGAGATCATCCGTGACCTGCGCATCGGCACCTTCGACGTGCTGGTCGGCATCAACCTGCTGCGCGAAGGGTTGGACATGCCCGAGGTGGCGCTGGTGGCGATCCTCGACGCCGACAAGGAAGGCTTCCTGCGCTCCGAGCGCTCCCTGATCCAGACTATCGGCCGCGCTGCGCGCAACCTCAACGGCAAAGCGATTCTCTATGCCGACCGCATGACCGGCTCGATGGAGCGGGCGATCGGCGAGACCGAGCGGCGGCGCAACAAGCAGATCGCCTTCAACGCGGCGCATGGCATTGTGCCCAAGGGCGTCAAGAAGGATGTCCGCGATATCCTCGAAGGCGCCGTGGTGCCGGGTTCGCGCAGCGGGAAGCGCAAGAGCCTGGCCAAGGTGGCGGAGGAGAGCGGTCGCTACGACTCCGAGCTGCGCTCGCCGAGCGAGATCACCAAGCGCATCCGTCAGCTCGAAGAGAAGATGATACAGCTGGCCCGCGACCTGGAGTTCGAAGCGGCGGCCCAGGTGCGCGACGAAATCCACGGCCTGCGCGAGCGCTTGTTGCAGGTGTGACCGCCCAAGGGTCAGCGGCGGCCGAAGATGATCAGCGTCACCCCGGTGAGGGTCGCCAGGCACGCCAGCAGCGCGGTGGTGCCGAGCGTCTCGCCGAGGATCAGGTAGCCGAGCAGCAGGGCCACCAGCGGGTTGACGAAGGCGAAGGTCGACACCAGGCTCGGCCGCACCTCGCGCAGCAGCCAGAAGTACGCCGGATAGACGCCTAGGCTGACCGGCAGGACCAGGTAGGCCAGCCACAGCCAGCCGTGCAGCGACAGCTCGCTGAGCTGCACGCCGTGCCAATCGCCGTGCAGGAGTCCGAACAGGGTCAGAAATGCGGTGCCGATCAGCATCTGCAGGCTCAGGCCCATCCAGCGCGAGGCAAACGGCGGGCGGCGACTCATCCACCACGCGCCGATCGCCCAGAGCAGTGTGGCGGCCACCACCAGCGCGCCGGCGAACCACTGCTGGGCGCTGGCGGCGCTGCCCAGCCCCTTGTTCATCAACAACACGATGCCGGCCGAGGCGAGCGCCAGGCCGCACAGTACCCACAGCGGCGGTCGATCGCCGAGCAGCCATTCCAGCGCCACGCTCCACAGCGGCAAGGTGGTGTAGAGCATTGCCAGCAGTCCGGTGGGCAGGTACTGGTTGGCATACAGCAGGGCGCCCTGGCCGATGGCGATCAGCAACAGGCTGCCGATCAGCGCGCTGCGCCCGTCACCCGGGTTCAAACGCGCTTGCCCGCTGGCCAGCGCCCAGCCCAGGGCGATGCTGCCGGCCAGGAGAAAGCGCAGGGTGGCGATCACGAAGGGCGGCAGTTCGCGCAGGAGGAAATGGTTGGCCAGGTAGGTGGTGCCCCAGCCGATGTAGATGACGACGAAGGCGCCGACGATCAGCAGGGTGCGGCGGCGGGAAGCAATGGCGGTCATGGGAAGCCTGAAACGAAACCGGCTGCGCAGGCGCAGCCGGTGGAACTCAGTGGGCGTCGGCGTTGCCGGTGGCACCGGCGGGCAGGGCGCGGGTCAGCAGCATGGCAAGCACGCTGACGGCCAGCACGATGCCGACGAAATGGAAGGCATCATTGTAGGCCATGATCATCGCCTGCTGATGCACCGTTTCGCTCAGCTTGCCGAGCGCGGCCGAGTCGCTGCCGAACTTCTCGGTGAGCAACGCCAGGCGCTCGGCCACCTGCGGATTGCTCGGCACCACGGCTTCGCGCAGGTAGTCGAAATACACCTTGGCGCGGCTGTCGAGCAGGGTTGCCAGCAGGGCGATACCGACCGCGCCGCCGAGGTTGCGCAGCACGTTGAACAGGCTCGACGCCGAGCCGGCGTCCTCGGGCTGCAGGTAGACGGTGGCGATCAGCGAGATGGTGACCATCACCATCGGCTGGCCTAGCGCGCGGATCAGCTGCACGACATGGAACTGCTCACCGGCGAAGTCTGGGCTGAGCACGCCGGAGGAGAAGCTGGCCAGCCCGAACAGGCCGAACCCCAGAGCGCAGAGCAGTTTGGGCGAGACGATCTGCATCAGCTTGGGCATCAGCGGAATGAGGAACAGCTGCGGCACGCCTGCCCACATGATCACTTCGCCAATCTGCAGCGCGTTGTAGTTCTGGACCTGTGCCAAGTACAACGGCACCAGATAGATCGAGCCATACAGACCCATGCCAAGGCCGGCGCTGGCGATGCTTGATAGGCCAAAGTTGCGATTGCGCAGGATGCGTAGATTGATCAGCGGGTTCGGTCGGGATAGCTGCAGGATCACGAAGAGGGTCAGCGCGGCGATGGAGATACTGCCTAGGCCGACGATCAGGTTGGACTCCAGCCAATCCTTGCGGTGGCCTTCCTCGAGGAACACCTGCAGGCAGCCGAGGCCGATCGCCAGGGTGACGATCCCAGCGTAGTCGGTGCTCTTCAGCAGCTCCCAGTGCGGCGGCTTCTTCTCCAGGCCGTAGAGCAGGCCGGCGATCAGCAGCAGGCCGGGCGGCACGTTGATGTAGAAGATGTACTCCCAGCCCCAGTTTTCGGTCAGCCAACCGCCCAGGGTCGGGCCGATGGAGGGGGCGAAGGTGGCGGTCATGGCGAACATCGCCATGCCCTTGGCACGGTGATGCTCGGGCAGCTTGATCAGTGTCAGGGTGAAGGCGAGGGGGATCAGTGCGCCGCCGGTGAAGCCTTGCAGGGCGCGGAACACGATCATGCTTTCCAGGCTCCAGGCCATCGAGCAGAGCAGCGAGGAGACGATGAAGCCGAACGACACCCAGGTCGCCAGGCGCCGCACCGAGAGCAGCTGCGCCAACCAGGTGGCCATCGGGATCATGATGATCTCCGCCACCAGGTAGGAAGTGGAGATCCACGAGCCTTCTTCCAGGGTGGCGGACAGCGCACCCTGGATGTCCTTTAGCGACGAGTTGGTGATCTGGATGTCCAGGATCGCCATGAAGGCGCCGAGCATCATGCTCATCACCGCGATCCAGTCGCGGCGCGTCGGCTCCGCGGTGGGCCGGATCAGCGCATCAGCCGCCATGGTTGGCGGAGTCGAGGGCGACTTTGACGGTTACCGACATGCCCGGGCGGATCTTGCCTTGCAGCGGGTTGTCCGCGGCGAACACCAGCTTGACCGGAATGCGCTGCACCACCTTGGTGAAGTTGCCGGTGGCGTTGTCCGGCGGCAGCAGGCTGAACTGCGCGCCGGAGGCGGCGAACAGGCTTTCCACGTGGCCTTCGATTGGGGTGTCGGGGTAGGCGTCGAATTCGAGTTCGGCCTTCTGCCCGGGCTGCATCTTGCCAATCTGGGTTTCCTTGAAGTTGGCCTGCACCCAGATGTCCTGATCCGGCACCAGCGACAGCAGGTAGGCGCCGGCCTGCACAATCTGGCCGTTGCGCGCCGCGCGCTGGCCGACCATGCCGCTGATCGGCGCGCGGATTTCGGTACGCGACAAGTTCAGCTCGGCCTGAGCGAGCTCGGCGCGGGCGGTGGCGATCTGCCCGTCGAGGCGCTTGAGTTCAGCATTCAGGGTGTCGACCTGCTGGCGCTGGGCGGACAGGTCGGCCTCGGCCTTGGACACCCGCGAGCGGGCCACGTGGCTGTCGGCGGCCAGGGTGGTAACGCGCTCCTCCGAGACGTAGCCGGGCTTGCGCAGGGTCTGCGCGCGCGACAGGTCGAGCTGGGTGCGGCCGAGGGTGGCCTGGCTGGCGGCGACGTCGGCCTGGCTGGCGGCGATCAGGCTGGCTTGCTGGGTCAGTTTGCTCTGAGCCTGCACCCGCTCGGCTTCGCGCGTGGCCAGGCTGGCGCGGGCGCGGTCGACGGCGAGCTGGAAGTCATCGGCCTCGAGCTTCACCAGCAGGTCGCCTTTCTCCACGTGCTGGTTGTCCTGCACCAGTACCTGATCGATGCGCGCACTCAGTTGGCTGGACAGGCGGGTGATCTCGCCCTGCACGTAGGCGTTGTCGGTGGTTTCGACGAAGCGGCCGACCAACAGCCAGTGGGCAAACAAGGCGGCAATGACCAGGCCGAGGGCAATCAGGAAAAGAAACAGGCGGCGTTGCAATTTGGCAGGCATGCGGGGCTCGAAACTCGGGCAGAAGTGTAAGGGAATTTATCAGTGTTCCCTGCAAGTCTGTAGCCGCTACACTCCGGAAACTTTGTTGCTTATGAGGAACAATCATGGGGCTGGATGACGCACTGGTCTTTACCCGTGTGGTCGAGTGCCACAGCTTCACACTGGCGGCACAGGCGCTGGGTATGCAGAAGTCCACGGTGAGTCGGCGTCTGGCGTTGCTCGAGGAGCGCCTCGGCGTGCGCCTGATCAATCGCACCACCCGCAAGTTGCGCCTGACCGAGGTGGGGCAGGCGTATTACGAGCGCTGCCGGCAGATCATGCTGGATTTCGCCGAGGCCGAGCAGGCGGTCATGCAGTTGCAGCAGGAACCGTCCGGCCTGTTGCGGATCAGCGCGCCGATCGAGTTCGGTCAGTTGTTCCTCGGCAAGGTTCTGGGCGCGTTCATGCGGCAATACCCGCTGATCACCGCCGAAGTGGAGCTGACTTCGCGGCATATCGATCCGGTCGAGGAGGGCGTCGATATCGCCATCCTGGTCGGCCCGCCGCAGGACTCCACCTTGATTGCCCGCAAGCTGTTCGAAAGTCGCCGGCGCCTGTGCGCCAGCCCCGAGTACCTGGCCAGTCATGGCGTGCCGGAGGCGGTCGAGGACCTGGCCAAGCACCGCGCGATCCTGTTGCCTTCGGATTCGCCGCGCTACTGGCCGCTGCTGGGTGAGAACGTGCCCTGCCAGCGGGTGCTGTCCTGCAACAACATCACCTTCGCCCGCGAGGCCACCCTGGCCGGCGCCGGTATCGCCGCGCTGCCGCTGATGATCAGCGAGTACGGAGTGCGCGCCGGTGAGTTGGTCGAAGTGCTGCCGCAGGTGCGCCTGCCGGTCGGCGAGATTCATGCGGTGTACCCGTCGCGACGCTTTCAGGCGATGAAAGTGAAAACCTTCCTGGATTTCCTGATGGGCAACCTGCCGCTGGAGGAGGGCCAGTTGCTGGAGCCGGCAACCGCCCGCCTGCTAACATTGGCGCTTTGACGCGGGCCTTCGCGCCCGCGCTTTTCTGACCGCTCCGCTGATTCGAGATTCCTGCAGATGACCACCGTTCGTACCCGTATCGCGCCGTCGCCGACTGGCGATCCGCATGTCGGCACCGCCTACATTGCCCTGTTCAACCTGTGCTTCGCCCGGCAGCACGGCGGCCAGTTCATCCTGCGCATCGAAGACACCGATCAGCTGCGTTCGACCCGTGAATCCGAGCAACAGATTTATGATGCGCTGCGCTGGCTGGGCATCGAGTGGGACGAGGGCCCGGATGTCGGTGGCCCGCACGGCCCCTACCGGCAGAGTGAGCGCGGCGCCATCTACAAGCAGTATTCCGACGAGTTGGTCGGCAAGGGCCATGCGTTCCCCTGCTTCTGCTCCGCCGAGCGCCTCGATCAGGTGCGCGCCGAGCAGATGGCCAACAAGGAAACCCCGCGTTACGACGGGCATTGCCTGCACCTTGATCCGGCCGACGCGCAGCGCCGTATCGCCGCCGGCGAATCCTATGTAGTGCGCATGAAGGTGCCGAGCGAGGGCGTCTGCGCCGTGCCGGACATGCTGCGCGGCACGGTCGAGATCCCTTGGGATCGCATGGACATGCAGGTGTTGATGAAGGCCGATGGTCTGCCGACCTACTTCCTGGCCAACGTGGTCGATGACCACCTGATGGGTATCACCCACGTCCTGCGCGGCGAGGAGTGGCTGCCGTCGGCGCCCAAGCTGATCAAGCTCTACGAGTACTTCGGCTGGGAACAGCCGGTGCTGTGCTACATGCCGCTGCTGCGCAATCCGGACAAGAGCAAGCTGTCCAAGCGCAAGAACCCGACCTCGATCACCTTCTACAAGCACATGGGCTTCCTGCCCGAGGCGATGCTCAACTACCTCGGTCGCATGGGGTGGTCGATGCCGGACGAGCGCGAGAAATTCAGCCTGGCCGAGATGATCGAGCATTTCGACCTGTCGCGGATTTCCCTCGGCGGGCCGATCTTCGACCTGGAGAAGCTGTCCTGGCTCAACGGCCAATGGCTGCGCGAGCTGCCGGTCGAGCGTTTCGCCGCGGAAGTGCAGAAGTGGGCGTTCAATCGCGAGCACCTGATGCAGATCGCGCCACACGTGCAGGGGCGGGTGGAAACCTTCAGCCAGATCGCGCCGCTGGCCAGCTTCTTCTTCATGGGCGGGGTGGCGCCGGACGCCAAGCTGTTCGAGCACAAGAAGCTCAGTGCCGAGCAGGTACGTCAGGTGCTGCAACTGATCCTCTGGAAGCTCGAGGCGTTGCGTCAGTGGGAGAAGGAACGCATCACCGGCTGCATCCAGGCGGTGGCTGAGCACCTCGAGCTCAAGCTGCGCGACGTGATGCCGCTGATCTTCCCGGCCATCACCGGGCAAGCCAGCTCGGTGTCGGTACTCGACGCCATGGAAATCCTCGGCGCCGATCTGTCGCGCTTCCGCCTGCGTCAGGCGGTCGAGTTGCTGGGTGGGGTGTCGAAGAAAGAGACCAAAGAGTGGGAAAAGCTCTACGCTTCGATCCCGTGAGTTTCCTGGCCGGTCGTCGCGGCCTGCCGGCCGCTTCCCGGTAAGTGGTTGTTCTAACGACGAATTCTTTTCACTGTGGTGGAAAAATTCTGTTGACAGCCTGGAGGGGCGCCCCTAATATGCGCCCCGTCCTCGCGACGGGGCTATAGCTCAGCTGGGAGAGCGCTTGCATGGCATGCAAGAGGTCGACGGTTCGATCCCGTCTAGCTCCACCACTTCACTGAAGTGGGTCGCGTTTAAGGTTGAAGGTTTCGTCCCCTTCGTCTAGTGGCCTAGGACACCGCCCTTTCACGGCGGTAACAGGGGTTCGAGTCCCCTAGGGGACGCCATATTCCAGCAGCTCCAGTGCAAACTGGAGCACGCCGAAGCAGTTCGGGGCTATAGCTCAGCTGGGAGAGCGCTTGCATGGCATGCAAGAGGTCGACGGTTCGATCCCGTCTAGCTCCACCAAATACCACTCAAGGCCAGCCCTAGTGCTGGCCTTGTTCTTCGAAGGTTTCGTCCCCTTCGTCTAGTGGCCTAGGACACCGCCCTTTCACGGCGGTAACAGGGGTTCGAGTCCCCTAGGGGACGCCATTTTTGCCTGCTCTGCAGGACTCTGAAGGGTCATCCAGTTTGGATGGCCCTTTTTGTTTTGCGCGATGCATTGGTGTCGGCTGCTTGGGCTGCCGGGTGCAATGGCGCATCATGCTGCACGTCTTAGTCTGCCTGGCCGTTCGTGATGACCTTCTCGCCTCGCCTCCTGACTTTTCCAGATCGAGACTCCTGCGTGCAGCATCTGGCTGCTGACCTCGGCCAGCAGCTGCGTCAAACCCTGGCGGCCAGGCCGCGCGCACGTCTGTTGCTGCCCGGTGGCAGCAGCCCGCAGGTGCTGCTGCCGTTGTTGCGCGAGCAGGCGCTGGATTGGCCGCGCATCGACCTGAGCCCGACCGATGAGCGCTGGGTGGCGGCGGACGATCCGCACAGCAACTGGCGCCTGCTCCAGCAGGGCTTGCCCCACGCTCATTGCCTGGACCCGCGCCAGGACGCGCAGCCCGAGGCTGCTGCGCTGGTCTGGGCGCAGCAGTTGGAGACCTGGCGGCGCTTCGACGCCGTGCTGCTCGGCATGGGTGAAGACGGCCATTTCGCCTCGCTGTTTCCCGGTATGCCGAACCTCGCTGCGGCATTGGATCCGGCGACGCCGGCCGGCGCGCTGGTCGGTATGGCACCGAGCGCCCCGCACCAACGTTTGTCATTGAATCTGAGCATGCTCTGCGACAGCGACTGGCTGGGCCTGCTGGCCTTTGGCGATGCCAAGCGCGCGCTGCTGGAGGCGACGTTGAGCGCGTCGCAGGGTAGTCGAGAGTTGCCGCTGCAGGCCTTGCTGGACAACGCCGGACCGTCGTTAACGGTTTATTGGGCGCCCTGAGCCGGTACACTGACGGGACTGGTTGAGCGCAATTCGGATATCGCCATGCTGCATCCCGTTGTCGAACAGGTCACCGCCGCGCTGGAGCAACGCTCCGCCGCGCGCCGCACGCGCTACCTTGAGCGCCTGCAGGCAGCCGCCGCGCGCGAGCCACGGCGCAAGCTGAGCTGCTCCAACCTGGCCCACGCGCTGGCGGCGCAGCCCGACGATGCGCGGCTGATCATGAAGCAGGGCGGCGCGCCGCACATTGCCATTGTCTCCAGCTACAACGACCTGCTTTCCGCGCACGCACCGCTGCGCGACTATCCCGAGCGGCTCAAGGTCGCCCTGGCCCACGCCGGGGCCACCTCGCAGTTCGCCGCTGGCGTGCCGGCGATGTGCGATGGCATCACCCAGGGCGAGGCGGGGATGCAGCTGTCGCTGTTCTCCCGTGACCTGATTGCCCAGGCTACCGCCATCGGCCTGACCCATGCGATCTTCGACGGCGGCCTCTACCTCGGGGTGTGCGACAAGATCGTTCCCGGCTTGCTGATCGGCGCGCTGACCTTCGGTCACCTGCCGGCGGTGTTTGTCCCGGCCGGGCCCATGCACTCAGGTCTGGCCAACAAGGACAAGGCCGCCATCCGCCAGCGCTTCGTGCGCGGCGAGGTCAGTCGCGAAGAGCTGCTGGCCGCCGAGCAGGCCGCCTACCACCAGGACGGCACCTGCACCTTCTACGGCACCGCCAACACCAACCAGCTGCTGATGGAAGCCATGGGTCTGCATGTCCCGGGCAGCGCCTTCGTGCACCCTCATACGCCGCTGCGCGATGCCATGACCGATGAGGCGGCGCGCCTGGTGGCGCGCAACAGCCAGCAAGGTGAGCGTTACCTGCCGCTCGGCGTGCAGGTCGATGCGCGGGTGCTGGTCAACGCCGTGGTGGCTTTGTTGGCCAGCGGTGGCTCGACCAATCATGGCCTGCACTTGCCGGCCATCGCACGTGCGGCGGGCTATGAGCTGACCTGGGAGGACTTTGCCGCGCTGTCGCAGGTGGTGCCGCTGCTGGCACGGGTCTACCCCAACGGTGCGGCCGACGTGAACCAGTTTCAGGCCGCCGGTGGTCCGGCGTGGATCCTGCGCGAACTGCTCGCCGCCGGCCTGTTGCACGCCGAAGTGCCGACTGCGGCTGGCGAGGGCCTGCAGGCCTATGCCCGCGAGCCGTGGCTGGACGGTGAGCGGTTGGCCTGGCGCGAGCTGCCGGCGCAGAGCCCGGCGCCCGACATCGTGCGCCGCCACGGCGAGCCGTTCGTGGCCGATGGCGGCTTCGTGCTGCTGCAGGGCAACCTCGGCCGCGCCATGCTGAAGACTTCGGCGGTCGACCCCGCGCATTGGCGCGTGCAGGCGCCGGCGCGGGTGTTCGACAGCGAAGCGGCGGTTCAGGCCGCCTACGCCGCCGGCGAGCTGATCGGCGATCTGATTCTCGTGGTGCGCTTCCAGGGCCCGCACGCCAATGGCATGCCCGAGCTGCACAAGCTGATGCCGTTGCTGGCCAATCTGCAGCAGGCCGGCCAGCACGTCGCGCTGGTCACCGACGGGCGTTTGTCCGGCGCCTCCGGGCAAGTGCCTGGCGCGCTGCATCTGACCCCGGAGGCGGCCCGCGGTGGCGTACTGGCCAAGTTGCGGGATGGCGACTGGATCGAACTCGATGCGCGGCAGGGGCTGCTGCGCGTGGCGTTGAGCGACGCCGAGCTGCAGACGCGTACCGCCGCGTTGCCGCCGGTGGCGCTTGCCGCAGGTTATGGATTGGAACTGTTTGCCGCACAGCGCCACCTGGTCGGGCCTGCCGATCAGGGGGCGACGAGTCTGTGCCGGGACGAATGAGGGGGAACGCGATATGAGCCTGACGATGGATGTGGTGCTGCAACAGGCCCGCCCGGTATTGCCGGTGCTGGTGATCGAGGACATCAGCCTGGCCCTCGACCTTGCCCGGGCGCTGCACGCCGGCGGCGTTCGGGTGCTCGAGGTGACCCTGCGCACGCCGCGCGCTTTGGACGCCCTGGCGGCGGTGCGCAAGGAACTGCCCGACCTGCTGGTCGGCGCCGGCACACTGATTCATACCGAGCAGTTTCTCGAGGCGCGCGAGGCGGGGGCTCAGTTTGCCGTCAGCCCGGGCTGCACCGAGCGCCTGGCTGCCGCCGCCGAGGATTCCGGCTTGCCCTATCTGCCGGGGGTGATGACCCCGTCGGAGGTGCTGCTGGCCCTGGAGTACGGCTATCGCTCGCTGAAGCTGTTCCCGGCCAATGGCAACGCCAGCGTGAAGATGCTGAAGAGCTTCAAGGGACCGTTCACCGGCATCCGCTTCTGCCCCACCGGCGGCATCACCCAGGACAACCTGCTGACCTTCCTGCGCCTACCCAACGTTGCCTGCGTCGGCGGCACCTGGGTCGCACCGGCCAACCTGATCCGCGCTCGCGCCTGGGATCAGATCACCCAGCTCGCCGCCGAAGCGTGCGAACTCGCCAACAGCCTGGAGCCGCACGCATGAGCTGGGACCTGGTCAATCCGTTCACCATCGACCTCAAGGTGGCCGCCGAGGATATCGACGGCCTCGGTCACGCCAACAACGCCGCCTATGTCACCTGGATGGAACGCTGCGCCTGGCGCCATTCGCAAAGTCTCGGCCTCGACCTGACCATGTACCGCTCGCTGGACCGTGCGATGGCGGTGCTGCGCCACGAGATCGACTACCTGGCTAGCGCTTACGAAGGCGAGGAGCTGCAAGTCGGCACCTGGATCGTCGCCTCCGACCATCGCCTGAAGATGACCCGGCAGTTCCAGCTGGTGCGGCCGGCAGATGCCACCACCTTGCTGCGTGCACAGACCACTTTCGTGTGCATCGAGCTGTCCAGCGGCAAGCCCAAGCGCATGCCCAAGGAGTTCGTCGACGGCTACGGGCCAGCGGTGATCGAACCCTATCCGCTACAGCTGTGACGCATCATTGCGTCGGCGCGAGAAACACGCCGTCGCTGTCGACGTCGATCAGGTAATGCAGGCGGGCGCCGGGTTCGACCAGCGTCGACTGACCGCGGATGTGCTGGCGGCTGGCCGCGCAGTACGCCGAACCGACTTGCGCGACTCCAAGGGCCAGCTCGCCACTGGGCACCGCGATGCTGATGCTGTCGCCGGGGTGCAGGCGTGCGGCCAGCTGGTTCTGCACGAACAGGCCGACATCGCAGGCATTCAGCGGCAGCTCGCGCGGTCGGGTCACCACCAGTTCGGCCTGGGCTGCCGGTGCCGGCTGTGGCGGGTTGAGCGCAGCGGCGTGGCTGGTGGTCGTGGCGATCAGCAGTAGCGTGGCGAACAGCAGGCGCATCGGGCGTCTCCTTCAGTGGCTGGTCAGTAGACCGCCATTGGTCGCCTGGGGTGCAGCTCGCGGTGCGCGGATTTTTGCTTCGCCGGCGATCGCCGTACACTGCGCGCCTTTTCCCGTGAAGCCCTGACCCATGCAAATTGCCCTGGCGCCGATGGAAGGCCTGGTCGACGAAATCCTCCGTGACGTGCTCACCCGCGTCGGCGGCATCGACTGGTGCGTGACCGAATTCATTCGCGTCAGCGAGCGCCGCCTGTTACCGGTTTCCACCTACCAGAAGCTCGCCCCCGAGCTGTTCGACGGCGCCCGCACGGCGACAGGAACGCCGATGCGCGTGCAGTTCCTCGGTTCCGACCCGGTCTGCCTGGGCGACAACGCGGCCTTCGCCGCCGAGCTCGGGGCGCCGGTGATCGACCTGAACTTCGGTTGCCCAGCGAAGACGGTGAACAAGTCGCGCGGCGGTGCGGTGCTGCTCAAGGAGCCGGAGCTGCTGCACGCCATCGTGCGCGAAGTGCGGCGCAGCGTGCCAGCGGCGATTCCGGTGACCGCCAAGATGCGCCTCGGCTTCGACAGCCCGGACGGTGCCCTGGATTGCGCGCGGGCTCTGGCGGAAGGCGGCGCGCAGCAGATCGTCGTGCACGCGCGGACCAAGGTCGAGGGCTACAAGCCGCCGGCGCACTGGGAGTGGGTGGCGCGCGTGCAGGAGGCCGTCGCCGTGCCGGTGATCGCCAATGGCGAGGTGTGGACCCTGGACGACTGGCGACGCTGCCGCGAAGTCAGTGGGGTGGACGACGTGATGCTCGGCCGCGGCCTGGTTGCGCGGCCGGACCTGGCGCGGCAGATTGCCGCCGCGCGGGCCGGCGAAACGGTGGTGCCGATGAGCTGGAACGAGCTGCTGCCGTACTTGCGTGATTTCTGGCTGCAGGCGCGCGGCAAGCTGTCGCCGCGCTATGCGCCAGGCCGCCTGAAGCAGTGGGTGGGGCTGCTGACGCGTAGCTACCCCGAGGCGGTGCAGTTGTTCGAGGCGATTCGCCGCGAGAACGACTGCAGCTTCATCGATCACCTGCTCGGCGTGACCTACGAGGCGCCCCTGGCGCTAGCGTGAGCGACACGTTCGGTCGGCGCCTGCGCCGTTGCGCAAAATCCGTCCTCTTGAAAATTATCGACGCGTCTCCAGATAGGGGAGTGTCGGGATGCCGAAGTCGGGTCCCGCACTTAACCACTCGCTGAAATTCAGGAGATGCTCCATGAGTAACGTACTTTCCCTGGCTCCGCTGTTCCGTCAGTCCATCGGTTTCGACCGGTTCAACGACCTGTTCGAATCCGCCCTGCGCAGTAGCGAAGCTGGCAGTTCCTACCCGCCCTACAACGTCGAGAAGCACGGCGACGACAGCTACCGCATCGTCATCGCGGCAGCCGGCTTCCAGGACAATGACCTGGAATTGCAGGTCGAGCGCGGGGTGCTGACCGTCAACGGTGCCAAGCGCGACAAGGGCAGCGACAGCGTGACCTTCCTGCACCAGGGCATTGCCCAGCGCGCGTTCAAGCTGTCGTTCCGCCTCGCCGACCATATCGAAGTCAAAGGCGCGGCGCTGCAGCATGGCCTGCTGAACATCGACCTGGTGCGCATCGTGCCGGAAGAGGCCAAGGCCAAGCGCATTCCCATCAGCACCGAGCGTCCGGCGCTCGATTACTGAGCCGCGGCTATGCACACCACAGGGCGCCTTCGGGCGCCCTGTTGGTTTCTGGGTCACTGCGGGCGTTGCTTGGCGTGGACCAGCAGCGCGCGGAACTCCGCCAGCGGCAGCGGGCGGCTGTACAGGTAGCCCTGATAGAGGTGGCAGCCCTGCTGCTGGAGGAAATCCAGCTGCTCCTGCTGCTCGACGCCTTCGGCGATCATCGACAGGCCCAGGCTGCGCGCCATGGCGACGATGGCGCGGACGATTTCCGCGTCGTTGGGGTCATGGGTGGCGTCGCGGACGAACGACTGGTCGATCTTCAGCACATCCACCGGCAGCCGCTTGAGGTAGGTCAGCGACGAGTAGCCGGTGCCGAAGTCGTCCATGGCGAAGCTGACGCCGAGCTTCTTCAGGCGATGCATCTTGGCGATGGTGTCGTCGAGGTTGTGAATGACGATGCCTTCGGTGATCTCCAGCTTCAGCATGGCTCTCGGCAGGCCGCTGTCGCGCAGGCTGGCGGCGACCTGCTCGACGAAGTTGCTCTGGCGGAACTGCTGCGGGCTGATGTTGACGCACAGGCTGAAATCATCACCGTCGACCAGCTGCTCGGCGATCAGTTGCTCGCAGGCCCTGCAGGCCTCGCTGAGCACCCAGCCGCCGACCGGCAGGATCAGGCCGCTGTCCTCCAGTACCTGAATGAACAGCGCCGGCGATTGTGCGCCGAGGGTCGGGTGCTGCCAGCGCAGCAGGGCTTCGGCGCCGATGACCTGGCCGCTGCGGGCATCCACCTGGGGCTGGAAAAACAGCTCGAACTCGCCGCGCAGCAAGGCCTGGCGCAATTCGTTCTCGAGGCGCAGGCGTTCGCTGGCGGCGGCCTGCATGCTGGTGCGGAACAGCTGGATGGCGTTGCGCCCGGAGTCCTTGGCGCGATACAGCGCGATGTCGGCACGCTTGAGCAGGTCGGCCGGCGTGTCGCCGTGGTCGGGGATCAGCGCGATGCCGATGCTCGGCGTGACCTGCAGGCGATGTCCGTCGAGCAGCATCGGCTCGGCGAGCAGCTTGCGCAGCTTGTCGGCCACCTGGCGGGCGTGACGGGTGACCTGCGAGCGCTTGCCTTCAAGGCCGGACAGCAGGATCACGAACTCGTCGCCACCGAGGCGAGCCACGGTGTCTTCCAGGCGCACGCTGGCTTCCAGGCGCGCCGTGACCATTTTCAGTACTGCGTCGCCGGTCGGATGGCCGAGCGAGTCGTTGATGTGCTTGAAGCGGTCGAGGTCGAGGAACAGCAGGGCGCCGCGCAGATCGTGACGCTGCATCAGGGCGATCTGCTGGGTGAGCCGATCCATCAGCAAGGCGCGGTTGGGCAGGTTGGTCAGCGGGTCGTGGTAGGCGAGGTGCTGGATCTGCTCCTGCGCGCGCTTGAGCTCGGCGACATCGCGGGCGGTGAGCAGCAGGCAGCGCTCGCCATTGAGGTCTAGGGGCTCGATGGAGGCGTCGACGAGGCGCGCACTGCCATCGCGGTGGCACAACGACACTTCGTGGTGGTGGATATGGCCCTCCTGATCGAGCCGCTTCAGCATCGCCTGGCGATCGAAGGCGTAGCCCCAGATGTTCAGTTCCATGGGGGTGCGGCCCAGCACTTCCTCGATCTGGTAGCCGGTCAGCCGGCAGAACCCTTCGTTGACCTCAAGGTAGCGCCCGGTATCGCGTGCCGTGATGCTGATGGCGTCCGGGCTGTTGTGGAACGCCTTGGCGAATTTTTCTTCGCTGGCGCGCAGTTCGGCTTCCGCGCGCTTCTGCTCGGTGATGTTGCGGAAGGTGATGGTGATGCAGGTTTCGCCATCGACGAGGATGTGGCGGCAGGAGAGGGTGCAGACCAGCACGGCGCCGGCCTTGGTCAGCAGGCGCACCTCAATGTTGTCCAGCCTTGGTTCGGCAAGCAGCAGCTGCGGCAGGCGCTGGCGTTGCTCGGCATCGGCGATCAGTTGGATCGTGCTGCTGTCGGGCCCGGTGACCTCCTCGGGGTGCCAGCCGAAGGTGTCGGTGAAGCTCGGGTTGATCTCGAGAAAGGTGTTGTCGCGTGCCCGTACCAGGCAGACCGGGTAGGGAATGGTCTGGAACAGGCTGGCGAATTTCTCCTCGGAAGCGCTCAAGCGCTGCTCGCGTTGCACCTGCTCGCTGATGTCGGCCAGCGTACCGACTAGCCGGGCGGGCTGGCCGGTAGTGTCGTGGTAGACCTTGCCGGTGGTCTTCAGGTAGCGGATTTCGCCGTTGCTCTGCCGGGAGCGGTAGACGAAGCGGAAGTCGTTGCGCAGGCCTTTCATCAGCTCGCGGAAAATCCGCACGATGGCCGCCCGGTCATCGTCCGGCAGGTAGGCGAGGAACAGCTCGATCTTGCCGTAGAAGGGACCGGGTGGCATGCCGTGCAGCGCTGCCGCATGCTCGGAGAGCTCAAGGGTTTCGCTGGGGATGTCCAGGTCCCAGGTGCCCAGGTGGGCGGCGGCCAGGGCCAGGGTCAATTGCTCCTGGCTGTCCTTGAGCGCCTGCTCCTGCGCGCGCAAATGGGTAATGTCGCGCACCGTCAGGGCCACGCACGGGCGGCCGTGCAGCTCGATTTCGCTGCCATACAGCAGATTGAGGCTGACCCGGCCATCGCGGCTGCGCAGGCGGGCTTCCATGGCGCGCAGCTGACCGTCGTGCTTGAGCAGTTCGAGCATGCGCTGGCGGTCCAGTGGGTCGACCCAGATGCCCAGGCTTTGCGAGGTTTGCAGCAGGGCTTCGTCGCGCTGCCAGCCGAAGCGCCGCTCAAAGCTCGGGTTGAGGTCGACGAAGCGACCGCTTTCTCGTTCGGTGATGACGATCGCATCCGGGCTGTTGTAGAAGGTCTTGCTGAACTTCTCCTCGCTGCTGCGCAGCTCTTCCCGGCGCGCCTTGCGTTCGGTGATGTCGCGCAGCAGGCCGACCAGGCGGGGCTCACCATCGACATCCTGCTGGACCAGGACGCTGACCTCCAGCCAGCGCAGACTGCCGTCCGGCCAGCGCAGGCGGTGTTGCAATACATGATTGCCGTCCGGGCTGCTGAGTACGGTCTGCGCCACCCGGCGGAATTCGTCACGGTCTTCCGGCAGGATCAGGTCGAAGTAGTTGAGGTGCGGGGTCAGCGGCTGGCAGGAGTCGAGGCCGAGCAGCGCCTTGGCGCCATCGGAGAGGCTGAGTCGATTGCCGCCGGCACTCCACGACCAGGCGCCCAGGCCCGCGCCGTCGAGGGCGGCGAGCAGGCTGGCGGAGTCCTGCAATGGCTGCTCGACGGCCACCGCGTCCAGGGTCGGCGGTACAAACAACGGGGGGCGCGGCGGGGTCCGGTCGGTCATCGGCAATCTCGGCGAGCGAGAACTCCGTGGCCCGCGCAATACTGGCAAAGCGGGTTCATGCAATGGCCTTTTTTATTGTTGTTTTGGGGCGCACCTTAGTCGCTGCCGCGCCGCCTAGGCAATAGCGAAGCGTTGTTCGTCGAGCAGTTGCATAAAGGCTTTGGCCGCATTCGAGAGCGTTCGTTCGCTGTGCAAGATGTAGCCGAGCTGGCGCGTTAACTGAATGCCCGATACGGGTAGGCGCACTACCTGGTCGTCGAGCATGGTGCGCGGCAGCACACTCCAGGCCAGACCGATGGACACCATCATCTTGATGGTCTCCAGATAGTTGGTGCTCATGGCGATGTTGGGCGTCAGCCCGGCCGCCTCGAACAGGCCGCGGACGATGTGGTGGGTGAAGGTATGGTCGCCGGGAAACACCGCCGGATGGCTGGCGATGTCGGCCAGACTCACGCTGCCATTGCGCGCCAGCGGATGTTCCGGCGCGGCGACGAAGTCCAGCGGATCGTCCCAAACCGCCCTCGCCAGTACCGGAGTGTGGGTTTCCGGGGCGAGGGTGATGACCGCCAGTTCGGCGCGGCCGTGGAGGATTTCCTCATAGGCCACTTCGGAATCGAGGAACTGGATGTCCAGCGCCACCTGCGGATGCGCCCGGGTGAAAGCGCGCAGCAGCGGCGGCAGGCGGTGCAGGCCGATGTGGTGGCTGGTCGCCAGGGTCAGCCGACCGCTTACTTCGCCGGTCAGGTTGGTCAGGGCGCGCCGCGTGTCGTCCAGCACATTGAGGATCTGGTAGGCGCGCGGCAGCAGGGCGCGGCCCGACTCGGTGAGGCTCACCTCGCGGCCCAGGCGATCGAACAGGCGCACCTTGAGCTGCTGCTCGAGGCCGGCGATGCGCTTGCTGACCGCCGGCTGGGTGAGATGCAGGCGCTCGGCGGCTTCCGAGAAGCTGCCGGTTTCGGCGATTGCGATGAAAGCATTGAGGTTGGCCAGGTCCATCTCGAATTCCTGTCGGTTATCTAATGGATGAAAAATATGAATTTGAGTTATTCAATGCAAGCACATAGCATCATCCCCACAAGCCTTAAGGGCATAGAAAGACGCTGATGAGGGTTATCTGATGGCCGGCAAAACGCTGTACGACAAGCTCTGGGACATGCACGAGGTGAAGCGTCGCGACGATGGTTCGTCGCTGATCTACATCGACCGTCACATTCTCCATGAAGTGACCTCGCCGCAGGCGTTCGAAGGGCTGCGTCTGGCGGGCCGCAAGCCGTGGCGCATCGACGCCAACATCGCTACCCCGGACCACAACGTGCCGACCACCCAGGCCGAACGCCAAGGTGGCCTGGAAGCCATCGCCGACGAGGTGTCGCGCATTCAGGTGCAAACCCTCGACGAGAACTGCGACGACTTCGGCATCCTCGAGTTCAAGATGAACGACGTGCGCCAGGGCATCGTCCACGTGGTCGGCCCGGAGCAGGGTGCGACCTTGCCAGGCATGACCGTGGTCTGCGGCGATTCGCACACCTCGACGCATGGTGCGTTCGGCGCGCTGGCGCACGGCATTGGCACTTCCGAGGTCGAGCACGTGCTCGCCACCCAGTGCCTGGTGGCCAAGAAAATGAAGAACATGCAGGTGCGCGTCGAGGGCAAGTTGCCGTTCGGCGTCACTGCCAAGGACATCGTGCTGGCCGTGATCGGCAAGATCGGCACCGCTGGTGGCAACGGCCATGCCCTGGAGTTCGCCGGCAGCGCGATTCGCGAGCTGTCGATGGAAGGCCGCATGACCATCTGCAACATGTCCATCGAGGCCGGTGCGCGGGTCGGCATGGTTGCCGTCGACGAGAAGACCATTGCTTACGTCGAAGGCCGTCCGTTCGCCCCGAAAGGCGCCGATTGGGCCAAGGCCGTTGAGGTGTGGAGTGATCTGGTCTCCGACGCCGATGCGCACTTCGACACCGTGATCGAGCTGAAGGCCGAAGACATCAAGCCGCAGGTCAGCTGGGGCACCTCGCCGGAGATGGTCCTGGCCGTCGATCAGAACGTGCCGGACCCGGCCGCCGAGGCCGATCCGGTCAAGCGCGACTCGATCGTCCGCGCCCTCAAGTACATGGGCCTGAGCGCCAACCAGGCGATCACCGATATCCAGCTGGACCGCGTGTTCATCGGCTCCTGCACCAACTCGCGGATCGAAGACCTGCGCGCCGCCGCCGAAGTGGCCAAGGGCCGCAAGGTCGCCTCGACCGTCAAGCAGGCGCTGGTGGTGCCAGGCTCCGGCCTGGTCAAGGCGCAGGCCGAGAAGGAAGGCCTGGACAAGATCTTCATCGAGGCCGGTTTTGAATGGCGTGAGCCGGGCTGCTCGATGTGCCTGGCGATGAACCCGGACCGCCTGGAAAGCGGCGAGCATTGCGCCTCGACGTCGAACCGCAACTTCGAAGGCCGTCAGGGCGCCGGCGGGCGCACCCACCTGGTCAGCCCGGCCATGGCGGCCGCCGCTGCCGTCACCGGCCGTTTCGTTGACGTGCGTGAACTGATCCAGGCCTGAGGAGAGCGAACATGAAAGCCTTTACCCAACACACCGGTCTGGTCGCGCCTTTGGATCGTGCCAACGTCGACACCGACCAGATCATCCCCAAGCAGTTCCTCAAGTCGATCAAGCGCAGCGGCTTCGGCCCGAACCTGTTCGACGAGTGGCGCTACCTGGATGTCGGCCAGCCGAACCAGGACAACTCCAAGCGCCCGGTGAACCAGGACTTCGTGCTGAACTTCCCGCGCTACCAGGGTGCCAGCGTGCTGCTGGCTCGCGAGAACTTCGGTTGCGGGTCGTCGCGTGAGCACGCGCCGTGGGCGCTGGAAGAGTACGGCTTCCGCACCATCATTGCGCCGAGCTTCGCCGACATCTTCTTCAACAACAGCTTCAAGAACGGCTTGCTGCCGATCATCCTGAACGATCAGGAAGTCGACGAACTGTTCGCGCAGGCTGAGGCCACCGAGGGCTATCAGCTGACCGTCGATCTGCAGGCGCAGACCGTGACGCGTCCGGACGGCAAGCAGTACCACTTCGAGGTGGACGCGTTCCGCAAGCATTGCCTGCTCAACGGCCTGGACGACATCGGCCTGACCCTGCAGGTCGCCGATGCGATCAAGGACTTCGAGAGCCAGCACCAGCGCAGCCAGCCGTGGCTGTTCGGGGCGATCAAGTAACGCCGCGGGGCCAGCTACGGCTGGCCACTGTGCAGCGTCACCGATGAAGGAAACCGCTATGACCGACAAGTCCCATGCCCAGGTCGTCCAGGTACAGTTCGGCGAACAGGCCAGCGCGTACCTGAACAGCAATGTGCACGCCCAGGGCGCTGAATTCGCCCAGTTGCAGGCCTCGGTGGCCAAGCAGGGCGCCGCACGGGTGCTGGATCTCGGCTGTGGCGCCGGGCATGTGAGTTTTCATGTCGCCCCGCTGGTCGGCGAGGTGGTGGCTTACGACCTGTCGGCGCAGATGCTCGCGGTGGTGGCTGCGGCGGCCGGCGAGCGTGGCTTGGCCAACATTCGCACCGAGCAGGGCGCTGCCGAGCGCCTGCCGTTCGCCGATGCCAGCTTCGATTTCGTCTTCAGCCGCTATTCGGCGCACCACTGGAGCGATGTCGGCCTGGCCCTGCGTGAAGTGCGCCGGGTTCTGAAGTCAGGTGGCGTGGCGGCGTTCATCGATGTGATTGCGCCGGGCTCGCCGCTGCTCGACAGTCACTTGCAGGCCGTCGAGCTGCTGCGCGACACCAGCCATGTCCGCGACTACTCCGCCGCCGAATGGCTGCGGCTGGTCGGCGATGCCGGCTTGCAGGTGACCAGCCACGCCCGTCAGCGCCTGCATCTGGAGTTCACCTCCTGGGTCGAGCGGATGCGCACGCCCGAGGTCTTCCGCGCGGCCATTCGAGCGCTGCAGGGCGCAGTGGGCGAAGAAGTGCGTGAGTATTTTGAGATTGCCGCCGATGGCTCGTTCAGCACCGATGTGCTGGTGCTGTGGGCCGAGCGTTAAGTATTTGCATGGCGCCACGGGCGTCTAACGAGAGGAAAGCATGAGCAAGCAGATTCTGGTTCTCCCTGGCGATGGTATCGGCCCGGAAATCATGGCCGAGGCGGTCAAGGTGCTGGAGCTGGCCAATGACAAGTATCAGCTAGGCTTCGAGCTGAGCTATGACGACCTGGGTGGCGCCGCCATCGACCGCTACGGTGTGCCGCTGGCCGACGAGACCCTGGCCCGCGCCCGGGCGGCCGACGCCGTGCTGCTCGGTGCGGTCGGCGGACCGAAGTGGGACGCCATCGACCCGGCGATCCGTCCGGAGCGCGGTCTGCTGAAGATCCGTTCGCAGCTCGGCCTGTTCGGCAACCTGCGTCCGGCGATTCTCTACCCGCAACTGGCCGAGGCTTCCAGCCTCAAGCCGGAAGTGGTTGCCGGTCTGGACATCCTGATCGTCCGCGAACTGACCGGCGGCATCTACTTCGGCCAGCCGCGCGAGAGCAAGGTGCTGGAGAACGGCGAGCGCATGGCCTACGACACCCTGCCGTACAGCGAGAGCGAGATCCGCCGGATTGCCAAGGTGGGCTTCGACATGGCGCGCCTGCGCGGCAAGAAGCTTTGCTCGGTGGACAAGGCCAACGTGCTTGCGTCCAGCCAGCTGTGGCGTGCGGTGGTGGAGGAGGTGGCCAAGGAGTACCCGGACGTCGAGCTGTCGCACATGTACGTCGACAACGCGGCGATGCAGCTGGTGCGTGCGCCCAAGCAGTTCGACGTGATGGTTACCGACAACATGTTCGGCGACATTCTGTCGGATGAGGCTTCCATGCTCACTGGCTCCATCGGCATGCTGCCGTCGGCGTCGCTGGATGCCAACAACAAGGGTATGTACGAGCCATGCCACGGCTCGGCGCCAGATATCGCCGGCAAGGGTATCGCCAACCCGCTGGCGACCATTCTCTCTGTCTCGATGATGCTGCGTTACAGCTTCGCCCAGGCCGAGGCGGCCGACGCCATCGAGAAAGCGGTGAGCCTGGTGCTCGATCAGGGCTTGCGTACCGGGGATATCTGGTCGGAAGGCAAGACCAAGGTCGGTACCCGTGAAATGGGCGATGCGGTAGTCGCCGCTTTGCGTAATCTGTAATCTTCCGGGCCCACCGCTGCGGCGGTGGATCGGTATTCCAATAAAGGTGTAGTTGCGATGAAACGTGTAGGTCTGATCGGTTGGCGCGGCATGGTCGGTTCCGTGCTCATGCAGCGAATGCTGGAGGAGCGGGATTTCGACCTGATCGAGCCGGTGTTCTTCACCACTTCCAACGTCGGTGGCCAAGGCCCGGCGGTAGGTAAGGACATTGCTCCGCTGAAGGACGCCTACAGCATCGATGAGCTGAAAAGCCTCGACGTGATCCTTACCTGCCAGGGTGGCGACTACACCAGCGAAGTCTTCCCCAAGCTGCGCGAAGCCGGCTGGCAAGGCTACTGGATCGATGCGGCATCGACGCTGCGCATGGCCGACGATGCGGTGATCGTGCTGGACCCGGTCAACCGCAAGGTCATCGACCAGTCGCTGGACGGCGGCGTGAAGAACTACATCGGTGGCAACTGCACCGTCAGCCTGATGCTGATGGCCCTGGGTGGTCTCTACGAGGCCGGCCTGGTCGAGTGGATGAGCGCCATGACTTACCAGGCGGCCTCCGGTGCGGGCGCGCAGAACATGCGCGAGCTGATCAAGCAGATGGGCGCGATCAACAGCGCGGTGGCGGACGACCTGGCCAATCCGGCCAGTGCCATCCTCGACATCGATCGCAAGGTCGCCGAAGCCATGCGTGGCGACAGCTTCCCGGTCGACCAGTTTGGCGTGCCGCTGGCTGGCAGCCTGATCCCCTACATCGACAAGGAACTGCCGAACGGCCAGAGCCGCGAAGAGTGGAAGGGCCAGGCCGAGACCAACAAGATCCTCGGTCGCTTCAAGAGCCCGATCCCGGTCGACGGTCTGTGCGTGCGCATCGGCGCCATGCGCTGCCACAGCCAGGCGCTGACCATCAAGCTGAACAAAGACGTGCCGATTTCCGACATCGAAGGGCTGATCAGCCAGCACAATCCGTGGGTCAAGCTGGTGCCGAATCAGCGCGAGCTGAGCATGCGCGAGCTGACGCCGACTGCGGTGACCGGCACCCTGAGTGTTCCAGTGGGGCGTCTGCGCAAACTCAACATGGGCTCGCAGTACCTCGGCGCCTTCACCGTCGGTGACCAGCTGCTGTGGGGTGCGGCCGAACCGCTGCGCCGCATGCTGCGAATCCTGCTGGAGCGTTGATCCCGCCTGGCGCCGACAGATGGTCGGCGCCAAATTGCCTGCGCGCAGAGGAGGGCGGTACAGTGCCGCTCCTCCTGCAGTTCGCGTAAGGCCTCCCGATGTCTAAGTTATTCAATGTCGCCGTGATTGGTGCCACCGGTACCGTCGGTGAGACTTTGGTTCAGCTGCTCGAAGAGCGTGAATTTCCCCTGCTGAACCTGCACCTGCTCGCCAGTAGCGAGTCGGTAGGCCAGTCGCTGCCCTTTCGGGGCAAGAACGTCCGGGTTCGCGACATCGACGCGTTCGATTTCTCCCAGGTGCAGCTGGCGTTCTTCGCGGCCGCGGAGGCGGTTACCCTCAGCTATGCGCCGCGCGCCCAGGCCGCCGGTTGTTCGGTCATCGATCTGAGTGGCGCGCTGCCGGCAGACCAGGCGCCGCGCGTCGTGCCGGAGGTCAACGCCGAGGTATTGGCGAGCCTCGCCGTTCCGGTTCAGGTGGCTTGCCCGAATGCAACCGCGACTGCCTTGGCGGTGGTGCTCGCACCGTTGCGTTCATTGCTGACTGTTCGGCGCCTCAGTGTCACCGCTTGCTTGGCGGTGTCGGGCGCGGGGCGCGAGGGTGTAGCCGAGTTGGCGCGCCAGACCACCGAGCTGCTCAACATGCGCCCGCTGGAGCCTCGCTTCTTCGACCGGCAGATCGCCTTCAACCTGTTGGCGCGCACCGAGCCCATTCAGGGCACCGGGCATACCCGTTCAGAACTACAGATCGCCGCCGATATAAGGCACGTGCTAGCTGACGATGCGTTGAAAGTCTCGGCGACCTGCCTTCAGGCGCCAGTCTTCTTCGGCGATAGCCTGAGCGTTACCTTGGAGCTGGTGTCCGCCGTCGATTTGCTGGCCGTCCAGGCCGCACTTGAAGCTGCGCCTGGGGTGGAGTTGGTCGACTCGGACGACTATCCGACGGCTGTCGGTGATGCCGTCGGGCAGGATGCGGTATATGTAGGACGGTTGCGCTCGGGGCTGACCGATGATGCCGAACTCAATTTGTGGATTGCGTCTGATAATGTGCGGAAAGGCTCAGCGCTGAACGCTGTGCAGTTGGGCGAATTATTGATAAAACACTATCTGTAAAAGATACTTATCTAGAAATTTGAAGAAATTTTCTAGCTTGGCAATACTGACTGAGCGGATTGCTGGTGGGGACCCGTCACACGACGGAAGCGGCAGCAACTGACGCCATCTCGCCCGTCGAGAAAAAAAGATAAAACAAGGGATAACTCTATGGTTCGGGTACGCAAACTAGTACTGGCAATTGCGGCTGCTTCGGCATTCACCTCCGGTATGGCGCACGCATTAGGACTAGGGGAAGTCACACTCAAGTCGGCGTTGAACCAACCGCTGGATGCCGAGATCACCCTGCTCGAGGTGAATGATCTGGCCTCGAACGAGCTGATCCCGAAGCTCGCCTCACCTGAAGAGTTCAACAAGGCTGGTGTCGATCGCCAGTACTTCCTCACCGACCTCAAGTTCACGCCCGTCCTCAAGCCCAACGGCAAGAGTGTCATCCGGGTTACGTCCACCAAGCCGGTGCGCGAGCCCTACCTGAACTTCCTGGTTGAAGTGCTGTGGCCAAGCGGTCGCCTCTTGCGCGAATACACCTTGTTGCTCGATCCGCCACTCTATTCGCCGCAGACTGCATCGGCGGCCGCACCGCAGTTGCCGGTTGCCGCTCCGGTAACCCGTCCTGCCGTCACTCGCCCGGCGCAGCCGGTCGCCAGCGCTCCGGTCGTGCGCCAGGCTGCTCCGGTTGCCAGCAGCGCACCGCTGGACGGCAACGAATACCGCACCACATCCAGCGACACCCTGTGGCAGATCGCTGAGCGTGTTCGTCCCTCTGGCTCCGTCCATCAGACCATGCTGGCCATCCAGGATCTGAATCCGGATGCCTTTGTCGACGGCAACATCAACCGCCTGAAAAAAGGTCAGGTGCTGCGTCTGCCGGATGCCCAGCAAGTCACCAGCCGCTCGCAGTCCGAGGCGATCGCTCAGGTCGCCGCACAGAACTCGGCGTGGCGCGAAGGTCGCAGCCTGGCCGGCAGCAGTGCGCGCCAGCTCGATGCCACCAAGCGTACCGCCGCGGGAGCGGCCCCCGCGCAGGCCGAGAGCAAAGACAGCCTGAAACTGGTTTCCGGTGACGCCACCAAGGCAGGCAGCCAGGGCGCTTCTGGCGACACCAAAGCGCTGAACGAAAAGCTTGCGGTCACCAAGGAAAGTCTCGACACCACGCGCCGCGAGAACGACGAGCTGAAAAGTCGCATGGGCGACCTGCAAGGCCAGCTCGACAAGCTGCAGCGTCTGATCCAGTTGAAAGACGAGCAGCTCGCCAAGCTGCAGGCTGACCTGGCCGCCAAAGGGCAAGTCAAACCCGCGGAGGCCGCGCCGGTTGCGTCGAGCGCCGCTGCGCCGGTCGCCGAGCAACCGGCTCCAGCCCCTCAGGCTGCCGCGCCTGCAGAAGCACCGGCCACCCCGGACTACAACTACAGCGAAGAAACTGCACCGGCGACTCCGGCTGCTAGTACGGAAACTCCGCAACCTGCTGCTCAGGCCGAAGCGCCTGCCGCGCCGCCAGTTGAAACTGCCCCAGTTCAACAAGCCGAACCGGCTCCTGCGCCTGTGGTGGTCGAACAGCCTGAGTCAGGCTTCCTTGACGATGTGATGGCCAACCCGATGTTCCTGGGTGTGGCCGGTGGTAGTGCGTTGCTCGCCCTGCTGATTCTGTTGATGGTGGTATCGCGCCGCAATGCGCAGAAAGAGAGCGATCTGCACAACAGCCTGGCCAGCCAGCAGGACGACGATGGGTTCGGCGCCACGCTCGATCTGCCGGAGTCGGATTTCACCGACATCGAGTCGGTGGAGCCCGTCGCGCAATCCGCAGGCGAGCGTGTTACTGCGCAAACCAGCGACGCCTTGGGCGAGGCGGATATCTACATTGCCTATGGTCGCTTCAATCAGGCCGCCGAATTGCTTCAGAACGCGATCAATGACGAGCCGCACCGCAGTGACCTGCGCGTCAAGCTGATGGAAGTGCAGGCCGAGTTGGGTGATCGGGACGGCTTCGCTCGCCAGGAAAGCGAACTGCGCGAAATCGGCGGCGCTGCCGGGGAGGTCGAGCAGCTGAAAGCCCGGTATCCCTCGATGGCTACTGTGGCTACCGCCGCAGGAGTGGCGGGGCTAGCCAGTGCGTCTGCCAGTCAGGCAGATGATCTCGATTTCGCCGACCTTTCTTTTGATGAAGAGCCAAGCGTCGCTGTGCCGGCTCCAGCCCAGGATGATGCCTTTGATTTGAGTCTCGATGACCTGGAGGCAGAGCTGGATCGCGATGCGGTCGCCAGTGCTTCCGAGGAAGACTCGTTGATCGGTTTTGATCTGGATGAGCCTGCTCCCGTGCTGGCCGAAAGCGCCGCGGACACCGATTTCGAGTTGGATCTGGCAGATGCTGCGGCTAGTGACGATCTGGCGGATTTCGGTCTGGACATTGAAGCCGAGCCTACCCAGGCGCAAGAAGACGACTCGTTCCTGCTGAGTCTCGATGATGAGCTGAGTGTCGAGCCGAAGGCCGCGGAATTGGCTGATCTTGACTTCGAATTGCCGGAAGCTCCGTCGGCTGCCGCAGCAGAGCTGCCGGCTGACTTCGATCTGTCGCTGGACGACGATCTGCCGGCCTCTGCGCTGGAGGCGGATAGCTTTGCCGCTCAGCTGGAGGAAGTCAGTGCCGGACTTGGCAAGTTGGATGAGCCGATGCCGGCCTTCGAGGCGGCACACGCGGATACGCTGGTGGCTGAAGATGATCTCGAGGGTGGGGACGACTTCGACTTCCTGTCGGGCACTGATGAAACCGCGACCAAACTCGACCTTGCCCGAGCCTACATCGATATGGGTGATACCGAAGGCGCCCGCGACATCCTTGATGAAGTGATTGCCGAGGGTAACGATGGTCAACAACAGGAAGCGCGCGAGTTGATCGCCCGTCTCGCATAGATCCATGACTGATGTTGTAGTGTCTCCCGCGGCAGCCGAAATGGCTGCCGCGGGCTTTTCCAGAGTCGCATTAGGCGTCGAGTACAAGGGCTCGCGCTATCGGGGCTGGCAGCGCCAGGCCTCGGGTGTGTCGTCCGTTCAGCAAGTGTTGGAAGAGGCGCTGTCCAAGGTCGCGGCCTCGCCAGTCAGCGTGATTTGTGCGGGGCGTACGGATGCCGGTGTGCATGCCAGCGGCCAAGTCGTGCATTTCGATACGCAAGTGCAGCGCCCGCTCAATGCCTGGGTGATGGGGGCGAACGCCAACTTGCCCCACGACGTCAGTGTGACCTGGGCACAGCTAATGCCCGCGCACTTCCATGCGCGGTTCAAGGCGGTTGCGCGACGCTATCGCTATGTCATCTACAACGACCTGATCCGGCCGGCGCATATGGGCCAGGAAGTCACCTGGAATCATCGGCCGCTGGGCGTTCAGCGGATGCACGACGCCAGTCGTTGTCTGCTGGGTACCCATGACTTCAGCGCGTTCCGCGCCACCCAATGCCAGGCGAAGTCACCGATCAAGCACATCCACCACTTGCATGTCATTCCGCACGGCAAGCTGATCGTGCTGGATATCCGTGCCACAGCCTTCCTCCATCACATGGTGCGCAATATCGCCGGGGTGCTGATGACCATTGGCGCCGATGAGCAACCTGTGGGCTGGGCGGAGGCAGTGCTGAACGGGAGAGATCGACGCGAGGGCGGCGTTACTGCGCATCCCTATGGCTTGTACCTGGTGCAGGTGGAGTACCCGGAAGAGTTCGTTCTGCCGGAGCGCTATCTGGGGCCGCATTTTCTGTCCGGGTTGCCAGACTGCTCCGCTGACGTGCAATAGGGCTTTTGCTAAGATCCTAAGCCTTTCGTGATAGGAGCCGCCGCGTTGTCGATTGTTCGCAGCAAAATCTGTGGGATCACTCGGATCGAGGACGCGCTGCTCGCTGCTGAGGCGGGCGCGGATGCCATCGGCTTCGTGTTCTATGCGCCAAGCCCGCGGGCGGTCACTGTCCAACAGGCGCGCGCGATCATCGCTGCATTGCCGCCGTTCGTCACCACTGTCGGTCTTTTCGTCAACGCTACTCGCGCCGAGTTGATCGAGATTCTCGGTGCTGTCCCGCTGGACCTGCTGCAGTTCCATGGTGATGAGTCGCCGGCAGACTGCGAGGGCTATCATCGCCCCTATATCAAAGCGCTGCGGGTGAAAGCCGGCGACGATGTCGCCGCGCAGGCGCGTCAGTTTGCCGGCGCAGCCGGTATCTTGCTCGATACCTTCGTTCCCGGCGTTCCGGGGGGCACCGGTGAAGCCTTTGACTGGACTTTGGTGCCTGCCGACCTGGAGTGTCCGCTCATTCTTGCTGGTGGGCTGACTGCGGCCAATGTGCGGCAGGCGATCGAACAGGTAAAGCCCTATGCCGTGGACGTCAGCGGCGGCGTGGAGGCGAGCAAAGGCATCAAGGATGCCGGAAAGGTCCGTGCGTTCATCCGCGAAGTGAAACAGGCGCAAGTGTGACGGCAAATCCACCGCTGCCGTCCACTAGCGAACTGTCTTGACGCAAGGTGGCTGCTGTTGGCGATCTTTTCGTCGCGGCGCACACGATTTCGCTAGCTGGATGTCTGATGGCAGGTACCTGCCGAGATGTCCTGACCAACAGCTTTGGAGAAGAGAGCATGAGTAACTGGCTGGTAGACAAGCTGATCCCCTCGATCATGCGTTCCGAGGTAAAGAAGAGCTCGGTGCCCGAAGGGCTTTGGCGCAAGTGCCCATCCTGCGACGCAGTGCTCTACAAGCCTGAGCTGGAAAAGAACTACGAAGTTTGCCCAAAGTGCGACTACCACATGCGCATCGGCGCCCGGGCGCGCCTGGACATGTTCCTCGATAGCGAGGGGCGCGAAGAGATTGGTGCAGACCTCGAGCCAGTGGATCGCTTGAAGTTTCGTGATAGCAAAAAGTACAAGGATCGCCTGACTGCGGCCCAGAAGCAGACTGGCGAGAAGGATGCCCTGGTGGCCATCGGTGGCACCTTGCACGGCATGCCTGTCGTGACCTGTGCGTTCGAGTTCGAGTTCATGGGTGGTTCGATGGGTGCGATCGTCGGTGAGCGCTTCGTGCGTGCCGCCAATGTGGCGCTGGAGCGTCGCTGCCCGCTGATCTGCTTCGCGGCTTCAGGTGGTGCGCGCATGCAGGAAGCGTTGATCTCGCTGATGCAGATGGCCAAGACCTCGGCGGTGCTGGCGCGCATGCGCGAGGAAGGCGTGCCGTTTATCTCGGTGCTGACCGATCCGGTGTACGGTGGCGTGTCGGCCAGCCTGGCCATGCTGGGCGATGTGATTGTCGCCGAACCCAAGGCACTGATCGGCTTCGCCGGGCCGCGCGTGATTGAGCAGACCGTGCGCGAAAAACTGCCGGAAGGCTTCCAGCGCAGCGAATTCCTGCTGGAGCATGGCGCAATCGACCTGATCGTGCATCGCCGCGAGTTGAGCGAGCGCCTGGCCAAGGTGCTGGCCAAGCTGACGGGACAGGCGAGTCCGATCGCTGCCGCATGATGCCCAGGTCCCTCGGCGATTGGCTGAGCTATCTAGAGCAGTTGCACCCCTCGGCCATCGACATGGGGCTGGAGCGTTCGCGTGAAGTAGCGCAGCGCCTCGGTCTGGGGAGGCCCGCCAAACGGGTGATTACCGTGACCGGCACCAACGGCAAGGGGTCGACCTGTGCATTCCTTGCCAGCCTGCTGCAGCGTCAGGGCCTCACCGTAGGTGTATACAGTTCCCCGCATCTGCTGCGTTACAACGAGCGTGTCGTCATCAACGGCCGTGAGATGGGTGACGACGAGCTGTGTCAGGCGTTTGCCGCGGTCGAGGCCGCGCGCGGCGAGATTTCCCTGACCTACTTCGAAATGGGCACGCTCGCGGCATTCTGGCTGTTTGAGCGGTCCGCGCTGGATTTCGCGATCTTGGAAGTAGGGCTGGGCGGTCGCCTGGATGCCGTCAACCTTATCGATGCTGACCTGGCCCTGATCACCAGTATTGGTCTGGATCACGCGGATTGGCTTGGCGATAGTCGAGAGTCGGTCGCGTTCGAGAAGGCCGGTATTCTGCGCCAAGGCCGACCTGCTCTCTGCGGCGATCTTGAGCCGCCGCAATCCCTTTTGACCCAGGTTACCAACTTGGCCACGCCGTTCTTTCTGCGGGGGCGTGATTACGATCTGGCCATGACTGAAAACGGCTGGCACTGGTTCGGTCATGATCGGCAGGGGCAGCTCGTGCAGTTGCATGACCTGCCGCTGCTCGACCTGCCGATGGAGAACGCGGCCTTGGCCCTCCAGGCTTATGCCTTACTGGATTTGCCGTGGCGGGCTGACGAGCTGGCCGAGGCGCTGGTCGGGGCGCGAATCACTGGGCGGCTGGACCGCCGCCAGCTGGTATGGAAAGGTAAGCCGCTGAGCGTGCTGCTGGATGTGGGGCACAACCCCCATGCGGCTCAGTATCTGGCCGGCCGCCTGGCGTCCACGTCGCGGCGTCTGGCGGTCTTTGGCCTGCTCGCCGACAAAGATCTGGGCGGGGTTGTCCAGCCGCTGCTCGCGCAGGTGCGCGATTGGGCGGTGGCGCCGCTGCCGACCAGCCGCACACGGCCGGCTGCCGAATTGGAGGCTGCGTTGCGCAAGCAGGGTGCTTCCGTGACCGCCTACTCCAGCGTAGCGGCCGCGCTCGTGGCACAATGCGAGCATGCGGCGGCGGGAGATGAGATCCTGCTGTTCGGTTCTTTTTATTGCGTGGCCGAGGCCTTGGAGTGGCTGGCCCGCCATTCCAGGGGAGACATGCAGGATGGCATTGCTGGATAAAGGGCTTAAACAGCGCATCGTGGGGGCGCTGGTACTGGTGGCCTTGGCGGTAATCTTCCTGCCGATGCTGCTGTCACGGCAGGACGAGACCCGTCATGTCGTGGTCGATGCGCCGCCGATGCCGCAAGCCCCTGCTGCTCCTGTTGCCAAGCTGGATCCAGTTATCGTTCCGGAGCCGCAACCGCTGCCCGACGAGCCTGTGCCTGCCGAGTCGCAGGCGGGCGAGACGCCGGTGCAGCCGGTCGTGCCCCCGGTAGCCCAGGCTCCGCAGCCAGTTCCGGCGGCCACTCCCGCCCCAGTAGTCGTGCCGCCCTTCGAGGCGCCGGCAGCACCATCCGCGCCGGCCAGCAGGCTGGATGCCAATAGCCTGCCGGTCAGTTGGTCGATCCAGCTGGCAAGCCTGTCAAATCGCGCCAGCGCGGAAAGTCTGCAGAAGACCCTGCGCAGTAAGGGCTACAACGCCTATATCCGCACCACCGACGGCATGAACCGGGTGTTCGTCGGGCCGGTGATTGAGCGTGCCGAGGCAGACCGCTTGCGCGACCAGCTCAACCGTCAACAGAAGCTGAACGGCTTCATCGTGCGTTTCCAGCCCGAGCGCAGCTAACCTCGTCGCGCCCTAACTGCCGAGCGCGGCTTACCCCAGGGGCGGGCGTCTGTTAAAATGCAGCGCCTTTCCCGTTCGTAGACTGCGCCGTGGCATTTACCTGGTTCGATTGGGCGATTATCGCCATCATCGTGGTTTCCAGTCTGATCAGCTTGAGACGCGGCTTCGTCAAGGAAGCGCTATCGCTGGTTACCTGGATTGTCGCCGGGGCCGTAGCCTGGATGTTTGGTGGCGCGCTGGCGCAACACCTTGCCGATTTCATTGAAACGCCGTCGGCGCGCGTAATCGCCGCCTGCGTACTCTTGTTCGTCGTCACCTTGCTGGTGGGGGCGCTAGTCAACTTTCTCATTGGCGAGCTGATTCGGGTCACCGGCCTGGACGGCACAGACCGCTTTCTGGGCATGGTGTTTGGTGCCGCCCGCGGTGCTTTGCTGGTGGTGGTGGCCGTGGGGCTGCTCAGCTTGGCACCGGTTCAGCAGGATTCCTGGTGGCAGCAGTCGACACTGCTGCCGCATTTCTTGATGGTCGCCGACTGGTCGAAGTCGCTCATTTTGAGCTTCACCGGTCGCTGGCTCTCGAATGGCGGCCTGGGTATACCCGGTTAAGCCATTGTGTTGGGGTGTTGCGCTGGCTCCAGCAGCGAGCGCTGACACCCGTCATTAGCCTGAACTACTAGCAGGGGTTGCGTCGCATGTGTGGCATCGTCGGTATCGTCGGTAAGTCGAACGTCAATCAGGCGCTGTATGACGCGCTAACCGTCCTTCAGCATCGCGGCCAGGACGCTGCCGGCATTGTGACCAGCCACGAAGGTCGCCTGTTCCTGCGCAAGGACAACGGTCTGGTGCGCGATGTGTTCCAGCAACGACACATGCAGCGCCTGGTCGGGCACATGGGCATCGGCCACGTGCGCTACCCGACCGCGGGCTCCTCAAGCTCCGCCGAGGCACAGCCGTTCTACGTCAACTCACCGTATGGCATCACACTGGCGCACAACGGCAACCTGACCAACGTCGAGCAGCTGGCCAAGGAGATCTACGAGTCTGACCTGCGCCACGTCAACACCAACTCCGATTCCGAAGTCCTGCTCAACGTGTTCGCCCATGAGCTGGCGCAGCGCGGCAAGTTGCAGCCGACCGAGGAAGACGTGTTCGCCGCGGTCAGCGACGTGCATGAGCGTTGCCTCGGTGGTTACGCAGTGGTGGCGATGATCACCGGCTACGGCATCGTCGGTTTCCGCGACCCCTTCGGCATTCGCCCGATCGTGTTCGGTCAGCGTCATACCGACGAGGGCGTCGAGTACATGATCGCCTCGGAAAGCGTGTCGCTGGACGTGCTTGGCTTCACGCTGATCCGTGACCTGGCGCCGGGCGAGGCGGTGTACATCACCGAAGACGGCAAGCTGCACACCCGCCAGTGCGCACGCAATCCGCAGTACTCGCCGTGCATCTTCGAGCACGTCTACCTGGCGCGCCCGGATTCGATCATGGACGGCATCTCGGTGTACAAGGCGCGCCTGCGCATGGGCGAGAAGCTCGCCGACAAGATCCTCCGCGAGCGTCCCGACCACGACATCGACGTGGTGATCCCGATTCCCGATACCAGCCGGACCGCAGCGCTGGAGCTGGCCAACCGACTGGGCGTGAAGTTCCGCGAGGGCTTCGTCAAGAACCGCTACATCGGCCGGACCTTCATCATGCCGGGCCAAGCGGCGCGCAAGAAATCCGTGCGGCAGAAGCTCAACGCCATCGAGCTGGAATTCCGCGGCAAGAACGTGATGCTGGTCGACGACTCCATCGTGCGCGGTACCACCTGCAAGCAGATCATCCAGATGGCCCGCGAGGCCGGCGCAAAGAACGTCTACTTCTGCTCGGCGGCCCCAGCGGTGCGCTACCCCAACGTGTATGGCATCGACATGCCGAGCGCCCACGAACTGATCGCCCATGGCCGTACCACCGAAGAAGTGGGCGAGCTGATCGGCGCCGATTGGCTGGTCTACCAGGACTTGCCGGACCTGATCGAGGCGGTTGGCGGCGGCAAGATCAAGATCGAGCATTTCGATTGCGCGGTGTTCGATGGCAACTACGTCACCGGCGATGTCAACGAGGCCTACCTGAACAAGATCGAGCAGGCGCGCAACGACGCCAGCAAGGTCAAGTCGCAGGCAGTCAGCGCGATCATCGACCTGTACAACAACTGAAGAGGGCGGGAGATGAGTCAGGAATGGGATGCCGGTCGGCTGGACAGCGACCTCGAAGGCGCCGCGTTCGACACCCTCGCGGTGCGCGCCGGCCAGCAGCGCACGCCTGAGGGCGAGCACGGCGAGCCGCTGTTCTTCACCTCCAGCTACGTGTTCCGCACGGCTGCCGATGCCGCGGCACGTTTCGCCGGCGAAGTGCCGGGCAACGTCTACTCGCGCTATACCAACCCCACTGTGCGGGCTTTCGAAGAGCGCATTGCGGCGCTGGAAGGCGCCGAGCAGGCGGTGGCCACCGCTTCGGGCATGTCGGCGATTCTCGCCACGGTGATGGCCCTGTGCAGCGCCGGCGACCACGTACTGGTCTCGCGCAGCGTGTTCGGCTCAACTATCAGCCTGTTTGAGAAGTACCTCAAACGCTTCGGCGTGCAGGTCGACTACCCGGCTCTCGCCGATGTCGACGGCTGGCGTGCGGCGTGCAAACCCAACACCAAGCTGTTCTTCGTTGAGTCGCCGTCTAATCCGCTGGCCGAGCTGGTGGATATCGCCGCGCTGGCCGAGGTGGCGCATGCCCAGGGCGCGCTGCTGGCCGTGGACAACTGCTTCTGCACCCCGGCGCTGCAGCAGCCGCTGAAGCTCGGTGCGGATATCGTCATCCACTCCGCAACCAAATACATCGACGGCCAGGGGCGCTGCCTCGGTGGCGTGGTGGCGGGTCGCAGCAAGCAGATGCAGGAAGTGGTCGGCTTCCTCCGTACCGCCGGCCCGACCCTGAGTCCGTTCAACGCCTGGGTGTTCCTCAAAGGTCTGGAAACCCTGCGCATCCGCATGCAGGCGCACAGCGCAAGCGCCCTGGCGCTGGCCGAGTGGCTGGAAGGCCAGCCCGGCATCGAGCGGGTCTACTACGCCGGGCTGTCCAGCCATCCGCAGCACGAGCTGGCCAAGCGTCAGCAGTCGGCGTTCGGGGCGGTGGTCAGCTTCGAGGTGGCGGGCGGCAAGGCTGGCGCCTGGCGCTTCATCGATGCGACGCGGATGATTTCGATCACCACCAACCTCGGTGACACCAAAACCACCATCGCCCATCCGGCGACCACCTCGCACGGTCGTCTGTCGCCGGAAGAGCGGGCTAAGGCCGGCATCGCCGATAACCTGGTGCGCGTCGCGGTTGGCCTGGAAGAGCTGGAAGATCTCAAGGCCGACCTGGTCCGGGGACTGGCAGCGCTCTGATGGTGGAGTCGACGGTCGATCTGCAGCTCACGGGTGCCCCGACAAACAACGGCAAGGTTGCGTTGGTCACCGGGGCGGCGCATGGCATCGGCCTCGGTATCGCGGCCTGGCTGATTGTCGAAGGCTGGCAGGTGGTGCTGGCCGATGTCGATCGCAGTCGTGGCTCGAAGGTCGCTGAAGCGCTGGGCCCCAATGCCTGGTTCGTCGGCGTGGACGTGGCGCAGGAAAGCCAGGTGGTCGTCGCCGTCGCAGAAGTGCTGGGGCAGTTCGGCCGGCTCGATGCGCTGATCAACAATGCCGCGGTCGCCGACCCGCACAACTCTCCGCTGGAAAGCCTCGATCTGGGCCGCTGGCAGCGCACCCTGGCGGTCAATCTGACTGGCCCGATGCTGCTGGCCAAGTACTGCACGCCGTATCTGCGCGCCCACTGTGGGGCCATCGTCAACATCTGTTCGACGCGCAGTCACCAGTCCGAAGCGCACACCGAGGCGTATGCGGCGAGCAAGGGCGGGTTGTTGGCCTTGACCCACGCACTGGCAGTCAGCCTCGGACCCGACGTGCGCGTCAACGCCGTGAGTCCGGGCTGGATCGATGCGCGCGATCCCAGCGAGCGGCGTGCCGATCCGCTCAGCGAGCAGGATCATGCGCAGCATCCGGCGGGGCGGGTGGGCACGGTCGAGGATGTGGCGGCGCTGGTCGGCTGGCTGCTGTCCGGTTGCGCAGGCTTTGTCACCGGTCAGGAGTTCCTGGTCGACGGCGGCATGACGCGGAAGATGATCTACCAGTAAGCCGCACGGCTTCTACATAACAAAACAGGCGGGAATCCGAGGGATTCGCCGCCTGTTTTGTTTGCGCCGAATTCAGTTCTGGCGCAGATCGACCGCCGGAGCGCCGCGTCCATCGAACAGTTGCAGCGGATTGGCCGGCAGGATGCTCGGGTGCTCGTCGTCACCGCCGCCCAGGACCCGAATGTCTCCGTACTTCTTGCCGGACAGCGCGGCCAGGCCAGCACGATCGCGGATCACGCTGGGACGCAGGAACACCATCAGGTTGCGTTTGATATGGGTGTCCTTGGTCGAGCGGAATAGCCGGCCGATCCAGGGGATATCACCGAGCAGCGGAATCCTCGAATCGGTCTGGGTGACATCGTCCTGGATTAGGCCGCCGAGCACGATGACCTGGCCATCTTCGGCGAGGATCGTGCTCTTGATCGAGCGCTTGTTGGTGATCAGATCGACGGCCTGGGCGGTCAGCGTGGCGCTGGGGGCGATCGAGGAAATTTCCTGCTCGATCTCCAGGCGCAGGGTGGCGCCATCGTTGATGTGTGGAGTGACCTTGAGCGTTACGCCGATGTCCTTGCGCTCGATGGTGTTGAACGGGTTGCTCGCGCCGTCGGTGGTGGTGGTGAACGAGCCGGTCTGGAATGGCACGTTCTGGCCGACCAGGATCTCGGCCTTCTGGTTGTCCAGGGTCAGTAGGCTCGGTGTGGAGAGCAGGTTGCTCTTGCTGTTGGCCGACAAGGCGGTGATCAGCGCGCCGAAGCTGTCGGTGCCGATGCCGACGATGGCGCCATCGGGCAGGTTGTTGAGGAGCGGGTTGTCGACGTCATTGCGGTCGTCTTGGATGGCCTGCAGTACCGAGCCGATGGAGAGCCCGGTATTGCCGAAGTTCACGCCACCCAGCCCGCCGGTGCTGCCGCGCGCATCGACCGCCCACTGCACGCCTAGGGCGTCGGTGATATCGCCGGAGACTTCGACGATGGCTGCCTCGACCATCACCTGGGCGCGCGGCACGTCGAGCTGGCGGACAATCTCTTCCAGCGTTGCCACGGTGTCCGGCTCGGCCAGTAGTACCAGGGCGTTAAGGCTTTCATCGGCGCGGATCAACAGTGTCTGCGGCTTGCCGGGGCCGCCACCGGCCGGCGCGGCGCCTTCGCCTTCCGGGGCCTTGAGACCTTCGGAAAGTTCGCTGAGCGTGGCGGCCAGGGCCTTGGCGTCGTTGTGGCGCAGGCGGATCACGCGGGTGTTGGCGGAGCGCGTGGTCGGCGTGTCCAGCGAGCGGGCCAGTCCAGCCAGTTTGGCGCGCGCGGCCGGTGGACCGATGAGGATTAGGCGGTTGGTTCGCGTGTCGGCCACCACTTGGGTGCCGCTGACACCCTTGGTTTGCCCCCGCGCCTGAGCGCTGTTCAGGGCGTCAGCCACGTCGGTGACCCAGCCGTACTTGAGGTCGACGACGCTGTAGTCGTGATCGCTTTTCTGGTCGAGCTGACGGATCAGGGTTTCGATGCGGGCAATGTTCGCGCTACGGTCGCTGATGATCAGCGCGTTGGCGGTCGTCACGGCGGCGAGGTGGCCGTATTGCGGGACCAGGGGGCGGATCAACGGAATCAGCTCGGTCACCGGGGTGTGCTGCACCTGGATCAGCCGGGTTTCCATGGTTTCCCCGCCCAGCCGTCCACCACCGGCTTCGGCCTTTGCCTCGGCGTTGGGCACGATGCGCGTCTGACCGCCCTGGGTGATCACGCTGAAGCCGTGGGTCGCCATCACCGAGAGAAACAGCTGGTACACCTCGGTCAGCGACAGCGGCGCTTTCGACACCACGCTGACCTGGCCCTTGACCCTGGGGTCGACGATGAAGGTTTCACCGGAAATGTCGGCGACCTGATCAACGAACTCGCGAATATCCGCGTCCTTCAGATTGATGGTCCAGCGTTCATCCTGCTGAGTACTGCTATTGCCCGTTGTCGCCGGATTGATGGCGGCGGAAGCGGCCAGCGGGGTGGCGAGCAGGCCGGCGGCGAGGAGGGCGAAGGTAAGGCGCGAGAAATGGGCTGGCATCGTTCAATCGCTTTCCGTAGGCGGTTCTGGGGGCGTTTCGCTAGGGGCTTCTTCGGCGGGCAGCGTGCCGGCCGCTTCCATCTGCTGGCGGAGAGATTCCATGCGTTCACGCAGCTCTGCGGCGTTTTCGTCCTGCAGGGCAGAGAGCTCGTCGGCAGTGCTGTCAGTTGGCGCGCTCGCGGCGGGGGGCGTACTGCGCCGGGTGGGGAAGGTCAGGGTTTCCAGGCGGCCCGCGCGCTCCAGCTCGACGCGATCGCGGTAGACACCGTGCAGACGCACGCCTGAATCGATCTCCGAACCCACGATAAAACGTTCTGGCTTGCTGCCTTCGCGCTGAATAATGGCGCTGGAATGTTGCGCATTGGCGTTGACGAAGCTGCCGCGCAAGGTCAGGCGCAAGTTGGTCGAGGGCGGCGGCGCGCTGCTTGCCGGGCCGCTGGCGCCGAACAGGCTGTCCAGATTTTCGAGTGCCCGCGTGGTGAGGGTGGCCGGTGCTGCGCTCTGCACTGTCGGTGCGTGGCGCAACAGGCGAATCCAGTCGGCGGTTTGCCAGGCCAGGCTGACGCTCATGGCGATGATCAGCAGCGCGCCAAGCAGCAGCGGTGCGTGTCGCCGGATCGAGAGCGTTCGGGGGGCGTTGGCCAAGGGTGTCACTCCATGATGTTTTCTTGTTATTGGGTGAATAAGGCCGATAAAGATCATAGCAGCAGCGCGACTCAAGCCAGCAACTGAAAATTCGGGTGGGTGTGCGTCGTAGAGCGTTGTGTTAAAGATAACCCCGCAGCAAAAAAACGCTGCTCAACGCATAACAACAAAAAATGCGGAACCGGGTCCTAAGCTTGTAAGAACAACTTGGCAGGCTGCCACGGTTACCCTTTGAAGGTCGCTTCGTATGATCGTTCCGCTCTCCCAGGCGCCGCTGCGCCGATTGCCTTTCAGTTTCGCCAAACGCCATGGTGTGGTCCTGGTCACCGAGTCCGGGCGGACCTGCCTGGCCCATCGCGCCACGGTGGAATTGACCGCCTTGGCCGAAGTCCAGCGCTTCGTCGGCAGTCGTCTACCGCTCCAACCGTTGTCCGCGGAGGCCTTCGAGCGTGCGTTGGGTCTGGCCTACCAACATGATTCGGCATCCATGCAGCTCGCCGAGGACATTGGCGGCAGCCTCGATCTGGCGGCTCTGGCCGAGCAGATTCCGGAGACCGAGGACCTGCTCGAGCAGGAGGATGACGCCCCTATCATTCGCCTGATCAACGCGATTCTCGGTGAGGCGATCAAGGAGAACGCCTCCGATATCCACTTGGAAACCTTTGAGAGGCGCCTAGTGGTGCGGTTTCGCGTGGATGGCATCCTGCGCGAAGTGCTCGAGCCGAAGCGTGAGTTGGCCGCACTGCTGGTCTCGCGGGTCAAGGTAATGGCCAAGCTCGATATCGCCGAGAAACGCGTGCCACAGGACGGGCGAATTTCCCTGCGGGTCGGTGGGCGCGAGGTGGATATTCGTGTGTCCACGCTGCCGTCGGCCAACGGTGAGCGCGTGGTGCTGCGTCTGCTCGACAAGCAGGCCGGGCGCCTGTCCCTGCAGCACCTCGGCATGTCGGCGCGCGACCGCGAACTGATGGAAGAAACCGTGCGCAAGCCACACGGCATCCTGCTGGTGACCGGGCCGACGGGCTCGGGCAAGACCACCACCCTGTACGCCAGCCTGGTCAGCCTCAACGACCGCACGCGCAACATCCTCACCGTCGAGGACCCGATCGAGTATCACCTGGAAGGCATCGGCCAGACCCAGGTCAACACCAAGGTCGACATGACCTTCGCACGCGGCCTGCGCGCTATCCTGCGCCAGGACCCGGACGTGGTGATGGTCGGCGAGATTCGCGACCGCGAGACCGCGGAAATCGCCGTGCAGGCCTCGCTTACCGGGCACCTGGTGCTGTCGACGCTGCACACCAACAGTGCGATCGGCGCGATCACCCGGCTGGTCGACATGGGTATCGAGCCGTTCCTGTTGTCTTCGTCGCTGCTCGGCGTGCTGGCCCAGCGCCTGGTCCGTGTGCTCTGCCCGCATTGCCGTGAAGCCTACGTGGCCGGCGAGACGGAGTGCCGCACGCTGGGCGTGGCGCCCGACGAGGCGCCGCAGCTCTACCACGCGCGGGGCTGCACGCAGTGCAACCAGCAGGGTTATCGCGGCCGTACCGGCATCTATGAGCTGGTGGTGTTCGACGATCGCATGCGCACACTGATCCACAACGCCGCCAGCGAGCAGGAAATGACCCGCCACGCGCGCAGCCATGGCCCGAGCATTCGCGAGGATGGGCGGCGCAAGGTGCTGGAGGGCGTGACCACGCTGGAAGAAGTGCTGCGCGTAACACGGGAAGAATAAATGGCCGCCTTCGAATACCTTGCACTGGACCCCGCCGGGCGCCAGCAGAAAGGCGTGCTGGAAGCCGATAGCGCGCGCCAGGTGCGGCAGTTGCTACGCGAGCGCCAACTGGCGCCGCTGGAAGTGAAACCTACGCGGGTCCGCGAGCCGGTCAGCAGTGGGGTTTTCCACTTTGCCCGCGGCTTGTCGGCTCGCGATCTGGCCTTGCTGACCCGTCAGTTGGCGACCCTGGTGCAAGCCGGCCTGCCGATCGAGGAAGCGGTACGCGCCGCGGCCGCACAGGCCAGTGCGCCGCGCGTGCAGTCGATGCTGCTGGCCGTGCGCGCCCGGGTGTTGGAAGGCCACAGCCTGGCCGCCAGTCTCAAGGAGTTTCCCGCCGCGTTTCCCGAGCTGTACCGCGCCACCGTGGCGGCCGGTGAGCACGCCGGTCACCTGGGTCCGGTCCTCGAGCAGCTCGCCGACTACACCGAGCAACGCCAGCAGTCGCGGCAGAAGGTACAGCTGGCGCTGCTCTATCCGCTGATCCTGATGGTCACCTCCCTGCTGATCGTCGGCTTCCTGCTCGGCTACGTGGTGCCTGACGTGGTCAAGGTGTTCATCGACTCGGGGCAGACCTTGCCGCTGCTCACCCGGGTGCTGATCGCCACCAGCGACCTGGTCAAGCACTGGGGCTGGCTGCTGCTCTTGCTGATCGTCGCGGCGGTGCTGGGTCTGCGCCAGGCGTTGCGCGACGACGGCGTGCGTCTGCGCTGGCACCGCTTCCTGCTGCATGTGCCGCTGGTGGGGCGGTTGATCCGCGCCACCGATTGCGCGCGCTTCGTTTCGACCCTGGCCATCCTCACACGCAGCGGCGTGCCGTTGGTCGAGGCGCTGAGCATCGCCGCCGAGGTGATTGCGAACCGGGTGATTCGCGCGCACGTTGTGGTGGTCGCGCAGAAGGTCCGCGAGGGCGGCAGTCTGACTCGCGCCCTGGAGGCCAGCGGCCAGTTCCCGCCGATGATGCTGCACATGATTGCCAGCGGTGAGCGCTCCGGCGAACTGGATCAGATGTTGGCCCGCACCGCACGCAACCAGGAAGGCGACCTGGCCGCGCAGGTGGCCCTGCTGGTCGGCCTGTTCGAGCCCTTCATGCTGGTATTCATGGGCGCCGTGGTGCTGGTCATCGTGCTGGCCATCCTGTTGCCGATTCTTTCTCTCAATCAACTGGTGGGGTAAGTCTGTGAAACGACGTCAAGGCGGCTTTACGCTGATCGAAATCATGGTAGTGGTGGTCATCCTCGGTATTCTCGCGGCCTTGGTGGTCCCGCAGGTGATGAGCCGCCCGGATCAGGCCAAAGTCACCGTCGCCAAGGGCGATATCAAGGGCGTCAGCGCGGCGCTGGACATGTACAAGCTGGACAACCACGTCTACCCGAGCACCCAGCAGGGTCTGGAGGCGCTGGTGCGTAAACCGTCGGGCAATCCGCAGGCGAAGAACTGGAACAAGGAAGGCTACCTGAAGAAGGTCCCGGTCGATCCGTGGGGCAATCCTTACCAGTACCTGGCACCGGGCAGCAAAGGTGCGTTCGACCTGTACTCGTTCGGCGCCGACGGCAAGGAAGGCGGCAGCGAGCTGGACGCCGATATCGGTAACTGGGACCTCTGAACAGCATGCGTCGCGCCGCGGGGTTTACCTTGATCGAGCTGCTGGTGGTCATGGTGATCATCGGTAGCCTCGCCGGCCTGGCGGTGCTCAGCACCGGGGTGGCCGGGCCGGCGCGCGAGTTGAACAACGAGGCCGAGCGGCTGGCCAGCCTGCTCGGCGTGCTTGCCGACGAGGCGGTGCTGGATAACCGCGAGTACGGTTTGTGGGTGACGCCGGAGGCCTATCAGGTGCTGCGCTACGAAGAGCGCAGTGGCGCCTGGCAGCCGCTGGACAAGCGCGAACACCGCTTGCCCGAGTGGGCCGAACTGAGCATCGAGCTGGATGGCCAGGCGCTGACGTTGCCAGGGCCGGTGGCCGATGACAGCGAGCAGAAGAAGTCCGCCGCGCTGGTGCCGCAATTGTTGATTCTCTCCAGTGGCGAATTCAGTCCGTTCCGCCTGCGCTTGGTCGAACGGCGCAGGGATGGCCTGCGGCTGCAGTTGTCCAGCGACGGCTTTAGTCTGCCCAAGGTCGAAGTGCTGGCCACGGGACGTGCCAGTTGAGGCGCGCGCGCGGCTTCACGCTGCTCGAGGTGCTGGTGGCGTTGGCGATCTTCGCTGTGGTCGCGGCCAGCGTGCTGGCGGCCAGTTCGCGCAGCCTGCAGGGTGCCGCGCGCCTGGAAGACAAGACCCTGGCGATGTGGATTGCCGACAACCAGCTCACTGAACTGCAGCTCGCGGCCAATCCACCGGCGGATGGCCGTAGCGAAGGTCAGGTGGAGTTCGCCGGGCGTCGCTGGCAGTGGCGTAGCCTGGTCGAGGCGACCAGCGAGCCGGAAATGCGCCGCGCGACCATCTGGGTTGCAGCGGGCGAACGCGGCGGCGACATCGTCGAGCGCGCCGTGGTGCATCTGAGCGGTTTTCTCGGGCGGCAACCATGAGGCAGCGCGGCTTCACCTTGCTGGAGTTGCTGATCGCCATCGCGATCTTCGCCCTGCTGGCGCTGGCCACCTATCGCATGCTCGACAGTGTGCTGCGCAGCGACGCCGCCACTCGCGTCCAGGAGCAACAACTGCGTGAGCTGACCCGTGCGATCGGCGCGTTCGAGCGCGACCTGCTGCAGGTGTTGGCGCGTCCGGTACGCGACGGCAACGGCGAGTCGCTGCCGGCGCTGACTGGCGTGGCGGGCGATAGCGCGCAGCTGGAATTTACTCGCGCCGGCTGGCGCAACCCGACCGGGCAATTGCGTTCGCAGGTGCAGCGGGTGCGCTGGCAGCTGAGCGGCGAGCAGTGGCAGAGGCGCTACTGGCTGGTGCTCGATCAGGCCCAGGACAGTCAGCCGCAGATGCAGCAGGTGCTCGACGGCGTCATCCACTTTTCCGTGCGCTACCTGGATGCGGAAAACCGCTGGCTGGACAGCTGGCCGCCCAGCGAAGGCACCAGTGAGGACAATCTGCGGCAGCTGCCGCGAGCGGTGGAGCTGACCCTGGAGCACCGCCGCTATGGCCAGCTGCGCCGGCTGCTGCGCCTGCCCGATGGCGCCAAGCCGGAGACCGTGGGCGAGCAGGCGGGCGAAGGCGAAGGGCCGGCCGACGGGCAGGTTGAGGGCGCGGCGGATGACGCTGCGGTTAGCCCGGAGGCTGCCCAATGAACCGTCAACGCGGGGTGGCGTTGATCACCGTGCTGCTCGTGGCGGCCGTGGTGACGGTGGTCTGCGCCGGCCTGATCGCCCGCCAGCAACTGGCCATCCGCAGCAGTGCCAATCAACTCAACGTGCGGCAGGCCTGGCAGTACGCTTTGGGCGGCGAGCGGTTGGCCGAAGCGGTGCTTGCTCGCGATCTGCGCCAGGGCGACCCGCGCCGCCCGGTGGACCACCTGGGCGAAGCCTGGGCGAAACCGCTCAGTAGCTTTGCCCTTGAGGAGGGTGGCGAGCTGCGCGTGCGCATCGAGGACCCCAGCGGGCGCTTCAACCTCAACAGCCTGCTGCACCAGCGCCAGGCCAACGTGCAGGCCGTGGCGCAGTTCCGCCGCCTGCTGTTGCGGCTGGAGATTGAGCAGCCCTACGCCGATCGGCTGGTCGACTGGCTGGATGCCGGTGAAGAACCGACCGGCAGCGAAGGCGCCGAGGACAATCAGTACCTGCTGGCGCAGCCGGCCTACCGCGCGGCGAACCGTGCGATCGCCGATGTTTCCGAATTGCGCCTGCTGCTGGGTATGCGCGAGAGCGACTACCGGCGCCTGCGCCCCTATGTGAGTGCACTGCCGGAAGCGGCGGGCCTGAACGTGAACACCGCCAGTGCGCTGGTGCTCTCGACCCTGGCCGATGGCCTGTCGGCCGGCGCTGCTGCGGAGCTGGTCGCGGCGCGCGGTGCACAGGGCTACCGGTCGATCGAGGAGTTTCTCGCGCAGCCAGCGCTGGCCGGGCTCGGCGTGAAGGCGCAGGGGCTGGCGGTCGGCAGCGACTATTTTCAAGTGATCTGCGAAGTCGCCCTGGACGAGCGCCGCCAGGTGTTGGTCAGCACGGTGCAACGTGACAGCGAGGGCAAAGTGCGGGTACTTGGCCGCGACCTCGGACAATCAGGATTGCCGCCGCAACCGGCGGAAAAGGAGGAGCCATGAGCCAGGGGTGCGTGTTTCTGCCACCAGCGGCCTGCCACGCCGTGGAGGCCGAACTCGGCGTGCATTACATCAGTGAGGGGCAGGTGCGCACAGCGACCTTCAGCGGCGCGTTGGCGCGGATGGCAGCGCCGTGGCGCTTGATCGTGCCGGTCGAAGCGGTCACCGCCTGCGCCGTTGCGCTGCCGACGCAGAAGGCGCGCTGGCTGCGTCAGGCGCTGCCATTTGCGGTGGAAGAGCTGCTCGCCGAAGACATCGAACAGTTCCATCTGGCGCTGGGCGGCACGCTGCCTGACGGTCGCAGCCGGGTGTTCGCCGTGCGTCGTGACTGGCTCAAGGCGTGGCTGGAGCTGTGTGGTGATCGGCCGCCGGCGGCGATTCAGGTGGATGCCGACCTGCTGCCAGAAGACGGCAGCCAGCTCTGCTGGCTGGACGGGCGCTGGCTGCTCGGCGGTGCAGGCAGCGCCCGCCTGGCACTCGCCAGCGAGGATTGGCCCGCCATCGCAGCCGCCTGCCCGGCGCCGCAGACGGTACGCGGCCCGCGCGATCAACCGGTGCTGCAGGGCGTGGACGCCCAGGTGGTGCTGGCCGACGCCCATGCCTGGCTGGCGGCGCAGCGGCCCAGCTGTGATCTGGCGCAGGCCGAGTTCGCAGTGCGCGAGGCGAGCGGGGCGTGGCGACGTTGGCGGCCGGTACTTGGCCTGCTGGGTCTGTGGTTGATCTTGCAGTGGGGCTTCAATCTCGCTCAGGCCTGGCACCTGCAACGCGAAGGCGACCGCTACGCGGCGGCCAGCGCGAGCCTGTACCGCGAGCTGTTCCCCGACGACACGCGGCTGGTCAACCTGCGCCATCAGTTCGATCAGCACCTCGCCGAGACCGGTGGCGGAGGGCAGGGGCGCCTGCTCGGTATGCTTGGTCAGGCGGTCGGCGCACTGGTTGCCGACGGCGCGCAGGTGCGCGTGCAGCAGCTGGATTTCAGTGAAAGCCGCGGCGATCTAGCCCTGCAGGTGCAGGCGCCGGGCTTCGACGCGCTGGAGCGTTTGCGCCAGCGCCTGCTCGAGGCGGGGCTGGCGGTGCAGTTGGGGTCGGCCAGTCGGGAAGATGGCGGTGTCAGTGCGCGCTTGGTGATTGGAGGCTAGATGATGACGATAAAGGGGTTGAGCGCGCCGCTTGCGGCACGCCTGGAGCACTCACCGTTGGCCAAGCGCTGGCAGGGGCTGGTGCCGCGCGAGCGGGTGGCCCTGGTGCTGCTCGGCGGCTTTGTGCTGCTGGTACTGCTTTACCTGCTGCTCTGGCGGCCGGCCGAGCAGGCGCGCAGTGGGGCGCGGCAGTATTTCGAGCAGCAGCGTGAACTGAGCGCTTATCTGCAGGCCCAGGCGCCGCTGGTGCGCAACGTGAAGGCTCGCCCGCAGGTGGCGCTCGATCCGGCGCAGCTGCAAGGCCTGGTCACCGCCAGCGCCAGCGAACAGGGCCTGGCGGTGGATCGACTGGATGGCGAAGGGGATGGCGGCGTACAGGTCAGCGTACAGCCGGCGCCCTTCGGCAGTTTACTGCGCTGGTTCGCCGCCCTGGAGGGGCAGGGCGTGCGCATCGACGAGGCCGGTCTGGACCGTGCCGACGACGGTCAGGTGGCCGCCCGGCTGACCCTGCGCGTCAATCCGTGATTCGTGCGCCGTACCGGGGCAGGGTGCGCCTGGTCGGCGCAATCATGGTGCTGGGTCACACCCGATTTTAGAAAATTTCCATGCAGGGTGTTGACTTAGGAGGGGCCCCTGCGTAAATTGCGCGCCTCGCAAGGCGAGGCTGATTAGCTCAGCTGGGAGAGCACCTGCATCACACGCAGGGGGTCGGCGGTTCGATCCCGTCATCAGCCACCAAACCTTGCTTCGGACGAAAGTCCGGCCGACGCGCAGCGGTAGTTCAGTCGGTTAGAATACCGGCCTGTCACGCCGGGGGTCGCGGGTTCGAGTCCCGTCCGCTGCGCCATATTTCCACACCTTTCGGGGTGTGAGGCCGCCAGGCGAAAGCCGAGTTGCCAGATGTTCCAGGTTTCACCGGACGCAAGTCCAACCGACGCGCAGCGGTAGTTCAGTCGGTTAGAATACCGGCCTGTCACGCCGGGGGTCGCGGGTTCGAGTCCCGTCCGCTGCGCCATATCGAAAGCCCTCAGATCGCAAGATCTGGGGGCTTTTTTTTGCCCGACATTTTTCCTTCATGCGGGATATTTACCCTGCCTGGCATAGTCTTTGTTACAGACCAATCGTCAGAGCAGGAGAACATGCGATGGATGACTACCAGGAAGAACTTCTCGACTTTCATGCCGACGAGCAGGACAGCGTCGAAGTGGCGGACGACGCCACCGAAATGTGATCAGCCGGCCTGACGCTGGATGCGGCGGAATTCGCCTGGCGTCTGCCCGCTCCAGCGCTTGAAGGCGCGCTGGAAGGCTTCCGCCGAAGCGAAACCGAGCAGGTAGGCGATCTCGCCGAAGGTCAGTTCGGTGTCGCGGATGTAGGCCATCGCCAGGTCGCGCCGCGTGTCATTGAGGATGCTGCGGAACTGCGTGCCTTCCTCGGTCAGCTTGCGGCGCAAGGTCCAGGTCGGCATCTGCAGGCGCGCGGCGACTTCTTCGAGGTCTGGCTCGCGGCCATGCAGCAGCGGGCCGAGCAGGTGCACGATGCGCTCGCGCAGGCTGCGGATACGCGTCAGCTGCACCAGTTCCGCTTCGCAGATCTGCAGCAGGTGCCGCCAGGTACTCGGGCAGTGTCCCGGATTGCGCAGGCTGAGGTTGGCCTGGTCGAGGCGCAACTGGTTGGCGGGCGCGCCGAATTCCACCGGGCAGCCGAACAGCTCGCCATAGCGTTCCGCATAGCTCGGCGCGGGAAACTCGATCATCACTCGTTCGATGCGCAGTTGCTCGCCGCTCAACGTCTTCAGTTGGCAGGCCCAGGCGGCGAGGACGGCATCGACCACGAAGCGGTTATAGCCGTTGTAGGGGCTGATCGAATAGAAGCGCAGCCAAGCGCCGCGGGCATCTTCCTCGAGGCTCGACTGACCTCGGTAGTTCTGCGCATAGAGTGGCTCGAAGCGGGTCAGGGCGCGTGCGGCCTCGCGCACGGTGGGCGCCTGCAGGGCGGTGACGCCGGCGAGGCCGAGACGGTTGATCGAGCTGAAGCCGCCGATGCGCAAGCCCAGCGCCGGATCGCCGGTCAACTGGATCGCCGCGTGGCCGAGGCGCATGTAGCGCGGAATCGACAGGCGGGCGCGTGGCTCGGCCAGGCGCGCAGCGTCGAGGCCGTACTGCTCGAGCAGCGGCAGCGGATCGAGCGCGTAGCTGCGCACGGCGTCGCCGAGGCTGTCGATGAAGCCGACCGCCAGATCGCCTAGGCGCACGCGGGCGGGTTTCATCACGCTACAGCCACAGGTTGAGCAGGCGCGCGCCGCGGCCTTCCGCGGCGAGGCGATGGTGCGTCGGCGTGGCCACCAGGCTCTGCCCGTCGCTACCCATGTCCCACAACTGGCCGCGCATGAACACCGTGATGCCCGCCTGTGCGCCACTGCCGGGTAGGCGGCCGGCCAGTGCCAGGCGCTGCCAGGCCTCGCCTTCGCTGAGTTCGCCGGGGTGCAGGGTGACATCCGCCGGTGTCGGCGCGCCGTTGTAGCCGCCCCAGGGTTTGCTCCAGTTGCCATTGCCGGTCAGGAAGGCCGGCACGGCGAGCAGTTGCGCGCCTTGCCGGGCGAGCTCCGCATACCCGGCGGGGTACCAGCTGTCGGCGCAGATCAGTACGCCGAGGCGGCCGGCCGGTGTGTCGACGACGTGCAGATTGTTGGCGCTCGCAGCGGCGGTAAAACCCTGTTCGTCGCGAATCGGGAACAGCTTGCGTTGCGGTTGGCCGAGCGGCTGGCCGTCGGCATCGAACACCAGGCTGATGTTGTACAGCGGGCCGCTGCCGATACGCAGGCGGCCATTCTCGACGCTTGGTTCGGGCAGCACGATGGAGCCGGCGACTAGGGTGACACCGAAGCGCTTGGCCAGGTCGCCGAACAGCCGCTGGTAGTCCTGTGCCATGCGCTTGGCCTTCATGCGGAACAGCGCGTCGGCCAGCCGATCGTCACCCTTCGCCGCCAACCAGGCCCGTGCCAGGCGCAGCGGGTTGCTGATCGCCATCCAGCTCATCGCTTCGCTGACGCTGGCGGCCTGATAGACCTCGGCCTTCTCGCCGGCGGCGACCAGCCAGGTGCCGACGTGCTCTGGCAGCACCACTACCGTCTTGGCGTTGAGCAGGCCTTCGCTGCGGGCCTTTTCCAGGTAGGCGTTGAGTTTCAGCTCCAGGCGTTCGCGACTCTGGTAGTCGCCGGCGAACAGCTCCGGCTGGATGCCCAGTAGGTTGCCGTGGTCGGCATTCTCGCCCTCATCGAGCGCGATCTCGCTGCGCAGGTCCGACAGGTAATGGCCGACCGGACGCATCTCGGTCCACAGGGCATAGCTGGCGAGGATGGCGAGACTGATTGTCAGGGCCAGGGTGCGAAGGAGTTTGCGCATGGGTGGGCTGCGTGGCGAATTCACGCCTAGGGTAGGAGGCTGCGTCAGGATTGCCAAGCGGTGCTGTAATTTTCGATCAGTAACTAGTGAGTTTGGATCATTGAGCGGGTCCGGTTGCGCCTCTATCGTCTGCCCCATAACTGACCGCGCCCGTCACGAGGCGGCGGCAATCCGTGAAACCTGCTTGCTGTGGAGTTCCCCCATGAGCGCTCGCTATCCGCACCTCCTTGCCCCCCTGGACCTCGGCTTCACCACCCTGAAGAACCGCACCCTGATGGGTTCGATGCACACCGGTCTGGAAGAGAAGCCGGATGGCTTCGAGCGCATGGCGGCCTACTTCGCCGAGCGCGCGCTGGGCGGCGTGGGGCTGATGGTCACTGGCGGCATCGGACCGAACGTCGAGGGCGGGGTGTATTCCGGCGCGGCCAAGCTGACCACGCCGGAAGAGGCGGAGAAGCACAAGATCGTCACCCGCGCGGTACATGAGGCGGACGGCAAGATCTGCATGCAGATCCTGCACGCCGGGCGCTATGCCTACAGCCCGAAATCGGTGGCGCCGAGCGCGATCCAGGCACCGATCAACCCGTTCAAGCCCAAGGAGCTGGACGAAGAGGGCATCGAAAAGCAGATCCAGGACTTCGTCACCTGCTCCTTGCTGGCTCAGCAAGCCGAGTACGACGGCGTCGAGATCATGGGGTCGGAAGGCTATTTCATTAACCAGTTCCTCGCCGCGCACACCAACCAGCGCACCGACCGCTGGGGTGGAAGCTACGAGAACCGCATGCGCCTGCCGGTGGAGATCGTCCGCCGCGTACGTGAGGCAGTTGGCGCGAACTTCATCATCATTTATCGCCTGTCGATGCTCGATCTGGTGGAAGGTGGCAGCACCTGGGACGAAATCGTCCTGCTGGCTAAGGCCATCGAGCAGGCCGGTGCGACCATCATCAACACCGGGATCGGCTGGCACGAAGCGCGTATTCCGACCATCGCCACCAAGGTGCCGCGCGCGGCCTTCACCAAGGTCACCGCCAAGCTGCGCGGGGAGATCGGTATTCCGCTGATCACCACCAACCGCATCAACACCCCGGAAGTCGCCGAGCAGGTGCTGGCCGAGGGTGACGCCGACATGGTGTCGATGGCGCGCCCATTCCTCGCCGACCCGGACTTCGTCAACAAGGCCGCGGAAGGCCGTGCCGACGAGATCAACACTTGCATAGGCTGCAACCAGGCCTGCCTGGACCACACCTTCGGCGGCAAGCTGACCAGCTGCCTGGTCAATCCGCGCGCTTGCCATGAAACCGAGCTGAACTACATCCCGACCACTCAAGTGAAGAAAGTCGCAGTAGTCGGCGCGGGCCCAGCGGGCCTGTCCGCAGCCACCGTGGCCGCCGAGCGTGGCCACAGCGTGACGTTGTTCGATGCCAGCGGCGAGATCGGCGGGCAGTTCAACGTCGCCAAGCGTGTGCCCGGCAAGGAAGAGTTCTACGAGACCCTGCGCTACTTCAAGCGCAAGCTGGAAACCACCGGCGTCGACGTGCGCCTCAACACCCGCGTGAGCGCCGACGAGCTGGCCAAGGGCGGCTACGACGAGATCATCCTCGCCACCGGCATCGTGCCGCGTACGCCGGCCATCCCGGGGATCGAGCACGGCAAGGTGATCAGCTACCTGGACGCCATCCTGCAGCGCAAGCCGGTCGGCCAGCGCGTGGCGGTGATCGGCGCCGGCGGCATCGGTTTCGACGTCTCCGAGTTCATCACCCATCAGGGCGAAGCTAGCAGCCAGAGCCGCGAGGCGTTCTGGAAGGAGTGGGGCATCGACACCGGCCTGGAGGCCCGTGGCGGTATCGCCGGGATCAAGGCGCAAGTGCACCCGGCGGCCCGCGAGGTGTTCCTGCTGCAGCGCAAGAAGTCCAAGGTCGGCGACGGTCTGGGCAAGACCACCGGCTGGATCCATCGCACTGGCTTGAAGAACAAGGACGTGCAGATGCTCAACTCGGTCGAATACCTCAAGGTTGACGACGCTGGCCTGCATATCCGCGTCGCCGAAGGCGAGCCGCAAGTGCTGCCGGTCGACACCATCGTCGTGTGCGCCGGCCAGGACCCGCTGCGCGAGCTGCATGACGGGCTGCTCGCCGCCGGCCAGAACGTGCACCTCATCGGTGGCGCGGACGTGGCCGCCGAGCTCGACGCCAAGCGCGCAATCAACCAGGGTTCACGCCTCGCCGCGCAACTCTGAAGTCCCGACGCCCCGCCTCGTGCGGGGCGTTGTCTTTGATGGCCAGAACAACAAGGAGAACTCCTATGTCATCGATCAATTCGCTGCTGCAGCCGGCCGCAGCCGAAACGCTGGCGCAATGGCACCGCATGGTCGCCGCCGGTGACCTGAGCAAGCTGCCGGAACTGCTCGACCCTGCGGCGGTGTTCCGTTCGCCGATGGCGCATACCGCCTACCCCGGTGGGCAGACCGTCAACCTGATCCTCAACACCGTGCTGCAGGTGTTCGAGGACTTCACCTATCATCGCGAGCTGGCAACCGCAGACGGGCTCAACGTGGTCCTGGAGTTCAGCGCCAAAGTGGCGTCGCGGGAGCTCAAAGGCATCGACATGATTCGCTTCGACGAGACCGGCAAGATTGTCGAGTTCGAGGTCATGGTCCGCCCGATGAGCGGCCTGCAGGCGCTCGGCGAGGAAATGGGTCGGCGCCTGGCGCCGTTCCTCGCCGCCAAGTCGCGCTGATTCCCTCCAAGCGCGTCACAGTTCGTCGTCTCGTCGTGGTGATACTCAGGCGCCACGGCGGGCGACTGCCAACCCAGTCACATTGCCCGCCTTCCTTTTTCCCCTAGACTTAGCCCAACCACGGCCTGGCGCCTGATCCGCCGCCGTTGGACAGCTTCCGCACTCCGAGATGAGGGCGGCCGGGGGAGGGGATTCGATGAGCATGCAGAACAAGCCGCAGATGGTAGAGGCCGTGATGTTCTTCACTGAACGCGGTGTCTGCAAAGAAATGCTCTTTCCCGAGTTCGAGGCATTGCTCGACGGCATCGTCAACATGCCCGAGTTCGCCGATCAGCAGATGCGCGCGGTCTACGCGCTGATCAACCCCCGCCTGATGGTCCGCGCGGCGGTGTTCTTCTACCTCGATTTCGATGAAGACGGGCGCCCCGACAGCGGCTGGAACATCCCGCTGCGCCACCTCGCCGAGCGCTCCGGTCGCGGCCCCGACATGGGCGCCGGGCCGATCCGGCTGGCCTGCCGCAGCCAATGCCCGGTGTCCTGGCACCAGATGCACCTCTGGGATCCGAATCTGGCGCCCGGTCAGAATGATCTGGTTTTGCTGCGCGATGCGGTCAAGCGCAATCAGCTTGGCCTGTTGGTCGAGGAAGAGGGCGCCCCTGCGGTCGCACCGGAGCGCCTACAGGTCGCCTCCGAAGACAAATGGTATGCCCCGGACCCGGCCAAGGAAGGTGCTGAGCAACTGGCCGCGAAGATGGACCAGGAGCACCGGCTGAAAACCGCGCAACTCATCAAGCAGCAGCGCCTGCGCATCAGCAGCCTTGGGCGGCAGCACGAAGAGGAGCTGGCGCGCTTCAAGCTGGCCGGCGAGGAGCAGCGCAAAACGCTGCTGGCGGAAACCCATGCGTTGCGCCAGACCCTGCGTCAGCAGGAGGGCCTGAACGCCACACTCAAGCAGCAGTTGAACGAGCAGGCGGACAGCTTCCAGAAAAATCGCGAGGAAATGACCAACCAACTGCGCGCCCTCGAGCGCCACAGCCGCGCCGAGGCCGACATCTTGCGTTCGCAGTTCGACAACGAGCTGAAGGCGAAGATTGCCGCCGCGGTGGTTGAGTTGCGCGAGCAAATTGCCATTCGCGATGTCGAGCTGGCCTACCGCAACGAGCTGGACAACCAGATGCAGCAGGAGCTCGAGCGCCTCAAGCGCGAGCGCGACGAGTCGATCGGGCAAAGTGGTGATCAGGTGCTCGAACGCTTAGCGCGGCTCGGCGTGGTCTTCGTGGTCTATCACCCGGGTGCCGGGCACCTGACCATTCCGCTGCAGGACGTCGCGCGCTATCAGGAAAATCCGCTGGCCTACGCCGCCGCCAAGTGCTTCGTCTCGGAAGAGCAGTATCGTCAGTGGCTCGAGCACTATCAGAGTCCGCTGTGCGAGGCGGCGCTGCCCGGTGGCGAGCGTTGTGCCATACCACTCGAGCGGGTGGAGGCGCCAAGCCGCTTCGTTCTCGGCGACTCCAACTGCTGCGCACGCCACAAGACCACCAGTCGCCTGCGCACCGTCAGCTAGACCTTGCCGCTCGTAGTTCCCCAGTGGTCGCCGTGGGCGCCGCTCCAGTCGCTGAAGCTTGCATGGTTGCAGCAGTACGGCATCGAGGTCGCCGTGCTGCGCCTGGACCTGATCGATGCGCAGGTTTCCGGCAACAAGTGGTTCAAGCTCGTCGAGTACCTGCGTGAAGCGGCTGAGCGCGGTGCCGAGGGGCTGATCAGCTTGGGCGGCGCGCACTCCAATCATCTGCATGCCTTGGCCGCCGCCGGTCGGCGCTTCGGCTTTCCTACCGTCGGCCTGCTCCGTGGCAATCCCCAGGACACGCCCACCGTCAGCGATTTGCAGGCCTGCGGTATGCAGCTGCACTGGTTGGGCTATGGCGGTTATCGCGCACGTCATGAGGCTGACTTCTGGGTACCTTGGGGGCAACTCTATCCGCAACTGCATCCAGTGCCGGAAGGTGGCGGCGGCCTGCTTGGCGCGCTGGGCTGCATGACCTTGCTGGACATGGTCAAGGCCCAGCTCGGCGAGCTGGGTTGGGACGACTATCACGGCTGGTGGATGGGCGTCGGCACCGGGACCACACTGGCCGGGCTGGTGCTGGCGGAAGACGGTCAACACCCGGTGTATGGCGCGCAGGCGGTGCCTGCTGACCACGGTGTCGTCGAGCAGGTGCGCGCCGTCCTGGCTGAGGCTGAGCGGCCCGACCTGGGCTATCTGCTGATCGATGCCTGTCGTGGTGGTTTCGCCAAGGTCGACGCCGAGCTGGTGGCGTTCATGCGCGCGGCCGAGATCGAAGCGCAGCTGCCGTTGGAGCCGCTGTACACCGCCAAGGCGCTGATTGCATTGCGCCAGCATGTTGAGGCCGGCTATTTTGCCGCCGGTAGCCGATTGATCTTCGTTCACACCGGGGGCCTGCAAGGCCGTGCCGCATCGCTTGCAGCACTGCGCGAGCCACCGGGTCCTGTAGGGATGCCAAGCCGTTGATGAGCGCCCCCCTGAGTTTCGAGCAACTGCGCGGTTTGACGCCGCTCGATGCACTGTCCGAGCAGCAGTGGCGCGAACTGCGCGGCCAGTTGGTGCCGCAGCCGCTGCTGGCCGGGCAGTTGCTGTGTCGTCTGGGAGACCAGACACGGGTCAGCTATTTCTTGCTGGCCGGTACGTTGCTGCTGCGCAGTGCCGACGGCCGCGAGATTCGCCTTGTGGCCGGCAGCCGCGCCAGCTGTCACCCGCTGTCGCCCAGCCTGCCGCGCCAGCACGAGGTCCGTGCGCTCAGCGATGCGAGCGTGCTGGCGATCGACAGCGCAGAGCTGGACCGTCTGCTGACCTGGCGACAAGTCTGCGCCAACCTGCTGCTGGAGCTGGCGGGGGAGGCCGATGGTGATGGCTGGCTGGAGGCGTTGCTGCAGAATCCGCTGTTTGCCAAGGTGCCGGCGGCAAATGTCCGCGCCATGCTCGAACGTCTGCAGCCGATGGAGTTGCCGGCGGGGGCGGCGGTCGTCCGCGAGGGTGAGGTTGGAGACTGCTGCTATTTCCTCCGTCGCGGCCGTGCGCAGGTGATGCGCGGTGCCAACGGCGATCGGCAAGTGCTGGCGGAGCTGGAGATGGGCGCCTGTTTCGGCGAGGAGGCGCTGTTGTCCGGCAGTGTGCGTAACGCCAGCGTAACCCTGCTCGAGGCGGGTTGCGTGATGCGCCTCGATCGCCAGGATTTCCTTGCCCTGCTCAAGGCGCCGGTGGTGGCCGAAGTGGGGCTGGGTGAGGCGGCTCGCCTGCTCTCCAACGGAGCGCAGTGGCTGGATGTGCGCCTGCAGGAGGAGTACGAGCGTGGTCATGCCCTGGAGGCGTTGAACATGCCGTTGCACCTACTGCGCCTGAAGTCGCGCTTGCTGGATTCTGCGCGTACCTACCTGTGCTACTGCGACAGCGGCAAGCGCAGCGCCAGCGCGGCCTTCCTGCTCTCGCAGCAGGGCTTTACCAGCTATGTGCTGCGCGATGGCGTCGACGCATTGCCGGCGGTGCAGCGCGACGCCTTGCTGTGCGACAGCGGCGCCGGCTATCTGGCCCGCTCCGGTGGGCGGGTCGACCGTAGCCGCTGAGTAGCCCGCATCAGTGCGGCCAGCTGTCGCGCACCAGGAACAGCCGCTCCGCTTCCCGCCAGTCATCGCCGTCGGCTTCGAGGCGCACCAGCAGTTGCGCTGGCGCTTGCGGCTCCAGCGCCTCCAGCCAACTGGCGATCTGCGCTTCGTCCCACAGTTGCCCTGCTTCGAGGCGTGCCGGCGCCAGCCAGGCCGGCCGCGGCAGCGGCATCCAGTGGCCGGCGTGCGCGGCCTGATAGGCCGGCCAGGCGTGCCGGTGTAGCCAGCGGCCGCGCAAATGCTGGGGATCGACGATCGGCGGCACGACGCACGGCTCCGGCCAGGCATAGAACAAATAACCAGCCATCCACAGCGCAGCTCGGGCCTGTGTCGCGCCGACTTCTCTGAGCGCCGCCTGCGCCTGCGGGTGCGCCGATAGCGCCAGCTGACGTTCGCTCAAGTGCGTGAGCTTGAGATCGAGCCGGTCGTGGCTGCCGGGACCGAGCCAGTAGCGCGGGTTGGCTGCCGCGTGGCTGCCGAGGCCGAGATAGAGCTTGATCGCCAGCTCGATGTGGTGGACGCCCTCGCCGTCGCGCAGTAGCAGGTCCAACTCGCCGAGGGTATGGCCTTCCTGGCGGATCGGCAGGTTGGTGGCGAGCACCTCGATATCCGGCGCCGCCTGCACGGCGAACTGCCAGAGACGCTCGTAGTAGAGCCCGAGACGCCGTTCAGGGTGTTCGGCGAGCCAGCGTTCCAGGGCCTGCGCGTCGCCGTCCAGGGCGCGCAGCCAGTCGGCCAGCAGCCCCGGCTGGCGCGCCCAACTTGTGGCGTGCAGTGGGTGGCGCTGCGGTTTGGGCGTGATGGCGAGCAGCGGCGGGGCGGTCAGCACCCAGGCAAGGTCGCGCACCTGCGGGTGGCGCAGGTGCAGGGGCAGGTCGGCAAGTGCGCTGAAGGGCGTCATGCTGCGAGCATAGCGGGTGTGGCTGCTGGTTTGCCGCTGTTGCCGGCTTTCCCCCATAATTCCGACATCCCGTCCTAGAGCTGCGCAGGATTCCCATGGAGCAATTCCGCAATATCGGCGTCATCGGTCGGCTAGGCAGTTCGCAGGCGCTCGATACCATTCGCCGTCTGAAGAAGTTTCTGCTCGATCGGCACCTGCATGTGATCCTCGAGGACACCATCGCCGAAGCGCTGCCCGGTCACGGCCTGCAGACCTCGTCGCGGCGTAACCTCGGCGAGGTCTGCGACCTGGTGATCGTCGTCGGCGGCGACGGCAGCCTGCTCGGTGCGGCCCGCGCGCTGGCGCGCCACAAGGTGCCAGTGCTGGGCATCAACCGCGGCAGCCTGGGCTTTCTCACCGACATCCTGCCGGACGAACTGGAGGTCAAGGTCGCCGAAGTGCTCGACGGCCAGTACTCGGTGGAAAGCCGCTTCCTGCTCGAGGCGGAAGTGCGCCGGCATGGCGAGGCGATCGGCCAGGGCGACGCGCTGAACGATGTGGTGCTGCACCCCGGCAAGTCGACCAAGATGATCGAGTTCGAGTTGTTCATCGACGGCCATTTCGTTTGCAGCCAGAAGGCCGACGGCTTGATCGTCGCCACGCCGACCGGTTCGACCGCCTACTCGCTGTCCGCCGGCGGGCCGATCATGCATCCCAAGCTGGATGCCATCGTCGTAGTGCCGATGTACCCGCACACCCTGTCGAGCCGGCCGATCGTGGTCGATGCCAACAGCGAGCTGAAGATCGTCGTGGCCAAGGACATGCAGATCTATCCGCTGGTGTCGTGCGACGGGCAGAACCACTTCACCTGCGCGCCGGGCGACACCATCACCGTCAACAAGAAGGCGCAGAAACTCAGCCTGATCCACCCGCTCGACCACAACTATTACGAAGTCTGTCGGACCAAGCTGGGGTGGGGCAGTCGCCTGGGCAACGGGAGCGACTGATGCTCGATCCGGCGCGAAGCTACGACCTGATCGGCGACGTGCATGGCTGTGCGCGTACCTTGCAGCGTCTCCTCGACCAGCTCGGCTACCGGCAGCAGGGCGGCGTCTGGCGCCACCCGCAGCGCATGGCGCTGTTCCTCGGTGACATCGTCGATCGCGGCCCGCGAGTGCGCGAGGCCCTGCACCTGGTGCACGGCATGGTCGAGGCCGGCCAGGCGCAGTGCATCATGGGCAATCACGAGTTCTATGCGCTTGGCTGGAGCACCCCGGCGGCACCGGGCAGCGGCAAGCACTTCGTGCGCGAGCACACGCCGCGGCATGCGCGGCTGATTCGCCAGACTCTCGAGCAGTTCGAAGACTATCCAGCGGACTGGCGCGATTTCCTCCAGTGGTTCCACGAGTTGCCGCTGGTCATCGATGCCGGGCGGTTCCGCATGGTGCATGCCTGCTGGGACAGCGAACTGATCGCCACGCTGCGCTCGACCTATCCCGAAGCGCGCATCGACCAGAGTTTCGTCCAGGCCTCGGCGGTGCCGGGCAGCTTCGCCTCGCGGGTGATCAACCGCCTGTTGCGCGGTACCGACATGCGCTTGCCGGATGGTCTGACCCTGACCAGCGACGATGGCTTCACGCGCGGCTCGTTCCGTACCAAGTTCTGGGAAGAAGACCCACAAACCTATGGCGATATCGTCTTCCAACCGGACGCGTTGCCGGAGTGGGTGGCGCGCACCCCGTTGAGCGATGCGGAGAAGAACGAATTGCTGCGTTATGGCGAGCAGGAGCCGATGTTGTTCGTGGGGCATTACTGGCGCAGTGGGCGCCCGGCGCCGATCCGGCCGAACCTGGCCTGCCTGGATTACAGTGCGGTGCTGTTCGGCAAGCTGGTGGCTTACCGGCTCGATCAGGAAACCCGTCTCGACCCGCGCAAGTTCGTGTGGGTCGACGTGGATCGCCCGGAGGCGCTGCGATGAGTGCCATCGAAGCGCTGCGCCTGCCGGCGCAACAGGATCTGAGCGGTTTCGTCACCCTGCTGCAGCGCCTCGGCGTGCCACATCGGGTCAGCGAGGAGCGCGGCGAGCAGGTCCTCTGGGTGCCGGGCGAAGCCCTGGCCGGGCAGGTGCGCCAGCTCTACGAGCGCTACCCGGAGGGCGATGCGCAAGGTGAGCTGGCCGACCTCCAGGTGGAGAAAGCCAGTGCGCCGACCGGGTTTCTGGTCCAGTTGCGGCACAGTCCGATCACCGCGCTGATCCTGCTGTTGACCCTGGTGGTCGCCGCGGTGACCTTGCTCGGCGAGAACTTCGCCACGATTCGCTGGTTGAGCTTTCAGGACTTCAGCATCCACGGCGACTACATCCGCTTTGTCCCGCTGAGCGAGAGCCTGGCCGCCGGTCAGTATTGGCGGGTGATCACGCCGATGCTGATCCACTTCGGCATCCTGCACCTGGCGATGAATGCCATGTGGTACTGGGAGCTCGGGCGGCGTATCGAGGCCCGCCAGGGCGGCGTGATGCTGCTCGGCCTGACGCTGACCTTCGCCCTGATGTCGAACGTGGTGCAGTACGGCTGGAGTGGACCGTCGCTGTTCGGCGGTTTGTCCGGGGTGCTCTACGGCTTGCTCGGCCACTGCTGGATCTTCCAGCTGCTGGCGCCGAATCCGGCGTACCGCCTGCCCAAGGGCGTGGTGGTGATGATGCTGATCTGGCTGCTGATCTGCCTGTCGGGCGCGATTACCGCCCTGGGCTTCGGTGCGATTGCCAACGGTGCGCATGTCGGCGGCCTGCTGATCGGCTGTGCCACTGGACTGGTGGGCGGTGCGCTGGCCCGTCTGCACCGCTAAACTGCGCACCTTTGCTTTTGGAGGCTGGCATGTTGTCCTTTCTGGAAATGATCGAAAACATCACCCCCGATATCTACGAAAGCCTCAAATTGGCGGTGGAAATCGGCAAATGGTCCGACGGTCGCAAGCTGACCCAGGAACAGAAGGAGCTGTCGCTGCAGGCGCTGATCGCCTGGGAGCTGCAGAACCTGCCGGAAGACCAGCGCATCGGCTACATGGGCCCGCAGGAATGCAGCTCGAAGTCCGAGACAGTGCCGAACCTGCTGTTCAGTACCTCGTCGGGTACCCTGCATTGATGAACGAGCTGGCGCGCGGCGCGTTGAGCAAGATGGCCACCCAGCTCGACGCTCCAGTGCAGTACGCCTTTCGCTTGGGCGACGAGCAGCTGCCGGTCAATCCGCTGATCGGCCAGCGCATCCGTCTGGAATACCTCGGTGCGATCCACTGCAGCCACTGTGGGCGGCGCACCAAGACCAGCTTCGCCCAGGGCTATTGCTACCCCTGCATGCAGAAGCTCGCGCAGTGCGACGTTTGCATCATGAGCCCGGAACGCTGCCACTACGACCAGGGCACCTGCCGCGAGCCGAGTTGGGGCGAGCAATTCTGCATGACCGATCACGTGGTCTACCTGGCCAATTCGTCGGGGATCAAGGTCGGCATCACCCGTGCCACGCAGATTCCCACGCGCTGGCTGGATCAGGGTGCCAGCCAGGCGCTGCCGATCCTGCGTGTCGCCACCCGCCAGCAATCCGGGCTGGTCGAAGATTTGCTGCGCAGCCAGGTGCCCGATCGCACCAACTGGCGCGCACTGCTCAAGGGGGACGCCGAACCGCTGGACCTCGTGGCGATCCGCGAGCAGTTGTTCGAGCGTTGCGCCGATGGTTTGCAGGCCTTGCAGCAGCGCTTCGGGCTGCAGGCGATCCAGCCGCTGACGGATGGGCAGCCCATCGAGATTCGTTACCCGGTCGAGGCCTATCCGGCCAAACTGACCAGCTTCAACCTGGACAAGGATCCGATTGCCGAGGGCACGCTGCTCGGCATCAAGGGTCAGTATCTGTTGTTCGATACTGGCGTCATCAATATCCGCAAGTACACGGCCTACCAACTCGCCATCCACCAGTGATGGGCGCCGTGTCGCACTGAAGAAGGGCCACAAGCCATGCGCACCGAACAACCGAAGACGATCTACCTGAAGGACTACCAGGCGCCCGATTACCTGATCGACGAGACGCACCTGACCTTCGAACTGTTCGAGGACCATACCCTGGTCCATGCGCAACTGGTGATGCGCCGCAATCCGGAGAAGGCCGCGGGCGACAAGGGCACGCTGCCGCCGCTGGTGCTCGATGGCCAGCAGCTGGAATTGCTGGCGCTGGCGCTCGACGACGTGGCGCTGACCCCAGCCGACTACCAGCTGAGCGCCAGTCACCTGACCCTGCAGCCGAAGGTGGCGAGCTTCGTGATCGACAGCTCGGTGCGCATCCACCCGGAAAGCAATACCGCGCTGGAAGGCTTGTACAAGTCCGGCAGCATGTTCTGCACCCAGTGCGAGGCCGAAGGCTTCCGCAAGATCACCTATTACCTCGACCGCCCGGACGTGATGAGCAAGTTCACCACCACGCTCAGCGGCGAGCAGCACAAGTACCCGGTGCTGCTGTCCAACGGCAACCTGCTGGCCAGCGGGCAGGAAGAGGGCGGTCGGCACTGGGCGACCTGGGAAGACCCGTTCAAGAAGCCGGCCTACCTGTTCGCCCTGGTCGCCGGCGACCTCTGGTGCGTGGAAGACAGTTTCACCACCATGAGTCAGCGTCCGGTGACGCTGCGCATCTATGTCGAACCGGAAAACATCGACAAGTGCCAGCACGCCATGGACAGCCTGAAGAAGTCCATGAAGTGGGACGAGGAGGTCTACGGCCGCGAGTACGACCTGGACATCTTCATGATCGTCGCGGTCAACGACTTCAACATGGGTGCGATGGAGAACAAGGGTCTCAACATCTTCAACTCCAGTTGTGTGCTGGCCAAGGCCGAGACCGCCACCGACGCAGCGCACCAGCGCGTCGAAGGCGTGGTCGCCCACGAGTACTTCCACAACTGGTCGGGCAACCGGGTGACCTGTCGCGACTGGTTCCAGCTGTCGCTGAAAGAAGGCTTCACCGTGTTCCGCGACGCCGAGTTCTCCGCCGACATGAACTCGCGGACGGTCAAGCGCATTGAAGACGTGGCTTTCCTGCGTACCAACCAGTTCGCCGAAGATGCCGGCCCGATGGCCCATCCGGTGCGTCCGGATTCATTCATCGAGATTTCCAACTTCTACACCCTGACCGTCTACGAGAAGGGCGCCGAAGTGCTGCGCATGATTCACACGCTGCTTGGTGCGGAAACCTTCCGCAAAGGCTCGGACCTGTACTTCGCCCGCCACGATGGCCAGGCCGTGACCTGCGACGACTTCGTCAAGGCCATGGAAGACGCCAGCGGTCTCGACCTCACCCAGTTCAAGCGCTGGTACACCCAGGCCGGTACGCCGCGCCTGGCGGTCAGTGAGCAGTACGACGCGGCGGCGAACACCTACAGCCTGACCTTCCGCCAGAGCTGCCCGGCGACGCCAGGGCAGAGCGAGAAGCTACCGTTCGTGATTCCGGTGGAGCTGGGCCTGTTGGACGGGCAGGGCGCCGACCTGCCGTTGCGCCTCGTAGGAGAAGACACCGCGCAGGGGACAACCCGCGTGCTGTCGGTGACCAAGGCGGAGCAGACCTTCACCTTCGAGGGGCTCGCTGCCAAGCCGCTGCCGTCGCTGCTGCGGGGCTTCTCCGCACCGGTCAAGCTGAGCTTCCCTTACGACCGCGACCAACTGATGTTCCTCATGCAGCACGACTCCGACGGCTTCAACCGCTGGGAGGCCGGCCAGCAACTGGCGGTGCAGGTGCTGCAGGAGCTGATTGGCCAGCAGCAGCGCGGGGAAGCACTGTTGCTCGATCAGCGCCTGGTCGCCGCACTGCGCAGCGTGCTGGAGGACGAGGCGCTGGATCAGGCCATGGTCGCCGAGATGCTGTCGCTGCCAAGCGAGGCTTACCTCACTGAGATTAGCGAGGAGGCCGACGTCGACGCCATTCACGCAGCACGCGAATTCGCCCGTGCAGAGCTGGCCCAGGCGCTGTTCGATCCGCTGTGGAAGCGCTACCAGGCCAACCGCGAGGCGTCTCGTCAGCAGCCCTATGTGGCCGAGGCCGGACATTTCGCCCGCCGCAGCCTGCAGAACATCGCGCTGTCGTATTTGATGCTCGCGCATCGCTCGGAAGTATTAGTCGCCTGCCTGGAGCAGTTCGACGCGTGCGACAACATGACCGAGCGGCTGACCGCGCTGGCTGTGCTGGTCAACTCTGCGCACGCAGAAGAGCGCGATAAGGCGCTGACGGCGTTCGCCGAGCACTTCAAGGACAACCCGCTGGTCATGGATCAGTGGTTCAGTGTGCAGGCGGCGAGCGCTCTACCTGGCGGCTTGGAACGGGTACGGCAGTTGATGGAGCATCCGCTGTTCAGCATCAAGAACCCGAACAAGGTGCGTGCGCTGATTGGCGCCTTTGCCGGTCAGAACCTGGTGAACTTCCACCAGATGGATGGCTCGGGCTACCGTTTCCTCGCCGACATCGTTATCAGCCTGAATGCGCTGAACCCGCAGATCGCTTCGCGCCAGTTGGCGCCGCTAACCCGCTGGCGCAAGTACGATGCCGCCCGTCAGGCGCTGATGAAGGCCGAACTAGAGCGGATTCTTGCCTCCGGCGAGCTGTCCAGCGACGTCTATGAAGTGGTCAGCAAAAGCCTAGCCTAAGACCAGTTCTGCAATTTGAAGTGTTACCGAGGTGTCTCGGTAACACTTTTTTGTTACTTCCTGGAATAAGCCCTCCAATTCTCATTTCGTACCTGGCCCTAGGATAGGGCTGGGGCGCTTGACTGCGCGGCTTATATCTGCGCAAGCCGAATACCGGGCTGGGTGGAAGAGTGACAAAACGCGCCAGCTTGTAGGACAAGTTGGGCGATTGGTCAGTTTCGTTTTCGTGGATTGATCAGTGAATGATCGGTCACAAAGTGGGCGTGATAGTCGTTTTCGTGGCGCCGAAAAAATGTCGAGGGAAATGGCCTTTTGGCACCTTGGTTGCAATGCCAAGCGCCGATTGAGCCCCGCAATGGTGCAGGCATAAGCGCCAAGGGGATTGCAACAGCGTGTTGGAGGTGGTCCTCCGGCCGAACAAAGCCGCTCTAGCATGCGGCTGCACTGCAAGTCCGGCGACCGGCCTTGCGAATAAGAAGAATGATCTGTCCCTGGAGTAAAGCCTCGATGGAATTCAAGTCCACCAGTCCTATGCGTTTCGCACCGTCCAAGGCAGGCTTCGCCCTGGCCGGTATTCTGCCGCTGCTGGTCGCCGTTCAGGCGCAAGCGGTGGAATTCAGCTTCGCCGACAACGAAGTCAGCGGTTCGATCGACACCACCGTGTCCTACGGCCAACTGTGGCGCGTACAGGGTCAAGATAAGAACAACGACGACATCAACACCAACGACGGCAATCGCAACTTCGATACCGGCCTGGTTTCCGAGGTGTACAAGATCACTTCCGACCTGGAAGCGACCTACCAGAATTACGGCATGTTCGTCCGCGGCACCGCGTTCTATGACACCCAGATCATGGACAAGCGCAACGACTACCTGGACAACAACAGCCCGATTCAGCCGAGCCAGAATTCGCCGAAAGACGATAGCTTCACCCACGAGACCCGCCACAAGGCCGGCCGTGATGCGCAGATTCTCGACGCCTACCTATATGGCAACTGGGACGTCGCTGACATGCCGGTGACTGGTCGTGTCGGTAGCCAGGTGTTCAACTGGGGTGAGAGCGTGTTCTACCGCGGTGGTGTCAACACCACCAATCCGATCGACGCCGCCAAGTTCCGTCTGCCGGGTTCTGAGCTGAAGGAAGTGCTGGTGCCGGTTGAGGCTATCAGCGGCAGCCTGGGTCTGACCGACAACCTGTCGATGGAAGCGTTCTACCAGTGGAACTGGAAAGAATCCGCCATCGATCCGGCCGGTACCTACTTCTCCGAGACGGATCTGTTCGCTGATGGCGGTAATACCGCGTATTCGACTCAGCCGGCGCTGATTGCCGCTGGCGCCCTCTATCCGGGGCTAAGTGCCGCACATGCTGGCGGCCTGCAGGGCGGCCGCAACGTCGATGCCAATGGCAATATCAAGGTTGCCTCTGTTGGCCAAGACATCAATGCCAAGAACGACGGCCAGTTCGGCGTCAACTTCAAGTACATTGCCGAGGAACTGAACTCGACGGAGTTCGGTGCCTACTTCGTTAATTACCATGCTAAAGAGCCGACTATTGCGGCTGATCTCGGGGCCTACCAAGGTCTCGATATCGCGGCCATTGCCCAGGGCGCGTGCGCCGCGGCCACTCCTCCTGGTACCCCATGCAACAACCCGGCGGTATACGGTAACTTCCTGACCGCTGCTGGCGGCCTCGCCACCATGGACGTCGCCAACGCCGTCAACGCTCGTCGCGAGTATGTCGAAGACATCCGCATGTACGGTTTCAGCTTCAACACCACCGTCGGCAATGCCTCGGTATTCGGTGAGCTGGCTTACCGTCCTAACATGCCGATCGGCATCGCCACCACCAATGACCTGCTGGGTGATCTGTTGCAACAGGCGCCGCGACTGGCCAGCGGGGGGGGCATCAATGTCGGTGGGCAGAGCGTTCACCTCGGCGACGAGATCCACAACTATGAACGCGTCGAGATGTTCAATAGCTCGATCGGCACCATCTATAACTTCGGTCCGGCGTTGAGCTTCGATTCGCTGTTTGGCGTAGCAGAACTCGCTTCTGAGCATCTGCGTGGCAGTGACCTGCAGTACACCGATTTCAACGGAAAGAACCGTTATTACTCGGGCCGCGGAAATAACTCCTATGCGGGCAACCCCGACCGCGACAATCGTGACGATCAGGTCAACAAGAACGCCTACGGCTACACCCTGGTGCTCTCGGGTACCTGGAACGACGTGTTCGCTGGTGTGAACCTGTCGCCGTACGCCGTGTACAAGGATGACTTCTCGGGTAACTCCTATCAGCTCGGCAACTTCATCGAAGGCCGCAAGGCTTACACCCTGGGTATCAAGGCCAGCTACCTGAACAGCCTGGAAGCCGAGCTGCAATACACCGAGTTCTACGGCGCCGGCGAGAACAACGGCGCGCGTGATCGCGACAACGTCGGTGTCAACGTCAAGTACTCCTTCTAAGTCGAACCATTACTAGAAAGTGCCGGATGCCCACGGGCGTCCGGCCGATGAATCCTCACGGAGATTTGCAATGCTGAAAAAGCACACGCTGATGGGCGCAGCGATCGCGCTGACTCTGGCCGCTGGCCAGGCGCTGGCGTCGGTTTCGCCGGCGGAAGCCGCCAAGCTGGGCACCACCCTGACCCCGTTCGGCGCAGAAAAAGCCGCTAACGCCGCGGGCACCATCCCTGAGTGGACTGGTGGTATCACCAAGGCGCCGGCTGAGTACAAGGGCCCGGGCCAGCACCATCCGGATCCGTTCGCTGGCGACAAGCCGCTGTTCACCATCACCAAGGCCAACCTGGCGCAATACAAGGCCAACCTGACCCCTGGCCAGATCGCCCTGTTCGAAGCCTATCCGGATACCTACCAGATGCCGGTGTACCAGAGCCGTCGCTCCGGTTCGGCACCGCAGTGGGTGTATGACAACACTGTGAAGAACGCCACCACTGCCAAGCTGCTGGACGGCGGTAACGGCTTTGCCGACGCCTACGGTGGAATTCCGTTCCCGATTCCGCAGAACGGTGTCGAGGCGGTGTGGAACCACATCGCGCGCTACCGCGGTACCTACATCGTGCGTCGTGCCTCGGAAGTGGCAGTGCAGCGCAACGGTGACTTCAGCCTGGTGACCTCGCAACAGGAAGCACTGTTCAAGTACTACCTGCCGAAGGGCAACTTCGCTGACCTGAACAACATCATGTTCTACTACCTGTCCTTCACCAAGAGCCCGGCGCGTCTGGCTGGTGGTGCGACCCTGGTTCACGAGACCCTGGATCAGGTGAAGGAGCCGCGTCAGGCGTGGGGTTACAACGCCGGTCAGCGTCGCGTGCGTCGTGCGCCGAACCTGGCCTATGACACCCCGATCGCCGCGGCCGATGGCCTGCGTACCGCCGACGACACCGACATGTATAACGGTGCCCCGGATCGCTACAACTGGAAGCTGGTTGGCAAGAAGGAAATCTACATTCCTTACAACAACTACAAAGTTTCCAGCGGTGACGTGAAGTACAAGGACCTGCTCAAAGTCGGTCACCTGAACCCGGCGTTCACCCGCAACGAACTGCACCGCGTCTGGGTAGTGGAAGGCACCCTGAAGCCGGGCGCTCGCCACATCTACTCCAAGCGCACCATGTACCTCGACGAAGACAGCTGGCAAGCCGCTGCCATCGACCAGTACGACGGTCGTGGCGAGCTGTGGCGCGTATCGCTGGCCTACCTGAAGAACTACTACGAGCTGCCGACCACCTGGTCCGCGCTGGACGTGTTCCACGATCTGCAATCGCGTCGTTACTACGTGCAGAACCTGGACAACGAAGAGCCGACCACCATCGACTTCAGTCAGGCGATTCCGGATGACGGCTACTTCAAGCCGGCCGCGCTGCGTCGTCGCGGTACCCGCTAAGCGTCACGCGCAACAAAAAGCCGCTACCCATGTAGCGGCTTTTTTGCTTTTGCGGCGCTGATAATGTAACGATCGACGCCGATGCTTAACAAAACATAACGTCCGTCTGATTGTCAGCGATTTCCAAAGCTGGCTAGGATAGCGCGTCCCAGTGAGACACATACCCATAACAATAAGGGAGAAGGTTTATGAGTGAGCCCGTCTTGTGGCGCACCCAACCCGGTCACGCTTCAGTAGCACCGGCGCGCCATTTCCGCTCGCCGGTCGCAAAAATGCTATCGCTGTGCAGTGTGTTGTCCATCTTCGCTTGCGCCGCACTCCCTGTGCAGGCGGATGACGAATCCAAATCGACCATCACCTATTCCATTGAATCGCCGCGGGCCGTTCACAGCCTGTTGCTCGGCGTCGTGCACGCCGGCAAGCGCCTGGTTGCCGTGGGTGAGCGTGGTCACATCATCTACTCCGACGACGAAGGCAAGAACTGGACGCAAGCTCGCGTACCGACTCGCCAGCTGTTGACCGCCGTCACCTTCGTCAACGACAAGAAGGGTTGGGCGGTCGGTCACGATGCGCAGATCCTTGTGACCCAGGATGGCGGTGCCACCTGGACGCAGCAGTTGGTCGACATCGAGCGCGAAGAAGGCGCTCCGTTCCTCGACGTAGCCTTCACCGACGAGAACAACGGCTTTGTTGTTGGTTCCTACGGTGCGCTGTTCGCCACCACTGATGGCGGCCAGAACTGGGAAGACGTCTCTGACCGTCTGGACAACCCGGATGGTTATCACCTCAACGCCATCGCGCCGATCAAGGGCGACGGGCTGTTCATCGTCGGCGAAACCGGCTGCATGTTCCGCTCGCGTGATGGTGGGCAGACCTGGGAAACCGTCAAGGGCCCGTACGAAGGCTCGCTGTTCGGTGTCACCGGCACGCAAACCGCCAACACCGTGCTGGCCTATGGTCTGCGTGGCAACCTGTTCCGTTCCACCGACTTCGGCACCAGCTGGCACAAAGTGGCGCTGAAATCTGGTAACCGCGGGATGGATTACGGTCTGGCGGGTGGTACCGACCTGAGCGACGGCAGCGTCGTCCTGGTAGGGCATGGCGGTAGCGTGCTGAAGAGCACCGACGACGGACAAACCTTCTCGCTGGTGAACCGCTCCGATCGCCTGTCCCTGTCCTCGGTGACTGCGGCTGACGATGGCAAGCTGATTCTGGTGGGTCAGGCGGGTGTGCAAGTCGCCGCGCCGACAGGTGCCGAGTTGGGCCAACAATAATAACGCCGGGTCTTTTGAGATATGACAGCCATGACAACTCATCACCAGGATAAGGCGACGTTCCTCGAGCGCCTGATCTTCAACAACCGGCCGGTCGTGATTCTGATCTGCCTGTTGGTCAGTATTTTCCTGTTCTACCAAGCCATGCAGGTTCGCCCCTCGACCAGCTTCGAGAAGATGATTCCGCTGCACCATCCCTTCATCGAGAAGATGATGGAGCACAAGAACGACCTGGCTAACCTGGGCGGCAACACCATCCGTATTTCGGTGGAAGCCAAGAACGGCGACATCTTCTCCAAGGAATACATGGAAACCCTGCGTCAGGTGCATGACGAAGTGTTCTATGTGCCTGGCGTTGATCGTTCCGGTCTGAAGTCGCTGTGGAGTCCGAGCATTCGCTGGACCGAAGTGACCGAAGAAGGTTTCTCCGGCGGCGAAGTGATTCCGCAGACTTACGACGGTTCCGAGGCCAGCCTCAACGACCTGCGCAACAACATCCTGAAGTCCGGCCAGATTGGTCGCCTGGTGGCGAACAACTTCAAGTCGAGCATCGTCGATGTGCCGCTGCTCGAGGTGTACCCGGACCCGGAAGACCAGGGCAAGCTGCTCAAACTCGACTACCGCCAGTTCTCCCATGAGCTGGAAGAGAAGATCCGCGACAAGTACGAAGCTCAGAACCCCAACGTCGACATCCACATCGTCGGTTTCGCCAAGAAAGTCGGCGACCTGATCGATGGTCTGATCATGGTGGTGGCGTTCTTCGGCGCGGCGTTCCTGATCACCCTGGTGGCGCTGTACCTGTTCACCTGGTGTATCCGCAGCACCATCGCGGTACTGATCACCACCCTGGTGGCGGTGATCTGGCAACTCGGTCTGATCCACCTGATCGGTTTCGGTCTCGACCCGTACTCGATGCTGGTACCGTTCCTGATCTTCGCCATCGGTATTTCCCATGGCGTGCAGAAGATCAACGGTATCGCACTGCAGTCGAGCGACGCCGACAACGCCCTGACCGCCGCCCGCCGCACGTTCCGTCAGCTGTTCCTGCCGGGCATGATCGCGATTCTGGCCGACGCCGTGGGCTTCATCACCCTGCTGATCATCGACATCGGCGTGATTCGCGAGCTGGCCATCGGTGCATCCATCGGTGTGGCGGTGATCGTGTTCACGAACCTGATCCTGCTGCCGGTGGCGATTTCCTACGTCGGTATCAGCAAGAAGGCCATCGAGCGCAGCAAGCGCGACGCGGTCCGCGACCATCCGTTCTGGCGCGTGCTGTCGAACTTCGCCCATCCGGTGGTGGCGCCGCTCTCGGTGGTCATCGCGCTGGCTGGTGGTGTGGGTGCCTACTGGTACCAGAAGCAGCACCTGCAGGTCGGTGACCTCGATCAGGGCGCGCCGGAGCTGCGTCCGGACTCGCGCTACAACCAGGACAACAACTTCATCATCAAGAACTACTCGACCAGCTCCGACGTGCTGGTGGTGATGGTCAAGACCACGGCCGAAGGTTGCTCGACCTACGACGTCATGGCACCGATTGACCAGTTGATGTGGAAGATGAACAACACCGAAGGTGTGCAGTCGGCCATCTCCCTGGTCACCGTCTCCAAGCAGATGATCAAGGGCATGAACGAAGGCAGCCTGAAGTGGGAAGCGCTGTCGCGTAACAAGGACGTGCTGAACAACTCCATCGCGCGTGCCGAAGGCCTGTTCAACACCGACTGCTCGCTGGCGCCGGTGCTGGTGTTCCTCAACGACCACAAAGCTGCGACGCTCAAGCGTGCGGTTAAGGCCGTTGAAGAGTTCGCCGCGGAGAACAACAAGGACAACCTGCAGTTCATCCTCGCCGCGGGCAACGCCGGCATCGAGGCGGCGACCAACGACGTGATCGCCAAGTCCGAACTGACCATCCTGATCCTGGTTTACCTCTGCGTGGCGGGCATGTGCCTGATCACCTTCCGCTCGCTGGCAGCGACGGTGTGCATCGTGCTGCCGCTGATCCTCACCTCGATCCTGGCCAACGCCCTGATGGCGTCGCTCGGCATCGGTGTGAAGGTGGCGACGCTGCCGGTGGTGGCGCTGGGCGTGGGTATCGGTGTCGACTACGGCATCTACATCTACAGTCGCCTGGAAAGCTTCCTGCGTGCCGGTCTGCCGCTGCAAGAGGCCTACTACGAGACGCTGAAGTCCACCGGTCGTGCGGTGCTGTTCACCGGTCTGTGCCTGGCCATCGGCGTAGCGACCTGGATCTTCTCGGCGATCAAGTTCCAGGCCGACATGGGTCTGATGCTGACCTTCATGTTCCTGCTGAACATGTTCGGTGCCCTGTGGCTGCTGCCGGCACTGGCGCGCTTCCTGATCAAACCGGAGAAACTGGCCGGTAAGAAAGGCGGTTCGCTGCTGGCTCACTAAGCTCGCAGGCAACCCAGAAAACCGCGGCCCAGGCCGCGGTTTTTTTATGCCTGCAGGTTTGAGGAGGCGGAGCGACTGGCGCGCCAGTTCGGCCGACGCGTTGCAGCGGTGATCGTGAATGCGAGGTGGGTTCTGGGATGGTTGGTGCTCCCAGTCCAGGTGCGCGGGCAGGGCGCGAGCTTGGAGTCGCAGCGGAGACGTTGGCAAGGTAGCGGTGCGCCGTGCCCGCGGATGGGGGAGCAGCGAAGCGCTCGGCAGCTTCACCTGGACCGGCCGGGCGCGCGTCTACGTTCCGCCAGCGATGTGCAGCTGCACTGGGGCGGGTAGCGATACGCTATACGGCAGCAATCAGCGCGGATACAGCGGCGGCAGGCTGGCGTTGTCCTCGATTGGGGTGTGCGGTCGCGTGCTGGGCAGGTTGCGGATCGCCTGCCAGAGCTCGTCGCCTTGCCACTGCTGGCCGCTTTCGCTGTACAGCGCGCCGTTCAGGCCGTCCAGGGCATCGGACAGCGGCACGAAGCGCGCCGCCATGTCGGCCAGCGTCTCCGGCTGCTGACGGGCCCAGGCGTCGAGCGCCTGGCGGGTCGCGTGGGTATCGTTGCTCTGGCAGGCGCGCTTGAGGTCGTCGAGCAACGTGCGCGGGCTGGGGCCGCTCTGCGCGGTGGGGCGGATCGCCGGTTGGCGACGGGCTCGCCACCACAGGCCGAAGCCGAGCAGGGTAGTCAGTGCCAGGGCGGCGCAGGCCAGCTGCCAGGGCCACAGCAACTGCTCATCGCGCTCCACGGCCGGGGCCGAGGGGCTGACCGTGCTGGATTCGCTCTCTAGCACCGGATTGACCGCCACCTCGAGGGTGCGTGCCGGGATGCTCGCGCGCTCCAGACGATCCTCGCGGGTGTTCCACCAGGCCACTTCCACTTCCGGCAGTTCGATACGTCCGCTGCGTCCCGGCACCAGTGCCTCGCGTTCCTCGCGGCTGCCCACCAGGCCGCGCTCGCTGGTCAGATTGTTCAGCTGCGGCTGATCCGGATAGCGGCGCAGGCCGTCGACCTGGGTGGCCGGCAGCGGGGGCAACTGCGCACTGGACAGGCCGTCGACCTTGACCAGCAGGTTGCGGGTCAGCGAGTCGCCGACCTGCACCTGGTTCGGTTCCGGGCTCCAGGTTTCCACCAGGCTCAGCGCGCGGGCAGGCAGCCACGGTGCATCGGCCGGATAGCTGGCCGGCTTGGCCTTCACCGTCAGCGGAATCTTCGGCGAGCGCACTTTGACCAGCTTGCCCGGACGCGGGCCGAACGGCTGGAACTCATCGGCCTGGCCGGTCGCGACGGTGGTGGCGCTGAACAGCAGGGCAGGGATTTGCAGCTCGCCGCTGCGCTGCGGATAGATGGCGTAGCGCAACTCGATCACGCCATGGCGCACGCCATTGATTTCCTTCTCGTAGGTGCGCGCTTGACCGAGCTGCTCGATGCGCGCATCGGCGATCTGCAGCGGAGTCAGGCTGCTGTCGTCGTACAGCGACACCGAGTGGTAGATGCGCAGGGTCAGCACGACCTGGGCCTGCACGTAGACGCTTTCCTGATCGAGGCTGGCGTCGATGAAGATCGGCGCGACCTTCTTGCCCGCCGATTCGCTGCCGGCCTTGAGCACCTGCAGGCTGATCGGCTGGCTGTGCAGTTCGCCGAGGCTCAGCTGCGGGATGACCACCGTGCCGTACTGCTTCGGTTGCAGGGTGATGATCCAGCGGGTGGTTGCCGCGGTCAGGCCTTCGCGGGTGCTGAGGCGGTTGATCTGCCGGGTGCCGAGGACCTCGAAGGCAGCGTCCAGCGGCGAGAGGTCAGGTTTGCCGAACTGCGTGGGATCGTCGGATTCCAGGGTCAGCTCGACCGTTTCGCCTTCGCTGAGCCGCGCACGGTCGACGCTCGCCGTCAGGCTGGCTGCGTGCGCCACCAGGGTCAGCAGCGAGAAAGCAAGGGCGCAGAGCAGGCGGATCATCGAGTGTTTTCCTGACGCTGTTGTTGTTCGTGCCAGAACTTGCGGCGTAGCAGTTCGGCCGGATCATCGGGGATCTGTCGCAGCCATTGCTCCATGGCCTGGCGTTGTTCGCCGTCCAGGGCCGGCTGATTGTCGAGCGCGATGGCCCGGTTGTCGCCGTCGCTCAGCGTGTCGCTGCCGGCTTGCTGGCCGCTGCTGGCCAATTGATTGGCGGACTCCGCGGGCGATGCCTCGGCCGATTGCGAGTCGGTTTCGCTGGTTGCCGGTGCTGGCTCGCTTTGCCCTTCGCTGGTAGCCCCGGGTTGCGGTTCACCGGCCTGCGGCTCGGCTTGCTCAGCCTGTTGCGCGGCTTGTTGCTGCTGTTCGCGCTGGCGTAGCAGCTCCTCGACCAGAGCTTTGTTGTGCAGTGCCTGGGGCAGGTCTGCCTGATGCTCCAGCGCCTGCTCGTAGGCGTCCAGGGCGGCGTCCAGCTCGCCGGCCTTGGCTAGCGCATTGCCGCGATTGTAGTGCGCTGCGGCATTGTCGCCCTGGGCGAAGCGGCGGGCGGCGCCGGCAAAGTCGCCGGCCTGGTATAGCGCCAGGCCTTGCCATTGTGGATTCTCGAAGTGCGCGGCGGCCTCCGCCGGGCGCTGCGCTTGCAGTAGGCGCTGACCTTGCTGATCGGCGCGCAGCCAGAGGTCGTTGAGTTCGAAGGCCTGGCTGGGTTGCGGTTGCAGCAGCAACAGCGGCAGACAGAACAGCCAACCGCGCCGCCCGGCGCAGGCAGCCAACAACAGCAGCGGCAGGAGCAGCCAGTGACCCTGTTCGCTCCAGCCGGAGAGCAGGGTGGATTGTCCCTCGCGCAGAGCCTGCGGGCCGTCGAGCAGGCCTAGGCTGCGCAGGTCGCGCTCGTCCAGGCGCGCACTCGCGTAGCGCCCGCCCATGGCGCGGGCAAAGCGCGACAGCCCAGCGCTGTCCAGGCGCGGCAGCAGGATGGCGCCGCTGGCGTCCTTGAGGAAGCCGCCGTCCTCCTGGGCAATCGGTGCGCCCTGAGCGGTGCCGATGCCGAGGATGTGCAGCGGCACCGACTGGCGGTGCAGCGCCTTGCGGATGCCGTCGCGCTCGGCGTCGCTCAATGATGAAGTGAGCAGCAGCAACTGGCCGTGGCCTTGGGCGCCCTGTTCGAGCAACTGCACGGCCTTCTCCACGGCCAGGTCGGCACGCTGGCCCGGCTCCGGCATGATCGAGGGCTTCAGCGCCTCCAGCAGGTTGCGGCTGGTGGCCAGGTCGTCGGACAGCGGCACCAGCGTGTGTGCGCTACCGGCGTACACGACGATCGCGGTCTGCGCGTCGCGGCGCGCCTCGAGCAGGTCGAGCAGCTTGCGCCGAGCCTGTTCCAGGCGGGTCGGCGCGCCGTCGCTGGCGAGCATCTGCGGGGTCAGTTCGAACAGCACCACCAGCGGATCGGCGCGCTGCTGGCTGGCGATTTCCATGCGTTGCCAGCTCGGCCCGAGCAGTGCCAGCAGACCTAGCAGCCAGGCGAGGCCGAGGGCGATCCAGGGCAGGCGATTGCTGCGCGTTTCACCGCCGTGCAGCAATGCGCTGTGGAAGGCCGGCGGCAGCAGCATCTGCCAGCGGCCGATGCGCCGCTGGCGGTGCCAGAGCAGCCACAGCAGCCAGCACAGCAGCGGCAACAGCAGCAGCCAGAACGGGCGTTGCCAGTGGGGCCAGAGCGCGCTCATGGGCGCCTCCGCAGCAGCCAGTGCGGGCGGCGTTCGAGCAGCAGGCGCGGCCAATGCGGCCAGGCGCCGTCGACCGCGAGCAGCAGACTGAGCAGCAGGGCGCCGGCCAGCGGCCAGGCGAACAGCGCCTTGGCCGGACGCGCCTGGGTGGGGCTCTGGTCGACTGGCTCGAGGCGGTCGAGCGCCACTTCGATCGCCTGCAACTCGTGCTGACTGCGTGCGCGGAAGTACGCGCCGCCGGTCTGTTCGGCGATTGCCTGCAGGGTCTCCTCGTCCAGGTCGAGGCTCGGGTTGAGGCCGAACAGGCCGCTGGTGACGCTCTGCTCGGGGTCGGCGCCGATGCCGATGGTGTAGATCCTGATCTGCTCCTCTGCCGCCAGACGCGCGGCGGTTAGCGGTTCGATCTCGCCGCCGTTGCTGGCACCGTCGGTCACCAGCACCAGCACGCGGCTTTGCGCCGGGCGCTGGCGCAGGCGTTTGACCGCCAGGCCGATGGCGTCGCCGATCGCGGTGTTCTTGCCGGCAATGCCGATCATCGCTTCGTCGAGCCAGACGCGCACGGTGTGGCGGTCGAAGGTCAGTGGCGCCTGCAGGTAGGCCTGGCTGCCGAACAGGATCAGCCCAACGCGGTCGCCCTGGCGACCCTCGATGAAGTCGCCGAGCAGGTGCTGGACCAGGGTCAGGCGGCTCACGTCGCTGCCTTTCCACTGCATGTCGGCGTAGTCCATCGAGCCGGAGACATCCACCGCAAGCAGCAGGTCGCGGCCGCTGGCCGGTACCGGTTGTGGTTCACCGACCCATTCCGGACGCGCGGCGGCCGTCAGCAGCAGCAGCCAGAGCAGCACGAAAGGTGCCTGCTGGCGCCAGCCCGGCAGGTGGCTGCGCGCACGGCGGCCGGCGAGCGACTCCAGTTCGCCGAGGAAGCTGACCTTGAGTGCCGCCTCGCCGCTGGGCGCCGGCGGCAGCAGCAGGCGCAGCAGCCAGGGCAGCGGGGCGAGCAGGAAGATCCACGGCCAGGCGAACTCAAACATGCTTGCGGATCCAGGTTTCGACGGCGTGCTGCAGGCCGTCGACGGCTTTGTCGTCGAGGGTGCACTGCGGTTTGTAGGTACCCTCGACCAGCACCATCCAGCGCGTCAGGCCGGCGGCCGGACAGCGGCTGTCGAGGAACGCCAGCCAGGCGCGCCCGCTCAGCGTGTGGCAGGGATGGTTCGGGTAGTGACTGCGGCATACGCGCTTGAGCAGCGCGTTGAGCTGCTGCAGCCAGGGCCCGGCCGGCTCGTCGTAAGGCCTGCGCAGTTGCTGCAGTTCCTCCAGCGCTGCGGCGCGCTGCGGATCGAGCGGCGCCTCGGCGGCGGCCAGCTGCTGGCGCCGCGCCAGGCGACGTCGCCAGAACCAGGCGGCCCAGGCGAGTAGCGGCAACAGCGCGGCCAGCACCCACCAGCCCGGTGCGGGCGGCCACCAGCCGATCGGAGGCGGTGCGATCAGTGGCTCCAGGCGGTCGAGCGGGTTCATTGCGGCTTCCGCGGATGGAAGGTGTTGAGGTGGTCGCGCAGCTGGTCGACCAGCGCGCTTTGCGTGCTCAGTGGCAGCAGCGGCACGCCGAGCTTCTGCGCCAGGCGCACCCAGGCCGCCTGGCGGGTGTCGGCCAGGCTGCGATAGGTCTGGCGCAGGTCGCTGTCGTGGGTGTCGAGCTCCAGCTGCGCGCCGTGCTCGACGAAGTTGAGCAACCCGGCGGCGGGCAGCGCATGGTCGAGCGGGTCGGAGAGTGGAAACAGCACCAGGTCGGTGTGCCGAGCGAGCAGGCTGAGCTGCTGCTCGCTGCTTTCGGTCAGCGCGCGTTCGTCGCACACCACGATCACCAGGCTGCCAGGACGCAGCACCTCGCGCGCGCGGCGCAGGGCCTGGCCGAAGGCCTCGCGGTTCGCTTGCAGTTCGGTGTGCAGCGCCTGATTGGCGCGCACCAGGCGGTTGAGCAGCTGCAGCAGGCTCTGTTTGCTGCGCCGCGGTTTGATCTCGTGCTGCTCGGCATCGCCGAACACCAGGCCGCCGACCCGGTCGTTGTGGTCGAGCGCCGCCCAGCCGATCAGCGCCGCGACCTGGGCGGCGAGCACCGACTTGAACATCAGCCCGCTGCCGAAAAACAGCCGCTGGCTCTGCTCGACCATGATGAAGATCGGTCGCTCGCGCTCCTCGTGGAACAGCTTGGTGTGCGGCTCCTGGGTGCGCGCGGTGACGCGCCAGTCGATGGTGCGCACGTCGTCGCCGGCCTGGTAGACGCGCACCTGGTCGAAGTCCACGCCGCGGCCGCGCAGCTTGGAGTGGTGCAGGCCGATCAGCGGGCTGCGCCGGCTGGGGGTGGAGAACAGCTGCACCTCGCGGACGTGGTGGCGCATCTCGATCAGTTCGGCGAGGTTGCTGCGTACACCGGGCTGGCTGGGCAGGATGTCCATGCGGACGCTCAATGGGCTGCGGTCGGCGCGCGCATCAGGCGACCGCGACCACGTCGAGCACGCGCTGGACCACGCGGTCCTGGTCGATACCGGCGGCTTCCGCCTCGAACGACAGGATGATGCGGTGGCGCAGCACATCGAAGAGCATGGCCTGGATGTCTTCCGGGCTGACGAAATCGCGTCCGGCCAGCCAGGCATGCGCGCGGGCGCAGCGGTCGAGGGCGATCGAGCCGCGTGGGCTGGCGCCGTAGGCGATCCATTCGGCGAGTTCGGCGTCGAACTTGGCCGGCGTGCGCGTGGCCATGACCAGCTGCACCAGGTATTCCTCCACCGCATCGGCCATGTACAGGCCGAGGATTTCCTTGCGCGCGGCGAAGATCGCCTGCTGGCTGACCCGCTGCTCGGGCTTGGTCTCGCCGTGCAGCGCATCGCCGCGCGCCTGCTGGAGAATCTTGCGTTCCACCGAAGCGTCCGGGAAGCCGATCTTCACGTGCATCAGGAAGCGGTCGAGCTGCGCCTCGGGCAGCGGGTAGGTGCCTTCCTGTTCGATCGGGTTCTGCGTGGCCATGACCATGAACAGCGGCGACAGGTCGTAGGTCGAGCGGCCCACCGAGACCTGCCGTTCGGCCATCGCCTCGAGCAGCGCCGACTGCACCTTGGCCGGCGCGCGGTTGATCTCGTCGGCCAGCACCAGGTTGTGGAAGATCGGCCCCTGCTGGAACACGAAGCTGCCGGTTTCCGGGCGGTAGATCTCGGTGCCGGTGATGTCCGCGGGCAGCAGGTCGGGGGTGAACTGGATGCGGTGGAATTCGGCGTCGATGCCTTCGGCCAGCTCCTTGATCGCCTTGGTCTTGGCCAGCCCGGGCGCACCTTCGACCAGCAGGTGGCCGTCGGCGAGAAGGGCGATCAACAGGCGGTCGATGAGCTTTTCCTGGCCGAGAATCTGGGTGGCCAGGAAGGTGCGCAAGTTCACGAGCGCTTCACGGTGTTCCATCGGATCGTTCCTGAAAGTGGGCTGCGGCCGGCTGAACGGGCTGCCGGGGCGCCTACTTTAATCTATTGCCGGATGATCGACTAAGGGCTCGGCCACAGTTCGCTCGCCGCTGTCCTGTCGCGCGTTGCTGCGGTTACCGGGGAGTGGCGTGAGACAGCGCAGCACGCTGTTGGGATTGCGCAGGCCGCGCAGGTGCGGCGCGCCGAACAGGTGTACCGCGAGGAAGTAGAGCGCGGCCAGCCAGGCGGGCATGCCGGCTTCGCGCAGCATGCGCTGGAACAGTCGGTCGGCCTGGCGCTTGCTCACGGGCACGACGTGGAGGTACTGGTACAGCGCGTCATGCACCAGGCTGGCGTGGTGGGCCAGCGGCCAGAACACCTCGCCCGCCTGTAGGTGGCCATGCTGGATGCGCAGCACCGGCGTGCGCCGTTCCCACCAGTCCGGTGAGCCGAACAGGGCCAGCCAGTAGAAGACGATCTTCGGCGAGCAGCCGTCCCAGGCGTAGGTGCGCGACCGCTCGAAGGCATAGCGCACGCTACGACTGGCCAGCGCGGGCTGCGCTTCGCCGGGGTTGATGATCAGCCGGCCGTTGTGAATCACCAGCCACTCGGCATAGAAGTAGCGGCCGCGCAGCTCTGGGCAGTCGTAGACCAGCGCATGGTCGATGTAGTTGAGCCACGGACCGTCGCGATCGCGACCGGCGAAGCCCCAGTCGCGCAGGCTGCGCGCGTGCAGTTCGCTGGCGCGACGCAGGCGTTCGCGGCGGCCGACCAGCAGCGGCAGGCCGATACCGAGATAGACCAGCGGACCGCCGACCAGCAGCCAGGGCAGCCAGCCGCGCGCGTAAAGCCCGGCCAGGCCGAGCAAGATCACGCCGAGCAGGGTTACCAGCAGGTTCTTGTGCGTGCAGATCAGCGCGCGGCGGAGAGGAGCAGGGGCCATGGTTTCCGTACACCGGCAGGGACGCCAGTCGGGCACCCCGGTGGCAGACACCCTAGCAGCTGTAGTGGCCTTGCGCCATAACCACTCCTTCGAGGGGTTGACCGAATATGTCGCAGGGCAGCAAGCCCGGCCGATTGGGCGTGGCTAAGCTGTGCGTGACTCATTGGTCGCCCCGCGTACGGGTGGTTCCGCGGTCACCTAGACTGCTTGGAAGCCGTAGGCCGGGCTGCGCCATGGGCGCCTCCCGTACAACAAGTCCAGCGGAGTATCAGCATGTCGTTCTTCACCGCAGCCAGCAAAGCCGACTTCCAGCACCAACTGCAGGCGGCCCTGGCGCAGCACGTCAGCGAACAGGCGTTGCCACAAGTGGCGTTGTTCGCCGAACAGTTCTTCGGCATCGTCGCGCTCGACGAACTCACCGAGCGGCGTCTCTCGGACCTGGTCGGCTGCACGCTGGCGGCCTGGCGCCTGCTCGAGCGCTTCGTCCCGACGCAACCGCAGGTGCAGGTGTTCAACCCGGATTACGAGAAGCACGGCTGGCAGTCGACGCACACCGCGATTCTGGTGCTGCACCCGGACATCCCGTTCCTGGTCGACTCGGTACGCATGGAGGTGAACCGTCGCGGTCACAGCATCCATACCCTGCAGAACAGCGTGCTGAGCGTGCGTCGCAACGCCAAGGGCGAGTTGCTGGAAGTTTTGCCCAAGGGCAGCACCGGCAAGGACGTCAGCCAGGAATCGATGATGTTTCTGGAGATCGACCGCTGCGGGGTGGTCGGCGAATTGCGTGCGCTGGAAAGCGGCCTGCAGGAGGTGCTCGGCGAAGTGCGCCTGACCGTCGCCGACTTCCTGCCGATGAAGGCCAAGGCCAGCGAGCTGCTGGCCTGGCTGGGCAAGGCCAAGCTGAAGGCCGACAAGACCGAGGTTGCCGAGATCAAGGTGTTCCTCGAGTGGCTGCTGGACAACCATTTCACCTTCCTCGGCTACGAAGAATTCACTGTCCACGACGAGGCCGATGGCGGCTACATCCAGTACGACGAAGCCTCGCTGCTCGGCCTCTCCAAACTGCTGCGCACCGGGCTGACCAGCCGTGACCTGCACATCGAGCCCTACGCAGTGAACTACCTGCGCGAACCGATGCTGTTGTCCTTCGCCAAGGCCGCGATGCCCAGCCGCGTGCATCGTCCGGCCTACCCGGATTTCGTCTCGATCCGCGAACTGGACGCCAAGGGCAAGGTGGTCAAGGAGTGCCGCTTCCTCGGCATCTATACCTCGGTGGTGTACAGCCAGAGCGTGCATGAGATTCCGTTCATTCGGCGCAAGGTCGCCGAAGTGGAGAAACGGTCCGGCTTCAACGCCCAGGGCCACCTCGGCAAGGAGCTGGTCAAGGTGCTCGACGTGCTGCCGCGCGACGACCTGTTCCAGACCCCGGTGGACGAGCTGTACAGCACCGCGCTGGCCATCGTGCAGATCCAGGAGCGCAACAAGATCCGCCTGTTCCTGCGCATGGACCCTTATGGCCGCTTCGTCTACGCGCTGGCCTACGTGCCGCGCGACGTGTACTCGACCGAGACGCGCCTGCGCATCCAGCAGGTGCTGGTCGACCGCCTGCACGCCACCGATTGCGAGTTCTGGACCTACTTCTCCGAGTCGCTGCTGGCGCGCGTGCAGTTCATCCTGCGCGTCGACCCGAAGACCAAGCTGGACATCGATCCGCAGCAGCTCGAACGCGAGGTGATCCAGGCCTGCCGCTCGTGGAAGGACGATTACGCCGGGCTAGTCATCGAGTCGTTCGGCGAGGCCAAGGGCAACCGGGTGCTGGCGGACTTTCCCAAGAGTTTCCCGGCCGGCTACCGCGAGCGCTTTTCCGCGCCGTCGGCGGTGGTCGACCTCAAGCACCTGCTCAGCCTGTCGGACGACAAGCCGCTGGTGATGAGCTTCTACCAGCCGCTGGCCAGCGACGGCCAGCAGCTGCACTGCAAGCTGTACCACGCCGACACGCCGCTGGCGTTGTCCGACGTGCTGCCGATCCTCGAGAACCTCGGCCTGCGTGTGCTCGGTGAGTTCCCCTACCGCCTGCAGCAGCGCAACGGCCGCGAATTCTGGATTCACGACTTCGCCTTCACCTACGCCGAAGGCCTGAACGTCGACCTGCAGCAACTCAACGACACCTTCCAGGATGCCTTCGTGCAGATCGTTGGCGGCGCTGCCGAGAACGACGGCTTCAACCGCCTGGTGCTGACCGCGGCGATGCCGTGGCGCGACGTGGCCCTGCTGCGCGCCTATGCGCGCTACCTCAAGCAGATTCGCCTGGGCTTCGACCTCGGCTACATCGCCAGCACCCTGGTCAACCACGTGGACATCGCCCGCGAGCTGGTGCGCCTGTTCAAGACGCGCTTCTACCTGGCGCGCAAGCTGGCCGCCGACGATCTGGCCGATAAGCAGCAGAAGCTCGAGCAGGCGATTCTGGTCGCCCTCGACAACGTCGCGGTGCTCAACGAGGACCGCATCCTGCGGCGCTACCTTGACCTGATCAAGGCGACCCTGCGCACCAACTTCTACCAGCCGGCGGCCGACGGCCAGGCGAAGAGTTACTTCAGCTTCAAGCTCAATCCGCGGGCGATTCCGGACATCCCCAAACCGGTGCCGAAGTTCGAAATCTTCGTCTACAGCCCGCGCGTCGAAGGCGTGCACCTGCGCTTCGGCGACGTGGCGCGCGGCGGGCTGCGCTGGTCGGACCGCGAGGAAGACTTCCGCACCGAAGTGCTCGGTCTGGTCAAGGCGCAGCAGGTGAAGAACGCCGTGATCGTACCGGTTGGCGCCAAGGGTGGCTTCATTCCACGGCGCCTGCCGGTGGGCGGCAGCCGCGACGAGATTCAGGCCGAGGCGATCGCCTGCTACCGCATCTTCATCAGTGGCCTGCTCGACATCACCGACAACCTCAAGGAGGGCAAGGTGGTGGCGCCGGAGAACGTGGTGCGCCACGACCCGGACGATCCCTACCTGGTGGTGGCTGCCGACAAGGGCACCGCGACCTTCTCCGACATCGCCAACGGCATCGCCCTGGAATACGGCTTCTGGCTCGGCGACGCGTTCGCCTCGGGCGGCTCGGCGGGTTACGACCACAAGGGCATGGGCATCACCGCCAAGGGGGCTTGGGTTTCGGTGCAGCGCCACTTCCGCGAGCGCGGCATCGACGTGCAGCAGGACAACACCACGGTGATCGGCATCGGCGACATGGCCGGCGACGTGTTCGGCAACGGCCTGCTGCTGTCGGACAAGCTGCAGCTGGTCGCGGCCTTCAACCACCTGCACATCTTCATCGACCCCAACCCGGACCCGGCGAAGAGTTTTGCCGAGCGCCAGCGCCTGTTCAACCTGCCGCGCTCGAGCTGGGCCGACTACGACAGCAAGCTGATCTCCGCCGGCGGCGGCATCTTCCTGCGCAGCGCGAAGAGCATCGCCATCAGCCCGGAAATGCAGGAACGCTTCGATATCCAGGCCGACAAGCTGGCGCCCACCGAGCTGCTCAATGCGCTGCTCAAGGCACCGGTCGATCTGATCTGGAACGGTGGCATCGGCACCTACGTGAAATCCAGCCGCGAGAGCCACGCCGATGTTGGCGACAAGGCCAACGACGCGCTGCGTGTGGATGGCCGCGAACTGCGCGCCAAGGTGGTGGGCGAGGGTGGCAACCTCGGCATGACCCAGCTCGGCCGGGTCGAGTACGGCCTGAACGGCGGAGCGAGCAACACCGACTTCATCGACAACGCCGGCGGCGTCGACTGCTCCGACCATGAGGTGAACATCAAAATCCTGCTCAACGAGATCGTCGCCGGCGGCGACATGACCGGCAAGCAGCGCAACGTGCTGCTGGCCGAGATGACCGATGCGGTCGGCGGCCTGGTGCTCGGCAACAACTACAAGCAGACCCAGGCGCTGTCCCTCGCGCAGCGCCGGGCGCGCGAGCGCATCGGCGAGTACAAGCGGCTGATGAGCGACCTGGAAGGGCGCGGCAAGCTGGACCGCGCGCTGGAGTTCCTGCCGGCCGACGACGAGCTCAACGAGCGCGCCGCCAACGGCCAGGGGCTGACCCGTCCGGAGCTGTCGGTCCTGATCTCCTACAGCAAGATCGACCTCAAGGAAGCGCTGATCAAGTCGCTGGTGCCGGACGACGCCTACCTGCTGCGCGACATGGAAACCGCCTTCCCGCCGCTGCTGGTGCAGAAGTACGCCGAGCAGATGCGTCGCCACCGGCTGCGCCGCGAGATCGTCAGCACGCAGATCGCCAATGACCTGGTCAACCACATGGGTATCACCTTCGTGCAGCGCCTCAAGGAGTCCACCGGGCAGAGCGCGGCCAACGTCGCCGGCGCCTACGTGGTGGTGCGCGACATCTTCCACCTGCCGCACTGGTTCCGGCAGATCGAGGCGCTCGACTCCAAGGTGCCGGCCGATGTGCAGCTGCAGCTGATGGAAGAGCTGATGCGCCTCGGGCGGCGCGCCACCCGCTGGTTCCTGCGCAGCCGCCGCGAGGACCAGAATGCCGGCCGCGATGTCGCGCATTTCGGCCCGCAGGTCGCGGCGCTTGGCCTCAAGCTCAACGAGCTGCTCGAGGGGCCGACGCTGGAGCAATGGCAGGGGCGCTACCAGGGCTTCGTCGAGGCTGGCGTGCCGGAGCTGCTGGCGCGCATGGTGGCCGGCGTCAGTCACCTGTACACCCTGTTGCCGATTATCGAGGCCGCCGACGTCACCAAGCAGGAGCCGGCCGACGTGGCCAAGGCTTACTTCGCGGTGGGCAACACCCTCGACCTCACCTGGTACCTGCAGCAGATCACCAACCTGCCGGTGGAAAATCCCTGGCAGGCGATGGCCCGCGAAGGCTTCCGCGACGAGCTGGACTGGCAGCAACGGGCGATCACCGTGTCGGTGCTGCAGATGGTCGACGGGCCGAAGGCGATCGAGGCACGCGTGGCGTTCTGGCTGGAGCAGCACAAGGCGCTGGTCGAGCGCTGGCGCGCCATGCTCAACGAGTTGCGCGCCACCAGCGGCACCGACTACGCCATCTACGTGGTGGCCAATCGCGAGTTGCTTGACTTGGCGCAGAGCCCGGCGCGCACCAGCGCGGCGGCGTGAGGGCAGGGCCTGCGGGAGCGTCGCTCCCGCAGGCCGCGGTCAGCGTCGTTGCAGGCTTTGCAGGAACGCCGTCACGTCTGGCGCGCCGGCCTGGCGCAGGCCGTCGCCGAACGCGTTGGCGTCTTCGTGGCGGCGTGGCAGCAGGAGGATTTCCGGTGCGCCGCCGCTCTGCAGCAGCGACAGCCGCGCATAGGGCAGGCCATTATCGAGCAGCAGTCCCATGAACGCCGGATCGCTCCAGGCCAGTTCCGGCATCGCCAGCACGTGGTACTGCGCGCGTAGTTCGGCCAGGCCGCTGCTGCTCAAGCGGTAACGGGTGATCGACGCCGGCAGGGAGGTTTCCAACCCGCGCAGGCGGGCATAGACGATGGCGCTGGCGAAGGCTTCGTGGTGTTGCTCGCCGTCCCAGAACAGGCGTTCGCCGAACCAGTCGGCCTCCAGCAACTGGATGGCTTCGCCGGCCAGAAAGCGCGGCAGGGCCAGGCTGATGGTCTTGACGAAGTCCTTGTAGCTGATGATCCGGATGCTGCGGCAGGCTTCGGTGCTGGTGAAGTCTTCCAAGTGCGCGCACGGTGGCTGGCGCAGGCCGCCGGCGAGACCGTCGATCAGGCGCAGGTCGAGGCTGTCGACGCTGCGGCGCTCCTGGACGACGAGGCGGATCAGCAATGCGTGGGCATCGGCCTTGTCTTCCTGCACCGGCCCGGACAGCGCGCCGCGCGGCAGCTCGACCAGCCGCTGCAGTTGCGGGCCGCTGCGCCACCAGATGCTCGGCTGCACCACCGGCAGCGGTGGAAACGGCAGGCGTAAGGCCGCCGCTCGTTCGCGCAGTTGCCGCGTGCCCCGACCGCCCAGGCCGAAGCGCTTGGCCAGATTGCCAAGGCGCGCCGACAGACTGAGCGGGGATTCGGACAGGCTCATGAAAAAAGGGGACTCCGGATACTCGGGTGCCAGTGTGGCAGACGATCGCCATTGCTGCACGGTCAGCGCCGCGCTAGAGCGTTTGTGGCAGTATGGCTGCGGTCCGTTTCACGAGTATTGCCATGGCCAGCCTGCTGCTGGATATCGCCGTCCCTGCCGAGCGCCTGCACGCGGTCTATCGCGGCCAGGCCAACCGCATCCTGCTGCGCAGTCGCGACGGTCAACGGGTCAGCCTGCCGGTGCACCACCTGCGGCCCTTCGTCAGCCATGCCGGGGTGTACGGCAGTTTCGCCCTGGACTTCGATGCCAGCGGCGCGCTGCTCAGCCTGCGGCGTCTCGACTGAGTCGCGCGCCTCGCCTGGCCAGGGCCGGCGCGGCTATAATCGCCGCCCCTCGTCCTTACCGAGCTAAGCCTGACCATGTACAACCTGGCCCGCGCGCTGCTGTTCCAACTTTCCCCGGAAACCTCCCACGAACTGTCCATCGACCTGATCGGTGCCGGCGGTCGACTCGGGCTCAACGGTCTGCTGTGCAAGACCCCGCGCCCGTTGCCGGTGAACGTCATGGGCCTGGAGTTCCCCAACCCGGTCGGCCTGGCCGCGGGCTTGGACAAGAATGGCGACGCCATCGACGGCTTCGGTCAGCTGGGCTTCGGCTTCATCGAGATCGGCACCGTGACGCCGCGCCCGCAGCCGGGCAATCCCAAGCCGCGTCTGTTCCGCCTGCCGGAAGCCGAGGCGATCATCAACCGCATGGGCTTCAACAACCACGGTGTTGATCACCTGTTGGCACGGGTGCAGGCCGCCAAGTACAAGGGCGTGCTGGGCATCAACATCGGTAAGAATTTCGACACGCCGGTCGAGCGCGCGGTGGACGACTACCTGATCGGCCTGGATAAGGTCTATGCCCACGCCAGCTACGTCACGGTCAACGTCAGCTCACCGAACACCCCGGGACTGCGCAGCCTGCAGTTCGGTGACTCGCTCAAGCAGCTGCTCGAAGCGCTGCGCCAGCGCCAGGAAGACCTCGCCGCGCAGCACGGCAAGCGCGTGCCGCTGGCGATCAAGATCGCCCCGGACATGAGCGACGAGGAAATCGCCGAGGTCGCTGCCGCGCTGGTGGAAGCGGGCATGGACGCGGTGATCGCCACCAACACCACGCTCGGCCGCGAAGGCGTCGAAGGCCTGCCGTTTGGCGACGAGGCGGGTGGTCTGTCCGGCGCACCGGTGCGCGACAAGAGCACCCACACGGTCAAGGTGCTGGCGGGCGAGCTGGGCGGGCGTCTGCCGATCATCGCCGCCGGCGGCGTCACCGAGGGCGCGCATGCGGCGGAGAAGATCGCCGCTGGGGCGAGCCTGGTGCAGATTTACTCGGGGTTCATCTACAAGGGCCCGACGCTGATTCGCGAGGCAGTGGATGCCATAGGCGCGTTGCAGGGCAAGCGCTGAGCCTGCTGCGCTCCTGCGGCGCTAGAGGTGGCTGACCTTAGCTCGCGAGATCGTCAACTGGCTCGATTTGTTGCAGGCAATAAAAAGGGCTCCCAAAGGAGCCCTGGGCTCTCGCCCGCCGCCCGGATGGGGCGCGCATGGTAAAGAAGTCGGGATCCTTTATTAACCGACAGCGTTAATTTCGTTGAGTCGATGAATACCAGCAGTGCCTGTCAGACCGTCCCACTGGTCGCCGCGACCCTCCCGCCAGCCGTTGATCCAGGCTTGGCGTACGGACGGTAAGGTGAAAGGACAGAGATCGCGGGATTTGCCGTGCAGACCGAATTGATAGCCGCGCACAAAAGCTCTTTCTAAAGGATCACGCTTAAGTCTTCTCATAGGGTGTTGCCCTCTACTGTTTGACTGTTATGTCCTCTTCGCCTCTGGATGAGGCCTGGTAGCAATGGTAACTACCAGTGGGGCTGCTGCCGGCGTTACAGCCCATCGCCAACGACATTGCGCCGAAGGCCTGAGTTGAGTTCTAACCAATGCCACCCCCCGTGGGAATGATCGATTTGTCATAAGCACGTAACGTTTGGGGGATAGGGGCAATAAGGCAAGGCGATACCGCAACCGGCATTTCCCGCCTAGAGTCCGCTGTATGGGGGCTTCAGCGTGATGGCAGCGTGCTCCGTGGCTTGGAGCGCAATGCGAAGTGTTCCGACGAAGGGCGTGAACTGCGACCTTTTGTCATCATTCCAATATCGCCTCCGTTGTTCAGGATGGCGGCGAACGCGCTGGAGACGTCACGGGATGTTTCCGGCATACGCCCCACACGGCCTCAGGGCCACGTGGCGCGAGCGACACCCGCGTGTCGCGCAGCTGCGGATGGACCGCAGCTGTTCAACCCAGGTCGTGCCCGCGAGGGTGCGCCACAACGCCGCGAGGCCTGCATGTCGGACCAATACGAACTTTTCCTCACCTGCCCGAAAGGCCTGGAAACCCTGCTCGCCGAAGAGGCCGCCAGCCTCGGCCTGGAGCAGGTGAATACCCACACGGCAGCGATCCGCGGCAGCGCCGATCTAGAAACCGCCTACCGCCTGTGCCTGTGGTCGCGCCTCGCCAACCGTGTGCTGCTGGTGCTCAAGCGCTTCAACATGAGCAACGCCAACGACCTCTACGACAACATCCTCGCCGTCGACTGGCAGGAGCACCTGTCGCCGGGCGGCAGCCTCGCGGTGGAGTTCAGCGGCAACGGCTCCGGCATCGACAACACCCATTTCGGCGCGCTCAAGGTCAAGGATGCGATCGTCGACAAGCTGCGCCGTGACAGTGGCGAGCGGCCGTCGATCGACAAGATCAATCCCGATGTGCGCGTGCACCTGCGCCTCGATCGCGGCGAGGCGATTCTGTCTCTCGACCTCGCCGGACACAGCCTGCACCAGCGTGGCTATCGCTTGCAGCAGGGCGCTGCGCCGCTGAAGGAAAACCTTGCCGCCGCGGTGCTGATCCGCGCCGGTTGGCCGCGCATCGCCGCCGAAGGCGGGGCGCTGGCGGACCCGATGTGCGGGGTCGGCACCTTCCTCGTCGAGGCGGCAATGATCGCCGCCGATATCGCGCCGAACCTCAAGCGCGAGCGCTGGGGCTTCTCCAACTGGCTCGGTCACGTGCCGGCGCTGTGGAAGCGCCTGCACGCCGACGCCGAGGCGCGCGCCGATGCCGGCCTGGCCAAGCCGCCGCTGTGGATTCGCGGCTACGAGGCGGACCCGCGGCTGATCCAGCCGGCGCGCAACAACATCGAGCGCGCCGGGCTGAGCGAGTGGGTGAAGATCTACCAGGGCGAGCTGGCGACCTTCGAGCCGCGCCCGGATCGCAACCAGACCGGCCTGATCATCTGCAACCCGCCCTACGGCGAGCGCCTGGGTGACGAAGCCAGTCTGCTCTATCTCTACCAGAACCTCGGCGAGCGGCTGCGCCAGTCGTGCCTGAACTGGGAGGCCGCGGTGTTCACCGGCGCGCCGGAACTGGGCAAGCGCATGGGCATCCGCAGCCACAAGCAGTACGCCTTCTGGAACGGGGCGCTGCCGTGCAAGCTGCTGCTGTTCAAGGTGCAGGTGCAGCAGTTCGTCACCGGCGAACGTGGCGAGCGCCGCGCAGCGAACGACAGCGAAGGCGAGCGTCCGGTCGCGCCGACGCCGGCTGCGGCGCCGGTCAGGGAGCTGGCACGGCTCAGTGAAGGCGGGCAGATGTTCGCCAACCGTCTGCAGAAGAACCTCAAGACCCTGAGCAAGTGGGCGCGCCGCGAGGGCGTGCAGTGCTATCGCCTGTACGATGCGGACATGCCCGAGTACGCGCTGGCGGTCGACCTGTACGGCGACTGGGTGCACGTGCAGGAATACGCGCCGCCGCGCTCGATCGACCCGGACAAGGCCCAGGCGCGCCTGCTCGATGCACTGGCGGCGATTCCCCAGACCCTCGGCGTGGACACCGCCAAGGTGGTGGTCAAGCGTCGTGAGCGGCAGAGCGGCACCAAGCAGTACCAGCGCCAGGCGGCGCAGGGCCAGTTCATGGAAGTCAGCGAGGGCGGTGCCAAGCTGCTGGTCAACCTGACCGACTACCTCGACACCGGGCTGTTCCTCGATCACCGCCCGCTGCGCCTGCGTATCCAGCGCGAGGCGGCCGGCAAGCGCTTCCTCAACCTGTACTGCTACACCGCGACGGCCACCGTGCATGCGGCCAAGGGCGGTGCGCGCAGCACCACCAGCGTCGACCTGTCGAAGACCTACCTCGACTGGGCGCGGCGCAACCTGGCGCTCAACGGCTTCTCCGACAAGCAGCGCCTGGAGCAGGGCGATGTGATGGAGTGGCTGGCGGCGGACCGCGAGGAGTACGACCTGATCTTCATCGACCCGCCGACCTTCTCCAACTCCAAGCGCATGGAAGGGGTGTTCGACGTGCAGCGCGACCACGTGCAACTGCTCGATCTGGCCATGGCCCGCCTGGCCAAGGGCGGCGTGCTGTACTTCTCCAACAACTTCCGCAAATTCCTGTTCGACGAGGGCCTGGCGGCGCGTTACACAGTGGAAGAGATCAGCCCGCAGACCATCGATGCCGACTTCGCGCGCAATCCGAAGATTCACCGCGCCTGGCGCATCGTCGCCAAGTAGCAGCGCGAGCGTTGTCCGCAAACAAAAAAGCCGCCTGATCAGGCGGCTTTTTTCATCGGCGCAGGGCTCAGCGCTGGGCGGTGGCGCTGGCCTGCTTGGGCTGGCGATACAGGTCGACCAGCACCTGGTCGAGGATCGACGAGGCGCCCCAGGGCTTCTGATCGTTGAGGATCGCCACCACCGCCCAGGTGTTGCCGTTGACGTCGCGGCTGAACCCGGCGATGGCGCGCACGGTGTTCAGCGTGCCGGTCTTGATGTGCGCCTCGCCGGCCAGCGGGGTGCGCTTCAGGCGCTTGCGCATGGTGCCGTCCATCGCCACCAGCGGCAGCGAGCTGATGAACTCCGGCGCGTAGGGGCTCTTCCAGGCGGCTTGCAGGATGGTCGCCATCTCCCGCGCGCTGACCCGTTCGGCACGCGACAGGCCCGAGCCGTTCTCCATCACCAGGTGCGGCGCGGTGATGCCTTTCTTCGCCAGCCATTGACGGATCACCCGCTGCGCGGCTTTGGCATCGTCGCCGTCGGCCGAGGTGCGGAACTGTGCGCCAAGGCTGAGGAACAGCTGCCGGGCCATGGTGTTGTTACTGTACTTGTTGATGTCGCGGATGATCTCGACCAGGTCCGGCGAGTAGGCACGCGCCAGCAGTTTGCCGGTCTTCGGCACTTCGCCGAGACGGTCCTTGCCGGCGATGCTGCCGCCCAGTTCCTGCCAGATGCCACGCACTGCGCCGGCGGCGTAAGCCGGGTGGTCGAGCAGCGACAGGTAGGTCTGCGCGCTGCAGCCCGCCGCCAGCTTGCCGGTCACCACCAGGGTGGTGCCGTCGTACTGGGTCACCGGGTTGAAGCGCACGTCCGGCCAGCCTGGGCATTTGGCCGCTGGCAGCGATTTGACCTGGTTGTCGATGCGCACGTTGGTCAGCGGCGGGTCCATGGCCACGCTGACCTTGCCGCCGTCGTTGCGGGTGATCATGCGCACGGCCTTGAGGTTGATCAGCAGTGAGTCGGGGCCGACCAGGAACGGCTTGTTGTCATCGTTGCCGTCATCGTTGAACACCGGCAGTTGCGGCTGGACGAAGCGGCTGCGGTCGAGCACCAGGTCGCCGGTGATCTTCTGCACACCATTGGCGCGCAAGTCGCGCATCAGCAGCCAGAGCTTCTCCAGATTGAGCTTGGGATCGCCACCGCCCTTGAGGTAGAGGTTGCCCTGCAGCACGCCGTCCTTCAGCGGACCGTCGGCGTAGAACTCGGTCTTCCACTGGTAGGTCGGACCGAGCATTTCCAGCGCGGCGTAGGTGGTGATCAGTTTCATGGTCGACGCCGGGTTCACCGAGACGTCGGCATTGAAGATGTTGGTGGTGCCGGGGCCGGTCAGCGGAATGGTCACCAGCGACAGCGAATCGGTGCCGATCTTGCTCTTCTTCAGCGCTTGCTGAACGGTGGCGGGCAAAGTGGCGGTGGCGGCGAAAGTCGGAAGGGCGATGGGCAGGAGCAGGCCGGCGAGGGCGAAGTGGCGAAGCGTCTTGATCATTGGCAAAAATCCTTCGGCCGAAGGCAACTGGAAAAGATGACGAGTGAAATAACGCCGCACCCGCGGCGTGAACTCGCCGGCATTATGCCCGAAGCGCCGCCGCGATGGCCTCGCTTCGCGTCGAATTATCCGTGTTCGGGCGGGCTTTCCGTCGGCGCCCGCTTGCTCAGCTGCTGACGCAGTCCGTACATCGCCAAGGCCACCGACATCGCCAGCGCGGCGCCGAGCAGGCTGTTGAACAGGCGCACCTGGGCGAGGTGCCAGTCGTGCGACAGGCACTCGGATAGCAGCACGAAGCACAGCGTGTTCTGCATGACGAACAGGCCGTAGTTGTTGGCCTGGAACGCGCGGCTGAAGAAGATCAGCGGCAGCATGGTCGCCACCATCAGCGGCGGACTCTGCAGGCTGTGGCCGAAGGCGATCAGCAGCAATGCCGCACACAGGCTGGCCAGGCCGGACTGCAGGGCGCGCACTAGGCTGCCGCGGAACTCGATCTGCATGGTCGCCACCACCGCCAGGCTCAGCCAATAGCCGCGTGGCAACGCCGCCAGCTGAATGATCAGGCCGGCCAACGCGAAGGCCAGGCTGCAGCCCAGCGCATGGACCCGCCACTGCTGGCGCGGCAGGCGCCGGGCGTGGCGGCGCAGCACCTTGAACAGGCCGATCAGGCGCGGCATGCGCGGCCACATGCGCAGGCCGTGCGCGCCGCGCAGACCGAAGGCGAGGAGCATCACCCACAGCCCGCCGAGGATGAACAGCATGCCCACCGCGTAGGGGTTGTGCAGGTTGCCGATGCCGAACTGGCCTTGGCCGAGGGCCAGGCACACCGCCAGGCCGACGCCGAGCTTGCCGGCTTCGCTGCCGAAGCGCTGCAGCCAGGCCAGGTGCAGACCGAACGCAGCGAACAGCGCCAGGCTGAGCAGCGGATGACCGGCAGCCCAGAAGCCCAGGCCGGCGCTCAGCGCGCCGAGGATGGTGAGCATCAGCATGCGCAGCATGCCGAAACGGTGCAGGGCATTGGCCTGGGCGGCCTGGAAGGCGCCGGTGGCCGCCCACAGGAAGCCCGAGTGGTCAGTGAACAGGCCGAGCAGCAGGGGCAGGGCGCAACCGAGCAGGGCGACCACCGCAGGGCCCCAGGCGGGCGGCCCGGCGTGCCAACTGACAGCTTGCTTCAGGGCGTGGCGCATGGGCTAGGTCGGACTCGAGCGGCCGGTCATTTCCCGGGCCATCTCGGTGGCGTAGCTGTCGGTCATCCCGGCGATGAAGTCGATCATGCGCAGGAACGACAGGTACAGCGGCCATTCCGGTGCTGGCGCGTAGTGCGCCAGTAGGTCGAGGATGCGCCGGTTCTTGAATGACAGACCGCGCCCGGCGTGCTGTTCCAGCGCCGCGCCGCAGAAGGCGTTGAGGAGGATTTCCAAGGTGGTGTAGGCGCCGATCTCGTGCAGCGTCTTGCGCTTGTCCTGGAAGATTTTTTCGCGGGCCATGGCCTTGGCGCGCAATACGCAGCGCTTGGCCGGTCCGTGCATGTGCTCAACCAGGTCGCCCGCCAGGCTGCCGGTCAGCAGCGCGGGTTGCTGATCGACGAAGGCGCGCGCGGCGGCATTGGTCAGGTGCTCGATGGCCTTGCCGCGCAGGATCGCCAGTTTGCGCCGCCGCGAGTCGTTGGGGCCCAGCTGGCGGTAGGTCTCCGGCAGGTCGTCGCCGACCAGGTCGAAGAGCAATGCCTCGACCTCGGCGTAGTCGAGCAGCTCCATTTCCACGCCGTCTTCGAGGTCGATCAGCGCATAGCAGATGTCATCCGCTGCCTCCATCAGGTAGACCAGCGGATGGCGCGCCCAGCGCTGTTCCTCGAGCTGCGGCAGGCCGAGCTTGGTGGCGATCTGCTCGAGGCGCGGCAGCTCGTTCTGGTAGCAGCCGAACTTGTGCTTCTTGTAGCCGAGGGCTTCGGCGTGGCGGGCGGTCCAGGGGTACTTCAGGTAGGTGCCGAGGGTCGCGTAGGTCAGCCGCATGCCGCCGTCGAACTGGTGGTACTCGAGCTGGGTGAGCACGCGAAAGCCCTGGGCGTTGCCTTCGAAGTTGAGGAAATCGCCGCGCTCGGCATCGCTCATGTCATCCAACCAGCCGCGCCCGGCGGCCTGCTGGAACCAGTGGCGGATGGCGTCTTCGCCGGAATGGCCGAACGGCGGATTGCCGATGTCGTGGGCCAGGCAGGCGGACTGCACCACCATGCCCAGGTCGCCGGGCTCGCACCAGTCTGGCAGCTGCTCGCGGAGCATCTCGCCCACACGCATGCCCAGCGAACGTCCGACGCAGCTGACTTCCAGCGAGTGGGTCAGGCGCGTGTGGATGTGGTCGTTGCTGCTGACCGGATGCACCTGGGTCTTGCGTCCCAGCCGGCGGAAGGCGCCGGAGAAGATGATGCGGTCGTGGTCCTTGTGGAACGGGCTGCGGCCCAGTTCGTCGGTGCTGTGCACCGGCTTGCCGAGGCGTTCGCGGGTGAGCAGGGTGTGCCAGTCCAAGGCTGTCCTCGCCAATCAGTGGCCGATAGCTACCTAGCTTGGTGGTTCGGCCGCGCGCCTGCAAGCCTTGGCCGGTGGCCAGCAGACTGCTAGGTTGTCAGGCTATTGGCGGCATTCACGACAAGGACTTCTTCATGGCTACCAGCCTGCTCGCGCTGATCGACGACATTGCCAGCGTGCTCGACGATGTTTCCCTGATGACCAAGGTGGCGGCGAAGAAAACCGCCGGGGTACTCGGCGACGATCTGGCGCTCAACGCCCAGCAGGTCACCGGGGTGAATGCCGATCGCGAGCTGCCGGTGGTCTGGGCGGTGGCCAAGGGTTCGCTGCGCAACAAGGTGATTCTGGTCCCGGCGGCCTTGCTGATCAGCGCCGTGGCGCCCTGGGCGGTGACCCCGCTGCTGATGTTCGGTGGCGCTTTCCTCTGTTACGAGGGCTTCGAGAAGCTCGCGCACCGCTTCCTGCACGGCGAGCACGATCGGGAGGCCGAGGCCCTCGCCGAACTGGCCGCGAGCCCAGAGCCGGTCGACCTGCTGGCCCTAGAGAAGGACAAGATCGGCGGCGCGATCCGCACCGACTTCGTGCTGTCGGCGGAGATCATCGCGATCACCCTCGGCACCGTGGCCAATGCACCGTTTCTGCAGCAGGTGATCGTGCTGGCCGGGATTGCCCTGGTGATGACCATCGGCGTTTACGGCATCGTGGCCGGCATCGTCAAACTGGACGACGGCGGCCTCTACCTCAGCCGCAAAGGAGGGCTGCTGCGCAGCCTCGGCCACGGCATCCTGCATGCCGCGCCCTATTTGATGAAAACCCTCTCGGTGGTCGGCACCGTGGCGATGTTCATGGTTGGCGGCGGCATCCTCACCCACGGCGTGGCGGCGTTGCACCATGGCATCGATGAGGCGGCCGAGGCGGCCGGAGCGCTGGCGGCAGTGGGGCCGGCGCTCGAGTGGATCGCTCCGTCGCTGCTTAACACCCTGATCGGCGTGGCGGCCGGCGCCGTGGCGCTGGCGCTGGTCACTGGGGTCGGAAAACTGTGGCACGCGGTACGCCGCTAGCCGGCTGATCGTCGCCCCGCGGGTTGGCGGGGCGGGCGGGGTCTGGGATGCTATGCGCGCTTTTTTGTGTGTGGCTATCCGGTCCCGATGATGTTCAAGCCTGTTCTGTCCTGCCTGTTCGCCGCCGTGCTGTGCACCGGCTGCGCCTCCAACTTCAAGCCGCTGCGCGGTGAGCCCGCGGTCGTTGCACCGAATCGTCCCGCGCCGCCGGAAGCTCCGGTGTACGGCGTGGCCAGCTATGAGCCGCCGCAAGTGTGGTTGGCGCCGCTGGCCAGCCCGAGCGAGGTGCAGGGCCAGGCGCGCAACGTGCAACGGCTGCCGAAACCCGGCCAGGACCTGCTGGACAAGGCCCGCGTCGCGGCGGAGGCCGGCGACCAGGCGGGCATGCTGCGCCTGCTGCAGCAGGCCGCCGAGTCCGGCAACGGTGAGGCGCACTATCAGCTGGCGCGGATCTACCAGGTGGGTGAAGGCGTGCCGGTCGATCTGGATGCCGCGCTGTCGCACCTCAGCCTCGCCGATGCCATGGGCCACGCCGAAGCGACCCGCGTGCTGGCCTGGAACTACCTGCTGGGCAAGGGCGTGCAGAGCGATACGGTGTATGGCAACCGGCTGATGGAAAAAGCCGCGCGCAGCAACGACCGTGCATTGCGTGAGCTGAGCCTGCTGTACCTCAACGTCTACCCACCGGGCCTGGATAACCGCGAGCGCGGCCTCGAGCTGCTCGACGTCGCCAGCCGCGCCGGCGATGTGCAGGCCGAGCGCATCTACCTGCAGGCGCAGCGCCAGCCACAACCCACGGCCGAGGCGGTGGTGGTCGAGCAGCCGTTCGCCAGCGAGACGGTGCCGGGCCTACCCAGCGTCGCCGACAGCGAGGCGCAGGCCGAAGCGGTCAAGCGTGCCGCGTTGGCGGGTGACCTGGCGTCGATGAGCGAGTACGCCGACAACCTCCTGCAGGGGCGCTTTCCATCGATCCAGCCGGAGCTCGAGTCCTACGCCTGGTACGCCGTGGCGGCGCGTCGCGGCAGTGAGGCGGCGGCAGTGAAGCTGGCGACCCTGGACGACGTGCGCCAGGCCGATCCGGCGGCGGTCGACGCCATGGTCGCCAATCTGGATAGCGCCATTGCGCCCGCCGCCGACGCAGCGCCTAGCGATGCGGACGGCATCGCACGCTAAGCGAGCGAGTTACAGCCCGGCCGCGTCGATGTCCACCAGCAGCAGGCGCTTGCCGTTGTCGATGAACTGTCCGGCGGTCAGGCAGTACTGGTTGCTGGTTGCGTCGCGGTAGGTACTGGAGAGGATCAAGCGGCGTTCGTCCCAGCCTTCGGCGAGCAACTGGTAGAAGTACGGGCGCCACGACCAGTTGTGGCCCAAATAGCGGTCGTCCTCCTGCCAGCGGTCGTCGCGCCAGTCGAGGTTGGCACTGATCTGCGTACCGTTGCGGTCGCACTGGTAGATGCGCAGCAGCCACGGGTAACCCTTCGGCGCGGGCAGCAGCTCACGTACAGCGCCTTGCTCGGCCCAGGGTTTGAGGCTGCCCATCAGTTCGGCGAGCTGCTGGCGTACGCTCATCAGGCGCGCGCGTTCGGCGAGTTTCTGCTGCACGTAGCGGTCACGCAGCGCGGCGAAGCGCGCCACGAAGGCATCGGCGGCGAAGAACTCCAGTTCGGCCTTGGCGAACAGATAGCCCTGCACATAGCGCGCGCCGCACTCCAGGGCGAAATTCAGCTCGGCCTCGGTTTCCACGCCTTCGGCGATGATCCAGCAGCCGGTCTTTTCCGCCATCTGCGCCAGCGCCTTGACCACTTCGCTGCTTGGCCCACCGCGCGCGGCGGCCTGGAACAGGCGCATGTCCAGCTTGAGGATGTCCGGCTGCAGCGCCAGAACGCGGTCGAGCTGCGAGTAGCCGGCGCCGAAGTCGTCGATGGCGATCCGCGCGCCGGCCTCACGGTAGCGCGCGACAACGTCAGGCAGGCGCAAGCTGCCGCCGCCCAGCTCGGTGATCTCGAACACCACGCGCTCGGCAGGCACGCCGCACTGCTGCAATTGCTTGAGGCTCGGCAGCTGCTGATTGGGGCGCAGGCGGCCGATCCAACGCGGCGAGATGTTCAGGCTGAGAAACCAGTCGGCGGGTGCCTCGTGCAGGCGTCGCAGGGCGTCGTCGCGAATCTGCCGGTCGAGGCGGCGAAGCGCGGTGCCCGGCACCTTGGGGTCGGCGAACAATGGGCCGACGGAGAGCAGTTGGCCGTCGGCCTGACGCAGGCGGCCGAGCGCCTCGACGCCGGCGATCAGGCCGGTGGCGGTATCGATGAAGGGCTGAAAACAGGCAAGAGGTTGCCCATCGATCACGGTGACTCCTTAAGTCGCTGTTCCCAACCGTGGGAACATGCACTGGCTGACTTGCTTCGGAAGATCGCCGTACGAACGGCTTGAGCGGCGGCGCAAAGGCCGACCGCTCAAGCCGTTAGCAAAAAGGTGGCCAGTTGCTCAGATTTTTGCCGGTGGTTCGTTGCTGGGCGGGCTGCCTGGACGGCGCAACGCCACCATTAGCAGTGGGTAGAGCAGGGTGCCGATGCGCACCAGCCGCACCAGGCCGCGACGCTTGCGGGTCAGCAGGCCGAGGGCTGCCAGTGCGCCGATGCCCCAGGCTGGTGCGCTGCCCAGGCCGAGGCTGCGCGGCAGGCTGCCGGTGAAGCTGCGCGCCTTGTGCAGCGGCTGCAGCAGTTGGCGGGTCTCGTGGCGGATTTCCTGGCGATGCATCTCCAGGCGCAGACGGATCAGCGCCTTGCGCAGCTCCTGGCGGCTGGCGTGGGCGGGGAGTTCGGGCGGGGTCATGGCTGCAGGCGCTCACGGTCGCGCGCCAGCTCTTGCAGGGTGGCGCTGAAGGGGGAGGATTCGTCGGTGACCGCGGCGTGCAGGCGCACCGCGCAATAGCCGGTGGCGATCGCGTAGAGCAGGCACAGGCCGATCATCGCCGGCATCCGGTACTCGGTGTCCCACAGCGCGACGATCAGCACCGAGGACAGGCCGACGATCAGCAGCAGGCCGAAGATCAGCGAGAAGCCGGCGAACAGCAGGAGGCGCAGGCTGCGGCCTTTCTGTTCCTGCAACTCGATGCCGAACAGTTCGACGTGATCGTGCAGCAACCCCAGTACGGCCGCGCCCAGGCGGCGCGGCGAGGCGCCGTGGCGATCGTCGGCAGCTTGGCTTTCCATAGCTTCACTCATGATCAGCGACGCGAGGCGAGCAGGCCGATGAGCACGCCGATGCCGGCGGCCAGGCCGAGGGCCTGCCAGGGGTTTTCGGCGACATAGGCTTCGGTCGCGGCGAGCGCGGCCTTGCCGTGGCCGCGCAGCGCCTCTTCGGCGTCCTGCAGGGTTTCTCGGGCGCGGGTCAGGCTGTCGTTGACCTGCAGACGCAGGGAATCGGCTTCCTCGCCGGCCAGCGCGGCGGAGTCCTGCAGCAATTTTTCGGTCTCACTCACCAGCGCCTTGAATTCGGCCAAGAGGGTGTCCTGTTCGTTCGCAGTCTTGCGGGCCATGCGGTCTCTCCATGCAGTGGGGCATTCAAGGGTATGAGTCTAGTGGCTTGAGGATGGTTCCTCGCCTGTTGCTGCCGGTTGGCGGCTGGTATAGCGCTTGCATTGTGCTGGTGCGTAAAGCGGCTGGTTTGCCCTGAGGTTGTGCGGTTGTTAGGCGCCGATCAGTTCGCGAAATATAAACAAGTAACTGAAAAATATAAGAAAAGCATAGAGCTTCTTTTCTTCCTGTCTATCTCGGTGCGCCAATTCGGAACGTTCGCGTGGCTCCTCACGGTGCGCGTGAGCCTTCAAATGGTGCGTCCAGGCCGGGGTGTGATTCTCTTTGGTGCTTTTCCCAACGCAGGAGTCCTGTGCGATGGAAGATATCAATAGCGCTGTGGAGAACCTGATCCACGGTTCCAATACCCTGTTCATCCTGCTCGGCGCGGTGATGGTGCTGGCGATGCACGCCGGTTTCGCCTTCCTCGAAGTCGGCACGGTACGCCTGAAGAACCAGGTCAACGCCCTGTCGAAGATCATCTCCGACTTCGCCGTGTCGGCCCTGGCGTACTTCTTCGTCGGCTACTGGGTTGCGTACGGGGTGACCTTCTTCCAACCCGCCGCGGCGCTCACCGCCGATCACGGTTATGCGCTGGTGAAGTTCTTCTTCCTGCTGACCTTCGCCGCGGCGATTCCGGCGATCATCTCCGGTGGCATCGCCGAGCGGGCGAAATTCGGCCCGCAGCTGTGCGCGACCTTGCTGATCGTGGCCTTCGTCTATCCGTTCTTCGAGGGGCTGATCTGGAACGGCAACTTCGGCCTGCAGAGCTGGCTGAGCGAACGTTTCGGCGCCAGCTTCCATGATTTCGCGGGTTCCGTGGTGGTGCATGCCATGGGCGGCTGGCTGGCGTTCGGCGCGGTGCTGCTGCTCGGCCGGCGTGACGGCCGTTACCGCGACGGGCGCCTGGTGGCGTTCGCGCCGTCGAACATCCCGTTCCTCGCCCTGGGCTCGTGGATTCTCATCGTCGGCTGGTTCGGCTTCAACGTGATGAGCGCCCAGTCGATTGCCGGCATCAGCGGCCTGGTGGCGGTCAACTCGCTGCTGGCGATGGTCGGCGGCACGGTCGCCGCGCTGCTGGTCGGTCGCAACGACCCGGGGTTCCTGCACAACGGTCCGCTCGCCGGCTTGGTTGCCGTGTGCGCCGGGTCGGACCTGATGCACCCGATCGGCGCCCTCGCCACCGGGCTGGTGGCTGGTGCGCTGTTCGTCTGGGCGTTCACCGCGACCCAGGTGAAGTGGAAGGTCGACGATGTGCTCGGCGTGTGGCCGCTGCACGGCCTGTGCGGCGTGTGGGGCGGCATCGCCTGTGGCATCTTCGGCCAGCAGACGCTGGGCGGGATCGGCGGGGTGAGCCTGATCAGCCAGCTGATCGGCACTGGCCTTGGCGTACTGGTCGCCTTGCTCGGCGGTTTCCTGGTGTACGGGGTGATCAAGCTGACCGTGGGCATCCGCCTGAGCCAGGAGCAGGAGTACTACGGCGCCGACCTGTCGATCCACAAAATCGGCGCGATGAGCCACGAGTAAGCGGCTGCCGCAACGAAAAAGCCCGCCGATTGGCGGGCTTTTTCATGCCGGACCAGTTACCACAACGGCATGGTGTAGCTGACGATCAGACGGTTCTCGTCGAGGTCGTTGGTGAAGTTGGTGCGCACTGTCGCGTTGCGCCATTTCACCCCGAGGTTTTTCAGCGGGCCGTCCTGGAACACGTAGGCGATGTCCATGTTGCGCTCCCACTCCTTGCCCTCGCCTGGCGTGGTGATCAGGTCGACGTTGTCGCCGGTCACGTAACGGGTCATGAAGGTCAGGCCGGGAATGCCCAGGCCGGCGAAGTTGTAGTCGTAGCGGGCCTGCCAGGATTTCTCGTCCTTGTTGGCGAAGTCGCCGATCTGGATGTAGTTCACCAGGTACGGGTCGGTGCCGTTGATGTAGGCGAAGCCGGTGTCGCCACTCATCTTCTGATAGCCGATGCCGAAGGCGTTGAAGCCCAGGGTATAGGTGAACATGGCGTTGAGCGCTTTGTTGTCGACGTTGGTGTCGCCATCGTCGGTGGAGCGGGCAAAGCGAATGTCGGACTTCAGCGTCTGCTTATCGGCAATCGGCAGCACGTGGATGAGGCCGAAGTAGTGCTGCTTGTAGAACTGGTCGAGGGCACCGTAGTGGTAACTGGTGCTCAGGCTGTCGTTCCACTTGTAGGTGGCGCCGGCGAAGTCGAAGTTGTCTGCGGTCACCCCGGCGATGCCGGTGAAGTTGCGTCGGCCCCCGGCGCTGTTGAGGATCATGTCCTCGTAGTCCGAGGAGTTGCGCTGGTTGTACTGGCGCAGGCGACCACCGTCGAAGGTCAGCCCGTCGATCTCCAGCGAGTTGAGCGAGCCGCCGCTGAAGGTCTGCGGTAGCAGGCGGGTGTCGTTGGCCTGCACGACTGGCAGCTTCGGCGCCAGGGTGCCGAGCTTGAGGACGCTCTTCGACGCGCGCAGTTTGGCGGTCAGGCCCAGCTCGCTGTATTCGTCGTGGGCAGGTTGGCCGGCCTGGGCGTCCGGTTTGAGCAGGCCGGTGCCGGTGCGGTCGGGGCTGGAGTCGAGTTTCAGACCCAGTTGGCCCAGTGCATCCAGGCCTACGCCGATGGAACCTTCGGTAAAGCCGGATTCCAGACGCATGATGAAGCCCTGCGCCCATTCTTCCTGTTTCGACTGGGCAGGTACCGGGGTGTCCTGGCGGAAGTCACGGTTGAAGTAGAAGTTGCGTAGTTCGAGCGTGCCCTTGCTGTCCTTGATGAACTCGGCATGGGCCAGACTGGGGAGGACCGCGCCGGCACCGAGAGTGGCGAAGGCCACGGCACGGGCTAGAGGGGAGGTGTTCATTATTGTGTTTTCTCCTCGTGGGTATGACAGGCGGCTTGTGACCGTACTGTTACACCCAGAAATAAAGCACAGGATGAACAAAGTGGCTTTTAGACCTTAGTCGGCAGGAGTTTTGCGTACCCCTCACTCCACCCAGTGCGGGTAGAACCCCAGCTTTTCCTGCACTTCGCCATCGTGGGCCGGGACCACGGTCAGGCCAGGTTGCTTGGCCAGCAGATCGTGGACGCGCTCCAGCTGTTGCCGCGTGGCATCGCGGTCGTTGTCGACCAGCCTGCGGCTGAACCAGAACTTCTCGTGCGGGCCGGTGAAGCCGGACAGGCGCCAGCTGGCGTCGCCGGTAAAGAAGAACCTGCGGCCGTCGGCGAGGGTCAGGAACAGGCCCACCGAGCCGGGCGTATGACCGCTCAGCGGCACCAGCACAACGCTGCAATCGCCGAACATGTCGAGACTCTCGTCGAAGCCCATGAAGGGGGTGGGCTGGTAGACGAACGGTCGCCACTTCACCGGGTGCTGGAACTGACTGGGCAGGATCGCCGGCGGGGTGGAAATCTCGGCGAACTCGATCTCTTCGTACGGCGCCCACACCGGCACTTCCGGGTAGTCGACCAAGCCTGAGGCGTGATCCCAGTGCGCATGCGACAGCAGAATGCGATCGATGCGAATGCCGTCCTTGTCCAACTGGTCGCGTGCCGGGCTGACCGGCCCATACTGCATCAGCGGGCGCAGCCAGGCGGGCATCTCGGTGAACTGGCTGTCGACCTGGCGGCCCAGGCCGGTATCGAACAGCAAGGTGGCGGCGTGGTGCTCAATCAGCACGGCGACGTGGGTCACCTTGACCTCGCGGGTCCAGGCGCCGTCCTCGACCGTGAGGGCCTCGCGCGCTTCGGCCTCGGCCGTCTTGACCAGGCTGAAGCGCAGCTCGGCGGCCTGCAGGTCGAGGCTGAACACGGCCAGCATGGCCAGGGATGACAAGAGTGGGAGCCGGCGCATTAGCGATGTCCTTATGGCAGATAGGGTGAGCGTTGTGGGGCGCCGAATCGCAACGCCAAGCGGTTGCGGCGCAGGCGCCAGCGGCCCGGGCTGAGCGCGAGCAGACGCTCGGTGCCAGCCGGCAGCGTGACGCCGACTGCCGTCAGTTGGTCCGGCCAGTAGAGTTCGGCGCGGGCCTCCAGTTGCAGCAGGTCGCCGCTGGCGAAGTCCACCCAGAGCAGGCCGCAGCGCGGGTCGAGCAACAGGTTGCCGAGGGTGTTGAACATCAGGTTGCCGCTGTAGTCCGGCAGCCACAGGCGCTGATCGGCGCCGAGCGTGACGAAGCCCGGCGCGCCGCCCCGATGCGAGATGTCGACGCCGCCGCTGTGCGGGTCGCCATGCTGGCTTGCGATGAACAGGGTGTCGCTGCGCTGCACCAGCTCCAGCCAGCGTCGATCCAGGCCCACGCCACTTTCCAGCGGTCCGGGCTCGCGGTGTTCGATCTGCCAGTCGCGGATCTGGATGTACTTCGGGCAGTTGCCGAAGGATTGCTGCACCGCGACGCTGAAGCCGCTGTCGTCCTGCTCCAGCAGCGCGCCATTCATGCGGTTGCGGCGCCGGGTCGGCAGCTCGATGCCGAGCAGGCCGAGACGCGCGCCGGGTCGCAGGTTGGCGTACAGCGGGTCGTCGGGCTCCGCCAGGGCGTCGATGCGCAAATGGTCGGGCGCATGGGAGTGGGCAAACCCGGGTTGGCCCCACAGCAGCGAGGCCTGTGGCTGGCCGTCGTGATCCTGGCTGCCGACCAGCAGCCACGGCAGTTGGGCGAAGAACTGCCGATGCTGATCCGGCATGTAATCGCGGATCACCCGCTGGCCGACCGCTTCCATCTGCTCACGCACGCCGACGTGGCGCTGGATGGCTTGTTCACCGGGGTGAAATGGACTGTGCATCGTCGCCTCCGAGCCGCACTTGCGGGTCGCTCATGGCCATAGCGGTTGAGCGTTTCTGGATGTTAGACAGACAAGTCTGTATATTTCAACCGTCACGTCCATTTTCAGCTGCACAATGGCCGGAACGAGGTTTGAGCCGTACTAGCCGGACGCGGATAATGCGCCGCTCAGGAGAGGACAGATGGCAACGAGCAAACGCGAACAACTGGTGCAGACCGCTTTCGAGCTGTTCTCCCGCGAGGGCTACCACGCTACCGGCATCGACCGGATCCTGGCGGAGTCCGGCGTGGCGAAGATGACCCTGTACAAGCACTTCAAGTCGAAGGACGAGTTGATCGTCGCGGTGCTCGAGCAACGCCGTCTGCACATGCTCGAGGTCATGGGTGAGACCCTGCATGGGCTGGGGCCGCGGGAGGCGCTGCTGGCGGTGTTCGACCGCATTCACGAGATGATCAGCCAGGAGCATTTCTGCGGCTGTCTGTTCATCCATGCGGCGGCCGAATTCCATGACCGCGAACATTCGATTCACCGCGAGGCGGCTTTGCAGAAGGCGCTGACCGAAGCGCATTTCCTGCGTTGCCTCGAGGGCTTGCAGGCGCCGCAGCCCGAGCGCCTGGCGCGTCAGCTGCAGTTTCTGATGGAAGGCGCGATGGCCATGGCACATGTCATGGGCCCCGGCAACCAGGCTCTGGAGGCCAAGGCCGCCGCAGAGCAGTTGCTCGCCGCCGCCGGCGTCTGACTCAGCGCAACCCGGCCAGCAGGCGCGCTTCGCAGCTTTCGATGGCATCCAGCGGGCCGGAGAGAATCACCGCATCGCCGTGATGCAGTTGCGCGGCGCCGCTCACCACCATTTCCTCGCCGTCGCGGCGCACGGCCTGCACCTCCACGCCGAGTTCTTCCAGCTGCAACTCGTCGAGTTGCTTGCCGCAGGCATAGGCGTTTTCGTTCAGGTTGACCGCGTGCAGCAGCACCTTCTGCTGGTCCGGCGAGCTGAGCAGATCGCTCTGTGCACCCGGGTAATAGCCGTGCAGAAGGCTGTAGCGATTACGTCGCACCTCGTCGATCTGCGCCTGTACCTGCGCTTGCGGCAGGCCGAGCAGGACCAGTGCGGTGGAGGCCAGCATCAGGCTCGACTCCAGCACTTCGGGCACCACCTCGGTGGCGCCGGCCTTCTGTAAAGCGGCAAGGTGGCTGTCGTCGCGGGTGCGCACGAGGATCGGCAGCGCGGTGTGCAGCTCGCGCGCCAGCTCGACGATGCGCAGGGTCGCCTGGGCGTTGTCGACCGCCACTACCAGCAGGCGTGCCCGCACCAGGCCGACCGCTTCGAGCAGATCGGCACGTCGCGAGTCACCGTAGTGCACGCAGCTCTCGCCGGCGGCGGCTTCCTGCACGCGCACCGGGTCGTCATCGAGGGCGATGTAGGCGATCTTCTCTCGGCGCAGAAAGCGCCCGATCGACTGGCCGACCCGCCCGTAGCCGCAGATCACCACGTGCTGATCGAGTGCCTCGCTGGCGGCGGCGACCTCGAGCACCGTGTCCTTGGCGTCGCGGCGCTGCAGCCAGCGCGCGAACTTCGGCGCGGCGCGCAGCAGCAGCGGGGTCAGCGCCATGGAGCAGAATGTCGCGGCGAGCAGCAGCCCGCCGACCTCGGCCGGCAGCAGTCGCACCTGGCCGGCCTGGGTGACCAGTGCGAAGCAGAACTCGCCACCCTGGGCCAGCGCCAGGCCGGTGCGCCAGGCGCTGTTGGCATCGCCGCCGCGCAGGTGCACCAGCAGGGCGACCACTGCGCCCTTGGTAAGCATCAGCGCCAGGGTCAGGCCGGCGATCAGCAGGCCGTCGCTGAGGAACTGGTGGAAGTCGATGAGCATGCCGACGCTAACGAAGAACAGGCCGAGCAGGATGTCGCGAAACGGGCGAATGTCCGCCTCGATCTGATGACGGTAGTGGCTCTCGCCGAGCAGCATGCCAGCGAGGAAGGCGCCGAGCGCCGGCGACAGGCCGAGCAGGTGGGTCAGCGCCGCGGTCATCAGCACCAGGACCAGCACCAGCAGCACGAACAGCTCGGGCGAACGCGCCGAGGCGACTTCGTGGAACAGGCGCGGCAGCAACCAGCGACTGGTGAGGAACAGGCCGGCGAACAGCACGGCGGTCTTGCCGAGGGTCACGCCGAGGGCCATGTACCAGCTGCTGTCGCTGCCACCGCCGGCCAGCGCCGGCAGCATGGTCAGCAACAGCACGGCGACCAGGTCCTGGAAGATCAGCACGCCGATCGCGTTCTGCCCGTGCTTGCTGAACACCTCGCCGAGGCTGGTCAGTTCCTTGCTGACGATCGCCGTCGATGACAGTGCCAGCCCGCCGCCGATCAGCAGCGCGGCTGCCGGCAGCAGGTCGAAGACGAAGTAGAGCAGGGCGGCGAGCGGCAGGGTGCAGGCGATCACCTGCAGGCTGCCCAGCCCAAACACCACGCTACGCAGCGCCAGCATGCGCGGCAGGGAAAACTCCAGGCCGAGGGTGAAGAGCAGGAACACCACGCCGAGTTCGGCGATGCGCGGCAGGTCTTCGCTGTGGCTGACCCAGCCCAGCGCGGCGGGGTTGATCAGCACGCCGACGAACAGGTAGCCGAGCACCGGTGGGAGATTGAGGCGGCGAAACAGGGCGATCACCACCAGCGAGGCGGAAAAGATGATCAGCAGGTTGGTGAACACGGTGCATCTCCCTGGCGTGTTGCGCCCGTCATGCGAACGGCGCGAACCGGTCGTCGTACTCAGCAAAGCACAGTGCGGCCACCTGGGTAGAGCGGCGGTGGACAGGTGCTAAACTGCGGCCTCTGCGCTTGAGAGGTCGATTTATGCTCCCAGAATGCCAACTTTTCGGCACCCTCGGTTGTCATCTGTGTGAAGTGGCTGAGGCGCTGCTGATGCCGTTTGTCGAGCATGGCCTGCTGGTCGAGCTGATCGATATCGCGGAGTACGAAGAGTCGGTCGAGCGCTACGGTTTGCGCATTCCGGTGCTGCGCCGCTGCGACACCGGCGCCGAGCTGGATTGGCCGTTCGATGGCGAACAGGTGGCCAATTTCCTGCAGTGAGCGGCGTGCCGCGAAAAATCGCAGGCAATAAAAAACCCGCCTTGAGGCGGGTTTTTCAATTTGGTCGGAGAGACAGGATTCGAACCTGCGACCTTCTCGTCCCGAACGAGACGCGCTACCAAGCTGCGCTACACTCCGAAGTGGCGACAATAATACCGAAAAACTTTTGTTGCACAAGAGGTTATGTAGATTTTTTTGTGCGGGGCAGCGCGGCCGGATCGAAAAAAAACGTGCTAAACAGCGCCGGCGGAGGGCTTCCGCCGGCGCTGTTTGTCAGAGTTCCTTGACCGTGCGGACCTGATCCTTGTTCACCCGCGCGCGCTTGCCATCCAGCTGTTCAAACTCGTAGAAACCAGCTTCGTCGTCGTAGTTGGGTGCATCGACCGTCTGGATTTCCCGACCGTCGTTCAGGGTAATCACCGAAGGCGACGAGCAGCCTGCCAGGGTGCCGATACCGAGCCCGAGCAGGGCCGCGAGAAGAATCCGTTGAGTCATCGTTAGTCTCCTTAAGAACGGGATGTTTACCGTTTATCTGACGGAGAAACGTCTTCAGGGTTCACTGTCGATCCGCGACTCGGTCCGCCGAACCCTCGTCAGCCAGCAAGGCCAGGGTGTTGAGGTTGGCCAGACGCGGGTCGTCCGGCGGGCAATCCAGCGGCGTCACGCCCTGCGCCACAAGCACTCGCTGCGGGCTGCGCTCGCCGGCCTGCCAGGCTTGTTCCAGGGCTGGCGCAACGCTGCGCGGCCAGAGGCTGAACAGCGGCTGCCAGTACTCACCCTGACGCACCATCACGGCCTGCTGTGGCTGTGTCTGCGCGGCATGGCGCAGTGCGGCGATCAACGCCACATCGACGCGTGGCCCGTCGCACGGCAGCACCAGCAGCCAGTCATGCTTCGCCGCAGCCAGCCCAGCACGAATGCCCGCCAGCGGGCCGGCAAAGTCATCGCATGCGTCGTGCACCAAGCGATCGGCATAGGGCGCGTAGCGTGCGGCGTTGCGGTTGCAGGAGATCAACAGGTCGTCGGTCAGTGGCCGCACGGTGGCGTGCAGATGGGCGATCAGCGGTTGGCCGTGCCAGTCCAGCAAGCCCTTGTCGGCACCGCCGACGCGCTGTCCGCGACCGCCGGCGAGGAGCAGCACGGAGCAGGCGGGAAGGGCGGTGGCGCTAGGCATGGGGCGGGCTCCGGAGCCGGCTGGGAGGGCCTGTGATATAACACTGGCCTGCTTTCTCCACAATCGGACACCCAATCATGAGCCACAAGGCCGATGCGGAATTCGTCCCGCTCAACATCGCCGTGCTGACCGTCAGCGACACCCGTACCCTGGACACCGACACCTCTGGCCAACTCTTCGTCGATCGCCTCAGCGCCGCCGGCCACACGCTCGCCGCGCGGGTGCTGCTCAAGGACGATCTGTACAAGATTCGCGCGCAGGTCGCCGCCTGGATCGCCGAGGAGCAAGTGCAGGTCGTGCTGATCACTGGCGGCACCGGTTTCACCGGCCGCGACAGCACCCCGGAAGCCGTGGCCTGCCTGCTGGACAAGCAGGTCGATGGTTTCGGCGAGCTGTTCCGGCAGATTTCCGTGCCGGATATCGGCACCTCGACCATTCAATCGCGGGCGCTCGCCGGCCTGGCCAACGGCACCCTGGTGTGCTGCCTGCCGGGCTCGACCAACGCCTGCCGTACCGGTTGGGACGGCATCCTCGCCGAGCAGCTGGATGCCCGCCATCGGCCGTGCAATTTCGTCGCCCACCTCAAGCCGGTAGCGCCCTGCGAGTCGCGTGGATGAGTGGCTGTGAGCATCCCGGCCTGATGCCGCTGGAGGCAGCGCTCGAGCGGCTGCTGCAGCTGGCCGAGGCGGCGCCGATCCGCGAACGCGAAATCCTGCCGCTGGCCGCCGCCTGTGGACGCGTGCTGGCGGAACCCCTGGTGGCCGAGCTCGACCTGCCGCCGTGGCCGAACAGCGCCATGGACGGCTACGCCCTGCGCTTGGCGGATTGGCAGGACGAGCCGCTGCGCGTCAGCCAGCGCATCTTCGCCGGCCAGGCGCCCGCGCCGCTGGAGCCGGGTACTTGCGCGCGGATCTTCACCGGTGCCCCGCTGCCCGAGGGCGCCGATTGCGTGGAGATGCAGGAGAACGCCGAGCTGCTCGACGACGGCCGCGTGCGCTTCCTCGAGCGCCTCACCGCCGGCCAGCACGTGCGCCCGCAGGGCCAGGAAACCCGTCAGGGTGAAACGGTACTGGCCGCCGGTACGCGCTTGAGTCCGGTCGAGCTGGGCCTCTGCGCCACCCTCGGCGCGGCAGAGCTGAGCGTCGTCCGCCGGCCGCGGGTCGCGGTGCTGTCCACCGGCGACGAACTGGTCGAGCCCGGTCAGCCGCTCGGCCCCGGGCAGATCTACAACAGCAATCGACGTCTGCTGTGCAGCTGGCTCGAACAGCTCGGCTGCGAGGTGGTGGATGGCGGCATCCTGCCGGACGACCTGGCCCTGACCCGCGCGCGGCTCACGGAGCTGAATGCGGTGGACCTGATCGTCTCCACCGGCGGCGTGTCGGTCGGCGAGGCGGATTTTCTCGGTCAGGTACTGCGCGAAGACGGCGAGCTGGCGCTGTGGAAACTGGCGATCAAGCCGGGCAAGCCGCTGACCTTCGGCCGCTACCAAGGCGTGCCGCTGCTCGGCCTACCGGGCAATCCGGCGTCGACCCTGGTCACTTTCGCGCTGCTGGCGCGGCCGTATTTGCTGCGCCGTCTCGGCGTGGAGAGTGTCGAACCGCTGCGTTTCCCGGTGCCTGCGGGGTTCGCCTGGAGCAAGCCGGGCAGCCGCCGCGAGTTCCTGCGCGCGCGCTTCGAGCAGGGCCGCGCACTGCTCTACAAGAACCAGAGCTCCGGCGTGCTGCGCGGTGTGGCGTGGGCCGACGGCCTGGTGGAAGTGCGCGAAGGTCGCACCCTCGCGGAAGGCGAGCTGGTCGATTTCATTCCGCTCAGCGAACTGTTGGTGTAATCCGCAGCTTGTGTGGCGTGGGAGGTGGCCGTGGGCCGCTCCCACGCTCAGCCTTTGTGGCTTTCGCGGAACTCGCCGGGGGTCATCCCCGTCCAGCTCTTGAAGCTGCGATGAAACGAGCGCGATTCGGTGAAGCCCAGGTATTGGGCAATGTCCTGCACGGCCAGCTCGCTGCGAGTGAGGTAGTGCTCGGCCAGTTCCTGGCGCAGCTGGTCGAGGATTTCCTGATAGCTGGTGCCCGCCAGCTGCAGGTGGCGTTGCAGGGTGCGCACGGTCATGTTGAAACGTTCGGCTACCCGCTCCTTGCGCGGCAGGCCTTCCTTGAGCAGCAGGCGCAGCGCGTTCTTCACCCGCAGCGGCAGCGGCTCGTCGTTGTCCAGCCCGGCCATCAGCGTCAGGGCGTGCTCTTCGAGGGTGCGCAGCAGATTGGGGTCGGCCTGGCGCAGCGGCACCTGCAGGTATTCCAGCGGCACCAGCAGGGCGTTGACCGGCTGGCCGAAGTGCACCGGGCAGCCGAACACCGCCTGGTAGTCGTTCAGCGTGGTGCCCGCCGGCTGCGCATGCTCGAACCACACTTCGCGAGGCGAGTGGTCCATGTCGGCGATCCAGCGTGCGTAGAGCAGCCAGGAGGCGAGGACGTTCTCGACCATGTGCCGGCGGATGTCGGCGGCCTGGTGGCGACAGGTCCAGATCAGCCGTACGTGATCACCGGCCGCCTCCAGACGGCTGACGCCCATGTCGCCGACCAGTTTTTCGTAGGGCACGATGCGGCTCATCGCTTCGCCGAGGGTGGCACAGTTCATGGTGATGTAGCCGAGCACGCTCCACGAGCCGGGCTGCACGAACGCTGCGGCGTGCAGGCCGAACAGAGGATCACCGGAGGCGGCCAGCAGATGGTTGAGCAGCTTCTCGTGCGCCTCGCTGGGCAGGCGACTGCCGTTGTCCTGCAGGTCGGCGCGGCTGAGCCCGGCGGCACTCAGCGCGGCGTCCAGATCGAGGCCTTGGCGCTCGGCCAGGCGCAGGTACTTGAGCAGGGCGGGAACGGAGGTGTAACCCAGTGCGTGCATGGCGGACTTCTTGTTATTCGCTGTCTTGATTGGCAACTCGCGCTGTCCTGATCCGACAGTGACCAGCGTCGGCGGCTGGCTAGTATAAGCAGCTAAAAATGCACAGGAGAATGGCATGCGGCGTTGGAACGGTTGGGGCGATGAGGCGACGAGCATGGAATTGCCGGCGCACGGCGCGGCATTTCTGCAGGAGCTGATCGGTGAAGGCCGGCGCCTCGCGGATGCCAGTCTGGCGAGCGTGCTGGCGCAGGTGCCGGCCTCGCGCCTGCCGGCCCATGCGCTGATCAGTACCGACGCCGAGACCCGCGTGCGCCACGCCCGTGGCCAGAGCCTGCCGGACTGGCTGGCAATGCGCGAAGGCAACTTCGCGGTGTTCCCCGATGGCGTGGCTTTTCCGGAAACTGCCGCGCAGATTCGCGAGCTGCTGGCCTGGGCGGTGGATCAGGAAGTCATCGTCATTCCCTACGGCGGCGGCACCTCGGTGGCCGGCCACATCAATCCGCAGGCCGGCGCCCAAGCGGTGCTGACCCTGTCGCTGGAGCGCATGAATCGCCTGCTCGATCTCGACGAAGAGAGCCGCCTGGCCACTTTCGGCCCCGGCGCCAACGGCCCGCAGGTGGAAAGCCAGCTGCGTGCGCACGGCTATACCCTCGGCCACTTCCCGCAGTCGTGGGAGCTGTCGACCATCGGCGGCTGGGTGGCCAGTCGCTCCAGTGGTCAGCAGTCGCTGCGCTACGGGCGCATCGAGCAATTGTTCGCCGGCGGCAAGCTGGAAACCTTCAGCGGCACGCTGTCCCTGCCGACCTTCCCGGCGTCCGCCGCCGGCCCCGACCTGCGCGAGCTAGTGCTCGGCTCGGAAGGGCGCTTCGGGGTGATTTCCGAGGTCAAGGTGCGGATCAGCCAGCTGGCCGAGGACGAGCGCTTCTACGCGGTGTTCCTGCCGTCGTGGGCGCAGGCGCTGCAGGCCATTCGCGAGCTGGCCCAGGCGCGCGTGCCGCTGTCCATGGCGCGCCTGTCGAACGCCATCGAAACCCGCACGCAACTGGCATTGGCCGGGCACCCGGGGCAGATCGCCCTGCTCGAGAAGTACCTGGCGCTGCGTGGCGCCGGTGAGGGCAAGTGCATGCTGACCTTCGGCGTGACCGGCAACCGCCTGCAGAATGCTGCGTCGCTGAAGCAGGCCAAACGCCTGCTCAAGGGGCATGGCGGGGTATTCACCGGCACCCTGCTGGGCAAGAAATGGGCGGAGGGACGCTTCCGTTTCCCTTACCTGCGCGAGGCGCTGTGGCAGGCCGGCTATGTGGTCGACACCCTGGAAACCGCCACCGACTGGAGCAATGTCGACTCGCTGCTGAACAAGGTCGAGACCAGCCTGCGCGACGGCCTGCGTGAAGAGGGCGAGCGCGTGCACGTGTTCACCCACCTCTCGCATGTCTACGGCGAGGGCTCGAGCATCTACACCACCTACGTGTTCCGCCCGGCCGCCGACTACGCCGGCACCTTGGCGCGCTGGAGCCAGCTCAAGCACGCTGCTAGCCAGGTGATCGCCGGCAACCGCGGCACCATCAGTCATCAGCACGGCGTCGGCCGTGATCACGCGGCGTATCTGCCGCTGGAGAAGGGTGAGCAGGGCATGGCGGTGTTGCGCCAGCTGGCCGGGCATTTCGACCCGCACGGCCGCCTCAACCCTGGCGTGCTGCTGCAGGACTGACCGTGAGCACCTGGAACGCCGCCTGGCGTGAGTGCGCGCTGCCCGAACTGGCCGCGCGCGATTGGGACCTGATCGTCATCGGCGGTGGCATCAGCGGCGCCGGCATCCTCCGCGAGGCGGCGCGGCGCGGCTGGAAGTGCCTGCTGCTGGAGCAGCGCGATTTCGCCTGGGGCACCTCGAGCCGTTCGTCGAAGATGGTCCACGGCGGCCTGCGCTACATCGCCAAGGGCCAGTGGCGGCTGACCCGCGATTCGGTGCGCGAGCGTCAGCGTCTGCTCGGCGAGGCGCCGGGGCTGGTCGAGCCACTGAGCTTCGTGATGGCTCACTACCAGGGCGGCTTTCCCGGCCCGCGGGTGTTCGGCGGGCTGCTCGCGCTGTACGACGCGATGGCCGGCAAACGCAACCATCTGTATTACCCGCTGCAGCAGCTCCGCTACCTGGCGCCGGGCCTCAACGATGCGCAGTTGCTCGGCGGCACGCGCTTCTACGACGCGGTGACCGACGATGCGCGGCTGGTTCTGCGCGTGCTCGATGAGGCGCGCGGCGACGGCGGCGAGGCGCTCAACGGCATGCGCGTCGTCGAGTTGCTGCGCGAAAGCGGCCAGGTGGTCGGGCTGATCGCCGAGGACGTCGAGTCCAGTCAGCGCTTCACCTTGCGCAGCCGCGTGGTGGCGCAGGCCACCGGTGCGTGGGCCAACCGCCTGCGCCAGGCGAGCGGAGCCGAGCAGATTCGCCCGCTGCGCGGCAGCCACCTGCTGCTGCCGGGTTGGCGCCTGCCGCTGGCGCATGCCTTCAGCTTCATGCACGCGGCCGATGGCCGGCCAGTGTTCGTCTTCCCCTGGGAAGGCGCCACGGTGATCGGCACCACCGACCTCGATCACCGCGACACGCTGGACCAGGACGCGCGGATCAGCGCGGCCGAGGTCGACTACCTGCTGACGGCCTGTGCCCAGCAGTTTCCCGCGGCACATATCGAGCGTGACGACGTGCTGTCGACCTGGGCCGGCGTGCGCCCGGTGGTCAGTGACGGCGCGGCGGGGACCAAGCCCTCGGACGAGAAGCGTGAGCATGCGCTGTGGATCGAGCCGGGTTGCGTAACGCTGGCCGGCGGCAAGCTGACCACCTTTCGCCTGCTCGCCCTGGAAGTGCTGCGCGCCTGCGCGCCGTGGCTGGGGTGCGGCGTCGACGATCAGGGCGGCGTGGTGTTCCGCTCGCCGCCGGCCGTCGAGCTGCCCGGCCTGCCACTGCTGCAGCAACGCCGCCTGGCCGGTCGTCATGGTCGCCAGCTGGTGCGCCTGCGCACTTTGCTGGAAGAACTGGGTGATGCCTGCATCGGCGGCAGCGACACGCTGTGGGCCGAGCTGGCGCTGGCCGCCGAACAGGAGCTGGTGCTGCACCTGGATGATCTGCTGCTGCGCCGCACGCGCATCGGCCTGCTCCTCGCGCAGGGTGCCGCTGCCGAACTGCCGCACATCCGCGCACTCTGCCAGGCCCGCCTGGGCTGGGATGACGTGCGCTGGGAAGAAGAGGTGCAGCGCTATCTGGCGTTGTGGCGCAGCTGCTACAGCCTGCCGGATGGCAGTTGATGGGTTGAGCTTGCGATACCCATCGAATGGATGTTTGGCGATACGAATAACAACAAGGATCGCGACGTGAGCGAAACAAGCTACCTGCTGGCCATCGACAACGGCACCCAGAGCGTGCGAGCGCTGCTGTTCGACCTCGCCGGCAACCTGATCGGCAAGGGCAAGGTCGAGTTGCAGGCCTACTACTCGCGGCACCCCGGCTGGGCCGAGCAGGACCCGGAGTACTACTGGCAGAGCCTCGGCGAAGCCTGCCGGCTGCTCTGGCAACAGGTCGACATCGACCGCAGTCGGATCAAGGGCGTGGCGCTGACCACCCAGCGCGGCACCATCATCAACGTCGACGCCAGCGGCCAGCCGCTGCGCCCGGCGATGCTCTGGCTCGACCAGCGTCGCGCCGAGGTCGAGGGCAAGATCAAGGGGCCGTGGGGCTGGCTGTTCAAGGCGATCGGCGAGGAGGCGACGGTCGATTACTTTCGCGCCCAGGCCGAGGTCAACTGGATCGCCCAGCACCAGCCCGAGGTGTGGGCCAAGACCCACAAGGTGCTGATGCTCTCGGGCTTTCTGACTCACCGGCTGGTCGATCGCTACGTCGACTCGTTGACCAGCTGCGTCGCCTACCTGCCGTTCGACTACAAGCGCCTGAAGTGGGCCGCGCCGCGCGACTGGAAATGGCAGGCGATGCCGGTGCGCCGCGAGCAACTGGCGGAGCTGTACAAGCCGGGCGAGAGGCTCGGCGAGATTTCCGCGGCGGCGAGCCACCACACCGGTATTCCGCAGGGCCTGCCGCTGATCGCCGCAGGTGCCGACAAGGCCTGTGAAGTGCTCGGCGCCGGTGGCGTGGAGCCGAGCACCGCGTGCCTGTCGTACGGCACCACGGCGACCATCAACACCACGCGCAAGCGCTACCTGGAAACCATCCCGCTGATTCCGCCTTACCCGGCGGCGATCCCCGATCACTTCAACACCGAAGTGATGATCTACCGCGGCTTCTGGATGGTCAGCTGGTTCAAGCAGGAGTTCGGCCTGCGCGAGATGCAGCGCGCCGCCGAGCTGGGCGTCGAGCCGGAGGCGCTGTTCGACGAGCTGGTCAACAGCGTGCCGCCCGGCTCGATGGGCCTGACCCTGCAGCCGTACTGGTCGCCGGGCATCCGCGAGCCAGGCCTGGAGGCCAAGGGCTCGATCATCGGCTTCGGCGACGTGCACACCCGCGCGCACATCTATCGGGCGATTCTCGAGGGCCTGGCCTACGCCCTGCGCCAGGGTATGGAGCGCATCGAGAGGCGCTCGGGCACCCGGGTCACCAGTCTGCGCGTATCGGGCGGCGGTTCGCAGAGCGATGCGGCGATGCAGCTCACCGCCGATATCTTCGGCCTGCCCGCCGAGCGGCCGCACACCTACGAAACCTCCGGGCTGGGCGCAGCCATCGCCTGCGCGGTCGGCCTCGGCCTGCATGCCGACTTCCCCAGCGCGATCGCCGCGATGACCCGCGTCGGCCGTGTGTTCCAGCCCGATCCACAGGCTCGGCAGACCTATCAGCGGCTGTATCGCGAGGTCTACCAGCGCATGTACAAGCAGCTGAAACCCCTCTACCAGAGCATTCGCGCCATCACCGGCTATCCGCAATAGGCGACTGGCGCGCGCATCCGCAGCAACGATTCGCCCGTCGCGGTGGTCTATCCCTGGTAATCACGGGCGAGGGGGATTGGGCATGGCGCAGCGCAGGGCATTGTTGATTCTGCACGGCAAGCAGGCGCTCAACGACGAGGTGCGCAGCGCCGTGCAGGCGTGCCGCGACTCTGGCTGGGAGCTGGCCGTGAGCCTCACCTGGGAGGCCGGTGACGCCAGGCGCCTGGTGGACGAGGCGCTGGCCGCCGGCTATCCGACGCTGATCGCCGGCGGGGGCGACGGCACCTTGCGCGACGTGGCCGAGGCACTCGCGCAGAGCACCACCGAGGCCAGCCTGGCGCTGCTGCCGCTGGGCACCGCCAACGACTTCGCCCGCGCCGCCGGCGTGCCGCTGATTCCCGGCGAGGCGCTAGCGCTGCTCGACGTGGCGCCGCGCCCGGTCGATCTGGGCGAGGCGGGCGACCAGCTGTTCCTCAACATGGCCACCGGCGGCTTCGGCTCGATGGTCACCGCGAATACCTCGGAGGACCTGAAGAAGGTGCTCGGTGGCGCGGCCTACCTGCTCACCGGGCTGACCCGTTTCCCCGAAGTGCATTCCTCGTTCGGCCGCTTCAGTGGGCCGGACTTCGACTGGGAAGGCGAGTTTCTCGCCCTCGGCATCGGCAACGGGCGCCAGGCCGGTGGCGGCCATCTGCTGTGTCCGCAGGCGCTGGCCGACGACGGCCTGCTCGACCTGTGCATCGTGCCGGCCGCCCAGGATGTCGGCGGCACGCTGCGCACGCTGCTGTCCGGCGGCATCCTCGGCCTGGAGTCGGTGTCGATCCGCGCGCGCCTGCCGTGGCTCGAGGTGGATGCCCCGGAAGGCCTGTACCTCAACTTGGATGGCGAGCCACTGAGCAGTTCGCACCTGCGCTTCAGCGCGCGGCCCGCGGCGCTGCGCGTGCACCTGCCGCCGGACTCGCCATTACTCGGCGTCGGATGATTCCGTGTGTTGATGTCTTTGTGCCATTATCTGCGGCGCTTCAGCTTTGTCGGTGGTTGCCGATAACCCCCGCAGCAGCTCATTTCAGCCCAGGAGTAAACGATGGCCGGTATTCTCGACGCAGTGGACCAACGTACCCAACTGGTGGGCGAGAACCGGCTGGAAATTCTCATGTTCCGCCTGGCCGGGCGCCAGTTGTTCGCTATCAACGTGTTCAAGGTGCAGGAAGTCCTGCACATGCCCAAGCTGACCCTGATGCCGCACCGTCACCCGTTCGTCTGCGGCGTGGTCAGCCTGCGCGGGCAGACTCTGCCGGTGATCGACCTGTCGCGCGCCATCGGCATGCGCCCGCAGGTCGCCGATGAACGCAGCACTATCATCGTCACCGAGTACAACCGTTCGGTGCAGGCCTTCCTGGTCAGCGGCGTCGATCGCATCCTCAACCTCAACTGGGAATCCATCCTGCCGCCACCGGGCGGAGCCGGGCGCCAGCATTACCTGACCGCGATCACCAAGGTCGAGGAGCAGTTGGTCGAGATCATCGACGTGGAGAAGGTGCTGGCCGAGATCGTTCCGTACAACGCGAAGATCTCCAAGGAACGCCTGGACGACCCGCTGCTGGGCAAGGCCCGTGGCCGCGAAGTGCTGCTGGTCGACGACTCCAGTGTGGCGCTGGCGCAGCTGCGCGATACCCTGACCCAGCTGGGGCTGAAGATGCATGTCGCCAGTGACGGCCTGAAGGGTCTGAACATGCTCAAGGCCTGGGCCGACGCCGGCGAGAAGATGACCGACAAGCTGCTGATGGTGTTCACCGACGCGGAAATGCCGGAAATGGACGGCTACCGGCTGACCACCGAAATCCGCAACGACCCGCGTCTGCGCGACCTCTACGTGGTGCTGCACACCTCGCTGTCCGGCAGCTTCAACCAGGCCATGGTGCAGAAGGTCGGCTGCGACAACTTCCTCTCCAAGTTCCAGCCCGACAAGCTGGTCGACGTGATCCGCGAGCGCCTGGCCCTCGACGCCTGAGGCGCACACCGGGCGAAATTCGCCAAACGCCGCTGCGCATTCCGCGCTTCGGGCTTGAGCTGGGCATGGCTGCTTCCGTATAACGGTTTTTTGACCGCCACGGCAGGATGCAGGCCATGCTCAAACTCTCCGCGCTGTACCGCTTTCCTCTCAAGTCCGGCATCGCCGAGCCGCTGCAGCAGGCACACGTCGACGCCATCGGTCTGGCCGGCGATCGCCGCTGGATGGTGGTGGATGCCGCCAGCGGACGCTTCCAGTCGCAGCGCGCGCTGCCCAAGATGTCGCAAATCGCCGCGCACTGGAACGCCAGCGGTGGCCTCACGCTGCAGGCGCCGGGGCGGCCGAATCTGGACGTAGCGTTGCCCGGTGCTGACAGCGAGCTGCGCGGGGTGACGGTGTGGAGCGACAGCATGCGCGTGCCGGATGCTGGCGACGAAGCGGCGGCCTGGCTCAGCGAGTTGCTCGGCAAGCCGTTCCGTCTGGTGCAGGTGCCGCTGGAGCGGGCCAGGCAGGTCGATACCGGCTATGCCGAGGCGGGCGAGAAGGTCGGTTTCGCCGACGGCTTCCCGCTGCTGCTGATCGGTCAGGCGTCGCTTGATGATCTGTCGACGCGGGTCGGTCGGCCGCTGGAGATGCTGCGCTTCCGGCCCAACCTGGTGATCGAGGGCAGCGCGCCCTATGCCGAGGACAGCTGGAAGCGCATCCGCATCGGCGATCTGGAGTTCCGCGTGGTCAAGGGCTGTAGCCGCTGCATCCTGACCACCCTCGATCCACGCACCGGCGAGCGGAGTGCCGACCGTGAACCGCTGACTACCCTGAAGACCTATCGCGAGCGCGATGGCGACGTGTTCTTCGGGCAGAACCTGATCAATCAGGGCGAGGGCGAGCTGCAGGTCGGCATGCCGGTGGAAGTGCTCGAGTGAGACGCCGGCGGCCATGAAAAAAGGCGCCGTAGGGCGCCTTTTTTCGTTACTGGTCGTCGAAGTAGCGCTCGTGCCATTCCACCAGCGGTTGCGGCGCGTTGAGCTTCTGGCCGTAGATCACCGCATAAGACAGCACGTTCTGCACGTACTGGCGGGTTTCGTCGAACGGAATGCTTTCCACCCAGACGTCGTAGGACAGATGGTTGGAGCCACGCAGCCACTGGCGCACACGGCCCGGGCCGGCGTTGTAGGCGGCCGACGCCAGCACGCGGTTGCCGTTGAACTGGCCATGCACCTGGCTCAGGTAGGCGGCGCCGAGCTGGATGTTCTTCTCCGGCACCAGCACCTGTTGCGGCGAGCCGAGGGAGATGCCGAATTTCTTCGCGGTGTGCGAGGCGGTCGCCGGCATCAGTTGCATCAGGCCCAGCGCACCGGCGCCGGAGCGCGCGTCGGCCATGAACGCGCTTTCCTGGCGGGTGATTGCGAATACCCAGCTGGAATGCAGGCCGCGGGTGCGCGCCTCGCGTTGCAGGGCAGGGCGGTAGGCCATCGGGAAGCGCACATCGAGATCATCCCAGTACTGCGCCTGGCTGATGGTGCGGATCGCCGGGAAGTACCACTGCATGTCGTAGGCCAAGCGCGCCTGGGCGACCAGTTCGTCGCGGCTGAACAGGCGGCTGACGTGGTACCACTCGCGCCGCGCGTTGACGATCTCGCCGCGGCCGTAGAACTCCAGGGCGCGACGAATGCCGGCGGTGTTGCGCACCTTCTGCATCAGCTTGGGGTCGAGTGCCAGCGGCTGGTTCTTCAGCTGGTAGGGTGACTTGATCTGGTCGGCGGCCATGAAGCCGTAGAAATCGCGCTCGGCGGCCACCGAGCGGTACAGGGCGATCGGCTCCTGGCTGTTGGGCTGCGCAAGCTGCAGGCTGCGCGCCTGCCAGTACCGCCAGCGGGTAGTCTTGGCCAGCTCGGGCGGCAGTTTCAGGCTCAGCTGATAGGCCTCGTTCCAGCGCCCGAGGCGCAGCAGCAGGCGCATGCGCCACTCGGTGACGGTGCTGTCGCGCAGGCCCGGGTCGTACTGGGTCATCAGCGGCAGGGCGCGCGAGTCGAAGCGCTTGGCCAGGGTCAGGCCGATCTCCCGAGCGATGGCGACCTTCTCCTCGGTGGAGAAGGGCAGGCGCTTGCTGTACACGTCGAGCAGCTGTAGGGCCTTGTCCGGGTCCTGGCGCGCCAGGCGGCGCAGGCCGAGGCCTACCACGTCGGCCATGGTCTGGCTGGCGGGGGTGAAGCGGCTCACCTGGGTGAGCATCAGCGGCTTCTGCGCCACGTCGACCATGAGCTGGCCCTGGCTGGAGAGGGTCGGCAGGGTCTTCGCCAGGTGCCCGGCGAGCCCATAGTTGCGCGCTTCCGCGGCGAGCTTGGTGCGCTGCCAGCGCTTCTCTTCGGTCAACTGGCCGCGAGCCGCCCACATGTTGAACAGCACGTCGCAAGATTCCGGCTGCGACTTGCCGACCAGCCAGAGCTTCTCGGCGGTGGCGCTACCTTCGCCGACCTGGCCGTGGGTGAGCTGGTACTGGCCGTACAGGCAGTCCAGCTCGGTGAAGTTCATCTTCGGATCGTAATAATTGACGAAGGTCTGCCACTCGCCGCGGTCGGCCAGCCAGCGCAGCCAGCGCAGCTTCATCCAGTTGGCCTGGGGCAGGTCGCCATGTTCGGTGAGGAATTTCTCGATCTCGGCGTTGCTGGCGTACTTCAGACGCGCGGTCAGCTCGTCATAGGCCAGGTAGGGTTCCAGTGGATAGTCGCTGAGCGCGCGGGCGTACATCCGGTACGGGCCGGCATTGCCTTTTTCCAGGGCGCGCTTGGCTTCGGTGTAGTACAGCCGCTGTTGCTGCAGGCTGGCGGCCTGAGCTGCGCTGAGATGAGCGAGGGGGAACACGAGGCAGGACAACAGGCAGAGCAGACGACCGCGCATAGCACTTCCGGGATAGCAGACACTAGAAGATGCACGGCGTGCCGGCATCGAATGACGCCTAGCTTAGCCGTTGCCCGGAGCAGGAGGAAGCGTCGCACCGGCGCAGAAATATCAGGAAAAAATGCCCTGCGCGCGCCGCGCCGGCGCTTGCCCAACTCCTGTAGAATCCGCCCCCTGTTTTCGGAGGCCCCTCATGACCCTGCTCAAGTTCACCGACGTATCCCTGGCCTATGGCGCCATGCCCCTGCTGGATCAGGTGTCCTGGCAGATCGCCCGTGGCGAGCGGGTCTGCATCATCGGCCGTAACGGCACCGGCAAGTCCAGCCTGCTGCGGCTGGTCAAGGGTGATCAGCAGCCCGACGACGGCGACATCTGGCGTGCGCCTGGGCTGAAGATCGGCGAATTGCCGCAGGAATTGCCGCGCGCCGACGAGCGGACGGTGTTCGACGTGGTCGCCGAAGGCCTGGCCGGGGTCGGCGCGCTGCTCGCCGAGTACCACCATCTGAGCCAGAACATTCACTCCGACGCCGACTTGGACAAGCTCATGCACGTCCAGCAGGACCTCGAGGCGCGCGACGGCTGGCGTCTGCAGCAGCTGGTCGACAGCACCCTCAGTCGCCTGCAGCTGCCGGCGGACAAGACCCTCGCCGAACTGTCCGGTGGCTGGCGCCGTCGCGTGCTGCTGGCCCAGGCGCTGGTCTCCGAACCTGATCTGCTGCTGCTCGACGAACCGACCAACCACCTCGACATCGGCGCCATCGCCTGGCTGGAAGAGGCGCTGCTCGGTTTCCAAGGCGCCGTGCTGTTCATCACCCACGACCGTTCCTTCCTGCAGAACCTGGCCACGCGCATCCTCGAGCTGGATCGCGGCGGGCTGATCGACTGGAACGGCGACTACGCCAGCTTCCTGGTGCACAAGGAGCAGCAACTGGCGGCGGAAGAAACCGCCAACGCGCTGTTCGACAAGCGCCTGGCCCAGGAAGAGGTGTGGATTCGTCAGGGCATCAAGGCCCGGCGGACCCGTAACGAAGGCCGTGTGCGTGCGCTGAAGGCGATGCGTGCCGAGCGCGCCGAGCGCCGCGAGCGGCAGGGCAAGGCCAATATCCAGCTGGAAACCGCGGACAAGTCCGGCAAGCAGGTGATGGTGGCCGAGCAGGTCAGCTTCGCCCATCCAGGCGGACCGAAGCTGATCGACGACTTCTCTCTGGTGCTGCAGCGCTCCGACCGCATAGGCCTGCTCGGCGCCAACGGCACCGGCAAGACCACGCTGCTCAAGCTGCTGCTCGGCGATCTGCAGCCCACCGAAGGCAGTATCGAAGTCGGAACGCGACTGGAAGTGGCCTATTTCGACCAGTTACGTCACCAGCTCGAGCCGGAAAAGACGGTGATCGACAACGTCGCCGAAGGCCGCGATTTCATCACCATCGATGGCCAGAGCCGCCATGTGCTCAGCTACCTCGGTGACTTCCTGTTCAGCCCGCAGCGTGCGCGCACGCCGGTCAAGGCGCTGTCCGGCGGTGAGCGGGCACGCCTCTTGCTCGCCAAGCTGTTCAGCAAGCCGGCCAACCTGCTGGTACTCGACGAACCGACCAACGACCTCGATGTGGAAACCCTGGAACTGCTCGAAGAGGTGTTGCTGAGCTTCCCGGGCACAGTATTAATGGTCAGCCACGACCGGGCCTTCCTCGACAACGTGGTGACCAGCACACTGGTGTTCGAGGGCGAAGGGCGGGTGCGCGAGTACGTCGGTGGCTATCAGGATTGGCTGCGCCAGGGCGGTTCGCCGCGCTTGCTGGGGGTCGGCGAGAGCAAGTCGGGCAAGGCCGAGATGATCGCGCCGACCCCTGAGTCGGCCAAGGCACCGGTGGCCGCCGCCGAGCCGGCCCCGGCGAAGAAGAAACTCAGCTACAAACTGCAGCGCGAACTGGAGGCTTTGCCCGGACTGATCGAAGCGCAGGAAGAAAAACTTGCCGCGCTGAACGCGGAAGTCGCCAGCCCGACTTTCTATCAGCGCCCGGCCAACGAAACCGCCGCGGCCCTGCAGCGTCTGCAGGAGCTACAACAAGAGCTGGATGCTCTGCTCGAACGCTGGGCAGAGCTGGACGACTGACATTAGGAGACAGGGATGGCCATCGAGTATCGCATCAGCCTCGATAGCGGTTATGAGTTCAACTACCGCATCGAGCTGGAGCGGGGCTACGACAGCGAGCGCATCGCTGTGGCGCCGGCCTGGACGCGCCTGGAACACCAGCAGTGCAGCAACTGCCCGCTGAGCCGCGAGCAGTTCAGTCACTGCCCGGCGGCAGTCGATCTGCATCGGGTGATCGAGGACTTCCGCGGCCTGCCGGCCTTCGAGCGGGCGCGCTTCTGGGTGCGTACGCCGGAGCGCGAGTACAGCAAGGAAACCGGTCTGGAAGAGGGACTGCGCGCTTTGCTCGGGGTGATCATGGCGACCAGTGCCTGCCCGATGCTCGGCAAGCTCAAGCCGATGGCGCAGAACCACCTGCCGTTCGCCAGCAATCAGGAGTTCGTGCTGCGCGCGGTGTCGTTGTACCTGTCGCGGCAGTACTTCAACCTGCGCGAAGGGCGCCGAGCGGATTGGGATCTGAAGGGCCTGGTGCGTGCGTTCCAGCAATTGCAGCTGGTCAACCAGGCGTTCTGGCAGCGGATTCACGACACCTGTGAGGGCGACTCCAACCTCAAGGCGTTCCTGACGTTTTTCTCGATGTCGTCGAGCATCACCTATTCACTGGAAACCCAGCTGCAGAAGATCCGCCCGCTGGTGATGAGTGCCGGCGACGCGCTGGAGTAGGGCGGGCCACCCGCGGGCAGCCCGCCGCTTGCGGCTACTCCGGTTTCTTCAGGCGCACGGCGAGGACATCGCACGGCGCACCATGCAGCACGTCGTTGGCGGTGGAGCCAAGCAGCAGGGCCAGGCCGTGACGGCCGTGGCTGCCGACCACCACCAGGTCGCAGCCTTGTTCGGAGGCGAGGCGGTGAATCTCCTGGCGCGGTTGGCCGTAGACCAGGTGGCGGTTGTCGGCGGTCAGTTCGTCGTAGCGCCCGGCGAAGGTGTTCAAGCGTTCGCGTGCCTGGTCAAACTGCTGTTGCTGGAGCATCGACAGGTCCATCGGCACGTCGCCGCCAAAGGCCATCGCCATCGGTTCGACCACATGCACCAGCGACAGTCGGGCATGACTGGCTTGCGCCAGGGCCTGGGCGCGCAGCATCACCGGGTGGCACTCCTCGGACAGATCAATGGCAACCAGAATGTGCTGATAGGTCATGGAAACTCCTCCTGAGGTGATTCGTTTGAGTCCAAGTATGGCCATCTTGGCCGTCGACAGCAGTGTTTTACGTGAGAGACATCAATTATGACCGCCTGGATCATCGTATTACTGCTCGCCGCGGGGCTCAGCCCGCTGATCTGGCTGCGTCCCTCGCGGCGTCAGGGTGAGCAGATGAACACCCGCCTTGCCGCCCGAAAGATGGGCCTGACCATGCACCTGGCGCGCCAGGACTGGCCGCACTGGCTGCCGCTGCAGCCGCCGAGTCCCTGCGCGCAGTACGTCCGGCCGCGCCGGCCGGGGCGCGCGGATGACTGGAGCTACTGGCAGGTCGCGGCGGGCGAGTGGCGCAATCAATGGCAGGAGCCGTGCACGGACGCTGCGCTGCTCGAGCAGCTGTCCGGCTTGCCGGCGGATGTCTACAAGGTCGAGGCGAACCGGCAGATGGTCGCCTTGTGCTGGGGCGAGCGCGGCGACAGCGCAGCTCTGGAGCGCATCGCGGCAGTGCTGCGCGCGCTGGCCTGAAAAAGAAAACCCGGTGCAATCACCGGGTCTCAAGTTGGCCAGGCAGGCCGGAATCAATTCGAAGTGTTACAGCTTGGCGACGGCATATTGGGCGGCGACCGCCTCCAGCCCGTCGATGATGCTGTCCGAGTACTTGTTGACCAGGAACGGCACGCTGTTCTCATTGTAGTTCTGCAGGGACTTTTCGATGTAGCGCCACTTGGTGCTGACACTTTCCAGCCCTTGCTTGATCTGCGGAGTGTTCTGCGGCGCGCTTTCCATGCTGTTCAGCTTGCCGGCGAACTCCTTGACCAGTTCGTCGATCGGTCGCGCGTCTTCGTTACCGCCGAAGAACGAACCGCCCACCGAGGCGCTGCGCGAGGCGTAGTCCACGGAAATGGTCTGCATCAGCACGCTCTGGTCGCGGCTCTGCTGGGTAAGGGGCGGGACTTGCTCGCCGCTTTCCTGTTGGATCTTGCTGTACAGCTCCTGGCTCAAGTCGATCAGAGTCTGGTTGCGCGCAGCCAGGTCGGCGATCGGCTGCAGATCGGGGAAGCCCTGGTTCTTGATTTGCGCCACCAGGGTCTTGAGCGACGACTCGTAGCCCGCCCACTGAGTATTCAGCTGCGTGTGGAGCGCCTGGGACGACTCGCCCGGCATGGTGCTCATCTGCTTCAGGGATTCGTCGGCTTGCTGCAGTGAGGCTTCGATCGCGTGGGCGTAGCGCAGATCGCCTTCCATGCCGTTGTACATATAGAAGTCGCCAAGGGTCTTCTGCGCGGCGAGGCGCACTTGGTGCAGCTTCAGGAGGTTGTCGGCGGAATCGGCAAAGGCACTGACGTGCAGGGTTGAAAGGACGCTCGCCAAGAGAATGGCAGACAGGCGTCTGTTCATGGGTGGCACTCCTTGATACCCCTTTGGGGTCTTGTTGTTATCCGTCGATCCGGAGTTTGGAACGAATGTACCTAGGCCGCTGTGCTTTGGCTAGGCGTGCGGCGCATCACATCCTGCCGATGCCTGGGTAGTGGCCATAAGCATCATCATTTGGATTTATAACTGCTCATAGATGAGTGCTGGTTTTGCCGCGTAGCACGGCGCTTGAGCGGCTGCGCCTCATCAGAACGGGTGATGCCAATTGACATTCCGCGGCTTTTCCCCGATGGTGTGCGCACCCAAATCAAACGGGCGTATGAAATGACTGTTTGCCGCTGTGGCAGACGTTTTTTTCAACGGTAACCCGACTATCGCGTCGGCGGGTGTGCCGGGCCATCGAAGGCTCTGCGACGGGGAACACCCGGCGCTTCAGGCGTCTGACGTGTACTGTTCAGCTTCCATACCGTGGAGATCAGTTGATGATTTACGAAGGTAAAGCCATCACGGTTAAGGCTCTTGAAAGTGGCATCGTCGAATTGAATTTCGACCTCAAGGGTGAGTCCGTCAACAAATTCAACCGTCTGACCCTGGCCGATCTGCGCCAGTCGGTGGATGCCATCAAGGCCGACGGTTCGATCAAAGGCGTGATCGTCACCAGCGGCAAGAAAGACGTGTTCATCGTCGGCGCCGACATCACCGAGTTCACCGAAAACTTCAAGCTCTCCGATGAAGAGCTGGTGGCCGGCAACCTCGAAGCCAACAAGATCTTCAGCGACTTCGAAGACCTCGGCGTTCCGACCGTTGTGGCGATCAACGGCATCGCGCTCGGCGGTGGTTTCGAAATGTGCCTGGCCGGCGACTACCGGGTGATCGCGGAAACCGCCAAGATCGGTCTGCCGGAAGTCAAACTGGGCATCTACCCGGGCTTCGGTGGCACCGTGCGTCTGCCGCGCGTGATCGGTACCGATAACGCCATCGAGTGGATTGCCTCCGGTAAAGAAAACAAGGCCGATGCCGCCCTGAAAGTGGGTGCGGTCGACGCCGTGGTCAAGGCTGACAAGCTGCAAGAAGCCGCCCTGGACCTGGTCAAGCGCGCCATCTCCGGCGAGCTGGATTACAAGGCCAAGCGTCAGCCGAAGCTGGAAAAAATCAAGCTCAACGCCATCGAGCAGATGATGGCCTTCGAAACCTCGAAAGGTTTCGTTGCTGGCCAGGCCGGCCCGAACTATCCGGCCCCGGTCGAAGCGATCAAGACCATCCAGAAAGCCGCCAACTTCGGTCGCGATAAAGCGCTGGAAGTGGAAGCAGCTGGCTTCGTCAAACTGGCCAAGACCTCGGTCGCTGCCAGCCTGGTCGGCCTGTTCCTGAACGACCAGGAGCTGAAGAAGAAGGCCAAGCACCACGACGAGATCGCCAAAGACGTGAAACTGGCCGCCGTGCTCGGCGCCGGCATCATGGGTGGCGGTATCGCCTACCAGTCGGCCTCCAAAGGCACGCCGATCATGATGAAGGATATCCGCGAAGAGGGTATCCAAATGGGTCTGAACGAAGCCTCCAAGCTGCTCGGTAAGATGGTCGAGAAGGGTCGCATGAAGCCGGAGAAGATGGCTGCTGCGCTCAACGCCATCCGTCCGACCATGTCCTACGGCGACTTCGGCAATGTCGATATCGTGGTCGAGGCCGTAGTCGAGAACCCGAAGGTCAAGCAAGCCGTGCTCGCTGAAGTGGAAGGCGTGGTGAAGGAAGATGCCATCCTGGCCTCCAACACCTCCACCATCTCCATCAGCCTGCTGGCCAAGGCCCTCAAGCGTCCGGAAAACTTCGTCGGCATGCACTTCTTCAACCCGGTGCATATGATGCCGCTGGTGGAAGTGATCCGTGGCGAGAAGTCCAGCGAAGTGGCCGTGGCCACCACCGTGGCTTACGCCAAGAAGATGGGCAAGAGCCCGATCGTGGTTAACGATTGCCCGGGCTTCCTGGTCAACCGCGTGCTGTTCCCGTACTTCGGCGGCTTCTCCAAGCTGCTGGGCTTCGGTGTCGACTTCGTGCGCATCGACAAGGTGATGGAGAAGTTCGGCTGGCCCATGGGCCCGGCGTACTTGTCCGACGTGGTCGGTATTGACACCGGTCACCATGGTCGTGACGTGATGGCTGAAGGCTTCCCGGACCGCATGGCCGTGGAAGGCAAGACTGCCGTCGACGTGATGTACGAAGCCAACCGCCTCGGTCAGAAGAACGGCAAAGGCTTCTACGCCTACGAGATGGACAAGCGCGGCAAGCCGAAGAAGGTCTCCGATCCGGTGGCCTACGAGCTGCTCAAGTCGATCGTCACCGAGCAGCGCGAAGTGACCGACGAGGACATCATCAACTTCATGATGATCCCGCTGTGCCTGGAAACCGTCCGTTGCCTGGAAGACGGCATCGTCGAAACCGCTGCCGAGGCCGATATGGGCCTGATCTACGGCATCGGCTTCCCGCCCTTCCGTGGTGGTGCGCTGCGTTACATCGACAGCATCGGTGTAGCCGAATTCGTTGCCCTGGCTGACAAATATGCCGATCTGGGCGGGCTGTACCACCCGACCGCCAAGCTTCGCGAAATGGCCAAAAACGGCCAGAAGTTTTTCGGTTAATCGCGGAACGAACAGAGCGAGAGTGAATTTATGAGCCTGAATCCTAGAGATGCAGTCATTGTCGACTTCGGTCGTACCCCGATGGGTCGTTCCAAGGGCGGCATGCACCGCAACACCCGTGCCGAGACCATGTCGGCGAACCTGATCAGTGGCGTCCTGGCCCGCAATACCAAGCTGGACCCGGCTGAAGTGGAAGACGTGATCTGGGGCTGCGTTAACCAGACCCTGGAACAAGGCTGGAACATTGCACGCATGGCGTCGCTGATGACCCAGATTCCACACACCGCTGCCGGTCAAACCGTCAGCCGCCTGTGCGGTTCGTCGATGAGCGCGTTGCACACCGCGGTACAAGCCATCCAGACCGGTAACGGCGATGTCTTCGTGGTCGGTGGCGTGGAGCACATGGGCCACGTCGGCATGATGCACGGTGTCGATCCGAACCCGCACCTGTCCCTGTACGCCGCCAAGGCGTCGGGCATGATGGGCCTGACCGCCGAAATGCTCGGCAAGATGCACGGCATCACCCGTGAGGCGCAGGACGCCTTCGGTGAGCGCTCGCATCGTCTGGCTCACAAGGCCACCGTCGAAGGCAAGTTCAAGGATGAAATCATCCCGATGCAAGGCTACGACGAGAACGGCTTCCTCAAGGTGTTCAACTTCGACGAAACCATTCGTCCGGAGACCACCGTCGAGAGCCTGGCGGCCCTGAAGCCGGCGTTTAACCCGAAAGGCGGCACCGTGACTGCAGGTACTTCCTCGCAGATCACCGACGGCGCTTCCTGCATGATCGTGATGAGCGCCCAGCGCGCCCAGGACCTCGGCATCCAGCCGATGGCCGTGGTGCGTGCCATGGCGGTGGCCGGTGTTGATCCGGCGATCATGGGCTACGGCCCGGTGCCGTCCACTCAGAAGGCGCTCAAGCGCGCCGGTCTGACCATGGCTGACATCGATTTCGTCGAGCTCAACGAAGCCTTCGCGGCGCAGGCTCTGCCGGTGCTGAAAGACCTGAAACTCCTCGACAAGATGGAAGAGAAGGTCAACCTGCACGGTGGCGCGATTGCGCTGGGCCACCCGTTCGGTTGCTCCGGTGCGCGTATTTCCGGCACCCTGCTGAACGTAATGAAGCAGAATGGCGGTACCTTCGGGGTGTCCACCATGTGCGTCGGCCTCGGCCAGGGCATCACCACCGTCTTCGAACGCGTCTAACGCATCGGGATGGAACGAACCGGGGCCTTGTGCCCCGGTTTTCTTTTTTCAGTCGGTCGTCGGGAGCATTCATGTCGCTGCAGCCAGGTCTCTATCGCCACTACAAGGGTCCGGAATACCGTGTCATCGGCACGGCGCATCATTCCGAAACCGAGGAAGAGCTGGTGGTCTATCAGGCGCTGTACGGCGAGTACGGCCTGTGGGTGCGGCCGCTGAGCATGTTCCGCGAAACGGTCGAAGTGGACGGCCAGCCCGTTCCACGCTTTGCTTTGGTGCAGGCCGAAGCGGAGCTGTTCGGGCGTCCGTGAGCTCGGGGCAAGCCTTGACCTTGCCTTGCTCGCCACTATATATAGCGGTGCCGCTCAGGCGCCCCGCCTTTTTCTTCTCTCGAATTCAGGAAATTTCCTCTCCATGGGCAAATCGCTGGTCATCGTGGAATCCCCGGCCAAGGCCAAGACCATCAACAAGTACCTGGGCAACCAGTACGTGGTGAAGTCGAGCATCGGCCACATCCGTGACCTGCCTACCAGCGGATCGGGTTCTGCCACCAAGGAGCCCGCCAAGCGCGGCAAGGCCGCGGCGGCCGAAGCGCCGGTCCTGTCGCCTAAGGAGAAGGCTAAGCGCCAGCTGTTCTCGCGTATGGGCGTCGACCCGGAGAATGGCTGGAAGGCCAAGTACGAAATTCTGCCCGGCAAGGAAAAGGTCATCGACGAACTGCGTCGCCTGGCCAAGGATGCCGACACCATCTATCTCGCAACCGACTTGGACCGCGAAGGGGAGGCCATCGCCTGGCACCTGCGCGAAGCCATTGGTGGCGATGACAGCCGCTACAAGCGCGTGGTGTTCAACGAAATCACCAAGAAGGCCATCCAGGAGGCCTTCTCGCAGCCCGGCGAACTGGATATCAACCGGGTCAACGCCCAGCAGGCGCGGCGCTTCCTCGATCGTGTGGTGGGCTATATGGTCTCGCCGCTGCTGTGGTCGAAGATCGCCCGCGGCCTGTCCGCCGGTCGCGTACAGTCGGTCGCGGTGAAGCTGGTCGTCGAGCGTGAGAAGGAAATCCGCGCCTTCGTGCCGGAAGAATATTGGGAAGTGCATGCCGACCTCGGCACTGCGAAGAGCGCCACCGTGCGCTTCGAAGTGGCTCGCGAGAATGGCGAAGCCTTCAAGCCGCTCAATGAAGCCCAGGCCACTGCCGCGCTGGAGAAGCTCAAGGCTTCCAACTACAGCGTGGTCAAGCGCGAGGACAAGCCGACCAGTAGCAAGCCGTCGGCACCGTTCATCACCTCGACGCTGCAGCAAGCGGCGAGCAATCGCCTCGGCTTCGGCGTGAAGAAGACCATGATGATGGCGCAGCGTCTCTACGAGGCCGGCTACATCACTTATATGCGTACCGACTCCACCAACCTCTCGCAGGATGCGGTGGAGATGGCGCGCACCTACATCGAAGGTGAGTTCGGCAAGAAGTATCTGCCGGCCAAGCCGATCGTGTATTCCAGCAAAGAGGGCGCCCAGGAGGCGCACGAAGCGATTCGCCCCTCCGACGTCAACACCAAGCCGACTCAGCTGTCCGGCATGGAGCGCGACGCCGAGCGTCTGTACGAGCTGATCTGGCGTCAATTCGTGGCCTGCCAGATGCCGCCAGCGGAGTACCTGTCGACCACCGTCAGCGTCAAGGCCGGCACCTTCGAGCTGCGCGCCAAGGGCCGCATCCTCAAGTTCGACGGTTACACCCGTGTCCTGCCGCAGCAGAGCAAGCCGGGCGAAGACGACGTGCTGCCGGACATGGCCGAAGGCGAAGCGCTGAAGCTGCTCAAGCTCGACCCGAGCCAGCATTTCACCAAGCCGCCGGCGCGCTACTCCGAAGCCAGCCTGGTCAAGGAGCTGGAGAAGCGCGGAATCGGCCGGCCGTCCACCTATGCGGCGATCATTTCGACCATCCAGGACCGTGGCTACGTCGCCGTGCAGAACCGCCGTTTCTATGCCGAAAAGATGGGTGACATCGTCACCGAGCGGCTCAACGAGAGCTTCGCCAACCTGATGGACTACGGCTTTACCGCCGGTATGGAAGAGCACCTCGATGACGTCGCCCAGGGCGAGCGCGAGTGGAAGCATCTGCTCGACGAGTTCTATGGCGACTTCAAGAAGAAGCTCGAGCTGGCCGAAGCTGCCAACGATGGCATGCGTGCCAACCAGCCGACCCTGACCAACATCGCCTGCCGCGACTGCGGCCGGCCGATGATGATCCGTACCGCCTCCACCGGGGTATTCCTCGGTTGCTCCGGCTATGCGTTGCCACCGAAAGAGCGCTGCAAGGCGACCATCAACCTGATTCCCGGCGACGAGATCGCCGCGGACGACGAGGGTGAGTCGGAGTCGCTGGTGCTGCTCGGCAAGCATCGCTGCCCGATCTGCAGCACGGCGATGGACGCTTACCTGCTCGATGAGACCCGCAAGCTGCACATCTGCGGCAATAACCCGGATTGCGCCGGCTACGAGATCGAACAGGGCCAGTACCGCATCAAAGGCTACGAAGGGCCGAGCCTGGAATGCGATAAGTGCGGCAGCGAGATGCAGCTGAAAACCGGCCGCTTCGGCAAGTTCTTCGGGTGCACCAATGCGGGCTGCAAGAACACCCGCAAACTGCTGAAGAGCGGTGAGGCGGCGCCACCGAAGATCGATCCGATCAAGATGCCGGAGCTCAAGTGCGAGAAGGTCGATGATACCTACGTGCTGCGTGACGGCGCCTCCGGCCTGTTCCTCGCCGCCAGCCAGTTCCCGAAGAATCGCGAAACCCGTGCGCCGCTGGTGCTGGAGCTGATTCCGCACAAGGCCGAGCTGGATCCGAAGTACCACTTCCTGCTGGAAGCGCCGGGCAAGGATCCGGACGGCCGCCCGGCGGTAATCCGCTTCAGCCGCAAGACCAAGGAGCAGTACGTGCAGTCCGAAGTGGATGGCAAGCCCACCGGCTGGCGGGCGTTCTACGCCAATGGCGCCTGGAAGGTCGAAGACAAGCGCTGAACACAATCGGATGAGCGTGTGCCGGCTGGCTGAGCCGGCACGCGTATAGTTACGTATTTGCTTGGGAGGGCGCGGCAGTGGCCCATGAACTCTATACCCGCACGAATCAAAAGCTGTTCTTCGCCGGCCTGGCGCTCAATGCCTGGCAGCAAGCGGAGGAGGGGCGCATGATGAATGCGCAGGCGCTGGTGCAGGCCGAGCGCGAAGCAGCGCTGTTCCATCTGTACGGCGCATTGTTGGGCCTATGCCATGAAATCGCCGGGTACTATCGGCTCGCCCAGGCTGCCGCACCGCGTGCCGAGTTGCTGCTGGCGCCATCTGTGCTGGAGTCGGCTCCTAGCCCCGAACTGGCAGAGCTGGTCGAACTGGCGCAGCAGCCGTCAACTTGGCTGGCGCAGTTGCTGACGGCTTACGCGGCGCTGTTTCAGCCGCCACAGGCGCCAAAAACTGCCAAGGTCGATCCGACGCTGCCGCTGATTCAGTCGGTCAGCCTGGTCGACGAACCGCCCGCTCTGGCCCGTCAGGAACTGGAAGACTGGCGCCAACAACTGAAGAGCCTGGCTCTGCGTTTCCGCGAATCACTCAGTGAGTGCTGAGTCGCTTGACGTTGCGGCTCGACCTGCCTCGAGCTCGCTCCACTTCTCGGCATTGTTCTGGAGTCTCTGATGCCTACTTCTTTTCTTGAAATCATCGAATTACCTGACGGGCGCATCGCCTTGCGTCGGGCCGAGGATGAAGAAACCTTGGTCACGCTGGAGTTTTCCGGCGAAGCAAAGTCGTTCCTGCAGGGCTATCACGTTGAGGTCGCCAAGGCGATGTTGAACGTCGGTGTTCAGATGGCGGGGCGTTTGGCGGAGGGTGATTTCGAGCGCGACGAGGATGGTCCGCGGGTATTGCACTAGCGCTGAACGGATGCCGCGCTGATAAAGGTGGCACATCCATGTGCCGAGGGGCGCCGAGCTCTCGGCGGTTCGATCAACCCAGGCTGATGTTCAAGCTCTGGGCTTCACCCAGGCTGGCCGCACTGGCCAGCTGCTGACGGGCGGGGCTGTGTAGCGGGTGGAGCCAGCTGACTACGGTGTGGCTGCGGCCCAGGCGCAGGGCCTCACAAGCTAGCTCCAGCGCGGATTGGTCCTTGCGCGGTTGCAGAATCAAGATGCGCTCGCGGTTCAGTCCCGCCTTGCGCAGCCATGCCTGCGTCACGCTGCTGGGTGGCGCGATCAGCGTCAGCCAGCGCGCATCCTGGTTATCACTGAGTTCCCGCAGGATTGGCGCCAGCAGATGCAGCCGGTTGCCGGCTGCGCCGCGCAGTGTCAGTTCACTGAATGTTTCCGGCTCATCGAGCCAGACGGGGTCCGCCGCCTCACCGATCAGAGCTGCCGGTTGAGCGAGCAACGCATCAAAAAGCGGAAGTTGCGTACGGCTGAGAGACTGCGGGAACTGCATAGGAACTCCTTTAGCGGCGAATGACGCCGACGCTCAAACCTTCGATCACGAGATTGTCGGTTTCCAGATCCACTTCGATGGGGGCGAACTCGGGGTTTTCCGCGATCAGCCAGACTTTGTTGCCTTCGCGCTTGAAGCGCTTCACGGTGACTTCGTCATCGAGGCGCGCCACTACGATCTGGCCGTTGCGCGCTTCCTGAATGCTGTGAACGGCCAGCAGGTCGCCGTCGAGGATGCCGACGTCCTTCATGCTCATGCCGCGTACGCGCAGCAGGAAATCAGCAGCAGGGTGGAAGAAGTCCGGGTTGATCCGGCAGGTTTCTTCCACGTGGGCTTGTGCCAGTATCGGGGCGCCTGCGGCGACCCGGCCGATCACTGGTAGGCCTTCATCTTCGTCGCTGCTGTTGCTGGGCTCGAAGCTCGGGATGCGAATGCCGCGTGATGCGCCCGGGGTCATTTCGATCGCCCCTTTGCGCGCGAGGGCTTTCAAATGCTCCTCGGCGGCGTTCGGCGATTTGAAGCCGAGCTCCTGCGCAATTTCTGCGCGGGTCGGGGGAAAGCCGTTTTCTTCCAGGCAGCGCTTGATGAAGGCGAGAATCTCGGCTTGTCGCGGCGTCAGTTTTAGCATGGCTTGGCTCTGTTTTTTTATACAGTGACTGGGATTATATACAGTCATTGTCCTGTGGCAAGCGACTTCGCGCGATCGGGCATTTCGGACAGGCTTGTTACCTGAAAGTGACGGCCAGCGTCTTGGCTATAAGAAGTCGGGCTGAAAATCCAAGCCGTTGCTTGACAAGGCAGCAGAGCGATACGTATGTTTCAAACAAGTGTTTGTTAGGTAGTTTTCGCCATGGCCCAGTCAGAAACCGTCGAACGGATTCTCGATGCAGCAGAACAGTTGTTTGCAGAGAAGGGTTTCGCTGAAACCTCCTTGCGTCTAATCACCAGCAAGGCCGGGGTCAATCTGGCGGCGGTGAACTATCACTTCGGCTCCAAGAAGGCCCTGATCCAGGCGGTGTTCTCGCGCTTCCTTGGGCCGTTCTGCGCCAGCCTCGAACGTGAGCTGGATCGTCGCCAGGCCAAGCCTGAGCCGAAGGCAAGCCTCGAAGAGCTGCTGGAAATCCTCGTCGAACATGCGCTGGCGGTGAAGCCGCGCAGTGGCAACGATCTGTCGATCTTCATGCGTCTGCTCGGGCTGGCGTTCAGTCAGAGTCAGGGCCACCTGCGGCGCTACCTGGAAGACGTCTACGGCAAAGTGTTCCGTCGCTACATGCTGTTGGTGCAGGAAGCTGCGCCGCGCATCCCGCCAATCGAGCTGTTCTGGCGCGTGCACTTCATGCTCGGTGCGGCGGCGTTCAGCATGTCCGGGATCAAGGCGCTACGAGCGATCGCCGAGACCGATTTCGGCGTCAACACGTCGATCGAGCAGGTGATGCGTCTGATGGTGCCGTTCCTTGCCGCCGCAATGCGCGCGGAAAGCGGACTCAGCGATGAGTCGCTGGCCGCGGCGCAGCTCAAGCCGCGGACCAAGTCGGCCGCGCTGCAGCCGGCCAAGGCCTGACATTCGCGCAGTGGGCGCGCTGGCCGCGTTCGGCTAAGCTAGCCGCCCATGCGTACCCTCGATTTCCTGCATATCTCTATTGCTGACCAGGTCCTCTACGGATTCGCCAATGGTCAGCTGCTGCTGCGTCTGCCAGTCTCGACTGCCTTGAACGGCGCCGGTGAGCGCAACGGCTCCGGCTGTACGCCGCGTGGCCGCCATCAGGTGCGGGCGAAGATCGGCGACGGCCTGCCCCAGGGCGCGGTGCTCAGGGGGCGGCGCTGGACCGGCGAAGTCTGGAGCCCCGCGCTCGCCGAGCAGTTTCCCGGTCGCGACTGGATTCTGACCCGCATCCTCTGGCTCAGTGGTTGCGAGCCTGGCCGCAACCGTTTGGGCGCGCTGGATACCTTCCGTCGCTACGTCTATCTCCACGGCACCCCCGACAGTGAACCTCTGGGCGTGCCGTTGTCCCATGGCTGTATCCGCCTGCGGAACGCCGATCTGCTGGAACTCTTTCCCCGTGTGCCCGCGCATTGCGCGGTACAGATCGATGAAGCGCCGTGTCCGCAGTGGGCGACGGCTGAACTCGCTTAAGGATTGTTTATGACTGCAAGCCTGCAGGGCTCTCTGATGCTGGATATCGGCGGCACCTGGCTGTCCGCCGAAGACCGGCAGATTCTTCGTCAACCGCAGGTCGGCGGGCTGATCATCTTCGCCCGCAACATCGAACACCCGCGCCAGGTTCGCGAGCTGGCCGCTTCGATCCGCGCGCTACGCCCGGACCTGCTGCTGGCCGTCGACCAGGAAGGTGGCCGCGTGCAGCGCTTGCGCCAAGGCTTCCTGCGCCTGCCGGCGATGCGCGCGATCGCCGACAACGACAACGCCGAGTGGCTCGCCGAGCAATGCGGTTGGCTGATGGCTACAGAGGTGCTGGCGGTAGGTCTGGACCTGAGCTTCGCGCCGGTGCTCGACCTCGATTACCAGCGCAGTGCAGTGGTTGGCAGTCGTGCCTTCGAGGGCGATGCACAGCGTGCCGCGCAGCTGGCCGGCGCTTTTATCCGCGGCATGAGCGCCGCGGGGATGGCCGCCACCGGCAAACATTTCCCTGGGCACGGCTGGGCCGAAGCCGACTCCCATGTGGCGATCCCGACCGACGAGCGCAGCCTGGAGCAGATCCGTGCAGCCGACTTGCAGCCGTTTGCGCGCTTGAGCCAGCAGCTCGCGGCGGTGATGCCGGCGCATGTCATCTACCCGCAAGTGGACCCACAGCCCGCCGGCTTCTCGCGGCGGTGGCTGCAGGACATCCTGCGCGGCGAACTGGGCTTCGATGGGGTGATCTTTAGCGACGACCTGTCGATGGCTGGCGCCCATGTGGTCGGTGACGCCGCCAACCGCATCGAGGCGGCGCTGGGTGCCGGTTGCGACATGGGCCTGGTGTGCAACGACCGCGCCGCCGCGGAGCTGGCACTGAGCGCCCTGCAGCGCCTGCGTGTGCAGCCGCCGGCGCGTCTCGCGCGCATGCGCGGCCAGGGCTTCGCCTCTACTGAATACCGGCAGCATCCGCGCTGGTCGGCCGCGGTGGCCGAGCTGCGGACTGCGCAACTGATCGACTGAGGAGCTTACATGACTGTCTACGCGATCATCGGCGGCACCGGCCTGACCCAGCTGGAAGGCCTGACCATCAGCGCCGCGCTGAACGTCGACACCCCTTACGGCGCTCCGTCGGCACCCTTGCTGCGCGGCGACTATGCCGGCCGCGAGGTGCTGTTCGTCGCCCGCCACGGCCACCCACACCGGATTCCGCCGCACCAGGTGAACTACCGCGCCAACCTGTGGGCGCTCAAGCACTCCGGCGCCGAGGCGATTCTCGCGGTCAACGCCGTTGGCGGCATCCACCCAGCCATGGGCACCGGGCATTTCTGCGTGCCGGATCAAGTCATCGATTACACCTCCGGGCGTGAGCACACCTATTTCGCCGGCGAGCTGGATCACGTCACTCATGTCGATTTCAGCTACCCCTACGACGCACGCCTGCGCGAGCTGCTGATCGCCGCGCTGGCCGCCGAAGGCTGCGCCTACAGCGGGCAGGGCGTGTACGGCTGCACCCAGGGGCCGCGCCTGGAGACGGTGGCGGAAATCGTGCGGATGGAGCGCGACGGCTGCGACATCGTCGGCATGACCGGCATGCCCGAAGCGGTGCTGGCCCGCGAGCTAGAACTCCCCTACGCCAGCCTGTCGCTGGTGGTGAATCCGGCAGCCGGCAAGGCGTCCGGGGTGATCACCATGGCCGAGATCGAGCGTGCCCTCGGCGACGGCATGGATCAGGTCAAGGCGGTGCTGGCCCGCGTGCTGGCGGCTTAAGCGAGCGGTTCGGGGCGTTTCGCCGGCGCCCCAGGCTGGGCGGCGAACAATGCCTCGATGTCTTCCGGAAGAATCTGCCAGTCGGCCTTCTGGCCACTTTCCAGCACGCCGGCGCTGAGCGCGGCCTTGTGCTGTTGCAGCTGGTGGATTTTCTCCTCGACCGTGCCGCGGGCGATCATCTTGTAGACGAACACCGGGCGATCCTGGCCGATGCGGTAGGCGCGGTCGGTGGCCTGGCGCTCGGCGGCGGGGTTCCACCACGGGTCGTAGTGGATCACCGTGTCGGCGGCAGTCAGGTTGAGGCCGGTGCCGCCGGCCTTAAGGCTGATCAGGAACAGCGGCACTTCGCCGTTCTGGAAGCGTTGCACCGGCGTGCGGCGGTCGCGGGTCGCCCCGGTAATCTGCACGTAGCTCCAGTCGCGGCGCTGCAGTTCCTCTTCGATCAGCGCCAGCATCGAGGTGAACTGCGAGAACAGCAGCACCCGGCGGCCTTCCTCGCGCAGCTCGCCGAGCATCTCCAGCAGGCTGTCGAGCTTGCTGGAATGACTGCCCGTGCGGCGCACCGGCAACTGTTGCTTGACCAGGCGCAGATCGCAGCAGACCTGGCGCAGCTTCAGTAGAGCTTCGAGGATCACCATCTGGCTGCGCGCCAGGCCATTGCGCTCGATTTCTTCGCGAACCTTGCGGTCCATCGCCAGGCGCACGGTCTCGTAGAGGTCGCGCTGCGCTTCGCTGAGCTCGACCCAGTGGACGATCTCGGTCTTGGCCGGCAGCTCCTTGGCCACGTCTTCCTTCTTGCGGCGCAGCAGGAACGGCTTGATCCGCGTATTGAGCTGGGCCAGGCGCTCGGCGTCACCGAGTTTCTCGATCGGCACCCGGTAATCGCGGCTGAACTGACGGCTGTCGCCGAGCCAGCCGGGCAGGAGGAAATCGAACAGCGCCCACAGCTCACCCAGGTGATTTTCCAGCGGCGTGCCGGTCAGGCACAGGCGTTGCCGTGTGTGCAGCTGGCGTACTGCGTGGGCCGCCTTGCTGCCCGGATTCTTGACGTGTTGCGCCTCGTCGAGGATCAGCGCGTGCAGCGGCTGCCGCTGCAGGTGCTCGAGGTCGCGCGGCAGCAGCGCGTAGGTGGTCAGCAACAGATCGTAGTCGGCCAGGTGGGCGAAGTCCTTGCGCCGTTGTGGTCCTTGCAGGGTCAGCACGCGTAACTGCGGGGTGAAGCGTTCGGCTTCGTCCTGCCAGTTGGGAATCAGGCTGGTCGGCATCACCACCAAGGCGGGGCGGTCGAGGCGCCCGGCGTGCTTCTCGACGAGCAGGTGAGCGAGGGTCTGCAGGGTCTTGCCCAGACCCATGTCGTCGCCCAGCACCCCGCCAGCACCGAGTTCGCGCAAGGTCTGCAGCCAGCTCAGGCCTTCCTGCTGATAGCGGCGCAGCTCGGCATTCAGGCCAGCCGGGGCGGCGGTCAGGGTGTGCGGGCTGTCGCGCAGCTTGCGGGCGTACTCGCGCAGGCGCTGGCCGCCCTGCCAGCTCAGGTCGAGGCCGCTCAGGCCGTTGAGGCGTGCGGCATCCGGGGCGGGAATGCGCACGCTGGGGCCGATCGGCTGATCGCGCAGGTAGAACTCGCCGAGCGTGGCCAGCACCGGCTTGAGGCGCCCGTAGGGCAGCAGGATCTGCAAGGGATGCCCGTCTGCCGCGCGCTGGGCGTCGAGCTGCAGCGGCAGTGTCTCGTCATCGCCGCGCAGCGCCAGGTGCTGCGCACTGAGCAGCTCGGGACTGCTGCGCAGCAGGCGCAGCAGCACCGGCAGCAGGCTGATGCGCTGGCCGTCGACAATGATCCCCAGTTCCAGGTCGAACCAGTCCTGATCGGGTGCTTCGTCGATCTGCGCGTACCAGCTGTCCACCGGGGTCAGGTCGAAGGCGAAGCCGGGGTTGATCTCGATCGTCCAGCCCTGCGCGCGCAGGGTCGGCAAGCGTTGCTGGACGAACTGCAGCCAGGCGTTGTCGCTGCCCAGCTCGAACATCTCCGCGGAATCCGGCGGCAGCGCCTGGCTCTGCCGCAGCGCGACACTGAAACCGAAATGCTGCAGGGTGTCGCGCAGCGTCTGCTCGACCTGTGGCTGGCGGGTGATCTGGACCGGCTCGCCAGCGAGGGTGTGTTGCACTGCGGCGTTTCTGCTGGCGCGGCCATGGGCGCGCGCGCCGTCATAGTCGAACGCCAGGCCGGCGCGGTGCTGATGCACGCGCAGCATGCGCCGGCTGCGCGGGTCGTACTGGCTGTAGAGCAGGCTGCCGAGGCTGAGCACCGGCGTCGGCTGCACGTGTTCGATGCGGCGTGCGCTCGGGCGGCTTGGCAGGCGGTGCAGCGTCGGCGCCTGCTCCAGGTGCAGGAGGGTGGCGGCGACGTGCTTGCAGTTGTAACCCACTGGGCAGCTGCAGAAGCCGATCACCGGCGAACCGGCGCCGCCCATGCGAATGCGCTGGCGGTAGAACTGCTCGCCGGAGCCGCGGCAGCTAGAGACCAGTTGGCCGTCGTGGAACTCGACCAAGCGTGGACGACCTTCACGGGCATAGCCTTCGCCGCGCTCCAGCGTCGCGGCGTCGAACGCCTCGCGCCAGGGCAGCTCACCCAGGCGAGCGACGAAGGTGCTCAGGTCGTCCATCGGCCGGTTACAGCGGCACGATCTTGATCAGCAGGCCGAGGTTGGAATGGTCCAGGTAGGTCAGCTCGCCGTTCTTCAGGCGCGCGGTCTGCTTCACCCGTTCGCTGGCGGTGAGCAGGCCGTTGTCGTCGAACTGGTTGATCCACAGTTCGACGGTGGCATCGGTGAAGCGCACCTGGGTGAGGGTGACTGTGCCTTCCACCGGGTGGTGGCCGAACTGCTGGTCGCCGGTGGACAGCGACACCTTGCTCGGTGTGGCCGACAGGTTCTGGGTCCAGGCCTTGTGCAGCAGCACCTGATAACCCTGGTTCGGGCTGAGCTTGGCGGCGGCGTCGTTCAACGCGGTGCCGCGCTCGCTGCCGGCGATCGATTGCGCGCCCATCGCCCAGTCGTCCGGGGCCGGTTGGCTGGCCGGCACCGTGTCGCCGGCCTGGCGGAACACGATCAGTTCGACCTGGAACTGGCCATCGGCGAAGGCGGCGGGAGCGAGGAGGGCGAGCAGCAGCGCCGCGTGTCGGAGGATGCGCATGGGGTCAGTCCTTTATGCAGATTGCAGTGCGAGGCGCTCGAAGAACGCCTCTACGTGATTGAAGCGTTCTTCCGGGCGCTCCATTGGCACCAGGAAGCGGAACAGCGTGGCGCCTTCGAATTTGTAGCGCTTGGGCTGGCTCTGGATCAGCTTGATCAGGGTCAGCGGGTCGACGCTGGTGTTGGCAGCGAACTCGACGCGACCACCCTGCGGCCCGGCATCGACCTTGGTGATGCCGAGCTTGTCGGCGTGCAGCTTGAGCAGGGTCAGGCGCATCAGGTTCTTGGTCGCCTCCGGCAGCAGGCCGAAGCGGTCGATCATCTCCACCTGCAGCTCCTTCAGCGCGTCTTCGTCGACCGCGTTGGCGATGCGCTTGTAGAGGATCAGCCGGGCGTGCACGTCGGGCAGGTAGTCCTCGGGGATCAACGCCGGCACGCGCAGGTTGATTTCCGGACCGCCGCCGAGCGGCTGCTCGAGGTTTGGTTGCTCGCCTTTCTGGATGGCTTTCACGGCCCTTTCCAGCATTTCCATATAGAGGGTGAAGCCGACCGCTTGGATCTGCCCGCTCTGGCCTTCGCCGAGCAGTTCGCCGGCGCCGCGGATTTCCAGGTCATGGGTGGCGAGGACGAAGCCGGCGCCGAGGTCCTGGGCGTTAGCGATGGCCTCCAGGCGCTTCTGCGCGTCGTCGGTCATCTGCTTGCGCGGCGGGGTGAGCAGGTAGGCGTAGGCTTGGTGGTGGCTGCGCCCGACCCGGCCGCGCAACTGGTGCAGCTGGGCCAGGCCGAACTTGTCAGCGCGGTCGATGAGGATGGTGTTAGCACTCGGCACGTCGATGCCGGTCTCGATGATGGTCGAGGCGATCAGCACGTTGAACCGCTTGTGGTAGAAGTCGCTCATCACCTGCTCGAGCTCGCGCTCGCGCATCTGCCCGTGGCCGATGCCGATGCGCGCTTCCGGCACCAGCTCGGCGAGGTCGGTGGCGCACTTCTCGATGGTCTTCACATCGTTGTGCAGGTAGTACACCTGGCCGCCGCGCAGCAGCTCACGTAGCAGCGCCTCCTTGATGGTCGGCTTGTTCGACTCCATGACGAAGGTGCGCACCGACAGCCGGCGCGCCGGTGGGGTGGCGATGATCGACAAGTCACGCATGCCGGCCACGGCCATGTTCAGGGTGCGCGGGATCGGCGTGGCGGTCAGGGTGAGGATGTCGACTTCGCTGCGCAGCGCCTTCAGCTGTTCCTTCTGGCGCACGCCAAAGCGGTGCTCTTCGTCGATGATCACCAGGCCAAGGTTCTGGAACTTGACGTCGTCCTGCAGCAGCTTGTGCGTGCCGATGACGATATCGACCTTGCCCTCGGCCAGCTGCTGCACCGCGGCCTCGACTTCCTTGGCGGTCTTGAAGCGGCTCATCACCTCGACGCGCACCGGCCAGTCGGCGAAGCGGTCGCGGAAGCTGTTGTAGTGCTGCTGGGCGAGCAGGGTGGTGGGCACCAGCACGGCGACCTGCTTGCCGCTGTGCACGGCGATGAACGCGGCGCGCATCGCCACTTCGGTTTTGCCGAAGCCGACGTCGCCGCAGATCAGGCGGTCCATCGGCTTGGCGGCGAGCATGTCGTCGCGCACCGCTTCGATGGCTGTCTGCTGGTCCGGGGTTTCCTCGAACGGGAAGCCGGCACTGAAGGTCTCGTAATCGGCGCGCGGGTCGGTGAAGGCGAAGCCTTCGCGAGCGGCGCGGCGGGCGTAGACGTCGAGCAGCTCGGCGGCGACGTCGCGCACCTGCTCGGCGGCCTTGCGCTTGGCCTTCTGCCAGGTTTCCGAGCCGAGCCGGTGCAGCGGCGCCAGGGCGTCGTCGCTGCCGGTGTAGCGGGCGATCAGGTGCAGGCTGGCGACCGGCACGTAGAGCTTGGCTTCCTCGGCATATTGCAGGGCGAGGAACTCGGCGGCCTGGCCTTCGATCTCCAGGGTGATCAGGCCCAGGTAGCGGCCGACGCCATGGTCGATGTGCACCACCGGCGAGCCTTCGCGCAGCTCGGCGAGGTTCTTGATGACGTTGTCGCCGCCGTCGCGGGCCTTCTCGCGGCGCCGGCGCTGCATCACGCGTTGGCCGAACAGCGGACTTTCCGCGATCAGCGCCAACTCGTCGAGCAGCAGGCCTTCGTCCAGCGGGGCGATGCAGATCGCCAGGCGCTCGCCGCTGGCGACGAACTCCGGCCAGCCGCCGACTTCACGTGGTTTCAGCTTGAGGCGCGCGAGCAGTTCCAGCAGCGCCTCGCGGCGCCCGGCGGATTCGGCGCTGAACAGCACCTTGCCGGGGAATTCCTCGATGAAGCGGCGCAGTGCGGCTAGCGGCTCGCTGGCTTTGGCCTGGATCGCCAGGTCAGGCAGGCCGCGGGCGGTGAAACGCTCACGGCCGACGCCGGGTTCGAGGTCCTCCTGGCTGACGATAACTCGTGACCACTGTTTGAGGCGGGCGAAGCAGTCTTCGACCGGCAGGAACACGTCGGTCGGCGGCAGCAGCGGGCGCTCGGGGTCGACGCGGCGGTCTTCGTAGCGATTGCGCGCGTCGTGCCAGAACTGTTCGGCGGCCTGCTCGATGCCCGGCAGCGAGAACACCTGGGTGTCTTGCGGCAGGTAGTCGAACAGCGTCGCGGTTTCCTCGAAGAACAGCGGCAGGTAGTACTCGATGCCGGCCGGGGTGATGCCGGAGGCGAGGTCCTGGTAGATCGGGCAGCGGCGGAAATCGACGTCGAAGCGCTCGCGGAAACGTCCGCGGAAGTCGGTGACCGCCTTCTTGTCGAGCGGGAACTCGCGCGCCGGCAGCAGGCGGATCGATTCGACCTTGTCGATCGAGCGCTGGGATTCCGGGTCGAAGGTGCGCAGCGTCTCGATCTCGTCATCGAACAGGTCGATGCGGAACGGCAGGTCGCTACCCATCGGGAACAGGTCGATCAGTGCGCCGCGCACGGCGAACTCGCCATGTTCGTAGACGGTGTCCACGCAGCGGTAGCCAGCCGCTTCCAGGCGCAGGCGCATCTGTTCGACGTCGAGCTTCTGGCCGACGTCGAGCACCAGGCTGGAACCGAGCAGGAAGCGGGTCGGCGCCAGGCGGTGCAGGGCCGTGGTGATCGGTACCACCAGCACGCCGTGCTGGATCTCCGGCAGGCGATAAAGGGTCGCTACACGCTGGGAGATGATGTCCTGGTGCGGCGAGAACAGGTCGTAGGGCAAGGTTTCCCAGTCCGGGAAGTGCAGCACCGGCAGATCGGGCGCGAAGAAGCGCAGCTCCTGCTCCAGACGCTCGGCGTTCTGGCTGTCGGCAGTGAGCAACAGGGTGAAGCGCTTGGCGGCGCTGGCGGCCTCGGCAATGGCGAGGGACTGGGCGGCGCCGGGCAGATTGCCCCAGTGCTGCCTGCCGGCGCTGGCCGGCAGTGGCGGTAGACGCAGTACGGGCACGGTCGGTCGTGACTCCGGTGGGGAAGTGGACCGGGCGGATTGTAACTATCCGGATGACCTGCTGTCAGTGTTAACGCCGCAGCGGATTGCCGCCGTATCGACGCGCCGGCATAATGTAGCCCCTTTTTTCACCCCCTACATGTGGAAGGTAATGCCCGTGACTCAGAAGCCCGACCAATGTCTCGGTGAGTGGATCGATCGTGAAGCGCTCGCGGAAGCGATGATTCCGCTGATCGGCCAGCTCTACCGCAACAACAGCGTGGTGACCTCGATCTACGGCCGCGGTCTGATCAACCGTTCGGTGATCGACATTCTGAAAGCCCACCGCTTCGCCCGTCACCGTCTCGCCGACGAGGGTGACCTCTCGGTGCACGATACCTTCCCGATCCTCAAGACCATGAGCGAGCTGAAGCTCGGCGCCGCCTCGGTCGACCTGGGCAAGATGGCCAGCAAGTTCAAGACTGACGGCAACGGCCGCAGCCTCGAGCAGTTCGTCAAGGACGAACTGGCTGACGTGGTCGGCAAGCAGAACGGTTCCGGCCGCGAAGGCACCGACGTGGTGCTGTACGGTTTCGGCCGCATCGGCCGCCTGCTGGCGCGCATCCTGATCGAGAAAACCGGTGGTGGCGACGGCCTGCGTCTGCGCGCCATCGTCGTCCGCAAAGGCGCCAGCAACGACCTGGTCAAGCGCGCCAGCCTGCTGCGCCGCGACTCGGTGCACGGCAAGTTCAATGGCACCATCACCATTGACGAGGAAAACAACACCCTGACGGCCAACGGCAACCTGATCCAGGTGATCTACGCCAAGGATCCGAAGGAAGTGGACTACACCCAGTACGGCATCAAGAACGCCCTGCTGGTCGACAACACCGGCGTATGGCGCGATGCCGAGGGCCTGGGCCAGCACCTGGCGTGCCCGGGTGTGAGCCGTGTGGTGTTGACCGCACCGGGCAAAGGCGCGCTGAAGAACATCGTGCACGGCATCAACCACAGCGAAATTACCGCTGAAGACAAGATCATTTCCGCCGCTTCCTGCACCACCAACGCCATCGTGCCGGTGCTGAAAGCGGTCAATGATCAGTACGGCATCATCAACGGCCACGTCGAAACCGTTCACTCGTACACCAACGACCAGAACCTGATCGACAACTTCCACAAGGGCAGCCGTCGTGGCCGCAGCGCCGCGTTGAACATGGTGATCACCGAGACCGGTGCCGCCACTGCCGCCGCCAAGGCGCTGCCGGTGCTGAAGGGCAAGCTGACCGGCAACGCGATTCGCGTGCCGACGCCGAACGTGTCGATGGCCATCCTCAACCTGAACCTGGAAAAGGCCACCAACCGCGAAGAGATCAACGAGTACCTGCGCCAGATGGCCATGCACTCGGACCTGCAGAAGCAGATCGACTTCGTTGCCTCCCAGGAAGTGGTGTCCACCGACTTCGTCGGCTCGCGCCACGCCGGGGTGGTCGACGCCGAAGCAACCATCTGTAACGACAACCGTGTTGTCCTCTACGTGTGGTACGACAACGAGTTCGGTTATAGCTGCCAGGTGGTGCGCGTGATGGAAGACATGGCTGGGGTCAATCCGCCGGCCTTCCCGCGCTAATCGCGGTACGACAAAACGGGAGCTTCGGCTCCCGTTTTGCATTGTGGTGTCAGGTGTTGAAGAGAATTCACAGGATAGGGCGCAGCGTCGTGGCGGTGCTGGCAGGGTTGCTGCTGGCCGGTTGCGGTGCGCGCGTCGAAGAGTTCGGCGGCCCGACCATGGGCAGCCGCTATTCGCTGAAGTACGTCGTCGAGCCTGGCGGACCGGGGCGCGCGCAGCTGCAACAGGTACTGGAGGCGATCCTTGCCGAGGTGGATGGGCAGATGTCCACCTACCGTGGCGATTCCTGGGTGGCGCGCTTCAATGCGCTGCCGGCCGGCGCTTGCGCGGCCATGTCGGTGCCGGTGCAGGAGTTGGTGGGCTTTGGCACGCGCCTGTCGGACGACAGCGGTGGGGCGTTCGACCTGACCGTCGAGCCGCTGATGAACCTCTGGGGCTTTGGCCCGCAGTCGCGCGGCGAGCGGGTACCGGGCACGGTGGAGATCGAACAGGTGCGCCGGCTGGTCGGCCATCAGCATTTGCGCGTCGATGGTGCACAGCTCTGCAAGGACGCCGCGGTGCAGTTGGACTTCGACAGCATTGCCGCCGGCTACACAGTCGACCGAGTCGCGGCTCAGCTCGAAGCGCTCGGCCTGCGCAGCTACCTGCTGGACATCACCGGTGAGCTCAAGGTGCGCGGCCGCAAGCCGGACGGTTCGTCGTGGCGGGTGGCGATCGAGACGCCGCGCGAGGATCGCCTGGAAGCCGAGCGGGTGCTCGAGCTGGATGGCTACGGGGTGTCGACCTCCGGCGACTACCGCAAGTACTTCACCGCAGACGGGCGGCGCTATTCGCACACCTTCGATCCACGCAGTGGCGCGCCGGTCGAGCACGACCTGGCGTCGGTCACCGTGGTCGATGGTTCGGCGTTGCGCGCCGACGGCCTGTCGACCCTGTTGATGGTGCTCGGCGCCCAGCGCGGTCTGGCGTTCGCCGAAGAGCGGGGCATCGCCGCCTTGTTCATTCGCCGGCAGGCCGAGGGTTTCCAGGCGCAGGCGAGCACAGCCTTTCACGCGTTGCCGACGGCACGCTGAGCGAGGCATGTAGTACCGACAAAATTCGCCTACCCCACGACCAAGCGCTAATGTGCAGCGCCGAGCGTCACGGCTAAGCTGCACGGCAGTGTTGGTTGGGTGGCGTTACCGATTTTTTGGCCGTAGCGGGCGCTGCGGCAACGCCAGGGGGCGACAGCGTGCCCTGGCATGTTCTGAAGGAGTAAGCATGGCAGTCTACAACTACGATGTGGTGGTGCTCGGTTCGGGCCCAGCTGGCGAAGGCGCGGCGATGAACGCGTCGAAGAGCGGTCTGAAGGTGGCGGTGGTGGACAGCCGCCGCGAGGTCGGAGGCAACTGCACGCACCTCGGCACCATCCCGTCCAAGGCGCTGCGTCACTCGGTGCGGCAGATCATGCAGTACAACACCAACCCGCTGTTCCGCCAGATCGGCGAGCCGCGCTGGTTCTCCTTCCCCGACGTGCTGAAGAGTGCCGAGCGGGTGATCGCCAAGCAGGTCACCTCGCGCACCGGCTACTACGCGCACAACCGCATCGACATGTTCTTCGGCACCGGCAGCTTCGCCGACGAGCAGACCATCGAAGTGGTCTGCCCGAACGGCGTGGTGGAAAAACTGGTGGCCAAACACATCATCATCGCCACCGGTTCGCGCCCTTACCGTCCGGCGGACGTCGACTTCAACCACCCGCGGGTCTACGACAGCGACACCATCCTCAGCCTGACGCACACCCCGCGTCGGCTGATCATCTACGGCGCCGGGGTGATCGGCAGTGAATACGCGTCGATCTTCAGCGGTCTTGGCGTGCTGGTCGATCTGATCGACAACCGCGACCAGCTGCTCAGCTTCCTCGACGACGAGATTTCCGACGCACTCAGCTATCACCTGCGCAACCAGAACGTGCTGATTCGTCACAACGAGGAGTACGAGCGCATCGAGGGCATCGACAACGGGGTGATCCTGCACCTCAAGTCGGGCAAGAAGATCAAGGCCGACGCGCTGCTCTGGTGCAACGGGCGCACCGGTAATACCGACAAGCTCGGCCTGGAAAACATCGGCATCAAGGTCAACAGCCGCGGGCAGATCGAGACCGATCACAACTACCGCACCTCGGTGTCGAACATCTACGCCGCCGGCGACGTGATCGGCTGGCCGAGCCTGGCCAGCGCCGCCTACGACCAGGGCCGCTCGGCGTCCGGCAACATCGCCGAGAACGACAGCTGGCGCTTCGTCGACGACGTGCCGACCGGCATCTACACCATTCCGGAGATCAGCTCGATCGGCAAGAACGAGAAGGAGCTGACCCAGGCGAAGATCCCCTACGAAGTGGGCAAGGCGTTCTTCAAGGGCATGGCGCGGGCGCAGATATCCAACGAACCGGTGGGCATGTTGAAGATCCTGTTCCACCGCGAGACCCTGGAAATCCTCGGCGTGCACTGCTTCGGCTACCAGGCGTCGGAGATCGTCCACATCGGCCAGGCGATCATGAACCAGAAGGGCGAAGCGAATTCGCTGAAGTACTTTGTCAGCACCACCTTCAACTACCCGACCATGGCCGAAGCCTATCGGGTGGCGGCGTTCGACGGTCTCAACCGGCTTTTTTGAGCGGCTCCGACCGGTGGCCTGAGCCGGTCGGAGGGGATTTCTTCAGCGATTCCCGAGCGTGGCGATGGCCAAACCGGGAAAGTCTGTAATCAGGCTGTCCGCGCCGAAATCGGCGAGCCGGCGCATCAGCGCCGGTTCGTTGACCGTCCACACCGAGACATGCAGCCCCTGCTTCTGCGCCTTCACCAGGCGCTCCGGGGTGCACAGCGTCCAGTTCAGCGCCAGCAGGCTGCAGTCGTAGCTCTGCGCAACTTTCAATGGGTCGAGCCAGGCGTATTCCGCGACCAGGCCGCGGGCCAATTGCGGGGTCAGGTGATTGAGCGCGCGCAGCACTTCCCGTGAGCTGGAGGTGACGGTGACCTTGTCGATCACCCCGTACTCGTTGGCCAGGTCCTGAATCGCCAGCACGGTACGCGCAGCGCGGTCGCGCGAGGCGCTCTTGACCTCCAGTTGCCAGTGCTCGAACGGGCATTTCTCGAACAGCTCGGCCAGCCGCGGGATGCGGCAGGGCTGTGGCCAGCCCGGCCCGCCCTGGCGGGCGTCGTACTGGATCAGTTCCGCCGCGTCATGCTCGGTGACCTTGCCGCGCTGCCCGGTGGTGCGCTTCAGGGTCGGGTCATGCAGCACCATCAGCTCGCCGTCGCGAGACAGGTGCAGGTCCAGTTCGCAGCGGCGGACGCCGCGCTCCAGGCACTTCTGGAAGCTGACCAGGGTGTTTTCCGGGGCTTCGCCCTTGGCGCCGCGATGGCCGTAGATCTGCGTCACGGAGATTCCTCATGTTGCGGCGCGCTGGCCGGCGGTTGAATGGGGTTGCGTGGCTGATGATGCAGGACACTGTCCACCACCACACCACTTTCGAAATAGACGCTGAATTCGCGGTAGTCCCAGCGGGTGATCGGCGGCTTGCCGACGGCGGGATGTTCCTTGTCGGCGAGGCCGAAGCGATCCAGTACGGCGCGCTGGGTCTGGCCGCGCACCGGCAGTGGCTGGTGGGTGTCGCCTTGCTGGCCGACGGGGATGGTGAGCACCTCCGCCGGGGTACTCAGCGGGGTGAGGAGCGCGAGGAGCAGCAGGGCGCGCGGCAGCATGGCCGGTCTCCGTTCAGGGTTGCTGGCGGGCCTGACGGCGCTGCAGCGCTTGCTTCTGCAGGATGTGGCGGGCCAGCAGCTGGCGTTGCGCGTCGCTCAGGGCTTCGAATGCGGTGCCGATGTTATAGCCGCCGTCGTCCAGCGCTTGGCAATGGATCACAACCGCGCGCAACAGCAGGCCGAGGGCTTGCGGCATTAGCACCATCTTCAGCGCCAGGTGGCTGCCGACCGCGATCGCCTGGGGGTGGTCGAAGCTGAGCCCGCCTTCGGACATGGTCACCGGACGTGGGCTGCCGACTTCGCGGAGCAGGCTCTGCGCCAGCGCCTGGCCGAGCAGGTCGGTGCGCTTGTTGAGGACTTTCAGGTAGCTGGCCAGGGTGCGGTCGCGTTCGCTGATGTGGCGCAGCAGGTGCTGCGACTCGTAGTCGAGCACGTGCAGTTCGCTGAGCAGGTTGAACAGCGGTGAGCCGTCATGAAGCTCGTCGCTGGCGGTCGCTTCGGCACCGCTCAGCTGGGTGAATTCCAGTGCGATCGTGTCGTCGATCCGGTAGTATTCGCGGCGATCATCTTCGTCTTGTGTCGTCATGGCGAACCCATGGCAGCAGTGGTGGTCTGAGTGTAAGGCTGCTCGCCAAGCCCCGCCACAAGGACGTTTCTTCTTTCGCCGGCGAATCGAATCCCTCTATGTTCAGACCGCTGTCCATCTTCATTGGTGCACGCTACACGCGCGCCAAGCGCCGCAATCACTTCGTCTCCTTCATCTCCCTGACTTCGATGGTCGGCCTCGCCCTGGGCGTGCTGGTGATGATCGTGGTGCTGTCGGTGATGAACGGCTTCGACTACGAGATGCGCACCCGCGTGCTCGGCATGGTGCCGCACGCCACCATCGAATCGCCGACGCCGATCGACGACTGGCGCAGCCTCGCCGCCAAGGTGAGCAAGCAGCCGCAGGTGGTGGCGGTGGCGCCGTTCACCCAGATGCAGGGCCTGCTGACCAACCAGGGCCAGGTGCAGAAAATCCTCATCAACGCCATCGATCCGGCCGAAGAGCGCAAGGTCTCGATCATCGACGGCTTCTTCCGTGAGGGCGGCCTGGACGCCCTGCAGGCCGGCGGCTTCGGTATCGTCATCGGCGACAAGGCGGCCAGCAAGCTCGGCGTCGGAATCGGCGACAAGGTCACCTTCGTCGCCCCGGAAGTCGCGGTGACCCCGGCCGGCATCTTCCCGCGCCTCAAGCGTTTCACCGTGGTCGGCATCTTCCATGTCGGCGCCGGCGAGATCGACGGCTACGTGGCGATGGCCAACCTGCAGGACGTCGCCCGCCTGCATCGCTGGAAGCCCGAGCAGGTGCAGGGCCTGCGCCTCAAGTTCGACAACCTGTTCCAGGCGCCGCGCATCTCCTGGGAGCTGGCCCAGCGGCTGGGCAGCAATGATTACTACGCGCGCGACTGGACCCGTTCGCACGGCAACCTGTACCAGGCCATCGGCATGGAAAAGACCATGATCGGCCTGTTGCTGCTGCTGATCGTCGCGGTCGCTGCGTTCAACATCATTTCCACGCTGGTCATGGTGGTCACCGACAAGAAGGGTGACATCGCCATCCTGCGCACCCTCGGCGCCACGCCGGCGCAGATCATGCGCATCTTCATGGTCCAGGGCACGGTGATCGGTGTGATCGGCACGCTGCTTGGCGCGCTGGCGGGGATCGTCGCCGCGCTCAACATCAGCAGCTGGATCGCCGCGCTGGAGCGCCTGCTGGGCATCAAGTTCCTCAATGCCGACGTGTACTTCATCGACTACCTGCCGTCGCAACTGCGCAGCGAAGACGTCGTGCTGGTCTGCGCCGCGGCCCTGATCCTGAGTTTCTTCGCCACTCTCTATCCTGCCTGGCGTGCCGCGCGCACCCAGCCTGCGGAGGCGTTACGTTATGAGTAAGCAAGTCGTCCTGAGCTGCCGCAACCTGGGCAAGAGCTACGACGAGGGTCCGCAGTCGGTGGTGGTGCTGGACGGTCTCGACCTGGAGCTGTGCGCCGGTGAGCGCGTGGCCATCGTCGGCAGCTCCGGTTCCGGCAAGAGCACCTTGCTCAACATGCTCGGCGGCCTCGACACGCCGAGCCAGGGCAGCGTCTGGCTGGCCGGCGAACAGCTGTCGGCGCTCAGCGAGAAGGCCCGCGGCCTGCTGCGCAACCGCCAGCTCGGCTTCGTCTATCAGTTCCATCACCTGTTGCCAGAATTCACCGCGCTGGAGAACGTGTGCATGCCGCTGCTGATCGGCAAGACGCCGATCCCCGAGGCGCGAGAGCGTGCCGCGGTGCTGCTGCAGCGGGTCGGCCTCGGTCATCGCCTGGAGCACAAGCCGGCCGAGCTGTCGGGTGGCGAACGCCAGCGCGTGGCGATCGCCCGCGCGCTGGTCAACCGCCCCGGCCTGGTACTGCTCGACGAGCCGACCGGCAACCTCGATCACCACACCGCCCTGGGCATCCAGGAGCTGATGCGCGAGCTGAGCAGCTCGTCGGACACCGCGTTCCTGGTGGTGACCCACTCCCCCGAGCTGGCTGGGCAGATGGATCGCATCCTGCGCCTGGAAGACGGCAAGCTGGTGGCGGCCTGATATGTTCCGTCCCCTCTCGCTGTTCATCGGCAGCCGCTACACGCGGGCCAAGCGGCGCAATCACTTCATTTCCTTCATCTCGCTGACCTCGATGATCGGCCTGGCGCTCGGCGTGCTGGCGATGATCGTGGTGCTGTCGGTGATGAACGGCTTCCAGAAGGAAATGAGCTCGCGCATCCTCGGCATGGTGCCGCATGCGACCGTCAGCAATAGCCAGGCGCTGGACGACTGGCAGGCGGTGGCCACCGCCGCGCAGCGCCATGCGCAGGTGTTGGCGGCGGTGCCGTTCGCCGAACTGGACGGCATGCTCTCTTATAAAGGGGCGATGCAGTCGATTCAGGTCAACGGCGTCGATCCGCAGGAAGAGACCAAGGTCTCGATCATCGGCCAGCACATCGTTCAGGGCCGCCTGGAGGACCTCAAGCCGGGCGAGTTCGGGGTGGTACTCGGCGAGATCACCGCGCGGCGCTTCCGCCTCAACGTCGGCGACAAGCTGACCCTGATCATTCCCGAGGTCAGCAGCGCGCCGGGCGGTATCACTCCGCGCATGCAGCGCCTGACCGTGGTCGGCGTGTTCAAGGTGGGTGCCGAACTGGATGGCAGCCTGGCGCTGATCCACGTCGCCGACGCGGCGAGCATCCAGCGTCTGCCGGACGGTCGCGTGCAAAGCGTGCGCCTGGCGCTCAAGGACCTGTACCAGGCGCCGCAGGTGTCGACCGCGATCGCCGCAGAGCTGGGGCAGGGCTACCAGGCCAGTGACTGGACGCACACCCAGGGCAGCCTGTTCAGTGCGATGAAGATGGAAAAGACCATGATCGGCCTGCTGTTGCTGCTGATCGTCGCGGTGGCGGCGTTCAACATCATCGCCACGCTGATCATGGTGGTTGCCGACAAGGGCGCGGACATCGCCATCCTGCGCACCCTCGGCGCCACGCCGGGGCAGATCATGGCGACCTTCGTGGTGCAGGGCTCGATCATCGGGGTGATTGGCACCAGCCTCGGCGCGGTGTTCGGCGTGCTGGCGGCGCTCAACGTCAGCAGCCTGGTCGGCTGGCTGGAGCGGGTCAGCGGGCAGCATATCTTCAGCTCGGACGTGTACTTCATCAGCAACCTGCCTTCCGACCTGCAGGGCTCGGATGTGCTGATGATCTGTTGCGCGGCGCTGAGCCTGAGCTTCCTCGCCACCTTGTATCCGTCCTGGCGGGCCGCGCAAATCCAGCCGGCGGAAGCCTTGCGCTATGAGTAAACGAAAACGCCGCTAATCAGCGGCGTTTCTCATTGGGCGCGTTGCTTGCGGGTGGCGCGCCGTTTGTCCCAGCTGTGCTGCACCCACCAGCGCCAGTAGAGCATGGTCAGCACATAGCCGCAGGCGCCGACGAGCACCCCGCAGACCAGTGAACCGACCAGAAAGGGTTCGAGGATCGGCTTCCACATCACCTGAATCAGTTCCCACGACGGCTCGTCGAAGATGTGCGCAATGCGCGGCCAGACCTGTTCGCCGATCTGCCCGGCCGGCACCTGCATGATCCAGGCGCCGAGCTTGTAGGTGCAGTAGAACACCGGCGGCATGGTGATCGGGTTGGTCAGCCAGACCAGGCCCACGGAAATCGGCAGGTTGCCGCGCACCAGCACGGCCAGGCTGGCGGCCAGCAGCATCTGCATGGGAATCGGCACGAACGCGGCGAACAGGCCCATGGCCATCGCGCGCGCCACCGAATGGCGGTTGAGGTGCCACAGATTGGGGTCGTGCATCAGCGTGCCGAGAAAGCGCAGCGACTTGTGTTCGCGAATGCTTTGCGGATTGGGCATGTAGCGCTTGAACAGATGTCGCGGCATGAACATTCTCGGTCGGCGTGGAGCGCGGGTATTATGCCCTGCATTGTAGGCGGCACCATCGGGCACTTTGTGACAGCAAATAAGTGCCCGCTTACCGACTCAAGGATCAGAGTCAGGAGTTCACATGCGCACAGGGATGTTGGCGCTTGCTGTGGGGCTGCTCGCCCTGCGGTTTCTTCCGGAGTTGCCGCCGGGCGGCTGGTTGTTCGCCGGGGCGGTGTTCGGCCTGATGTGCCTGCCGTTTCGCAGCTATCCGCTGGCGTTCTTCCTGTTCGGCTTGTGCTGGGCTTGCCTGTCCGCGCAGTCGGCGCTGGATGCGCGCCTGGCGCCTGAGCTGGACGGTCGCACGCTGTGGTTGGAGGGGCAGGTCAGTGGCCTGCCGGAGCGCGACGATGGGGTGGTGCGCTTTCAGCTTGAAGACGCCACGGCGCGCCGTGCGCAGCTGCCGCAGCGCCTGCGCCTGTCCTGGTATGGCGGTCCACCGCTGCACGCCGGCGAGCGCTGGCGCCTCGCGGTCACGCTCAAGCGCGGGCGTGGCCTGGTCAATCCGCAAGCGTTCGACTACGAGGCCTGGCTGCTTGCGCAGCGCATCGGCGCCACCGGAACGGTCAAACGCGGTGAGCGGCTGAGCGCGGCGGTCGGTCCCGCCGCCTGGCGCGATGCGCTGCGCCAGCGGCTGCTCGCGGTCGACGCCTTCGATCGCCAGGGTGCCATTGCAGCGCTGGTGCTGGGCGATGACTCAGGCCTGTCGCGGGCCGACTGGCGGCTGCTGCAGGACACCGGCACGGTGCATCTGATGGTGATCTCCGGTCAGCACGTGGCGCTGCTGGCGGCGCTGGTCTACGCGCTGGTCGCCGGTTTGGCCCGGCTCGGCCTGTGGCCACGCGTGCTGCCCTGGTTGCCGAGCGCCTGCCTGCTGGCCTTCAGCGCTGCGCTTGGTTATGGCGTGCTGGCCGGCTTCGAAGTGCCGGTGCGGCGCGCCTGCGTGATGATCGCCATGGTGCTGCTCTGGCGCCTGCGCTTTCGCCATCTGGGCGTTTGGCTGCCCTGGCTGCTGTCGCTCAATGTGGTGCTGCTCGCCGAGCCACTGGCCAGTCTGCAAGCCGGCTTCTGGCTGTCGTTCGCCGCGGTGGCGGTGCTCGCCTGGGTGTTCGCCGGTCGTCTGGGGGCCTGGAGTTGGTGGCGCAGCTGGGGCAGGGCGCAATGGACCATGGCCATCGGTCTGTTGCCCATGCTCTTGGCGCTGGGCCTGCCGGTCAGCGCCAGCGGACCACTGGCCAACCTGATTGCGGTGCCCTGGGTGAGCTTCATCTCGGTGCCGCTGGCCCTGCTCGGCACCCTTGCCCTGCCGTTGTTCGGTCTGGGGGACGGTCTGCTGTGGCTGGCGGGCGGTTCACTGGAGCTGCTGTTTCGCCTTCTGGCTGGGATTGCTGCCTGGCTACCGGCATGGAGCGCCCCGGCGCTGCCCTGGTGGGCGGTCGTGCTCGGAGCCCTAGGCGCTGCGCTGTTGCTGGCGCCGAGTGGCGTGCCACTGCGGGGCCTCGGGCTGGCGCTGCTCTTGCCGATGCTCTGCCCACCAACGCCGACGCCGCCGGTGAGTCGCGTGGCGGTGACGGTGCTGGATGTCGGGCAGGGCTTATCGGTGCTGCTGCGTACCCGCAACCACGCGATGCTGTATGACGCCGGGCCGCGTTATGGCGAATTCGATATCGGCGAGCGGGTGGTGCTGCCGTCGTTGCGCGCGCTCGGCGTCTCTCGTCTCGATCTGATGCTGATCAGTCATGCGGACTCCGATCATGCCGGCGGGGCGCTGGCGGTGCAGCATGGCTTGGCGGTCGGGCGTGTGCTGAGCGGCGAGGCGAGCGCGCTGGCGCCTGAGTTGCAGGCGGCGCCCTGCGTCGACGATGCGCAGTGGAGCTGGGATGGCGTGCGCTTCACTACTTGGCGTTGGCGCGAGGCGCCGGAGGGTAATCCGGCCAGCTGCGTACTGCTCGTCGAGGCCAATGGCGAACGCTTGCTGCTCACCGGCGACATCGACGCCGCCGCGGAACGCGCGCTGCTCAACGCCAAGCGCGCGGTACAGGCCGATTGGTTGCTGGCGCCGCACCACGGTAGCCGCAGTTCCTCGTCGGCAGTATTCCTCAAGACCGTGCGGCCGCGCGCCGTGCTGGTTTCCCGGGGCAATCACAATGCTTTCGGTCATCCGCACCCGCAGGTGCTGGCCCGCTATCGGGCGTTGGGCGTCGCCATTCATGACAGCGTAGAGGAGGGCGCCTTGCAGCTGGAGCTGGGTGCTCATGGCGGCATTCACGGGCTGCGCAGTGAGCCACGATTCTGGCGGGAAAAATGAGAACCGAGGCGGTCGGCGGGGCCGATTCCCTATGCTAGAGTGGCGCCAATTTTCCAAGGGGAATCAATGCCGTGTGGGAACTGATTAAAGCGGGTGGCTGGTTGATGCTGCCGATCATCCTCTGCTCTATCGCCACCATGGGCATCATCGTTGAACGCCTGTGGACGCTGCGCATCAGCCGCGTCTCGCCACCCCACCTGCTTGGCCAAGTTTGGCGTCTGATCAAGGACAAGCAGATGAGCGCGCAGAAGCTCAAGGAAATCCGTGCGTCCTCGCCGCTCGGCGAAGTGCTGGCCGCCGGCTTGGCCAACTCCAAGCATGGCCGCGAGATCATGAAGGAATGCATCGAGGAGGCCGCCAGCCGGGTCATCCACGAGCTGGAGCGCTACCTCAACGCGCTCGGCACCATCGCCGCGATGGCGCCGCTGCTCGGCTTGCTCGGTACCGTGATCGGCATGATCGAGATTTTCAGTGGCTTCATGGGCAACGGCATGGCCAACGCGCCAATGCTCGCCGGCGGTATCGGCAAGGCCCTGGTCACCACTGCCGCCGGCCTGGTCGTGGCGATTCCGGCGGTGTTCTTCCATCGCTACCTGCTGCGCCGAGTCGACGAGCTGGTGATCGCCATGGAGCAGGAAGCAATCAAACTGGTCGAAGTGGTGCAGGGCGATCGTGAGGTCGATTTCACCGAGGTGACCAAAGCGTGAAATTCCGCCGCCGCGCGGGCAATGTGGCCCGGGAAGAGGTGTTTCTCAACCTGACCTCGATGATCGACGTGATCTTCGTGCTGCTGCTGTTCTTCGTGGTCACCACCAGCTTCAGCCGTCCGACCCAGTTGAAGATCGATCTGCCCGAGGCCGCCAGTGGCGAACCCGCCGAAGCGACCGAGCTCAAGCAGCTGGAAGTGGCGATCAGCGCCGATGGCACCTACAGCCTGAATGGCCAGACCCTGGCGAAAAGCGATCTGACGACCCTGATGGCAGCCATGCAGAAGCAGTCGGAAGGTGACAGCAGCCTGCCGCTGACCATCAGCGCCGACGGCAAGGCTGCCCACCAGGCGGTGGTCACCGCCATGGATGCTGCCGGCAAGCTCGGCTTCAGCCACCTGCGCATCACTACCATCGAGGCCCAGGCGGCGCCCTGATGGCCTTCGCCGACCGCCTGCTTGCGGCCTGGTACGCCGGGCATCCGGCGCTTACCCTGCTTCGTCCCCTGGAGTTGCTCTATCGCGCGGTGGTGCAGCGCAAGCGCCTGCGTTTCCTGGCGGGCGAGGGCGATATCTACCGTGCCCCTGTGCCGGTGCTGGTGGTGGGCAACATCACCGTCGGTGGTACGGGCAAAACCCCGCTGATTCTCTGGCTGATCGAGTATTGTCGGCGTCGTGGTCTCAAGGTCGGTGTCGTCAGTCGCGGCTATGGCGCTCAGCCGCCGCACTTGCCGTGGCGCGTCGCCGCCGAGCAGGCCGCCGCCGTTGCCGGTGATGAGCCGCTGTTGATTGTGCAACGCACCGGCGTGCCGCTGATGATCGACCCCGATCGTCCCCGCGCCGTGCGCGCCTTGCTCGCCGCCGAGCCGCTCGACCTGATCCTCTGTGACGACGGGCTGCAGCATTATCGGCTGGCCCGTGACCTGGAACTGGTGCTGATCGATGCCGCGCGAGGGCTAGGTAATCGGCGCTGCCTGCCGGCCGGCCCGCTGCGCGAGCCAGTCGAGCGACTGGCGGAGGTCGATGCCCTGCTGTTCAACGGTGCCACGAAGGACGATGAAGGTGGCTTTGCCTTCCGCCTGCAGCCCAGCGAACTGGTCAATCTGGCCAGCGATCAGCGCGTGGCGCTCGGGCATTTCTCGCCCGGCCAGGCGCTGCACGCGGTCGCCGGCATCGGCAACCCGCAGCGTTTCTTCACTACGCTCGAAGCGCTAAACTGGCGGCCTGTGCCGCACCCCTTTCCCGACCATGCGCTGTACAGTCGGCAGTCGCTGACCTTCGCTCCCGCGCTGCCGCTGGTGATGACCGAGAAGGATGCCGTGAAGTGCCGGAGCTTCGCTGCGCCGGACTGGTGGTATCTGGCGGTCGACGCCGCCCCGTCACCGGCCTTTGTCGCCTGGCTCGATGCGCAACTGGCGCGCCTGCTTCCCGGGCGCCCCGACCTCAAAGGATGTTCCGATGGACCTGAAACTGCTTGATATCCTCGCCTGCCCGATCACCAAGGGCCCGCTCAAGCTCAGCGAGGACAAGACCGAACTGATCAGCAAGGGCGCCGGCCTGGCGTTCCCGATCCGCGACGGCATTCCGGTGATGCTCGAGAGCGAGGCGCGCAGCTTGAGCGCAGAAGAGCGGCTGGAGAAATGAGTCAGGCGTTTACCGTCGTCATTCCCGCACGTTTTGCCTCCACCCGCCTGCCTGGCAAGCCGCTGCAGGATATCGCCGGCAAGCCAATGGTCCAGCATGTCTGGGAACAGGCGCGCAAGAGCCACGCCGAGCGCGTGGTCATCGCTACCGACGACGCACGCATCGTCGAGGCCTGCCAGGCATTCGGCGCCGAGGTGCTGCTGACCCGCGTCGACCACAACTCTGGCACCGATCGTCTGGCCGAGGTGGCCAGTCAGCTGAGCCTGGCGGCTGACGTCATCGTGGTCAACGTACAGGGCGACGAGCCGCTGATTCCGCCGAGCATCATCGATCAGGTCGCCGCCAATCTGGCGGCCCACCCGCAGGCCGGCATCGCCACGCTGGCCGAGCCGATCAGCGATGTACAGGCGTTGTTCAATCCGAATATCGTCAAGGTCGTCTCGGACAAGACGGGCCTGGCCCTGACCTTCAGCCGCGCGCCGCTGGCCTGGGCGCGGGATGCCTTCGCCAAGAGCCGCGACGAACTGCCTGCCGGCGTGCCATACCGCCGCCATATCGGCATCTATGCCTACCGCGCGGGCTTCCTCCACGACTTCGTCGCCTGGGGCCCGTGCTGGCTGGAAGACACCGAATGCCTGGAGCAATTGCGGGCTCTGTGGCACGGCGTGCGCATCCATGTCGCCGACGCGCTGGAAGCCCCGGCGGCCGGTGTCGATACCCCGGAAGACCTGGAGCGGGTGCGTCGCCTGCTGGGGGGCTGATGAAGGTTCTGTTCGTCTGCATGGGCAATATCTGTCGCTCGCCGACCGCCGAAGGTGTTTTCCGCCAGCGCCTAGCGACGGCCGGTCTGGAGGCGCGGGTGACAGTGGACTCCGCCGGTACCGGCGACTGGCACGTCGGCAAGGCGCCGGACGGCCGCTCGCGGCAGGCGGCCGCGGCGCGTGGCTACGACTTGTCAGTGTTGCGCGCGCGCCAGGTGTGCGTGGACGACTTCACCCGCTTCGACCTGATCCTCGCCATGGATCACGACAACCTCGCACGCTTGCAGGCCATGCGCCCGGCCGGCGGCGCCGAACTTGATCTGTTCCTGCGCCGCTACCAGTTGGCCCTGGACGAGGTGCCCGACCCCTATTACGGCGGTGCTGATGGTTTCGAGCAGGTGCTGGATCTGATCGAGCAGGCCAGCGATGCGCTGCTGCTCGAGATCAAGGGGCGCCTGTGAGTCTGCAGCTGCACGAGAACCGTTCGCTCAAGCCTTTCAATACCTTTGGCGTGGACGTTACGGCGCGCCTGTTCGCCGAGGCGCATAGCGACGCCGAGGCCCGTGAAGCCTTGGCTTTGGCCGAGCAGCGTGGTCTGCCGCTGCTGGTGATCGGCGGTGGCAGCAACCTGTTGCTGACCGCGGATGTCGAGGCGCTGGTGCTGCGTATGGCCAGTTCTGGCCTGCGCATCCTCAGTGACGATGGCGATCGGGTGTTGGTCGAGGCCGAGGCGGGGGAGGCTTGGCACCCCTTTGTGCTGTGGAGCCTGGCTCAGGGCCTGGCGGGGTTGGAAAACCTCAGCTTGATTCCGGGTACCGTTGGCGCGGCGCCGATGCAGAACATTGGCGCCTACGGCGTGGAGATCAAGGATGTCTTCGCTGGCTTGACTGCGCTGGATCGCCAGGACGGCACACTGCGCGACTTTTCCCTCGAAGAATGCGGATTCGCTTACCGCGACAGCCTGTTCAAGCAGCAGCCCGGGCGCTGGCTGATCCTGCGCGTGCGCTTCGCCTTGAGCCGCAGTGCCGGATTGCACCTCGACTACGGTCCGGTACGCCAGCGTCTGCAGTTTGAGGGTATTAAGACGCCGGCGGCCGTCGATGTCAGTCGCGCCATCTGCGCGATTCGCAGCGAGAAGCTCCCAGATCCAGCGCAACTCGGCAATGCTGGCAGTTTCTTCAAGAATCCCCTGGTGCCAGTGGTGCTGGCGGAGCGCATCCGCGCCGCGCATCCGGACCTGGTCAGCTATCCGGCAGGCGAAGGGCAGGTCAAGCTGGCGGCCGGTTGGCTGATCGAGCGGGCCGGTTGGAAGGGCTTTCGGGATGGCGATGCAGGTGTGCACCGGTTGCAGGCATTGGTTCTGGTGAACTACGGGGCGGCCAGTGGGGCACAGCTGCTGGCGCTGGCACAGCGTATCCAGGCCGATATCGAGGTACGGTTTGGCGTGCGCTTGGAGATCGAGCCGAACGTACTCTAGCCGCCAGTGTTCCGCTGGAGCTGCTGCGGCAGCAGCTAAAAAGTCCGGCCACAAAAAAAGGGATGCTTGCGCATCCCTTTTTCGTTGTGCAGCTAAGCGTTACACCAGCGGCTTGCTCGCGTCCTTGTCGGCATGCTCTTCAGCAGCCTCGGCAGCGGACTCCCCATTGGCCGGCACTTCAGCTTCGACAGTCGCTTCCTGCGGTGCAGCGTCGGCAACTGGTGCTTCGGCTTCAACAGCAGGCTCTGCAGCCACTGCCGGCGCGCTGGTCGGTTCGACCGGGGCTGGCGTACTTTCCACGTTTGCCGGCTGGCTGGCTTCGCGGGCCAGGCGTTCGGCTTCTTCACGCTGACGGCGACGCACTTCGCGCGGGTCGTTCGGCGCACGGCCGCTCGAAGTAGCTGCCGGGGCGGCGGGTGCCTCGGCGACGATCGGTGCGTCCACAGTCGGCGCCTCTACCACGGCAACGCTTTCCACTTCCGCCGCGGGTGCGACGGCGATCTCGATCGGCGCAGCGACTGCTGCCTGCACTTCGCTTTCGCTGGATGCTGGGGCTTCGGCTGCGACCGGAGCTTCGACTGCTGGCGCTTCAGGGGCGATGCTGGCAACAGCTTCAACAGCTTCAACAGCTTCAACAGCTTCGGTGGCTTGCGGGGCCGGTTTGGCTGCCGATTGCTCGCCAACAATTTCACTGGCGACCACGGCGGCGACGGCTGCCGCTGTAACGGTTTCACCACCTTCGGCTTCGCCGTCGGTGCCGTCTTCGCTACCTTCGATCAGGTTGCCATCGGCATCACGCTGACGTTCACGACGGTTGCTGCGACGACGCTGACCGCGGGAGCGGCGACGCGGGCGCTCGCCACCTTCGCTGGTTTCCTGCTCGTCGTCGTTCAGCAGCTCTTCATTGGGCAGGGCTTCTGCATCGACTTCGGTTGGCTCGGCAACTGGACGCGGCTGGCGCTCTTCACGCGGCGGACGCGGTTGACGCTCTTCGCGCGGCTTGCGCTCGGCACGCTCTTCACCCGCGGGTGCTTGTGCGTCGAGCGGCTCGCGCAGTTCGCGTACGCGCTCCTCGCGTGGCTTGCGCTCTTCGCGAGGCTTGCGCTCTTCGCGCGGCGGACGCTCGCGACGGTTTTCCTGTGCTTCGCGGACCTGCTCGCGTGGCTGCTCGTCACGCACTTCGCGCACTTCACGCTGCTCGCGGGGCTCACGTGGTTCGCGGGCTTCACGCGGCTGACGCTCTTCGCGCGGCTTGCGATCTTCATCGCGACGACCGCCGCGGTTGCGGTTCTGCTGACGGCCGTTGCGGCGCTCATCGCTGCGCGGCTGACGTTCAGTTGTCGCTTTCTTCTCGACGACGACCGGCTTCGGCTCTTCGTTGCTGGCAAACAGGCTAACCAGCGACTTCACCAGGCCCTTGAACAGGCTCGGTTGCGGGGCTGCGGTGCTGACCGGTGCGGCTTCCTCGCTGACCGGAGCTTGCTGCATCGGCGTAGTACGCGGTGCAGCTTTGATCGCGGCTTCCTGGCGAACCAGGGTGCGCGTGGCGCTGACCGGTTGGTCCTCTTCGGCTTCCGGTGCGGTCATCTCGTAGCTGGACTGACCGGTGAGCACTTCCGGGCTGTCGTCGCGCAGACGCTGGACTTCGAAGTGCGGCGTTTCCAGGTGGTCGGTCGGCAGGATGACGATGCGTGCACGGCTGCGCAGTTCGATCTTGGTGATCGCGTTGCGTTTTTCGTTGAGCAGGAACGCGGCTACCGGAATTGGTACGCGAGCGCGGACTTCGGCGGTGCGCTCTTTCAGCGCCTCTTCCTCGATCAGGCGCAGGATCGCCAGCGACAGCGATTCGACGTCGCGGATGATGCCTTGGCCGTTGCAGCGCGGGCAGACGATGCCGCTGGTTTCGCCCAGCGACGGACGCAGGCGCTGGCGGGACATTTCCAGCAGACCGAAGCGCGAGATACGACCGACCTGCACGCGGGCGCGGTCGGCTTCCAGTGCTTCGCGGACTTTCTCTTCCACGGCGCGTTGGTTCTTCGCCGGGGTCATGTCGATGAAGTCGATGACGATCAGGCCGCCGATGTCACGCAGGCGCAGCTGGCGGGCGATTTCTTCGGCCGCTTCCAGGTTGGTCTGCAGGGCGGTTTCTTCGATGTCGCTGCCTTTCGTCGCGCGCGCCGAGTTGATGTCGATGGACACCAGGGCTTCGGTCGGGTCGATGACGATGGAGCCGCCCGAAGGCAGTTTCACTTCGCGCTGGAAGGCAGTTTCGATCTGGCTTTCGATCTGGAAGCGGTTGAACAGCGGCACGCTGTCTTCATACAGCTTGATCTTGCTGGCGTACTGCGGCATCACCTGGCGGATGAAGCTCAGGGCTTCTTCCTGGGCTTCGACGCTGTCGACCAGTACTTCGCCGATGTCCTGGCGCAGGTAGTCGCGAATGGCGCGGATGATGACGTTGCTTTCCTGATAGATCAGGAACGGCGCGACGCGATCCTGCGCGGCTTCTTTGATCGCAGTCCAGAGTTGCAGCAGGTAATCCAGGTCCCACTGCATCTCTTCGCTTGAGCGGCCGAGGCCGGCGGTGCGCACGATCAGGCCCATGTCGGCGGGGGCGACCAGGCCGTTCAGCGCTTCGCGCAGTTCGTTGCGCTCTTCGCCTTCGATGCGGCGGGAGATGCCGCCGGCGCGCGGGTTGTTCGGCATCAGCACTAGGTAGCGGCCGGCGAGGCTGATGAAGGTGGTCAGGGCTGCGCCCTTGTTGCCACGTTCTTCTTTCTCGACCTGAACGATGACTTCCTGGCCTTCGCTCAGGACGTCCTTGATGTTGATGCGGCCGCCTTCGGGAGCCTTCTTGAAGTATTCGCGGGAGATTTCTTTGAGGGGGAGGAAGCCATGTCGTTCGGAACCGAAATCGACGAAAGCGGCTTCAAGGCTGGGTTCTACGCGGGTGATACGCCCTTTGTAGATGTTGGCCTTTTTCTGTTCACGGGCACCGGACTCGATGTCCAGGTCGTAGAGGCGCTGGCCGTCTACCAGGGCAACACGCAACTCTTCGGGTTGAGTTGCGTTAATTAGCATTCTTTTCATGTAGTACCGTCGGTTTCCGGGCTGCCGGAAACGGCGTTCGGCACACACGACTCTCAGGTCGGTGTCAGGTGTGCGTCGGGAACGGTTGTAAGTCGTTCCAGTGTCAAGCGACGTCGGCCAGCAGGGCCGGGGTCGCGACAGACGTCTCCTGGTTGCTGTGTTGACAGAAGCACTCAGTCAGGAGGAGGAATCAATCATCGGTTGCGGACGCGTGAGCGTCTTATAAAAGCCAGTGCTACGCATGCCGATAATTGTGCATCTCCACCCTACACGCATCGCTGAAAATCGGGTGCCGCTCGCAGAATCCGCAGCGGGTTGGCAATAAGCGCAGTCGCCCAAAGGGCTGAGGCGCGCGTCATAACAAAGGCAGGGTTTCGGACGTTCGCGTTATGTGCGGCGAGCGATCCGTCGGACGGCCTGACGTCCTTGGAATGTCGTTTGCTCTCGGTCAGAAATGATGGCTATAGCAATCATCGGTTAACCGGGCCGTTTTTGGCGGCGTTGGCGACTATAGCAGCTCTGATTAAGTGCTTCAATTCAATAAAAAATTGTTATGATGAATGGATGACAGAACCTGCCTCTCCAGCCTCCGGCGTTCAATTGCTCGAGGTTGCGCCGGAATATGCCGGCCAACGAATCGATAATTTCCTCCTGGCTCGCCTCAAGGGTGTTCCGAGAACCCTGATTTATCGCATCTTGCGCAAGGGCGAGGTGCGGGTGAACAAGGGGCGCATCAAGCCTGAATACAAGCTGCAGGCCGGCGATGTTGTGCGTGTGCCGCCACTTCGTCTGGCGGAGCGTGATGAGCCGGCGCCGGTTGCTCAGGGGCTGCTTGAGCGGCTCGAGGCGGCCATCGTGTACGAAGATAAAGCGCTCATCGTGATCAATAAGCCCACCGGCGTTGCGGTGCACGGCGGTAGCGGGTTGAGTTTCGGGGTGATCGAAGCGCTGCGTCAGTTGCGCCCGGATGCCAAGGAGCTGGAGTTGGTGCATCGCCTGGATCGCGATACCTCGGGGCTGCTGATGGTGGCCAAGAAGCGCAGCATGCTGCGTCATCTGCACGAAGCGTTGCGCAGGGAAGGTGGCGTGGACAAGCGTTACATGGCGCTGGTTCGCGGCAATTGGCCAACTTCGAAGAAGCGGGTCAGTGCGCCGTTGCTGAAGAACAACCTGCGTTCGGGCGAGCGCATGGTGGAAGTGAATCCTGAGGGTAAAGAGGCGCTCACGCTGTTTCGGGTGCTGCGGCGTTTCGGGGAGTTTGCGACCCTGGTTGAGGCTAGTCCGGTGACCGGGCGCACCCATCAGATTCGCGTGCATGCCAAGCATGCGGGGCACTCGATTGCCGGTGATTCGAAGTACGGCGATGACTTGTTTACCCGTGACGTTCGTGAGCTGGGCGGCAAGCGATTATTTCTTCACGCATATTCGCTGAGAGTGCCGCTGCCCGATGGTGGGGAGTTGCAGCTCGAGGCGCCGGTGGACGCCATGTGGGCGGGTACGCTGGAGCGTCTCGGTGCGTGATTACCGGCTGCTGATCTTCGATTGGGATGGCACGCTGGTCGATTCGATTCAGCGCATCGTCGACTCGATGCGCTTCGCGGCGGAGGGTTGCCAGTTGCCGTGGCGTGACGACGCGGCGATTCGCGGCATTATCGGCCTGGGCCTGCCTGAGGCGGTGAGCAGCCTGTATCCAGATTTGCAGGATCTGCGCTGCATTGAGCGCTTCCGGCGCTTGTACAGTGAGCGCTACCTGGTGCTTGAGTCGACGCCTTCCCCGCTATATTGCGGAGTGGCCGAGGCGCTCGATGCGTTTCGCGAGGCGGGCTACCTGTTGGCTGTCGCCACTGGCAAGAGTCGGCGTGGGTTGGATGCGGTGCTGGCTGGGCGCGACTGGCAGGGCTTCTTTGATATAACCCGTTGTGCGGATGAGTCGGCGAGTAAGCCGGATCCCTTGATGCTGCACCAGATTCTGGCGTCTTGCGGTGTCGCGCCGGATCAGGCGTTGATGGTTGGTGATTCGGTATTCGACTTGCGCATGGCGCACAACGCCGGAGTCGATGCGGTGGCGGTCGGCTACGGCGCACAGCCGCTTTGGCTGTTGCGTGAAGAGCAACCGCGCTTGGCTATTGAGTCATTTGGTGAGCTGGCTGCCTGGCTTGGGCAGGGAGCGGTTAGGTTGTCGGAGGAGGTGGGTGACTGTGTCGAATGAATGGAAGGCGCCGGAGAAGGCGGAAGGCGAGGGAAAAAGCTGGCAGTTGCTGGAGAAGGTGCTGCTCGCCAGCGTGCAGGAGCAGCGACGCTCAAGGCGCTGGGGGATTTTCTTCAAGGTGCTGACATTCCTCTATCTATTCGTTGCGCTCGCGCTGTTCTCGCCGCGCTTCGACATCCAGGGCGGCACATCGCGTGGTGCGGATCACACGGCGCTGATCGAGGTGCGCGGCATGATCGCCGACAAAGAGGCGGCCAGCGCCGACAATATTATTTCCAGTCTGCGTGAGGCGTTCGAAAGCAAGCACACCAAGGGTGTGGTGCTGCGAATCAATAGTCCTGGCGGCAGTCCGGTGCAGTCAGGCTATATCTATGACGAAATTCGTCGTCTGCGCGCGGAGCATCCGGATATCAAGCTGTATGCGGTAATTACCGACTTGGGCGCCTCTGGTGCTTACTACATTGCCAGTGCTGCTGACGCCATCTATGCGGACAAGGCCAGTCTGGTCGGCTCGATCGGCGTGACGGCGGCGACCTTTGGCTTCGTCGGCACGATGGATAAGCTGGGTGTCGATCGGCGGATATATACCTCTGGCGAGCACAAGGCCTTCCTGGATCCTTTCCAGCCGCCGAAGGTGGAGGAGACGCGCTTCTGGCAGGGCGTGCTGGATACTACTCATCGGCAGTTCATTGCCAGTGTCAAGCAGGGGCGTGGTGATCGGCTGAAGGATGCCGAGCATCCGGAGCTTTTCTCTGGCTTGGTGTGGTCCGGCGAGCAGGCGCTGCAGCTGGGGCTGGTTGACGCCTTGGGCACGGCCAGTTCGGTCGCGCGCGATGTGGTAGGTGCCAAGGACTTGGTGGACTTCACTGTGCAGGAGTCGCCATTCGACCGTTTTGCTAAGAAAATCGGCGCCAGTGTGGCTGAGCGTCTATCGCTGTGGGCGGGGTTCCAGGGGCCTGTGCTGCGATAAGGTTGACTTGGCGTAATAAAGGAAGCCCGATCTGATCGGGCTTTTTTGTTGCTTGTCAGGGGATTTGCACATTCTCCTGCAACAGCATGTCGATCAGGCGAATCAGTGGCAGGCCAATCAGGCTGGTGGCGTCCGGCCCTTCGGTGGAGCGGAACAGGCTAATGCCCAGGCCCTCTGCCTTGAAGCTGCCAGCACAGTCAAACGGTTGTTCCGCCTCCAGGTAGCGGAAAATCGCGGCCTGGCTCAGGGCACGAAAGTGCACGGTAAAGGGCACGTAATCGACCTGGCAGGTGCCGTTTTTCGAGTTGAGCAAGGCTACGCCGGTCAGGAAGCTCACGCTGGAGTTGCTTGCCGCCTGCAATTGGCGTGCGGCGCGCTCCAGGTTGTGCGGCTTGCCGAGGATTTCACCGTTGATCACTGCGACTTGATCGGAGCCGATGATCAGGTGGTCGTCGAACTGTGTGGCCAGTGCTCGGGCTTTTTCTTCGGCCAGGCGTTGCACCAGATTGTGAGCGCTTTCTCCGGCATGGCGCGTTTCGTCGATATCGGGGGTGGCGCACGTAAAAGGGAGGCGAAGCCGGTTCAGCAGTTCACGACGATAGGGCGAGCTGGAGGCAAGGATGAGTGGTTGCATGGCACGCTCCTCGGGGTTGGCGAGCGATTTTAGCGATGCGGCCGAGTAGCGGGTAGCGGGAATTTCCTTTGACACTGGCAGGGTGTCTCCCTAAAATGCCGCGCCTATGTTGAATGGGCCGATTCCACCTCACGTTGATCCCCGCAAGTTGGCCGATCGTGGCGCCACGCTGAATGGCGAAGTGCCGCTGGCTGACTTGCCGCGATTCTGCGACCCGCTTGCCGATAATCTCGGCGCCGTTCGTGCACGGCTTGTTTTCGAGCGCGAAGAGCGCGGTGCGGTCGTAATCCGCAGCACGCTCGACGCTGAGGTCAAGATGGTTTGTCAGCGTTGCCTGGAGCTGGTTACTCTGCCGATCCACAGCGAATGTGATTACGCCGTGGTGAGGGAGGGTGCGAATACCCAGTCAGTGCCGAAAGGCTATGACGTGCTGGAAGTGGGCGAGGATCCCCTGGACTTGCTGGGGTTGGTCGAGGATGAGTTGTTGCTAGCCTTGCCTATCGTGCCACTCCATGATCCAAAAGATTGCCAGCAGCCGGTAGGACTTGATGAGCCCGAGCCGAGCGAGGACGAGGTAACACGGTCCAACCCGTTCAGTGTATTGGCACAGTTAAAGCGTGACCCAAACGTTTAGGAGTTAATTGATTATGGCTGTTCAGCAGAACAAAAAATCCCGCTCTGCCCGTGACATGCGCCGTTCCCACGACGCGCTCTCGGCCAACGCACTGTCCGTCGAGAAAACCACTGGTGAAGTGCACCTGCGCCACCATGTTTCTCCTGAAGGCGTTTACCGCGGTCGTAAAGTGATCGACAAGGGCGCAGACGAGTAATCCTTGTCCGCTCCGATCATCGCGATTGATGCAATGGGTGGGGACTTCGGTCCCCGCTGCATTGTTCCGGCCAGCATCCCTGCGCTGACTGAATTCCCCTCGCTGCACCTGGTCCTTGTCGGCCAATCCTCCTCTATTGAATCCATCCTGGCCCAGCATGCGGGTGTGGATCCGTCGCGCCTGCGCATTGTGCATGCCGCGGAAACCATTGGCATGGACGAGCGTCCGGCGCAGGTTCTGCGCGGCAAGCCCGATTCCTCGATGCGGGTGGCGCTCGATTTGGTGCGCAGCGGTCAGGCGCATGCCTGCGTCAGTGCGGGCAACACCGGCGCCTTGATGGCGCTCTCGCGTTATGTGCTGAAAACCCTGCCGGGGATCGATCGCCCGGCGATGGTGACGGTCATTCCGACGGAGCGTGGCTCCTGCTATCTGCTTGATCTGGGGGCCAACGTCGATTGCAGTGCCGAGCATCTCTACCAGTTTGCGGTGATGGGCGCGGTGGCTGCAGAACTGCAGGGCATCGAACGTCCGCGAGTGGCTTTGCTGAACATCGGCGTTGAAGACATCAAGGGTAATCAGCAGGTCAAGCTGGCGGCCAGCCTGCTGCAGCAAGCCGAGGGCTTGAACTACATCGGCTATGTCGAGGGGGATGGTCTTTACCGCGGTGAGGCCGATGTGGTGGTGTGTGACGGCTTTGTCGGCAATATCCTGCTGAAGTCCAGCGAGGGCCTCGCCAGTATGATCTCGGCGAAAATGGAGGCGCTGTTCAAACAGAGCCTGGCTTCTCGCCTGGCGGGCTCGTTAGCCTTGCCGCTGTTGCGTCGTTTACAAGGCGAGCTGGCCCCGTCTCGGCATAACGGCGCGAGCTTTCTGGGTTTACAGGGCATCGTGGTGAAAAGTCATGGTTCTGCGGATGCGGATGGCTTCTTGAGCGCCATTCGGCGCGCCTTGCTTGAGGTGGAGAAAGATATGCCTCAACGCCTGCATGAACGCTTGGAGCATCTTCTGCTCTAGGATGTGACCGCCTTGTGCGGTGGGTCATCCAACTCTCAGTCTGTTGCGCGGGGCGGTTCGCCTGCGCGTTTCCCGATGATCAGACCTCAAGGATCTCTGCAATGTCTGCATCTTTCGCATTCGTCTTTCCCGGCCAGGGTTCGCAGTCGCTCGGCATGCTGGCCGAACAGAGTGCTCAGCATCAACTCATCCTGGATACGTTCGCTGAAGCCTCCCAAGCACTTGGCTATGACCTGTGGGCTCTGACCCAGAGCGGGCCTGAAGAACAGCTCAACCAGACCGACAAGACGCAACCGGCAATTCTCACTGCTTCCGTGGCGCTGTGGCGTCTTTGGCTGGCAGAGGGTGGCGCGCGTCCCGCGCTGCTGGCCGGTCATAGCCTTGGCGAGTACTCGGCACTGGTTGCAGCGGATAGTCTGGCTTTTGCCGATGCAGTGAAGCTGGTGGAGCGGCGCGGTCAGTTGATGCAGCAGGCGGTGCCGGCCGGGCAGGGCGGTATGGCCGCCATCCTCGGTCTCGAGGACGACGACGTGCGAGCCGCTTGTGCCGAGGCGGCGCAGGGTGAAGTGGTCAGTGCGGTCAACTTCAATGCCCCGGGGCAGGTGGTGATCGCCGGCGCTGCCGCTGCCGTCGCTCGCGCCGTTGAAGCGTGCAAGGCGCGCGGCGCCAAGCGCGCAATGCCGCTGCCGGTCAGCGTGCCGTCGCACTGCGCACTGATGCAGGGTGCGGCCGAGCAGTTCGCTGAGGCTATTTCCAGTTTGGCCTGGCAGGTTCCGCAGATTCCGCTGGTGCAGAACGTCAGTGCCGCCGTGGTTGCTGATCTGGACACGCTCAAGCGCGACCTGCTGGCGCAGCTTTATAGTCCGGTGCGTTGGGTTGAGTCGGTAGTCTGTCTCGCGGAGCGGGGCGCAACCGCCTTGGTCGAGTGCGGGCCGGGCAAGGTTCTGTCGGGGCTGAATAAGCGCTGCGTTAAAGGTATCGAGACTTACAGTCTGGATGCGCCGGATGCATTTGCCGCGACGCGTGCAGCGTTGGCCTGAATCGAGGAGAAGATCGCATGAGTCTGCAAGGTAAAGTTGCCCTGGTCACTGGCGCGAGCCGTGGTATTGGCCAGGCTATCGCTCTGGAGTTGGGGCGCCAGGGTGCCACTGTCATTGGGACGGCCACCACTGAAGCGGGGGCGGCGCGTATCGCTGGAACGCTGAAGGCGGCAGGTGTTGAAGGCACTGGCCTGATGCTGGATGTCGGCAGCAACGAATCGGTAACCAGCGTCCTGGAGCAAATTCAGCAGCAGCTAGGTCAGCCGTTGATTCTGGTGAACAACGCCGGCATCACTCGTGACAACCTGATGCTGCGCATGAAGGATGACGAATGGTTCGATGTCATCAATACCAACCTGAATAGTCTGTACCGTCTGTCTAAAGCCGTACTGCGCGGCATGACGAAGGCGCGTTGGGGGCGGATTATCAACATCGGCTCGGTGGTCGGTGCCATGGGTAACGCCGGGCAGACCAATTATGCGGCAGCCAAGGCAGGACTGGAGGGTTTCAGTCGTGCGCTGGCGCGCGAAGTCGGTTCCCGTGCAATCACCGTGAACTCGGTTGCCCCCGGCTTCATCGATACCGATATGACCCGCGAACTGCCTGAAGCGCAGCGCGAGGCGCTGCAGAGCCAGATTCCGCTTGGTCGTTTGGGCCAGGTCGAGGAGATCGCCAAGGTGGTCGCATTCCTGGCTTCGGACGATGCTTCCTACGTCACCGGCGCTACCGTTCCGGTCAACGGCGGAATGTACATGAGCTGAATGTGACCGGAGTCTTCAGAAAGCTGTCATAGCTGCTGTCTAGAATCCGTTATAAAGTGGCACCGATTTATAGACAGATGGTTGGATGGGTGAAGAGGGCTCAGGGCTTTCAGCTTGAAATACGGAAAACCCTTTCTATACACTTAGCCCAGACCAGCCGCCTGGATTTGTTCATTAGGAGTGAAAACAAGGTATGAGCACCATCGAAGAACGCGTCAAGAAAATCGTCGCTGAGCAGCTTGGCGTTAAAGAAGAGGAAGTAACCAACAGTGCTTCCTTCGTCGAAGACCTGGGTGCTGACTCTCTTGACACCGTCGAGCTGGTGATGGCTCTCGAGGAGGAATTCGAGACCGAGATTCCGGACGAACAAGCCGAGAAGATCACCACCGTTCAGGAAGCTATCGATTACGTCACTGCGCACGCGCAATAAGACTTAATCGTCGGTCTCCGACTCGAAAAACCGCACTGCCCTTATCCGGCGTGCGGTTTTTCTTTAAGTGCAATGAAATGGCAGTAGCTTGAGACGAAGGAGAGTGCTGTGTCGCGTAGACGCGTTGTAGTCACTGGTTTGGGCATGGTATCGCCGTTGGGTACCGATGTACCGAGCAGCTGGCAGGGGATTCTGGCAGGTCGTAGCGGTATCGCCTCGATCGAGCACATGGACCTTTCTGTCTACGCCACGCGTTTTGGTGGCTCGGTCAAAGACTTCGATGTCGAGCAGTATCTCTCTGCCAAAGAAGCACGCAAGCTCGATCTGTTTATTCAGTACGGCCTTGCTGCCAGCTTCCAGGCGATTCGCAATTCCGGTCTGGAAGTCTCCGACGGCAATCGCGAACGTATCGGTGTCGCGATGGGCTCGGGTATCGGTGGCCTGACCAATATCGAAACCAACTGCAAAGTCTTGTTCGACCAAGGCCCACGGCGCATCTCGCCGTTCTTCGTGCCTGGCTCGATCATCAACATGATTTCCGGCTTCCTGTCGATCCATCTGGGGATTCAGGGGCCGAATTACGCCATCGCCACTGCGTGCACCACCGGCACCCATTGCATCGGTATGGCGGCGCGCAACATTGCCTACGGCGAAGCTGACGTGATGATCGCTGGCGGCGCCGAGATGGCCGCTTGCGGTCTCGGCATTGGTGGATTTGCGGCAGCCCGTGCGCTGTCGACGCGCAACGATGAGCCGACCTTGGCCAGTCGCCCTTGGGACAAGCAGCGCGACGGTTTCGTGCTGTCCGACGGCGCAGGCGCTTTGGTGCTCGAAGAGCTGGAGCATGCGAAAGCCCGCGGCGCGACGATTTACGCCGAGTTGGTCGGTTTCGGCATGAGCGGCGATGCCTTCCACATGACCTCGCCGCCCGAGGATGGCGCCGGTGCTGCACGCTGCATGGCGAATGCCGTGCGCGATGCCGGGCTCAATCCGGAGCAGGTCGACTACATCAACGCCCATGGCACCTCCACACTGGCCGGTGACCTGGCCGAAGCGTCGGCGATCAAGTCGGTGTTTGGCGCGCATGCGCATCAGCTGTCGGTCAGCTCGACCAAGTCGATGACCGGTCACTTGCTTGGCGCAGCGGGCGCGGTTGAGGCAATTTTCAGCGTTCTGGCCATTCGCGATCAGATTGCGCCGCCGACCATCAACCTCGACGAGCCCGATGAAGGCTGCGATCTGGACTTCGTCCCGCACCGCGCCAAGGAGCGGAGCATCGATGTGGTGCTGTCCAACTCCTTTGGCTTTGGCGGTACCAACGGCTCGCTGGTGTTCAGCCGGTTCCAGGGTTGATGTTGAACTGGGTCGACGGAATTCCGGCGGATGCACTTTCCGTCAAGGACCGCGGCCTGGCCTACGGCGATGGTCTGTTCGAGACCATCGCCGTGCGAAGTGGGCGGGCGCCCCTGTTGTCCCGCCACTTACATCGCTTGAGCGATGGTTGCCAGCGCCTCGGCATTTCTTGCGACTTGGCAATGCTTGATGCTGAATTGCAGCGCTTTGCCGCGGCGGTGGGCGATGGGGTGGCCAAGTTCATCGTCACGCGCGGCGATGGCCAGCGCGGCTACGCGCCGACCACAACCGAGCAGCCTCGGCGATTGCTGCAGAGCAGCGCTTTCCCGACGTATCCCCCAGAGCATGCCGCGCAAGGTGTGCGCCTGTTTCCCTGTCAGACGCGCCTTGCCGAGCAGCCGCTGCTGGCGGGAATGAAGCACCTCAACCGCCTCGAGCAGGTGCTGGCTCGTGCCGAGTGGCAGGATGCTGAGCATGGCGAAGGACTGATGCGCGACACCAGTGGACGCGTCATCGAGGGCGTATTCAGCAATCTTTTTCTGGTCAAAGATGGCGTGTTGCTAACGGCCGATCTGTCGCGTTGCGGCGTGGCGGGGGTGATGCGTGCCGAGCTGCTGGAGCGTGCCGTGTCCCGGAGCATTTCGTGTCAGGTGCGGGACATCGAGTACGCGGAGCTGCTGGCTGCGGACGAGCTTTTCCTGTGCAACAGCCTGTTCGGTATCTGGCCGGTGCGGGCCTTGGCGTCGCGCGACTGGCCGGTCGGACCGCTCACCCGTAAACTGCAGGGCATCATTCGCGATCTGGGCTATTGAGTCGTGATACGTAGATTGCTTCTATTGCTAGAAGCCGGCCTGCTGTTGACTGGATTGCTAGTTGGCCTCGCTGCATGGCAGCAGCGCGAAGCCTTGCAGCAGACGTTGGTCGTCACCGAAGAGCGCATGGTGGATGTTCCGGCCGGCGCCACCCCTAGCGGAATGCTCAATCGCCTCGAAGCCGATGGCGTGCTGCATGGCGCTTTCTGGTTGCGCTTGTACTGGCGCTTCAATCTTTCTGCGCAGCCACTGCATAGCGGCGAGTATCGCCTGGTGCCCGGTCAGCGTGCCATCGACCTAATCGAGTCGTGGCGACGCGGTGAGGTCGTGCAATACAGCCTGACGCTCGTCGAAGGCTGGAGCTTCCGCCAAGTGCGCGCCGTGCTGGCGAAGCAGGAAAAGCTCAAGCAGACCCTCAAGGATGTCAGCGACGCTGAGTTGATGGCACGTCTCGGTCACCCGGGCCTGTATCCCGAGGGACGCTTCTTCCCAGACACCTACCGCTTCGTACGCGGTATGAGCGATCTTGAGCTGCTCAAGCAGGCCTATACCCGCCTTGAGGAAGTCCTTGCGGAGGAATGGGCGCAACGCGCCGACAACGTGCCGTACGCCGAGCCGTATCAGGCCTTGATCATGGCCTCGCTGGTGGAAAAGGAAACCGGTGTGCCGGCCGAGCGCCAGCAGATCGCCGGGGTGTTCGTCCGGCGTCTGGCGCTGGGCATGCTGCTGCAGACTGATCCCACGGTGATCTACGGTCTCGGCGAGCGCTACAACGGCAAGCTGACGCGCGCCCACCTGCGTGAAGCAACGCCCTACAACACCTATGTCATCGCGGGTATGCCGCCAACGCCGATTGCCTTGGTTGGCCGTGAGGCGATCCACGCGGCGCTCCATCCTGAGCCCGGCAAGAGCCTGTATTTCGTCGCGCGCGGCGATGGCTCCCATGTGTTTTCCGACGACCTCGAGGCGCACAATCGCGCCGTGCGCGAGTTTCAGCTCAATCGACGCGCCGATTATCGTTCCAGTCCGGCACCGCTGCCGGACGCCGCAGAGAAAAAGGACAGCCAGTGACCGGTTTGTTTATCACGCTGGAAGGCCCGGAAGGTGCCGGCAAAAGCACCAATCGCGAGTACCTGGCCGAGCGCCTGCGTGAGCGGGGCGTTGAAGTCTTGCTCACCCGCGAGCCTGGCGGCACGCCGCTGGCCGAGCGCATTCGTGAGCTGCTGCTGGCCCCGAGCGACGAGGTGATGGCTGCCGATGCCGAACTGCTGCTGGTGTTCGCCGCGCGCGCCCAGCATTTGGCAGCGGTGATCCGGCCGGCCTTGGAGCGTGGAGTTGTGGTGCTTTGTGATCGTTTTACCGATGCCACCTATGCCTATCAGGGCGGTGGCAGAGGATTGCCAGAAGCGCGCATTGCTGAGCTCGAGCGCTTTGTTCAAGGCTCGCTGCAGCCTGACCTGACGCTGGTTTTCGATTTGCCGGTGGAGATCGGTCTGTCACGCGCAGCGGCGCGCGGCCGGCTCGATCGCTTCGAGCAGGAAGGGCGGACCTTCTTCGAGGCGGTGCGCCAGAGCTATCTGCGTCGCGTCAGCATGGCGCCGGAGCGTTACCGGGTGATCGATGCTGCGCAACCGTTGGACCAGGTTCAGCAAGCGCTGGATGCGTTGCTGCCGCAGCTGCTGGAGCGTATCGGTGGCTGATACCTATCCCTGGCAGGACGAGCTGTGGCGGCAACTGGCCGGACGTGAGCAGCACGCCCACGCGTACCTGCTGCACGGTCCCGCGGGCATTGGTAAGCGCGCGTTCGCCGAACGCCTGCTGGCCCTGTTGCTCTGCCGAAGCCCGCAGAATCTCGAGGCCTGTGGCAAGTGCAAGGCCTGCTTGCTGCTCGCCGCCGGCACACACCCAGACGCATTCGCTCTCGAGCCCGAGGAAGCCGACAAGGCGATCAAGGTCGACCAGGTGCGTGATCTGGTTGGCTTCGTGACTCAGACCGCCCAGCTCAGTGGGCGCAAGCTGGTGCTCGTCGAGCCCGTCGAGGCGATGAACCTGAATGCGGCCAACGCCTTGTTGAAGAGCCTCGAGGAGCCGGCCGGTAATACCGTGCTGTTGCTGATCAGTCACCAGCCCAGCCGTCTGCTGCCGACAGTGAAGAGTCGCTGCGTGCAGTTGGCTTGCCCGGTGCCGGACGAGGCCGTCGGCCTGCGTTGGTTGGCGCAGGCGCTGCCAGGCTTGAGCGACGAGGAGCGCGGTGAGCTGCTGGCGCTTGCCGCCGGCTCACCGCTGTCTGCGGCGCGCTTGCAGGAGCAGGGCGTACGCGAGCAGCGCGCACTGGTCGTTGAGGGCGTGAAGAAGCTGCTGAAGCAGCAGCAGGGGCCCAGTCAGTTGGCGGAAGGCTGGAATGCCATTCCATTGCTGCTGCTGTTTAACTGGTTCTGCGAATGGGCGCATCTGGTGCTGCGTTACCAGTTGAGCAAGGACGAGCAAGGGCTCGGTGCGGCGGATATGCGCAAGGTCGTGCAGTATCTGGCCGACAAGTCCGAGCAGGCCCGGTTGCTGGCGTTGCAGGATTGGTTGCTCGAACAGCGCCAGAAAGTGCTGGCGAAGGGTAATCTCAACCGTGTGTTGCTTCTCGAAGCCCTGCTGGTGAAGTGGGCAAGCCTGCCTGGACAAGGCTAGAATCGGACTGGAATCGTCAGCTAGGAACGCCGCATGAGCCTGCCACCCAATCTTGGCCCCCGTAATGGGATTCTGTCCTTGACCATCAAGGACAAGTCCGTGCTCTATGCCGCCTACATGCCTTTCATCAAGAACGGTGGTCTGTTCATTCCGACCAACAAGAACTACAAGTTGGGCGACGAGGTGTTCATGCTGCTCAACCTGATGGAAGAGCCGGAAAAGATTCCGGTTGCCGGCAAGGTCGTGTGGATCACCCCGAAGGGCGCACAAGGCAACCGCGCTGCCGGCGTTGGCGTGCAGTTCAATGATGGCGACAACACCGCGCGCAACAAAATCGAAACCTACCTGGCCGGTGCACTGACCTCCGATCGCCCCACCCACACGATGTAAGCGCTGTCCCTCGCCATGCTTGTCGATTCCCACTGTCACCTCGATCGCCTCGACCTTTCCGCTCACGCTGGTTCACTCGACGCCGCCCTCGATGCGGCGCGGGCGCGCGGCGTTGGCCACTTCCTGTGTATTGGGGTAAGCGCGGACAACGCTGCGGCAGTCAAGGCGCTGGCTGATCGTTACGCCGATGTGGACTGCTCGGTGGGGGTCCATCCATTGGATCTCGAGCCGGGAGCGGCGCCGGCGCTGGAGTGGTTGCTGGGAGAGCTCGAGCATCCCCGCGTGGTGGCCATCGGGGAAACCGGGCTCGACTACCACTACGAGCCGGAGGCCGCGGACTTGCAGCGCGAGGCATTCCGCCTGCACCTCGAGGCTGCGCGTCTTACCGCCAAGCCGGTGATCGTGCACACGCGAGCGGCCCGCGCCGACACACTGGCGCTATTGCGCGAAGCGGCACTGCCGCAGGCCGGGGTATTGCATTGCTTTACCGAGGATTGGGAGATGGCCAAGGCTGCCCTCGACCTCGGCTTCTACATTTCCCTTTCCGGCATCGTGACCTTCCGCAATGCCGATGAGCTGCGCGACGTCGCGCGGCGCATTCCCGTCGACCGCTTGCTGGTCGAGACTGACTCTCCCTATCTCGCGCCGATTCCGTATCGAGGCAAGCCCAATTTGCCGCAGTATGTTTATGAGGTCGCCGAGTTTCTTGCGACGCTGCGCGGCGTCGATACCGAAACCCTGGCAGCGCAGACCACCGCCAATTTCCAGCGGCTTTTCCCTCTGGCGCGGGTAAATCGCGCATAAAAAAAACCCGGGTTCTGGGGGATGAATCCGGGTCAAGACCATTAGGAGTAAATCAAGGTACGCAGTCCACGGTACCTTGGCTGGCGGGACACTTGGGGGGAGGTGTCGCACGCCAGTTCTTTGAGTATTGGTGAAGTTTGGCGCCCGTCCAGATCAATTCCGTTGGTTTTTTAAACAGATTTGGAATACCTGCCGCGCTGCTGAGTGCTCATCTTGTTGCGAGCTGGCTCAGCGCTGCCAAAGTCTCGTCGATGACGCGCGATTCGGTGTAGAAGTGCGGCGAAAAGCGGATGCCCTTGCCGCGTTGGGCGCAGACGATCTGCTCGCTTTTCAGCTTCTCGAACAGTTTCTGATTGTCCCAGCCGTCCAAGCGGAAGGTCAGGATTCCCGCGCGCCGCGCCACATTTCGCTCGCTGACGACACTGATGCCGTTGAGCTTGTCGAGGCCGTCGAGCAGCCATTGCACACGCTCGTGCAGGGCGCTTTCCACATTGTTCAGGCCTACGTCCTCCAGCAGCGACAGGCTGGCCTCCAGCGCGACGGCACCGAGCATGTTCGGGCTGCCACATTCGAATCGCTTGGCGCTGCGCGCCGGTTTCCAGTCGACGCGGTCGTAGTCGCCGGCGTGCTCCAGCATGTGCCAGCCGTATTCATGCAGGGTGAGTTGCTCGCGCAGATCGCTGCGGCAATAGAACACCCCGAGGCCTTCCGGACCGAGCATCCATTTGTGGCCGTCGGCCATCGCGAAGGCACAATCGCAGGATTGGACATCCAGCGGCAGGGCGCCCAACTGCTGGATCGCGTCGACGCAGAACAGTACGTCGCGGGCGCGGCAGCCGGCGCCCAGGCGCTCGAGATCGAGGCGCAAGCCGCTGGCGTATTGCACGGCACTAATCGAAATCAGTCGGGTTCTCGGGCCGCAAGCAGCGAGCAGTGCGCCTTCCGGGTCGTCACCATCCAGGGCGACCTGGATGACTTCCACGCCTTGCGGCTTGAGGGCCTCCCAGACGACCCGGTTGGAAGGGAACTCCTCGTTGCTGATGACGATCTGGTCGCCGGCGCGCCAATCGAGTCCGAAGGCGACGAAGGACAGCGCCTCCGAGGTGTTCTTCACCAGCGCGATGTCGGCGCTGCCCGGGGCGTTGAGTAGACGCCGCAAACGCTGACGGAGACGGCCTTCCAGGACCAGCCAGTCGGGGTAATCACGTGCGCCGATTCGCACGTTCTGCTCGGCAAAGGCGGCGACCGCTACAGCTGCACGGCGGGGCCACGGCGCTACGGCGGCATGGTTTAGATAGCGCAGTTCGGGGGCTTGAGGAAACTCGTCGTGATAGGCATACATGGTCGGATGATCCGTGCAATTTCGCGTTAATTAGGCATAATACGCGACTTCGCTTTTTGACCTTTCAGTCTATTTATGCAAAAAGAACCCCGAAAAATTCGTGAATTTCGTCGTCGTGAACAGGAAATTCTCGATACTGCCCTGAAGCTGTTCCTCGAGCAGGGGGAAGACAGCGTTACGGTCGAAATGATCGCCGACGCCGTGGGTATTGGCAAAGGCACCATCTACAAGCATTTCAAGTCGAAGGCCGAGATCTACCTGCGTCTGATGCTCGACTACGAGCGCGACCTCAATGCGCTGTTCCATTCCGAAGACGTTGCGCGCGACAAGGAAGCGCTGTCGCGCGCCTACTTCGAGTTCCGCATGCGTGATCCGCAGCGTTATCGGCTGTTCGATCGCCTGGAAGAGAAAGTCGTCAAAGGCAGCCAGGTGCCGGAGATGGTCGAAGAACTGCACCGCATCCGCGCGTCGAACTTCGAGCGCCTCACCCGGCTGATCGAGGGGCGCATCGCAGAGGGCAAGCTGGAAGACGTACCGGCCTACTTCCACTACTGCGCGGCCTGGGCACTGGTGCATGGCGCCGTGGCGCTCTATCACTCGCCGTTCTGGAGCAACGTGCTCGAAGATCAGGACGGCTTCTTCCAGTTCCTCATGGAAATCGGCGTGCGCATGGGCAACCGGCGCAAGCGCGAAGGCGACGCTCCGGGCAGTTGAGTGCGAGCCGACGGCGTCGGCTCGGGCCGCGCGGCGTATACTCAGGACGTAAACGTGTTGGAGCAACTCCATGATCGTTGATCGCCAGGGCAGGCGCTTTCGCAACCTGCGGGTCAGCCTGACCGCCGCCTGCAACTACGCCTGCACCTACTGTGTGCCGGATGGCAAACGTCTCGTGGCAGCGCAGGACGAGCTGTCCGCCGAGGCCATGGCCCGTGGCGTTGCCTACCTGATCGAGGCCGCCGGCATCGAGCGGCTGCGCATCACTGGTGGCGAACCTCTAGTCAGTCCCAAGCTGGATGCGTTTCTGCATGGCGTCCGCGGCCTCGGCTTGAGCGATATCAGTCTGACCACCAACGGCCAGCTGCTTGCACGCAAGCTGCCGATCCTCCTCGAAGCGGGCATCCGCCGGCTGAATGTCTCGCTGGATACCCTCGATGCCGAGCACTTCCGCCAGATCGCCCGTGGCGGTGACCTGCAGACAGTGCTGGATGGCCTGGAGCAGGCGCACGCTGCCGGCCTGAAGATCAAGATCAACATGGTGCCGTTGCGGCGCGCCAACCTTGCTCAGGTCCTGCCGTTGTTGGACTACTGCCTCGAACGTGGTTTCGAGCTGCGCTTCATCGAGCTGATGCGCATGGGCCATCTGGCCCGAGATGCCCACGCGTTCCACCAGGATTTCGTCGGCATGCCGGAGCTGTTGGAGATGATCGCCAGCCGCTACACCTACATACAGGCCAGCGCGCCGCTGGATGCGACCGCGCTGCGCTTCGAGATTCCCAGCCGGCAGGGCTACTTCGGGATCATCGCCAACGAGAGCGTGCCGTTCTGCCGGACCTGTTCACGGCTGCGCCTGTCATCCACCGGCTGGCTGCACGGTTGCCTGTCGTCGAGCCATCGGCACTACATCGGCGACCTGCTGGACAAGCCGCGCCACCAGGCGTTGCCGGCGCTGCAGCGGTTACTGGTACAGGCTCTGGCGGACAAGCAGGAAGTGGCTTTCTCGGGTGGTGCCACGGTGATGAAGATCATCGGTGGATGAGCACGCCGGAAGCTGGCGCGGAAGCTGCAGAGATCGCCCATCTGTCGGTTTTCCGTCACCGCCGTAGGAGAATTGCAATGCGATGCCTGATTCCGCTGCTCATGCTGGCGGCGCTGAGTGGCTGCATGAATGTCAGCGATATGGCCGAGGGGGCTCAGTACCATCTGAGCGACGCCGGTTTTCTCGATCATAGCGACGTGCGTCGCTCCAGCCCGTGGCGCCTGCAGGCCGACTCCTTCATCTATATCGCCCAAGGTTTTTTCGTGCCGCCGGGCAGCGCGTACCCGCGGCCGAATGTCGTGGCCGAGGAGACCTTCAAGGGTTTCGTCGAGTACTTCCCGATGGTGCGCCGGGCGCGCGCGCCGGCCGGCCTGGAAGAGGCGATGAGCCAGGCGCGGGAGGTGGGTGCGCATTACTTGCTGTACAGCCGTTTCGCTGCGGCGGATAACCGCATCGGCACTTATGATGAGTGGGCCGATGAAGAGGCGCTGGATCGATTGGGCGTGGACCACGGTTCGATTCAGATGATGCTGGTGGAAACCAATACCCGCTATCTGGTGGATACGGCGACCATTCGCAGTCGCGGCGGCTTTCTGACGTTCTACGACAACCAACCAGAAGACCTTATCGGTCCGCCGCTACGCGACTATGCTCGCCGTCTGTTGGGTGTGAGTGATTAGGAGAGATTGATGAGCGACCCCGGTAAAGCCGGTAACTTGCTGGCGCAGATTCCCAAGTCGGATGCGAAGGGATTGCCGCCGGTGCATCTGTGGAACCCGGATTTCTGCGGCGACATCGACATGCGCATTGCCCGCGACGGCACCTGGTATTACCTGGGTACGCCGATTGGCCGCAAGCCGATGGTTCGCCTGTTCTCCACCATCATTCGCCGGGACGGTAATGACTATTTCCTGATCACGCCGGTGGAAAAAGTTGGTATTCAGGTCGACGATGCGCCCTTCGTCGCAGTGAGTGTGCAGGTCGAAGGCGGGGGCGAGGGGCAGCAGCTGCGTTTCCTTACCAACGTCGAGGACGAGGTGCTGGCCGATCTCGAGCATCCGATTCGTGTTGAACTCAATCCGCAGACCCAGGAGCCGGCGCCCTATGTGCTGGTGCGCAGCAACCTAGAGGCGCTGATTCACCGCAACGTGTTCTATCAGCTGGTCGAGTTGGCGGTGCCGCGTGAGATCGACGGGCAGACCTGGCTCGGGGTGTGGAGCGACGGGCAGTTCTTCCCGATCGGCGCACTCGACGCCTGAGCCTTCGAGATGCCAAGAAAAAAGGCCCCGGAAGGGGCCTTTTTCGTATGGCTTACATATTGGGGTAGTTCGGTCCGCCGGTGCCTTCCGGGGCGACCCAGGTGATGTTCTGCGCCGGGTCCTTGATGTCGCAGGTCTTGCAGTGCACGCAGTTCTGCGCGTTGATCTGGAAGCGCTTGGAGCCGTCGTCGTTGCTCACCACCTCGTACACGCCGGCCGGGCAGTAACGTTGCGACGGTTCGTCGTAGAGCGGCAGGTTCTGCGCGATCGGCAAGCTCGGATCGGTCAGACGCAGGTGGCACGGCTGCTCTTCCTCGTGGTTGGTGTTCGACAGGAACACCGAGGACAGCTTGTCGAAGCTCAGCTTGCCGTCCGGTTTCGGGTAGGCAATCTTCGGCGCTTCGCTGGCCTTCTTCAGGCAGGCGTAGTCTGGCTTGTTGTCGTGCAGGGTGACCGGGATCTTGCCGCCGAAGATGTTCTGGTCGATGTAGTTGAACGCTGCGCCGGCAAGTACGCCGAACTTGTGGATCGCTGCGCCGAAGTTGCGGCTGCGGAACAGCTCGTCGTACAGCCAGCTGGCCTTGAAGCCCTCGACGTAGCCGGTCAGTTCGTCGCCGCCCTGGCCGTCGGCCAGCAACGCCGCGGCCACTGCGTCGGCGGCGAGCATGCCGGACTTCATCGCAGTGTGGCTGCCCTTGATCTTGGCGAAGTTCAGGGTGCCGAGGTCGCAACCGATCAGCGCGCCGCCGGGGAAGACCATCTTCGGCAGCGAGTTCAGGCCGCCCTTGCAGATGGCTCGTGCGCCGTAGGCCACGCGCTTGCCGCCTTCCAGGTACTGGGCCACCACCGGGTGGTGCTTGTAGCGCTGGAACTCGTCGAAGGGCGAGAGGTGCGGGTTGGCATAGGACAGGTCGATGATCAGGCCGACCACCACCTGGTTGTTCTCCAGGTGATAGAGGAACGAACCGCCGGTGTTCTCGTTGCCGACGAAGTCCAGCGGCCAGCCGGCGGTGTGGACCACCAGGCCCGGTTGGTGCTTGGCCGGGTCGATGTCCCAGATTTCCTTGATGCCGATGCCGTAGTGCTGGGCGTCGGCGTCGGAATCGAGATCGTACTTCTTGATCAGCTGCTTGCCGATGTGGCCGCGGCAGCCTTCGGCGAACAGGGTGTACTTGCCGCGCAGCTCCATGCCCGGGGTGTAGTAACCCTCTTTCGGATGGCCTTCGCGGTCGACGCCGAGGTCGCCGGTGATGATCCCGCGCACCACGCCGTTCTCGTCGATCAGTGCTTCCTGAGCGGCGAAGCCCGGGTAGATCTCGACGCCCAGGGCTTCGGCCTGCTGGGCCAGCCAGCGGCACAGGTTGCCCAGCGAGATGATGTAGTTGCCCTCGTTGTGCATGGTCTTGGGCACGAACAGGTTGGGCACCTTGATCGCCGAGTCGGCGTTCTTGAGCATGTAGATGTCGTCACGCGCGACCGGGGTGTTCAGCGGCGCGCCGAGCTCTTGCCAGTTGGGGAACAGCTCGTTCAGCGCACGCGGCTCGAATACCGCGCCGGAAAGAATGTGGGCACCGACTTCGGAACCTTTCTCAACCACACAGACGCTGATTTCCTTGCCGGCTTCGGCGGCCTGCTGCTTGAGTCGGCAGGCGGCGGACAGGCCCGACGGGCCAGCGCCGACGATGACGACGTCGAATTCCATAAATTCGCGTTCCACAGACTTTCTCCTACTCAGGGCTTTGAAATGTTTATGTTTGGAGAGCCGCTCCGTCCTGGAGCGATGCGTCTGCATTATATAGAGAGGCTTGTCGGGCTCCAATACAAACGTTTGTTTGAATTCTATTAGAGCCTGCTAGAATCGCGCTTCCGGGGGTATGAACGGCAGTTCTGTCGTATTGACCGGGATAGGCTATGCGGTCAAGATACCGGCGGTTTTGCGTTCGCCATCCTATGGGCTGACCGTCGGTTCCGGCCGCCGTGCATGACCCGCCAGGTTCGACTTGGCGACATTCTAATTTCACCGGAGAGTAACGAGGAATCCATGAAGGTTCTTGTAGCTGTCAAACGAGTGGTTGACTACAACGTCAAGGTTCGCGTCAAAGCGGACAACTCCGGCGTTGACCTGGCCAACGTCAAAATGTCGATGAACCCCTTCTGCGAAATCGCCGTGGAAGAAGCGGTGCGTCTGAAAGAGAAG
>NZ_JAFEUP010000003.1 GCF_016901015.1 Zestomonas insulae
TACATCGAGATGTTTTATAACCCCAAACGCCGGCACAGCAGCGCTATGCAGCTATCGCCAGTGGAGTTTGAAAAGCGCTATTTCCAAAGCTTGGAGAGTGTCTAGGAAAGCCGGGGCGATTCAGTTTGAACCTACAGTTCCACGTTGGTGGTAGATGCGCGGGCTAGCCACCTCTTGGCGTTGCTAGCGCAAGAGGTGGGGCGGTGGTGCCGCTTAGCCGGAGATCAGCGAGGGCGTTTCTACGCTCTTCGCGGTGCCAAACATGGCCACCTGCAACTCTGGGTGGGCTTGCAGATGACGGAGGCCGGCCAGCTTGTGCTCCAGCTCCTCCTTGTCGGAGCAGTGGTATACCAGCTTCTTGAATTCCGACGCTGCCGGTGATGCGTGCTCAAGAAAGGCCTTGAGACGGGATTCCGAGTAACGGTCCAAAATCTCAGGGTCAACGCGTCCTTCAATTACCGCGGTTAAGGCCTCGTGCAGCACGAAGATGTCGAACAGCCCGGAGGTTAGCCCCAAGCCGCCGGTCGGGTTGGTGATATGCGCTGCATCCCCCGCGAGGAGTACGCGTCCGACACGCATACTCTCAGCTGCTCGTTGGTGCATTCGATAGGGGGAGTACTGGATAACTTCATACTCGGTCCCCTCAGGAAGGATCTTTGCGAAATAGCCCGGAATGCGCTCAGGAACTTGATCCTCCGGCAGCTCTAGGCTTTCGCAGTAAGTGACGCGCCAGAGGTTGTCATTGTCGATTCGAGCGACGATCGCTCCTACCTCAGGGTCGAGCATCATGGTCGCATTCGAGAAGCCCAGCTTGGCGAAGTCACCACGGACATTGGTTGCCACGAAGCGTTCGGGCCAGGTGATGCCATCGAAGCTAAGGTTCAGCGACCTACGAATGATGCTGTTGGCACCGTCGGCACCGATCACCCAAGCCGCGCTAATGTCCTCCTGGCTGTCTCCCTGCTGGCAGTGGAGCGTTACCTCGTGCTCGCTCTGAGTTAGCCCAGTCACGTCGACACCCCAGCGAATGCTGAAGTTAGGCAGTTTTTGCAGATGGCTCAGGGCGATTTCAGCCAGCTTGTTTTGGCCAAGATGCAGGTTATAGGGCGTTTTGCTGAGGGTTTTCAGCGCTTCGCGTGTATCCAGATGAATACGCTCTCCCGTTTTGAACACATAGAACTGCAGTTCAGGACTGAGGAAACCTTCGGCTTTGGCATCCTCGAGAACTCCTAGCTTTTCCAGCCCATCGAGAACAGCCCAGTGGTACACCATTGCCCTAGGCGAATGCTGGATGGCATCGGCGCGCTCCACAACGCAGACTTCGATACCGGTCTTCGCGAGCCCCAGTGCGCAAAGCAGTCCGGTAGGGCCCGCTCCGACGATCACGACATTTTTCTTGTTCATTTTTTGCCACTCTACTGATGGGTGGAGTAGAGGCTGTCCATGTGGGTCAGCCCCTGATCAAGCAGCGGTCCGGACCTAAAGGGAGTGGGCAGGGATCTCTTGCTCCAACTCAGTGCGGTGATCCGGGCATCGCGTTCCCGGATTTTCGGCAGCAGAGTGAGCGCTGTCAATATTTGTTCGTACAAATTATTGATAGACCATTAGGCGGGCAAATCCAAGGCGCGCCTAGAAAGCGTATCGTCAGCACGTTATTAAATGTTGTACGTACTTTTCTATGATTTGCTTCGGCGAAGCGTGAAGGAGAGGCGGAACATGTCGGGCTTGTGAAGAGTGAACGCGATAATGGCGAGTTTCCCAGAGGTCAGCCGGTACCTACGTTGAACCTCCAGCACGGTGATGCCGGATTCAATTTGCAGTGTGGGGGCTACATTTATGGGTGCGTGGCCGGATTGAACGATCTGTTCAACCTCTTCGACACGTTCGCCATACAGATCCTCCACAAGCTCATAGATGGGGCTGCGATTGCGTTCGAGAAGCCGCGAGACTCCAGCGTAGTCGGCGTGTATGAATACTTCTGTCCAGCAAATTGGAGCAGCATCCCCTTCCATAAAGCGGAAGCCGGCAACATGAAGCCAGCGCTGACCTTCTGGGCAGCTCAGTCGCTCGGCCTGATCTTCATTGCACTCAATCATGCCAAGGGTTTCGATTTCGAAACGCATGCCAGCGGCGTAGTTGATCAGGTCGCTAATAGCGTTGATCTCATGCACATAGGTCTGCGCGGAGCCGGGCCGCACCACCGTGGTTCCCGCTCCTTGACGAGATGAAACCAGGCCATCATCTCGGAGTTGGCGCAAGGCTGCTCTGACGGTATGACGGCTAACCGCAAAGCGTTCGCTCAGCTCGGTTTCGGTCGGCAGTTGGGTTCCGACTGGATAGGTGCCTGCGAGGATCTCGCCCTTGAGCTTCTGCACCAGCTGCTTGTACAGCGGACCACTGGATGGCTGGATGGTGGCTTCAGCGGATGAGCTCATGGTTCTCGTGCCCCAATTGAGAAGAAGGTATCGACGGAAATTGTACGCACATCCAGTGTCAGTTCCGAATAAATTCTTCTAAGAATTTTCGCTTCGTCACGAACGTTGGTTATGGTCACGATTGATACTGACTTCAGGGCGCCGAGACATTCTGTCCGGACAAGGTTCGATGCTGGGAGGCCTTTGGCCTCCCAGAGGATGTCTTAATCAATCGTCGATCGCGTGACCGCGCTTGGGGACTAGAACCGTACGTTCGAATGTCATGAAGATGGTGCCATCAGCTTTTTTGCCGGTAGTCCGAACCGTCACAATCCCCTGCGTTGGGCGGCTGCCCGACTCGCGCTTCTCTAACACCTCGGATTCGGCATAAAGCGTGTCGCCGACATACACAGGAGCGGTCAGTTTGATCTTGTCCCAACCCAGATTGCCGATAGCCTTCTGGCTGATATCGCTGACGCTCATTCCCACGACGATCGAGAGGGTAAGGCAGCTGTTAACCAGGGCCTGCTTAAACTCAGACTTCTCCGCAAAGGCATTATCGAAATGCAGCGGGTGAGTGTTCATCGTGAGTAGGGTGAACCAGATGTTGTCGGTCTCGGTGACCGTGCGGCCTGGCCGGTGCTCATAGCAATCCCCGACCACGAAATCTTCGAAGTAACGCCCGTAGCTTTCGCGGTATCGGTTAGGGGCTACTTCTTGTGCGATGCCTACCATTTTTTCTTCCTTTTATTTTGAGGGCCGCCGGGCCAGTTACTTAACAAGCCGCTCGTTGTCTGCTCCCAGGAGTGGTGCTTCTGGATGCGGCTGGGCTGGCTCGTTACGGAAACGTATAGGGTTGCCGATGTGTCGCAATCCGGAGCTGTCGCGCCAGACCATCTGGCGCGACACGATGTTGGGGTCATCCAGTGCTTCCGGCAGGCTCTTAACCACTCCGTAGCAGATGTTCAGCTGCTGCAGAAGCTCATCCCAGTACGCCAGATCGAGCCTCTTGAAGTGCGCAGCCAGTACATCCACCACGGGCTGCTGATGAGGCCCAGGGCCGCGCTCGCAGAGCGGTATCAGATCCTGGCGCCCTAGGGCTTCCAGTAGTGCACGGACGAACTTCGGCTCTTGCCCGGCAAGTGCAATAAATCGCCCGTCGCGTGTTTCGTAGGTGCGATAGAACGCGCTGCCCCCGGTCGTTCGCTCGTGCTTGGCCACAGGCTGGCGACTCTCAGCCATTGCCGGCCCAAGGATGTTCAAGCAGCCTGCCAGCACGGCGTCGTGCATACCGATATCTAAGTAATCGCCCAACCCGGTGGCTTGCCTCCGATAGAGCGCCATCAAGACTCCGGCCAATCCTTGAAGCCCTGCCAGCAGATCGGCAACTGGCACCCCAGGCAGGGCTGGTCGGTCGTCCTCGCCAAGCGTCATGCTGAGCAAGCCGGCTTGAGCTTCAACACCTAAGTCATGCGCTGGTCGGTCGCGATAAGGTCCGTCCTGGCCATAGGCGCTAATTGAGCAATAAATAATTGCCGGATTACGCTCCTTAACCTGGTCGTAACCCACGCCAAGGCGATCCATCACTCCAGGCCTGAAGGACTCGATAAATACGTCTGCTGTCTCGCAGAGCTTCAGGAGTGCCTCGCGTCCCTCCGGAGTCTTCAGGTCGAGGGCGATGCTGCGTTTGCCGCGATTCAGATTGCGGAAGAAAACGGTATGTCCTAACTCTGAAGGGCCAATATGGCGGCCGGGATCGCCGCCATCTGGGTTTTCTACTTTGATGACTTGCGCGCCATGATCGGCCATCGCCAAAGTCAAATAGGGACCAGGGAGAAATGTCGATAGATCGAGGACAGTGATCCCTCCCAGTTTCATTTTGCTGTCCCCGTTTCCACTAGAGATGAGGTCGCTAAGACTGACTCGTTGTCGGCGCCAAGTGCCGAACAGATTTTTTGCTCTAGGCGTTGGCCGTCGATCTTGATGGGATTGGCGAGTACCTTGAGGCCTTTGGGGGCATGCGGATGCTGAACTTCGTTGACCATTGAGTTGGTAGCCAGCAGCGGGTTTTCCATCGCCTCGCTCAAGGTGAGCACTGGGGCCACTGGCAAATGCCCTGTGAGCTTGTCCAGCCAATGGCTAGTGGCGGCTTGGCTAAAGGTTTCGTCCAGGATCTGGGTAAGTTCGTGCTGATGCTGTTTGCGCAGTTTCGCGTTCGTAAAGCGGTGGTCGGATTTGAGATCGCCGAGTTTCAGGATGCGGATGAGTGCGAGCCAAAACTTCTCTGTCATGCACATGATGAAGATCCATCCATCCGCGGTGCGGAAGGTTTGAACCGGCGCTACTGATAGATGCGCGCTACGAGCTTGACGGGCCACCTGGTGTTGCTCGTTGAGATACCAGATTGCCGAATAGCCCAGTTGATGCAGCGCGACGTCGAATAGGGATGTATCGACGTCGCAGCCTTGACCTGTTTCGCGGGCGCGGTGGAGTGCGGCGAGAAGCCCGACGGAGGCGGTAATGCCAGTCATATGGTCCACCAGCGACGGAGCGCCAAAGCGCGACGGCGGGCCTTCAGGCTCACCGGTCAGGTCCATTAGCCCGGCTTCCGCTTGCATCAGATAGTCATAGCCTGGCCACGATGCCCGATCGTTGTCTCGACCATAGGCAGAAATATGCAGGCAAACCAGCGCTGGGTGGTCGGCGGAGAGGCTCTTGTAATCGAGTCCCAGCTTGGCAGGCAGATCACCTCTCAGGTTGTTCACTAGCGCGTCGGCGCCGGCTAGAAGGTCATTCAGCTGTGCCTTCCCTGCATCGGATTTGAGATCCAGAGTGATGCTGCGTTTGTTCATGTTCCAAGTCTGGAAGTACTGACTATCGCAATCACCCAGCAAATGCGGACCGGTGTGTCTGGCGGGGTCGCCGCCAATCGCTGCGTTCTCGATCTTGATCACTTCCGCTCCCAGGTCGGCAAGGAACATGGTGCCGTATGGGCCAGCACCAAATTGCTCCACCGAGAGGATGCGCAAGCCTTGGAGCGGCTTAGCTGCGGGTGTCATGCCTCTGCGCTCCGTTTCATCAACTGCTTGGCAATAATGATCCGCTGCATCTCATTGGTGCCTTCACCAATGCAGGTGAGCGGGGCATCGCGGTAAAGGCGCTCGATGTCGTATTCCTTCGAGTAGCCATAGGCCCCATGGATACGCATCGACTCGATCGAGTTTTCGAGCGCGGCTTCGGAGGAGAAATACTTGGCCATGCCCGCTTCCATGTCGCAGCGATCGCCGCGATCGAAAGTCGCTGCTGCGTCCAGCGTCAGCAGGCGCGCCGCACGTGCGCGAGTGGCCATCTCGCCAAGTTTGAGCTGGATAGCCTGATGCTCGGCAATGGGCTTGCCGAATGTTTTGCGGCCCGATGCATAGTCCGCGGCCAAACGAAGTGCGCCTTCAGCGATGCCTACACCGCGCGCTGCCACGTTAATGCGCCCGAGCTCAAGGCCGCCAGTTGCTTGATAGAAGCCTTGACCTTCCACGCCGCCGATGAGGTTCTTGGCGGGTACTCGGTAGTTGTCGAAAACGAGTTCGCTGGTTTCGATGGCCTTGTAGCCCAACTTTTCCAGCTTGCGACCTGCAGTGAAACCATTGCCCTTGGGGGCGATGAACAGGCTCATTCCCTTGTGGCGTGGTTCAGCTTGTGGGTTGGTTTTGACTAGCAGCGCGAAGCAGCTGCCTTCAATACCGTTAGTAATCCAGGTCTTGGCGCCATTGATGACGTACTCGTCACCTTCGCGGCGCGCTGTCATGCGAATGCCCTGAAGGTCGGTCCCGGCGTCAGGCTCGGTGAGCGCCAGTCCACCACGGACCTCGCCAGTGGCAAGGCGCGGCAGCCACTCGTTCTTCTGCTCCTCTGTACCGAATTTTTCAATTGCCAAGGCAAGCATGAGGTGCGAGTTGAAGATTCCGGTCAGGGCCATCCATTCGGACGAGATGCGCATGACGATTTGCGCGTAGACGGACGCCGGGAGTCCCAGGCCGCCGTACTGCTGACTGATGGTGGCGCCGAACAAACCGAGCTCTTTCATTTGCTCGACCAATTCATGTGGGTAGCGATCGGCGTGGTCAAAGTCCTTAACTTGGGGCCGAACCTCCCTAACCACCCAGCGATCGATGGCGTCCAAAAGTTGCTTTTCTTCGCTTAGGGTCAATGTCTGGTGGCGGGGGGAGCTGTGCATGTTGAGGCCCTTGTTGTTCAAATGTACGTACAAATTATTTTTGACTCATTCTCTTGTCAAGCACGATTTTGGCCTAAACGTCTCAATCCACGCGCACATTTTATGCTTGGCCATGATTAGCCAATAAAAGGTTCGTACATATTTTCTAGAATGCGGCCCGGTGGAGCCGCATTGGGAGGGGGTCAGTCGGTCAGCGTTTTCGAGGCAATGTTTGCCGCGATAATTTGGGCGAAGCGGGCGTCAATCGGGGCAAATAGCTCTGGGTGGGTGAAGCAGTAGAGTGCCTTGCGCCGAATGGCCGCGATCACAAGCTCTCCTACGTCCTCTGGCTCTAGCCAGCGCATCTCTGCCATGGCTGGCATATCGGTAAGGTCGACGTCTAGGAGCTTGGCATCTTGAAGGGCGCTGGGGCGGTTGCGAGAGCTGTTCTGGATGTTCGTGTGCACCGGGCCGGGAACGAGAACTGAGCAGCCGACCTTGCTACCAGTCATTTGGAGTTCCTGGGCGAGTGTCTCGGTCAGAGCGACAACGCCATACTTGGTGACCGAGTAGCCACCCAATGTCGGCATGGTCGCCAGGCCACCGATAGACGCGGTGTTGACTATGTGACCACCGTCCGCGTTTCCTTGTAGAAGCGGCAGAAAACTGTGGACGCCGTGGATGACGCCCCAAAGGTTGACGTTGATTAGCCAGCGCCAGTCGTCGAGAGTCATATCGCTGATGCTCGCCATCGGGCCGACGCCGGCGTTGTTGAAGACGATGTCCACTCGCCCGAATTCTTTGATAGTGGCGTCTGCAAGCGCTTGAACGCTTGCGCTATCGCTCACGTCAGTGCGGACGGGGTGAGCCCCAATTTCCCGTGCTGTCTTCTGCAAGCTGGACTCTTCGATGTCTGCGATTACTACGTGCGCGCCATGGGCAACTAGGCGTTGGGCAATTCCTTTTCCAATACCAGAGGCGCCGCCAGTTACCACGGCTACCTTGCCGTGCAGTTCGCCAAGCTCACTCATTGTTGTTCTCCGTCTACGGGTGGTGTGATGGAAATTGTTTGCACAATTATCCCTGGGGCAAGACGGTGTCAAGGGCGTCACAGATAGTCAAAAAATAAACTAATAAAAACAATTAGATAGAATAGAAAAATAGTCAGAACTGAAAATTGAGCGTTTGTTTGGTTGGTTTTTCGTTTGTTTTTGTACGTACAAGTGTTGACCTTCCGTTCGACTGCGAGCTAGATTGGCTTCACCGAGCATGCGACGAGAGTGGCCTGCTCTGGACCTGGCCTCCACCCCCCCCTGAGGTCTTCGTCGTTTCGCCAATAAAAACAAGATGCGAGGGTCACGATGATTAATCATGAGCGCAAAGGGGCACTCCGTCCCGCAGCTCCGTTCCTGTTTGAGCGCCGGCAAGCCGCTGCTGGGCAGTTGGCTGTTTGTATTGCCCTTGCTTTGGGTGCTCCAGCTGTCCAAGCCATGCCGCTGGCCGATACGGACACCTACTCTGTGCGGTTCGACAACACCATCAAGTACAGCCTTGGGGTGCGCACAGAAAGTCCATCAGACACCTTCTTAGACAATCCCAATGGCAACGACGGTGATGCCCGTTTTGACAAGGGCAGCCTAATCACCAATCGTCTGGACCTCCTCTCGGAGCTCGACTTCTCTCTGAAAGATGCGTACCAGAGTGGATTCCGCATTAGCGCTGCCGCTTGGTACGACGATGTTTACGCGGGCGGGGCGAAGAACGTAGGCGAGAACTACAACCCTGATAGCGTTGACTCCAACGAGTATGTTGACCGTGCTGAGCGACTGCATGGGCAAGACGCTGAGATCCTGGATGCCTTCTTCCATAGTGGCGTGGATGTCGGGGGGCACGACCTCAACTTCCGGCTTGGTCGCCATACCCTGCTCTGGGGGCAGAGCCTGTTTCGTGCGGGTAACGGCATTGCCTATGGGCAGGCGCCAATCGATGTAATCAAGGCTGCCTCCGTTCCCGGGACCCAGGCTAAAGAGTTGTTCCTTCCTGTAAATCAGCTATCCAGTTCTTTTGCCCTAAACGAGCAGTGGAACGTCGAGGCTTACTATCAGTTTGAGTCTCGTGAGTCGCGTATCCCTGTTCCGGGAACTTACTGGTCGCCGATTGATTTTGCTTACCGTGGAGGCGAGCGGCTGCTGCTTGGTCCTAGCCCGTTCGGTCCTGCTTATCTGCGCTACTCCGGTTCCGATGAAGCGGACTCCACCGGGGAAAACTGGGGTGTGGCACTCAAGTACTACGACCTGGAATCCGGTTGGGACGTCGGCTTTTACTACGTGAAGTTCGCTGACCGGCTTCCCCAGGTAGTAACCAACATTGACCCCACCGCTAGCCCCATCATTGGCCCAAGTGGGATGCAAGTCGGGGAGTACCGACTCGTTACGCCGACTGACATTGACATTGTTGGCATGAGTTTCTCGACCACGGTGTTGGACGCGAACGTGGGTGCAGAGATTTCTGTTCGCAATAACATGCCGCTGGTGTCAGCGGGCTTCTTTAGCCCGGATAGCAAAAGTGAATTCGCTACCGGCGACACTGCTCATGCTCAGGTTTCTATGATCTGGGTGGCTCCGCGCACCAGCTTGTGGGATAGCGCCACAGTACTTGCCGAGGCGGGAATCCATCATCTGTACCACAAGGATGATCCATTCAACGTCTATTCCGGCAATGACAAGACCGCCTATGGCGCTACGGCGGTATTCGAGCCGAGTTGGCTGGGTGTACGTCCCAGCCTCGACCTGAGCATGCCGATTACCCTGGCGCACAACTTCAACGATAACTCCCCGATCGATCCGACTTGGATCGGAAATGGCGGCAGTGTGTCGGTGGGGATGAGCTTTAACTACCAGCGCATGTGGCGAGGTGGTGTGTCGTACACGATGTTCACCGGAGCTGATTCCAAGAACGTGTTCGCTGATCGCGATAATCTCATGTTCACCGTTTCCCGGTCGTTCTAACTGGTTGGAGTTAAGAGATGAACAACAACAAATCCACTTTGCTCTCCTTGATTGCCGTTGGTGTGCTGTCATGCTCGGCCGCGCATGCGGCGGTAACGTCTGCCGAGGCGGAAAAGCTAAAAACCGAACTGACCCCGATGGGCGGCGAGCGGGCGGGTAACGCCGATGGCAGCATTCCAGCGTGGACTGGGGGGCAGAAAGACCCTCTGCCGGCTGGCAAGCTGAACCGTCCGCCGCTGTTCAATGCCGATGAGAAGGCGCTGCTGAAAATCGATTCAAGCAACGTCGAGAAGTACAAAGACAAGCTGTCAGATGGTGAGCAGGCCCTGCTGAAAAACATTCCGGGTTACACCATTAATGTGTACCCGACGCACCGCACGGCGTTGGCGCCAGAGCACACCTACGAGCGTGTGTTTAAGAACGCTACCACTACCAAGATGGATGATCGGGAGCTGATCAGTGATTGGAATGGCAGTATTCCCTTCCCGATTCCCAAGTCCGGCTCCGAAGCGATGGCCAACACCCAGTTCGCCTTCCGCGGTATCGATGTGCAGACCGTATCCTCCGTCTATGTGGTAAGCGGCAGCGCGCCAGTGCTAGCAACGTCTACAGTCGCCCAAGAATCAATGCCGGGTGACTACCCGCCAGGCCGCGAGGATCCCTTCAAGGGCCAGACGCGTTACGCAGTGCTTGTGGAAACCAAGGCTCCGGCGTATCAGGCAGGCGAGAAAATTCTGGGTCTCATTGATAAGCAATTGAACGCGGTCGCTCAAGCGTGGACCTACCTGCCAGGGCAGCGCCGCTTGCGGCGGACCCCGAACGTTCAGTACGACGTTCCCTCGCCATTCACCTCTGGGGTGACCAACTACGACGAGCAGAATGGCTTTCAAGGGTCGATTGATCGTTATGACTGGAAGGTTGTCGGCAAGAAGGAGCTTTACGTTCCCTATAACAACAACAACTTCCTCAATGCCTCTGGCCTTGATCAAGTCTTGAAACCCAATTCAGCGAACTCTGACCTTATGCGTTGGGAGCTGCATCGCACCTGGGTCATCGAGGGAACGCTGAAGGCGGGGCAGCGCCATGTGGTACCGAAGCGCCGGGTATACGTTGATGAGGACAGCTGGCAAATCCTGCTGGCCGATCACTGGGACGCGAAGGGCTCCTTCTGGAAGGCAACGCAGATCCTGACTTACGTCAACCCGACTGTTCCCGGAATGATCGTCGCGACCAACTTCGTCTACAACATCCAATCGAAATCCTATGCAGCCTTCAACGTGCTGTCTGGTGAGAAGGACGGTTACACCTACCGGGAGATACCTGCAGCGACCTTTTCGCCTCGCAGCCTAGAGGCCTCAGGGGTTCGTTAGTAGTCTGAGTTTTCGGCTTCCTTTTTGCCCCATCCTGGTAGTTGCGAGCGGGTCACAGTCAGAGGCTGCCGACTCGCTCGTCGTTTTAAGAGGTATTCCAAATGAACTGGCACCATGCGTCTGCCGCATTTCTGGTGACATTGCTTTGCGCGGCTGGTGGAGCGACGGAAAGCAAGGCTGCGAACCAGCCTTCGCCAACAATTTCCCTCACTACGCAGGCCCTGCCTCCGGCCCATCCCAATAAGGTCATGCTGATGTCGGTCGCCGCGGCCGGCGATCGCCTAGTGAGCGTCGGCGAAAACGGCACCATTGCTCTGTCGGATGATGAGGGTAGGACTTGGCGAAACGCCGTGCGCGTGCCAGTGAGCGTGGCGCTGACCAATGTTGCCTTTGCCTCGCCAACGATAGGCTGGGCAATTGGTCATCAAGGCGTTGTGTTGCGCTCAGATGATGGCGGGCAGTCTTGGACGGAGCAGGCCAATGGTATTTCCCTCGCGCAAGCTGCAGTGGATTACTGGACTCGCGAGGTTGCAGCTGGGAACCAAGCCGCAGAAATTGGTCTGGAGAATGCTCGATACCTTCTCGAGGATGGGCCAGAGAAACCACTTCTCGCACTTTCGGTTACCGATGAGCAGCACCTTACGGTTGTCGGTGCATTTGGGATTGCATTCAAGTCTACCGACGGGGGCAAAAGTTGGCTGCCATATAGCTCGCTAGAGAACGAGGGCCGACTGCATCTCTATGGCATCACCGAAATTGCAGGCAAGACTCTCATAGCCGGGGAGCAAGGCCTTCTGCTGAGTGAGGGGCAAGTTGTTCCCTCTCCGTACGAAGGGAGCTTCTTCGGCGTTGTGTCCGATTCGGAGACAAGTGTTGTCGCCTACGGGCTTCGGGGGAATCTGGCTGTCAGCGCTGACGGTGGTGCGCACTGGCAAGCGTTTCGAGCTGGCGAAGCGGGTTTTACCTGCGGCATTCGTCTTGCCGACGGATCGCTATTGCTGGGCAATCAGGCAGGGCAGGTATTCGTCCGACGACGCATAGGTTCTCCATTCGAGAAGCTTAATTGGCAAGCGCATGTGCCTCTGACCGGGGTAGTGCAAATGCCGAGCGGCGACCTGGTATTCAGCAGCCTTGCCGGCATTGTCAGGCTTCCTGCGAGCGAGCTGTCCTCGCCGTCTGAGCAGAATATGGGAATGAACCAATGACCTCTTACCGAGACATCCCTTTGAACGACGGGACCGCAGGGGAAGCTTCGTGGCTGGAGCGCCTGATCTTCAACAATCGTCTTTTGATCTTGATGATCTGTCTGGCGTTGACTATCGGGACTGCGCTGCAGCTGCCGGACCTGCGCTTCAACGCCAATTTTCAGCGGATGATTCCATCGGCACATCCGTACATTGAGAACTACCTGAAACATCGCGCGGATGTCGCCGGGCAAAGCAACCTGGTTGCCATCGCAGTCACGAGCAAACACGGCAACATTCTTGATGATCAGTATCTGCAGACGCTGAAGCAAATTAGCGACGAGGTTTACCTGATCAACGGTGTTGATCGGCCATGGATGGTTTCGCTTTGGACCCCCACCATGCGCTGGCTCGGAATTACCGAGGCGGGTATCGATGGCGGCCCGGTTATCGACGCGACCTACGACGGTTCGCCCGAGGCTTTGAACCAACTGCGTTTGAATATTGAGCGCTCGGGCGAGGTTGGGCGAATTGTCGCGCCGGACTTCCAGTCCAGCATTTTGCTGGTCCCGCTGATGGATTTCGACAATGAGACCGGAGAGCCGCTGGACTATGGACGGTTCTCTGAACAACTAGAGCAGGTTCGCGCAAAGTACCAAGGCGATTTGGTCGACATCCACATAGTCGGCTTTGCCAAGGTAGTGGGGGATTTGATCGATGGCGTGGTGAAGGTCCTGAGCTTTTTCTTGATCTCCATCTGCATCGTTGCCGCACTGGTCTATTGGTATTCGCGTTGCGTCATCAGCACTGCAAACGTTCTAGTCTGCTCCCTGGTTGGTGTGCTTTGGCTGATGGGGTGCTTACCTCTCTTGGGCTTGGAGTTGGACCCCTATACGGTGTTGGTGCCGTTCCTGGTTTTCGCCATCGGCGTGTCTCATGGCGCGCAGAAAATGAACGGGATCCTGCAAGACATAGGTAGGGGATGCTCACCCTTAGTCGCAGCACGACAAACCTTTCGCCGATTATTCCTGGCTGGCTTCGTGGCTTTGGTCGCCGATGCTGTAGGTTTTGCTGTGCTGCTCATCATCGACATCGGTGTCATTCAGCAACTGGCGCTTATTGCCAGTCTTGGAGTGGCATTCCTAATTCTCACCAACCTCGTTCTGCTGCCGATTTTGTTGAGCTATGTGGGGGTGGGCCGCAAAGCGGCGGAACGCGCTCTGCAGATTGAGGAGCAGGATCTCAGAAGTGAGCATCCGCACCCGCTTTGGAGCTTTTTTGACCTCTTCACCAAGCGTCGCTGGGCCATCGTCGCGCTGGTGGTGGGTTCCGGGCTTGGTGTCGTTGGGTTGCTGGGCAGTCACCATCTTCAAGTGGGCGACCTCGACCCGGGTGCGCCGGAGCTGCGTAAGGACTCGCGTTACAACCAAGACAATGCCTACATCACCTCTCATTACAGCAACAGTAGTGATGTGTTCATGGTGATGGTCGAGTCACCTGTTGGGCAGTGCATGAACTATCAGCTGTTGGAAAAAGTGAGCATGCTCGAATGGCAGTTGAGACAGCTGCCAACGGTGGTAGCAACGAGTTCCTTTGCCTCGATGATCTCACTCGTCACCAGTCAATTCACTGAAGGTAATCCTCGTTGGATCGCTCTAGTACCAAACCAAGCCATGCTCAACAGTCAGGTCAAGTACGCGCCTCGTAGCTTGGTCAACCAACCCTGCAGCTTGTCTTTGCTGAAGGTTTATCTAACCGACCACAAAGCGGCGACCCTGCGGCAGGTTAGCGAAATGGTTGAGCAGTTTGCGGCGGCTAACGACAGCGAACTGGGTGGCTTCAAGCTTGCGGCCGGCAATGCCGGCATCGAGACAGCGACCAATCAAGTCGTTCAAGCTGCGCGGGTTTCCATGTTGCTGCTGGTCTATGGCGCGGTGGTAGTGATCTGTTTGATTGCCTTTCGCTCCTGGCGTGCCGTTATCTGTGCTGTCGTACCCCTGATGTTGACCTCGCTGCTGGCAGAGGCCTTGATGACCGCTCTGGGGATCGGTTTTAAGGTTGCGACGCTGCCGGTCATCGCTCTCGGTGTCGGAATTGGTGTCGACTACGCGCTCTACCTGCTCAGTGTGCTGCTGGCTGAATTGCGCAAAGGGGCAAACTTGTCTCGTGCGTACTATCTGTCGCTGTTGTCAGTAGGGCGTGTAGTGCTTCTGTCCGGCATGACGCTTTCGGTTGGAGTGGCAACATGGAGTTTCTCGCCAATCAAATTCCAGGCTGATATGGGAATTCTGCTGTCCTTTATGTTCCTTTGGAACATGTTGGGGGCGTTGATTCTTCTGCCTGCCCTCGCTTGCTTCTTGTTCGGACGTGGTTCGCTTAAAGGCGGCCCTGAATCAAGCGAATTTCTGCGGGATGAGAAAAGCCTCCCGGTTGGCGCTTGAGTTGACCAAGCGTAGTAACTGAAATGCCTGCCAGCTGAGTTCATTTGAAAGTAAATGAAGTTCTGCTGGTGGGAGTTCGAGCATCTTTTCGTTTAATTTACGTGAAATCTAATCCCGCGGTGATCGTGTTTAAGCTTTCTCGGCGTCTAAATTCATAGGCAATTATCGCCTCGGCATGAGCGGAATTTCGGCGACTATTCAAAAAAGGCAGGGGGTTTCGATGGGCGGCCAAGCTTCTGATTTTGAATACTCCACTGAAGCGGATGTGCCTTACGTAAATACGAGCCGTGATCGAATAGTAATTTCATTCGAGGATCGGGATCTAAGTGATTTTGTTGTCGAGCAGCACCGCGTACGTATTCGTAACGCTCGTGAAGTGGATGAAGCCCTGTCCGTTGATAGGCAGGGATTTCAGTTGGTAACTTTTCCGAGTAAGGTCGTACGTGAACGTTTGGACGAGTTAATTGCGGAAAATTGTGCGCCGAGTGATGTGATGGGTCCAGTCAACATTGCATATTTGGCTGAGCTGGAAGAGCTTATGTTGGAACTGAGCGGAGCTCGCGAAGTCTTCGCTCAGTATGGCACAATCACAGTTCGCTTCAGCAAGAGGGCAGCTCACCGAAGCTGGATGACTACCGCCCAGTTCGCACATCTCGACTTTGCTAAGTCGGACATTGATCGGTTGTTACGCGAAACCCTAGAGTTGACTGGTCGCCAAGTTGCTCCATATCGACGTTATGTAATGATGCAGGCGTGGCGAGTAATTACACCTCCGCCTCAGGATGTACCTCTGGCAATCTGCGATGGTCGGAGCGTCTGTAATGACGATATGATTCAAATGGATTTCATCGGCCCGAAGGGAAGTCGCAACGAACTGGTCCATTCTCGAGGGTGCCGTTACAGCCCTGATCATGAATGGTACTACTTTCCTAACATGACGCCTGATGAAGTGCTGATATTTAAGGGCTTCGACTCAGATTGTCCTGATGCCATGAATGCGATGCACACCGCTTTTGACGACTCATCTGCTGTCGGGGTAATTCCACGGGGCAGCGTAGAGTGTCGCTTCATCGCTCTGTATGACTGAATTTAAGCACTTCGCACAGCATGTTTAGGCTATCTAGGTGGTGAGATGTCGTAGTGCATCTAGCTACCTGGTAACTTAACAGGATCTGCAAGATAAATTTTGTTTATGACAATGTAGAAAAGCCCGAGTCAATAGGTTCGGGCTTTTTATTGGCTGTGCCTAACGAATTTATTTGCGCCAGTTTGAGCTCCCCATTGAGGTGGACCACTGGGGGGGCGCAACATCTTCGCAGCACGTCATGATGGACCTCGCTTCTGGCATGTTTTGATTTGCCAGAAGGATCGGCGCTCACATAGCTAGTGCGATGGTGCGGGGACGTAGTGGAGAGACTCTACCCATGGCCCATATAGGGCCACGGGTAGAGTTGGGTTAAAGCGCGTTAGAAAGAGTAATTCCGCGTGATCCGCAAGCGGCAATTAGTGTGTTGCGCAGAAGGCAGGCGATCGTCATTGGTCCGACGCCACCGGGCACCGGCGTAATGGCGCCAGCGATCTCAACGACCTCATTGAATGCAACGTCCCCGACGAGGTATGGCTCACCGTTCTCGACAACTCGATTGATACCCACGTCGATGACGCAGGCTCCGGGCTTGATCCAGTCGCCCCGTACTAGGCGAGGCTTCCCAACTGCCGCGATTACGATATCGGCTCCGCGCACTACATTGGCAAGGTTTCGAGTTCTGGAGTGAGTGAGCGTTACGGTGCAATGCTCAGAGAGCAGCAATTGGGCCATAGGTTTGCCGACGATGTTGGACCGACCAACGATCACCGCATGCAATCCCTCAAGACTGGGCAAGGTGTTGCGCAAAAGCAGCAAAACTCCATAGGGAGTGCAGGGAATCAGCGTCTCCTGTCCTGCTGACAGCTGGCCGACGTTGATTGGGTGAAAGCCGTCAACGTCCTTGCTTGGCGCAATTGCGTGTATCACCTTGCTTTCATTGATGTGCGCCGGCAGGGGGAGCTGCACCAGGATGCCGTGCACCGCCGGATCTCCGTTGAGCTGCTCAATTAGGGCGAGCAGTTCGGCCTCACTAGTTTCTGTCGGCAGGCGGTGTTCCAAGCTCGCTAGCCCAGCTTCGGCTGCCTGGCGAACTTTATTGCGTACGTAGACGTCGCTGGCAGGGTCGGACCCTACCAGAACGATTGCCAGACCCGGTTGCAGCCCATATTCCTGAAGCAATCGAGTTGCTTGGTGTCTGACATCTGCGCGCAGCTTGGCGGCGTGCGCTTTGCCGTCAATTAGGCTGGCCGTCATTGGGCACTCGCAGGTTGCAGAGAGTTAACGTCGGCTCGACGATTGTCAGTTTTGTACGGAGCCGGAGCTACTTTCGCGCGAATGCGTTTCTCGCTGCCTTGGGCCCCTCCATAGATCACCGTAACCTCGGTACCAGGTTCCGCTAAATCTATGTCGATCACACACAAAGAAAGCATTTCGCGGAAGTAGTAGCTGTAGCAGCGCGAGGATGTGGCACCGACAAGTTGGCCTCGATACTCTACGCGGTCGGCCTCCATGCAGCCCAGAAGCTCCCGCGGAAGCTCCATATAGTCATGCGGCGTTCCTTGGCGGAACAGCGAGGCGTAAACGTCGATGACGTCCTCACTGTTCCAGACGAGCGTGACGATCTTGCGTTTCGGAGCAGCCAGCTCTGCCTCGAGCGCATTGCGACCGATGAAGTCATGATCAAACTTGATGCTTTTACCCCAACCCAATTCGACCGGGCTTCGCTGCAACACGCTCAAGTTTTCGACGGGATAGGTACCGGAATGGCGCAGCAGGTTGAACATGGCCGGAACACCCTGCTTCATGAAGTCGAGGAAGCCTTGCTCTGCTTCGCCGAAGATCGCAGGAATGTAGTCGACAGTGGGTGTAGGGAAGCAAGCTTCTACATGGTTGACCATCTTAGTGCGCCCGCCCAGACGGCGAATGCCGAACTCTTTTCCAGCCTCCAAAATTGCTTGGTAAATGCCCTCCGCGTCCTCAATTTTGCCGTGCAGTTCATAACCTATTTCACCGGCCATGCCTTGGCGTAGGGCAAGAAATTCACTGCTACCAATTCGGGTGGGGCGAAAGCGCATGAAACCAATGTCGCGAAGGCTTTCGCCCGTGACCTTTTCCATCACGAAAATGGCGTTGGGGCCTTGGACTTGGAGAATGAATCGATCGGGAGTGATGTTCTCCATGCTGGCGTCGTAGTTGCCCAGCTGGAACTTGTAGAGCGCCCAGAGAATGCCCGGGCCGCTGGTATACAGGAAGTCGTCTTCGGCCAGCTTCATCAGGATACCGTCCCCAATCACCTTGCCGTCTTCGCTACAAAAAACGGCGTGCTTGGCCTGGCCGATGTCGAACTTGGCGAAGCTGTTGATGCTGAGGTCGGAAAAGAATTTGAGAGCGTCCGGTCCCTTAACGCGCAGCTTGCCCAGTGGGGACCAGTCACCGATGTAGCAGGTCTTCTTCCAAGACATGCTCTCGTCAATCCAGTCCGTAAACTCCGAGGCTTCAAACGCAGTCCCGAAGCGGGTGTAGGTGTAAGTGTCCTGGTCGACTGGTACCGCAGGTGTCAACGGAAGGCTGTGATTATTGTTCTGCATGGTCGTGACTCCTGGTGGAGAGGAAGTGGATAAGCTGAGTAAATTATTGGAACACTACTGTCTTGTAGCCATTGAGCAGAATGCGGTGTTCGGCGTGCCATTTTACCGCGCGAGCCAATACCACGTTCTCGGTGTCGCGACCGATCGCGGTCAGTGTGGCTGGGTCCATGGCGTGATCAACGCGCTCGACGCCCTGCTCAATGATCGGCCCTTCGTCCAAGTCCGCGGTGACGTAGTGAGCCGTGGCACCGATCAGTTTTACGCCTCGATCGAAGGCCTGCTGGTAGGGGCGAGCACCCTTAAAGCTGGGTAGGAACGAGTGATGGATGTTGATCACTTGGCCCGACAGGCGTTGGCATAGACCGTTCGAAAGCACCTGCATGTAGCGTGCTAATACCAACAGTTCGGCGCCTTCAGCCTGGAAGATGTCCAGAAGTTTTTGCTCGGCCTCCGGTTTGTTGGCCGAGGTCACCGGTATGTAGTGAAAGGGGAGGTCGTAGCTGGCGGCTAGCTGATAAAAGTCCCGGTGATTGGACACGATGGCGCGGATGTCGATTGGCAGTAGCCCGGAGCGATGACGGAACAATAGATCGTTCAGGCAATGTCCGATTTGAGAGACCATGATCACCGTAGGCATAGGCCGATCAGCGATGGAGAATTTTGCTTGCATCGCGAAGTCATTTGAGACGCTGGCGAAACGCTCTTCAACATCGCGGGGCCGCGTGTCAGATGGACATTCGAACTTCACTCGCATGAAGAACAGGCCAGTCGAAGCGTCGTTCAGTTGAGACGCTTCGACAATGTTGGCCTCTTCAGCGAACAGGAAGCCGCTGACGGCATGCACAATGCCAGGCCGATCAGGGCAGGAAAGGGTAAGAATCAGTTTCACTGTTTGATTCCTTCGTTGCGTCAGTGAGAGGGAGCCGGCTCGGAAACCGCGTAGTCCACCTGGTAACGATGAGTGCGCAGATCTCCTAGTTCGTCGCGAACCCTTAAATGCTCCCGATCGGTGGCATAAGCGGCCAAGGCCTGGGCGTCGCAGAACTCGGAAACCATCACTACGTCACAGGCGTAGTCGGCACCGCTCTGATCACTCCCCACCTCTAGAGACAGCAACCCAGGAATTCGACCGATGAGGTCTTCGAAGGCAGATTTGACTCGCAGGCGAGCAGCTTGCTTTTCCTCAGGCGTATCGCCCCGGAGTTTCCACATCACGATATGTCTGATCACGCTAGCCTCATTGGGTACGGTGGAGTACGAAGTCGTAGTCGAGCGAATAGAAGGGAGTGCTGCACTCGGTGCCGTCTGGGGCAATGCCGGGCGGGTGTTGGATCCAGTTGGCTACTAGTGTTTGACGCACCCCGAACACGGCATCTGAATCCAGGTATTGGTCGTCACTGCGGAATACTTGGGTGATGAGTCGTTCGAAGCCTGGAGCCTCGATCAGAAAGTGCAGGTGCGCCGGCCGCCAAGGATGTCGACCCGTAGCCTCGAGCATCTTGCCTACTGGGCCGTCGTGAGGAATCGGGTACGCGGTCGCTAGCACTGAACGGAAATGAAAATGCCCATTAGTCAGTGTCTGCAGGCGTGCGCGGGCCTGTGGCCCAGGAATGTCCGTGTACTGCACGTCATAGAACCCGTCCTCATCCGATTGCCAAATGTCCATGGTCGCGCCCGCAACTGGGTGTCCGTCTATGTCGCGAACCTGGCCTTTGACCCAGCATGGAAATCCCTTGGCTCCCTGGCTGATGTCGGCGCCGTTGTCATATAGCGGTGCATCTTCGATGTAGAAGGGACCTAGGACAGTGGTTTCGGTGCACGCTCGGGGTTTGCGATTGTTGAGCGCTGTTACCAGCATCGAAAGTCCCAGCGTGTCGGACAGCAGGATGAACTCTTGGCGCTTGTCGTCGGTGATGTGGCCGGCTTCAGTTAGGAACTGTATGGCTGAAAACCATTCCTCCTCGGTAAGCCTTACATCACGAGCGAAGGCATGAAGGTGCTGGACGAGGCTGGTCACCACCAGTCGCAGACGCTCATTTGTGCATGAGGAAAATGACTCGACAACGGCCTGTGTGATGGTTTCTTCGTCTATGTGGCGCATGATCGAGCCTCTAGGAAATATGTACGTACAATATCTCCTCGAAAACTCTAAGCAAGGCTATAGTCGCTAAATCACTTTTCCGCCTAGTGGAAGAATCGGCGCTATGGATCGATTGAGACAGATTGAGTTGTTTACGCTGATCGCGGAGTTAGGAAGCGTTTCCCAGGCTGCCGCGCGGCTTGGCATGTCGAACGCGGCTGCTACTCGTCATCTAACCGCGCTAGAAGAAAGCCTTGGCGCCCGTCTGATTGAGCGGACCACCAGAAGGCTGTGGGTTACTGAGGCTGGGGCAAATTTTCTGAGTGGAGCCCAGACAATGCTTCAGGCATATCACGAAGCCGAAGCCGCGGTGAATGAGGTTTCCGCCACGCCTAGCGGGCTGCTCAGGGTTACTGCTTCGTTGTCTTTCGCCGTGCAGCATCTCGCCCCAATGATGCCGTTGTTTCGGCAGCGCTACCCAAAGCTACGGGTGGAGGTTGTGGTTGCCAATCGCTACCCCGATTTCATTGAGGCTGGAATCGATGTGGCAATCCGTACCCGGGAGCACGAACCTTCCTCCGGAATTGCCATGCGTCCTTTAGCGGAAACGAGGCGGATCTTTTGTGCTTCACCTGGATACCTGGCGTCGCGTGGGAGGCCTGAGACTCCCGAAGATCTCTGGCAGCACGATATGATGGTTTACACCTTGGCCAACAATCCTTATGAACTACATCTGGAGCGGGGCGAAGAAAGCCGATCTGTCCGGCTGAACAGCATCTTCGACAGCGACGATGGGCAAGTGCTGCGCACGGCAGCGCTCGCCGGGCTCGGGATCCTGATTCTGCCGATGTATATCGTGTTCGATGATGTGGTCGCAGGTCGTTTAGTCCCGGTCCTTGATGACTGGGAGCTGCCTTCGCTGACCATCAACATCGCCTATCAGAGTCGCCTCCACCTGCCGATGAAGGTTCGGGTCTTCATCGACTTCTTGGTCGAGCGTTTCGAGCAGCTCGACTTCAAGCGCAAGTGGTTGTCGGGCCGCAACTAACGTGGTTGCAACGCACTTGCCCTTTCGCTGAGGCGCACAGTCCCGGAGGTAGGCCTTATTGGGGCCTAAAGCCTCTCAGCAAGAGGCCAAAAATGGTCGGAAGGTTCTGGGCAAACGTTTCGTAGTTCTCTATGCCTGAAAACAACCGGCACTGCGCCGCGATAAAAACATCGACGAGCATGAGGCTGAGCAGGCGCGGGTCACTGTCGGGATCTACATCGCCCTTGGCTTGGGCCGCCTGGATCCATGCGGCCAGGCCGCCGATCCACAGATCGATGAACTCTATCATCTCTTCTCGTCCTCGGGCTGGAACCCAGGAAAGCTCTTTGAGAAATGGAGACGCCAACTGGGGGTACTCAAGGTTGTAGTCCACTATGGCGTTGAAGTGGATCAAGAGCCGCTCGATAAGCGGGACCTCAAGGGCGCGAGCAAAGTCGGCCTCTACGACCGGCTGCAATACGCTTCTGAACACCAGGACCAATAGGTCACCCTTGTTCGACGCGTAGAGGAACAGCGTGCCTTTGGCTACACGCGCCTCATGAGCAATTTCACTGAGTGTGGCCTCTTCATAGCCCTTACAGAGAAAGGCTTCGCGTGCGGCAGCGGTAATGCGTTCAAGCTTGTCTTGCTTGTTCTGCTCTCTCTTTCCGAGAGTGGACTTCAAAACACAATTCGGCACATGCAGCTCCTCGCCCAGTGGTCAGATCTTAGCTGGCCATTGTATCTAAATTTGTTCGTACAATTCGTATTGACAAAAAATGACCACGGTCATTAAATAAAACAGACGCATATTCCTCCACGGCCCGACAACACAAAAAAAGGAGCCTGTCATGAATGCGACTGCCCATCCCTCCGTACGTGTAAAAATGCGCTATGCGGCCGCTGACAAGCCCGCTGGTATCTTCTACGCGCTGTCCCATGGTGAGTCGACTTGTAGCTTTGAAGAGCACGAGACCGAGGTCGTCAATGCGCGAGGCCTTCTAGATTCGTTCTCCCTGGAGACCAATGGTGCAATTCTCCACAAGCACCAGTCTGACGTGCGTGACTTCACCGACGAAAAAGAAATCAACGAAGTCTACGTTCCTGAAGTCAAAAAGCTCGTTCAAACCCTGACAGGTGCGACGCGCGTCATCGTGTTCCATAAGGTTGGGCGTTTCGAGCAAGGAGAGAAGGAAGGCAAGCGTCAGCCCGCGGCCAATGCTCATATCGACTACACCGAGGAGAGCTTCCGTATTTGGGCGAAGCAGGAGCTGGGGGATGGTCCGGACGCCGAGAAGCTTCTTGGTAAGCGCTGGGCAGCCATCAATGTCTGGAGGGGCATCAAGGCGGTAGAGCGCATGCCTCTTGCCTTTGTCGATGGGCGCACCATTGATCCGGAAAAGCTTCGGCATGTGCCAATTCACGATCGTCCAGGTGTGCCGACTCCACTCGTTGGGATGAACCTGCTCCATGATCCGGCCCAGCGCTGGTATTACGTCCCGGATATGCAGCCGGACGAGGTATTGGTCTTCACCTTGTTCGACAGTGACGCAAACCGCACGCAGCGAGTAGCACACTCCGCCATCAATGATCCCACCTCGCGACCGGACGCTGCGCCGCGCTCCAGTTTCGAGGTCCGTACCATCGCTTTCTTCGATTGAGGTGATGGATGGAGCGTTCAACGATCTCTCGCTCTGTTAGAGCGATATTCGGCCACGATGCCGCGGCGACTCCGTTGCCGTCTTGGCAGATGAGTCGTCGTACTGTCCTCAAGGGGGCGGTTGCCGCCCCTGCACTTGGATTGGGTTTTTCCGTCCTTTCCACTCCGGCGAGTGCCAGTGGTTCCGTTCATGCGATGGTGTACGACAGCCGTTTTGCGGCAAGTGGAGCCATTGCTGATGAGTTAATGCGAATGGGCATCCAACAGGCTCCTATTGAGGGCGATGTAACTGGTGTCTGGTTCAGCACATTAGATCCACTTTGGGCAAAGCGTCCTGCAACTATTGCCGGTCTTACGAGCCCGGCGGCTCTGCTGTGCCTCGAGCAACTGGCCTGGAATCGTCATCACCGAGTTGTGATGCGGATCGACCATGTGCGTACGCCTGGCGGTGGCATTGAGCATCGGATCGATGCACCAGCCGAATTGATTCCAGCTATGACGGCGGCACTGCGCGAGGCGCCCGACTGGAGCCGTGCAGTGGCCCGGCTTGCGGGTGAGTTGCCAGGTCCGCTGTTCTATTCGGCTCGCATGGATCAGGCCCGGGTTGTGGTCTCTAAGAATGCCGTACCCATGGGCGGGCAAACTCACCAAGTGACCTGGGTAATAGCTGCCGACCAGACAGTGCACTCCTCGTTTCGCACAGCCTGAACGATTTCCAATAATAATCAGAGGTGATCATGAGTTTGCCATCGGGCATAACCCCTGCAGACTTCGACTCTGCCGTGAACGAGTTCAAGCGGATTGTCGGGGACCAATGGGTCTACACAAGCGAAGAAGATCTCAGACTGTATCGCGACGCTTACTCCCCTTACTTGGGGGAGGCTGAGGAGCGCATCGCGTCAGCCGCTGTAGCACCTGATGGCGTCGAGCAGGTGCAGGCGATTGTGCGTGCAGCCAATCGTTTCAAGATCCCGCTTTACCCCATTTCCACCGGTAAGAACTTGGGTTATGGCGGCTCTGCGCCTGCCTATTCCGGGTCGGTGGTGCTCGATCTGAAGCGTATGAACCGTGTACTAGAGGTCAACGAGAAGCAGGCTTTCTGCCTCGTTGAGCCAGGTGTCAGCTATTTCGATCTGTATCGCCATTTGGAAGAGCACAAGATCAAGCTCTGGATGGACATTCCCGACCCAGGCTGGGGAAGTCTTGTGGGCAATGCGTTGGATCGTGGCGGTGGCTATACCGCGGCGCGATTCCGCAACCATTTTGAGGCCCATTGCGGCATGGAGGTGGTGCTGCCAAACGGTGAGCTCATGCGCACCGGTATGGGCGCTTTGCCTGGTTCCGAGACCTGGCAGCAGTACAAAAGCGGGTTTGGACCGGTAGTAGACGGGATCTTCTCGCAATCCAACTTCGGCATCGTTACCAAGATGGGTTTCTGGATGATGCCGGAACCCGAGGCCTACTTGAAGTGCACGGTAACGGTCCCAGGCTTCCGAGATATCGTTCCGTTCGTAGACACCATCAATCACCTGGAAAATTCTCGGGTATTTGATGGTCTTCCAGATTTCATGAGCCCGCTGCTAGGGGTGCCTTCCATCTCCGAGGCGGAGAAGATCTGGGAGGAGGGGCCGCCGATGCCGCCACCGAAGCTGATGGAGCTACTGCAGAGTGGTGCGACTCCAGACCAGCTAGAGCAATACGGGCGTCAGAATGGACTGCATTACTGGGGCTGCCATCTCACGTTCTACGGCCCAGAAGAGGTAGTGCGGGCCCAGTGGAAATACGCTCAGCAGCAGTTCCTCAAGGCCATCCCGGATGCACAGTGCAAGGAGCATTCGTTTCACAAGCTGCCGCTCTCCGAGGAAGAGAAATCTAAAGTGCATATGACCCAGTTCGGGATACCGAGTCTGAGGTTGTTCTCCATCGGCGCGCGGACCTCCTGGAATCCCACGCCGAGCCATGGGCACATGTGGTTCTCGCCAGTAATCCCACGTACGGGCGAAGCCGTGCTGCGTGCCAACGAGGTCTTCGCCAAGGCCTCTCGCGAGCTCGGCGTACAGATGCTGACGCCGATCACTCTGCCGGCAGCCGTATGGGAGCGGGCCTTCGTCTTCATCGTGGGTTTCCCTGTGACCGAGAACAAGGAGGTCAATAAGAAGAACCGTGCAGCGTTCCGCGAAATGATCAAGATCGCGGCCAAGGAAGGCTGGGGGGAATACCGCACTGCACCGGCCTACCAGGACGATGTCATGGCCACCTACTCATTCGGTGATCATGCCCTGCTGCGCTTCCACGAGACGGTCAAAGATGCGATCGATCCTAACGGAATCATTTCACCCGGTCGCTATGGCATATGGCCGAAACATCTACGGGGGAAGCGTAAATGAAGCGTTGGCTCGGCATTCTTCTAGTCACCGCCTGGGGCACTGTGATCGCTGCACAGCCTGAGGGAAAAGTCTCTGCCGCGCGCGGCAAGGAAGTCTTTCAGCAGTGGTGCGCGGCCTGCCACGCGCCAGGTATCCGTCACCCCGGCACGCTCGCCTTGGAGGCCAAGTACAAGGGGGCGGTGCCGGCTGCATTGGAGGAGCGTAAGGATCTGGCGCCGCAGTTCATTACCTATTTCGTACGCAATGGCGTTTCGATCATGCCCTTCTTCCGCAAGACGGAGGTCAGTGACCAGGACCTTGAGGCGCTGACTCGCTACCTCACCGAGGGCAAAACACCCTGACACCGGAGCAGCCCGAGTAATCGGGCCAGCGATGCCTTGAGCGAAAGCCTGCCTATTGATCATTTACTCGTGGTGCTAGCTACAAAGCAAAACAAACGCTGCGCTGACAAGGAGTAACGAATGAACCCCGATATCCCTGTGGTAACCAGTGATCCATTTTCCGACGAGGCTGTGGAGAACGCTTTTTCCTATGACGGCGAATTGCGTGATGCGGCACCCGTTTCCTGGCTGGAGAAATACCAGTGCTACTTCGTCGGTCGCCATGACCTGATCAAGTCGATCCTGAGCGACTGGAGGACTTTTTCCTCGCTCTCCAAACCATTCGATAAGGGCAACTCGGCCATTCCCCAGATCCTGGTGACGGATGATCCGCCCGAGCATACGACGCTGCGTAATACCCTGATGAAGTTCATGTCTCCGGTCGCGCTGAAGCAAGCCCACAATGACTTCGTTGCGGTGGCCGAGGAGCAGGTCAGCGCCTTGCTGCAGCGGGATGTCGTTGATGCGACACAGATTGCCTCGGATTTCGTGCTCAAGGTATTTCCCGACTATCTAGGCTTGCCTGCCGAGGGACGGGAAAATCTTCTGCCCTTTGGCGAGGCCATATTCAACTCGGTCGGGCCGAACAACGAGCGCGCACGTGAGTCGATGATGCGAGCCGGCCCTGCGTTCCAGTGGGTGATGAGTCAGTGCGCTCCTGGAGCAGTTGTCAAAGGGCGGTTGGCGGATCAGATCTACACCTTGCCTGAGCTCGGAGTGGTCAACCAGCAACAGGCTGGGCTGCTGGTTGCGTCTATCCTGGCTGCCGGTTTTGACACCACGGTGCTTGCCCTGACCTCGGCACTGCGTGCTTTTGCCCAGTATCCGGAGCAGTGGGAAGTGCTACAGGATCCACTGCTGTTCAAGCGTGCCTTCGAGGAGGCGCTTCGATATGAACCGCCGGTGCGCTTCGTGGCCCGTACCCTGGCGTGTGATGCCGAGGTCGGCGGGGTTCAGCTGAAGAAGGGTGATCACATGGCCTTGTCGATTCTGGCGGCGAGCCGTGATCCCTTGGTCTGGAGCTCTCCCGAGGTGTTCGATGTCCGGCGCGAGCCCTTCTCGCACTTGTCCTTCGGCGCCGGCATTCATGCCTGCATCGGCCAGGCGTTGTCACGCATCGAGTATTCGGCACTGTTCTCGGTACTGGCTCGTCGTGTGTCGCGTATTGAGCTGGTGGGCGAGCCACGCCGACTGTCGAACAACATTGCCAACGGTTGGCAGCATGTGCCGATTCGTCTGATCGCCAGTTGAGTATGTCGCGATGAGTACCGATCTTACTGTTTGCGTGAAATCAGTTCGGGCTGAGGCTGTGGGCGTCAATAGCTATGAGCTGGTGGCCGTGGATGGCGGTGAGCTGCCGCTGTTCTCGCCTGGCGCCCACATCCAGTTGCAACTAGGTAATGGCATGAGCCGGCATTACTCCCTTTGTAATGATGCGATCGAGCGCCATCGATACAAGATTGCTGTTGGTCTGTCAGCCAATAGTCGTGGGGGATCGACCTATGTCCACGAGCAGTTGCGCCAGGGTGATCGGCTCACCGTCAGCCCGCCCCGCAACCATTTCCCCCTGATCGAGGATGGCGAGCACTACGAGTTCATCGCCGGCGGCATTGGCATCACGCCGATTCTGCCGATGATCCTCTGGTGCGAGGCCAAGGGAAAATCCTGGCGCCTGCACTATCTGGCGAAGTCGCGCGCTGGCGCGGCTTTTCTGGATGTGCTTGAGCAGTTGCCGCCACGGGGCCAGCACTTGCATTTCCGGGATGAGCACGGCGGTGTTCGTCTGGATATCAACGCTGTCGTCCAGGCTATTCCACCGGCTGCGCATCTCTATTGCTGTGGTCCGGCCGGACTGATGACGCAAGTGCGTGATACCGCAGCCGGTCGGCCGAGCGGCCTGGTCCATTTCGAGTGGTTCGAGGCGGCGGTCCATGAGGAATCAGCAAGCGCCGGGGCCTTCACGGTTTTAGCCCGGCGCAGTGGCCTGAGTCTCGAAGTGCCTGCCGACAAAAGCATTCTCGAAACATTGGAGGAGGCGGGATTGCTGCCGCCCTACTCGTGCCGGGAGGGCATCTGCAACAGCTGCGAGACCCGCGTGCTAGGTGGGATTCCCGAGCACAGGGATCAGGTCTTGTCCGATGCGGAGAAGGCGGCCAACCAGACGATGCTTATCTGCGTCTCTCGCTCCAAAACTCCGGTTCTGGAGTTGGATATCTAAGCTGTCCTGGTGATACGGTATCGCGCCCGGAGCACTGCATAGCCGCTAAGGCGCTGGCGTATGGCACGCATATGGAGCAAGCCCGATAGCATTGAAAGAGCGCTATCGGGCTTGGCTGCGTCGTAGGTGGTCAGCGAGCAAACTTGCGCCTAGGGCGACGTTGGTCACCTATTTAAGTTGATGGCAGCTACAGCGTTGCGCCCAGCTTGCCGCCGCGGTTGGGAAGAGCTTTCAGGCTCAGCTGAAGCTCTTATGCGGATCGATGACGAATTTCTTTGGGACGCCGGCATCGAACTCGCCGTAACCACGGGGTGCGTCGTCCAGGCTGATGACCTGCACGCCCACCACTTCCGCAATGTTGATGCGGTCCCACATGATGGCTTGCATCAATGCGCGGTTGTACTTCATCACCGGGGTCTGCCCAGTATGGAAACTGTGGGATTTCGCCCAGCCAAGGCCGAAGCGGATACTCAGGCTGCCGATCTTCGCCGCGGCATCTACAGCGCCCGGATCTTCGGTGACGTAGAGGCCGGGGATGCCGATCTTGCCGGCCACACGGGTGACCTGCATCAGCGAGTTCAGCACGGTAGCTGGGGCCTCGTGCTGCGCACCGGAATGACCATGACCACGTGCTTCGAAGCCTACCGCATCGATTGCGCAATCCACTTCCGGCTCGCCTAGCAGATTGGCAATCTGCTCGTGCAGCGGTGTGTCTTGGGATAGGTCGGCGATTTCGAAACCTTGTCGCACTGCGTGCTCAAGACGGACTGGATTCACGTCACCGACGATGACCACTGCGGCACCCAGCAGGCGCGCGGAAGCGGCGGCGGCAAGGCCTACGGGACCGGCACCGGCGACGTAGACGGTACTGCCTGGGCCGACGCCGGCGGTGACCGCGCCGTGGTAGCCAGTGGGTAGGATGTCCGACAGGCAGGTCAGATCCCGAATTTTCTCCATGGCCGCATCACGGTCAGGGAACTTGAGTAGATTAAAGTCTGCGTAGGGGACCAGCACGTATTCGGCCTGGCCACCGGTCCAATCACCCATGTCGACGTAGCCATAGGCACCGCCGGCACGGGCCGGGTTGACGGTCAGGCAGACGCCGGTGTGCATTTCCTTGCAGGAGCGGCAACGGCCGCAGGCAACGTTGAACGGCACCGAAACCAGGTCACCGATCTTCAGATTTTCGACGTCACTACCCTTCTCGATGACCTGGCCGGTGATCTCGTGGCCGAGTACTAGGCCGACCTGGGCACTGGTACGGCCACGCACCATGTGCTGGTCCGAACCGCAGATGTTGGTGGAGATCACTTTCAGGATCACCCCGTGCTCGATCTTCTTCCCGCGTGGGTCCTGCATTTTCGGATAGTCGATTTTTTGTACTTCGACCTTGCCAGCGCCGAGATAAACAACACCACGATTGCCAGACATACGTTCACCTTTTTGTTGTGTGTTCTGTGTGGACTCACGGTTTGTCCATTCGTCGAACACCGCACCATTTCTGATGGGGAACAAGAATGGGGAGTGGGCGACGCCGCCTGAATGTTGGCGTCGCGCTTGGCTTACGCGGGCTTGAAGCAGTAAGCGGCTAGCTTGTTGCCATCAAGATCACGTGCATATGCGGCGTAAGCGTTCGGCGCCCAGCCGCGAGGGCCCGGAGCTCCTTCGTCCTTACCGCCAGCTTTCAGAGCAGCGGCATAGAAGGCATCGATTGCCGCGCGGTTCGGTGCTTCAAAACTGATGGTGATCCCGTTGCCGACGGTTGCTGGTGCACCGTTTGCCGGATGGAGGACGAAGAACGAAGGAGCATCTACTCCCCAGATTGAGCCCGTCTCACCTAAATCGGCGATGCGTTTAAGGCCCAGCTGCTTCAGGACATCGTCATAGAAGCTGCGCGCTTTCTGCAGGTCATTAGTTCCGACTGTTACGTGGGTGAAGATACTCATTGCTGTTCTCCTTGTTTGGCGACGGGTGAGGTGCAGACGAACTGCCAGGACAGGTGATGTCCGCGCGCAGAGAGTGATATTTCAGGAGTTGAAGTTGATGACCGTGCGGATGCTCTTGCCCTGGCGCATCAGATCAAAGGCCAGATTGATCTCGTCCAAACCCATGGTGTGGGTAATGAAGGTATCCAGCGGGATTTCGCCTTTCTGAGCCTTTTCCACATAGCTGGGTAGCTCAGTACGGCCTTTAACCCCACCGAATGCGGAGCCTCGCCAGACGCGACCGGTCACTAATTGAAAGGGGCGGGTGCTGATTTCCTGGCCAGCAGCGGCGACACCGATGACTACTGACTCGCCCCAACCTTTGTGGGTGCACTCCAATGCGGCGCGCATCAGTTGAACGTTCCCGACACATTCAAAGCTGTAATCCACTCCTCCGTCGGTGAGCTCGATGATTACGTCTTGGATCGGCTTGTCGTAGTCCAACGGGTTTAGGAAATCAGTGGCCCCTAAGTCCTTGGCGACATCGAATTTGGCTGGATTGATGTCGATCGCGATGATGCGTGAAGCGTTGGCCATCTTCGCGCCGATAATCGCAGCGAGACCAATGCCACCCAAGCCGAAGATTGCGACGGTAGCACCCGCTTCAACCTTGGCCGTGTTAAGGACCGCGCCGATACCAGTGGTGACGCCACAGCCCAGCAGGCACACCTTTTCTAGTGGCGCCTCGTGCGGGATCTTTGCCAGCGAGACTTCCGGAAGGACGGTGTACTCGGAGAATGTCGAGCATCCCATGTAGTGGTAGATCGGCTTGCCTTGGTACGAGAAACGGCTCGTGCCGTCGGGCATCAGTCCTTTGCCTTGAGTCGCGCGCACGGCACTACACAGATTGGTTTTTCCGGACTTGCAGAACTTGCACTCACGGCATTCTGCTGTGTACAGCGGGATCACGTGATCGCCAATAGCAACGGAAGTCACCCCCTCACCAACGGCCTTCACAATCCCGCCACCTTCATGGCCGAGAATCGTCGGGAAAACACCCTCTGAATCCGCCCCTGACAGCGTGTATGCATCAGTGTGGCAAACGCCGGTTGCGATGATGCGAACCAGCACCTCGCCGGCCCTCGGCGCAGCAACATCTACTTCAACGATTTGCAGCGGTTCATTTGGGGCGAATGCCACCGCAGCTCGTGATTTGAGCATGCTCTGATTCCTGTATGCAGTGAAGTTTCTTTATGGAAGCGCCGTGATGTCGAGCTTGCGGGCCTGCTCAACGCAGCCGGAGAGTCACGTTGTGCTTCCGCGGTGTAGGTCCAGGAGGCCTACACATCCAGCTCAAGTACCTCGCTCTTGGAGCGAGACACGCAGATCAGCATCGTTTGATTGCTGGCCTTCTGAGACTCCGACAGAACGAAGTCACGATGCTCTGGAATTCCGGCCAGCACGCGCGTTTCGCAGCTACTGCAGAGACCTTCGCGGCATGAGAAAGGTACGCACAGCCCATTGCTTTCCAGGGCTTCGAGGATGCTTTGCTCGGGGGAGACATTCACAGTGATCCCACTTCTGCGAGCTATCAGGGTGAAGCCTGTTGTTAGGTCCGCGGCTACCTGCGGGGCTGCTGAAAACCATTCAAAGTGAGCATGTTCCGCCGGGCGGTTGTCGGTGCCCGCTTTTACTCTCTCCATCAGAGGCCCTGGACCACAGCAATAGATATGACTGTGCTGAGGGATCCCCATGAGCGTTTTTTCAACGTCTAGGGGTTGGCCGTCATGTTCATCGAGAAAGTGGTACTTCACTCGCGTTGGTGACAACTGCTGCAGCTCTTCATAAAAGGCGGCGCGAAGACGATTGCGAGCCAGATAGTGCAGATACCACTCTTTACCGTTTGCTTCGCACCAACGGACCATCGCAAGGATCGGAGTAATCCCGATGCCCCCAGCTATGAAGTCGTACCGCTCGCCGTTCTTGATAAGAGGAAAGTGGTTTCGAGGAAGGCTAGTGCGGATGTTGTCACCTACCTGCAGCCCACCGTGCAGAAATCTGGAGCCGCCGCGGCTTGCGGGCGCCAGGCTGACGCCGATGACATATCGGTCCCGCTCTTCGCAGTCATTGCTTAGGGAGTAGTGTCTTTTCAGCCCGTTCGCTAAGTGGACTTCCAAGTGCGCGCCTGGCTCGAACGGGGGAAGATTTTGTCCGTCAATGGAGACAAGTTCGAAGCTAAGAATGTCCTTCGCTTCGGCATTGATGGCGCTAATGCGCAGAGTGAGATCGGACATCTCGGTATTCCTTTCGTTGCTGGCCACACCTCAGTTGGAGGGAGGCCAGCATGTGCTCATCGGGAGGCTAATCGGGGATCACTGAGCAGCAACAGGCTGCAGGGCGGGTTGGCGCTCTTCGTTGATCAGCTTGTCCAGAACCCAGCGCATTTGTGAAAGCGCATTGTCGAACGCGATCGGTACCTGCTTCGGGTTGGGGGTTTGATCAAGAACGCGCGCCTGAGCCTCAATCATGATCCTGTCTTCTTCGAAGGCCTGACGAGCGATGGCAAGCATGCCGTCGGCTTGCGCATCAGTGGCACCGGCCAGGGCGTGTCGGTTAGGCGCCCAAGAGAAAAAGTATCGAGAGGTACCGTCGGTTAGCGGAGTGATCGATTGGCAAGTGACGTCGTGGCGAATCGGGTGAATGCCGTGAGGCTCCTGCCCTTCAAACTGCTTCACCGTGCCCCCAGGGAATCCGTAGGAGTGCATCACCATCACGCCCGGAGCTAGATAGTCATATGTACTGAACAGGTCCATGGTCTCGACACTCACCGTAGCTTTCAGGTGATTTGGCACTGGTTGATCTGGCATCCAGCGCTGCACCCGCACCCCTCGATCGAGGCGGGTTACTTTCGGTCGCGTGTGGGCCCAGTCCTCACCAACACCGAAGCTATCTTTATGGAGATAGAACAGGTGCGAGAAGTCTAGGAGGTTGTCGTTCACGAGCTGGTAGTTGGCCTGATAGTCGATGCTTCCAGAACGGAAGATCCAATCAGGATTGTCGAGCGACACCGCAGGGGGGATCAGTGCAGGGTCGGCTTTGGCTGGATCACCCATCCACACCCAAACCCAGCTGTTCTGTTCGACTACGGGAAATGCACGAACGCACGCTTGCGGCGGAATCGAGTCCTGACCAGGAATCTCGATGCACTTGCCGCTGTCGTTGAATTTCAACCCGTGGTACATGCAGCGCAGCGAATCGCCTTCTTTGCGCCCGATGGATAGAGGTGCTGAGCGATGGCAGCAGCGATCCTGCAGGGCGACGATTGTTCCGTCCGTTTTCCGATACAGAACGATGGGCTCATTGATGATGGTGCGTGAAACCAGACCGTCTTCGATCTCATAGTTCCATGCAGCGACATACCAGCAGTTGTTGAGAAACATGAGGCTTCTCCTCCAGGCTCGTTGTTGTATTTGTGAGCCCAGCTTAAGAGGTTGCCCTGTTCTGATCCATGCTATGGTGTATTGAGTTTCGGCTGTATTGCGTAGGGTTGGGGTGATGGATCTTCTGGGTGAGGTACTACTGTCCCTTAAAGTGGAAGCGAATTCGGCTGGGATCTTTGCCTTGAGAGAAAGCTGGGGCTTAGACATGCCGCCTCTTTCGGAAAACTACTCTCTGGCACATTGCTGCATAGACTCACCCTTCTGGCTCCTGGTGGAAAATCAGGAGCCAGTGATGCTTGAGCCTGGCGATTCCGTGCTGTTGCTTCATGGGCGGCGCTATGCGTTGGCCTCCAGTCCACAAGCTGCTCGCGTCGAGTTGCAGAGCTACTGGACCGAACGGGGTTTACCCCATCTTGCGCCGGGGCAGAGGCAGGCCTCCCCACTTGCTGGCCTGGAATTGGGAGAGGGCGCCAAGATAGGGCGAATGTTGACTCTGGCTTTCCTGCTACAGGCGGGAGACGGAAATGTCCTGATCAAATCCCTACCACCGGTGATTCATCTGCGTGGTAGTGCCAGTGGCTTGTTTCCCTGGATAAGCACACTGCTGGACTTTCTGGCGTGCGAGGACACCGCAAACCACAACGGTTACACCGCTACTGCGACGCACCTTTCTAATTTGATTCTGACCAGTTTCATTCGAGCCTATGCGCTCTCGTTACCGTCGCACAGCACAGGCTGGTTGCGCGGCTTGGCCGATCGGCGCATCAGTCAGGCCCTGGTATCCATGCATGCGCACCCTGAGCAGGCCTGGACAATTGAATCCCTGGCTGAGAGAGCTGGGATGTCTCGACATACCTTTGGACGACGGTTCACCAGTTTGGTGGGCCAGTCTCCTGTCGACTACCTAATTGCGTTGCGCATGCAGGTTGCCGCTGAATCGATCCGTGCAGGGCTTTCCGTCGCGCTCGTCGCGGAAAAAGTTGGCTACCAGTCCGAGCGTGCTTTCCGCGAACTCTTCAAACGACGCTTCGGCATGCCGCCATTGAGGTATGCCAAACAGCAGACCGTCCAGTAAGGCTTGAGGTCTGCTGTTTGCTGGCGGAATCAAAATGCACCATCCAGAGCTGCTTTGCTTTAGTCGGCCAGCCCTTGCGTATATCCGCCATCGATGACGATCTGTTCGCCGGTGATGAAGCTCGAGGCGCCCGAAGCGAGCAGCAGGGTCAGTCCTTTGATCTCGTTGATGCTGGCCATGCGCTTGAGCGGAATGCGCGAAGAGAACGCTTCCTGGACTCCCGGCTGGTGGACGAAGCCGTCACCGATGTTGGTGACGAACGGGCCTGGGGCAATGGAGTTGACTAGGACGTTGTAACGCGCCAATTCCAGAGCTGCGTTGCGCACCAGGTGCGCCGCACCGCTTTTGGCCGCCATGTAGGCCGCACCGATGCCAGGGGAAACCCGCACGGACGCAGTGGAGGTGGTGACCACGATGCGACCAGCGTTGCGTGGCTTCATGTGCCGTGCCGCTTCACCGATGCAGTAGAACACCGAGTTGAGATTGACTTGGATGACCCGGTCCCAGCGCTCATCCGCGTAGTTCTCGAGCGCATATTCCGTCGGCCGCTGGCTGCGGTCAGTCATTGACACGAAGCCGGGGCCGGGATCGATGCCGGCGTTGGCGAATACGCAGTCCAGCCGGCCATAGTGCTCGGCGGTTTGCGCAAATGCCTTCCTGACGGCCTCGCGGTCGCTGACATCGACCCGCAGGCCGCGCACATCGAATCCGGCCGCGGTGAGGCGTGCGGTCTGCTCTTCAAGCCGTTGGCTGTTCAGGTCCATCATGGTTACTCGGGCGCCGTTTTCGGCCAGCGCCTCCACCATCCCCAGGCCGATGCCGCTGGCGCCGCCGGTGACGATGGCGCCGTACCCTTCAACTGAAAAAAGATCTGCTGCTTTCATAGTTACCTGACGATGCGGGCTCAGGGGGCTGAGCCGCGCTTGGGAGAGTGGGGGTTATGCCAGATTCAGTGCCTGCAGAATCTCGTCATCCGGGAAGGGCTTTTGTAGGTGCAGGCCGGGCATGATGATGTAGGGCCGCTCGGCAACCGGGACATCCCGCAGGGCTTCGGCGATAGCGGGAATGGTGATCAAATCATTTTCGACCACGATCTCCGCGTCGGCGCTCCAGCCGCTGAACAGATAGGTACGTCCACCGCCGATTCCGAATACTCGGCCGGTAAAACGGCACTCCTTGGAGGCGAGGTAGACCACTAGTGGCGACACATTGCCTGGCCCGTAGGGGTCGAAGGTTTCGCTTCGTTTCATCATCGCGTCGATCATCGGTACGGCATCGGTCATGCGCGTTCGTGCCATGGGCGCGAGAGCATTGACGCGTACACCGAGTCGCGCCAATTCAGCCGCGGAGGTTTGAGTGAGCGCGGCTACGGCTGCTTTGGATACGCAATAAGCCGGACTGCCGGGCAATGGGTTGACCCCGGCCGGCGAGGAGGTGTTGATAATGGCACGACCTGCTTCCGGTCCGCGCTCCTGCCAGTGGGCAGCCGCCCAGTGAGACATGGCGGCGGTGCCGGTGAGGTTTACTGCCATGGTCACTTCCCAGTCGTCTTTGGAAATGCTGGCGATGTCGCTGCCGAATCGCGAAATCCCGGCATTGTTCACTAGGATATCGAGGCGGCCAAAGTGCCTGATGGCGTCGTCGACGACGCTCTTGGCACCATCCCAATCCGAGATGGACGAGGTATTAGCCTTGGCTTCTCCACCTGCGGCATGGATCTCTCTAACAACTTCCAGCGCGGGGCCGTTGTTGGCCCCTTCGCCGCGGTCACTGCCTCCCAGATCATTTACAAGCACCCGAGCACCGGCTTCTGCGAGAGCCAGGGCATGTGCGCGTCCCAGTCCTCGGCCACCGCCGGTAACGATGGCGACCTTTCCTTCAAGCGATTTGTTACTCATGAGTTTTCTCTTTGAATGCTTTCAGGGATCAGTCGAAGAAGGCAAAAAAACGGGCTTCAACGCTGACGCGCGGAATGGCCTGATCAGTTGCGGACGGATCGTCGAACGCGGTATGCATCGCATTCATCGAGTGCGGAATGTCACTGTCGAACCCTTTGAAGATGAGCAAATCCTCGGGCTCCATGTCGGACAGGTAGTACCACTGGTGCGCCGGATTGGCCAGGCAGAGGCGGGATTCAAAAAACGCTCCCGGTTTGTCCCGAGGACCGATCACGGAGTCCATGACAACTGCATCGGTACCCGAAGCACTACGCCCATCACAGATAGCTAAAGTGCTGTCCTGAGGCGGACCGGAAATCACACGCCATGTTTGGAACACCATGAAGCGTCGGTAGGGTTTGATATCGATCCCGGTTTCTTCCAGCGACCAGCGCAGGAATTTGTTGGCCGAGTCCTCAGTGAAATCGAGGTGGACGAAGGTCGCAGGTGTGGCCCAGGACTTTTTCTTGGCGCGGTTGGACGTGCGAACGAGTAAACCGCTGGTTTGTGCGATTACCTCACGAGCGCCAGTCAGCTGCTGGAGATAGGCGGCAATTTCGCTCTGGTAGACCTCGTTAATCTCACTGTGCACGCCTTGGAGCGTGAGGTTCTGGTCGCGAAGCTCGGGGCGGGCGGCGGCTTCACTGGAGTGGCGCACGTACGCGAACCCGTGGGTATCGAGATTGAAGGTGTCGCGTACTTTTCGTACATCGCGAATTTGAACGGTGCTGGGTACGAAGGCGATATTCATTTTGTCGGGTTCGACAGTATCGAATACGGCACGTCCAGAAATCTCGCCAGCGTAGTTTACTTCCGCGGTGACAAACGGGAGTGTTTCGACGATGTCGGATTGCTTCGCGGCTAGGTTGGTCATGATCTAGCTCCTCTTACTTGTTCTTATTCATTGATACGGCTGCAGGCGATTCAAAAAAACGCGGCTACGACCGGGGCGCTGTCCACGTACTCACGGGACTCAGAGATCTTTCCGTCGCGAATCACAAACATGAAGTGGTACTGATTCTTGTACTGGCGGCCAGTAGTGGTTTCGGCCTGGGCCTCGACCTCAACGGACACCCGATCTGCTTCCGCGGTGATACTGACGACCTTGCTGGAAAAGCTGCTCATCAATGTGCCGAGTTGCTTGAACTGCTCCCGCAGCTGTTCTTTGTTATGAGTGCCTGCCATGGGGTGCCAGAAGGTCGCGTCGTCTGCCGCCAGGTTCAAGGCAGCATCGATATCGCCTGCGGCAACGAGCTCCATGTAATTCAGAATCAGCGCCTTGTTGTTGTCGGTGCTCATGGAGTGCTCCTTAGAAGTAGCGATTGGGGACGGAGGGCTGCGTTTCGAGTTGGCGCGAGAACAGCAGCCGCTCGAGTCGGAAGTCCTTGTCACTGGCAAGGCGACGCAAACGCACAAGATCTTCCTCAAGGCGTTTAGGGTCATCGGAGTGATAGATCAGGCGCTTGTTCTCGCTGGCCTGTGGCGAAGCGATCTTCAGGAATTTTTCCTTACGCTCTTCGGCCCATTGATCAAGGACGCTTTCATCAGCGTCACCACGCATGACGGCGGTCAGCGTTGGGTAGAGTGCATAGGCATCAAAAAGCCCGGAGGTTAGGCCCAGGCCGCCGGTGGGGTTGGTCGCGTGGGCAGCGTCGCCCGCCAGGATGACTCGACCGACTCGGAAACGCTCAGCGGCGCGTTGGTGCATGCGATAGGGGGAGTACTGCACCAACTCGTAATTCGTGACGCCAGGCAAGATCACCTTGAAGAATTCAGGCATGCGCTCGAGCACTTTGTCTTCCGGCAGATCGGCGCTCTCGCAGTAGGTGCACCGCCACAGTCCCGTGTCATCGATCTTGGCGATGATCGCGCCATACTTTGAGTCGATCATGAGGGTGGAGCGCGCATAGCCGTGCTTCTCAAAATCGTAACGGATGTTGGTCGCTACAAATCGCTCCGGCCAGGTAATCCCCTCGAACTCGATATCCAGCAACTCGCGCACCCGGCTGCGAGCCCCGTCAGCGGCGACGACCCTGTCTGCGGTGAAAGTACGAGACTGTCCGTCTTGCTCAGCGGTCAAAGTTACGGATTTCTCGTCTTGCTGAAGGCCTACCACCTTCGTATTCCAAATTACCTGTGCATTAGGCAGGCGAAGGAGATGCGCGAGGGCTACTTCAGCAAGTTTGTCCTGCCCAAGGTGCAGGTTGTAGGCATACGGGGTATGCGGTTCGAGATCTTTGAGGCTCCATTCGATCTTCTCGCGCGTTCCGAATACTAGGTAGCAGTAGTCCTGTTTTCTGAAGCCAAGCTTTTCCGCATCCTCACGGATGCCCAGGCGGTCTAGCCCGGCCACTACCGACCAGTGGTAGACCATCGCTCGCGGGGAATTGACGATGGCGGGTTCGCGCTCGATGACGGTGACGTCCACGCCGGATTTTGCGAGGCCCAGCGCAGTGATTAGTCCGGTAGGGCCAGCGCCTACGACGATTACTTTGCTTTCCGACATACCAAGTATCTCCGATTCGGGGTGGCCGCCTCGGTGGACGGCCAGAGGTGTAGGCGTGGTGTCACTGCACGTTTTCGGCTATCCAGGATTCGAGTAAGGCAGCGATCGAATCGCTGTTCTTCTCGAGCATCATGGCGTGACCATTTCCAGTAATGCCGGCGTTCTCGAGGCGGAGGTGCTCCACAGATGCACCGGCCTGCCTGAGGAAGTCGACCGTGCCGTGGTTGTCCATTGCCATCCATGAGGCCGGAGCCGTTACGACGACGATTGGATAGCCTTGCAGGTTCGGCAGTTGTCGGGCGGGCTCTTGCTGAACCTGGCACGGGACGCAACCTGGCGACGCTGGACGTTCCTCGCGTGCAATTTCTGACGGCGATGCCGCAGGTGGGTCGAAGGTCAGCGGCGCTGCAGTGATTCCCCAGTCGAGACTGCCGTTGGGCCGTTGTGCGAAGGGAGGTCCCAGCGGTTCGATGGCGATGATGGCTTTGACCAACGCTGGACGCTCATCCGCCATCACCCAGCCACAGGGGCCTCCTGCTGAGTGAGTAAGCAAAATGGCTGGGCCGATCAGATCAAGGAGCTCCCCTCCTGCTTTGCGCATGAGGGAATGCACGATGGGCATGGCTGGGGACGGGCCAGCGCTGGCAGTGAACTGGTCCAGCGCGGGGTCGCCAATGGTGCCGTCGCCCGGCCATTCAGTCTGCAGGGCTGACCCAGGCCAGGCCATCGGGCCTTTTGCAGGAGCTGAGAAGAAGTTAGACAAGAACTCGTAAGTTGGAGGCGGGCTCATCGCACCGAGCAAGTCTGGGTGAAATGGAGAGCGCCCGTGCCCTGGTCGGTCCACAACGTATACCGCATAACCCTGTTGGACGAACCAGTGTGCCCACCCTGGACGGCCGTCAGCCGTTTGCAGGTAATCCAGCCCCTGCCCGCCGCCGCCGTGAATCATCACCAGAGGAGTTTCATGTTGAAGCTCGGCGGGTATCCAGTACTCGACATACATTTGGCCTGCCGCGCAAGTTCCGGCAGGCGTGCTCACCCTATCGATGCCGACCCAGAAGCTTCCTTGAGCCGCTAGGCTCAGGACCGCTTTGGACGCGGCGTGAAGGTCCTTGGGATTGAGTGACCTAACACGATTGCTCATGTGTTTCGCCCTGTTCTTGTGATTGTTCATATAGGAGCTAGGAGCGGTGGAGTCGCATGGACTCATATGCCTCTATCTAAGGGGTAATGACCTCACAATGTCAATATGTTGCGTACAACTATTACGCTATTTGCGCACGGATCAGGCCTTCGCTGCGCTGTGATGAGTTTGGGTAATTTCATATAAGTCATTGTTATAAATAGAGTATTTTTTTTTATTTAGATTTTCGTTGACGCGATTTCGCATGATTTGTGATATTTGTACGTACAAACAGCGAGGTCGTGATGATCAGATCAATGCTTTTCGCGCCGGGCAATCACCTGCGCCGTACTCAAAAAGCCTTCACGCTGGGAGCGGATGCGGTGGTCCTGGATCTGGAGGATGCCTGCCCGCTGGCGGAGAAGGTCGCTGCGCGGCAAATGGTCGTTGATGCATTAATGCAGCCCAGAGGGTGCCTGGGTTATGTGCGCATCAACTCACTAGAAACTGAGTTTGCCTATGGGGACATTCAGTCTGTAGTCCGGCCGGGCGTCGATGGCTTGATGCTGACCAAGGTTGAGAGCGCCGAGCAGTTGCGGCAAGTGGATTGGGTCATTGGGCAGTTGGAGCGAGAGCGGCAGATGCCGGTCGGTGGCTTCGATCTGGTGCCACTCGTTGAAACGGCGAAAGGGTTCGCTTCGATATTTCAGATTGCTGCGGCGTGCCCTCGCGTGAAGCGTTTGGCGGTCGGCTCAGGTGACCTCACCTACGACATAGGAGTGGAGCAGACCGCGGGTGAGGAGGAGCTCCTTTATTACCGGAGCTTGGCGGTGCATGCGTCACGCTCTGCAGGGATTGAGGCGCCAATTGATGCCGCTTGGTTGCGGGTCGAAGATCCAGACGGTTATCGGCTCGCGGTAGAACGCACGCGGATGCATGGCTTTCAAGGGCGCCTTTGCATTCATCCAAACCAGGTGGAGCTGGCTAACGCAGCCATGACACCTTCTGAGCAAGTCGTTGACCAGGCGCGTCGAATTGACGATGCCTTTCGCCAGGCTGAGTCGCAGGGCCTGGCGGCCATTCAGGTTGACGGCCTATTAGTTGATTACCCGATTGCCTACCGGGCCAGAAGAGTGCTTGCGCTGGCGACGCGCATTGGCACCCTCGAGGCGCAGTAGAGTTAACCGAGCTTGTCACCTTTTGGGGGTGGTGCCGAACCAAGGCGCTGCCCCCTTTTTTTTGCCTCCCATATCTCATCCGTACAAATACGTGTGAGTTGTCCTTCGCCTGAACGCCTGGTTTTGCCATTTGTCTAGAAAACAATTGACATGTTTGCTGGCCAGGTTCTAAGTTGTGCGTACAAATATTTCCTATCGGTTTGAGCGCTCAAAAGATGATCCACGGGCGTTCTCCGGTGGGGCAAAGCTTTAGCTAGGAGAGATGCATGCAGCCATTTGTTTACAACGCCTTGCCATCGCGAGTGGTTTTTGGTTTTGGCACTCTTGCCCAGGTTGCCGAGGAAGTTCGTGCGTTGGGATGTTCCAAAGCTCTGGTTCTGACTACTCCCCAGCAGCGGGCGTCAGGCGAAGCACTGGTGCGTCAGCTCGGGGACCTGGCCGTGGGGTTGTATGACAACGCCACCATGCACACCCCTGTGGAGGTCACGCGAGAGGCCTTGGCAGTAGTGGAAAGCGTGGGCGCTGATTGCGTGGTCGCCCTAGGCGGTGGATCCACCATTGGGCTAGGCAAGGCAATTGCGCTGCATACCGACTTGCCGCAAGTCGTCATCCCCACGACCTACGCTGGCTCTGAAGCTACCCCGATCATTGGCCAGACCGAAAATGGCTTGAAGACCACGCAACGCACTCTGAAGGTGCTGCCAGAAGTCATCATCTACGACGTGGATCTGACATTAAGTCTGCCGGCGCAGATGACGGTGACCAGCGGGATGAATGCCATCGCTCATGCGGTCGAGGCGCTGTATTCGAAAGATGCCAACCCTCTGATCTCTATGCTGGCCGAACAAGGTATCGCTGCTATCGGTCGAGCCCTGCCGCGCATCCACGCGAATCCCGAGGACAGGGAGGCACGGTCCGATGCGCTCTTCGGTGCTTGGGCTTGCGGTGTTTGCCTCGGGGCGGTCGGCATGTCCATCCATCACAAGTTGTGCCACACCTTGGGGGGCAGCTTTGACCTGCCGCATGCAGAAACTCACACCGTGGTTCTGCCTCACGCTGTTGCCTACAACACCGATGCTGCGCCCGAGGCGATGGCTCGTATCGCTCGTGCGCTGGGTGCTGAAACCGCGGCTCGCGGAATCTTTGATCTGGCAGCCAAGCACGGTGCTCCGATCCGACTTGCCGACATTGGCATGAAGGAAGCGGACATCTCTCGAGCCGTCGAGATCGCTTGCTCCTCGCCGTATTGGAACCCCCGCCCGATTGAACCAGCGGCAATTCGTCAGTTGCTTGATAACGCCTTCTCCGGCACCCGTCCCTGACTACGTTCGAAAATCTAACAAGAGGAGAACGCCATGAAGCTCAACCCGCACATTCAGCGTCATCACCACATCACCCTCAACGTCGGCGGTGCGCAGGAGGATTACGACTTCCACACCAAGGTTCTAGGGCTAAAGAGCGTTAAGAAGACCGGGCTTTATGACGGGGAGGACCCAATCTACCACCTGTATTACGGAAACGATTTGGGTGAAGAGAGCACGTTGATTACTTGCTTCCCGTTCCGCCAGTCCGGCCGTAAGGCGCGACCAGGCAGTGGCCAGATCAAGACCCTCGCACTATCAGTTCCGGAGTCTTCCCTGGTGTTCTGGGCCAAGCATCTGGAGAGCCATGGCTTTAAGCCCGAGTACCAGGAGCGATTCGGAGAAAAGCTTCTGCACTTCGCGCACCCGTGTGGCATCTGCTACGAGTTGGTCGGCATTTCCGACGATGATCGGAAGCCGTACTCCAACGGAGTAGTTCCTGAAGGCTTTGGTATTCGCGGCACTCATGGCATCACGGTGTCAGTGCGTGATCTGGAGAACTCGGCTGAGTTCATGCATTACGGTTGGAGCGGCTCGCTCAAGAATACTGACGGTATTTTTAGCCGCTATGAGGTCGGCAAAGGTGGCAGTGGCACGATCATCGATTTCGAGCTTGATTCGGATCTGCCTCAGGGCTCGTGGTCGTACGGCGAAGGCGTTGTGCATCACTGCGCTTTTGAGGTGAGCGACTTGGATATCCAGCGTGACGTCAAGCTTCACCTAGAGGGGCTGGGTTACACCGACGTCTCTGATCGCAAGGATCGGGGGTATTTCGACTCCGTGTATGTGCGTACGCCGGGTGGCGCTTTGTTCGAGGCGACCGTTTCCAAGCCCAAAGGCTTCTTGGTGGACGAATCCTATGAGGATCTGGGTAAGACTATCCAGGTGCCGCCACAGATGGCTGCTCGTGCAGAGGAAATTGCCGCCTATCTCGAACCTCTGAAGTACTGAGGGGAAAGCTGATGAGCGAAAATGTTCATATGCTTCCGCCGCTCCACACCTTGGGCCCAGCGCCCGAGGCTGTCGGGGCGGCGGCGATCCTCATTCATGGCCGCACCCAATCTCCTGCGGACATGTTCGCGATTGCGGATCGTCTGGATTTCCCCAATCTGCCTTACGTGGCGGTAGAGGCTGCCGGTAACTCTTGGTATCCGGACAAGTTCATGGCCCCGCTGGCCAACAACCAGCCATTCCTTGATTTTGCCTTGGAGCGCATCGAGTCGCTGGTAGCCCAGCTCGAAGCGATTGGGATTCCGCGGTCTCGGATTATCCTGCTTGGCTTTTCGCAGGGTGCCTGCCTGGCTTGCGAGTACGTGCATCGGCACCCAACACGTTGGGGCGGGCTTATTGCCTACACCGGTGGTTTGATTGGGCCAGCGGGTATGTCTTGGTTGACGCCCAAGGCATTGGCTGGAACACCTGTACTTCTTGCTAATAGCGACGACGACGTGTGGGTGCCGTTGGGCCGCACCCAGGAGAGCGCCACCGTTTTCGAGCGTATGGGAGCGGATGTGCACCTAGTCGTCTATCCGGGCATGGGGCATCTCGTAAATGAGGACGAGATTGCGCTGGGTAGGGGGCTAATCCAGAAGCTCTTGGCCAACTAGGTAATCGCGGTACCCCAGCAGGCGCTCCCGCTACGCACGCCCGTCTTCGTGTTGTGGTCAGAGAGCGTTTTGTCCTTCGATGGTTATGGCCCCACTGAAGGGAGCGCCTGTGGCGTGTTGTAGATGTTCGGCACTCTGACGAAACCGTGAGTTGATGCCGAGTGCATCAGGATGCCTGCGTAGCGAAATAAGGATAAGAATATGCCGCAGCTGCTTCGTACCCTATTAAATGACATGCCTGTCGGGCAAAAGCTCTTGGTCGCATTTGGCCTTGTGACTCTGCTGTCATTGGCGGCTATAGGCATCACATTCCAATCTTCGAACTCCCTCCTCTCTGATAGCTCGGAAGGGCAATCGATCGCCGAGATCAACTTGCTGTTGTTGCAGGCCCGAAATGCGGAGCGCGATTTTGCGGTAAGTCCCGACCAGGGCCATGCCCGACGGGTCGAAGATGCAATCTCAAAGCTTGGAAAGCGTGTCGCTGAGCTGTTGCGAGGTAGTGATTCTGCAGCGAAGAAGCGCCTCGAGCAGATCCGAGTAAGCAGCGAACAGTATCTTGATCAGTTTCGGAACTTCGCTGCCAGCTCGCAGGATGCCGGCCAGGCGCTGAAGGAGATGCAGAAGCAGGCGGACGAGGCGCGTATCCAGTTCGAGTTCGTCGAGTTGGATATGCTCGATTCCCTCCGCGAAAGCCAACTCAATCAGAGCACCGCGGACCCTGCCACGCTTACGCAGGCAGAAAGCGCTTCTCGGCTTATGCGTATGTTGCTCGCGATTCGTGTGCTGGAGTTTGCCTTCGTTGAGGACGGCGGGGAGAAGCGACTACTGGAGTGGCGGGACATTGTCCAAGGAATCGCCGAGCAGGTGGCGCGTCTAAAAGTCTCGGGGAAGGAAGAGCATCAGGACGTTCTTCAGGCAGCCGAGGACGCGGTCATCGCATATCGTGCTGCATTTGAGCGCTACAGCGATAGACGGGTAGCCAACGAGCGCAGCTCAATAGTTATGCGGCAGCTTGCGGACCATGTGCTGCAGCAGGCCAACGATACGCTAGCGGCACAGCGTAAGAGCATGGAAGCTCGCGCGCACGCAGTGATTCAGCTGTTGTGCATTAGCGCAATTGTCATCTTGGTCCTAGCGGCGCTGGCAGGCTGGGCGGTTCGTCAGCTAATTCTTCCCCCATTGCGTCAAACCTTGGAGGTTGCCCGCGTCATCGCTGCTGGAGACCTCCGGCAGACCGTCATGCCTGATCGTCGGGATGAGTTGGGTCGATTGGGGCAGGCAATGGGGGCAATGGCTTCCAACCTCCGCGGCCTCGCACAACGAATCGCTGCGGGAGTTGAACAGCTTCATCTATCCGCTGGCGAACTGCAGCAGGCGAGCCTCATAAGCAATGAGGGGGCTCTGGCGCAGCAACGCGAGTCAGAGCTAGCGGCTACCTCAACCCAGGAAATGGCTCGCTCGGCTCAAGCGGTTTCGCGCCATGCTGAGCAAGCCTCCGAAGCTGCTGTTCAGGCTAATCAACAAGCCAGCGCCGGCGAACGTATTGTGCGCCAAAGTGCGAATCAGATCGGTTTGCTAGCGCGCGAACTGGATGGCTCGCGGCAAGCGATTCGAGAGCTGCACCAGAGCAGCGAGCGCATTGGTGGCGTGCTGGATGTAATCAAGGCCGTTGCCGAACAGACCAACCTGCTCGCGCTCAACGCTGCTATTGAGGCCGCTCGTGCCGGAGAGCAGGGGCGAGGCTTTGCAGTGGTGGCAGATGAAGTTCGTGGGCTGGCGCAGCGCACTCAGCACTCAACCTCGGAAATTGAACAGCTCGTTGCGGAGCTTCAGAGCATGTCAGCCTCTGCAGTTCAGCGGATGACGCGAAGTGCAGAGCTGGGCCAGGAAGCTGTTGCTTTCGGAGAGGAGGCGCAGCAGGCGCTAGGTTTGATTACACAGGCCGTCAGCAGCATTGAAGAGCTCAATCTGCAGATTGCAGATGCAGCCACCGAGCAGAGTCGGGTCGCAGATGAAATTAGTCAGAATGTCGAGCGTGTGTACAGCATCGCGGATCAAGGTGCGCACGCAACTCGGCGAGTCTCTGATTCGAGTGCGGACTTGGCTCGACTAGGGAGTGAGCTGCAAGTGTTAGTGAGGCAGTTCCGAACTGAGTAAGTCACGAGTTGCTGCTCGATCCCAGAGGAAACTGAATTCCATGCGATGCCTTCCCATTCTGTTGCTTTTCGGTTTTTGGTCTAACACTGCTGCTATGGCTGGAGAGCTGGCTTGGGGCCAGTGGCAGCAGCTCCGGAGCTTGGGCTATCTCGTTACATCAGCTGCGCTAGTAAATTTCAATGACTTCGAAGGCGCTCCGGGCGCTGGCCGCGTTGACACTTACCAGCAGGACCTGCAAAGCATGCTGGTTGCGGCAAAAGAACTGCGGTCCCCGGAAGCACAGCGGCTAGTCGGATCAATGGCGGCGCAGCTCCAAGATTTGGACGAGCAACCGCAGCAGGGCGTTAATCGCTCCGGCCACGGCCTTGAAAAGCTGTTGGAGTTTCAGCTTCAGTTGGACGCAAACGCATCTGCGAAGTACGAGCAGCAAGCGTTGGATATTGACCCGACCACTCGAGAACTTCACAAGCTGAGCCTGAATATCGGAAGAGCTCTGCAGGTCTATCAAGTGCGAACGTTTCGAGCGCTCCCGAGTTACTTCCTGGATATTTCTGAGGCGCGGATTCGAAGCCTGGACGCCGAAATCAATGAATCATTCGCGAAGCTTCGAACCGGAGCTCCGCAGCTTGCGAGCGCGCTTACTGCGGCCCAGCGGCAATACGCCTTCGTCCGGGAGAAGCTGTTGGATGCTCATCAGACGTGGACACCAAGCGGCGTGGAGCGATTTCTGAGTCGCTGCGTACGTAGCCTTGATCAGCTAGCAGTGGAGAGCTCAGGAAGCTGATCTCTCGGCGTCGCTCCAATCAATGTACGTCGTTCCCCCAACTGACGCTCAGATGGGTTTGCCCCGCTAATTATCAGGCATCAAAGGCAGTTCAATGATTTTCACGGTTGCTCGTATACAGGAACTGACTCACTTTGAGTTTGATGAGTCAGCGCAAACACTGAGTGTGGGGTATCGCAATCCTCACCGGGCAAGCGGTGGAAAGCTTCTCGAGGTTCGTTTCGAGGGTGAAGCGTTGAGGAGCTTGCTTGCAGAGATCCGCCGACTGGATGGCGGAGGACAGAAGGGTTAGGTCCACCGGCAGGTGTGGTTATCCATGCTGAGCCGCTCTGGAATGGTCCAGGATTCACGCACCGGTGCATCGGTCCAAACGGTAAGAGTCCGTTTCTACCCATCGGGATATGCGTTAGCGGAATACGGCTTGCCACGAGAGGCTGTAGCGATAGCAGTCTCCGGTTTTTTGGCAGTAGCTAGTGAGCGCTACGTCTTGCTGGGGTTTGTAGGTATAGGCGTCTGTGCACCCGCCGAGGAGTAGAAGGGCGAAGCTTAAGGATAGATAGATGATCTTCATCTGGAGGCTCTCGTCTTTTTGTTTTTGTTTTGGGTGCGTATCGCATGTAAAGTCGCGATATTTGTACGCACAACATTAGCGAGATTCTCATGGATGGCAAGCCCGAAAAGAGAATTTTTAAACGGTGAAGGGGGCATAGCTCAATCACGCCAGAATGCCTAAATCTTAGGCGTTTTAGCGTGCCGCTTGATCTCCTCGTGAGGTGAGACGCAGCAGATGCTTTCTCCACCAGTGAACTGGGCGCCAAATTATGTGCGTACTAAATTGAGAAAGCATGGGGGCCGCCCGGGAGCTCTATGCATACCCGGAGCGCCATGAAAGCTTTGCTTGTGCTTTATCAGAGCGGCGTCCGTGGCGGTCGCTTGTTCGCGGTGCTCGCCGCTGCCGGCTTCAGTCTTAAAGCAATCTTCGTCAAGCTTGCCTATGCGGCAGGTCCCGTGGACGCCATTACGCTGCTTGCCTTGCGCATGGGCATAGCACTGCCACTTTTCCTCTGGCTGATCTGGTTGAGTGCGGACCGCAACTCGCCGCTAACCTTTCCCCAAGGCATGCGAGTGCTGCTGCTCGGCTTACTCGGCTACTACCTCTCGAGCCTCTTTGACTTCTATGGGCTAGAAAACATCAGTGCGGGACTGGAGAGGCTGATCTTGTTTACCTACCCAACAATGGTTCTGCTGCTTCAGGCAGTCGTTGTCCGTGAGCGACCGTCTCGGCGTACCCTGTTCGCAATGATCTGCTGCTACTCGGGATTGGGAATTGCTTTCCTGCACGATATGCACGCCCCGGCAGCAGTGCTGACCTGATCAAAGGCTCTGCTTGGGTGCTGGCTAGCGCCGTCACTTTTGCGATGTACTACTTCGGAGCAGGGGTCATGCTGCGGCAGCTGGGCTCCATGCGCCTTGCTGGATTGGCTGGGGCTGCGTCGTCCGTCATGGTACTTATCCACTACCTTGTAACGGGCCAGCCAATGCAACTCGCTAGCTTGCCTAGCCTGGTATGGGTCTTTGCTGCGCTGATGGCGCTCTGCTCAACGGTCTTGCCGATCTATTGGATGGCGCTTGCCATTCAGCGAATGGGAACGACCCACGCCGCAGCCGTGGGAAACCTAGGACCTGTGCTCACCGTGTTTGCAGCCTGGCTTGTGCTTGGCGAAACCGTTTCCATCTATCAGCTAATTGGACTGGCACTGGTGCTGTTCGGCGTCTCGAGCGTGAAGGCTGGCAATGCGGCTTCTAAAAGTAGCGACTAGATAAATTGCCCCACCCAGAGCAGGGACATATTTCTAGTAGAAGTTTTGGCTAATTGTTCTGCCAAAAAAGAACGAATGTATTGCTCGCAAGCAGTAGTTCGCCCTCAGCGCTTGATCTCTACTTCTGGCGAATGCGCAAAATGGTGTTGCTGCTGCCGCATGATATCCGTCCAATTGAGGATGCCGCTGCCCAAATGCGGTAAGCGCCAGCCTGCTTCGGATGTGCCTGGCGCAGGTCGGTCTCGCTGGTCCGCAATCGGAAATGCACGGCCGAATTGGGAGTTTGGGTACCCAAGGTTGGAAATTGACGGCCGAACTTAGAAACACACTCGTAGTGAGTGATTACGCCGTTCGTCGGTGATTTGGCCGGAAATTACCGAGTTTCCGCCTGAAACGACCAAGTTTCCTTGGCTCCGTTTTTTGCGCTTTTCCCCGTGCGATACTTTTTATCGAACCGCGAATTTGCGAGCAAAGGCGTTGTACGTCACTTCGTTCCGCCCAACGCGGGCTCGCTTTTTCTGCGCTGCGCTTGAAAAAGAAAAGGCCTAATTAATAGGTCAATAGCATTGACATAAAAATAATAACAAGGTGCTCCTTATGAATCAGAAGACGGCGAGGCTGAGCCTCCGAATTACCCCCTCCGACAAGAAAATCATCACTGCTAGGGCCCGTGAACTACGCCTCAGCGTGACCGACTGGCTGCTCCGTGCTGCTCTGGACCGCGAAATCGTGCCACCTCGGTCAGTCTGGGATGCCGAGTCGATCAATCAGCTCGCTCGTATCGGCAACAACCTCAACCAGTTGGCTTATTGGGCGAACACGGGGGTGTTCGTGGACGATTCCTCTTTGCATGACATTGCGGTTGAGTTACGTGCCTTGCGAGCGCTGTTGGATGATTTTTAAAGTCAGAAAACACCGATCGAAGCGGCATTTGCGCAACCTGGTTCGGTATCTGCTGTCGCGCAAGGGCAAGTCAAACGAGAGGGTGCTGCGGCACGAATCGCTCAATGCGTTGCCGATGTTGCCCGGTGAGACGCCACTCAACTATGCCAAGCAATGGACCACGGCATTGTGGGCGTTCACAGCGACAGAGCGTTGCGGGAAAAAGCCACCGGAGGATTATTTTGTTCACTCCGTGCTGAGCTTTTTTCCGGGAAGCGCTGAGCATGCAGCGGATCGGCTCACTGCCGAGCAAGCCGTTGAGCTGGCGAAAGAGGCGATGGCCGAGGTCGCTTCGGGCGAGCGACAGGTCCTCTATGTTGTGCATGGCGATAAAGCTCACCTGCACGTGCACATTGTCTTCTCTGTTGTAGAGCGTGGTGGGCGGATCTGGAATCCCCGAATGGATTTTCGGTTGTGGGAAGCTGCCGCTGCGCGGCTGGAAATAAAGCACGGCCTGTATCGGGTGTCGGTTGGCCGACCTGGTGGTGAGCCGGCACGGAGGAAATTGCCTACGGCAAATGAGCTTAATCGGAGCATCCGTACCGGACAGCCTTCTGACCGAATGCTGCTTCAGCGACTGGTGGATGCAGCGCTGGCTGGACGGCCGTCATTCCCAGTGTTCTGGCAGCGCTTGCTTGAGGCAGGCGTGACCCCCATTCCCCGTATTGCGAGTACAGGCCGAGTCTCAGGGATCTCCTTCCAGTACGGGGATAGGCTGCCGATGAAAGGCAGTGATCTGGGAAAGGGCTACTCGTGGAACGCGCTTGCAAAGCAGCTGAACTTTGCCGCCTCGCAGCACCTGCATCTACTCCGGCCATTTGCGGTAGAGCAACCGGTTGAGAGCGGAGAGGTACATATCGAGTCAGATCCTGGTGTGCTGCCGGACCCCGCCTTAGAGGTGCTGCCCAGGCTTTCCCGTTTTGTTGCGAAGCCACGGGACGAGCGACGTATCGATTGGGTCTGGCGCAGCCGGCCAACACGGACTGCCTTTGTCGAATCACCCAAAGTGTTTTTGGCGTCGTCGTCCCACCCAGCCGTATATGAAGCCATTGCTGAGCGAGCCCGGCTGCGCGGTGCGAAACGCATGGTGGTCAAGGGGGATGAGTCGTTTCGCCGACGGCTGTGGTACGAGTTGGCTCTGCGGAACATTTCGACCGTGGGCTATGAGCCGACAGACGCAGATAAATTGAGATTAGGTTGGTGGATGAATGAGCAAGCTGAAAACAGCCGAGGCGATGACCCGGCAAGAAGTGGAGAGCCGAACGGAAGAGATGGCACTGGCGCTGGCGACGAAGCTGGACACGATGCGTCAGGCGAAAGTGTCGACCAGCGAGGAGTTAGCAGAGGTGATGTACCCGTTGCTCCAGGCGATGACATCACTCGCGCTGGAGAACCAGGTGCTCCTCAAGGAAATGCGCCTGCTGATGCGCAACGAGATCCAGCAAGCCCGAACCGAGATGGAAGAGATGCGTGCCTTGATGACGGATCTCAAGAGCTTGCTCATGACGGCCAAGACGGATCAGGCCTGACACCTGAAGTGCATCGCACGCCGTACCTGAGCCGTGCGACGCGCCTCGGAGAAGCGGCCTTGATGCGCCATGGTGTGCGATCCGTTGTGAACAACATGGCGTGGCGGGCTGCTATCGATATGTTGTGGGCGTTGGAGCGTCAATTTGCTCATTGGCGTATCGACTTCGGCGTTCCCGGAGAGGCGCTGCTGGGTGAGCTGATCCGTAGTGATCAGCTGTCCGCGAACTGGCCGAATCTGCAGGTGCTCAATAGTCAGGGTTGTAATGTGCAGCTGTCGCTCTCGTCCCAGGACAGTTGGCTGCACCTGGCTGGTGTGACCGAGGCAGACTTTGAGCAGCTGCGGCGTCAGGGGATGGTGCCGACCATCCGCTTCACCGCCGGTGGAGTGACTGAAGTTTATCTGCACGTAAATTTCGGCTGTGAGAGTCCGTCGGTTATGGCGCGTTTGGCTGAGCAAGTTCAGGGAGGTCTTCAGGCCACGGTGCAGGCTCACATTGGTGGGGTGTCGTTCCCTTTGCCGGGCTTCGATCGTTGGCAGGGTGGGCAGCTGCAACATTGCAGCGATGTCCATTTCCACGCTGCGACGATTGGGCGGCAGCTTTCAGAACCGTTGCGGCAGTTAAAGGGGGCGGTAGGTCGAGCACGATTCTTGGGGGCGCCGACCAGACCAAGCCCCGCTGCTTCTGCGCCGGCAGATGAGGTCGGAGTAAGAAAGACGCAGCCGTTACAGGAGGATCTGCCTCACCCAAGTGGACATTGATCGAGGCGAGCTTTTCAGCGATGGCGCGACCTTTGTGATTCGCTCCCTGTTGTGACTGTACGTCCGTAAACGTAGACGTTTGGAGCATCAAGCTGAGCGGTGTCTTCGTTACGGGCAGCGCATCAGAAACGCCGTAGGTCGTCGCTAAAGACCCCATTGTCTTGTACGTGTTGGTTGTAGGCACTTATGGCTGTCCGATTCTCCGCCAGCCATCTCCTGCGGTGTTCCGTCCTAAGAGCCTCGGCCAGAGCCTGCTCCAATTTCGTCGAAAGGTTAATGCCGAGCTCTGTGGCCTTGGTGAGCAGATCACCATTCACCCGGAGTTTGGCTGCGCGTTTAGGGGCATGAGAATCATAGAGGGTTGTCATTAGCATTCGCTCCTGGGTGGGTACGCGCACAGCTTGTGCACATGCGGTCGCGTAGTCGAAGGCGTAGGTATCTTGCTCCCGATCACGAGCGTCCGCTTCCGGCCCAACCCGGGTGTTGATATTTTTACATCGGAGCGGGGTTTCCCGCCCGACCAATTTTCCTCTGCTCCAAGGTTGATGGCCGCAGCTGGCAATGTGCATGGCTTCTCCTCCATAGAGGGAGGACAAAGATGGCCAGCCAGTGCCATGCGCTAACCGGTCAAAAGTGAACGCTCAGCAGGCACTTAAGCTATTGGCGGCTCTCTAGTGGAGTTGAAGTGCTCTACTAACTCGTCAGCTCGATCGGGGACACGTGGTGTTTTACTCAACACAACGCAGCGAGTTGTGCCTACAAACTCCTCCACGAGGTAGACGCTGTTACCAACATCTATCCCCATCTCCTGAAGGACCTCATCTGGAATCCGGATGGCTCCATCGCCATCCCAATCTTCAATTACCACACGGATTGGTGTCATTTATCAGGCCTGTGATTGGTGGGACTCATCACTATTTCCACGGTCTGTTCTAAGGTAGGACGCCGAACTCCAGTTGTTGGAGTAGGCGGAGAGTTCGTGTCCGTCCTTCATCGGAATGGATAAGGCTTGCGGGCGTGGTCGACCCAAAAGCAATTGCTGGCTGTGTAAACCACCTTAGGCAGGGCAGGACGTTGTAATCGAAGAATTTGAGCGCGACATTAAGCAGTTCCATCAGAGTCGATGCTGACTGCTCTGTGGGGAGTGGGCGCCCGATGTGAACTACCTCTGACATGTGGTGTGCTGGGCAGCGACAACGGAGCCAGCCATTGTGTTCTTTGATCGTTCCGGGATGCCCGCATTCTTCGCAGATTGAGGCAGACAGACCTTCGATGAGGTCGAATATCGCAACGGAGCGCTCATCTGCGTTCCATGTGTAAATTCGTAGGCTGCCGAATTTCTCTTTCACTTGCCGCGCGAAGACCTGATCGGCGCCAATTGCATCTACGTGCTGTTGGACCAGCCCGGCAGCGGCATCCAATAGGTCAGCCCAGCCATCCATGCATTCGAAGCCGAAGCGGCCGTCGATGTAGTGGGATGGATAGATCTTAGAGTGGCGGGAGGCCAGGGCGGTATCTAGCTCAGGTGTCACGTTCGCCGTCTCCTCGGCTCCAGAGTATTTGGGCCGTGTTGAGGTCTTCGGATGTGCAGCCGTTAAGGTAAGCCTCGCGTCCTTCGACTACATAGATGTAGCGATTCACCATTGAACTGGGCACCACACATAGCTGCACCAGTTGCTCCATTTGCCAATCCCCTTGGCCATTTAGCCACGGCGGCGATACCAACTGGATGGATACGATCCTGGCTTCGGGGGTGCCCGAGTGGATGAGCCCCATCAAGTAGGGCACTTCCGGTATCAGAAATTGCTGACGGCAGGGGTGCTCGGGATCTCCTGCCTGAAGATACTCATGGGTTACATAGAACCACTCGTCATTACGGGATTGAGCAACGTATGCCCAGCGAGTGGTCTCCGATTGGAATCCTGGCGGTTCGGGTAGTTGAGCAATTGGATAGGTTTCGAACATGGCAGGGCCCCTATGCGCAGTGTGCGCTCAGCTTGCCCATTAAGGCAGGAGTGAGCTGCTTTAAATCTGAATATCTGTAAAACAGATATCTGGATATTAGATTTACCTTTGCGAGCAGTCAAGGTTTGAGGGGCTCCTCGTGGAGAAGTCGGTTTATCGAGATGAGAACCTGGCCCTGCTCAGGCTGCTGAAGCAGTGCAGGGTCGAGGCAGGATTAACTCAGGCGCAGTTTGCTGAGGTGCTGCAACGGCCCCAGTCCTTCGCGAGTGATATCGAGCGTGGCCTGCGGCGGCTCGATCTCGTGCAGCTTCGTGATATATGCCATGCGCTGAATATCAATCTCGTCGATTTCGTGCAGCGCTTCGAGTCTGAGCTCGAGCGCAAGGACGGCTAAGACTGTTGATGACTGGGGTGCCCTGCTTGCTGTTTTTTCCACGCGGCGGAGTACAGGGCGGCAGCGTCGGAGCACAGTAGGCGCATTGCCAGGATGCAGTCCTGGAGCAGATGGTTTTCCAGCGTATTCAGGTCCGCTGCGCCGGACAAGGCATGCAGTACGCCGGCAACAGCGTCATGGCGCAGTCGGGCCTCGTCATACAGCTCAGTGGCTGCAGCGTTGCTGCGAAAGCCAAGAAGGCAGCTGAGCTCGTTGTTGTGCAGGGGAGTGAAGCTGGCATGCTTCGGGGTAGGGGCGGTCTGATGCACGGGGGTGACCTCTTGAGTTGATAAGAGACTAAGAGACCACCATCACGCGTTACCAAGCAGGGGCGATGGCGGCAGGCGGGGCAGGCCTTAACTCCAGAAACAGGCCTCGCCGAAGCGACCCGGCACATAGGCGCTATAGCGAGAATGTTTCTCAAGTCGAGGTCTGCCGACCCGTCCCCTTTAATCTATTCAGCGCCAGCGGTTCTTCAAGGTCCACGTTGTAGCGAATGGGCGAACAGGGCCTTTCACTATTAGTGGACTTCAAGCAGCTGGTTGCAGGCAGTTTTCGCCGCCAAGGGGCGTAGGGCTTTCTGCAAGAACGGGGTTAGGGGTGATTTTCAGCGGCGAGTGCTAGGGCTTGTGGCGCGAATATTTTCTATCCAAGAAAGGTGCGGATGGCAAAACCCTACCCCAATCCTACCCCGGCCCAATTTTTGGCAACAAAAAAGGGCTACGCTTTCACGTAACCCTTTGATTTGTATGGTGCCGGCACCAGGAATCGAACCCGGGACCTACTGATTACAAGTCAGTTGCTCTACCAGCTGAGCTATACCGGCCTTTGAGGGCGGCCATTATAGCGATTCATTGGGCCGAGTAAAGACGTGCTTATGCGCGGCTTATGCACAAGAGTGAGGCGCTTAGTACGATCGTGCTCATTATCTGTGCGGTAGTTCCCGAAAATTCGCAACGCACTGTTTTTATTTGCTTTTTTGATCTGGACGAAAATTCGCCAAGTCAGCGGAATGCTTGCTCCGCCTGCTTCTCCGCGATTTGCCCAGAAACTGCCCACAAAGTTATCCACAGAATCGGTGGGCAACTTCAGCGTTCGGCGAGCAGCAGCAGGTTGCGTGGCGTCAGTTCGCTGGGGCAGAAGGTTCCCAGGCGCACCTGGTAGCCGTGCTCCTGCAAATACAGCGCTCGATCGAGCAGCAGCCACAGTTCCAGCGGGCGGCGGAACAGCCCGCGTAGCAGCTCCAGATTGCGCACCTCGGCAAGCCGCGCCCAGCCGGCGCTTTCCAGTGCGACCCAGTCCTGAGCGCCGGGTGCTGACAGGCCCTTGAGCGCGGCGAGGTCGTTGCAATAGCCGGGGAAGTCCTTGTGCAGCCAGCCACTCGGCAGCGATGGCGTCGGTAAGTACTCATTGACGCCGCGCAGCTGGCGTTGCAGCAGGTCGAAGGCCAGGCGCCAGGCCATCGACTGGTCACGCTGCCGGCGTACGCGGGCGCCGGCGGTGACCGTTTCGCTTAGCGGCAGGCTGAGGTCGTCGCGCGACAGGCGCAGTGCCGAGCCTTGCGCGGCAGTGGACAGCGCTTGGTAGTCAGCGCTGGCGGTGCGGTTGTAGCAGCACGGTGCGATCGCCAGTTGTGTGCAGCCAGCGGCGCTGGCCAGTTGCAGCAGGCGCACATGCAGGTCGCCGCAAGCGTGTAAGGCCACCGGGGTGTGCGCGGCGCTCACGCAGTCGGCGGCGTCGGCGGCGAGCACGTCCTGCCGTTGATGGTGCGCGATGAGGCCGCGGCGTTGGCTGAGTTGTGCCCCGCTGCTGACCAGCGCCGCATCGTGCTCCAGGCAAGTCAGCTCGCCGCCTTGCCAGCTCAGCAAGTGGCCGAGGTGGCCCTTGCCAGCACACCAGTCGAGCCAGTGCTGGGGAGTCTGCTGAAAGCTCAGATGACGGGCGAATGCATCGATCTGCTGCCACTTGCGGCCCGGCACGTCGCTGGCGAAACGCGCTGGCGGCGTAGCGCGCGCTTGCTCGGGCAGCGCGTCGAGTGCGCTCAGCGCCTGTGCTTCGCGGGCCAGGGCGGGAAAGGGTGCCGGTGCATTCAGCTGCTCGGGATGGTTGTGCGCCACCTCGGCCTGTTCCAGCGAGCGTTGGCGCAGCCAGTCGGCCAGTTCAGGGTGCTCGAGTTCCCAGGCCAACTGGCGATGCTGGAACGGCCGCGGGCGCCAGAGGGCCTGGTGGCGGTCGAGGAACTCGTCCAGCGCCTGGAAGCGGGCGAGCAGGTCGGGGCCGGTGAGGATCATGCGCGGGTGGTCGTGGTGGCCGAGGTCGGCATTCTAGCGCGCGATGCGCCTGACGCACCCCGCTCCGGGCCGGAGCGGGGCGACACTCAGCGACCCTGGGTGGCGTCGACCCGCAGCCAGCGTTCGAGCAGCTTGAAGGCGCGAACCAGGACGAAGGCGATCACCAGGTAGAACACCCCGGCGGTGAAGAAGCCCTCGACCGACAGGTAGGTGCGCGCGTTCATTGTCCGCGCCATGCCGGTCAGCTCGAGCAGGGTGATGGTGCTGGCCAGGGCGCTGGCCTTGAGCATCAGGATTACTTCGTTGCTGTAGGCCGGCAGGCCGATGCGCGCGGCGCGCGGCAGGACGATGTAGGTCATGGTCTGCCAGCGCGACATGCCCAGCGCGCGCGCCGCCTCGATCTCACCCGGCGGCACCGCCTGGATCGCACCGCGGAGGATCTCGGCGATGTAGGCCGCAGTGTGCAGGGTCATGGTCAGAATCGCGCACCAGTACGGATCGCGCAGGTAGGGCCACAGCGGGCCGTGACGGATCACCTCGAACTGCGCGGCGCCGTAATAGACGAGGAACAGCTGCACCAGCAGCGGTGTGCCGCGGAAGAAGAAGATGTAGCCATATGGCAGGGCGCGCACGTACCAACTCTGCGAGGCGCGGGCGATGCCCATCGGCAGGGCGAGGATCAGTCCGGCGACCACCGCGATGGCGACCAGTTCGAGGGTCAGGCCGGCGCCTTCAAAGAAGCGCGGCAGCCATTTGAAGATCACTTCCCAGTTCATCGCGAGCTCCTCACGAAGCCGCGGGCGGCGCGTTTTTCCAGGAAGTACATGCCGATCATTGCGACGATGGTCAGGCTCAGATAGATCAGCGCCGCGACCAGGAAGAAGGTGAAGGGTTTCTTGGTCACCGACACGGCGATCTGCGCGCTGCGCATGATCTCGCCGAGGCCGACCACCGAGACCAGTGCGGTGTCCTTCATCAGGATCATGAACAGGTTGCCCAGGCCGGGCAGGGCGATCCGCCACATCTGCGGCAGGATCAGGCTCCAGAGAATCCGCGCCTTGGACAGGCCGAGGGCCAGGCCGGCTTCGCGGTGGCCGCGCGGGATGGCGAGGATCGCGCCGCGGAATACTTCAGTGGCGTAGGACCCGAAGCACAGGCCCAGGGCGATGCTGCCCGCAGCGAACGGGCCGAGCTCCAGGTCTGGACGGCCGAGCCAGGCGCCGATGGCGTGCATGGCGTTGACCGTGCCGAAATAGATCAGCAGCACCCAGAGCAGCTCGGGGACGCCGCGGACGATGGTCGAATAGCTGTCACCCAGCCACTGCAGCGACTTGTAGGGCGAGGTCTTGGCCAATGCGCCGAGCAGGCCGAGCACCAGACCTAGGGCCAGCGCGGTCAGCGCCAGTTTGATGGTCATGAGCGCGCCGGCGGCCAGGGCTGGGCCGAATCCGTAGAGGTCAAAAATCATGAGAAGCCAGGACTGACGCAGGGCGCCGTCAGGTGACGGCGCCCGCGGAGCAGATCAATAGATGCTGAACGGGAAGTACTTGTCGTTGATCTTCTTGTAGGTGCCGTCGGCAACGATTTCCTTCAGCGCCGCGTTCAGCTTCTCGCGCAGCGCGTCATCACCCTTGCGCACGGCGATGGCGATCTTGTCGTTGTCGAACACCGGCTCACCTTTGAACTCGAAGTCCTTGCCGGCATCGCTCTTCAGCCATTCCCAGTTGACGAACTTGTCGCCCAGCACGCCGTCGAGGCGGCCCGAGGCGAGGTCGAGGTAAGCGTTTTCCTGAGTGTCGTAGAGCTTGATGTCGACCACGTCGTCCATGTTGTCTTCCAGCCAGGTGCCGGCGATGGTCGCGCGCTGGGCGCCGATCACCTTGCCTTTTAGACCGGCTTTGTCGGTCTTCAGCGCGGTGCTTTTCGGTGCGATGAACTGCAGCTTGTTGGTGTAGTAGGGGTCGGTGAAGTCGACCGCCTGCTTGCGTTCTTCGGTGATCGACATGGACGCCGCGAGGATGTCGAATTTCTTGGCGTTGAGGGCCGGGATAATGCCGTCCCAGTCGGAGGTCACCACGTCGCACTCGACTTTCATCTTGGCGCACAGGGCCTTGGCGATCTCGACGTCGAAGCCGACCACCTGGCCGCTGGCGTCAATCAGGTTGAAGGGCGGGTAGGCGCCTTCGGTACCAATCTTGAGTTTGTCCGCGGCAAATGCGCCGGAACCGAACGCCAGGGTGGCGGCAGCGGCCAGCAGAATCTTCTTATAGTTCATCATGCGATGTTGCTCCGTTAGTGATTGCTGGACATGAACTGTTTACAGCGCGCCGAGTTGGGGTGGTCGAACACTTTCTCGGGCGATCCTTGCTCCTCTACCAGGCCCTGATGCAGGAACACCACTTCGGTGGAAACCTGGCGGGCGAAACCCATTTCATGGGTCACTAGCAGCATAGTGCGACCTTCCTCGGCGAGCGCGCGGATCACATTAAGCACTTCCTGTACCATTTCCGGATCGAGCGCCGAAGTCGGCTCATCGAAGAGGATCACTTTCGGCTGCATGGCCAGGGTGCGGGCGATCGCGGCGCGCTGTTGCTGACCCCCGGAAAGCTGGTTGGGATAGGCGTGGCGCTTGTCGGCGATACCGACCTTGGCCAGCAGCGCTTCCGCCACCTCGGTGGCTTCGGCCTTGCTCTGCTTGAGCACGCGGCGCGGCGCTTCGATGATGTTGTCGAGCACCGTCATGTGCGGCCACAGATTGAAATTCTGGAAGACGAAGCCGATCTCGCTGCGCAGGCGATTGATCTGCTTGCCGTCGGCGGCGACCAGTTCGCCGTGGCGGCCGGCCTTCAGCTTGAGTTCTTCGCCGGCGACCAGAATCTGTCCCTGGTGCGGGTTTTCCAGCAGGTTGATGCAGCGCAGGAAGGTCGATTTGCCGGAGCCGGAGGAGCCGAGGATGGAGATCACGTCACCGTCGCGCGCGGTCAGGGAAATGCCCTTGAGGACCTCGAGGTCGCCGTAGCGTTTGTGCAGGTTGCGGATTTCCAGCGCAGGCGTCGCATCGGCCATAAGGATTCCTCTTGTACTTCTTGTGCGGATGCACTCCGGCGGGGCTGGCCATCCTGGCGTGGCGCCAAGCTAGCATAGCGTCGGAATGCCAGCCAAGCGCGTGACCGCGGCGCAACGGGCCGCAGCACAACGCTTGTCGCATCGCTGAAGGCGGTTGTCGCGCCGAGACAAGATCGTCGGCTTGGCAGGGTTTTGGGGGCGCGCATGCTAGCAGAAGAAACGCCGCGATTTGCGCGAAAGTAGCGGCGATTTTTGTGGCGTCGCGGAGCCGCGCAAGCCACTGTCAGTGGGCGCGGGCGCACGCGATTTGGGCGCCCGGCGTGAGCCTGGCCTACTCGCCGCGAATGTACTGCTCGAGCTGGTTGATCAGGCCGTCCTTCTCGGCGATCACCTCTTTGACCAGGTCACCGATCGACAGCAGGCCGATCAGGCGTCCGCCATCCACCACTGGCAGGTGGCGCAGCTTGCGCTCAGTCATCAGCTCCATGCAGGCGCGTAGATCCTGGCGCGGCTCCACGGTGACCACCGGCGCACTCATGATCGCCTTGACCGGGGTGCCCACTGAGGAGCGGCCTTGCAGGATGATTCGCCGCGCGTAGTCGCGTTCGCTGACGATGCCGAGCAGCTGATCGCCGTCGATCACCGGCAGGGCGCCGACGTTGTTCTCGGCCATGACCTGCAGCGCGGTGAGCACGGTGTCTTCCGGGCCGATGGTGTGGACGTGGCGGCTCGCTTTGGCGGCGAGGATGTGCGCGACGGTATTCATGAGATCGCTCCTGTGATTGCGCGGCAGTCGGTCGCGCACAGGATTGTCGAGACGAGGACACACGGCCAACGCAGAAACTCCATGATCCCCATTGAAAAGCCTCATCGCGGGTCGCGCCGCAAATGTGCGGGCCCACGCTATGAAAATAGCAGGGGAAATTGGCCGAGCCGGGGCAGTCGTGTGAGTAGAGAGAGGCGAGTGGCTGGCGAGCTAAATCGCAGGCAACAAAAAACCCGCACTGGGCGGGTTTCTTGAGGGCTTTCCGGTGACGCTAGCACCACCTGAAAGCTGAAGGTGGTGCCCAGGGACGGAATCGAACCGCCGACACGGGGATTTTCAATCCCCTGCTCTACCGACTGAGCTACCTGGGCAACGGGGCGCTATTAGACGGATTTGGCTTTTGCCTGTCAAGCGCGAGTTGGAAAAATTTTTAGCGATAACGGGCGCTTACGTGATTCCGCTCAATTGCTCGGCGGCACATAGCCGTCGGCCTGGGCGTATTCCTCGCCGGACAGGAACTTGTCCATCTCCTGCTGGAGGAACTTGCGATCCTCGGCATTCATCATGTTCAGGCGACGTTCGTTGATCAGCATGGTCTGGTGCGCCTGCCACTCGTCCCAGGCCTTCTTCGACACGTTGTTGAAGATGTCCTCGCCCTTGGCGCCCGGGTACGGCGGGCGGTCGAGGCCGGGCAGGTCTTCGTTGAATTTGCGGCAATGGACGGTGCGGGTCATGACGACTCTCCTGCATTCAGTTCGGCGGCCGCGCGCTTCAGCAACTTCTTCACCGGAGCGGCGAGGCCCAGGCGCGGCGGGGTGGCGAGGTTATACCAGAGCCAGTCGGCCTCGGCCACGGCGTGGGCGGCGCTGTCGACGTGGATCAACCAGGGTTCGATGTCCAGCTGGAAATGGCTGAAGGTGTGAGTCAGAGCGGGCAGCGCACGGCGCTCGCCAAGGCTGAGGGCGTGGTGGCTGGCCAGCGGGTCGAGCGCGCTGAGGTCGTCCAGCTCCGGCAGGCTCCACAGCCCGCCCCACAGGCCGCTGGAGGGGCGCCGGTAGAGCAGGATCGCGCCGTCGCGGTTGGCCAGCAGCGGCATCAGCGTGCGTTTTTGCGGTAGAGCCTTGCGCGGCTTGGGTTCCGGGAAGGCGCTCTCGCGGCCAAGCAGATGCGCGCGGCAGCCGGCGCGCACCGGGCAGAGCAGGCAGCTCGGTTTGCTGCGGGTACAAAGCGTGGCGCCGAGGTCCATCATCGCCTGGGTGTAGTGGTTGACCCGTGCGTGCGGGGTCAGCTGGTCGGCCAGCGCCCAGAGCTTGGCGGCGACCTTGAGTTCGCCCGGGTAGCCGGGCTGGGCGCCGTAGCGGGCCAGCACGCGCTTGACGTTGCCGTCGAGGATCGGCGCGCGCACGCCCATGCTCAGGCTGGCGATGGCGCCGGCGGTGGAGCGGCCGATGCCGGGCAGTGCGGTGAGCTGTTCGATCGAGCGCGGGAACTCGCCGCCGTACTCGCGCACGACGATCTCCGCTGCCTTCTGCAGGTTGCGCGCGCGGGTGTAGTAGCCGAGTCCGGTCCACAGGTGCAGCACCTCGTCTTCGGGCGCGGCGGCCAGCGCCTGGACGCTGGGCAGCGCGGCCATGAAGCGGTCGAAGTAGCCGAGCACGGTGCTCACTTGGGTCTGCTGCAGCATGATCTCCGAGACCCACACGCGGTACGGGCTGATGCCCTGTTGCCAGGGCAGGTCCTTGCGCCCGTGGGCGTCGTACCAGGCCAGCACCGCGCTGGAAAACTGCTCGGCGTTCATCGCTTGAACAGGCCCTTGAGGGCGTCCTTCAGCTCGGGGCTGACCTTGTCGCCGAGCTTCTCCTCTAGCTTCTCGTTGAGCTTGTCGCCGGCCAACTTGGCGGCGATCTTGCCGAGGCCGTCGCGGTCCAGGCGGCAGGCCTTGGCGCCGAGTTCCAGCGGGCCGCGGCAGCGCACCGGCCACTCTAGGCCGACGTAGCGTGAGTTGACCTGGCAGGCCGGGTCGGGCATCTCGCTCTTGTCGCCTTCGATGACCACGCCGAGTCGGTAGTCCATGCCCAGCACGCGCAGGTCGAGGTCGCCGTTGCCCTTGACTGCCAATCCAGGGATGCGCGCACGCAGGTCGGGGTTGCTGGCCACGCCGTTGGTGAAGTTGAGGTTGCCCTGCAGCTCCTCGAACGGCGTGTCGCGGCCGCGCGTGCCTTCGCCGAGCGCCTTGCGGTTGAGCGTGGCGATGCCCTGGCAGAGCTGCTGCTCGAGGTTGGCCTTGAGCAGCACGCCGTCGCGCAGGGCGAAGCTGGCGGTGCCGTTGAGGCCGTCGATCCAGGCCTTCTGGCTGTTGCCGCTGGTGCGGATGTCGCTATTCAGGTCGAGGCGCCCGGTGACCGGGGTCTTCTGCCCCTGGCTCTCGATCAGCTTCTCTACCGGCACGCCGCTGATGCGCTTCTGCGCGGTGAGCAGCGGCACTGGCTGGCGCACGTCGAGGCTGGCCTTGGCGTCGAAGTTGCCGCCGTACAGGTCGCCGCGCAGTTCCTGCAGGTTCAGCAGGCCGTCCTGGCCGGCGGCCTTGAGGCTGGCGTTGTCGATCGGCAGCTTGTCGATGACCAGCTGGGCGAGCGCCAGGTCGAGCTGCAGGTCGAGGCGCCGCAGGCGGTCGGCAGGCAGCAGCGGCGCGTCGCTCCAGGCCTGCTGGGTGGGTGCCGAGGGCAGTTCGCTGGTGCCGCTGGTGGTGGCCGCGGCGACGGTGGTCTTGACCTCGGCCTGGCGCGTTGCGCTGGCGGCGTCGGCGGCTTTCGCCGCCTTGGCCGGCAGGTAGCGGTCGAGGTCGAGGTGATCGCCCTTGAACTGCACGCGCAGCGCCTGTTTGGCGAAATCGGCGACGGCCAGGCGGCCGCTGAAGTGGCTGTCATCCAGCTTCAGGTTGAGCTCGTCGAGCGCCAGGCTGTTCGTCGTGCCGTTCAGGCGACCGACCAGCTCGACCTTCTTCAGCGTATTGGCGTCCGCCATCTCCGGCAGTTTCTGGCCGAGCCCCTCGAGGAAGGCACGCAGGTCGAATTCGGCGATGGACAGCGCGCCAGTCAGCTTGGGCGCCTTGTCCAGCTCGCGCAGGTTGAGCTCGCCGAGCGCGCGCAACTGGTTGACCGACAGCTTGAGGCCGTTCCATTCGGCGATCTGCGCGGCCTGGTCGAGCAGCAGCTGGCCCTGGGCGGCGAAGGTCGCGGTCTTGCCTTCCAGCGGTTGGCCGGAGGCCTCGCCGGACAAGCGCATGTCCTCGAACTGGTAGCGCTTGAGCGCGCGGTCGAAGCGCAGCTCGCCCTGCAGTTCGGTCTTGGCGCGCATCAGCGGCTGGTTGGTGCCGAGGAAGGCGGTCAGCTTGACCGGAATGTTGATGCCTTCGCGGATCGCGCCGGTGGTCAGCTGGATGCTCTCGGCGCTGAATTGCTGGCCGCTGCGCGCGTCCTGGTAGTCGATCCGCGCGTTGTTGACGATCAGGCTGTCGATATCCAGTTTCAGCGGTTGTGCCGGGGTGCTCGGTTCCTCGCTCGGCGCGGCGCTTGGCGGCGCGCTGGCGGCTGGCGGTTCGGCGTCGGCGGCGGGCTTGGCCGGGCGGCCGATGTCTTCCCAGTTACCGTGACCCTGCTTGTCGCGGCTGAGGCTGAGCTTCAGGCCTTCGACGCGGATATCGCTCATCTGCACTTCCTTGCGCAGCAGCGGCAGCACGCGCACCGACAGGCCGAGCATGTCCAGGTCGGCAAACGGCTGGTCGGGGCTGATCACGTTGGCCACCGTGGCCTGGTGCAGCTCCAGGCCGAGCCAGGGGAACAGGCTCCAGCCGATGTCGCCGTTGAGCGTCAGCTCGAGATTGGCCTTGTCGCGCGCGAGCTGGCGGATCTCGTCCTTGTAGTCATTGGGATCGAACAGGTGGGTCAGGGCGAAGCCCAGGGCCACCACGATCAGCAACAGTCCGAGGAAGATCAGGCCCAGGATTTTGCCGATGGATTTCATGGACGAGTCCTTGTGTTATCGCTGGCTAAGAGGCGGAGTATAACGCTGGCGCATCGCCGGCACGTGATGACGCGGCGCGCGCCGTGCTGCGCCGCTTGAATGGCGGCTCCGCGCGGAAGTGGTCAGGAGTTGGATGGCGAAAGCGCGCGCCGGTTCACCCGCTGCGCCTCAGTAGACGTCCAGCGGCAGATGGCTCCGCGCGGCCAGTGCCTGGCTTTCCAGGTGGCCGGCGGGCGCGGCCAGGTGTAGTGCCTGGCCGGCGTCCTGGGCCAGGCGCTGCGCTTCGTCGAGCAGGCGCCGGCCGACCCCGCGACCGCGGGTCACCCGACGCACGCAGAGGTGCGACAGCTGCCAGTGTCCGGTCATCGGCGCAAGCAGCGCGGCGCCGAGCAGGCGGTCGTTGAAACGTCCGGCCAGCAGACTGCCCTCGGCGAGCGCGGCGGCGATCAGGGCGGCGGCGTCGGCGTAGGGGGCGAGCAGCCAGTCCGGGGCGTCGGCGTAGATCTTCGCCAGGTCGGCCCGGTCCTGGTCGCTGGGCTGGCTGAGACGTTCGACGATCACGGGCATGGTGGGCTCCGGGGCGGGCAGGGGGCGACGAGTGTAAACGCCGGCGAGCGCCGTCGGTAGCCGCGTGCAGCCGTGCCAGCCTATAATGGCGGCCTTTTCCGTGAGCACTTTGTGGAGCTGGTGATGGCCGAACGTACGGCGTCCGTCGAACGCAACACCCTGGAAACCCAGATCAAGGTTTCGATCAACCTGGATGGCACTGGCAAGGCCCGTTTCGATATCGGCGTGCCGTTCCTCGAGCACATGCTCGACCAGATCGCCCGCCATGGCCTGATCGACCTCGACATCGAGTGCAAGGGCGATCTGCATATCGACGACCACCACACCGTCGAAGATGTCGGCATCACCCTCGGCCAGGCCTTCACCAAGGCGATCGGCGACAAGAAGGGCATGACCCGTTACGGCCATTCCTATGTGCCGCTCGACGAGGCGCTGTCGCGCGTGGTGATCGACTTCTCCGGGCGTCCCGGCCTGCAGATGCACGTGCCGTTCACCCGCGCGGTGGTCGGTGGCTTCGATGTCGACCTGTTCCAGGAATTCTTCCAGGGCTTTGTCAACCACGCCCTGGTCAGCCTGCACATCGACAACCTGCGCGGCAGCAACACCCACCACCAGATCGAGACGGTGTTCAAGGCCTTCGGCCGCGCGCTGCGCATGGCCGTCGAGCTGGACCCGCGCATGGCCGGGCAGATGCCGTCGACCAAGGGCATTCTCTGATGCAGAGCGTCGCCGTCATCGACTATGGCATGGGCAATCTGCACTCGGTGGCCAAGGCGCTGGAGCACGTCGGCGCGGGCCGGGTGCAGATCACCAGCGATGCGCAGGTGATTCGCGAGGCTGACCGCGTGGTGTTCCCCGGGGTTGGCGCGATCCGCGACTGCATGGCGGAGATTCGTCGCCTGGGCTTCGACAGCCTGGTCCGCGAAGTCAGCCAGGACCGGCCGTTCCTCGGCATCTGTGTGGGCATGCAGGCGCTGCTCGAGCGCAGCGAGGAGAACGGCGGGGTCGATTGCATCGGCCTGTTCCCCGGCCAGGTGCGCTTCTTCGGCAAGGACCTGGTCGAGGACGGCGAGGCGCTGAAGGTGCCGCACATGGGCTGGAACGAGGTCGAGCAAAGCCTCGATCACCCGTTGTGGCACAACATTCCCGATCGGGCGCGCTTCTACTTCGTGCACAGCTACTACATCGAGGCCGGCCAGCCGGCCCAGGTCGCCGGACGCGGCCACTACGGCAAGGATTTCGCTGCGGCGCTCGCCGAGGGTTCGCGCTTCGCCGTGCAATTCCACCCGGAGAAGAGCCATACCCATGGCCTGCAGCTGCTGCAGAACTTCGCCGGCTGGGATGGCCGCTGGTAAATGAGCCGGGCCAAGAAGCCGGCGTCGCTGACGCTGGACAGCGCACAGGAGCAGGCCGCGCTGCAGAGCCTCAAGGCGTTTCTCGAGGAGCGCTTCGAGCTGCAGCTGGGCACCTTCGAGGTGCAGGAAGTGCTCGAGCTGTTCACTCGCGAAGTGGCGCCACTCTTTTACAACAAGGCGATTGCCGATGTGCAGGCCCACCTGGCTGACAGGTTCCAGAGCATCGAAAGCGACTTGTGGGCACTCGAGAAGAGCTGAGCCCGATCCCGTATCCACGACTTGAACAGGTTCTACCGATGCTGATCATCCCCGCAATCGATCTCAAAGACGGCGCCTGCGTGCGTCTGCGCCAAGGCCTGATGGACGATGCCACGGTGTTCTCCGACGACCCGGTGGCGATGGCCGCCAAGTGGGTCGACGGCGGTTGCCGCCGCCTGCACCTGGTCGACCTCAATGGCGCCTTCGAGGGCCAACCGGTCAATGGCGAGGTGGTCACCGCGATCGCCAAGCGCTACCCGAACCTGCCGATCCAGATCGGCGGCGGCATCCGTTCGCTGGAGACCATCGAGCACTACGTGCGCGCCGGGGTCAGCTACGTGATCATCGGCACCAAGGCGGTCAAGCAGCCGGAGTTCGTCGGCGAAGCCTGCCGCGCTTTCCCCGGCAAGGTGATCGTCGGCCTGGATGCCAAGGATGGTTTCGTCGCCACCGATGGCTGGGCGGAAGTCAGCTCGGTGCAGGTCATCGACCTGGCCAAGCGTTTCGAGGCCGATGGTGTTTCCGCGATCGTCTACACCGACATCGCCAAGGACGGCATGATGCAGGGCTGCAACGTCGAAGCCACCGCGGCGCTGGCCAAGGCGACGAAGATTCCGGTGATCGCCTCCGGCGGCATCCACAACCTCGGCGACATCCAGACCCTGCTCGACGCGCGCGCGCCGGGGATCATCGGCGCGATCACCGGCCGGGCGATCTACGAAGGTACCCTGGACGTCGCCGAAGCCCAGGCGCTGTGCGACAGCTACAAGGGCTGAACCAACGTGGGGTGGGTTAGCCGCGCAGCGGTGTAACCCACCGATCGGAGTCACTCGTTGGCGCGACGATGGCTGTCGCTGCGCTTAACCCATCCTACGGGAACAGAGTCATGGCACTGGCTAAACGCATCATTCCCTGCCTCGACGTCGACAACGGTCGCGTGGTCAAGGGCGTCAAGTTCGAGAACATCCGCGACGCCGGCGACCCGGTGGAGATCGCCCGCCGCTATGACGAGCAGGGCGCCGACGAGATTACCTTCCTGGACATCACCGCCAGCGTCGACGGCCGCGACACCACGCTGCACACCGTCGAGCGCATGGCCAGTCAGGTGTTCATTCCGCTCACCGTGGGTGGCGGCGTGCGCACCGTGCAGGACATCCGCAACCTGCTGAATGCCGGCGCCGACAAGGTGTCGATCAACACCGCGGCGGTGTTCACCCCGGAGTTCGTCGGCGAGGCGGCCGATCGTTTCGGTTCGCAGTGCATCGTCGTCGCCATCGACGCCAAACAGGTGTCGGGTCCGGGCGAGACGCCGCGCTGGGAAATCTTCACCCACGGCGGACGCAAGCCGACCGGCCTCGATGCGGTGCTGTGGGCGAAGAAGATGGAAGACCTCGGTGCCGGGGAAATCCTCCTGACCAGCATGGATCAGGACGGCGTGAAGCGCGGCTACGACCTCGGCGTGACGCGGGCGATCAGCGAAGCGGTGGGCATTCCGGTGATCGCCTCGGGCGGCGTCGGCAACCTCGAACACCTGGCCGCCGGCATCCTCGAAGGCAAGGCCGCGGCGGTGCTGGCGGCAAGCATCTTCCACTTCGGCGAGTACACCGTGCCTGAGGCCAAGGCCTATCTGGCCAGTCGCGGCATCGTGGTGCGCTGAGGGGGCTGCAGCGCTTCGGCCAGTAGACCGCCCATAAAAAACCGGACCTGAGGTCCGGTTTTTTATGGGCGGTCTGCCGTTCAGTTGTTGCGCGTGACGTTCAGGCCCTTGAGCAGGTTGAGCGCCTGGCCAAGCTGGTAGTCGTCGTCCTGCGGGCGTGGCTCGGCCTTGCTCTTCTTGCTGCTCGGCTTGTCCGCACCGCCGTTGCCATTACCGAGGTGGCCGGCCAGGTCGGCTTCCTTGTAGATCTCGCCGTCCTGCTCGCGGGTGATCTTGGCGCGCGCCACTTCGACGTCCGGGACGATGCCCTGGGCCTGGATCGAGCGGCCGTTGGGCGTGTAGTACAGCGCAGTGGTCAGCTTCAGTGCGCGATCGTTGCTCAGCGGCAGCACGGTCTGCACCGAGCCTTTGCCGAAGCTGTCGGTACCCATGAGGATGCCGCGTTTCTGGTCCTGCAGGGCGCCGGCGACGATCTCCGAGGCCGAGGCGCTGCCGCCGTTGATCAGCACTACCAGCGGCACGTGTTCGCTGGCGTCGGCCGGGTCGGCGGAGAAACGCAGCTCGGAGTTGGCGATGCGGCCCTTGGTGTAGACGATCAGGCCCTTGGTCAGGAAGTGGTCGGCGACTTCCACCGCGGCCTGCAGCACGCCGCCGGGGTTGTTGCGCAAGTCGAGGACCAGGCCCTGCAGGCGCTTGCCGCCGTTGTCCTTCTTCAGCTTGGCCAGCGCCTTGCCGACTTCCTCGCCGGTGGCGACCTGGAACTGGGTGATGCGCAGGTAGCCGTAGCCGTTCTCCAGCAGCTGGCTCTTCACGCTCTTGACCTTGATCACCGCGCGGGTCAGGTCGAGGTCGAACGGCTTGCCGCCGTCGCGGACGATGGTCAGCTGGATCTTCTGCCCGGCCTTGCCGCGCATCTTGTCTACCGCATCCATCATCGACATGCCCTTGGTCGGCTGGCCGTCGATCTTGATGATCAGGTCGCCGGGCTGGATGCCGGCCTTCGACGCCGGGGTGTCGTCGATCGGCGAAACCACTTTGACGAAGCCGTCTTCGATGCCGACTTCGATGCCCAGGCCGCCGAATTCGCCGCTGGTGCTTTCCTGCAGCTCCTGGAAGTCCTCCGGCTCGAGGTAGGCGGAGTGCGGATCGAGGTTGCTGAGCATGCCCTTGATGGCGTTTTCCAGCAGGGTCTTGTCGTCGAGCGGTTCGACGTAGGCGGCCTTCACCCGGTCGAGGACCTCGGCGAAGGTGCGCAGCTCGTCCAGCGGCAGGGGTGCCTTGTCCTTGGCGACGGCAGGCGCGGGCGCGGCGCTCGCCGGTTGCGCGGCGTGGGCCAGCGGCAGACCGCCGAAGAGCAGCGCGAGCGCCAGGGCCGGGGCGGTGTGGCGGGACAAATGCGGCATGTCGAACTGACTCCTAAATGAGGGACTGCGCGTTCAGGCGGGCATCCTAGCCCTGCGCACGGCACCATTGTGCCGGGTCGCTGGGGCGACCTTGTTGACGAATTGCAAAATACAGCGCCGGCGTGTCCTGCCCGCCGCTATTGCCCACGGTGGCGATCGGGTCGCCGGCCTTGACGATGTCGCCGGCGTCTTTCAGCAGGCTCTGGTTGTGCCCGTAGAGCGTCAGGTAGCCGTTGCCATGGTCGAGAATGACCAGAAGCCCGGCACCGCGCAACCAATCGGCGAACACCACGCGACCGCCATGAATCGCCCGTACCTGGCTGCCGGACGGCGCGCCGATCAACACGCCGTCCCATTTGCTACGAGCGTCATCGCCGCGCGGGGTTCCGTAACGCGCCACCACCCGACCATTGACCGGCCACGGCAACTTGCCGCGTGCCTGGCCGAACGGCCCGCCGTAGTTGGCGCCGTCGCTGGATACCAGCGGGCCTGCGGGGCGCGGCTTGCCGGCGGTGCCGGGGGCTTGCGTGGTGGCCAGGCGCTGCTCGGCGAGCGCGCGTTGCCGCGCTTCCTCGGCGGCCTTGGCTTCGCGGGCCTGGCGCGCCAGGGTTTCCTCGATGGTCTTCAGTACCTGGGCCATGCGCGCCTGGTCCTGCTCGCGCGACTTCAGCTTCTGGTCACGCTCGCGGTACTGCTGGTTGAGCTTGGCCAGCGACTGCTGGCGCTCCTTGCGCAGGCTGGCCAGCTGTTCGCGCTGGCCGTCCAGGGTGCTCTTCTGCTCGTTCAGACGATTCTGCTGGGTTGCGATGTCCTGCTCGACATTGGCCAGCTGGCGCAGGGTCTCGTTGAAGGTGTTGAGCTGTTCCAGGCGGGCCTGGCCGAGGTACTCGTAGTAGGTCAGGGTGCGCGAGAATTTTTCCGGCTGCTGCTGGTTGAGCAGCAGGCGCAGCGGCTCCTGGTTGCCGGCCTGGTAGGCGGCGCGCGCCTGGATGCCGATCAGGCGTTGCTGTTCAAGGCGTGCGCTCTGGAGTTTTTTTTTCTCACCATCCAGCCGTTGCAGCTCGCCTTCGCTGTCTTTCAGCTCGTCCTGCAGCGCCTTGATCTGCTTCTCCAGGCCACCCATCTCGGTTTCGGTGCTGCGCAGCTGCTTCTGCACCGAGGATTTCTCCTTTTCCACCTGGTTGAGCATCTTTTTCAGCTCGTCGATGTCCTGACGCGCCGCGTCCAGCTTTTGCTGGGCTTCGGTGCGTTGATCGGCCATGACCGGGTTGAGCAGGCAGAGGCAGAGAAGGGCGAGCAGGGCGCGAGGCATGGGCACGTGCGACACCGAGGAGGAAGGACGCCTTAGTATGCTCAAGAACGGCACAAGCTAAAAGCTGGAAGCGGCAAATTGCTTCCAGCTTTCAGCCACCGTTCAGCGCGGTTCGAGGATGCTGCGGCCGCTCATTTCCGCCGGCTGCTCGAGACCGAGCAGGTGCAGCATGGTCGGCGCCACATCGGCCAGCACGCCGCCGTCGCGGACGCGCAGCGCGCGCTGGCCGACATAGATGAACGGCACCGGCTCGCAGGTGTGCGCGGTGTGCGCCTGACCGGTGCACTCGTCTTCCATTTGCTCGACGTTGCCGTGGTCGGCGGTGATCAGCGCTTCGCCGCCAACCTTGTCCAGTGCGGCGACGATGCGCCCGACGCAGCTGTCCAGGCATTCCACGGCTTTCACGGCCGCTGCCAGCACGCCGGTGTGGCCGACCATGTCGCCGTTGGCGTAGTTGACCACGATCACGTCGTAGCGCTGCTGCTCGATGGCCTCGACGATCTTGTCGGTGACTTCCGGTGCGCTCATTTCCGGCTGCAGGTCATAGGTGGCGACCTTCGGCGACGGAATCAGGATGCGCTCTTCGCCCTCGAACGGCTCTTCGCGGCCGCCGGAGAAGAAGAAGGTCACGTGTGCGTACTTCTCGGTCTCGGCGATGCGCAGCTGGGTCTTGCCGTGCTTGGCCAGGTACTCGCCGAGCACGTTGGTCAGCGGCTCCGGCTGGAACGCGCTGGGCGCCTGGATGCTCGCCGCGTACTGGGTGAGCATCACGTAGCCGGCCAGCTGCGGCGCGCGGGCGCGGGCGAATTCCGCGAAGCCCGGCTCGACGAACGCGCGGCTCAGCTCACGGGCGCGGTCGGCGCGGAAGTTCATGAACACCACGGCGTCGCCGTCCTCGACCGGCGCGGCGGCGCCGATACGGGTGGCCTTGACGAATTCATCGCTCTCGCCGCGCTCGTAGGCGGCCTGCAGGCCCTCGACGGCGCTGGCGGCGGTGAACTCGGCGCGGCTGTCGACGATCAGCTCATAGGCCTGCTGCACGCGGTCCCAGCGGTTGTCGCGGTCCATGGCGAAATAGCGGCCGATCAGCGAGGCGATGCGGCCCTTGCCAAGTTTGGCGAAGGCGGCGTCGAGCAGATCGATGGAGCCTTGCGCGCTCTTCGGCGGGGTGTCACGACCGTCGAGGAAGGCGTGCAGGTAGATTTTCTCCGCGCCGCGCTGGGCGGCCAGCTCGGCCATGGCGACCAGGTGGTCCTGGTGGCTGTGCACGCCACCGTCGGAGAGCAGGCCCATGATGTGCACGGCCTTGCCGGCGCCCACCGCCTGGTCCACCGCAGTGCAGATCGCCGGGTTGCGGAAGAACTCGCCGTCGCGAATCGCCTTGGTCACCCGAGTGAAGTCCTGGTACACCACGCGGCCGGCACCGAGGTTCATGTGGCCGACTTCGGAGTTGCCCATCTGCCCGTCCGGCAGGCCGACGTCCATGCCGCTGCCGGAGATCAGGCCGTGCGGCTGGGTGGCGCGCAGGTGGTCGTAGACCGGCGTGTCGGCGGCGTAAATGGCGTTGTAGTCAGGGCTGTCGCTATGGCCGAAGCCGTCGAGGATGATCAGCACCAGCGGTTTTGGCGTGGCAGGCATGGAGTCGACTCTTTGCGCTAGGGAGCGGAACTGAAAAGAGCGGCATTTTATCGCCAAGTTCCCTGTGGCGTCACCGCTGGGCGGGGTTTGGCCGACCTTTGGCCCTGTGTATACTGGCCGCCATTTTACGGCCGTGGAACCACGCGATGCTTGCCCACCTGATTGAATTTGTCACTAACCACTATGTGTTGAGTGGATTGTTCGCCGTGCTGTTGGCGCTGCTGATCGTCACCGAGCTGAACAAGGGCGGCAAAAGCCTGAGCACCCGTGAACTCACCGCGCTGGTCAACAGCGAGAACGGCGTGGTCATCGACATCCGCCCGAGCAAGGACTTCTCCGCCGGGCACATCGTCAATGCGCTGAACATGCCGCAGGACAAGGTCGCTGAGCGCATCAGCGAGCTGGACAAGTACAAGGACAAGACCCTGATCGTGGTCGACAGCATGGGCCAGCACGCCGGCACCGTCAGTCGTCAGCTCAAGCAAGCCGGTTACAACGCCGCCAAGCTGTCCGGCGGGATCAGCAGCTGGCGCGGTGACAACCTGCCGCTGGTGAAGTGAAATGTCCGCGGTCGTCATCTACTCCAGCGACTGGTGCCCGTACTGCATTCGCGCCAAGCAGCTGCTGACCCGCAAGGGCGTTGCCTTTGACGAGATCAAGGTCGACGGCCAGCCGCAGCTGCGTGCCGAGATGACCAAGAAGGCCGGACGCACCTCGGTGCCGCAAATCTGGATCGGCAGCCAGCACGTCGGCGGCTGTGACGATCTCTACACCCTGGAGCGCGCCGGCAAGCTCGATGCGCTGCTCAGGGGCTGAAACCCCAACACTTACGCATAACAATCAGAAGGCCACGCTATGACCGAGCAAGTTTCCACCGGCGCCGCCCAGGGCGAGCAGAACCCGCAATTCTCCCTGCAGCGCATCTACGTCAAGGACCTGTCCTTCGAAGCGCCGAAGAGCCCGGAAATCTTCCGCCAGGAGTGGGCGCCGAGCGTCGCGCTTGACCTCAACACCCGCCAGAAGCCGCTGGAAGGCGACTTCCATGAAGTGGTGCTGACCCTCTCGGTCACCGTGAAGACCGGCGAAGAAGTGGCCTTCATCGCTGAAGTGCAGCAGGCCGGTATCTTCCTGATCAAAGGTCTGGACGCCGCCTCGATGAGCCACACGCTCGGCGCGTTCTGCCCGAACATCCTCTTCCCCTACGCCCGCGAAACCCTGGACAGCCTGGTGGTGCGCGGCTCGTTCCCGGCGCTGATGCTCTCGCCGGTGAACTTCGACGCGCTGTACGCCCAGGAACTGGCGCGCATGCAGCAGTCCGGCGAAGCCCAGGCCTGATCTGGCCAATAAAAAAGGCGCCCACGGGGCGCCTTTTTAGTTTCTGGTGGCGGTTCAGGAGCCGGCGAAGTCCTGCTGTCGCCAGGCCTCGTAGACCGTCACCGCGACGGTGTTGGACAGGTTCAGGCTGCGGCAGTCCGGGCGCATCGGCAGGCGGATGCGCTGTTCCGGCGGCAGCGCATTGCGCACCTCTTCCGGCAGGCCGCGGCTTTCCGGGCCGAACAGCAGGGCATCGCCCGGCTGGTAGCGCACTTCGTGGTAGGGGTGCGAGCCCTTGGTGGTGAAGGCGAACAGCCGTGGCTGGACGAGGCTCGCCAGGCAGCTCTCGAGGTCGGCGTGGCGCTGCACCGGCGCGTACTCGTGGTAATCCAGGCCGGCGCGGCGCAGGCGCTTGTCGTCCAGCTCGAAGCCGAGCGGTTCGATCAGGTGCAGGCTGCAGCCGCTGTTGGCGCACAGCCTGATAATGTTGCCGGTATTCGGTGGAATTTCCGGTTGAAAAAGGATGACGTGAAACATGCACGGCTCCGCGCTCGAGGACGGGCGGCATTCTACTCCCGAGACCCCGCGTCCGCAGTTGGGCTGGCGATTTTTTGCCACCCTGGCGCTGCTCGGGGTGCTGCTCGGCCTGATGATCGGTCGCCTGGCCAACCCGGAGCCGGCGCGCCTGGAGCGCATCGAGGTGGCCGCCGATCGGCTGCTGCTGTGGTTCGACCACGAGCCTGAGGCGCTGCGCGGCGACTTCGTGCAGGGCGCGCTGGTGCTCGGGGTGACCGCGCAGGGGGCGCCCGCCCGCGGGCAGCTGCAGGTGGCTGGCAAAGTGGCCAACTGGCGGCTGGTGCGAAGCGGGGAGGAAAGCTTGCGCCTGGAGCTGGTCTCGGCGCGGCCGCTGCGCGGCGAATGGCACGGCGTAGCGGCGGAAGGGCGGTGGCGTCTGGAGATCAGACTGCGCCCGGAATAAAAGAGGGGAATCCCCGGCCTGCCTGTACCAAGGTCCCCGAAACTGGCAGTTCAGTCTATGCAGAGCATGTGCCAGTTTTATGACCGCGGCGCCAGGCCCCGGCATTACTGGGCTGCAGCCATTTTCCGCAGCGCAGGGCCGGCGCCGCAGCGGTGGTGGTTTGAACCGCGCGAGTGCATCGTGGCGCGCCGCGCGCCGGTACAGGGCAAAAACCGGGCAAAAGAAAACGGGCCGCGAGGGCCCGTTGCTTGGTGCTGGCGCGGTGCTCAGGCGTCGTCGCCCTCGTCATCGTCGCCGCCGTCGACCTTCATGCCGAGTTCCTTGATCTTGCGCGTCAAGGTGTTGCGGCCCCAGCCGAGCAGCACGGCAGCGTCGCGCCGGCGGCCGGCGGTGTGCTTGAGGGCGGTCTCGATCATGATCCGCTCGAACGACGGCACCGCGTTGTCGAGCAGGCTCGACTGGCCGCGGCCCAATGCCTGGTCGGCCCACTGGCGCAGGGCCTGTTCCCAGTTGGTGACCGGCGCCGCGTCGTGCTGCTGGGTGAGCAGCTCCGGCGGCAGGTCGTCGATGTGCACTTCGCGCCCGGAAGCCATCACGGTGATCCAGCGGCAGGTGTTCTCCAGCTGGCGCACGTTGCCCGGCCAGGGCAGGTTCTTCATGTAGTCCTCGGTCTCGACCTTGAGCAGCTTCGGCTCGACGGCCAGCTCCTGAGCGGCGCGGGCGAGGAAGTGGCGGGTCAGTGCCGGGATGTCCTCGCGACGATCGGACAGTCGCGGGATATGGATGCGGATCACGTTGAGGCGGTGGAACAGGTCTTCGCGGAACTTGCCGGCCTGCACCAGCGATTCGAGGTTCTGGTGAGTGGCGGCGATGATGCGCACGTCGACCTTGACCGGCGTGTGTCCGCCGACCCGGTAGAACTCGCCGTCGGCCAGCACGCGCAGCAGGCGGGTCTGGGTGTCGGCCGGCATGTCGCCGATCTCGTCGAGGAACAGCGTGCCGCCGTCGGCCTGCTCGAAGCGTCCGCGGCGCTGGTTGGCCGCGCCGGTGAAGGCGCCTTTCTCGTGGCCGAACAGCTCGGACTCCATCAGGTCCTTGGGAATCGCCGCCATGTTCAGGGCGATGAAGGGCTCTGCGGCGCGCGGGCTGTGGCGGTGCAGAGCGTGGGCGACCAGCTCCTTGCCGGTACCGGACTCGCCGTTGATCAGTACGGTGATGTTGGAGTGCGACAGGCGACCGATGGCGCGGAACACCTCCTGCATCGCCGGCGCTTCGCCGATGATCTCCGGGGTGCGCGCCTGCGCTGCGGGGACTTCCAGGCCTTGCTGCTCCTGGGCGTGCTGGAAGGCGCGCTTGACCAGCGAGACCGCCTCGTCGACGTCGAACGGCTTGGGCAGGTACTCGAAGGCGCCGCCCTGGTAGGAGGCCACCGCGCTGTCCAGGTCGGAATGCGCGGTCATGATGATCACCGGCAGGCGCGGGTAGCCATCGCGAATCCGCGCCAGCAGATCGAGGCCGCTGGAGCCGGGCATGCGGATATCGGAAATGATCACATCGGGTTGCTGGCGACTGAGGCGGCTGAGCAGGCCGTCGGCGCTGTCGAAGCTGGTGGTGGTCATGCCTTCCTGTTGCAGGGCCTTTTCTAGGACCCAGCGGATAGACCGGTCGTCATCGACAATCCAGACGGTTTCACTGCGACTCATGACGGGCTGACTCCTTGTTCCAACGGCAGGAAGATCGAGAACACGGTGTGGCCGGGATGGCTCTCGCACTCGATCAGGCCCTGGTGCTGACTGATGATGTTCTGGGTGATGGCCAGGCCGAGTCCGGTACCGTCCGGGCGCCCGCTGACCATGGGATAGAAGATGGTGTCCTGCAGTTCTGGCGGGATGCCCGGGCCGTTGTCGATGATCTCGACCTTGGTCACCAGGCGATGCCGCGTGTGGCCGATGGTGAACTGCCGCAGCGTGCGGGTGCGCAGGGTGATGCGGCCGAGGCGCAGGTCGTGGTTGCTGCTCAGCGCCTGCATGGCGTTGCGCACGATGTTGAGCACCGCCTGGATCATCTGTTCGCGGTCGATGCGCACGTCCGGGATGCTCGGGTCGTAGTCGCGCACCAGGGTGATGCCGCCCTGGCTTTCCGCTTCGACCAGGCTACTGACTCGCTCAAGCACTTCGTGGATGTTGGCCATCGCCAGGTTCGGCAGCTTGTTCGAGCCGAGCATGCGGTCGACCAGATTACGCAGGCGGTCGGCCTCCTCGATGATCACGTTGGTGTAATCCTTGAGGCTTTCCTCGGGTAGCTCGCGGGCCAGCAGCTGCGCTGCGCCGCGAATCCCGCCAAGCGGATTCTTGATCTCGTGGGCCAGGCCACGCACCAGCAGCTTGGTGGTTTCCTGTTTGGACAGCTGCGCCTCTTCCTTGGTGATGCGCAGCAGCCGGTCGCGCGGCAGTACTTCGAGCAGCAGCAGGGTCTCGCCGCGGCTGAGGATCGGCGTGACGGCGTAGTCGACGGTGATGGTCTGCCCGGTCAGCGCAGTCAGCACCGCTTCGCGCTTGTTGAACGGGTGCGCCTGTTCCACCGCCTGGCGCAGTGCCGCCAGCGCCTCGGGGGATTCGGTGAACAGCTCGCTGATGAACTGTCCGTGGCTGCGCTGGCCGCTGACGGCCAGGAGCATTTCCGCCGCCGGATTCATGTACTCGAGGCGCAGTTCGGCGTTGAGTAGCAGGATCGCGGTGGTCAGGTTGTCGAGCAGCAGGCGGTGCAGTGCGTCGTTGATGATCATAGGCAGCTTCCCAATTGAGGCTGAAAATGCAAAAAGCAAACCAAAGCCCTGAAACGGCGCGTGAATCGCCGGCGAATCAGGGTTTTTGGCTGCTTTTCAGCGCAGGGCTAGCCGTTCATCGAACCAAAATGGGGAGGACGGTCGATTACGTGCACTGCATTGCACCACTGTAGTGCATTGGCGGGTCGCTCAGAGAAACGGCAGGATGCTCACGTCTTCTTCGGGCTTGTCCTTCAGCGGACATTCCGGGCGCACGCCGTAGTCGGTCTTGGCGCACGGCTTGATCTGCCGCTTCTGGGTCAGCGAGGTGCGCAGGATGTGTACCGGCTGGTTGGGGGTGCGTTCCAGGGTGCGGCCCTGCTCGTCGACGATTTCCACCGCCAGCTGGTGGGTGCCGCGGTCCAGGTTGCTCAGCGGAAACACCGGGCTGCGGCTCGGCGGCAGCGGCGGCTGGCCGTCCAGCAGCAGGCGGTAATTGTGTCCGGGCTGTAGGCCCGGTTCGCTGGTGGCGGTGACGATCAGGTCGCCCGAGGTGCCGTTCTGCACCGCCGCATCCGGCTCCGGCACCAGGATGCGCAGCAGCTGGTAGCTCGGCGGTGCGGCCGGAGCGGCCTGCGCCACCGGCGGCGCGGTCGGGCTTGGCGTGCCCATGGCGTTGATCGGCGCCATCTGTACGCGTTCGGCATTGCCGGCGCGCGGACGGTCGGTGAATACGCGGTTTCCGTCGGCGTCGAGGTAGGTGTACACCTCGGCGGCCGCCGGCAGGCTGAGGAGCGTCAGGCAGAGTAGGGCGATGCGCATGGATCAGGGGGTGGCCTTGGGCTTGGGTTGCGGGCGCAGCGCCGGGCTGCTGGTGTTGACCCGCTGCACGGTGAAGGTTTCGGTGTTGCTCTGCTGGACCACTTGGTCGCCGTTCAGCACTTGCACCGACAGGCTGTGCTCGCCGCGATCGATGCTCTCCAGTTGCAGGCGCGGCATCGCACTCGGTGCGCCGTACGGTTGGCCGTCGAGCAGCAGGCGCAGGCGGTGGTTGCCCTGCAGCGGCGGGCTCAGCTCGACGTCGACGCTGAAGGTGCCGTTATTGGCGCGCAGCGCGGCTTCGTCGGGGATGTTGATCAGGCGCAGGGTCTGGTAGGGCGCCTGGCTGTCGGCGTTGCTCGCCGTGCTGCCGCCCTTGGCGGCTGGGCTGGGCGCCTGCATCTGCACGGTGTTGGCCGGCGGCAGGTCGACCGCCTGGGTCTTCACCCCCTGCGGCGGCTGGTTGGTGAATACGGTGTTGCCGTTGGAGTCGGTGTATTTGTAGATCTGCGCGCTGGCCGGCAGGGTCAGGGCGAGCATCAGGCAGGCAACGAGCAACCGCATGTGCATTCTCCGGCAATGGAATCTGGTTAGCCTTGCATTGCGCCGCCGCACTGGCAAGCGAAAAGCCCGTCACCGCGCGCGCCTGTGCATCCTACAAGCGCAGGGCTGCCGCGCCGTGCCGGGCGAGCCAGCCTGTGCAGCACATCACAGGCTGAATGCCGCGCATAAAAAAGGCCTCCCGAAGGAGGCCTCTGTTCAGCAGAGCGGGATCAGACGCTGTAGTACAGGTCGTATTCCAGCGGGTGCACGAAGGTGCGCACCTTGATCTCTTCTTCGCTCTTCAGTTCGATGTAGGCATCGATGAAGTCGTCGGAGAACACGCCGCCTTTGGTCAGGAACGCACGGCCCTTGTCCAGTTCTTCCAGCGCTTCTTTCAGGCTGCCGCAAACCTGCGGGATCTCTTTCGCCTCTTCCGGCGGCAGGTCGTACAGGTTCTTGTCGGCGGCATCGCCGGGGTGGATCTTGTTCTGGATACCGTCCAGACCGGCCATCAGCAGGGCAGCGAAGGCCAGGTACGGGTTGGCCGCCGGGTCCGGGAAGCGCGCTTCGATGCGGCGGGCTTTCGGGCTGGAGACGTACGGGATACGGATCGAGGCGGAACGGTTGCGAGCCGAGTAGGCCAGCATGACCGGAGCTTCGAAGCCCGGAACCAGACGCTTGTAGGAGTTGGTCGCCGGGTTGGTGAAGCCGTTCAGGGCCTTGCCGTGCTTGATGATGCCGCCGATGAAGTACAGGGCGGTTTCCGACAGGCCGGCATAGCCTTCACCTGCGAAGGTGTTCTTGCCGTCTTTGGCGATCGACAGATGCACGTGCATGCCCGAGCCGTTGTCGCCGTACAGCGGCTTCGGCATGAAGGTCGCGGTTTTGCCGTAGGCGTCGGCAACGTTGTGCACGCAGTACTTCAGGGTCTGAACTTCGTCAGCCTTGGCAACCAGGGTGTTGAACTTCACGCCGATTTCGTTCTGACCGGCAGTCGCCACTTCGTGGTGGTGAACTTCGATGACCAGGCCCATTTCTTCCATGGCATTACACATGGCAGTACGGATTTCGTGGTCGTGGTCGCACGGCGGAACCGGGAAGTAACCGCCTTTGACGGCCGGGCGGTGGCCCTTGTTGCCGCCTTCGACGTCCTGGTCGGTCATCCACGAGCCTTGCTCGGAGATGATTTTGAACATGGAGCCGGAGATGTCGGACTTGAACTTCACTTGGTCGAAGATGAAGAACTCCGGCTCCGGGCCGACGAATACGGTGTCACCGATACCGGTGGTCTTCAGGTATTCCTCGGCGCGCTTGGCGATCGAGCGCGGGTCGCGGTCGTAGCCTTGCATGGTGCTCGGCTCGATGATGTCGCAGACCAGGATCAGGGTCGGCTCTTCGGTGAACGGGTCCAGAACTGCGGTGCTGTCGACCGGCAGCAGGATCATGTCGGAGGCTTCGATGCCTTTCCAGCCGTGGATCGAGGAGCCGTCGAACATCTTGCCGACTTCGAAGAACTCGTCGTCCAGTGCGTCGCGTGCCGGCATGGTCACGTGGTGCTGCTTGCCTTTGGTATCGGTGAAGCGCAGATCTACCCACTTCACGTCATGTTCTTTGATCAGTTGAAGCGCCTTCGACATGATGTCCTCCAGAAGGTAGGGCCTGACAGTCGGCCCTGAATAAATGCGGTTGAAGCCGGGGCGGCATACTCCGCCAGGGTAACCTGCCTCACAAGGGAGCAAATTGCGTGCCAGTGCTCCAGGTTGGGCTGGAGCCCTGAAAGCCAGGCCTGGCGGGGGCTTGAATGGTGCGCGAGGCGCGCAAAAGCACTCTTATGGGGCGTCGTGTTTTTATGGCGCACCTTTGTGGTGCGTTATAATCCGCCTCGTACGATATTTGATTAAAGTGTGAGCAATTTCCGCTATAATCCGCGCCCCTGTTTTTCGGCCCCGCCAACGCGCCCTGTTTTCATGAAGCTGATCGTTAAAGTCTTTCCGGAAATCACCATCAAGAGCCGGCCGGTGCGCAAGCACTTCATCCGCCAGCTGGCTAAGAACATCCGCACGGTTATGCGCGACCTCGATCCGCAACTGGCGGTGAGTGGTGCCTGGGACAATCTGGAAGTGCAGACCGATCAGCGCGAGCCGAAGGTGCTGCGCGAGATGATCGAGCGGCTGGCCTGCACCCCGGGCATCGGTCAGTTCCTCGAGGTGCACGAGTACCCGCTGGGCGACTTCGATGACATCGTCGAGAAGTGCAAGCAGCACTACGCCGATCAGCTGCCCGGCAAGATGTTCGTGGTGCGCTGCAAGCGCGCCGGCAAGCACGAGTTCACCTCCATCGAGGTGGAGCGTTACGTCGGCAGCCAGCTGCGTCAGCAGTGCGACGCCGGGGGGATTTCCCTGAAGCAGCCGGAAGTGGTGGTGCGCATGGAAATCCGCGACCAGCGCCTGTTCGTCGTGCACAAGCAGCACGAGGGCCTCGGCGGCTATCCGCTGGGCACCGTCGAGCATTGCCTGGTGCTGATGTCCGGCGGCTTCGATTCCACCGTGGCGGCCTATCAGATGATGCGCCGCGGCCTGGTCAGCCACTTCTGCTTCTTTAATCTGGGTGGCCGCGCCCACGAGCTGGGGGTGATGGAAGTCGCCCACTACCTGTGGGACAAGTACGGTCGTTCGCAGCGCGTGCTGTTCATCAGCGTGCCGTTCGAGGAAGTGGTCGGCGAGATCCTCGGCAAGGTCGACAACAGCCACATGGGCGTGATCCTCAAGCGTATGATGCTGCGCGCCGCCACCGACATCGCCGAGCGCCTGAAGATCGATGCATTGGTCACCGGCGAGGCGATTTCCCAGGTGTCCAGCCAGACCCTGCCGAACCTCGCGGTGATCGACGCCGCGACCGAGAAGCTGGTGGTGCGCCCGCTGATCGCCGCGCACAAGCAGGACATCATCGACACCGCCTACGAAATCGGCACCGCCGAGTTCGCCAAGCACATGCCGGAATACTGCGGGGTCATCTCGGTCAACCCGACCACCAAGGCCAAGCGCGACCGCGTCGAGTATGAGGAGCGCCAGTTCGACATGGCGGTGCTCGAGCGCGCCCTGGAGCGTGCGCGGCTGGTGGCCATCGACCGGGTGATCGACGAGTTGGGCGAGGACGTGCAGGTCGAGGAAGTGGTCGAGGCGCTGCCTGGGCACATCATCCTCGACATCCGCCATCCGGATGCCGCCGAGGACGAACCGCTGGAGCTGCCGGGCATCGAAGTGCAGGCGCTGCCGTTCTTCGCCCTCAACAGCAAGTTCAAGCAGCTCGATGACACCCGCCAGTACCTGCTGTATTGCGACAAGGGCGTGATGAGCCGCCTGCATGCCCACCACCTGCTCAGCGAGGGGCATGCCAATGTGCGCGTTTACCGTCCGGCCTAAACAGCCGGGGTTGCTGGGCGGCAGTATCCGCCACCGCCCCCCCGACCCTCAGTAGAGCGTCAGCCCGGTTCGCTTCAATTTTTGTTGTTCATATTCGCCGCACAGACTGGCGGCCAACCGAATCCCTAATCGAGACAAAATCGTGATCGAGAATCTCCGCAACATTGCCATCATCGCCCACGTTGACCATGGCAAAACCACCCTGGTAGACAAACTGCTGCGCCTGTCCGGCACCCTTGACCGCAAGGAGCTGGAATCCGAGCGCGTGATGGACAGCAACGACCAGGAAAAAGAGCGTGGCATCACCATTCTGGCGAAAAACACCGCGCTGAAATGGAACGGCTACGACATCAACATCGTCGACACCCCCGGCCACGCCGACTTCGGCGGTGAGGTCGAGCGCGTGATGTCGATGGTTGACTCCGTGCTGCTGGTGGTCGACGCCCAAGACGGCCCGATGCCGCAAACCCGTTTCGTGACCCAGAAGGCGTTCAAGGCCGGCCTGCGTCCGATCGTCGTGGTCAACAAGATCGACCGTCCGGGCGCGCGTCCGGATTGGGTTATCGACCAGATCTTCGACCTGTTCGACAACCTCGGTGCCACCGACGAGCAGCTGGACTTCCCGATCGTCTACGCCAGCGCCCTGAACGGCATCGCTGGCATGGACCACGAGAAGATGGACGAGCACATGGATGCCCTGTTCCAGGCCATCGTTGACCACGTACCGGCCCCGGCCGTCGACGTCAGCGGCCCGTTCCAGATGCAGATCTCCCAGCTCGACTACAACAGCTTCCTCGGCGTTATCGGCATCGGCCGCATCACCCGCGGCAGCATCAAGACCAACACCCCGGTGGTGGCGATCGGCGCCGACGGTAAGAAGCGTCAGGGCCGCATCCTGAAGATCATGGGTCACTCCGGTCTGCACCGCGTTGAAGTGCCGGAAGCCCAGGCCGGCGACATCGTCTGCGTCAGCGGCATGGACGAGCTGTTCATCTCCGACACCCTGTGCGACATGAACAACGTCGAAGCCCTGCCGCCGCTGTCGGTGGACGAGCCGACCGTGTCGATGACCTTCCAGGTCAACGACTCGCCGTTCTGCGGCAAGGAAGGCAAGTTCGTCACCAGCCGCAACATCAAAGAGCGCCTGGAAAAAGAACTGCTGCACAACGTCGCCCTGCGTGTCCAGGAAGGCGACTCGGCCGACAAGTTCAAGGTCTCCGGCCGTGGTGAGCTGCACCTCTCGGTCCTGATCGAAACCATGCGTCGCGAAGGCTTCGAGATGGCCGTGGGTCGTCCGGAAGTGGTGATCAAGGAAGTCGACGGCGAGAAGCAGGAGCCGTACGAGAACGTCATCATCGACGTCGAAGAAACTCACCAGGGTCCGATCATGGAGCAGATGGGTCTGCGTAAAGGCGACCTGACCAACATGGTCCCGGATGGCAAGGGTCGCATCCGCCTGGAATACACCATCCCGGCACGTGGCCTGATCGGCTTCCGTAACGCCTTCCTGACCATGACCTCGGGCAGCGGCATCCTGACCTCGACCTTCAGCCACTACGGCGCGATCAAGTCGGGCGAAGTCGGCCATCGCCAGAACGGCGTGCTGGTCTCGATGGCCACCGGCAAGGCGCTGACCTACTCGCTGGAAACCCTGCAGGACCGCGGCAAGCTGTTCCTCGAGCCGGGCCAGGACATCTACGAAGGCCAGCTGGCTGGTATCCACAGCCGCGACAACGACCTGGTGATCAACCCCACCAAGGGCAAGAAGCTCGACAACATGCGTGCCTCCGGCAAGGATGAAGTCATCGCCCTGGTGCCGCCGATCAAGTTCACCCTGGAGCAGGCGCTGGAGTTCATCGACGACGACGAACTGGTTGAAGTGACGCCGAAGTCGATTCGTCTGCGCAAGAAAGTGCTGAACGAGAACGAGCGTAAGCGCGCCAGCAAGAACTGATTCTGTCAGTGCGTAACGAAAGCCGGGCCTAGCCCGGCTTTCGTGTTTCTGGGCTTTGCGTTGTGCGCCACAGGCGGCGCGGGCGGCGGCCGATATACTCAGCGGCACGGGCCCTGCCGCGACCGTAGGTTGCGGTTGGGCGGGAGAGGTTGGGACTGTCAGGGATGTGAATGCATGCAATGGATTTTCATGCTGGTCGGCCTTGTCGTCGGGGGTGCCGCGGGGGAATCGATCAGCGGCGCGCTGCTCGGTGCCGTGTTTGGTCTCGCCGTCGCTCAGGCCCTCGGCTTGCGCGCGCTGCAACGGCGTAACGTCGAGCTGGAACAGGCGTTGGAGCGCTCGGTCACGCGCTTCGACGCAAGCAGCGAGGCGCTGCAGCAGCGCCTGCAGGTGCTCGAACGCTTCCAGCGCTTCGGCGATAAGGCGGCGTCGCCGAGCGAGGCTGAGTCGCCTGGCGCGACGGTCGCAGAGGCGCCCGAGCCCGCGCCGCAGCCGCGCGCCGAAGAGACTGACGAGGCCGAGCTGAGCTGGGACCTGCCTGCTCTGGCGCCATCGCCTGAGGAAGCTCCGGCCAGCAGCGCACCTGCGGCGGCGCCAGCGGCCTGGCCGGCAAGCGCGGCCGCAGACGCCTGGCAAGCCGCGCCGAAGGCCGCAGCGCCGCAGCAACCGGCGCAACCCTCATTGCTCGAACGCGGCTGGGTCGCCGCGCGCGACTGGCTGTTCGGCGGCAACACCGTGCTGCGCGTCGGTGTGCTGCTGCTGTTCCTCGGCCTGGCCTTCCTGCTGCGCTACGCCTCCGAGCGCGTGGTGGTGCCGGTCGAGTTGCGCTACAGCGGCGTGGCGCTGGCCGCCATCGCCTTGCTCGCTCTCGGCTGGTGGCTGCGCCGGCGCAATGCCGGCTATGGCCTGATCCTGCAGGGCACCGGCATCGCTGTGCTGTACCTCACGGTGTTCGCGGCGATGCGCCTGCACCCGTTGCTCTCGCCGCAGGCCGCGCTGTTGCTGCTGGTGGTGGTGACGCTGTGCTCGGCGGTGCTCGCCGTGGCCCAGGACGCGCTCGGCCTGGCGGCGGTGGCTGCGCTGGGCGGTTTCGCCGCGCCAATCCTCACCTCGACCGGCGCCGGCAACCACGTCGCGCTGTTCAGCTACTTCGCCCTGCTCAACGCCGGCATCTTCGTCATCGCCTGGTTCAAGGCCTGGCGCCTGCTCAACCTGATCGGCTTCCTCGGCACCTTTGGTATCGGCTGTGCCTGGGGGCTGCGTTCCTACACGCCGGAACTGTTCGCCTCGACCGAGCCGTTCCTCATCCTGTTCTTCTTGATGTACGTCGCCATCGGCCTGCTGTTCGCCCGCCGCCGCTTGCGCGAGGCGCAGGGCCAGCCGCAGGCGGGCGGGCGTGACGAACAGTTGCGTTGGTCGCTGCGGCAGACCGACTACCTCGACGGCTCGGTGCTGTTCGGCACGCCACTGGTCGGTTTCGGCCTGCAGTACGCGGTGATCCAGCACCTCGAGTTCGGTGCGGCGTTCAGCGCGCTGGCCCTCGGGCTGTTCTACATGGGCCTGGCCCGCCTGCTGGCCGGACGCGCGCCGGGCAAGGCGCTGCTGCTGGTCGAGACCTGCCTGGCCCTGGGGGTGATCTTCGGCACCCTGGCCATCCCGCTTGGCCTGGATGCGCGCTGGACCTCGGCGGCCTGGGCGGTGGAAGGCGCCGGTATCTACTGGCTGGGCCTGCGCCAGCAGCGCCGCCTGGCGCGGATCTTCGCCCTGCTGCTGCAAGCCGGTGCTGGCTTGGCCTTCCTCGGCGACCTGCGCGACGGCACCGACAGCCTGCTCAGTGGCGCACCGCTGGGCGCGCTGATGCTCGGCGCGGCGCTGCTGTTCAGCTTCTGGAACCTGCGCCGCACGGACACCACCACGCTGAGCGCCTGGGAGCCAAAATGCCTGCCGGCGCTGGCCTGTGCCGGACTGGCCTTCCTCTACCTGATCGCGCCGCTGTGCTTCGCCGTGCAGGCGACGGCGATCAGCTGGGCGCTGGCCGGTCTGGCCACCTTGTTTGCCGGCCTGCGCCTGCGCTCACGCAGCTTCCTGTTCTGCGCCTTCGCCGTGCAGTTGCTCGGCGGCGCGTTGTTCCTCATTCAGCTGCGCGGCGCGGACGGTGGCAGCGGGGTGCTCGGCTCCGGCTGGTCGGGTCTGCTCAGCGCCTCGCTGATCGGTCTGGCGCTGATTGCCGGCATGCTGCTCGCCGCGCGCGACTCGCTGGTGCGCGACGACAAGCGCCTGCTGCTCGGCCTGACCGTGGTGCTGCTGATCGGCCTGGCATTCATCAACCTCGCCGTGCTGTTCGTCCTGCCCTGGCGCACCGCCAGTGCGGTGTGGGCGGGCAGCGGTTTGCTGATCGTCTGGCTCAGCCTGTACCTGCAGCAGCGCGCCAGTTTCGTCTTCGGCCTGCTGCTGCAGGTTGTCGGCGGCGCGGCGTTTCTGCTGGCCGGTCCGGCGCTGTTCGGCAGCTTGCCCAGCGAGGGGCTGCGGCCGTTCGCGCATGCCGGTTTCTGGACGCCCGCGGTGCTGGCCCTGGCTGCGCTGGTCGGCGCCTGGCGGCTGCATCGCGGCGCCGCGCAGGAGCAGCCGTTGGTCCTCGGCGCGCTGGGGCTTGAGCGCCTGTCGCAGTTGCTGCTGGCCTGGGGTGCTGGCTGGTGGGCGCTGACCGCGCTGGGCGAGATCGCCCGCTTCGTGCCGGTTCCGCTGCGCGAGCACGTCGCCGTGCTGGTCGCGGCGCTCAGCGTGGCGCTGTGGCTGCTGCTGGCCCTGCGCGAGCAGTGGCGGGCGCTGGCGCTGCTGTGTCTGGCCCTGGTGCCGGCCGCGCTGCTGGCCCTGATGAGTGCCTGGCAGCTCGACTATCAGCCGCTGGCGCAGCTTGGCTGGCTGGCCTGGCCGGCGTTGTTCGCCGTGCACCTGCTGTCGCTCAAGCGCCTCGACGGCCTGCTGGTGTCCCGTGCGGCGCGCGCCGCCCACGTGCTCGGCTGCTGGCTGCTGCTCGGCGTACTGGCGCTGGAGCTGCGCTACCTGTTCGCCGCCCTGGCCGAACACTACAACGCCTGGCGCTGGCTGGGCTGGGCGCTGGTGCCGAGCGCCTTCCTGGTCCTCATGGGCGCGCCGCGTGCGCTGCCCTGGCCGGTGGCCGCCTATCCGCGGGAGTACCGGGGCATCGCCGCGTTGCCGGTGGCGCTGTTGCTGCTTGCTTGGTTCTGGTTGGTCAATCTGCTCAGCGACGGCAGTGCCGCGCCGCTGCCGTACCTGCCGCTGCTCAATCCGCTGGAGCTGGGCATGCTCATCGTGCTGATGGCGATCTACCAATGGGCGCCGCGCGGTCTGGCCCAGCTTGGCCTGGCGCCGGCGCAGCTCAGCTTGCCGGTGCAGGGTCTGCTCGGCGTTTCGCTGTTCGCCCTGTTGACCATGCTGGTCTGCCGCACCGCGCATCACTGGGGCGGCGTGCCGTTCGAGGCCACTGCGCTGCAGCACTCGATGCTGGTGCAGGCCGGCCTGTCGATCGTCTGGACGCTGATTGCGCTGGCGCTGATGATCGTCGGCCACCTGCGCGGCCGCCGCGACCTGTGGATGGTCGGCGCGGCGCTGATCGGCGTGGTGGTGATCAAGCTGTTCTTCGTCGAGCTGAGCAACAGCGGTGGCCTGGAGCGCATCGTCTCGTTCATCGGCGTCGGCGTGCTGCTGCTGATCGTCGGCTACTTCGCCCCGCTGCCGCCCCGACGGCCGGAGCTGAATGCGGAGCAGGAGGCTCCTTCGCTATGAAATTGCTCGTTCAACTGGCGGCGTGCAGCGTCGCCTTGGCCAGCGCGCTGGCGCTTGCTGCGCCCGCCGAGTTCGCCAGCCAGGTGCCGCTCACTGTCAGCGGCGCGGGGCCCTGGTACCGCCTGGAACTGCCCATCGAGGCGCAGCTCGCCGCGCGGCATGGCGATTTGCGCGACCTGCGCATCTTTAATGCGGAAGGCGAGGCGCTGGCCTACAGCCTGCGCAGCGGCGCCGCGCGCGATGCCGAGACCCGTGCGGAACAGGCGGTGCGCGTATTCCCGTTGCGCGGCCAGGCCGGTGGCGCATTGCCGGACAGTCTCAAGGTGGTGCGCAGCAGCACGGGCACCATCGTCGAGATTCCGTCGGCCGGGGGTAGCGAGGGCGGCCGCGAGATCGTCCTTGGTTGGTTGCTCGATGCCAGTGCGGCGGACTTCGCCGTGCAGCGCCTGACGCTCGACTGGAGCGCGGCGGGCGACGGCTTCCAGCGCTTTCGTATCGAAGCCAGCGACGACCTGAGCAGCTGGCGCTTGTTGGGTGAGGGCCAACTGGCGCGGCTCAGCTTCAACGGCGAGCAGATCGACAAGAACGACGTCGAACTGCCCGCCACCCAGGTGCGTTACCTGCGCCTGCTGTGGATTGCCCCGCAGGAGGCGGCCACGCTGCGCGGCGCACGGCTCAGCGGCAGTCGCAGCAGCCGCGAGCCGGCACCGCTGGTGTGGTCGGCGCCGCAGCCCGGCCACGCTGACGCGACGGGGGTGTTCACCTGGCAGCTGCCATTGGAATTGCCGCTGGCACGGGTGCGCCTCGGTCTGCCGCAGGCCAATACCCTGGCGCCGGTCGCGCTGCAGGGGCGGCGCGACGGCCAGACGCAGTGGAGCCCGCTGGCGCGCGGCGTGTTGTACCGCCTGGCGCTGGATGGTGGCGAGATGCGCCATGAGGACCTCGAGCTGCTGGAGCGGCCGGTACGCCAGCTGCGCCTGCAGGTCGATGCCCGCGGCGGTGGCCTGGGCGCCGCCGCGCCCATGCTCAGCGTGGCGTTGCGCGCCACCGAGGTGGTGTTCCTCGCCCGTGGCAGCGCGCCGTACCGCTTGGCGCTGGGCAGTGCCGCTGCGCAGGACGCCAGCCTGCCCCTCGCCACCCTGGTTCCCGGTTTCGACGACCAGCGTCTGGCGGCGATGGGGAGCGCGCGCCTGAACGGTACCCTGCAGGCCGGCGAGGTGGCGGCTGCCGTGGCGCCGAGCGGCCTGGACTGGAAGCGCGCCGGGCTATGGGCGGTGCTGCTCGTCGGAGTCGGCCTGCTTGCGGCTATGGCCATCAACCTGCTGCGCGCCGGCAAAGCGCAGTCCTGAACCCGACCGGCGCATTGCTGCTTTGACGTAATTTTCATTTTTCGTTGGTCATAGTCCCGCAAGGCCGGACTCCCGGCTTCACCTGACCGGGACCGCCGATGACCACTACGACTCGCACCGCGCACGCGCCTGCTCGCATCGACTGGGCCGGTCTGGCCTGGATGTTCCTGTTCTTCTGGTACTTCTCCGGGGTCACCCAGCTGCTTATCCAGGTCACCGGCACCGCCGGTTTCGCCGGCTTCCGTCAGGCGTTCCTGCTCAGCGGGCTGTGGCTGATTCCGCTGCTGCTGTTCCCGGCGCACACGCGGCGCCTCGCCGCGCTGCTCGGCGGTCTGTTGTGGCTGTGCTCACTGGCCGGCTTCGGCTATTTCCTGATCTACGGTCAGGAGTTCTCGCAGAGCGTGATCTTCATCCTCTTCGAATCCAACGTCGCCGAGGGCAGCGAGTACCTCGCGCAGTATTTCGCCTGGTGGATGGTGCCGGCATTCCTCGCCTACGGCTTGGGCGCCTGGCTGCTGTGGCGGCGGGTGCGCCCGGTGTACCTGCCGCGCCGCGGCGCGCTGCTGGCCAGCCTGCTGTTGCTGGCGACCATTCTCGGCTACCCGGCGTTGCGCCAGTTCAGCAAGCACGAAGACCCGGCGGTGGCGCTGGAGAAATTCGAGCAGCGCCTCGAGCCGGCCACGCCCTGGCAGCTGCTGGTCGGCTATCGCCAGTACCGCCGCCAGCTCGAGGGCATGCAGGCGCTGTTGGCCAGTAATGCGGCGATCGCCCCGCTGCAGCGCCTGCGCGACAGCCACGGCGAGCAGCCGGCGACCCTGGTGCTGGTCATCGGCGAGTCGACCAACCGCCAGCGCATGAGCCTGTACGGCTACCCGCGGGCGACCACGCCGCGTCTCGATGCGCTGCGCGACCAGTTGCAGGTGTTCGACAACGTCATCACCCCGCGGCCCTACACCATCGAGGCGCTGCAGCAGGTGCTGACCTTCGCCGACCAGCAGCACCCGGAGCGTTACCTGACCACCCCGTCGCTGATCAACGTGATGAAGCAGGCCGGCTACAAGACCTACTGGATCACCAACCAGCAGACCATGACCAAGCGCAACACCATGCTCACCACCTTCTCGCGGCAGGCCGACGAGCAGGTCTACCTGAACAACAACCGCGAGCAGAACGCCCGCCAGTACGACGAAGACGTGCTCGCGCCGTTTGCCAAGGTGCTCAGCGAGGACGCGCCGCGCAAATTCATCGTGGTCCACCTGCTCGGCACGCACATGAGCTACCAGTACCGCTACCCGCCGGCGTTCGAGCACTTCACCGACCGCCAGGGCGCGCCGGCCAGCGTCAGCGCCGATCAGCTGCCGACCTACAACGCCTACGACAATGCGGTGCGCTACAACGACTTCGTGGTCGCCAGCCTGATCGAGCGCTTTTCGGCCAGCGACCCCAACGGCTTCCTGCTCTACCTCTCCGACCACGGCGAGGCGGTGTTCGACGCGCCGAAGCCGGCGGTGCTCGGCCGCAACGAGGCGGCGCCGACCAGCCCGATGTACACCGTGCCGTTCATCCTGTGGAACTCGCCGCGCTGGCAGGCCAGCCACCCGCGCGACTTCGCCGCGGCGTTGAGCCGGCCGTACAGCAGCGCCGACCTGGAGTACACCTGGTCGGACCTCGCCGGTCTGCACTACGACGAGTTCGACGCCAGCCGCAGCCTGGTCAACGACGCCTTCCGCGCGCGCCCGCTGCTGATCGGCAACCCGGCGCAGCCGCGCAACCTGATCGACTTCAGCCTGATCAAGCCGAAGCCGCGCAACGACGACGAAGTCGCGCAGCGCGAAGCGCCGGGGCGCCTGACCGTGCCGCCCCCCGGCTAGTCGCGCGGTCTTCCTCCGTCACTCTTCCCGCTATTTCGCCGGGCGCGCTGTGTCGCGGCCGGCATCTTCGTGCGCGCGCAAAGCGCCGCCGCAGACCGCGCTTCCGTCTTTGGAGCGATACCCAAAACCCGCGGAGAGTGAGACGCCACGCGGCTTTCAGCCCTAGGAGGTAATTTGCGCGAGCGATAGTGCAGTGGGGTACTGCGCTCGCTAGAGTCCGTCGCCGATCGTCCAAACCAACAACAACAAGGGACACGGACTCATGAAGCGACTTGCGATTCTGCTGGCGGCCGGCTGCCTGGCATTGGCGGCGCCGGCGGCCAGCGCGGCGGCATACACCGGCATGGTGGTATTCGGCGACAGCCTCAGCGACGCCGGGCAGTTCTCCAACGGCCTCAACCCGATCCGTTTCACCACCCAGCAGGGCCCGGGTTACAGCTATTTCTCCGCCGAAGCCTTCGCCAGCACCGCGCCGATGCTGATCGGTGACGGCCTCGGCTTCGCTCCGCAGACGGCTTCGACCAGCCCGCTGCGCCGCGCGCTGGGCCTCGCCGATGGCGACAACTGGGCGGTCGGCGGTTACACCACCGCGCAGATCTACCGCTCGATCACTCAGGCCGGCGGCTCGGTGGTGACCTCCGGCGGCGTGCCGCTGCGCGGCCGCGACGGTTATCTGCTTGGCGGCCGGGTGATCGATCCCGACACGCTGTTCTACGTCAACGGCGGCGGCAATGACTTCCTCCAGGGCCTGGTGATCAGTCTGCCGAGCGCCCAGGCGGCGGCGGTGCGCCTCGGCGACTCGCTGCGCGCCCTGCAGGCGGCCGGTGGGCGTTACTTCATGACCCCGCTGCTGGTCGACGTGGCCAGTCCGAGCACCGGTGGGCTGGTCAACCCGGCGCAGTTCGCCCTGGCGCAGGCGTTCAACGCCGAGCTGGTCCGGCAGATGGCCAGCCTCGACGCCGAGGTGATCCCGCTCAACGTGCCGCTGCTGTACCGCGAGGTGCTGGCCAATCCCGCCGCGTTCGGTTTCGACGCCAGCCAGAACCTGCAGGCGACCTGCTTCTACGCGGCGGTCATCACCGGCGCGACCGGCTGCCACAACGCCCGCTGGGGCGCGCTGAGCGCCACCCCCGATCCGAGCAAGCTGATCTACGCCGACCTGGTCCACCCGACAGCCGCCATGCAGCGCATCCTCGCCGACCAGGGCCTGTCGATCCTCGCCGCGCCCTGGGAACTCAGCCTGTTGCCACAGGCCGCCGATGCGGCGCTGCGCAGCGGCCGCGAGCGGCTGCGCCAGCAGCAGCTCGCCGACTGGGGCAATTGGCAGGCGCCCGGCCAGTGGCGTGCCTTCGTCGCCGGTGGTGCGCAGCGCGCCGACTTCGATGCGGCGGATACTGCCGCGCCGGGCGATGGCCACGGCGCCGGGCTGGGGCTCGGCGGCAGCTACCGGCTCAACGAGCAGTGGCGCGTCGGCGTCACCCTCGATTTGCAGGAGCAGCAACTCGAACTCGGCGCGCGCGACTCCGACTATGGCCTGCGCAGCTACCTGGCCGGCGCCTTCGTCGAGTATCACGATGGCCTGCTGTGGGGCGACCTGGCGGTCAACGCCGGCCACCTCGATTACCACGACCTGAAGCGCCGCTTCGCCCTCGGCCAGACCACCCGCACCGAACGGGGCGACACCGACGGCTGGCTGCTGGCCGCCGGTGGCCGGCTCGGCGTCGAACTGGGTCTGGCCGAGCAGCGTCTGCGACTGGCGCCGTTCATCAGCGGCGAGCTGTCGCGCGTCGAGGTCAATGGCTACCGCGAGCAGGGCGCGAGCTCCACCGCACTCAGCTACGACGATCAGCGCCTCGATTCGCGGCGCCTGGGCATCGGCCTGCAGGGCCGCTTCGCGCTGGCCGCCGACGCCGAGTTGTTCGGCGAGATTGCCCGCGAGAAGGACTTCGAGGATGAGCAAAGCGAGCTGGGCATGACGCTGAACAGCGTGGCCGGGGTGGACTTCACGCTAGCCGGTGCCGAGCCGGCGCGTTATCTGACCCACGCGGCCTTCGGTCTGCGCCAGCGCCTGGCGCCGGAGCTGGCGCTGCAGCTCGGCTACGACTACCGGCACAGCGGCGACGCCAGCCTGCACGGCGTCAGCGTCGGTGTGGTACTCGACTGGTAAGGCTCAGGCGCGCTTCGGCTTGAAGGCACAGTAGCCGGGGCGCGGGCCGATCTTCGGGTGATTGCGGCAGGTGTCCGGGCGCTTGTCGTAGATGGTGCACAGGCGCGTCTTGCGATCCAGGTACAGGCAGTCGTTGTTGCCCATGCGCACCAGGGTGTAAATCCCGCTCTTCTGGTTGAAGCGCTCGACCACACCATCTTTCATCAGCCGCTTGGCGACGTTCTTCGCCGGCTCGCTGCGCTCGAATTCCTCGACCAGGCCGATGCGCAACAGATCGTTGAAGCGCACTTCGACCGGCATGGTGCAGCAGCTGGAGACGCAGCTGCTGCACATGGTCTTGTCGTACTTGATCCAGGTTTCGGTGCGATCCAGCTCGGCGCCGATGATCAGCGATTTGTTCATCTGTTCCACGCCTGAGGCGGTTGCGGGCGCGGCATGATAGCGGCTGCACCGCAAAAGGAAACGACCGTCCGCCGTTTCGGGTGGGGCAAAAGCCATGGCCTTCGGGTATCGTTGCCGGATTCGACCCGGTCAGCAAGGACTGCGGCGTGCCTCGTGTAGTCCCGGCTGGCAAAGGAGAAGGGGTGTCGTGCTGAACGTCTGCGTGCAGTCCGGCTGGCTGTTCAGCCTGCCCTTGGCTCTGATCGGCGCGGTGAGCGCCGGCGTGTTGCTGGTCGCCCTGTGGGTCGCCCGTCAGCCGTACTTCTCCGGGCGCAGCACCTTCGTCGTGCTGCACGCAGCGATGCTCTGGTGGCTGCTGGCGGTGGGTGTCGAGCTGGGCGTGCAAGGCGCCTCGTGCAAGGTGTTCTGGGCCAGCATGGCCTGGCCGGGCATCGCCGCCGTGCCGAGCCTGTGGGCGGTGTTCCTCTGGCAGTACGTCAACAGCATCCGCACCCCGCTGCGCCCGGCCGCTTATCTGCTGCTTGGCGTCGGCCCGTTGGTCGCCTGCGTGCTGGCCATCGTCAACCCCGGGCAGCTGTTCTACGGCCCGCTGACTGCGCCGCTCAACGACCTGCCCGGTGCGCCGGTGATCTACCAGCACGGGCCGCTGTTCAATGCCGTGGCGATCTACGTCTACCTGTTCATGCTGTTCAGCCTGGCCGTGGTGCTGCGCGGCGCGCTGGCCAGCCAGGGCCTGCATCGCCGCCATTACCTGGCCTTCGTGCTGGTCACCTGCGTGCCCTGGCTGGCCAATGCAGGGCATCTGCTCTACGGCTGGTCGCTGTTCGGCTTCGACCCGACACCGTTCAGCTTCGCCTTCACCCTGGTGGCCTTCACCCTGCTGATCACCGCCGTGCGACTGTTCGATCTGGTGCCGGTGGCGCGTCACCTGCTGCTCGAGGAACTGCCCGACCCGGTGCTGGTGGTGGATGCCCAGGGGAGGGTGGTCGAAGCCAACCGCGCGGCGCTGCAGCTGAGCGGCGCCGGCGACGACTGGCAGGGCCGCGCGCTGCGCGACTGGCCGCTGCTCGGCGGCGAGCTGCAGCGCCTGCTCGCCCAGGGCGCGGCGGGCGACGACCGCGAGCCGCTGCTGACCCTGGCCGCGCCGCTGCGGCATTTCGAACTGCGCGCGCGCAACATCGAGCGGCAGACCCGCAGCGGCCCGCTCAGCCTCGGCTGCATGCTGTACCTGCGCGACGTCACCCAGCGCCATCTCAGCGAGCTGCAGCTGGGTGAGGCGCTGGCGCTCAGCGAGGAGCGCCTGCGCACCATCTCCAGCCTGCACGGCCAGCTGCAGGAGCTGGCGCTGCGCGACCCGCTTACTGGCCTGTACAACCGCCGCCATCTCGACGAGTACTTCGTCCGCGAGCAGGCGCGCTGCCTGCGCGAGGACAAGCCGATCGCCCTGGCGCTGGTCGACCTCGACCACTTCAAGCTGCTCAACGACGAGCACGGCCACCTCACCGGTGACGACGTGCTGCGCGAATTGAGCCGGCGCCTGACCGACAGCCTGCGCGGCTCGGACGCGGTGTTCCGCATCGGCGGCGAAGAATTCCTGCTGGTGCTGCCCGGTGCCGAAGCCGAGGAGGCCTACCGGCGCCTCGCGCAGATCTGCCAGCAGCTGGCCCAGGTGCCGATGGCCACCCGGGTCGGCAACCTGGTGGTGACCCTCTCCGCCGGCCTGTCGCACTGGCCAGCCCAGGGCGCGGCGCTGGACGGCCTGCTGCAGGTCGCCGACGCCGCGCTGTACGAAGCCAAGCACCGCGGGCGCAATCAGGTTTGCATGCTGCAGCCGACGGAACGCTGAACCACCGGCCCCTCTGACGGGTCTGAGGCCGAGCAATGCCCGTCGACTCGCGCTAAACTGCGCGCGATTTTCCATCTCTCTGGAGCCATCCATGTCCCGCGTTACCCTCAGCCGCTATCTGATCGAGCAGACCCGCAGCAACAACACTCCGGCCGATCTGCGCTTCCTCATCGAGGTGGTGGCGCGCGCGTGCAAGGAGATCAGCCACGCGGTATCCAAGGGCGCACTGGGCGGCGTGCTCGGCAGCATGGGCACCGAGAACGTGCAGGGCGAAGTGCAGAAGAAGCTCGACGTGCTGTCCAACGAGATCCTCCTGGAAGCCAACGAGTGGGGTGGCCACCTGGCCGGCATGGCCTCGGAAGAGATGGACAACGCCTACCAGATTCCCGGCAAGTACCCGAAAGGCGCCTACCTGCTGGTGTTCGACCCGCTGGACGGCTCCAGCAACATCGACGTCAACGTCTCGGTCGGCACCATCTTCTCGGTGCTGCGCTGCCCGAACGAAAGCTTCAGCCAGAACGACGCGCTCGGCGAGGAAGCCTTCCTCCAGCCGGGGACCAAGCAGGTGGCCGCCGGTTACGCGATCTACGGCCCGCAGACCATGCTGCTGCTGACCCTCGGTGACGGCGTCAAGGGCTTCACCCTGGACCGCGAGCTGGGCAGCTTCGTGCTCACCCATGACGACATCCGCGTGCCGGAAACCACCGCCGAGTTCGCCATCAACATGTCCAACCAGCGCCACTGGGAAGCCCCGGTGCAGCGCTACGTCGACGAGCTGCTGGCCGGCAAGGAAGGCCCGCTGGGCAAGAACTACAACATGCGCTGGATCGCCTCGATGGTCGCCGACGTGCACCGCATCCTCACCCGCGGCGGCCTGTTCATGTACCCGCGCGACGCCCGCGAGCCGGAGAAGCCGGGCAAGCTGCGCCTGATGTACGAAGCCAACCCGATGTCGTTCATCATCGAGCAGGCTGGCGGCGCCGCCACCAACGGTCACCAGCGCATCCTCGACATCCAGCCGGAGTCGCTGCACCAGCGCGTCGCGGTGTTCCTCGGTTCCAAGGAAGAAGTCGAGCGCGCCACTCGCTACCACCAGGAGTAAGCCGCCCATGCCCGCCTGGCAGCCTCTGCTCGAGTGGTGGTTCGGGACGCCCGGTGCAGGGGCGCCCGGCGCCACCTCGGCCACTGCGGTGGCCAGCCAGCGCAGCGGGTTGTGGTTCGGCAAGCGTGACAGCCAGGACGCCGAGGCGCGGCAGCGCTTCGGTGGGCAGGTCGAGCAGGCCCTGGCCGGCGGCCTGGCGGACTGGGCGCAGAACGCGGACGGCTGGCTGGCACTGCTGCTGTTGCTCGACCAGCTGCCGCGCATGATCCACCGCGACACCCCGCAAGCCTTCGCTGGCGACGCCCGCGCCCAGGCGCTGCTCGCCGAGGGCCTGGCCGCCGGCTTCGAGCGCCAGCTGGCGCCGATCCGCCGGGTGTTCGCCTACCTGGTCTTCGAGCACACCGAACAGCTGCCCGCGCAGGACCACGCCGTGGCCCGCTTCGAGTCGCTGCTGGCCGGCGCCGCGCCGGACGAGCAGGCGTTGTTCGCCGATTACCTCGACTACGCCGAGCGCCACCGCCAGGTGATCGCGCGCTTCGGCCGCTTCCCGCACCGCAATGCGATCCTCGCGCGCACCTCGTCGGCCGAGGAATTGGCCTACCTGCAGGAACCCGGCTCCGGTTTCTGACTCCAAGGAAGGGCCGCTGACTATGCTCAGTCTGTCGTTCCCCTCTAAGGAGTGTTTCCCATGTCATGGCGTCGCATCGCCCTGCTGGCCTGCTGTGTGGCACTGGCCGCATGCAGCAAGGTCAACCAGAAGAATTTCTCGCAGCTCAAGACCGGCATGCCCAAGGCCGAAGTGGAAACCCTGCTCGGCGATCCCAGCGAATGCTCCGGCGCGGCGGGCTTCACCAGCTGTACCTGGGGGGATCAGCAGACCTACATCAGCGTGCAGTACGCCGGGGACAAGGTGTTGTTGTTCTCGGGCAAGGGTCTGAAATAAGTCGTCGGGAGTGTTGTATGCGTATCTTGCTTGGCCTCTGTGCTGCCTTGGTCCTGGCTGGCTGTGCCAATTCGGGCACCGGGCGGGTGCCGCCGGAAACCGTCGAGAAAGTCGACCTGCAGCGCTACCAGGGCACCTGGTACGAACTGGCGCGCCTGCCGATGTACTTCCAGCGCGACTGCGCGCAGTCCGAGGCGCATTACCGCCTGCAGGAAGATGGCAGCGTCGGCGTGCTCAACCGCTGCCGCACCGCCGAGGGGCAGTGGCAGGAAGCCAGCGGCCGTGCCGAACCGCAGATCAAGGGCCAGACCAGCAAGCTGTGGGTGCGCTTCGACAACTGGTTCTCCGAGCTGGCGCCGGCGTTGAGCAAGGGCGACTACTGGGTGCTGTACCTCGATCATGACTACCGCACCGCGCTGGTCGGCACGCCGGACCACGACTACCTGTGGTTGCTGTCACGCAGCGCCGAGGTGACCCAGGCGACCCGCGACAAGCTGCTGCAGGAAGCCCGCCAGCGGGGTTACGACACCACTAAGCTGATCTGGCGCACCCCCGACGCGAAGATCGGCGCCAAGCGCTGAGCAGCCTGGCGGCTCAGCGCCATTGCAGGCGCGCGAGCTTCCATTCGTTGTCCTCCAGCCACCACTCCAGACGTACGCTGTAGTGCCGGGCGCTGTCCGGGATCAGCCGCTCGGCGCCGGTCAGCGCCACCTCGGCCTCGGTCGCGGCCTTGCTCGGGTAGATCGGGTCGAGCTGGTTGCGCTGGCTGAGGGCGATCACCTTGACGTTCTGATGCTGCAGGAACAGCAGGGTCATGGTGCGCTTGGCCCACTCGCGGTCGAGGTCGTCCTGGGCGCGGAAGTCGGCGTGCAGCTGCTCCAGCACGGCACTGGTGCGCTTGTCCTCGAGGTTGTCCTGCAGCTCCTGCACCGCCGCGTCGAGCGCCTCCTGCGGATCGTCGCGGCCGCAGCCGCCGAGCAGCGCGATGAGCATCAGGCAGAACGGGGCAAATAGCGGTCGCCGCATGCTGAACTCCTTTTTCATGGTTATGATGCCCGACAGGATCTGTGGGTCGCGGGACTCTCCTGACGGCACCCTACGAGAACAGGCTGGAGCGCACTATGCTGACTTTGTTTCCGGAGATTAAGCCTTACGCCCGTCACGAGCTGGCGGTAGAGGCGCCGCACGTCCTCTACGTGGACGAAAGCGGCTCGCCGGATGGCCTGCCGGTGGTGTTCATCCACGGCGGCCCGGGTGCTGGTTGCGATGCCGCCAGCCGCCGCTACTTCGACCCGACCCTGTACCGCATCATTACCTTCGACCAGCGCGGTTGCGGGCGCTCCACGCCGCACGCAAGTCTGGAAAACAATACCACCTGGCACCTGGTCGCCGACCTGGAGGTCATCCGCAAGCACCTCGCTATCGACAAGTGGGTGCTGTTCGGCGGTTCCTGGGGCTCGACCCTGTCGCTGGCCTACGCACAGAGCCACCCCGAGCGCGTGCATGCGCTGATCCTGCGCGGCATCTTCCTGTGCCGGCCGCAGGAGATTCAGTGGTTCTACCAGGAGGGCGCCAGCCGCCTGTTCCCCGACTACTGGCAGGACTACCTGGCGCCGATTCCCGCCGACGAGCGCGGCGACCTGGTCAGCGCCTTCTACAAGCGCCTCACCGGGCCGGATCAGATTGCCCAGATGCACGCAGCCAAGGCCTGGTCGACCTGGGAAGGGCGCACCGCCACGCTGCGGCCCAACCCACTGGTGGTCGACCGGTTCAGCGAGCCGCAGCGCGCGCTGTCGATCGCGCGCATCGAATGCCACTACTTCATCAACGACTCGTTCCTCGAGCCGGACCAGCTGATTCGCGACATGCCGAAGATCGCCCACCTTCCGGGCATCATCGTGCACGGTCGCTACGACGTGGTCTGCCCGCTGGACAACGCCTGGGCGCTGCACCAGGCCTGGCCGAACAGCGAGCTGCAGATCATCCGCGACGCCGGCCATGCGGCCTCCGAGCTGGGCATCACCGACGCGCTGGTGCGCGCCAGCAATCAGATCGCCCGCAACCTGCTCGACCTGCCCCCGGAAGAGGCATGAAGGCACTGATTCAGCGCGTGCGCAGCGCGCGGGTGGACGTCGCCGGCGAATGCGTCGGCGCGATCGACCAGGGCCTGCTGGCGCTGGTCGGCGTTGAGCCGCAGGACGACCCGGCGCGGGTCGCGAAAATGCTCCACAAGCTACTCAACTACCGGGTGTTCAGCGATGCCGAGGGCAAGATGAATCGCTCGCTGAAGGACATCGACGGCGGCCTGCTGCTGGTCTCGCAGTTCACCCTCGCCGCCGACACCAAGAGCGGCCTGCGCCCGAGCTTCTCCACCGCGGCACCGCCGGCCCAGGGCGAGGCACTGTTCGACGCGCTGGTCGCGCTGGCCCGCGCCCAACACCGTCAGGTCGCCACCGGGCGCTTCGGCGCCGACATGCAGGTGGCGTTGGTCAACGACGGCCCGGTGACCTTCCTCCTCGAGGTCTGACCCGCAGGTCGTCTGCTGGCGCAGTGCTTGCTTTCTCGCCACTCGCCATCTTTGCTGATGGCGGTTAGCATGCGCCCCTTATTTTTCCGGTGGGCGTGGACAGCACGACCCAATCTGCCAATCGAGGATTCGCAATGAAGAAGTTTCTCGCCACCCTGCTGCTCTCCGCCTGCGCGCTGAGCGGCCTGGCCCACGCCGGGATGATCGATGACGCGGTCAAGGCCGGCACCCTGCGCGTCGGCATGGACCCAACCTACATGCCGTTCGAGATGACCAACAAGCGTGGTGAGATCATCGGTTTCGAAGTCGACATCCTCAAGGAAATGGCCAAGGCCATGGGCGTCAAGCTGGAGCTGGTGTCCACCGGTTACGACGGCATCATCCCGGCGCTGCTGACCAACAAGTTCGACATGATCGGCTCGGGCATGACCCTGACCCAGGAGCGCAACCTGCGCCTGAACTTCAGCGATCCGTTCATCGTGGTCGGCCAGACCCTGCTGATCCGCAAGGAACTGGAAGGCACCATCAAGTCCTACAAGGACCTCAACGACGCCAAGTACCGCATCACCTCGAAGATCGGCACCACCGGCGAGATGGTCGCCAAGAAGCGCATCAGCAAGGCCCAGTATCACGGCTTCGACAACGAGCCGGAAGCAGTGATGGACGTGGTCAACAACAAGGCCGACGCGTTCATCTATGACGCACCGTACAACGTGGTGGCGGTGAGCAAATTCGGCGCCGGCAAGTTGGTCTACCTCGACGAGCCGTTCACCTACGAGCCGCTGGCCTTCGGCCTGAAGAAGGGTGACTACGACGCGGTCAACTGGATCAACAACTTCCTGACCCAGATCCGCAACGACGGCACCTACGATCGCATTCATGCCAAGTGGTTCAAGAAGACCGAGTGGCTGAAAGACATGGAGTAAGCCGCACGCGGCTCTCGCAACACCCCAACGCGCAGGCCCCCCTGCGCGTTCGCATTTAGGGAAACCGACCCGTGGCTAAACCCAAGAAGGCCCAGTGGCCCTGGCATCTGCTGACTGGCCTGATCCTCATCGCGCTGGCCTATGCCCTGTGGTTCTCGACTTCGCTGATCTCCTACGAGTGGCGCTGGAATCGTGTGCCGCAGTACTTCGCCTACCAGGCCGAAGTGGCCCAGCACGCCGTCGACAACGGTACCGTCAAGGCAATCGCCGCCGAGGGTGACAACGCCCGGGTGACCCTGGAAAGCGACGCCGGCGACGAGAGCCAGTCGCTGGTCGCGCGGGACAGCCTGCGGGTCGGCGAGGGCGACCTGGTCAGCGAAGGCGACGAGCTCGGCGTGACCCGCCACTGGGCCGCCGGCCCGCTGCTCTGGGGCCTGTGGACCACGCTGTGGATCTCCGTGGTGTCCGGTGCGTTCGGCCTGCTGATCGGCCTGGCCACCGGGCTCTGCCGGCTGTCGAAGAACCCCACGCTGCGCGACCTGTCGACCGTCTACGTCGAGCTGGTGCGCGGCACGCCGCTGCTGGTGCAGATCTTCATCTTCTACTTCTTCATCGGCACGGTGCTCAACCTGTCCCGCGAGTTCGCCGGGGTCGCCGCGCTGGCGCTGTTCACCGGGGCCTACGTCGCCGAGATCGTCCGCGCCGGCGTGCAGTCGATCGCCAAGGGCCAGGACGAGGCAGCCCGCTCGCTCGGCCTGACCGCGCCGCAGACCATGCGCCACGTGATCCTGCCGCAGGCCTTCAAACGCGTGCTGCCGCCGCTGGCCGGGCAGTTCATCAGCCTGGTCAAGGACACCTCGCTGGTCTCGGTGATTGCCATTACCGAGCTGACCAAGAGCGGCCGCGAGGCGATTACCACCTCGTTCTCGACCTTCGAGATCTGGTTCTGCGTCGCCGCGCTGTACCTGTTGATCAACCTGCCGTTGTCGCAGATCGCCAACCGACTGGAGCGGAGGCTCGCGCAAAGTGATTGAAGTCCGTGACCTGGTAAAAGTCTTCGACGCCCGCGGCCATGAAGTGCGCGCGGTGGACAACGTCTCCACCAAGGTGGCGCGCGGCGAGGTGCTGGTGGTGATCGGCCCGTCCGGCTCCGGCAAGTCGACCTTCCTGCGCTGCCTCAACGGCCTCGAGCAGCTCGACTCCGGCTCGGTGAGCATCGACGGCCTCGACCTCGCCAACCCGAAGACCGACGTCAACGCCTACCGCCGCGAAGTCGGCATGGTGTTCCAGCATTTCAACCTGTTCCCGCACATGACCGTGCTGGAGAACCTCTGCCTCGCGCAGAAGGTCGTGCGCAAGCGCGGCAAGGCCGAGCGCGAGGCCAAGGCGCGTGCGCTGCTGGCCAAGGTCGGCATCGCGCAGAAGGCCGACGAGTACCCGTCGCGGCTGTCCGGCGGTCAGCAGCAGCGCGTGGCGATCGCCCGCGCGCTGTGCATGGAGCCCAAGGTCATGCTGTTCGACGAACCGACCTCGGCGCTCGACCCGGAAATGGTCGGCGAAGTGCTCGACGTCATGAAGCAGCTGGCCCTGGAAGGCATGACCATGGTCTGCGTCACCCACGAGATGGGCTTCGCCCGCGAGGTGGCCGACCGCGTGCTGTTCTTCGACCACGGCAAGCTGCTCGAGGACGCGCCGCCGGCGCAGTTCTTCACCCAGCCGCAGGACCCGCGCGCCCAGGCGTTCCTCAAGCAGGTGCTGTAAGCGCTACGCCGCGCCTACCAGACCGGGGCGGCGGGCGGCTTGCGCAAGCTGGGCTCTGCCGCGGCACGCAGGTACTGCTCTTCCAACCAGTCCTCGGCCAGCTCGCGGTGGCGTTCGCGTTCGAAGCTCTGCCATTCGGCGCCGAGCTGCGGGAAGCTGCCCAGCACATGGCGGAAGGCGCGCGCCGCACGGCGGCCGGTGAGGGCCTGCTGCAGTTGCGGGTAGGCGAGCGGGTGGATGACCTGCTGGGTGAATTCCTGCATCAGCCGGTAGCCGATTTCCGGCTCCCAGGGCTCGATCGCCAGGTAGCGATCGGGCTCTTCCAGCAGTTGCAGCTCCAGCGCCTCGTCGAACGGTTCGATACGGCCGCTCAGCAGGTCGAGGTAGTGCAGCTGGTCCGGGCTGTCGAGCGCCCTGCTCAGGGCGTCGAGGTCGATAGTCAGCGGGCGCATGGCCGGTCCCCCCAGACAATGGCTACCCGCTGATCCTACCCCTATCGGCGTTACAGGCGGAAGCCGTTGACCAGCGCCTGCAGTTCGCCACCCAGACGGGCCAGCTCGGTGCTCGAGGCGGCGGTCTCTTCGCTGGCGGCGGCGGTCTGTTCGGAGATGTCGCGCACGCTGATCACGCTGCGGTTGATCTCCTCGGCCACCGCGCTCTGTTCCTCGGCGGCCGCGGCAATCTGCAGGTTCATCGCCTGGATGCTCGAGACCCGCTGATTGATGCTGGCCAGCGCGTCGCCGGCCTTGCGCGCCAACTCCACGGTGCGCCCGGCCAGGTCGCGGCTGCTGTCCATGCGGCTGGCGGCCGCCTGGGTGCCGCTGTGCAGGCCGGCGATCAGTTCTTCGATCTCCTCGGTGGACTTCTGCGTGCGCTGTGCCAGGCCGCGCACTTCATCGGCGACCACCGCGAAGCCGCGCCCGGCCTCGCCGGCGCGTGCCGCTTCGATGGCCGCGTTGAGCGCCAGCAGGTTGGTCTGTTCGGCGACCGACTTGATCACGTCGAGCACGCTGCCGATCTTCGCGCTTTCCTGCTTGAGCTGCTCCATGGCCTGCGCCGAGCCTTGCACTTCGGAGGCCAGGCGGTCCATCTGGGCGATGGCGTCGCTGACCACCCGATCGCCCTGGCTGGCTTCGCGGTCGGCTTCGGCGGCGGCGGCCGAGGCCTGCTCGGCGTTGCGCGCGACTTCCTGCACGGTGGCGGCCATCTCGTTCATCGCGGTGGCGACCTGGTCGGTCTCGACCTTCTGGCTGTTGACCCCGGCGCTGGTCTGCTCGGTGACCGCGGAGAGTTCTTCGGCGGCGCTGGCGATCTGCGTGACGCCGTCGTGGATGCGCCCAACCAGTTCGCGCAGGCTCAGGGTCATGCGCTGCATGGCCTGCTGCAACTGGCCCAGTTCGTCATGGCGGCTGGCGCGGATGTCCTGGCTGAGGTCGCCGCTGGCGATGCGCGTGGCGGCCGCCAGGGTGTCGTTGAGCGGGTTGACGATCTGCCGGGTGATGGTCCACGCGGCGGCGATGCCGAGCAGCAGGGCGAGCGCCACGCCGAGGCCGATCAGCAGGCGTGCATGTTCGGCGGCGGCGTCGCGCTTGGCGGCCTGGCGGTCGCCCAGTTCATCGCTGAGCGCTTCGATCTGCCCGCCCAGCGAGACCATGGTTTCGCGAGCGGCGAGACTGGCGTCGATCTCGGCGGAGAACGCGGCGAGGGTGGTGCGGTAGGTGCTCAGCGCGGCGGCGGATTCATCGAGTTCGGCCTCGTGGCCGCTGCCGACCTGGCCGCGCAGGCCGCGCAGCGCTTCGATGGCCTGGTCAATGCCGGCCAGGGCGGCGGCCTTCTGCGCCTGATTGTCGCCACTGGTGTAGCTGAACGCCTGGAAGCGCGCCTGCATCACCTGGCGGCTGAACTGGGCGAAGGTGTGCAGGTCCTGCAGGCGCTGTTCAACGGCGTTGTCGACGTCGCCGAGGATGTCCTGCTCGACCTTGATCATGCTGTCGGCCACCGCGGCGGCCTGCTTGATCAGGGTCTGTCGCGCGGCTTCGCGGTTGTCGAAGGTCTTCACCAGCGCGGTGAAGCTGCTGCGGTAGTCGCTGATATGCCCGCCGAGCTTGTCGAGCAGCAGACGGTCCTGCGGGTCGCTGAGGCGGCCGAGCAGTTGCTGGTTGTGCTGGTCGAGCTTGTCGAGGGTCTGCAGCACCGCGTCCTTGTCTTCGGCTTCGCGGCTGGACTGGTAGCCGAGGCGGAATATGCGCAGGTCCTTGGCCAGCAGATTGAGCTGCGCCAGGCTGGCGAGCTTGTCGCCGCGCGAGATGATGGTGCTCATGTTGAGCCAGCCGATCAGGGCCACCATCAGGGTCAGCGCCAGGACAATACCGAATCCCAGCGCCAATTTTCTGTTAACGCTGACGTTGCCCAGCGCGTCGGTAAACCACTTGAACATTCCATTTCTCCAGCAAGGACGGGGCGCTCAGATTTGTCGGTGGCGCATTCGTTAATCGACCAGCGGGTCGATTTTCTTAAGCGCTGACGTCAACCTTTCGTCGCTTGGAACGCCCGTACTTGCTGGGCCCGGCTTATTTCGCCAAGGCTTCGGCGACGAAATCGAGGCGGTCCTGGCCGAAGAACAGCTCGCCGTCGACGAAGAAGCTCGGCGCGCCGAACACGCCGCGACTGATGGCTTCCTCGGTGGTCGCCTTGAGGCGTTCCTTGACCGCCTCGTCGTTGATCCGCTGCTCGAAGTCGGCCAGGTCGAAGCCGGCGGCGCCGAGTACCTCGGCGACCACTTCCGGTTTGCCCATGTGCTTCTGCTCGATCCACATGGCCTGGAACACCGTGCTCAGGTAGTCGTGAAAGCGCGGATGATCCTGGTAGCCGGCGGCGCCGCGCATCAATTGCAGGGTGTTGATCGGGAAGTACGGGTTAAAGCGCAGCGGCACGCCGTAGCGCTCGGCGAAGCGGGCGAAATCGCGCAGGGTGTAGCGGCCCTTGGCAGGCACTTCCACCGGCGAACGGTTGCCGGTGGCCTTGAACACGCCGCCGAGCAGGAAGGGCCGCCAGACGATCTCTGCGCCGGCCTCGGCGGCCAGCTTCGGCAGCTGGGTCCAGGCTAGGTAGGTGGAGGGGCTGCCGAAGTCGAAGAAGAATTCCACGGTCTTGCTCATGTTGTTGTCCTTGTCGTGAGGTGGATCTGCGTCAGCGCACGCCGCGCGGTGGTTGCTCAGAACATCTCGGTCCAGGGGCGCAGGTCCAGCTCGTGGACCCAGCAGTCGCGCGGCTGCACGTGCAGCTGCCAGTACTGTTCGGCGATGTGCTCGGGGTTGAGGATGCCGTCCTGTTCCTTCAGCGCGTAGCGCTCGGGGAAGTTGTCGCGGATGAACGCGGTGTCGATCGCGCCGTCGATCACCGGGTGGGCGACATGGATGCCCTGCGGACCCAGCTCGCGAGCCATGCTCTGCGCCAAGGCGCGCAGCGCGAATTTGGCGCTGGCGAAGGCGGCGAAGCCAGCCCGGCCGCGCAGCGAGGCGGTGGCGCCGGTGAACAGGATGGTGCCGCGGCCACGCGGCAGCATGACCTTGGCGGCCTCGCGACCGGTCAGGAAGCCGGCCAAGGTGGCCATCTCCCAAACCTTGCGGTAGACCCGCTCGGTGGTCTCGGTGATGGAGAACTGCACGTTGGCGCCGATGTTGAACACCACCACTTCCAGCGGACCGATCTCCCGCTCGATGGTTTGGAACATGTCCAGCACCTGCTCCTCGACCCGTGCGTCGCAGCCAAAGGCACGCGCCTGGCCGCCGGCTGCCTCGATCTCGTCGACCAGCGGTTGCAGCTTCTCGGCGTTGCGGCGTGCCACGCAGGCCACATAGCCCTCGCGGGCGAAGCGCTTGGCAATTGCCCCGCCGGTGGCGTCGCCGGCTCCTACCACCAGTACCGCTTTGCGTTCGGCCATGGCCGTTCCTCCTCGGTTGATGTTGTAAGTTCTTTTTTGGAACTGATGCGGATAGTCAGTTCCTTTTTAGAACCTGTCAAGCTAGAGTAGTCCCATCACCCGCTGGAGGGCCGGCCATGCGCTGGGAAGAACTCGACCAACAACCTTGCTCGCTGTCGCGCACCCTGGCGGTGGTCGGCGACCGCTGGACGCTGCTGGTGCTGCGCGAGGCGTTTCTCGGCGTACGCCGCTTCGAGGACTTTCAGCAGCGCCTCGGCGTCACCCGTCACGTGCTGGCCGACCGCCTGAAGACCCTGGTGGAAGCCCAGGTGCTCGACAAGGTCGCCTACCAGGAACGTCCGCGCCGCGAGGAATACCGCCTGACGCCGCGCGGCCGCGAGCTGTATCCGGCGATCCTGACCCTGGTCAACTGGGGTGACCGCCACCTCGCCGGCGCCGAGGGCGCGCCGATCGAGCACATCCACAAGGGCTGCGGTCAGCGCATGCACGGCGTGCTGGTCTGTTCGGAATGCGGCGAGCCGCTGCTGCCGCAGGATGTCGACCTTGCCGAGGCGCCAGCCTACGAGGGCCAGTTGCTGCCGGCGCATTGGCACCATCGGCACTTGTAGGAGCGAATTCATTCGCGATGGGATTTGGCGCCGAGTTGCCGGTTATCGCGAATGAATTCGCTCCTACAGCGGCGGCCGGTACGTGGTTGGAGTTACGTCAGAACAATCGCGCCAATAGCGCCGGCACCGCGGTCTCCACGCGCAGGATGCGCGCGCCGAGCTGCACCGGCTGCAGGCCGGCTTCGTGCAGCTTGTCGACTTCGTAGGGAATCCAGCCCCCTTCCGGGCCGATCGCCAGGGTCACCGGCTGCTCGACCGCGCGCGGGCAGGCCGGGAACTCGCCGGGGTGACCGACCAGGCCGAGGGTGTCGGCGGCGATGGCCGGCAGGCGGTCCTCGACGAAGGGCTTGAAGCGCTTCTCGATGCTCACCTCGGGCAGCACGGTGTCACGTGCCTGCTCGAGGCCGAGGACCAGCTGTTCGCGGATCGCTTCCGCGGTGAGGAAGGGGGTCTGCCAGAAGCTCTTTTCCACCCGGTAGCTGTTCAGCAGCACCAGGCGTGGCACGCCCATGGCGGCGACGGTCTGCAGCACGCGCTTGAGCATCTTCGGTCGCGGCAGGGCGAGCAGCAGGGTGAGCGGCAGCTTGGCCGGCGGCGGGGTGTCGAGTTGCAGCTGCAGTTCGGCCTCGTCGGCCTCCAGGCGCAGCAGGCTGCCGCTGCCCATCAGGCCGTTCAGGCGACCGACGCGCAGGCTGTCGCCGACGCTCGCCTGGTGCACCTCGTGCAGGTGCTTGAGGCGCCGACCGCGCAGCACGGCGCGGTCGCTGGCGACGAAGTCGGCGTCTTCGAGCAGCAGCAGGTTCACGGTTGCACGGTGGGCGGCTGGTCCTGCGGCGGCGTGTCGTCCTCGACCTCGCCGTCGCTGCGCTTGCGGATCAGGCTGCCGGCCAGCAGGCCGGCCTCGAACAGTAGCCACATCGGCACCGCCAGCATGGTCTGCGAGAACACGTCCGGTGGGGTGAGCACCATGCCGACCACGAAGCAGCCGATGATCACGTAGGGGCGGATCTTGCGCAGGTAGGCGACGTCGACCACGCCGATCCAGATCAGCAGCACCACCGCCACCGGAATCTCGAAGGCCACGCCGAAGGCGAAGAACAGGGTCATGACAAAATCGAGGTAGCTGCTGATGTCGGTCATCATCGCCACGCCTTCCGGCGTCACGCTGGCGAAGAAGTGGAAGATCATCGGGAACACCAGGAAATACGCGAAGGCCATGCCGCCGTAGAACAGCACGATGCTGGAGATCAGCAGCGGTACGGCGACGCGCTTCTCGTGCTTGTACAGGCCGGGGGCGATGAAGCCCCAGATCTGATAGAGGATCACCGGCATGGCGAGGAACAGCGCGACCACCATGGTCAGCTTGAACGGCGTGAGGAACGGCGAGGCGACGTCGGTGGCGATCATCGTCGCGCCTTCCGGCAGGTACTGGCGCAGCGGTGCGGAGACCAGGGTGTAGATCTTCTGGGTGAAGTAGAACAGCCCGGCGAAGATCAGGAACACCGCTACCACGCAACGCAGCAGGCGGGTGCGCAGTTCGGTGAGGTGCGAGACCAGCGGCATTTCCTGGTCGTGTTCCGGCGTCGTGTCGCTCATGGGCTGCGGGGCGTTTCCGGGCTGGCGGCGGGCGCGCTCGGCGCTTCGCTGGGGCTGGCCGGCGCGCTGGGCGTCGGCGCGGCGGCCGGCGGGACGGGCGCGGGCGGCACGATCTGGTTCTTCAGCTGCTGTTCCATGGCCATGATCTGCTCGTTATGCAGTTGGCGACGGATCTCGTCGGCACCGATTTCGCGCTCGACCTCGTTCTTGATCGCATTGAAGCTGCGCTTCAGGCGACCGATCCACAGCCCGGCGGTACGCGCCGCGCCAGGCAGGCGCTCGGGGCCGAGTACCAACAGGGCGACCAGGCCGACCAGCAGCAGTTCGCCGAAGCCGATTCCGAACATGGCGGGCTTTCCTCAGTCCTTCTTCAGCGGCTCTTCGACCTTCTGGGCCGACACGTCGATGGTGTGCGGCGGGGTCAGCGGGGCGTTCGGCTGCACCGGCGGCTCGGCCGGCTTGCTGTCTTCCTCGTTCATCGCCTTGCGGAAGCCCTTGATGGTCTCGCCCAGGTCGCTGCCGAGGTTCTTCAGTTTCTTGGTGCCGAATACCAGAACCACCACGATCAGGATGACGATCCAGTGTTTCCAATCAAAAATGCCCATGCGCGTTTCCTCGTTGAGAAGGGTTAGTTCGACGGGGTACGGGCGGCCTTTTCGGCGTGCCCGGACAACCCGAAGCGGCGATCCAGCTCGTCCAGCACGGCCTGCGGATGCTGGCCGAGGGCGGCAAGCATGACCAGGCTGTGGAACCACAGGTCGGCGGTTTCGTAGATCAGGTCCTTGCAGTCGCCGCCGGCGGCGGCGTCCTTGGCGGCGAGGATGGTTTCCACCGCTTCCTCGCCGACTTTCTCCAGAATCTTGTTGAGGCCCTTGTGGTACAGGCTGGCGACGTAGGAAGTGTCGGCCGCCGCGCCCTTGCGCGACTCGAGCACCTCGGCCAGGCGCGTGAGGGTATCACTCATGGCTGTGCCCCGTGTGGTAGATGGCGTGCGGGTCTTTCAGCACCGGATCGACCGTGCGCCAGGCGCCGTTCTCGAAGACCCGGTAGAAGCAGCTTTCGCGGCCGGTGTGGCAGGCGATGCCGCCGAGCTGCTCGACGTGCAGGATCACCACGTCGGCATCGCAGTCCAGGCGCAGCTCGTGGAGCTTCTGCACATGGCCGGATTCCTCGCCCTTGCGCCACAGCTTGTTGCGCGAGCGCGACCAGTAGATGGCGCGGCCTTCGGCAGCGGTCAGGGCCAGCGCTTCGCGGTTCATCCAGGCCATCATCAGCACGCGGCCGCTCTGGTGGTCCTGGGCGATCGCCGGCACCAGGCCGTCGCTGTTCCAGTTGATTTCGTCGAGCCAGTCAGTCATCGCCACATCCGCCCGTGCGGGCATTCGCTACCCAGGAATACAAGCCATACAGTTTGCCAGTCGCCAGGTGGGCTGGCTATCGGCGCAGGACCAGATACAACCCGGCGGCAGCCATCAGCCAGGCCGGCCAGGCGGCCAGCACGGTGAGCGGCGCGCTGCTGGCGAGCACTCCGGCACCACCCAGCAGCGCCGCGCCGGCCGCGCGCAGCAGCCAGCCGTCGCGCGCTTCCAGGCGCGGTGGTGGCGGGTCCTGCAGGTGCGGCTGCGACAGGCGTTCGAGCAGGTCGCGGGTCATGGTGGCGAGGTGCGGCACCTGTTCGACCTGGCTCTGCAGGTTGCCGAGCAGGTGGCGGGGGCTGACCCGCTCGCGCATCCAGCGTTCGAGGAACGGCGCGGCGGTGCTCCACAGGTCGAGGTCCGGGTACAGCTGGCGGCCGAGGCCTTCGATGTTCAGCAGGGTCTTCTGCAGCAGCACCAGCTGCGGCTGGATTTCCATGTTGAAACGCCGCGCGGTCTGGAACAGGCGCAGCAGCAGCTGGCCGAAGGAAATGTCCTTCAGCGGGCGTTCGAAGATCGGTTCGCAGACGGTGCGGATCGCCGCTTCGAAGTCGTTGACCCGGGTGCCGGCCGGTACCCAGCCGGAGTCGATGTGCAGCTGCGCGACCTTGCGGTAGTCGCGCTTGAAGAAGGCGATCAGGTTGCGCGCCAGGTAGTCCTGATCCTCGGGGGTCAGGCTGCCGACGATGCCGCAGTCGATGGCGATGTACTGCGGACTCCACGGCGTGCGCGTGCTGACGAAGATATTGCCGGGGTGCATGTCGGCGTGGAAGAAGCTGTCGCGGAACACCTGGGTGAAGAAGATCTCCACGCCGCGCTCGGCGAGCATCTTCATGTTGGTGCGCTGGTCGACCAGGGTGTCCAGGTCGGTCACCGGCACGCCGTAGATGCGCTCCATGACCAGCACCTTGGGTCGGCACAGGTCCCAGTGCACCTGCGGCACGTAGAGCAGCGGCGAGCCCTCGAAGTTGCGCTTGAGCTGGCTGGCGTTGGCCGCCTCGCGGAGCAGGTCGAGCTCGTCGTAGATGGTCTTCTCGTAGTCGCTGACCACTTCCACCGGGTGCAGGCGGCGCGCCTCGGCGGAGATGCGTTCGGCCAGCTTGGCGAGCAGGAACAGCCAGGCCAGGTCGGCGCGGATCACCGGCTTGAGGTTCGGGCGGATCACCTTGACCACCACTTCCTCGCCGCTGCGCAGCTGCGCGGCGTGCACCTGGGCGACCGAGGCGGAGGCCAGCGGCTGGCTGTCGAAACGGGCGAACACGCTGGTCACCGACGCGCCGAGTTGCTCCTCGATCAGCGCCACCGAATGTTCCGGATCGAACGGCGGCACCTGGTCCTGGAGAAACGCCAGCTCGTCGGCGATGTCCGGCGGCAGCAGGTCGCGGCGGGTCGAGAGCAGCTGGCCGAACTTGATGAAGATCGGCCCGAGGTCCTGCAGTGCCAGGCGCAGTGCGGCGCCGCGGCTCAGCTGCAGGCGCTTGCGCGGCAGCCAACGCCAGGGCAGCACGAAGCGCAGTGCGGCCAGCCACCAGGGCAGCGGCAGGGCGAACAGCAGGTCATCGAGGCGGTAGCGCACCACCACGTTCTGGATGGTCAGCAGACGGCGGGCAGCGAGCAGCTTCATGCAGGGTCGTCGGTTCGAGTCTTGAGGGAGAGGCGTTCGACGCGCGCTTCGAGGCGGTCGAGGGCGAGCTTCAGGCGGTCCAGTTCGGCGAAGCGCGCTTCACCTTCCTGGCGACCGACCAGGCTGCGCGATTCCTCGCTGAGGTAGTCGGCCAGGCTCTGCTTGAGGCTGTCCAGGCCGTGTTCGGCCCAGCGCGCGCGCAGGCGCAGATGACCGGCGAGCAGCGGCGTGGCGACCGGCCCGAGCCAGCGGGCGAGTTCGTACTCCCAGTCCAGCTCGAGGCCCTGAAGGATGCCGGCGAGCTCCAGCAGCAACGCGCTGTCGCCGTCCAGTTCGACGTCGGGGCTGTGCAGCACGCCGGTCTTGTCGGCGCTCAGCGCCAGACGCAGCAGGCTGCTGGCTGGCGCCTGCAGGCGGCAGTCGACTTCCCCTTCCCAGTGGGCAGCGAGGCGCAGGCCATCGGCGGAGGGCAGCAGGAACAGTTGCAGGCTTGGCGTGCGGCAGTCCACCGCGATGACCCGTCCGGCCAGCGGCGCCAGGCGCGGCAGCGCGGTGGCATCGAGGCGCAGGACGCGGTTGAGGCCGAATTCGACCCCGGCCAGCGCGGCGTGCAGCAGCATCAGGGCTTGATGCCGCGGTGCAGGGCGACCACGCCGCCGGTCATGTTGTGGTAGGTGACGCGGTCGAAGCCGGCCTCGACCATCATCGCCTTGAGGGTCTTCTGATCCGGGTGCATGCGGATCGACTCGGCGAGGTAGCGGTAGCTTTCCGAGTCGTTGGTGACCAGCTTGCCCATCAGCGGCAGCAGCGAGAACGAGTACACGTCGTAGGCCTTGGACAGCAGCGCGCTGGACGGCTTGGAGAACTCCAGGACCAGCAGCCGGCCACCCGGCTTGAGCACGCGCAGCATGGAGCGCAGCGCGTCTTCCTTGTGCGTCACGTTGCGCAGGCCGAAGGCGATGCTCACGCAGTCGAAGTGGTTGTCGGGGAACGGCAGCTTCTCGGCATCGGCCTGGACGAAGTTGACGTTGCCGGCCACGCCGCTGTCGAGCAGCTTGTCGCGACCGACCTTGAGCATCGAGGCGTTGATGTCGGCGAGCACCACTTCGCCGGTCGGGCCGACCAGGCGCGAGAACTGGCGGGTGAGGTCACCGGTGCCGCCGGCGATGTCGAGCACGCGATTGCCCGGGCGCACGCCGGACAGCTCGATGGTGAAGCGCTTCCACAAGCGGTGCACGCCACCGGACATCAGGTCGTTCATCAGGTCGTACTTGGCCGCCACGGAGTGGAAGACCTCGGCGACCTTCCCGGCCTTCTGGCTTTCCGGCACGCTCTGGTAGCCGAAATGGGTGCTGGGTTCGGCATCGCTGCCTTTGCGCGGATCGTTCATGTCGCTGTCACCGGAAGGAAAGTGCCGGTCATTCTAAACCCAAATGGCCGCGACGCAGCGCAAGTCGTGCGCGCGCCGCGCGTGTCTCTGGTTCGCCGGCGGCCTGTTGCTATAGAGTCGCGCGACCTAGGTTGCAGAGAGGAGTCGCCCCATGGCCCGTATTCATGTCGAACGTTCCCATTCCCTCGGCCGCACTGCCGCGCGCGCCAAAGCCGAACAACTGGCCGAGCGCCTGGCCCGCGAGTACGACGTCAGCTACCGCTGGAATGGCGACACCCTGGAGTTCAAGCGCAGTGGCGCCGATGGCCGCATCGAGGTCAGCGACGACCGCGTCAGCGTCGAGCTGAAGCTGGGCCTGCTGCTGTCGGCCATGAGCGGGCCGATCAAGCGCGAGATCGAAAAGACCCTCGACGAGAAGCTCGTCTGAGCCCGACTTTTCCTAGTATGTGGTTTCTAATTTTCTTCTTTACCTTGGCCCCAAGCCTGCGGATTGGAGCGGGCGTTTCCCCTAACTGAACCAGTGAGGTGCGCCATGTCGAAAGTAGCCGTGAAGAAGAAAATCGAAGCCGTCGCCAGCAAGTCCAACGTGCTGGGTGACATCAAGCACTACGGCCGTCAGATCTGGCTGGCCGGCCTGGGTGCCTACGCCAAGGCGGGCCAGGAAGGTGCCGACTATCTCAAGGAGCTGGTCAAGGCTGGCGAGTCGGTCGAGAAGCAAGGCAAGAAGCTCGTCACTGAACAAGTCGAGGCGGCCAACAGTCAGATCGATAGCGTGAAGAGCAATGTCTACAGCAAAGTCGAAGACCGCTTCGAGAAACTCGAAAAAGCTTTCGACGATCGCGTCGCCAGTGCACTCAATCGCGTTGGCATTCCGTCGCGACAGGATGTTGATGCGCTCTCTGCTAAGCTGGACGTGTTGAACGAGTTGCTCGCGCGTGTGGCTAAGACTCAATAAGGAGAGCGGGATGGTCGCTAAAAAGAAAACCGATAAACAAGGCAGCTCCTGGATCGGCGAGATCGAGAAGTACTCGCGCCAGATCTGGTTGGCTGGGTTGGGTGCCTACTCGAAGGTCAGCAAGGACGGAACCAAGCTGTTCGATACCCTGGTAGCCGACGGCCAGAAGGCCGAGAAGCTGGCCAAGACCGAAGTCGACAAACAAGTCGGTGCGGTGAAGACCAAGGCCAAGGCAGCCACCAACAAGGTGGGCGAAGTCAAAGGTCTGGCTCTGGGCAAATGGGGTGAGCTGGAAGAGGCTTTCGACAAGCGTCTGAACAGCGCCATCTCGCGCCTCGGCGTGCCAAGCCGCAACGAAGTGAAAGACCTGCATGGCAAGGTGGAAGCCCTGACCAAGCAGATCGAAAAACTCACCGGCGTCTCCGCCAAATCGGTGAAACCGGCCGCCAAGCCAGCGGTGAAAGCGGCGGCCAAACCGGTCGCCAAGGCAGCGGCAAAACCTGCCGCGAAACCGGCTGCCAAGCCTGCGGCGAAAACCGCAGCGGCGAAGCCGGCCGCCAAAGCCGCCGCCAAACCGGCTGCGAAACCGGCGGCCAAGCCTGCGGCGAAACCGGCCGCGAAAACCGCTGCTGCCAAACCCGCCGTCAAGGCAGCGCCGAAGCCAGCTGCCAAGCCCGCCGCGAAAGCGGCTGCGAAACCTGCGGCCAAACCGGCTGCGGCGAAGCCGGCCGCAGCGGCGAAACCCGCTGCCAAGCCCGCCGCGAAGCCAGCTGCCAAACCGGCCGCCAAGGCACCGGCGAAGCCGAAAGCCGCAGCCAAACCGGCGGCCAAACCGGCTGCGCCGGCCCCGGTAGCGGCGCCGAGCGCTGCTGCAGCACCGGCTCCGGCACCCAGCGCGACGCCCGCACCGAGCGCCGCACCGAGTACGCCAGCCAACCCGTCCTGATCCTCAGGACACAGAAAACGCCCGGCCTAGTGCCGGGCGTTTTCGTTTGCGGGTCAGCGCGGGCTCAGTTGTCCAGGTAGCGCAGGGCGAGGCGTTCGGTGACTTGCCGGGTGCCGTCGGTGAGGTGCGGGGCGACCAGCATCATCACCTGGAACACCACCACGCGGCTGTCCGCTTCGTTGCCGAGGATGTGCTGGTAGTCGAGGGAGAACAGCAGGGTCAGGGTGATCTGCTCGACCAGCAGGCCGAGCGCCTGAGTGTCGCTCACCAGTTGCTGCTCGGCCTTCAGACGCGCCAGCAGCGCCGCCAGGGTGCGCTTCAGCGCGTTGAGCCAGAGGCGCACGCCGTGGGCCAGTTTCGGCAGGCGGCCGGCGAGGTTGGAGAGGTCCTGGAACAGGAAGCGGTACTGCGCCAGGCGCTCGACGATCAGGTGCAGGAACAGCCAGTAATCTTCGGCACCGAGGCGTGCGTCGAGTGGCGGGTCGAGCAGCGGCGCGACGTCCTGCTGGAAGCGCTCGAACAGCGCCATGACCAGCGGCTCCTTGCCGTGGAAGTGGTAGTACAGGTTGCCCGGGCTGATCTCCAGTTCGTTGGAGATTTCCAGGGTCGAGACGTTGGGTTCGCCGCGCTGATTGAACAGCTGCAGGGCCGTGTCGAGGATGCGGTCGCGGGTCTTCATTCCAGGGTCTGTTCAGGCTGCAGGGAGACCGCCCCGGCGACGCGCGCGAGCTCGCATCGACGGGGCAGTGGAGTATGACGCGAAGGCTTAGCGGACGTGCACATAGGTGCCGGGGGCCGCTTCCATCGCCGGGTAGCGCGCGTTGCCGATCGCCAGCTGGGTCTCGCGCTGCTCGCCGGAGCGTGCCTGGATCCAGCTCAGCCACTCCGGCCACCAGCTGCCGCTTTGCTGCTTGGCGTCGTAGTACCAGGCACGCGGATCGGAGCTCAGCTTGCCGTTCTCGAAGAAGTTGGCTTTTGGGTTGCCCGGCGGGTTGAGGATGCTCTGGATGTGCCCGCTGTTGGACAGCACGAAGCGCCGTTCGCCCCCGATCAGCAGGGTCGAGCGATACACCGTGTCCCACGGCGTGATGTGGTCGTTGATCCCGGCGATGTGGAAGCTGTCGACGCTGACCTTCTGCAGGTCGATCGGCGTGCCGCAGACTTCCAGGCCGCCGGCATGCTTCAGCGGGTTGTGCTTGAAGATGTCCAGCAGGTCGCCGTGCAGCGCGGCCGGCAGGCGGGTGTTGTCGTTGTTCCAGTAGAGGATGTCGAACGCCGGCGGCTGCTTGCCGAGCAGGTAGTTGTTGATCCAGTAGTTCCAGATCAGGTCGTTGGGGCGCATCCAGGCGAACACCCGCGACATGTCGCGGCCGTCCAGCACGCCGGCCTGATAGGAGCGCCGCTTGGCGCTCTCCAGGGTCTGTTCGTCGACGAACAGCATCGCCGGACTGTTGTCGATCTGGCTGTCGAGCAGGCTCACCGCATAGCTGGCGCTGGCCACCTTGCGCAATTGCCGCTTGGCCTGCAGGTGGCCTTGCAGCGCGGCGATGGTCAGCCCGCCGGCGCAGGCGCCCATCAGGCTGACGTCCTTGCTGCCGGTGATCGTGCGGCACACGTCCACCGCTTCCTCGAGCGCCTGCACGTAGCTCGACAGGCCCCATTCGCGGTGCCGCGCGTCCGGGTTGCGCCAGCTGACCATGAACACCTGCAGGCCGTTTTTGAGCGCGTACTGGACGAAGCTCTTCTCCGGGCTGAGGTCGAAGATGTAGAACTTGTTGATCTGCGGCGGGACGATCAGCAGCGGCTTGGCGTACTGCTTTTCGCTCAGTGGCTTGTACTGGATCAGCTCGAGCATCTCGTTGCGGAACACCACCGAGCCGGCGGTGGTGGCGAGGTTCTTGCCGACCTCGAAGGCCTGCTTGTTCACCTGGCTGGGCAGCCCGTGGTTGTGCAGCAGGTCGTCGTACAGATGGCGCATGCCACGGAACACGCTGGTGCCGCCACTGTTGAACAGTTCCTTGATCGCCAGCGGATTGAGCAGGCTGTTGGACGGCGACAGCGCGTCGTTGAGCAGCGAGGCAATGAACAGCGCGCGGGCGCGGTCGTCGGCGCTCAGGTTGCTCTCGTCGATCCACAGGGTGATCTGCTTTTGCCACGCCAGGTAGGCCTGCAGGCCGCGTCGGTAAAAGGGGTTGAGGGTCCAGGCCGGATCGGCAAAGCGCGCGTCGGCGGGGTTGGTCTTGTACGGCGTGTCGCCGATCAGCACGCGGCCCAGCTGGCTGCCCAGGGCGAGCAGGTGCCGGGCGTTGTGCATGGGGTGCTTGAGGCTCTGCAGGGTCAAGCCCCGCAAGGTGGACAGTAGATCGCGTCCGCGCAGGCCGACCACGGCGTTCTGGGCATTCATGAAGTTGGCGGGGGCCGGCAGGCTATTTGCCGCTGGTTGATTGCGCATGGGGCAGCACTCCGTCGTCAAGGCAGATAGGGACCTACGTCTTGGCAAAGCAGCAAGGCTTGTACCAATGCGCGCTGGACATGCATGCCAGACTGCCGCGCGAAGATTTCACCGGTATTGCTCGCGGCGCCCGCCGGGGCAGGGCGCCGTTGGCCGCACCGTCGAGGTGCGGCAGAAAACTCGTCAGTGGCTACTGCGTACGCTCAGCGCCGGCTTCGGGTGCATCACCGCGCGTTGGCGTTCCTCCTGGAGGAATTTCATGATGATCGGCGCCACCGCTTCGGCGCGGGTGATCAGGAACAGGTGGCCGTCGTCGATGACGTGCAGTTCGGCATTGGGAATGCGCCAGGCGAGCATGCGCATGTTGATCAGCGGGATGATCGGATCATCGTCGCCGGCCAGCACCAGGGTCGGTTGGCGGATCTTGTGCAGCCAGTGGATGCTGGTCCAGCCGAGGCCGGCGAACAGCTGCCAGTAGTAGCCCATCTTGCCGCCGGAGCGCACCTTGCTGGCATGTGCCAGGGCCAGCGTGGCGTCGCGGCGGAACGCGCCGCCGTAGATGTCGGGGGCGATGTGCACGCCGTAGGACGGCTGGATGTAGCGCCGCGGACTGGCCATGCGCCAAAGCACCTTGGGCTTGCCCGGGACCATCACCGCGCCGGCGGAGGTGGCGGCGAGCACCAGCTTCTTGCAGCGCTCCGGGTAGTCGTGGGCGAACTGCTGGGCCAGCGCGCCGCCCCAGGACACGCCGATCACGTTGACCTGGCCGAAGTCCAGGTAGTCGAGCATGCGTGCGGCCAGCTTGGCCAGGCCGGGGAAACGGTACGGCTTGCTCGGCGTCGACGAACCGCCGACCCCGGGCACGTCGAAGGCAATCACCTCGAGGTCGGGGTCGAGCGCCTGGACGAACGGAAACACCAGCTCCAGGTTGGCGCCGATGCCGTTGAAGATCAGCAGCGGCGTGAGGTGCGGCTTGCCCGGACGCACTGCGGTGCGAATCGTCTGGCCGTCGAGCTCGATGGTCCGGAAGAGGAAGGGTTGCGACATGCTGGAAGCCCCTTGCAGCGACGCGGTCGCCTCGGCAGCGCGACTCACGCCGGTCCTGTGTGCCGACCGCTTCGGCTTCTTGGCGTCCGCTGCGGTCTTGGTGTCGGCAACCTCGCCTGGATAAGTGGCGCTGTCCGGCGCCACTGTGGGGGTCTCAGTTTTCATCGTTCATGCACATAGGTGCCGGGTGACGCTTCGCCGGCGGGATAGGTTTTGCTGCCCAGGGTGGCGGGCGACTTGCGCAGCTTGCCGGAGCGCTCGGCCATCCATGCCTGCCAGTGCAGCCACCAGGAGTCGGCCTGCTTGGTCGAGTCGTCCTGCCAGGTCTTGGCCTGCTCGGGCAGCTCGCCGCTGCCGGTCATGAAGCGTGCCTTGGGATTGCCCGGCGGGTTGAGGATGCTCTGGATGTGCCCGCTGCTGGACAGCACGAATTCGATGTTGCCACCGAACAGCTTGGCCGAGCGGTAGCACGCCTCCCACGGGGTGATGTGGTCGTTGATCCCGGCCAGCGCGTAGATGTCGCTCTTCACCTGCTTGAGGTCGATCGGCGTGCCGCACACTTCCAGGGCGTTGGCGCGGGTCAGCGGGTTGGTCTTGAACAGCTCGATCAGGTCGCCGTGGAAGGTCGCCGGCAGGCGCGTGGTGTCGTTGTTCCAATAGAGGATGTCGAACACCGGCGGCTCGTTGCCGAGCAGGTAGTTGTTGACCCAGTAGTTCCAGATCAGGTCGTTGGGGCGCATCCAGGCGAACACCTTGGCCATGTCCTTGCCTTCCAGCACGCCGGCCTGGTACGAGCGGCGCTTGGCGCTCTCCAGGGTCTGCTCATCGACGAACAGGCCGATCTGCGTGTCGAGCTGGGTGTCCAGCACGCTGACCAGCAGGGTCAGCGCGTTGACCTTGGTCTCGCCGAGCGCTGCGTAGTGGCCAAGCAGGGCAGCGCAGGTGATGCCGCCGGAGCAGGCGCCGAGCAGGTTGAGGTCCTTGCTGCCGGTGATGGCGAGGACCACGTCGATGGTTTCCTTGAGCGCCTGGATGTAGGTCGACAGGCCCCACTCGCGCTGCGCCTTGGTCGGGTTGCGCCAGCTGACGATGAAGGTCTGGATGCCGCTGCGCAGGGTGAACTTCGCCAGGCTCTTCTCCGGCGACAGGTCGAAGACGTAGAACTTGTTGATCTGCGGCGGCACCACCAGCAGCGGGCGCTCGTGCACCTGCTCGGTGCTCGGCTGGTACTGGATGAGCTCGACCAGGTCATTGCGGAACACCACCGCACCTTCGGTCAGGGCCAGGTTCTTGCCGACCTCGAAGGCGCCCATGTTCACCTGGCTGGGCATGCCGCCGTTGTTCACCAGGTCCTTGGCCAGATGGCCGAGGCCGTCGAGCAGGCTCTTGCCGCCGGTCTCGAAGAAGCGTTTGACCGCCGCCGGGTTGGCCATGCTGTTGGTCGGCGCCATCGCTTCGGTGAGCAGGTTGATGACGAAGTGGCCGCGGCTGATGTCCTGCGGCGACAGGTTGCTCGAGCCGATCCAGTCGTGCAGCTCCTTGCGCCACACCAGGTAGGTCTGCAGGTAGCGGCGGTACAGCGGATTCTGGCTCCAGGCCGGATCGGCGAAACGGCGGTCGCCGTCGTCGGGTTGCAGCGCGTTCTGGCCGAGCAGGACGTTCTTCAACTGCACGCCGAACTGGGCGACGTGCTTGGCACTATGGAAGGGCTGTTTGATGGCTTGGGTCAGTACGAGGCGGGCCGAGGAGAGGATGTCCTTGCCACGCAAGCCAACCACCGGATTCAACCCGAGGGTGTTTTCCGAGGCTTGGCGCTGCAGGTCTTCGGTGTTCTTGTTGCTCATCTAACGACGCTCCATTGTCCAGAGACTGATACCGGCATATGACTCTGTGGTGACACAGGGGTGGGGCCTGGTACTGCTCGGGTTTACCTGAAGGTGGTGTCCGCTTGACGACCAATGCATGACGAACTGGGTTGGCTGCGTTGGCGCTTCGCGAAGACCAGGTGGTGCTCTGCATGCTCATGGGCAAATGCATGGAGCCTGCCAGTTCTCTGGTTACCCGAGATTGTTCGATTGCGCAACTGGCGGCTGATCCGGCCGGGCGCGGGCGGCAGTATGGAGAGGGGAATTAGAAAAAGCGCTCTAACCGCCGAGTTAGAGCATCAGTTTGACGACTGATTCATCCGGGTCGCGGGACTTGCCGGCGCTCGCCAGGGCGGCGAGATAGTCGTTCCAGAGCGCGTCGTGACGCTGCGAGAGTTGTTCCAGGTAGTCCCAGGTGAACAGTCCGCTGTCATGCCCGTCGTCGAAGCACAGTTTTAGTGCGTACTGCCCGGCCGGCTCGATGCGCTCCAGGCCGACGTGCAGCTTGCCGGTCTGCAGCACCGGATTGCCGTGCCCCTGCACCTCCGCCGAAGGCGAATGCACGCGGAGAAATTCGGCACTGAGCAGGTAGCGCTCGCCGGGGGCGTATTCCAGCTCGAGGGTCTTCGAGGCCTTGTGCAGTTTGATCGCGGTGGGTAATCGCATCGGGTCGGGTCCGCTGTGGCGTGGCAGGCACTCCTGCTGGTCGGCTGTTGCCGCACCAGCAGGCAGGTCCACAGAGTACTGCCGCTAGAGGATGTAGCGCGACAGGTCTTCGTCCTGCGCCAACTCGCCGAGGTGGCCGTTGACGTAGGCGGCGTCGATGCGGATCGGCGCCTCATTGTGTTGCACGGCGAGGTCGCCGGCACTGAACGAGAGCTCTTCGAGCAGGCGTTCGAGCAGCGTGTGCAGACGCCGTGCGCCGATGTTCTCGGTCTTCTCGTTGACCTGCCAGGCGATCTCGGCGAGGCGCTGGATGCCGTCGGCGGCGAACTCGATGTTCAGCCCTTCGGTCTGCAGCAGCGCGGTGTACTGCTCGGTCAGCGAGGCGTGCGGCTCGGTGAGGATGCGCTCGAAGTCATGCGGGCTGAGCGCCTTGAGTTCGACACGGATCGGCAGGCGGCCCTGCAGCTCGGGCACCAGGTCGCTCGGCTTGCTCAGGTGGAAGGCGCCGGAGGCGATGAACAGGATGTGGTCGGTCTTCACCATGCCCAGCTTGGTGTTCACCGTGCAGCCTTCGATCAGTGGCAGCAGGTCGCGCTGCACGCCTTCGCGCGACACGTCGGCGCCGCCGACATTGCCGCGCTTGGCGACCTTGTCGATCTCGTCGATGAACACGATGCCGTGCTGCTCGACCGCTTCCAGGGCGTGGGCCTTGAGCTCTTCCTCGTTGACCAGGCGCGCGGCTTCCTCGTCGCGGATCAGCTTGAGCGCTTCCTTGACCTTGAGCTTGCGGCTCTTGCGCTTGCCCTTGCCCATGTTGGAGAACAGGTTCTGCAACTGGTTGGTCATCTCCTCCATGCCAGGCGGGGCCATGATCTCCACGCCGGCCGGATGCTCGGCGACCTCGATGTCGATTTCCTTGTCATCCAGCTGGCCTTCGCGCAGGCGCTTGCGGAACAGCTGGCGGGTGTTCGAGTCGCTTGGCGCAGCCTCCTCGCCGAAGGTGCGTGCCGGCGGCAGCAGGGCGTCGAGGATGCGGTCCTCGGCGGCGTCTTCGGCGCGGTGGCGGACCTTGATGATCTCCTGCTCGCGGAACATCTTGATCGCCGCGTCGGCCAGGTCGCGGATGATCGATTCGACGTCGCGGCCGACATAGCCGACCTCGGTGAACTTGGTTGCTTCGACCTTGAGGAACGGTGCGTTGGCCAGCTTGGCCAGACGCCGGGCGATTTCGGTCTTGCCGACGCCGGTCGGGCCGATCATCAGGATGTTCTTCGGCGTGACTTCCTGGCGCAGCTCGGCGGGCAGCTGCATGCGCCGCCAGCGGTTGCGCAGGGCAATCGCCACGGCGCGCTTGGCCTCGTCCTGGCCGATGATGTGGCGGTTGAGTTCGTGGACGATTTCACGGGGTGTCATGGGCATGGAAATGCTCCGCAGTGGAACGGGCGCGTCGCTGGTGCCGGGCGGCAGTCAGGCGCAGTCCAGTTCCTCGATGGTCAGATTCTGGTTGGTGAACACGCAGATCGAGCCGGCGATGTTCAGCGCGGTTTCGGCGATCTCGCGGGCCGACAGGTTGGCGTCGCCCTTCTGCAGCAGGGCCAGCGCCGCAGCCTGGGCGAAGCCACCGCCGGAGCCCATGGCGATCAGGCCGTGCTCGGGTTCGACCACGTCGCCGTTGCCGGTGATGATCAGCGAGGCGTCCTTGTTGGCGATCGCCAACATGGCCTCCAGACGGCTCAGCGATCGGTCGGTGCGCCAGTCCTTGGCCAGCTCGACGGCGGCGCGGACCAGGTGACCCTGGTGTTTTTCCAGCTGCCCTTCGAAGCGCTCGAACAGCGTGAAGGCGTCCGCGGTGGCGCCGGCGAAGCCGGCCAGCACCTGGCCGTGGTAGAGGCGGCGAACCTTCTTGGCGTTGCCTTTCATCACGGTGTTGCCGAGTGACACCTGGCCGTCGCCGCCCATGACGACTTTGCCGTTGCGGCGGACTGAAACGATGGTGGTCAAGGGGTGAATCTCCACGCAGCGGGGCACGGGGGCCCGAATGAAGATTCATATGGGGGAGCCGCGCAGGCATTTCAACCGACCGCTTGCCGGAACGCCTGTAACCGCAGATTACCGCCGCACCGCTGACGACGGGCCGAGGCCCGTCTTCGCCTCAGCGCACCTGGCGTTGCTGCAGCAGCAGGTTGCCGTAGCCGCTGCCGGCCAGTTGCTTCTGCGCCTGGGTCAGCTGCTCGCGGTTGCTGAAGGGGCCAACCAGCACGCGGTACCAGGTTTCCTCACGCACCGTGCCGGACTCCAGTTGCACGCCCTGGCCGAGCATGGCGATCTGCGCGCGGACCTTCTCGGCGTCGGCCTGCTTGCGGAACGAGCCGGCCTGCAGGAAGAACTGCGTGCTGGCCGCCTTCACCGCGGTCGGCAGCGGCGGCGGGGTCTCGCCCTTGAGCGCCGCTTCGGCGCGCGCGGCGTCGGCCTTGGCCAGCTCCTGCGGCGTCGGTGGCGGCGGGGTCTGCTCCGGCACGGCGTCCGGCGGCACGATCACCTCGGACTCCGGCAGCAGGGTGTAGAAGTCGTACTTCGGCTTGGCCGGCTGCGGCGTCGGGGTTGCCGTGGACGGCGTGGTCGCGGCCGGCTTGTCGCTCGGTTTGCCGAGGCTGCGCTGGGCGTTTTCCGGCTTCTCGCGGCGGATGTCGTCGCGGCCCGGCTCGAGCTTCATCAGCAGCATGACGAACACGCCGATGGCCAGCCCGCAGGCCAGCCAGATCCAGCCCGGCACCGGGCGCTTCGCCGGAGCCTGGTAGCGGCTGGCGCCGCGCTTGGGAGCAGCTTTCTTCTTGGTCGCCATAGTCCGTTACATGCGTTCCAGGGTGTGCAGGCCGAGCAGCGCGAGACCCTGCTGCAGGGTGCGGCCGGTCAGCGCGGCGAGGCGCAGGCGGCTCTGCTGGGTGGCCTGGTCGGCGGCGGCGAGGATCGGGCAGTGCTCGTAGAAGCTCGAGAACAGCCCGGCGAGGTCGTACAGGTAGGCGCACAGCAGGTGCGGCACGCCCTTCTCGGCGACGTTGTTGAGGGTCTCGGCGAACTGCGCGAGACGCGCGGCGAGGGCGATTTCCTGCTCGGCGACCAGCTGGATCTGGCCGTCCAACGGCGCGGTCATCGCCAGGCCGGCCTTGGCGAACACGCTGGCCACACGGGTGTAGGCATACAGCAGGTAGGGCGCGGTGTTGCCCTCGAAGCTCAGCATCAGCTCGAAGTTGAAGCTGTAGTCGCTCGTGCGGTGCTTGGACAGGTCGGCGTACTTCACCGCGCCAATGCCCACCGCGCGGGCGATCTGCCGCAGCTCGGCGTCGTCGAGCTCGGGGTTCTTGCCCTTGACCAGGGTGTAGGCGCGTTCTTCGGCTTCGTCGAGCAGGTCGATGAGTTTCACCGTGCCGCCGTCGCGGGTCTTGAACGGCCGGCCATCGGCGCCGTTCATGGTGCCGAAGCCCATGTGCTCGAGCTGCATGCTCGCAGGTACGAAGCCGGCGCGGCGCGCCACTTCGAAGGCCATCTGGAAGTGCAGGGCTTGGCGCTGGTCGACGAAGTACAGCACGCGGTCGGCGTGCAGCACCTGGCTGCGGTAGCGCATCGCGGCGAGGTCGGTGGTGGCGTACAGGTAACCACCGCCGGCCTTCTGCACGATCACCGGCAGCGGGTTGCCTTCGGCGTTCTTGAACTCGTCCATGAACACGCACTGGGCGCCGTCGCTCTCAGTCAGCAGGCCCTTGGCCTGCAGGTCGCTGATCACCTGGGCGAGGTCATCGTTGTAGGCGCTCTCGCCTTTGACGTCGGCCATCGACAGCTTGACGCCGAGGCGGTCGTAGACCTGCTGGCAGTGCGACAGCGAGATGTCGTTGAAGCGCTGCCAGAGGCGCAGGCATTCCGGCTCGCCGGCCTGCAGCTGGACCACCAGCTCGCGGGCGCGGTCGGCGAACTCCGGCGACTCGTCGAAACGCTTTTTCGCCGCGCGGTAGAACACTTCGAGGTCGTGCAGCTCGGCTTGGGCGTCGACCGACTGCTCCTGCAGGTAGGCGAGCAGCATGCCGAACTGGGTGCCCCAGTCACCGACGTGATTCTGGCGGATCACCGTATCACCGAGGAACTCCAGCACGCGCGCCACGCCGTCGCCGATGATGGTCGAACGCAGGTGGCCGACGTGCATCTCCTTGGCCAGGTTCGGCGAGGACAGGTCGACCACCACGCGCTGCGCGGCACCGGCCTTGCGCACGCCGAGCTGGGCGTCGGCGAGGGCGCTGTCCAGGCGCGCGGCGAGGGCGCTGGTGTCCTGGTAGAAGTTGAGGAAGCCAGGGCCGGCGATCTCCACCTTGCTGATCTGCGCGTCCTGCGGCAGCGCGGCGATCAGCTTCTCGGCCAGCTCGCGCGGCTTCATCGCCGCCGGTTTGGCGAGCATCATGGCGATGTTGCTGGCGAAGTCACCGTGGGTCTTGTCCTTGGTGTTCTCCACCTGGATGGCCGGGGTGAGCCCCTCGGGCAACACGCCGTCGCTGACGAGATGGTCGAAGGCGTGCTGGATGAGCTGGCGGATCAGGTCTTTCATGTCGGTTCTTCCTGCCGGCGGGCGGCGGCGCCTGGGCGCTGGTTGAAAACTGCGCATTATCCGTGGCCGATGGAGGCCGGACAACCCGCAGCGAAAATGGATCGGACGTTCAGTCTGCCAGGCCGGCGCGTGGCGCGAGTTGATCGCGGGCAAGAACGCGCGCCATCAGAACAAGTCGATGGGGTCGACGTCCAGCGACCAGCGTACCGGACGGCCGCTGGGCAGCGCCTCGAGATTGGGCAGCAACTGGGCGAGCAGGCGGTGCAGCGGCGCGCGGGCGTTGGCCTGCAGCAGCAGCTGCGCGCGGTAGCGCCCGGCGCGGCGTTCCATCGGGGCCGGCACCGGGCCGAGCAGTTCGATGCCGCTCAGGCGCAGGCCGTCGAGCAGCTGTTCGGCGAGGCTGCAGGCATCGTCGAGAAAGCCCTCGGCCTGCCCCGGCTTGTGCGCCTCGGCGCGCAGCAGGGCGAGGTGGGCGAACGGCGGCAGGCCGGCGCCGCGGCGCTCGGCGAGGGCCTGTTCGGCGAAGGCGAAGTAGCCCTGTTCGGTCAGCTGCACCAGCAGGGGGTGGTCGGCCAGGTGACTCTGGATGATCACCTTGCCGGGCTCCTCTGCACGTCCGGCGCGTCCGGCGACCTGCACGATCAGTTGGGCCATGCGCTCGCTGGCGCGAAAATCCGCGGAAAACAGCCCGCCATCGGCGTCGAGGATCGCCACCAGGGTGACCCGCGGGAAGTGGTGACCCTTGGCGAGCATCTGCGTGCCGATCAGGATGCACGGCTCGCCGCGCTGGATGGTGTTGAACAGCGTGGCCATCGCGTCCTTGCGCGAGGTGCTGTCGCGGTCGACGCGCAGTACCGGGTAGTCGGGGAAGAGAATCTCCAGGCGCTCCTCGGCGCGCTCGGTGCCGGCGCCGACCGGGCGCAGGTCGACGTGCTGGCACTGCGGGCAGTTGCTCGGCCGCCGCTCGGCATGCCCGCAGTGGTGGCAGCGCAGTTCGTTGCTGCGCTGGTGCAGGGTCATCCGCGCGTCGCAGCGCGGGCACTGGCTGATCCAGCCGCAGTCGTGGCACAGCAGGGTCGGCGCGAAGCCGCGGCGGTTGAGGAACACCAGCACCTGCTGGCCGGCGGCCAGGGTCTGGGCGATCGCCTGCTGCAGCGGCGGCGACATGCCGGAGTCCAGCGGCCGGCTCTTCACGTCGAGGCGCAGGAAGCGCGGCGGCTGCGCACCGCCGGCGCGCTGGCGCAGCTTGAGCAGCGCGTAGCGGCCGGCGTGGGCGTTGTGCAGGCTTTCCAGCGACGGCGTCGCCGAGCCGAGCACGATCGGCACGTCGTCCTGGCGGGCGCGCACCAGGGCCAGGTCGCGGGCGTGGTAGCGCAGGCCTTCCTGCTGTTTATAGGAAGCGTCGTGCTCCTCGTCGACGATGATCAGCCCTGGCCGCTGCAGCGGGGTGAACAGCGCCGAGCGGGTGCCGATGACGATGTCCGCCTCGCCGTCGCGGGCCGCCAGCCAGGCGTCGAGGCGCTCGCGGTCGTTGACGTTGGAGTGCAGCAGGGCGATGCGCGCATTGAAGCGCCGGGCGAAGCGCTCGAGGGTCTGCGGGCCGAGGTTGATCTCGGGAATCAGCACTAGCGCCTGCTTGCCGGCTTCCAGGGTCTCGCGGATCAGCTGCAGGTAGACCTCGGTCTTGCCGCTGCCGGTGACCCCGGCGAGCAGGAACGCGCCGAAACGCCCGAAGCCGGCGCGGATGGCGTCGCGGGCCAGGCCCTGTTCGGCATTCAGCGGCAGCTCCGGCTGCGCCAGCCAGTGCGCCGGCGGCGGGGTCTGCGCGTGGCGGCGCACTTCGATGCGCACCAGGCCTTTCTCGCGCAGCAGGTCCAGGCTGTCCTTGTTCAGCAGCAGCTTGCTCAGTAGCGCATGGGGCACGCCGTGCGGGTGCTGGGCCAGGGCCTTCAGCGCATCGCGCTGGCGCGGCGCGCGAGCCAGGCGCGGGTCGTCGAGGCTGGCGCCTTCGGCGATATGCCAGAAGCGTTCCTGTCGCGCCTCGGCCGGCTCGCCCTGGCGCAGCAGCACCGGCAGCGCCCAGCTCAGTGTGTCGCCGAGGCTATGCTGGTAGTACTGCGCGGTCCACAGGCACAGCTTGAACAGCGCCGGCGGCAGCGGCGAGCGGGCGTCGAGCAGCTCCAGCGCCGGCTTGAGCTTGTCCGCCGGCACCTCGCTGGTGCTGCTCACTTCGATCAGGATGCCGATCACCTCGCGGCGTCCGAACGGCACGCGTAGGCGCATGCCCGGCTGCAGGCGGGCGACGGGCAGCCCGGCCGGCGCCTGGTAGTCGAACAGGCGGCGCAGCGGCGAGGGCAGGGCGAGGCGCAAGATCGGGGCGTCGGGCACGCGGAGGCTCCAGCTGGGTCGGCGGCGATCTTAGCATGGCGATCCGCGACGACCGGTGCGGCCGGCGGCTTGCGTCGCTGCGGCGCTCTGGTATTATCCGCCGCCTAATTGCGTGCGGTACTCGACAATGGTGTCGGGTGGCGGCATGCCAGTGCTGAGGAATTCGTCATGAAAGCCGACATCCATCCGAATTATGTCGAGATCGAAGCTACCTGCTCCTGCGGTAACGTGATCAAGACCCGCTCCACCCTGGGCAAGAACCTGAGCCTCGACGTGTGCTCCGAGTGCCACCCGTTCTACACCGGCAAGCAGAAGGTGCTCGACACCGGCGGCCGTATCGACCGCTTCAAGCAGCGTTTCGGTGTGTTCGGCAGCAAGTAAGCCGAAGCCCTCGCGAGAACCCCATGGGTTATCTCGAGCAAATGAAGAAGGCGTCCCTGGTGGGCGCCTTTTTCGTTTCTGTCCTGCTGCCGGTGCTGGCCCAGGCGGCCTGCCCGGTGCCGCAGGGCTTGAGCCGCTACCCGGTCGAGCGGGTGGTGGATGGCGACACCCTGCGCCTGGCCGACGGCCGCAGCGTGCGGCTGATCGGCATCAACGCGCCGGAGCTGGCGCACCACGGTCGTAGTACCGAGCCGTTCGCCGAGGCGGCGCGCCAGCGCTTGCGCGAGCTGGTCGCGGCGAATGACGACAGCGTTGCGCTGCAGTTCGGCGCGCAGGGTAAGGATCATTACGGCCGCCTGCTGGCGCATGCCTATGATGCGAGCGGCCACAACCTCGAGGCGCAGCTGCTCGCTGCCGGCCTCGGCTACCTGGTGGCGGTGGCGCCGAACACCCGGCTGGTGGCCTGTCAGCAGGCCGCCGAGCGCGAAGCCCGGCAGGCCGGCCGCGGGCTCTGGCGGCAGGCGCCGGTGCGCAGCCCGGAGCAGCTCAGCGAGTCGGGCTTCGCCCTGGTGCAGGCGCGGGTGCAGCGGGTGCAGCGCAACCGCGGTGGCGTGTGGCTGGAGCTGGACGGTCCGTTGGTGCTGCAGGTGGCGCCGAAGTTCGTCGCGCGCTTCGATGTCGCGGCGCTGCAGGCGCTGGTCGGGCGGCGCGTCGAGGCGCGTGGCTGGGTGATTGACCGCAGTCGACGCGGCAGCGTAAAACCGGGGCAGGCACGCTGGATGCTGCCGTTGACCGATAAGGCGATGCTGGAGGTGTTGCCATGAAACAGCCACTGTTTGCCGTGCTGCTCCTGGGCCTTATCGCGCTCGGTGGCTGCGCGACCAATCCCGCTACCGGCGAAAGCAATTTCGTCATGATGAGCGAGCAGCAGGAGCTCGATCTCGGCCTGCGCGCCAGCCAGGAGATCGGCAAGGAAAACCCGCGCTACGCCGACGAGAAACTGCAGGCCTATGTGCAGCAGGTCGGGGAGCGGGTCGCCCAGCACAGCCATCGCAGCAACCTCAAATACCAGTTCACCGTGGTCGACAGCGCCGACATCAACGCCTTCGCCTTGCCTGGTGGCTACATCTATATACACCGCGGACTGCTCGCCTACCTGGGCTCGGAGGCCGAGCTGGCTGCGGTGCTCGGTCATGAGGTCGGTCACGTCACCGCCCGCCACGGCGTGCAGCAACAGAGTCAGTCGATGGCCTGGGGCGTGCTCGGCCAGGCGGTGGCGATCGGCACCGGGGTCGGTGCCGCCGGCGACCTGACCAATGTGCTCGGCTCGGCGATGGTGCGTGGCTACGGGCGTGACATGGAGCTGCAGGCCGACGGCCTCGGCGCGCAGTACCTAGCCCGCAGTGGCTACGACCCGCAGGCGATGATCGAGGTGGTCAAGGTGCTCAAGAGTCAGGAGGACTTTGCCCGTGACCAGGCTGCCCAGCGCGGCCAGCCGACACCGACCAGCAGCTATCACGGTGTGTTCGATACCCATCCCGACAATGACCGGCGCCTGCAGGAAGTGGTCGGGCCGGCGCGCGCCTTGGCCAACGGTAGCGCTCAGCAGACCAATCGCGAGGTGTTCCTGCAGCACCTCGACGGCTTGCCGGTCGGCGACTCGGAAGCCACCGGGGTGCGTCGCGGTCGGCATTTCTATCATGCCGGCCTGGGTTTCGCGCTGAGCTTTCCCGAAGACTGGGTGGTCCTCAATCAGCCCGATGTGCTGGTCGGCCAAAGTGCGGTACAGCAGGCGTTCATTGCCATGCAGCTGGAGCGTGCCGAAGGTACTCCGGAGGCATTCCTCCGCGCACGTCTGCGTGGGCAGGGCCTGGCCGAGGCCGAGGCGCTGCAGCAGGCTGGGCTGCAGGGCTACACCGGGGTGATTCCAGGGCAGGCGGCCAAGCGCGTGGCGGTGATTTTCAAGGGCAGTCAGGCGTTCCTGTTCGTCGCCGCGGTGAAAGGCGGCGCATCGCTGGAGAGCGCCGACGCGCAGTTTCTGCAGACCATCAAGAGTTTCCATCCGCTGGCCGCCGACGAGCGCAAGCTGGCGCAACCGATGCGCCTGCAGATGGTGCGTGCCAAAGCCGGTCAGACCTATGCCGAGCTGGCCAAGAACAGCCCGTTGCCGCGCGATGCCGAGGCCACCCTGCGACTGCTCAATCACCAGTATCCAAGCGGCCAGCCGATGCCCGGTAAGTGGCTCAAACTCGTCCATTAGAAGGATTGACTTGTAGGACAATCCTGCCTTGTGGGTCAGCAGCAGTTTGCGTATGCTCGGCCGCCTGTTCGTTCAACAGCACAATGCGGGATGTCACCATGTCTGATCTGAAAACTGCCGCTCTCGACTACCATGCCCAGCCCCGTCCCGGGAAACTGAGCGTCGAGCTGACCAAGCCGACCGCGACTGCCCGCGACCTGTCGCTGGCCTACAGCCCGGGTGTCGCTGAGCCGGTACGTGAAATTGCCCGCGACCCCGAGCTGGCATTCAAGTACACCGGCAAGGGCAACTTGGTGGCAGTTATTTCCGATGGCACCGCGATTCTGGGCCTGGGCAACCTCGGCCCGCTGGCGTCCAAGCCGGTTATGGAAGGCAAGGGTGTGCTGTTCAAGCGTTTCGCCGGCGTCGACGTGTTCGACATCGAAGTCGACGCGGAAAGCCCGCAGGCCTTCATCGACACCGTCAAACGCATCTCCATCACCTTTGGCGGCATCAACCTGGAAGACATCAAGGCACCGGAGTGCTTCGAGATCGAGCGCGCGCTGATCGAGCAGTGCGACATCCCGGTGTTCCACGATGACCAGCACGGCACCGCCATCGTGACCGCCGCGGGCATGCTCAACGCCCTGGAAATCGTCGGCAAGAACCTCGCTGACGCCAAGGTCGTCTGCCTCGGCGCTGGCGCCGCGGCGATCTCCTGCATGAAGCTGCTGGTGAGCATGGGTGCGAACATCGAGAACATCCTGATGGTCGACCGCAAGGGCGTGGTGCATGCCGGTCGCGACGACCTCAACCAGTACAAGGCGGTGTTTGCCCACGAGACCGACAAGCGCAGCCTGGCTGACGCCCTCGACGGCGCCGACGTGTTCGTCGGTCTGTCCGGTGCCAACCTGCTCAGCGCCGAAGACCTGCAGCGCATGGCGGCCAACCCAATCGTGTTCGCCTGCTCGAACCCGGATCCGGAGATCAAGCCGGAACTGGCCAAGGCTACCCGCAGCGACGTGATCATGGCGACCGGCCGTTCCGACTACCCGAACCAGGTCAACAACGTCCTCGGCTTCCCCTTCATCTTCCGCGGTGCGCTCGACGTGCGCGCTACCCGCATCAACGAAGAGATGAAGATCGCCGCGGCCCATGCCCTGCGTGATCTGGCCAAGCTGCCGGTGCCGCAGGAAGTCTGCGATGCCTACGGCGGCATCCAGCTGGAATTCGGTCGCGAGTACATCATTCCCAAGCCGATGGACGCGCGTCTGATCACCGTGGTCAGCGATGCGGTGGCCAAGGCTGCGATCGAGAGCGGCGTGGCGACGCTGCCGTATCCGGCGCACTACCCGCTGCAGTCGGTGGCGGATGTGTTCAAGGGCTGAAGCCCGCGCAACAAAAAACCCGCTGCGGCGGGTTTTTTGTTGGCTGCGATTTGCCTCGGTCAGAACAGGTCGATGGGTGCCGCGTCGTCGGCCGGCAGCGGGCTGCCTGGTACGCCACTGCCCGGTTCGAACTCGCTCATCGGCGGCGGTGAGTCTTCGCTCTTGAACAGCTCGAAGTAGGCGTTCGGCGTACCGGGCGGCGCGGCGCGGCCGCTGAGTGGGTCGACGCGCAGGGTCAGCAGGCCTTCCGGTTCCGCCGGTGGGTGGGCCGGCTTGTCCTTGAGTGCGGCGCTCATGTAGGTCATCCAGATCGGCAGCGCTACCGTGCCGCCGAACTCATGGCTGCCGAGGCTCTCCGGCTGGTCGAAGCCGGTCCACACGGTGGTCATATAGTCGGCGTTGTAGCCGGAGAACCAGCTGTCTTTCGACTCGTTCGTGGTGCCGGTCTTGCCGGCCAGGTCGCTGCGCCCCATGGCCATCGCACGGCGTCCGGTGCCGCGCTTGATCACGTCCTGCAGCATGCTGGTCATGATGTAGGCGGTGCGCGCATCGAGGATGCGTTCGGCCGCGGCCGGCTGGCTGTCTGGGTGGTTGACGCTGGTGAGGCTGGCTTCCGCCGGTTGCTCGGGCGCGGCGGCTACGGCCGTTGCGGCAATCGGATCGCTAGGCACGCTGGCCGGGTTGGCAATGAACAGCGCCTGGCCGGAGCGGCTGTCGACCCGGTCGATCAAGTAGGGCTGAATCTTGAAGCCGCCATTGGCAAAGGTGCTCCAGCCGCCGGCGATCTCCAGTGGTGTGAGGTTGGCGGTGCCCAGCGCCAGCGACAGGTTGCGCGGCAGGTCCTGTCGGTTGAAGCCGAACTTGCTGATGTAGTTGAGCGTGTAGTCGATGCCGATAGCCTGCAGCACGCGGATCGACACCAGGTTGCGCGACTTGTACAGCGCTTCGCGCAGGCGAATCGGGCCGAGGAAGGTGTTGTTGTCGTTCTTCGGTCGCCAGACCTGATCGAGGTACTCGTCGACGAACACGATGGGGGCATCGTTCACCAGGGTCGCCGCGGTATAGCCGCGATCCAGGGCGGCGCTGTAAATGAAGGGCTTGAAGCTCGAGCCGGGCTGGCGCTTGGCCTGAATCGCCCGGTTGTAGTTGCTCTGTTCGAAGGAGAAGCCGCCAACCAGAGCACGGATGGCGCCGTTCTGGGGGTCGAGGGACACCAGGGCACTTTGCGCTGCGGGCACCTGGCTGAACTGCAGGCTGCCATCTTCCTTGCGCAGCACGCGGATCAGGTCGCCAATCTGGCTGACGTCAGCCGGCTGCTGCGGGCGCGGGCCGAGGCTGTTGGTGTTCAGGAACGGGCGCGCCCACTTCATGCTGTCCCAAGCCACCGCTTCTTCCTGGCCGCTGCGGGTCAGCACCATGATGCCGCTCTTCTCGACCTGAGTGACGATCGCCGGCTCCAGGCCGCCGATGGTCTTCTGCTTGGCCAGTTCCAGCAGCCAGGTGTTGCGGGTCATGCCCGGCAGACGGGTTTCCGGGCCGCGATAGCCGTGGCGCTGGTCGTAGCTGATCAGTCCCTGGCGTACCGCGTGGTTGGCGGCTTCCTGCAGCTGGCTCGGCACGGTGGTGGTGACGTGAAAACCCTCCGTGTAGGCATCGCCACCATAGCGTCCGACCATTTCGGCGCGCGTCATCTCGGCCACGTAGGGGGCGCTGAGCTCGGGGGTGGGCACGTGGTAGCTGGCGTCGATTGGCTCCTGCAGGGCGGCCTGGTAGCGCGCCTCATCGATCTTGCCGAGCTTGAACATGCGGCCGAGGATCCAGTCGCGGCGCTCCTTGCTGCGCTCGGGATTGACCAGCGGGTTGAAGCGTGAGGGCGCCTTGGGCAGTCCGGCGATCATCGCCATCTGCGCCAGGCTCACGTCACGGATCGACTTGCCGTAGTACACCTGGGCGGCGGCCTCGATCCCATACGCGCGGTTGCCGAGGTAGATCTTGTTGACGTAGAGCTCGAGGATTTCGTCCTTGCTTAGCTGGCGCTCAATCTGCAGCGCCAGGAGGATTTCATTGATCTTGCGTGAGAAGCTGCGCTCGCTGGTGAGGAAGTAGTTTTTCGCCACCTGCATGGTGATGGTGCTGCCGCCAGTCTGGATCTGGCCGCTCTTTAATAATTGAGTGGCGGCGCGCATCAGGCTGCTAAAGTCGACGCCATAATGGTGCGCAAAATTGTCGTCTTCAGCCGACAGTAGCGCCGCAATGAAATCTGGTGGAATATCGGCGAAGCGGATAGGGGAGCGGCGCATCTCACCAAACTCAGCGATCAGCTTGGCGTCGCTGCTGTAGACCCGGAGGGGGATTTGCAGCTGGATGCTGCGCAGCGAGTCGACCGAAGGAAGGCTTGGGCTGAGATAGAGATAGGCGCCGCTGAAACTGAGCAGCAGCCCACAAAATATGGTGACGCAAAACCACCAGACAAACTTCAGCAGGCGCATCAAAGCTCGCGGATTTCCAGATAAAAGAAAGAGTTAAGCGATGTCGAAGGTGCAAAGGGGAAAATCGTTCACATTATAAGCGCTTTTTTTCCTGAGGGGCTATTTGCGCTTATGTCAAGTCTGTTATTTAATGTGAAAAAACATAAATAGTCCGTAAGTCGCGGATGTCAATAGGAAAACAGTCGTGCTAGGGCTCTTCAATAAGAAAGCGAATACGCTTCTGGGGATTGATATCAGTTCGACCTCAGTCAAGCTCTTGGAACTGAGTCGCTCGGGCAGCCGCTACAAAGTAGAGGCCTACGCTGTCGAGCCCCTTCCACCTAACGCTGTGGTTGAGAAGAACATCGCCGAACTGGAGGGTGTCGGCCAGGCGCTCTCGCGGGTCCTGACCAAGGCGCGGACGGGCGTGCGTACGGCGGCAGTCGCTGTCGCTGGTTCGGCTGTCATCACCAAGACCATTGAGATGGAAGCCGGTCTTTCCGAGGATGACCTCGAGACCCAGCTGAAGATCGAGGCCGACCAGTACATTCCTTACCCGCTTGAAGAAGTAGCCATCGACTTCGAGGTTCAGGGCGCGTCTGCGCGCAACGCCGAGCGAGTCGATGTGCTGTTGGCGGCGTGCCGCAAAGAGAACGTCGAAGTGCGCGAGGCCGCGCTTGCCTTGGCGGGGGTCACTGCCAAGGTGGTCGATGTTGAGGCTTATGCCTTGGAGCGCGCATACGGCCTGCTCACTGCTCAGCTAGGCAACGGACACGACGAATTGACTGTTGCAGTGGTGGACATAGGCGCCACCATGACCACGCTCAGCGTTCTGCACAATGGACGCACCATCTATACCCGCGAGCAGCTCTTCGGCGGCAAGCAGCTGACCGACGAAATCCAGCGTCGCTATGGCCTCTCGGTCGAGGAGGCTGGCTTGGCCAAGAAGCAAGGCGGCTTGCCGGATGATTACGAAAGCGAAGTGCTGCAGCCGTTCAAGGAGGCGGTTGTTCAGCAGGTTTCGCGCTCGCTGCAGTTTTTCTTCGCGGCGGGCCAGTTCAATGATGTTGATTACATCTTGCTGGCAGGCGGAACTGCTTCCATCGCCGATTTGGATCGTTTGATTCAGCAGAAAATCGGGACTCAAACCCTCGTGGCGAACCCCTTCGCCGACATGGCATTGAGCAGCAAGGTCAACGCTGGCGCGCTAGCAAGCGATGCACCGGCGCTGATGATTGCGTGTGGTCTGGCGATGAGGAGTTTCGACTGATGGCGCGCATTAACTTACTGCCTTGGCGTGAGCAGCTACGCGAAGAGCGAAAACAGCGATTCCTCGCAACCCTGATCGGTGTGCTAGTCGTGGCGGCGGGGCTGGTTTTTTTGGGCGATCAATATTTCAACAGCGCCATCGAGCAACAAAATGCGCGCAACGATTTTATCCGCAAGGAAATCTCGGTCCTCGATGCACGGATCAAGGAAATTAGTGAGCTTAAAACCCGTCGTCAGCAGCTTCTTGAAAGGATGAAGATTATCCAGGACTTGCAGGGTAATCGGCCGGTTATTGCGCGGGTATTCGATCAACTTGTCCGTACTCTACCGGATGGTGTGTATTACACCGCGCTGACGATGAAGGCAAAGAGCATTTCCATTCAGGGTGCTGCAGAATCGAACAATCGAGTATCTAGCTTGATGCGAAACCTGGATTCGTCGGAGTGGCTGGATGCTCCTAACTTGACCGCGGTTAAGGCTGTTACTGCCGGCGCATTGGATCAGGCCAACGTATTCCAGTTGACTGTCCAGCAGACGCAACCGTCTGTTGAAGTAGAGGGAGTCAAGAAAAAATGAGTTTTGCTGACTCGCTGGAAAGCCTGCGGAAAATTGATATCAATGATTTGGATGTCAACAATCTGGGCTCGTGGCCGACGCCGGTTAAGGTTATCGCTTGCACCTTGCTACTAATTGCGGTGCTTGCGCTCGGTTATAACTTTCATCTTAAAGATCTTGAGGCGCAGCTGGATCAGCAGCGCGCAGAAGAAGTGTCGCTGAAAGAGCAGTTTTCCTCCAAGGCGTTCCAGGCAGCAAATTTGGAGGCCTATAAAGAGCAGATGAAGGAAATGGAGGTTTCTTTCGGAGCACTCTTGAGGCAGCTGCCTAGTGATACGGAAGTTCCTGGTTTGTTGGAAGATATTACCCGGACAGGCCTGGGTAGCGGGCTGGAGTTCGAGGAAATCAAATTGCAGCCGGAAGTCGCGCAGCAATTTTATATCGAATTGCCCATTCAAATATCAGTAGTAGGGGCGTACCACGATCTGGCGACGTTTGTGAGCGGCGTGTCCAGTCTGCCTCGAATCGTTACCCTCCATGATTTTGAGATCAAACCAGTTTCAGAAGAAAACTCAAGCAAGCTAAAAATGAGCATTTTGGCGAAAACTTATCGCTACAACGATAAGGAGCTGAAGAAATGAAAGCTCTTCAACTTGGATTGTTCGGTTTGATCGTGTTTAGTCTTTCTGGTTGTGGGGTGGGGGGCGATTTTTCTGACCTGCAGTCATATATGGATGAAGTTCGGGCGCGCCCAAAGGGTTCGATTGAGCCGTTGCCAAAATTTCAACCCTATGAAGCCTTCACCTACAGCGCCTCGATGCTGCGTAGCCCGTTCCAGCCGCCGGTAAAAATTGATCTCGTCAGTCGGCCGAAGGGCTCGAAAGAAATCAAACCAGACGAGACCCGGGTTAAGCAGTTTTTGGAAGGATTCAATATTGAAACTTTCGAAATGGTGGGAACCTTAGCTAATAAAGATGGCAAATTTGCCTTGGTTAGCGGCGCGGGTGGGGTGCATCGAGTCAAGCTAGGGGATTATCTGGGGCGCAATAACGGTCGCATCGTGGCTATTGATGAGGCCAAGGTCGATGTTGTTGAGATCGTTCCGGATGGTGAAGGTGGCTGGTTGGAGCGACCGAGAAGCCTCTCTTTGAAAGAGCGCTCTTAGGGATTAGGTGAAATGAATAATAAATATCGGTCTGCACAACGGAATTCGAGAATGAACGACTCTCTTTCGCGCCTTTGCGTTTCCTTTATCGCCGCGCTTCTCTCGCCGATGGCCTTGGCCGCCGACTTGCAAGCGCTCGACGTTGCGGCGCTCCCTGGAGATAAGGTGGAGCTGAAGTTGAGCTTCGATGAACCGGTTGTTGTGCCTCGCGGATACACGATTGATCAGCCGGCTCGCATTGCGCTCGATCTTCCTGGCGTCAAAAACAAGCTGGGTGCCAAGAATCGCGATTTAGGGGTGGGTAACGCCCGTAGCGTTACGGTGGTCGAGGCAAAAGATCGGACCCGGTTGATCATCAATTTGGCGACCTTGGTTCCCTATAACGCCCGCGCCGAAGGAAACAATCTGTATGTGGTGGTGGGCGGTGCGGCGGCTGTCGCGACCTCAGCGGCCACTGCTGCGCCATTCGTTGCACCAAAGCCAGTCTATGCGGCTCGTCGCGAAATCAACAATATTGATTTCCAGCGGGGAGAGCAGGGTGAGGGCAACATTGTAATTGAGCTATCTGACCCGACCGTAAGTCCAGACATCAAGGATCAAGGTGGCAAGATCCGTCTGGACTTCGCTAAGACACAATTGCCAGAAAATTTGCGGGTCCGTTTGGATGTCAAAGATTTTGCCACTCCAGTGCAGTTTGTGAATGCAGCAGGCTCCGCCGATACGGCGAGCATCGTCATCGAGCCGACGGGCTACTACGACTATCTTGCCTATCAAACCGACAACAAGCTGACCGTCAGCGTTAAGCCGCTTAATCAGCAGGATGTCGAGAAGCGCAAGGCGGAAAGCTTTGCCTACAACGGTGAAAAGCTGTCGCTGAATTTCCAAGATATCGATGTGCGCTCTGTCCTGCAGCTTATTGCAGATTTCACCGACCTGAACCTCGTTGCCAGTGACACTGTGCAGGGGAACATCACGCTCCGCCTGCAAAACGTGCCGTGGGATCAGGCCCTCGACTTGGTGCTGAAAACCAAGGGTTTAGATAAGCGCAAGGTTGGTAACGTGCTAATGGTTGCGCCGGCAGACGAGATTGCTGCGCGTGAACGTCAAGAGTTGGAGGCGCAAAAGCAAGTGGCTGAGTTGGCGCCATTGCGCAAGGATATTATCCAGCTGAACTACGCGAAAGCTTCAGATATTGCGAAGCTTTACGAAGACAAGTCCTCCAAGGGTGATTTGAAGGATGACATGCGGGGGTCTGTGATTTTTGATGACAGAACCAATAGCTTGATCGTGACCCTGACCCAGGAGCGTATTGACGAACTGCGCCGTATCATCACTCAGCTTGATATTCCTGTGCGTCAGGTGATGATTGAAGCGCGTATCGTTGAGGCAAACGTCGACTACGACAAGTCGCTGGGTGTTGAGTGGCGTGGTGTAGGTATCGGTGATAACAACTGGGTAGTAGGTGGTTCGAACAGCATTATTAAGAATAGCGATCCACTGGATATCCAGGGGGGTACCTTCGTCGATATGGGGGCCACCGGGACCACTTCGGGTCTGAACTTGGGCTTCATTACCAATAACACCATCCTCGATCTAGAGCTGTCGGCGATGGAAAAGACCGGTAATGGCGAGGTGGTGTCTCAGCCGAAAGTTGTTACTTCGGATAAGGAAACCGCGAAAATACTTAAAGGTGCGGAGATCCCTTATCAGGAGGCCAGCTCCAGTGGTGCGACCAGTACCTCGTTTAAAGAGGCGGCCCTGTCTTTGGAAGTGACCCCGCAGATTACACCTGACAACCGCGTGATCATGGAAGTCAAAGTCACCAAAGACGCACCGGATTTCGGAAATGCTCTGAACGGTGTGCCGCCAATCAACAAGAACGAAGTCAATGCCAAAGTCTTGGTCAGTGATGGCGAAACTATTGTCATCGGCGGGGTGTTTACCAACACCCAGACCAAGTCGGTCGACAAAGTTCCGTTCTTGGGTGATCTGCCCTTCCTGGGGCAGCTGTTCAAGAGCACGACGGTCACTGACAAGAAATCGGAACTGCTGGTGTTCCTGACGCCGCGTATCATGAACAACCAGGCGATTGCAGTGAGTCATTGATCTTCGTGAGAAATCTGATTTTGGTTGGCCCGATGGGGGCAGGGAAAAGCACCATCGGGCGATTACTGGCCAGAGAGCTGAAGCTGCCGTTCAAGGACTCAGACAAGGAAATCGAGCATCGAACCGGTGCCGATATCCCGTGGATTTTCGACGTCGAGGGTGAGCAGGGATTTCGCGAGCGCGAGCATGCGGTAATCGCTGAACTCTGCGAGTTGGATGGTGTGGTGCTCGCTACGGGCGGCGGCGCAGTGATGCGACAGGACAATCGCAGCGCCCTGCGCGGTGGTGGGCGAGTAGTGTACTTGCACACTTCGGTGGAGCAGCAGATTGATCGCACCTCTCGCGACCGCAATCGTCCGCTGCTGCGCACTGCCAATCCAGGTCGCGTTCTGCGTGATCTGATGGCAGTCCGCGATCCGCTGTATCGAGAGATCGCGGACATCATCATCGAAACCGACACGCGTCCGCCGCGGATGGTGGTCCAAGAGATTCTCGAGCGGCTTCAGGTTCTGCCGCCGCGTTAATGCTGCCTGCAATTGCGCTATCCTAGGGCCTCTTTTGTCGCGGGGGCCGCATGCAGACTCTTCACGTAAACCTGGGCGACCGTAGTTACCCGATCTACATTGGCGACGCGCTGCTGGATCGCGCGGAGTTTTTTGCCCCGCATATTGCTGGGCGACAAGTGATGATCGTGACCAATGAGACGGTCGCTCCCCTTTATCTCTCCAAGCTGACTGCAGCCTTGTCGGCGTTCGACGTGGCCAGTGTCGTGCTGCCCGACGGCGAAGCGTTCAAAAATTGGGAAACGCTGCAGCTGATTTTTGACGGACTATTGAGTGCCCGGCATGAGCGCGGGACTACGGTAATCGCACTTGGCGGTGGCGTGGTTGGCGATATGGCAGGTTTTGCTGCGGCCTGTTATCAGCGTGGCGTGGATTTCATCCAGGTGCCGACCACGCTGTTGTCGCAGGTTGACTCGTCGGTTGGCGGCAAGACCGGCATCAACCATCCGCTCGGCAAAAACATGGTTGGGGCGTTCTATCAGCCCAAGGCTGTGGTGATCGATACCTCCAGCTTGCTGACGTTGCCACCTCGCGAGCTCTCTGCCGGTCTCGCGGAGGTCATCAAGTACGGGCTGATATGCGACGAGCCGTTTCTGGCCTGGCTGGAGGCGCACATTGATGCGCTGTGCGCCGTGGATCAGGTTGCCTTGAGTGCAGCGATCGAGCGCTCATGCGCTGCCAAGGCGCGCGTGGTGGGTGTCGATGAGCGTGAATCAGGGTTGCGGGCGATCTTGAACTTGGGGCACACCTTTGGGCATGCCATCGAAACGCATCAGGGGTATGGGGTCTGGCTGCACGGTGAGGCCGTGGCTGCGGGAACCGTGATGGCCTTGGAGATGTCTAGGCGATTGGGCTGGATCACCGCAGAAGAGCGTGATCGTGCGATGCGCTTGTTGCGCCGTGCCGGATTGCGCATCGTCCCGCCCACGGATATGACCCCGGATGACTTCCTGCGCTATATGGCGGTCGACAAGAAGGTCCAGGGCGGGCGGGTCCGCCTGGTGTTGTTGCGGCAAATGGGAGATGCGGTGGTGACCGGCGATTTCCCGCACGAGATTTTGAATGCCACCCTGGCGGCGGATTACCAGGCGTTGGCCGAGCAGCTTTAAGTCCTATCGAGATTCCCATGACCAGTTTGCACGCCGATGAGGCCTTTCTCGGCCACTACCAGTTCAGTCACGACCCCTTCGCGCCGCGCGTGCCGGGCTTCAAGTTTTTTCCGGCGCAGCGCAAGCCCGTGCTCGGCCAGCTCCACCACCTGGCGCGCTACAGTCAGTTGCTGTTGGTTGTGACCGGGCCGGAAGGTAGCGGTAAGACTTTGTTGCGCCAGGCTCTCGTGGCCAGTACCAACAAACAGACTGTGCAAAGCGTGGTGGTCTCGGCGCGTGGGGCGATGGACGCTGGCAGTCTGTTGCGCCAGGTTGCCCAGGGGGTAAGTGCGCCGCAGTCGGACATTCGCGGTATTCAGGCGCAGGTCATGCAGTTGACCTTGACCGGCCAGGAAGTCTATTTGTTGGTCGATGATGCCGAGCAGTTAGACGACTCGGCGCTCGATGCGCTGCTGGCCTTGGCGACCGGCAATGCCGAAGCCCGACCACACATCTTCCTCTTCGGACAACCTGCGCTGCTGCCGCGCCTCGAGTTGCTGACCGAGGGCGAAGAGCGCTTCCACGCCATCGAGTTGCAGCCGTACAGCGAGGATGAAACGGCCGAGTATCTGGCGCAGCGCTTGGATGGCGCCGGTCAAGGCATCGATGTCTTCACTGCCGAACAGGTCGCCGATATCCACGCTCAGGCCCAAGGCTGGCCGGGGCTGATCAATCAGGTTGCGCGTGAGACGCTGATCGAGGCGATGTTGGCGCAGCGCGGCGCGGCGCGCCCGGCGGGTTTGTCGTTGCAGTTGCCGAAGAAGCATCTGCTGGCGTTGGCAGTGGTGGTAGTCGCGGTTGCCGCGGCACTGCTGATGAAGGGCCGCTCCGGCACCGATTCTGCGGTCGTCCCGGTCGCTCAGCAGGCGCCGGCTGCCGCCGCAGCTGGTAGCGAGGCGCCGCAGGGTGCTCCTGAGGGCGGGCCGGCAATCGAGTTTGCCGGCTCCACCCAGCCGCTGCCCTTGCCGCTGGTAGGTGAAGCGCAACCGGTTATTCGCCAGCCACTGGCCCAGGTGGCCGGGCAGGGCGATGGTGAGGAGGCCAGTCTCGCTGAGCCGGCGGAAACCGCGTCGCCGACCGCCAGCGCTGTTCCGGTCCCTGCCCCGGCGCCGATTACCCCGGCACCGACCGTGCCGCCTGCGGCACCGGTGGTTGCGCCCGCCGTTCCGCCTGTGGCGGCGGCAGTGCCTGCCCCGGCGCCGCGAGCGCCGACTGCGGCGCCTGTCCAGCCGGCTGCGCCGGCGGTCAAGAAGCCTGCGGTGGCCCAAGCGCCGGTGGTCAAGCCGGCGCCGACCAAGCCGGCCGCGTCGGGTGGCGATTGGTATGCCAGTCAGGCGGCATCGCACTACGCGCTGCAGATTCTGGGGACCCGCTCCGAGGCTAGCGCGCAGGCGTTTGTGCGCCAGCAGGGCGCCGGCTATCGCTACTTCGTGAAATCCTTGCAGGGCAAGCCGCTGTTCGTCGTGACCTACGGCAGCTTCGCCTCGCGTGGCGCGGCGCAGGCGGCAATCAAGGGGCTGCCGGCCAAGGTTCAGGCCGGCAAGCCGTGGCCGCGCACTTTCGCCAGCATCCAGCAGGAAGCGCGCAGCCGCTGAGCGGAATTGCCGCGTAGAGTCCGGCGCCGCGCAAGGCGGCGCCGGGCGACTTTCATAAAAGCGACATAAGGTGTCGCCAGCGCGTCACAAAGGGGTTTGTGACGCTCCGGTTCGCTGTGTACAATGTCCCCCCTTTTGCCTGCGCAAAGCTGGCGCTTCGTCCTGCGCGTTTGGTAAGTATTTGAATTAGAAAGTAATTGCCTTAATAAAGGCATCCTGGTGAGAGTCCCTATGAGAGCAGGTCTATTCCATCCTGATGAGTTCAAGGATAACTGCGGCTTTGGCTTGATCGCCCATATGCAGGGTGAGGCGAGTCATGACTTGCTGAATACCGCCATCGAAGCGCTGACCTGCATGACCCACCGCGGCGGCATCAACGCCGATGGTAAGACCGGGGATGGTTGTGGTCTGCTGATCCAGAAGCCTGATCTGTTCCTGCGCGCCATCGCCCGCGAGACATTCGCCGTCGACCTGCCTGCCCAGTACGCGGTCGGCATGGTGTTCTTCAACCAGGACCCGGCCAAGGCCGAAGCGGCCCGCGAGCACATGAATCGCGAGATTCTCGCCGCCGGCCTGCAACTGATCGGCTGGCGCAAGGTGCCGGTCGATACCAGCGTGCTCGGCCGCCTGGCGCTCGAGCGCCTGCCCCAGATCGAACAGGTGTTTGTCGGCGGTGACGGTCTGGCCGACCAGGACTTCGCCATCAAGCTGTTCAGCGCCCGTCGGCGCTCCTCGGTGGCCAATGCCGCCGACACCGACCATTACATCTGCAGCTTCTCGCCGAAGACCATCATCTATAAAGGCCTGATGATGCCGGCCGACCTGCAGCAGTTCTACCCGGACCTCGGCGACGAGCGCCTGCAGACCGCGATCTGCGTGTTCCACCAGCGCTTCTCCACCAACACCCTGCCGAAGTGGCCGCTGGCCCAGCCGTTCCGCTTCCTCGCCCACAACGGCGAGATCAACACCATCACTGGCAACCGCAACTGGGCGCAGGCACGGCGCACCAAGTTCGCCAACGAGCTGATTCCGGACCTCGAAGAGCTCGGCCCGCTGGTCAACCGCGTCGGTTCCGACTCGTCGAGCATGGACAACATGCTCGAGCTGATGGTCACTGGCGGCATCGACCTGTTCCGCGGCGTGCGCATGATCATTCCGCCGGCCTGGCAGAACGTCGAGACCATGGACGCCGACCTGCGCGCGTTCTATGAGTACAACTCGATGCACATGGAGCCGTGGGACGGCCCGGCCGGCGTGGTACTGACCGACGGTCGCTACGCCGTATGCCTGCTCGACCGTAACGGTCTGCGCCCGGCGCGCTGGGTGACCACCAAGAACGGCTACATCACCCTCGCCTCGGAAATCGGTGTGTGGGACTACCAGCCGGAAGACGTGATCGCCAAGGGCCGCGTCGGCCCGGGGCAAATCCTCGCGGTGGATACCGAGACCGGCCAGGTGCTCAACACCGACGACATCGACAACCGCCTGAAGTCGCGTCACCCGTACAAGCAATGGCTGCGGCAGAACGCCGTGCGCATCCAGGCCACCCTGTCCGACGACCAGGGCGTGGCCAGCTACGATGCCGACCAGCTCAAGCAGTACATGAAGATGTTCCAGGTCACCTTCGAGGAGCGTGACCAGGTGCTGCGTCCGCTGGCCGAGCAGGGCCAGGAAGCGGTCGGCTCGATGGGTGACGACACGCCGATGGCCGTGCTGTCCAAGCGCGTGCGTTCGCCGTTCGACTATTTCCGCCAGCAGTTCGCCCAGGTCACCAACCCGCCGATCGACCCGCTGCGCGAAGCGATCGTCATGTCCCTGGAAATCTGCCTGGGCGCCGAGCGCAACATCTTCGTCGAGTCGCCGGAGCACGCCACCCGCGTGATCCTCAGCTCGCCGGTGATTTCGCCAGCCAAGTGGCGTTCGCTGATGACCCTCGACCGCCCCGGCTTCGAGCGGCATGTCATCGACATGAACTACGACGAGGGCTTCGGCCTCGAAGCGGCCGTGCGCAACATGGCCGACCAGGCCGAGGAAGCGGTGCGCGCCGGCAAGAGCCAGTTGGTGCTGACCGACCGCCACATCGCCCCGGGCAAGCTGCCGGCGCACGCCTCGCTGGTGGTCGGTGCAGTGCACCACCGCCTGACCGAAAAAGGCCTGCGTTGCGACTGCAACATCCTGGTCGAGACCGCCACCGCGCGTGACCCGCACCACTACGCAGTGCTGCTCGGCTTCGGCGCCTCGGCGGTGTACCCGTTCCTCGCCTACGAAGTGCTTGCCGACCTGATCCGCACCGGCGAAGTGCTCGGCGACCTCGACGAGGTGTTCAAGTACTATCGCAAGGGCATCTCCAAGGGCCTGCTGAAGATCCTCTCGAAGATGGGCATCTCCACCGTGGCCTCGTACCGCGGTGCGCAGTTGTTCGAAGCGGTCGGCCTGTCCGAGGAAGTGGTCGGCCTGAGCTTCCGTGGCGTGGCCAGCCGCCTGAAGGGGGCGCGCTTCGTCGACATCGAGGCCGAGCAGAAGCTGCTCGCCGGTGAAGCCTGGAACAACCGCAAGGCGATTCAGCAGGGCGGTCTGCTCAAGTTCGTCTACGGCGGCGAGTACCACGCCTACAACCCGGACGTGGTCAACACCCTGCAGGCCGCGGTGCAGCAGGGCAGCTACGAGAAGTACAAGGAGTACGCCACGCTGGTCGATACCCGTCCGGTGTCGATGCTGCGAGACCTGCTGCAGGTCAAGCTAGCCGAGCAGCCGCTGCCGATCGATCAGGTCGAGCCGCTGCAGTCGATCTTCAAGCGTTTCGATGCCGCGGGCATTTCCCTCGGCGCCTTGTCGCCGGAAGCCCACGAGGCGATCGCCGAGGCGATGAACCGCATCGGTGGCCGTTCCAACTCCGGTGAAGGCGGCGAAGACCCGGCGCGCTACGGCACCGTGCGTAGCTCGAAGATCAAGCAGGTCGCCACCGGCCGCTTCGGGGTCACCCCGGAGTACCTGGTCAACGCCGAAGTGCTGCAGATCAAGGTCGCCCAGGGCGCCAAGCCGGGCGAAGGCGGTCAGCTGCCGGGTGGCAAGGTCAACGGCCTGATCGCTCGCCTGCGCTATGCGGTACCGGGCGTGACGCTGATCTCGCCGCCGCCGCACCACGACATCTACTCGATCGAAGACCTGTCGCAGCTGATTTTCGACCTCAAACAGGTCAATCCGCAGGCGCTGGTCTCGGTCAAGCTGGTCGCGGAAGCCGGGGTCGGCACGATCGCCGCCGGCGTGGCCAAGGCCTATGCCGACCTGATCACCATCTCCGGCTATGACGGCGGCACCGGCGCTTCGCCGCTGAGCTCGATCAAGTACGCCGGCAGCCCGTGGGAACTCGGCCTGGCCGAAACCCACCAGACCCTGCGCGGCAACGACCTGCGCGGCAAGGTGCGGGTCCAGACCGACGGCGGCCTGAAGACCGGCCTCGACGTGATCAAGGCCGCCATCCTCGGTGCCGAGAGCTTCGGCTTCGGCACCGGCCCGATGGTCGCGCTGGGCTGCAAATACCTGCGCATCTGCCACCTGAACAACTGCGCCACCGGCGTCGCCACCCAGAACGACAAGCTGCGCAAGGACCACTTCATCGGTACCGTCGACATGGTGGTGAACTACTTCACCTACGTCGCCGAAGATACCCGTGAGTGGCTGGCCAAGCTTGGCGTGCGCAGCCTCGGCGAGCTGATCGGGCGGACCGATCTGCTGGAAATGCTGCCGGGTGAGACCGACAAACAAGGCCAGCTGGATCTGACACCGCTGCTCGGCAGCGATCACATCCCGGCCGACAAGCCGCAGTTCTGCGAAGTTGATCGCAACCCGCCGTTCGACCAGGGCCTGCTGGCCGAGAAGATGGTTGAGCTGGCCAAGGGCGCCATCGCTGGCAAGAGCGGTGGCGAGTACGCGCTGGATATCTGCAACTGCGACCGCTCGATCGGCGCGCGGATTTCCGGCGAGATCGCCAAGGCCCACGGCAACCAGGGCATGAAGGACGCGCCGCTGACCTTCCGCTTCAAGGGCACTGCCGGGCAGAGCTTCGGCGTGTGGAACGCCGGTGGCCTGAACCTGTACCTGGAAGGCGATGCCAACGACTACGTCGGCAAGGGCATGACCGGTGGCAAGCTGGTGATCACCCCGCCCAAGGGCAGTCCGTTCAAGACCCAGGACTCGGCCATCATCGGCAACACCTGCTTGTACGGCGCCACCGGCGGCAAGCTGTTCGCCGCCGGCACCGCGGGCGAGCGCTTTGCCGTGCGTAACTCCGGTGCGCACACCGTAGTGGAAGGCACCGGCGACCATTGCTGCGAGTACATGACCGGCGGCTTCGTCTGCGTGCTCGGCAAGACCGGCTACAACTTCGGCTCGGGCATGACTGGCGGCTTCGCCTACGTGCTCGACCTGGACAACAGCTTCTACGACCGGGTCAACCACGAACTGGTGGAAATCCAGCGGATCAACAGCGAAGCGATGGAGGCCTACCGTAGCCACCTGCAGGGCGTGTTGGCCGAATACGTGCAAGAAACCGGCAGCGAATGGGGGCGCAACCTCCTGGAAAACCTGGACGACTACCTGCGCAAGTTCTGGCTGGTCAAACCGAAGGCCGCCAACCTGGCCTCGCTGCTCTCCAGCACCCGTGCCAACCCACAATAATCGCGCCTGAAGTAGTTTGATGAGGTTTTGAAATGACTGAACGTCTGAACAATGACTTCCAGTTCATCGAGGTCGGGCGCAAGGATCCGAAGAAGAAACTGCTGCGTCAGCGCAAGAAAGAGTTCGTCGAGATCTACGAGCCGTTCAAGCCCCAGCAAGCCGGTGAGCAAGCACACCGCTGCCTGGGCTGCGGCAACCCGTACTGCGAGTGGAAGTGCCCGGTGCACAACTTCATTCCGAACTGGCTGAAGCTGGTTTCGGAAGGCAACATCCTGGCCGCCGCCGAGCTGTCGCACCAGACCAACACCCTGCCGGAAGTCTGCGGCCGCGTGTGCCCGCAGGATCGTCTGTGCGAGGGTGCCTGCACCCTCAACGACGGCTTCGGCGCGGTGACCATCGGCTCGGTGGAGAAGTACATCACCGACACCGCCTTCGCCATGGGCTGGCGCCCGGACATGTCCAAGGTCAAACCGACCGGCAAGCGCGTCGCAGTGATCGGCGCGGGCCCGGCCGGCCTCGGCTGCGCCGACGTGCTGGTGCGCAACGGCGTGACCCCGGTGGTGTTCGACAAGAACCCGGAAATCGGCGGCCTGCTGACCTTCGGCATCCCCGAGTTCAAGCTGGAAAAGAGCGTGCTGACGCGCCGTCGCGAAGTGTTCACCGGCATGGGCATCGAGTTCCGCCTGAACACCGAGATCGGCAAAGACGTGACCATGGAGCAGCTGCTGGCCGAGTACGACGCCGTGTTCATGGGCATGGGCACCTACACCTACATGAAGGGTGGCTTCCCGGGCGAAGACCTGCCGGGCGTGCACGACGCGCTGGACTTCCTGATCGCCAACGTCAACCGCAACCTCGGCTTCGAGAAATCGCCGGAAGACTTCGTCGACATGAAGGGCAAGAAGGTCGTGGTGCTCGGCGGTGGCGACACCGCGATGGACTGCAACCGCACCTCGATCCGTCAGGGCGCCAAGGCAGTGACCTGCGCCTATCGCCGTGACGCCGAGAACATGCCGGGCTCGCGCAAGGAAGTGAAGAACGCCAAGGAAGAGGGCGTGAAGTTCCTCTTCAACCGCCAGCCCATCGCCATCGTCGGCGAGGACAAGGTGGAAGGCGTCAAGGTCGTCGAGACCCGTCTCGGCGAGCCGGACGCCCGTGGCCGCCGCAGCCCCGAGCCGATCCCCGGTTCCGAGGAAATCCTCCCGGCCGACGCCGTGGTGATCGCCTTCGGTTTCCGCCCGAGCCCGGCGCCGTGGTTTGCCCAGTTCGACATCCAGATCGACAGCCAGGGCCGCGTGGTCGCCCCCGAGCAGAGCCAGTTCAAGCACCAGACCAGCAACCCGAAGATCTTCGCCGGTGGCGACATGGTCCGCGGTTCCGACCTGGTGGTGACGGCGATCTTCGAAGGCCGCAACGCCGCCGAAGGCATCCTCGACTACCTGAACGTCTGACCGCCCCGCGCGCGGCATATCGTCGCGACGGACAAAAGGCACGGCACTCGCCGTGCCTTTTGCTTTGCGCTTTGCGAGAATGCCCGCACTTTTTCCTGCCGCTTTGCTTGGGAACCTGCCCATGACCGCTCTGAAGAACGACCGCTTTCTCCGCGCCCTGCTCAAGCAGCCCGTCGACGTCACCCCGGTGTGGATGATGCGCCAGGCCGGTCGTTACCTGCCGGAGTACCGCGCCACCCGCGCCAAGGCCGGCGACTTCGTCAGCCTGATGAAGAACCCGGAGCTGGCCTGCGAGGTCACCGTGCAGCCGCTCGACCGCTACCCGCAGCTGGATGCGGCGATCCTGTTCTCCGACATCCTCACCATCCCCGACGCCATGGGCCAGGGCCTGTACTTCGAGACCGGCGAAGGCCCGCGCTTCAAGAAGGTCATCAGCTCCATGGCCGACATCGAGGCGCTGCCGATTCCGGACCCAGAGCAGGACCTGGGCTACGTGATGGACGGCGTGCGCAACATCCGCCGCGCGCTGAACGGCCGCGTGCCGCTGATCGGCTTCTCCGGCAGCCCGTGGACGCTGGCCACCTACATGGTCGAGGGCGGCTCGTCGCGCGACTTCCGCAAGACCAAGGCGATGCTCTACGACAACCCGCAGGCTCTGCACGCGCTGCTCGACAAGCTGGCCAAGTCGGTGACCGCCTACCTCAACGGCCAGATCAAGGCCGGCGCCCAGGCGGTGCAGATCTTCGATTCCTGGGGCGGTGCGCTGTCGGCGGCGGCTTATCAGGAGTTCTCGCTGGCCTACATGAAACAGATCGTCGACGGCCTGATCCGTGAACACGAGGGGCGCCGCGTGCCGGTGATCCTGTTCACCAAGGGCGGCGGGCTGTGGCTCGAGTCGCTGGCCGCCAGCGGTGCCGAGGCGCTAGGCCTGGACTGGACCTGCGACATCGGCAGCGCGCGCGCCCGTGTCGGTGCCCAGGTGGCGCTGCAGGGCAACATGGACCCGGCGGTGCTGTACGCCAAGCCGGCGGCGATCCGCGCCGAGGTGGCGCGCATTCTCGCCGCCTATGGGGCGGGCTCCGGCCACGTGTTCAACCTCGGCCATGGGATCACCCCGGAGGTCGATCCGGCCCACGCCGGAGCGTTCTTCGAGGCGGTGCACGAGTTGTCGGTGCAGTACCACGGTTAATCGTGGGGCAAACAAAAAGGCCGTCTTGCGACGGCCTTTTTTATGTGCGGCGCTTAGTTATAGCCGTACTTCTTGTCGACCTTGCGCTTTTCCAGGGTGTACTGGGTCAAGTCGATCTGCTGCGTTTGCAGTTGTTCGTCGAGAGTGGCCAGTTCTTTTTCTTCCAGGCTGCTGATATGAGCCTTGGTCGCTTGGTAGTTGATCGACTTGGCGGCGTCGTAGCCGCTGACGGGATCCCACACGATCGACAACGGCCATAGCAGCAAATTGACCACGCCGAAACCGTATTCACGGCCGTAGAAGGAACCGCCGCCCGGCAGAATGCCGAGTGCCGCGGCGAGGCCGGGGTTCTTTTCTTCAACCGCCATGCCGCGCGCCTCATAGTGGTCGAGTTCGCTTTTCTGCTGGCTGTTCAGGCCGGTTGCACAGCCAGTGCAGAGAGTGAGCAGGACGGTGGCGGCGCACAGGTGCTTCAGGGACATCGGACGACTCCTTGTTGTCATATTTTGACCACATTCGGGTGGGCGGCGTAGCTTAACGCAATATGATGGCCAAATGCCTCGCCTTGGGTGGGTAGCCTAGATTTCCGCAATCGGCTTTGTTATTGCGGGCCAATGCGCTACAAATCCCCGGTATTCGACTGGATTACCTAAGGGGTGTGCGATGCGGCGCGTGGTGTTCAACCAGAAAGGGGGCGTGGGCAAGTCCAGCATCGCCTGCAACTTGGCGGCGGTGAGTGCGGCGGAGGGGTATCGGACCCTGCTGGTCGACCTCGATGCCCAGGCCAACTCCACTCACTACCTGACCGGGCTGACCGGCGATGAAATCCCGATGGGCATCGCCGATTTTTTCAAGCAGACCCTGTCGTCCGGGCCGTTCGCCAAGAAGGGCAAGGTCGACATCTACGAGACGCCGTTCGACAACCTGCATGTGATCACCGCCACCGCCGAGCTGGCCGACCTGCAGCCCAAGCTCGAGGCGAAGCACAAGATCAACAAGCTGCGCAAACTGCTCGAAGAGCTCGACGAGGATTACGACCGGATTTATTTGGATACCCCGCCGGCGCTGAACTTCTATGCGATTTCCGCATTGATCGCGGCCGATCGCTGCCTGATTCCCTTCGATTGCGACAGCTTCTCCCGCCAGGCGCTGTACGGCCTGATGGCCGAGATCGAGGAACTGCGTGATGACCACAACGAGGACCTGCTGCTCGAAGGCATCGTGGTCAACCAGTTCCAGCCGCGCGCCAGCTTGCCCCAGCAACTGCTCGACGAGCTGATCGCCGAGGAATTGCCGGTGCTGCCGGTGTACCTGATGAGCTCGGTGAAGATGCGCGAGTCGCACCAGGCCTGCAAACCGCTGATCCACCTGGATCGCAGCCACAAGCTCAGTCAGCAGTTCATCGAACTGCACCGCGTGCTGGAAGCCGACAGCTGAGCCGTCACTGCCCGTAACCCCACAGGCTTGGCAGGCTCAGCGTGCGCAGCTCGCGCGGCTCGACGTGGGCGCACGGGCGCAGGTCGTCGTGGCGGGTGTCGCGGGCGAACGATCCGAGGTAGGGGTTGCCCTTGGCGTTGGCCACCGCGCGCACCCGCGGCGTCTCGGCATCGGCGCAGCGCCGGGTGACCACGGCGATCTCCTGGTTGCCCAAACGCACGAAGCTGCCCGGCGGGTAGGGCGTCAGCAGCGCCTGCAGGGTCTCCAGGTGCGCGCGCTCGCGGCTGTCTGCGCGGCAGTCCTCGGCGAGCAGGCGCAGCGCCTCGCCGGGGTGGTAGCGCTCGCGATAACCGCGCTTGGTGATCATCGCCACGTAGCGCTCGGCCAGCGACAGCAGCTGCGCCTCCTGACAGATCTGTCCACCCGCCAGCCCTTGCGGATACCCCTGCCCGGCCTCGCGTTCATGGTGCTGTTCGATGATCTGCAGCCACTGTGGGTTGTCGATGGCGGCGCCGGCGACTGCCTGGGCGCTGAGCTGCGGGTGCTTGTTGATGATGCCGCGCTGCTCGGCGTTGAGGCTGCTGCGCAGGCCGTTGAGCTTGTCCTGGAAGCGCAGCAGAGCGACGTTGGCGGTCAGCGCCGCGGCGCTGAGGGTCAGCCGCGCCACTTCGGTGAGGCCGAGCTGGCGCGCCAGCAGGTTGCACAGCAGGGCGTAGGAGAGGCTCTGTTCACAGGCGCTGGGCTCCTGGGCGCGCAAATGGATCAGCGCCAGGCAGGCGTCGGCGTCACTCTCGCAGATGCGTTCAACGGTGCGCGCCAGGCCGAGGATGCGCCGCTCGCTGTCGGCCTGACGCTCGAGCAGGCGCTGCAGGGCGCTGGCCAGGTGGCGCAGCAGCTCGTCGTATTCGGCAAACGGGTCGATGCGTCGCACCGGCTCGTCGACCGCGGCGCTGGCCAGGCTGCGTGCCTTGCGGCTGTAGTACAGACCGCGTTCCAGCAGGCGCTCGAGTTGCTGCGGCGAGCCGATCACCTGGCCCTGATTGAGCAGCAGCGTGCCGCGTGCATCGAACACCGGCCACGGCAGCGGCTTGCCCAGTTGGATATGTTCGGCGCTGATCGCCATCAGATCGGCGTCGACGCGCCAGTCGCAAGACGACTCGCTCATGGGCTTCCCCGTTATTGTTATTGGATGGGGTCAAAAAAGTGATGTCAAATTGATGGCAAAACGCGTCGCCGTCAATCCCAAAATGGTGCAATCAGCTCGGGCTACGGCTGATCAGCAGGTCGCAGGGCGGCTGGCGCAGCAGCTGCTGGGTCAGGCCGCCGAGCAATGCTTCGCTGAGCTGACTGCGGTTGTGCTGGCCGAGGGCGAGCAGCTGCACGGGCGGGTCGGCCAGTGCCTGCTCCAGGCGGCTCAGTCGTTCGCCGCGCAGCAGGCGCGCCTCGAGCGTCGGCCCGCCGGCGGGCAGCTTGGCCTGCTCGTCGCGCAGCAGTTGTTCGAACAGCGCCGGTTCATAGTCCGTGGTGCTGGCCTGCAGCGGGGCGACCTCGCAGATGTGTAGCGCGGTCAGGCGGGCGTCGCTGGGCAGCAGGCGATGCACGAGCTGCAGTGCGGTGCAGGCGGCGAGCGAAAAGTCCAAGCCGACCAGCGCCTGGCGATAGGGCGCCGGCGAGTCGCCGACCGCCAGCAGCAGCGGCACCCGGCACTGCCGCGCCAGGCGTTCCAGGGTGGTGCCGGCGAAACGTTCCGGGCGGCCCTGATGATGGGCGCCAACGACCAGCAGGTCGGCCTGCTCGAGGACCACGTGCTGGGCGATTTGCTCGGTGGCCGCACCGCCGACTACCTGCACCTGGCTGTCGGCCAGGGCGTGGGCCTGCAGTTTGCGCTCGAGAAACTGCTGCGCCGACTGGCGCAGATCGGGATAGTCGAGGACGTGCAGCAGGGTCAGCCGCGCTTGGTGCTGGCGGGCCAGTTGGGCGGCGCGCTGCAGGGCGAGGTCGGCCTCGTGGCTAAGGTCATGGGCGATCAGAATGTGGCGGAACATGGCGCGTCTCCTGCTGGCAGCTCCCCGCAGTCTGGCGCGCCCGTGGGCGGGCGATGTTGCGCTGGATCAAGCGCCGAGCAGTCGCCTCAGCGCCGGCGCAACTGGTACAGCGCGCGGCTTTCCGCTACCACCTCGTCGCTGGCGTCGCGCAATTGCAGTTCCAGCACGTAGTCGGCCTTGCCCAGAGCCGCCGCCTCGGACTGCAGGCGTTCGATCTCCTCGACCGCCAGCCGCGCTTCGACGCTGATCGCGCCGCTCGCTGGGCGGCGGAAGCGCAGGTTGAGTTCCTTGACCACCGGGTAGTAGCGCTCGTGGTCGAAGCTGGTGAGGAACAGCGCGCCACCGGGCACTTCGGCGAGGGTGAACAGCGCGCCGGCGTACATGGTGCCGATGTGGTTCTCGTTGCCGGCCAGCGGCGCGAGCAGGCGGACGAAGCCGGGTTCGAGGATCTCGGCCTTGAGGCCCATGCGTTTGACGAAGGCGATGTTTTCTTCGGTGAGCACGCGGGCCAGGGCGGCGGGCAGCGACATGCGGCGATCCTCTTCTTGTTATCGAGGTCTCAGCCTAGTCCCGGCAGCGTGCGCAGCAATGACCGCGGCGCTCAGCCGCGCTGACGAAAACGCTCAGACGCCGTGCTGCGCCAACCAGGCGAGCAGCTGCGGCAATGGCATGGCGCCGCTCTGGCGGGCCACTTCGCGACCGTCCTTGAACAGCAGCAGCGAGGGAATCGAGCGGATGCCGAGCTGGCCGGCCAGCTGCGGGTGCGCCTCGCTGTCCAGCTTGGCCAGGCGCGCGCGGCCTAGCAGTTGCGCGGCGGCCTGTTCGAAGGTCGGTGCGAAGGCGCGGCAGGGCCCGCACCAGGCGGCCCAGACATCCACCAGCAGCGGCAGGTCGCCCTTCAGCTGGCTGGCGTAGCTGGCCTGGGTCAGCTCGAACGGCGCGCCGCTCAGCACCGCCTGCTTGCAGCGCCCGCAGCGCGGCGCATCGCCGAGGCGTTCGGCGGGCAGGCGGTTGAGGCCGTTACAGTGCGGGCAGGGGATCAGCAGGGCGTCGGTCATCGGCGGGCTCCAGGGGCAAGTCCTGCCTATCTGGAGCCGCCGCGCGGGGAAATCAAGCGCGCTTAGCTCAGCGCGTTGTAGATGTTGTAGGCGCTGATCAGGGTGATCAGGCAGCCGACGATGGTCAGCAGGGTGCGCGCCGGCAGCTTCTTGCACAGCAGGGCGGCGAATGGCGCGGCGAACAGCCCACCGAACACCAGGCCGGCGACCATCATCCAGGTGCTCGGCTGGCCGGCGAGAAGGATGAACGAGGTGGCGCTGGAGATGGTCAGGAAGAACTCGGCGAAGTTCACCGAACCGATGGTGGTGCGCGGGTCGCTGCCCGAGCCGAGCAGGCTGCTGGTCACCACCGGGCCCCAACCGCCGCCGCCGGCGGCGTCGACGAAGCCGCCGAACAGCGCCAGCTTGCCGACGTGTTCGGGTGCCTTGCGCTGGATGCGGTTGCGGTAGGCCTTGCTGAGGATGTACAGGCCCATCAGCAGCAGGTAGGCGGAAATGAACGGCTTGAGCGCCGCGCCGTCGACCTGGGTGACCAGAATCGCGCCGAGGATCGCGCCGATGATGCCCGGCAGCAGCAGGCGCAGGAACAGCGACTTGTTGACGTTGCCCAGCTTGACGTGGGAGATGCCCGACAGGCCGGTGGTGAACACTTCGGCGATGTGCACGCTGGCACTCGCCGCCGCCGGGGTGGCGCCGGCGGAGAGCAGGAAGGTGGTCGCGGTGATGCCGTAGGCCATGCCCAGCGCGCCGTCGATCACCTGGGCGAAGAAGCCGACCGCCACCGCGCTCCAGAACGCCGGGCTCTGCAGGGTGCTTTCGATGATCGCCAGACCGCTGGTGTCGCCGTTGCCGAAGAACAGGCGCCAGGCGAGAAAACTCAGCAGGCCGACCAGAATCAGCACCGCCGCCCACATCGCGGCGCGCAGCACCGGGTGGTTGTCGGGGTGCGAAATGAAGTCTTCGACCGGCGGCAAGCCCAGGGCTTGGTGTTCCGCGTTGAGCGGGCTCTGGCTGAGGTCGAGGTCACGAATTTTCATGCGGGGAGGGGCCTGACAGCGGGTGGTAGAACAGGCAGGTATAACGAGGTCGGGAAAGATAATTTGCTTTGCTTATAGAGTCTAAGATTGTTTGAGAAGGTTTATAGTCGCTCTGGGAATAACGGCGCGCCGTTCTCCTGACCATGACCTGCATTGAAGGGACCTCGATGAACCGACTGGAACCCATGCTCGACGCCGCCACCGAGGCCGAGCTATACCGCCCCGCCAGCGCCGAGCTGCTGGCCCCCGAGCTGACCGCGCCGAGCACGCCGCGGCTGTTCGACTTCGCCGGTCGGCTATCGCTGCCGCGCTTCCTGCTCTGGCATTTCGGCTTGGTGGTGGCATTGCCCTGGTTGCTGCTGGTCGGCGCCTACTTCGCCTGGGGTGGCAACTGGGCGGCGCCGGCCACCGTGCTGATCACCATTGCGCCGCTCAACCTGCTGCTCTCGCTGTCGTTGTTCGTGCGCCGCGCGCGCGACCTCAACCTGCACGGCGCCTGGGGAGTGGCGGCGTTCTGCCTGCCGGTGCTCGGCACGCCGCTGTGCCTGTGGCTGATGGTCTGGCCGGGCAGTCGCGGGGTGAATCGCCGCGGTCCGCTGAACACGCCGCTCGGCCGGGTGGCGCAGATCGTCCTGGCGTTGCTGGCGGTGGGCTTGCTCGGCGCCTTCGGCTCGGCGCTGCTGTACGCCAGCGAAGTGATGGCCTTCGTCTCGCAGGCCATCCAGGGTCTGCTCCAGCGCCTCTAGGCGCCGCTGATCGGGCGCTCCGACGCGCGTGGCCGGGCTGGTTAGGCTGGTTGGATAGGGGAGAACTCATCCAACCGGTTGGAGGCTGCATCCATGAAAGGTTCTCGGACACTGTTGCTCGCCACGGCCTGCGCCGCGGTGCTCGCTGGCGCGGCGTTGACCCCCTTGCTCGATCAACTGATCCCGGCGGCGCAGGCCAGTAGCGGCTCGGGCGGGGGCGGCTCCGGCGGAGGGCATGGCGGCGGTTCTGGTTCCGGCGGCGGCCACGGGGGTGGTTCCGGCAGTGGTGGTTCCGGTGGTCACGGCGGCTCGGGCAGCGGCCACGCTGGCTCAGGCAGCGGTCATGGCGGTTCGGGCAGTGGCCACGGTGGCGATGGCTCCGGCAACAGCGGCCCGGGCAGCGCCAACAGCGGGCGGGCCGGCGAGGCCGAACATGGTCGAGGCGAAGCCGAGGCGCGCGGCCGCGATGCCGAGGGTGAAGGCGTGCGCGGCGAGGCGGAAGCCCGTGGCCGCGAGGCCGAAGGCGAGGCGCCGCGCGGCGCCGATTGAGCGCGGCAGCCGGCTCAGGACGAGCAGCTGATCGCCAGGTGCTTGCCCCAGTCCGGCGGGCGCTCGGCGTAGGGCTCGCGGCCCGGTTGCTCGTCGAACGGCCGGCTGAGCACCGCGTGCAGTTCGCGCACCGGGCCGTAGTCGCCGCGCTCGGCGGCTTCGATGGCTTGCTGCGCCAGGTAGTTGCGCAGGATGTACTTGGGGTTGACCGCGTGCATGCGCGCGCGCCGCTCGTCCTGTGAGCCGCCGTCGCGGGCGCTGCGCGCCCGGTAGTCGGCGGCCCAGGCATCGAAGCCCGCAAGGTCGACGAAGTCCTCACGCAAGCTCGCCAGCGCCTCCGTCGGGGCGTCCGCGCCGAGGCGACGGAAGAACTGCGTGTAATCGATGGCGCTGCCCTGCATCAGCTGCAGCAGGTGCTGCACGCGTTCCTCGTCGCCGTCCTCGGCGCTGCTCAGGCCGAGGCGGCGGCGCATCAGGTCGAGGTAATGCGCCTGGTACAGCGGCAGGAACAGCGCCAAGGTGGCGCGCAGGCTGTCGGCCTCGACGAACGGGGTCAGCGCCTGGGCCAGCGCGGCGAGATTCCAGTGGGCGATCGGCACCTGGTTGCTGAAGCTGTAGCGGCCGGCGTCGTCGGAGTGGTTGCAGATGTGCCTGGCGTCGAAGTCGTCGAGGAAGGCGTAGGGGCCGTAATCGAAGGTGATACCGAGGATCGACATGTTGTCGGTGTTCATCACCCCGTGACAGAAGCCGTAGGCCTGCCACTGCGCGATCAGCGCGGCGTTGCGTTCGACCACCTCGCGGAACAGTGCGGCATACGGCTGCTCCTGCGGCAGGCAGTCGGGGAAGTACTCGCGCAGGACGAACTCGCCAAGGGTCTTCAGCTGCTCCGCCTGGCCGGTGTAATAGAAATACTCGAAGTGGCCGAAGCGCACGTGGCTGGGTGCCAGGCGCAGCAGCATCGCCGCAGTTTCCTGTTTTTCCCGCCACACCGGGGTGCTCGAGCCGGTGACGCACAGCGCGCGGCTGGTGGGGATGCCCAGGGCGTGCAGCGCCTCGGAGGCGAGGAACTCGCGGATCGACGAGCGCAGCACCGCGCGGCCATCGCCCATGCGCGAGTAGGGGGTCTGACCGGCGCCCTTGAGGTGCAGGTCCCAGTGCTCGCCGGCGTCGTTAAGCACTTCGCCGAGCAGCAGGCCGCGGCCGTCGCCGAGGCGCGGGTTGTACACGCCGAACTGGTGCCCGGAGTAGACCATGGCCCTTGGCGCGGCGGTCGACCACAGCTTGTGCCCGGCGAACAGCTCGGCGAACACCGGCTCCTCGGCCAGCGCCGGGTCGAGGTCGAGCACGGCCATGGCCGCCGGGCTGGCGACCACCAGGCGCGGCTCGGCGATCGGCTCGGGCGCCACCTCGGTGGAGAAGGCATCGCCGAGGCGGGCGAAGCGGTTGTCGAAAGTCAGTTCGGTGAGGCTTTTCAAGGAGGGCTCCTGCAGTCGTCGTCATTGTCGACGCAGACTGCAAGAGCGTCCACGACTTGTCGTCGCGGCTCAGCGGGGCTTGGCGTCCTGGGTCGGAGCTGGTCGGGGCGGAGTGCTTTCCAGTACTGCTTCCTGGCCCTGCAGGTTCTTGACGAAGACGTCCACCTGGTTGAACGCCATTTCCACCCCGTGGATGCGGAACGCTTCGATGATCTTGTTGAGGATCTCGTCGGTCGCCGAGTTGCGGTCGCCCAGTTCGCGCACATGGAAGCGCAGTTCGTGGTCGAATGTGCTGGCGCTGACGTTGAGGAAGTACAGCAGCGGCTCGGGATCGCGCAGCACCCGGGCGTTTTCCAGGCAGGCCTGCATCATCAGCTTGCGCGCCAGCGGCAGGTCGGTCTCGTAGGCCAGGCCGATCTTGATGGTGACGCGGGTAACGGTGTCGGTCAGCGACCAGTTGATCAGTTGGTCGGTGATGAAGTTCTGGTTGGGGACGATGATTTCCTTACGGTCGAAGTCGGTGATGGTCGTGGCGCGGATGCGGATCTTGCTGACCGTGCCGGACAGCGCGCCGATGGTCACCACGTCGCCGATGCGCATCGGCCGCTCGAACAGGATGATCAGGCCGGAGACGAAGTTGGCGAAGATCGCCTGCAGGCCGAAACCGATACCCACCGACAGCGCCGCCGCCAGCCATTGCAGCTTGTCCCAGCTGACCCCCAGGGTGGACAGCGTGGACACCGTGCCGAAGCCGATGATCACGTAGGACAGCAAGGTGGTGGTGGCGTAGGCGCTGCCCTGGGCCAGACTCAGGCGCGACAGCACCAGCACCTCGAGCAGGCCGGGCAGGTTGCGCGCCAGGGCCACGGTGATGCCGAGGATAACCAGTGCGCCGAGCAGGCCAGCGAGGCTCAGCGGCACCTGCGTAGCAGCCGCGCCGGTGCCGCTGGTGTACTGGTAGAGGGTGATGTTGTCGAGGTAGGCGAACACCGAGATCAGGTCGGCCCACACCCAGTACAGCGAGACGATGAACGCCGCCAGCAGCGCCAGACTGATCAGGCGCAGCGACTGCTGGTTGACCTGCTCGATGTCCAGGGTCGGCTCCTCGACCACCTCGCCGTCGCCACCGTCTTTGACCTGTGCCTGGCGCTTGGCCAGGGCACGCTGGTAGGCCAGGCGCCGCGCCGCGACGCTCAGGCCGCGCACCAGGGTGGCCTCGATGACCAGCCACAGCATCAGCAGGTAGAGGGTGTCGATCAGTCGGTCGCTGAGCTTCAGCGCGGTGTAGTAGTAGCCGGCGCCGACCGCGATGAACAGCGCCACCGGCAGCGCGGTGAAGGCCAGGCCGAGCAGCAGGCGGAACGCCGAGGCGCGCTCGCGGGTCGGTGGGTCGAGCAGCAGCTTGGCCATCAGCCAGGTCATCAGCGTGTAGCAGGTCAGCACCACGGCGATGCCGATGATGTCGTCGGCCAGCGAATCCGGCTGGTGCTCGGCGAAGGTCACCACCGCGACCAGGGCCATCACCACCGCACCGAAGCGCCGCACCTGGGTGCGCAGGAACGCCACTTGCGGGCGCGGCCAGTGGAAGTGCAGCTCGGCCACCCCGGACGGGGCGAGCACCCGGTAGGCGGTGTAGAACATCAGCCAGGCGCGGGCCATCTCGATCAGCGCGGCGCCGAGGGCGACGTTCTGCCCGCGCGCGTCGGCCTGCAGGGCGAAACCGGCCAGGCCGAGCAGCATGGTGCCGGGCAGCGCCAGCAGCAGGTTGAACAGCAGCGCCATCGGCGTGTGCAGCTGGCTGTCGTGCTTGTAGTGGCCGATGTCCTGGTGAAGGCTGGTGAGCTTCTGCATCAGGTAGCGGCGCCGCCACAGCAGTACGCCGATCACCAGCAGCAGCGGCAGGAATACCAGCGGTCGGTCGATCAGGCCGGCGCCCAGTTGTTTCACCGCTGATCCCCAGGCCACGCTGCTCAGCTGCTGCTCGAACATGCGCTTGGCGCCCTTCAGCCAGGCCCAGTCGATCGGCTTGTTGCTGGGAATCCAGAACATCTGTTCGTCGAGGGTCTTGCGCAGGGTCTGCGCGGTGCCCTGCAGCTGTTTCTGGTTGAGCTGCAGGGTTATCGACTCGTTGAGCAGCGCGCTCATCTCTCGGTTGAGACGCTCAAGCAGGTCGCTGCGGGTGGCGATCAGGTCGTTGAGGGTGCTGCGCATTTCCGCCGTGACCTGCTCTGGCGGCTGCTTGGCGAGAATCTCGTCGACCAGCTCCTTGGGATTGCTCAGCTGCTCGCGCTGCTGATTGATCTCGAACTGGTAGAGGCGGATGTCGGCGATTTCGTCGGCCAGGTCGCGGTCGACCTTGATGGTCGGTAGCGCCTGCTTCTGCTGGTAGAGGATCTTGGCCAGCAGCAGGCTGCCCTGCAGCACGCTGATCTGCTCGTCGAGGGCCTGGTCGACCTGGTTGAGGTTGTCCAGCTGCTGCTTGGTTTCCAGGTTCTTGCGGGTCAGCTGGTTGAGCCGTTCGGTGGAGCGCAGCAGGTAGTCGGACAGCTTGAGGTTGGTTTCGCTCTGCACGGCGAGGAAGTTGTCACCGCCGGTCTTCTGCGCCTCGCGCGACAGCTCGGCCACGGTGCGTTCGGACTGCGCGCGGCGCTGGTCGTTGATCAGCGACTGCAGCACCAGGCTCTCCTGCTCGGCGCGGCGGATGCGCTCCTCGAGCAGGTCGTGGCGGGCGTTGCCGAGGTCCTGCAGTAGGCTGTTGCCGGCCAGCTCCTCGCGGCGCAGCTGCATCTTGGCGGCCAGCGCGGCCAGCTCGGCGTTGAGCTGCGCGCGCTGGTCATTGCTCAGCGGTTTGCCCTGCTCCTTGCCGAGCTTGAGGATGCTGTTGATCTGCTGGGTGCGCGTCTGGCTGTCGCTGATTTCCGCCTGGGCGCGCTCGGGGCGGGTCTGCGCGGTGACGATCAGGCTGTTGGCGGCGGCCAGCTCCTGCTGCCATTCGGCGAGCTGGTTGTTGCGGTCGGCCAGCTGCTGGTCGAGCTGCGCCACCGTATTGCCGGCGAAGCGTTTGGCCGGATCGCTGGCCGGCGAGTTGTTCAGGCGCGCCAGCTCGCGCTGCGACTCCAGCACCTGGCGCGGCGCGCCGGCCAGCTGCTGGCGCAACTGGGTGAGGGCCTTGCTGCTGGCGTCGCGTTCGTCGAGCAGCGCCAGGGTCTTTTCCAGCACCTGCTTGAGCGGTTGCGCCTCGGCGTCGGGCAGCTTGCGCTCGGCCAGGCTGTCGAGGCTGCGTTGCACCTCGTCGCGGTTGGGCGCGTCGGCGGCATGCAGCGGTTGCAGGGCGAGGCCGAGGCTGAGCAGGGCGGCAGCGAAGAAAGTACGCAGAAGGGGCATGGGTGCGAGTCGTAGGCTGGGTTGCGATGCAGTTTAACAGGCCGCCGGCGAAGCACCCGGTGCGCCGGCGCGAGCGCGTCGGGGCGGGGTGGTGCGCGGCCTGCTCAGAGGAACAATCCGGGCCCGGGGCGGGCGCCGTCGGGGAATTTGACGCCGATCTTGCGGATCTTGTTCCCTTCCATCACCGCCACGGTCCAGGTCAGGCCGTTCCACTCGACCTGGTCGCCGATTACCGGCGCGCCGCCGATCTCGTGGGTGATGAAGCGCGCCAGCGGCTGGCTGCCGTCCACGTCGCCGAGCTTGAGGCCGTACAGCGCAGCGACCGCGCGCAGTTCGGCATCGCCCTCGAGGACGAAGTCGCCGAAGAAGCGCAGGTCCTGGCCGCGCTTGGGCGCCTGGCTGAACAGCTTGCCGAGCGCTGGCAGGTCGTGTTCGTGGCCGATCACACAGAGGATGTCGGCGGCCTCCAGGGTGGTACTGCCGGACGGGTGGAGCAGGTCGCGGCCGCGGAACAGCGCGGCGACGCGAGTGCCCTCGGGCATCTTCAGCTCGCGCAGCGGCGCGCCGATGCACCACTTCTCGGCGCCGAGGCGGTAGACGAACAGCTCCCACTCGCTGGTCGGGTGGACTTCCAGGCCGGCGCGGGAGATCGGCGCCGGCTCCGGCGGCACAGTGACGCGCAGCAGCTTGGCCGCCCACGGCAGGCTGGTGCCCTGCACCAGCAGCGAGACCAGGACGATGAAGAACGCCAGGTTGAAGTACAGCTGGGCGTGCTCGAGGCCGGCCATCAGCGGGAACACCGCGAGAATGATCGGCACCGCGCCGCGAAGGCCGACCCAGGCGATGAAGCCTTTCTCACGGTCGTGGAAGGCCTTGAACGGCCACAGGCCGATGATCACCGACAGCGGCCGGGCGATGACGATCATCCACAGCGCAAGGCCGAGCGCCGGCAAGGCGATCGGCAGCAGGTCGTGCGGAGTGACCAGCAGGCCGAGGACCAGGAACATGCCGATCTGTGCCAGCCAGGCCATGCCGTCGAGCATGTGCAGGATGCTGTGCCGCGAACGGATCGGCTGGTTGCCGAGCACCAGGCCGCACAGGTAGGCGGCGAGGATGCCGCTGCCGTGCAGGGCGTTGGTCAGGGCGAAGATCAGCAGGCCGCCGCTGACCACCAGCAAGGGGTAAAGGCCGTGCGCCAGGTGGATGCGGTTGATCAGCTTGAGCAGCAGCCAGCCGCCGCCGAGTCCGAGCACCGCGCCGGTGCCGAATTCGCGCAGCAGGTGGGTGAGGAACGACAGGTCGACGCTGTGCTGCCCCTTGGCGAGCATGTCGATCAGGGTCACGGTGAGGAACACCGCCATCGGGTCGTTGCTGCCCGACTCGATCTCCAGGGTGGCGTTGACCCGTTCGTTGAGGCCCTTGCCACCGAGCAGCGAGAACACCGCAGCGGCGTCGGTGGAGCCGACGATGGCGCCGATCAGCAGGCCCTGCATGAGGTTCAGGTTGAACAGCCAGGCGGCGGCCATGCCGGTCAGCCCGGTGGTAATCAGCACCCCGACGGTGGCCAGCGACAGCGCCGGGCCGAGCGCCACGCGGAAGCTCGACACGCGGGTACGCAGACCACCGTCGAGGAGGATCACCGCCAGTGCCAGGTTGCCGACCAGGTAGGCCAGCGGGTAATTGCTGAAGCCGATGCCGCCCGGACCGTCGACCCCGGCGACCATGCCGACGGTGAGGATGATCACCAGGATCGGAATGCCGAGGCGCGAGGACACCGAACTCACCAGGATGCTTGCTCCCACCAGCAGTGCGCCGATCAGGAACAGGTTGTTGATGGCGCTTGCATCCAAGGGGCGGAACTCCAGGCGAAAGGGGGCGTGTAGCATGGGGGAAATGTGCCGACGCGAGCGCCGATCTGGCCGGATTCTAACCTGCCGACAGCGCCCCGCGGCAAGCGCTTGCGGGGGCAAAGTAGACGGCAATCGGCGGGTAAAGTTCGCCGGCGCTGGCGCGGCGGCGCAATGTCACCCGCCACCACGCAAAAGCCCCGCACGGGGCGGGGCTTGGCGGTCCGCTGCGGCGGCTTAGAACCAGGCGTCCTGCATGCCCAGGCAGGTGTCGTCGCGGGCTTCGAGGATGGCCAGTTCGTGGTGGCAGCTCGGCACTTCCCAGGTCAGGAAGTAACGCGCCGCCTGCAGCTTGCCGTGGTAGAAGTCGGCGTCCGCCGGGTTGCCGCCGGCCAGACCCTGCTCGGCGCGGATCGCCTGCTCCAGCCAGCGCCAGCCGATCACCGTGTGGCCGAACACCTTGAGGTACAGCGCCGAGTTGGCCAGGGTGCGGTTGACCTTGCCGGCCATCAGATCGCCGAGCAGCGACAGGGTCACCGCCTGCAGGCGATTGACCAGCTGCTCCAGCGGCTCGCGCAGGGCGGTCAGGCTGTCATGCGCGCTGGCGCGCTGGCAGGCGTCCTGGATCAGACGGATCAGCTGCTTGAGGCCGGCGCCGCCGTTCTGCATCAGCTTGCGGCCGAGCAGGTCGAGCGATTGGATGCCGTGGGTGCCTTCGTGGATCGGGTTGAGGCGGTTGTCGCGGTAGTACTGCTCGACCGGGTATTCGCGGGTGTAGCCGTGGCCACCGAGGATCTGGATGGCCAGCTCGTTGGCCTTCAGGCAGAACTCCGAGGGCCAGGATTTGACGATCGGGGTGAGCAGGTCGAGCAGCTCCAGGGCCTGCTGGCGCTGCTCCGCGCTGCCCAGCGTCTCGTGGTCGTCGACCAGCCGCGCGGCGTACAGGCCGAGGTCGAATGCGCCTTCGACATAGGCTTTCTGGGTCAGCAGCATGCGTCGCACGTCGGCGTGCTCGATGATCGGCACCTGCGCGGTGGTCGGGTCCTTGCCGTCCGGCAGGCGGCCCTGCGGGCGCTGGCGGGCGTATTCCAGGGAATACAGGTAGCCGGCGTAGCCGAGCATGATCGAGGTCATGCCGACACCGATCCGCGCGCCATTCATCATCTGGAACATGTACGACAGGCCCTTGTGCGGCTCACCGACCAGGTAGCCGACGCACCCGCCGTTGTCGCCGAAGTTCAGCGCAGTGGACGTGGTGCCGCGCCAGCCCATCTTGTGGAACAGCCCGGCGAGGATCACGTCGTTGCGCGGGCCCAGCGAGCCGTCGGGGTTGACCAGGAACTTCGGCACGATGAACAGGCTGATGCCCTTCACCCCGGGCGGCGCGTCCGGCAGCTTGGCCAGCACCATGTGCACGATGTTGTCGCCCAGCGGGTGGTCGCCGCCGGAGATGAAGATCTTGTTGCCCTTGATCCGGTAGCTGCCATCGGCGTGCGGCTCGGCGCGGGTGCGCAGGTCCGACAGCGACGAGCCGGCGTGCGGCTCGGTGAGGGCCATGGTGCCGAAGAAGCGGCCGTCGATCATCGGCTGCAGGAACAGGCGCTTCTGCTCGTCGGTGCCGAACGATTCGATCAGGTGGCTGGCGCCGAGGCTCAGCGTGGCATACGAGGTGGTGGCCACGTTGGCGGCCTGGAAGTGCGCGTAGCAGGCCTGCGCCAGCAGGTGCGGCAGCTGCATGCCGCCGACCTCGAAGTCGCGCGAGGCGTTGAGGAAGCCGGCCTCGATGAAAGCGTCGACCGCCGGCTTGACCTCGGGGATCAGCTCCGCGGCGCCGTTGACGTACTGCGGCTCGTGCTCGTCGTTCTTGCGGTTGTGCGGGGCGAACAGCTCCTCGGCGATGCCGCGCGCGGTGCCCAGCGCTGCGTCGAAGGTCTCGCGGCTGTGCTCGGCGAAGCGCTCGCGTTGGGTCAGGGCTTCGGCGTCCAGCACCTCGTAGAGTTCGAAGGCCAGGTTGCGGGCGCTGAGCAGGGTCTCGGACATGGGGACTTACCTCCAGTGGAATGCGCCGAGTCTATGTCGGTGAATATAGTGCGCCCACTACCATCGATAAGCGTGATAAAGGCGCCAAACCCGAGCGCTTCTGCGCCCGCGACTGCGCCGACCCGAATGCTAGAATCGGCGCCTCGCCAGGAGCCTGTCATGAACTACCGCCACGCCTTCCACGCCGGCAACCACGCCGATGTCCTCAAGCACCTCGTCCTGTCGCGGCTGATCGCCCTGCTGTCACGCAAGGAGGCACCGTTCGCCTACCTCGACAGCCACGCCGGGGTCGGCCTGTACGACCTGCTCGGCCCGCAGGCCAGCCGCACCGATGAGTGGCGCGACGGCATCGCGCGGCTGTGGCAGGGCGAGGCGCCGGCGCTGGCCGACGACTACCTGGCGGTGCTGCAGGCACTCAACCCGAACGGCGCGCTGCGTTACTACCCCGGTTCGCCGGAGCTGGCGCGCCAGCTCAGCCGCGCCCAGGAACGCCTGGTGCTCAACGAGAAGCACCCGGAGGATGGCCGTCTGCTCAAGGACAACATGAGTGGCGACCGCCGCGTCACCGTGCGCCTCGGCGAAGGCTGGCACATCCCGCGCGCGCTGCTGCCGGCGCCGGAAAAGCGCGCGTTGTTCCTCATCGATCCGCCGTTCGAACAGAGCGACGAGCTGGAACGTTGCGTGGTGGCGCTGGAAGAAGCCATCGGGCGCATGCGCCAGACCGTGGTGGCGATCTGGTACCCGATCAAGTCGCTGGCCCAGTTGCGGCGCTTCTACCAGGACCTGGAGAAGAGCGGCGCGCCCAAGCTGCTGCGCGCCGAGCTGTATGTGCACGCACCGAACGACGCCGGGCGGCTCAGCGGCTCCGGGCTGGCGATCGCCAACCCGCCGTGGGGCCTGGAAGAAGAGCTGCGTGAGCTGCTGCCCTGGCTGGCCGGTGTGCTGGCGCAGAGTGAAGGCGGCTGGCGCCTGGACTGGCTGATCGACGAAGCGCCCAGCCCAGCGCCGGTCGCGCCCGCCGTACCCGGCAAGGCCAAGGCCAAAGGCAAGGGCGGCAAGGCGCCGCGCTGAGCGCCGCCGGCTAGGCTGGCAGGCAGACCCCGGTGCCGCTCAGCCCGCAGTAGCCGCCGGGGTTCTTCGCCAGGTACTGCTGGTGATAGCCCTCGGCGTAGTAGAACGGCGGCGCCGCGGCGATTTCCGTGGTGATCGCGCCGAAGCCGTTGCGCTGCAGCTCAGCCTGGAACGCCTCACGGCTGGCCTCGGCGGCAGCTAGCTGCTCGGCGCCGTAGCAGTAGATCGCCGAGCGGTACTGGGTGCCGAGGTCGTTGCCCTGGCGCATGCCCTGGGTCGGGTTGTGCACTTCCCAGAACAGCTTGAGCAGCTGCGCGTAGCTGATCAGCTGCGGGTCAAACACCACCAGCACCACCTCGGTATGCCCGGTCAGCCCGGAACACACTTCCTCGTAGCTGGGGTTGGGGGTCAGGCCGCCGGCGTAACCGGCAGCGGTGCTCCACACCCCGGGCTGCTGCCAGAAGCGCCGCTCGGCGCCCCAGAAACAACCGAGACCGAACACCGCCTGCTGCAGGCCGGCGGGAAACGGCCCTTGCAGCGGATGGCCGTTGACCTGGTGCTTGGCCGGCACCGGCATCGGCGTGTCGCGCCCAGGGAGCGCCTGGTCGGCGTCGGGCAGGGCCTGTTTGTGGACGAGTATTTGCGAGCGCAGGACCATGGCGGTTCCTCGGCGGGGCGAAAGGGGGTGGCGGCGGTTACCAGCCAGCTTACACCCGAGATCGGGGCGGCTCGCCGTGTTTCAAGGGCGGCTCAGTTGCGGCAGGGGTAGCGGCGCAGGTTGTCCATCAGCTCGCGGCCGGCGATCGGCTGGTCGAACAGGTAGCCCTGGCCGACGTCGCACTTGTGGCGACGCAGGAAAGCCAGTTGCGCCGGGCTTTCGATGCCCTCGGCGACCACCTTGAGCTTGAGGTTGTGGGCCATGGCGATCACCGCCGAGGTGATCTCCATGTCGTCCTGGCTGTCGGGGATGTCCTTGATGAAGCTGCGATCGATCTTGATCACGTCGATGGGGAATTTCTTCAGGTAGCTGAGCGACGAGTAGCCGGTGCCGAAGTCGTCCATCGCCAGGCTCAGGCCGAGGCTCTTCAGGCGGCTGAGCTGGTGGCGGGTGTCGTCGGTGGCGTCGAGCAGCAGGCTCTCGGTGAGCTCCAGCTCGAGCAGGTGCGGGGCCAGCTGTTCCTCATGGAGGATCGAGGCGATCGAGCCGATCAGGTCGGGGTCGGAGAACTGCTTGGGCGACAGGTTGATCGCCACCTGCAGATGGCCGAGGCCCAGCGCGCTGAGCTGCTTGCTCATGCGGCAGGCCTGGCGCGCCACCCACTTGCCGATCGGGATGATCAGCCCGGTTTCCTCGGCGACGCTGATGAACTGGTCGGGGCGGATCATGCCCTTTTCCGGGTGATTCCAGCGCAGCAGCGCTTCCATGCCGCGCAGCTGGCCGCTCTTCAGGCACAGCTTGGGCTGGTAGAAGACTTCCAGTTCGTTCTGAGTCAGCGCGCGGCGCAGGTTGTTCTCGACGAACAGCTTGTAGTGCGCCTCGGCATTCAGCGCCTCGGTGAACACCTGGGCCTGGTGCTTGCCGTTGGCCTTGGCCTTGTGCAGGGCCAGGCCGGCGTGCTTCATCAGGGTCTGCGGGTCGTCGCCGTGCTGCGGCGCGCAGGCCAGGCCGACCGAGCCGGTGATGCTGATCAGCTGGTTGTCGACGAACAGCGGCTTGTCCAAGGTGTGCAGCAGCTGCGCGGCGAGCGCCTGGCCGCCGGCCAGGTCGGTGTCGTCGAGCAGCACGGCGAATTCGTTGCTGGCGAAGCGCGCCAGGCTGCCGTTGGCCGACAGGCTGTTGCGCAGGCGCTTGGCCAGGCTGACCAAGAGCTTGTCGCCGGTCTGGTGGCCGAGGCTGTCGTTGATCCGCTTGAAGTTGTCGATGTCGACCAGCAGCAGGCTGAACGGCTTGTCGCTGTCGCGGGCGAAGCGCTGTTCGAGGCTGCGGATGAACGACGGGCGGTTGCCCAGGCGGGTCAGGTTGTCGGTGTAGGCCAGGCGCTCGATGCGCTGCTGGGCCAGCTTGTTGTCGGTGATGTCTTCGTAGATGCCGATGTAGTGGGTCAGTTCGCCTTCGTCGTCGTAGACCTTGGAGATCGACAGCTGGCCCCAGTACGGCTCGAGATTCTTGCGTCGGCTGCGGAATTCGCCCTGCCAGCTGTTGTGCTCGGCCAGGCCGAACTGCGCATCGAAGAGGATGTCGCTGAGGTTCTCCAGCGCCGGCAGCTCGGAGAGCCGGCGGCCACGCACCTCGTCGGCGCTGTACAGGGTGATCGCGGTGAAGCTCGGGTTGACGTATTCGACCAGGCCGTCGCGATCGACCAGCAGGAAGGCGCTGGAGCTCTGCTCGACGGCGCGTTGGAACAGGTGGCGGTCCTGGCTGGCGGTGGCGAGCAGCGCGCCGGGCGGCGACAGCGGCGCCGGGGCGGCCTCGACGGTCATCAAATAGCCGCGCAGCAGCTGGCGGCCGTGTTGCTTGAAGGCTTCGCCGAGTTCCATCAGCTGACGGCTGCCGGCCGGGGTGTGCAGGGTGTAGTGCACGCGGTAGTGCGGGCCATCGAGCAGCTGCTGCTGGATGTCTTCGTGCAGGCGGTAGCGCGCGTCGGGCTCCATCAGGCTGGCGTAGGGCGCGCCGATCAGGCTGCACAGCTCGCCGGCGCTGAGGCCGAGTTCACGCTCGCAGGTGGGGTCGAGAAACAACAGTGCCCAGCTCGCTTCGTTCAAACGCTCGAAGCGCAGCATTCCCAGTCGATTGGGGACTGGCAATTGCGTCACAACCTCGGCCGTCAATCGGCTAACGGCATCGGTATGGCTTTTCATCAGGCGATGGGCATCCATTATGCTGGCCGAATACAGGCTTCGGCCTACTACGTCGCGTTCGGTAAGGGTGCATCATGCCAATCAGACATACAAGAAAACTAAGTGCTCTGGCCTTCTTTGCCGCGTTGCTCAGCCACAACCCGCTGCCTAGCGCGGTCGCCGCCGAACCGGGCGGGCGCGAGGCGCAGCTCTCCAGCAGCGAGCAAAGCCGCTACCTCGGCGAGCTCAAGCGCCTGTACCAGACCCAGAACGAGCGCAAGGCGCTGCTCGCCCATTGCAACCACCTGCTCGACACCTACGCGCTGAAGGCCGGCTACCAGGTCGGCCAGAGCCAGCGCCAGGACCTGCTCTATCAGCTCAGCGTCAGCGCCCCGGGCGAACTGCTGGTGCGCGAGGAAAGCCGCGCCGAGCAGGGCGTCGGCGTGGCGGTGCGCAATCAGCGGATCGAACTGTTCGGCGTCGATCCCTTCGTGCGCTACGAGTGCCCGACCGGCGGGCGCACCTGCGTGCTGCTCAATCCAGTGGACGGCGCGCCGCTGCTGACCATCGTCCGCGACCACGGCGGTGCGGCCGAGCTGGCCAAGGCGCTGAGCTTTCTGATTCGCAGCGTGCAGAAGAACTGAAAGCCCGTTTACGAGCTCCTGGCTCGCGGCCAGACCGCGTTAAAAGTGGCCTCAAAATGCTCATTTACACCACGTAAACTGCGCTTTTTCGGCCACTTTTGCCTTGCCTGGCTCTAATCCAGAAGATCGTAAAGAGGCTTTAGCGCGGCGGATAAAAAAACCCCGCCAATCGGCGGGGTCGAGGTACGAGCGTGTGGCGTGCTCGCTTGGGAAGGTGGTGCGGTTACAGCAATAGCGTACGGATGTCGCCGAGTACCTCGCCGAGGCGCTTGGTGAAGCGCGCAGCGGCGGCACCGTTGATCACCCGGTGGTCGTAGGACAGCGACAGCGGCAGCATCAGCTTGGGCTGGAAGGCCTTGCCGTCCCACACCGGCTGGATGGTCGCCTTGGACACGCCGAGGATCGCCACTTCCGGCGCGTTGACGATCGGCGTGAAGCCGGTGCCGCCAATGTGGCCGAGGCTGGAGATGGTGAAGCAGGCGCCTTGCATGGCGTCGGCCGAGAGCTTCTTGGTGCGCGCCTTCTCCGCCAGTTCGGCGGCTTCGGCGGCCAGTTGCAGCAGGCTCTTCTGATCGACGTTGCGGATCACCGGCACCAGCAGGCCGTCCGGGGTGTCCACGGCGAAGCCGAGGTGTACGTATTTCTTGCGGATCAGCGCCTTGCCCGATGGCGCCAGCGAACTGTTGAAGTCCGGCAGCTCCTTGAGCAGATGCGCGCAGGCCTTGAGCAGCAGCGGCAGCACGGTGAGCTTGACCCCGGCCTTCTCCGCCACCGCCTTTTGCGCCACGCGGAAGGCTTCCAGCTCGGTGATGTCCGCCGAGTCGAACTGCGTCACGTGCGGCACGTTGAGCCAGCTGCGGTGCAGGTTGGCGGCGCCGACCTGCATCAGGCGGGTCATCGCCACTTCTTCGATCTCGCCGAACTTGCTGAAGTCGACTTCCGGTACCGGCGGGATGCCCGCGCCGCCGCTCGCGCCACTTGGCGCGGCCTTGGCCTGCTGCATCATCGCCTTGACGTAGACCTGCACGTCTTCCTTGAGGATGCGGCCTTTCGGCCCGCTGCCAGGCACCGCGCCCAGCTCGACGCCGAACTCGCGGGCCAGCTGACGCACTGCCGGGCCGGCGTGCACCTTGGTGCCGTCGCGGCTCGGCGCGCCAACGCTGAGCGGCGCGGCGGCCGGCGCTTCGACCTTGGCCGGAGCCGCCGCCGGAGCCGGAGCTGCCGCAGCGGGTGCCGGGGCGGGTGCGGCGGCGGCCGGTTGTGCGGCGGGCGCGGCGCCGGCCACCTTGAGCTTGAGAATCAGGTCGCCGGTGCCGACTTCGGCGTCCAGCTTGACCAGCACTTCCTCGACCACGCCGGCGCTCGGCGAGGGGATTTCCATGCTCGCCTTGTCCGACTCAAGGGTGATCAGCGACTGCTCGGCCTCGACCGTATCACCGGCCTTGACCAGCACTTCGATGACTTTGGCCTTGCCGCCGGAACCGATGTCCGGCACGTGGATGTCCTGCACGCTGGCCGTCGCCGCAGCAGCTGGCGCCGGCGCAGCAGTGGGCGCTGCGGCGGGTGCCGGGGCTGCCGCCGCAGCCGGTGCTTCCGCCGGTGCGGGCGCCGCGGCTGGTGCGGCTTCGGCGCCGCCCTCGATGTCCAGCTCGAGCAGCTCGTCACCTTCCTTGAGGCGGTCGCCGAGCTTGACCTTGAGGCTCTTCACCACGCCGGCCTTGGGCGCCGGAATCTCCATGCTCGCCTTGTCCGACTCGAGGGTCAGCAGGCTCTGGTCGGCTTCGATGCGGTCGCCGACCTTGACGAACAACTCGATGACTTCACCCTCACCGCTGCCGATGTCGGGTACGCGAATCAATTCACTCATCGTTCCGCTCCTCAGCAGTCCAGGGGGTTGGGTTTTTCCGGGTCGATGCCGAACTTGGCGATGGCCTCGGCCACCACTTTCGGTTCGAGCTCGCCACGGTCGGCCAGCGCTTCGAGGGTGGCCAGGACGATCCACTGACGATCGACTTCGAAGAAGTGGCGCAGCTGCTTGCGGCTGTCACTGCGGCCGAAGCCGTCGGTGCCCAGCACCTTGTATTCCTTGCTCGGTACCCACTGGCGAATCTGCTCGGCGAACAGCTTCATGTAGTCGGTGGAGGCAATCACCGGGCCCTTGCGACCGGCCAGGCACTGCTCGACGTAGGTCTGCTGCGGCTTCTGTTCCGGGTGCAGGCGGTTGCGGCGCTCCACGGCCAGGCCTTCGCGGCGCAGTTCGTTGAAGCTGGTGACGCTCCACACGTCGGCGCCGATGTTGTACTCGTCGCGGAGGATCTTCGCCGCTTCGCGCACTTCACGCAGGATGGTGCCGGAGCCGAGCAGCTGCACATGGTGCGCCGCTTCGCGCTTGTCTTCCTCGAGCAGGTACATGCCCTTGATGATGCCGTCCTCGATGCCTTCCGGCATGGCCGGCTGCTGGTAGGCCTCGTTCATCACGGTGATGTAGTAGAAGACGTCCTGCTGCTCCTCGGTCATCTTGCGGATGCCGTCGCGGATCACCACGGCCAGCTCGTAGCCGTAGGTCGGGTCGTAGGTGCGGCAGTTGGGGATGGTGCTGGCGAGGATGTGGCTGTGGCCGTCCTCGTGCTGCAGACCTTCACCGTTGAGCGTGGTGCGCCCGGCGGTGCCGCCGATCAGGAAACCCCGTGCGCGGCTGTCGCCGGCGGCCCAGGCGAGGTCGCCGATGCGCTGCAGGCCGAACATCGAATAGAACACGTAGAACGGCAGCATCGGCTGGTTGTGCGTGCTGTAGCTGGTCGCCGCGGCAATGAACGAGCTCATCGCGCCGGCTTCGTTGATGCCTTCCTCGAGGATCTGGCCCTTCTTGTCCTCGCGGTAGAACATCACCTGGTCCTTATCCACCGGCTCGTAGAGCTGGCCGACCGAGGAGTAGATGCCGAGCTGACGGAACATGCCTTCCATGCCGAAGGTGCGTGCCTCGTCGGGGACGATCGGCACGATGCGCTGGCCGAGCTCCTTGTCCTTGACCAGCTGCGCGAGGATGCGCACGAAGGCCATGGTGGTGGAGATTTCGCGGTCGCCCGAGCCGTCGAGGATGGCCTTCAGGGTTTCCAGCGGTGGGGTCGGTACGCTGATGCTCTTCGCCCGGCGCTGCGGCACGAAGCCACCGAGGGCGGTGCGCCGCGCGGCCAGGTACTTGGCCTCGGCGCTGCCGGCTTCCGGCTTGTAGAACGGCAGTTTTTCCAGGTCGTCATCCTTGACCGGGATGTCGAAGCGGTCGCGGAACTGGCGCAGGCTGTCGACGTCGACCTTCTTGGTGTTGTGCGCGGTGTTCTTCGCTTCACCGGCGCCGGTGCCATAGCCCTTGATGGTCTTGGCGAGGATCACGGTCGGCTGGCCCTGGGTGTTGACCGCCTTGTGGTAGGCCGCATAGACCTTGTACGGGTCGTGGCCGCCGCGGTTGAGCTTCCAGATCTCGTCGTCGGACAGGTCCTTGACCATGTCCTTGAGCTCGGGGCTGTTGAAGAAGTTTTCGCGCACGTAGGCGCCGTCTTTGGCCTTGTAGTTCTGGTACTCGCCGTCGACCACTTCGTCCATGCGCTTCTGCAGCAGACCGGCGTCGTCCTTGGCGAACAGCGGGTCCCAGAAGCGTCCCCAGATGACCTTCTGCACGCTCCACTCGGCGCCGCGGAACACGCCTTCGAGTTCCTGGATGATCTTGCCGTTACCGCGCACCGGGCCGTCGAGGCGCTGCAGGTTGCAGTTGATGACGAAGATCAGGTTGTCGAGCTTCTCGCGGCCGGCCAGGGAGATGGCGCCGAGCGATTCCGGCTCGTCGCACTCGCCGTCGCCGAGGAAGCACCAGACCTTCTGCTTGCCGGCGGGGATGAAGCCGCGGCTTTCCAGGTACTTCATGAAGCGCGCCTGGTAGATCGCCTGGATCGGGCCGAGGCCCATCGACACGGTGGGGAACTGCCAGAAGTCCGGCATCAGCCAGGGGTGCGGGTAGGAGGACAGACCCTTGCCGTCGACTTCGCGGCGGAAGTTGTCCATCTGCTCTTCGCTGATCCGCCCTTCCATGAAGGCGCGGGCGTAGACGCCCGGCGAGGCGTGACCCTGGAAGAAGATCAGGTCGCCGCCGTGCTCGTCGGTCGGGGCCTGGAAGAAGTAGTTGAAGCCGATGTCGTAGAGCGTCGCCGAGGAAGCGAAGCTGGAAATGTGACCGCCCAGGTCAGGGTCTTGCAGGTTGGTACGCATCACCATGGCCAGCGCGTTCCAGCGCACCAGCGAGCGAATCCGGCGTTCCATGAACAGGTCGCCCGGCATGCGCGCTTCGTGGCCGACGGGGATGGTGTTGCGGTACGGCGTGGTGATGGCGTAGGGCAACTGGGTACCACTGCGGGTGGCCAGCTCGCCCATGCGGGTCATCAGGTAATGCGCACGATCTTCACCCTCACGGTCGAGGACGGACTCGAGCGAGTCCAGCCATTCCTGGGTTTCGACGGGATCGATGTCTTGCATGGCTTGCTCCAGGGCGGAAAGGCTTCCAGAATCGGTCGCCTGTGTTCGCGGAGTGGCCTTTATGGGGCGGCCGCGTGAATTCTTGGGTTGCCGGGGGTGGCACCGGCGCTGTGTAGTTTTACTACAAACCGACGCGCATTTCAGCACTTTGGATACAATTTTTCGTAGTAAAACTACAATCCGTCATGCGCGCCAGCCAGAGGCGCAGGCGGGAATCGCTGTTCGGGCCAGGCCTCCAGCGGGCTGCAGCCTTGCCCGCCGTCGATCGGCCGAAGTCCGAGCCAAAAAAGGATAGACCATGAGCCTTCCACCGCTTGTCGCCCTGCCTGCCGCCCTCGCTCCCCTGTCCAATCGTGCCGAATCCGTGCTGCGCGACGATGCCGCCCATGCCGCGCGCCTCGCCACCTGGCCGTCCGCGCGCCGCGCACTGCTGCCACGTCTGAGCGCCGCCAGCGATTTCGTCAGTGAGCAGATCAGCCGCGATCCGCAGGCGTTCCTCGAGCTGGCCGACTCCGGCGAGCTGGAGCGGCGCCTTGGCGTCGGCGAGCTGAGTGACCAACTGCACGCCACGCTGGCCGACTGCGATGAGGAGAGCGACTTGGCGCGGCGCCTGCGGCGTTTTCGCAACCGCCAGCAGTGGCGCATCATCTGGCGTGACATCAGCCGCCAGGCCGACCTGACCGAAACCTGCCGCGACCTCTCCGAACTGGCCGACGCGAGCATCGACCAGGCCTATCAGTGGCTGTACCAGCGGCATGTCGCGCAGTTCGGTACGCCGATCGGCCGGCGCAGCGGTCAGCCGCAGCACCTGGTGGTGCTCGGCATGGGCAAGCTCGGCGCGCTGGAGCTCAACCTGTCGTCGGACATCGACCTGATCTTCGGTTACCCGGAAGGCGGCGAGACCGAGGGGGTCAAGCGCTCGCTGGACAACCAGGAGTTCTTCACCCGGCTCGGTCAGCGGTTGATCAAGGCGCTGGATGCGCCGACCGCCGACGGCTTCGTGTTCCGCGTCGACATGCGCCTGCGCCCGTACGGCTCGTCGGGGCCGCTGGTGTACAGCTTCGCGGCGCTGGAGCAGTACTACCAGGACCAGGGCCGCGACTGGGAACGCTACGCGATGATCAAGGCGCGCGTGGTCGGTGGCGATCAGGTCGCCGGCAAGCAGCTGCTGGAGATGCTGCGGCCGTTCGTCTATCGGCGTTACCTGGACTTCTCGGCCATCGAGGCGCTGCGCTCGATGAAGCAGCTGATCCAGCAGGAAGTGCGCCGCAAGGGCATGGCCGACAACATCAAGCTGGGCTCCGGCGGCATCCGCGAAGTCGAGTTTATCGCCCAGGCGTTCCAGCTGATCCACGGCGGGCGCGACCTCAGCCTGCAGCAGCGCCCGCTGCTCGGCGTGCTGGCGACCCTCGAGGGCCAGGGCTACCTGCCGCCGGTGGTGGTCGACGAGCTGCGCCAGGGCTACGAATTCCTGCGTTACACCGAGCACGCGCTGCAGGCGCTGGCCGACCGGCAGACGCAGATGCTCCCCGACAACGACCAGGACTGCACGCGCGTTGCCTGGATCATGGGCTTCGAGCACTGGCCGGCGTTCCACGCCCAGCTGATGTACTGGCGCGGGCGCGTCGACTGGCATTTCCGCCAGGTGATCGCCGATCCCGATGACGAGGAGGGCGCCGCTGAAGCGGTGCACATCGGAGGCGAATGGCTGCCGTTGTGGGAAGAGGCGCTCGACGAGGCGGCGGCCTGCCGGCAGCTCGCCGACGCCGGCTTCGCCGAACCGACGCTGGCCTGGCGGCGCCTCTCCGACCTGCGCAGCGGGCCACAAGTGCGCGCCATCCAGCGCCTCGGTCGCGAGCGCCTGGACGCTTTCGTGCCGCGCCTGCTGGCGCAGGCGGTCGAACACGCGCAGCCGGACCTGGTGCTCGAACGCGTGCTGCCGCTGGTCGAGGCGGTGGCGCGGCGCTCGGCCTACCTGGTGCTGCTCAGCGAGAACCCCGGCGCCCTGGAGCGGCTGATCACCCTGTGCGCGGCCAGCCCGTGGATCGCCGAACAGATCACCCGCTTCCCGCTGCTGCTCGACGAACTGCTCAACGAGGGCCGTCTGTTCAAGCCGCCGCTGGCGCCGGAGCTGGCCGCCGAGTTGCGTGAGCGGCTGACGCGCATCCCCGAGGACGACCTCGAGCAACAGATGGAGGCGCTGCGCCACTTCAAGCTAGCCCACGGCCTGCGCGTGGCCGCCTCGGAAATCGCCGGCACGCTGCCGCTGATGAAGGTCAGCGATTACCTGACCTGGCTGGCCGAGGCGATCCTCGACCAGGTGCTGGCGCTGGCCTGGCGACAGACCGTGAGCAAGTACGGCACGCCGCGGCGCAGCGACGGCAGCCTGTGCGATCCGGACTTCATCATCGTCGGCTACGGCAAGGTCGGCGGTCTGGAGCTCGGCCACGGCTCGGACCTCGACCTGGTGTTCATCCATGACGGCGACTCGCAGGCCGAGACCGACGGGCTCAAGCCGATCGATGGCGCGCAGTTCTTCGCCCGCCTGGGGCAACGCATCATCCATCTGTTGACCACCCAGACCACCTCCGGGCAGCTCTACGAGGTGGACATGCGGCTGCGCCCGTCCGGCGCCTCGGGGCTGCTGGTCAGTTCGCTGGGCGCCTTCGAGCGCTACCAGCAGAACGAGGCCTGGACCTGGGAGCACCAGGCGCTGATCCGCGCCCGCGTGCTGGTCGGCAGCGAGCGGGTCGGCACTGCCTTCGAACAGGTGCGCGCCACCGTGCTCGCGCGGCCGCGTGACCTGCCCAAGCTGCGTGAGGAAGTCAGCGAGATGCGCGCCAAGATGCGCGACAACCTCGGCAGCAAGGAAACCGCTGGTGGCACCGCGTCGAACGCGTTCTCGGCGACGGCGCCGTTCGACCTCAAGCAGGACGCCGGCGGTATCGTCGATATCGAATTTATGGTGCAATACGCGGCCCTGGCGTGGTCGCAGCAGGACCCGCAATTGCTGCGCTGGACCGACAACATCCGCATCCTGGACGAGTTGGAAGCCGCCGGTTTGTTACCCGGCGATGACGCCCACCTGCTGCAGGAGATCTACAAGGCCTACCGCGCGGTGGCACACCGCCTGGCCCTGCAGAAGCAGCCGGGCGTGGTCAGCGGCGAGCAGTTTCATGACGAGCGGCGCGCGGTGCTGCGCATCTGGCGCGAGCTGGAACTGCACTGACCGCCGCGCGACGAAGGACCCGCAGGCCCGGCCTGCGGACGCCCACGGGCGTCGCGGATGAATGAACGAATCGAACAGTTGAGGAGCAGGCAAAGATGTCGATGGCCGATCGTGATGGCGTGATCTGGTATGACGGCGAACTGGTGCAGTGGCGCGATGCGACCACCCACGTGCTGACCCATACCCTGCACTACGGCATGGGCGTGTTCGAAGGCGTGCGCGCCTACAACACCCCGCAAGGCACGGCGATCTTCCGCCTGCAGGCGCACACCGACCGGCTGTTCGATTCGGCGCACATCATGAACATGAAGATTCCGTTCACCAAGGACGAGGTCAACGAAGCGTGCCGCGCCGCGGTGCGCGAGAACAACCTGCAGAGCGCTTACCTGCGCCCGATGGCCTTCTACGGTTCGGAAGGCATGGGCCTGCGCGCCAGCGGCCTGCAAGTGCACCTGATCGTCGCCGCCTGGGACTGGGGCGCGTACATGGGCGAGGAAGCGTTGCAGCAGGGCATCAAGGTGCGCACCAGCTCCTTCACCCGCCACCACGTGAACATCTCGATGACCCGCGCCAAGTCCAACGGCGCCTACATCAACTCGATGCTAGCTCTGCAGGAAGCCATCTCCGGCGGCGCCGACGAAGCGATGATGCTCGACCCGGAAGGCTACGTGGCCGAAGGCTCCGGCGAGAACATCTTCATCATCAAGGACGGCGTGATCTACACCCCGGAAGTCACCGCCTGCCTCAACGGCATCACCCGCAACACCGTGCTGCGCCTGGCCGAAGAACACGGCATCAAGCTGGTCGAGAAGCGCATCACCCGTGACGAGGTGTACATCGCCGACGAAGCGTTCTTCACCGGCACCGCCGCCGAAGTCACGCCGATCCGCGAAGTCGACGGCCGCGCCATCGGCATCGGTCGCCGCGGGCCGATCACCGAGAAGCTGCAGAAGGCCTACTTCGACCTGGTCACCGGGCAGACTGGTGCTCATGCCGAATGGCGTACGCTGGTCAAGTGAGGCGCGCCCGCGGCGGTTGAAATGCCGCCAGGGGGCCTCCATTTATTGGGGGCAAGCGTCCGGGATCGGACAGGCTGAACTGAACGAGGCAGTGACTGGGGAGGCGTAAGCCTCCCTGATCATTTCCGGAGCTGTGATGAGAATACTGATCGTTGGGCCGAGCTGGGTAGGCGACATGGTGATGGCGCAGACCCTGTTCCATTGCCTGAAACAACGTCATCCCGACTGCGTGATCGATGTGCTGGCGCCCGAGTGGAGCCGGCCGATCCTCGAGCGCATGCCCGAAGTGCGCGCCGCGCTGAGCTTTCCGCTCGGTCACGGGGTGCTGGACATCGCCGCGCGGCGCAAGATCGGTCAAGGCCTCAAGGGCCAGTACGACCAGGCGATCCTGCTGCCCAATTCGCTGAAGTCGGCGCTGGTGCCGTTCTTCGCCGGCATTCCGCAGCGCACCGGCTGGAAGGGCGAGATGCGCTACGGCCTGCTCAACGACATCCGCGTGCTCGACAAGCAGCGCTACCCGCTGATGATCGAGCGCTTCATGGCGCTGGCCTACCCGAAGGGTGCCGAGCTGCCCACGCCGTACCCGCGGCCGAGCCTGCAGATCGACCCGCAGAGCCGCGACGCGGCGCTCGCCAAGTTCGCCCTCGGCCTCGACCGCCCGGTGCTGGCGCTGTGCCCGGGCGCCGAGTTCGGCGAGGCCAAGCGCTGGCCGGCCGAGTACTACGCCAAGGTCGCCGAGCTGAAGATCCGCGCCGGCTGGCAGGTGTGGATCTTCGGCTCGAAGAACGACCACCCCGGTGGCGAAGACATCCGCATGCGCCTGATTCCCGGGCTGCGCGAGGAAGTCAGCAACCTGGCCGGCGGCACCAGCCTGGCCGAAGCGATCGACCTGATGTCCACCGCGCGTGCGGTGGTCAGCAATGACTCCGGACTGATGCACGTGGCCGCCGCGCTGAACCGCCCGCTGGTGGCGGTGTACGGCTCGACCTCGCCGCAGTTCACTCCGCCGCTGGCCGAGCAGGTGGAGATCGTTCGCCTCGGCCTCGACTGCTCGCCGTGCTTCGAGCGCACCTGCCGCTTCGGCCACTACAACTGCCTGCGCGAGCTCAAGCCGCGCCCGGTGATCGAGGCGCTCGACCGCCTGGTCGCCGACCCGGTTGAGGTTCAATAGTGCGCGTTCTGCTGATCAAGACCTCGTCGCTCGGCGACGTCATCCACAGCCTGCCGGCGCTCACCGACGCGGCGCGGGCGATCCCCGGCATCCAGTTCGACTGGGTGGTGGAGGAGGGCTTCGCCGAGATTCCCGCCTGGCACCCGGCGGTCGCCGAAGTGATTCCGGTGGCGATTCGCCGCTGGCGCAAGAGCCTCTGGCAGACCCTGAAGAGCGGCGAGTGGGCGCGCTTCAAGCAGCGCCTGCGCGCCAATCGCTACGACTTGGTGATCGATGCGCAGTGCCTGCTGAAAAGCGCCTGGCTGACCCGCTATGCCGAGGCGCCGGTGGCCGGGCTGGACGCCAACTCGGCGCGCGAGCCGCTGGCCAGCCGCTTCTACGACCGGCGCTACGCCGTCGCCAAGGGCCAGCACGCGCTGGAGCGGGTGCGCCAGTTGTTCGCCCAGGCGCTCGAGTACCCGTTGCCACAGGGCATCGCCGACTACGGCCTGGATCGCCACCGCCTGGCCGACCCGAGCGGCGCACCGTACCTGCTGTTCCTGCACGGCACCACCTGGCCGAGCAAGCACTGGCCGGAGCTGTACTGGCGCAGCCTGCTGCAGCGCATGAACGAGCTGGGCTGGGCGGTGCGTCTGCCGTGGGGCAACGCCATCGAGCACGCGCGCGCCGAGCGCCTGGCCGCCGGTCTCGAACACGTCAGCGTGCTGCCGCGCCTGAACCTCGCCGGGATCGCCAAGGTGATCGCCGGCGCGCGCGCTTGCGTGGCGGTGGACACCGGCCTCGGCCACCTCGCCGCGGCGCTGGATGTGCCGACCATCTCGCTGTACGGACCGACCCGCCCGGACCTGGTCGGCGCCTTCGGCCGCTCGCAGGTGCACCTGTGCGCCGAGGGCCCGGACGCCGGGCTCGGCGACCGCGACAAGCCGTGCTTCGACAGCCTGCGCCCGGAGCGCGTGGCGCTGGAACTGGAAGCCCTGCTGCTCAGCGAGGAACTGGCATGACCCTGGCGTTCGTGCTCTACAAGTACTTCCCGTTCGGCGGCCTGCAGCGCGACTTTCTGCGCATCGCCCTGGAGTGCCAGCGCCGCGGTCACGCGATCCGCGTCTACACGCCGATCTGGGAAGGCGAGGTGCCGACCGGTTTCGACGTGCGCGTGGCGCCGGTGCGCGCCTGGTTCAACCACCACCGCAACGAGAAATTCAGCGCCTGGCTGGCCGCCGACCTGGCACGCCAGCCGGTCGACCGGGTGATCGGCTTCAACAAGATGCCCGGCCTGGATGTCTACTACGCCGCCGACGGCTGCTACGAGGACAAGGCGCAGACCCTGCGCGCGCCGATCTACAAGCGCTGGGGTCGCTACAAGCACTTCGCCGACTACGAGCGCGCGGTGTTCGGGCGCGACGCCAAGACCGAGATCCTGATGATTTCCTCGGTGCAGCAGCCGCTGTTCGTCAAGCACTACGGCACCCCGGCCGAGCGCTTCCACCTGCTGCCGCCGGGCATTGCCGCCGACCGCCGCGCGCCGGCCAACGCCGCGGCGATTCGCGCCGAATTCCGCCGTGAATTCCAGCTGGCCGATGATGAGCTGCTGCTGGTGCAGATCGGCTCGGGGTTCAAGACCAAGGGCCTGGATCGCAGCCTCAAGGCGCTCGCCGCGCTGCCGCGCGCGCTGCGCAAGCGCACCCGGCTGATCGCCATCGGCCAGGACGATCCCAAGCCGTTCCTGCTGCAGATCAAGGCGCTCGGCCTGTCGGACAACGTGCAGATCCTCAAGGGGCGCAGCGACATTCCGCGCTTCCTGCTCGGCGCCGACCTGCTGATCCACCCGGCCTACAACGAGAACACCGGCACCGTGCTGCTCGAGGCGCTGGTCGCCGGCCTGCCGGTGCTGGTCACCGAAGTCTGCGGCTACGCCCACTACATCAGCGACGCCGATTGCGGGCGGGTGCTGGCCAGTCCGTTCGAGCAGGAGCAGCTGAATCGCACGCTGGCCGAGATGCTCGCCGACGACGCGGCGCGCGCCGCCTGGGCGCGCAACGGCCTGGCCTTCGCCGACACTGCCGACCTGTATTCCATGCCGCAGCACGCGGCCGATGTGATCCTGGCGGAGCGGGCATGAAACTGATCCTCGACGCGCCGTTCCAGGCGCTGTGGCAGGGCCAGGACCCGTTCGCGGCGGTCGAACGCCTGGACGGCCAGGTCTACCGCGAGCTGGAAGGGCGCCGCACGCTGCGCACCGAAGTCGCCGGGCGCGGCTACTTCGTGAAGATTCACCGCGGCATCGGCTGGGGCGAGATCGCCAAGAACCTGCTCAGCGCCAGGGCCCCGGTGCTCGGCGCCGGCCAGGAGTGGCGTGCGCTGCAGCGCCTGCACCAGGCCGGCGTACCGACCATGACCGCGGTGGCCTACGGCGAGCGCGGTGCCAACCCGGCGAGCCAGCACTCGTTCATCATCACCGAGGAGCTGGCGCCGACCATCGACCTCGAGCAGTTCAGTCTCAACTGGCGCGAGCAGCCGCCGGCGCCGCGCCTGAAGCGCGCGCTGATCGCTGAGGTGGCGCAGATGACCGGCCGCATGCACCGCGCCGGGGTCAATCACCGCGACTGCTACATCTGCCACTTCCTGCTGCACACCGAGCGGCCGGTGACGGCGGACGACCTGCGCCTGTCGCTGATCGACCTGCACCGCGCGCAGACCCGCCATGCGGTGCCGCGCCGCTGGCGCGACAAGGACCTCGCCGGGCTGTACTTCTCGGTGTTGAACATCGGCCTGACCCAGCGCGACCTGCTGCGTTTTCTCAAGATCTATTTCCAGCGCCCGCTGCGCGACATCCTGCGCGACGAGGCAGCGTTGCTGCGCTGGCTGGAGCGCAAGGGCGCGCGGCTGCTGGCGCGCTATCAGCGCAAATACGCGCCCGGGGCGCAGGCATGAGCGGCTGGAAGACCAGCGCCGAGCTGGCACCCGCGGTGACCGCGCTGTTCGCCGACCTCGACGCGGTGTTTGCCCTGCAGGGCGAGAAGATCACCCGCGACCCGCTGTCCGAAGTGCTGCGCGTCGAGCACGCCGGCACGCGCTACTACGTCAAACGCTACTGGGGCGCCGGCAAGGGCCTGCGGCGCTTCCTTGGCCGGCCGCGGGTCAAGGCCGAATGGCAGAACCTCAAGCACTTCGCCAGCTGGGGCATTCCCACCGCGCCGGTGGTCGCCTACGGTCTGGAGCGCAAGGCCGGGGCCTTCGCGCGCGGCGCGCTGATCACCCAGGAGCTGGTCGGCACCGAGGACCTCGCCGTGCTGGCCAAGCGCGACGACGCGCGGCTGCGCGACCGCCACTGGGTGGACGCGGTCAGCCGCCAGCTGGCGCGCGCCACGCGCGCCCTGCACGACCACCACTTCGCCCACAATGATCTGAAGTGGCGCAACCTGCTGGTCAACCCGCAGGGCGAACTGTTCTTCATCGACTGCCCGACCGGTGCGTTCTGGTGGGGACCGTTCCTGCGCCGGCGCATCGTCAAGGACCTGGCCTGCCTGGACAAGGTCGCCAAGCAGCAGCTGTCGCGCAGCCAGCGCCTGCGCTTCTACCTGCAGTACCGCGGCCGCGCGCGCCTGAATGCCAGCGACAAGCGGCGCGTGCGGCAGATCGTCGACTTCTTCGAGGGGCGTGAATGAGCGATTTCATCGCCGAGCAGGACCGAGCGCTGCTCGAGCGCCACGGCCTGGCCAGTTTCGAGGCGCTGTGGGCGCTCAAGCTGGAGGCCGTGGACGAACCGAACACCGAGCGCGGCGGCTGGAGCAGCGTGTATCGCCTGGATCTCGGCGAGACTGCCTACTACCTCAAGCGGCAGAGCAATCACCTGACCCGCAGCCTGAGCCATCCGCTCGGCGAGCCGACCTTCGCCCGCGAGTTTCGCAATATCCGCCGCTACCGCGCGCTCGGCATCCCGGCGCTGGCCGCGGCGTTCTTCGGCAGCCGGGTGGTCGCCGGCGAGCGCCGCGCGGTGCTGCTCACCCGCGCGCTGGACGGCTGGCAGGAACTGGAACACTACCTGGTCGACTGGACGCAGCGCCCGGCCAGCCAGCGCGAGGCGATCTTGCAGGCCTGCGGCGAGCTGGCCCGGCGTCTGCACGAGGCCGGCCAGGTGCACGGCTGCTTCTACCCCAAGCACATCTTCCTGCGCGCCAGTGCCACCGGTTTCGAGGCACAGCTGATCGACCTGGAGAAGACCCGCCCGCTGTGGCTGGGGCGGCGCGACCGGATCAAGGACCTTGAGCCGTTGCTGCGCCGCGCCTCGGTGTGGAGTGATGCCGAGATCGGCCAGTTGCTGGCCGCCTACCTCGGTGGCGCGACGGAGGTGCACGGCTGGCTGCAGCGCCTGACCGCGCGGCGCCGCCTGAAAGAGGCACGTGGATGAAACTGGCTGAATTGAGTCACGCCGGCCGCCAGCCGCCGCTGCCGCTGCACATCGAGCTGGCCGATGCGGCCGGCCCCGCCGAGCTGCGTCTCGAGCGCCTGCTGCGCGTACTGCCCGGCAAGCGCTACGTCGGCGTCGGCGAGTGGCGCGGGCGTAAGGTGCTGGCCAAGCTGCTGGTCGGGCGCCGCGCGGCACGGCATTTCCTGCGCGAGCTGAGCGGCGCACGCCTGCTCGCCGACCAGCACCTGACCACCCCCCTGCTGCTGGTCGACGGACTCAGCGAGGAGCAGGGCGGCTGGCTGCTGTTCGACTACCTCGACGGTGCGCAGAGCCTCGAGCAGGCCTGGCAGGCGGTGGCCGACCAGCCGCTGCTCTCCGAGGCGCAGCAGCAGGTGTTCGGCGAGGCGCTCGCGGCGATCGCCGGGCTGCACGCCAAGGGCTTGTGGCAGGCCGATCTGCATCTCGACAACCTACTGCGCCATGCCGGTCAGCTGTACTTGATCGACGGCGGCGGCGTGCAGGCGGAAACCCCGGGCCAGCCGCTGTCACGCACCCAGGTGCTGGAAAACCTCGGGGTGTTCTTCGCCCAGTTGCCGGCGGCCCTCGAGCCGTACATCGAAGAGCTGCTGGTGCACTACCTGCTGGTCAACGGCGAACATGCCTTGCCGCTCGAGGCGCTACTCAAGGAAGTCGCCAAGGTCCGCCACTGGCGCCTGCACGACTACCTGCGCAAGGTCGGTCGCGACTGCAGCCTGTTCAGCGTACGCCGCGGTGCCTTCGGCCTGCGCGCAGTGCGCCGCGAGCTGGCCGGCGAGCTGCAACCGCTGCTCGACGCGCCGGACCGCTGGCTCGAGCAGGGCCAGGCGCTGAAGACCGGTGGTTCGGCCACCGTGGCGCGTGTCGCAGTCAACGACCGCCCGCTGGTGGTCAAGCGCTATAACATCAAGGGCTTCGCCCACTGGCTGAAGCGCTTCTGGCGGCCCAGCCGGGCCTGGCACAGCTGGCGCGAAGGGCATCGCCTGGAGCGCCTGGGCATCGCTACGCCCCGCCCGCTGGCGCTGCTGGAGCGGCGCTACTGCTGGCTGCGCGGACGCGCCTACCTGATTACCGATTGTCTGGTCGGGCAGGATATACTCGCGCGCTTCCAGCCGTACCTCGCGAGTTCGCCGCCTGAGGCCGAGTTGCTGGCCCTCGACCACCTGTTCGCCGCGCTGCTGCGCGAGCGCATCAGCCATGGCGATCTGAAGGGCAGCAACCTGTTCTGGCAGGACGGCTGCTGGGCATTGATCGATCTCGATGCCATGTGCCAGCACCGCAGCGCGCGTCGCTTCGCCGCGGCCTATGCTCGGGATCGGGCGCGCTTTCTGCGCAACTGGCCGGCCGATTCGGCGTTGTACCGCTTGCTTGACCAACGTTTACCGCTGGCGCCCGACGCCGGCCCCGAAGATTAAGAGGCTAGACCTGTGGCACTGACGATTCTTGGCCTTTCCGGCGCCCTCAGCCATGACCCTTCCGCCGCCCTGTACATCGACGGCAAGCTGATCGCGGCGGTCGAAGAAGAGCGTTTCGTCCGCGACAAGCACGCGAAGAACCGCATGCCCTACGAGTCGGCGAAGTTCTGCCTCGAACAGGCCGGGATCAAGCCGGAAGATGTCGACGTGGTGGCGATTCCGTTCGCCCCGATCAGCCTGTTTGGCAAGGCCCGCTGGCACTACGCCAAGCGCTACGCCTACGCCCCGGACCGCGCCCTCGACGCCATCCTGATGGGCAACCGCCGCTACAAGCGCTACCACAAGCGCATCCAGTGGTGCCTGCAGCAGCTCGGCTTCGACCTGAAGAAGATCAAGATCGAGCCGGTCGAGCACCACCTGGCCCACGCCTCCAGCGCCTACCACTGCTCGGGCTTCACCGAGAAGACCGCGATCCTCGGCATCGACGGCAAGGGCGAGTACGCCACTACCTTCTTCGGCTGGGGTGAGAACGGCAAGATCCACAAGATCAAGGAATTCTACGACCCGGATTCGCTCGGCGGCCTGTACGGCGCGATCACCGAGTACCTCGGCTTCGAGATGCTCGACGGCGAGTTCAAGGTCATGGGCATGGCGCCTTACGGCGATGCCAGCAAGTACGATTTCTCGCGGCTGGCCAAGTTCGAGAACGGCGAGCTGGTGATCAACACCGACTACGCCAACGTCATCGGTTTCCGCCGCTACAAGGAAAAGGGCAAGGGCTTCTATTTCTCGCCCAAGCTGATCGAGTGGCTGGGACCCAAGCGCGAAGGCGACATCGCCGACGATCCGTACATCCACTACGCCGCCAGCATGCAGGCGCTGTTCGAGAAGCTGGCGCTGGAGATGATGGAGCACTACCTCGGCGACATCCTCAAGGAAACCGGCAAGATTGCCTTCGCCGGCGGCTGCGCGTTGAACGTCAAGCTCAACCAGAAGATCATCGCCCGCGACGACGTCAAGGAACTGTTCGTCCAGCCGGCCTCCGGTGACGCCGGTACCGCGGTTGGCGCGGCCGCCTATGTGTCGTACCAGCGCGGCGTGCCGGTGGAGAAGATGGAGCACGTCTACCTCGGCCCCGCCTACTCCAACGAAGAGATCATCGCCGCCTGCGCCAAGCACCCCAATCAGCCGGCCTGGCGGCGCATCGACAACACCCCGCAGCGGATCGCCAAGATCATGGTCGACGGCAACCCGGTGGCCTGGTTCCAGGGCCGCATGGAGTTCGGTCCGCGCGCCCTCGGCGGCCGCTCGATCATCGGCTGCCCGAGCGTGCCGGGCGTCGCCGACCGGATCAACGCGCAGATCAAGTTCCGCGAGCGCTGGAGGCCGTTCTGCCCGTCGATGCTCGACACCGTGGCGGCGCAGATGCTCAAGGTCGATCACCCCTCGCCGTTCATGACCTTCACCTTCGAAGTCAACGAGGAGTGGAAGAACCGCGTTGGCGAAGTGGTCCACGAAGACGGTACCTCGCGCGCCCAGGTTCTCGAGCGCCGGCACAACCCGCGCTGGTATGACCTGATGAAGGAGCTGGAGAACCTCACCGGCAACGGCGTGTCGCTGAACACCTCGCTGAACCGCCGTGGCGAGCCGATGATCTGCTCACCGACCGACGCGCTGAACATGTTCTATGGCTCGGATCTGCAGTATCTGATCATGGAGGACATTTTGGTGGTCAAGGCTCCACTTAACTGATCCATTTCTCAAGAGTCGGTAGTACACACTTATGGCGTGGGCATGGTTCGAAGATGCGCGGAAGCGTTACAAGATTTCGCGGGAGTTGCCGCAGGTCTGGTCGTTTCCCACGCAACGTTTTGCATATATTCAAATCCCCAAGGTGGCGAGCAGGTCGATACGCCAGGAGCTATCTAGCAACCTCGCTTTGCGCCAGGCGGATGAGTCGTTTAAGGCTTTCGAGGATCGCTGCAGTTCACATATCCCGTTGCCTCTGTCGCGCCGACAGTCTGCTGAACTGACCGTGTTCGCGTTCGTGCGTCATCCCCTGGGCCGTTTGCATTCTGCCTATCTCGACAAAATTGTCGGGCATGAGCGCAGCGGCAAGAGGAATATCCTGCGCTGCCATGGCATTGAATTTGGTATTTCCTTCGGCGAGTTCGTCGAGCGTGTGTGTCAACTTCCGGATGACAAGCTCGATCGCCACCTGCGCTCGCAAAGCTGGTTCTTGCGTGACAAGTCGGGGCTGGTGCCGGAGTTTATCGGGCGTCTGGAGCGCTTTGAGCAGGACTGGACCGTCCTGCGGAAACGGGTGCCTTGTCTGGGTGAGGTCAGTGAACGCAGTCAGGCGGGGTCGGTCGATTATCAAGAGGTTTATGGTGAGGCTGCTTATCGTCTGGCGTGCGAGCGTTTTTCAGAGGATTTCGAGCTGTTTGGCTACACCTGAGTACTATCAGCAAGAGCGTTAGGGGACGACAGCGAGCAATTAAGCGTTTGGCTCGAAGAGAACGTCGATATTTGACGCTTCAAGAGGATTTCAGTTGATTGACTTGCGCTTTTTCGGGGGGGCAGTAATTGCCGCTCGCGCAGAACTACTCAAGCTCTGGCCGATTTTCGCCTTGCTTGTCCCCGCGGCCCTGAACCTTCTAGGGCTCAGTAATAAGCAGTTCGCCATGCTGTTGTATGTGTTTTGCCTTCTGCCGGCACTGTTTTTTTGGCGGGGGATCTGGCAGGGGGTACAAGAGAGTCTGCTGTTTTGGTGCGCTCTGTTGCTCTTTGCCGCATATTGCCAGGTATCGTCACTGGTACTGTTTGGCCAGGCGGACAGTGAGTTGAAGTATGTCGCCTTGCTTTTGCTGTTCTTCGGCTTCGTGCGTACTGGCTTTGCCGAGCCTGACCAAGTAAGGCGGTTGCAATGGAGTCTACTGCTAGTCGCTGGATTGTTGATTGGCTATGCCCTGCTGCTGCATCCCTTTGAGAGCGCCTTGCGCTATGACTTCGGTGGTGTCAATGCTAATCGGGTCGCAGTGTTCTTTTGTTTTGTGTTCTGCTGGAGTATCTGGCGCGGGCTAGAGCAGGGGGGCGGGCAAGGGGTTGCCCTGGTGATCAGTGGTCTGCTTTTGTTGCTGGCAACTTTTGTCTTGCTCAAGAGTCGGTCGATCTTTCTCTGTTTTATGTTCTTTGTCGCTGGAATAGTGTTGTTCGCTCAGACCCGCCTGGTATTGCGGCGAGCGCTGCTACTCGTGCTAGCTGTTGCGTTGGGCGGGCTGGTGGTCAGCGTCGAGCCGTTTCGCAGCTGGTTTTTCGAGCGGGGCGGCAGTTACCGGCTGGAAATCTGGAGCGATGCGCTGGCTCACATGACCAGTATGGGCTGCCACTGGCTGGGCTGCGGTCAGTTCGATGGGTACAAATTCCTGAGCCGATTTGATAACCCGCATGGCCTGCTGTTTTCCATTTTCTACTACCACGGCATGTTGGGCCTCCTGCTCTTTGTCACGGTGCTTGCTGTGGGCTTCATTCGGTTGTCCGGTTTTTATCGTGCCTGGCTCTGTGGTTTCCTCGGCTTCTCGCTCTTCACCCATGTAGGCGTTCTGGCTGCGCCGACCCTGCTGTGGATTTATTTTTGGCTACCGCTCGCATTAGGGCTTCAGGAAAGGGGGCGGCATGCCTAAGGTGCTTCAGCTAATGGTCCAGGCTGGTGAGTCCACTGCCAAGGTGGGCGACCTGATCGCCAGTGAGTTGAAGGACTTCCAGTTCATCAACTGTTATCTGCATGCGGGGCGACAGGGTGAAGTATCCCTGAATTTGCCCAGCTTCCTGGTATCCGGGGTATTTCGTTATCTCGCCGCGCTCTGGATCTATCTGAGACTTCGCCACTTGATGCCTGAGGTCATCCTCGTCCATCGCTTCAAATGTCTGCACCTGGGCTACCTGCTGTCATTGTTGATGCGTCGTTCTCTTATCGTTGTCGTGCATGGTGTGGGCGACTACGACCGCGGGTATCGCAGACGATTGCTGGCCAGAGCCTTGCGTCGAGGGGGCAGGGTGGTGTGCGTCTCCGAGTACGTGCGCGATTACATCTATTCGGTGCTTGGCGGGTCGGTTGAGCATGTTTCGGTGATTCCCAATTCGATTGATTTTGCCAAGGTCGAAAAGCAATGCCTCTCGCGTTTCGCAGCACGCGAGCAATTGGGCGGGCTCGGTGCAGAAGGGCAGATGGTGATTGGCTTTGTAGGCCGGCTCGCCAGCGTCAAGGGGGCCCCGGATTTCGTCGAGGCGGCGCTTCGCCTCAACGCCTCGAATGTCCAGTTCGTCATCATGGGCGACGGTCCACTCCGCCCAGAGCTTGAGGCATTGGTCCGCGACAAAGGCAACCCCGGCAATGTGCGGTTCTGTGGCTTTGTTCGCGATGCCTTTACTCTGGTGGGGGCGCTGGACTTGCTGGTGATGCCGTCCCGCTCCGAGGGGTTTCCGTTGGCCTTGCTGGAGGCAGTCGCCTCGGAAGTTCCGGTGGTGGCCAGCGATATTGCGGTGTTCCGCGAAATTCTCGGTGATTCACCGTTCTTGTATAAGGCGGGGGATCTTGAGGCATTGGTTTCCCGGCTGGAGGCCTGCATCGGTCTGTTCCATGAGCAATCGCTTGCTGATGCCGGACTGAATATCGCCACTCAAATCAAGGCCGATTACCCCTACGCAGGGTTTATTGCCGGCTACGAAAAACTGATCAGGTCTGTCTGTCGATGAAAAAGTATGCACTTGAGTACTCTGGGTATAAGTTTGATTACTTTTCCAATTTGGGTGACGAGATCCAGACCCTGGCTGCAGTCCGGTTGCTCAATGGTGTGGATGGCTACATCGGTCGTGAGGCCCTGAATGCCTGGAATGGTCTCGGGCTGGTTTCGCTCAACGGATTCTTCATGGGTTCGGGCAACTGGCCGCCTAGTCCAGGCTTGGCGCCGGTGTTTTTCTCCTTTCACATCAACAAGGCGTATGAGTCGGTTATCTGCTCCCCGGCTGGCCTCGATTACCTGAGACGTCATGAGCCCATTGGTTGTCGTGACCGGGGTACGCTCAGTATTCTCGAGAAGCATGGGATCAAGGCCTTCTATAGCCGTTGTGTGACGCTAACCCTTCCACCTCGCGAGCCTTCGCCAGAGGCGCGAGAGGTTTTCATCGTCGGGGTGGATAAGGAGTTGGAGCAGGTCATTCCTCGCGCTTTGCGCAAGGAAGCGGTCAAGATTAATCAGTCCAGTGTGCGTCTGCCGTTGCTGTCTTGTGAACTCAAACGGGAGATGGCGCAACAATTGCTGGATGGCTATGCCCGGCGAGCCAAGTTGGTGATCACCTCCAAGATTCACTGCGCCATGCCCTGTATCGCGATGGGCATTCCGGTGGTCTTTCTCTATCCGAAAGAGAAACTGAATGACTACCGGGTGCACCTGGTGGGCGATATCTTGCCGATCAATTATGTTCCGCGCTCCTCGCTGATCCGGCGTCTCGGTTTGCAGAAGCTGCTGACCAAGAAAATCGATTGGTCGCCGCAGGCGGTCAATATCGAGGCGATCAAAGAAGAGGTTGCGCGTGGCTATGCGGAGGCGGTGGCGCGCGCGCTGCAGGCCGCGGGACACAGTACGGTTTCGAGCCAGTGACGCGAGTACAGAGCCAGGTAACCTGGCAGGACACGACGGTGAGCCCGGAGATGCGTGCGGCTGCCGCTCAGCAGGTGCCGGTGTGTATCTGGTTCACCGGCCTGTCTGGTTCTGGCAAGTCGACGCTGGCCAATGCCCTGGAGCTGGAGCTGTTCCGCCGTGGTCGGCGCACCATGCTGCTGGATGGCGATAACGTCCGCCACGGCCTGTGCCGTGACCTGGGCATGGACGATGACGCGCGCCACGAGAACATCCGCCGGGTTGCCGAAGTGGCCAAGCTGATGACCGACGCCGGGCTGATCGTCATCTCGGCGTTTATCTCACCGTTCGTGCGCGACCGGCAGATCGCCCGGGAGCTGTTCATCGCCGGGCGGTTCATCGAGGTGTACGTCGAAACGCCGCTGGAAGTCTGTGTCCAGCGCGATCCCAAGCAGCTGTATGCCAAGGCGCTGCGCGGGGAGATCAAGAACTTCACCGGCATCGACAGCAGCTACGAGCCGCCGCTGGCCCCGGAGATGCGCATTGACACCTCGCGCATGGGGCTGGAGGAGGCGGTGGCAAACTTGTGCGCGGCGCTGGAGCGGGTCGGCAGCCTAGGTGAGAGCCTGGCGGTATAGCTGAGTCAGATTGGCGAGGCCCAGGCGCTGCTCGAGTAGCTGCTGATCCTTCGGATAGCGCAGCAGGTGCTTGAAGTTTCGCTTGCGCTTCCAGGCGTTGAGCGGGCGCTTCTGGCACTGCATGTCGGCCACGTCGATCAGGCCCAGTTCGTCGTTCTCAGTGAGCAAAATGTTGCCCAGGTGCAGCGAGCGGAAATACACCCCGCTCTGGTGCAGTCGGGCGATGAAGCGGGCCAGGCGCTCCGCCAGTTCCGCGCTCGGGCGGGCCGGCTCCGCCAGGGCCTGGCGCAGGGTCAGGCCGGGCAGGGGCGCGTAGAGCACGGCGTCGCGCTGGATCGCCGGAATGCGGTAGACCTGTTCGACTCGCGGGCAGGGGATGCCGCGTTGCTGCAGCGCCTCGATGTTGTCGGCGAAGCGTTGGGCATAAGGGTAGAGCGCGGCCGAGCTGATCAGGCGCTTGCGGCGGAACAGCTTGAGAAAGCGGCCGTCCTGCAGGTGCAGCACCTTGTCGCCATGGGCGTCAGCCTCGAGGACAGTGGCGCCCATCCGCAGGCTCTGGTAGCTCTCGGGGTCAAGCGTCTGCATGCCGTCATCTCGCACAAAGGGCGGCCATGATAGCTGAGCAGGGCGGGCCTTGGCTAAGCGTCGGGCGGCTCTGTGTTAGACTCGCGCCACCTCCGTGTCAGTGATCCCCCCGATGAGCAAGTCACCTGCCGCCACCTCTTCCAGCCTGAAAGTCTATCTGCGCTTATTGAAGTATGTGGTGCCCTACTGGGGGTTGTTCGCGATCAGCATACTCGGCTTCCTGATCTTCGCGTCCACTCAGCCGATGCTCGGCTACATCCTCAAGTACTTCGTCGACGGGCTGTCCAACCCGGAGGCCAATTTCTTCTCGGAAATGCCCTATCTGCTCGATTGGCTGCCCGTCCTGGGCGAGCTCAAGTTGCTGCAGACCGTGCCGCTGCTGATCGTGCTGATAGCCATCTTTCAGGGCGTCGGCTCTTACCTCGGCAACTATTTCCTCTCGCGGGTCTCGCTCGGCCTGGTGAATGACCTGCGCGTGGCGCTGTTCGACAACCTACTGACCCTGCCCAACCGCTACTTCGACAACCACAACTCCGGCCACCTGATTTCGCGGATCACCTACAACGTCACCATGGTCACCGGGGCCGCCACCGATGCGATCAAGGTGGTGGTGCGCGAAGGCATGACCGTGGTGTTCCTGTTCGCCACCCTGCTGCTGATGAACTGGAAGCTGACCTTGGTGATGGTCGCCATCCTGCCGCTGATCGGCCTGATGGTGGCCAGCGCCAGCAAGAAGTTTCGCAAGCAGAGCAAGAAGATCCAGGTGGCCATGGGCGATGTCACCCACGTCGCCTCGGAGACCATCCAGGGCTACCGGGTGGTGCGCAGCTTCGGCGGCGAGGGCTACGAGCAGCAGCGCTTCCGCGGCGCCAGCGAGGACAATAGCCGTAAGCAGCTGCGCATGGTGAAGACCAACGCGATCTACACTCCGACCCTGCAGCTGGTCATCTATACCGCCATGGCGGTGCTGATGTTCCTCGTCCTGCTGATGCGTGGCGAGGCTTCGCCGGGGGACCTGGTTGCCTACATCACCCTGGCCGGCCTGCTGCCCAAGCCGATCCGTCAGCTCTCTGAAGTCAGCTCGACCATCCAGAAGGGCGTGGCCGGCGCCGAGAGCATCTTCGAGCAGCTCGACGAAGTCCCCGAGACCGACAACGGCACCATCGAGCGAGCGCGCATCGGCGGTCAGCTGGAGGTGCGCGACCTTAGCTACCAGTACCCGGGTGCCGACAAGCCGGTGCTGCAGGGGATTTCCTTCGTCGCCGCCCCGGGGCAGATGGTCGCCCTAGTCGGCCGCTCCGGCAGCGGCAAGTCGACCCTGGTCAACCTGATCCCGCGTTTCTATCACCACGAGCAGGGGCAGATCCTCCTCGACGGCGTCGAGGTCGAGGACTACCGGCTGCGCAACCTGCGCCGGCACATCGCTCTGGTCACCCAGCACGTAACCCTGTTCAACGATACGGTGGCCAACAACATCGCCTACGGCGATCTCGCTGGGGCGCCGTTGGACGAAGTGCGCCAAGCGGCCGAGGCGGCCTATGCCGCGGAGTTCATCGAGAAGATGCCGCAGGGTTACGAGACTCTGGTCGGCGAGAACGGTGTGCTGCTCTCCGGCGGTCAGCGCCAGCGCCTGGCGATCGCCCGCGCGCTGCTCAAGAACGCCCCGCTGCTAATCCTCGACGAGGCCACCTCTGCGCTCGACACCGAGTCCGAGCGGCACATCCAGGCGGCCTTGGACGGGGTGATGAAGGGCCGTACCACCCTGGTCATCGCCCACCGCCTGTCGACCATCGAGAAGGCCGACCTGATCCTGGTGATGGACCAGGGGCAGATTGTCGAGCGCGGCAGCCATGCCGAACTGCTTGCCGCCAACGGCCATTACGCGCGCCTGCATGCCAAGCAGTTCAAGGAAGACGGTGAGTTGACCGCCGATCAGGGCGTCTGAGCCCGTCACCGCCGCACCCCGCCGGCCGGGTTGCACGGCGGTGCTGTGCTATTATCGCCGACGTTTTTCCAAGCCCGCCGGAGCCGCAATGAAGCTATCCATGCCCCGTTTCGACCAAGCCCCCGTTCTGGTGGTGGGCGACGTCATGCTCGACCGCTACTGGCATGGCCATACCTCGCGGATCTCGCCGGAAGCGCCGGTGCCGGTGGTCAAGGTCGACCAGATCGAGGACCGCCCGGGTGGCGCGGCTAACGTCGCGCTGAACATCGCCGCGCTCGGTGCGCCGGCGGCGCTGGTCGGTGTCACCGGCCAGGACGAAGCGGCCGACAGCCTGGCCTCCAGCCTCGCTGGTGCCGGGGTGCAGGCGCGCTTCCAGCGCGTCGCGGCGCAGCCGACCATCGTCAAGCTGCGGGTCATGAGCCGCCACCAGCAACTGCTGCGCATGGACTTCGAGGAGCCGTTCGCCACTGATACCGTCGCGTTGGCCGCCGATGTCGACAGCCTGCTTGCCGGGATCAAGGTGCTGGTGCTCTCCGACTACGGCAAGGGCGCCCTGCAGAATCACCAGGAACTGATCCGTATCGCACGCGCGCGCGGCGTGCCGGTGCTCGCCGACCCCAAGGGCAAGGACTTCGCGATCTACCGTGGCGCCAGCCTGATCACCCCCAACCTCCACGAATTCGAAGCCATCGTCGGGCGTTGCGCCGACGAAGCCGAGCTGGTCGCCAAGGGCGCCGGCCTGATGTGCGAGCTGGAGCTGGACGCGCTGCTGGTCACCCGCGGCGAGCACGGCATGACGCTGCTGCGCCCCGGCCAGCCGGCCCTGCACCTGCCAGCGCGGGCCCGCGAGGTGTTCGACGTCACCGGTGCCGGCGATACGGTGATTTCCACCCTGGCCGCGGCTATCGCGGCGGGCGAGGAGCTGCCGCAGGCGGTGGCGCTGGCCAACCTGGCCGCCGGCATCGTGGTCGGCAAGCTGGGGACCGCGGCGATCAGCGCCCCCGAGCTGCGCCGCGCGGTGCAACGCGAGGAAGGTTCCGAGCGTGGCGTGCTGAGTCTCGAGCAGCTGCTCACCAGCATCGACGACGCGCGCGCGCATGGCGAGAAGATCGTCTTCACCAATGGCTGCTTCGACATCCTGCATGCCGGCCATGTCACCTACCTGGAACAGGCGCGCGCGCAAGGCGATCGCCTGGTCCTGGCGGTCAATGACGACGCCTCGGTGAGTCGCCTGAAAGGCCCGGGTCGGCCGATCAACTCGGTCGACCGGCGCATGGCGGTGCTCGCCGGTCTGGAAGCGGTGGACTGGGTGGTGAGCTTCAGCGAGGACACCCCAGAGCGCCTGCTCGCCCAGGTCAAACCGGATGTATTGGTCAAGGGTGGTGACTACGGCATCGATCAGGTGGTCGGCGCCGACATCGTGCGCGCCTATGGCGGCACAGTGAAGGTGCTCGGGCTGGTCGAGAACAGCTCGACCACGGCGATCGTCGAGAAGATTCGCAACCACTAGCCGAGGCTCGCTAGCTAGGTTAGATGAATAGCCCCGGATTCCCTAGAGACCTCCAAGCCTCATAATGAGGCCCACTAGGAGGTGCCATGAGCAACCAGCGTTTCCCCGAAGAATTCAAGATCGAAGCGGTCAGGCAGGTAACTGAGTGCGGTCTTCCCGTTGCCGAGGTAGCGGCCCGTCTGGGCATGTCTGCGCACAGCCTGTATGCGTGGATCAAGCGCTACAGCAAGCCAGAAGTCCAGCGTAAGCAAGAGGATGATCAGCAGGCCGAACTGCGTCGTCTGCATGCCGAACTCAAGCGCGTCACTGAAGAGCGAGACATCCTAAAAAAGGCCGCCGCGTACTTTGCCAGGGAGTCCGGCTGAGGTACGCCTTCATCAGTCAGTTGGCAGCGAGCTACTCGATCCAGCGCCTCTGCCTGGCTCTGAACGTGCACCCCAGCGGTTACTACGCTTGGCGCGCCGAGCCCAAGTCGGCACGCGCCAAAGATGATCAGCGCCTGCTGGGTTTGATCAAGCACTCCTGGCTGGAGAGCGGTGGCGTCTACGGCTATCGCAAGATCCATGCAGACCTTCGCGAGCTGGGCGAGTGCTGCGGGCGGCATCGAGTGGCCAGGCTGATGCGTGCAGAAGGATTGCGCTCGCAGACCGGCTACCGTCGGCGGCCTGGTCGTTATGGCGGCAAGCCTCCAATACCGGCGCCGAATCGACTGGAGCGGAAGTTCAATGTCAGCGAGCCGAACAGGGTGTGGGTCACCGACATAACGTACATCCGCACCTATGAAGGCTGGCTGTACTTGGCGGTGGTGCTCGACCTGTTCTCACGTCAGGTCATTTGGGTGGTCGATGAAGTCACGCATGAGTAGCGACCTAGCCATTGATGCACTGCTAATGGCCGTCTGGCGGCGCAAGCCGAAGCAGGAAGTGATGATCCATTCCGACCAAGGCAGCCAGTTCAGCAGTTCGGATTGGCAGAGTTTTCTCAAGGCTAACCACTTGGTCGGCAGCATGAGTCGCCGTGGAAACTGTCATGACAATGCCGTGGCCGAAAGCTTCTTCCAGCTGCTCAAGCGTGAGCGGATCAAGCGAAGGATTTACGGCAACCGGGATGAGGCACGGAGCGATGTGTTCGATTACATCGAGATGTTTTACAACCCCAGGCGGCGACATGGTTTCGCCGAGAAGCTGTCGCCGGTAGAGTTCGAGCGACGTTATTTTCTGAGGCAGGACGGTCTCTAGAAAAGCCGGGTCTATTCAAGAAGCCAGGAGAGCGGTTGGCTATGGTGGCTGCGCAATCGAAAGGTTTTCGTGCAGATATCAACGGTTTGCGGGCCTGGGCCGTGGTCGCCGTGGTGTTGTACCACTTCGGCGTCCCCGGTCTGCAGGGCGGCTTCGTCGGCGTTGATGTGTTCTTTGTGATTTCCGGTTATTTGATGACCGGCATCATCCTCAGTGCGCTGCAGGCCGGGCATTTCTCGCTCGGGCAGTTCTACTGGGCGCGGGCAAGGCGTATCGTGCCGGCACTGCTGGTGCTCTGCGCGGTGCTGTTGCTGGCGGGCTGGTTTGTCCTGCTTTCCGAGGAGTACCAGACGCTCGGCCGGCATGTGCGGGACAGCTTGCTGTTCACCTCCAACCTGCGCTACCTCAAGGAGTCCGGCTACTTCGACAGCGGTGCGCACGAGAAATGGCTGCTACACACCTGGTCGCTTTCGGTGGAATGGCAGTTTTACCTGCTGCTGCCGCTGGTGCTGCTGGCGCTCTGGCGCCTGTTCAGCGACCGCCGCGCGCTGTTCCTGGGGCTGCTGGCGATGTTTGCCGGCTCTCTGCTCTGGTGCGTGATCCTCACCGCGCGCCAGCCGGAGGCCGCCTTCTTCGTCCTGACCGCGCGCGCCTGGGAACTGCTGGCCGGCAGCCTGGTCTTCCTGCTCGCCGGCGTACTCGGTTTGTCCGATCTGCTGCGCCGGCGGCTGTCCTGGCTGGGCCTGGGGCTGATCGTCATGGCGGTGCTCGGCTACAGCCCGGAGACATCCTGGCCGGGCTGGCGCGCCCTGTTGCCGGTCTGCGGCGCGGGTCTGGTGCTGCTGGCCCAGCGCAGCAATTCGCGCTGGACTACCAGTGGCGTTGCCCAGTGGATGGGCGACCGCTCCTATTCGCTCTATCTCTGGCACTGGCCGGTAGTGGTCGCGCTCGCCTACCTGGAGCTGCTGGCATCGCCCGCGTGGATCGCGGCGGGGATCGGGCTGTCGCTGCTGCTCGGCCATGCCTCCTATCAGCTGGTGGAAGTCACCAGTCGTCGGGCGCTGGCGCAGGCGGATTGGCGCCGAGGTCTGGTCGCGCTGCTGGGCGGGGTGCTGGTGGTGACGCTGGCGGCACAGTGGGTGCGCAAGGCGGAGTTGCCCGGCCGGCTGCCGGAGGCGGTTCGCGAGATCGAGGCGTTTGGCCAGGCCGGCAACCCGCGCCGCGAGGAGTGCCTGGAAGCCGGTGCCGAGTGCGTCTACGGCGGCCCGCGGCTGCGCGCCATCGTGCTGGGCGACAGCCATGCCGACGCGGTGGTCACGGCGGTGGCGGCCAGCCTGCCAACGCCTGCCGACGGCCTGCTGTTCAAGGGCGAGAGCGGTTGCCTGATCATGCAGGGCGCCCGGCCGCTGGACGATGACGCCGACTGCCTCGCCCTCAATCGCTGGGTCGCCGAACAGCTGCCACAGACCTTGCCAGGGCAGCCGGTGATCCTCATCAACCGACTGGCTTCCTATGCCTTCGGTGGCCTGCCCGGGGAAGAGGACAATCCGGTTGATCGGCCCCGAGTGTACTTCCAGGCGCGCTATGCACGGCCGACGGAGGCGTTCCGCGCCGAGTTCCGCGCCGCCTACCTGGCGACGGCCTGTCGGATCAGCAGAAGCCACCCGCTCTATCTGCTTAGGCCGATTCCGGAAATGCCGCTAAATGTACCCGTCACCCTTGCCAGGGCGCGACTGCGCGGAGAGTCCCGTGAGGTCAAGCTGCCGATCGAGGCATACCGCCAACGCCAGGCGTTTCTCTGGGGTGTCCAGGATGAGGCGGTCGAGCGCTGCGGGGCGCGTATTCTCGATCCGCTGCCGTACCTGTGCGATCAGCAAGAGTGCCTGGGGAGCATGCAGGGCCTGCCGTTATACATCGACGACGATCATCTCAACGAACAGGGGGGGCGCCGCCTGATGCCGCTGTTCGAGCCGCTGTTCCGCAAGACTGACTGACCTGCCGCCGCCGCGCGTCGGCTCGGTCATAGGCGGGGTCAGGCCTGGCGCGCATCATCGAGGCATCTTCATCCCGCGTGGAGCAAGGTGCCCATGTCTTCCAATGTTCAAGGTCGCGCCCTGGCGGTGCTCAATCGAGTCGCGCGTGCCGACTGGCCGGATCGCCTGAAGCTGCGTCAGTCGCTGGAAAAGCTGGTGTATACCGGCAGTCGCGCCGGCTTCCGCCTGGCTGCCGAGCGCAGCGCGAAAACTCCCAGTACCCCACGGCCGGCCGATCCGGCGACGCTGTTCGACCTGTCGTTGAGCGACGAACAGCAGATGCTGGTCGACATGCTCGGCGGCTTCGCCCGCGAGGTGCTGCGCCCGGCCGCCGAAGCCGCCGATGCGCAGGCGGCGGTGTCCGCCGAACTGCTCAACCAGGCGCATGAGTTGGGCCTGGCCCACTATGGCGTCGGTGAGGCCGAGGGCGGTCTGGCCGGCGCGCGTACCACCCTGAGCAATGCCTTGATCGCCGAGGCGCTCGGCTATGGCGATCTGTCGCTCGCCGCGGCGCTGCTGGTGCCGCTGTCGGCGGCCAATTGCCTGCGGCGCTGGGCCTCGCCCGCACAGCAGGCGCGCTGGCTGCCGGCCTTCGTGGCGATCGAGCCGGCGCCGCTCACCGCATTGGCGGTCAACGAGCCGGTGGCGCTGTTCGACCCGCTCAAACTGGCCACCCGCGCCAAGCGCAAGGGCCAGCACTACTGGCTGTCCGGCGAGAAGTGCCTGGTTCTGCGTGGCCTCGAGGCCAGCCGGCTGATCGTTGCCGCGCAGGCCGATGACGGTCCGGCGCTGTTCCTCGTCGATGCCACGGCCAAGGGCCTCAGCCGCGTCGCCGAGCCGGCCATGGGCCTCAAGGCCGGCGGCACCGCGCGGCTGCGCCTCAAGGCGGTCAAGGTGGCCGCCGAGCAGCGCCTGGCCGGCGCCGCGTTCGACTACCAGAGCTTCCTCGATCACGCCGCGCTGGCCTGGTGCGCGCTGGCGGTGGGCACCGCGCAGGCGGCGCTGGACTACGTGGTCGGCTACTGCAACGACCGCGTGGCCTTCGGCGAACCGATCAGCCACCGCCAAGGCGTGGCGTTCCTGGTCGCCGACATCGCCATCGAACTGGATGCCATGCGCTTGATGGTCTGGCGTGCCTGCGCGCGGGCCGAGGCCGGCCAGCCGTTCCACCGCGAGGCCTACCTGGCGCGCCTGCTGTGCGCCGAGAAGGCGATGAAGATCGGCACCGATGCGGTGCAACTGCTCGGCGGCCACGGTTTCACCAAGGAACACCCGGTCGAGCGCTGGTACCGCGACCTGCGCGGCGTGGCAATCATGGCCGGCGGCCTGCAGCTGTGAGTCGCCGGCGCGCGTAATGCGCCGAATGCCGCATCAGGAGGAATGATGAATCTGGAAACCCCAAAGAAATTCAGCGGCCTGGTCAGCCAGGCGCACGAGGTGGCGGCGCAGTTCTTCCGCCCGTTGTCGCGCAAGTACGACCAGGCCGAGCACGCCTACCCGAAGGAACTCGACCTGCTCGCCGCGCTGCTCGACGGCATGAACGCCGGCTCGCCCGATGCGGTCGGCGCCACCTCGGCGAGCAAGCGCAGCGCCACCGCAGAGGAGGGCATCAAGAACGGCGGCAACCTGGCCGCGCTGCTCGGCGTGATGGAGCTGTGCTGGGGCGACGTCGGCCTGCTGCTGGCCATGCCGCGCCAGGGCCTGGGCAACGCGGCGATCGCCGCGGTGGCCAATGACGAGCAGCTGCAGCGCTTTCGCGGCACCTGGGCGGCGATGGCGATCACCGAGCCCGGCTGCGGCTCGGACTCGGCGGCGATCCGTACCACCGCGGTGAAGGACGGCGACCACTACGTGCTCAATGGCGAGAAAATCTTCGTCACCTCCGGCGAGCGCGCCGACGCGGTGGTGGTCTGGGCGACCCTCGACAAAAGTCTCGGCCGCGCGGCGATCAAGTCCTTCGTGGTCGAGCACGGCACGCCGGGGATGAGCGTCACCCGCCTGGAGAAGAAGCTCGGCATCAAGGCCTCGGACACTGCGGCGATCAGCTTCGTCGACTGCCGCGTGCCGGCGGCCAACCTGCTCGGCAATCCGGAAATCGATGTGCAGAAGGGTTTCGCCGGGGTCATGGAGACTTTCGACAACACCCGCCCGCTGGTCGCCGGGATGGCCATCGGTGTAGCCAAGGCGGCGCTCGACCGTACCCGCGAACTGCTCAAGGATGCCTGCGCATTCGACTATGCGCGGCCGCTGTTCGCCGTCAGTCACGCCGAGGCGACCCTGTACCGGCTGGAGGCCGAGTGGGAGGCGGCGCGCCTGCTGACCCTGAAGGCGGCGTGGCTGGCCGACAACCGCCAACCGAACTCCAAGGAGGCGTCGATCGCCAAGGCCAAGGCCGGGCGGGTGGCCAACGAGGTGACCCTGAAGTGCGTGGAGCTGGCCGGCGCGCTGGGCTACGGCGAGGACGAACTGCTGGAGAAATGGGCGCGCGACTCGAAGATCCTCGACATCTTCGAAGGCACCCAGCAGATCCAGTTGCTGATCGTCGCCCGCCGCCTGCTCGGCAAGAGTTCCAGTGAGCTGAAGTAACCCGCTGTTGCTGACCATCCGGAGCGCCCGCAGACAAGGTGTCGCGGGCCTCTGGGCTGCCGGGTTTCCGCTATGTGGGAGATGCCACCAAGAGCCTAACAAACTGTTTTTGCAGGGAAAAACCGCGCCTGTACGAAAAACGTACAGGGCCCGTCGCGCCCCGCCCAGCCGGGCCTGCAGCGGCCTGCGCCCATGTTATCCACAGCTCGCTCCACAGTTTCCGTGGGTAACTCGACGCGGCGCCGCTAGGCCAGGCTGAGCAGCTTGCGGGCGCGCTCGGCGAGGCGTTTGACCGGGCCCTTGCGCGGTGGCGTGAGGTGCTGCTGGGCGACCCAGTCCTTCCAGCGAATCCGCTCGTCGCGCACCAGCCAGCCGTCCTGCGGCGCGAAGCTTTCCGCCAGCCACACGCCGCGCGTGCTGGCACTGCTCAGCTTGCCGTGGCGCAGGGTCAGCAGCTCGGCGGTGGGTTTGCCTTGGGCCAGCGGGATCAGGTACAGATCGGGTTGGCGGCGGTCGAGGCGGGCGATCAGCTCGCCGGCTTCGAGGCGTTCGTCGACGTGCAGCAGGCTGAGCTGGCGGACTTCCTTGGGCAGCTCCAGGTGCAGGTCGTAGACCAGTTGCAGCGAGGCGGTCGGCAGGTGCACGTAGGCGCGCGGCCGCTCCAGCAGCGCCAGGTTGCCGCAGCGCACTTGGCGCGCCGAGCCGGACAGCGGGCTCAGGCGGAAATGCACGCTCTCGCGGTAGCGCAGCACGCTCTGGTACGGCGCCGGCAGCCAGGTGTCGCCGAAGCGCCCGCTGAGCCAGCCCTCCGGGGTTTCCACCAGGCATTCCTCGGCCACTTCGTGGATCGCGGTGAGCAGCGGCAGGTTCAGTTCGTGGGCCGGCACGTAGCCAGAGATCAGCTTGAGCACCACGTCGCCGCGGTCGCTGCGCCGCTGGCGCACCAACACCCAGTAGTCGCGACCCTGCCAGGTCAGGGTGACGCGCACCGAGACGCCGAGGTTGGCCAGTTCGGCGGCGAAGTGTTCGGCGTCGGGCACCGTCAGCGGCCGGCGCCGCTCGAGCATCTGGGTGAAATTCAACGGCAGGCCGAGGCTCTGATAGCTCAGGCCATCGGCGTTGGCTTCGACGAACAGCGGCAGCGTCTTGAACGCGTTGGGGTCCTTGCGGGCGAGGATTCGCGGCATCTCGGCTCCTTCGCCGGCCGCGGTGTGCGGCCTAGCGTGTTGTTCTGATCACTTGCGCGGCGGTCGCGACATTATGGGACAGATGCAGCGGATTGATGGTTCCGACTATCGCGCTGGCGACGCCGGGGTGAGCGAAGATCAGCTCGAAGCTGGCGCGCACCGGATCGACCCCGGGCGCCAGACAGGCGTGTCCGCTGGCCAGGGCCTTCTTGATCAGGATGGCTTTACCCAGGTGCGCGGCCTCATCGAGCACCGCGCGTTCGGCTTGCTCGGCAAGATTGTAGGTGACCATCGCGCAATCGCCGTCGCGCAGCGCCAGTTTTCCGCCGGCGACGGTCTTGCCGGAGAGGCCGAAGGCGCGAATCTTGCCCTCGGCCTTCAGCACGGCGAGGGTCGGGTAGACCTCGCCCTGTTCGAGGATGGCCAGGTCGTTGCCGTCGGAGTGCACCAGCACCAGGTCGATCACGTCGGTCTCCAGGCGGCGCAGGCTGCGCTCCACCGAGCGGCGGGTGTGCGCGGCGGAGAAGTCGAAGTGCGACTGGCCGGCGTCGAACTCTTCGCCGACTTTGCTGACGATCACCCAGTCGTGGCGCTGGCCGCGCAGCAGCGGGCCGAGACGTTCCTCGCTGCGGCCGTAGGCCGGTGCGGTGTCGAGCAGGTTGATGCCCAGCTCGCGGGCCAGGTCGAGCAGCTGGCGGGCGCCCTGGTCATCGGGGATGACGAAGCCGTTGGGGTACTTCACCCCCTGGTCGCGGCCGAGCTTGACGGTGCCCAGGCCGAGCGGCGAGACACGCAGGCCGGTGGCGCCGAGCGGGCGGTGCAGGTCGTGCAGGCTGTCGCTCATGGCAGCAGCTCCTCCCACACCGGCGGCGCCAGCGGCGGTCGCGGCAGGGCCGGTAGCGCCGTGGCGGGCTGCGGCTGCACGCCATCGCGGGCCAGGCTGGCCAGCACACGGTCGGCGAAGTCCGGGGCCAGCGCCAGTTTGGTCGGCCAGCCGACCAGCAGGCGGCCCTGCTCGGCGAGGAACGCGTTGTCCGGGCGCACCAGGCCGGACTGCGCCGGCTCGGCGCGGTCGACGCGCAGGGTGGCAAAGCGCGCGTCGGCCAGGTCGATCCACGGCAGCAGGTTGCTCAGCTCCTTGCGCGCGGCGGCGATCTGCGCGGCCTCGTCGCGGGCCACGCCGTCGGCCTCGGCGATGTCGCCGCCGAGGTACCATACCCACTGGCCATCGGCCGCCGGGTGACTGGTCACGGTGATCCGCGGCTTCGGTCCGCCGCCCAGGCAGTGGGCGTACAGCGGCTTCAGCTGGCGGCCCTTGACCAGCACCATGTGCAGCGGCCGGCGCTGCTGGGCCGGGCGCTCGAGGCCGAGTTCGGCGAGCAGCGCCTGGTTGCCGGCGCCGGCGCTGAGCACGATGCGCTGGGCGCGGATCGCCCGGCCATCGACCTGCAGGCCGACCAACTGGTCGCCGTCGCGCAGCGGGGTGATGGCCTGGCCAGCGAGCAGGCTGTCGCCGGCCAACTCGGCGAGCCGTGCGATCAGGCTGGGTACGTCGAGCACCAGTTCGTTGAGGCGATAAACCTTGCCCTTGAAGGCCGGGTCCTGCAGCGCCGGTGGCAGCTGCGCGCCCTTGACCTGGTCGACGCGGGTGCGCATCGCCTTGCTGGCGAAGAAGCTGGTCAGGTTGCCGGCCAGGGTGCCCGGCGACCACAGGTAGTGCGCGTCGGAGAGCAGACGCACGCCGCTCAGGTCCAGTTCGCCGTCGCCGGCCAACGCCTCGCGCCAGCGCCGTGGCATGTCACCGATGGCTTCCGCCGAGCCGGTCAGCGCGCCGTGCAGGGCGTACTTGGCGCCGCCGTGGATGATCCCCTGTGACTTCACGCTCTGCCCGCCGCCCAGGCTGGCGCTCTCCACCAGCACGGTGGCGAAGCCCTGGCGGCGCAGGCGCGCGTTCAGCCACAGGCCGGCGATGCCGCCGCCGATGATCAGCACGTCAGTGGAAAGGGCGTCGGACATGGGGCGACTCGTCTGGCTGGTGAACAGGCCGGCAGTATATCGCGCGGTTCAGTGGCTGCTGCTGGAGAACAGGTTGATCACCAGCACGCCGCCGATGATCAGGCCGATGCCGAGCATGGCCGGCAGGTCAAGGCGCTGGCCGTAGAGGAACAGCGCGGCGATGCTCACCAGGACGATGCCGAGCCCCGACCAGATGGCGTAGACGATACCCACCGGCAGGCTGCGCATGACCAGGATCAGCATCCAGAACGACAGCACGTAGCCGCAGATCACCAGCGCCAGCGGCAGCGGGGTGGACAGGCCCTTGACCGCCTTCAGCGAACTGGTGGCGATGACTTCGGCGACGATGGCGATGGCGAGGTAGGCGTACGGGCCCATGGGCGGCTCTCCTGAAAACAGCCGGCATTCTAGACTGCCGCGCCGGTGCGGTCGCCATCGCCGCCGCGGCACGCTAAGCTGCGCCGCCATGAATCGACACCTTTATACCCTGCTGTTTCACCTCGGCCTGCCGCTGGTTGGCCTGCGTCTGTACCTGCGCTCGCGCAAGGCGCCGGCCTACGCCCAACGCATCGGCGAGCGCTTCGCCCTCGGCCTGCCGGCGCTCAAGCCGGGCGGCATCTGGGTGCACGCGGTGTCGGTGGGCGAGAGCATCGCCGCCGCGCCGATGATCCGCGGCCTGCTCGAACGCCACCCGGACCTGCCGATCACTATCACCTGCATGACGCCGACCGGCTCCGAGCGCATCCAGGCGCTGTTCCCCGCTGCGCAGTACGGTGGCCGCGTGCAGCACTGCTACCTGCCCTATGACCTGCCGTGGGCGGCGGCGCGCCTGCTCGATCGGCTGCAGCCGCAGCTCGCGGTGATCATGGAAACCGAGCTGTGGCCCAACCACATTCACCAGTGCGCCCGGCGTGGCGTGCCGGTGGCGCTGGCCAATGCGCGGCTGTCCGAGCGCTCGGCGCGCGGCTATGCACGGTTCGCCGGACTGACCCGGCCGATGCTCGCCGAACTCGACTGGCTGGCGGTGCAGACCGAGGCCGAGGCCGCGCGTTTCCGCCAGCTCGGCGCGCGCCCGGGGCGGGTCGCGGTGACCGGCTCGATCAAGTTCGACCTGCACCTCGACCCGGCGCTGAGCGCGCGCGCCACCGCGCTGCGTGCCGAATGGGGCGCCGCCGCTCGGCCGGTGTGGATCGCCGCCAGCACCCACGCCGGCGAAGACGAGATCGTCCTCGACGCGCACCGCGCGCTGCTCGAGCACCAGCCAGACGCGCTGCTGATTCTGGTGCCGCGCCATCCGGAGCGCTTCGACGCGGTCGACGCCCTGTGTCGCCAGCGCAACTTCGCCACCCGCCGGCGCTCGCGCGGCGAGGCGGTGAACGCCGACACCCAGGTGCTGCTCGGCGACACCATGGGCGAGCTGCTGTTCCTGTATGCGCTGGCCGACCTGGCCTTCGTCGGCGGCAGCCTGGTGGCCAATGGCGGGCACAACCTGCTCGAGCCGGCGGCGCTGGGCAAGCCGGTGCTGAGCGGGCCGCACCTGTTCAACTTCCTCGACATCGCCGCGCAGCTGCGCGATGCCGGCGCCTTGCTGGAGGTCGCCGATGCGCCGGCGCTGAGCCAGGCGCTGCAGCGCCTGTGGGCGCAGCCGCAGGCCGGAGAGGCGATGAGTGCGGCAGGGCTGGGCGTACTGCAGGCTAACCAGGGGGCGCTGGCGCGCTTGCTGGATGGCCTCGATGGGCTGCTGGTGGCGGGCGGCTGAACGGGATCACCTAGCGCCAGACATCGCGCGCAGAAAAAAGCCCGACGTGTGTCGGGCTTTTTCGTTTACTGCGCCCGCGTGTTGCGGATCTGCGCTTCGCTGGCGGCGGTCAGGTCCGGCGGCAGGAAGTCCCGGTCCGGGTTGTAGTCCGGCTTGAGGTATCGCGCCAGGGCTTCCAGGTCGGCCGGGCTGAGGGTGCCGGCGACCTGCTTGAGGCGCAGGTTGTCGAGGATGTAGTCGTAGCGCGCGTCGTTGTAGTTGCGCACCGAGCTGTACAGCTGGCGCTGCGCATCCAGCACGTCGACGATGTTGCGCGTACCGACCTGGTAGCCGACTTCGGTGGCTTCCAGAGCGCTCTGGTTGGAAATGATCGACTGCTTGCGCGCCGACACGGTTTCCACGTCGGTGTTCACCGCGCGGTGCAGGTCACGGGTGTTCTGCACCACCTGGCGGCGCAGGCTCTCGCGCTGCTGCTCGGACTGGTTCAGGCGCGCATAGGCTTCGCGCGCTTGCGAGCTGATCAACCCGCCGCTGTAGATCGGGATGTTCAGCTGCAGGCCGATGCTGCGCTGTTCGACGTCACCGTTGTAGCGAACCCCCGGGTTGGCGTCGCTGTTGGTGAAGCCCAGCGCGTCGTTGTCGCCTTTCTGGTACTGGGCGACGGCGTCGAGGGTCGGCGCGTGGCCGGCCTTGCGCTGGCGCAGGGTTTCTTCGGCGGCATCCACGGCGTGGTTGCTGGCCAGCAGGTTGAGGTTCTGCTGGGCGGCGGTGTCGACCCAGGCCTTGGCGTCGTTCGGCGACGGCGCCAGCACCGGCAGGCTGTGCTTGATGCCTTCCAGCGCGTTGTAGTCGCGGTTGGTCAGGGTGGTCAGCGCCTGGAAGGCGTCGTCCACGGCGCGCTGGGCGAGAATCCGGTTGGCCCGCGCGGTGTCGTAGCCGGCCTGGGCTTCGAGCACGTCGGTCTTGTCGGAGAGGCCGACATCGAAGCGTTCGTTGGCCTGGTCGAGCTGGCGCTTGAACGCCGCTTCCTCGGCCTTGGTCGAGGCCAGGGTGTCCTGGGCGCGCAGCACGGCGAAGTAGGTTTGCGCGCTCTGCAGGATCAGGTTCTGTTCGGTGGCCGACAGTTGCAGGGCAGCCTGCTCGTCGACTTCCTTGGCGGCCTTGAGCTGGAACCAGCGGTCGGCGCGGAAGATCGGCTGGCTGAGGGTTGCCTGGTACACGGTACCGCTGCGCGACAGCGACGGGTCGCCGACTGAGGTTTCCACGTCGGTGCGGGTGTCGGTCAGGTTGGCGCCGCCGTTGATCTGCGGCAGCAGGCCGGAACGCGCCTGCGGCACGATTTCCTTGGTGGCTTCGTAGTCGGCGCGGGCGGCGGCGAGGTCGGCGTTATTTCTTACGGCTTCCTGATAGACGCTGACCAGGTCGGTCTTGGCAGTCAGGGGGGCGGTATCTGCCCAGGCCAATCCATTGGATGCGGCGGCCACGGCGAGTGCCAGGGAGAGTCTGCGCAGCATGTGGGGCAGTCCTACTAATGAAGGAGAGAGGCAAGGCTACGGGGCGCATCGGAGAGGGTCAAGCCGCCCTGGCGCCGGCCTGAGTGTAGTTTGTGGCAAGCTTTGTTGCTTGCGCGCAACAATCGGCGTAAAGGTGGCTGCGTGGTCATTTGCCGACGCATGGTTCGCGGTTTTTGACCGGGAGGTTGGTTTTCTGCGCGCGCCTTGTTTAGACTGGCCGCGTTCTTGTCGGGGTGCCTCGAATCGGAGGCTGAGATCGGATAGTTCCGGATCCCGTTGAACCTGATCAGGTTAACGCCTGCGTAGGGAACAAGATGTCCTCGCCCGCATTCCGGCGAGTTCTTCTCGGCACCGGTCCAAGGTGCGCCTTTCGCTTTCAGGTTCGCTCCGACATCACCCAGGAGCCGAGCCGATGAGCGTCAAACCACAAGAAAAACTCAGTGACAGCGCGCAGGTCGACCAGCAGTCGATCCAGCCCTTCCCGCGTTCGCAGAAAATTTACGTGCAGGGTTCGCGCCCGGACATCCGCGTGCCGATGCGCGAGATCAGCCTGGACGTCACGCCGACCGCCTTCGGCGGCGAGATCAACGCGCCGGTCACCGTCTACGACACCTCCGGCCCCTACACCGACCCCAACGTGACCATCGACGTGCGCCGCGGCCTGGCCGACGTTCGTTCGGCCTGGATCGACGACCGTGGCGACACCGAGCGCCTGCCGGGGCTGTCCTCCGAGTTCGGCCAGCGCCGCCTGAACGACGCCGAACTAAGCGCCATGCGCTTCGCCCACGTGCGCAATCCGCGCCGCGCCAAGGCCGGCAAGAACGTCAGCCAGATGCACTACGCCCGCCAGGGCATCATCACGCCGGAGATGGAGTTCGTCGCCATCCGCGAGAACATGAAGCTCGCCGAGGCGCGCGCCGCCGGGCTGCTCAAGGAACAGCACGGCGGGCAGAGCTTCGGCGCGTCGATTCCCAAGGAAATCACCGCCGAGTTCGTCCGCGAGGAAATCGCCCGCGGCCGCGCGATCATTCCGGCCAACATCAATCACGTGGAGTTGGAGCCGATGATCATCGGCCGCAACTTCCTGGTGAAGATCAACGGCAATATCGGCAACTCGGCCCTCGGCTCCTCGATCGAGGAAGAAGTCGCCAAGCTGACCTGGGGCATCCGCTGGGGCTCGGACACGGTGATGGACCTGTCCACCGGCAAGCACATCCACGAGACCCGCGAGTGGATCATCCGCAACAGCCCGGTGCCGATCGGCACGGTGCCGGTCTACCAGGCACTGGAGAAGGTCGGCGGCGTCGCCGAAGACCTGACCTGGGAGCTGTTCCGCGACACCCTGATCGAGCAGGCCGAGCAGGGCGTCGACTACTTCACCATCCACGCCGGCGTGCTGCTGCGCTACGTGCCGCTGACCGCCAAGCGGGTCACCGGCATCGTCTCGCGCGGCGGCTCGATCATGGCCAAGTGGTGCCTGGCGCATCACCAGGAGAACTTCCTCTACACCCACTTCGCGGAAATCTGCGAAATCATGCAGGCCTACGACGTCAGCTTCTCGCTGGGCGACGGCCTGCGTCCGGGCTCGATCGCCGACGCCAACGACGCCGCGCAGTTCGGCGAGCTGGAGACCCTCGGCGAGTTGACCAAGATCGCCTGGCAGCACGACGTGCAGACCATGATCGAAGGCCCCGGCCACGTGCCGATGCAGCTGATCAAGGAGAACATGGACAAGCAACTGGAGTGCTGCGACGAGGCGCCGTTCTACACCCTCGGCCCGTTGACCACCGACATCGCCCCCGGCTACGACCACATCACCAGCGGCATCGGCGCGGCGATGATCGGCTGGTTCGGCTGCGCCATGCTCTGCTACGTGACGCCCAAGGAGCACCTCGGCCTGCCGAACAAGGATGACGTGAAGACCGGCATCATCACCTACAAGATCGCCGCGCACGCTGCCGACCTCGCCAAGGGCCACCCGGGTGCGCAGATCCGCGACAACGCGCTGAGCAAGGCGCGCTTCGAGTTCCGCTGGGAAGACCAGTTCAACCTCGGTCTCGACCCGGACACCGCGCGCAGCTATCACGACGAGACGCTGCCGAAGGACTCGGCCAAGGTCGCGCACTTCTGCTCGATGTGCGGGCCGAAATTCTGCTCGATGAAGATCACCCAGGAAGTCCGTGATTACGCCAAGGAACACGGCCTGTCAGCGGAGAGCCAAGCCATCGAAGTGGGTTTCAAGCAGCAGGCCGAACGCTTCAAGGACGAAGGTTCGGTGATCTACAAGCAGGTCTGACGATGGCGGTCGCGACGCGCCGGTGATCCGCCGGCGCGTTGCCCCCCCCACCTTTACTTCATCAATTCTTCGGATAACCGATCGTGACGACTCCCAGTCCCTACGCCCCCGATGTTGCCGTCCCCGCCGAGCGCCGCGTGTTTGGCGCCCGCGACCTGTTCTCCCTGTGGTTCTCCTTCGGCATCGGCCTGATGGTCCTGCAGCTCGGTGCGCTGCTGGCGCCGGGCCTGGGCATGAGCGCGGCGCTGCTGGCGATTCTGTGCGGCACCCTGGTCGGCGTGCTGCTGCTCGGCGCTGTGGCGGTGATCGGCAGTGACACCGGCCTGTCCTCGATGGCCGCGCTCAAACTCAGCCTCGGCTCGCGCGGCGCGGTGCTGCCGGCGCTGCTCAACCTGCTGCAGCTGGTCGGCTGGGGTGCGTTCGAGATCATCGTCATGCGCGATGCCGCCAGCCTGCTGGCCGGCAAGGCGTTCGGCGCGGACAGCGGCTGGACCAGCCCGCTGCTGTGGACGCTGTTCTTCGGCGCGCTGGCGACTTTCCTGGCGGTGACCGGGCCGCTGACCTTCGTGCGTCGCGTGCTGCGCAAGTGGGGCATCTGGCTGCTGCTCGGCGCCTGCGTGTGGCTGACCTGGAACCTGCTGGCCAAGGCCGACCTGGCGGCGCTGTGGGCCAGCCGCGGCGACGGCTCGCTGCCGTTCGCCCTGGGCTTCGACATCGCCATCGCCATGCCGCTGTCCTGGTTGCCGCTGATCGCCGACTACTCGCGGTTCGGCAAGCGCGCCGGCGGGGTGTTTGCCGGCACCGCGGTGGGCTTCTTCCTCGGCAACGTCTGGCTGATGAGCCTCGGCGTGGCCTACACCCTGGCGTTCGCCGGCAGCAGCGCCGAGGCCAATACCCTGCTGCTGGCGCTGGCTGGCGCCGGCCTGGGCATTCCGCTGTTGCTGATCCTGCTTGACGAGTCGGAGAACGCCTTCGCCGACATCCACTCGGCGGCGGTTTCGGTGGGCATCCTGCTGCCGCTCAAGGTCGAGCAGTTGGCCCTGGCCATCGGCCTGCTGTGCACGCTGATCGCCGGCCTGGCGCCGCTCGCCGAGTACCAGAACTTCCTGCTGCTGATCGGCTCGGTGTTCGCCCCGCTGTTCGGCGTGGTGCTGGTCGACCACTTCGTCCTGCGCCGCCGCCGCGCCGAGGCGGCGCCGCGCGTCGCGCTGCGCTGGGACACGCTGCTGGCCTGGGGTTGCGGGGTGGTGCTGTATCACCTGTTGGCGCACTTCGCGCCGCAGATCGGCGCCAGCCTGCCGGCGCTGCTGCTGGCCGGTGGCCTGCAGTTCGCCCTCGGCCGGGCGTTCGGTGCGCAGGCGCTGGCCAAGGCCGGCGCGCTCTAGTCGTTAGGGGTTGAGCGCTGCGCTACCCGGCGCTTGGGTAGCGCCGCCGGGCTCAGCCGCGGCCGGGGAAGTACTGCGGCTTGAGCACGCCGTTGAGCTGCGGGTAGGGAATCTTCAGCTCGGGGTGGCCGCTGGAGTACGGCGCGATGCTGTACACGTCGTACTTGAGCAGCACCGCGCCGCGGGTCAGGGCGACGTTGGCGGTTTCCTGGAACGGCCAGGTCTTCTGGTAGTCGGCGTCCTGGTCGAGCTTCTCCGCCGCCAGCCAGCGGCGATGGGCGTCCTGGGCGAGCTTCCAGAACGCGTCCTCCTGACCGGGCAGCAGCATGTCCTGCAGGCTCAGCGGTTTTTCCAGTTTGCGGTCGTAGTTGATGAAGCGCCGCCCCGGCATGCCGTGCGCGCCGCCGGTCGCCAGGTAGCTGGACAGCTCGAGGATCAACAGCCCATCGTGTTGCTCACGGACCTTGGCCTGCAGGTAGCTGCTCCAGCCCGGCTGTGCTTCGGCGAGGAAGTTGCGCTCGTAGGCCTGCAGCGACGGCGGCAGCGGCGCGCCGGGGCCGTCGACGGTCATTTCCAGCAGGCTGCGCTCGATCAGCGCGTTGAGCGCCGGCTGCTCGGCGAAGCTCAGGGTGTCGATGTTGACCAGCGGGCAGCTCTCGCCCTGACAGCCGGCGGGGCTGTGCTCAAAGGCGATGCGTTGCGGCGTGAGCGAGTTGTCCGCCAGCCGCAGGCTCTGGCAACCGTTGAGCAGGGGCACGGTCAGAATCGTGCAGAGCAGAAGAGGGACGAGGCGCATGGGCTTCCTTGGCGGGTGAGACGAACTGCCTTCGACTGCCGCGGCGGCGTCGAGTTCGCCGCGCGGCACGTGGCGCGGGCGCCTATCGTGGCAGTCCGCGGCAGCGGTTGAAAGAGGCTGCGCCACTCCCGGTGGCGCGCTAGGATGACTGAAAGCAGGGTTCGGCGCGGCCGGACCGGCAGTGGTGGGGGAGAGATGAACGAAACCTTCAAGCCGGATGAGCCGGCGGTGGAAATCCTCGAGCGAGAGCAATGCTTCCGCGGGTTCTACCGGCTCGACCGGTTGCACCTGAGGCATCGCCAGTTCGCCGGCGGCATGGGCCCGACCATCAGTCGCGAGCTGTTCGTGCGCCACGATGCGGTGTGCGTGCTGCCCTACGATCCGCAGCGCGATTGCGTGGTGTTGATCGAACAGTTCCGCGTCGGCGCCATGGCCAAGACCGACAACCCCTGGTTGCTGGAGCTGGTCGCCGGGCTGATCGACAAGGACGAGGAGCCGGAAGAGGTGGCGCATCGCGAGGCGCAGGAAGAGGCCGACCTGGAGCTGACCTCGCTGTGGCCGATCACCCGTTACTTCCCGTCGCCGGGTGGTAGCGACGAGCAGGTGCACCTGTACCTGGCGCGCTGTGACAGCCAGGGCGCCGGCGGCATTCACGGCCTGGCCGAGGAGGGCGAGGACATCCGCGTCCACGTCTGGGCTTTGGAGGATGCCTTGCAAGCGGTCAAGGATGGGCGGATCAACAATGCGGCGAGCATCATTGCGCTGCAGTGGCTGGCGCTCAATCGCGCCGAGGTTCGGGGGCTATGGGTGTAACCCTGCTACGCGAGCGTTATCGCGTCGACCTGGCAGGCCTGCAGGCCGCCTGCGAGGCCAACTATGCGCGGCTGATGCGCCTCCTGCCGGGCATGCGCGGCGCCGAGGGCTCGCGGCGCGTCGCGCTGAGCCAGGGCGAACGCCTGCTCGGTGTGCTGGCCCTGGATGTGCTCGAGGCCTGCCCCTACACCACCACCGTGCAGGTGCGTCAGGAACACAGCCTGCCGTGGCTGCCGGTGCCGCGCCTGGAGGTGCGCGTCTACCACGACGCGCGCATGGCCGAAGTGGTCAGCGCCGAGAACGCCCGCCGCCTGCGCAGCATCTATCCCTATCCCAATACCCTCATGCATCAACCCGACGAGAAGACTCAGCTCAACCTGTTCCTCGGCGAATGGCTGAGCCATTGCCTGGCCTGCGGCCACGAGCTGGAGCCGCTGCTGTAGCCCGCGCCGCACCTGCCGGCCAGACGTCGGGATTGCGCAGAAATCTGCCAGCCGCACGCCTCTAACTGTGACCTGTGTCTAGATCGCGGCTTTCCCTGTGACCGGCCAGCCACCATAATTGCCTGAACCTCGTTCTGGAGCCGCTGCCTTGCCGAGTTCGACGCGATCCGCCGCCGCGCTGCTGGTGCAGCTCACCGACAGTCATCTGTTCGCCGAAGCGGACGGCAAGCTGTTGGGTCTGGCCACCCAGGACAGCCTGCTGCGGGTCATCGAGCGGGTGCGCGAGGAACACAGCGGTATCGATCTGCTGCTGGCCACTGGCGACCTGTCGCAGGACGGCAGCGCCGCCTCCTACCAGCGTTTCCACCAGCTCACCGAAGGCCTAGCCGCGGCGGCGCGCTGGACCCCTGGCAACCACGACGAAGCCGAAGTGATGCACGCGGTGTGTGCCGGCAGCGAGCGCATGCAGCCGGTCCTCGACCTGGGCGCCTGGCGGGTGATCCTCCTCGATTCCGCGGTGCCCGGTGCGGTGCTCGGGCATTTCGACGAAACCCAGCTGCAACTGCTCGAGCGCGCCCTGAGCGAGGCGCCGGAGCGCCATCACCTGATCTGCTTCCACCACCACCCGGTGTCGATCGGTTGCGACTGGATGGACCCGATCGGCCTGCGCAACGCTGACGCGTTGTTCGCCGTGATCGACCGCCACCCGCAGGTGCGCGCACTGCTCTGGGGCCATGTGCATCAGGATTTCGACGAACAGCGCAACGGCGTGCGCCTGCTCGCCTCGCCGTCGACCTGCGTGCAGTTTGCCCCGGGCAGCGAGGAGTTCCAGGTGGGCAGCGAGGCGCCCGGCTACCGCTGGCTGCGCCTGCATGCCGACGGACGCATCGACACCGGGGTGTCGCGGGTCACCGGCATCGATTTCGAGATTGACTACAGCGTCACCGGCTACTGAGCCGCGGGGCGGCTTGCAGGTGCCGGCTCGCTGCCTGTAGCCTCCCGTCCCCATGACCAGCATCCTTTATATCCACGGTTTGAACAGCTCGCCGAGCTCGCTCAAGGCCAGCCAGCTGAGCGCGCTGATGCAGCGCCTCGGGCGCAGCGCCGAGCTGCGCGTGCCGGCCTTGCACCACCATCCGCGCGAGGCGATTGGCCAGCTCGAGGCGGCGATCGGCGAACTCGTCCAGCCGCTGCTGATCGGCAGCTCGCTGGGTGGCTACTACGCCACGCATCTGGCCGCACGCCACGGCCTCAAGGCGCTGCTGATCAATCCGGCGGTCAATCCGCACCGGCTGTTCGACGGTCACCTCGGTCCGCAGACCAACCACTACACCGGTGAGACCTGGCAGCTCACCGACGATCACGTCGCCGCCCTCGCCGAACTGGAGGTGCCGCCTCCGCAGGATCCGGCGCGCTACCAGGTGTGGCTGCAGACCGCCGACGAGACCCTCGACTACCGCCAGGCGCAGGCCTTCTACCGCGGCTGCGCGCTGCGCATCGAGGCCGGCGGCGACCACGGCTTCCAACGGTTCCCCGCGCACTTCCCGGCGCTGCTGGCGTTTGCCGGCATTCCGGCGAGCGAGTGGCGCGAACTCGATTTTTCTTCGTTTGACTGAACAGAGCGCTATGGCCACTTACAACGCAGATGCCATTGAAGTCCTCTCCGGCCTCGACCCGGTGCGCAAGCGCCCGGGCATGTACACCGACACCTCGCGGCCCAACCACCTGGCCCAGGAAGTCATCGACAACAGCGTCGACGAGGCGCTGGCCGGCCACGCGCAAGCGGTGCAGGTGATCCTCCACGAAGACAACTCGCTGGAGGTGATCGACGACGGCCGCGGCATGCCGGTCGATGTTCACCCGGAAGAAGGCATCCCCGGGGTCGAGCTGATCCTCACCAAGCTGCACGCCGGCGGCAAGTTCTCCAACAAGAACTACCAGTTCTCCGGCGGTCTGCACGGCGTCGGCATCTCGGTGGTCAACGCCCTGTCGACCCGCGTGGTGGTCACCGTCAAGCGCGACGCCAGCGAGTACCAGATGAGCTTCGCCGACGGCTTCAAGGCCAGCGACCTAGCCGTGGTCGGCAGCGTCGGCAAGCGCAACACCGGCACCAGCGTGCACTTCTGGCCGGACCCCAAGTACTTCGATTCGCCGAAGTTTTCGGTCAGCCGCCTCAAGCACGTGCTCAAGGCCAAGGCGGTGCTCTGCCCAGGGCTGTCGGTGAGTTTCGAGGACAAGGCCAGCGGCGAGAAGGTCGAGTGGCACTACGAGGACGGCCTGCGCTCGTACCTGGCCGACTCGGTCAGCGAGTTCGCCCGCCTGCCCGAAGAGCCATTCGTCGGCAGCCTGGCCGGCAACAAGGAAGCGGTGGACTGGGCGCTGCTGTGGCTGCCGGAAGGTGGCGAGAGCGTGCAGGAAAGCTACGTCAACCTGATTCCCACCGCGCAGGGCGGCACCCATGTCAACGGCCTGCGCCAGGGCCTGCTGGATGCCATGCGCGAGTTCTGCGAGTTCCGCAACCTGCTGCCGCGCGGCGTCAAGCTGGCGCCCGAGGACGTCTGGGAACGCATCGCCTTCGTGCTGTCGATGAAGATGCAGGAGCCGCAGTTCTCCGGGCAGACCAAGGAGCGCCTGTCCTCGCGCGAGGCGGCAGCGTTCGTCTCCGGGGTGGTCAAGGATGCCTTCAGCCTGTGGCTCAACGCCCACCCGGACACCGGCCTGGCCCTCGCCGAGCTGGCGATCAGCAACGCCGGGCGGCGCCTCAAGGCCGGCAAGAAGGTCGAGCGCAAGAAGATCACCCAGGGCCCGGCGTTGCCGGGCAAGCTGGCCGACTGCGCCGGGCAGGACCCGATGCGCAGCGAACTGTTCCTGGTCGAGGGCGACTCCGCCGGCGGCTCGGCCAAGCAGGCGCGCGACAAGGAATTCCAGGCGATCATGCCGCTGCGCGGCAAGATCCTGAACACCTGGGAAGTCGACGGCAGCGAAGTGCTGGCCAGCCAGGAAGTCCACGACATCGCCGTGGCCATCGGCATCGACCCCGGCTCCAACGACCTCTCGCAGCTGCGCTACGGCAAGATCTGCATCCTCGCCGACGCCGACTCCGACGGTCTGCACATCGCCACCCTGCTGTGCGCGCTGTTCGTCCGCCACTTCCGCCCGCTGGTGGAAGCCGGCCACGTCTACGTGGCCATGCCGCCGCTGTACCGCATCGACCTCGGCAAGGACATCTTCTATGCCCTCGACGACGCCGAGCGTGACGGCATCCTCGAGCGCCTGATCGCCGAGAAGCGCCGCGGCAAACCGCAGGTCACCCGCTTCAAGGGCCTCGGCGAGATGAACCCGCCGCAGCTGCGCGAGACCACCATGGACCCCAACACCCGGCGTCTGGTGCAACTCGGCCTCGACGACTTCGAGGTGACGCGCGAGATGATGGACATGCTGCTGGCGAAGAAACGCGCCGCCGACCGCAAGTCCTGGCTGGAATCCAAAGGCAACCTGGCTGAGGTTCTGGTTTGACCCGTGCCTGGCTCGCGGCACTGCTGTTGATCGCCGGGCCGCTGCGTGCCGATCCGGCCGCGCTGCCGGTGCTCGAGGTGCCAGCGGAACTCAAGCTACAGGCCGAGTACGCGGTCGACGGCATGCCGGCCGGCAACCTGTCCGGTCTGGCCTGGTGCGGCGATGCGCTGTGGGCGGTGTCGGACCGCGAGGACGATCGGCTCTATCGCCTGACTCCGGCGGCAAACGTGCTGCGCGCCGAGGCGGAACGCTTCAGTGCCCCGCCGGTGGTCGACAATGGCCTGCCCTGGGGGCTGCGCACGCGCACCTGGCTGGTCAACCAGTTCCGTGGCGGCGATCTGGATTTCGAAGGACTGAGCTGCGATGCGGCCGGCAACCGCTATCTGGTCAGCGAGGCGCATGTCGCGGTGCTCAAGCTGGCGCCGGCAGCCAACGCCGGTGAGTGGTTGCCGCTGTCGCCCGGGGTGATCCGCCAGGCGCGCGCCAGCGGCATGTTGCTGCACTTCAACGCGCTGCTCGAAGGCATCGCCATCGACCCGCAGGGCGAGCGTCTGTGGCTGGCCGCCGAGCGCGAACGGCGTGGCCTGCTGGTGCTGCACAAGAAGCAGGCGCAGTGGGCCTGTACCGGTGGCTGCGTGCTGCTCAGCGAGGGTGGCAGCCAGCCGGGACCGGCGGGCTATGACCTGCCGGCGCAGCCGCGCGACTTCTCCGACCTGGCGTTCTTCGCCGGCAAGCTGTTCAGCCTCGAGCGCCAGGCCTACCGCATCTGCCGGCGCAAACCGGCGAGCGGCGAGGTCGAGCGCTGCTGGTCGTTCGCCGCAGAGGCGCTGCAGGAGGCGCGGCGCTATGGCAGCCAGGCCTACGGCATGGCCGAGGGCCTGTCGCTGGACGAGAAGGGCGCCTGGATCGGCCTCGACAGCGGCACGCACACCCGCAACGACGGCGAAACACGGCCGATCGTCTGGCGCTTCGCCGCGCCGGCCGGTGGCTGGAGCGCGGCCAAGTGAGCGAGGCGCGCGTCGGTCAGCGTGCCGGCAAGATCATGCTGCTGCTCGCCTGGGGCGCCGGGCTGCTGCTGGCCACGCATTTCTTCGGGGTCTGGGAAGCGCGCCGCGACAACCCCAACCAGCAGCCGCAGTCGGTGCACGGCGATGGCTTCATCGAGGTGCGCCTGGCCAGCGGCCGCGGTGGTCACTACCTGCTCGACGGGCGCATCGACGCCACCGCGGTGACCTTCCTGCTCGACACCGGCGCCACCCAAGTGGCGATTCCCGCCGGTCTGGCCAAGCGCCTCGAGCTCGCGCCTGGCGCGCCGGTCGAGCTGAGCACCGCCAATGGCCGGGTCACCGGCTGGCGCACGCGCCTGAATCAACTGCAACTCGGCGACATCGTGCTGCACGACGTCGCCGCGTTGATCGTGCCGAACATGGACGGCGACCAGGTGCTGCTCGGCATGAGCGCCCTGCGCCAACTCGAATTCACCCAGCGCGACGGCACCCTGGTGCTGCGCCAATCCACACCGCAATGAGGCCCGCATGAGCGATTCCCTCGATTTGAGCCTGGAAGGCGTGGAGCGTCGCTCCCTCGCCGATTTCACCGAGCAGGCTTATCTCAACTACTCCATGTACGTGATCATGGACCGCGCCCTGCCGCATATCGGCGATGGCCTGAAGCCGGTGCAGCGGCGCATCGTCTACGCGATGAGCGAGCTGGGCCTGGATGCCGACGCCAAGCACAAGAAGTCCGCGCGCACCGTCGGTGACGTGCTCGGCAAGTTCCACCCGCACGGCGACAGCGCCTGCTACGAGGCGATGGTGCTGATGGCTCAGCCGTTCAGCTACCGCTACACGCTGGTCGACGGCCAGGGCAACTGGGGTGCGCCGGACGATCCGAAGTCGTTCGCCGCCATGCGCTATACCGAGGCGCGCCTGTCGCGCTATTCCGAGGTGCTGCTCAGCGAGCTGGGCCAGGGTACCGTCGACTGGGTGCCGAACTTCGACGGCACCCTCGACGAGCCGGCGACCCTGCCGGCGCGGTTGCCCAACCTGCTGCTCAACGGCACCACCGGGATCGCCGTGGGCATGGCCACCGACGTGCCGCCGCACAACCTGCGCGAAGTCGCGGCTGCCTGCGTGCGCCTGCTGGACGAGCCGAACGCCACGGTCGAGCAACTCTGCGAGCACGTGCTCGGCCCGGATTACCCGACCGAGGCGGAGGTCATCACCCCGCGCAGCGACCTGCTGAAGATCTACGAAACCGGCCGCGGCTCGGTGCGCATGCGCGCCGTGTACCGCGTCGAGGACGGCGACATCGTGGTCACCGCGCTGCCGCACCAGGTCTCCGGGGCCAAGGTGCTCGAGCAGATCGCCGCGCAGATGCAGGCCAAGAAGCTGCCGATGGTCGCCGACCTGCGCGACGAGTCGGACCACGAGAACCCCTGCCGCATCGTCATCATTCCGCGTTCCAACCGGGTGGATGCCGAGGAGCTGATGCAGCACCTGTTCGCCACCACCGAGCTGGAGTCGAGCTACCGGGTCAACACCAACGTCATCGGCCTGGACGGCAAGCCGCAGGTCAAGGACCTGCGCACCCTGCTCAGCGAATGGTTGGTGTATCGCGTCGGCACCGTGCGTCGGCGCCTACAGTTCCGCCTCGACAAGGTCGAGAAGCGCCTGCACCTGTTGGAAGGTTTGCTCGTCGCGTTCCTCAACCTCGATGAAGTGATCCACATCATCCGCACCGAGGACCAGCCCAAGCCGGTGCTGATGGAGCGCTTCGGGCTCACCGACATCCAGGCCGACTACATCCTCGACACCCGCCTGCGGCAGCTGGCGCGCCTGGAAGAGATGAAGATCCGTGGCGAGCAGGATGAGCTGGCCAAGGAGCGCGCCAAGCTGCTCGCCCTGCTCGGCAGCGAAGCCAAGCTGAAGAAGCTGGTGCGCCAGGAAATCCTCGACGACGCCGAGAAGTATGGCGACAACCGCCGTTCGCCGATCGTCGCCCGCGCCGAGGCCAAGGCACTCTCGGAAACCGAGCTGATGCCCACCGAGCCGGTCACCGTGGTGCTTTCCGAAAAGGGCTGGGTGCGCTGCGCCAAGGGCCACGACATCGACGCCACCGGCCTGTCGTACAAGGCCGGCGACGGCTTCAAGACCGCCGCGCCGGGACGCTCCAACCAGTACGCGGTGTTCATCGATTCGACCGGGCGCAGTTACTCGCTGGCGGCGCATTCGCTGCCGTCCGCGCGTGGCCAGGGCGAGCCGCTGACCGGCCGTCTGCAGCCGCCGCCGGGTGCGGCGTTCGATTGCGTGCTGCTGCCGGAAGACGACGCGCTGTACGTGATCGCCTCCGACGCCGGCTACGGCTTCGTGGTCAAGGGCGAGGACCTGCAGGCCAAGAACAAGGCTGGCAAGGCGCTGCTCAGCCTGCCGGAAGGCGCCAAGGTGGTGGCGCCCAAGCCGCTGGCCAACCGCGACGAGGATTGGCTGGCGGCGGTGACCACCGAGGGTCGCCTGCTGCTGTTCCCGGTGCGCGACCTGCCGCAGCTGGCCAAGGGCAAGGGCAACAAGATCATCGGCATTCCCGGCGATCGGGTCGCCAGTCGCGAGGAATATCTGACCGACCTGGCCGTGCTGCCGGGCGCGGCGACCCTGGTGCTGCAGGCCGGCAAGCGCACCCTGTCGCTCAAGGCGGAAGATCTGGAGCACTACAAGGGCGAGCGAGGCCGGCGTGGCAACAAGCTGCCGCGCGGCTTCCAGCGCGTCGACGGGTTGCGCGTCGAGCTCGCCGGCTAAGCCCGGCGCCGCTCTAAATTCGCCGTCGGGCTGGAGTCAGGCGGCAGATTCACGGATGATACACGTCTGCTAAATGCGCTCCGGCGCTTGTTGACTGTCGACCGCCGGTAGGTGGTCGCTTGGATGAAAGAAATGAGTGTATTGCGTCTCCCTATGGTTCTGCTGCTGACAGGCGTGCTCGGGCTGGTGGGGTGTGTGGGCTACAAACCGGTGCCGCTCTACAAGCTCGACAGCGGCAATCCGGGCGTGCCTTCGCAAAAGGGCGGGCCGGCGATTCTGCTCGGCCCGGTGACCGTCGCCGACTACCTGCAGCGCGAAGTGCTGCTGCAGCGCCAGCCGGACGGCAGCCTGCTGCCCTCCGAGCATGACCGTTGGGCCGGCAGCCTGACCGCCGACATCGATCAGGTGCTGCTGCGTCAGCTGGCCTGGCGGCTGAACACCCAGCGTCTGGTGCTGGCCCCGGCTGCCGCCGGTTTCAGCGCCGACATGCAGGTGCAGCTGACCATCAGCCGCCTCGATTCCGGTCCGCAGCAGCCCGCGGTGCTGGAGGCAGAGTGGCGCGTGCTGGACAAGCGTGGCCAGCTGCGCGACAGCCGCATGGTGCGCGTGCAGGAAGACCACCTCGGCACCGCGGCCGACCAGGTGCGTGCGCAAAGCGTGGTGTTGCAGCGCCTCGCCGAGCAACTGGCGGAGAACGTTCAGCCGTTGCTGCTGCAGGAGCAGCAGGCGCCGGTTGCCGAAGTGCCGCGCAAGCCGGCACCGAGCGCGCCCGAGCGCGCCAAGGAGCCTGCTGAGCCGAAGATTCCCATGGCTGCGCCGGTGCGCACCGACGTGGAAGTGTTCCGCTTCTAAACGGCCCTGACGCAAAAAAGCCCGCACTGGTTGCGGGCTTTTTTTTGGCTGCAGGAACCACCGTCGATTCAATTCGGGCGCCGGCGCAGCAGCGCGCGCAGACCAACCCCGCTGAGCGCCAGGCCGGCGCACGGCGCCCAGACCCAGCGCGCTTCAGAGAGCAGCACCTGGACGCCACGGGGGCCGAAGAAATTGCCGATGAACGGTGACACGACTATCGGCCGCCACGGCAGGAAGTAGCGTTGTGCGTCCCACGGCCAGAAGAAGGCGACGTCGAGGCCGCCGTTGGTCAGGGCATCCAGCAGGCCGTGGGAGGCGCAGGCCAGGCCGACCCACAAGCCCGGCTTGAGCGGCCCGCAGCCGAGCCAGCGGCTGCCCAGTGCCCCGAACAGCCCGCAACCGGCGGCGAACAGCAGTGAATGGCTGAAACCGCGGTGACCGAAGGCGTCGGCGTAGGCGATGCCGAGCTGAAAGGCGAGGACATCGGCGTCCGGCAGGCAGGCGGAGAGCAGGCCGGCCAGCAGCAGGCGGGGTGGGATCTGGCGACTGCCCAGTGCCAGGCCGACGGCGAGGACCGGCAGCGGGTGGCTGATCAGGGTCGTCATGCGGCGCCGACCGCTTAGTGCGGCCGGCCTTCGTGCATGCGTGCCAGCTGACGTTCGAGCAGCGAAGGGTAGGGCTCGAGCAGGCGCTCGACGCAGCAGGCGCCTTCCGGGCTGGCGATCACGCGAATCCGCGCGCGTTCGCGCAGCAGCCCGTCGTCGCCAATGCTGCGCTCGACCAGCAGCAGGTTGCGGCTGTGCTGCGAGAGCGCCAGGGCGTCCTGGGTGGTGTCGTTGAGCAGCAGCTCGCCCTGGCTGAGGTTGTGCAGGTCGGCGCCGTGAGTCAGACCGAGCTGCAGCTGCAGGGTGATGCCGCTGTCGGCCACCTCGATCTGCAGGGCATGGCCCAGGGCGCGCATCAGTTCACCGCAGCACACCGCGTGGGTCAGGTAGTCGTCGCCGCTGGCGTGGCTGTGGAACAGCATCAGGCTGCTGCCGTCGTTCAGCGTGTGCAGGCTGGCCTTGTACAGCGTGGCGGCCTGGTCCAAGCAGTCGCGGTAACGCTGCAGCAAGTCCATCAGGCGCGCGCGCGGCAGGCGACGCAGCTGCTCCTGGGCACCCAGCTGGATGGCCAGCACGGCGCTGTACTGGGGCGCCAGGGTGACCACCGGCGGGGCGACGGCGACCGCCTCGTCTTCGAACAGCGGTTCGCGCAGGTCGGCGAACGGGTCGTCCTCGTCGATGCTGACCTGGCGGCGTGGCGGCGGAGCGTAGTCGTCGTCGGCCTCGGAGTCACCGTGGTCGAAGCTCGGGTCGGCGAGGTCGCGCACCTCGAATTCCGGTTCGTCGGCGAAGTCCTCGGCGTCGTCTTCGCTGAAGTCGACGATCGGCTCGGCCACCGGCTCGGGGATGGGCTTCTCGGGGACCAGGCGCGCCTGCAGCTGGCGCGCCAGATCACCGATCTCGTCCTGACGGCCGGCGGCTGGCGCTGGGTCGTCGGGGTCGCGCAGCCACAGGCGCAGCTGCAGCAGCGGGGTGGACAGGTGACGGCCGAGGCGCAGGCTCAGCGACAGGGTCAGGGCCAGCAGGATCAGGCTGAGCAGGCCCATGCTCTGCAGGCTGATGGTCATTGGCTGCTGGAACTGCTCCATGTCCAGGCTGATGCGCAGGTGGCCGGCGATCACTTCCTGGAAGGTGATCGGTGTCGAGAACAGGCCTTCGGCCTCGCCGAGCATGCTCTGCTTCGGCCGGGTGCCGGCCTCGGCGAGGATGCGGTTGTCGACGCTGTAGATCGCCGCATGGGCGACCAGCGGGTTCTTCACCAGGTTGTTGAGCAGCACGTTGAGGCTGAGGATGTCGTTGGACACCAGCAGTTCGGTGGCCGAGGCGGCGGTCTGCGTGGTCAGGCTCTGGCCGAGCGCATCGGCCTGCTGCTGCATGGCCTGCTTGAACTGCAGGCCCATGACCAAGGTGTAGATCAGCAGCGCGGCGATCACCAGCAGCAGGCTGTGGCTGGCGATGCGCAGGGCGATCGGCACGCGCCGCTGGCGCAGGGCATGGAAGATCAGCAGGAAGAAGTTATCGGGTTTGACGGGCGCGGGCCGGTTCACAGAGCGCGGCTCTTCTTGAAGGGAGTTGCGGCGCAGTATAACGAGCGGCCGTGGGCGGGCAAAGCGCCGGGCGTGCCCGTGGGGCGGCGAAAATGAGTAGAATGGGCGCCTTTTTACTGCGAGGGCTGCGCCTTGCGCGAAATCGTTCTGATCAACATCACCGGCGAAGACCGTCCCGGGCTGACCGCCGCCATCACCGGCGTGCTGGCGCAGGGTGGGGTGAACATCCTCGACATCGGCCAGGCGGTGATTCACAACACCCTGTCGTTCGGCATTCTGGTCGAGATTCCCGACACCGAGCAGGCCTCCTCGGTACTCAAGGACGTGCTGTTCACCGCCTACAAGCTGGACCAGCAGGTGCGCTTCACGCCGGTCGCGGAAGCCGATTACCAGCAATGGGTCGGTGGCCAGGGCAAGCCGCGGCAGATCGTCACCCTGCTGACTCGCAAGGTTACCGCCGAGCAGCTGCAGCGGGTCAGCTCGATCACCGCCAAGTACGGCTTGAACATCGACCACATCGACCGCCTGTCCGGGCGCATGCCGCTGGACACCCCGGCCGAGCTGAGCAAGGGCTGTATCGAGTTCTCCGTGCGCGGTGAGCCGGCCGATCCGGCGGCGCTGCGTGCCGAGTTCCTCAGCGTGGCGCAGGAGCTCAACGTCGACATCGCCTTCCAGCAGGACAGCGTGTTCCGTCGCAACCGGCGCCTGGCGGTGTTCGACATGGACTCGACGCTGATCGAGGCCGAGGTGATCGACGAGCTGGCCAAGGCCGCCGGGATCGGCGAGCAGGTCGCGGCGATCACCGAACGTGCGATGCGCGGCGAGCTGGACTTCCGCGCCAGCTTCAAGGAGCGCCTGGCCTTGCTGCGCGGTCTGTCCGAAGACGTGCTGGTCGACATCGGCGCGTCGCTGCGCCTCACCGAAGGCGCCGAGACGCTGTTCGCCGAGCTCAAGCGCCTGGGCTACAAGACCGCGATCCTGTCCGGCGGCTTCAGCTACTTCGCCAAGCAGCTGCAGACCAAGCTCGGTATCGACTACGTGTTCGCTAACGAGCTGCAGATCGTCGACGGCAAGGTCACCGGGGTGGCCGTGGAGCCGATCGTCGACGCCCAGCGTAAGGCCGATCTGCTTCGTGAGCTGGCGCAGAAAGAAGGTTTGCAACTGGAGCAGACCATCGCGGTCGGCGACGGTGCCAATGATCTGCCGATGCTCGGTCTGGCCGGCCTCGGCGTGGCGTTCCGCGCCAAGCCGCTGGTCAAGCAGTCGGCCAAGCAGGCGATCTCCACCTTGGGTCTGGACGGCATCCTCTACCTGCTTGGCTACCGCGATCGCGACGGCCAGAGCTGAGCGCACGCACAAAAAAGCCGCCCCAAGGGCGGCTTTTTTGTGGCTGCGGCGGGCTATTCGTCGCCGGCCGAGAAGTCGTAGTCCATCGACTGGCTCGGGCCCTGCAGGTAGTAGCCCTGGATGTAGTTGACCCCGGCCTGCCACAAGGTCGCCAGCACGCTGGCGCTCTCCACGAACGGCACGATGGTCAGCTTGGCCTGAGCGTGCAGGCTGGCCAGCAGGGTCTTCAGCGCTTCCTGGCTTTCCACCGAGCTGAGGTCGTGGGAGAACGAGCCGTCGACTTTCACGAAGTCGATGCTCAGGTGCTTCAGTGTGTTGAACGGGTTGAGCGCACAGCCGAACTGGCTCAGGGCAACCTTGCAGTGCAGCTCGGCGAGGCCCTGGGTCAGGGCTCTGGCTTGCTTCAGGTAGGTGATCGCGTCCGGCTCGTTGATCTGGAAGGCCAGTGCGTCGGACGGCAGGCGCGCGGCCTTGAGCGCGACGCTGAGCCACGGCAACAGCGTCTGATCCTGCAGGCTGGCGCTCGACAGGTGGATGAACAGGCAGGTGTTGTGGCCCTTGGCACGGTGGTCGGCGAGCAGCTTGATCGAGTTGAGGATCACCCAGCGGTCGATCTTCTCGGCCATCCCGGCGTCGCGGGCGGCGTCGAGGAAATCCTTCGGCGGCACTTCCTGGCCCTGGGCATTGAGCAGGCGCAGCAGCACTTCGTAGTACTCGTTGCTGTCGCCGCGCAGGCTGATGATCGGCTGGAACAGCAGGCGGAAGCTGTTGTTCTCCAGCGCTTGCTGGAGCATCGCGACGATGTTGCCGCGGCTGGCAGCGGCGGCCAGTTCGTCGGCTGGGTTGTAGCGCTTCAGCGCGTTGCCGTCTTTCAGGTCGTCGGCGCAGCGGTGCGCGCGGTCGACCACTTCCTGGGCGCGCGCGGTGGTTTCGTTGATCCCGGCCAGGCCGATGGTCAGGGTGGTCTGCACGGTGCGCCCGCTGACGTCGAACAGGTGGCCTTCGACCTTGCGCAGCAGGGCCTGCAGGCTCTCGCTGCTGTGCTCCGGTGACACGCCCGGTTGCAGCACGGTGAACACGTCGTCGCCGAACCGCGCCAGCTGCGCATCGCCGGAAAAGTGCGCGCGCAGCAGGTTGGCCAGGTCGGTGAGCAGCAGGTCGATGCCGGCGAGGCCGACCTCGGCGAGCAGCACCGGGTAGCGGTCGACCCGCACATAGGCGAGGCTCGACGGCTGGCCGGCGTTGACCGCACGCTCGGCGGCGCTGTCCAGCAGTTCGAGGAAGTGGTTGCGGTTGTACAGGCCGGTGACCAAGTCCTGGCTGCTGATCTCGCGCAGTTTCTCTTCCAGCTCGCTGTTGTCGGTTTCGGCGCGGATCACCACCTGGATGCACGGCTCGCCGTCGTAGCTGGCGGGGGAGAAGTTCATTCGCGCCTTGAAGCGCTGGCCGTTGCCCTTGACCCCGCCACAGTTCAGCTCGGCAGCGCCGTCGTTGCCCTGGTAGTTCTTCAGGAAGTCCTTGAACTTGCCCTGGTCGGCGCCGTCGATCAGGTCGATCATCGGCATGCCTTCCAGTTCGTCCGCGTCGTCGTAGCCGAACATCTGCAGGTAGGCGCGGTTGGCGTAGATGTGCATGCCGTCGTGCACGTAGGTGATGGCGTCCACCGAGCTGTCGAGCAGCAGCTGACAGCGCTTCTCGGCCTCGCGCAGGGCGACTTCCGCAGCACGCCGTGCACGGCGCTCCTCGAGGTTGGCCAGCTCGCGGTTGGCGACCAGGATCAGGCGCTCGTCTTCGCCTTGCGGCAGGGCGTCCTGGGCACCGAGGGTGAGCGCTTCGGTGATGCGATCGGGGTCGTTGTCGGCGGTCAGCTGGATGACCGGGATGTCCTTGGCCTGGCGGCGGATCGCGTTGATCGCCTCGCTCGGCTCGAGGTTGTCGCTGCTCGGCGCGCTGATCAGCAGGTCCCAGCTTTGCTGGAGGATGTCGTTAAGCTCGTCGCTGGAGGTCAGGCGGTGTACCCGAGTGGCGCGGCCGGCATTGCGGAACAGGCTGACGAGGCGCTCGGCTTCGTTCTGCGAGTCTTCGAGCAGCAACAGGCGGACGGTCTTTTTTTCGATTGCCATGGGCGTATTTGGAACCTGTTCATGATCGACGAAGCGTCGGCCATACGGCGTTGAAACGGGCTCGTGGTGCAGACTTACGGCGCGCAAACTCCGCTTCCCCGGCCATCTGACTTCCGCCGGGCCCGGCCGCGATCTGGCCGGGACACCGCGCTAAACGGGCGCGAAAAGGCGACGAATGGTAATGAGTCTGGAATCTACAGCGACTTCCAGAGCGAGTCAAAATCTTCATCGCCGCCGAACTTGGCCTTGGTCGACGATGTGACGGGCTTCCCTGGATCGCTCGGGGCGTGCTCGATCGGGCGGTACTCGAACTGGTTGAAACTGCCGCTGCCGGTTTGTTTGCGGCTGAGCACGGCGCGGCATTCCTCGCCGGCCAGATTGATCAGTACCTTGTTGCCTTCCTGGAACGGCAGGCGCGGGGTGATCAGTGTCGCCGGGCGCGAGATCACGCTGATTTCCGGGAGCAGCAGGGCGCGCAGGAACTGGCTGCTCTGTTCGCCCTTACGCAGCAGCTGCAGGCCGCAGGGTTGCGCGTGCGGGGCGATCAGCTCGATGCCCATCTGCGTGCCGCCGCCACGGACCTGGCGGATCCAGCGCACCAGCGCCAGGCTCCAGCTCTGTTCCGGGGCATCCTGGATGCCGAGCAGTTCACCGGCCTGCAGTTGGCTGGGCACGTCCTTCGGCCAGCTCAGGCAGTAGCCGCCCGGGCTGTGGTTGACGATCGCCAGCGTGTAGGTCGGGTAATCGTCGCCTTTAACGTCGTTGCGTTCGGCGCTGCTCTGATCGGGGTGGCTGTACTGGATTTCCTCGAACGGCAGGCCCTTTTCCCAGTCGGCGGTCGGTTGCGCGTCAAAGGCGTTGCGCCAGACATCGCTGGCTTCCTTGGTCAGCGGCTTGAACACCGCGCTCTTCAGTTCTTCTTCGCGCTTCAGCACTTCGCTGAACGCTTTGCGCCCGGCGAGGAAATAGTGCAGTGCGCTCATGCCGATGCACAGGGTCAGGCTGCCCTGGCCGGCGGTGCGCTGGAAGGTGCGTTCGGCGATGTCGCCCCAGGCGGAAGCGAGGTGCTGCAGCAGGTCGAGGCTGAGGTTTTCTGGCACCGGCAGGCGTGCACGGGCGCGGTCCGCTTCCGGCATCAGCAGGTATTCCTTGATCGCGTCGACCAGCGCCTGCGGGTCGATGCCCAGCAGGTTGTGCAGCTCGTGGTCCTGGAACAGCGACTTGTAGCGCGGCGGACCGTCCATCTGCGGGGCCACGGCGAACAGCGTGCCGGCAGCATCGGCATGTTGCAGGCGAACCAGCGCGCTCCAGGGCTCGAGCACCTCGGCGAGGCGCGCGATGCTGCTCTGGCGCATCTGGTTGCAGCGTGAGCAGCCCATCAGCAGGCCGACCAGGTAGGTCTGTTCGACGCTCAGGCCCTGGGTGTGGCGGGCCAGCTTGTCGCGCACCACGGTGGTGTGCAGGCCGCGCGCGAGGGCGATCTGATAGAGCTGGTGGAGCTCCAGCCAGAGGCCGTCGGGGATCGGGCAGTACAGTTGGTTGGCGCGGATCAGCGGGCCGCACAGCGCATGGCTGGCGCGTTGCAGAGCGACGGCGAGCAGTTCCGCCGGCTCGCGTTCGCGGCCGCGGCGTTGCATCTCCTGGGTGACGATCAGCTTGTAGCCGGCGGCCAGGTGGTTCTGCAGGGCCTGGCAGAGGTTGGCGATCTTGCGCGGACGCTCGTCGAGGACGATGGCCTGGTTGAGGAAGTGGCGTTCAAGGTGCTGACAGACGAAATACACCTCGGTGCGCAGCAGCTCGAGCAACTGCACGCGGTTGTCCGCCGGGGTGATCAGATGATTGACCTCGATCAGGCACTGATACAGCTGCCGGGCGGTCTCTCCCAGATTGGCTTTCGGCAAGCCGGCAATCCAGCGTTTGAGATCGCGGGGGGTCGGCTCGCAGAACGACAGACTCTGCTTATCGGGAGTGGGCACGCGTAGTAGCAGATGGAGACTCTGTTTATCCATGTATCTCGTTATCCGCGGGGCTGGATACACCAACGACGAAGGGAGGAGCCACTCTCGCGATCGCTTTTCGGCAAACTCTAGCAGCATCTGCCCTGGCAGGCAGCCTGTCGAGAGGCTGGCCGCCGCATTCTTGATTGGACCCGCCGCCCGGGGCGACGTTCCCGCGACAGCGGGTCCGGAGTGCGTTGGCTCAGCTCAGGCTGCGCGCCAGGCACTGACCCATGCGCACCGGGCTTTCGCTGGCCAGCTCTTCGGCCCAGCGCACCTGGTCCGGGCCGAACAGCACGATCGCCGTCGAACCGAGCTTGAAGCGCCCGAGTTCCGCGCCCTTGGCCAGTTCGATCGACGCGCGTGCCGCGGCGTCGTAGCGCACGCTCTTCAGTTCGCGTTTCGGCGGAGTGACCAGGCCGGCCCACACGGTTTCCACCGAGGCGACGATCATCGCGCCGACCAGCACCACGGCCATCGGCCCGCGCTCGGTGTCGAACAGGCAGACCACGCGCTCGTTGCGGGCGAACAGTTCCGGGACGTTTTCCGCGGTGGTCTGGTTGACCGAGAACAGCCGACCGGGCACGTAGACCATTTCGCGCAGGGTGCCGGCCAGCGGCATATGCACGCGGTGGTAGTCCTTCGGCGACAGATACACGGTGGCGAAGCTGCCGCCCATGAACGGCGCGGCACGCTCGGCGTCACCGCCGAGCAGTTCGACGGCGCTGAAGCTGTGGCCCTTGGCCTGGAAGATGCGGCCATGCTCGATCGCGCCGAGCTGGCTGATCGCGCCGTCGGCCGGGCACAGCACGGCATCGGCTGCCGGGTCCAGCGGCCGCGCGCCGTCTTTCAGGGCGCGGGTGAAGAAGGCGTTGAAATGCTCGTAGGCATGCAGGTCCTCGACCTGCGCCTCGCGCATGTCGACCTGGTAGCGGCGGGCGAACCAGTCGATCAGGCGATTCTTGAACCAGGCGGCGCGGCAGTCGGCGGCCAGGCCGATCAGGCGCGACAGCAGGTGATGCGGCAGCAGGTACTGGCTGAGGATGAACAGGCGATCTTTGAACGGCATTCCTTAAACCTCTACGGGGGTGTCGGGGTGGTTGCCCCATTCGGACCAGGAACCGGCGTAACCCTTCACGCGGGGATAGCCGAGCGCTTTGGCCACCAGGTAGGTGAAGCCGGAGCGGTGGTGAGTCTGGCAGTGGGTGATCACTTCCTTGTCCGGAGTGATGCCCAGGGCGCTGATGATCTCGGCGATGTCGTGGCGGATGCGCAGCGCGCGCGTCGGGTCCATGCCGGCGGTCCACTCGAAATTGACCGCGCCAGGCACGTGGCCGGCCTTGGCGGCGAGCACCTTGCTGCCGTTGTACTCGGCCGGGTTGCGCGCGTCCCAGATCGCCAGGTCGGCGGCACCGAGGCGGCTCTGCAGGTACTCGCGGGTGGCGGTGGGCTCGGCATGCAGGGTCAGCGGCAGCGGGCCGCCGACTGACGCCGGGACGTCCTGGCTGAGGGCGCGGCCATCGGCCAGCCAGGCGTGCAGGCCGCCGTCCAGGTAGTGGTACTGCGTGTGGCCGATCACGTCGAGCAGCCAGATGAAGCGCCCGGCCCAGCCGCCGCCTTCGTCGTCGTACACCACGTAGACTGCTTCGGGGTTGTGGCCAAGTTCACCGAACAGCGCCTGGAGCTGCGCCTCCTCCGGCAACAGTCCGGGCGCCGGCGGCAGGCCCAGCTGGGTGCGCTTGGGGTCGACGAAGCGCGCACCGGGCAGGTGGCCTTCGGCATAGCGGGCGGCACTGGTCAGGTCGACCAGGATCAGTTCGCGGGCATCCAGGCGCGACGCGAGGTCGGCCGGTTCGATGACCAGCGGCAAGCTGGAGAAGGCGGACATGGAGGGCCTCCGGAGTCAGAAAGGGGCGGATTGTAGCGGAACTGGCCGCGGGCGGCTCAGCGGCCGCGCTGGGCGAACTGGTCGAGGGCGCGCTCGATGCACTGGGCGGTCTTGCCGAAGCCCTGCACTTGGCGGTCATCCAGCAGCCGACCGTCGTTGTCGGCGAACAGCAGCATGGCCACCCGGCCCTTGCAGGCCAGTGAGCGGATCAACAGGTGCTCGCTGGGGAACAGCGCCTTCAGGGTGCCCGGCAGCAGCGCCGAGTACTGCGCCATGTTGGCCGGGCTGAGGCGCAGTTGCGCGGGCTGGCCGAGCAGGCGGCGCAGCAGCGGGCTGGGCGCCGGGTCGAGTTCGAGGCCCTGTGCCTGCTCGGGCAGGCCGCTGGCCTGCTGGCCGCGCAGGCGACTGTGCTGGCGGTCGCTGAGCAGCAGCAGGTGGCGCGGCAGGCCGCAGGCGCTGAGTGCGGCGCCGGCGCACAGGGTCAGCTGCGCCAGGTTGAGGAACGGGCTCGGGCTGCGCAGCAGTTCGGCGCAGTGCTGGCGCCAGTCCGGGCTGGCCGGGGCGGCGGGCTGGACGACCGGCGCCTCCGGCTCGCGCAGGTGGCTGGCGGTCCACGGCCAGAGCAGCGCCTGGGCCGGGTGCCAGAGTGTGCGCGGCTCGAGCTGGCGGGCGCTGCTGGCGGCTTGCTGGTGGATCTGCGCCTGCACCTCGCCGAGCGGCAGCTGCAGGTACAGGCCGGTGAGGCGCTGCCAGCGCAGGCTGTGGTCGCTGCCCCAGCTGGCGTGGGCGGACAGTGCCAGGCAGTTGGCCAGCAGGATCGTGTTGCCCGGCTGGGTCAGCCAGCGGCGCAGCGCCGGCGCAGCATCCAGGTGCTGCTGCTGGTGCAGTGGATGTTCGTTGTCGCGGGCGATGTGCAGCGCCTGGACCAGCAGACGGTGATCGTTGAGCAGCAGGCGGTAGCCCTGCACGATCCACTCCGGCAGCCGCCAGCGCTCGGCCAGCTGCAGGGCCAGCTGCAGCAGCGGCACGCCGAACAGCTCCAGCTCGACCTTGCGCGCCGGTTCGCCGGCGCCTAGCACGCGGCGCTCCCAAGCGTCGAACAGCGTCGGCTGGGCGAATGCCAGCGGCCACAGCGGGGCGAGGAACAGCAGGCTGCTCCAGTGGATTTCCTGCCACAGCCGCGCCAGGCGGGCGCTGAACAGGCCGCCGGCCTGCTGCGCGGCGTGCTGGCTGATCAGCTGCAGCTGGCGCAGGGCGTGTGGTGTTGCCGCGCTGTCGAGCACCGGCAGCAGTTCCACCTGCTCACCGCTGCGCTGCAAGCCGAGGCGAGTGAGGGCGATCTCCAGGCTTTCCGCTGGCTGGTTGAGGCTGCTGCCACCGCGATTGGCTTCGCGCAGCAGGGCCAGCGCGGCGGCCGGGCAGTGCTGCAGCTGCTCGGCGATCTCGCGCAGCGAGCGGCGATTGTCACGCAGCAGGCGGCGCAACTGTTCCTGCTGGGTCGGAGTGATCGGCAGGCGCACCTTCTCCAGCTCCTGAATCCAGGCGTCTAAGGTGCGGGGTAGAGCGGATGGCGTCGGCATGCTGGCTGCGCTGCATTGGATTTTCGACCTGGCAGCCTATAGTCTGGCGCATAACTTCCGATAAATAGAAGGGCGGCAGCTCAATTGCCCTTCTACCAGCGACCCCAATTCCTATGGCAAAAATTCTCGGCATCATCGTCGTATTCGCCAGCGTGCTCGGCGGATACGTTCTTTCGCACGGCCAAATCGCCGCGCTGATCCAGCCGTTCGAGGTGATGATCATCGGCGGCGCGGCGCTCGGCGCCTTCCTGCAGGCCAACCCCGGCAGCACGACCATGCACGTGCTGAAGAAGTCGCTGAAGATGTTCAGCTCGCGCTTCACCCACGGGTTCTACCTGGAAGTGCTGCGCCTGCTCTACGAGATCCTCAACAAGAGCCGCCGCGAAGGCATGATGGCGGTCGAGGCGGACATCGAAGAGCCGGCCGCCAGCCCGATCTTCAGCAAGTACCCGGGCGTGTTGAAAGACGAGCGGATGACCGCCTACATCTGCGATTACCTGCGCATCATGTCGTCCGGCAACATGGCGCCGCACGAACTCGAAGGGCTGTTCGACATGGAGCTCGGTAGCCTCAAGGAGGAACTCGAACACCCGGCCCATGCGGTCAACCGCATCGCCGACGGCCTGCCGGGCTTCGGCATCGTCGCCGCGGTGCTCGGCATCGTGGTGACCATGGCCATGCTCGGCGAGGCCGCGCAGGCCGACCTCGGCAAGCACGTCGGCGCGGCACTGGTCGGTACCTTCCTGGGGATTCTCGCCGCCTACGGCTTCTTCGGCCCGCTGGCCACGTCGCTGGAGCACGACGCCAAAGAAGAGCTGAACCTGTTCGAGGCGATCAAGGCCTGCCTGGTCGCCTCGGCGTCCGGCATGCCGCCGACCCTGGCGGTGGAGTTCGGCCGCAAGGTGCTGTTCCCTGCGCACCGGCCGAGCTTCAGCGAGCTCGACCAGGCCATGCGCGGCGGCTGACGGGTAGGCGATGGACAACAATCAGCCGATTATCGTCAAGCGCATCAAGCGCTACGCCGCGGGCCACCACGGCGGGGCGTGGAAGATCGCGTTTGCCGACTTCGCCACGGCGATGATGGCCTTCTTCCTGGTGCTGTGGCTGATGTCCTCGGCGACCCCGGAGCAGAAGAAGGCGATCTCCGGCTACTTCCAGGACCCGGTCGGCTTCACCGAGAGCGCCAGTCCCTACGTCATCGACCTCGGCGGCACGCCAACACCGGCGCCGGACAAGACCCTCAACCCGGAAATCCAGAACCTGCCGGACGACCTGGACAAGAGCAAGACCGACCCGACCCAGGCCGAAGACATCGCCAACAAGCTCGAACAGGAACGCCTCGAACTGCTGCTCCAGGAGTTGCAGAACAAGATCGACGCGAGCCCGCAGCTGCAGCGTTTCAAGGACCAGATTCTTCTCGAGATCACCCAGGACGGGCTGCGCATCCAGATCATGGATGCCGAGAACCGGCCGATGTTCGACCTCGGCAGCGCGCGTCTGCAGCCGTACTTCGAGGACATCCTGCTGGCCATGGCCGACACCATCAAGGCGGTGCCGAACAAGGTCAGCATCAGCGGGCATACCGACGCCAAGCCGTTCGCCGGCAGCGGTGACTTCGGCAACTGGGAGCTGTCGTCGAACCGCGCCAACGCGGCACGCCGTGCGCTGGTCGCCGGCGGTTATCCGGACGAGCAGGTGGCGCGGGTGGTCGGCTACGCCTCGTCAGCGCTGTTCGATCGCGAGGATCCGCTCAACCCGGTGAACCGGCGCATCGACATCATCGTCCTGACCAAGAAGGCGCAGCGCGCCATCGAAGGCGAGCAGGGCGAAGAGGCACCGGCTGAGACGCCGGCTGCCCCTGGTGAACCAGCCGCGCCAGGCAGTCAGGCCCCGGCGCCGGGCACGGCGGAGCCGTTACCGGCCGAGCAGGTGCGTGAGCAGCTGAATATCTTCGACAACGGCCCGCTCAAGCTCAACGACGCCCGCGAGCCGTAACCCCCGCTTAGTATTCGTCCTGCGGCAGACTGGCGAGGATGTGCCGGTAGCTGGCCAGTCGCTGCGGTTGCACGCGCCCGTCTTCCAGAGCCTTGAGCAGTGCGCAGCCGGGTTCGCGGTCATGCTGGCAGTCGCGGAAGCGGCAGCGGCCAAGCAGGTCGCGAAACTCGATGAAGCCATCCTCGATGTCGGCACGGCTGACGTGCACCAGGCCGAACTCGCGAATCCCCGGCGAGTCGATCAGGTCGCCGCCGCCGGGGAAGTGGAACAACCGCGCGGTGGTGGTGGTGTGGGTGCCCTTGCCGGTCAGTTCCGACAGCGCGCCGACCCGGGTGTCGACCTCCGGCAGCAGGCTGTTGACCAGCGACGACTTGCCGACCCCCGACTGGCCGACGAACACGCTGACGTGGCCGTCGAGTAAGCGCTGCAGCTCCTGCATGCCGCCGCCGCCATGCGCCGAGACTTCCAGCAACGGATAGCCGAGCTGGCGGTACACCGCCAGCAGGCTGTCCAGCGCCGCGGCGTTGTGCTCGTCGATCAGGTCGGCCTTGTTGAGCAGCAGCAGCGGGCGGATCCCGGCGTGCTCGGCGGCGACCAGGTAGCGGTCAATCAGGTTGGCGTGCGGCTCGGGCAGCGGCGCGAAGACGATCACGATCAGGTCGACGTTGGCCGCCACCGGCTTGAGCTGGCCGCGGCTGTCCGGGCGGCACAGCTCGCTGCGCCGCGGCAGCTGGGCGACGATCACGCCGTTGCCCTGGTTGCCGGCGCGCCACGCCACGCGATCACCGGTGACCAGCGGCGGCAGGTTGGCGCGCAGGTGGCAGCGGTAGGTCTGGCCGTCTTCCTCGGCCTCGACTTCCACCGTCACGCCGAAGTGGGCGATCACCAGGCCGGTCTGCTCCGGGCCCAGGTCGCCGCCTTCCAGCGCGTCCAGCGCCTGCGACTCGCGCTTGGCGGCGCGGGCGGCGCGTTCGGTCTGGATCTTTTCGATCCGCCAGTTCTGGCGGCGGTTGAGCTGGCGTTTGGCCATGTAGGGTTCCGGATTGCAGGCGGGCGGGAGCGGCGGCGAGTTTAGCACGCGCGTCGACGGCCCCCGCGCTGGGCTAAACTGCGCAACCTAGACAAGGAGCTGATTCATGCCCAACCCGAACAACCTGATCTGGATCGATCTGGAAATGACCGGCCTGGAGCCGGAGCGCGATGTCATCATCGAAATCGCCACCATCGTCACCGACAGCGAGCTCAATGTGCTGGCCGTGGGACCGGTAATCGCCGTGCACCAGAGCGATGCCGCGCTGGCCGGCATGGACGAGTGGAACACCCGCACTCATGGCCAGAGCGGCCTGACTCAGCGGGTGCGCGACAGCCAGCTGGATACCGCGGCGGCCGAGGCGGCGACCCTGGCGTTCCTCGAGCAGTGGGTGCCGCAGGGCAAGTCGCCGATCTGTGGCAACAGCATCGGCCAGGACCGCCGTTTCCTCTACAAGTACATGCCGAAGCTCGAGGCGTACTTCCACTACCGTTACCTGGACGTGTCGACCCTGAAGATCCTCGCCAGCCTGTGGGCACCGCAGATCAAGGACGGCTTCGTTAAGCAGGGCACCCACCAGGCGCTGGACGACATTCGCGAGTCGATCGCTGAGCTGCGCTACTACCGCGAGCACTTCCTCAAGGTCTGAAGGTGAGCGGCCAGGCTAGACCTGGCCGTGGCGCGCCCGCGCCCACTGCACATGCTCGCGCACCAGCGCCGACGGATCGTCGCGGCGCGCCTGCAGGGCCTCGAGCACCGGGATGCTCGACGGCGCGTTGCCCAGCCCCACGGCCAGGTTGCGCAGCCAGCGTTCGTAACCGGCGCGACGTAGTGGCGAACCTTCGGTGCGGCTGAGGAACTCCTCCTCACTCCAGCGGAACAGCTCGGCCAGGGTGGCGTTGTCCAGGCCGTGGCGCGGCTGGAAGTCGCCCTGGCTGGTCGGTCGGGCGAAGCGGTTCCACGGGCAGACGATCTGGCAGTCGTCGCAGCCGAACACCCGATTACCGATCAGCGGGCGCAACTCCTCGGGGATCGCGCCCTTCAGCTCGATGGTCAGGTAGGAAATGCAGCGCCGCGCATCCAGTACGTAGGGGGCGACGAACGCCGCAGTCGGGCAGATATCCAGGCAGGCGCTGCAGCGCCCGCAGTGCTCGCTGGCGTGCGGCGCATCGACCGGCAGCGGCAGGTCGACGAACAGCTCGCCGAGGAAGAACCAGCTGCCGGCCTGGCGATTCAGCACCAGGGTGTTCTTGCCGATCCAGCCCAGCCCGGCCTGTTCGGCGAGGGCCTTCTCCAGCACCGGCGCGCTGTCGACGAAGGCGCGGTAGCCGAACGGGCCGATGGCCGCCTGGATCCGCTCGGCCAGTTGCTGCAGGCGTTTGCGCACCAGCTTGTGGTAGTCGCGGCCCAGCGCGTAGCGCGACACGTAGGCCTGCTCCGGCGCGGCCAGGCGCTTGGCCATCTGCGTGTCGCCGGGCAGGTAGTCCATGCGCAGCGACACCACGCGCAGGGTGCCGGGCACCAGTTGCTCGGGGTGCGAGCGCTTGCTGCCGTGCGCCGCCATGTAGTCCATCTCGCCCTGATAGCCGGCCGCGAGCCAGCGCTGCAGGTGAGACTCGTGCTCGGCGAGGTCGAGTCCGGCGATGCCAACTTGCTGGAAGCCGAGCTCGCGACCCCAGTCCTTGATCGATTGGGCAAGGGCGTCGAGATCGAGCGGAGCGGTGGCGGGACTGGACATGCTGGGCGGAAATCGCGGGCGGGTGGGTATAATTCTGCCAGACATTGGAGCAGCCCATGCCATCCGTAGCCGACGACCTCCCCTTGCCTCTCTATAGCGCCGCCCAGGTGCGCGAGCTGGACGCGCGCCTGATCGCCGCCGGCACGCCCGGTTTCGAGCTGATGCAGCGTGCCGCGCACGCCGCCTGGCGGGCGCTGCGCCAGCGCTGGCCGGAGGCCGGGGCGCTGACGGTGCTGGTCGGGCACGGCAACAACGCCGGTGACGGCTACCTGATCGCCGCGCTGGCGCAGCGCGCCGGCTGGCGCGTGCAGGTGCTGACGCTGGCCGAGCCGGCGCGCCTGGCCGGCGACGCGGCGCAGGCGCATGCCGCCGCGCTGGCGGCCGGGGTGGCGATGCAAGCCTGGCGCGAATGCGCGGCGCTGGACGGCGTGGTGGTCGATGCGCTGCTCGGTACCGGCCTCAGCGGGCCGGTGCGCGAACCCTATGCCCAGGCGATTCGCCTGCTCAACGGCAGCGGCCGGCCGGTACTGGCGGTGGATATTCCTTCCGGGCTGTGTGCCGACACCGGTCGCGAGCTGGGCGTGGCGGTGCGTGCCAGCCTGACGGTGAGCTTTGTCGGCCTCAAGCTCGGACTGTTCTGCGGGGTCGCCGCGGACTGCGTCGGCGAGCTGCGTTTCGACGACCTGCAGGCCGAGCCAGCGCTGGTCGCCGCGCAGCCGGCGCGCGCCCAGCGTCTCGCCGCAACCGGGCTGGCGCGCTTGCCGGCGCGTGTGCGCAGCGCGCACAAGGGCCAGTTCGGTCACGTCTTGGTGATCGGCGGCGATCGCGGCTTCGGCGGCGCGGCGCTGCTCAGTGCGCAGAGTGCGCTGCGCGCCGGTGCCGGACTGGTGTCGCTGGCGACCCGCGGTGAACACGTCGCGGCGGCGCTGGCGCGGCAGCCGGAGCTGATGGTGCAGGCGCTGGCCTCGACCTATCAGCTGCCCGGCCTCGCCGAGCGTGCCGACGTGCTGGTGGTCGGTCCCGGTCTCGGTCAGGCGGCCTGGGGGCGCAGCCTGCTGTCTGCGGCGGCCGCCAGCGTACGGCCACAGGTGTGGGACGCCGACGCGCTCAACCTGCTCGCCAGCGGGCAGGTCGGTGCGCCTGCCGAATTGATCCTTACCCCGCACCCCGGCGAGGCGGCGCGCCTGCTCGGCTGCACGGTTGCCGAGGTGGAGTGCGATCGCCCCGCCGCGGCACTGGCCCTGGCTGCGCGCTACGCCGCAGTGGTGGTGCTGAAAGGCGCCGGCAGCCTGGTCGCCACCCCGGATGGCCGGCTGGCACTGTGCGACCGTGGCCATCCGGCGATGGCCAGTGCCGGTCTCGGCGATGTGCTGGCCGGGTTGATCGGCGCGCTGCGTGGCCAGGGCCTGCCGGCCTTCGATGCGGCGACGCTGGGCGTCTGGATGCATGCCTGCGCCGGCGAACGCGCTGCGCAGGCAGGACGCGGGCTGGCTGCCAGCGACCTGATTCCCCATATCCGTGACCTGTTGGAGAGCCATAGCCCGTGTCTGGCCTGACCCTGTTTGCCGCTGACGAAGCGGCCATGCTCGAATTCGGCGCCCGGCTCGCCGAGCTGACCGCCGGTCGGGGCGTGATCTACCTGCTCGGCGACCTGGGCATGGGCAAGACCACCCTGTCGCGCGGCATCATCCGTGGCCTAGGGCATGTCGGTGCGGTGAAGAGCCCGACCTTTACCCTCGTCGAGCCCTACGAACTCGGCGAAACCCAGGCGTTCCACTTCGACCTGTACCGTTTGGCTGACCCCGAGGAGCTGGAGTTTCTCGGTATCCGCGACTATTTCGACGGCGATGCGCTGTGCCTGATCGAGTGGCCGCAGCGTGGGGCAGGCATTTTGCCAAAGGCCGACCTGACCATTACCATTAGCCCCCATGATGGCGGTGGTCGTTCGCTGCATCTGACGGCACAAGGTCAGCGCGGCGAAGCCTGGTGTGTCGCCCTTGCGGGGGTAGTCCGGAACGACGCGTCACAATAAGAGAGTGGGGAAGTCTATGCGCATGCGCGCACAAGCGGTTGGGGTGGGTGTGCTGCTGATGGCCTTGGCGCTCGACGTGTTCGCCGCCTCGCAGGTCAAGAGCGTGCGCCTGTGGCGCGCACCGGACAACACCCGCCTGGTGTTCGACCTGTCCGGCCCGGTGCAGCACAGCCTGTTCACCCTCGCCGCGCCGAACCGCCTGGTCATCGACGTCAACGGCGCGCAACTGGCCACCCGCCTCGACCAGCTGTCGCTGAGCAATACCCCGATCACCGGCGTGCGTTCCGCCCAGCGCACCCCCAACGACCTGCGCGTGGTCATCGACCTGTCGGCGCCGGTCACCCCGAAGAGCTTCAGCCTGGCGCCCAACCAGCAGTACGGCGATCGCCTGGTCATCGACCTTTATGACCAGGGCGCCGACACTGCGCCGAGCCTGCCGCCGACCACCATCGCCGACAACCCGGCGGTGCCGGTGTCGCCCACCCAGCCGGCGCCGAAACTCACCCCGCCGCCACCGCCTGGCAGCAAGCGCGACATCGTGGTAGCCATCGACGCCGGCCACGGTGGCGAGGACCCCGGTGCGCTCGGCCCGAAAGGCCAGCACGAGAAGAACGTCACCCTGGCGATCGCCAAGGAGCTGCAGCGCCAGATCAGCCAGGAAAAAGGTTTCCGCGGCGAGCTGGTGCGCTCCGGCGACTACTTCATCCCGCTGCGCAAACGCACCGAGATTGCCCGCAAGAAGGGCGCCGACCTGTTCGTCTCGATTCACGCCGACGCCGCGCCGAGCCGCAGCGCCTTTGGCGCCTCGGTGTTCGCCCTGTCGGACCGCGGCGCGACGTCCGAGACCGCGCGCTGGCTGGCCGACAACGAAAACCGCTCCGACCTGATCGGCGGGGTGGGTAGCGTCAGCCTGGACGACAAGGACCGCATGCTCGCCGGCGTGCTGCTCGACCTGTCGATGACCGCGTCGCTGTCGTCCAGCCTCAACGTCGGGCAGAAGGTGCTGAGTAACGTCGGTCGCGTCACCCCGCTGCACAAGCGGCGCGTCGAGCAGGCCGGCTTCATGGTGCTGAAGTCGCCGGACATCCCGTCGATCCTGGTCGAGACCGGCTTCATCTCCAACCACAACGAATCGCAGAAGCTCGCCAGCGCCAGCCACCAGCAGGCCCTGGCGCGGGCGATTACCGGCGGGGTCAAGCAGTTCTTCCAGCAGAGCCCGCCGCCCGGTACCTACATCGCCTGGCTGCGTGACCAGGGCAAGATCGCCGCCGGGCCGCGCGAGCACATCGTCAGTTCCGGCGAGAGCCTGGCGCTGATCGCCCAGCGCTATCAGGTCGGCTTGACCGCCCTGCGCAGCGCCAACAGCCTGAAGAACGACACCGTTAAAGTCGGCCAGGTCCTGCAGATTCCCGCTACCGCCCTGGCGGCGCAGCCATGAGTGACGCCGCACGCATCCAGCTGCTCAGTCCGCGGCTGGCCAACCAGATTGCCGCCGGCGAAGTGGTCGAACGCCCGGCCTCGGTGATCAAGGAACTGCTGGAAAACAGCCTGGATTCCGGCGCCCGGCGCGTCGAGGTGGATGTCGAGCAGGGCGGCGTCAAGCTGCTGCGAGTGCGCGACGACGGCTCCGGCATCGCGGCCGACGACCTGCCGCTGGCCCTGGCGCGCCACGCGACCAGCAAGATTCGCGACCTCGAAGACCTCGAGCGGGTCATGAGCATGGGCTTTCGTGGCGAGGCGCTGGCGTCGATCAGCTCGGTGTCGCGGCTGACCCTCACCTCGCGCACCGCCGATGCCGAACAGGCCTGGCAGGTCGAGACCGAGGGTCGCGACATGCAGCCGCGCGTGCAGCCGGCGGCGCACCCGGTGGGCACCTCGGTGGAAGTCCGCGACCTGTTCTTCAACACCCCCGCGCGGCGCAAGTTCCTGCGTGCCGAGAAGACCGAGTTCGACCACCTGCAGGAGGTCATCCGCCGCCTGGCGCTGGCGCGCTTCGACGTCGCCTTCCATCTGCGCCACAACGGCAAGAACATCCTGGCCCTGCACGAAGCCACCGACGCCATCAGCCAGGCGCGCCGCGTCGCCTCGGTGTGCGGCTCGGCGTTCCTCGAGCAGGCGCTGCCGATCGAGATCGAGCGCAACGGCCTGCACCTGTGGGGCTGGGTCGGTCTGCCGACCTTCTCGCGCAGTCAGGCCGACCTGCAGTACTTCTACGTCAACGGCCGCATGGTCCGCGACAAGCTGGTCGCCCACGCGGTGCGCCAGGCCTACCGCGACGTGCTGTTCAACGGTCGCCACCCGACCTTCGTGCTGTTCCTGGAAATCGATCCGGCGCTGGTCGACGTCAACGTGCACCCGACCAAGCACGAGGTGCGTTTCCGCGACAGCCGCATGGTCCACGACTTCCTGTATGGCACGCTGCACCGCGCGCTCGGCGAAGTGCGCCCGGAAGATCAGCTGGCCGCACCGGCGACCATGAGCGACATGGCGCGCCCGAGTGGCATGGCGGCTGGCGAGTTCGGCCCGCAGGGCGAGATCGGCCTCGCTGCCGCAGTGCTGGAGACGCCGCCGGGGGCGCCGACCTGGCGCGCGCCGATGGGTGGTTATCAGGCGCCGCGACCGAGTTCCGGGCTGCCGGCCAGCGAGTCGGCGGGCGCCTACCGCGAGTATTTCTCGCCGCTCGGCGAGGCGGCTCCAGCCGCGCTGCCGGAGGCGCAGGGCGACATCCCTCCACTCGGCTATGCGCTGGCGCAGCTCAAGGGCGTCTACGTGCTGGCGGAGAATCGCCTCGGCCTGGTGCTGGTCGACATGCATGCTGCGCACGAACGCATCATGTACGAGCGGCTCAAGGTGGCGATGGCCAGCGAGGGCTTGAGCGGTCAGCCGCTGCTGGTGCCGGAGTCGCTGGCGCTCAGCGAGCGCGAGGCCGATTGCGCCGAGGAGCACGCCGAGTGGTTCCGTCGGCTGGGCTTCGAACTGCAGCGGCTCGGCCCGGAGACCCTGGCGATCCGCCAGATTCCCGCGCTGCTCAAACAGGCCGAAGCCAATCGCCTGGTGCGGGACGTGCTCGCCGACCTGATGGAGTACGGCACCAGCGACCGCATCCAGGCGCATCTCAACGAGCTGCTGGCAACCATGGCCTGCCATGGCGCGGTACGCGCCAATCGCCGCCTGACCCTGCCGGAGATGAACGCCCTGCTGCGCGACATGGAACACACCGAACGTAGCGGGCAGTGCAACCACGGCCGGCCGACCTGGACCCAGCTGGCCATGGATGACCTGGACAAGCTGTTCCTGCGCGGCCGCTGAGGCTTGATGCCGGTCGCGTGAAGCCCGAAGCTATGCCCTTGCAGTCCAGAGTCCCGCCGATGTCCTCCTTGCCCCCCGCCATCTTCCTGATGGGCCCCACCGCCGCCGGCAAGACCGACCTGGCCATCGAGCTGGCGAAAACCCTGTCGTGCGAGCTGATCAGCGTCGATTCGGCGCTGATCTATCGCGGCATGGATATCGGTACGGCGAAGCCCTCGGCCGAGCTGCTGGAGGCTTTTCCGCATCGGCTGATCGATATCCGTGAGCCGGAGGACAGCTACTCCGCCGCCGAATTTCGCAGCGACGCGCTGGCGGCGATGGCGGAGATCACCGCGCGCGGGCGAGTTCCGCTGCTGGTGGGCGGCACTATGTTGTATTACAAGGCATTGCTCGAAGGTCTGGCGGACATGCCTGCGGCCGATCCGAAGGTGCGCGCCGAACTCGAGGCCTGGGCCGCGGCGGAAGGCCTCGAAGCCTTGCACCGCGAGCTGCAGCGGGCCGATCCGGAGTCGGCCGCGCGCATCCATCCGAACGACCCGCAGCGCCTGGTGCGGGCGCTGGAGGTCTATCGCGTCAGTGGCCGCTCGATGACCGCCCACCGCCAGCAGCAAGGCGCGTCGACCGCCGAGCAATTGCCCTATACTGTCGCTCAACTGGCGATCGCGCCGGCGCAACGCCATGTTCTGCATGCGCGTATCGCGGAAAGATTTCAGTTGATGGTGGAACAGGGCTTCGTCGAAGAGGTCGAAGCTCTGCGTCGCCGTGCAGGTCTGCATGCGGGGCTGCCGTCGATGCGCGCAGTGGGCTATCGCCAGGTGTGGGATTACCTGGATGGCACGCTGGATCGGGCCGAGATGGTCGAGCGTGGCATCATCGCCACCCGGCAACTCGCCAAGCGGCAATTCACCTGGTTACGCGGCTGGCCTGAATTACACTGGTTGGACAGCCTGGCGAGCGACAATCTGCCGCGCGCCTTGAAATACCTGAACTCGGTCTCCATATTGAACTGAGACTTCATCTGCGGCCGTCTATCCTTGGGGGTAGGGCGGCTGGAACCTTATTTCTGATTACTAAAACTATCGACCCTCAAAGGAGTGCGGCATATGTCAAAAGGGCATTCGCTACAAGACCCTTACCTCAATACCCTGCGTAAGGAACGCGTACCGGTTTCCATCTATCTGGTGAACGGCATCAAGCTGCAAGGCCAGATCGAATCCTTCGACCAATTCGTCATTCTGCTGAAGAACACCGTCAGCCAGATGGTCTACAAGCACGCCATTTCCACCGTGGTGCCTAGCCGCCCGGTGCGGTTGCCCAGCGCGTCCGACACTGAGTCGTCCGACGTAGAGCCGGGTAACGCCTGATTGGGGATTCGTCTTGTTCTTTGAGCGTCACCAAGGGGGAGAGCGGGCCATCCTCGTGCATCTGGAGGGCCAAAATCCCGAGGTGCGCGAAGACCCGCAGGAATTTCAGGAGCTGGTGATTTCAGCCGGCGCGGAAACGGTGACTCTGGTCGTCGTGCCGCGCCATCGGCCGAGCGCCAAGTTCCTGATCGGCAGCGGCAAGGTCGACGAGCTGCACGCGCTGGTCAAGGCCGAACAGGCCGATCTGGTCATCTTCAATCATGTCCTCACGCCGAGCCAGGAACGCAACCTGGAGCGCGCGTTTGAGTGCCGGGTGATCGACCGTACCGGTCTGATTTTGGACATCTTCGCCCAGCGCGCGCGCACCCATGAAGGCAAGCTACAGGTTGAGCTGGCTCAGCTGGATCACATGAGCACGCGCCTGGTGCGCGGCTGGACCCACTTGGAGCGGCAGAAGGGCGGTATCGGTCTGCGCGGTCCGGGTGAAACCCAGCTGGAAACCGACCGCCGCCTGCTACGTGTGCGTATCCGGCAGATCAAGCAGAAGCTCGAGAAGGTGCGCAGCCAGCGTGAGCAGGCGCGGCGCGGTCGCAAGCGTGCCGACATCCCTTCGGTTTCCCTGGTCGGTTACACCAACGCCGGCAAATCGACGCTGTTCAACGCGCTGACTTCCTCCGAGGTGTATGCCGCCGACCAGCTGTTCGCGACCCTCGATCCGACCCTGCGCCGCCTCGAACTCGACGACCTCGGGCCGATCGTGCTGGCAGATACCGTGGGCTTCATCCGCCACCTGCCGCACAAGTTGGTCGAGGCGTTTCGCGCCACGCTGGAGGAATCCAGCAACGCCGACCTGCTGCTGCATGTGATCGATGCCCATGAGTCGGAGCGCGATCAGCAGATCGAGCAGGTGCTCGCGGTGCTCAGCGAGATCGGTGCCAGCGAGCAGCCGATTCTCGAGGTGTACAACAAGATCGACCTGCTGGAAGGCGTGGATCCGCAGATTCAGCGCGACGCCGACGGCCAGCCGCAGCGCGTCTGGCTCTCTGCGCGTGACAGCAAGGGCCTGGAGCTACTGCATCAGGCAATTGCCGAGCTGCTCGGCGATGACATCTTCAGCGGTACTCTATGCTTGCCCCAGCGCCTGGGACGTTTGCGTGCGCAGTTCTTCGCTTTGGGCGTGGTGCGGGAAGAGGGCCACGACGAAGCCGGCGCCAGTCTGCTGACGGTGCGTCTGCCGCGGGTCGAGCTCAATCGTCTGGTCAGTCGGGAAGGCTGGCAGCCCGCCGAATTCCTCGAGCAACACACTTTGCAATAAAGCCTGCCGCCACGCTTTTGCGGCGGACGGCGGGCATTCTGTAGCATTGGCGGGCGCGTCGCCTGGCGCGTCTTTGCTTGATCTGGATGGAGAGCGCTATGGCTTGGAATGAGCCGGGGGGCAACTCGAACAATCAGGATCCCTGGGGTGGTCGCCGCGGTGGCGGTGATCGCAAAGGGCCGCCGGATTTGGATGAGGCCTTCCGCAAGCTGCAGGACAGCCTGAACGGTTTGTTCGGTGGCAAGAAACGGGGCGGTGGCGAAGAGCCGCGTTCCGGGGGCGGTTACAGCATGCTGGCCATCGGCCTGGCAGTGCTTGCCGCGATCTGGCTGTACAGCGCCATCTACGTGGTCGACGAACAGGAGCAGGCGGTAGTGCTGCGCTTTGGCGAGTACCACAAGACTGTCGGCCCGGGCCTGAACTTCTACTTCCCACCGATCGACAAGAAGTACCAGGAAAACGTCACGCGCGAGCGGGCGTACAGCAAGCAGGGGCAGATGCTCACCGAGGATGAGAACATCATCGAAGTGCCGCTGACCGTGCAGTACAAGATCAGCAACCTCAAGGACTTCGTGCTCAACGTCGACCAGCCGGAGCTGAGCCTGCAGCAGTCCACCGACAGCGCGGTACGCCACGTGGTCGGCTCAACGGCGATGGATCAGGTGCTGACCCAAGGGCGTGAGCTGATGGCCAGCGAGGTCAAGGAGCGCCTGCAAAGCTTCATGGACACCTACCGCACCGGGATCACCGTCACCCAGGTCAACCTGCAGAGCGCGGCGGCGCCGCGTGAAGTGCAGGAAGCCTTCGACGACGTGATTCGTGCCCGCGAAGACGAGCAGCGCGAGAAGAACCTGGCGGAAAGCTATGCCAATGGCGTGGTGCCGGAAGCGCGCGGTCAGGCCCAGCGCCTGCTCGAGGACGCCAGCGGCTATCGCGATGAAGTGATTTCGCGGGCGACCGGTGAAGCCAATCGCTTCGGCAAGCTGGTCGCCGAGTACCGTAAATCACCGGAAGTTACCCGCGAGCGTCTGTACCTGGACACCATGCAGGAAATGATGAGCAACACCAGCAAGGTGCTGGTCTCCGGTGACAAGGGGCAGAACAACCTGCTGTACCTGCCGCTGGACAAGATGATCGACAGCCGCGGTGGCGCGGGTAGTGCTGTACCGGGCGCAGCGGCGGGTGCCGCGAGCGATCTGGGTGCGCGGGTCAACTCCGATCTGCAGCAGCGTGATCTGCGGACAAGGGAGAGTCGCTGATGGGCAATAAATCTCTGATCGCCCTGATCGTCGGCGTGGTCGTCGCACTGGTCGCCTGGAACAGCTTCTACATCGTCTCGCAAACCGAGCGCGCGGTGCTGCTGCGCTTCGGGCGTGTGGTTGAGCCCGACGTGAAGCCGGGCCTGCACGTCAAGGTGCCGTACATCAACCAGGTACGTAAATTCGATGCCCGCTTGATGACTCTGGACGCCTCCACTTCGCGCTTCCTCACTCTGGAGAAGAAGGCGCTGATGGTTGATGCCTTCGCCAAGTGGCGGGTGCTGGACGCCGAGCGTTATTACACCGCGACCTCGGGCATCAAACAGATCGCCGACGAGCGTCTGTCCCGTCGCCTGGAGGCGTCGCTGCGTGACCAGTTCGGCAAGCGCACCCTGCACGAGTCGGTGTCCGGCGAGCGTGATGCGCTGATGGGGCAGGTCACTGCCTCGCTGAACAAGGCGGCGCAGCGCGAACTGGGCATCGAGGTGATCGACGTACGCGTCAAGGCCATCGACCTGCCGAAGGAGGTCAACCGCAGCGTGTTCGACCGCATGGGCTCCGAGCGTGAGCGTGAAGCGCGCGAGCACCGCGCCAAGGGCAAGGAGCTGGCGGAGGGGATTCGCGCCGACGCTGACCGGCAGAAGCGGGTGATCCTTGCCGAGGCTTACCGTGAAGCGGAGGAGACCCGCGGTGACGGCGATGCCAAGGCGGCGGAAATCTACTCCAAGGCGTATGCCGAGGATGCTGAGTTCTACGCCTTCTATCGCAGTCTGAAGGCTTATCGCGAGAGCTTCGCCGACAAGCGCGACGTGCTGGTGCTGGACCCGAAAAGCGACTTCTTCCGCTACCTGGAAAAGTCCAAGTAACCGCGGTGCCCCGGCGGACGCCTGTCGTCCACCGGGGTGACCGGGCGGGGAAACGTGTTATCATGGGCCAGCCGGGAAAATCCCGGCTTTTTTGCGTCTGTGGGAATCATGTGGCAGGAATTCGGCATAGCGCTGTGTCTGATGTTGGTGCTGGAAGGCATCCTGCCCTTTCTCTTCCCGCGACGCTGGCGCGAGACGATTGCCCAGGTGGCTCGGCTGCCGGATCGTCATCTGCGCCTCATCGGGTTAGCCAGCATGCTGCTGGGTACCGCCCTCCTATATCTGCTTCACTGAAGGCTTGCCGCCCAGATCAAAAGGGGAATGGCGAAATGGCAACGGTAGACCGCTGGCTGCTGCCAGATGGCATCGAGGAAGTACTGCCGCCGGAAGCGGCGCGCATCGAGGCGGCGCGCCGCGAAGTGCTGGACCTGTTCCAGCGCTGGGGCTATGAATTCGTCGTCACACCGCACATCGAATACCTGGAATCCCTGCTGACCGGCGCGGGCCAGGATCTGGAGCTGCGCACCTTCAAAGTCACCGATCCGCTGTCCGGGCGGTTGATGGGCTTTCGCGCCGACATCACGCCGCAGGTGGCGCGCATCGATGCGCACACCCTGCGCCGCGAAGGGCCGAGCCGCCTGTGCTATGCCGGCAGCGTGCTGCATGCCAAGCCGCGTGCACTGTCCACTTCGCGCAGCCCGATCCAGTTGGGTGCCGAGCTGTACGGCGATGCCAGTCCGGCCAGTGATATCGAAGTCATCAGCTTGATGCTCGACATGCTCGAATTGGCTCAGGTCCCGGATGTGCACATGGATCTCGGTCATGTTGGCATCTACCGTGGACTGGCGCGTGCCGCCGGGCTGTCCGGCGCTGCCGAACAGCAGCTGTTTGATGCCCTGCAGCGCAAGGCCGTCGACGAGGTGGCCTCGCTCACGGCGGCGCTGCCCGACGAGTTGGGCAAGATGCTGCGCGCGCTCGCCGAGCTGTGCGGTGGCCGCGAGGTGCTGGATCTGGCGCAGGCCTGTCTGGTTGAGGCGCCGGCTGAAGTGCATGCCGCGCTCGATGAGCTGATTGCCATCGCCGACACCCTGGAAAACCGCTATCCCGAGCTACCGCTGTATTTCGACCTGGGCGAGCTGCGCGGTTACCACTACCACACCGGTGTGGTGTTTGCCGCTTTCGTGCCGGGTGTCGGTCAGTCGATCGCCCAAGGTGGGCGCTACGATGATATCGGCGCCGATTTCGGTCGCGCGCGTCCGGCTACCGGGTTTTCCACCGATCTGAAGACCTTGGTCAGTCTGGGTCAGATGGCGATCGAGGAGGTCGCGCCCGGAGTGTGGGCGCCGGATAGCCATGACCTGCTGCTGTGGCAGCAGGTCCAGCAGTTGCGCCGCGAGCGTGTGCGTGTCGTCCAGGCCCTGCCGGGGCAAGAGGCGAGCGAGGCGCGTGGCGCGGGTTGTGATCGCCAATTGGCCTGGCTGGATGGGCGCTGGCAGATCGCGCCGCTGGTTTCTTGAGTTTCCCGCCGGCCTGACGCCGGCATCGAGCTTCCGCGAAGAGGGTAAGAGTTATGGGTAAGAATGTCGTCGTCCTAGGCACCCAGTGGGGTGATGAGGGCAAGGGCAAGATCGTCGATCTGCTCACCGAACAGGCTGCCGCGGTGGTGCGCTATCAGGGCGGTCACAACGCCGGCCACACCCTGGTGATCGACGGTGAGAAGACCGTCCTGCACCTGATTCCGTCCGGCATCCTGCGCGAGAACGTGCAGTGCCTGATCGGCAACGGCGTGGTGGTCGCGCCGGACGCCCTGATGCGCGAAATCACCAAGCTGGAAGAGAAGGGCGTGCCGGTGCGCGAGCGCCTGCGCATCAGTCCGGCCTGCCCGCTGATCCTCTCCTATCACGTAGCGCTGGATCAGGCGCGCGAGAGGGCGCGTGGCGATGCGAAGATCGGCACCACCGGTCGCGGCATCGGTCCGGCCTACGAAGACAAGGTCGCGCGTCGCGGTCTGCGCGTCGGTGACCTGTTCCACCGCGAGCGTTTCGCCGCCAAGCTCGGTGAACTGCTCGACTATCACAACTTCGTGCTGGTGAATTACTACAAAGAACCGGCGATCGACTTCCAGTCGACCCTCGACGAATGCATGGCCTATGCCGAGCAGCTCGCGCCGATGATGGCTGACGTCACCGCGGTGCTCCACGAGATGCGCCATGAGGGCAAGGACATCATGTTCGAAGGCGCCCAGGGCTCGCTGTTGGACATCGACCACGGCACCTACCCCTATGTGACCAGCTCGAACACCACGGCGGGCGGCATCGCCACCGGTTCCGGCTTCGGCCCGATGTACCTGGATTACATCCTCGGCATCACCAAGGCCTACACCACTCGCGTCGGTTCGGGGCCGTTCCCGACCGAGCTGTTCGACGAAACCGGTGCGTTCCTCGCCAAGCGCGGTCACGAATTCGGTTCGACCACCGGTCGTGCGCGTCGTTGCGGCTGGTTCGATGCGGTGATCCTGCGGCGTGCCATCGAGATCAACAGCATCTCCGGCCTGTGCCTGACCAAGCTCGACGTGCTCGATGGCCTGGACGTGGTGCGCCTGTGCGTGGCCTACAAGGATCAGGACGGCAACGAGGTCGAGGCGCCGACCGATGCCGACAGCTACCTCGGTCTGCAGCCGGTCTACGAAGAGATGCCGGGCTGGAGCGAGTCGACCGTCGGCGTGAAGAGCCTTGAGGCGCTGCCGGCCAATGCCCAGGCGTACATCAAGCGCGTGGAGGAGTTGGTCGGAGCGCCGATCGATATCATCTCGACCGGCCCGGATCGCAACGAGACTATCGTCCTGCGCCATCCGTTCGCCTGAGTGCGAGGGTGATCGAGAAAGGGCCGCGCAAGCGGCCCTTTTTATTGCCTGTGCGTTCGTCGGGTAAATCGCAGGCATAAAAAAACCGAGCCATTCGGCTCGGTTTTTGAATTTGGTGCCCAGGAGAAGACTCGAACTTCCACGGTGTTGCCACCACTGATACCTGAAACCAGCGCGTCTACCAATTCCGCCACCTGGGCACAGCACGATGATTGCTCACCGTTTGAACCAGTGGTTCACCGTTGCCGGCACGGATCACTGTCTCCGTTAAACGATAAACCGAGCGATTAGCTCGGCTTACTTGAAATTGGTGCCCAGGAGAAGACTCGAACTTCCACGGTGTTGCCACCACTGATACCTGAAACCAGCGCGTCTACCAATTCCGCCACCTGGGCACTGAAACGATGATTGCTCATGCGCTTCGTGTTACAACGTCTGTTCGACGCTGTGGGCGCGAACTATACGGACGCCCCTTTAGCTTGTAAACCCCTGATGGCGAAAAAATTATTGTCGCGGGAAAAGCTGGGTAGACGAGCTTTTTCGCGCTTCAATAGACGATGATTCCTCTATTTATGCATAAGCAAAGGTAACCTCACCTACATGGCCGATTGGCAATCCCTCGATCCCGAGGCCGCGCGCGAAGCGGAAAAATACGACAACCCCATTCCCAGTCGCGAGCTGATCCTGCATCACCTCGCGGAGCGCGGCTCGCCTGCCAGTCGCGAACAACTCCAGGACGAGTTCGGTCTCCACAGCGAGGAGCTGGTGGAGGCCCTGCGTCGCCGACTGCGCGCCATGGAGCGCGACGGTCAGCTGATCTTTACCCGGCGCGGCACCTACGCGCCGGTGGACAAGCTTGACCTGATCCGTGGCCGCATCAGCGGACACCGCGATGGCTTCGGCTTTCTGGTGCCGGACGACGGTAGCGAAGACCTGTTCATGAGCCCGGCGCAGATGCGCCTGGTGTTCGACGGCGACCGCGTGCTCGCGCGGGTATCCGGCGTGGATCGCCGCGGCCGTCGCGAAGGCGCCATCGTCGAAGTGATTGAGCGTGCCCACGAGACCATCGTCGGCCGCTACTTCGAGGAGGGCGGCATCGGCTTCGTCGAGGCCGATAACCCGAAGATTCAACAGGAAGTGCTAGTCACCCCAGGGCGTACCTCGGGCGCGAAGATCGGTCAGTTCGTCGAGATCAAGATCACCCACTGGCCGACCCCGCGCTTCCAGCCGCAAGGCGATATCGTCGAAGTGATCGGCAACTATATGGCGCCGGGCATGGAAATCGACGTCGCGCTGCGCAGCTATGACATCCCGCATGTCTGGCCGGATGCGGTGATCAAGGAGGCGCACAAGCTCAAGCCGGAAGTCGAGGAGAAGGACAAGGAGAAACGCGTCGACCTGCGCCACCTGCCGTTCGTCACCATCGACGGCGAGGACGCCCGAGACTTCGATGACGCGGTGTTCTGCGAGAAGAACAGCAGCCGCTGGAAGCTGTTCTCCGGCGGCTGGAAGCTTTATGTGGCGATCGCCGACGTGTCGCACTACGTTAAGGTCGGCTCGGCGCTCGACGACGAGGCGCAGAAGCGCGGCAACTCGGTGTACTTCCCCGAGCGTGTCGTACCGATGCTGCCGGAAGAGCTGTCCAACGGCCTGTGCTCGCTGAACCCGCATGTCGATCGCCTGGCGATGGTCTGCGAGATGAGCCTGTCGAAGACCGGCAAACTGGTCGAGTACCAGTTCTACGAAGCGGTGATCCATTCACACGCGCGGCTGACCTACAACAAGGTCAGCACGATTCTCGAGCAGCCGAACAGCACCGAGGCGCGCAAGCTGCGCAGCGAGTACGCCGACGTGGTGCCGCACCTCAAGCAGCTGCACGCGCTGTACCAGGTGCTGCTGGCAGCGCGCCATGAGCGCGGTGCGATCGACTTTGAGACCCAGGAAACCCGGATCATCTTCGGTACCGGGCGCAAGATTGCCGAAATCCGCCCGACCCAGCGCAACGATGCGCACCGCCTGATCGAAGAGTGCATGCTCGCCGCCAACGTGGCGACTGCACAGTTCATGCAGGATCACGAGATGCCGTCGTTGTACCGTGTGCACGACGGCCCGCCGCCGGAGCGCCTGGAGAAGCTGCGGGCGTTCCTCGGTGAGCTCGGGCTGTCGCTGCAGCGCGGCAAGAAGCCCAAGGAGGGCCCATCGCCGAAGGACTACCAGCTGTTGCTGGAGACCATTCGCGACCGTCCGGACTTCCACCTGATCCAGACCGTGATGCTGCGCTCGCTGAGCCAGGCGGTGTACAGCGCCGACAACAACGGCCACTTCGGACTGAACTACGAGGCCTACACCCACTTCACCTCGCCGATCCGCCGTTACCCGGACCTGCTGGTGCACCGCGCCATTCGCAGCGTGATCCGTTCGCGCCGCGAGACCCCGCATGTGCAGCGCGCCGGTGCGGCAGCCATGCCCAAGGCGAAGATCTACCCGTACGACGAGGGTGGCCTGGAGAAGCTCGGCGAGCAGTGCTCGATGACCGAGCGGCGCGCCGACGAGGCGACCCGCGACGTGGTCAACTGGCTGAAGTGCGAGTTCATGCAGGATCGCGTCGGCGAAACCTTCGGTGGGGTGATCACCGCGGTGACCGGCTTCGGCATCTTCGTCGAGCTGAAGGACATCTATGTCGAAGGCCTGGTGCATGTCACCGCGCTGCCGGCCGACTACTACCACTTCGACCCAGTCCACCATCGCCTGTCGGGTGAGCGCAGTGGGCGCAGCTTCCGCCTCGGCGACAGCGTGCAGGTGCGCGTCATGCGCGTCGACCTGGACGAGCGCAAGATCGACTTCGAGCTGTCCGAGGCCGCCCCGGTCGCCGGTGCACCGCGCAAGTCGCGCGCCGCTGGCGAGGCGCCGCGCCGCGAGGGCAAGGGCGCCGGCACGCTGGGCAACACCGACGTGAGCAAGAGTCGGGCGGTCAAGCAGGCCCTGCTCGCCGAGGCCAAGGCCGGCTCGCGTGGCAAGGCCAAGCCGGCAGCGGCCAAGCCGAGCAGTCACCGCAAAGGTGCCGGCAAGCCGGAAGCCCCGGCTGGTCCCGCCGGCAAGCCGCGTAAGCGCAGGGCCAAGTCATGAGTCAGTGGGAAAAAATCTACGGTGTGCATGCCGTGGAGGCCTTGCTGCGCCATCATCCCAAGCGGGTCAAGCAGATCTGGCTGGCCGAGGGGCGCCGCGACCCGCGCGTGCAGACCCTGCTAGCGCTGGCCGACCAGGCCCGCGTGGAAGTGGCCCAGGCCGACCGGCGGGAGCTGGATACCTGGGTCGAGGGCGTGCACCAAGGCGTGGTCGCCGAGGTCAGCCCCAGCCAGGTGTGGGGCGAGGCGATGCTCGAGGAGTTGCTCGATCGCAGCGAGCGCGTGCCGCTGCTGCTGGTCCTCGACGGGGTCACCGATCCGCACAACCTCGGTGCCTGCCTGCGTACCGCGGATGCCGCCGGGGCGCTGGCGGTGATCGTGCCGAAGGACAAGTCGGCGACCCTCAACGCCACGGTGCGCAAGGTGGCCTGTGGCGCCGCCGAGGTGATCCCGCTGGTGGCGGTGACCAACCTCGCGCGCAGCCTGGAGAAACTCCAGCAGCGCGGCCTGTGGGTGGTCGGTACCGCCGGCGAGGCGGAGCAGGAGGTCTATCAGCAGGACCTGACCGGACCGCTGGTACTGGTCATGGGCGCCGAAGGCAAAGGCATGCGCCGGCTGACCCGCGAGCACTGCGACTACCTGGTCAAGTTGCCGATGGCCGGCAGCGTCAGCAGCCTCAACGTGTCGGTGGCCACCGGCGTGTGCCTGTTCGAAGCGGTCCGCCAGCGCCAGGCGGCATTGCTCAAATAATCGCCAGTTCGCCTTGCGCGGCTTCCGGGGCTTCTCTAGAATGTCGCCCCTTGCCGCGCCGGCAGGCCTTTTCGTGCCCTTCTGCGTGGCAAGCACAGCAAGAGTCATTCACTCCTTGCCTGACCGCCCTGGCGGCAGGCTACAACCCGTAAGGAGCATTTATGCGTCATTACGAAATCGTGTTTCTGGTTCACCCGGACCAGAGCGAGCAAGTCGGCGGCATGGTCGAGCGTTACACCAAGCTGATCGAAGAAGACGGCGGCAAAGTTCACCGTCTGGAAGATTGGGGCCGTCGTCAACTGGCCTACGCCATCAACAACGTTCACAAGGCTCACTACGTGATGCTGAACGTTGAGTGCACCGGCAAGGCCCTGGCCGAGCTGGAAGACAACTTCCGTTACAACGATGCCGTGATCCGTAACCTGGTCATCCGTCGCGATGAAGCCGTAACCGGTCAGTCCGAGATGCTCAAGGCCGAGGAAAACCGCAGTGAGCGTCGTGAGCGTCGCGAGCGCGTCGAAAGCGCCGACACCGCCGAAGGCGATGATGGCGACAGCAGCGACAGCGACAACGCTGACGAGTAATCCACGGATCTATTGAGGAGCCACTGTCATGGCACGTTTCTTCCGTCGTCGTAAATTCTGCCGTTTCACCGCTGAAGACGTGAAAGAGATCGACTACAAGGATCTCAACACTCTGAAAGCCTACATTTCGGAAACCGGCAAAATCGTTCCGAGCCGTATCACCGGCACCAAGGCTCGCTATCAGCGTCAGCTGGGCACCGCGATCAAGCGCGCCCGTTTCCTGGCCCTGCTGCCCTACACCGACAGCCACGGCCGCTGAGAGCGGACAGTCGACAAGAAGTAAGGAATAGATCGCATGCGCGCCCTGGCTGAGTTGATCATGCGCGGTCGCATGCAGGCCACCCTCGTGGTGGTGGGGTCTGCGGCATTGCCGCTGCTGTTCTGGTTGAGCGCCGCCGCTGGCAGCCTGGTGCTGTTGCGGCGCGGTTTGAACGATGCACTCGGCATCGTGGTCTGGGCGGTACTGCCGGCATTGGCCTGGTGGTACTTCGGCGATCCGCGCACCTTGCTGGTGTTGCTGGGTACGCTGGGGTTGGCGGCGCTGTTGCGCGCCAGCGAGTCCTGGACCCGGGTGTTGCTGTGCAGCGTGGCGCTCGGTCTGGTGTATGGCTTGGTACTGGGTTCCGCGTTTCGCGATCCCATCGACGCAGTCGCGGCGGAGTTGCAGAAACTCATGCCGCAGATGCTCGGTGGGCTCCACCAGCAGCTGCCGGTGGAAGAGCAAGCGCGCCTGGATGCCTTGCTGGCACCGGTGCTGACCGGACTGCTGGCCGCTTTGCTGCAAGTCGTCAGCCTGTTGTGCCTGATGCTCGGGCGTTACTGGCAGGCGGCACTGTACAACCCGGGTGGTTTCGGTCGCGAGTTCCGCGCACTGCGACTGCCGCCGTCGCTGGCGATGCTGTTGCTGGCCGGCATGCTGCTCGCTCCCAACCTTGGGATTCAGGCCGCCATGCTGACGCCGCTGTGCAGTGTGCCGCTGGCCTTCGCCGGCCTGGCCCTGATCCATGGGCTGGTGGCGGAGGGCAAGCTGGGCAAGTTCTGGCTGGTGGGGCTGTACGTGACCTTGCTGCTGTTCATGCAGCTGATTTATCCGTTACTCGTGGTGTTTGCCGTTGTCGACAGTCTGATTGATTTTCGCGGACGCCTGGCGCGCAAGAACGGCGCCGGCCCTGCGAACGGTGAAGGTTAAAAGTTAAGAGGTAAGACCCAAATGGAAGTCATCCTGCTGGAAAAAATCGCCAATCTGGGCAACCTGGGCGACAAGGTGAGCGTCAAGTCCGGTTACGGCCGTAACTACCTGCTGCCGCAAGGCAAGGCTACCGCCGCTACCCCGGCCAACGTTGCTGCTTTCGAAGCACGCCGCGCTGAGCTGGAAAAAGCCGCTGCCGAGAAGAAGGCATTTGCCGAATCCCGCGCTGCTCAGCTCAACGAACTGGAAGTCACCATCACCGCTACCGCGGGCGATGAAGGCAAACTGTTCGGCTCCATCGGCACCCACGACATCGCCGACGCACTGACCGCCGCTGGCGTCGAAGTGTCGAAAAGCGAAGTGCGTCTGCCGAACGGCACCATCCGTAACGTTGGCGAATTCGACATCGCACTGCACCTGCATACCGACGTCGAAGCTTCCGTCCGCGTTGTCGTGGTGGCTGCTTAAGCGGTATCGATCGTCTGGCACCCTCGGGTGCTGGCGGTTAACATCGGGCACGGTTCCGCGCGAGCGGAAACGTGCCTTTTGTTTTTCCAGACCTGAATTCCTGCGAGCCCATGAACGATATCACCGCCCCCGAGCAGTACGATCTGCAGACCGCCGCCCTCAAGGTGCCGCCGCACTCGATCGAGGCCGAACAGGCCGTGCTGGGTGGCCTCATGCTCGACAACAACGCCTGGGAGAAGGTCCTCGACCAGGTCTCCGATGGCGACTTCTACCGCCATGATCACCGCCTGATCTACCGCGCGATCTTCAAGCTGGCCGAGCGCAATCACCCGTTCGACGTGGTGACCCTGTCCGAGCAACTGGACAAGGAAGGCCAGCTCAGTCAGGTCGGCGGCCTGGCCTACCTCGGCGAACTGGCGAAGAACACCCCGTCGGTGGCCAACATCAAGGCCTACGCGCAGATCATTCGCGAGCGCGCCACGCTGCGCCAGCTGATCGGCATCAGCGGCGAGATCGCCGACAGCGCCTACGCCCCGCAGGGGCGCACCGGCGAAGAGATTCTCGACGAAGCCGAGCGGCTGATCTTCCAGATCGCCGAGGCGCGGCCGAAGACCGGCGGCCCGGTGGGCATCAACGACATCCTGGTCAAGGCCATCGACCGCATCGACACGTTGTTCAACAACGGTGACGCGATCACTGGCCTGTCCACCGGCTTCGACGACCTGGACGGGCTGACCAGCGGCCTGCAGCCGGCCGACATGATCATCGTCGCCGGCCGTCCGTCGATGGGTAAGACCACCTTCGCGATGAACCTGGTGGAGAACGCGCTGATGCGCAGCGACAAGGCGATCCTCGTCTATTCGCTGGAGATGCCCTCGGAATCCATCGTGATTCGTATGCTCGCCTCGCTCGGCCGCATCGACCAGACCAAGGTGCGTTCCGGTCGCCTGGACGACGACGACTGGCCGCGCTTGACCTCGGCGGTCAACCTGCTCAACGACCGCAAGCTGTTCATCGACGACACCGCCGGCATTTCGCCGTCGGAGATGCGCGCGCGCACCCGCCGCCTGGCCCGCGAGCACGGCGAAATCGGCCTGATCATGGTCGACTACCTGCAGCTGATGCAGATTCCCGGCTCCAGCGGCGACAGCCGGGTCAATGAGATCTCCGAGATCTCGCGCTCGCTCAAGGCGCTGGCCAAGGAATTCAATTGCCCGGTGATCGCCCTGTCGCAGCTCAACCGCGGCCTCGAACAGCGGCCCAACAAGCGCCCAATCAACTCCGACTTGCGTGAATCCGGTGCTATCGAGCAGGACGCCGACATCATCCTGTTCGTCTACCGCGACGAGGTCTACCACCCGGAGACCGAGTACAAGGGCGTCGCCGAGATCATCATCGGCAAGCAGCGGAACGGTCCGCTGGGTACCGCGCGGCTGGCCTTCCTCGGCAAGTACTCGCGGTTCGAGAACCTTGCCCCCGGTAGCTACCAGTTCGACGACGAGTAAGGTCGCGCGCGAAGGCGCGCGAGCCGGCCATTGCCACGGGCGTCCAGTTACACTGGGCGCCCGTTTTCGTTTCCGGAGCCCTTTGCATGCGCCCGCTTGTTGCCACCATCGATCTGGCCGCCATTCGTCACAACTACGCGCTGGCCAAGCGCTGTGCGCCGGGGCGCCAGGCGTTCGCGGTGGTCAAGGCGAACGCCTACGGGCACGGGGTGCGCGAGGTGGTGGCGGCGCTTGGCGAGGTGGCCGATGGATTCGCCGTGGCCTGTCTGGAGGAGGCCGCCGAGGTGCGTGCGGTGCTGCCGCACGGTCGCCTGCTGCTGCTGGAAGGCTGCTTCGCCACCGACGAACTGCCCGAGGCGGCGCGCCTCGGTCTGGACCTGGTGGTGCAGGACGCCGCGCAGCTCGACGCGCTGCTCGCCACGCCGCTGGCGCAGCCGCTGAACGTCTGGCTCAAGCTGGACAGCGGCATGCATCGCCTCGGCCTGGGCGCGGACGCTGTGCGCCAGGCCTTCGCCCGTTTGCGCCAGGCGCCGCAGGTCGGCGAGCTGAACCTGCTCAGCCACTTCGCCTGCGCCGACGAACGCGGCCATGCGCTGACCGAGCAGCAGGTCGAGCAGTTCCTCGCGCTGCTCGACCTGGAGTTCGACCAGCGTTCGCTGGCCAACTCGGCTGCAGTGCTGACCATTCCGGCGGCGCACATGGACTGGCTGCGCCCGGGCATCATGCTCTACGGCGCCACGCCGTTCGCCGAGCTGAGTGCCGCCGAGCTGGGCCTGCGTCCGGCGATGAGCCTCACCGCGCAGCTGATCGCGGTGCGCGAGGTGGCGGCCGGCGAGAGCGTCGGCTATGGCGCCAGCTGGGTGGCGGCGCGGCCGTCGCGGATTGGCACGGTGAGCTGCGGCTATGCCGACGGCTATCCGCGCCACGCGCCTTCCGGCACCCCGGTGCTGATCCACGGGACGCGGGTGCCGCTGGCCGGGCGGGTGTCGATGGACATGCTCAGCGTCGACCTCAGCGACCTGCCGCAGGCGCAGGTCGGCGATGCGGTGGAGCTGTGGGGCGCACAGCTGGCGGTCGATGAAGTGGCCCAGGCGGCCGGGACCATCGGCTACGAGCTGCTCACCCAGGTCACCGCGCGCGTGCCGCGCCGCTACCGCGGCTGATCAGGTCAGCCCGCCGGGCGCCTCGAACACGTCCAGCGCCGTGCTGGGCGGCGCTGGCGGGCTGTCCTCACCCTGCATCACGAATCCCGAGCGGCCTTGCTGCTTGGCGCGGTACAGCGCCTCGTCGGCGGCCTTGTAGAGGCCGGCGAACTGCTCGGCGTGGGTCGGGAACAGCGCCGCGCCGATACTCACGCTGACGGTCAGCGGCTGCTCGTCGTACAGCACCGGGCGGGCCAGCTCGGCGAGCAGGCGCACGGCGATGTCGCGGGCGTGCTGCGGCGCATCGGCGCCGCTGATCAGTACGGCGAACTCGTCGCCGCCCAGGCGCGCTACCAGGTCGTGGGCGCGCACCTGCTCGCGCAGGCGTTGGGCGAAAGTGTGCAGCAGCAGGTCGCCGGCGTCGTGGCCGTACTGGTCGTTGATCGGTTTGAAATGGTCGAGGTCGATGAGCATCAGCACCAGCGACTCATGGCGCCGCTGGGCATCGCTCATCGCCGCGTCGGCGCGCTCGATCAGGTAGCGGCGGTTGGCCAGGTCGGTGAGCGGGTCGTGGAACGCGGCGTGCTGCAGCTCGCGTTCGCGGGCGCTGAGCTTGAGGTTGGCGCGCGCCAGCTCGGCGGTGCGCTGGTGCACGGCGACTTGCAACTCTTCGGCGCTGGCCTGCATCTGGGCCAGGCGCGCGGTCTTCTCACGGTCGGCCTGCTCCAGGGCGTGGGCCCGTTCCTGCTTGAGCATCTGGATGCGGTAGGCGAGGGCGAAGGAGAACAGGATCGATTCGGCCGCCACGGCGATGGGGAACACGTAGGCATTCCAGGTCGCCGGCTGGAGCAGCCCAGTGGTGCGCATCAGCAACAGGCTGATGCTGCCGAGGATCAATCCGTAGCCGCAGAGATAGAGCAGCGCGGGCACGTCGCCCTGGCGCCAGCGCAGCAGCGCCGAGCCGAGCGCGGCAGGAATCGAGGTCAGCGACAGCAGGGCGATCAGCCAGGCGGCGAACAGGCGCTGGCCGAACGCTTCCAGGCAGACGGCCAGCACGTAGCAGACCAGCGCCATGCTCAGCAGGTGATGCGCCCAACGCACGTGTCGGCGAGTCTGCAGCAGGGTTTGGGTGAAGCGGCAGGCGCAGAAGCCCCACAGCGAGGGCAGGGTGACGCGGTCCAGCCAGAACGGCACCGGCGCGTCCGGCCACAGGTACTGGAAGCCGTGGCCGGTCATGCTGAGGATGAACAGCAGGGCGCCGGCGGTGGTCAGCACATACCAGAAGTACGCCGAGTCGCGCAGGCTGATGAAGATGAACAGGTTGTACAGCAGCAGCGCGGCGATGATCCCGTAGATCACGCCGAGCACCAGGTTTTCCTCGGTCGCGAGCTGAGTGAGGTCGTCCAGTTGCCAGATGCGCAGCGGGAAGGAGTTGCCGGCCGGGTCGTAAACCCGCATGTAGAGGGTCTGCGCGGTCTCGTCCAGCGCCGGCAGGCGGAACAGCATGCGCCGGTAGGCGTGATCGCGGCCGTCGCTGAAGCTCACCCGCTCGCCGGATTGACGCTCCGACCAGCCGTCGTGGGTCGGCAGGTACAGGCGCAGGTCGAGTTGCGTCACCGAGCCGGCTTCCAGCCACCACTGCGCCGGTGCCGCGGCACCGCGCGCCAGTTGCAGCTTGATCCACCAGGGGTGACGGCTCTGCCCGACGCTGGCCTTGCCGGCCGCCGGCTGGAAGCGCTGCTGCACCTCGGGGCGCGCCAGGTCGGCGACACTCAGGTTGCCGTCGCGATCCTCGAGCAGTTCGATCTGCCCGTTCAGCAGCTGCCCGCTGCTCCGTCCATCGAGCAGCAGCGGCGCGGCCTGCAGGCCGGAGAAATAGCACAGACACAGCAAGAGACTGACTAGGCTTTTCACGACGACTCCCTGTGCCGGCTCGCCTCGCCGGGCACCCTGTTTTCTGCGCTCGAGTATAGCGAGTGCTGGCTATTTGTGATCACAGATAGCGCTATCGGCCGAACGCCGGAGAAGCTGAGTGCGCTGATCGGATTTGCTCACTTTTTGTGCTATATTCCGCGCCCCCGTGAGAGCCCGCTGGTTAAAAAATATGCAAGCTGCCAAGCCGCTGTTCGACTATCCCAAGTACTGGGCCGAGTGTTTCGGGCCAGCACCCTTCCTGCCGATGAGCCGGGAAGAGATGGATCAGCTCGGCTGGGACAGCTGCGACATCATCATCGTCACCGGCGACGCCTACGTCGATCATCCGTCCTTCGGCATGGCGATCATCGGCCGTCTGCTCGAAGCGCAGGGCTTCCGCGTGGGCATCATTGCCCAGCCGGACTGGCGCGCGAAGGACGACTTCATGAAGCTCGGCGAGCCGAACCTGTTCTTCGGCGTGGCGGCGGGCAACATGGACTCGATGATCAACCGCTACACCGCGGACAAGAAGATCCGTAGCGACGACGCCTATACACCCGGCGGCCTGGCCGGCAAGCGTCCGGACCGCGCCAGCCTGGTCTACAGCCAGCGCTGCAAGGAAGCCTACAGCCATGTGCCGGTGGTGCTCGGCGGCATCGAGGCGTCGCTGCGCCGCATCGCCCACTACGACTACTGGCAGGACAAGGTGCGCCGCTCGATCCTGATGGACGCCACCGCCGACATCCTGCTCTACGGCAACGCTGAGCGCGCCGTGGTGGAGATCGCCCAGCGCCTGGCGTTTGGCCACAAGATCGAAGACATCACCGACGTACGCGGCACCGCGTTCATCCGCCGCGACACCCCGGCAGGCTGGTTCGAGATCGACTCCACGCGCATCGACCGGCCGGGCAAGATCGACAAGATCATCAACCCCTACGTCAACACCCAGGACACCGCCGCCTGCGCCATCGAGCAGGAAAAGGGTCCGGTCGAGGACCCGCAGGAAGCCAAGGTCGTGCAGCTGCTGCCGAGCCCCAAGCTGACCCGCGACAAGACCGTGATCCGCCTGCCGTCGTTCGAGAAGGTGCGTAACGACGCGGTGCTGTATGCCCACGCCAACCGCGTGCTGCACCTGGAAACCAACCCGGGCAACGCCCGCGCGCTGGTGCAGAAGCACGGCGAGGTCGACGTGTGGTTCACCCCGCCGCCGATCCCGATGACTACCGAGGAAATGGACTACGTGTTCGGCATGCCCTATGCGCGCGTGCCGCACCCGGCGTATGGCAAGGAGAAGATTCCGGCCTACGAGATGATCCGCTTCTCGGTGAACATCATGCGTGGCTGCTTCGGCGGCTGTACCTTCTGCTCGATCACCGAGCACGAAGGGCGAATCATCCAGAACCGCTCGCACGACTCGATCCTCCGCGAGATCGAGGAGATGCGCGACAAGGTGCCGGGCTTCACCGGGGTGGTCTCCGACCTCGGCGGGCCGACCGCCAACATGTACCGCATCGCCTGCAAGAGCGAGGAAATCGAGAAGCACTGCCGCAAGCCGTCGTGCGTGTGGCCGGGCATCTGCGAGAACCTGAACACCGACCACAGCTCGCTGATCGAGCTGTACCGCAAGGCCCGCGCGCTGCCGGGGGTGAAGAAGATCCTGATCGCCTCGGGGCTGCGCTACGACCTCGCCGTGGAGTCGCCGGAGTACGTCAAGGAGCTGGTCACCCACCACGTCGGCGGCTACCTGAAGATCGCCCCGGAGCACACCGAGCAGGGCCCGCTGGACAAGATGATGAAGCCGGGTATCGGCAGCTACGACCGCTTCAAGCAGATGTTCGAGAAGTATTCGAAGGAGGCGGGCAAGGAGCAGTACCTGATCCCCTACTTCATCGCCGCGCACCCGGGCACCACCGACGAGGACATGATGAACCTCGCCCTGTGGCTCAAGCGCAACGGCTTCCGCGCCGACCAGGTGCAGGCGTTCTACCCGTCGCCGATGGCCAGCGCCACCGCCATGTACCACTCGGGCAAGAACCCGCTGCGCAAGGTCACCTACAAGAGCGACGGCGTGACCATCGTCAAGAGCGAGCAGCAGCGCCGCCTGCACAAGGCTTTCCTGCGCTACCACGACCCGAAGGGCTGGCCGCTGCTGCGCGAGGCGCTGGAGCGCATGGGCCGTGCCGACCTGATCGGCAGCGGCAAGCACCAGCTGATCCCGGCCTACCAGCCGCAGGCCGACGAGTACCAGAGCGCACGGCGCAAGAACTCCACCCCGGCCGGCAGCAAGAAGGTCGCCGGCAACGGCGGCGGGCGCATCCTCACCCAGCACACCGGCCTGCCTCCGCGTGCCAGCGACGGTGGCAACCCCTGGGACAAGCGCGAGCAGGCCAAGGCCGCGGCCTACGCCAAGCTGCAGGAGCAGGCGCGCGCCGAGAAGGCCAACAAGTCCGGCAAGGGCGGCAAGAAGAAGCCGACGCGCCAGCCCGTCGCCCCACGCTGATCGCCCGCTACAGAGCAAAAACGCCAGCCCGAGTGCTGGCGTTTTTGTTGCTGACGTGGACAGGCTGGTAGGGCGGATCACCCGCCGGTGTTCGGAAGCCCGCGTGGGGCTTGGCTTGGGACTTAATTGGAACTATAGTGCCAAAATCATAACGATAACGCCGGAGCCCACCGCCATGCGTACCGCCGCCCTCACCCTGATCGCCCTGTCCGTGCTGCTCGCCGCCTGTGGCGAGGACAAGCAAGCCGCTGCCCCGCAGCCGACCCACGTCGACTTCCAGAAAGAGCTGCAGGCCAAGCTGATCAAGGCCAAGGCCGGCGAGGTGATCGAGATTCCCGCCGGCACCTACCAGCTCGATCGCAGCCTCAGCCTCAAGGTCAGCGGGGTGACCATCAAGGGTGCCGGAATGGACAAGACCATCCTCAACTTCAAGGGCCAGAAGGCCGGCGCCGAAGGCCTGCTGGTCGATGCCTCGGACTTCACCATCGAAGACCTGGCCCTGGAAGACAGCAAGGGCGACGCGCTGAAAGTGGTCGGCGGCAAGAACATCGTGATCCGCAACGTGCGCACCGAATGGACCAACGGCCCGGCCACCGAGAACGGCGCCTATGGCATCTACCCGGTGCAGACCGAGAACACCCTGATCGAGGGCGCGGTGGCGATCGGCGCCTCGGACGCCGGCATCTACGTCGGCCAGTCGCGCAACGTGGTGGTGCGCAACAGCCGCGCCGAGCGCAATGTCGCCGGCATCGAGATCGAGAACACCATCGGCGCCGACGTTTACGGCAACGTCGCCACCGGCAACACCGGCGGCATCCTGGTGTTCAACATGCCCAACCTGCAGCAGCCGGGGCACGGCACGCGGGTCTACAAGAACCAGGTGCACGGCAACAACCACGACAACTTCGGCCACAAGGGCACCCCGGTGGCCAGCGTGCCGGCCGGCTCCGGGGTGGTGATCAACTCCAACGACCAGGTGGAAATCTTCGACAACGACATCGGCGAGCACAAAACCGCCAACCTGATCGTCAGCAGCTACTTCAGCACCGGCTACACCACGCTGTCCGTGCAGGAGAACTTCGACCCCTACCCGGAAAGCATCTACATCTACGCCAACCGCTTCGGCCCGGGCGGCGACAGCCCGGACAACCTCGAGCTGAAGGCGCTGAAACTGGCGAAGTACGGCCTCTCCGGGCGCCTGCCGGACATCCTCTGGGACGGTTACGTGAACCCGAAGAAGCTGGTCGACGGCAAGCTGCCGGCTGACCTGGCGATCTGCATCGACAACGGCGAGGCCGGGATCATCAACGTCGACGGGCCGAACGGCTACAAGAACATCAGCACCGATATCAGCAGCCACCGCTGCAACCTGCCGAAACTGCCGGCCGTGCAACTGGCTTCGGCCGAGGAGGGGCAGGGCGCATGATTCGACTGCTGGGACTCGGGTTGGCGCTGCTGCTCGCCGGATGCGGCAAGCAGGCGGCGCCGTTGTACCTGCCGGAGGGTGAGCAGTATCCGGAGAAGCTCAGCGACTGGCATGTGCTGGAGCAGGGCGGCGGCCACCTGAAACCGGCCGCCGCGGTGCTGCCGTACGACCTCAACACGCCGCTGTTCACCGACTACGCGCACAAGCTGCGTACCGTGTGGATGCCGGACGGCCAGGCCGCGCAGTATGGCGAGGAGCACTTCGACTACCCGGTCGGCACCATCCTCAGCAAGACCTTCTACTACCCGAAGGACGACCAGGGCCGCCTGCTGCAGAGCAACAGCGACGACCGTGACCCGCAGCAGGGCCTGGAGCTCAAGCACGTGCAGCTGGTCGAGACGCGCATTCTGCTCAAGCAGAAGAGCGGCTGGGTGGCGCTGCCCTACGTGTGGGACGCCGAACAGCGTGAGGCGGTGCTGGAGTGGGCCGGCGACAGCCAGGACCTGAGCCTGCACGCTGCCGACGGCACGACCCTGGCGGTCGGCTACGAAGTACCGGACGCCAACCAGTGCGCCGGCTGCCACGAGGAGCGCCACGGCCAGGGCGTCAACCCGCTGGGGCCGAAGGCGCGCCACCTGAACAAGGACTTCAGCTACGAAGGCGGCAGCGCCAACCAGTTGCAGCGCTGGGTGCAGCGCGGCTTCCTCGCCGGGCTGCCGAACGACCTCGCCGGGGTGCCGCAGAACGCCCTGTGGGGCCAGCCGCGTGCCGGCGAAAGCCTGGACAAGCAGGCGCGCAGCTACCTCGACGCCAACTGCGCGCACTGCCACAACCCGCAAGGCCCGGCGCGCACCTCCGGGCTGTTCCTCGAAGCGTCGCGGCCGTTCGGCATCCCCAGCGGCCTGTGCAAACAGCCGGTGGCCGCCGGCAAGGGCTCCGGCAACCGCCTGGTGGACATCCACCCCGGCCAGCCGGACGCCTCGGTGCTGATCTACCGGGTCGACAACACCGACCCCGGCGAGATGATGCCGGAGCTCGGCCGCTCGGTGGTGCACCGCGAAGGGCTCGATCTGCTGGTCAAGTGGATCGCCAGCCTGGACGGCGGTTGCTAGCCGCAGCGCTGTTGTAGGAGCGAATTCATTCGCGATTAGGGGGCTCCCCATCGCGAATAAATTCGCTCCTACCTCGCTCGACTTGAGCACAGCGCGCCAGCCATCCCGCGGCCAGCCCTCGGCCGCTCGGTCTCCGCTCATACAACGAACCATTTTCGTGCAGCGTCGTCCCAGCTGAGCGGGTCGAGCCCCGTTCCGGTGCCCGCCGCTTGTGGCGAAGCCCGCCGCGGCTGCTGCGGGCGCTGGCATAAGTCTTGCGCGCGTCCGCTCATTGCCCTGGCTCGCGGGAGGCTTGCTGTGTCCATTCATGTCGCGCTGCACCATGTCAGCCACTATCGCTACGATCGAGCGGTCAACCTGGGGCCGCAGATCGTCCGCCTGCGCCCGGCGCCGCACAGCCGCACGCGCATCCTCTCCTACGCGCTGAAGGTCGCCCCCGGCGAGCACTTCATCAACTGGCAGCAGGACCCGCAGGGCAACTACCTGGCGCGCCTGGTGTTCCCGGAGCAGACCCGCGAGCTCAAGGTCGAGGTCGACCTGGTCGCCGAGATGGCGGTGTTCAACCCCTTCGACTTCTTCCTCGAGCCCTACGCCGAGCAGATTCCCTTCGCCTACACCGACACCGAGCAGCGCGAACTGGCGCCCTACCTCAGCCGGCTGACCGCCGCGCCGCGCTTCGCCGAGTACCTGGCAAGCATCCCGCGCACGCCAACCCCCAGCGTGGATTTCCTGGTCGCCCTCAACCAGCGCCTCAGCGACGACGTGCGCTACCTGATTCGCCTCGAGCCCGGCGTGCAGACGCCCGAGGAAACCCTGACCAAGGCCTCCGGCTCGTGCCGCGACTCCGCCTGGCTGCTGGTCCAGCTGCTGCGCCACCTGGGCCTCGCCGCGCGCTTCGTGTCCGGCTACCTGATCCAGCTCACTGCCGACCAGAAGGCCCTCGACGGACCGTCCGGCACCGAGGTCGACTTCACCGACCTGCACGCCTGGTGCGAGGTCTACCTGCCCGGCGCCGGCTGGATCGGCCTCGACCCGACCAGCGGGCTGTTCGCCGGCGAGGGTCACATCCCGCTGGCCTGCAGCCCCGAGCCGTCCTCGGCGGCGCCGATCAGCGGCGCGGTGGACGAGTGCGAGTGCGAGTTCAGCCACACTATGCGCGTGGTCCGCGAGTGGGAGGCGCCGCGCGTCACCAAGCCCTACAGCGAGGCGCAGTGGCAGGCGATCCGCGCCCTCGGTACGCGCATCGACGCCGAGCTGGCGGCCGGCGATGTGCGCCTGACCATGGGCGGCGAGCCGACCTTCGTGGCCATCGACTACCCCGACGACGCCGAGTGGAACAGCGACGCGCTGGGCCCCAACAAGCGCCGCCTGGCCGCCGAACTGTTCCACCGCCTGCGCGCGCACTACGCACCGCAGGCGCTGGTGCATTTCGGCCAGGGCAAGTGGTACCCCGGCGAGCAGCTGCCGCGCTGGTCGCTGAACTGCTTCTGGCGCACCGACGGCGAGCCGATCTGGCACGACCCGGCGCTGTACGCGGACGAGAGCCGCTACTACGGCGCCGATGCCCGCCTGGCCGGACGCTTCCTGAGCACCCTCGCCGGGCACCTCGGGGTGGCCGGCGACGCGGTGTTCCCGGCCTACGAGGACTGGTTCTACTACCTGTGGCGCGAGCGCCGGCTGCCGGTCAACGTCGCCCCGGACGATCCGCGGCTGGCCGACCCGCTGGAGCGCGAGCGGCTGCGCAAGGTGTTCTGCCGCGGCCTCGGCGAAGTGGTCGGGCACGTGTTGCCGCTGGCGCGCACCGACGATGAGCGCGCCTGGCAGACCGGCGAATGGTTCCTGCGCGACGAGCACTGCCGGCTGATGCCCGGCGACTCGGCGATGGGCTACCGCTTGCCGCTGGATTCGCAGCCCTGGGTCAGCGAGGCCGATTACCCCTACGTGCAGGCGCCCGATCCCAACCAGGCGTTCCCTGGCCTGGCGCCGCGCCAGCAGCTGCAGCGCCGCCTGCACGCCGCACCGCAGTTCCGCCCAGCGCCCGGCGAGCCGCTGGCGCCGCCGGCCAGCGGCGTGTCGGCCGACGGCATCGTGCGCACCGCGCTGTGCGCCGAGCCGCGCGACGGCCGCCTGTACCTGTTCATGCCGCCGCTCGCCGAGCTGGAGGCGTATCTCGAGCTGGTTGCCGCCATCGAGGCGACCGCTGCCGAGCTGCGCTGCCCGGTGCTGCTGGAGGGCTACGAGCCGCCACGCGACCCGCGCCTGACCAGCTTCCGGGTCACCCCCGACCCCGGCGTCATCGAGGTCAACATCCACCCGGCGGCCAGCTGGGACGAGCTGGTCGAGCGCACCGAATTCCTCTACGAGGCGGCGCGGCAGACGCGCCTGTCCAGCGAGAAGTTCATGGTCGACGGCCGTCACACCGGCACCGGCGGTGGTAACCACTTCGTCCTCGGCGGGGCGACGCCGGGCGACTCGCCGTTCCTGCGCCGCCCGGACCTGCTGCGCAGCCTGATCAGCTACTGGCACAACCACCCGTCGCTGTCCTACCTGTTCAGCGGCCTGTTCATTGGCCCCACCTCGCAGGCGCCGCGCGTCGACGAGGCGCGCAACGACGCGCTCTACGAGCTGGAGATCGCCTTCGCGCAGATGCCCGAGGTCGGCCGCGAGAGCCCGCCCTGGCTGGTCGACCGCCTGCTGCGCCACCTGCTGGTCGACGTCAGCGGCAACACCCATCGCGCCGAGTTCTGCATCGACAAGCTGTACTCGCCCGACTCGGCGTCCGGCCGCCTTGGCCTGCTCGAGCTGCGCGCCTTCGAGATGCCGCCGCACGCGCAGATGAGCCTGGCTCAGCAACTGCTGCTGCGCGGCCTGGTGGCGCGCTTCTGGAATGAGCCCTATGCGCCGGCGAAACTGGCGCGCTGGGGCACCGAGCTGCACGACCGCTTCCTGCTGCCGTACTTCGTCGAGCAGGACTTCGCCGACGTGCTCGACGAGATGCGCGGCGCCGGCTACGCGCTGCAGGACGACTGGTTCGCCCCGCACTTCGAGTTCCGCTTCCCGCGCCAGGGCGACTTCCAGGTCAAGGGCGTCGAACTGGAGCTGCGCCAGGCGCTGGAGCCCTGGCATGTGCTCGGCGAGGAGGGCGCCGCCGGCGGCACGGTGCGCTACGTGGATTCCTCGCTGGAGCGTGTGCAGGTCAGGCTCAGCGGCCTGGCCCCGGACCGTTACATGCTGACCTGCAATGGCCAGCCGGTGCCGCTACGGCCGACCGGCACGGTCGGCGAGTTCGTCGCCGGCGTGCGTTACCGCGCCTGGCAGCCGGCCAGCTGCCTGCAGCCGACCATCGGCGTGCAGGCACCGCTGGTGTTCGACCTGCTCGACACCTGGATGAACCGCTCGCTGGGCGGCTGCCAGTACCACGTCGCCCACCCCGGCGGGCGTAGCTACGAGACGCGCCCGGTGAACGCCTACGAGGCCGAGAGCCGGCGCCTGGCGCGCTTCTTCCGGCATGGCCACAGCCCCGGCACACTGGCGGTGGCGGCGCCGATCGACAATGCTGAACTGCCGATGACCCTGGACCTGCGCCGCGGTGCCTGAAGCTTTGGTAGGAGCGAATTCATTCGCGATAGCACGGTGTAGGGCAACGAATCGCGAATGAATTCGCTCCTACCGTGCCGCTCCCCGATAACAAGAAGTGCCGCTGCCCGACTGCCGAGAGCCCGATGACCGACCTGCTTGCCCACTACCCGCTGACGCCGGCGACCTACCATGAGCTGCTGCGTGCCGACGGCTCGCTGCGCCCGCATTGGCAGCGCCTGTTCCGCCAGCTCGAGCGCAGCGGTGCGGCGCAGCTGCGCCAGCGCCAGGCGCTGGTGGCGCGGCAGATTCAGGAGAACGGCGTCACCTACAACGTCTACGCCGACCCCAAGGGCACCGACCGGCCGTGGGAACTGGACCTGTTGCCCAACCTGCTGTCCGCCGAGGAGTGGCAGCCGATCGCCGCCGGCGTGGCGCAGCGCGCCCGCCTGCTCAACGCGCTGCTCGGCGACCTGTACGGCGAGCAGCAACTGCTGCGCGACGGCCTGCTGCCCAGCGAGCTGGTATTCGGCCATCCGAATTTTCTCTGGCCGTGCCAGGGCGTGCGCCCGGTCGGCGGGGTGTTCCTGCACAGCTACGCGGTCGACCTGGCGCGCGACGCCGGCGGCCGCTGGCAGGTGCTCGCCGATCGCACCCAGGCGCCCTCCGGGGCCGGCTATGCGCTGGAGAACCGGCAGATCGTCTCGCGCGCCTTTCCCGAGCTGTACCGCGACCTGCGCGTGCAGTACCTGGCCGGCTACTTCCGCACCCTGCAGGAAACCCTCAGCCGCCACGCGCCGTGCGAGGGCGAGACGCCGCTGGTGGTGCTGCTCACCCCCGGGCGCTTCAACGAAACCTATTTCGAGCACCTCTACTTGGCCCGCCAGCTCGGCTTCCCGCTGGTCGAGGGGCATGACCTGACGGTGCGCGACGACACCCTGTACCTGAAGACTCTCGGCGGCCTGAAGCGCGTGCACGCGGTGCTGCGTCGCCTCGACGACGACTTCTGCGACCCGCTGGAGCTGCGCACCGACTCGGCGCTCGGCGTGCCCGGGCTGCTCGCCGCGGTGCGTCGCGGCCGCGTGCTGGTCGCCAATGCGCTGGGCAGCGGCGTGCTGGAGTCGCCCGGGCTGCTTGGCTTCCTGCCGCAGCTGAGCCAGCGGCTGATCGGCGAGACGCTGCTGCTGCCCTCGGTGGACAGCCGCTGGCTGGGTTCCGCCGGGGTGCTCGACGCCACCCTGGCGCGCCTCGGCGAGCGGGTCATCAAGCCGGCGTTTCCCTCGCAGAGCTTCGAGCCGCTGTTCGGCCAGGGTCTCGACGCCGAAGGCCTGGCTGCGCTCGCGGAGCGCCTGCGCGCCCGACCGCACAACTACGTGGCGCAGGCCCAGGCGCAGCTGTCGCAGGCGCCGATCTGGCAGGGCGGCGAGCTGCAGGCGCGCGCCATCGGCATGCGCGTGTTCGCCGTGGCCAGCGCCGACGGCCAGTACTGGGTGATGCCCGGCGGGCTGACCCGGGTCGCCGCGCGCGCCGGTGCCGAAGTGGTGTCGATGCAGCGCGGCGGAGCGAGCAAGGACACCTGGGTGCTCACCGACCAGCCGGTGCACGGCGAGCCGCTGCGCCCGCGCAACCTCGGGGTGCGCGACCTGATCCGCCAGGACCCCTATCTGCCCTCGCGGGTGGTGGAGAACCTCTATTGGTTTGGCCGCTACAGCGAGCGCTGCGACGACGGCGCCCGCCTGCTGCGCGTGGTGCTGGCGCGCTACGTCGACGCCGATGGCGACGACTGCGCGCTGCAGTCGGCACTCAACCTCGGCGAGCGCCTCGGCCTGCTGCCGCCGGCCGGCGAGGCGGGGCTCGAGCGGCGCCTGCTCAAGGCGCTGTGCGGCGACGACTGGCCGTTCAGCCTGCGCGCCAACCTGCGCCGCCTGCACTGGGCGGCGGCGCAGGTGCGCGGGCGCCTGTCGCAGGAGAACTGGAACGCCGTGCTGGAGCTGCAGCGCGAGGCGCAGAGCCTCGACCCGGCGCACGCCGACCTCGGCGAAGGGCTGGATTCGCTGAGCCGCCTGGTGATGTCGCTGGCCGCGCTGTCCGGCTTCGCCCTCGACGACATGACCCGCGACGACGGCTGGCGCTTCCTGATGATCGGCCGGCGCATCGAGCGCGTGCAGTTCTTCGCCGAGAGCCTCGCCGCGTTCCTGCGCGGCGGCACGGTGTGGGATGCCGGCAGCCTGGAATGGCTGCTCGAACTGGGCAACAGCACCATCACCTACCGCTCGCGCTACCTCGCCTCGCCGCAGTTGATCCCGGTCCTCGACCTGCTCCTGCTGCACGACCAGAACCCGCACGCGCTGCGCTTCCAGCTGCAGGCGGTGGAGCGCACCCTGGCGCGCCTCAATCGCACCTTCGGCGTGCCGCAGGAGCTGCAGCTCAGCGGCCTGATCGGCCGCCTGCTGGCCTTCGACCTGGCGACCCTGGAGAACCCGCTGTTCGGCGCCAGCGGCCTGGACGCGGTGCTGCTCGGCCTGGCCGACCTGCTGCAGGAGATCGCCCAGGCTGCCGGGCAGATTTCCGACCGCCTCGAGCTGCGCTACTTCGCGCACATCGACGACATCAGCCAGCAGACGGTGTCGGCCTGATGAACGCACCGAGCGAGGTGGCCCGCTACGAGGTGTTCCACGACACCCACTACCGCTACGCCGCGCCGGTGTCGCTGGCCCAGCAACTGGCGCACCTGTGGCCGCGCGACTGCGCGTGGCAGCGCTGCCTGGGCCAGAGCCTGGAGATCAGCCCGGCGCCGACGCGGCGCAGCGACGGTTTCGACGTGTTCGGCAACCCGCTGACCCGCCTGGCCTTCGAGCGTCCGCACGATGCCCTGCAGGTCAACGCGCGACTGCGCATCGACGTGCTGGCGCGCCCAGCGCTGGACCTCGCGGCGTCGCCGGCCTGGGAACAGGTGGCCGCCGAGCTGGCCTTCGCCGGCCGCGCGCTCAGCGACGCCGAGTTGGAGGCCGGGCGCTACCGCGTCGAGTCACCGTACGTGCGCCTCAAGCGGCAGTTCGCCGAGTTCGCCGCCGACTGCTTCCCGCCGGGCCGGCCGCTGCTGCTCGGCGCGGCGGCGCTGATGGCGAAGATCCACGGCGAGTTCGCCTTCGATGCCGAGGCCACCCAGGTCGCTACGCCGCTGGTCGAGGTGCTGCAGCGGCGCCGCGGAGTGTGCCAGGACTTCGCCCACTTGATGCTTGCCTGCCTGCGCTCGCTGGGCCTGTCGGCGCGCTACGTCAGCGGCTACCTGCTGACCCAGCCGCCGCCCGGTCAGGCGCGGCTGATCGGCGCCGACGCCTCGCACGCCTGGATCGCCCTGTACTGCCCGCGGCACGGCTGGGTGGATTTCGACCCGACCAACAACGTGCAGCCCAACCTCGAGCACATCACCCTGGCCTGGGGGCGCGACTTCTCCGATGTCTCGCCGCTGCGCGGGGTGATCCTCGGCGGCGGCAGCCACGATCCCGAGGTGCGCGTCACCGTGTTGCCGCTGGTGGAGTTCGCCTGCTGAGCAGAAAACGTACGCCGCGCGGCAGGCCGCAGCGGGGCGACGTCTGCGCACTCTGCTCCCAAGTTATCCACACGCTGATCCACAGCTTCCGGGGGTAACTCGGCGACTGGCCGGGCGCCGGGATGACGCTGCGTCGCGATCGCCTGTCAGTCCCCGCCAAGCGGCGCTAATCGCTTGATTTGCAATGCAAAGCCTGGTGCTTGAACAAAAAGCAGCCAGTGTGCGGCAGGGCCCATGGCGGCAGGCCTGCAGCGCCCTACACCCACCTTATCCACAGCGCCTTCCACAGTTTCGGTGGGTAACCGCGCCGCGCAGCGCAGGCCCTGGCGCGCGCTCTGCCGCGTGCTAGCGTTCTGAAGGCAATTCCTTCATTACTGCGAGTACGCCCCCATGGATGAAACTACGATCGTTAACGTGTCCACCGAGAAGTTCAACGCGCTGGTGGCGTTGGCCCAGCAGTACGGTGTGGCGTTCCTGGTGAAGATTCTCACCGCCATCGCCTTCTGGGTGATCGGCCGCTGGTTGATCAGCTTCGTGGTCGGGATGGTGCAGCGTGCCCTGACCAAGCAGAAGGTCGACCCGACCGTGCTGCGCTATGTCGGCTCGGCGATCACCGTGACGCTGAACATCATTCTGGTGATCGGCATCCTCGGTTACCTCGGCGTGCAGACCACCACCTTCGCCGCGTTGATTGCCGCGGTCGGTCTGGCCATCGGCATGGCTTGGTCGGGACTGCTGGCCAACCTGGCGGCGGGCGGCTTCATCATCGTCCTGCGGCCGTTCAAGGTCGGTGATTTCATCAGCGCCGGCGGGGTGATCGGCACGGTCACCGAGATTGGCCTGTTCGCCACCGCGATCAATACCCCGGACAACGTGCTGACCCTGGTCGGCAACAACAAGATCTTCAGCGACAACATCCAGAACTTCACCCACAACGCCTACCGGCGAGTCGAGCTGAAGGCGCAGCTGTCCGGCGCCACCGACTGGCATGCCGCCGCCGCGCTGCTCAAGGAGCGCATCCAGGCGGTGCCCAATGTGCTGGCCGAGCCGGCGGTGGACGTGGAAATCCTCGAGTTCAACCTGGTCGGCCCGGTGCTGGCGGTGCGTCCGTACTGCCACAACGAGCATTACTGGCAGGTCTACTTCGACACCAACCGGATCATCAAGGACGCCCTCGGCGAGGCCGGTTTCCCGGCGCCGATGCCGGCGCAGACGGTGATCATCCAGCAGGCCGCCGGCTGACTCCCGGGTAGTAGGAGCGGCCCATGGCCGCGAGCCTGTGTAGCTGAACTGGCGCTCGCGGCCATGGGCCGCTCCTACAGCTGCTGCTTGTCAGTGCGGGGTGCGGTCGACCCACTTCGGCGCCACGCTCGGCTGCCAGCTGGCCATCAGCTCGAGCAGGGCATCCGGCGACGGGCTGATCTGCAGCATGGCGCGGTGCTGGGCGCGCACGAAGCGCTCCTCGACCAGGTGATCGAGGAACGCGGCGAGCTTGTCGTAGAAGCCGTTGACCTCGAGCAGGCCGAGCGGTTTGCCGTGGTAGCCGAGCTGGCCCCAGGTCCACACTTCGAACAGTTCCTCCAGGGTGCCGAGGCCGCCGGGCAGGGCGATGAAGCCGTCGCTCAGTTCGGCCATGCGTGCCTTGCGCGCGTGCATGCCGTCGACCACTTCCAGGCGGGTCAGGCCGTGGTGGCCGATTTCGGCGCGTTCCAGGCTTTGCGGAATGATGCCGATCACCTCGCCGCCGGCAGCCATCGCCGCGTCGGCGACCGCGCCCATCAGGCCCACCGCGCTGCCGCCATAGACCAGGCGGATGCCGCGCGTGGCAAGGGTGCGGCCGAGCGTTTGGGCGGCCTCCAGGTAGATCGGGTTGGCGCCGGGACTGGCACCGCAGAACACGCAAATCGAACGCAGGGACATCGTCTACTCCGCTGGGAAAAAACCGCCCCAGCGTAGCACCCTGACGCGTCCCCGGCAGTGCGCGGCGACGCGCCGCAGGGCAGGGCGGCGGTGAGCGGCTACGCTCGTTGGGGCGTGCCGGCCATTGCGGGAACTCGTCTGCGCCGCGCAGGTCATCCGAGAACCTGCTCGCGCGCGACCTGCATCGCGCCCCGCTGGCGCTCGCGTTCTATCTGTTCGGGCTTCGTCCCCACCTGCCAAGGAGTCAATCATGTTGCGCACCTTCCTCATCGCCTCCGCCCTCGCGCTGGCCAGTGTCCAGGCCCACGCCGCCGATTGCGCCGTGACGGTCAATTCCACCGATCAGATGTCCTTCGACACCCAGGACATCAAGATCAGCAAGAGCTGCAAGACCTTCACCGTGACCCTCACCCACGACGGCAAGCTGGCGAAGGAAGTGATGGGCCACAACTGGGTGCTGACCAAGGCGGCCGACATGCAGCCGGTGGCCACCGACGGCATGAGCGCCGGCATCGAGAAGAGCTACCTGAAGGCCGACGACGCACGGGTGATCGCCCATACCAAGATCATCGGCGCCGGCGAGAAGGATTCGGTGGACGTCGATGTCAGCAAGCTCAGCGCCGAGGAGAAGTACATGTTCTTCTGCTCCTTCCCCGGCCACATCGCGATGATGAAAGGCACCGTGACGCTGGTCGACTGACCGCTTCGACGCCGGCGGCCGACCCCGGTGGGTCGCCGGCGCTTCCGTTGCCGCACCGACGGTTCTAGGCTAGAGCGCTCCACCGCAGTCTCGTCGAGCGTGCGCCATGACCGACACCCATCAGCTGTTCAATCGCCAGTCCGCCGCCTACCGCAGCTTCCGCCCCAGCTACGCCACCGAGCTGTTCACCTGGCTCGCCGCCCAGGCACCGGAGCAGGCGCTGGCCTGGGACTGCGCCTGTGGCTCCGGGCAGGCCACCCTCGGGCTGGCCGCGCAGTTCCGCCAGGTGGTGGCCACCGACGTCAGCCAGGCGCAACTCGACCAGGCGCCGCCGGCGGCCAACGTCAGCTACCGCTGCGAACCCAGCGAGCGCAGTTCGCTGGCTGCCGGCAGCGTCGACCTGACCCTGGTCGCCCAGGCGCTGCACTGGTTCGATGTCGACGCGTTCTACGCCGAGGTGCGCCGCGTGTCGCGGCCCGGCGCGCTGCTCGCGGTGCTCTCCTACAACCGCCTGGAAATCGAGCCGGCCATCGATGCGCTGGCCGACCACCTCTACAACCACATCGTCGGCCCGTACTGGGCGCCGGGGCGCCGGCATGTCGAGGATGGCTACGCCAGCCTGGCGTTTCCGTTCCGCGGCCTGGAGACGCCGCCCTTCGAGTTGCAGGTGCAGTGGGACCTCGAACACCTGCTCGGCTACCTGCAGAGCTGGTCGGCGGTCGCCGATTTTCGCGCCACCGAGGGCGTCGATCCAGTCGAGCGGCTGCGCCCGCAATTCCTCGCCGCCTGGGGCGATGCGCAGCAGGCGCGCCTGGTGCGCTGGCCGCTGATGATCAAGCTCGGCGTGGTCGAATAAGGCGCCGCGCGGCGGCCAGCAACGCGACATCCACGTACGTGTGGACGACGTCCTGCCCCTTGCCTCCACGCTGAAACCTGCATGCCTGCGGGCCGCAGCAGTGCGCCGGGCAAATCGCCGCGCACCAGCGACGTGCAAAGCGCAGTTGGCTGGCTATTGTTAGTAGGCATGCGGCCTGACTCCGGCCGCCACACGGCCCCTGTCTGATCGGTCAGGCAAGGCGGCCGTCACAACAACAATAAATAGACCCAAGGAGGCAGCAGTTCCCGCCCGGATCTCCGCGAATCGAAACCCATGGCACGTCCCTTGCTGAATGAGCTGACCCATAACGAGTTGCAGCAATTCCACCCCTAGGAGCACAACTTCCATGTCGCAGAAGATTTTCAGAAAAGGCTTTCTGGCGCTCGCGGTGACCACCGCCATTGGCGCTTCTTCCCTGGCGCAGGCCGATGTCGTCATCGGTGTGGCGGGGCCGCATACCGGCGCTAACGCGACCTTCGGCGAGCAGTACTGGCGCGGCGCGACGCAGGCGGCGGAAGACATCAACGCCGCGGGTGGAATCAACGGCGAGAAGATCAAACTGGTCAAGGCAGACGACGCCTGCGAACCGAAGCAGGCCGTGTCGGTGGCCAACCGGCTGGTCGACCAGGACAAGGTGGCGGGGGTGGTCGGTCACTTCTGCTCGTCCTCGACCATGCCCGCCTCGGAGGTCTACGACGAGGCCGGGGTGATCTCCATCACCCCCGGCTCGACCAACCCGAAGATCACCGAGCGCGGTTATGGCGGCATGTTCCGCATGTGCGGCCGTGACGACCAGCAGGGCATCGTCGCCGGCAACTACATCGCCGACACGCTGAAGGCCAAGAAGGTCGCGGTGATCCACGACAAGGACACCTACGGCCAGGGCCTCGCTGATGCGACCAAGGCGCAGCTGGCCAAGAAGGGCATCGAGGCGGTGCTCTACGAGGGCCTGACCCGTGGCGAGAAAGACTTCAACGCTCTGGTCACCAAGATTCGTGCGGCGGGTGCCGAAGTCGTCTACTTCGGGGGTTGCCACCCGGAAGCCGGGCCGCTGGTGCGGCAGATGCGCGAGCAGGGCCTGAACGCCAAGTTCGTCTCCGGCGACTGCGTGGTGACCGACGAATTCGTCACCACCGCCGGCGGTGCGCAGTACACCAAGGGCGTGCTGATGACCTTCGGCGCCGACCCGCGGCTGATCGCCGACGGCAAAGCGGTGATCGACAAGTTCCGCGCCGCCGGTTACGAGCCGGAAGGCTACACCCTGTACTCCTACGCGTCGGTCCAGGCCCTGGCCGCGGCCTTCAAGGGCGCCGGCAGCACCGAGGGCGCCAAGGCCAGCGAGTGGCTGAAGTCGCACCCGGTGGACACCGTGATGGGCAAGAAGGAATGGGACCCGAAAGGTGACCTGAAAGTCTCCGACTACGTGATGTACGAGTGGGACGACGCCGGTAAGTACCACCAGATGAAGTGAGCCTGAACCCCTCTCCCGCGGGAGAGGGGACGAGTCCCTCGCACGGTGGAAGGGGCAGCCCTTCCGCCGGGCGCAGTCCGGGGACCGCTGAAAAGGCTGCATCAAGTTTTCGCCGCACCGTTCGCACGGTGCCTGCCGCTTCAGCGCGACCCGCCTGATTCACTTGCGTGGGCCTGGCCCTCGCTTCGGACGAGATCGCGTATGGACGATATCTTCCTCCAGCAGTTGATCAATGGCCTGACCCTCGGCGCGGTCTACGGACTGATCGCCATCGGCTACACCATGGTCTACGGCATCATCGGCATGATCAACTTCGCCCACGGCGAGGTGTACATGATCTCCGCCTACCTGGCGGCCATCTTCCTCGCCCTGCTGGCCTTCTTCGGCGTGGAGAACTTCCCGCTGCTGATCCTTGGCACGCTGGTGTTCACCATCTTCGTCACCGGCATGTACGGCTGGGTGATCGAACGCATCGCCTACAAACCACTGCGCAACTCGACCCGCCTGGCGCCGCTGATCAGCGCCATCGGCATGTCGCTGATCCTGCAGAACTACGTGCAGCTCAGCCAGGGTGCGCGCCAGCAGGGCGTGCCGACACTGCTCGATGGCGCCTTCAAGCTGCACATCGGCGACGGCTTCGTGCAGCTCAGTTACACCAAGGTGTTCATCCTGGTCGCCGCGTTCGTCGGCATGGCGGTGCTCACCTACGTGATCCAGTACACCAAGCTCGGCCGCATGTGCCGCGCCACCCAGCAGGATCGCAAGATGGCTTCGATCCTCGGCATCAACACCGACCGGGTGATCTCTTACGTGTTCGTCATCGGCGCCTCGATGGCCGCGCTGGCCGGCGTGCTGATCACCATGAACTACGGCACCTTCGACTTCACCGCCGGCTTCGTCATCGGCATCAAGGCATTCACCGCCGCGGTGCTCGGCGGCATCGGTTCGCTGCCCGGGGCGATGCTCGGCGGCATCCTCCTCGGCGTCGCCGAGGCGCAGTTCTCCAGCCTGGTGAACACCGACTACAAGGACGTGTTCAGCTTCGCCCTGCTGGTGTCGATCCTGATCTTCCGTCCCCAGGGCCTGCTCGGCCGTCCCCTGATTGCCAAGGTGTAAGGGATTCCGATGACCGACAAGACCGCTTCCCTGGATCTCAAGCAATGTCTGATTGATGCGGTGCTCGCCGGGCTGATCGCGCTGATCGTGTTCGGCCCGATCATCGGCGTGGTGCTCGACGGCTACAGCTTCGAGCTGCGCCCGACGCGCCTGATGTGGATCGTCGCCGCGGTGATGCTCGGCCGCTTCCTGGTCAGCCTGTTCCTGCACAGCAAGAGCGGCCGCCGCCTGCTCGAAGGCTTCGAGGGCGCCGGCTCCGGCGTGCATGTGCGCGACCCCGACCACAAGACGCGGCTGCGCTGGATCATCCCGCTGATCATCGTGCTGGCGCTGATCTTCCCGTTCTTCGCCAGCAAGTACGTGCTCACCGTGGTGATCCTCGGCCTGATCTACGTGCTGCTCGGCCTCGGCCTGAACATCGTGGTCGGCCTCGCCGGGCTGCTCGACCTCGGTTACGTGGCCTTCTACGCCATCGGCGCCTACGGCCTGGCGCTCGGTTACCACTACCTCGGCCTCGGCTTCTGGACCGTGCTGCCGCTGGCCGCGCTGCTCGCGGCGATGGCCGGGGCGATCCTCGGCTTCCCGGTGTTGCGCATGCACGGCGACTACCTGGCGATCGTCACGCTCGGCTTCGGCGAGATCATTCGCCTGGTTCTCAACAACTGGCTGAGCTTCACCGGCGGGCCGAACGGCATGTCGGTGCCGTCGCCGACCTTCCTTGGCCTGGAGTTCAGTCGCCGCGCCAAGGACGGCGGGATTCCCTACCACGAGTTCTTCGGCGTGGCGTACGACCCGAACATGAAGTTCCTGTTCATCTACGCGGTGCTGTTCCTGGTGGTGCTGCTGGTCCTCTACCTCAAGCACCGGCTGACCAAGATGCCGGTCGGTCGTGCCTGGGAGGCGCTGCGCGAGGACGAGATCGCCTGCCGCGCGATGGGCCTCAACCATGTGCTGGTCAAACTCTCGGCGTTCATGCTCGGCGCCTCCACCGCCGGCCTGGCCGGGGTGTTCTTCGCCACCTACCAGGGTTTCGTCAACCCGTCGTCATTCACCTTCTTCGAGTCGGCGCTGATCCTCGCCATCGTGGTGCTCGGCGGCATGGGCTCGACGGTCGGCGTGGTGATCGCCGCCTTCGTGCTCACCGTGGCGCCGGAGCTGCTGCGCACTTTCGCCGACTACCGGGTGCTGCTGTTCGGCGTGCTGATGGTGGTGATGATGATCTGGCGGCCGCGCGGGCTGATCCGCATCAGCCGCAGTGGCTTCGTGCCGCGTAAGGGGGTGGCGCCATGAGCGACCCGAAGTCCGACAAAATACTCAGCGTCGAACACCTGATGATGCACTTCGGCGGCATCAAGGCGCTCAACGACGTCAACCTGGACGTCGAGCGTCATTCGATCACCGCGCTGATCGGCCCCAACGGCGCCGGCAAGACCACGGTATTCAACTGCCTGACCGGCTTCTACAAGGCTAGCGGCGGCAGCATCCTGCTCAACACCCAGGGCAAGCCGACCGACGTGATCAAGATCCTCGGCCAGCCGTTTCGCGGCCGCGATTTCATCAACCCCGCGCAGTTCGCCAGTCGCCTCTACTACAAGATGTTCGGCGGTACCCACCGGGTCAATCGCGCCGGGCTGGCGCGCACTTTCCAGAACATCCGCCTGTTCCGCGAAATGTCGGTGGTGGAGAACCTGCTGGTCGCCCAGCACATGTTCGTCAACCGCAGCCTGTTCGCCGGGGTGCTCAACACCCCCGGCTACCGGCGCGCGGAAAGCGCCGCGCTGGACCATGCGTTCTACTGGCTGGAGGTGGTCGATCTGGTCGACGCCGCCAACCGCCTGGCCGGCGAACTGTCCTACGGCCAGCAACGCCGCCTGGAGATCGCCCGGGCGATGTGCACGCGACCGGAGATCATCTGTCTCGACGAACCGGCCGCCGGCCTCAACCCGGCGGAGACCGAAGCGCTGTCGCGGATCATCCGCTACCTGCGCGACCACCACGGCATCACCGTGCTGCTGATCGAGCACGACATGGGCATGGTGATGAACATCTCCGATCACATCATCGTGCTCGACCACGGCGATGTGATCGCCCGCGGCGCGCCGGAGGCGGTGCGCCATGACGAGAAGGTGATTGCCGCCTACCTCGGCGCCGACGAAGAGGAGTTGGTATGACGGCGTTGCTGGAGTTTCGCGAAGTCGATGTGTTCTACGGGCCGATCCAGGCGCTGCACAAGGTGTCGCTGACCATCGAGGAGGGCGAGACAGTGGCGCTGATCGGCGCCAACGGCGCCGGCAAGTCGACCCTGCTGATGTCGATCTTCGGCCAGCCGCGCGCGGCCGGTGGGCAGATTCTCTATCGCGGCCAGGACATCAGCCGCAAGTCGGCGCACTTCGTCGCCAGCAACGGCATCGCCCAGTCGCCGGAAGGACGGCGGGTGTTCCCCGACATGAGCGTCGAGGAGAATCTGCTGATGGGCACCATCCCGATCGGCAACCAGTACGCCGCGGAGGACATGCAGCGCATGTTCGAGCTGTTCCCGGTGCTCAAGGAGCGCCGCAACCAGCGCGCCATGACCATGTCCGGCGGCGAGCAGCAGATGCTCGCCATTGCCCGCGCGCTGATGAGCCGGCCCAAGCTGCTGCTGCTCGACGAACCGTCGCTGGGCCTGGCGCCGCTGGTGGTGCGGCAGATATTCCAGACCCTGCGCGAACTGGCGAAGACCGGCATGACCATCTTCCTCGTCGAACAGAACGCCAACCACGCGCTGAAGCTGTCGGACCGCGGCTACGTGATGGTCAACGGTGAAATCCGCCTGTCCGGCACCGGCGCCGAATTGCTCGGTAACCAGGATGTGCGCAACGCGTATTTGGGTGGGCATTAGGGAAGCGCGGCGGCCCGCGCAAAGTTACCCCCACAGACTGTGGAGCGAGCTGTGGACAAACTGGGCGCAGAGCCGCACAGGCCCCGCGCTACGCGGTTTGGCGTCACTTGAGTGTTTTTTGAGCGTTAGGCTTTTTTCAGTAAAAACAACCGCTTAAATCCACTTTTCGGGCCTCTCGCAATGTCCCGAGTTGTCCCCGTCCGCTGTGGGCAGAGCTGTGGATAAGCCCGGGACGGATGCCCGCGCGCCAGGCCGGCTCGCGCCCGCAGCGGATTGTTCAGGTTTTGCTCAGGCGTGACCGCGCGGTTGCCGTGCTGCAGCAGTGAGCGGTTATCCCACGAAGCTGTGGAGCGTCCTGTGGACAACCTGGGCGCACCCCGACGAGCGTCAAGCCGGCCGCGGTGCGGCAGGCGTTGAGCGTTTCTTGAGCGGTGCGTGGCGGCGCAAAGAGGTAACCTGAGCGCCTGTGCTATCGACTTTGTTGTTGGAGAATTCGCATGACTTCCACCCTGTTCATCACCGGCGCCACTTCCGGCTTTGGCGAAGCCTGCGCGCGGCGTTTCGCCCAGGCGGGCTGGTCGCTGGTGCTCACCGGGCGCCGCGAGGCGCGGCTGCAGGCGCTGACCGACGAACTGGCGGCGCTCACCGACGTGCACCCGCTGGTGCTCGACGTGCGCGACCGGCACGCCATGGAACAGGCGATCGCCACACTGCCGGCGAAGTTCGAGCGGCTCACTGCGCTGATCAACAATGCCGGCCTGGCGCTGGGCTCCGACCCCGCGCTGCAGTGTGACCTGAACGACTGGGACACCATGGTCGACACCAACATCAAGGGCCTGCTCTACGCCACCCGCCTGCTGCTGCCCCGCCTGATCGCCCACGGGCGCGGCGCTGGCATCGTCAACCTCGGCTCGATCGCCGGCAACTGGCCGTACCCGGGCAGTCACGTGTACGGCGCGACCAAGGCGTTCGTGAAGCAGTTTTCGCTGAACCTGCGCAACGACCTGGTCGGCACCGGCGTGCGGGTTACCGACCTGGAACCGGGGCTGTGCGAAAGCGAGTTTTCGCTGGTGCGTTTCGGCGGCGACCAGGCCAAGTACGACGCCACCTACGCCGGCGCCGAAGCGATCCAGCCGCAGGACATCGCCGAGACCATCCACTGGATCCTCACCCAGCCGGCGCACATCAACATCAACAGCCTCGAGCTGATGCCGGTGAGCCAGACCTGGGCCGGTTTCGCTATTGATCGCTCACGGAACTGATTTGCGTCGAACGACCAAGCAGCTGTAGCGCGCGGTCGGGGTAGTCGGTGATCAGCCCCTGCGCGCCCATCTCCAGCAGGTGGCTCATCACCGGTTGTTCGTTGATGGTCCACAGCTGCACGTTGAGGCCGCGGTCGCGCGCGGTGCGCAGGAAGCCGGGGGTGGCGAGGGTGATGCCGTCGCTGCTCGGCGGAATCTGCAGGGTCTGGTAGCTCGGCGACAGCAGGCGGCCGAGGCCCAGCCAGTCGAGCGCCACCAGCAGGCGCACCGACGACGGACTGGCCGAGGTGGCGACGCCCGGGCACAGCTCGCGGAAGTGCTGCAGGCTGCGGTCGTAGAAGCTGGCGACGATCACCTTGTCGCGCTGGCCGTGCTCGTCGAGCAGCGCGCACAGGCGTTCCTCCAGGCCGACATCCGGCACCTTGATCTCCACCACCTTGGCCTGCGTCGGGAAGCGCTGCAGCACCTCGGCGAAGCGCGGGATGCGTACGCCCTGGTCGCGGTAGGGGAAGCTTTCGCCGCCGTCGGCGCTCCAGCGGTAGCCGGCGTCCAGGGCCTGCAGCTGGGCCAGGTCGAGCTCGGCGACCGGGCCGCTGCCGTCGGTGGTGCGGTCGACCTTGCGGTCGTGGATCACCACCACTTCGCCGTCGCGACTCAGGCGCAGGTCCATCTCGAGCAGGTCGACGCCCAGGCTGGCGGCGCGCTCGAAGGCGAACAGGCTGTTCTCCGGCCACAGCCCGCGGCCGCCACGGTGGGCGATCACCAGCGGCTGTTCGCCGAAACCGGCGAGCACCTTGGGCGGTGCGCTGGGGCGGCTGGTCAGCGCCAGCCCGGCGATCACCGCGACGATCAGCAACAGGGGAATGAGCAGAAAGCGGGCGAAACGCAACATGACAAGGCTCCAGCGGACAGGGACGAGCGTGCGTATCAAACCCGCCGACTATGACAAATGGTGAAGCCTTAGGGGAGCGAATTGTCGCCAGAGCGTGATCGTGTAGGAGCGAATTCATTCGCGATGGCAGATTGCGTTAATCGCGAATGAACTCGCTCCTACCGAAGGCCGTCCTGCCCTCCGGCTCAGCCGGCCAGCAGCCACACGCCGGCGCCGGCGCCCACAGCACCGGCCAGGCGCACCAGCGGCGCGGCGGCGCGCGGCAGCAGGCGCACCACCGCAAAGCCGGCCGCGTGCAGCGCGGCGGTGGCGGCGACGAAGCCCAGCGCGTAGCCGGCCGGGCTGCTCAGCTCGGGCAGCTCCAGGCCATGGGCGACGCCGTGGGCGAGGGCGAACAACGCGGTGGCGGCCAGCGCCAGGAACAGCGGCGGACGCACCGCCAGGGCCACCAGCAGGCCGAGGGCGAGCACCGAGGCGGCGATGCCGGTTTCCATGAATGGCAGCTGCAGGCCGGCGAAGCCGAACAGGCCGCCGAGCAGCATGGTGGCGACGAACGTCAGCGGCAGCGCCCAGCGCGCCACGCCTTGTTGCTGGGCGGCCCACAGGCCGACCGCGAGCATCGCCAGCAGGTGGTCGAGGCCGAACACTGGGTGGGCCAGGCCGGCGGCGAGGCCGCTGTCGCCGTGGCCGGGGTGGGCGAAGGCCACGGCCGGGGTAAGGAACAGGGCCAGGCTGTAGAGGGCTTTGCGTAGGTTCACGTGCGTCTCCTTGCGGGAAAAATAGCGGGGGAAGGAACTGCCCGTTCCCCCGCCCCCTCTCCCGCAGGCGGGCGAGGGGCAGTGTTCGGGATGGCCAGGCTCACGCCGCGGTGAGCATGCCGTGGCGTTCGATGAAGGCGATGATCTCGGGGAGACCCTGGCCGACTTTCTGGTTGCTGAACACGAACGGCTTGTCGCCGCGCATCTTCCGCGCGTCGCGGTCCATCACGTCCAGCGAGGCGCCGACCATGGGCGCCAGGTCGACCTTGTTGATCACCAGCAGGTCGGATTTGCAGATCCCTGGGCCGCCCTTGCGCGGCAGCTTGTCGCCGGCCGAGACGTCGATCACGTAGATGGTCAGGTCGGAGAGTTCCGGGCTGAAGGTGGCGGACAGGTTGTCGCCGCCGGACTCGACGATGATCAGCTCAAGGCCGGGGAAGCGCCGGTTGAGCTGGTCGACCGCCTCGAGGTTGATCGAGGCATCCTCGCGGATTGCCGTGTGCGGGCAGCCGCCGGTCTCCACGCCGATGATCCGCTCCGGCGCCAGCGCCTCGTTGCGCACCAGGAACTGCGCGTCTTCCTGGGTGTAGATGTCGTTGGTCACCACGGCGATGTTGTAGCGCTCGCGCAGGGCCAGGCACAGGGCCAGGGTCAGGGCGGTCTTGCCGGAACCGACCGGGCCGCCGATGCCGACTCGCAGGGGTTGGGCGTTCATCTGTTCTCCTTGTCTCGGGTAGGCGGCGCGGGGCCACGCCTACGATCTGAATAACCGGCTGTACTGGCGCTCGTGCGCCATGCTCGTCAGGGCCAGGCCGAATGCGGCGCTGCCCCAGTGTTCGGGGTGAATCGTGCTGGCCTGGCGCTGCGCCTCGCTGAGCGTCGGCAGTAGTGCCGAGGTGAGTCGCTGCGCAGCCTGCTGGCCGAGCGGCAGGGTTTTCATCAGCACCGCCAGCTGGTTCTCCAGCCAGCCCCACAACCAGGCCGCCAGCGCGTCGTCCGCACTGATCGGCCAGGCCCGCGCGGCGAGTGCCCAGCCAAGCGCCAGGCCCGGCTCGTCGAGCGCGGCGAACTGCGCGCGGGCTGCGTCATCCAGCTCGGGCAGGCCGTCGAGCAGCTGCTGCAGCGAGTAGCCCATCTGCCGGCTTTCCAGGCGCAGCTCGCGGGTCTCGCGACTGGCGCGGTGCTGATTGGCCAGCGTCAGCAGCGCGGGCCAGTCAGCGTCCGCCGCGGCGTGGCAATGGGCGAGCAGCAGCGGCGCTTCGAAGCGCGCCAGGTTGAGCAGCAACTGATCGGCGATCCAGCGCTGCGCGCTGTCGCTGTCGTGCACCTGGTGCTGCTCGACGGCCATCTCCAGGCCCTGCGAGTAGCTGTAGCCGCCAATCGGCAGCTGCGGGCTGGCCAGGCGCAGCAGTTGCCAGGCGTGGTTCACTTGCGCCCGCCGAACTGGTGCAGACGTGGCGCGTAGCTGAACTCGGCGTCGCCGGCGTGCGAGTGGTGGTGACCGCCGCCGTAGGCGCCGTGCTCCGGCTGATAGGGCGCCTCGATCAGTTCGACGTGGGCGCCGAGCTGTTCGAGCATGGCCTTCAGTACATAGTCGTCGGGCAGGCGCAGCCAGCCGTCGCCGAGCTGCAGGGCGACGTGGCGGTTGCCCAGGTGGTAGGCGGCTCGCATCAGTTCGAACGGGTTGGCGCAGGTCACGTGCAGCAGCGGCTCGGCCAGGGCGACCACGCGTACCACGCGGCCGTCGCCGGCCAGCAGGCAGTCGCCGTCGGCGAGCGGCGGATGGCCGCGTTCGAGGAACAGGCCGACGTCCTCGCCGCTGGCGGTGTAGCAGCGCAGCCGGCTCTTGCTGCGCGCTTCGAAGGTCAGGTGCAGTTCGGCGTCCCAGCTGTCACGGGGCGCGATGCGTTGCTGAATCACCAGCATGGGGCAGATTCCACTCGGTCGATGCGAGTGCCTTGAGCAAGGGCCTTGCCAAGGTGCGCCAAGCGAGCGCTGACGCAGGCTGGCGCGGCGGCTGCGCGAAATTGGGCAGTTTATTTGGTGCGCGAGGCGAGGGGTTGCACTGGTGTGGTGCGCTATGTGTGTAGGAGCGAATTCATTCGCGATAGCGGCAGCACCGCATTGTCTGCATCGCGAATGAATTCGCTCCTACAAAAGAGCCGGGAGGCACTGGCGGCTGAGCTCAGGTTTCCGGGTTGCCCAGGCCGCGCCAGTGCTTGCCGCCGATCATGATGAAGCGCAGCTGCTGGACGATCTTCGCCTCGGCGCTGAGGTGCTCGGCCTGGCCGGGCGGCGGCGGGTCGATGAGTTCCGGTAGGGTGGCGAACACAGTCTTCACCACCAGGTCGGAGACCACGTCGAGCGCCGCGTCATCGAGGTGCGGCATGCGGTTCATCAGCTTGAGGTCGGCGGCCAGGTCGCCGGTGATGCGCAGGCGCAGGGCGGTGATCGCCTGGCGCACCGGCAGCGAGCCGCCGTACTGCTCGCGGGCGAGGAACAGGAACTGTGCGTGGTTGGCGACTACCGCGGCGAGGAAGATGCGCACCGAGGCGTCGATCATCCCGCGCACCTCGAACTCGTGGCGGCGCACGTCGCGGATCGCCGCGCGGAAGGTCTCGCCAACCTCGGCGACCAGCGCCAGGCCCAGTTCGTCCATGTCGCAGAAGTGCCGGTAGAAGCCGGTCGGCACGATGCCGGCGCTGCGCGCCACTTCGCGCAGGCTCAGGCTGCCGAAGCCGCGGCCGCCTTCCATCAGGCTGCGCGCGGCATCCATCAGGGCTTGGCGGGTCTGCTGTTTCTGTTCGGCGCGCGCGGTGGGACGGGGCATGCTGAGTCGACTGCAAGGGTGTGCGGCGCACTCTAGCAAATGGCCTTCGCCAGCGTCGAACCGACATTCAGTGAACAGGTGTTGACTGAAAAGCTGCGAATTTGGCACTCTGGTGTACAACTGTTCACCGAGATGCCCGTTCATGCCGCTGCTTCCCTTCGCCTGGGCCCGCCGCCTCAGCCCCTGCCTCGCGCCGCTGCGCTGGCTGGTGCGCCACGCCTGGCTGCGTGAAGCCGAGGTCGATGCGCTGCTCGCCTGGCTGCAGCCCGGCTGGCGGCTGAACCGGGTGTTCGCCCGCGTCGAGGCGCGCGCCTGGGTCGCCGACGACCTGCTCGAGCTGACCTTGCGCAGCAACGGCAACTGGCGCGGCGGACGGCCAGGCCAGCATGTGCAGGTCTACCTGAGCTACAACGGCGTACGCCATTCGCGCAGCTACAGCCTCACCGCGGTCGAGGCCAGCGGGCGGCTGCGCATTGCGGTGCGTCACCAGCCGGGCGGCCTGCTGTCGCCGCGCCTGGTGCATCACCTGGCGGTCGGTGCGGTGCTCGAGCTGAGTCAGGCGACCGGCGACCTGACCTGGCCGCAGGCGGAAGACGGCGTGCTGTTGCTCGCCGCCGGCAGTGGCCTGACGCCGCTCCTCGGCTTGCTGCGCGAGGCGCTGGGGCGCGGCTTCCAGGCGCCGGTGACGCTGCTGCACTACGTGCGCGAAGGCGGCCAGCGCGGCTTCGTCGAGGAGCTGCAGGCGCTGCAGCGCCGCCATCAGAATTTCCGCGTGCAGTGGGCACTAACCGGCGCGATCGGGGGCGCGGGCGACCAGCCGCTGCACGGCCGCCTGCAGCCCGGTCATCTGCGCGATCTGCCCCGCGGCGCGGTACTCGCCTGCGGTCCGGCCGGCTTCGTCGAGGCCGCGCGGCAATTGCTGCCGACAGTCGCCGACTGGCAGAGCGAGGCGTTCAGCCCGCCCGTCTGGCCGGCTCCCAGCGAGCGGCGCGCAGTGCGCCTGCGCTTCGCCCACAGTCAGGCCGATTATCCCGGCGACAACCAAGCCTGCTCGACCAGGCCGAGGCCGCCGGCCTGCGCCCGGCCCACGGCTGCCGCCAGGGCATCTGCGCCAGCTGCACCTGCCAGTTGCTCGCCGGCAGCGTGCGCGACCTGCGCAGCGGCGCGCCGCTCAGCGAGCCGAACCAGCCGATTCGCCTGTGCGTCAGCGCGCCGCTCGGCGACGTCACCCTCGACCTCTAGGAGCCTGCATGCGCGACGACCGCGAGCTATCCCCCACCGAGCTGGCCGCCTTCGGTGCCGAACTGGATGCGCTGCGCCAGCGCACCCTGGCTCATCTCGGCGCCGCCGACGCGCGCTATATCCGCCGGGTGCGCGCGGCGGTGCGCGCTTGCTGCGCCGGCGGCCGGGTGCTGCTGTTGTTCGGATGGTTCCCGCCGACCTGGCTGCTCGGCGTGCTGCTGCTCGGCCTGGGCAAGATCCTCGAGAACATGGAGCTTGGCCACAACGTGATGCACGGCCAGTACGACTGGATGAACGACCCGGAATTCGCCGGGCGCCAGTACGAGTGGGACATCGCCGGCCCGGCCGATTTCTGGCGGCACACCCACAATCACATCCACCACACCTACACCAACGTGCTGGGCATGGACGACGACGTTGGCTACGGCGTGGTGCGGCTGTTTCCCGAGCAGCGCTGGAAGCCGTTCTACCGCTGGCAGCCGCTGTGGGTGAGCCTGCAGGCGGCGCTGTTCCAATACGCCGTGGCGATCCAGCACCTGCGCCTGGACAAGCTGTACAAGGGCAAGCTCAGCGCCGCCGAGGTGCGTCCGCTGCTGCGCCGCTTCGCCGCCAAGCTGCTGCGCCAGACCACCAAGGACTACCTGTTCTTTCCGCTGCTCGCCGTGGCGTTCGGCCTCAACGGCCTGGCGGTGCTGGTCGGCAATGCGCTGGCCAACCTGCTGCGCAACCTGTGGACCTTCACGGTGATCTTCTGCGGGCATTTCACCGAGCGCGCCGCGGTGTTCCCGCCCAGCGTGCTGGACGGCGAAAGTCGCGCGCACTGGTACCTGCGCCAGCTCAAGGGCTCGAGCAACCTGCAGGGCGGCCGGCTGTTCCATATCCTCACCGGCAACCTCAGCCACCAGATCGAACACCATCTGTTCCCCGACCTGCCGGCCCGTCGCTACGCTGCGCTGGCCGTGGAGGTGCGTGGCATCGCCCGGCGCTACGGGCAGACCTACAACAGCGGTGCGTTTGCCGCGCAGTTCGCCACGGTGCTACGGCGCATCTGGCGCTATCGGCGTGCGGAGGCGGTGTAGCGGGGTAGTCAGTCCCTCTCCCTAACCCTCTCCCGGAGGGAGAGGGGATGGCGCTGCGCTGCTCAAGGACGTGGAATCAGCAGGTGACCTCGGATGCGCCCTCTCCCTCCGGGAGAGGGCGGGGGCGAGGGGCATTCTGTCGAGCCGCGCAGAGGTCCCCAAAAAAACTAGTTCACATCCAACGCCGCCAGGCGCGCCTCCAGCGTGCGCTCCGCCTCGTCCAGCCAGGCGGCGATTTGCGCCGCGCTGAGGCGCAGCGGCACGCAGTAGCGCCGGCCACCCCAGAACAGCAGGAACAGCGGCTCGGCCAGTTGTGCGGCGGCGGGTTGCGGCAGGTCGTGGCAGGCACCGAGCACTTCACGCCATTTGCCGGCCAGTTCCTCGAACGCGCGCTGGTGGTGTTTGGGCTCGGCGACCGCCTGCTCGAGCACGCCGATGCCAGCGTCGAACAGCGGTTGGCTGGCCTGCTGGTCGCCGCTGATCTGCACCAGACGGTGCAGTCGTTCGCGCCAGCTCAGCGTGCTGGGCTGCACCGCTTCGGCATCGAGGCGCGCCAGCATCGCTTCGATGCAGTGGCGGATATAGCCGGACAGCAGCGCCTCCTTGCTGGGGAAGTACTCGTACAGGGTGCCGACCGCCACGCCGGTCTCCAGCGCCACTGCGCGAGTGGTCAAACGCTCCCAGCCGTCGCGCCGCCAAATCCGAACAAAGCCCTCGTAAATGGCCTCCACGGTGAAGCGCGCGCGCGCCTGGGTGGGGCGCTTGCGCGGCTTGGGCCGTGGCTCTGCGTCGCTGGCGCCGGGGCGTCCCGGTTTTCCGAACCCGCTGTTCATCGCCGCTGATTAACCTCTTGCTGAACGGAAACCCACCTGCTTCAGGAGCCAAACGATGAGCGATGCCCTCAAGGTTACACGACTGGTCAGCAACAAAAGCGCGCTGCAGGAGAGCCGCCTGGTCGAGGAGTCGCGCAGTGCGACGCCGGCCGCCGGCGAGATCATCCTGCGTGTCGAACGCCTCGCGCTGACCACCAACAACATCACCTACGCCGCGTTCGGCGAGGCGATGCAGTACTGGGGCTTCTTCCCCAGCGGCCTGGAGGGCTGGGGGCACATGCCGGCCTGGGGCTATGCCGACGTGATCGCCTCGACGGTCGAGGGCGTGGCGGTCGGCGAGCGCTTCTACGGCTACTTCCCGATCGCCAACTACGTGTGGATGCAGCCGGAACGGGTCACCGACCGCGGCTTCTACGACGGCGCCGCGCACCGCCGCGAGCTGACCTCGGCCTACAACCAGTACACCCGCTGCAGCTGGGACACCTACTACCGGCCGCACACCGAGGACCTGCAGATTCTCCTCAAACCGCTGTTCCTCACCTCGGCGATGCTCGCTGATTTCCTCCGCGACAACGCCTTCTTCGGCGCGCGCCGCCTGATCGTCTCCAGCGCCTCGAGCAAGACCGCCTTCGGCACCGCGGTGTGCCTGCAGGACGCGCCGGGCGTGCAGCTGATCGGCCTGACCGCGGCGGGCAATCGCGCATTCGTCGAGCGCCTCGGCTGCTACCAGCAGGTAGTCGGCTACGACGAGCTGGAGCAGCTGAGCAGCGACGAGCCGACGCTGTACGTCGACTTCTCCTCCAACCTCGAGCTGCGCGAGCGGGTGCACCGGCATTTCGGCGCCAGCCTGGTGTACAGCTGCCTGGCCGGCTCGGCGCAGAGCGCCGAGGTGCCCAATTTCGAGGTGGCGATGGGGCCGCGCCCGCAGCTGTTCTTTGCCCCGGTGCAACTGCGCAAGCGCAATGCCGAGTGGGGGCCGCAGGAGGTCAGTCGCTATATCGGCGACGGTCTGGTGCGCTTCTATGGGCAGGTCAGCGAAGGCGAGCAGCCGTGGCTGCGGGTGGTCGAACACCAGGGGGTGGCGGCGGCCGAGGCGGTGATCGCGCGGCTGTACCACGGCCAGGTAGCGCCGACCGAAGGGCACGTGGTGGTGCTGTAATTAGCGAGTGCAGAAAGGCCAGAACCCGGTGGCCTGCGCGGCGCACCGGGTTCTGTGGGTGAGGCGGGACCGGCGCCAGCCGGTCGGCTCAGGCAACGCGCTGATCCTTGCCGCCGACGCGTTCGAAGCCGTCACCCTTGGCGAGTTCGGCGCGACCTTTGCCAGTGGTGTTGAAGCTGTCGCCGGCCTGGCCGCCGGTGCGTTCGAAACCGTCACCGGTGGCGAGTTCGACGCGACCTTTGCCGGTGGCTTTAAAGCTGTCGTCGGCTTGTCCACCAGTGCGTTCGAAACCATCGCCGGTGGCGAGCTCTACATGACCTTTGCTGGGTGCATTGAAGCTGTCGCCAGCCTGTCCGCCAGTACGCTCGAAACCATCGCCGGTGGCGACCTCGACACGACCTTTGCCGCTGGCGTTAAAGCTATCGCTGGTGCGGCCGCCGGTGCGTTGGAAACCGTCGCCGACCGCTACCGCGTTGCGGCTGTCGTGCTCGACGTGATTGACTCGCCCGCCGGTACGCTCGAAACCGCTGTCGGCGACCTGGATCTGCGGCGCGCTGCTGCGCAGTTGCGGGGGTTGCTGGTGGTCGGAAGGGAGGGCGAAGGCGCTCATCGACAGACCGGCGAGGAACAGGGCAGCAAGGGCTTGGGCTTTCATGATTTTGGCTCCTGGGAAAGGGGATCAAGAGACTACGGAGCCCATGTTATCGGCGCGGGTTAGATATAAAAGTTGATAATCGCAATGGTAACTATCGATGGCGTTAATCTTTTAGCGCGCCAGCTAATTTCCCAGGGAATCATCGCCGCCGTTTGCCGTCGATTAAGGACCAGACGCAGCGACGCGGCGCCCTGTGCAGTGGGCCGCGACAAGGAGAAGTAGCGATGAGCGTCCGACGAATTTTCGGCTGGGGCAGCGCCGTGCTGGTGCTGCTGCTCGCCATGCTGGTGATCGCGATCGCCACCTTCGATTGGAACCGGATCAAGCCGACCCTCAACGAGAAAGTCTCGGCGGCCCTCGACCGGCCGTTCGCCATCGACGGCGATCTCAGCGTGCGCTGGCTGCGTGAAGGCGACGAGGCCGGCTGGCGGCGCCTGCTGCCGTGGCCGCACCTGGTCGCCGAGCAGCTGCGTCTGGGCAATCCCGAGTGGCTCAAGGGCGGCGAGTTCGTCAGCCTGCAGCGCGTCGAGCTGCGCCTCTCGCCGCTGCCGCTGCTGTGGAAGCAGGTGGTGATCCCGCAGATCCAGCTGACCGCCCCGCAGGCGCAGTTGGTGCGCCGTGCCGACGGCCGCAACAACTGGAACTTCGACCTCGGTAGCCAGGACCCGCAGGCCCCGGAAGCCGCGCCCTGGACCCTGGAGATCGGCAGCATCGGCTTCGACCGCGGCGTGCTGCGCCTCGACGACGAATCGCTGAACAGCCAGGCGACGCTGCAGGTCGAGCCGCTCGGCAAGCCGATCCCGTTCAGCGACATCGTCGGTGCCAAGGTCGCCGCCAAGGCCCGCGAACAGCAAGCCGTGCCGCAGGATTACGCGTTCGGCTGGAAGGTCGACGGGCGTTTGCGCGGCTTGCCGCTGGCCGGCAGCGGCAAGGTCGGCGGCCTGCTGGCGCTGCGCGATGCCAGCCAGCCGCTGCCGCTGCAGGCCGACGTGCGCATCGGTGCCACGCACATCGTCCTGGCCGGCACGCTCAGCGATCCGGCCAACCTCGGCGCGCTCGATCTGCGCCTGCAGCTGTCCGGGCGCAGCCTCGCCGAGCTGTACCCGCTGACCGGCGTGACCCTGCCGGCGACCTCCGCTTACGCCACCGACGGCCACCTCACTGCGCGGCTGCGCGAGGAAGGCGGCGCGCTGTTTCGCTACCAGGGTTTCAACGGCTCGATCGGCGACAGCGACATCCACGGCGACCTGACCTTCGTCGATCGCGCGCCGCGACCCAAGCTGTCCGGCACGCTGACTTCCAACCAGCTGCGTTTCGCCGATCTGGCGCCGCTGATCGGTGCCGACTCCAACGCCGACAAGCAGGCGCGCGGCGTCGCCAGTCGCCAGCCGGCGGACAAGGTGCTGCCAGTCGAGGAGTTCCGCACCGAGCGCTGGCGGGCGATGGACGCCGACGTGAGCTTCACCGGCAAACACCTGGTGCACAGCGCCAAACTGCCGCTCGACGACCTGTTCACCCATGTGGTGCTCAACGACGGCATGCTCAGCCTCGAGCCGCTGCGCTTCGCCATGGCCGGCGGCAAGCTGGAGTCGAACATCCGCCTGAACGGCGCGCTCACCCCGCTGCAGGGCCAGGCGCAGCTGCATGCCCGCGACTTCAAGCTCAAGCAGCTGTTCCCCACTTTCGCGCCGCTGCAGACCAGCTTCGGTGAACTGAACGGCGACGCCGCGCTGAGCGGCACCGGCAACTCGGTGGCGGCGTTGCTCGGCAGCGCCAACGGCGAGCTCAAGCTGCTGGTCAACGATGGCGCGGTGAGTCGCGGGCTGATGGAAATCGCCGGGCTGAACGTCGGCAACTACCTGCTCGGCAAGCTGTTCGGCGACGAACCGGTGAAGATCAATTGCGCGGTGGCTGACGTCGGCGTGAAGAACGGTCTGCTGGCCACCCGCAGCGTAGTGTTCGACACCGAGAATGCGGTGATCGGCGTCGACGGCACCGCCAACTTCAAGAGCGAGCGCCTCGACCTGACCATCAACCCGGATTCCAAGGGCGTGCGCATCATCTCGCTGCGCTCGCCGCTGTACGTGCGCGGCACCTTCAAGCAGCCGGACGCCGGGGTCAAGGCCGGGCCGTTGCTGGCGCGCGGCGCCGGCTTGCTGGTGCTCGGTGCGGTGGTCGCGCCGGCGGCCGGGGTGCTGGCGCTGATCGCCCCGGGCGAAAGCGCGCCGAGTCAGTGCGAGGGGCTGTTGAAGAGCCTGCAGGCCGCGCCGCACTGAGGGGCGCGGGCTACGCTGAACTCACGCCCTGCGCGAGAAACCGCCATGCACACCCTGATCGCCACGTTGGTTGGCGTGCTGTTCTTGATCGGCGTCATCCTGCTCGGCCGCGCCTTCGACCTGGGCCGGCAGACCGTCGCCTGGCTGTTTGTCGGCCCCTGGCTGCTCGCCAGCCTGGTGCACGGCGCGCTCGGCCTGGCGGCCGGGCAAGCGCTGCTGACCGAGATGCTGGTGTGGCTGGTGGTGTTCGGTGTGCCGCTGGGCCTGCTGTGGCTCTGCCTGGGCCGCCGCCGCGACTGAGCGCGGCCCGGTCCAGGCGCGGACTCAACTGAGGTCGGCGAGGATGTCGGCCATGTCGTCGGCGTGCTCTTCTTCCTGGGCGAGGATGTCCTCGAAGATGCGCCGGGTGGTCGGGTCGGTATCGCCGAGGTACTGGATGATCTCGCGGTAGCTGTCGATGGCGATGCGCTCGGCGACCAGGTCTTCGTAGACCATCTCCTTGAGCGTGTTGCCGGCCACGTACTGGGCGTGCGAGCGGTCTTCCAGGCCCTTGGGATCGAAGTTTGGTTCGCCACCGAGCTGCACGATGCGTTCGGCCAGGCGGTCGGCGTGCGCCTCTTCCTGCTGCGCGTGCTCGAGGAACTCCTCGGCGGCGATGCTCGCCTTGAGGCCGGTGGCCATGTAGTAGTGGCGCTTGTAGCGCAGCGTGCAGACCAGTTCGGTGGCCAGCGATTCGTTGAGCAGGCGCAGCACGGTCTTGCGGTCGGCCTGGTAGCCCTCGGTCACCGCGCCGTTCTCCACGTGCTCGCGGGCGCGCTGGCGCAGGGTCTTCACATCGGTCAGGTGCACTTCACTCATCACGGTTTCTCCTTGGCTAAGTGCCCGGGCCGGCGCGCTCTGCTGGCGCGGCTGACCCGGGCATCACCTAGTTGTGAGTCCGCTCCGCCGGGAAAGTTTTACCGGCAAGCCGAGCGGCGCGGCACTAGAGCTTTTCCAGCTCGCGCTGGTTCTGCTCGTGCTGCGCGCAGGTCATGAAGCCCTTGCTGTCGACCTTGCCGGCGGAGTCGAAGGTTACGTAGTAGGCCTGCTGGTGACCGTCGACGTTGAGCACGTAGTTGTTGCAGCTGCCCGGGTGCACGCTGCGCTGTTCCTTGCTCGACGGCGTGCCGCCGATGGTCAGTACCTGCTGCTGGCTCATGCCGTCTTCCACCTGCTTGACCAGCGGTTCGTTGCGGTAGGTGTAGTAGTCGACCGGGTTCTCGGGCTTGGTGGCACAGCCTGCCACTGCACCCAGCACACCGAGCACGACGAGTGTTTGCTTGTACATGGGATGTTTCCTTGTGGTGAGCGAAAAGGGCGGCGCGCGCGCCGTTCAACGAGTTGGAGCGTAGATCGCCGCCGGGAGTTCGCCGCTCGCTCGGCTTTGCTAGCCTGAGGCGTGCCCGCCCACCAGGAGATCGGCCATGGATGTCACCGCGCAGACCCGCTACCCGTTGTTGCTGGTGCCCGGCCTGCTCGGTTTCGTGCGGCTGCCGGGCTACCCCTACTGGTACCGCATCGACCGCGCGCTGCGCCGCGCCGGCGCCGAGGTGCACCCGCTGCTGGTCTCCGCGCTGCATGCCAGCGAGACGCGTGGCGAACAGTTGCTCGGTGAGATCGAGCGCATCCGCACGGCCACCGGCGCGGCCAAGGTCAACCTCATCGGCCACAGCCAGGGCGCGCTGAGTGCGCGCTACGCCGCGGCGCGCCGCCCGGACTGGGTGGCTTCGGTGACTTCGGTGGCCGGGCCCAATCACGGCTCCGAACTGGCCGACTACCTGGCCCACCGCGCGCCGGCCGGCAGCCCCTACGAGCGCCTGATCATTGCCCTGCTGCACGGCACCGCGCGCCTGCTGAGCTGGCTCGAGCGCGACTACCGCGGCCCGGCGCTGCCGCAGGACGCGCGCGCCGCGCATGCCTCGCTGACCAGCGTCGGCGTCGCCGCGTTCAATCGCCTGTACCCGCAAGGCCTGCCGGCGGAGTGGGGCGGCGAGGGCGCGGCCGAAGTCGACGGCGTGCGCTACTACTCCTGGTCCGGCACCCTGCAGCCGGGGCGCACCGACCGCGGCGGCAACTGGCTCGACCTGTCGAACCGCTTCTGCCGCCTGTTCGCCCGTAGCTTCGTCCGCGAGCGCGGCCACAACGACGGCATGGTCGGGCGCTGCAGTTCGCACCTGGGCCGGGTGATCCGCGACGACTACCCGTTCGACCACCTCGACATCGTCAACCAGAGCCACGGCCTGGTCGGGCGTGGCGCCGATCCGGTGGCGGTGTACCTCGAGCACGCCGCGCGGCTACGCGCCGACGGCTGCTAGCGGCTCGCCGGCGGGCGAAGCGCGGCTAGACTTCAGCGGGCACCGGGTCGCTTCGACCATTACCGAGGAGATGCACCATGACGCTGCTTCGCATGCCTGTGTTGTTGCTCGCGCTGCTGGCCTGTTCGTCGGGCTTTGCCGCCACCGCCCAGCAGGACAAGATGACCTCGTGCAACGCCAACGCCTCGGCCAAGGCGCTCAAGGGCGATGAGCGCAAGGCGTTCATGAGCAGTTGCCTGAAGGCCGACAGCAAGGCGGCGATGACCCCGCAGGAGCGCATGACCGCCTGCAACAAGGACGCCGCCACCAAGGCGCTGAAGGGCGACGAGCGCAAGACCTTCATGAGCAGCTGCCTGAAGAAATAGCCCGCGGCGCTGTGCGCCAGGTCCGGAAAAACTGTGACGTGGCGCAAACCACCCGTTCGGCTAATCGTTCGCCGCTGACCGTCTGTATAGCCTGACGCCTCCCCTCGGACGCGTCGCCCGCACTCGGGCATCTAAGGACAGACCATGAAGCTAATCGGCATTTCGCTTGCCGTGTTGTTGGCCGTACTGGTGCTGCTGATCGGCAGCCTCGTTCTCTACACCTGGACCCCGGACATCCCGGTGGAGCAGCTCAAGGCGCGCTGGGCGCCGCCACCCTCGCAGTTCATCGCCCTCGAAGGCATGCAGGTGCATGTGCGGGACGAGGGGCCGCGCGACGATCCGCAACCGGTCCTGCTGCTGCACGGCTACTCCGACAGCCTGTACACCTGGGACGGCTGGGTCGAGCAGCTCAAGGGCCGCCACCGGGTGATCCGCCTCGATCTACCGGGCTTCGGCCTGACCGGGCCGGCCGCCGACGGTGACTACCGGGTGGCTCGCTACACGCGCCTGCTTGGCAAACTGCTCGACCAGCTCGGCGTGCAGCACGTCAGTGTCGCCGGCAACAGCATGGGCGGCCTGCTCGCCTGGCACCTGGCGCTGGCCGAACCGCAGCGCGTGCAGCGCCTGGTACTGGTCGACGCCGCTGGCTACCCGCTGGAACCCGCGAAAATGCCGCTCACCCTGCGCGTGCTCACCGCCCCGGCGCTGCAGCCGCTGTGGCGCAAGGTGCGCTCGCGGCAGCTGGCCGAGTACAGCGTGCGTGCGGTGGTCGGTGATCCGGGGCAGCCGCGCCCGGACATCGTCGAGCGGCTGTACACCCTGGGGCTGCGCGAGGGCAACCGTCAGGCCCGCGATGACGTGGCCGCCCAGGCGTTGAGCGATTTCGACGATTACCCGCGGATCGCCGAGCTGCGCGTGCCGACCCTGATCATCTGGGGTGGCCGCGACAGGCTGGTGCCGCCCGAGCATGCCCTGCGCTTCAAGCGCGACATTCCCGGCAGCCGTCTGGCGATGTTCAGCGACCTCGGCCATGTGCCGCAGGAAGAAGACCCGGTGCGCAGCGTCGCGGTGCTGCAGAACTACCTCGACGGCAACTGACGTCCGGCCTACTACGCCTGCTCGCTGGCGTCCTGCAGGCGTTGCTGATTGTGCTGATTGGCCTGCTCGATCTGCTGCTTGAGCTGGGCAATCTGCTGCTGCGCCTGCTCGGCCTGTTTGGCCTGCAGGCTGGCACTGCTGGCGGTTTCGCCGGCCCCGCAGGCGCCAAGGGCGAGCAGCAGCGGCAGGGCGAGCAGGGGGCGGCGGAACGGCATGTGGAAGCTCCAGTCGGGTCGGGGGGCTTCAGGCTAATCCGCCGGGCGGCGGTCCGATAGTCCCTGGGTTTCCTATGCTGGGAAGATCGCATCGCGGGGGAACCCCATGGACTTCAAGGACTACTACGCCGTGCTTGACGTGGCGCCGGACGCCGACGACAAGACGATCAAGACCGCGTACCGCCGCCTGGCGCGCAAGTACCACCCGGACGTCAGCAAGGAGAGTGGCGCCGAAGACAAGTTCAAGGAGGTCGCCGAAGCCTACGAGGTGCTCGGTGATGCGCAGAAGCGCGCCGAGTACGACGAACTGCGCCGCTACGGCGGGCGCCAGGGCCAGGCGTTCGAGCCGCCACCGGGTTGGCAGAGCCACGCCGGCGGCTTTCACGGCAGTGCCCATGGCGAGGACGCGGACTTCTCCGACTTCTTCGAGTCGCTGTTCGGCGCCGCCGCGCGTGAGCAGGGGCGCTCCCGGGCACGGCGCGGCCGCGACCTGGAAGTCGAGTTGCCGCTGTTCCTCGAGGAAAGCCAGAGCGGCGCGGCTAAACCGGTGACCCTGCAGATTCCGCAGTTCGGCGACGACGGCCGGCGTCAGGCCGACGCGCAGAAAACCCTCAACGTGAAGATTCCGGTCGGCACCGGCGACGGCGAACGCATTCGCCTCAAGGGCCAGGGCGCGCCGGGGGTGGCCGGCGGTCCGGCGGGCGACCTGTACCTGGTGATCCGCCTGGTGCCGCACCCGCTGTTCGACGTCGATGGCCGCGACCTGCTGATCACCGTGCCACTGGCACCTTGGGAAGCGGCGCTCGGCGCCAAGGTGGCGGTGCCGACGCTGGATGGGCGCATCCAGCTCAGCGTGCCGGCCGACAGCCAGAGCGGCCAGCGTCTGCGTATCAGGGGCAAGGGTCTGGCCGACCGCCAGGGTGGCCACGGCGACCTGTACGCCGTGCTCAAGGTGGTGATGCCGCCGCGCAGCGAGGCCGCGGCGCGCGAGCTGTGGCAACAATTGGCCGAGCGCGCCGGATTCGATCCGCGCGCGAGCTGGAGTCGCTGAGATGAAACAGACCGTGATCGTGGAATTCAGCGTGGACGAGGTGTGCCAGCTGGTGGGCCTGCAGCGCACCTACCTGGTGGAGATCGTCGCCCATGGCATCGTCGAGCCGCACGGCGCCCAGCCCGAAGTCTGGCGCTTTGACCAGGGCGCCCTGCACCTGCTGCGCCGCGCCGCGCGCCTGCACCGCGAGCTGGCGCTGGACTGGCCAGGGGTCGCCGTGGCGCTCGACCTGATGGGCGAGCTCGAGCAGTTGCGCCACGAGAATCGCCAGTTGCGCCAGCGCCTCGGACGCTTCCAGGACGACTGAACCTTGGCGGTGCGGCTGCGGTCGATTGACTGAGCGAACAGCACAAGGAGCCTGCTCATGGATCTGGTCCGCATCATCATTGCCATTCTCTTGCCGCCGCTCGGCGTGTTCCTCCAGGTCGGCTTCGCCGGCGCCTTCTGGCTGAACATCCTGCTGACGCTGCTCGGCTACATCCCCGGCATCGTGCATGCCGTGTACATCATCGCCAAGCGCTAGGAGGCCGCCATGCATCCCTCTCATCGGCTCGGCCTGGCAACACTGCTACTCGCTGGCCTGCTCGCCGGCTGCGCCACGCAAACCGTAGTGACCATGCGCGACGGCACCCAGTACCTGACCCGCGACCAGCCCGACACCGAGAACCTCGACGGCTACTATGAGTTCGAGGACGTGGCCGGTAACAAGGTGCGGGTGCGCGCCGACGACGTGGCGACCATCCAGGAAGAGGATTGATCTGCAGCGGGGGGAGTGCCATTTCCGCGCGGCTTTGTGTAGATTTGCAGCCCAGCGAAATGCCGCCGGATTAGCTCAGCAGGTAGAGCAGCGCACTCGTAACGCGAAGGTCGTAGGTTCGATTCCTATATCCGGCACCACCTCCCGCTTCCTGGCTCGCCAGCGAAGCCCCCGAAACCCCGTACTTGCGGGGTTTCGCGTTTCTGGGCGCTGCCGCGCGCCAGGCCGGTGCGACGCGGTGCGGCTATGCTCGAAGGCGAACACGCCAGGGGAGCAGGGCCGATGAAAAGGATTGTGCTGATCGACGAGCAGCCGCTGGTGCGCCAGGCCTTGCGCACCGTGCTGGAAGCCGACGGCCATCAACTGCTCGGCGAATTCGACGACGGCCAGGACGCCCTGCAGGCGTGCGTGCGCCTGGCGCCGGAGCTGCTGATCCTCGACCTAGTCCTGCCGCGCATGGACGGCCTTGAGCTGCTGCGGCGCTTGCGCCTGCGCGGCAGCCGTCTGCACGCGCTGGTGTTCACCGCCCAAGACAGTGAGCACTTCGCCGGCCTGGCCCTGCAGGCCGGCGCCACCGGCTTCGTCAGCAAGCTGGACCCCGTGGACAACCTGCGCGAAGCGCTGTCGACGGTGCTGCGCGGACACAGCTATTTCCCCGCGCAGGCGATCGGCACGGTGGCCCTGCAGCAGGTGTCGCTGCTCGACGAGGACGAGCAGTTGCGCAGCCTGTCGTCGCGGGAACGCACGGTGTTGCGCTACCTGGCCAGTGGACGCAGCAACAAGGACATCGCCGACGAACTGGCGCTCAGCGATCGCACGGTGAGCACCTACAAGATCCGTCTGCAGCGTAAGCTCAACGTCAACTCGCTGGCCGAATTGCTCGAGGTGGCGTGGCGGCATGGCTTGCTCGGCAATGCGCCGGTGGTCGCCGACTCCTCCGCGCCAGACGGTACCGGCGAGCGCTTCCGCCAGCTGTTCGAAGTTTTGCCGGTGTCGGTGGGGCTGCGCGATCGCGAAGGCTACCTGCTGCACTGCAACCCCGAGTACCTGCGCTTGGCCGAGGCGACCACCGAGGAGACCGTCGGCCTGCGGGTGATCGACCAGCCGATTCTCGCGCCCGAGGAGGCACTGCATTATCACCAGCAGTATCTGCAGGCGGTGGCGGCGGAGCAGTCCTTCAGTCGCGAGATGGTCCTGCATCACCACAATCGGCGGGTACGCGTGCGCCACTGGGGCGTGCCGTTTCGCGACGAGCAAGGCGTGATGGTCGGCATGCTGTGCGGCGCGCTCGATATCACCGACCAGGAGCAGCAGTACCTCGCCGCCACCCATGCCCGCGAACGCCTCGAGGCGCAGCGCGGCGAGCGCACGCTGTTCCTGCTGGACACCGCTGCGCGCATGCAGCGCAGCCTCGGCGAGATTGGCGAAGCGCTCGACGCCGGCCTGCGCGAAATGCCTCAGCAGCTCGCCTTGCAGGGCGCGCGGCTGACGGCGCGCGCCCTGCAGGACGAACTTGGCGTGCTGCTCGACCTGGCCGAGCTGGATCGCGGCCGGCTGATCCTGCGCCCGCGCGCGGTCGATCTGGTGCAGCTGACCGGCAAAGAGCTGGCCCAGTTCGGCAGCGCGGCCACGCTAGCGGTCGGCGCTGCGTCGGGCGCAGCCTCGGTGTGGCTCGACCCGTGGCGCTACCGGCAGATGCTCGGGACGCTGCTGCCCTATTGCGCGGCCGGCGGCCACGCGATGCTGCAGGTTGAGACACGGATCGAGGAGCTGACCGATGCCCAACTGAGCTGGCAGTTGGAGATTGTTCCCGCCGATGCGTCGCTGGAGGGACTGGTCGACGACCCGCTGCCGCTCGAGCCACGGCTGTTGCTCTGCACGCGCCTGGCCGCGCTGATGGGCGGCGAGCTCCGCCTGTTTCACAGTCGCTCCGGGCAACCGGCGGTGCGCCTGAGACTGCAGTTGCGGCAGGCCATGCCGCAGGCTTGAGCCGTTGTAGTGATTCCCCTACAGCCGTTTCGTGATGCTCTGATTTTCCCTCCCCCCCCGAAACCCAATGATCGCCTCCAACACGCGGCCTCGTCTGATGCCGCGGGCAATCTCGAGGTGATCCATGAACACGCGCATTCAATCCAGGGCCTGCGTCGCACGGCGGAGCCGTTCTGGCAAGCCTGGACGCGGCTCGCTCAAACCGTTGTACCTCTGCGTGGCGCTGGCGTTGCTCGGTGGCTTCGTCGCGGCGCTGCCGGCCGGCGCTGACGAGCTACCCAGCGGCGGCACCATCAGCCACGGCAGCGGCAGCATCACGCCGACGGGCCCCGATCTCAACGTCACCACCGACGCGCCGCGCACCGTCATCAACTGGGACCGTTTCAGCATCGGCCCGGATAACAAGGTGCACTTCCAGCAGCCGGACGGCAGCTCGGTGACCCTCAACCGGGTCATCGGCGGCCAGCGCTCGGACATCATGGGCGTGCTCAGCTCCAACGGCCGGCTGATCCTGGTCAACCCGGCCGGCATCTGGTTCGGCCAGCACGCGCGGATCACCACCAGCTCGCTGCTGGCGGCGGCCGGGGCGATCTCCGACGAGGAACTGGCGAAGTTCAAGCGGGGCGAGAAGTTCGACATCGACCTCAAGGGCCTGGTGCGCAACGACGGCACCATCCAGCTGCTCAACGATGCCCAAGGCAACAACACGCTGGGCGACAAAGGCCTGGTGGCGTTGCTCGGCGCGCAAGTGGAGAACCACGGGGTGATCCAGGCGCGCAAGGGCAAGGTGGTGATGGCCAGCGGGCCGAAGGCGACCCTCGACTTCACCGGCGACGGGCTGATCAGCCTGGTCATCGGCGGCGACGCGGCGAGCAACCCGGTCAATGACGAGGTCACCGGCGGAGTGCACAACAGCGGACATATCGACGTCGGCAACGGCGTGGTGGTGATGAGCGCGCAGCGCGCGGCCAAGCACCTCGACTCGGTGATCAACCTCGGCGGCGCTGTCGTCGCCGACTCGGTGACCGAGAAAGGCGGGCAGATCGTCCTCGGCAATGCCGAGCACACCAACGTCAGCGGCAGCCTGTCGGCCAAGGGCGACGACGGCGGCAGCATCAAGGTGCTCGGTGAGCACGTGACGGTGGCCGGCAGTGCCACGCTCGACGCCTCCGGCAGCACCGGCAAGGGTGGCAGCGTATTGGTCGGCGGCAGCTACCAGGGCAAGGGCAGCGAGCCGGCGGCGCAGAGCACTACGGTTGAAAAGGGCGCGCAGCTCAAGGCCGACGGCAAGACCGACGGCGGCCTGATCGTCGCCTGGTCAGACGGCCAGACCCAGTTCGCCGGCCACGCCAGCGCCAAGGGCGGCGAGCGCGGCGGGGTGGTGGAAACCTCCGGCCAGCAGCTGAGCATCAGCGGCGATGCCAAGGTCGACGTCTCCGGCGGCAAGAATGGTGGCACCTGGCTGCTCGACCCGGCGATCATCGACATCGACGAAAACGCCGCGCAGGCCATCGTCACCACCCTGGCCAGCGGCAACGTGCGGGTCGAAGCCAGCGAGCGGATCAACGTCAACGCGCCGATCGTCGCCAGCAACATCGGCCAGGTGCTCGGTGCCGACGGCCAGCCGACCGGCGCCACCCTGGCGCTGATCGCCAACGGCAAGGTCGGCACCATCACCAGCTACGACGCGGCGACCGGCGACAAGCACAACGACAGCGGCTCGGTGTACATCAACGCGCCGATCCTGCTCAAGGACGGCAACCTGTTCATCTCCGCCACCGGCGACGTGCGCCTGGTCGACAACGCCACCAATGGCGAGACCGGCGCCGCGGCCTGGCGCAAGCGCGCCATCGTCGATGTCGGCGCCGGCATCGCCTGGATCAAGACCTCCAACACCGCGACGGTCAGCCAGGACGCCAACACCGCGCTGATCGCCGACAAACTGGCCGTGCAGGGCGCCAGCGTGCGCCTCAATAGCGCGCTGAACTATGCCGGCACGCTGACCGCCGGGCAGGCCAGCAATGGCGTGTTCCAGTTCAACCAGGCCAACGCCAGCGGCAGCACGGTCACCGGCAAGGTCACCAACCCGTTCTCCGGCGAAAGCATGGACGGGGTCAAGGCGCAGCAGATCCGCTATGTCGGCTCGCAGGATATCGTCGCCGACCCCACCACCAACGGCTTCACCGATCCGTACCGCAGCTACGAGCTGAAGTACGGCAACGAGCAGTTCGACTACCTGGTGTTCGAGGCCATCGGCTTCGTCGACCAGAACCACAACCCGATTCCGCCGGCGGAGTTGCTCAACTACCTGGACAGCTCGGACTACCTGGTCCACGGCCTGAGTTTCACCGACAGCGGCAACGTGCAATGGCGCCTGGCGCCGAACAAGGCCAACGCCAACCTCACCGACGTCTACAAGGACGGCGTGCTGCAGAGCGGCGCCATCTCGCTGGGCTTCAGCTTCGATGCGCACAAGGGCATGGTGGTGGTTTCCGACGTGCCGGTGCCCAACGGCGAGAACGGCGGCTGGGGTGTCGGCGAGTTCACCGGCCCCGGCCCGCTGAACCCCGGCGAGCTGCAGCACAGCAACCAGACCGGCAGTTCCGAACAGCTGGTGGTCGGCCTCGGCGACAAGGTCTCCTCGGTGATGGCCCAGCTCGGCTGGCTGATGGACGACCGGCCGTGGATCCAGACCCAGAACGGCCAGGCGGTGACCGCCGCGCAGCTGCTGGAGCGCGCACGGGTGCATTTCCTCGCCACCCAGGACGCCCCTGACGGCGCGGTTAGCCTCACCGCCCAGCAGGCGACGCTGAGCGCGCAAGTCGACAATGCGCAGCGCAGCTACGGCGACGCCAACCCGAGCTTCACCACCCAGGCCACGCTCAACGACAAGGCGCAGGCGGTGCGCGAGGTCGACCAATTCGTCGACGCCGAACTGGGGCGCAGCGGCATCAGCGCCGGCGCAGCCAGCAGCAGCGCCACCGCGGCCAGCAACGTCGGGAGCTATGCGATCCAGCACGGCTACAAACTCGATACGTTTGCCGGCAAGCGCTATGAGGCAACGCTGGGCAATGCCACCTTGACCATCATCCCGGTCGAGCTGGTGGTGCAAGCTGACGACAAGGCCAAGCAGGTCGGTGAGGCTGATCCGGCGCTGACCTATCAGTACCAAAGCGGCCTGAAGAACAACGACGCGCTGGGCGAAGTGCTCAACCAGGGCGGCGCGACCCGTCAGCCGGGTGAAGCCCCGGGGGTGTACGCAATCGGCCAGGGCAACGTGGCGCTGAATTCGGTCGGCACCACTGCCGATGGGCAGCCGATCTACAACTACACGCTGACCTTCCTGCCCGGCAAGTTGACCATCGCCGGCCCGGTCGGCCCCGATCCGGTCACCCCTGATCCGGTCGGCCCCGACCCGGTGAACCCGCCACCAATCGTCCCCGAACCCGTCGTTTCGCCATCGGCCAGCCCCGGGGTGAACAACGCGGCGGCGGTGCAGGGGCCCGGTTCCGAACGCTGCAGCGCGCTGGAATCGCCGGCGGCAGTGTCCGCCAACTACTCGGTGAGCCCCGCCGTGCAACGCACCTACACCGTGCAGCTGGTGTGCAAGCCGCGCGCCTACGACCACGGCACCGCGAAGGAGGAGGCGCCGAACGTCGCCGACATCCTCGGCTACGCCAACTCGTTGCTGAAGGACGGCCGCTTCCAGATTCCCGACTGGAACCGCAGCGTCATTCCGCGCGAGCTGATCGAACCCCGCGACCAAGACAAGCAGTGAAGGAGACGGCCATGAACGCATTTTCCGTGAAACACCCTTGGGCCTGGCTGCTCGCCGCCGCCCTCAGCGTCAGCGCGCTGCCGGCCTCGCTGTTGGCCGCCGAACGCGGCGCCCTCGATCCGGGGCGAGTGACGGTGCCGGACGATCTCGGCCAGCGCAGCTCGCCCAGCCGCATGCCGGGCAGCCTGGAAATCGAGGCGACCCGCGTCACCCCGGGTGACGAGCAGCTGTACGAAGAACCGCGCATGCAGGAGCCGAAGCCGGGCGTTGCCACGCCGTTCCAGGTCAACAAGATCCACCTGGTCGGCGTGACTCGCTACCCGGCCGGCACCTTCCAGCCGCTGCTCGCCGGCCTCGAGCGGCGCAAGGTGACCCTCGCCGAGATCAACGCGGTGGCCGAGCAGATCACCCAGCGCTATCGCCAGGACGGCTACCTGCTGGTGCGCAGCTTTGTGCCGGCGCAGCAGGTCACTGACGGCCAGCTGACCCTCAAGGTCATTGAGGGGCGGGTCAATGCGGTGAAGGTCAACGGCAAGTCGAACCGGCGCATCGAAGGTTACGCCGAGAACATCCGCAAGGAGGCGCCGGTCAAGGGCGCAACCCTGGAGCGCAACCTGCTGCTGATCAACGATCTGTCCGGCTATGACGCGCGTGGTTCGCTGACCGCCTCGCCGGAGCTGGAAGGCACCGATCTGGCGGTCGACACCGAGCTGCGCAAGGTGGAAGGCTTCGTCGGTTTCGACAACCGCGACAGCCGCTACTTCGGACCCTGGCAGATGTACGGCGGGGTCGGCATCAACGACCCGCTGGGCCTCGGCGATCACCTGTCGATCCGTGCCGGACGCTCGGTGGAAGGCAACAAGATGCAGTTCTACGAGGGCCAGTACGAGCTGCCGCTCGGCAACCAGGGCACCGTGCTCGAACTGCTCGGTCAGCACAACGACGGGCATGCCGATACCTTCTCCTTCCTCAACGCCAACAGCAGCGGCGACACCCTGGCGGCGCGGATCATCCACCCGTGGATTCGCAGCCGCGCGGAAACCCTCAAGACGTCGCTGGCCTTCACCTGGTTCAACGGCGAGTCGGAATACCTCGACGATCCGCACCTGCCGCCGTCCACCAGCGACAAGATCCGCGCCCTGCGCCTCGGTGCCAGCTACGACTGGACCGACCGCCATGGTGGTCGCAACCTGTTCAAGGCCGAGCTGAGCAAGGGCCTCGACGTCATGGGGGCCAGCAAAGAGAACCGCCTCAACCCGTCGCGCCTCGAGGGTGAGACCGACTTCAGCAAGCTGCAGGTCGATGCGCAGCGCATCCAGGACCTCAGCGGCCTGCTGGAAGGACTCAACCTGTACATGGCGGTCTCCGCGCAGACCTCGTTCGGCCAGCCGTTGCTGGCGCCCGAGCAGTTCGGCGTCGGCGGCAGCCACTTCGGTCGCGGTTACGACCCCTCGGAGATCACCGGCGATTCGGGTGCCGCCGGCAAGGTCGAGCTGCAGTACAACCGTGTGCATGCGCTCAACGGCTATGCGGTGCCGACCCAGTACTACGGCTACTGGGACATCGGCAAGGTGTGGAGCGAGGAGCCGAGCTTCATCGACTCGGAGAGCCTGGCCTCGGCCGGCTTCGGTGTGCACCTGCAGGTGGCCAAGGACATGTTCCTCTCGCCGGAACTGGCCTTCCCGCTGACCCGCACGGTATCCGCCGAGGAGCAGGACGGGCAGAACGGCAAGGAGCCGCGCTTCTACATCAACTTCCTCAAACTGTTCTGAAGCCCCGGAACGACAAAACCCCGCCTGGGCGGGGTTTTGTCGTGTTCGCCAGGTGGGCGAGGGGCGGCTTACATCAGGTCGCCGGCCACCGCGATGGTCTGTGCGGTGATGTAGTTCGACTCCGGCGAGCAGAACAGGTACACGGCATTGGCGGCTTCTTCCGGGGTGCCGGCGCGGCCCAGTGGGTTGCGGGCAGCGTGGTTCTTGGCGGCGTCCGGGTTGATGCCGACGCGGATGTCGCGGCCGTCGATCTTCACGGTGGCACCGGCGTGGGCGTCGACGGAGGTCATGCGGGTCTCGATGAAACCGAAGGCCACGGCGTTGACGTTGACCTTGAAGCGGCCCCACTCGCGCGCCAGGGCGCGGGTCATGCCGATGACCCCGGCCTTGGCGCCGGAATAGTTCATCTGCCCGGCGTTGCCTTTCAGCGCCGACACCGAGGAGATGTTGACCACTTTGCGGAACACTTCGAGACCGGCTTCCTGCTCGGCCAGCGCTTGCTTCTTGATCACCGGGTAGGCGGCACGCAGGATGCGGAACGGCGCGGTCATGTGGCAATCGAGGATCGCGTACCACTGCTCGTCGGTCATCTTCTGCACCACGTCGTCCCAGGTGTAGCCGGCGTTGTTGACGATGATGTCGATGCCACCAAAGCTGTCGACTGCGGTCTTCACGTAGCGGTCACCGAAGTCCGGGGCGCTGACGTTGCCGTGGCAGATGGCGGCTTCGCCACCCATCTTGCGGATCAGTTCGGCGGTTTCCTGGGCCGGCTCGAGGTCCAGGTCGTTGATGACGATGCGCGCGCCTTCGCTGGCCAGTTTCAGAGCGATCTGCTGACCGATGCCGCGGCCGGAACCGCTGACCAGGGCGACTTTGCCGTCGAGTTTTGCCATGGGATGTACTCCTGTTTGAATGGGGTTAGAGGGCGATCACGGCGTCGCCGAGGATCTTCACGTCGCCGTACTGGTTGGCGGTCTGGATTTCCACTTTGATGCGTTGTTCGCCGCCTTCCTCGAACTTCTCCACCACCTTGCCAGTGCAGGTGATCTGGTGGCCGAGGTGGGTGATGCCGACGAAGCGCACGCCGAACTCGCGCAGCTGGCGCTGATCGACCCACTGGGTGAGCAGGCGGCCGAGGTAGGCCATCGACAACATGCCGTGGGCGAACACGTCGTTCATGCCGGCCTTGCGCGCGTAGTCGATGTCGATGTGGATCGGGTTGTGGTCGTTCGAGGCGCCGGCGAACAGCCCCAGGGTGGTGCGGTTGATCGGGGCCAGGGCCAGCGGCGGCAGGCTGTCGCCGACCTGGATGGCGTCGAAGGTAACTGTGCTCATCGGGATTCTCCGGGTCAGCCGTTGCGGTGGACGAGGACAGTGCGCAGGTCCGCCACGTGCTCGCCGCGCTGGTTGGTCACGCGCGACTCACGCACCACGAACTCCAGGGCGCCGCCTTTCTTGGCGTAGATGTCGGCGATGCGCGTCTGGAAGTGCAGGTTGTCGCCGGCGTAGGCCATGCGGTGGTACTTGAAGGTCTCTTCGCCGTGCAGCACGCGCGCCGGAACGATGCCCAGCTCGTCGCGCCAGCCTTGCGAGGGCATGAGGAATTCCAGCGAGAAGAGGAAGGTCGGCGGCAGCGGCAGGCCGGGGTGGCCGGCGTCGCGCGCGGCGTTCTCGTCGAAGTAGATCGGGTTGGTTTCACCGACGGTCTTGGCGAACAGGCGCAGCTGGCCGGCCTCCGCGGTGACGGTGAAGGAGCCGATCTCCTTGCCGATGTGTTTCTGGTCGATCATGTCGGACAACTCCGTGGTTTGCAGGCTGCGGGGCTATGGGCTGGTTGTAGGAGCGGATTCATCCGCGAATTACGGCGGGTACGAGGCCAAAGCATCGCGAATGAATTCGCTCCTACAGGAGTGCTACCCCGGCTTGGTCAGTTCTTCTGGTAAACGGTGACCACGCAGGCGCCGCCGAGGCCGAGGTTGTGCTGCACGCCGACGCGCGCACCCTCGACCTGACGGGCTTCGGCGCTGCCGCGCAGCTGGTGGGTCAGCTCGTAGCATTGCGCCAGGCCGGTGGCGCCCAGCGGATGGCCCTTGGAGAGCAGGCCGCCGGACGGGTTGGTCACCCACTTGCCGCCATAGGTGTTGTCGCCGTCGCGGACGAACTGCTCGGCGCCGCCTTCGGCGCACAGGCCCAGGCCTTCGTAGGTGAGCAGCTCGTTCTGCGCGAAGCAGTCATGCAGCTCGATCACCTGCACGTCCTGCGGGCCGATGCCGGCCTGCTCGTAGGCCTGCTGGGCGGCCAGGCGGGTCATGTCGAAGCCGACGACGCGGATCATGTCCTTGGCGTCGTAGGTGCTCGGCAGGTCGGTGGTCAGCGACTGGCCGGCGATCAGCACGTCGGTGCGCAGGCCGTGCTTCTTGGCGAAGGCTTCGGAGACGATGATCGCCGCGGCGCCGCCGCAGGTCGGCGGGCAGGCCATCAGCCGGGTGATCACCCCGTCCCAGAGCATCGGCGCAGCCATCACGTCGTCGACGCTCAGCTCGTTGCGGAACAGCGCCAGCGGGTTGTGGGCTGCGTGCCGGCTGGCCTTGGCGCGGATCGCCGCGAAGGTTTCCAGCTTGGTGCCGTATTTCTGCATGTGCGCGTAACCGGCACCGGCGAACTGGCGGATGGCAGTGGGCAGGTCGGGCATGCCGACCAGCTCGTTGGTCAGTTTCAGTGCGCGCTCGGTGGCCGGGGCGCGGTCGGTCCAGGCGGACTTCAGCGCGCCCGGATTCATCTGCTCGAAGCCGAAGGCCAGCACGCAGTCGGCGGCGCCGCTTTGCACCGCCTGGCGGGCCAGGTACAGCGCGGACGAGCCGGTGGCGCAGTTGTTGTTGACGTTGATCAGCGGGATGCCGGTCATGCCGACGCGGTACAGGGCTTTCTGGCCGCAGGTCGAATCGCCATACACGTAGCCGGCGTAGGCCTGCTGGACGGCGCTGAAGTCCAGGCCGGCATCGGCCAGGGCCAGGCGGATCGCCTGCTCGCCCATCACGTCATAGGTCTCGCTGGTGCCGGGCTTCTTGAACGGAATCATGCCGACGCCGGCGACGAATACCTTGTTGCTCATTGTCATTTCTCCTGCGTATGGAATTCGGGGGTCACAGCTTGCGGGCGATGAGTTCGCGCATGACTTCGCTGGTGCCGCCGTAGATGCGGTTGACGCGCATGTCGACGAAGGCGCGGGCGATCGGGTATTCGAGCATGTAGCCGTAGCCGCCATGCAGCTGGACCATGTCGTCGAGGCACTTCCACAGCGTCTCGGTGGTGAACAGCTTGGCGATCGCCGCTTCCTCGAGGGTCAGGCGGCGGCTCATGTGTTCGCCCAGGTAGTGGTCGACCATCAGGCGTGCGGCGGTGGCCTGTGCCTTGATGTCGGCGAGCTTGAATTTGGTGTTCTGGAAGTCCCAGACGGTCTGGTTGAACGCCTTGCGTTCCTTGACGTACTCGGTGGTCTGCTCGAGCAGGCGCTCGAGCTTGGCGGCGGCGGTCACGGCGATGGAGAAGCGTTCCTGCGGCAGCTCGGCCATCAGGTAGGCGAAGCCCTTGCCTTCCTCGCCGAGCCGGTTGCTCACCGGCACGCGCACGTTGTCGAAGAACAGCTCGGCGGTGTCGGCGGCCGGCTGGCCGACCTTGTCCAGCTTGCGGCCGCGCTGGAAGCCGGCGCGGCTGGCTTCGACGGCGATCAGGCTGATGCCCTTGGCGCCGGCGGCCGGGTCGGTCTTGCACACCACGATCACCAAGTCGGCGGTCAGGCCGTTGCTGATGAAGGTCTTGGCGCCGTTGATGACGTACTCGTCACCGTCGCGGATCGCCGTGGTGCGCACCGCCTTGAGGTCGGAACCGGTGCCCGGTTCGGTCATCGCGATGGCCAGGATGATCTCGCCGGAGCAGGCGCCTGGCAGCCAGCGCTGCTTCTGCTCGTCGCTGCCGCAGCGGGCGATGTAGGGGGCGATCACGTCGGAGTGCATGCCGAAGTAGGCGCCGCTCACACCGGCGCGGGCGAACTCCTCGTTGAACACCGCGCAGTGACCGAAGTCGCCGCCGCCACCGCCGTACTCGGGCGGCAGGGTGATGCCCAGTAGGCCTTCGCGACCCGCCTTCAGCCAGGTCTCGCGGTCCACCTGACCGGCTTCATCCCAGGCGGCCTGGCGCGGCACGCATTCGCGCTCGAAGAAGCGCCGCGCGGTGCTGCGGAACATCTCGTGGTCGTCGCGGAAGACGCTGCGGTGAATGTGCATGAAACTCTCCAAATCGGCCGCGGACCTCGCGGGCATGGCCAAGCCAACAGGGGCTTGGGTCGGAGAGCGAATCTAGTGGCTAACGAGGGGAGCAAACTTCCCCCCGGGTCGGGTGGCCGCTGCTGCAGGGGCTCTGCGACCTGGGGCGCAGCGCCCGCGCGGAGCAGGGAAGGGTGGTGGAGCGGCGGGATTAGCGCTCGTCGCCGCTGTCGAGTTCGACTTCGCGCAGGCGCGCCACGGCTTCGTCACGGGTGGTGACGCCGAGCTTGGTGAAGATGTGCCGCAGGTACCATTTGACGGTTTCCGGCGACAGCGCCAGAGCGCGGGCGATCTTCTTGTTGGGCAGCGCCTGGGCGAGCAGGCGGAGGATTTCCAGCTCGCGCGCGCTGAGCGCCTCCAGCCCGCTGGCGGCGCTTTTGCGCACGCCGCTGGCCTTGCCGGTGGAGGGCGCGGCGCTTGGCTCGCTGGGCACCGAGGCCTGCAGGCGCTCGGTGTAGAAGGTCAGCACCGGATCGAGGACTTCGTTGTTGGCGACCTGGGTGATCAGCGCCAGCGCATCGGGATGCGCATCCAGCAGGCTGCGCACCTGGCCGTAGCGATGCCCGCTGCGCAGCGCGGCGAGCACCTTGTCGCGCGCCGCCTCGTGCAGGCCGCGCTGCGTATCGTAGATCGCCGCGAGCATGGTCAGGCGGGTCACACCGAGCTGGCGGCCGCGCGATTCGCACAGGGCGATGACCTGCTCGAGGCGCTGCGTGGCGCCGTCCAGATCGCCATTTGCCTCATGCCAGCACACGTGGGCGTGCTGGGCAAGAACGTGGATGTCGCTCAGCGAGTTGCGCTCGGCGTCGAGGTGTCGCGCACCGAGGATGTCGAGTGCGGCCAGCGCGCGCTCGGCCGCCGGCCGTTGGCCGAGCTGCAGGTGCCAGTACACCTGCTTGCTCAGGCTGTGGGCCTCCAGGCGATCGAGACCGAGCTTGTTGGCATAGGCCTGCAGGCGCGCGAGGTAGGCGAAGGCGCCCTTGTGGTCGCCGACGAACCAGCGGGTCTTGGCCAGCACCTCCTGCACGCGCAGCACCGAATCGGGGATCGACACACGCTCGAAGATGTCCACCCAGTCGCCTAGCAGGCGGTTGGCGGCGTCGACTTCGCCGTTCTCGTAGAGCACTTCGCCGAGCAGCGCGGTGGCCAGGCAGCGCGAGCTGAAACAGGTCTTGCCGCCGCGCTCGGCCTGGTACAGGACTTCGCGGTAGATGCGTTCGGCTTGGGTCATCTGCCCTTCCATCGCCAGGCTCAGGCCGAACAGGCAGCGCCCCTGCAGGGTGCCGCCGGTGGTGCCGATCAGCGGCACGCCATTGACCAGCAGCGGCGGACGATCCAGTTGCACGCGTCGCGCCTGCTCGAACTCGCCACGGTGCATGTACAGCCACGACAGCACGTTGCTGCTGCCGCCGATCATCACCGCATCGGCGCTGGGTGGCGGGTTGAGCAGTTGCGGCAGCACGGTCATGGCGCTGTCGGTGTCGTCGCGCTGCACCGCCAGGGAGGCGCGCAGCATGGTCAGGCGAAAGCGGCTTTCCGCGTCGCTGTGCGGGATGTCGCGCTCGAGGCGCTCGATGCCCGCGGCGCAGGCGTCGAACTCGCGGGCGTAGATCTGCAGGCGCACCAGCAGCATGCGCAGTTGCACGCTGGCCTCCAGTTGCTCCACCGGCAGCTGGCGCACCAGCTCGACCAGCAGGCGCAGGTCGCCCTGGGCATACAGCGACTCGAGGCGCTGTTCGACGAAGGCCGCGGCGGCCGCTGCCTCACCACCGCGCACCGCGTGGCCGACCGCTTCGCTGAGCAGCTCGCGGTCGCGGAACCATGTCCAGGCGCGTGCGTGGAATACCTGCTGCTCGGCCTCGTCACGGTCGGCCAGCAGCTTCAGCAGGGTCTCGCGCAGCAGCGGGTGGAAGCGGTACCAGGCCTCGTTGTCGTTGCTGTCGACGGTGAGCACGAACAGGTTGTCGCTCTCCAGGCGTTCGAGCAGCACCGCGGCTTCGCCGATCACCTCGGGGCGTTCCACCAGCACCGCGCACAAGGCCGGACTGAAGCGTTCGCAGAGCGCCAGCGGACGCAGCAGGTCGAGTTCGCTGGCGCTCAGCTGGGAGAGCACTTCGGTCTCGAAGAACTGCGCGAAGGTCTGGTTGTCGTGCAGCTGGGTGAGCGCGCTGCCGGTCTCGTCCGCGCTCTGCTGGCGGCGGCCCTTCTTGCGGCTGGCGGCGACCAGCTGCATGCCGGCGATCCAGCCGTCGGTCATCTTGTAGATCAGGCGGACTTCGGTCGGGCTGATCTCGCCGAGTTGCGCCTTGAGGAACTGCTCGGCCTCTTCCGGGGTGAAGCGCAGGTCGCGCAGGTCCAGTTCGAGGGTCAGGTTCTGGCTGCGCAGGCGCGCCAGCGACAGCGGCACGCTGCTACGCGAGACCAGCGCCAGGTGCAGGTTGTCCGGCGCGTAGTCGAGCAGCCATTGCAGGGTCTGATGGATGCTCGGCTCGCTCAGGGTGTGCAGGTCATCGAGGACCAGCACCAGTTCGCGCGGGTGCGCGGCGATGCTGCGCACCAGGGTGACGACGATGCGCTCCAGCGCTTCGCTGTCGTTGCCGCTGCCCTCGATCAATGCGGTGTTGCGCACCATCGCCGGGTCGACCTGGGCCAGGCTGGCGAGCAGGTAGTCGAGGAAGCGGATCAGCTGGTTGTCGTCGCTGGTCAGGGTCAGCCAGGCCACGTCGAAGCCGAGCGACAGCTGCACCTGGCGCCACGATGCCAGCGCGGTGGTCTTGCCGCAGCCGGCCGGACCCTTGAGCACGATGCAGCGCCGCCGGCGAGCGTCGAGCAGCTGCGCGTGCAGGCGCTCGCGGGCCAGGATGCGCGTGCTCAGGCGCGGCGGCGACAGCTTGGTGCTGTCGATCGGGCTGGCCAGCGCCGAATCCTCGGCGGCGGGCGAATGTGCGGGGTCTTGAGTATCCATGACGTTCCAGGGACGACGGCTAGCGACTGGAGGCGCGCGATGCTTTTCAGCATGAAGCATACCGCAGCCGGACATCCAGCAAGATTCGTCACGCCTCGTGACACGCGCTCGCCGGTCTAGCGCGCGCCGTCGCGGGCTTCCACCCAACATGGGGGGACGTTCGCCAAAGCGCCATTCCTCTACCTTGCCGCCAACAGCGTCGGCCCCCTTCGCAAGGAGCGGGCCGGGCACGATCAGGTTTCGTCGCGCCGCAGCGGCACGGCATGAGAGGCGCAGATGGGCGTACTGAGTGGGATTCGCGTACTGGAGTTCGAGGCGATCGGGCCGGCGCCGTTCGGCACCATGCTGCTCGCCGACATGGGCGCCGACGTGCTGCGTATCGACCGTCCGCTGGCGCCCGGTGATCTCGGGCCGAAGCTGGATGGCCCGCGGGTCGACATCACCGGACGCAACCGCCGCTCGGTGACCCTCGACCTCAAGGACCCGCAGGCGGTCGCCACCGCGCTCGAGCTGATCGAGCAGGCCGACGTGCTGATCGAAGGTTTCCGCCCCGGCACCCTGGAGCGTCTCGGCCTGGGCCCGGACGTAGCCTTGGCGCGCAATCCCCGGCTGGTCTACGCGCGGATGACCGGCTGGGGGCAGACCGGCCCGTTGGCCGAGCGCGCCGGTCACGACCTCAACTACATCGCGCTGTCCGGTGTGCTCTCCGGCATCGGCCCGGCAGGCGGCGGCCCGGTGCCGCCGCTGAACCTGGTCGGCGACTACGGCGGTGGCGGCATGCTGCTGGCGGTCGGCGTGCTGGCGGCGCTGATCCACGTGCAGCGCGGCGGCGCCGGCCAGGTGGTCGATGCGGCGATGACCGAAGGCGCGGCGCAGCTCGGCTCGGTGATCTGGGGGCTGCTCGCCTCCGGCAATTGGCGTGAACAGCGCGGCAGCAACCTGCTGGACGGCGGCTCGCCCTGGTACGACACCTACCGCACCCTGGACGGCCAGTACATGGCCATCGGCCCGGTCGAAGCGCGCTTCTACGCCGAGCTGCTGGGCAAGCTCGGTCTCGATCCGGCGAGCCTGCCCGAGCAGCACGATCGCAGTGGCTGGCCGCAGCTGCGTGCGGCATTCATCAAGGCCTTCCTCGGCCGCACGCGTGCCGAATGGTGCGCGCTGTTCGACGGCAGCGACGCCTGCGTGGCGCCGGTGCTGGGCTTCGCCGAAGCCGCCGAACACCCGCACAACCAGGCGCGCGGCAGCTTCATCGAGGTCAACGGCGTGGTCCAGCCCGTACCGGCACCGCGTTTCCTCGGCACCCCCTCCGCCACGCCACGGCTGGCCCCGCAGCGCGGCGAGCACGGCGGCGCGGCACTCCGCGACTGGGGCTTCAGCGATGAGGGCATCGAGCGCCTGCGCGAGCAGGGCCTCGGTTTCCGCGCCTGAGCGCGCCGCCCGTCACTCCCGAATAAAAACGAGCTATAGGAAGTTTGCTATGTACCTGACTCAAGGCCTGCAGCGCTCGCTGCAGCAGACCCCGGACCAGATCGTCACCGTCTTCGGCGAGCGGCGGCGCACCTTCCGCGAGTTCGCCGAGCGCGTCGCGCGCCTCGCCGGTGCTCTGCGCAGCCTGGGCATGCAGCCCGGCGATCGGGTGAGCATGCTGGCGCTGAACTCCGACCGCTACCTGGAATACATGCAGGGCACCTGGTGGGGCGGCGGCGTGCTCAATCCGGTCAACACCCGCTGGGCGGTGCCTGAGATCGTCTATTCGCTGGACGACTGCGACACCGGCATCCTGCTGGTCGACGACTACTTCCTGCCGATGGTCGAGGGCATCCGCGCCACTGCCAAGCGCACGCCGATCATCATCTACGCCGGCGAACGTGTCGCGCCCGAGGGCCTGCTGTGCTACGAGCAGCTGCTTGCCGCCAGCGCCCCGGTGGCCGATGCCGGCCGCGGCGGCCACGACCTCGCCTGCGTGATGTATACCGGTGGTACTACCGGCTTCCCCAAGGGCGTGATGCAGTCGCACCTCAACCTGTGGTCGGCCTGCGTGCAGCGCATGGCCGAGCTGGGGCCGCCGCCGAACAACCGCGACATGCACGTCATGCCGCTGTTCCACTGCGCCGGCCTGGCGCGGGTGCTGTGCAACTTCATCGCCGGCGGCTCGCACGTGATCGTGCCGGCCTTCGAGCCGGCCGCGGTGCTGGCGACCATCCAGCGCGAGGCGATCACCGACACCTGCCTGGTGCCGACCATGATCCTCGCCATGCTCGCCGAGCCGAGCTTCGACCAGTACGACCTGAGCACCTTGCAGCGCCTGACCTACGGCGCTTCGCCGACTGCCGGCGAGATGATCGAACAGGTGCTCGGCAAGCTGCCGGCGCTCGAACTGGTGCACGGCTACGGGCTGACCGAGGCCTGCCCGATCGTCTCCACCAACCCGCCGGAAAACCACGGAGAGGCGGCGCGCAAGAGCGGCTTGTCGCGGTCGGTGGGGCGCGGCGGCTATGGCGTCAACGTCAAGATCGTCGACGAGGCGGGCGCGGAAGTGCCGCGTGGCGTGGTTGGCGAGATCATCGTGCGCGGGCCGAACATCATGCAGGGCTACTGGAACAAGCCGGAAGAAACCGCCAAGGCGCTGCGCGATGGCTGGCTGTACACCGGCGACGGCGCCTACATGGACGACGACGGCTACATCTACATCGTCGACCGCCTCAAGGACATGATCGTCAGCGGTGGTGAGAACGTTTACTCGGCCGAGGTCGAGAACGTCATCGCCCGCCACCCGGGTGTGGTGATGTGCGCGGTGATCGGCATTCCCCACGAGCAGTGGGGCGAGGCGGTGCACGCCGTGGTGGTGTGCAAGCCCGGCGTCGAGCTCAGCGACGACCAGGTGCGTGCGCATTGCCGCGCGTCGATCGCCGGCTACAAGTGCCCGAAGAGCGTGGAGTTCCGCAACGAACTGCCGCTGTCCGGTGCCGGCAAGATACTCAAGAAAGACCTGCGCGAGCCCTACTGGGCGGGCAAGGCGCGGAGCGTCAACTGATGGGCGCGGTGGCGCCGCTGCCGGCGGGATTCGCGCCACTGCAGACGCGCGCCGCCTTTGTGCACGGCTGCGGCGGATTCCTGCTCCACGAGCAGTTGCCGATCCTCGCCATGCGCGTCGGCGCGGAGCCCCTCAACTCGGTGCAGATCGCTCACGGCGGCCTGCTGGCGACCCTCGCCGACTGCGCGTTCGGTGCGGTGCTGTGGCGCCAGCTGGGCGGCGCGACGCCGCCGATCACGGTCAACCTCAATGTTGACTACCTCGGCGCGGTGCGCGCCGGCGACTGGCTCGAAGCGCACGTTGAGGTGGACAAGGTCGGCGGCAGCTTCATCAACGCCAGCTGCCGGCTCAAGGTCGGCGAGCGGCTGGTGCTGCGCGCCAACGGCATCTTCACCCGCTGGAAAAGCGCACCGCAGCCCGCCGCGTAATTTGCCTGGCCGGCGTTGCCGGGCGTGCGCCCGGGGCCGGCGCGGGCGCTGATCCGACAACAAGAACAACGGAGCCCCTATGCACCTGACCCAATGCCTGCAGCGCTCGCTGCAGCAGACCCCGGACAAACTGGTCACCCTCTTCGGCACGCGCCGCCACACTTACCGCCAGTTCGGCGCGCGGGTCACGCGCCTGGCCGGGGCGCTGCAGGGGCTGGGCATGGCCGCCGGCGACCGCGTCGGCATGCTCGCGCTGAACTCCGACCGTTACCTCGAGTACATGATGGGCGTGTGGTGGGGCGGCGGCGTGCTCAACCCGGTCAACACCCGCTGGAGCGCGGCGGAGATCGTCTACTCGCTGGACGACTGCGACACGCGCATCCTGCTGGTCGACGAGCAGTTCCTGCCGCTGGTCGAGGAGCTGCGCGCGCGGGCCAAACGCGCGCCGTTGTTCGTCTACGCCGGCGAAGGGCCGGCGCCGGTCGGCCTGTTGTCCTACGAGCAGCTGATCGCCGAGGCGACGCCAGTGGCCGATGCCGGGCGCGGTTACGACGACCTCGCCTGCATCATGTACACCGGCGGCACCACCGGCTTTCCCAAGGGCGTCATGCAGTCGCACCAGAACCTCTGGGCGGCGTGCATGCCGCGCACCATGGACATGCCGCCGATCCCCGGCGGGGTGCTGCTGCAGGTCGCGCCGCTGTTCCACGTCGCCGGTCTGGCGCGCGCGCTGATCCAGTTCTTCGCCGGCGAATGCCACGCGCTGCTGCCGACCTTCGAGGCCGAGGAGGTGCTGCGCATCATCGAGCGCGAGCGGGTCACCGAGACCCTGCTGGTGCCGACCATGATCCTCGGCGTGCTGGCCCATCCGCGCTTCGCCGACTACGACCTGAGCAGCCTCAAGCGCCTGACCTACGGCGCCTCGCCGAGCGCAGGGGCGATGGTCGAGCAGGTCATCGCCGCGCTGCCGGGCATTGAGCTCAGCCACTCCTACGGACTCACCGAGGCCTGTCCGACGGTGTCCAGCAACCTGCCCGACGGGCACACCGAGGCGGCGCGGCGCAGCGGGCGTTCGCGCTCGGTGGGCCGCGGCGGTTTCGGTGTGCTGGTCAAGGTGGTCGACGAGCAGGGCCTGGAGGTGCCGCGCGGCGCGGTGGGTGAAGTCATCGTGCGTGGGCCGAACGTGATGCAGGGCTACTGGAACAAGCCGGAGGAAAGCGCCAAGGCGCTGCGCGACGGCTGGCTGTACACCGGCGACGGCGCCTACATGGACGACGACGGCTACCTGTTCATCGTCGACCGGCTCAAGGACATGATCGTCAGCGGCGGCGAGAACATCTACTCGGCCGAGGTCGAGAACGTCATCGCCCGCCACCCGGCGGTGGCCCTGTGCGCGGTGATCGGCGTGCCGCACGAGCAGTGGGGCGAGGCGGTGCACGCGGTGGTGGTGCGCAAGCCGGGGGTGGCGCTCAGCGAGGCCGAGGTGCGTGCGCATTGCCGCGAATTCATCGCCGGCTACAAGTGCCCGAAGAGCGTGGAGTTCCGCAGCGAACTGCCGCTGTCCGGCGCCGGCAAGATCCTCAAAAAAGACCTGCGCGAACCGTTCTGGGCCGGCCGTCAGCGCGCGGTGAACTGAGCCCGTCGGCGCCTGGCAGACGCGCCACCCGACGTGGGGGGAAGTTGCCAGGCGCGGCGCGCCACACCATTCGATGCACAACCTGGCGTGTGCCTGCCTGGCACGGTGCGCCGCTGTTCAAGACCGATTTGGAGAACCCGATGCATATCCAACGCACCGTCTACCGTGACGACCATGAAATGCTGCGCGAGACGGCGCGGCGCTTTTTCGAGCGCGAGTGCGTACCGCGCCAGGCGCAGTGGGACGAGGCCGGTCACGTCGACCGCGAGACCTGGCTGAAGGCCGGCCGCGAAGGCCTGCTGTGCCTGACCGTGCCGACCGAATACGGCGGCGGTGGCGGCGACTTCGGCCATTCCGCGGTACTGATCGAGGAACTGCACCGTGCCGGTATTTCCGGCTGGAGCCTGGGCGTGCACTCGGACATCGTCGCGCCCTACATCGTGCGGCTCGGCACCGAAGAGCAGAAGCAGAAGTGGCTGCCGAAAATCTGCGCCGGCGAGACCCTGCTCGCCGTGGCGATGACCGAGCCGGGCACCGGTTCCGACCTGAAGGCGATCCGCACCACCGCCGTGCGTGACGGCGACGAGTGGGTGATCAACGGCAGCAAGACCTTCATCAGCAACGGCATCCATTCGGACATGGTCGTGGTGGTCTGCAAGACCGACCCGAGCGCGGGCGCCAAGGGCTGCAGCCTGATCATGGTCGAGGGCGACCGCGAAGGTTTCCGCCGCGGTCGCAAGCTGCAGAAGGTCGGCCAACCGGCCGCCGACACCTCCGAGCTGTTCTTCGACAACGTGCGTGTGCCGGTCGGCAACCTGCTCGGCGAAGAGAACAAGGGCTTCATGCACCTGATGGAAGAGCTGCCGCAGGAACGCCTGGTGATCGCCACCTACTGCGCCGCCAAACTGGAGCGCCTGCTCGAGCTGACCACCGAATACGTCAAGGATCGCAAGGCGTTCAACCAGACCGTCTGGGACTTCCAGAACACCAAGTTCAAGCTCGCCGACATCAAGGCGCAGGCCACCGCAGTGCGCCTGACGGTCGACTACTACCTCGGCGAACACATGCGCCGCCGCCTCACCTCGCAGGAAGCGGCGATCGCCAAGCTGTTCGCCACCGAGACGCTGTGGAAGTGCATCGACGACATGGTCCAGCTGCACGGCGGCTACGGCTACATGCTCGAGTACCCGATCGCCCGCGCCTTCGTCGACATGCGCGTGACGCGCATCTTCGGCGGCACCAGCGAAGTGCTGCGCGAACTGATCGCGCGCCAGCTGTGATCCTTTTCCAATCCGTGCAGGTGACAAGATGAGCGAAAAAGTACTGGTAGCCGGGGTCGGCATGATCCCGTTCAACAAGCCGAGCGCCAGCGGCACCTACGTGCAGATGGGCTCCGAGGCGATCCGCCGCGCTCTCGCCGATGCCGGCATCGGCTACGAGCTGGTCCAGGAAGCTTACGCCGGCTACGTCTACGGCGACTCCACCTGCGGCCAGACCGTGCTCTACGAAGTCGGCATGACCGGCATCCCAGTGGTCAACGTCAACAACAACTGCTCGACCGGCTCCACCGCGCTGTACCTCGCGCGTCGAGCCATCGAGACCGGTGCCGCCGATTGCGTGCTGGCAGTCGGCTTCGAGCAGATGCAGGCCGGCGCGCTGAAGTCGCACTGGGATGACCGTCCGCCGACCCGCGAACGCTTCCTGCCGATCCTGCGCGGCCTGACCGCCGACATGGGCGACATGCCGCAAGCCATCCGCACCTTCGGCGGCGCGGGCCGCGAGTACATGGCCAAGTACGGTTGCAGCATGGAAACCTTCGCCGCGGTGCGCGCCAAGGCCAGTCGTCATGCGGCGAACAACCCGCTGGCGCTGTTCCGCAAGGTGCTGAGCACCGAAGAGGTGATGAACGATGCGGTGATCCTGCCGGGCGTGATGACCCGTCTGATGGCCTGCCCGCCGACCTGCGGCGGCGCCGCGGCCATCCTGGTCTCCGAGCGCTTCGCCAAGAAGCACGGCCTGCGCAGCGACGTGCAGATCCTCGCCCAGGCGCTGACTACCGATACGCCGGAGTCGTTCAACTTCGAGAAGCCGTCGATGCTCGACTGGGTCGGCACGCACATGACCCAGGCGGCCGTGGCGCAGGTCTACGAAAAGGCCGGCGTCGGCCCGCAGGACATCGACGTCTGCGAGCTGCACGACTGCTTCGCGCAGAACGAAGTGATCTGCTACGAGTCGCTGGGCTTCTGCCCGGAAGGTGGCGCCGAGCAGTTCGTCCGTGACGGCGACAACACCTATGGCGGCAAGATCGTCATCGGCCCGTCCGGTGGCCTGTTGTCCAAGGGCCATCCGCTGGGCGCCACCGGCCTGGCGCAATGCTACGAGCTGACCCGGCAGATTCGCGGCACTGCCGACACCACCCAGGTCGAAGGCGCGCGCCTGGCGCTGGCGCACAACCTGGGTCTGGGTGGCGCCTGCGTGGTCACCCTGTACGGGGGCAACTGAGTGAGCGGGCGCGCCGTTCGCGGCGCGCCCACTTTTTTGCCTGCTCGAATGCCTGCGGCCGAGCGCTGCGTTACCTCCCCTCGGCGCTAGCTCGCCACCCGCTTCAGCTGTCCTTCCCGCCTGCTTCACCCACTGCCGCCCCCCTCGCTATTCCTCTTGCTCAGCGGCTCAGTCCGACCGGCGCGAGGCGCTTCTCCCACTCATTGCGTTACCGCATTTCGTACAGCGGCAAGCGTGCCTGCGCGCCTGTCGATTGAGCTGATTCGCGGCACATCCGAACAGCGCCGCGCACACCGCGTGCCGGTCATTCGCGTCGACGATTTGCGTCGGGTCAGCGGGGTCTTGCTGCTCACTTGCTGGGGGCGGCGAAAGGCGCCTGTCACCCTCGGTAACGTTCTCCGCGCAACGGTTTGGGCGAGGGTGTCGCGGGGGTGACGATAACCGCGAAAAAGCGGCAGAAACGCCCGATTTAAAGCGCCGCGAAATCACCTCTTAGGGTGTTAAGAGCCCCGGGGTCGGTGGCTAGCATGGCCCTTCCATATTCATCCGTAACTGGAGCACCGCATGACAACAACTACAATGCGCGGAGTCTTCCGGCCACACCTGCTGGCCGCTGCCGTCGCCTTGGGTGTAAGCGCTCAGGCTTATGCCGTTAACTTCAATATCGGGGAGATCGAGGGGCAGCTGGACTCGTCGCTGTCGGTGGGTGCCAGCTGGGCCGTGCGGGGTGGGGACCCTGCGTTCATCTCCAACTTCAACGACATGGGCAAGCGCGGCGAGTCGTCTTCGCGCACCACCGATGACAACCGTCTGAACTTCAAGAAAGGCGAGACCTTCTCGAAGATCTTCAAGGGCGTGCACGATCTCGAACTGAAGTACGGTGACAGCGGTGCCTTCATCCGCGGCAAGTACTGGTACGACTTCGAACTGAAGGACGAGCACCGTCTGTATTACGACATCGATGACAGCGGTCGCGAGCGTGCGGCGAAGTCGTCGGGCGCGATGTTCCTCGACACCTTCGTCTACCACAACTACAACCTCGGCGACCTGCCGGGCAACGTGCGTGTGGGCAAGCAGGTGGTCAGCTGGGGTGAGAGCACCTTCATCGGCAACTCGATCAACAGCATCAACCCGGTTGACGTCGCGGCGCTGCGCCGTCCGGGTGCCGAGGTCAAGGAAGGCCTGATCCCGGTCAACATGTTCTATCTGTCCCAGGGCCTGACCGAGAACCTCAACGCCGAGGCCTTCTATCAGATCGAGTGGGAAAAATCGGTGGTTGATAACTGCGGCACCTTCTTCGGCAACGATGGCTTGCCGAAGGGCTGCAACGATCGCCTGGTGGTCGCCGGCCTCGACCTGCCGCCGGGCGAAGCTGCCAACATCGGCGGTAACGCCGCAACGGTGCTGGGCTCGACGTTGCCAGCGGCACTCGGTGGTGGCGCCAACCCGCTGTCCGGCACCGACGACGCCTACATCCCGCGTCTGAAGGACAACGAAGCGCGCGATGGCGGTCAGTACGGTGTGGCCCTGCGCTGGTTCGCGCCAGAGCTGAACGATACCGAGTTCGGCGCTTACGCGATGAACTACCACAGCCGCAGCCCGTACCTCAGCGTCAAGCAGATGACCAGCACCGCCGGTGGCATCACCTCGGCACGCAGCGTGCGTTACTTCGTCGACTTCCCGGAAGACATCCGCCTGTACGGCTTGAGCTTCCAGACCAACGCCGGCGGCACCTCGCTGGGTGGTGAGATCAGCTATCGGCCGAACATGCCGCTGCAGTTCAGCACCCCGGACCTGCTGTCCTCGGCGACCTTCGGCGCGACCTCGCCGCTGGTCCGTACCGGTTTCGCCAGCGGTAACCCTGCTGCGGGCCTGGGCAAGACCGTCAACGGCTACAAGCGCATGCCGGTGTTCCAGGCGCAGATGACCGCTACGCAGTTCTTCGATCAAGTGCTCGGTGCCGAGCGTCTGACCGTGGTCGGCGAGGTGGGTTACAACCACATCAACGGCCTGGGCTCCTCGCATGGCGACGAACTGCGCTTCGGTCGCAGCCCGGCCTTCGGTTCCGGTGAGCTGCAGGGCGCCGCAGGGCCTGCCACTTGCGCCGGTACGCTGAGTCAGGTTCCGGGCGAGCCGAACGGCGTGACCCGCCCGAGCAACCCGGCGCAGGAGTGCAACAGCCATGGCTTCTACACCAGCAGCTCGTGGGGCTATCGCACCCGTGCCAGCCTCAACTACACCAACGTGTTCGCCGGCATCAACCTGACCCCGAACGTGGCCTGGTCGCATGACGTGGACGGCTGGGGTCCGAACTTCGAGGAGGGTGCCAAGGCAGTCAGCGTCGGCCTGGATGCGGACTTCAAGAACACCTACACCGCCAGCCTCAGTTACACCGATTTCTTCGGTGGCGATTTCAACACCAACACCGATCGTGACTTCGTCGCACTCAGCTTCGGCGTGAACTTCTGACGGCCGTCAGGTAGAGGAATACAGAGCATGAAAACAACAACAATGATGCAAATGGGCGCACTCGCGCTGTCGCTGGTGGCTACCGGAGTCATGGCCGCCATCACCCCGCAGGAAGCGGCACAGTTGGGCACCACCCTGACGCCGTTGGGCGGCCAGATGGAAGCCAATGCCGATGGCAGCATCCCGGCCTGGACCGGTGGCCTCAAGCCGGGTGCTGCGCCGATGGAGCGCGGCTTCCTGGGCAACCCCTTCGAGGGCGACAAGCCGCTGTTCACCATCACCGCGGCCAACGTGGCGCAGTACAAGGACAAGCTGACCCCGGGCCAGCAGGCGATGTTCAAGCGCTACCCGGACAGCTACAAGATTCCGGTGTACAAGTCGCAGCGCACCGCGTCGTCGCCGCAGTCGATCTACGACGAGGTGAAGAAGACCGCGCTGACCGCTGAGCTGATCAACGACGGCAACGGCCTGAACAGCTTCTCCGACGCGCACTACTACCCGTTCCCGATCCCCAAGGTCGGTGTCGAGGTGGTGTTCAACCACAGCACCCGTTACCGCGGGCAGAACTTCCGTCGCGAGACCGCGCAGGCGGCGCCGCAGGCCAACGGTTCGTACACCGCGGTGACCTTCGAGGAAGTCGCCGGCTTCCCGCGCTTCGTCAAGGGCAGCGACAAGGAGCGCAGCTCCAACGTGCTGTACTACTACAAGCAGCGGGTGACCGGTCCGGCGCGCATGGCGGGTAACGTGCTGCTGGCGCACGAGACCATCGACCAGGTCAACGAGCCGCGCATGGCGTGGATCTACAACTCCGGTCAGCGTCGCGTGCGACGTGCCCCGCAGGTCGCCTACGACGGTCCGGGTACCGCGGCCGACGGTCTGCGCACCTCCGACAACGCCGACCTGTTCAACGGCGCGCCGGATCGCTACGACTGGAAACTGGTCGGCAAGCAGGAGATGTACGTCCCGTACAACAACTACAAGCTGGCCTCGCCGAAGTTGAAGTACGACGACATCATCCGTCCGGGGCACATCAACCAGGACCTCACCCGTTACGAGCTGCACCGTGTCTGGCACGTGGTCGCCACCCTGAAACCGGGCCAGCGGCACATCTACGCCAAGCGCGACATGTACTTCGACGAGGACAGCTGGGAAGCCCTGGAAGTCGATCACTACGACGGTCGCGGCCAGCTGTGGCGGGTCGGTGAAGGCTATGCGATCAACGACTACCAGCAAGGCCTGTCCAACTACGCGGCCATCGGCATGTACGACCTGATCGCCGGCCGCTACCTGGTCAGCAACCTGAGCAACGAGGCCAAACAAGGCGCGCAGTACGGCGCCGAAGTGAGCATGAACGAATTCACCCCGGCAGCCCTGCGCAACGCCGGCGTTCGCTAAGCCCTCGTACCGAACCACCCACGACCCTGCCTGCAGGGTCGTGGGCTGTTCACCGCTGCATCCGCTCCACCCCTGCTCAATCCGCGCCACGCGCGCACCCCGTCGACCCGGCCGGCTCCTGGCACCACCTGATGCGGGTGGCGACCCCATCTGGCTGATCCTCAAACATGGTATGGCTCGTTACTGGCTTTGGTCAGGGCGCGCATCCGGAGCCGCGAGGCCCGGTTCTCTGGTTGTCCGATTCCATTGATCGAGGTCCGCCATGCAGGGTCTTGGTTTCAAGCTTGCGCTGGTGCGTGGCAATGCCACGTGCATTCCTCCGCTCCCGGTGGCGCACCTGTCGCGGCCGCGGCTCCTTCATGCGCTGCAGCAGGGCGCGCCGCGCTTGCGCCTGCTCTGCGGGACGGCCGGTTTCGGCAAGTCGGTGCTGGCCAGCGAGTACCTCAGCCAGCTTGCCCCGGGCGAGCGCGTGGTCTGGATTGCCGTGGCCGGGCAACGCCTGACGCTGGATGAGCTGAGCCGCAAGGTGGCAGCGGAGCTGGACCTCGAGCACCCAATGGACGGCGCGTCCGCTGCACTGCTCAGCCATTTCGAGAGCCGCAAGGAACCGCTGTGGCTGGTGTTCGACGATCTGCCCAACGAGCTGTCGGCGGAGACCAATGCCTGGTTCGACCGGCTGCTGGCGCTGCCCAGCAGCCCGCTGCAACTGCTGGTGACCTGCCGCCAGCGACCGCGCTGGAACCTGCCGCGCCTGATGCTGCGCGGCGAGTTGATGGAGCTGGACTGTGGCCAGCTGTCCTTTACCCACGATGAGTTCGAGGCGCTGCTTGGCCTGCTGGCGCAGCACCTCGAGACCACGGCGCGCGAGCAGCTGTGGCAGCAGACGCAAGGCTGGTGCGCCGGCATTCGCCTGCTGCTGCCCGCGGACCACGTAGCCACGCCACTGCTGTGGCTGCGCGAGTACCTCGAGCATGAGGTGCTGGCCCGCCTGGGCGACGCCGAGCGCGAGATGTTGTTCGGGCTGGCCCACCTGCCCAGGGCCTCGGCCGAGCTGTGTGCGCAACTGTGGGACGAGCTGGATGGCAGTCGCCTGTTCAAGCGCCTGGTGCGCCAGCATCTGTTCCTGGTCCCGGTCGATCGCCAGGGCCGCTGGTATCGCCTGCTGCCGGCCGTGGCCTGCGCGCTGCAGGATCATCTGAGCGCTGCACAAGTCAATCGCCTGCGCCTGCGTTCCTGCCAGCTGCTGAGCCGCAGCGGGCACCTGAACGAGGCAATCGACCAGGCGCTGGGGGCCGAGCAGCCGGAAGTCGCCGCCAACTACATGGAGCAGCTGCAGCGCACCTGGCTGCTCTCGGACCGCCATCTCACCCAGCTGCTCGGCTGGCGCGAACGGGTGCCACCGCAACTGCTGGAAAGCACGCCGCGGCTGGTGAACCTTTGTGCCCGCGCGCTGCTGTTCAGCGGGCGGCTGGAGGAGGCGCAGGCCTGCCTGCAGCGCCTGGCGCATTTCCTGCCGCAGCCGGAGCCGCTGCGCAACACCCGCCTGCTGGCCACCTGGCAAGCCCTGGAGGGCGCCCGCGAAGGCCTACTGGGCAATGCCCAGGCGGCGCGCCGGCATTGTCTGGCGGCGCTGAGCCAGTTCGCCCTGCACGACTGGCTGGCCATGCTGCTGTGCTACTCGACGCTGGCGCGAATCGCCATGGCCGGCGGCGAGCTGGCCCAGGCCGAGCAATACCTGCTGGATGCCCTGGAACTGACCCGCCGGCACGGCTTTCAGGATGGTGAAATCCTCATCAACATCGATCGCTTCCGGCTGATGATCCTGCAGGGTGAGCTGCGCCTGGCGGAGACCCTGGTGGAGGAGGATGTGCAGCGCCTGGAACTGGCCAGTTGCGGTCAGCAGAACCCCTTGCTGGGCCGCCTGCTGTTCCTGCGCAGCGAACTGCGCCAGCTGAGCGGTGCGTTCGCCGACAGCGAGGCCGATGCGCGAACAGGACTGCGCCACGTCCAGAACTGCTCCGCGCCGTTCATCCTGCATGGCTACCTGCTGCTCTCGGAGCTGGCCGTGCAGCGCGGCGAGAAGGAGCAGGCCCTGCTGCATCTGCACGAGGGCGAGCGGCGCATGCACTGGGGCAAGATCGACAGCGCCTGCTATCAGTACGCGATCACCTGGCAGCGCATGCGCGTGCTGGCCGGGCAGGGGCTGTGGGCCGAGCTGCTGCCGATCGCCAAGGCGCTCGAAGAGGAGCTGCGCGGCTGGCCGCAGCATCTGCCGGCGCTGGCCATGCCGTCGCTGTTGCAGCGCAATCAGCTGCTCCTCGCGCGTGCCGAACTCGCCTTGGGTGAGCGCAGCACGGCGCGGCGGCGGCTGACCGCGCTGCTGGAGCAGTGCCAGCAGCTGCAGTTCGAACTGCTAGCGGGCGAGGTGCAGCAGTTGTTGGCGCAGCTCGGCGGCCGACTCGCGCCCCGCGGCGCGGCTGATCCAAGCGCGCTGTTGGCGGTCGAGCGGGCTGCCGCCGACGAGGCCGCGCCTGCGCCGCCGGCGGTGGCCAAGGGTGGCTACTACCAGGACGACCTGACTCCGCGCGAGCTGTCGGTGCTCAAGCTGCTGGCCGAGGGGCTGTCCAACCAGGAGGTCGGCGACAGCCTGTTCATCTCGGTGAACACGGTGAAATCCCACGCCAAGAACATCAACACCAAGCTCGGTACCACACGGCGCACCCAGGCCATCATGCACGCCAAGAGCATGGGCCTGCTCGGCTGACCCCACGCCGCGCGCAGCCACCTGATGCGGGTGGCGAAGCGGCAACCGGCAATGCTCAATCATGCAGTGGTTGCTTGCCGGACTGCCGCGCACCCAGCCCCGGGCCGAATTGCGCCCTGAGCTCGCTGCAGCACCGGCAACCGTCTTTCCGCTAAGCCACAAGAAGAGATTGTGATGAGCGCTACCGAGAATCTGAGTACGGCCGGGCTTCGCGTGATCCTGGACAAGCAGCGCGCCGCGAGCCTGGCGAGCGACCCCTGGAGCGCCGAGCAGCGCATCGAGCTGATCGGCCGCGCTATCGGCCTGCTGGTGGAACATGAGCAGGCGCTGATCGAGGCGCTGAGCGCCGATTTCGGTCACCGGAGCGCGCTGTTCTCGCGCGGCAGCGAAGTGCTGTCGCCGCTGGCCAGCCTCAAGCAGACCCAGGCCGAACTGGCCCAGTGGATGCAGCCCGAGGCGCGCCACACTGAGGCCGGCGAAGGCTGGGTGGAGTACCAGCCGCTCGGCGTGGTCGGCATCGTCACCGCCTGGAACGTGCCCGGCAACATGGTCTTCAAGGGCCTGGCGGGCGCGCTGGCCGCCGGCAACCGGGTGATGATCAAACCGTCGGAATTCAACCCGCACACCTCGGCGCTGATCGCCAAGCTGATCGCCTCGGTGTACGGCGAGGACGAAGTCGCGGTGGTCACCGGTGGCGCGGATGTCGGCCAGGCGTTCTGCTCGCTGCCATTCGACCACCTGCTGTTCACCGGTGCGACCAGCATCGGTAAACACGTGCTGCGCGCCGCCGCCGAGAACCTGGTGCCGGTCACCCTCGAGCTGGGCGGCAAGTCGCCGACCATCATCTCCCGCTCCGCCGATTTCCAGGCCGCGGCGAGCAAGATCGTGGTCGGCAAGCTGCTCAACGCCGGCCAGCTGTGCGTGGCGCCGGACTACGTGTTCGTCCCCGAGGAATCGGTTGAGGCGTTCATCGCGGTGGCCAAGGCGGTGGTGGCGAAGATGTTCCCGACCCTCAAGGACAACCCCGAGTACACCTCGCTGATCAACAGCCGCCACCATCAGCGACTGCTCGGCTACCTCGACGAAGCGCGCGCCGCCGGTGTCGAGCTGATCGAGCTGAATCCGGCCGGCGAAGACCTCTGCCAGGCGCACCACAAGATCGTGCCGACCCTGCTGCGCAATCCCGGCGATCAGCTGCAGGTGATGCAGGACGAGATCTTCGGCCCGCTGCTGCCGATCAAACCCTACAAGGACTTCGCCGAGGTGCTGGCGTTCATCAACGCGCGGCCGCGGCCGCTTGCCCTGTACTGGTTCGGCAGCGATGCCGCCGAAGAGGCGCTGGTGCTCAAGCGCACCACCTCGGGCGGCGTGACCCTCAACGGCGTGATGAGCCACGCCGCCATCGAGAGCCTGCCGTTCGGCGGCGTCGGCGCCAGCGGCATGGGCAACTACCACGGCATCGATGGCTTCCGCACCTTCAGCCACGCCAAAGCGGTGTTCCGCGCCGGCAAGTAATTGAACCGGGCCCGAGCCTGCTCGGGCCGTTTCGCACCCTAGCGAGAGGCAACCATGAAAGCAGCTGTATTCCACAAAGTCGGCGAACCCCTGGCCATCGAAGAAGTCGGCATCAGCAAGCCGGGTCCGCGCGAAGTGCTGATCCGTACCGTGGCGGTGGGCGTGTGCCACTCCGACCTGCATGTGATCGACGGCTCCTATCCGTACCCGGGCCCGCTGGTGCTCGGCCACGAGGCCGCCGGCATCGTCGAACAGGTCGGTTCGGAAGTGCGCACGGTCAAGCCGGGCGATCACGTAGTCACCTGCCTGACCGTGTTCTGCGGTCACTGCGACCATTGCGTCACCGGCCACCTGGCGCGTTGCGTGTCGCCGGAAACCAAGCGCGGCGCGGATGAAGAATCGCGCCTGACCTACGTGCAGAAGCCGATGCCGCAGTTCGTCAACCTGTCGGCCTTCGCCGAGCAGATGCTGGTCCACGAGAACGCCTGCGTGGCGATCCGTCGCGACATGCCGATGGACCGCGCCGCGCTGCTCGGCTGCGCAGTCACCACCGGCACCGGCGCGGTATTCAACACCGCCAAGGTGCGTCCCGGCGAGACCGTGGCAGTGATCGGTTGCGGCGGCATCGGCCTGGCGGCGATCAATGGCGCGGCGCTGGCCGGGGCCGGACGGATCATCGCCATCGACATGCTCGATTCCAAGCTGGAACTGGCCAAGCAGTTCGGCGCCACCGACGTGGTCAACGCCAAAGACGGCACCGCGGTCAAACAGGTGCTGGAACTGACCAAGGGCGGCGTGCACCACTCGTTCGAGTGCATCGGCCTCAAGCAGACCTGCGAACAGGCCTTCGCCATGCTCGCCCGTGGCGGCACCGCGACGGTGATCGGCATGCTCAAGCCGGGCCTGAAGCTGGAAATCGACCCGATGCAGCTGCTGCACGAGCGTCGCCTGCAGGGCTCGCTGATGGGCTCCAACCGCTTCCCGGTGGACATGCCGCGCTTGGTCGACTTCTACATGCAGGGTCGCCTCAAGCTCGACGACATGATCTCCCAGCGCATCAAGCTGGAGCAGATCAACGACGCCTTCGACGAACTGCGCCGCGGCGAACTGGCCCGCTCGGTGATCCTCTTCGACCAGTGATGGTCGCCGGCCGGCGCGCACCCGCTGCGCGCCGGCACCCCGCATGAATTCGCTCAACCCAGCCGGCGCTATCGCCGGCTCCTAGATCGAGGCTCCAGCCGATGGACATCCAGTTCACTCCCGAAGAGTGCGCGTTCCGTGAGGAAGTGCGCGCCTTCCTGCGCAGCAAGCTGCCGACGGAAATCTCCAGCCGCATCCTGCAGGGCAAACGCCTCAGCAAGGAGCACCAGGTCGCCTGGATGCACATTCTCAATGAGCGCGGCTGGCTGGCTCCCGGCTGGCCGGTCGAGCATGGCGGTCCCGGCTGGACGGCCGTGCAGAAGCACATCTTCGAGGAAGAAAGCTTCGCCGCCGGCGCGCCGCGTGTGGTGGCCTTTGGCGTGAAGATGGTCGCCCCGGTGATCATCAAGTTCGGCACCGAGGCGCAGAAAGCGCGCTTCCTGCCGCGCATCCGCAGCAGCGACGACTGGTGGTGCCAGGGCTATTCCGAGCCGGGCGCCGGTTCCGACCTGGCTTCGCTGAAGACCCGCGCGGTGCGCGACGGTGACCATTACGTGGTCAACGGCCAGAAGATCTGGACCACCTACGCGCACTACGCCGACTGGATGTTCTGCCTGGTACGCACCGATCCCGAGGCCCAGCAGCAGCGTGGCATCAGCTTCCTGCTGATCGACATGAAAACCCCGGGCATCACCGTGCGGCCGATCATCACCCTGGACGGTGAACACGAAGTCAACGAAGTGTTCTTCGACAACGTGCGCGTGCCGGTGGAGAACCTGGTCGGCGAGGAGAACAAGGGCTGGACCTGCGCCAAGTACCTGCTCACCCACGAGCGCACCAGTATCGCCGGCATCGGCCAGACCAAGGCGCTGCTCGCCAAGCTGAAACTGGTCGCCAGCCGTGAATTGCGCGACGGCCAGCCGCTGCTCGACGACCCGCTGTTCCGCGCGCAGATCGCCGATGTGGAAATGCAGCTGATGGCCGCCGAGATGAGCAACCTGCGCACCCTGGCGGCGGCCCGCGATGGTGGCGTGCCGGGCGCGGAAAGCTCGATCCTGAAGATCAAGGGCACCGAGCTGCGCCAGCAGATCACCTACCTGATCAGCAAGGCGGTGGGCCGCTACTCGCTGCCGTTCCTCGAAGAGGAACTGGGCTATGGCCACGAAGAGCTGCTGCACGACGAGTACAGCAGCGCCGCCAGCTACCAGTACCTGGATATGCGCAAGGCCTCGGTCTACGGCGGTTCCAATGAAATCCAGAAGAACATCATCGCCAAGATGATTCTCGAGCTGTAAGGGGCGGATCATGGACTTCAAACTGACAGAAGAGCAGCAGATGCTGCAGGACACCGCGGCGCGCCTGGTGCGTGACGCCTACGGCTTCGAGCAGCGCGAGGCGTTCCTCAAGAGCGAAGCGGGTTTCAGCGCGGAATTCTGGGCGCAGCTCGGCGAGCTGGGGCTGACCTCGGTGCCGTTCGCCGAGGAATTCGGCGGCTTCGGCGGCAGTGGTGTGGACACGATGCTGATCGCCACCGAACTGGGCCGTGGCCTGTGCCTGGAGCCCTACCTGCACTCGGTGATCTTCGCCGGCGGGCTGCTCAACCAGCTGGGCAGCGCTGCGCAGAAAAGCGAACTGTTGCCGCAGGTGGCCAGTGCCCAGCTGCAACTGGCCGTGGCCCTCGACGAGCCGCAGAGCCACTACCAGCTGCACGACGTGCAGACCCGCGCGGCGGCCGTCGATGGTGGCTGGCAGCTGACTGGTCGCAAGGCGGTGGTAGTGGCCGGGCACAGCGCCGATCTGCTGCTGGTCTCGGCGCGCACCAGCGGCGAATCGCGTGACGAGGCGGGCATCAGCCTGTTCCTGGTCGACCCGCGCAGCGCCGGGGTGACCCGTCGCGCGTTGCCGACCGTGGACGGTCGCAAGGCCTGCGAGCTGTACCTCGACAACGCCAGCGCCACGCTGCTCGGCGAAGCGGGTCAGGCGCTGGCCGCGCTGCGCTACCAGCAGGGCCGGGCGATTGCCGCGCAGTGCGCCGAAGCGGTCGGCAGCATGGAAGCGGCGTGCCAGCTGACCCTCGACTACCTGAAGACCCGGCAGCAGTTCGGTCAGGTGATCGGTCGCTTCCAGGCCCTGCAGCACCGCATGGTCGACATGCGCATCGAGCTGGATCAGGCCACTTCGATGGCGATCCTCGCCGCCTGCGTGGCCGACGCGCCGGACAGCGACGAGCGCAGCCGCACCCTTGCGGCGGCCAAGTACATCGTCAGCCGCGCGGCGCGCTTCATCGCCGATCAGGGCATCCAGCTGCACGGTGGCATTGGCCTGACCTGGGAGTACGTGCTGTCGCACCACGCCAAGCACCTGCTGATGGTCGCCCGCCAGTTCGGCGACGACGACCATCACCTGCGCGCCTTCAGCGCGCTGATGCGCAGCGCCTGATCGCGGAAATGCCAAAGCCCGCTTCCGAGCGGGCTTTTTCTTGCCTGCGGCGCCAGGGTTGCATCGTGGGTGAGAAGCGGGTTTAGTCGTCGTCTGATTTTTCAGCCCGGCCGCGCTGGCGGCCCCGACACGGAAGTTCGCCGATGCTGCCTACGCGTCACCTGCTGCTGGTTCCGCTGCTGTTCAGTGCCTGCCCGGCGGTCGCGCTGAACGGGCAGGGCAATGGCTTCGACGAAGCCACGCTGTACACCAGCCTGGGGCCGACGCTGGCCAGCGGCTGGTCGAGCCAGACCCTGTCCGGCAGCGAGCCCGGTGACCTGAATGCCTACCGCGATGCCCGCGACGATGCCGCCGCCTTTATCGCCTCGGCTGGCGCCATTCGTGGTGCCCGGTTGGAGCGTGCACTGCGCGACTACCAGGCCCGCGAGCTGCCGGTGCAGCTTGAGCTGGCCTACGCCATCGTCAGCCTGCGCTAGGCCCAGGCCGAGAGTCAGCGCGGCCAGGCTCAGGTAGCGGCCGCCCTTGGCCAGGGTCACCAGCAGCAGGAAGCGCCACAGCGGCTCGCGCATCACCCCGGCCACCAGGGTCAGCGGATCACCGATAATCGGCAGCCAGCTGAGCAGCAGCGACCAGCTGCCGTAGCGCCGGTAGCGCGCCTGGACCTTGGCCAGTTGTGTGGCATTCAGCGGGAACCAGCGGCGTTCGTGATAATGCTCGAGGTAGCGGCCGAGCAGCCAGTTGACCAGCGAGCCGAGCACGTTGCCCGCCGTGGCCACCGCCAGCAGCGCCCACAGGGCATACCGGCCATCGAGCAGCAGCGCAACCAGCACGGCCTCTGACTGCAGCGGCAGCAGGGTGGCGGCGCCGAAGGCGGCGAAGAACAGCGAGGCGAATGCCAGCACGGGAAAGGCTCGAAGAGGGGCCGGCAATTCTCGGCGAGCGGCCGGCGGCGGACAAGCGCGGCAAAACGCTGGGCGGTATTCGCACGGCTATGTATACCAAGATGGTTGTTTTTGTGGACAATAGCCTGAAAGCCAGCCGAAACCTCGCCGTGATAGTGTCCCTGGCCGCGCCGCCAGCATCTGACCTATAGCCGCGTCGATTTCGCTTCTTTGCCGTTACTTCTGGAACCCGCCATGTACAGAGTTGCCCCGCAGGAACTGCGCCGTGCCTTTCGCACGCTGTTGAAATTCCCCGCCTGCTACCACACCGCCTCGGTGTTCGATCCGATGTCCGCGCGCATCGCCGCCGACCTCGGCTTCGAGGTTGGCATCCTCGGCGGCTCGGTGGCCTCGCTGCAGGTGCTGGCCGCGCCGGACTTCGCGCTGATCACCCTCAGCGAGTTCGCCGAGCAGGCCACGCGCATCGGCCGGGTGGCGCGCCTGCCGGTGATCGCCGACGCCGACCATGGTTACGGCAACGCGCTCAACGTGATGCGCACGGTGGTCGAACTGGAACGAGCCGGCGTGGCGGCGCTGACCATCGAGGACACCCTGCTGCCGGCGCAATTCGGCCGCAAATCCACCGACCTGATTCCGCTCGCCGAAGGCGTCGGCAAGATCCGCGCGGCGCTGGAGGCGCGGGTCGATCCCGAACTGGTGATCATCGCCCGCAGCCATGCCGGCGTGCAGACCACCGAGCAGGTGATCGAGCGCGCGCTGGCCTATCAGGAGGCCGGCGCCGATGGCATCTGCCTGGTTGGCGTGCGTGACTTCGAGCACCTCGAGGAGATCACTGCCGACCTGCACATCCCGCTGATGCTGGTCACCTACGGCAACCCCAAGCTGCGCGACAACCAGCGCCTCGCCGAGCTCGGCGTGCGCATCGTGGTCAACGGCCACGCCGCCTACTTCGCGGCGATCAAGGCCACCTACGACTGCCTGCGCGAGCAGCGCCAGGTCGCCGGGGCCACCGAGCTCTCCGCCTCCGAGCTGGCACACAAGTACACCGAGCCGGAGGACTACCAGGCCTGGGCGCGCGAGTTCATGGACGTGCGCGAGTAGCGATTGGCACATTGCGATTGAATTCGCGCTTACCGGTGCGCTGTAGGAGCGAATTCATTCGCGATCATCGCAGGGTCGGTCCGCAAACTTGTAAAACTACGGATGGGCGCGCATATCTGTTCAAGAACTGAACAGGTGCGGAGGTCGACATGGCCGGTGGCTGGACCAACGACGACAACATCCAGGCGCAGATCGACGACAGCATCGCCGATGCCATCGCCCGCGCGCGCAGCGAGATTCCCCACGGCGAGAGCCTGCACCACTGCGAAGAGTGCGACGCGCCGATTCCCGAGGCGCGCCGCCAGGCGGTGCCCGGGGTGCGCCTGTGCGTGCCCTGCCAGAGCGCCCACGACCAGGAGCAGAAGGCCGTCAGCGGCTACAACCGGCGCGGCAGCAAGGACAGCCAGCTGCGCTGAGCAACTGTCGCCTAGGCGATGGTCTGCAGCGTGACGATCCGGCAGGCTTGGGGCTCTGTCCGCCGACCCCCGGAGTCGCCATGCCCAGCCTGCAGCATCGCCTGGTCGTTCTCGCCCTGCGGCTGATCCGCCGCAAACGTATCTGGACCTCGATCCCCAACCTGCACGCCAGCCTCGCCGAGGTGCGCCGCAGTGGGCCGGAGCGGCCGTCGCCGCAGTTGCAGGACGAATTGCACGTGCAGCACGAATGGCTCGATGGCCAGGAGTTGTACACCCTGGCACCGAGCGAGCCGGTGGCTGGCGCCAAACACCTCTTGTACCTGCACGGCGGCGCCTACGTGCGGCCGATCAGCCGCTACCACTGGGGGCTGCTCGCCGATCTGGTGCGCCGTAGCGGCTGCACGGTCAGCGTGCCGCTCTATCCGCTGGCACCGGAGCACACCTGCACCCAGGCGCTGGCGTTCGTGCGCCAGGCCTGGGCACTCGCCCGCGAGCGGGCCGGAGAACGGCCGCTGCTGCTCGGTGGCGATTCGGCGGGTGGCGGTCTGGCCCTGGCGCTGGCCTTCGACCTGCGCGAGCGCGGCGAGGCGTTGCCCGAGCGGCTGCTGCTGAACTGTCCGTGGGCCGACGTGCGGCTGACCAACCCGGAGTGCGCGGCCATCGAGCCGCGCGACCCGATGCTGGCGATCACCGGCACCCGCGAGGCCGGGCGCCTGTACGCCGGCGAGCGCGCCCTGGACGATCCGGCGGTGAGTCCGCTGACGGGCGAATTCAGCGGCCTGCCGCCGCTGCTGCTGATCGTCGGCACCCGCGACAGTGCCTGCCCGGATGCCCTGCTGATGGCCGACAAGGCGCGCGCTCAAGGGGTGAGCGTCGAGCTGGTACGCGGCGAGGGGCTGGTGCACGTCTGGCCGCTGTTCCCGATCCCCGAGGCCGACGCGGTGCGCGAGCGCCTGGCGGGTCTGCTGCGCTGAGGTAAGTAGGAGCGGCCCATGGCCGCGACAGCGCGCTTTCGCGGCCATGGGCCGCTCCTACAGGCGTGCCGGGCTAGCCGTAGCGCTTCTTCGCTTCGATCGCCAGGCCGCTGCCGATGCTGCCGAACAGGTTGCCTTCCACCGCGCGGGCGTTCGGCAGCATCGCCGCGACGCTCTGGCGCAGCGCCGGCACGCCACTCGAGCCGCCGGTGAAGAACAGCGTGTCGACCTGTTCGGCGCCGATCCCTGCGTCGGCCAGCAATTGCGTGACGCCGGCGCGGATGCGCGTCAGCTGGCTGTCGATGGCTACCTCGAACAGGCCGCGGCTCAGTTCGGCGACCAGCCCCGGCTCGACGCGGGCGAGGTCGATGGCGTGCTGTTCGCTTTCGGTCAGGGCGATCTTGCTGTCTTCCACCTGCATCGCCAGCCAGTGCCCGGCGCGCTGTTCGATCAGGCTGAACAGGCGATCGATGCCGGTGCCGTCGACGATGTCGTAGCGCATGTTCTTCAGCGCCAGCTGGCTCTTCTGCGCGTACACCGCGTTGATGGTGTGCCAGGTGGCGAGGTTGAGGTGGTAGCTGGTCGGCATGAAGGCGTCGCTCTTCATCCGGCTGCCATAGCCGAACAGCGGCATCACGCCCTGCAGGCTGAGTTGCTTGTCGAAGTCGGTGCCGCCGATGTGCACGCCGCCGGTGGCGAGGATGTCGCTCTGCCGCTCGGCCACCTCGCGGCGCTCCGGGGCCAGGCGCACCAGCGAGAAGTCCGAAGTACCGCCGCCGATGTCGACGATCAGCACCAGCTCCTCGCGCTGGATGCCGCGCTCGTAGTCGAACGCCGCGGCGATCGGTTCGAACTGGAACGACACGTCCTTGAAGCCGAGCTTCTTCGCCACTTCGACCAGGGTGTCCTGGGCCACGCGGTCGGCTTCCGGGTCGTCGTCGACGAAGAACACCGGGCGGCCCAGTACCACCTGCTCGAACTCGCGGCCGGCCGCCGCTTCGCCGCGCTGCTTGAGCTGGCCGATGAACAGGCGCAGCAGTTCCTTGAATGGCAGCGCGCTGCCCAGCACGGTGGTCTCGCTTTTCAGCAGGCTGGAGCCCAGCAGGCTCTTCAGCGAGCGCATCAGCCGGCCTTCGTAACCGTCCAGGTATTCGTGCAGCGCCAGGCGGCCGTACACCGGGCGGCGCTCCTCGGAGTTGAAGAACACCACCGACGGCAAAGTCAGCTTGTCGTCCTCCAGGGCGATCAGCGGCTCGACACCGGGACGCCACCAGCCGACGGTGGAGTTGGAGGTGCCGAAGTCGATGCCGAGGGCGTTGGCGGGGAGCTCGAAGTTCATGGCGCGGACCGGTGCAAAAAAACGGCCGCGCAGTTTACGCGAGCTGGCGCGCAGGTGTGAGGTCGTTGGTCCGGCTGGGCGCAATCGCGCCAAGTGGCGTAGCAGCGAGGCGCGCGTCAGTCGGGCGCTGACTGGATGGCGCGGTTGATCTTCGCCATCAGTGCCGCCGGCACATCCTTGCTGCACACGATGTAGCGCTCCAGTCCCGGCGGCATATCGGCGAAGTGCTGCTCGGCGATGCCGTCCAGATTGCTTTCGTGCTGGCGCAGGTAATCCCAGTCGGCCTGGTCGGCGAGCATGTAGTCGACCCGGTGCGCGGCGACCATGCGCATCATCACCAGCGGTTCGACCGTGGCGTGCTTGATCCGGTTGGCGCTGCCGGCAATTAGCGGATCGAGGATCGGGCCGTAGGACACGCCATCGACCAGGCCCAGGGTGATGCTGCGGTCCTGCAGCAAGGCGGCGAAGCTCTTGTGGCGATCGATGGCGGCGAGCGCCTGCTCGCTGACCAGGACGATCTGCGGCGGGTCGGTGTGGAACGCCAGGCTGAACTGGGCGACGCGCTCGCGCTCGGGCAGGCGGTACCAGCCGAACGAGCAATAGCGCGGGGTGCCCTGCGCGAAACTGTGCCAGATGCGCTTGGCCGGCTGCTGCACGAAGCGGGTCTGGATACCCGCCGCGGCGAATACCTGGTGGGCGCGTTCGAGCAGAAAGCCCCGTTCGCTGCCTTGCTCCAGGTAGTGGTAGGGCGCCTTGTTGCGCCAGGCCACGGTGATGCTGTCGTCTGCCAGGGCCGTTCCGGGGCTGAGGTAGAGCAGGCAGAGGAAAGCCAGGCAGGCTCTCATTGAGTGGTTCCGGACTGGTGGTCGGGTGCGGGCAGCTTATCCGACTCCGCGCGACTTGCGCGCGGTAAATCGTGGCGGCCGGCGGCACCTCAGAACAGGAAATACCTCTGCGCCAGCGGTAGCACCTCGGCCGGTTCGCACCACAGCAGCTGGCCGTCGGCCTTGACCTGATAGGTCTGCGGATCGACCTCGACGTCCGGCAGGTAGTCGTTGTGGATCAGGTCGGTCTTCTGCACGTCGCGGCAGCCTTTGACCACCGCGATGCGCTTCTGCAGGCCGAGCTGTGCGGGAATCCCCGCGTCCAGCGCCGCCTGGCTGATGAAGGTCAGGCAGGTGGCGTGGCGGCTGCCAGCGTAGCTGGCGAACATCGGCCGGTAGTGCACCGGTTGCGGGGTGGGGATCGAGGCGTTGGCGTCGCCCATCAGGCTGGCGGCGATGGCGCCGCCCTTCAAAATCAAACTCGGTTTGACCCCGAAGAACGCCGGGCGCCAGAGCACCAGGTCGGCCCACTTGCCGACTTCGATGGAGCCGACCTCGTGGCTGATGCCGTGGGTGATCGCCGGGTTGATGGTGTACTTGGCGATGTAGCGCTTGATGCGGAAGTTGTCGTTGCCCGCGCCGTCGCCGGGCAGGGCGCCGCGCTGGGCTTTCATCTTGTCGGCGGTCTGCCAGGTGCGGGTGATCACTTCGCCGACGCGGCCCATGGCCTGGCTGTCCGAGCTGATCATCGAGAACGCGCCGAGGTCGTGGAGGATGTCCTCGGCGGCGATGGTCTCGCGGCGGATGCGGCTCTCGGCGAAGGCCACGTCCTCGGCGATGCTCGGGTCGAGGTGGTGGCAGACCATCAGCATGTCGAGGTGCTCGTCGATGGTGTTGCGGGTGAACGGCCGGGTCGGGTTGGTCGAGCTGGGCAGCACGTTGGGGAAGCCGCAGGCCTTGATGATGTCCGGCGCGTGGCCGCCGCCGGCGCCCTCGGTGTGGTAGGTGTGGATGGTGCGGCCCTTGAAGGCGGCCAGGGTGGTCTCGACGAAGCCGGACTCGTTGAGGGTGTCGGTGTGGATCGCCACCTGCACGTCGTATTGGTCGGCGACGCTCAGGCAGTTGTCGATGGCCGCCGGGGTGGTGCCCCAGTCCTCGTGCAGCTTGAGGCCGATGGCGCCGGCCTTGACCTGCTCGATCAGCGGCTCGGGCAGCGAGGCGTTGCCCTTGCCGGTCAGGCCGATGTTCATCGGGAAGGCATCGGCGGCCTGCAGCATGCGCGCCAGGTGCCAGGGCCCGGAGGTGCAGGTGGTGGCGTTGGTGCCGGTGGCCGGGCCGGTGCCGCCGCCGATCATGGTGGTGACGCCGCTCATCAGCGCCTCTTCGATCTGCTGCGGGCAGATGAAGTGGATGTGCGTGTCGATGCCGCCGGCAGTGAGAAGCATGCCCTCGCCGGCGATCACTTCGGTGCTGGCGCCGATGGCGATGGTCACGTCGGGCTGGATGTCCGGGTTGCCGGCTTTGCCGATCGCCACGATGCGTCCGCCCTTGAGGCCGACGTCGGCCTTGACGATGCCCCAGTGGTCGATGATCAGCGCGTTGGTGATCAGCGTGTCGACCACCTCGGCGGCGAGCAGCTGGCCCTGGCCCATGCCGTCGCGGATCACCTTGCCGCCGCCAAACTTCACTTCCTCGCCGTAGGTGGTGAAGTCCTGCTCGACTTCGAGCCACAGGTTGGTGTCGGCCAGGCGCACCTTGTCGCCGACGGTGGGGCCGAACATGTCGGCGTAGGCTTGGCGGGAAATCTTCATCGCTTGGGGTCCTTGCGTAGGGTGGACAACGCGAAGCTTGTCCACCGGCGATCTTGTGATAAAAGCGCGGAGTTACAGCTCACCCATCACCCGCCCGGCGAAGCCGTACACCCGGCGCAGGCCGGCCAGATCGACCAGCTCGACCTCGCGGCTCTGCCCCGGCTCGAAGCGCACCGCGGTGCCGGCCGGGATGTTCAGGCGCATGCCACGTGCGGCGGCGCGGTCGAAGCTCAGCGCGTCGTTGGTCTCGAAGAAGTGGAAGTGCGAGCCGACCTGGATCGGCCGGTCGCCGCTGTTGGCCACGCTGAGCGTGACGGTGCGGCGGCCGGCGTTGAGTTCGATCTCGCCGTCCTGAATCTGGTATTCGCCGGGGATCATGTGCGGCTCCTCAGACAATCGGTTGGTGCACGGTCACCAGCTTGGTGCCGTCGGGGAAGGTGGCTTCGATCTGGATCTCCGGGATCATCTCCGGCACGCCCTCCATCACCTGCTCGCGGGACAGCAGGGTGGTGCCGAAGTGCATCAGCTCGGCGACCGTGCGGCCGTCGCGCGCGCCTTCGAGCAGGGCGGCGGAGATCAGCGCCATGGCTTCCGGGTAGTTGAGCTTGAGGCCGCGCGCCAGGCGCCGCTCGGCGACCAGGCCGGCGGTGAAGATCAGCAGCTTGTCTTTTTCGCGGGGGGTCAGGTCCATGGTGCGTCCGTGGTTGGATTCAGGGGCGTAGGAGCGAATTCATTCGCGATTGGCGCTCGCCGCGTGGCTCGATAATCGCGAATGAATTCGCTCCTACAGGGTTAGTCGTTCGGCGTAGCCGGGCTAGGTGCTCCATATGCGTGGCGGCACGGCCTCGCGGCCGAGCAGCGCCGGGCGCAGCAGGCGCCACAGGGCGATCAGCCAGGCGCGCGCGTGCAGCGCTTCGCTGGCCAGGCAGCGTGCAACCAGCAGGCCAGGCAGCTGGGTCAGGTCGCCGCGCACCGATTGTCCAGCGGGGCCGAGCAGCTCGCGGCAGCGTTCCAGCAGGTCGGCGTCGATCTCGCCGGTGACCAGCAGGGTGGCGAACACCGGTTGGCCGGCGAGGCCGATCGGTGAGTCGAGCAGGCCGTCGCCGCCGACCACGCGCTGGCGCTCGTGCCAGAGCAGCTGGCCGTCGCGGCGAATGTCCAGGTGCGCCTGGAAATGCCCACTGGCGAAGCGCTCGCCGGCCGCCGGGCGGCCGAGGGCGACGATGTCCCAGTAGAACAGCCGGGCGTCGCCTTCGAGGTCGATGCGCGTGGTCAGCTCGGCCTGCGCGGCGGAGTAGACGATGGTTTCCTGCGGTAGCCATTCCAGGGTGGCGCCGGCGGCAACGCGCAGCTCGAGGCGCTGGTAGGCCGGGCCGGCGGCGCGGTACCACTTGGCCGCGCCGGGGCTGGTCAGCTGCGCCCAGGCGTCGGTGCCGACGTGCGCGGCAATGCTCAGCCGGTCACCGCCGGCGATGCCGCCAGGCGGGTGGACGATGATGTGCTGGCAGACCTGCGGCCCCTCGGGATAGAGGTGCTTCTGCACCCTAAGCGGGCCGAGGTGGCGACGCTGCACCGGACGGGTGCAACCGTCGCGGCGGGCGTAGCCAAGCTCCAGTTCGGCATGCCAGCTGGGCGTGAACAGGGCGGCGGGGAGGTTCATGGCAGGCGCGCAAATCCGTGCGAAAAGTTGACCACCTGGCCAAGCAAGAGGCGTGCCTCGGGCCAATTCGGTGCGCGGCGGACAGGCCCGTTGCTGGGTTAATGCCCTCGCGGCCATGGGCTGCTCCCACCAGTGAGCGCGATCAGCTGTTGCGCCGGCCAGGCCTGTCGAATTCACAGCTCGCCAATCGTCTATCTCTCAAAGGCCCATGAGTGGCCATCGAGAGAAGGAGTGCTATATGAAATTTCTCTGTCTTGCCTATGGCGACCCGGCGGGTTGGGACTCGCTCAGCGATGCGGAGCAGGCTGAGGTGCTGGCGCAGGACGAGGTCATTCGCTCACGCGGCGCAACCATGGCCGCTGTACGCCCGCAGGTCACGTCGGTGCGCAACTGGGACAAGCAGCTGGAGGTCACTGATCAACCCTTGGTTGCGGGTCTGCCCTTGGCGGGCTTCTCGATCATCGAAGCTGAAGACATTTATGAGGTGGTGAAGCTGGTGGCCAACAGCCCCTGCGCCAGGGCCAGGGGTGTTATCGAGATCCGCCCGTTCTGGGACAACCCGGGCGACGCCTGACAGTGCCTACATGGCCTAGATCGCCACCAGGCCGCGCACGCCCTCGGCTTCCATGTCCGCGCCACGGCCCTGCTGGACGATCTCGCCACGCGCCATCACCAGGTACTGGTCGGCCAGTTCGGCGGCGAAATCGTAGAACTGCTCGACCAGCAGGATCGCCATGTCGCCGCGCTCGGCGAGCTTCCTGATCACCGCGCCGATCTCCTTGATCACCGAGGGCTGGATGCCTTCGGTGGGCTCGTCGAGGATCAGCAGGCGCGGCTGGCAGGCCAGCGCGCGGCCGATCGCCAGCTGTTGCTGCTGGCCGCCGGAGAGGTCGCCGCCGCGTCGCGCCTTCATCTGTTCGAGCACCGGGAACAGCTCGTAGATGAACGCCGGCACGCGCTTGGCCTCGCCGACGCCGAAGCGCGACAAGCCCATCAGCAGGTTCTCCTCGACGGTCAGGCGCGGAAAGATTTCGCGGCCCTGCGGTACGTAGGCGATGCCGGCGCGCACGCGCTGGTGCGGCTTGTAGCCGGTGATCGGCTGGCCTTCCCACGCGACCTGGCCGTCCTTGCTGGGGATCAGGCCCATCAGGCATTTCAGCAGGGTGGTCTTGCCCACCCCGTTGCGGCCGAGCAGGCAGGTGACCTCGCCGATCTTCGCCTCGAACGACAGGCCGCGAAGGATGTGGCTGCCGCCGTAGTACTGGTGGAGTTTGTCGACTTGCAGCATGGGGATGTCCTTGTCTGGTCGGTGGACGAGCCTGCGGCGTTGTCCACCCGATGAATCTCAACGCCAACCTAGGTGCAGCGCGGTGCGTAGCGTCAGCGACCGAGGTACACCTCGATCACTCGCTCGTTGCCCTGCACCTCGTCCAGCGAACCCTCGGCCAGCACGCTGCCCTGGTGCAGCACGGTGACGTGGTCGGCGATGCTGCCGACGAAGCCCATGTCGTGCTCGACCACCATCAGCGAGTGCTGGCCGGCGAGGCGCTTGAACAGCTCGGCGGTGAACTCGGTTTCGGCGTCGGTCATGCCCGCCACCGGCTCGTCGAGCAGCAGCAACTGCGGGTCCTGCATCAGCAGCATGCCGATCTCGAGGAACTGCTTCTGGCCGTGGGAGAGCAGCCCGGCCGGGCGATGCCGCGCGGTCTCCAGGCGGATGGTGGCGAGCACCTCGTCGATGCGCTCGCGCTGCTCGCCGCTGAGTTTGGCGCGCAGGCTGGCCCACACCGACTTGTTGGTCTTCTGCGCCAACTCGAGGTTTTCGAACACGCTGAGCGCCTCGAACACCGTGGGCTTCTGGAACTTGCGGCCGATGCCGGCCTGGGCGATCTCGACCTCGCTCATCTGCGTCAGGTCGAGGGTTTCGCCGAACCAGGCCTGGCCGCTGCCCGGCCGGGTCTTGCCGGTGATCACGTCCATCAGGGTGGTCTTGCCGGCACCGTTGGGGCCGATGATGCAGCGCAGCTCGCCGACGCCGATGTACAGGTTCAGCGCGTTGAGGGCCTTGAAGCCGTCGAAGCTGACGCTGATGTCCTCCAAGGTAAGGATGGTGCCGTGGCGTACGTCGAGGCCGGCTTCCTTGCGGCTGCCGAGGCCCAGCGCGTCGCGACTGGTACCGGCGTCGCGATTCGGGTTGTAGGCCGGTTCGAGCATGAATTCCGGGGTGGCGGTGACTCTCATTCGGCTTTCCCCCGCTTCAACAATCCGATGACGCCTTTGGGCAGGAACAGCGTGACCACGATGAACAGCGCGCCGAGGGCGAACAGCCAGTACTCGGGAAACGCCACGGTGAACCAGCTCTTCATGCCGTTGACCAGCCCGGCGCCGAGCAGCGGACCGATCAGCGTGCCGCGTCCGCCGAGGGCGACCCACACGGCGGCCTCAATGGAGTTGGTCGGCGACATCTCGCTGGGGTTGATGATGCCCACCTGCGGCACGTACAGCGCGCCGGCCAGGCCGCACAGCACGGCGGACAGCACCCAGATGAACAGCTTGTAGCCGCGCGGGTCGTAGCCGCAGAACATCAGGCGGTTCTCCGCATCGCGCAGCGCGGTCAGCACCCGGCCGAACTTGCTGCGCGCCAGGCGCCAGCCAAGCAGCAGGCTGCCGACCAGCAGCGCCACGGTGCAGAGGAACAGCGCGGCGCGGGTGCCCGGTGCGGTGATTTCGAAGCCGAGGATGCTGCGGAAGTTGGTGAAGCCGTTGTTGCCGCCGAAGCCGGTCTCGTTGCGGAAGAACAGCAGCATGCCGGCGAAGGTCAGCGCCTGGGTCATGATCGAGAAGTACACGCCCTTGATTCGCGAGCGGAAGGCGAAGAAGCCGAACACCAGCGCCAGCACGCCGGGAGCGAGAACCACCAGGGCCAGGCACCAGAGAAAGCTCGAGGTGCCGTACCAGTACCAGGGCAACTCGGTCCAGGCGAGGAAGCTCATGAACGCCGGCAGGCCGTCGCCGGCCGACTGGCGCATCAGATACATGCCCATGGCGTAGCCGCCGAGGGCGAAGAACAGCCCGTGGCCGAGCGACAACAGCCCGGCGTAACCCCAGACCAGATCCAGCGCCAGGGCGACGATGGCGTAGCAGAGGATCTTGCCGACCAGGGTCAGGGTGTAGGCCGAGACGTGCAGCGCGCTGTCGGCCGGCAGCAGATGCAGCAGCGGTAGGGCGATCAGCACGGCGAGGACGAGCGCGCCGACCGCCAGGCTCAGCCGTGGGCCGAGCGTGGCGCTGGCGCGAGCCAGCAGCGTTTGATTCAAGGGCATAGTCATCAGTCGATCACCCGTCCTTTCAGTGCAAAAAGACCTTGGGGCCGTTTCTGGATAAACAGGATGATCAGCGCGAGGATGAGGATCTTGCCCAGCACGGCGCCGATCTGCGGTTCGAGAATCTTGTTGGCGATGCCCAGACCGAAGGCCGCCAGCACGCTGCCGGCCAGCTGGCCGACGCCGCCGAGCACCACCACCAGGAACGAGTCGATGATGTAGCTCTGCCCGAGGTCCGGGCCGACGTTGCCGATCTGCGACAGCGCCACGCCGCCGAGCCCGGCGATGCCGGAGCCGAGGCCAAAGGCGAGCATGTCCACACGGCCGGTCGGCACGCCGCAGCACGCGGCCATGTTGCGGTTCTGGGTGACCGCGCGGACGTTGAGGCCGAGGCGGGTCTTGTTCAGCAGCAGCCAGGTCAGCGCCACCACGAACAGGGCGAAACCGATGATCACGATGCGGTTGTAGGGCAGCACCAGATTCGGCAGCACCTGGATGCCGCCGGACAGCCAGCCGGGGTTGGCCACCTCGACGTTCTGCGCGCCGAACAGCACGCGCACCAGCTGGATCAGCATCAGGCTGATGCCCCAGGTGGCCAGCAGGGTTTCCAGCGGCCGGCCGTAGAGGTGGCGGATCACCGTGCGCTCCAGCGCCATGCCGATGCAGGCGGTGACGAAGAACGCCACCGGCAGCGCGGCCAGTGGATACAGCGCGAGGTACTCGGGGGCCAGGCGCTGGAAGGCCAGCTGCACCAGGTAGGTGGCGTAGGCGCCGAGCATCAGCATCTCGCCGTGGGCCATGTTGATCACCCCGAGCAGGCCGAAGGTGATCGCCAGGCCGAGCGCGGCGAGCAGCAGGATCGAGCCGAGGCTCATGCCGCTGAATGCCTGGCCGAGCAGGTCGCCGAGCAGCAGGCGACGCTTGACCTGCGCCAGGCTGGTCTCGGCGGCGGTGCGCACCGTGGCGTCGGCTTCTGCGCCGTCGGCCAGCAGGCTTTCCAGGCGGGTGCGCGCCAGCGGGTCGCCCGTTTCGCCGAGCAGGCGCACGGCATTCAAGCGGATCGTCGGGTCGGGATCGACCAGCTGCAGGTTGGCCAGCGCCAGCGCCAGGGCGTCGCGCACCGCGTCATCGCTTTCCGTGGCGACGCGGCCGTTGAGCAGGGTCAGCTGCGCCGGCTTGGCGGATTTCTGCAGCTGACGGGCGGCGGCCAGGCGCACCAGCGGGTCGTCGGCGAGCAGCTGATGGCTGGCCTGGGTGCTGGCCAGCAGGCCGCGCAGACGGTTGTTCAGGCGCAGCTTCTTCGGCGTGCCGTTCGGCGGCAGGTCAGCGTCGGCGGCGTGGAACTGGCCAGCTTCCTCGATAAACGCGGCCTTGTCGCGGTCGGCGGCCAGGCGGCCTTGTTGCAGGGCGTCGAGCAGCGGCAGGCGCGCTGGATCGGGCGCGGCGGCCCAGCTTTCCAACAGTTTGGCCTGCTGGGCGGGATTAGCGGCGACGAAGTCGCTGGCATCGCCGGCCTGGGTGGTCATCGGCAGGCAGAGCAGTGCCAATGACAGCAGGAAGGGGTAGAGGGCAGTGGGCATTTCGGGGTCCTTTGCTGTGCTTGAAGGCGAGTTCCCTCACCCCCGCCCCTCTCCCGGAGGGAGAGGGGAGAAAGCACGTCGGCGTTGCCGGTTGGCGACGGCGATTCAGCCGGCACCAACCAGTCCCCTCTCCCCGTGGGAGAGGGCTAGGGTGAGGGGCGGGGGCGCTCCTGCCCCCGACCTCTCAAGGCCGTCCGCTTAGTTCGACTTCACCGCGTAATCCGGCTTCTTGTCGTTACCCGGAATGAACGGGCTCCACGGCTGGGCGCGGACCGGCCCTTCGGTCTGCCAGACCACGTTGAACTGCCCGTTCTCTTCGACCTCGCCGATCATCACCGGCTTGTGCAGGTGGTGGTTGGTCTTGTCCATGGTCAGGGTGTAGCCGGACGGCGCGGCGAAGGTCTGCCCGGCGAGCGCTTCGCGGACCTTGTCGACGTCGGTGGTACCCGCCTTCTGCACCGCCTGCGCCCACATGTTGATGCCGACGTAGGTGGCTTCCATCGGGTCGTTGGTCACCGCGGTCTGGTAGTTGGGCAGGTTCTTGGCCTTGGCGTAGGCCTTCCACTGTTCGACGAACTTGCCGTTGACCGGGTTATCCACCGACTCGAAGTAGTTCCAGGCGGCCAGCTGGCCCACCAGCGGCTTGGTGTCGATGCCGCGCAGCTCTTCCTCGCCGACCGAGAAGGCCACCACCGGGATGTCGGTGGCTTCGATGCCCTGGTTGGCCAGTTCCTTGTAGAACGGCACGTTGGAGTCGCCGTTGACCGTGGAGATCACCGCGGTCTTGCCGCCAGCGGAGAACTTCTTGATGTTGGCGACGATGGTTTGGTAGTCGCTGTGGCCGAACGGGGTGTAGACCTCTTCGATGTCCTTGTCGGCGATGCCCTTGCTGTGCAGGAAGTTGCGCAGGATCTTGTTGGTGGTGCGCGGGTAGACATAGTCGGTGCCGAGCAGGAAGTAGCGCTTGGCGGCGCCGCCGTCCTCGCTCATCAGGTACTCGACGGCCGGGATGGCCTGCTGGTTCGGCGCGGCGCCGGTGTAGAAGACGTTCGGCGACATCTCTTCGCCTTCGTACTGCACCGGGTAGAACAGCAGGCCGTTGAGCTCCTCGAACACCGGCAGCACGGATTTGCGCGACACGCTGGTCCAGCAGCCGAACACCACGTCGACCTTGTCCTGGGTCAGCAGCTGGCGGGCCTTCTCGGCGAACAGCGGCCAGTTGGAGGCCGGGTCGACCACCACCGCTTCGAGCTGCTTGCCGTTGACCCCGCCCTTGGCGTTGATCTCGTCGATGGTCATCAGCGCCATGTCTTTCAGCGAGGTCTCGGAAATCGCCATGGTGCCGGACAGCGAATGCAGGATGCCGACCTTGATGGTCTCGGCGGCCTGGATGGTCCACGACATGCCCATGGCGGCGATGGATGCGGAAAGGGTGAAAGCCTTGATCAGGCTGCGACGTTGCATAGTGCGATCTCCATTCACAAACGTGTTTAAAAGGACAGCGTCGGCGGTGCATCGAGGTTTGTTCTTGTCACCCGCATGGAGTGATCCGTTCTACTGCGGCCTCGCAAGGGCATTCAGCAATAGGCGTGCCGGCCGCTCGGCGGGCGCACTAGCACGGGCGTTTGCGGCGGGGCTGGGGCTGGCGTCGGGAAGCTGTGGCGCACCAGGCTGGTGCGCGTTCGGAGGTGGCGGCGGGCGGGTGCGCCGCGCTGGCGCTCTGCTGGAGAGCAGGGGGGAGCGGCTAGGGCGGGCGCCTTAGCCGAGGTAGTTCTTCACCCCGGTGAAGATGATCTGCGCGGCCAGGGCGCAGACGAACAGGCCCATCAGGCGGCTGACGATTTGCAGGCCCTGGTCGCCGAGCAGGCGCTCGAACAGGTCGGACAGGTAGAGCACGAAGCCCACCGTGGCGCTGGCCAGGGCGATGGCCAGCACGGCGATCAGCTTCTCGTCCCAGTCCACCTTGCCGACGCCCATCACCAGCAGGGCGCCGATGGTGCCGGGGCCGACGGTCAGCGGAATGGTCAGCGGCACGATGGTCACGTCCTGCTGCACATTGTCGCTCTGCACCACCGGCTTGCCCTGGGCCATGCTCAGCGCCGAGATGAACAGCACGCTGCCGGCACCGATGCGGAAGGCGTCAACGGTGATGCCGAAGATCACGAAGATGCTGCGGCCGAACAGGTACAGCAGCACGCTGGCGATGACCACGCCGAGCGCCACCTTCCAGGCCAGCTTCTTGCGCTCCTTGACCGTGTAGCCGCGGGTCAGCGCGATGAAGCAGGACAACACGAAGAACGGGCTGTAGAGCACCAGCATCTTCAGGTACAGGCTGAACAGCTCGGAATGCATGCGGCAGGACTCACTGGGGGGAAACTGGAGCTTAGTGTAGGAGCGCCGGGGGCGGCGCCGCCCGGTTCAGGACAGCGCGTCGCTCTGCTCGCGACGGCGTGCCTCGCGTTCGCTGACCCAGAATTCGATCAGCTCGCGCAGCTGCGACATCTCCACCGGCTTGGCCATGTGGCCGTCCATCCCGGCCTGGCGCGCGCGCTCCTTGTGCTCGCTGAGGATGTGCGCGGTGAGCGCCACCACCGGGGTGCGCTGGCGCTGCTCGGCGGCTTCCCAGTCGCGCAGCTGTTCGGTGGCGGAGAAGCCGTCGAGCACCGGCATCTCGCAGTCCATCAGCACCAGGTCGTAGGGCGTGCTCTTCATCGCCTGCAGCGCTTCGGCGCCGTTGCTGGCGGTGTCCGGGGCCAGGTTGAGCTTGCCGAGCATGCCGCGGATCACCTTGGTGGAGATGCTGTTGTCCTCGGCGACCAGGATGCGGAAGTCCTGCGGCACGCTCAGCGCGGTGCCACGCGGCAGCACTGGACGCGGCTGCGCGCCGCCCTGCTTGTGCTGGCCGAGTTCGTCGGCGAGGGTGGCCTTCAGTGTGTAGCCGGCCACCGGCTTGGCGAGGATGCGCTTGATCCCGGCGTTGCGCGCGATGACCTTGCTCGGCGCGTTGCTGATGCCGGTGAGCATGATGATCAGGATGTCGTGGTTGAGGCTCGGGTCTTCCTTGATTCGCGCGGCCAGCTGCATGCCGGTCATGCCCGGCATGTCCTGGTCGAGCAGCACCGCGTCGAAGTACTCGCCGATGTGCGCCTTGGTGCGCAGCAGCGCCAGCGCCTCCTTGCCGGACGGTACCGCGCTGGCCTGCACGCCCCAGGCGCTGCACTGCTGGAGCAGCACTTTGCGGCAGGTGTCGTTGTCGTCGACCACCAGCAGACGGGTGCCCTGCAGCGGGCCGTCGAGGTCGGTGGTCGGCGTCTCCAGGCGTTCGGCATCCAGCGGCAGGGTCAGCCACAGCGTGCTGCCCTGGCTGCTGCCGCTCTGCACGCCAAACTCGCCGTGCATCAGGCGAATCAGCTGGCGGGCGATGATCAGGCCGAGGCGTCCACCGAGCTTGGTGGCGGCGAGGAAGTCGCGGCTGTGCAGTTCGGCGTTGAGCAGCGCGTCGCGGTCGGCGCCTTCCAGCGGGCGGCCGCTGTCTTGCACGGCGAAGCGCAGGCGCGGGCCGTTGGCGCTGTGCTCGAGGGCCACGACGAGGAGGATTTCGCCCTCGTCGGTTTGCTTGAAGGCGTTGTCCAGCAGGCTGAGCAGCACCTGGCGCAGGCGCGTCGGATCGCCGGCGATCACCCGCGGCACCTGCGGCTGGGTGAAGCTGACCAGCTCGACGCGCTGCTGCTCGGCCTTGGCGCGGAAGATGTCGAGACAGTCGTCGATCAGTGCGTTGAGGTCGAACTGCACGTCGTCCAGTTCGATCTGCCCGGTTTCCAGCTTGGAGATGTCGAGAATCTCGTTGATCAGGGTGAGCAGTTCGTTGCCCGAGCTGTGGATGGTCTGCACGTAGTCACGTTGCTTGGCCGACAACGGCGTGCCGAGCAGCAGCTCGGTCATGCCCAGCACGCCATTCATCGGCGTGCGGATTTCGTGGCTGATCTTTGCCAGGAACTCGCCCTTGGCCTTCAGCTCGGCGGAGCTGGCGGCCAGCGCCTGACGGCTGCTGAAGCGCTCGTCGGCGATGCTGCGCTGGCGTTCGCTGAGCGCCATGCTGAGCAGGAAGCCGCTCAGCGTGCACATCGCCAGCAGGCCGAACGCCAGCCAGTCGGACGGCACCGCCCAGTAGCCGAACAGCGCCGGCAGCGCGCCGATGAAGGTCAGGCCGAACAGCAGGGTGGCCAGGCTGAACAGGCGCGCCGGGCGGTAGCCGTGCTGCCAGTGGAACAGCGAGACGACGAAGATGCTGAGCAGGGTGACCAGGGTGATCAGGTAAACCACCTGGTTGAAGTGCAGCTCGCTGACCACCAGCAGCAGGACGCAGGCGACCGCGATCAGCAGGCCTTCGCCGAGCAGCAGGTGGCGCACCGTGGTGGTCGGGCAGGCCTTGTCGAAGAAGCGCACGGTGAAGCCCAGCGCGCAAATCATCGCCAGCAGCATGGCCAGGTTGCCGAGCTGTGCCTGCAGGCCCGGCCAGGCGCTGAGCCAGGGCGCGGCGATGCCGAACTGGCCGAGCGCGGTGACCAGCAGGCCGACATGGATGCCGGCCAGCCACAGGCTGGTCGCGCTGCGGGTGTAGAGGCAGCGCACCAGGCTGTAGGCAATCAAGAGACCGAGGCAGCCGAGCACCGCACCGAATAGCAGCAGGCGGGTGTCATCGCTGAGCAGCAGGGCGGTGCGCTGGATGTCGATGCTCGGTCGCAGGGCATGCTCGGAGGACAGGCGCAGGTAAAGGTCGAGCGGCTCCTGCACGGTCGGCAGCGGCACGAGAAAATCGCGGCTCGGCAGCGGCCGGGCGGCGAGCGGCTGGTTGGCGCCGGTCTGGGTATGGGCGAGCAGGGTGGCGCCGCGCAGTACGTACAGGTCGAGCTGGCTCAGGTAGGGCGCGAACAGGCGCAGCAGCTGCTCCTGACCTTGGGCCTGGGCCGGCAGCTGATAGTGCAACCACAGCGCCGGACCGCCGCCGGGCACCTGCAGCTGGTCGCTGTCGGTGGGATTGAACTGGTTGGCGTAACGCGGCGCGCGCAGCTCGTCGAGCGTCAGGCGGCCGGTGGGGTCGAGCAGTGTCGACCACTGCGCGGGCGTGGCGGCCTGGGCAACGACGGGACCTCCTGCCAGTGCGAACAGGCAGACGAGAAGTCCAATGGCGATCCTGAGCCCGTGCACGGCGAAATCCCTTCGATTCGTAGGAGTGTGGCTCGATTATAGCCACGCCGCCTTGCCGAGGACCATGACCGGCGCGGCCAGCCCTCATGACGGACGCCGCGTGGGCGAAGGTTGCTGCAGCCCACGGTTGGCGTGACTTTGCGGATTTCAAGGGGCATTAGACTAATGTCTAGTGCTGACTGCGATTCCGCCGTCTAGCCTTGCTCTGCAGAACAAACACAAGAAAGACGTCCGGGTACAGGGCGATCCACGCTCTTGCCGACAGGCCGTCGTGGAGGCACCCAATGAGCGTAGCAACGATTGACGCCGGGCACGCACCGGCGGGACCCATGACTGGCGAGGAGCGCAAGGTCATCTTCGCCTCCTCGCTGGGTACGGTTTTCGAGTGGTACGACTTCTACCTGTACGGTTCGTTGTCGGCGATCATCGCCGCGCAGTTCTTCTCCGGGGTGAACCCCACGGCGGCGTTCATTTTCGCCCTCATGGCGTTCGCCGCCGGCTTCGCAGTGCGGCCGTTCGGCGCGATCATCTTCGGCCGTCTGGGTGACTTGGTCGGGCGCAAGTACACCTTCCTGATCACCATCATGATCATGGGTCTGTCGACCTTCATCGTCGGCATCCTGCCGTCCTATGCGTCATGGGGTATCGCCGCACCGATCATCCTCATCGTGCTGCGACTGTTCCAGGGCCTGGCGCTCGGCGGTGAGTACGGCGGTGCAGCGACCTACGTCGCCGAGCACGCACCGCACGGCCGGCGTGGTTTCTACACGGCGTGGATCCAGACCACCGCGACGCTTGGTCTGTTCCTCTCGCTGCTGGTGATCCTCGGCACCCGCACCTGGCTCGGCGAGGAACAGTTCGCCGCCTGGGGCTGGCGGATTCCGTTCCTGCTGTCGATCATCCTGCTGGGCATCTCGGTGTGGATTCGCCTGACCCTCAACGAGAGCCCGGCGTTCAAGAAGATGAAGGAGGAGGGCAAGACCTCCAAGGCGCCGCTGACCGAGGCCTTCGGTCGCTGGGAAAACGCCAAGGTGGCGCTGATCGCGCTGTTCGGCGGCACCGCCGGCCAGGCGGTGGTGTGGTACACCGGGCAGTTCTACGCGCTGTTCTTCCTGACCCAGACCCTGAAAGTGGATGGGGCGACGGCGAACATCCTGATTGCCCTGTCACTGCTGATCGGCACGCCGTTCTTCATCGTGTTCGGCTGGCTGTCCGACAAGATCGGCCGCAAGCCGATCATCCTCGGCGGCTGCCTGATCGCGGCGCTGACCTACTTCCCGCTGTTCGGCCTGATCACCCACTACGCCAACCCCGCGCTGGAACAGGCGCAGGTCTCTGCACCGGTGACCGTGGTGGCGAACCCGGACGAGTGCTCGTTCCAGTTCAACCCGGTCGGCACCTCGAAGTTCGTCACCTCCTGCGACATCGCCAAGGGCTTCCTGGCACGCAACTCGGTGAACTACGCCAACGAGGCGGCCCCGGCCGGCACCGTGGCGAGCATCAAGATCGGCAACCAGACCCTCGAGTCGTTCTCCGGGGCTGGCATGCCGGCTGATCAGTTCAAGGCGCAGTCCGACGCCTTCAACGCCAAGATGACCGAGGCGATCCGCGGCCACGGTTATCCCGCCAAGGCCGACCCGGCGCAGATCAACACGCCGATGGTGGTGCTGCTGCTCACCGTGCTGGTGTTGTTCGTGACCATGGTCTACGGGCCGATCGCCGCGCTGCTGGTCGAGCTGTTCCCGACGCGTATCCGCTACACGGCGATGTCGTTGCCCTACCACATCGGCAACGGCTGGTTCGGCGGCTTCCTGCCGACCACTGCCTTCGCCATGGTCGCCGCCACCGGCGATATCTACTACGGGCTGTGGTATCCGATCGTGGTGGCGGTGATGACCTTCATCATCGGCCTGTTCCTGATGCCGGAAACCAAGGACCGCGACTTGCGCAATTGGCACTAAAGCGCGCCGCAACGAAAAAGGCCCCGCAGATGCGGGGCCTTTTTCTATCGACTGAAGATCAGCTTTCGCCCTTCTCGCGGGCGATGGCCCGGTAGCCGATGTCGTGGCGGTAGAAGCTGCCGTCCCAGCGGATCTGCTCGGCCAGGCGGTAGGCCTGCTGCTGGGCGTCGGCGACACTGCGGCCGATGGCGGTAGCGCACAGCACGCGGCCGCCGGCGGTGACCACCTGGCCGGCGCTGTTCAGCGCGGTGCCGGCGTGGAACACCTTGCCGTCCAGCGCAGCGGCGGCATCCAGACCGTCGATGACGTCACCCTTGGCGTAGTCGCCCGGGTAGCCGCCAGCGGCGATTACCACGCCGACGGTGGGGCGCGGGTCCCAGGTCGCTTCGACCTTGTTCAGCGCCTTGGCCAGCGCGGCCTCGACCAGCAGCACCAGTGAGGACTCCAGGCGCACCATGATCGGCTGGGTTTCCGGATCGCCGAAGCGGCAGTTGAACTCGATGACCTTCGGCGCGCCGGCCTTGTCGATCATCAGGCCGGCATACAGGAAGCCGGTGTAGACGTTGCCTTCGGCCGCCATGCCGCGCACGGTCGGGTAAATGACTTCGTCCATCACCCGCTTATGCACGTCGGCGGTGACTACCGGGGCGGGCGAGTAGGCGCCCATACCACCGGTGTTTGGGCCGGTGTCGGCATCGCCGACGCGCTTGTGGTCCTGGCTGGTGGCCATCGGCAGCACGTTCTCGCCGTCGACCATGACGATGAAGCTGGCTTCTTCGCCGTCAAGGAACTCCTCGATCACCACGCGCGCGCCGGCATCGCCGAAGGCGTTGCCCGACAGCATGTCGCGCACCGCGTCCTCGGCTTCGGCCAGGGTCATGGCGACGATCACGCCCTTGCCGGCGGCCAGGCCGTCAGCCTTGACCACGATCGGTGCGCCTTTCTCGCGCAGGTAGGCCAGCGCCGGCTCGACTTCGGTGAAGTTCTGGTAGTCGGCGGTGGGGATCGCGTGGCGGGCGAGGAAGTCCTTGGTGAAGGCCTTCGAGCCTTCCAGTTGGGCGGCGGCGGCAGTGGGGCCGAAGATGTCCAGCTTGCGCGCGCGGAACAGGTCGACCACGCCCTTCACCAGCGGTGCTTCCGGACCGACGATGGTCAGTTGCACGTTCTGCTCGGCGAAGTCGGCGAGCTGCTCGATGGCCAGCACGTCGATGGCGACGTTCTCGCATTTCTCTTCGGTCGCGGTGCCGGCGTTACCCGGGGCGACGAAGACTTTCTGCACCCGCGCATCCTGGGCGACTTTCCAGGCCAGGGCGTGTTCGCGACCGCCGCTGCCGATGATCAGTACGTTCATGTTCTGCTCCTTGTGGAGGCGGGCCGTTGGCCCGTTTGGTGGGCAGCTGCGGCTGTCCACCCTACGAAAATCTCGCCTTTAGCGATCCACCGGGCCGTGATGAAGCGGGTGGCTGCTAGGCGCGGATGGCTTCGATAAGCGCAGTTGCCGACTGGCAATGAGCATTAGCGAAGTCATCCGCAACAACGCAGACGCCTGCTTCAGCGCGACCGTGCCACGGTCAATGGCGGAAGTGGCGCATGCCGCTGAATACCATGGCGATGCCGGCTTCGTCGGCCGCAGCGATGACTTCCGCATCGCGCATCGAACCACCCGGCTGGATCACCGCGGTGATGCCATTGGCGGCGGCGTTGTCCAGGCCGTCGCGGAACGGGAAGAACGCGTCGCTGGCCATTACCGAACCGGCCACTTGCAGACCAGCGTGCTCGGCCTTGATCGCGGCGATACGCGCCGAGTTGACGCGGCTCATCTGGCCGGCGCCGACGCCGATGGTCTGACGATTCTTGGCGTAGACGATGGCGTTGGATTTGACGAACTTGGCCACTTTCCAGGCGAAGATCAGGTCGTGGATTTCCTGCTCGGTCGGCGCCCGCTTGGTCACGACCTTGAGGTCCGCCTCGGTGATCATGCCGATGTCACGGCTCTGCACCAGCAGGCCGCCGTTGACGCGCTTGAAGTCCCAGCCCGGGGCGCGCTCGGCCGGCCACTCGCCGCATTCGAGCAGCCGCACGTTGGCCTTGGCGGCGACCACGGCACGCGCCGCTTCGCTGACTTTCGGGGCGATGATCACTTCGACGAACTGACGCTCGACGATGGCCTGGGCGGTCTCGGCGTCCAGCTCGCGGTTGAAGGCGATGATGCCGCCGAACGCCGACTCGGTGTCGGTGGCGTAGGCCAGTTCATAGGCCTGGCGGATGCCGCCGTCGGCGTCCGGAACCACCGACACGCCGCACGGGTTGGCGTGCTTGACGATCACGCAGGCCGGCTTGACGAAGCTCTTCACGCATTCCAGCGCGGCGTCGGTGTCGGCGACGTTGTTGAACGACAGTTCCTTGCCCTGCAGCTGCACGGCGGTCGACACGCTGGCTTCGCCGCCTTCGACATAGAACGCCGCGCTCTGGTGCGGGTTCTCGCCGTAGCGCATGTCCTGCGCCTTGATGAACTGGCTGGTGAAGGTGCGCGGGAACTGGCTGCGGCCGTCGGTGGACAGGGTCTCGGCAGCCTGGTCGATGGTGCCCAGGTAGTTGGCGATCATGCCGTCGTAGGCGGCGGTGTGTTCGAAGGCCTTGAGCGCCAGGTCGAAGCGCTGCGCGTAAGTCAGGCCGCCGGCCTTGAGGTTCTCGACGACGGCGCTGTAGTCGCCGGCATTGACCACGATGGCGACGTCCTTGTGGTTCTTCGCCGCGCTGCGGACCATGGTCGGGCCGCCGATGTCGATGTTCTCGATGGCGTCGGCCAGGTCACAACCCGGCTTGGCCACGGTGGCGGCGAACGGGTAGAGGTTGACCGCGACCAGGTCGATCGGCTTGATGCCGTGCTGCTCCATCACCGCGCCGTCCAGCGCACGACGACCGAGAATGCCGCCATGGATTTTCGGGTGCAGGGTCTTCACCCGGCCATCCATCATTTCCGGGAAGCCGGTGTAGTCGGCGACTTCCACCGCGGCGACGCCGTTGTCCTTGAGCAGCTTGTAGGTGCCGCCGGTGGAAAGGATCTCCACGCCGAGGGCGACGAGCTCACGGGCGAAGTCAAGGATGCCGGTCTTGTCGGAGACGCTGATCAGGGCGCGGCGGACGGGAAGGCGGGTGGTTTGGTCGGTCATCGCGGTTTCCATCTAAAGCGGGGGGATTCAGCGAAAAAGGGCGGCCGCTTGTCGAGGCCGCCCTTTTCCGTGGGAATTCGTGGCTTACAGCAGATCGTACTGCTTGAGCTTCTTGCGCAGGGTGCCGCGATTCAGGCCGAGCAGCTCGGAGGCCTTGGTCTGGTTGCCCTTGACGTAGTTCATCACGGTTTCCAGCAGCGGCGCTTCCACTTCGGAAAGCACCAGGTTGTAGATGTCGGAGACATCCTGCCCATCGAGATGGGCGAAGTAGTTGCGCAGCGCCTTCTCCACACTGCCGCGCAGGGTTTGCCCTTCTTCGCTCGGCGACTTCAGATGCTGTTTCAGGTTGACGTTGTCGCTCACAGATGCAGTTCCACTCACTAATGTCTCGGTCATCGTCGTCATGCCGCCACCCCTTCTCCCTCGTTATGACGTTCGGCGAAAAACTGCCGCACCATGGCGCACTGCGCGTCCTTGTGTTCAAGACGATTGAATTCGGAACGAAACTCCCGCTCCCCCGGGAGAGTCGCCAGGTACCAGCCGACATGCTTGCGTGCGATGCGCACGCCCATCACGTCGCCGTAGAACGCATGCAGCTCGGCCAGATGGCCCAGTAGAATGTGTTCCACTTCGTACAACTTGGGGCCCGGCAGTTGTTCGCCGGTCCGCAGGTAATGCTCGATTTCGCGGAAAATCCACGGCCGCCCCTGGGCGGCGCGGCCGATCAGCAGGGCATCGGCGCCGGTGGCGTCGAGCACGGCCTTGGCCTTCTGCGGCGAGTCGATGTCGCCGTTGGCGAATACCGGAATCGACACCGCCTGCTTGATCGCGGCGATGGTGTCGTACTCGGCTTCGCCGGTGTACAGGTCGGCGCGCGTACGGCCGTGCACGGACAGCGCCTGGATGCCGGCCTGTTCGGCAATCTTCGCCACGGTCACGCCGTTCTTGTTCGCCCGGTCCCAGCCGGTGCGAATCTTCAGGGTGACCGGGACGTCGACGGCCTGCACCACGCTGCTGAGGATTTCCGCGACCAGCGCTTCGTCCTTCATCAGCGCCGAGCCGGCGGCCTTGTTGCAGACCTTCTTGGCCGGGCAGCCCATGTTTATATCGATGATCTGCGCGCCCAGCTCGACGTTGGCGCGTGCCGCGTCGGCGAGCATCTGCGCGTCGCCACCGGCGATCTGGACCGAGCGTGGCTCGGGATCGCCGCTGTGGATCAGGCGCTGGCGCGATTTGCGGGTGTGCCACAGGCTGACATCGCTGGTGACCATCTCCGACACCACCAGGCCGGCACCGAGGCGGCGGCAGAGCTGCCGGAACGGGCTATCGGTGACCCCGGCCATGGGGGCCAGGATCAACTGATTGGGCAATGTATAGGGGCCGATGCGTACCGCCGACATGGGTCTTCCCTGCCTGTGGGGCCGGATCTTGTTTGGAAAAAAGGGTGGGCATGATACCCGCTCTCGGTGACCGGATAAAGGCTGTTTTGAACAAATTCTGAACAGTTATCGGCTTATCGCGGGTGCTTTTAAATCAGCAAATCCGCGGCCTGCAGGCGAAGCGGCCGCTTATTCCGGGGAGTGGAAGCTGAGGCTGTAATTGACCGCCTTAGGCCCTGGATCAAGGATATCCAGCGAGATGTGGATCGGCGTCTGCGGCGGCATTTCCGTTTGTCCGGCAAGTTCGCCGGCGAGGTATTCGCTGGGCTTGAAGCGACGACTGGCGAGCAGTTGCCCGTTGAGGTCGGCGAAGCGCATTTCCAGCAGCGGGAACGGCTGGGAGAAGGGCGCGCGGTTGTAGAGGATCGCATCGACCACCAGCGCGCCGGCGAATTCCGGGTGGCTGCGCACCACCAGGTTGCTGCTCTTGATCAGCTCGATGTCGACCTTCGACGGCAGCTTGCAGCCGAGTTCCGGGCACAGCTGCTCGAACCACGGGCGGTACTGGTCCTGCCGGGCCAGTTCGTCGAAGTGGTAGAGCACGTACTGGCCGGCCAGCGCCAGGGCGCCGAGCAAGTTGAGCAGGCCCCAGGCGATCCAGCGCCCCCAGGGTTTCTTCGGCTGCTGCCAGTCGAGCTGCAGCGGTTCGTCGCTGAGCTGCGCCAGGCTGTCTTCGCGCAGCGCGATGGTTTCGTTGCGGCGCACCAGCGGCGGTGGCAGCGCGGAGAAGCCCGGGTCGTCCGCCTGCGGCTCGTCGGCCTCCGGTTCCGCGCGTTCGGCGCTGAGGCGGAAGTCATCGTTGAGTTCGCTGTCCGCGGCGTCGCTCGCCTCGCTCGCTGCCTCGTCCTTTTCTGCTGCTTCGGAATCGGCAGCGAGGTCCAGGGTCGGCTCCTGGCGCGCCACGGCCGGCGCGGCAGGCGGTTCGGGCGCGGCGGGGGCAGGCGCCGCAGGCGGTTGCGCACTGCGTGGCTGTTCCTGGCGCAGCAGCGCCTCGGCCCAGGCTTCGTCGTGTGGGTTGGCGGGCTGCGGCTGGGCGGCGTCGAGCAGGCGTTCGGCCGGCTTCGGCGCGCGCTCCAGGGCGAGGAATTCCTGGCTGAGCTGCTGTTCCTGCTGCTCGAGGCGGGCGAGCTCTTCGTCGAGGTCGAGGCTGTCGAGGTCGAGGTCGTCGTGAATCCACAGCGTGCCGGGGTCTTTGCTCGGCGGCGTCTTGGCGGTCGGCGTCGGCGCCGCGGCGCTCGGTTTGGTCGGTTCGACCGCCGGCTTGGCCGGTGCCGGCGGCGCGGTGAACGCGCCGGGCTGGTCGATCAGCAGCTGTTGCCCGGCGTTGAACACCTGCATGCAGGCGCCGCACCGCACGGCGCCGCGAGCCGCCCCCAGCTGTGCGCGGCTGACGCGAAAGCTGGTGCTGCAGTGCGGGCATCGGGTGACGAAGCTGTCGATCATGCGGTGATCCGGGTGAAAAAGAACGGCGGCTAGTCTAACGCAAGGCTGCCGGCCGGGGCATCAGTGGCGACGGCCGCTGATGCGCACCCAGCCGTCCTTGCTGGCAGTCGGGTCGAGGTCGAAGGCGTCCTGGTAGGCGGCGCGCACTTCGTCGGCTTGTTCGGCGAGGATGCCGGACAGCGCCAGATGGCCGCCCGGCTTGACCAGTGCGGTGATCTGCGGCGCCAGCTGGACCAGCGGCCCGGCGAGGATGTTGGCGACCACCACGTCGGCCGGCGCCTGCGGCAGCTCGGCCGGCAGGTAGACCGGGAAACGCTCGGCGGCGATGCCGTTGCGGCTGGCGTTGTCGCGCGAGGCCTCCAGTGCCTGCGGGTCGATGTCGGTACCGACCGCCCGCGGCGCGCCGAGCAGCAGCGCGGCGATGGCGAGGATGCCCGAGCCGCAGCCGAAATCGAGCACGCTGCAGTTCTGCAGTGGCTGGCCGTCGAGCCACTCCAGGCACAGTGCGGTGGTCGGGTGGGTGCCGGTGCCGAACGCCAGGCCGGGGTCGAGCAGCAGGTTGACCGCGTCGGGCTCCGGCGCGGCGTGCCAGCTCGGCACGATCCACAGGCGGCGGCCGAAACGCATCGGCTGGAAGTTGTCCATCCAGCTGCGCTCCCAGTCCTGGTCCTCGATGCGCTCGATCTGGTGGGTCGGCAGGGTGCCGCCGGTCAGCAGTTCGAGGTGGGCGACCAGGTTGTCGGGGTCGGTATCGGCCTCGAACAGGGCGAGCAGGTGGGTGTGGGTCCATAGCGGGGTGGTGCCGAGGTCCGGTTCGAAGATCGGCTGGTCCTCGGCGTCCATGAAGGTCACCGACACGGCGCCGACGTCGAGCAGGGCATCTTCGTAGGTTTCCGCCTGCTCCGGGCTGATGGCGAGACGAACTTGTAACCAGGGCATGGCGAACCTCGTGAAAGCGGTACGGCCGTGGGCGGCCGGAAGGCGGGCAAGCTTACTGCAGCGTCGCCGGGGCGGCTACCGGTGCGCCGCCCGGAAAGCACACGGGCCGCCCGAAGGCAGCCCGTGTGGCGAAGCGGCAGGGACTCAGTGCTTGTCCATGCCGAGCTTCTTCTCCAGGTAGTGGATGTTCACACCACCCTTGGCAAAGCCCTTGTCGCGGGTCAGGTCGCGGTGCAGCGGGATGTTGGTCTTGATCCCGTCGACCACGATCTCGTCGAGGGCGTTGCGCATGCGCGCCATCGCCTCGTCGCGGCTTGCGCCGTAGGTGATCAGCTTGCCGATCAGCGAGTCGTAGTTCGGCGGCACCGAGTAGCCGCTGTACAGGTGCGAGTCGACACGCACACCATTGCCGCCCGGAGCATGGAAGTGCTTGACCTTGCCGGGGCAGGGCATGAAGTTGTCCGGGTCCTCGGCGTTGATCCGGCACTCCAGGGCGTGACCGCGGATCACCACATCGCTCTGCTTGAACGACAGCTTGTTGCCAGCGGCGATGCTGAGCATCTCCTTGACGATGTCGATGCCAGTAACCATCTCGGTGACCGGGTGTTCGACCTGCACGCGGGTGTTCATCTCGATGAAGTAGAAGCGGCCGTCTTCATAGAGGAACTCGAAGGTACCGGCACCGCGGTAGCCGATCTCGATGCAGGCGTCGACGCAGCGTTGCAGCACTTCGGCGCGCGCCTTCTCGTCGATGTACGGCGCCGGGGCTTCTTCGAGGACCTTCTGGTGGCGGCGCTGCAGCGAGCAGTCGCGGTCACCGAGGTGCACGGCGTTGCCCTGGCCGTCGGACAGCACCTGGACTTCCACGTGACGCGGATTGCCGAGGAACTTCTCCAGGTAGACCATCGGGTTGCCGAACGCTGCACCGGCTTCGGTGCGGGTCAGCTTGGCCGACTTGATCAGGTCTTCTTCCTTGTGCACCACGCGCATGCCGCGACCACCACCGCCACCGGCGGCCTTGATGATCACCGGATAACCGACCTCGCGGGCGATCTTCAGTGCGGTTTCTTCGTCTTCCGGCAGCGGGCCTTCGGAACCTGGCACGACCGGAACGCCGGACTTGATCATGGCGTTCTTGGCGGAGACCTTGTCGCCCATCAGGCGGATGGTGTCAGCTTTCGGACCGATGAAGGCGAATCCGGAGTTTTCCACACGCTCGGCAAAGTCGGCGTTCTCGGCGAGGAAGCCGTAGCCCGGGTGGATCGCCGTGGCGCCGGTGACTTCCGCCGCGGCAATGATTGCCGGGACGTGCAGGTAGGATTGCGCGCCCGGTGCCGGGCCGATGCACACGGTCTCGTCAGCCAGGCCGAGGTGCATGAGTTCGCGATCGGCCGTGGAGTACACCGCCACGGTCTTGATACCCATTTCCTTGCAGGCGCGCAGGATGCGCAGGGCAATTTCGCCGCGGTTGGCGATCAGGACTTTTTCCAGCTGCATCGCAGGCTCCCCGCGCATCAAACGATGGTGAACAGGGGCTGGTCGTATTCCACCGGCTGACCGTTTTCCACCAGGATGGATTCGATCACGCCGCTGGTTTCCGCCTCGATGTGGTTCATCATCTTCATGGCTTCGACGATGCAGAGGATGTCGCCTTTCTTCACGCTCTGGCCAACTTCCGCGAAGTTCGCCGAGGTCGGCGATGCCGCGCGGTAGAAGGTGCCGACCATCGGCGAGCGGACCACGGTGCCGTTCAGCTTGGCGGCGGCCGGGGCGCTGGCTTCAGCGACCGGAGCGGCGGCAACCGGCGCGGCGACTGGCGCCGGGGCAGCGGCGTACACCGGTTGCGGTGCGGCGACGGCCTTGCCGTGGCGGCTGATGCGCACGGATTCTTCGCCTTCGCGGATTTCCAGCTCGTCGATACCGGATTCTTCCAGCAGTTCGATCAGTTTTTTGACTTTACGAATATCCATTAAGCATCAACTCCCAAGGTCGGTAAGGGCGTTCGGGCCGTCGCCGGGTCACGCGGCGGCCAGTTGTTCCAGGGCAGCCTCCAGAGCCAGTCGATAACCGCTGGCGCCAAGGCCGCAGATCACTCCCACCGCAACGTCGGAGAAGTAGGAGTGATGGCGGAAAGGTTCGCGTTTGTGCACGTTGGAGAGGTGCACTTCGATGAATGGGATGCTCACTGCCAGCAATGCGTCACGTAATGCGACGCTGGTATGTGTGAAAGCGGCCGGATTGATCAGGATAAAGTCGACACTTTCGTTCCTGGCGGCGTGAATGCGCTCGATCAGCACATGCTCGGCGTTGCTCTGCAGGTAGCTCAGCTGATGGCCGGCGGCCTGCGCGCGGCGCTGCAGGTCCTGGTTGATGGCTTCGAGGGTGACCGCGCCGTAGACGCCTGGCTCGCGGGTGCCGAGCAGGTTGAGGTTGGGTCCGTGAAGAACCAGCAGATTGGCCATGGATCTGTCCTGCATGAAGGAATGGGGCGGACTATGCCGGACGCCGCGGCGGGCTGTCCAGTTTCAAGGAGTAGCCCGCATGATGGCGATTTTTCGTTGCAGAACGACGAAATGGATGTTTCGTCTGAAAGTGACTGGATCGTCAGTGTTGGTCGGCTTTGTCCAGTCGCTTGGCGAAGGCCTCGGCGTCGATCTCGCCGATCACCCGTAGCTCGCCGCGCTCCTCGCCCGAGGCGGCGAAGAACAGGATCGCCGGCGGGCCGAACAACTTGTAGCGGTCGAGCAGGCTGCGCTGCTCCGCGGTGCTGGCGGTGATGTCGAAACGCAGCAGGCGGTAGGCCTGCAGGCGCGGCTCGATCGCTGCGGCGCCGAACACTTCGCGCTCGATCACCTTGCAACTGATGCACCAGTCGGCGTACCAGTCGAGCAGCACCGGCTGGCCGGCGCTTTTCGCCGCGGCGAGGGCGCGGTCGAGCGCGGCCGGCTCGCTCAGCGTCTGCCATTCGCCAGTGGCCAGGGCGCCGGCCCAAGGCCGCAGCGGATCGGCGCCGCCGCGTGCCACGCCGACGCTGGCGGTCAGCGCGTAGCCGAGCAGCAGCAGCGCGCCGAGCAGGCTGACGTGGCGGCCGATGCCCAGGCGCATGAAGCCACGGCGGGCGACGAACAGCGCGGTGCCGGCGGCCAGCAGCGCCCACAGTGACAGCGCCAGCGGGCCGGGCAGCAGGCGCTCGAGCATCCACACCGCGACTGCCAGCAGCAGCACGCCGAAGGCGTTGCGCACGGTCAGCAGCCAGGTACCGGACTTCGGCAGCAGCGCGCCGCCGCCGGTGGCGAACAGCACCAGTGGTGCGCCCATGCCGAGGCCGAGGGCGAACAGCTTGAGTCCGCCGCCCAGCGCATCGCCGCTGGCGCTGATGTACAGCAGCGCACCGGCCAGCGGCGCCGACACGCAGGGCGAGACCAGCAGGCTGGACAGCACGCCGAGCAGCGCGGCGCCCCACAGCGAGCCGCCCTCGGCCTTGCCGGCCAGGCGATCCAGCGGTTCGCTGATGAAGCGCGGCAGGCGCAGTTCGTAGACGCCGAACATGGCCAGGGCGAACAGCACGAAGAACGCCGCGAACGGCACCAGCACCCAGGCCGACTGCAGGCGCGCCTGCAGGTTGAGTTCGGCGCCGAACACCCCCATCAGCGCACCGAGGGCGGCGAAGCACACCGCCATCGGCAGCACGTAGGCGAGCGACAGGCTGAAGCCGCGCACACCGCCGACCTGGCCGCGCAGCACCACGCCGGAAAGGATCGGCAGCATCGGCAACACGCAGGGGGTGAAGGTCAGGCCGAGCCCGGCGAGGAAGAACAGCGCCAGCGCGTGCCAGCTCCAGGCACCGTCTTCACCGGCCGGCACGCCCGGCGTCGCGCTGGGCAGCTCGCCGATCGGCACCAGCTCGGTTTCCGGCGGGTAGCACAGGCCCTTGTCGGCACAGCCCTGGTAGGTGACCTTGAGGCGCAGCGGCAGCTTGTAGGGGTTGTTCAGCGGCACGTCGACGTCGAGCACGCCGTGGTAGACCTCGACGTCGCCGAAGTACTGGTCGTGCTTCGGCTCGCCCGGTGGCAGCTGCACCGGCGTCCCCGCGAGGTCGTTCGGCTCGACGGCGAACTGGAAGCGGTGGCGGTACAAGTAGTAGCCCTCGGCCGGCACGAAGCGCAGCTTCACCGCCTCCGGCGTGCTGCTCACCACGCTGAGGCGGAACGCCTCGCGCACTGGCAGGAAGTCGGCGCTGTTGTTCAGCGGCGCACCCAGTTGCGGATTGACGTGCTTGTCGAACAGCCCGGCGGCGGCGGCCGGCAGGGCGAGCAGGAGAAACAGCAGGGGCAGCAGACGACGCATGATGGACTCGGCGGGTGGCGATCGCCGCATGATAACCAACTCCGCGCTGCGATTGCGGTGACGAATTACCGCAGCGCGTGTCCGTGCGTCAGACGCGGAACGCCTGCACCTCCGCCTGCAGGCGGTCGCCGAGCTGCAGCAGGTGCTCGCCCTGGCGACGGCCCTGGCCGATGCGCTGCAGGTTGTCGTCACCGCGCTGGTGGATGCGTTCGCTGTGGTCGCGAATCTCGCTGACCGCGCCGCTCTGCTGGGTGCTGGCGGCGGCGATCTGCTCGACCATGCTGCCGATCACGCCGATCGCCGCGACGATCTCGTCGAGTGCGCCGTCGGCGGCACGGGCCTGGGCGGCGCTGCTCTCGGCATGCTCGACCTGGCTGCGCAGGGCGCCCACCGAGTGCAGCGCGGCTTGCTGCAGGCGGCCGATCAGCTGCTGGATTTCACCGGTCGCACCGCTGGTACGCAGCGCCAGCGAGCGCACTTCCTCGGCGACCACGGCGAAGCCGCGGCCCATCTCGCCGGCACGCGCCGCTTCGATCGCTGCGTTGAGGGCGAGCAGGTTGGTCTGCTCGGCGATGCCGCGAATCACTGTCAGCACCTGACCGATGGTCGTGGTTTCCTCGGCCAGGCGCTCGATGTCCTGGGCGTTGTCGCGCACCTCGTCGACCAGCGTGCGCAGGTTGCCGAGGCTCTCGGCGATGACCTGCTGGCCGTGCTCGAGGGCGCGGCCGGCGTCGCGGCTGGCGGCTTCCGCCTGGCCGGCGTTGCCGGCGACCTGCTGGATGGTCGCTTCAAGTTCGCCCAGCGCGTCGCGGATCTGCGCGGTATCGCCGGCCTGGCGTTCGGCGCCCTGGTGCAGGCCGCTGCTCAGTTCGGCCAGGCTGCGGCTGCTGCCGGCGACCTGCTCGGCGTGGCCGCGCAAGGTATCGACCAGCTCGACCAGGTAGTGGCGCAGGCGGTTCAGCGAATCCTCGATAGCGGCCAGTTCGTGAATCCGCGTGCCCAGCGCGACCGGCCGGGTGAAATCGCCCTGCGCCCAGGTCGCCAGGGCCGGACCGAGCTGGCCGAGCAGTTGCGCCAGGCGGCGCTGGATGCGGTCGACGGCGAGCGCAATCAGCAGGATCAGGCCGATCATCAGCCCTTGCAGCAGCCGTACCTCACCCTGAATGCGCGCATGTTCGGCGCGCAGCAGCGGTTCGCTGGCGACTAGCGCGCGCTGCAGGGCGGCGACCCGTTCCGTGCTGGCGGCGGCCAGTTCGCCGCGTTGGCGGATCAGCGTGCGAGTGCGCTCAAGCTCGGCCGGGTAGCGCTGCAGCAGGCTGCTCAGCTCACGCTTGAGGCTCACCCCGCGGTCTTCGCCGCCGGCCTGTGCAGCGTTGCTGTCGAGACCCATCAGTGCGGCGAAGTCGTCGGCGGCGGAACCGCCGGCCTCGCGCACGCCGAGCAGGGGCAGGGCGGCGAGGCGCTGCGCCTCCGCGTCGAGGGCGGCCAGTTCGCGCTGCAGGTCGGCGAGCAGTTCGTCGCGGCCACTGGCGACCAGCCGTTCGCGGGCGTGGCTGAGGCGCAGCAGATGTTGCGCCGCGCCGAGCAGTGGCGCGCGGTAGGCGATCGCGTCCGCGCCACTCGCGGCGCTGGCGTAGCGGTCAAGCTGGTCGAGGCTGCCGGCCAGTTCGCGCTCGGCCTGCAGCAGCAGACCCTGCGGGTCGCCGGCCAGCTTGCCGGCGGCGAGCAGCTGATTGCTGGTGAACTGGCGCAGTTCGTCGAGGCTCGGGCGCAGCGGGGCGGCGAGTGGCGCGGGCAGCTGGTCGAGCTGGCTGGCCAGGTCGTCGAGCGCCTGGCCGGCCGCCTGGTGGCGCAGCGCGTCGCCGCTGGCCAGGTAGTCGCGGATGTTGCCGGCCACCGCCTGCTCGAACTGCTGCGACAGGTCGAGGTAGCGCGAGATCAGTTCATAGGGCCGCTCGAGGGCGCGCTGCGACCACCAGAGGGTCGCGCCGAGGGCGAGGCAGGCCGCCACCAGCAGCAGGGTGTTGAGGTTGGTCAGGACTTTTAAGCGCATGGGACTTCCACCGACAACTGAACGGTAGACAGCCCGCCCCGGGTGTCCCGCTGCCGGCCGGTGAAGGCTCTAGCGTGCGGGTTGGGGCGAGGCTGCAGGTCCCGGCAGCGTATTGCGCTTTTGTTGCAGGCAGATGACGCGAGGCCGCGTCACGGCGTGCTGGCGAACTGCTCCACGCGGTTGCGGCCGCCGTGCTTGGCGACGTACAGCGCTTCGTCGGCGCGCTTGGACAGCGTCGCGCCGTCGATGCCGCCTTCCAGCTGGGCGATGCCGCAGCTGAACGTGCAGCTCAGGTCCAGCGGCTGCGCCGGGTAGTGGATCTCGGCGAAGCGCCGGCGGATGTCGTCGAGCACTTTGGCGGCGGTGGCCGCGTCGGTGTCCGGCAGCACCACGGCGAATTCCTCGCCACCGTAGCGGCCGATGTAGTCGGTCTTGCGCAGGCGCTGCTTGAGGAACAACGCGAGGCTCTTGATCACCCGGTCGCCCATCGGGTGGCCGTAGCTGTCGTTGACCTTCTTGAAGTGGTCGATGTCGAGCATGGCGAAGGCCAGTGACTTGCCGTCGCGCCGCGAGCGGGCGCAGGCGTCCTCGAGCAACTGCAGGGTGTAGGTGTGGTTGTACAGCCCGGTCAGGCTGTCGCGGACCATCCGCGCCTGCAGGTTGCGCGCGCGGTTGGCGCGGGTGCGCACGGTGGCGATCAGATGGCGTGGCTTGATCGGTTTGGTGAGGAAGTCGTCGCCGGCCTCGCTCATCGCGTCGAGCTGCTTGTCGAGGTCGTCCTCGGCGGACAGGTAGATGATCGGCACGCTGACGTAGCGGTCGTGCTGGCGGATCACCTTGGCCAGTTCGGTGCCGCTGCAGTCGGGCATGTACATGTCGAGGATGATCAGGTCGGGGTGAAAGTCGGACAGCTCGTGCAGCGCCTGGATCGGCTCGGTGAGCGTGCGGGTGACGATCCCGGCGCTGTTCAGCACCCGTTCAGTGTGGGTGGCCTGGGCCCGCGAGTCGTCGACCACCAGCACGCGGAACGGCTCGTACTGCGCGACGCGGGTGAGGATCTCGATGCGCTCGATCAGCGTCGAGGCGTCCAGGGTGCCGGTGAAGAATTCCTGAGCGCCGGCGCGCACTGCGGCCAGGCGAGTCGGCGTGTCGGTTTCCTCGTGGCTGAAGAACAGCAGCGGCAGCTTGTGCTCGAGCTTCTCCTGCACCGATTCGGCCAGCGCCAGGCCGGCGCCGGGGCCGGAGAAATCGACTTCCATGACGATGGCGGCCGGGTGGCGCTCGCTCATCGCCGCATGGAACGCCTCGGCGCTGTTCAGCGGCTGCGCCAGCAGGCCGAAGAACTCCATCTGCTGGGCCAGCCGCTCAGCGCGCTCGGCGTCTTCCAGGGCCAGGTACACCGGCTTGCGCAGCGGCGGCAGGAAGGTTTGTTCGAACTGGTCGCCATGCCGCAGGCCGGTGCGCGACAGGCGCTGCATCAGCTGGTTGAGCTCGCTGATCAGCGGGCTGCTGAGGCGTCCCTTGTTGGCCAGCACGGCGTTCAGGCTCTGCTCCACACCGCGCGCCAGCACAGCGTGCTCGGTCTGCTCGAAGCGCTCGGCGTAGCGCAGCAGGCGGATGTTCGCCTCGCTCATCTCGGCCATGTCGGCGCCGTTCCACTCGCTGTGCTGCAGTCGCTGCCAGACCTCCAGCACCTGACGGGCCTGGTGGATCACGCGTTGGGCGAAATGGTGCTTGAGGCGGTCGTGGCTCAGGTCTTCGGCTTCGCTCATGGCTCGACTTCTTATTCTGGGCGGTGGGCAAGCATGATGGCTCGATGCTATCACCAAGCTGGCATCGGTACGATAGTACTGCCAATCATTCGACCAGGTGACTGCCACCGCTGGGCGGTCGGTGCGGGTGTGCGCGAGTTCTCGCTGGGGCGGTCCGGCGATCCGCCCACTCAAAGTTTGCCGCCGGCCGGCTACGTCGCCCAGACTGCTTAACTTATAGTGACCGCCGCGGACGGCAACCCTGCTCGGGCGTTGTGGTCTGAATCTCTGCCTTCGTTCACGTAAAGGACACGCTCATGTTGGATTGGAAGAATCGCGCCGGCACTGCGCGCGCGCGGACCGCCGACTCGCTGGATGGCGCGCGCAGCTACTTTGCCGGCTTGTGGAGCCGCGCCCTGGGCCTGCTGGTCGGCCTGTACCTGCTGGCCGCACTGGTGGTCGGCTGGTACTGGAGCCAGGAACCGGACCTCTTCCCCGTGCAGCAGCATGTCCAGAGTGCCGCCGAACAGAGCAAGCGCCAGCTGGTGATTGGCTACGCCACCGTGGAGACCCTCAAGCAGGTCGCCCAGACGCTGCTCGACAAGCCGGGCGGCTACCTGTCCAACGACCTGTTCCCGCCGGGTCTCTGGCTGGACAACATGCCGAGCTGGGAATACGGCGTGCTGGTGCAGACCCGCGACCTGTCGCGCGCGCTGCGCAAGGACTTCGCCCGCTCGCAGTCGCAGTCCACCGAGGACGCCGACCTGGCGCGCGCGGAGCCGCGCTTCAACTTCGACAACAAGAGCTGGGCGCTGCCCTCCTCGGAGTCGGAGTACCAGGAAGGCATCAAGTCGCTGGACCGCTACCTGGCCCGTCTGGCCGATCCGAACCAGCCCAACGCGCAGTTCTATTCGCGTGCCGACAACCTCAACAACTGGCTGGGCGACGTCGCCACGCGCCTCGGCTCGCTGTCGCAGCGGCTGTCCGCCAGCGTCGGCCGGGTGCGTCTGGACGACGCCGGAGTGACCCCGGCCACCGAACTGGCGCCGGGCGAAGCGCCGCCGCTCAGCGAGCAGCGTGTCGCCACGCCGTGGCTGCAGATCGACAACGTGTTCTACGAGGCGCGCGGCCAGGCCTGGGCGCTGTCGCATATCCTCCGGGCGATCGAGATCGACTTCGCCGACGTGCTGGCGAAGAAGAACGCCACGGTCAGCGTGCGGCAGATCATCCGCGAGCTGGAAGCCGCCCAGGAGCCGCTGTGGAGCCCGATGGTGCTGAACGGCAGCGGTTACGGGATCCTCGCCAACCACTCGCTGGTAATGGCCAACTACATCTCGCGGGCCAACGCGGCGGTGATCGACCTGCGTCAGCTGCTCAGCCAGGGCTGAGGTCGTGAGCCAGGGCGTGGACGAAGCGGCGCATCGCGCCGCCTCGGATGCCGAGCGAGTCGCCTGGGTCGACGAGCAGGATCGCCCACTCGGCGGCGTGCCACGCGCCGAACTGCGCGCCCGGCGCCTGCTCGGGCGCGGCACCTACATCCTGCTGTTCAACTCGGCCGGCGAGCTGTGCGTGCATCGCCGCACCCTGAGCAAGGCGCTGTACCCCGGCTATTGGGACGTCGCCGCCGGCGGCATGGTCCTCGAAGGCGAGAGCTACGCCGACTCGGCGGCCCGCGAGCTGGCCGAAGAACTCGGCATCCGCGACGTGGCGCTGGTCGAGCACGCACACTTTCTCTACGACGCCCCGGAAAGCCGTCTGTGGTGCACGGCGTTTTCCGCAGTGTCCGACGCGCCATTGGTGCTGCAGCCCGAAGAGGTGCTCGAGGCGCGCTTCATTCCGCTCGCCGAGGCGCTGGCGGAAACCCATATCAAACCCTACTGCCCGGATTCGCTGGCGGCTTTGCAGCGCTATCTGGTCGCCACCCAAGGTCGGTAGGCGCGAATTCATTCGCGATGTTTTGTCGCGAGTCCGCCTCCGTACTGCGCTCGCGTGCAGCATTCCAGTCGCCGCCGTGCGACATGCCGAACAGCGTCGCCAATCCGTCGATCAATGGCGCAATTGTGCACTTAGCAGGCGTGGCCTTTGCCGTTACACTGCGCGCCCCGCGCCTTCCCCGGCGCGGCATGCGCTGCCCCTGCCAGAGTGGGGCTTCGCGGCTGACGCCAGTCAGCCAGTCGCTATCCTGACCAACCCAAGAGGAAAAAGCCGGTGGTCAAGAAAGCTTCGTCGTTTGCCGCGCTCAGCGGACTTGTCTATTCCACCGATGGCGGTCGGCATTGCCCCGACTGCGGCCAGCCGGTGCACGCCTGCATCTGCAAGCAAACCCTGATTCCCGAAGGCGACGGCATCGCCCGCGTGCGCCGCGAAACCAAGGGCCGTGGCGGCAAGACGGTGACCACCGTGAGCGGTGTACCGCTTGCCGAGGAACCGCTCAAGGAGCTCGCCAGCGTGCTGAAGAAACGCTGCGGCACCGGCGGCGCGCTGAAGGACGGCGTCATCGAAATCCAGGGCGACCACGTCGAGCTGCTGCTCGCCGAGTTGGTCAAGCGCGGCTTCAAAGCCAAGAAGTCCGGCGGTTGAAAACTACTGCGCTCGGCCATGCGGCGTTGAACACAGCCTCGGACGGTGGCGTGCCACCGAACGCCCAACGGGCGGTCCGAAAGGGCGAGCGAAGCGAGTACTGCTCATTTACACCTCGTAAACTCCGCGTCCTCGCCTGTTTTCGCCTTGCCTTGCCGTCGCTCGCGACGTTTTCCAGCAAGCTGCAAAACCACAGCTTCTAAACTTCACTGCATCGCTGGGGTCGACACTCCAGCAATCGTCATCTGCGCTCGTCACGCTCATCGAGGCTCGGCGGCGCCATTTCATTTTCGACAGGGGGACCCGATGTCCGTACGACGCACACGCAAAGATGACGGCAGCCAATGGACGGTCGCGGACAGCCGCAGTGTCTATGGCATTCGCCACTGGGGCGCCGGCTATTTCGCGATCAATGACGCCGGGCGCGTCGAGGTGCGGCCGAACGGTCCGGCCAGCGCGCCGATCGACCTGTTCGCCCAGGTCGACGAGCTGCGCCAGAGCGGCCTGTCGCTGCCGCTGCTGGTGCGTTTCCCGGACATTCTGCAGGACCGCGTGCGCAAGCTGACCGGCGCCTTCGACGCCAATATCGAGCGCCTCGAATACCAGAGCCGCTACACCGCGCTGTACCCGATCAAGGTCAACCAGCAGGAAGCGGTGGTGGAGAACATCATCGCCACCCAGGACGTATCGATCGGCCTCGAGGCCGGCTCCAAGCCCGAGCTGATGGCGGTGCTGGCCCTGGCGCCGAAGGGCGGCACCATCGTCTGCAACGGCTACAAGGACCGCGAGTTCATCAAGCTGGCGCTGATGGGCCAGAAGCTCGGCCACAGCGTGTTCATCGTCATCGAGAAGGAATCCGAGGTGCAGCTGGTGATCGACGAGGCGGCCGAGCTCAAGGTCGCCCCGCAGATCGGCCTGCGCGTGCGCCTGTCCTCGCTGGCCTCGTCGAAGTGGGCCGACACCGGCGGCGAAAAATCCAAGTTCGGCCTGTCCGCGGCGCAGCTGCTGTCGGTCATCGAGCGCTTCCGCGCCGCCAAGCTCGACCAGGGCATTCGCCTGCTGCACTTCCACATGGGCTCGCAGATCGCCAACCTGGCCGACTACCAGCACGGCTTCAAGGAAGCCATCCGCTACTACGGCGAGCTGCGCAGCCTCGGCCTGCCGGTCGATCACGTCGACGTCGGCGGCGGCCTGGGCGTCGACTACGACGGCACCCACTCGCGCAACGCCAGCTCGATCAACTACGACATCGACGACTACGCCGGCGTGGTGGTGAGCATGCTCAAGGAGTTCTGCGACGCGCAGGGCCTGCCGCACCCGAACATCTTCTCGGAGAGCGGCCGCTCGCTGACCGCGCATCATGCGGTGCTGGTCATGCAGGTCACCGACGTGGAGAAGCACAACGACGAGATGCCGGTGATCGACAACCTCGAAAACCTGCCGGAGACCGTGCGCTGGCTCGCCGAGCTGCTCGGCCCGACCGATATCGAGATGGTCACCGAGACCTACTGGCGCGCCACTCACTACATGAGCGACGTGGCCACGCAGTACGCCGACGGCAAGCTGACCCTGACCGAGAAGGCCCTCGCCGAGCAATGCTATTTCGCCGTCTGCCGGCGCCTGCACACCTCGCTGAAGGCCCGCCAGCGCTCGCACCGCGCGGTGCTCGACGAACTCAACGACAAGCTCGCGGACAAGTACATCTGCAACTTCTCGGTATTCCAGAGCCTGCCGGACACCTGGGCGATCGGCCAGATCCTGCCGATCCTGCCGCTCAATCGCCTCGACGAGGAGCCGCTGCGCCGCGCCGTGCTGCAGGACCTGACCTGCGACTCGGACGGCAAGATCCGCCAGTACGTCGACGAGCAGAGCATCGAGACCAGTCTGCCGGTGCACGAGGTACGCGAGGGCGAGGACTACCTGCTCGGTGTGTTCCTGGTCGGCGCCTACCAGGAAATCCTCGGCGACATGCACAACCTGTTCGGCGACACCGACTCGGTGAACCTCTACCAGAACCCGGACGGCAGCGTGTACCACGCCGGTATCGAGACCCACGACACCATCGAGGACATGCTGCGCTATGTGCACCTGTCGCCCGAGGAGCTGATGACCCACTACCGCGACAAGGTCGCCAGCGCGAAGATCAGCGCCCGCGAACGCACGCAGTTCCTCGACGCGTTGCGTTTGGGCCTGACTCGTTCGTCGTATCTGTCGTCCTGATGGTTCTGCAGGCATGAAAAAGCCCGGCGTCAGCCGGGCTTTTTCGTTCTGGGCGAAGCCTTGAGGGTGGCTTACCAGACCACTTCGAAGTCGGTCACGCTGGCGGTTTTCCAGAAAGTTTTAGCTTCCTTGCGCGAGACGCAGTTGACCGCTTGGGTGCCGTTGAAGCCGCAGACTGCCTCGGTCCAATCCGGCGAGCCAGTGACGTTGTAACCAAAGTCACCATTGGCCTCGGGGATGACCGGGGCGATGTTGACCCAACCCTCGCCCGGCCCGTTGGTTTGCTCGAGTTTCAACCAGACCACCGTGGTGGTCGGAATCTCACAGCCTTCCTCGCCATCCCAGCGAAAGCTGCCATTGACCATGGGTTCGCCCATCAGGCTGTCGAGGTTCCATTTCACTTCGACGTTGCTGGCCGTGCAGTCGCCAATGGTCACGTCGGATTTCGACAGGCTGCCTTTGCCCGGGCCTTCGGCGAAGGCCGGGGCGGTCATGCTGAGGGCGGCGATCAGGCTCAATACCTGGATTTTTTTCATGGGACGTCCTGCTGTCTGGAGAAAATGATTGGTGGCTATTAGCCATCAAATTTGCGCGGCGCGGCACGATAGCGGGCCGGCTGGGCCGAGTCCAGACAGTAAGAGCGGGTAATCCCTCGGCCTGAGGGCGGCCGGACTGCACTCATTCTCCGCTGGCTACAGCAGGCAAAAGCCCGCTGTAGAGCGGGCCTTTTATGGTGGTTCAGGACAAATTTAGCGGGCATGGACGCCATGGCCGGGCGTGACCGTCCGTCGGGATCACTCCGCGGCTACAGCCGAACCGTCTGTGGGCCTCAACTGCCCATGACCCCATAACCGCGTGCCATCAGCACCGCCAGTAGCGGGATGATCAGCAGCAGCAACAGCTCCAGGCGGATGGTCATGATCACCGCCTTGGCGCGCCCGGCGCTGATCTGCGGCGGCTGGCCGGCGAGTACCGCGTTGCGCCAGTTGAGGAAGGTGAAGGTCGGCAGGATGGAAATCAGCCCGACCAGGATGAACAGGCCGAGCTTGGCGTGGAACAGGAAGTTCTGCAGGTAGTAGTCGACACCCTTGGCGTACCACAGCACGCGGGCGAAGCCGGTCAGCAGCACCACCCCGGCGGTGGCGCCGTAGGCGATGTCGATGCGGATCAGCGTGCGCGCGCGCTGCGCATCGAGCAGCGCCGGCTTGAACAGTACGTGTTCAACGGTGAGAAGGGCGAACAGCGCGAAGATCGAGATGAAGTGCAGGTACGCGGCGATGGCCTGGCCCATGGGAGCTCCTTGTTGTCATTCTTCGAGGCTGGCATGGACCGCGCGATTGCGGCCCTGCTGCTTGGCACGGTACAGGGCGCGGTCGGCGCGTTCCAGTACGCTGGCTTGCGTCTCGCCCGTCGTCGCCAGCGCACTGCCGAGGCTGATGGTCTGCTGCACGCGGCCGTCCAGCATCGACTCGCCGGCGACGGTCTGGCGCATGCGCTCGGCAATCGCGGCGAGCTCGGTGGCGTCGTGGACGGCGACCACCGCGACGAACTCCTCGCCGCCCAGGCGCACCAGCAGATCGTCCGGGCGCAGCGCCGCAGTCAGGCGGCGCGCGCTTTCCCACAGCACCTGGTCGCCGGCGCCATGGCCGTGACCGTCGTTGACCTGCTTGAAATGGTCGAGGTCGGCGAAGATCACCCCAAGCTGCTGGCCGGCGTCGGCGGTGGCGCGCTGGGCGAACGGGAAGAACTGCTCGAGGCCGCCGCGGTTCCACAGCTGGGTCAGCGGGTCGAGCAGCGCCTTGCGCTGTTCGCGGTCGACCGCCTGGCGCAGGGTGTGCGTGCGCGTGCTCAGGGCGCGCAGTTGCAGGTAGCCTTCGGCCAGGGTGCCGAGGTCGCGCAGGTGGCGGCGTTCGTCGGCATCCAGGCTGCGCGGGGTGGGGTCGAAGACGCACAGGGTGCCGATCGGCTGACCGTCGCCGGCATACAGCAGCTGGCCGGCGTACATGCGAATGAACGGCGCGCCGGTCACCGAGGGGTTGCCGGTGAAGCGCGGATCGAGGAGGGCATCCTCGACCAGCATCTGCCCATCGCCGAGCAGCGCGTGGGCGCAGAAAGTCTGGTCGCGTTCGTTCTGGTCGCCGAGCAGACCGATGCGCGCCTTGAACCACTGGCGGTCGTGGTCGACCAGGCCGATCAGTGCCGACTCCACCCCGAACATGTCGCGCGCCAAGCGCACCAGGGTGTCCAGATAGTGTTCGGCGGGGGTGTCCATCAGGTCGAGCTGCTCCAACGCCTGCAGGCGTTGCGCTTCATCGACGGGGCACGGCGGTGTCTGCATCGGGGACTCCTTCAGGGGGACCGGGAAAACCAGGCATCGTCGCGACTCAGGCGCCAGGCGAGGCCGCCCAGGCTGAGTCCGCGGATCAGCATAAAGCACAGAAACGCCAGCCACAGGCCATGATTGCCGAGGCCCTGCAGCCACCAGCCGAGCGGCAGCGCCAGGGCCACGGCGATCAGCATGGCGTCGCGCATCTCGCGGGCGCGGGTGGCGCCGATGAACAGGCCGTCGAGCAGGTAGCTGGCCATCGCCACCGGCGGCAGCACGGCCAGGTACGGCAGGTACACATAGGCCACCATACGCACCGCGGCGATGTCGCTCTGCAGGTCGATGAACAGCCGCCCGCCGAGCAGGAACAGCGCGGTGAAGGCCAGGCTGCCGAGCAGCGCCCACAGCCCGGTGACCGTCACCGCGCGGCGCAGGGCAAGGCGGTCGCCGGCGCCGATGGCGTGCCCGCACAGCGCTTCCATGGCGTGCGCCAGGCCATCCAGCGCGTAGGCGGTGATCAGCAGGCCGTTGAGCAGCAGCGCATTGGCCGCCACCGTGGCGTCGCCGAGGCGTGCGCCCTGCACGGTGAGCAGGAAGAACACCCCCTGCAGGGCCAGCGAGCGGATGAAGATGTCACGGTTCACCGCCAGCAGCGGCCGCCAGTTGCTCCAGCGGCGCAGCGCCGGCCAGTCGAGTCGGCCCGGATGGCGACGCAGTGCGCTGCGCGTCAGCCACAGGCCGAGCAGCGCGCCGCTCCATTCGGCGAGCACCGCGGCACGCGCCGCGCCGACCACGCCCCAGTCCAGGCCGAGGACGAACCACAGCGACAGCGCGGCGTTCAGCAGGTTTGTGGTGAGCAGAATGGCCAGCGGCGCGCGGGCGTTCTGGTTGCCGAGGAACCAGCCGACCAGCGCGTAGTTGGCCAGCGCGCCGGGCAGGCCGAACAGGCGGGTGTGGAAGAACTCGCGGGTCAGGCTGTCCAGCGCGCTGGAAGGGTTCATCAGGCCGAGGGCGAAGCCGGAGAACGGCAGGGCCAGCGCGCCGAGCAGCAGTGCCAGACCGAGGGCGAGGAGCAGCCCCTGCAGCAGCACCTGGCGAAGTGCGCTGCCGTCGCCGCGGCCGGCAGCCTGGGCGGCGAAGCCGGTGGTGCCCATGCGTAGGAAGCCGAGGATGCCGGCGAGCAGGGTGTAGAGCATGCCGCCGACCGCCACCGCGCCGAGTTGGTGGGCGTGCGGCAGGTGGCCGACCACCGCGCTGTCGACCAACGCCACCAGCGGGATCGACAGGTTGGAGAGAATCATCGGCAGCGCCAGCGCCCACACCTTGTGGTGGGTCGGGCGGTGCCGCCAGGCGTCGTGGATCGAGGACATGCGCAACTCCCTGCGAGGCCGCCAGTGTAATGAGAAGGGCGGGCGTTCTCCTATTCCTGGTTGGGCCGCGCCCGCGTCCAGACAGCGCGGCGCAGGCCACATCGCCGCGCCCCGCGAGCGGCTATAGTTGCCGCTTCGCCCCACCCACTCAGGGAGTTTGTGATGCCGTACAAGGGATTGTGCCTGGCCCTCGCGTTCGTGTTGCTCGGTGCCTGCGACTCGTCCACCGACAGCCCGAAAACCGCCACGCCGGCGCCGGCCGCCAGCGCCGAACAGGCCCGCCCGGCGGCGGATGCCAAGGCCCTGGCGCAGCGCTACGCCGGCCGCGAGCTGGAGGTGGTGGACGTCTCGGAAGTGCAGCTCGACGGCGCCAGCGCGCTGTCGGTGAGCTTCTCGGTGCCGCTCGATCCGGAGCAGAGCCTCGTCGATCGCCTGCACCTGGTCGACAGCAAGGACGGCAAGGTCGACGGCGCCTGGGAACTGGCCGACAACCTGATGGAGGTGCGCCTGCGTCACCTCGAGCCGCGCCGCAAGCTGGTGTTCACCGCCGACGCCGGGCTGCGCGCGGTGAACGGCCAGGCGTTGGCCAAGGAACACGTGGCGCGCCTGGAAACCCGCGACCTGCAGGCCAGCGTCGGCTTCGCCAGTCGTGGCTCGCTGCTGCCGACCCGGCTCGCCGAAGGCCTGCCGGTGATCGCCCTGAACGTCGACAAGGTCAACGTCGAGTTCTTCCGCATCAAGCCGCAGGCGCTGCCGGCCTTCCTCAGCCGCTGGGGACGCAGCAGCGCCCTGGACACCTGGGAGGCGCGCGAGCTGCTGCCGATGGCCGAACTGGTCTACGGCGGCCGCTTCGACCTGAATCCGGCGCGCAACACCCGCGAGACCCTGCTGCTGCCGATCGCCGGCCTGGAACCGCTGAAACAGCCCGGGGTGTACCTGGCGGTGCTCCGCGAAGCCGGCAGCTATGCCTATTCGCAGCCGGCCACGTTGTTCAGCCTGAGCGACATCGGCCTGTCCGCGCACCGCTACCGCGACCGACTCGACGTGTTCACCCAGGCCCTGGAAGGTGGCAAGGCGCTGGCCGACATCGAACTGGAAATCCTCGACGACGCCGGGCGCAGCCTGGCCAGCGGCAAGACCGATGGCGCCGGCCACGCCGAGCTGCCGCTGCCGGCCAAGGCCGACCTGCTGTTGGCCCGCCAGGACGGGCAGACCAGCCTGCTGCGCCTGTCCGGCGCGGCGCTCGATCTTGCCGAGTTCGACATCGCCGGGCCGCAGGCGCACCCGCTGCAGTTCTTCGTGTTCGGCCCGCGCGACCTGTACCGGCCGGGCGAGACGGTGCTGCTCAACGGCCTGCTGCGCGACGCCGACGGCCGCGCGGTCAAGGCGCAGCCGATCAATGTCGAAGTGCGCCGCCCCGACGAGCAGGTCAGCCGCAAGTTCGTCTGGAGCGCCGACGCCAACGGCCTCTACCAGTACCCGCTGGAGATCGCCAAGGAGGCGCCGACCGGCAAGTGGCAGCTACTCCTCGACCTCGGTGACGGCAAGCCGCAGCTCTATGAATTCCTCGTCGAGGACTTCCTGCCCGAACGCCTGGCCCTGGAACTCAAGGGCAGCGCCACGCCGCTGCTGCCGAGCGACAACCCGCAGTTTCAGGTCAACGGCCGCTACCTGTACGGCGCGCCGGCCTCCGGCAACCGCCTGACCGGGCAGCTCTACGTGCGTCCGTTGCGCGACGCGGTGGCCGGGTTACCTGGTTACCAGTTCGGCTCGGTGACCGAGGAGGAACTCAGCCAGGACCTCGACCTCGATGAAGTCAGCCTGGACGCCGAAGGCAACGTGACCCTCGACGTGGAGAGCAAGTGGGAGGGCGCCAAGTCGCCGCTCAAACTGATCCTCCAGGCCAGCCTGCAGGAGTCCGGTGGCCGGCCGATCACCCGCCGCCTGGTGCAGCCGGTGTGGCCGGCCGAGCGGTTGCCGGGGGTGCGCGGGCTGTTCGACGGCGACTCGGTGGACGCCGACGGCCTCGCCGAGTTCGAGCTGCTGCTCGCCGACCCCGACGGCAACAAGCTGGCGGCCGACGAGCTCAAGGTGCGCCTGGTCCGCGAGCGTCGCGACTACTACTGGAACTACTCGGAGAGCGACGGCTGGAGCTACCACTACAACGAGAAGTACCTGCAGCTCAGCGAGGAGACGGTGAAAGTCGCCGCAGGCGGCACCGCCAAGGTCGGCTTCCCGGTCGAGTGGGGCCCGTATCGCATCGAGGTCGAGGACCCGCAGACCAAACTGGTCAGCAGCCTGCGCTTCTGGGCCGGCTACCGCTGGCAGGACAACGCCGAAGGCGGCGCGGTGCGTCCCGACCAGGTCAAGCTGGCACTGGACAAGCCGGCCTACCAGGACGGCGACACCGCCAAGGTCACGGTCACCCCGCCGACTGCCGGCAACGGCTACCTGCTGGTCGAGTCCAGCGAAGGGCCGCTGTGGTGGCAGCCGATCGAGGTGCCGGCCGAGGGCAAGAGCTTCGAAATTCCGATCGCCAAGGACTGGGCGCGCCACGACCTGTACGTCAGCGCGCTGGTGATCCGGCCCGGCGAGCGCAAGGCCAACGTCACCCCGAAACGGGCGGTCGGCCTGCTGCACCTGCCGCTGCAGCGCGCCGAGCGCAAGCTGGCGCTGAGCCTGCTGGCGCCGGAGAAGATGCGCCCCAAACAGCCGCTCAAGGTCCGTGTGCAGGCCCGCGACGCCAGCGGCGCACCGGCGCGCGAGGCGCATGTGCTGGTCGCCGCCGTGGACGTCGGCATCCTCAACATCACCGAGTACCCGACCCCCGATCCGTTCGCCGCACTGTTCGGCCGCAAGGCCTATGGCGCTGACCAGCTGGACGTCTACGGCCAGCTGATCGAGGCCGGTCAGGGCCGCCTGGCCAGCCTGGCCTTCGGTGGCGACGCGGCGCTGGCCGGCGGTGGCAAGCGCCCGGACACCAGCGTGACGATCGTCGCCCTGCAGAGCCAGGCGCTGACCCTCGACGCCCAGGGGGAGGGCGAGGTCAGCCTGGACATCCCCGACTTCAACGGCGAGCTGCGCCTGATGGCGCAGGTATGGACCGACGATCACTACGGCATGGCCGAGGCCAAGACGGTGGTCGCCGCGCCGCTGATCGCCGAGCTGTCAGCACCGCGCTTCCTCGCCGGAGGCGATGAAACCAGCCTCGCCCTGGACCTCAGCAACCTCACCGAACAGGCCCAGCAGCTCGACGTGCAGCTCAGCGCCAGCGGTCAACTGAGCCTCACCGAGAGCAACGGCGAACAGACCGTGCCGCTGCAACTGGCGCCGGGGCAGCGCACCACCCTGCACATTCCGGTGCGCGCGGTCGGTGGCTACGGCCAGGGCCGGCTGGCGGTGCGGGTCAACGGCTTGCAACTGCCCGGCGAAAACCTCGGCAGCTACAGTCGCGAGTGGAGCCTGGGCATTCGCCCGGCCTACCCGGCGCAGCTGAAGAGCTTCCGCGCGGTGCTCAAGGACCAGCCGTGGAGCCTGCCCGGCGATGCGCTGGACGGCCTCGAGCCGGCCGGTCGCGAGGCGCTGCTGCAGCTCTCCAGCCGTCCGCCGCTGAACCTCGCCGAGCAGATTCGCAAGCTGGAAAGCTACCCCTACGGCTGCCTCGAGCAGACCACCAGCGGCCTCTATCCGAGCCTCTACGCCGACGCCGCCAGCCTGCAGCGCCTCGGCATCCAGGGCGAGGACGACGCCACGCGGCGGCGCAAGATCGAGCTGGGCATCGAACGCCTGCTCGGCATGCAGCGTTACAACGGCAGCTTCGCCCTGTGGAGCGCCGACGGCGAGGAGGAGTACTGGCTGACTGCCTACGTCACCGATTTCCTCCTGCGCGCCCGCGAGCAGGGCTTTGCCGTACCGGCCGAGGCGCTGAAGAAGGCCAGCGACCGGCTGCTGCGCTACCTGCAGGAACGCAGCCTGATCGAGGTCGGTTACAGCGACGACAGCGACCACACCCGCTTCGCCGTGCAGGCCTACGCCGGCTACGTGCTTGCGCGCAGCCAGCAGGCGCCGCTCGGCGCGCTGCGCAGCCTGTACGAGCGCCGTGTCGACGCCGAGTCGGGCCTGCCGCTGGTGCAGCTGTCGGTGGCGCTGCAGAAGATGGGCGACCAGCCGCGCGCCGACGATGTGCTCTCCGCCGGTCTGGCGCGGGTGCGCGACAACGACAAGTGGCTGGGCGACTACGGCAGCCCGCTGCGCGATCAGGCGCTGTTGCTGGCGCTGCTCGAGGAGCACGACCTGGCCGCCGGGCACCGCGAGGAACGCCTGTTCGGCCTCGCCGACGAGCTGGCCGGACGTCCCTATCTGTCGACCCAGGAGCGCAACGCGCTGTTCCTCGCCGGCCGTGGCCTGCTCGGCAAGCCGGAAGGCGCCTGGCGCGCCGAGCTCAGCGTGGCCGGCCAGGCGCGCGAGCTGGACAACGCCAACGCCGGGGTGAAGCTGGAGGGTGACGGCCTGGCCGTGCCGCTCAGCGTGCACAACCTCGGCGACGCGGCGCTGTACCAGCAGCTGAACATCTCCGGTTACCCGACCAGCGCGCCGCCGGCCGGCGGCGACAACCTGAGCATTCGCCGCGAATACCTCGGCCTGGACGGCGAGCCGCTGGCGCTCGACGGGCTGGCCAGCGGAGAGCTGGTGCTGGTGCACATCGCCCTGGAAGCCAAGCAGCGGGTGCCCGACGCGCTGGTGGTCGACCTGCTGCCGGCCGGCCTCGAGCTGGAGAACCAGAACCTCGCGCAGAGCGCCGCCAGCCTCGACGACGCCAGCGCTGCGGTGAAGGAGTGGAAGCGCTCGATGGAGAACGCCAGCATCAAGCACCAGGAATACCGCGACGACCGTTACGTCGCCGCGCTGGACGTCGGCAGCTACGACACCACTCACCTGCTGTACCTGGCCCGCGCCGTCACCCCCGGCAGCTATCGCGTGCCGCCGCCGCAAGTGGAGTCGATGTACCGGCCGAACTGGCAGGCGGTCGGCGCCGCGCCGGCGCAGTTGGTGGTGAAGGGCCGCTGATAGCGTTCCCCCGACCCTCTCTCATGGATGGGAGAGGGCGAGGGGAGGGCCTCCGCTCAGCCAATCAACAGACTGAGCACCCACAGGCCGATCAGCAGCACGATGACGCCGTAGACGATCGAGCCGCGCAGGAAGGCGCGTAGCGCGCTGACCAGTAGCAGCAGGCCGACGATCAGGGCGAGGATGCTCAGCAGGGTCGGGTCCATGCCCAGCGAGCGGGCCAGGCCGTCGAGGAAGTTGGCGCCGGCGCGGCCGAGCATGGCGAAGAAGCTGCCGAGGCCTTCGACGATGAAGCGGATGATCGCGCCGAGGGTTTCGCCGAGCCATTCAAAAAAGCTTTCTGCGCGCATCGTATCCGTCCTTAAAATCGCGATACCCATTGGGCCACTCGTGTTCACCGCGAGTTCCCTAACCGCTTCGCTGGAGTCCCCCATGTCCTGGCAACACCGCCTGGCCACCCGTGCCGACCTGCCGCGCATCGTCGCGATCTACAACTCGACCGTCGCCTCGCGGATGGTCACCGCCGACCTCGAACCGGTCAGTGTGGAGAGTCGCGAATCCTGGTTTGCCGAACACCAGCCCGAGCGGCGCCCGCTGTGGGTGGTCGAGCGTGACGACGCGATCGCCGGCTGGCTGAGCTTCTCCGACTTCTACGGCCGCCCGGCCTACGGGCGCACCGCCGAGCTGAGCATCTATCTGGACGAAGCCGTTCGCGGCCAGGGCCTCGGTCGCCACCTGTTGCAACTGGCCATCGACGCCGCGCCGGGAGTCGGCCTGGACACCCTGTTGGGCTTCATCTTTGGCCACAACCAGGCCAGCCTAGCGCTGTTCGAGCGCTTCGGTTTCGCCCGCTGGGGTGAGCTGCCGCGGGTCGCGGTGCTCGATGGGGTGGAGCGCGACCTGATCATCGTCGGCCGCCGGCTGACGGACGCCTGACGCGATGCAGCTCCGCGCAGGGATGCGCGCGCTGGGCCGCCACCTGCGCCGGCCCTGGCTGGCCGCACCGTTGCTGTTGCTCGGCCTGCTGTGGGCCGGCGACCGGTTGTTCCCGCTGCCGTTGCCGGCCGATGACCTGGCCCGCGTGGTGCTCGCCGAGGACGGCACGCCGCTGTGGCGCTTCGCCGACAGCGACGGCGTGTGGCGCTACCCGGTGACCGCCGACGAGGTCTCGCCGTACTACCTGGAGGCGCTACTGACCTACGAGGATCGCTGGTTCTACCGCCATCCCGGGGTCAACCCGCTGGCCCTGGCGCGCGCTACCTGGCAGAACCTCAGCGGTGGCCGCGTGCTGTCCGGCGGCAGCACCCTGTCGATGCAGGTGGCGCGCTTGCTCGATCCGCACGCGCGCAGCCTGCCTGGCAAGCTCAAGCAGCTGTGGCGCACCGCGCAGCTGGAGTGGCACCTGTCCAAGGAGCAGATCCTCGCCCTGTACCTCAACCGCGCGCCGTTCGGCGGCACCCTGCAGGGCGTCGCGGCGGCCAGCTGGGCCTACCTCGGCAAGCCGCCCAGCCAGCTGACCCGCAGCGAGGCGGCGCTGCTCGCGGTGCTGCCGCAGGGCCCCAGTCGGTTACGTCCGGACCGCCATCCGGAACGCGCCCAGGCGGCGCGCGACAAGGTGCTCAAGCGCCTCGCCGCCTTCGGCGTGTGGCCGCAGCCGGCGGTCGACGAGGCGTTGCAGGAGCCGGTGCTGCTCGCCCCGCGCCAGGAGCCGCGGCTGGCGCCGTTGCTGGCGCGGCGCCTGAACCGGCCGGGCAGCCCGCCGCTGATCCGCACGCTGATCGACGCCCCGCTGCAGCGTCGCCTCGAGGACCTGCTGCTCGGCTGGCGCGCGCGCCTGCCGGCCTCCACCTCGGCGGCGATCCTGGTGGTCGAGGCGCAGAACATGGCGGTGCGCGCCTACCTCGGCTCGGTGGACCTCGGCGACGCACGGCGCTTCGGCCATGTCGACATGGTCCAGGCGCTGCGCTCGCCGGGCTCGACGCTCAAACCGTTTCTCTACGGGCTGGCCCTGGACGGCGGCTTGATCCATTCCGAGTCGCTGCTGCAGGACGTGCCGCGCAGCTACGGCGACTACCGGCCGGGCAACTTCTCCAGTGGCTTCAGCGGCGCGGTGTCGGCCAGCGAGGCGCTGGCCACCTCGCTCAACCTGCCGGCCGTGCAGTTGCTCGAGGCCTACGGGCCTAAGCGCTTCGCCGGCGAACTGCGCAGCGCCGGTGTGCCGCTGAGCCTGCCGCCACTCGCCGAGCCGAATCTGGCCTTGATCCTGGGTGGCGCCGGCAGTCGCCTGGAAGACCTGGTCGGCGGCTACAGCGCCTTCGCCCGCGCCGGCAAGACCGCCCATCCGCGCCTGCAGGCGCAGGACACCCTGCAGGAGCGGCGCCTGCTGTCGCCCGGTGCAGCGTGGATCGTGCGGCGCATCCTCAGCGGCCAGGCGCGCCCGGACCGCGACCCGCGCGCGCAACTCAGCCCGCGCCCGGCGCTGGCCTGGAAGACCGGCACCAGCTACGGCTTTCGCGACGCCTGGGCAATCGGCGTCGGGCCGCGCTTCCTGATCGGCGTGTGGCTCGGGCGGCCCGACGGCACGCCGGTGCCGGGGCAGTTCGGCCTGGCCTCGGCGGCGCCGTTGCTGCTGCAGGTGCACGACCTGCTGGTCAACCGCGATGCCCAGCGCGGCTTCGCGCAGCCGCAGGACCCGGCGCCCGCCGGCGTCGGCGTGGCGGCGATCTGCTGGCCGCTCGGCCAGCCGCTGGCCAAGGACGATCCCAACTGCCGGCGGCAGCGCTTCGCCTGGACCCTCGATGGCACCACGCCGCCGACCCTGCAGGGCGCCGATCAGCCGCTCGGCTTGGGCCTGCAGCAGAACCTCTGGCTCAGCGCCGCCGGACGCCGCGTCGATCCGACCTGCGCGGGCGCGCGCTTGCAGCAGCTGGTGTTTTGGCCGGCGGCGCTGGAGCCGTGGCTGCCGCGTCGCGAGCGGCGTGCCGCGCGACTGCCGGCGCTCGATGCCACCTGCCCGGCGCGCCAGGAACCGCTGCCGGCGCCGCTGTCGATTGTCGGCATCCGTCCCGGCGACCAGCTACGCCGCCCGGCGTCGAGTGCCGAGCCGCTGCGCCTGCAGCTTTCGGCGCTGGGCGGCAGCGGGCGGCGTTGGTGGTTTCTCAATGGCGTGCCGGTCGGCGAGACGCTGCCGGGCGAGAGCCTGACGCGCACCCTCGAAATGCTGGGGCGCTACCAGCTCAGCCTGCTCGACCAGAGCGGCGCCACGGCGCGCGTCGAGTTCCGCGTCGGCGACTGAGTGGGTTGCCGCTCAGGCGAAGTCGGCGAGGACGATGCGGTCGCGGCCTTCGGCCTTGGCCTGATACAGCGCGTTGTCGACCCGTTTGAAGAACGCTTCGGGGCTGTCGTCGCGCTGCGGGTCGAAGCTGCCGACGCCGAGGCTGGCGGTCAGCGGCAGGTTGCGCTCGTTGAGGCTGAAACCGCTGGCCAGCAGTTCGCTGCGGAAGCGCTCGGCGAGCACCCGCGCCTGGTTGGGCAGGGTGTCGGGCATCAGCACGCCGAACTCCTCACCGCCGAGGCGCAGCAGCGCATCGCTGTCGCGGCGGAACACTTCGCGCATGCGCTCGGCGAACGCCTGCAGGCAGAGGTCGCCACTGGAGTGGCCGAACTCGTCATTGATGCGCTTGAAGAAGTCGATGTCGATCAGCACCAGCGACAGCGGCGTGTGCTGGCGCCGGGCGACCGCCACCAGGGTCGGGAACAGGTTGTTGAACTGATGGCGGTTGCCCAGCTGGGTCAGGCTATCGGTGCGGCTGAGCTGGTCGTAGCGCTCGCGCTGCTCGACCAGTTCCTGTTCCAGGGCGATGGTGGTGTGGTACTCCTGGTGGCTGCGGTTGAGCGCCAGCAGCAGGTAGCTGAAGTACAGCGCGAGGGTCACCAGCTCCGCCTGTTGCTGCTGGTGATCGAGCGCCAGCACCAGCAGGCCGGGCACGTAGAGCAGCAGGATGGCCGTCGTGCAGCGCAGCTTGCGCATCGAGAAGCTGAACGCCATGGCGGTGCTGAAGGCGATGGTGCTGAGCGTGGCGATCAGCCGCGACGGCGCGAATTCCGGGCGGTACAACGCCCAGGCATGGGCCAGGCCCCAGCCCAGCGCGGTGAGCAGGATCAGCCCCCAGTGCCGGTCGATCCAGCGCTGCAGGTCGGCGGTGGTTTCCTGGGCGCCGAGGCGGTGGCTGCGGCGGGCGATCAGCATCAGCGTGAAGAACAGCGTGGCGCCGATACCGAGCGGCAGGATGGCCAGCGGCGTGCTGGAAAAACCCCAGGTCAGCAGCCAGGCGAGCAGGTAGTAGAAGCCGCCCAGGCGGGTGCGAATCAGGGTGTCCTGCGACTCCCGCCAGAGGGGAAAGTAATCCGGGTGATGCAGGCGCGACTCGGTGGTCATGTTTTTTTGTGATCACAGATTGGCTGATGGCAGCATAGCGCCACTATGCCCACACGGCTGGCCGATTTCCACTGCCGCCTACGAACGGTTATCAACCTCCGTGACCGCTCATCCCGACTAAGCATGATTTTGTATACACAACCTTAAGTTCGCTGCCGCGCCGGTCGATATAGCAGCAAGGCGCACGGGTGGGTGAGGTGCGCAACCTTGTATACAACTCCTTCCTCTTCCTCAGGTGGACCATGCGAATCTGGCAACGCAGTATCCAGTGGCAACTCACCCTCAGCATGGGTGCTGCCCTGCTGGTCAGCATCCTTATCGTCATCGGCGTGTACGGCTGGGTGGTCAACCGTCTGGCCGAGCGGGCGCTGGTCGACAACGCGCTGCCGGCCAGCGTCGAGGCGATCGGCAACGACCTCGAGCGCATCCTCGCCGCACCGCTCACTGCGGCGGCGGACATCGCCGGCAACAGCCTGGTCGGTGATTGGCTGGCCGGCGGCGAAGACCCGGCGCGCCAGCCCGATTTCCAGCGCTACCTTGGCGTGTTGCGCAGCCAGCATCAGGCGCTGACCACCTTCATCGTCTCGGCGGGCAGTGGCAACTACTACACCGACCAGAAGCTCGATCGCACGCTGCAGCGCGGCAAGGCCAGCGATGCCTGGTTCTATGGCTTCCTCGACAGCGGCCAGGAGCGGCAGCTGGCGATCGACATCGACAAGTCGAACAACGTGCCGAGCCTGTTCATCAACGTACGCATTCGCCAGGACGGCAAGAACCTTGGCGTGGCCGGCCTCGGCTTCGGCATGCAGGCGATGTCGGAACTGGTGCGCAACTTCCACTTCGGCGAGCGCGGGCGCATCTACCTGGTCGACGACGCCGGCCAGGTGAAGATCCATCCGCAGGCCGAGCTGAACAACAGCCGCAGCCTCGGCGACCTGCTCGGCGCCGACGTGGCCCGCGAGCTACTCGGCGGCAACGGCAAGGCGCTGCGCTTCCAGCGCGACGGCGAGACCTACCTGGTGGTGTCGCGCGAACTGAAGAGCCTCGGCTGGCGCCTGGTCAGCGAAGTGCCGGAGGCGGAAATCTACGCCGAGGCGCGCCAGGCCATGCTCAGCAGCAGCCTGATCGGCCTGGCCGTGGCGCTGCTGGTGCTTGGCCTGGTGGCGCTGCTGGCGCGCGGTCTGGTGCGGCCGTTGCAGCAGGTCACCGCGGCGCTGGTGGAGATCGGCGGCGGTGGCGGCGACCTGACTCGCCGTCTCGACGAATCGCGGGCCGACGAGCTGGGCGATCTGGCGCGCGGCTTCAACCGTTTCCTGGAAAGCCAGCGCAGCCTGATCGGCGAAGTGCTGGCCACCAGTCAACGCCTGCGCGGCTCGGTCGGCCAGGTCGCCGAAGTGGTGGAGAACACCGCCGGGCGCGCCGGCCGCCAGCGCGAAATGACCGACATGGTCGCCACCGCGGTGCACGAAATGGGCCTCACCGTGCAGGAGATCGCGCGCAACGCCAGCGACGCCGCGCAGGCGTCGCACAACGCGCGCAGCGAGGCGCTCCAGGCCCGGCAGGTGGTCGGTAGCTCCATCGCGCACATCGAAAAGATGTCCGGCGAGATCGGCCACGCTTCGGCGGCGGTCGGCGAACTGGCCCATGAAGTGGCGTCGATCGACCAGGTGTTGTCGGTGATTCGCGGCATCTCCGAGCAGACCAACCTGCTCGCCCTCAACGCCGCCATCGAGGCGGCGCGCGCCGGCGAGCTGGGCCGCGGCTTCGCGGTGGTCGCCGACGAGGTGCGCACCCTGGCCAGCCGTACCCAGGCCTCGACCGGCGAAATCCAGCAGATGATCGAGCGCCTGAAGAGCGGCGCCGACAGCGCGGTGCATTCCATGCAGGCCGGGCAGGCCGCCACCGGCACCGGTGTCGAAGCCACCCAGCGCACCGGTGTGTCGCTTAGCGCGATCACCGAGCAGGTCGAGCGCATCAGCGATATGAACACCCAGGTCGCCACCGCCACCGAGGAGCAGTCCTCGGTGACCGAGGAGATCAACCGCAACGTGCAGGGCATCGCCGACCTGGCGCACGCCACCTCCGCCGACACCGAGCGTTGCCGCACGGACTGCCAGACTTTGCGCGCGCTGGCCGACGACCTGACTCGGCAGATGGGTAGCTTCCGCCTGTAACACAGCCACCCTGACAGGTAGCCGGTCCGCCTGGTGCGGGCCGCCGAAGCCGTCGCAGTTCCGCGTTTAGCACGGGGGATTGCGTCGGCTTCGTGGTTTTTGCGGCGGGCTGGTGGCGCTCTGCCGGCTACCCGTCCGTGGCATCGACAGCCCTGGCGCGCGCCGCCCTACTGGCGCCCCACGGCCTGGAGCATGCGGTCCCATTGGCTGTGTCTGTGGCCTTTGCCACTCACCACTACAAAAACAATGGGTGACCTCATGCACAACCTGCTTGCTTGCCGGCGTTCGCGCTGGCTGACCACCGCGCTCACTGGCCTCCTGCTCGGCACCACGTTGGGCAGCGCCGAGGCCGGACCTCAGGTCCAGACTGCCAACGGCGTCGTCGAAGGCGCCGTCGTCAACAACACCCGGCTGTTCCGCAACATCCCCTACGCCCAGGCGCCGGTGGGCAATCTGCGCTGGCGCGCACCGCAGCCGGCCCAGCCCTGGAGCGGCGTGCTGCAGGCGGTCGGCGACGCCAAGCTCTGTGCGCAGGGCGGCTCGGAAGTCACCCATAACATCGGTGAAGAGGACTGCCTGGTCCTGCACGTGACCACCCCACCGAACGCCACGCCCGGCGCCAAGCTGCCGGTGATGCTGTGGATCCATGGCGGTGCGTTCATGGAAGGTTCCGGTCGACAGTACGACGCGACACAACTGGTCGCGCGCAACACCGTGGTGGTGTCGATCAACTACCGCGTGGGCATTTTCGGCTTCCTCGCCCTCGAGGCCCTGCGCAACGAGGCCAGCGATCGCTCGGTCGGCAACTACGGGTTGCTGGACCAGCAACTGGCGATGAAATGGGTGCAGCAGAACATCGCCGCCTTCGGTGGCGATCCGCGCAACGTGACCCTGGCCGGCCAGTCGGCGGGCGCCATGAGCGTGCTGATGCACATGACCATGCCGCCGTCGGCCGGGCTGTTCCAGCGGGCGATCGCCCAGAGCCCGGTGTTCATGGGCGAGGGCGGGCCGATCACCGACCTGAAAACGGCCATCGGCAAGGGCAGTGCGACTGCGGCGCTGCTGGGCTGTCCAGCCGGTGCCGGGCAGCTGGCGTGCTTGCGCGGCAAAAATGTCGGCGACCTGCAGAACGCCAGCCTGATGAAGTGGAGCGCGCTGTCGATCAGCACCCAAACCCTGCTGCCGTTCGCCCCGGTGGTGGATGGCGTGGTGCTGCCGGCCAATCCGACCACCAACCTGATCCGCGGCAACTACCAGAAGGTGCCGCTGCTGATCGGCACCACGCGCGACGAAGCCAAGCCGCTGTTCGCCGTAGCCCAGTTCGTCACCGGCCACCGACTGACCAGCGACGAGTACAACCAGTTCCTGCAGAACTCGGCGCCCTCGGTGTCCTGGGTCGCGGTGCGCGCGCTGTATCCGGTGATCGCCTACGGCACACCGGCGGCGGCCGGTTCGGCGCTGCTGTCCGATTCGGCCTTCTCCTGCGCGGCCAACAACCTGCGCAAGCGCATGTACCGGAACAGCCCGGTGTACGGCTATGAGTTCGCCGATCCGAACTCGCCGTCGGGCTTCGGCGCCGACCTGCTCGGGCCGACTACCACCCCGGACGTGCTCGGTGCCGGACATACCGACGAGCTGCCGTTCCTGTTCAACCGGCGCACCGCGGTGGGCAACACGGTCAGCCTGAACGCCAGCCAGACCGAGATGTCCAGCCGCATGCTCGGCTACTGGACCAACTTCATGAAAACCAGCAACCCGAACGGCTCCGGCCTGCCGACCTGGAAACCGTTCGACGCCAACGGCAACCTGCTCGGCCTGGAGCGCCAGGGGCTTATGCGCCTGAGGCCGGGCGACACCAAGATGGTCTACTCCAGCGTGTTGCTGAAGGACTTCGAGCAGGAGCACCACTGCGCCCTGTGGGACACCGTGCTGCCGTTCGCTTCCATCCTGCTGTAAACCCAACCACCAGGGGCCTGCGGGCCCCTGATGGTTTCTCGCCGCTATCAGGCTGCAGATCTTACGAGTAGTCATTACTCCCGCCGTCCCCATGCACCGCGCGGCAAGCGCCGACGCCAGTCATCGTGTCCGGCCGACCGGCAGAGTCTGCGTTAATCCCCGCCACTCCTGCCCTGCAGACGAGTGCCGCTCGTCATCTGCCGGGCTTTCTGCGCCGCCCATACGGGTGAATCGTTGTCGCTCCGCCCACTGCGCCGCCCAGCGCGCCTCACCCCTCACGAGGTGCCTATTCCGGGTTATAGCGGCGGATTTGCTAGGAAATGCGCAGTCGTCGGCGTGCGCGCCGACTCACCCCCCATCACCCCGAGGGATGATTGATCCGCTTTGCACGCAATTCGTTAATGGCGCGTCGCATCGGGACCGAGGCGTTTCCGGGTAGTCCGCGACGCAACGGCCCGTTCGCGAACGGATCGGGTCAGATAACAACAATAAGGTGACGCGCTATGAAACCACTGCTCGCTTTCCCCAGCCGGCATCGGCTGCCGGCCCTCTGCGCAGGGCTGTTGATGTACACCGCAATGGGCGCCGCTCAGGCGGGTCCGCAAGTCCAGACCGCTAACGGCGTGATCGAAGGTGCTTCGCTTAACGGCACCAATGTCTACCGCAACATTCCCTACGCCAAAGCCCCGGTCGGCGACCTGCGCTGGAAGGCGCCGCAGCCAGCGACGCCGTGGCAGGGTGTGCTGCAGGCGGTCGGCGAGGGCAAGTATTGCGCGCAGGGTGGCTCGGAAATCAGTGCCGACAAAGGTGAGGAAGACTGCCTGGTGGTGCACGTCACCACCCCGGCCGGCGCCACGCCGTCGTCCAATCTGCCGGTGATGTTCTGGATTCACGGCGGCGCCTTCATGGAAGGTTCGGGCCGCACCTTCGACGCCACCGAGTTGGTGAAGAAGAACGTCATCGTGGTGTCGATCAACTATCGCCTGGGCGCCTTCGGCTTCCTAGCCCTGAACAGCCTGCGCAACGAAGCCAGCGACCTGTCGACCGGCAACTACGGCCTGCTGGATCAGAACCTCGCCATGCAGTGGGCGAAGAACAACATCCAGGCATTCGGCGGCAATCCGGCCAATGTCACCATCGCCGGCGAATCGGCGGGGGCCATGAGCGCGCTGATGCACCTGACCATGCCCAAATCCGCCGGCCTGTTCAAAGGTGTGATCGCCCAGAGCCCCGTGTTCATGGGCGAGGGCGGGGTCGTCGCGACTTTGGCCGATGCGGTGCAAAAGGGTGATGCGTTCGCCGACCGGTTGGGCTGCGCCGCCGGAGCCAGCCAGTTGGCCTGCCTGCGCGGCAAGAGTGTGGCGGAGGTCGCCGCGCAAAGCCGGATGAACTGGAGTGCGCTGCAGATGAGCACCAGCACGATGATCCCGTTTGCGCCGGTGGTCGACGGTGTGGTGCTGCCCGCCAACCCTGCTACCAGTATCCAGCGTGGCAACTCTCAGGCAGTGCCGGTGCTGATCGGTACCAACCGCAACGAGGCGCAGCCGCTGTTCGCCGTGGCGCAGTTCGTCACCGGGCATCCGCTGACCAGCGATGAATACAACCAGGTGCTGCAGAACATGGCACCGAGCGTTTCCTGGGTGGCGGTGCGCGGCCTGTATCCGGTTCTGGCCTATGGCACGCCGGCCGCAGCGGGTACCGCGCTGCTCACCGACTCCACCTTTGCCTGTGCCGCCGGCAACCTGCGCAAGGGCCTGGAGCGCCGCGCCAGCGTGTATGGCTACGAGTTCAACGACCCGCAGTCGCCGTCCGGTTTCGGTGCCGAAGCCTTGGGCGCCACCCCGGACATTCTCGGTGCCGGGCATACCGACGAATTGCCGTACATCTTCAATCGCCAGTCGCCGATCGGCGCCTACGTCACCCTGAATGCCAGCCAGCTCGCGCTGTCCGGGCAGATGGTCAGCTACTGGACCAACTTCATGAAGAGCGGCAATCCCAACGGTTCGTCGCTGCCCACCTGGAAGCCGTTCGACTCCAACGGCAACCTGTTCGGCCTGGAGCGCGGTGGCCTGCTGCAGCTCAAGCCGAACGACACCAAGATGTTCTATTCGAGCGTGCTGGTGAGCGACTTCAACAAGGCCCACAACTGCGCGCTGTGGGACACCGTCACGCCGTTCCTGCCAGTGGTGCTGTAGTCATTGCAAGGAAAAAGGAGTCTGCGGACTCCTTTTTCTTGTCCTCGAATGTGGCTGTCCTGGCTGGCGGAGCGGCTTAGCCGCGGCGGATCAGCCAGATGCCGGCGATGATCGCCAGCAGACCGAGCACCTTGCCGACGCTGATCGGCGCCTCGCGGAAACCGGCCCAGCCGAAGTGATCGAGCAGCAGCGCCATGCCCAGCTGACCGGCGATCACCAGCGCCATGAACAGCAGCGCGCCGACCCGCGGCCCGGCGAAGGCGGCGGTGACGATGAAGAACACGCCGAGAAAGCCGCCGCACCATTGCCACCAGCTGACCCCGCGCAACACGCCGAACGCCGGCATTTCCCGCTGCACCAACACCACCAGCAACAACGCCAGGGTGCCGACGCCGAAGGAGATCAGCCCGGCGGCCAGCACGCTGGAGACATGCTTGGCCAACTGACCGTTGATCCCCGCTTGCAGCGGCAGGCAGGCGCCGGCGATGAGGGGCAGGGCGAGTAACCACCAGACGGGGGCGGACATGGGCAGTCTCCTGGCAAAAAAAGGCGCCCAGTATGCCGTGTACCCGGGCGCGCGGTGAGGGTCAGCGGCGCCAGCTCGGGCGCAACTCAGCATCCAGTGCCCAGTGTGGTTCACCGGCGCGCAAGCGCACGCCGCCGACCCAGCGTTCCGGCGCCGTGCAATCCAGCCAGTAGCGTTCGCCGGCCAGCACCTGGCGCCCCAGCTCGGTGAGGCGCAGCGGCCGTTGCGGCCAGGGCAGCTCGGCCTGTTCCTCGTGCAGCAGCGGGGTGGGCGCGTCGATCAACGGGCGTAGCAGGGCGTGGAACATCAGGTCGCCGAGATACGGCAGCGGCTCGTCGCGGCTCATCAGCTCGGCGAACACCTGGCCGAAGGGCGCGCCGTCGAGGCGCTCGACGATGCGCAGGCTGAGGCGCTCGGTCAGCGACAGGCCGTCGTGCAGGCCCGGCAGCTCTTGCAGCTGGCGCTGCAGCGCCGGCCCAAGCAACGGCAGCGCCGGCGTGGCGCCGCGCGCCAGCTCGGCCCAGGCGCGCGGGTCGGCACTGCTGTAGGCCGCCCAGGCCTGGCGGGCCAGTGCCAGCGCGTCGTCGCCGAGCGCGCGGCGCTGCGGCCATAACCAGGCGAGCAGGTCCGGCGCCAACTGGCCGATGCCGATAAAGCGCTCGATGCCCGGCACCTGGTCGATCTCGATCAGCTCCAGGCGTTGCGGCGGCTGCGCCAGACCGGCTAGCACGCGGATCAAGAACAGCTGGTCGTAGGCATCCGCCTCGCACCACAGCACCACCCGGCGGCAGCCGCTGAGGCGCGCGAACAGGGCGTACTCGCGTTGCGAGCGCGCCAGCACCTCGGCGCTGCTGAGGGCGAAGCTGTGGGCGATGAAGTCGGCGCGCAGCGCCAGGTAGTCACTCAGCGGCAGGTCGCGCACCGGGCCCATGGACAGCGGGTCGATGAAGGTCTCGAATTCGCCCTGGAAGCCGGCCAGGCGCAGGCTGTGCTCGATGTCGTTGCCGCAGCGCAGGTGCAGGGTGCCGGGTTCGTCGTCGGCGATGAAGCTCGGCTGGCGCGCGGCGAAGGCGATGGCGTCGAGGTGTGCTTTGAGTTTCGGCCAGCTGGCGAAGCCCAGCTCGCGGGCGATCAGGCATTGCGCATCGGCCAGCTGCACGCTGGCCGGCGTGGCTTTGAGGCGCTGCCCGTGCAGCAGCGCCCAGGCGGCCGCGTCGTCGGCCTTGAGCCGGCGCAGCAGTTCCTTGGCGCGTTTGCGTTGTTGCTCGAGATTGATGCGGCCGTCGGTGCAGGCCGCGGCGAAGCGGATGGAAGTGGACATACGAACCCCTTGTGCTGGCCTGGTCCGCTGGGAGGCCGGGAGTCGTATGACGAAATCGGCAAATGCAGCCTGGGCGCAGCCCTTTCCGCGGACGGGTGGCGTGGCGAACGCCGTGTCCGACTATAGCCGAGGCTCTAGGCCGCGGCCAAGCGCGGCGCGCCTGGCGCCGCACCGCTGCTGAACTATCTTTACTGATTCAAGGTCTCGGCTATGTATCGAGACTCTGCCTGATCAGGAGACGCACGATGGATATGAACCGTCGGCAATTCTTCAAGGTCTGCGGTGTAGGCCTTGGAGGATCGAGCCTGGTGGCCCTGGGTGTCGCCCCACCCGCGGCGTACGCCGACCAGGTCCGCCATTTCAAGCTCGCGCGCACCATCGAAACGCGCAACACCTGTCCGTACTGCTCGGTCGGCTGCGGCCTGATCATGTACAGCCAGGGTGATGCCGCGAAGAACGTGGCACAGAACATCATCCACATCGAAGGCGACGCCGACCACCCGGTGAACCGCGGCACGCTGTGCCCGAAAGGTGCCGGTCTGCTCGACTTCGTGCACAGCCCGAACCGCCTCAAGTATCCCGAAGTGCGCGAGTCCGGCTCGGCGGAGTGGAAGCGCATCGAGTGGGACGACGCGCTGGATCGCATCGCCAAGCTGGTCAAGGACGATCGCGACGCCAACTTCATCGAGAAGAACGACTCCGGGCTGACGGTCAACCGTTGGCTGAGCACCGGTTTCCTCGCGGCGTCGGCCTCGTCCAACGAAGCGGGTTACATCACCCACAAGGTGATGCGTTCCTTCGGCATCCTGGGATTCGATAACCAAGCGCGTGTCTGACACGGCCCGACGGTGGCAAGTCTTGCCCCGACGTTTGGCCGCGGTGCCATGACCAATCACTGGACCGACATCAAGAATGCCGATCTGGTGCTGATCATGGGCGGCAACGCCGCCGAAGCGCACCCCTGCGGGTTCAAGTGGGTCACCGAAGCCAAGGCGCACAACCAGGCGCGGCTGATCGTGGTCGATCCGCGCTTCACCCGGTCCGCCTCGGTGGCGGACTACTACGCACCGATCCGCACCGGCACCGACATCGCCTTCCTCGGCGGGCTGATCAACTACCTGCTGGAAAACGACAAGATCCAGCACGACTACGTGCGCAATTACACCGACGTGTCGTTCATCGTGAAGGAAGGCTTCGGCTTCGACGACGGCCTGTTCAACGGCTACGACGCCGAGAAGCGCAGCTACCCGGACAAGTCGGCGTGGAACTACGAACTGGGTGCGGACGGTTTCGCCCAGGTCGACCCGACGCTCAGCCACCCGCGCTGCGTGTTCAACCTGATGAAGCAGCACTACAGCCGCTACACCGCGGACCTGGTCAGCAGCATCTGCGGCACGCCGAAGGACATGATGCTAAAGGTCTGGGCGGAGATCGCCGAGACCTCGCGACCGGACAAGGTCATGACCATCATGTACGCACTCGGCTGGACCCAGCACTCGGTGGGTTCGCAGATGATCCGCACCGGCGCCATGGTGCAGTTGCTGCTCGGCAACATCGGCATGCCCGGCGGCGGCATGAACGCCCTGCGCGGCCACTCCAACATCCAGGGCCTGACCGACCTCGGCCTGCTGTCCAACTCGCTGCCCGGCTACCTGAGCCTGCCGATGGACGCCGAGCAGGACTACCCGGCCTACATTGCCAAGCGCGCCAGCAAGCCGCTGCGCCCGGGACAGCTGTCCTACTGGCAGAACTACGGCAAGTTCCACGTCAGCCTGATGAAGAGCTGGTTCGGCAAGAGCGCCACCGCCGAGAACAACTGGTGCTACGACTGGCTGCCCAAGCTCGATGTGCCCGGCTACGACGTGCTGCGCTACTTCGACCTGATGTACCAGGGCAGGGTCAACGGCTACTTCTGCCAGGGCTTCAACCCGCTCGCCTCGTTCCCCAACAAGGCCAAGGTCAGCGCCGCGCTGGCCAAGCTGAAATGGATGGTGGTGATGGACCCGCTGGCCACCGAGACCTCGGAGTTCTGGCGGCACGCCGACGACTACAACGAAGTCGACACGGCGAACATCCAGACCACCGTGTTCCGCCTGCCGATCAGCTGCTTCGCCGAGGAAGACGGCTCGATCGTCAACAGCGGGCGCTGGCTGCAGTGGCACTGGAAGGGCGCCGAGCCGCCCGGCCAGGCGCGCACCGACATCTCGGTGATGGCCGGGTTGTTCCTGCGCGTGCGCGCCATGTACGCGAAGGACGGCGGCAAGTTCCCCGAGCCGATCCTCGGCCTCGACTGGCCGTACCTGACGCCCCATGAGCCGGGCCCGGACGAGCTGGCCAGGGAGTACAACGGCAAGGCCCTGGCCGATGTCAGCGACCCGGCCACCGGCGTGGTGCTGGCCAAGGCCGGCGAGCAGTTGGCCGGCTTCGCCCAGCTGCGCGACGACGGCAGCACGGCGAGCGGTTGCTGGATCTTCTGCGGCAGCTGGACCCAGCTCGGCAACCAGATGGCGCGGCGCGACAACGCCGACCCGCACGCCATGGGCCAGACGCTCGGCTGGGCCTGGGCCTGGCCGGCGAACCGGCGGATTCTCTACAACCGCGCCTCGGCCGACCCGTCCGGCAAGCCCTGGGACCCGGTGAAGAAACGCCTGGTGTGGTGGAACGGCAAGGCCTGGGCCGGCACCGACGTGCCCGACTACAAGGCCGACGTGCCGCCGGAAGCGGGGATGAACCCGTTCATCATGAACCCCGAGGGCGTGGCGCGCTTCTTCGCCGTCGACAAGATGGCCGAGGGGCCGTTCCCCGAGCACTACGAGCCGTTCGAGACGCCGATCGGTATCAACCCGCTGCATCGCGGCAATCCCAAGGCCACCAGCAATCCGGCGGCGCGGGTGTTCAAGAACGACATGGAGCTGTTCGGCACCGCCGCCGAGTTCCCCTACGCGGCGACCACCTACCGGCTCACCGAGCACTTCCACTTCTGGACCAAGCACTGCCGGCTCAACGCGATCACCCAGCCGGAGCAGTTCGTCGAGATCGGCGAGGTGCTGGCCAAGGAGCTCGGCATCGCCGCCGGGGACAAGGTCAAGGTCTCCTCCAACCGCGGCTTCATCAAGGCGGTGGCGGTGGTGACCAAGCGCATCCGCCCGCTGCAGGTCGACGGCAAGACCGTGCACCAGGTTGGCATCCCGCTGCACTGGGGCTTCTCCGGTGTGGCCCGCAACGGCTACCTGACCAACACCCTGACCCCCTTCGTCGGCGACGGCAACACGCAGACACCGGAGTTCAAGTCGTTCCTGGTCAACGTGGAAAAGGCCTGAGGAGTTGAGCCATGGCATCCCAAGACATCATTGCCCGCTCCGCCACCACCACCCCGGTGTCCTCGGTGCGCCAGGTCGACGAAGTGGCCAAGCTGATCGACGTGTCCAAGTGCATCGGCTGCAAGGCCTGCCAGGTGGCCTGCTCGGAATGGAACGAGCTGCGCGACGAGGTCGGCCAGAACCACGGCACCTACGACAGCCCGGCTGATCTCAGCGCGCAGTCGTGGACGCTGATGCGCTTCACCGAGCACGAAAGCGAGGTCGGCAAGCTCGAGTGGCTGATCCGCAAGGACGGCTGCATGCACTGCGCCGAGCCCGGCTGCCTGGCCGCCTGCCCGAGTCCGGGGGCGATCGTGAAGTACGCCAACGGCATCGTCGACTTCAACCAGGACCACTGCATCGGCTGCGGCTACTGCATCACCGGCTGCCCGTTCAACATCCCGCGCATCTCGCAGAAGGACCACAAGGCCTACAAGTGCACGCTGTGCTCCGACCGCGTGTCGGTGGGCATGGAGCCGGCCTGCGTGAAGACCTGCCCGACCGGGGCGATCGTCTTCGGCACCAAGGAGGACATGAAGGAGCACGCCGCCGAACGCATCGTCGACCTCAAGTCGCGCGGCTTCGAGCACGCCGGCCTGTACGACCCGCAAGGCGTCGGCGGCACCCACGTGATGTACGTGCTGCACCACGCCGACCAGCCGTCGCTGTACGCCGGCCTGCCGGACGACCCGCACATCAGCCCGCTGGTGTCGCTGTGGAAGGGCGTGACCAAGCCGCTCGGCCTGCTGGGCATGGGCGTGGTCGCGTTGTTCGGTTTCTTCCACTACATCCGCGTCGGCCGCAACGTGGTCGAGGAGGACGAGCCGGTGCCGGAGCGCCAGCTGGTGGAGCAGAGCGTGCATCAGGTCGATCCGGCGGTGCACAGCTATGACCCGCGGGCACCGCGCTCGTGAGTGGTGTCGATGGCGTCCGCCGCGCAAGAGGAACTGAGCGATGAACAAAGACATCCAGCGCTACACCGCCAACGAGCGCACCAATCACTGGCTGGTGGCGATCTGTTTCATGCTCGCCGGGCTGTCCGGGCTGGCGCTGTTCCACCCGGCGCTGTTCTGGCTCAGCCACCTGTTCGGCGGCGGCCCGTGGACGCGCATCCTGCACCCGTTCCTCGGCCTGGCGATGTTCCTGTTCTTCCTGTTCCTGGTGGTGCGCTTCGCCCACCACAACCTGATCGACCGCCGCGACATGCAGTGGCTCAAGCAGTGGCGCGACGTGGTCAACAACCGCGAGGACAACCTGCCGGAAGTCGGCCGCTACAACGCCGGGCAGAAGCTGCTGTTCTGGACCCTGATCCTCTGCCTGCTGACGCTGCTGATCACCGGGCTGATCATGTGGCGCCAGTACTTCAGCCACTGGTTCGGTATCGAGCTGATCCGTCTCGCCTCGCTGCTGCATGCCTTCGCCGCCTTCGTGCTGATCTGCAGCATTCTCGTGCACATCTACGCCGGCTTCTGGGTCAAGGGCTCGATGGCCGCGATGCTCACCGGCTGGGTCAGCCGCGCCTGGGCGCGCAAGCATCACAACGGCTGGCTGAAGGACGTCGGCAAGGGTCGCGAGCCCTAGGCGCGCAGTGGAAATTCCCTCTCCCTCCGGAGCGGGGCGCGCAGCCAGGGCTAGGGTGAGGGAAGGCGCTTTCGTTTCACGACAGAAGGACTCCTGCGTGCCAGCCAAGATTCTCGAACCAGGCCAGATCGAAGCGGCGGCCAGCACGCCGCCTTTTGTCGTGCTGCCCCCCGGCGACCTGTTCAGCCGCCGCGCCGCGCGCCTGCGCGCCTTGGCGGTCGGCCATCCGCTCGGCGACTACCTGAGCCTGATGGCCCAGCTGTGCGACGCCCAGCAGCAGCTGTTCGACGCTGCGCCGGCACGGCTGCTGCCGGATGCCGCGGCGTTGCAGCGCAGCCAGGCGCACGGCATGCCGCCGCTGGCCTACGACGGCCTGGTCCGCACGCCTGCCTGGCAGGCGCTGCTCGAGCCGCTGCTCGATGCCCTCGCACCCACCGCCAGCCCGGCGGTGGCCGCCGCACTGACACAGCTGCGCCGCGCTGACGTCGATCAACGCAAGGTCTGGGCGATTGCCCTGCTCAGCGGCCAGTTCGACCTGCTGCCGGCGGCGCTGCTGCCGTTCCTCGGCGCGACCCTGCAGGTGGCCTTCACCCGCGCGCTGCTGGCCCTGCCGGCCGGGCAGCTGCTGGAGAGCGAGGCGCGCACGCTGTGCCCGGCCTGTGGTTCGCCGCCGGTGGCCGGGATCATCCACCATCGCGGCAAGCAGAGCGGCCTGCGCTACCTGGCCTGCTCGCTGTGCGCCTGCCAGTGGCACTTCGTGCGGGTCAAATGCAGCCACTGCCAGGAGAGCAAGCACCTCGGCTACGTGTCGCTGCAGCGCGACGACCGCAGCGCCGAGCAGGCGCCGTTGCGCGCCGAGGTGTGTCCGGGTTGCCAGGGCTATCTCAAGCAGTTCTACCGGGAGTTCGCCGAAGACGCCGAACCGCTGGCCGACGACCTGGCCAGCCTGGCGCTCGACCTGCGCCTGGCCGAGGAGGGCTGGCTGCGCCGCGCGCCGAACCTGCTGCTGGCCCCTGGCGCGGAATAGATCAGCACTTGTGGGAGCGAATTCATTCGCGATGAACCGCAACGGGAGTGGTTTCCCCTTCGCGAATGAATTTGCTCCTACCAATCCACCCTCTGCGAAATAGCCCTCTGCCCCGATTTGCCTACACTGGTGAAGGTAAATCGTCTCGAGGCTCGTGCATGACCGCCGTTCGCCTGCCCTCCATCGACCGCCTGCTGCGCAGCCCCGCCTGTACACCCCTGCAGCAGCGCTACGGCCGCGACGCCCTGCTGAAAACCCTGCGTGATTTGCTCGACGAGCTGCGTGAACCGGCCCGCCACGGCCAGCTTGCCGCCATCGAACTGAGCGAGGCGGTGCTCGCCGGGCGCGCCGGCGAACGCCTCGCCGCCCACCACGCCAGCCGCGTGCGGCGGGTCTTCAACCTGACCGGCACGGTGCTGCACACCAACCTCGGCCGCGCCCTGCTGCCGGACGAAGCAATCGAGGCGATCACGTTGGCGGCGCGCTACCCGCTGAACCTCGAATTTGACCTGGGCAGCGGCACGCGCGGCGACCGGGACGACCTGATCACCGGACTGATCCGCGAGCTGACCGGCGCCGAGGCGGTCACCGTGGTCAACAACAACGCCGCCGCCGTGCTGCTGGCGCTGAACAGCCTGGGCGCGCGCAAGGAAGGCATCATCTCGCGTGGCGAGTTGATCGAGATCGGCGGCGCGTTCCGCATCCCCGACATCATGGCCCGCGCCGGGGTCAAGCTGGTCGAGGTCGGCACCACCAACCGCACCCACGCCAAGGATTACGAGGCGGTGATCGGTCCGCGTTCGGGCCTGCTGATGCGCGTGCACACCAGCAACTACAGCGTGCAGGGCTTCACCGCCAGCGTCGCCACCCGCGACCTCGCCGCGATCGCCCACGCCCACGGCCTGCCGCTGCTCGAAGACCTCGGCAGCGGCACGCTGGTCGACCTGACCCGCTGGGGCCTGCCCAAGGAGCCGACCGTGCAGGAGGCGCTGGCCGACGGCGCCGACCTGGTCACCTTCAGCGGCGACAAGCTGCTCGGCGGCCCGCAGGCCGGGCTGATCCTCGGCCGCCGGGAGCTGATCGCGAAGATCAAGAAAAACCCGCTCAAGCGCGCCCTGCGCGTCGACAAGCTGACCCTCGCCGCGCTGGAAGCGGTGCTGCAGCTGTACCGTGACCCCGATCGCCTGGCCGAGCGCTTGACTACCCTGCGCCTGCTCTGTCGTCCGGCGGCCGACATCCGCGCGCAGGCCGAGGGCCTCCTCACCGCAGTCGCGGCGCCGCTGGGCGCGGGCTGGCAGGTCAGCGTCGAAGCGGCGCTGGGCATGATCGGCAGCGGCGCGCAGCCGGTGGCGCGCCTGCCCAGCGCCGCGCTGTGCCTACGCCCGCAGCAACCCAAACGCCTGCGCGGCCGCGCCTTGCGTGAGCTGGAGGAGCGCCTGCGCAGCCTGCCGATTCCGGTACTCGGTCGCCTCGACGACGACGCGCTGTGGCTCGACCTGCGCCAGCTCGACGACGAGCCGGCGTTCCGCGCGCAACTGGCGCAGCTGGCGGAGGCGGCGGTTTGATCGTCGGCACGGCGGGGCACATCGACCACGGCAAGACCGCGCTGCTGCGCGCCCTCACCGGCATCGAGGGCGACCGCCGCCCGGCCGAGCGCGCGCGCGGCATCACCATCGACCTCGGCTACCTGTACGCCGACCTCGGCGACGGGTCGCTGACCGGCTTCATCGACCTGCCCGGCCACGAGCGCTTCATCCACAACATGCTCGCCGGGGCCAGCGGCATCGACCTGATGCTGCTGGTGGTCGCCGCCGACGACGGAGTGATGCCGCAGACCCGCGAGCACCTGGCGATCGTCGAACTGCTGGGGATTCCCCGCGCGCGCGTGGTGCTGACCAAGACCGACCGGGTCGACGCCGCGCGCGTCGCCGAAGTGCGCGAGCAGATCGGCAGTCTGCTGGCCGGCGGGCCCTTTGCCGGCGCGCCGATCCATCCGGTGTCGAGCATCACCGGCAGCGGCATCGACCTGCTGCGCCTGACCCTGGCGGCGGACGCTGCGGTGGCCGGCGAGCGGCGCGCCGCCGGGCACTTCCGCCTGGCGGTTGACCGCGTATTCAACGTCGACGGCGCCGGCCGGGTGGCCACCGGCACCGCCTTCGCCGGCCAGGTGCGAATCGGTGATGAACTGCTGCTCAGCCCCGCCGGCCTGCGCGTGCGGGTGCGCGATCTGCGCGCGCAGAGCCTCAGCGTCGAACAAGCCGGCGCCGGTCAGCGGGTCGCCGTCAACGTCGCTGGCGACAAGCAGGCGCTGGAACGCATCCAGCGCGGCGACTGGCTGCTGGCGCCGGTGCTGCACGCGCCGGCCACGCGGATCGATATCGAACTGCGCGTGCTAGCCAGCGAAGCGCGCGCACTGGCGCACTGGACGCCGGTGCACGTACACCTCGGCGCCCAGGACGTCACCGCGCGCGTCGCACTGCTCGACAGCGAGCGGCTGGCGCCCGGCGAGCACGGCCTGGCCCAGTTGCTGCTCAACGCCCCGGTGCATGCGGTGCATGGCGACCGCCTGGTGCTGCGCGACCAGTCGGCGCAGCGCACGCTCGGCGGCGGCCGGCTGCTTGATCCCTTCGCCCCGGCGCGCGAGCGGCGCAGTCCGGCGCGCCTGGCGCAGCTCGACGCGTTGCGCACGGCCAGCCTGGAAGCCGCATTGCCGGTGCTCCTCGAGCGCGCCGACAACGGCCTCGACCCGGCAGTGCTGGAGCGCCAGTTCAACCGCGCCGTCGGCACCTGGCAGCTGCCGGTCGCGGTGTGCACCGCGAGCACCCGCCAGGGCCCGCGCTTGTTCGCCACCACGCGCTGGATCGCCCTGCAGGGCGAACTGCTCGAGGCCTTGGCGCGCTTCCATGCCGAGCAGCCCGACGAACTCGGCCCGGACCGCGACCGCTTGCGCCGCTATGCGCTGGCACGCCTCGAGCGACCGGTGTTCATCGCCCTGCTGGACAGCCTGCTCGGCGACGGCCGCATCCAGAGCAGCGGCCCCTGGCTGCACCTGCCCGAGCACCGCGTGCAGCTCAGCGCCGCCGACGAAGCGCTGCACCAGCGCCTCTGGCCACTGCTCGTAGCCGGCGGCTTCGACCCGCCCTGGGTGCGGGAGCTGGCCAGCGCGCTGCAGCAGAGCGACGCCGATGTGCGTCTGCTGCTGCGCAAGCTGGCGCGCCTGGGCCTGCTGCATCAGGTGGTCAAGGACCTGTTCTACCCGGAAGCGACCATCCGCCAGCTGGCCGCCCAGGTCCTGCAACTGGAGCACGAACACGGCCTGCTCAGCGCCGCAGCGTTCCGCGACCGCGTGGCCATCGGCCGCAAGCGCGCCATCCAGATACTCGAATACTTCGACCGCATCGGCTTTACTCGCCGACACGGCAACGAGCGCAAAACCCGCAGCGACTCCGCCCTCGCCGTGACCACCGCCAACGGGAACGAGGGCCCGCCGCACAACGTTTAGCAACGCCAGCCCGCCGGCTGGACGCACCGAACACATGGAAGGTAATCACGCCCGGTGGCGTGGCCGGGCTTCAAACCCGGTGGGGGACGGCAGCCGTTCCTGGGTGGGTTCGACTCCCACTGCCTTCCGCCATTCTCTCGCCCGCCGCTACTGCGCCGGAAAGTCGAAGTAGGTGTCTGGATAAGGCTCGGCGCGCAGGCGGTAGTGCCACCATTCGGCGGTGTAGGGTTCGAAGCCGTGGCGGCGCATCAAGTCGCGTAGCAGTTGGCGGTTGTGGCGCTGCGCGGGGCTGATCAGTGGGGTGTCGTGATGGGAGATGGGGCCGAAGAAGTCGAACGGGCTGCCCATGTCCAGTTCCTTGCCGCTATGGGCATCGATCAGCGTCAGGTCGACGGTGCTGCCGCGCGAGTGGCCAGATTGTTTGGCGATGTAGCCGCGATCGAACAGCTCGCGCTTGTCCAGTTCGGGGTAGAAGCGTGCCTTCATGCGCTGCTCCTGCGGGTCGGCGGCCCAGCGCTTGAAGAACTCCACTGCACGTTGCGGTCGGTAGCCGTCGAAGATTTTCAGCCCCAGCCCCAGCCCCAGCCCCTGCGCGAAGAGCTCCTGTTCGGCGCTGGCCAGCGCCTGGGCGGCGGGGCGGGTGAGCTGAATCCGCGCACTGCGGTAGCCGTCCACGCGGTTGCCGGTGAAGTTGTCGCCGTTGAAGTAGCGCACGTCGTAGCGGGCCTCGTGCAGCACCGTGTCGAGGTAGACGAAGTCACTCGGCCGGGTGGTCTGCGGCGGGGTGCTGCAGGCGGCGAGCAGGGCCAGCAGGAGGAGCGCGGGCAGGCGTGGCATGCCGGCGCCCGCGCTCAGCCCTGCACCGGGCCGCCGGGCTCGCCACCCTGGACGCGGGCGCCGTCGCGGCGGGTGCCGAGGGCCTTGCCGAGGATCTTTCCGACGATGGCGTCCTTGCCGGCGGTGTAGGCGTCGCGGTCGTCGGCGTAGCGCGCGGCGAGTTCGCGCTTGCTGCGCTGGTAGGCGGCGGCGTCCCGCGGATGGGTGCGCAGCCAGTTGCGGAAGATCAGGTGGCGGTCGGCGTCGGCCAGGTTCATCACGTGAATGTGGTGGGTGCGCCCGTTGCCCTGCGGCGGCATACCTTTGACGAAGAACATCCGCTGCGGCGCCGGGTTGTCGCGCCAGTACTGGTAGCCGAGGCTTTCCAGCGGCGCGACGAGCTGTTCCCAGTCGGCGTCCGGCGGTGGCAGCAGCAGGATGTCGATGATCGGCTTGGCCTCCAGGCCAGGCACCGCGGTGCTACCGAAGTGCTCGATGCCCAGTTGCGGCATGGCGACCGCGGCGCGAATGGCGTCGGCCTCTTCGCGAAAACGTTGCGGCCAGTGCGGGTCGGCGGCAACCAGTTCGATGCGATCGGCGTCGGCATTGCTCCAGCGCTGGCCGTCGAAGTGCGGCGGTTCGGGGATGGTCATCGGCTCACTCCTGACGCAGCGCCTGGACGCCGGCATCGTGCGGATCGAAGCCATCCAGGCGCATGCGTTCGGCGAAGGCGGCCAGCGCCGCGGCGCCGCTGAGCAGTTCGCTGCGCGCCGCCGGCCAGTCGTCCGGCTGCAGACGGACCATCCAGCCGGCGCCGTAGCAGTCCTGGTTGATCAGCGCCGGGCGCTCGACCACCGCCGGATTGCTGGCCAGCAGGGTGCCTGCCAGCGGGCAGCGCGCCGAGCTGGCGGCCTTGGCGAATTCGACCACGCCGAAGCTGCGGTCCTTGTCGATGTGCCAGCCGTCGCGCTTGGGGGTGAAGGCGAAGATCTGCCCGTAGCTCGCGCAGCCGTAGGCGGTCAGGCCGAGGGTAAGGCCATCGTCATCCGCACGCAGCCAGAGGTTGTAGTCCGGGGCGTACAGCAGCTCATCGGGGAACGCCAGACCGTGCAGGGTCATAGGCTCAGCACCTTGTCGGCTTCGAGGATCATCTGTGCCAGCTCGCCGCCGCTGCTGATCGCATCGAGTTCGTCGATCAGCGCGGTCTCGTCGATCAGCACGCCGGGCGCGCGGCACATCAGCAGGCGAACGCCGGCCTGCTTGGCCTGCTGGATGAAGTGCAGCAGCGGTTCGCCGTCGGCGATCACCCGCAGGCTGTCCGCCACCTCGCGGCGCGCCAGCTGGGCACCTTCGCCGCTGAGGAACAGGGTCACCTCGGCGTCCATGCAGGCCAGCAGGGTGGCGGTGTAGAACGGCGCGGCGCAACGCGCAGGGGTGCTCGGGCCGCTGTTGACCAGGATCAGCACACATTGCGGCTCAGTCGGCCGGGGCAAGGTCCTTCTCCAGTTGCACCAGGGCGACCCGCCGCCCCTGTGGGTCGCGGCGCTCGACGATGGCCTGCGGGCGATAGCCCAGCTCGGTGTACAGCAGCAGGCCGGCGGCATTGCCGTTGAAGCAGGAGACGCGCATCAGCTGGGCCTTGAAGTGCTGCACGGCGAGCTGCTCCATCACCCCGATCAGGTACTGCGCCACGCCGTGGCCGCGCGCGCTGGGCGCGACCATCATGTTGCCCAGCGCGCAGCTCTCGCCGTGCTGCCACTGGTAGAAGTTGGCGAAGCCGGCGACTTGGCCATGCAGCAGGGCGACCATGCTGTCGCGGCGCTCGGCCATGGTCGCGGCCAGCTGACCGACCGTCAGCGGCCAGGCGCCCTTGGGGTAGGCGAAGAACAGCTCGTCGGCGTTCTGCACGAACGTAACGACCTCGGCGAGGTCGGCGGCGCCGGCCGGGCGGTGGCTGAACGAGGCTTGCGGCATGGAGACTATTCCTGGCGGACGGGCCTTCAGTGTGGCGGATACTGTGATAGCACTTTGCCTACCGTTTCACGGATCGCCGCTTCGCGCTCGGCCGGGGTCGGCGGCGAGTTGCGCATGATCTGCTCGCCGGTGCCGCGCCAGACCAGCTTGCCGTCCTTGCCGTCGTACAGGTCGATCTGCATGGTGGCGACCTTGTAGGTGACGTTGCGCGTCTCGGTGATGCCGGGGCCGCCCCAGTAGTTGCCCCAGTAGCCGCCCCAGTAACCGCCGTAGGTGGTGCTGACCTGATCCTGCTGCTGCTCGACGATCAGCGCCGCCTGCACCTGCACATCGCCGTGCGCGCCGGCTGCCGCCGGGCGCAGGCCGCGCTGCAGCAACTGGTCGTCGGTGGCCTGGCGAATGCGCTGTTCGGTGATGTCGCTCTTCAGTCGCGGGTCGTCCGGGGTGTAGAGCAGGGTCGGCTGCTTCCAGCTCCAGGTGCGGTAGTTCGCGAAGTCGCGGCTGCTGTCGTAGTCGCGATCCAGCTGCACGCTCTCGCAGGCGCTGAGAAGCAGCAGGGCGGGTACCAGGAAAAGACGAAGGGACATGTTCAATCTCCGATGCTAGAGCCTTTAGCCAAGCCCACACGGCAGCGCTCGGCAAGCGCGCCGGGGACATTCAGCGCGGCGGATACTGGGTCAGCGCGTCGTTCACCGCCTGGCGCAGCGCACCGGCCCGCGCGCTCTGGTCGCCCTCGGCACTGGCCTCGGCGCTGCCGCTCCACACCGGCTGACCGTCGCGCGCGTCGAACAGGTCGATGTGCACCACCACGACCTGGCGCTCGTAGGTGCGAATCAGCGGCACGCTGCCGTACATGCCGTAGCGGTCGCCCCAGTACGGGCCGCTGCCGTAGTAGGTACCGAAGCTGTCCTGGGTCTGGTACTGGCGGGTCTCCACGCTGAGCGCGGCGCTCGCCTGCAGGTCGCTGGGTTTGCCGGCTTGCGCCGGGCGCAGGCCACGTTGGTCGAGGCCATTGAGCACCGCCTCGCGGAGCAGCTCGCCGCTGGCCCAGGTCGACCCCGCCGGTGCATCGCGCCACGACCAGGTGCGGTAGCGGCCGAAGTCGCGCGGCGCGGCCGGATAGGCGCTGAGGTCGAGGGTCTGTGCTGCCTGCGGCGGAGCCGGCGGCAGCGGCCGCGAACTGGCGGTATAGGGGTTGGGGCTTTGGCAGGCGGCCAGGCCGAGCGCCGTCACCAGCAGATACGGGCGGTAATTCATCGCGGTACTCCTCCCATCGCTACTACCTGCTTCCTCCGGGGTTTCGTCAAGTCCCGCTACAGCGGCCGGCAGACCCAGTGCAGGTAGCGGCCGAGCCCTTCGAAACCGGGATGGCGGCGGTAGGCCAGTTCCATTTCCAGCAGGTCGATCAGCTCGGCCTTGGCCTGGAATTCGGCCGGCATGTAGTCGTGGAATACCCGCACCCCGCTACGGCTTTCGACCTGCCAGTGGCCGTCGAGTTGCGCCGCCAGTTCGCGCGGGTCGAGCGGCTTCTGCGGGGTGAGGCTCTGGCTCTCGCCGGCGAACTGCTGCTTGCGCAGCTTGCGGAAATGGCCCTTGAGCAGGTTGCGGTAGACCAGCGCGTCCTTGTTGTAGAAGGCCAGCGACAGCCAGCCGCCCGGCGCGGTGAGCTGGTGCAGCACGGGGAGGATGGCGTGCGGCTCGGCCAGCCATTCCAGCACCGCGTGGCAGAGCACCAGGTCGTAGGGTTCGGTGAGCTGGCCAAGCAGCTCCTGCCACGGCGCCTGGATGAAGGTGGCGGTCTGCCCGGCCGCGGCGAAGCGCTCGCGGGCGCCGCTGAGCATCGGTTCGGCGGGTTCGGCGAGGGTCAGCTGATGGCCGCGCTCGGCCAGCCACAGCGCCATGTGGCCGAGCCCGGCGCCGATGTCGAGGACCCGCAGCGGGCGGTCCGGCAGCGCTTCGGCGAGGTCGGCCTGGAGCACCGCGAGGCGAATCGCGCCCTTGGCGCCGCCGTAGATTTTCTCGGCGAAGCGCGTCGCCAGTTCGTCGAAGTGGCGGTCGCTCATGACGTAAACCGCCGTTCGCTGTCGGCCAGCTTCGCGCGCACTGCCTGCTCCATGTCGATGCCCAGCTCGGCGCACAACAGCAGCAGGTAGAGGACGATGTCGCCGACTTCCTGACCGGCGTGCTCGAGCTTCTCCGGCGACAGCTGGCGCGCTTCGTCGTCGCCCAGCCACTGGAAGATTTCCACCAGCTCGGCCATCTCCACGCTGGCGGCCATGGCCAGGTTCTTCGGGTTGTGGAAGCGGCGCCAGTCGTTGCGATCGCGGATCGCGTGCAGGCGTTGGGTCAGTTCATCGAGGTTCATGCGGCTCTCCTTCAGCCGCATAGCTTCGGCCGCATCCCGGTGCGGCGCAAGCGCCTAGCGCGGACTCTGTAGGAGCGAATTCATTCGCGATGACCGGTAGCTCACTGCTGTGCCCTTCGCGAATGCATTCGCTCCCACACCCGCACGGTTACAGCGGACGCCAGCTGCCGATCATGTGCAGCAGCTCCTGCTCGCCGTGCAGCTGGAACTGCCCGCTGGCCGCCGGCGCACTGGCCAGCAGGGCGACATGGCTGGGCAGCAGCACCGGCTTCTGGAAGCGTACCGCGACCTCGTAACCGGCGTTCGGCAGGTGGCTGGCCAGCGCGCCGAGCGCGCGACCCTTGCTCCACAGGCCGTGGGCGATGGCGCGTGGAAAGCCGAACAGCCGCGCCGACAGCGCGCTGAGGTGGATCGGGTTGTAGTCGCCGGCGACCCGCGCGTAGCGGCGGCCAATGTCGGCCGGCGCCGACCAATCGGCCAGCGCCTGCAGCGGCAGCGGTGCAGGCTCCTCGGCGTCGAGCGGCGCGCCGTCGAGGCGCACGCTGCGGCACAGCAGGCGGCTGTCGGCTTCCCAGAGCAGGCCGAGCTGGTCCTCGAGGCTGGTGATCAGGCTGAACAGCGCACCCTTGGCGTGCGGCTGCAGGTTGGCCAGACGCACGCCGACCCGGAACGGGCCGAGCCCGCCGAGCGGGCGCAACACCTGGATACGGTTTTCCAGGTGCACCAGGCCGAGCAGCGGGAAGGGGAACTGCGCATCGGTGAGCAGGCGCATCTGCAGCGGGAAGGCCAGCAGGTGCGGGTAGGCCGGGGGCAGGTAGCCGTCGTCCGGCGCCGCGCAGAGCTGGCGATAGCGCGCCAGGTGGCCGGGATCGACGCTCACCGGGCCGCGCAGGCCGAGCTCGGGCAGCGTCTTGCCGGTCACCTTGCGGCGCAGGGCGGCGCGCAGGAACAGGCCTGGCAGGGCGGGCGGGGTGGGCAGGTCATGCCAGTCGGTGGCCATGCGGGTCTCCTTATGCTGATCGCAGCAGCTTAGCCGCCTGGGCCAGCACCGCATTGGCAGCGCGGCGCGGCAGAGCGGCGCGCCAGTCAATCGGCGCCTTGAGCCAGAGGCGCAAAACTGCCTAAGATGGCGCCGCCCTTCGAATAACAAGAACCTCGGACGATGATGCGTGATCTGACCGACGATGTGGCGCTGATGCGCCCGGTGATCGACGCCTTGCGCGCCAGTGGCACCGATCCCGACCGGGTCCTCGCCCGGGTTGGCCTGGCCCCAGGCGACTTGCCGGCCGGCCGCTTCCCCCATACCGCACAGACCCAGTTCTGGAAGGCCGCCGCCGAAGAATGCGGCGAAGAGCATGTCGGCCTGCACCTGGCCGGCCACCTGCCGGCGTTCCACGGTCTGCTGCTCGAATACCTGTTCCTCTCCAGCGAAACCTTCGGCGATGGTCTGCGCCATGCGCTGCGCTACGTGCGCCTGCTCTCCGACACGCTGAACGCGCGCCTCGACGTCGAGGGCGAGGCGGCGGTGCTGTCGCTGGGCATGCTCGGCAGCAACCGGCATTTCCCGGAAATGCTCGCCGGCGCGGTGATCCGCCTGTTCGGTGCGCTCACCGAAGGCGCCTTCCGGCCGTTCCAGGTCGAGCTGATGCACGCCCAGGGCGCGCCGCTGGAGCGCTACCAGGCGGTCTACGGCTGCCCGGTGCAGCTCGGCGCCGAGCGCTATGCGCTGCGCTTCGATGCCGCGGTGCTGAGCAAGCCGTCGCGGCATGCCGCGCCGGAACTGCTGCGCATCCACGAATCGCTGGCGCGCCGGCAGTTGGCCGAGGTCGAACGCCTCGACCTGGTGCGCAAGGTGCGCGAGCTGATCGCCGAACTGCTGGTCGACGGCGGCGCCACCCTGGAGCAGGTCGCCGGGCGCCTGAACATGCCGCCGCGGCGGCTGCGCGAGCGCCTGGCCATGGCCGGGGTGCGCTTCAACGACCTGATCACCGACTACCGCTGCCGCCTGGCCAAGGACCTGCTGCTGAAGACCGACGAGCGCATCGAGGTGATCGTCGAGCGCACCGGCTTCTCCGAACCGAGCACCTTCTACCGCGCATTCAAACGCTGGGTGGGCGAGACGCCGGTGGAGTTTCGCAAGCGCGGCAAGGCGGAAGGCGCCACTGTTCCGGGCGCGCCCTGACGCTTTTCGTAGGAGCGAATTTATTCGCGATGTGGGCACTTTCGGGCTGGCCGGCAATCGCGAATAAATTCGCTCCTACAGGTTGGGCTCAGGCGCCCAGCAAGCTCTGCCCGCAGACCCGCAGCACCTGGCCGTTGACCGCGCCGGTGGTCGGCTGGCTGAGCCAGGCCACCGCTTCGGCGACGTCCTGCGGCAGGCCGCCCTGGCCCATCGAGTTCATCCGCCGCCCGGCCTCACGAATGGTGAAGGGAATCGCCGCGGTCATCTGCGTTTCGATGAAGCCCGGCGCCACCGCGTTGAGGCTGATGCCGCGCTTGCCCAACGCTCCCGCCCAGGCGGCGGCGAGGCCGATCAGGCCGGCCTTGCTGGTCGCATAGTTGGTCTGCCCGAGGTTGCCGGCGATGCCGCTGATCGAGGCGAGCAGCACCACGCGGCCGTCGTCGCGCAGGGTGCCGGCATCCAGCAGCGCCTTGGTCAGCAGCTGCGGGGCGAGCAGGTTGACGTTGAGCACCGCATTCCAGAACTCGTCGCTCATCTTCGCCAGGGTCTTGTCGCGGGTGATGCCGGCGTTGTGCACGACGATGTCGATGCCGTCGGGCAGCGCCTCGACCAGTTGCGCCGGTGCATCCGTCGCGGTGATGTCGAGGGTCAGGCTGCGCCCGCCGAGGCGGGCGGCCAGCGCGTCGAGGCCGGCCTGCGCGGCGGGCACGTCGAGCAGCACCACCTCGGCACCGTCGCGCGCCAGGGTTTCCGCGATGGCCGCGCCGATGCCGCGGCTGGCGCCGGTGACCAGTGCCTTCTTGCCGGCCAGCGGCCGCGTCCAGTCGGCGACCTGCGCGGCGCACGGCGCCAGGCGCAGCACCTGGCCGGAGACGTAGGCGCTCTTCGGCGAGAGGAAGAAGCGCAGCGCGCCTTCCAGCTGGTCCTCGGCGCCCTTGCCGACGTACAGCAACTGCACCGTGCCACCGCGGCGGATTTCCTTGCCCAGCGAGCGGCTGAAGCCCTCCAGGGCGCGCTGCGCGCTGGCGGCCAGCGGGTCCTTGAGGCTTTCCGGGGCGCGGCCGAGGATCACCACGTGCGGGCATTTGCCGAGGCCCTTGAGCGCCGGCTGGAAGAAGTCGCGCAGGGCGATCAGCTGCGTGGTGTCAGTCAGGCCGCTGGCGTCGAACACCAGCGCCTTGAGCTTCGGCCCCTGCTCGGGCGTCCAGCGGCTCAGGCCGAAGCGTTGCTCGACGTCGGCGAAGGATTCGTTGGTGAGGCGATTGAGGAAGCCGCTCACTGCGCTCGCCAGCGGGCCGTCGCCACCGAGCAGCAGGGCACCGTCCACCGGCCGCGTGCGGCCGGCCTGCCAGCGCTCCAGGCGCACCGGCGCGGGCAGGCCGAGGGCGCCGACCAGGCGGCGGCCGGCGTTGGAGTTGGCGAAATCGAGATAGCGATCGGACATGGAACGGGCTCCAGGCTGGGGGCTCGAAGAGTGTAGGCGTTCGGCCGGTAGGGATTGCAGTGTTGACCACTGTAACCGTCCACCCGTTTCATGCATTGACCGTGGCTGGTCCGCCTCGCGGCGGGTCGGCCAATGTCTCGCGGCCGCGGCAAGCTAGGCTCTGTTGGTACTGCGCAAGCTGCCGGTGTAGGAGCGAATTCATTCGCGATTCCGCGTGAGCCTCATCGCGAATGAATTCGCTCCTACAGGGCCGCTGCGTCGCTTTTCATCCCCTTTCAGGAGTTCACCCATGCCCCAGCTGCGCCGGGTCGCCATCGTCGGCGGCAACCGCATCCCCTTCGCCCGCTCCAACACCGTCTACGCCCAGGCGAGCAACCAGGAGATGCTCACCGCCGCCCTCGAGGGGCTGGTGGAGCGCTACAAACTGCACGGTGAGCGGATCGGCGAGGTGGCGGCGGGCGCGGTGCTCAAGCACTCGCGCGACTTCAACCTGACCCGTGAATGCGTGCTCGGCTCGCGCCTGGCGCCGGAAACTCCGGCCTACGACATCCAGCAGGCCTGCGGCACTGGCCTGGAAGCGGTGATCCTGACTGCCAACAAGATTGCCCTCGGGCAGATTGACAGCGCCATCGCCGGCGGCGTCGACACCACCTCCGACGCGCCGATCGGGGTCAACGAGGGGTTGCGCAGGATTCTCCTCGAAGCCAACCGCGGCAAGAGCACCGGCGACAAGCTGAAGACCCTGCTCAAGCTGCGCCCGCGCCATCTGGTGCCGCACATCCCGAAGAACGGCGAGCCGCGCACCGGGCTGTCGATGGGCGAGCACTGCGAGCTGATGGCGCAGACCTGGGCGATCCCCCGCGACGCGCAGGACCAGCTCGCCTACGAGAGCCACATCAAGCTCGCCGCGGCCTACGCCGAGGGCTGGCAGAACGACCTGCTGACGCCGTTCCTCGGCCTGACCCGCGACCAGAACCTGCGCCCGGACATCAGCCTGGACAAGCTCGCCAGCCTCAAGCCGGTGTTCGAGAAGAGCGCCAAGGGCACCCTGACTGCGGCCAACTCGACGCCGCTGACCGATGGCGCCTCCGTGGTGCTGCTGGCCAGCGAGGAATGGGCCAAGGCGCGCGGCCTGCCGATCCTCGCCTACTTCAAGGATGGCGAGGCGGCGGCGGTGGACTTCGTGCACGGCAAGGAAGGCCTGCTGATGGCCCCGGCCTACGCGGTACCGCGCCTGCTGGCGCGCAACGGCCTGAGCCTGCAGGACTTCGACTACTACGAGATTCACGAGGCGTTCGCCGCGCAGGTGCTGTGCACCCTGAAGGCCTGGGAAGACGCCGAGTACTGCCAGAGCCGCCTGGGCCTGGCCGCGCCGCTCGGCTCGATCGAGCGCAGCAAGCTCAACGTCAAGGGCAGCTCGCTGGCCGCCGGCCACCCGTTCGCCGCCACCGGCGGACGCATCGTCGCCAACCTGGCCAAGCTGCTGAATGCCGCGCAGCAGGGCCGCGGGCTGATCTCGATTTGCGCGGCGGGCGGGCAGGGTGTGACTGCGATCCTGGAACGGTAGTCCTAAGCCGGTAATCACTTTGTCAGGGTGATTACGATGTACGCAACTCCGTGAGTTTTTAGCGGCCGCACCGCAAGGTGTGGCCGCTTTTTTTTGCCCCGCGCGGGCCGTTCACAGCTGGCCCTGCAGCGCCGCATCGAAGATCGCCCGGGTGCCGACTTCATCCAGCGGCAGCGGATTGCCGCCGGCCGAGGGATCGAGCACCGCCATCTTGGCGATCAGCGCCGCCTGGGTGTCGTCCACGCCGAGCTGCGGCAGGCTGTGCGGCACGCCGATGGCGCTGCGCAGGTCGAGGACGAAATCGAGGAAGCCGGTGAAGGTCGGCTGGGCCAGGCCGAGGTAGGCGGCCAGCCGGGTGATGCGCTCCTCGATGGCGCTGCGGTTGAACTGCAGCACGTAGGGCATGAACACCGCGTTGGTCATGCCGTGGTGGGTGTCGTACAGCGCGCCGACCGGGTGGGCCAGCGCGTGCATGCCGCCGAGGCCCTTCTGGAACGCGGTGGCGCCCATCGCCGCGGCGGCGAGCATGTCGGCGCGCGCGTCGAGGTCGTCCGGGGTGTGCACGGCGCGTTGCAGGGCGCCGGCGACCAGGCGCATGCCTTCCACCGCGATGCCGTCGGCGAGCGGGTGAAAGCCCGGCGCGCAGTAGGCTTCCAGGCAGTGGGCGAGGGCGTCCATGCCGGTGCCGGCGGTGATCTTCGCCGGCATGCCGACGGTCAGCGCCGGGTCGCTGATCACCACGCGCGGCATCATCTGCGGGTGAAAGATGATGCGCTTGGTATGGCTCAGCTCGTCGGTGAGCACCCCGGCGCGGCCGACTTCCGAGCCGGTGCCGGCAGTGGTCGGCACGGCGATCACCGGAGCGATGCCGCGCGGGTTGGCGCGGGTCCACCAGTCGCCGATGTCCTCGAAGTCCCACACCGGGCGGCTCTGTCCGCTCATGAAGGCGATCAGCTTGCCCATGTCCAGCCCACTGCCGCCGCCGAAGGCGACCACCCCGTCATGGTGGCCGGCGCGGTAGGCGGCCAGGCCTGCGGTCAGGTTGGCTTCCACCGGGTTCGGCTTGAGGTCGCTGAACAGCGCGGCGCCGAGGCCGTCGGCGACCAGCGCGTCGAGCACCGCGGTGGTCATCGGTGCACTGGCCAGGCCGCGGTCGGTGACCAGCAGCGGGCGCAGGATGCCATGGGCGCGGCACAGCTCGGGCAGCTCGGCGATGCGGCCGACGCCGAAGCGCACCGAGGTGGGGTAGTTCCAGTTGGCGGTCTTGGTCATGGCCAGGCCTCGACGAGGGAGTGAGATGAGCACTGCGGCGCCCTCTCCCGGTTACGGGAGCGGGGCGTTACAGCTCATGGCGCAGATGGAAGGATTTCGGCCGGGTCAGGCATTCGTAGCCGACCTGCGACAGGGTGGCGCCGTAGCCGCTGTGCTTGACCCCGGTCCAGGCCAGCGCCGGGTCGAGGTAGTCGCAGCGGTTCATGAACACCGTGCCGGTGGCGATCTCGTCGCCGATGCGGGCGGCGGCCTCGAGGTCGCGGGTCCAGATCGACGCGGTGAGGCCGTAGGGGCTGTCGTTCATCAGCGCGATGGCCTGCGCTTCGTCCGTCACCGGCATGATGCCGACCACCGGGCCGAAGCTTTCCTCGCGCATCACCGCCATGCGGTGGTCAACGTCGACCAGTACCTGCGGCGCCAGGTAGGCGTTGCCCGGGCTGTCGGCGGGGAATTCGCGGGCTTCCAGCAACGGCTGGGCGCCCATCGCCAGCGCGGATGCGATCTGCTGGCGCACGCCATCGGCGGCCGCGCTGCTGACCAGTGGGCCGAGCGTGGTGGCAGCGTCCAGCGGGCTGCCGAGCACGTACTGGCGGGTCAGCGCGGCGAAGGCCTCGACGAACCCGGGGTACAGCGCCTGGTCGACGTAGATGCGCTCGATGCCGCAGCAGCTCTGCCCGGAGTTGAAGAACGCGCCGTCGACCAGGTTCTCCACCGCGTGGCCGAGGTCGGCGTCGGCGCGCACGTAGGCCGGGTCCTTGCCGCCCAGCTCCAGGCCGAGGCCGAGGAACTGCCCGGCGGCGGCGGCCTGCATGGCTCGTCCGCCGGCCACCGAACCGGTGAAGTTGACCTGCTGCACGCGCCCCGAGCCGATCAGCGCGGCGGCCTGCGCGTGGTCGAGGAGCAGGTGGTGGAACAACCCGCTGGGCAGGTTGGCGCGGCGGAACGCCTCGGCGAAGCGCTCGCCGACCAGCAGGGTCTGGCTGGCGTGCTTGAGCAGCACTGCGTTGCCGGCCATCAGCGCCGGGATGATCGAGTTCACCGCGGTCAGGTAGGGGTAGTTCCACGGCGCGATGACCAGCACGGTGCCCAGCGGTTCGCGGCGGATAAAGCGCTGAAAGCCGGCCTTGGGCTCCGGCTGGATATCGGCCAACGCAGTCTCGGCCAGCGCGATCATGTAGCGCGCACGTTCGTTGAAGCCGCGCAGCTCGCCGGCGCCGTAGCGCACCGGGCGGCCCATCTGCCAGGCCAGTTCGGGGATGATCTCCTCGCCCATCGCCAGCATGGCGTCGACTGCCGCATTGCAGTAGGCGGCACGCTCGGCCAGCGGACGCCGGCGCCAGTCGCGCTGCGCCTGCTCGGCGGCGTCCAGCGCTGCGGCGACGGCGGCGTCGCTGCTGTACGGCCGCTCGGCGTACAGGCTGCCATCGACCGGCGAGATCAGACGGATGCTGCGGGTCATGCAAACCTCCCCAAGCTTAGGGTGGAAATCGCCGCAGGCATTTCCACCAATCGGTCTCGTGGTGGAAAGCGCTGCGCGGTTTTCCACCCTACGGTGCTCCAGACATCACAGCACCGGTGTAGGAGCGAATTCATTCGCGATGTGCCGGCAGCGCGGTTCAATGTCCATCGCGAATGAATTCGCTCCTACAGGTCTAATGCGGCATCGCCGCAGGCTCGGCCATGAGAACAATCCCTCGGGCCACCCTGACTCAATAGCGCTCGAAGCCGCGCTTGAGTTCCCAGTCGGTGATACGCCGGTCGTACTCCGACTGCTCCCAGTTGGCGGTGTGCAGGTAGTGGGCGACCACTTCCTCGCCGAACGCCTGCTTGAGCATCTTGGATTTCTTCAACGCCTCGGCGCCGTCGCGCAGGGTCTTGGCCACTTCCGGCAGGCGCGCGTTCTGGTAGGCATCGCCCTCGTACGGTTTGGCCAGTTCCAGGCCTTCGTCGATGCCGGCCAGCCCGGCGGCGATCAACGCGGCGTAGGCCAGGTAGGGATTGAGGTCGGCGCCACCGATGCGGCATTCGATGCGGATCGCCTTGCTGCCCTCGCCGCACAGGCGGAAGCCCGCGGTGCGGTTGTCGCGGCTCCACACCGCGCGGGTCGGCGCGAAGGTGCCGACCTGGAAGCGCTTGTAGGAGTTGATGTAGGGGGCGAGGAAATAGCTGATGTCGCGGGCGTACTTGAGCTGTCCGGCGACCCACTGGCGCATCAGTTTGGACATGCCGAACTCGACTTTGCCGTCGTAGAACAACGGCTTGTCGTTCTTCACGCCCCACAGCGAGTTGTGGATGTGGCAGCTCGAGCCGGCGAGGTCGTAGCGCCACTTGGCCATGAAGGTGATCGACTTGCCTTGCTGCATGGCGATCTCCTTGCAGGCGTGCTTGATCACGCTGTGGCGGTCGGCCATGGTCAGCGCATCGGCGTAGCGCACGTTGATCTCTTCCTGGCCGGGGCCCCATTCGCCCTTGGAGTTCTCCACCGGAATCCCCGCGGCCTGCAGGTTGCGGCGGATCGCGCGGAGCACCGGCTCGTCGCGGATGGTCTGCAGGATGCCGTAGTCCTCGATGTTGTAGTTGGCGGTCTTCGGCTTGTGGTAGTTGCGCTTGTGGATCGCCTCGTAGCTCTCGTCGAACAGGTAGAACTCCAGCTCGGAGGCAAACATGCCCTTGTAGCCGCGCTCCTCGAGACGGGCGATCTGCCGTTTGAGGATGCCACGCGGGCTGTGCGGCAGGTCTTCGCCGTGATGGTCCTGCACGTCGCACAGCACCAGGGCGGTGCCCTCTGCCCAGGGCACCACGCGCAAGGTGCTCATGTCCGGCTTGAACACGAAGTCGCCGTAGCCCTTCTTCCAGCTGGCGGCGGCGTAGCCGGGCACCGGTTCCATGTCGATGTCGTCGGCCAGCAGGTAGTCGCAGCCGTGGGTTTCCTCATGGGCGCTGTCGAGAAAGAACTCGACCTGAAAACGCTTGCCGATCAGGCGGCCCTGCATGTCGACCATGCAGGCCAGCACGGTGTCGATCTTGCCTTGTTCGGCCAGGTGGCGCAGGCCGGCGAGGGTGAGGGGGGCGGTCATCCGTACGTCCTCCGAGGGATAAGGCCGCGCCTTGGTTGGCGCGGCCGACTACGGGCGCTATCTAGTGAACTAGTGCGCCAGTTTCTTCTCACGTTCCTGCATGGCGAATTCCTCTTCCGGCGAGAGGATCAGGTGGTGCCGGCCGAACAGTGCGAAGTAGATGATGCCGACCGCGAAGAACGCCGCCACCCAGAGCACGCCGAGGGTGTAGGCGGGGTCGCCGGTGAGTTGGTAGTACAGGGTCACGGCGGCGATCAGCATGGTCAGCAGCGCGCCGGGCACGCCCAGCGGGCTGCGGTACGGGCGCTCGATGTGCGGCAGGTTCTTGCGCAGCAGGATGAACGACAGCGCCTGCATGAAGTAGGAGAACATCGCGCCGAACACCGCCATGTTCAGCAGCGTGCCGCCAATCACCGCACCGCCTTTCTCTTCGCCGAAGATGAACCACAGCGCCATCATCACCACCAGGGCCAGGGCGCTGCCGCCGAGCATCGCCACGTAGGGGGTTTTGCGTTGGCCGTGGGTGATCGACAGCCACGGCAGGAAGTAGCCGGCGCGGCTCAGCGAGTACACCTGGCGACCCATGGCGAAGATGATGGTGTGGAAGCTGGCGACCAGACCGACCACCGCGACCAGGGCGAGCAGTTTGGCGATGTTCTCGCCGTACAGCGCCTTGAAACCATCCAGCAGCGGCTCACCGGAGGTGCCCAGGGCAAAGGAGCCGACGCCGGCGGTGGCTGGATTCAGCCAGAGGATCATGAACGCCGAGACGATCAGGGTGAACATCCCGGCGATGATGCCCTTGGGCATGTCGCGCTTGGGATCGACCGACTCTTCGGCGGCCAGTGGCAGCTGTTCGATGGCGAGGAACAGCCACACCGCGAATGGCAGGCAGGCCAGCACGCCGAGCCAGCCGTTGGGCAGGAACGGGCCGTTGCCTTCCGGCAGTTCGATGTTGGCCGGGCCGACGTTCATCGCCCAGCGGTTGAAGTCGATGTGCGGGAAGGCGCTGATCCAGAACACGATCAGGCAGCTGAGGGCGAGCAGGGTGACCACCAGGGTGACCTTGAACGACAGCTCGACGCCAATCACGTTAAGCCAGATGAACACCGCGTAGAAGCCGATCCACCAGAGTGGCTGGTACTCGCTGGGCGTGCCGAAGATGCTGCCCATGTAGCTGCCGATGAAGAACACGATCACCGCCGGGGTGAGCACGTATTCGACGTTTTCCGACAGTCCGGTGACGAAGCCGCCCCACGGGCCCATGGCGCTACGGGCGAAGGAGTAGGCGGCGCCGGTGTGCGGCAGCGCCGGCGACATCTCGGCCAGCGAGAAGGTCAGGCCGAGGTACATGATGGCGATGACGATGGCGGCGATGAACATGCTGCCCCAACCGTTGGCCAGGCCCAGGTTCCAGCCGGAGAAGTGTCCGGAGATCACCGCGCCGACGCCCAGTGCCCATAGCGACCAGACGCCGGCGTAGCGTCGCAATCCGCGTTTCTGGAAGTAACTCTGATCGACCCTCGTGTAGCTGACTCCGGATTTATCGCTCATGGCGGTTCTCCTGCAATTCGCTGTTGGCTCGACTTCTGGTTAGGTGTGGTTCCTTAACGTCTGGGAGGTGGAGCACAGGCACTGCCAGCGAATACCGGCCCGGCGCCCGTTGCACGCAGCGGCGAATGGGGTGTCGGGCGGTCGAAAAGCGATGGGTAGAAGACTGCGGCCCGACCTTGCGCGGGTCGGGAAGCGAACACAGCGAGACGCGCCGTGGCTGCTTGCTGTTCCGTCAGATGCCAAAGGACGACTCCTTGGATCGGCTGGGCCGCAGACTAACGTTCAATCACTCGCTAGCAGGATTACGGGCATGTACGGCGAACGGCATCATGCGTCCCGTAACGTCACGGGATGCTGAGACTCTAGTCCAAAATCGCGATGCTGGCCGAAGGCCTGCTGGCGCCGGCTTGGGGCGCTGCGCGGCACCGGCGCGGCAAACGTAGGATGGGTCGAGCGCAGCGATACCCATGCCGCAGCCGTCGGGTATCGCCGTTCTCCACGCCAACCTAAACGCGCGCCGCGGTCTAGAAGAACCCCAGCGGATTGATGTCGTAGCTGACCAGCAGGTTCTTGGTCTGCTGGTAGTGGTCGAGCATCATCTTGTGCGTCTCGCGGCCGACGCCGGACTTCTTGTAACCGCCGAACGCGGCGTGCGCCGGGTACAGGTGGTAGCAGTTGGTCCACACCCGGCCGGCCTTGATCGCCCGGCCGACGCGGTAGGCGCGGTTGATGTCGCGGGTCCACAGCCCGGCGCCGAGGCCGTACTCGGTGTCGTTGGCGATCGCCACCGCTTCGGCTTCATCCTTGAAGGTGGTCACGCCGACCACCGGGCCGAAGATTTCCTCCTGGAACACGCGCATCTTGTTGTGCCCCTTGAGCAGGGTCGGCTGCACGTAATAGCCGCCGGCCAGGCTGCCTTCGAGTTTCTCCACCGCGCCGCCGGTGATGAACTCGGCGCCTTCCTGGCGGGCGATCTCCAGGTAGCTGAGGATCTTGTCGAACTGCTGCTGCGAGGCCTGGGCGCCGACCATGGTCTCGGTGTCCAGCGGGTTGCCGCGCTTGATCGCCTGGACCTTCTTCATCACCTCGCGCATGAACGGCACGTAGATGGATTCCTGCACCAGCGCGCGCGACGGGCAGGTGCACACCTCGCCCTGGTTGAAAAACGCCAGCACCAAACCCTCGGCGGCCTTCTCGATGAACGCCGGCTCGCCCTGCATGACGTCCTCGAAGTAGATGTTCGGGCTCTTGCCACCCAGCTCGACGGTCGACGGAATGATGTTCTTCGCCGCGCATTCGAGGATGTGCGAACCGACTGGGGTCGAGCCGGTGAAGGCGATCTTGGCGATGCGCTTGCTGGTCGCCAGCGCCTCGCCGGCCTCCTTGCCGAAGCCCTGCACGACGTTGAGGACGCCGGCCGGCAGCAGGTCGCCAATCAGTTCGAGCAGCACGCAGATGCCCAGCGGGGTCTGCTCGGCGGGCTTGAGCACCACGCAGTTGCCGGCGGCCAGCGCCGGAGCGAGTTTCCAGGCGGCCATCAGTAGCGGGAAGTTCCACGGGATGATCTGCCCGACCACGCCGAGCGGCTCGTGGATGTGGTAGGCCACGGTGTATTCGTCGATCTCCGCGGCGCTGCCTTCCTGGGCGCGGATGCAGCCGGCGAAGTAGCGGAAGTGGTCGGCGGCCAGCGGGATGTCGGCGTTCAGCGTCTCGCGCACGGCCTTGCCGTTGTCCCAGGTTTCGGTGATGGCCAGCACTTCGAGGTTCTGTTCGATGCGATCGGCGATGCGCAGCAGGACATTCGCGCGCTCCTGCGCCGAGGTGCGGCCCCAGGCGTCGGCGGCGGCATGCGCGGCGTCCAGCGCCTTGTCGATATCGGCGGCGTCGGAGCGGGGGAATTCGGCGATCGGTTCGCCGTTCACCGGTGAGGTGTTGGTGAAGTACTGGCCGTTGACCGGCGGTACGAATTCGCCGCCGATGTAGTTGCCGTAGCGCGATTTGAAGGAGATGACGGCGCCTGGGCTGCCGGGCTGCGCATAGATCATGGCGATGGCCTCTTGTGGCGGATGCCGGCCGCCAGCGCGGTCAGCATGAATTGCGTTATCTCTATTGGCATAGCAGAGGAGCTTGCCGCGCAGCGTCGTGGCCGATGGGCGGCAGGCCTGGCCAAGGGCCCTGGCGCGGGCCGTGCGGGTGCGCAGGGCAAGTCGCACCCGGCCTTTACGGCTGGGTCGCGGATCGATTCGGCGGCGCCGCTGTCCATGCTCGGACAGCGTGCGGCGGAGCCCTTCGCAGGGGCCGCTGTGCTAACCTGCGGCGAGATTTTTCCGGGTCGCGCAGACCCGTTTTCGAGGTCATTCATGCACATCCATATTCTCGGCATCTGCGGCACGTTCATGGGTTCGCTGGCGGTGCTGGCCAAGGAACTTGGCCACCGCGTCACCGGTTCCGACGCCAACGTCTACCCGCCGATGAGCACCCAGCTGGAAGCCCAAGGCATCGAGCTGATGCAGGGCTACGAAGCGGCGCACCTGCAGCCGGCGCCGGACCTGGTGGTGGTCGGCAACGCCCTGTCGCGCGGCAACCCGGCGGTGGAATACCTGCTCAACCAGGGCCTGCCGTATGTCAGCGGCCCACAGTGGCTGGCCGATCATGTGCTGCAGGGCCGCTGGGTACTGGCCGTCGCCGGCACCCACGGCAAGACCACCACCAGCAGCATGCTCGCCTGGGTGCTGGAACACGCCGGCATGAGCCCGGGCTTCCTGATCGGCGGCGTACCGCAGAACTTCGCGGTGTCGGCACGCCTCGGCGGCACGCCGTTCTTCGTGGTCGAGGCCGACGAGTACGACAGTGCGTTCTTCGACAAGCGCTCGAAGTTCGTCCACTACCGCCCGCGCACGGCGATCCTCAACAACCTCGAATTCGACCACGCGGACATCTTCCCCGACCTCGCGGCCATCGAGCGACAGTTCCACCACCTGGTGCGGACCATCCCCGGCGACGGCCTGATCATCCACCCGACCACCGAGCAAGCCCTCGAGCACGTACTGACCATGGGCTGCTGGACCCCGGTGCAGACCACCGGCGCCGGCGGTCAGTGGCAGGCCAGGCTGCTCAGCGAGGACGGCTCGCGCTTCGAGGTGCTGTTCGACGGCGCCGTGCAGGGCACCGTGGACTGGGCGCTGACCGGCCAGCACAACGTCGCCAACGCCCTGGCCTGCCTGGCCGCGGCGCGGCATGTCGGCGTGCTGCCGGCGCAGGGCGCCGAGGCGCTGTCGGCGTTCAAGAGCGTCAAGCGGCGCATGGAGAAGGTGGCCGAAGTCAACGGCGTGACCATCTACGACGACTTCGCTCACCACCCGACCGCCATCGCCACCACCCTCGATGGCCTGCGCAAGCGGGTCGGCGATGCGCCGCTGATCGCCATCGTCGAGCCGCGTTCCAACTCGATGAAGCTCGGCGCGCACCGCGACGGTCTGCCCGACTCGGTGACCCAGGCCGACCAGGTGATCTGGTACGCGCCAGCCAACCTCGGCTGGGACCTCGGCGCCACCGCCGCGGCGTGCAGCGTGCCGGCGGTGGTCTGTGATTCGCTGGAGGCGATCATCGAGCGGGTCAAAGGCCAGGCGCGCCCCGGCACCCAGGTGGTGATCATGAGCAATGGCGGCTTCGGCGGCCTGCACGGCAAGCTGGCCAAGGCGCTGGCGTAGGCGTACGTCTATGTAGGAGCGAATTCATTCGCGATGAGCGCGGTACGACCGGCTATCGCGAATGAATTCGCTCCTACAGGGCGGCACCCCTTGATCCCGACAACCTCTCAAGGAGCTTCGATGAGCGGACCCGAACGCATCACCCTGGCGATGACCGGCGCCTCAGGCGCGCAGTACGGCCTGCGCCTGCTCGATTGCCTGATCCAGGAAGACCGCGAGGTGCATTTCCTGATCTCCAAGGCGGCGCAGCTGGTGATGGCCACTGAGACCGACGTCAGCCTGCCGTCCAAGCCGCAGGCCATGCAGGCGTTTCTCAGCGAGTACACCGGTGCCGCGCCGGGGCAGATCCGCGTGTACGGCAAGGAAGACTGGATGGCCCCGCCGGCCTCCGGCTCCGGCGCGCCGAGCGCCATGGTGGTGGTGCCCTGTTCCACCGGCACGCTGTCGGCGATTGCCACGGGGGCCTGCAACAACCTGATCGAGCGCGCCGCCGACGTGGTGCTCAAGGAGCGCCGCCAGCTGATCCTGGTGCCGCGCGAGGCGCCGTACTCGAGCATCCACCTGGAGAACATGCTCAAGCTGTCCAACCTCGGCGCGGTGATCGTGCCGGCCTCGCCGGGCTTCTACCATCAGCCGCAGACCATCGACGACCTGGTCGACTTCGTGGTCGCACGCATCCTCAATCTGCTCAACATTCCGCAGGACATGCTGCCGCGCTGGGGTGAGCACCATCAGGTCAGCGGCGATGACTGACTCGCGTCGCGTGGCCGCTGGCCTCGCGCTGCTGCTGATCGCCCTGTTGCCCGGCTGCGCCACGGTGCGCACCCTCGACGCGGCCAAGCCTGGCGCGCCGCTGGTCTACGCCGGCACGCGCCTGGACTGGTATTCGCTGAATGGTGGTTGCTGCCCGCGCGACCGCTTCGGCGCCGAAGCGCCGACCTATGCGGGGCTGGATCTACCGGCCAGTGCGCTGCTGGATTCCCTGCTGCTGCCGTTCTCGCTGGCTGCGGTGCTGGGCATCAGCCTCGGGGTGACCGGCGGCTACTGAGCCGCGCAGCTCACTCGACTTCTTCGTCTTCGTCGTCCGGCGCGTCGCTGTCGGCGACCAGTGCTTCCAGGCATTTCAGGCGGTGCTGGCTGGCGCCGGCGCTCAGTGTCCACACCTCGCCGGCGGCATCGAACTGCGCTGCGGCGACTTCCGCCTCGGTGAAGCGCCACAGCCGGCGGGTGCTGCCGTCCATCACCTCGATGCTGAGCAGCTGCTCCGGGCGGTCGGCGTGCAGCTCGAAATGCCAGGCATACAGCCCGTCGATTTCCAGCATGTCGGTGGCTTGCAGGGCGGCGAGCAGGGAAGCGGCTTGGGTCATGGTCGGTTCTTCGGTCAGGGGGAGGGCGGCGAGTTTAGCGCCCCAGCTTGCGCAACTCATCCGACTCGACCACCCGCACGCCGTTGTCTTCCTCCAGCGCCAGACGCCACAGGGCGCGCGCCAGGGTGCACGCGGCGATACCGCGGTACTTGCCGGGGATCAGTCGCGCCAAGGGGGCGGCTAGTTGCTCACCGAGGCGGGTTTCGCGGCGTTCGCCGAGCAGCAGCGAGGGCCGTGCGATGGTCAGTTGCGGCCAGTCCATGGCGCGCAGCGAGGCTTCCAGTTCGCCCTTCACGCGGTTGTAGAACACTGCCGACTTGGCGTCGGCACCCAGCGCGCTGATCACCAGGAAATGCCGCGCACCGAGTTCCCGCGCGCGGCGGGCGAAGGCCAGCACCAGGTCGTGGTCGACAGCGCGAAACGCCTCCTGCGAGCCGGCCTGCTTGATGGTCGTGCCGAGGCAGCTGAACGCCGTGTCGATCGGTCCGTTGAGCTCCGGCAGCAGCGCGGCCAACTCGCCTTGCGGGTTGTCCAGATGCGCATGCTCGACCAGCGGGCGGCGGGTTGGCGCCAGCACGCGGCGCACCGTCGGCTCGTTGAGCAGACGGTCGAGCAGGTGTTCGCCGGTCAGTCCGGTGGCGCCGGCGAGCAGGATGCGTTGCGGGGTCAAGTACATGGAGAGTTCTCGCTTCCGTTACACCCAGAGCTTAGAAGCTAAGCCACGGGTATGCAGTAATGGACGTTTCGAATGGCTATTGGTTCTCGCCGTGTGACGTGCGTCACTTGCCGGCGGCGGGTTGCGCCTGGGCCGCGTTCAGCGCGCTCATGGCTCGCCGCGCCTGCGCTTCGCGCAAGCGTTGCCAGTGCTTGAGCACGCCGCTGGGCGCCCAGATCTGCGGTTCCGAGGGGTCGAAGCCGTCGGCCTTCTCGCGTTCGGCGACCAGCGTGCGGGCGCGGTCGAAGGCGCGCTCGATGTCGTCGGTTTCGTTGAATGCGTCGGCGAACAGCGCGTGGCCGAAGTAGGAGAAGTCATTCTCCTCCGAGCAGCCGAACGACACCCGGTCGGCGCGTGCGGCGGTGATCACCAGGGTGCGGTCGTCCTTGATCGCCGGGATGAAGCCGCCGGAGAAGCACGCCGAGATGACCACGATCTTGTCGCGCTCCTTGAGCGGTTGCAGCAGCACCGCCAGCTCGTCGGCGGACAGGCTGGCCAGCTCGAGGCGCGGCTGGTCGAGGCTGAGTTCGTGATTGCGCGAGCCGTGACTGGTCAGGTAGATGAACAGCAGGTCCTCCGGACCGCTGCGCTCGGCCAGGGTGCGCAGCGCGCGGCCGAGGTTCTCGCGGGTGGCCAGCGGGCGGTCGGCGAGGTGGTCGCGGTGGTTGATCAGGCTGATCTGGCCGTAAGCGCCGAAGCGCTGCAGGAGCAGACGGCTGACGTAGTCGGCCTCGCGCAGGAACACGCTTTGCTTGCCGTCGCCGGCCAGGCTCAGGCTGTACAGCTCGAGCGCCGGGGTCGAGGCGGGCAGCGCGGCGAGCGCCTGGTCGAGCAACGCGCCCTGGCGCAGCAGACCGATCTCCAACGGGTCGGGCAGCAACTGGCCGCGCTCGTCGCGGATGCGTTGGCCGCCCTGCCAGGTGCCGCTCTGCACGCTGCCGTCGGCGGCGGTCAGGCTGCCTTGGCCGCTGTAGCTCTCGCGCACGAAGCTGCCCTGGTAGCGGCTGCCGTCGGGCAGGCGCAGCAGGCCTTCGCCGTGGTAGCGCCAGTTGCGGAACTGGCCCTGGTAATGAGTGCCGTCGGCGCCGCGGTATTCACCGCTGCCGTTCAGTGCGCCGTTGGCGAATTCGCCGCTCCACACATCGCCGTCGGCGTTCTCGTAGCGGCCCTTGCCGGCGAACTCGTCGTTGAGGAAGGCGCCGCTGTAGTGGTCGCCGTCGCGGGTGCGGTAGCTGCCTTCACCGTTCAGTAGGCCGTTGCTGAAGGTGCCGCTGAATTCGCTGCCGTCACTGTCGATGCGCACCCCGCTGCCATTCGGCTGGCCTTCGAGAAACTGCCCCTGGAAGCTGCTGCCGTCGTCGCGCTCGAGCTTGCCTAGGCCGTTGTAGCGGTCCTTGGCGAATTCGCCCTGATAGCGTTCGCCGTTGCGCTTGAAGCTGCCCTGGCCGTGCATCTGGCCTTGCTGGAAGCTGCCTTCGTAGGTGACGCCGCTGCCGTAGCTGAGCTTGCCCTGGCCGTCGAACAGACCGCGGCGGAATTCGCCGACATAACGCTCGCCGTTGGCGCCACGCCATTCGCCCTGGCCGTCGAACAGGCCGTCCTTGAACTGCCCCTCGAACCAGCTGGCGTTGGCGTAGTCGAGCCGCCCCGGACCCTGCAGCAGGCCGTCGACCACCTGGCCCCGGTAGCGACCGCCATCCGGCAGCACGGCGCTCGGCGGCGTCAGCGGCTCGCCTTCGCCGCAGGCGGTGAGCAGCAGAAGCAGCGAGAAGGGGACAAGCAGGCGGCGCATGGCGGACATCCCAGTCGTGGCATGCCGGCAGTATGCCCCAGAAATGCGACGGGGCGCTCGGGGCGCCCCGTACGGTTCAGGCCCGGCTAGAGCCTGTTTACGATCTCCTGGCTCGCGGCCAGACCGCGTTAAAAGTGGCCTCAAATGCTCATTTACACTTCGTAAATTGCGCTTTTTCGGCCACTTTTGCCTTGTCTGGCTCTAATCCAGAAAATCGTAAAACAGGCTCTCAGACGAAGCACAGCGCCAGGCTTTCGGCGATGTAGGCAGGCTTGGCCTGGCCTTCGATCTCCAGGGTGCAGCGCGACTTGATCAGCCACTGGCCGGGGTTCTTCTCGGTGATGTCGAGCACCGTGACCTGCAGGCGCACGCGCGAGTTGACCGGCACCGGCTGGATGAAGCGCACGCTGTCGAGGCCGTAGTTGACGCCCATCTTCATGCCTTCCGGGGCGATGAACAGGCTCGAGCTGAGGTGCGGAATCAGCGACAGCGAGAGGAAGCCGTGGGCGATGGTGGTGCCGAACGGGGTGTGCTTGGCCTTCTCGACATCGACGTGGATGAACTGGTGGTCTTCGGTGCAATCGGCGAACTGGTTGATGCGCTCCTGATCGATGGTCAGCCAGTCGGAATGACCGAGGTCTTTGCCGATGAATGTCTTCAGTTCAGAGAGGGGTACTGACGGCATGTTGCCTCCTTGATGGGCGGTTTTTTATTGGAATTGAACCGTATTGGGCGAAGATCACCATGCGCCAAAGGTTGGGTCAAGTACGCATGCCTGCGGCGAATGGCTAGGTATAGACGCGCGCCGGGCCTGCTTATAATGGCGCCGGCCCGCTGACGCCCCGTGGCGGCCCCTGTTTGTGGAGATTTTTCGATGCTGTTACGCGGCCTGACCTGGCTGGTGCTGTTCCAACTGCTCGGCACGGCGCTCAACGTGCTGCTGCTGCCCATGCTGCCGGGGCCGATCATCGGCCTGCTGCTGCTACTCGCCTACCTGATCTTCCAGGGCGAGGTCAGCGCGCCGGTCAGCGAAGCGGCCAGCAGCCTGCTGCGCTACCTGCCGCTGCTGCTGGTCCCAGCCGCCGTCGGGGTGATGGCCTATGCGCGGGACATCGCCGCGGACTTCTGGGCGGTGGCCGGCTCGCTGCTGCTTTCGCTGCTGCTCGCCCTGCTGTTCGCCGGCTGGCTCATGCAGAAACTCATCGACCGCCAGGCGCGGCGCCGGGGTGAGCCATGAGCCTCGACTGGACGGGCGCCTGGCAGGCGCTGATTCATCACCCGCTGTTCGGTGTCGGCGTCACCCTAGGCGCCTACCAGCTGGCGCTGGCCGCCTACGAGAAGACCCGCTGGGTGTTCCTCCAGCCGGTGCTGGTGTCGATGCTGCTGGTGATCGGCGTGCTGCTCGCCTGCGGCCTGGATTACGCCGAGTACCGCAAGAGCGCCGAGGTGCTCACGGTGTTCCTCGGCCCGGCCACGGTGGCCCTGGCGGTGCCGCTGTTCCTCAACCTCAAGCGCATCCGCCAACTGTTCTGGCCGACCCTGCTGACCCTGCTGATCGGTGGCGTGGTCGCCACCGTGCTCGGCGTGGCGCTGGCCTGGCTGTTCGGTGCCGAGCACCTGATGCTGATGAGCCTGGCGCCGAAGTCGGTGACCTCGCCGATCGCCATGCTGGTGGCCAACCAGATCGGCGGCATCGCCGCGCTGGCGGCGGTGTTTGTGCTGATCACCGGGGTGATCGGGGCGATCTGCGGCCCCGAACTGCTGCGCCTGATCGGCGTGCGCCATCCGGCCGCGCAGGGGCTGGCGCTGGGCATGACCGCGCACGCGGTGGGCACCTCGCGGGCACTGCAGGAAGGCGAGGAGTGCGGCGCATTCGCCGCGCTGGGCATGAGCCTGATGGGCGTCGGTACCGCGGTGCTGCTGCCCCTGGCCGTGGCGCTGATCGTTTAAGCTTGTCGCACGCCCTGGCCGAGACCTGACCATGACCCTGCCGCTGTTTCCGCTCAACACCGTGCTGTTCCCCGGCTGCACGCTGGACCTGCAGATCTTCGAGGCGCGCTACCTGGACATGCTCGGGCGCTGCATGAAGCAGGGCGGCGGCTTCGGCGTGGTGGCGATCCTCGACGGCGCGGAAGTCGGTCAGGCCGCTGCGCGCACCGCGCCGGTCGGCTGCGAGGCGCTGATCCGCGACTGGAAACAACGGCCCAATGGCCTGCTCGGCATTCGCGTCGAGGGTGGCCGGCGCTTTCGCGTGCAGCACAGCGAGGTGCAGCGCGACCAGCTGACCGTCGCCGAGGTGGACTGGCTGGCCGAGAGCGAGCCCCGTCCATTGCTCGCCGAGCAGGCCGACCTCGCCGCACTGCTGGCGGCGCTGGCCGAACACCCGATGGTCGCCGAGCTGGGTATGGGCGGCGTGGTCGCCCACCAGCAGGCGCTGGCCAACCAGCTCGCCTACCTGCTGCCGTTCAGCCTGGAGCAGAAGCTCGAACTGCTCGGCCTCGACGATCCGCAGACGCAGTTGCAGCGCATCCAGCGCCTGCTCGAGCAGCTGCAGGGCGAGATGACCGCCTAGCGCGGCTCAGAGTCGGGTGCGATCTCCTGGATTAGCGCCAGACAAGGCAAAGTGGCCGAAAAAGCACAGTTTACGAAGGGTAAATGAGCATTTTGAGGCCACTTTTAACGCCGTCTGGGCGCGAGCCAGGAAATCGTCGACAGACACTTAGTAGGCGTAGCGCTGCAGGGCCTCGGGCAGCGCCCACAGGGCGAAGGCGCCGAGCAGCGCCAGACAGGCCGGCAGGATCAACCACCAGATGCGTTGCGACAGCGCGGCGAGCGGCGTGTGCCACTGCGCCAGACTCAGGCTGACCGCACAGAAGCCGCCGGCGAGCAGCGCGCCGGCGATGATGTCGGTCGGCCAGTGCACACCGAGGTAGACCCGCGACAGGGCGATCGCCAGCGCCGGCAGGCCGGCCAGCAGCAGCCAGGTCAGCCGCCAGCGCACCGGCTGGCCGCGGCCGGCGAGGATGCCGAGGGTGAGGAAGAAGGCGAACGCCGCCGAGCTGTGCCCGCTGGGCAGGCTGAAGCTGGACAGCGGCTCGAGCAGCACCTCCGGACGGCTGCGGGCGAACAGCGCCTTGAGCAGGCCGTTGGCCAGTGCGGTGCCGAGCAGCGCGCCACCGGCGAACAGCCCGGCGCGCCATTGCCGGGTGGCGAGCAGCAGGCCGACCAGCAGCACACCGACCACCACTTGGGTGCGCAGGTCGCCGAGGCGGGTGAGCAGCACCATGTAGCGGTCGAGGCCGGCGCTGCGCTGTTCCTGGATCAGGGTCAGCAGACCCTGGTCGAGCTCGTGCAGGTACGGCCAGCCGAGCAGCAGGGCGAGCAGCGCCAGCAGGCTGAGCCCGGCGGTGACCGGCGTGGCCCAGCGCCGGCCGCGCAGGCTGCCGTGCACAGTCAGGCCGATGACCAGCGCCAGGCCACCGATCACCCACGCCGCGTCGGCCCAGAAGCCCGGCGGCAGCGGCAGGCGCATGGCTGCGCCGGTGGTCCAGCCGGGCAGCAGGTAGGCCACCGACCAGCCGGCGGCGGCGATCAGGCTGACGCCGATGAAGCGCCCGAGCGGCATGTCGAGCATCCCGGCGACCATCGGCAGCATCGGTCGCAGCGGGCCGATGTAGCGGCCGACCAGCAGGCTGACCACGCCGTAGCGGTGGAAGTAGGCCTCGGCGCTGCCGATCCACTCCGGGTGGTGGCGCAGCACCGGCAGGCGCCGGATGTTCTGGTGGAAGCGCCGGCCGACCGCATAGGACAGCGCGTCGCCGAGCAGCCCGCCGGTGTAGCCGAGCAGCAGGGTCTGCCACAGGTCGAGGGCGCCGCTGCCGGCCAGCACGGCGATGCCGAACAGCAGCACGGTGCCGGGCACCAGGATGCCGGCGATCGCCAGGCATTCGACACAGGCGACCACGAACAGCGCCAGGCCGAGCCACTGCGGGTGGACGCCGAGCCAGCCGGTCAGGCTGTCGAGCCATGCACTCATCGATCGGGCTCCTCGGCGCCGTGCAGGTGGTAGTCCCGGCCTTCGACTTGGCCGCGACGCAATGGGTTCCGCGTGCTGTGGCGGGCGAACGTGGCATCGACGAAACGGTAGTGCAGGTGTTCGTCGCGGCCGTGCGGGATGCCCAGCCGGGTGGTCTGGATGATCTGCGCCGGGCGCGCGCCGACGTCCTCGACGAACAGCCGCTCGGGGTCGAAACGCTGCGCGTCCCAGTCCGGCACCTTGAGGCCGAGGCTGCGGCACAGCAGGGTCTGCCCGGCGCACAGGCGCTCCGGCGCCCGCGGCTGGCCCTGCGCATCGGGGTTGAGGCGCTGCATCAGGGCCAGGCTGGCGGCGCCGGAATGCGCGTCGACGAACGGGTGCGCCGACTTGATCAGCACCGCGTTGCCCGGGCCGTGGGCGCTGAAGTTCAGCGAGTCGCCGCCGCGTGCGTAGTACATATAGATGTGCCCGCCGTCGAGAAACAGCGCGCGGCGCTTCTCGGTGTAGCCGAGCGAGGCGTGACTGCCGCGCTCGTCCAGGTAGTAGGCCTCGGTCTCGATGATCCGTGCCGCCAGCCACAGGCCCTCGACCCGATGGCGAATGACCTTGCCGAGCAGCGCGCGCGCCAGGGTCTGCGCGTCGCGGTCGAAGAAGCCATCGGGCAGCGCACGGCCCTGCGGCCAGGGCAGGTCGGAGCGGGTAGGCAAACCAAGGATGGGATCGGCGGGCATGGGCTGTCGGGCGCGGTCGCAAGGGCTTAGGCTGGGCGCGATGATAACAACAAGAGTCTCGCCCATGTCCGCCCGCGCCCGCGCCGACAGCGCGCACATCAGCCCCAGTGCGCACTACACCGGCTACGTCTGGTACCGCCACCAGTTGTCCGAGCCGGCCTTCGCCACCGGCTTCGGCCGCTTCGCCCATACCCTGCTCACCCCGCTGACCTGGGGCGTGCGCGAGCTGGCCGGGCTGGACCTAGAGAACATCCTGTTACAACGCCACCTGCTGATCGACGCGCGCCTCACCGCGGCGATCGAGACCGGCGGGGTGCGCCAGGTGGTGGAGATCGCCTGCGGCCTGTCGCCACGCGGCCGGCGTTTCTGCCAGCGCTACCCGCAACTGCGCTACCTGGAGGCCGACCTGCCGGGTATGGCGGCGCGCAAGCGCTTGCTGCTGCACAGCGAAGGCTGGCTGGACAGCCGTCATCGGGTGCGCGACGTGGACATCCTCGCCGAGCAGGGCGAGCGCAGCCTGGCCGCGCTGTTCGCCGAACTGGACCGCAACGAGCCGGTGCTGGTGATCACCGAGGGGTTGGTCAACTACTTCCCGCTGGCACTGCTCGAAGGCTTCTGGACGCGTCTGGCCACCCAGCTGGCAGCCTTTCCGCGCGGCAGCTACCTCACCGAGCTGTACCCCGACCTGCGCGAGCATCCGCGCTATCGCCAGCTGCGCTGGGGCATCGACCTGGTCGGCCGGCTGACGCGCGGCGGCTACTGGCTGCACTACCGCAGCACGGCCGCGATCGCCGCGGCGTTCCACGGCTGTGGCTTCCGTGCGGTGGAGGTGATCGATCCGGACCAAGTCAGCCTCGAGCTGCCGGCCGTGGCGATGCCGAGCATGCTGCGGGTGATCGAGGCGCACACCGGCACGCTCAACTGAGCGGCCGGCGGCTCAGGCGCAGGCGGCTTCCGGCAGGCGCGCCTCGCCGACCTGCGCCGCCAGCGCGGCACTGGCCTGGGCGTCGGTGTGCGGAAACACCCCGGCCAGTTCATCGTGGTCCTGGCGCAGCAGCAGCAGGGGTTGCGCCGGCAACTCGTCGCTGAGCAGCCACCAGTCGCGGCGCGGCAGCCCGGCGGGCAGTTCGCCACGCAGCAGGCAGCCGAAGAAGCCCAGCTCGGCGAGTTCCGCCGACCATTCGCCGGCCGTGGCATGGCGCAGCTGCGCGCGGCGATTGCGCGGCGCCAGGCGCGCCTCCTGACGCCGTTCCAGGTGGCCGAGTTGGCTGTGCGCCAGGCGCGTGCTGCCGGGGCTGCTCGGTGGCAGCTCGGCGCCGCGCAGGAATGGCGTGTACAGCGCGGCGCAGGCACTGCGCCGTTCGAATTGGGCCAGGTGGTCGGCGCCGTGGATCAGCGCGCAGTCGGCCTGCGCGCAGGCGGCGGCGAACTGCGCATGCTCCCAGGGCTGGGTGAAGTGGTCGTGCTCGCCGGCCAGCACCAGGGTTGGGCACTCCGGGTGGCGGGCGAAGCCGCTGAAACCGAGCAGGCGCTGGCTGTTCTGCCGGTAGCGTTCGATCTCCTCGACGCCCAGGCGCTGCAGCTGGCGCAGCAGCGCCTTGCGGAACACCGGCGAGACGCCGGTCTCGTTGACATGCAGCGGGTTGATCAGGCCGGTCAGCGCGCCCTGAGCGAACTCGCCGAGGCGGTCCTCGTCGAGCAGTGCCAGGCTTTCTTCCAGCAGGCGCCGCGCACCGGGGCGGCCGAACGCGGTGATCCCGGCCAGCAGCAGGCGCGCGCAGCGCTGCGGATGGCGCACGGCGAACAGCGCGGCGAGCGCCGAACCGTAGGACAGGCCGATCGGTTGCAGCGGCGGCAGCTCAAGGGCTTCGGCGAAGGCGGCGATCAGGTCGGCCAGGCCGTTCAGGTCGAGCTCCGGAGCAAGCTGCAGGTTGCCGCCTTGGCTGGGCAGGTCGAGGAGGATCACCGGGTGGTCGGCGAGCAGCTCCGCCACTTCGCTGGCGAACGAGCGGAAGCACTGGAACGCGCCGCCGAGCAGCAACACCGGGGGGCGGCGGTCGTCGGCAGCGCGGGAGAACGCCAGGTAGTGGAGGTTCCAGGCGCCGAGGCGGAGGACCATGGGTGGCTCGGTCAGCAGGCTGGGCTGGTAGTCGGTACGGTAGCGCATGGCGGCACTCCGGCGCGCCAGGCGGCGGGTCACGCGGCCTGGTGGAGGATTTTGTTGTGGTTCGGCGAACTGCGCCGGTGATGGCCATTTGAAGGTAAACATCCGGGGTGATTTTGTTTACCCAACCTTCGGGCGGCGCTGCGCGGCGAGTGTCACCGTCTCGCCGCCGGGGCCGCGGGCACGCCCCGCGCACCGTTACGCGCGGGGCGGGGTGGAACGGTCCGTCTACCATCCGCCCGGCGCGGCTGGGCGCGAGGCGGCGCGGTCGCTATAATCAGCCAATTTTCCCAACTGCCAGACCTCCGAGACCATGACCGAGTCCGTGCTCGACTACATGACCCGCCTGGGCCGCGCCGCGCGCGAAGCCTCGCGGGTGCTCGCCCGCGCCAACACCGCGCAGAAGAACCGCGCGCTGCAGGCGGCTGCCGATGCGCTCGACGCCGCGCGCGCCGAGCTGACCGTCGCCAACGAGAAAGACCTGGCCAACGGCCGCGCCAATGGCCTGGACGCGGCGATGCTCGACCGCCTCGCGCTGACCCCGGCACGCATCGACGAGATGATCGAAGGTCTCCGCCAGGTCGCCACGCTGCCCGACCCGATCGGCGAAATTCGCGACATGCGCTTCCTGCCGTCGGGCATCCAGGTCGGCAAGATGCGCGTGCCGCTCGGGGTGATCGGCATCATCTACGAGTCGCGGCCGAACGTGACCATCGACGCCGCCAGCCTGTGCCTGAAGTCCGGCAACGCCACCATCCTGCGTGGCGGCTCGGAGGCGATCCATTCCAACCAGGCGATTGCCCGCTGCATCCAGCTCGGTCTGGCCGAAGCCGGCCTGCCGGCCGCCGCCGTGCAGGTGGTGGAAACCACTGATCGCGCCGCCGTCGGCGCGCTGATCAGCATGCCGGAGTTCGTCGACGTGATCGTCCCGCGCGGTGGCAAGGGCCTGATCGAGCGCATCAGTCGCGATGCCAAGGTGCCGGTGATCAAGCACCTGGACGGCATCTGCCACGTCTACATCGACATCGCCGCCGACCTCGACAAGGCGATTCGCGTCGCCGACAACGCCAAGACCCAGCGCTACGCGCCGTGCAACACCATGGAAACCCTGCTGGTGCACGAGGGCATCGCTGCGCGCGTGCTGCCGCCGCTGGCGGCGATCTACCGCGACAAGGGCGTGGAACTGCGCGGTGACGCGGCGACCCGCGCACTGCTCGGCGCTGACGTACTCGAGGCGACCGAGGAAGACTGGCGCACCGAGTACAACGCGCCGATCCTGTCGATCCGCATCGTCGACGGCCTGGAGCAGGCCATCGAGCACATCAACCGCTACGGATCGCAGCACACCGACGCGATCATCACCGAGAACTTCAGTGATGCGCGGCGCTTCCTCACCGAAGTGGATTCCGCCTCGGTAATGGTCAACGCCTCGACGCGTTTCGCCGACGGTTTCGAGTACGGCCTGGGCGCGGAGATCGGCATCTCCACCGACAAGCTGCACGCCCGCGGCCCGGTCGGCCTGGATGGCCTGACCAGCGAGAAGTACGTGGTGTTCGGCGACGGGCACATCCGCACCTGATGGCCCGACGTAGCGACGCCCGGCGCATCGGTGTTCTCGGCGGCACCTTCGATCCTGTGCACATCGGCCACCTGCGTGGCGCACTGGAAGTCGCCGAGTACCTGCAGTTCGACGAGCTGCGCCTGATCCCCAGTGCGCGCCCGCCGCACCGCGACACGCCGCAGGTGTCCGCGGCGCAGCGCCTGGCGATGGTCGAACTGGCGGTGGCCGATGTGCCGCCGCTGCGCGTGGACGACCGCGAGCTCAAGCGCGAGCGGCCGTCCTACACGATTGACACCCTGGAATCGCTGCGCGGCGAGTTGGCTGCCGACGACCAGGTGTTTCTCCTGCTGGGCTGGGACGCGTTTTGCGGCCTGCCCAGCTGGCACCGTTGGGAAGAGTTGCTGCAGCACTGTCACATGCTCGTGCTGCAGCGTCCGGATGCCGATAGCGAAGCCTCGGAGGCGCTGCGCAACTTGCTTGCCGCGCGCAGCGTCAACGATCCGCAGGCCATCGTCGGTGTGGCCGGGCAGATCAGTTTCATCTGGCAGACGCCGCTGGCGGTGTCCGCCACGCAGATCCGCCAGCGCTTGGCGGAAGGCCGCTCGGTCCGATATCTGGTCCCCGACAGCGTGCTTGCCTATATCCATGCGCACGGTCTGTACCGCGCGCCGAATTGAATCAGAGGTAACAATGCAGAACGAAGAATTGGTCAAGATCGCCATCGCGGCGCTGGAAGACCTGAAAGGCCAGGACATCACCACCATCGATGTGCGCGAGAAGACCAGCGTCACCGATTTCATGGTGATCGCCAGCGGTACCTCCAGCCGTCACGTCAAGGCGATGGCCCAGGAAGTGCTGGAGAAGGTCAAGGAGCAGGGCGTGCGCCCGCTCGGCAACGAAGGCCTGGACAGCGGCGAATGGGCGCTGCTCGACCTCGGCGATGTGGTGGTGCACGTGATGCAGGTCGCCACTCGCCAGTTCTATGACCTCGAGCGTCTGTGGCAGGGCGCCGAGCAGAGCCGCGCGCACCACCTCCCGGACCACGAATAAGTAGCGGCGGTCCCGTGCGTCTGCGTCTGATCGCGGTCGGCTCGCGCATGCCGCGCTGGGTCGAGGATGGCTGGCAGGAATACGTCAAGCGTCTGCCCGCCGAGCTGCCCCTCGAACTGGTGGAAATTCCCCTCAACACCCGCGGCAAGAACGCCGACGTGGCGCGCCTGATCCGTCAGGAAGGCGAAGCCATGCTGGCCAAGGTGCAGCCGGGCGAGAAGGTGGTGACCCTCGAGGTGACCGGCAAGCCGTGGAGCACCGAGCAGCTGGCTGCCGAGCTGGAGCGCTGGCGCCTGGATGCGCGCACGGTCAACCTGATGGTCGGTGGCCCGGAAGGGCTGGCGCCGGAGGTGCAGGCGCGCAGCGAGCAGCGTTGGTCGTTGTCGCCGCTGACCCTGCCTCACCCGCTGGTGCGTATCCTCGTCGGCGAGCAGATCTACCGCGCCTGGACCGTGTTGTCGGGCCACCCGTATCACAAATAAGTAGTTATCGATGCCGCAGCCGATTCGCCTGAAGGACCACGAGAAAGACGCCCGCCTGGTGCGTGCGCGGGTCATCGTCGGCGCCGTGGCCGTGCTGCTGCTGACCCTGGTGCTGATCGCCCGCCAGTACTTCCTGCAGGTGATCCAGTACGACTACCACTCGACCCTGTCGGAAAACAACCGCGTCCACGTGCAGCCGATTCCGCCGACCCGCGGGCTGATCTTCGACCGCAATGGCGTGGTGATCGCCGACAACCGGCCGAGCTTCAGCCTGACCGTGACCCGCGAGCGCGCCGGCGACTGGCAGGGCGTGCTCGACGTGATCGTCGAAGTGCTGCAGCTGTCGCAGGAAGACCGCACGCTGTTCGAGAAGCGCATGAAGCAGGGCCGCCGGCCGTTCGAGCCGGTGCCGATCCTGTTCGAGCTGTCCGAGGAGCAGATCGCGCGGATCGCGGTCAACCAGTTCCGCCTGCCCGGCGTCGAGGTGGTCGCCCAACTGGTCCGCCACTATCCGAACAAGGAGCACTTCGCCCACTCGGTCGGCTACGTCGGGCGGATCAACGAGGCCGAGCTGAAAAAGCTCGATCCGATCAACTACAGCGGCACCCACCACATCGGCAAGACCGGCATCGAGCGTTTCTACGAGGACCAGCTGCACGGCAAGGTCGGTTACGAAGAGGTCGAGACCAATGCTCGTGGCCGCGTGCTGCGGGTGCTCAAGCGCACCGACCCGGTGCCCGGCGCCGACCTGATCCTGACCCTCGACCTGCGCCTGCAGGAGGCCGCCGAGCAGGCGCTGGCCGGACGGCGCGGAGCGATCGTGGCGCTCGATCCGAACAACGGCGAAGTGCTGGCGATGGTCAGCCAGCCGAGCTTCGACCCCAACCTGTTCGTCACCGGGATCAGCTTCAAGGCCTATGCCGAGCTGCGCGATTCGATCGACCGGCCGCTGTTCAACCGTGTGCTGCGCGGCCTGTATCCGCCCGGTTCGACGGTCAAGCCGATGGTCGCGGTGTCCGGTCTGGACGCCGGGGTGGTCACTCCGCTCAGCCGGGTGTTCGACCCGGGCTTCTATCAGCTGCCCAATTACGATCACAAGTACCGCAACTGGAACCGCACCGGCGACGGCTGGGTGAGCCTGGAAACGGCGATCATGCGTTCCAACGACACCTACTTTTACGACCTCGCGCACAAGATGGGCATCGACCGCCTGCACAGCTACATGAGCCGCTTCGGCTTCGGCCAGCGCGTGGCGCTGGACATGTTCGAGGAGTCGGCCGGGCTGATGCCGTCGCGCGAGTGGAAGCGCGCACGCTACCGCCAGGCCTGGTTCCCCGGCGAGACCCTGATCCTCGGCATCGGTCAGGGCTACATGCAGGCCACCCCGCTGCAGCTGGCGCAGGCCACTGCGCTGGTTGCCAACCACGGCAAGTGGCTGCGCCCGCACCTGGCCAAGACCATCGAGGGCCAGCCGCCGGTCGATCCCGAGCCGCTGCCGGATATCGTCCTGCGCGACCAGAAGTACTGGGACTATGCGCGCAACGGCATGGAGCAGGTGGTCCACGGCGCCCGCGGCACCGCGCGCAAGGTCGGCGACAGCGCGGTCTATCGCATCGCTGGCAAGAGCGGTACCGCGCAGGTGGTGGCGATCAAGCAGGGCGAGAAGTACGACCGCTCGAAGATCCAGGAGCGCCACCGCGACCACGCGCTGTTCGTCGGCTTCGCCCCGGCGGAGAATCCCAAGATCGCCGTGGCGGTGATGGTCGAGAACGGCGAGTCCGGCTCCGGCGTCGCCGCGCCGGTGGTCAAGCAAGTCATGGATGCCTGGCTGCTCGGCGAAGACGGCCAGCTCAAGCCCGAGTACCGTCAGCCGCTGCCGGTCACCGCGAACACGAGCGCCAGCCGATGAACGGAAATTTCGACCGTAACCTGTCCAACGAAGACGTACTGCGCCGGCGCTCCAGCCTGCTGCAGCGCCTGCACATCGATGGCCAGCTGCTGCTGCTGTTGCTGGTGCTCGCCGCCGGCAGCCTGTTCGTCCTCTATTCGGCCAGCGGCAAGAACTGGGACCTGCTGATCAAGCAGGCCTCGTCGTTCGGCCTCGGCATTTTCGGCGCCATTGTCATCGCCCAGTTCGAGCCGCGCTTCCTGGCCCGCTGGGTGCCGCTCGGCTATGTACTCGGCGTCGGTCTGCTGGTGGTGGTCGACGTGATGGGCCACAACGCCATGGGCGCGACGCGCTGGATCAACATCCCCGGGGTGATCCGCTTCCAGCCCGCCGAGTTCATGAAGATCCTCATGCCGGCGACCATCGCCTGGTACCTGGCCAAGCGCAGTCTGCCGCCGAAGCTCGAGCATGTCGCGGTGAGCCTGGCGCTGATCGTCGTGCCGTTCGTGCTGATCGTACGCCAGCCGGACCTCGGCACCGCGCTGCTGATCCTCGCCTCCGGGGTGTTCGTGCTGTTCATCGCCGGCCTGCAGTGGCGCTGGATCTTCGGTGCGCTGTCGGCTGCGGTACCGGTGGCGGTGGCCATGTGGTTCTTCGTCATGCACGACTACCAGAAGCAGCGCGTACTGACCTTCCTCGACCCGGAAAGCGACCCGCTCGGCACCGGCTGGAACATCATCCAGTCGAAGGCGGCGATCGGCTCCGGCGGAGTGTTCGGCAAGGGTTGGCTGCTCGGCACCCAGTCGCACCTGGATTTTTTGCCGGAAAGCCACACGGACTTTATCATTGCGGTGCTCGGCGAAGAGTTCGGCCTAGTCGGTATCTGTTTGTTGCTATTGGTGTATTTGCTCTTGATCGGGCGCGGCCTGGTGATTACCGTCCAGGCGCAGACTTTGTTCGGCAAGTTGCTCGCCGGCAGTCTGACGATGACGTTCTTCGTCTATGTATTCGTGAACATCGGCATGGTCAGTGGCCTGTTGCCGGTGGTGGGGGTGCCCCTGCCCTTTATCAGCTACGGCGGAACTCACTTGGTGACGCTGCTGTCAGGGTTTGGGCTTTTGATGGCGATCCATACGCACCGTAAGTGGATCGCTCAGGTTTGATGGGGAATTTAATGCGCGTACTGCGTCGCTTGGCGACTCGAAGTGCCTACTGGGTCAGCATGGCTGGCATCCTTGGTCTCGCTCCCCACGTCCTGGCGGGCGACTACGAGGGTTCGCCGCAGGTGGCCGAATTCGTTGGCGAGATGACCCGCGACTACGGTTTCGCCGGTGAACAGCTGATCGGCCTGTTCAACGAGGTGGAACGCAAGCAGAGCATTCTCGATGCCATCTCGCGGCCGGCCGAACGGGTCAAGCCGTGGAAGGACTACCGGCCGATCTTCATCACCGACAAGCGCATCAATGGCGGCGTCGAGTTCTGGCGCCAGCACGAGGCCAGCCTGGCGCGCGCCGAGCGCGAGTACGGCGTGCCGGCGCAGTTCATCGTCGCGATCATCGGCGTGGAGACCTTCTACGGCGGCAACACCGGCGGCTTCCGGGTGATGGACGCGCTGTCCACGCTGGGCTTCGATTACCCGCCGCGTGCCGAGTTCTTCCGCAAGGAACTCAAGCAGTTCCTGCTCCTGGCCCGCGAACAGCAGGTCGATCCGCTCACCCTGAAAGGCTCCTACGCCGGCGCCATGGGCCTGCCGCAGTTCATGCCGAGCAGCTTCCGCGCCTACGCGGTGGACTTCGACGGCGACGGCCACATCAATATCTGGAGCGACCCGGACGATGCCATCGGCAGCGTCGCCAGCTACTTCAAACGGCATGGCTGGGCGCCCGGCGAGCAGGTGGTCAGCGCCGCCAGCGTGACTGGCGCGCAGGCCGACGACAACCTCAGCCCGGGGCTCGAGGCGTCGACCACCGTCGGCCAGCTGCGCAGCTTCGGCTGGGTGACCCGCGAGGTGCTGCGCGACGACATTCCGGTGACTGCCATCCGTCTGGAAGGCGCGGCGGGGATGGAGTACTGGATGGGCCTGCCGAACTTTTATGTGATCACTCGCTATAATCGCAGCGCCATGTACGCCATGGCCGTCTATCAACTGTCCGAGGCGCTTGTGAAAGCACGGAGCAGCAAGTGATGCGAGTACAGCCGGGAAGACTGCTGACGTTTGGCGCCGTGGCCCTGCTGCTGGCGAGTTGCTCGACCAGCCACGCGCCGACGCCGACCCAGTCGACGGCGATCTCCGGGCCCGGTGACTACAACCGCCCGCACCGCGACGGCGCGCCCTGGTGGGACGTCGACGTGTCGCGCATCCCTGACGCCGTGCCGATGCCGCACTACGGCGCCTACAAGGCCAATCCCTACACCGTGCTCGGCCAGACCTACTACCCGCTGGCCGAATCGCGCAGCTACAAGGCTGTCGGCACCGCTTCCTGGTACGGCACCAAGTTCCACGGCCAGGCCACCGCCAACGGTGAGAAATACGACCTGTACGGTATGAGCGCAGCGCACAAGACCCTGCCGCTGCCAAGCTACGTGCGCGTCACCAACCTGGAAAACAACAAGAGCGTGATCCTCCGCGTCAACGACCGGGGACCGTTCTATTCCGACCGGATCATCGACCTGTCCTTCGCCGCGGCGAAGAAACTCGGTTACGCCGAAGTCGGCACCGCGCGGGTCAAGGTCGAAGGTATCGATCCGCAGCAGTGGTGGGCCCAACAGGGCAAGCCTGTTCCGCTGGTTCTCGCCCAGCCGCAGATGGCCCAGGTGAAGCCGCAGCCGGTCGCGCAGATCGCCAGCGCGCCGGTCGAGCAGTACACCCCGCCGCCGCAACAGCACGCCGCCGCCGTCCTGCCGGTGCAGATGGACTCAAAAAAAAACGCTTCAGCCGGAGCCTCTGGCCTGTATCTCCAAGTGGCAGCCTTCGCCAATCCGGACGCTGCCGAACTCCTCAAGGCCAAGCTGAGCGAGACGGTGGCTGCCCCGGTGTTTATCAGCTCGGTGGTGCGCAACCAGCAGATCCTGCATCGGGTGCGCATGGGGCCGATCGGCACTCAGGGTGAAGCCCAGCAACTTCAAGACAGTGTCCGGTTGGCCAATCTCGGCCAGCCGACCCTGGTCCGGCCGGAGTAACGGCCGACCGCAGTTTTGCCCGCCCGGGCACGCTTTCCATTTGTGAACAAATTCAGAGAGACGGATGAACATCACCACCTTTGCCAAACGCCTGCTATTGCCCGCCTTGTTGATCCTCGCCCCGGCGTCCCAGGCTGCCGAACAGGCGATTCCGGCGCCGCCGGAGCTGGCGGCGAAAGCCTATGTGCTGATGGATGCCGCCAGCGGCAACGTGCTGGTGGCCAACAACGGCGACGAACGCCTGCCGCCGGCCAGCCTGACCAAGCTGATGACCGCCTACATCGCCACCCTGGAAATCCGTAAGGGCCAGATCGGCGAGAACGACCTGGCACCGGTCAGCGAGCACGCCTGGCGTACCGGTGGTGCCGCTTCCGGCGGTTCGACCATGTTCCTGCCGCTGAACAGCCAGGTGAAGGTGGATGACCTCCTGCACGGCATCATCATCCAGTCGGGCAACGATGCCAGCATCGTGATCGGCGAGCACATCGCCGGCAGCGAAGATGCCTTCGCCGACATGATGAACGAGACTGCCGAGAAGCTCGGCATGAAGAACTCCCACTTCATGAACGCCACCGGCCTGCCGCACGCTGAGCACTACTCCACCGCCCACGACATGGCTCGCCTGGCGCGCGCGATCATCTACGAAGACCCGGCGCACTACGCCATCTATTCTCAGAAAGAATTCCTCTGGAACAACATCAAGCAGCCCAACCGCAACCTGCTGCTGTGGCGCGACAAGACCGTCGACGGCCTGAAGACCGGGCACACCGACGAAGCCGGTTACTGCCTGGTGGCCTCCGCGGTGCGTGACAACATGCGTCTGATCGCCGTGGTGTTCGGCACCAGCAGCGAACAGGCTCGCGCCGCCGAGACCCAGAAGCTGCTGACCTACGGCTTCCGCTTCTTCGAAACCCGCACCTTCTATCAGAAGGGTGCCGAGCTGGCTCAGGCGCCGGTGTGGAAGGGCGTCGATCGCCAGGTCAAGGCCGGCCTCGCCGAAGACCTGACCATGAGCATGGCCAAGGGGCAGCTGAAGAACCTCACTGCCAGCATGGCTCTCAACCCGCAGCTGGTCGCGCCGATCAAGCAGGGTGACGTGATCGGCAAGGTCGAGGTCAAGCTCGGCGACCAGGTGGTCAAGAGCGCCGACCTGATCGCCCTGCAACCGGTCGATGAGGGTGGCCTATTCCGTCGTCTGTGGGATAGCATCCGTTTGTTCTTCTACAGCCTGTTCAACTGATCCGCTGATGCCTGCCGGTCTCCACAAGGGGCCGGCAGGTTCAGGCCGGTGCAGCGCCCGTGACGCGTGGCCCAGCCTGACAACGGCACCTTGTGAACCACGAGTTCGCCGCCATGACTGAAAACGAAACTCCCAACGTAACCATCGAGTTCCCCTGCGAGCGCTATCCGGTCAAGGTGATCGGTGATGCCGGCGAAGGCTTCGTCGAGCTGATCGTCGAGATCTTCCAACGCCATGCCCCCGACCTCGACCGCGGCACCCTGGTGCTGCGCGACAGCCGCAACGGGCGCTTCCAGACCGTGCAGCTGCTGATCACTGCGACCAGCCTCGAGCAACTGCAGGCGCTGCACGTCGATCTGCGAGGCACCGGGCGCGTGCACATGGTGCTGTGATGGCGCGCGGCGCCAGCCTCGGCTTTCGCGAGCTGGGCCTGCAACCCTACGAGCCGATTTGGCATGCCATGCAACGCTTCACCGCCGAGCGTGGTGCCGAGACCGCCGACGAAGTCTGGCTGCTCGAGCATGCGCCGGTGTTCACCCAGGGCCAGGCCGGCAAGGCCGAGCACCTGCTGCTGCCGGGCGACATCCCGGTGGTCAAGGTCGATCGCGGCGGCCAGGTGACCTACCACGGCCCCGGCCAGTTGGTCGGCTACCTGATGCTTGACGTGCGCCGCTCCGGTATCGGCGTACGCGAACTGGTGAGCCGCATCGAGCGCAGCCTGATCGCCTTGCTCGCCGAGTACGGCGTTCAGGCCGAAGCGCGCGCGGACGCCCCAGGGGTATACGTCGACGGGGCGAAGATCGCCTCGCTCGGCCTGCGCATCCGCAACGGCCGCTCCTTCCATGGCCTGGCGCTGAACGTCGACATGGACCTGCAACCCTTCCAGCGCATCAACCCCTGCGGCTACGCCGGGCTGGCCATGACCCAGCTGCGTGACTTGGCGGGACCGCTTGAATTCGCCGAGGTATGTGCCCGGCTGCGCGCGCAGCTCGTCCACCACCTTGACTACGCTGAACAGACGACCCTGACGGGCGGAATCGAAACGCTATGAGCACAGTAGAAGCGGCGGGCACGGGCCCGGCCAAGGCCACCCCGGCGAAGGTAGAGGTCGGCGTCAAACTGCGCGGCGCCGAGAAGATGGCGCGCATCCCGGTGAAGATCATCCCCACCGACGAGCTGCCGAAGAAGCCGGACTGGATTCGCGTGCGCATCCCGGTCTCGCCGGAAGTCGATCGCATCAAGCAACTGCTGCGCAAGCACAAGCTGCACAGCGTCTGCGAAGAAGCGTCCTGCCCGAACCTCGGCGAGTGCTTCAGCGGCGGTACCGCGACCTTCATGATCATGGGCGACATCTGCACCCGCCGCTGCCCGTTCTGCGACGTCGGCCACGGCCGGCCGAAACCGCTGGATCTCGACGAGCCGAAGAACCTCGCGGTGGCGATCGCCGACCTGCGCCTGAAGTACGTGGTGATCACCTCGGTCGACCGCGACGACTTGCGTGACGGTGGCGCTCAGCACTTCGTCGACTGCCTGCGCGAGATCCGCAAGCTGTCGCCGGACGTGCAGCTCGAGACCCTGGTGCCCGACTACCGCGGACGCATGGACGTGGCCCTGGCGATCACCGAGCAGGAGCCGCCAGATGTGTTCAACCACAACCTGGAAACCGTGCCGCGCCTGTACAAAGCGGCGCGCCCGGGCTCGGACTTCGAGTGGTCGCTGGACCTGCTGGAAAACTTCAAGAAGCGCGTGCCGCACGTGCCGACCAAGTCGGGGCTGATGCTCGGCCTGGGCGAGACTGACGAGGAAGTGATCGAGGTGATGCAGCGCATGCGCGAGCACAACATCGACATGCTCACCCTCGGTCAGTACCTGCAGCCGTCGCGCAGTCACCTGCCGGTGCAGCGCTTCGTGCACCCGGACACCTTTGCCTGGTTCGCTGAGGAAGGGCAGAAGATGGGCTTCAAGAACGTCGCCTCCGGGCCGCTGGTGCGTTCCTCGTACCATGCCGACCAGCAGGCGCACGGCAACAAGATCATCTGAGCCGCACGGCATGAAAAAGGCGACCCGAGGGTCGCCTTTTTTGTTGCCGCTGCGCCGCGTCAGCGCCGGCGCAGCTGCTCGAGCAGTGCGGCGTTCGGGTAACCGTCGGCCGGCCAGCCAAGTTGCTGCTGGAAGCCGCGAATCGCCTTGCGCGTGTTGGCACCGATGATGCCGTCGGCGGCGCCGGGGTCGAAGCCACGCGCGGCCAGCTGCTCCTGCAGCTCGATGCGCTCGCTGCGCCCCAGCTGGCGATCATCGCGTGGCCAGCTGCCGTGCAGCGTGCTGCTGCCGCTGCGCAGGCCGTCGGCGAGCAGGCCGATGGCCAGCGCGTAGGAGGTCGAGTTGTTGTAGCGCAGGATGCTGCGGAAGTTGTTCAGCACCAGGAACGCCGGGCCGCGATGGCCGGCTGGCAGCAGCAGGGCTGCCGACTGCTGTTCCAGGCCGGCTGCCACCGGCGCCAGCGGCTGCACGCCGAGGGCGCGCCATTCGGCCACACTGCGGCGGCTGTCCGGGTCGGCCAGGCGGTAGTCGAACGCTTGGCCCAATTGCACTTCGAAGCCCCACGGCTGGCCCGGCTGCCAGCCGGACTTGCTCAGGTAGTGGGCGGCGGAGGCGAGGGCGTCGGCGGAGGAGTTCCACAGGTCGCGCCGGCCGTCGCCATCGAAGTCCACCGCGTGCTGGTTGTAGGTGGTCGGCATGAACTGGGTCTGGCCCATGGCCCCGGCCCAGGAGCCGATCAGGCGCTCCGGGGTGATGTCGCCGTGCTGGAGGATCTGTAGGGCGGCGAGCAGCTGTTCGCGCCAGAACGTGGCGCGCCGGCCTTCGTAGGCGAGGGTGGCGAGCGAGCGGATCACGCTGTAGTTGCCGATGTGGCTGCCGAACGCGCTTTCCATGCCCCAGATCGCCACCAGCACTTCTTCCTGCACGCCGTACTGCTGCTGGATACGTTCGAAGGTCGCGCGGTTCTCGGTGATCAGCCCGCGCCCGCGCGAGATGCGGGCCGGCGACACGGCGCTGTCCAGGTACTCCCACACCGGGCGGGTGAACTCCGGTTGGCTGCTGTCGGCGGCGACCACGCTGGGGTCCGGGGTCACGCCGGCGAAGGCGCGGTCGAACAGCCCGGCGTCGATGCCGCTGCGCAGTGCGTCCGCGCGCAACTGGTCGCGCCACTCGGCGAAGCTGAGGGCGGGCGCGGCGGGCAGACTGGACGTTGCTGGGGTGGTCGCGGCAGGCGCCGGCTGGGTCGGGCTTTTCGTCGGGGCAGGCGGGGTGGATTGGGCGGGGCTGCTGGCGCAGGCGCCGAGCAAGCCGAGGTGCAGGCTCAGGGTTGCACAGGCGAGTTTGTGCAAGGGCAGTTTCAACATGGGAAGTCTCATCGCGGTGTTGCCAGCCGCCACCTTAACACGCCCGGCGCGCCTTTCAGGCCGCCAGAAACGACGAAGCCTCCCAGTGGGAGGCTTCGCGGCGGTAGCTGCCTTTACCTTTGCGCGGTTGTTCGCGACGGCAGCGGAACAGGGGTTGGGCGATCAGCGATTTGGCCTTGTTCGGCCGGTGCTTGGCTTTTGCCATGGCGATTCTCCGGTACGGCCTGCGGCACTGCAGGCGCGCGGATCATCGGCCGCGCGCGCGGAAAAGTCCAGTGCGGCTCAGGTACTCGGCAGTGCCAGGCGCTTGCCGGCGAGTAGCAGGCTCAGGCGGCTGAGGCTGGTCCAGGCATCACCCGGCGCCTGGCCCTTGATCTGCGCGTCGATGCGCTGGGCGTCGAGCAGCAACTGGCCCCAGCGTGCCGCCGAATGGCGTTGCAGGGCCTTGCTGATCAGTGGCCGGCGCTTGTCCCACACCGGTGGGCGGGCGGCGGCGAAGGCCTTGTCCAGTGGCACACCCTGGGCCTGCTGCTGCGCCAGGCCGGCGAGCAGGCGCAGTTCGCGGGCCAGGGCCCAGAGGATCACCGCGGTTTCCACGCCTTCGCCGCGCAGCCCCTCGAGGGTGCGCTGGGCGTGGGCGGCATCGCCGTTGAGGGCGGCGTCGATCAGCCCGAACACGTCGAAGCGCGCGCTATCGGCGACCGCGGCCTGCACGGTGGCGACGTCGACCTGGTTGCCCTCGACCAGCAGCTTGAGCTTCTCGATTTCCTGCGCGGCGGCCAGCAGGTTGCCTTCGACGCGCGCGGCAATCAGCTCCACCGCGTCCGGCGTGGCGGCCAGGCCAGCCTGGGCCAGACGCTGGCGAATCCACTGCGGCAGCTGGCTGACCTCGATCGGCCAGATCTGCACGAACTGCGCTTGCGCGCCTTCGATCAGCGCCTTGGCCCACTTGGTCTTCTGCGCGCTGCCGTCGAGCTTGGGCAGGCTGATCAGCAGCACGGTGTCTTCCGGCGGTCGGCCGAGGTACTCGAGGAGCGCTGCGGCGCCCTTGTCGCCGGGTTTGCCGTTGGGGATGCGCAGTTCCAGCAGGCGCTTCTCGGCGAACAGCGACAGGCTGGCGCCGGCCTCGTAGAGCTGCGACCAGTCGAAATTGGCTTCTGCGTTGAACACCTGGCGCTCGCTGAAGTCGCGCTGGCGACAGGCCGCGCGGATGGCATCGGCGGTTTCCTGGCAGAGCAGCGGTTCGTCGCCGCTGACCACGTAGACCGGAGCCAGGCCGGCTTGCAGGTGTTTGCCGAGTTGCGCGGGATTCAGCTTCATGAGCGGCGGGGAGCCCGTGGGCGGGCTCCCGGAGGGCTTAGCGAATCGGCAGCTGCAGCGGCGACTGCTGCGGCTGCGCGTCACGCGCGCGCTGCGCTTCGGCTGCCGCGGCGGCCGCATCGGCTTCCGCCTTGGCCTTGGCTTCGGCCTGCACTTGCAGTTCGTCGAGCTGTTGCGGGGTGATCAGCTGCAGGTGCTGGGCCAGTTGCTGGACCAGGTCGCGACGCATTTCCTGGCGCAGTTGCGCAGCTTCCTGGTCGGAGCCGATCAGGTTGTTGTCGTCCTGCACGTAGTACTTCTGCACTTCCAGCTGGTTCTGGGTGAGCAGCAGGTCCTTGGCGCCACGGATCTCGTAATCCAGGTGCAGGATCATCTGATATTCGGCACTGCGCGCGTTGGTGGTGTAGCTGGCGGTGCGCTGCTCCTGGCTCTCGCGGGCCAGCACCAGGGTATAGGGTGCGCCGCTGTGCACGTTGACGCCGTTGGTCTCGAGTACCTGGCGGACTTCCTTGACGGTGTCGCCGTAGGCGTTACGCGCGCTGAGGTCGAGCTCGTTGAGGGCGAACTGGGTGTTGCCGGTGCCGCGCAGCTGGAAGCCGCAGGCGCTGAGCAGGGCGGCCAGGCCGATTACCATCAGATTCCGTTTGATCATCGCTATCTCCCCTTAACCATTTGTCTGGCGCCCCCGCAGGGGCGCGGCCGCTCAGTTGGCGACGATATTGACCAGCTTGCCGGGCACCACGATGACCTTGCGGATGGCGAGGCCTTCGGTGAAGCGCAGCACGTTCTCGTTGGCGCGGGCGCTTGCCTCGACCGCTTCGCGGCCGGCGTCGGCCGGCACTTCGATATGGCCGCGCAGTTTGCCGTTGACCTGCACCACCAGCTGCAGGCTGTCCTGCACCAGCGCGGCCTCGTCGACCTGCGGCCAGGCGGCATCGATAACCGCGTCGCCGTGGCCGAGCTCGCGCCACAGCTCGTGGCTGATGTGCGGAGTGATCGGAGCCAGCAGCAGGGTCACAGTCTCCAGACCTTCCTGCAGCAGCGCGCGGTCCTCGGCGGTGTCGCTCGGCGCCTTCTCCAGCACGTTCATCAGGGTCATCACCTGGGCGATGGCGGTGTTGAACTTGTGGTGCTGGCCGACATCGGTGCTGGCCTGCTTGATCGCGGCGTGGATGGCGCGACGCACCACTTTCTGCGCATCGCTCAGGCTGGCACCGTTCAGCGCCGCCGGCAGGCCGGCGCTGACGTGCGCTTGGGCCAGACGCCAGACGCGGCGCAGGAAGCGGCTTGCCCCTTCGACGCCGGAGTCGGACCATTCCAGGCTGGCATCCGGCGGCGAGGCGAACATCATGAACAGGCGGCAGGTGTCGGCGCCGTAGGCGTCGATCATCGCTTGCGGGTCGACGCCGTTGTTCTTCGATTTGGACATCTTCTCGGTGCCGCCGATTTCCACCGGCAGGCCGTCGGTCTTCAGGCGTGCGCCGGTGACCTTGGCCTTGGCATCACGCTCGACTTCGACGTCGGCCGGGTTGAACCAGTCCTTGCCGCCGTTTTCCAGGGTGCGGTAGTAGGTCTCGGCGACCACCATGCCCTGGGTCAGCAGGTTCTTGAATGGCTCGTCGGAGCTGACCAGGCCTTCGTCACGCATCAGCTTGTGGAAGAAGCGCGCGTAGAGCAGGTGCAGGATCGCGTGTTCGATACCGCCGATGTACTGATCGACCGGCAGCCAGTGGTTGGCCGTCTCGGGGTCGACCATGCCGCCGGTGTATTGCGGCGAGGCGTAGCGCGCGTAGTACCAGGACGACTCGACGAAGGTGTCCATGGTGTCGGTTTCGCGCTTGGCGGTGGCGCCGCATTTCGGGCAGCTGCAAGTGTAGAACTCGGGCATCTTGGCCAGCGGCGAACCGGCGCCGTCCGGCACCACGTCTTCCGGCAGGACCACCGGCAGCTGGTCTTCCGGCACCGGCACGTCGCCACAGCTGGCGCAGTGGATGATCGGGATCGGGCAGCCCCAATAGCGCTGGCGGCTGATGCCCCAGTCGCGCAGGCGGAACTGGGTGCGCGCCTGGCCCAGGCCCTTGGCCTCGAGCGCGGCGCCGATGGCGTCGAAGGCGGCCTGGTAGCCGAGGCCGTCATAAGGCGCAGAGTTGACGGTAACCACCGAGGCGTCCTTGAGGCCGTACCACTCGTTCCACACCTGGGCGTCGAAATCGTTGGCGGCATCGACCTGGGTGATGACCTGGACGATCGGCAGGGCGTACTTGTTGGCGAACTCGAAGTCGCGCTCGTCATGGCCCGGCACGGCCATCACCGCACCTTCGCCATAGGTCATCAGCACGTAGTTGGCGATCCACACCGGCAGCTTCTCGCCGGTCAGCGGGTGCTCGACCAGCAGCGCGGTGGCGACACCTTTCTTTTCCTGGGTAGCGATGTCGGCCTCGGCCACGCCGCCACGCTTGCACTCGTCGATGAACGCCTGCAGCGACGGATCGCGCTGGGCGGCCAGGGTCGCCAGCGGGTGCTCGGCGGCCACCGCGACGTAGGTAGCGCCCATCAGGGTGTCCGGACGGGTGGTGAAGACTTTCAGCTGGCCGGCGCCGCCGATGCTGGCCACGTCGTAGGGGAAGCTGATCTCCATGCCGCGCGACTTGCCAATCCAGTTGCGTTGCATGGTCTTGACCTGCTCGGGCCAGCCGCTCAGGTCGTCGAGACTGCTCAAGAGTTCATCCGCGTAGGCGGTGATCTTGAAGTAGTACATGGGGATTTCGCGCTTCTCGATCAGCGCGCCGGAACGCCAGCCGCGGCCGTCGATGACCTGCTCGTTGGCCAGCACGGTCTGGTCGACCGGGTCCCAGTTGACCGTACCGTTCTTGCGGTAGATCACGCCCTTCTCGAACAGCTTGGTGAACAGCCACTGTTCCCAGCGGTAGTAGTCCGGCTTGCAGGTGGTGACTTCGCGCGACCAGTCGATGGCCAGACCCAGGCTCTTCAGCTGGGTCTTCATGTAATCGATGTTCTCGTAGGTCCACTTGGCCGGGGCGACCTTGTTCTTCATCGCCGCGTTTTCCGCCGGCATGCCGAAGGCGTCCCAACCCATCGGCTGCAGCACGTTCTTGCCGAGCATACGCTGGTAGCGCGCGATCACGTCGCCGATGGTGTAGTTACGCACATGGCCCATGTGCAGCTTGCCGCTCGGGTAGGGGAACATCGACAGGCAGTAGAAGGTGTCCTTGCCGGCTTGTTCACGGACGACAAAGGACTGCTGCTGGTCCCAGTGGGTTTGGGCGGCGGCTTCGATTTCGCGGGGCTGATACTGTTCGTGCATGGCTACTGGCGCTGAAAAGAGGGTTCGTTTCCGTACGCGGCAAGCGCTGGCGGGCGATCGGGGGCGAAACCCGGACCGGTCGCGGGCTCGGCTTGAGCGGCGCGGGGAAACATAGGGAGCGCCGTAGCATACATGACCCCCCTTGGCCGAGGGAAACCCTGATTGCACCTGCCTTCGGCACGCCGCCGTTGGTCGCGGCGCATGGTCGGCTGCGACCTGGACGCTAAGCTTTCGACAGGGGCGGTGGGATTCAGCCCCCGCGAGGTGTGTGGATGGGCGAGTTGCGGCGAATCGAAGTGGAGGGTGGCCTGTATGAGCGGCTGCTGCAGCGTCTCGCCCTGGCCCTGGACGAAGCCGATACGGCATTGCGGTTGCGCGATGAAAGCTCCGGCGAGCTGGAGTTGCGCGGGTTGAGCAGCGCCGAAGTGGCGTTCATTCATGCCTATCTGGATCACGACCTCAACTGGCTGAGCGGCTGGCACGCCGCCGCCGAAGAACTCGAGCTGATCGAACGACGGCGCTTGCGCCCGCCGAAGGCGCCGCTGCGCAACGGTGCGCGTCCGGTGCTCAAGCCGCTCGGGGCCGCCAAGCCGCTGCTCAAGCGCCGTCGCCAGCTGTGCTGCGCACTGTGTGGCACGCCGGCGAACTGGCAAGCCGGCAGCGGCGTGCAGGGCTGCGACGTGTGCGGCTCGCAGCTGTTCCGCGCCAGCAAACCCCGCTAGGCTCGGGCACCTCGGAGGTGCCTGATGCCGTTTCGCTACATCCTCAAACAACTGTTGCTGCCGCCCGGCGTGTTGCTGCTGTTGCTGCTGCTCGGCTGGTGGCTGCGCCGGCGCTCTCCGCGCCTGGCGGCGAGCTGCTTCGTCCTCGGCTTCGCCGGGCTGTGGCTGATGAGTCTGCCGGTGGTCGTCGAGTGGTCGGCGCGCGCGCTGGAAAGCGAGGCGCCGCTGCCGCAGCCGCAGTGGCCAGGCCTGGCGCAGCGTGCCGAGGTGATCGTCGTGCTGGGTGGTGGCCGCGAGCTGGCGGACCCGGCCTGGGGCGGCGATCAGCCGAGCAGTCTGGCGCTTGAGCGGCTGCGCTTCGCCGCGCGACTGGCGCGGGCCAGCGGCTTGCCGCTGCTGACCAGTGGCGGGCTGCATTTCGGCACCCAGCCGCCGAGCGAGGCGGCGTTGCTGGCGCAGAGTTCGGCCGAGGATTTTGGCGTGGCAGTCCGCTGGCAGGAGTCGAGCAGCCGCACCACCTGGGAAAACGCGCTGAACAGCGCGGCGCTGCTGCGGCCGCAGGGCATCCGCCGGGTGGTGCTGGTCACCCAGGCCAGCCACATGCCGCGCGCGCGCTGGTGTTTCGAGCGCGCCGGCTTCGAGGTGGTGGTGGCGCCGCTGGGTTATTTGGGGGTCGCCAATGGCCGACCGGGTGGCGGCTGGCTGCCGGAAAGCAAGGCGCTGTGGCAGAGCGGGCTGCTGCTCAACGAGGCGCTTGGAAGGTTGCTTTACCCGCTGCTGTACCGCCAGCCATGAGCGGCCAGCCAGTCGGGTGGCTGGCTGGCGTGCGGCTTACAGGGTCTTGGCCATGCGGCTGGCGAGCAGCGCCCAGGCGAACAGCAGGACGCAGAGGATCACCATCGGCCAGGCGCGCCACTGCAGGTAGGGGGTCAGCTGCTGCATCGGCACCACCTCGCCGTACAGCACGCCCTGCTGGAACTGCGGGATGCTGGTGGTGATCCGGCCGAACGGGTCGATCAGCGCGGTGACCCCGTTGTTGGTGGCGCGGATCATCCAGCGCCCGGCCTCGAGGGCGCGCATCTGCGCCATCTGCAGGTGCTGCAGTGGGCCGATCGAAGTGCCGAACCAGGTGTCGTTGCTCACCGTCAGCAGCAGCTGGCTCTGCGCGGCGAGGCTGGCGGCAAACTCCGGATAGACCACTTCGTAGCAGATGTACGGCGCGATGGCGTAGCCCTTGGCCTGCAGCAGCGGCTGCTCGGCCGGGCCGCGGGCGAAGTCGGACATCGGCAGGTCGAAGAAGGCGATCAGCCCGCGCAGCACATCCTGCAGCGGCACGTACTCGCCGAACGGCACCAGCTTCTGCTTGAGGTAGGTACCCTGGCCCTGGCCGGTCACGGTGATGCCGTTGTAGTAGCGCTTCTCGCCCTGCGGGCCGAGCTGGCGAATCGGCACGCCGGTGATCAGCGCGGCCTGGCGGTCGTTGGCGAAGCGGCCCATCACGCTGAGGTAGCCTTCGGCAAACTCTTTGAGCACCGGCACCGCGGTTTCCGGCCAGATCAGCAGGTCGCTGCGCTGCGCGCTGAAGCTCAGCTCGCGGTACAGCTGCAGCTGCGCTTCAAGTTGCGCCGGGTCCCATTTCAGCTGCTGGGCGACGTTGCCCTGGATCGCCGCGACGCTCAGTGGGGCGCCGGCCGGCACGGTCCAGGCATGGCCCTTGAGCGCCAGACCGACCAGCCACGGGCCGGCCAGCAGCACCAGGCCGAGCGCGGCGAACAGCGGGCGGCTGCGCAGGCGCCAGAAGTTGACCAGCAGCGCGGCGCTCAGCGCCAGGACGAACGACACCAGCCACACGCCGCCGAGCGGGGCGAGCCCGGCCAGCGGGCCGTCCAGCTGGCTGTAGCCACTGTACAGCCAGGGGAAGCCGGTGAGGAACCAGCCGCGGAACGCTTCCTGGGTCAGCCACAGCGCAGCGAAGGCCAGCGCGTCGGCCAGCGGCGCCTCGTTGCGGCGCAGCCAGCGCGCCCACAGCCAGGCCGGCAGGGCGAAGAAGAACGCCACGCCGGCACAGAAACCGAGCGTAAGGAAGGCGGCCAGTGGCGCGGAGGCGGCGCCGTAGTCATGGATGCTGACGTAGATCCAGCCGGTGCCGGCGAGGAACAGGCCGAAGCCGTAGCACCAGCCGCGCCACAGCGCCTGCTTGGGCGTCAGCGCGCGCAGGCCGCCGTAGAACACGGCGAGCGATAGCAGGGCCAGCGGCCACAGGGCAAAGGGCGCGAGCGCCAGGGTGGTCAGGGCGCCGGCGGCGAGCGCCAGCAGATTGCCCGGCCAGCCGGGGCGAGTGATCCAGCGCATCGGAAATCCTTAACTGATGTCAGGCGGGCAAGGGTACTGGAAGGCGGCCGGCGAGGGGAGAGGCCGGCCCTGTGCCGGCGGCGTACCCAGGTTGCACGCCCGCCGGTCGGACGCGCTAGCGCTCCAGCGGGGTGACGCGCAGCAGGTGCACGCGGCGGCTGTCGGCGCTCAGCACGCGAAAGCGGAAGTCGCCGATCTCGACGATCTCGTTGCGCTTGGGCAGGTGGCCGAAGGCGTTCATCACCAGGCCGCCGACCGTGTCGAACTCGGCGTCGCTGAAGGTGCTGCTGAACGCGTCGTTGAAGTTGTCGATCGGGGTCAGCGCCTTGATCAGGAAGTCGCCGCTGGGCAGCGGTTTGACGTAGCTGTCTTCCTCGACGTCGTGTTCGTCCTCGATGTCGCCGACGATCTGCTCGAGCACGTCTTCGATGGTCACCAGGCCGGCGACGCCGCCGTATTCATCGATCACCACCGCCATGTGGTTGTGGTTGGCGCGGAACTCGCGCAGCAGCACGTTGAGGCGCTTGGATTCGGGTACGAAGGTGGCTGGGCGCAGCAGATCCTTGACGTTGAAGTCGTCGGTGCTGGCTTGCAGGATCAGCGGCAGAAGGTCCTTGGCGAGGAGGATGCCGATCACGTCGTCCGGGCCTTCGCCGATCACCGGGTAGCGCGAGTGGGCGGAGTCGATGATCGCTGGGAGGAATTCGCGCGGCGACTGGCAGGCCTTGATGCTGACCATCTGCGAGCGCGGCACCATGATGTCGCGGACCTGCAGGTCGGCGACCTGAATGGCGCCTTCGACGATCGACAGCGCTTCGCTATCGAGCAGTTTGTTCTGGTGGGCTTCGCGGAGCAGCTCCAGCAGCTCCTGGCGGTTCTTCGGCTCGTGGGCAAAGGCGTGGGTGATTCTGGTCAACCAGGACCTGTGCCCGTTGCTCGATCGGTCTTCGCTCATAAATGAATGCTCGGTCTCTTCTTATTCGTCATCGCGGTAGGGGTCGGGGTGGCCCAGTTCGGCCAGCAATTCCCGTTCCAGGGCTTCCATTTCTTCGGCTTCGACGTCTTCGAGGTGGTCGTAACCCAGCAGATGCAGGCAGCCATGAATCACCAGGTGCGCCCAATGCGCTTCCGGCGCCTTGCCTTGTTCGGCGGCCTCGCGCTCGACCACCGCCGGGCAGATCACCAGATCGCCGAGCAGTGGGATATCGAGCATTTCGTCAGGTACGTCGGCGGGGAAGGACAGCACGTTGGTGGCGTAGTCCTTGGCGCGGTAGGTGTGGTTCAGCTCGCGCGCTTCCGGTTCGTCCGCCAGACGGATGGTCAGTTCCGAATCACCCTGGCGCTGGCGCAGGGCCAGCTCGCACCAGCGCTGGAACAGTGCGGCGGTGGGGTGGGTGGCGGTGGTGGCGATCTGCAGGTCCAGCTCAACCATTGCGGTTGCCCACCTCGTCGTCGACCTTGCCGTGCAGGCGGTTGTCGTGGCGCTCGTAGGCCTCGACGATGCGCTGCACCAGCGGGTGGCGCACCACGTCCTTGGGTTTGAAGTGGGTGAAGGTGATGCCCGGCACGTCACGCAGCACGTCGATCACGTGGGTCAGCCCGGAGCGCGTGCCGCGCGGCAGGTCGACCTGGGTGATGTCGCCGGTGATTACCGCGGTCGAGCCAAAGCCGATGCGGGTGAGGAACATCTTCATCTGTTCCATCGTGGTGTTCTGGCTTTCATCGAGAATGATGAAGCTGTTGTTCAGCGTGCGGCCGCGCATGTAGGCGAGCGGCGCCACCTCGATGACCTGTTTCTCGATCAGCTTGGCCACCTGCTCGAAGCCGAGCATCTCGTACAGCGCGTCGTACAGCGGGCGCAGGTACGGGTCGATCTTCTGGGTCAGGTCGCCGGGCAGGAAGCCGAGCTTCTCGCCGGCTTCCACCGCCGGACGCACCAGCAGGATGCGGCGGATCTGTTCGCGCTCCAGCGCGTCCACCGCGCAGGCCACTGCCAGGTAGGTCTTGCCGGTCCCGGCCGGGCCGATGCCGAAGTTGATGTCGTGCTCGAGGATCGCCTTGACGTAGCGCTGCTGATTGGCGCCGCGCGGGCGGATGTTGCCCTTGCGAGTGCGCAGGCTGACGCTCGGCGTGGCGCTCGGGTTGACCAACTCTTCGATGCCGGATTCCTGCAGGAACAGGTGCACCAGCTCGGGCGACAGCTCGGTGCTGCCGGTCTCGCGGTACAGGCGCTGGAGGAGGACTTCGGCGGCCTTGGTCTTGTCGGCGGCGCCGATCAACTCGAACTGGTTGCCACGGTTACGGATCTCGATGCCGAGGCGTTGCTCGATCAGACGCAGGTGCTCGTCGAATTGTCCGCAGAGGTTGGCGAAGCGGCGGGACTCGAAAGGTTCGAGGGTGAAGCGAAGCGGATCTGTGGGTGCGTTCAATGTCGTGTGTGCCGCCAGTCGGCAGGGGGGTAAGTCGAAGAATAAACCCAGGCGCCTCGCTGCGAAAGCCGAAGCGCCTGCGGCTTTAGTCGGCCGTCAGTGCAACAGGCCGTTGCCGCCGTCCAGCAGCGTGCCGCGCAGCGAGTGCGGCAGCGCCTCGTCGATACGTACGTCGACGAACTGGCCGATCAGGCGCGGATTGTCGCAGGCGAAGTTGACGATTCGGTTGTTCTCGGTGCGCCCGGTGAGTTTGCCGGGGTCGCGCTTGGAGTAGTCGTTGACCAGGATGCGCTGCACGCTGCCAACCATCCGTCGGCTGATCTCGAAGCCCTGCTGGTGAATGCGCGTCTGCAGGATGTTCAGGCGCTGCTTCTTCACCTCGTCCGGGGTGTCGTCGACCAGGTCGGCGGCCGGGGTGCCCGGGCGCGAGCTGTAGATAAACGAGAAGGAGAAGTCGAAGCCGACGTCCTCGATCAGCTTCATGGTCTGCTCGAAGTCCTTCTCGGTCTCGCCGGGGAAGCCGACGATGAAGTCCGAGCTGATGCAGATGTCCGGCACCGCCGCCTTCAGCTTGCGGATGCGCGACTTGTATTCCAGTGCGGTGTGGTTGCGCTTCATCGCCGCGAGGATGCGGTCCGAGCCGGCCTGCACCGGCAGGTGGACGAACTTCACCAGCTCCGGGACTTCGGCGTGCGCGGCGATCAGCGCGTCGGAGAACTCCAGCGGGTGGCTGGTGGTGTAGCGGATGCGGTCAATGCCATCGATCGCCGCGACCACGCGGATCAGTTCGGCGAAGTCGGCGATGCGCCCATCATGGGTGGCGCCGCGGTAGCCGTTGACGTTCTGACCGAGCAGGGTCACTTCGCGCACGCCGTGTTCGGCGAGGTGGATGACTTCGGCGAGCACGTCGTCGAACGGTCGGCTGACTTCCTCGCCGCGGGTGTAGGGGACCACGCAGAACGTGCAGTACTTGCTGCAGCCTTCCATCACCGAGACGAAGGCGCTGGGGCCGTCGACGCGCGGTTCCGGCAGGCGGTCGAATTTCTCGATTTCCGGGAAGGAGATGTCCACCTGAGCGGTCTTGGTGGTGCGCGCGGCGTCGATCATTTCTGGCAGGCGGTGCAGTGTCTGCGGGCCGAACACCACGTCGACATAGGGTGCGCGGTCGCGGATCGCAGCGCCTTCCTGGCTGGCCACGCAGCCGCCCACGCCGATCACCAGCTCCGGATTCTGCTGCTTCAGTTCGCGCCAGCGACCCAGCTGGGAAAAGACCTTGTCCTGGGCTTTTTCGCGGATCGAGCAGGTATTGAGCAGGATCACGTCGGCTTCCGCCGGGTTCTCCGTGACTTCCAGGGCTTGGTGTTCACCCAGCAGGTCGACCATGCGAGAGCTGTCGTACTCGTTCATCTGGCAACCGTGGGTTTCGATGTAAAGCTTCTTGGTCATGCGCGTCTGTCGGTAATTCGCAGGACCGCGCATTATAGTGGCCGCGCGACGGGGTTCCTAGCGTTGTGTGTCGGAAGCCTGTGCTATGATTCGTGCCCTTTTTTGAAGTGCCATTCCCCGCTGCCCATGAGCAAGAACGATCCGATCTACAAGGTGATTTTCCTCAACCAGGGCCAGGTGTACGAGATGTACGCCAAGCAGATCTATCAAAGCGATCTGTGGGGCTTCCTGGAAGTCGAAGAGTTCGTCTTCGGCGAGCGCACCCAGGTGGTGGTCGATCCCAGCGAGGAGAAGCTGAAGGCGCAGTTCGAAGGCGTGGTGCGCAGTTTCCTGCCGATGCACGCCATCATCCGCATCGACGAAGTCGAACGCCTAGGCACGCCGAAGATCAGCGAAGCCAAGGGCGGCGGCAACGTGATGCCGTTCCCGGTACCGTTGCCGGACAAGAACTGAAGCGGGAGTGTCGCCGCCGGCTCAGGGCAGCGGCGAAAACGGCGTAGCGCCGTCGGCGGTCTGCAGTTCCTGCAGGTAGCTGCGGAAGATCTGCCCGAGCACCTGAGTGGCGATCTCCAGTTCATCGCTGCGCATCTGCGCGGCGACCAGATCGGCACTGTCCATCGCATCTTCGGCGCCATTCACGGCCGCCATCTTCAGCACGATATAGGCTTGCACGTTGTTCGCCGGCACTCCTTCGCCACGGAAGAACATCATGCCCAGACGCTCCTGCGCCTGCGCATGGCCGTGCAGTGAGGCCTGTTCGAACCAGTTGAGCGCCTGATTGAGGTCGCGCGGTGCGCGTTGGCCGTCGTAATAGAACTCGCCGAGTTCGTATTCGGCCTGCAGGTCGCCGTTTTGCGCGGCCTGGCGGCAGTTGGCCAGGGCGTCGGCTAGGGCTTCGGGCGCGGTGTTGAGCGAGCAGCGGCCAGTCGCTGGGATCAGCAGGGAGTTACCGCCCGCATTCGCCAGCAAGGGAGTGGAAAGCAGCAGGCAGCCAAGAATCAGGCTGCGGCCGGTGCGGTTCATGAAAATCCAGGCGCCTCAGACAACCGTGCGGGCGGTGAGCCCACCGACGAAACGCGTCGGCCTTCACATTATGAAATAAGCCGGGCGCTTCTTACAAAGTCTTTACCGTGCTTTCGACCTTCGCGGCGGCCCGCAGTTGCAGCAACAGCCAGGCAAGCAGGCCGTAGGCGAGGGTCAGCAGGGCGTGGAACAAGTCGATGCGGCGCAACGGACCGATAAAGCCGTCGGTGCCGACCGCCAGGCCGGCGCCGAGGAACAGGCCGACCCCCGTGCACGCCGCGGCGAGCGGCGCAATCCGCGGTCGCTGGCGCAGCGCCGCTTCGATCAGCAGGAGCAGCGGCAGCAGGTTGAGGAGAATCCGGTAGCTGCCCAATACGCCGAAATGGCTGGCCAGTGCGGCGCCGATGCCCAGCGCGACGACGATTGCCGACCAGGGCCGCCAGTCACCGGACAGCCCGCGACTCAGCGAGAAGGCCGCCAGGCCGAGCAGTGGCAGGCCGAGCAGGCCGCTGGCCTGGCTGAACGCCACATGCAGCGGGGCGATACTCGGGCTGATGCCGAAGCGCACCACGCCACAGGCGGCCGCCAGCAGCGGCAGGAGAAAACCCAGCAGCAGCGGCGGCGCGTTGTGACCGAGGCGCGGCGCCGCGCGGGCGATGCCGATGATCGCCGCCAGGCAGGCGGCGGCGAGGAAGGCGTCGGACAGCGCGGTGCTGTACTGCATCACTTCAGCGCGGCGAACGCGCGTTCGGCGGCGTCGAGGGTGAGCTGCAGCTCGGTGTCGCCGTGGGCGATCGAAGTGAAGCCGGCCTCGAAGGCGCTCGGCGCCAGGTACACGCCGCCGTCCAGCATCAGGTGGAAGAATTTCTTGAAGCGCTCGGCGTCGCTGGCCATCACGTCATCGAAGGTGACGATGTCGTCGGCGTCGCTGAAGTACAGGCCGAACATGCCGCCGGCCTGGGTGGTGACGAACGGGATGCCGGCGGCATCAGCGCGTTCCTGCAGGCCGGCCAGCATGCGACGGGTGTAGTCGGTGAGTTCGGCATGGAAGCCGGGGCGGCTGATCAGGCGCAGGGTGGTCAGCCCGGCGGCCATCGCCAGCGGGTTACCCGACAGGGTGCCGGCCTGGTAGACCGGGCCGAGCGGGGCGATGCAGCCCATGATGGCGCGCTTGCCGCCGAAGCAACCGACCGGCATGCCGCCGCCGACGATCTTGCCGAAGGTCGACAGGTCCGGGGTCACGCCGTAATGCGCCTGGGCGCCGCCGAGGGCGACGCGGAAGCCGGTCATCACTTCGTCGAAGATCAGCACCACGCCATGCTTGTCGCAGGCTGCGCGCAGGCCCTGGAGGAAGCCCGGCGCCGGCGGCACGCAGTTCATGTTGCCGGCCACCGGTTCGACGATGATGCAGGCCACGCTCTGGCCAACTTCGGCGAGGGTCTGCTCGACGGCGGCCAGGTCGTTGAACGGCAGGGTCAGGGTGTGTTTGGCGAAGTCCGCCGGCACCCCGGCCGAACTCGGCACGCCCTGGGTCAGCAGGCCGGAGCCGGCCTTGACCAGCAGGCTGTCGGAGTGGCCGTGGTAGCAGCCTTCGAACTTGATGATCGCGTCGCGGCCGGTATAGCCGCGCGCCAGGCGAATCGCGCTCATGGTCGCTTCGGTGCCGGAGCTGACCATGCGCACCATCTCCATGGACGGCACGATGCTGCACACCAGATCGGCCATCTCGGTTTCCATGGCGGTCGGCGCGCCGTAGGACAGGCCGTGCTGCAGCTGGTTGCGCACCGCGTCGAGCACTTCCGGATGGCCGTGGCCGAGGATCATCGGGCCCCACGAGCCGACGTAGTCGACGTAGCGCTTGTCGTCCTCGTCAACCACGTAGGCGCCTTCGGCGTGCTTGAAGAACAGCGGCGTGCCGCCGACGCTCTTGAACGCGCGCACCGGCGAGTTGACGCCGCCGGGGATGTGTTTCTGGGCGTTGGCGAACAGGGTTTCGGAACGGGACATAGCGGGCCTCTCGAATGCTAAGGGGCGACGGCCGTGTCGCCCGAAAAAGGGGTCAGGAGTCGCTGAACAGGGCGCTGAAGGCACGCGCGCGCTGTTCGACTTCAGCGGCCGAGGCGGCGCCGAACAGGGCGTGAATCACTGCGATCAGGCTGGCGCCGCGGGCGATCAGGCCGGGCGCGTTGTCCAGGGTCACACCGCCGATCGCCACAATGGGCAGGGCGAAGCGCTGGCGCGCCTCATCCAGGAGCGCCGGGGTGGCGGCTGGCGCACCGGGCTTGGTGGTGGAATTGAAGAAGCGCCCGAAGGCGATGTAGCTGGCGCCCTCGGCGACCGCGCGTTCGGCCAGTTCGAGCTGGGCGTGGCAGGTGCCGCCGACCAGTGCGCTATTGCCCAGGCGCTGGCGGGCGGCGCGCAGCGAGCCGTCGTCCTGGCCGAGGTGCACGCCGACGCCGAGGCGGGCGGCCAGTTCGAGGTCGTCATTGATCAGTAGCTCGGCGCCGTGGCGGGCGCATAGCTCGGCCAGCGCGCTGGCTTCGTCGAAGCGCCGCGCCGCATCGTTGGATTTGTCGCGGTACTGCAGCAGTCGCGCGCCGCCGCGCAGGGCCGCCTCGACGTAGGGCAGCAGTTTGCCGCCGTCCAGCAACTGGCTATCGGTAATGGCGTACAGGCCGCGCAGCGTGCTCATCAGGAGCAGAAGTCCAGCGGCAGGCGGCGCGGCACGAACTGGCCACGACCCGGTTGCTCGGCGTCGCGCAGCGTGCGCCAGGTGTAGGCGAGGGCCGATTCCACCGCGCTGGCCAGCTGCTCACCGAGCGCCAGGCGACCGGCCAGGGTGCTGGCCAGGGTGCAGCCGGAGCCGTGGTAGCTGCCCGGCAGACGCGCGCAGGTGAAGGTGTGGCGGCTGCCGTCACGCGAATACAGGCGGTTGTGCACTTCGTTTTCGTCGCCGTGGCCGCCGGTGATCAGCAGGTGCTCGATCTTCGGCAACAGCTTTTCGGCGCATTCGTCGGCGCTGCCTTCCGGCAGTTCGGCGAGGATGCGCGCCTCCGGCAGGTTCGGCGTGGCGATGGTCGCCACCGGGAACAGCCGCTCGCGGATCGCGTAGCCGACTTCGTCCTTGCCCAGCGCGCCGCCGCCGCCGGCGCGCAGCACCGGATCGCAGACCAGCGGCACGCCCGGCAGCGTCTGCATGATCTCGAGCACCGTCTCGACCATTTCCACCGAGCCGAGCATGCCCAGCTTGACCGCGGCGACCGGCAGGTCGGCGATCACCGCGCGGGCCTGGGCCAGCACCCAGTCGCGGTCGAGCACGCGGAAGTCGCTGACATTCACCGTGTCCTGCACGGTCAGCGCGGTGACGGCGGGAGCGGCATGGCAACCCTGGGCGAGCAGGGCTTCGATATCGGCCTGCAGGCCGGCACCACCACTCGGGTCATGGCCGGACAAACAGAGCACAACGGGGCGGGAGCTGTAGGTAGTCATGGTGCGCGAGCTTAGCTTTTTTTCCCTCGCCGGGCGACTGAATTGACTGCTGCGTCAGCTATTTGGGTGAGCGGCGCGGCGGGGGTGCTGTGCTAGAGTGAGCCACTTTCAATAATCTGGCCGACCGGCCGTGCCGTGGAGGGGAGTGGGGACTCCCGCAGGTTGCGTGACCACTGCTGCGCTGGGGTAGACGGGTGCGACGGCCGGCGGGCCGGAGCCGCGCCGCAACCCGCCGCAACGGCGGCGCCAGCCACCCGGCGTGGCCCGGAACGGTCTCTGCGGGGCTCCATGCGCTACGGCCTGTTTTTCTTCCTGCTGGTGCTGGCCAATCTGGCCGGCGCGGTCGAATTCGACGAGCACACTCGCCAGTTGCCGCTTGGCCGGCAGATCGATGTGTTCGAGGACGTGCGCGGCGCCGCGACCATCGAGGAAATCCTCTCTCCAGCGCTGCAGGCCAGCTTCCGCCGCTCCGAGCGCGACGTGCTCAACGCCGGCTACTCGCGCTCGGTGTTCTGGCTGCGCCTCGATCTCACCTACCGGCCGCAGCAGGCGCAGGGCCAGCAGTCCTGGCTGCTGGAACTGGCTTACCCACCGCTCGATCACGTCGATCTCTACCTGCCCGACGGCCAGGGCGGCTTCCGCCTGGCGCAGAGCACCGGCGATGCACTACCGTTTGCCAGCCGGCAGATCCGCCAGAACAACTACCTGTTCGATCTCGCCCTGCAGCCCGGCCAGCCGCAGCGCGTCTACCTGCGCCTGCAGAGCCAGGGCTCGATCCAGGCGCCGCTGTCGCTGTGGTCGCCGACCGCCTACCTGGAGACCCAGCCGGGGCGCATTTACGTGCTCGGCATCATCTACGGCGTGCTGCTGGTGATGCTGATCTACAACCTGTTCATCTACGTCAGCGTGCGCGACACCAGCTACCTCTACTACATCCTCTATATCGCCTCGTTCGGCCTCTATCAGGTGTCGGTCAACGGTGCCGGCATCGAGTACTTCTGGCCGAGCAACCCCTGGTGGGCGAACGCCGCGACGCCGTTCCTGATCGGCTCGGCGGCGTTGTTCGGCAGCCAGTTCGCACGCAGCTTCCTGCACACCGCCGAGCACAGCCCGTGGGTCGACCGCAGCCTGCTCGGCATGATGGCGCTCGGCGCACTGGCCATGCTGCTGGCGTTGACCGCCAGCTACGACCTGTCGCTGCGCTGGGCGACCTCGGTGGCGCTGCTGTTCACCGTGGTGATCTCCCTCGCCGGCATCTCCGCCTGGCGCCGCGGCATGCGCGTGGCGCGCTACTTCATCATCGCCTGGAGCGCCTTCCTGCTCGGCGGCATCATCAACACGCTGATGGTGCTCGGTTACCTGCCGAACATGTTCCTGACCATGTACGCCAGCCAGATCGGCTCGGCGATCGAAGTCGGCCTGCTGTCGCTGGCGCTCGCCGACCGCATCAACGCGATGAAGGAAGAGCGCGCGCGCATCCTCCAGGAGTCCGGGCGCAAGCTGGAGGCGCTCAACGAGGAGCTAGCGCACAGCAACCAGCTCAAGGACGAGTTCCTCGCCACCGTGACCCACGAGCTGCGCACGCCGATGAATGGCGTGATCGGCTCGCTCGAGCTGCTGCAGACCCTGCCGCTGGACGCCGAGCAGGAGCAGTACCAGCGCACCGCGTCGAGCTCGGCGCGCGACATGATGCGCATGGTCAACGACATCCTCACCCTCACCGAACTGCAGGCCGGCAAGCTCTACCCACGCCGCGAGATATTCAGCCTGCGCGCGCTGTTCGACGGCCTGCGCGGGCAGTTCGCCCCGCGCGCCGAGGCCAAGGGGCTGGTCTTCGAGCTGGAGCTCGACGACGGTCTGCCCGACTTGCTCGAAGGCGACGGTGCCAAGCTCGGCCAGTGCCTCGGCTACCTGCTCGACAACGCGATCAAGTTCACCCCCAGCGGTCACGTGACCCTGCGCGTGTTGCCGGCCGACGCGCGCCACGGCCACCTGCCGCTGAGCGTCGAGGTCAGCGACAGTGGCATCGGCTTCGACGCACCGGCCGAGGCGCAGCTGTACCAGCGCTTCCACCAACTCGACGGCTCGATGACGCGCGAGTACGGCGGCCTGGGCATCGGCCTGGCGATCTGTCGGCAGCTGGTCGGCCTGCTCGACGGCACGCTGACCCACGAATCGCGCCCCGGGCGTGGCAGCCGCTTCCAGCTGCGCCTGCCGCTGGCCTTGCCGCCGCAGGCCTCGCCGGCCGACCTGCAGCGCCCGCGCGGCGCGGCGGTGCGCCGTCCGGAGGAGTGCACCGTGCTGGTGGTGGAGGACAACGCGATCAACCAGCTGGTGACTCGCGGCATGCTGCTCAAGCTCGGCTACCGGGTGCGCTACGCCGACGACGGCGCCGAGGCGCTGGAGCTGCTGCGCCGCGAGAGCGTCGATGCGGTGCTGCTCGACTGCCAGATGCCGGTGATGGACGGCTTCGCCACCTGCCGTGCGCTGCGCCTGCTGCCCGGTTGCGCCGAGCTGCCGGTGCTGGCGATCACCGCGCACAGCCACAGCGGCGACCGCGAGCGCTGCCTGGCCGCCGGGATGAGCGACTACCTGGCCAAGCCGGTCAAGTTCGAGGCGCTGCGCACGCTGCTGCACGACTGGCTGCTGTGTCGCGCGCCGGGGCAGATTCGCGCCTAGCGCGGCCTGCCGCCGCGCGAGGTGCGCCCACCCGCACGAATGAATGCCTGCCCTTTTGACCGAAATAGCCCTTCCTCAAAGGTCTGAATGCTGATTCACTGTTTAAAAATGAATCCGGATTCAGTTTATGGCCTATCGCACCACCCTGGCTCGCCAGGACCGTGACCTCGAGCTGCGTCAGCGCATTCTCGACTGCGCGCTGACACGGGTCGCCGACGGCGGCTTCGCCGTGCTGACCATGCAGGCGCTGGCCGAGGATGTCGGCATCGCCACCGGCAGCCTATACCGGCACTTCCGCGGCAAGGGCGAACTGGCTGCCGAGGTGTTCGCCCGCGCCAGCCAGATCGAGGTCGACGCCCTGGCTGCGGTGCTGCGCGCCCCCGGCCAGCCGGTCGCGCGCCTCGCCGCCGGCCTCGAGCAGTTCGCCGCGCGCGCCTGGCACAGCCGGCGCCTGGCCTTCGCCTTGATCGCCGAACCGGTCGAGCCGGAGGTCGACGAGCAGCGCCTGCTGTACCGCGAAGCCTATGCCGAACTGTTCGTCGAACTGCTCGAGGAGGGCGTGCGTGCCGGCGCCTTCCACATCGAGCAGGTTGCGCTGAGCGCGGCCTGCCTGGTCGGTGCGATCGCCGAGGCGCTGGTCGGCCCGCTCTCGCCGCCGGCCCGCGCGGCCCGCGAGCAGGGCCGGCCGAGCCTGGAACTGGAGCAAGTCAGCCGCACCCTCACCACCTTCTGCCTGCGCGCCGTCGGCGCCAGCCTGCCTGCCGAGGAGACCTACCAATGAGCGTGAGCCACGAGTACGCGGAAACCCACGAAGTGTTCAATCAGGTGCCGCCGCTGGATGGCGCCAACCTCTATCGCGTCGACCTGCCGCTGCAGGAGTGGACGCGGCGCTTCGACGGCGGCTGGGCCGAGGCGCGCATCGAGGCCTACGGCGCGCTGGCCGGCGGGCCGCTGATGGCGGCCGGCTTCCTCGCCAACGAGAACAAGCCGGTGTTCAAGAGCCACGACCGCTACGGCCACCGCATCGACCTGGTGGAGTTCCACCCGGCCTATCACCAACTGATGGCGGCAGCCATCGAGCACGGCATTCCGTCCATGCCCTGGACCGATTCGCGCGCCGGTGCCCAGGTCGCCCGCGCGGCGATGAGTTATATGCACAGCCAGGCCGAGGCCGGCAGCGGCTGCCCGCTGACCATGACCTACGCCAGCGTGCCGGCGCTCAAGCTGCAGCCGGACCTCGCCGAGGCCTGGCTGCCGAAGATCCTCGCCACCCAGTACGACCCGCGCAACGTGCCGATGAGCCAGAAGGCCGGGGTCACCATCGGCATGGCGATGACCGAGAAGCAGGGCGGCACCGATGTCCGTGCCAACACCACCAAGGCCTATCCGGTCGGTATCCCCGGCCCGGGCCAGGCCTACGAGTTGGTCGGCCACAAGTGGTTCTGCTCGGCGCCGATGTGCGACGCCTTCCTGACCCTGGCCAACACCGACAAGGGCCTGACCTGCTTCCTGCTGCCGCGCCATCGCCCGGACGGCACGCGCAACGAGTTCTACATCCAGCGCTTGAAGAACAAGCTGGGCAATTGGTCGAACGCCTCCAGCGAAGTGGAATTTCGCGGCGCGCTGGCCTGGATGGTCGGCGAGGAAGGCCGCGGCGTGCCGACCATCATCGAGATGGTCTCGTTGACCCGCTTCGACTGCATGGTCGGCTCCAGCGCGCTGATGCGTCAGGCGCTGACCCAGGCCGCGCACCACTGCGCGCACCGTAAGGTCGGCGGCCGCGTGCTCAGCGAGCAGCCGCTGATGCAGAACGTGCTGGCCGATCTGGCCCTGGAAAGTGAGGCGGCGTTGGCCCTGACCATGCGCATGGGCAAGGCGCTGGACAACCCGCACGACGCGCAGGAGGACAAGTTCGCCCGCCTGGTCACCGCGGTCGGCAAGTATTGGATCTGCAAACGTGCGCCGGCGATGATCAACGAGGCCGCCGAATGCATGGGCGGCGCCGGTTACGTCGAGGACACCATCCTGCCGAGGCTGTACCGCGAGGCGCCGGTCAACTCGACCTGGGAAGGCTCCGGCAACGTGCAGTGCCTGGACGTGCTGCGTGCGCTGTCCAAGGAGCCGGGAGTGCTCGACGCGCTGTTCCACGAACTGGGCGACGGTCACGGCGATGCGCGCCTGGCCACCTTCATCGGCAACCTCAAGGCCGGTTTCGCCGACACCAGCGACATCCAGTACCGCGCCCGCCAGCTCACCGAGGACGTCGCCGTGGCGCTGCAGGCCAAGCTGCTGCTCGAGGCCGGCAACAGCCTGGTCAGCGATGCCTTCATCGCCAGCCGGCTCGGCCAGGGGGGGCGGGTGTACGGCACCCTGCCACGCGGCATCGACGCCGAAGCGCTGCTCGCGCGCAGTACGCCGCACCTGGTCTGACGCCTGCGCCCCTCGCCCAGTGCTGGGCGAGGGGACGGGGAGAGGGACAACCCGCCTGACAAGGAACACCGCATGCACGCTCATCCGCGCTTCCGCGAACTGGTCGAGGGCGGCTTCGCCGCCGCCAATTTCATCAACGACGTCGGCATCCGCCCCACCGACTGCGGCCCGGGTTGGGTGGAGGCCGAGCTGGTCATCGCCGCCCGTCACCTGCAGCAGAACGGCTATATCCACGCCGGCGTGCAGTCGACCCTGGCCGACCACACCGCCGGCGCGGCGGCGGTCACCCTGGTCGGCGACGGGCAGACCGTGCTGACCATCGAGTTCAAGGTCAACCTGCTGCGCCCGGCGCGCAGCGAACGCCTGTACTGCCGCGCCGAAGTGCTCAAGGCCGGCCGTCAGGTCACCGTGGTCGAGGCCGAGGTGTTCGGCGACGAGCAGGGCGAGCGGCGCCTGTACAGCAAGGCCATGGTGACCCTCGCCGTGGTGCCGATGCCCTGACCCGGCGGCGTGCCGTGCGGCTGGCGGGCGATGCCGGCAAAGGCGCAAGATAGGGCGGTATTCCCGTCAGGAAGTTGCCCTGTGACTGTCATCGAATCCGCCGAATTCCTCGTCGCCGACACCGCTGAAGCAGCGGTGGAGCGTCTGACCCTGCTGCACAAGCACGCCACCGAAGCACTGCGCGGCGCGCTCAAGCGCTACCTCAAGGAACGCACCCAGCCGAGCGCCAGCGAACGCGCGCTGTTCCGCTACCCGGAGCTGCGCCTGACCTACCACTGCCAGGGCGAAGTGCCGAGCACCGTGCGCGCCTACGCCAAGGTCCAGGTGCCGGGCGGCTACAGCGTCACCGTGACCCAGCCGGACGCCTTCCGCGGCTACCTGCTCGACCAGCTGCGGCCGCTGATGGCCGACTTCACGGTGACCGTCGAGGTCGGCGTCAGCCAGCAGAACATTCCCTATCCCTATGTGGTCGAGCAGGGCGACGAGCTGGCCGGCTCCGGGGTGACCGCCGCCGAGCTGGCGCGGGTGTTCCCCAGCACCGACCTGTCCGCCGCCACCGACGGCGTCGCCGACGGCCTCTACGACTGGGCGACCGCCGACCCGATGCCGCTGGCGCTGTTCGATGCGGCGCGCGTCGACTTCTCGCTGAAGCGCCTGCAGCACTACACCGGCAGCGACTGGCGGCATGTGCAGCCGTGGATCCTGCTGACCAACTACCACCGCTACGTCGACCAGTTCATCCGCCACGGCCTGGCCCAGCTGCGCGACGACCCGCGCTACGTGCGGATGGTGCTGCCCGGCAACGTGATCATCGAGCGCGGCACCTCCGACGAGGATGCCCAGGCGGTGGCCGAGGCGGTGGTCTGGCACCGCTACCAGATGCCGGCCTACCACCTGATCAGCAACGACGGGCATGGCGTGACGCTGGTCAACATCGGCGTCGGCCCGTCCAACGCGAAGAACATCACCGACCACCTGGCCGTGCTGCGCCCGCACTGCTGGCTGATGATCGGCCACTGCGGCGGCCTGCGGCAGTCGCAGACCATCGGCGACTACGTGCTGGCGCACGCCTACATGCGCCGCGACGGCATCCTCGATCGCGTGTTGCCGCCGCACATCCCGCTGCCGGCGCTGGCCGAGGTGCAGCTGGCACTGCAGGAAGCCGCGGCGACGGTCACCGGCGAGCGTGGCGAGGCGCTCAAGCGGCGCCTGCGCACCGGCACCGTGCTGACCTACGACGACCGCAACTGGGAACTGCGCTGGGCCCAGGAACGCCCGCTGATCAACCTGTCGCGGGCGGTCGCGGTGGACATGGAAAGCGGCACCATCGCTGCCCAAGGCTACCGTCTGCGGGTGCCCTATGGCACGCTGCTGTGCGTCTCGGACAAGCCGCTGCATTCGGAGATCAAGCTGCCCGGCGCGGCCGGCGCGTTCTACGAGCGGGCGGTGACCCAGCACCTGCACATCGGCCTGGCCGCGCTCGACCTGCTGCGCAGCCAGCTCGACGCGCTGCACTCGCGCAAGCTGCGCAGCTTCGACGAGCCGCCGTTCCGCTAACCCGGCGGCAGGCGCAGGTGCAGCAGCGGGAAGGGTTTGCCGCTGCCATCCAGCGCCGAGCGCCCGACCACCTCGAAGCCGAGGTGGCGGTAGAAGGCCAGCGCGTCCGGGTTCTGCTCGTTGACGTCGAGCGCGCGGGCGTCGTGCTGCGCCACCGCGTGTTCCAGCAGGCGGCGGCCGAAGCCGCGGCCGTGCTGCGCCGGGTCGACGAAGAGCATCTCGATGCGTCCGTCCAGGCACCCGACGAAGCCGGCGACCTGGCCATCCTCGGCGCGCACGCAGGCGAGGCGAATCGGGCTGTCGAAGGCCGCGCGCACCTGCGGCGCATAGAAGCGAATGTCCGCCTCGCTGAGAAAGTGGTGGGTGGCGCGGACCGCCGCTTCCCACACCTCCAGCAGGCGCGGCAGGTCGGCGGCGCCTGGGTTTTCCACGACGTTCATCGGCTGGCGTCGAGTACCACGCGGTAACGCGCCTTGCCGCTGCGCAGGTGGTCGAGCGCCTGGTTGACCTGGCTCATCGGGAACAGCTCGACCTGCGGGACGATCTGGTGACGTGCGCAGAACTCCAGCATGGTCGCCATGTGCCGCGGTGAGCCGACCGGCGAGGCGGACAGGCCCTTCTGCTGCGGAATCAGCTGGAACACGTGGACCGGGATCGCGCTCGGCACGATGCCGACGAAGTGCAGCTGGCCCTTGCCGCGCAGCGTGCCGAGCAGGGCGTTCCAGTCCAGATCGGCGCTGGCGGTGACCAGCAGGAAGTCCAGGCTGCCGGCGATCGCCTTGAGCGCGGCGCTGTCGTTGGAGGCCACCACCTTGTGCGCGCCGAGGCGCTTGGCTTCGTCCTGCTTGCTCAGCGAAGAGGTGAAGGCGGTGACTTCGCAGCCCCAGGCATTCAGGAAGCGCAGCGCCAGGTGACCGAGGCCGCCGATGCCGACCACGCCGACCCGGTCGGTGGGGCGCACGTCGTGTTCGAGCAGCGGCGCGAACACCGTCGAGCCGCCGCAGAACAGCGGCCCGGCGAGGCTCGGCTCGAGGCCCTCGGGCAGCGGCAGGGCCCAGGCCCAGTGTGCGCGCACGCGGTCGGCGAAGCCGCCGTTGCTGCCGCCGATGGTGGTGCGCACCTTGCCGCACAGCTGGTGGGCGCCGTCCATGCACGACGAGCAGTGCATGCAGCTGCTCTTGTACCAGCCGATGCCGACCCGCTGGCCGAGCTGCAGGCCACGCGCCTGGGCGCCGAGGCGCACCACGCGGCCGACCACTTCATGGCCGGGGATGAACGGGAAGCGCGCGTTGCCCCAGTCGTTGTCGATCATCGACTGGTCGGAATGGCAGATGCCGCAGAACTCCACCGCCACTTCCACTTCCTCGGCGCCCAGCGGGCCGGGATCGAAGCTGTGCGGTTGCAGCGGCGCACCGGCGGCCAGCGCGGCCCAGCCGGTGAAAGTGTCGACTACGGATTCGGTTTCGCTCATGGCCGGGACTCCTTGGATCGTCGGGGCAGGGGCGCAAGCATAGCCAGCCTGCCGCGCGCCGCGGGATCGCTCGAAGTGGGGATAATCAGGCCGGCTCCGCGAGCAGCACCGGCACCCGCCACTGTTCGCCCGGCGCCGGGGCGCGGAAGCGCTGCGCATCGACGCCATGGTTGGCCAGCGCCTGGCGCAGCGCGCGCGGCGGGTCGAACTGCTCTTCGTCGGTGAGGCGAAAGGTGGCGAAGTGGATCGCCATGCTGCTCTGCGATTGCAGCTGCAGATGGGCCTGCACCGCATCGTCGGGGTTCATGTGGTGATCGCGCATGAACCAGCGCGGCTCGTAGGCGCCGATCGGCAGGGTGGCGAAGCGGAACGGCCCGAAACGCTCGCCGATCAGCTTGAACTCTTCGCCCAGCCCGCTATCGCCGGGGAACAGCACCGGGCCGTGCGGCGAGTCGAGGACGAAGCCCAGCCACAGGGTCTGGTTGGTGTCGCGGCGGCTGCGCGCCGACCAGTGCTGCACCGGCACGCCGTGCAGGCGCAGACCATCGGCCAGCGGCAGGCTCTGCCACCAGTCCAGTTCGATCACCGTGTCGAAACCGCAGGCCTCGATCAGCGGCCCGTTGCCCAGCCCGGTGACCGCCCGCGCGGCGGGGAAGCGCCGGGCCAGCTCACGCAGGCTCCACAGGTCGAGGTGGTCGTAGTGGTTGTGGCTGACCAGCACCAGGTCGATTGGCGGCAGCTGGTCGAGGCTCAGCCCCGGCGCGTGGTGGCGCTTCGGTCCGGCGAAACTGAACGGGCTGGCGCGCTGCGACCACAGTGGGTCGGTGAGGATGTTCAGGCCGTGCAGCTGCAACAGCACCGTGGCGTGGTTGATGTAGGTGACCTGCAGCTCCGCGCCGCCGACCCGCTCGGCCAGCGGTGAGCGTGGCGCCGCCGGCGGCGCCACCCAGGGCTTGCTCTTGGGCCGGTTGAGCTGCCACTTGAGCAGTTCGCGCAGGCCCTTGTGCGGGGTCGGCGCCAGGTTGCGAAAGCGCTGGCCGTCGAAGTGGTCGCTGGCCGCGCCGGCGTAGGGTTGGTCGTGACGGCCGAGCAGGCTGAGCAGGTTGAGCAGCCATAGCGGGCGCAGGGATGTGGGCATGGGCGGTGCTCTTGCGGTTGGTCAGTGCTCAACCTAGCATGGCCGCTCCGCGCTGCCAGCCGTCCGACACCTTTTGCAACCATGCCCCGTCCTCCGCGTCCCCCTTCGCGCTCCCCCCGTCCCGCCGCCGCGCCGCGCCGGGTGGCCAAGCCGGCGCCGGCCGAACCGCGGCTGATCCTGCTCAACAAGCCGTTCGACGTGCTCACCCAGTTCAACGACGAGCAGGGCCGCGCCACGCTCAAGGACTTCGTCGCGGTGCCGGGCGTGTACCCGGCCGGGCGCCTGGACCGCGACAGCGAGGGCTTGCTGCTGCTGACCAACGATGGCCGCCTGCAGGCGCGCATCGCCGATCCCAAGCACAAGCTGGCGAAGACTTATTGGGTGCAGGTGGAAGGCGAGCCGGATGCCGCGCAACTGCAGCGCCTGCGCGACGGTGTCGAGCTCAACGACGGGCCGACCCTGCCCGCCGAGGCGCGCCTGCTGGAAGAACCGCAGCTGTGGGAACGCCAGCCGCCGGTGCGCTTTCGCAAGAGCGTGCCGACCGCCTGGCTGGAGCTGGTGATTCGCGAGGGGCGCAACCGTCAGGTGCGGCGCATGACCGCGGCGGTCGGCTTGCCGACCCTGCGCCTGGTGCGGGTGCGCATCGGCCCGTGGAGCCTCGACGGGTTGGCACCGGGCGAGTGGCGCGAGGTGCCGGCGTGCCTGCCGTAGCGGGCCGCGTCCAGCTGCGGCGCGTCAGCCGTGGATGCCGCGCGTCACTTCGATGACGTAGCCGATCAGCGGCTTGGCCAGGAAGGCGAACAGGCACAGGCCGAGGCCGAGAAACAGGATCGCGGTGCCGAGGCGACCGGCTTTGGACTTCTTCGCCAAGTCCCAGATGATGAAGGCCATGAACACCATCAGGCCGCCGACCAGGACGTACATCATCAACGCTTCGAGCTGTTCCGGTTCCATCGCTTACCTCCGGGAAATAGGCAGACACAAGGCCAGTGCAGGGACTGGCCGTGGGGGCGGGCGATTGTTGTTGGAACTGCTCTGACGGCGGGGCCACGCGAAATCGGCGGCGATTATACGTGAACAGCCGCGCCGCGCGGTGCGCCTTCGTCGCGCCGGCGACTCAGCTGCGCAGGTGCAGCAGCGGCAGCTCGGTGCTGGAGATCACCTGATCGAGGACGAAGCTCGAACGCACGCTGGACACCCCCTCGATGCGCGTCAGGGTGCCGAGCAGCAGCTTCTGGTAATGGTCCATGTCCGGCACCACCACCTTCAGCTGGTAGTCGGCGTCCATCCCGGTGACCAGGCTGCATTCCAACACCTCCGGGCACTGGCGGATCACCGACTGGAAGTGCTCGAAGCGCTCCGGGGTGTGGCGGTCCATGCCGATCAGCACGAAGGCGGTGAGGCTCAGGCCGAGCTTCTTGCGGTCGAGCAGCGCCACCTGGCGAACGATGTAGCCGTCATCCTCGAGCTGCTTGACGCGCCGCGAGCAGGGCGACGGCGACAGGCCGATGCGCTCGGCAAGTTCCTGGTTGGACAACCGCGCGTCGCGCTGCAATTCGGCGAGAATCTTCAGATCGTAGCGGTCTAGTTTGTTCATCGCAGCACTAATTTGTAGTTGGATTGCTGCCAATCATGCTTCAGGGGTGAAAGATTGCGCAACTGGCCTGCCGGTGAGCAATCTTCGCAATCCGCTGTCGGCAGCGCAGGGTTAAGCTTTGTTCCAGTTTCACGGCCCGGACTCTTGTCCACCCGACTCGCCCAATCAGGTCAGTCGGCGCCGCCGGTCCCACCGGACCGCACCGGCCCCCGGGTCCGCTCTGCCCAATCAGGCAGGCGACGAAAGCGGCGACACGATTGCCAGCACAGGACGACATTATTGAAAGGGCGGCTCCCCGGGGGGAGCCGCCCTTTTTGTTTGCCTCACAGCACGCCGAACAGGCGCAGCAGCCACCAGGCGAGGATCGCCACCTGCACCAGGTAGCCGGCGAAGCGCAGCCAGACGAACAGCGGCGAGGTGCTGATCAGGTGCATCAGCGACTGGAACAGCCGCGCGCCGAGCAGGGTCAGGGCCAGCGGGTCGGTCAGTGCGGTCTGTCCGGCGTGCAGCACATAGAGCAGCACGGCGGCCTGCAGCGGCAGGTTCTCGATGCAGTTGGCGTGGGCGCGCGCCAGACGCTGGCCGAAGCCGGGGGTGCTGCTGCCGTCAGGGGCGAAGGCGTTGACCGCGCGTTTGCCAGCAAGCACCAGCAGGCCGCGGTGATTGACGATCAGCAGGGCCAGTAGCAGGGTCCAGGCGACCAGGCCGAGCAGAGCGATAACGCTGGGGGTGAGGGACATGCGGAGCTCCTTGTTGTTGTTGTGGAGAAGCTCGCGCAGTCTAATGCAGTTTTTAGAGTAAATGCTCTAGTCGTGGCGCCACCGGATCGATGTGCACCAGCACCTCGGCGCGCGGGTAGTGGTTCTGGATCGCTGCGGCGGCCTGCTGGCCGAGGTCGTGGGCGGTGCGCAGCGGCATGTCGGCGGGTAGCTCGACGTGCACCTGGACGAACCAGCGGCTGCCGGAGACCCGCGTGCGCAGCTCGTGCACGCCGAGCACGCCGGGCACCGCCGAGGCCAGCTCGAGCATGCGCGTGCCGACATCGGCCGGCAGTTCCTCGTCCATCAGCACGGCGACCGCCTCGCGGGCGATGCTCACCGCACTCCACAGGATGTACACGGCGATGCCCAGGCCGAACAGCGCATCAACATGCGGCACGCCGAACTGGGCAAGCGCCAGGGCGAGCAGGATGCTGCCGTTGAGCAGCAGGTCGGAGCGGTAGTGCAGCGAGTCGGCGCGAATCGCCGTGGAACCGGTCAGGCGGATCACCCGCTGCTGGAACATCAGCAGGGCGACGGTCAGCGCCAGCGCCAGGAGCATCACCGCCATGCCCAGCGGCCCGCCTTCCAGCGGTTGCGGATCGTGCAGGCGCTCGAACGCCTGGACCGCGATCAGCACCGCACTGCCGGCTATGAACAGCGCCTGGGCCATGGCCGCCAATGCCTCGGCCTTGCCGTGGCCGTAGCGGTGGTCCTCGTCGGCCGGCTGCAGCGCGTAGCGCACGGCGAGCAGGTTGAGGAACGAGGCGGCGCCGTCGAGCAGCGAGTCGGTGAGGCCGGCGAGCAGGCTGACCGAACCGCTCAGCCACCAGGCGATGCCCTTGGCGACGATCAGGATGCCCGCCACGCACAGCGAGGCGAGCGTCGCCTGGCGCAGCAGCTGGGCGTGCTGCTGGCTCAGCGACATGCGCGGTCCCCGCCGAGCCGCGTGGCGCGGGCGCGGTGCACCCTTAGGCGGCCGGCTGCAGGCCGTAGCTGGCCAGTTGCTGCAGGCTGCCGCGCTGCTGGAGCAGGCGCGGGTCGTCGAGCGGCAGGCTGCGCCCGGTTTCGCGTTCGATCAGCGCCTTGAGCTGCTGCTTGTCGACCTGGCCGTCGGCGCCGATGGTCTGCTGCAGGTCCACCGGATCGACCTGCGCGGTCTCGCCGTCGGGCAGGTAGATGGCGCCGGTGGCGAAGTCGATACCGAAGGCGATCAGCCCGGGGATCACATAGAAGAGGATGCCGATGGCATCCAGGGCCGCAACCACCGGGTCGATCTTGCCTTCGATCTGTCCGCGCCGGTCGGGGAAGAACAAGGTGCCGCAGGCGGTGAGCTGGGTGACCAGGGTAACGGTGACGACGCTGCCGATTAGGCGGGACTGCATGCGCATAGGGGCCTCCTGAAATGATTGCGCCACTATACCAAGGCGCGCTGCCGCGAACCTTGGCAATGTGCCATTTCGACCACGCCGAAGCGCAGGCGGTTCGCCGCTATAATCGCCGCCTTGCCGCTGGAGTCCCCATGATCGCCCTGCCTATCGACGCCGTTCTCGCCGACCTGCGCGCCGCGCTCGCCCTTCGTGACGAGGTGGTGCTGGAAGCGCCGCCGGGGGCCGGCAAGACCACCCGCGTGCCGCTCGCGCTGCTCAACGAGCCGTGGCTGGCCGGGCAGACCATCCTCATGCTCGAACCGCGCCGGCTGGCCGCGCGTGCCGCCGCCGAGCGGCTGGCCAGCGAGCTGGGCGAACGGGTCGGCGAGACGGTCGGTTACCGCATCCGCCTGGACAGCAAGGTCGGCCCGCGCACGCGCATCGAGGTGGTCACCGAGGGCATCCTCGCCCGCCGCCTGCAGGCCGATCCGGCGCTCGACGGCGTCGGCCTGGTGATCTTCGACGAGTTCCACGAGCGCAGCCTGGATGCCGACCTGGCCCTGGCGCTGTGCCTGAATGGCCGCGAATTGCTGCGCGACACACCGCTCAAGCTGCTGCTGATGTCCGCCACCCTGGAAGGCGAGCGACTCTCGGCGCTGCTCGGCGCCGCGCCGGTGGTGCGCAGCGAGGGGCGCATGTTCCCGGTGCAGACCCTGTGGGGGGCGCCGGCGCAAGTCGGCGAGGCGCTCGAACCACGGGTGGTGCAGACCGTGCTGCAGGCGCTCGGCGCCGAGCCCGGCAGCCTGCTGGTGTTTCTCCCCGGCCAGGCGGAGATCCGTCGGGTCCATGAACGCCTCGCCGAGCAGCTGGACGGGCGCGCCGACATCCTGCTCTGCCCGCTGCACGGCGAGCTGGACCTCGCCGCCCAGCGCGCGGCTATCGAGCCGGCGCCGGCCGGGCAGCGCAAGGTGGTGCTGGCCACCAACATCGCCGAGACCAGCCTGACCATCGACGGCGTGCGCGTGGTGGTCGACGCCGGGCTGGCGCGGGTGCCGCGCTTCGATCCGGGCAGCGGCATGACCCGCCTGGCCACTCAGCGTATCTCCCGCGCCAGCGCCACCCAGCGCGCCGGGCGGGCCGGGCGCCTGCAGCCGGGCAGTTGCTACCGGCTGTGGTCGCAGACCCAGCACGAGCAGCTGGCCGCCTACGACAGCGCGGAAATCCTCCAGGCCGACCTGGCCGGGCTGGCCCTGCAGCTGGCGCGCTGGGGAGTCAGCCCGGACGAGCTGCTGTGGCTCGACCCGCCGCCGGCGGCGGCCTACGCCCAGGGCCGCGAACTGCTCGGCCGCCTCGGCGCGCTCGATGCTCAGGGCCGCCTGACCGCCCACGGCCAGGCCATGGCCGAGCTGCCGGCGCATCCGCGCATCGCCCACCTGCTGCTGCGCGGTCAGGCGTTCGGCCTGGCCGAGTTGGCCTGCCAGGTCGCCGCGTTGCTCGGCGAGCGGGATATCGGCCCGCGCGGCGCGGGCGCCGACCTGCACAGCCGCCTGGCGCTGCTCGGCGCTGGTGGTCGCGCCGGCGGCGCCACCCAGCGGGTGCGCCAGCTGGCCCGGCAGTTTCAGGGCTTGTTGCCGCGCAGCAGCGTCGCGGCGCAGGCCGACGCCGAGCAGCCGCACTGGCTCGGTGCCTTGCTGGCGCTGGCCTATCCCGATCGCATCGCCCGTCAGCGCCGTGCCGGCGGTGCCGACTACCGGCTGGCCAACGGCCGCGCGGCGCAGTTCGGCGAACCGGACGCACTGATGAAGCACGAATGGCTGGTGGTCGCCGACCTCGGCAGCCGCCAGGGCCAGCGTGAGGAACGTATCTACCTGGCCGCCGACCTCGACCCGGGGCTGTTCGACGGGCTGCTCGCCGAGCAGGTCAGCCCGCGCGACGAACTGGAGTGGGACGAGCGCGAGGGTGTGCTGCGCGCCGAACGCCAGCGCCGGGTCGGCGCGCTGGTGCTGGACAGCCAGCCGCTGCCGCAACTCGACCCCGCCGCGCGCGGCCTGGCGCTGCTCGGCCTGGTCCGCCGCAAGGGCCTGGAGCTGCTCAGCTGGACCCCGGAGCTGCGCCAGTGGCAGGCACGGGTGGCGCTGCTGCGGCGCCTCGACTGGGCGGAGAAGGGCGCCAGCGAGTGGCCGGACTTGTCCGACGCGGCGCTGCTGGCGAGTCTCGAGGAGTGGCTGCTGCCGTACCTCGACAAGGTCAGCCGGCTCAGCCATTTCGCCGCCCTCGACCTGCCCGGCATGCTCGCCGGGCTGCTGCCCTGGCCACTGCCGCAGCGCCTCGACGAGCTGGCGCCGCGCAGCCTGGCGGTGCCGTCCGGCTCGCGGATCGGCATCGATTACAGCGAGGAGCCGCCGGTGCTGGCGGTGCGCTTACAGGAGCTGTTCGGCCTGGCCGAGACGCCGCGCATCGCCGGCGGCCGGCAGATCGTCAAGCTGCACCTGCTATCGCCGGCGCGCCGCCCGGTGCAGGTGACCCAGGACCTGGCGAGCTTCTGGGCCAATACCTACCTGGAGGTGAAGAAGGACCTCAAGGGGCGCTATCCCAAGCACTACTGGCCGGACGATCCGCTGATCGCCGAGCCGACTTCGCGCGCCAAGCCACGGCGCTGATAGTCCGGATCGCCGGGCATGCTGAGGTCGACGCCCTCGCGCTCCAGCGCCAAGTAGGCGGCGTCGAGGTCGTGCAGCAGTTTGGCGGCGTGCGGCTGGTGGCGCGACACGTGCAGGTACAGCGGCAGGCGTTCCAGCTCGACATGCGGCGGCACCGCCACGCCGAGGGATTGCGCGGCATCGTCGACGGCGATCGAGTAATCGAGCAGGTAATCGCCGCGCCGGCGCAGGAGCATTTCCAGCGCCGAGTCGTGCGAGCGGGTGCGGTGCTGGCCGATGCCCATGCCCGGATCGTTGAGGTACTGGTTGATGCTCGCCGAGTAGTTGTAACCGCTGATCATCACCAGCTCGCGGCCGATCAGGTCGACCGGCACCTGCGGCCTGGGCATGTCGGCGCGGTAGTAGAGGTTGAGGTTGATCGCGCTGAGCTGCTGCTGGCCGGTCAGCACATGGGCTTTCAGCAGTTCCTTGTGCGGCCCGGCCCAGATCTGCACGCTGCCGTCCTGCAGGCCGGTGTACAGGCGCGCGCTGGGCAGCGAGCGGAGTTCCAGCGGGTAGCCGGCGCGCTCGAGCAACAGTCGCATCATCTCGACCATCGGCCCTTGCGGCTTGCCGTCGGCATCGGTGTAGATCGACGGCGGGAAATCGTAGAAACCGACCACCACCGGGGCTACGGGTGGGGCGGCGAACGTCATGCCCGCGGCCAGCGCGAGCAACAGCGGCAGACACTTCAATGTACGCATGGACACCATCGCGGCTCGGGCCGTCTTCTTGTCTCTGGCGCTGAGTATGGGCAGAGCTTCTGGCGTTTGGCCAGCCTCGCGGCCGGCAGCTCGTCAGTGCTGCGCCGGCAGGAGGAATCGGCCGACCAGCGGTAGGTGATCGGAGATCTGCAGGGTGTCGCTGCGCCGCACATTGGCGGCCAGACGGGTCAGTTGCGGGCTGTGGAACAGGTAGTCGAGGGTGCGGTCCGGGCCACTGCTCTGCGGGTCGTTGGGGAAGTGTGTGTACCAGTCGGCGCGATCGGTGCCGCCGGCCTCGGCCAGGCTGGGAATCATCGGGTATTGCTTGGCCAGCACCGCCAGCTCGCTGTCCGCCGCGTACCAGCTGCGCTGGCGCAGCCCGAGCCGCTCGTACTGGCCGGGTGGCAGCAGGTTGAAGTCGCCGCCGAACACCCAGGGGGTCTTCTCCGCCTCCAGCTGGGCGAGCAGGCTGGCGCTCATGGCGATCTGCTTGTGCATAGTGTCGTCGCCCTGGGCGAAGGCATCCAGGTGCGTGTTGATCAGCGCGATCTGCCCGCCACCACGCACCGGCAGGTAGCTGAGCAGCAGCGCGCGCTTGAGGGCGAAGGCGCGGGTGATCGGGTCGGCCGGGATCAGCGGCAGTTGCAGGCGCTCGGCGCGGGCGATCTGGAAGCGGCTGAGGGTGGCCAGCTTCATGCCGACGCTGCCGAGGATCTTCGGGTGCGGCACGAACGCCGCCTTCCAGTAGAACGCCTGGCTGGTGCACGGATACAGGTCGCTGAGCCGCTCGCGCAGCAGCGCCAACTGGTCCTGGTAGTCGGTGGCCTTGGCGCCTTCGTGCAGTTCCTGCAGCAGCACCACGTCGGGCGCCTCGTCGCGGATCACCCGCGCCACTTCGTCGAGGGTGAAGGCCAGGTCTTCGGCGGTGGGGCGCAGGTCTGGGCCGCTGCCGTCGGCGAGGTCGTACCAGAACACGTAGCGCTTGCCGGCCAGGTACTGGACGTTCCAGGTCATCACCTTCAGCGCCTGGCCGGGCTGCAGGCTGGGCGCCGGGCCTTCGCAACTGACCGGCAGGTCCTCGCGCGCCGCCGGGTGCCAGGTGAGGATGTAGACCAGGGCGGCGAGACTGGTGGCGATGACCAAGAGGCTGAACAGGATGGGGCGGATGACGCGCGGCAGGGACATGGGCTGGGCCTGTCGGGGCTTGGACTATGCTGAAAGCCTAGGAGCATAGCCGACAGCCCGGTCGCTCCCAACCCCAGTGACGAGGCCTGCGCAGATGAACGAACCGCTGATTGCCCAGCGCGGCCCCTTCGCCGTGCAGGTGCTCGCCGGTCAGGATTACTTCTGGTGCCGCTGCGGGCGCAGCGCCAGCCAGCCGTTCTGCGACGGTGCGCACAAGGGCAGTGGCATCACCCCGCTGAAGTTCCACGCCGAGGAGGACGACCTGGTGTACCTCTGCGGCTGCAAGCACACCCGCACGCCGCCGTATTGCGACGGCACCCACAACCGTCTGTAGAGGCCGCCCGGGCATGCAGCGCAAGGTCTTCGCCAGCAAGGTGTTCGAACGCAAGGTGGTGGTGGTCAGCGGCGGTTGTGCCGGCATCGGTCGGGCGCTGGTGCTGCGCATGGCCCAGGCCGGCGCGCGGCTGGCGATCCTCGACCTCGAGCAGGGCGAACTGGACAGCCTGGTGCGCCACCTCGCCGATCACCACAACGTCGAGGCGCTCGGCCTGCACTGCGACGTCGCCGACGCGACGCAGGCGACCGAGGCCATCGCGCGGGTGATCGAGCGCTTCGGCGGGGTCGACGTGCTGATCAACAACGCCGGCATCACCCACCGCAGCACCTTCGCGGAAACCGACCTGGCGGTGTTCCAGCGGATCATGGCGGTCAACTACTTCGGCGCCCTGCACCTGACCAAGGCGGCGCTGCCCAGCTTGCTGCAGCGCCAGGGGCAGATCATCGTCCTCAGCTCGCTGTCGGGCTTCACCCCGCTGCTCTACCGCAGCGCCTACAACGCCAGCAAGCACGCGCTGCACGGCCTGTTCGACACGCTGCGCTACGAGATCAAGGGCTCCGGGGTCAACGTGATGCTGGTCTGCCCCGGCTTCACCGCCACCGACCTGCGCAAGAACGCGCTGGTCGCCGACGGTTCGGTGACCCGCCATCCGCCGCTGGCGATCGGCAAGGTGGCGGCGCCGCAGGATGTCGCCGAGGCGATCTACCAGGGCGCGCTGCGGCGCCGGCGCTTGCTGGTGCTGTCCAACGTCGACTGGCGCGCGCGGGTCCTGGCGCGCTTCTTCCCGCGGCTGTTCGAACGCGTGCTGCTGCCGCGGATTTCCGGGCTCAAGCCGCAGCGCTAGGTCACTCCAGCGTGCTGTCCCAGAAGGCCGCTTCGATCTTGTGGCCGTCGAGGTCGCGCACGAAGCAGCCGTAGTACGGCGCGCCGTACTCCTCGCGCGGGCCGGGCGCGCCGTCGCCGCTCGCGCCGGCGGCCAGGGCGGCCTGGTAGAAAGCGTCCACCGCTTCCTTGCCGAGGGCGATGAAGCCGAAGTGGGTGCCGTTGCCTAGGCTCGCCGGTTGGCCGTCGATCGGCCGCTGCACCCAAAACTCGGGGAAGTCGCGGCCGTAGGCCACGGCGCCGGGGTGCTCCATGATCCGCTGGCAGCCGAGGGTGGCCAGCACTTCGTCGTAGAAGGCCACGGCGCGCTCGAACTGGTTGGTGCCGATGGACACGTGGGACAGGATGCTGGGCGGGATATCGGTCATTGCGGGGTCCTCCTTGGAAAGTCGCCCGGTTAACCTTAGCGGTCCCGCGTCACCTCTACCCGCCGGTTTGTCTTAAAAGGTTTGCGGGCGGGCGAGCATGAACAGGCGGAACACCACCACGCTGGCGAACAGCTGCAGGAAGCTGCGCAGGCAATCGACCAGCAGCGGCAGCAGGCCCTCGTTCGGCACGCTGAGGTAGCTGAACAGCAGCCAGTCGAAGCCCCACAGCGGCGCCATCACCGCCAGCAGGCAGCTCAGCACCAGCCAGAACTGGCCGTTGGTCAGGCGGAAGCTTTCGCGCAGGGCTTCCAGCGGCGACTGGCGTTCCAGCACCACCAGGTACTCGGCGTAGGCCAGCTTGATCATCACCCACAGCCCGGGCAGCACGAACAGCGAAACGCCGATCATGATCAGCAGGCTGCTCAGCGCGGTGAGCACGGCAAAGCGCGGCCACAGCTGCAGGGCCATCGCCAGCAGGTCGCGGTGCCGCTGCGGGACGCCGCGCGTGCGGCTGTCCAGATAGAGAATCAGCGCGCCGGTGTACAGCGGGTAGAACAGCAGGCCGAGGAGTAGCTCGGAGGCAGCCGGTGCGCTGTCGCCGAGACTGGCCAGCAGCACTTGCCGGGCCAGGCATTCGATCGCCACCAGCGGCAGGCAGAGCAGGGCGATGGCGCCGAGGTGGCGGGAGAAGAAGTACCAGGAGTCGCGGAGGATCGGCAGCGGGTTCATCGGGGACATCGGTGGCAGGAGGACAGGGGCGACACTGTAGCCGATGGTCGCGATGCCGCCCAACGCCACTGTGTTACCGGCGGCGCAGCAGCTGCCAGAGCGCCAGGCCGAGCAGCACCCCGCCGATCAGCCGCGTGCTGTCCGCCGACAGGGCACTACGGCCGATGCCGGTGCCGCTCAGCGGCCGGACCAGGCTGAAGCCGACACCGTGCTCGGCGAACAGCAGGGCGGCGCCGAGGGCGAGCAGGATCAGCCACGGCCAGTTGGCGTGCAGAAAGGCCCTCATGGGGCGCTGGCGTGCAGGTGGTGTACGCGGTTCGGCAGGCTGGCGAGCAGGCGCGGCAGGTCAGCGGTGGCCACCTCCAGGGTCAGCTCCGGCGGGCCGGGCGAATAGAGCAAGTGCTCGTGGCCGAGCAGCGCGTCGTCGAACACCAACTCGATCTCTGCCGCATGGCCGAACGGGCAGGCGCACTGCGGCACGCAGCCGGTCAGCTCGATCAGTTCGGCGTCGCTGGCGACGCTCGGTCGTGCGCCGAGCAGGGTCTTCAGGCGTGGCCAGTCGGCGCGCGCGCCCTCGGCGGTCACCAGCATGGCGTAGCGGCCGTCCTTGAGACGCAGGAACAGGCTCTTGCTCTCCACCCCGCGCAGGCCGAAGCGGGCGCGCACGGCATGGGCGGTCGGGTAGTCGAGCACCGGTTCGTGCTCGACCAGGCGATAGGCGATGGCCTGTGTGTCGAGCAAGGCGAGGTTGCGGTCGTAGAGGGACATGAGCGCTGCGCTGGCGGAAGGGCCGGCCATGATAACCCTGCTCAGGCCGGCAGGCGGATGCGGAAGCAGGCGCCGCCGAGCGACGAATCGCCGAGCTCCAGGCTGCCGCCGTAACTGCCGAGCAGGTTCTGCTGGCGCAGCTTGAGGCCGTGGTCGTTGTCGGAGACGTTCTCGTAGGTCATGTAATAGCGGCCGTCGGCAGTTTCCTGACCGGCGCGCACGCCCCAGGTGCCGCTGTTGCTGATCACGCTGTCGAGCTTGGGCTTGGCCAGGTTCTGGTTCAGCGCATCGGATTTCTGCATGTTGTTGCTGGTTTCTCCCCAGGTCAGGCCGACGAAGTTGTCGGCGGCCTGGGCGCCGACGGCGGCGCCGAGTACGGCAGTGGCGAGGACGAGCTGTGGGAAGATTTTCATGGTCTAGCTCCTATCGAAGGGGTGGTTTGTTTCGACGGAGCTAGGTTACGAAGGGTATCCTGAACGCCTGCTGTCCACTCCCTGAACCGCAGCTGAACGAAGTGGCGCTCGCGCGTCCCCCTTGCATTGGAGCCGGCGATGAAGCGGATTGCAGTGTTCGCCGATGTACAAAACCTCTATTACACCGTCCGCCATGCCTACGCCTGCCACCTCAACTACGCGGCGCTGTGGGCGGACATCGGCCGCGACGGGCAGATCGTCGAGGCCTACGCCTACGCCATCGACCGTGGCGATGCCAAGCAGCAACAGTTCCAGCAGATCCTCCGCAAGCTCGGCTTCACCGTGCGCCTCAAGCCGTTCATCCAGCGCAGCGACGGCTCGGCCAAGGGCGACTGGGACGTCGGCATCACCATCGACGTGCTCGACGCCGCGCCGCGGGTCGACGAGGTGGTGCTGGCCTCCGGCGATGGTGATTTCGCTCTGTTGCTCGACAAGGTGCGCGGCAGCCACGGCATCGAGGCCACGGTGTATGGCGTGCCGAGCCTGACCGCCCAGGCGCTGGTGCGCTCGGCCAGCCGTTTCGTGCCGATCGACGGCGAGCTGCTGCTGAAGAGCTGAGCCGCGCGCCGTCCTTGACCCCGTTTGCCTGAGATCGACCCCGTGGAACCCATTGCCGTCATCGACTTCGAAACCACCGGAATCACCCCCGGACCGAACTGCCGCGCCACCGAAATCGGTGCGGTGATCATCGAGGACGGGCGCATCGTCGCCCGCTTCCAGAGCCTGATGAACAGTGGCGCCTGGGTGCCACCGTTCATTGAGCAGCTGACCGGAATCAGCAACGCCATGCTGCGCAGCGCCCCACCGGCGGCAGAAGTGATGCAGCAGGCCGCCGAATTCGTCGGCAGCACGCCGCTGCTGGCGCACAACGCCGCGTTCGACCAGAAGTTCTGGGACGCCGAGCTGGGCCTGATCCGCCGCAGCCGTCAGCAGCCTTTCGCCTGTTCGCTGTTGCTCGCCCGGCGGCTGCTGCCCGAGGCGCCGAACCACAAGCTCGGCACCCTGAATCGCTGGGCCGGCCTGCCGGACACCGGACGGGCGCACCGCGCGCTGGCCGACGCCGAGATGGCGGCGAACCTGACCCTGCACCTGGCCGCGCGGCTGCGCGAACGCCACGGCCTGGGCGCGGTGTCCCACGCGCTGCTGTGCAAACTGCAGAAGGTGCCGGCGGCGAAGATCGGCGAGATGCTCGGCAAGCTGCGCGCCGGCTAGCCGGCTATTGAAAAACTACCTGCGTTGCCATCGCAGCGTTTAAAACAGGCTCAAAATGCTCATTTACCCCTCGTAAACTGCGTTTTTTCGCCTGTTTTCGCCTTGCGCTGGCTGCCTCGCCAACGTTTTTCAAAAGCCGGCTAGGGCAGGATCACCAGGTGATTGGGTAGCTCGTTGCGGGCGTGGGTAGCCGGCAAGTGCGGTTTGAGCTGCTCGCCGCAGGCCTGAATGCAGTCGAGAAAGCCCTGCAGCGTCTCGCCCTGTTTCACCTGCTGGGTGAAGGCGGCGACGATGGCCTGCCAGGTCTGATCGGGCAAGCGCTGGGAAATGCCGCGGTCGACGAGGATTTCCACATAGCGCTCGGCTTCGGCGACGAAGATCAGCATGCCGGTCTCGCCGCTGGTGTGGTGCAGGTTGTGCTCGAGGAACTGCCGGCGCGCCAGGTTGGCGGCGCGCCAGTGGCGAATGCTGCGCGGCACCAGGCGGCTGGTCAGCGCCGGGATGCGCAGCAGCAGGCCGAGACCGATGAAGGTCGCCCACTGCACCGCCAGCAGTTCGTGGGCGCTCAGCCAGCCGAAGTGGTAGTCCACCGCGCCGGGCACCAGCAGCGCGACGATGCTCGCCCACAGCAGCGGCACGTAGGCGTAGTCGTCGGCGCGCGCCGCCAGCACGGTGACCAGCTCGGCGTCGGTATCGCGCTCGACCCGGGCGATCGCCTCGGCGACCTGTTGTTGTTCGCTTGCGCTCAGTAACGCCATGGCTTCTCTGCACTCATGGGAAGTGAATCACCAGCCGCCGGACGCGCCGCCGCCACCAAAACCGCCGCCGCCCCCGCCGAAACCACCACCGCCGCCGCCAAAGCCGCCGCCACCGAACCCGCCACCACCGCGGCCGACCCCGGAACCCAGCAGGCCGCCGAGCAGCATGCCGCCCAGTCCGCCGCCGCGGCCGAACAGGCTGATGACGATGATTAGCAGCAACAGCAGCAGCGGCGCGAAGGACGGCACCTGCTGCTCGTCCTGCTGGGCGCGGCTGCTCTCGGCCAGCGGCTCGCCGCCGAGCACCTGGAGCATCGCCGCGACGCCGTCGCTGATGCCCTGGGCATAGTTGCCGGCCTTGAACGCCGGGGCGATGACCTGCTGGATGATCACCGAGGACTGCGCATCGGTGAGGCGTTCCTCGAGGCCGTAGCCGACCTCGATGCGAATCTTCCGCTCGTCGCGGGCGATCAGCAGCAGCGCGCCGTTGTCCTTGCCCTTCTGGCCGATGCCCCAGTGGCGGCCGAGCTGATAGCCGAACTCCTCGATGGCCTGGCCCTGCAAGTTGGGCAGGGTGACCACCACCAACTGCTCGCCGGTGGCCTGCTCGTGGGCGGCCAGTTGCGCGCTGAGGCGCGCCTGGGTCGCGCCGTCGAGCATCCCGGCCTGATCGACCACCCGCCCGCTGAGCGCGGGAAACTCGGGCTGCGCCTGGGCCAGCCAGGCGCCGGCGCAGAGCAGCAGGAACAGCGGCAGGCGCAGCCAGTTGGCCATCAGAACTTCACTTCAGGGGCTTTTTCCGCCGCCGGGGCGGTGGCTTCGAAGTTGGTCCGCACCGGCATGCTGCTGTACATCAGACTGTGCCAGATGCGCCCGGGGAAGGTGCGGATCTCGGTGTTGTAGCGCTCGACCGAGGCGATGAAGTCGCGCCGCGCCACGGCGATGCGGTTCTCGGTGCCTTCCAGCTGCGATTGCAGGGCGAGGAAGTTCTGGTTCGACTTGAGGTCCGGGTAGCGTTCGGAGACCACCATCAGGCGGCTCAGCGCACCGCTCAGCTGGTCCTGCGCCTGCTGGAACTGCTTGAGCTTCTGCGGATCGTCGAGGGTGCTGGCGTCGACCTGGATCGAGGTGGCCTTGGCCCGCGCCTCGATCACCGCCACCAGGGTGTCCTGCTCCTGCTTGGCGTAGCCCTTGACCGTCTCCACCAGGTTGGGGATCAGGTCGGCGCGCCGCTGATACTGGTTCTCCACCTGCGCCCAGGCGGCCTTGACCTGCTCGTCGTAGGTCGGAATGTTGTTGATGCCGCAGCCGCTCAGCAGCGTGGCCAGCAGCACCAGCGCCGTCAGGCGTGCGCCGAAGGGGTATCCCGCTCTTGTCTGCATGATCCGTTGGCTTCCTGTAGGTGGGGGAGGGGTGGACCGCGCGGGCTCGGGCGCGCCGTGCGTGCCGGGCCGCGAGTCGGCCTGCGAGGTGATCGCCACGCCTCAAGCGTAGCCAAGCCACGAGAAGCAGGCTGAGCGGCGATGGCCTGTTAAACTTCGCGCCTCGGCTGTTTCGCCTCTTTCATCTTTGGTTACTCCCATGACGTTTGCTTCCCTCGGCTTGATCGAACCGCTGCTGCGCGCCATCGACACCCTAGGCTACGAAACCCCGTCGCCCGTGCAGGGCCAGGCGATCCCCGCCGTGCTTGCCGGCCGCGATCTGATGGCCGCGGCGCAGACCGGCACCGGCAAGACCGCCGGCTTCGCCCTGCCGCTGCTGCAACGCCTGACCCTGGAGGGCGCCCAGGTGGCCAGCAACTCGGTGCGCGCGCTGGTGCTGGTGCCGACCCGCGAGCTGGCCGAGCAGGTGCACGAGAGCTTCCGCCAGTACGGCCAGTTCCTGCCGCTGCGCACCTACGCGGTGTACGGCGGGGTCAGCATCAACCCGCAGATGATGAAGCTGCGCAAGGGCGTCGACCTGCTGGTGGCGACCCCGGGGCGCCTGCTCGACCTGTTCCGCCAGAACGCGATCAAGTTCAACCAGGTGCAGACCCTGGTGCTCGACGAGGCCGACCGCATGCTCGACCTCGGTTTCGCCGAGGAACTGCGCAGCGTCTACGCCGCGCTGCCGAAGAAGCGCCAGACCCTGCTGTTCTCGGCGACCTTCTCCGAGTCGATCCGTCTGCTCGCCGGGCAGACCCTCAACGACCCGCTGTCCATCGAAGTCAGCCCGCGCAACGTCGCCGCCAGCAGCGTCGAGCAGTGGGTGATTCCGGTCGACAAGAAGCGCAAGAGCGAGCTGTTCCTGCACCTGCTGCGCGAGCGCAAGTGGGGCCAGGTGCTGGTGTTCGCCAAGACCCGCAAGGGCGTCGATGCGCTGTGCGAGGAGCTGGAAGCCGAAGGCGTCAGCGTCGACGGCATCCACGGCGACAAGCCGCAGGCCACCCGCCAGCGCGCTCTGGACCGCTTCAAGGCGCGCGAAGTGCAGGTGCTGGTGGCGACCGACGTCGCCGCGCGCGGCCTGGACATCGATGACCTGCCGCTGGTGGTCAACCTCGACCTGCCGATTGTCGCCGAGGACTACGTGCACCGCATCGGCCGCACCGGCCGCGCCGGCGCCAAGGGCAAGGCGGTGTCGCTGGTCTGCGCCGATGAAGTGCAACTGCTCGCCGCCATCGAAGTGCTGACCCGCCAGACCCTGCGCCGCGTCGATGAGCCGGACTTCGAACCGGACCATCGCGTGCCGCAGACCGACGCCAGTGGCCAGGTGCTGAAGAAGCCGAAGAAACCCAAGACCACCGGCAGCAAGGCCGCGCTCGGCCGCTGGGTGGAAAGCGAAAGCGCGCCGGCCAAGCCGCAGGTCAAATCGGTGCGCAATGTGCCGAGCTTCAATACCGGGCCGAAGAAGAAAAAGCCCTGAGGGGCCGCCTGTAGGAGCGAATTCATTCGCGAAGCGCGCTGGCGCCAATCGCGAATAAATTCGCTCCTACCCAAGCGGATCGAGTGCTGCGCGATCTCGCTTCGCGCGCCCCCCGATCAGATGTTCTGCGCGATGCGCCAGAGCACCCCGCTCGGGTCGAACACGATGAAGTCGCGCATCCGCCACGGCTGGTCCTGCGGCGGGATCAGGCGCACGCCATAACGCTCGTCGAGCTTGGCCTCCTGCACCTGTGCCCACCAGGCCTCCACGTCCTCGACCAGCAGATGCATCATGCAGTTCTCCGCCCACTCCTTGACGTAGTAGTTCTGCAGCAGAAAGGCGCAGTGGTCGCCGTGGCTGAAGTAGGCCAGCTGCTCGTCCACCCAGCCCGGTTTGAAGCCGAGGTCGCGGTAGAACTGCTGGCTGAGGGCGAAGTCCTTGGCGGGGACGAAAGTCTTGAGTTCAACGCTGTTGAGATTGCGCATGGAAAAATCCTTGTAGTGGCGGCGAACAGGCTCGGCGGTCGTTCGGTGCGCCTCTGCCGGGCGCTGGCAGCCATCTTAGCTGCTCAGCGGGCGTTCCATGTAGCGGTGCGCAGCCAGCCCAGCGATCGCCGAGGCGCGCTCGGCGCACACGCGAAAGCCCAGGCGCTCGTAGAGCCGCTGGGCCAGCGGATTGCTCGCCGCCACGTCCAGCGCCGCGGTGCGCAGCGCCTGCGGCTCGGCCTGCTGCAGCAGATGGGCGATCAGCTGCCCGCCGATGCCCTGGCCGGTCAGCGCCGGCACCACGCCTAGGTGGGCGAGGTACAGCACGCTGCGGCTCGGCGGGCGGATCAACTGCTCGATGCGCAGGCCGCGGCCGATCACCGACCAGCCGTGGCGCGGCCCGTAGAAGCTGAGAATCTGCCGCAGCGCGCTGATGCTGTTGCGCAGGTTGGCCACCCCACTGAACGCCGTGCCGACCGCCACCACGCGGCCCTCCAGCTCGCCCACCCAGTGCTGGCGAAAGCCGAACTCGCCACGCCCGTCACGGAAGGCAAAGTGCAGGAAGTCCAGGGCACTGCCCTTGGCGGGCTGGTCGAACACATAGTCGAAGGCCAGCGGCCCGGAGCTGTAGATCAGCGGCACGGCCTGGGTGGCGTCGGCGGCGACGGCGGGGCGGAAGGTCAGCGACATGCGGCAATCTCGCGGCGGAGAAGAATTGCCGGAAATTAGCACTATCGTTCCAATTTTGCGAATTGCTCTCGCACCGCGCTCAGCGGGCGCGCAGCCACTCCAGCACGCCCTGTCCGGCGGCGCGGCCGCTGGCGAAACAGGCGGTGAGCAGGTAGCCGCCGGTGGGCGCTTCCCAGTCGAGCATTTCCCCGGCGCAGAACACCCCGGGTAGCGCCTTGAGCATCAGCCGCTCATCCAGTTGCGCGAACGGCACGCCGCCGGCGCTGCTGATCGCCTCGTCCAGCGGGCGCGGGCGCAGCAGGGTCAGCGGCAGGGCCTTGAGGGCCGCGGCGAGGCGTGCCGGATCGGCATAGGTGTCGGCGCCGGTCAGCTCACGCAGCAGGCCGGCGCGCACGCCGTCGATGCCGAGTTGGCCGCGCAGGTGGTTGCTGATCGACTTGCTGCCGCGTGGCTTGCGCAGCGCCGCCTCGACCTGGGCCTGGGATTTCTGCGGTAGCAGGTCGAGGCGCACGGTGGCGCTGTCGTGCTGGTTGATGCGCTCGCGAATCGCCGCCGACAGCGCATATACCAGGCTGCCTTCGAGGCCCGTGGCGGTGACCACGAACTCGCCCTGGCGTGGCGCTTCGCCGTCCAGCGCGAGGGCCACCGGTTTGACCGGTGCGCCGGCGAACTTCTCGGCGAACAGCGCGCTCCAGCTGGCCACTTCAAAGCCGCAGTTGCTCGGCTGCAGCGGTGCCAGGGCGACCCCGCGCGCGGCCAGCAGATCGACCCAGGCGCCATCCGAACCGAGGCGCGCCCAGCTGCCGCCGCCGAGGGCCAGCAGGGTGGCGTCGGCCTGTACCACCAGCTCACCGTCCGGGCCGGCCAGGCGCAGACCGCCGTCGGCGTCCCAGCCCAGCCAGCGATGCCGGGTGTGCAGGCGCACGCCTTGCTCGCGCAGGCGCTTGAGCCAGGCGCGCAGCAGCGGCGCAGCCTTCATGTCGGTGGGGAACACCCGCCCGGAGGTGCCGACGAAGGTGTCGATACCCAGGCCGTGAATCCAGCCACGCAACGCGTCGGCATCGAAGTCGGCGAGCAGTGTAGCGAGCTCCGCTTGGCGCGCGCCGTAGCGGCTGAGGAACTGCGCCTTGGGTTCGGCATGGGTGATGTTCATGCCGCCCACCCCGGCGAGCAAAAACTTGCGCCCGAGCGAGGGCATGGCGTCGTACAGGTCGACCACCAGCCCGGCCGCAGCCAGCACTTCGGCGGCCATCAGCCCGGCGGGGCCGCCGCCGATGATGGCGACATGGAAGGGAGTGGCTGGGCTCATCGACGGCGGTGCGGTGGCGAGTGGGGCCGGCATTCTACCCGAGGCTCAGTCGCGCGCGGGGGTTGCCGCGGGCGGTAGCCAGGGTTCGGCGAGGACCAGCGCGCCGAGGCCGCAGCGGCGCAGGCAGGTGAGCACTTGCAGCCAGGTCAGGTCGGTGCGGATGAAGCTCTCGGCGGGCACGAACAGCAGTTCGCCGGCGGTGCCGCCGGCCGGGCCGGCGTCCGGGCGGTAGACTGCGATCATGCCGTCGCGCGGTTCGTCGCGGGTCACGCAGAACACGTAGCGGCCATCGTCCTCGAGCAGGCCGACCACCAGGCCTTCCTCGTTGTCCAGGCCGGCGACCCGCGAGGCGGTGTCCTTGACCAACTGGTAGCCGGGAATGTTGGCGAGGATGCCATTCTCCAGCGGCTCCAGCAGCTGCCGGGCGAAGCGGGTGCGGGCCAGCAGGCCGGCGAGGAAGCAGATCAGCAGCAGCGCCACGAGGGCCAGCAGGCTGAACAGGGTGACCCCGGCGATGGCATGGTCGGGGAACATCGGCAGCAGCTTGGCGATCGCCGGGCGCAGCAGATGTACGGCCTTCTCCACCAGCACGCCGATCAGCAGCAGCGGCAGGATGAACAGCAGACCGCCCACCACCGTGGTTTTCAGGAATCGCAGCATGGCATCCACTCCATTTGGGGCGCGTTTGCCCAGCGCGGCCGATGCCGCGCGGCATGGTCTTCAGGTTAGCTGCTGTACCACCCGCTGCGCGCTGTGATGCAGCAGGCCATGGCGCCGCGCCAGCGCGGCGCGGTCCTTGTCGTAGCCACCGCCGATCAGCCCGGCGACCGGGATGTCGCGCTCGCGGCAATGGCGCAGTACGGCTTCGTCGCGCGCAGCGATGCCGGCGTCGCTGAGCGCCAGGTAGCCGAGCGCGTCGTCGCGGTGCACGTCGACGCCGGCGTCGTACAGCACCAGATCGGGCTGGTAGAGCGGCAGCAGGTAGTTGAGGCTGTCGTCGACCACCTTGAGGTAATCGGCATCGCCCATGCCGATCGGCAGCGGGATGTCCCAGTCGCTGCTGGCCTTGCGCGCCGGGAAGTTCTTCTCGCAGTGCAGCGATATGGTGATGGCGTCGCGCACGTCCGCCAGCAGGCGCGCGGTGCCGTCACCCTGGTGCACGTCGCAGTCGAAGATCAGCACCCGACCGACCTTGCCGGCCTCCAGCAGGTAGCGGGCGACGATCGCCAGGTCGTTGAAGATGCAGAAGCCCGAGGCGTGGTCGTAGTGCGCGTGGTGGGTGCCGCCGGCCAGGTGGCAGGCCAGGCCGTGCTCGAGGGCCAGTTCGGCAGTCAGCAGCGAGCCGCCCACTGCGCGCACCGTGCGCCGCGCCAGCGCTTCGCTCCACGGCAGGCCGAGGCGACGTTGCTCGGCGCTGGCCAGTTCGCCGCTGAGGAAGCGCTCGATATACGCCGGGCAGTGCACCAGTTCCAGCACCTCGCGCGGGCAGGGCGCAGGACGCAGCAGCGCGGCATCACTGGTCAGGCCGCTGGCCACCAGGTGATCGCGCAGCAGGCGGAACTTGTCCATCGGAAACCGGTGTCCGGCTGGGAAGGGCGGGCTGTAGTCGTCGTGGTAGACCAGCGGTAGCGGCATACAATGCTCCGGTACGGTCCGCGCAGTATGACCGAGCCGCCGCAAGGAGCCGAGATGAACGAGCTGATCGAACTGGAAAGTCCACGCCTGTATCTACGCCGCTGGCGTGCGCAAGACTTGCCCGCGCTGGCCGCGTTGAACGCCGACCCCGAGGTGATGCGCTATTTTCCGACCTGCCTCTCGCGCGAGCAGAGTGATGCGCTGGCGGCGCGCCTCGACTCGCACTTCACCGAGCATGGTTTCACCTTCTGGGCGTTGGAGCGCAAGGACGACGGCAGCCTGATCGGCTTCACCGGGCTGGCGCGGGTCGACTTCGCCGCGCCGTTCACCCCGGCGGTGGAGATCGGCTGGCGCCTGGCCCGCGCGCACTGGGCTCAGGGTTTCGCCCGTGAGGCGGCGCGCGCGGCCTTGGCCTGCGCCTTTGACCGATTGCAGTTGGACGAAGTGGTGTCGTTCACCACGTTGGGCAACCGACCCTCGCGGCGGGTGATGGAGTCCATTGGCATGCAGCGTGAGCTGGCGGGCGACTTCGAACACCCGAACCTGCCGCCCGGCCATCCCTTGCGCCGGCATGTGCTGTACCGGCTGCGCCGCGCCGACTGGCACCTCGCTCTATGAACGACAGCGAGGCAGTGCGTGCCTATCACCAGCTGAGCAAGCACCAGCCGCAGCGTTTTGCGCCGGGGCCGGGGCAGCTCGATTGGGCGACCCAGCCGGCGCCGTTCCGCCATTATGCCGGGGCGCGACTGATCGAGCTGTGGCAACGCCCCCTGGAGGAGTCGCCGCGCTACGACGCGGTATTTGCCGGCCCGCTCGGCGCGCCGGCGCCGCTCGACCGCGCCAGTGTCGCGCAGCTGCTCTACGACAGCCTGGCGATCTCCGCCTGGAAGGAGGCCGGCGGCAATCGCTGGGCGCTGCGGGTCAATCCGTCGTCGGGCAACCTGCACCCCACCGAGGCCTACCTGCTGCTGCCGCCGGGCGCCCTGCACGACACCGCGCTGCTCACCCATTACCGCGCCGATGCGCATGCCCTGGAGGTGCGCGCGGAGCTGCCGGCGGCGCTTGGCGCCGGCTTGCCGGCCGATGGCCTGCTGCTCGGGTTGAGCAGCATCGCCTGGCGCGAGGCGTGGAAGTACGGCGAGCGCGCCTATCGCTACTGCCAGCACGACCTGGGCCACGCCCTCGCGGCGCTGGCGATTGCCGCCAGTGCTCTGGGCTGGCAGGTGCGCCAGCTGCACGGTGTCGCCGAGGCGCGTCTGGATGGCTTGTTCGGCGTCGATCGCGACGGCTTCGCCGAGACCGAACGGATCGACTGCCTGCTGTGGATCGGTGCGCCCCGCGCAGGCGAGCCGTTGCTGGCGGAATCCTTGCTGCGCGGCCTGGCGGCGCTCGAACTGCACGGCGCGCCGAATCGCCTGTCGCGCCAGTACCGCGAGTGGCCGGAGCTGTCCCGCGTGCAGGCGCTGTGCCGCGCCCCGGCCTTGCCCGTGCAGGCGTGGGCGACGCCGTCCGCGCTGGCCCGCGACGACAACCCCGGTTTGCCGCTGCGCCCGTTGCTGCACCGACGGCGCAGCGCGCAGGCCATGGACGGCAAGGCCGGCATCCACGCCGAGCTGCTGTTCGCCTGGCTGCGTCGCCTGCTGCCGGAGCAGTCGCCGGTGCCGTTCGCCGCCAGCGGCACGGCGCCGATGGTCGACCTGCTGCTGTTCGTCCATCGCGTGCAGGGGCTGACGCCGGGACTGTACTGGCTGGGACGCACGCAAGACGCGCCACAGCCCGGGCTGCGCGAGGATTTTCTGTGGCAGCGCCTGGACGGCGAGCTGCCGCTGTATCGCCTGCTCGAAGGCGACTCGCGTGGCCTGGCCGGTTTCCTCGCCTGCGGCCAGGACATCGCCGCCGACGGCTGCATCGCCGTGGCCATGCTGGCGCGCTTCGATGCCGCGCTGGCCGGCGGCGCCTGGCACTATCCCCGGCTGTACTGGGAGTGCGGGCAGATCGGCCAATTGCTGTATCTGGAAGCCGAAGCGGCGGGATTGTCTGCCACGGGCATTGGCTGCTACTTCGATGATGCGGTACATGAATTGCTGGGCGTTGCCGACAGTCGCTGGCAAAGCCTTTACCATTTCACCGTGGGTCGCGCGGTGTGGGACGAACGCCTGACGTCCCTGCCGGCTTATGAAGAATTGCGCAGACCGCCGCCCGTGAGCGGTCGCAAGGGAGACGATCGATGAGTCGAGTGCTGGATGAGCTGGTGTCACTGTTGAGTCTGGAAGCCATCGAGGAAGACCTGTTTCGCGGCAAGAGCCAGGACCTCGGCTTTCCCCAGTTGTACGGCGGACAGGTGATCGGCCAGGCGTTGTCGGCGGTCAGCCAGACGGTCGAGGCGGAGCGCCACGTGCATTCGATGCATGGCTACTTCCTGCGGCCCGGCGACGCGCAGATGCCGGTGCTCTATCAGGTCGACCGCGTACGCGACGGCGGCAGCTTCAGCACCCGGCGGGTCACCGCGATCCAGAAGGGCAAGCCGATCTTCTTCTGCAGCGCCTCGTTCCAGGCCGATGAGCCGGGTTTCGAGCACCAATTGCCGATGCCCGACGTGCCAGGCCCGGAGAACCTGCGCAGCGAGCAGGACATCGCTCGCGAAAACGCCCACCGGCTGTCCGAGCGGATGCGCGACAAGCTGGTGCTCAACGACAAGCCGATCGAGATTCGCCCGGTGAGTCTCGACAACCCTTACGACCGCAAGCCCAGCGAGCCGCTGCAGTACCTGTGGTTCCGTGCCGCCGGCAAGCTGCCGGACGATCCGCTGATCCACAAGTACCTGATGGCCTACGCCTCGGACTTCAACCTGCTGGGCACCGCCTTGCTGCCGCATGGCATCCCGAATTTCGCCCGCGACATGCAGATCGCCAGCCTCGACCACTCGCTGTGGTTCCACCGCAACCTGCGCGCCGACGAGTGGCTGCTGTATGCCATGGACAGCCCTTGGTCCGGCAATGCGCGTGGCTTCAACCGCGGCAGCATCTTCACTCGTGATGGTCAGCTGGTTGCCTCGTCCGCCCAGGAAGGGCTGATCCGCCGCCGCGAGAAGCGTCCGTGAAACTCCGCGAGGCGCGCCACTGGGTGTTCGACATGGACGGCACCCTCACCGTGGCGGTCCACGACTTCGCGGCAATCCGCCGCGCGCTGGGCATTCCGCCGGAGGCCGACATCCTGCATTACCTAGCAGCCTTGCCGGAGGCGGAAGCCGCCGCCAAGCACGCCTGGCTGCTCGAGCACGAACGGGAACTGGCGATCGGCTCGCAGGCCGCGCCCGGCGCGGTGGCGCTGGTTCGCGAACTGCACGAGCGCGGCTGCCGGCTCGGCATCCTCACCCGCAACGCCCACCCGCTGGCCCTGCTGACCCTCGGCGCGATCGGTCTGGGTGACTGCTTTGCCAGCGAGGACGTGATCGGCCGCGACGAAGCACCGCCCAAGCCCGACCCTGGCGGCCTGCTGCACCTCGCCAAGCAATGGGGCGTGGCGCCCAGCGAACTGGTGATGGTCGGCGACTACCGCTTCGACCTCGACTGCGCACGCGCCGCCGGCGCGCACGCTGTGCTGGTCAATTTGCCGGAAAACCCCTGGCCGGAACTGGCCGACGCCTTCGCGCGGGACTGTGGGGAGTTGTTGGCGCAGTTGTAGCGCCAGCGGCGCGCTACAGCCGCGCCACCTTGAACGTATCGCACTTGCCGATCTGCCCACCCTCGAAGCCCATCTTGAACCAGCGCACGCGCTGTTCCGAGGTGCCGTGGGTGAACGAGTCGGGGACCACCCGGCCGCGGGCCTGTTGCTGCAGGCGGTCGTCGCCGATGGCGTTGGCGGCGTTCAGCGCTTCGTCGATGTCGCCGGGCTCCAGCCAGTTCAGGCGCTGCTGGGCGTGGTAGGCCCACACCCCGGCCAGGCAGTCGGCCTGCAGTTCCTGGCGGACCAGCAGGCCGTTGTCGCCTTCCATCTTCTCGCCTTGCTGGCGCGCGGCGTTGATCCGGTTGCTGATGCCCAGCAGGGTCTGCACGTGGTGGCCGACTTCGTGGGCGATCACGTAGGCCTGGGCGAAGTCGCCGGCGGCCGAGAAGCGCTGGGCCATTTCGCGGAAGAAATCCAGGTCGAGGTAGACCTGGCGATCGCCCGGGCAATAGAACGGCCCGGTGGCCGAGGAGGCGAAGCCGCAGGCGGAATTCACCCCGCCACGGAAGAGGATCAGTTTCGGGTCCTGGTACTGCTTGCCGGCCTGCTGGAAGATCGCCCGCCAGGTGTCCTCGGTGTCGCCGAGCACCGCGCCGACGAAGTCGGCCTGCTCGTCGCCCTGCGCCGGGGCGCGACCCTGGGGCGCCGGGGCGCTGACGCTGCCGCTCTGCTGGCCCATGCCGACGATGTTGCCGAGGATCTGCATGGGGTCCTGGCCGCTGAGCAGGCCGATCACCACCACCACGGCCACCGCGCCGAGGCTCAGGCCGCGGCCGCCACCCATGCGCATGCCGCCGCCGGCCGCGCCGCTGTCGTCACGGGCATCGACCACGTTGTCGCTGCGTCGGGCTTTCTTCCAGAGCATGGTGCAGTCCTCTCAGTCATCCGACTGAGTGTTGCCGCTGCTCGGGATCGGCGCCAGTCCGGCCGTCTAGTTGCCGGGGTACTGGTTGAGCACCTGGGTGGCGCCGTCGCGCTGCAGGCCGACCACCTGGTAGGCGTCGCGGCGCTCGCCCATCTCCATGCCCGGCGAGCCGGCCGGCATGCCCGGTACGGCGGCACCGATCAGGTCGGGGCGCTGGCGCAGCTTGAGGATGTCGGCGGCCGGCACGTGGCCTTCGACGAATTTGCCGTCGATCACCCCGGTGTGACAGGAACCGAGGTTGTGCGGCACGCCGAGGCGGGTCTTGACCGCGCTCATGTCGGTTTCCACATGGTCGCGCACGGCGAAGCCGTTGCTTTCCAGGTGGCTGATCCAGGCCTTGCAGCAGCCGCAGTTGGCGTCGCGGTGGACGTCGATGCTGAGCGGCTCGGCAGCCAGGGCGGCGCCGGAGAAAAACAGGGCGAGCAGGGCGGAAAGGCGCATGGCGGAACTTCCTCGGAAATTGATCGGCGCGAGGATACGCCCGGCCCACGCGCCACCCAACCGCCAGGCTGTTTCCAGATGTGGCGAGACCGGGTGCGGCAATCGGCGCCTTGAATCGGCGCGGCGCAGCGGCTGCAATGAGCAGGGCGCTGCCGACTGACGTGGCGCTCCGGGAGACGTCCATGCAGATTCAAGACGCGCGCCAGGCCCTGCGGATTCCGCCGCTGCTGCGCCTGGGTTTTCGACCGTTCTTCCTCGCCGGCACGCTGCTCGCCGCGCTGGCGGTGCCGCTCTGGCTGCTCGCCCTGCACGGCGGCCTGGCTGACGGCGCGCCGCGCGGCGGCTGGCTGGCCTGGCACCGCCATGAGCTGCTGTTCGGCTTTGCCGGGGCGATCATTGCCGGCTTCCTGCTCACCGCGGTGCAGACCTGGACCGGCCGCCCCGGCCGCCCCGGCCTGTCCGGCACGCCGCTGGCGCTGTTGCTGCTGCTCTGGCTGCTGGCGCGAGTGGCCTGGTGGTGGGGCGGGGCGGGCCTGCTGCTGGTCAGCAGCCTGGCGTTCTTCGCCGGCGTGGCGCTGGTCATGGCGCGCACGCTGTGGGCGGTGCGGCAGACGCGCAACTACCCGATCGTCGGCGTGCTGCTGTTGCTGATGGCGGCGGACGGCCTGAGCCTGCTCGGCGTGCTGCAGCACAACGACGCCTGGCAACGGCAGGGCGTGCTGGCGGCGATCTGGCTGGTGGCGGCGATGATGGGCCTGATTGGCGGGCGGGTGATCCCGTTCTTCACCCAGCGCGGGCTGGGCCGCGAGCAGGCCGTGCAGCCCTGGGCCTGGCTGGATTGGGCGGTGCTGCTGGGCAGCGTGCTGCTCGCCGTGCTGCACGCCAGCGGCCTGGCGCTGCAGCCGCGGGCGTGGCTGGGCGCGTTGCTGCTGGCCCTCGCGGCGGCGCACGGCGTGCGCCTGTGGCGCTGGTTCGATGCGCAGCTGCTGCGCATGCCGCTGCTGTGGTCGCTGCACCTCGCTTATGCCTGGCTGCTGGTCGCCTGCCTGGGCCTGGCGCTCTGGCACCTGGGGCTGTTCGCCGGCTTCAGTCAGGCGCTGCACGCGCTGACTGTCGGCAGCATGGGCGGGCTGATCCTGGCCATGCTGGCGCGCGTCTCGCTCGGCCACACCGGACGCCCGCTGGAGTTGCCGCGCGGCTTCGCGCTGGCCTTCGCGCTGCTCAACCTGGGCGCGCTGGCGCGGGTGTTCGGCGTATCGCTGGCCTACCTGCCGGCGCTGTGGCTGGCTGCCGCCGCCTGGACCCTGGCGTTCGCCGCCTACCTGTACTGGTACGCGCCGATGCTGCTGCGCGGGCGGATCGACGGTCGGCCGGGTTAGCGGCGCGGCGGAAACTCGGCGAGTAGCTCGGCAACGCCCTGGTCGAAGCGCTCCTGGGTCAGCTGCGGATCGTGCAGCTGACGGTTGATCTGCGCCTGGAACAACACCCGTCCGTCGCGGCTGTCGAGGATGCGCAGGGCCAGGCGCGCGTTGTCCTCCTGGGTCATCTCGATCTGGCTCCAGGCCGAGCCCTCGGAGGTGATCAGCGGGCGCTGGGCGACGTTGGTCTGGCTCTCCAGGCCGAGCGCGTAGATCACCTTGAGGTCGGCGATACCATCGCTGAACTGGTAACCCTTGGCTTCCAGGGCGCGCCGCACGGCATGGTCGAAGCGTTCTTCGAGGTCCTGGCGATGGCCGGCGACGCGCACCGGCTCGATGCTGAAACTGGCATAGCTGCGCGCGCTGGCGGTCGGCGACAGTTCGACCTGCGGGCCGTCGGGGCTGGCGCAGGCGGCCAGCAGGAGCACACTGGGGAGTAGCAGGGCGTGGCGCATCGACGCCTCCATGCGGGGGTTTTCCCCAGCCTAGTCGCTGCCCGCCGGCGCCGCGCCCAACCAGAGATGGGCGAACGGCGCGAACAAAATCGATTTTGGCCGGTCTTTGCAGAGCAGGGTCTGTTGACGCGTGGGTGCGGCCGCGGCCACGCGTCAACGGATCCTGAGCAGGAGGCAACGGTAAATGATCTTCGCGCGAATCATTCTGGCGATTCAGGTGGTGGTGCTCGGTGGGCTGGGGTTGGCCTACTGGCTGCAACCCTACGAAATGGCCAACCTCAACGGCATGTTGCTGATGGAGAGCATCTCGGTGATCAACACCCGGGTGTTCTACGGCGGCTTTCAGGTCGGCCTGGCGCTGTACCTGGCGTGGAGCATGGGCGACCGCGTGCGGGCGCGCGGCGGGCTGATGCTGCTGGTGCTGCTGCAGTCGATGCTGGCTCTGGCGCGCATCTCGGCGCTGTGGCTGGACGGCGGCGAGTTCCAGTTCGCCGACCTGTCGTCGCTGCTGCTCAAGGTGTTCACCGCCTTGCTCGCCGCGCTGGCGCTGTGGCGCCTGGACCGCCAGGCCAAGGCCGAGGTGCTGGAGGCGGCCGAGTGGGACGAGTTCCACGGTGCCCACGAGGTGCCGCAAGCGCAGCGCCGGCGCAGCCTCGACACCTCGCTCGACGAACCGCCGCAGGCGCCGCCCGCGGCCTGATCGAGGCAAGCGCCGGAACAACCACTCACCGTCACTCCCGCGTAGGCGGGAGCCCAGGTGCCGCTGGCTTTCTGGATTCCCGCCTGCGCGGGAATGACGACTATTTCAGACCGTTCCTAGAACGAGGCAATCAGCCGGCCGAGCAGCGCCATGGCCTGCTCGCTCTGTGCCGTCCACGGGTGGCCGTAATTGAGGCGCGCGCAGTTCTCGAAGCGCCGCGTCGCGGAGAAGATCGGCCCTGGCGCCAGGCTGATGCCCTGTGCCAGGGCCAGGCGGAACAGCCGCAGCGAATCCACCGTGGCAGGGAATTCGAACCACAGGAAATAGCCGCCGGCCGGGTGGGTGACCCGCGTGCTCGATGGAAAGTGCCGCGCCGCCGAGGCGAGCATCGAACCCTGCTGCGCCTCCAGGGCATGCCGCAACTTGCGCAGGTGGCGGTCGTAGCCGCCGTGCTGCAGGTAGTCGGCGAGCGCCGCCTGGGCCGGCACCGAGGGCGAGATGGTGGTCATCAGCTTGAGTCGCTGGATCGCCTCGGCGTAGCGCCCGCCGGCCACCCAACCGACCCGGTAGCCCGGCGCCAGGCACTTGGAGAACGAGCCGCAGTGCATCACCAGGCCGTCGTCGTCGAAGCTCTTCACCGGCTTCGGCGGCTGGGTGCCGAAGTACAGCTCGGCGTACACGTCGTCCTCGATCAGCGGCACCTGATGCTGCTTGAGCAAGCGGTACAGCGCCTGCTTCTTCGCCTCGCTCATGCTCGCGCCGAGCGGGTTCTGCAGGCTGCTCATGAACCAGCAGGCTTTGATCGGCAGCTCGGCGAGGCGGCTGGCGAGCACCTCCAGGTCGATGCCGTCGCGCGGGTGCACGGGGATTTCCACCGCTTTGAGCTTGAGCCGCTCGAGCACCTGCAAGGTGGCGTAGAACGCCGGCGCCTCGATGGCCACCAGGTCGCCCGGCGCGGTGACGCACTGCAGGCAGAGGTTCAGCGCTTCCAGCGCGCCGTTGCTGATCACCAGCTCCTCCATCGGCAGCTGCACGCCGCTGATCATGTAGCGCAAGGCGATCTGCCGACGCAGGTTGGGGTTACCGGCGGTCATGTCGGTGATCACCGCCTGCGGCGACATATCGCGCACGCTCTGCGCCATGCTGCGCGCCAGGCGCGGCAGGGGGAACAGCGCCGGGCTGGGGAAGGCCGAGCCGAACGGCACGGTGTCCGGGTCCTTGAGCGAGTCGAGCACCGAGAACACCAGTTCGCTGACGTCCACCTCGGTGGTCTGCGCCTGGCTGCGCGCGGTCTCCGGCTCGTGCAGCGGGCGCTGCGCGTGCTCGCGGACGAAGTAGCCGGAGCGCGCGCGGGCGACGATCAGGCCGCGGTCCTCGAGCAGGTAGTAGGCCTGGAACACGGTCGACGGACTGACCCGGTAGGTGCGGCTGGCGTGCCGCACCGAGGGCACCTTCTCGCCGGGGGCGAGCACGCCGCTGCGGATCAGCCCGGCGATCTCATCGGCGAATTTCTCGTAGCGCTTCATCTTGTCCTGGCTCAGCGGCGCGGGCGCGGGAAGCTGATACTCTACGGGGCGTTCGACCTGCACGGCCATCCTCAGCGATTACGCGGAGCGACGAAGGTGCTGGTGGCGGCGACCCGGCTGCTCGGCGCGTCGACATCCAGCACCTCGAAGCGCAGCGGCGTCGAGGTCGCCGCGGCACGCTCGGCGGTCAGCGCCACGCTGACCGGGAAATCGACGATCTCCTCCGGCTGCAGGGTCAGTTCCTGACGGCCGTGCAGCGCGAAGTCGGCGGCGTCGGCCAGCTGCACCCGGTAGCGGCGCGGCTGCTGGGTCTTGTTGATCAGCTTGAGGCTGTAGACGTTCTCGATCTGGCCGACGCTGTTCTCGCGGAACAGGCCGCGGTCGCGCGTGACGTCCAGCGACAGCGTTGGCCGCGCCTGCAGCGCCCAGCCGAACGCGGCGATCATCAGCAGCAGCGCGGCACCGTAGCCGACCAGGCTCGGCCGCCAGTAGCGCGTGCGCCCGCCGGCCAGTTCGCGCTCCGAGCTGTAGCGCACCAGGCCGCGGGCGTAGCCCATCTTGTCCATCACGCTGTCGCAGGCGTCGATGCATGCGCCGCAGCTGATGCAGTCGAGCTGCAGGCCGTCACGGATGTCGATGCCGGTCGGGCAGACCTGTACGCACATGGTGCAGTCGATGCAGTCGCCGAGACCGGCGGCCTGCGGATCGACGTCCTTCTTGCGCGCGCCACGGTTCTCGCCGCGTGCCGCGTCGTAGGAGACGATCAGCGTGTCCTTGTCGAACATCACGCTCTGGAAGCGCGAGTAGGGGCACATGTGCAGGCAGACTTTCTCGCGCAGCCAGCCGGCGTTGACGTAGGTGGCGGCGGCGAAGAAGAACAGCCAGAACGCGCTGCTGCCATCCAGCTCGAGGTGCAGCAGGTCGCTGGTCAGCGCGCGGATCGGCGTGAAGTAGCCGACGAAGGCCAGCGCGGTGAGCAGGCTGACGCCCAGCCACAGGCCGTGCTTCGCGCTGCGCCGGGCCAACTTGGTCAGCGACCAGGGCGCCGCGTCGAGCTTGATGCGCTGGCCGCGGTCACCCTCGGTGACCTTCTCGGCCCACATGAACACCCAGGTCCATACGCTCTGCGGGCAGGTGTAGCCGCACCACACGCGGCCGGCGAACACGGTGATGGCGAACAGGCCGAAGGCGCAGATGATCAGCAGCGCCGAAAGCAGGGTGAAATCCTGCGGCCAGAAGGTCGTGCCGAACACATGGAACTTGCGCGCGCCGAGGTCCCAGAGCACCGCCTGGCGACCGTTCCAGTTCAGCCAGGCGGTGCCGAAGAACAACAGGAACAGCGCGCCGGCGCCGTAGCGCCGCAGGTTGCGGTACAACCCGGTGAAGCTGCGCGTGTGAATCGCCCCGCCGGCCTGTGCCGGGGTCAGGCGCAGCGGCCGGCTGGGGTCGATGGTTTCCACGATCCGCGCGGGAATGCGTTCGCTCATGACACTTGCCTCATCAAACTTTCTAGGAATGCGGCAAATGTTCCTCGCGTCGCTGCGTGCGTAACAGATTCAGGTTGTCGAATAAAAAGCGGATCAGATGGGTTGCATCTAGCCCATCTGATCCGCTTTTTGTCGGCCGATCTGAGTCTGTTATGGGGGCAGCCCGGCACGCCATAGTCGCCGCACTGGAGCCCGCAGGGGCGGGTGGCTGACGAGGTGGTGGGGATGTATCAGTACGACGACTATGACCGGGCTTTGGTGCACGAGCGGGTCGCACAGTTTCGCGATCAGGTCGAGCGGCGCCTCAGCGGCGCGCTGAGCGAGGAGGAGTTCCTGCCGCTGCGCCTGCAGAACGGCCTGTACCTGCAGAAGCACGCCTACATGCTGCGCGTGGCGATTCCCTACGGCACCCTGGCGGCCAGCCAGCTGCGCGTGCTGGCGCGCATCGCCCGCGAGTTCGACCGCGGCTACGGGCACTTCACCACCCGGCAGAACATCCAGTTCAACTGGATCGAGCTGCAGCGCGCGCCGGACATCCTCGCGCTGCTCGCCGAGGTCGACATGCATGCGATCCAGACCTCCGGCAACTGCGTGCGCAACATCACCACCGAGGCGTTCGCCGGGGTCGCCGCCGACGAGCTGCTCGACCCGCGTCCGCTGGCCGAGATACTCCGCCAGTGGTCGACGATCAACCCGGAGTTCCTCTACCTGCCGCGCAAGTTCAAGATCGCCCTGTGCGCCGCCAGCGAGGACCGTGCCGCGGTGGCGGTGCACGACATCGGCCTGCAGCTGTACCGCGACGAACGCGGCGAGTTGCTGCTGCGCGTGCTGGTCGGCGGTGGCCTGGGGCGCACGCCGATCATCGGCCAGGTACTGCGCGAGGGCCTGCCCTGGCAGCACCTGCTGTCTTACGTCGAGGCCATCCTGCGCGTATACAACCGGCATGGCCGGCGCGACAACAAGTACAAGGCGCGCATCAAGATTCTGGTCAAGGCGCTCGGCACCGAGGCGTTCGGCCGCGAAGTCGAGGCCGAGTGGCAGCATCTGAAAGACGGCCCGGCCGAGCTGACCGCGGCGGAGTACGCGCGGGTCGCCGCGGCCTTCAGCGCGCCGACCTACCAGCAACTGGACGCCACCGACCTCGACTTCGGCGCGGCGCTGGCCCGCGAGCCGGCGTTCGCCCGCTGGGCGGCGCGCAACCTGCAGGCGCACAAGGTGCCGGGCTATGCCGCGGTGGTGCTGTCGACCAAGCCGGGGCTCAGCGCACCGCCCGGCGATGTCACCGCGGCGCAGATGGACCTGGTCGCCGACCTTGCCGAGCGCTACGGCTTCGGCGAAATCCGCATCGCCCACGAGCAGAACCTGGTGCTCCCCGATGTGCGCAAGGCCGACCTGTTCGCGCTCTGGCGGGAAGCCGAGGCGGCCGGACTGGCAACGCCGAACATCGGCCTGCTCAGCGACATCATCGCCTGCCCGGGCGGCGACTACTGCGCGCTGGCCAACGCCAAGTCGATTCCCATTGCCCAGGCGATCCAGGCGCGCTTCGAGGACCTCGACTACCTGCACGACCTCGGCGAGCTGAGCCTGAACATCTCCGGCTGCATGAACGCCTGCGGCCACCACCACATCGGCAACATCGGCATCCTCGGCGTCGATAAAAACGGCAGCGAGTGGTATCAGATCACCATCGGCGGCAGCCAGGGCCACGACGCGGCGCTGGGCAAGGTGATCGGCCCGGCGTTCGCCGCCGAGCAGGTGCCGGGGGTGATCGAGCGTCTGGTGGCGACCTTCGTCAGCCACCGCTCCGGCGACGAGCGCTTCCTCGACACGGTGCAGCGCATCGGCTTGGAGCCGTTCAAGCAGCGCGTCTACCACGCGGCGGAGGCGACGGCATGAACAACCTGATCAAGCTGGTCGACGGCACGCCGCAGATCGTCAGCGATGACCCCTGGACGCTACTGCGCGAGGGCGAGGCGACGCCGGCTGGCGCATTGATCCTTCCGCTGCCGCTGTGGCGGCAGAGCTGCGCCGAGCAGGGCGGGCCGCACGCGGTGTGGCTGGGGCCGGACGACGAGCCGGAGCAGCTGCAACCCTGGCTGGCCAGCCTGCCGCTGATCGCCCTGGACTTCCCCAGCTTCCGCGACGGTCGCGCCTACAGCCAGGCCTACCTGCTGCGCAGCCGCCTCGGCTGGCGCGGCGAGCTGCGCGCGGTCGGCGACGTGCTGCGCGACCAGCTCAGCCACATGCGCCAGTGCGGCTTCGATGCCTTCGCGGTGCGCGCGGACAAGCCGCTCGACGACGCGCTCAAGGGCCTGGCCGGCCTCAGCGTGCAGTACGGCCGTTCGGTGCTCGAGCCGCGCCCGCTGTTCCGGCGGCGCGGCTGAGGAACTTTTGCAAAAAGCCACTCACGTCACTCCCGCGCAGGCGGGAGCCTAGGTGCTGCGGGCCTCTGGATTCCCGCCTGCGCGGGAATGACGGTCGTTCAGAGCACCTAAAGCACCGCTTCGAACATAGCGTTCTTTGCGCGGTGCAAAACGGTCTTAAAAGCGACTGGCGCGCGGGCGAGGCTTTGCTAGCTTCAAGGGGGTAGGTGAAGACGCAGACTGATGCGCAACAGGATAGCGAGGAGACGCGGGGCACGTTCCCAGGGTACACGGCCGCTCGATTCAGGCCCCAATAGCCGTGTGAAGCAGCCGAGCAAGTGCTCGGACTGTCAGACGCCCGAGACCTCGTAAGCCGGAGACCAGCACCGGCCACCTACTCTTGTTACTCCACCCTAAAGCCCGCCTCGCGCGGGCTTCTTAATGCCCGCGAGAAACCCGCCGCGCACCGGCATGTGGCCGCCCGCTGCGCGCCAGCTAGGCTGTGCAAGGTCGGCCCACGCGGTGGCGCGCGGTCGGCATGGCTCTCAACCCAGCGAGGTGTGCTTCATGAGGAAGATGATGGTGGGCGTTGCCCTGGGCCTGGCCACCGGCGCGGCGCAGGCGGGGATTCCGTTGCTCAACTACGACTGCCCGATGAACCTCTCGGTGCATGCCGACGAGGGCGGGCCGGTGTACATCAACGGCAAGGAGGCCAAGTTGAAGAAGTTCAACGACAACGCCTACGAGGCGCGCGGCCAGGGGGTGATCATCTCGATCACCATCACCCCGGATGGCGGCACGGACGTGTCCTACACCGGCAAGGGCGGGGCCAACGGCGTCTGCCAGCCGGCCGAGAGCGAGTGAGCGGCGCCGGCGCTCAGCGCCGGGTCAGCAGCACCCCAGCTTCCATGTGGTGGGTGTAGGGGAACTGGTCGAACAGCGCGCAGCGGCTGACCTGGTGGGTGTCGTGCAGTTGGGCGATGTTCTGCGCCAGGGTCTCCGGGTTGCAGGAGATGTACAGGATGCGCTCGAAGCGCCGGGTCAGCTCGCAGGTGTCCGGGTCCATGCCGGCGCGCGGCGGGTCGACGAACACGCTGCCGAATTCATAGCTTTTCAGGTCGATGCCGGCCAGGCGGCGGAACGGCCGCACCTCGTTGAGCGCTTCGGTGAGTTCCTCGGCGGACAGGCGCACCAGGCGCACGTTGTCGACGCCGTTGTCGTCGAGGTTGGCCAACGCGGCGTTCACCGAGGTCTTGCTGATCTCGGTGGCCAGCACCTGGCGCACTCGGGTGGCCAACGGCAGGGTGAAGTTGCCGTTGCCGCAGTACAACTCGAGCAGGTCGTCGTCGCGTTCGCCGAGGGCGTCGTAGGCCCAGTTGAGCATCTTCGCGCAGACCACCCCGTTGGGCTGGGTGAACGCGCCTTCCGGCTGGCGGTAGCGGAAGCTGCGCCCGGCGACCACCAGTTCCTCGCTGACGTAATCCCGGCCGATGACGATGCGCTTGCCGCGCGAACGCCCGACCAGGCTGACCCCCAGCTCGGCGGCGGCCTTGGTGGCGGCGGCCTGCCAGGCATCGTCCAGCGGCCGGTGGTAGCACAGGGTGATCAGCGCATCGCCGGCCAGGGTGGTGAGGAACTCGACCTGGAACAGCTTGAAGCCCAGCGCCGGGTCGGCCCAGGCCGCCTTGAGGCGCGGCATCAGCTCGTTGATGCGTTGGCTGGCGATGGGGAAGTCGTCGAGCAGGATCGGCGTGTGCTTGTCGCCCTGTTCGAACATCGCGTAATGCCGCGTCTCGCCTTCGCGCCACAGACGGAACTCGGCGCGCAGCCGGTAGTGCTCGCGCGGCGAGTCGAACAGCTCGGGTTCCGGGGCGTTGAACGGCGCCAGCAGCTCGCGCAGGCGGGCGGCCTTGGCGGCCAGCTGGGCGTCGTAGGTGGCGGGGTCGAAGTGCGGACGGCTCATGCGGAAACTCGTGTCGAAGCGCGGCGGGCGCGCATTGTAACGCCAAGGGAGCGGCGTTGCGCCGCTCCCCGCCAGCCGGGTCAGGCGTTGAACCAGCCGAGCTTGATGACGAAAAGCACCGAGAGGATCACCAGCGCCGAGTTCAGCTCGCGGAAGCGTCCGGAGAGCAGCTTGCAGGCGGTCCAGGTGATGAAGCCGAAGGCGATGCCGTTGGCGATCGAGAAGGTCAGCGGCATGGCCAGCGCGGTGACCACCACCGGGGCGGCGACGGTCAGGTCGTCCCAGTCGATCTCGGCCAGGCCGGAAGTCATCAGCACGGCGACGAAGAACAGCGCCGGCGCGGTGGCGAAGGCCGGCACGTTGCCGGCCAGCGGGGCGAAGAACAGCGCCAGCAGGAACAGCAGGGCGACCACCACGGCGGTCAGCCCGGTGCGCCCGCCGGCGCTGACGCCGGCCGCCGATTCGATGTAGCTGGTGGTGGTCGAGGTGCCGAGCAGCGAACCGAACATCGCCGCGGTGGAGTCGGCGATCAGCGCGCGGCCCATCTTCGGCATGTGGCCGTCCTTGCCCATCAAGCCGGCGCGCTTGGCGACGCCGATCAGGGTGCCGGAGTTGTCGAACAGGTCGACGAACAGGAAGGCGAAGATCACGCTGGTCAGGCCGATGTCCAGCGCGCCCTTGATGTCCAGCTGCAGGAAGGTCGGCGCCAGCGACGGCGGCATCGACACGATGCCACCGAACTGGGTGACGCCCAGGGCGATGGCGGCGAAGGTGATCAGCAGGATGCCGATCATCACCGCGCCGGTCACCCGCCGGGCTTCCAGGGCGACGATGACGATGAAGCCGAGGATCGCGAGGATTGGCTCTGGCTTGGCCAGGTCACCCATGCCGACCAGAGTCGCCGGGTTGGCGACGACGATGCCGGCTTCCTTCAGCGCGATCAGCGCGAGGAACAGGCCGATGCCTGCGGCGATCGCCGAGCGTAGCGACAGCGGGATGCTGTTGATGATCCATTCGCGGATGCGGAAGATCGAGATCAGGAAGAACATGCACGCCGAGAGGAACACTGCACCGAGCGCCACCTGCCAGGTGTGGCCCATGTGCAGCACCACGGTGTAGGTGAAGAAGGCGTTGAGGCCCATGCCGGGGGCGAGGGCGATCGGGTAGTTAGCGATCAGGCCCATGATCACCGAGCCGATGGCCGCGGCCAGGCAGGTGGCGACGAACACCGCGCCCTTGTCCATGCCGGTTTCGCCGAGGATCGCCGGGTTGACGAAGATGATGTAGGCCATGGTCAGGAAGGTGGTGACCCCGGCGAGAATCTCCGTGCGAACGTTGGTGTTATGGGCTTGCAGTTGGAATAGTCTTTCCAGCATGACGGGCTCCGCGGCGTGGGTGTCAGACAGAAGCTAAGCACAGCGCGGTGCCGCTGCCTGCCGGCAAAGGGCGCGCATCATACCAGCCGCCTGGAAATCGGTGAATTTTGTTGGCGACATGGTCAGGAATCGACCCTGCGCCGTTTGCCTGCCTAGAAGAAGGAAACTGCCATGACTGCACGCGCCCTGATCGCCGTCGCCGACGGTTCGCAGGACCTGGAAACTATCACCCTGCTCGACGTGCTGCGCCGCGCCGGCGTCGAAGTGGTGCTGGCCAGCATCGAGAACCGGCGCATGGTCACCCTGGCCCTCGGCACGCGGCTGACCGCCGACGCCATGCTGATCGACGTGCTGGCCCAGGATTTCGACCTGATCGCGCTGCCCGGCGGCATGCCCGGCGCGCAGCGCCTCGGCGAGCACGGCCCGCTGTCCGAACGGGTGGTGCGCCAGGCCAAGGCCGGCAAGCTGTTCGCGGCGATCTGCGCCGCCCCGGCGTTCGCCCTGCAGCCCTACGGTGTGCTGCGCCAGCGGCGCATGACTTGCTACCCGGCGGCCAGCGAAAAGCTGTCCGGCTGCACGTACGTCGACCAGTCGGTAGTGGTCGACGGCAACTGCATCACCGCACAGGGCCCGGCCAGCGCCCTGGAGTTTGCGTTGACCCTGGCCGAGCAGCTGGTGGGCAAGGCCAAGCGCAAAGAGGTGGAGCAGGCGATGTTGGTCAAATAAACGCTGGGCTGAGCCTGTAGGAGCGAACTCATTCGCGATTGGGGCAGCGCGGAGTCGCCTGCATCGCGAATGGATTCGCTCCGACAGGGCTTGTTAGCCCCGTAGGGTGGACAATAAATCCACCATAAACCTTTCTTGTAAGTCGCGCAGAGGCTGGTGGACGACGCTTCGCGGTCGTCCACCCTAGGTACTCCGTCCTACGGATGCGGCTCGTGCATCCGATCGCGCTTGGCCAGGCTCGGGAACAGCTTGATCCACACCCCGGTGACCAGCAGCGTGCCGACCCCGCCGATCACCACCGCCGGCACCGTGCCGAACCAGTGCGCGGTCAGCCCCGATTCGAACTCGCCGAGCTGATTCGAGGCGCCGATGAACAGGCCGTTCACCGCGCTGACCCGGCCGCGCATCTCGTCCGGGGTCTGCAGCTGCACGAAGGCGCCGCGGATCACCATGCTGATCATGTCGGCCGCGCCGAGCACGGCGAGCACCGCCAGTGAGAACCAGAACGAGGTGGACAGGCCGAAGGCGATGGTCGCTACGCCGAAGATGCCCACCGAGGCGAACATGATGCGTCCGACCTGGCGTTCGATCGGGAAGCGCGCCAGCCAGAACGACATCAGCAGCGCGCCCACCGCCGGCGCCGAGCGCAGCAGGCCGAGGCCCATCGGTCCGGTGAGCAGGATGTCCTTGGCGAACACCGGCAGCAGCGCGGTGGCGCCGCCGAGCAGCACGGCGAACAGGTCGAGCGAGATGGCGCCGAGCACGTCCGGGCGGCTGCGGATGAAGCGGATGCCGGCGAGCAGCGATTCCATCGACGCGCGCTCCTGGCGCAGTGGCTGCTGACGCGCCGGCAGGCCGAGCACCAGCGCGCAGGCCAGCACGTAGAGCACTGCGGTCGGCGCGTACACCCACAGGCTGCCGAAGGCGTACAGGAAACCGCCGAGCGCCGGGGCGACGATGGTCGCCATCTGCATCGCCGACGCCGAGGCGGCCACCGCGGCGGGGAACAGCGCGGTCGGCACCAGGCTCGGCAATAGCGCCTGGGTCGCCGGCATCTCGAAGGCGCGTGCGGCGCCGAGCAGGAAGGCGAGGACGAAGATCGCCTCGCGGGTGATCTCGCCGCTGCTGCTGCCGAGCACCAGGGCGATGGCGATCAGCGCCTGGGCGGCCTGGCACAGCGCGGTGACCTTGCGCCGGTCGAAGCGGTCGGCGACGTGGCCGGTGTGCAGCATGAACAGCACACGCGGAACGAACTCGACCAGGCCGACCAGGCCGAGGTCGAGCACGCTGCCGGTGAGTTCGTAGATGTGCCAGCCGATGGCCACGGTGAGCATCTGGAAGCCGCTGGCGGTGCACACGCGGGCCAGCCAGAAAGCGAGGAACGGGCGTTGGTGGCGGAGCAGGAGCTTTTCGTGAGTGGACATGCGCGGACCTGGGTACTTAGCAGGCTAATAGTCTGCCAGCCGTATCCGCGCGATGTAACCGGATGTTTCGCTGATCGCCCGGTTTTTTCTGACCGATAGGACAAGAAAAACTTGTCCTGCCGTTCTGTCTGGATAAAATTGACCTGAAAGTCAGTTTAATCCCTCGACTATCCTTATTTCTGCCCCTTCAGCCTGAGGGGTAGGCGTGTCTCATTTTTCCAACATAACGGGACAGGGTCGCTTGCCAGCCATCCGCCGCCGCAGCGCGCGAGGTCACGGCGGCAGGCCCACTGTCCTGAGGATTCGCCATGTCCAACCGTGAATTCTCCCGGCGTCGCTTCCTGCAAGGCAGCGTGATCGCCGGTATCGGGGTGTCCTTTGCCCCGCTCGGCAGCCGCGCGCTCGCCGCGCTGTTCGAGGCGCAGGTGACCACTACGCCACTGCCCTGGTACACCGCCGCCGGTCAGGCGCGCGGACGCATCGACGGGGTGGCCAAGGCCTGCGGGGCGAAGGTCTTCGCCCGCGACATCCGCGCCAAGGACATGCCCGGCTGGCCGCAGCAGCAGGCCCATGCGCTGCTGCTCAAGGCGACCCGCGCCGACCACCTGTACCTCGGCCTCGACCTTTCGGTGCTCGGCGCCGAGCTGCAGCCGGATCGCCTGGTCACCGCCGCCGACCTGGTCAAGGACGGCATTGCCTGGCCGGAGTCGCATGGTCCCGATCCGTTCCTCCCGGAAGGCCAGGTGCCGATGTTCATCGGCCATCCGGTGGCGCTGCTGATCTGGAACGATTTCGAGCGCTATCGTCAGGCCAAGATCATCCTCAAGCGCGACCAGAAGGCGATCCGCTACGGCGCGCAGGCCGAGCTGTACCAGCGCGACCCGTACGGCAGCTTCCGCTTCGTGCGGGTCGGCGGCGCCACGCCGTTCGACGACGACACCTTCTCCAGCCTCAAGGACAGCATGCTGTTTCCGCTGATCCGCGGGCGCAAACCGGTGTGGGGGCAGGGCAAGATCAGCGGCGACCTCACCGAGCAGGGGCTGTTCTACGCCGAGCGCATGCAGCAGCAGTTGGCCGCGCCGCCGGACGACTGGCTGGTGTTCGATCAGCGCTACACCACCCAGTCGATCGAGCCGGCCGCCCTCGAGGCGGACAACGGCAACGGCTGGTACGACCCGCAGACCCGCACCCTGCACTTCGTGGTTGCCACCCAGTGCCCGTTCGAGGTGGCCGAGCAGACCGCGCACATGCTCGCGCCGTCCAGCTTCGGCGTGGCCAAGCTGAACATGCACCCCGGCTACACCGTCGGCTACGGCTCGAAGGACAACAACATCTTCGTGTTCTACGCCGCGCTCGCCGCGATGTACGGCAACGGCATCCCGGTGCGCCTGGCCAATGACCGCTACGAGCAGTTCCAGAGCGGCATCAAGCGCCACCCGTTCGACATGCACTACCAGCTGGCGGTGAACAAGCAGGACCACAGCTTCCAGATCTTCCGCGCGCACATGGACGTCGACGGCGGCGGGCGCATCAACTACAGCCCGTCGGTGGCGGCGGTCGGCGCCACCGCGGCGCAGTCGATCTACTACCTGCCGCAGAGCGACCTGGCGGCCACCGCCTACCATTCGCGCGGCGTCGAGGCCGGCTCGATGCGCGGCTACGGCACCCTGCAGACCATGGCGGCGACCGAGATGATGGTCGATGAAGTGGCCGCGCAGCTGGGCGTCGATGCCATCGCACTGCGCCAGAAGAACGTCTTCAAGTCGGGCATGAAGAACACTCAGGGGGCGATCCCGGCCGGTGCGCTGCGCGTCGACGAGATTCTCGCCAAGGCCGCCGAGCACGAGCTGTGGAAGGACCGCGAGGCGCGCAAGCAGCGTTTCGAACAGGAGCATCCGGACTTCTACTACGGCGTCGGCTTCGCCATCTGCCAGAAGGACTTCGGCACCGGTTCGGAAGCGCCGATGGCCAGCCTGGAGTTCAGCGCCGACGGCCAGGTCAGGCTGCGCCACATCGCCATCGACATGGGCACCGGCATGGCCACCTCGCAGGCGCTACTGGCCGCCGACTACCTCGGTCAGCCAGCGCACGAGATCCGCACCGGCGAGACCGACTGGCCGGAGCTTGCGCTGACCACCAGCGGCAACCCCTACATCATCAGCCAGGCCGAGCAGGACGCCGCGCTGCAGAACCCGCGCTGGGTCGGCAAGCTCGCCTCGCCGTCCTCGGCGACCAACTCCGCTTATTACTCCGGGCATGCCACCCGCGAGGCCGCGCGCCTGCTGTTCAACCACGGCCTGTGGCCGGCGGCGCTGCAAATCTGGGGGCAGGGCATCCAGGGCGGCCTGGCCAATCCCTATGTGGTGCGTCGCGAAGACGCCCACTGGGTGGAAGGCAAGCTGAGCGCCGGCGGCCTGCCGCCGATTCCATTCGCCCTGCTGGCGCACAAGGCACATGAGCTGGGCCTGGTCACCGGCGTCAGCGTGCACGGCTTCAACCGCTGGAGTTGGGCCGAGGCCGAGTTCGACATCAACGGCGAGCGCGAGCGCGTGCCGCTGGATGCGGTGGCGGTGAAGTACGGTGATGGCGCCGACATGGCCAAGCAAAAGCGCATGACGCAGCACGGCTTCCACCTGCTCGACCGGGTCAGCGTGCACTACCCGGACACCCAGCTGAACAACGCCATGGTCACCTACTACAGCCCGGTGGCGACCCTGGTCGAGGTCAAGGTCAACAAGGGCAGCGGCGAGGCGCAGGTGCTCAACCACCACTCCTGGCTGGAGTGCGGCCGGGTGATCGTCCCCGAGCTGGTGCTCGGCCAGCTGGAAGGCGGCATCGCCATGGGCATCGGCCACGCCCTGCTGGAGGAGATGCCGAAGTACGAAGGCGGTCCCGGCGAGGGCAGCTGGAACTTCAACCGCTACGTGCTGCCGCGTGCCAAGGACTGCGCGGTGTGGCAACAGACGGCGGAAATCCTCCCGCCGCTGTCGCCCAGCGACCCGGCCAAGGGTATCGCCGAAGTGGTGATGATCCCGGTGGTCGGCGCCATCGTGAACGCCGTGGCGCACGCCACCGGCAAGCGCCTGCGTGACCTTCCCCTGACTCCCGCCCGCATCAAGGAGGCCCTCCATGGCTAAGCGCGCACTGAGCCTGACCATCAACGGCCAGGCCGTCGGCCCCATCGAGGTGGCGGACGACCTGATGATGATCGACTTTCTTCACGAGTACCTGAACCTCACCGGCTCGCGCCTCGGCTGCGGCCAGGGCATCTGCCATGCCTGCGTGGCGATCCTCGACAAGCCCGACGGCAGCAGCGAGGAGATCCGCACCTGCATCACCGGCGCGCATTACTTCGCCGGGCAGAAGGTGCGCACCATCGAGGGCCTGGCCAAGCGCGACAGCAACGGCGAGGTCAGCGAGCTGAACCCGATCCAGCAGAAGTTTGTCGACAAGTTCGCCTTCCAGTGCAGCTACTGCACGCCGGGCTACGTCAACGCCGCCACCGTGCTGGTGGAGAAACTGCAGCGCCAGCCGATCAAACGCAGCGAGCTGGAGGCGGAGATCGAGGGCGCGCTGGGTCATCACATCTGCCGCTGCACCGGCTATGTGCGCTACTACAGCGCCGCGCGCGATGTGGTCGAGTCGCTTGGCCTGGTCAAGGAGGGTTGAGCATGCGCGCACTCCTACTCGCCAGCCTGCTGCTGCCGCTGGTGGCCCAGGCCGCGGACGACGCGTTGCTCAAACGCGGCAAGTACCTGGCGCAGGCCGCCGACTGCGTGGCCTGCCACAGCCTCGAGGGCGGCGCCGAGTTCGCCGGCGGTCTGCCGCTGGAATCGCCGTTCGGCACCATCTATGGCACCAACATCACCCCGGACAAGACCCACGGCATAGGCAACTACACCGCCGACGACTTCTACCGCGCGGTGACCCAGGGCGAGCGCGCCGACGGCAGCAAGCTGTACCCGGCGATGCCCTACACCTCCTACCACCTGCTCAAGCGCGAAGACTCCGACGCCATCTACGCCTACCTGATGAGCCGGCCGCCGATCGCCAAGCCGAGTCCGCAGACCGACCTGGCCTTCCCGTTCAACCTGCGCTTCGGCCTGGCGTTCTGGAACCTGCTGTACAAGAACCGCGTGCAGCTGCAGCCGGCCGACGGCAAGAGCGAACAGTGGCAGCGCGGCCAGTACCTGGTGGAAGTGCTCGGCCACTGCGGCGAGTGCCACACCCCGCGCAACGCGCTCGGCGCCCTGCAGCAGGAGCAGCGCCTGCGGGGCGGGGTGATCGCCGGCTACCTGGCGCCCAGCCTGCTCGCCGACGACCTCGCCGCGCGCGGCTGGAGCGCCGAGGACCTGACCACCTTCCTCAAGCACGGCATCAGCGCCCAGGGCTCGGTGTTCAACGAGATGTACCCGGTGCTGCACCACAGCAGCCAGTACCTGCCGCTCGACGACCATAAAGCGATGGCCACCTACCTGCTCGGCGACCAGCCGCCGCCGGCCAAGCGCATCGCGGCGCGTCCGCTCGACCAGCTCAGCGCCAGCGCCCAGCAGGGTCGCCAGGACTACCTGAACGTCTGCGCCGGCTGTCACGGCGCGGAGGGGGAGGGCATCGCCCATGTCGCGGTGGCGATGAACGGCAACACCATCGTGCGCCTCGATGACCCGCGCAACCTGCTGCGGGTGATCGACGACGGCATCAAGGAGCAGCAGTTCACCGGCTTCGAACGCATGCAGCCGATGCCCGGCTTCCACGACAAGCTGAGCGCCGAGCAGATGCGCAACCTGCTCAACTACCTGCGCCAGACCTGGGGCGGGCTGCCCGACGATCTGCCTGCCGAGACGGTCGCCGCGCTGCGTGGCGAGGCCGGGCACTGAGCCCGGCGGGAGAGCGTCCATGCAACATCTTGATCTGATGGTGATCCGCCGCGCGCTGGACTGGTCGCGCGCCGGCCAGCGCCTGTGGCTGTGCACCGTGCTGACCACCTACGGCTCGGCGCCGCGCGCGCCGGGTGCGTTGCTGGCGGCCAATGAGCGCGGCGAGTGGATTGGCTCGCTGTCCGGCGGCTGCGTCGAGGACGACTTCCTCGAGCGCCTCGCCGAGGGCGCCTTCGTCGAGCCAGTGGCACTGGTGCGCTACGGCGACGGCAGTGACCCGCGCTCGCGCATCCAGCTGCCCTGCGGCGGCGTGCTCGAGGTGCTGGTGGAGAACCTCGCCGCCAGCTGCGACAGCCAGGCCTACCTGCGCGAACTGGACAGCGCGCTCAGCGGCCAGCGCCGCCTGGTCCGTGAGATCGAGCTGCCCGAAGGCAGCCGGCGCCTGTACGACGACCGCGCGCACGGCCCGCGGGTCGAGCGCGAGGCGCGCCAGGTACGGATTCGCGTCGGCGCCGCGCAGCGCCTGCTGCTCGCCGGCTACTCCAGCGTCGCCCAGGTGTGCGCGGAGTTCGCCCAGGCGCTGGGCTTCGAGGTGCTGCTCTGCGACCCGAGCGAGGAAGTGCTGGCCGGCGTCGAGCTGCCCGGGGTGGAAATTCGCCGCGAGCTGCCCTCGGAAGTGATCCGCCAGGGCGGCTGCCACGCCGACACCGCGGTGGTGGCGCTGACCCACGACCCGCGCATCGACGACCTGGCGATGCTCGAGGCGGTGCGCACCGAGGCGTTCTACATCGGCGTGATGGGCTCGCGGCTGACCAGCGGCAAGCGCCGCGAGCGGCTGCACCGGGTCGGTGGGCTGAGCGAGGCGGAGATCTCCCGCATCCACGCGCCGATCGGCCTCAACCTGGGCAGCAAGACCCCGGCGGAAATCGCCCTGGCGGTGCTCGCCGACATCCTCCGCGTGCGCAACGGTGTGGCGCGTGACGCGGTGTAGCGCGGTGCTTGGCCAACCGCAGGGCTGGATCCCCGCCTGCGCGGGGACGACGGGGGAGGCGCCGCGTTATCTCCCGTCACTCCCGCGCAGGCGGGAGCCCAGTGCACCGGCCACGCAGCGCAGAGGCGAGTGCGGCGATGAGTGAGGCGAGCAACCCTAGCCCGGCTCGCCTGCAATCGGCCGACTACGACCTTCCCACGAACCGAGCAGACGTACGAGGCCACCGATGCCTGAGGTGATCGCGCTGCTCCTCGCCGCCGGCAGCGCCAGCCGCTTCGGCAGCGACAAGCGTCGCGCCCGTCTGACGGATGGCTGCACGCTGCTGGCTGCCAGCCTGACCAGCGCGCGGCGGGTGTTTGCCGAGGTGTACGTGCTGCTGCGTCCGGAGGACGACGCGCTGGCGCTCGGCCTGCCCGCCGATTGCCCGTTGCTGCGCTGCCCCGACGCCGCGCTGGGTCTCGGCCACAGCCTGGCCGCCGGGGTGCAGGCGCTGGCCGCGCAGCCGGCGGAGGCGATCGCCGTGCTGCTCGGCGACATGCCGTGGCTCGCCGAGGCCAGCCTGCGCCAGTTGTGCGCCGCCGCCCACCCGGAGCGCATCGTGTTCCCCCTGTACCAGGGCCAGCGCGGCCATCCGGTGCTGTTCGGTCGGGCGTTCTGGCCGGCACTGCAGCAACTGCGCGGCGATCAAGGCGCCCGCGCGCTGCTCCAGGCGCACTCCGAGGCCTGCCACGGCGTGGCGCTCGACGACCCCGGCGTGCTGCGCGATGTCGACACCCCGGCCGACCTGGCCTGAGCCGCGCGGCGCTGTGGCACACCGTCGCGTGACAATCGGCCACAGCGGCAATCAACCACAGCGGCAGGCACCGGCCGACGCGCTACGCTTGCCCTATCTATTGATCCACGTCAAAACCGCCGCTTGGTTTTGCGTGCAGGCCGGCTTGGCCTGACCCCCGCAACCGAACTCCGCCGTAGAACAATTCCCCCGGCACGCCACTCCAAACCCTGGAGTGCCTGGCCTGTGCGCGTGCGCGCCAGGTCAGCGTTCAACCTGATCGAGGAGCTTCCATGTTCGGCCTAGATGCCCTGGACCTGGCGCGAATACAGTTCGCCTTCACCATCTCCTTCCACATCGTGTTCCCGGCCATCACCATCGGCCTGGCCAGCTACCTGGCCGTGCTCGAAGGCCTGTGGCTGAAGACCGAGCGCGAGGTGTACCGCGACCTCTACCACTTCTGGTCGAAGATCTTCGCCGTCAACTTCGGCATGGGCGTGGTCTCCGGGCTGGTCATGGCCTACCAGTTTGGCACCAACTGGAGCGCCTTCTCCGACTTCGCCGGCTCGGTCACCGGGCCGCTGCTGACCTACGAGGTGCTCACCGCATTCTTCCTCGAGGCCGGCTTCCTCGGCGTCATGCTGTTCGGCTGGAACCGCGTCGGCCCCGGCCTGCACTTCTTCGCCACGCTGATGGTGGCGATCGGCACGCTGATCTCGACCTTCTGGATTCTCGCCTCGAACAGCTGGATGCAGACGCCGCAAGGCTTCGAGATCATCGACGGGCGGGTGATCCCGGTGGACTGGTTCGCGGTGATCTTCAACCCGTCGTTCCCCTACCGGCTGATGCACATGGCCACCGCGGCGTTCCTCTCCACCGCCTTCTTCGTCGGCGCCTCGGCGGCCTGGCACCTGCTGCGTGGCCGCGACAACCCGGCGATCCGCCAGATGCTCTCGATGGCCATGTGGATGGCCCTGCTGGTCGCACCGATCCAGGCGGTGATCGGCGACTTCCACGGCCTCAACACCCTCAAGCACCAGCCGGCGAAAATCGCCGCCATCGAAGGCCACTGGGATAACAGCAGCGGCGAGCCGACCCCGCTGATCCTGTTCGGCTGGCCGGACATGCAGCGCGAGGAAACCCGTTTCAAGGTCGAGGTGCCGTACCTCGGCAGCCTGATCCTCACCCACAGCCTGGATAAGCAGGTGCCGGCGCTCAAGGAGTTCGCCAAGGAAGACCGGCCGAACTCGACCATCGTGTTCTGGAGCTTCCGCATCATGGTCGGCATGGGCCTGCTGATGATCCTCGCCGGGGTGTGGAGCCTGTGGCTGCGCTGGCGCGACCGGCTGTTCCAGTCGCGGCCGTTCCTGCATTTCGTCTTGTGGATGGGACCGTCCGGGTTGATCGCGGTGCTCGCCGGCTGGTTCACCACCGAGGTCGGCCGCCAGCCGTGGGTGGTCTACGGCCTGATGCGCACCGCCGACGCCTCCTCCGGGCACAGCCTGGGGCAGATGACCCTGACCCTGGTGCTGTTCGTGCTGGTGTACTTCTCGGTGTTCGGCGCCGGCTTCAGCTACCTGATGCGCCTGGTGCGCAAGGGGCCGATCACCGACGAGGGCAAGGAACAGGGCATTGGCGGCCCCGGCCAGACCCGTACCCCGGCGCGGCCGATGTCGGCGGCGGACGAGGGGATGGATGACGACGACAGCCACAACGCACCGGCCGTGAGGAACTGACCATGGGCATCGACCTTTCCCTGATCTGGGCAATCATCATCGTGTTCGGCGTGATGATGTATGTGGTGATGGATGGCTTCGACCTCGGCATCGGCATCCTCTTCCCGTTCGTCAAGGACGACGGCGAGCGCGACATCATGATGAACACCGTGGCGCCGGTGTGGGACGGCAACGAGACCTGGCTGGTGCTCGGCGGCGCCGGGCTGTTCGCCGCCTTCCCGCTGGCCTATTCGGTGGTGCTCAGCGCGCTGTACCTGCCGCTGATCTTCATGCTCATCGGCCTGGTGTTCCGCGGCGTGGCCTTCGAGTTCCGCTTCAAGGCGCGCGAACACAAGCGGCATATCTGGGACAAGGCGTTCATCGGCGGTTCGCTGGCGGCGACCTTCTTCCAGGGCGTGGCGCTCGGCGCGTTCATCGAGGGCATTCCGGTCGAGGGCCGGCGCTTCGTCGGCGATTCGCTCGGCTGGCTGGCGCCGTTCCCGCTGTTCAGCGGCCTCGGCCTGGTTGCCGCCTACGCGCTGCTCGGCTGCACCTGGCTGATCATGAAGACCGAAGGCCGCCTGCAGGAGCAGATGCACGACCTGGCGCGGCCACTGGCGCTGGTGCTGCTGGCGGTGATCGGCATCGTCAGCATCTGGACGCCGCTGTCGCACGCGGAAATCGCCGCGCGCTGGTTCAGCCTGCCCAACCTGTTCTGGTTCCTGCCGGTGCCGCTGCTGGTGCTGGTGACCTTCTACCACCTGCTGCGTTCGGTGGCGCGTTACGACAACATCAAGCCGTTCGTGCTCACCCTGATCCTCATCTTCCTCGGCTACAGCGGCCTGGGCATCAGCCTGTGGCCGAACATCGTGCCCGGCTCGCTGACCATCTGGCAGGCCGCCGCCCCGCCGCAGAGCCAGGGCTTCGCTCTGGTCGGCGCGCTGTTCATCATCCCGTTCATCCTGGTGTACACCGCGTGGAGCTACTACGTGTTCCGCGGCAAGGTCACCCCCGAGCATGGCTACCACTAGGAGGCGGGCGATGACCGTGGATAAACCGGCGAAGAAGCCGCTCTGGCAGCGCCTCGGCTGGCTGCTGCTGATCTGGGCCGGCAGCGTGCTGGCCCTCGGGGTGGTGAGCTACGGCTTGCGCCTGTTCATGAACGCGGCGGGGCTGAGCACGCCGTAATTCGGGCAATCGCCCTTACTTGCGTGCGCGCAGCACCACGAACTTGGGATTCGCCGCGACCTGCTCGACGCCGCGGAACAGGCGTTTGAGCTTGGCGTGATAGCCGAGGTGGCGGTTGCCGACGATCCACAGCTCGCCGCCGGTGACCAGCGCCGCGCGGGCCTGCTGGAACATGCGCCAGGCGAGGAAGTCGCCGACCACCTGCTGCTGGTGGAACGGCGGGTTGCACAGCACCACCTCCAGCGAGTCCGGCGCCTGCCCGGCCAGGCCGTCGCCGGCGCGGATCTCCACCGGGCGGGCGCCGAGCGCCGCCTGCCAGTTCTCCTGCGCGGACTGCACGGCCATGAACGACTCGTCGACCAGGCTCAGCTGCGCCTCCGGGTTGGCCAGCGCGCAGGCGATGCCGAGCACCCCATTGCCGCAGCCGAGGTCGGCCACCCGCGCGCGGCCGAGGTTGCGCGGCAGGTGCGGGAGGAAGGCGCGGGTGCCGATGTCCAGGCCGTCGCGGCAGAACACGTTGGCGTGGTTGAGCAGCTCTAGCGCCGGCTGGTCGAGGCGGTAGCGAGTCGGGTAGGGCGAGTGCGGCGCGGCCTTGTCTGCTGGCGTGGCGAACAGCAGGCGGGCCTTCTTCACCGCCAGCGAGGCCTGCACCGAGCCGATGTACTGCTCGAGCAGGTCGCCGGCGGCGCGTGGCAGGTGCTTGATCATCGCCGCGGCGATCACCTGCGCACCGGGCGCCAGCTGGCCATGCAGGCGGATCAACTGCTCCTCGAGCAGCGCCAGGGTCTTCGGCACGCGGATCAGCACCCGGTCGAACGGCCCCTGCGGCGTGGCGCTGGCCGGCACGAAGGTCACACTGTCCGCCGCCAGGCCGTTGCCGGCGAGGTTCTTCTGCAGGGCCAGGGCGCCCAGGAAGGAGTCGCCGCTGCTGGTCACCTGGGCGTATGGCGCCAGCGCGCAGGCCAGCGCGCCGAAGCCGTCGTTGAGCACCAGCACCCGCGCACCCGCGGCGAGGCCCTGCGCATGCAGGTGCTCGAGCAGGTACTCGTCGGCGGCGTCGAAGGCTTGCAGCGGCTCGTTGGGCTGTTCCGGCTGGCGGACGAGGTCGAGCTGGGCGAAGGGGCTGATGAACAGTGGCATGTCGATTCGGGCGTGGTGGCAGTGCGTTGGCCGGCATTGTCGGCGCAACCGGCGCAAAAGTCTCGGCTGCGACGAATAGCCCCGCAGCTCGCGGGTGTTTCTCGCCGGCCGATTGCGGGACACTGAGAACCTGCGTCAACACGAGTCCGCACCATGTCCGCCAGCGAAGAGAAGTTCACCCGTCAGCGCGTCTATGACATCCAGACGCTGACCCCCAACCTGTTCACCTTCCGCGCCAGCCGCGACCCCGGCTTCCGCTTCCGCGCCGGGCAGTTCGCTCGCCTGGGGGTGACCAAGGCCGACGGCAGCGTGGTGTGGCGCGCCTACTCGATGGTCTCCTCGCCGTTCGACGAGCACCTGGAGTTCTTCTCTATCGTCGTTCCGGGTGGCGAATTCACCAGCGAACTGAGCCGCCTGCGCGAGGGCGACACGCTGTTGATCGACAAGCAGGCGTTCGGCTTCCTGACCCTCGACCGCTTCCCCGACGGCCGCGACCTGTGGCTGCTCGGTACCGGCACCGGGCTCGCGCCGTTCCTGTCGATCCTTCAGGACTTCGAAGCCTGGGAGCGCTTCGAACGCATCAAGCTGGTCTACAGCGTGCGCGAGTCGGTCGAGCTGGCCTACCAGGAGCTGATCGCCGGGCTGACCCAGCGCGACTACCTGGCCGAGTACGCGCACAAGCTGCAGTACATCCCGGTGGTGACCCGCGAAGACCACCCCGGCGCGCTGCGCCAGCGCATCACCACGCTGATCGAGAGCGGCGAGCTGGAACGCGCCGCCGGCTTGGCGCTCGATCCTGAGCACTCGCGGATCATGCTGTGCGGCAACCCGCAGATGATCGAAGACACCCGCGCGGTGCTGAAGACCCGCGGCATGCGCCTGGCGCTGACCCGCAAGCCCGGGCAGATCGGCGTGGAGAACTACTGGTAGTGAACAACGCCTGGTAGGCCGCGGGTACACGATTGGAAAAGATTCGCGGCTTAAGTCGCGCGGCGATCTGGCCTAGGATGGCCGTCCGTTTTTTCCACCCGGATTCCGATGGACAGTCATAGTTGCCAGCCACCCGCGCCCCGCTCGCGGGTGGCGTTCCCCCTCCCTGGCGCCGCCGCGTGGCGCCTGCTCGTTACCTCCCTGCGCACCTCTGCTGGCTCGTGCCGCCGCTTCGGCGAGCACCGTGCGGCGCCGCGTGCCCGCGCTGAGCGGAGGACCGCCTGATGCTCTTCGAATGGCTGGCCGATCCCACGGCCTGGTTGGGCTTGCTGACCCTGATCGTCCTCGAACTGGTGCTTGGTATCGACAACCTGGTGTTCATCGCCATCCTCGCCGACAAACTGCCGCCGCATCAGCGCGACCGTGCGCGGCAGATCGGCCTGGGCCTGGCGTTGCTCATGCGCCTCGGCTTGCTGGCCAGCATCTCCTGGCTGGTGACGCTCACCGCGCCGCTGTTCGAGGTGGCCGGCAAAAGCTTCTCCGGGCGTGACCTGATCATGCTGTTCGGCGGCCTGTTCCTGCTGTTCAAGGCCACCATGGAACTGCACGAACGCCTCGAGGGGCGGGTGCACAAGAGCGGTGGCAGCCGGGCCTATGCGCTGTTCTGGCCGGTGGTGGCGCAGATCGTGGTGCTCGACGCGGTGTTCTCGCTCGACGCGGTGATCACCGCGGTCGGCATGGTCGAGCACCTGGAAGTGATGATGATCGCGGTGATCGTCTCGATCGGCCTGATGATCGTCGCCAGCAAGCCGCTGACCGCCTTCGTCAACGCCCATCCGACCGTGATCATGCTGTGTCTGGGCTTCCTGATGATGATCGGCTTCAGCCTCACCGCCGAGGGCCTGGGCTTCCACATTCCCAAGGGCTACCTGTACGCGGCGATCGGTTTCTCGATCCTCATCGAACTGGCCAACCAGGCGGTGCGCTGGAAGCGCAAGCGCCAGCTGCAGGATGGCCGCGGGGTGCGTGAACGTACCGCGCATGCGGTGCTGCGCCTGCTCGGCGGCAAGCTCGAGGCCGACGAGGTGGGCGAGGAGATCGCCGACCTGATCGGCAGCGCGGAGGGCGGCGACGGCCTGTTCGACCGTCGTGAGCGGGTAATGATCAGCGGCGTGCTGCACCTCGCCGAGCAGCCGATCACCGCGGTGATGACCCCGCGCACCGCGGTCGACCACCTCGACCTTGACGGCAGCCGCGCGCAGGTCCACCAGGCGCTGCTCGCCTCGCCCTACTCGCGGCTGCTGGTGATCCGCGCCGGCCAGGTCGACGAACCGCTGGGCTACGTGCACAAGAAGGAGCTGCTCAAACAGCTGCTCGACGGCCAGCCCGCGGCGATCGAACCGCTGCTGCGCGCGCCGCTCAACCTGCCGGACAGCTGTTCGGTGCTCAACGCCCTGGAGCAGATGCGCCAGGCCTCGACCCACGTGGCCTTCGTGGTCAACGAGTTCGGCGGCTTCGAGGGCATGCTGACGCTGACCGACATCCTCGAGGCGATCGCCGGTGAGTTACCGGACGCCAACGAGGTGGACGGCCTGGATATCGAGACGGTGGCCGGCGGCTATCGGGTCAGCGGTGCGCTGAACCTCACCCTGCTGCGCCAGCGCCTGGGCTTCCGGGCGCCGCCGACCGACGACTATCAGACCCTCGCCGGGCTGGTGATGAGCCTGCTCGACCGCCTGCCGCTGATCGGCGATCGCCTGGAACATGCCGGCTGGCGGCTGACCGTGGTGGAGGTCAAGGAACGTCGAGTGGCGCGACTGCTGCTGCAGCCGCTGGGCGCGGCGGATTAACGCAAAACGGCGCCCGTGGGCGCCGTTTTTCTGCGTCAAGATAGCTCAGGGTAGGCGATTCTGCTGCTGGTTCTTGAGCAGGTCGCGGATCTCGGTGAGCAGCGTCTCTTCCGGGGTCGGGGTCGGCGGCAGGGTCGGCTCCGCGGCTTCTTCGCGCTTGAGTTTGTTGATCGCCTTGACGCCGAGGAAGATCGCGAAGGCGACGATGATGAAGTCCAGGCAGGTCTGGATGAATTTGCCGTAGGCCAGCACTACCGCGGGCACATCGCCCTCGGCGGCCTTGAGCGTGACGGCGAGGTCGGAAAAGTCGACGCCGCCGATCAGCAGGCCGATCGGCGGCATGATGACGTCGCCGACGAACGACGAGACGATCTTGCCGAACGCCGCGCCGATGATGATCCCCACCGCCATGTCGACGACGTTGCCTTTGACCGCGAAGGCCTTGAACTCGCTAAGCACACTCATGGATTCACTCCCTGTTTTTCACTGAACTGCAGGCAGTGTAATCCAGCTGCGGCGCGGCTGCGGCGCGAATCCCCGGCAGCCAGCGGCGGCGAGTGTGAGTTTCGTCGGTACAGGCGTGCCGGCTGCCCTGGCTGGTCTAGCCTAAGGGAACACTTCCCCGCTGGAGGATCGACCGATGCCGCTCGAACACCATCCCCTGACCCGCGAATTCCCCCAATACCAAGGCCAGCTGCGTTCGCTGATGCAGAGCGACGCGCACTTTTCCCGCCTGGCCCAGGAATACCAGGCCATCGACCAGCAGGTGTATGACGTCGAGGATGGCCGCCAACCTCTGGACGATCTGGCCCTGCAAGGGCTCAAGCTGCAACGCGTGGCGTTGAAGGATCAGATCGCCAGGCTGCTGCAGCAGGCCGGTGGATAGGCGCGCTTGACCAGGGTCAAGAAGCGGCGGCGCGCCGCCCGGTAGTCTGGCCATACCTGAAACCTTTCCGGAGCCGCACCGTCATGGCCCACAAGCTTCGCACTTTCGACCGCCTCGACAACTTCACGGACAAGGCGCAGAGCCGCCGCAACGAGCGCATGGCGCGCCTGATGAACCAGTTGGTGGCCGTGGACAGCCATATCTTCCGCATCGAGAGTGGTATCGAGCGCCCGGAAAGTCTCAGCCTGTCGGCGCTGAAGCTGCATCGCAGCGGCCTGCTGGAGGGCATCCGCCGCATGCGGGACTGCTGAGAAGGGTGGGAAGAGCCGGCTGCCAGGCACACCGGCTCGTAGTTGGCTGCTAGGACACCCAGAAGCTGTCGCTGTTGAGGTCGGGTGCGCCCTTCACGATGGCAATCTGGATCGCCTTGCCGGCACCCGAACCGTCGGCATCGTAGTAAAGCTTCTGGCCTGTGGTGTCGTAGACGAGATAGTCGTTGGCGTCCTGGGCGACGGCCTTAGGACCTGACACCAGGTGGCCGGCGGGGTTGGTAATGCCTGCCAGCGAGGTGAATACAGTGCTGTCGAAGACCAGTTGGTCTCCCTCGCCGACGCGGAAATCCATGATGGTATCGAAGCCGCCGGTCGCCAGGTTGTCGAACACGAAGCGATCGGCGCCGAGGCCGCCAGTGAGCTTGTCGGCGCCTTCCCCGCCGATCAGCACATCGTTGCCACTGCCCGTCACCAGCGTGTCGCGACCGCCCCCGGCATCGATCACATTGTCTCCATCGCCGGCTTTGATGGTGTCGTTGCCGCTTCCCGTGAGAAGGATGAAATCATCGCCGGCGCCGGTGGTAATGCGGTTGTTGCCGCCCTCATCGAAGACAAAGTTGTGCCCAGTCAGGTCCACGATGGTGTCATTGCCCGCGCCGCCGTCCAGATAGTCGTCGCCGTCGCCGCCATTCAGCTGGTCATTGCCGGCGTCGCCGTACAGTTCGTCGTCACCGCCATTGCCAAACAGCTTGTCGTTACCCACGCCGCCGTCGAGCACGTCGTTCAGGGCGCCACCCGTCATCGTGTCGTTGCCGGCGAAGCCATGCCAGGCGCGGCTGTTGTCGGCGACGTTGAAGACGTCGTTCTTGCTGAACAGATCCTGGCGATCGAACAATTCGCTGAGGGTGGTAACGGGTTGGTTCTGCAGCGAGGCCTGAGAGATGGAGCCGTAGATGCTGACCTTGTTGCCGGTCAGGTCGGCGTAAGAGAGCTGGGTGTATTTGCCCGAGGCTCCCGACAGCGGGAAGCTGCCGATCATATCGCTGATGAGGCCGTTGTACTCGCTGTGAATCGATTTCAGGCTGCCGCTGCCGTTCGACTTGATGCTTCCCTGGAGGATGAATCGTTCGGAGCCGCTCTCGTTCCACATTGCCAGCGAGTTGATGGTTCCGGATGTGATCCCGCCCCGAGAGATGGACCAGGACATCTTGCCCGACATGTCCCAGTTGTAGCTGTCGCCGTCGTACTGGATGCGGCTGATCGAGCCTGCACTGCCGGTAAAGCCGGAGCCCTGAGCGGTGATGGTACCGCGGGGAGCATACATGTAGGTGGAGTAGGAGTTCGGCGTGACGTTGAACGGGTTGTCATAGCCGGAGAAGACCTTGTCCGCGGCCGCCCCGAAGGAGTAGTCGAACTGGTTCATGTGGTTCTGCAGCGCCGATTCCATGCCGACAGCGTTTGTGCTCAGACTGGTGTTCAGCAGGTTGGCGAGATTTCCGGTAGTCGTGACCGTGGCCATATTGAGTCGTCCTTGTCGTTCTGGTTATGGGGGCAGCGGCTGGCCCGATGATATTGCTTGCCCAGGCAAATTTCATCCCCCGTTGTCGTGATCGTTGGCTGGGCGGGGACGTTTTTGTCGGGGCGAGTTCAACTATGATGCCGGCTCCTAATCTCGAGGAGTTTTCCGCACATGGCCAAAGCCAAACGCATCTACGGCTGCACGGAATGCGGCGCGACCTTTCCCAAATGGGCCGGACAATGCGCTGACTGCGGGGCCTGGAACACCCTGGTGGAAACCCTCGATCCCGGCACCAGCGTGTCCGAAGCGCGCGGCGGCTGGGCCGGCGAGCAGGCGCAGATCAAGACCCTCGCCGAAGTCAGCGTCGAGGAAATGCCGCGCTTCTCCACCGCCTCGGCGGAACTCGACCGCGTGCTCGGCGGCGGTCTGGTCGACGGCTCGGTGGTGCTGATCGGCGGTGACCCCGGCATCGGCAAGTCGACCATCCTCCTGCAGACCCTGTGCAGCATCGCCCAGCGCTTCCCGGCGCTGTACGTCACCGGCGAGGAATCGCAGCAGCAGGTCGCCATGCGCGCCCGCCGCCTGGGCCTGCCGGAAGACAAGCTCAAGGTGATGACCGAGACCAGCATCGAGGCGATCATCGCCGCGGCGCGCCGCGAGCAGCCCAAGGTCATGGTCATCGACTCGATCCAGACCATCTTCACCGAGCAACTGCAGTCCGCCCCCGGCGGCGTCGCCCAGGTGCGCGAGAGCGCCGCCTTGCTGGTGCGCTATGCCAAGCAGAGCGGCACGGCGATCTTCCTGGTCGGCCACGTCACCAAGGAAGGCGCGCTGGCCGGGCCGCGCGTGCTCGAGCACATGGTCGACACCGTGCTGTATTTCGAGGGCGAATCCGATGGCCGTCTACGTCTGCTGCGCGCGGTGAAGAACCGCTTCGGCGCGGTCAACGAACTCGGCGTGTTCGCCATGACCGACAAGGGCCTCAAGGAAGTCTCCAACCCCTCGGCGATCTTCCTCACCCGCGCCCAGGCTGAAGTGCCCGGTAGCGTGGTGATGGCCACCTGGGAAGGCACCCGGCCGATGCTGGTCGAGGTGCAGGCGCTGGTCGACACCAGCCACCTGGCCAACCCGCGCCGCGTCACCCTTGGTCTCGATCAGAACCGTCTGGCCATGCTGCTCGCCGTGCTGCACCGGCATGGCGGCATTCCGACCCACGACCAGGACGTGTTCCTCAACGTGGTCGGCGGGGTCAAGGTGCTGGAAACCGCCTCCGACCTGGCGTTGATGGCCGCGGTGATGGCCAGCCTGCGTAACCGCCCGTTGCCGCACGATCTGCTGGTGTTCGGGGAGGTCGGTCTGTCCGGCGAGGTGCGCCCGGTGCCCAGTGGTCAGGAACGCCTCAAGGAAGCGGCCAAGCACGGCTTCAAGCGCGCCATCGTGCCCAAGGGCAATGCGCCGAAGGAGGCGCCGGCCGGTCTGCAGGTGGTGGCGGTAACGCGCCTGGAGGAGGCGCTCGACGCCTTGTTCGAGTAGCGGCGGGGCGGCTGCGTCTAGCGCAGCCGTCGAGGTGAACTCAGTGCTCTTCGCCGAGCGCGGCGAGGTCGCGCTCGAGCAGGCCTTCGTCGCCGAGGTTGAGTTCGACCAGGCGGCGCAGGTGACTGATCGAGTCGAGGTCGATGTGCAGGATTTCGAAGCCGAGCAGTTGGTCCTGGACGCGGGTCAGGTGCACTTCGGTGTTCACTTGCACGTCGCTGGCCAGCTGAATGGTGGCGTTGAACGGCTGTTCGGCGTCGCCGTCCCAGCCCGCCGGGCGCTCGACCAGCAGGCCCTTGAGCGACAGATCATGCAGGGTGACCGGCCAGCGCCGTTCACCTTGGCGCAGCTCGGTGGTGGCGTCGAACGCGACGCGGTGGAAACGGCGCCGCTCCTGGTGGGACTGGGTCATGGTCGAGCTCCTGATTGCGTGTTCCCACTATAGCTGAGCTACAGCCAGCGCCGTACCCGGCGGCGATAGCGTTGATAGCTGTCACCGAACAGGTGCTCGAGCACCGTCTCCTCATGCACGATCACCCCGCGATCCACGGTCAGGATCAGCAGCGGCAGGATGATCCACGCCCACCAGCTGCCAAGCAGCAGACCGATGCCGCAGTAGATCAGATTGAAGCCGAGGTAGATCGGGTTGCGCGAATAGCGGAACGGTCCGCTCTGCAGCAGGCGCTTGGGTTTACGGTACGGGTTGATGGTGGTCTTGTGCTGCGCCAGGGCCAGCGCCGACCAGGCGGCGAGCAGGATGCCGAGGTCGATCAGGCCCCAGCCGAGGTAGCGTGTCCACTGGTTCTCCGCGATGGGCAGTGGCACCAGTCTGGCCAGTAGCCAGGTCAGGGCGACGAAAATCAGGTAGATCAGGGGCGGGGCGAGAATGATGCGGCCGCGGCGTGTGGACATGCTGCCTCCTGGCGGAAAACACACTGGCAGTGTAGCGCCATCGCCGCTCGCGGTTTGACAGCTGGGGAAGTGTCGCCAAAGCTGCTAGAGCAGTTTTTCAGTCATTTCCCGCGGAGCGCAAAAATGGATAAGCGACTGCTGAGTAAAGGTTTGATGATCGGTGCACTGAGTTTGGCCAGCGTGGCCGCTCAAGCCGCACAGGCCGGTGGTGGGGGTTGTGGTTGGGGCAACATGCTGTTCGAAGGCCAAAGTGGCCTGTTCCCGCACCTGATTGCCACTACCACCAACGGGACTTCGGGTAACGCCACCTTCGGTCTCACATCCGGCACCAACGGCTGCGATTCGAGCGTCAAGCTGGGCTACGGCGGACGTTCGCTGCTGGCCATGAATGGCATGCTCGACTCGATTGCCGAGGACATGGCGCAAGGCCGCGGCGAGGCGCTGGACGCCTATGCAACGCTGCTCGGCGTGGAGAAGGGCGACCGCGAGCATTTCGCCAAGGTCACCCAGCAGAACTTCAGCACCATCTTCAGCAAACCGGACGTGACCAGCGAGCAAGTGCTGACCGCGACCCTCGACGTGATGAGTCGCGACGCGCAGCTGGCCCGCTACGCCAAGCAGCCGGCCTAAACGTTCCACGGCTGTGACCCCAAGCCGGGCTCTGCCCGGCTTTTTCATGGGCGGGCGCTGCAGACTGGCGGGGCAGACGGTTGAGCACTTATGCCGTTATCCAAATACCTCGCGAGCCCTCTAGACCAACGTCTGATAGCCGTTTGCGCTGGACGGGCTAAGCTTACGCGGCAGCCTGTCTGTCCATCTGTTTGGAGTAACTCCATGAATAATAACAACAGCCTCATGCGGCACGTTCCGTGGGTGGTGCTGGCGATTGTCGGTGCCTGCGCGCTCGGGGTCGTGGCGCTACGTCGTGGCGAAGCCATCAACGCCTTATGGATCGTGGTCGCCGCGGTGGCCATCTACCTGGTCGCGTACCGTTACTACGCGCTGTTCATCGCCACCAAGGTGATGCAGCTCGACCCGAATCGCGCCACGCCGGCGGTGTTGAACAACGACGGCCTGGATTACGTACCGACCAACAAGCACGTGCTGTTCGGTCACCACTTCGCCGCGATCGCCGGTGCCGGTCCGCTGGTGGGCCCGGTGCTCGCCGCGCAGATGGGCTACCTGCCGGGCACGCTGTGGATCATTGCCGGCGTGGTGCTGGCCGGTGCGGTGCAGGATTTCATGGTCCTGTTCATGTCCACCCGCCGCAATGGCCGCTCGCTGGGCGAGATGGTCCGCGAGGAAATGGGCCAGATCCCCGGCACCATCGCCTTGTTCGGCTGCTTCCTGATCATGATCATCATCCTCGCGGTGCTCTCGCTGATCGTGGTCAAGGCGCTGGCGGAGAGTCCGTGGGGGATGTTCACCGTGATGGCGACCATCCCGATCGCGGTGATCATGGGCGTGTACATGCGCTACATCCGTCCCGGGCGCATCGGTGAAATTTCCATCGTCGGTGTGGTGCTGCTGCTCGGTTCGATCTGGCTGGGTGGGGTGATCGCCGCCGATCCGGTCTGGGGGCCGCGCTTCACCTTCACCGGCGTGCAGATCACCTGGATGCTGGTCGGCTACGGCTTCGTCGCCGCCGTGCTGCCGGTGTGGCTGATCCTCGCGCCGCGCGACTACCTGTCGACCTTCCTGAAGATCGGCACCATCGTGGCCCTGGCGATCGGCATCCTGATCGTCAGTCCGGACCTGAAGATGCCGGCGCTGACCCAGTTCGTCGACGGCACCGGACCGGTGTGGAAGGGCACGCTGTTCCCGTTCCTGTTCATCACCATCGCCTGCGGCGCGGTGTCCGGCTTCCATGCGCTGATCTCCTCGGGGACCACGCCGAAGCTGCTGGCCAACGAAGGCCACGCGCGCTACATCGGCTACGGCGGCATGCTGATGGAATCCTTCGTCGCCATCATGGCGATGGTCGCCGCTTCGGTGATCGAGCCGGGCATCTACTTCGCGATGAACAGCCCGCCCGCGGTGGTCGGCGCGGATGTCGCCAGCGTGGCGGCGACCGTCAGCAGCTGGGGCTTCACCATCACCCCGGAACTGCTCGAGGCCACCGCGCGGGATATCGGTGAGCACACCATCCTGGCCCGGGCTGGCGGTGCGCCGACCCTCGCCGTGGGCATCGCGCACATCCTCCACCAGGTGCTGCCGGGTGAGAACACCATGGCGTTCTGGTACCACTTCGCGATCCTCTTCGAGGCGCTGTTCATCCTCACTGCGGTCGACGCCGGTACCCGTGCCGGGCGCTTCATGCTGCAGGACCTGCTCGGCAGCTTCGTGCCGGCGTTGAGCAACACCGAATCGTGGGGCGCCAACGTGGTGGCTACCGCGGGCTGTGTGGCGATGTGGGGCTGGCTGCTGTACCAGGGGGTGATCGATCCGCTCGGCGGCATCAACACCCTGTGGCCGCTGTTCGGCATCTCCAACCAGATGCTCGCCGGTATCGCGCTGATGCTCGGCTGCGTGGTGCTGATCAAGATGAAACGCCAGCAGTACGTCTGGGTGACCCTGATCCCGGCGCTGTGGCTGCTGATCTGCACCACCACGGCGGGGCTGATCAAGCTGTTCGACCCGAATCCGGCGGTCGGCTTCATCGCCCTCGGCAAGAAATACAGCGATGCCCTGGCCGCCGGCCAGGTTCTGGCACCGGCCAAGGACATCGGCCAGATGCAGCACGTGATCTTCAACGCCTACACCAACGCGACGTTGACCGTGCTGTTCCTGCTGGTGGTGCTGAGTATCCTGCTGTTCGCCATCAAGGTCGGCATCAAGGCGCTGTCCAAGGAAGAGCGGACCGACCGCGAAGCGCCGTTCCAGCCGATTCCGGAAGCGTAATGGCTGCGGCACCCGCCAGCTGGCGGGTGCCAAGGCTCCATGAGGTGACCTGATGTTCAATGATCTGAGTCGGCTGGGTAAGTACCTCGGCCAAGCGGCGCGGTTGATGGTCGGCATGCCGGATTACGACAACTACGTCGAGCACATGCGCACCAATCATCCGGACCAACCATGCATGAGCTACGAGGAGTTCTTCCGCGAGCGCCAGGAAGCGCGTTACGGTGGCGGCGGCAAGGGTCGTCCGATCCGCTGCTGTTGAGTGCGCACCGCATCCAGCGCCACGCTTAGTCGTGGCGCTGTTCATTTCGGCCCCTGCCTTTTCCGCGGCGTAACCGCCCGGCGAACTACTGTTCAGGATCTTCCATGCCCCATCTACCGATTCCCGTCACCGTGCTCAGCGGCTTCCTCGGCGCTGGCAAGACCACCCTGCTGCGCTATCTGCTCGAGGCCGAGCACGGCCTGCGCATCGCCGTGATCGAAAACGAGTTCGCCGAATCCGGCATCGACAGCCAGTTGCTCGGCGAACAGCCGGTGGAGGTGGTGACCCTGGCCAATGGCTGCGTGTGCTGCAGCATCCACGGCGACCTCGAGCGCGCCCTGCTGATCCTCCTTGAGCGTCTGGATAACGGCGAGATCGCCTTCGACCGGCTGGTTATCGAGTGCACCGGGCTGGCCGATCCGGCGCCGGTGGCGCAGACCTTCTTCGTCGACGAGGAGCTGCGCGAGCGCTACATCCTCGACGGGGTGATCACCCTGGTCGATGCGGCGCACGCCGACATCCACCTGCAGCAGGCGATCGCCCAGGCGCAAGTCGGTTTCGCCGACCGGCTGCTGGTGAGCAAGCGCGACCTGGTCGACGCTGCGCAGTTCGACGCGCTGTGCGAGCGGCTGACGCGGATCAATCGGCGCGCGCCGATCCGCGTGGTCGAGCATGGGTGCATCGATCTCAGCGAGCTGCTCGATGTGCGCGGCTTCAACCTGAATGCCGACCTTGCGCTGAGCCCGCGCCCGCTGACGCCGGCCAACCCGGCCGCCGACCGCATCAGCAGCCTGGTGCTGCGCAGCGAGCAGCCGCTGGATATCGATCGTCTCAGCGAGTTCATGAATCAGTTGCTGGAGCAGCACGGTCGCGCGCTGTTGCGTTACAAGGGCGTGCTGAGTATTGCCGGCGAGCCGCGCCGCCTGGTGTTCCAGGGCGTGCTCAAGCTGTATGGCTTCGACTGGGATCGCGAGTGGGGCGTCGACGAGCCGCACGAGAGTGTCGTCGTGTTCATCGGCGACGAGCTGCCGGAGGAGGAGATCCGCGCCGGTTTCGCCGCCGCGGCGGCGCAATAAAAAAAGGGAGGCTTGCGCCTCCCTTTTCGTTGTTGCTGGCCGTCGGCGTCAGTCGAACACGCCGAAGGTCATGTAGCTCCACCAGGAACGATCGCCGTCATTGTTGCCTTCGGCTTCGTGTTCCTCTTCCTCGACGGCTTCCTGGTTTTCCGGCAGCAGCTCTTCCGGAATCGCTTCCTGCGCGTCTTCGTACTGTTTGATCACGTCCTGGCTGGCGCGGGTCTCGCCCGGTGGCATCGGCGCTTCGCTTTCAATCAGGCCCAGGGTGGCCTTGCTCAGCCAGGAGCGGTTGTCGGCTTCGTCTTCCTGCGGGACGAACTGGCCGTCGACCAGGCTCGGGTGCTCCGGGTAGTTGAGCTTGAGGGTTTCCAGGCTGCTCGCGGCCAGGTCGTCGAGGTGCAGACGCTGGTAGGCCTCGGTCATGATCGCCAGACCGTCGCCGACGGCCGGGGTTTCCTGGAAGTTCTCCACCACGTAGCGACCGCGATTGGCGGCGGCAACATAGGCCTGACGCTTCAGGTAGTAGTGGCCGACGTGCACTTCGTAGGCGGCCAGCAGGTTGCGCAGGTAGATCATGCGCTGCTTGGCGTCCGGCGAGTAACGGCTGTTCGGATAGCGGGTGGTCAGCTGGGCGAACTCGTTGAACGAGTCGCGCGCGGCGCCCGGGTCACGCTTGGTCATGTCCAGCGGCAGGAAGCGCGCCAGCAGGCCGCGGTCCTGGTCGAACGACGCCAGACCCTTGAGGTAGTAGGCGTAGTCGACGTTGGGGTGCTGCGGGTGCAGGCGGATGAAACGTTCGGCGGCGGATTTGGCGGCCTCCGGCTCGACGTTCTTGTAGTAGGCGTAGATCAGTTCGAGCTGCGCCTGCTCGGCATAGCGGCCGAACGGATAGCGCGACTCCAGTGCCTTCAGCTTGTTCACCGCGCTGGTGTAGCTCTTGTTGTCCAGGTCGGCTTGCGCCTGCTGGTACAACTCGGCCTCGCTGAGGTTCTCGTCGACCACATCCTTGGACGAACACGCGACGTTGAGAGCGAGGATGGCGATCAGCAGCAGGTGTTTCACTTGCATATCGGCTTGCGTCCCTGTGACGGCCGGCTGTCTTGGCCTGGACCGTCCTGTTATGATGAGGCCCCGGTGAGGCCGGGACAAAAAGACGCCGTATTTAACCACAAGCGCGCCGCCGAAACCAAAGGCCGCGCCCCCGCCGTAGCCGCGCATGTCCAGCATCGAAAAACAGCTCATCCAACTCAGTGCCGAAGTGCCGTCCGATCTCGGCGGGCAACGGCTCGACCAGGTCGCCGCGCAACTGTTCGGCGAATATTCCCGCTCGCGTTTATCCACCTGGATCAAGGATGGCCGTCTGAAAGTCGACGGCGCTGTGCTGCGCCCGCGTGACATCGTCCATGGCGGCAGCCAGCTGGTGCTCGACGCCGAGCAGGAAGCGCAGGGCGAATGGATCGCGCAGGACATTGAGCTGAACATCGTCTACGAGGACGAGCACATCCTGGTGCTGGACAAGCCGGCCGGGCTGGTCGTCCATCCCGCCGCCGGGCATCAGGACGGCACGCTGCTCAACGCACTGCTGCACCATGTGCCGGACCTGATCAATGTGCCGCGTGCCGGCATCGTGCATCGTCTGGACAAGGACACCACCGGCCTGATGGTGGTGGCCAAGACCCTGCAGGCGCAGACCAAGCTGGTTGAGCAGCTGCAGGCACGTACCGTCAGCCGCATCTATGAAGCCATCGTCATCGGCGTGATCACCTCCGGCGGCACCATCGATGCGCCGATCGGCCGCCACGGCACGCAACGCCAGCGCATGGCCGTCACCGATGGCGGCAAGCCGGCGGTCAGTCATTACCGGGTGCTCGAACGCTTCCGCTCGCACACCCATACGCGGGTCAAACTGGAGACCGGGCGCACCCACCAGATTCGCGTGCACATGACCCATGTCGGTTTCCCGCTGGTCGGCGACCCGCTCTACGCGGGGCGTTTCCGTATTCCGCCAGCGGCCAGCCAGACCCTCGTGCAGGAGCTCAAGGGTTTCCCGCGGCAGGCCCTGCACGCGCGTTTCCTCGAGTTGGCGCACCCGGCCACCGGCCAGCGCATGAAGTGGGAGTCGCCGCTGCCGGACGACTTTGTCTGGCTGCTGACCCTGCTGCGTCAGGATCGCGACTCCTTCGTCGGTTGAGCGGCATGCACGACTGGCTGATTCCCGACTGGCCGGCGCCGGCCCGAGTGCGCGCCTGCGTGACCACGCGCTGCGGCGGGGTCAGCGTGGCGCCCTTCGACAGTTTCAACCTCGGTGATCACGTTGGCGACGCGCCGGCGGCGGTGGCCGCCAATCGCCAGCAGCTCACCGCAGCCCTGGGCTGTCAGCCGGCCTGGCTGAGCCAAGTGCACGGCGTCAATGTGGTGGCGGCCGATCCGGCGCGCGTCAGCGAAGCCGATGCCAGTTGGAGCGCAACCCCTGGCGTGGCCTGTGCGGTGATGACCGCCGATTGCCTGCCGGCGCTGTTCTGCGACCGCGCCGGCAGCAAAGTCGCCGCCGCCCACGCCGGCTGGCGCGGGCTGGCCGCCGGCGTGCTGGAAGCGACCCTCGATGCCCTGGCGTTGCCGGCGGAAGAGGTGTTGGTCTGGCTCGGCCCGGCGATCGGCGCGCAGGCTTTCGAGGTCGGCGCGGAGGTGCGCGAGACCTTCGTCGCGCAACATCCTGCCGCTCAGGATGCCTTCGTTCCCAGTGCCAATCCCGGCAAGTTCGTCGCCGATATCTACCAGTTAGCCCGCTTACGTCTGGCCGCTCGCGGCGTCACCGCGGTGTACGGCGGCGGCTTCTGCACGGTCAGCGACGCGCGGTTTTTCTCCTACCGGCGTGCCGCCCGCACCGGTCGCTTCGCCAGCCTGGTCTGGCTGCAAGACTGAGCGTCTGCCGCCCGCTGCCGGTGCGGCGCAACCGCTGATCCACGCCGCGACGCTTGAATCGCGAAAATCTGTCCTCATCTAGTCTTCATCTCGCGGGCTTCCGTCGTAGGGGCATTCATCTCCCCGGCCCGTTTCAACAGGAAGGACAGATCAATGCGAATAGACCGTTTAACCAGCAAGCTGCAGTTGGCCCTTTCCGATGCGCAATCCATCGCCGTCGGCCTCGATCATCCGGCCATCGAGCCGCTGCACCTCATGCAGGCGCTGATCGAGCAGCAGGGCGGTTCGATCAAGCCGCTGCTGATGCAGGTCGGCTTCGATATCCCGGCCCTGCGGCAGGCGCTCAACAAAGAGCTCGACCAACTGCCCAAGCTGCAGAATCCCACCGGCGACATGAACCTGTCGCAGGACCTCGCGCGCCTACTCAATCAGGCCGATCGGCTGGCCCAGCAGAAGGGTGACCAGTTCATCTCCAGCGAGCTGGTGCTGCTCGCCGCGCTGGACGACAGCACCCGGCTGGGCAAGGTGCTGCTGGCCCAGGGCGTGTCGAAGAAGGCTTTGGAAAACGCGGTGACCAACCTGCGCGGCGGCGATGCGGTGAACGACCCGAATGCCGAGGAGTCGCGCCAGGCGCTGGACAAGTACACCGTCGACCTGACCAAGCGTGCCGAAGACGGCAAGCTCGATCCGGTGATCGGTCGTGACGACGAGATCCGTCGGACCATCCAGGTCCTGCAGCGGCGCACCAAGAACAACCCGGTGCTGATCGGTGAGCCCGGTGTCGGCAAGACCGCCATCGTCGAGGGCCTGGCCCAGCGCATCATCAATGGCGAAGTGCCCGATGGCCTCAAGGACAAGCGCCTGCTGTCCCTGGACATGGGCGCGCTGATCGCCGGTGCCAAGTTCCGCGGCGAGTTCGAGGAGCGCCTCAAGGCGGTGCTCAACGAGCTGGGCAAGCAGGAAGGCCGGGTCATCCTGTTTATCGACGAGCTGCACACCATGGTCGGCGCCGGCAAGGCCGAGGGCTCGATGGACGCCGGCAACATGCTCAAGCCGGCCCTGGCGCGCGGCGAGCTGCACTGCGTCGGCGCTACCACGCTGGACGAGTACCGCCAGTACATCGAGAAGGACGCCGCGCTGGAGCGGCGCTTCCAGAAGGTACTGGTCGACGAGCCGAGCGAGGAGGACACCATCGCCATCCTCCGCGGGCTCAAGGAACGCTATGAGGTGCACCACGGGGTGAGCATCAGCGATGGCGCGATCATCGCCGCGGCCAAGCTCAGCCACCGTTACATCACCGACCGCCAGTTGCCGGACAAGGCGATCGACCTGATCGATGAGGCGGCCAGCCGCATCCGCATGGAGATCGATTCCAAGCCGGAGGCCCTGGATCGCCTGGATCGTCGCTTGATCCAGCTGAAGATCGAGCGCGAGGCGCTGAAGAAGGAAGACGACGAGGCGACCAAGAAGCGTCTCGCCAAGCTGGAGGAGGACATCGGCAAGCTCGAACGCGAGTACGCCGACCTCGAGGAAATCTGGAAGTCGGAGAAGGCCGAAGTGCAGGGCTCCGCGCAGATCCAGCAGAAGATCGAGCAGGCCAAGGCCGATCTCGAAGCAGCACGCCGCAAGTCTGACCTGCAGCGCATGGCCGAGTTGCAGTACGGGGTGATTCCCGACCTGGAGCGCAGCCTGCAGATGGTCGATCAGCACGGCAAGCCGGAAAACCAGCTGCTGCGCAGCAAGGTTACCGAGGAAGAGATTGCCGAAGTGGTCTCCAAGTGGACCGGCATTCCGGTGGCGAAGATGCTCGAGGGCGAGCGCGAGAAGCTGCTGAAGATGGAAGGTCTGCTGCATCAGCGGGTGATCGGTCAGCACGAGGCGGTGGTGGCGGTCGCCAACGCGGTGCGCCGCTCGCGCGCCGGGCTGTCCGACCCGAACCGGCCGAGCGGCTCGTTCCTGTTCCTCGGTCCGACCGGGGTCGGCAAGACCGAGCTGTGCAAGGCGCTCGCCGAGTTCCTTTTCGATACCGAAGAGGCGTTGGTGCGCATCGACATGTCGGAGTTCATGGAGAAGCACTCGGTTGCTCGCCTGATCGGCGCGCCGCCGGGCTACGTCGGCTACGAGGAGGGCGGTTACCTGACCGAGGCGGTGCGTCGCAAACCCTACTCGGTGGTGCTGCTGGATGAGGTCGAGAAGGCCCACCCGGATGTGTTCAACATCCTCCTGCAGGTCCTCGAGGATGGCCGCCTGACCGACAGTCACGGGCGCACCGTGGATTTCCGCAACACCGTGGTGGTGATGACCTCCAACCTCGGTTCGGCGCAGATCCAGGAGCTGGTCGGTGATCCTGATGCGCAGCGCGCAGCGGTGATGGATGCGGTGAGCAGCCACTTCCGTCCGGAGTTCATCAACCGCATCGACGAGGTGGTGGTGTTCGAGCCGCTGGGCAAGGAGCAGATCGCTGGCATCGCCAAGATTCAGCTGGGCCGTCTGCGCAAGCGCCTGGCCGAGCGCGAACTGAGTCTGGAGTTGTCCGACGAGGCCTTGGACAAGCTGATCGCTGTCGGTTATGACCCGGTGTACGGTGCACGGCCACTGAAGCGGGCCATCCAGCGCTGGATCGAGAACCCGCTGGCGCAGCAGATCCTCGCCGGCCAGTTCGTGCCCGGCGCCAGCATCGCCGCCAAGGTGGAAGGCGAGGACATCGTCTTCGTCTGACCCTGCAATAAAAAAGCCCCGCCATGGCGGGGCTTTTTTGTGGGCGCCTGGCTCAGAGATGGCGGAGCAGGTTGTCCAGATGTGCTGCCTGGTCTTCGGCCAGGTCAATGATGTGAAAGCCGGCCCAGCAATGCCCGTCATCGGCGCCCGGGCGGCTCCACAGGCAGTCGGCGCCGAGCTTCACTTCTTCGAGGCCGTCCAGTGGAGGGGCGGGAACCAGGCGGCATTCGATGACGCTGTCGACGTCGACCGGCGTGTCGCTGAATAGCATGAAACCATCGATGGACAGGTCCACCACACGGCCCAGGCGCTGGCCGCTGTTGAGGTCGAAGACTTCCAGCTGCAGCTCGGTGTTTTGACGGCTGTGCTGACGACGATCGTCCATTGGCGCTCCTTAGTTCGGCTGGTTCGTGCGACCGGTGAAGCGCTGCAGCACGCGATATATCGCGGTGAGCGCACGGTCCACCAGCGGTGCGTTGCGTTCCGGCGGAACCACGCGCGCCAGACCCTGCTCCATCTCGCTGGCCAGCAGGGTTAGCGGCTTGATCGCCACCCGCTGGCCGGTGTGGTCGACGAACATGTAGTTGTGCGTAGTCGGGCTGAACCACGACAGCTTGAGGCGACGCACCTGGTCGCCGACGATGAAGTCGAACCAAGTGCCGAACTCGAGGTGGGCCAGTTCGCGGGCGATGATCTGCGCGCGCGATGACAAGCCGGAGGCCGGTGCGGTGTTGAGCAGTTGCGCATCCTCGCCGAGCATCGCGCCGAGCGGGCTGGCCGGCAGCTTGGCTTCCAGGCGCGCGGCGACCTCCGGCTGCTTGGCCTGCACCGCGTGCTGGCAGGCCACCAGGTCCTGTAGCAGGCGGCGGATGCCGTCTTCGCGATAGCCGCCGAGTAGTTCCAGGCCGCCGCGCAGGTTCTCCAGCAGTTCGACGCGCAGCTGCTGCAGCTGCTCGCGGTCCTCGGCGCTCAGCGGCGTACCGCTCCAGGCCAGGCGCTCGGCCGACTCGCCGGCGCGCTGCCATTCCACACTGCGCTGGCCATGACGCAGCTGGATGAATACCAGCACGTCGGTCCAGGTCAGCTCGAGGAAATTGCGGATGATCGCCGGAACCTCGCGATTCTGCAGGCTGCGGGCGATCACATCCATCGCCTGCTGCCGCGCGTCGAGCAACTTGTCGCGACCCTTGGCAGCTTCCACGGCGCGGCGCTCGCGCAGCTCTACTTTCTGCCGCAGGGTGGCGACGAACTCGGTGAATTCATCGTGGAGCGTGTCGAACAGCGACAGCTCGCCGCTGTAACCTTGAATCACCCGCTCGATCACCCAGTGCATCTTCGCCAGCAAGCCGCGGGTGTCGCCCTCGCTGCCGTACAGCACTCCGGCCTGGGCCATGGTGTTGAGTAGCCGGCGCGCCGGGTGGTGATGCTGGGTGAACAGCTCCTTGTCCTGCAGCGCCACTTTCAGATACGGGGTGTGCAGGTGGGAGAGGGCGGTCTTGCAGATGTCCGGCAGGTTTTCATCGTCGAGGATGAAGTCGAACAGCATGCCGACCAAGTCGATGACGTCGGCTTCCTGCTCCGACAGCTTTTGCTGGCCGGGCAGGCTGCTGTGGGTTTCCAGTTGTTCTTGCAGGTCGGCCTTGAGCTCTTCGACCGGTTGCGGGTGCTGCAGGCGCTGCGCCAGTTCCTTGGCCGACTTTTCCTGCAGGCGATTCAGCGCTTCGAGCAGATCACCGGCGCTGTAGGTGCGCGTCGCCCCGCGCGGGGCGAAACTGGCGATACTGCGGGTCGGCCCGAGCATGGCATCGTCGCCCTCGCGGTGCCGGTACTCGCTGAGCAGTGCCGCGAGCCCGCTGAACAGCACATTGGGATCGCTAGAGGGTGGGGCACTGAGGTCGGGTGGCCCGACGGGGCCGGTGGCTGCTCCGCCGGTCGACGGCGTGGGTGCCGCCGCAGGTTGTTGTCCCTGGCTGCCGGCAATGGGAGTCCCGCTTGCTGACGTAGCCGAGCCTGGCATGGTCGGTGCGGCACCGGAGCTTGCAGGGTGGCTGCTCGCTGACTCCTGCGGCGCGGCTTGCGTCGGTGCCTCCGTGGCCGGTTTGGCGCTCTCTTGCCGGCGTTGCACGCTGTACTTGAGGTTCGGCAGCACGCCGGCGTCGATCAGGCGCTTGTTCATCGCCTCGTACATGCTGTCGAGGCTCTGCATCACGTGGCGATCGAACAGCATATAAAGGATGGTCTTGATGCGCAGCGGGAACGGGCTGGGGGCGAGAGCGTCACGGAACGCCTGGGCGATTGCCTGCGGGCCGAAGGGATTGCTGTCCTCGCCAAGCTTGTGCCCGTTGTTGAGGACCGCCAGGCGCTGCTCCAGGGCAAACAGCTGCTGCGCGCAGCGCGATTTGACCCGACTGACCATATTGGTCACCTGCAGGCTTTCCTCGTAATCCTCGTTCTGCATGAGCGTCAGCTCGTCGACGCTCACCTCGTCCGGCTGCTCCGCATCCTTGAGCTTGCCTTCGAGGAAATCGTTGAAGTTCTGCGCGATCTGCTGGTGGTAGCTGCGCTCGATGCGCGGGCGCTGGCGGCGGATTTCCCGCATGTTGTCGAAGAACAGCGTTTGGACCTGGTTGTTTTCGGCCTTCTCCGCACACTCGAACAGCGTGTCGTCGACTTGGCCAAATACCCCGGTCAGGTGCTCCGCCAGGCGATTCATCGCCAGCTTCCGGCAGTTCTGCACCAGCTCACCAAAACGCGGCTGGATCACCCGGCTAGCGACGGTCGCTGCGGGCTTTGCCTTGGGTGGCGGGTTGTCCTGATTGTTATTCATGGACGGTCCTGAGCGACAGCCGAACTGGCCGGCACATTCCATTGTGAACGGATAAGGGAAACATATAGCAGCGCATCGCGTGCCTGCAAATCATTGTCCTAAAAGCGCTTTAGAGGGTTGACAGCGGCGCCGCGAAACGTAAAATGGCGCGCCTCTGAAGCGCGAATCCGGTTTAACCGGTCAGCTAAAGAGATGGAAATGCCCAGTTCCGCGATAGCTCAGTCGGTAGAGCAAATGACTGTTAATCATTGGGTCCCTGGTTCGAGTCCAGGTCGCGGAGCCAATTTCCTTACGGGGTATAGCGCAGTCCGGTAGCGCGCTTGCTTTGGGAGCAAGATGTCGGGAGTTCGAATCCCCCTACCCCGACCATTTTTGGGTCGTTAGCTCAGTTGGTAGAGCAGTTGGCTTTTAACCAATTGGTCGTAGGTTCGAATCCTACACGACCCACCATATTCTCTCCTGTTGTATCTGATCCCCTCCAGGCGCAAGCCTCGAGGGGATTTTTGTTTGTCTGCGATTTTTAGTTTGGCGCTGAAGCTGCTAGTGCAGCTTCAGGCGCGGTTCGGTGCTGCGGCCAATGCGGTCGCTGAGCATCAGCAGGGCAGTGCGGAACGTGCCGTACAGCGCCATCTGATGCATGCGGTACAGGGAAATGTAGAACATCCGCGCCAGCCAACCCTCCAGTTTCACGCTGCCCATCAGGTTGCCCATCAGGTTGCCGACCGCACTGAAGCGCGACAGTGAGATCAGCGAGCCGTAGTCGCGGTACTGATAGTGCGGCAGCGCCTGGCCGGCGAGCCGTTGGCGAAAGCTTTTCACCAGAAGTGAGGCTTGCTGATGCGCTGCTTGTGCGCGCGGCGGTACGTTGCGTGTTGGATCGTCCGTCTGCGGGCACGCGGCGCAGTCGCCAAAAGCGAAGATGTCGTCATCGCGGCTGGTTTGCAGGGTCGGGCGCACCACCAGTTGGTCGAGGCGGTTGGTCTCCAGCCCGTCCAACTCACGGAGGAATGCGGGCGCGCGGATGCCGGCGGCCCAGACCTTGAGGCTGGCGGGGATGATCTGCCCGTCGCGCGACCGCAGGTGCTCTGCAGTCACCTCGCTGACCGCCGTATTGGTCAGCACGGTCACGCCGAGCTGTTCCAGGCTGCGGTGTACCGGTTGGCTGATGCGCTCCGGCAGCGCCGGTACCACCCGCGGCCCGGCCTCGATCAGGGTGATGCGCATGTTCTCCGGGCGAATGCGGTCCAGGCCGTACGCCGCCAACTCGCGCGCTGCATGATGAAGTTCGGCGGCCAGTTCGACGCCGGTGGCGCCGGCGCCGACGATGGCGACGTTGATCCGCTCTTCATCGCTCTGCCCGGCATGGGCGCGCAGGTAATGGTTGAGCAACTGACGGTGAAAGCGTTCTGCCTGCTCGCGGGTGTCGAGGAACAGGCAATGCTCCGCGGCGCCGGTGGTGCCGAAGTCGTTGGTGGTGCTGCCGACGGCGATGACCAGGCTGTCGTAGGTGACGTCCCGTTCGGGCACCAGCGTGGCGCCGTTCTCGTCGAGCGTGGCGGCCAGGTGCACGCACTTGCGCTGGCGGTCCAGGCCGGCCATGCGCCCGAGTTGGAACTCGAAGTGATTCCACTTGGCCTGGGCGACATAGTTGAGCTCGTCTTCCGACGAGTTCAGCGAGCCGGCGGCGACTTCGTGGAGTAACGGTTTCCAGATATGGGTGAGGTTGGCGTCGATCAGCAGCACGCTGGCCAGGCCGCGCTTGCCCAGGGTTTTACCCAGGCGGGTGGCAAGCTCCAAGCCGCCGGCGCCGCCGCCGACAATCACAATACGATGGGACATGGGAACGTCTCACAAGGCTTTTAGGGATTCTGGAGGGCGCCGAATAGGCGAGCGCGAGGCAGCTCATAGCACTAGACGGCTGAGGAGGCGGCTGAGGAGGCCGAGACCGATGACGGAGGCGAGGATGATCGCGAGCAGGAACCAGGGACGAAACGGTTTGCGTTCGACCTGGTGTTGCGGCGCACTCAGGTAGTGGTCGACACGTGCTTGGTCGTCGGGACTGAGTCGGCTGGCCATAGGGACCTCGCTGGGATTTTGTTCATTCTAGTCGGCGCCTTCGCCGCGACTCAATGCAAAGCTGGGATTCGACGGCCGGATCCGGGCGGTTACAGCCCCATTCCCAGATCGAACAGCACACTGCGGCCGAGGTTGTCGCGCAGAAAGTCCGGAGCGCCGCTGTGGGCGAACAGCACACGGGCGAAGGTCGGCCCGACAAGCGAAAGCGAGCGCCAACCCTGGCGCAGGTACTCACTCGGCGGGGGAAAGCTGCTGTTGAAATCCGGCACGGCGCGCTTAAGGTTGACGTAGGCGAGCATGTCCAGTTCGCCCAGTTCGATGCCGCGCTCCTGATAGTTGTGCGACTTCTTGCGCAGGGTTGGGGCCAGCAGATTCTGCAGTTCGGTGGCGGAAATGCGTTTGGGGCGGGGTTCGCGGCGGACCAGCTGGCTCAGCGAGAACGCTTGGCGGCGCCGCTGCAGTTCGGCGCGCCACTCCTCGTTGAGGCGCCGGCCGGCGTCGAGGACGAAGAACACTTCGATATTGGCATCGCGAAACAGAACGTCCGGGGGCTCCTGGCCGGTGCTGAAATCGTCGTTGCTGTAGTCGATGTTCAGGGCCTGCAGCAGGCGCTGGCACACCCAGCGTTCGCGTTCCCATTTGCGGGCATTGGACAGCAACAGGTTGGCTTGTTCGGCCTGGTAGGTCAGCAGGCGCAGGTAGTCGGACTCTTCCATCCGTTCAGCTTAGACCGGGGCGGCCGGTCGGCCAGTGCTCGGCTCGGTGTAGACTGGCGGCGTTTGTCAGGGAGTTGCGTGATGATTGCGATCCGCCCCATTCGCCCCGAAGACCACTCAGCGCTGCTGGCATTGTGGCGCCGCACCGCAGGTATCCAGCTGCGTCCAGAGGATGACTATGACCCCTTCTGTGCCTACTTGCAGCGCAATCCCGGGCTGAGCCTGCTGTGCGAACGAGCGGATGAGCTGCTCGGTGCTGTTCTGGTCGGCCATGATGGGCGGCGCGGTTATTTGCATCATCTGGTTGTCGACCAGCCGTTTCACGGGCAGGGCCTGGCCAGGCGCCTGCTCCACCAGGCACTGGCGCAGTTGGCCGAGTTGGGTATCCATAAAAGTCACGTGTTCGTGCTGGGCAACGCGGAGGAGGCGCTGGGGTTCTGGCGGGCGCAGGCGGGCTGGTCGGCACGCCACGATATCCAGGTTTTTTCCAGCACCGGGTCGCCCGAATGATTGCTGCGAGCCTGCTGTCGCCGACGAGCATGGTCGTGGGTTGGTGCCTGTATGTGCCGGTCGTGCTGTGGGCAGTCTGGAGGGCGCCCTGGTTGGAGCTGTTCAGCGACCGGCGCCGACAACACCTGTTGTTTGGCACTATGCTCGCGCTGTTCGTGCTCTGGCTGGTTCGTCGCGACTTTATGTCGGGGCTGTCTTACCACTTCATCGGTATGACCGCGGTCACCCTGTTGCTCGATTGGCCGCTCGCAGTGTTGGCTGGCGCGGTCGCGCAGTACGGGTTGCTGCTATTGGGGCGCCAGGACCTTGCGGCGCTAGGACTAAATGGTGTGCTGCTGGTGCTGTTGCCGGTGCTGATCGCCGAGGTGTGCGCCCTGCAGGTCGAGCGTCGCCAGCCGCGCAATCTCTTCGTGTACATCTTCGGTTGCGGCTTTTTTCCGGCGGCGCTGACCGCGCTGTGCTGCCTGCTGCTCGCGCTCGGCGTGCTGTGGCTCGACGGGCGTTTCCCCATGCCGCCGTGGCTCGACGAATTTGCCGGCTACTTGTGGCTGATCATGTTTCCCGAGGCCTTCATCAACGGCATGCTGATCAGCGCGCTGGTGGTGTTTCAGCCGGAATGGCTGGAGACCTTCAACCGCACGCGCTATCTGCAGGCGCCCTGGAAGGACGACGAGCCGCGTCGCTGAGTCAGTGCGTGTGTGGCGGCAGATCGTCGGAAAACAGGTCGTCTTCCTGCGGGTTGCCGGGAATCGCATGCTCTTCGGCGGCCCAAGCGCCGAGGTCGATTAGCTTGCAGCGTTCGGAGCAGAACGGTCGACTCGGGCTTTGCGGGCCCCATTCGACGGGGGCGCCGCAGGTGGGGCATTCAACGAGGGTGGGCTGGCTCATGTCTGTCCTCCGCGCAGAGTCAGGTAGAAACGGTGCAGGCGCGAGACTTCGCTGTGCAGCCAATCAAGGTCACGATCGTTGACCAGTATGTCATGGGCATGCCGGAGACGCTCCTCGCGGCTGGCCTGCACCTTGAGGATCGCTTCGACCTGCTCGGCGGACGTGCTGTCGCGCAGGATGGTGCGCTGCACCTGCAGCGCCTCTGGGGCGTCGACCACCAGAATGCGCTGCGCTAGGCGATGCTGGCCGGACTCCACCAGCAGCGGCGACACGAGGATGGCGTAAGGCGATTCGGCGCGGGCCAGATTGTCGCTGATTTCCCGGCCGATCAGTGGATGCAGCAGCGCTTCCAGCCAGCGCCGCTCACTTTCGTTCTGGAAGATTCGCTTGCGCAGTTCGGCGCGGTTCAAATTGCCGTCGGCGAGCAGCACATCATCACCAAAGTGCTCGGCAATTTGCGTCAACGCAGGACGCCCCGGTTCGACGACCCAGCGCGCGGCGTGATCGGCATCCACGGCATGTACGCCGAGGTCGATAAAACATTGGGCGACAGCGCTTTTGCCGCTACCGATACCGCCGGTAAGGCCGAGAATCCAGGGTTTGCTCATCGAAAACCAGCGATCTGCAGGTAGGTCGCGGTTATTTGATCACCCCAGAGCAGCGCAATCCAGCCGGCAATGGCCAGATATGGGCCGAAGGGAATCGGCGTGCTGGTCTCGGCATTGCGCAGGCGCAACAGGATCAGCCCCAGCACCGCGCCGACCAGACTCGAGAGCAGGATTGTCAGTGGCAGCACTTGCCAGCCGCCCCAGGCGCCGAGCATGGCCAGCAGCTTGAAGTCCCCATACCCCATGCCCTCCTTGCCGGTGAGCAGCTTGAACAACCAGTACACCGACCACAGGCTGAGATAGCCCGCAACCGCCCCCCAGAGCGCATCACTGAGGCTGGCGAACAGGCCGAAGTTGTTGAGGATCAACCCCAGCCAGAGTAACGGCAGCACCAGGGCATCGGGCAGCAACTGGTGGTCGGCGTCGATCAGGCTCATCGCCAGCAGGCCCCAGGTCAGCAGCAGCACTGCGCCGGCCTGCCAAGTGAAGCCGAAATGCCAGGCCACGTAGGCGGAAAGTAGCCCGCAAGTCAGCTCCACCAGCGGATAGCGCAGGCTGATATGCGTCTTGCAGGCCGAGCACTTGCCGCGTAGCGCCAGGTAACTCAGTAGCGGGATGTTCTCCCAGGGGCGAATTTCGTGGCCGCAATTTGGGCAGCGGGAGTTGGGTAACACGAGGTTGAAAACTTCAGTACTTTGCTCAGGTGGTAGTTCTAGTACTTCCGTGGCCTGAACTTTCCAAGCCCGGAACATCATCTTGGGGAGGCGATGCACCAGCACATTTAGAAAGCTGCCCACCAATAGGCCGAGGATTAATGCGCATGCAACAAAGGCCAGCACGTCGCTGGCCAAAAGCTCGACCACCTGCATGATTAAATCACGGAGCCAAGCTGGAAGATTGGTAGATACATTGCGATTACGAGGCCGCCAACCAATACGCCGAGCACAGCCATGATTAACGGTTCCATCAGGGCGGTTAATCCGTCCACCATGTTATCTACTTCGTCCTCGTAAAATGTCGCTACCTTGCCCAGCATTTCATCGAGGGCGCCAGACTCTTCGCCAATTGCTGTCATTTGTATGGCCATTGATGGGAAAACGTCGGTGGTACGCATAGAGAAGTTGAGTTGCATGCCCGTTGAAACGTCACTTTTTACCTTATTGGTGGCTGTGCGGAATACTACGTTGCCAGTTGCGCCGGCCACTGAATCCAATGCATCGACGAGAGGCACGCCGGCAGCGAATGTAGTCGATAGGGTTCGGGCGAAGCGAGCTATTGCTGACTTGTAGAGGATGTCTCCAACAATAGGGAGTTTCAGCAGTGTGCGATCTACCCAGTTTCTGAATTTCTCTGAGCGTTTAAGTGCTTCTTTTAAGAAGTAGGCTGCACCAATAAGTGCAATGAGTACGAGAAACCACCACTCTTGAAGAAACTCGGAGAAGCCAACGACCATGAGGGTGAATGCGGGTAAGTCTGCGCCAAATCCTGCGAATACCTCTTTGAATTGCGGGACTACTTTGATCAGCAGAATGGCAGAAACAATCATTGCTACCGCAATTACTGCCAGTGGATAGTTCATTGCTTTTTTGATCTTTGCTTTTAGAGCTTCGGTTTTTTCTTTGTATGTGGCGACTCGATCTAGCAGGGCTTCTAGGGAGCCCGATTGCTCGCCCGCGTCCACAAGGTTGCAATACAAATCGTCGAAGTACTCCGGCTTTTTGCGTAGTGAGGTTGCGAAGCTGTTGCCTGCTGCTACCTCTTGTTTTAGCTCATCGACCAGCTTGCGCATGGCTGGGTTATCAAAACCTTCGCCGATAATGTCGAAGCTTTGCAGCAGCGGTACGCCCGCCTTCATCATTGTCGCCATCTGTCGAGTAAACAGCGCGATATCCATGGGTTTGATTTTTTTGCCGAAGCTGATCAGCGAAACAGACTTTTTGCGCACCTTGGTCGGGTTAATACCCTGCTTACGTAGTTGCGCTTTGACCAAGGCAGGGTTCTGGCCGCTAAGCTCACCTTTGATGCGAACGCCTTTCCTGTCAGTCCCTTCCCAGGCAAAAACACTGTTCTTTAATGCCTTCTCAGCCATTTTTTCGCCCTAGCGGTAGCGCCTGTTTTGCGGTCTAGACAGGCTGGTTTTTGGTTTTTATCGTGAATTCGGTCAGTGCATCAGTTGGCTGCGCCGTTCGTTGCGGTAGGCTGAAGCGCGTACAATCTCCTGCCTGTTAAACCGCTTAGTCTTTGGTGACGCGGTTGACCTCTTCCAGGCTGGTGATGCCATGCATGGCTTTCAGTAGGCCAGAAGCGCGCAAGTCATTGAAGCCATCCTTGCGCATCTGGACCGCAATATCGATGGAGTTCCCTTCCTCCATGATAATGCGCTGCAGTGCTGGAGTGTTTTTAACTACTTCATAAATACCGACGCGTCCCTTGTAGCCCCCCTTGCAGCTCTCGCATCCGACGGGGCCATAGAGCTTGAAGGTGCCGAGCTTGTCTTCCGGAAAACCTTCATGAATAAGAGCCTCGGTCGGGACCTGCACTTCCTTTTTGCAATGGCTGCAGAGCTTTCGCGCTAGACGTTGGGCAATGATCAGGTTGACCGAGGTCGCGATGTTGAAGGCCGGTACACCCATGTTGCGGAGGCGGGTAAGGGTTTCCGCAGCGCTGTTGGTGTGCAGGGTCGACATCACCATGTGTCCTGTTTGCGCAGCCTTGATGGCAATTTCCGCAGTTTCCAGGTCGCGAATCTCGCCGACCATGATGATGTCCGGATCCTGGCGGAGGAATGCGCGCAGGGCCTGAGAGAAGTCCATGCCTTGCTTCGGATTAACGTTGACCTGGTTGATGCCCTCGAGGTTGATCTCCACTGGGTCTTCGGCCGTGGAGATATTTACGTCGATGGTGTTGAGGATGTTCAGGCCAGTGTAGAGCGATACGGTCTTGCCAGAGCCGGTCGGGCCGGTAACCAGAATCATGCCTTGAGGTTGCTTCAGGGCGGTCATGTACAGATCTTTCTGGCTTTCCTCGTATCCTAGGGCGTCAATCCCCATCTGTGCGCTGGTTGGGTCGAGAATCCGCATAACGATCTTTTCGCCCCACAGGGTGGGGAGGGTGTTGACGCGGAAGTCGATGGCCTTGGTCTTGGAGACCTTCATCTTGATCCGGCCGTCCTGTGGTTTGCGTCGCTCGGAAATGTCCAGCGCGGCCATTACTTTCAGACGTGCAGAGATACGTGGCGCTAGTTGAATGGGAGGGCGGGCTGCTTCGTGCAAGATGCCGTCGGTGCGGAAGCGCACCCGATAGACTTTCTCGTATGGCTCGAAATGCAGGTCCGACGATCCGCCTCTGATGGCGTCGAGCAGCATCTTGTTAACGAATCGCACCACTGGCGCGTCGTCAGCTTCCTGGCCTGTCACGACATCCTTGCTGTCGTCATCGACCGACTCAATATCCAGCCCGTCGAGATCGACATCGGCAAGGTCTTCCAGGCCGCTATTGGCGGAATCGAAGAATTTTTCGATAGCCTCGCCCAGTCTGTCGTCCTCCACCAGAATGGCTTCGGTAGTCAGGCCCGTGCTGAATTGGATGTCCGTTACTGCCTGGTGATTGCTGGGATCGGACACGGCGACAAACAGCTTGTTGCCACGTTTCCAAAGAGGCAGCGCACGATGCTGCCGGATCAGCTTCTCGCTGACGATATCCTTCGGTTGGCTTTCTTTGTCGATGCTAGTGAGATCGACGAAAGCAATGCCAAACTGCTCGGCTGCTAGCTCTGCCAGTGCCCGGCTCTTCACCAGTTTGTTCTGCACCAGATAAGTCACCAGCGGCAGCTTGTTTCGTTGAGCTTGCTGTTGCGCTTGCAGGGCGCTTTTTTCGTCGAGTAGTTCGGCGAAGACAATCTGTCGGGCGAGGCCGGAAAGGTTGACGGTATCGTTCATGTTGTCTTTACGGGCAGAAGGGTTAGCGCCGTTTATAGCGTATAGGCGCGACAAAGCCCAATGCTCGCGCAGGTGGTGACCAAAAATGTCAGTTGCTGACCTTTGTTTGGCGGAGGCAGGTGGCCCTTGTGCGCCAAAATCTCTGAATATGAGGGTTTTGCTGCTTGGCACAGAATCTGCGTAGGCTGGAATAGGTCTTCGACCTTAACCACAATAGGAGTTGTTCTTATGAAATCCATCAAGAAACAAAAAGGTTTTACCTTGATCGAGCTGATGATCGTGGTTGCAATCATCGGAATTCTTGCTGCTATCGCTATTCCGCAGTTTAACGAGTATCGTGCAAAATCGAATGATACCGTATCGCAGGCTGACGCTAAGAATATTGTTACTGTTATGGCTGCGGCTCAGCTCTAACTTTTAAAAATTTGGGTTACGGAGATATAAAATGAAGAAAATTATTTCTAGCTTGATTGTGGTTGGGAGCCTGTTTGCAACTTCGGCTTTTGCAGTTGAGTTTTCGTCTGGTGAAAAGGCCACTCAGGCTACGTGCGAGCTTCTTGGTCAGGATGTGGTTTTGAATCTGTCCAAAAATGTCTATGGCGGTTATGGTTGCTATAAAGCAAACAATGTTATCAAAGTGGCCACCTGTCATTCCGCTGGTAGTCGCAAGCAGGAAACTATCCAGTGTGCACAAACTGGGACAAATCCGGACAATACTCCGATTTATAACAACTCCGGCTGCCAGGGGACTACTCCTACCGATACCTTCGTGTCTACCCAGTACGGAAAGGCTTTCGTTGCAACCACTTCTGGTGGTGGGGTTGGCGCTTCTAACTTGACAGCTTATTGTGAAAGTGCGGCCGTGCTTAATAGCTTTGTCGCTCAATAATATTTGTAGCTTGCATTGTTGTAAAGAAAACGCCCTTTGAAGGGCGTTTTCGCTGCTTTGCTATAAAGTCCTCCCCCCCCCTTTGAGATGGTCTCGAGTCCAAGCATATGATTTCCAGAGCTCAAGGGTTTACATTGATTGAACTAATGTTGGTGGTTGCTGTGATTGGTGTCCTCGTGGGGGTGGCTATACCTCAGTTCAATGAGTATCGAGCTAAGGCGAATGATGCTAGCGCGCAGTCGGATGCGCGTAATGCTATTGGTGCGTTTAGAATAGATAAATCTTACTGATGGTTTGATTTTATGTTTTTGAATTTTCTTCGTGCAGAGATTGTTCTTGGTGTCGTTCTGTCTTGGAGGGCTTATTACGCGCGTTTAATTATTTTCTCGCTTTCTTTTCTTTTGATTTCTGCGCTGTTAAGTGCTCAGTTTAGTGGGCGTCAGCCCGCTACAGTCGCTTTGGATATCGGTTTGTCAGTTGTGCGCCTGCTGCTTCCTATTATAACGGTGTTGTTGGTGCAGGAGCTGGTTTCTAAGGAGTTCGATCGGCGTTACTATCTGGGGTCTTTGTCGTACCCCTGCCCTCGGCAGGTGTTTATTTTGGGGCGTTATATTTCTATTGCGATATTGATTTTTGGTTTGTTGTTGTTGTTGGCCGTGGGGTTGGGGGGGGTGGTTTGGTGGGGTGAGATGGATTATGTTCAAGGCACTCCGGTGGATTTGGGGCGTGGGTATGCGATTGTTCTTGGTTTCATATATGTTGATTTTCTAGTTGGTGCTGCTGTGGCTAGTTTTTTGGCAATAGTGGCCTCGACCTCTAGTTTTGTCCTGATTGGGACTTTAGGCTTTATGCTTATCGCTCGATCATTCTCCTCCATAGTTGAGTTGCTAGTGCGAGATGCTGGCGTGGTTAGTGCGCCGGAGGCCTATCGCGCTGGCGTTGGTTTGTTAGGTTACTTTTTGCCTGATTTGGGAGCCTTAGACGTTCGATCAATTGCTCTTTACGGGAAGATGGAAGCTCTGCCCGCGGATTGGCCATTATTGTTATCTTCTTCGCTGATTTATGTATTCTCGCTGTTGGCGTTGTCTGTCTGGATGCTGCAGCGTAAGCGGTTCTCATAAATATGCGTCGAGCCAGATACGTCTCCTTGCTCGTGGCGCTGCTGGGTGGCGCAATGTTCATAGGCGCGGCCTATTGGCGCGCACAAGAATCTGTTCGAATTGGATCGCAGCAGTTTGAGGGCCGAGTAGTGATTAGCGCGCCTGTTCTGGTTGCCCTCTATGGTGGCGATCGTTTTCTGGCTGCTAATCTCGAAGTCATTCGTCTTGCTGCTACAGGTATGGATGACGGGCATGTCGATGCCGGTTATCTGATTCGCGCGCAAGGGGTGGCCGCTGAGCTCAATGCTTGTCATGAAGACAACTACTTCCTAGCAAATGGCCTTCTCGCATGGGGGGGGGCGGTTCGTGAGGGCAATAAAATATTGCGCCACGCTATGGCTTGCCGTTTCTGGGACGGTGTTCCTCCATTCTTCTATGGGGTTAATAAGTCGTTCTTCGGTCGAGACTCCGAGGCGGCGGCTCGTGCATTTGATCTGGCTGCCGAACGTTGGCCGGAAAACGCTGCTGCGATGCGTAAGCTTGCAATTATGACGCGTACACAAAGCTTCGCCGACGAACGCCTGGCGCTGCAGTATCTAGAGCGGCAGCGTGACAACAGTCGCGATTCCAAGCTGCGCGAATTGTTGGCCAAGCGGGTCGTGCGTCTTCAGGGGTTAGTGGCGCTGCGCGCGGCCCAGCGCCGATACGAACAGGCTCACGGTGCGTTGACTGATTTGCAGCAGCTGCTGACTTCCCACGAGTTGCCGGCACTGCCGGAAGACCCGCTCCGTCTCGGCTACGAGCTGCAAGGCGGGCGCATTCAACTGAAAAATTTAAAGATTGTCGGTGTGGAGGATCAGCCTTGAGTGCTGCGTTAGAGTTCAAGGGTGTGAGTCAGACCTTCCAGGCAAAAGGAAAAAAGGTCGTGGCGCTGCGCGGCATTAGCTTCAGTTTGGTGGAGGGTGAAGTTTTCGGTTTCGTCGGCCCCAATGGCGCCGGCAAGTCCACCACCATCAAGGTGATGCTCGACATCATCAATGACTACCAGGGCGAGGTGACGCTGTACGGCGTCGATGCTCATCGAGCGGAGGCGCGCCGGCATCTCGCGTATGTGCCGGAGGCGCCAGCGCTGTACGAACAGTTCACGCCGCTGGAAATCCTGCGCATGGGGCTGTCCATGCATGGCATCAAGCGCAAGGATGCCGATGCCTGGTGCATGCAGTGGCTCGAACGCTTCTCTGTGGGGATGAACGCCAAGCGGCGTATCCGCGAGCTGTCCAAGGGTAACGTGCAGCGTGTGGCGCTGGCGCATGCCATGGTGGTGCAGCCAAAGTTGCTGGTGCTGGATGAGCCGCTGTCCGGGCTGGATCCGGTTGGGCGCAAGGATGTGGTGGATATCCTCACCGAATACAAGCAGCAGGGCGGGGCGATCTTTTTTACTTCCCACGTGTTGCACGACGTTGAGCGAATTGCCGACCGTTTTGGCTTCATTAACAAGGGCGAATTGCTCACTGTGCGTTCTCCGCGCGAGTTGGTGGCGGAACGCGCGGATCAGATGATCGTGCGTTACAACGCCGAGCAGCCCATTGTCGCTGACGCCAAAGCGCTGCGAGTCGGCGAGTACGAATGCGAAGTGGCGCAGGAAGCGCTGCCGGCCTTTATCGCGCAGCTCAACCAGCTTGGCGGGCATCTGCTGACCATCAAGCCGGCGGTATCCTTGGAAACCGTGTTCTTCAAGATTCTCGAAGAGTCCGCTGCTCAGCCGGCTTGAGCGAGCGTCCTGCCATTGGATGCTGGTGTTGCAATAGTGGGCGCGGACGCCTCTGCCGAATAGCGTTCTGCGCTCCCGGGATTACAGCGCCAGGCGCATCGACAAATCCACCGCCTTCACATCCTTGGTCAGGCCGCCAATCGAGATGTAGTCCACCCCGGTTTCGGCGATGGTGCGCAGGGTGCCTTCGTTGATTCCGCCAGACGCCTCCAGCTTGGCGCGGCCGGCGCTGATCTGCACGGCGCTGCGCATGTCTTCCAGGCTCAGCTCGTCGAGCATGATGATATCTGCGCCCGCATCCAGGGCTTCCTTCAGTTCAGTCAGGCTTTCCACTTCGATCTCCACCGGCTTGCCGGGGGCGATCTTGTGCGCGGCAGAAATTGCGTCGGCGATGCCGCCGCAGGCGGCGATGTGGTTTTCCTTGATCAGGAAGGCGTCGTAGAGTCCGATGCGGTGGTTGTGGCAGCCGCCGCAGGTCACTGCGTACTTCTGGGCCAGGCGCAGGCCGGGCAGGGTCTTGCGGGTGTCGAGCAGTTTGACCTGGGTGTCGCTGACCAGGTCGGCGTAGTAGCGGCACTTGGTCGCGACGGCGGAGAGCGTCTGCAGGAAGTTCAGCGCACTGCGCTCGCCGCTCAGCAGGGCGCGCGCCGGACCTTCAAGGGTGAACAGTACCTGGTTGGGCTGCACGCGCTCGCCATCGACGACCTGCCAGTGCACCGCAACGCGCGGATCGAGCTGGCGGAACACCGCATCTACCCAGGCGGTGCCGCAGACCACCGCGGCATCGCGGGTGATGATGCTGGCGTGGGCCAGGCGTTCCGCCGGAATCAGCTGCGCGGTGATATCGCCGCTGCCAATGTCCTCAGCCAGCGCGCGACGCACGTTCGCTTCGATCTCGGCGCTCAGGTCGGCAAGGGTGAGGTTGGGCATGGCGGACTCCGTGAGAGGTCAGGTCTGACCGAAAGGCTGGCTGTGCGAAAGGGCATGACACATCAAGGATGGCCCCAGGCGGCCGATAGTGAAAAGGACGGCCCGAGGCGCGGCGATTATAAAGTGCAGCCGACGGCTGGTGGCAGCCTGATCGCCCGCTGCCATGGTATTTCTGTGGTCGGAACCGGGTTGCACCTGTCGGCCGAAGGCTTTTCATCTGTGAAGAGCGTCATGTCTGGAAGAAATGCTTGCCTGAACGAGGCGAATTGCTCTTTATAATGGCTTTACATTTTCGAATATTGACGCCAGACATTTGACGTTAAGGATAACGCTCCGCTGATTGTTATGCAGGCTGCGCCACTGAAGCGCGCTGCGGGAGACTCGCAATGACCGACGCGAAAGTGGTTCACCTCAACAAGGTAGCCCCTGAGCACTCGCCGAACTCGCCGGTAGGAAGACTGCCCGTGGCGTTGATTCATGTGCGCGACAAAGCTGCGCAGCAGCTCAAACAGGCATTGCAAGCCCTGTTCGACAATGCGGACGACACGTTGTTCGAGATGGCGGATCGTGCCACCAGCAACGCCGAGCAGAACACCTTCTTCGAAGCGATGCGCGACCTGCGCCTGAAGCGCAAGAATATCGAGCGCAGCTTCCTGCAAAAGCTGTTCGAGACCTTCTCCGCGCTCAATCAGTACGAGATCGGCAAGTCCGCCCAGCTGGACACGGTGTCCTTCGAGACCCTGGCGCTGATTCAGAACGACGAGCTGGAGCAGCGCGTCGCCGTCGATTCGATGGTGGCCAAGGCCCTCAGCCACGATGCGCAACCGCTGGCGCACCTGACCACGCGCCTGAACGCGATCATCACCAAGAAGCTTGACGAGAAAACCACTCCGCTCGGCCCGGAAGCCTTGTGTGGGGCGTTCCTCGACGCCTGCAGCAGCCTCGGCGTGGAGATCAAGGTCAAGCTGATCATTCTCAAGCTGTTTGAAAAGTACGTGCTCAGCGGCCTTGGCCCAATGTACGACGAAGCCAACCAGCTGCTGGTCGCCGCCGGCGTACTGCCGGAGCTGAAGTCGACGCCGATGCGCCGGCGCACCGCTCAGCAGCCGGGCGTTAGCCGCGCAGCGCAGGGCGAGGCGCCGGTGATGGGCGCGGCGCCGTATGCCGACGATGAGGTGCGGGAAGTCTTCGGTGCGCTGCAGGAGCTGCTGTCGCAGGTGCGTGGCGTGGCGGTGCCGCGCCGCGAATTGCCAGCCGATGCGCTGCCGATTTCCAGCCACGACCTGACCCGTCTGCTGTCGCACCTGCAGCAGCGCATGCCGATGCAGGCGGCGGACGACATCGACCTGCGCCGCCAGCTCGAGCAGCTGCTCAGCCGCGCCAGCGCCAAGAGCGGCAAGACCCGCGTGGTGGGTGAGGTCGATGAAGACGTCATCAACCTGGTGTCGATGCTGTTCGAGTTCATCCTCGATGACCGCACGCTGCCGGATTCGCTGAAGGCGCTGATCGGCCGCATGCAGATTCCCATGCTCAAGGTCGCGGTGCTGGACAAGACTTTCTTCAGTCGCGGCAGCCATCCAGCGCGGCGCCTGCTCAACGAGATCGCTTCGGCGGCCTTGGGCTGGGGCGAGCAGGATGATGCGCAGCGCGACAGCCTGTACCAGAAGATCGAGCAAGTGGTGCAGCGTCTGCTCAACGACTTCGTCGACGATCCGGCGATCTTCTCCGAACTGCTCGCCGAGTTCCTCGCCTTCGTCGGTGACGAGCGGCGGCGCAGCGAGCTGCTCGAGCAGCGCACCCGCGATGCCGAGGAGGGCAGCGCCAAGGCCGAACTGGCTCGCCGCCAGGTGGAGCAGGCACTGAACGAGCGACTGCTCGGCAAGACCCTGCCGGAAGTGGTGGTGCGCCTGCTGCAGGAGGCGTGGAGCAAGGTGCTGATGCTGACCTGCCTCAAGCACGGGGTGGAGTCGAGCGAGTGGCAGATGGCGCTGGCGACCATGGATGACCTGGTCTGGAGCGTCGAGCCGCATGAAGGTGTCGAGGCGCGCCAGCAACTGCTGGAACTGGTGCCGGGCCTGCTCAAGGCCTTGCGCGACGGCTTGACCAGCGCGGCGTTCGACCCGTTCGCCACCGGTGATTTCTTCAGTCAGCTCGAGGCCCTGCACGTGCAGGGGCTGCAGCGATTCAAGCGCAGCCTGGTCGAAGCCGAGGTGGAGCAGCCGGTAGAAGCGCTGGCAGAGGGTGAAGTTGCCGAGGGCATGGCGGAGATGCCGTTGCTGGTGCTCCCGGAGCCCGAGCCCAAGGTGGAGGCGGCAGTGATGGTTGCCGTGGTCGAGGAGATCATCCTCTCCGCACCCGGCGAGACCCAGCCGAGCGAGCCGGAAGCGGTCCTGCCGGACGACGATGAAGCACTGCTGCAGGTGGACAACCTGCGCGTCGGCAGCTGGGTCGAATTCCAGGAAGACGAAGAGCACAAGCTGCGCTGCAAGCTGGCGGCGGTGATCAAGCCCACCGGCAAGTACGTGTTCGTCAATCGCACCGGCATGAAAGTGCTGGAGAAGACCCGCATGGGCCTGGCGGTCGAGTTCCGTCGCGGGGCGATTCGCCTGCTCGACGATGCGCTGCTGTTCGATCGGGCGCTGGAGTCGGTGATCGGTAACCTGCGGCGTCTGAAGAACGCCTGAGTCGTCTCATGTGTCGCACAACGCCCGGCTTGTCCGGGCGTTGTCGTTTCTGGGCGTGGCGTGCGGCCGGACCATGTGGGTGAAGGCTTGGCCCTGCCGCCCCGGTGCTCTAGAGTGGAAGCCCCAACAGGAGTTTCCCCATGCAGCTGGATCCCCGCACCGGATGGTGCCAGGGCATTCGCCATTGTCCATCGGTCAACTTCAACGAGCGCCCGCAGGGCGAAGTAGTGTCGCTGCTGGTCATCCACAACATCAGCCTGCCGCCGGCGCAGTTCGGCACGGGCAAGGTCCAGGCGTTCTTCCAGAATCGCCTCGATGCCGAGGAGCACCCGTACTTCGCCAGCATCGCGGCGATGCGCGTGTCGGCGCATTTCTTCATCGAGCGTGATGGCGCGGTCACCCAGTTTGTCTCCTGCCTGGATCGTGCCTGGCATGCCGGGGTCTCGCAGTTCGATGGGCGCGAAGGCTGCAACGATTTTTCCCTGGGCATCGAGTTGGAGGGCACCGATGATCTGCCGTTCACCGATGCGCAGTACCTGGCCCTGAGCGCGCTGACTCGCCAGTTGCGGGCGGCCTTTCCGGCGATCAGCCCGGCGCGGATTTGTGGGCACAGCGACGTCGCGCCGGGACGCAAGACCGATCCGGGAGCCTGTTTCGATTGGCCGCGCTATCGCGGGGCATTACACGAGCAAGGGAGTGGCACATGAGTTTCCTGGTTTTGTTGCTGGTGCTGTGGGTGGAGAAGTTCTCCAGCTGGCGCCGGCATATCCAGCACGACGGCCCGTGGTTGCGTCTGCTCGCGCGCGTCGAGCACAGCGGCACTGGCGCGTGGGCGGCATTGGTGGTGCTGGTGTTGCTACCGGTGGCGCTGCTCGGCCTGCTGCTGGTGGTGCTTCAGCCGCTGGCGCACGGGTGGCTGGCCCTGCCGGTGCACTTGCTGGTGTTGATCTACAGCCTCGGCCGCACCGATGTGCTGGCTGCGCTCGGGCCGTTTCGCGACGCCTGGCGGCGCGGTGACAGCCAGGCGGGCTATCACGTTGCCGAGCGCGACCTGCAGCTGGCCGAAGTCGACGAAGAGCGCACGCTGCTGCAGCGTGTGCAGGCCTACTTGCTGTGGCAGGGCTATCAGAGCTTCTTTGCGGTGATCTTCTGGTATGCGCTGCTCGGTCCGCTGGCGGCCCTGGCCTATCGTCTGCTCGCGCTGAGTGGCGAGCAGGCGCAGCAGCCGGCCCTGCGCGAGCAGGCTCTGCAGCTGCGCCATGCCCTGGACTGGCTGCCGGTGCGTGTGCTGGCGGCGAGCTTCGCCCTGGTCGGCAACTTCATGGCGGTGACTCGTGTGGTGCTGCACGAGTTGTTGAACTGGGACATCCCGGCCGCGCAGCTGGTCGACAAGGCCGGGCATGCCGCGGATGACCTGGCCGAGCCGGCTCCCGGCGAAGCCGGTGTCGCCAGTCTGGACACCCTCTGGCAACTGCTGCTGCGCGCGGCCGTGCTGTGGTACGCGGCCTTTGCGCTGTGGGCGCTGTTCTTCTAACTAGCGCGGCCACAGCCAGGCGGCGCCGCGTACCCCGCTGGAGTCGCCAAATCGGGCGGGCAACAGACGGGTGTTGAGACGGTCGGCGAACAGGTAGCCGGGCAGCAGCTCGGGCACCCGCCGGTAGAGGCGGGCGATGTTCGACAGGCCGCCGCCGAGCACCACTGCGTGCGGATCGAGCAGGTTGATCACCGAGGCCAACGCCCGTGCCAGTTGATCGCAATAGCGCTCCAGCGCCGCATTGGCTGCTGCATGGCCTTGCATGGCGGCTTCGGCCAACGCCCGGGCGTCCAGGCCGAGCGCGCTGCGCGCCGCCCAGGCCGGACCGCAGAGAAAGGTTTCCAGGCAATCGTCGAGTCCGCAGTAGCAGCGCCGCGTCGCGCCATCGGCGGCCGAGCGCCAGGGCAGCGGATTGTGCCCCCACTCGCCGGACACCGCGTTCGGGCCGCGTAGCGGGCGACCGCCGATCACGATGCCGGCGCCCACGCCGGTGCCGAGAATCACCCCGAAGACGATCTCTGCGCCGGCTGCTGCTCCGTCGGTGGCTTCGGACAGGGCGAAGCAGTCGGCGTCGTTGGCCAGGCGCACGGGGCGCTGCAGACGCTGTTCGAGGTCGCCTTGCAGGTCCCGGCCCACCAGGCATTGCGAGTTGGCGCGGGCCACACGACCGCCGTCGGCGGCGAGGATGCCGGGAATGCCGACGCCGAGACTGCCGCGCCGGCCCAGTTCGTGTTCGGCGTCCAGCACCAGGCCAACGATGCTCGCCAGAGTCGCGGCGTAGTCATCCTGGGGTGTCGGCAGGCGCCGGCGTAGACGCTCGCGACCGTCTTCGAGGGCGATGATCTCGATCTTGGTGCCGCCCAGGTCGACGCCGAGGTGCAGGGGTGCGGGCATATTTAACCTTAAGTTACACAGGGTCCGGCCGATATCGGGTATACAGGAGCCTTGCGCCGATTCGTGCATTTGTGACCTTGGTCACGCCAGTTCGTCCACTGAAACCAGCCAGTCGACGACGCACCGAACGGCCACGCAGAGTGGTGCGGGCCTGCCTTCGTACCGTAATGGCCGCTCTGCCGCTGGGCCATAACAATAATGCAACGCGAACAGGAGACATCTTGTGAAGACCGTGCTGTATCCGGCCATCGCCCTGATGAATCGTCTTAGTTTTGGTATGAAATTCAGCCTGATCAGCGTGCTGTTTTTCCTGCCGATGCTGGTTACCAACTTCTATCTGGTTCGCGACTCTTACGACGAGTTCGTCGCAACTCGCGCCGAGCTGGAAAGTATCGGCCTGCTCGGTGACAGCCTCAAGCTGCGCCGTGGCCTGGAAGATCTCGGTGACCTGCTGCAGATCAACGCGCTGATCGGCCAGTCCGGCAAGGCCGGCGACCTCGAGGCGCGCATCAAGCAGCGCCTGCAGGAGGCCATCACCCTGCTCGAAGGGCTGGAGCCGGTGGTGACCGATGCCGAGCAGGTCGAAGCCTTCAAGACCCAGCATGATGCGTTGCTCGCCTCGCTCCGCGCAGTCGAGGCGGAAAGCTCGCTGCAGAGCAAGATGGCGATGGTCGAGAAAGTGGTCGCCCACGCTCAGGTGTTCATGCAGCTGATCGTCGGTCAGGCCGGCTTCCCGCAGGACAGCGAGGCCGAGGTGCGCCAGCTGTCCGACCTGGTGACCACGGTAACCACGCGGGTGACTTCGGCACTCAGTGTTGGCCGTTCGGTCGGTGCCTCGGCGCTGGGTCAGGGTTTCCTCAACTCGTCGTCCAGCGGCAAGCTCGATGACTTGCTGATCACCTTGGAAAAGCTCAGTGCCGAGTACGGCCAAAGCCTGCAGAACGCGATGTCCGGTAGCCCGGCTGCAGGCACTGCCCTGCAGGCAGCGGCCGACGCCAGCCGTGCGACCCTCAAGGACAGCGCGGCGATGATCGAGGAGAAGGTCGTGGTGGCCGACACTCTCGACCTGCCGTGGCCTGACTACTACAGCCAGGTCAGTGCCTCGATGGACAAGACCTATCAGTTCAACGACGCGGTGCTGACCTTCCTGCAGCAGCAGCTGGAATCGCGCCTGCAGCAGAAACAGGTGCAGATGGTTGCCCTGGTGGTCGCCCTGGCGGTGGTGTTCCTGCTGATCTTCTACCTCTACGGCGCGTTCTACGTGTCGACCCGCTCGACCCTCAAGGCGCTCGGCGAGGTGATGGACAAGGTTGCTGCCGGCGACATGACCGTCAGCTTCCACACCCAGAGCCGCGACGAGCTGGGCGAGCTGGGCGACGTGTTCAACGGCACCGTGGCGAAGATCCGCAACCTGATCGAGCGTGTCGGCCGCACCGTGGTCGAGGTCGAGCACCAGGCCGGTCGGGTCGAGGTGGTCTCCGGCGAGAGCAACCAGGCGGTGGCCGGGCAGCGCAGCCAGATCGAGCAAGTCGCCACGGCGATGAACGAAATGTCGGCCACCGCCCAGGAAGTCGCGCGCAGCGCGGCGGCGGCAGTGGGTAGTGCGCAGAGCGTCAACCAGGAGACGGTCAGCGGCCGCGCCCTGGTGGAGTCGCAGGTCGGCGCGATTCAGCGCCTGGCCGACGAGATCGACCAGTCGGTGGCGGTGATCAACCAGCTGGCCAGCGACAGCGCCTCGATCAGCCAGGTGCTCGACGTGATCAAGGGCATCGCTGAGCAGACCAACCTACTGGCACTCAACGCCGCGATCGAAGCGGCGCGTGCCGGCGAGCAGGGGCGCGGCTTCGCGGTGGTGGCGGACGAGGTGCGCAACCTCGCCAAGCGCACCCAGCAGTCCACCGAGGAAATCGAGAAGATGATCGCCAAGCTGCAAGGCGGCGTCGGCGCGGCGGTGAAGACCATGAACGTCAGCCACCAGATGGCCGATGGCACGGTCAACGAGTCGGGCAAGGTGCAGCAGGCGCTGGAGAACATCCTCGGCGCGGTCAGCCAGATCGTCGATCAGAACCAGCAGATCGCCGCGGCGGCCGAGCAGCAAACCGCGGTGGCCCATGACATCGACCAGAACATCGTCGAGATCAATCGCGCTGGTGAGCGCACCGCCGAGGGCGCCAATCAGACCGAGCAATCCAGCCGCGAGCTGAGCGGCCAGGTGGCGCAGCTCAAGCAGCTGATCAGCGCGTTCCGCGTCTGATCCATGCTGATAGTGACAAGGCCCGCCAATTGGCGGGCCTTGTCGTTTGTGGGCCGGCGCCAGCTACCAGCCGAACAGCGTGCGGGCGTTGGCGGTGCTGGCGGCGGCCAGCTGCTCCGGGCTGATCTGCATCAGCTCGGCCAGCGCGGCGCAGATGCTCGGCAGGTACTCGGGGCTGTTGCGCTGTTGTGGGTACATGGCTGGCGCCATGTCCGGCGCGTCGGTTTCCAGCACCACGCCATCGAGCGGCAGGCCGGCCACCACCTTGTGCAGGCGCTGGGCCTGCGGCCAGGTGGCGGCGCCGCCCAGGCCGAGCTTGAAGCCGAGCTTGAGGTATTCCTTGGCCTCCTCGGCGCTTCCGGCGAAGGCGTGGATCACTCCCGCGCGTGGCAGGCGAAAACGCTTCAGCGTGGCGATGGTCGGCGCATGGGCGCGGCGTACATGCAGCAGCACGGGCAGGTTGAACTCGGCCGCCAGAGCCAGCTGTGCCTCGAACAGCGCCTGCTGCCGCGTGCGGTCGAGGTCGGCGAGGTAGTAGTCGAGTCCGAATTCGCCGATTGCGCAGAGCTTGGGGTGCCCGGCCAGGCGCTGCAGCCAGTCGCGCAGCGCGCCGAGGTGCGCGGGCTGGTGCTGCTCGAGGTACACCGGGTGCAGGCCGAACGCCGCATACAGGCCGGCGTGCTGCTCGGTCAGCTGCCACAGGCGCTGCCAGTTGTCCTCGAACACGCCGAGCACCACCAGCCGTTCGACGCCCAGCGCGTGGCAGCGCGCCAGCAGCGCGTCGCGATCGGCGTCGAAGTCGGGGAAATCCAGGTGGGTGTGGGTGTCGATCAGCTGCATGACCGGGGCCGCGAGGGATGGAGGCTCAGCATAGCCCCGAGCGCCGCGCGGCCCAACCCTCTCCCGGCGGGAGAGGGCGGCGAGGGTCTTAGTGGTGCTCGCGGGTGGCGCGGAATTTCACGTCCGGCCAGCGCTCTTCCATCAGGCTCAGGTTGACCCGAGTCGGCGCCAGGTAGGTGAGGTGACCACCGCCGTCCACGGCGAGGTTCTCGTAGGCCTTGTCCTTGAACTCCTTGAGCTTCTTCTCGTCGGCGCATTCGATCCAGCGTGCCGACCAGACGTTGATCGCCTCGTAGGCGCACTCGACCTTGTATTCCTCCTTGAGGCGGCTGGCGACCACATCGAACTGCAGCACACCGACCGCGCCGAGGATGATGTCGTTGTTGCGCTCGGGGAAGAACACCTGGGTGGCGCCTTCCTCGGCCAGTTCCTGCAGGCCCTGGCGCAGCTGCTTGGACTTCAGCGGGTCCTTCAGGCGCACGCGGCGGAACAACTCCGGGGCGAAGTGCGGGATGCCAGTGAAACCAAGGTTCTCACCTTCGGTGAAGGTGTCGCCGATCTGGATGGTGCCGTGGTTGTGCAGGCCGATGATGTCGCCGGCGAAGGCCTCTTCCAGCTGCTCGCGCTCGCTGGAGAAGAAGGTCAGCGCATCGGCGATGCGCACGTCCTTGCCGAGACGCGCGTGGCGCATCTTCATGCCCTTCTCGTACTTGCCCGAGCAGATGCGCATGAAGGCGATGCGGTCGCGGTGTTTCGGGTCCATGTTCGCCTGGATCTTGAACACGAAGCCTGAGAACTTCTCCTCGACCGGCTCAACCACGCGCTCGTGGGCGGCGCGCGCCAGTGGTTGCGGCGCCCAGTCGACCACCGCGTCGAGCACGTGGTCGACGCCGAAGTTGCCCAGCGCGGTGCCGAAGAATACCGGGGTCAGCTGGCCGGCGAGGAACTCGTCGCGATTGAACTCATGGCAGGCGCCCTGCACCAGTTCCAGCTGCTCGATGAAGCGCTCGTACTCGTCGCCGAGGTGCGCGCGGGCTTCGTCGGAGTCGAGGTGCTGGATGATCTTCACCTCGGTGCGCTCGTGGCCGTGGCCTGGGGTGTAGACGATGATGTAGTCGTCTGCCAGGTGGTAGACACCCTTGAAGTCGCGGTAGCAGCCGATCGGCCAGGTGATCGGCGCGGCCTTGATCTTCAGCACCGCCTCGATTTCGTCGAGCAGTTCGATCGGGTCGCGGATGTCGCGGTCGAGCTTGTTGATGAAGCTGACGATCGGCGTGTCACGCAGCCGGCAGACGTCCATCAAGGCGATGGTGCGCGGCTCCACGCCCTTACCGCCGTCGAGCACCATCAGCGCCGAGTCCACCGCGGTCAGGGTGCGGTAGGTGTCTTCGGAGAAGTCTTCGTGGCCGGGGGTGTCGAGCAGGTTGATCATGTGCTCGCGGTAGGGGAACTGCATCACCGAGGTGGTGATGGAGATGCCGCGCTGCTTCTCCATTTCCATCCAGTCGGACGTGGCATGGCGGTCGGACTTGCGCGACTTCACCGTGCCGGCAACGGCGATCGCCTTACCCATCAGCAGGAGCTTCTCGGTAATCGTGGTCTTACCGGCGTCGGGGTGGGAAATGATCGCGAATGTGCGGCGTTTGCCGACTTCGATGGCCTGGGTGGTCATGGATGCGTGCCTGGCTGGATACGGTGACGGGCCGCAATGGCCCGAAAAGCGCGGGATTATAGCCGGATTCGTTGAGCCGATCAGGCCGGCAGTCCGAGCAGGGCGGGCGAGGGGCGCGAGCGGCCTGTTCCGGCCGGTGTGGAGAGGGGGCGGCGAACCCCGTGCAAAGCCCCGTTTTGTGCAGCATTCCGGACGTTTTGTTAAGGATAAAAAACGTTCAACCAGGCAGGCGACAGCAGGCTACAAAACAGCGGCAATTTTTGATTGATCTCATGGCTATGTGGTCCTAAAGTTCGCGCCCGAACGTCCATGCTGGCAACGATCCATCCGGCTCAAGTACTGACGACGAGAGGTTATCCCCGCTGGGGGTGATCCTCGGCGACATGCCTTGGGAAGTAGGCGAACCAAAGTGGGGAAACTGATCAGGCGTTCGCGGTTCCAACTGTCATGGAACCACTCCACCTTCCTAGAAAATGTTCAGCCATCTGGAGTCCCGCGCATGTCGATCAAGGTCGAAGATTATTTCGCACCCGCCACCTTTCAGCGCATGAAGGCGCTTGCCGATCAGCAGCAAACCCCGTTCGTGGTCATCGATAAACAGACCATTTCCGATGCCTACGACCAGTTGGGCACCTGCTTTCCGTTCGCCAAGATCTACTACGCGGTGAAGGCCAACCCGGCCATCGAGATCACCGAGCTGCTGCGCGACAAGGGGGCGAACTTCGACATCGCCTCGATCTACGAGCTGGACAAAGTGATGAGCGCCGGCGTCGGCCCGGATCGCATCAGCTACGGCAACACCATCAAGAAAGCCCGCGACATTCGTTACTTCTACGAGAAGGGCGTGCGCCTGTTCGCCACCGACTCGGAAGCCGACCTGCGCAACATCGCCAAGGCGGCGCCGGGCGCGAAGATCTACGTGCGCATCCTCACCGAAGGCTCGACCTCGGCCGACTGGCCGCTGTCGCGCAAGTTCGGCTGCAACCCGGACATGGCCTTGGACCTGCTGATCCTCGCCAAGCAGCTGGGCCTGGTGCCGTACGGCATCTCCTTCCACGTCGGCTCGCAGCAGCGCGACATCGACGTGTGGGACGCCGCGATCGCCAAGGTCAAGGTGATCTTCGAGCGCCTCAAGGAAGAAGACGGTATCACCCTGCAGATGATCAACATGGGCGGCGGCTTCCCGGCCAACTACATCCAGCGCACCAACGACCTGGAGACCTACGCCGAGGAAATCACCCGCTTCCTCAAGGAAGACTTCGGCGATGACCTGCCGGAAATCATCCTCGAGCCGGGCCGCTCGCTGATCGCCAACGCCGGCATCCTGGTCAGCGAAGTGGTGCTGGTCGCACGCAAGTCGCGCACCGCGGTGGAGCGCTGGGTATACACCGACGTGGGCAAGTTCTCCGGCCTGATCGAAACCATGGACGAAGCCATCAAGTTCCCCATCTGGACCGAGAAGAAGGGCGAGATGGAAGAAGTGGTGATCGCCGGCCCGACCTGCGACAGCGCCGACATCATGTACGAGAACTACAAGTACGGCCTGCCGCTCAACCTGGCCGCTGAAGACCGCCTGTACTGGTTGTCCACCGGTGCCTACACCACCAGCTACAGCGCGGTAGAGTTCAACGGCTTCCCGCCGCTGAAGGCGTTCTACATCTAAGCCCTACTGCGATAAGAAAGCCCCGCCGATGCGGGGCTTTTTTTTGCCCGGGATTTCGTACGCCAGTTCCATATACGAATTATTTACAAATGTGAACGCGTAGCATTGTGGATATAAATGCAAGTCATTATCATCCGCACCCGATTAGTCATCCCACTTGCCCCTCGGGCAAATCACAACTCTGCACGGGATGGCACTTCCAGGGGATAAGGATCGATGACCATTCGCAGCAGGAAACACCAGAAGACCAGCCAGCTCGCCGCGCTGATCGCCGCCGCCGTGCCGACAGTGGGCTTGGCCGCGCAGGGCGACAGCGCCAAGGACGAAGTCAGCCTGACGCCCACCAGCGTCAACTCGGTCGCCGACGTGCCGTACAAGGCGACCCGCAGCGCCAACAGCAAGCTGACCGAGCCGCTGCTGGATACGCCGAAGACCATCCAGGTGATCAAGAAGGAAGTGCTCCGCGAACAGGGCGCGACCAGCCTGATGGAAGCCCTGCGTAACACCCCCGGGATCACCATGCAACTCGGCGAGAACGGCAACACCTCGGCCGGCGACACCTTCATGATGCGTGGCTTCTCCACCCAGACCTCGACCTTCGTCGACGGCATCCGCGACCTCGGCGCGGTCAGCCGCGACGTGTTCAACCTGGAGCAGGTCGAAGTGGTCAAGGGCGCCGCCGGCTCGGACATCGGCCGCGGCGCGTCGGCCGGCTACATCAACCTGATCTCCAAGCTGCCGACCCTCGAAAGCCAGGTCTACGGCACCCTGGGTTACGGCACCGCGGACAAGAGCAACCTCACCGCCGACATCAACCAGCAGATGAGCGACACCTCGGCGTTCCGCCTCAACCTGATGCGCCGCGATGGCGATGTCGATGATCGCGACTACGTCGACAACAGCAGCTACGGGGTAGCCCCGTCCCTGGCCTTCGGCCTGGATACCGCCACCCGCCTGTACGTCTATTCCCAGCACGTGCGCCAGGACAACACCCCGGACGGCGGCATTCCGACCATCGGCTGGCACGGCTACTTCAACGCCAACGCCAACATCAACGCCGGTGCCAAGGTCGATCGCGAGAACTACTACGGCTCGCCGCACGACCAGGAGAAAATCGATGGCGACATGCTCAGCGTGAAGCTCGAGCACGACCTCAACGACGTCACCACGCTGCGCAACATTTCCCGCTGGGGGCAGAGCAGCAACGACCGGATTCTCACCGGGGTCAACGCCATCAGTGCGCCGAACGGCAACCCGGCGAACTGGACGGTGGCGCGTACCCGCCAGCTGGTCGATCAGGAAAACGACATCCTCGCCAACCAGACCAGCCTGACCACCCAGTTCGACACCTTCGGCCTGCAGAACGACCTGTCGACCGGTCTCGAATTCATGCGCGAGAAGCAGCGCAACGAGAGCGCCGCCACCGCCGCCCAGGTGATCAACGGCGTGGCCTTCCCGGCGGTGGCGCTGCCGCCGGCCAATCTGTACAACCCCAATGCCCATGACGTGCTTGGCGATCCGTACAAGACCGGCGCCTTCACCGACGGCGAGACCAAGACCGCCGCGGTGTATGCCTTCGACACGCTGCACCTGAACGAGCAATGGCTGCTCAACGCCGGCCTGCGCTACGAGCACTACAAGACCGAAACCGACAGCGCCGCGCTGGTCGGCACCAGCCCCAACTTCACTCTGGTGCCGTCCAGCGCGGACGCCTCCGACGAACTATTGAGCTGGAACAGCGGCATCGTCTTCAAGCCGCTGGAGAACGGCAGCATCTACCTGTCCTACGCCAACTCCAAGACGCCGCCGGGCAACGGCAGCTTCGCCCTGTCGAGCAGCGAAAGCTCGGCGGACAACCCGGCGTTCGACCCGCAGGAAACCGAGCACGTCGAACTGGGCACCAAGTGGGATGTGCTCGACGAGCAGCTCAGTCTGACCGCCGCGGTGTACCGCACCGACAACGAGAACCAGGTGTCCTACGACTCGTTCACCGGCACCTACTTCCAGGAAGGCAAGACCCGTGTCGAAGGTGTCGAGCTGGGGTTGGTCGGGCAGATCACCAGTTTCTGGCAGGTCACCGCGGGCATCTCGAAGATGAACACCAAGCAGATGGACCAGGCCAGCATCAACAACTCAGGGGTGGTCTCGGAAACCAGCGGCGTGCGCTGGTCGCCGGACCTCACCGCGACGCTGTGGACCTCGTACACCTGGGGCGACCTGACGGTTGGCGGCGGCACCCGTTACATCGGCGAGCAGGACCGCTTCGTCACCGCTGGCAGCGATGCCGGGCAGAGCATGCCGTCGATTCCTTCCTACTGGGTGGCCGATGCGATGGCCGCGTACCGGGTCAGCGAGAACGTGAACCTGCGTCTGAACATCTATAACCTGTTCGACGAGGAGTACATCGAAACGCTGAACAACGGCGGCTCGCGCATGCGTCTGGGGGCGCCGCGCTCGGCGCTGTTCACCACCGAACTGTCGTTCTAAGCCGGTCTCAGTGGCTGACGAAGCCTGCGCTGATGCGCGGGCTTCCGGCCGTGTGAAGGAGTCGCCATGCTGCTGCATATTCCCCAGGTACTGAGCAAGCCGGAGGTCGCGCAGCTGCGCGCGCAACTGGCGAGCGCCGCCTGGGTCGACGGGGCGCACAGCGCCGGCGCGCAGGCGGCGCAGCGCAAGCGCAACCAGCAACTGTCCACCGATTCGGCGACCTGGGCCGAGTTGTCGCAGCGGGTCGTCGCGGCGCTGCGCCGCCATCCGCTGTTTGTCTCCGCGGTGCTGCCGCGGCATATCCTGCCGCCGCTGTTCAACTGCTACAGCGGCGGCGACCAGTACGGCGATCACGTCGACAGTGCGCTGCAGCGCGACGCCGGCAACGGCGAGCAATACCGCACCGATGTCTCGACCACCCTGTTCCTTTCCGAGCCCGAGGAGTACCAGGGCGGCGAACTGATCCTCGAGGACACCTACGGCGAGCACGAGATCAAACTGGCTGCGGGCGACGCCATCGTCTACCCGGCGACCAGTCTGCACCGGGTCGAGCCGGTCACCGCGGGCACGCGCCTCGCTTCGTTCCTGTGGAGCCAGAGCCGGGTGCGCGATGCCTGGCAGCGCAAGATGCTCTTCGACCTGGACATGACCATCCTCAAGCTGCGCCAACAATTGGGCGACAGCGAGGAAGTGCTGAGCCTGACCAGCACCTATCACAACCTGCTGCGGCAATGGGCGGAATGATGCGGCCCGCGCTGACCCAGATTCCCGCCGACCTGCTCTGCGCCGGCGACTACGAGCGTTATGCGCTCGAACGCCTGGACTGCAACGCGCTGGCTTACCTGCAGGGTGGCGCGGGCGACGAGCTGACCTGCGCCGCCAACCTGCGCGTGTGGCAGGAGCTGGCGATCGTGCCGCGCATGCTGCGCGACCTGCGCGGCGGGCATACCCGTTGCCAGCTGCTTGGTGACGAGTTGCAGCATCCGATCCTGCTCGCCCCGGTTGCCTACCAGCGGCTGTTCCATGCCGATGGCGAGACGGCCAGTGCGCTGGCCGCCGGCACCTTGGGCGGTGCCGCGGTGCTCAGCAGCTTCGCCTCCTGCACCCTGGAGGCCGTTGCCGTCGCGGCGCCGGGGCCGCTGTGGTTCCAGCTGTACTGGCAGGGCGACAGTGAGCGCACCCTGGCGCTGGTCCGCCGCGCCGAGCAGGCCGGTTACCGGGCCCTGGTGCTCACCGTCGACGCGCCGGTCGCCGGGCTGCGCAACCGCGAACAGCGCGCCGGCTTCCAGCTGCCGCCGGGTATCGCGGCGGTGAACATCGACGCGCCGCCGCCCCTGCCGGCGCTGGGCGCCGACGCCAGTCCGGTGTTCGACGGGCTGCTCGCCGTGGCGCCGGGCTGGGCCGAAGTGCAATGGCTGGCGCAGCGCACCCGGCTGCCGCTGCTGCTCAAGGGCATCCTGCACCCGGACGATGCGCGGCGCGGGCTGCAGGCCGGCGCCGCGGGGCTGATCGTCTCCAACCACGGCGGCCGCGTGCTCGATTCGCAGTGGCCGGCGGCCAAGGCGCTGCCGGGGATTCGCGCGGCAGTCGGCGCCGAGGTGCCGCTGCTGGTCGACGGCGGTATCCGCCGTGGCACCGACGTGCTCAAGGCCCTGGCCCTCGGCGCCTCAGCGGTGCTGATCGGCCGGCCGTACATCCATGCCCTGGCCACCGCCGGCGCGCTGGGAGTGGCGCACCTGCTCAGGCTACTGCGCGAGGAGCTGGAGATGGGCATGGCGCTGAGCGGCTGCCGCACCCTGGCGGACATCCAGCCCGAACTACTGCGCCGGGTCGATGACTGGCCGTGAACGGCGGCGGGGCGCCGCATAGTAAAGGGTGTGTAAACGCCTGCTGCCCGCCACCCTGCGCGAATATTTCTCAAATAGAATTGTCTCTCGTCTAATCGCCCGACTGGCGGCCACCGTCCTGCCGACGCCGCCCTGCACCGCAAGAGTGATGCTTCGTGTTCAAGAAAATCCTGTTCCAACTGCACTGGTTCTTCGGCATCACCGCCGGCCTGGTGCTCGCCCTGATGGGCGTGACCGGCGCGCTGTATGCCTTCGAAGGCGAGATCACGCGCGCGCTCAACCCCGAGGTGCTGCGCGTGCAGGTGCGCGACAGCGGCGCGCTGCCGCCGGCGCAACTGGTGCCCAAGCTCGAGGCGGCGACCGGCAAGCGGGTCAACGGCCTGTGGGTCGACAGCCGCGACGACAGCGCCGCGCGGGTGTACTTCACCCCGCCGCCGGGCGAGCGGCGCGGGCCGATGCGCTACTTCGATCCGTACACCGGCGAGCTGCTCGGCCAGCCGCACGGTGAAGGCTTCTTCAACCTGATGCTGCAGCTGCACCGCTTCCTCGCCATGGGCGAGACCGGCAAGCAGATCACCGCGGCCAGCACCCTGGCGCTGGTGTTCTTCTGCCTGTCCGGGCTGTACCTGCGCTGGCCGCGCAAGGCGCTGAACTGGCGGGCCTGGCTGACCCTGGACTGGGCCAAGCGGGGGCGCAGCTTCAATTGGGACCTGCACGCCGTGGCGGGCACCTGGGCGCTGCTGTTCTACCTGTGCGCCGCGTTGACCGGCTTGTTCTGGTCCTACGACTGGTACCGCGAAGGCCTCAACAAACTGCTCGCCGACGCCCCGGCCGGCCAGGAACGCGGCAAGCCCGGCCAGCGCGGCGGCGAGCGGCGCGGCGGGCGCGGCATGCCGGCACCGTCCGGGCCGCCGCCGGTGGTCGACTACAGCGCCGTGTGGCAGAGCATCCAGAGCGCCGCCGGCCCGCGCATGACCGCCTACAACCTGCGCCTGCCGCCGGTGGCCGGGCAGCCGGCGACGGTGTTCTACCTGCTCGACGACGCCGATCACGCCCGCGCGCTCAACCAGATCGAACTCGACCCAGCCAGCGGCAAGGTCACCCGTCACGAACGTTACGCCGACAAGAGCTTCAAGGCGCAGCTGCTGGCCAGCGTCTATGCGCTGCACGTCGGCGAATACTTCGGCCTGCCCGGGCGCATCCTGATGGCGCTGGCCAGCGCGGCGATGCCGCTGTTCTTCATCACCGGCTGGCTGCTCTACCTCGACCGGCGCCGCAAGAAGCGCGCGGTGCAGGCGGCGCGTGGCGCGCTGGGCGACAGCGCCGGCGGTGACGGCTGGCTGATCGGTTTCGCCAGCCAGAGCGGTTTCGCCGAGCAACTGGCCTGGCAGACCGCCGGGCAGCTGCAGGCGGCCGGCCTGCCGGTGCGCGTCGCACCGCTCGCCAAGCTCGATGAGCAGAGCCTGCGCCAGGCGCGCAAGGCGCTGTTCGTGGTCAGCACCTTCGGCGATGGCGAGGCGCCGGACAGCGCGCGCGGCTTCGAGCGCAAGCTGCTCGGCCACCACCTGGCCCTCGACCAGCTCAGCTATGCGGTGCTGGCGCTCGGCGACCGCCAGTACGAACAGTTCTGCGGCTTCGCCCGGCGCCTGCGCAGCTGGCTCGACGGCCAGGGCGCGCACAGCCTGTTCGCGCCGATCGAGGTGGATGGCAGCGACGTGCTGGCCCTCGATCGCTGGCAGCAGCAGCTCGGCGAGCTGACCGGCGCGCAGCCGCTCGCCGTTCAGGAGGCGGTGTTCGGCCGCTGGACCCTGGAGCGCCGTGAGTGGCTCAACCCAGGCAGCCAGGGCGGGCCGACCTTCCTCGTCGCGCTGCGCCCCGAGCAACTCAGCAGCTGGGTGGCCGGCGACATCCTCGAAGTACTGCCGCGCCACAGCGAAGCGCGCGTGCGCGAGTGGCTGGCGGCGCATGGCCTGGACGGCTCCGAGTGGGTCAACGTCGGGCCGCTGGCGCAGCCGCTGCACGAGGCGCTGGCCAGCCGGCAGTTGCCCGACAGCGCCGCGCACCTGGTCGGCCTGCATGCCCAGGCGCTGCTCGAGGCGCTGGTGCCGCTGACCGCGCGCGATTACTCGATCGCCTCGTTGCCGAGCGACGGCGCGCTGGAGCTGATCATTCGCCAGGAACGCCACGCCGATGGGCGCGTCGGCCTCGGTTCCGGCTGGCTCACCGAGCAGGTGCCGGTGGGCGGCTCGCTGGTCGCCCGGCTGCGCCGCAACAGCAGCTTCCACGCTCCGGAGGACGACCGTCCGGTGATCCTGATCGGCAACGGCACCGGCATCGCCGGCCTGCGCGCGCTGCTCAAGGCGCGCATCGTTGCCGGCCACGCGCGCAACTGGCTGCTGTTCGGCGAGCGTAACCTTGAACACGACTTCTACTGCCGCGCCGAGCTCGAGCAGGCACTGGCCAGCGGTGAGCTGCAGCGCCTGGACGTGGCGTTCTCCCGCGATCAGGCCGAGAAAGTCTATGTGCAGGACCGCCTGCGCCTGTCCGCCGAGGAGCTGCGGCGCTGGCTGGCCGACGGCGCGGCGTTGTACGTCTGCGGCAGCCTGGAGGGCATGGCCGGCGGCGTCGACGCGGTGCTGCGCGAGCTGCTCGGCGACGCCGCGGTGCAACAACTGATCGAAGAGGGCCGCTACCGGCGCGACGTCTACTGAGCGCTGGCGTCCCCCACACCGTGCATCCCTGCTCCTAGGGACCGTTCGCCCCGCCTCGTGCGGGGCGTTTTTTATCCGGAGCGCAGCTGCCGCCGGCTGGCGGAATTCCGCCATAATCTGCCCATGAACAGACGCATCCTCCTCAATTGCGACATGGGCGAAAGCTTCGGCGCCTGGCGCATGGGCGACGACGCCCACGCCATGCCGCTGATCGATCAGGCCAACCTGGCCTGCGGCTTCCACGCCGGCGACCCACTGACCATCCAGCGCACCGTCGCCCTGGCGGTGCAGCACGGGGTGAGCATCGGCGCCCACCCGTCCTATCCCGATCTCGCCGGCTTCGGCCGCCGCCACCTGGCCTGCGCGCCCGAGGAAGTCGAGGCACTGGTGCTCTACCAGCTCGGCGCGCTGGACGGTTTCTGCCGCGCCGCCGGCAGCCAACTCGACTACGTCAAGCCGCACGGCGCGCTGTACAACGACCTGGTGCGCGACGACGAGCTGCTCAACGCCGTGCTGCGCGCCTGCGCGCGCTACCGGCCGGGACTGCCGCTGATGGTCCTGGCGCTGGCCGACAACAGCCGCGAACGGCGTCTCGCCGAGGCACTCGGCGTGCCGCTGCGCTTCGAGGCCTTCGCCGACCGTGCCTACCTCGCCGATGGTCAGCTGGCGCCGCGCCGCCTGGCCGGGGCGGTGCACCACGAGGCGCCGCGCATCCTCGAACAGGCGCTGGCGATTGCCCGCGGCGAGCCATTCGCCGACCTCGACGGCCAGCCGCTGTGCCTGGTCGCCGACAGCCTCTGCGTGCACGGCGACAACCCGGAGTCGCTGGCGGTGCTGCGCCGTCTGCGCGCGATGCTGGACGCGGCGTGATCGAACTGCAGCCGGCCGGCGCCGAGGCGCTGCTGCTGGTGCTCGCCGAGCGACCCGATGCGCAGCTGCCGGCGCGCCTCGCCCAGTTGGCCGAGACGCTGCGCCAGCAACTGGGCAGCGAGTTGCGCGATCTGGTGCCGGGCTGGAACAGCCTGCTGCTGCACTACGACCTGCTGCGCACCGACCACCAGCAACTCAGTTCCCGTCTGCGACCCTTGCTCGACGCCTGGCAGCGCGAGGCGAGCCGGCCCGCGACGGGTCGCCTACATCAGATCCCGGTGTGCTACGACGGCGCCGACCTCGCCGAGGTGGCGCGCGCCTGCGGCCTCAGCATCGACGCGGTGATCGCTCTGCACAGCGCCGTCGAGTACCGCGTCGGGGCGATCGGCTTCGCCCCGGGTTTCGCCTACCTCGGCGAGCTGGATGCGCGCCTGGCGCTGCCGCGCCGCGCCACCCCGCGGACCCGCGTGCCGGCCGGCAGCCTGGCGATCGCCGAGCGGCAGACAGCGATCTACCCGCAGGCCTCGCCGGGTGGCTGGCACCTGATCGGCCGCTGCCCGTGGCGGCTGTTCGACGCCCAGGCGACACCGCCCTGTCCGCTGGCGCTGGGCGACCGGGTGCGCTTCGTCGCCATCGACGCCGCCGCCTTCCAGGCCGAGTCGCGATGACCCTGCTGCGGGTGCTCAAGCCCGGTCCACTCAGCCTGCTGCAGGATGGCGGCCGTCACGGCTGGCAGCACCTCGGCGTGTCGCCCAGCGGCCCGCTGGATACCCACGCCGCGGCCTGGGCCAACCGCCTGCTCGGCAATCGCTGGGACGCACCGCTGCTGGAGATCGCCCTCGGCGGCGTGGTGCTGGAGTGCGACGGCGATGGCTGGCTGGCGCTGTGTGGCGCCGACCTGCCGCTGCAGCTGGATGGCACACCACGGCGCGGCTGGTCACGCTTTCGGGTGCGTGCCGGGCAGCGCCTCGAGCTGGGTTATGCGCGCAGCGGCCAGCGTGCCTACCTGGCCGCCTCCGGCGGCTTTCGTGGCGCGGCGGTGCTCGGCAGCGTGGCTTGCCAGGTACGCGAAGGCCTCGGCGGTCTGCACGGCGACGGCCGGCCGCTGGCCGCCGGCGATCGGCTGAGCTTCATCGCGGCCGAGCTGCCGGGGCCGGCCAGCGTGCCCTGGCGGTTCGTGCCCGACTACCGCACTGCGCCGACGCTGCGCGTGCTGCCGGCGCCCGGACTGCCGGCGGCGCTGCTGCAACGCTTCGTCGCCCAGCCCTGGCACCTCAGCGCGCAAGCCGATCGCATGGGCGCGCGGCTGCAGGGCGCAGCGTTGCATCTGCCAGCGGTCGAGTGGTCGCAGGGCATGGCCAACGGCGCGATCCAGCTGCCGCCGGACGGCCAGCCGATCATCCTGCAGGCCGACCGGCAGACCATGGGCGGTTACCCGCTGCTCGGCTGGCTGCACCCACTGGACGCCGGGCGCCTGGCGCAGATTCCCGCGCATGGCGAGCTGCGCTTCGTCACGGCCGAGCTGGCGGGCGCGCAGGCCGAACTGCGCCGCTTCTACCAATTCTTCGGCCGCTGAGCGCCGCCGTTCGCAGAGCCTGTTTACGCTCTTCTGAATTAGAGCCAGGCAAGGCAAAAGTGGCCGAAAAAGCGCAGTTTACGCAGCGTAAATGAGCATTTTGAGGCCACTTTTAACGCGGTCTGGCCGCGAGTCAGGAGAGGGTAAACAGGCGCTCAGCCGTTGATTTGCTCGGCGTGATGACAGGCCACCTCGTGCGCGTCGAGGCGGCGCAGTTCCGGCAGTTCGACGCGGCAGCGCTCACTGGCGTGCGGGCAGCGGGTGTGGAAGGCGCAGCCCGGTGGGGGCGCGAGCGGGTCGGGCAGGTCGCCGCCGAGCGTCGCGCGTGGTCGCTGCGGGTCGCGCTGCAGGCTCGGCGTGGCGGCCAGCAGCGCCTGGGTGTAGGGGTGCAGCGGGCGGGCGAACAACGCTGCGCTGGCGGCACGCTCGACCACCCGGCCGAGGTACATCACCAGCACTTCGTCGGCGAGCAGGCGCACCACCGCGAGGTTGTGCGAGATGAACACATAGGCGGTGGCGTACTCGGCCTGCAGGTCCATGAACAGGTTGAGCACCTGCGCCTGGATCGACACGTCGAGCGCCGAGGTCGGTTCGTCGGCGACCAGCACCTTGGGCTGCAGCATCATCGCCCGGGCGATGGCGATGCGCTGGCGCTGGCCGCCGGAGAACATGTGCGGGTAGCGCTGCGCGTACTCGCCGCGCAGGCCCACGCGGGCGAGCATGGCCTGCACCTGCTCGTCGCGTTCGGTGCGCGATAGAGCGGTGTAGTTGCGCAGCGGCTCGGCCAGTTGCGCGGCGATCTTCTGCCGCGGATTCAGCGAGGCGTAGGGGCTCTGGAACACCATCTGCACGTCGCGGCGCAGCTGGCGGCGCTGCGCGCGGTCGGCGCCGAGCACGTCCTGGCCGGCGATCTGCAGCGTGCCGGCGTCCGGCGTCTCGATCATGGTCAGGGCGCGCGCCAGGGTCGACTTGCCGCAGCCGGACTCGCCGACCACCGCCAGGGTCTGCCCGGCGTGCAGCTCGAACGACACGCCGTTCAGCGCGCGGACCAGCGCGGCGGGGCGCAGCAGGCCGCGCGACACCGGGTAGTGGCGGACCAGCTGGTGAGCGCTGAGGACGATGCTCATCGCGCCTCCTGATGCAGCGGAAAGAAGCAGCGCACCGCGCCGAGGCGGCTCGCGGTCAGCGCGGGGCGCTGCTGGCAGTGCGGCTGCACATAGGGGCAGCGCGGCGCCAGCAGGCAGCCGGCGGGGCGGTCGAAGCACCCCGGCACCACGCCCGGCAGGCTGTGCAGGCGGGTCTGCCCGGGCTGCGGGATGGCCGCCAGCAGCGCCTCGCTGTAGGGGTGCGCGGGGGCGTCGAACAGCGCCGGCAGGCGGCCTTGTTCGACCACCTGACCGGCGTACATCACCGCCACGCTGTGCGCGGTTTCGGCGACCACGGCGAGGTCGTGGCTGATCAGCAGCAGGGCCATGTCGCGCTCGCGCTGCAGGTCGAGCAGCAGGGCGAGGATCTGCGCCTGGATGGTCACATCCAGTGCGGTGGTCGGTTCGTCGGCGATCAGCAGGCGCGGCTCGCCGGCGATCGCCATGGCAATCGCCACGCGCTGCGCCATGCCGCCGGACAGCTGGTGCGGGTAGGCGTCGAGGCGTCGTGCGGCGGCAGGAATCTCCACCCGCTCAAGCAGCTCGATGGCCCGGCGCCGCGCGGCCTGGCCCTTGAGGCCGAGGTGCTGGCGCAGTACTTCCTCGATCTGGAAGCCGACCCGGTAGCTGGGGTTCAGCGCGCTGAGCGGGTCCTGGAAGACCATGGCGATGTCTTTGCCGATCACCCGGCGCCGCGCGCGGCCCTTGAGGGTCAGCAGGTCGTGGTCGGCGAAGCGCAGGGCGTCGGCCGTGACCCGCCCGGGCGCATCGACCAGGCCCATCAGCGCGAGCATGCTCATCGACTTGCCGGAGCCAGACTCGCCGACCAGCGCCAGCACCTCGCCGGCCTCCAGGCGCAGGTCGAGGCCGTCGACCACCGGCACGGCGTCGGCAGCGCCGAAGCGCACGCTGAGGTTGCGAATCTCCAGCAGGCTCATTGCACGTCCTTCAGCTTCGGATCGAGCGCATCGCGCAGGCCGTCGCCCATCAGGTTGATGGCCAGCACGGTGAGCAGGATGGTCAGCCCGGGCAGGGTCACCACCCACCAGGCGCGCTCGATGTAGTCACGTGCCGAGGCGAGCATGCTGCCCCATTCGGGCGTCGGCGGCTGCACGCCGAGGCCGAGGAAGCCCAGTGCCGCGGCGTCGAGAATCGCCGCCGAGAAACTCAGGCTGGCCTGCACGATCAGCGGCGCCAGGCAGTTGGGCAGCACGCTGACGAACATCAGGCGCAGCGGTCCGGAGCCGGCCAGCCGCGCGGCGGTCACGTAGTCGCGCTCGACCTCGCCGAGCACTGCGGCGCGAGTCAGGCGCACGTAGGCGGGCAGCGAGACGATGGCGATGGCGATCACTGTGTTGAGCAACCCCGGGCCGAGGATGGCGACGATCGCCACGGCGAGCAGCAGCGCCGGCAGGGCCAGCATCACGTCCATCGCGCGCATGATCGGCGGGCCCAGGCGCCGTGGCGAGAAGCCGGCGAGCAGGCCGAGCAGCACGCCGGGCAGCAGGGCGAGGACCACCGAGGCCAGGCCGATCAGCAGCGACAGGCGCGCGCCGTGGATCAGTCGCGAGAGCAGGTCGCGACCCAGTTCGTCAGTGCCGAGCAGGAAGCGCCACTGGCCACCTTCCAGCCACACCGGCGGGGTGAGCAGGGCGTCGCGGAACTGCTGGCTGGGGTCGTGCGGCGCCAGCCAGGGGGCGAGCAGCGCGCAGGCGACGACCAGCAGCAGGAAGGCCAGGCCGCCGAGTGCGCCCTTGTTGCGCACAAAGGCCTGCCAGAATTCGCGCAGCGGCGAGGGGTAGGCGAGGGCGGCGCTGGTCATGGCCGGGCTCTTGTCGGAGCGGATTTATCCGCGATTGCCGGCAGCGCGGAATGGCCTTTGCCGCGAATGAATTCGCTCCTACAGGCGACGAGTCGGTGTCGGGGCATGAGGGCTTTTGTAGGCGCAGATTTATCCGCGATCAGCGGCAGCGCACAGTGGCGCGCCTCGCGAGTGAATGAAAGGTCTGAGGTGTTCATCGCGCATGCCTGATGCGTGGATTGGCCAGCCCGTAGAGCAGGTCGACGGTGAAGTTCACCAGGATCACCAGGGTGGCGATCAGCAGGATGCCGTTCTGCACCACGGGGTAGTCGCGGGCGCTGATCGACTCGATCAGCCATTTACCGATGCCCGGCCAGGAGAAGATCGTCTCGGTCAGCACCGCGCCGGAGAGCAGCGCGCCGATCTGCAGGCCGAACACGGTGAGCACCGGGATCAGCGCGTTGCGCAGGCCATGCACGAACACCACGCGCGCCGACGACAGGCCCTTGGCGCGCGCGGTGCGGATGTAGTCCTCGCGCAATACCTCGAGCATCGCCGAGCGGGTCATCCGCGCGATCACCGCCAGTGGGATGGTGCCGAGCACAATGGTCGGCAGGATCAGGTGGCGCAGCGCGTCGAGGAACGCGCCCTCGTCGGGGCTGAGCAGCGCGTCGATGAGCATGAAGCCGGTGCGCGGCTCGATGTCGTAGAGCAGGTCGATGCGCCCGGACACCGGGGTCCAGCCGAGCCCGACGGAGATGAGGATCTGCAGCATCAGGCCCCACCAGAAGATCGGCATCGAATAGCCGGTCAGCGCCAGGCCCATCACCCCGTGGTCGAACCACGAGCCGCGTTTCAGCGCGGCGATCACCCCGGCCAGCACGCCGAGTACGCCGGCGAACAGCAGCGCGGCAAGGGCCAGTTCGAGGGTGTTGGGGAACAGCGTGGCGAACTCGCGCCACACGCTCTCGCCGGAACGGAACGAGGTACCGAGATCGCCGTGGGCGAGCTGACCGAGGTAGCTCAGGTATTGCTCGTACAGCGGCCGGTCGAGGCCGAGGCGGTGCATGGCTTCGGCGTGCGCCTGCGGGTCGAGGCGCCGCTCGCCCATCATCACCTCGACCGGGTCGCCGGGGATCAGGCGGATCAGCGCGAAGGTCAGCAGGGTGACGCCGAAGAAGGTCGGAATCAGCAGGCCCAGGCGGCGGGCGAGGAAAGCCAGCATGGCGTCAGTGACTCCCGGTCATTCGAGCGTCACTCGCGCGAAGTTGTTCGAGCCCAGCGGGCTGAGCACGAAGCCCTGCACGCCCTGGCGCAGCGCGGCGAACTGCCTGGGGTGGGCCAGCGGAATCCACGGCGCCTGGTCGTGGAAGATCGCCAACGCCTGGCGGTACAGCGCGGCGCGCTCCTGCTGGTCGCGGCTCTGCCGGGCCTGGCGGATCAGTGCGTCGAACTGCGGGTCGCACCAGCCGGCCTGGTTCTCGCCGGAGGCCGCGGCGGCACAGGACAGGTTGGGGGTGAGGAAGTTGTCCGGGTCGCCGTTGTCGCCGGCCCAGCCCATGAAGATCAGGTCGTGTTCGCCCTGCTTGGCGCGCTTGATCAGCTCGCCCCATTCGTAGACGCGGATCTCGGCGTCGAGGCCGATGGCTTTCAGGTCGGCCTGCAGCATCTGCGCGCCGATCCCCGGATTGGGGTTGGTCGGCCCGCCGCCGGGACGGGTCCAGATGCTCAGCTTGGTGCCGGCGGCTACGCCAGCGTCCTTGAGCAACTGGCGGGCGCGCGCGGGATCGTGCGGCCAGGGCTTGAGTGCCGGGTCATGGCCCCACAGGGTCGGCGGGTAGGGCGCCACCGCCGGGCTGGCACCGCCGTCGCCGAACTGCGCGCGGACGTAGGCGTCCTTGTCGAAGGCCAGGTTCAGCGCCTGGCGCACGCGCACGTCGTCGAGCGGCGGGTGGCGGGTGTTGAGGCCGATGTAGGCGACCAGCAGCGAGTCGAGCTCGAGCACCTGCAGCTGCGGCTCGTCGCGCAGCGCCGGGATGTCGGTCGGTCGCGGGTAGACGGCGATCTTGCAGTCGCCAGCCTTGAGCTTCTGCACGCGCACGTTGGGATCGGGGGTGATGGCGAAGATCAGCCGCTTGAGCGCCGGCGCGCCGGCCCAGTAGGTGGGGTTGCCGGCGAAGCGGACCTGCGCGTCCTTGGCGTAGCGCTGGAACACGAACGGGCCGGTGCCCACCGGGTGGCTGTTGAGCCGCCCGGGGGTGCCGGCCGCCAGCAGCTGCGCGGCGTATTCGGCGGAATAGATCGAGGCGAAGCCCATCGCCAGGTCGGCGAGGAACGGCGCCTCGGGGTGCTTGAGGACGAAGCGCACCTGGTGTGCGTCGAGCTTCTCGACCCGCTCGATCAGCGCCGCCATGCCCATCGCCTCGGCGTAGGGGAAGCCACGCGGCGACAGTTTGTGCCAGGGGTGGTTGCTGTCCAGCTGGCGCTGGAAGCTCCACAGCACGTCGTCGGCGTCGAACGCGCGACTCGGGGTGAACTCCGCAGTGCGGTGGAACTGCACGCCCTGGCGCAGGGTGAAGGTGTAGCTCAGGCCGTCGTCGCTGACCGTCCAACCCTCGGCCAGCGCAGGAACCAGCCGCGTGGTCCCCGGGGCGAACTGCACCAGGCGCTCGTAGACCGTCTCCGACGAGGCGTCGGCGGTGGTGGCGGCAGTGTACTGGACGATGTCGAAACCTTCCGGACTGGCTTCGGTGCACACCACCAGGCTGTCCTTGGCGGCGAGCACCTGGCTGCTCAACAGCAGCGCGGGGAGCAGGGCGAGGATGCGGCGCGGTCGTCGCGGCATGCGGTTCCATCCGGGCGGAGAAGGGATGTGGTCATGCTAGGCGGCGGCGGGGTGGTTGGGCAATGCGGATGTGGGGCGTTGCCGCAGCTCCGACCCCTCTCCCGCTGGGAGAGGGGTGGCGTGTGGTGGGGTTGTGCGCGCGAATCAGGGCAGCTGCACCTCGATCACCCCGTCGGCGCTGATGGTCACCTCGCTGGTGCCGGCCTCGATCTCCTGCGGCGCGCTCTTGGCCATCGACATGGCCATCGGCGCGGCGTCCATGCGCTGCATCGGCATCGGGCGGAAGCCGCCGCTGTTGAGGTTCAGGCTGACCAGCTTGTAGCCCTTGCCGCCGAGCGCGTCGGTGGCCAGCTGGGCGCGTTCCTTGAAGGCGGCGACGGCATCCTTCAGCAGCGCGTCTTCGTTCTTCTTGCGGCTCGGCTTGGAGATGGCGAAGTCCATGCCTCCCATCTTCAGCTCGCCGAGCAACTCGGCGGTGAGCTTGGACAGGGTGGCGAAGTCCTGGCTTTCCAGGCGCAGCTCGGCGCGTTCGCGCCAGCCGGTAATCTTCTGGCCATCCTTGTCGTACACCGGGTAGCTGTTGCGGCTGCCCGACTGCACGGTGACGCCCTGCACCTTGCGCGCCTTGGCGATGGCGGCGTTGAGCGCCTCGCTGGTGTCGGCGGCGAGCTTGGCCGGATCGCTGTTCTGGCCCTCGCTGTAGAGGGTGACGTGCATCAGGTCGTGGGCGACGTCCTGGCTGACCTCGGCGCGCAGGGCTATCTGGTTGTAGCGCGGCTCATCGGCGGCCTGCAGTGGCAGGCTGGCGAAGGTGGCGGCGCACAGGGCCAGGGCGGCGGTCAGGCGGGTGAGAGTGGGCATAACGAACTCCTGTATGTAGGACTACCCGAGCTTAGACGTAGCGATCGGACCGTTCGGGTTAAGGGCTGTTCCGCGACAGCGCGCGCGGTTCGATGCAGGATGTTTCAGTGCTGTCGCGCTGCGGCGCTTTGCCGCACGCCGGCGGCCCCGTGGGACGCTTGGTTATACTCGGCCGTCGACCCGGAGACCCTATGCTCGAACCCGCGCAAATGCTGTCCGCCAGCCACCAGAACCTCTGGCGCCTGACCCTGATCCGCATCCTGGTGCTCGCCGCCCAAGGCGGCTCCGTCGGCTTCGCCTACCTCTCCGGGCTGCTGCCGCTGCCCTGGCTGCCGCTGGTGATCACCCTCGGCGTGTCGGCGGTGCTGTGCCTGCTCACCGCCCTGCGTCTGCGCGGGCCGTGGCCGGTCACCGAGCTGGAGTACGCCGCGCAACTCGGCTGCGACCTGATCATCCACAGCGTGCTGCTGTACTTCACCGGCGGTTCGACCAACCCCTTCGTTTCCTACTACCTGGTGCCGCTGACCATCGCCGCGGCGACCCTGCCGTGGCTGTATTCGGTGGTGCTGTCCGGCCTGGCGCTGGCCGGCTACACCTTGCTGCTGGAGTTCTACCACCCGCTGGAAATGGTCCTCATCGAGCGCGAGAAGCTGCTGATCTACGGCATGTGGCTGAGCTTCGCGCTGGCTGCCGCGCTGATCACCTTCTTCGCCGCGAAGATGGCCGAGGAGCTGCGCCGTCAGGAACAGGCGCGCGCGCAGCGCCGCGAGGAAGACCTGCGCGACCAGCAGCTGCTCGCCGTGGCCACCCAGGCCGCCGGCGCCGCCCACGAGCTGGGCACGCCGCTGGCGACCATGAGCGTGCTGATCAAGGAACTGCGCCGCGAGCACCGCGACCCGCTGCTGCAGGAAGACCTCGGCGTGCTGCAGGAACAGGTGCAGCTGTGCAAGGACAGCCTGCAGCACCTGGTGCGCGCCGCCGAGGCCGATCGCCGTCAGGCGGTGGTCGAGCAAAGCGCGGTGGCCTGGCTGGAAAGCACGCTGAACCGCTGGCACCTGATGCGTCCGGAGGCCACCTACCGCTACCAGTGCCTCGGCGCCGGTGCGGTGCCGCGTCTGTTGCCGCCGGCCGACCTGACCCAGGCGCTGCTCAACCTGCTCAACAACGCCGCCGACGCCTGCCCGGACAAGCTCGACATCCGCCTCGACTGGGACAGCGCCGAGTTGGTGCTGAGCATCCGCGACCACGGCGCCGGCGTGCCGCTGGCGATCGCCGAGCAGATCGGCAAGCCGTTCATCACCACCAAGGGCGGCAAGGGCTTCGGCCTCGGCCTGTTCCTCAGCCAGGCCAGCGTGACGCGCGCCGGCGGTTCGGTGAAACTCTATAACCACGAAGCGGGCGGCACGCTCACCGAGCTGCGCCTGCCCCGCTTGCCTTGAGGAAACGTGCATGAGTGACGAAAGCAATCTGCCGGAAGGCGAAGAGCAGCCGCACCTGCTGCTGGTCGACGACGACGCCACCTTCACCCGCGTCATGGCCCGCGCCATGACCAGCCGTGGCCTGCGCGTCAGCGTCGCGCATTCCGCCGAGGAAGGCTTCAGCGTGGCCGAGCAGGACGTGCCGGACTACGCGGTGCTCGACCTGAAGATGGAAGGCGACTCCGGCCTGGTGCTGCTGCCCAAGCTGCTGGCGCTGGACCCGGAGATGCGTGTGGTGATCCTCACCGGCTACTCGAGCATCGCCACCGCAGTCGAGGCGATCAAGCGTGGCGCGGCCAACTACCTCTGCAAGCCGGCCGACGCCGACGACGTGCTCACCGCGCTGGTCTCCGAGCACGCCGACCTCGACAGCCTGGTGCCGGAAAACCCCATGTCGGTCGACCGCCTGCAGTGGGAACACATCCAGCGCGTGCTCGCCGAACACGACGGCAACATCTCCGCCACCGCCCGCGCCCTGGGCATGCACCGGCGCACCCTGCAACGCAAACTGCAGAAGCGTCCGGTGCGGCGCTGAGCAATCGTTGCCTTCTGCTCGGCAGGGACTAAGCAGGGCGAGCACGCGGAGCCTGGCCTACGCCGGGCCAACCCCCTCTCCCCTCGGGAGAGGGCCGGGGTGAGGGACTGATCGCCGCGCAACGCCAGTCCGTTTACCCGCGCCGCCCGCGTCGCCAGAAAACTACCAGTAAGCCACCCGCCGTGCGGCCTTCCGCCGGCGCGCGCGCTGCGGGTATGCTCCGGCAACCCCCGGGCCGTGGCTGCTGCGTCGCGCGGTGCCGGCGTGGTCTGGCCCCTTCCTTTTCCAGCCGAGTCCGAAAACGATGAAGAGCAATGCCGAATACTCCGCGGCCAACGATGCCTTGCAGGGTCAGTTCTTTTCCCGGGTCTGGCGGCTGACCACGCTGTACTGGCGCAGCGAAGAGAAGGGCATGGCCTGGCTGTTGCTGCTGGTGGTGATCGCCCTGTCGCTGGTCGGCGTGGCCATCTCGGTGGCGGTCAACAGCTGGTACCGCGAGTTCTACAACGCCCTGCAGAACAAGGACCTGCCGGCCTTCACCCACCTGATCCTGTACTTCTGCGGCATCGCCGCGGTGGCCATCCTGGTTGCGGTGTACCGCCTGTACCTGACCCAGATGCTGACCATCCGCTGGCGCCGCTGGCTGACCGAACAGCACTTCGCCGCCTGGCTGGCGCACAAGAACTACTACCGCCTTGAGCAGCGTGGCCACACCGACAACCCCGACCAGCGCCTCGCCGAGGACCTCAACAGCTTTACTGACAGCACCCTGAACCTCAGCCTCGGACTGATCCGCAACGTGGTCAGCCTGGTGTCGTTCTCGGTGATCCTCTGGGGCGTGTCCGGCAGCATCGAGGTGTTCGGCATCGAGATTCCCGGCTACATGTTCTGGGCCGCGCTGCTCTACGCCATGGTCGGCAGCTGGCTGGTGCACCTGGTGGCGCGCCGCCTGATCGGCCTGAACAACCGCCAGCAACGCTACGAGGCCGACCTGCGCTTCGGCTTGGTGCGGGTCCGCGAGCACGCCGAGAGCATCGCCCTGTCGAATGGCGAGGCCAATGAACAGCAGCGCCTGATGGGCCGCTTCCACAACGTATGGAGCAACTTCTGGGAGCTGATGAAGGTGCAGAAACGCCTGACCTTCTTCAGCGCCGGCTATTCGCAGATCGCCATCATCTTCCCGCTGGTGGTCGCCGCGCCGCGCTACTTCTCCGGCAAGATCCAGCTCGGCGATCTGATGCAGATCAACTCGGCGTTCGGCAACGTCCAGGAAAGCATGAGCTGGTTCATTGACGCCTACGCCAGCCTGGCCGCCTGGCGCGCCACCTGCGACCGTCTGCTGAGCTTCCGCCAGGCGCTCGCCGACGGCGAGGCGCAGGCCGAGCACCCGGCGATCCAGCGTGACAGCGGCGAGGCGCTGCGCCTCGACGCCCTGACCCTCGGCCTGGCCGACGGCCGCAGCCTGCTCGAGCCGACTTCGCTGCGCATCGCTCCCGGCGAGCACGTGCTGCTCAGCGGCGCCTCGGGCAGCGGCAAGAGCACCCTGCTGCGCGCGCTGAGCGGCCTGTGGCCGTTCGGCAGCGGGCACCTGAGCCTGCCGGAGGACAGCCTGTTCCTGCCGCAGAAACCCTACCTGCCGATCGGCACGCTGCGCGCCGCGCTGAGCTACCCGCACGACGCCGAGCGCTACCGCGCCGCCGAGGTCGAGCAGGCGTTGCGCGATTGCCGCCTGGAGCACCTGATCGAACGCCTCGACGAGGCCGATCACTGGGAACGCGTGCTGTCGCCGGGCGAGATGCAGCGCCTGGCCATCGCCCGCGCACTGCTCGCCGCGCCGCGTTGGCTGTTCCTCGACGAGGCCACCTCGGCGCTCGACGAGGCCGACGAGAACGCGCTCTACCAGCTGCTGCAGGAGCGCCTGCCGGGCGCCAGTCTGATCAGCATCGGCCACCGCAGCAGCCTCAAGCGCTTCCACAGCCGCCAACTGCGCCTGGAACAGCGTCACCTGGTCGAAGCGCCGGCGACTTTGCCGGCCTAAGGGCGGATGTTGTCGTACGACTGCCTGAGCTATCATGGCTGCCTCTCTGGCAGCCATTGATCCGCCCATGTCGACCGTGCCGCTCCGCAAGCGTCCCCGCAGCCTCGCCCATGAACTCGTCAGCACGCTTACCGAGCGTATCCGCGCGGGCGCCATCCGCCCCGGCGACAAGCTACCTACCGAGTCGGCGATCATGGCCGAGTACGGTGTCAGCCGCACCGTGGTGCGCGAGGCGATCTCTCGCCTGCAGGCGGCGGGGCTGGCGGAGACCCGCCACGGCATCGGCACCTTCGTGCTCGACCGGCCCACCGACGGGCCGTTCCGCATCGACCCGGCGACCATCGTCACCCTGCGCGACGTGCTCGCCCTGCTCGAGTTGCGCATCAGCCTGGAGGTCGAGTCCGCTGGCCTTGCCGCGCAGCGCCGCAGCCCAGAGCAGCTGCAGCAAATGCGCGAGGTGCTCGACGCGCTGCACCGCAGCGAGGTGCACGGTGGCGACGCGGTGGTCTCGGACTTCCAGTTCCACCTGCGCATCGCCGAGGCGACCGGCAACAACTACTTCACCGACATCATGAATCACCTCGGCACCAGCATTATTCCGCGCACCCGGGTGAACAGCGCACGCATCGCCCACGACGACCAGCGCCACTACCTCGAGCGGGTCAATCAGGAGCACGAGGACATCTATTCGGCGATCGCCCACAGTGACGCCGAGGCCGCGCGGGCCGCCATGCGCCTGCACCTGACCCACAGCCGCGAGCGCCTGCGCCGCGCCCACGAAGCCGCCGAAGCCGGCGACAACTAATACGACGAACGGATGAGGTCAGACGACTTGTCGTGATTTATTTGTAGTTGTACGATGACTGACAACACGACGCCACAAGCCGACTGTGCAACACCTCATTCAGAAATCGTTATGCAGGGTGATCCAACAATGAATCCACAAGAACTGAAGTCCACCCTCTCGTCCGGGCTGTTGTCGTTCCCCGTGACCGACTTCGATGCGCAGGGCAATTTCCGCGCAGACACCTACGCCCGTCGCCTGGACTGGCTGGCGCCTTACGGCGCCAGCGCACTCTTCGCCGCTGGCGGCACCGGCGAGATCTTCTCGCTGGAGCCGAAGGAATTCTCCGAAATCATCAAAGTGGCGGTGGACACCTGCCGCGGCCAGGTGCCGATCCTCGCCGGCGCCGGCGGCTCGACCCGCCAGGCCATCGCCTACGCCCAGGAAGCCGAGCGCCTCGGCGCCGCCGGTATCCTGCTGATGCCGCACTACCTCACCGAAACCTGCCAGGAAGGCCTGATCGCCCACATCGAGCAGGTCTGCCGCTCGGTCGACAGCGGAGTGGTGGTGTACAACCGCAACGTCTGCCGCCTGACCGCTGACAGCCTGGAGATCCTCGCCGAGCGCTGCCCGAACCTGATCGGCTTCAAGGATGGCGTCGGCGAGATCGAGCCGATGGTGCAGATTCGTCGCCGTCTAGGTGACCGCCTGACCTACCTCGGTGGCCTGCCGACCGCGGAAGTCTATGCAGCCGCCTACAAGGCCCTCGGCGTGCCGGTGTACAGCTCGGCGGTGTTCAACTTCATCCCGCGCACCGCGATCGAGTTCTACAACGCGATCGCCCGTGACGACCACGAAACTGTCGGCCGGCTGATCGACGACTTCTTCCTGCCCTACCTCGAGCTGCGCAACCGCCGCGGCGGCTACGCAGTGAGCATCGTCAAGGCCGGCGCCCGCCTGGCCGGTTACGACGCGGGTCCGGTGCGCGCGCCATTGGTCGACCTGACCGAGGCGGAAGTGGAAGAGCTGGACGTGCTGATCAAGAAACTCGGCCCGCAGTAAGCCGCGGAGAGCAGAGCCATGACCCAGAAATACGACAACTACATCGGCGGCGGGTGGTTCGCCGCCGATGCCTACGCGGCCAACCTGAACCCCTCGGACCTCGCCGAGGTGATCGGTGACTACGCGCAGGCCGACGCTGGCCAGCTCGACGCGGCGGTGCAGGCCGCCGAGCAGGCCTTCCCGGCCTGGTCGCTGAGCAACGTGCAGGTGCGTGCCGACGCGCTGGACAAGGTCGGCAGCGAGATTCTCGCCCGCCGCGCCGAACTCGGCGCGCTGCTGGCTCGCGAGGAGGGCAAGACGCTGCCCGAGGCGATCGGCGAGGTGGCGCGCGCCGGCAACATCTTCAAGTTCTTCGCCGGCGAATGCCTGCGCCTGTCCGGCGACCTGCTGCCCTCGGTGCGCCCGGGAGTCGGCGTCGAAGTGACCCGCGAGCCGCTCGGCGTGGTCGGCCTGATCACCCCGTGGAACTTCCCGATCGCCATTCCGGCCTGGAAGATCGCCCCGGCGCTGGCCTACGGCAACTGCGTGGTGTTCAAGCCGGCCGACCTTGTGCCGGGCTGTGCCTGGGCGCTGGCCGAGATCATCTCGCGCGCCGGTTTCCCGGCCGGGGTGTTCAACCTGGTGATGGGCCGCGGCAGTCTGATCGGCGAGGCGCTGGTGAAGCACCCAGGCATCGCCGCGGTGAGCTTCACCGGCTCGGTCGGCGTCGGCCGGCGCATCGCCGAGCAGTGCGTGACGCGTGGCGCCAAGGTGCAGCTGGAAATGGGCGGCAAGAACCCGCAGGTGATCCTCGACGACGCCGACCTCAACAGCGCGGTCGAGCTGTCGGTGCAGAGCGCCTTCTACTCGACCGGCCAACGCTGCACGGCGTCGAGCCGGCTGATCGTCACCGAGGGCATCTATCCGCGCTTCATCGAGGCGATGGCCGAGCGCATGCGCACGATCCGCGTCGGCCATGCGCTGGCCGAGGGTATCGACATTGGTCCAGTGGTCTCCGCCACACAGCTCGAGCAGGATCTGGCCTACGTCGGCATCGGCGTGGGCGAGGGCGCGCGGCTGGTCTGCGGCGGCGAGCGGCTGCAGCGCGACACCGATGGCTATTTCATGGCCCCGGCGCTGTTCGCCGACAGCGAGGCGCAGATGCGCATCAACCGCGAGGAAATCTTCGGCCCGGTGGCCAGCGTGATCCGCGTGAAGGATTACGACGAGGCGCTGGCCTTGGCCAACGACACCGAGTTCGGCCTGTCGGCGGGCATCGCCACCACCTCGCTGAAGCACGCCAATCACTTCAAGCGCCACGCCCAGGCCGGCATGGTGATGATCAACCTGCCGACCGCCGGGGTGGATTACCACGTGCCGTTCGGCGGCCGTAAAGGCTCGTCCTACGGCCCCCGTGAACAGGGCCGTTATGCCCAGGAGTTCTACACCACGGTGAAGACCAGCTACATCGCGTCGTAATCGACGCCAGGCCGCCACCGTCCGTCTGCCTGACGACGGTGGCCGGCACCAAATCTCATAACCCGCGACAAAAATAATTAGTGGGAGTGACTCGTCATGCAAGAGACGCAAACCTCGCGTGTGCGCTATCTGATCCTGTTCATGCTGTTCCTGGTGACCACGATCAACTACGCGGACCGCGCCACCATCTCGATCGCCGGATCCAGCATGCAGAAGGATCTCGGTTTCGACGCCGTGACCCTCGGCTACATCTTCTCGGCCTTCGGCTGGGCCTACGTGATCGGCCAGATCCCCGGTGGCTGGCTGCTCGACCGCTTCGGCTCCAAGCGCGTGTACGCCGCCGGCATCTTCATCTGGTCGCTGTTCACCCTGATGCAGGGCTTCGTCGGCGTGATGCCGGTGGCCTGGGCAGTGGTGACGCTGTTCGTCATGCGCTTCCTGGTCGGCTTCGCCGAGGCGCCGTCGTTCCCCGGCAACGCACGCATCGTCGCCGCCTGGTTCCCCACGGCCGAACGCGGCACCGCCTCGGCGGTGTTCAATTCGGCGCAGTACTTCGCCACCGCGCTGTTCGCCCCGCTGATGGGCTGGATCGTCCACGCCTTCGGCTGGGAGCATGTGTTCATCGTCATGGGCGTGCTCGGCATCATCTTCTCCGGCGTGTGGATGAAGACCATCTACAACCCGAAGGATCACCCGCGCATCAGCCGTAGCGAGTACGAACACATCGCCAGAAACGGCGGCCTGGTCGATATGGACCAGAAGAAGGCCGGCGGCGGACCGAAGTGGACGTACATCAAGCAGCTGCTGACCAACCGCATGCTGCTCGGCGTGTACCTCGGCCAGTACTGCATCAACGGCATCACCTACTTCTTCCTCACCTGGTTCCCGGTGTACCTGGTGCAGGAGCGCGGCATGACCATCCTCAAGGCCGGTTTCGTCGCCTCGATGCCGGCGCTGTGCGGCTTCATCGGCGGGGTGCTCGGCGGGCTGATCTCCGACTGGCTGCTGCGCCGCGGTCACTCGCTGACCTTCGCCCGCAAGCTGCCAATCGTCCTCGGTCTGCTGATGTCCACCAGCATGGTGTTCTGCAACTACGTGTCGGCGGAATGGATGGTGATCGGCTTCATGAGCCTGGCGTTCTTCGGCAAGGGCATCGGCGCACTGGGCTGGGCTGTGGTGGCGGACACCTCGCCGAAGCAGATCGCCGGCCTCTCCGGCGGCCTGTTCAACACCTTCGGCAACATCGCCTCGATCACCACGCCGATCGTCATCGGCTACATCATCAGCGCCACCGGCTCGTTCAAGTGGGCGCTGGTATACGTCGGCGCCAACGCCCTGGTCGCGGTGTTCAGCTACCTGGTGATCGTCGGCAAGATCCAGCGCGTCGAGCTGCGCGACGACGAACCCGGCGTGCCGGTAAAAAAGCCGCTGCCGCAGGGCTCGGCTGATCCCGTCGTCTCCGTCTGACCGCCATACCGGAAAAGGGCCTGAATCATGCAGTTGATCCAACACCAGGACTCGCCGCGCCACATCCGCCTGCACCCGGACGACAACGTCGCGGTGGTGGTCAATGAGCAGGGTGTGGCGGCCGGCGGACGTTTCGCCGATGGGCTGATTGCCCGCGAGGGCGTGCCGCAGAGCCACAAGATCGCGCTGTTCGACATCCCCGCCGGCCACGCGGTGCTGCGCTACGGCACGGTGATCGGCCATGCGCTGGCGGACATCCCGGCCGGCAGCTGGGTACGCGAGGAACTGCTGAGCATCCCCGCCGCCCCGGCACTCGACGACCTGCCGATGGCCACCGCGGTGCCGCCCACCGCGGCGCCGCTGGAGGGCTACAGCTTCGAGGGCTTCCGCAACCCGGACGGCACGGTCGGCACGCGCAACATTCTCGGCGTGACCACCACCGTGCAGTGTGTCACCGGGGTGCTCAACCACTGCGTGGAGCGGGCGCGCAAGGAGTTGCTGCCGCAGTACCCGCACGTCGACGACGTGGTGGCACTGACCCACAGCTACGGCTGCGGGGTGGCGATCAACGCGCCGGACGCGGTGATTCCGATCCGCACCCTGCACAACATCAGCCGCAACCCCAACCTCGGTGGCCAGGCGCTGGTCATCAGCCTCGGTTGCGAGAAGCTGCAGGCCAGCCAGCTGATGCCCGGCGACCAGCTGACGGCCGGGCTGGACGAGGATGAGTGGCTGTTCCGCCTGCAGGATTCGAGTAGCGGCTTCAGCGGCATGGTCGAGCAGATCCTCGGCCTGATCGAGGCGCGCCTGCAGGTCCTCGACCAGCGCCGCCGCGAGACCTGCCCGGCCGCCGAGCTGGTGGTCGGCATGCAGTGCGGCGGCAGCGATGCGTTCTCCGGGATCACCGCCAACCCGGCGCTCGGCGTGGCCGCCGATCTGCTGGTACGTGCCGGGGCCACGGTGATGTTCTCGGAGAACACCGAAGTGCGCGACGGTATCCACCTGCTCACCCCGCGCGCGGCGACCCCGGCGGTGGCCGAGGCGCTGGTGCGCGAGATGGACTGGTACGACCGCTACCTGGAGCGCGGCATGGCCGACCGCAGCGCCAACACCACGCCCGGCAACAAGAAGGGCGGCCTCAACAACATCGTCGAGAAGGCCATGGGCTCGATCGCCAAGTCCGGCAGCAGCGCCATCGCCGGCGTGGTGCCACCGGGCGAGCGGGTCAAGGGCCGCGGCTTGCAGTACTGCGCGACGCCGGCCAGCGACTTCGTCTGCGGCACCCTGCAACTGGCCGCCGGGATGAACCTGCACATCTTCACCACCGGCCGCGGCACGCCCTACGGCCTGGCCATGGTGCCGGTGATCAAGGTGGCGACGCGCACCCAGCTGGCCGAGCGCTGGCCGGACCTGATCGACGTCGACGCCGGGCGAGTCACCTCCGGGCGGGTCAGCCTCGACGAGCTAGGCTGGGAGATCTTCCAGCTCTACCTCGACGTCGCCAGCGGCCGCCGGCAGACCTGCGCGGAACACCTGCGCCTGCACAACGACTTGACGCTGTTCAACCCGGCGCCGATCACCTGACCACACCTTGTCACCCGCGCGCCGCCCCGGCGCCCGGGTGACCTTTTTCTTTCCGCCCGTCCGTCTTCGCGGCCCGCCAGCGCCGTGAGGGCGGCCTGCACCCGCGATTTCACCGACTGGAGACAACAATGCAAAACTCCGCACAGCGTGCTTCCCTCGCTGCGACGTTCCTCGCCCCGCTGGCCCTGCAGGCCGGCGCTGCCGGCTTCGTCGAGGACAGCAAGGCCAGCCTCGGCCTGCGCAACTTCTACATCAATGCCGACAACCGCGAAGGCAGCGCCGCGCCAAGCCGGCAGGAGGAGTGGGGCCAGGGCTTTATGCTCAATTACGCCTCGGGCTTCACCCCGGGCACCGTCGGCGTCGGCGTCGATGCGCTGGGCCTGCTCGGCGTGCGCCTGGACAGCGGTAAGGGCACCCATTTCGAGTCGACCAGCCAGCAGGGCGGCACGGTGTTTCCCTCGGACAGCGATGGCCGCGCGGTGGATGAGTTCAGCAGCCTCGGCCTGACCGCCAAGGCGCGCCTGTCCAACACCGAGCTGCGCTACGGCACTCTGCAGCCCAAGCTGCCGGTGGTGATCGCCAACGACGGCCGGCTGCTGCCTACCACCTACGAAGGCGGGCAGATCAACTCCACCGACCTCAAGGACTTCACCCTGGTGGCCGGCCGCCTGGAGCATTCCAAGGGCCGCAACTCCACCGACCAGCGCAGCCTGACCATCGCCGGCGCCAACGGCAGCAGCGCCAGTGCGCGCGACAGCAACCAGTTCTACTACGCCGGCGGCGACTACAAGGCCAGCAAGGACCTGACCCTGCAGTACTACTTCGGCAACCTCGAGGACTTCTACCAGCAGCACTTTGTCGGCGTGCTGCACAACTGGGCGATCGGCCCGGGCGTGCTGAAGAGCGACCTGCGCGCCTTCGACAGCCGTTCCGACGGCAAAAACGGCAGCGCCGCCGGACGCGCCGACGGTTACCTGGCGAGCGGTTACTATGGCAACGGGGTGACCAAGGGTGAGGTCGACAACCGCGTGCTCAGCGGTCTGTTCACCTACGTGCTCGGCGGGCACAGCGTCGGCGCCGGCTACCAGGCGATCAACGGCGACAGCGATTTTCCGTTTTTCAACCGCGGCGACGGTGAGGGCTCGTCGTCCTACCTGAGCACCGACGTGCAGATCGGCAAGTTCCAGCGTGCCGGCGAACGCACCTGGCAGCTGCGCTATGCCTACGATTTCGCCGCCGCCGGGCTGCCCGGACTGACCTTCAGTAGCGTGTACCTGCACGGCGATGGGATCGACACCAACCAGGGCGGCAAGGGCGAGTGGGAGCGCGACTTCACCCTGTCCTACGTGGTGCAGGGCGGCAGCTTCAAGGGGCTGGGCTTCTCCTGGCGCAATGCCGCGCTGCGCAGCGAGCTGCCGGTGTCCGGCGCCGGCAGCCCGACCCAGCGCGATCAGGACGAAAACCGCCTGATCGTCAGCTACAGCCTGCCGCTGTTCTGAGCCGCGTGCGGGTCTCAAGTGGCGTCGAGACCCGCCCGCCAGAGCGTCGCGCTGGTATCATTAGCCGCCTAATCAAACTGCCGGGGCGCGCATGCTGGCTCTCTTTCTGCAAACCCTGACCGTCACCATCCCGGTGTTCTCGATGCTGTTCCTCGGCGTGCTGCTGCGTCGCCTCGGGCAGATCGACGAGTCGTTCATCAATACCGCCTCGGCGCTGGTGTTCAACGTCAGCATGCCGGTGATGCTGTTCCTCGCCATCCTGCACGCCGACCTGTCCACCGCGCTGCAGCCGGCGCTGATCGGCTACTTCGTGCTGGCCACGGTGCTGGGTTTTCTGCTCGCCTGGGGCTGGGCGGTGTGGCGGGTGCCGGTGGAGGAGCGCGGGGTGTTCGTGCAGGGCTCGTTCCGCGGCAACAACGGCATCATCGGCCTGGCGCTGGCGACCAGCCTGTATGGCCATTACGGGCTGTCGCTGGGTGGGGTGCTCGGCGGGGTGGTGATCCTCAGCTACAACACCCTGTCGGTGATCGTCCTCGAGTACTACAACCCGCAGGGCAAGGCCGATCCCTTGAGCCTGCTCAAGAGCATCCTGCGCAATCCGCTGATCATCGGTGTGCTGGCGGCGATCCCGTTCGCCTACTGGCGCATCGGCCTGCCGGCGTGGCTGCTCACCTCGGGCGAGTACCTGGCCAAACTGACCCTGCCGCTGGCGCTGATCTGCATCGGCGGCACCCTGTCGCTGGCCTCGCTGCGCGCCAGCAGCGGCCTGGCGCTCGGCGCCAGCCTGATGAAGATGGTCTGGCTGCCGCTCCTCGCCACCGCTGGCGCTTTTGCCTGCGGCTTCCGCGGCGCCGAACTGGGCATCCTGTTCCTGTACTTCGCCAGCCCGACCGCCGCGGCCAGTTATGTGATGGCCCGCGCGGCCGGCGGCAACCATGAACTGGCGGCGGCGATCATCGTGATCACCACGCTGATGGCGGTGGTGACCACCAACCTCGGGCTGTTCGTGTTGCAGTGGGGGCACTGGATCTGAGGCGCCCCGCTGCTGGTCAGGCGGAGTGCTGGTCGATCACTTCCTGGGCGGCGCGGAACGCCTCACCGGCCGCCGGGATGCCGGCGTAGACAGCGCAATGCAGCAGCGCCTCACGGATTTCCTCGACCGTGCAGCCGTTGTTCAGCGCACCACGCACGTGGCCTTTCAGCTCCTGCGGGCATTTCAGTGCAGTCAGCGTGGCCAGGGTGATCAGGCTGCGGGTCTTGCGATCCAGCCCGCCGCGGGTCCATACGCCGCCCCAGCCATGTTCGTTGATGAAGTCCTGCAGCGGCTGGGTGAAGTCGGTGGCGTTGTTCCGGGCACGGTCGACGAAGGCGTCGCCCATCACCGCGCGGCGTACCTGTTCGCCGCTGTTGTTGTCTGCGCTCATGGCGTTTCTCCGGGTCGTGGTTACTTGAGGCTGTCGATGCGCACCGGCGCCACGCCGGCTCTGAGCATGCCGAGCTGTTCGGCGGCCTGGCGCGAGACGTCGATGATCCGCCCGCGCGCATAGGGGCCGCGATCGTTGATGCGCACGATCACGCTCTTGTCGTTGTTGAGGTTGGTGACCCGCACCTGGGTGCCGAACGGCAGGCTGCGGTGCGCGGCGGTCAGCGCATGCTGGTCGAAGCGTTCACCGCTGGCGGTCTTCTTGCCATGGTGGGCGCGGCCGTAATAGGAGGCCTTGCCGGTCTCGCTGTAGCCGCCGAGTTCGCCGCTGTCGCGGAACGTCGAGCAGCCGGCAAGCAGGACGGCGAGGCAGAGCAGGGGCAGGGCTCGAAGCATGCAGAATCCTCGTCGGGTGGCTGTCGCCCGGCCTTCCTGGGCCGGGCGTTGGCCGGGCCGACGCGGCGGTCGGCGCTTCGCGGCTTACCCTTCGAGCTTCTTCTTCAGCAGCTCGTTCACCTGGCCGGGGTTGGCCTTGCCCTTCGAGGCCTTCATCGCCTGGCCGACGAAGAAGCCGAACATCTTGCCGCGCTTGGCTTCGTCGCTGGCGCGGTACTGTTCGACCTGCTCGGCGTTGGCCGCCAGCACTTCGTCGAGCATGGCTTCGATGGCGCCGGAGTCGGTGACCTGCTTGAGGCCCTTCTTCTCGATCACCTCGTCGGCGCTGGCGCCTTCACCGGCCGCCAGGGCCTCGAAGACCATCTTGGCGATCTTGCCGCTGATGGTGTTGTCCTTGATGCGCAGGATCATCCCGCCGAGCTGAGCGGCCGACACTGGCGACTGCTCGATGTCCAGGTTGTCCTTGTTGAGCAGGCTGGACAGCTCGCCCATCACCCAGTTGGCGGCCAGCTTGGCGTCGCCGCACACGGCGTTGACTGCCTCGAAGTAGTCGGCCAGTTCGCGGCTGGCGGCCAGCACGCTGGCGTCGTAGGCGGACAGGCTGAACTCGCGCTCGAAGCGCTCGCGCTTCTGCACCGGCAGTTCCGGCAGACCGGCGCGCAGCTGGTCGAGGAAGCTCTGCTCGATGACCACCGGCAGCAGGTCGGGGCAGGGGAAGTAGCGGTAGTCGTTGGCTTCTTCCTTGCTGCGCATCGAGCGCGTCTCGTCCTTGTTCGGGTCGTACAGGCGGGTTTCCTGCACCACCTTGCCGCCGTCCTCGATCAGGTCGATCTGCCGCTGGATCTCGTGGTTGATGGCCTTCTCGATGAAGCGGAACGAGTTGACGTTCTTGATCTCGGCGCGGGTGCCGAACTCGGCCTGGCCTTTCGGCCGTACCGAGACGTTGCAGTCGCAGCGCAGCGAGCCTTCGGCCATGTTGCCGTCGCAGATGCCCAGGTAGCGCACCAGGGCGTGGATCGACTTGACGTAGGCGACCGCTTCCTTGGCCGAGCGGATGTCCGGCTCGGAGACGATCTCCAGCAGCGGCGTGCCGGCACGGTTCAGGTCGATGCCGCTCATGCCATGGAAATCTTCGTGCAGGCTCTTGCCGGCGTCCTCTTCGAGGTGCGCGCGGGTGATGCCGATGCGCTTGACCGTGCCGTCCTCGAGGGTGATGTCGAGGTGGCCCTTGCCGACGATGGGGTGGTCCATCTGGCTAGTCTGGTAGCCCTTGGGCAGGTCCGGGTAGAAGTAGTTCTTGCGCGCGAACACGTTGCGCTCGGCGATCTCGGCATCGATCGCCAGGCCGAACTGGCAGGCCATGCGCACCGCCTCGGCGTTGAGCACCGGCAGCACGCCGGGCATGCCGAGGTCGACCAGGCTCGCCTGGGTGTTCGGCTCAGCGCCGAAGGTGGTGGCGCTGGCGGAGAAAATCTTCGATTGGGTGCTGAGCTGGGCGTGGATTTCCAGCCCGATCACGGTTTCCCATTGCATGTCGCTAATCCTCAAAAACCTTCCGGAGCGCGGGTGTGCCAGTCGCTGACCTGCTGGTACTGGTGCGCGACGTTGAGCAGGCGGCCTTCCTGGAAGTACGGCGCCAGCAGCTGCACGCCGACCGGCAGGCCATCGACGAAGCCGGCCGGCATCGACAGACCCGGAATGCCGGCGAGGTTGGCGGTGATGGTGTAGATGTCTTCCAGGTAGGCGGACACCGGATCGTTGTTCTTCGCGCCGAGTTTCCAGGCCGGGTTCGGCGTGGTCGGGCCGAGGATCACGTCGACCTCGTGGAAGGCGGCGACGAAGTCGTTCTTGATCAGCCGACGGATCTTCTGCGCCTTCAGGTAGTAGGCGTCGTAGTAGCCGGCGGACAGCGCGTAGGTGCCGACCATGATGCGCCGCTTGACCTCTTCGCCGAAGCCTTCGGCGCGTGAGCGCTTGTACAGGTCCATCAGGTCCTTGGGGTTCTCGCAGCGGTAGCCGAAGCGCACGCCGTCAAAGCGCGACAGGTTGGAGCTGGCCTCGGCCGGGGCGATCACGTAGTAGGCCGGGATGGCGTGCTGCATGTTCGGCAGGCTGATGTCCTTGACCGTGGCGCCGAGCTTCTTCAGCTCCTCGACCACCGCCAGCACCGCGTCGGCGATGCGGCTGTCGAGGCCGGCGCCGAAGTATTCCTTGGGCAGGCCGATGCGCAGGCCGGCCAGCGGCTGGTTCAGCGCCGCCAGGTAGTCGTCCACCGGCTGGTCGACGCTGGTCGAGTCCTTGGCATCGAAGCCGGCCATGCCGGCCAGCAGCAGCGCGCAGTCCTCGGCGGTGCGGGCCAGCGGGCCGCCCTGGTCGAGGCTGGAGGCGTAGGCGATCATGCCCCAGCGCGAGACGCGGCCGTAGGTCGGCTTGATCCCGGTGAGGTTGGTCAGCGCCGCCGGCTGGCGGATCGAGCCGCCGGTGTCGGTGCCGGTCGCCGCCGGCAGCAGGCGCGCGGCGACCGCAGCGGCTGAACCACCGGAGGAGCCGCCCGGCACGCGCGTGACGTCCCAGGGGTTCTTCACCGGGCCGTAGTGGCTCGACTCGTTGGCCGAGCCCATGGCGAATTCGTCCATGTTCAGCTTGCCGAGGGTCACGCTGCCGGCGGCGGCGAGCTTCTCGACCACGGTGGCGTTGTAGGGCGCCTTGAAGCCGTCGAGGATCTTCGAGGCGCAGCTGGTCAGCACGCCTTCGGTGCAGAACAGGTCCTTGTGGCCGATCGGCGCGCCGAGCAACGCGCCCGTCTCGCCAGCGGCGCGGCGGGCGTCGGCGGCCTTGGCCTGGGCGAGGGCCAGGTCCTCGGTGACGGTGATGAAGCTGTTCAGCTGCGGATCGAGCTGCTGGATGCGCGCCAGCAGCGCCTGGCTCAGCTCGACGGCGGAAAACTGTTTGGCGGCCAGCGCGCGGCTGATCTCGGCCAGGGTCAGATGATGCATGGGAACCCTTTCCTTTATTCGATGACTTTCGGCACGAGGTACAGACCGTTTTCCACGGCCGGGGCGATGGCCTGGTAGGCGTCGCGGCGGTTGCTCTCGGTGACCGCGTCGGCGCGCAGGCGCTGGGTGGTTTCCAGCGGGTGGGCCAGCGGCTCGATGCCGTCGGTGTTCACGGCCTGCATCTGGTCGATCAGGCCGAGGATGTTGTTGAGGGTCTCGGTAGTACGGGGAAGATCGGCCTCGTTCAGGCCCAGGCGGGCCAGATGGGCGATTTTCTCCACTTCGGTGCGTTCAAGCGCCATTGGAGTCTCCGGTGGAAGCGAGCGGCAGGCCGCGCGATGCTGCGGACGGGAACGGAACCCCGTGGGGGCGGTCATAGGCCGCGATTGTGTGCCGTAAGGCGCGGAAAAGCCGGCAATTTAGCACAGCGCGCGGGTTGCCCAAAAGGCCCGTGGTTGTTAGAGTTTGCCGCACTTTTTTCCCTGCGTATCGTCATCCACGCATTCCCTCTAGGGTTACTCCATGTTCAAAAAGCTGCGTGGCATGTTTTCCAGTGATCTTTCCATCGACCTGGGCACTGCCAATACCCTGATTTACGTGCGCGAGCGCGGCATCGTTCTCAACGAGCCGTCGGTCGTCGCCATCCGTACCCACGGCAACCAGAAGAGCGTCGTCGCCGTCGGTACCGAAGCCAAGCGCATGCTCGGTCGTACCCCGGGCAATATCGCCGCCATCCGTCCGATGAAGGACGGAGTGATCGCCGACTTCAGCGTCTGCGAGAAGATGCTGCAGTACTTCATCAACAAGGTGCACGAGAACAGTTTCCTGCAGCCGTCGCCGCGCGTGCTGATCTGCGTGCCGTGCAAGTCGACCCAGGTCGAGCGTCGTGCCATCCGTGAATCGGCGCTCGGCGCCGGTGCCCGCGAAGTGTTCCTGATCGAAGAACCGATGGCCGCGGCCATCGGTGCCGGCCTGCCGGTGGAAGAAGCGCGTGGCTCGATGGTCGTCGACATCGGTGGTGGTACCACCGAAATCGCCCTGATCTCGCTGAATGGCGTGGTCTATGCCGAATCCGTCCGCGTCGGCGGCGACCGCTTCGACGAAGCCATCGTCACCTACGTGCGCCGCAACTACGGCAGCCTGATCGGCGAATCCACCGCCGAGCGCATCAAGCAGGAAATCGGCACCGCCTACCCGGGTGGCGAAATCCGCGAAGTCGACGTGCGCGGTCGTAACCTCGCTGAAGGCGTACCGCGCAGCTTCACCCTGAACTCCAACGAAGTGCTCGAAGCGCTGCAGGAATCCCTGGCAACCATCGTCCAGGCGGTGAAAAGCGCCCTCGAGCAGTCGCCGCCGGAGTTGGCCTCGGACATCGCCGAGCGCGGCCTGGTGCTGACCGGTGGTGGCGCGCTGCTGCGCGACCTGGACAAGCTGCTGGCCCAGGAAACCGGCCTGCCGGTAATCGTCGCCGAAGACCCGCTGACCTGTGTGGCACGCGGCGGCGGCAAGGCCCTGGAGATGATGGATCGTCACACCATGGACCTGCTGTCCTCGGAGTGATCCCCGCATCGTCTGCCCGGAGCCGGAAGCCTTGTCTTCCGGCTTCCTGTTTCTGGCGGGCGGACGGGAGGCGCCGGACCAGTCCACGCGCCAGCCGCCCCCGGCCACTGCGCTGCAGCTCATGAACAGGCTCTGAGGAATCTGCCATCAAACCGCTATTTGCCAAGGGACCTTCGCTCGGTGTGCGCCTGCTGGTGCTGGCGGTGCTGTCGACCGTATTGATGGTGGTCGACGCGCGCCTCGACGTGCTCAAGCCGGTGCGCAGCCAGATGGGCCTGGTGCTCACCCCCTTCTACTGGGTTGCCGACCTGCCGGTGCGCCTGTGGGGCGGGGTCACCGAACAGTTCAACAGCCGCAGCGAACTGCTCGCCGAGAACGAGAAGCTCAAGGCTGAGTCGCTGCTGATGCAGCGCCGCCTGCAGAAGCTGGCCGCGCTGACCGAACAGAACGTGCGCCTGCGCGAGCTGCTCAACTCGGCGGCGCTGGTCGATGAGAAGGTGCTGGTCGGCGAGCTCATTGGCGTCGACCCGAACCCCTTCACCCACCGCATCATCGTCGACAAGGGCAGCAAGGACGGGGTGTTCCTCGGCCAGCCGGTGCTCGACGCGCGCGGCCTGATGGGCCAGGTGGTCGAAGTCATGCCCTACAGTTCGCGGGTGCTGCTGCTCACCGACACCACCCACAGCATCCCGGTGCAGGTCAACCGCAACGGCCTGCGCGCCATCGCCAGCGGCACCGGAAACCCCGAGCGCCTGGAACTGCGCCACGTCGCCGACACCGCCGACATCAAGGAAGGCGATCTGCTGGTCAGCTCCGGCCTCGGCCAGCGCTTCCCGGCCGGCTACCCGGTGGCCACGGTGAAAGAGGTGATCCACGACTCCGGTCAGCCGTTCGCCATCGTCCGTGCCGTGCCGACTGCCGCGCTGAACCGCAGCCGCTACATGCTGCTGGTGTTCTCCGACCCGCGTACCCCCGAGGAGCGTGCCAGCGACTCCGCGCAGGCCCAGGAGCGCGCCGACCAGCAGGGTGAGCCGGCTCCCGCGCCGGCCGGCACAGCGTTCCCGGCCGGTGCGGCTGCCCCCGCCACGCCGGCCCCTGGCGCGCCAGCGGCTACGCCTGCACCTGCGGCGGCGCCGTCCGCCGCACCGGCTGTACCGGCTGCACCGGCGCGCGCCGCACCAGCTGCCACGCCCGCTGCCAATGGAAGGACCGGCCAATGACCACAAAACGCTCGCGCAATGGCTGGCTGATCTGGGTCAGCCTGTTGCTGGCGCTGCTGCTCAGCGTCGCGCCGCTACCGACCTTCATGGAAACCGGGCGGCCGCTGTGGATGGCGCTGTTTCTCACCTTCTGGGTGCTGTATCTACCGCACCGTGTCGGCATGACCACTGCCTGGCTGTTCGGCCTGGCCGAGGACGTGCTGTACGGCACCTTGTTCGGGCAGAACGCGCTGATCCTGACCCTGATCATCTTCCTCGTCCTCAGCCTGCACCAGCGCCTGCGCATGTTCCCCATGTGGCAGCAAAGCCTGGTGCTGCTGGTGGTCTACGGCATCGCCCAGCTGGTGCAGCTGTGGCTCAACGCGCTGACCGGCAACCGCCCGCCGACCCTCACCTTCGTCCTGCCGGCGCTGGTCAGTGCGCTACTCTGGCCTTGGGTCGCGGCGATTCTGCGCGGTCTGCAACAGCGCCTGAACGTCCTTTGAGCCGGGCGCGCCTGCGCGCCGGCTGATCCGACAGGGAGAAGTCTCATGGCCACGCTCTACCTGGCCTCGGGGTCGCCGCGCCGGCGCGAATTGCTGGCGCAGATCGGCGTCCCGTTCCGCCCCCTCAGCCTCGACATCGACGAGCGCGCGCTGCCCGCCGAGGCGCCGCACGCCTACGTCGAGCGCCTGGCGCTGGCCAAGGCCGCGGCCGGCTGGGCGCAGCTCGGCGACGCCGATGCAGTGGTGCTCGGCGCCGACACCGCGGTGGTGCTCGACGGGCGGATTCTCGGCAAACCGCTCGACCGTGCCGATGCCCTGGCGACCCTGGCCGCGTTGTCCGGCCGCGAGCACGAGGTGCTCACCGCCGTGGCGCTGGTCGGCGCGCAACACCGTGCGGCCCGCGTGGTGGGCAGTCGGGTGATCTTCCGCGCGCTGAGCAGCGCCGAAATCGCCGCCTACTGGGACACCGGCGAGCCGGCCGACAAGGCGGGCAGCTATGGTATTCAGGGACTGGCCGCGATCTTCGTCAGCGCTCTAAACGGCAGTTATTCGGCAGTCGTCGGGCTGCCGCTGTGCGAAACTGCAGAGCTACTGGCCGCTTTTGGCATTCCATGCTGGCAGAAAGAGATTCCGCATGAGTGAAGAGATTCTGATCAACATCACGCCGATGGAGTCGCGCGTGGCGGTGGTGGAGAACGGCGTGCTGCAAGAGGTGCATGTCGAGCGCACCCAGCGGCGCGGCATCGTCGGCAATATCTATAAAGGCAAGGTGGTGCGCGTGCTGCCGGGCATGCAGGCGGCGTTCGTCGATATCGGCCTGGAGCGCGCGGCATTCATCCATGCGTCGGAAATTTCCAGTCGTGAAGGCAATGCGGTGGAGTCGATCAGCGCCCTGGTTCACGAAGGCCAGGGCCTGGTGGTGCAGGTGACCAAGGACCCGATCGGCAGCAAGGGCGCGCGGCTGACCACCCAGCTGTCGATCCCCTCGCGCTACCTGGTGTACATGCCGCGCAGCAGCCACGTCGGCATCTCCCTGCGCATCGAGGACGAGGCGGAGCGCGAGCGCCTCAAACAGGTGGTCGCCGATTGCGTGGCCGCCGAAGGCATCCAGGGCTCCGGTGGCGGCTTCATCCTGCGCACCGCCGCCGATGGCGCTGGCGCCGAGGAAATCCTCGCCGACATCCGCTACCTGCGCCGCCTGTGGGAGCAGATCGCCACGCAGATGAAGAGTGCGCCAACCTCCTCGGTGATCTACGAAGACCTCAGCCTGGCGCTGCGCGCCTTGCGCGACCTGGTCTCGCCGCGCACCGAGAAGCTGCGCATCGACTCGCGGGAAACCTTCCAGAAGGTCAGCCAGTTCGTCAGCGAGCTGATGCCGGAAGTCGCCGATCGCCTCGAGCACTACCCCGGCGAGCGGCCGATCTTCGACCTCTACGGCGTCGAAGACGAGGTGCAGCGCGCCCTCGAACGCAAGGTGCCGCTGAAATCCGGCGGCTACCTGGTGATCGACCCGGCCGAGGCGATGACCACCATCGACGTCAACACCGGGGCCTTCGTCGGCCATCGCACCCTGGAAGAGACGATCTTCAAGACCAACCTCGAGGCGGCCACCGCGATTGCCCGCCAGCTGCGCCTGCGCAACCTCGGCGGGATCATCATCATCGACTTCATCGACATGGAGGACGAGGAGCACCAGCGCCAGGTCCTGCGCACCCTCGAGAAGCAGCTCGAGCGCGACCATGCGAAGACCAACATCATCGGCATCACCGAGCTTGGCCTGGTGCAGATGACCCGCAAGCGCACCCGCGAGAGCCTCGAGCAGATCCTCTGCGAGCCGTGCCCGAGCTGCCAGGGGCGCGGCAAGCTGAAGACCGCGGAGACCATCTGCTACGAGATCTTCCGGGAAATCCTTCGCGAGGCGCGCGCCTACCAGGCGGAGAGCTACCGGGTGCTGGCCAACCAGAAGGTGGTCGACCGGCTGCTCGACGAGGAGTCGGGCAACGTTGCCGACCTGGAAGCCTTCATCGGTCGCACCATCAAGTTCCAGGTGGAAAGCATGTATTCCCAGGAGCAGTACGATGTGGTGCTGCTCTGACATGCCGGGACTGAACTGAACATGGCCCGCGGCGGCGCTGGGCTGGTCGCGCTACTGCGCTGGGCGGGGGCGCTGCTCGCCTTGCTGCTGGTGCTCGCCGCGCTGTACGTCAGCCTCGGCCGCGAGCTGATGCACTGGGTCGCCGACTACCGCGCCGAGGTCGAGAGCAAGGCGCGCGAGGCGACCGGCCTGCCGCTGCGCATCGGCAGCCTGGAGGGCAGCTGGCACGGCTTCGCGCCGGTGATCTACGTGCACGACGTCGAGCTCGGCGAGGGCGACGGCCTAGTGCGCCTGGAGCGCGTGCAGGTGGTGCCCGACGTGCTGGCCAGCCTGCTCGAACGCCAGCCGCGGCTGGCCTCGCTGAGCCTGCAGGGCCTGCATCTGGGTCTGAAGCAGAACGCCGACGGCGGCTGGAGCCTCGAAGGCCTGCCGCGTCGCGACGGCCCGTTCGACCTCAACCAGACCCTCGCCCAGCTGAAACGCATCGCGCGCATCAGCCTGCTCGACAGCCAGTTCACCGTCGAGGCGTTGAACGCCGCGCCGATCAGCTTCAGCTACCTCAACCTGAGCTTGCGCAGCGGCTCGCGCCAGCGCCTGGATGGCCGTCTGGTGCTGCCCGACGGGCAGCCACTGGCGTTCAACCTCAGGGCCAAGCTGGACCGCCGCGACTGGCGCGCCTCCAGCGCCGAGCTGTACCTCAGCCTGCCGCAGAGCGACTGGGCGCGCTGGCTGCCGGCCAGCCTGACCAAGGACTGGCACCTGCGCCAGCTGCAGGCGGGTGGCGAGGTCTGGCTGAACGCCGCCGGCGGTCAGCTGCAGCGTGGAGTGGCGCGCCTGCATGCGCCGCAGCTGGCGGCCGGCTACGCCGAGCGCAAGCCGGCGCAGGCGCAGAACCTGTCGCTCGACGCCTACTACGAACGCGGTCGCGACGGTCAGAAGATCCTTCTCGACTCGCTGGCCATGAGCCTCGGCGAAACCCGTTGGGGCGAAGTGCAGATCGCCATCGAAGAGCATCCCGTCGAGCCGGACGGCCCGCGCTGGCAGGTGCGCGCCGATCGGCTCGACCTCGCACCGCTGCTGCCGCTGGTTGCGGCGCTGGCGCCGTTACCCGAGCAGGCGGCCGACTACCTGGCCGGGCTCAAGCCGCACGGCACCCTGCGCAATCTGCTGCTGGACTACCGGCCGCAGGCCGAAGCAGCGGCGCGAGTGCAGCTGGCGGCCAACCTGGATCGCCTCGGCATCAGCCCCTACCGCGACATTCCCGGGGTGGAAAATGTCAGTGGCAGCGTCAGCGGCAGCCTGGCGCAGGGCGAGCTGCGCATCCTCAGCGACGATTTCAGCCTGCACCTGCACCACCAGTTCCCCAAACCCTGGCACTACCGCACGGCAGCGGGGCGCCTGACCTGGCGCTACGACGAGCAGGCCCTCACGCTGGCCTTGCCGTACCTGCAGGTCAGCGACGACAGCGGGCGGATGGCCGCCGACATGCTGCTGCGGCTGATGCGCGATCCGGCCGCCGAGGACTACCTGGACCTGCGCGTCGGCCTGCGCGATGGCGATGCGCGGGTCACCGAGCAGTACCTGCCGACCCTGGTGCCGACCTTCAGTCCGGAACTGGCCAACTGGCTGAAGACCGCGATTCGCGCCGGCAAGGTCGACGAGGGCTTCTTCCAGTTCCAGGGGTCGGTGGTCAAGGATTCCGAGCCGGCGGCGCACAGCATCAGCCTGTTCTTCAAGACCCACGACGCGCTGCTGGCCTTCCAGCCTGGCTGGCCGGAACTGCGCGAGGCGCGCGGCGACGTGTTCGTCGAGGACAGCGGGGTGCGCGTGGCGCTCGCCGAGGGCCGCCTGCTCGACAGCCGGGTGCATGATGCGCAGGCGCTGGTGCCGCATGTCGAGCCGGGGCAGACGCCGCGCCTGCAGGTCGACGGCGCGGTGGACAGCAGCGTCGTCGATGCCCTGCACATCCTCCAGGAGGCGCCGCTCGGCACTGCCGAGGTGTTTGCCGGCTGGTCGGGCAGCGGTGCGGTGGCCGGCCGGCTGCGTCTGGACATTCCCTTGCACAAGGGCGACAAGCCGAACGTCTCGGTGGATTTCACCGTCGATGGCGCGCGTCTGAAGCTGACCAATCCGGCGCTGGAGCTCAGCGACGTCAAAGGCGCCTTCAACTACGACACCAACAAGGGCCTGAGCGCCGCGGACATTCGGGCCCAGGCTTTCGGCCGGCCGCTGCGCGGTAAGGCGCTGGCCAGTGGCAGCGCCGGGCGGCCGCGCAGCCGCATCGAGGCGAACGGCCAGGTGGCCTTGCAGAGCCTCACCGACTGGCTGGCGCTGAAGCGCAACCTGCCGCTGTCCGGCAGCCTGCCGTACAACCTGGCGCTAACCCTGGATGGCGCCAACAGCGACCTGGCCATCGATTCCAACCTCAAGGGCCTGGCCATCGATTTGCCGGCGCCGTTCGGCAAGGCTGCGGTGGACGAACGCGCGACCCGCTGGCAGATGACCCTGCAGGGCCCGGAACGGCGCTACGCCCTGGATTATGCCGGGCTGGCCAAGCTGGCCATGGCCGTGCCCAGCGGCCAGCCAAACAACGCGCGGGGCGAATTGTTGCTCGGTGCCGGCCAACCGAGCATTCCCAGCGTGCCAGGCCTGCTGGTCAGCGGCCGGATCGCCGAGCTGAACGCCGATGCCTGGCTCGACACGGTCAAGCGCTACGCCGCCGGCGACAAGAACACCGCCAAGCAATTCCTGCGCAGCGCGCAATTGCGCATCGACCGTTTCCACGGCTTCGGCGCCGATCTCGCCGACCTGTCGCTGCGCCTGGCGCGCGGCAATGCCAGCTGGGCGGTCGACCTCGAGCAGGCTCAGGTCAAGGGCCGCGCGGTGCTGCCGGACAGTTCGGTGGCGCCGATCGTGGTCAACCTCGAGCAGTTGCGCCTACCGGCGCCCGACCCGCAGGCGGTGGAAAACCCCGACGCGCCGGACCCGCTGGCCAAGGTCGACCCGCGACAGATTCCGCCGCTCGACGTGCACATCGGCCAGTTGTATCGCGGTGAGCGCCTGTTCGGCGCGTTTGCCCTGACCGCGCGACCGACCCCGCAGGGCGTCGCCTTCCAGAACCTCAACCTCGACCTCAAAGGCCTGCAGGTCAGCGGCAACGCCTGGTGGGAGGGCGCCCCGGGGCAGACCCGCACCCGCTATGTCGGGCGCCTGCAGGGCAAGAACCTCGCCGACGTGCTCAAAGCCTGGGACTTCGCCCCCAACGTCACCAGCGAACGCTTCCGCCTCGACGCCGACGGCCAGTGGCCCGGCTCGCCGGCCTGGGTAGCGCTCAAGCGCTTCTCCGGCACCCTCGACGCCAGCCTGCGCACCGGCCAATTCGTCGAGGTCGAGGGCGGCGCACAGGCCCTGCGGGTGTTCGGCCTGCTCAACTTCAACTCGATCAGCCGGCGTCTGCGCCTGGACTTCTCCGACCTGCTCGGCAAGGGCCTCAGCTATGACCGGGTCAAGGGCCTGCTGGTGGGCACCAACGGCGTGTACGTGACTCGCGAGCCGATCAAACTGGAAGGGCCGTCGAGCAATCTGGAGCTGAACGGCACCCTCGACATGGCCAACGACCGCATGGATGCGCGCCTGCTGGTGACCCTGCCGCTGACCAACAACCTGCCGATCGCCGCGCTGATCGTCGGCGCGCCGGCGGTTGGCGGTGCGCTGTTCGTGGTCGACAAGCTGCTCGGCGACAAGGTCTCGCGCTTCGCCAGTGTGCAGTACAACGTGCGCGGGCCGTGGAAGTCGCCGCAGATCACCCTGGCCAAGCCGTTCGAGAAGTCGCCCTAGGGCCAGTGCATTTGCCCCGGCCACGCGCGGCGCGCTGGGGTAGCATGGCCACACCACCCGCGCGGAGTGATGCATGTCGCTTGCAGTCATACAGATGGTCAGCCAGGACGATGTGGCCGCCAACCTCGCCGCCGCTCGTCGCCTGCTCGAGCAGGCGGCGGCCGGCGGTGCGCGCCTCGCCGTGCTGCCGGAGAACTTCGCCGCCATGGGCCGCCGCGACCTCGCCGCGCTGGGGCGCGCCGAAGCCGCCGGCAGCGGGCCGATCCTGCCGTGGTTGAAACAGGCGGCGCGCGACCTCAGGTTATGGATCGTGGCCGGCACCCTGCCGCTGCCGCCCGACGACCAGCCGCAGGCCAAGGCGCATGCCTGCTCGCTGCTGATCGACGAGCACGGCGAACGCGTGGCGCGCTACGACAAGCTGCACCTGTTCGATGTCGACGTGGCCGACCAGCGCGGCCGCTACCGCGAGTCGGACGACTATGCGTTCGGTGCCCAGGTGGTGGTGGCCGACACGCCGGTCGGTCGCCTGGGCCTCAGCGTCTGCTACGACCTGCGCTTCCCCGAGCTGTACAGCGCGTTGCGCGAGGCCGGGGCCGAACTGATCAGCGCACCGTCGGCGTTCACCGCGGTGACCGGCGCGGCGCACTGGCAGGTGCTGGTGCGTGCGCGGGCGATCGAGACCCAGTGCTACCTGCTCGCGGCGGGGCAGGGCGGCAGTCATCCGGGGCCGCGCGAAACATTCGGCCACTCGGCGATCGTCGACCCCTGGGGTCGCGTGCTCGCGGAGCAGGCCCAGGGCGAGGCGGTGCTGCTCGCCGCGCGTGATGCCGCCGAGCAGGCGGCGATCCGCCAACGCATGCCGGTCGCCCGGCATCGACGATTCTTTCCAGCCGCCGAGATGCGGCTGCCAGGCGTGGAGTAGTTATGAGCGATCTGTTGTTATCCGTCAGCGAACAGTTGCTGGCGCCCGGTGATCTGAGTATCGAGTCGCTGCCGGCACTGCTCGGCGAACTGGCCGGCCCGGGCATCGACGCCGCCGACCTGTACTTCCAGCGGCACATGTCCGAGACCTGGGTGCTGGAAGACGGCATCGTCAAGGAAGGCAGCTTCCACCTCGACCAGGGGGTCGGCGTGCGCGCCCAGTCCGGCGAGAAGACCGGCTTCGCCTACAGCAATGCAATCAACGCCGAGGCGCTGACCCAGGCCGCGCACGCCGCGCGCTCGATTGCCCGCGCCGGCCAGCAGGGGCGCGTGCAGACCTTCAGCGCCGCGTCGGTGGCGCCGCTGTATATCGCCGACAACCCGCTTGAAGTGCTCAGCCGCAGCGAGAAGGTCGAGTTGCTCAAGCGCGTCGACGCCGCGACCCGCGCTCTCGATTCGCGCATCAAACAGGTCACCGTCAGCCTTGCCGGCGGCTGGGAGCACATCCTCGTGGCCGCCAGCGATGGTGGCCTGGCTGCCGACGTGCGCCCGCTGGTGCGCTTCAACGTCAGCGTCATCGTCGAGCAGAACGGCCGCCGCGAGCGCGGTGGCCAGGGCGGCGGCGGGCGCACCGACTACCGCTATTTCCTCAGCGACGACCGCGCCATGGGCTATGCCCGCGAGGCACTGCGCCAGGCGCTGGTCAACCTCGAGGCGATTCCTGCGCCGGCCGGCACCTTGCCGGTGGTGATGGGCGCCGGCTGGTCCGGCGTGCTGCTGCACGAGGCGGTCGGCCACGGCCTGGAAGGCGACTTCAACCGCAAGGGCAGCTCGGCCTACAGCGGGCGCATCGGCGAGCAGGTGGCGTCGAGTCTGTGCACCATCGTCGACGACGGCACCCTGGCCGATCGACGCGGTTCGCTGAGCGTCGACGACGAAGGCACGCCGACTCAATGCACCACACTGATCGAGAAGGGCGTGCTTAAGGGCTACATGCAGGACAAGCTCAACGCCCGCCTGATGGGCGTGGCGCGCACCGGCAACGGTCGGCGCGAGTCCTACGCGCACCTGCCGATGCCGCGCATGACCAACACCTACATGCTCGCCGGCGAGAGCGACCCGGAAGAAATCATCCGCTCGGTGAAGCGCGGCCTGTACTGCGCCAACCTCGGCGGCGGCCAGGTCGACATCACCAGCGGCAAGTTCGTGTTCTCCACCAGCGAGGCCTACCTGATCGAGGACGGCAAGATCACCGCGCCGGTCAAGGGCGCGACGCTGATCGGCAATGGTCCGGAGGCGATGAGCCGGGTGTCGATGGTCGGCAACGACCTGGCGCTGGACAGCGGCGTCGGTACCTGTGGCAAGGACGGGCAGTCGGTGCCGGTCGGCGTCGGACAGCCGACGCTGAAGATTGATGCGATTACCGTGGGCGGGACCGGCGCCTGATGGCGCCGGCGGGCGCGCCGCGAGTGTCGGCGCCCGCTGCGCGGAGACTCAGCGCAGGCCGCGCTGAGATTCGTCCAGTTCGCGGATGTATTTGAAGATTTTGCGCGCGGCGCTTGGCGGTTTGTTCCGCGCCGCCTCGTGCTGGGCATGACGGATCAGGCCGCGCAGGTGCTGGCGGTCGGTCTCCGGATAGTCGACGACGAACTGCTCGAGGGCTTCGTCGCCGCCGGCCACCAGGCGGTCGCGCCAGCGTTCGAGGGCATGGAAGCGCTCGTTGTATTCGCGGGTGGAGCTATCGAGCTGGTCGACCAGGGCGAGAATCGCCTCGATGTCCTGCTCGCGCATGAGCTTGCCGATGAACTGGATGTGCCGCTTGCGTGCGGCGTGCGCCGTGTGTTTCGGCGCCTCGGCCAGGGCGCGTTGCAGCGCCTCGGTGAGCGGCAGCTTGGCGATCAGATCGGGCTTGAGCGTGGTCAGGCGCTCGCCGAGCTCCTGCAGGGCATGCAGCTCGCGCTTGACCTGGGTTTTGCTCTTTTCGCCGTAAAAGGCGTCGTCGGAATAGTCAGACATGGGACGGGTCCGTAGGAAAACGTCGCCATGATAACCAGTCCAGGGCCGACGGTCTTGGCTGAAACGAACAGGCAACAGTGGAGTGCAGTATGAGTGCAATCGAAGGGGTCGGCCCGCAGGTGCTGCCGCAGCTGCAGGAACAGGTCGAACAGATCATCGCCGAGGCCCGCCGCCAGGGCGCCAGCGCCTGTGAGGTGTCGGTCTCGGTGGACCAGGGACTGACCACTAGCGTGCGCGAAGGCGAAGTGGAAACCGTCGAGTTCAACCGCGACCAGGGCTTCGGCATCACCCTTTACCTCGGTCAGCGCAAGGGTTCGGCGAGCACCTCGGCGACCGGTGCGGCGGCAATCCGCGAAACCGTCGGCGCCGCGCTGGCAATCGCCAAGCACACCTCCGAGGACGAATGCGCCGGCCTCGCCGACTCCGCGCTGATGGCCCGCGAGCTGCCTGATCTGGACCTCTGGCATCCGTGGGACATCGCCCCGGAGCACGCCATCGAACTGGCCCTGGAGTGCGAAGCGGCGGCTTTCGCCGCTGACACGCGGATCACCAAGGCCGACGGCACCTCGCTGAACACTTACCAGGGCTGCCGCGTCTACGGCAACAGCCACGGCTTTATCGGCGGCTACGCCAGCACCCGGCACAGCCTCAGCTGCGTGATGATCGGCGGCAGCGACGCGCAGATGCAGCGCGACTACTGGTACGACGTCAACCGCATCGGCGAGCGCCTCAGCGATCCGCGGCAGATCGGTCGCCTGGCCGCCGAGCGCACGGTGCGCCGCCTCGGCGCGCGCCCGGTGCCGACCTGCGAGGTGCCGGTGCTGTTCAGCGCCGAGCTGGCCGGTGGGCTGTTCAGTCACCTGCTCGCGGCGATCTCCGGCGGCAACCTGTACCGCAAGTCGTCGTTCCTCGAGGGCAGCCTCGGCCAGACGCTGTTCCCCACCTGGCTGTCGATCGACGAGCGACCGCATATCCCGCGCGCGCTGGCCAGCGCCAGCTTCGACAGCGACGGCCTGGCGACCTATGCCAAGCACTTCGTCGAGCAGGGTGTGCTGACCTCCTACCTGCTCGGCACTTACTCTGGGCGCAAGCTGAACATGCCCAGCACGGCCAACGCCGGAGGCGTGCACAACCTGTTCATCACCCATGGCGACGAGGACCAGGCGGCGCTGCTCAAGCGCATGGGCCGCGGTCTGCTGGTCACCGAGCTGATGGGCCAGGGGCTGAACCTGGTCACCGGCGATTACTCGCGCGGCGCGGCGGGTTTTTGGGTGGAGAACGGCGAGATTCAGTTCCCGGTGCAGGAAGTCACCATCGCCGGCAACCTGCGCGACATGTTCCAGCAGATCGTCGCGGTCGGCAGCGACCTCGAGCAGCGCGGCAACATCCAGGTCGGTTCGGTGCTAATCGAGCGGATGATGGTCGCCGGCAGCTAACGCCGTGGCATAGAAAAAGGGCGGTCCAGCCAGGCTGGACCGCCCTTTTTTCTCGGCGGTTTTACTCGCCTTCGTCGAAGCGGTTGTTGATCAACTCGATCAGCGCGTTGAGCGCCTCGTCTTCCTGCTCGCCTTCGGTGTGCAGGTGAATGCCGGTGCCCTTGCCGGCGGCGAGCATCATCACCGCCATGATGCTCTTGCCGTCGACGCAGCTTTCCGGGCTGCGGCCGACGCGGACCTGGCAGGGAAAGCGCCCGGCGACGCCGACGAACTTGGCGGCAGCGCGGGCGTGCAGACCGAGCTTGTTGATGATGGTGATTTCACAGGCGGGCATCGCGTTGGAATCCTTAACTGAGGTCGCGGTGGCGGACCTGGACATTCTTTAGTTGTTCTTTGAGCACCTGGCCGAGACGTTCGGCGATGTACACCGAGCGGTGGTGGCCACCGGTGCAGCCGATCGCGATGGTCACGTAGGCGCGATTGCTGGCGGCGAAGCGCGGCAGCCATTTGGACAGGTAGGCGAGGATGTCCTGGTACATCTCTTCCACATCCGGCTGGGCGGCGAGGTAGTCGCAGACCGGCTGATCCAACCCGGAATGGTCGCGCAATTCGGGCTTCCAGTACGGATTGGGCAGGCAGCGTACATCGAACACCAGATCGGCATCCACCGGCATTCCACGTTTGAAACCGAAGGATTCGACCAGGAAGGCGGTGCCCGGTTCAGGCTTGTTCAGCAGGCGCAGCTTGAGGGTGTCGCGCAGCTGATAGAGGTTGAGGTGGGTGGTGTCGATCTTCAGGTCGGCGAGGTCGGCGATCGGCCCGAGCAGCACGCGCTCGTCCTCGATCGCTTCGGCCAGCGGCCGGTTCTCGTTGGTCAGCGGATGGCGCCGGCGGGTTTCCGAGAAGCGCTTGAGCAGCGCGTCGCTGTCGGCGTCGAGGTACAGCACGTCGCAGTTGATGTGCCGTGCGCGGACTTCGTCGAGCAATTCGGGGAAACGCTGCAGCTGGCTGGGCAGGTTGCGCGCATCGATCGAGACCGCGACCAGCGGCTCGAGCAGTTCAGTGTGCAGCAACGCGCGCTCGGCGAGCTCGGGCAGCAGCAGCGCCGGCAGGTTGTCGATGCAGTAGAAGCCGTTGTCCTCCAGGACATCGAGGGCGGTGCTCTTGCCGGAGCCGGAGCGGCCGCTGACGATGATCAGGCGCATCGGAGGACTCCTCAGGACGCGTTCTGGACGTCCACCACGACTTGATAGAGGCTGGCGCTGTCGGCCGCATGGCGCAGGCGATCGCGCACGTCGGCGCGGTCGAGCATGCTGGCGATCTGGCGCAGCAGTTCGAGGTGCTCGTCGGTCGCCGCTTCCGGGACCAGCAGGACGAACAACAGGTCTACCGGAGCGCCGTCGATGGCGTCGAAGTCCACCGCCGCATCCAGGCGCAGCAGCGCGCTGATCGGCGCGGTGCAGCCGGGCAGGCGGCAGTGGGGGATGGCAATGCCATTGCCGAAACCGGTGGATCCGAGCTTCTCGCGGGCAACGAGGCTTTCGAAGATATCCTGGTTGTCGAGACCGGGCAGGTCACGGGCGACCAGATTGGCGATTTGTTCGAGTACGCGCTTTTTGCTGCCGCCCGGCACGTTCACCAGGGAACGGCCGGGAGCCAGGATATTTTCGAGTCGGATCATGGGGTGGGGAGTATCAGCGAGCCGTCGCGCCTTGCAGGCGACCTAGCTGCTTTTCCTTGTGTTTGATGAGTTGACGGTCGAGCTTGTCGGTAAGGAGATCAATGGCCGCATACATGTCTTCATGTTCGGCGTTGGCCACTACTTCGCCGCCGGCGATATGCAGGGTGGCTTCGATCTTCTGTTTGAGTTTCTCGACCTCCATGATGACTTGCACATTGGTGATCTTGTCGAAGTGGCGCTCTAGTCGTCCGAGTTTTTCGGCGACGTAGTCGCGAAGGGCGTCGGTCACATCCAGTTGATGTCCACTGATGTTGACTTGCATACCGCGTTCTCCTTATTGCCGTGTGTAAAGACAGGCTAACGGGCCTGTCGCCGGAACACTTTGGCTTGGATCAATGGTTACCGTCACATCAGCCGCTTGCGTTCGCTGGAAGGCGCTATTCCGAGGGATTCACGGTATTTGGCGACTGTGCGGCGGGCCACTTGGATGCCCTGTGCTTCCAGTAAACCAGCGATCTTGCTGTCGCTCAACGGCTTTTTCGCATTTTCCGCGGCGACCAGTTTTTTGATGATTGCGCGGATCGCCGTGGACGAGCACTCGCCACCCTCGGAGGTGCTGACGTGGCTGGAGAAGAAGTATTTCAGCTCGTAAATGCCGCGTGGGGTGTGCATGAATTTCTGCGTGGTCACCCGCGAGATGGTCGACTCGTGCATTCCTACGGCCTCGGCGATGTCGTGCAGGACCAGCGGCTTCATGGCTTCGTCGCCGTAGTCGAGGAAGCCGCGCTGGTGCTCGACGATCTGGCTGGCGACCTTCATCAGTGTTTCGTTGCGGCTCTGCAGGCTCTTGATGAACCAGCGCGCTTCCTGCAGTTGATTGCGCATGAAGGTGTTGTCGGCGCTGCTGTCGGCGCGGCGTACGAAGCCGGCGTAGTGCGGGTTGACGCGCAGACGCGGCATGGCTTCCTGGTTGAGTTCCACCAGCCAGCGATCGTTGTGCTTGCGCACGATCACGTCGGGCACCACGTACTCCGGTTCGCTCGATTCGATCTGTGAACCGGGGCGCGGATTGAGGCTCTGGATCAGTTCGATGACCTGGCGCAGCTCGTCTTCCTTGAGGCGCATGCGGCGCAGCAGCTGGCTGTAGTCACGGCTGCCGAGCAAGTCGAGGAAGTCGGTGGCCAGGCGCTTGGCCTCGGCCAGCCAGGGAGTCTTGGCCGGCAGCTGGCGCAGCTGCAGCAGCAGGCACTCGCTGAGGTCGCGCGCCGCGATGCCGGCCGGTTCGAACTGCTGGATGCGATGCAGCACCGCCTCGATTTCGTCGAGTTCGATATCCAGTTCCGGGTCGAAGGCTTCGAGCACTTCGTCGAGGGTCTCTTCCAGGTAGCCCTGGTTGTTGATGCAGTCGATCAGGGTGACTGCGATCAGGCGGTCCTTGTCGGACATCGGCGCCAGGTTGAGCTGCCACAGAAGATGGCTCTGCAGGCTCTCGCCGGCCGAGGTGCGGGTGGTGAAGTCCCACTCATCATCGTCGTTGCTCGGCAGACTGCTGGCGCTGGTCTGGTAGATGTCTTCCCAGGCGGTGTCGACAGGCAGCTCGCTGGGAATGCGCTCGTTCCACTCGCCTTCCTCGAGGCTTTCGACGTTGCTCGCGGTTTCCTGGTAGGTGGCCTCGCTGAAGCTCTCGCTGGTTTCCGTGTTGGGCGCCTGGCTGTCGGCGCCATCGGCCATCGGATCGGAGTTGTCGAAGTCCTCACCGTCCTCTTGGCGTTCGAGCATCGGATTGGATTCCAGGGCCTCCTGGATTTCCTGTTGCAGGTCCAGGGTGGAGAGCTGGAGGAGTCGAATGGCCTGTTGCAACTGCGGTGTCATCGTCAGTTGCTGGCCCATCTTGAGGACTAGCGATGGTTTCATGGCTGAGGGCAGAAGACCTTGTTCGCCGGCGCCAGGGCGCCATTCACGTCAGGGAGCGCGCGGGGCGCCTTGTTAAGCAAATTATATGCCTGACCTTGAAAGATTTTTCCAGCGGGCGCAAGCCTTTGTTGCGAAAACGCCGCGCGTTACAGGCGGAACTCGTGTCCCAGGTAGACTTCCTTGACCAACTGGTTGGCGAGGATGGTCTCGGCATCGCCTTCGGCAATCAGTTGTCCGTCGTTGACAATGTAGGCGGTCTCGCAGATGTCCAGCGTCTCGCGCACGTTGTGGTCGGTGATCAGCACCCCGATGCCCTTGGCCTTGAGGTGGTGGATGATCTGTTTGATGTCGCCGACGGAGATCGGGTCGACCCCGGCGAAGGGTTCGTCGAGCAGGATGAACTTCGGTGCGGTGGCCAGTGCGCGGGCGATTTCCACGCGGCGTCGCTCGCCACCGGAGAGGCTCATGCCGAGGTTGTCGCGGATGTGGCTGATGTGGAATTCCTGCAGCAGGCTTTCCAGTTCCTTGCGCCGTCCGGCGCGATCCAGCTCCTGGCGGGTCTCGAGGATCGCCATGATGTTGTCGGCCACCGACAGCTTGCGGAAGATCGAGGCTTCCTGTGGCAGGTAGCCAATCCCCGCGCGGGCACGGCCGTGCATCGGCTGGTGGGTGACGTCCTGCTGGTCGATCAGCACGCGACCCTGATCGGCGCGCACCAGGCCGACGATCATGTAGAAGCAGGTGGTCTTGCCGGCACCGTTGGGGCCGAGCAGGCCGACGATCTGGCCGCTGTCGATGGAGATGCTGACGTCACGCACGACCTGGCGGGACTTGTAGCTTTTCGCCAGGTGCTGGGCTTTGAGGGTCGCCATTATTGCGGGACCTGCTCGGCAGCGGGTTTGTTCTTCGGCTGGATCACCATGTCGATCCGCGGGCGCGGCACGGTGACGTTGTTGCCCGTGGCGCGGCCGGCGTTGACGATCTGGCGCTGGGTGTCATAGACGATCTTCTCGCCTTCGAAGGTGTTGCCTTCCTGAATCACCTTGGCTTGGTCGATCAGCACGATGCGGTCTTTGGCGGCGAAGTACTGGATGGTCAGGCCGTAGGCCTTGACGATTTCCTTGTCCACCGCGGGCTTCTGCTCGTAGTAGGCCGGCTTGCCGACCGAGGTGAATACGTCGATGTCGCCGCTGGCGGTCTGGGTGATGGTCACGGTGTCGCCGGTGATCTTCATGCTGCCCTGGGTGATGACCACGTCGCCGCGGTACACCGCAACGCCCTGTTTGTCATCGAGCTCGGCACTGTCGGCCTGGACGCGGATCGGTTGTTCACGGTCGGTCGGCAGTGCCCAGGTGGCGGAGCAGGCAAGTGCCGCGCTCAGGCCGACGAACAGCGGGAGGGCACTGAAGGAAAAGTGTTTAGCGAACCTCATGCTGGCCTCTTACGTTGGACAGCAGGAGCATCCGGCTGTCTTTCAAATACGCTTTCATTCCGTTGGCGGTGGTCACCCCGTTGGCGGCCTCGATTCTAACGGCTTGCTCGGTCTGCGCATATTCCTCGTCTGGGAAGACGGTCATACGGCTGGAAGTAATAACGGTCGGACGGTTCTTGGCGTCGGTGCGGGCGATGCGTACGGCGTCAATCAGTTCGACCTGTTTGCCGTCGGCCGACACCTCGGCGCGCTCGCTGCGCACCTTCCACGGCAGGTCGGTGCCGCGGTAGAGCTGCAGGTCCGGCTTGCTCACTTGGGTGATCTCGCTGGCCTTGAGGTGCTCGACCTTGTCGCTGGTCATCTCGTAGTGCAGCTTGCCGTCGGCCTGGAATTGCACGCTGTGCGCGTTCAGGGCGTAGAAGTCTACGGCGTTGGCGCTCTCGGCGACCGGAGCCTTTTCGGCTTCCGGGCTGATGTTCCAGTAACCCAGGGCAGCCAGCAGCACGGCGCCGGTGATGAACGACAAGGTCAGCAGGATCTTGCGCAGCATGGGCGTGAGCCTCTCAGAGGTAGGCGGCTTGGGCGGCGTCGAGCGTGCCCTGGGCGCGCAGGATCAACTCGCAGAACTCGCGCGCGGCGCCTTCACCGCCGCGAGCTGTGGTCACTCCGTGGGCATGCTCGCGGACGAACGGGTCGGCGCTGGCCACCGCCATGCCCAGGCCGACGCGGCGAATTGCCGGCAGATCGGGCAGGTCGTCCCCCAGGTAGGCCACCGCGGAGCGCTCAAGGTTCAACTCGGCGAGCAATTCATCGAGCGCTTCAAGCTTGTCTTCGCGGCCCTGGAACAGGTGCTGGATGCCAAGGTTCTTGGCGCGGCGCTCGACCACCGGTGAAGTGCGCCCGGTGATTATCGCCGTGCGCACGCCGGACTGGATGAGCATCTTGATGCCGTGGCCGTCGAGGGTGTTGAAGGTCTTGAACTCGCTGCCATCGGGCAGGAAATACAGCTTGCCGTCGGTGAGCACGCCATCGACGTCGAATACCGCGAGCTTTACCGCTTGGGCGCGTTGCAGCAGGGCTTGGTTCATCACATCACTCCGGCGCGCAGCAGGTCGTGCATGTTGAGGGCGCCGACCGGCTGGTCCGCGGCGTCGACTACCACCAGTGCGTTGATCTTGTGGTCTTCCATGATCTTCAGTGCCTCGGCAGCGAGCATTTCTGCGCGGGCGGTGCGGCCGTGCGGGGTCATCACCTCGTCGATGATGGCGTTGCGCACGTCGATGCCCTTGTCCAGGGTGCGGCGCAGGTCGCCGTCGGTGAAGATCCCGGCCAGCTTGCCGTCGTTCTCGACGATGACAGTCATGCCCAGACCCTTGCGGGTCATTTCCAGCAGCGCATCACGCAGCGTGGTGCCGCGGCGCACCAGTGGCAGGCTGTCGCCGGCGTGCATGACGTTCTCGACCTTGAGCAGCAGGCGGCGGCCTAGGGCTCCACCTGGATGGGAGAAGGCGAAGTCTTCGGCAGTGAAGCCGCGCGCCTCGAGCAGGGCGATGGCCAGCGCGTCGCCGAGCACCAGTGCGGCGGTGGTCGAGGAGGTCGGCGCCAGGTTCAGCGGGCAGGCTTCCTGGGTCACGCCGGCGTCCAGGTTGGCGGCCGCGGCCTTGGCCAGCGGCGAGTCGGGGTTGCCGGTCATGCTGATCAGGGTGATGCCGAGGCGCTTGATCAACGGCAGCAGGGTGATGATTTCCGCGGTCGAGCCGGAGTTGGACAGGGCCAGGACCACGTCATCACGGGTGATCATGCCCATGTCGCCATGACTGGCTTCGGCGGGGTGAACGAAGAACGAGGTGGTTCCAGTGCTCGCCAGGGTGGCGGCGATCTTCTTGCCGATGTGGCCGGACTTACCCATGCCGACCACCACCACACGCCCCTTGCAGGCCAGGATCAGCTCGCAGGCGCGGACGAAGGCGTCACTGATGCGGGGCAGAAGGCTCTCTACCGCCTCGATTTCCAGGCGCAGCGTGCGTTGTGCGGACTGGATGAGTTCACTGGCTTGAGTCATGGTTACAACGTGCCCGGCGGGTGAAAAGGCGGGGATTATACCGACAAAGGCGGTCGTGCTCACCTGCGCGCGTCGCTGATGCCGCGAAGGCCGGTGCTTGGGCGCTTGTAGGCACAATGCTATAGTGCGCCGCCTGTTCGGACTGTGTGGATGTCGTGGTGCCCTACGGGATTACGCAGGCGTCTGTATGGGAAGGCTGTATCGCAAGGAGTCCAGATGAGCGCCGATAATGCCTATGCCGTCGAATTGAAGGGAGTGTCCTTCTATCGTGGCTCGCGCAGCATCTTCAAGAACGTCGATATTCGCATCCCGCGCGGCAAGGTCACCGGCATCATGGGGCCGTCCGGCTGCGGGAAAACCACCCTGTTACGTCTGATTGGCGCCCAGCTGCGGCCGGCCCAGGGCGAAATTTGGGTCAACGGTCAGAACCTGCCCAGCCTGTCGCGCGGTGAGTTGTTCGACATGCGCAAGCAGATGGGCGTGCTGTTCCAGAGCGGCGCGCTGTTCACCGATCTCGACGTGTTCGAGAACGTGGCCTTCCCGCTGCGGGTACACACCCAGCTGCCCGAGGAAATGATCCGTGACATCGTGCTGCTGAAGCTCGAAGCCGTGGGGCTGCGCGGTGCCATCGATCTGATGCCGGACGAGCTGTCCGGTGGCATGAAGCGCCGCGTGGCACTGGCCCGCGCAATCGCGCTGGATCCGCAGATTCTCATGTACGACGAACCGTTCGTCGGTCAGGATCCGATCGCCATGGGCGTGCTGGTGCGCCTGATCCGCCTGCTCAACGACGCCCTCGGCATCACCAGTATCGTGGTCTCCCACGACCTGGTGGAGACCGCCAGCATCGCCGACTACCTCTATGTGGTGGGCGATTCGCAGGTGCTCGGCCAGGGCACGCCGGACGAGCTGATGAATTCCGATAATCCGCGTATCCGCCAGTTCATGAAGGGCGCAGCGGACGGCCCGGTGCCGTTCCATTACCCGGCGCCGGATTACCGCGACGATCTTTTGGGGGCGCGCTGATGCGCAAGAAATCCATACTCGAGCGGATTCGTCTGCTCGGTCGGGCCGGCATCGACGTGGTGGCGTCGCTCGGCAAGTCGACCATCTTCCTGCTGCGCGCGCTGTTCGGCGGCGGCAACACCGGCAACGCCATGCAACTGCTGATCAAGCAGCTCTATGCGGTGGGCGTGCTGTCGCTGGTGATCATCGTGGTGTCCGGCATCTTCATCGGCATGGTCCTCGCGCTGCAGGGCTTCAACATCCTCAAGAGCTACGGCTCTGAGCAGGCGGTCGGGCAAATGGTCGCCCTGACCCTGCTGCGCGAGCTGGGGCCGGTGGTGAGTGCGCTGCTGTTCGCCGGTCGTGCTGGCTCGGCGCTGACGGCCGAGATCGGCAACATGAAGTCGACCGAGCAGCTGTCCAGCCTGTCGATGATCGGCGTCGACCCGCTCAAGTACATCATTGCCCCGCGCCTGTGGGCCGGTTTCATCTCCTTGCCGCTGCTGACCCTGATCTTCTGCGTGGTCGGCATCTGGGGTGGGGCGATGGTCGCCATCGACTGGCTGGGCGTCTATGCCGGCTCGTACTGGGGCAACATGCAGAACAGCGTGTCGTTCGCCGATGACGTGCTCAATGGCGTGATCAAGAGTGTGGTCTTCGCCCTCGTCGTCACCTGGATCGCCGTGTTCCAGGGCTACGACTGTGACCCCACCTCCGAGGGGATCAGTCGCGCCACCACCAAAACCGTGGTCTATGCCTCGCTGGCCGTGCTGGGCCTGGACTTCATCCTGACTGCCTTGATGTTTGGAGACTACTGATGCAAATCCGCACCCTGGAAATCGGTGTCGGCCTGTTCCTGCTGGCCGGATTGCTGGCCCTGCTGCTGCTGGCCCTGCGCGTCAGCGGGCTGACGGTGGATGCCACTAAGGACACGTACAAGCTGTACGCCAATTTCGACAATATCGCCGGTTTGACGGTCAGAGCTAAAGTGACCATGGCCGGTGTGACCATCGGCAAGGTCACCGCCATCGATCTCGACCGCGACAGCTACACCGGGCGGGTGACCATGGAGCTCGATCGCAGCGTGAACACCCTGCCGGTCGATTCCACGGCGTCGATCCTGACCGCCGGCCTGCTCGGCGAGAAGTACATCGGCCTCAGCGTCGGCGGTGATGACGCGGTTCTGAAAGATGGTGGCACCATCCACGACACGCAGTCGGCGCTGGTGCTGGAAGACTTGATCGGGAAGTTCCTGATCAACTCGGTGAACAAAGAAGCCAAGTGAGGATCCGTTCATGATGATTGCCCTGCGCCGTGGCCTGTGTGCTCTGCTGGCTGCACTTCCCCTGATCGCCCTGGCTGCCGCGACGCCGCAGCAGGTCGTGCAGAAGACCACCGACGAACTGCTCGCCGACCTCAAGGCCAATAAAGAGCACTACCGCACCAGCCCAAACGATTTCTACGAGTCGCTCAACGGCATCATTGGTCCGGTGGTGGATGCCGAAGGCATCTCCAAGAGCATCATGACCGTCAAGTATTCGCGCGGCGCCACGCCGGAGCAGATGACGCGCTTCCAGGAAAACTTCAAGCGCAGCCTGATCCAGTTCTACGGCAATGCCCTGCTCGAGTACGACAACCAGAACATTCGCGTGCTGCCGAGCAACGCCAAGCAGTCCGACCCGCAGCGGGCCAGCGTCAACATGGAAGTGACCGGTCGCAGCGGTGAGATCTACCCGGTGACCTACACCATGGTGCAGATCGGCGATCAGTGGATGCTGCGCAACGTGACGATCAACGGCATCAACATCGGCAAGCTGTTCCGCGATCAGTTCGCCGACGCCATGCAGAAGAACGGCAACGATCTCGACAAGACCATCAACGGCTGGGCCCAGGTGGTCGCCAACGCCAAGAACACCGATGCCGGACAGAAGGCTGCCGGGCATGAGTGAAGCGAGCATCCGCGCGGCGTCTGACGCGCAGTTGCAGCTGGCCGGCGTGCTCGACTACAGCACCGGTCCGGCGCTGCGCGTCGAGGGCGGGCGGCTGATCCGCGCGGCGCAGGCCAGCGAGCTGGTGCTCGATTGCGCGGCGGTCGAGCACTCCAGCAGCGTCGGGTTGTCGCTGCTGCTGGCGTTCATGCGCGATGCGCGGCAGGCCGGCAAATCTCTGAGCATCCGTGCGCTGCCGGACGACATGCAGAAGATCGCCCAGGTCTCCGGGCTGACCGAGCTGTTACCGCTGCAGGCCTGAGCGCCACCGCGCGACCGCTCACGCCCTCCGTCAGCCGCCCCGCGCATGGGGTTCGCAGGCGGAGGGCTTTTTTGTATCATTGCCGACCCGCGCGCCTGGGCAGCTTGCCCGTGCGACGCGGATCACGTACGCGCTGATTGAGGTTCAACATGCAGGCCGTAGAAGTTAAAAACCTCCTCGAGGCCAAGCTCGCGGATACTCGCGTTGAAGTGGAAGGCGAGGGCTGCAATTTTCAGCTGAACCTGATCAGCGACGAGCTGGCCGGTCTGAGTCCGGTCAAGCGCCAGCAGCAGGTCTATGCCCACCTGAACCCCTGGATCGCCGACGGCAGCATTCACGCCGTGACCATGAAATTCTTCAGCCGCGCGGCCTGGGCCGAGCGCACCTGAGCCTGCGGGCGACGAGACTCCTATGGACAAATTGATCATTACCGGCGGCGTGCGCCTGAACGGCGAAATCCGCATTTCCGGCGCGAAGAACTCGGCGCTGCCGATCCTCGCCGCCACCCTGCTGGCCGACGAGCCGGTCACCGTGTGCAACCTGCCGCACCTGCACGACATCACCACCATGATCGAGCTGTTCGGCCGCATGGGCGTCGAGCCGGTGATCGACGAGAAGCTCAGCGTCGAAGTCGACGCCAGCACCATCAAGACCCTGGTCGCGCCCTATGAGCTGGTGAAGACCATGCGCGCCTCGATCCTGGTGCTCGGGCCGATGGTTGCCCACTTCGGCGAGGCCGAAGTGGCCCTGCCGGGCGGTTGCGCGATCGGTTCGCGGCCGGTCGACCTGCACATCCGCGGCCTCGAAGCCATGGGCGCGCAGATCGAAGTGGAAGGCGGCTACATCAAGGCCAAGGCGCCGGAAGGCGGTCTGCGCGGCGCGCACTTCTTCTTCGACACGGTCAGCGTGACTGGTACCGAGAACATCATGATGGCCGCGACCCTGGCCAAGGGCCGCAGCGTGCTGGAAAACGCCGCGCGCGAGCCGGAAGTGGTCGACCTGGCCAACTGCCTGATCGCCATGGGCGCGAAGATCGAAGGCGCCGGCACCGACACCATCACCATCGATGGCGTCGAGCGTCTGCACGGCGCGCGCCACAGTGTGATGCCCGACCGTATCGAAACCGGCACCTACTTGGTCGCCGCGGCGGCCACCGGCGGCCGCGTCAAGCTCAAGGACACCGATCCGACCATCCTCGAGGCGGTCCTGGCCAAGCTGCAGGAAGCCGGCGCCGAGATCACCAGTGGTGAAGACTGGATCGAGCTGGACATGCACGGCAAGCGGCCGAAAGCCGTCAACCTGCGCACCGCACCGTACCCGGCGTTCCCCACCGACATGCAGGCGCAGTTCATCGCCCTCAACGCGGTCGCCGAAGGCACCGGCACGGTGATCGAGACCGTGTTCGAGAACCGCTTCATGCATGTCTACGAGATGACCCGCATGGGCGCGCAGATCCAGGTCGAAGGCAACACCGCCATCGTCGGCGGCGTGCCGCTGCTCAAGGGCGCTCCGGTGATGGCCACCGACCTGCGGGCTTCGGCCAGCCTGGTCATCGCTGCGCTGGTGGCCGACGGCGATACCCTGATCGACCGCATCTACCACATCGACCGTGGCTACGAGTGCATCGAGGAAAAACTGCAGTTGCTCGGCGCGAAAATTCGCCGCGTTCCGGCCTGATCGGACGACCGTCGCATGCTCACCATCGCGCTATCCAAGGGCCGCATTCTTGACGACACCCTGCCGCTGCTGGCCGAGGCCGGCATCGTGCCGACCGAGAATCCGGACAAGAGCCGCAAGCTGATTATCCCCACCACCCAGGAGGATGTGCGCCTGCTGATCGTCCGCGCCACTGACGTGCCGACCTATGTCGAGCACGGCGCCGCCGACCTCGGCGTGGCCGGCAAGGATGTGCTGATGGAGTACGGCGGTCAGGGGCTGTACGAGCCGCTCGACCTGCGCATCGCCAACTGCAAGCTGATGACCGCCGGCAAGGTCGGCGTGCCGGAGCCGAAAGGCCGCCTGCGCATCGCCACCAAGTTCGTCAACGTGGCCAAGCAGTTCTATGCCGAGCAGGGCCGCCAGGTCGACATCATCAAGCTGTACGGTTCGATGGAGCTGGCGCCGCTGGTCGGCTTGGCCGACAAGATCATCGACGTGGTCGACACCGGCAACACCCTGCGCGCCAATGGCCTGGAGCCCCAGGACATGATCGCCAGCATCAGCTCGCGGCTGATCGTCAACAAGGCTTCGATGAAGATGCAGCACGCGCGCATCCAGGCGCTGATCGAAGCGCTGCGCCAGGCCGTCGATTCCCGACATCCGCACTGACCGTTTCCGCGACTGCATGTCGCGGCCGCCTATCCGTGTCATAGCCAATATTCTCAGGTGCCCGCACGGTGGGCTTGCTACTCTAGCGGCGCCTGAGAATTGCCATCCAACGAGGCTTTCGCTATGACCGCTGCTACCGCTATCCGCCGACTCAATGCCGCCGATCCGGACTTCGCGCGTCATCTGGACCATCTGCTGAGCTGGGAAAGCGTGTCCGACGACGCGGTCAATCAGCGCGTGCTGGAGATCATCCAGGCCGTGCGTACGCGCGGCGACGCGGCTCTGGTCGAGTTCACCCAGCGCTTCGACGGCCTCGAAGTGGCGGCCATGGCCGACCTGATCCTGCCGCGCGAGCGCCTCGAGCTGGCCCTGACGCGGATCACCGCGGAGCAGCGCGCCGCGCTGGAAACCGCCGCCGAGCGGGTGCGCCGCTACCACGAAAAACAGAAGCAGGACTCCTGGTCCTACACCGAAGCCGACGGCACCGTGCTCGGCCAGCAGGTCACTCCGCTGGACCGCGCCGGCCTCTACGTGCCAGGTGGCAAGGCCTCCTATCCCTCCTCGGTGCTGATGAACGCGATTCCGGCCAAGGTCGCCGGTGTGCCGGAAGTGGTGATGGTGGTGCCGACGCCGCGTGGCGAGATCAACGAGATCGTGCTCGCCGCCGCGGCGATCGCCGGCGTCGATCGGGTGTTCACCATCGGTGGCGCCCAGGCCGTGGCCGCGCTGGCCTACGGCACCGAGAGCGTGCCGCCGGTGGACAAGATCGTCGGTCCGGGCAACATCTATGTGGCCACCGCCAAGCGCCACGTGTTCGGCAAGGTCGGTATCGACATGATCGCCGGCCCCTCGGAAATCCTCGTGGTCTGCGACGGCCAGACCGATCCGGACTGGATCGCCATGGACCTGTTCTCCCAGGCTGAGCACGACGAGGACGCCCAGGCGATCCTGGTCAGCCCGGACGCGGCGTTCCTCGACCGCGTCGCGGCGAGCATCGAAAAACTCTTGCCGACCCTCGAGCGCGAAGCCATCGCGCGCGTCTCCATGTCGACCCGCGGCGCGTTGATCCAGGTCGCCGACATGGCCCAGGCCATCGAAGTAGCCAACCGCATTGCCCCGGAGCACCTCGAGTTGTCGGTGGAGAACCCGCAGCAGTGGCTGCCGCAGATCCGCCACGCCGGGGCGATCTTCATGGGTCGCTACACCGCCGAGGCGCTGGGCGACTACTGTGCGGGGCCGAACCACGTGCTGCCGACTTCCGGCACCGCTCGCTACTCGTCGCCGCTCGGCGTGTACGACTTCCAGAAACGCTCGTCGATCATCCACTGCTCGGCGGACGGCGCCTCGGAACTCGGCAAGGTCGCCAGCGTGCTGGCCCGTGGCGAGTCGCTGACCGCCCACGCGCGCAGCGCCGAGTACCGTATCAAGAACTGAACCGGCGGCCGCTGCGGCCTGGGCCTCCCGTCGCGAGACCCGCGCCGCGGTGCCGTATGACCGTCATGCATTCGAGGAGAGAAGGGCACGATGAGCAAATTCTGGAGCCCCTTCGTCAAAGACCTGGTGCCCTACGTACCGGGCGAGCAGCCGAAACTGGCCAAGCTGGTCAAGCTGAACACCAACGAGAACCCCTACGGTCCGTCGCCCAAGGCGCTGGCTGCCATGCAGGCCGAGCTGGGCGATAACCTGCGCCTTTACCCGGACCCCAACGGCGAGCGCCTCAAGCAGGCCGTGGCCGACTACTACGGCGTGCAGGCCAACCAGGTGTTCGTCGGCAACGGCTCCGACGAAGTGCTGGCGCACGCGTTCCACGGCTTGTTCCAGCACGGCAAGCCGCTGCTGTTCCCCGACGTCACCTACAGCTTCTACCCGGTCTATTGCGGGCTGTACGGTATCGACTTCGAGGCGCTGCCGCTGGATGAGCAGTTCCAGATCCGCGTCGAGGACTATGCACGGCCGAATGGCGGCATCATCTTCCCCAACCCCAATGCGCCGACCGGCTGCCTGCTGGCCCTCGAGGCGATCGAGCGGCTGCTGCGCGCCAACCCGGACACCGTGGTGCTGGTCGACGAGGCCTACATCGACTTCGGTGGCGAATCGGCGATCAGCCTGGTCAACCAGTACCCCAACCTGCTGGTCGCGCAGACGCTGTCCAAGTCGCGTTCGCTGGCCGGCCTGCGCGTCGGCCTGGCAGTCGGCCACCCGGAGCTGATCGAGGCGCTGGAGCGGATCAAGAACAGCTTCAACTCCTACCCGCTGGACCGCATGGCGATTGCCGGCGCGGCGGCGGCGTTCGAGGATCGCGCCTATTTCGAGCAGACCTGCGCGCAGGTGATCGCCAGCCGCACTGCGGTGGTCGACGGTTTGGAGGCGCTGGGCTTCGAGGTGCTGCCGTCGGCGGCCAACTTCGTCTTCGCCCGTCACCCGGACAGGGACGCGGCGACCATCGCCGCCGGGCTGCGCGAGCAGGGGGTGATCGTGCGCCACTTCAAGCAGGCACGCATCGCCCAGTTCCTGCGCATCACCATCGGTGCGCCGGAGCAGAACCAGGCCCTGCTGGACGCCTTGCAAGGGTTGTAAGGCGCCGACAAAAAAGCCGGGAGTGATCCCGGCTTTTTGCTGTCTGGACGGTGGCGCGGCTCAGTTGGCCGCTTCGTTGCCGTTGCTCGGCGGCGCGCGCAGGCCGACTTCGGCGGTGAGCCTCAGCGTCTTGCCGTTACGCATCACCTCGATGATGGTCTTCTCGCCCGGCTTGGTGCGCGCCACCTGGTTCATCGAGCGGCGCCCGTCGGTGGCCGCTTCGCCATCGATGCTGAGGATCAGGTCGCCGGGCTGCAGGCCGGCCTTCTGCGCCGGGCCGTCGCGGTAGATGCCGGCGACGACGATGCCCGGTTTGCCTTCCAGGCCGAAGGATTCGGCCAGCTCCGGGGTCAGCGGCTGTACTTCGATGCCCAGCCAGCCACGAATCACCGAGCCGTGCTCGATGATCGCCTGCATGACTTCCAGGGCCAGCTTGGTCGGGATGGCGAAGCCGATGCCCTGCGAACCGCTGGATTTCGAGAGGATCGCGGTGTTGATGCCGATCAGGTTGCCGTAGGCGTCGACCAGCGCGCCGCCGGAGTTGCCCGGGTTGATCGCCGCGTCGGTCTGGATGAAGTCTTCGTAGGTGTTCAGGCCCAGCTGGTTGCGCCCGGTGGCGCTGATGATGCCCATGGTCACGGTCTGGCCGACCCCGAACGGGTTGCCGATGGCCAGCGACACATCGCCGATGTTGACCGTGTCGGAGTGGCCGAGGGTGATCGCCGGCAGGTCCTTGAGGTCGATCTTCAGCACCGCGAGGTCGGTCTCCGGGTCGCTGCCGATGATCCGCGCCAGGGTTTCCCGGCCGTCCTTGAGCGCCACGACGATCTGGTCGGCGCCGGCGGTGACGTGGTTGTTGGTCAGCAGGTAGCCTTCGGGACTCATGATCACCGCCGAGCCGAGGCTCGACTCCATGCGCCGTTGCTTGGGCAGGTTGTCGCCGAAGAAGCGGCGGAACTGCGGGTCTTCGAACAGCGGGTGCAGCGGCCGGTTGACGTACTTGGTGGTGTACAGGTTGACCACCGCCGGCGCGGCGCTGCTCACCGCCTTGGCGTAGGACACCGGGCCTTGCTGGGGCAGGCCGAGGCGCGACGCCTGGCGCATGTGCACGTCCTGGCGTGGCAGGCCGACCCACTGCGGGTAGTGCTGGATAATCAGGAGCGCGAGCAGAATTCCGACCAGCAGCGGCCAGCCGAGGAAACGCAATGCCTTGAGCATCGATCAATCTCTGAGGGTTGCGGGGGCACTTGGCGGCCCTTAAGGTGGCGCCATTATAGAGGCCCGCCCGTGAATAAATCATGAGTCGGCCGGTGTCGAGAGAGGAATTCCATGGCCATCGCCCTGAGCACCCTGGTGGAAGAAGCCGACCGCTATCTGGACGCGGCGCGCATCAATGACTACTGCCCGAACGGCCTGCAGGTCGAGGGCCGGCCGCAGGTGCGGCGCATCGTCAGCGGCGTGACCGCCAGTCAGGCGCTGCTCGATGCGGCGGTGGAGGCCGATGCCGACGTGGTGCTAGTCCACCACGGCTATTTCTGGAAGGGCGAGAACCCGTGCATCACCGGCATGAAGCAACGCCGGCTGAAGACCTTGCTGGCCCACGACATCAGCCTCCTGGCCTACCACCTGCCGTTGGACGTGCACCCCGAGGTGGGTAACAACGTGCAGCTGGCGCGACAGCTGGACATCGAGGTCGAAGGCCCGCTCGAGCCGGGCAATCCGCGCACTGTGGGCCTGGTCGGCTCGCTCGCCGAGCCGCTGAGCCCGCGCGATTTCGCTCGGCGCGTGCAAGGCGTGCTGGGTCGTGAGCCGCTGCTGGTCGAAGGGCCGGGCATGATCCAGCGCATTGGCTGGTGCACCGGCGGCGGTCAGGGCTACATCGACACGGCGATCGCCGCCGGCGTCGACCTGTACCTGACAGGCGAGGCCTCGGAGCAGACCTTCCACAGCGCGCGCGAGAACGGCGTCAGTTTCATCGCCGCCGGCCACCACGCCACCGAGCGTTACGGCGTGCAGGCGCTCGGCGAATACCTGGCGCGGCGCTTCGCCCTCGAGCACCTGTTCATCGACTGCCCGAACCCGGTCTAGTGGCGCAAAACTCCGGCATATAACTAGATCGTTTAGGTCTAAGTCGCCGCCTGAATAGAATAGGGCGCTGTGCTAAAGTGCGCGCCTCGTCCACGGCCCGTAGGCCGTCCCGCAAGCTTTTCCAAGAGAAAGCCGTGTAGCCATGCTCGATAAAATGACGCACCTGAAACAGTTGGAGGCGGAAAGCATCCACATCATCCGCGAGGTCGCCGCGGAGTTCGACAACCCAGTGATGCTGTACTCCATCGGCAAGGATTCGGCCGTCATGCTGCATCTGGCCCGCAAGGCCTTCTTCCCGGGCAAGCTGCCGTTCCCGGTGATGCACGTCGATACGCGCTGGAAGTTCCAGGAGATGTACAGCTTCCGCGACAAGATGGTCGCCGAAATGGGTCTGGACCTGATCACCCACATCAATCCGGATGGCGTGGCGCAGAACATCAACCCGTTCACCCACGGCAGCGCCAAGCACACCGACATCATGAAGACCGAGGGCCTCAAGCAGGCGCTCGACAAGTACGGCTTCGACGCCGCGTTCGGCGGTGCCCGTCGCGATGAAGAGAAGTCGCGCGCCAAGGAGCGCGTCTACTCGTTCCGCGACAGCAAGCACCGCTGGGACCCGAAGAACCAGCGTCCCGAGCTGTGGAACGTGTACAACGGCAAGGTCAAGAAGGGCGAGTCGATTCGCGTCTTTCCGCTGTCCAACTGGACCGAGCTGGACATCTGGCAATACATCTATCTGGAACAGATCCCGATCGTGCCACTGTACTTCGCTGCCGAGCGCGACGTCATCGAGAAGAACGGCACGCTGATCATGATCGACGACGAGCGCATTCTCGAGCACCTGTCGGATGATGAAAAAGCCCGTATCCAGAAGAAGATGGTGCGTTTCCGTACCCTCGGCTGCTACCCGCTGACCGGCGCGGTGGAGTCCACGGCGACCACGCTGACCGACATCATCCAGGAAATGCTCCTGACCCGAACTTCCGAGCGCCAGGGCCGCGTGATCGATCACGACGGCGCCGGTTCGATGGAAGAGAAAAAACGTCAGGGCTATTTCTAAGGATTCCGCACCATGAGTCATCAATCCGATCTGATCAGCCAGGACATCGTTGCGTACCTGGCCCAGCACGAACGCAAAGAACTGCTGCGCTTCCTCACCTGTGGCAACGTCGACGACGGCAAGAGCACCCTGATCGGGCGCCTGCTGCACGACACTAAGATGATCTACGAAGACCACCTGGAAGCCATCACCAAGGACTCCAAAAAGGTCGGCACCACCGGTGAGGAAGTCGACCTGGCACTGCTGGTCGACGGTCTGCAGGCCGAGCGCGAGCAGGGCATCACCATCGACGTGGCGTACCGCTATTTCAGCACCGCCAAGCGCAAGTTCATCATCGCCGACACCCCTGGCCATGAGCAGTACACTCGCAACATGGCGACCGGCGCCTCCACCTGCGACCTGGCGATCATCCTGATCGACGCGCGCTACGGTGTGCAGACGCAGACCAAGCGGCACAGCTTTATTGCGTCCCTGCTGGGCATCAAACACATCGTCGTCGCCATCAACAAGATGGACCTGAAGGGCTTCGATCAGGGCGTGTTCGAGCAGATCAAGGCCGACTACCTGAAGTTCGCCGAGGGCATCTCGCTCAAGCCGACCTCGCTGTTCTTCGTGCCGATGTCGGCGCTCAAGGGTGACAACGTGGTGAACAAGAGCGAGCAGTCGCCCTGGTACACCGGCCAGTCGCTGATGGAAATCCTCGAGACCGTGGAAGTCGCCGGCGACCGCAACTTCGCCGACCTGCGTTTCCCGGTGCAGTACGTAAACCGTCCGAACCTGAACTTCCGCGGCTTCGCCGGCACCCTGGCCAGCGGCATTGTGCGCAAGGGCGACGAAGTCATCGCTCTGCCGTCGGGCAAGGGCAGCAAGGTCAAGTCCATCGTCACCTACGAAGGTGAGCTGGAGCAGGCCGGTCCGGGCCAGGCGATCACCCTGACCCTGGAAGACGAGATCGACGTGTCGCGTGGCGACATGCTGGTGCATGCCGACAACCGTCCGCAAGTGGTCGACAGTTTCGACGCCATGCTGGTGTGGATGGCCGAAGAGCCGATGCTGCCGGGCAAGAAATACGACATCAAGCGTGCCACCAGCTACGTGCCGGGCTCGATCGCCAGCATCGCCCACCGGGTCGATGTGAACACCCTGGAAGAGGGTGCGGCGAGCAGCCTGCAGCTCAACGAAATCGGCAAGGTCAAGGTTGCCCTCGACGCGCCGATCGCCCTCGATGGCTACGCGCAGAACCGCACCACCGGCGCTTTCATCGTCATCGACCGGCTGACCAACGGCACCGTCGGTGCCGGCATGATCATCGCCGATGCCGTCGGCGCTGGCGGTAGCAGTCATCACGGCAAGCTCGCCCATGTGTCCACCGAGGAGCGTGCCACGCGCTTCGGCCAGCAACCGGCCACCGTGCTGTTCAGCGGCCTGTCCGGCGCCGGCAAGAGCACCCTGGCCTATGCGGTGGAGCGCAAGCTGTTCGACATGGGCCGGGCGGTCTATGTGCTGGACGGTCAGAACCTGCGCCACGACCTCAACAAGGGCCTGCCGCAGGATCGCGCCGGGCGTACCGAGAACTGGCGGCGTGCCGCGCATGTCGCGCGTCAGTTCAACGAGGCCGGCCTGCTGACCCTCGCCGCCTTCGTCGCTCCGGACGCTGAAGGGCGCGAGCAGGCCAAGGCGCTGATCGGTGCCGAGCGCCTGATCACCGTGTACGTGCAAGCGTCGCCGCAGGCCTGTCGCGAGCGTGATCCGCAGGGCCTGTACGCCGCCGGGCAGGACAACATCCCTGGTGAGTCCTTCCCCTACGACGTGCCGCTGAATGCCGACCTGGTAATCGACACCCAGTCGCTGTCGGTCGAGGATGGCGTCAAGCAGGTGATTGGCCTGCTCAAGGCCCGCGGCGCGCTGTAAGGCGTGCCGAGACCGCCCGGCCTTGCGCCGGGCCGTCGCTCAGGTGCCGGGAACGGCCAATAAAAAGCCCCGCCGAAGCGGGGCTTTTTATTGCCTGGCGAATTACTTCTTCAGGCCAAAGGTCTCGTCGAGCATGCCCGGGGCGTTGGGTACCTTCGGCGCGTAGTCCTTGGGCGCCTCGCTGCTCTTCGGCGGGGTCAGACGTTCGCGCGGCGTGGGCTGTTCGTCGGCGTGCAGGGCGGCCAGCAGGCGCTGGCGGGTGATTTCGTCGAGGGCCAGGCGGTTGGCGCCGTCGGACAAGTGCTCCTGCACCTCGGTGTAGCTCTGGGTGAGCTTCTTCACCAGGCTGGCGGTGGTATTGAAATGGGTCACCACTTCGCGTTGATAGGTGTCGAAGCGTTCCTGCATCTCATCCAGCTGGCGCTGGGTGCGATTGGGGGCCGCGCTGGGCAGTAGGCGGGCCACCACGAAGCCGATGGCGATGCCAGCGAGCAGGGTGAGGGTCGGCAGCAACCAGGCTGTGAGCGTCTGTTCCACGAGTCCTTCCTCTGTAAACGGCTTTGCTTTACGTTAACGGCTCGAACCTGCGCTGTATACCGCGACGCAAGCCGTGTAGTGCTTAACCAAGACGTGTCGACCCACCCCGGGGTCACGGAGTTCCTGTTTGCTCATGCGTGAAACTTCCCTGTTGCTCGATGGCCCGGTCGGCCAGCTCGAAGCTCTGCATCTCGACCTGCCCGACGCGCGCGGCGTGGCGCTGATCTGCCACCCTAATCCGGTGCAGGGCGGCACCATGCTCAATAAGGTGGTGTCGACCCTGCAACGCACCGCGCGCGACGCCGGGCTGGCGACGCTGCGCTTCAACTACCGCGGCGTCGGCGCCAGCGCCGGCAGCCATGACATGCAGAGCGGCGAGGTCGATGACGCCGAGGCAGTGGCGCACTGGCTGCTCGCGCGTTACCCGGGCCTGCCGCTGACCCTGGCCGGCTTCTCCTATGGCGGCTTCGTCGCCGCGGCGCTCGGCGGCCGGCTGGAAGCGCAGGGCCAGACGCTGCGCAGCCTGTTCATGGTCGCGCCGGCGGTGATGCGTCTGCGCGACGAGGATCATCTGCCGCAGCGCTGTCCGCTCACGGTGATCCAGCCGGAGCAGGACGAAGTGCTCGATCCGCAGCTGGTGTATGTCTGGTCGGCGGCGCTCGAGCGTCCCCATGAGCTGCTGAAAGTGGCAGAATGCGGCCACTTCTTCCACGGCAAGCTGACCGATCTCAAAGATCTGGTGCTGCCGCGTCTCTGATCCCGACTGCAGTCCGACAAGCGATAAGCCCATGAGCACTCGAATTCTCACCGGTATCACCACCACCGGCACTCCGCACCTCGGCAATTATGCCGGTGCCATCCGCCCGGCGATCATCGCCAGCCGCGACCCACAGGCCGACTCCTTCTATTTCCTCGCCGACTACCACGCGCTGATCAAGTGCGACGACCCGCAGCGCATCCAGCGCTCGCGCCTGGAGATCGCCGCCACCTGGCTGGCCTGCGGTCTGGACGTGAACAAGGCGACCTTCTACCGGCAGTCGGACATCCCCGAGATTCCCGAGCTGACCTGGCTGCTCACCTGCGTGTCGGCCAAGGGGCTGCTCAATCGTGCGCATGCCTACAAGGCTTCGGTGGACAAGAACGTCGAGACCGGCGAAGACCCGGATGCCGGCGTGACCATGGGCCTGTACAGCTACCCGGTGCTGATGGCGGCGGACATCCTGATGTTCAACGCGCACAAGGTGCCGGTCGGCCGCGACCAGATTCAGCACGTCGAGATGGCCCGCGACATCGGTCAGCGCTTCAACCACTTGTTTGGCGCCGGCAAGGAGCTGTTCACCCTGCCCGAGGCGGTGATCGAGGAAGACGTGGCGACCCTGCCAGGCCTCGACGGGCGCAAGATGTCGAAGAGCTACGACAACACCATTCCGCTATTCGGCAGCGCCAAGCAGCTGAAGGACGCCATCGCGCGCATCGTCACCGACTCGCGCCTGCCCGGCGAGGCGAAGGACCCGGACAACGCGCACCTGTTTACCCTCTATCAGGCCTTTGCCAATCCGACGCAACTCGCCGAGTTCCGCGCCGAGTTGCTCGCCGGTCTGGGCTGGGGCGAGGCCAAGCAGCGCCTGTTCCAGCTTCTGGATGGCGAGCTGGGCGAGGCGCGCGAGCGCTATCACGCGCTGATCGAGCGTCCGGCCGATCTCGAGGACATCCTCCTGGCCGGTGCCGCCAAAGCACGCAAGACCGCCACGCCGTTCCTCGGCGAGCTGCGCGAGGCGGTCGGCCTGCGCTCGTTCCGCGAGCAGGTGCAGGTGGCCGGCAGCGCGAAGAAGAAGGCGGCGAAAAGCGCGCGCATCGTCAGCTTTCGCGACGAGGACGGCAGCTTCCGTTTCCGCCTGCTGGACGCGGCGGGCGAGCAGCTGCTGCTGTCCAAGGCGTTCGCCGACGGCAAGAGCGCCGGGCAGGTGAGCAAGCGTCTGCAGTCCGGCGAGGCACTGGATGTGCGCGAGCAGGACAGTGGCTTTGCCCTGTGGCTGGACGGTGAGCTGGTTGGCGAAAGCCTCGGCTTCGCCAATGCCGCCGACCGCCAGGCGGCGATCGCCCGCCTGCACGAGGCATTGGCGCCGCAGGAATAACTGCCGCCGATTTGCCAACACACGGGGCCGTCGCTAAAGTGACCGCCCCGTTTTGTTACCGAACTACCCGCCATGACCCCTCTTGAGCGCTATCAGGCCGATCTGAAGCGGCCGGACTTCTTCCACGACGCCGCGCAGGAAAATGCCGTGCGCCACCTGCAGCGCCTGTACGACGATCTGGTCGCCAGCGAGCAGGGCAAGGCGGGGCTGTTCGGCAAGCTGTTCGCCAAGAAGCCGCAGGGGCCGGTCAAGGGCCTGTACTTCTGGGGTGGCGTGGGGCGCGGCAAGACCTACCTGGTCGACACCTTCTTCGACGCGCTGCCGTTCAAGCGGAAGATGCGCACCCACTTCCACCGCTTCATGAAGCGCGTCCACGAGGAAATGAAAACCCTCAAGGGCGAGAAGAACCCGCTGACCATCATCGGCAAGCGCTTCGCCGACGAGGCGCGGGTGATCTGCTTCGACGAATTCTTCGTCTCCGACATCACCGACGCGATGATCCTCGCCACGCTGCTCGACGAGCTGTTCAAGAACGGCGTGAGCCTGGTGGCGACCTCCAACATCGTGCCGGACGGCCTGTACAAGGACGGCTTGCAGCGCGCGCGCTTCCTGCCGGCGATCGCCCTGGTCAAGCAGCACACCGACGTGGTCAACGTCGACAGCGGCGTCGATTACCGCCTGCGTGCCCTGGAGCAGGCCGAACTGTTCCACTGGCCGCTGGACGCCGAGGCGGAAGTCAGCCTGCGCAAGAGCTTCGCCAGCCTGCTGCCGGACTGCACGCATGCCATGGAAGACGAGCCGCTGATGATCGAGAACCGCGAGATTCGTGCGGTGCGGGTCTGCGAGGACGTTGCCTGGTTCGAGTTCCGCGAGCTGTGCGATGGCCCGCGTAGCCAGAACGACTACATCGAGCTGGGCAAGATCTTCCACGCGGTGATCCTTGCCAACGTCGAGCAGATGGGCAAAGCCAAGGACGACATGGCGCGGCGCTTCATCAACCTGGTCGACGAGTTCTACGACCGCAACGTCAAGCTGATCATCTCCGCCGAAGTCGAGCTGAAAGACCTCTACACCGGCGGGCGTCTGAGCTTCGAGTTCCAGCGCACCCTGAGCCGTCTGCTGGAGATGCAGTCGCACGAGTTCCTGTCGCGCCCGCACCGCCCGTAACTGCTGCTCCGGCAAACAAAAGGGCTGCCCATGGGCAGCCCTTTTTGCATTGCGCTTGCCGTCAGCGTTGCGCCACCGGCTGGGCCTGTTCGGCCAGCAACTGCTTGGCGTGGGCGACCTCCAGCGCCTCCATGGCGTTGATCGGCTGGATCGCAGTGGCGCGCTTGAGCTGCGCGACCACCTTGGCCTGTTCGTCGTCGCCGTACACATAGCCGAGCGCGTTGGCGTATTCGTAGTGGCCGATCGGCAGGTCGTCGGCGGCGCGGAAGGAGCGGACGAAGTACTGCTCCATCTGCTCGGCGCTGACCCCGTAGGTCATCCTGCCGACCAGCTTGCCGACCTTGCGGATCACCCCGGCCTCATAGCCGCCATACAGGGCGAGGGCGAACGGCTGGCGCGGCTGGCGGGCGAGCAGGGCGTCCAGCTCGGCGGGGATCTGGCTGGTGTAGCCGCGCTTGAGCACCACCGGCACTGGCAGCTCCTCGGCCAGCCGCGCCTTGGCGTAGGCGCGGCCGAACAGCGCCACGCTGTCGGCCTGCATCAGCTCGCCGGCCTTGTCGGTGTAGGCGATCACCTCTTCCAGCAGGCGGTGCTTCTCCGCCTGGTCGGGGGCGAGGAACATCGCGTAGAGGGTCTGGGCGAACATCGCCGGCACCTGGCCGCCGACGCCGAGGGCTAGGCCCTGGCGCTTGGCTGCGGCGAAATCGCCGCGGAACACCAGGCGCCAGACCTGCTGCAGCTGCTCGGCATAGCGCTGCGCTTCTTCCGGCTTGCCACTGAAGCCACGGTTGCCGGCCACGGTCTGTTCCAGCGCCTGCGGGTGCTCGGTGGCCATGCGCAGCACCCAGTCGGCGTCGGGGAAGGGGTAGTCGCCGAAGCCGCGGGTCAGGCGTGGCCAGGCTTCGCGCAGGCGCTCGCCGGAGTAGTCGTAGGCGCTCTGGTCGTAGGGGAAGGGTTTCCAGGTGTCATCCGCGGCAGCGCTGAGGCTGCAGACGGCAAGCAGGGCGAGCAGGTAGCGACGCATGGCGGGGGCCTTTGATCTTGTTGGTATGCCCTGATCTTAAGCCCCGGCCCAAAACGGCCAACCTATCCTAGGGATGGCGGGCTGCCGGCACTGCGCTCGCCATTGCGCTGGAACTGGCGGCGGTACTGGTTCGGCGACAGTTCGGTGTGTTGGCGGAACAGTCGGGCGAAGAAGCTCGCGTCGTCGTAGCCGACCTCGTAGCTGATGGTCTTGATGCTCTTGCGGGTGGCGCTGAGCAGACCCTTGGCGGTTTCGATGCGCAGCCGCTGCAGGTAGTGCAACGGCTTGTCGCCGGTCGCGCTGTGGAAGCGGCGCATGAAGTTGCGGATGCTCATGCCATGCTCGCGGGCGACGTCCTCGAAGCGGAACTTGTCGGCATAGTGCTCTTCCAGCCATTCCTGAATCTGCAGGATGGTCAGGTCCTGGTGCAGCTTCTGTCCGCCGAAGCCGATGCGTCCCGGGGTGTAGGTGCGGCGCACTTCGTAGAGGATGTCGCGGGCCACCGCCTGGGCCACGCTGGCGCCGCAGAAGCGTTCGATCAGGTGGATGTACAGGTCGCGTGCCGAGGTGCTGCCGCTGGCGCAATACAGGTTGTCGGCGTCGGACAGGTGCTTGTCGCGATTCAGCAGCACCTGCGGGAAGCGCTCGGCGAACTCGCGGTGGAAGCGCCAGTAGGTGGTCGCCTCCTTGCCATCGAGCAGGCCGGCCTGGGCCATCCAGAACACGCCCATGGCCTCGCCGCAGATGATGCTGCCGGCGGCATGTTGCGCGCGCAGCCAGTCGACGACCTGCGGGACGCGCCTGTGCAGTTGCTGAAAGTCGCTCCAGTACGGCGGCAGGATGATGATGTCGGCGGGCCCCAGGCCGCTGTCCACCGGCAGGACTACTTCGCTGAAGCTGCGCACCGGCTTGCCGTCCGGACTGACCAGCAGGATCTCGAAGGCCGAGGTGTCCTGGCTCGCGTTGCGCCCGTGGCGCCGTGCGGCCATGTGGAAGAAATCCATGGCTTGCATGGCTGTCGAGGCGAACACGCCTTCGACGGCGAGGATGCTGACGCGAATCAGGTTGGCGGTGGCGGGCAGGGGCATGGGGCAGTGTTCTTGTAGGTGGAAATGGTCAAGTGCTGGCGGGAGCGTCTTATTTTTTGGCGCTTGTGTCCAGTTCTAGACTGTAGGGTCAGCCGTACAGTCGGCCTCTACCCCTTCTGTCAGTGTCCAGGTGCCGTGATGATTCCAAGAACAATATTCAGCTCCGACCATGAACTGTTCCGCGACAGCGTGCGCAAGTTCCTCGAACAGGAAGCCGTGCCGTTCCATGCCCAGTGGGAGGAAGACGGCTACATCGACCGCCAGCTGTGGAACAAGGCCGGTGCCGCCGGCATGCTCTGCTCGCACCTGCCGGAGGCGTACGGCGGCATGGCGGCGGATTTCCTCTACAGCAGCGTGGTGATCGAGGAAATCAGCCGCCTCGGTCTGTCCGGCATCGGCTTCTCGCTGCACTCGGACATCGTCGCGCCGTACATCCTGCATTACGGCAGTGAGCAGCTGAAACAGAAGTACCTGCCGAAGATGGTCAGCGGCGAAATTGTCACCGCCATCGCCATGACCGAGCCGGGTGCCGGCTCCGACCTGCAGGGCGTGAAGACCACCGCAGTGCTGGATGGCGACGAGTACGTGATCAACGGCTCGAAGACCTTCATCACCAACGGTTACCTCGCCGACCTGGTGATCGTGGTCGCCAAGACCGATCCCAAGGCCGGCGCCAAGGGCACCAGCCTGTTCTTGGTCGAGGCAGGTACGCCGGGCTTCGACAAAGGCCAGCGCCTGAAAAAGGTTGGCATGAAAGCCCAGGATACTTCCGAGCTGTTCTTCCAGAACGTGCGCATTCCCAAGGAGAACCTGCTGGGGCAGGCCGGCATGGGCTTCGCCTACCTGATGCAGGAACTGCCCCAGGAACGCCTGACCGTGGCAATCGGCGGCCTGGCCTCGGCCGAAGCGGCGCTGCGCTGGACCCTGGATTACACCCGTGACCGCAAGGCGTTCGGCAAGGCGATCGCCGAGTTCCAGACCACCCGCCACAAGCTAGCGGAGCTGGCCACTCAGGTGCAGGTTGGTCGGGTGTTCGTCGATCGCTGCCTCGACCTGCACCTGCAGGGCAAGCTGGATGTGCCGACCGCGGCGATGCTCAAGTACTGGAGCACCGACCTGCAGTGCCAGGTGATCGACGAGTGCGTGCAGCTGCACGGCGGCTACGGCTACATGTGGGAGTACCCGATCGCCCGCGCTTGGGCCGACGCGCGCGTGCAGCGCATCTATGCCGGCACCAACGAGATCATGAAGGAAATCATCTCGCGCGCCCTGTGATCATCGGCGCGTCGAGTGCCTGGAGGGCAGGTGCTCGGCGCGCGCTGGGGCGGAGCGATCAGGGGGCCGGGTTCGGCTGCTCGCGGTGAATCGCCTCGATGCCGGCGCGGACTTCCTCGGACAACTGCAGGGAGTGGCTGCCCAGGTTGCTCTCCAACTGCTCCAGGCTGGTGGCACCGATGATGTTGCTGGTCACGAAGGGTTGCCCGGTGACATACGCCAGCGCCATCTGCGCCGGCTCCAGGCCGTGCTCGCGCGCCAGCGACACATAGCGCGAGCAGGCCGCCTGCGCCTGCGGGTTGGTATAGCGGGTGAAGCGGCTGAACAGCGTGATCCGCGCATTGGCCGGTCGCGCGCCATTCTCGTACTTGCCGGACAGCATGCCGAATGCCATGGGCGAGTAGGCGAGCAGCCCGCATTGCTCGCGCAGGGCGATTTCCGCGAGACCGACTTCGAAGCTGCGGTTGAGCAGGTTGTAGGGGTTCTGGATCGACACCATCCGTGGCAGGCCCAGCGATTCGGCCAATTGCAGGAACTTCAGCGTACCCCAGGGCGTTTCGTTGGATAGGCCGATGTGGCGGATCTTGCCGGCGCGCACCTGCTCGGCGAGCACTTCCAGTGTCTGCGCCAGGGGCGTGAAGGCTTCTTCGCGGTGGCGGTAGCCGAGCTGACCAAAGAAGTTGGTGCTGCGCTCCGGCCAGTGCAGCTGGTAGAGGTCGATCCACTCGGTTTGCAGGCGCTGCAGGCTGGCGTCGAGCGCGGCCACGATGTGCTGGCGATTGTGCTTCAGCTGGCCGTCGCGGATATGACTGATGCCGTTGCCGGGGCCGGCCACCTTGCTCGCAAGGATCCAGTCGTTGCGGTTGCCGTGGGCCTTGAAGTAGTTGCCGATGATCCGCTCGGTACTGCCGTAGGTTTCGGCACGTGGCGGCACCGGGTACATCTCGGCGGTATCGAGGAAGTTGATACCGGCCGCCTGCGCCCGGTCGATCTGCGCGAAGGCCTCGTCCTGTGTGTTTTGTTCGCCCCAGGTCATGCTGCCCAGGCAGAGTGCGCTAACCTTCAGGTCGCTGCGCCCGAGTTGACGGAAGTCCATGTGCGGCTCCTTTTCAAAAGGGGCCATCAAAGCAGGTTGAAATTTCTCGCGCAATCGGCATAATTCCGCAGCCGTTTTTCGACGGGGGATGCCTAGCCTGTCGAACCTGGCCCATACGCGCGTGAAGACCCGAGCCCCGATAGCGCACGTAGAGGCCGCTTTTGGCTTGTAAAAGCCAGCACCTTTCAGTAAGATCCGCCGTCTTATTTTCAGGGCGGCCCCTGAGGCTATAAAGAATGAAAACTTTTACTGCTAAACCGGAAACCGTTAAGCGCGACTGGTACGTCGTCGATGCCGCTGGTCAGACTCTGGGTCGTCTGGCTACCGAGATCGCTTCCCGTCTGCGTGGCAAGCACAAGCCTGAGTACACTCCGCACGTTGACACTGGCGACTACATCGTCGTGATCAATGCCGAGCAAGTGCGTGTGACTGGTGCCAAAACCACCGACAAGATGTACTACTCCCACTCCGGCTTCCCGGGCGGTATCAAGGAGATCAACTTCGAGAAGCTGATCGCCAAGGCGCCTGAGCGTGTGATCGAGACCGCGGTCAAAGGCATGCTGCCGAAGAACCCGCTGGGTCGCGACATGTACCGCAAGCTGAAGGTGTACAAGGGTGCCGTTCACCCGCACACCGCTCAGCAGCCCCAAGAACTGAAGATTTGACGGAATAGTACATTATGTCGGCGACTCAAAATTACGGCACTGGCCGTCGCAAGACCGCAACCGCTCGCGTCTTCCTGCGTCCGGGCACTGGTAACATCTCGATCAACAACCGCACCCTGGATACCTTCTTCGGTCGCGAAACCGCTCGCATGGTCGTGCGTCAGCCGCTCGAGCTGACCGAGACTGTTGCCAAGTTCGACATCTACGTCACTGTGAGTGGCGGCGGTGTGAGCGGCCAGGCTGGCGCGATCCGTCACGGCATCACTCGTGCCCTGATGGACTACGACGAAGGCCTGCGCAGCGCCCTGCGTAAAGCTGGCTTCGTTACTCGCGATGCTCGCGAAGTTGAACGTAAGAAAGTCGGTCTGCGCAAAGCGCGTAAGCGTCCGCAATACTCGAAACGTTAATTCGCTTCGGTATTCAAAAAAGCCCGATTTCATTTTTGAAATCGGGCTTTTTTTATTCGTGTTAGTTTGTGTTGCGACAACTTGCCGCACCCGCGGATGCCGCGCCTGACAAGGCTTTCACCGTTTTTGTATCCATTAGTTGCCTTGTCAGAAATGGGGCTTTTCTTTACCATTTGCCAAATTTTTTTGCGGCTCGATTTTTACTTAGTAGATGCCTGAATAACAGGCCACAAAGCTGATGGGAGACGACTGAATGAGCAATGACGGCGTGAATGCAGGCCGGCGTCGCTTCCTGGTGGCGGCCACTTCCGTAGTGGGTGCTGCAGGAGCGGTGGGTGCCGCGGTCCCGTTCGTGGGGTCATGGTTCCCGAGCGCTAAGGCCAAAGCCGCAGGTGCTGCGGTGAAAGTGAATATCAGCAAGGTGGAAGCTGGTCAGCAGATGATTGCTGAGTGGCGCGGCCAGCCGGTATTTATCGTGCGCCGTACCGAGGAGATCCTGGGTAACCTCGGCAAGATCCATGACCGTATGGCAGATCCGGAGTCTCAGGCTTCGGTGCAGCCGGCCTACGTGGACAAGGTGAACCGCTCGATCAAGCCGGAGATTCTGGTGCTGGTCGGTATCTGCACGCACTTGGGCTGCTCGCCTTCGTTCCGTCCGGAAGTGGCGCCGGCAGATCTGGGTCCGGAGTGGGTCGGTGGCTACTTCTGCCCGTGCCACGGCTCCCGTTACGACCTCGCGGGTCGCGTCTACAAGGCTCAGCCTGCGCCCTTGAACCTGCAGGTGCCGCCGCACTCGTACGAGTCGGATGACGTCATCGTCATTGGCGTGGATCAGGAGAAGGCATAATGAGCAAATTCATGGAATGGGTCGATGCGCGTTTCCCCGCGACCAAGATGTGGGAAGACCATCTCTCCAAGTACTACGCCCCGAAGAACTTCAACTTCTTCTACTTTTTCGGCTCGCTGGCGCTGCTGGTGCTGGTCAACCAGATCCTCACCGGTGTCTGGCTGACCATGAGCTTCACCCCGTCCGCCGAGGAGGCCTTCGCCTCCGTCGAATACATCATGCGTGATGTCGAGTACGGCTGGATCATCCGCTACCTGCACTCCACTGGCGCTTCGGCGTTCTTCATCGTGGTCTACCTGCACATGTTCCGTGGCCTGCTCTACGGTTCGTACCAGAAGCCGCGTGAGCTGGTGTGGATCTTCGGCATGCTGATCTACCTGTGCCTGATGGCCGAAGCCTTCATGGGCTACCTGCTGCCGTGGGGTCAGATGTCCTACTGGGGTGCCCAGGTGATCATCTCGCTGTTCGGTGCCATTCCGGTGATCGGCGATGACCTCACCCAGTGGATCCGTGGTGACTACCTGATTTCCGGCATCACCCTCAACCGCTTCTTCGCCCTGCACGTCATCGCCCTGCCGATCGTCCTGCTCGGCCTGGTCGTGCTGCACATCCTGGCGCTGCACGAAGTCGGCTCGAACAACCCGGACGGCGTCGACATCAAGAAGAAGAAGGACGAGAACGGTGTGCCGCTGGATGGCATCGCGTTCCACCCGTACTACACCGTCAAGGACATCGTCGGCGTGGTGGTCTTCCTGTTCGTGTTCTGCGCCATCGTGTTCTTCTTCCCGGAAATGGGTGGCTATTTCCTCGAGAAGCCGAACTTCGAACAGGCCAACCCGTTCAAGACGCCTGAGCACATTGCCCCGGTGTGGTACTTCACCCCGTTCTACGCGATCCTTCGCGCGGTTCCGGACAAGCTGCTCGGCGTTATCGCCATGGGCGCCGCTATTGCCGTGCTGTTCGTCCTGCCGTGGCTGGACCGCAGCCCGGTCAAGTCGATGCGCTACAAAGGCTGGCTGAGCAAGATCTGGCTGCTGGTGTTCTGCGTCTCCTTCGTCATTCTCGGCGTGCTCGGCGTGCTGGCGCCGACTCCGGAGCGCACCCTGCTGTCGCAGGTCTGCACCGTTCTGTATTTCGCCTACTTCATCCTGATGCCGTTCTACACCAGGATGGAGAAGACCAAACCGGTTCCGGAAAGGGTGACTGGCTGATGAAAAAGCTATTTGCTGCAATGATTTTCACCGTCCTGCCCGCTATCTCCTTCGCGGCCGGCGGTCATGACGTGCACCTGGATCAGGTCGACATCGACCTGACCGACAAGGCCGCCCTGCAAGATGGCGCGCGGACCTTCGCCAACTACTGCATGGGTTGCCACGGTGCCAAGTTCCAGCGCTACGAGCGTGTGGGCAAGGACTTGGGCATTCCGGAAGAGCTGATGATGGAGAACCTGGTGCTCACCGGCGCCAAGATCGGTGACCACATGCAGTCCGGCATGCAGCCGCAGCAGGCCAAAGTCTGGTTCGGCGCTGCGCCGCCTGACCTGACCCTGGTGGCTCGTGTGCGTGGCACCGACTGGCTGTACAGCTACCTGCGTGCGTTCTACGAAGATCCGGCACGTCCGTGGGGGGTGAACAACAAGGTGTTCCCCAACGTCGGCATGCCCAACGTGCTGGTCGGCCTGCAGGGCCGCCAGGTCGTAGGCTGCAAGCAGGTGCAGGTGGTCGAGGACGGCAAGAAGCAGTTCGATCCGCTGACCGGTACGCCGATCACCCACGAGGCCTGCGACCAACTGACCGTGCTGCCGAAAACCGGCACGCTCAGCGAGGCGGAGTTCGACGAGAAGGTCAAGAACCTGGTGACCTTCCTCGCTTACTCGTCCAACCCGGTGAAGCTTGAAAGCCAGCGCGTCGGCACCTACGTGCTGCTGTACCTGGCGTTCTTCTTCGTCTTCGCCTACCTGCTCAAGCGCGAGTACTGGAAGGACGTGCACTAACCTGCCGCTGTTCCGCTACCGACGCGCGCGCCCAATTGGGCGCGCGCGTGTTTTTGCTTCTGATAACTGCAATTTGCGAGGAAGATCGCCATGGCCGTGACCAATCGGTTGGCCTGCTACTCAGACCCCGTCGATCACTATTCGCATCGTGTTCGTATTGTCCTCGCCGAAAAGGGCGTGGGTGCCGAGATCATTTACGTCGCCGCGGGCCAGTGTCCGCCCAAGCTGGTCGAAGTAAATCCCTATGCCAGCTTGCCGACCCTGGTTGACCGCGACCTCGCGTTGTACGAGTCGACCGTGGTCATGGAGTACCTCGACGAGCGCTATCCACACCCGCCACTGATGCCGGTGTACCCGGTGGCGCGCGCCAACAGCCGGCTGCTGATCCATCGCATCCAGCGCGACTGGTGCCGTCTGGTGGATCTGGTGCTGGACCCACGCAGCAAGGAGCCGGCGCGCGTTCAGGCCCGCAAGGAGTTGCGCGAAAGTCTGACTGGCGTCTCGCCGCTGTTCGCCGACAAGCCGTTCTTCCTCAGTGAGGAAATGAGCCTGGTGGACTGCTGCCTATTGCCGATCCTCTGGCGTTTGCCGATGCTTGGCATCGAACTGCCGCGGCAGGCCAAGCCGCTGCTTGATTACATGGATCGCCTGTTTGCCCGCGAGGGTTTCCAGGCCAGCCTTTCCGCTGCCGAGCGCGATCTGCGCTAACGCTGAAGGAGAACCGAATGACCTCCAGCCGCCCATACCTGATCCGTGCGCTGTACGAGTGGATCGTCGACAACAACTGCACCCCGCACATGCTGGTGAACGCCGAGTATGCCCAGGTGCAGGTGCCCGCCGGTTTCGCCAAGGACGGGCAGATCGTTCTGAACGTCTCGCCCAGTGCGGTGCGCCACCTGCACATGGACAACGAGGCGGTCAGCTTCGAAGGGCGTTTCGGCGGCGTCGCGCACCAGTTGTACATCCCTGCGCCGGCCGTGCTGGCCATCTATGCGCGGGAGAACGGCCAGGGCATGGTGTTCGACTTGGAACCGCCGGTGTTCGACGAGGAAGGTGAGGGCCCGGATGACGATGGTGGGCCGTCCGGCGGCGAACCGCCGCGGCCGAGCGGCAGGCCCAGTCTGAAAGTGGTCAAGTAGGCACAAAAAAGGCGATCCGATGGATCGCCTTTTTCATTGGGGCGTCACGCGTCAGTTGGTGTACTGGAACAGCTTGACGATCTTCTGCACCCCGGAAACGCCCTGGACGACGCCGGTCGCGCTGGCGGCTTCCTTCTGGTTGACCAGTCCGAGCAGGTAGACGATGCCGTTCTCGGTCACCACCTTGATGCGCGTGCTCGGTACGGAGGCGTCGGCGAGCATCTGGGTCTTGATCTTGGTGGTCATCAGCGCGTCATTGCTGCGCGCCAGTGCGGACGTCGGCTGCAGCACCTGCAGTTCGTTGTGCACCTTCTTCACGCCCTGCACGCTGCGGGCGGCCTGCTCGGCCTTTTCCTTCAGCTCGGCACGCGGCGTCTGGCCGGCCAGCAGCACCACGCCGTTGTAGCTGGTCACGCCGATGTGCGAAGTCGGACTGGTCAGGTCGGCGTGCGCGCGCTCGATGGCGGTACTGACGTCCGGGCCGAGGAACTGGTCGTCGATCTTGTTGCCGATGCTGCGGTTGCCACATCCACCGAGGACCAGGCTGAAGGCCAGGGCGGCGAGGATTGGTAGGCTGCGGGTCATTCTTCACTCCCAAACAGTTGGCTATCGATGAGGTCGCACAGGCAGTGGATCACCAGCAGGTGCACTTCCTGGATGCGTGCGGTGACTTTGGCCGGGACGCGGATCTCCACGTCTTCCGGCAGCAGCAGGGAGGCCATGCCGCCACCGTCGCGGCCGGTGAGGGCAACGATGGTCATCTCGCGGTCGTGGGCAGCCTGGATGGCCTGGATCACGTTGGCCGAGTTGCCGCTGGTGGAAATCGCCAGCAGCACATCGCCTGGCTGACCGAGGGCGCGGATCTGCTTGGAGAACACTTCGTTGTAGCTGTAATCGTTGGCGATCGAGGTGATGGTCGAGCTGTCGGTGGTCAGGGCGATGGCCGGCAGGCTAGGGCGCTCACGCTCAAAGCGGTTGAGCAGCTCCGAGGAGAAGTGCTGTGCATCGCCTGCCGAGCCGCCATTGCCGCAGGAAAGGATCTTGCCCTCGTTGAGCAGGGCGTTGACCATCGCCAGGCTGCCTTGCTCGATGAAGGGGGCCAGGACGTCCATGGCTTGCTGCTTGGTGTCGATGCTGGCTTGGAAGTGCTTGCGAATTCTGGATTGCATGTCCATCGAGGTGACCTTCAGTGTGTCGGCTGCCGAGCTGGGTTGGCGGCGGGTCGGTACATGATTGGCGGCAAATGGCGCCCGTTCTGGTCGCGCCCGGCGCGGATGATGCCGGAGTCTCCTGCGTCAGCGAGATTGCCATTTTCTATCGAAGCGCCGCTATTTTGAACAGATTCAGGTGTCGAACGCATTCTTGATCCAGTCCGGGGGCGCGCTCGAAGCGCTTTTCTGGCCCAGGGCTATGACATCGAAGCGGCACGGATGTTTGCTCCAGTGGCTTTCCTGCTGCAGAAAATGCTCCGCGGCACAGGCAATGCGCTGGCGCTTGCGTGCGTCGACGCTCTCCAGTGCGCCGCCCCAGGCGGCGTGCTTGCGATAGCGCACTTCGACGAATACCAGGGTGTCGCCGTCGAGCATCACCAGGTCGAGCTCGCCGCGGCGACACGACCAGTTCTGTGCGAGCAGCTGCAGGCCCTGATCTTCGAGGTAGGCGCGCGCCTGGCTTTCGGCCAGGCGGCCGCGCTGTTGTGCGCTTTCGGTCAATTGATGCTGTCGGGCAGGCGTTGGACCTGGCCGTCACGGAACTCCGCCCAGGGCAGCTGGCGCTGCACGCGCTGGTTGGGCGTGAGGCTGAGGTTGCCGGTCAGGCCGTCGACCTCGCTGTCAGGCAGTGCTTTCAGCTGGCTGAGGCGCGGCGCCAGGCGGTAGGCGTCGACGCCCATCGCATACAGGCGGCCGAGGCTGCCACCGGCCTGAGGCCACTGGGCAGTGATCTGCTGTTGCAGCGGTTCGCTGGCACCCAGCAACCACGGCGTTTCGCAGAAGCGGATGCCCTCCAGGTCCTGATTCTGCGCCTGGCTGCTCGCGCCGCTGTACAGGTGCGAGGTGGCGTAGACCGGCACATCGCCGGCGTACTGGAAGGCCAGGGTCGGCTTGATCTGTTGGGCCTGCTGCGGGGTGGCGGCGAGGAAAATGAAGTCGATGTCCTGGCGGCGCGCCGGCTGGGCGGCGACCGAGGTGCCCAGGGTGCTCTGCAGGCGCTTGGCGCGGGCCTCGCTCTGGCGCAGCTGGAACAGGTCGGCGATCTGCTGGGCCAGTTCCACCGGCTGATCGACATGTTCGGCGGCAATCAGCGAGCCACCGGCGGCCTGCCAGCTCTGGCTGAATGCGGCAAGCACGCGGTCACCCCATTCGCCGCGCGGCACCAGGGCCACGGCACGGCGCATGCCATCGGCCCAGGCGCGCCGGGCCACCTCGCGCGCTTCGTCCTCGGCGGCGAGGCCGAACTGGAACAGCTGGGGAGGGCCTTCGCGGCCGGCGTCGCTGTAGTTCAGTGCCAGGGTGGTCAACGGCAGTTGCTCGCGGTCGCTGAGCTGCTTGACCAGTGGCTTCTCCAGTGGGCCGACTACCAGTTGCACGCCGGCGGCCTGCGCCTGGCGGTAGAAGTCGTCCAGCGAGCTCAGGCGCGAGCTGTCATACAGTTCGATGGCGGGCGGATTCTGGCCGGCCTGCTGCGCTTGGTAGTGGGCGGCCAGAAAACCGTCGCGCAGGGCGCGGGCCACTGGAGCTAGCTGGCCTTGTTGCGGCAGCAGCAGGGCGATCTTGCCCAATGGCTGGCTGCTCAGCTCCTTGAGCTGGCGCAGCGGCTGGGGCAGCGAGGCGGCGGCGGGGTGTTGTGGGTGCTGTTGACGCCAGGCATCGATCGCCGCCTGTTGCTGTTCCACGGTGCCGGCGCCGTTGATCGCGCTGGCCAGGCCCAGCCAGCCATCCAGATCGCTGCCGCCGGTGGCCTGCAACTGCTCGCGCGGCAGGCTGGAAACCAGCGCCCAGATCGCTTCGTGGTTGGCGGCCGCGGCGTCGCCGCTCAGTAGCGGGGCGATGAACACGCGGTCGCGGGCGGCGGCGAGCTTCTGCCCATCGGCCTGCAAGGCTTGGGCGCGGACCAATTGGGTACGCACCTGCTGCTCCACGGGCAGTTCGCCGAGGCGCTGCAGGCTGGGATGGCTGAGGGCTTTCAGCGCGGCCTTCGGATTGTTGCGGGCCAGGGCCAGCTCCGCCGCCAGGGTGCTGGCGAAGATCTGCTGCGCCGGCTTCAAGCTTTCCACTGGCACCTGCTCGAGAATGCGCGCGGCGCGGCCCTGATCATTCTGGCCCAGCGCCAGGTCGGCGGCCGACAGGCGCAGCAGCGCGGCTTGTTCCGGCTCGCTGCTGTCTGCCTGCTGGAGCAGCTGGTCGATGCTGGCCTGCGGCGTGCGCGGCAGCTCGCCCAGGCTGGAGGATGGCGAGCTGCTGCAGGCTGCCAGAATGCCGATGAGGCAGAGGATAGAGAGCTGGCGCAGGCAAGCGATCATGGAGGCCTTCCCGTTACTGATTTCCAAAGAGGGCGGATTGTACCCAAGCCCCGCCGGGGGTGCGATCGTGAAGCGTGAATCCGGGCGCAGAACCGTGAAGGGGTGATGAAAGGGCTACAATGCGCGCTTCATGCGATCCAGAGGTGTGTGCTGTGACTGTTTCCGATGCCCCGAGCGCTGCGTTCGGGACGCTGTATGTGGTGGCCACGCCGATTGGCAATCTCGACGACATCGGCGCGCGTGCGCTCAAGGTGCTGCGCGAGGTCGCGCTCATCGCGGCCGAAGACACCCGCCATTCGGTGCGCCTGCTCCAGCATTTCGGCATCGAGACGCCGCTAGCGGCCTGTCACGAGCACAACGAGCGTGCCGAGGGTGGGCGATTTCTGAGCAGGCTGCAGGCCGGTGACGACATCGCGCTGATTTCCGATGCCGGCACGCCGCTGATCTCCGATCCGGGCTATCACCTGGTGCGTCAGGCGCGGGCGGCGGGCGTCAATGTGGTGCCGGTGCCGGGGCCCTGTGCGCTGATCGCGGCGCTGTCGGCGGCGGGTTTGCCGTCCGACCGGTTCATCTTCGAAGGTTTCTTGCCGGCCAAGGCGGCGGCGCGGCGTGCGCGTCTCGAGTTGGTCAAGGAAGAGCCGCGCACCTTAATCTTCTACGAGGCACCACACCGCATCCTCGAGTGCCTCGAAGACCTTGCCCTGGTGTTCGGTGGTGAGCGTCAGGCGGTGCTGGCCCGCGAGCTGACCAAGACCTTCGAGACCCTGAAAGGCGCGCCGCTGGCCGAATTGCAGACCTGGGTGGCGGCCGACAGCAATCAGCAGCGCGGCGAGTGCGTGGTGCTGGTAGCGGGCTGGGAGGCCCCAGTCGGCGAGGAGGCGGTCAGTGCCGAAGCCTTGCGCGTGCTCGATCTGCTACTCGCGGAGGTGCCGCTCAAGCGCGCGGCGGCACTGGCGGCGGAGATCACCGGAGTGCGCAAGAATTTGCTCTATCAGGCGGCTCTGGAGCGGCAAAAGTCCGAGTGACCCTTGTTCTGCGGCGGGCCTGTCGCTACCCTTGTCGGCGGAGAGTCGATCGGACAGTCGCTGTTCCCCGCTTGGGGAAGGGAGGAAAGTCCGGGCTCCATAGGGCAGAGTGCCAGGTAACGCCTGGGAGGCGCGAGCCTACGGAAAGTGCCACAGAAAATAACCGCCTAAGCGTTTCGGCGCCGGTAAGGGTGAAAAGGTGCGGTAAGAGCGCACCGCACGGCTGGCAACAGTCCGTGGCTAGGTAAACCCCACTCGGAGCAAGACCAAATAGGGTTCCATTGGCGTGGCCCGCGCTGGAACCGGGTAGGTTGCTAGAGGCGTCCAGTGATGGCCGTCGTAGAGGAATGACTGTCCTCGACAGAACCCGGCTTACAGATCGACTCTCCTTCTTACTTCCCTCGCGCTTCCTGCGCCTCGGTAATACCGAAAAAATCTTACTCTTAAGAAGTTACTTTAAGTTCGAGAATTAACTCTCGGAGTACTCAGGCATTTGCCCTCCGATATGTTGGCTGCCGTTCGTCAATTCCTTTCGAAAGTTCGCTAAATCTCCGTCCCATAAGGATTTTTCCGCTTTGGCGTGCCTTGACGCTGGGCTTCGCGCATTTCTATAGTGTGCATAAGTGGCATGAAGTGGCATGAAGTGGGTTACTGGGCCAGGGAAAGCAAACGAAAAGTGGGGAAATGCAGCCGTGTTTCGCGGAGCTAACGCCATATCACTCGACGCAAAAGGTCGACTCGCGATGCCTAGCAGGTATCGGGACGAGATCGTCTCGCGTTCGGCTGGCCAGCTCATCGTCACTATTGATGCCGTCGACCCCTGCCTGTGTGTGTACCCCCTGCCTGAGTGGGAGCTGATCGAGGCCAAGCTGCGCGAACTGCCCTCCCTGCGTGAAGAAACCCGCCGCCTGCAACGTCTGCTGATTGGTAATGCCGTCGACCTGGAGCTCGATGGCAGTGGTCGTTTCCTGGTGCCGCCGCGTCTGCGCGAGTACGCCAAGCTGGACAAGCGCGCCATGCTGGTCGGCCAGCTGAACAAGTTTCAACTGTGGGATGAGGATGCCTGGAACGCGCTTTCTGAGGCGGATCTGGCTGCCATTAAAGAGCCCGGCGGTCTGCCGGATGAACTGCGTGATTTGATTCTGTGACCACGACCAGCCGTTTCCGCCATGTCACCGTCCTGCTCGAGGAGGCCGTCGAGGCCCTCGCCGTGCGCGCCGACGGCTGCTATTTGGACGGCACCTTCGGCCGTGGCGGGCACAGCCGGCTGATCCTGGAGAAGCTCGGGCCGGGTGGTCGGCTGGTCGGGTTCGACAAGGACCCACTGGCGATTGCCTCGGGACAGGAGCTGGCGGCCGAAGACGGCCGCTTTGTCGTTGTGCAGCGCAGCTTTGCGGAACTTGGCGAGCAAGTCGCTGTCGCCGGGCTGACCGGCAAGGTCGCCGGCGTGCTGCTCGACCTCGGCGTGTCGTCGCCGCAGTTGGATGACGCCGAGCGCGGCTTCAGCTTCCTTAATGACGGCCCGCTCGACATGCGCATGAACCCGGATCGTGGCGTCAGCGCCGCCGACTGGCTGGCCAGTGCCGCTGAGGACGAGATCGCCCGAGTCTTCAAGGAATACGGCGAAGAGCGTTTCGCCAAGCGCATGGCGCGTGCCGTGGTGCAACGCCGAGCCGAGCGGCCGTTCGAGCGCACCGCCGACCTGGCCGAAGTGCTCAAGGAAGCCAATCCGGCCTGGGAAAAGAACAAACACCCGGCGACCCGGGCTTTCCAGGGGCTGCGTATCCATATCAACAGCGAGCTGGCTGATCTGGAGCGAGGTCTGGATGCGGCGTTGGAAGCGCTCGAAGTGGGTGGGCGATTGGTGGTGATCAGCTTCCACTCGCTGGAAGATCGCATCGTCAAACTGTTCATGCGCAAACATGCCAAGGGCGAGGCGGACAAGCTGCCGCGCAACCTACCGGTGGCGATCAAGCCGTTCGAGCCGCGCATCAAGCTGCTTGGCAAGCCGCAGTACGCGTCCGATGAGGAAGTCAAAGCCAACCCACGGTCGCGCAGTGCGGTCATGCGGGTTGCGGAGAAGCTGCGTTGAGCCGGGTGTTCGCCAAGCCGTTGCCGGCCGGCAGCACCCTGCTGCTGATCCTGTTCGTCGCCGTATTGCTCTCCGCCATCGGTGTGTCTTACTGCGCGCACTGGAATCGTCAGCTGCTCAATGCCCTGTACGGCGAACTCAGTGTGCGCGACAAGGCGCAGGCCGAATGGGGCCGGCTGATTCTCGAGCAGAGCACCTGGACCGCCCATAGCCGCATTGAGGGCCTGGCCATCGGGCAGCTCAAGATGCGCATTCCCGAGCCGGGCGAAGTGCGGATGGTGGCGCCATGATGGGCCTCGAAGGGGCACGTTACCCCTGGCGCTTCCGTCTGGTGCTGGCGCTGCTCGCCGCCATGGTGGGTGCCATCGCCTGGCGAATTCTCGACCTGCAAGTCATCGATCGGGCGTTCCTGCAGGAGCAGGGCGATGCGCGCAGCGTGCGCCACGTGCCGATTCCGGCGCACCGTGGGCTGATCAGCGATCGCAATGGCGAGCCGCTGGCGGTCAGCACCCCGGTGACCACCCTGTGGGCGAATGGTAAGGAACTGCAGGCGGCGCGCAGCCGTTGGCCGGAGCTCGCAGCCGCTCTGGGGCAAGATGTGCGGGTGTTCAGCCAGCGCCTAGAACAAAGCGCCAATCGTGAATTCATGTACCTAGTGCGCGGCCTTACCCCGGAGCGCGGCCAGGCGGTGCTCGACCTCAAGATGCCTGGCGTGTACGGCATCGAAGAATTCCGGCGTTTCTACCCAGCTGGCGAGGTCGCCGCGCAACTGGTGGGCTTCACCGACGTCGACGACCGTGGTCGCGAAGGTGTGGAGCTGTCCTTCGACAACTGGCTGGCCGGCGTGCAGGGCAAGCGTCAGGTGCTCAAGGACCGCCGTGGACGTCTGATCAAGGACGTGCAGGTGATGGAAAACGCCAAGCCGGGCAAGGCCCTGGCGCTGTCCATCGACCTGCGCCTGCAGTACCTGGCCAACCGCGAGCTGCGTAATGCGCTGGTCGAGAACGGCGCGAAGGCCGGCAGCCTGGTGATCATGGACGTGAAGACCGGCGAGATCCTCGCCATGGTCAACCAGCCCAGCTACAACCCGAACAACCGCCGCAACATGCAGCCGGCGATGATGCGCAACCGCGCGATGATCGACGTGTTCGAGCCGGGCTCGACGGTCAAGCCGCTGTCGATGAGTGCCGCGCTGCAGAGCGGGCGCTGGAAGCCCAGCGACATCGTCGAGGTCTACCCGGGCAGCCTGCAGATCGGCAAGTACACCATCAAGGACGTGTCCAAGACCGAAGGTCCGGCTCTCGACCTGACCGGCATCCTGATCAACTCGAGTAACGTCGGGATGAGCAAGGTCGCCTTCGATATCGGCGGCGAAGCCATCTACAACCTCATGCAGCAGGTCGGCCTGGGGCAGGATACCGGTCTCGGCTTCCCCGGCGAACGCGTCGGCAACCTGCCCAACCACCGCGAATGGCGCAAGGCCGAGACTGCCACGCTGTCCTATGGATACGGCCTGTCGGTTACCGCGCTGCAGTTGGTGCATGCCTATTCGGCACTGGCTAATAATGGGCGACTGGTCCCGCTGAGCCTGGTGCGCGTTGATCGCGAGCCGGTGGCCACGCAGGTGGTGCCGGAAGCGGTCGCGAAAACCATGCAAGGCATGCTGCAGCAGGTGGTGGAAGCCCCGCGCGGCGTGTTCCGCGCCCAGGTGCCGGGCTACCACGTCGCCGGCAAGAGCGGTACCGCGCGCAAGGCCACCGTCGGCAGCAAGGGCTACACGGCCAACGCCTACCGCTCCCTGTTCGCCGGTTTCGGACCGATGAGCAACCCGCGCTTCGCCGTCGTCGTGGTCATCGACGAGCCGAGCAAGGCCGGCTATTTCGGTGGTCTGGTCTCGGCGCCGGTGTTCAGCAAGGTGATGTCCGGCACGCTGCGCCTGATGAACATCCAGCCGGACAACCTGCCCGCCGAACAACCGCAACAGACTGTCGCCACCAGCGCCGGCAACGGAGGACGCCTCTGATGCCCATGCCCCTGAATCAACTCCTGCCGCAAGCGGAAAGCGCCGTACTGATCCGCGAACTCAGCCTGGACAGCCGCAAGGTGCGTCCGGGCGATCTGTTCCTCGCCGTGCCCGGTGGGCAACAGGACGGCCGTGCGCACATCGCCGACGCCATCGCCCGCGGCGCGGCGGCGGTTGCCTACGAGGCCGAAGGTGCGCCGGCGATCGCTGCCGAGGGCGCCGTGCTGGTGCCGCTGAAAGGCCTGGCCAAGCAGCTGTCGGCGATTGCCGGGCGCTTCTATGGCGAGCCGAGCCGCGGCGTGCACCTGGTCGGCGTCACCGGAACCAACGGCAAGACCAGTGTCAGCCAGCTGATCGCCCAGGCGCTGGACAGCTTCGGTGAGCCGTGCGGCATCATCGGCACGCTCGGCAGCGGCTTCCACGATGCGCTCGAACAGGGCCGCCACACCACGCCCGACCCGATTGGCGTGCAGGCCACCCTGGCGCAGCTGAAACAGGCCGGCGCTCGCGCAGTGGCCATGGAAGTGTCGTCGCACGGCCTCGACCAGGGCCGCGTCGCAGCGCTCGACTTCGACGTGGCAGTGTTCACCAACCTGTCGCGTGACCACCTCGACTACCACGGTTCGATGGAAGCCTACGGCGCGGCCAAGGCCCAGCTATTCGCCTGGCCGAGCCTGCGCTGCCGGGTGATCAACCTCGATGATGCCTTCGGTCGCCAGCTGGCTAGCGCCGAACACGCCTCGCGGCTGATCGGCTACAGCCTGGAAGACAGTTCCGCCTACCTGTATTGCCGCGATGTGCAGTTCGACGACGACGGCGTGCGCGCCCGCCTGATCACCCCGCGTGGCGAAGGCAGCCTGCGCAGCCCACTGCTCGGTCGCTTCAACCTGAGCAACCTGCTCGGCGTGATCGGTGCGCTGCTCGGCCTGGACTACCCGTTGGACGAAATTCTTAAGGCCCTGCCGACTCTGCAGGGCCCGGCCGGGCGCATGCAGCGCCTCGGTGGTGGCCAGCAGCCGCTGGTGGTGGTCGACTACGCGCACACCCCGGATGCCCTGGATAAGGTGCTCACCGCGTTGCGTCCGCATGCGCGTGGTCGGCTGCTGTGCCTGTTCGGCTGCGGCGGCGATCGCGACCGCGGCAAGCGCCCGCTGATGGCCGAAGTGGTGGAGCGTCTGGCTGATGGCGTGCTGGTCACCGATGACAACCCGCGCAGCGAAGCGCCTGAGCAGATTTTTACCGACATCCGTGCCGGTTTCGCCGCGCCGGAACGTGTCGAATTCGTCGCCGGGCGTGGCCAGGCGATTGCCCAGCTGGTCGCCACGGCGACCCGCGACGACGTGCTCGTGCTGGCCGGCAAGGGGCACGAGGATTACCAGGAAATCAACGGCGAGCGTCATGACTTCTCCGATCTGGAAGAAGCCGCCAAGGCGCTGGTCGCGTGGGAGGTGGCGCATGCTTAAGTCGCTGCTGCTGAGTGAAATCAGTGCGCCACTGGAGGGCTGCCTGCACGGCGCCGACGTGGCGTTCAATGCGGTGAGCACCGACAGCCGCAGCATTCAGCCGGGCCAGCTGTTCGTCGCGCTGACCGGTCCACGCTTCGATGGCCACGCCTACTTGCAGGAAGTCGCCGCGAAAGGTGCAGTGGCGGCGCTGGTCGAGCGGCCGATCACCGATGCTCCGCTGCCGCAGTTGCAGGTGCGTGACACCCGCCTGGCGCTCGGCCAGTTGGGGGCACTCAATCGCCAGGCCTATCAGGGCCCGCTCGCCGCAGTGACCGGTTCGAGCGGCAAGACTTCGGTCAAGGAAATGCTTGCCAGCATTCTGCGCGCCGGCCTGCAGGGCGAGGTGCTGGCCACCCGCGGCAACCTGAACAACGACCTCGGCGTACCGCTGACCCTGCTCGAACTCGGTCCAAAGCACGTCGGCGCAGTGATCGAGCTGGGCGCCAACCACATTGGCGAAATCGCCTACACCGTCGCGCTGACCCAGCCGCAGGTGGCGATCATCAACAACGCCGGCACCGCGCATGTGGGCGAGTTCGGCGGTCCGGAGAAGATCGTCGAGGCCAAGGGCGAGATTCTCGACGGCCTGGCCAGCCACGGCGTGGCGGTACTCAACCTCGACGATAAGGCCTTCGCTACCTGGCAGGCGCGGGCGGCCGGCCGCCGTGTACTGAGCTTCGCTCTGCAGCGCGGCAGCGCAGATTTCCATGCCACCGACCTGGCGCGCGACGCGCGCGGCTGCCAGGCCTTCACCCTGCACAGTCCGGCCGGTCAGGCGCGCATCCAGCTCAACCTGCTCGGCGCCCACAACGTCGCCAACGCGCTGGCCGCCGCGGCCGCCGCGCATGCGCTGCACGTGCCGCTGGTCGGCATCGTCGAGGGCCTGGAGGCCGTGCAGCCGGTCAAAGGCCGCGCCGTTGCGCAGCTGGCGACGAACGGTGTGCGGGTGATCGACGACAGCTACAACGCCAACCCGACTTCGGTCTGCGCGGCCATTGATATACTCGCCGGGTTTTCCGGGCGCACTGTCCTGGTGCTGGGCGATATCGGTGAGCTGGGCGAATGGGCCGAACAGGGCCATCGCGATGTCGGCGACTATGCCGTCGGTAAGGTTTCCACGCTGTACGCCGTGGGTCCGCTGATGAAGCACGCGGTTCAAGCCTTCGGTGCTGAAGGCCGCCATTTCCCCGATCAAGCCAGCCTGATCGACGCGCTTCGCCACGAGCGGGGCGACACCACCATTCTGATCAAGGGTTCGCGCAGCGCGGCGATGGACAAAGTCGTCGCGGCGCTGTGCGGCACCACCGAGGAGAGTCATTAAATGCTGCTGCTGCTGGCGGAGTACCTGCAACAGTTCTACAAGGGCTTCGCGGTCTTTCAATACCTGACCTTGCGCGGGATTCTCGGCGTGCTGACCGCCCTGGTGCTGTCGCTGTGGCTGGGCCCGTGGATGATCCGCACCCTGCAGATCCGCCAGATCGGCCAGGCGGTGCGCAACGACGGTCCGCAGTCGCACCTGTCGAAGAAGGGCACGCCGACCATGGGCGGGGCGCTGATTCTCTCCGCCATCGCCGTCAGCACCCTGCTGTGGGCCGACCTGTCGAACCGCTACGTGTGGGTGGTGCTGGCCGTGACCCTGCTGTTCGGCGGCATCGGCTGGGTCGATGACTACCGCAAGGTGATCGAGAAGAACTCGCGCGGCTTGCCCAGCCGCTGGAAGTATTTCTGGCAGTCGGTGTTCGGCCTGGCCGCGGCGATCTTCCTCTTCGTCACCGCGCAGACCCCGGTGGAAACCACCCTGATCGTGCCGATGCTCAAAGACGTGAGCATTCCGCTGGGCGTCGGCTTCGTGGTGCTGACCTACTTCGTCATCGTCGGCACCAGCAACGCAGTCAACCTCACCGACGGCCTCGACGGCCTGGCCATCCTGCCGACCGTGCTGGTCGGCGGCGCGCTGGGCATCTTTTGCTACCTGTCGGGCAACGTGAAGTTCGCCGAATACCTGCTGATCCCCTATGTGCCGGGCGCCGGCGAGCTGATTGTGTTCTGCGGCGCGCTGATCGGCGCCGGGCTGGGCTTCCTGTGGTTCAACACCTACCCGGCACAAGTGTTCATGGGTGACGTCGGCGCGCTGGCGCTCGGCGCCGCGCTCGGCACCATCGCGGTGATCGTCCGCCAGGAGATCGTGCTGTTCATCATGGGCGGCGTGTTCGTCATGGAAACCCTGTCGGTGGTGATCCAGGTCGCCTCCTTCAAGCTCACGGGCAAGCGCGTATTCCGCATGGCACCGATTCACCACCATTTCGAACTGAAAGGCTGGCCGGAGCCGCGCGTGATCGTGCGGTTCTGGATCATCACCGTGGTACTGGTGCTGGTCGGCCTGGCCACCCTGAAACTGAGGTAAGCAGAGTGTCGTTGATCGCTTCCGACCAGTTCCGCATCGTTGTCGGCCTCGGCAAGAGCGGCATGTCCCTGGTGCGCTTCCTGGCGCGTCAGGGCGTGCGCTTCGCCGTGGCCGATACCCGTGCGAACCCGCCGGAACTGGCCACCCTGCAGCGCGACTACCCGCAGGTGGAAGTGCGCTGCGGCGAGCTGGACGTCGACTTCCTCAGCCGCGCCAACGAGCTGTACGTGAGTCCCGGTCTGGCCGTCTCGACGCCGGCCCTGCAGGAAGCGGCGGCACGCGGCACCAAGCTGTCCGGCGACATCGACCTGTTCGCCCGTCATGCCAAGGCGCCGATCGTCGCGATCACCGGCTCCAACGCCAAGAGCACCGTCACTACCCTGGTCGGCGAGATGGCCGTAGCGGCCGGTAAACGCGTCGCCGTCGGCGGCAACCTGGGCACCCCGGCGCTCGACCTGCTGAGCGATGACGTCGAGTTGTACGTCATCGAGCTGTCCAGCTTCCAGTTGGAAACCACCGACCAGCTGCAGGCCGAGGTGGCCACCTGCCTGAACGTCAGCGAAGACCACATGGACCGCTACAGCGGCCTGCCAGCCTATCACCTCGCCAAGCACCGGATCTTCCGTGGTGTGCGTCAGGTGGTGGTGAATCGCGACGATGCGCTGTCCCGTCCGCTGGTCAGCGACGAGGTACCGGTCTGGTCCTTCGGTCTCGGCAAGCCCGATTTCAAGCGCTTCGGTCTCCTCGAAGAAGACGGCGTGAAGTACCTGGCCTTCCAGTTCGACAAGCTGCTGCCGGTCAGCGAGTTGAAGATCCGTGGCGCCCACAACCAGTCCAACGCCCTGGCGGCGCTGGCTCTCGGGCATGCCGTCGGCCTGCCGATGCCGGCGATGCTGCAGGCGCTGCGCGAGTTCGGCGGCCTCGACCACCGCTGCCAGTGGGTCGGCGAGCGCAAGGGCGTGAACTACTACAACGACTCCAAGGCCACCAATGTTGGCGCCGCCCTGGCGGCGATCGACGGCCTGGGCGCCGACATTGACGGCAAGCTGGTGCTGATCGCCGGTGGCGACGGCAAGGGCGCCGATTTCTCCGCGCTGCGCGCGCCGGTGGCGAAGTTCTGCCGCGCGGTGGTGCTGCTCGGTCGCGATGCCGAGCTGATCGCCGCGGCACTCGGCGCCGCAGTGCCGCTGGTCCGCGTGCAGAGCCTCGATGAGGCTGTGGCGCGCTGCGCCGAGCTGGCCGAGTCGGCCGATGCGGTGCTGCTGTCGCCGGCCTGCGCCAGCCTCGACATGTTCAAGAATTTCGAAGAACGCGGACGCCTGTTCGCCCAAGCGGTGGAGGCGCTGCACTGATGCTGCCGACCTTGCCTGGGCTGTTCCGTCCGTACCCGTCGCCGCTGTTCAGCCGGTGCGGCATCGACCTCGACTTCCCGCTGCTCGCCGGCTGCCTGGCGCTGCTCGGCCTGGGCCTGGTGATGATCACCTCGGCCTCCTCGGAAGTCGCCGCGGTGCAGTCCGGCAATCCGCTGTACCACATGATCCGCCACCTGATTTACGTGGCCATCGGCCTGGGTGCCTGTGGCCTGACCCTGATGATCCCGCTAAGTTTCTGGCAGAACATGGGCGGCAAGCTGCTGCTCGCCGCCTTCGGTCTGCTGGTGCTGGTGCTGGTGCCGGGCATCGGTCGCGAGGTCAACGGTTCGATGCGCTGGATCGGCTTCGGCATGTTCAACGTGCAGCCCTCCGAGCTGGCCAAGGTGTTCGCGGTGATCTTCCTCGCCGGCTACCTGGTACGCCGCCAGGAAGAGGTGCGCGAGAGCTGGATGGGCTTCTTCAAGCCGTTCATCGTGCTACTGCCGATGGCCGGCCTGCTGCTGATGGAGCCGGACTTCGGCGCCACCGTGGTGATGATGGGCGCCGCCGCGGCGATGCTGTTCCTCGGCGGCGTCGGCCTGTTCCGCTTCGGCCTGATGGTCGCCCTGGCAGTCGGCGCCGTGGTCCTGCTGGTCAAGGCGCAGCCGTACCGGATGGCGCGTCTGACCACCTTCACCGATCCGTGGGCCGACCAGTTCGGTTCCGGCTATCAGCTGACCCAGGCGCTGATCGCCTTCGGTCGCGGCGAGTGGTTCGGCGTCGGCCTCGGCAACAGCATCCAGAAGCAGTTCTACCTGCCGGAAGCGCACACCGACTTCGTCTTCTCGGTGCTCGCCGAGGAGCTCGGCCTGATCGGTTCGCTGGCCACCGTGGCGCTGTTCGTGTTCGTCACCGTGCGCTCGCTGTACATCGGCCTGTGGGCCGAGAAGGCAGGGCAGTTCTTCTCCGCCTATGTCGCCTACGGCCTGGCCTTCCTGTGGATCGGCCAGTTCCTGATCAACATTGGGGTGAACGTCGGCCTGCTGCCGACCAAGGGCCTGACCCTGCCGTTCCTCAGTTATGGCGGCAGCTCGCTGGTGATCTGCTGCGTCTGCCTGGGCCTGCTGCTGCGCATCGAGTGGGAGCGTCGCACCCTGCTCGGCAGCGAAGAAATCGAGTTCAGCGAAGAGGATTTCGCCGAAGACCATCCGCCGTTACGGGAGCTGAGTCGATGACCGCGAATATCCTGATCATGGCCGGCGGCACCGGGGGCCACGTGTTCCCCGCGCTGGCCTGCGCCCGCGAATTCCAGGCGCGTGGCTACCGCGTGCACTGGCTGGGCACGCCGCGTGGCATCGAGAACGAACTGGTGCCGGCCGCTGGCCTGCCGCTGCACCTGATCCAGGTCAGCGGCCTGCGTGGCAAGGGCAAGCTGGCTTTGCTCAAGGCGCCGTTCCAACTGGTCAAGGCGCTGCTGCAGGCGCGTCAGGTGGTCAAGCAGCTGCAGCCGCTGTGCGTGCTGGGCATGGGTGGCTACGTTACCGGCCCGGGCGGCCTGGCCGCCAAGCTGGCCGGCGTGCCGCTGATCATCCACGAGCAGAACGCCGTGGCCGGTACCGCCAACCGTAGCCTGGCGCTGTTCGCCAAACGCATCTGCGAAGCCTTCCCGAATACCTTCGGACGCGGCAACGAGCGCCGTCGCCTGACCGGCAACCCGGTGCGCGAAGAACTGTTCCTTGAGACCCCGCGCGAGCCGCTGGCCAACCGTCGGCCGCGCCTGCTGGTGCTGGGCGGTAGCCTCGGCGCCGAGCCGCTGAACAAGCTGCTGCCGGCGGCGCTGGCGCAAGTCGCCGCCGACCTGCGTCCGGAAGTGGTGCACCAGGCCGGCAAACAGCACGACGCGCTGACCGCCGAGCGCTACGGCGACGCCGGGGTCAAAGCCCACGTGGTGCCGTTCATCCAGGACATGGCCGGCGCTTACGCCTGGGCCGATCTGGTGGTGTGCCGTGCCGGCGCGCTGACCATCAGTGAACTGGCCGCCGCCGGGCTGGCCTCGTTCCTGGTGCCGCTGCCGCATGCGATCGACGACCACCAGACCCGCAATGCCAAATTCCTGGCCGAGGAGGGCGCCGCCCTCCTGCTGCCGCAAGCGACCACCGATGCCGACGATCTGGCCGCGTACCTGACAGAGGTTCTGATGCAACCCGAACGATTGATTCAGATGGGCCGCCACGCGCGCCGTCTGGCCAAGCCCGACGCCACCCGAACGGTGGTCGATATCTGCCTGGAGGTGGCCCGTGGTTGAGAACCAGAAAGCCATGCACCAGCCGGAAATGCGCCGTATCCGCCGCATTCACTTTGTTGGCATCGGCGGCGCCGGGATGTGCGGTATCGCCGAAGTGCTGCTGAACCTCGGCTACGAAGTCTCCGGTTCCGACCTCAAGGGTTCGGCGGTGACCGAGCGGCTGAAGAGCTTCGGCGCGGAAATCTTCGTCGGCCACCATGCCGAGAACGCTCGGCATGCCGACGTGCTGGTGGTCTCCAGCGCAATCAACACCGCCAACCCGGAAGTCGCCACCGCCCTAGAGCGGCGCATTCCGGTGGTGCCGCGCGCCGAGATGCTCGCCGAGCTGATGCGCTACCGCCACGGGATCGCGGTCGCCGGTACCCACGGCAAGACCACCACCACCAGCCTGCTCGCCTCGGTGTTCGCCGCCGGCGGCCTGGACCCGACCTTCGTGATCGGTGGGCGCCTGAATGCCGCGGGCACCAATGCGCAACTCGGCACCAGTCGCTACCTGATCGCCGAAGCCGACGAGAGCGACGCCAGCTTCCTGCACCTGCAGCCGATGGTGGCAGTGGTCACCAACATCGACATGGACCACATGGCGACCTACGAGGGCGACTTCAACAAGCTGAAGAAGACCTTCGTCGAGTTCCTCCACAACCTGCCGTTCTACGGCCTGGCGGTGGTCTGCGTGGACGACCCGGTGGTGCGCGAAATTCTTCCGCAGGTGGCGCGCCCGTTCACCACCTACGGCTTCGCCGAAGACGCCGACGTGCGTGCGATCAATGTGCGCCAACAAGGCATGCAGACTTTCTTCACCGTGCTGCGCAGCGGTCGCGAGCCGCTCGAGGTGTCGGTCAACATGCCCGGCAACCACAACGTGCTCAACGCCCTGGCGACCATCGCCATCGCCACCGATGAGGGCATCAGCGACGAGGCGATCGTCCAGGGCCTGTCCGGCTTCCAGGGTGTCGGTCGACGCTTCCAGGTGTACGGCGAGCTGCCGGTGGATGGCGGCCAGGTGATGCTGGTCGACGACTATGGCCACCACCCGCGCGAAGTCGCCGCGGTGATCAAGGCCGTGCGCGGTGGTTGGCCGGAGCGCCGTCTGGTGATGGTCTACCAGCCGCACCGCTACAGCCGCACCCGCGACCTGTACGACGACTTCGTCCAGGTGCTCGGCGACGCCAACGTGCTGCTGCTGCTCGAGGTCTATCCGGCCGGCGAAGAGCCGGTGCCGGGCGCCGACAGCCGCCACCTGTGCCACAGCATCCGCCAGCGCGGCCAGCTCGATCCGATCTACGTCGAGCGCGGTGCCGACCTGGCGCCGCTGCTCAAGCCCCTGCTGCGCGCCGGCGACATCCTGCTCTGCCAGGGCGCGGGTGATATCGGCGGGGTCGCCCCGCAATTGCTGCAAAGCCCGTTGTTTACCGGTGCGGTGCCCGCCGCCGGCGCGAGGAAATCCAAATGAGTGCCCTGAAGTCGACCCTCGATCCCCAAGCCTTTGGCCGTGTCGCCGTGCTGTTCGGTGGCAAGAGCGCCGAGCGTGAGGTTTCCCTGAAGTCCGGCAATGCCGTGCTGGAAGCCTTGCTGAGCGCCGGCGTGAACGCGTTCGGCATCGACGTTGGTGATGATTTCCTGCAACGCCTGGCGGCGGAAAAGATTGATCGCGCCTTCATCGTCCTGCACGGTCGCGGCGGTGAAGACGGCGCCATGCAGGGCCTGCTCGAGTGCGCCGGGATTCCCTATACCGGCAGCGGCATCCTCGCTTCGGCACTGGCCATGGACAAACTGCGCACCAAGCAGGTGTGGCAGAGCCTCGGTCTGTCGACGCCGCGCCACGCGGTGCTGACCAGTGCCGACGATTGCCATGCCGCTGCTGCGGAACTGGGCTTCCCGTTGATCGTCAAACCAGCCCATGAAGGTTCCAGCATCGGTATGGCCAAGGTGAGCAGCGTCGACGAATTGATCGTCGCCTGGCAGGCCGCCGGCCAATACGACTCGCAGGTGCTGGTCGAGCAGTGGATTCACGGTCCGGAGTTCACCATCGCCATGCTGCGCGGCGAGGTGCTGCCGCCGATTCGCCTGGGTACGCCGCACATTTTCTACGACTACGACGCCAAGTACCTGGCCAATGACACCCAGTACCAGATCCCCTGCGGTCTCGACGCGGCCAAGGAAGACGAGCTGAAAAGCCTGACCCGCCGCGCCTGCGAAGCCGTGGGCGTGCAGGGCTGGGCGCGGGCCGACGTGATGCAGGACGCCGAGGGCCGCTTCTGGCTACTCGAGGTCAACACCGTGCCGGGCATGACCGATCACAGCCTGGTGCCGATGGCCGCGCGTGCCGCTGGCCTGGATTTCCAACAACTGGTGCTGGCGATTCTCGCCGACAGCATCGAGAACCGAGGTTAAGCCATGTACGGCGCCACGCTCCGCCAGCAGCAGCCCGCACCGCTTCGCGCCCCGTCGCGCAAAGTGGCGCCGCGTGGTGCCAGCCGGATGGTGGCCAAGGAGCCGCTGGCTTCGCGCATGCCCAAGCCGAACTTCGGTTTCCTCAAGCAGCTGCTGTGGCTGATGGTGCTGGCCGCGCTGGCCGCTGGCAGCTACGAAGGCGCGCAGCGGCTGATGCCGTACGCCGACCGGCCGATCAGCAAGATCAGCGTCACCGGCGAGCTCAGCTACATCAGCCAGGCGGCGGTGCAGCAGCGCCTGGCGCCGTACCTCGCTGGCGCGAAGTTCTTCAGCGTCGACCTCGCCGGGATGCGCGCCGAGCTGGAAAGCATGCCGTGGATCGCCCATGCCGAAGTGCGCCGGGTGTGGCCGGATCAGGTGTCGATTCGCCTCGAAGAACAGCTGCCGGTAGCCCGCTGGGGCGACGAGGCGCTGCTCAACAACCAGGGCCAGGCGTTCACCCCGCGTGAGCTGGCCAACTACGAAAACCTGCCGCAGCTGGTCGGTCCGCAGCGTGCGCAGGAGCAGGTGATGCAGCAGTACCAGATGCTCAGCCAGATGCTCCGCCCGCTCGGTTTCACCATCGCGCGCCTGGAGCTGCGCGATCGCGGCAGCTGGTTCCTGAATGCCAACGTGGGGACCACCGGACAGAGCATCGAGCTGATCATCGGCCGTGACCATCTGGTGGAGAAGATGCGCCGTTTCATCGCCGTCTTCGACAAGACCTTGAAAGAACAGATCGCGAACATCGCGCGCATCGACCTGCGCTACTCCAACGGCCTGGCCGTGGCGTGGCGTGAGCCGGCAGCGCCGACGGCGGCCAATGCCGTCGCCGTCAAGTGAGTCAGGAGAAGCAACAGACTATGGCAAACGTGCAGAGCGGCAAGATGATCGTCGGCCTCGACATCGGTACCTCCAAGGTGGTGGCGCTGGTGGGCGAGGTGGCGGCTGACGGTCAGTTGGAAATCGTCGGTATCGGCACGCATCCCTCGCGCGGCCTGAAGAAGGGCGTGGTGGTCAATATCGAGTCGACCGTGCAGTCGATCCAGCGCGCCGTCGAGGAAGCGCAGATGATGGCTGGCTGCCGCATCCACTCGGCATTCGTCGGCGTGGCCGGCAACCACATTCGCAGCCTCAACTCGCATGGCATCGTCGCCATCCGCGACCGCGAAGTCAGCCCGGCGGACATCGAGCGCGTGCTCGACGCCGCGCAGGCAGTGGCGATTCCAGCCGACCAGCGCGTGCTGCACACCTTGGCGCAGGACTACGTGATCGACAACCAGGAAGGTGTGCGCGAGCCGCTGGGCATGTCCGGCGTGCGCCTGGAAGCCAAAGTTCATGTGGTGACCTGTGCGGTCAACGCTTCGCAGAACATCGAGAAGTGCGTGCGCCGCTGCGGCCTGGAAGTCGACGACATCATCCTCGAGCAGCTGGCCTCGGCCTATTCGGTGCTCACCGAAGACGAGAAGGAGCTGGGCGTGTGCCTGGTCGACATCGGCGGCGGCACCACCGACATGGCGATCTTCACCGAAGGGGCGATCCGTCACACCGCGGTGATCCCGATCGCCGGCGATCAGGTCACCAACGACATCGCCATGGCGCTGCGCACGCCGACCCAGTATGCCGAGGAAATCAAGATTCGTTATGCTTGCGCCCTGGCCAAACTGGCCGGCGCTGGCGAGACCATCAAAGTCCCCAGCGTGGGTGAGCGTCCGCCGCGCGAGTTGTCCCGCCAGGCCCTGGCGGAGGTCGTCGAGCCGCGCTACGACGAACTGTTCACCCTGATTCAGGCCGAGTTGCGCCGCAGCGGTTACGAAGACTTGATCCCGGCCGGGATCGTCCTCACCGGCGGCACCGCGAAAATGGAAGGCGCGGTGGAACTGGCCGAAGAGATCTTTCACATGCCGGTACGCCTGGGCGTGCCGCACAGCGTCAAAGGAATGGCCGATGTCGTCCGCAATCCCATCTATTCCACAGGCGTAGGCCTGTTGCTGTACGGCCTGCAGAAGCAGACCGACGGCCCCGGTGTGTCCGCCGCTGGTGGGTATTCCGACGAAACCAAGACACCCGTACTGGAGCGGCTGAAACGCTGGGTCCAGGGCAATTTCTGATGTTCCACCGCAGTAGGCGTTACAACTAGAAAGCAAAGGAGAGGGGAAAATGTTCGAGCTCGTAGACAATGTCCCGCAAAGTGCAGTAATCAAAGTCATCGGCGTGGGTGGCGGCGGCGGTAACGCGGTCAACCACATGATCAAGAACAACATCGAAGGCGTCGAGTTCATCTGCGCCAACACCGATGCCCAGGCGTTGAAGAACGTCGGCGCACGCACCGTGCTGCAACTCGGCACCGGCGTGACCAAGGGCCTGGGTGCCGGGACCAACCCGGAAATCGGCCGTCAGGCCGCGATGGAAGACCGTGAGCGTATCTGCGAAGTGCTGCAGGGCGCCGACATGGTGTTCATTACCACCGGCATGGGTGGCGGTACCGGTACCGGTGCAGCGCCGATCATCGCCGAAGTGGCCAAGGACATGGGCATCCTCACCGTTGCGGTGGTGACCCGTCCGTTCCCGTTCGAAGGCCGCAAACGCATGCAGGTTGCCGAAGAAGGCATCCGCGCGCTGGCTGACAGCGTCGACTCGCTGATCACCATCCCCAACGAGAAGCTGCTGACCATCCTCGGCAAGGACGCCAGCCTGCTGTCCGCCTTCGCCAAGGCCGACGACGTGCTGGCCGGCGCAGTGCGCGGTATCTCCGACATCATGCAGCGTCCGGGCCTGATGAACGTCGACTTCGCCGACGTGAAGACCGTGATGGGTGAAATGGGCATGGCGATGATGGGCACTGGCTGCGCCAGCGGTCCGAACCGTGCACGTGAGGCCACCGAAGCCGCAATCCGCAACCCGCTGCTGGAAGACGTCAACCTGCAGGGCGCGCGTGGCATCCTGGTCAACATCACCGCCGGCCTTGACCTGTCCCTCGGCGAGTACGCTGCAGTGGGCGAGATCATCGAAGCCTTCGCCTCCGAGCACGCTACCGTCAAGGTCGGTGCAGTGATCGATGCCGATATGCGCGATGAGCTGCACGTCACCGTAGTGGCCACGGGCCTGGGTGCGAAGATCGAGAAGCCGGTGAAAGTCGTCGACAACACCGTGCAGCCTGCCGCGATCAGCGCGCCGGTCGCCGCTCGTCCGGAGCAGCCGTCGGTCAACTACAAGGACTACGACCGTCCGACCGTGCAGCGTCAGAGCCACGCCGGTGCTTCCGCCGCCGCCAAACTGAATACCCAGGATGATCTCGATTACCTGGATATTCCGGCTTTCCTGCGGCGCCAAGCCGATTGATTGGCTTTATCAGGAGTATTAAGGTGATTGGCGTTTTTCAGCAAAGGCCGGTTCTGCTATCATCGCCGGCCATTGTTGAAAACAATTCGCAACTAGTGCTATAGCGGCCAAAGCCCATGATCAGACAACGCACCCTGAAGAACATCATCCGCGCGACGGGTGTCGGCTTGCATTCCGGGGAGAAGGTTTACCTCACCCTGAAGCCGGCGCCGGTAGATACCGGCATCGTATTCCGTCGTACCGACCTCGATCCTGTCGTGGAAATTCGCGCCCGGGCCGAAAACGTCGGGGAAACCACCATGTCGACCACCCTGGTCAATGGTGATGTCAAGGTGGACACCGTGGAGCACCTGCTTTCGGCCATGGCTGGCCTGGGCATCGATAACGCCTACGTCGAGCTCTCCGCGTCCGAAGTGCCGATCATGGATGGCAGCGCTGGTCCCTTTGTATTCCTGATTCAGTCCGCCGGCCTGCAAGAGCAGGAGTCGGCCAAGAAATTCATCCGCATCATCCGTGAAGTGACGGTCGAGGAGGGCGACAAGCGCGCCACTTTCGTGCCGTTCGACGGTTTCAAGGTGAGTTTCGAGATCGATTTCGATCACCCGGTGTTCCGCAACCGCACGCAGAGTGCGTCGGTGGACTTCTCCAGTACCTCCTTCGTCAAGGAAGTCAGCCGTGCTCGCACGTTCGGCTTCATGAGCGACATCGAGGCGCTGCGCTCGCAGAACCTCGCGCTCGGTGGCAGCGTGGAGAACGCCATCGTGGTCGACGAGACCAGTGTGCTCAACGAAGACGGCCTGCGTTACGAGGACGAGTTCGTCAAACACAAGATTCTCGACGCGATCGGCGACCTGTACCTGCTGGGTAACAGCCTGATTGGCGAGTTCCGCGGTTTCAAATCCGGGCATGCGCTGAACAATCGCCTGCTGCGGGCTTTGATCGCGCAAAAAGATGCGTGGGAAGTGGTGACCTTCGACGACGTGAAGAGCGCGCCGATTTCCTACATGCGTCCGGTTGCTGCTGGTTAACGCAATCTCTCCCTTTGCTTCAATATTGAAAGGCCACCTTCGGGTGGCCTTTTTTTATCCGTCGCCGGTCAGGAATCGCTGGGCTTGCGGTGGCTGGCGAGGCGCTCGAGTGCCGCGCGCAGGCGCGGGTCGCTGATGTGCTCGGCGCTCTCGCGGATGCTGTCGGCCGCCGTGTCCGACAGGCTCACCGTGCGCCCCTGGCGAGCGCTGGGCCCTTGTGGTGGCTGGACCTTGAAAAGAATCCGGTTCAGTTCGGCGAATTCGCGGAAGGTTTGCAGCTGGCGAAGCAGGCGGCGCTGCTGATAGCGCAGGCGCGTCGCCCAGTGGCCGTCGGTAATGATCAGCAGCAGGCCGCCGTCACGCCACGAGGCGACTTTGCAGTGCTCGCGAGCGGCCGGCTGCAGCTGACTGTCGACCAGGCGCTGCAGGTGGTCCAGGCGTTCGGCCTGATTCAGCAGGCCTTGCAGCGGTTTGGCTTCGCGTAGCAGGGCGGCGGGCGAGCGGGCTGGCAGCGGGCGGAAAGTCATGGCGAGGGCCTGCAATAGATAAGCGGCGATGGTAGCAGAACGGCGGGGCACGAACCCGGGCACGCGGCGCGGTGGCATGCTGCGTGCGCTTACCTGATTGTGCTGGTGAATGTGCGCTCGGCCAGTGAGTACGCTGGTGCCGGCAGGCACACGGCGCTACTTTCCTCGCCAACGATTCCGGGTAGAATGCCCGCTTCGCAAGCAGCCGTGACGCTGCGCGGGCGACTCTCGAGGCCGCCCTCCATCCATAGTGTGGAAGACCCTGCCGATATGTTTGCGCCTTTGTTGAAGAAACTCTTTGGAAGCAAGAACGAGCGTGAAGTCAAACGCATGCTCAAGGCCGTACAAGCCGTAAATGCACTCGAAGAGCAGATGGTGGCCCTGTCCGACGAGCAGTTACGGGCCAAGACAGAGGAGTTCAAGGCGCGCCTGGCCAAGGGGGAAACCCTCGATCAGATCCTGTCCGAAGCCTTTGCCGTGGCGCGTGAAGCCGGCAAGCGGGTGATGGGCATGCGTCACTTCGACGTGCAGCTGATCGGCGGCATGACCCTCCACGAAGGCAAGATCGCCGAGATGCGCACCGGTGAGGGCAAGACCCTCGTGGGTACCCTGGCGGTCTACCTTAACGCGCTGTCCGGCAAGGGTGTGCACGTAGTCACGGTCAACGACTACCTGGCCCGCCGCGACGCCAACTGGATGCGTCCGCTGTACGAGTTCCTCGGCCTCAGCGTTGGCATCGTCAGCCCGTTCATGCCGCCGGAAGAGAAGCGCGCGGCCTACGCGGCCGACATCACCTACGGCACCAACAACGAATTCGGCTTCGACTACCTGCGTGACAACATGGCTTTCGCCCTGGACGAGAAGTTCCAGCGCGAGCTGAATTTCGCCGTGGTCGACGAAGTGGACTCGATCCTCATCGACGAAGCGCGCACCCCGCTGATCATTTCCGGCCAGGCCGAGGACAGCTCCAAGCTGTACATCGAAATGAACCGCCTGATCCCGCGCCTGACTCAGCACATCGAGGAAGTCGAAGGGCAGGTTACCCAGCCCGGCCACTACAGCGTCGATGAGAAGACCCGCCAGGTCGAGCTGAACGAAGCCGGCCACCAGTTCATCGAAGAGCTGCTGACCCAGAATGGCCTGCTCGCCGAAGGCGAGAGCCTCTACTCGGCGCACAACCTCGGTCTGCTCACCCATGTCTACTCGGCACTCCGCGCGCACAAGCTGTTCCACCGCGACGTCGAGTACATCGTGCAGAACAACCAGGTGGTGCTGATCGACGAGCACACCGGGCGCACCATGGCCGGCCGTCGTCTGTCCGAGGGCCTGCACCAGGCCATCGAGGCGAAGGAAGGCGTAGCGATCCAGGCCGAGAGCCAGACCCTGGCCTCGACGACCTTCCAGAACTACTTCCGCCTGTACAACAAGCTGGCCGGCATGACCGGTACCGCCGACACCGAGGCCTTCGAGTTCCGCCAGATCTACGGTCTCGACGTGGTGGTGATCCCTACCCACCGCCCGGTGGCGCGTAAGGACTTCAACGACCTGGTGTACCTGACCCAGGAAGAGAAGTACCAGGCGATCATCGCCGACATCAAGGAATGCCAGGCCACCGGCCGGCCGATCCTGGTCGGTACCGCGTCGATCGAAACCTCCGAGTACGTCGACCAGCTGCTGATCAAGGCGGGCATCGAGCACAAGGTGCTGAACGCCAAGTTCCACGAGAAGGAAGCCGAGATCATTGCCCAGGCCGGTCGGCCGGGCGCGGTGACCATCGCCACCAACATGGCCGGTCGCGGTACCGACATCCTCCTCGGCGGTAACTGGGAAGCCGAAGTGGCGGCCCTGGAGAACCCGACTGACGAGCAGATCGCGCAGATCAAGGCTGACTGGCAGAAGCGTCACCAGCAGGTGATCGAGGCGGGCGGCTTGCACGTGATCGCCTCCGAGCGCCACGAATCGCGGCGTATCGACAACCAGCTGCGTGGCCGTTCCGGTCGTCAGGGCGACCCGGGTTCGAGCCGCTTCTACCTGTCGCTGGAAGACAGCCTGATGCGCATCTTCGCCTCCGATCGGGTGAAGAACTTCATGAAGGCGCTGGGCATGCAGGCCGGCGAGGCGATCGAACACCGCATGGTGACCAACGCCATCGAGAAGGCGCAGCGCAAGGTCGAGGGGCGCAACTTCGACATCCGCAAGCAGCTGCTCGAATACGACGACGTGAACAACGAACAGCGCAAGGTGATCTATCACATGCGCAACAGCCTGCTGGCTGCGGACAACATCGGCGACACCATCGCCGAGTTCCGCGAGGAAGTGCTGGACGCCACCTTCCACGCGCACATCCCGCCGCAATCGCTGCCCGAGCAGTGGGACGTCGCCGGTCTGGAAGCCACGCTGTTCAGCGACTTCGGTATCAAACTGCCGATCCAGCAGTGGCTCGACGAGGACGACCATCTGTACGAAGAGCCGCTGCGTGCGCGCATCCTCGAGCAGCTGCTGGCCGCCTACAACGAGAAGGAAGATCTGGCCAGCGCCGAGGCGCTGCGCACCTTCGAGAAGCAGATTCTGCTGCGCGTGCTCGACGACCTGTGGAAAGACCACCTGTCTACCATGGACCACCTGCGTCACGGCATTCACCTGCGCGGCTATGCGCAGAAGAACCCCAAGCAGGAGTACAAGCGCGAGTCGTTCAACCTGTTCCAGGAGCTGCTCGATTCGGTCAAGCGCGACACCATCCGTGTGCTCTCGCACGTCCAGGTGCGCCGCGAAGATCCGGTCGAGGAAGAGGCGCGGCTGCGTCGCGAGGCCGAGGAAATGGCCAAGCGCATGCAGTTCCAGCACGCCGAAGTGTCGGCTCTCGATCAGCCGGAAGAACTTGCCGAAGAGGGTGACGTGGCCGTCGCCGCCGCGCCGGTGCGCGCCGAGCCGAAGATCGGCCGCAACGAGCCCTGCCCGTGCGGTTCCGGCAAGAAGTACAAGCACTGCCACGGGCAAGTCGGCTAAGCCGCACTCGCCTGTCATCGCGCCGCGACCGGCTCTGCCGCTCGCGGCGTTTTTGCCTTGATTCGGACCGTGCTCTACGGTCCACCACTCACACTGTCTAACAAGGAGCGCTCTCCATGGCTGTTGGTCTTGGTCCTCTGCCCACGCTGCACCCGGTCCCCGGCTTCGAACTCGGCATCGCCTCGGCGGGCATCAAACGCCCGGGTCGCAAGGATGTGGTGGTGATGCGCTGTGCCGAGGGCTCGACCGTGGCCGGCGTGACCACCACCAACGCCTTCTGCGCGGCGCCGGTGCTGGTCACCCGTGAGCGCGTGCAGGGCGCGGTGCGCTACCTGCTGACCAACACCGGCAACGCCAACGCCGGCACCGGCCCGGACGGCCTGGCCAATGCACGGCGCACCTGCGCAGCGCTGGCCGCGCTGACCGGCGTCGACGAGACTGCCGTGCTGCCATTCTCGACCGGGGTGATCGGCGAGCCGTTACCGGTGGAAAAGATCGAGGGTGCACTGTCCGTCGCTCTGGCCGACCTCAATGTCGACAACTGGGCCGCCGCGGCCGTCGGCATCATGACCACCGACACCCTGCCCAAGGGTGCCAGCCGCCAGTTCAGCCATGACGGCGTCACCGTCACCGTGACCGGCATCAGCAAGGGCGCCGGGATGATCCGGCCGAACATGGCGACCATGCTCGGCTACATCGCCACCGACGCGAAGGTCGCCCGTGGCGTGCTGCAGGACCTGGTGCGTGACGCGGCGAACAAGTCGTTCAACCGCATCACCATCGATGGTGACACCTCGACCAACGACTGCTGCATGCTGGTCGCCACCGGCCAGGCGCCGCTGGCGGAGATCACCCAGGCCAGCGGCGAGCTGTTCGCCAAGCTCAAGGAAGCGGTGTTCGCCGTGTGCATGGAAGTGGCTCAGGCCATCGTCCGTGACGGCGAGGGCGCGACCAAGTTCGTCACCGTGCAGGTCAACGGCGGTGCCACCCACCAGGAGTGCCTGGACGTCGGCTACGCGGTGGCGCATTCGCCGCTGATCAAGACCGCGCTGTTCGCCTCCGACCCGAACTGGGGGCGCATCCTTGCGGCGGTCGGCTACGCCGGCGTGGCCAATCTCGACGTGAGCAAGATCGACGTGTTTCTCGGTGACGTGTGCATCGCCAGCCAGGGCGCGCGTGCCGCCAGCTACACCGAGGCGCAGGGCGCGGCGGTGATGGCCCGGGAGGAGATCGGCATCCGCATCGAGCTGGGCCGTGGCGCCTGCAGCGAGACGATCTGGACCACCGACCTGTCCCACGAGTACGTGAAGATCAACGCCGAGTACCGCACCTGAGGCGCGCCGAGCGGCGCCGCCCGATGGGCGGCTAGGGCGATCGCCGCATTGCGATTGCCGGTCGCGCGGATAAAACTGAGGGGGCGCTGCGGCGCCCCCGATGCATTCTGGAGCAGGAGCCTGTTGATGAACCTGGAACTGGTGATTGGCGACAAGAACTATTCGTCCTGGTCGCTGCGCGGCGCGCTGGCCCTCGAGCTGGCCGGCGTGCCCTACCGCGAGCGCTTGGTGCGCCTCAACCGGGCGGACACGCGCACGCGCATCCTCGAGTATTCGCCGAGCGGCAAGGTGCCGCTGCTGATCACCGAGGAAGGGCTGATCTGGGAGTCGCTGGCGATCGGTGAGTACCTCGCCGAGCGCTTCCCCGAGGCGCACCTGTGGCCGCGCGGCGAGTACGCGCGGGCGGTGGCGCGTTCGATCTGCGCGGAGATGCACGCCGGTTTCGTCGCCCTGCGCACCCACCTGCCGATGGACCTCAAGCGCGATGCCGCGCTGGATCAGGTGCCCGACGAGGCGAAGATCGACATCCAGCGAGTCTGTGCGCTATGGGCCGAGTGCCGCTCGGCGTTCGGCCAGGACGGCCCGTTCCTGTTCGGCCATGTCAGCCTGGCCGATGCCTTCTACGCGCCGGTGGCCAGCCGCCTGCGCAGCTACCAGATCGACCTGCCGCCGGTAGCGGCCGCCTATGTCGACACCATCTACCAATGGCCGCCGTTCCAGCGCTGGTTGCAGGCGGCCCGCGAGGAAAGCGAAGCGTGAAACGAGTTCATGTAGCGGCGGCGGTGATCCGCGATAGCGCCGGGCGCATCCTGCTGGCCCGGCGTCCCCAGGACAAGCACCAGGGCGGCCTGTGGGAGTTTCCCGGCGGCAAGGTCGAGGACGGCGAAAGCGTGCTGGCCGCGCTGGCGCGCGAGTTGCACGAGGAGCTGGGCATCCGCGTCGAAGCGGCGCAGCCGCTGATTCAGGTGCAGCACGACTACCCGGACAAGCACGTGCTGCTGGATACCTGGGAGGTCACCGCGTTCGCCGGCGAAGCGCACGGCGCCGAGGGCCAGCCGCTGGCCTGGGTGACCCCGCGGCAGCTTGGCGACTACGAGTTCCCGGCCGCCAATCAGCCGATCGTGCAGGCCGCCCGCCTGCCGCGGCAATACCTGATCACCCCCGACGAGCTAGAGCCAGCCGCTCTGCTGCAAGGGCTGCAGCGCGCCCTGGCGAGCGGCTGCAAGCTGCTGCAGCTGCGTGCGCCGAATCTGTACAGCCCTGAGTATCGCGACCTGGCGGTGGATGCAATGGGCCTCTGTGCCGGCAAGGCGCAGCTGATGCTCAAGGGGCCGCTGGAATGGCTCGGCGATTTCCCGGCGGCGGGCTGGCACCTCACCGCCGAGCAGCTACGCAAGTACGCCGCCAATGGCCGGCCGTTCCCCCGTGAGCGCTGGCTGGCGGCGTCCTGCCACGGTGCGGAGGAGCTCGAGCTGGCGGCGCGCATGGGCGTGGACTTCGTCACCCTGTCACCGGTGCAGGGCACGCAGACCCACCCCGAGGCCACTCCGTTGGGCTGGGTGGCGGCGCGCGAGCTGATCGCCCAGGTCAACCTGCCGGTGTACCTGCTCGGTGGCGTCGGTCCCGAGGATGCCCAGCGCGCCGCCGAGAGCGGCGCACAGGGCGTGGCAGGGATTCGCGCGTTCTGGCCGGCGTAACGCAGGCCGAGGCGGGTCAGGGCTTCGGCGCGGCCTGCCAGAGCACTTCCTGGATGTGCAGGCGCTTGGCGATCAGCCGCGCCGCGACGAACAGCAGGTCGGACAACCGATTGATGTAGGCCAGCGTCACGCCGCTTAGCGGCTCCAGGGCATTGAGCTGCTGGCAGCGCCGCTCGGCGCTGCGCGCCTGGCTGCGGCACACGTGGGCTTGGGCGACCAGCAGCGAGCCGCCGGGCAGGATGAAGTTCTCCAGCGGGCCGACTTCCTCGTTCCAGCGGTCGATCGCCGCTTCCAGGCGCGCCACTTCGGCTTGGTCGAGGGCTTGATAGGCCGGCATCGCCAACTCGCCGCCGAGGTCGAACAGGCGGTGTTGGCAGGGCGCGAGCACTTCCAGCAGCTCGCTGAGTCCCAGCCACATGCCTTCCTGCTCGGCGAGCTGGGCGAGCAGCAGGCCGAGCTGGCTGTTCAGCGCGTCGACCTCGCCAATCGCCTCCACCCGCGGGTGATCTTTGGGTACGCGGCGTCCGTCGCCCAGGCCGGTTTCGCCGGCATCGCCGGTGCGCGTGTAAATCTTCGACAGTCGATAGCCCATGGCGCGCTACTCAGGATTCCGGGGTGCTGATGTTGAGTGGCAGGCGCAGGGTGAAGCAGGTGCCCTGGCCCAGCTGCGACTGCACTTCCATCTGCCCCTTGTGGTTGTTGGTGACGATGAAGTACGACACGGACAGGCCCAGGCCGGTACCCTGGCCGACTTCCTTGGTGGTGAAGAACGGCTCGAAGATGCGCTTGCGCACCGGTTCGGGCATGCCGCTGCCGTTGTCCTCGACCTGGATCTCCGCCCACGGTGGGCTCAGCCGGGTGCGCAGGGTGATGCGCCCGGGCACGTCGTCCTCGCGCAGGTGGATGGCCTGCGCGGCATTCTTCAGCAGGTTGAGCAGCACCTGCTCGAGTTCGTTGGCGGTGGCCGGCACCGCACCGAGCTGCGGGTCGAACTCGCGGACGATGGTCAGGCCCTTGAAGTCGAAGCCCTCGGTGAGGTCGAAGTCGTTACCGGCGATCTCCACCGCCTGGTCGATCAGCGCCGGCAGTTCGCAGGGCGCCAGTTGGCGGTCGCTGCGCCGGCTGAAGCTGAGCATGTGGGTGACGATCTTCGCCGCGCGTGAGCCGGCCTGCTGGATGCCGTCGAGCAGCTGCGGGACTTCGCGGCCGGCCAGGTAGCGGTTGACTCGCTCCAGGTCGATGCCGGTCAGCGCGGCCTGCTCGAGGTTCTTCTCCAGCTCCGGCGACAGGCGTCGGCGGATGTTCTGCACGTTGTGCAGGATCGCCCCGAGCGGGTTGTTGATCTCGTGCGCCATGCCGGCGGCCAGGCCGCCGACCGAGAGCATCTTTTCCGACTGCACCATCATTTCTTCCAGCGACAGGCGCTGGGTAATGTCGTCGATCCGGATCACCACGCCGCGCAGACTGCCGCCCATCAGCGGGTAGAAGGTCAGCGCGTAGTGGCGCGGCTCGCCGTCCTTGATCCAGGTGACGCGCTCGATCTTCTCCACGCGGTGCTGCTCGACCGTGCGCTTGAGCTGGGTCAGGTAGAACTTCAGCGAGGGGAAGGCGAGGAACACCGGCTGGTTCAGCGCGTCATCCAGCAGGGTGCCGGAAAGCGCGCTGGCCTCCTGGTTCCACTGGGTGACGTAGAGTTCGTGATCGAGGGCGATCAGCGCCGAGGGCATCGAGTCGATGATGCTGTTCAGGTAGTTCTGGAAGCCGGTGAGCTTCTTCTCGATCTTGCTGCGCACCTGCACTTCCAGCTCCAGCTTGCGGTTGGAGTGGCGGGTTTCCTCGGCGAGGTTGCGCGCCTGGTCGAAGGCGTCCTGGGCTTCGTCGCGGGCGCGCTTGAGCTGCTGCTCGCGCGCTTCCATGCGGGTCAGCATGGTGTTGAAGGCGTCGGCCAGGTTGCCGATCTCGTCGCGGTTGCCGCGGCTGGCGCGCAGCGAGTAGTTCTCCTCGCGGGTGACCTGGCGTGACAGCGCTTCGAGCTCGAAGATCGGCCGAGTCACCAGGCGGCGAATCTGCTGGGCGACCAGCAGCCAGAGCAGCACGCTGAGCACCAGGATCACCAGGCTGGCGGTCAGCGTGCCGGTGTAGAAGGCACTGGGCAGCTCGCTGGAGGCGATCAGCAGCAGGTGCCCGGAGGGCTGGCCGTCCTGCGGCAGCTCAATCAGTTGATTGGCGCGGAACTCGCCGATGCGCCAGCTGGCGATCTTCTCCAGGCGCTTGGGCAGGCGCATGTGCTCGCCCTGCTGCAGCTCGGCGATCAGCGCCCCGCGGCTGTCGTAGATGGCCGCCGCGCGCAGCGGCGAGTAACCGTCGAGGCGGTGCAGCAGCTCCTCGGCGGCGCCCGGCGAGCGCAGCGCGCTGTTGCTCAGTGCCGGCACGGCGATCAGCCGGCCGAGGGTCTGCAGCGCCTGCGGCGCCATGTTCTCCTGGGAGATCCAGTAGGCGGCACTGATGAAGCTGAGGTTGGCCACCAGCAGCACGGTGGCGAGCAGGACCAGCACGGCGGTCAGCAATTTCTGCCCGACCGGCAGGTTATCGAGACGCTGGCGCAGGGACATGGAGGGGCGATCGCGACTGAAGGGGAGTGCCGGCAGGGTAGCGCGCCGCTAGCGGGTGGGCAATCCGAGCTGGCGCAGATGGGCGAGCAGGCGCTGCTGCAGGGCATCGAGGCGCGGCACGGCCAGCCCCAGGCGTTGTGCTGCGGCGCAGGCGTAACCGATCAGGTAGCCGATCTCGGTGCGCCGGCCGTGGGCGACGTCCTGGTACATCGACGAATAGTTCGCCGCGGTGGCCTGGATCACTCGGTGCACCTCGGCGTGCAGTTCGTGGGCGGCGCTCGCCTGGTCGCAACGGACCAGCAGTTCGACCAGTTCGTCGCACAGCCGGTCGACTTCCTCGGCGTGTTCGGCGAGACCGCCGTTGCGGCAACAGTGCAGCACGGTGAGCGGGTTGATCGCGCAGTTCAACGCCAGCTTGCGACACAGACGGGCGAGGATGTCGTCGGTCCATTGCTGCGGGATGCCCGCGGCGTCCAGTTCGCCGAGCCAGCGCGGCGCGGCCGCGGCGTGCAGGTCGCCGAGCCAGGTGCTGCCCTGGCCGGCGAACACCACGCGGAAGTTGCCGTCGCGGAATGCGCCTTCGGTGCTCGTGGCGAGGATGCAGCGCGCACGTGGCACCCGCGCGGCCACCGCCTCCTGGCTGCCGAGGCCGTTTTGCAGGAGGATCAGCTCGGACTGCGCGCTCAGACGCGGGGCGATGCTGGCGATCGCTTCCTCGGCGTCGTAGGCCTTGCAGGCGAGCAGCAGGCGTTCGATCGGCGTGTCGGCGTCCGGGGTTTCCGCGGCGATCGGGTAGAGGCTGGTTTGCTCCGCCTCGACCAGGGTCAGGCCGCCTTGGTGGCGGTAGCTGGCCAGGCGGCTGCGGTCACGCAGGATCAGCCGCACCGGCTGGCCGCTGCGCGCCAGCCGCGCGGCCCACAGGCCGCCGAGGCTGCCGGCGCCGAGGACGTGCCAGCTCATGGTCGGGTCAGGCGCAGCGCCGCCACGCGGCCGCTGGCGTAGGCCTCTTCGAGCAGGTCGACGGCGCGCGCCATCAGGCTGGCGGGCTCGGTGGGCAGCGCCTGGGCATCCAGGCCGACCAGGCTGATCCCGGCTTGCAGGTTGATGAAGCCTTCGCTGGTCTTGAAGGCCTTGAGATTGAGGCCTTCGTGCAGGCGGCGGAAGCTGCTCGGCGAGCACTCCTGCAGGTCGTCGAGCAGGGTGATGAGGGCGAAGTGGTCGTCGTCGAGGCGTACCAGCACGTCCAGCGGGCGCACGAGTTGCTGCAGGCGCCGTGCGATGCCGTGCAGCAGCTCGCCGTGGAAGCTGCTGCCGTGCTGCTGGCGCAGTTGCGGGGCGTTCTGCAGGCCGATCAGCAGGTAGCACACCGCGCCGCCGCGCGACTCCACCTGGCGCAGGCTGTCGGCAAGCTTCTGCTGCAGGTAGCGCAGGTTGCCGAGCCCGGTGACCGGGTCGACCAGATTGCGCTCCTCGAGGTGGGCGACGTTCTCGGTCAGCAGGCGGTTCTCGTGCAGCAGGCGCTGCAGGGTGTTGCACAGCCGGTCGGCAGCGTACACGCGCGGCAGCAGCTGCTCGTTCATCACCGCCTTGCTGATGAAGTCGTCGACGCCGCGGTCGAAGGCCTCGCTCAAGGCATTCTCGCCCTCCTTGCCGGTGAGCAGGATCACATAGGTGTAATGGTCGGCCGTTTCATCGAGCTGGCGCACCCGCGCAGTCAGCTCCAGGCCGTCGATCTCCGGCATCAACCAGTCGGCCAGCAAGACGCTCGCCGGGCGCTGCTCCAGTTGGGCGAGTGCCTCGCTGGCACTGCTGGCGAAGCGCACGTCCTGATAGCCGGCCTGGCTGAGGGCACGGCCGATCATGGCGCTGGAGAACTTGGCATCGTCCACCACCAGAATACTGAGATGGGGGTTGGGCATTGGCAGACTCGCAGGGAAAAGGGGTGAAAATGCCGGAGGTCGGTGCACGTAAAGGCATTCTTGCGCTGCCTGAAGCGGCCGACGGTGATTGTGCGGCTATATAATGACCGCGCATTTTTATCGTCAAGTCTTGGCGTGTGCCAGCCGTGATGCCGGTCGCGCCGTCTATCTGGAGAATGACCATGCCTTCGTTCGACGTGGTGTCGGAACTGGACAAACACGAGCTTACCAACGCGACGGACAACGCCGTGAAGGAACTGGAGCGCCGCTTCGATCTGCGCGGTAAGTGCAGCTTCGAGATCAAGGAAAAGACCGTGACCCTCACCGCCGAAGCCGACTTCATGCTCGAGCAGATGCTCGACATTCTGCGGGCCAACCTGATCAAGCGCAAAATCGACAGCCAGTGCATGGAGATCAAGGACGCCTTCGCCTCCGGCAAGGTGGTCAAGCAGGAAGTCACCTTCCGCGAAGGCATCGACAAGGAGCTGGCGAAGAAGATCGTCGCGCTGGTCAAGGACGCCAAGCTCAAGGTGCAGGCCGCCATCCAGGGCGAGCAGGTGCGCATCACCGGCAAGAAGCGTGACGACCTGCAGGAGGCCATCGCCCTGCTGCGTGGCCAGGACCTGGGTATGCCGCTGCAGTACAACAACTTCCGCGATTGAGTCATTCGCGCCCGCCATTTCGGGAACCTTGGCGGTTGGCGGGCGTCGCACCTTCCGTGGTCCCGGTTTTTCTGGCCTGATTCGCGGCCACCCGGAGGCGTAGGAGGATGTTATGGATGTAAGTGCGGAAGTCGACCGTCTGGTCAAGGTTTCGGAAAGCTGGTGGCCGCTGCTGCTGGAGTACGGCGCGCGGGTCGGCCTGGCGCTGACCACCCTGGTGGTCGGCTGGTGGCTGATCAACAAAGTCACCTATCGCCTCGGCAAGCTGATTTTCCTGCGCAATGCCGATCAGGCGCTGCGCGATTTCATATCCACCCTGGCCAACGTGGTGCTCAAGGTGCTGCTTGGCGTCAGCGTGGCGTCGATGATCGGCATCGAGACCACCTCGTTCATCGCCGCCATCGGTGCCGCCGGCCTGGCCATCGGCCTGGCCCTGCAGGGCAGCCTGGCGAACTTCGCCGGCGGCGTGCTGATTCTGCTGTTCCGCCCGTTCCGCCTCGGCGACTGGATCGAAGCACAGGGCGTCAGCGGTACGGTCGACAGCATCCAGATTTTCCACACCGTGCTGCGCACCGGCGACAACAAGACGGTGATCGTGCCCAACGGCAACCTGTCCAACGGCATCATCACCAACTACAACCGCCAGGCCACGCGCAAGGTGGTGTTCGACATCGGGGTGAACTACGACGCCGACCTGCAGCGCGCCCGCGAGGTGCTGCTGCAACTCGCCGAGGACCCGCGCGTGCTGCGCGAGCCGGCCCCGGAGGCGGTGGTGGCGACCCTCGGCGAGAGCGCGATCACCATGTCGCTGCGCGTCTGGGTGAAGACCGCCGACTACTGGAGCCTGATGTTCATGCTCAACGAGAAGGCTCGCGATCGCCTCGCCGAGGCAGGGGTGGGGATTCCCTATCCGCAGCGCATGGTGCGGATGATCCAGGACGTGCCGCAGTAGGCGCGCTCGCAGTCACGAAAAAGCCGGCCCTGGGGCCGGCTTTTTCATGTCCGTTCGCTGGGCGCCGCGTCGGCGGGCGGCGCGTCGACCTGCGGCGCGGCGTGCGGCGGCTGACGGCGCCACTGCCAGAGGATCATCAGCAGGGTCGGCACGCCGAGCAGGGTGGTGATCAGGAAGAACTGCGCGTAGCCGAACTTCTCCACCATCACCCCCGAGTAGCCGCCGATCAGTCGTGGCAGCAGCAGCATGATCGAGCTGAGCAGGGCGTACTGGGTGGCGGAGAACTTCAGGTTGGTCAGGCTCGACAGGTAGGCGACGAACGCCGCGGTGGCCAGGCCGGCGCTGAAGTTGTCGGCGGAGATGGTCACCGTCAGCATCGGCAGGTGCGGGCCCATGTCGGTGAGGATCAGGAACAGGATGTTGGTCGCCGCCGAGGCCACGCCGCCGATGAACAGGATCGGCATGATGCCGAAGCGCACGATCAACACACCGCCGGCGCCGGCGCCGAGCAGGGTCATGACCAGGCCGAACAGCTTGCTGACGCTGGCGATCTGCTCCTTGGTGAAGCCCTGATCGATGTAGAAGACGTTGGCCATCACGCCCATCACCGTGTCGGACAGCCGGTAGGTGGCGATCAGACCGAGCAGCACCAGCGCTTGCCAGCGGTAGCGCAGGACGAAGTCGTTGACCGGGGTGAGCACCGGCGCCAGGCCGCGGCGGCCCATGGCCGACAGGCACAGCGAAGTGAGGATCAGGTAGAGCAGGGCACGCAGGAAGGCGCGGTCCTCGCGCAGCAGGTCGAGCAGCGTCGCGCCTTCGAAGAACAGGCTGTGCCAGTCGGTGTTGTACAGCTGGGTGAACAGCGCCGGCACCGAGACCAGCAGGACGATCAGCACCAGCACCGAGACCAGCTGGTGGGCCAGGCCGTAGCGCGCCGCGGCCAGCTGGGTGCGTAGCGCCACCGGCGGTTCGCGCATCCACAGGCTGGTGGCCAGCGCCGGCACCATCAGCAGGGCGAACACCAGGTAGGTGCCGCTCCAGGCGCTGGCGTTGTAGCTGTGCCCGGTGGCACCGAACCATTCTGCGAAGTACAGCGCACCGGCGGTGGCGAGCAGTGCGGCGACCCGGTAGCCGGCCATGTAGCTGGCGGCCAGCGCGGCCTGGCGGTCGTCTTCGGCGATTTCCAGGCGGTAGGCATCCACTGCGATGTCCTGGGTGGCCGAGGCGAAGGCGACGAGTACGGCGAGGGCGATCAGCCAGGACAGGTGCTGCTGCGGGTCGCACAACGCCATGCCGACCAGGCCGATGGCCACCAGCGCCTGGGACAGCACCAGCCAGGAGCGGCGCCGGCCGAGCGCGCCGAGCAGCGGCAGACGCCATTGGTCGAGCAGCGGTGACCACACCCATTTGAACGCGTAGGCCAGGCCGATCAGGCTGGCGAAGCCGATGGTTTCGCGGGCCACGCCGGCTTCGCGCAGCCACACCGAGAGCGTGGAGAACACCAGCATGTAGGGCAGGCCGGCGGCGAACCCCAGTAACAGCAAGGCCAGGGTGGCCGGGCTGGCATAGGCGGCGAGGGCGGCACGCCAGGATTTGTTGGGCATGGGGCGTGAATCCGCCTGGGGCTTGCGAGACAAAGGGCGCACTCTACCCGTTGTGCTCGGTTGGGCGCCAGCCGTGCCGACGCACGTCCACCCGTTCGTTATGGATGGTTACCCCTTCGGCGCGCAGGCGGGCGCGCTGCTCGGCGCCGGAGGCGCTGCCAGCCGGCAGACTGAGGCGTCCGCCGGCGGCGACCACCCGGTGCCAGGGCAGGCGAGTGTCGTCCGGCAATTGGCTCAGCGTACGCCCCACCCATCGCGCCGCGCGGCCGAGGCCGGCCAGCGCGGCCAGTTCGCCATAGCTGACCACCTTGCCGGGCGGCACCTGTTGCAAGGTCAGGTACAGCGCGGCGCGGCGGGCTTCGGCGGAGTTGTCGGGGAACACGCTGGACATGGCGGGCCTGAGCATCGATCGAGTGAGCGGAGGAGGCGTCAATTGGCAGTATGCCGTCGCCTCCAGCCTATCGACAGTGGCAGGCGCGGGCGGTTCGCCGTCGATTGGATTGAACTCACCGGAAATACACGGGTCAGTCCTTGCTCATACGCCGGGCTTGCGGATAATGCCCGGTTTCGTTGAGCCAGAGCCGTTTGCAAGCCTTATGTCTTCTATCAAATCGCCATCCCCCGTCCTCTCATTGATGCCCCGCACCCTGCTGTGCCTGGCGCTGTCCGGCGCCTCCGCACCGTTGCTGGCGGACACCGTCTGGTTGAAGAACGGTGATCGCCTGACCGGCACCATTCGCGTCTTCGATGGTGGCAAGCTGATGCTGGAGACCGACTACGGCGGCAACATCGCCCTCGACTGGAAGAAGGTCGCCACCCTGGAAAGCGACCAGCAGCTGCTGGTCAAGCAGGACGACATCACCGGCGAACGCGCCAAGGGCCTCAAGCCCGCTGAGCCGGGCAAGGTCACCCTGACCAACGGCGAAGCACCGAAGACCGTCGAACTGGCGAGCATCGAGCAGATCATGAAGCCCAAGCCGCTGGTCGAGGACTTCAGCTGGAAGGGCAACATCGACGTCGGCCTCGACTACAAGCGCGCCGAGAAGGACACCGACGACTACGACGTCGACCTCAAGACCAAGGCCCGTCACGGCCGCTGGCGGCACACCGCGGAAGCCGAGTACAACCGCGAGAAGCAGGACAGCGAAGTCACCACCGACAACTGGAGCACCGACTACGCGCTGGACCGCTTCCTCGACGAGCACTGGTTCTGGCAGGGCCGGGTCGGCTACCAGCGCGACAAGATCGAAGACCTCGAGCGCCAGCGCACCATCGGTACCGGTCCCGGCTACCAGTTCTGGGATGACGAGCTCGGCGCCTTCTCGCTGGCCGGTCTGGTCAACCGCACCGACTACGAATATTCCAACGGCGAGAAGGACAACTTCTATCAGCTGACCGTGAAGTGGGACTACAACCGCTACCTGGTCGGCAAAACCGTGGAACTGTTCACCAGCGGCGAGGTGGGCAAGCCGCTGGGCGGCGTCGCCGACTACTCGCTGGATGCCGAGGCGGGCCTGCGCTACAAGGTCACCGACTGGGCGTCGCTCAACGTCAAGGCGGAGAAGGACATCGTCAGCGGCGCCGAGGGCAACCTCGACGAGACCCGTTACAGCGTCGGCTTCGGCGTCGGCTGGTAAGCGATTTGACACAAAAAAGCCCCGCTTCGGCGGGGCTTTTTATTGGGCGGGGGTTAACGCTTACAGGCGCAGACCACCGTCCAGCTCGAGGACGCGACCGGTGAAGTAGTCGTTCTCGAGGATGTAGGCCACCGAGTGGGCGATTTCCTGCGGCTTGCCGAGGCGGCGCAGCGGGATGCCGGAGGTCATCTTGTCCAGCGCTTCCGGTTTCATCGCGGCGAGGATCTCGGTTTCGATGAAGCCTGGGGCGATGCAGCCGACGCGGATGCCGTAGCGCGCCAGTTCCTTGGCCCAGGTCACGGTGTCGGCAGCGACGCCGGCCTTGGCCGCGGAGTAGTTGGCCTGGCCCATGTTGCCGGCGCGCGAGATCGAGGAGATGTTGATGACCGCGCCTTCGTTCTTCAGCTCGATCATCTTCGCCGCCACTTCGCGGGTGCACAGGAACACGCCGGTCAGGTTGACGTCGATCACCGACTGCCACTGGGCCAGCGACATCTTGCTCAGCTCGCCGTCCTTGACCTTGATGGTCAGGCCGTCGCGGATGATCCCGGCGTTGTTCACCAGGCCGTTGATCGCGCCGAAGTCGTCAGCGATCTGGCCGACGGTGTGGACGACCTGCTCTTCGTTGGCAACGTTGCAGATGTAGGCGCGGGCTTCGACGCCGGCGGCCTTGCAGGCGGCCACGGCTTCGTCGAGACGTTCCTGGTTGAGGTCGACCAGGGCCAGCTTGGCGCCCTTGCCGGCCAGGTACTCGGCCATGGCGCGACCCAGACCCTGACCGCCGCCAGTGATAACGATGACTTTGTCTTGCAGTTGCATTGGTGTGCCCCTCGAAGTGGTGGTTGTAACCTCGCCGGCGCGGCAAAACTGGGGGTATGCTGGGCGCGTGTCCGTATCTGAACAGCTGTTCGCAATCTGCATGGCGCAGGTCGCAGGCGGGGGATCGAGCGAGGTGCAGCGTTTACGAGGTGTAAATGTGCAGCCGCCGTCGATGTCGCGCCCGCAGGTCCTTTGCGCAGCAGATCACGATCAGCGTCTGACGAATTCTCAACGAGGAGTCATTTAGTGAGCGTGAAAGCCGGCAAGCATGCCCGAGAATTGCTGCTCAAGGAATACCAGGGGGGGCTCTCCACCCACTCCAAGACCATGCCGGGGTTCCCCTTCGGCTCGGTGGTGCCGTACTGCCTGGATGCCCTGGGCAGGCCGCTGATCCTGATCAGCCGCATTGCGCAGCACACCCACAACCTGCAGAAAGACGCCAAATGCTCGCTGCTGGTCGGCGAGCGCGGCGCCGACGACGTGCAGGCCGCCGGTCGCCTGACCCTGCTGGCCGAGGCTCGTCAGCTGACCGAGGCCGGCGAGATTGACGCCGCCGCCGAGCGCTACTACCGCTACTTCCCGCAGGCCAGCAATTACCACCGTACCCACGACTTCGACTTCTGGTACCTCGAACCGGTGCGCGCGCGCTTCATCGGCGGCTTCGGCGCGATCCACTGGGTCGATGCACTGACCCTGGCCAACCCGTTCGCCGGCGAGCCCGAGCGCAGCATGATCGAGCACATGAACAGCGATCACGCCAACGCCATCGCCCACTACGTCGCCCTGAGCGGCCTGCCGGCCGAGCCGGCGGCGCAACTGGTCGGCATCGACAGCGAAGGCTTCCACCTGCGCATCGGCCAAACCGTGCACTGGCTGGCCTTCCCAACATCCTGTAACAACCAAGGCGCGGTGCGCCAGGCCTTGGTTCTGCTGGCGCGCGCCGAGGTGTGGCCGAGCGGGGCGCCGGTCGAGGCTTGAATTAGTCGCGGCGTGGCGCCATCTGGCAGACAAGGGCAGCCGTTCTGCCGTTAAGGACTCTTTCATGCGCGTGTTCTTGTTTCTGTTCCTGCTGTTTCCACTGGTCGAGCTGGCGGTGCTGATCCAGGTTGGCAGCGCCATCGGCGTGCTGCCGACGCTGCTGCTGATTGTCGCCTCGGCGGTGCTCGGCAGCGTGCTGCTGCGTGTTGCCGGACTGGCGACCGCCTGGCGCGCCCGCGAGCGACTGGCCCGCGGCGAACTGCCGGAGCAGGAAATGCTCGAAGGCTTGCTGATCGCGGTTGGCGGTGGCTTGCTGCTGCTGCCGGGCTTCATCAGCGACGTCATCGGTCTGCTGTGCCTGCTGCCGCCGGTGCGCCGCCTGCTGGTGGCCAAGCTGCGCCGGCGTGCCGAGGAGCAGGCGCTGCGCCAGCGCGCGTTCGCCGACGAGCTGCAGGCGCGCGCCAACTCGACTGCGCCGCGGCCCAGTGCGGCCCAGCCGAATGTGATCGAAGGCGAGTACGAGCGCCGCGATCGCTGACCGCGGACCGGTCCGCAGGCAGCGTGTCACGGGCGTTTGCCCGCTTCTGCCGCAAAGTTTTTTTCGCCCAGCCCTTGAAATCCCCTTGGCGGTCCCTATCTAGCAGTCACCGCAAGGTCTCTGTCGGTATCGACAGCCAGTCTTCTGCGGCCTGCCTGCGGGCCGCAACCGGCAACGCCGGAATTACTAACCGGCCGGTCCCTGCACCGGCGATGGAAAACCACTCAATTAGGAGAGATCGACAATGAAGCTTCGTCCTCTGCATGACCGCGTTGTCATTCGTCGCAGCGAAGAAGAAACCAAGACCGCTGGCGGCATCGTGCTGCCGGGTTCCGCTGCCGAGAAGCCGAACCGTGGCGAAATCGTCGCCGTCGGCACCGGTCGCGTGCTGGACAACGGTGAAGTGCGTGCGCTGGCCGTCAAAGTCGGTGACAAGGTCGTGTTCGGTCCCTACTCCGGCAGCAACACCGTCAAGGTCGACGGCGAAGACCTGCTGGTGATGAGCGAGAACGAAATCCTCGCCGTTATCGAAGGCTGATTTCCGCGAATCTCCGTTTAACCATAAAGAATTGAGGATCAATCAACATGGCTGCTAAAGAAGTTAAATTCGGCGACGCCGGTCGCAAGAAAATGCTCGCGGGCGTCAACGTTCTGGCCGATGCCGTCAAAGCCACCCTCGGCCCGAAAGGCCGCAACGTCATCCTGGACAAGAGCTTCGGTGCTCCGACCATCACCAAGGACGGCGTCTCGGTTGCCAAAGAAATCGAGCTGAAAGACAAGTTCGAGAATATGGGCGCCCAGCTGGTCAAAGACGTGGCTTCCAAGGCTAACGACGCTGCCGGTGACGGCACCACCACCGCTACCGTTCTGGCTCAAGCCATCGTCAACGAAGGCCTGAAAGCCGTCGCTGCCGGCATGAACCCGATGGACCTGAAGCGCGGCATCGACAAGGCCACCATCGCCATCGTCGCCCAGCTGAAAGAGCTGGCCAAGCCGTGCACCGACACCAAGGCGATCGCCCAGGTCGGCACCATCTCCGCCAACTCCGACGAATCCATCGGCGAAATCATTGCCGAAGCCATGGAAAAAGTCGGTAAAGAAGGCGTGATCACCGTTGAAGAAGGCTCGGGCCTGGAAAACGAACTGTCGGTCGTGGAAGGCATGCAGTTCGACCGCGGCTACCTGTCGCCGTACTTCATCAACAAGCCGGACACCATGGTTGCCGAGCTCGACGGCCCGCTGATCCTGCTGGTCGACAAGAAGATCTCCAACATCCGCGAAATGCTGCCGGTGCTGGAAGCTGTGGCCAAAGCCGGTCGTCCGCTGCTGATCGTCGCTGAAGACGTCGAAGGCGAAGCGCTGGCTACCCTGGTGGTCAACAACATGCGTGGCATCGTCAAAGTCGCCGCCGTCAAGGCGCCGGGCTTCGGTGATCGTCGCAAGGCCATGCTGCAGGACATTGCCATCCTGACCGGCGGTACCGTGATCTCCGAGGAAGTCGGTCTGTCCCTGGAAGGCGCTACCCTGGAGCACCTGGGCAACGCCAAGCGCGTGGTCCTGTCCAAGGAAAACACCACCATCATCGACGGTGCTGGCCAGCAGGTCGACATCGAAGCACGCGTCAAGCAGATCCGTGCCCAGGTCGAAGAAACCACTTCCGACTACGACCGTGAAAAACTGCAAGAGCGTCTGGCCAAGCTGGCTGGCGGTGTTGCCGTGATCAAGGTTGGCGCTGCCACCGAAGTCGAGATGAAAGAGAAGAAAGCCCGCGTTGAAGATGCCCTGCACGCTACCCGCGCAGCCGTCGAAGAAGGCGTGGTGCCTGGCGGTGGTGTGGCCCTGGTGCGCGCCCTGCTGGCTATCTCCGAGCTGAAAGGCGACAACGAAGACCAGAACGTCGGTATCACCCTGCTGCGTCGTGCGGTCGAAGCGCCGCTGCGCCAGATCGTCGCCAACTCTGGTGACGAGCCGAGCGTGGTGGTCGACAAGGTCAAGCAAGGCACTGGCAACTTCGGCTACAACGCCGCGACCGGCGTGTACGGCGACATGATCGAGATGGGTATTCTCGATCCGGCCAAAGTCACCCGCTCGGCCCTGCAAGCTGCCGCTTCCATCGGTGGTCTGATGATCACCACCGAAGCGATGGTTGCCGAAGCTCCGGACGACAAGGCCGCTCCGGCCATGCCGGACATGGGCGGCATGGGTGGCATGGGCGGCATGATGTAAGCCGACCGGCCCCTGGCTGTACCAAGAAGCCCCGCCTAGTGCGGGGCTTTTTTATGGGCGCGGTTTTTCGCCGGGGTCAGGCGGGTCGGCGTGCGACAGCGGCGATGGCCGGCACCTCCTCGCGCTGTGGCCGGTAGAGCAGCAGGCGGTAGCTGCCGAGGCAGATCAGCCAGTCGAACAGCGCGGTCCATAGGTTGTGCGAGAGGAAGTGCGCGCCCTGCAGCATGCGTGCGACAGAGAACAGGCTGCCGAGCGCCAGCGCGCCGAGCAGCGCCACCCTGGCGAGGCGCGGGCGGCGGTCGCGCAGCAGGAAGTACAGGGCGAAGAAGGTGAAGCCGGTGCTGGCATGCCCGCCTGGCCAGCAGCGCCCGGGGTGTTCGGTCACCGGGCGGGCGCTGAGCAGGCTGCTGTAGACCTCGGCGCCGCCGAAGTCGCGCAGGCTCCACGGGCACTGCACTGCGGTGAGTGCCTTGAGCGGGGTGACGATGGCGGTCGACAGCCCCATGGCCAGTACCAGGTAGCCGAGCGGCCGGCGCAGGTGCCGCCAGGGTCGATAGCAGCAGCTGAGCAGCCAGCCGCCGACCGCCAGCACGCCGAACAGGATCACCGCCTGCTTGGCGCGGTCGTGCAGGATGTCCTCGAGAAACGCGTCGTGCCGGCCAATGAAGCCCACTCCGGGGGTGTAGAACAGCTCGGCGAGGGCGAAGTCCAGCCGCGTCGGTTCGAAGCTCAGCAGCAGGACGATCAGCAGCAGTGGCGGGAACAGGTGCAGCCACGGGTTCAAGGGGCGGGACGGGTAGGGCATGACGGGCTCCGCGGGCGGTAAAGCGCGCAGTGTTGGCGCGGCGCGGTCGGCGTGGCGTCAATCGCAGGTGAAAAAACCGTCAAACGCCGCTCGTCCCCCAGCGCTTCGGGTTATCGTTTCAGGCATTGGGCGCTGGCCCGCGAGGAATATGGCGATGCGCATCCTGCTGGTGGAAGACAACCGCGACATCCTGGCCAACATGGCCGACTACCTGGGCATCAAGGGTTACACCGTCGATTGCGCGCAGGATGGCCTGTCCGGCCTGCACCTGGCCGCCACCCAGCACTACGACCTGATCGTGCTCGACATCATGCTTCCCGGGCTGGACGGCTACACGCTGTGCAAGCGCCTGCGCGAAGACGCGCGCAGCGACACGCCGGTGATCATGCTCACCGCCCGCGACCAACTGGACGACCGCCTGCAGGGCTTTCGCTCCGGCGCCGACGACTACCTGATCAAGCCCTTCGCGCTGTCCGAGCTGGCCGCGCGTATCGAGGCGGTGCTGCGTCGCAGCCAGGGCGGCGGGCGTCGTCAGCTGCAGGTCGCCGACCTGCTCTATGACCTCGACACCCTCGAGGTGTCGCGCGCCGCGCGGCCCCTCAAGCTCAACCCGGTCGGCCTCAAGCTGCTCGCCGTGCTGATGCAGAAGAGCCCCCACGTGCTGCGCCGCGAGGTCCTCGAGGAGGCGCTGTGGGGCGACGACTGTCCGGACAGCGACAGCCTGCGCAGCCACATCCACCAGTTGCGCCAGGTGATCGACAAGCCCTTCGACAAACCCTTGCTGCAGACCGTACACGGCGTCGGCTACCGGCTGGCGGAGTAGTCGGCATGGAGTTCAGGCTGTCGCTGTCGCGGCGCATTGTCATCGCCTTCGTACTGATGAGCTCCCTGGTGGCCGGGGCGTTCGCCTTGGGCATCGTCGAGACCGTGCACGTGGTCGAGGAGAAGCTGCTGTCCACCGAACTGGGCGGCGATCTCGATCGCCTGCTGCGCATGGAGACCATGGAGGACTGGAAGCTGCATCCCGAGCCCGGGCAGTTATTCTACTTCTCCGGCGGCCAGGACGACTTCGCCCTGCCACACGACCTCAAGCACCTCAAACCGGGCTTCCACGAGGTGTTTCGCGGCGAGCTGTCGTATCACGCCTTCGTGCGCCTCGTCGACGGCCGCCACTACGTGCTGCTGCAGGACCAGAGCGAGTTCGAGAACCGCGAGCGGGTGCTGTTCGTCGTGGTGTTCATCGGCTTCCTGCTCAGCATCGTGCTGGCGCTGGTGCTCGGCTGGCTGCTGGCGCGCAAGGTGATCGAGCCGGTAGTACGCCTGTCGCGGCAGGTGCGCCATCGCGACCAGCTGCTGCCGCTGGCGCCGCCGCTGGCCCCCGACTACGCCGCCGACGAGGTCGGCGAGCTGGCCGCCGCGTTCGACTCGACGCTCGGCCGCCTGCGCGATGCGCTGACCCGCGAGCAGCTGTTCACCAGCGACGTCAGCCACGAGTTGCGCACCCCGCTGATGGTGCTGGCCAGCTCCGCCGAGCTGCTCCTCGAGAACCCCGCCCTTGATGCCCGCGCGCGTGCCCAGGCGGCACGCATCGCGCGCGCCAGCGGCGAGATGCGCGAATTGGTGCAGACCTTCCTCGAGCTGGCGCGGGCGCAGAAGGGCAGCACCCTGGTGCAGGCCGACGTGGCGGTCGAGCAGGTCGCCGAGGAACTGATCGAACAATGGCGCGAGCCGATCGAGAGCAAGGGCCTGCGCCTCGAGTACCAGTGCCTGCAAGCGCCGCGCGGGGCATTCAACCCGACCCTGCTGCGCACGGTGATGGGCAATCTGCTGCGCAACGCCTGGCACTACACCGAACAGGGCCATGTCCGCCTGACTCTGCTGGAACACGGTTTCGTCATCGAGGACTCCGGGGTGGGGATTCCCGAGAGCGAGCGCGAGGCCATGTTCAAACCGTTCGTGCGCGGCGGCGAGCAGCGCGGCGATGGCCTCGGCCTTGGCCTGTCGCTGGTCCAGCGGGTCTGCGAGGCGCAGGGCTGGCAGGTGCAGCTGGCCGCGGTGGAGCCGAGCGGCTGCCGCTTCAAGGTGCTGCTCGCGCCTTGAGTGGCGGGCGCGGGCCGCGCCGATGGAATTTTCACACCCGGTTGACCGACTGTTTACGGCCCCTGGCATAGGCTGAGCGCTCACACTTGCCGGGCGCTGTCATGACCAATTCCATCGAACTCGAGTTCTCCGACAAATACGACGCGGCGCATGCCCGCGACTACCTGGCGAAACACCAGGCCGGCGTCTGGCGCCGCCTCTCGCACCGCCGCGACGAGCAGCTGGCGCGCCGCGCCCTGGCGCTGGTCGGCGAGCCCGGCCTGGTGCTCGACATGCCCTGCGGAGCAGGGCGCTTCTGGCCGCTGCTGGCCGAGAAGCGCAACCGCGCGATCATCGCCGCCGACTATTCCGAAGCCATGCTCCAGGTCGCCTGCGCCGCGCAACCGGCCGAGGTGGTGGAGCGGGTCACGCCGCTGCGCACTTCGGCCTTCGATATTGAACTTCCCGACAACGCGGTGGACTCAATCTTCTGCATGCGCCTGCTGCACCACGTGGGCGACGCCAGCCACCGTCTGCAACTGCTGCGCGAATGCGCGCGGGTGTCGCGCGACAGCCTGATCGTTTCGCTGTGGGTGGATGGCAATTTCAAATCCTGGAAGCGCGCGCGGCTCGAGCGGCGGCGCACGGTTCAGACCGGCCAGGGGTACTACCAGAATCGTTTCGTGCTGCCGGCGGACACGGTCGAGGCCGAGTTTCGCCAGGCGGGCTTCCGGGTGCAGACGCACCTCGACTTCCTGCCGCTGTACGCCATGTGGCGTGTCTATGTACTTCGCAAAGGGTGATTCCATGTTCCAGGCGTTGCTCCCGCACCGCACGCTCCCATTCGGCAGCTTCGGCTTCTGGTGGCAGCAGGACGGCCAGTGGGTTGAGGAACCGAACGCGCGGCGCGGCGGGGCCAGCGGGGTGAAACGCCTGGCGCTGGCCGGTTTCCCGCTGCTGTACGCCAAGCGCCAGGTCGGCCACACCTACCGCAGCCTGCGCTACCCGCTGGGTCGGCCGACCGTGCTGCGCGAGCAGGAGGCCTTGCAGGCGTTCGCGACGCTGGGCATCGGCGTGCCGCAGGTGGTGTTCTGCGCCGCCGAGCGCAGCGCCGACAGCCGCTGGCGGGCGCTGCTGGTCACCGAGGCGCTGGACGGTTTTCAAGATCTCGACCAGTGGTATGCCAGCGGTGGCGCCGCGCGATATGGCCAGGATGCCCATCTAGAGCTGTTGCAGGCTCTCGGCGGGCTGCTTGCGCGCTTGCACCTGGCCCGTTGGCAGCATGGCTGTTTGTACGCGAAGCATGTATTTGTACGCCTCGCCGCGCCGCACGCCGCCGGCCAGCCGCGGGTGCAACTGGCCTTGCTGGATCTGGAGAAGAGCCGCCGGCGCCTGAGCGCGCGGCGCGCCGCACGCCACGACTTGCGGCAATTGAGGCGCCACTCGTCGCTAGATGCGACGGATTGGCAGCAGTTGATCTACGGTTACCAAACGGCGTTTGGCAGCGCTATCAAAGGGTTGCAATCATGAAGCTAGAAATCGCTCGAGGTTTGTTTCTGGTGGGGGCACTAGGTGTCGCTTCCCTGGCAGCAGCCGCCTGGCATGAGCCGGGGCCACAGGTGCTGAGCACCGCTAGCCTGTCCAAGCACTGCCCCACGCCCGTGCAGAGCCGCAGTGTGCTGCCGGCCGGTCAGGTGGATGGCAATCTGCTGTTGTTGATGTTCGGTCTGTCCCAGGGGGTCGGATCGCAGAACTGACCCGTGACCCACGGATGGCAAAAGCCCCGCAGATGCGGGGCTTTTTCGTTCAGGGCTGCTCGCTGGCCAGTGCGGCCGGTGGCCTTTCGCTGACCGGCGCGCGGTCCGGGTGGGCGAGCAGCACGTACACGCAGGGCAGCACGAACAGGGTGAACAGCGTGCCGACCGACATCCCTGTGGCGATCACCAGGCCGATGTCGAAGCGACTCACCGCGCCGGCGCCGCTGGCGAGGATCAGCGGCACCATGCCGAAGACCATCGCCGCGGTGGTCATCAGCACCGGGCGCAGGCGGATCGCCGCGGCTTCCTCGATCGCCTCGCGCATGCTGCGGCCCTGGCGGCGCAGCTGGTTGGCGAACTCGACGATGAGGATGCCGTGCTTGCTGATCAGGCCGATCAGCGTCACCAGGCCGACCTGGGTGTAGATGTTCATGCTCGACCAGCCGAGGAACAGCGGAATCAGCGCGCCGCAGATCGACAGCGGCACGGTGACCAGGATCACCAGCGGGTCGCGGAAGCTCTCGAACTGCGCGGCGAGGACCAGGAAGATCACCGCCAGGGCCAGGGCGAAGGTCACGTACAGTGCATTGCCCTCGTTGACGAACTGCCGCGAGGCGCCGGCGTAGTCGAAGGTGTAGCCGCTCGGCGCTTCCTCGCTGGCGATCTGCTGCACGGTGGCCAGCGCGTCGCCTTGGCTGACCATCGGGAAGCCGGAGATGATCGCCGAGTTGAGCTGCTGGAACTGGTTGAGCTGGCGTGGTCGCGCCTGCTCGCGCACGGTGATCAGCGTCGACAACGGCAGCATCGCGCCGCTCTCGCTGCGCACGAAGTAGTTGTCCAGGCGGGTCGGGCTGTTGCGGTAGGCGCGCTCGACCTGGGCGATCACCTTGTAGCTGCGGCCGTCCACGGTGAAGCGGTTGATCTCGCCCTCGCCGAGCAGGGTCGCCAGGGTGGCGCCCAGCTCGTCCATCGACACGCCGATCTGGGCGGCCTTGTCGCGGTCGATGTCGACGACGATCTCCGGCTTGTCGAAGGCCAGGTCGAGGTCCAGTACGGCGAACTTGTTGGTCGCCTGGGCGCGTTGCTTGATGCGCTCGGCGACCTGCAGCAGCGAGGCGTAATCGCCGGAGCTGGTGACCACGAACTGGAATGGCAGGCCTTCGCCGGTGCCCGGCAGCGACGGCAGGCTGAAGACGAACACCTGCAGGCCGGGGATCTGATTGGCGCGCTGCTGGAAGGCGTGCATCAGTTCCTTCTGGCTGCGTTCGCGCTCACCCCAGGGCTTGAGCATCAAGCCACCGATGCCCGACTGCACACCGTTGAAACCGTTGATCTGGAACGCCGAGTCGTACTCGGGGAACTCGCTGAAGATCTGCTGGTACTGGTCGGTGTAGCGGTTCAGGTAGTCCAGGTTGGCGGTCTGCGGTGCGTTGGACATCATGAACAGGAAGCCCTGGTCCTCGTCCGGCGCCAGCTCGCGGTGGGTGAACATCAGCAGCACGGGGATCAGCGCCATGATGATCAGGGCGAACACGTAGACCACCGGGCGGGTGTCCAGGGTGCGGTGCAGGGCGCTGCGGTAGCGCTGCTTGAGGCGCTCGAACAGCAGGTCGAGGCGATGCGCCAGGCCGCTGGGGTTTTCTTCGTGGCGCAGCAGCTGCGCGCACATCATCGGCGAGAGGGTCAGGGCGACGATCCCGGAGATGATCACCGAGCCGGCCAGGGTGAAGGCGAACTCGCGGAACAGCGCGCCGGTGAGGCCCTGCAGGAAGCCGATCGGCGCGTACACCGCGGCCAGGGTGATGGTCATCGCGATCACCGGTGTGGCGATCTCGCGGGCGCCGAGCAGCGCCGCGTCGAACGGCTTCTTGCCTTCCTCGATGTGGCGGTGGATGTTCTCCACCACGACGATCGCGTCGTCCACCACCAGGCCGATGGCGAGGACCATGGCCAGCAGGGTCAGCAGGTTGATCGAGTAGCCCATCAGCTGCATGAAGAACAGCACGCCGATCATCGACAGCGGGATGGTCACCACCGGGATCAGCACCGAGCGGAACGCGCCGAGGAACAGGAACACCACGACGATGACGATCAGTACCGCTTCGGCGAGGGTCTTGATCACCTCGTTGATCGATTCCTGGATGAACAGCGTGCCGTCGTAGGCGATCGACATCTTCAGCGCCGGCGGCAGCTCGCGCTCCACCGAGGGCAGCTTGGCGCGCACTTCCTTGATCACGTCGAGCGGGTTGGAGGTCGGCGTGCCCTTGATGGCGATGTACACCGAGGGGATGCTGTTGAACGAGCTGACCGCGTCGTAGTTCTCCGCGCCCATTTCCACCCGCGCCACGTCGCCGATGCGCACGCGGCGGTCGCCCTCGGTCTTCAGCGGGATCGCGGCGAAGGCCTCGGGGCTCTTCAGGTCGGTGCTGGCGTTGACGCTGCTGACCACCAACTCGCCCTTCACCTCACCGGCGGCGGAGAGGAAGTTGTACTTCTGCACCGCTTCGCGCACGTCGCCGGCGGTGATGCCGTGGGCGGCCATGCGCACCGGGTCGAGCCACAGGCGCATGGCGAATTTCTGCGCACCCTCGACGGCCGCCTCGGCGATGCCCGGCAGGGTCGCCAGCTTGGGCTGCACCACGCGGGTCAGGTAGTCGGTGATCTGCTGGTAGTTCAGCTCGTCGCTGTAGAAGCTGATGTACATCAGCGCCGCGGCGTCGGCGGCCTGCTTCTCCAGCACCGGGTCCTCGGCCTCCTGCGGCAGCTGGCTCTTGACCTCGTTGGTCTTGGCCAGCAGCTCGGTGAACAGGCGGTCGGAGTTGGCGCCGATGCGCGCGTAGAGCGAGATCACCGAGAAGTTCTGCCGACTGACCGAGGTCATGTAGTCGACGCCCTCGGCGCTGGCCAGGCTCTGCTGCAGCGGCTGGGTGATGTAGCCCTGGATGGTCTCGGCGTTAGCCCCTGGGTAGGCGGTGGTCACCGTGATCAGGGCGTTTTCCATCTGCGGGTACTGGCGGATCACCAGGCTGTTGAAGGCCTGGATGCCGAGCAGCACGATGAGCAGGCTGACCACCGTCGCCAGCACCGGGCGACGGATGAACGGATCGGTAAAAGCCATGGGCGATTCCTTTTCCAGCGACCGCCTTAGCGGACGCTGGCCTGGCTGGTGGCGCGGGCGGCGGGTTCGGCGACGATGCTGACGTGCGCGCCGTTATCCAGCTTGAGCTGGCCGGTGGTGACCACCTGCTGGCCGGCGGTCAGGCCCTTGAGCACCACCACCTCGCCGTCGCGGCGCTCGCCGGTCTCGACGAACACACGCTGGACCACCAGGCGCGGCTGGCCCTGGTCGTCCTGCTTGGCGCTGCCGTCGTCGTTCTTCTCGGCCTCGACCACGTAGATCGAGTTGCCGTACAGCGAGAAGGTCACCGCGGTTTCCGGCACCACCACGCGCGCTTCGCTGTTGGGCAGCAGCACGTTGAGGTTGGCGAACATGCCCGGCAGCAGCTTCTCGCCCGGATTGGGCAGCGTGGCGCGGACCTGCACGTTGCGGGTGTTCTCGTCGACCTTCGGGTTGATCGCCGCGATTTCGCCGAGGAAGGATTCGCCGGGGAACGCCGCGACGCCGAGCTGCACGCGCTGGCCGACCTGCAGCTTGGGCACCGCCTGCTCGGGCAGAAAGAAGTCCAGGTACAGCAGCGACAGGTCCTGCAGGGTGGCGATGATGGTGCCCGAGGCGAGGTAGTCGCCGACGTCGACCTGGCGGATGCCGATGGTGCCGGCGAACGGCGCGAGGATGCGCTTCTTGCCGAGCAGCGCCTTGAGCTGCGCGACCCGCCCGCTGTTCTGCTGCAGCTGCGAGGCGAGGCGGTCGAAATCGCTCTTGGAAATCATCTGCCGGCTGATCAGGCTGCGGCCACGTTCGAACTCGACGCGGGCGAGGTTCAGCTCGGCTTCGGCGGACTCCAGCGAGGCCTGCTCGACCGCGGCGTCCATCTGGATCAGCGGCTGGTTGGCGGCGACGTGTTCGCCGGAGCGGAACAGCACATCACGCACCGTGCCGGTGACTTCGACGGTCAGATCGACACCCTGCGAGGCCTTCAGCGTGCCGATGCCCGGCAGGCGTTCCTGCCACTGGCGCTGTTCGGCAATCGCGGCCGAGACGCTGATCGGTGGCTGAGGCGCAGAAAATTGCTTGATCTGTTCGCGGATCGAGAAGGCTTTGTAGCCGGCCAGGAGCAGCACCACGACGAGCACAACCCCCAGCATGGCAAGCATGCGGCGGAGCAACATATTCCGTTTCCTTGGCGGGAAAATGGCCTGGGAATAGGCGAGGCATGCACCTTAGTCCCAGTTGTGGGGCAAGTCAAAACCACACTGTGGCAAGACATTGCGCTTATCCACAGCCTTTTGACCGCCCTATCACTGACGTTGATCGCCGCGGATTCCCTCACCTGACCGGAGGAAATCCGTCGGCCAGGCGGCGGTCAGGCGCTGAGGTGCAGGTGGTTGTCCCACAGGCCGGCGGGCAGCTGCAGCGGCTGGGCGACGATGGGCTGGCGGCGGCAATCGTAGAAGCGGCAGCGGCCCTGCCCGGAGGTGACCACGAAGCCGTCGGGCACTGCGCCGACTCCGGCGCAGTCCGGTAGCGGCGCGTCGAGGCGTACCGCGCCGCTGTCCAGGTCCCAGATGAAGAAGCGGTTGCCGCGCGGGGCGGTCAGAGCGACCAGGCGCAGCTCGTCGTGAATCGCCACGCTGGCGGTGTACTGGGCCATCGCCAGGCGCTGCGCATCGTCGAGCGGGAAGGCCTGGAACGGCTGGCCGGGGCGTTTGATGGCGAGCAGGTCGGCGCGCTCGTGGGCGTCGCCCATGTACTGCTGGCCGGCGACCACCGTGCCGTCGCGGGCGATCGCCAGGTGGCGCACGCTGTTCATCGGCTGCGCCAGGGTTTCCTTGGACAGCAGGCTGCCGTCGCGGCGCATCAGCACCAGGCTGGGCTCCATGGCGTCGAGGTTCATCTCGATGCGGCTTTCCGCCTCGGTGCGGATGCCGCCATTGGCCACCACCAGGGTTTCGCCGTCCGGCAGCCAGGCCACCTGGTGCGGCCCCAGGCCGTGGGTGGACAGCTCGCCGCTGTGCTGCAGGCTGCTGCCGTCGAAACGGTACTGGCCGAGCATGCCGCGACCGGGGTCGCGGGTATCGTTCTCGGTGGCGTACAGCCATTCGCCGTCGCGGTGCCACACGGCATGCCCGTAGAAGTGGCGGTCCGGCTGCGCGTGGACGGTCTGCAGCAGGCGCCCGTCGCGCAGGTCGATCAGGTAGCTCTCGGTACCCGGACGGCGGGCGACGAACAGCGCCAGCGGCTGCTCGGGGTGCTCGACGATGTCGTGGCAGCGCTGGGCGACGCGGGTGGCGAACACCGCCTGGCCGTCGAGGCGATAGCCGACCGCGTAGTGATGGCCGTCGCCATCGTCGCGGGCGGACAGCACCATCGGCGTGGCGCTGCGCCGGCTCAGCGTCCATCCGCCGAGGCTGAGCGCGCCGAGCAGCGCGCTGCCGAGGGCCAGTACATGGCGGCGTAGCATGTCAGTCACCGTCGTTGGCATTGAAGCCGAGTTGCACGCCGAGGGCCTTGGCCAGGTCGCTTTCCTGCAAGCGGTGCACGCGGTTCAGGCTGTCGTAGAAGTCGCCCACCTGCTGGCGCCCGGCTTCGCTGGCGAGCAGTTCGGAGAGCGGCGGCTTGATCGCGGCGAGCTTCTGCCGCGCTTCGGCATAGGCGGCGTCGATGCGCGTCGCCAGCTCCTTCTGCTCGGCGCCGAGCAGGCCGCGGATGCCGTGGTTGTCCACGCCGCTCCACAGCGCCTCGGCGCTGGCCAGGCCGGCGGCGATGTTGCTCAGCGAGGCTTCACTGCGCCAGGCCTCAGCCTGCAGCGGTTGCGGGATGCCCTTGCTGAGGCGGCCGAGCGGGGTGCCGAGCTTCTTCTTCAGGGTGTCGATGGCGGTGACCTGCACCCGCAGCAGCTCGGCGATCGCCTCGTGGGCGTCGGCGTAGCGCGGGTTGGGGAACTTGCTCAGCTGCTCGAGCATGCCGTCCTTGTTGTTCCAGCGTGCCAGGATGTCCTCGGCGAGGTGCTGCTGGCGTTCGCCGATGGCTTCCAGCAGCGGACAGTAGCGCAGCTTGGTGGCGCTGTCGGCGAGGTCGATCTGGCTGTCGAAGAGGATGTACTCGTAGGCGGTCAGGCCCTGCACCACCACGCTGGACTTCTCCAGGGCGCTGGCGTCGATCTGTGGCTGGCTCTTGACCAGCTGCTCGACCTGGCGCGCCACCAGGTTCTTCTTGTCCGGCCAGAACTGCACGCGCCAGGCCTGGTTGCCCTCGGCCAGCGGCCCGACCATCAGCGGCTGCAGCTCGGCCCAGGCCTTCTGCGCGGCGTAGAAGTCGGCGCGCGCCTGGGCCAGGTCGACCTTGCCGGAGCAGAACGCCAGGGCGCTCTGGGCCAGCTGGCGATCGGCTTCGACCCAGCGGCTGTAGGTCGGCAGGATCACCTGCTGGGCCAGCGCCGCGGAGGTCTGCGCCTGCTGGTCCTGCGGCGAGCAGGCGCCAAGGGCGAAGGCGGCGAGGCTGGTGAACAAGAGTTTCGGGCGAAACATGCGCGGCTCCTTAGAGGGAGTTCAGGAAAGCCAGTAGCGCGCGGCGCTGCTCGGCATCGAAGTGTAGAACCTGTTGCTTGGCCGGCTCCGCTTCGCCGCCGTGCCAGAGCACGGCTTCCAGCAGGTTGCGGGCGCGGCCGTCGTGGAGGAACTGGGTGTGGCCGCTGACCGTCTCGGTCAGGCCGATGCCCCACAGCGGCGGGGTGCGCCATTGGCTGCCGCTGGCCTGGAACTCGGCGCGGCCGTCGGCGAGGCCCGGGCCCATGTCGTGCAGCAGCAGGTCGCTGTAGGGGCGGATCTGTTGGTTGGCCAGCTCCGGCTCGGCGGCATCGGCGGCGGTGGTGAACTGCGGGGTGTGGCACTGCGCGCAGCCGGCCTGGTGGAACAGGCCCTTGCCGGCCAGTACTTCGGCGTCGTCGACGCCACGCCGGGCTGGCACGCCGAGGTTGCGGGTGTAGAACAGCACCAGGCGCAGGATGTTGTCGCTGACCTCCGGGCTGCCGCCGTTGACCGCCGCCCGGCAGTCGGCCTGCGCCGCCGTGCAGTCGTCGTGGGGCAGGGCGCTGGTGGTCAGGCCCATGTCGGCGGAGAAGGCGTGGCGATTCTGCTGGTCGAGGGTCGGCTGGCCGGCCTTCCAGCCGAAGCGGCCGAGCACGGTCTGCTGGCGTGTGTCGTCCCAGACCCGGTTGGCCTGGCCGGCGACGCCGGTACCGGCGCGGCGCTGCGCCTCGGCGCCGGCGAGGATCGCCGATTCGGGAATGGCTTCGAGCAGGCCGAGGCCGATCATCGGCGGCGCGACGCGGACCGACAGCTGCACCTGCGGGTGTAGTGCGCCGTAGCCGAGCTGGCTGAGCTGCAGGCTGGGCTGGCGCAGCTCGACTTCATGGCCGTCGGCGAAGCGCACACTCTGGGTCGCGTAGGCCACGCGGACCTTGCCCTCGGGGACCACGCCGGGATTGGCCATGTCCTGCAACTGCGTGCCGTACACCGGCTCGGGCACTACGCCGAGGCGTTCGATCAGCTGCGCCTGCTCGGCGCCGCCGTCAGCGGGAATCGACAGGCGCACCAGCATCGACACGGCATTGCTCGCATCGGCCTCCGGCGGATGGCCGCGACCGTCGCGCACGTGGCAGTTCTGGCAGGCATTGGTGTTGAACAGCGGCCCCAGGCCGTCCCGCGCGGTGGTGGTGGACGGCGCGATGACCCAGGGGTTGCGGAAGAAACTGTTGCCCACGCTGAAGTCCAGGCGGCGTTCGCCGGACAGGTTGGCGGAGGGCAGGGAGAAGGCGTTCTGGTCGCGCTGGCGGACGCTGGCGGTGCCGGCGGAGAGTGCCTCGTTGGCTTCGGCCCGGTCGAACCGCGGCGCCTGGTCGCACGCCGCCAGACTCAGGGTCAGCAGCAGCGGAAGGAGGCGGGGAAGGGCGGCGAACATCGGTGAAGGTCCAGGGCAAAGCAGGCGCGCAAGCTTACCAGTGCGATGTGAAAATCCTGCAGTTGGAAATGAAAAACGGATGCGGCGGGGTGCCGCATCCGTTCGTGTGGCGCTTGAGCGCAACTGCACCGCTCAAGGCCTCAGGCCACGTCGATCAGAACTGGTGATCGGCAGTGTCCGGCTTCAGGTCGGTGATGCCGATCGCGCCCGCAGCCTGTTCGATGGCACCGGTCTGCTTGACCAGCGCGGCGATGGCGTCGCGGATGATCTGCTGGCCGGCGCTGTTGTCGGCGGCGATCAACTGGTCGAAGTGCTGACCGTTGTTGGCGCTGTCGACCAGGGCTTGCAGCTTCTTCTCGGTGTCGGCGAGGTCGGCCTTGACGGTCTCGTCGACCGCCGGCGCGGCCTTGGCCACCAGCGAGGACAGGCTCGCGCCGTTCAGGGTGCTGCCGTCGACGCGCTTGTATTCGCCCAGGTAGATGTTGCGAATGCCTTTGCCGTCGTAGAAGTGCGAGTTGTGGGTGTTGTCGCTGAAGCAGTCGTGCTCGTCTTCGGTGGAGTTGGCTTCCAACGCGACCTTCATGCGCTCGCCGGCCAGTTCGCCGAGCGACAAGCTGCCCATGCCGAACAGCATCTTGCGCAGGCCGTCGGCAGCCGGTTCGGCTTCCAGCTTGGCGCGGTAGTTGTCGGCGACGCCCTGTTTCCACTGGCCGACCATCCACTCCAGGTCCTTGACCAGCAGGTCGGTGGCGGCTTTCAGGTAGGTGCGGCGGCGATCGGTATGACCGCCGGTGGCGCCGTCACCGAGCACGTAGTCGGTGTACGGACGCTCGCCGGCGCCCGGGCCGGTGCCGTGCAGGTCCTGGCCCCAGAGGAGGAATTCGATGGCATGGTAGCCGGTCGCGACGTTGGCTTCGGAGCCGCCCAGTTCGTTCAGTTCGGCGAGCTTCTCGCCGGTGATGTCCTTGACGTCGATCTTGTCTTCGCCGACCTGGATCTCGGTGTTGGCGATGATGTTGGCCTTGGCGGCCGGGTTGCCCTGGGCTTCGGCAGTGCCGTCGGCGACGTAGTCGATCAGGCCTTCGTCCAGCGGCCAGGCGTTGAGCTGACCTTCCCAGTCATCCACCACGGCGTTGCCGAAGCGGAACACTTCGGTCTGCATGTACGGCACGCGGGCGGCCAGCCAGGCTTCGCGGGCGGCCTTCAGGGTGGCGTCGCTGGGGTTGGCGAGCAGCGCGTCGACCGCAGCCTGCAGGGCCTTGCCGGTGGTCGCCGCATCGTTGAACACCGCGTAGCCGATGTCGGCGTAGTGGGCGACTACCGCCTTGGCCGCCGCCTCGTCGACTTTGCCGCTGGCCGCTGCCGGGGCGCTGGCGGCCGCAGGTGCAGCCGGCGCGGTGGCCTGCGTGGCCGGAGCTTTGTCATCGCCGCAGCCGGCGAGAGAAATGGCGATGGCCAGGAGGCTGGCGGAAGCCAGGGGCATACGAATCATGGCGAGTTCCTTTGCGGCGAATGATGGGTGGCGCACGCTGCGCATGTAAAACCGCACCATAATGCGAAAGATTTGCATTTTGTGCAAAGGGCAGATGGTGCTGGAGTCGGCTTGGGCTGTGCGTTACGCCCTTCCTTGATGGCATGCTGCAGTTAGAATGCCGCCATCCTCATCGCCGTCTTCAGGGAGAAACCTGCATGAGCTTGACCAGTGTGCTGTTGATCGTTGTCCTCGTCCTTGTCGCCGCCTACGCGGTATCGCTCTACAACGGTCTGGTCCGCCTCAAGCACGGGGTGAGCAAGGCGTGGGCGAACATCGACGTGCTGCTCAAGCAGCGCCATGAGGAATTACCCAAGCTGGTGGAAACCTGCAAACAGTACATGCAGCACGAGCGCACCACCCTCGAGCGGGTGATCGTCGCGCGCAACGCGGTGGCCAGCGCCCGCGAGCAGCAGGACATCGGCGCACTGGGCAAGGCGGAGGGCGGTCTGCGCGCCGGGCTCGGCCAGCTGTTCGCACTGGCCGAAAACTACCCGGAGCTGAAGGCCAACGAGAGCTTCCAGCATCTGCAGCAGCGCATCAGCGGCCTGGAGAACGGCATCGCCGATCGCCGCGAGCTGTACAACGAAGCGGTCAACCTGAACAACGTGCGCATCGAACAGTTCCCCGACGTGCTGGTCGCACGGCTCGGCGCCTTCAAGGCGGCGGAGCTGCTGCGTTTCAGCGAAGCGGAGAAGGCCGACGTCGACCTCAAAACCCTGTTCAGCTGAGTCATGGAGATGCAGGAACTGGCGGTCGCGCTGGCCTTCAGCGTGGGCGCGTGTGCCGGCGGTGGCTGGTGGAGCCTGCGGCGCTGGTCGCAGGCGCGCCACCTGCTGGACACTCCGACCTCGAAGATCCGCTCCGCGGCGCAGGGCTACGCCGAGTTCTACGGCGTGCTGGAAGAGTTGCCCGAGGCGCGCATCTGTGGCCCGTTGAGCGGCAAGCCGTGCCTGTGGTGGCGCTTCAAGATCGAGGAGTACCACAGCGACGGCAAGAAGAGCAGCTGGCGGGTGCTTGAGCGCGGGACCAGCGAGGCCTGGCTGCGCTTAGTCGACGCCACCGGCGAGTGCCTGATCAACCCGGCCGGCGCGGAAGTGCGGCCGATGATCCGCGAGGTGTGGAAGGGCAACCTGCGCCATCCGCGTGGTCCGGCGCAGGGCGGTCTGCTCGGCTGGCTGAGCAGCGGCAAGGAGTATCGCTACACCGAGGAGCGCCTGCAGGCCGGGCAGCCGCTGTATGCCATCGGTGATTTCCGCACCAGCGGCGGCGGGCGGCAGGGCCTCGATCTGGCGGCGGCGCAGGGCGAGGTGATCCGCGAGTGGAAGCGCAATTTCGCCGGCCTGCTGCAGCGCTTCGACAGCGACGGCAATGGCCAGCTCGACGAGCCGGAATGGAACCGCCTGCGGCTGGCGGCGCAGCTGGAAGCGGAGGACCGGCACCGCCAGCACAGCGTGCTGCCGGCGCAGAACCACCTGGGCAAGCCGGCGGAGGCGCAGCCGTTCATTCTGTCCAACGCCGGGGAAGACGAGCTGGCGCGGCGCTTCTACTGGCAGGCCGCTGGCGGCGCGCTGCTGTGCCTGGCCGGGGCGTTGGCCACCGCCTGGCTACTGGGCATCAAGCAGTTCTAGAGCAGCGGCCCCGGCATGCGGGGCCGCGATTACAGGGTGGCGGGGTTGGTGGCGTCACTGAGGCGCCGAGCTTGCTTGAGGAACAGGGTCAGTTCGCGGGCCGGCAGCGGCTTGCTGTACAGGTAGCCTTGCCCCTCGTGGCAACCCTCGGCAATGACATAGGCCTCCTGCTCGGCGGTTTCCACGCCTTCGGCGATCACCTGCATGTTCAGGCTCTTGCCGAGCTGGATGATGGCGCGAACGATGGTGGCGTCGTCGTCGTCGTCCATCAGGTCCTGGACGAAGCTCTTGTCGATCTTGATCTTGTCCAGCGGCAGGCTCTTCAGGTAGCTCAGCGACGAGTAGCCGGTACCGAAGTCGTCGATCGCGATCAGCGCGCCGGAGCGGCGCAGGCTGAGCAGGTGCTGGGCGGCGGTGCTGATGTCGTCCATCAGGCCGGTTTCGGTGACTTCCAGCTCCAGGCTGCGCGGCGGCAGGCGGTAGACCTGCAGCAGGTTATTGACCACCCGCGGCAGCTCGGCGTGGTGCAGCTGCACGGTGGACAGGTTGACCGCCATGCGCAGGTCGGTGAAGCCCTGGTCGTGCCATTCGCGCAGCTGGCGGCAGGCCTGGTCGAGAATCCATTCGCCGATCGGGATGATGGTGCCGTTCTGTTCCGCCAGCGGGATGAACAGGTCCGGGGCGACGAAACCGTGCTGCGGGTGTTGCCAGCGCAGCAGCGCCTCGACGCCGACCACGCGGTGGTCGCGGTAGTCGATCTGCGGTTGGTAGACCAGGTGGAACTGACCGTGCTCGAGGGCTTCGCGCAGGTCCTTCTCCAGCTCGCGGCGGCGGCGCATCTCGCTGTCGACGCTGGCGATGTAGAACTGGTAGCGGTTGCGCGAGCGGCTCTTGGCCAGGGTCATGGTCTGCTCGGCCTTCTGCAGCAACTTCTCGGTGCTGTCACCGTCTTCGGGGAACAGGGTGATGCCGATGGTTGCGCGCAGGTGCACGGCCTGCTGATCGAAGGTGAAGGCTTCTTCCAGGTTGTCGAGCACGCTCTGGGCCAGCTCGGCGGCTTCGTAGGGTTGTTCGATGTCGGCCTGGACCAGGGCGAACTGGTCGCCGCCGAGGCGCGCCAGGGCGCCGAGACGGCCGCTGTGGCTGCGCAGGCGGTCGGATAGGGCCAGCAGCAGCTGGTCGCCGGTCTGGTAGCTGAACTGCTCGTTGACGCCTTTGAAGTCGTCGAGGCCAACGCACAGCACCGCCACGCGGCGCTGCAGGCGACCGGCATCGGCGAGGATCTGGTCGAGTTGCTGCTGCAGTTGCTGACGATTCGGCAGGCCGGTGAGGAAATCGTACTGCGACATGCGCAGCAGGCTGTTTTCCGCCTCGCGACGCAGGTGGGTGTTGCGTTCGATCGAGGCCAGCAACTGGTTGGCGGTATTGATCCACAGGCCCAGTTCGTTGCGTTCGTGGCCGCGGAGCATCGGCAGCTTGTGCTCGCTGGGACGGTCCGGGTTGATGTTGGACAGGTGCTCGATGATCTTCGACAGCGGCCGGGTCAGCAGCCAGTGGTAGACCAGGTACAGCACCAGGCCCATGGCCAGGGCGCGCAGCACGCCGGAGATGAAGATGATCACCGAGCTGGTGACGAAGTCCTCGCCGTACGGCGCGGTGTCCAGGGTGATGCTGAGGTCGCCGTAGTACTCGCTGTACGGCGCACGGCCGACCAGCTGGGTGGTGAAGGTCTTTTCCTGGCCGAGAATCGGGTCGGTCAGCCAGCGCGTGGCATTCGCCGACAGCTCGCGGCTGCGCTCGGCGAGCATGGGTTCGTTGGGGTGGCCAATGGCGGCATGGCGCACCGCTTCGTTCTGGAACAGGCCCTCGATGACCTGCATGCCCATTTCCCGGTCGAGGCTGTAGACCGCCTGGGTCGAGGGGTCGCGGAACATGTCGAGGATGCGTTGGGCGTCGTTGGCGATGGCCTGACGGGTCTTGTAGGCATCGAACATGATCTGCCCGCAACTCAGCACAACGCCGACGATCAACGCCGACAGCAGCACTACGCGGAGCAACTTCAGTGACAAGCTGTGTTTGTGTTCCAGCTTCAAATGCCTATTCCTTGTTCGATGCCAACGGCGGGCAATCGCCTGTGAGTATTGGCAAACACCAGGTTGCAGTCAAAGGGCCATTAGCCTGGCAACGATATTCGTCGTCGCTGTGCACGGCGCGCAAACGCACGCTGGGCCTCTCGCACTGTGTCGGTGCGAATGCTGGCGACTTGAGTGCCGTTTGACGGATTTCCTGCTGGCACAAGAGTTGCGAAGGCCCCCTCTCAGACCTTGGGAGGGGATGGACATGAGCAGACTGTGGCTATTTGTGGTGGCGCTGGGCACCGCGCCGTGGGCCGAGGCGGCCAGTGACCAGGCGCTGAACACCGCCTGGGTGGTGCTGGCCAGCGCCCTGGTGTTCTTCATGCAGGCCGGCTTCGCGCTGCTGGAAAGCGGCATGTCGCGGGCCAAGAACGCCGTCAACGTGATGATGAAGAACTACATGGATGGCTGCGTCGGCAGCGTGGCGTTCTGGGTGGTCGGTTTCGGCCTGATGTTCGGCAGCAACCTGACCGGCTGGTTCGGCATGAGCCATTTCGCCCCGCATCAAGGTGCACCGTGGGACTTCACCTTCCTGCTGTTCCAGATGATGTTTGCCGCCACCGCGGCGACCATCGCCAGCGGCGCGATGGCCGAGCGCACCCGCTATGCCGGCTACCTGGTCGGTGCGGTGCTGATCAGCGGCTTCATCTACCCGGTGTTCGGCAGCTGGGCGTGGGGCGGCGCCTATGGCGGACAGGGCTGGCTGGCCAAGCAGGGCTTCGTCGATTTCGCCGGTTCCACCGTGGTCCACAGTGTCGGTGCCTGGTGCGCGCTGGCCGGCGTGCTGGTGCTCGGCCCGCGCATGGGTCGCTTCGGCGTCGACGGCAGCACGCGGGCGATTCCCGGCCACAACCTCAGCCTGGTCACCCTTGGCGGCTTCGTGCTGTGGCTCGGCTGGTTCGGCTTCAACGCCGGCAGCACCCTGGGCGTCACCGAGAATCTCGGCCTGATCGCCCTCAACACCCACCTGGCCGCCGTGTGCGGGGCGCTGGGGGCGGTGCTGGCGCTGCGCAGCAGCGCACGGCCGGTCCTGCTGACCAGCACCATCAACGGTTCGCTGGGCGGCCTGGTCGGCGTCACCGCCGGCTGCGCCAGCATGCTGCCGGGCTTCGCCATGCTCACCGGGCTGATCGCCGGGTGCCTGGTGGTGTTCGGCAGCCAGCTGCTCGAGCGCTTGCGCATCGACGACGTGGTCGGCGCCGTGCCGGTGCATGGCCTGTGTGGCGTGTGGGGCACCCTGGCGGCCGGGCTGTTCTTCACCGGCGACCTGTTCAATCCGGCGCGCGTCGGCGTGCAGGCGCTGGGCATCGGCGCGGCGTTCGCCTGGGCCTTCCCGATGGCGCTGATCATGTACTGGATCGTCGCCAAGACCATCGGCCTGCGCACCTCGACCCTCGATGAGCAGCGTGGCCTGGATTACGCGGAACACGCCGAGGAGGGCTACCCGGAGTTCAACCAGGCGCCGATCTTCGATCGCAACGAACTGGCACGGAGAAGCTGAGATGAGCCTGAGCGTTCGCCGTCGGGCGATCTACACCGGACTGATGGGGCATTTCGCCGAGGACGAGTTGCTGCCACTGCTCTCGCTGTGGGAAGCCAAGTACGCCGACAAGCCGTCCTTCGCCCTCAACGAGTTTCTCGCCGAAGTGGCCAGCCGCACCGGGCGCAAGTTCGAGCGCGCCAAGCTGTACCGCGAACTGGTCGGCGCGCTGACCGCCTCGCCGAACAAGCTGCTGCCCGATCCGGAGCCGCGTTTGCAGGCCTGGCGGCAGGGCGCCGGCAAGCGTGCCGAGGAGGTGTCCGGCCAGGATGTGCGGGCGCGGCAGACCTTCCTGATCCTCAGCGGCATGCTGTTCGACGAGCTGGAGCCGGCACTGGTGCCGAGCCTGCGCCGCTTCGCCGCCGGCAACCTCGGTGGCATGCAGCTGGAGACCGAGGCGCGCCTGCGGCTGCGTGGCTGGCTGGAGCAGGGTGGCGCGTCGGGGCTGGCCGCGCTGGGCCTGGAGGACCTGCGCCGGCTGCTCAACCTGCTGTACATCGGCCTGTGCGAGTACCTCGGGCCAATCGCCGCCGACCATACCCTGAGCCGCACGGTGCGCCGGGCCAGCGAGCTGGACCTGCCGTTTCCCCCGGAGCAATTGCTCTAGGCGGCGCAGAAAGGAAAAAACCCGGCGAGGCCGGGTTTTTTCTTCAACCGATCAGGGATTAGGCAGCGAGGTTTTTCGCCACGAAGTCCCAGTTGACCAGGTTCCAGAACGCCTCGACGTACTTCGGACGCAGGTTGCGGTAGTCGATGTAGTAGGCGTGTTCCCACACGTCGCAGGTCAGCAGCGGGGTGTCGCCGCTGGTCAGCGGGCAACCGGCGCCGATGGTGCTGGCCAGGGCCAGGGAGCCGTCAGCCTTCTTCACCAGCCAGCCCCAGCCGGAGCCGAAGGTGCCGATGGAAGTCTTGCTGAACTCTTCCTTGAACTTGTCGAACGAGCCGAAGGCCGCGTTGATCGCGTCAGCCAGGGCGCCAGTCGGTTGGCCGCCGCCGTTCGGGCTCAGGCAGTTCCAGTAGAAGGTGTGGTTCCAGATCTGCGCGGCGTTGTTGAAGATGCCGCCCGAGGACGTCTTGATGATCTCTTCCAGGCTCTTGCCTTCGAACTCGGTGCCCGGCACCAGGTTGTTCAGGTTCACCACGTAGGCGTTGTGGTGTTTGCCGTGGTGGTATTCCAGGGTCTCGGCGGACAGGTGCGGCTCGAGCGCGTTTTTCTCGTACGGCAGCGGCGGCAATTCAAAAGCCATGGTGTATCTCCTCAGGTCGGGGCTTGGGAGGACGGTCGTAAGGGCTTCGACCAACCTCCAGCGAGGCCGTTCACGGGCGGCCAGAATGCGGCGGTAGTTTTCTACTCGTTGCCGCGGGCCCCCGATCATAGCATCCGGCCTGCGTCCTAACCACGCAGCAACTGTGGGGAAAAGCCTGCGGCAGAGCGATGTGGCGGTGCCGTTCAGCTCAGCTTCATCAGCGCCGCGCCGGCGACGATGACCAGGCAGGCGAGCAGGCGCAGCGGCGGCACCGACTCCTTGAGCAGCGCCCAGCCGATTAGCAGGGCGAACACCACGCTGGTCTCGCGCAGCGCCGAGACCAGCGCCACCGGCGCTTGGGTCATGGCCCAGATCACCAGGCTGTAGGCGCTCATCGACATCAGGCCGCCGGCCAGGCCGCTGCGCCAGTGCACGCCGAGCCGGGCGAACACCTGCGGGCCGCGCTGCACGGCGAGCACAGCAGCCATGACCAGGCCATTCACCGCGAACAGCCACAGCGCGTAGCTCAGTGCGTCCTGATTGGCGCGTGCGCCGGCGGCGTCGGCCAGGGTGTAGCCGGCAATGAAGCTGGCGGTGAGCAGCGCATCGACCAGCAGCGGCCCGGCGATACGCCGGTTGTGGCCGCCGCGCACGGCCATCAGCCAGATGCCGGCGACCAGGGTGAGCAGGCCGAGCCACTGGCCGGCGGACAGCCGGTCGCCGAGCAGCAGGAGCGACAGCAGGGCGACGATCAGCGGCGAGCTGCCGCGCGAGATCGGGTAGACCTGGCCGAGGTCGCCATGCCGGTAGGCGCGGGCGAGGAAGTGGTTGTAGCCGATATGCAGCAGTGCCGAGAGCGCGATCCACGGCCAGGCGCTGGCGGCCGGCAGCGCCACCAGGGGCAGGGCGAGCAGCGCCAGCAGGCCAGCGCCGATCTGGATCAGCGAGGCAGTGAGGAAACGGTCGAGGCCGATCTTCAGCAGCGCGTTCCAGCCGGCATGCAGCACGGCGGCGGCCATCACGGCGAGAAACACGGCGGTGTTCAGGGTGCGTTCCTTGTCGGGCGGCGTCGCGGGCGGCGGCCCGACGACCAGCGGCCGAGCATAGCAACGCCGCGCGCCGGCGGTCGACCGCCGGCGCGGCTCAAAGCGGGCTGTGGCGGATCAGTTGCCAGGCCACGCTGAACATCATCAACGCCACGCCGAGGTCGAGCAGCCGCCAGGTGGCCGGCCGCGCCAGCACCGGAGCCAGCCAGGCGGCGCCGAGGGCGAGGGTGAAGAACCACACCAGTGAGGCGCTCGCCGCACCCAGGGCGTAGGCGCCGGGCACTGCCTGCTGGGCGCCGAGCGAGCCGATCAGCAGCACCGTGTCGACGTACACGTGCGGGTTGAGCAGGGTCACTGCCAGGGTGGTCAGCAGCACCGCGCGGCGCGAGCGCGGCCCGGCCTGCGCCGCCTCGGCCAGGGCCGCCGGTGACAGCGCGCGGCGCAGCGCCTTGGCGCCGTACCAGAGCAGGAACAGCACCCCGCCCCAGCGCGCCACGCCGAGCAACAGCGGGCTCTGCGCCAGCAGCGTGGCCAGGCCGAACACCCCGGCGGCGACCAGCACCGCGTCGCACAGCACACACAGCGCGGCGACCGGCAGGTGGTGCTCGCGGCGCAGGCTCTGGGCGAGGACGAAGGCGTTCTGCGCGCCGATGGCGATGATCAGGCCGGCGGCGATCAGCACGCCATTTAGATAGCTCTGCCACATGGCGGTCATTCCTGTGAGTGGGCGGCCAGCGCGCGCAGGGTCGACAGCGCGCGCTCGGCGTCGGCCTCGGCGACGAACAGGTGATCGTGGAAGTAGCCGGCGATCACGTTGCAGCTGATCCCTGCTTGCGCCAGGGCGCCGGCAAAGGCGGCGGTGAGACCGACCGCTTCGAGCGCCGAGTGCACCTCCAGGGTGATCCAGGCGGCGACGTAGCTGTATGCCAGGCCGAGGCGATCGGCCTCGGCCTGTTCGAGGATCGCCGTCAGTCCTTCGCGCTCGCGAAAGCTGCCCAGCGGCACGCTGCCTTGCAGGGCGGTCGGGTCGGGCAATGTGCAGAACACATAGCGGCCAGGGTTGAGCTGCGGCGCGAGGCTGCGCAGCAGCACGGCGAGCGAGGTTTCACCGGTCATCGGGGCGGTCCAGGTCGGGTCAGATGTGGCGAGTCTGGGCGTCGGAGCTGTATAAGGAAAACGAATTATCCGTATGGATCATTAGGAGAACTGATGTTCGACTACAAACTGCTCGCTGCCCTGGCGGCGGTGATCGAACAGGCCGGCTTCGAACGTGCCGCCCAGGTCCTCGGCCTGTCGCAATCGGCGGTGTCGCAGCGCATCAAGCTGCTCGAGGCGCGGGTCGGCCAGCCGGTGCTGATGCGCGTCACGCCACCAGCGCCCACCGAGATCGGCCGTCGCCTGCTCAACCATGTGCAGCAGGTGCGCCTGCTCGAGCGCGACCTGCAGGGCCAGGTGCCGGCGCTGGACGAAGGCGGCCTGCCGGAGCGCCTGCGCGTGGCGCTCAACGCCGACAGCCTGGCGACCTGGTGGGCCAAGGCGGTCGGCGAGTTCTGCGCCGAGCGCCAGGTGCTGCTCGACCTGGTGGTGGAAGACCAGGACGTCGGCCTCAAACGCATGCGCGCCGGCGAGGTGGCGGCCTGCGTGTGTGCCGGCGCCCAGCCGGTGGCTGGGGCGCGTTGCGTGGCGCTGGGCGCGATGCGCTACCGCGCGCTGGCCAGCCCGGCGTTCGTCGCCCGGCACTTCGTCGGCGGCGTGGACGCGGCCAGCCTGGCCCGCGCGCCGGCGATCGTGTTCGGACCGGATGACCAGCTGCAGCACCGCTTTCTCGCCGCCCAGGGCGGCGGGCCGAGCTTCATCTATCACCTTTGCCCGTCCTCGGAAGGCTTCGTGCGCCTGACTTCCGGCGGCCTCGGCTGGGGCCTGGTGCCGGAACTGCAGGTGCAGGGCGAGCTGTCCCGCGGTGAGCTGGTCGAGCTGCTGCCGGGGCGGGTGATCGACGTGCCGCTGTACTGGCACCACTGGCGCACCGGCGGCGAGCTGCTCGCGCAACTCACCGGGCACGTCACCGGGCGTGCCGGCCAGTGGCTGGTGCCGCTTACGTCAGGCTGATGCTGGTCGAGCCCGGCAGCTGCTCGACGCAGCGCGCGCCGAACAGCGTCGACGGGGTGAAGTAGCCGCCCGGCCCGGCGTAGTCGAGCAGGTGGCGCACCGCGAGCAGCACGCCGTGCACGGTTACGTCGTAGCCGTTGGCGGTCTGCACCCGTGCGTTGCGCACCTCCCCGGCGGCATTGCGCGCCTCGCCCCATACCCAGGTCGGCAGACGCGCGCGGGTCGTCTCATCGGGGCCGTGCACGCGCCGTTCGACCTGGGCCTTGAGCCAGGCCTGGACCTTGGCGTGACCGAACAGACCGCGCAGCGGATCGATCGCCCGCATGCCCAGCGCGGCGCCGGTCGGGGTCGGCAGGTAGACCTCGATGTTGGGAATCGCCGTGGAGTAGTAGGCGGTCGCCACGTCGCCCCAGGGAATGGTCACCGCGCCCTTGGCGCCGCGACCGAAGTCGATGGTGCGGCGTTTGAAGCCGAGCGGTACACGCTGCAGGCGGCCGTCGCGGCGCACCTGGCCGCCGAGCTGCAGGCCCTCGACGGTGGTCTTCGCGGTGCCCGGAGACAGCCCGCTGCCAGTGTCGAAGCCGAGCGCCAGGTGAGTGGCATCGGGCAGCGCGGCCTTCAGGCAGGCGGCCAGGCAGTCGGTGGGGATCACGTCGAAACCGACCCCCGGGCAGACCACCACCCCGGCGCTGCGCGCGTCGGCATCGCGGCTGTGGGCGTGCTCGAACACCGCGATCTCGCCGGTGATGTCGACGTAATGCGTGGCACTGGCCAGGCAGGCGGCGATCATCGCCGCGCTGGTCGCTGAGAACGGTCCGGCGCAGTGTGCCACCACCGCCACGTCCTCCAGTGCGCTGCGACTGGCACCCGCATCGGCGAGGTCGAAGATGCGCGCGTGCAGGCCGAGCTCCGCCGCCAGCGCCTCGACGGCGTCGGGGCTGCGTCCGGCGAGAATCGGCGTCAGGCCCTGGCGCTGCGCTTCGCGCGCCACCAGGCGGCCGGTGTAGCCGTTGGCACCGTAGATCATCCACTGGGTCTTGTTGGGCATGCGGGCATCCTGCTGGGCGAAGGGGCGTATTCAAACGCGTCGGCGTGGCTGGGGCGATCCCCGCACGCTGTTTCACTACCTTAGATCGGTGCCGCGCGCTGTGCGGCGGAACCTGGGGCCAGTGGCTTGGCTCGCCGCGTCACGGCGCGGTGTGCGGCACGCTGCTAGAGTCGCCGCACCAACATAACAACAATGGGAAGTGGCGCATGCGGATTCTGGTAACCGGGGCGAGTGGCTTCATCGGTGGGCGCTTCGCCCGTTTCGCTCTCGAGCAGGGCCTCAGCGTGCGCGTCAACGGCCGTCGCCCGGACGCGGTCGAACAGCTGGTGTCGCGTGGCGCCGAATTCGTCCAAGGCGATCTGTCCGATCCGGCACTGGTCCAGCGCCTCTGCCGGGGCGTCGAGGCGGTGGTGCATTGCGCCGGCGCGGTCGGCGTGTGGGGCAGCTACGAGCATTTCCACCAGGCCAACGTCACCGTCACCGAGAACATCATCGCCGCCTGCCTCGAACAGGGCGTGCGGCGCCTGGTGCACCTGTCGTCGCCGTCGATCTACTTCGATGGCCAGTCGCACGTCGGCATCAAGGAAGAGCAGGTGCCGCAGCGCTTCTCCGACCACTACGGGGCGACCAAGTACCTGGCCGAGCAGAAGGTCTTCGAGGCAAGCGCGGCGGGTCTCGAGGTGATCGCCATCCGCCCGCGCTTCGTCACCGGCGCCGGCGACACCAGCATCTTCCCGCGGCTGATCGGCATGCACCGTAAGGGGCGCCTGTCGATTATCGGCAACGGCCTCAACAAGGTCGATTTCACCAGCGTGCAGAACCTCAACGACGCGCTGTTCAGCAGCCTGCTGGCGGCCGGGCCGGCGCTCGGCAAGGCCTACAACATCAGCAACGGTACGCCGCTGCCGCTGTGGGACGTGGTCAACTACGTGCTGCGCCAGTTCGAACTGCCGCCGGTTACCCGCCATTTGCCGTTCCGCGTGGCGCACAGCCTGGCGGCGCTCAACGAAGGGGTGTGCAAGCTGCTGCCGGGGCGCCCCGAGCCGAGCCTGTTCCGCCTCGGCGTGGCGGTGATGGCGCGCGACTTTTCCCTCGATATCAGCCGTGCTCGCCAGTACCTCGACTACGACCCGCAGGTCAGCGTGTGGACCGCGCTCGACGAGTTCTGCGATTGGTGGAAAACCGCCCAGCGCAGCTGAGGGTTCAGCCGCGCAGCGGGCCGGCGTAGCGGGTGTACTTCTCGATCAGCTCGGCCTCGCTGAGCACCCGCGGCGCCAACTGCAGGCCGCTCAGCTGGCTGAGCCGCTCGCCGAGCGCGCGGGTCTCGTCGACCAGCGACTCGGCGCAGGCGCCGAGCATGCTCATGATCGCGCCGGGCTGGCTGAGGCGGATGTCCACGCCCTGTTCGTCGCGCAGGCGGCGACGCAGCACCTGCATGCAATCGAGTACAGCTTTGGTCAGTTCCATCGGTAACTCCCCCCAGCGAGAAATGAAGGCTTCGAGCGCCACCTTCCGTGCGCCGCTCGAAGCGCACCGAACCCCAAGCTCCCCCTCGGGTCGATGCGCGCCGCGGCTCGGCCGTGGCGCGTGGCCTCCTTGGCGAAGCGCCAGCTAGACGCTCCGACCAGTGAGTCAGCAAATGCCGTACCAGCTTCGCGCAACGAACTTTCGCGGCCTGGCGGCGGTCGATGCAGGCGGACTCGCCCCGTGGCGGTGCGAACCGCACTGCGCTGGCGCGGTCATGAACGTGCCGGAACGAACCGGTATACTGGCGCCATCTCGCGCTTTCCGCGCTTTTCCTGAAGGTCCTGTCATGCGTAACGATGCTTTTGATGAACTGGACAGCGTGCCCAGCCTGACCACTGACGCCAGGGATCACGACTTCGGTCGCCACGCCGCCCAGCGCGACTACGAGCCGGCCGCGGCGCGTCAGCCGGCCAAGCGTGCCGGCGGCACCGGTGTGCTGTGGGTGCTGATCGCCGCGCTAGTGATCGCCTTCGGCGGCCTGGGCTGGTGGAGCCATCAGCAGATCGAGCTGATGAGCCAGCAACTGGTCGCCACCCAGGAGAGCTTCGCGCGGATCAGCGAGGAAGCCGCCGGGCGCATCCAGGACATCTCCGGCAAGGTGGTCGCCACCGAGTCCAGCGTCACCACCGGCAGCGAGGCGCTGCGTCTGCAGGTCAAGCAGCTGGAGAACAAGCTGGTCGAGCTGAACAAGCAGGCGCAGGGTCTGAGCAGCCAGCAGGGCGGCTCCGGCAAGCGCTTCGAGCAACTCACCGATGAACTCAAGACGCAGCAGGAGGCGGTCGGCAAGCTCGACAGCAAGCTGCAGGCGCTGGCCGGCGAGCAGGCCGCGCTGAAGTCCGCGCAGGGCGAGCAAGGCAAATTGGGCGAGCAGCTCAAGGCGCTTGGCGCCGATGTCAGTGCGCTGAAGAAGCAGGGCAACCCGAGCGCGGCGATCGCCCGTCTGGAGCAGGACCTGCTGGTGCTGAAGAGCGAGCAGGAGAACCGCCCGGCCGCATCGCAGAGCAGCACCGCCGAGTTCGACGCGTTCCGCGCCCAGGTCACCCGCAACATCGGCGCGCTGCAGGCGCAGGTGCAGAACCTGCAGCAGCAGATCAGCGCTCGCCAGTGAGAGGCTGACGCCGCCGCGCCGGCCGTCGTCCTTGCCGCATGAAAAAGCCCCGCCGAAGCGGGGCTTTTTCTTGGCCGCGCGAATTACAGGCGCGGGTAGTCGATGTAGCCGACCGGGCCGGAACCGTAGAAGGTTTCCGGGTGCGGATCGTTCAGTGCGGCGTTCTGCGCGAAGCGCTCCGGCAGGTCGGGGTTGGCGATGTAGGGGATGCCGAAGGCCACCGCGTCCGCCTGGCCGTCGGCCAACAGTTGGTTGGCGGCGTCCTTGCTGAAGCGCTCGTTGACGATGTACACGCCACCGAACGCGGCTTTCAGCTTGGCGCCGAGGCTGTCGTCGGCGAGCTTCTCGCGGGAGCAGATGAACGCCACATTGCGGCGGCCCAGCTCGCGAGCCACATAGCCGAAGGTCGCGGCACGGTTCGAGTCGCCCATGTCATGCGAATCGGCACGCGGCGCCAGGTGCACGCCGACGCGGCCGGCGCCCCACACCCCAATCACTGCATCAGTGACTTCCAGCAGCAAGCGCGCGCGGTTCTCGATCGGGCCGCCGTACTGGTCGGTGCGCTGGTTGGTGCTGTCCTGCAGGAACTGGTCGAGCAGGTAGCCGTTCGCCGCGTGGATCTCCACGCCGTCGAAGCCGGCGGCCTTGGCGTTTTCCGCGCCGACGCGGTAGGCCTCGACGATGTCGGCCAGCTCTTCGGTCTCCAGGGCGCGCGGGGTGACGTAGTCCTTCAGCGGCCGTACCAGGCTGACGTGGCCCTTGGGCGCGATCGCGCTGGGCGCCACCGGCAGTTCACCGTCGAGGTACAGCGGGTCGGAGATACGCCCGACGTGCCACAGCTGCAGGACGATGCGCCCGCCGCCGGCATGCACGGCCTTGGTGATGTTGGTCCAGCCGCGCACCTGGGCGTCGGACCAGATGCCTGGGGTGTTCGGGTAGCCGACACCCATCGGCGTGACCGAGGTGGCCTCGCTGATGATCAGCCCGGCCGAGGCGCGCTGCGCGTAGTACTCGGCCATCAGCGCGTTGGGCACGCGGCCTTCGTCGGCGCGGCAGCGGGTCAGCGGGGCCATGATGATGCGGTTGGGCAGTTGCAGGTCACCGACGGTAATGGGATCGAACAGGGTAGTCATGGGCGAATCCTCCTGAGGGGGAAATGGGATCAGTCGAGGGCAGGTTCAAGGGCGCTGGCACGTTGGCCGAGGCCGAAGGTCAGCAGGGTGGCGAACAGTGCGAGTACGGCGAGCAGCGCGGCGGCCAGTGGTACCCGGGTGAGGCCCAGGCCGTGCTCGATGACCAGGCCACCGACCCAGGCGCCGAGCGCGTTGCCGGCGTTGAAGGCGCCGATGTTGAGGGTCGAGACCAGGTTCGGCGCACCGCCGCCGAGGCTGACCACGTTGATCTGCAGGGCCGGCACAGCGGCGAAGGCGGCGGTGGCCCAGAGGAACAGGGTGATTTCCGCGGCGATCAGCGACTGGCTGGTCCAGGCGAACACCGCCGAACTCACCGCGATGGCGGCGAACACGCTGAGCATGGTGGTGCGCAGGCGCCAGTCGGCCAGGCGGCCACCGATGTAGTTGCCGAAGGTCAGGCCGAGGCCGATCAGCAACAGGGTCCAGGTCACGCCGCTGGGCGACACGCCGGTGACCTCGCCGAGCAGCGGGGCGATGTAGGTGAACAGGGCGAACATCGAGGCGGAGAACAGCACGGTAGTCGACAGCGCCAGCCAGAACTGCGCGCCACGCAATGCGGCGAACTCGCGGCGCAGGTCGGCTTTCTCCTGCGGTTGGTTGCCCGGCAGCACACGCCACAGGCCGATCAGCGCGAGCACGCCGATCACCGTCACCGCCCAGAAGGTGGTGCGCCAGCCGGCGTGCTGGCCGAGCGCGGTGCCCAGCGGCACGCCGAGCACGTTGGCCAGGGTCAGCCCGGTGAACATCAGGGCGACTGCCTGGGCGCGGCGATTGGCCGGCACCAGGCTGGCGGCGACCACCGAGCCAATGCCGAAGAACGCGCCGTGGCACAGCGCGGTGACCACCCGGGCGAACATCAGCAGGCCGTAGTCAGCGGCCAGCGCGCAGAGCAGGTTGCCGGCAATGAAGAAGCCCATGAGGATCAGCAGGGCGCGTTTGCGCGCCAGGTTGGCGGTGGCCAGGGCCATGAACGGCGCGCCGATGGCCACGCCGAGGGCATAGCCGGTGACCAGCCAACCGGCGCCGGGGATCGACACGCCGAGGTCGGCGGCGACATCCGGGAGCAGGCCCATGATGACGAATTCCGTGGTGCCGATGGCAAACGCGGACAAAGCGAGGACGAGAAGCGAAACGGGCATGGCGCCGGCTCCTGAACAGGTGAATGGGGTGGCAGTTGCGGTGGCTTACAGTTCTTCGTGCAGCCGGCGAAGGAATTCGGCGATGGCGGCTTCGTCGCGTTTGAAGAAGTTCCACTGGCCGACCTTGCGGCTGGTCACCAGACCGGCGCGTTGCAGGGTGGCCAGGTGTGCCGACACGGTGGACTGCGACAGACCGCTGCGCTGGTCGAACTTGCCGGCGCAGACACCGATCTCGAACGGATGATCCTGTTCGACGAAATACTTCTCCGGCTCCTTCAGCCAGGTCAGCATGTCGCGGCGTACCGGGTGGGAGAGGGCTTTGAGCACTTCGTCGAGGTCGAGGTTCATGGCTGTTCCGCCGTATATCGTGTTGAGGCGAACTATATATCGTGACTTGGCGATACGTGATCGATTCGACCGATAGTGACTATCGACCGCGACAATGTTTGCCCGCACCATGGGCGCATGAACTATCTCGCGCACCTGCACCTCGGCGGCTCGCAGCCCGGCCAACTGCTTGGCAGCCTGTACGGCGACTTCGTCAAAGGCCCGCTGGCCGGGCGCTTTGCCGCCGACGTCGAAGCGGCCATCCAGCTGCACCGGCGCATCGACGCCTTCACCGACCAGCACCCGCTGGTCGCCGCGGCCAAGGCGCGCTTCCCGCGCGAGCGGCGGCGCCTGGCCGGCGCGGTGCTCGACGTGTTCTTCGACCACTGCCTGGCGCGCGACTGGTCGCTGTACGCCGACGAGCCGCTGCCGGCCTTCACCGCCAGGGTGTACCGCACCCTGGCCGGCACCGCCGAACTGCCCGGGCGCCTGGCGCTGATCGCGCCGCGCATGGCGGCGCAGGACTGGCTGGGCAGCTACCGCGAGTTCGCCGTGGTCGAGACGGTGATCGGCGGCATGGGCCGGCGCCTGTCGCGCCCGGAACTGCTGGCCGGCGCCTGGGACGAGCTCGCGCAGCTGTACGAGCCGCTCAGCGAGGATTTCCGCGCCTTCTACCCCGAACTGCAGCGTTTCGCCGGCAGCCAATTGCACACGGATTGACCTGTATCAAGCGGTCGATTGGCTAAAAAGTGTGCAATTGAGGCTGGTCATCCTGAGTACGGAGGTGCGCCTTGCAATCGTTGATGCTGGCGACCGATCTTTCCCCCGCCGCCGAGCCGGCCCTGCGCCGCGCCGCCGACCTGGCGCGGCGTTACGCCTGCCCGTGGTACATCCTGCATGTGCTCGAGGGCGACGCGGCGGACGCCGAGAAGCAGGCCGCCGCGCGCCTGGAACGGCGCATGGAGCTGCTCACCCGGCTGGCCGGGCGCGCCCCGGAAGTGTGGATCGAGCGCGGCGACGTGGTCGATCAGATCACCGCATCGACGCGCTGGGCCGAAGTCGACCTGCTGGTGCTCGGCGGCGGGCCGCTGAATCGCTACCTGCGCGATCTGCCCTGCGAACTGCTGATCGTGCCGCCGGCACTGGAGCGCGCATGAAACGCGGATCAGGCCGCCAGCGCCTGCTGCGCAACTGCGCCGAACAACGCCGCGTGCACCGCGAACTGGGCCTGGCGGGCGAGCTCGGCGCGCTCCAGCCCCTGGCTGCGCAGCGGAGCGAGCAACTCGATGCGCACTTGCAGATCGTCCTCGGCAAACAGTCGCAGCAGGTGTGACACCAGGTCATCGTCGCCAATGAACGGCGCGACGCGGTGATCGACCTCGCCATCCCGTGCATAACGAATCGCCACCGGCTGCACCGGCGTGCCGGTGTCGATCGCGCTGCCCAGCAGGCGGCCGTGGAAGGTGCGCAGCGCGCGGCCATCGGTGGTGGTGCCTTCCGGAAAGATCAGCACCGCGCGGCCATGGCGCAGGCACTCGCCCATGCGCCGCTGCAGCAGCGCGCTGTCGCCGGTGCCGCGGCGGATGAACAGGGTGCCGGCCTGCTGCGCCAGCCAGCCGGCCAGCGGCCAGTGACGCACCTCGGCCTTGGACAGGAAGGTCAGCGGGGCGAGCATGCCGAGCAGCGGAATATCGGTCCACGACACGTGGTTGCTGACCCACAGCATCGGCTGGCTGGGCAGCTCGCCGTGCACGCTGACGCGGAACGGCAACGCGCCATTGAGCCGCTGCAGGTAGGCGCGACTGAGGCGCTGGCGCAGCGCGGCCAGGTCACGCCGGCTCAGGCGTTGCAGCAGCGCCACGCCGCTGGCCAGCAGCAGGCCGGCACCGAGCACCGCGGCCAGGCGCAGCAAGCGCGCGTACAGGCGCAGGCGCTTCATACCGCGGCCTTGAAGTGGCGGGCGTAGCGGGGGCACAGCTCGTCGCGCTTGAGCAGGATGAACACGTCGGCGACCTGGAAGTCCGGGTCCCAGCACGGTTCGCCGCAGATCTTCGCGCCGAGGCGCATGTAGGCCTTGAGCAGCGGCGGCAGCTCGGCGATCACATTGCCCGGCAGGTCCAGCACCGGCAGCGGATTCTTCGGCTCGGCGCGCAGGTGCTCGGTGCACAGGTAGCGTTCGCGCAGGCGCTGCATGATCGCCTGGGCCTGGATGCCGCCGTCCTGCATGGGGATGCTCGCGCAGCCCATCAGGTAGCGGTAGCCGCCCTCGTTGAGCACTTCGGCCAGCTCGCCCCACAGCACGGCGATGGTCGCGCCGTTGCGGTAGGCTGGGTCGACGCAGGTACGGCCGATTTCCAGCACCGGGCCGTGCAGCCCGGCCAGGCCGTGCAGGCTGAATTCTTCTTCGCTGTAGAAGCGCCCCAGGCCGGCGGCGGCGCGGTGGTCGAGCAGTCGCGTGGTGGCGACCAGGCGGCCGCTGCCTTCGTCGCGCACGCCGATGTGCGCGCAGTGGGCGTCGTAGTCGTCCATGTCCAGGCCGTGCTCGGCGCCGTTGAGCTTGGCGTCGAATTCCGCGCTGAACACCTGGAAGCGCAGCGCCTGGGCTTCGCGCAGGGCGGCCGGGCCGTGCAGGCGCTCGGCGACCAGACGGCGAGGTTGATTGGTGCGATCGTGGCTAGCGGGGCTCGCGGTCATCTCGTTTCTCCGTTCGCCAGCCTGTGCGGGTTGCGGCCGGTCGACTTTGTTGTGCAAGCTCAACTTAGGTAGCCCGGGTGTCACCCCCATGACGCTTTGGTGATAGCTCGATGACAGTCCCCACCGATGGAGAACGACCATGCCCTGGCAGCGCCTGCTGGACACTCACGACCGCCTGCCCGCCGACGCCAGCCTGGATGACTGGTACGCCGCGCTGCGCGAGCGCCTCGGTGGCGCGCCCGGGCCGTTCGAGCTGGCGCTGCTCGGCGGGCGCCTGGCCGCCAGCCCGGGGCTGGCGTTCCTCGCCGGGTACCAGGCGGCCCTGCGCGCGCTGTGGCCGTCGGCGCCGGCGAGCCTCGGCGCGCTGTGCGTGACCGAGAACAAGAGCGTCCGCCCCGCCGACCTGCAGACCCGCCTGGACGGCCTGACCCTGCATGGCCGCAAGGACTTCGTCACCGCCGCCGAGGCCGCCGACTGGCTGCTGGTGGCGGCCCGCGACGAACCCGCCGGCGCACCGCCGCGGGTCGCCTTGTGCGTGGTCTACAACGGCGCCGCCGGGGTGCGCATCGAGACCCTGCCGGCGCTGCCGCTGATGCCGGACATCAGCCACGGCCGCCTGCACCTCGACGGCGCGCATTGCGAACGCCTCGCCGGCGACGGCTGGGACGACTACACCAAGCCATTCCGCAGCCTCGAGGACCTGCATGTGATGACCGCGGTGACCGCCTGGCAATTCGGCGTGGCGGTCGAGCAGCCGTGGCCGCAGGCGCTGCGCCTGCAACTGCTCGGCCTGCTCAGCGGCTGCGCCGAGGTGGCGCGGCAGCCGGCGTCGGCGGCGGTCAGCCACGTACTGCTCGGCGGCCTGTTCGCTCAGCAGGCGGCGCTGCGCCCGCAGATCGACGCGGCCTTCGCCAGCGGCGCGCCGGAGCTGGCGGCGATCTGGCAACGCGACCAGCGCCTGCTCGACGTGGCCAGCGCGGCACGCGGCAAACGCCTGGAGAAGGCGCTGGCGAGTTTTGCCTAGATCGTTGGGTGCGACCTTCGGTTCCGTCCCTCTCCCTAGCCCTCTCCCGGAGGGAGAAGGGATTGTCCGGCGTTGTGGCATGGTCGCGTAGTGCCGAGGTCGGACCACGCTACACCCTCTCCCTCTGGGAGAGGGCAGGGGTGAGGGGTGGGCGGCTGGATAGCAACGGGTTACCGCTTTGCGCTGGCACGGAATGTCGGCAAAAGCGGCGCGTTGCGCGCTATTGGGCGACGTTGGCGGCGTGCTAGGGTGCGCGCTTCGTCGACAACAAGAGGCCTTTCGATGCCCATTCCCGCCTTGCGCCGCCTGAGCCTGACGCTCGCGCTGAGCGCCGCCATTCCCCTGGTTCACGCTGAAACCTGGCCCGCCGCCGATTGGGCCAGCGCGCCGGCGCCGCGCAGCGTCGCGGTCGACGCCCTGGAGGCCTACGCCTTCCCGGCGCGTGATGACGTCGGCCGCAAAGGTGTGCGCACCGACGCGCTGCTGGTGATCCGCGACGGCGAGATCGTCTACGAGCGCTATGCCGGGCCGACCAAGGCCAGCACTCCGCACCTGACCTGGTCGGTGAGCAAGAGCCTGCTCGCCGCCACTCTCGGCACCGCCTACCGCGACGGGCGCTTCAAGCTCGACGACGCGGCCGCCAAGTTCTACCCACCACTCGCCGCGCACCCCAGCCTGAAGGTCGGCCACCTGCTCAACTGGGCATCCGGCCTGGCCTGGCAAGAAGGCTACGAATACGCGCCGCTGACCTCCTCGGTGGTGGCCATGCTGTACACCCGCGGGCGCAGCGACATGGCCGGCTTCACCGCCGGCTTCAGCGAGGAAGTCGCCCCCGGTACGCGCTTCCGCTATTCCAGCGGCGACACCAACCTGCTGTCCGCGGTGCTGCGCGGCGTGGTCGGCGCGGACGCCTACCAGGACTACCCGTGGCACGCGCTGTTCGAGCCGCTGGGGATCACCAGCGCGGTGTGGGAGAGCGATGCGCAGGGCACCTACGTGGCCTCGTCCTACACCTACCTGACCGCCCGCGACCTGGCCCGCGTCGGCCTGCTGATGCAGCGCGACGGGCGCTGGGGCGAGCAGCAGCTGCTGCCGCCGGCGTGGATCGCCTTCAACCGCACGCCGTTCGCCAACTACCAGGCCAATCCGGAGAAACCGGGCGAAGCGGTGCCGGGTGGCCAGTGGTGGCTCAACGTGCCGGTCAACGGCGCGGCCAAACCCTGGCCGGACGTGCCCAACGACCTGATCGCCGCGCTCGGCCACTGGGGCCAGGGGCTCTACGTGATTCCCAGCGAACGCCTGGTGGTAGTGCGCTACGGCGACGACCGCGACGGCAGCTATTCGCACAATGAACTGCTCAAGCGGGTGCAGACCGCCTTCGCCGTGGAGAACGCGCAATGACCTACCGTCCCTTCGTCCTGCGCCGCCCGTTCACCAGCCTGCTGCTGGCCCTGCTGGTGATCGTCGCCGGCCTGGCTTGGCAGTACCGCAGCCACCTGGCCGCGTTCCCGGCGATCATCGGCGCCTACTCGGCCAAGGAGTACTGCTCCTGCCGTTACGTGATGGACAACCCGGCGGACTACTGCGTCGGCTACGTCAAACAGTACGTGCCGACCAGCGCCTTCCTCGACGACGCGGCGACCAAGCGGGTGACCGCCAAGGGCCTCGGCAGCACGCAGAGCGCCGCCTGGCTCGGCGTGCGCGAAGGCTGCCGCCTGCTGCCGCAGGCGGCGGAGCTGCCGGGCTCCTGATCGCGCGCTGCGGATGGCGGCTGCGCCGCCCCTCTCCCAGCGGGAGAGGGGCGCAGCTTGCGGTCGCACCGGGGCTGGCCGCCAATACTGGCGGCTGGTCAGCGAACCGCCCACGGGTTTCCAAGGTCTATGCGGGCAGCTATCGTTCCGCCTGAACCGTCGAGCCCAGAGTGCCCATGCCCCGACTGCTGACCTTGCTTCTCACCGCCTGCCTGGCGCTGCCGACTCAGGCCGCCTGGTACCTGGACAACGAGTCCTCGCGGATTTCCTTCGTTTCCACCCACTCCGGCAACATCGCCGAGGTGAATCGTTTCCTCACCCTGCACGGCAAGATCTCCGGCAAGGGCCAGGCCGGCCTGCGCGTCGAGCTGGACTCGGTGAGCACCGGCATCCCGCTGCGTGACGAGCGCCTGCGCGGGCTGTTCTTCGACACCGCGCGCTTCGCCGAGGCCGAGGTGAGCGCGCAGCTCGATCTCGGCCCGATCACCGACCTCGCCCCCGGCGCGCAGCTGGAACTGCGCCTGCCGCTGACCGTCAAGCTGCATGGCAGCGAGCACCAGTACCACGCCGAGCTGCTGGCCACGCGCCTGGATGAGCAGCGCTTCCAGGTGGTCACCCTGGCGCCGCTGCTGCTCAGCGTCGACGACTTCGCCCTCGCCGGTGCGCTCGGCGCGTTGGGCAAGGCCGCCGGGGTCGCCGCCATCGGTCCGGCGGTGCCGGTCAGCGCCGTGCTGATTTTCACCAGTCGCTGATGGGGCCGATCTTTCCCTGGCGCTCCGGCAACCGCTTCGCGTTGCTCATCGACGGTCCCTGCTTCTTTCCGGCGATGCTCGAGGCGATTGCCGCCGCCGAGCGCGAAGTGGTGCTCGAGCTGTACCTGATCGAGGACGGCCGCTGCAGCGAGGTGCTGGTCGACGCGCTGGTCACCGCGGCCAGTCGCGGCGCCGAGGTGCGCTGCCTGTTCGATGGCTTCGGCGCGCTGGGGCTGGGCAGGGCGCTGCGCCAGCGCCTGGAGAGTGCCGGCGTGCAGCTGCGCTACTACAACCCGCTGAGCTGGCGGCGCGGCCTGCGCAACCTGTACCGCGACCACCGCAAGCTGCTGGTGGTCGACCGTCGCCTGGCGTTCGTCGGCGGCACCGGCTCGACCGACGATTTCTGGCAGCCCGACGAGGAGCCGAGCCGCTGGCACGAGGTGATGGTCAGCATCGCCGGGCCGCTGGTCGCGCACTGGCAGCTGCTGTTCGACTACCAGTGGCTGGCCTGCGTCAGCCGCCGGCCGTGGAAGCCGGAGGAGGCGCCGGGCCTCGCTCATCTGCCGCCGCTGCCGCCGAGCGGCGAGGGTATGGGTCGCCTGGCCTACGCCGATGCGCGCCAGCACAAGGACATCGTCCAGTCGCTGGTGCGCAGCATCCGCCGCGCCAAGCACCGCGTGTGGCTGGCCACGCCGTATTTTCTGCCCAGCTGGAAAGTGCGTCGCGCGCTGCTGCACGCCGCGCGGCGCGGGGTCGACGTGCAGTTGCTGCTGACCAGCCGTAACACCGATCACAAGCCGGTGCGCTACGCCGGGCAACGCTACTACCCGCGGCTGCTGCGCGCCGGGGTGCGTATTCACGAACACGGGCCGCGCTTCCTGCACCTGAAGATGGTGCTGGTCGATGACTGGGTGAGCGTCGGCTCGTGCAACTTCGATCACTGGAACCTGCGCTTCAACCTGGAAGCCAACCTCGAGACGCTGGACGCCGAGTTCACCGCCGCGGCGGCCGCGTGCCTGCAGGCCGGCATGACCAGTGCGCAGGAGATCAGCCTCGAGGCCTGGCGCGCGCGGCCGCTGCGCAAACGCATCCGCCAGCGGCTGTGGGGCTGGCTGGACCGCATGGTGGTCAACCTGCTCGACCGGCGCCGCTGATCCCAACCTTTGACGGGCGCCGGCGGTGCCGCGCCTGGCTATGCTCGGCGGATAAGCATAAGAAAGGACCCGCCATGCGCCGTCACCTGCTGCTCGCCGTGCTGTTGTCGACCCTGCTCGGCTGCTCGACCCCCGGGGCCTTCTTCGGCGCCACCGAGGGCCCGTCGTTCCAGCCGCATCAGCTCAGCGACGGCGATCACGCGCTGGTCTACCTGTACCGGCCGCAGAGCGACTGGGCCGATCAGGAACTCGAGGCGCCGGCGCTGTTCATCAACCACGAGCTGATCGGCAGCCTGCCGAGCAACGGCTACCTGGTGCTGGAGTTCGACATCGCCAGCTACCAGTTGGAGATGCGCCGCCCGCTGCTGGGGAGCTACTGGACGCTGTTCGCCGACGGTCTGTTCGACTTCACCAAGATCACCAGCTTCGCCCTGGATGCCGGCGCGGGCGGGGTCTACTACCTGCGCTACGACGAACTCAACCCGCCGCCGCTGGCCGGCGGCGAGGCCAGCGTCAACGACGGGCCGCTGCAGCTGGTGTCGGCGCAGCTCGGCGCGCGCGAGATCGCCGCCACCCACCTGGTGCAGCCCTACGCACGGATCGACGCCAGCGGCACGCGCGAGAGCGAGCCGGGCTTCTGGCAGAGGCTGATGCCGTAGCCGGCAGGGTGCTGCGCCCGCCGCGGCATTCGCGACTAGGCTCGGAGAAGCGCGCCCCGGTAGTAATCAGCTATTACCCGCCGTGGCCGACGCGGCCGGATAATGCGGCCATCCCCCACTGAGCCAGGAGACTCCCGATGGCCGCGAAGAAAATTCTCATGCTTGTCGGCGACTACGTCGAAGACTACGAGGTCATGGTGCCGTTTCAGGCCCTGCAGATGGTTGGTCACATCGTGCATGCGGTGTGCCCGGACAAGAGCGCCGGGCAGACCGTGCGCACCGCGATCCACGATTTCGAGGGCGACCAGACCTACAGCGAGAAGCCCGGCCACAACTTCGCCCTGAACTACGACTTCGCCAAGGTCCAGGCCGAGTCCTACGACGCCCTGGTGGTGCCCGGTGGCCGTTCGCCGGAGTACCTGCGCCTGAACGCCAAGGTGCTGGAGCTGGTGCAGGCCTTCGATCGCGCCAACAAGCCGATCGCCGCGGTCTGCCACGGCGCCCAGCTGCTCGCCGCCGCCGGCGTGCTCAAGGGCCGCGAGTGCAGCGCCTATCCGGCCTGCGGCCCGGAAGTGGTGCTGGCCGGCGGCGAGTATGTCGCGCTCGATGTGACCAGCGCCCACGTCGAAGGCAACCTGGTCACCGCGCCGGCCTGGCCGGCCCACCCGACCTGGCTGGCCGCCTTCCTTGCCGTGCTCGGCACCAAGATCAACTTGTAAGAACCTGTTTACGATCTGCTGCGCGTCGGTCATACGGCGTTGAAATTGGGCTCAGAATGCTCATTTACAACACGTAAACTGCGCTTCTTCGCCCGATTTCGCCTTGTCTGACCCTAGCTCGCGAGATCGTAAACAGTTCTAAGCGCTGTACTGCTCGCCAGCCGGCGAGCGGCCGCCCGTCGCGAGGACCGTCGCATGTGCGAGCTCTACGTCAAGGCCGATCCGATTCTCTACGAGTCGCGCTCGCGCTCGCTGCGCATCAACGGCGTGGTCACCACGCTGCGCCTGGAAAACCAGTTCTGGGACATCCTGCGCGAGATCGCCGAGGTCGACGGCATGACCACCAACCAGCTGATCAGCAAGCTGTACCAGGAGGTCATGGATTACCGCGGTGAAGTAGTCAATTTCGCCTCGTTCCTGCGCGTCAGCTGCACGCGCTACCTGGCCCAGCGCCGCGAGCGGCCGGCCGAGGTCACCCGTTTGACGGTGCGAACCAGCGGCGGCTGAGGGTGGTCTAGGCTGTGGAGAGTCATCGCACGCCACTTCCGGAGGGCCCCATGGACACATCGATTCCGCACAGCCTGGCCAATCTGTTCGAACAGCTCGGCCTGCGCGCCGATCCGGCGAGCATTGACGCCTTTATCGGCAGCCATCGCCTGAAACCCGGGCAGGCCATCGCCGAGGGCGAGTTTTGGTCGCCCGCCCAGGCCACCTTCCTGCGCGAGTCGCTGCAGGACGATTCGGACTGGGCCGAGGAAGTCGACGAACTGGCGGTGCGCCTCGGCGCGAGCTGAACCGCGCGGCATCAAGCAGGCATGAAAAAGCCCGGCACTTGGCCGGGCTTTTCGTTACCGCGAGCAGCGATTTACTTCACTTCCACCGCCAGGCTTTCGGCGATCTTCTTGTTCCAGATCGCCGGGCCGGTGATGTGCACCGATTCGCCCTTGGTGTCGACGGCCACGGTGACCGGCATGTCCTTCACTTCGAACTCGTAGATCGCTTCCATGCCCAGTTCGGCGAAGGCCAGCACCTTGGACTTCTTGATCGCCTGGGCGACCAGGTAGGCGGCGCCGCCGACGGCCATCAGGTACACGGCCTTGTTGTCCTTGATCGCGTCGATGGCGATCGGGCCGCGCTCGGACTTGCCGATCATGCCGAGCAGACCGGTCTGCTCGAGGATCTGTCGGGTGAACTTGTCCATCCGCGTCGCGGTGGTCGGGCCGGCCGGGCCGACCACTTCGTCACCGACCGGATCGACCGGGCCGACGTAGTAGATGAAGCGGCCTTTCAGGTCGACCGGCAGTTCTTCGCCCTTGTTGAGCATGTCGACCATGCGCTTGTGCGCGGCGTCGCGGCCGGTGAGCATCTTGCCGTTGAGCAGCACGGTCTCGCCCGGCTTCCAGCTCTGCACGTCTTCCGGGGTCAGGGTGTCGAGGTCGACGCGACGCGCGCTCGGGCCGGCTTCCCAGACGATTTCCGGGTAGGCGTCCAGCGACGGCGCTTCCAGCTCGGCCGGGCCGCTGCCGTCGAGCACGAAGTGCGCGTGGCGGGTGGCGGCGCAGTTGGGGATCATGCACACCGGCAGCGAGGCGGCGTGGGTCGGGTAGTCCATGATCTTCACGTCGAGCACGGTGGTCAGGCCGCCCAGGCCCTGGGCGCCGATGCCCAGCTGGTTGACCTTGTCGAACAGCTCGAGGCGCATTTCCTCGATCTTGTTCTGCGGGCCACGGGCCTTCAGTTCGTGGATGTCGATGTGCTCCATGAGCACTTCCTTGGCCATCACCGCGGCCTTCTCGGCGGTACCGCCGATGCCGATGCCGAGCATGCCCGGCGGGCACCAGCCGGCGCCCATGGTCGGCACGGTCTTCAGCACCCAGTCGACGATCGAGTCGGACGGGTTGAGCATGGCCATCTTCGACTTGTTCTCCGAACCGCCTCCCTTCGCCGCGACGTCCACTTCGACCTTGTCGCCGGGGACGATCGAGTAGTGGATCACCGCCGGGGTGTTGTCCTTGGTGTTCTTCCGCGCTCCGGCCGGGTCGGCGAGGATCGAGGCACGCAGGACGTTTTCCGGCAGGTTGTAGGCGCGGCGCACGCCCTCGTTGATCATGTCGTCGACGCTCATGGTTGCACCATCCCAGCGCACATCCATGCCGACCTTGACGAACACGGTGACGATACCGGTGTCCTGGCAGATCGGCCGGTGGCCGGTGGCGCACATGCGCGAGTTGATCAGGATCTGCGCCATCGAGTCGCGCGCGGCTGGCGACTCCTCACGCAGGTATGCCTCGTGCATGGCCTGGATGAAGTCGACGGGGTGGTAATAGGAAATGAACTGCAGGGCGTCGGCGACGCTCTGAATCAGGTCATCCTGCTTGATCACGGTCATGGGGCGCGCTCCTCTCTGTAAAGCGGGAATTTCGACGCCGGAACATCTGCAGATGCTGTCGCAGCCGGAGCGCGGCGTTCTAATCGCGGGAAAAAAGGCGCGGCAGTATACCGCGCTTGGCGGAGCAGGGCACAGCGGGCGACGACCGACCTTGGTCGATGATCGACCATAACCGACCACCGGGCGAGCTAGGCATTTCGTGATCACAAAGGTACATTGGCATCAACGTGCCAGTACGGGATGGAACCCCATGAGTCCAGGCAGTCCACAGGTAAAACGGCAGGCCTTGCAGGGCTTGCTGATGAAGCGCTTCGGCATGGCGGTGGCGACCTATGGACTGGCGTTGCTGCTGTTCTGGCTGGCGGTATTCAGCGACCTCAATCGCCTCGGCCTGCAGGCCGCGCTGGTGATCACCGCGCTGGTGGTGGCCAGCCAGGCGCTGTTCTTCTTCCTCTTCGTCAGCGGGCGCAACCAGCGTTTCGCCGACTCCAGCCTGACCGAGCCGCAGGTGCTCACCGCGCTGGTCTGGCACACCTACCTGCTCGCCCAACTGGATGCCGGCCGCGGCACCATGCTGGTGATGTACGTGGTGATCCTGCTGTTCGGCGTGTTCCAGTTGCAGCCGCGGGTGTTCGTGCGCTGTGCGGCGTTGGCGTTCATCGGCTTCAGCGGGGTCAACCTGTGGGAGTGGTGGCAGGGTGAGCTGGGCAGCCCGGCGCTGGCGCTGGTGCAGGAGGCGGTGCTGTTTCTGGTGCTGACCTGGCTGAGCCTGTTCGCTTCCTATGTGCAGAGCATGCGCCAGCGCATGCGCCAGCGCCGCTTCGCCCTGCAGGCCCACCAGGACACGCTGCGCGGCATGATGCGTCAGCTCGAGGACCTGGTGGCCACCGACGAGCTGACCGGGCTGTTCAACCGCCGGCACTTCCTGCGCCTCGCCGAACGCGAGCAGAGCAGCCTGCTGCCCGGCCGGCAGCACGGCCTGGCGCTGATCGACCTCGACCACTTCAAGCGCATCAACGATCAGCACGGGCACGCCGCCGGCGACCGGGTGCTGCAGACCTTCGCCGCGGTGGCCAGCGCCTGCCTGCGCGATGGCGACATCCTCGCCCGCTACGGCGGCGAAGAGTTCGTCCTGCTGCTGCCGGACACCGACGCCGACCAGTTCACCGCCTGCTGCGAGCGTCTGCGCGAGGCCTTTGCCGGCGCCGAGCCGGTGGGCGTGGCGGTGGAGCAGCTCAGCCTGTCGGTGGGCATGACCCTGCTGGGGCTCGGCGACGACCTCGACGAGGCCCTGCAACGCGCCGACCAGGCGCTCTACCGGGCCAAGCGCAGCGGGCGCAACCGCTGCGATGCGGCGTGGGAGAACAGCAGTGCCTGAGCTGCGTGCCGGCGGCCGCTCCTGGGCCGTGGCGAGCGGCAGCAACCTGCTCGACAGCCTCAATAGTGCCGGCTGCGCGGTGCCCTACAGCTGCCGCGCCGGCAGTTGCCACGCCTGCCTGGTGCGCTGCAGCGCCGGTGCGCCGCTGGACGCCAAGCCCGAGGCGCTGGATGCCGCACGCCGCGCGGACGGCTGGCGCCTGGCCTGTCAGTGCCAGGTGGTCGACGACCTCACCGTGGAACTCTTCGATCCGCTGCGCGACGGCCTGCCGGCGCGCGTCGAGGCCTGCGACTGGCTGAGCCCCACCGTACTGCGCCTGCGTCTGCACGCCGATCGGCCGCTGCGCTACCGCGCTGGCCAGCACCTGGTGCTGTGGAGCGCCAGCGGCGTAGCGCGGCCCTATTCGCTGGCCAGCCTGCCCGGCGAAGACCCCTGGCTGGAGTTTCACCTCGACTGCCGCCTGCCGGGCACGTTCTGCGACGCGGCCCGCCAGCTGCAGGTCGGCGATGCGCTGCGTCTCGGCGAACTGCGCGGCGGGGCGCTGCACTACGACCCCGACTGGCAGCAGCGGCCGCTCTGGCTGCTCGCCGCCGGCACCGGCCTGGCGCCGCTCTGGGGCCTGCTGCGCGAGGCGCTGCGCCAGGAGCATCAGGGCCCGATCCGCCTGCTGCACCTGGCCCGCGAGCCGGCCGAGCACTACCTTGCCGAGCCGCTGCAGACGCTCGCCGCCCGCCATCCGAACCTGCACGTCGAGTTGCTGCACGGGGCCGAGCTGCCGGCGGCAATGGCCGATCTGCGACTTGTCTCGCGGCAAACGATCGCCTTACTCTGCGGTCATCCCGGTAGTGTGGAAAGCTTCGCGCGCCGGCTCTACCTGGCCGGCTTGCCGCGCAATCAGCAGCTCGCCGACGTGTTCCTGCCCCACGCCTAGGCCGGCGCCTGCCGCCGGCAGGAGAACCGCATGACCGCCTACGTTCTGGCACAACTGCGCTTCACCGATCGCGCGGCCTACAACCGCTACCAGACCGGTTTCATGGAGGTGTTCCGCCGCTTCGAGGGGCGCCTGCTGGCGGCCGACGAGCGGCCGGCGGTGCTGGAAGGGGAATGGCAGCGCGACAAGGTGGTGCTGATGGCGTTTCCCGACGAGGCAGCGGCGCGCCGTTTTGCCGAGTCACCGGAATACCAGGCAATCTCCGTGGACCGTCGGGCCGGCGCTGACACGCTGTCCCTGCTGGTGCACGGGCTCGATATCTAGAACAAGAACGCAATCGCTTTGGAGTTGGAATGAACGAACACGTACTGGTCGACCGCGCCGAGGGCATCCTGACCCTGCGCATGAACCGCCTGGACAAGAAGAACGCGCTGACCCGCGACATGTACAACCGCATGGCCGAAGTGCTGGAGCAGGCGCAGGACGATCGCGCGGTGCGCGTGGTGCTGATCCAGGGCGATGCGCAGTGCTTCTCCAGCGGCAACGACCTCGGCGATTTCATGCAGGCCGCCAGCGGCAACCTGGACAACTCGGTGCTGCGCTTCATGCATGCGCTGTTCGACTTCGAGAAGCCGGTGGTCGCTGCGGTGGCCGGTCCGGCCGTGGGCATCGGCACCACCATGCTGCTGCACTGCGACCTGGTCTACGTGGCCCGCGACGCGCGGCTGAAGATGCCCTTCGTCAACCTCGGCCTGTGCCCGGAGTACGGCTCCAGCCTGATCCTGCCGCGTCTGGTCGGTCAGGCGCGCGCCACCCAACTGCTGATGCTCGGCGAGGAGTTCAACGGCGAGCAGGCCGCCGCCTGGGGCATCGCCAACGAGGCGCTGGCGGACGGCGCGGCGACCCTGGCCAAGGCCAACGAGATGGCGCGGCGCTTCCTCGCCCTGGCGCCGTCGGCGGTCGAGCTGAGCAAGCGGCTGATGCGCGCCCCGGGGCGTGACGAGCTGCGCCGGGTGATCGCCGAAGAGGGCGAACTGTTCGGTCAGCGCCTGCGCTCGCCGGAGGCCGCCGAGGCGATGACCGCGTTCATGCAGCGCCGCGCGCCGGACTTCGCCAAGTTCGCCTGAACCCGTCGCGCATAAAAAAGGCCGCTCGAATGAGCGGCCTTTTGCATGGCACCGAGGCTTACACCAGCGGATCGCCGACGTGGAGGATCTTCATGGTGTTGGTGCCACCGGTGGTGTGGTAGCTGTCGCCCTTGGTCAGGATCACCCAGTCACCCGGCTGCACCACGCCGCGCTTGAGCAGTTCGTCGACCGCGGCCTGGCTGACCTTGTCCGCCGGTAGTGCGGCCGGATCGAACGGTACGGTCTGCACGCCACGGAACATCGCCACGCGGGCTTGGGTTTCGCGGTGCGGCGAGAAGGCGAAGATCGGCACCGACGAGCGGATGCGCGACATCACCAGCGGGCTGTAACCGCTCTCGGTGAGGCTGATGATCGCCTTGACGCCGGGGAAGTGGTTGGCGGTGTACATGGTCGCCAGCGCCACGCTCTGGTCGCAGCGCTCGAAAGCCTGACCGAGGCGGTGGCTGGATTTCTGGCTGGTCGGGTGCTTTTCCGCACCGAGGCAGATGCGCGCCATGGCCTGCACCGCTTCCACCGGGTACTCGCCGGCGGCGCTCTCGGCGGAGAGCATCACCGCGTCGGTGTAGTCGAGCACCGCGTTGGCCACGTCGGAGACTTCCGCGCGAGTCGGCATCGGGCTGTGGATCATCGATTCCATCATCTGCGTGGCGGTGATCACCGCCTTGTTGTAGCGCCGTGCGTGGAGAATGATCTTCTTCTGGATGCCGACCAGCTCGGCGTCGCCGATTTCCACACCGAGGTCGCCGCGCGCCACCATCACCGCGTCGCTGGCACGGATCAGGCCGTCGAGCGCCTCGTCATCGGCCACCGCTTCGGCGCGTTCGATCTTCGCCACCAGCCAGGCGGTGCCGCCGGCCTCGTCGCGCAGACGGCGCGCCAGTTCCATATCCGCCGCGTCACGCGGGAAGGACACCGCGAGGTAGTCCAGTTCCATCTCGGCGGCGAGCTTGATGTCGGCCTTGTCCTTGGCGGTCAGCGCCGGTGCGGTGAGCCCGCCGCCGCGGCGGTTGATGCCCTTGTGGTCGGACAGCGGGCCGCCGATCAGCACCACGCAGTGCAGTTCGTCGGCGGTGACGCGTTCGACGCGCATCACCACGCGACCGTCGTCGAGCAGCAGCTCGTCATCGACCTTGCAGTCCTTGACCAGGTCCGGGTAGTCGATGCCGACCACTTCCTGGTTGCCGGCGTCGCGCGGGTGGGTGACCGAGAAGCGGAAGCGGTCGCCGACATTCAGTTCGATGCGCTTGCCGGCGAACTTGGCGATGCGGATCTTCGGCCCCTGCAGGTCGCCGAGCAGGGCGACGTGGCGGCCGTGCTTGGCGGCCAGTTCGCGGACCAGCCGTGCGCGGGCTTTGTGCTCTTCGGGCGAGCCGTGCGAGAAGTTCAGGCGGGCGACGTCGAGGCCGGCGAGGATCAGCTGTTCGAGGACTTCGGGCGAGTTGCTGGATGGGCCGAGGGTGGCGACGATCTTGGTACGGCGGAAGGTCATGCGGGGAACTCCAGGTTAGAGCAGACCCCGAGGCTACACCCGGTTTCCCCTGTAGTCATGCGTGCGGCGAACTACCTTTGCGCGCACCCGCTCAAGGCGCTCAACGGTTCTGGTTGAGCGCCTGGTCGAGGTGCCGCGCGGCCTTGTCGGCCAGCTCGCCGTCGGGGTACTCGGCGAGCAGGCGGCGCAGGTAACCGATGGCCTTGTCGCGGTCGGCCTGCGGGTTGTTCGCCGCCAGGTACATCAGCGCCAGCTGGTACAGCGCCTTCTGCTTGATGTCGGGCTGCACACCGCGGTCGTTGACCGCCAGCAGGTAGAGTTCCTCGGCTTCTGGCACCCGGCTCTTGAGCACCGCGCGGCGCGACAGCAGGGTCATGTCCGGATCGAAGCTGGCCTGGGTCAGGTCGAGGTTCTGGTTCGGCTGCCAGTTGGCGAGCAGCTCGCGGGCGGTCTTCTGCACCGGCTCCTGGGCGCGCTGGCGGATCAGCTCGATGCGCACGGCGCTGCGCTCGGCGGCGCGGCTCTGCGGGAACTCGTTGCGCACCTGGTAGAAGTAGTTGAGCGCGCGGGTGTCGTCGCGCTGGTCGTTGTAGCGGCTCATGTAGATCAGGCCGATCTGGTACAGCGAGATGGCGCGTACCTCTTCGCTCAGCTGGCGGTCGCGGTAGCCGGTCAGGTACAGCTCCTCGGCCGGGGCGCTCTTGGCGTCGCGGATGGCCTGCGCGCTGTAGGTGAACAGGTCGCCTTCCTCCTCGATCGCCGCAGTCATGCGGTTGGTCTTCAGCACCTTGTTCTCCACCGCTTCCTGGGCGGAGATCTGCGCGACGAACAGCGGGGTGGTGGGGGAGCAGGCGGCCAGCAGCAGGCATCCGGTCAGTAACAGCGGGCGGGCGAGCGGCATGAGGTCTCCAGGCGGATGGGCTGCCGTGCCAGTCTAGTCAGGCGCTCCCGGCGCGGCCAAGGCGGCCGGCGCAGTTCCAATCGGAGGTTATGGGTGACTGGTGCGTCGAGCGTGCAGTGGTGGGCGCATACCGGTCGGGGCAGTTGCACCTGGCCTGCGCTCAGGGCTGGTGAGCTGGCCTTCCGGCGCGGTATATATGCCGTCCCTCGACCACCGGCTCGCGCCTCGGACTGGGTCCGGACCGGCCGTGCTTTCCGTGCAGAAATTATGGAGTTGTACATGTCTAGACTGCCCGCCCCGCTGGATCGCCTGCCCTTTCCGGTGATCGGTTCGCCGCTGTTCATCATCAGCAACCCGAAACTGGTCATCGAGCAATGCAAGGCCGGGGTGGTCGGCTCGATGCCGGCGCTCAACGCCCGTCCCGCCTCGCTGCTGGAAGACTGGCTGGCCGAGATCACCGAGACCCTCGACGCCTACAACCGCGCCAACCCCGACCAGCCGGCCGCGCCGTTCGCGATCAACCAGATCGTGCACAAGAGCAACGACCGCCTGGAGCACGACATGGAGCTCTGCGCGAAGTACCGGGTGCCGATCATCATCACCTCGCTGGGCGCCCGCGAAGACATCTACGCGGCGGCGCATGCCTACGGCGGCGTGGTGCTGCATGACGTGATCAACAACGCGTTCGCCCGCAAGGCCATCGAGAAAGGTGCCGATGGCCTGATCGCCGTGGCCAGCGGGGCCGGCGGGCATGCCGGGGTGAAGAGCCCGTTCGCGCTGATCCAGGAATTGCGCCAGTGGTTCGATGGCCCGCTGGCCCTGTCCGGCTCCATCGCCACCGGCGGCGCGGTGCTCGCCGCCCAGGCCATGGGCGCCGACTTCGCCTACATCGGCTCGGCGTTCATCGCCAGCGAAGAAGCCAATGCCCAGGAGGGCTACAAGCAGAGCATCGTCGACTGCACCTCCGACGACATCGTCTACAGCAACCTGTTCACCGGCGTGCACGGCAACTACCTGAAACCGTCGATCAAGGCTGCCGGCCTGGACCCGGACAACCTCGCCGAGAGCGACCCGAGCGCGATGAACTTCGGCGGCGACGCCAAGAAGGCCTGGAAGGACATCTGGGGCTGCGGCCAGGGCATCGGCTCGATCACCAAGGTGCAGAAAGCCGCCGAGTACGTGGCCCAGCTCAAGCGTGAGTACGCCGACGCCAAGGCGCGCTTGATTGCGGTCTGAGCGGACTGCGGCTGGGCAAGGGATTGCCGCACTTGCGTTTTGGTTTGAGGACGGGCTGAGTCACCTGTGCGCATGCGCCACACGGGATACAGATCAGGCAATGCCGCGCCGCTAGAGCGCCTGCAGCAGGCGCAGTCGCAAGCGCGCGGTGTTACCGTCCCAGCTCAGCTCGCCGCCCATCAGCGCGGCGAGCTGAGTGGCCAGCGCTAAGGACACCGAATGTCCGACCGGCGCGGGGCAGGGTTGCAGCTGCAGGTGCCAGTCAGCCTCACCGTGGGTGAGATGAGTTAGCTGACCTTGCAGCACTGGGACCCGCTCTCCCGTGCAGTGCTCCAGCAGCGCCGTGAGCAGCTGGCGATAACGCCGCACATCGATGCGCACCGCCGCGACGCCAGGTAACTCGTAGTGAGCAGCGCTGATGCCAGTGGCTATCTCCTCGGTGAGGCGGCTCAGATCGGCGCGCTGCGGCTCCAGTACCACATCGCCACGCTCCAGGCGCACCAGATCGAGCAAGGCCTCGAGCAGACGCTCCAATCGCCCCACCAGCTCCTGCGCAGCTGGCTCGCCCGTGCTCGGCAGCAGCTGCTGCAGTTGGCGCAGCTGGGTCAGCAGTTCCTGCCCGGCGGCCTGCAGAAATTGCTCGCGCAGGCGTCTGCGCTGCTCGCCGCGCACCTTGGCCTGGGCAAGCTCGGCGATCTCACGTTGCTGTTCGGTGATATCCACCACCGTGCAGAGCATGCCGGCCAGCGCGCCACCCTCGTTCTGCCAGGGCACCCCCGAGTGACGCAGGCACTGCTGCATGCCACCGCGCTGAATGATCACCTCGCAGCTATAGGGGCCGCCGCTCGCCACCGCCTGCCGGTAGAGCTCGCTGTAACGCTTGACGTCCTCGGGTGCCAGATTGACCAGCTCGGCTACCCGTCGGCCCAGCAGGGCCTCACGCTCGACCCCGTGCAGCGCGAGAAACTGCTGGTTGCAGGCCAGCAGTCGACCCTCCAGGTCACGCAGGCACGCCGGAATCGGCAGGGTGTCGAACAGCGTGTAGAAGCGTTCGCGCCCCTCCGCTTCCCCGGCGGTTTCCGGTAGGCGGCCGAGCAGGCCATTGCGCCAGGCCAGCTCCAGCAGCTCGGCCAGCGAGGCAACATTGAGCTTGTGCAGCAGACGCGTCTTGTAGGTGCTTACGGTGCGGTCGTTGAGCGCGAGTTCCTTGGCAATCTTCGCGTTGCTCACGCCATTGGCCAGGTAGCGCAGTACCGTCAGTTCGCGTGGCGACAGGCTGCGCAGCTGGCTGGCTTCGTCGCGCATCAGCTCGCCGGGCGCGACTGTTCCCAGTGCCTGCGCGGGGAAGTAGCTGGCGCCCTGCAGCACGCTGCGTACCGCGGCGCGCAAGGTGGCCGGGTCTTGCTGCTTGCCGACAAAACCAGTGGCGCCGGCCTGCAAACTGAGCGCGGCGTGGTGCTGGCTGACCTGGCTGCTGAACACCAGAACCGGCAGCGAATTGCCTCGCTGACGCAGGCGCTGGATCACCTCCAGGCCACCCAGGCGGGGCAGCACCAGGTCGAGTACCAGCAACTCCACGGGCAGGCGTTGGACCAGCTGCAAGGCTTCGACACCGTCGGCGCACTCGCCGACCACGCGATGGCCGTCCTCCTCGAGCAGGACCCGCAGGGCATGGCGAGTCAGCGGTTGCTCGTCGACCAGCAGCACGTGCGCCATGTGCCTGGCTCCTAAACTTCAACCAGCAACAGCTTAGCAATCGCCGCCACCCGCGCTCAGACGTTCCGGGCAGCGCGCCTTGTGGCCTTGTGCCAATCAACCGTGATTGGGCCGCACGCCCCGCGACCACTGCATCGTAGCGCCGGGAAACATTCGCCGAGCAAGGCCGATGACGCTCGCGGCTAACCGCTTCGACGTGATCCTCGACACCATCCCCAGCAAGCACAACGTCAACCGCTACCTGATGCTGCTGGGCCCGTAATGGCAAGCTGGTGCTGGTCGGTGCGCTGGAACCGCTGGAGCCGATCCACGGCGGCCTGGCGCAGACCCAGGAACTGCTGGAGTTCTGCGCCGAGCACCAGGTGCTGCCGAACTGCGAGATGATCCGCATGCAGGACATCAACGCCGCCTTCGAGCGCATGGAAAAGAACGACGTGAAGTACCGTTTCGTCATCGACATGGCGTCGTTGGCAGCGTCCTGAGCGGCGCAGGCGCGACGACCGCCTTAAAGGATTGAGGCGTCGTGCCGACATGGGGAGAGTGGCTGCCCGTGCGCCCATTGTCGCTGGTAACGCTGCAATGGCGCAGCTGGCGGCAGTTTCACTACCCTAAAGTCGTTGATCAAACATGAACCTAAACTCCAGGCTAACGGTTGGCAGAGGGCCGAAACACATGCGTAACCTGCTGATCATCGCCCTGGCCCTGAGTGCCGTGGGTTGCACCCGCTGGTCGATGGACCATCACCTGGACCAGGCCTATCGCGAATACAGTCGTGGCAACTGCGAGCGGGTGATGCTCGAGCTGTCCCAGGTTGAGCGCAAGAGCCGCTCGCGGCGCTACGTGCAGCCGGAAGTGTCGCTGCTGCGCGGGCAGTGCCTGGAACGCCAGAGTCTGTTCGTCGACGCGGCGCAGACCTACCAGTTCATCATTGCCCAGTACCCGAGCAGCGAGTACGCCTACCGGGCCAAGGCGCGCCTGGACACCTTGCGGCAGCTCGGCAAGCTGAGCAGCGCCACGCCGGCCAAGCCGCTGCCCGCGCCGCTCTGACGGCAATCTCGACCGCCGGTCGTGGCCCTGTTGAGTGGCCGGCGGCCGACGCTAAGCTGGTGCCAGACTTCAGGGAGGAGCGTCATGCATCGAGTGTGTTGCGCCGTATGGCTGTGCGTCGCGTTGTCCGGCGCACAGGCGGCGGAGATCTACCGTTGGACGGATGCCAGCGGCCAAGTGCATTTCAGTGCGAAACCGCAGGCCGGGGCCAAGCAGGTCGAGGTCAAGCCGCAGGTGGTCGAGCGCGATGCGGCGACCCGCGAGCGTGAGGCCAAGGCAGATCGCTTCTACGAGGCGCGGCGGCAGGAGCAGCAGAGCGCCTCGGCGCAACAAGCCGAGCGCCAGGAGAAACGCTCGCAGGAGTGCGGCGTCTTGCGTGAGCGCTTGAGTCAGGTGTCGCGCGGCGGCCGCTACTACCACGTCGATGACCGTGGGCAGCAGGTGTATTACAGCGACGAGCAGATCGAAACCGCCCGTCGTCAGCTGATCGAGCGTATCGAGCAGCAGTGCAGTTAGGGCTGGCCGTGGGCGGGTCACGGCGGCATACTCTTCCGTGACATAGCGATTTGCCAGCACGTGGTCGACCATCATGCAGACGCAGCGCCGAATCCGCAGTATCGAACGCCACCAGTTGCCGTATTACCTGAAGGTGTTCAACCGCATTACCGACAAGCCCATGGGCTCGATCGGCAATGTTTCCCTTGATGGGCTGATGCTGATCAGCCAGCTACCGATGTTGGTCGGCGCCCGTTTCGACCTGCGTCTGAAGATTCCCGCCCAGGACGGCATGCGCTTCATCGACTTCTCCGCGACTTGCCAATGGTGTCGCGAGGACGTCACTCCCGGTGGCTATGACTCAGGCTTCAGCCTGGTGGCGCCGCCTGCCGAGTACGTCGAGATGGTCGAGGCGCTGCGCTACTACTTCAGCTTCCACAGCTTGGCCGCGTCGGCCTAAAGCCCGCTCGCGCGCGGCGCTGCCCGGCGCCACGCCGCATCGGGGTCAGAGTACCCCGGCCTTTTTCCAGGCCAGATAGCGGCCCACCAGTTCCGGCCCCAGTTCGCCCGGCCGCGCGTCGAGCACCGGCAAATCATGAGCGGCCAGCCGTTCGTGCAGGTCGCCGCGCGCATTGAGGTAATCCACCGTGCCGCAGTAGGCCAGGGCGTCCTCGTAGCTCTGCACCGGCGTCTGGCGCAGGCGGTCGAGCACCTCCTCGCGCAGGCTGGCGATCAACACGCGATGCCGGCGGCCGAGGCGCTTCATGGCACCGAGCAGCTCTTCATCGTCGTCGTCGCGCAGGTTGGTCAGCACCACCACCAGGGCGCGGCGCTGCTGGCGAGCGAGCACGTTATCGACGGCGGCGCCGAAGTCGGCCGGCCGCTGGGTAACGGCGAGGTCGTACACACCATTGAGCAGCACGCTGAGCTGGGCATGGCCCTTGTTCGGCGGCAGGAAGCGCGGCTGGTCGCCGGCGAAGGTCGCCAGGCCGACCGCATCGCCCTGGCGCAGTGCCACATAGCTGAGCAGCAGGCAGGCGTTCAGCGCGTGGTCGAAGTGGGCGAGATCGCCATCCTGGCTGCGCATGCGCCGGCCGCAATCAACTAGAAAGAGAATCTGCTGGTCGCGCTCGTCCTGGTACTCGCGGGCAATCGGCGTGCGCTTGCGCGCGGTGGCCTTCCAGTCGATCTGCCGCAGCGAGTCGCCTTCGCGAAACTCGCGCAGCTGATGGAACTCCTGACCGAGGCCGCGGCGCTGGCGCTGGCGCACGCCGAGCTGGCTGAGCCAGTGGTCGACCGCCATCAGCTGGGCGCCGTACAGCCGAGCGAAGTCGGGGTAGACGCGGGTTTCACCGGGCAGCTCCAGCAGGCGTCGGCCCTGCCACAGGCGCAGCGGGCTGGGCAGCTGCACCTCGCAGCGCGGCACCTGGAAGTGGCCACGGCGCAGCGGGCGCAGACGATAGCGGTACTGACTGACCTGGCCGAGCTGTAGCGCGACCCGCTGCGGCAGGTGCTCGAATTCCATACCCGCCGGCACGTGATCGAACAGCTCCAGCCAGGGCGTGCGGCTCAGCTGGTGGTGGACATCCAGTTGCACCTCGCTCCAGCGGCCCAGCGACAGGTTGCCCGGCAGCTGACGCTCAAGGCGTGGCGACGGCAGCTGGCGCAGGCCGAGCGCGTCGATTGCGGCGAGCAGCATCAGGCTGAGCAGGGCGATCCACCACAGGCGAGTCAGCAACGACGGCGGGGCATGGCCGAGCGCCGTCAGCGCCCCGAGCAGCACGGCGACGGCGAGCAGGCCGGCGAGCAGCGCCAGCAGCGTGCGGGATGGCTTCATAGACGCGGCGCGGCGACCTGGTCGAGCAGTTGCAGGAGCACTTGATCGACCGACAGGCCTTCAATCTCCAGTTCCGGAGACAGGCGCACGCGGTGGCGCAACACCGCCAGGGCGCAGTGCTTGATGTCGTCCGGCAGGACGAAGTCGCCGCCGCGCAGCAGCGCGCGGGCACGCCCGCCGCGCACCAGGGCGATGGAGGCACGCGGCCCGGCGCCGAGCAACAGCCCCGGCCAGTTGCGCGTGGCGCGCGCCAGGCGCACGGCATAGTCGAGCACCTGGTCGTCGATCGGCAGATCGCTGGCGATCTTCTGCAGGGCGAGCACGTCCTTGGCCTGCAGCAGCGGGCGCAGCGGGGTGACTTCGAGCATGTCGGCACGCGCCGAGCGGGTCACCTGGCGGACCATCTGTACTTCCTCGTCGGCCTGCGGGTAGTCCATGCGCAGCTTGAGCATGAAGCGGTCCAGCTCGGCCTCGGGCAGCGGGTAGGTGCCTTCCTGCTCGATCGGGTTCTGCGTTGCCAGCACCATGAACGGTTGCGGCACGGCCAGGGCGCGACCCTCCAGGGTCACCTGGCGCTCCTGCATGACTTCCAGCAGCGCCGCCTGGGTCTTCGCCGGGGCGCGGTTGATTTCGTCGGCGAGCAGCAGGTTGGTGAACACCGGACCCTTGCGCAGCTTGAACTGTTCGCTCTGCAGGTCGTACACGGCATGGCCGGTGACGTCGCTGGGCATCAGGTCGGGGGTGAACTGGATGCGCGCGAACTCGCCGCTGAAGCAGCGCGCCAGGGCGCGCACCAGCAGGGTCTTGCCGAGGCCGGGAACGCCCTCGACCAGCACGTGGCCGCCGGCGATCAGCGCGGTGAGCACGTCGTCAATCACCGCGCTCTGGCCGATCAGCGCCTTCTGCAGGTCGCTGCGCAACGCCTGGGCCAACTGGCTGGCGCGCTGGCGCTGGGCCGCGGGGTTGGCGGGGGCCGGCGCCGGACCGCCGGCGCTGTCCGGCATTTCAGCCGGGGATTCGGGGAATTGCTCGCTCATAGGGCGTTCCTGAGGGTTTGTAGGTGGGCGACCTGGCGGGTGAAGTCGGGTGCGGAAAGGCGCTGCGCCGGCAGTGGACGCATGGCCTGGCTCACGGCACTGCTGGGCAGACGGGTGAGGCGGCCGAGCACCTGCCACTGGCTGGCCACGTCGAGGCGCTCGAAGCCGGCATGCCGGCGCCGCGCACGGCGCTGGATGTCGCGTTGCAGGGCCTGGATCAGCGACTGCTGACCGCCGTGGCGCAGCTGGAAGTCGGCGCTGCCGCGCAGGTGCTCCTCCAGTTGCCGGCGCGCGCGGCTGAGCGGCGCCAGCAGCGGCCCGCGGCGTCGCCCGACATGCCACAGCAGTAGCGCGACGAGCAGGGCCAGCGCCGCCAGCGCTTCGGGGAAGTACTGGCGCAGCAGGCTGAGCAGGCTGTCGCGGTCGGCGCGATAGAGCAGGGTCACCGCGCTGTCCTGGGTCAGGTACCAGAGCAGCCAGGCGTTGTCGTATTTGGCGATGTGGGTGTTCTGCCAGATCCACGGGTCGCTGAGCACGCTGACCAGGCCATTGCCGTAGTACAGCTGCAGCAGGTGGGTGCTGTCGCCGCTGTTGGCCCAGGCGTGCGCGAGGTTCTTCGAGTCGTACAGGTGGTAGTCGGTATCGAAGTCGATGTAGGCCGGCGCGGCGTCGTTCTCCAGGTACAGCTTGGTCAGCTGTGGATACCGGTCGGCGTCTTCGCTTGGCTCATCTTCGGCCGCCGGCGCGGCGTCGCTGTCGGCCTTGGCGGCGTCGGCGGGCGGCTGACTGGCGTGGCCCTTGTCGTCTTCGTCGAGGTCTTCGCTGAGGAACTGCTGCACGCCGAGGTGATCGAGCAGCAGGTCGCCACTCTTGCCTTCCTTCTCGTCCCACAGGCGTTCGGCGACCACCAGCAGATGGCCGCCCTTGCTGGCCCAGTCGAGCAGTTGTTCGGCCTGGCGCGGGGTCATGTTGCCGCGGTCGCCGAGCAGCAGCAGGGTCTGCCCGGCACTCGGCAGCGCCGCGACCGCCGGCAGGCCATCGGCGCGCTGCACGCGGATGCCGCGCTGGCGCAGGAACTGCTCGGCGGCCAGGTAGGGATTGCTGCGCGCTTCCGGCGAAGCGCCGTGCTTGAGCTCCTCCTGGTAGGGCGTCAGACGGCCGAGCGCGTAGATGGCGAGCAGGCCGACGGCCAGCAGCAGGCCGGCGCCGAGGTAGAACTGGGCGCGCCGGCTCATGCGCGCAGCCCCTGCGGAAATTGCCGGCGCCAGCCTTCACAGAGGCCACGCTTGAGGCTGGCCGGCGGCAGGCGATGGCCGTAGGCGAGGTTCTGCCAATGGCGGGTGAGGATCTGGCTGAAGCGGCTCAGCTCGTGTTGCTGCAGCTGATCGATCAGGGTCAGCACTTCGCCTTCGGTGTGCGAGCTCTTCAGCGCCAGGCGCTGGTCATGTAGCAGATGGCTGAGCAGCGCCCGGTAGAGCAGGCCGAGCGCCTCGCGCGGCCGCTCGTCCCACAGGCGTTCGGCAGTGCCGGCGATGTCGTCGGGCAGGCTTTCCGGCGCCACTTCCAGGCCGAACAGCACGCTTGGCGGCAGGCTGGTCCGCCGCTGCGGCAAGCCGAAGCGGCTGGCGAAGGTGCTCAGCCACTCGCGGTAGCGCCACAGCAGCAGGATCACGGCGCTGGCGAGCAGGGCCCAGAGCACCACCTCGAGGATCAGCGCCAGCGTTTTCAGGCCGTGCCAGCGCTCGAGCAGGTTGAAGAAACCCTTGAGCAGCTTCTCCAGGGCGCTGTGGTCGGCCTCGCGCGCCGGCTTGTCGGCTTCGTCGCCGAAGCGCCAGCGGGTCACGGTCTCGCGATTCTCGAAGGGCGGCTGGTCGAGCAGGCTGGTGATGGCGTCATGCGCGGCCTGGCTGGTGAGCTTTTGCTGTAGCAGGCGTTCGGCTTGCGGGCCCTGCGGATCGAAGGCCTCGGGTAGCGGGCAGCTGCCGACCGGCTCGGCTGCCCACACCGGCGCGGCCGGCGGCAAGGCGAGCAGGGCGACACCCAGCAGCAGGGCATAGGCGACACCGCCCAGGCGCTGGCGCAGGCGGCGGAACGTCAGTTCGATGTCCCAGGCTTCCAGCTGGGTGCGGCGGTTCAGGTAGAGGGTGAAGCCGCAGGCCACATACACCGGTTCCCAGACGATCAGCACCAGGGCGTACAGCAGGTTGGACAGGTGCTCCAGCCATAGCCAGTCCTCGCTGCTTTCCTGCAGCAGCTTCTGCCAGTTCCAGTCGAGTTCGAGCTGTTGCGGCAGCAGCAGGTAGAGCAGCGAGATCAGGCCGAGCCACAACGCGCCTTCCAGGTGCACGCCGACCAGGGTCAGCCAGGTCGCGCCGCCGGCATCGCGCTGGCCGAGCACCACCAGGCGTTGCTGGCGAGCGCGGCCGCTCAGGCCTTCGAGTTGCAGCACTGGCAGGTCGAAGCTGCGGGTCATGCTCAGGCGCCGCCAGGTCAGGCTGGCCAGCAGTTGCGGCTTGAGCAGACGCGGCCAAGCGCGCAGTGCTTCGCGCAGCGTCGGCACGTCGCCGAACAGCGCACGGGACAGGATATGCAGCGGCAGACGTTCGAAGGCCGGCTTGAGCAGCCAGAAGAGCAGCAGCGCCCAGCTCGGGTAGCGCCACAGCAGCAGGCTGAGCAAGGCGAACACCGGCAGGCTGACCAGCGCCCAGCTGGCCATCAACAGTCCGGCATGCCGGCGCGCCAGCAGTACGCCAAGGTCCATGGCCTCCCAGGCGCTGCGCGGGCGGATGGCCACACTGGCATCAGTCAGGCGCATGCTGACCTCGTCCGGCGAACAGCAGATAGGCCAGCACCAGCAGCCACAGCCCGGCGCCGACGACGTATTTGACCAGCGGCGTGGTGTAGGTCATCGATGACCAGTAGGCCTCGACGAATGCGGCGATCAGCAGCAGCAGGGCGGCGCCGGCGACCAGTTGCACCGCCGGTTTGGCGGCCAGGCGCAACGCTTCGCTGCGCGGCCAGCGCCCAGGGGCGAGCAGCGCGCTGCCGAGTTTCAGGCCAGCAGCACCGGCCAGGGCGATGGCGGTCAGTTCGAACGCGCCGTGGCCGATGACGAACGACCAGAAGGTTTCGCCGAAGCCGATCTGCGTCAGATGGCCAGCCACCGCGCCGATCATCAGGCCGTTGAACAGCAGGAAGAACAGGCTGCCGAGGCCAAACAGCAGGCCGCTGGCGAAGGTCTGAAAGGCGATGCCGATGTTGTTCATGATGTAGAAGCCGAACATCATCCAGTCGTCGCCGGAGTCGCGTTCGCCGAAGCGCCCCAGGCGACGCGCGTCGGGGTCGTACATCTGCTCCATCGAGCCGACCTGCTCGGGGCTGATCACGCTGTAGACCAGGTCGGGGAATAGGTAGACCAGTAGCGCTATGCCGATCAGGCTGCCGAAGAACAACAGGCTGGCGGCGACCATGCAGCGCCATTCCTGACGCACCAGGCGCGGCAGGCCGCCGAGCAGGAAGCCGATCAGCCGTGCGCCAAGGTGGTCGCGATGGCGGTAGAGCTGCTGGTGGCCACGCATTGCCAGCTGCTGCAGCTGATCGACCAGGTGACTGCTGTAACCGCGCTCGCGGGCCAGCGCCAGGTGTTGGCAAAGGTGGCGGTAGTCGCTGCTGAAGTGCGCGCTGGTATCGCGCGACGCCTTGCCGCGTTCCAGGGCGTCGAGCTGCTGGGTGAAGCGTTGCCAGGCGCTCTGGTTGCGTTGCTCGAAGAGGCTCTGCTTCATGTCGGCCCCAGCAGCCCGCGGGCGATCCGATTGAGCTGGCGTTCGGCCTGCTCGGCCGGCACGTCCAGGGTGTCGGCGAGAATCGCTGCCAGCTCGGCGCGGCGCGGCGCGGACAACTCGCCCTGGCGTTCGGCGAAGCCGAGCAGCGCGCGCTGCTCGCTGACATTGAGCGGGAAGGGCGCGCGCAGTGGTTCGGCCTCGGGCAGTTGCGGGCGGCTCGGCGGCGGATCGCGGTAGACCACCAGGGTGCCGGCGGCGAGGTCGCCGAGGCGCTTGAACGCCGGGTGCGCCAGGCAGCTGAGGATGCCCAGCAGGTAGGCGAACGGCAGCAGGTCGACGAAGCGCAACAGGTTGCGGGTCAGCGAAGCGCCCCAGCCGATTGGCGTGCCGTCATCGTTGACCACGCGCAGGCCCATCCATTGCTTGCCCGGGGTGCGGCCCTGGTTGAGCACCTCAAACAGCACCATGTACCACCAGTTGAGCAGAAACAGCAGGATCGCCCCCAGGCCCATGCCGAACTGACCGAGCAGGCTGAGCGCCACGAACAGTACCAGCAGCACCAGGCCACGAATGCCGAGGTCGATGGCGAACGCCAGTGCACGCGGCACCAGGCCAGCCGGGCGCAACAACAGATCGATGCCTTCCGGGGTTTCCACGCGAAAGCGGGTGTCCAGCGGACGGGCAGCGGCGGCGGTGTGCATGGCGGGGCTAGGCGGCCTGGCCGGAGCGCAGGACGAGGGCGGGGTGCGGCAGCACGGTGACGATCCTTGTGCGATTTTATGAGCGGCATGCTAGCGGCACAGTCGGGGCCACCACAAGCTGCAGGCACATCTGTCGGCACGCCAGGATTGACGCACTTCTGCTGACGTCAGCCGTTCTTGCAGCCCGCCGAGCGCGGGCTTTTTATTAGGGCGCGACGTTGAAGGTGGTTGACGGGGCGGCCGTGGATCAGGCGGTAGCCGCGAGCTTCTTGCCAATGGCGGTGATCAGCAAGTTGGGCCGACCGGTCACGGCACCGGCCAGAAAGATGTTGCCAGTCGAGGCGTCGAGATTTCCCGCGAAGTCGACTTCGAGTCGCTCGATATCTGCGACAGTTGCGTCAGCCGGCTTTCGTTGTTCGGCAATGATCTGCGCGTGAATCTGACCATTGTCACTTTGGAACTGGCCGCGATAGATAAGGTGCAGGTCGCCGCCATTCAGGCTGCCGTCCTTGATGACAACCAGTCCTTTTCCGAAGTCCTTGAGGGACGATTTGAAGTTGATCTCGTAGATTCCGTTTGGCATTGCGTGGCCCAGGCAACAGGTTGAGTGCCATTATTGTGACATCATTCTGGCGCCAATTTCGAGTCGAATACTGTTTCCTTATTGGACGAAGTAGTTGGGTTAGTTGCATGAGTGCCGCAAGTAGTTAGCCGAGAAGAGGGCACATTGAACGCGGAGGAGATGTGGCAGAACCCGCCTGATACTCTGGAATCTGTCCGCGTAGAATGCGGCAGTCAAAAGCAGAGCGATTGCATTGGGCGCTCTTCGTTGCAGCCATTGATCCAGGGAAGTTATGTCTTCAATTTTTTGGTACGACTACGAGACCACCGGTATCGACCCGCGCCGCGACCGCCCGCTGCAGGTCGCCGGCATCCGCACGGACGACGCGCTGAACGAGATTGCCGCGCCGATCAATCTGTACTGCCGGCCGAGCGAAGACATCCTGCCGCACCCGATGGCCTGTCTGATCACCGGTATCGATCCGCAGCGCCTGGCCGAGTGTGGCCTCGGCGAGGCGGAGTTCATGACCCGCGTGCACGCCGAGCTGGCGACACCCGGCACCTGCGGGGCGGGCTACAACACCCTGCGCTTCGACGATGAAGTGACGCGCTACAGCCTGTATCGCAATTTCTTCGACCCTTACGCCCGCGAGTGGCAGGGCGGTAACAGCCGCTGGGACCTGATCGACGTGGTGCGTACCGCTTACGCGCTACGCCCGGAAGGCATCGAGTGGCCGCAGGAAGATGGCCGGGTGACCCTTAAGCTGGAGCGCCTGACTGCCGCCAACGGCCTCGAGCACGGCCAGGCGCACGATGCGTTGTCCGACGTGCGCGCCACCATCGCCCTGGCGCGCCTGATCCGCGCGCGCCAGCCGCGCCTCTACGACTACCTCTACAAGCTGCGCAGCAAGTCCCTGGTGCTCGAGCAGATTCGTCTGCTGCAACCGCTGGTGCACATTTCCGGGCGCTTCTCCGCGGCGCGCGGCTATCTCGCCGTAGTGCTGCCGCTGGCCTGGCACCCGCGCAATCGCAATGCACTGATCGTCTGCGACCTGCAGAGCGATCCGGCGCCGTTGCTGGATTACGACGCCGAACGCTTGCGCCGCCTGCTGTACACCCGTCGCGACGACCTCGCCGAGGGCGAGCTGCCGGTGCCGCTCAAGCTTGTCCACGTTAATCGCTGCCCGGTGCTCGCCCCGCTGAACGTCTTGCGCGAAGCGGATCTGCAACGCCTGCAGGTGGATATGTCGCTCTGCCAGGCGCGCGCCGTGCAACTGCGTGAGGCCCAGCCGCTGTGGGCGGGCAAGTTGCCGGCGGTGTACGGCGAAGAATCGTTCGCCGCCAACGCCGATCCGGAACAGCAACTCTATGACGGCTTCTTCGGCGACCGCGATCGGCGTTTGTGCGAGCAGGTGCGCAGTGCCGAGCCGGCGCGGCTCGGCCAGGGCGGTTGGATGTTCGATGATCCGCGTTTGGTGGAATTGCTATTTCGCTATCGCGCGCGCAACTTCCCGGAAACTTTGCAGGCGGACGAGCAGCAACGTTGGCAAGACTTCTGCCGTCAGCGTCTAACTGCCAAAGAGTGGGGCGCGCCAAATACCTTGGCGGAGTTCCACGGCGCGTTGGCCGAGGCCTTGGTGAGTGCCACGCCAGAGCAGCGAAGTTTGTTGCTGGAGTGGCAGGCCTATGCGGAGCAGCTGGGCCGCCGGCATGGTCTTTAACTAATCCGCGCGGTGATCTGGAAGCCCAATAAAAAACGCCAGCAGTGCTGGCGTTTTTTATTGGTGTCGCAAAGCGCGTGTCGCGAGCGCTTAGCCGAGCAGGGTGGCCCAGCTTTCAACGGTGTCGGCGCCCCACTTGGCTTTCCACTCTTTCAGAGTCTTGTGGTTGCCGCCTTTGGTTTCGATCACTTCACCGGTGTTCGGGTTCTTGTATTGCTTGACCTTGCGGGCGCGCTTGCTGCCAGCAGGCTTGGCGGCACGCGGAGCTTTGCCGGCTTTAACTTCCGGATCAAGGATGGCGATGATGTCGCGCAGCGACTTGGAGTATTCGCCCATCAGCTTGCGCAGTTTGCCTTCGAATTCCAGCTCCTTCTGCAGCTTGTCATCTTGGGAGAGGTTCTTCAGGCGCTCTTGGAGTTCTTTGATTGCTTCTTCGGTAGCGCGGTATTCATTGATCAGCGACATGGGCTTTACCTTGAATTCTTCTGAGGTGGTTGGCAGAGGTAGTGGTTTGAATAATAGTCAGGCAATTTGATCAAGTAAACATATTCGAAAAGTTTTGCGTCAATTAACACTTTGCACATTCAAATTCGCCACAAGTCAGCAAGCGCCACTGAAGTTAATCATCACGAATAACCGAAAGGTATTAAGAAGAGAGCCCTTGCCATATGCAGGGTTTATTGTCCGCGATGTGGGCGCCGCGCGGGGGAGGACTAGTGCCGCAGCGCATTGGCGGACGGGCCGGTACTGCAGTTTTCCCGGGGTGTGGCTAGAATGGCGCCCTTTGCAGTTTCTGGAGTTAGTTGCATGCGCACTTTTCGACTGGTCATCGCTTGTCCGGATGGCGTCGGTATCGTCGCCAAGGTCAGCAGTTTTCTGGCGACCTATAACGGCTGGATCACGGAGGCGAGCCACCATTCGGACAATCAGAGTGGTTGGTTCTTCATGCGCCACGAGATTCGCGCCGACTCCCTGCCGTTCGACCTCGAAGGTTTCCGCCAGGCGTTCGCGCCGATCGCCCGTGAGTTCTCCATGGAGTGGCGCGTTACCGATTCCGACCAGAAGAAGCGCGTGGTGCTGATGGCCAGCCGCGAATCGCATTGCCTGGCCGACCTGCTGCACCGCTGGCACAGCGGCGAGCTGGATTGCGAGATTCCCTGCGTGATTGCCAACCATGACGACCTGCGCAGCATGGTCGAGTGGCACGGCATTCCGTACTTCCATGTACCAGTCAATCCGCAGGACAAGGAGCCGGCGTTCGCCGAAGTCTCGCGTCTGGTGCGCGAGCATCAGGCCGACGTGGTGGTGCTGGCGCGCTACATGCAAATCCTGCCGCCGCAGCTGTGCCAGGAATATGCCGGCCAGGTGATCAACATCCACCACAGCTTCCTGCCGTCGTTCGTCGGCGCCAAGCCGTACCACCAGGCCGCACGGCGTGGGGTGAAGCTGATCGGCGCGACCTGCCACTTCGTCACCGAAGAGCTGGATGCCGGTCCGATCATCGAGCAGGATGTGGCGCGGGTGACCCACCGCGACAGCATCGAAGACATGGTGCGGCTGGGCAAGGACGTGGAAAAACGCGTACTGGCCCGCGGCCTGCGCCTGCACCTGGAAGACCGGGTGATGATTCACGACAACAAGACGGTGTTGTTCGACTGAGTCGATAAAAAAGGCGAGCCGGATGGCTCGCCTTTTTTCTTGCAGCTGCCGCGCGCCTATTCGGCCGGCAGGTCGAACAGCAGTGCCTCGCCATGACCGTCGAAGCGCAACGCTTCCCCCTCGCGGACCAGCAGGCCGTCGCCCGCCTGTAGCGTCATCTCGGCGTTGGCCAGCGTACCTTCCAGTACTTGGAGATAGACCCAGCGCCCGGCGGCCGGCTGGTAGTCCAGACGGCTGCCCTGCCAGCGGTATAGCGTGGCGTCCTGGGCAATCTGCAGCGTGCCGTTGGCGCCGTCCGGGGTGATTACCGCCTGCAGGCCGTCCTGCGCCGCGAAGGCGCGTTGCTGGTAGCTCGGCGGCAGGCCACGCTGCGCCGGCTCGATCCAGATCTGCATGAAGTGCACCGGCTCGCTTGACGAGGCGTTGAACTCGCTGTGCTGGATGCCGCTACCGGCGCGCATCAGCTGGAACTCGCCCGCCTGGATGTGCTCTTCGGTGCCGAGCGAGTCGCGGTGTGCCAACGTGCCGCTGCGCACATAGCTGATGATCTCCATGTCGCGATGGCCATGCGGGGCGAAGCCGCCGCCCGGTGCGACCCGATCGTCGTTGATCACCCGCAGGTGCGAGAAGCCCTGGTGGCGCGGATCGTAATAGTGGCCGAAGGAGAAACTGTGCTGGCTGTTCAGCCAGGACAGCTGCGCGCGACCGCGTTCGGCGGAAGGACGAATGATCATGGAGCACCTCCTGGTTAATCAGTGGATGGGCGCCATATTGCAGAGCAGACAGATCAATAAAAAGTATAAATTTGCGCTGAAAGCGATCAGTTAAATCGATTAATTATTGGGGGGTGCCTGAGCATACTGACGGCTGCACAGGAGGCAGACCCATGACCGATCCCCTCGATCGCGCGACATCCAGCCCACCACCGACGCTCGGTGAAGGCTGTGTGCGGCGTTACGATCCGGAAGCGTTGAGCAGCGAGAACGGTACCGAGTTTCCCGGCGCCGCCGAGCTGTGGCAGCAATTGCAGGAAGAGCAGGAAGAGCAGGGCGCGGAGGGGGCGGGCAAGGTGCCGCCGAAGTAGCGGGAGCGGAATGAATCCGCTGCCCCTGAACGCCGTGCGCGGCGTCCAGGGGCGGGGATGGCGTCAGATGCGGAAGCTGTCGACCAGCTGCTTGAGGCGGCCGGATTGCTGCTCCAGCTCGCCGCAGGCGCGCAGAGTGGCCTGCAGGTTTTCCACGCCTTCCTGGTTGAGCACGTTGATCTCGGTGACGTCCATGTTCAGCGACTCGACCACCGAGGTCTGCTCTTCGGTGGCGGTGGCCACCGACTGGTTCATGCCGTCGATTTCGCCGATCCGGTGGGTCACGCTGCTCAGGCGTTGACCGGCCATGTTGGCGATCTCCACGCTTTCCTCGCTGTAGCGCTGGCTCTCGGTCATGGTGGTGACCGCTTCACGGGCGCCGACCTGCAGCTCCTCGATCATCTTCTGGATCTCCTGCGCCGACTCCTGGGTGCGATGCGCCAGGTTGCGCACCTCGTCGGCGACCACCGCGAAGCCGCGTCCGGCTTCACCGGCACGTGCCGCCTCGATCGCCGCGTTGAGGGCGAGCAGGTTGGTCTGTTCGGAAATCCCTTTGATCACTTCGAGGATCTGGCCGATGTTCACCGTCTTGCCGTTGAGCGCTTCGATGTTGGAACACGAGGCGCTGATCTTGCTCGACAGCTCGTTCATCGCCTGGATGGTGCGTTCCACCACCTGACGGCCGTCTTCGCTCTGCGAGCGCGCATCGGAGGCCTGGTGCGAGGCATCGGCGGCGTTGCGGGCGATCTCCTGGGCGGCGGCGCCGAGCTCGTTGATCGCCGCGGCGACGCTGTTGGTGCGGTTGGCCTGCTCGTCGGAGTTGACCATCGACGAGTTGGAGGCGTTGACCACCAGCTGCGCCACTTCGTTGAGCTGGCGGGTGGCCGACGACACTTCGCGGATCGAGCTGTGGATCCGTTCGACGAAGCGGTTGAAGGCGCTGGCCAGCTCACCGAATTCGTCGTTGTTCTGAATCACCAGACGCTTGGTCAGGTCGCCTTCGCCCTGGGCGATGTCCTGCATGGCACGACCCATGGTGTGCAGCGGCTGCATCAGCACGCGGATCAGCATGCTCAGCAGGAAGATGATGCTGACCACCGCGATCAGCGTGGCAATCACCGCCGAGGTGCGGAACTCGCTGAGCATCGCGTAGGCCTTGTCCTTGTCCACCGACAGGCCGACGTACCAGGTCACCGAGGGCAGGCCCTTGACCGGGGCGAAGGTGAGGATGCGCGTGTGGCCGTCCAGCTCACCCTCGCTGACCGAGGTGCCGATCTTCGGAGTGTTCTGCGGGTAGAGGTCCTTGAGGCTCTTCATCACCAGATCTTTGTTGGGATGCACCAGGATCTTGCCGTCGGCGCTGACCAGGAAGGCGTAGCCCATGCCACCGAAGTCCAGGGCATTGATGATCTGGGTGAGGGTCTGCAGGCTCAGGTCGCCGCCGACCACGCCTTGTCCGCCCGCCGGGGTGGCAATGGTCATGATCAAGGCGCTGGTGGCCGCGTCCACATAGGGTTCGGTGAGCGTGGTGCCGCCGGCGGCCTGGGCATCCTTGTACCAGGGGCGGGTGCGCGGATCGTAATCCGCTGGCATGGCGCTCTCCGGGCGCATGATGAAGCTGCCGTCCTGGCTGCCGACGTAGCTGAAGGTGAAGGTCGAAGCCAGCGCGCGCTGCTCGAGCAGGCCGATGGTGGCCTGCTGATCGGGCTCACGGGCGATCGACTGCGCGGTGTGTTCCACCAGCAGGATGCGGCCGGAGAGCCAGTTCTGGATATTACCCGCGGTGCTCTCGCCCATCTCGTGGAGATAGGCCTCGAGGTCGGCGCGAATCGCGTTGCGCTGCAGGTAGTCGTTGTAGAGGGTAAACAAGGCGAAAGCTGCGGTGACCACCAGCGAGGCGGCGAGCAGGATCTTGTGGCTGAATTTCAGGTTCTGAGTCATGGCTTCTTGCGTCCGTTGAGTTCCGGCACCAGTCTTAGCCTGACAACGAGTCGCGGCGCGCCGGCTTGTGGCCTGGGCGCGCCGTGATCGTGAGCAGGGGTCTTTGTCTTGGCGGTCGATGTCCGAGCATCGAGCTTGGTCTTATATCGACCATTTCGGGCAAAGCTTTAAATCAGGGAGTGGCAGCATGCCTTTATCTAGTTCGTTCACCATTGGCGCCGATCCGACCGGGCAGCCGGTGGCCCAGTTGCTGAAGCTGGCCAACCGTCACGGCCTGATTGCCGGCGCCACCGGCACCGGCAAGACCGTGACCCTGCAGCACCTCGCCGAACTGTTCAGCGATGCCGGCGTGGCGGTATTCGCCGCCGACATCAAGGGCGACCTGTGCGGCCTGGGCGCGGCGGGCAATCCGCAGGGCAAGGTGGCCGAGCGCATCGCCTCGATGTCCTGGTTGAACTACCAGGCCAAGGCCTATCCGGTGAGCCTGTGGGACGTCGCCGGCGGCACCGGCCATCCGCTGCGCACCACGCTCAGCGAAATGGGGCCACTGCTGCTCGGCAACCTGCTGGAGCTGACCGACAGCCAGCAAGCCGCGCTGTATGCGGCATTCCAGGTCGCCGACCGCGAGGGCCTGTTGCTGCTTGACCTGAAAGACCTCAAGGCGCTCCTCAACCACCTCAAGGACCATCCGGAGCTGCTCGGCGAGGACCGCGCGCTGTTTGCCGGCGCCTCCGCGCAGGCGCTGCTGCGCCGCCTGGCGACGCTCGAACAGCAGGGCGCCGAGGCGCTGTTCGGCGAGCCGGCCCTGCAACTCGAAGACATCCTGCGCCCCGAGGCGGACGGCCGCGGGCGTATCCATCTGCTCGACGCCAGCAAGCTGGTTCACGAAGCGCCGAAGGTCTACGCGACCTTCCTGCTCTGGCTGCTCGCCGAGCTGTTCGAGCAACTGCCCGAGCGCGGCGATGCTGACAAGCCGGTGCTGGCATTGTTCTTCGACGAAGCGCACCTGCTGTTCAACGGCACGCCGAAGGCCCTGCAGGACCGCCTGGAGCAAGTGGTGCGACTGATCCGCTCGAAGGGCGTCGGGGTGTATTTCGTCACCCAGTCTCCCAGCGACCTGCCGGACGACGTGCTCGCCCAGCTGGGCCTGCGCATCCAGCATGGCCTGCGCGCGTTCACCGCCAAGGAGCAGAAATCGCTGCGCGCGGTGGCCGACGGTTTCCGTCCCAATCCGGCGTTCGACACCTTGGCGGTGCTCACCGAACTGGGCATTGGCGAGGCGCTGGTCGGCACCTTGGAGGAGAAGGGTACCCCGGCTACGGTGCAGCGGGTCGCGATTGCTCCGCCGCAGTCGCGCATCGGCCCGTTGAATGCCGCCGAGCGCGAGGCACTGATCCGCCAGTCCCCACAGGCCGGGCGCTACGACAAGCCGATCGACCGCGAGTCGGCCTACGAGCGCCTCACTGCGCGCACCGAAGAGACGCGCCAGGTCGAAGCACCGGCCGGCAAGCAGGGGGCTGACAGTGGGTTGGGCGGGATGGCCGGCGAGCTGCTCGGCAGCCTGGCCAGTCAGGCGATGAAGACCGCGGTACGCCAGGCAGCCAACCAGTTGGGGCGGCAGTTGGTGCGCGGGCTGATGGGTTCGTTGCTGGGGGGCAGCAAGCGCCGCTGAAGCAGGACAACGGCAGCCTGCGCACGCCACGCCGGAGCGGCGGCTGCGCAGGTCATGCGGTGCGGGTTAGGGCCGCGATCTAGGTGCCACTCTGGTCGTCCAGTTTGGCCTGTTGATCTTTTTCAATCTTTTCCAGTTCCTTCTCGAAGGCTTGATCAAGAAGGCTGGCTTTCTTGCGCCAGGGCTTGCGCTCGGGGTCCGGTTGAGCGGCGTAGGTAATTACTTCCCCGCCATAAACATCCTTGTAACGCTGCGCCTGGCGCTCGAGTTCGGCGCGCAGTTCGTCTTTCGTCACGTGGTTTCCCGTTGGTCTCAGTGTTGGCAACTGGTGGGGCGTCAATGCCCCAAGCATCCGACCGGCAGTTATGGGTCTTGGTTTGTTTTTTTCGATGCTCGATGAAGCGGAACATCACAGTTCAGGATTGCAACGCAAGACTGTGACGGCTTCGTGGCGAAGTATAGCCAGATTGGCGCAAATACCCAGTGATATGAACTTGGCACGCCAACAATATGAGCTGGAAAGTTGAGCACCTCTCGCTGGTTAATTAAGCGAGAGGCGCTGACTGATCAGGCGTCAGTCACGGGAAACGGCTTGCTGATGTATTTGAAGGTGCCCGAGGCGCTGGCCACCGTGTCGCCCTGACTGTTGCGCAGCTCGGCCTCGCAAAAGGCCAGCGAACGCGTGTGGTGGCGCACGCTGCCGAAGGCTTCGAGCACTTCGCCGACATCGCCGCCGGGGCGCAGGAAGTTGGTTTTCATTTCAATGGTCACCACACCACGGCGTTGTTCGTCGTGATAACTGGCGGTTAATGCCATTGCCACATCCAGCAAAGTCATGATGACTCCGCCGTGTGTACTGTCCCAACCGTTCAAATGTTCGCGTTCGACGCGCAGCACCAGATGGCCGGGGGTATCGGCATTAGTTGCCGGGCGATAACGAAGTTTGATGTGGTCGAGCAGGGGAATGGCGATTCCGCGGTGCTCGGTATACAGCTTGAGTTGTTCCGCATCGATCGGTGTCATGCAAGTTGTCCAGGCTAGAAACAAAAATGCCCTCCTGTTAAGGGGAGGGCATTGCGTGGCTCATTACATATTGGGGTAGTTCGGTCCGCCGGTGCCTTCCGGGGCGACCCAGGTGATGTTCTGCGCCGGGTCCTTGATGTCGCAGGTCTTGCAGTGCACGCAGTTCTGCGCGTTGATCTGGAAGCGCTTGGAGCCGTCGTCGTTGCTCACCACCTCGTACACGCCGGCCGGGCAGTAACGTTGCGCCGGTTCGTCGTACAGCGGCAGGTTCTGGCCGATCGGGATGTTCGGGTCGGTCAGCTTCAGGTGAACCGGCTGCTCTTCCTCGTGGTTGGTGTTCGACAGGAACACCGAGGACAGCTTGTCGAAGCTCAGCTTGCCGTCCGGCTTCGGATAGTCGATGCGCTTGGACTCGGCAGCGGGCTTCAGGCAGGCGTAATCCGGCTTGTTGTCACGCAGGGTGAACGGGATCTTGCCGCCGAAGATGTTCTGGTCGACGAAGTTGAATGCACCACCGACCAGCGCGCCGAACTTGTGGATCGCTGCGCCGAAGTTGCGGCTGCGGAACAGCTCGTCGTACAGCCAGCTGGCCTTGAAGCTATCGACGTAGCCGGTCAGTTCGTCACCGCCCTGACCGTCGGCCAGCAGCACGGCGGCCACTGCGTCGGCGGCGAGCATGCCGGACTTCATCGCGGTGTGGCTGCCCTTGATCTTGGCGAAGTTCAGGGTGCCGAGGTCGCAACCGATCAGCGCGCCACCCGGGAAGACCATCTTCGGCAGCGAGTTCAGGCCGCCCTTGCAGATGGCGCGGGCACCGTAGGCCACGCGCTTGCCGCCTTCCAGGTACTGGGCCACCACCGGGTGGTGCTTGTAGCGCTGGAACTCGTCGAACGGCGAGAGGAACGGGTTGGAGTAGGACAGGTCGATGATCAGACCGACCACCACCTGGTTGTTTTCCAGGTGATAGAGGAACGAGCCGCCCGGGTTTTCGTCATTCAGCGGCCAGCCGGCGGTGTGCACCACCAGGCCGGGCTGGTGCTTGGCCGGGTCGATGTCCCAGATTTCCTTGATGCCGATGCCGTAGTGCTGGGCGTCGGCGTCGGAATCGAGGTTGTACTTCTTGATCAGCTGCTTGCCGATGTGGCCGCGGCAGCCTTCGGCGAACAGGGTGTACTTGCCGCGCAGCTCCATGCCCGGGGTGTAGTAACCCTCTTTCGGATGGCCTTCGCGGTCAACGCCGAGGTCGCCGGTGATGATCCCGCGCACCACGCCGTTCTCGTCGATCAGTGCTTCCTGAGCGGCGAAGCCCGGGTAGATCTCGACGCCCAGGGCTTCGGCCTGCTGGGCCAGCCAGCGGCACAGGTTGCCCAGCGAGATGATGTAGTTGCCCTCGTTGTGCATGGTCTTGGGCACGAACAGGTTGGGCACCTTGATCGCCGAGTCGGCGTTCTTGAGCATGTAGATGTCGTCACGCGCGACCGGGGTGTTCAGCGGCGCGCCGAGCTCTTGCCAGTTGGGGAACAGCTCGTTCAGCGCACGCGGCTCGAATACCGCGCCGGAAAGAATGTGGGCACCGACTTCGGAACCTTTCTCAACCACACAGACGCTGATTTCCTTACCGGCTTCGGCGGCCTGTTGCTTGAGTCGGCAGGCGGCGGACAGGCCCGACGGGCCGGCGCCGACGATGACGACGTCGAATTCCATAAATTCACGATCAGACACAGTTACGTTCCCCTTGGTTATTTGGTCGCACGGCAGCTCTGGGCGATGGAGTCGGCCATGGTTTCTAAGCACGGATGGAATATGGGCGGCCAATTTGACCAGATCGCCATTGCGGCGGAATCGTCCATAGGGGGTAATTTGCCGGATTTTGGCGTCCGCGTCGTGGTTTCCGGTCGCGCAGTGCTTATGCATGGCATAAATCTCGTCATTTATGGCCAGGTCAGCGGCTATGTTGTAAGAGCCGCGCCGGCGTTGCGCGGCGAAATCCCACTTCCGTGAAGGAGAGACACGATGGTCGCGGTCTATCGATTCTGTCTGTTGTTGGGGGCAATGCTCTGGGGTGGCCTGGCGCTGGCGCAGGACGATCCCGCCTATGCCGATCAGGCGGCACGGGCCAAGGCATTGTTGAACAAGGCGGTGACCGAGTACCGCGCGCAGGGCGACAAGGCCCTCGCCGCATTCAGTCGGGTCGGCGAATTCACCGATAACGAGCTGTACGTCTGGGTGACCGATGCCCAGGGGGTGATGCTCGCCAGCGGCGGTCCGTCGCATCGGCTGATCGGGCGCAACATCTCCTCGGTGCTGGCGCCGGATCTCAAGGCCAACTTCGAGCAGGCGCTCAAGCAGCCGGAAGGCCCGGTACGCGAGACCGAGTACCGCTGGATGAACTGGCAGGACGGCAAGGTCGAACTCAAGCACGTCTATTACCAGCGGGTCGGCGACCGCATGCTGGTGGTCGGCTACTACCAGCCGCGCGCCACTCCGGCGCAGGCCACCGACCTGCTGGACAAGGCGGCCAAGGCGATGGATGGCGATGCGCCGGCGACCATCAAGGCGGTCAACGAGCTGGACAACACCTACTACCAGGACGACCTGTACGTGTTCATCGTCGACCTGCAGACCAACCGCTACGTGGCCCACGGCTACAACCTGCGCCTGGTCGGCACCGACTTCAGCAAGATCAAGGACACCGCCGGCGCCGAGATCGGCCAGCAGATGCTCGACCAGGTCAACCAGAAGGGCGAAGGGCAGATCAGCTACCGCTGGCGCAACCCGGTCACCGAGCGCGATGAGCTGAAAACCACCTCGGTGCGCAAGGTTGGCCACTACCTGGTGGCGGTCGGTTACTACACCGGCGACAACGGCCAGTAGGCGCCACTCAGCGACACAGGGCGATGGCCAGCGCCGCCGCGGCGGTGCGGGTCTCCACGCCGAGTTTCACGTAGACGTGCTCGAGGTGCTTGTTCACGGTGCGCGGGCTGAGGCCGAGGATGTCGCCGATGTCGCGGTTGGTCTTGCCGCAGGCCACCCAGTGCAGCACTTCCACCTCACGGCCGGTGAGCTGATAGCGGCTGTTCAGCGCTTCCAGGTTCTGTTCGCCGGTCAGCGTCGGCTGGCTCGCCGGGGTGCGCCGCGCCGCCTGCAGCTGGCGTGCGGTGCGCAGGTGGGCGGCGACGCGGGCGAGTACCTCGTCGGTCTTCAGCGGCTTGGTCACATAGTCGATGCCACCGGCGGAGAACGCCTCGACCACGTGTTCGCTGTCGGTCAGCGCGGTCATGAACAGCACCGGGATGTCGGCGATCTCGGCCTGCGCCTTGATCCGTCGGCAGGTCTCGAAACCATCCAGACCAGGCATCACCGCATCCAGCAGGACCACGTCCGGGCGGCGCCGCTGCATGCGTTCCAGCGCGCTGGCGCCGTCCATGGCGACCAGCACCATGTAACCGGCGGCATCCAGCGCGTCGGAGAGCAGGGCGAGGTTGTCCGGGGTGTCGTCGACGATCAGCACCACGCCGGGTTCATCGAGCGGTACGAGGGCATTCATAGCGTTTCTCCTTCGGTGGGCAGCCCGCTGTGCTGCAGGGCCTCCTTGAGGCGGCGGTTGAAATCGTTGAGCTGGAAGCGCTTGACCAGCGCGCGCAGCGCCTGGGCATAGGCGGCGCTGGCCGGTTCCTCGTGCTCGACACGCTCGAGCCGCTCCAGGATGCCCTTGACGTAGCCGAGCGCACCCAGTTCCTGCAGCTCGGCCAGGCTCGCCGCGCTGGGCGCAATCAGCAGCGGTGAGGCCAGCGGCGCCTCGTCGGCGCGCTTGAGCCATTCCAGGCCGAGCTGCGCCTTGATCTTCTCTAGCAGCTGCGGGGTATGCACCGGCTTGGCCAGGTAGTCGTTGCAGGTCGCGGCGACGCTGCGCTCGCGGTCGTCGGCGAAGGCGTTGGCGGAGATGACGATGATCGGCGCCTGCGACAGCGCGTTGCGGCGGATCAGCGCACTGGTTTCCCAGCCGTCGAGCAGCGGCATCGACAGGTCCATGAGGATCAGGGCGGGGTTGAGCAGGGCGACCTGGCGCACCGCCTCCTGGCCGTTGCCCGCCTCGGCGATCTGGAAGCCCAGCGGTTCGAGCATGCCGGCCAGCACGCGGCGGTGCTCGACGTGGTCGTCGACCAGCAGCACCAGGCGACGTGGGCCCTGGTAGCCGATGATGTTGTGCTCGACGTGCACCACCGCCTGCGGCACGCGCACCTCCGGCAGGTACAGGCGGACCACGAAGCAGGTGCCTTCGCCCGGCACGCTGCGCACGTCGAGGGCGCCGCCCATCAGCGCGACCAGCATGCGGGTGATGGTCAGGCCGAGGCCCAGGCCGTTGTCCTGGCGCAGCGGATCGCCGCGCTCGAAGGGCTGGAACAGCCGTTCGAGCTGTTCAGCGGCGATGCCCACGCCGGTGTCGAGAATCTCGAAGGTCGCGGTTTCCCGCGCATAGCTGACGCGCAGGCCGATCTCGCCCTGGTCGGTGTAGCGCACCGCATTGCCCAACAGGTTGATGAGGATCTGCCGGATGCGCTTGTCGTCGCCGCGCACCACCGCCGGCATCCGTCCCTGTGCGGTGAAGCGGAAGGCCAGGCCCTTGTCCTGCGCCTGCGGGGCGAACATCTGCTTGAGCTGCTCGAGAAATTCCGGGAAGGGGATTTCCACCGGTTCGAGGTTGAGCTTGCCGGCCTCGATCTTGGCCACGTCGAGCAGCCCGTCGATCAGCGAGAGCAGGTGCGAGCCGCTGCGGAAGATGGTCGCCAGCGCCTCCTGCTGGCCGCCGCCAGTGGCCGGGTCGCGCTGCAGAATCTGCGTGTAGCCGAGGATGCTGTTCAGTGGCGTGCGCAGCTCGTGGGACAGCCCGGTGACGTAGCGGCTCTTCGCCGCGTTGGCGGCTTCCGAGGCCTCCTTGGCCTTCTGCAATTCCTGGTCGGTCTTGCGGTGCGCCTCGATCTCCTGCATCAGCAGCGCGGTCTGCCGGTTAGATTCCTCCAGTGCCACGTGGCGGCTTTCGCGGGTCAGCACCACCCACCAGGCGAGGCCGGCGGCGAACAGGGTGAGGACCATGAATGCCTTGAAGAAGCCCTGGTAGAGCAGGGTCCGCTCGGCGCCCTGGAGGCCCTGGGAAACCTGGCTGTAGATCAGCGCCAGGGCGCAGAACATCAGGCCGACCACCACCAGCAGGACGCCCAGGTAGTGCGCCAGACGGGTGTGCAGACGCGGCACCGAGGCATTCGGCAGCAGCCAGCGGATCAGCTGGTCGAACTGCGCGGCGAGGCGTGCCTTGGGTTTGCACAGGTCGCCGCAGCGCGCGTCGAGCGAGCAGCACAGCGAACAGATCGGCGCGCCGTAGGCCGGGCAGAAGGCGATGTCCTCGCGCTCGAAGGGGTTGGCGCAGAGCACGCATTCCAGGTGGGTCTGCTGCGGGTGCAGCAGCTTCAGCGTGCTGCTCCGCGCCAGGTAGTAGCGGCCGCCGGTGAACCAGGCGAGCAGCGGTGCGCAGAGCAGTGCGGTGCCGAGCGCGACGACCGGCGAGGCGGCCTGGGCCAGCGCGCCGAACAACCCGGCGTGGGCGAGCACCGAGCACAGCGAGGCGACCAGCATGGCGCCGACGCCGACCGGGTTGATGTCGTAGAGGTGCGCGCGCTTGAACTCGATGTGCTTGGGCGACAGGCCGAGCGGTTTGTTGATCACTAGGTCGGCGACCACCGCGCCGATCCAGGCGATGGCGATGTTGGCGTACAGACCGAGGACTTCCTCGATCGCCTCGAACACGCCGAGCTCCATCAGCATCAGTGCGATCGCCACGTTGAACACCAGCCACACCACGCGTCCGGGGTGGCTGTGGGTGACCCGGGCGAAGAAGTTCGACCAGGCCAGCGAGCCGGCGTAGGCGTTGGTCACGTTGATCTTCACCTGGCTGACGATGACGAACAGCACCATCGCGCCCATCGCCCAGGCCGGCGAGGCGAACACGTAGCTGAAGGCCACCAGGTACATCTGCGTCGGCTCGGCCGCGCGCTCGATGGGAATCTCGTGCTGCAGGGCGAGGAAGGCGAGGAACGCCCCAGCGAGCATCTTCAACGCCCCGGCGATGATCCAGCCAGGCCCGGCCATGAGCATCGCCGCCCACCAGCGCTTGCGGTTGGCGCGGGTCTTCTCGGGCAGGAAGCGCAGGTAGTCGACCTGCTCGCCGATCTGCGTGACCAGCGCCAGTGCCACGGTGCAGGCGGCACCGAACGACAGCAGGTTGAATGCACCGGCCTCACCCTCGCGACCGGCGAAGCTGGTCCAGTCGGCCAGCGCCGCGGGGTTCTTGGCGATCACGAAGGCGTAGGGCAGGAACAGCAGCACCAACCACACCGGCTGGGTCCACATCTGCAGGCGGTTGATCAGGGTGATGCCGTAGGTCACCAGCGGAATGATGATGATCGAACAGATCACGTAGGCCAGTGCCAGCGGGATCTTGAAATACAGCTCGAGGGCCAGCGCCATGATCGCTGCCTCGAGGGCGAAGAACAGGAAGGTGAAGCTGGCGTAGATCAGCGAGGTGATGGTCGAGCCGATATAGCCAAAGCCGGCGCCGCGGGTCAGCAGGTCCATGTCCACGCCGTAGCGCGCCGCGTAGTAGCTGATCGGCAGGCCGGTGAGGAAGATCACCAGGCTGACTGCGAGGATCGCCCACAGGGTGTTGGTGAAGCCGTAGCTGATCGCCAGCGCGCCACCGATCGCCTCCAGGGCGAGGAACGACACGGCGCCCAGCGCGGTGTTGGCGATGCGCAGCTCCGACCACTTGCGAAACGACTTCGGCGTGAAGCGCAGCGCGTAGTCCTCCAGCGTTTCGTCGGCGACCCAGCTGTTGTAGTCGCGGCGAATCTTGGCGATGCGTTGGGTTCCGGTGTGCAGCACGGCGATAGTCCTGGCGACTCGGCGATGGGTGTAAATCTGCAACCTTCGTGCCTCGACGTTTAACTGACCGTGCAGTCCCTCACCCCAGCCCTCTCCCGGAGGGAGAGGGGGGTACGCGGCTGCCGGCCAGCGCGGCGTCCAAGCGGTACTCCGCGCAAGCTCCCTCTCCCTCCGGGAGAGGGTTGGGGTGAGGGGCGGACTGTGGGCCCGGTACACATTGTGGTTCGCGCTCGTACTCGTAGGCGCCATCCTGCACCACTGCGGCGCAGCGCTCAGTACGTCAGATGACGTATGCCCTTACGTCATCCTGCGTATAGGGCCGAAACCGCCCCGCGCCGCATCCTTGCTCCCGAACCCGACGTCTCCAGTCCCAGCGATAAGGGCACCCGGCGCGGCCAACCACCGAAAGGAGCAAGACCATGGATTCACCATTGGGAGCCAAACGATTCCTTCCCCGCCGGCTGGCGCTGGGCGCCGCCGCGCTGTCGCTGATGGCGGCCAGCGTGTTCAGCCAGAGCGTGCTGGCCGACACCGCCAACACCACCGGCCTGGCGATCACCGACACCGAGGTGACGGTCGGCCAGCTGCACTCGGCCACCGGCACCATGGCCATTTCCGAAACCGGTTCGATCCAGGCTGAGCGCCTGGCCATCGAGCAGATCAACGCGTCGGGCGGCATCCTCGGCCGGCAGATCAAGGTGATCCAGGAAGACGGCGCGTCCGACTGGCCGACCTTCGCCGAGAAGGCGCGCAAGCTGCTGGTCAACGACAAGGTCGCCACCGTGTTCGGCTGCTGGACCTCGGCGTCGCGCAAGGCGGTGCTGCCGGTGTTCGAGAAGGAAAACGGGCTGCTCTACTACCCGACTTTCTATGAGGGCCTCGAGCAGTCGAAGAACGTCATCTACACCGGCCAGGAAGCCACCCAGCAGATCCTCGCCGGTCTCGACTGGATCGCCAAGGAGAAGGGCGCCAAGACCTTCTACCTGATCGGCTCCGACTACATCTGGCCGCGCACCTCGATGAAGATCGCCCGCAAGCACATCGAGAACGTGCTCGGCGGCAAGGTGGTCGGCGAGGAGTACTACCCACTCGGCAACACCCAGTTCGGTTCGCTGATCAACAAGGTCAAGCTGAAGAAGCCTGACGTGGTGTTCGCCGCCGTGGTCGGTGGCTCCAACGTGGCGTTCTACAAGCAGATGAAAGCCGCCGGCGTGACCGCCGAGAAGCAGAACCTGCTGACCCTGTCGGTGACCGAGGACGAACTGCTCGGCATCGGTGGCGAGAACATGGCCGGCTTCTACGCCTCGATGAAGTACTTCCAGAGCCTCGACAACCCGAACAACAAGGCCTTCGTCGAAGCCTTCAAGGCCAAGTACGGCAAGGATGCGGTGATCGGCGACGTAACCCAGGCCGCCTACCTCGGCCCGTGGCTGTGGAAAGCCGCAGTCGAGAAGGCCGGCAGCTTCGACGTCGACAAGGTGGTCGCCGCCTCGCCGGGCATCGAGCTGACCACTGCGCCGGAAGGCTACGTGAAGGTCCACGACAACCATCACCTGTGGAGCAAGACCCGCATCGGTCAGGTGCAGGCCGACGGCCAGTTCAAGGTGATCTACGAATCCGGGCTGATCGAGCCGAATCCGTTCCCCAAGGGTTACCAGTAAGCGCATGAGGGGAGGGGGCTGCATCGCCCTCTTCCTGCTCTCCGTTTTTTCTGACCGGCAATGGATCGCGGCCTGAAACCGCAATTCATCGGCAACTCCGTACAACCCCCTCGCTCGTTTACGGGTGAGGGCTGGGGAGAGGGGCGGAGGTTCAGCCTCCTCCCACTTCCCATCCACCAGGAGACCATCATCATGGAATGGCTATCCGATTTCGGCGCCATCGTCGTCATGCAGGGCTTCAACGGGCTATCGGTATTCTGCGTGCTGCTGCTGATGGCTCTCGGTCTGGCGATCATCTTCGGCCAGATGGGCGTGATCAACATGGCCCACGGTGAGTTCCTCACCATCGGCGCCTACACCACCTTCCTGGTGTCGACGCTGACCCACAGCTACGCGCCGGCGCTCGGCCCGTACTACTTCTTCCTCGCCATCGTCCTCTCCTTCGTCATCGCCGGCGCGATCGGCTGGCTGGTCGAGTGGGCGATGATCAGCAAGCTCTACCACCGGCCGCTGGACACCCTGCTGGCGACCTGGGGGCTGTCGCTGGTGATGCAGCAGCTGTTCCGCTCCACCTTCGGCGCCCGCGAAGTCTCGGCGACCCTGCCGGACTGGCTGATGGGCTCGTTCAACCCCACCGAGGCCATCGACATCCCGCGCAACGGCGTGTTCGTCATGGGCCTCACCGTGCTGCTCACCGCCAGCCTGTTCCTGATGCTCTACCGATCGCGCTGGGGCCTGCAGGTGCGCGCCACCATGCAGAACCGCCTGATGGCCCGCGCGGTGGGGATCAACACCAAGCGCGTCGATCGCATGACCTTCGCCCTAGGCTGCGGGGTGGCCGGGGTGGCCGGCGCGGCCTTCACCACCATCGGCTCGACCGGGCCGACTGCAGGCTCCTTGTACATCGTCGACACCTTCCTGGTGGTGGTGTTCGGCGGCGCGGCGAGCCTGGTCGGCACCATCGCCTCGGCATTCAGCATCGCCCAGGCGCAGTCGCTCACCGAGTTCTTCATGAGCGGCTCGATGGCCAAGGTGCTGACCCTGTCGGTGGTGATCCTGATCCTGATGCTGCGGCCGCAGGGGCTGTTCTCGATCAAGGTGCGCAAATGATGAGTACGCCGAAGCGGCTTTGCGTCCCTCGCCCGCAGGCGGGCGAGGGACAGAAGGGAGTTACTGGCATGAGGACCCGCACATGAACAAGACACTCGACACCCTGCTCGGTGGCAAGCAGGGCGCTATCGGCCTGCTGGTGCTCGCCGCGCTGATCCTGGTGGTGTTTCCGCTGGCCCTGGACGCCTTCCGCCTGAACATGGTCGGCAAGTACCTGACCTACGCCTTCGTCGCGGTCGGCCTGGTGCTGTGCTGGGGCTACGGCGGCATCCTCAGCCTCGGCCAGGGCATCTTCTTCGGCCTCGGCGGCTACTGCATGGCGATGTTCCTCAAGCTCGAGGCATCCGACCCGGAGAGCACCAAGATCCAGTCCACCCCCGGCATCCCGGACTTCATGGACTGGAACCAGATCACCGAACTGCCGCTGATGTGGCAACCCTTCCACAGCCTGACCTTCACCCTGATCGCGGTGATCGTGGTGCCGGTGCTGCTGGCCCTGGTGATCGGCCTGGCGATGTTCAAGCGCCGCGTCGGCGACGTGTACTTCTCCATCGTGACCCAGGCCATCGCGCTGATCCTCACCGTGCTGATCATCGGCCAGCAGGGCTACACCGGCGGGGTCAACGGCATCACTGACCTGAAGACCATGCTCGGCTGGGACATCCGCAGCGATGCGGCGAAGCTGATTCTCTACTTCGTCAACGCCGTGCTGCTGCTCGGCTGCATCCTGCTCGGCAAGTTCATCCTCGGCTCCAAGCTCGGCCGCCTGCTGGTGGCGATGCGCGACAAGGAAGAGCGGGTGCGCTTCTCCGGCTACGACGTGGCCAGCTTCAAGGTCTTCGTGTTCTGCATTGCCGCGGCGTTCTCGGCGATCGGTGGGGCGATGTTCACCCTGCAGGTCGGCTTCATGTCGCCGAGCTTCGTCGGCATCGTGCCGTCGATCGAGATGGTCATCTTCGCCGCAGTCGGTGGCCGCCTGTCGCTGCTCGGCGCAGTGTACGGCGCGCTGCTGGTCAACTTCGGCAAGACCTACTTCTCCGAGACCTTCCCCGAGCTGTGGCTGTACCTGATGGGTGGGCTATTCATCGCCGTGGTCATGTACTTCCCCAACGGCCTGGCCGGGCTGTGGGACAGCCACGGGCGCAAATGGCTGGCGCACTTCACCGCCCGCAAACCTAAGGTCGCAACCGTCCCGGCCAAGCCGGCCGACAACGCCCCGGCCCGTCAGCCGCAATCTGAACTGGAGACCACGCCATGAGCCCGACTGGCTTCGAATCGCCCAAACCGGTGCTGGCCATCGAGGGCCTGACCGTGTCGTTCGACGGCTTCAAGGCGGTCAACGACCTCAACCTGTACGTCGACCGCAACGAGGTGCGCGTGGTGATCGGCCCCAATGGCGCCGGCAAGACCACGGTGCTCGACCTGATCTGCGGCAAGACCCGCGCCACCACCGGCAGCATCCAGTTCGACGGCCGCGAGCTGACCAAGATGCGCGAATACGACATCGTTCGCGCCGGGGTCGGGCGCAAGTTCCAGAACCCGTCGATCTACGAAAACCTCTCGGTGTTCGAGAACCTCGAGATGTCCTACCCCAAGGGCCGCAAGGTGTTCGGTGCGCTGTTCTTCAAGCGCAGCGCGGCGGTGGTCGAGCGCGTCGAAGAGATAGCGGCGGAGATCGGCCTGGCCGCGCAGCTGCATCAGCAGGCCGACCTGCTCTCGCACGGCCAGAAGCAGTGGCTGGAGATCGGCATGCTGCTGATGCAGGACCCGGCGCTGCTGATGCTCGACGAGCCGGTGGCGGGCATGAGCGTGTCCGAGCGGGTACAGACCGCCGAGCTGCTCAAGCGCATCAGCCAGGGCCGTTCGGTGCTGGTCATCGAGCACGACATGGAGTTCGTCAAGAGCATCGCCCACAAGGTCACCGTGCTGCACCAGGGCAAGGTGCTGGCCGAAGGCAGCATGGAGGCGGTGCAGAGCAACCCGAAGGTGGTCGAGGTGTACCTGGGGCATTGACGCGGCCCTGATCGCCCCCTGCCACGCCTGGCAGCGGGAATACCTCCGCAGGTCGGGTGGCGCGCCGCGCAACCCGACGCATCGAGCGCAAGGAGTTCAAGCATGTTCAGCATCAGCAACCTCGTCTCCGGCTACGGCCAGAGCCAGATCCTCCACGAGCTCAACCTCGACGTAGCCAAGCGCGAGATCGTCGCGGTGATGGGCCGCAACGGCATGGGCAAGACCACCCTGTTCAAGAGCCTGATGGGCGTGTTGCCGGCCTGGGGCGGGCAGATCTGCATCGACGGCGTAGAGGTGTCCAAGCTCGACACCCACCAGCGCGTCGAGAACGGTATTGCCTACGTGCCGCAGGGACGGATGATCTTCCCCAGCATGAGCGTGCTGGAAAACATCCAGACCGGCCTGCCGGCCTCGGCCAAGGGCAAGGTGCCGGACGACCTCTACGCGCTGTTCCCGGTGCTCCACGAGATGCGCGGGCGCAAGGGCGGCAACCTGTCCGGCGGCCAGCAGCAACAGTTGGCGATCGCCCGCGCGCTGGCCACCAACCCCAAGGTGCTGCTGCTCGACGAGCCGACCGAGGGCATCCAGCCATCGATCATCAAGGACATCGCGCGCAGCCTGAAAGAGATCCGCAACCTGCGCGACCTGACCATCATCGTCTCCGAGCAGGTGCTGTCGTTCACCATGGAAATCGCCGACCGCTTCCTGGTCATCGAGAAGGGTAAGTTCGTGGTCGAGGAGAGCCGCGACAAGGTCGACGAGGCGAGCATCAGCCGCTACCTGTCGGTGTAAGCGTTGGCTGGATTCCCCGCCTGCGCGGGAATGACGAAGGGTGGTTGAGGTCGCGCTATTCGTCATCCCCGCGAAGGCGGGAACCCAATAAAGAACATCCGCTTTGCGGTCGGCGTGTACTCCATGCGCCGGCCGTTTTTTCATGTCCGCGAAAAACCCCGCAAGCCCCGCCAATCCTGGTCTGCGGCATACGTCATCCAACGTATTTGCCGATTCCGCGCTTGCCCGGAGACTGGCTCCCGTACCCGGCGCCCACAGCCCGCCGACCCTCCACATGGCACAGGAGCTTTGTCATGACCGACACGCTGATCAAGGTCGACCTCAACCAGCCCGCCACCGAGAACGAGCAGATCCACAACCGCTGGCACCCGGACATCCCGATGGCCTGCTGGGTCAATCCGGGTGATGACTTCATCCTTGAGACCTACGACTGGACCGCCGGGGCGATCCAGAACAACGACGACGCCTCCGACGTGCGCGACGTCGACCTGACCACCGTGCATTACCTGTCCGGCCCGGTCGGGGTGAAGGGCGCCGAGCCGGGCGACCTGCTGGTGGTCGACCTGCTCGACATCGGCGCCAAGGCCGATTCGCTGTGGGGCTTCAACGGCTTCTTCTCCAAGCAGAACGGCGGCGGCTTCCTCACCGACTACTTCCCGCATGCGCAGAAATCCATCTGGGACTTCCACGGCCTGTACACCAGCTCGCGGCACATCCCCGGGGTGAAGTTCGCCGGGCTGATCCACCCCGGACTGATCGGTTGCCTGCCGGACCATAAGATGCTCGCCGAGTGGAACCGCCGCGAGCAGGAACTGATCGACACCAACCCGACCCGCGTGCCACCGCTGGCCAACCCGACCTTCGCCGCCACCGCGCACATGGGCAAGCTGCAGGGCGCGATCCGCGATGCCGCCGCGGCCACCGGCGCGCGCACCGTGCCGCCGCGCGAGCACGGCGGCAACTGCGACATCAAGGACCTGTCGCGCGGCTCGAAGATCTTCTTCCCGGTGTATGTCGACGGCGCCGGCCTGTCGGTGGGTGACCTGCACTTCAGCCAGGGCGACGGCGAAATCACCTTCTGCGGCGCCATCGAGATGGCCGGCTGGGTGCACATGAAAGTCGAGCTGATCAAGGGCGGCATGGCCAAGTACGGGATCAAGAACCCGATCTTCAAACCCAGTCCGATCGTGCCGACCTACAACAACTTCCTGATCTTCGAAGGCATCTCGGTCGACGACGCCGGCAAGCAGCACTACCTGGACGTCAACCTGGCCTACCAGCAGGCGTGCCTGAACGCCATCAACTACCTGACCAAGTTCGGTTACTCCAAGGCCCAGGGCTACTCGCTGCTCGGCTCGGCGCCGGTGCAGGGACACATCAGCGGGGTGGTGGACATCCCCAACGCCTGCGCGACGTTGTGGCTGCCGACCGACATCTTCGAGTTCGACATCAACCCCAGCGCCAGCGGCCCGATCAAGCACCTCGACGGCAGCATCGACCTGCCCATCGCCTACGACAAGTAAGCGCCGCCGCCTCTCTCCCGTTTATGGGAGAGAGGCGGGGCAGAGGGCGTCTTTCACCGCTTTGCGAGGAACCTGCCATGCCGATTTACGAGTACGACTGCCCGCAGTGCGGCGACTTCACCGTGCTGCGGCCGATGGCCGAGCGCGACACGCCATGCGCCTGCCCTTACTGCGCCACCCAGAGTGCGCGGGTGATCCTCAGCGCGCCCGGCCTGGCGACCATGCCAGGTAATCAGCGCCGCGCCCGCGACGCCAACGAACGCAGCGCCCACGCGCCGCAGACGCTTGAGGAATACAAAAGCAAGCGCAAGCACGGTGCCGGCTGCAGCTGCTGCGGGCCGAGCAAGCCGAACACCCCGACCAAGGCCAACCCCCACGCGCTGAAGGCCAGCCCGTCGGCGCGGCCGTGGATGATCAGTCACTGAGCCCGCCACCCCCATTCCCGTAGGAGCGAATTCATCCGCGATCCCCGTCAGTGCGCATCGCGAATGCATTCGCTCCTTCGAAAAACGAATGCAGAAGGAGTCACCCCATGCGCCACGGCGATATTTCCAGCAGTCCCGATACCGTCGGCGTCGCGGTCGTCAACTACAAGATGCCGCGTCTGCACAGCAAGGCCGAAGTGCTCGACAACGCGCGCAAGATCGCCGAAATGATCAAGGGCATGAAGCTCGGCCTGCCGGGCATGGACCTGGTGGTGTTCCCCGAGTACAGCACCATGGGGATCATGTACGACCACCAGGAGATGATGGACACCGCCGCCAGCATCCCTGGTGAGGAGACCGCGATCTTCTCCGCCGCCTGCCGGGAGGCGAAGACCTGGGGCATCTTCTCGCTGACCGGCGAGCGCCACGAGGAGCACCCGCACAAGGCACCGTACAACACCCTGGTGCTGATTAATGACCAGGGCGAGATCGTCCAGAAGTACCGCAAGTGCATCCCCTGGTGCCCGATCGAGGGCTGGTACCCGGGCGACCGCACCTACGTCAGCGAGGGCCCCAAGGGCCTGAAGATCAGCCTGATCATATGCGACGACGGCAACTACCCGGAGATCTGGCGCGACTGTGCGATGAAGGGCGCCGAGCTGATCGTGCGCTGCCAGGGCTACATGTACCCGGCCAAGGAACAGCAGGTGCTGATGGCCAAGACCATGGCCTGGGCCAACAACTGCTACGTGGCGGTGGCCAACGCCGCCGGCTTCGACGGGGTGTACAGCTACTTCGGCCACTCGGCGATCATCGGCTTCGACGGCCGCACCCTCGGCGAATGCGGCGAGGAGGAGATGGGCATCCAGTACGCCCAGCTGTCGGTCTCGCAGATTCGCGATGCGCGCGCCAACGACCAGTCGCAGAATCACCTGTTCAAGCTGCTGCACCGTGGCTACACCGGGGTCTACAACTCCGGCGACGGCGACAAGGGCGTGGCCGACTGCCCGTTCGAGTTCTACCGCACCTGGGTGCTCGATGCGCAGAAGGCCCAGGCCGACGTGGAGCAGCTCACCCGCTCGACCATCGGCGTGGCCGATTGCCCGGTCGGCGAGTTGCCGCATGCGGGCAAGGAGCGCACGGCGGGGTAGCCCCTCCCGGAGGGAGAGGGGACTGATCCGTGCAACAAACCACCGCCCTGTCGGAGCCTGCCATGCCCTTCGTCAACGAGTTGCTCGACCACAACCGCGACCAGCTGGCGCGCGGCGGTGTCGCCGGCATGCCGTCGCGCTTCCTGTTCGACCCGCTGCCGGTGATGGCCCTGCTGCGCGGCCGCATCGTCGGCCAGGAGGCAGTGCTCGAGCAGCTCGAGGCGCTGCTCAAGGTGGTCAAGGCCGACATCGGCGACCCCGAGCGGCCGCTCGGCGTCAGCCTGTTCATCGGCCCCACCGGGGTCGGCAAGACCGAGATCGTGCGCCTGCTCGCCCAGGCCATCCACGGCCGCCCGGACGCCTTCTGCCGCATCGACATGAACACCCTGGCCCAGGAGCACTACGCCGCCGCGCTGACCGGTGCGCCGCCGGGCTACGTCGGCAGCAAGGAAGGCACCACGCTGTTCGACGTCGAAGCCATCCAGGGCAGCTACGGACGGCCCGGCATCGTGCTGTTCGACGAGCTGGAGAAGGCTGACCGCACGGTGCTGCGCAGCCTGCTCAACGTGCTCGACAGCGGCCAGTTGGTGCTCGCCGCCGGCAGCCGGCGGATCGACTTTCGCAACAGCCTGATCTTCATGACCAGCAACATCGGCGCGCGCCAGGTGTGGGACTACCGCACACGTTTCGACGCCGGCTGGCGGCGCTGGTTGAATCTGCAGCCGCGCGCCGAGGCGGCGGTGCTCGAGCAGGCGTTGCACGGCCATTTCGAGCCGGAGTTCCTCAACCGCATCGACCGCATCCTGGCGTTCGAGCGCCTCGACCACGACTGGTTGGACAGCCTGCTCGACATCGAACTGGAAAAGCTCAACCAGCGCCTGGGCCGTCGCGGCCGGCGCCTGGCGCTGGACGAGTCGGCACGCCGCTGGCTGTGTCGCGAGCACGACCCGCGCTTCGGTGCGCGCGACCTGGTGCGCCGCCTGCGTCGCGAGCTGGAGCCGGCGATCGCCGAGTGCCTGCTGCAGACGCCAGGCGCCAGTCGCTTGCTGGCCAGTGCGTCGGAGGCCGCGCTGCGCGTCAGTGGCGAAACGCGCTAAAACGCGCGCATAAAAAAACCGGGGTCGCCCCCGGTTTGCAACTCCGCACCCGCATGCGGAGAACTCAACAGGCGGCCCGCGTCGGCGGGCCGCTTACTGCGCTTACAGGCTGCGTGCGGTCAAGCCCGCCCAGAAGCCCGCGGAGCCGGCGGCGATTGCCGCCTCGCCGAGCACCTTGGCCCACTGCGCGTCGCTGCCGAACTCGTCGCGCCACGACCACAGGCGGCGGGTGGCGAAGTGCAGGGTGTGCTCGTGGGTGAAGCCGATTGCGCCGAACACCTGGTGCACCACCGAGCAGGCCAGGCTGGCCGCCTCGCTGGCGCAGACCTTGGCTACCGCGACGTCGAACGCCAGGCTGCTGGTGCTGCCCGGCGCGGCGGCGAACGCCTCGCCGGCGCTGCGCAGGGCGACCTGGGTGGCCATGCGCGCGGCACCGATGCTGCCGGCCATCTCCGCCAGGTACTGCTGCAGCGCCTGCTGCTTGCCGATCGGCTTGCCGAACTGCACGCGCTCGTTGGCGTACTGCACGGCCTTGTCGAGGCTCGACTCCAGCGCGCCGACCAGGCTGCAGGCGCGCACCAGTGCGCCGAGCAGCCACACCGGCTCGGCGACGTCGGCCAGTTGCAGCGGCGCCGCGGCCAGGGTGCTGGCGTTACTGAACTCCAGGCTGTCGCGTTCTTCACCAGCGAAGTTGCTGCCGGCGTCCAGGCGAATGCTCGGTTGGCGCAAATCGACCAGGGCCAGGCGACCCGCGTCGGCGACCACTGCCCAGCGGCAGCTGCGCGCCCACGGCACGTTGATCGCGCGGCCATTCAGCTGGCGGCCGTCAGCGCTGAGCTGCAGGTCGCCGAGGCGGCCGGCCTGGATCAGGCTGATCGCGCCTTCCGGCACTTCCAGGCCGGCCTGGGCGAGCAGCAAGGAGGCGAGCATGGTTTCGCCGAGCGCCAGCGGCGCCTGCCAGTAACCGATGGCGCGCAGCACGGGGCTGGCGTCGAGCCAACTGGCGCCGCTGCCGCCGGCGGCTTCCGGGACCAGCGCACCAGGCAGGCCGTTGTCGACCACCATCTGCCACAGCGCGTCGGCACTGTCGCCGGCGTCGAAACGTTCCAGCAGGGCCGGGGTGACCTGTTCGGCGAACAGCCGCTCGACACTGTCGGCGATCATGGATTGCAGTTCCGACGGGGCGCTGTCGTCCACGCCGGAAAGGTTGATTGCTTCGCTCATCGCAGTCCGAGTCCTCTGGCAATGATGCCGCGGAGAATTTCGCGGGTGCCGCCACGCAGGGAGAACGACGGGGCGGTCTGGGTCACGTAGCGCATTACCTGGTCGAGGTTCGAACCGGGTGCGCGCTGGCCGCCGAACAGCTCGTGGGCGAGGTCCGGCAGCGATTGTTCGAGTACTGCGCCCTGGTCCTTGACCAACGCAGCCGGGGTCGCCGGGTTGTCACCGCGGGCCAGCATGCCGGCGACGCCGAGGGACATCTGGCGCATCACCGCGTAGCGTGCGGCGACGCGGCCGAGGCTGACGGTGTGCCGACTGTCCTGCGGGTCGGCGGCGTCGAGCATTTCCAGGTACAGCTGGGTGCTGGACAGGTAGCGCTCCGGGCCGCTGCGTTCGAGGGCCAGTTCGGCGCCGACCTGCTTCCAGCCGTCGCCGAGCTGGCCGATGACGAAGTCGTCTGGAACGAACACGTTCTCGAGGAACACTTCATTGAAGTCGTGCTCGCCGAGCATGTTGTAGATCGGGCGGATGGTCACACCTGGCGCCTTGAGGTCGATCAGCAGCTGCGACAGGCCGGCGTGACGGTTCTTCTCGTCCTTCGGCCCGGTGCGCAGCAGGGTGACCATGTAGTGGGCGCGCTGCGCGCCGGTGGTCCACACCTTGCTGCCGTTGACCAGCCAGCCGCCGGCGGTCGGCGTGGCGCGGGTGCGCACCGCGGCCAGGTCGGAGCCGACGTCCGGTTCGCTCATGCCAATCGCCATGTAGATCTCGCCGCGGGCGATGCCCGGGCACAGCTTGGGCGCCAGCACGTCCGGGGAGAACTTCATCAGCAACGGGCCGCTCTGCCGTTCGGCGATCCAGTGCGCGTTCACCGGCGCGCCGGCGGCGAGCAGCTCTTCGAGCACAACATAGCGCTCCAGGGCGCTGCGTTCGTGGCCACCGAAGCGTTTCGGCCATGTGATGCCGAGCCAGCCGCGCGCGCCGAGCTTGCGGCTGAAGTCTTCACAGGCGCCGTTCCAGCTCTTGGCGCGTTCGGCGGCGGGGTAGTCCTTCAGCGTTTCCGCGAGGAACTCGCGCACTTCGGCGCGCAAGGCTTCGGCCTTGTCGTCGAGGCGGCAGGGGCGAATATCGAGTGCCTGCATGGGCGTTGTACTCGTAGCGGTGGACGGGGTTCTAACTTGCTTGTTGGTCAGCAAGTATCTAAGCTACCAGCAACCGATCGAACCGGGCAAGCGCCCGACCGTCCCTTTCGTCCAGGAGCTCGCATGTCCACTTCCACCTCCTTCGTTCCCGGCCGCGGCCTGAGCCTCGACCTGCAAGGCCACGTCGCCACCCTCGAATTCAGCCGCCCGCCGCTGAATTTCTTCGACAAGGAACTGATCAGCGACCTGGTCGCTGCGCTCGAATACCTCGACGAACTGGCGCAGTGCCGGGTGGTGATCCTCCAGGCCGAAGGCAAAGTGTTCTGCGCCGGTGCCGACTTCACCGGTTCGGACGAGAACAAGGACCCCGGTTTCCCGCGCCGTTTGTACAAGTTCGCCGTGCGCCTGTTCCGCACCCGCAAGCCGCTGATCGTGGTGGTCGAGGGCGCCGCAATCGGTGGTGGACTGGGCCTGGCGATGGTCGGCGACTTCCGCGTGACCAGCGAGAAGGCGCGCTTCTCGGCCAACTTCAACCGCCTGGGCATCCACCAGGGCTTCGGTATTTCGGTGACCCTGCCGCGCCTGGTCGGCGTGCAGATGGCCTCGCTGCTGATCGCCACCGGGCGCCGCATCGATGGCCGCGAAGCCGCGCGCATCGGCCTCGCCGACGTGCTCGCCGAGCCGGGCCAGGAGCGCCAGGCCGCCCTCGCGCTGGCCGAAGAGATCGCCCTGTCCGCGCCGCATGCGGTAATGTCCAGCCGCGAAACGCTGCGCATGGGCCTCGCCGATGCCGTCGACGCGATCATCGACCGTGAGGCCTCCGAGCAGGAATGGCAGATCGTCATGGACGATTTCGCCGAGGGCAACAAAGCCATGCTCGAGCGTCGCGACCCCGTATTCACCGGCAAGTAATCAGGAGAGGCTGCATGAGCGCGGCTGACAGCGAAGCCACCCCCGCACCGGTGCGCCGCACCCAGACCGAGCGCCGCGCCGAGGCCGAGCAGCGCCTGCTGCTCGCCGCGCGCAAGATCGTCGCGCGCAAGGGCTGGGTCGGCATGACGCTCGCCGAAGTGGGCGAGGAGGCCGGCTACAGCCGTGGCCTGGCCGCCCACCATTTCGGCAACAAGGCCGGCCTGCTGCGCGCGCTGGCCGGCTTCGTCAACACCCAGTTCATGGACATGGTGGATGCCGAGGTGCCGCAGCGCAGCCACGGCCTGGCGGTGCTCAAGGGCTTCGTCAGCGTCTACCTCGGGCGCCGCGACAACGAGTGGACCAACACCCGCGCGCTGCTGGCGCTGATGGCCGAGGCGGTCACCGAGGATTCGGAGACCGTGCAGATCCTCGCCGAGTACAACCGTTCGGTGCAGGAGTACCTGGCGCGCCAGGTGCGTACCGGCATCGCCAATGGCGAGATCCGCGCCGGCGTCGACCCGCTGGCCACCGCCGCGCTGATCCTCGGCGCGATGCGCGGGATGATGCTGCAGTACCTGCTCGATCCACCGGCCGTCGACCTCGCGGTGTTCCAGCAGCAACTGCTCGGTTTTCTCGACAGCGCACTGGCGCCCTGATCTCGCGGAGCGCCATGCAGCCCTCTATTCCCGCCGGCAGCCCGCTGCACGGCATTCGCGTCATCGACCTGAGCAGCGTGATGTTCGGCCCCTACGCCAGCCAGTACCTCGGCGACTTCGGTGCCGAGGTGATCAAGGTCGAGGCGCCGGCCGGCGACTCGACCCGGCGCACCGGGCCGGCCGCCGAGGCGGACCTGGCGTCGTGCTTCATCGGTCTGAATCGCAACAAACGCAGCGTGGTCCTCGACCTCAAGCAGGCCGCCGGCCGCGCCGCGTTGCAGCGCCTGCTGGCCGGCGCCGACGTGCTGATGCACAACATCCGTCCGCAGAAGCTCGCCGCCCTCGGTCTCGGCGCCGAGCAGCTGCGCGAGCGCTATCCGCGCCTGGTGTGCGCCAGCCTCAATGGCTTCGGCGAGGGCGGCCCCTACGCCGGCCAGCCGGCCTACGACGACATCATCCAGGGCATGAGCGGGCTGGTCGATCTGGTCCAGCGGCAGACCGGCGAGAGCCGCTACCTGCCGACCGCGGCGGCGGACAAGATCGCCGGGCTGGTGGCGGCCCAGGCGATCCTCGCCGCGCTGCTCGGCCGGGCGCAGAGCGGCCAGGGCGGCACGGTCGAGGTACCGATGTTCGAGGTGCTGAGCAGCTTCAACCTGGTCGAGCACCTCGGCGGCGCGACCTTCACTCCCGCGCGCGGCGGCACCGGCTATGCGCGGGTGCTGAGCGGCGATCGCCGCCCGTACCGCACCCACGACGGCCACCTGTGCGTGATGCCCTACACCGATCAGCACTGGGCGCGTTTCTTCGCCGAGGTCGGTCGTGCGGAGCTGGCTGCCGATCCACGCTTCGCCGACATGGACGCGCGCACCCGGCACATCGACGAACTGTACGGGCTGCTCGCCGAGTTCCTCGCCCAGCGCAGCACCGCCGAGTGGCTGGCGGCCTGTGCGCGCATCGACATTCCCGCCGCGCGGGTCAACAGCCTCGACGACCTGTTAGTCGATCCGCACCTGAATGCCGTTGGCTTGTTTCAGGCGTGCCCCGCCGGCGCCGGCCAGGGCCGCGTGCGGTTGGCGGCCAGCGGTGTGCGCTTCGACGGCGAGCAGCGCACCTTCAGCGCGCCACCGCGCCTCGGCGAACACACTCGCGAAGTGCTGGCCAGCAACGGTTTCAGCGCCGAGGAGATCGACGGCCTGCTGGCCAGCGGCGCGGCGCGTCAGGCCTGAGGCGTGGGTTGAATAGAAAAAGCCGGGCATGCCCGGCTTTTTTGTGCGCGCCAGCTGCCGTCAGGCGTGCGGCTTCTCGCGCAGCGCGCGGGCCGGAATGCCGATCAAGAGGATCAGCGCGCCGATCACCAGCACCGCACCGATCACGTCGAAGGCCATGTACAGGCTGCCGGTCGCGGTCTTGATCGCGCCGACCACGATCTGGCTGATCACCCCGGCCAGACCGCCGATGCAACTGATCACCGCGATGCCGGCGGCGGCGCTGGCCGGCGCCAGCAGCGCCGGCGGGATGCTCCAGAACAGCGCCACGGCGGACAGCGCGCAGGCGGCGCCGATGCTCATCAGCGCCACCGAGGCCACCAGGTTGCTCTGCGCCGGGCCGAGCAGGAAGAAGCACACCGCACTGACCAGGATGGTGCCCGCCAGGTGCCAGCGCCGCTCCAGGTGCTTGTCCGAACTGCGCGCTAGCAGGTACATGCCGACCAGCGCACAGGCGTACGGCAGGCTGGCGAGCAGGCCGATGGTGCGCAGGTCCTCCAGGCCGAAGCCGCGAATCAGCGTCGGCATCCAGTAGGACACGGTGTTCGAGCCGCTGTAGATGCAGAAGAACACCAGCCCGGCGATGTACACCTGCGGGTTGCGCAGGATCTCCAGCAGGCGCACCTGTGGCGCGGCGCCGGTGCTGCCTTGCGCCAGGCCGTCGCTGATCAGGCGCTTCTCCTCGTCGCTCAGCCAGTGCGCCTGGCTCGGCCGGTCGGCCAGCCAGAACCAGCCGAACAGACCGAGCAGGATCGCCGGGATGCCTTCCAGGACGAACAGCACCTGCCAGTCGCGCAGCCCCAGCCAGCCGTGGAAGTGGGTCATGATCCAGCCGGCCAGCGGGCCGCTGACGATGCCGGAGATCATCGCCGCCATCAGGAACACCGCGGTGATCCGTGCGCGCAGCGCCGCCGGGAACCAGTAGGTGAGGTAGAGGATCACCCCGGGGAAGAAGCCGGCTTCCGCCACGCCGAGCAGGAAGCGCGCGACGATCAGCTGGTTGGCGGTGGTCACGAAGGCGGTGGCGATGGTCACCATGCCCCACAGCACCATGATCCGCGTCAGCGTGGCGCGCGCACCGACGCGCTGCATGTACAGGTTGCTGGGAATCTCGAAGAGGATGTAGCCGAGGTAGAAGATCCCCGCGCCGATGCCGTAGGCGGCGTCGCTCAGGGCAATGTCCTCGGCCATGCGCAGCTTGGCGAACGAGATGTTCAGACGGTCGATGGTGTTGATCGCATAGGCGAGGAACAGGAACGGGATCAGCCGCCAGATGACCTTGCGGTAGACCGCCTTCAGTGCTGGCCCAGACTCTTCCAGTGTCGTCGGCAGGCCTTGCTCGACTGCATAACTCATAGGGTTTCTCCTGCTACCGGTGACGCGGAATTCTTGTTGTTGTCGCACCCGCGGCGAGGCGCTTGGTAGAGCGCTTTCGCGGGCCCGGACAGGCACCATGCCGGGCCTCGGTGGTACGGGCAAATTCCGCTTTTCTGTAGCCTGCCTTCGGCGGCGCCGAACGCAGGGTGGTTGTTACCGGTAACGCCATGAACGCCGCGCGAGGTCTGAAATGTGTGCGCAAGGCCGGAGCGGCGCGCTGAAGTGCCGCAGGCCGGGACTTGCAGCGGCGGCGCGGGCTGTCACGGCGGGTAGCAGGCGTGCGGCGGCGAACAGTGCGCGCACGGTTCGGCCGGGCGTGCGACGGATTGGGGTGAGGCGAGGGGTGAGGTGCGGGCTAACCCTTTTGGGTAGGTAGAAAATTGTAACCAGCTGAGATGCGGCTAGGCTGAGGAAAAAAATCGCCCCAAATGACTGGAGCAGCGCATGACAACAATAACAATGCGCGGAGTTTGTCGGCCGGCTCGTCTGGCTGCCGCTATCACCCTCGGCCTCACCACCCACGCGTACGCCTTCACCTTCAGCCTCGGCGAAATCGAGGGGCAGTTCGACTCGTCGCTGTCCGTCGGCGCCAGCTGGGCGGTGCGCAGTCCGGACCCGGACTTCATCTCCAACGGCAACGTCAGCGGCCTGCGCGGTGAATCGGCGACCCGCACCGCCGACGACAACCGGCAGAACTTCAAGAAGGGCGAGACCTTCTCGAAGATATTCAAGGGCCTCCACGACCTCGAGCTGAAGTACGGCGACAGTGGCGTGTTCGTGCGCGGCAAGTACTGGTACGACTTCGAGTTGAAGGACGAGCACCGGCTGTTCTACGACATCGACGACAGCGGCCGCGACCGTGCGGCGAAGTCCTCCGGGGCGATGTTCCTCGATGCCTTCGCCTACCACGGCTACACGCTCGGCTCGCTGCCCGGCAACGTGCGCCTCGGCAAGCAGGTGGTCAGCTGGGGCGAGAGCACCTTCATCCAGAACGGCATCAACTCGATCAACCCGGTCGACGTCGCCGCGCTACGGCGGCCCGGTTCGGAGGTCAAGGAAGCGCTGATCCCGGTGAACATGTTCTACCTGTCGCAGAACCTCAGCGAGAACATCAGCAGCGAGCTGTTCTACCAGATCGAATGGGAGAAGACCGTCACCGACAACTGCGGCACCTTCTTCGGCTCCGACCCGATTCCCTCCGGCTGCGTCGACCGCCTGGTGGTGGCCGGGCCGGATTTCGCTCCGGGCGATCCGCGCGCCAACGCCGGGACCATCGCCAACGTGGTGGCCGGCACCGGCAACGCCTACATCCCGCGCACCAAGGACAACGACGCACGCGACGGCGGCCAGTACGGCATCGCGCTGCGCTGGTTCATGCCGGAGGTGAACGACACCGAGTTCGCCGCGTACATGATGAACTACCACAGCCGCAACCCGTTCCTCAGCCTGACCCGCACCACCTTCGCCGGTGCGTCCAACGCGGCGACCACCGCGGACCGGGTGCGCAACGCCACCTACTTCATCGACTACCCCGAGGACATCCGCCTGTACGGCCTGAGCTTCCAGACCAACCTTGGCGGCACCTCGCTGGGCGGCGAGATGAGCTATCGGCCGAACATGCCGCTGCAGATCAACACCGCCGACCTCAACCTCGCCGCAGTCAATCAGGTGGGTCTGGTGGCGGGCGCGCCGCGGGCGGTGTCACCAGTGTTCGTCAGCGGCGCGGCGAGCAACACGCCGGGCGCCGCGCTGACCGGCTACAAGCGTATGCCGGTGTTCCAGGCCCAGGTGACGGCCACGCAGTTCATCGACCAGGTGTTCGCCGCCGACCGTCTGACCCTGGTCGGCGAGATCGGCTTCAACCGCATCAACGGCCTCGGCGACAGCGATGGCAGCGATCTGCGCTTCGGCCGCAGCCCGATTTTCGGCGCCGGCGAGCTGATCGACCGCGCCAGCCCGGCCGGGCTCAACGTGTGCATCGGCACCGCGCCCGGCACCGCGGCGGCGAGCAACCCGCAGCAGGAGTGCAACGACAAGGGCTTCTACACGCGCAGCTCCTGGGGCTATCGCGGGCGCATGCGTCTCGATTATCCGAACGTGATTGCCGGCATCAACTTCGCGCCGAACCTGGCCTGGTCGCACGACGTGGACGGCAACGGGCCGAATTTCGAAGAGGGCCTCAAGGCGATCAGCCTCGGCGTGGATGCCGACTACGCCAACACCTACACCGCCAGCCTGGCCTACACCGACTTCTTCGGCGGCGACTTCAACACCAACGGCGACCGCGATTTTGTCGCCTTCAGTGTCGGGGTGAACTTCTAAGAACTGGAGGCGGCCTGGCTGGGATGATTGCGCAGTGTGTCGATCAGCGCGCGCACGCAGCCGGGCAGGCTGTCCAGGTCGCGCACCAGCAGGCTGCGCTCGCGCAGTGCCCACGGCTCGTCGAGCTTGACCATGCTCAGCTGCATGGTGCGGCTGTGGCGCAGCGCAGCCGACTCGGGAATCACCCCGATACCGACGCCGGTCTCGATCATCCGGCAGATCGCCTCGAAGCTCGACACCTGAATGCGCAGCTGCAGGCTGGCGCCCATCCGCTCGACCTGGTCGCGCAGGAAGGTCTGCAGCGTGCTGCCTTCGTGCAGGCCAACGTGCGGGTACTCCAGGGTGTCGCGCAGGGTCACCGCGGCGCGCTGGCTGAGTGGATGGCCGACCGGCACGCCGAGCACCAGCCGGTCGGTGCTGAAGTGGATGGCCTGCAGCCCCGGCGCGACCACCGGGCCGGCGATGATGCCGAGGTCCGATGAGCCGTCGAGCACGCCGCGCACGATGTCGCGGTTGAGGCGTTCCTGCAGGTCGACGGTGACGCCCGGGCGGGCGCCGAGGAAGCCGGCCAGCACCTCGGGGAGAAACTCGGTGACCGCGGTGGTGTTGGCGAAAATACGGATGTGCCCGCCCTGGTCGGCGCCGTGCTCGGTGAAGTCGCCCTTGAGGTACTCGACCTGGCGCATGATCAGCCGCGCGTGCTGCAGCAGGCGCTGGCCGGCGGGGGTCAGCTCGACGCCGCGGTTGTCGCGATACAGCAGGCGGCTGCCCAGCTGGCCTTCCAGCGCCTTGATCCGCGCACTGGCGGCCGCGGGGGAGAGGAAGGCGCGCTTGGCGCCCTGGGTGAGGCTCGGCGACTCGGCGATGTGGATGAACAGGCGCAGGTCGGCCAGATCGAAATGCATGGAAACCTCGGCAGCTTCGCGTTCGGCATGGATGAATGCTGGATTATTGAAATGCAGATTCTCAGAACGCAAGGCAATCTTCATGCTCGCCGCTTGTGACACATGACCGAGAGTTGCCATGAGCGATTACCGTGCCTGGTTGGGGCGCACCGAAGAGACCCACGACGAGTTGAGCAGCCTGCTGGTCCAGCGCCTGGCCGCCACCTTCAGCGAAGCCGCACCTGCGGTGGGCAGCGCCCTGCCACCGTTGTGGCAGTGGGCGTTCTTTCAGCCGGCGGTCGACGAAGCGGGACTTGGCGCCGACGGCCACCCGGCGCGTGGCGGCTTCCTGCCGCCGGCCGACGACCGCAACCGCATGTGGGCCGGCAGCGAAGTGGAGTTCCTCGCTCCGCTGCAAGTCGGTAGCGCCGCAGTGCGCCGCACCTGCATCGAGAACATCGAGGAAAAGCACGGCCGCAGCGGCGCGCTGCTGTTCGTCAGCCTGCGCCATGAGTACTTCCAGAACGACGTGCTGGCTCTACGCGAACGCCAGGACATCGTCTACCGCGAGCCGAGTCCACCCAAGCTCGGCGGCGGCGAGCCGGCCGCGCTCGGTGACTGGAACGAAACCGTGGTGCCGACGCCGACCCTGCTGTTCCGCTACTCGGCGGTGACCTTCAACGGCCATCGCATCCATTACGACTGGCCCTACGTCACCGAGACCGAAGGCTACCCGGGCCTGGTCGTGCACGGCCCGCTGATCGCCACGCTGATGCTGCGCGCGTTCTGCCGTGCCCATCCGCAGGCCCGCGTGCGGCGCTTCAGCCACCGCGGCCAGCGCCCGCTGATCGCTCCGCAACCCTTCCAGCTCAGCGGCCGCATCGTCCGCCCGGGCGTCGCCGAAGTCTGGGCCGGCAATGCTGCCGGGGTCGCCCAGATCGGCGAAGTGCACTTCGACTAACCCCATCTATCTATTTGCCGGCGGGCCGTACCCGCCGCCCGCGAGGACTCCGACATGACTGCCATTGCCGACCCCTACCAGCACATCCGTGACGGCGTACGCGCCCTGTGCGCCGAATTCGACGCCGCCTACTGGCGCAAGATCGACGACGAGAAGGGCTTCCCCGAGGCCTTCGTCAGCGCCATGACCGAAGCCGGCTGGCTGTCGGCGATGATCCCGGAAGAGTACGGCGGCTCCGGCCTGGGCCTGGCCGAAGCCTCGGTGATCCTTGAGGAGGTCAACCGCTGCGGCGGCAATTCCGGCACCGTGCACGGGCAGATGTACAACATGTTCACCCTGCTGCGAAACGGCAGCCAGGCGCAGAAGGACTATTACCTGCCGAAGCTGGCCAGCGGCGAGCTGCGCCTGCAGTCGATGGGCGTCACCGAACCGACCACCGGCACCGACACCACCAAGATCAAGACCACCGCCGTGCGTCAGGGCGACAAGTACGTGATCAATGGCCAGAAGGTGTGGATCTCGCGCATCCAGCACTCCGACCTGATGATCCTCCTGGCGCGCACCACGCCGCTGGCCGAGGTGAAGAAGAAGTCCGAAGGCATGTCGATCTTCCTGGTCGACCTGCGCGAAGCCATCGGCAACGGCCTGACCGTGCAGCCGATCGCCAACATGGTCAACCACGAGACCAACGAGCTGTTCTTCGACAACCTGGAGATTCCCGCCGACAGTCTGATCGGCGAGGAAGGCAAGGGCTTCAAGTACATCCTCGACGGCCTGAATGCCGAGCGCACGCTGATCGCCGCCGAGTGCATCGGCGACGGCCGCTGGTTCATCGAGAAGGCCAGCGCCTATGCCCGCGACCGCGTGGTGTTCGGCCGGCCAATCGGCCAGAACCAGGGCGTGCAGTTCCCCATCGCCGAGGCGCACATCGAAGTCGAGGCCGCCGACCTGATGCGCTGGCAGGCCTGCGCGGACTACGACGCCGGGCATAACGCCGGTGCCGCGGCGAACATGGCCAAGTACCTGGCGGCCAAGGCCTCCTGGGAAGCGGCCAACGCCTGCCTGCAGACCCACGGCGGCTTCGGCTTCGCCTGCGAATACGACGTCGAGCGCAAGTTCCGCGAGACCCGCCTGTACCAGGTGGCGCCGATCTCCACCAACCTGATCCTGTCCTACGTGGCCGAGCACATCCTCGAGCTGCCGCGCTCGTTCTGATTGGGGGCGACCTGCTGCGCTAGCCCGCGAGGTCTTGGAAACTGATGAGTGAGGAGAACATGAATAACACCCATGCATTAGCGGAGTTCCTCGCCGGCCTGCGTTACGACGACCTGCCCCCGCGCGTGGTCAGCTACACCGAAGAGCTGTTCCTCGACTGGCTCGGCTCGGCCCTGGCCAGCCAGGGCAGCCACCCGATTCCGCTGTTCGAGCGCTACGCCGCGCGGATGGGTCCGGGCGATGGCAACTGCCAGGTCCTGGTCAACGGCACGCGCAGCTCGGCGTACTTCGCCGCACTGGTCAACGCCGCCAGCTCGCACCTGGTCGAACAGGACGACCTGCACAACAGCTCGGTGTTCCACCCGGCCACCGTGGTGTTCCCGGCCGCGCTGGCGGCCGCGCAGGACCTCGGCAAGTCCGGCCGCGAGCTGATCCTCGCCGCGGTGGCCGGCTACGAGGCGGGCATCCGCATCGGCGAATTCCTCGGCCGCTCGCACTACCGCATCTTCCACACCACCGCGACGGTCGGCACCCTGGCCGCCGCCGTGGCAGTCGGCAAGCTGCTCGACTTCGACACCGCGCGGTTCGTCAACTGCCTGGGCAGTGCCGGCACCCAGGCCGCCGGGCTGTGGGAGTTCCTCCGCGATGCGGCCGACTCCAAGCAGCTGCACACCGCCAAGGCGGCGGCCGACGGCCTGCTCGCCGCCTACCTGACCGCCGATGGCCTGAGCGGCGCGCAGAACATCCTCGAAGGCGAGCAGGGCCTGGCCGCGGGCATGTCCCGCGACGCCAATCCGGCCTGCCTGGTCGACGGCCTCGGCAGCCGCTGGGCGCTGACCGAGACCTCGTTCAAGTTCCACGCCTCGTGCCGCCACACCCACCCGGCAGCCGATGCGCTGCTCGCGCTGATGCAGCGCGAAGGCTTGAACCACGAGCAACTGGCGAAGATCACCACCCGCGTGCACCAGGGCGCCATCGACGTGCTCGGTCGCGTGGTGGTGCCGCAGACCGTGCACCAGGGCAAGTTCTCCATGGGCACCGTGCTCGGCCTGATCGCCGTGTACGGCAAGGCCGGGCTGGTCGAGTTCGAGCAGCACGCGCTGAGCGATCCGCGCGTCGCTGCAGTGCGCGAGAAGACCAGCATGGTTCTCGACGCCGAGGTCGACGGCGCCTACCCGCAGCGCTGGCTGGGTCGCGTCGAAGTGCTGACCGTCGGCGGCCGGCGTTTCCACGGGGCGATCGACGAGCCCAAGGGCGACCCGGGCAACGGTCTCAGCCGCGCCGAGCTGGAGGACAAGTTCCAGCGCCTGCTGGCGTTCTCCGGCGCGCGCGACGCGGAGCAGGGCGGCGAGCTGATCGCCAAAGTGTGGGCGCTGCACGCCAACGACGATGTGCGCGAGCTGATCTGAGGCTCCGCTCCCTCTCCCTAACCCTCTCCCAAAGGGAGAGGGGACTGGGTCAGTGGGCCGGTCAGCGCGGTGCAAGCCGGCCGGCTTCGGAAACCCCCTCTTCCCTCGGGAGAGGGAGGGGCGGCCCGCGTAGGGAGAGGGGCTGAGTTTCGTTGGCAAATCGTGGTAATCGAATACTGGCGCTGGCCAACCTGTAGCCCGGAGTTCATCCGGGATGAAACAACGAATTTCCCGGATGAACTCCGGGCTATCGAACTGGAGCTGACATGACCCAACCCCGCCCACTCGACGGCATCACTGTGATCAGCCTCGAACACGCCATCGCCGCGCCGTTCTGCACCCGCCAGCTGGCCGACCTCGGCGCACGGGTGATCAAGGTCGAGCGTCCCGGCGTCGGCGATTTCGCGCGTGGCTACGACGAGCGGGTGCGCGGCATGTCCTCGCATTTCGTCTGGACCAACCGTTCCAAGGAAAGCCTGGCGCTCGACCTCAAGCAGGACAACGCCTTCGCCGTGCTGGAGCAGCTGCTCGAGCGCGCCGACGTGCTGGTGCAGAACCTCGCCCCGGGCGCCGCGGCGCGCATGGGCCTGTCGTTCGAGGCGCTGCACGCGCGCTTCCCGCGCCTGGTGGTGTGCGACATCTCCGGCTACGGCGACGGCGGCCCGTACCAGGACAAGAAAGCCTACGACCTGCTGATCCAGAGCGAGAGCGGCTTCCTCTCGGTGACCGGCGGCCCGGGTGACGACCAGATGGCCAAGGCCGGCTGCTCGATCGCCGACATCTCCGCCGGCATGTACGCCTACAGCGGCATCCTCTCGGCGCTGCTGCTGCGCGAGAAAACCGGGCTGGGCAGCCGCATCGACGTGTCGATGCTGGAGAGCATGGCCGAGTGGATGAGCTTCCCGATGTACTACGCCTTCGAAGACGCCGCGCCGCCACCGCGGGCCGGCGCCGCGCACGCGACCATCTATCCGTACGGGCCGTTCCCGGTCGGTGACGGCAGCACGGTGATGCTCGCCGTGCAGAACCAGCGCGAATGGGCGGCGTTCTGCGCCAGCGTGCTGCTGCGTCCGGAGCTGTACGACGACGCGCGCTTCACCACCACCAGCCTGCGGGTGGCCAACCGCGACGCGCTGCGCGCGCTGATCGTCGAGGGCTTCTCCGGACTCAGCGCGGCGCAGGTCATCGAACGCCTGGAGCGCGCGCAGATCGGCAACGCCCAAGTCAACGACATGCACGACCTCTGGCAGCATCCGCAGCTCAAGGCGCGCGACAGCTGGCGCGAGATCGACAGCCCGGTCGGCCGCCTGCCGGCCATGCTGCCACCGGCGCGCAACACCGCGTTCAGCCCGCGCATGGACGCGGTGCCCGCGCTCGGTCAGCATACCGAGCAACTACTCGGCGAGCTGGGCCATTCCCCGGCCGCCATCCAGCGCCTGCGCGACAGCGGCGCGGTTTAACGCATCAGCGAGGATTTGCCATGACCCAGTTCATCCGCTCGGCCCTGTTCGTGCCCGGCAGTCGTCCGGAGCGCTTCGCCAAGGCCCTGGCGGTCGGCGCCGATGCGGTGATCGTCGATTTCGAGGACGCCGTCGAGGATGACCTCAAGGCGGCGGCGCGCACCAACCTGGCGATGTTCCTCACCGAGCATCCCGAGGCGCGCGTGTGGGTGCGCATCAACGCCGCCGGGCATGCCGAGCATGCCGCCGACCTGGCGCTGTGCCGCGAGCAGCCGGGGGTGGTCGGCGTGCTGCTGCCCAAGGCCGAGCGTGCCGCCCAGGTGTATGGCGCGGCGTCGTGCGGCAAGCCGGTGTGGCTGCTGATCGAAAGCGCGCTCGGCGTGTTGGCCCTACCGGAACTGGCCGCCTGCGCCGGGGTGCAACGACTGAGCTACGGCGCGCTGGATTTCGCCCTCGACCTCGGCCTCAGCACCGGTACCGCGGCGGCCGAAGCGATGCTCGATCAGCTGCGCTACGCGCTGGTCGTACACTCGCGCGGCAACGACCTGCAGCCGCCGCTGGAGAGTGTCTACCCGGCCTTCAACGATGACGCCGGGCTGGCCGCGGCGACCCGCCGGGCGCGCGACATGGGCCTGGTCGGCGCGCTGTGCATCCATCCCAAGCAGGTCGCCGTGGTGCATGCGGCGCTGGCGCCGAGTGCCGAGGAACTGGCCTGGGCGCGTCGGGTGATCGACGCCGGCGCCGATGGCGCGGCGGCCTTCTCGGTGGACGGGCAGATGGTCGACGCGCCGGTGCTCAACCGCGCGCGCCGCCTGCTGGCTGCCGCCGGCGAGTAAACCGGCAACTAGTCGAGCAAACCGAGGTTGCGCGCAATCGCCACCGCTTCGGTGCGCCCCTGCGCGCCGAGCTTGGCGTTGATGTTGCGCAGGTGCGACTTCACGGTGAACTCCGAGAGGAACATCTTCTCGGCGATCACCCGGTTGCGATGACCTTCGGCAAGCAGGCGGATGACCTGCACCTCGCGGCTGGTGAGCAGGTCCTGCGCTTCCGCGCCGGACGCCTCGCCGGACGTGCCGCGCGCGGCCTCGGCCGGGTTGCCCAGTTGGCCCAGCAGCTCGGCGAGAAAGCGCGGCTCGATGCCGCTCGGCACCTGCTTGCCGGGGTGCGCGGCGGCCCAGCGCTGCAGCAGTGCAGCGAGCGCCGGGCCTTCCTCGAGGAAGGTGCGGCGAAAGCCTTCGTGGCTGGCGAAGCGCAGCGCCTCGGTGAGTTCGGTGAAAGCCTCTTCCTGACGCGCCAGCCCGGCCAGCGCCAGGGCGTGCAATAGGCGCAGCTTGAGGGCGCGCCGCTGGCGCTGCTTGGCTTGCGCCAGCTCGAGCGCCGCGGCGAGCTCGCCGGCCGTTTCGGCATGGTCGCCCTGGGCGATGCGCAGGCGCCAGCCGGCGATGCTCGGCAGGTCGACGTCGGTGCCGTACAGCGACAGGCCGGGGCGTTCCCAGTCGCGCATGCCGTCGACCGTGCGCAGCGCGTGCTCGGCAACCTCCAGGCGGCCTTCGACGGTGGCCACCCGCGCGCGCTCCAGCCAGCTGCAGCACACCGCGCGGCGTGAACCGATGCGGTGGCCGGTGGCCTCCAGCTCGGCCAGGTAGCGTTGCCACTGGTCGCGCTCGCCGCGCTGCAGGCTCACGCGCGACAACAGCACATGGCTGACGATCAACTGGTCGGAGGTGCTGTTGTCGCTGGTGTAGGGCAGCACGTCGAGCAGCGCCTGCTCGGCTTCGTCGAGTTGGTCGGCCTCGTAGAGCGCCAGGGCGAGGATCGCCAGGATGGTCGGCCGGCCGCCGAGGCTTTCCCCGCCGGTGTCGTCCCAGTGCCGTTCGGCGGCGGTCTGCAGGCGGGCGAGGGCGTTGCCGAGGCGGCCCTGGACCAGGTCGATGATGCCTTCCAGGCTGCCGACCATGCCGCGCAGGTAGGCCGAGCGGCGATAGTCCTGGCGCAGCAGGGCGCGTGACAGCAGGCTGCGCGCCTCGTCGTAGCGCTCGGTGGCGATCAGGCTGAGGGCCAGGGTATTGGTCACCACGCCGATCTGGAACAGCTCATCGGCCGGCAACCGTTCGAGCTGGCGCAGACCGGCCACGCAGCATTCCTCGACCTGCTCGGTCATCACCAGCAGCAGGCAGCGCACGGTCTCCGCCTCCAGCGCGTAGCGCGGCTCGCCGCCGGCCTCCAGGCGCTGCAGCACCGTTTCGGCGTCGGCGAAACGACGCGCCAGGACCAGCGTCCAGGCATAGGCGGCGAGCAGGCTGGGGTAGCCGTTGAGTTCGCCGGCCGGAATCTGGTCGAGCCAGCGCAGCAGCAGGCGCGAGCGGCCGGCGTCGAGCAGCGCGCCGACGTGCGCGGCGATCTGCTCGGCGGCCTCGGCGCTGATGCCGGCCTGCAGCAGGTGCTCGATGGCGCGTACCGGGCGATCCACCGACAGGTACCAGCGCGCCGCCGCACGGTGCAGTTCGACCGCGCGGCCGGGGTGCTGACGCTGCAGGGCGTCGCCGAGGAAGCTGGCGAACAGGCTGTGGTAGCGGTACCAGCTGCGCTCGTTGTCCAGCGGGAAGACGAACAGGTTGGCCTTCTCCAGGTAGTCGATCATCGCCTGGCTGTCGTCGCGGCCGGTCACCGCGTCGCACAGCGGCGCGCAGAACTGGCCGAGCACGCTGGTTTCCAGGAGGAAGCGGCGATGCCCGTCGTCCAGGCGGGCGAGGATGTCCTCGGCCAGGTACTCGGCGAGTTCCAGGTTGGAGCCGGAGAACGAGGCGACGAACGCCGCGTGGTCGCTGCGTTCGTGCAGCGACAGGGTGGCGAGGAAGATCGCCGCCGCCCAGCCCTCGGTGCAGCGGTGCAGGGTGGCGATCTCGTTGTCGCGCAGCGGCAGCGCGTGCTTGTCGCGCAGGAACTGGGTGGCCTCGTCGAGCGAGAAGCGCAGCGCGCTGGGGCCGATCTCCACCAGCCGGCCGCGCGCGCGAATGCGCCCGAGGCCGATGTCCGGCGTGCTGCGCGAGGTGATCACCATCAGCCCGCACGGCGGCAGCGCCTCGACCAGCTGCTGGATGAAGTTCAGCAGCTGCGGGTTCTGGATCACCTCGAACTCGTCGAGCAGCAGGGAGAACGGGGTTTCCGTCGCGGCGATGCGTTCGAGCAGGTCGAGGCTCTGCTCGGAGAGGCTCTGCGCGCTGCCCGGGTTGGCGGCCGGTGCCGCGGGCACGCGGTCGAGGCCGGCGCTGAGGTGGCTGATGAAGCGCTGCAGGTCGTTGTCGGCGACGTCCAGATTGAGCCACACGGTGGCGCGGCCCTGGGCCTGGCAGTGCGCGTGGTACTGCTGCATCAGGGTGCTCTTGCCGAAGCCGGCGGCGGCGCGGATCAGCACCAGGCGCGCCGGACCGGCGGCGAGCATCTGCTCGAGCAGCTTGTGGCGCGCCAGATGCGTCGACGCGGCGAGCGGGGCGCTCAGCTTGGCCGGCAGGATGCGCGCGATCGGTTCGCCGTGGCTGGCATCGGTGGGGCGTGCAGTCGGTTCGTTCATGGCAGACCGTTGGCAGGTGAAGAGGCGCGAAATGGCATGGGCGCGGTGTGGCAGACGCCTATCTTGCCACGCTCGGGCGCGCCGGGGGCGGCTTCGACCCTGCGCGAAGAGACGTGCGTGGCCAGCCTAGGCGGGGGCCGTTCAAGGTGCGCCACCCGAGCCGTGTGGCGGCGGGGTGGGCAATTGGCGGGATAATGGCGACCAGCCCCTGTCGGCCCGAGGACCCCGCCACGCATGACCGCCTTCCGCCCGCCTGCGGCCGCCCGGCCGCTCGACAACAGCTACTACCTGCCGACGCTGATGCTGGCGGTGGACGAACTGTTGGCGCGCGGCGTACCGCCGGCCACGCTCGAAGCGGCGTGCAAGCGCCCGCTGGAGGAGCTGCGCGGCGCCCTGCATGGCGTGCCGCAACTGTTCGCCCGGCGCTTCTGGACCCTGGCGCGGCAGCTCAGCGGCGAGCCGGCGATCGGCCTGCAGCTGGGTTGCGGTCAGCTGTCGCGGCGTCTCAACCCGCTGAGCTACCTGTTCGATGTGTCGCCTTCGCTGCAGCGTTGCTGCGCTCATCTGGTCGAGGTGCTGCCGGCCTTTCAGGGCCAGTTCCGTTTCGAAGCGAGCGTCGAGGCCGAGGCCTGCCGCCTGCGCCTGCTCGACTGCGGCCGCCTGCGGGCGCCGCCGGCGATGATCGATTTCCACCTCAGCGGCCTGTGCAGCCTGCTGCGCCGCAAGCTGCTGGTGCTCGGCCAGGACCTCGGGCCGCTGCGCCTGGCCATGGGCCGCCCGGCGCCGGCGCATGCCGAGCGCTACGCGGCGGCCTGGGGGCTGGCGGTGGACTGGCAGCAGCCGCACTACGCGCTGCACATCCCGCGCAGCTTGTACGAGCGCGAGCTGAATCCCGGCGACGAGCCGCTCAGCGCCACCCTGCTCGCGCTGATCGCGCAGCAGACCGGCAGCGCGCCACCGAGCCTGCTGCAGCAGGTCTGCGATTTCATCGTCGCCCATCTCGACCAGGACCCCAGCCTGGAGGCCTTCAGCGACCGCCATTTCATCACCCCGCGCACCGTGACCCGGCGCCTGCTTGGCCAGGGCTGGCGCTATGGCGAGCTGCTCGACGAGCACCGCCGCTGCCGCGCCGAAGACCTGCTGCGCGAGCCGGCGCTGAACCAGGCGGAGATCGCCGAACAGACCGGTTACCGCGACGCGTCCAGCTTCGCGCGGGCTTTCGTGCGTTGGCACGCCTGCAGCCCCGGCGCCTGGCGCGACGCGCAGTCGGCCCACGACTAGCCAGTCGTCGCAGTCAGCCTTTGGTGCGACAGGTCCGCACGACAGATCGGCAAATCCGTACTCAAATTGGTTCTAACGAACTACAGATTTGCCCCCGGCGCCGGGCCGATACTCGGCACCGATCTCATAACGGCCGCGGCCCTGCTGCCGGCCGGCCGACTGTTCGAGGAGTCCCCATGGATATTCATTACACGCCTGCCGAACTCGCCTTCCGCGACGAAGTGCGTGCGTTCCTGACCGCCGAGTTGCCGGCGGACATCGCCGCCAAAGTGCGGCTCGGCAAGCACCTGTCCAAGCAGGACCACCAGCGCTGGCAGCAGATTCTCAGCAAGCGCGGCTGGTTCGCCGTGGGTTGGCCAGAAGAGCTGGGCGGGGTCGAATGGGGCGCCGTGGAGAAGCACATCTTCGACGAGGAATGCGCCGCCTTCGGTGCGCCGCGGACCATCCCGTTCGGCGTCAACATGGTCGCCCCGGTGATCATCAAGTTCGGTACCCCCGAACAGAAGGCGCACTACCTGCCGCGCATCCTCGACGGCACCGACTGGTGGTGCCAGGGCTATTCCGAGCCGGGCGCCGGCTCCGACCTGGCTAGCCTGAAGACCCGCGCGGTGCGTGACGGCGACCATTACGTGGTGAACGGCCAGAAGACCTGGACCACCCTCGGCCAGTACGCCGACTGGATCTTCTGCCTGGTGCGCACCGACCCCGAGGCGCAGCAGCAGCGTGGCATCAGCTTCCTGCTGATCGACATGCAGACCCCGGGCATCACCGTGCGTCCGATCATCACCCTGGACGGTGACCATGAGGTCAACGAGGTGTTCTTCGACAACGTGCGCGTGCCGGTGGAAAACCTGGTCGGCCGCGAGAACGAAGGCTGGACCTGCGCCAAGTACCTGCTCACCCACGAACGCACCGGGCTGGCCGGCATCGGTGGCTCCAAGGCGCTGCTCAAGCACCTGAAGAAAGTCGCTAGGGCCGAGCTGTGCGACGGCAAGCCGCTGATCGACGATCCGCTGTTCCGCGCCCAGGTCGCCGAAGTGGAGATGCAGCTGCGCGCCATCGAAATCGCCACCCTGCGCATCTGCGCCGCAGCGGCCCACGGCGGGGTGCCAGGCACCGAAAGCTCGATCCTCAAGATCAAGGGCACCGAGATCCGCCAGGCGATCACCCACCTGTTGCGCAAGGTCATCGGCCCGTACGCGCTGCCGATGCTGGAGGAGGAGCTTGACCTGCAGTTCGCCGGTGAGCTGCTGCACGCCGACTACAGCGCGTCGCTGTCCGGCGACTACTTCAACATGCGCAAGCTGTCGATCTTCGGCGGCTCCAACGAAATTCAGAAGAACATCGTTTCCAAGATGATTCTCGAGCTGTAAGGGGACACGCCATGGACTTCAAACTGACTGAAGAGCAGCAGATGCTGCAAGACACCGCGGCGCGTCTGGTGCGCGACGCCTACAGCTTCGAAACCCGCGAGAAACTGGCCAAGAGCGAACTGGGCTTTTCCGCCGAGTTCTGGGCGCAGCTCGGCGAGCTGGGCCTGACCGCCGTACCGTTCGGCGAGGAGGCGGGCGGCTTCGGCGGTGGCGGCGTGGAAACCATGCTGATCATGACCGAGCTGGGCCGCGGCCTGTGCCTGGAGCCCTACCTGCACTCGGTGATCTACGCCGGAGGCCTGCTCGAACAGCTCGGCAACGCCGAGCAGCAGGCGCTGCTCGCTGATGTCGCCAGCGCCCAGCTGCAACTGGCGGTGGCCTTCGAGGAAGCGCAGAGCCACTACCACCTGAACGACGTGCAGACCCGCGCCGAGGCGGTGGCCGGCGGCTGGAAGCTGTCCGGGCGCAAGGCGGTGGTGATCGGCGGGCACAGCGCCGGCAAGATTCTGGTCAGCGCGCGCACCAGCGGCGCCGACCGCGACGAAGCGGGCATCAGTCTGTTCCTCGTCGACCCGAACAGCGCCGGCGTCAGCCGCCGCAGCTACCCGAACGTCGACGGTCCGAAGGCCTGCGACCTGTTCCTCGACGGCGTGCTGGTCGGCGCCGAGCAGCTGCTCGGCGAAGTCGGCCAGGCCCTGCCGGCGCTGCGCTACCAGCAAGGCCGGGCGATCGCCGCGCAGTGCGCCGAGGCGCTGGGCAGCATGCAGGCGGCCTGTGACCTGACGCTCGACTACCTGAAGACGCGCAAGCAGTTCGGCGTGCCGATCGGCAAGTTCCAGGCCCTGCAGCACCGCATGGTCGACATGCGCACCGAGCTGGAGCAGGCCACCTCGATGGCCATCCTCGCCGCCTGCGTGGCTGACGAGGCGGACAGCGTCGAGCGCTCGCTGACCCTGGCCAACGCCAAGTTCATCAGCGTGCGCGCGGCGCGCTACATCGCCGAAGAGTCCATCCAGCTGCACGGCGGCATCGGCATGACCTGGGAATACGTGCTCGGCCACCACGCCAAGCGCCTGGTGATGCTCAGCCACCAGTTCGGCGATGACGACCATCACCTGCAGGCCTACAGCAAGTTGATGGACGTCGCCTGACGGCGCGTCGCAGTCCCATAAGCCCGCCGCTCAGGCGGGCTTTTTTTCGTCCCGAGAAATGACCGTCTGTCGCCATTTGCTGACCGACCCTGCAGGTTTTGCTGCGCTCATTCGTCTTAGTAAATGAAGGGACATTCGCAGTGAATGCTCAGACGCCGAGAAGGAGTATTTCGATGCGTGAAGCGACAGCAACCCTGCGCGCACCGCACGGCGAACGATCGCAGGCCAGACGGCTGCTGCAGGACGCGGGGCTGAGGCACAGTTTGGGGCGGCAGATGATCATCGAGGCGCTGTGGCGCATCGCTGCCGAGCAGGACGTGGTGGGCATCTATGTGCTGCAGGACGCGCTGAGCGAGGCGGGTGCGCCGCTGTCGGTGCTCAGCATTCGCCAGGCCCTGCGGCGCCTGGAAGCAGGCGGCCTGGTGGTGCGCGATGGGGTCGACCGCTATCGGCCCGGCAGGCGCGCCAACGACGGTCATTACCCCTGCGACGGGGTGCTGGCCGGCTGAACCGGCACACCGGCGACCGCCCGGCGCCAAGGCCGGGCTGTTGCAGGGGGATCAGCTCTTCAGCTGGCTGGCGAACTGACCGACCGCGCTGACCACGCGCTGGGCGCCGTCCTGAATCTCGACGATCACCTCGCCGGCCTGGTTGGCCAGGCCGAGGCCCTGTTCGGCCTGCTGCTTGCTGCTCGACATGCTGCTCACCGCCGCCTGCGCCAGGCTCTGGTTCTTCTGCACCACATCGACGATTTCCTCCGCCGCCTGGCTGGTGCGGGCGGCCAGCTGGCGCACTTCGTCGGCCACCACGGCGAAGCCGCGGCCCTGGTCGCCGGCGCGCGCCGCTTCGATCGCCGCGTTGAGGGCCAGCAGGTTGGTCTGATCGGCGATGCCGCTGATGGTCTTGATGATGGTGCTGATCAGCGCCGACTGCTTGTCCAGCGCCTCGATACCCTCGGCGGCTTCCTGCACCTGGCGGGTGATCTGCCGCATCACCTCGACGGTCTGGCTGACCACCGCGGCGCCTTTCTGCGCGGTCATGTCGGTCTGCTGCGAGGTGCTGTAGGCGATGTTCGCCGCTTCGGCGACCGCCGACTCCTGGTTGACCTGATCGGTGATCACGGTGGCGAACTTGACCACCTTGTACAGCTCGTTGTGCGCGTTGTGCACCGGGTTGTACGAGGCTTCCAGCCAGATCACCCGGCCATGGCCGTCGATGCGCTTGAAGCGCCCGGCGATGAATTCGCCACGGTTGAGCTTGGCCCAGAACTCGCGGTAGCCGGCGGAGTTGGATTCCTCCGGCTCGCAGAAGTTGGAGTGGTGCTTGCCCTTGATCTGCTCGAGGCGGCAGCCCATCGCGCTGAGGAAACGCTCGTTGGCGGTCAGCACCTCGCCCTTGAGGTTGAATTCGATCACCGCGGTGGAACGCAGCAGGGCGCTGATGATGCCTTCGTGCTCCTTGGCGGTCTCGATGGTGTTGGTCAGGTCCACGGCGCAGACGGTGAAGCCGGTGAGCTGCTGCTGGCTGTTGCGCAGCGGCTGCCAGATCGCCCGCAGCCAGGCGTCCTGGCCGTTGCTGCGCAGCATGCGGAATGCACCGGCGTAGTGGTCGCCCTGCTTCAGCGCGCGCTGCAGCGGCGGGTAGTTGGGGTCGCGCTGGAAGGTCGCGGGGAACAGCGAGTTGACGTCGCGGCCGACCAGCGCATCGCGACGGTAACCCAGTTCCTGGAGGAAGTTGTCGTTGGCCGACACGATCCGCCCGCTGGGGTCGAGATCGAGCACCAGACGTTCCTCGTACAGCGACTCCTTGATCTGCTGGTTGCGGGCGCATTCCTCGCGCAGCGCAGCCAACTCTTCCTTCAGGTGTTTATTGAACATGATCGCTACTCGCTGGCCGGTGAGAGGTGTGTGTCTGAATAGTCGGCGTTGGCGATATTTTCTGAAGGCCGGCGGATGAATGGCGACCAGCGGTAATCGGCGTGCTCCGAGCGGTGCACAGGGCGTGGACGGGCGTGCCAGCGGCACGCCGTGAGGGGATTGACGAGGGTTCAGGCTTGCGCGACGGGGGCGGCGCTCAGCGGCTGATATTCGATGCGATTGCGGCCGTTTTGCTTGGCGCGGTACAGCGCGGTGTCGCTGCGGCTCAACGAGGCGAGTGCGCTGGCGTCACTGCTCTCCATCACCGCCACGCCGACGCTGATGGTCAGCGGGATGTGCCGATCGCCGTCGAACAGCGGTGAGGCGGCCATGCGCTGTTGCACGCGCTGGGCGAAGGCCACCGCTTCGGCGCTGTCGGCGCCGACCAGCACCACGGCAAATTCTTCGCCGCCGACCCGCCCGGCGATGTCGATCTTGCGCAGCTGCTCGCGCAGCAGGCTGGCGAAATGCTTGAGCGCCAGGTCGCCGATCGCGTGGCCCCACTGGTCGTTGATCGACTTGAAGTGGTCGAGGTCGCACATCAGCACCGCGGCCGAGTGGTCGGTGCCACGCTGGATACGCGCCAGCTCGGCGTCGATCTGCGCCATGAAATGGCGGCGGTTGGGCAGCTGGGTGAGGAAGTCGATGGTGGCGAATTCCTGCAGCTCCGCCTCGATGCGCTTGCGCTCGGTGACGTCGGTGATGAAACCGTGCCACAGCGTGCTGCCGTCCTCCAGGCGCTGCGGGCGGGCATCGCCCTGGCGCCAGCGCAGACCCTGGCGCGGCAGCACCACGCGGTACTCGAGGTGCCAGGGGGTCAGGTTGAGCGCCGACAAGTCGAGCGACGCCGCATAGGCCGGCAGGTCGTCCGGGTGGATGATCGCCTCGATCGCCGCGGTGTCGTTGGCCACCTGGTCCGCGCGGACCTCGTAGATGTCCTGGATGCCGGCGCTGACATAGGAGAAGTACGCCGCGCCGTCGGGCCGCCGGCGGTACTGGAAGACCAGGCCAGGCACCTCGTTGGTCAGGCTGGTGATCAGGTCGACGCTCTGCTGCAGGCTTTCCGACATGGCGCGCGTGGCGCTGATGTCGGAGGTGGTGCCGATCATGCGCAGCGGCTTGCCGGCGTTGTCGCGGCCGACCACCTGGCCGCGGCTGCAGATCCACTTGTAGCGCCCGTCCTTGCAGCGAATGCGGTGCTCCACCTCGTAGCGTTCGGTCAGCCCATCGAAGTGCGCCTGGATGGTTGCCTGCACATAGGCCAGGTCATCCGGATGGACGCGCAGGTAGCTGTCTTCGATGCGGTTGCTGACCTCGTTCTCGCTGTAGCCGAGCATGGCTTTCCAGCCCTTGGAATAGATGATCTCGCCGGTCTGGAAGTTGCGCTCCCAGATGCCGGTGAGGCTGCCGGCAATCGCCTGGGCCAGGCGTCGCTCGCTGTCGCGCAGGATGTCGGCCTCCGCCTGCAAGTGCAGTAAGGCGTGATCGCCGACCAGCAGCGCGGCGGCCTGCATCGCCAGCTCCTGCAGGGAGTCGCGCTGGCTGGCGTCCAGGTGGTGCGACTGGCCGTCGAACAGGCACAGCGCGCCGAGCGGCGTACCGTCTGTCGCCAGCAGCGGGCAGGCGGCGTAGAAGGGCAGCAGGGCATCGAGGCCCTGCGGGGCCTGGGCAAAGCGCGGGTCGCCGCGCGTGTCGGCGACCACCAGCAGCTCGGCGCTGGGCAACGCCGCGGCGCAGAGCGTCAGGGCGCGCGCGGCCTCCGACAACGGCAGACCGTCGCAACCGGCGATTGCTGGGCGGCCGCCATCGAGGCGGATGATCAGGCTGAGGGCGACGTTGAAGTGGCGGCGCGCCAGGCGCGCGAGGCCATTGAATCGCTCGTCCGCCGCCATGGGCGGAGGCACGAGGGATATCGAGGTCACCGGGCTGGCATCGTCAGGATTCGCAGGAGTCAGCATTTCACTTCAGTCGATGAGGGCCGGAAGGTACTGCCTGCAGTCTATAGCGGCAGCGCCTGGGTGGAGTTTAGCGCGTTGCCGCGGTCATTTCGGCCAGGCAGCACTGCGATATTGCCGCTGGTACGGCCAAATTTTCCCAGGCGCCTGGCTACCTATACTCAAAAGCACCAGGGTCGGACGTATTGGACGTTCCGTTGGAGCGGGGGCGGTACGCTGCGCTGCAGGGTGCCGGAGGAGCTGCGCGGGTCACCGTGGTCCGCGGGGTGAACCAAGCTGATGAGCATGGCGCGCTGGGCCCGAGCGCTGCTGAGCGCCGCGTTGCTGCTGGTGCTGGCCGGCTGCGCCGGTTCGCCACCGGCCAGCGAGGCGCCGGTCTCCGCGCGCACCTGGCAGCAGGTCGATCTGGATATCGTGGCCGCCTCGCGGGCGGCCATCACCCCGGCCCAGCAGTCCGCGCACGAAGCGATGAACCAGTGGATGGACCTGGTCTACCAGCGCACCGACTCGGCGTTCATTCCCTGGTTCTCCAGCTACTGGACGCGCCAGTGGCTGGGCATGAAGGTGGCCTGGTACAAGCTCAGCGCGGAGGGCGAGAAGGACCCGACGGTCAACCGCCTGGCTATCTATCTGCAGGAGGAGTATCAGGATCGCGTGCTGCAGCCGGTGGCGAAAACCACCGATCCCGACGCGATCATGGCACAAACGACACAGTTCTACGTCGGCTTGCTGGGTGCCCGACTGGACGAGATTGCGCCGCGCTACGGGGTCTCTGCCGAGCAATTCGACCAGCGCCTCAAGGACATTCCGGCAATTGCAGTTGGCGCCTCTGCCGAGCAGCGCGCCTCGCTGTACCAGCTGTTGCATGCCGATCCGCTGGAGCGTTTGCCGGCCTATGCTGCGCTGATCGAACGCATCAGCGCGACACCGGGCGGCGCCGGCGACTGGTCGACCGATGTTGGGATTTCCTCGGTGGCCAAGCAGACCAGCGAGGAACTGGTCGACGAGCTGACCACCAGCGGCGCGGCCAGCGCGGTCGGCTCGGTGCTCGGGCGGGTGGCCGGCACCGTGCTGTCGCTTGGCGTGGCGGTGGTCAGCGCGATCACCCGCGAGAACAGCCGGCCGGCAATGGAGGCGCACCTGCGCAAGAACCTCAATGCCGCCTTTGATGAGGAATGGCTGGGGTTGATGCGCAACCCCGACAGCGGGGTGCTGGCCGGCGTCTATCACATCTCCGGGCAGATCGAAGGCAGCCTCGGCGGGGGCACCGCGCCACTGCCGGAACTCGACGAGCTGCCAGCCCTGGAGCCGCCGGCGCAGCCCTGAGCCGCGCTGGCAATGCGTCGGCCTTATGCGCGCGCATTCCGCAGACGCTACCCACTCCCCTCGGGGGGCACTTCAGGGGCGGTTTTGAGTTAAGGTGTGCGGGCTTTCGCAGCGGGTGGCTGTCGTCCACCAGTGCGTGCGTCCCGGTTCGGTCGCACGGCGCACGCTGCTTCTGAGTACTCAAGCGCAGTTGCTTCAGCCTCCCGCCGTTGCAGCCGTCCTGCTTCCCTGTGGAACCCGGGCTTCGGCCCTGCTTTTTCGGAGAAATCCCATGAAAGTCCTAGTCGCTGTCAAGCGCGTGGTCGACTACAACGTCAAGGTTCGCGTCAAAGCGGACAACTCCGGCGTTGACCTGGCCAACGTCAAAATGTCGATGAACCCCTTCTGCGAAATCGCCGTGGAAGAAGCGGTGCGTCTGAAAGAGAAG
>NZ_JAFEUP010000004.1 GCF_016901015.1 Zestomonas insulae
ACATCGAGATGTTTTATAACCCCAAACGCCGGCACAGCAGCGCTATGCAGCTATCGCCAGTGGAGTTTGAAAAGCGCTATTTCCAAAGCTTGGAGAGTGTCTAGGAAAGCCGGGGCGATTCAGATCAGAGCGCCTGAAGGCGCTCTGCGATCCGGTTGCTGCTGACCAGCTCCAAGAACTCGTCGCCCAGCCGGCGACTTTCCTGCATTGCCTTGCGCCAGTACTGTTCGCGGCCGACATCGTCGCCCAAGAATCGCTTGAAGTCACTGCGGTCCGGCAGTTTGCCGTGCGGCAGCTGGGCGAGATACTCGCGGGAGGGCGCCAGCAAGAGCACGTCTTGCAGGCGGGTGGCGTCACCTCGCCGCCAGGGCATGCCTTTATCGAACCAGCCCGGAATGACCTTATCGGTGAAGTGCGGGTACAGCACCACATCCTCGCCGCTATAGGGCAGGTCGAGGTGATAGTCGAGCAAGCCGCCGTCCCGGTAGGTGCCGGGTCCGGCCCCCGGAATATCACGCACGCCTTCCATGACCATCGGGATAGACCCTGATGCCAGCAGGGCATGCCGCAAATTGCCGGTATCCAGCGGCAGGTAACGTGAGGGGAAATCACTCAGCTGAGCTAACGGTGGCGCGCGGCGAGTGTCATGCAGAATCACCCGCTCAAAATGTTTGGCCAGGCGCGGCCGGCCAAAGAGGTTGCTCGCGATCACCGAGGACAAACCGAGGCCGAGCTTGTCGCGCCGGTCGTGCGCGAGCAGGCCGTGGCTTTTGACCACCACCACGTTCAGGCGGTAGTCCGGGTTGTTCAGAATCCGTGCGTCTTGGCCGTCCAGTAGCGCGTCGAGCATGTGGCGACAGCTGCGCGAGATTTCCGCAATGGTTGCGCGCTTGGCAAAGCGCTGCTGCGTATACAGCTCGCCCAAGCGGCGAATGCCCGCCGTTGCGTCGGGCAGACAGGCGCTGGCGAACCGCCAGGAGCCGATCGACGAGCCGATCAATGAGCGCTCGCGAGGCGCGCTTGGTAGCCATTCGCCGAAGAGCGCCAGATCCAAACCCTGAATGCCCAAAGCTTTCGGACCGCCCGCGGCGCCCGGCAGAGTGCCGACATCCGCAGCCGCGAGACCTCGCTCGCGAATGCGCTGCAGGGTCCTGGCACCCGCCTTGAGGGTGAGGGCGGGAAATTTGATATGAATGGCGCTCATGCCGTTCTCCATCAGTCGATGGCGGCGATTATAGAGACACCGGCGCGCAGACCAAACCTACCGGCAGTCTCAGCGCGATTCAGGTTGAGTTAAGTCGCGCGGGTTACTGTGGTCCGCGTAGACAGCACGCACGAGTCGACCTCCCATGAAAACCCTGAGCATCCTCTTGGTCACTGCGGCCATCATCGCCACCACGACCGCCCACGCGCGCGATTTGGGGCCCGACGAAGCCCTGCGCTTGCGCGATGCGGGTACCATTCAGTCGTTCGAGAAACTCAACGCTGCGGCCATCGCCAAGCATCCGGGCGCGACGGTCAGTGAAACCGAGCTTGAAGAGGAATATGGACGTTATATCTATCAGCTGGAGCTGCGTGACCCGCAGGGCGTGCGTTGGGATCTGGAACTCGATGCCGCCAGCGGTCAGATCCTCAAGGATCACCAGGACGACTGATGAAATTCATCGCCCGCTATAGCGGTATCTGCGCGCTTGTGGCTCTCGTGCTGTTCCTCAGCATGGGCGTGCAAGCGCGCGATCTCGACCAGGACGAGGCGCTCCGGTTGCGCGAGTCGGGTGTCATCCAGCCGCTGGACAATGTCATGGCGCAGGCCCTGTCACGCTATCCCGGTGCGCGTTTGCTGGAAGTCGAGCTGGAAGAGGAAGACGACATCTATGTTTATGAGGTGGAGTTGCTCATCACGGGTGGGGTAGTGCGGGAGTTGGAAGTGGATGCCAGTGACGGACGGATTCTGAAGGACGAGGAAGATTAGATGCGACTGCTGCTGGTAGAGGACCATGTGCCGCTGGCCGACGAGCTGCTGGCCGGCCTGACCCGCCAAGGCTATGCGGTGGACTGGTTGGCGGACGGCCGAGATGCGGCGCACCAAGGTGCGATTGAACCCTATGACCTGATCATCCTCGACCTGGGCTTGCCGGGAAAACCCGGATTGGAAGTGCTCAGCGAGTGGCGCAGCGGCGGCTTGGCGACGCCCGTGTTGATCCTCACCGCGCGTGGCTCCTGGGCCGAGCGCATCGAGGGATTGAAGGCTGGGGCCGACGACTACCTGACCAAACCCTTTCATCCCGAAGAGCTGCAGCTGCGCATCCAGGCGCTGCTGCGGCGTGCGCACGGTGTCGCCAATCAGCCACAGCTGGAGGCGGCGGGCCTGCAACTCGACGAGAGCCGTCAGAGCGTGGCGCTGGACGGCGCGGAGATCACGTTGACCGCGGCGGAGTTCCGCTTGCTGCGCTACTTCATGCTGCACGCCGGGCAAATACTCTCCAAGTCGCACCTGGCGGAACACCTGTACGACGGCGAGACCGAGCGCGACTCCAATGTCATCGAGGTGCACGTCAATCATCTGCGCCGCAAACTCGGGCGCGACGTGATCGAAACGCGGCGGGGGCAGGGTTATCGCTTTGCCGGGGCCGCGCAGTGAGATCGATCCAGCGGCGCTTGAGCCTGGGTCTGTTCGGTGTGTTACTGGTGGTCGGGCTTGGCTTGGCGCAGACCAGCGTCTGGCTGGTGGATCTCGGCCTGCGCCGCTACCTGGAAAACACCCTGCGCGATGATGCGGAAACTCTGTTGGCCGCCATGGTCCGCGGCCCGCAGGGTATCCAGCTGGACGAGCGGCGGGTGACCGCCGGCTATCAGCGACCGTTCTCCGGTCAGTATTTTCGCGTGGATTTCGCTGACGAGCCGTGGCGCTCGCGCTCGCTGTGGGACCGCACGCTGGAGCGTCCTGACTCCGTCGGGCTGCAAGCAGGGCTTGGCGCCGGACCGAATCAGCAGCAACTGCTGGTGTATCGCGCCGATTACAAACGTTATGGCCAGCCACTGTCGATTACCGTGGCGCTCGACTACAGCCCGGTGCTGGAAGGGCTGCGGCGCTTCCAGTGGATTGCCGCGGCACTCGGCGGTGCGGCATTGCTGTTGATCCTGTTGCTGCAGCGCTGGATCGTCCGGCGCGCCCTGCAGCCGCTGGAGGAGACGCGGCAGCAGATTGCGCAACTCCAGCAGGGGCAGCGCAGCGACCTGGACAGTGCCGTGCCGGCAGAGCTCGAGCCGCTGGTCCGGCAGATCAACCACCTGCTGCTGCAGACCGAAGACACCCTCAAGCGCTCACGCAACGCCCTGGGCAACCTGGGCCATGCGCTGAAAACCCCGCTGGCGGTGTTGCTGAGTCTGGCCAACCGTGAAGAGCTGCGGGCCCACCCCGAATTGCAGGACAGCCTGTTGCAGCAATTGCAGTTGATCGAGCAGCGCCTGGCGCGCGAGCTCGGTCGTGCCAAGCTGGCCGGCGAGGTGCTGCCGGGCGCGCACTTCGATTGCGCAGAAGAGTTGCCGGCACTGTTCGAGACCCTGGCCATGATTCACCGTCGAGGGCTCGATCTGGACTGGCAGGCAGCGCCCGGGCTGCGTTTGCCCAAGGATCGCGAGGACGTCCTAGAGTTGCTGGGCAACCTGCTGGACAACGCCTGCAAATGGGCGAGTCAGCGCGTGCGCCTGACTATCGAGGCGACTGGCGAGGGCTTCCGTCTATTGGTCGATGATGACGGTGCGGGGATTGAGCAGGAGCGCCGCGAGGGCGTGCTCGGACGCGGTGTACGGCTGGACGAGCAGGTCGCTGGCCATGGCCTCGGGCTCGGCATCGTGCGTGATATCGTCGACAGCTGGGAGGGCTGTCTGCAGCTGCAGGACAGCCCCCTGGGCGGTTTGCGCGTGAACATCGAGCTGCCGCAACGGCCAGCGCGTCAGCTCGGCAAGCCGTGACGCTTACATGCCGTTGGCGAACGCCGGGTTGGCCATGTCGATCGACTCGCGGACCGGCTTCAGTGCCTGTCCGTACTTGACCAGGATCTCCAGGTCATAGTCGATGCGCGCGCGCAGGCGGCTGTCGTCTTCGCTGCTCGCCTCGGCGTCGTTGAGCACCTTTTCCGCATGACGGACGATCAGGTGCTCAGGGATGTAGCACAGCCGGCAGTTCTTGTAGCCCGAGGCGCGCAGCTCACTGATCGGATAGGCGCCACCGACCCCGGAGGACACGCCGACCAGCAGGGCCGGCTTGTGCGCCAGCTCGGCCTTGCTCGCATAGATGAAGAAGTTCTTCACTGCCGGGCTGGCCATACCGTGCCATTCCGGCGCGATGATGATCACCGCGTCGGCGGCCTGCAGCACTTCGGCGTACTGGCTCCACGGGCCGCTGTGTTCGGCTGGCCAGAGGGGCAGGGGATTCTGGCCGAGGTCGATGACCTGACTCAGTTCGTCGCGGGTGTGGCCGAGCTCGATCAGGCGCTGACGCAGGAAACGGGCGATCTTCCCCGACTGGCTGGCGGCGCGGCTGGAGCCGGCGACGATGGCGAAATTCAACATGCTTGAGGTTCCTTCACAAAGAGGTGCGCAGGCTAACCGTGCGCGGAAGCGTCGACAAAGGTTGAAGCGTCAGGCCGGTGGTCGAATGACGCCAGCACTGTTGAGAGGGAGTCGGCGACGCCGGCTCCGGCGAACCGGGCGGCAGCCGCCCGGTTGCAGGATGGCGACTATACGCGGAACTGGTCCATCAGGCCTTGCTGGTGGTTGGCCAGGTTGTTCAGCGACTGGCTGACGCGCGCCGATTCATCGGCCTGACCGGCCAGCGATTCGGTGACGTCACGGATGGTCGCCACGTTGCGATTGATCTCTTCCGCCACCGCGCTCTGTTCTTCCGCGGCACTGGCGATCTGCAGGTTCATGTCGGAAATCACGGTGACCGCGTCGCCGATGCGCCGCAACGCGGCGACCGCCTGTTCGACCTGGGTCACGCCGCTCTGCGCCTGCTCGTGGCTGTTGTGCATGGCGCTGACCACGTCACGAGTGCCGCCTTGCAGGCCTTCGATGACCTGGCGGATTTCCTCCACCGAGTCCTGGGTGCGCTTGGCCAGGTTGCGCACTTCATCGGCGACCACCGCGAAGCCGCGACCGGCCTCACCGGCGCGCGCAGCCTCGATCGCTGCGTTGAGCGCCAGCAGGTTGGTCTGCTCGGCAATGCCGCGAATCACCTCGAGCACCGAGCCGATCTGCTCGCTGCTGCTCGCCAGGCCTTCGACCTGCGCCATGGCGGTGGTCATGTCGCGGGCCAGGCTGTCGATGGCCGCGGTGGTCTTGTCGATGACGCTGAGGCCCTCGCGAGTGGCCTGGTCGGCGCCCTTGGCGGCCTGCGCGGCTTGCGCAGCGCTGCGCGCCACGTCGTGGGCGGTGGCGCTCATCTCGTTGGAGGCGGTGGCGACCTGGTCGACTTCACGGAACTGCTGCTGCATCCCGGCGCTGGTCTGGTTGGCGATGACTGCAGACTGATCGGCGGTGCCGCGCGCATCCTGCACCGAGCGTTTTACGTCGGCGATGATCGGCTGCAGCTTGTCGAGGAAGCGGTTGAACCAGCCGGCTAACTCACCAAGCTCGTCCTGTTTGTTGTAGTCGAGGCGCCGGGTCAGATCGCCTTCGCCGCTAGCGATGTTCTTCAGCATGCTGGCCACGCCGAGAATCGGTCGGGTCACGCCGCGGGCGGTCAGCCACATCAGCAGCAGACCGGCGAGCACCGCGGCGAGGCCGACGGCGAGCGCCACCAGGCTGTCGCTGAGGCGCCGGCTATCCAGTTGCGACTCGAGCTGCTGGGCCGGGCCGAGCAGCTGTTGGCGCGGCACTTCGAGCAGCACGCTCCACGGCTTGGCATCGGGAATCGGTTGCAGCGGCTCGAGCACACGCAGCAGGGCGTCGTGGTGCAGCACCTTGGCCTGGCCCTGGGCGGCGAGCTGCAGCAGCTCCGCACTCTGTTCGCCAAAGGCGTTGCTGGTGGATTTGCCGAGCAGCTTGGCATCGCGGCTGTTGCCGGCCAGCAGGCCCTTGGCGCTGAGGATGCTGACGTGCCCCTCGCCGCCATAGAGTTCCTGGTTCGCCTGCACGCTGAGCTGCTGCAGGCTGGCGAGGCTGATGTCGACGCCCATGACGCCGATGACCTTGCCGTTCAATTCGAGCGGGAAGGCGATGCTGGTCATCAGGGTCGGCGTGTCGTTGACGTTGTCGATGTAGGGGTCGATCAGGCAGGGTTTGCCGGTGTCGCGCGGGCAGGTGTACCAGCTGTTGTAGGGCAGGCCGTTGGTGACGGGGCTGGTATCGCCGAGCAGTTCCTCGCTCATCGATTCCGACTTGAGCTGGCCGGGGGTGGTTTGCGCCCAGTACAGCGAGAAGCGCCCCTTGTCGTTGCTGCCGATGGCCTCCTGATCGACGAACAGCTCATCCTTGCCGTCCAGCGCGTTGGGTTCGAACACCACGTACAGACCGAGCAGCGACGGGTTGGCGTCCAGTGCGGTGCGCACCTGGCTGGTCAGGTCTTCGCGCAGGTCGTAGGCATCCAGGAAGCGTTTCTCCGCCTGTTCGCGGAGGAACAGGATCTGCCGCGAGAAGCCCTTGCCGTACTGGTAGGCGTCCATGAAGTAGCGCTGGATGCGCAGCGACTGGGTTTCCCCGCGCGCCTGCATGCGCGATACCGCCGCTTCTTCGAGCATCTGCGAACTGGCGCTTTTCACCAGCGCGGCGCTGCGTTGCGACTGGTACAGCGAGGCCCCCACCAGCAGGGTCACGATGGCCAGCAGGCAAAGGCCGGCCAGCAGGCTGATCTTCCATTGAATGGATAGCCGGTTGGAAAACATGCGGAACACCTTCCTGTAATCGGACTACAAGCCTTATCGGCACCAGGTGGCTATTTCTTGACCCGGGCCGGCAGGCCACTCGAGCTGATCGAAATCAGCGGACGAAATACAGCAAGAAGCGTGCTTGACTGGCTGATGGGACCTGCCGGCGACGCCTTCTAACAGGCCGATGTCGCTTGGTTGAACGTGCGCCGCATGGCCTTTGACCTAGTGCGGGGTGTCGGGCACAGTCCGCCATTTTTTCGCCGGACCGACGGCAGGGAGCGAAGGGAATGAACGCTGTGGTGATGGCGGTTGGCATCATGTTGGTGCTTAGCCTGTGCCGCGTGCACGTGGTGATTGCACTGATTGTGGGCGCGCTGGCCGGCGGCCTGCTGGGCGGGCTCGGCATTGAGGGAACACTCAAGGCGTTCAATGCAGGCCTCGGGGGTGGCGCGACGGTGGCGTTGTCCTACGCGATGCTCGGGGCCTTTGCCGTGGCGATCGCCAAGTCCGGCCTGGCCCACGCGGTGGCGGGCAAGGTGCTGGCGCTGGTGGGGCGACAGGACAGCCGGGGCGCCGGGACGATCAAGGCGCTGCTGGTCAGCCTGATCCTGGTGGTGGCGCTGTCCTCGCAGAACCTGCTGCCGATTCATATCGCGTTTATCCCGCTGCTGATTCCACCGCTGCTCTATGTGTTCGCCCGCTTGCAGATCGATCGGCGCCTGATCGCCTGCGTCATCACCTTCGGGCTGATCACCCCCTACATGTTTCTGCCGATCGGCTTCGGCAACATCTTCCTCAACGAGATTCTGCTGGCCAACGTGGCGCGCAGCGGCGTTGATGTGGCCGGTATCAACGTGACCCGCGCCATGGCCATACCTGCACTGGGCATGCTTTGCGGTCTGCTGATTGCCGTGTTCGTCAGCTACCGGGGTAGGCGCACATACGACTTGCAGCGCATCGAGCAGGTCGAGCAGGTCGCGGTCAGCTACAACCCGCGGACGCTGGGCGTGGCGTTGGCGGCGGTGGTGGTGGCGTTCGTCGTGCAGCTGCTGCTCGATTCGATGATCGTCGGTGCGCTGGCGGGCTTCGTGCTGTTCTCGCTGTCTGGCGTGGTGCGCTGGAAGGAGTCCGACGAGCTGTTCACCGAAGGCATGAAGATGATGGCGATGATTGGCTTCATCATGATCGCCGCCGCCGGCTTCGCCGAGGTAATGAAGGCCACCGGGCAGGTGGCCACACTGGTCGATGCCGCCGCGGCGTGGATCGGCAACAACAAGGCGGTCGGCGCGTTGCTGATGTTGCTGGTCGGCCTGCTGGTGACCATGGGCATCGGTTCGTCGTTCTCCACGGTGCCGATCATCGCAGCGATCTTCGTCCCGCTGTGCGTACAACTGGGCTTCAGCCCGCTGGCGATCGTCAGCATCGTCGGTACGGCCGGCGCCCTCGGCGATGCCGGTTCGCCGGCCTCGGACTCGACGCTCGGGCCCACCGCTGGCCTCAATGTCGACGGCCAGCACAATCACATCTGGGACACCGTGGTACCGACCTTCCTGCACTACAACTTGCCGCTGCTGGCGTTCGGCTGGGTGGCCGCGATGGTCCTGTAACGCCGCTGAATGGCTGGGCACGCAACAGATTGTCGCGTCCATGCAACAACCAATCTGTTGCTAAATGCTGCCTACGCAGGGAAACTGCAATGACATCCCTGCCTAGGCAGCTATTAGCAGCGTATGAACCACTACAACCCCGACAGTTTTCCGTTCCCCGAGTCCATCGGCCATTTCCTTGGCAAGGCCGCAGTCCTCAAGGACCGGGTTCTCGACACACAGCTGGCCGCCCTGGAGATCAGTGCCGCGCAGTTTCGCGTGCTGGTCTACATCGGCCTTGAACGCGCCAACACGCCGGCCGACCTGTGCCGCGAGCTGGCCGTCGATAGTGGCTCGATGACGCGCATGCTGGATCGACTGGAGCGCAAGGGCTTGCTGCTGCGTGCCCCGTGCGCGGATGACCGGCGCTGTGTGCGCCTGGCGCTGAGCGAGGCCGGTCAGTCGATCTATCAGCAGAGCCCGCAGCTCGGTGCGGCCGCCATGAACGAACTGGCCCGGGGGCTCGATGCGCAAGAGCTGCAGAGCCTTATCTCGCTACTCAGAAAATTGCTGCTGGCGCATGAAGTGCCGGCGGCTGCGGCGGAGCATTGCTGATGTTCAGTTCCAATCGTGTGGCTTCGGCAGTGCGGGCGTCCGCGCTGCTCGGTTCGCTGCTGTTGCTCGGCGCCTGTGTCAGCTCCAAAGGTCTGGAAACCCAGGGTAAGGCGCTGGATGCGGCGGCGCTGCAGGCCGGCCAGAGCCTCGGCGGCGTGCCGCTGTCGGCGGCCGCCTGGCCGCAGCAGGACTGGTGGCGTGCGCTGAATGACGCGCAACTCAACGGGCTGATCGATGAAGCCTTGCGCGGCTCGCCGGACCTGCAGATCAGCGATGCGCGCGCGCGCCAGGCCGGTGCGTTTGCCATGGCCCAGAACGCGGCGCGCATGCCGAAGGTCAGCGGCACCGCCAGCTACTCCGGTCTGCGCATTCCTGAGAGCGTCGCCCCGGAGCCGTTGGGCGGCACTTATGCGGCAATCAGCTACCTGTCGCTGGGCTTCAGCTACGACTTCGACCTGTGGGGCGGCCAGCGTGCGGCGTGGGAGGCGGCCCTCGGACAGGCCCGCGCCGCGCAAGTCGACCAGCAGGCCGCGCGCCTGACATTGTCCGCCGACGTCACCCGCACCTACAGCGACCTCGAACACGCCTATGTGGTGCGTGATCTGGCGCGCGACGAGCTGGCGCGCGCCGAGCATCTGGTGCGCCTCAGCCAGCAGCGCATGGATGCCGGGCTGGATAGCAAGGTGCAGCTGCAGCAGAGCCAGACCCTGCAGGCCAGCGCCCGCCAGCAACTGGCGGCGACGGAGCAGCAGATCGAGGCGCAACGCATTGCCCTGGGCGTGCTGCTCGGTCAGGGTCCGGACCGCGGCCTGCGTATCGAGCGTCCGCAAGCCTTGCCGGTTGCCCCGCTGGCATTGCCGTCGAATCTGCCGGCGGAACTGCTCGGCCGGCGGCCGGATGTGATTGCCGCGCGCTGGCGGGTCGAAGCGGCGAGCAAGAGCATCGACGCGGCGAAGACCGAGTTCTATCCGAACCTCAACCTCGGCGCCATGATCGGCCTGGCCGCTCTGGGCGGCGCCGACATGCTCAAGGCTTCCAGCCGCTTCTATCAGGTGGCTCCGGCGCTGTCCCTGCCGATCTTCGATGGCGGACGCCTGCGCGCCAACCTCGAAGAACACGACGCCGACTACGACCTGGCCGTGGCGCAGTACAACAAGACCCTGGTCCGCGCGCTTGGCGATGTCAGCGAGAACCTCAGCGTGCTGCGTTCGCTGCGCGAACAGATCGACGCGCAGCAGCAGGCCCGCGACATCGCCCAGACCAACTACCAGCTGGCCCTGCGGCGTTACGGGGAAGGGGTGGGCAATTACCTCGACGTGCTGACGGTGGAGCAGCAGCTGCTGCTCAACGAGCGTCAGCTGGCCAACCTCAATGCCGAACAGTTCGATGCCTCCGTGCGCCTGGTGCAGGCGCTGGGTGGCGGCTACCAACCTGATCAATCTCCGCTCGCCCAGTTGGCGCAGCCGAACGACGAATAATCGAGAGCCTTGCCATGACTACCGAAGCGAATTCTCTTCCGCAAAACCCCCAGCGCAAACGCATGTTGCTGCTGTTATTGCTGGTGGTGGTTGTCGCCGGTGCCGCCACCTTCGGCTGGGAGCTGCTGGTCGGCCGCTGGTTCGAGGCCACCGAAGACGCCTATATCGGCGGCAACGTGGTGCAGATCACCCCGCAGGTCACCGGCACCGTGGTCAGCATCGGCGCCGATGATGGCGACCTGGTCAAGGCCGGTCAGGTGCTGGTCAAGTTCGATTCCAGCGACGCCGACGTCGGCGTGCAGCAGGCCGAAGCCAACCTGGCGCGCACCGTGCGCCAGGTACGCGGGCTGTTCAGCAACGTCGACGGCTACAAGGCCGAGGTGGCGACCAAGAAGGTCGCGCTGGACAAGGCCAAGGCGGACTACGCGCGGCGCCGCAACCTGGCCAAGGACGGGGCGATTTCCCAGGAAGAACTGGCCCACGCACTCGACGCCCTGAACAGTGCGCAGAGCGCGCTAACCACAGCCGAGCAGCAGCTCAACACCAACCGCGCGCTGATCGACGACACTGTGATCAGCTCGCACCCGGACGTGCAGGCCGCCGCCGCCAAGCTGCGCCAGGCCTACCTGGATGACGCGCGTACCACCATCGTCGCGCCGGTCACCGGCTACGTGGCCAAGCGCACCGTGCAGCTCGGCCAGCGCGTGCAGCCGGGGGCGCCGCTGATGGCGGTGATTCCGCTCGACCAGGTGTGGATCGATGCCAACTTCAAGGAAACTCAGCTGAACAAGATGCGCATCGGCCAGCCGGTGGAGATCGAGTCCGACCTGTACGGTAGCAGCGTGAAGTTCAGCGGCAGCATCGACAGCCTCGGCGTCGGCACCGGCAGCGCCTTCTCGCTGTTGCCTGCGCAGAACGCCAGCGGCAACTGGATCAAGATCGTCCAGCGGGTGCCGGTGCGCATTCGCCTCAACCCGCGCGAGCTGGATGAGCATCCGCTGCGCATCGGCCTGTCGATGAAGGTCAAGGTCGACCTGCATGACCAGAGCGGCCCGGTGCTCGCCCAGCAGCCGCCGAAGACGCCGCTGTTCTCCACGGACGTCTACCAGGAGCAGCTCGCCGCCGCGGACGCGCTGATCGAGCAGCTGATTCATGCCAACGGTCCCGAGCGTAGCAAGCACAACACTGCGCAGCGCTGACGGAGCCGTTCATGAGCCATTCCGACAAGGCCAGCTTCACGCCGCCGAACCTGGTCCTGGCGACCATCGGGCTGTCGCTGGCCACCTTCATGCAAGTGCTCGACACCACCATCGCCAACGTCTCGCTGCCGACCATCGCCGGCAACCTCGGCGCGAGCGCGGAGCAGGGCACCTGGGTGATCACCTCGTTCGCGGTGAGCAATGCCATCGCGCTGCCGCTGACGGGCTGGATGGGCCGGCGCTTCGGCGAGGTGCGCCTGTTCATCGGCGCCACGCTGCTCTTCATGCTGGCGTCGTTTCTCTGCGGCATCGCCCAGTCGATGAACAGCCTGGTGGCGTTCCGCGCCCTGCAGGGCTTCGTCGCCGGGCCGCTGTACCCGATCACCCAGGCGCTGCTGCTGTCGATCTATCCGCCGTCGAGACGGGGCATGGCCTTGTCATTACTGGCGATGGTCACGGTGGTTGCGCCAATTGCCGGTCCGCTGCTCGGCGGCTGGATTACCGACAGCTACAGCTGGCCGTGGATCTTCTTCATCAACCTGCCGATCGGCCTGTTCGCAGCCTTCGTGGTTTACCAGCAGCTCGGCAAGCGCCCGGAGACGCTGAAGAAGGAACCGATGGATTATGTCGGCCTGGTCAGCATGATCATCGGTGTCGGCGCGCTGCAGATCGTCCTCGACAAGGGCAACGACCTGGACTGGTTCGAATCGAACTTCATCATCGGCGGCACGGTGATTGCGGTGATCGCCCTGGCGTTCTTCATCATCTGGGAGTTCACCGAGCGGCATCCGGTGGTCAACCTGCGGCTGTTCCGCTACCGCAACTACAGCGCCGGCACGCTGGCACTGGTCGGCGGCTATGCGGCGTTCATGGGCATCAGCCTGCTGCTGCCGCAGTGGCTGCAGACGCAGATGGGCTATACCGCGACCTGGGCGGGCATGGCCGCTGCGCCGATCGGCATCGTGCCGGTGCTGCTGGCGCCGTTCATGGGCCGCTACGCGCACAAGTTCGACCTGCGCGTGCTATCGACCCTGGCCTTCGCCGCGATGGGCGCCAGTTGCTTCATGCGCGCCAGCTTCACCACCGATGTGGACTTCATCCATGTCGCGCTGGTGCAGCTGTTCATGGGTATCGGTGTAGCGATGTTCTTCATGCCGATCCTCAGCATCCTGCTGTCGCAGCTACCGCAGGATCAGATCGCCGACGGCTCGGGCCTTGCCACCTTCCTGCGCACGGTGGCCGGCAGCTTCGCGGCTTCGCTGTCGACCTGGCTGTGGTTCCGTCGCGCCGACGAGCATCATGCGCGTCTGACCGAGCACATCAGCGTGTATGACCCGAGCACCCGCGAGGTGCTTGAGCAGATGGGCGGGATGAGCCAGCAGAACGCCGCAAGCCTGGATCACATGATCAATGGCCAGGCGTTCATGCTGTCGACCATCGACTATTTCACCCTGGCCGGTTGGGTGTGCCTGGGCCTGATCGTGCTGATCTGGCTGGCCAAGCCACCGTTCGGTGCGCAATCGGCAGACGCTTCCGGCGGGCACTGAGTCGTCGAACGAGCGGCAGTAAAAAACCCGGCCTAGGCCGGGTTTTTTATGTCCGCCGGAGTTACCCGGCGACGGCCAGACCGGCCTGTTGCACCAGCTCCAGCAGCGGTTGCGGGTACACGCCGAGGAAGAATGCCAGCAGGGCAACGAACAGCAGCATGATGCCGCCGGCGCGCTGGGCCCAATGCAGCGGGGCATCGTGGCGGCGCAGGTTAGGTTCGACCAGGAACAGCGAGATCATCACCCGCAGGTAGTAGAAGACCCCGATGGCGCTACCGACCACCAGCGCGGCGAGCAGCCACCATTGCTGCGACTCGACGCCGACCGCAATCACGTAGAACTTGCCGATGAAGCCAGCGGTCAGCGGGATACCGGCCAGCGACAGCATCATCACGGTGAGCACGGCAGTCAGGTACGGACGGCGCCAGAACAGGCCACGGTACTCGTACAGCGCATCGGCGTCGCGGCCGCTGTACGGCGTGGACATCAGGGTGATCACACCGAACGCGCCGAGGCTGGTCAGCACGTAGGTCGCCAGGTACACACCGATGGCTTCCACGGCCAGGCCCTTGCTGGCGATGACGGCGATCAGCAGGTAGCCGAAGTGGGCGATCGACGAGTAACCAAGCAGGCGCTTGAGGTTGCTCTGCACCAGCGCCAGCAGGTTGCCGACCAGGATCGAGGCGACCGCGATGGCCGACAGCACCAGGTTCAGCAGCCCTTCGTTGGCCACCGGGGAGAGCTGGAACAGGCGCAGCAGCACGGCGAACACTGCCACCTTGCTGGCCGTGGCGAGGAACGCGGCGACTGGCGCCGGGGCACCTTCGTAGACGTCCGGCGTCCACAGGTGGAACGGCACCAGCGACAGCTTGAACGCCAGGCCGACCAGCATCATGCCGAGACCGAGTTGCGCGACCAGGCTGGGCATGCCGGTGGCGGCCAGCTTGGCGCCGATGCCGCTGAAGCTCAGGCTGCCGGCGTCGGCGTAGAGCAGGGCCATGCCGAACAGCAGGAACGCCGAACCCGCGGCGGACAGCACCATGTACTTGATGCCGGCTTCCAGCGAGCGCTTGTTGAAGAACGCGTAGGCGACCATGCCGTAGACCGGCACCGAGAGCAGCTCGAGGCCGATGAACAGGCCGGCCAGGTGCTGCGCGCTGACCAGCACGATGCCGCCGGCAGCCGCCAGCAGGATCAGCAGGTACAGCTCTTCACGGTTGCCCGGATAGCCCTTGTCGGCCTGGCGTTCGCCCAGGTAGGCGTGTGCCAGGGTGACGCAGGCGAGGGTCGCGACCAGAATCAGCGCGATGTAGAAGTTGGCGAAGTTGTCGATCAGCAGCAGCGAGGTGACCGCCAGCGGCTGCACCTTGAGGGCCGGGAGGATAGCCAACAGGGCCAGGTTGAGGCCGCCCACCGACAGTACGAAGGTCATCGAGTGGTGGCGTTTCCAGGCGATGCCGAGCATCACCACGACGATGGTCGCGCAGGTGACCAGCAGTGGCAGAAGCGCGATGAGGTGTTGAGTCGTGAATTCCATAGCGCTGCTTACCGAGCCGAGGCGAGTTGAGTGAAGGCGGTGCTGATCCAGCTCTGTACGCCATGCATGCTGGCGGCCGAGGTATCAAGCACCGGCTGCGGGTAGACACCGAGCAGAATCAGCAGGACCGCCAGGCCGAGGATCATGCCCATCTCGCGCGCCTGCAGGCCGAGCAGCGGACCTTCGCTTTTGGCTGGGCCGAAGTACGCGCGGTGGATCATGATCAGGGCATAGACCGAGCCGAACACCAGGCCGGTGGAGGCGAGCACGGTGATCAGCGGCGAGCCCGGGAAGTTGCCAACCAGGATCAGGAACTCACCGACGAAGTTGCCGGTGCCCGGCAGGCCGAGCGCGGCGGCGGCGAAGAACAGGCTGAGCGCCGGCAGATACGGCATGCGTCCCCAGATACCGCCCATTTCGCGCATGTCACGGGTGTGTACGCGCTCGTAGAGCTGGCCGCACAGGATGAACAGCGCGGCGGCGGAAAGACCGTGTGCCATCATCTGCACCACTGCGCCTTGCAGGGCTATCTGACTGCCGGAGTAGATGGCAATCAGCACGAAGCCCATGTGCGAGACGCTGGAGTAGGCCACCAGGCGCTTGATGTCAGTCTGCGCGAAGGACAGCAGGGCGCCGTACACGATAGCGAACACGCCGAGCCACTGGGCGATCGGCGCGAACTCGGCCGAGGCATTGGGGAACAGCGGCAGGGCGAAGCGCATCAGGCCATAGGCGGCGGTCTTCAGCAGGATGCCAGCGAGGTCGACGGAACCGGCGGTCGGCGCCTGGGCGTGGGCGTCCGGCAGCCAGGAGTGCACCGGAACCACTGGGAACTTCACCGCGAAGGCGGCGAAGAAGCCGAGCATCAGCAGGTACTCGGTGCCGGGGGCCATTTCTGTCTTCAGCAGGTCGGCGTAGTTGAAGCTGAGCACGCCGGTCTGGCTGTAGTTGACGAACACCAGGGCGAGGATCGCCACCAGCATGATCAGGCCGCTGGCCTGGGTGTAGATGAAGAACTTGGTGGCCGCGTTGATGCGGGTGTTGTTCTTGCTACCGCTGTGACCCCAGAGCGCGATGAGGAAGTACATCGGCACCAGCATCATTTCCCAGAAGAAGAAGAACAGGAACAGGTCGATGGCGAGGAATACTCCCACCACACCGCCGAGAATCCACAGCAGGTTGAGGTGGAAGAAGCCGACGCGGTTCTGGATCTCGTTCCATGAGCAGAGCACAGACAGTACGCCGAGCAGACCGGTGAGGCTGATCATCAGTACCGACAGGCCGTCGAGCGCGAGGTGGATGGTGATACCGAAACGCTCGATCCACTGCACCTTGAACTCGGCCGCCCACTGCGGCGCGGCGCCAGGAGCGGGAGCCAGGCTGAAGTCGCCGCTCGCCCACAGCCACAGGCCGAGGCCGAACAGCAGCGCCATGCTGAGCAATGCGATCCAGCGCGGCAGGGTGTTGCCGAAGCGTTCCCCTTGCCAGCAGAGCAGGCCGCCGATGAAGGGAATCAGGATTAGCCAAGGCAGAATCATGACGGGCTGTGTTCCTTAATTCAGAATCAGAAGAGTGGCGAGCAGCAGCACGGAACCGCCGACGATGGAGGCCGCGTACCAGCGCAGGTTGCCGGTCTCGGTGCGGCTCATCGCCTGGTTGCCGCCACGCGCCAGGCGCGGCAGGACGCCAATGGTCTTGTCGATTGGGTCGCGACCGAGCAGGCGGCAGACCAGCAGATAGGGTTTGACGAACAGCACGTCATACAGCCAGTCGAAGCCCCAGGCGGCGAACCACCAGGCCGACAGGAAGCGACCGGGCGCGCTGTTGGCGATCGCGCTGACCAGGCTGCGCTTGCCGAGGAACAGCAGGGCGGCGAGCAGGATGCCGGCGATGGCGATGGCGCCCGAGGCGATTTCCAGGCTGTGCTGGGCTTCGCCACCGGCATGGCCGACGCTCTGCGGCAGCACGCCGTGCAGCGGCGGGGTGATCAGCGCGCCCACGAAGGTCGACAGCACGATCAGCACCGACAGCGGCAGCCAGTGGCTGATGCCGTGGCCGGCGTGCGCTTCGGTCTTCGCTTCGCCGTGGAAGGCGATGAAGATCAGGCGGAAGGTGTACAGCGAGGTCATGAAGGCACCGACCAGACCGGCGTACAGCAGCGCCTGGTGGCCACTGGCGAAGGCTTCCCAGAGGATCTCGTCCTTCGAGTAGAAGCCCGCGGTGACCAGCGGCAGGGCGGCCAGCGCGGCGCCACCGACGATGAAGCTGGCGTAGGCCAGCGGCAGCTTCTTCCACAGCCCGCCCATCTTGAAGATGTTCTGCTCGTGGTGGCAGGCGACGATCACCGCACCGGAGGCGAGGAACAGCAGGGCCTTGAAGAAGGCGTGGGTCATCAGATGGAAGATCGCGCCTTCCCAGGCGCCGACGCCCAGAGCGAGGAACATGTAGCCGATCTGGCTCATGGTCGAGTAGGCGAGGATGCGCTTGATGTCGGTCTGTACCAATGCGGCGAAGCCGGCCAGCACCAGGGTCACACCACCGACGATGCCGACCAGTTCGAGCACGTCCGGCGCCAGCAGGAACAGACCGTGGGTACGGGCGATCAGGTAGACACCGGCGGTCACCATGGTCGCCGCGTGAATCAGCGCCGAGACCGGGGTCGGACCGGCCATCGCATCGGCCAGCCAGGTCTGCAGTGGCAGCTGGGCGGATTTACCAACCGCACCGCCGAGCAGCATCAGCGCGGCCAGCTCGATCCAGAAGTCGCCGGTGGCGAACTTCTGCGGGGCGAGGACCAGCAATTCGCTGATGTTCAGCGTGCCGAGCTGGGCGAACAGGATGAACAGGCCGATGGCCATGAACACGTCGCCGATGCGGGTAACGATGAAGGCCTTCAGCGCCGCGTTGCCGTTCGGCACGTGCTTGAAGTAGAAGCCGATCAGCAGGTAGGAGCAGAGGCCCACGCCTTCCCAGCCGAAATAGAGGAACAGCAGGTTATCGCCGAGTACTAGGAACAGCATGCTGGCGATGAACAGGTTGGTGTAGGCGAAGAAGCGCGAGTAACCCTCTTCACCACGCATGTACCAGGAGGCGAACAGGTGGATCAGGAAGCCGACGCCGGTAACCACACCGAGCATGGTCAGCGACAGGCCGTCCAGATGCAGGGTGAAGCTTGGGCGGAAGCCTTCCACGCTCATCCACTGCCAGAGCACCTGGGTGAACACGCCACCTTCCGGCGGGCTGACGTGGAATTGCCAGCCGATCCAGGCGGCGACCAGGGCGGACAGGCCGACCGAGCCTACGCCGATCACGGCAGCGGTGTTTTCCGAGAAGCGGCCGCGGGAGAAGGCCAGGATCAGCCAGCCGAGCAGCGGGAACAGGCAAGTGAGGTATAGAAGATTCATCCGCGCATCTCGCTGGCAGCGTCGACATCGAGGGTGTGGAAGCGGCGATACAGCTGCAGCAGGATCGCCAGGCCGATACTGGCCTCGGCGGCTGCGAGGGTGATCACCAGAATGAACATCACCTGGCCGTCGGCCTGGGCCCAGCGGCTACCGGCGACCACGAAGGCCAGTGCGGCGGCGTTCATCATGATTTCCAGGCTCATCAGCACGAACAGAATGTTGCGCCGCACCATCAGGCCGACCAGGCCGAGGCAGAACAGCACGCCGGCGACAGCCAGGCCGTGCTCGAGGGGGATCGAGTTCATCATTGTTCCTTGGCCTCGTGGCGTCCGAGGTGGAAGGCGGCGACCAGGGCTGCCAGCAGCAGCATGGAGGCGAGCTCAACGACCAGCAGGTAAGGGCCGAACAGGCTGATGCCGACGGCCTTGGCATCCACGGTCTGCAAGCCGAGGGCGCCGCCGCTCGGTTGCGCGAACAGCACATAGAGCAGCTCGCCGAGCAGCACCAGGGCGAGCAGGCCGGGACCGGTCCACACGCCGGGCTTCAGCCACTTGCGTTCCTGCTCGACGATGGCCGGGCCGAGGTTGAGCATCATCACCACGAAGACGAACAGCACCATAATGGCGCCGGCGTAGACGATGATTTCCAGGGCACCGGCGAACGGTGCGCCAAGGCTGAAGAAGCACATGGCCACCGACAGCAGGGAAATGATGAGGTAAAGCAGGGCATGAACCGGGTTGCTGTTGGTGATCACCCGCAGCGTGGACACCACGGCGACGCCGGCAGCGAAATAGAAAGCGAATTCCATCTTTCGTCCTTAGGGCAGCAGGCTCTTCACGTTGATCGGCTCGGCTTCGTTCTGCGCGGCGCCTTTCGGCTTGCCGGCAATGGCCATACCGGCAACGCGGTAGAAGTTGTAGTCCGGATTCTTACCGGGGCCGGAAATCAGCAGGTCTTCCTTCTCGTAGACCAGGTCCTGACGCTTGAACTCGGCCATCTCGAAATCCGGGGTGAGCTGGATCGCGGTGGTCGGGCAGGCCTCTTCGCAGAGACCGCAGAAGATGCAGCGCGAGAAGTTGATGCGGAAGAATTCCGGGTACCAGCGACCGTCGTCGGTCTCGGCTTTCTGCAGCGAGATGCAGCCGACCGGGCAGGCCACGGCGCACAGGTTGCACGCCACGCAGCGCTCTTCGCCGTCGGGATCGCGGGTCAACACGATGCGGCCGCGATAGCGCGGCGGCAGGTAAACCGGCTCTTCCGGGTACTGCAGGGTGTCGCGCTTGCGGAAGGCGTGACCGAAGATCATCACCACGCTGCGCAGTTGGGTCCAGGTGCCGTGCAGCACGTCCCAGATGTACTTGAACATTGTGTCTTACTCCTTACTGGGCCGCGGCCAGCACGACTGCGCCGGTCACCAGCAGGTTGATCAGGGTCAGCGGCAAGCAGAACTTCCAGCTGAAGCTCATCACCTGGTCATAGCGCGGGCGCGGAATGGACGCGCGCAGCAGGATGAACAGCATGATGAAGAAGGCGGTTTTCAGGGCGAACCAGATGAACGGGATCTGCGGCAGGATGCCGAACGGGCCGTGCCAGCCACCGAAGAACAGGGTCACCAGCAGTGCCGAGATGAACACGATGCCGATGTATTCGCCGACGAAGAACATGCCCCATTTCATCCCGGCATACTCGATGTGGTAACCGTCGGCGAGTTCCTGCTCCGCTTCCGGCTGGTCGAACGGGTGACGGTGGGTCACCGCGATGCCGGCGATGAAGAAGGTACAGAAGCCGAAGAACTGCGGAATGATGAACCACAGGTGCTGAGCCTGGTAATCCACGATGTCGCGCATGTTGAACGAGCCGACCTGAATCACGATGCCCATCAGCGCCAGGCCCATGAACACTTCATAGGACACGGTCTGTGCCGAGGCGCGCAGGCTGCCGAGCAACGCGTACTTGTTGGCGCTGGACCAGCCAGCGAACAGCACGGCGTACACCGAAAGGCCGGCCATGGCGAAGAAGAACAGCAGGCCGATGTTGAGGTCCGCGACGCCCCAGGTCGGAGTGATCGGGATGATCACGAAGGCGATCAGCAGGGCGCTCATCGCCACTACCGGGGCCAGGGTGAAGATCGGCTTGTCAGCGAACGGTGGGGTCCAGTCTTCCTTGAAGAACATCTTGATCATGTCGGCGCCGAGCTGGAAGGCGCCGAAAGGACCGACCCGGTTCGGACCGTGACGGTCCTGCCAGAGGCCCAGCAGGCGACGTTCGACCCAGCTCAGCAGCGCGCCGCAGACCACCACGGCGAGCAGGATGACGATGGCCTTGAGGACCGCGATGATCACGTCGACGAGTTCGGGAGTCAGCCAGCTCATTGCGCGACCTCCTGCAGACCACTGGCCGCTTGGCCGGCAGCCCGTGGCGGAATGCCGTCGAGGCCGACGGGCAGGGCGACCAGACCGGCTGCCAGCTCGTCGTCGATACGCACCGGCAGACGCAGGGTCTGGCCGGCCACGCGGAGACTGATGAAGGTGCCGTCGTTGACCGCCAGGCGCGCCGCTTCGGCTTTACCCAGCGCGGCGTAAGCCTGCGGAATGCGTTCCTGAACCGGCGCAGCGCGCGAGCTGTTCTCGTCGCTGCCGAACAGGTGATGGACCGGCACGACCTGCCAGGTGCCTTGGGCCGGGTTGAACGGCGCAGGGATGGCGCTGAACCAGGACAGGCGATCGCCTTGGGCCTCAATCAGACGCACACCCGGATCGCCGGCGCGCAGGTGGCCGCCGACTTCGTCCTGGAACTTGTTCCAGGCTTGCGGCGAGTTCCAGCCCGGCGACCAGGCGAACGGAATCTGCTGACGGTCTTCCTTGCTGCCCGAATAGCCTTCCATGGAGAAGGCGAAGGCGGAGTCTTGATCCTGCGGCTGGCGCGGCTCGTGCACGCTGATGTTGGCGCGCATGGCGGTGCGACCGCTGTAGCGCAGCGGTTCGCGGGCCAGCTTGAGGCCCTTGATACGGAACGACGCGGAAGGCGCGGCGTTGCGGATACCGGCCAGTTTGGCGTTGCCGGCGGCGCAGGCTTCGGTGACTTGGTCCAGTTGGGTCCAGTCCACGGTCTTGCCTTGCAGGGTGCTGTGCAGGGCGTGCAGCCAGCGCCAGCCCTCGCGCACCAGGATGCTGGAGTCGTAGTAGGACGGCTCGTAGACCTGGAAGAAACGCTGGGCACGACCTTCCTGGCTGACCAGGGTGCCGTCGCCTTCGGCGAAGCTGGCGGCCGGCAGGACCAGATGGGCGCGTTCGACGGTGGCGGTCTGCTGGTGGTCGGCGACGATCACCACCTGGGCGGCGGCCAGCGCGGCGTCGACCTTGGCGGCGTCGGCGCGGCGGTACAGATCGTTCTCCAGTACCACCACGGCATCGGCTTGGCCGGCGGTCAGGGCATCCAGCGCGGCATCAACGGAGTCGCCGCCGAACAGGGCCAGGCCAAGGCTGTTGGCCTCCGGCACGACCAGGCTCAGCGAGCCGTTCTTCTCGCGGGTCTTCAGCGCCTTGGCGATGTTCGCCGCAGCTTCGATCAGTGCCGGGTTACCCAGCGAGGTGCCGGAAATCACCAGCGGGCGCTTGGCAGCGAGCAGCGCATCGGCGATGCGCTGGGCCAGTTCGCCGGCTTCGGCGTCCAGGCCGGCAACCGCCGGGGCGCTCGGATCGATGGCGTGGGCCACGGCGAAGCCGAGGCGAGCCAGATCATCCGGCGCGGCGTGGGCGCACTCGGCCGCGACGTCGTCGAGCTTGGTGGCGCTCAGGCTGGCGATGAACAGCGGGTTCAGTTCGTGCTGGGCGATGGTCTTCACCGCGGCATCGAGCCACGGCTGGATCTTCATCGCGGCGGCCATGTCCTCACCCTTGCCCTTGACCGACTGGCGCAGCGCCAGGGCGATGCGGGCGGCGGTCTGGGTCAGGTCTTCGCCGAGGACGAACACCGCGTCGTGGTCTTCGATCTCGCGCATCGACGGGATCGGCAGCGGGCTGTCCTGCAGCACCTGCAGCACCAGGCGCAGGTTGTCCAGCTCGCCGGCGGCGATGCCGGAGTAGAAGTTGCCTTCGCCGACCAGCTCACGCAGGGCGTAGTTGCCTTCCAGGCTGGCGCGCGGCGAACCGATACCGATCACGTGCTTGCCTTTCAGCAGCTCGGCGGCCTTGTCCAGGGCGCCGTCCAGGCTCAGCTTCTGCGCGCCGAATCGCGGCTGACGCGGACGGTCTTCGCGGTTGACGTAGCCGTAGCCGAAACGGCCACGGTCGCAGAGGAAGTAGTGGTTCACCGAACCGTTGTAGCGGTTCTCGATGCGGCGGATCTCGCCGTAGCGCTCGCCGGGGCTGATGTTGCAACCGCTCGAGCAGCCGTGGCAGATGCTCGGGGCAAACTGCATGTCCCACTTGCGGTTGTAGCGCTCGGAGTGGGTTTTGTCGGTGAACACACCAGTCGGGCAGACCTCGGTGAGGTTGCCGGAGAACTCGCTTTCCAGCACGCCGTCTTCGATACGACCGAAGTAGACGTTGTCGTGTGCGCCGTAGACGCCGAGGTCGGTGCCACCGGCGTAGTCCTTGTAGAAACGCACGCAGCGGTAGCAGGCGATGCAGCGGTTCATCTCGTGGGAGATGAACGGGCCGAGGTCCTGGTTCTGGTGGGTGCGCTTGGTGAAGCGATAACGGCGCTCGTTGTGGCCGGTCATCACCGTCATGTCTTGCAGGTGGCAGTGACCGCCTTCCTCGCACACCGGGCAGTCGTGCGGGTGGTTGGTCATCAGCCATTCGACGACGCTGGCGCGGAACTGCTTCGCCTCTTCGTCGTCGATGGAGATCCAGGTGTTGTCGGTGGCGGGCGTCATGCAGGACATGACGAGGCGACCGCGTTTGTCGTTCTCATCGGTGTACTGCTTGACCGCGCACTGGCGACAGGCGCCGACGCTACCGAGCGCCGGGTGCCAGCAGAAGTACGGGATGTCGAGGCCGAGGGAGAGACAGGCCTGTAACAGGTTGTCCGCACCGTCGACTTCAAGCGCTTTGCCGTCTACGTGGATAGTGGCCATGGTTCAGTCTTCATCTACCCGCCGAAACGGGTTTGGCTAATGGAATTCTTGTCTTGCTCGCCGCCCGCTGCGCGGTGGGGAAGGGGAATGGCCACAGCCAACATCCTTCCTCACCCGCCGACGGGTGCGCAGCTAATCGCTACACGCCAACCGCTTGCGGCTTGGCCTCGAACGGATTCGTCGTCTGGGCCACGCCCGCTTCGAACTCCGGTCGGAAGTACTTGATCGCGCTGCCCAACGGTTCCACGGCACCGGGTGCGTGCGCGCAGAAGGTCTTGCCGGGGCCGAGGAAGTTGACCAGCTGCAGCAGGGTGTCGATGTCTTCCTTGGTGCCCTGGCCGCGCTCCAGCGCGCGGAGCATCTTCACGCTCCACGGCAGGCCGTCACGGCACGGGGTGCAGAAGCCGCAGGATTCGCGGGCGAAGAACTCTTCCATGTTGCGCAGCAGCGAGACCATGTTGACGCTCTCGTCGACCGCCATGGCCAGGCCGGTGCCCATACGGGTGCCGACCTTGGCGATGCCAGCGGCGAACATCGGCGCATCGAGGTGCTCGGGCAGCAGGAAGCCGGTACCGGCGCCGCCGGGCTGCCAGCATTTCAGCTTGAAGCCATCGCGCATGCCGCCGGCGTAGTCCTCGAACAGTTCGCGCGCCGGAAGGCCGAACGGCAGCTCCCAGACACCGGGGTTCTTCACCTTGCCGGAGAAGCCCATGAGCTTGGTGCCCATGTCTTCGCTGCCCGGACGGGCCAGGGTCTTGTACCAGTCGACGCCGTTGCCGACGATCGCTGGCACGTTGCACAGGGTCTCGACGTTGTTGACGCAGGTCGGCTTGCCCCACACGCCGACAGCGGCGGGGAAGGGCGGCTTGGAACGCGGGTTGGCGCGGCGGCCTTCCAGCGAGTTGATCAGTGCGGTCTCTTCGCCGCAGATGTAGCGACCGGCACCGGTGTGGACGAACAGCTCGAAGTCGAAGCCGCTGCCGAGGATGTTCTTGCCGAGCAGGCCAGCGGCCTTGGCTTCTTCGACGGCGCGGTTGAGGTTACGCGCCGCGTCGACGTATTCGCCGCGCAGGAAGATGTAGCCACGGTAGGCCTTGAGCGCGCGCGCACTGATCAGCATGCCTTCGATCAGCAGGTGCGGCAGCTGCTCCATGAGCATGCGGTCTTTCCAGGTGTTCGGCTCCATCTCGTCCGCGTTGCACAGCAGGTAGCGGATATTGAGGGATTCGTCCTTGGGCATCAGACCCCACTTCACCCCGGTGGGGAAGCCAGCACCGCCGCGGCCCTTGAGGCCGGAGTCTTTGACGGTCTGCACGATGTCGTCGGCGGCCATGTCGGCCAGTGCCTTGCGCGCTGCGCTGTAGCCGTCTTTCGCCTGGTATTCGTCGAGCCAGACAGTTTCGCCGTCGTCGCGCAGACGCCAGGTCAGCGGATGGGTTTCCGGGCTGCGGGCGATCAGGTTGGCCGGACCGAAGGAGGTCAGCTTTTTCATTGATAGGCCTCCAGCAGTTTGGCCACACCGTCGGCTTGCACGTCACCGAAGGTGTCGTCGTCGATCATCAGCGCCGGCGCCTTGTCGCAATTGCCCAGGCAGCACACCGGCAGCAAGGTGAAACGGTCATCGGTGGTGGTCTGGCCGAGGCCGATGCCGAGCTGCTGCTGGATGGCGCTGACCACCGACTCATGACCACCGATGTAACAGACCATGCTGTCGCAGACGCGAATGATGTGGCGGCCAACCGGCTGACGGAAAATTTGACTATAGAAGGTGGCCACACCTTCGACATCACTGGCCGGGATGCCGAGGATTTCGCCGATCGCCGGAATGGCGCCGTCCGGCACCCAGCCACGGTGTTTCTGCACGATCTTCAGCGCTTCGATGGACGCCGCGCGCGGGTCCTCGTAGTGGTGCATTTCGTGCTCGATCGCCGAACGCTCGCTGTCGCTGAGAAGGAAACGGTCGGTCTGGATAAGATTTGCCTGGCTCATGCTTAGCGGTCCACGTCGGCCATAACGAAGTCGATGCTGCCCAGGTACGCGATCAGGTCGGCCACCATGCTGCCGCGGATCACCGAGGGGATCTGCTGCAGGTGCGGGTAGCTGGGCGTACGGATGCGGGTGCGGTAGCTCATGGTGCCGCCATCGCTCGTCAGGTAGTAACTGTTGATCCCCTTGGTCGCCTCGATCATCTGGAAGGCTTCGTTGGCCGGCATGACCGGGCCCCAGGAAACCTGCAGGAAGTGGGTGATCAGGGTTTCGATGTGTTGCAGCGTGCGCTCTTTCGGCGGCGGCGTAGTCAGCGGGTGGTCCGCCTTGTACGGGCCTTCCGGCATGTTCTTCAGGCACTGCTCGATGATGCGGATGCTCTGGCGCATTTCTTCGACGCGCACGATGCAGCGGTCGTAGGCATCGCCGTTATGCGCCAGCGGCACTTCGAACTCGAAGTTCTCGTAACCGGAGTAGGGGCGCGCCTTGCGCAGGTCGAAATCGAGACCGGTGGAACGCAGGCCGGCGCCGGTGACACCCCATTCCAGCGCTTCCTTGGTGTTGTACTGCGCCACGCCGATGGTCCGGCCCTTGAGAATGCTGTTCTTCAGGGCGGCCTTCTCGTACTCGTCGAGGCGCTTGGGCAGCCAATCGACGAAGTCCTTGACCAGCTTGTCCCAGCCGCGCGGCAGGTCGTGGGCGACGCCGCCGATGCGGTACCAGGCCGGGTGCAGACGGAAGCCGGTGATCGCCTCGATCACCGTGTACGCGCGCTGGCGGTCGGTGAAGGTGAAGAACACCGGAGTCATCGCCCCGACGTCCTGGATGTAGGTGCCGAGGAACAGCAGGTGGCTGGTGATCCGGAAGAACTCGGCGAGCATTACGCGGATGAAATCGACTCGGTCCGGCACCTTGATCCCGGCCAGTTTCTCGACCGCCAGCACGTAGGGCAGGTTGTTCATCACCCCACCGAGGTAGTCGATGCGGTCGGTATAGGGAATGAAGCTGTGCCAGGACTGACGCTCGGCCATCTTCTCGGCGCCACGGTGGTGGTAACCGATGTCCGGTACGCAGTCGACGATCTCTTCACCGTCGAGCTGCAGGATGATGCGGAACGCGCCGTGGGCGGACGGGTGGTTCGGGCCGAGGTTGAGGAACATGTAGTCCTCGTTCTCGCCATGGCGTTTCATGCCCCAGGCTTCCGGGTTGAAGCGCGCGGCTTCTTCTTCCAGTTCCTGCTTGGCCAGGGTCAGGCTGAACGGGTCGAACTCGGTGGCACGCGCCGGATAGTCCTTTCGCAGCGGGTGACCTTCCCAGGTCGGCGGCATCATGATGCGCGTCAGGTGAGGGTGGCCGGCAAAGGTGATGCCGTACATGTCCCAGACTTCGCGCTCGTACCAGTTGGCGTTGGGCCAGATACCGGTCACGGTCGGCAGGTTGAGATCGCCTTCGGACAACGCGACCTTGATCATCACGTCGCTGTTTCGCTCGATCGACAGCAGGTGATAGAACACGCTGAAATCGGCGCCCGGCAGCCCGCGGCGTTGCGTACGCAGGCGCTCGTCGACGCCGTGCAGGTCATAGAGCATCACGTAGGGTTTGGGCAGCTGACGCAGGAAAGTCAGCACTTCCACCAGCTTCTCGCGCGCGACCCAGAGCACCGGCATGCCGGTGCGCGTGGATTGCACCGTGAAGGTCTCGGCGCCAAAGCGGGAATTCAGTTCAACGACGACGTCTTGGTCGTCTGCCTTGTAAGGCGGGATGTACAGAGCGCTGTCTGCAGTCATGGTCTCGGTCGCTTTCAGTCAACAACGTAAAGGGTGAGGGGGCTTTTCCGCGGAAAGGCCGGGATCACACTTCGTCGGGGCTGCGCAGGTTGGTTACCTGGATACGCTGTTCACGGCGTTCTTCCCGCTGTGACGGCATGTCGGCACGGTAGATACCTTGATCGCCAACAACCCAGGAAAGCGGGCGCCGCTCCTTGCCGATCGAGTCTTGCAGCAGCATCAGTGCTTGCAGGAATGCTTCGGGGCGCGGGGGGCAACCAGGCACGTAAACGTCCACAGGAAGGAACTTGTCCACTCCCTGAACGACCGAGTAAATGTCGTACATTCCGCCCGAGTTGGCGCACGAACCCATGGAAATGACCCACTTGGGCTCGAGCATTTGCTCGTAGAGGCGCTGGATGATCGGAGCCATCTTGATGAAGCAGGTACCGGCGATCACCATGAAGTCGGCCTGGCGCGGTGATGCACGGATAACTTCGGCGCCGAAACGGGCGATGTCGTGGGGAGCGGTGAACGCGGTGGTCATCTCCACGTAGCAGCAGGACAGGCCGAAGTTGTACGGCCACAGCGAGTTCTTGCGTCCCCAGTTGACCGCGTTGGTCAGGACGTCCTGAAGCTTGCCCATGTAGATGTTGCGGTGGACTTGACCCTCGAGCGGATCTTCTACGGTCTCCCGCTCGCCGATCGGATACTGCTCGTTAGGCGCATCCGGGTCGATCCTGGTGAGTTTGTATTGCATCGCCAAAGCCTCATTGTTTTAGCTTCGCCTGCCGCTTGCGACGACCTTCGGGAGCCCAATCGAGCGCCCCGATGCGCCAAAGGTAGACAAGACCTGCCAACAGAATTGCTATGAAAATGGTAGCTTCGATGAAGCCGGCCCATCCGCTTTCGCGAACAGATACCGACCAGGCGAAGAGAAAGAGGGCTTCAACGTCGAAGATCACGAAGAGCATCGCGACCAAATAGAATTTTGCCGAGAGGCGCAGGCGGGCGGTGCCGACCGGGAGCATCCCGGACTCGAAGGGGTCGTTCTTGCTGCGTCCCCAGGCTTTGCTTCCGAGGAGGCTGGATACGCCGAGCATAAAGGCGCAGAGGCCGATGACACCCAGGAGGAAAATGGCAAGGCCCCAGTTGTGGGACATGGTGGCGACAGCTTCAGCGGGCATGCCGTGGCTCCTTAGACAGAGGCGGCGGAAACAAATTAGTTGATGTCGCGGGTCTAATGATTAGCCAGCGATCTAATTCGCTAATTCTATGCGGGTCTGCGTCGCCAAGTAAATTTTTCCTTATAAAAAATTAACTTAGCGGTCGAATTGGATGCGCGAAGGCAGGCAGGGCGCGCGTTGCAGCGGACCTATTCTTTGGTCGCATGGTTTGGCGGCAATTAGCGATTTTATTTAAATGAGAGGTATTAGCATTTGCTGGTCGTGATGTTTTCTAGCACTCAACAGCTAATAACAATCCGCTTAATCCAATTGAAAAGACTATCTCCAATCGATATTTGCCGCGAATCTCCCTGAACTAGCGTACTAACAGTGTCTTCGGGCGCCGTCGCTCTGTTTCCCGGTCGTACTCAGGCGCCATGTGGGGGGCGGAGTGCCTTGACCGTAGGTCAGCCGCTTCGACCTCGTCCAGAACAAGAAGATGAGGAACGCAGCAATGCCCAAGCGCTTACTACGTTTTCCCCACGCGCTCGCCTGCGCGATACTGCCCATGGTGAGTTCCGTCGCCCATGCGGAATTGGGCGACTACAGCTTCTGGCAATCGACAATCAACCTGGTTGCCCCGCCGCGAGCCGACAACAAGGTCACGTCGTCCCAGCGTCTGGGGATTTATCCGCTCCTTGCCAATCCCGCCGGTTTCGACAGCGGCTTCAAGCCGGCCAGGTACTATGCGTGGCAAACGGTGAAGCTGGCGCCGCAGACCGGCGCCGTATGCGGCAACGGTTCGCCTTACAAGTTCTTCGTCAATCGCGTGCCGAATACCAGCAACACCATCATCTATCTGGAGGGCGGTGGTGCCTGCTGGGACAGTGCGAGCTGTAGCGGCCAGGCAGGCATCCGCGGTGCGCGCAATGCCGATGGCATTCCCGATGACTACATGTCACTGCTGAATCCTGGTGCCAGCCTGGTCAGTCCGCTGGTGGTGCGCCTGCACCCCTGGACGCGGGTGAAAACCCAGAACTGGAACATGGTCTATGTACCGTACTGCACGGGTGACATCTACTCGGGCGACAAGGTTGCCATCTACTCGGCGGCCGACCCGCAGCAAGCGCCGCTGGTCTGGCAGCACAACGGCTTGCGCAACATGCGTGCGGTGGTCAGTTGGCTGAAGGACAACCTGCAGCGCCCGGCGCAACTGCTGACCACCGGCTGCAGCGCCGGTGGTGCCGGTAGCCTGACCAACTATGCGTCGATACGGCCAGACATGGCGCCGACCCGAGGCTTCCTTTTCGATGACTCCGGCCCGGTCTTTTCGGCACCCGCAGGAAGCAATCCGTTGCAGTATCCGTCGTTGCCGCTGCAGACCTTCATCCGCAGCGCCTGGGGGCTGGACGCTGCAAATGGCCCGCTGGCGTATATGCAGAGCCGACTTCCCGGTTTCAATCGCGCGGACCTCGGTTCCCTGTATCCCGCGCTATCTAGTACCTGGAGTGCGGACCGCATGGGGCAGGCGCACTTCTGGAAGGATCTGAATTACTCGTCCTACTCCTATGAGCGCTTCTATGCGGACATCATCAACGCACCGGATCAAGCTACCAAGGAGGCGTTGATTCATGCGCGGTGGGATGTGGACTCTGGGCGTCTGCGTGCCAGCTTGGCTGGGCTGAACAATTTCGGCGGCTACTTCCCGCAGTTTCGTGCGGTCAACGAGAGCCATTGCACGAGCATCATCGAGTTCGCCAATGCGGATATTCAGGAGCAGGGGCTAGAGCTCGATCATTTTGTCAGCAGCATCCTCGATGGTAGCGGCAAGGTGCTGGATGCTTCCGAGTCCAGCGATGCGGCGGATCGGCAGAAGCCCTTCAACCTGCTCTACTACGTGCTCGACCAGCTGCTGTAGCGCTGGCGGCTACTGATAGGCCCGCTCGCGGGCCTCCTGAAGTTGCTGGCGCAGGTACTCATCGCGCGGCAGGCCGCCCGGGACGCTGTCCATTGCCATGACCTCGTCGACGATGCGCTTCTCTTCGAGCTTGTACTGGGAGAATTGCGCGTCTTGCTGTTCGATCGTGCGCTGTTCACGCGCAGCGCTGAGTGCCTTGTAGCGGGCTACTAGCACCGAGGCGCGAGCTTTCTGCTCTTGTTCATCGCCGCTGGTCGCGCGAATCAGGGCGACTTGCAGCAACAAGGCTTCGCTGAGGGCGAGTTCACCACGCTGCTCATAATCATCGATTTGCTGGGCCAGTGCCTGTGCTTCGCTGTTGCGCTGCGCAGGCGAGAGATCGGCGGTGCGGGAAAAGAAGTTGCGATAAGTGTTATGAAAGGCCAGTCGGCGCTCTTCCTCCTTCACGGCCGGTGTGTCCAGCAAATGCTGAAGATCTGCGGTATGCGTGGGGGTGGGCGGTGGTGGCGATGTGGCGAGGTCGCGGGCAGGGGCGGGCGCCGCGTCGGTGCGGCCCTGCGGTGTGTGGGAGAGGCTGAGCAGCGTCAGTCCAGCGGCGCTGATGCCCAGTGTCACACCTAGAAGCCAAGTGTTTGCGCGTGGCATATCCGCTCCCCAGGTACTAGATGGTGGGATTCCAGTGTAGACAGCGGGGGAGTCAGAAATGACAAACCCCGGCAAATGCCGGGGTTTGTCGGGTAACACCGCGATCCGGGCAGGGCCTAGATCGGGAGCCGGTTCCTATTAGTGGAACTGGTTCATGGTGTTGTCTTTACCGCCAGCTTTCAGGGCAGCATCACCAGCGAAGTACTCTTTGTGAGCGTCACCGATGTCGGAGCCGGACATGTTCTGGTGCTTAACGCAGGCGATACCTTGACGGATCTCCTGACGCTGAACGCCTTTCACGTAAGCCAGCATGCCTTGGTCTGCGAAGTAACCTTTGGCCAGGTTGTCGGTCGACAGCGCAGCGGTGTGGTAGGTCGGCAGAGTGATCAGGTGGTGGAAGATGCCAGCCTGAGCCGAACCGTCGCGCTGGAAGGTACGGATCTTCTCGTCGGCAACCTGGGCCAGTTCGGTTTCGTCGTACTCGACGCTCATCAGCTTGGCGCGGTCGTAGGCGGAAACGTCTTTGCCTTCGGCAGCGAAAGCGTCGAACACTTGCTGGCGGAAGTTCAGGGTCCAGTTGAAGGACGGGCTGTTGTTGTAAACCAGCTTGGCGTTCGGGATGACCTTGCGGATCTCGTCAACCATGCCTTTGATCTGGCCAACGTGCGGCTTCTCGGTTTCGATCCACAGCATATCAGCGCCGTTCTGCAGCGAGGTAATGCTGTCCAGTACGCAACGAGCTTCGCCGGTGCCAGCGCGGAACTGGAACAGGTTGGAAGCCAGGCGCTTCGGACGCAGCAGCTTGCCGCCACGGTTGATCACGACGTCGCCGTTGCCCAGGTCGGCAGCGGAAACTTCTTCGCAATCCAGGAACGAGTTGTACTGGTCGCCCAGGTCGCCCGGCTCGTTGGTAACGGCGATCTGCTTGGTCAGGCCGGCACCCAGGGAGTCGGTACGAGCAACGATCACGCCGTTGTCGATGCCCAGCTCGAGGAACGCGTAGCGAACGGCGTTGATCTTGGCCAGGAAGTCAACGTGCGGAACGGTAACTTTACCGTCTTGGTGGCCGCACTGCTTCTCGTCGGAAACCTGGTTTTCGATCTGGATGCAGCAAGCACCCGCTTCGATCATTTTCTTGGCCAACAGGTAGGTGGCTTCGGCGTTACCGAAACCAGCGTCGATGTCGGCGATGATCGGGACTACGTGAGTTTCGTGGTTGTCGATCTGAGCCTGGATGTCGGCGGCTTTGGCGTTGTCGCCAGCAGCGCGAGCGGCGTCCAGAGCAGTGAACAGTTGGTCCAGTTCGCGGGCGTCAGCTTGACGCAGGAAGGTGTACAGCTCTTCGATCAGGCCGGAAACCGAGGTTTTCTCGTGCATGGACTGGTCCGGCAGCGGACCGAAGTCCGAACGCAGAGCAGCAACCATCCAGCCGGACAGGTAGAGGTAGCGCTTGTTGGTGGTCTTCAGGTGTTTCTTGATCGAGATCAGCTTCTGCTGACCGATGAAGCCATGCCAGCAACCCAGCGATTGGGTGTAGACGGAAGAGTCAGCATCGTACTCGGCCATGTCTTTGCGCATGATGTCGGCGGTGTACTGGGCGATTTCCAGACCGGTTTTGAAGCGGTTCTGGGCGCGCATACGGGCCACGTATTCCGGGTTGATAGCGCTCCAGCTGTTGCCAGCTGCTTCTTTCAGCGCGGCAACGGCCTTGATGTCGTTTTGATATGCGGACATGGTCAATCCTTCAAAGTATGTGGTTGAGCACCGACTTTCCCAATCAACCCGTGCGGCAGACGGATCGTTGCGAGCTTGGAGCGGAATGATGGAATGGCGACCTAGACGAGTGGTGCCGAACGGCGGGGGAGGATACGAACAGTTGGATGACCCATCTTTCACATCGAACTGCTTCACCGGTGGGCTCGTGGATGCCGCTGGGTGATTCAGGCGCTGGAGCTGGTCGATCTGGCTGATACGTTGAACACGCTTCCCCGTCCCTCAGGACAACTTCGTGCCAGTCGCAATCTCATCAAGCTGCCTTTTGGGCTGCGCAACACGGACCGGCTCGGTGGTGGCCTGGCTCGATCCGGAGGCTCTTTCCAGAGCCCCTGATTAGCGGGAGCGGGGCAATCATGCCTTTTCAAACGGATGTTCGTCAAACGTTTTGTAGTGATTTTTTATCACTACTACAAAATTTCTTAGAGGCGACCGTTTGGTCACTTGCGGCGGCATCAGTCGAGCGCGTCGACCTTCAGGCGAATGGTCGTATCGTCGCTGCCGCGGGTTGAGTACTGCTGCAGGAAACCGCCCTGGCTGGACTGATTGCTCTGGCTCGCGCCGCCGATCGTCAACCACTCGCCGAGGCGGCCGCTGACACGGGTGCTGGTGCCCTGCACGTCGACCGCGCCGGACTGGGAACGGCTGAGTCGGTCATTGTTGGTGTCGATGGTGACCTGTACGTTCTCGCCGCTCACCCGGGCCGTCACGTAGAAGCCGCGAGTGACGTCACGATACTGGGTGTCGTTGTAGACGCCGCCGTACGGGCCGACGCTGGTGGTGGTCAACGGCACGCTCTGGCCCACCTGAATCAAGGCAGGGTAGCCCTCGGTGGCTTGGACCTGCTGGGTGCCACCATCGCGGCTGGAGGTGCTGCGGCGAATCACGCGCACCTGGTCGCGGCCGTTGACTTCGCCGCGCCCGGAATGGATTTCGATATTGCCGGCACTGGCGCTGCCGTCGACCCGGTAGCCCTGTTCATTCATGTGGTTGGAATCGCTGGTATCCACACTGATGAGCAGGCGTCGCGGCTGGGTATCGAGCTGCTGGAGCAGCTCGCGCAGTTCCTGAATTTTCTCCGGCGACGCGTTGACGACGAGCTGGTTGCCATAGGCGCTGACGCGGCCGTCGTAGCCCAGCATGGACTGAGCGACCGGCAGGATGTCGTCGGCGGTTCGGTAGTTGAGTTGAATGACTTCCGTGGCGGCCAGCAGGGATTGGCTCAGCAGCAAGAGCGCTGCGGTGATCAAAGCGCGAAGGGTCATAGCAGGAAGCTCCGCAGATCAGGGTCGGTGATGCTGGTATCCCAGGCCTGATCGAACTGCGCCTGGCGCAGCCGTACCCGGCCTGGGTCGTTGTAGAGCGCGTAGCCGACGGGTTGTTCAGGGCTTGGCCGCAGCAGCAGGCCGCGATCGTCGGCGAGGAGGAACGCTGCGTCCTCGATGGGGTAGTCGGGATGCAGCTTGCGAATGTGCAGGTTGCTCGGCAGGCGGCGCGAGAGAGTGATCAGCCTGTGTCCCTCGCGCACGGCGCGACTGACGTCGCGAACGAGGATGCGCAGGCGATTTTTCGGGCTGGCCAGCAGGAAGTGCGTGGCGGCGTCCTGAATGCTGCTGTGGTGGTAGAGCCAGCTTTCCAGATCCTGGCTGTACAGGCACAGACTACGCTGCGCCTGCCCGAATAGCGCCAGGGCATGCGCGCGCGCGGCTTCCGGCTGGTGGAAGTGTTCCACGGACAGATGGGCGCCCAACTGGAAGGGCGCCGGCTCAAGTTGTTCAGTGGTGGGCGGCTGAGTGGCTGGGTTGTGTACGGCGAACCGCCCCGGTGATTGAAACTCGATCGCCGGCAGCTCCACTGGCTCGGCAACTTGTTCAATGGGGGCGGTATCGTCGCTCATCGTTGCCTCAGCTGCTGACTCGCACCATATCGACATGGGGAATGCCGGCGTCGAGAAACTCGTCGCTGACAATGGAAAAGCCTAGTCGCTCATAGAACGGCGCGGCTTGCACCTGGGCGCTGAGCATCTGGCGGGTGAGGCCGAGCTTCTCGGCTTCCTGGATAACTGCGGTCATCAACGCTTCACCGACTTTCAGGCCGCGCCAGTCCTTGATGACCGACACCCGGCCGATGCTGCCGTCACGCAGCAGGCGTGCTGTGCCGATCGCGTAACCATTGTCCAGGGCCAGGAAATGAATGGCTTCGGCGTCTTCGCCGTCCCATTCCAGCTCGGGCGGTACCGCTTGTTCGGCGACGAAAACGGTATCGCGGATGCGGCGCAGGTCGGCGTTGTCCTTTTGCCAATCGGCGACGCGCACGTGCAGATCATTCATCAGCAAACTCCAAACTACCTTGCTTGATCAGCTCGACGAGCAGCTTACGCCCCTCATCGTCGGTCAGCCATTGGCCGATGTTGTCGAGATGCAACGCGTCGGCCGAGCAGATCAGCTTGAGCAGCTCGCGCAGATTGCCCGGGAGCAGACGGCTCTGCCCGCTGGCGAACAGCAGCAGGTTGTCGTCCACTTCGGACCAGGCCAGGCGCGCGCTGGGGTTGCGCACTAGCACCGCGCCGTCTTTCAGGCCGGCGAGCAGGTCGGTTTCGGCAACTTCGCTGCCGGCAACCAATTCGGGATAGCGCGGCTCGGTCATGAACTGGCCGAACCAGGTCAGCAGTAGGCGTTCGTCGCCCATGTGCTCGTTGAGCAGGGCTTTCAGGCGATCGAGGGCGTCGTGCTGGATCTGGCTCGGATCGTTGCTCGGCTCGAGACCGGCATCACTGTAGCGCTCCTCGTCAGGCAGGAACTGACTGAGGAAGTCGGTGAAGTGGGTCAGGACCTCGGCGGCGCTCGGCGCGCGGAAGCCTACCGAGTAGGTCATGCAGGCGTCCTCAGCGATGCCGAAATGGGCGAGGCGCGGCGGCAGATAGAGCATGTCGCCGGGCTCCAGAACCCATTCGTCGCCCTGCTGGAAGTCGGCGAGGATGCGCAGGTCGGCATGTTCGAGCAACTGGCTGTCGGAGTCGCACATCTGGCCGATCTTCCAGCGACGCCGCCCCTCGGCTTGCAGTAGGAATACGTCGTAGTTGTCGAAATGCGGGCCGACGCCGCCGCCCGGAACCGCGAAGCTGATCATCACGTCGTCGATACGCCAGTTCGGCAGGAAGCGGAAGTGCTGTAGCAGTTCGGCAACCTCGGGCACGAATTGGTCGACCGCTTGCACCAGCAAGGTCCAATCGCGTTCCGGCAGCTTCTGGAAATCATCCTCGCCGAAGGGGCCGCGGCGCAGCTCCCAGGGCCGCTCGCCGTGCTCGATCACCAGGCGCGATTCGACTTCCTCCTCCAGGGCCAGGCCTGCCAGCTCGTCGGCGGAAATCGGGCTTTCAAATTCCGGCATTGCCTGGCGAATCAGCAGGGGCTTCTTCTGCCAGTAGTCGCGGAGAAATTCACGTGCACTGAGGCCGCCCAGGAGTTGAAGAGGAATATCTGGATTCATGGGTAACCCCTTGAAATAAAAAAGCCCGGCACAGCCGGGCGTGCAAAATAGGGTGGGTTCAGATGCGCTTGGCTTGAGCGACAGCGTTACCGATATAGCTGGCTGGAGTCAGTTGCTTGAGCTCAGCCTTGGCTTCCGCTGGCAGATCCAGGCCTTCGATGAACGCTTGCAGACCCTCGGGGCTGATGCCTTTGCCGCGAGTCAGCTCCTTGAGCTTCTCGTAGGGGTTTTCGATGCCGTAACGGCGCATGACCGTCTGTACTGGCTCGGCGAGGACTTCCCAGCAGGCGTCCAGATCTTCAGCAATACGTTGAGCATTCAGCTCCAACTTGCTGATTCCTTTGAGGCTTGCCTCGTAGGCGATCACGCTATGAGCGAAACCGACGCCCAGGTTGCGCAGCACGGTGGAGTCGGTCAGGTCACGCTGCCAGCGGGAGATCGGCAGCTTGCTGGCCAGGTGCTGGAACAGTGCGTTGGCGATGCCCAGGTTGCCTTCCGAGTTTTCGAAATCGATCGGGTTGACCTTGTGCGGCATGGTCGACGAGCCGATTTCGCCGGCGATGGTCTTCTGCTTGAAGTAGCCGAGGGAAATGTAGCCCCAAACGTCGCGATCGAAGTCGATCAGGATGGTATTGAAGCGGGCGATGGCATCGAACAGCTCGGCGATATAGTCGTGCGGCTCGATCTGCGTGGTGTAGGGGTTCCAGCTCAGGCCCAGATCGCCTTCGATGAACTCACGGGCGTTGGCTTCCCAGTCGACCTGCGGGTAGGCAGACAAGTGGGCGTTGTAGTTGCCCACTGCGCCGTTGATCTTGCCCAGCATCTCGATGCTGGCGACTTGCTTGATCTGCCGCTCCAGGCGGTAGACCACGTTGGCCAGTTCCTTGCCGAGGGTGGTCGGCGAGGCAGGCTGACCGTGGGTGCGCGACAGCATCGGCACGTCGGCGAATTGCACGGCCAGTTGGCGGATGGCGTCGGCAGTCTGGCGCATCAGCGGCAGCAGCACTTCGTCGCGACCGGCGCGCAGCATCAGTGCATGGGAGAGGTTGTTGATGTCTTCGCTGGTGCAGGCGAAGTGAATGAACTCGCTGACCTTGGCCAGTTCGGGCAGTCCGGCGACTTGCTCCTTGAGCAGGTATTCCACGGCCTTGACGTCGTGGTTGGTGGTCCGCTCGATGTCCTTGACGCGCTGTGCATGCTCGACCTGGAAGTCGTCCACCAGGCGATTGAGCAGGGCGTTGGCCTCTGCCGACAGCGGCGCCACTTCCGGAACGCCCGCGTGGGCAGCCAAGCGTTGCAGCCAGCGCACTTCAACCATGACGCGGAAACGGATCAGGCCGTATTCGCTGAAGATGGGGCGCAGGGCGCTGGTTTTACCGGCATAGCGGCCGTCAACAGGGGAAACCGCGGTGAGCGAGGAGAGCTGCATAAGGGCGTTCTCGGACAGTCGGCTGACAGAAAAATGGGGCGCGTATCATACATGAAAAATGCGCTCACGCCCGGTTTGGCCGATCAGCGCGCGGGAGCGCTGTGGCGGGGCGGGATCAGCTGCGCATCATCGGGTACAGCTCGCGCAAGAGTTTTTTGCGGCTGAAGACCATCTGCCAGCGGTGGCCGCCGAGCTGGCGCCACAGGCGCGCCGAGCGGATTCCGGCAAGCAGCAGGGCGCGAATTTTCGCGGCGTTGCTGGGTTGTTGCAGGTTGCGCATGTCGCCATGCACCTGGATGCGCTGGCGGAAGGTGCTCAGGGTGTCCTGATAGAGCCCGGCGCAGGACGCGATGACGTTGTCGTGGGTCAGGCCAAAATGCTGGACCTGCTGCTGGATCTGGTCGAGGCGATTGCCGATCACTTGCAGCATGTCGTCACGCTTGGCCAGTTGTCGCTCCAGGCCGATCATCGCCAGCGCATAGCGCAGCGGCTCGCGCTGCAGGCTGGACGGTTCGCGCTCCAATGCCCCGATCAGTGCGCGATAACCGTCGCGCAGGTTGAGGTCGTCGCCGCCGTACACCTCGAGCGTGCTCTGCGGATCGCGAATTAGCAGGCTACCCAGCATGCAGCCGAGTGGCGCTTCGCTGGATTGACCGGTGCGCGCGATCTTGTCCACCAGCGCGGCGGCCTCGAACACCGCGCCAAGCGCCACGAGCTGTTCTTGCATTGGCGTCATGCCGACGCCTCCGTATCAAACCACTGCTCGGCGACCTCGATCACGCCACCGCCCAGGCAGATGTCGCCGTCGTAGAACACCACCGACTGACCCGGTGTCACCGCGCGTTGCGGCTTGTCGAACAGTGCCCGGTAGCCGTTGGCAGTGCGCTCCAGCGTGCAGGCTTGGTCGCCTTGGCGATAGCGCACTTTAGCGGTCAGTCGCCGCGGTTGGTTCAGGTCGATCGGATTGACCCAGTAGATCTCCGAAGCAAGTAGGGCCCGGGAGAACAGCCAGGGGTGCTCATTACCCTGGCCGACAATCAGGACGTTGCGCTCCAGGTCCTTGCGCAGCACGTACCACGGCTCATCACCGGCTTCCTTGAGGCCGCCGATGCCGAGTCCCTGGCGCTGCCCGATGGTGTGGTACATCAGGCCGTGATGGCGGCCGATCACCACGCCTTCGGTGGTCTCGATGTTGCCCGGCTGGGCGGGCAAGTACTGCTTGAGGAAATCGCTGAAGCGGCGCTCACCGATGAAGCAGATGCCGGTCGAGTCCTTCTTCTTGGCGGTCGCCAGCTGATACTGCTCGGCAATTGCGCGAACTTCCGGCTTCTCCAGTTCGCCGACTGGGAATAGCGTCTTGGCGATCTGGTCACCACCGACGGCGTGCAGGAAATAGCTTTGGTCCTTGTTCGGGTCCAGTCCCTTGAGTAGCTCGGTGCGCCCGTCGGTGTCGCGGCGGCGCACGTAGTGGCCGGTGGCGATCAGGTCGGCGCCGAGCGTCAGGGCGTAGTCGAGGAACGCCTTAAACTTGATCTCGCGGTTGCACAGGATGTCCGGATTCGGCGTGCGGCCTGCCTTGTACTCGGCGAGGAAGTGCTCGAACACGTTGTCCCAGTACTCGGCTGCGAAGTTGGCCGTGTGCAGCTTGATACCGATCCGATCGCATACCGCTTGCGCGTCCGCCAGGTCATCCATGGCCGTGCAGTACTCGGTGCCGTCGTCCTCTTCCCAGTTCTTCATGAACAGGCCTTCGACCTGGTAGCCCTGCTGGATCAGCAGGAGCGCGGACACAGACGAATCGACACCGCCGGACATGCCGACGATTACGCGTTTGGGGGCGGCGGAAGAGTGGACATCGGACATGGCGGGGCGGACTTCATGCAAGCAAAGGACGAAATTCTATCAGGTAGCCTCGGAGGCGGCGAATCAGCTCGGCGCCCGGATCAGGCTGAGTGGGAAGCGCTCGCCAGCCAGGTAATCGTCGATGCAGCGCAGCACCAGCTCGCTGCGCCAGCGCTCGGGCTGGGCGGCCAGCTCCTCGCGCGTCAGCCAGCGCGGGCCGATGATGCCGTCATCCAGCGGCAGCTCTTGCTGATGGCGGAGTGGCTTGCCGGCAAAACAAACTCGCTGGTAGGTCACGCCGTTGCTCGGTGCGGTATATAGGTAAATGCCCGTCACCGCGGTCAGCTCGATATGCCAGCCGGTTTCTTCAAGCGTTTCGCGCAGCGCAGCCTGCGTCAGACTTTCGTCGGCTTCCAAATGGCCGGCCGGCTGATTAAATACGGCGCGGCCATCGGCCAGTTCTTCGACCAGCAGGAAGCGGCCTTCATCTTCAACCACGGTGGCGACGGTGACGTGCGGGGTAAATCGCATCTTGCAATGTTCTCCAAAGTGCCTTTGAGCGGGACGCCGCGGGCGGTCGGCGCAATGCGGAAATGAGCTGCTAGGATAATGGCTGCCCTTGAAGATGGCGGTCTTGTAGCGGCCTTGTAGTCGTACTACATGGTTTTTCAGGTTGATAGGGCTGGAGTGCGCCAAAAGCGCCAGTTCATTGTGCGGTCCAGCGGAAAAATGCGTGACATCCTGTAGAAAAACTACAAGAATATGTCGCCTTTCCGAGACCCAAAGATCTATCTGTCACGCTATACGCGTGGCGGGACGTCAGACCACGAGAGCAACGGAGTCCAGCATGGGATACCAAAAGATCCAGGTGCCAGCAACCGGTGACAAAATCACCGTCAATGCCGATATGTCCCTGAACGTACCGAACAACCCGATCATCCCGTTCATCGAGGGTGACGGCATCGGCGCTGATATCAGCCCGGTAATGATCAAAGTCGTCGATGCGGCCGTGCAAAAGGCCTACGGCGGCGAGCGCAAAATCGCCTGGATGGAAGTCTACGCCGGTGAGAAAGCCACCAAGGTGTACGACCAGGACACCTGGCTGCCGAAGGAGACCCTGGAGGCTGTGCGCGATTACGTTGTTTCCATCAAAGGCCCGCTGACCACTCCGGTCGGTGGCGGCATCCGCTCCCTGAACGTGGCGCTGCGCCAAGAGCTGGATCTGTACGTCTGCCTGCGCCCGGTGCGTTGGTTCGAAGGCGTGCCGAGCCCGGTCAAGAAGCCCGGCGACGTTGACATGACTATCTTCCGTGAAAACTCCGAAGATATTTATGCCGGTATCGAGTGGAAGGCCGGTTCGCCTGAAGCGAACAAGGTCATCAAGTTCCTGAAAGAAGAGATGGGTGTCACCAAGATCCGTTTCGATCAGGACTGCGGTATCGGTGTGAAGCCGGTTTCCAAAGAAGGCACCAAGCGCCTGGTGCGCAAGGCTCTGCAGTACGTGGTTGATAACAACCGCGACTCGCTGACCATCGTGCACAAAGGCAACATCATGAAGTTCACCGAGGGTGCCTTCAAGGATTGGGGCTACGAAGTCGCACGCGACGAGTTCGGCGCAGAACTGCTGGATGGCGGCCCTTGGATGCAATTCAAGAACCCGAACACCGGCAAGAACGTTGTAATCAAAGACGCCATCGCCGACGCCATGCTGCAGCAGATCCTGCTGCGTCCGGCCGAGTATGACGTGATCGCGACCCTGAACCTGAACGGTGACTACCTGTCGGACGCCCTGGCGGCAGAAGTGGGTGGTATCGGTATCGCTCCGGGCGCCAACCTGTCCGACAACGTGGCAATGTTCGAAGCTACTCACGGCACCGCGCCGAAGTACGCTGGCCAGGACAAGGTTAACCCGGGTTCGGTCATCCTCTCGGCCGAGATGATGCTGCGCCACATGGGCTGGATCGAGGCTGCTGACTTGATCATCAAAGGCACCAACGGTGCTATCGCTGCGAAGACTGTGACCTACGACTTCGAGCGTTTGATGGATGGTGCGAAGCTGCTGTCGTGCTCCGAGTTCGGCGATGCCATGATCGCCCACATGTAAGCGATCAGCGGTAATAAAAAAGGCCGGTCAAATGACCGGCCTTTTTTTGCCCAGGTTTTTATTTCAGACTTCGATGGCAGAGCTCTGCTTCTGCGGGGCAACGGTTAGGGCGTCAGTTGTTACAGGGGCTGTGCTGATGTTCACCGCGTGCAATCCTTTGGGGCCTTGGACGATATCGAAGCTTACCGGCTGGCCAGCTTTAAGCGTCTTGTAGCCTTCCATCTGAATGGCCGAGTAATGGGCGAACAGGTCCTCATCTCGGCCATCTGCCAGGATAAATCCATAGCCCTTGGCGTTGTTGAACCACTTGACCTTACCGCTAAGCATGCTGATATCCCTCTGCAAAGGACTCCATCGCTGGAGTATCATCCACTACGATTCCGCGCAGAATGATCGCCTTGGATGAGACGCGGAACTCCTGGTACCCAATGTGGGTATCTCTGTTTGTAACACCCTTTTGCTGATAGTCAAGGCTAGACGACGACCGCCTGCGAAGTAGGTCAAAATCCGTCTGGCTCCATGCATACCCACTCAATGACCTTTCCAGTCCTTATGCGTTCAAACAGCCAGACTCGACTAACATTCAATCAGGATCATCCCGCGCCGCATGAGGGTGATTCTTCCGATTTGGCTGTGCAGGAGGCCAAGCCGAAGCTGCAGGTACCGCCAATGTACAAGGTGGTGCTGCTGAACGATGACTACACCCCTATGGATTTTGTGGTTGAAGTGCTCGAAGTGTTTTTCAGCATGAACAGGGAGTTGGCAACCAAAATCATGTTGGCTGTTCATACGCAAGGGCGTGCTGTCTGTGGTGTCTTTACTCGCGATGTCGCTGAAACGAAGGCGATGCAGGTCAATCAGTACGCGAAAGAGAGCCAGCATCCGCTACTTTGTGAGATAGAAAAGGACGGTTGATTCCGGCCGTTTTGGGTAAGAGGTGAAGCCATGTTAAACCGCGAGCTCGAAGTCACACTCAATCTGGCCTTCAAAGAGGCGCGCACCAAGCGTCATGAGTTCATGACGGTCGAGCACCTGCTTCTGGCGCTCTTGGATAATGATGCGGCGGCCAGTGTATTGCGGGCATGTGGCGCCAATCTGGATAAGCTGCGGCATGACCTGCAGGAGTTCATCGACTCCACCACTCCCCTGATTCCGCAGCACGACGAAGATCGGGAAACCCAGCCGACACTGGGCTTCCAGCGCGTATTGCAGCGCGCAGTGTTCCATGTGCAGAGCTCTGGCAAGCGCGAGGTCACGGGCGCCAACGTCTTGGTTGCCATCTTCAGTGAGCAGGAAAGCCAGGCTGTGTTCTTGCTCAAGCAACAGAACATCGCCCGTATCGATGTCGTTAATTTCATTGCGCATGGCATTTCCAAGGTCCCGGGCCACAACGATCATCCCGAGCACGATCAGGACATGCAGGATGAGGATGGCGGTGAAGCGCCGGCGTCCGGCAATCCTCTCGACGCCTATGCCAGCAATCTGAATGACCTGGCGCGCCAGGGGCGCATTGATCCCTTGGTCGGTCGCGAGCATGAAGTCGAGCGCGTTGCGCAGATTCTGGCGCGGCGCCGCAAGAACAACCCGCTGCTGGTAGGCGAGGCAGGAGTGGGCAAGACCGCGATCGCGGAAGGGCTCGCCAAGCGCATCGTTGACGGACAGATTCCCGACTTGCTGGCTGAAAGCGTGGTGTATTCACTGGATCTGGGCGCGCTGCTGGCTGGCACCAAGTACCGTGGCGACTTCGAGAAGCGCTTCAAGGCGCTGCTCAACGAGTTGCGCAAGCGTCCGCATGCGGTGCTGTTTATCGATGAGATTCACACCATCATCGGGGCTGGTGCTGCCTCGGGCGGGGTTATGGATGCTTCCAACCTGCTCAAGCCCATGCTGTCGTCTGGTGAAATCCGCTGCATCGGGTCTACGACTTTCCAGGAATTCCGCGGCATCTTCGAGAAGGACCGGGCGCTCGCGCGGCGCTTCCAGAAGGTGGATGTCACCGAGCCCTCCGTCGAGGATACCATCGGCATCCTCCGTGGCCTGAAGGCGCGCTTTGAGCAGCACCACAGCATCGAGTACAGCGATGAGGCGTTGCGTGCGGCAGCCGAGTTGGCTGCGCGCTACATCAACGATCGGCATATGCCGGACAAGGCCATCGATGTCATCGATGAGGCGGGCGCCTACCAGCGTCTACAGCCGCTGGAAACGCGAGCTAAGCGAATCGATGTGATCCAGGTGGAAGATATCGTGGCGAAGATCGCCCGGATTCCGCCGAAGAATGTCACCAGTTCTGACAAGGAGCTGCTGCGCAATCTTGAGCGCGACCTCAAACTGACGGTCTTCGGTCAGGACGCAGCTATCGACTCACTGTCCACCGCCATCAAGCTTTCGCGAGCGGGGCTCAAGTCGCCGGACAAGCCGGTGGGCTCATTCCTGTTTGCCGGGCCGACCGGGGTCGGGAAAACAGAGGCGGCGCGGCAGTTGGCCAAGGCCATGGGTATCGAGTTGGTTCGCTTCGATATGTCCGAGTACATGGAGCGACATACGGTCTCGCGCCTGATCGGGGCGCCGCCGGGTTATGTCGGGTTTGATCAGGGTGGATTGCTTACCGAGGCGATTACCAAGACGCCGCATTGCGTGCTCTTGCTCGATGAAATCGAGAAGGCGCATCCTGAAGTCTTCAACCTGCTCCTGCAGGTGATGGATCACGGCACGCTTACCGATAACAACGGGCGCAAGGCGGACTTCCGCAATGTGATCCTGATCATGACCACCAACGCCGGCGCCGAGACCGCAGCGCGAGCTTCGATCGGCTTTACCTATCAGGATCACTCCAGCGACGCGATGGAAGTGATCAAGAAGAGCTTCACGCCGGAGTTCCGCAATCGTCTGGATACCATCATCCAGTTCGGCCGCTTGAGTCATGAAGTCATCAAGAGCATCGTCGACAAGTTCCTCACCGAACTGCAGGCGCAGCTCGAGGATAAGCATGTCACTCTGGAGGTCAGTGATGCCGCACGAGGCTGGCTGGCTAGCTCCGGATACGACGTGCAGATGGGCGCCAGGCCGATGGCGCGCTTGATTCAAGAGAAGATCAAGCGTCCGTTGGCAGAGCAAATCCTCTTTGGCGAGCTGGCGGAGCACGGCGGAGTGGTACACATCGACCTGAAGGACGATGGTGAGCTGAGCTTCGAGTACGAGATCGCTGCCGAATTGGCCTAACAGCCCGCGACAGCTGTAACGAAAACGCCCGGCATTAGCCGGGCGTTTTCGTTGGGACTGGGTTTAGCGAGCGCGATAGGTGATGCGCCCCTTGCTCAGGTCGTACGGCGTCAGTTCAACGCGTACTTTGTCGCCAGTCAGAATTCGGATGTAGTTCTTGCGCATTTTTCCGGAGATATGCGCGGTTACGACGTGCCCGTTTTCCAACTCCACACGAAACATGGTGTTGGGCAGGGTGTCGACGACAGTGCCTTCCATTTCGAAGCTGTCTTCTTTCGACATGCAGTAGTGCCCTCGGTATTCAGTGAGTGGCCTGGAGCTAACTGCCAGGCAAAATCGGCGTGCATTGTGCCCGAAACAGGCTTGGCCGCCAAGGGGCTCAGGTCAGCGGGACCCAGCGTTGATTGACAAAGAGCTCAATCGGGCGGTACTGGGTTTTGTAGTTCATCTTCCGGCAGTTCTTGATCCAATAGCCAAGATAGACCGCTTGCAGGCCCATGCGCGCGGTTTCGGCGATCTGCCAGAGGATCGCATAACGCCCCAGGCTGCGACGTTCTTCGGAGGGGTCATAAAAGGTGTAAACCGCCGACATTCCGTTGGAAAGCACGTCGGTGACGGCGATTGCCAGCAGGCGGCCGCTCTCGCGGAACTCGTAAAAGCGGGAGAACGTCAGGTCGCGGACCAGGAAAGTGGAGAACTGATCACGGCTCGGAGGATACATGTCGCCGTCGGCGTGGCGCTGTTCGATGTAGCGCACATAGAGGGCGTAGTACTCCTCGGTAAAGGTTGGCCGAACGGCGCGCACGTCAAGGTCGGCGTTGCGCTTGAGGATGCGACGCTGCTGGCGATTGGGGATGAAGCTCGCGGCGGGAATGCGCGCGGGAATGCAGGCGGTGCAGCGCTGGCAGTGCGGGCGGTACAGGTGATCGCCACTGCGACGAAAGCCCATCTCCGAGAGTTCGGCGTACAGCTCCACGTCCATCGGCTGGCTGGGGTCGAGGAACAGCGTCGTAGCTTGCTCCTCGGCCAAATAGCTGCACGGATGAGGCTGGGTGGCATAGAACTTCAAGCGGGCCAGCTCGGTCATGGTCGTGTCTCAAAATTGACCTTGCGATAAGTGTAAGCCACGCTGCGGGGCTCGCCTAGGCAGGCCAGGTTGCCGTCGACGGCTGATCGAGATGGCGGGCCAGGTACGTCACGAAGTCATCGCGCGGAATCGCTCGAGCGCCCAGGCTGTGCAGGTGTTGTGTCGGCATTTGGCAGTCGATCATCACGAATCCCCAGTCGCGCAGCTGTTTAACCAAGGTGACAAAACCGACTTTGGAGGCATTGTCCGTTCGGCTGAACATCGATTCGCCGAAGAACAATCTACCGATCGCCAGGCCATACAGGCCGCCGACCAGTTCACCAGCACGCCACACTTCGACCGAGTGAGCGATTCCCTTCGAGTGCAGCGCCGCGTATGCAGCCTGCATCGGCTCGGTAATCCAGGTGCCGTCCGTATAGCTCCTCGGGCCCGCGCAGGCATGAATCACTGCGGCAAAATCCTGATCGAAAGTGACCTCGAACAGGCCCTGGCGCAGCACTTTGCGCAAGCTGCGTGAGACGTGCAACTCGTCCGGGAACAACACCGTGCGCGGGTCGGGTGACCACCAGAGCAGTGGCTGACCGTCCTGGTACCAGGGGAAGCAGCCGTGGCGATACGCCTGGACCAGCCGTTCGGGGCTTAGGTCGCCGCCAGCAGCCAGAAGCCCATTAGGCTCGCGCAGCGCCTTGCTCACTGGAGGGAAGTCCAGTGAGTTGCGCTTGAGCCAGGTCAGCATCGGCGATCCGGATGGAGGGGAGGGTAGAGGCGGGCACTCGATGCCCGCTCATGCCTCACAGGTCGTCGAGGTACTTTTCGGCGTCCAGGGCTGCCATGCAGCCCGCGCCGGCGGATGTGATCGCTTGGCGATAGACGTGGTCGGCGACGTCGCCGGCCGCAAAAACGCCCTCAACCGCCGTGGCGGTGGCGTTGCCCTCGCTGCCGCCTTTGATCAGTAGGTAGCCTTCACGCATTTCCAGCTGCCCTTTGAACAGGTCGGTGTTCGGTTTGTGCCCGATGGCGATGAACACGCCGGCCAGAGCTAGTTCCTGCGTTTCGCCACTCTGTGCATGCTTCAGGCGCACGCCGGTGACGCCGCTCGCGTCGCCCAGCACTTCGTCTAGGGTCTGGTTCCAGTGCAGGCGGATGTTGCCATTCTCGGCTTTCTCGAACAGCTTGTCCTGCAGGATTTTCTCCGAGCGCAGCTTGTCGCGGCGGTGGATCAGGTGGACTTCCTTGGCGATGTTCGACAGGTACAGCGCCTCTTCCACGGCGGTGTTGCCGCCGCCAATCACGCATACCACTTGATTGCGGTAGAAGAAGCCGTCACAGGTCGCGCAGGCCGAGACGCCCTTGCCGGCAAAGCTCTCTTCGGACGGCAGGCCGAGGTATTGAGCGGAGGCGCCGGTGGCGATGATCAGCGCGTCGCAGGTGTAGGTGCCGCTATCGCCTTTGAGCGTGAACGGTTTGGATTGCAACTCGGCGGTATGGATGTGGTCGTAGATGATCTCGGTGTCGAAGCGTTCGGCGTGCTTCTGCATGCGCTCCATCAGCGCTGGGCCGGTCAGGCCCTCGACGTCGCCGGGCCAGTTGTCGACTTCGGTGGTGGTGGTCAGCTGACCGCCGGGCTGGATTCCGGTGATGACCACAGGCTTGAGATTGGCGCGCGCGGCATAGACGGCGGCGCTGTAGCCTGCCGGGCCGGAGCCCAGGATGATCAGGCGCGAATGCTTGACTTCACTCATAAAAACACCTCATAAGCCTTTGTCACAAAAGAGTTTGCATGCTCAAATTGAGTCGCGTGTACGCTGCTGGCGACTATGCTACACCGAAGCACCCATGGAGCGAGAGCTTCCGGATTCGGCATGGCATGTCGTAGCCAGGGCCGTACAATAGGCCGCGTTTCAGGCACTTCGTCGACCGTTGGGTGCGCAGAGCGCGCAGGGTAAAAAGCGTTTTGAAGAAATCGAACACAAACGTTCAAGCTCCGGTCTGGCGACAGCAGTTGCCGTACCGACTCAAGGAAGGGGCGCTGATCGCCCTGGGCGCGCTGTGCCTCTATCTGTGGATGGCGCTGCTGACCTATGACCAGAGCGATCCGGGCTGGAGCCATACCAGCAATGTCGAACAGGTGCAGAACTCTGCTGGTCGGGCGGGGGCCTGGTTCGCCGATATCCTGTTCATGGCCTTGGGCTATTTCGCCTACCTCTTTCCGTTGCTGCTTGCCGTCAAAACCTGGCAGGTCTTCCGCGCCCGCCATCAGCCCTGGCAGTGGAGCGGCTGGCTGTTCTCCTGGCGTCTGATCGGCCTGGTGTTCCTGGTCCTTTCGGGCGCGGCCCTGGCTTACATCCACTTCCATTCCGGTACCAGCCTGCCGGCGTCGGCGGGTGGTGCGCTCGGTGAAAGCCTGGGCCAGCTGGCGGTAGCGGCGCTGAACGTGCAGGGCAGCACCTTGCTGTTCATCGCACTGTTCCTGTTTGGTCTGACGGTGTTCACCGATTTGTCGTGGTTCCAGGTCATGGACCTGACCGGCAAGATCACTCTGGACCTGTTCGAGCTGGTGCAGAGCCTGATCAACCGCTGGTGGAGTGCCCGGGTTGAGCGTAAGCAGCTGGTTGCTCAGCTTCGTGAAGTCGATGATCGGGTCAACGAGGTCGCAGCTCCGGTCGTTCCGGATCGCCGCGAGCAGGCCAAGGTCAAGGAGCGCCTGATCGAGCGCGAAGAGTCGCTCACCAAGCATATGAGCGAGCGCGAGAAGCGCCCGACGGTGCAGATCACTCCGCCGGAGGCACCGAAGGCCGCCGAGCCGAGCAAGCGCGTTTTGAAGGAAAAACAGGCGCCGCTGTTTGTCGACAGCGCAGTCGAAGGTACCTTGCCACCTATTTCCATCCTCGACCCCGCTGAGAAGAAGCAGAAGAGCTTCTCGCCCGAGTCGCTGGAAGCCATGTCGCGCCTGTTGGAGATCAAGCTCAAGGAGTTCGGCGTCGAGGTGATTGTCGAATCCGTGCATCCAGGCCCGGTAATCACCCGTTTCGAGATCCAACCGGCTGCTGGCGTGAAAGTCAGCCGCATTTCCAACCTGGCCAAGGACCTCGCCCGTTCGCTGGCAGTGATCAGCGTGCGTGTGGTTGAGGTAATCCCGGGCAAGACAACCGTCGGTATCGAGATTCCCAACGAAGACCGCCAGATCGTGCGTTTCTCCGAGGTGCTCGAGTCGAGCCAGTACGATGATGCTAAGTCGCCAGTCACCCTGGCGCTGGGCCATGACATCGGCGGTCGACCGGTGATTGCCGACCTGGCGAAGATGCCGCACCTGCTGGTTGCCGGTACCACGGGCTCCGGTAAGTCGGTCGGGGTCAACGCAATGATTCTGTCGGTCCTGTTCAAATCCACGCCAGAAGAGGCGCGGATGATCATGATCGACCCGAAAATGCTCGAACTCTCGATCTACGAGGGCATTCCGCACTTGTTGTGTCCGGTTGTCACCGACATGAAAGAGGCGGCCAATGCGCTGCGCTGGAGCGTCGCCGAGATGGAGCGGCGCTACAAGCTGATGGCAGCGATGGGCGTGCGTAACCTGGCCGGCTTCAACCGCAAGGTGAAAGACGCCGAGGAGGCGGGCACACCGCTGAGTGACCCGCTGTATCGCCGCGAAAGCATGGAAGATGAGGCGCCGCTGCTGAAGACCCTGCCGACCATCGTGGTGGTGGTCGACGAATTTGCCGACATGATGATGATCGTCGGCAAGAAGGTCGAAGAGCTGATCGCGCGTATCGCGCAGAAGGCGCGTGCCGCCGGCATTCACCTGATCCTCGCGACCCAGCGGCCGTCGGTGGACGTGATCACCGGCCTGATCAAGGCCAACATCCCGACCCGTATGGCCTTCCAGGTGTCGAGCAAGATCGATTCGCGCACCATTCTCGATCAGGGCGGCGCCGAGCAGTTGCTCGGCCACGGCGACATGCTGTACCTGCCTCCGGGTACCGGCCTACCGATTCGTGTCCACGGCGCCTTCGTCTCCGACGATGAAGTGCACCGCGTGGTCGAGGCGTGGAAGCTGCGTGGCGCTCCGGACTACATCGAAGACATCCTCGCCGGTGCCGAAGAGGGTGGCGCCGGTGGTGGCTTCGATGGCGGCTCGGGCGAGGGCAGCGAGGGCAGCGAGGACGACCCGCTGTATGACGAGGCGGTGCGCTTTGTCACCGAATCGCGGCGTGCCTCGATCTCCGCAGTGCAGCGCAAGCTGAAGATCGGCTACAACCGCGCGGCACGCATGATCGAAGCCATGGAAATGGCCGGGGTGGTCACCTCGATGAACACCAACGGTTCGCGCGAAGTGATCGCGCCGTCGCCGGTACGCGACTAGCTCACTGCATTGCCCGCACAGTGCCTGGCGGCGCGGTGCGGGCAATGCGCGGCGACTCCCGGTAAACTTCTCCCCTTCATGCCCGCGGGTGCCGACTTGGCCTCCGCTCTGCAGACCTACCGAGTAAGAGGATTTTCATGCGTCTGATCCGTCTGTTGTTGATCGCCGCACTGGGCATTGCCGCGCTGCCGGCCATGGCCGACGACAAGGCGTCCGTGCAGCGCCTGACTCAAATGCTGGACCAGGCGCAAACCATCACCGGGCGCTTTTCCCAGCTGACCCTGGACGGTTCCGGCACGCAGCTGCAGGAAACCTCCGGCGACATGATCCTCAAGCGCCCCGGGCTGTTCCGCTGGAGCACCGACGCGCCGATGGAGCAGCTGCTGGTGTCCAATGGCAGCAAGGTCTGGCTGTATGACCCAGACCTGCAGCAGGTGACTATCCAGACCCTCGATCAACGCCTGACCCACACTCCGGCGCTGCTGCTGTCCGGCGATGTGTCGAAGATCAGCTCGAACTTCGAGATCAGCCACAAAGAGGCGGGTGACGTGGTCGACTTCACCCTCAAGCCGAAGGCCAAGGACACCTTGTTCGACAGCCTGCGCCTGTCGTTCCGCAAGGGCGTGATCAACGACATGCAGTTGATCGACAGCGTTGGCCAACGCACCAACATCCTGTTCTTCGGCGTGAAAATGAATCAGTCGGTAGACGCCGGGCAGTTCGACTTCAAGATCCCCGAAGGCGCCGACGTCATCCAAGAGTAACGAGGCCCATGGACCTGTTCCGCTCCGAACCCCTTGCTCAGCCCCTGGCGGCACGCCTGCGTGCCACCAGCCTGGATGAGTACGTCGGCCAGGAGCATGTGCTGGCGGCGGGCAAGCCGTTGCGTGAGGCCCTGGAGCAGGGCGCGCTGCACTCGATGATCTTCTGGGGACCGCCCGGGGTGGGCAAGACCACCCTGGCCAAGCTGCTCGCCAAAGTGTCCTCGGCGCATTTCGAAACCATTTCCGCGGTGCTGTCGGGCGTCAAGGAAATCCGCCAGGCCGTGGACATGGCCAAGCAGCAGGCCGCGCAGTATGGCCGCCGCACCATCCTGTTCGTCGATGAAGTGCACCGCTTCAACAAGTCGCAACAGGACGCCTTCCTGCCTTACGTCGAGGACGGCACGCTGATCTTTATCGGTGCCACCACCGAGAACCCCTCGTTCGAGCTGAATAATGCGCTGCTGTCGCGGGCACGCGTCTATGTGCTGAAGAGCCTGGACGCGGCGGCCATGCGCAAGCTGGTGCGCCGCGCGCTGGAGGAGGACAAGGGGCTGGGGCGGCGGCAGTTGAGCCTGCCTGAAGAGAGCTTCCAGATACTCTGCGCCGCCGCCGATGGCGACGGTCGCCGCCTGCTCAACCTGCTGGAAAATGCCGCCGACCTGGTCGAGGACGGCCAGGTGATCGACAGCGAGCTGCTGCAGAACCTGCTCAGCGACAGCCGCCGGCGCTTCGACAAGGGCGGCGAAGCGTTCTACGACCAGATTTCTGCGCTGCACAAATCGGTACGCGGTTCCAATCCCGATGCGGCGCTGTACTGGTATGCGCGCATGCTCGATGGCGGTTGCGATCCGCTGTACTTGGCTCGCCGCGTCGTGCGTATGGCCAGTGAAGACATCGGCAACGCCGACCCACGGGCGCTGACACTCTGCCTGAATGCCTGGGATGTGCAGGAGCGCCTGGGCAGCCCTGAGGGCGAGTTGGCGGTGGCCCAGGCCATCGTCTATCTGGCCTGCGCGCCGAAGAGCAATGCGGTGTATATGGGCTTCAAGGCGGCCATGCGCGATGCCGCCGAACACGGCTCGCTGGAAGTGCCGTTGCACCTGCGCAACGCACCGACCAAGCTGATGAAGGAACTGGGCTACGGGGACGAGTACCGCTACGCCCACGACGAGCCGGATGCCTACGCGGCGGGGGAAGACTACTTCCCCGAGCAGCTGGAACCGCGCCGCTACTACGCGCCGGTGCCGCGCGGCTTGGAGCTGAAGATTCGCGAGAAGCTCGAGCGCCTCGCCGGGCAGGATCGGCAGAGCCTGCGCAAACGCCGCCCCTGATTAGACGTTGGCGCTCAGCGCGCCAGCCACTGCCAGCTAAACAGGCCCGCCAAGGTCATAAGCAGCGAGCCGCTGACATGCAGTGCGATCGCCCCGGCCGCAATGGCAATGCGGCCCTGCTGGAGCAGCGAGACGATCTCCGCGGAAAAGGTCGAGAAGGTGGTCAGGCCGCCGCAGAATCCCGTGATGATCAGCAATCGCCACTCCGGCGACAGGTTCGGCGCGCTGGCGAAATAGGCGATCGCCAGGCCGATGATGTAGCCGCCGATGAGGTTGGCCGCCAGCGTCCCCGGTGGTACTGCCGGCATCAGGTTGTTCAGCTTCAGGCCGAGGAACCAGCGCAGCAGCGCACCGGTTGCGGAGCCGACGGAGATGGCGACAATGGCTTTGAGCACGGGCACGTCCGTTTGCGAAGATCGAATGTTCGGGCTAGGAAAAAGGCTTATGCCGATAAATGCAAGGGTGACTTGGATTTCATCGCAAAAGGACTCGGCTTGGCGGCGCTAAGACCGTAAACTTCGCAGCTCTGCAGCCGGCGCGATCCGCCGCAACTCCGATCTTCTGGGACCATCACCATGCTCGACTCCAAACTCGTTCGCACTCAGCTTGAAGACGTGGCCGCACGCCTGGCCACGCGCGGCTTTCAACTGGATGTCGCGCGCTTCGAGACCCTCGAGGCGCAGCGCAAGGCGGTACAGACCCGTACCGAACAGCTGCAGGCAGAACGCAACGCGCGCTCCAAATCCATCGGTCAGGCCAAGGCCCGCGGCGAAGACATCGCCCCGCTGATGGCCGACGTCGAGCGCATGGGCAGCGAGCTGAGTGAAGGCAAGCAGGAGCTGGACAGCATTCAGGCGGAGCTTGATGCGCTGCTGCTGGGCCTGCCTAACCTGCCAGACGAATCGGTACCGGTCGGCGCGGATGAGGACGCCAACGTCGAAGTGCGTCGCTGGGGGACGCCGACGGCGTTCGACTTCGAGATCAAGGATCACGTGGCGCTGGGCGAACAGCACGGCTGGCTCGACTTCGAGACCGCGGCCAAGCTGTCGGGCGCGCGCTTCGCCCTGTTACGCGGACCAATTGCGCGCCTGCACCGCGCCCTGGCGCAGTTCATGATCAACCTGCACGTGGCCGAACATGGCTACGAAGAGGCGTACACGCCCTACCTGGTGCAGGCGCCGGCGCTGCTCGGCACCGGCCAGCTGCCGAAGTTTGAGGGCGACCTGTTCAAGATCAGCCGCGAAGGCGAGGCGGATTTCTACCTGATCCCGACCGCCGAGGTATCGCTGACCAATATCGTCTCTGGCGAGATTCTCGACTCCAAGCAGCTACCGCTGAAACTTGTCGCTCACACCCCGTGCTTCCGCAGCGAAGCCGGTGCCTCCGGGCGCGATACCCGCGGCATGATCCGCCAGCATCAGTTCGACAAGGTCGAGATGGTGCAGATCGTCGAGCCGTCGAAGTCCGCCGAGGCGCTGGAAAGCCTCACCGGCAACGCCGAGCGTGTGCTGCAGTTGCTCGAGCTGCCGTATCGAGTGCTGGCGCTATGTACCGGTGACATGGGTTTCGGTGCCACCAAGACCTATGATCTGGAAGTCTGGGTGCCGAGTCAGGACAAGTACCGTGAAATCTCCTCCTGCTCGAACTGCGGCGATTTCCAGGCGCGGCGCATGCAAGCGCGCTGGCGCAATCCGGAAACCGGCAAACCGGAGCTGGTGCACACCCTGAACGGTTCGGGGCTGGCAGTCGGTCGCACCCTGGTTGCGGTGCTGGAGAACTACCAGCAAGCCGACGGCAGCATTCGTGTGCCGGAAGTGCTCAAGCCCTACATGGGCGACATAGAAGTGATCGGCTAAGCGACCCGGTCGGCACACTTGGCGGGGCGGCACGGGCCGCCCCGTTTCATTTTCTTCGCGAGAACGTCCTATGGATTTCCTCCCTCTGTTCCACAACCTCAAGGGTCGCTCGGTATTGGTGGTGGGCGGTGGTGAGGTCGGGCTGCGCAAGGCGCGCCTACTGGCTGACGCTGGCGCCTACTTGCGCGTGGTCGCTCCGGAGGTGCTCCCCGAGCTGCAGCAACTGGTCGCCGCGCAGCACGGTGAAACGCACCGGCGCGGCTACTTCGCCGCCGACCTCTCCGGCGTGGTGCTGGTGATCGCCGCGACGGACGACGAGGTGTTGAACGCGCAGATTTCCGCCGAGGCCCAGGCGCTGGGGATTCCGGTCAACGTGGTGGACGCGCCGAAGCTGTGCAGCGTGATCTTTCCGGCGATCGTCGACCGTTCGCCGTTGATCGTCGCCGTGACCAGCGGTGGTGATGCGCCGGTCCTGGCGCGGTTGATCCGAGCCAAGATCGAGACCTGGATTCCCGCCACCTATGGCCAGTTGGCCGGCTTGGCCAAGCGCTTTCGGGCCCGGGTGAAGGCGCTGTTTCCTGACGTGCAGCAGCGTCGCGTGTTCTGGGAAGACGTGTTTCAGGGGCAGGTTGCCGAAAGCGTGTTCGCCGGCAAGCTGGGCGAGGGCGAGCGCCTACTCGAAGCCAAGCTGGCCGGCGCCGCTCCGCGGTCGCTGGGCGAGGTATATCTGGTCGGGGCCGGGCCGGGTGATCCGGATCTGCTCACTTTCCGCGCCCTGCGCCTAATGCAGCAGGCCGACGTGGTGCTCTACGACCGCCTGGTGGCCCCGGCGATCATTGAACTGTGCCGTCGCGACGCCGAGCGCATCTACGTTGGCAAGCAGCGCGCCGAGCACGCCTTGCCGCAGGAGCAGATCAACAGCCGCTTGGTCGAGCTGGCCAAGCAGGGCAAGCGCGTGCTGCGCTTGAAAGGCGGGGATCCGTTCATCTTCGGGCGCGGCGGCGAAGAGATCGAAGAGCTGGCGGCTCACGGCATTCCCTTCCAGGTCGTGCCAGGTATCACCGCGGCCAGCGGTTGCGCGGCCTACGCCGGTATCCCATTGACCCACCGCGACCACGCGCAATCGGTGCGCTTCGTCACCGGCCATCTGAAGGACGGCAGCTGCGATCTGCCGTGGGCCGATCTGGTCGCGCCTGGGCAGACGTTGGTGTTCTACATGGGCCTGGTCGGCTTGCCGGTGATCTGTGCGGAGCTGATCCGCCACGGCCGCGCGGCGAACACGCCGGCGGCGCTGGTGCAGCAGGGCACCACGCGCAATCAGCGGGTGTTCACCGGCACTCTCAGCGACCTGCCGAGCCTGGTCGCCGAGCATGAAGTGCATGCGCCGACGCTGGTGATTGTCGGCGAGGTGGTGCAGTTGCGCGACAAGCTGGCGTGGTTCGAAGGCGCTCAGTAAGCCTTTAGCCGTTGCGCGCGATGCCGCGTCCCGGCAAGCGGGCGCGATCGTGCGACGCATCGAAGTCCAACTGCGGTCCGAGCGGCACCACGCCGGTCGGGTTGATGGTGCGATGGCTGGCGTAGTAGTGATGCTTGATGTGCTCGAAGTCCACGGTCTGCGCCACGTCCGGCCATTGATACAGCTCGCGCAGCCAGTTCGACAGATTGGGGTAGTCGGCGATGCGCTGGCGGTTGCACTTGAAGTGGCCGTGGTACACCGCGTCGAAGCGAATCAGCGTGGTGAACAGCCGCCAGTCGGCCTCGGTGAGTAGCTCGCCTGTGAGATAGCGCCGCTCGCCTAGGCGAGCTTCCAGCCACTCGAGCTCATCGAACAGGGTGATGAACGCCTCTTCATAGGCTTCCTGCGTGGTGGCAAAGCCCGCCCGGTACACGCCGTTGTTGATTGCCGGGTAAATGCGCGCGTTGAGCGCGTCGATCTCTTCGCGTAGTTCGCGCGGGTAGAGGTCCAGGCGATTGCCGGTCAGCCCGTCGAACGCGCTGTTGAACATGCGGATGATTTCCGCCGACTCGTTGCTGACGATGCACCGCCGCTGTTTGTCCCAGAGCAGCGGCACGGTGACGCGTCCGCTGTAATGCGGGTCGTCGAGGGTGTAGCGCTGGTGCAGGTAGGTCAGCGCGTCGAGGCCGTCGCCGCTGGAGCCATGGTCGACGTCGAAGGTCCAGCCCTGTTCACCCATCAGCCAGCTGACCACGGAGACGTCGATCAGCCCCTCGAGGCCTTTGAGCTGTCGGAAGATCAGCGTGCGGTGCGCCCAGGGGCAGGCAAGCGACACGAACAGGTGATGGCGGCCGGCTTCGGCCGGAAAGCCAGCTTCGCCACTAGGGCCAGCGCTGCCGTCGGCGGTGATCCAGTTGCGCCGCTGCGCGTCCTCGCGGCGGAAGCGTCCATCGCGCTTGGTGTCGTACCACTGGTCACGCCATTGTCCGTCGATCAGCAGGCCCATGGAGGTGCCCTCGCGTTCGTGTAAGTGACTTGAGTCTAAGTCAGCTTGCTCGAACTAATCGCGAAAAAAGCGGCGCATTTCAATCGATTAAATCGATCTGTCGCGCGCGCTCCAGTACTCAGCGGCCCGCGCGAACGCCTCTTCCTGAGAGACCCCCAAGCCACGCAGCGCCAGGGCCATGGTCGCCTGAACGGCCAGCAGACCGTAGGCGTCATCCACATCGCCACGCCAGACGACTTGCAGTTGGGCGGGGTCCAGTTGTTCGGGTTTGACATGCCGCAGCGGCGACAGCGGCGCCCATTCCTCGTCCCAGCTGACACCAGCGGTGGCCCCGAACAGATGGCTGCGCGCGTCCGGGTTGATCTCGATCTCGCCGCCTTCGCCCTTGATCACCAGCGCGGTATCGCCGAGCAGGCGACTGGCCTCGCGGTGCTGCTCCTGGTAACCGGGGTGGAAGATGCTCTGCAGACCGCAGCGCGCCTGCAGCGGGTTGAGGATGCGTGCCAGCGAGTGGATCGGCGAGCGTAGGCCGAGGGTGTTGCGCAGGTCGATCATGCGTTGCAGGCGCGGCATCCAGTCGACCAGCGGGTGGAAGGCCAGGTGCTGCTGGTCGAGGGCGTGCGCTACCGCGGCCCAGTCGCGGCACAGCGGAATGTTCAGTGCCTCGAGCAGCTGCTCGCTGTACAGGCGCCCGGCGGTATGGGCGCCGCCGCCGTGCAGGTAGATGCGCAGTCCCTGGCCGGCCAGGCACTTGGCGGCCAGCAGGTACCAGGGCAGGTGCCGCTTCTTGCCGGCGTAGGTGGGCCAATCGAGGTCGACCGCAATCGCCGGGGCATCCAGGCGCTCACGCACGGCCTCGGTGAAGCCGGCCAGCTCCTCGGCGTTCTCCTCCTTGTGGCGCAGCAGCATCAGGAAGGCGCCAAGCTGGGTCTCTTCGACGCTGCCGTCGAGCAACATGCCCATCGCTGCGCGGGCCTCGTCGCGCGTCAGGTCGCGCGCGCCGCGCTTGCCCTTGCCAAGAATGCGGACGAACTGGGCGAAGGGGTGTTCCTCTGGCGTGACCAAGGTGAGCGGCGCGGCGGTCATAGGCAATTCGTCGGTTTCGGTAGGCCCGCCAGCTTGGCGGCCAGTTTGGCTGGAGTGCCCTTGAACAGGCCGTTGAGGTGCAGGCTATTGCCTTTCTCGGGGCCGAGCTTGAGGGCGATGTATTTGATCAGCGGCCGGGTTGCCGGCGAGAGCTGGAACTCGGCATAGAAGCCGCGCAGCAGCTCGAGAATCTCCCAGTGCGCGGCAGTCAGCACGATCTCCTCCTGCTCGGCAAGCGCACTCGCCACCTCAGGAGCCCAGTCCTGCAGGTCGACCAGGTAGCCGTCCTTGTCCAGCGCAATGCGGCGCCCCGCGACAGTCAGTGCACTCATAGCCAACTGTTGACCTTGTCGTAACGGGTGCAGAGCTCGACGAAGGCGGGATAGTCGAGCGCCTCGAGACGGGGTGGAGCAGACAAGCCACGGGCCTGCAGATCCTCGTCGAGGGCGTACAGCTTCACTCTCTCGGAGATCAGCGTCAGCGCCTGTAGCTGCACGGTGCCGGGTTGCACGGCATAGGCGGCGTCCCCGGTGAGGAGTAGACCGTCGTGCGCGCCCAGCAGGTGCAGGCAGCTGGTCAACCGGCTGTCGCTGAATGGCGAATGGGAAAGGATGTGCAGGGTAGCCATCAGAGGGTAATCACCTGGTCGTAACGATCGATCAGTGCGGTCAGCGCAACGTCATCCAGCACCTGGACCGCCAGGCTCAAGGCCGACGCATTCAGGCCTCGCTCGCCAAGGCTGCGCGCGGCGGCGAAGAGCGACTCCACGCCGAACAGCGGCAGCGCCTGCAGATTGGCGCTGAGGTCCTTCTGCTGTAGCTGGCCGGGCTGCTGGGCAGGGGCCAGCTGAAAGACGCCATCATCGAGGAACAGCATGCCGATCGGCAGGTCATAGGCGCCGCCGGCCAGCGCGATGTCCAGCGCTTCGCGTGCCGCCGGGCCGGCCCAGGGTGCCTGGCGGCTGATGATCAACAGCGACTTGGCCATCTCAGTTGCCTCCGAAGCAGATCAGGCGATCGGCCAGTTGCGCGGCTTCGTGAAGCTGGCCGAGACCGGACAATTCCCACGGCCGCTCGAGGTTGGCGGCATTGCGTTCGTAGCGGCGCGCCTCTTCATCATTCAGCACGCCACGGCGCAGGGCCGCGGCAATGCATACGACCCCGTCGAGCTGGCGGCCGCTGACGAAGCTCCGCCACTCGGCGGCGGCATCCAGCTCATCCTGGGGCGCGACAATGCTCGCCGACGCGCTGTGCACACCGTCCTGATAGAAGAACAAACGCACGATCTCGTGACCTCCGTCCACCACCGCCTGGGCGAAGCGCAAGGCGCGTCGGGAGGAGGGGGCATGGGGCGGGGAGAACAGGGCAATGGCGAATTTCATGATGTTCCCAGGCGCAGCGAATCTGCCGGAATGATACCGAAGATGCGCGGCGCAGGCATGAAAAAGCCCGCCGGAGCGGGCTTTGTCGGTGGGGCATGGATCAGTCGTCGCTGCCCATGATGCCGAACAGCTGCAGCAGGCTGACGAACAGGTTATAGATCGACACGTACAGGCTGATCGTCGCCATGATGTAGTTGCGCTCGCCGCCGTGGATGATCGCGCTGGTCTGGAACAGGATGCAGGCCGACGAGAACAGCACGAAGCCGGCGCTGATCGCCAGTTGCAGGCCGCTGATCTGGAAGAACAGGCTGACCAGCACTGCACCGAGCAGGACGAAGAAGCCGGCGGTGATGAAGCCGCTGAGGAAGCTCATGTCCTTGCGGGTAGTCAGCACATAGGCGGACAGGCCGCAGAAGACCAGAGCGGTCATGGCGAAGGCAGCGGTCACCACTTCGGCGCCACCGCTCATACCGAGGTAGCGGTTGAGGATCGGGCCGAGGGTGAAGCCCATGAAGCCGGTCAGAGCGAAGGTGCTGACTAGACCCCACGCCGAGTTACGCAGCTTGGTGGTAAGGAAGAACAGGCCGTAGAAGCCGATCAGCAGCACGAAGACGTTCATGTGGCGAACGTTCATCTGCTGGGCGACGTAAGCCATTACCCCGCTGAAGGCCAAGGTGAGGGCGAGGAGGCCGTAGGTATTGCGCAGAACGCGGCTGACCTCGCCCTGCGCGGCTTGCGTCTGGTTGAGGACGTAATCTTGTTCGTGCATGGCATGCTCTCCTGGGCGTGAAGTCCAAATCCGTAGTTGCCTGGCATCATAGCAAAGCCCCGCGCCAGGCCAACGGCGAGAGTTTGACAGTGTGTTTCCTTTCGGTAAGATGGCGGCCCCGCGTTACCTGCGGAAGTGTGGCCGAGTGGTTTAAGGCAGCGGTCTTGAAAACCGCCGGGTGTAACAGCCCCCAGAGTTCGAATCTCTGCGCTTCCGCCATTTCTCTCCTCGCATATCCCCTTCCTTGTTTGGTTTCTGGCGCTTGTCTTTTGACTACTGTGCGCCAAACTAGGTCCAGCCTGCAGATTTTGATAAGGTTGCCGACACACAAGAATTACCGCTGCAGGGAGCGGCCCCTGACGTGCATGAGGTGTCGTTTGATTAAGGTCTTAGTGGTCGATGACCACGATCTGGTGCGTACCGGCATTACGCGTATGCTGGCCGATATCGACGGGCTACAAGTGGTAGGGCAGGCCGACTCCGGCGAGGCATCGCTGCTGAAGGCGCGTGAGCTCAAACCCGACGTGGTGCTGATGGACATCAAGATGCCCGGCATCGGTGGCCTGGAAGCAACCCGCAAACTCCTGCGCAGTCATCCTGACCTGAAGGTCATCGCAGTCACCGCCTGCGAAGACGACCCGTTTCCGACGCGCCTGCTGCAGGCCGGTGCCGCCGGCTATCTGACCAAGGGCGCGGCCCTCGAAGAGATGGTGCAAGCCATCCGTCTGGTGTTCGCCGGACAGCGCTTCATCAGCCCGCAGATCGCTCAGCAGCTTGCGCTGAAGCCGTTCCAGCCGCAGCAGAACGGTTCGCCGTTCGATCTGCTGTCGGAGCGCGAAATCCAGATTGCGCTGATGATCGCCGACTGCCAGAAGGTGCAGAGCATCTCTGACAAGCTGTGCCTGTCGCCGAAAACGGTGAACACCTACCGTTACCGCATCTTCGAAAAACTGGCGATCACCAGCGACGTGGAGCTGGCGCTGTTGGCCGTGCGCCACGGCATGGTCGACGCCACGAGCTGAGATGAGCGCACCTTTCGACGCCTCGGCCTTCCTCAATACCTGTACCGGCCGCCCCGGCGTTTACCGGATGTTCGATGAGGGCGGCAAGCTCCTCTATGTCGGTAAAGCCAAGAACCTCAAGAAGCGCTTGGCGAGCTACTTCCGCAAGACCGGCTTGGCGCCGAAGACGGCGGCGCTGGTCGGCAAGATCGTCCAGGTCGAAACCACCATCACCGCCAACGAAACCGAGGCGCTGCTGCTTGAGCAGACGCTGATCAAGGAATGGCGGCCGCCGTATAACATCCTGCTGCGCGACGATAAGTCGTATCCCTACGTCTTCCTCTCTGATGGCGACTTTCCGCGCCTCGGCATCCATCGTGGGGCGAAAAAGCAGAAGGGCCGCTACTTCGGTCCTTATCCAAGCGCCGGTGCGATCCGCGAGAGTCTGGCCCTGCTGCAGAAGGCCTTTCAGGTCCGCCAGTGCGAGGACAGCTACTTCAAGAACCGTACCCGGCCCTGCCTTCAGTACCAGATCAAGCGCTGCAAGGGGCCCTGTGTCGATTTGATCGAGCCGGGCGAGTACGCCGAAGACGTGCGCCATTCGGTGATGTTCCTCGAGGGGCGCAGCAATGCGCTGAGCGAAGAACTGTCGAGTTCGATGGAGCAGGCCGCAGCGGTGCTGGATTTTGAGCGCGCTGCCGAGTTGCGCGATCAGATCGGCGTACTGCGTCGGGTGCAGGATCAGCAGAGCATGGAAGGTGGCACCGGCGACGTTGATGTCGTGGCCGCCACGGTCAACCCCGGTGGCGCCTGCGTACACCTGATCAGCGTGCGCGGTGGCCGCGTGCTGGGGAGCAAGAATTTCTTCCCTCAGGTGGCGATCGAGGAGGGCGTCGACGAAGTGATGTCTGCCTTCCTGGCGCAGTACTACCTGGGCAGCCAGGAGCGCGAGCTGCCCAGCGAGCTGATCGTCAACGTGGTGCATGACGACTTCGCGGCGCTGATCGAGGCCATTCACGCACTGCGTGACGTCGAGCTGAGCATCAGCCACCGCGTTCGCGGCACGCGCGCGCGCTGGCAACAACTAGCGGTAACCAATGCCGAGCAGGCGCTGAGTGCGCGCCTGGCTAACCGGCAGCACCTGGCCGCACGTTTCGACGCCCTTGCCGAAGCCTTGGATCTGGATGAGTCGCCGCAGCGCCTGGAGTGCTTCGATATCAGCCACTCCAGCGGCGAGGCGACGGTGGCCTCGTGCGTGGTGTTCGGCCCTGAGGGGCCGCTGAAGTCCGACTATCGCCGCTACAACATCGAAGGGGTGACGGCGGGCGATGACTATGCCGCCATGCGCCAGGCGCTGACGCGTCGCTTCAGCAAGGTCAAGGATGGCGAGGGTAAGTTGCCGGATATCCTGCTGGTCGACGGCGGCAAGGGCCAGCTGGCGATGGCGCAGGAAGTGCTGCAGGAACTGGCGGTGCCCGAACTGATTCTGCTCGGCGTAGCCAAGGGCGTGACGCGCAAACCCGGCCTGGAAACTCTCTACCTGAATGATGCGGCCCATGAGTTCACTCTGCCGGGCACATCGCCGGCGCTGCACCTGATTCAGCAGATCCGTGACGAGTCGCACCGCTTCGCGATCACCGGTCACCGCGCCCGCCGCGGCAAGGCGCGTCGCACTTCGAGCCTGGAGGAGGTGGCCGGTGTCGGGCCGAAACGGCGTCGTGAACTGCTCAACCATTTTGGTGGCCTGCAGGAACTCAACCGCGCCAGTGTCGAAGAAATCGCCAAGGCGCCCGGCATCAGCAAAAAGCTCGCCGAGTCGATTTATGCCGCCTTGCACAGCGAGTAGAATGCCCGCTCACCTCGCAGCCCAGATGTGCCGATGAATATCCCCAATCTGATTACCGTTCTGCGCGTTCTCCTGATACCGATCTTTATTCTGCTGTTCTACCTCCCGTTTACCTGGAGCCATCTCGCGGCCAGCGGCGTCTTTGCGCTCGCGGCGGCGACCGATTGGCTGGATGGTTACCTGGCCCGGCGCCTGGAGCAAAGCACGCCCTTCGGCGCGTTCCTTGATCCAGTGGCGGACAAGCTGATGGTGGCTGTCGCGCTGGTACTGCTGGTGGAGGAGCACGCGAACATCTGGCTGACCCTGCCCGCAGCGATCATCATCGGTCGCGAGATCGTGATTTCCGCGCTGCGTGAATGGATGGCTGAGCTGGGCGCGCGCGCGCATGTCGCGGTATCCAGCTTGGGCAAGTGGAAGACGGCCGCGCAGATGTCGGCGCTGGTCATTCTGCTGGCCAATCCGGCGCTGCTGAATTTCTGGGTGATTGTCGGCTTCACGCTACTGATCATCGCTGCAGCACTGACCCTGTGGTCGATGTTCAATTACCTGCTTGCTGCCTGGCCGCATCTCCGGACCACCACCGAGAAGAAATAAAACTTTTTTGAATCAAAGGGTTGACGGGGCGTTCCGATCCTATAGAATGGCGCCCGTCACCAAGACAAGCGGGAATAGCTCAGTTGGTAGAGCACGACCTTGCCAAGGTCGGGGTCGCGAGTTCGAGTCTCGTTTCCCGCTCCAGTTAGTTGACGAAGACGCCGCCTAAAGCGGCGTCTTCGTTTGAGGCCGGGTGGCAGAGTGGTCATGCAGCGGATTGCAAATCCGTGTACGCCGGTTCGATTCCGACCTCGGCCTCCACTATAAAAAAGCCCCGTAGATATTTGATCTACGGGGCTTTTTTGTTTGTTTCGAGCGGTGTTCAGGCACGCCTGAACGCTTGCGTCGAGGGGAAGGGGCTGTATATAGTCCTGCCCTCGTTCAGGGAGGCAACCTCCCGTCGACGCGATTGATCGCGCTACCGCCCGAATGGCGAAATCGGTAGACGCAGGAGACTTAAAATCTCTCGTCCGCAAGGGCATGCCGGTTCGAGTCCGGCTTCGGGCACCATTAAAATCAAATACCTGCGGCACATTGCTAAGGTATTTTCGATAAAAGCAGCACCCTGCGTATCCCTTCTTCTCCTGCTGCAGATTGCTCTGAACGTGGCCAAGAGCCAGCTGAGTCTGCTGCACACAGGAACTATCCTTTCCGAGTTTCCTCTAACCACGCAGCCTGCCAGTTGGCGGGCATTGTAAGGCGACTGCCGCCTGATTAGACTGCGCGGCACTTACGCACCCTCCTTATTGCAAGGACCCCCATGATCAAGAAATGCCTGTTTCCCGCAGCTGGTTACGGAACCCGTTTTCTGCCTGCTACCAAAGCGATGCCGAAGGAAATGCTGCCAGTGGTCAACAAGCCACTGATCCAGTACGGCGTCGAAGAAGCGCTGGATGCCGGTTTGAATGAAATCTCCATCGTGACCGGCCGCGGCAAGCGCGCGCTGGAGGACCATTTCGACATCAGCTACGAGCTGGAACATCAGATCAAGGGCACCGACAAGGAGAAGTACCTGGTTGGTATCCGTCGCCTGATCGACGAATGCAGCTTCTCCTACACCCGCCAGGTGGAAATGAAGGGTCTCGGCCACGCGATCCTCAGCGGCCGTCCGCTGATCGGCGATGAGCCGTTCGCCGTGGTGCTGGCGGACGACCTGTGCCTGAACCTCGAAGGCGATGGCGTGCTGACCCAGATGGTCAAGCTGTACAACCAGTTCCGCTGCTCGATCGTGGCGATCCAGGAAGTGCCGCCGGAAGAGACGTCCAAGTACGGCGTGATCTCCGGCGAGATGATCCGTGACGACATCTTCCGCGTGAACACCATGGTCGAGAAACCCAAGCCTGAAGATGCGCCGTCCAACCTGGCAATCATCGGCCGCTACATCCTGACCCCGGATATCTTCGACCTGATCGAGAAAACCGAGCCGGGCAAAGGCGGCGAGATCCAGATCACCGACGCCCTGATGAAGCAGGCGCAGGACGGTTGCGTGCTGGCGTACAAGTTCAAGGGTAAGCGTTTCGACTGCGGCGGCGCCGAGGGTTACATCGACGCCACCAACTTCTGCTTCGAGAACTACTACAAGACCGGCAAGGCCTACTAAGGCGTTCGCGGTTTCGACAAAAGCCACCTTCGGGTGGCTTTTGTGCTTTCAGGGGATAGGCATCGCCTCGGAGCCCGGCCCGAGTGGCTGGCCGTAGCTGAACTCGACGTAGTTGCCGGCGGGATCGCGCACCCCGCAGTAATAGCCGACCGGATACGGCTCGTCGCGCGGCGCCCAGATCAGGCAGCCCTCCTGACGGGCCAGCTCGGCAATCGCGTCCACCTGCTCGCGGTTTTCCAGGGCGAAGCCGAAGTGGCTGTAGTCATCGGCAGCGAGCTGGCGATCGGCACCGCCGGGCATGATCACGAAGATGAACTGGTGTTCCTTACCCGGCTCGGCCATCCAGACTATCCGCGAGCCTTTGCCGGCGCGCTCGTGGATCACGCGCATGCCACAGAAACGGCTGTAGAAGCTCACGCAGGGCTCAAGGTCAGGGACGTGCAAGGCGAGGTGGGTGAGGGTTGGGCGCATCGGCGTTCTCCTTCTCCTGTGCTTGCAGTTTAGGCGGCGCCACCAGCGGGGTATGCTTGGCAGCACTTGAGGAGAGAGCAGATGACCTACGACTTCGACCTATTCGTGATTGGCGCGGGCTCCGGCGGTGTACGTGCGGCGCGCTTCGCCGCCGGCTTTGGTGCCCGCGTGGGTGTGGCCGAGAGCCGCTACCTGGGCGGTACCTGCGTCAACGTCGGTTGCGTGCCGAAGAAGATGCTGGTCTACGGCGCACACTTTGCCGATGACTTCGAACAGGCCAAGGGCTACGGCTGGTCGTTCGGCGAGGCGGGTTTCGACTGGCCGACGCTGATCGCCAACAAGAACCGCGAAATCCTTCGCCTCAACGGCATCTACCGCAACCTGCTGGTCAACTCCGGCGTCACCGTGCTGGAAAGCCACGCCAAGCTGCTCGATGCGCAGCACGTGGAAGTCGATGGTCAACGCTTCAGCGCCAAGCACATCCTCATCGCCACCGGCGGCTGGCCGCAGATTCCCGATATTCCTGGGCGCGAGCACGCGATCAGTTCCAACGAGGCGTTCTACCTCAAGGCGCTGCCCAAGCGCGTACTGGTTGTTGGCGGTGGCTACATCGCCGTTGAGTTCGCCTCGATCTTCCACGGTATGGGCGCGCAGACCACGCTGCTCTATCGCCGTGAACTGTTCCTGCGTGGCTTCGATGGCGCGGTCCGTCGGCACCTGAAGGAAGAACTAGAACGCAAGGGCATGGACCTGCAGTTCAATGCCGACATCGCGCGTATCGACAAGCAGGCGGACGGCAGTCTGGCGGCGACCCTCAAGGATGGCCGCGTGCTGACTGCCGATTGTGTGTTCTACGCCACCGGGCGGCGGCCGATGCTGGATAACCTGGGCCTGGATAACACCGGTGTGAAGCTCGACGAGCGCGGCTTCATCCAGGTCGACGAACGCTACCAGACCAGCGAGCCGTCGATCTTCGCCATTGGCGACGTAATCGGCCGCGTACAACTGACCCCGGTGGCGCTGGCCGAAGGCATGGCCGTCGCGCGCCAGCTGTTCAAGCCGGAGGAATACCGCCCGGTCGATTATGACCACATCCCGACGGCGGTATTTAGCCTGCCGAACATCGGCACCGTGGGCTTGAGCGAGGAGGATGCGCGCGCCAGGGGGCACAAGGTGAAGCTCTTCGAGAGCCGCTTCCGCGCCCTCAAGCTGACCCTCACTGAGGATCAGGAGCGCACGCTGATGAAGCTGGTGGTGGATGCCGACAGCGACCGCGTGCTGGGCTGCCACATGGTCGGTCCGGAGGCCGGGGAAATCGTCCAGGGCCTGGCCGTCGCGCTGAAGGCTGGGGCAACCAAACAGGTGTTCGACGAAACCCTGGGCGTCCACCCGACTGCCGCGGAGGAGTTTGTTACCATGCGCGCCCCCGTAACCGGCTGAAGGGCATCATGGAGCAACTTTTCTACCTGTCGGATGTGTTTGGTGTTGCCGTTTTCGCGATCACCGGTGCGTTGATGGCGGGGCGCAAGTCGATGGATCTGTTCGGCGTGCTGGTCATCGCCATTACCACCGCGCTGGGTGGCGGTACGCTGCGTGACGTGATCCTCGACAACCATCCGGTCAGCTGGATTCGCAACGACACCTACATCCTGGTCGCCGTGCTCGCGGCGATCGGCACCGTGCTGTGGGTGCGCCTGACCCGGCCGATCCATGAGAACGGCCTGCTGATCGCCGACGCCTTCGGCCTCGCGGTGTTCACCGTGATCGGCACCGAGGTGGCGCTGCAACACGGCACGCCAGTCAGCACCGCGGTGATCATGGGGGTCATGACCGGTGTCGCCGGCGGGGTGATGCGCGACGTGTTGTGCAACGAGATTCCGATGATCTTCCAGAAGGAAATCTATGCCACCGCCTGCATCGCCGGCTCGCTGGCATTCATCGGCCTGCTGCACCTTGGTGTCACGCACTGGCTGGCGACCGGCCTGGCGATGCTGGTGGTGTTGCTCACCCGGCTCGCGGCGATTCGCTGGCACCTCTCGTTACCGAGATTCCATCTGCTCGACCGGGTTTGAACTAAACGAAAACGGCCACCCAAGGGTGGCCGTTTTCGTTCCTGGCTATGGCCTTTAGGCGGCCTCTACCGCGGGCATCTGCCACTGGCCGGTCTTGGCTGCCTCGCTCGGCCCGTACAGGCGCAAGGCGAGGAAGAACGGACCCTTGGCCGGTGTCGGCAACCAGTTGCTCTGATCTGCCGGCGCCTCGCGCTGAAGGAGCAAGGTGAGGCCGCCGTCCGCATCGCGCTTGAGGGCGTCGCGGCTGCTCAGACAGTAGCGATTGATCGGGTTGTCCACCAGCTGCCGGTCGGGCAGGTCATACAGGGTCAGCGACCAGAACTGGCTGGCCGGCGGCAGTTGATCGGCACGGAAGTGCAAGCGGTACTGGCGGCCAGCCACCAGCGGTTCGCCGCGCTGGTCCAGCCTGCTGCCGGTGTAGACGGCCTCGTCGATGCTGTTGCCGTAGATGCCCAGCGCGGCGCCCATGGCGCGCTTCAGGTAGTCATTGGCCAGCGCCTGGCGGTCGCCGAACATGCTGATCGGCCGTGGCAGTTTCTCTGACGCGGCCTTGAGCTCGGCCTGCGCCTGCTGGATACCGGCGATCAGCGCCTGGCGTTGCTGCGGGTTGAGGGCGGCGACGTCGAACGGCTGGCCGGGGACGATACCAATGCGGCTGAAGCGGTCGCGCAGCGCGCGTTCCGATTCGACCACCGGGCACAGCGTGAGCAGCTGGTTGAGGTGGGTGATGAAACCGGCACCCAGACCGTTCTGGATCTCCCAGGGCAGCCAGTTCACCGCAGCGGCCGGAGCCGGAGCAGCGCTGCCGGTGTAGTCGTGCAGCGCGCGCAGGCGGTACTGCTGCTGGAGGGCGCGCACCGCTGGCAGATCGTCCGCATGGTTGAGCCCGGTGCGGCCGAGGATCATCGCGATCTCGGTTTCACTGCGCAGCACCTGCTTGATGCCGGCCGGGGCCTGACCTTGCCAGCCAGGTCCGGCGATCAGGTAGTCGCCGGCTTCGCGACCGGTGCTCAGCACGCCGACATAGGCGAAGTTCTGCGTGTACATATCGACCAGTTGGTGCACGTAGTAACGCTGCGCATCTACGGCCGGCACGCTGAGCACCCAGGGCTCGGCGCGCAAGTCGAGCCAGGCCCAGGAGTAGGGGGTGTCGTTGTTCGGTGTGACGATGTCGCGATTCTTCGGGGTGAACAGGTCGCTGTAGTGACGGAACCGCCCGAAGCCGCCGACATACTCGCTGGCGCTGGGATTCAGCGCCTGCTTTTGCATGGTCTGGTAGTGCATCAGCATCGGATAGGCGTAGATCCAGGCCTCGCGGGTGATCGCCTGGAACTCGGCCGGGTCCTGGCTGAGCGGCTGCGCGGCGGCGAGCAACCAGGCCGGACAGGCCAACCCGGCCCCGAGGGCGGTAATCCCACCGAGGAAGTGGCGGCGACTGAAGGGGACAGTCCGCATCGCTTACTCCTTGACCGGCTGGATGGCCGGAGGCGCGTAGCTGCCGGTGCGCGCGGCTTCCGTGGGCAGGTACAGGCGCAGGATCACATCGAAATGCCCGGCCGGTGCCGGCAGCCAGTTGCCCTGCTGTTCGGGGGCAGGTGCATCGTGTTGCAGGTACAGGGTCAGGCCGCCATCGGCGTCATGCCGCAGGTCCTTGCTGCGATCGCCCAGCGAGTAACGGTTGATCGGGTTGGCGACCAGCAACTGGCTGTTGGCGTCGTACATGGTCAGCGACCAGAACGCGCCGGCCGGCGGCAGCTGATCGGCCGGAAAATGCAGGCGATAGCGTTTGGCACCGGTCAGCAGTTGCCCTTCGGCGTCCTTGAGGGCGATCGGGTAGAACGCCTCGTCGGCGTCGTTGACGTAGATGTAGCGCCAGGCCGCCGCCGCGCGGGTCAGGTCGTCCTCACCAAAATGGCCGGCGGTCAGTGGCGAGTTGGCCCAGCCATTGCGCTCGCTGGAGATGCTGAGAGATGCCGCCTTGACCTTGTTGCGCCCGGCCTCGGCGCCTTCGCCGATGGCCTGGGCGAGTGCGCCGGCCGGAGCGAATGTCAGCCCCGGGCCAACGCCGATCTCGGCGAAGCGCTGGAGCTTGGCCTGTTCCGCTGGGTTCCAGCGGTGCAGCGGGGCGAGTGCATTGAAGGTGCTGAACAGGTCGGTGGCAGTGCCTTCTTTGGTCGGCCGATAGGTTGGCACGACCAGTTTCGTTAGCGCAGCGGGTGCCGGGCTGCCCTGCACCTTGGACAGTGGGCTCAGCCGGTATTGCTTGAGCAGTTCGGCGGCGCCGTGATCGTCGGCGCCGCGCACTTCGGTACGGCCAATCAGAAACACCAGCTGGCTCGGCGAACGGATCAGCCCGCTGAATCCCTCCGGCAGGCTGCCTTGCCAGTCCGGACCGGCAACCAGATAGCGACCAGCACCACTGCCAGTGGCGCGCGTGCCGATGTAGTCGAGGTTGTCGGTGCGCAGGTCGATCAACTGGAAGCTGTAGTAGCGCTTCTCAACCGCCGGAACCTCAAGCACCTGTGGCTCGGCGCGCAGGTCGAGTACCGCGCGCGAGTAGAAGGTGTCGTTGTTCGGCGACACCACATTGCGGTCGTCGGGGCCAAGCAGCCGCGGTTCACTGTAGAGCACGTTGAGCGGCAACTTGGCGGTGACCGCAGTGAGCACTTTGTCGTGCTCGGCGGTGGCGTAGGCGAACACATAGGCCTCCTCGGCGAGCTGGCGCGCCTGCTCGGGGGAGGGCGCGGCTACCGCAACCGCGGTGGGCAAGGCAAAACTGAGCGACAGGCCGGCCAACGCCGTACGCAACCGCGAGGTGCGCGAATTCAATGAGGTCATTGCGGACTCCATGCAGGGTGGGAGGAGGACAACCCGGCGCGAGCGCCAGGCGGGAGGTGCTTAGGCGCCGCGCTGGCGGAACTGCCTGGGCGTCATGCCGTAGTGCGAACGAAAGGCACGTATGAAGTTGCTGGAAGAACTGTAGCCGGCACGCTGGGCGATGCTTTCGAGCGGCTGATCGGTATTGCGCAACCAATGGCGTGCCTGATGCAGTCGCTCGGCTGCCGGGGTGTCGTGACTCGTCGCCTGCGGCGGCTGCCAGGTACGCCGCAGCTCCTGGTGCAGCAGCTCATTGGCGCCGGGATGCGGCCAGCTCAGCACTTCGCGGGGCAACAGCACTGCGAGGTGTTCACCTCGGCTGCAGGGAATCCCCAGGCTTTCCAGCTGCGCGCCGCAGCTTTGCTCAGCGGTGATCTGCGCTGCGGCAAACAACTCGGCGGGACGGCGGCCGGCGCGGCGCGCCATGTTGTGGACCAGCGCCAGCGCACCCGAGTCGAGTCCGAACGGGTGCGGGGTCAGGGAGCTGTGCACAGTGAATCGATAGAACACGCCTTCGGCGTGCAGAGTCGGTTGCGCGTGGCCAATCCAGCGCGGCAGGAATTCCACCAGGCAGTGCAGGCTGGCACCCACCGTTGCAGCGGAATCGAGCAGCACATTCAGGCCTTGCAGGCAGGTGGTGGACAGTTGCACGCGCATCTCACAACCGAATTGGGCGTCGGCGCCGCTGACCAGGCACTCGTCGAACAGCTGCAGCGCCAGGCGGGCCGGCACCTGCTGACTCGGGTCACGCAGCGTCTGCGGCGACAGACCGACGCGCGCACACAGGTCATCGATCGGCAGTGCCTGGCGCGCGGCATGACTGAGGATGGTGCTGGGCCAGGCGGTGGTGACTAACGGCTCGTGCTGCATGCCGTGCCTCGATTGTTGTTCTGAAGGTCCGGCGTTTACTTAACCAGCTCGCACTGGTATTTATCAATTGCATTTAATACATATACGGCATGCGTGAGGTGCATATTGGATTTGCGTCAGCTCCGCCATTTTGCCGCCCTTGCGGAGAACGGCAGCTTCGTCGCCGCCGCTGACGTGGTGGGCCTCAGTCAACCGGCGTTCAGCCGCAGCATCCAGGCGCTGGAACATTCTCTGGACTGCCAGCTGGTGGATCGCAGCAGCCGCGAACTGCGCCTGACCGCGCAGGGGTTGCTGGTGCTGGAACACGCCCAGCGCCTGCTGCTCGGGGCGCACAAGCTGCGCAACGAGCTGGTGCAGTTCAATGGCTTGAGCGCCGGCGAGCTGCGCTTCGGCTGTGGACCGACGCCGGCGCAGGCGCTGATTCCCGAGGCGCTGGCCGATTTCGTGCGCGCGTATCCGGGTATCCAGATCGATTGGGAGATCAACCATTGGGATGCCCTGTCCAAGCGCTTGCTGGAGGAGCAGCTGGAATTCTTCGTCGCTGACGCCCGCGACTTCCTCGGTGATCCGCTGTATCAGGTCCAGGTGCTGAGCCCGAGCATCGGCTGCTTCTTCTGCAACTCCGGGCACCCGCTGCTTGCGCGTGCTTCGCTGACCCTGAGCGATGTCATGCAGTTTCCGCTGGTCGCGCCGCGACTCTCACCGTCGAGCCGCAGGGCCATGGCCCGGGTTTCCGGGCGTGGTGATTTTCGTGCCACGGTCGAGTGCGGTCAGTTCGATGCCATCCTGCGCATCGTCGAACGTTCACAGGCGATTGGCGTGGCCACCCGCCAGGCCTTGCAGGCACCGAACGAGCGCGGCGCGTTGGTGGAGCTGCGCCTCGATGATCTGCCCGAGTTGCGCTTCAGCTACGGGATCATCCGGCGTGCCGGCAAGCTGGTATCACCGGCAGCGCAGGCGATGATCGCGGCAATCGTCGAAGCCGATCAGCGCCAAGGCGCGTCAGCTTCAGGCGCGTCGCAGTAGTTCGCTGCTGGTGCTAGGCGCCAGCAGCTCGACGATCCGCGCGACCTGCTGCTCGCGGCCGCGCATGCGCCGATAACGGCCATCCACATAGACACAGAAACTCAGCGCGATCGGCTGTGGCAGCGGCAGGGCTGCCTGCTTGAGGCCGAGGACCTCGGCGATGCGACTCGGCAGGGTCATGCCCACCGCCCGCTGGTCGGCGATCAGCCGTGCCGCCAGGCTGCTTTGCACGGTGGCGGCGATGTTGCGCTTGCGGCCGCGCAGACCGAGTTCGAGGTCCACCGGGCTCAACCCGTCCCGGCGACTGGAGACCTGCAGCTGCGGGGTGCTCAGGTAGTCTTCGAGGGTGGTGGGCGCAGCGCTCAGGCCATGGCCGTAAGCGAACACATAGTGATCGTCGAACAGCGCAAGCTTGCGCAGACCATCGAGCTGCGAGAGTGGCTGATCGATATCGATGAGCACGTCGAGCTTGCCGGAGAGCAACTCGCTATACGCATCGCGACGGCGCGGCTGGTAGAAGCGCACCTGCCAGGCGTCGTCGTCCGGCTGCAGGGCCGCGAGCAGCAGCGGCTGCAGGCAGTCCAGGCAGCTGACACGCAGCGGAGTGGCGCCGTCGAGTTGCTCCTGGGAAAGCTGGCCGAGCCCCTCGCGCAGGCTGCTCAAAGCCTGGCGCACGTGCTCGGACAGGCGGTGGGCGGTCACGGTCGGTGTCACGCCCTGTTGGGTCTTGATGAACAGGGGATCGTTGCACAGCGTGCGCAGGCGGCGCAGGGCATTGCTCATCGCCGGTTGCGACAGGCCCATGACTTCCGCGGCGCGGGTGATGCTGCACTGGGTGTAGATGGCGTCGAAGGCCAGCAGGACGTTCAGGTCGATATCGCGCAAATCGAGCATCGGGGGTCTCGGCGTCATTCAAAGGAGACGTCGAGGCTACTGTTGCGCTGTGCCAGGCCACGCAGCTTCAGCAGACAAAAAGCATTCACGCCATGGATAACCGAACGCGGCGCCTTACCCAGCGCGCCGCGTCGTCGTCACTGCGCTTGCCGCAGCGCCGGATCGTCCGGGTTCAGCTGTTCCAACTCGGCCTGCAGGACCTGCACCTTCTGGATCTGTCCGGTCTCACGCCAGTACTCGATCAGGGTCAGGCGCGCCTGCCGATCATTGGGCTGGCGCTCGAGCATCTGCTCCAGCTGCTTGATCGCCGCCGGGGCATCGCCGCTGTCGTGCAGTGCAATGGCGTAGACGAAGCCGTACTGGGCGTTGGCCGGTTCCAGGCGCGCCGCTTCGGCGAGCTCCTTGATTCCGGCCGGGCGCTCGCCGCGGCGGATCAGCGCCAGGCCGTTGGCGTGGTGCAGCAGCGCCGATTGCGGGTGCTGCTGCATCGCGCTGTCGAGCAGGGCGCGCGCCTCGTTGGTGCGGTAGTTGCTGTCGAGCAACTGCATCAGGCTGACCTGCGCCGGCAGGAAGTCCGGGTCGCGCTTCAGCGCATCGCGCAGCGCCGGCTCGACCAGCGCCGAGCGGCCCTGGGCCTGGTAGAGCATGGCCAGGTTGAGGTTGGCTTCAGCGCGGTCGACCAGGCTCAGCTGCACTTGCTCGTACTCGGCGATTGCCTTGTTCCAGGCCGGCAGGTAGCGCCCGAGGGTCTGCTCCGGTACGCCCAGCAGGCTTTGCGCGACGTCGATGCGCACCGCGCGTACCGGGTCGTTGAGCAGCCGGCCAATCAGGCCGCTGCGCTGCTCGGCGGGCATCAGCGCGCTGACGGCTTGGGCCGCGGCCAGGCGAACCTGCGGGTCGTTGCTGTCCAGATCGCGGTTGGCGACGCGCAGGGCACGCTGGCTGGGGAAGTCCGGCAGTTCGGCGAGCAGCGTGGCGCGGCGGATCGCCGGCAGGTCCTTCTGTTCGAGCATGGCGTACAGCGCGCGCGAGGCGCCTGGCTTGCCATTGCGGATCAGCCACAGGCTTTCGTCGTAGCGTGGCTCGGTCTGCGTAGGAGTGCCGTACCACAGGCCGAACTGCTCGGCGACCTTGCTGGCGGCGGTGTCCTTGTGACAGGTCAGACACGCATCCGGGGTGCCGAGCTTCTGCGCGCGCGCGGGATTGGGAATGCTGAAGCCATGGTCATGGCGGAAGTCGTTGACCATGTAGAACTTGCCCGGCATGTGGCAATCCACGCACTGCGAGCCAGGTTGGCCGGGCTGGTGCTTGTGGTGCTCCGGCGAATCGTAGTTCTTCGCTTGCAGACCGGCGCCGTCGATGCCCGGCAGCGCGGTCTTGCCCGCGGGGTTGTGGCACTGCAGGCACACCGTGTTGCCCGGCGCCCTCAGCTGGGTGCTATGCGGGTTGTGGCAGTTACTGCAGCGCACTCCCTTGGCGAACATCTTGCTCTGGGTGAACGAGCCGTACTCGAACACCTCTTCCTTGATCTTGCCATCCAGTTCGTACAGCGCGGCGGTCAGCGGGCTGGGTAGGTAGTCGTCCATGAAGCGCTTGTGGGCGCTGAAGCCATCACCGAGCGGCGCACGACGGGCGTGGCAGCGGCCGCAGGTTTCCACCTGGGTGGTGGCGTCGGCCTTGCTCAGCGAGCTGGCGAAACCGCGCTTGTCATCGCCGTCCGGTTTGGCCGCCCAGGTCAGGTGCTGCGAAGCCGGGCCGTGACAGGACTGGCAGCCGACTCCCAGCGCCTGCCAGTGGCTGGCGTAGGTGCCGGTCTTGGCGTCGAAATTGCGCTTGAAGCCGGTGGTATGGCACTCGACGCACATGAAGTTGGCGTTCTGCTGCGGCTTGCTCCAGTGCAGTTCGTCCTTGAAGTCGACGCCCTGGCCCGGATACAGGTGGAACCAGCGGTGCTTCTCGACGTCCCAGGCCACTCCGAGGGCCTGCAGGCGGCCGCCGGACAGCTCGATCAGGTATTGCTGCAGCGGCGCGATGCCGAAGGTGTAGGCCACCCGAAAATCGGCCGTCTGGCCATCGGGCCCCGGGGTGTTGACCCAGAAACTGCCGTCCTTCTGGAAGAACCGCGTGGTTTCGTGGCCCTCGGTGAAGCTGCGGTTGTTGAAGTCGCCCAGCACCGTGTCGCTGCGCGCTTCTTCCATCGCCAGTTGGTGGTGCGAGCCCTGCCAGTCCTTGACCTGCTCGCTGTGGCAGCCCTGGCACTGCGCTTCGTCGACCAGCGTGGCGCTATTGGCGGCTGGCTCCGGAGCGGGTGGCGTCGCTGCCGGTGCCGGTGCCGCGACGGGCGCTGGCGTCGGCGGCGCAACGCTGGTGGTCGTAGGCGCGCTGCGGTCTAGCAGGAACCAGATCACCACGGTCGCCACCAGTAGCAGTCCGGCGAGGAGGGGATAGAGGAAGCTGAAAGACCGCTTGGCAGGCTGATCGACGGCGGGAAGGGCTTTGTTTTTCTTTTTAGGCATGGTCTACAACAGGTCTTTACGGTTAGGCGCAGCTTCGGGGACGCGGGGAGGGCTGTCAAACAGCCCGTTGCCCGGGCTTATGGGGTGCCGCCGATGAACCAGCGGTAATAGGGGTTGCCGCCGTCCTCGGCGAGGACCTGGCGGACCGCGCTACTCCAGGCCGCGCGCTGCTTGGTGTAGGCGAACAGGCCGACGGCGTAGAAGCGCATCAGGCGGGCCTGCTGATCGGCCAGCGCAGCGCGGAAGCTGTCGTCGGCGTTGACCAGCGGCGGCGGGCTGCGCAGCGCGAGCAGTTTCGGCAGGACGCGGGCGAACTCGTTGGGTCGCACCCAAGGCGCGTACTCGATGCCTGGCTGGTCATCGGTGACCGCTTGAGCGTCGCCGGCGTAACGCTCCAGGCCGGCGCGATCGGTCACCCAGGTGGCGAGCAGTGCGGCGGGCGAGATGATGCCCACCGGGCGCAGCGCCGCGCTCACCTCGGCTTGTTCGAAGCGCTGGCGAATGCGCGTGACGTCCAGCTCGAGCGGCTCGAAGGAGCCGATCAGCAACATCTCATGCAGTTCGGTGGTCCACAGCGAAGCGTGCGGGAACACGTCGAGGAAGCTGCGCACCAGCGCGCGGGTGTCGGCGTCGTTCTGGGTTGGCAGCGGCAGCCACTGGGCGACCTGGCCGCCGGCGTTCAGGCGCTGCGCGGTGAGCTGGTAGAAGTCGCGCGAGTACAGGTTGACCACGCCGGCGGCGGAGGGTGGTGGCGGCTCCAGGGTGATCAGGTCATAGCGCTGCGGATTGCGCAGCAGCTCGCGACGTCCGTCGCGCAGACGCACTTCCAGGCGTGGATCGCTGCCGGCGGCGAAGTTGCCCTGGAACTGCGGCGCGGCGCGCACCACTGCCGGCAGCAGTTCGGCCACGACGCGCTGGTCGAGCCCCGGATAGCGCAGCAGCGCGCCGGCGGTGATGCCGGTGCCGAAGCCGATCACCAGCGCCGAGCGCGGCTCTTCGCGCTGGATCAGCAGCGGCAGCAGGGCCTGCAGACGCATGTAGCGCAGCGACGGCATGGCGTCGCCGGAGTTCGACACACCCTGGATGTACAAGCGCTTGAAGTGCGTGTTGCCGCGCTGGGTATCGACCACCGCTACCGTGGCGCCGCGACCTTCCTCGTAGAAACTCAGCTGGCCGTTGCGCGCGGCCGGGAGCAGCTGGGCCAGGCGATCGCTGGGAGTGAACACCGCTGCCAGCACGGTCACCAGACCCAGGGCGATGGCGCCCTGGCGTGCCTCTTGGCTCACCTGCTGGCCGCGCAGCACCGCGCACAGGGCAATCGCCGCGGCGGCCAGGGCCAGCGCGGCCAGGCTGTGAACCAGGCCGAGCCAGGGCACCAGAAGGAATCCGGTCAGCAGGGTACCGACGATGCCGCCCAGAGTATTCAGCGCCACCACGCTGCCGACATCGCGGCCGACCCGCCCGGCGTCCACCGCCAGGCGCAGCATCACCGGAAAGGCAGCACCGAGCAGCACGGTGGGAATGAACACCACGCTCAGCGCGGCCACGGCGAAGCGTGCGCACATGCCGGCCAGGTCGTTGCCGGTGAGGCCGAGCACCAATGCCTCGGCCTGGGTCTGCGCGATGATCAGCCAGCGGCCGAGCAGGGTGATTTCCAGCAAGGCCACCAGCCCCGCGCCGGCGATCAGCAGGGCGAACACGCCCCAGGGATCACGGATGCGGTCGGCGCGCCGCGCGTACAGGGCGCTGCCCAGCACCAGTCCGGTCAGGTAGGTGGCCAGCACCACGGAGAAGGCAAAGGCGCGGGTGCTCATGAACTGCACGATGGACTGCGACCAGATCACTTCGTAACCGAGCGCGATGCCGCCGGCCAGCGCATACAGGGTGATCGCCAGGCGGGCCTGGGCGCTGCGCGGTGGAGTTGCCTCGGCGACCGGACGCGGCTCGGCGCGCCGATCGACAGCGAAGGCAGCGAGGGCGGCGAGCATATTGAGCGCTGCTGCCACATAGGCGCTGCCCTGGATGCCCAGCGCGGGAATCAGCAGGAAGCTGGTCAGCAGCGCGCCGATGATGGCCCCAGCCGTATTCGCGGCGTACAAGCGGCCGCCGGCGGCGCCGAGTTGGCCGGCCAGTGGGGTGAGGGCGCGGATCAGTACCGGCAGGGTGCCGCCCATCAGGAACGCGGGAATTCCCACCAGGGCGAATGGCAGCACCCAGGCGAGCAGCCCGGAGCTGAGTTCCAGGCGGGCGAACGGGCCGGCGGCGTGCGCCAGGCCGAGGGTTGCACCGATGCCCAGAACTGCGACGGCCAGTTCCAGAAAGGAATACAGCCGCACCGGGCGGCTCAAGCGATCGGCCCAACGGCCGAACAGGAACCCGCCGAGGGCGAGTCCGGCGAAGAAGGCGCTGATTCCGGTGGTGATGGCGTAGACCTCGACGCCAACAACCAGGGACAGCTGCTTGATCCAGAGGATCTGGTAGATCAGGGCGGCAATGCCCGAGGTGAACAACAGCAGCGCAGGGATCGCCACACCAACAAGGGGCTGTGTCGACTGCACAGCAGGGCGCGAGTCGCGGATGGTGCGACGGGTCGGGGAAGTGGCGAGCGTCATGCGAAGGGGCCTTGTATGGACACTGGGTACCCTTCCGGGCAGCACGGCCAGTGCTGCCCGGAAGGTACTTCACGCCATCACGCCAGAAGCGTGGCGACTACACCAGTACTTATTGTTTCTGGGTTTTCATTTTTTCCGCGATTTTCTCGTCCACCGCCTTGCGAATCTGGTCGATGCTGAAGCTGGCGGGACGTTGACTCGGCGGGTACTCGACGAAGGTCTGGAGGAATGCCGCTGCCTTTTGAGTTCCTTCAAATAGCAGGTAGTCATTCTTGGTTAGCCAGTCGTAGTACTGGTCTGACACTACGTCGGCACGCTCGTAAGGGTCCATGCGCAGGTTGAACAGCTTCGGCACCCGCAGGCAGACGAAGGGTTCGCTCCATACTTGCAGGCCGCCGGGGGCACGTTGCTCGCAGAACACGATCTTCCAATTGTCGAAGCGCATCGAGACGAGATCACCGTCATCGCTGAAGTAGAAAAACTCATTGCGCGCGCTCTTGTCGCTCTTGCCTGTCAGGTAGTCCAGTTGGTTGTAACCGTCGAGGTGCACCTTGAAGCTCTTGCCACCGACATCGGAGCCCTTGAGCAGGCGATCCTTGATGTCGGTGTCGCCGGCAGCGGCTAGCAGGGTGGGGAACCAGTCGAGACCGGAGAACATCTGGTTGGACACGGTGTCCGGCTTGACCTTACCCGGCCAACGGATGATCGCCGGAACCCGGAAGGCACCTTCCCAGTTGGAGTTCTTCTCGTTGCGGAACGGCGTGGTTGCAGCATCCGGCCAGGACCATTGGTTTGGCCCGTTGTCGGTGCTGTAGATCAGGATGGTGTTGTCGGCGATCTTCAGGTCGTCAAGGGCTTTCAGCAGTTTGCCGACGTCGCCGTCATGCTCGATCATACCATCGGCATAATCGTTGCCCGGCATCCCGCTTTGGCCTTGCATTGATTGGCGCACATGGGTGAAGGCGTGCATGCGGGTGGTGTTCATCCACACGAAGAACGGTTTGTCCGCCTTTACCTGTTTCTCCATGAAGTTGATGGCGGCCTGAGTGGTCTCGTCGTCGATGGTCTCCATGCGCTTGCTGTTCAGCGCGCCGGTATCTTCGACTTTGCCGTCGGCAAAGCTGTGGATTACGCCGCGGGGCGTAGCAGCCTTTAGGAAGGCTTGGTTGTCTTTCGGCCAGTAGGGACGTTCCGGTTCTTCTTCGGCGTTCAGGTGGTAGAGGTTGCCGAAGAACTCGTCGAAACCGTGGTTGGTTGGCAGGTATTCGTCCCGATCACCAAGGTGATTTTTGCCGAATTGCCCGGTGGCGTAGCCGTGTGCCTTGAGCGCTTGGGCAATAGTGACGTCGCGGGCTTGCAGGCCCACCGGGACGCCGGGCATGCCGACCTTGGACAGGCCGGTGCGCAGTGGCGACTGGCCGGTAATGAAGGTCGAACGACCCGCGGTACAGCTGTTCTCCGCGTAGTAGTCGGTGAACATCATGCCTTCCTTGGCGATGCGGTCGATGTTCGGCGTGTGGTAGCCGAGCACCCCGAAGGAATAGGCGCTGATATTGGTCTGGCCGATGTCATCGCCGAATATCACCAGGATATTCGGCTTGTCTGCCGCGCCGGCCCCGACTGCGCTGAACACGGCCGCCGCCGTGAGCGCCAGCCTGGGTAGCCATTTCGTTGTACGGGTCATCGTTCGATCTCCATTTCACATTCCAAGGTCGCTATCCGCGACGTGGTCGAACCAGAGGCGTCACTGACACCCCCAGCATTCTTTGTAAACGGACCTCACTGCATATTTGTGGCAGAGGCGAACGGGAATACCTGCGCCCACTCCGTTGCCATATCTACTACCGTCCAACCCTTGGCGTTGGCTTCGTCCAGCGCCTTGTCCAGCTTGCCGATCTTGGAGTCACGGTCGTACGCCCACTCGCGCTTGGCGTCGGTGTGATGGACCAAGCCCATGAACCGCTTGCCGCTGCCGGCGGCGGTCCATTGCAGCATTTGCAGATCGCCATCGGAGTTGCCGAAGGCGAAGATTGGTCGGCGGCCAATGATCGCGTCGATGCTCTCCGGTTTGCCCGGGCCGTCGTCGTTGTGAGCCAACTTGGGCATGCGCAGGATCGACAGCTTGCCGTCCTGATTCTGGAACTGGCTGACAAAAGTGGTGCCAATCACCTGCTCGGGCGGAATGCCGTAGACCTCTTCGGCGAAGGCGCGCATGAACGCCACTTCGCCGCCGGAGACGATGTAAGTCTTGAAGCCGTTGGCGCGCAGGTAGGCGAGCAGCTCCAGCATCGGTTGGTAGACCATTTCGGTGAACGGCTTCTGGCTCTTCGGGTGCACGGCCTTGGCCAGCCAGGCTTCGGCATTGGCGGTAAAGGCCTCGGTGCTGATGCCGGTGTGGGTGGCTCCGACGATCTTCATCAGGCCGTCCATGCCCGCGGCGGCGAGCGCCTCATGGTCACCCTCGAGAACGGCCTTGAACGGCTGCTGCTCTTTCCATTCCGGATGCTGCGGCGCCAGCCGGTGGACCTCGGCGTAGGAGAACAGCACCTGGAAGTACATGGGCTGTTCGCTCCACAAGGTGCCGTCGTTGTCGAACACCGCAATGCGCTCGGCCGGTGGCACGTAATCCTTGGTGCCCTCGGTGGTCACCGCGCTGACGAAACTCTCGATAGCCTTCTTCGACGGGCCGTCCTTCCAGTTCGGCAGCGGCTCGGCGGCCGCGGCCAGGAGCGGCACGGCCAACAGCAGCGAGAAGATCCAGCGCCAAGCAGATGGGGAGGGCGACAAAAGCTTCATTGGGCGTCCTTATCGAGCGGGTTGATCCATACCTTGCCGGGGATTCAATGGCGCTAGCCCGTGCCGGGGCAGGGACGGCGACTGCTGTTGGCGAACTGCTTCCTTGAGCTCGGGGAGCGCATGCTGCAGGTCATTCAGCGCAGTGGGTGAGCGATCATTGAAGCCGTATTGAGTTCTGAGGAAGACTAGCAGCCGATTGCCGAGCGACAAGGGCAGTTTCGCCACCAAGCCCTCTAGCGTCTGGCTTCCTAGGCTGCGCCGGGTCCACAGGTAGAACGCGCCGAGCTGCGCAGGCTGATCGTTGAGTTGGGTGGCAATTTGCCGCCAGGCGTACTCGGCTGATTGCAGGTACGCCTGCTGCCGTTCGGCGCGACGTCGCTGCAACGCCTGCCGGGCGCGCCGCCACCAGGGGGCGCCCCAGTACCAGGCGAGTCCGCCGATCAGCACGAGCGCCGCCAGCAGCAGCCAATGCTGCGCGATGCGCACCCGCGCGTGCTGGCCGAGCTTCTGCAAGTCCTCGGCTATCGAGAAGGGTGCCTGGTACGCGGTGTTGGCCACCGCGTCGAACTCCACAGCGGGCACGCTGCTGGTGCGCTGGCGATTACTGGCGGTATCCCACCAGTGCAGCTCGATGGCGGGCAGTTCGTGATGGCCGGCCTGGTCGATCACATAGCTGACTTCGTCCACACGCCGGCCGCCGGTGATGCCGCCGCGGCCGTCGCTGAGCGGCAGCACCTGCGGAGTTTTCACATAGCGCTTGAGGCCATCGACCTCGGCGAACGCCGGCGCCGGGATCAGCATGGCCTGGGCACCGTCGGCGTCGATAGTCAGGCGGCGCACCAGGTTGTCGCCGACGCGCAAGGCATCCTGCGAACGGACAAGCTGCTGGGTGAACTTGAGGTTCTGCGCGACCAGCAACTGCTGCCCCGGCGCCACGCCCTCGGGCAAGCGGGCCAGCAGGCTCAACGGCGCACTGCGGACGGTCACCGGGCCGCTGCCCTGGCCGGGATTGACCTGGATGGTCAGCGCCGGAATCTGGAACTCCTGGGCCTGGTTCGGGGTGATCAGGTAGCTGAAGCGCAGGCCAAACAGCGTTTCGCCATCGCGCTGCACGGTCAGGTGCGTGGCCTCGCTGCTCGGTGGCATGACCAGCGCGCCGGGCAGGTTCAAGATCGGCAGCTGCGGTTCGGCGGTGAACCAGGTGTCGACCAGCAGATCGACTTCGAGGCGCACCGTGCTGCCCACCATCGCCGTACCGGTGGGATTCAGCCGGCCCTCCACCAGCACTTTCGGCTCGGCCAAGGCCAGCAGCGGCAGCACGCCGAGCAGGATCAGCAGCAACCGTTTCATGGCGTAGCTCCACTATTGTTCTGCTGCTGCGCGGCCTGCAGGCGGAACTTCTGCTTGAGGAATTGCGCCGGCGAAGTGTTCAGGTTGCGCAGCCACAGCTCATCCGAAGTGGGCTTGACGCCTTCCATCTTCACCGACTTGCCTTTGCCGCTCGGCTTATCGAACTCGACCTTGTCGGATTTGATGTCCGGCGCGACTTCCTGCTGCTCCTCGTAGTCCTTCTGCAACGCGGTGACCAGCGCCAGGTTGGCGGTGGCCTCGGGGAACTGCGGCTGCAGCTTGAGTGCCTGTTGGTAGGCGGCAATCGCGGCGGGGAACTTGAAGAGCTTGGCGTAGCTGTTGCCCAGGTAGAAGTACGCCGGGGCGCTGTCGAGGCGCGCGAAGTCGGCCAGCGCGGCGTCGTAGTCGGCGGCGTTGTAGGCCGCCAGCGCTTTCCAGTAGGGATCGTGGAAGTGCGTCGCGGCCTGCGCATAGTGGCCGTGCTCGAAGGCCCAGCGGCCTTGCTGATCCGGAGTGAAGAAGGCGTCGGTCAGGGCGCCAGCGTGCGCGGGGGCGCTGGGCAGGGCGAGTCCGCAGGCGAGCAACAGTCCAGCCAGCCAGTTGACGCTCCAGCCACGCCGTACGCACAACAGCGCCAACACCAGCAACGGCCAGCACAGCCAGTAGCCGGCATCCTTCCAGTGCATCTGCTGATCGTCGCCACTGGCGGCCTGCAGATGCTGCGCGGCGTGCAGCTCGATCCAGTCCAGATCGTCGTCGTTGAGCGTCAGGCTGCCGAGCGGCGCGTCGGCGGCGTCGGCGAGCTGCTTGAGGCCCTTGGCGTCGAAGCTGCCGAGCAGCGGCCGGCCATTGGTATCCACGCGCAGTTGCCCCTTGGCGTCACGCAGGATGCCGCCGTCCTGGCTGCCCACTGCGAGCACGAGTAGCTGCAGCTCCGAAGGTTCGAGCGCCTTGCCGATGGCTTCCAGCTGGCTGACGTCGGCACCGTCGGTGACCAGCACCAGGGTACCGGCCGACTGCTCGGCGGCCAGCAATCGCTTGGCCTCTTCGATGACGGCGAGAACGTTCTTGCCCGGACTGGCCAGCAGATCGGTGGACAGCGCCTGCAGGAAGCTGTCGAGCAGCTGCGGGTCTTCGGTGGCCGGCAGCACCAGGTGCGCGGTGCCGGCATAGGCGATCAAGCCGGTGCGTGCGCCCGGGCGGCGCTGAATCAGGTCATGCAACTTGTGCTTGGCGGCTTCCAGTCGCGACGGCGGCACGTCGTTGGCGTCCATTGACGGCGACAGGTCGAGCGCGAGGATCAGCGGCGCGCGGTTCTCCAGAAAGTCCGGGCGGTCCTGTTCCCAGGTCGGTCCGGCAGCGGCCAGGCCGCCGAGGATCAGCAGCGCGCCCAGCAGGTGGATCGGCCGCAGGTGGTGGGCGTCGGTGGGAGTGACCACCAGATGCTTGAGCAACTGCGGGGCGATGTTGCTGCTCAGCCGCGCCGGATCGCGGCTGCGATTCCACAGGATCGGCACCACGATGCCGGGCACCAGCAGCAACAGCCAGAACGGGCGCAGGAAGTGGAAGGCATTGAGGTCGATGTCCATTCAGCCCTCCTGCGCCGTGCGCGTGGTGCCGGCCGTGGCCCACTTGCCGCTCAGCGCGGCCAGCACCTGATACAAGGTGAGCAGCAGCAGCGCGGCGCCCAAGGGCCACCAGAACAGGTCACGTTTGGGTTGGTGGCTGAGCTTCTTCACCTGATGCGGGGTAATGCGGTCGAGCGTGGCGTAGACCTGATCGAGCGCGCTGCGGTCGTCCGCGCGGAAGAACTGCCCACCGGTGGTCTGCGCGATGCCCTGGAGCACTTGCAAGTCGACCTTGGCGTCGCCGGTAGCCTCGGGATCACCAATGCCGATGGTGTGCACCACGATGCCTTTGGAGGCGGCGATCTGTGCAGCATGGTCGGGCGGAATGGCGCTGCCGGTGTCGTTGCCGTCGGTGAGCAGGATCAGCACCTTGTCCTGTTCCTTGGCGCTGTCGAGCAGCTTGATGGTCAGGCCGATGGCGTCACCGATCGCGGTGTTGGGGCCGGCCATGCCGATGCCCACCTCGTCGAGCAACACGCGCAGGCTGGCGTGATCAAGGGTCAAGGGCGCCTGCGGGAAGGCCCCGGTGCCGAAGACGATCAGGCCGATACGGTCATCCTTGCGCTTGGCGATGAAGTCCTGCACGACCTCTTTGACCGCGGTCAGGCGATCGACGCGCTGCCCGTCGGCATTGGTGTAGTCGGTTGTCTCCATGGACTGCGAGATGTCGATGGCCAGCATCAGGTCGCGCACCGGCTGCTGGTGCTCAATGGGTTTCTCCACCAGCACCGGCCGCGCGCAGGCAACCACCAGCAGGGTCCAGACCAACAGATTGAGTGCCAGCTGCCGGGCATTCCCGCGGGCGCCGGCCACTGCGGGCGTCTGGCCGACGGCACGGCTCATGGCGGTGAAGAACGGCACGCGCACCGCGCTGCGGGCCTCGCGGTACGGCGCCAGGTAGCGATAGGCGAGCCAGGCGAGCGGGAGCAACAGCAGCGCCCAGGGGTAATCAAACTGCCACATGATGGGTCTCGATCCAGTGCCGGCTGCTGGCCAGCAGGCCTTGTAGTTCATCGGCTGGGAGTGCCTTTACGCGCTCGACGGGGGCATAGGCCAGCGTCGCCAGCTGGCGGCCGAAACCTTCCGGCAGTGGTGCCGAACTGGTTTTCGTCAGGAACGCCTGCCAGTCGGCGCCACCGAGGGTGGCCACCTGCGGGCGTTGCGGCATCGACAGGGCGACGCGCTTGAGCAGTTCCGGCAGCTCGCGCAGCGCCGGCAGGCGGGTATGTTCGTCGGCCAGCGCGGCTTCCAGCGCATCCAGACGGGCGAGGGCATCGCGGCGGTAACGGTCGCGGCGCCACTGCCAGTAGCGCCAGCCGGCCCAGGCGGCGAGCGCCAGCAGGACAACCAGCAGCAGGACCAGCCAGCCCCAGGTTTGCGGGAAGTAGCTGACCACCGGTGGCGGTACCGGCAGCTCCTTGAGCTGGTCGAGGTTCGGCAACTTGGCGTCGCTCATCGGCCGGCTCCTGTCAGGCGGCCCAGTTCGCGGCGCAACTGCTCAAGCGGGTCTTCCCCGGTGTTGATCATCATCACCGGCACCTGGCTGCGGCGGAGCAGGGCAGCCACCTCCTTGAGTCGACCGGTGAGGAAATCGCCCAGCGGCTGGTGCACCTGGCGGCGCTCCACCTCCAGCTCCACCTGCAACTCGCCCTGGGTGACCATCACCCGGCCGCGGGCCGGCAGATTGAGGGCGAGGGGGTCGTAGACCTGCATGGCGATCACGTCGTTGTGTGCCGACAGCTCGCGCAGCAGTTGCAAGGTGCGTGGGCCAGCGCCGGCGAAATCGCTGATCAGACAGATCAGGTGATCGTGGCCGGCCATGGCCAGGCAGGTTTGCAGCACGCGGTCGAGTTGCGGCTCGTTCTCCGCGTCGGGGAGGCTCGCCGACAGCGCCTGATTCTGTCGGGTGACGGCGGCGCACAGCGCTTCGACCCGGCTGCGGCTGCGAATCGGACTGATGCGTTCGATGCGGCTGTCGTTGAACACCAGGCCGCCGACCCGGTCACCGGCATGGAACGCCATCCAGGCGGAGAGGGCGGCCAGCTCGGCGGCGGTGGAGGATTTGAAGCTGCGCTGCGAGCCGAAGAACATACTCATGCGTTGGTCGACCAGGATCAGCGCCGGGCGGTCGCGCTCCTCGGTGTAGCTGCGCACGAAGGGCTTGCCATAGCGCATCGAGGCGCGCCAATCGAGGTGGCGCAGGTCGTCGCCTGGGTTGTAGTGGCGCAGCTCGTCGAAGTTCAGGCCGCGCCCACGCAGCCGCGAGGCATGGTTGCCGGAGAGAATGCTCGACAGTGGCTGGCGCCCCTGGAAGCTCAGCCCGCGCACGCGATGCTCCAGCTGCATCAGCTGAGTCAGCGAGACGTAGACGAAGCCATCCGGGGCCGGTGATTGCTGCTGCATGAAGTGCTCCTTGCTGCGGGCACTCAGGCCGGAATCGCCACCTTGTCGAGCAGACGGTCGAGTACCTGGTCGGCGCTGACGCCATCGGCCACCGCGTCGTAGGACAGCATCAGGCGGTGACGCAGCACCGGATGGACCACTGCGCGCACGTCGTCGGGCGATACAAAGTCGTTACCGGCCAGCCAGGCATGCGCCCGCGACACGCGATCCAGGCTGATGCCACCGCGTGGGCTGGCGCCGACATGGATCCAGCGGCCGAGATCGGCGTCGTAGTCCGCCGGTTGACGGGTGGCGTTGATCAGGTCGATCAGGTAGCGGTCGATGCTCTCGGACACATGCACGGCGCTGACCTCCTGGCGCGCGGCGAAGATCGCGTCCTGGGCCAGGCGCGCGGTCTCCGCCGCCTTGGCGCCGTGGGCGGCCTTTTCCTCTTCGCGCAGCAGACGCAACACCTGGGTTTCATCGGCAGGTTTGGGGTAGCTCAGCAGCACCTTCATCAGGAAACGGTCCATCTGCGCTTCCGGCAGCGGGTAGGTGCCTTCCTGCTCGATGGGGTTCTGCGTGGCCAACACAATGAACAGCTCGGTCATCGGGTGGCTGGTGCCGGCGACGGTGATCTGCCGCTCCTCCATGGCCTCAAGCAGCGCCGCCTGCACCTTGGCTGGCGCGCGGTTGATCTCGTCGGCGAGGATCACGTTGCCGAACAACGGGCCGGGCTGGAACTTGATCTGATTGTGGCCGTCGACCTGCTGGAGGATCTCGGCGCCGGTGATGTCCGAAGGCAGCAGGTCGGGCGTGAACTGGATACGGCTCATCTGCGCGTCGAGGTGACTGGCCAGGGCCTTGACCGTGCGCGTTTTGGCCAGGCCGGGCAGGCTTTCCAGCAGCAGATGACCATTGGCGAGCAGCCCCAATAGCACTTGGCGAATGACGTCGTCCTGCCCGAGCACCGATTGGCTGATGCTGGACTGCAAAGCAAGAATGGTATCGCGGGCACTCATGGCGGTTCCTTGTTCCAAACACAGGGCAACGGGTTAGAGGATAGTGGAAGAAGTCGACTTGGTTGCGGGTGATCACTGGGGAGAATATCGATCGCGGAGCAGGCCGATGGGTTTGCTCCGGGCATTGCGGGACATTGGGTTTACTGGCCGAGCGGGATCGCCAGGGTCAACCAGGCGTTCCAGCCCTCCGCGCGGTTCTTCGCGTCGAACTCGTAGTAGCCCTTGACGTTGGTGTACCAGAGCTCCCTGCCGACCGGGAAGAAATGCCCGATCTGCGGGCCGACCGCGCGCACGCGCGATTTGAAATCGCCAAGCACAGCGCCATCGCCCTCGTCGCCGGTGACCTGCTCATAGAAGTAGCCGACCAGGCCCAGATGGGTCTGATCGGTGACGAAGTGCGAGGCGCTCCAGTCGAGGTGGGCGTCGATGCCGTTCTGGTAGTCGGTGTCGGAGTTTTCCCAGTTATAGGTCAACCCGGCAACCGCCGAGAACTCGTTCTTCTTGTCGAAATAGGTGTAGCCGCCGCCGGCATCCATCGCGGCGTGACCGAGCCCGACGTTGGCCAGCCGGTCCGGGTCATAAGCACCAATCGGCAGGTTGCCCATGAGGTAAGCCATAAAGTTGTGCACGCCGTGATTCCACTTCAGGGTGCCCATCCCGTAGAGATCGCTGGCGCCTTTCAGGCTGTCACTGACGTTGGCGGAAACGGTGCGCCCGCGTGGGCCGGTGAGGGTGGCGTCGGCTTCCACTTCGTAGCGAGCAACCGCAGCGAGCACACCCACCGCGGCCTGTGCGCCCAGCACCGGCTGCTCGAAGGTATAGGTCGGTCCGGCGAACAGCAGGTCGGCCTTGGCATCCACGCCTGCAGACACTCGTCCACGCCCGCCGAGTGGCAATGGCTCGTCCGCGCCCATGTCGGCGCTGGCGTGGTAATAAATGAGGGGCAGGCTCCACCCCGGTGCAGTGGGTACGGCTGCCAATGCGCCGAACTGTCCGGGCAGCCAGAAGCTCACGCCGCCTTCGTCGGCCATTGCTGAGCACAGTGGAACGGCGGCCAACCAGGCCAGATGCATCGCTATGCGTTTCATAGATTCTCCCTTGCGCCGAGGAAGTGCTTTTACTCGATTTCGCAACTGCCTGCATTGGCAGAACGGCCGCTCAGCGAGACGTCTAGCCGTCTGCGTGATGGATCGCCATCGAGGCGTGTGGGACTGAAGGCTAAGCATAGGTCGACGCTGGTTGGGCGGGACCATGAAGGCTCCGCGGTCCTACACGAGCTGCTTGTTCGGTTATTGCAAATTGCACGAACAAATCTCCACCAGTCATGCAGCTTGCCCGAAGCGCAGCGGCGAAATTGCAAGTAAGTCATTGATTTGCAAATGAATAACAAATCTGTCCTAACTGGCACGACAGCTGCTCTGTATTAGCGTTTCCATGCCATCAAGGAGCGAGCACCATGCCACTCAACATCCAGGAAATCATTGCGGCTTTTCCCGAGTTCGACACCACCTGCGAGAAGCGACCGGATGGCTCGCACCTGCTGGTGCTGCGCAAGGACGGTGCGCAAATCAAGCGCGTGCTGCCGTCGCTGTTGATGAGTGCGCCGCTGCGTACCGAATGGGTGGTCAGCGCGATCCGTCGCGACATTCAGCAGGACGCGGGCGTAACGCCGCTGGTGGCCGGATTGCAAAGTCAGTCGCATGGTGCGCTGCCTAGCTACGCGCATTGGTAGGGGTGCCGTATCGCCGGCCCCGTCCACAGAGGAGGGGGCTGAGCGAGAGCTGCAAGGTTTCGCCCTCGAGGTTTCCGGCTCCGTCAAACAAAAGCGCCGGCGGGCTGTCTATCGACTATTCCCTCTATCGAGTTCGCTGACATGAGTGCTCATCGCTTTCCGTATGGCAGCGGGCTCATGAGCGAACAGATTCGCCGCCATGACTGGGCCAGCACACCGCTCGGCCCGCTGGACAGCTGGCCGGCGGCGCTGCGTACCGCCACGCAATTGGTGATCGCCTCGAAGTTCCCCATGTGCCTGGCGTGGGGGCCGCAGTTGGTGACGATCTATAACGACGCCTTCGCGCCGATCCTAGGCAGCAAGCAACACGTTCTCGGACGGTCATTCAATAGCGTCTGGAGCGAGGTGTGGGAGCAAATCGGACCAATCGCGGAAGAGGCGCTGAAGGGCCAGGCGACGTTCATTGAAGACTTGCCATTGCTGATCAATCGCAACGGTCATGTGGAGGAGACGACCTTCACCTTCTGCTACAGCCCGGTGCGCGACGAGGCCGGCCAGGTCGTCGGCATGCTCGACACCGTGGTTGAGACCACCGACAAGCACCGCGTCGAGCGGGAGCTGCGTGATCTGGCCAACTCGCTGGAGCGCCAGGTCGCCGAGCGCACCGCGGATCGCAATCGGCTGTGGCAACTGTCCACCGACATCATGCTGGTCACGCGTCTGGATCACCACATCGTGGCGGCCAACCCGGCCTGGCACGAGGTGCTGGGCTGGTGGCCGTCCGAACTCGGTGAGTTGGATCTGCGCAACCTGATCCATCCCGACGACTTGCCCGCGGTGCTGGAGTCCAGCGTGTCGCTCGAACGTGGCGATCCGCGGCAGGACATCGACTGCCGGATTCGTCACAAGGACGGCAGCTATCGCTGGATCAGCTGGGCGGCGGTGCCCGCCGAAGGCTTCATCTATTCGGTGGGCCGCGATTTCACTGTGGAGAGAGAGCGTTCCGAAGCGTTGCGGCAAGCCGAAGAACTGCTGCGCCACAGCCAGAAAATGGAAGCGGTCGGCCAGCTCACCGGTGGATTGGCGCACGACTTCAACAACCTGCTGAGTGGCATTAGTGGCAGTCTGGAGCTGCTGCGCCTGCGCATCGCCCAAGGGCGTTTCGACGAGCTGGAGCGCTACATCGGCGCGGCGTACGGCGCCGCCTCGCGCGCAGCGATGCTGACCCATCGACTGCTGGCCTTTTCCCGCCGGCAAACCCTGGCGCCCAAACCCACCAACGTTAACCGCCTGATCGAGGGCATGGTCGAGCTAATCCGCCGCACCATGGGGCCGATGATCCAGATCGACATCGACGCTGAACCAGCGTTGTGGACCGCGTTGGTTGACCCCAACCAGCTCGAAAGTGCGCTGCTCAATCTGTGCATCAACGCGCGCGACGCGATGCCCGACGGCGGGCGCTTCACCATCAAGACCAGCAACGACTGGTTTGATGAGCACCTGGCCAGCGAGCGCGGCATGGAGCCCGGCCCGTATCTCACCCTGTGCATCATCGATACCGGCTCGGGGATGTCGCTGGAAACCATTGCCCGCGCCTTCGACCCGTTCTTCACCACCAAGCCGGCCGGGCAGGGTACCGGCCTGGGCCTCTCCATGGTGTACGGCTTTGCCCGCCAATCCGGCGGCCAGGTGCATATCGCGTCCGAGCCGGGTGAGGGCACCACGGTGTGCATTTATCTGCCTCGGCATCTCGGTGAGGAAGAGGCAACGCGCGGCAGCCCTGACCAGGGCAAGGCGCCGAATGCCGAAAACGGCGAGACCATCCTGGTGATCGACGACGAGGAAACCTTGCGCTTGCTGATGGCCGAGGTGCTCGGTGAGCTGGGGTACCGGGTCATGGAAGCGGCGGACGGCGTCGCAGGCTTGGCGATACTGCAGTCGGCAGCCAAGATCGACCTGCTGATCACTGACGTCGGCTTGCCCGGCGGACTCAATGGCCGCCAGGTAGCCGATGCCGCGCGCCAGCAACGCCCAGGCCTGCGCGTGCTTTTCGTGACTGGCTATGCGGAGAGCGTGGTGTTTGGCAACGAACGCCAGGTGGAAGGCATGGAAGTACTCACCAAACCGTTCACCATCGAGGTCCTCGCGGAGCGCGTGCGCCGTCTGCTCAAATCGACGGCAGACTGAAGCTACTTCTTTATTGGTAGGCGAGCGGGGCGGCAGACAGCTGGCCGGCCCCGCCGCTTCGCCAATCAGCCGCGCTGCAGGGGCGGGGTGCGCGGAGGAACCACGCGTTTGCTGCCGGTCGACTCATACGCCGCAGCCAGGCGCAGCAGGGCCGAGTCGTCATAGGCACGGCCGGCGAACGTCAGTCCCACCGGCATGCCGATGTCTGCCATCAGACCCATCGGTACGGTCACCGTGGGCACACCCAGGTGGCGGATCGCGAGATTGCCGTTGGCGACCCACACGCCGTTGCTCCAGGCGATGTCCGCAGACTGCGGATTGACGTCGGCGTCAGCGGGACCGACGTCGGCCACCGTCGGGAAAAGCACCGCGTCGAGGCCCAGTCGATCCATCCACTCTTCGAGGTCGATGCGCCGCGTCTGCTCCAGGCCGCGCAGCCCGTCGGGCAGCGTGGTGATCTGGTCCCATGGAGTAATGCCGCGCTCGGCCATGCGCACGTACTCATCCATGCCAGCGGCCAGATCGCCTTCGCGATTGGGCAGGGTGCCTGGGTCGTGCGGGAAGATCTTCGGCCCGTCGACATCGACCAGACGGTGCAGCTTGGGATCACCGTTGGCCTGCAGGAAATCGTCGAAGGCCCAGGCCGACAAGTCCCACAGTTCGTGATGCAGGAACTCCTTCGACACCAGGCCGCGGGTGAACACCGTGGGCGCACCCGGGCGATCACCCTCGCAGTTCGAGACCAGCGGGAAATCCACCTCGAGCACTTCGGCGCCGGCGGCTTCCAGTGCCTGGCGAGCCGCTTCCCACAGCTTGATCACCGAGGGGCGGGTGTTGATGCGTTGTCCGGTCGGGCCACCTATTCCCGGCAGCTCGCTGGTGCCCGCTTCCGGGTCGGCATTGATGAACATGCGTGGAACGCCGAAACGCTTGCCGGCCAGCGCATTACTTTGCGCGGCAAGCTGCAGATAGGAGGAGGGGCGTACCGCCGCGACACTGGGGATCGGCACCCAAGGCTGCAGCCGCCACAGATCGCCGCGCTTGTCAGGGTCTTCCGCGACCACCACGTCGAGTACTTCGAGGAGATCGGACATGGTTCTGGCATAAGGCACGACCACGTCCATGGTCGGCGTCAGCGGCCAGTTGCCGCGCACCGAAATCACCCCACGCGACGGCGTATAGGCGCACAGACCGTTGTTGGATGCCGGCCCGCGGCCGCTCGACCAGGTCTCCTCGGCCAGGCCGAATGCCGCGAAACTCGCCGCGGTGGCCGTACCTGCACCGTTCGAGGAGCCAGAAGCGAAGGGCGCGGTGAGGTAAGCGGCGTTGTAGGGACTTTCCGCGCGGCCATACACGCCGCGCTGCATGCCACCGTTGGCCATGGGCGGCATATTGGTCTTGCCCAGGCAGATCGCACCCGCGGCGCGCAGGCGTTCGATGGTGAAGGCATCCCGATAGGCAACCAGGTTCGCAAAGGCAGGACTGCCGGAAGCGGCCGTCAGGCCTTTGACCAGGTAGCTGTCCTTGGCCGTGTAGGGAATCCCATCCAGCGGCCCAAGTGTCTCGCCATGCGCGCGGCGGGCGTCGGAAGCCTGGGCTTCCTGGAGCGCATCAGGATTGCGAACGACAACCGCGTTCAGTGCGGTCGGCGTGCCCGGTGGGTCGTAGGCGTCGATCCTGGCGAGATAAGCCTGAACCAACTCAACCGCAGTCGTCCGCCCGGACTCAAGCGCGCTGCGCAGTTCGCTGATGGAAACCTCGGTGACCTCGATCATGGGGAAATCTCAATATGGGTTTGCAAGTCGGTGTTCGTTGCACTGGAGCAGATGGCCGTATTCCTTAGCGTTCCATTTTGCCTCAGGCAGGAAGCAAAGGAATGCAGGTGACGATCCGGCAAACGTTGTCGGCATCGAGTTGAAAGGAGGAGTGAAGAAAGTCGCTTGCAGCCTGAGGCAATTTTAGTCTGGCGAAAGCCGAGGGCTGAATTACGGAGGGCGAACCAAATATACGATTTAACATAATATACATTATGCGAACTTATTGACTGTAGCGTCTGCGGCGAGTATCCCGAGATTAAGCCAGCAATCAGCTCTCTTGCGCGACTGTCGTCACTTGGGAAACAGAAAGACCACAACCATCCGCGCGCCCCAGCCTTCAGGTCCGTTATCCGCATGTTCGGCCCAGTAGCGAACGCCACCACCCACGCTGACCGGTTGCTTACCGAACTTGAGCAATTTGGTGATCTGCGCATTGAGCGGCACGGCCCATTGTTCGGCCTCCCAGTCATAGGTCGCTTCGCTGTTCAGCGTGTAGGTCCAGGCAGTTGGCGTGGTATAGGCCACGAACGGCTGGATGAAGGTCGCGTCGACCGGAGCGCGGTTGCCGTCACCGGCATAGTCCCAGAGGTGATTGGCCAGCGCGCCCAGCGTCCATTCACCTTGCTGCTTGAGCACCACGGCCGTGGGACCGGCAGCCCATTTCTCGGTGCCCAGGCTGTCATCGCTGGCGGTCGGCAACAGAAACGCCGGGCCGACGCCCCAGATGTAGCCGGATTCGCTGGGTGCCTTGGGCGAGAAAAACAGGCTCTGGGTGATGTCGCCGGTGCCGCTGCGATTGCCCTGATTCGGCACCACCTCGTCCTGATGGATCAGCGGAAGAATGGTTCGGCTGATCAGGTTCCAATCCTCGTTCAGGCTGATCGGCACGACCGGCTGGAAGTTCAACTGATAGCGCTTGCCGTGGCCTTGCGGGCCGAGTTTTTCGTCGTAATTCAGCTGAAACGGCACGCTGATCAGCGACGCAACTGGATTGCTGAGCTTCTTTGCCAGTTCGGCGTCATCGGCCATCGCGAGATTGCCGTGGAGGCCAACCGCAAGCAGCAAGCTGCAGGAAAGTGAAATGTTGGGCCTGGGCATGCTGGGCTACCGATGTGAGGATCCCTGCAAGTATCACATCGCTCGTTTTTGCCCTTAGTCGAGTTCGGAGTAAGCCGCTCTGGTGGCCGCGACGAAATACCTAAAACTGTTCGCCCATTTCGAAGCTCTTACCTGCAAGGCATCTCGTCCTTGAGGTAGCAGCCATGAGTCATCTGTCGCACTACGACGTACCACCACCCTACTCTGCCGATTTGTTCGCCAGCGAGCCGGGGCTTCTGCCCGGCGAACCCGCCGAGGACGAAGTTGTGGAGAATTGCGAAGCTACTGAGGAACTGCGCGCCAAACTGGCCATTCGCGACTTGTTCGACTGATACGCCGAAACACCGCTCACTCGATAGTCGAGAGCGGCGTGATGTATACGTGGAGTAACGCCCCGGCGCTGGCCGGGGCGTTGTGTGGCTCAGAAGTTGACCTTCAGGCCGAGGGTGAAGGCTTGGTCGCGGTAGCCGCTGTCGCCGTGCTGGCGGGACACCTCGCCCCACACGTTGAAGCGGCTGTTGACCTTGCTGGTGGCACCGAGTTTGACCTCGATGATGTCCTCGGCACCGTCCATTGCGAAGCGCATGTCACCCATCTGCGTGCCGAAGTCCTTGGAGTTGTGAATCCAGTTGGTCTCCAGGTACGGCTCGACGCCATAGGTGTGGGCGAAGCCTTGCTCGTTGTTGCTGCGCAGCGCGGCGCGCGCACCGAGCCGAGTCATGACGTTGCCGTCACCGTCGCCGGTGACACGCGTGCCGTTGGCTTCGCGGTGGCTATCGGCTTTTACGCCCATGTAGACCACCTGCGCCTGCGGCTGGACGTAGAGGCTGGCGCTTTCACCCTTGCTGGCGAGGAAGGTCTTGCCCGCTTCGACCGACGCGGTGATACCGCGGGAATCGTAGCGCTCCTTGGCCAGCTGCTCGCCGCGCACCTCGTTGTTGAAGTCGTTGTACAGCAGCCAGGTATCGACGTAGGCGCCGTTCTCGTCGTCGCGGTCTTCGTACCAGGTGCCATACAGGCCAAGGCTGTAGCCATCGACCTCGCCTTTGGCGCTGTAGCCGGTGACCCGCGATTGGGTTGTCGAGTTGCCGTTGGCGAAGCCGCCCATCACCCCGAGTACCCAGTCGCCCAGGTCGTTGCTGAAGCGCATCAGGTCGCTGCCAAGTTGCAGCACGTAGCGATTGCTCTCGGTCTTCAGCTGGCCACTGCTGTCATTCCAGCGGCTTTTGCCGTCGACGTGGCGCATCCACAGCATCGAAGTGCTCGCCTCACCCGTGTCCGGATCGACATAGGTCAGGTTGCCGGTGCGGTCATGCAGGCGGTGCAGGAACAGCGTGTTGGCCGCCGCGAGGTTGGCGCTGTAGGCGCCGCCTTCGGGCTGGCGAATGCGTTCTCTGGAACTCGGCGGGGTCGCTGGCGCTGGCGGCAGCGGTTCCGGCTCCGGCGACGGCTCAGGTGTCGAGCCCGGCTCCGGCTTTGGCTCTGGCTCTGGTTCTGGCTCTGGTTCTGGCTCGGGCTCCGGGGGCGTAATCGGCATGTAGGACGTCAGGAACCAGTCCTTGTCCGAGCCGGTGGAGGTGGCGAACGAGCCGCCGCGACGGAGGATGTATTCGTAGCCGCCGGAAGTCACCCGGTCGGACTTGAACTCGCCCTGCGAGACGCCCGCCACCTCGATCAGGCGAATGCCTTCGAAGGTTTCTGCGCCGCTGCCGGTGGTGTTGTTGACCGTAACTCGGGTTTCGCCGCTGGTGTCGCCGCTCACCAGTAGCTTGTCGGTCGCCGAGCTGTCGTCGCCGAGCTGCGTGTTCATGATCAAGCGGCCACCGCCACTGAAGTCGCCGTCGACGGTCAGCGTCTTGTACTGGTAGTCGCCGGGCTCACCCTGACGCTGGAAGGCCAGTACAGCACCGTTGCTCAGGCCGAGGCTGGTCAGGTTGGAGTCGGCGGTCAGGTCCCAGCGGCTGCTGCCGTCGAGGGCCAGGTGGATCTCGCCGGCCGAGGCGGTCTTGGTGGTGCCGTTGAAGTAGGAACCGGCAGCCATCTGCAGGTCGATGACCCCGGCGTTGTCGGCGAGCAGCGCCGCACCCAGGCGCCCGGTTTGGTCGCTGGCGGCGCTGCTGTCGATGTTGTAGACCGAGGCTTGGGTACTGCTGATCCGCGAGTCCGCGCCACTGGCATACAGGGCGCGGTTGCCGTCGGTAACCCTGAGTCGCGTATCGCCGCCCAGATTGACTTGGCTGCCACGCGGGCCGTTGGCGTCGCTCAGGGTCTGCGCATAGATGCCGTAGGCATTGCTCTTCTCGGTGGTGATGCTGGTGTCGCCGAGGTTGATCACCCCGCCACGGTTGGCATACACCGCATGCGCCGAGTTGCCCTTGGTGAGGATGATGCTGCCGTCACCGAGGGTGACTTCGGCGTCGCCCTTGTAGGTGGTGTTGCTGAGGTCGCGGTTACCGGCGTACACCGCATAGCCGGTGCCGTCGAGCCAGTTGCCACCGGAACCGGCGGTGGTGATCTGCGCACGTTCGCCGATCACGATCTCGTTCTTGCCGCCATTTTTCGAGGTGTTGGCACGCACGCCCATTCCACCCGCTTCGGCGCTGATGACCGCGTCGTCACCGACGGTGACCTTGGAGTTGTAGGCGTTCTCGGTGACGTTGATGCCGTCCGCCGAGGAGCCTTTGGTGACGATGGTCAGCGACTCGATGTGGATCTTGCTGGTGCCGTTGTTGGCCTGAATGGCGTCGGCCTTGCTGCCGCTGGTAGTGATCAGCACATTGTTCAGGTTGTAAGTCGAACTGTTGCCGTAGATACCGAAGCCATCCAGCATCGGCGAGGTCGCGCCGGTGGCCGTGGTGTTGATGACGATGTTGTCGTAACCATTGGGGTTGCCGTAATACAGCGGCCCGTCACAGGTCAGGGTGCTGGTGGCGGCGTCGCCCGTGCAGCTGGCGGCTGTGGCCATTTGCGTGGACAACGACAGAGCCGTGGCCAAGGCGACATGAAGCGCCAGGTCGGTCTTCTGGAAACGCATGTTTCACCTCCTTGCGCCGCCGCTTCGCTGAAGGGCGGAGCTGAGCCAACGGGCGTGACGGCACGAGGAGATGAAGCGCGGCAGACGCGGGCTGCCGATGCCGATCCGCAGTCGTTGGACGATGGGGCCTGGGTATGCCAGGCGCGATGAATGCGCAGCTGGGCCGCGCCGCTCCGGAGCCTTCGAGAGGCGACGGGGTGCGGGGCGGATTCTGGGAGGTGACTGCGGGATGGCGCTTGATATAGGTCAGGTGCGGTCTGCGCCGCTCGGCTTAGAACCGAAAATTCCTTCCCTTCTTGATTGAAGGCAGGTGGCGGGGCTTAAGCGCCCCGCCGCTGCTGAGTGGTCGCTAGTTGGTCCGCGCATTCATGCATGCGGAGAATGCCAATCAGGTCAGGACGAGCTGCCTCGCTCGCCCTCTCGGGTCTCAGCCGCGCTCCCGCGGTGGCTGGCTGTAGCAGCCCTCACGCTCGAACAGCTCACGCAGCTCGTCCAGCACCGTCGCGTCCTCGATGGTCGCCGGAATCGGCACCTGCGGAGTCAGTGCCAGCGCACGAATGGTCTTGCGCAGGATCTTGCCCGAGCGGGTCTTCGGCAGGCGTTTGAGCACATGCACGCGGCGCAACGACGCCACCGCACCGACCGCTTCGCGCACGCTCTGCACCAGTTCGGCCTGCAGCGTTTGCGGGTCGATGGCCGCGCCCTGCTTGAGTACCACGAAGCCGACCGGCATCTCGCCCTTGAGCGCATCGTCGAGTCCCACCACAGCACATTCGGCCACCGCCGGATGGGTGCCGAGCACTTCTTCCAGCGCGCCGCTGGACAGCCGATGGCCAGCGACGTTGATGACGTCATCGATGCGGCCCATGACGAACACATAGCCGTCCTGATCGCGGTAACCGCCATCGCCGGACAGGTAGTAGCCCGGAAAGGTCGACAGGTAGCTGTCGACGTAGCGCGCGTCGTCCTGCCACAGGGTCAGCAGCGTGCCCGGCGGCAGCGGCAGCTTGATGACGATGTTGCCGGCTTGCTCGGTGGCGCAGGGCTGGCCCTGGTCGTCGAGGACCTCCAGCTGGAAACCGGGCACCGGCAGCGTGGCCGAGCCGGACCTGGTCGGATAAGCCGTCAGCCCGAGTGGGTTGGCGACGATCGGCCAGCCGGTTTCGGTCTGCCACCAGTGGTCGACAACCGGGCATGGCAGGAAGCTGTGCAGCCATTGATAGGTCGAGGGATCGAGCCGCTCGCCGGCGACGTAAACCGCCTTCAGGCAGGACAGATCATGGGCCGCGGCCAGCTTCAGGTCGGGGTCTTCGCGGCGAATCGCGCGGAACGCGGTGGGGGCGGTGAAGAACACCTTGACCCGGTGCTCGCCGATCACCCGCCAGAACGCGCCGGCGTCCGGCGTGTTGACCGGTTTGCCCTCGTACAGCAGCGTGGTGCAGCCGCGCAGCAACGGTGCGTAGACGATGTAGGAGTGGCCAACCACCCAGCCGATATCGGATGCGGCCCAGAACACCTCCCCCGGCTGCGCGTCGAACACCGCGCTCATGCTGAAGTTCAGCGCCACCGCATGACCGCCGTTGTCACGCACCACACCCTTGGGTTTGCCGGTGGTGCCCGAGGTGTAGAGGATGTACAGCGGATCGGTCGCCGCCACAGCCACCGGCGCCACGCTGGGCGCGGCTTGCATCAGGCTGTCCCAGTCGTGGTCGCGACCGACTTGAAGGTCGGCTTCACACTGCGCGCGCGCCACCAGCACCACCTGTTGTGGCGGTGTCTTGGCCAGGCTCAGCGCCTTGTCCACCAGTGGCTTGTACGGCAGCACGCGGCCGACCTCGATGCCGCAGCTGGCGGTCACCAGCAGCTTGGGCTTGGCATCGTCGATGCGCACGGCCAGCTCGGCGGCGGAGAAACCGCCGAACACCACCGAATGAATGACGCCGAGCCGCGCGCAGGCCAGCATCGCGGTCAGCGCCTGGGGGATCATCGGCATGTAGATGATCACCCGGTCGCCCTGCCCCACGCCCAGCTCGCGCAACATGCCGGCGCAGCGCGCGACCTGCTCCTGCAGTTCGGCGTAACTGATCTTCTGCTGCACGCCGGTCACCGGCGAGTCGTAGATGATGGCGGTCTGTGCGCCACGTCCCTGTTCGACATGCGCGTCGACCGCCAGGTAGCAGGTGTTCAGCTGGCCGTTGGCGAACCAGCGCTGGTGGCCCTGCGCATCGCGCTGGAGGATCGCGGTTGGCGTGCGGTACCAGATCAGTTGCGCGGCCTGCTCGGCCCAGAAACTTTCAGGATCGTTGCAGGCAGCGGCGTAAGCCTGCTCGTAGGGATTCATGCGGATCACTCCTCATCGGAACTGACACAGTCCTGTCGATGAGTTGAGCGTAGCGCTCGGCCGCAGCGCGCACCGCCCGCCGCGTCGCCGGACAGCTGACGCGGATGGGCGGTTAGCGGGCGCCTGGATCAATCGCGCCAGACGGCGCCGTTACCTTCCAGGCCCGCCATCACCTGCTCGGTGTGCGCGCCACGGCTCGGCACCTCGCCCGGAGTGACGCGCTGACCGTCGAAACGCGGTGCGGGAGAAGCCTGCAGCATGCCATCGCGCTCGAAGTACACGCCGCGCTCGACCAGATGCGGGTGCTGCGCCGCTTCACGCTGGCTGAGCACCGGTGCGAAGCACACATCGGTACCTTCCAGCAGTGCGCACCACTCGGAGCGGGTGCGGCTGGCGAACACCTCGGCGAACGCCGCGCGCAGCTCGGGCCAGCGCTTCATGTCCCACTGTTTGGCGAAACGCGGATCGTCCTGCAGCTCGAGTTTCTGCAGCAGCAGTGCGTAGAACTGCGGCTCCATCGAACCCAGCGAGATGTAGTGGTCGTCCGCGCAGCGATAGGTGGCATAGAAATGCGAACCGTCGTGGACGCTTTTGCCGCGTTGCTCGCTGAGCAGACCGCGGCTGGCCAGGGTCAGCATCAGGCCCATGGAGTGCGCCGAGCCGTCGACAATTGCCGCATCAACCACCGTGCCTTTGCCGGTGCTGCGCGCATTGAGAATGCCAGATAGCAGGCCAATGGTCAGGTACAGCGCGCCACCGGCGATGTCGCCGAGCAGGGTGATCGGCGCGGACGGCGCTTCACCGGCGGTGCCGCTGTGGTACATCGCGCCGGACAGCGAGGCGTAGTTGTTGTCGTGGCCGGCGGCGTTGGCCATCGGGCCGTGCTGGCCCCAGCCGGTCATACGGCCGAACACCAGCTTCGGGTTGCGGGCCAGCAGCACGTCCGGGCCCAGGCCGAGGCGCTCCATTACGCCCGGACGCATGCCTTCGATGAGCGCGTCGGCATTCTCGATCAGCTTGAGCACGGTTTCGCGGCCTTCGGGGGTCTTCAGGTCGGCCACCACCGAACGCTTGCCCCGGTTCATCGGGTTCTTCGCCGCATTCGCCGCGCCGGTGATCGAGGTGGATTCGCCACGTTCGACGGCGATGACATCGGCGCCCAGGTCAGCCAGATGCATGGCGCAGAACGGACCGGGGCCGATGCCGCAAATTTCGACGATCTTGATACCAGAAAGCATGGGAGTTCCTTGTTCTTCGTCGGGCCCACTGGGAGACCCGTAGAGCGAGGCCCGCGGGGCGAACGGTCGCCCACGGCAGATTGGCCGCCGACCGGAATCGGCGGCGGGAAAATTGCTGGCAAGCTAGCAGGGCCGCCGCCCGGCAAACTTCCACCCAAATCGGGTGGCGACCGGTGCGACAGCGAAATGGGGGCGCGAAGCTCGGCGCGCCGGCATCCAATCGGCGCGCCTGGTTGGGGCGATCGGCAGCCTAGTTCTGCCCCGCCCCGCTTCCGGCGGCTGCCGACGCCTGCTGACTGGCAGCGCGTTGGCGGTTCTTTTCCTCGGTCAGCTTGTAGGCCACGTAGTACTTGTAGATGTTGCCCACGTAGTCGACCGTCTCGCGCCCGACGATGCGTGCGGCGGAATGCTCGACGTTGTCGAACCAGACGTTCGGGTCCAGCCCGGACTTCTCCGCCAAACGGCGGAATTTGCGCAGATTGCCCGGCCCGGCGTTGTAGGCAGCGAAGGTCATCAGCGTCTTGTTGAGCGGGGTCAGTTCCGGGTCGTTGAGGTACTTGTCGGCGAGCAGGCGCATGTACTTGGTGCCGGCTTCGATGTTGCGGTCGGCGCTCTTGTCGATGCCCTGGATTGCGACGGACTTGTCGGCTGCGGTGCTCGGCAGCAGCTGCATCACCCCGACCGCGCCCCGATGGCTGCGCGCACTCTGATTGAGCTGCGACTCCTGGAAGCCCTGGGCCATGAGCATCAGATGGTCGAAGTTGTAGGTGCCGGCGTGCCGCTCGAACAGCCCGACCATTTCGCGAAACTTCTTCATTTCCGCTTCCGAGGTGGCGTTGAGCACGCGCTTGCTGTTCTTCACGTACTTGTTGCGCAGCGAGTTGCCGAACACCGTGCCGGTCCTGTGCGTCTTGACGAAGGCAGCCAGCTCGGACTTCAGCAGCGGGCTGCTCTTGCGGATCGCCCAGGCGAACTGGGCGCCCTGATGGAGGTAGAACTCGTCATGGATCTTCAGGTCGGTGTACAGCTTGCTCCACGCCTCGGCGATGTAGCGATCGACCACCGTGGTCTCGAGCAACCCGGCGTTGACCATTTCCAGCAGGTCCTCCGACTCGAGGTTCTCGTCCGCCGGTTTCACGTCGATGGGCGCCAGGCCCTTCTCCTTGAAGGTCTTGTTCAGGTTGATCAGATGCTCGAAGTAGCTGCTTGACGCGCGCACCGTGACCTCGCGCCCGGACAGGTCCTCGAGCTTGCTCAGCGGCTTGCTGTGCTTGCCGGTAATCACCGATTCCCTAACGTCATCGGCGAACGGCGCGGCGAAATCCACGGTCTGCTGGCGCCCCTCGGTGACGGTCAGGCCGCCGGCCGCGATGTCGCCCATGCCCTCCAGCAGTTTGGGCAGCAGCTCGTTGCGCGCGACCGGAATGAACATCACCCGCCACTGGAACGACTTGCGTTCGTAGGGATGGTTTTTGTTGAGCCACGCCTCCAGCGCCTTGCCCAGCTCGTAGCTGATGCCCTGCTGACGGCCTTGGTTGACCACGAAGAAGGTGCGGCTGTACGGCACCAGCACGCGTACCAGACGGCGCTCCTTCATGCCGTCGAAATCGCCGATCCAGGCCGGCGGAACAGGCAACACCATGGCGTCGACTTCCGCTTCCTCCTGAGCCGTCAGTTCCGCAGCCGGCAGCGCGGGGTCATCCGCCCAGGCCATGCCGCACAGCGACCACAGCAATACCGCGCACACTCCGGCCACGCTTTTCATACGCTCCATAAGTTTCCCCATACGCCCTAGCCGCAATACCGACGAATACGTCGGCCTCAGAAACTCATCGCCAAGCCCAGCGACATCCCCGACACGTGGTCGCCGACCACATGCCGCAGTACCAGCCGGGTGCGCGTGATAAACACGTCGTAGGCGCTGGAATCGAGCTCGAAGCCCACTCCGAAGGTCGCCAGACGGTCAAAACCGAGCACTCCGCGTTGATCGCCGAGGTACTCCGAAAGAGAAAATTCCAGCACGTAGCGCAACGGCCGCTGCAGCATTACCACCCCGGTCGGCGCCCGCCAGCGCGACCACAGGCTGAGGGTTTCCGCGTCCGCCTGGCCGTCGACGATCTCGTCGCCGCCGACGCTCTGCAGGTGGATGTAGCTGTAGCGCAGTTCAACGTCGATCTCGTGCTCGGGCCGCACCTGTTCCCAATCGAGCATCAGCGAGCCGCCCAGCCCTGCCGCGGTCATGTGGCCGTTGTCGAGAAACTCGATGTCGCGGTCGAGCAAGCGGCTGACCAGGAAGCGCGCCGCGTTGGCATCGCTGGTGATGTAGCCGAGCGCCACGTTGCCGATCGGCCGCAGTACCACCTCGTCGCTCAGCGGGAAGTCCCAACCGACCCCGCCGGTGGCCGACACCGAGGTCCATTTCACCGGTAGCCGGCGCGTCTCGGTGCCTTCGGTGACCACGAAGCGCGGGTCGTAGCGGCTGTAGGCCGCGGCGCCTTCGAGGTACAGGGGAAAGTCCTTGCTCATCGTCGCCCCGCCGCCGAACTGGGTCATCACGATGCTCGGGTTGTCGAGCTCGCTGGCGCTGATCTGCAGCGAACTGGAGGCCAGGTCGGGGAGGATCGAGTAGGACATCAGGGCCAGTACACCATTGGCCTTTTCCTGGATTTTCAGCGGATCGGCGGCCAGGGCCGCATCCGACAGCAAGCTGAGCACCAGCGGTAACGCATAGGTGGTTTTGCGCATGGCCCGCGTACCGGTTGAGGAGTTGATGAGCCCTTATCGGACTACCTGTGCGCTCTCTGGAGGAATGCGGCAGCGAGCGCCAATAGCTTGATTGAAGCGCAGTTTCTAGTTCGTGCACGGCACTGGGCGGCAGTCTTGAATGGCCAAAGGCCGCGCTGCTGCGCCGGAGTAGCGCCTTTGGCGCTGCCAGTAGCCAGCCGCCCAGCGGCAATGTGCGGCGAAGTTCCTTAACTAAGCTGAATTTTTCGGGATGCCCTGCGCATCGCCTCGCTTCTGGCGGAGGAACAGAGAATGGCCCACTTGGAATGCACGACTCGCAACAGGGTTCAGCGCTTGTCGGCTGTAATCGGCTTCATGGGATTGCTCGGCGGGTTCGGTGCGGTGAGCAGTGCAAGCGCCGAGGATTGGCCCGACCGGCGCCATCTGCCGATCGAGCCTTACCAGCAGGTGGGCAAGCTCTCTTCCTCAGTCGGCGCTTCGGACAAGATCGACTGGCCCAAGGAAATCCAGGCGCCCGACGGTGCACCCAACGTCCTGGTGGTGCTGATGGATGACGTCGGCTTCGGCGCCACGGAGTCCTTTGGCGGAGCGATTCCGACGCCCGCCCTGGACCGCATCGCCAAGGCCGGGGTGCGCTTCAACAGCTTCCACACGGCGGCAGTCTGCTCCCCTTCACGTGCAGCGCTGATTACCGGGCGCAATCACCATGTGGCGTCCACCGGCATCATCATGGAGTTCTCCACGCCCTTCCCCGGTTACCACAGCCTGGTATCGCGGAGCGTCGGCACCATTGGCGAGATTCTCACCGACAACGGCTACGGGACGTCCTGGTTCGGCAAGAACCACAACGTGCCCGATTGGCAGAACTCGCCCGCCGGGCCGTACAACCTGTGGCCGACCGGCCTGGGCTTCCAGTACTTCTATGGTTTCCTCGGCGCTGACGCCCACCAGTTCCGCCCCGCGGTGTACGAGAACATCACCCCGATTGATCCTTACCTGGGCCACGAAGACACCTACCACTTCGATGCGGACATGGCCGACCACGCCATCCGCTGGATGCATACACAGAAGTCGGTTTGGCCGAGCAAGCCGTTCTTCGCCTATTACTCGCCGGGTACAGCGCACGCTCCGCACCATGCGCCGAAGGAATGGGTCGACAAGTTCAAGGGCAAGTTCGACATGGGCTGGGACAAGCTGCGCGAAGCGACCTTCGAGCGGCAAAAGCAGCTAGGCATCATTCCCAAGGACGCCGTGCTCAACCCGACGCCTGAGGGATACAAACGCTGGGCTGACCTGACGCCGGAAATGCAGCGCGTCACCGCCCGCGAGATGGAGGTGTATGCCGGGGCGCTGGCGCATGCCGACTATCAAGTCGGCCGGGTGCTGGACGCCATCGAGCAGATGGGCGAAGCCAACAACACCCTGGTGATCTACATCATGGGCGACAACGGTTCCAGCGCCGAGGACCCGAGTGGTATCGGCATGACCAGCGAGTTGGCGACCCTTGGCAATGGCATCCAGGATCGTCCCGAATACATGCTCGAGAACATCGATAAGTTCGGCACCATGTGGTTCCAGAACCACTATTCGCATGGCTGGGCGCATGCCATGAACACGCCGTTCCAGTGGGACAAGAAGATCGCTTCGCACTTGGGCGGCAGCCGCACCGGCATGGCCGTTTCCTGGCCCGGCCACGTCAAGGACCCTGGCAGCATCCGCAGCCAGTTCACCCATATCACCGACATCGTGCCGACCATCCTCGAGGCCACCAACATCCCAGCGCCGGAAACCATCAACGGCTTCAAACAGGTACCGATGAATGGCGTGAGTCTGCTCTATGCGCTGAACGATCCAAACGCCAAGGAGCGGCATGACACGCAGTACTTCGAGGTCATCGCCAACCAGGCCATCTACCACGACGGCTGGATCGCCAACACTACGCCCAAGCGGCTGCCGTGGCAGGGCCGCGGCGAGAGCAACCCCGATCCGTTCAACGACTACCAATGGGAGTTGTACAACCTGCGGGAAGACTTCACCCAGTCGAAGAACCTGGCCGCCGAGAATCCGCAGAAACTCGCCGAAATGCGCAAGCTGTTTGCTTCGGAAGCCGAGAAGAACAAGGTCTTCCCGTTGGATGACCGCTACATCGAGCGTGTCGACCCGCAGAATCGCCCACAGCCCAACAAGGGGCGTACCCAGTTCGTCTATTTCGACCACACCACGCGCATCACCGAGTCGATGGCCGCGGACATGAAGAATAAATCCTTCAGCATTACCGCAGACGTGAGCGTGCCCCAGGGTGGCGGCAACGGGATCATCATGACCCAGGGCGGCTGGTTTGGTGGCAATGCGCTGATGCTGCTGGATGGCAAGCTCACCTATGCCTACGCGTTGTCGCACTACCCGGAACACAAGTACCGCGTGCAGGCGCCGGACAAGCTGGCGGCCGGCAAGCACAAGATCGTCCTCGACTTCGCCTATGACGGTGGCGGCGTTGGTAAGGGCGGTGTAGCGACCCTGACCGTGGATGGCAAGAAGGCGGCCGAAGGCCGCATCGAACGCACCATTCCGACTCGCGTCTCGCTGGACGAGACGCTGGACATCGGTGAGGACTCCGGCACTCCGATCGTGCAGGACTACACGGTGCCGTTCCGCTTCACTGGCGAAATCGAAAAGGTAGTCATCGATCTCAAGGAGGCACCCGCTGCGGTCGCCGCCTTGCAAGAAATCGACTGATGCGCGAAAGCGCGCGAGGCCGCTGACGGAAAGCTCCGCCCTGCCCTCGCGCGCTGTCGAGGCGCTTACTTGTTGCGCTTGGCCTGGGTGTAGGTCGGGATCGGCGTATGGATGTAGCGCACGTCCTGGGCCCCTTCCTGCTTGTCGATGGCTTCATCGACCCAGCTCTTGATCAGCGAGGCATCCATCATGTTGAGGTACTCGCCCTCGGCGCTGAAGTTCACGTTGGCGCCGGAGACGATCATGAAGGTGTCGGTGTCTTCGGTGTTGTCCGCCGGGGTGTTCAGCTGGTGCACCGAGCCGCCTGGCTCGTACAGGTAGCAACCGGCGGTCTGCTTCTGGTCCGGGTACTCGCTGTAGTACCAGCAGCCGGACATTGTGTAGAAGTGCACGGTGCCGGTGTGGAAGTGCAGCGGCAGGGTCACGCCCGGAGCGAACTTGACGCGCAGCACCCAGACGCCGTTGTAGGGGTCGAGAAACAGCGGCGCGACGTTGATGCCGGGGTGCAGCAAACCCTTGAGGAAGGGGTTCGCGTTGGTGCTGATGGTCAGCAGTTCGTCCTGGTGGGTGAAAGCATCAGGCAGGGCCATTTCGGTTTCCTCGTGAGTGTCTGAACGACAGGCGCAGCGTCGGCTGCTGTTGTTGTAGGGCGAAGCGAATTCGGGATCGATTCTCGGAGTAAATCCGCCGGGAAAATTGGCATTAGCTGACAGCGATTTGTCATTTCCTTCCACGGCGCCCTGCCCGCCCTCTCCAAGGCGCGCAGGGTGTTGTGCGGCTCAGGCGCCGGGGCGAATCAGGATCTTGATCTGGTCCTGCGGCTTGGCCAGTTGCTCGAAGGCCTCGCCGATCTGCGCCAACGGCAGGTTGGCGGTGATCATCGCGCCGACGTCGAGCTCGCCTTCGGCCAGGTGGCGCAGCGTCTGGGCGAACTCCTGCGGGCTGTAGAAGCTCGCGAAGCCGACGTTGAGCTCCTTGAGGATCGGCGACGCCGGCTCGATGCGGTCCGGCTCCATGCACAGGCCGACCACCATGATGCGTGCGCCGTAGGGCGCGCCGGTCATCACTTCCTGGATCATGCCGGGCACGCCGACGCACTCGAAGATCACCGAGGGGCGGCGACCGGCGCCGCCGAGCAGCGGCGAGATGGCGCCGAACAGCGTGCTGTCGTCGGTGCGCGCGGCCTCCTCCCAGGTTTGGTACGGCGACTGCTCGCGCGGGTCGACGACCAGGTCGGCACCCAGCTGGCGTGCCTGTTCGCGGCGTGCGGCGGAGAAGTCGGCGGCGACGATCGGCTGCAGGCCACGCATCTTCAATACCGCGATGATCGCCAGGCCGATTGGCCCGCAACCGATAACCAGCGGCACGTCGCGCACCGACACATTGGCCTGGTTGACGGCGTGCAGGGCCACCGCCATCGGCTCGGTCAGAGCGGCCAGCTCGTTGCTCAGGCCGTTGGGCACCACGAAGGACAGGCGGTTGTCCACGGTCAGGCGCTCGGCGAAGCCGCCCGGTACGTGCGCCGGGCCGGTGCCGACGAAGGCCAGGCCGCTGTCGCGCAGCAGAAACGGCAGCGCCACGATGCGATCGCCGGTCTTGAAGCTGGGGTCGCCTTTCACCGGCTCCAGCACTTCGGCGCAGAACTCGTGGCCGAGGGAGATGGGCTGCTGCGGATCGAGCAGCGCCATGCCCACGGCGCGCTGCGCGGTGTCGGCCATTTCCTGGGCGAAATGTGCGCAGTGCAGGTCGCTGCCGCAGATGCCGCACACCAGCGAGCGCACCAGCAGTTCGTTGGCGGCCGGAACCGGCTCGGGGATATCGGCGACGCTGACTTTCTTGTCGATGACCATTGCAGCTTTCATGGGATTCCTCAGGCGGGGTGGCTCGGACGGTCGCTGCCGGCGGCTCAGGCGACGGCGTGCTGGCGATAGTGAGCCGCCGCGCGCACACGGAATTGGCTTTTGCGCCCACCGCTTTGGCATTTGCTGACAAACCGCCCCGCGCCCGGAGCTGGCAGCGAATGACAAAAAAACGGTCGCAAATGCCAAGCACGCCGCTGGCGGCAGTTGCAGGATTCGTCGGGACATCAGCCGTCGCCTAACGCACGGCAATCCAGGAGAGCGAAACAATGCGTCTGCAGAACAAGATCGCGCTGGTCACCGGTGGTGCTTCCGGCATGGGCCTGGCCTTCACCCGCCGCCTCGCGGTGGAAGGCGCCAAGGTCTACTTCACCGACATCAACGAAGCAGGCGGCCGGCAAGCCGAGACCGAGCTGCGCGGCCACAACCTCGACGTCGAGTTCGCGGTGCACGACGTGACCCGCGAAGCGGACTGGCAGCGGGTAATCGAGCTCGTGCGCAGCCGCGAAGGCCGCCTGGACATCCTGGTCAACAACGCCGGCATCGTGCTGCCTGGCGACATCGAGCAATGCTCGCTGGCCAGCTTCGACCGCACCCTGGACGTCAACCTGCGCAGCGTGTTCCTCGGCTGCCAGACCGCGCTGCCGCTGATGAAGGCCAACGGCGGCTCGATCATCAACATGTCGTCGATCACCGCCCTGTGCGGCGAGCCCATGGCCCTGGCCTACAGCGCCTCGAAAGCCGGCGTGCGCTTCCTGTCCAAGTCGGTGGCCCTGCACTGTGCGGCCAAGGGCTACCCGATCCGCGTCAACAGCCTGCATCCGGGCTACATCGAAACGCCGCTGGTGGCTGGCGCCATGCAGCACGTTGGTGAAGCTGATGCGCTGGAGTTCCAGAGCCGCCTGATGCAGGAAATCCCCTTCAAACGCCTGGGCACGGCTGATGAAGTGGCGGGTGCGGTGGTGTACCTGGCCAGCGACGATGCGCGCTACGTGACCGGCACCGAACTGGTGGTGGACGGCGGCTACGCCTGTCACTGAAGCCCTTCAGCCACCCTCCTTCGCCAACTGCTTGCGCCGCGCCCGTGGCGACACCGCGTGCCAGCGCTTGCAGGCGCGATTGAACGAGCTCTGCTCGCCATAACCCAACAACCCGGCGACCTGCGCCATCGGCATCTTGGCCTCGACCAGATAACGATCGGCCAGTTCGCGCCGGGTGTTGTCGACCAGGTCCTCGAACAGCAGGCCCTGCTCGCCCAGGCGCCGCTGCAGCGCGCGTTCGTGAACGCCGAGGCGCTCGGCAATCAGCGGCAGCGTGCAGCGCTGGGTCGGCAGCAGACGCATGATCAGTTGCTCGACCTGGTTGCAGAAATCCAGCGGATTGCCGGCACTGGCGCTGCTGACGAAGTCCACCAGCGCGTCATGCAGTTGCACGTTCTGCTGGTCGATGAGTTTGCTCAGGTGCTCAGGGCGCAAGACCAGCGCGTTGCAGGCCTGGCCGAAATGCGCCGGCGCGCCGAAGAAGCGCTGATAGCGTGTCTGCGCCAGTGGCGAAGTGTTGCGAAATAGCACGGCGTCGGGGCGGAAACCGCTGCCGTAGAGCATCTGCAGAGTCTTGTGGGTGACCCCCAGGGACAGCTCCATGATCTGCCGCTGGCGGTGTACCGCCGGCAGACGAATCTCCAGGCGCAGGTGCGGATGCGCCGGATCGCTCTGGCTGTCCAGTTCCAGAAGGATTCCCGGACTGTAGACGTGCAGGTACTTGGCGGTCTCCTGCAGGGCGTCGCCGACGCTGCGCGAGTTCTGCGCGATCACCGCCAGCGGGCCGAGGATCATCATGTTCTGCCGCGCCGCCAGCTGCAGGCCGAAATCCGCGCAATTGAGCTGTTCGGCGGAACTCTCCAGCAGACTGATCAGCGCCCGGTAGGGAATCACCGCCGAGTGGCTATCCACCGAACGCGGATCGATGTTGAAGCGGCGCAGCAGTTCATCCGGATCGCCGCCCAGCTCGCGAACCAGTTGCGCATAGCCGGTGAGCGAGGTGGCTTTGATCAGGGCAGTCATCGGCTTCCCAGGCGAAAGGGGGTGAAGGCGCATCCGCTAGCCAGAATAGCCGGCGGCCGTGTCGCGTCGCTCAGCGCCCCGGGTGTTGGCGGAACCAGTCGATGGCCAGCTCGGCCAGGCGCTGCGGTTGCTCCAGCTGCACCCAATGACCGCACGCCTCGATGCGCTGGTAGGCCCAGGGCGCATCGACATAGCGCTGCGAATCGCGCATCTGGCCTTCGGCCAAGTAGGCGTCCTCGCTGCTCCAGATACCCAAGGTCGGCCGCTGGCAGCGCGGCCAGCGGCGGAATAGGATCGGCAGCAGGTTGGCGCGGTACCAGTTCAATGCGGCGGTTAGCCGCCCCGGGCGCTGCATCTGCGCGACCACTTCCTGCGCGTCGCGGCCACCGCCCAGCCAGCGTTGCATCCCGCCGGCGCGCAGCAAGTAGCTCTCAGCCACCCTGCGCAGCTGAAACCACAGCACATACAGCCCCTTGCCCAGCTTCTGCTCCAGCCCTGCGCGCCCGTAACTCTGCGGGTGGCCGACGGAGATCGTCACCAGCGCCCGGACCCGTGCAGGATGGGCCAGGGCTACGCCCCAGGCGACCATCGAGCCCCAGTCGTGGCCCATGACATGCACCGGCTCGTGGATACCCAGGGCATCGAGCAGCGCCGGCACGTCGTCGACGAGTTCCTGCATTCGGTAGCTGGCGGTGCCCGCCGGCGCATCGCTGCCGGCAAAACCGCGCTGGTCGAAGGCGACCACTCGGTAGCCGGCGTCACGCAGGACGGGCGCCACCTGGGCCCAGGTTTCCAGCGAATCCGGGAAGCCGTGGAGCAGGAGCACCGGCGTGCCCTGCCCTTGCTCGAAGACCCGAAACCGCAGGCCGCGAGCCTGAACGTGGCGCACGGCCGATACGTCTAGCGCTGCAGTCATCGCAATCAACTCCTGTCAGTCGATACCCGCTGCAGCCGGCAGGCCGCAGCGGACATTCCGGTGTTTACAGATCGGTGGTCGGGTACATCTGCTGCTGCTTGTAGGCGTCGAACAGACCCAGCAACTGCGCGCTGTTGCCGCTGCTGGTGGCCTTGGCCAGCAGCTCGCTGGCGGACAGTTCACCGCGGAAATAGGCGGTGAAAGTATCGCTGTCGACCTTGATCGTCGCATCGCTGGCGCGGTAGTGCGTGGCCGGCTCCGCGACGAACTCCGCCACCGAATTGCGAATGTGCAGGGCCGAAACCTGGCCGTCGATATCCAGGCTCAGTACACCTTCCAGGCCCTTGGCCTGCTCCGGGTTGATGCGGGTACGCAGGGCGCTGACCGCACGCTTGAGGTCATGCTTGACCCAGGTGGCCGGCTGCACGATGCCCAGGCTGAACTCCTGATTGCCTTCCAGGCTCATCGCAGCCGCGGTGTAGAAGTTGCGCACGATCGAGCCCGGGCTGTACTGGCCGAGCTTGCGGAACACGGTGGCGAGGTTCTCGCGGTACTGCGCGTTGTCGCGGGCGCTGTAGTACAGCTCGCTGGCGAGGTCCTTGGCCCACAGGTATTCGCCCTTGCCCATTGCCTCGTTGTAGGCCTGCTGCACCTTGTCGGCGCCGCCGGCGAGCTTGATGAAGTTCTCCGCGTAGACCTTGCGCGGCAGGTTGTGGATGTCTTCCGCGTAGCCGGAGAACCAGCCATGGCTGCGCTGCGCGACCGCTTCCGGCCAGGTCTCGAATTGGCCATACAGCTCGTTGACATAGGGATGCTTGAGCAGCGAGTCCGGCATGTGGATGCGGTTGCCCAGCTCGTCCGCCGGCACGCCCTGGTTGGTCAGGCGAATCGACTGGTCATAGATGAAGGCCACCGAATCGAGCAGTGCGTTGCTCGCTTCGAGAATCTTGTCCTGGCCGACCAGCGCCAGCGAACCGCCGCCCACGCAGATTTCCACTTCCGGCTTGAGGTCGCGAATCTTGCGCAGCGCCTTCATCCAGTCCTGCGGATCGCGGTAGCGGTCGCCACGCAGGGTGTAGAGGTTGGGCACGATCGGCCAAAGCACGTTGTCGATCACCAGCTTGCGATCCGGCAGCCAGAAGGTCAGCGAATCCTCGGTATCGGTGATGGCATGGAAGGCCTGGATGGTCACGCCGCCGACGCTCATGGTCTCGCCATCGGCGAGGGTCTTGGTCGCCGGCATCCAGCCGCTCTGGCGGCCGAGCTGCAGCGAGGCGCCGGCCATTTTCGCGTCTGGGCCACTGGCCGGGTGATGACTGCCGAAGTGGATCGCGGCGCGCCCGTCGAGGGTCGGCAGCAGCTCCGGGATATAGGGGTTAGCCAGCGAGCCGGAGTCCGCCAGGATGCGGTTGGAGTTCGGGTGCGCGACGATCATTGCCTTGTCGCCATCGAGCAGTGTGGTGGCGCCCTTGGCGTAGTGGGCGTGGTCGTAGAACAGCGCAATGATCGGCTTCTTGCTGATCTGCTCGCGGATGATCTGGCGGAACTTGGTGCCGTCGTCGGTGTTTTCCCCCGAGGAGAACACCAGCAGGCCGCTGTCGGTCTCGACGATCACCGGGCCGTAGAAGTAGCCGGTGATCACCCAGGTGTTCTTGGTCACCGGCACGGCCTTGGCCTCGACGCCTTCGCCGACACGCAGGTGCGAATGGACCTTCTGCCAGGCGCTGATGTTGCTGACCGCGCCGTTAGGCAAGGTGGCCGGCTTGAAGCCTGGGTCACGGTCGTAATGGGTCCAGTCCTGGGCGCAGAGACTGGCGCTGCTCAGCGCAAGCAGCGCGCACAGCAGGCTGCGGGCCTTGGAGACGATCATCGGGAATCCTCATTGTTGTTTTTGACATTGGCCGGCACAAGGCAGGCAATAGCCGGCTGAAGGCGCCACTGCAGAAGGGAAAGGCAGTGAGCTGACGGTGCAGATGCTGCCCGAGGTCTTGGTCAAAAATTTGATAATTGGTGCCGCAAACGTTCCAATAGACGACAGCGCCGCCCTCGCCTCGGGCGGCTTGGTCTCCCTTAACGCGAGAGTGCGCCATGGCTGTTTTCGCCCGTGCCTCGATCCTGTCCGACTTCTCCGCCTTCGCCACCAGCCAGGGCCTGCAGCCGCAGGCGTTGCTGGCACAGGCCGGTCTGCCGCGCGATGTGGAAGCGCATGCCGACAGCCTGATCCCGTTTCGGAAGCTGCTCGCCTTGCTGGACCTCTGCGAGGCGCAGAGCGGCAATCGGCTGTTCGCCCTGCAGTACGGTCTGTTCCAGAGCGTTAGCGTGTTCGGCCCGCTGTTCTACCTGGTGCGCAACACCAAGGATGTGCGCGCCGCGTTGATCGAGCTGACCCGCTACTTCCATCTGCACTCCGGCGCGGCAGCGATTGCCCTCGAAGAACAGGGTCGCCACGCCATCCTCTCCTACACCGTCACCGACCCCGCCGCGTTTGGCGTCCGGCATGCCGTGGAGCGCGCTGTTGGGGTTGGCGCGCAGCTGATGCGCACCCTGCTCGGCCATCGCTGGCGACCCGAGGCCCTGCTGTTCCAGCATGCCCCGTGCGTCGATCTGGCCCAGTACCGGCGGCTCACCGGCCTGCTGCCGAGCTTCAATGCGACCTGCAACGGCTGGCTGTTCGATGCGGCGTTGCTCGATACCCCCCTGCAAGCGGCCGATCCGGCGCTGCACCGCCTGATTCAGGGGCACCTGGACAACCTCGAGCACATTTCCGCCCAGGAGTTGCCTGCACGGGTGCAGCAGCTGATTCGCAGCTTCATGCCCGATGCGCGTGCGACCCTCGAACAGGTGGCCGATTACCTGCTGCTCAGCACGCGCAAACTGCAACGCCTGCTGGCAGACGAAGGCACCACCTTCCAGGCGCTGTTGACCGAGACCCGCCAAGCCATGGCTTGTCACTATCTGCAGGACTCCACGATCAGCATCGGGCAGATGGCCGACCTGCTCGGCTACGGCAGCCAGGCTGCATTCAGCCGCGCGTTCCAGCAGTGGTATGGGCAGAGCCCGCGGCAGTGGCGCAAGGCCAATCGACACCCGGAGTGACCGGCACCCCACTCTGACTTCCGACCGAAGGTTGCCCCATGATCGCGAAATCCTTGTCTAGGCTCAGTCCTAACGCGTGCAAGCGCGTGCCAGCCTCCGGTCGGCACAGCGTCTAGCGCGGACCATGGAGACGGTTGTCTTGCCGCTTGCGGCGTCTCCGCAGAGCATCAGGCCGAGGGAATCGCCGCGCCGCTGACGGCCGACAATCACCCGGAGCCATCTTGGTTGGGGGCTTTCGCTATGCCGGCACACCGCGTCCGTTGTTTCGTACCATCCCGCCTGGCTTCCGTGGTTCGCCTGGCTGGCGTCGCAGGATTTTTGGGCGCCGCATCGTCCGCCTGGGCCGGCGGCATCCTCATCTACGAGACCGGCCATGAAGGCAACGGCCTGGCCAATGCCGGCGCCGCGGCGCTGGCGACCGACCCCAGCGTGCTGATGAACAACCCGGCGGGGATCAGCCAACTGGCCGGCACCCAGGTCAACATGAACGCCCAAGTGATTCTCGGCGATATGGGCTTTTCCCGGGACAGCGACAACAATTTCGGCGGTAACGAAGGTGGCAACCCGCTCACCTACATTCCCGGCAGCAGCTTCTTCGTCAGTCACGAGGTCAACGAGCAGGCCAGCATCGGCTTCGGCATGTACGGCAACTTTGGTCTGGCCCTGGACTACGACGATGACTGGGCCGGGCGCTACTTCACTCAGGAAGCGGCGATCATGGGCGTGTCGTTCCAGCCGACCTACGCCTACAAGATCGACGACGACCTCTCCATTGGCTTCGGCCCGCGCTTCATGTACGGCTTCTACCGCACCGAAGTAGCGGTCAACAACAGCGTGTTGGGCCTGGTGGAGCGCGAAGACGGGCAGCTGCGCTACAAGGACACCGACTGGGGCGTCGGCTTCAACATCGGCCTGCTCTACAACCTCAACGAGCGCACCAAGCTCGGCCTGGCCTACACCAGCAAGGTCGACCTGGAGTTCGAGGACCACGCCGAGTTGAAGAAAATCACCAACCCGCTGCTCAATCTGGCGCTGAGCCGTGTCAATCCCAGCGGCCTGGAGCTCGACATGAGCGTGCCGCAGACCGTGCTGGCCAGCGTGACCTATCAGCTCGACAGCCAGTGGTCGCTGCTCGGCAGCCTGGGCTGGCAGGACTGGAGCGAGTTCGGACAGATCGGCGTGGAGGTCGATACCGACGCCACTACCACCACGACCACCGTTGACCGCCAGTACAAGGACACCTGGCACGCTTCGATCGGCGCGCAGAACCAGATCGACAAGCGGTGGCGCTGGAGCGTCGGCCTGGCCTACGACTCCTCGGCCGTCGACGATGAGGACCGCACCGTCGACAACCCGATGAACGAGGCCTGGCGATTCGCCACCGGGATCAACTATGCGCTGGACGAAGGCGTCGACGTACACCTCAACTACGCGCTGGTGTGGCTCGGCGACATGGACGTGCAGCAGACCAAGCGCCGCTCCGGCGGCACGCTGTCCGGCGAGTACGCCAACACCGCCTTGCATGTGCTCGGCGGCGGCGTGGTCTGGCGTTTCTGAGGCGCGCGGCCTGTTTCAGCAGGCCTACTTGACCAGGCCAAGCTCCTTGGCGCGCACGATGGCCTGGGTGCGCCGCGACACGCCGAGTTTGATGTTGATCCGCTGCGCGTGGCTTTTCACCGTGTGCAGCGAGATGAACAGGTTTTCGGCGATTTCCTGGTTGGATTGTCCCCGGGCGATCATTTCCAGCACGGTCAACTCACGCTGGCTGAGCAGCAGCGCGGCGGCACTGCTGCCCGCCTCGCTCAGCGCCTCGCGGCCCCAGCGCATCAACCCGGGATTGCGCTGACTGCAGCAGCGTTCCACATCGGCCAAACCGATCTGCCGGGCCAGCGCCAGGCCGTCGAGCAGCGCGCGCTGCGCCAGGCCTTGCTGGCTGCGCGCGTACTGCGCCTCCGCCAGACCCAGCCACAGTTCGCAGGCCAGCACCCGGCGCCCTTCGGCGAGCGCCTGCTGCAGCATCGCTTCGATCTGCGCGGTGACATCGCGGCCGCAGGCCGTCTGTGCCAGCGCGAGCAGCAGCTCCATGCGCTGGATCAGCTCCGCGCTGCCATACGGCGGCTTGCGGCCGTCTGGCCCACGGTACTGCTGCAGGCATTTTTCCAGAGCATCCGCCGCGCGCTCGTAGCGACCTTCGCGCAGCCACAGCTTGCCGTAGGCAACGACCAGCAGGTCCTGGTAGACCGGCTCGGTGATCCGCCGGTACTGCATCAAGCGCTCGGCCTCGGCCAGGCGTGCGAACGCCTGGGTGAGGTCATGCTCGGCGGCCTCCAGCTCGGCCAGCCCGAGGTAACCCCAGACCGCCGCCGGGTCTTCGCAATCCAGACACTCCTGCAGGCCCGCCTGATAGCAGACCGCCGCCTCGGGATAGCGACCCAGCTGCAGCAGCACGCTGCCGCGACACAACTGCGCGCGGCCGCGAAGTGGATTGGGTTCGCCGTCCCAGGCGTTGCTCAGTTCGGTATGCAGGCGTTTCAGCAGGCTCTCGGCGCGCACCAGTTCACCGCGAATCTTGAGTAGCTGCACGTGCTGGAGGACCAGCATGGCCTCCATCACCAGGCTGCCATGCTCGCGAGCCAGCTTGACGGCGTTGCGATTGAGCTCCTGGAAGGCCTCCATGCGCCCTTCGACCAGGGCCATTTCGATGTTCATGGTCTCCAGCATCAGGCGCTGCGCCCAGGCGCCCTCCGCCAGATGGTCAAGCGCCGCATCGAGGTCGCCACCGGGCACCGGCGCCTGGCCGCGGTGATAGGCGGTCTTCGCCGCGAGCGCCTGGCATTGCGCCAACATTTCGCGCTGGCGGCGCGCCGTCGCCTGCGGCAGGAAGCGCTGCAACTGCTCGGCGCACTCCTCCGCGTCGTCGAGCCGGCCGCTTAGTGCCAACGCCCAGGCGTTGAGAATCAGCAGGCGCGGCGTGCTGGCCAGCAGGCTTTCCGGCAGCTCGTTGCGCCAGTGCAGCACGCGCGCCATGCCGCGGCCGTGCAGCAGGCGGTCCTGGGTGATGTGCTGCAGCAGGCTGGCGACCACTTCCGGCAGGTCAGCCAGCAGTGCGTATTCGATGGCCTGGCGCACTTCCTCGCGGCCGGAGAACCACTGGCAGGCACGCCGGTACAGGGCCTTCTTAGGCCCTTCGGCGACGCGCGTGGCAAGCACCGCGGCGACCACCGGCTGCACGCGGAACTGCCGATCATTGCTGTCCAGCGCCTCGATGAACGCCCCGCACTCGTACAGTTGGCGGAACAGCTGGGTGCCTTCGCCCATGCCCAGCAGGTGCTCGCAGAGCGGCGCATCGAAGCTGCTCAGGCAGGCCAGCGCGCACAACGCCTGGCGCCAGTGCTCGGGCAACTCGTCGAGCAGCTCGCGCTCCAGGTAGTTCTTGACCAGTGCATTGCCAGCTTCTTCGGCGAGCAGTTGGCCGTGCTCGACGCTGTGCAGGCGCAGGCGGATACCGGCGTACCAGCCGCCCGTCTGGGCCAGCAGATTGTCGATTTCCGGCAGCAGCGCGGTCTGTCGCTGGCGCTTCAGCACCTCGGCCAGCTCGGTGAAGTTCAACGCCAATTCGGCGGTGCCCAGCTCGAACAGTTCGCCCTCCAGCAGCAGGCGCGCCAGCTGGCAGGTCGGCCGCCGCCGGCTGGCGATCCACCAGAACACCTGGCGCGACGAGCTCTGCAGCAGGCGATTGAGGCAACTGTCGAGGTGCGCGTCATAGAAGTGCGGGAAGTCGTCGAACATCAGCCAGATCGGCGTCTGCTGCTGTTCCAAGTGCACCTGCACGGCAGCGAGGTCGGCGCGGGCCAGCCCCAGCGCGTCGGCGAGCAGTTGCAGAAAACCGGCCTCGCCGAGCTCACGGTCCTTCAGGTCGAACCAGTGCAGGCGCGCCTCCGGCGGACAGTGCTGCGCGCACTCGCGGAGCAGGAAGCTCTTGCCGCTGCCTGCCGGTGCCCACAGCAGACGAAGCCGACATTCCGCATGCAGCAATGCCTCGCCGAGACGCGGGCGCGGAATATGGCCGGCCCGAAGGGACGGAACGAGATTCGGGCGGTTCTCGATTCTCGGCTGATACGGCAGTAACTGACTCATGGCTGGACCTGCGGGTGCTGCGCAAATAAAAAACCGGCGGCGCAGGCTTCCCGGATGGGGAAACTCACGCCAGGCGGTGTGCCCGAACCCTCAAAGGGCACGCCGCAACCGGCGGAACATCAAAAAAAACGGGCGACCGAAACGGCCGCCCCCAAGCATGGAGTCACGCTCAAACGTGGCGGATCAACGTACGCCGGACTGGCGCAGCGCGGCCGGTGTGTACTCCGAGGCGGCAGCCTTGATCCCGAACTCGTAGCTCCGCTTCTCTTCGTTTTTCAGGCCCATTACTGAGTAGCGCCCAGAGATCAGGTCGTACAACCCTTCGGCGGTGTAACCCGGCACTTTGTGGTCGTAGTACTGCTGGGCATGACCTTCGGCGACACGCCACAGCTGGCCGCGGCCGTCGTAGTGGTCGACCTCGGCGAGCTGCCAGGTGTCCTCGTCGAAGTACATGTGGCGCTTGGCGTAGATGTGCCGCTCACCCGACTTCAGCGTGGCCTCGACCTCCCACACACGGTGCAGTTCGTAACGGGTCAGGTCCTGGTTGATGTGCCCGGCCTTGATGATCTCGTCGTACTTCAGCTGCGGCGAATCGAGTTTGTAGCTGTTGTAGGGAATGTACAGCTCTTTCTTGCCGATCAGCTTCCAGTCGTAGCGATCCGGCGAGCCGTTGTACATGTCGTAGTTGTCGGAGGTGGCCAGGCCGTCGGCGGCAGTCGCCGGACCGTCGTAGGCGACCTGCGGAGCGCGGCGCACGCGACGCTGGCCGGCGTTGTAGATCCACGCCATGCGCGGCTCCGACACCTGGTCGATGGTCTCGTGGACCAGCAGCACGTTACCGGCCAGTCGCGCCGGCGCGTTCACCCGCTGGATGAAGAAGAACAGACTGTTCTCCGCCTTGTTCTTGTCCAGGTCCGGCAGGTTGGCCGGGTAAGCGATTTCGTCCTCGAAGCTCACCATGGTGAACGAGCCGTTGGTCTGCGGCTGTACCCTGGTGATGTAGCGGTGAGTGTTACCGCCACGGTAACGAGTGGTGTGGTTCCACACCACTTCGACGCCGCTCTGCGGAATCGGGAAGGCGTAGTAACGGCTGTCACCGAAGTTTTTCAGTGCATTGCCACCAGCCATCGGCTCGGTTTTTGCTGCGCTGGTCTTGATCACCGAATAGATGTCATCCGGCAGCGCCGCGGTGCGGTGGGTGGTGTACACCGGAATCTTGTAGGTGTCCGGGTAGCGCGACAGCATGGCCAGCTGGCCGGGGGTCAGCTTGTCCTTGTACTGCGCCGCGTTAGCTGCGGTGATGGTGAACAGCGGCTTCTCGTTGGCGAACGGGTCGGCGAGGAAGCCTTTGGCGTCCACGGCACCGGCGTTGGTCGGCAGGCCACCGGTCCACTCCGGAATCGAACCGTCGGCGTTGGCGCCCTTCTCCGAGCCCATCGGGGTCAGCGTGGTGCCGAGTTTGGCGACTTGATCGGCCGGCACGGCTGCCATGACGCTCGTGGCCAGCAGCGACAGCGCCAGGGCGCCGGTTTGCAGCAGGGTTTTGCTTGTTTTCATAGTCATCAGTCTTCCTGAAGCGGGTCGATTAGAAGTTCACGCCGAGGCTGACGGCGAGGAAATCGCGATCGACCGAGGTGTTGTACTCGCCATCGAAAAAATTCGTGTAACTCATGCTGGCGGTGTAGGTGTTCTGGTATTCGGCATCCAGGCCCAGGCTCACGGCTTTGGCGCCTTCAGTGAACTGGCCGTTCGGGCCATAGCCGTTGACGTCATGCGACCAGGCCACGTTTGGCTTGAGGTTCACCCCGGCGAACACGTCGTTGTAGTCCCAGATGGCTCGAATGCGGTATCCCCAGGACGTTGCGGTGGCGAAACCGTCGTCTTCGCAGTACTTGCTGACGTTCTCGCCCGTAGCGCCGCTGCCCGAGGCCGCCGCGTTGTTCAGGTTGCCCTTGTTCAGGCCTACGCACGTGGCGTTGGTCGCGCTGGCGGGGAACAGCGGACCAGCCGAATTACCCAGATTGCCCGGCAGCGGGCCCGGACCGAAGAGCGGATCACGGCCATAACGAGCCTCGGAAGTGTCCTCCAGGCCACCGATATGGGTCACGCCGACCTCACCCACCAAGATCACGCGCTCGGCGCCCATGACCTGATCGAAGAACTGCGTGAAGGTGGTCTGGAACTGAGTGATTTCCTTGCGGCGGTAGCCGGTGCTTTCCTGGCCGGCAGCCGCATCCAGCAGGGAAACGTTGCCCATGCCGGGCAGAAGGGTCAGGCCGGAGTAGAGAACGTCCGTGGTATTCAGCTGCACCGGGGCGTTGGGCCGGTAGCTGATTTCACCCTGCCAGGCGGTCCCGGTGGGCAGCGTAGTGGAGAAGCTCAGGCCGTACAGCTGGATATCCTCCGGATACTCCATGAAGTAGTTGGCCCGCGCCGCGCCTGCCACCGGCCGCAAGGCTGCCGGAACGAGTGGATCGTTGAGGATAGTGTTGAAGTCCGCCTGCGTGGGCACCGACTCGCTGAGGAACGGTGTACGACTGTGGTAGTTGATGAAGTAGCCACCGAACTCGGTATCCAGCGGCTCGAAGACGTAACGCAGCGCAGCGCCCCACTGGCCATCGTCGCTCGCATCGCGGTCAGGGCCGCGCGGCACCAGCACGCCTTCCTGGGTAACGTTGGCACCATAGGCGTTCTGCAGGTTTGCCAGAACCGCGCCACCGGCGGGAGCTGCCAGCACCGAGCGAGGCGCCAGTACGCGCAGGTTGTCATCGCAGCCATCGGAGACTACATCCGCTGGAGAGAAGAAGGTGCCGCAGTTGTCGATAACTGTCTGGTCCCACTCGATCTGATAGAACGCTTCGGCCGACAGGTTTTCGGTCAGGCTCTGCTGGACGAAGAACATGTTGACCGGGATCAGGCCTTCCTTGATCTCCGCGCCAGGACGGCGAAATGCCGCGGCGTCGACCGGGTTGATCGCATTGATGCCGTTCTGGATGAAGGTGCTTTCACCCCAGCTCACCACCTGCTTGCCGAGGCGTACGGAGCCCGGCTTGTCGGCAAGGGTGTAGTTGTAATAGGCAAAGGCGTCGAGCAGTTGCGCGCCGGAAGACTGAGCGCCTTCCTTGCGGTTGTGGTCATCGATGTCTTTGAACAGCCGGCTCTCGTCCTTCAGCTCGAAGTCGTACCAGTACTTGCCACGGGTGAACACACCGAAGTCGCCGTATTTCAGCTCGAGGTCGTGGATGCCCTTGAAGATTTTCGAGAAGGTTTCGCCCTTCTTGAAGTTCAGTCGGCCATCGTCAGTGGTCTGTGCCAGGCCATCACCACCGTTGTTGGCGCCAATCAAGTCACGCTCAGGATCGGTGGTCGACCAGCTCGCGCCCACCGAAAGTGAGGAGTCGAGCTGACCTTCAATCTCGCCAATGTTGAAGCTGACAGCCTGGGCTTCGGCCATGCAGCCGAGGGTGATGGCGACAGCTAGCGCTTTCAGCTTGAACTCTGCGCGCGTTGTTATTTTTTTCATGCGGCTCCCCGTTGGGTTGGTATTGGCGATCAAAGCTAATCAGTCATCCCTGCGCGGCGTAAGCGACGAAGTAGTGATTCATAAACTCACTACTAGGGATGAGTCGGTAGTCGGATTTGTCTCTTTCTGCCGGCAAGCGTTTCGGTTTCTGCTCAGGCGCGGGCAATCCACTCCGCGGCGCGCTCGGCGATCATGATTGAGGGCGCATTGGTGTTACCGCCGACCAGCGTCGGCATTACCGAGGCGTCGACCACGCGCAGGCTCTCGATGCCGTGGACGCGCAGCTGGCTGTCGACCACCGCCTGCTCGTCGTTACCCATCTTGCAGGTGCCGACCGGGTGGTAGATGGAGTCGGTGCGCTGGCGCAGCAGCTCGATCAGCTGCTCGTCGCGGTACAGCCCTTCGCTGTACAGGTCCTTGAGGCCGAAGCGCGCCATCGGCGCCTGCTGGACGATCTCCTGGGCCATGCGGTAGCCCTTGAGCAGGGTCTGCACGTCATCGTCATGACCGAGGAAGTTCGGGTCGAGGCGCGGCGGAGCGCTGGGGTCGTTGGACTGCAGGCCGACGCTGCCGATGCTTTTCGGCCGAAGCACGCAGACGTGGCAGCTGAATCCGTGGCCCCAGTGCAGCTTGCGGTTGTGGTCGTCGACGATGCCGACCACCGAGTGCAGCTGGATGTCCGGGCGCGCCAGGCTTGGGTCGGTCTTCAGGAAGCCGCCGCCTTCGGCGAAGTTGCTCACGAACGGGCCGCGCTTGTGGCGCGCGTAGTCGACCAAGGCCTTGCCCATCTTCAGGCTGCCGCGCACCGACATGCCGAGCAGCGAGGTGTCGTGGCTCTTGTAGCAGAGCACCACGTCCGGGTGATCGCGCAGGTTCTGCCCGACGCCCGGCAGTTCATGTTGCACGGCGATGCCCTGTGGCTTCAGCTCGGCTTCCGGGCCGATGCCCGAGAGCATCAGCAGGTGCGGGCTGCCGAAGGCGCCCGCGCTGAGCAGCACTTCCTTGCGCGCCTTGATCAGCTGGCGCCGGCCCTTGACCCGTACGGATACGCCGACCGCCTTCTTGCCTTCCAGGACGATGCGTTCGGCATTCGCCGCAGTGAGCACGGTGAGGTTCTTGCGTGCCTGGCGGATCGGCTTGAGGAAGGCGGTCGCGGTGCTCCACCGGCGGCCGTCGCGGATCGTCACGTCGTAGTGGCCGACGCCTTCCTGCTCGCTGCCGTTGAAGTCCGGGTTGTGTGCGTGGCCAGCCAGCTTGCCCGCCTCGATGAATGCTTCGGTCGCCGCATGCGCCGGGTTGCGGCCGACATAGAGTTCGCCGCGATCGCCGTGGAAGTCATCGGCGCCGCGGTGGTTCATCTCGCTCTTGCGGAAGTACGGCAGCACGTCGGCGAACGACCAGCCGTCGTTGCCCAGCGCCTGCCAGTCGTCGAAATCGCTCTGATGACCACGGATGTAGATCATCCCGTTGATCGAGCTGCTGCCGCCGAGCACCTTGCCGCGCGGCTGATAGCCGAGGCGCCCGTTGAGGCCCTTCTGCGGTACGGTGTGGAACGCCCAGTTGACGTGGCGGGTCGGCAGGATGGCGGCGACCCCGACCGGCGCGTGGATCAGCGGCGAGCGATCTTCCGGCCCGGCCTCCAACAGACAGACGCTGACCGCCGGGTCGGCGCTCAAACGGTTGGCCAACACGCAGCCGGCAGAACCGGCACCGATAATGACGTAATCGAATTCCATCAGAGTGCTCTCGTTGTTATTGGAGGGGGCGCGAGATGCTGAGGTGGAATTCTTCGCAGTCAGGGCGTTTATTTATTGATCTACGCCGACTTTTATTTGATCTTTCACGACATGACTGCCCTGATCAGAACCTCCTCTTTCACCGGCTTCCGCGAAGTGGCGAGCCAACTCGGCGGCGACGCGGATGCGTTGCTCGAGCGCTTTCGCATCCGGCCAGGGCTGCTGCTGGAGGAGGACGCGCGGGTGCCGCTACGCTCGCTGGTCGGTCTGCTGGAGTGTGCAGCGCGCGAGCTGGACTGTGCGGATTTCGGTCTGCGCATGTCGGAATATCAGGACCTGCATGTGCTCGGCCCGGTGGCGGTGATCGCCCGTACCTCGGCGACCGCGGGCGAGGCGCTGGCGCAGATCGTGCGATTCATCGGCTATCACAGCCCCGGCATCCGCCTCGATCTCGACCTCAGCGAGCCGCAGACCCCGCGCTTGCTGGTGGGCATGGGTATCGCCGGCCTGCAACAGCAGCGGCAGATGGTCGAGCTGGCGATGGGTGTCGCCCACAACACCATGAAACTGCTCTACGGCAGCCATTTTGCCGCCCATGCGGTGCAACTCTGCGGTATCAGCCCATTGCCGCTGGCGCGTTACCGCCGCCACTTCAATACCGTGGTGTATACCGGCCAGCCGCACAACGCGCTGGTGCTGCGCGCGGAACAGTTCAACCAGCCGATCGCCCAGCAGGACCCCGCCCTGCACCGTGCGCTGGTGCAGTACTTCAGCCAGGTTCACCAGCAGGGGGCGACGGACGTGGTGGCGCAGGTCGAGCGTCTGGTGCTGCGCATGCTGCCGATCCAGCGCTGCCGCCTGCCGCTGATCGCCGAGCAACTCGGTCTCCACGAGCGGGTGCTGCAGCGCCGTCTCGCCGAGCAGGGACGACGCTTCGAAGAGCTCGTCGAGGCGATCCGCCGCGAACGCACCGAGCACTACCTGGCGGAACCGCACATGCCGATGGCGCAGATTGCCGGGCTGCTCGGCTACAGCGAACAGAGCGTGTTCAACCGCGCCTGCCAACGCTGGTTCGCCATGGCGCCGCGCGCCAAGCGCCGGCAACTGCTCGAACAGTCGACACTTGACTAGCGACACCCTCCTCCCTGCCTCGCGCGCGCTTCTGCCAAGTCACGACTTCTGGCATATGGCCAGTATTTTTCGTGGGTTTTCAGGGCTTTAATTAGCGCGGAAAGCCTTGCGCTAGAGCCACCGAGTGCCACTTGTCAGCTACCCGGCAGGGTTAAAAACCCGCCACTAGACTCCAGAGTGGTTGCCGCCACGGACGGCCAGAACACTTCGATGTCCTGGTGTGCCAACACCTCGGGAGCATGGATATGCAGAACAAGCTTCGCTCGCCGGTGCCCAACCGTTTTCGCCCGCAAAGCCAGGCGATCGCGTTGGAACCGCGCATCCTCTTTGATGGCGCCGCAGCGGCTGCCGTTGACCAACAGCACAGCGACCCCGCCCAGCCCAGCGACAATCCGACCGAGCACGCCACGCCCACCGAGGCGCACGACACCCCTGCCCCGGCGCCCAACGCCGCGCGCCACTTGCTGGTCCTCGACAGCCGCGTCGAGAACCGCGAGCAGCTGGTCGCCCAGCTGCCCAGCGATGTCACCGCGCTGGTGGTCAATAGCAGCGAGGATGGCCTGGCGGCGATTTCCGCCGCCTTGGCCGAACTCGGCCAGGTCGACTCGATCCAGATTCTTTCCCACGGCGAAGCCGGGCAGTTCACCCTCGGCAACCGCACGGTCAGCGCCGACAACATTGGTCAGCTTGGGCAGACCCTGCAGCAGTGGCGCGACCACCTCAGCGCGGATGCCGACATCCAGTTGTACGGTTGCGATGTTGGCGCCGGCAGCGCCGGCCAGACCCTGGTCAACGAACTGGCGCGCTGGACTGGTACCGACGTGGCCGCTTCCGACGACGATACCGGTGGTCAGGCCGCCGGTGGCGATTGGGACCTGGAGGTCCGCAACGGCACCATCGATAAGCCCATCGCGCTGAGCGCCGAGGCCCTCGCAGGCTATGTGCAACTGCTCGCGGCCGGGCCCAACACCGACCTTTCCGGCGGCGCGGACGTGCTGTTGGGCGGCACCTTCACCTTCACGGTGAACTTCTCCAACATTTCGGCGGACGCCGGCTACGCACCGTTCATTGACCTGTTCCTGCCCACCACCGGCCGCGATGGTGCCGGCGCCGAGATCGACGACGGCATCAGCTTCGTCTCCGCCAGCTACCTGGGCCAGACCCTGGTATCCCACGTGCTGACCTTCGACGCTAACGGCCAGGCCAGTCACCCGCTGGCGGTGGGCACCGACGGTTTGCCACTGATCATCAACGCCGCCGATTTCGGCATGCGCGCCGGCGACCAGATGGTGGTGCTCGAGTTGCCGTTCTCCAGCGTCAGCCTCGGCCAGCCGCCAATCGTCATTCAGGTGACGGCGTCCCTCAGTGACCTGGCCGATACCGATTTTTCCTTCTCCGGCGCCACACCGGATCTGACCATCCGCGCGCGCAGCGGCTTCCAGTACGGCAATGATTCGCTGAATAACCCGAGCACCGACCCGAGCATCCTCGAGCCGGCCGCCAACGCCGACAGCTATGTGGTGCATCCGACGGTGATCAGTTTCACCGAAACCGTTACCACTCCCGAGGGTGAAACGGCCACCGGCCCCAACTATGGCCGCGAGCTGAATCTCACCGTGACCCCGGCCAACTCGCAGCCGTTCACCAATGTGGTGATCACCCAGCCGGTGCCCGACAACGTCATTGTCACCGCCATTACCCCCGGCGCCGGCGGCGTGATTACCTCGATCACGCTCTACGACGGGCGGACCACCACCGATCCGACGATCATCCAGGCCGCCCTGGCGCTGAACAACGACGCCGACCTGAGCAACGACCTGTACATCCGCGAGTTCACCGTCCTGTACGCGAACCTCAGCGGGCCGACCACCACCAATGTGCAGTTCTTCGTTCCGGATGACGACGCCGACGGCGTGCCGGTGCTCAACCCGATCACCGGCGACGACGTGACCATCACCTTTGGTGCGCCGACCGCCACCGGTCTGTGGCGGCCACTCGACCCGCGTGACGAGCCGACTCCCGGCGGCAGCATCATCTTCAGCGGCACCGGCAATGACACCAGCTTCATTGCCAAGTCGATCACCCTGCTCAAGCAGGTCACCGTGCAGACCGACGTCGGCGCAACCGGGCTGAGCCCGGGCGACGTGTTGAGCTACCAGCTGAACATTGCCATTTCCGACTACTTCGCCTTCGGCAAGAACTTCTTCGGCACGGGCAGCCTGATCATTCGCGACAGTCTCAGCGATGGCCAGACACTGGTGGCCGGCAGCGGCACCCTGACCATCACCGTCGACGGCACTACGCAGAGCATCGCGTTGGTGACCACGGTCGTGACCAACGCCGACGGCACCACCTCACTGGCCCTCGATATCGGCCAATCGTTGATCGACGCTTTTGCCTTTCGCGGCTGGTTGAACGGCGACCTGTCGTTTGATGACGTTTTGCAGGGCGCCACCAGTGCGGTGATCAGCTACCAGGCCACGGTCGGCCAGAGCTACGCCCGCCCGATCGGCACACCGCATCTGGAAATCAACGAGGGCGACAGCCTGGGCAACAACGCCACGGTGACCGGGACCATTCTCGAGGACCCACTCAACCCGACCGGAGGCGACGAATCGGACGGTTCGACAACCACCAGCACAGTGCCGGTCAGCCACGTCGACATCGAACTGGCCGATCTCAACGGTGGTGGCGCACCGGCGCCCGGCACCGAGTTGCGTCCGGGCGACGTGGTCACCTTCCGCCTCAGCTACGACCTGATCACCGGCGACTACGAGAACTTCACGCTGACCGCGTACCTGCCGTTGCCGTTGTTCGACTTGTCTGGCCTTGACCTGAGCACCATCTGGAGCCTCGGGCTTAACGACACCAACGGCGAGCTCCCAACTTCGGTCACGCTCGGCGCCGGCAACTCGCTGGTCTTCACCTTCGCCGACAAGGTCAACCCTGGGATTGACGGTGCGCGCGTCGAGATCGACTTCACCCTCACGGTCAGCGACCAGCCGTTCGCCGACCAGCGGGCTTTCAACGTGCTGGGTGAGTCACGACAGACCACCACCCTGGACAAGAGCGACATCCTTTCGTCCGACGACATCACCCTGATCGCCTCGGTCGCCGAACCGGTGCTGAACATCAGCCATGGCGTGGTCTCCACCAGCCACGGCACCGTGACCGGCACCATCGGCAGCTGGAATGCGCCCGGCAGCGGTGGCGTGCCGTTCACCGGCAGCGTTACTGACACCACCGCGGTGGACGGCAGCGTCACGGGTATCGACGGTGGCGATACGCTGCGCCTGGCCACCGCCATCGAGAACAGCGGCGGTGGCGGCGCATTTGATGTCAGTACGCGCATCACCCTGCCCGGCGGCCTGGCTTTCGTGGGCGGCAACCTGGGTAGCGCCAACCTGCTGGTCTATCGCGGCGACGGCACCCTGCTGACCGCAGGCACCCACTACACGGTGGACAATGCCACCAACACCATCACCTTCATCGACGGTCCCGGCACCGGCGGCCTGCTGGCAGGCCGCCCCGGCACCGCGGCGGACCTCAGCGGCGCCAACCTGGTGGTGATCACCTACGACGTGCTGGTCTCGGCCACCATCGACGCCAGCGCCACCCTGCAGAGCAACGCCGAGCTGCTCAGCTACGCCAGCGTCGAGGGCGGGCAGAACTTCCTCTCCACCCCGCTCAGCGACCTCGGCGACCAGCAGGTGGCGGCACCGGAGATCACCAAGGTATTCGCCGGCGGCAGCCTGGACGCCAGTGATTCGAGCGCCGCGCACACCCTCGGCGCCGATCTGGTGGTCGGCGAAAGCATGCTCTACGACATCGTCGTCACCCTGCCCGAAGGCACCACCCAGCTGCTGCGCATCGATGACCTGATTCCGGCCGGCCTGCGCCTGGACACCACCTTCAACGGCACCGGCTACCAGCTGATCACCACAGCCGGCGGTGCGCTCGGCGCCAACTTCGCCGGCACCATCACCGTGGCCAGCCTGACCGCGCCCAGCGGCACCCTTGGCGGCGACGACGTCGATGCGCGTTTCACCTTCAGCGTGTCGAGCGCCGCGGCGGACAACAACACCGGCAACAACAGCTTCGTGATTCGCGTGCGCCTGGTGGCCAGCAACGTGCCGAGCAACCAGGCCGGCGCCGTACGGCAGAACGACGCCCGGCTGAGCTACAGCGACAGCGATGGTGATACGCCGAACGGCGCCACCCCAGTGAACCGCGACGTGAACATGACCGGTGCCAAGCCGGCGATCACTATCCAGGAACCGACGCTGCAGCTCACCCAGCAGCTGCTCACCGATCCCGGCCTGGGCTTCGACGAAGGCGATCCGGTCGCCTTCAGCATCACGATTGGCAACGGCAATGCCGGGAGCGACTTCGACGCCTTCGATATCGCTTTCTCGGGCGTATTGCCCACCGAGCTGGACCAGCTGACGTTGGTCAGCGTGATCTACACGGTCGGCGGGGTCAGCACCGACATCAGCACCAGCTTCAGCCTCGACCCGACCGGCCGCACGCTGGTCAACACCGGCAACGTCGACATCGCCAAGGGCGGCAGCATCGTCATCACGGTCAACGGCGTGGTGAACGCCTCGGGGGCCTCGGTACCGCTGTTCGACAACCTTGCGGAAGTGCGGTGGACCAGCCTTAACGGCACCGCCAGTGGGGTTGCCGACCCTGCCGGCGAACGTACCGGCGAAGATGGCCTGCTGAACCAGGGCTCGTTGAACGACTACCGCCGCGACAGCACGCTGATCATTCCAGTCGCCCAGGGCATCAAGATTTCCCGGGTCGGGGGTTTACCCGATACCGCGGCGCCCAACCCGACCAACGCCCTCAACGAGAACGTCAGCATCGGCGAAGTCATCCGCTACCGCGCCGCCGTGCTGGTCCCCGAGGGCAACAACCCCAACTACGAGTTGCGCATCACCCTGGACAACGGCCTGACCCTCGATGACCTCTCCACCATGCGCATTGCCTTCATCTCCGATGGCGGGCTGGTCACCGATCTCAATGACCTGATCACCGGCGGTACGCTGTTCATCATCGGCAACGAGACCAGTCCGGAAGCGCAGTTCATTACCCCGGACCTGTCCGGCGCGGCTCCTACCGGCGTGCTCAATCCGATCTACGTGGACCTGACCGGCGTCGACGGCAACGGCAACCAGGTGGTGACCATCACCCTGGGCAATATTGTCAACGGCGCGTTCGGCGGCGGCGACGACGGCAATGACGATGACCTGGAAGGCATCGTCATCGAGTTCAACGCAAGGGTCGCCAACAGCGTCGGCAACCAGGCAGGCGACATACTCGGCGTGCGCGTCCAGGACGTGGTCAACGGCACGCTGCGCGCCACCAGCGCAACGCTGTTCGAGAACGTCGTCGAGCCGGGCTTCACCGGCCTGAACAAGCAGGTCACCGACTTCATCCCCAACCCGGCGGGCACCATCGGGACTGCCACGGTTACCGTGAGCTTCACCTCGAATGGCGGCCTGGCGGCCTACGACACTCGCCTGGTCGACAGCTTCGCCACCGGCAGCAATTACAACCTGCTCAGCGTCACCATCGGCGGTACCACGTTCGGCCCGGGCAACCTGCCGGCCGGGGTGAGCTTCAGCACCACCGGCGGACTGACCGTCGATTTCACCCGCGTCGAGGTCGACACGCAGATCAGCGTGGTTTACACCGTCGACGTACCCAACGGCGCGACCATCGCCAACAGCGACGCGGTGCTGACCTGGAGCAGCCTGCCGGAAACCTTCACCAGCTGGGGCGGCACCCCGGTCGGCGTCGACGGCACGGCCAGCGGCGAGCGCACCGGCGCCGACGGCGTCGGGCCGGACGCCAGCACCCTGAACAACTACATGCTCCGCGAGGGCGCCGGGCTCGGCATCATCACCGGCACGCTGTGGAACGACACCGCCACCGCTGCCGCGGCACCCAATGACGCGATACCGGATGCCGATCCGGTTCCGGGCGACCCGTACGACCTGGCGATCTCCAACCAGGCGATCAGCCTGATCTGGGCCGGGGTCGACGGGGTGTTCGGCAACGGCGACGACCGCACCTTCGGCACCACCACCGACGCCAACGGCCGCTTCATCTTCGGCGTGCTGCCGTCCGGGCTGTACCGCATCGACGCGCCAACCAGCGTCAACAGCATCGCCCAGTTCGGCGAGCTGCGGATGCGCATCGACACCGACGGCAGTACGCTCGGGCAGATCAACGTCACCCTTGGCGAAGGCGTCAGCCAGCAGGCCAACTCCGGCTACGTCGAGCTCAACGATGCGCCGGTCAACAGCCTGCCCGGCGAACAGCAGGCGCTCGAAGACGTACCTCGGCTGATCAGCACCAACGGCAGCGGCATCACGGTCAGTGACATCGACGTCGACCGCGACCCGGACCCGGCCAACCGGCAGATCCAGATCACCCTCAGCGTGTTGCACGGAATCCTGTCGTTCGCGGGTGACACCTCGGGCGTGGATATCACCATAGGCACCACCCCCAATACGCCGGGTGCGCTACCGGGCAGCACCCTGGTACTGGTCGGCACCATCGCCGACCTCAACGATGCCTTGGCCTCCCTCACCTACACGGGAAATCTGAACTTCAACGGCCTCGATTTCCTCAACGTGCAGACCAACGACCTCGGCAATTACGGCGATTTCGATGGCAATGGCATTCCCGGCCAGCTGACCGATGCGCGCACCGACGAAGATTTCCTGGTGATTCGCGTCAACCCGGTCAACGATCCACCAACTGCGGTGAATGACGCCGCCGACGCGGTCGAAGCAGGTGGCACCTTCAACAGCCTGCCGGGCATCGATCCACGCGGCAATCTGCTGGACAACGACACCGACGTGGACATCGACACTAATGGCGATCGGCTCGACGTGATCTCCGTGACGTCGCCGACAGGTGACGTGGTTGCGGTGCCAACGATTGGCCCAGTGGTCGTGCAGGGGCAGTACGGCGCACTGGTCATCCAGGCCGACGGCGCATACCAATACATTGTCGACAACACCAACGCCGCCGTTCAGGCCCTGCGTCTGAACACCGACGTCCTCAGCGAGAGCTTCGGCTATACCATCTCCGACCTCGGCATTGGCGGCGCCGCGCTGCAGTCCAGTGCCATCCTGACCGTGACCATCCATGGCGCCAACGACACCCCAGTGGCCAACGGCGACGAAGGCGTGGCCATCGAGAAAGGTGGCGTCGGCAACACCGATACAGGGAAGCCTAACGACACCCCGCCGCAGGGTTTTCCGGTGGCCGGCGCTGACGCCAGCGGCAACGTGTTGGACAACGACAACGACGTCGACGGCGGCGAGGTGCCGCCCAACCCCAACCTCGATCCAGACCCCGATGCCATCGACTATGGCGAATCCAAGTCGGTCACCGGTTTGCGTGCCACCCCGCTGCTTTCGCCTGAGCCGCTGACCCCGCTTATTGCCGGCACCGCGATCGCCACTGGCACCTACGGCACCCTCACCATTTTTGCCGACGGCAGATACAGCTATGTGATCGATGACACCAACACTGACGTGCAGCGTCTCGGGCCCAACGACAGCCTGGTCGACGTCTTCAGCTACCAGGTCAGCGACGAGCTGGGCCTCAACGACCTCGCCGAACTGCGGATCACCATCGTTGGCAACTACGACAACCCGGTCGCCAGCGACGACCAGGCGAGCGCGCAGGCCGCGCAGGACAACACCCTGCCGGAGAGCAATCCCACCGGCAACGTCATCCTCTTCCCCAGTCGTCCGGGTGGCATCAACGATCCAGGCGGCAACGGCATCGATCTGGACGTCGACGCCGCCGATCGGCCGAGCACCCTGCTGCAGGTCAACGGCATCCGCAGCGGCCGCGAAGCCGCTGGCGGCATCGAGCCCGACGCTAGTGGCCTCACCAGCGTGACCACCGGCCCCGTGACTATCTTTGCCACCTATGCCGAAACCGGTGACGGCACCAACACGCAGGTTGGCAGCATCGAGGATTTCGGTACGCTGACCATCAACCCGGACGGCTCCTACAGCTTCGACGTCAACAGCGACAACGACGCGATCATCGCCCTGGCTGAAGGCGTCTCGATCAACGTCATCTTCACCTACCAGATCGTCGACTCGGTCGGCCTGACCGACACCGCACAACTGGTGATCGTCGTGACCGGTGCTAACAACCCGCCGAGCGCCCAGGCCGAGTTCGCCCTGGCCACTGAGGCCGGCGGCATTGGCAACGGCACGCCGGGCGTCGACCCGGGCGTGCCGCCCGCACCGGCCGAAAGCGTGTCGTTCACCGATCCGGATGGCGACCCGGTCAGCGTCACTGCGGTCAGTCATACCAACCCCGACGACGGCACCGTCACGGTCGGCACCGTCGGCCAGCCGCTGGTCGGCCAGTACGGTTCGCTGACCCTCAACAGCGATGGCAGCTACAGCTACGTGGTCGACAACTCGCTGACCGCAGTACAGGCGCTGCGCCTGGCCAGCGATCTGCTGGTCGAGCGTTTCACCTACCGGGTCACCGACAACCGAGGCGAGTTCGACGAGGCGCAGATCGTCGTGGTGATCCGCGGTCAGAACGACAATCCGGACGCCGTGGACGACAGTGCCACAGCGGTGGAAGCCGGCGGAGTGAACAACGGCACGCCAGGCCTCGACCCGACGGGCAACGTGCTGAACAACGACAATGACGTCGACGGCGGCGAAGTGCCGCCGAACCCCAACCTCGACCCGGACCCCGATGCCATCGACTACGGCGAGACCAAGGCCGTCGACTCGGTGCGCACTGGTGCCGTCGAGGGTTCCGGCACGGCCGGCACCCTGGGCAGCGAACTGCGCGGCACCTATGGCTGGCTGACCCTGAACGCCGACGGCAGCTACAGCTATCGCCTGGACAACGCCATGGCCGAGGTACAAGCGCTGCGCGCCGGCAATACCCTGGTGGACAGCTTCAACTACACCGTCATCGATACCGCGCGCACCACTGACATCGCAGTGCTCAACGTCACCATTCAGGGCGCCAATGACAACCCGGTGGCCGCGAATGACAACGCCGTCGCCGTCGAAGCCGGCGGCGTGAACAACAACCTCGCCGGCATCGATCCGAGCGGCAATGTGCTGCTCAACGACAGCGACGTCGACCAGTTCGGCGAAGCCCTCAGCGTCATCGGCGTGCGCCAGGGCGCGGTGAACGGAAGCGTGGGCAGCGGCTTCGTCGGCACCTACGGCACCCTGACCCTGGGTGCCGACGGCGCCTACACCTATGTCGTCGACAACAACAACCCGCTGGTGAACGCCCTGCGCATCGCCGGGCAAACCCTGAGCGAAACCTTCACCTACACCATCCGCGACCTGGCCGGCGCCACGAGTAGCGCCACTCTGACCGTGACCATCCAGGGGCAAAACGACAACCCGCGCGCTATCCGGGTCGACGTTGTGGCCGTCGAAGCCGGTGGCACCAATAACGGCACCCTCGGGATCAATCCCAGCGACAATGTGCTGGACAATGACCAGGACGTGGATGCTGGCGACACCAAGACCCTGGTCGGCATCCGCCTCGGCGATGAGTTGGGCGGCGGAGATTTCACTACAGTCACTGCCAGCCAGGGTATCGCTGGCCTCTACGGTACGCTGACCGTCGCCCCCAATGGTCAATCGCAGTACGTGCTGAACAACGACCTGGCGGCGGTGCAGGCGCTCAAGCCCGGTGACACGCTCGAGGAAGTTTTCTCCTACCGCATGCGCGACACGCTCGGCGCGCTGAGCATCGCGCGCATCCACATCACCATCCAGGGCGCCTGGGATGCGCCGGTGGCCACCAACAACGTTGGCATCGCCGTCGCCGACAATGGCGACGGCCGAGTGATAAACCCCAGCGGCAACGTGCTGCCCAACGACACCGACGTCGACCAGGGCGACCGCCTTTCCGTCACCGCGATCCGCACCGGCCAGGAAGCTGGCACTGGCACTGCTGGCACTGTCGGCACCGTGCTGGTCGGCCAGTACGGCACCCTGGTGCTCAACACCGACGGCAGTTACCAGTACACCCTGGACATCTCCAACCCGGACGTCCTCGCCCTGGACTTCCTGCAGACCCTGGTGGATCGCTTCACCTACCAGGCGACCGACCTCGGCGGGCTCACTGACCTGGCGCAGCTGGACATCATCGTCATCGGCCGCAACGACGCACCGGATGGTTTCGACGACGAGGCGCAGGCCATCGAAGCCGGCGGCTTGAACAATGGCACGCTCGGTCTTGACCCGAGCGGCAATGTGCTCGACAACGACACCGACCTCGAAGGCGGCCCGCTCGCGGTCACGGCCATTCGCGTCGGCCCGGAAACCGGCAGCGGTGCCAGCGGCACCTTGGGCACGGCCCTGCGCGGCCTGTACGGCGACCTGACGATCAACGCCGACGGCAGCTGGACCTATGTGGTCGACAACAGCCTGGCGGCGGTACAGGCGCTGCGCGTCAGCGGCCAGACCCTGCTTGAAACCTTCACTTACACCGTGGCTGACCCCAACCAGGCGGACGACACCGCCGAGCTGCGCATCACCATCGATGGGCGCAACGACACGCCGATTGCCGTCGATGACGATGGTGTCGCCGTCGAGGCCGGTGGCGTGGGCAATGCCACGCCGGGTACCGATCCCATCGGCAACGTGCTGGGCAACGACACTGACGTCGATGCCGTCGCCCTCGGCGAGACCCGCCAGGTAGTCGGCTTCGCCAGTGAGTTGGGCGCCACGGCGCTGGCCGGGCAGACGCTGCAGGGCCGCTACGGCAGCCTGACGCTGAATGCCGACGGCAGTTACAGCTATGTGGTGGACAACGCCAACCCGACCGTTCAGGCGCTGCGCACCGCCGGGGAAACCCTGCGCGAGGCGTTCACCTATCGGATGCGCGACACCGAAGGCGCGGAATCCACCGCACGCCTGAACCTGCTGATCCAGGGCGCCAACGACGCACCGGTGGCGGTCAACGACAGCGCGGTGGCCAGCGACCAGGTCGTGGCTCCGCACACCAGCGGCAATGTGCTGCCCAACGATGGCGACGTGGACAACGCCGACCAGCTGCAGGTGGTCGGCATCCGCACCGGCGCCGAAGCCGGCAGCGGTACCGCCGGCACGGTCGGCCAGCCGCTGGTCGGTCGCTACGGCACGCTGACCCTCAACGCCGATGGCAGCTACACCTACACCATCGACTTGACCAACCCCGAAGTGCTGGCCGCAGCCGGCCTCGGCCAGGTCCTGCAGGACGTGTTCACCTACACCATCAACGACCTCGCCGGCGCCAGTGACCTGGCCGAACTGGTGATCAACCTGGACATTTCCGCGCCGTTCATCCCGCCGAGCAGCGATCCAATCATCAACCCCGGCCGTGACAACGGCAGCGAAGGTCTCGCCCTGAATGACGTGCAGCCAGCCATTTTCATTGCCCCGGTGGTCGAGCGCGTAGCACGGGTGCTGGAGCTGTCGAGCTGGGGCGCCGGCGGCAGCCTGATCGACCTGAGCAATTTTGATGAGTTGCGTGCCGAATCGCTGGGCGCCGGGCTGGGCCTGGTCCCCGGCCAGTACGTCGGCCGCGCGGTGGACCGTAGCCGCATCGAGAGCGATCTCGATCTCGCCTGGCTGCTCGGCCGCCACGGGCGCACCAGCCTCAGCGCTGACGGCCTATTGAGTGATCCGTCGATCTTCGCCACCAGCGCCGAAGACATGATCAAAGGCCAGGCGCAACAGGCACCACGCGAGCAGCCCGCCAACGCGCAGACCGCCCGTGGTTTCGGCGCGCAGTTGCAGGCTGCCGCTCAGCGGCTATACCCGTTTGGAACACCTTCGCGCACGAATACGCCCGAATAGGACAGGAATGCCTATGCACCGATACGCCATGAAGCACCTCAACGTAGCCATCGCCGCCTCCGTGCTGCTGGTTGGCTGCTCCTCGCTCGAGCCGCAGCCGTACAGCGAACAGGAGAACCGCCAGCGCATCGTCGACGACCAGGCGCGCATGTACGCCGACCAGGAACCGGTGACCGCACCGATCACCTTCTACGAGGCGGCCGCGCGGGCGCTGAAGTACAACCTCGATTACCGCCTCAAGCTGATGGAAAGCGCGCTGGCGTCCGATCTGCGTGATGTGTCCAGCCATGAAATGCTGCCGCGCGTGGTCGCCTCGGCCGGTTACGCCGGGCGCAACAACGACTCCGGCGGCACCTCGATCGGCATCGAGGACCGCGAAGAAAGCCTGCGTGCATCCACCTCCGAAGAACGCTATCGCGACCTCGCCGGTCTCGGCCTGAGCTGGAGCCTGCTCGACTTCGGCGTGGCCTACTACCGCACCCAGCAGAAGGCCGATCAGATGCTGATGGCCGACGAGCGCCGCCGTCGCGTCGCGCAGAACGTCATGCAGGACGTGCGCAACGCCTATTGGCGCGCGTTGGGCGCGCAACGCCTGATGCCGGAGGTCGATCGCCTGCTCGAGCGCACCAATCGTGCGCTCGGCTCGGCACGCGAGGCGGAACAGAAAGGCCTGCTGCCGCGCCAGGAAATCCTTGCCTACCAACGCGCCCTGCTCGACTCCATCTACCTGCTCACCGTGCGCCGTCAGGACCTGGAGTTCGCCCAGGCCGAGCTGTCGGCGCTGATGTCGCTGCCAGCCGGTTCGCGCATGCGCCTCGCCGATCAGGCCGAACCGGCGCTGCCGGTGCTCAAGGACGACATCACCGCGCTCGAACAGCTGTCGATGGAGAACCGCCCGGAGATCATGGAAGAGTGGTACCGCAAGCGGGTCAACGCGAACGACCTGAAGATCGCCAAGGCGCAGCTGTGGCCCAACGTCGCGGTTGATTTCGGCTACCGCTACGACTCCAACAAGCTGCTCTACAACAGCCACTGGACGGAAACCGGCGTGCAGGTGTCGCTCAACCTGCTCAAGCTGCTGCAACTGCCGTCCCTCAACGCCGCCGAAGAATCGCAAAGCGCCACCGACGACACCCGGCGCATCGCCCTGTCGATGGCGATCCTCACCCAGGTGCGGGTCGGCAGCCTGCGCTACCAGCTGGCGCGCCAGGAGGTCGAGTTCACCGACGAAAGCCTGCGCGTCGACCGCAGCCTGCTCGATTACGCGAACGCGGCGAAGACCACCTCGTTCGGTTCGGAACTGGAAGTGATCCGTGCCGAAGGCCGCTACCTGCTGTCGCGCTACCAGCGCGAAGCGGCGTATTCCAGCGCCCAGGCTGCCTGGGGCCGGCTGTACAACTCGGTGGGCCTCGACATCCTGCCAGAGTCAATTGAGAAACAGGACGTGAAGACCCTGGCCCGCGAGATTGAACGCACCACGGTCGCCCGAGAGCGCAACGGCCTGCTCGCGGCCTCCACACAGGGGGGCGGCAATGCGTCCATTCCGCAGTAAGCACGCGTTCCCCACCCTGTTGCTCGCCGCTGTTCTCACGCCATCCCTGGCCGCCGAATCACCCTCCACCCCCGATGCGCTCGATGACCCGAGCGCAATTCGGGTGCTGCTGACCGCCGACGTGGAGACCACGTTGTCCAGCCAGATGGGCGGCACGCTCGGCGAACTGCGCGCGGCGCTCGGCCAGAAAGTCGCCAAGGATGCCCTGCTCGCCCAATTCAACTGCAGCGAGGCCGACGCGCGCAGCAAGGTGGCCGCCGCCGAGCTGACCATGGCGCGGCAGAACCTCGAGGCCAAACGCAACCTGCGCAAACTCGACGCGGTCGGCGACCTGGAAGTGGCGATGGCCTCGACCGAGGTGCAGAAGGCCGAAGGCGCACGTTCGCTGGCCCAGGCACAGAGCGGCTACTGCAAGGTGCTCGCACCGTTCAACGGGCGGGTCGCCAAGGTGCACGCCAAGCCCTACCAGACGGTCAGTGCCGGTACGCCGCTGTTCGATCTGGTCAGCGACGGCCCGCTCAAGGTGCGTCTCAACGTGCCGTCCAACCTGCTGCAGGGGCTGACCACCGGCAAGGCGCTGCAGATCAGCATCCACGAAACCGGCAAGAGCTACCCGGCGCACATCAGCGCGGTCAACTCGCGGGTCGATGCGGTGGCGCAGACTGTCGAGCTGGAGGCGCGCCTCGACGCCGAATACCCGGAACTGATCGCCGGCATGAGCGGCACCGCGCGGTTCGCCGATGACCATGAATGAACGGATCGTCCAGCCGCAGGCGTTGCTGAGCCTTATCGCCCTGCGTGACCGCGCGCTGCAGGCCGAGTCGCTGAACGCCCTGGCGTTCAGCATGGCCAACGACCTCTACCCGGTGCTGCATTTCCACCAGGCGCTGGTGTTCGCCCAGCGTGGCGAGGCGTTGGAACTGCTCTGCGTGTCCGGCTTGTCCAAGCCCAGCGAGGACTCGCCGTATCTGGTCTGGCTGCGCCGCGCCAGTCGCTGGGTGGCCAGCCAACTGCCGGACCAGCAGCCGCACTGGCTGGCACGTGACGCGGTAGAGCCACCCGCCGAAATCGCCGAAGGCTGGGCCGAATGGTGGCCAGCTGGACTCTGGTGCGTCCCCCTGCAGCGCCACGACGGGCAGCGCCTGGGCCTGCTGCTGTTCCTCCTCGAACAACCGCCGGCCGAAGGGCTGCAACAGGCATTGAGCGGGCTCTGGCAGACCTGGGCCTATTGCTGGGCCGCGCTGACCCGCCAGCGCCGTTTGCGCCGCTGGTGGCCGAGCAGACGCCAGGCACTGCTGGCCCTGGCAGTCGCCGGTGCCTTGCTGCTGATTCCGGTGCGACAAACCGCCCTGGCCCCGGCGGAGATCGTCTCGCACCAGGCGCAGATCATCAGTTCGCCGATCGACGGCGTGGTCGAACGCATGCAGGTGCGCCCCAACCAACCGGTGGAAGCTGGCACGCCGCTGTTCTCGCTCAACGAAACCACCCTGCGCAGCCGCGCCGAGGTGCTGAGCAAGGAAGTCGCGGTGGCCGACGCCGAGCTGATGGCCGCCAGCCAGCGTGCCTTCGACAACCCGCAGAGCAAGGGCGAACTGACCCTGCTCAATGGCCGCGCCCTGCAACGCCGCGCCGAGCTGGCGGCGGTCGAGGCGCAGCTGAAACGCACCCAGGTGCTCTCGCCGCGCGCCGGCGTGGCGGTGTTCAGCGACCCCAACGACTGGCTGGGCAAGCCGGTGGTCACCGGTGAGCGCATCCTGCTGGTCGCCGACCCGGCGCAGCCGGTGATGCTCATCCAGCTGCCGGTGGCCGATGCCATCGCCCTGGAGCCCGGAGCGGCAGTCACCCTGTTCCTCACCGCCTACCCACTGCAGCCGCTCAAGGGCGAGATTCTCGAAACCAGCTACCAGGCCAAGGCCAGCGACGACGGAGTGGTCGCCTACCGCCTGCTGGCGAGCGTCGAGGGCAAGCCGGAGCACGCGCGCCTCGGCCTGCACGGCACGGCCAAGTTGTACGGCGAACGCGTGCTGCTCGGTTACTACCTGCTGCGCCGGCCGCTGGCCGCGCTGCGTGCCTGGACGGGCTGGTGATGGACAGCCCCGACGATCTGCCGCTGCCGCCGCTGCGTGAAGACCTGCGCCTCAGCGAGGTTGCCGAGGGCGCCAACGGCGAGCCGGCGTGGGTGATCCAGGACACGGTGGTCAATCGCTTCTACCGCATCGGCTGGCTGGAGTTCGAGTGCCTGCTGCGCTGGGGCCAGACGCCCCGGCAGATCAGCACGCAGATTGCCGAGCAGACCGCGCTCAACCCCGAGCCGAGCCAGGTCCTCGCCTTCCGCCAGTTCCTCGACCAGCACCAACTGCTGCAACCCGGCGCCGAGGCGGTCGCCCGCCTGCAGGCGCGCAGCGAGGGCATGCAGTTCCTCAGCTGGCGCTGGTGGCTGCACCACTACCTGTTCTTCCGCATTCCGCTGCTGCACCCGCAGCGCCACCTGCAACAACTGGCGCGCAGCCTGGACTGGCTGTTCCGCCCGCTCACCGGGCTGCTGGTGGTACTGCTCAGCGTGCTCGGCATCGTTCTGGTTCTGCACCAGTGGGACACCTTCCGCAATGCGGTGGTCGAGTCCTTCTCCCTCGAAGGCCTGTTCAGCTTTGCCCTGGCGCTGATCGTCGCCAAGACCCTGCACGAGCTCGGCCACGCCCTGGTCGCCACCCGCCTCGGCCTCAAGGTCGGGCACATGGGTGTGGCCTTCGTGGTGCTCTGGCCGATGCTCTACACCGACACCGGCGAGAGCTGGAAACTGCGCAGCGCACGGCAGCGCCTGGCGATCGCCTCCGCCGGCATCCTTACCGAGCTGTCGATCGCCGGCCTGGCGACCCTCGGCTGGGCGCTCTGCGATCCCGGCTCGCTGCGCAACGCCCTGCTCTACCTGGCGACCACCAGTTGGGTGCTGTCGCTGGCTCTCAACGCGAGCCCGTTCATGCGCTTCGACGGCTATTTCATCCTCTCCGACCTGCTCGACTTCCCCAACCTGCACGAGCGCTCCTCGGCACTCGCACGGGTCAGCCTGCGCCGCCTGCTGCTCGGCCTCGACGAGGACTGGCCGGAGCCGTTCAGCCCACCGCAGCGACGCCTGCTGGTGGCGTTCGCGATTGCCACCTGGCTGTATCGCCTGGTGCTGTTCTTCGGGATCGCCATCGCCGTGTACCTGCTGTTCTTCAAACTGCTCGGCATCATGCTGTTCGCCGTGGAAATCGCCTGGTTCATCGTCATGCCCATCGCCCGTGAGCTGAAACACTGGTGGCAGCAGCGCGGGCAGATCCGCGCCAACCGCCGCACGCTGTTCTGGTGCGGCCTCGCCGCGTTGCTGCTGCTCCTCGCCCTGCCCTGGCGGGTGCAGATTCATGCCGTTGGCGTGGCCCGCGCCGAGCAACAGCTGCGGGTCTACGCGCCCTTCCCCGCGCAGCTGCAATCGATCCGCCCGGCCGGCCGGGTGACCGCCGGCGACACCCTGATCGTGCTGGACGAGCCGGATATCGCCTCGCGGCTGCGCAGCAGCGAGGCCAGCGTGCGCAGTTACGAGGCGCGCCTGGCCGGGCTGATTGCAGACCCTGCCGGCCTAGGCGAACAGGCCGCGACCCGCAGCCGGCTTGGCGTGCAGTTCGAGGAAGCCCGCGCGGCACGCTCAGAGATCGCCCGACTGAAACTGCAGGCGCCGTTCGCCGGGCGCTGGTCGGACGTCAACCCGGACTGGCGCAACGGCCAGTGGGTGCGCAATCGCGAGCTGCTCGGCGTGCTGATCGAGCCCAGCCGCTGGCAGGTCGACGCCTATGTCGATCAGGATCAGGTTCACCGCCTGCAGACGGGAAACCACGTGCGCTTCTACCCGGAAGGCGATCCGCAGCCGATTGACGGCCGGGTGCTCGATATCGGCAGCACCCGGGTCAACCAACTCGAGCACCCGATGCTGTCCTCGCGCCTCGGCGGGCCGCTGGCGGTTTCGGCAAAGAGTGAGGCGCTGATCCCGACCAACGCGGTGTTCCATGTGCTAGTCCAACTCGACGCGCCGACGCCGGCGCTGCGCGAAACCCGCGGACGGCTGCAGATCGATGGCGCGCGGCGCAGCCTGCTTGCCGATGGCGCGACGCAGCTGCTCGCCGTGCTGCTGCGCGAAAGCGGCTTCTGATCTGCATTTCCTGTGCACAAAAAGAAGCCGGGCGCTCGGGCCCGGCTTCTTTGCTGCTGCGACGCCTGCGCTTAGTTGGCAGGCGGCGACAGTTTCTGCAGCTTCATCATCGCCTGCTTCACTGCCAGGCTCTGGTAGCTGATGTTGGCCGGATTCAGGTTGACGCCTTCCTGGAACGGATAGCCCGGGATGGTCGCCAAGAACTTCTGCACCTGCGCCTGTACCGGGACGAACAGCCACAGCTGGTCGGCTGCCCAGCGGGTGGACATCGACGAATCCTTGCGCGCGGTCTCGAACGGATCGGCCTTGAGGTTGGTGACGGTCGGGAAGTTGGTGACGTTGCGGGTCGCCGAGGCGATCGAGCCGTCGATGGTGGCGAAGTTCACCTTCCAGTCCTTCCAGCGCAGGGCATTCAGCTCACCGCCCATACCGAAGTAGAAGTACTCCTCGCGCGGGCTGTCCTTGGCTTCACCCTTGAAGAACGGCATGAAGTTGTATCCGTCCAGGTGCACCTTGAACTGCTTGCCATTCAACTGACTGCCCTTGGCCATGTCGGCCACCAGGGTGCTGTCGCCGGCGGCAGCCGCCAGGGTCGGCATCCAGTCGTTGTGGGCGATCATGTTGTTGAAGCGGCTGCCCGGCTTGATCACCTTCGGCCATTTGACCAGCAGCGGCACGCGGTGACCGCCTTCATAGCTGCCACCCTTCTCGCCGTGGAACGGCGTGCTGCCGGCGTCCGGCCAACTGGCCTTCTGCGCGCCGTTGTCGGTGGTGTAGATGACGATGGTGTTGTCGGCGATGCCCAGCTCATCGAGCTTGTTGAGTAGCTGACCGATCTGCCCGTCGTGCTCGACCATCCCATCCGGGTACAGGCCGATACCGGTCTTGCCGTCGGACTCTTTTTTCAGGTGGGTCCAGACGTGCATGCGCGTGCTGTTGAACCAGATGAAGAAGGGTTTGTCGGCCTTGTGCGCCTTGTCGATGAAATTCTCGGTGGCCTGGACGAACTCGTCGTCGATGGTTTCCATGCGCTTGCGGGTCAGCGGGCCGGTGTCCTCGATCTTGCCGTCGGCGTAGGAGTGGATCACCCCACGCGGGCCGTACTTTTTGCGGAATTCCGGGTCTTTCGGGTAGTAGTAGGTCTCCGGCTCTTCCTCGGCGTTCATGTGGTAGAGGTTGCCGAAGAACTCGTCGAAACCATGCTTGGTTGGCAGGTGCTTGTCGCGGTCGCCGAGGTGGTTCTTGCCGAACTGGCCGGTGGTGTAACCCTGCTGCTTCATCACATCGCCGATGGTCGGCGCCCACTCGGGGATGCCGTGTTCGGAGCCGGGCATGCCGATGGTCAGCAGGCCGGTGCGGAACGGGTGTTCGCCGAGGATGAACGCCGAGCGACCGGCGGTGCAGGACTGCTCGCCGTAAGCGTGGGTGAACAGCGCACCTTCGTTGGCGATGCGGTCGATGTTCGGCGTTTCGTAGCCCATCATCCCCTGGTTGTAGGCGCTCAGGTTGTAGTAGCCCACGTCGTCGCCAAAGATCACCAGGATGTTCGGCTGGTCCGCCGCGCTGGCGGCAAAGCTGCCGGTCAGCAAGGCCGCGGCCAGGGCCAGTCCCGGCAGGCGTTTCCCTAAACGAGTCATAGTGCGCGCTCCGTTATTGTTTTCACGCTGATTGAAAAAGTATCCGCCCAGCTTGGCTGCCGGCAGTGGCGGAAGCGGGTGTAGCGGAAAAAAGCCGGGCCCGAGGGCCCGGCGAGGACAACAGGAATTGCCGTGGCGATCAGGCCACGTTCATCAGGCGACCGTAGGCGCGCAGGTGATGGTCGTCGTCGCCGAACTGGCGGGCGACCATCAGCAGGTGCTTGGCGTGGTGCGACAGCACGTATTCCCAGGTCAGGCCGATACCGCCGTGCAACTGGATGCCCTGGTCGGCGATGAAGCGTGCCGCGCGGCTGACGATGAACTTGGCGGCAGCCAGGGTACGGCTGCGCTCGTCGCTGTCCGGCGCGTCGGCCACGCAGGCAGCCAGGATGGTCATCGAGGTGGCTTGATCCAGTTCGATGCGCATGTCGACCATGCGGTGCTGCAGGGCCTGGAAGCGACCGATCACCTGACCGAACTGCTTACGGGTTTTCAGGTAGTCGAGAGTCAGCTGGCACGCCGCTTCCATGCTGCCGAGCGCTTCGGCGCACTGTGCGGCGATGGCGCGGCCCTGCTGGTAGCGCAGCGCGGCCAGCGCCTGGCCCGCTTCGCCGAGCAGCGTGGCGCTGGCGTTGTCGAGGTACAACTCACAAGCCTTGCGGGCGTCGATGGTCGGATACGCGCGACGCTCGACACCGGCGCTGCGCGGGTCGACCAGGAACAGGCTGACGCCCGCCTCGTCACGCGACTCGCCGCTGCTGCGTGCCGAAACCAGCAGCAGCCCGGCGCTGTGGCCACCGACCACGGCGGTCTTGCGGCCGCTCAACTGCCAGCCGCCATTGGCCGCCACCGCGCGGGTCTGCACGTCGTGCAGCTGGTAGTGGCTCTGCGGCTCGTCGAGGGCCACGGCCAGTTGCAGCTCGGCGCTGGCCACCTGCGGCAGCAGCTCACTTTTCTGCGCAGCGCTGCCGAGCTGGTTGATCAGCCCGCCGGCGAAGATCACCGAGTACAGGTAGGGTTCCAGGCACAGGCCGCGGCCCAGTTCGGTGGTGATCAGCATGCTGTCCACACCGTTGCCGCCGAAACCGCCGAACTCCTCGGCGAACGGCACCGAGGTCAGGCCCAGCTCGCCGAGCTGCGCCCAGAATTCGGCGCTGAAACCGGCTTCGCTCTTGAGTAGCGCCTCGCGTTGCTCGAAGCCGTAGGCGTCACGCACCAGGCGCGCCGCGGTGTCCTGCAGCATCTGCTGCTCTTCTGTCAGTTTGAAGTCCATGATCCGCCCCTTACAGCTCGAGAATCATCTTGGCGATGATGTTCTTCTGGATTTCGTTGGAACCGCCGTAGACCGAGGCCTTGCGCGAGTCGAGGTACTGGGACGCCGCGGAGGCGCTGCAGTCGCTGTGCAGCGGCGCGACGTCGGCGCCGAACTCCAACTCGTCTTCGAGCAACGGCATCGAATAGCTGCCGACCGCCTTGCTGATCAGGTAGGCGATCTGCTGACGCAGTTCGGTGCCGCGGATCTTCAGGATCGAGCTTTCCGCGCCCGGCACGCCGCCTTCGCGGGCCGCGGCGAGGATGCGCAGGTTGCTGGTTTCCAGCGCCATCATCTGGATGTCCAGTTCGGCGAGTTGCGCGCGGAACAGCGGGTCTTCGGCCAGTGGCTGGCCGTTGTACTGCTCTTCGCGGGCGACTTTCTTCAGGCGGGTCAGCCAGGCCTTGGTCTGGCCGATGCCGGCGATGCTGGTGCGTTCGTGGGTCAGCAGGTACTTGGCGCAGGTCCAGCCCTGGTTCTCCTCGCCGACCAGGTTCTCCACCGGTACGCGCACGTTGTCGAGGAACACCTCGTTGACGTCGTGCTCGCCGTCCAGGGTGATGATCGGTCGTACGGTGATGCCCGGGGTCTTCATGTCGATCAGCAGGAAGCTGATGCCGCGCTGCTGCTGCGCCTCGGGATCGGTGCGCACCAGGCAGAACATCCAGTCGGCCCAGTGGGCGGTGGTGGTCCAGGTCTTCTGGCCATTGACCACGTAATGGTCGCCGTCACGCACCGCACGGGTCTTCAGCGAGGCTAGGTCGGAACCGGCGCCCGGCTCGGAATAGCCCTGGCACCACCAGTCGTCACTGTTGAGAATCCCAGGCAGGAAGCGCGCTTTCTGCGCCTCGGTGCCGAATTTGATGATCACCGGGGCGACCATCTTGGCGCCGAATGGCACCACGCGCGGCGCGCCGGCAGCGAAGCACTCCTCGTCGAAAATATGCTTCTGCACCACGCTCCAGTCGGTGCCGCCGTACTCGGCCGGCCAGCCCGGAGCCAGCCAGCCACGCGCGCTCAGGGCACGCATCCACTGGACGCTCTGCTCTTTGCTGAAACGTTTGCCTTGCAGCCCGCGCTGGGCGGTTTCGGCCGGCAGCTGGTCGCGCAGGAAGGCCCGGACTTCGTCGCGGAAGGCGAGCTCTTCAGGCGTGAATTGGATGTCCATCGAGGAGTTCCTCACTCGTTGTTGTTGGGGCGCCGCGGGCGCCGACTTCGATGTGGGCCAGGCGACAATGGCCTGAGCACAAGATGCGAGCGGATCGAAGTATCCGATCCGCCGCCGGTGATGGCTCTAGTCCGTTTAGAGCAATTTGCCGACTCACCCCTGGCTGGTCCCTTCAGCGGGCAGCCAGGGGCGATCCTCAGAGCGCGGCGGCGCTGCCGAGGAAGGCGGTGACCTGGCTGGACAGCGTGCCGCCGTTGCCATGCAGCAGGGCGATATCGCAGCTGTCGAGCTGACGGTCGCCGGCCTGGCCACGAATCTGCGTCGCCGCCTCGAGGATCAGGAACATCCCGTACATGCCCGGGTGCACGCAGGACAGGCCGCCACCGTTGGTGTTCACCGCTAGCTTGCCGCCGGGGGCGATGTGCCCGCCTTCGACGAAGCGACCGCCCTCGCCCTTCGGACAGAAGCCGAGGTCTTCGAGGAACAGGATGGTGTTGATGGTGAAGGCGTCGTAGAGCATCACCAGGTCGACGTCGGCGTGCGTCACCCCGGCCATTTGCATGGCCCGTGGGCAGCTTTCCGAGGCGGCGGTGACGGTCAGATCGGGCATCGCCTGAATCGAGCGGTGCCACTGCGCGCCGGCCGCGCCGAGGAAGTACACCGGCTTGTTCGGCAAGTCGCGGGCCCGGTCGGCGCGCACCAGGACGCAGGCGCCGGCGCCGTCGGTGACCAGGCAGCAGTCCGCCGAGCTGAGCGGATCGCTGACCATGCGGCTGGCCAGCACGTCATCGATGCTCAGCGGGCCGCGGGCGAACGCCTCAGGGTTGAGGTTGGCCCAGCCGCGCGCGGCCACCGCCACTTCGGCGAGCTGTTCGCGCGTGGTGCCGTATTGGTGCATATGCCGGCTCGCGGCGAGGCCATAGGCGGTGATCGGATGGCGCGGGTTGTAGAAGGTTTCATGCCATTGCGGCTCGCTCATCGACACCAGGCGACCACCGCCGGCGGTGCGCTGGTTGGAGCCGTAGCAGATCAACGCCGCGCTGCACAGGCCTGATTCCAGCGCCATGGTGGCCTGCAGCAGGTGCATCTCGAAGCTCGAACCGCCGACGTTGGGACCGCCGACGAACTTCGGCTTGATGCCCAGGTACTCGCAGGCCGACAGGGTCGGGAAGGCATGCGAGCTGGTGGCGCAGAACACCCCGTCGATATCCGAGAGCTGCAGGCCGGCGTCGGCGATGGCCTTCAGTGACGCCTGGCCGAGCAGATCGAGGGCGCTGAAGCCGTGCGCTTCACCGATGCCGGCGCTACCGATGCCGACGATGGCGGACTTGCCGCGGTAAGCCTGACTCATGCCTGGTTTCCTTCGATCAGATCAAACACCACGCCGGCCACCCCGTCCTGCTCGATGATCCGCGCCTTGACGCGGCTGCCGATTGGCGCCGTCTCCAGGCCTTCGATGCGCGACATCATGCGTACGCCCTCGTCGAGATCGATCAGCGCGACGTTCTTGCTGCCGGTACGCGCACGGTTGACGGTGATCGCGTAAATGCTGCCGGTACCTTTGGCCGGCACCCATTCCAGGTCGGTCTCGCCGGTGCCGGGAATCGCCACGCGCGGATAGAACACGTAGCGCCCGGTGGACTGGCTGCGCTGCAGCATGAAGCGGCCTTCTTGCAGGAAACGTTGGTACTGCGCCTCGGGCCCGACCGGGCTGGCGGCTGGCTGCTCATTCGCTGCCATGGGGTACTCCTGATTGATTCACGATTTACGCTCCGCCAGCGTCTTCGCGTGCATGGCGGTATTGGCGATGAAGGTGCCCTTGGCGCGCGCTACCAGGCGCTCGCCATCGAACAGACTGAGGCTGGCGTTGCACAGGGTGCGGCCGAGCTTGTGCAGCTCGACGTGCGCCTCGATCCACTGCCCCGGCCGCGCCGGGCTGATGTAATCGATGCTCAGCTCGACGGTCGCCGGCGGCAACTCGAGCTTGCCGTTGATGCGGATGTAGGCGCCGAAGGCGGTGTCGGCCAGGGTGGCGAGAAAGCCGCCGTGGGCGATGTTCAGCGGATTAAGGTGCTCGGGCAGGATGCGCGCGGCGACCATACCGGTGGCGAGGTTGATGTAGACGCCCTGGCAGTTCTGCACGAAGCCGGCAGTACCACTGTTGGGCCGGCGCAACGGCTCGAAGCCGGCCGGCACCTCGGCGCTGATCTCTGGGCTAGCAATATCCATGGCACTCATGGCGAAACTCCTGCAGTACGCGGTGCCGGCCTACAGGCCGAGCACCTGCTTGGCGATGATGTTGCGCTGCACTTCGCTGGTGCCGCCGTAGATCGAAGTCTTGCGGTAGTTGAAGTAGCGCGGCAGCACCGGCGCCGCGTAGTCCGGGCCCGCACGTGGCGCATGCGGGCGGTCGTAGACCTCGGCCCAGGTGTCGCGAATGAATGGCCAGCCCTGCGGGCCGATGGCCTCGACGGCCAGCTCGCTGATCGCCTGCAGGGTTTCCGTGCCGGCCAGCTTGAGCATGCTCGAGGCCGCGCCAATCGAAGTGCCGGCGCTGACCGCGGAGAACAGGCGCAGCTCGGTGGCATCCACCGCCTCGACCTGGATTTCCAGTTCGAGCAGGCGGCGCCGGAAGTCCGCATCGTCGAGCAGCCGGCCGCCGCTGTCGGACGGTTGCGCGGCGGCGACCTGACGCACCTTGTCGAGCTGATAGCGCAGTGTCGAACCGAACGTGCCGCCGCGCTCGAACTCCAGCAGGTACTTGGCGCAGGTCCAGCCCTGGCCTTCCTCGCCGACCAGGTTGGCCACCGGCACCCGCACGTTGTCGAAGAAGACCTGATTGACCTCCTGTTCGCCAGGCATCGGCCCGTCGAGCAGCGGCAACGGGTCGACGCTGATGCCCGGGCTGGTCATGTCGATCAGCAGGAAGGAGATGCCCGCCTGCTTGCTGGCTTCGCGGCTGGTGCGCACCAGGCAGAACATCCAGTCGGCCCATTGCGCCTGGGTGGTCCAGATCTTCGAGCCGTTGATCACGTAGTGGTCGCCGTCACGGTCGGCGCGGGTCTGCAGCGAGGACAGGTCGGAGCCGGAGTTGGGCTCGGAATAGCCCTGGCACCAGAAGATGTCCGAGGCCAGCGTGGCGGGCAGGAAGCGCGCCTTCTGCGCCTCGGTGCCAAAGCGCATGATCACCGGGGCGACCATCTTCACGCCCATCGGCGAGACCTTCGGGCAGCCGGCCATGCCGGTCTCGGCCTGGAACAGGTAGCGCTGGGTCGGCGTCCAGCCCGGTCCGCCGTATTCGGCCGGCCAGTCCGGCGCCATCCAGCCGCGCGCATGCAGTTTCTTCTGCCAGCGACGCTGGCCTTCCTTGTCCAGGTAACCGGTCTTCGATTGCGCCATCAGTGCGCGCAGCTGGTCGTCGTACGCCTCGGCGATCCACGCCCGCACTTCCTCGCGGAACGCCTGTTCGTCAGCGGAATATTCAAGATTCATGCTTCAGCTCCCGGCCAGCTCGCCGTAACGGCGCAGGTGATGGTCAACCGAGCCGAACTGCTGCTCGATCACGGTGGCGCGCTTGAAGTAGTGCCCGACCGCCAGTTCCTCGGTGATGCCCATGCCGCCGTGCACCTGCACCGCGCCCTGGCCGACCGCCTTGAGCGCCTTGCCCACCCGCACCTTGGCGGCGCTGGCCGCGCGGGCGCGTTCGACCGGCGACTCGCTGAGCTTGAGGTTGGCCAGGTAGGTCAGCGCGCTGGCCTGCTCGATATGGATGTACATGTCGACCATGCGGTGCTGCAGGGCCTGGAAGGTGCCGATCGGCACGCCGAACTGCTTGCGCTCCTTGGCGTAGGCCACGGTGTCGGCCAGCATCCGCTGCATGATCCCCACGCCCTCGGCGCACAGCGCCACCAGCGCCTCGTCGAACACCACCTCAAGCAGTTCCAGGCCCTGATCCTGTGCGCCGAGCAGCGCACTGGCCGGCACCCGCACGTTGTCGAAGAACAGCTCCGCGGCACGCCCGCCGTCGACGGTCGGATAATCCTGACGACGCAGGCCATCAGCGCCCTGCTCCACCAGCAGCAAGCTGATGCCGTTGCGCTCGCGTCGCTCGCCGGCCGTGCGCACGCTGACCAGCAGGTGCGTGGCGTACGGCGCATCGAGCACCACCGTCTTGTTGCCGTTCAGCACGTAGCTGTCGCCATCGCGACGCGCGCTGAGCTGCACGTCATGCAGGCAATAGCGGCTCTGCGCCTCGTACTGCGCCCAGGCGATGCGCACCTCGCCGGCGCCGATCTGTGCGATCAGGTGCGCCGCGGACTCGCCGCCGACGCGCTTGAGCACCCCGCCACCGAGCACCACCGTGCTCAGGTACGGCTCGAGCACCAGGGCGCGGCCGAACGCCTCCATGACGATGAGGTTTTCCGTGCTGCCGCCACCCAGGCCACCCAGTTCCTCCGGAAAACCTGCCGCGAGAATGCCCAGCTCATGGGCAAAGGCCTGCCAGCAGGCCGGTCGCCAGCCCTCGGCGGAGTTGACCGCCGCCATGCGTTTGTCGAAGCCGTACTGTTCATCCAGATAGCGCGCGAGCAGGTCGCGCAGCATCTGTTGCTCGTCACTGAAGGTGAAATCCATGGCGCGGTGCTCCGGTCAGGGCGCTGCGGCGCCACCTCGCGGTGGCGCCGGCAGGCGGCGGATCAGTTGGCCCAGCGTTGGGCGGTCTGCAGGTGCGTGCGGCACTCGGCGACCATGCGCTCGAGCAACTCGGCACAACTCGGAATGTCGTCGATCAGGCCGACGCACTGGCCGGCGGTGACGATGCCGTCGTCCGGCTGGCCGGCCTCCAGCGCCGCGCGACCGCGGGCCCCGGCGACCAGGTGGCGGATGTCCTCGAACTGCGCGCCGCCCTTGCGCTCGATGCTCACCACCTCGTCGGAGATGGCGTTCTTCAGCACCCGCGCGGTGTTGTGCAGGGTGCGGAAGATCAGGTTGGTGTCGCGCTCGCTGGAATTGACCAGCGCCTGCTTGATGTTGACGTGAATCGGCGCCTCAAGCGTGGCGCAGAAGCGCGTGCCCATGTTCACCCCTTCCGCGCCGAGCGCCAGGGCGGCGGCCAGGCCACGGCCGTCGGCGATGCCGCCGGAGGCGATCACCGGAATCTTCAGCTTGCGCACCGCCTGCGGGATCAGCACCAGACCCGGTACGTCGTCTTCGCCGGGGTGGCCGGCGCACTCGAAGCCGTCGATCGACACCGCGTCGACGCCGAGGCTCTGCGCCTTCAGCGCGTGCCGGATGGCCACGCACTTGTGGATTACCTTGAGACCGGCGGCCTTGGCCCGGGCGATGTGCTCACCCGGGTTGTTGCCGGCGGTTTCCAGAATCTTCACGCCGGATTCGATGATCACGTCGAGATACCTGGCGTACGGCGGCGGATTGATCGACGGCAGCAGGGTCAGGTTGACCCCGAACGGCTGGTCGGTCAGCTGCCGGCAGCGCTCGATCTCGCGCGCCAGGTCTTCCGGGGTCGGCTGGGTCAAGGCGGTGAGAATGCCCAGACCGCCAGCGTTGGAAACCGCCGCGGCCATTTCGGCGCGACCGACCCACATCATGCCGCCCTGGATGATCGGGTAGCGGATGCCCAGCATTTCTGTAATGCGCGTTTTCATTGGCTGGCTCTCATCGAATGCAGAGGAAGAAAAGCCCGACCGGAAACAGGGGACGCCAACCGGCCGGGAACAAAGGGTTACTGGTCGAAGACGATCACCGAGCGCGCCAGTTCGCCGCGCTTGAGTTCGTCGAAGGCGCTGTTGATCTGCTCCAGCTTGATGCGCTGGGAAATCATCTCGTCGAGCTTCAGGCGACCTTGCATGTAGAAGTCGACCAGGCGCGGCAGGTCCACCGGGAAACGGTTGGAACCCATGTACGAGCCCTGAATCTTCTTCTCGCTGAGGAAGTCGAGGCCGTGCAGCTCGAGCTTGACGCCCGGTTTGATCATGCCGATCACCGTGGCGGTGCCACCGCGGCGCAACATGCCGAAGGCCTGCTCGGCGGTCTGCTTGAGGCCGATGCACTCGAACGAGTAGTGCACGCCGCCGCGAGTCAGCTCCAGCACCTGTTTGACCGCGTCGCCGTCGCGGCCGTTGACCACGTCGGTGGCGCCGAACTGCTTGGCCAGTTCGAGCTTGGAATCCAGCATGTCGATGGCAATGATCCGCGCCGCGCCGGCCAGCGCCGCACCGTTGATGGTGGCGAGGCCAATGCCGCCGCAACCGATCACCGCGACGGTTTCACCCGGACGCACCTGGGCGGTGTTGAACACCGCACCGGTGCCGGTGATCACCGCGCAACCGAGCAGCGCCGCGCGGTCCAGTGGCATGTCCTTGCGAATCGCCACGCAGGCGTTTTCGTGGACCAGCATCTGCTCGGCGAAACCGCCGAGGTTCATGAACTGTGGAATCGGCTTCTGTACGTAGCTCAGGCGCGGTTCTTCGTCGGCGCCACGCTTGGTGCTTGGCGACTGGCAGCGGTTCATATGGCCGGTGACGCAGTCGCTGCAGCAACCGCAGAACGCCGACAGGCAGGTGACCACGTGGTCGCCGGGCTTGACGCTGCGCACATCGGCGCCGACCGCCTCGACGATGCCCGCCGACTCATGACCGAGCAGCAGCGGCACTGGGTAGGGATAGGAACCATCGACCACGTGCAGGTCCGAATGGCAGACCCCGCTGGCCACGGTGCGGATCAGCACTTCGCGTGGACCGGGCTTGCTGATGCTGACTTCTTCGATGGTCAGTGGCGAACCGGGTTGATGGAATACAGCAGCTTTCATAAAAAACCTCGTGTGGGTGCGGGACGCGGCAACTCAGCCACGTCCCTGCGTGCTTAACGGCTGATCAGCGAGCTGACGATCTGGCGGACCTGCTCGACGTACGGCGGACGCATGAGGTCCGGGCCGTCGATCGGGCGGTACACCGCCTTGGCGTGGCTGAAGGTCTTGAAACCGTCCTTGCCGTGATAGGCGCCCATGCCACTGGGGCCGACGCCGCCGAATGGCAGGCTCTCGACGGTGACGTGCTTGATCACTTCGTTGATGGTCACACCGCCCGAGGTGGTGCGGGTCAGCACGAACTGCTCTTCGGCGGCATCGTTGCCGAAGTAGTAGAGCCCCAGCGGACGCGGGTGGGCGTTGATGTAGGCCACCACCTGCTGGATGGTGTGGTACGGCTTGATCGGCAGCAGCGGGCCGAAGATTTCGTCCTGCATCACCTTCAGCTCGTCGCCCGGATTGCGCAGCAGGGTCGGCGCGATCTTGTGGTGGGCCTGGTCGCTGAAATCCTCGCCGGCCGGGTTCAGCTCGATCAGCTCGACGCCCGCCTCGCGCGCTTCGCTCAGGTAACCCTGCAGGCGCTGGAAGTGACGGGCATTGATCACCGAGGTGAAGTCCGGGTTGTCCTTGAGGGTCGGGAAATAGCTGCCCAGCACCGTCTTGGCGGTGGCGATGAACTCTTCCAGCAGTTCCTCGGGGACGAACACATAGTCCGGGGCCAGGCAGATCTGCCCGGCGTTGTGCATCTTGCCGGTGATGATCTTGGTCACCGCGGCCTTGAGATCGGCCGAGCGGGAAATGATGGTTGGCGACTTGCCGCCCAGCTCCAGGGTCACTGGTACCAGATTCTCGGCCGCCGCACGCATGACGTGCTTGCCGATGCTGGTCGCGCCGGTGAACAGCAGGTGATCGAACGGCTGGCTGCAGAACGCCTGGCCGACTTCCGGGCCACCGGTGACCACCGCCACTTCGTCCTCGCTGAACACCGAACGGATCATCCGCGCCATCAGCTCGGAGGTCTGCGGGGTGAACTCCGACGGTTTGATCATCACCCGGTTACCGGCCGCCAGCGCGCCGGCGAGGCCGCCGAAGGCCAGGTTGACCGGGAAGTTCCACGGGCTGAGGATGCCGATCACGCCGAGCGGCTGGTACTGCAGCCAGGCTTCGCCGCGCTCGGTGTGGCGCTGTTCGGGCTGCATCCACTCGGTGAGCTGCGCCTTGGTCTGCTTCAGCGTGTTCAGCGGCGACAGTACTTCGGTGACGCGGGTGAAATCCTTGCTGCGATGGCCGAAATCGGCAGCCACCGCGTCGACGATTTCGTCGGCATGATCGACCAGCAGGCCGATGGCGCGGTCGATCAGCTCGATGCGTTGTGCGGCGCTGTAGGGTTCAACGGCCAGAAAGGCGGCGCGTTGCTTGTCGAGAATCGCGCGGATGTCCGCCGCACTCGAATTGGCTTGGGTGCTCATGGCAAATCTCCGTTATTTGTTGGTCGTGGCCGCTGGGGCCTTCAGCCCCTGATAGAGGGCCGGCTGCTTGCGCAGGAAGCGCCCCGCAGCCTCTTGCATGTAGGGCGAGGTCATCGCCACGGCCTGTGCGCTGGCTTCGCCGTCGAGTTGCGCCGCGAGATCACACTCGAAGGTGCGCGCCAGCAGGCGCTTGGTCATGCCGAAGCTGACCCCGGACATGTTGGCCATCGAGCGGGCCAGCTGCTCGGCGCGACCGAGGAAACTCTCGACCGGATGGACTTCCAGGGCGATCCCCAGCTGCAGCGCCTCCTGTGCGGAGACCTCGCGCGCCGAGTAGATGATTTCCTTGGCCTTCTGCAGGCCGACGATACGCGGCAGCGTGTAGGACGCGCCGATGTCCGGGCACAGGCCGAGACGGGCGAACGCCATGCAGAAGCGGGCACGCTCGGAAGCGATGACGAAGTCCGAAGCCAGCGCGATGCTGAAGCCGGCGCCGAAGGCCACGCCGTCCACCGCGGAGATCAACGGCTTGGTGAAGTCGGCTATCGCCAGCAGCAGACGGTTGTTCTCCTCCATGCGCGCTCGCACCCCAGCGGCATCGGCGGTGCCGCCCGTGCCCATGTTGCTGACGTCGCCGCCGGAGCAGAAATCGCTGCCCGCGCCGGTCAGCAGCAAGGCTTTGACCTCGGGGTTGCGGCGCACGAGGTTCAGCGTGTCGAGCAGCTCGGCGAACATCTGCACGTTGAGCGCGTTCTTACGCTCGGGGCGGGCCATGACCAGGGTGGCCAGGCCGTCATCGATGGAGAGTTCAACGGTCGACGCAGTCATCGCGATGGTGCTCCAGGCAGGGTCTGACGCCACGGCATCAGACGAACATTGGGTCGCGGCCCGCTCCAGCGGAACGGGCCGCGCGGCGCGCTTACAGGGTGCGCGCGATGATCTCTTTCATGATTTCGTTGGAACCGCCGAAGATCCGGCTGACCCGCACGTTGGCGTACTGACGGGCGATCGGGTACTCGACCATGTAACCGTAGCCGCCGTGCAGCTGCAGGCACTCGTCGACGATCACGCCGGCGTTGTGGGTGGTCCACCACTTGGCCATCGCGGCCACTTCGCCGGACAGCTCGCCCTTGAGCACCTTGACCATGCAGTCGTCGATGAAGCTGCGCGCGATGGTCGCGGTGGTCTTCAGTTCGGCCAGCTTGAAGCGGGTGTTCTGCAGCTCCAGGGACGGCTTGCCGAACAGCTTGCGGTTGCGGGTGTACTCGATGGTGTCTTCGAGCGCGCGCTCCATGGTGCCGAGGCCGCCGAGGGCGATGATCATGCGTTCCTGCGGCAGTTGCTGCATCAGCTGGTAGAAGCCCTTGCCCTCCTCCGGGCCGAGCAGGTTGCCGACCGGCACGCGCACGTCGTCGAAGAACAGCTCGGTGGTGTCCTGGCCCTTGCAGCCGATCTTTTCCAGGATGCGGCCACGGCGGAAGCCCGGCAGGTCCTTGGTCTCGACCACCACGATGGATACGCCGCGCGCGCCGAGGCTCGGATCGGTCTTGCACACCACCAGGATCACGTCGGCGTGGTAGCCGTTGGTGATGAAGGTCTTCGAGCCGTTGATCACGTAGTGATCGCCGTCGCGAATCGCCTTGGTCTTGACGTTCTGCAGGTCGGAACCGGTACCCGGCTCGGACATGGCGATGGCGCCGACGAACTCGCCGGTGGCCATCTTCGGCAGCCAGCGGTGCTTCTGCTCTTCACTGGCGTAGGCCAGGATGTAGTGGGCGACGATGCCGCTGTGCACGCCCGTTCCCAGCGCGGTGCTGATGGCGCGCGACTGCTCGTAGGCCATGATCGCGTCGTGGGCGAAGCTGCCACCGCCACCGCCGTATTCCTCAGGGATGCTGAGCAGCAACATGCCCTGCTCGCCGGCGCGGTTCCACGCCGAGCGGTCGATGTACTGCTGCTTGGCCCAGTGCTCGTCGTTAGGCACCAGTTCTTCGGCGATGAAACGTCGCACGGACTCTTGGAAGATCACCAGGTCGTCGATGATCCACGGGGATTGGTAGGCGCTCATGGGCGTTCCTCTGGGCATTCGTTGGCAGTACAAGAAAATTCGTTAGTCCGTGCGGCGCCGGCGTGGCGCCGCACGGTCACGCATCAACCGTTATGGCTTAGAAGTTGGCGCCTGGGCCGCCACCGCAGTAGATGGTCTGGCCGGAGCAGTAGTCGGACTCCGGCAGGCAGAACAGCACCACGGCACCGGCGGCTTCGGTGGCCTTGCCCGGACGACCGAGCGGGATGGTCACGCTGGCGGCGTCGAGGCGTGCCTGCTGCACACCGACCTTGATTTCGCGGCCTTCGATGTTGACGGTCTTGCTGTCGTCGCCGGCCAGCGCCTGGGTCAGGCGGGTGTCGATCAGGCCGAAGGCAACGGCGTTGACGTTGACCTTGTAGCGGCCCCACTCCTTGGCCAGCGCCTTGGTCATGCCGAGGATGCCGGCCTTGGCCGACGAGTAGTTGGCCTGACCGGCGTTGCCACCGGCGGCGCCGGAGGAGATGTTGACCACTTTGCGCAGCACTTCGCGGCCTTCGGCGGCGTCTTTCTTGGCCAGGGCGCTGAAGATCGGCTGGGCGGCACGCAGGATGCGGAACGGTGCGGTCAGGTGGCAGCCGATGATGGCGTCCCACTGCTCGTCGGTCATCTTCTGGATCACGTTGTCCCAGGTGAAGCCGGCGTTGTTGACGATGATGTCGACGCTGCCGAAGGAGTCCATGGCGGTCTTCAGCAGGCGATCGGCGAAATCATCCGCGGTCACGCTGCCGATGCAGGCAACGGCTTCGCCACCGGCGGCACGGATGTCGGCGACGGTCTGCTCGGCCGGCTCCTGATCGAGGTCGTTGATGACGATCTTGGCGCCCAGGGCAGCCAGTTGCAGGGCCACTTCACGGCCGATGCCACGGCCGGAACCGGTGATCAGGGCAACTTTGCCTTCGAGTTTCTTGCTCATGATGTTCTCCTCTGGATTCAAGCGTTGAGCGCGACGATGGCTTCGCCGCTGAGTTTGATTTCGCCCGCCTGGTTGCGAGTGGTGATCTCCAGGCGCACGGTGCCGGCCGCTTCATCCTTCTCGACGACCTTGCCGGAACAGGTGATCTGGTCCTGCAGGTGGGTGATGGCGACGAAGCGCACCGAGTAGTGGCGCAGCTGTTCCTGCGCCACCCAGTTGGTCAGCAGGCGAGCCAGGTAGGCCATCGACAACATGCCGTGGGCGAACACGTCGGGCATGCCGGCTTTCTTGGCGAAGTCGATGTCGACGTGGATCGGGTTGTGGTCGCCCGAGGCGCCGCAATACAGCGCCAGGGTCGTGCGGTTGATCGGTTCGGTGGTGAACGCCGGCAGCTCGTAGCCGACTTCGATTTGGGCAAGGTTCATGCTCGGCTCCTCAATTACGCACGACGAGGCTGTTACGCAGCTCCGCCACCAGATCGCCCGCGGCGTTGGTCACGCGGGTTTCGCGGACCACGAACTCGAGGGCGCCGCCCTTCTTGTCGTAGATGTCGACGATCTTGCTTTCGAAGGTCAGGCGATCACCGACGTAGGCCATCTGGTGGTAGGTGAAGCTCTGCTCACCGTGGAGGATCTTGCCGAGGTCGATCTTCAGGCGGCTGAGCATCGAGCTCGAACCACCGGCTTCCATGTCCAAGCAGAACAGGAAGGTCGGCGGCACCGGCAGGTGCTTGTAACCGGCGGCACGCGCCGCCTCGGCGTCGCTGTAGCGCGGGTCATGCTGGCCGGTGGCCTTGGCGAAGAAACGCAGGCGGCCGGCTTCGACCTCCTGGGTGTGGTTGGAAACCACGGCGCCGATATGGCTCTTGTCGATCATGCGAAGTGCTCCAGGGATTACTGACGCTGGTACAGGGTGACGACGCAGGCGCCGCCCAGACCGAGGTTGTGTTGCAGGGCGAAGCGCGCGCCTTCGACCTGGGTGGCGTCGGCGGTGCCGCGCAGCTGACGGGTCAGCTCGAAGCACTGGGCGAGGCCGGTGGCGCCCAGCGGGTGGCCCTTGGAGAGCAGGCCGCCGGACGGGTTGGTGACCACGCGGCCGCCGTAGGTGTTGTCGCCGTCGGCGATGAACTTCTCGGCAGTGCCTTCCGGGGTCAGCATCAGGCCTTCGTAGGTGATCAGTTCGTTGGCGGTGAAGCAGTCGTGCAGCTCGACGACCTGGATGTCCTGCGGGCCGACACCGGCCTGCTCGAACACGCTCAGCGCGGCGTTGCGGGTCATGTCGTAGCCGACCACTTTGCGCATGTCGGCTTCGTCGAAGGTGCTGTTGCGGTCGGTGGTCATCGACTGGCCGGCGATCACCACGTCGGTGTTCAGGCCGTGCTTCTTGGCGAAGGCTTCCGAGCAGACGATCGCGGCAGCCGCGCCACAGGTCGGCGGGCAGCACTGCAGACGGGTCAGTGGATCGAAGATCATCGGCGAGGCCATGACTTCCTCGACGCTCACCACGTTGCGGAACACCGCCAGCGGGTTGCGTGCGGCGTGCTGGCTGGCCTTGGCGCGAATCTTGGCGAAGACTTCGCGGCTGATGCCGTATTCCTGCATGTAGGCACGCCCGGCGCCGCCGAAGAACTGCGCGGCACGCGGCGCCTGCTCGTCGAAGCCCTGGATCTGGCTCATGGTCTTGGCGAAGCGGTCCATCGGGCCGGTGCGGTCGGTGTAGGCGCCTTTCAGCGCGCCCGGCACCATCTGCTCGAAGCCGAGGGCGATGGCGCAGTCGATGGCACCGCTGGCCACGGCCTGGCGGGCCAGGTACAGCGCGGTGGAGCCGGTCGAGCAGTTGTTGTTGACGTTGATCACCGGGATGCCGGTCAGGCCGACGCCGTACACCGCGGCCTGGCCGCAGGTGGAGTCGCCATAGACGTAACCGACGTAGGCCTGCTGGACCAGCGCGTAGTCGATGCCGGCATCGGCCAGCGCGGCCTTGGCGGCATTGGCGCCCATGACGTGGTATTCGTCACTCTGGCCCGGTTTGGTGAACTGGATCATGCCGACGCCGGCGACCACTACTTTGTTGCTCATAGCTCTTTCTCCGAGTGATGGATGGTCACCGTGCAGTCAGTTGACGGCGCGGGCCTTGCCTTTCCAAAAGGGTTCGCGCAGGTCGCGCTTGAGGATCTTTCCGGCTCCGGACAGCGGCAGCGTGTCGCGGAACTCCACGGATTTCGGGCACTTGTAGCCGGCGATGAATTCGCGGCAGTGCGCGCGCAGTTCGTCTGCGCCCAGCGTGGCGCCCGGCTTCAGGGTGACCACCGCGTGGACCGCCTCGCCCCAGGTGTCGTGGGGAATGCCGATCACCGCGCAGAGCGCCACCGCTGGGTGCTTGGCCAGCACGTTCTCCACCTCGGCGGAGTACACGTTCTCGCCGCCGGAGACGATCATGTCCTTGACCCGGTCGACGACGAATACATAGCCTTGCGCGTCCATATAGGCGGCGTCTCCGCTACTGAACCAGCCGTTCTGCAGCGCCTTGGCAGTCTCTTCCGGCTTGCCCCAGTAGCCCTGCATCAGCGACGGGCCCTTGAGGAGGATCTCGCCGACGCTGCCACGTGGCAGCTCCTGGCCCTGCTCGTCGGCAATCTTCAGCTGCAGGCCGGCGATTGCCCGCCCTGCCGAGCGGTAAAGACCGCTGGCACGCCCTTCCGGGCCATGGTTCTCATGCAGATTGAGTGTCACCGGCCCACAATTTTCGGTCATGCCATAGGCGTGGGTGAACTCGACGCCGGCCGGCAACAGCTCCAGCGCCCGCTCAAGCACGGCGGCGTTGATCGGTGCGGCGCCGTAGCTGATCCGCTTGAGGCTGCTCAGGTCGGTTTCGGCAAACTTGGGATGCGCCAGCAGGGCCTGGAGCATCGTCGGCACCAGCATGGCTTCAGTGATTCGCTCGCGCTGAATGGTTTCCAGCACCTCGACCACTTCGTAGAAGGGAAGATAGGCATTCGGCGCACCGGCGATCAGCCGCTGGGCAACCAACCCCATACCGGCGACATGGAACATTGGCGAGGTGATCAGCACCAACGAGTCGCGGTCCACCGGACATGTCGTCATACGCATCAGGGCGCAGGACCACAGGCAGCGGTGGGTCAGCATCACGCCTTTGGGGAGACCGGTGGTGCCGCCGGTGTACATGATCACCGCCAGGTCTTCGCCACCGCGCCAGCTGTCTTCCATCGGCGCGGATTCGGCGATCAGTTGCTCGAAGGAGTGCATGCCGGCTGGCGTCTCGCCGTCACCGGCGTGGATCAGGACCGGCTGGTGTTTGGCGGTGGCGAGGATGCCCTCGATCAGCGGCAGGTGCTGGTCATCGACGATCAGGAAGCGGGTGTCGCAGTCGTCAAGCGAATAGACGATTTCCGGCACGCTCCAACGGTAGTTCACCGGGTTGAGCACTGCCCCGGCCCACCAGCCGGCCAGCATGTACTCCTGGTAACGGTCGGAGTTCAGCGCCAGCATGCCGATCCGTTCACCCTCGCCAAGGCCCAGGCCGCGAAGCCCGGCCGCCAGGCGCGCCACGCGATCGCCCAACTCGCGATAGGTACGACGGCGACCACGGTAAATGCTCGCTACCGCATCGGGGGTCATCTGGATGGAAGTGTGCAGACCTTGGGTCAAATGCATGGTGAAGCCTCGATTCGGTGGAAGAAGTGACCGAGCGGCGCAACTGCGCCGGCGGCTGCGGTCAGTTCACGCCGTGCTTGCGATCCTTCCAGTAGGGCTCGCGCAGTTCGCGCTTGAGCACCTTGCCGGCGCCGGAGATGGGCAGCGCGTTGACGAAGTCCACCGACTTCGGGCACTTGTAGCCGGCGATGCGCTGGCGGCAGTGGGCGATGACTTCTTCGCTACTCACTTCCAGGCCGGGCTTGAGCACCACCACCGCATGCACCGCCTCGCCCCACTGCTCGCTGGGCACGCCGATCACCGCGCAGGCGGCCACCGCCGGATGACCGGCCACGGCGCTTTCGACTTCCGCGGAATAGACGTTCTCGCCGCCGGTCACGATCATGTCCTTGAGGCGATCGACGATGAACAGGTAGCCATCCTCGTCCATATAGGCGCCATCACCGGTGTGCATCCAACCATCGCGGAGTGCTTCGGCGGTTTCTTCCGGGCGGTTCCAGTAACCGAGCATGACGTTCGGGCCGCGCGCGATGAGTTCACCCACGGTGCCGCGCGGCACTTCGATGCCGGCTTCATCGACTACCCGCACGGTGACGCACAGTGCTGGGCGACCCGCCGAGCGCACCCGACCGTTGGCGATACCTGCAGCGCTATGGTTCTCCGAGCCACTGATGGAGATCACCGGAGAGGTTTCGGTCATCCCGTAACCTTGCTGGAACTCGATGCCGGGCATCAGCTCCAGGGCGCGTTCGAGCACCGGCGCGGCAATCGGCGAGGCGCCGTAGGTCAGGCGCTTGAGGCTGCTGATGTCGTATTTGCCGAAGTCCGGGTGGGCGATCATCGCCTGCAGCATGGTCGGCACCAGGAGGATGTCGAAGACCTTCTCGCTTTCGATGGTGCGCAGCACGTCGAGGGCGTCGAAGGTCGGCACGAACACGTGCGGCTGGCCGACGATCACCTGGGTGACGACCCGCGCCATGCAGGCCGTGTGGAACATCGGCGCCACATGCAGCACGCTGGTGTTCGGCGTGATGTTGTGCTCGGCCATGCGGCCGACCGCCGAGGACCAGAGGTTCAGGTGCGACTGCATCACGCCCTTCGGTCGGCCGGTGGTGCCGCCGGTGTACATGATGCTGGCCAGGTCATTGCCGCCGCGCGCCATGTCGTCGATTGGCGCGCTGTCGTGGATCAGCTGCTCCAGCGAGAGCATGCCGGCCGGCGCCGGACCGTCGCCGGCATGGATCAGTACCGGACGCACCTTGGCCATCGAAGCGATGCCTTCGGCCATGTGCAGGAAGTTGTCGTCGACCAGCAGGATGCGGGTGTCGCAGTCGTCCAGCGAATAGACGATCTCCGGCACGCTCCAACGGATGTTCACCGGATTGAGCACGCCGCCGCCCCACCAGGTGCCGAGCATGTACTCGAGGAAATGATCGGAGTTCAGGCCGAGCATGCCGACCCGGTCGCCCACCTGCATGCCCAGGCCTTGCAGGCCGCTGGCCAGGCGTGCGACTCGCGCTGCGAGTTCGCCATAGCTGCGACGGCGGCCACGGAACACGGTGGCCAGCGCTGCGGGATTCATCTGCAGCATGCGGTGCAGGCCCTGAGTCAGGTACATAAAGCTCTCCTGGATCATTTGTTGTTGTGCTATCGATGCTACGCACTGCGTCATGCGGTCGCGTCGGTCGAATGAGTGAACTAGAAAGGGATTAGAAACTGATTCGAATGGAGTAGACCGGGCGCGGCGCAGGGCCGCCGCCCGGCCCTCGACTCAGCTCAGCGCCGCCTCGGCCTGCGGCTCGGCAACGGCCTGCACGCGCCAGTCGGCGAGGATCAGGTCGGCGGCTTTCTCGCCGATCATGATCACCGGCGCGTTGGTGTTGCCGCCGACCTGGGCCGGCATGATCGAGGCATCGACTACCCGCAGGCCTTCGACACCGCGCACACGCAGGCGCACGTCGACCACCGACTCGCTGTCGCTGCCCATCCGGCAGGTGCCGACCGGGTGGTACACGTTGTCGGCGTGCTGGCGAATCATCTGCTTGACCGCCTCGTCGTCGCGGCCGTCGAACGCCAGGTGGCCATGGAACAGCGGCTTGCCGCCGAAACGGGTCAGCGCCGGTTGCTCGAGGATGCGGTGGACGAGCTTCGCGCCCCTGAGCATGGTCGCCATGTCGCGCTCGTCCTTGAGCAGGTTGAGCTCGATCAACGGGTCGTCACGCATGTCGCGCGAGCGCAGGCGCACCTCGCCACGGCTGTGCGGGCGCAGCACGCAGACGTGCACCGAGTAACCGCTGCCGTAGTGGAAGGTGCGCCCGTGGTTGTCGCCGGAAGACATCACGAAGTGTAGTTGCACGTCCGGCTCGGCCAGGCTCGGATCGGTCTTCAGGAAGGCCCCTGCCTCAGTGAAGGTGCGGGTGAACAGACCGCCGCGCTCGCGCCGGTACTTCAGCAGTTGCCAGGCGTAGCTGAGCAGGCCGCGTAGCGTGACGCCGAACAGGTCGGTGCTGAACTTGCGCTTGTGCAGGATCAGGTCCGGGTGTTCCTGCAGGTTCTTGCCCACTTGCGGCGAGTCCTGCACAACCTCGATGCCGTGCGCCTGCAGCTCGGCTGCCGGGCCAACGCCGGAAACCAGCAGCAGCTGCGGCGACACCAGGGCACCGGCACTGAGGATCACTTCGCGACGGGCGCGCAGCAGCACTTCGGCGCCATCAAGCTCGACCAGCACGCCAACCGCACGCTTGCCCTCGAAGACCACGCGCAGCGCCCGCGTCCCGGTCAGCACCTGCAGGTTGCGGCGGCCGCCGTTGAACGCGCTGTCGTTGCGATCGCCCTGGTGCAGGTAGGCACGCGCGGCGTTCCAGCGCTCACCGTTGCGCTGGGTGACCTGGAAGTAGCCGACACCTTCCTGGCGCGGGCCGTTGAAGTCGTGGTTGTAGGGGTAGCCGGCGCTGGCCGCCGCCTCGATGAAGTGGCGCGCGTAGGAGCACGGCGAGCGCGGATCGGTGACGTGCAGCGGGCCGCTGCCGCCATGCAGGGCATCGTCGTCGCGCCCGGCAACCCGTTCGTTGTTCTCGGCGCGCTTGAAGTAAGGCAGCACGTCCTGCCAGCTCCAGCCGTCGCAGCCCTGCTGCGCCCAGCCGTCGTAGTCCGAGGGCGTGCCACGCAGGTAGAGCATGCCGTTGATCGACGAGCTGCCACCCAGGCCGCGACCGCGCGGCAGGTAGCTGGCACGGCCGGCAATGCTCGGCTGCGGCTGGCTCTCGTAGGCGTAGTTGAATTCACCTTTGCGCGGAATGACCAGCGCGATGCCTACGGGCGTAGTGACCAGCGGGCTGTGATCCTGGCCGCCGGTTTCCAGCAATGCCACCGTGGCGCCACCGGCTTCAGCCAGGCGCGCGGCGACGGCACAGCCGGCGGAACCGGCGGAACCGGCGCCGACGACGATAAAGTCAAAAGTCTGATCCATGGGGGCTGCCTCTCTTGTAATAGGGCGCCGCCGGCTGCTCGGGGTGGGCCGACGGAAACAGCCGGTGAGTATCCGCAGCGCGTCGCCAGCAACCATCGGTCGTTCGGAGCATTCAACCGAGTAGTCCGCGGCGCGAGCCGCAAGTCCTTAGGCGCCACCGCAGGGCGCGCGCAACGCCCCTGCTGCGCCAGGCAGAGCACGCCGGCGCGGTCTGGCGCATCACCCGTTCGTGCGGTTGGCCGCGCGTATACTCCAAACGAACTACGGGCGTGATCAGCAGCACGTGGCAGAATCTGCGCTCTTCAGTACGCCGTTTTGTTCCAGATGGAAGGGGCTCACCCCCGTCTGCACGCGTTGGAAGTGGAGTTTTCATGTCTAGTCATTCGACCCTCCCCCCAGGCGCCGCCCGCGCGGACCATCGCGCCGCGCGCAGCCGCCAGCACGCTCCCCGTATCCAGACCACCAAGCTGGCGCCGCCGGCAGCCATGAGCAGCCGCCTGCTGCGCGAAGACCTGCTCGCTCAGATGGACGATACCGACGGCAAGCGCCTGATCCTCATCCGCGCCGCCGCCGGCTTCGGCAAGACCACGCTGATGCAGCAGTACCACGAGCGCTGCCTGGCCAGCGGCCGCAAGACCCTGTGGCTGAACATCGATGCGGCCGACAACGACCTGGAGCGCTTTCTCGCCCATCTGGACATCGGTCTGCGCGCCCTCGAACCGGCAGATGCGGAAGAGCACGACAGCACTGAGCTGAGCCAGGATCTGCTGGAGCGACTGAATGCCATCGACGAGCCGTTCGCGATCTTCCTCGACGAGCTCGAGACCCTGCAGAACCCGCCGCTGCTGGACTTCATCCAGCAGATGCTCGAACACATGCCGCCGTGCGGCGTGCTGCTGATCACCTCGCGCTCGACCCCGGACATCGGCCTCGGCCGCCTGCGGGCGCGGGGCCAGCTGCTGGAGATCAACCCCAGCGCGCTACGCTTCTCGCTCGACGAAGCGACCCGTTTCATCCGCGACAAGCACGCGCTGCCACTGGCCGATGCGGAGATCGCCACGCTGTATCGCTGCACCGAGGGCTGGGTGACCGCCCTTTATCTGGCCAGCCTGTCGTTGCAGGGGCGCCAGGAGCACGCCGCCTTCGTCGCCTCGTTCTCCGGCTCCAACCTGGAGCTCGCCGAGTACCTCACCGAGGACATCCTGGCGCGCCAGAGCGAGGACTGCCGGCAGTTCCTGCTCGATAGCAGCATCCTCAACCAGTTCAATGCGGCGCTGTGCGACGCGGTGACCGGCTGCGCGGACAGCGCCGGGATGCTCGAGCAGCTGGAACGCAACAACCTGTTCATCTTCTCGCTCGACAACGAACACCAGTGGTTCCGCTACCACAGTCTGTTCGCCAGCTTTCTGCGCGACGCCCTGGAGCGCCGCCAGCCCGGTCGGGCCAAGACCCTGCACCGCAACGCCGCCGCCTGGTACCTGGCGGAGCAGCGACCGGTGCCCGCCATCGACCACCTGCTGCAGGCCGGCGCCACCCTGGAAGCCGCCACGCAGTTCGACCTGCACGTCCATGAGCTGACCGACGCCGGGCGCTCGCGCCTGCTATTGCGCTGGGCCGACCAGCTGCCGGTGGAAGTCCTCGAACAGTACCCGCGCGTGGGCCTGGCCTACGCCTGGACCCTGGCCGTGCACCGTCGTTACCGCGAGGCGATGAACTGGGTCGAACGCCTCGAGCGCATGCAGGAACGCGAAGGTCTGCCGTCCTTTGCGCTGGAGGCGGAAACCATTCGCTGTCTGGTGCTGGTCCTCACCGACCGCATGGAGGATTGCTACGCAGCCGGGGTTCAGCACATCGAGCGGTTGCCGGTGGGCGAGGTATTCCAGTACACCACGGTGGCCAACGTACTCGCCTACAGCATGGTAAGCACCGGCCGCTACGACGAGGCACGCCGCCTGCTCTCCCGCGCCACTCTGCGCGATGCGCAGCGCAGCTCGACGCTGATGCGCACCGTCGCCGGCTCCATCGAGTGCCACATCGACTTGCTGCAGGGCCGCCTGGGCACCGCGCTGGCGCGCACGCAGATCGCCTTCGAGCGCGCGAGTGATCGCAACACCGGCAAAGTCCTGGCCGCCAACCCGGTCCCGGACGTCATGCTATCGATGATGCTCTACGAGTCGGACCAGCTCGAGGAAGCCGAACAGCGGCTGACCAGCGCCCTGCCGCATGTCAAAGACACCTGCCCGCCGGACTCGATGATCACCAGCCACGTGGTGTTAGCGCGGATCGCCTACCTGCGCGGCGAGCGCAACACCCACCAGCGCTACCTCGCCGACCTCGAACAGATCGGTCAGCAAGCCGGTTCGTCGCGCATGGTCTGCTCGGCCTGGCTGGAGCGCGCGCGCGTCGCGCTACTGGAAAACCGCGCGGACAGCGCCGAGTACCTGCTGAAGATGGCCGAACTCGATGGCGACTGGGAAAGCCCGGAAATCATGTTCTACGCCAACGACGTGGACACCCCGCTGCTGCTGCGCCAGCGCCTGCACATCGTGCAGGGCAAGTACGCCGAAGCGGCTGCCGTGCTGCGCGGCGAGATCGACTTCTATCAGCAACGCCAGCGCTTGCGCCGCGTGCTGAAGACCCGCCTGTTGCTGGCCCTGGCGCTGGATGGCCTGGATCAGCAGACGGAAGCCTTCGAGGAGCTGACCCAGGCACTGCGCTTTGCCAGCCAGGAAGGCTTCATGCGCACATTCCTCGACGAAGGCCAACCGCTCGCCGAGTTGCTGCAGCGCTGGGCCGTATCCTTCCAGAGTGCCAGCAGCAGCCTGGGCATCGAGCCGCAATTCCTCGGCCGCCTGCTGCAGCGCAGTGGCGGCAACACCGATGCCGGTGGTCATCACAAGGGCGGTATCCCGCAGGAAGCGCTGACCACTCGCGAGCTGGAGGTGGTGCGCCTGCTTGCCGCCGGCAATCGCAACAAGGTGATCGCCGAGAAGATGTTCCTCTCGGAATTCACCGTGAAGACCCACCTGCGCAACATCAATGCCAAGCTCGGTGCCCAGGGGCGTACCGAAGCGGTGGCCATCGCCCGCGCGCGCGGCCTGCTCGACTGAGCCGGCGCGCCGCGACGCGGCGCTGTTAGGCGAGGATGCCCAGTGCCTTGGCCTGCATGATGGCCTGAGTACGGCGTTGGACGCCGAGCTTGGTGTTGATCTTCTTGGTGTGGGTTTTCACGGTGTTCAGCGAAATGAATAGGCGCGTGCCGACCTCGTCATTGGACAGGCCCTGCGCCAGCAGCTTGAGCACTTCCAGTTCACGCGCAGACAGCGGGCAACCGGTCGCGTCGCTCTTCTCGGCTCGCGTGCCGGGCAAGCTGCGCTCGATGGCCACCGGGGTTTGCGCCAGCCAGCTTTGCAGGCCCTGGGCGAGATCGGCGTTCAAGGCCGGCTGCTCCTGCGCCGAGCTATTGCGCAGCTCGATGGCCACCTTCTCCACCCAGGCGAGTGCCTTCTGTGCTTCGCGGGCGAGGCGCAGAAAGCGCATCTGCTCGCAACTGCGGCGCAGCGCCTTGAGGCGCAGGCGACCTTCGCTAACCTGTCCCGTGGCGCACTCGGCCAGGGCCAGGTGGAATTCGTTGCGCTGCAGCAAGGACGGCGCATGCAGCGGTGCCAGACGCGCCGTCGCACCGCTCGATTGCTCGCCATTCCGACGCGCGATGTCGAGCACCTGCTGCCATTCGTTGTGCCGCGCGAGCAGACGCATGACGTGCAGGCGAAACGCACCCTGGTAGCACGCCTCCTCCACATTGGCGCAGTGCATCTGCCGTTCGGCCTCGGCGAGATAGGCCCGCGCGCGCACCAGATCGCCACGCGCGGACGCGACCTCCACCAGGCCGAGGTAGCCGTGCAGGGCAAACGGATCGGCCGCCTCTCGTGCATGGCAGAGGCCGGCGAGCATCGCGCTTTCCCCGGCGACCAGCGCGCCGCGCAGAAACTCGAGTTCGCCCTGCAGCAGGTTCAAACGACCGAGTTGCAGGCTGTCGCGGCGCCCACCGTTTTCGACCAGGCTGCGCGACTCGTCGATCAACTCCGCAGCCGCCCCGAACTCGCCGGCCAGCAGCGCCTGGCGGATGCGGTCGCAATTGAGCAGCACCTCGCTGGCCATGCAGCCCTGGCGGCGCGCCAGCTCGATGCCGGTCTCGAGCAACCGCCGCGCTTCATCGGCCTGGCCGGTGGCCATGGCGATACGTCCGAGCGTCGAGCAACACAGCAGGGTTGCCCGCCAGTCACTGTCGCGCAGCGTAGCCAGCGCCCCATGACAGTGCTCGCGTGCGACCCGCGCATTACCGCGCATGCCTTCCACCGCGCCATACAGCGCCTGCCAGTGGGCGAGCAGACGACGATTGAGCTCCGCTGACGGTTGCGGCAGAAAATTACCCAGGCGTGCGAGGCAGGCCTGCGCCTCGTCCAGTCGCCAGCCCAGCAGCAAGGCGCGGGCGTTCTGGCAGATCAGCCGCGGGGTGCTTTCCAGCAAATCGGTCGGCAGTTTTTCGCGCCATTCGAGGAGCAGCTTGAGGTGATTGTCGGTCAGCAGCCAGTCGAGGCCGAGGCTGCGCATGTAGGCTGCCGCCACTTCCGGCTGGCCGGCGCGCAAGGCCAGTTCGATGGCCTCATCGACCTGGCCGTGGGCATTGAGTGCCCGACAGGCGCGCAGACGCAGTCGATTCAGCTCCGCGCCGCTCAAGCGACTCTGCAACGCCTGCGCAACCATCGGCAATGCGCGGTACCAGCCGGCTTGGCCGAGCGGTATGAACAGGCTTTGGCCATGCAGCAGGCGCAGGAACAGTGCAGCACCCCCACCCTCCCACATCGCCTCGCAAACTTCGGCGGAGAACTTCGGCACATGCGCCAAGCTGAACAGCAAGGCAGCCTCCTCCTCGCCCAGGCGCGGCAACAGTTCGAACTCCAGGTACTCACGCAGCCACACTTCGGCCTCGTCGGGCTGCTGCTGGGCCAGCAACAGCCGGCTGCCGGCGCACCAGCCGAGACTGTGTTGCCAGTATTCATCACGCAGGGCAACGGGCAGGTGCGGGCTCAGCGCGTCGGCCAGGGCGTCGAATTCGTCACGGGTGAAGGCCAGTTGGCTGGTGCCGAGTTGCAGCAACTGGTCATCGAGCAACAGTCGCGGCAAGTTCCAATCCGGCCGCTGGCGGCTGCTGACCACCACTTGCAGCTGCGTGCCCGGCTTCATCAGCAGACGCTCGAGCCAATCGTCGAGATCGCTGCGCGCCTGCACGGGATAGTCGTCGAGGATCAGCCACAGCGGTTGGGCCTGGTGTTCCAGCACGCGCAGCGCCTGGCTGCGTTCGACACCCAGCTCCTCGGCGATCCGCACCGTGAACTCGGCGAGGTTCAATGGCTTGCCGTTCAAGCGCAGCCACAGGTGCCGCGGTGATGCCGCACAGTGCAGTGCTTCGGTAATCAGCAGGGTTTTGCCGAAGCCGGCCGGCCCGCAGAGCAGGCGCAGGCGTCGGGGGCTGTGCAGAAACAGTTCGACCAGGCGGCTACGTGGCAGGTGCGTGGAAGGCAGTTCGGGCAAACGCTGGAAGCCTTCGCCAGGAAGGACGAGGCTGGTGCTGAAACTGGACATGGGGCACCCGCTGACCGGATTGTTGTAGGCCGAGAGAAGAACATCTGCGGCGTCAACTGGACAATCGGTCGTAGGGAGTAGCGGAGGGACTACCTCCTGTGAGGGCGTCCCACCAAGCACGCCACCGCCCTGGGCTGGGCGGTGGCGTGGTGCAGCTTAGCGAATCCCTGCGTTGCGCAGGGCCGCCGGGGTGAAGTCCGAAGCGTTGGGGGTCATCCCGTACTGGATGCCGCGCTTGGCCTCGTTGTTCATGCCCCAGACCAGGTAACGGCCGGCGATCAGGTCATACAGGCCAATCGCCGCGTACTGCGAGATACCCTGCTCGTATTCGTTGATCGAATAGCCTTCGCCGACCCGCCACAGCTGGCCACGACCGTCGTAGTGGTCAACTTCGCTGAGCTGCCAGCTGTCTTCGTCGAAGTACATGTCACGCTTGGCGTAGATGTGTCGCTCGCCGCTCTTCAGCGTGCCGACCACGTGCCAGACGCGGTGCAACTCGTAGCGCGCCAGGTCCTGGTTGATGTGCCCCGGCTTGATGATGTCGGCGTACTTCACCGACGGCGAGCCCAGCTTGTAGTTGTTGTAGGGGATGTACAGCTCCTGCTTGCCGACCAGCTTCCAGTCGTAGCGGTCCGGCGAACCGTTGTACATGTCGGCGTTGTCGGCGGTACGCATACCGTCTGCGGCGGTGCCCGGACCGTCGTAGGCTACCTGCGGGGCGCGGCGCACGCGGCGCTGACCGGCGTTGTAAACCCAGGCCATGCGCGGGTCCTTGAGCTGGTCGATGGTCTCGTGGACCAGCAGCACGTTACCGGCCATGCGCGCCGGCGCGGTGACCCGCTGCTTGTAGTAGAACAGCACGTTGTCGCCCTTGGCCTTGTCGACGCCCTGCATCAGCTGCGGGTAGGCGACTTCATCCTCGGTCTCGACGATGGTGAACGAGCCGCCGGTCTGCGGCGCCGCCTGGGCGGTCAGACGGCTCTGGTTCTTGCCGCGATAGCGGGTCATGTGGTTCCACACCACTTCGACGCCGGTTTTCGGGAACGGGAACGGGTAGTAGCGCGAGGCGGCGAAGTTACCCAGGCCGTTGCCGTCGTTGATCAGCTCGGCGGTCACCGCGCTTTTCTTGGCTGCCTCGTAGATTTCCTGCGGTGCAGCGGCGGTGCGCTGGGTCTTGTACACCGGGATCTTGTAGCTGCTGGCGTAGCGCTTGAACATCGCCAGCTGGCCGGGGGTGAGCTTGTCCTTGTACTGCTCGGCGTTGGCCGCGGTGATCACGAACAGCGGCTTCTCGCCAGCGAACGGATCGCCCAGGAAACCATTGCTGACCGGTGCCGCACCCGGCTCCAGACCACCGGTCCAGGCCGGGATGCTGCCGTCGGCGTTGCCGTCTTTCTGGCCACCCAATGGCGTCAGGCTGGTGCCGAGCTGGGCGGCTTCCTGCGGAGAGACCGCCGCCATCACGCTGCTGGCCAACAGAGACAGCGCCAGGGCGCCGATATGCATCATTGTTGTTGTTTTCATGCTGTAGTTCCTTGCCTGTTTGCCGTCAGAAGTTCACGCCAAAGCTGAGTGCCACGAAGTCACGATCGGTGTTGACGGCGAAGTCGCCGCCAAAGAAGTCGGTGTAACTGAGGCTGGCGGTGTAGGTGTTGGCGTATTCGGCATCCAGGCCAATGCTGATGGCCTTGCTGCCTTCTTCGAAGTTCGGGCCACGGCCGTCGACGTCATGCGACCAGGCCAGGCTGGGCGACAGGTTGATACCGGCGATCACGTTGCTGTAGTTGAGGATGGCGCGACCGCGGTAACCCCACGAACTGCTGGTGTAGTAGCCCTTGTCGTTGCACTCCTGCGCCGGGTTGCTGGCATTCGGCAGGCCGACGCTGGTGCCCACGCAAGCGTTCGAGTTGACGGTAGCGCCACCAGGACCGGAATCGATCATCTGGCCACCACCGAAGATCGGGCTACGGCCGAAACGGATGTCCGTGCCATTGGTATCGCCCAAGCCACTGATGCGGTTGTAACCCACCTCGCCCACCAGGGTCAGGCGGCTGGCACCCATAATCTGGTCGATGAACTTGGTCGCGCTCAGCTGCGTCTGGAAGACCGGCATGCGCTTGTAGCCTGCCACGTAGTTGCCCGCACCCGGCGTAGCGCCGCCACCTGCGAAGACGGGCGAGATGAACGCGGCTCCGCCGTTTACCCGCCCAGGCTGAGTAATGGCAGCGAAGTTCAGGTCGGCGGTGTTGATCTGCAGCGGCATGTTCGGCCGGTAGCTCATCTCGCCACCCAGTGCGACGCCTTCCAGGTTGGTGGCGAAGCTCAGACCGTAGAGGCGAACGTCTTCCGGATATTCCCAGAAGTAGCGCGCGGTGGTGACCCGGGTGAGCTGGTTCGCGGCGGCCGCGACAGCGTTACCGCCACCGTTGGAGAAGGCGGTCGTGGTCTGGTTGAAGCTGAGGTTCGGGTTGCGGCTGTGGTAGTTCAATGCGTAGGCGCCGAACTCGGTGTCGTTCAGCTCCGGCACGAACCAGCGCAGGGCCACGCCGAACTGGCCGCCATCGCGGGCATCCTTGTCCTTGAGGCGCGGCATATAGACGCTGCTTGTCCCGGCCAGCGCCCCGGCGACGCTGTTTGTGGACTCACCAGGCGCCAGGTCCGGACCGGCGAACACCAGGCGATCGTTGCAGCCTTGCTGCAGCGGATCAGCCCCGGCGAAGAACGTGCCGCAGTTGTCAGTGACGGTGGCTTCCCACTCGATTTGATAGAAGGCTTCGGCACTGACGTTTTCGCTGAAGTTCTGCGACATGTAGAACATGTTGACCGGGATCAGGCCTTCTTTGACCTCCGAACCCGGGCGGCGCAGGGCCGCGACGTCCAACGGGTTGATCGAGTTGATGCTGTTCTGGATGAAGGTGCTTTCACCCCAGCTCACCACCTGCTTACCGACGCGCACGCTGCCTGGCAGCTCGCCGATGCTGTAGTTGTGATAGACGAAGGCATCGAGCAACTGGGTGCCCGAAGACTTGGCGGCGCGATCGCGACCGCTGTCGTCGATGTCGTAGAACAGGCGATGTTCGTCCTTCAGTTCGAAGTCGTACCAGTACTTGCCGCGCATGAATGCACCGCTGTCGCCGTACTTCAGTTCGAGGTCATGGATGCCCTTGAAGATCTTCGAGAAGGTTTCACCTTTCTTGAAGTTCACGCGACCGTCGTCGGCGGTGCGGGAGGCTGCCTTGCCCTTGCCGTTCGCCGTGGTCCCGGTGGCGCTCGGCCCGGAGCCATTGCCAAATGCCGGGTTGAAGTTGGACACGAAGTCAGGATCAGCTGCGCGGGTCGACCAGCTGGCGCCCACCGACAGCGATGAGTCGAACTGCCCTTCTATCTCCCCGATGTTGAACGAAACGGCCTGTGCCTGAGAGGCCACCACCAGGGTGACGGCCATCGCCAGAGCATGCGGTCGAAATTGCCCGCGCATTGTTGTTGTTGGCATGCGGTACTTACTCCATCAGATGTTCGATTGGAGAGCGCATGCTATTCAGCTGGTCCGGCGCCAAATAGCGCCTTCTCGTGTGATTTGCAGCATCACCTCATAGGGTGACTACCACGCTACGGCATTGAATTTAATACGATTTTTACAGTAAGTCGCCTCTGCGATGGCGATCACCTGGGTGAGTAGTGCCGCGCTATCCGGCCTCGAGTCAGCCCGTCACGACGCTCACAGGCCCTCGCCGAGCAGTTTGAGGTACTGCGGGCTCTCGGAAATGCTGTTGTGCCCCACGTCGGGGATCACCCGCAGCGTCGCCACGCCCGTCGCGAAGTGCCGATATAGACGCTCGGTGCTGGCACGCGGGATCACCTCGTCGTGCTCCGCGGCAATCAGTAACGTCGGTACGCGGATGTGTGTGGCGTAACGCCACGACTCGAATCGGTCGCGCAGCAGCCAACGCACCGGGAAATAGGGGAACTGCTGCTGAGCCAGTTCCAGCACGCTGCTGTAGGGCGTCACCAGGACCAGCCGCGCCGCCGGCCGCTCGCTGGCCAGATGCACCGCAACGCCCGAGCCCAGGCTGCGCCCGACCAGCGTGACCTCCCGGTGGCTGGCGTACACCTGGTCGAACAGTGCCTGTGCATCGCGCTGAATCGCCGCTTCCGACGGCGCACCGGCGCTGCCACCAAAGCCCCGATAGTGCAGCAGGTAGATGGCGTGATCCGGAAAGGCCAGGGCGAACGACGGCAGGTTGTAGGTCGCGTCTTCGGCATTACCACCGAAGTAGATCAGCGCCTTCGGCCCCGCATGCGGCCGGCTGGAGACCAGCACCTCCACGCCGTCCACCGAGAGTTTGAGCAGCGTGGCGGGCACCGTTTCCGCGCGCGGCTGGGGGAAATAAATCAGCGAGCGCTGGAATACGAACAGCACGAGGCAGGCGGCCAGGTACAGGGCGGCCATGACAACGAGGAAATACACCCAGGTGCGCAACATTCGGCGAGCTGCCCTGCAGCGATCGATGCACTAGTGACCCGCAAAACGCTAGTGAAGTGTCGCTCACCTGTCCACGCCCCGCGTCTCGCCGATCAATTGCCTGCAACTGCTGCGCCTTTCACGTAGTTTTCACAAACGAGCGCGCAAGCTGAAGGCCATTGCTCCAAGTCAGTGATGTGCTCCCTTTTGCCCTGCCCCTCGCAGGGCATTTTGTTTTCTGAACTAATCTTTCCATTCGACCTGCTACCGGGGAGAGGCCATGTGCGGTCGCTACGTAAGCCCAGACGAAGCAGCCATGGAACGCTACTGGCACATCGGCGCGCGGCATTCGGGGCGCTGGATTCGGCAGTGTTTCAACGTGGCACCGACCACCACGGTGCCAATCGTGCGCAACCTGGCTGGTGAGATCGAGGTGGTGCCCGCGCGCTGGGGCTTGATCCCCGGCTGGTGGAAAGATCCGCGCCCACCGGGCATGAGTTTCGTCGCACGCAGCGAAGATGCCGCCAACAAACCACTGTGGCGCCAGAGCTATCGCACCCAACGCTGCCTGCTGCCCGCGCAGGGCTGGTACGAATGGTGTGCGCATGAGCAGACCGTGACCTCCAGCGGCCGCAAGACCAACCAGCCTTATTACCTGCATGCCGCCAACGACGCGCTGATTGCCATCGCCGGACTGTGGGCGAGCTGGCGCGATCCGGACGGCCAGGAAGTCGTGTCCTGCGCCCTGCTCACCCGGGAAGCCGTGCCGTCGATCCACGCGATTCACCCGCGCATGCCGGTGGTGCTCGCCCCGCATCAGTTCGAGCGGTGGCTGGCGGACGACCAGCCGCCCGCCACCCTGGACGCCCTGCTGCACGACACGCGCGAGGATTTTGTCGGCCATGCGGTGAGCACGCGGGTGAACAACACCCACAACGACGGTCCTGAGTTGCTGGACGAGTAAGCGCTCGTATCACGCCCACCCTGCGAGATGCGCTATAACCCCGACCTCAATCATTTCGGGCAAGGACGTGGAAATGGCTTTCGACTGGCACTGCGACCCGATCACCCGCGGCACCCCGGTGCTGCCGAGCTACAAGAACACCCAGAACGTGCGGCGCTTCCTGACCGCGGAGTGCGGCGCCGATTTCCGTTTCGATCGGGACTTCATGGCCTGGATACGCAACGACGTGGCCAAGACCATGGGTGACGTGGCGGATGAGTGGATTCGCCGCAAGCGCTAATGCGCATCCCCGCCACGCGGCTTGTAGAAACGGAATTTTCCGGTCTCGGCGGTCTTGATGTACTCCGCCGCCCAGCTGGGGGAGACTTTGCGGTCGTGGAAATACAGCGCACCGCGGCTGCGGTCCTTGAGCTGCTGATTTAGCGCCTTGCGGGCGATTTCCTTGGCCGCCACGTACTGCTCATCTTCCACCACCTGGTCCGAACGGCCGTCACACCACCAAGAGAACTGGCAGGCGCCCTGCTCCGAGCCCTGTTTGACTACCCCACACACCGTATCGGGAAAGCCTTCGTGGCCCAGGCGGTTCATCACCACGCTGGCGACCGCTTCCATATCGGCCGTTGAACTGCCTTTAGCTTCCCAATAGATGCTGCGCGCCAGGCAGGTGATGGCATCGTCGAGCGCGGCGGCGCCGGCCGGGTCGACTTTCTGCACTTCGGTTTTGGTAATGGCTTCGGCTGTCGGCAACGGTGCCTCGCTGCCCTTCTCCGCGGCTTTGTCTTCGAGCACTTCGGCTTTCTCTTCTACGGCGGCGGCGGTGGCAGCTGGCTCCGCGCCAAGGGCCGGCGCGCCGAGCAGCACGATGGCCAGGCTGGTTGCTATCGCGAGGAGGCGCATGGTCGAACCCTCTGACGTAAGCCAATCGGACTCCACCTCCGCACTACGCCCACCACCTCGCGAAGGTGGCTTCAAGCGTAGCTGCTTTGCGCCATCAACTCCTCCCAGCCGCTGCGGCTGTCGTGCGGCGCCGCCTTAGCCTTCGCGCAGCCGTTCGTAGTAGTACGGCAATTGCAGCAGCGCATGATGCGCCGCGGCAACTCGCACCTCGTTGCGTTCGCCGCTGAAGTGCACGGTTTCGCTGACGACTCCCCGATGATCGGCGATGTTCATTGCACAGGCGAAACACAGCACGCCATCCAGGTCATCGTCGGATTCGGCGATCCCGGTGTTGGCCAGGACGATATCGGCGCCGCTCGACTCCAGGGCGCCAAGCGCCATCTCCCGCGCCACCTCCTCGCTGGTCAGGCCGTACAGCTCGATGGTCTTCTCGCGCACGCCCAGGCAGCCCTGCTTGGCCTCCGGCGAATAGACGATGTAGCCGCGATCAAGCACCTCGCCACTTCCGGAGATCCCCGCCACCAGCGCCGCCATCAGGCCTGCCGTGCAGGATTCCGCAGTGGCCAACCGCAGCTGGTACTTCTTCAGGAAGCTCACCACCTCTTCGATGCTCTGCATGCAAACCTCCAGACGTAATGAACTTGCGCTCTCCCTGCTGTGGAAGGGCCGTGCTGGGCAAAGTTCAAGTTTCCGGCGCCGGCAAGCCGCGGATGAAAAAAGTCGAAACTTTCTCCGCGACCGACCGGTCAGCAAGACATATGGGGTTCCAACGTTCTTCCCGAACGTCCTCACGGTGGTGCCGCGCAGGCGTATGCGCTTGCGCGTGGGAAATGTCAGTGGGCTATGCGTGGGCCTGGCAGCGGGTGCCGACCCAGGGAATGGAAATGATGGTGGAGGATGACATGGGAACAGCTATAGCCACTCGGCTGGATGCGCTGGCCGCGCTGTCGATTCATACGCGCGCGCCGGTCCTGGAACTGGACGGCCACAGCCCGAAAAAGAAGATTCTCTTCGTCACGTCCGAGTTTGCCGACCTGGTCAAGGTGGGCGGCCTCGGTGACGTCTCGGCGGCGCTGCCGCGCGCACTGTTATCGCGTCACGACATCCGCGTGCTGATCCCCGGTTACCAGCAGATTCTCGACAGCGGCGTACCGATTCGCGTGATCGGCCAACTGCCTGGGCACGCCGCGCTGCCGTCCTGCCGGATCGGCCGAATGGACCTCGAAGACGGGCTGATCATCTACCTGGTGCTGTGCCCGGAGCTCTACGAGCGCAACGGCACGCCGTACGCCGACGAGCAGGGCCGCGACTGGCCCGACAATCACATCCGCTTCGCCCGCCTCGGTCTGGCAGCTGCCGACATTGCCGCCGACAGCGCCGAGATGCATTGGCGTCCGGAGCTGGTCCACGCCAACGACTGGCCGGCCGCGTTGGCACCCGCCTACATGGCCTGGCGTGGGCAGACCACGCCGACCCTGTTCACCATCCACAACCTCGCCTATCACGGCCTGTGCCCGCTGGAGTGCACCCCGGAGCTGGACATCCCCCCGGAAGCCTGCGCGCTGGAAACCATGGAGTTCTACGGCAAGCTGTCGTTCCTCAAGGCCGGGATCGCCTACGCCGACCACATCACCACGGTCAGCGAAACCTACGCCCAGGAAATCACCACGCCGGACTATGGTTGCGGGCTGGACGGCATCCTCAAGTGCAAGGTCGATGAAGGTCACCTCACCGGCTTCGTCAACGGCATCGACGAGAGCTGGGAACCGCGTACCGACCCGCACTTGGTGCAGGGCTTCTCGATCCAGGACTGGGACGGCAAGCAGGCCAACGCCGAGCACGTCGAGCGCCTGTTCGGCCTGGACGCCGACGCCGGCCCGCTGTTCGCCGTGGTCTCCCGGCTGGTCCACCAGAAAGGCATTGATCTGACCTGCCAGGTCGCCGAGCGCATCGTCCAGGCCGGCGGGCGTATCGCGGTGATCGGCCGCGGCGAACCGGAGCTGGAAGCCGCGATGGTCGAGGTGGGCCAGTGCCACCCGGGGCGCATCGGCGTGCACATCGGTTTCAACGAGACCGACGCGCGACGCATGTTCGCCGGAAGCGACTTCCTGCTCATGCCCTCGCGCTACGAGCCCTGCGGGCTCAGCCAGATGTATGCGCAGCGCTTCGGCTCGCTGCCGATCGCGCGGCGCACCGGCGGCCTGGCCGACACCATCGAGGACGGCGTGACCGGCTTCCTGTTCCGCGAAGCCACGGTGGAGAGCTACATGGACGCCGTGGAGCGGGCCATGAACGTCTATCGCCACCCTGAACTGCTGCACGCCATGCGCTGCAAGGCGATGTCCTCGCCACCGTTCTGGGAGGAAGCGGTGGAACCGTACAACCAGCTCTACCACGAGCTGCTCGGTACGGTGCACAACGCCGCACTGCCGGGAGCACGCCTGCGATGACGCCACCGTCCACCCGCAGCCATGGCGCGCTTCTGCAGGAGGACGGCACCACCCGCTTTGCCCTCTGGGCACCGGATGCCGCCGAGGTCGCCGTGGTGTTCGACGACGGCGCGCGGCATGCCCTGCGCGGCACGGCGGACGGCTGGTTCCAGGCCACGTTGAACTGCGCGGTCGGCCTGCCCTACCGCTACCTGATCGACGGCCAGCTCGAGGTCCCCGATCCGGCCTCGCGCGCCCAAGCCGGTGACGTGCATGGCGCCAGTCTGGTGGTCGATCCGCAGGCCTATGCCTGGCGCCATCCCGAGTGGCGCGGGCGGCCCTGGCACGAGACCGTGCTGTACGAAGTGCATGTCGGCCTGCTCGGCGGCTTTGCCGAGGTCGAGGCACGCCTGCCGGCATGGGCCGAACTGGGCATTACTGCCATCGAACTGATGCCGCTCGGCGAATTTCCCGGCACGCGCAACTGGGGCTATGACGGGGTGCTGCCATTCGCCCCGGAATCCTCCTACGGCCCGCCGGAAGCCCTGAAAAGCCTGATCGACAGCGCCCATGGCCTGGGCCTGATGGTGTTCATCGACGTGGTCTACAACCACTTCGGCCCGGACGGCAATTACCTCGGCCACTACGCCAGGGCGTTCTTCCGCGAGGACCGCCACACCCCCTGGGGCCCGGCGGTGGATTTCCGCCGCCGCGAGGTGCGCGACTTCTTCTGCGAAAACGCACTGATGTGGCTGCGCGACTACCGCGTCGACGGCCTGCGCCTGGATGCGGTGCACGCGATCGGCGAGCGCGGCTTCCTCGTCGAACTGGCCCAGCGCGCACGCGCCGCCGCCCTGCCCGGCCGGCATGTGCACCTGGTGCTGGAGAACGAGGACAACGACGCGCGCCTGCTCGAACAGGGTTACGACGCGCAATGGAACGACGACGCGCACAACGCCCTGCACGTGCTGCTGACTGGCGAAACCGAAGGCTACTACGCCGACTTCGCCGAGCGACCGATCGACCAACTGGCGCGCTGCCTCGCGGAAGGCTTCGCCTTCCAGGGCGAGATCGACCGGCGCGGCCATTGCCGCGGACGGCCCAGCACACATTTGCCGCCGAGTAGTTTCGTGCTGTTCCTGCAGAACCACGACCAGATCGGCAACCGGGCGCTCGGCGAGCGCCTGACTCAGCTCAGCCACCCGCGCGCGCTGCGCGCCGCAACCTTGCTGCTGTTGCTGGCGCCGATGGTGCCGTTGCTGTTCATGGGCGACGAGTACGGCGCGCGACAACCCTTCCTGTACTTCACCGAGCACCACGACGACCTGGCCGAGGCGGTGCGCGACGGCCGGCGTGCCGAGTTCGCCGAATTCGCGCAGTTCCAGCACGCCGAACAGCGCGCGGCGATCCCCGATCCCAACGCGCCGGCGACCTTCGAGGCCTCACGGCCCAGCGCCGAGGGCCCAAGCGGCGAGCTGTGGCTGGGCTACTACCGCCAGCTGCTGCGTCTGCGCCACGACTGGATCGTGCCGCGCCTGCTCGGCTGCCAGGCGCTCGGCGTCGAGGTACTCAGCGCCCAGGCACTGTCGGCGAGCTGGCGCCTGGGCGATGGCTGCCGCCTGCGCATCGACCTCAACCTCGGCGCGCTCGCCGTCGACCGCCCGCCGCAGCGCCGCGAAGCGCAGCCGTTGTTCGCCTCCGCGGAAGTCTCCATCGCCATGCTGCCGCCGCTGAGCGCCGCCGCCACGCTGGAGGAGCCGTCATGAGCGACGCCCAACTGGCCAGTCTGGCCGAACGCGCCGGGCTCAGCGTGCACTGGACCGACGCCCACGGCCGGCCGCAGCAGCTGACGCCGGAGGTGCAACGCAGCGTGCTGGAGGCGCTCGGTTATCCCGCGCAGAGCCCGCAGCAGATCGACGCCAGCCTCGCCGCGCTCAGCGAACGCCAGCGCCAGGCGCCCCCCGGACCGCTGATCACCCTGGACGCTGGCGACGCGGCCAGCCTCACTGGCCACGTCGCCGCCCACGCTCCCTTCCAGCTGCACTACGAGGACGGCGAGCGCCTCGACGGCCACCTCGACCACGATGGCGCACTGCCGCCGCTGCAGCGCCACGGCTACCACCGCCTGCTGGTCGGCGACCTCGACCTGACCCTGGCAGTGGCCCCCGCAGCCTGCCCGAGCGTCGCCGAGCTGAGCGGCCGGCCACGCATTTGGGGCCTTGCCGCACAGCTCTACGGCCTGCGCCGCCCCGGTGACGGCGGCCTTGGCGACACGCAGGCGCTGGAAAATCTGCTGCACAGTGCCGCGACCAAGGGCGCCGACGCCCTGGCGATCAGCCCGATCCACGCCATGTTCGCCGCCAATCCGCGCAACTACAGCCCCTACTCGCCGAGCAGCCGGCTGTTCTTCAATGCGCTGCACGCCGCCCCGGCCCAGGTGCTCGGCGATGCCGGGCTGCGTCAGGCCATTGACGATTGCGACCTGGCCGGCGAGCTGGCGCGCCTGGAAGCACTCGATCTGGTCGATTGGCCCGCCGTGACCCGCGCCCGTCAGCGCCTGCTGCGCCAGCTATTTCAGCGCTTCTGCGCCCACCCCGGCCCCCTCGCTGCCGACTTCGCGCGCTTTCGCGAGGATGGCGGCGATGCGCTGCTGCAGCATTGCCGCTTCGAGGCGCTGCACGCCCACCTGCTGGCCCGCCAGCAGCTCTACGACTGGCGCAACTGGCCGGAGCCGTACCGCGACCCGGCCCATGCGGCGGTGGTGCAGTTCGCCCATGAGCACGCCGCCGAGGTGGTCTACCACGCCTTCTGCCAGTGGCTGATCGCCCGCTGCCTCGCCCACGCGCAGCGCAGCGCGCGGAATGCCGGGATGCGCGTCGGACTGATCGCCGACCTCGCCGTCGGTGCCGATGGCGCCGGCAGCCAGGCCTGGTCGCGGCAGGCCGAACTGCTGCCGGAGCTGAGCGTCGGCGCGCCGCCCGATGTGCTCAATCGCAGCGGACAGAACTGGGGCGTCACCGCGTTCTCTCCGGAGGGGCTGGCCCGCCACGGCTTCCGCGCTTATATCGAGATGCTGCGCGCCAACCTGGCGCATGCCGGCGGCATCCGCATCGATCACATCATGGGCCTCAAGCGCCTGTGGGTGATCCCGCGCGGCGTGCCGGCCGACGCCGGCGCCTACCTGAACTACCCGCTCACCGACCTGCTGCGCCTGCTTGCCCTGGAATCCACCCGGCACCAGGCGCTGGTGATTGGCGAAGACCTCGGCACGGTACCCGACGGCCTGCGCGGGGAGCTGGCGCGGCGCAACATCCTCGGTATGCGCGTGCTGCTGTTCGAGCAGCAACACGGCCGTTTCGTCGCCGCGCGAGACTGGCCCCACGACGCCCTGGCGACCACCACCACCCACGATCTGCCGAGCCTGCGCGGCTGGTTCGCCGAGCGCGACATCCACTGGCGCGAGCAGGCCGGCCACGGTAGCGCCGAGCACCATCACGCCGATCGCCACGAGCGCGCGCGTGAGATCGACGCCCTGCAGATCGCCCTGCGCGAGCACGGCCAGCCGCTGGAGACGCACCCCTCGCACGAAGCGCGCATCGACGCCTGCATCGGTTTCGTCGCCGACACCCCGGCGCCGCTGGTGCTGCTGCCCCTGGAAGACGCCCTGGGCCTCGGCGAACAGCCCAACCTGCCCGGCCCCGGCGACCTGCACCCGAACTGGCGGCGGCGCATGCCGCACCCCAGCGCCCAACTGCTCGAACAACCGCCGGCGGCGCGCCGCACCGCGCTGCTCGACGCCGCCTGCCGTGCCGAGGGCCGCGAGCATGACTGAGCTGCGTGCCACCCTGCGCTTGCAGTTCCACCGCGACTTCACCCTGGATGATGCGGTGCCCCTGGTCGGCTATTTCGCGCGCCTGGGCATCAGCCATGTCTACGCCTCGCCGCTACTCACCGCGCGCACCGGCTCGCGGCACGGCTACGACGTGGTCGATCCGACGCAGATCAACCCCGAGCTGGGCGGCGAGACCGGCCTGCGGCGCCTGGTCGAAGCGCTGCGCGAGCACGGCATGGGGCTGATCCTCGACATCGTCTCCAACCACATGGCGGTCGGCGGCGGTGACAACCCCTGGTGGCTCGACGTGCTCGAATGGGGCGCGGCCAGCCCCTACGCGGCGTTCTTCGATATCCAGTGGCAGTCGCAGGACCCGCTGATGGACGCGCAGTTGCTGGTGCCGTTCCTGCGCAGCGACTACGGCGACGTGCTCGATGCCGGCGAGATTCTCTTGCACTTCGACGGCCACAGCGGCGGCCTCTACGCGCAGCACTTTGACCACCGCTTTCCGCTGACCCCGCCGAGCTATGCCGACGTGCTGGCCTGCGCCGACACGCCGGCACTGCACAGCCTCGGCGAGCGTTTCGACGCCCTCGGCGGCGACCCGGACGCCGTGACCAAGGGGCGCGAGCTGCGCGCCGAACTGGCCCGCCGCGCCTCCGACCCGCAGTTCTGCGACGCGGTGCACCATGCCGTGGCGAACCTCCTCGGCGAAGGTCACCTCGCCCTGCACCGCCTGCTCGAACGCCAGCACTACCGGCTGGCCAGCTGGCGCACCGCCGCCGACGACATCAACTGGCGGCGCTTCTTCGACATCAACGAGCTGGGTGGCCTGCGCGTCGAGCGCGCCGCGGTGTTCGACGCCCTGCACGCCAAGGTCTTCGCGCTGATCGAGGAAGGACTGATCGATGGCCTGCGCATCGACCACGTCGACGGCCTGGCCAACCCGCGCGCCTACTGCCGCAAGCTGCGGCGCAGCGTCGAGCGCGTGCTGGCCAAGCGCCCGACGGAGCTGCACGCTGCGCACTTCCCGATCTACGTGGAAAAGATCCTCGGCGAACAGGAGCAGCTGGCGAGCGACTGGGGCGTGGACGGCACCACCGGCTACGAGTTCATGAACCAGGTGTCACTGCTGCAGCACGACCCGCTCGGCGAGCTGCACTTGCACGGCTTGTGGAACGCAGTCAGCGGGCGCCCGGCGAATTTCCGCGAGGAAGTGCTGGAAGCGCGCCAGCTGGTGCTCACCGGCAGCCTGGCCGGCGATCTGGAGAACGTCGCCCAGGGCCTGTTGCTGCTGGCACGCACCGACCTGGCGACCCGCGACTTCACCCTCGGCGCGCTGCGCCGCGCGCTGCTCGCCCTGATCGTGCACTTTCCGGTGTACCGCACCTACGCCACGGCCAGCGGCCGTGCGCCGGACGACCAGGCGGTGTTCCGCCAGGCGCTGGCCGGCGCCAGCGACAGCCTCGCCGAATCCGATCGACTGGTGCTGCCGCGCCTCGACCGCTGGCTCGGCGGCCAACCGCTGCGCGACGTGCCGCTCGGGCCCACGCGCCATCTGCAGCGCAAAGTGCTGGTGCGCTTCCAACAACTGACCTCGCCCGCCGCCGCCAAGGCCGTCGAAGACACCGCCTGCTACCGCGCGGGTGTTCTGCTGTCGCGCTACGACGTCGGCTTCGACCCGCAGCGTTTCAGTGCGCCGGCGGAGGCCTTCCATCGCGCCTGCCGCGCCCGCGCGCAGCGCTTTCCACACAACCTGCTGGCCACTGCGACCCACGATCACAAGCGTGGCGAGGACACCCGCGCGCGCCTGGCAGTGCTCAGCGAGCGCTCGCACTGGTATGCCGAGCGCCTGGAACACTGGCGGCGCCTGGCCGCGCCGCTGCGCAGCCAGGTCGACGAGCAAGCGGCGCCCAGCCCCGGCGATGAGGCGCTGCTCTACCAGACGCTGCTGGCCAGCTGGCCGCTGGGCCTCAGCAGTGACGACCGCGACGCACTACACAGCTACCGCGAACGCCTGCAGCGCTGGCAGGAGAAGGCCCTGCGCGAAGCCAAACTGCACAGCACCTGGAACGCGCCGAACGGCCCGTACGAGGACGCCTGCCGGCGCTTCCTCGAAGCCCTGCTGGAAGGCGATGCAGGCCAGCCACTGCGCGACGACCTCGCCGCCGCCGCCGCACAGATCAGCCCGGCCGGGGCCCTCAATGGTCTGGCGCAGTGCCTGCTGAAGCTGACCAGCCCCGGCGTGCCGGACTTCTACCAGGGCTGCGAATTCTGGGACTTCAGCCTGGTCGACCCGGACAACCGCCGGCCAGTGGACTTCGCCGCCCGCCAGGCGACGCGCAACACCCTGGCGATGCCCGCCGCGCTGCTGCGCCACTGGACGGACGGGCACATCAAGCAGTGGCTGATCATCCGCCTGCTGGCCCTGCGCGCCGAGCAGCCGGCGCTGTTCGCCACCGGCGACTTCCGCGCGCTCGCCGTGGAAGGTGCTCAGGCCGAGCGGGTACTGGCGTTCGCCAGGCGCCTCGGCGAGCAGTGCCTGATCGTCGTGGTGCCGCGCCTCAGCGTGCCGCTGCTCGGCGACACCCCGCTGCCGCACATACCGCCGGCGCAGTGGGGCGACACCCGCATCGTGCTGCCCACCGGCCTCGACCCGGCACGCCTGCGCGGCCTGTGCCGCGCCACCTTCACGCCGCCCGCCGCCGGACGCCTGGCGGTGGCCGAGCTGCTCGCCGACTGCCCGGTCAACGCCCTGCTCACCACCCCCGCTGCCGAGGAACCGCGCCATGACCAGCCTTGAACATCGTACCCGGGAGCTCGCCTACCAGATCTGGGAGTCCGAGGGCCGCCCCGACGGCCAGTCGGAACGCCACTGGGCCATGGCCCGCAAGCTCGCCGAGGCGGAAGCCGCCGCCGCAGGCGTTGCGCCAGACGAGCCGGCGGCCACGCCACGGCCGAAACGGGTCAGCAAACCCCGCGCAGTGCCGCCCCCGGAGGCCGCCGGCGAGGAGACCAAGCCGCGTGCCGTGCGCACCACCAGCAAGAAGCCCAAGGCGTAAGCCAGTCCAGCGAGGGTCACCATGAGCAGGCCGGCAAGCAAACCGTCAGCGCCCGAGTTGCTGCGCAAATCGCGCATCGCCGAAGGCCACCCCTTCCCCCTGGGCGCGACCTGGGACGGCCTCGGCGTCAACTTCGCGCTGTTCTCCGCCCACGCCAGCAAGGTCGAGCTGTGCCTGTTCGACGCCAAGGGCGAGACCGAGATCGAGCGCATCGAGCTGCCGGAGTACACCGACGAGATCTGGCACGGCTATCTGCCCGACGCGCACCCCGGGCAGATCTACGGCTACCGCGTACACGGCCCCTACGAGCCGGACGCCGGCCACCGCTTCAATCCCAACAAGCTGCTCATCGACCCCTACGCCAAGCAGCTGATCGGCAAGCTCAAGTGGTCGAAATCGCTGTTCGGCTACACCATCGGCCACAAGGACGCCGACCGCAGCTTCGACGAGCGCGACAGCGCCGCCTACGTGCCCAAGTCCAAGGTCATCGACCCGGCGTTCACCTGGGGCGAGCGTCCGCCGGTGCGCGTGCCGTGGGACAGCACGGTGATCTACGAAGCGCACCTGCGCGGCCTGAGCATGCGCCACCCCTCGGTCGCTGAGCACCTGCGCGGCAGTTTCGCCGGGCTGATGAACCCCGAGCTGCTGCAGCACATTCGCTCGCTGGGGGTGTCGAGCATCGAACTGCTGCCGATCCATGCCTTCGTCAACGACCAGCACCTGCTCGACAGCGGCATGAACAACTACTGGGGCTACAACAGCATCGCCTTCTTCGCCCCGCACCCGGCCTACCTGGCCAGCGGGCACATCGCCGAGTTCAAGGAGATGGTCGCGCACCTGCACGACGCCGGCCTCGAGCTGATCCTCGACGTGGTCTACAACCACACCGCCGAGGGCAACGAGCTGGGCCCCACGCTGTCCATGCGCGGCATCGATAACGTCAGCTACTACCGCCTGCAGGCCGACAACAAGCGCTACTACATCAACGATTCCGGCACCGGCAACACCCTCGACCTCAGCCACCCCTGCGTGCTGCAGATGGTCACCGACTCGCTGCGCTACTGGGCCAGCGAGATGCGCGTGGACGGCTTCCGCTTCGACCTGGCGACCATTCTCGGCCGCTACGCCGACGGCTATGACGAGCGCCACAGCTTCCTCGTCGCCTGCCGCCAGGACCCGGTGCTGAGCAAGGTCAAGCTGATCGCCGAGCCCTGGGACTGCGGACCCGGCGGCTATCAGGTAGGCAACTTCGCGCCGGGCTGGGCCGAGTGGAACGACAAATTCCGCGACAACGCGCGTGCATTCTGGCGTGGCGACGAGGGCCAGGTGGCGGAGCTGGCCAGCCGCCTGACCGCCTCCGGTGACCTGTTCAACCAGCGCGGTCGGCGGCCGTTCGCCTCGGTCAACTTCATCACCGCGCACGACGGCTTCACCCTGCGCGACGTGGTGTCCTACGACCACAAGCACAACGAGGCCAACGGCGAGGACAACCGCGACGGCAGCGACAACAACTACTCGTGGAACCATGGCGTCGAAGGTCCCAGCGACGACCCGGAAATCCGCGCGCTGCGCCTGCGCCAGATGCGCAACCTGATGGCCACCCTGCTGTTCGCCCAGGGCACGCCGATGCTGGTTGCCGGCGACGAGTTCAGCCGCACCCAGCAGGGCAACAACAACGTTTACTGCCAGGACAACGAGCTGGGCTGGGTCGACTGGCAGCTCGACGACGAAGGCCAGGAGCTGCTCGAGTTCACCCGGCGCCTGATCAGCCTGCGCCGTGCTTACCCGATCATGCGCCGCAACCGCTTCCTGGTCGGCCACTACAACGAGGAGCTGGGCGTCAAGGACGTCACCTGGCTGTCGCCGTGCGGCAACGAGATGACCGACGAGCAGTGGCAGGACAGCCACGCGCGCTGCCTGGGCATGCTCATGGACGGCCGCGCGCAGCCGACCGGCATCCGCCGCAGCGGCGCCGACGCCACGCTGCTGCTGGTCCTCAACGCGCACCACGACATGGTCAATTTCCGCTTGCCGGAAGTTGCTCAGGGCAGCGCCTGGAGCTGCCTGGTCGACACCAACCGCCCACAACTGCGCGCCCTGGAGCGCTTCGCCTTCGGTGACGACTTCGCCGTCACCGGACGCTCGCTGTTGCTCTTCGAGCTGCAACGGGAGGCCGACGCATGAGCGGCTGACGAACTGCGCGACAGGCAGGCTGAACGCGCCGCGCCGACCAGGGTCAATTGCAGCAGGACAGGACTCAGGGAGCTGGACGCCATGAAAATCGACCGCAACCTCCAGGGAAATGGCACTCCGCTCCGCGCCTGGCACGCCTCTCGACGGTTGGATAGCGTTGCCCCCATCAGCGCCGCAGAGCTGGTCGGCGAACACCAGCGGGCGGTGATCGTTGCCCCGCATCCGGATGACGAAGTGCTTGGCTGCGGCGGCCTGCTGCAGCGGCTGGTCGGCCTCAAGCGCCGCCTGATGCTGATCTCGGTGACCGACGGCAGCGCCGCCTACCCGGGCTCGCTGCGCTGGTCGGCGGAGCGCTTGAGCATCATCCGCCCGCAGGAAAGCACCGAAGCACTGCGCCGTCTCGGCGTGCCGTTGAACGAAACCCAGTGGATTCACGGCGGCTTCCCGGATTCCGCGGTGGCGGCGCACGAGGCGCGTCTGGTGCAGTTTCTCGGCACCTACCTGCAGCCCAGCGATGTGCTGTTCACCCCCTGGCGCGGCGATGGCCACACCGATCATGAGGCAGTGGCGCGCGCCTGCGTGGCGGCGGCACGGGCCGTCGGCGCGTCGGTGCACGAGGTGCCGATCTGGGCCTGGCACTGGGCGCAGCCGGAGGACCAGCGCCTGCCCTGGGAGCGTGCACGCAAACTCGAACTGGATCTGTGGACCCAGGCGCGCAAGCGCCACGCCATCCAGGCGTTCGCCAGCCAGACCCAGGGTGACCCGGAGCGCGGCATCGAGCCGATTCTCAGCCCCATCGTCCTCGAACGTCTGCAGCAGTCGTTCGAGGTGATCTTTCTGTGAGCCGCCTGGGATAGTCGTCAGCACGCTCGCAAGGGCCGCCACGGCGGCAAAAAAAGCCTGAACCGCGTCCCGCCGCCTCAGTCGGACCTAATAGGTGCCTGAGCTTCAGGCCTGCCTTTTCCGTACGCCCGGAGGCCCCATGAAAATTTCCGACATCATGACCCGCAACGTCCACACCGCCGCGCCCGAGCAGAGCATTCGCGAGGCCGCCGCGATCATGGCGCGCATCGATACCGGCGCGCTGCTGGTCAACGACAAGGATCGCCTGATCGGCATGGTCACCGACCGCGACATCGCTATCCGCGCGGTCGCCGAAGGCCTTGACGGCAACACGCCGATTCGCCAGGTGATGAGCGGCAACATCCGCTACTGCTTCGAGGACGAAGAGGTGCAGCACGTCGCCGAGAACATGGCGGACATCCAGTTGCGCCGCCTGCCGGTGCTCAATCGCGAGAAGCGCCTGGTCGGCGTGGTGTCGCTCGGCAACATCAGCAGCGCACGCAGCCCGCAGGCCAGCGCCACGGTGCTGCAGGGCGTCGCCAAGGCGCATTGAAGCCCGCAGCGGGGCAGCCCCCCGAGGATGTGCCCATGAAAGCCGTGGTATTCCATGACGTCGGCGATATCCGCCTCGAGGACGTCGCCGAACCGACCCTGCAGGCGCCCACCGACGCGATCATCCGCCTGACCGCCTCGGCGATCTGCGGCACCGACCTGCACTTCGTGCGCGGTACGGTCAGCGGCATGCAGAAAGGCACCATCCTCGGCCACGAAGGCGTGGGGATCATCGAGGAACTCGGCGCCGACGTGCGCAACCTGCAGGTTGGCGACCGCGTGGTGGTGCCCTCGACCATCGCCTGCGGCAACTGCTCGTACTGCCGCGCCGGCTACTACGCGCAGTGCGACGTGGCCAACCCCAACGGCAAGCAGGCCGGCACCGCGTTCTTCGGTGGGCCGTCGGCCAGCGGGCCGTTCCACGGCCTGCAGGCCGAGCGGGCGCGTATTCCGCACGCCAACATCGGCCTGGTCAAACTGCCCAGCCAGATCAGCGACGACCAGGCGATCCTGCTGTCCGACATCTTTCCCACCGGCTACTTCGGCGCGGAAATGGCCGAGATCACCCCCGGCGACACCGTGGCGGTGTTCGGCTGCGGCCCGGTTGGCCAGTTCGCCATCGCCAGCGCGCTGCTGATGGGCGCGGCGCGGGTGTTCGCCATCGACCACCACGAAGACCGCCTGCGCATGGCCCGCCAGCAAGGCGCGGAAATCATCGATTTCGACCAGGAGGACCCCATCGAAACGCTGCGCCGGCTGACCGGCGGGATCGGCGTGGACCGCGCCATCGACGCGGTGGGCATCGACGCCGAGCACCCGCACGACTGCGATAGCCGCCAGGCCGCGCTGTTCCGCGAGGAACTGGCGGTGGTCACCCCGCACACCCACCCGGACGGCGCCAACTGGCAGCCCGGCGATGCGCCGAGCCAGGCCCTGCAGTGGGCGGTCGAGGGGCTGGCCAAGGCCGGCACGCTGTCGATCATCGGCGTCTACCCGCAGCAGGCGCGGACCTTCCCGATCGGCCTGGCGATGAACAAGAACCTGACCATCAACATGGGTAACTGCCACCACCGGCGCTACATCCCGCACCTGATCGAGCTGACCCTGGCCGGGCGCATCGATCCGGCGAAGATCCTCACCCAGATCAAGCCGATGACCGACGCCATCGAAGCGTTCAAGGCATTCGACCGCCGCGACCCCGGCTGGATCAAGGTCGAGCTGCACCCGCAGCGCCAGCAGGCGCGTGAGGGTGACGAGGAAACCCTCGGCAAACGCCTCGACGCGACCCTCGACGCTGCCGGCGCACCGCCCGCGCCCGGCAAGTCCTGAACGAGCGCAGCGCAGATGAGCGAGATCCGTATCGGCATTTCCGGCTGGCGCTACGAGCCCTGGCGTGGCGACTTCTACCCCGACGGGCTGGCGCAGCGCCGCGAGCTGGAGTTCGCCTCGCGGGCGGTCACCAGCATCGAGATCAACGGCTCGTTCTACGCTCTGCAAACCCCGGAGCGCTATGCCGGCTGGTATGCCGACACGCCCAAGGATTTCGTCTTCAGCGTCAAGGCGCCGCGCTACATCACCCATGTGCGCCGGCTGCGCGACATCGAGACGCCGCTGGCGAACTTCTTCGCCTCGGGAATATTCCAACTTAAAGAGAAGCTGGGACCGATCCTCTGGCAGTTTCCACCCAGCTTCAGCTTCGATGCGGCGCAGTTCGAGCACTTCCTCGGCCTGCTGCCGCACACCACGAGCGAAGGCCAGCAATGCGCGCGGCACTGCGATCCACGGCGCCGGCATCCTGGCTACCTGGCCGCGGCAGACCAGCGAGCGCTGCGGCATGCGGTGGAGATTCGCCACCCAAGCTTCGTCTGTGCGGAATTCGTCGCCTTGTTGCGGCGCCATAACGTAGCCCTGGTGGTCGCCGACACCGCCGGCAAATGGCCCTATGTGGAGGATGTCACCAGCGATTTTGTCTACCTGCGCCTGCATGGCGACAAGCAGCTCTACGCCAGTGGCTATTCCCCGGCGGCGCTGCGCCGCTGGCAGCAGCGCATCGAAAGCTGGAGTCACGGCGGGCAACCGGAGGATGCCCAGCTGATCGTCGACCAGGCACCGCGCAAGCGCGCCTCGCGCGACGTGTATTGCTACTTCGACAACGACATCAAGGTGCGCGCCCCTTACGACGCCCGCGCCCTGCTGGAGCGCCTCGGCCTGGCCGCAGCCTTGGAGACTGCCCCCGGAGAACAGCTAGGAGCTGCTTGATGACGACCTTCGCCAAAGCCGCAGCGCCGACCGCCCTGGCGCCCGCCGTGCACACCCTGCATGTGCTCACGGTGAACACCCACAAGGGTTTCACCGCGCTGAATCGGCGCTTCATCCTCCCCGAGTTGCGCGAAGCGGTGCGCAGCGTGAGCGCCGACGTGGTGTTCCTCCAGGAAGTGCTCGGCGCCCATGAGCGACATGCGCGGCGCGTGCATAACTGGCCGGAAGTGCCGCACTACGAATTCCTCGCCGACAGCATGTGGCCGCAGTTTGCCTACGGCCGCAACGCCGTGTACCCGGACGGCGAGCATGGCAACGCACTGCTGTCGAAGTACCCGATCCGCGAATACGCCAACTACGACGTGTCGCTCAACGACACCGAGAAGCGCGGCCTGCTGCATGCAGTGCTGGACGTACCGGGGCAGCAGGCGGTGCATGCGATCTGCGTGCACCTGGGCCTGCTCGAAGGTCATCGCCTGCGCCAGTTGCACCTGCTCTGCGAGCTGCTCGAACGGATTCCCGCCAGCGCGCCGGTGATCGTCGCCGGTGACTTCAACGACTGGCGCCTGCGCGCCGACGCCGAGCTGGCCCGCCAGGGCATGGCCGAGGTGTTCGTCGGCGCCTATGGCGCGCCGGCGCGCAGCTTCCCGGCGCGCTGGCCGGTGCTGCGCCTGGACCGCATCTACCTGCGCAACGCCACGGCGCATGCGCCGTGCGTGCTGTCCAAGCGGCCCTGGTCGCACCTCTCCGACCATGCGCCGCTGGCCGTGGAGGTGCAGCTATGAGCTACGCGTGGCGGGATGGCAATGAGGTGCGCCTGCTGATCAACGGCGAGGAGTACTACCCCCGTGCGTTCGAGGCGATCCGCGCGGCGCGCGAAGAGGTGCTGGTGGAGACCTTCATCATCTTCGAGGACAAGGTCGGCCGGGCCTTCAAGAACGCGCTGATCGCCGCCGCCCAGCGTGGGGTGCGGGTCGAGCTGACCGTGGACGGCTACGGCACCTCGGAACTGAGCGCCGAGTATGTCGGTGCGCTGACCGAGGCCGGAGTGAAGATTCACGTGTTCGACCCGGCGCGTCGGGTGTTCGGCCTGCGCACCAACCTGTTCCGTCGCATGCACCGCAAGATCCTGGTGGTCGACGGCGAGCGCGCGTTCATCGGCGGCATCAACTATTCCGCCGACCACCTCGGTGATTTCGGCCCGATGGCCAAGCAGGACTACGCCATCGAAGTGCGTGGCCCGGTGGTCGCCGACATCCACCGTGACACCCTGCGCATGATCAAACCGGCGAGCAGCGAGCCGAGCCGCGTGCGTCCGGTGACCCGCCACGCCGGCAACGCGCGGCTGCTGCTGTCGGTGCGCGACAACCAGCGCCACGGCACCGATATCGAGGAGCAGTACCTGCGCGCGATCCGCACTGCCGACCACCGCCTGGTGATCGCCAACGCCTACTTCTTCCCCGGCTACCGCCTGCTGCGCGAGTTGCGCAATGCGGCGCGGCGCGGGGTGAAAGTCACCCTGATCCTCCAGGGCCAGCCGGACATGCCGTGGGTCACCGCGCTGTCGCGGCTGCTGTACAACTACCTGCTGCGCGACGGCGTGACCATCTACGAGTACTGCCAGCGCCCGCTGCACGGCAAGGTGGCGCTGGTCGATCGCGAGTGGTCGACGGTCGGTTCGAGCAACCTCGACCCGCTGAGCCTGGCGCTGAACCTCGAGGCCAACCTGTTCATCCGCGATGCGGCGTTCAACCAGCAGCTTTATGACCACCTGCTCGGCCTGGCCAGCGAGCACTGCAAGAGCATCAGCCTGGCGCGGGCGATCCGCGGCTACTGGTGGCGGGCGCCGCTGATCTTCGTCGGCTTCCACCTGACCCGCCGTTTCCCGGCCATCGTCGGCCTGCTGCCGGCGCACGCGCCGCGCCTGAAATCGCTGCACACCCGCGACGACGGCGAACTGACCTACGCCAGCGAACCACCGGAATCGCCACTGCCGCAGGGTGACTCGCATGGCTGAGCGCGCCCTGGCCAGCGCGCCGAGCGCCCCGGCGGCGCATCACCACGCCCCACGCAAAGCCTGGCAGGTGTGGGGCAAGCGCTTGCTGACGGCGTTCTTCTTCATCCTCGTGCCAGTGCTTCTGTACATGCTGGTAAAGAACCTCGACTGGCAGGAGGTCAAGCACGCCCTGCAGTCCTACCGGCTGAGCACCCTGCTGCTCGGCGGCGCGATCGCCTTGGCCAGCTACTTGGTGTACACGGGCTTCGACCTGCTCGGCCGCTACTACACCCGGCACGGCTTGCCGGTGCTGCAGGTCATTCCGGTGGCCTTCGTCTGTTACGCCTTCAACCTCAACCTGAGTTCCTGGGTCGGCGGTATCGCCCTACGCTTTCGCCTGTATTCGCGCCTCGGGCTGAACACCGCGACCATCGCCAAGGTGCTCAGTCTGAGCCTGATCACCAACTGGCTGGGCTACCTGCTGCTGGCCGGCACGGTATTCTCGCTGCGCCTGGTGCGCCTGCCGAGCTCCTGGCAACTGGGTACCACCGGGCTGCAGTGGATCGGTTTCCTGCTGCTGGCTGTCGCCCTCGCCTACCTGCTCGCCTGCCGCTTCGCCACGCGACGTGAGTGGAGCTGGCGCAAGCTGGAGGTCAGTCTGCCGACCCTGCGCCTGGCGCTGTTGCAGGCCGGGCTCGGCGCGCTGAACTGGTCGCTGATGGCTGCGCTGATCTACCTGCTGCTGCCCGACAAGGCCTTCTACCCGACCATTCTCGGCATCCTGCTGATCAGCAGCATCGCCGGGGTGATCACCCATATCCCCGCCGGTCTGGGCGTGCTCGAGGCGGTGTTCATCGCCCTGCTCCAGCATGAATTCTCCCAGGGCACGCTGATGGCCGCGCTGATCGGCTACCGGGCCCTCTACTTTCTGCTGCCGCTGCTGATCGCCTGCGTGGTCTATCTGGTCCTGGAGAAGCGCGCCAAGGCACTGCGGCAGAAGAACCAGTAGATGAACCGCCCCAAAAAAGGGACGCACCTCGCGCCGCGCACATTTCTGGCTCAGCCGTAGGCGGCCGATGCTCCGCCCGCGCCATTCGCGAAAACCGCTCAAGCGCCCACAGCACGGGCGTTCCGCCGGCCTTCGGCAAGACTGGCATGCAACCTGCTAATGCCCCACTACCGCGTGCCGGAGCTTCCGGCAGCGCGTCCCGCGTGGTCACCGCCGACCACTGGCCTGTTCAGGCACGGGATGAGTGAACCGGGCAACGGGGCTCAGGTCATCACTCCTCAAATCATGAATACCAGGCAAAGGCGCCTGGAGCTGATCGCCAGCTCCAGGCGCTTTTTTTTGTGTCTTTTTTAACCGCGTTGCCCCGGCAGCGGCTGGTACTGAGGAACGGCTATGAACTCCATCGTCACTCCGATCAAGAGCGAAACCCTGATCGTCATCGGCAACGGCATGGTCGGCCACCACTGTGTCGAGCAGTTGATTGAACGCGGCGCCCTGGGCCACTACCAGGTGCACGTGTACGGCGAAGAACGCCAACGCGCCTACGACCGCGTGCACCTCTCCGAATACTTCGGCGGCAAGGATGCCGAAGCGCTGGCCCTCGGTGACGCCGAGCTGTACGCCCGCCACGGCGTGCACCTGCACCTCGACGAAGCGGTGCTGGAGATCGACCGCGAGCGCAAGCAAGTGGTCACCCGCAGCGGCCGGCGCAGCTACGACCGTCTGGTGCTTGCCACTGGCTCCTACCCCTTCGTGCCGCCGATTCCCGGTGCCGAGGGCAATTCGCGACTGGTCTACCGCACCCTCGACGATCTCGACGCGATTCGTAACGCCGCCGCCAATGCGCGCCGTGGCGTGGTGGTCGGTGGCGGCTTGCTCGGCCTGGAAGCGGCCAACGCATTGAAGTCGCTCGGCCTGGAAGCCCACGTGGTGGAGTTCGCCCCACGACTGATGCCGATGCAACTGGATGCCGATGGCGGCGCCGCGCTGCGCGCGCGGATTGAAGCCCTCGGTGTTGGCGTACACCTGTCGCGTGCCACTCAGGACATCGTGATTGGCGAGGACTACGCCTACCGGATGAACTTCAACGACGGCGAATACCTCGAGACTGACCTGATCGTGTTCTCCGCCGGCATTCGTCCGCAGGATGCCCTGGGTCGCAGCGCCGGCCTGGAGATCGCCGCGCGCGGCGGCGTGGTGATCGACAACGACTGCCGCACCAGTGACCCGGCGATCTACGCCATCGGCGAATGCGCCTCGTGGAACGGCAGCATCTTCGGCCTGGTCGCCCCCGGCTACACCATGGCGCGCAACCTCGCTGCGCAGCTGGTTGGCCAGGCGCACGAGCCGTTCACTGGCGCCGACATGTCGACCAAGCTCAAGCTGCTCGGCGTCGACGTCGGCTCTATCGGCGATGCCCACGCTGCCACGCCGGGCGCCAAGAGTTACCGCTACATCGACGAAGCCAACGCCAGCTACCGCCGCCTGGTCGTCTCGCCGGACGGCAAGCACGTGATCGGCGCAGTGCTGGTCGGTGACAACAGCTACTACGACACCCTGCTGCAGTACGCGCAGAACGGCATCAAGCTGCCGCAGGACCCATCCAGCCTGATCCTGCCGCTCTCCGATGGCGCGCCGACCCTCGGCGCCGACGCGCTGCCGGACACCGCGACCATCTGCTCCTGCCACAACGTCAGCAAGGGCGCGGTGTGCTGCCAGGTCGACGCGGGCATCACTGACCTCGGCGAACTCAAGGCGGTGACCAAGGCCGGCACCGGCTGCGGCGGTTGCAGCGCGCTGCTCAAGCAGGTCTTCGAGCACGAACTGAGTGCCCGTGGCGTGGCCGTCGACAAGAGCCTCTGCGAACACTTCGCCCACACCCGCCAGGAGCTGTACGCCATCGTGCGCGTGGAAGGCGTGCTGAGCTTCGAGGAGCTGCTCGCCAAGCACGGCCGCGGCCACACTGGTTGCGACATCTGCAAACCGGCGGTCGGTTCGATTCTCGCCTCGTGCTGGAACCAGTCGATCACCGACCCGGCGCTGGTGCCGTTGCAGGACACCAACGACACCTTCATGGCCAACATGCAGAAGAACGGCACCTACTCGGTGGTGCCGCGCATTCCCGGCGGCGAAATCACCCCGGACGGGTTGATCGCCATCGGCGCGGTGGCGAAGAAATACGACCTGTACACCAAGATCACCGGCGGCCAGCGCATCGACCTGTTCGGCGCGCAGCTGCACGAGCTGCCGGACATCTGGGCCGAGCTGATCGCCGCCGGCTTCGAGACCGGCCACGCCTACGGCAAGTCGCTGCGCACGGTGAAATCCTGCGTCGGCAGCACCTGGTGCCGCTACGGCGTGCAGGACAGCGTGGGCATGGCGCTGCTGCTGGAGAATCGCTACAAGGGCCTGCGCTCGCCGCACAAGATCAAGTTCGCCGTCTCCGGCTGCACCCGCGAATGCGCCGAAGCGCAGAGCAAGGACGTCGGCGTGATCGCCACCGAGAAAGGCTGGAACCTGTATGTCTGCGGCAACGGCGGCATGCGCCCGCGGCACGCCGAACTGTTCGCCACCGACCTGGATGACGCCGGGCTGGTCCGCGCCATCGACCGCTTCCTGATGTTCTACGTGCGCACCGCCGACAAGCTGCAACGCACGTCAGTGTGGCGCGAAAGCCTGGAAGGCGGCCTCGACTACCTCAAGGCAGTGATCCTCGACGACAGCCTCGGCCTCGGCGCCGAACTCGAGGCGCAGATGCAGCTGGTGGTCGACCGCTACGAGTGCGAATGGGCCAACGCCATCCAGGACCCGGAGAAGCTCAAGCGCTTCCGCACTTTCGTCAACGACCGGCGCGGCGATCCGGACATCCACTTCGTCAAGGAACGCGGCCAGCGGCGCCCGCTGCTGGCCTCCGAACTCCACCTGATCCCCGTCACCGAGGAGGTGCTCTGATGAGCCAGTCCAATGTCGTGCGTATCGCGTCTTCCGCGCTGTCCTGGCAACCGCTGTGCCGCAGCCAGGACCTGGTGGCCAACTCCGGCGTGGTGGCCTGGCTGGATGGCGCGCAGATCGCCCTGTTCCACCTGCCACATACCGTGGACGGCGAGCAGCTGTTCGCCATCGACAACCGCGACCCGAAATCCGGCGCCAACGTGATCGGCCGCGGCATCGTCGGCCAGCTCAAGGGCGATCTGGTGATCGCCTCGCCGCTGTACAAGCAGCACTACCGCCTGGCGGACGGCAGCTGCCTGGAATACCCGGAACAGCGCCTGCGCGTCTGGCCGGTGCGACTGAACGGCGATGCCGTGGAAATCGGCGTGGCCAGCCAGGCCTGACGACGCGGGACGCAGGAACCGCCCTTCGAGCCTCGTAGGATGGGTTGAGACGCGTAGCGCCGATACCCATCATCGCCGTGATGGGTATCGCTCCGCTCAACCTAGGCCCCACCCATCCTACGGGCTGGGTCCCCGCCTACGCGGGGACGACGGGGTGGATGGGCGATCACGAGCTCTCGGGACGCAGGATCAAGGTGCCGAGCGGCGGCAGATCGAGAACCAGCGAATAGGCCTCACCATGGCTGACCGCCTCTTCGGCCGTCAGCTCGCCCTGGCTGCCAGCCGCGGAGCCGGCGTAGCGCTCGGCGTCGCTATTCAGTGCCACGGCCCAGTTGCCGGCCAGCGGCACACCGATGCGGTAGCCCAGGCGCGGCGTCGGGGTGAAGTTATGCACCACCAGCAGCGGCATGCCGTCCTCGCCCTTGCGTAGCCAGGCGTACACGCTGTTGGCCTTGTCGTCGCCGATCAGCCACTGGAAGCCCTCTGCCTGCCCGTCCAGCTGATGCAGCGCACACTGGTGGCGGTACAGGTAGTTGAGGTCGCCGACCAGGTTCTGCACGCCCTGATGCTCGCCGTACATCAACAGGTACCAGTCCAGCGGGTGGTCATGGCTCCATTCGCGCCACTGGCCGAACTCGCAGCCCATGAACAGCAGCTTCTTGCCCGGATGGCTCCACATGAAGCTCAGGTACAGGCGCAGGTTGGCGAATTTCTGCCAGCGGTCGCCGGGCATCTTGTCCAGCAACGAACGCTTGCCGTGCACCACCTCGTCGTGGGAGATCGGCAGGATGAAGTGCTCGGAAAACGCGTAGAGCAGGCCGAAGGTCAGCTGGTGATGGTGATGCCCGCGGTACAGCGGGTCCTCGCTGGCGTACTTGAGGCTGTCGTGCATCCAGCCCATGTTCCACTTGTAGGCGAAGCCCAGGCCGCCCTCGCGGGTCGGTCGGCTGACGCCTGGCCAGGCCGTGGACTCCTCGGCGATCACCAGCGCGCCGGGCACCTCGGTGGCGACCACGTCATTGAGGTGGCGCAGGAAGTCGATCGCCTCGAGGTTCTCGCGGCCGCCGTGGCGGTTGGGAATCCACTCGCCGTCCTTGCGCGAGTAGTCGCGGTAGAGCATCGAGGCCACCGCGTCCACGCGCAGCCCGTCGATGTGGTAGACGCGCAGCCAGTGCAGCGCCGAGGCCAGCATGAAGCCGTGCACCTCGGTACGCCCGAGGTTGTAGATGTAGGTGTCCCAGTCCTGGTGGAAGCCCTCGTAGGGGTGCTGGTACTCGTACAGCGCGGTGCCGTCGAAGCGCCCCAGACCGTGCGAATCGGTGGGGAAATGCGCCGGCACCCAGTCGAGGATCACCCCGATGCCGGCCTGGTGGCAGGCATCGACGAAGGCGGCGAACTCCTGCGGCGTGCCGTAGCGCGCGGTCGGCGCAAACTGCGACAGCGGCTGATAGCCCCACGAGCCACCGAACGGGTGTTCCATCACCGGCAGCAGCTCGATATGGGTGAAGCCGAGCTGAGTGACGTAGGGAATCAGCTGCTCGCCCAGCTCGCGCCAACCCAGCAGCTGGCCTTCGCCCTCGCCTTCGCGGCGCCAGGAACCGGCATGCACCTCGTAGATCGACAGCGGCTGGTTGTGCGCCTGGTGTGCCTGGCGCGCGTCCATCCAGGCCTGGTCGTGCCAGTCGAAGTGCAGCGGCGGCGCGACCACCGAGCCGGTCGCCGGCGGCAGCTCGGTGGCCAGCGCCAGTGGGTCGGCCTTCAGCGGCAGCAGGCCGTTCTGGCCGAGAATCTCGAATTTGTACGCTTCGCCAGCCTGCAGGCGCGGCACGAACAGCTCCCAGATGCCCGCCGGATGGCGCAGGCGCATGGGGTGGCGGCGGCCATCCCAGACGTTGAAGGCGCCCACCACCGAGACGCGCCGGGCGTTCGGCGCCCACACCGAGAAGCGCACGCCGGAGATGCCGTCGTGGCTGGCCAACTGCGCGCCGAACACCTGGCCCATGGTGCGGTGATTGCCCTCGTTGAACAGGTACAGGTCCATGTCGCCGAGCAGTGCGCCGAAGGCATAGGGGTCTTCGGTCTCCTGCTCGCCGATCGCCCAGTGGATGCGCAAGCGGTACGGGCGCTGCGGCGCCTGGGTGAAACGGAACAGCCCCGGCGTCTGGTCCTGCTGCATGTCGCCCAGGGTTGCGCCGCTTTCGCCGTCCAGTAGCTCGACGCGCAATGCGGTCGGCAGGTAGGTGCGAATCACTCGCCCATCCGACTCATCGTGCGGGCCGAGGTAAGCGAACGGATCACCGTGCTCGGCGCGCACCAGGGCCTGGATGTGCTGGCGCTCGTCGTACGCCGCGTTATCGCTCATGGCGTCCACTCTCCCAGCAGATGTTCGACCAGCTCCACCAGGCCCTGTACGGGGACGGGCAGCCAGTCCGGGCGATAGCGCGCCTCGTAGAGGATTTCGTAGGCGGCCTTCTCGATGCAGAACAGCGCCAGTGCGGCGCCCTCGCCCTCGCGCTCGAACCAGGCGTGCGGCAGGTCGGCGGCAGCGATCCGGTAGGCGTCGTAGAACGCGGTGCGCGCCTGGCGGCGGTAGATCGCGGCGATCGCATGGCGCGCCCGCTCGGCCTCGGCCGAGGCATCGGCGCTCTGCGCGTTGCGCATCGCCATGGCCGCGGCATAGTCGAACGAGCGCAACATGCCGGCGACGTCCTTGAGCGGGCTGTGGCTGGCGCGGCGCTCGTCGAGGCTGCGCGCCGGTTCGCCTTCGAAGTCGATCAGGTAGGCATCGCCCTGCACCACGAGCACCTGGCCGAGATGCAGATCACCGTGCACGCGCAGGCGGATGCCGCCCATGCCGCGCCGGGCGAGTTTGCCGACCAGGGCGACCAGCGCGTCGGCGCGGCCGATCAGCCAGTCGGCGTTGGCTCGGTCCTGGCCGCTCAGCCGCTCGCGCTGCAGTTCCAGTTCGCGCAGGGCATAGCGCACCTGCTCGCCGATGCTCAGCGTCCAGTCCTCGGCATCTGCCTCCGCGGTACCGCTCACCGCGAAGTCGCTTTCATCCTCGTCCGGGTTGGCCAGCACCAGGTGCATCTCGCCGAGGCGCTGGCCGAGCATGCGGGCGAAGGTTTCCAGCTCCGCCATCGCGGCGAACTGGTTTTCCTGCGCCGACAAGCCACCGGACAGCTCATCGCGAATCGCCCGCTCCAGGTTGTTCTGCGTCCAGGCCCAGGCGTCGCCCTGATTGCGCAGGTTGCCCTGCAGGATCATCAGGGTGTGCGGCACGCCGTCGGCGTCGACGCGGCGCACCTCGCCCAGCAGCGGCGCGATGTTGGCGAAGCCGTGGCGGGTCAGGTAGCCGCCCATCTCGGCTTCCGGGTGGATGCCGGGGAACACTCGGCGCACCAGCTTGAGCATCAGGTGCTCGCCGATCAGCGCCGAACTGTTCGACTGCTCGGCCGACAGCAGGCGCACTTCCGGCTCGTCGCTGCGCGGCACGGCGGCCAGCTGCTCGCTGGCGAGGAAGTGGATCTCGCCGCCGGCATGCGCCAGCACGCGGTTGTCGTAGAAGCCCTGCAGCACATCGCGGACGAAGTGCGGCAAGGTGAAGGCATCGGTCAGCAGGCCGACGTTCGGCCCGCGACGCACCCGCGCCAGGGCCAGTTGCTGGGGTAGCGGGCTGCCGCTGTCGTGTTCGCCGATGTAGCCGACCGGCAACTGGTAGTGCTCGATGCCCGCCTCGCGCATCACCGCCACCTCGGCGAGCATGCACAGGCGACTGAACGGGACGCCGTAGAGGATGCTCACGCCGCCCGCCGCCTCACCGGAGAACCAGCGGCGCTTGGGCAGGTAGGCCGGCAGCGATTCCTGCTCGAGGGTGTGGCGATTGGCGTTCTCCAGCAGCTCCTGCGGGTCGCGCTTGATCACCAGAGTAGGCATTTCCGGCAGGCGCTCAGGCGGCGCCACGTGCCAGCTGGGCATCTGCGCGGCGTCGGCGAGGAAGAACCAGTAGAAGCCATACGGCGGCAGGGTCAGCAGGTAGTTGAGCTCGCCAATCGGCGGGAACGAACTGCCGCCGGTCATTTCCACCGGCACCTTGCCGTTGTAGGCGGACAGTTCCAGCTCCACCGCCTGGGCGGCGCGCGACACATTGGCGACGCAGAGGATGATCTCGTGGCGGCCATCACCGTCGCTGAACTCGCGCAGATAGGCGAGCACCCGGCGATTGCTCGGTGAGAGCATCTTCAGGCTGCCGCGGCCGAAGGCCTTCTGCTGCTTGCGCACCGCGAGCATGCGTCGCGTCCAGTTCAGCAACGAGTGCGGATCGCGCTGCTGCGCCTCGACGTTGATCGCCTGGAAACCGTACAGCGGGTCCATGATCGGCGGCAGCACCAGGCTGGCCGGATCGGCGCGAGAGAAGCCGCCGTTGCGGTCCACCGACCACTGCATGGGCGTGCGCACGCCGTCGCGGTCGCCGAGGAAGATGTTGTCGCCCATGCCGATCTCGTCGCCGTAATACAGCGTCGGCGTGCCCGGCATCGACAGCAGCAGGCTGTGCAGCAGCTCGATGCGCCGCCGGTCACGCTCGACCAGGGGCGCCAGACGGCGGCGAATGCCCAGGTTGATACGCGCCCGGCGGTCGGCGGCGTAGTAGTTCCACAGGTAGTCGCGCTCGTGGTCGGTGACCATCTCCAGGGTCAGTTCATCGTGGTTGCGCAGGAAGATCGCCCACTGGCAGTTGGCCGGAATCTCCGGGGTCTGGCGCAGGATGTCGGTGATCGGGAAGCGGTCTTCCTGGGCTATGGCCATGTACATGCGCGGCATCAGCGGGAAGTGGAAGGCCATGTGGCACTCGTCGCCCGGCCCGCCGTGTTCGCCGCCGAAATACAGCTGGGTGTCCTCGGGCCACTGGTTGGCCTCGGCGAGCAGCATGCGGTCGGGGTAATGCGCGTCGATCTCGGCGCGGATGCGCTTGAGCACCGTGTGAGTCTCGGGCAGGTTCTCGTTGTTGGTGCCGTCGCGTTCGATCAGGTAGGGAATCGCGTCGAGGCGCAGGCCGTCGACGCCGAGGTCGAGCCAGAAGCGCATCACGCTGAGCACTTCCTTCATAACCTGCGGATTGTCGAAGTTGAGGTCCGGCTGGTGCGAGTAGAAGCGGTGCCAGAAGTACTGGCCGGCCACCGGGTCCCAGGTCCAGTTGGACTTCTCGGTGTCGAGGAAAATGATCCGCGTGCCAAGGTAATGCTGATCGGTATCCGACCACACGTAGTAGTCGCGCGCCTTGGAGCCCTTCTTCGCCTCGCGGGCGCGCTTGAACCAGGGGTGCTGGTCCGAGGTGTGGTTGATGACCAGTTCGGTGATCACCCGCAGCCCGCGCTTGTGCGCCTCGGCGATGAAACGCTTGGCGTCGGCCATGCCGCCGTAGTCCGGGTGCACCGCGCGGTACTCGGCGATGTCGTAGCCGTCGTCGCGGCGCGGCGAGGGGTAGAACGGCAGCAGCCAGATGGTGTTCACGCCAAGCTCGGCAATGTAGTCGAGCTTGGCGATCAGGCCGGGAAAGTCGCCAATCCCGTCGCCATTGGAGTCGAAGTAAGACTTCACATGGACCTGATAGATGACCGCGTCCTTGTACCACAGGGGGTCATTGATGAAGGCCGCAGGCCGGGGTTTCTTCGCCATCGGGGGTCCTCTATTTGGCGGCCGGCGCCGCGGGCGCTGCCACGTCGCCGGGCACGCGGATGCGCCAGATGCCGAACGGCAGCACCCAGGGCTCGATGCGCATCCACTGCACTTTGCCGTACCAGGTCCAGGTGTGGCCGTTCATCAGGTCTTCGCCCTCGGTCGCCGCATCATCGGCCAGGCCCAGTTCCCACAGCGGCAGCTCGAAATGCGCCTCCTGGGCGTTGTGCGGGTCGAGGCTGATGGCGACCAGGATGAAGTTGCTTCGGTCCGCGCTGCGCTTGCCGAAGTACAGGATGTGCTCGTTCCAGGCCGTGTAGGCCTGGAAGCCGAGGTGCGTCTGCAACGCCGGGTTCTGCCGGCGGATGCGGTTGAGCTGGGCGATCTCCGCGACGATGTTGCCCGGCGCCCGGTAATCGCGAATGCGTAGCTGGTACTTCTCCGAGTCGAGGTATTCCTCCTTGCCCGGCACCGGTGCCGCCTCGCAGATCTCGAAGCCCGAGTACATACCCCACAGCCCCGAGCCCATGGTGGCCAGCGCAGCGCGGATCAGGAAGCCGGCGCGCCCGGAGGTCTGCAGGAAATACGGGTTGATGTCCGGCGTGTTGACGAAGAAGTTCGGCCGGTAACACTCGCTGAGTGGCGCCTCGTTGAGCTCTTCCAGGTATTCCTGCAACTCGGCCTTGCTGTTGCGCCAGGTGAAGTAGGTGTAGCTCTGGCTGAAACCGACCTTGCCGAGGCGCGCCATCATCGCCGGGCGGGTGAATGCCTCGGCGAGGAAGATGGTCTGCGGGTAGCGTCCGCGCACGTCCGCGATCAGCCACTCCCAGAACGGCAGCGGCTTGGTGTGCGGGTTGTCGACGCGAAACAGGCTGACGCCCTGCTCCACCCAGCCGACCACCACGTCGCGCAGTGCCAGCCACAGCTCCGGCATGGCGTCCGCCGCATAGAAGTCGACGTTGACGATGTCCTCGTACTTCTTCGGCGGGTTCTCCGCGTGGCGGATGCTGCCGTCCGGCCGCCAGCTGAACCAGCCGGGATGCTGCTTGAGCCAGGGATGGTCTGGCGAACATTGGATGGCGAAGTCCAGGGCGATCTCCAGGCCCTGCTCGCGGGCGGCGGCGACCAGTGCGCGGAAGTCCTCGAAGCTGCCCAACTCGGCATGCAGCGCCTCATGACCGCCCTCCTCGCTGCCGATCGCATACGGGCTGCCGGGATCGCCCTCGACGGTGGTCAGCGCGTTATTGCGGCCCTTTCGATGGGTGCGGCCGATCGGGTGGATCGGCGGGAAATACAGCACGTCGAAGCCCATCTCGGCGATTTCCGGCAGGCGTTCGATCACGTCGCGGAAGGTGCCGTGGCGCTGCTCGTCGTTGCTCGCCGAGCGCGGGAACAGCTCGTACCAGCTGGCGAACTCGGCGAGCCGCCGCTCGACCTCCAGCGGATACAGCGCGCTGCGCACCCGGTGCGGATGCGCTTCGACCTGGGCCATCGCGCGCGCGGTCTCCGGTGCCAACAGCACACCGACGCGCCGATCCAGCGACTCGGTGTCGCGCAGCCGCGTCAGCACGCCCTGCAGCGCGGCGGCATGCTCACCGTGGGCGACCTTGGCCGATTTCTCCAGCAGCAACTCGCCCTCGTGCACTTCCAGGCTGATCGGCACGCCGGCGGCGTACTTCTTCTTCAATTCGTCGGCATAGGAGGCATACACGTCCCACCAGGCCTCCACGGCGAAAGCCAGCCGGCAGGCGCGCGGCGGGACGAAATGCGCCTCCCAGCGGTCATTACCGAGCGGCTTGAGCGGCACATGCTGCCAGTCGCCGGCCGGCAGCTCGCGCCACACCACGCGGGCGCCGAGCTTGTCGTGGCCGTCGGCGATCAGCACTGCACGTACCGTCAGCGTCCGCCCGGCGATGGCCTTGGCAGCGAAGCGACCGCCCTCCACCGTGGGGCTCACCGCCTCGATGGCGATGCGCGGCAGGTCGATGGCTTCCTCGATACGCAGGCTGCCTGAAAGGGTGTCGACGGGCTTGCGGTAGCTTTCCAGAGACATCGTCCGGCTCCTTGGCAACGCGACACGGCCCGGCTGCGGACAGCCGACCGCTGAAGTCGAAGGGATGTATGCGCCTAGCGCGACGCCTGTAAGTTCCGAACCCCGGGGCGCGGCAAAAGTTCAGGCCGATTGGCCGGCACGGCGCGCTCAGCCGTTGATCACGGTGCCGCCATTGATGTGAATCACCTGGCCGGTGACATAGCTGGAGTCCTCGCAGGCCAGGTAGACGTAGGCCGGCGCCACTTCCGCTGGCTGGCCGGGGCGCTTCATCGGCGTGTTGCCACCGAAGTGGGCGACCTTGTCGGCGTCGAAGGTCGAAGGGATCAACGGCGTCCAGATCGGCCCCGGCGCCACCGCATTGACCCGGATGCCACGCTCCGCCAGGTTCAGCGCCAACGAGCGGGTGTACGAGATGATCGCGCCCTTGCTCGACGAGTAATCGAGCAGCGTGGCGTTGCCCTTGTAGGCGGTGATCGAGCCGGTATTGATGATCGCCGCGCCTTCCTTCAGGTGCGGCAGTACCGCCTTGGTCAGCTGGAGCATCGCGAAGATGTTGGTGCGGAAGGTCTTCTCCCACTGCGCCTCGCTGATGTCTTCGAGGCGTTCCTGTGGGTGCTGTTCACCGGCATTGTTGACCAGCACGTCGATACGTCCCCACTTGGCCAGGGTGTCTTCCACCACTTCGCGGCAGAAGGCTTCCCTAGCGACATCCCCGGCGTGCAGCGCTACCTGGCGCCCGCGCTTCTCGATCTCCGTTTTGGTCTGCTCGGCGTCGGCGTGTTCGTCGAAGTACAGCAGCACGATATCCGCGCCCTCCTCGGCAAAATGCACCGCCACCGCCCGACCAATCCCGCTATCGGCCCCGGTAATCACCGCCACCTTGCCCGCCAACTTGCCGGCCCCACGGTAGGTCGCGCGGATGTACAGCGGCTCGGGGTGCATGACCTTCTCTGAGCCGGGCTGGCGTTGCTGGTGTTGCGGCGGAAGGGTCTGTTTGCTGTCGGCCATCTCGGTCTCCGGGGGCTGGAGGGGATACAGGGATGACCTGAGGCAGAGGGATGGGGTTCATGAAGAATCGGCCATAGCACGCAGCTCGTCGCACCCAGAGGCGGCGCAATGGCGCAGCGCAGAGCGGCCACTACACTTCCACCCGATCCATGACGTACTCCCGGGCACCGAGCAGTCTGCCCGCGTGGGCTGGATGTCCCCCACCGGATAGACGGTGGCAATTTTCGATAGCGACGTGGGATAGGTGTCGGTCACGCCGCCCACAAGTCCCAGTCCTAAAGGGGTACAACCATGAGTGGTTACAACGCAGTACTGGCAAGAAATACGGACAACGCGCCGAAAGGCGTCGGTCCCTACTCACAAACTGTTGCCTTCTCCCACTACAACAATCTTTCCGCTCAATTACCCATCGATCCAAAGTCCGGAAAGCTGGTAGCCGGCGGTATAAAAGAGCAAACCGAGCAGTGCCTCAACAACATTAAGGCAGTTGTGGAAAGCATCGATCACGTACTGGATGACGTAGTTAGAACCACTATTTTTCTTAAGAATGTCTCAGACACCGATTCTATAAACGAGATCTATGCAAAGTTTTTCCCAGACTATGCCCCCGTACTGACGATAGTTGCGGTGGCAGCGCTACCACTGGGCGCCCTGGTGCAAATTGAGGCGCTTATTTCAAACGGTGAAGGGACCATTCCAAACGCGCCACAGGCCGGCGACCTGGTAAAAGTTGCAAAGAACATGGAAAACGCCCCCACAAATCCGCTATCGACGCAAACCGTAGCCTTCTCTCACTACAACAACCTTTCCGCTCAACTGCCCATCGACCCGAAAACTGGAAAACTGGTGGCTGGCGGCGCAAAAGAGCAGGCAGCGCAGTGTTTGAAGAACATCAAGGCCATTCTCGAAAGCATCGACGTTCCGTTTGATGACATTGTCAAAATAACGCTGTTCCTGAAGAACCTTGCAGACACTGATTCGGTAAATGAAATCTACACAACCTTCTTTCCGGATTCGGCTATCGCCCGGACTGTAGGCTATGTGCCTGCACGCACCGTAGTTGAGGTTTCCGCCTTGCCTCTGGGGGCTTTGGTACAAGTCGAAGCCGTGGTGTCGCACGGCGACGGCACGCCGCCTCAGCTAGTCGAAGACCGGCACGGCATCGTTATAAAGGCCAACAATACGGCTGACGCCCCCAGAAGCCCGCTATCCACACAAACCGTGGCCTTTTCCCATTACAACCACCTCTCCGCACAACTGCCTCTGGATGCAAAGACCGGCCAGGTGGTGGGTAGCAGTGCCAAGGAGCAAGCCGCGCAGTGCCTGAAGAACATCAAGAGCATTGTGGAGAGCATCAACCACGCGCTGGACGACGTGGTTAAGGTCAATATCTACCTTAAAAACATCGACGATATTGCGGCGGTAGATGAGGCTTACACGCAGTTCTTCCCAGGCGGTGTTCCCGCACGCAGGACCGTAGGCGTATCCGCTCTGCCCAACGGTGCCTTGGTGCAAATTGAAGCCGTTGTCGCCAACGCTGAAGGCACGCCGCCCAGCGCCTGACCGGCATGTCCTTGTAGGCACTCCACGTAGGGTGGATGTCGATGTTTACTTCCACCCTGCCCCTCACGGCGCCTTGGTCCCCAACCGTTTCCACATCGCCGCGGTAATGCGCTGCCGATTGGCGTAGCCCTGCCAGGGATCGCCCTGCAAGCCGTCCAGTCGCTCCTGCAGGTTGTCCACCGTCCATTGCGCGGCGCTGCGCAGGCTCGGTAGTTCGTCACGGGCAATGGGCACCGAGACCGGCAAGCCGGGCCGGGCGCGCACCGAGTAGGCGGCCACAGTGCTGGCGCCACGACTGTTGCGCAGGTAGTCGATAAAGATCTTGCCAATCCGGTTCTTCGGCCCCATGGTCGCGGTGAAGCGCTCCGGCAGTTGTTGCTGCATGAACTGGCTGAGCGCCTTGGCGAAAGCCTTCACCGTGTCCCAGTCAGCATGCCGGGCGAGCGGCACGATGATGTGCATACCCTTGCCGCCGCTGGTCTTCAGGTAGGCCGCCAGCCCCAGTTCGTCGAGCACCGTCAGGCACAGCTGGGTGGCTTCGAGCATGCTCTTCCACGGCAGCTTGGGGTCCGGGTCAAGGTCGAGGATGAAGCGGTCCGGCTTCTCGATGCTGTCTGTGGTGGCGTTCCAGGTATGCAGCTCGATGGTGCCCATCTGCACCGCGCCGACCAGTGCCTTGAGCGTGTCGATCTCCATCAAGCGCGCGTGGCCGGGATCGAGCTTGGCGTCGAGGTGCTTGATGTTGGGAATCGCCAGGCGCTCGGCGTGCTTCTGGAAGAACTGCTCGCCGCCGACGCCATCCGGCACGCGGACGATCGACACCGGGCGATTGTCCAGTTGCGGCAGCAGCCAGTCGGCGATGCCCTGGTAGAAGCGCGCCAGGTCTTCCTTGCGGTAACCGCTGCCGGCGTCGATGACTCGCTCGGGATGGCTGATCGGCACGCCGGCGACCACCACTTTGCCGCCTTTGCTCGCGCCGCGCGCGACCTTCGGTTTGGCGGCCGGGCGCGGCGATTCGCGGACGATCTCGCTGGCCGGCTTGTCGCTGCGCAGGCCGACAAACGCCGCCTGGCGCACGATGCCTTCGCGGGTCCACTCGGCGAACTCCACCTCGCCAACCAGCAGCGGCTCGACCCAGTTCACCCCGCGTGCGGCCTGGCCGCCGAGCTTCTCGGCGAGCGGCGAGTCGTCGCGTGCCAGGCGCTGCAACTGGCCGTGCAGCTGCTTCAGGCTGGTCTCGCTGAACCCCGTGCCGACCCGCCCCGCGTAGCGCAGGCCGTCACCGTCGTTGACCGCCAGCAGCAGTGCGCCGAATCCGCTGCGGCTGCCCTGCGGTTGGCTGTAGCCGACGATCACGAACTCCTGGCGCAGGCGGCACTTGAGCTTGATCCAGTCCGCGCTGCGCCGTGACACATAGGTGCTGCCGGCGCGTTTGCCGATCACCCCCTCCAGGGCCATGGCGCAAGCGCTCTCGATGATGTCGCGATGCTTGGCGGTGAACGCGTCGGAGTAGCGCAGCAGCGGGTGCTTCTTGCCGCCGAGGGCCTTCTTCAGTGCGGCGCGGCGCTCTTCCACCGGCTGCTCGCGCAGGTCCTCGCCGTTGAGGAACGGCGCGTCGAACAGGTAGTAGAGGATGTCCAGGCTGCGGCCCAGCTCGAAGGCATTCTGCAGCGCCTGGAAGTCCGGCAGCCCTTCGTCGTTGAGTACCACCACTTCGCCGTCCAGCCAGCTGTCCGCGAGCCGCAATGCCGCCAGCTCCTTGGCCTGGCGCGGCAGACGCGCGGTCCAGTCGTGGCCGTTGCGAGTGAACAGCCGCACCTCGCCATCGGCAATACGCGCGAGGATGCGGTAGCCGTCGAACTTGATCTCGTACAGCCAGTCGCCACCGGGCGGCTGGTCGACCAGCGTGGCCAGTTGTGGGGCGAGCTGGCTGGGCAATGTGGTGCGGCGGACTTTGCCCGGTTGCTTGCGCGCAGATGACTGCGGCGCCGGCCTGGCGGCGCTCGGCTGACCCACCTCTGCGCCGCTGAGCACGCTGGCAGGCTGCGCCTGAACGATGTCGTACTCGTCGGCCGGGCGGGCTACCTCGTCGCGTTCCTTGATCAGCAACCACTGCTCCTTGTCGCCGCTGCCCTTGAGGTTGGTGCGCACCAGCGTCCAGTCGCCAGAAAGCTTCTCGCCGATCAGGCTGAACTTGAGCTTGCCGTCCCGGTAGGCGGCTGCCGGATCACCGTGCGGCTGCCAGATGCCCTGGTCCCAGACGATCACGTCGCCGGCGCCGTACTGGCCCTCGGGAATCTGCCCCTCGAAGCTGGCGTAGCTCAGCGGATGGTCCTCGACGTGCACCGCCAGGCGCTTGTCCTGCGGATCGAGGCTCGGGCCCTTGGGCACCGCCCAGCTCTTCAGGGTGCCGCCCAGCTCCAGGCGGAAGTCGTAGTGCAGGCGCCGCGCATCGTGTTTCTGGATAACGAAGCGCAACGCGCCGGCCTTGCCCTTGGCGCGGCGTGGCTCGTCGCGGGGCTCGGCGGTGATGTCGAAGTTGCGTTTGCGGTTGTACTCGCTGACGGGCTTGGCCTTGGCCATGGTCGGTCACTCCTGGCGAGCTACTTGCGGGCGGTCTTGCGCGGCTTGCTCGCCGGCGCGTCGTCGCTGGGCGGCGCGGCCTTGGCTTTGGCCGCCGGCTTGCGCGATTTGCTGGGCGGTGCGCTCTTGCCACCGAGGCTGCGCTTGAGCAGTTCGGTGAGGTCGATGACGTCCGCGCTGCGGCGCTCCTCGCCCTCCTCCACGGCTTCGACTTCCTCGATCTTGCCGGCGCGCGCCTTCTGCTCGACCAGCCCCATGATCTTGTCCTGGAAGCTGTCGAGGTACTCGTCGGGTTGCCAGTCGGCGCTCATGTCTTCGACCAGCCGCTTGGCCATGTCCAGCTCGCGCTTGGCCAGTTCGGGCTTGGTCGCCGTGCTGGGCAACTCCAGTTGCGCCGGGCTGCGCACGTCCGCCGGCCACCGCAGCATCACCAGCACCAGTGCGGCGTCCTGGGTCATCAGCGCCGCCAGGTACTGCTTGGTGCGCAGCACCACGTGCGCCAGGGCCACCTTGTCGGTGTCTTCCAGGGTCTTGCGCAGCAGCGCGTAGACCTTCTCGCCGCGCCGGTCGGGGCTGAGGAAGTACGGCGTGTCGATATGGGTGAAGGGGATCGCCTCGCGCTCGACGAAGGCAAAGATATCGATGGTCTGCGTGGAGTCCGGGTGGGCGGCGCGGATTTCCTCCTCGCTGAGCACCACGTAGCGGCCCTTCTCGTACTGCACACCTTTGACGATGTGTTCCTTCGGCACTTCCTTGCCGGTGACCTTGTTGACTCGCTTGTAGCCGACCGGCTCCATGCTGCGGTCGTCGAGCCAGTCGAAATCGACACCGTGGGCCGCCGTGGCGGACACCAGGTTCACCGGGATATGCACCAGGCCGAAGCTGATCGCGCCCTTCCAGATAGATCGTGCCATCGCCGCGGTTCCAATTCAGTGGATTACCTTCGGCGGACCCACCCGGCGCGGCAAAAGTTTCAGCTATCGAGCGCCACGCCGTCGCTGTAGATCACCTGGCCGTCGCGGGTGATGTCGCGGATCTCGCGCAGCATGTCGTCGGCGGCGGTTTCCGCCTCCGCTTCGCAGGCGCAGTCGGGCAGTACCACCCACAGCACGTTGACCCGGCTGCCGGGGCGCTTGGGCTGGTATTCGATGAGGCCGATGTAACGCGGGCCGTCGCGCATGGCGTCGGTCCAAGCCACATGGTGCGGGAAGTCTTTGAACATGCCGGAATCCTTGCTGATCGGGCCGTCTCTCACTTCAGAACCCAGAGGGTCACGGAGAGTTTCCGCCGCCTTCATGACGGTTTTCCAATCGTTCGAGAATCTTGCGCAGCACGCTGAGGATGATCAGCGCCATCACCGTTGCGAGAATCGCCACGGTCTCGTTGCCCAGCCCCACCGCCACGCCAATCGCGGTGGTCAGCCAGATGCCGGCCGCGGTGGTCAGGCCCTTGATCTGCCCGGAATCGTCGCTTTTCAGGATGGTCCCCGCGCAGAGGAAACCGACCCCGGCGGCGATACCCTGGATCACTCGGCTCAGCGCATCGGTGTGCGCCTCTTCGAACTGCATGATCATCACGAAGATCGCCGCACCCAGCGCCACCAGCATGTGGGTGCGCACCCCGGCGGCCTTGCCCTGCTGTTCGCGCTCGAAGCCCAGTACGCCGCCGAGCAGCGCGGCGAGCAGGATGCGCAGTCCGGCGCGGGTCAGCTGCTCGACGTCGGCGGCGTCGGAGAATTCGTCGACCAGGGTCGCCTGCACCGTTGTCCAGGCGCTCACCGGCCCAACCCCGCAATGCTTGGCGCGCGTCTCATGGCAGTTTCCCGCAGTGATCCGTATAGCCGTTCGACTCGTCGCGGCGCCGAAGGTTTGCCAGCGAAGAGCTGAACCATTTGGCCACTAGCCGAGGTCTTATCCAGTAAGAACGACGGAATCACCCGCTGGAGGTCGCAACCATGGCGTCACCGCACAAGTTTCTCGTCAGCTACACCATCAAGGATCAGGCGCACTCCACCGAAGTGCTGAGCGAGGCCGAGTCGCTGACGCCGGATCAGGCGCTGTTTCACTTGCAGGGACTGCACGGCGATTGCCTGCCGGGGGACATCACTGTTGTCGAGGTGAAGCCCATCAGCCATCCCGGCAAGCCCGAGCCGTTGGCCGAGCCCAACGTGCAGCTATGACGACGCCATGAAGAATCTCGAAACCCCGAAGACCAAGCTCGCCCTGTTCGGCGTGCAAGGCAGTGTCGGCAATGCGCTGCTGGTTGAATCGCTGGGTCGCCAGTTCGAAACCTCGGTGATCCTCAGCGACCTCAACGCGGTGACCGCGCGGCCAGGTATCCGCGCCAAACAGGGTGATCTGTTCGACCCGATCGGCGTGAGCCGCAGCGTGGCGGGCATGGACGGGGTGATCTGCATCCTCAGCAACCCGCACCTGGCCGCCGGCGCCGACGATCGCCAACTGCGCAGCTTCGACGACCAGTTCGTGGCCATCGGCGCGCTGCTCGATGGGCTGGTGATCGCCGGCGTGCGCCGCCTGCTGCTGGTCGGCGACTTCAGCTGGCTGGACTACGACGAACAGCTGCCCTCGCCGACCCTCGACCTCCTGGAGCAACGCCTGCTGGACAGCAGCCTGGCGTGGACGCTGGTCGACGCGCCGGCGGTGGCCGAACAACTGCTCGAGTTCGACGACTTTGCCCATCCCCATGAAGGGTCGGAGACCAGCGAACTGGAGCCTCTGCGCCGCTTCGCCGCCGGCGTGCTCGACGAGTTCGAGCTTGCCAATCACATCCACGAACGCATTCGTTTGACCGACCATCGCGAGGTATCGCCATGACCATCGGCAGCTTCATCCTACTGATCTTCTCCGGCTGGCTGCTGCTCTGCGCCGCCACCCTGTGGGCCATGCTGCGTTTGGCGCGGCATCACTACATCCCGGTCACCACCGCGGTGCGTGTCACCCAGCGCCCGAGTCGCCCGCACGCCAACAAACGCACCATAGCCGCCTGAAAGGCTCGGCATCCCTGCCGAGCCGGCCGTTTGAGGCGGTGAGTTAGGCCGGCACCTGCTTGGCCTTGGGCTCCCGCGCCCATACCCGGTGCTCACCGATCGCCTTGCGGAATCCCGCCAGCAGCGCCTTGCCATCCTTGCCAGCCAGCAAACCGGCGTCCGCCTCCAGGCGCAGCTGCTTGGCCAACTCGCCGGCCTCACCACACAGCGCAATTGCCTTGAGGTGCTTGTAGGCCTCGAGCAGGTAGTGCAGCGCCGCGCCGTTGCCGGCCAGGGCCTTGGCGGCCGCAGCGCCACCCGGCACGAACACCGCGTCGAAGGCGATCGACGGCAGCCCCTCGTAGCTACCGTGCGGCACCAGTGGTTTGCCGTCGCTGCCAGTCACCGGCGCGGCCGTCGGCCCGATCAGCTTGGCGCTGGCGCCCTCCTTCTTCAGCGCGGCCAGCAGCGCCGCGATGTCGGCGGCCGCCGCACCGTCGGCAATCAGCACCGCGACCTTGCGCGACTTGATGTTGCCCGGCAGCAGGTTGGCCTGGCTCAGCGCCGGCGAGGCCCTGAGCTTGCGCGCGGCCAATTCGACAGTCGGTCCCTTGGGCGCCGGCAGGCCGAGGTTTGCGGCAACCCGCTTGGCCAACGTCATGTCGATGTTGGCCAGCACTTCGTTGACCTGCCGGGCGCGAATCTCCACGCGCTCGACCTTGCTCAGCTCGAAGCTGTAGGCGCTGATGATGTGCTCCTGTTCGTGCGGGCTCATGCTGTTGAAGAACAGCGTGGCCTGCGAGAAATGGTCGCTGAACGAGTCGCTGCGCTTGCGCAGCTTGATGCCGGTCATCGGCTCGGGATAGCTCTCGAAGCCCCCACCCTGCGCCGCCGGCGGCGTTTCCTTCGGCCAGCCTGCGTCGATCGAGTTCGGTTCGTAGGCCGCGCGGCCCTTGTTGACCGTCTGCCGGTGGATGGCGTCGCGCTGGTTGTTGTGGAACGGACAAACCGGCCGGTTGATCGGCAGCTCATTGAAGTTCGGCCCGCCGAGGCGCGACAGCTGGGTGTCGGTGTAGGAGAACAGCCGGCCCTGCATCAGCGGGTCGTTGCTGAAATCGATACCAGGGACGATATGGCCGACGTGGAAGGCCACCTGCTCGGTCTCGGCGAAGAAGTTGTCCGGGTTGCGGTTGAGGGTCAGCTTGCCGACCTTGCGCACTGGAACCAGCTCCTCAGGCACCAGTTTGGTGGGATCGAGCAGGTCGAAGTCGAACTTGTCTTCGTCGGCCTGGGGAATCACCTGCAAACCGAGCTCCCACTCCGGGTAGTCACCGCTCTCGATGTCCTCCCACAGCGCGCGGCGGTGGAAGTCGGGGTCCTTGCCGGCGAGCTTCTGCGCCTCGTCCCAGATCAGCGAGCAGACCCCAGACAGCGGCCGCCAGTGGAACTTGACGAACACGCTCTTGCCCGCCGCATTGATCAGCCGGAAGGTGTGTACGCCAAAGCCCTGCATGGCGCGAAAGCTGGTGGGGATGGCGCGGTCGGACATGGTCCACAGCACCATGTGCGCGGATTCCGGCTGCAGCGAGACGAAGTCCCAGAACGTATCGTGAGCAGAGCCGCCGGTGGGCATCTCGTTATGCGCCTCAGGCTTCACCGCGTGGACGAAGTCGGGAAACTTGATCGCGTCCTGGATGAAGAACACCGGCATGTTGTTGCCGACCAGGTCGAAGTTGCCCTCGCTGGTGTAGAACTTGGTGGCGAAGCCGCGCACGTCGCGCACCGTATCGGCCGAGCCGCGCGGCCCCTGCACGGTGGAGAAACGCACGAACACCGGGGTATCCGCCTGGGTGTCGTTGAGGAAAGCCGCCTTGGTCAGCTCGGCCAGCGGCTCGTAGAGCTTGAACACCCCATGCGCCGCCGCACCACGCGCATGCACCACGCGCTCGGGAATCCGCTCGTGGTCGAAGTGGGTGATCTTCTCGCGCATGATGAAGTCTTCGAGCAGCGATGGTCCCCGCTCGCCGGCTTTCAGGCTGTTCTTGTTGTCTGCGATGCGCACCCCGGTATTGGTGGTCAGCGCTTCGCCGCTGGCGTCTTCGCGGAAGGCGTCCAGTTGTTCGTGTTTTCGGCTGTTGTTGCGACGGTCGAGGGTGTCGGTTCCGGCCAGCTGGCTGGATGGGGCTTTCTTTTTCTGCGGCATCGGGGCTCTCCTCAGGCGACGGGTGGCGCGCGCTCGCCTAATCGCGGCGCGCCGCCACCTCTGGTTGAGAGACCGCTGCAGGTTGGGAGGTTCGAGGAATATTTTCCGCACCAAGCCGAGGGGACGAGCGCCAGGAAATCGCCGCAACCCACACGAAAAATATCTGTCGAAGCCAGTACGTTGTTTTTTCTCGCCGCGCCCGACTGGCGTGCGGCGCGACGACGAATTGCGGTGGCGGACCGTCCTGCAGCCGCAATACTGATGACTCTTCCTCGTACGTGACCTCGGGTGCCTGGAATCATGAGCAAACAACCCCTTTCCCTGCATGAGATTGAAACGCTGCTCATCCTTCGGCAGTTCGATCGCTGCCAATGCACGCTGGATGTCGATGGTGCGCTGGGTGTCCAGTTGGAATTGGGGGAAAAGGTGCTGACGGTGGCCGGCATCAACCGCCAGGAGCTGTGTGACGAGCAGGCGGTCTACGAGTTAGGCGATGCGCTGCTCGAAGAGATGAACCTGCTCGAATTCCAACCGCCGCTGCCGGGCGAAGACCTCAAGCCGGCGCGTTGGATTCGTCATGCCTGACCAGCCGGACAGCGCCGCCGAACGGTTGGCCAGCTGCGTCGTGCCGCTGCTGCAGGAGGCCTGCGACTACGCGCAGCGGCATGGCATCGCCGTCGAGCTGAGCGTCAGCCCCGGCGAAGCCTGCCTGACCCTGACCACCCCGGGTGGCAGCCACCTCGAATCGCTGCGCGTGGCACTCGGCCCCGACGCCGAGCACGCGCTGATCGAGAAAAGCTATGAGGATGGCGAACTACTTAGCCAGACCGTCAGCGTGCACGGCCTGAGCCCGACAGTGATCGAGACCGAGCTGGCCGGTTTCTTCCAGCGCGCTGCCGCCCTGCCCCTCGGCTACCTCAAGCCGCGTCACCCCGCCGGCTTCTGAGCCGGGCGCGGCAAGGTGAAGGGCACGTGCCAGATGTCGGAGGCGTATTCGCTGATGGTGCGATCCGAAGAGAACCAGCCCATCCGCGCGGTGTTCAGCACCGCGGTGCGCCACCACTGGGTCGGTTTGTGCCAGAGCGCGTCGACCCGGCGCTGGGCCTTCCAGTAGGCATCGAAGTCGGCGCAGACCATATAGCGGTCGTAGCCGAGCAGGCCATCGATCAGGTTGGCGTAGCGCTGCGGGTCGTCCGGCGAGAACACCCCGGCGCGAATCGCTTCGATGGCGCCAGCCAGGCGCTCCGAGCCTTCAACCACGCTAGTCATCTCCAGCTCGCCAGCGCGCCGGCGGCTTTCCACTTCGTCGGCGGTCATGCCGAAGATGAACATGTTGTCGCTGCCGATCAGCTGGCTCATCTCGACGTTGGCGCCGTCCAGGGTGCCGATGGTCAGCGCGCCGTTCAGGGCGAACTTCATGTTGCTGGTCCCCGAGGCTTCCAGCCCCGCGGTGGAAATCTGCTCGGACAAGTCGGCCGCTGGAATGATGGTCTCCGCCAGGCTGACGTTGTAGTTGGGCAGGAACACCACCTTGAGCAGGCCGCGCACGGTCGGGTCGCTGTTGATGGTGCGGCTGATGTCGTTGGCCAGTTTGATGATCAGCTTGGCCTGGTGGTAACTGGCCGCCGCCTTGCCGGCGAAGATCTTCACCCGCGGCGCCCAGTTGGTAGCCGGGTCGTTACGCATCGCCTGATAGAGCGCCACGGTGTGCAGCAGATTGAGCAACTGGCGCTTGTACTCGTGGATGCGTTTGACCTGCACATCGAAGATCGCCTGGCTGTCCAGGCTGATGCTCAGGCGCTCCTGCACCAGGCGCACCAGAGCGACCTTGTTGCGCTGCCGGCACTCGGCGAACTGCTTGCGAAAGCCTGCCTGCTCGGCGAGCGGTTCCAGCCCCTGCAGGGTGGTTTCCGGGGCGACCTGCCAGTCCTCGCCGAGGCTTTGCGTCAGCAGCCCGGTCAGCGCCGGGTTCACCTGATACAGCCAGCGGCGGAAGGTAATGCCATTGGTCTTGCTGTTGATCCGTTCCGGGTACAGGCGGTGCAGGTCGCGGAATACCGTGTGGCGCATCAACTCGGTGTGCAGCGCGGAGACCCCGTTGATGCTGTTCGACCCGAGGAACGCCAGGTTGCCCATGCGCACACGACGGCCGTGGTCTTCTTCGATCAGCGACACCGAACGCAGCAAGGCGAAGTCGTGGATGTCCTGGGCGCGCAGCGAATCGATGTGGAAGGCGTTGATCAGGTAGATGATCTGCATGTGGCGCGGCAGCAGGCGCTCCATCAGCGACACCGGCCACGACTCCAGCGCCTCAGGCAGCAGCGTGTGGTTGGTATAGGACAACGTGCCGACGGTCAGTCGCCAGGCGATGAACCACTCGATCTGGTGCACGTCGACCAACAGGCGCATCAGCTCGGCCACGGCGATCGACGGGTGGGTGTCGTTGAGCTGGATGGCGGCCTTCTCCGGCAGGTTGAGCAGGTCGCCGTACTCGTCGAGGTGGCGCTTGAGCAAGTCCTGCAACGAAGCGGAGACGAAGAAATACTCCTGCCGTAGGCGCAGTTCCTGGCCGGCTTCGGTGCTGTCGGCCGGGTACAGCACGCGGGAAATGCTCTCCGCCTTGACCACGTCGGCCACCGCGCCGAAGTGGTCGCCGGCGTTGAAGCGGTCCAGCTGCAGGTCTTCCTCGGCGCGCGACCGCCACAGCCGCAGCGTGTTGACGCTGGCGCGGCGCCAGCCGATCACCGGGGTGTCGTAGGCGATCGAGCGGAATGTCTCGCCGGGCGTCCACACCTGGCGCGGCGGGCCTTCGGAGCTTTCCTGGGTGCTCACGCTGCCGCCGAAACCGATCCGGTAGCTGACTTCCGGGCGCTCGAATTCCCATGGATTGCCGAAGTCCAGCCAGGTCTCGGTGTGTTCCTGCTGCCAGCCGTCGGCGATCACCTGACGGAACAGCCCGTGCTCGTAGCGGATGCCGTAGCCGTGGGCGACCACATCGAGGGTCGCCATGCTTTCCATGAAGCACGCCGCGAGGCGGCCCAGACCACCGTTGCCGAGCGCCGCATCCGGCTCGACCTGACGGATGTCGTCGAGGTCCACGCCCAGCTCGCGCAGCGCCTGGCGCGCGATGTCGAGCACGCCGAGGTTGCACAGGTTGTCGATCAGCAGGCGGCCCATGAGGAATTCCAGCGACAGGTAGTAAACCCGCTTGGCCTGGCTGCGATCGACGGTTTCGCTGGATTCCTCCCAACGATCGGCAATCTGATCGCGAGCCGCCAGCGCTACCGCTTCGAACCAGTCGTGGCCGAAGGCGTTGCCCGGCGACTTGCCGACCGCGTACTTGAGCTTGAGGAGGATGTTTTCCTTGAAGGCCTGGACGGCGGCGTCTGGATCGGCGCTGGCTTCGCGGGACATGGCGGGTCCTTGGAGTTGATGGCTCGTGCGGATGGCGCGCTGTGCAAAACGCGCCCCATGAGTCTGAGTCCCTCCCTGGCGCCGAGAGTTCCGGCCGCGCCACGCCTGACCGCTCGTCCGAATGGCTGAACCCTGGCAGTGGCGCCGATTCACACGGTAAGAGCCCGTCTGAATGGGAGTACTGGTCATGCCTCGCGGAAGCAAAGCCAAATACACCGACAAACAGAAGCGCAAGGCCGAGCACATCGAAGCGTCCTACGAAGCCAAGGGCGTATCGAAGGGAGAAGCGGAAGCGCGGGCCTGGGCCACAGTCAACAAGCAGTCCGGTGGTGGTGAACACGCCGGCGGCTCGGGGCAGCAGAAATCTGCCGCGGCAAAAGCCAGTTCGCGGCGCAGTTCGGCGCGGCGTGCCGTCGCCACCAAGGAAGGCCTTCCGCGCTCGTCGCGCGCCTCGCTCGGCGTCGAGACCAAAGCCGATCTGCTCAAGCAGGCACAGGCCAAGAACATTCCGGGCCGCTCGACCATGCGCAAGCAGGAGCTTATCGATGCCCTGCGTAAAGCATCCTGAGCCCAAGGAGTCGCTATGAACGCTCGCGCTTTGTGGGTCTTGCTGGGTTGCCTGATCACCGGTTCCGCCCTTGCTGACGCCTGCCAGGTGACCAGCCGCAGTTCCAGCGCGGCGGTGCAGCCGGTGGAGCTGGAAAGCTGCTTCGAGTACCAGGGCATGCCGGCCGACGCGCTGGACTGGTCGTGTCGCAACGAAAGCAAGCAGATGGTCAACACCACCCAGCACAAGCTGCCCAAGTGCGCCGCGGGCTACTTCGCCAGCTGCACCGCGGCGCTGACCCAGGAAACCCTGGCCAATCCGCGCGCGACCCGCAACGACCCGTCCGCCGGCGCCATCGCGATTCCCGATGACGCGCGGATCGTCACCTATTACTACGCGGCCACCGACCGCACCCAGCTGCAGAAGGACTGCGAACAGGGCGGCGGCCAGTGGCGAGAGGAGGCACGTTAGGTAGGCAAAACACCCACCGCAGAGCCGGAATGCGCTGCGCCGCGCGATCACCTCTGGCTCAAGGAGCCCGCTCATGTCGAGCAAAAATGGAGTTGTGCTGCTACCCGCCACCCCGCCACCGCCCACTCACGAACAGGCGAGTCATGCAGCGATGGCCAATCTGCTAGCCGAACTGCTGGACACCCCATTCCTCGGGGACTATCAGGACCACGCCGCCCCCAACCTATACGTCATCCCCACCGACACGCTGATCGGGACTCAGGCGCACGACCTGGACATTCACGGGCCGGACGATCTGTTCGGTGGCTCGGTCGCGCATCCGTTCATGGCCACCAAGGCAATCACCCACGGCCTGCCCGCCGCCGGCGCCCATGCGCCAGACGGCTGGGCCTACGACTTCGCCGGACTGGCCAGCAGCGCGATCCTGGTCGGCTTCACCGTGTTCAATGCAACGGACGCCGGCGTCGCCGGGCAGATCCTGCTGGCCGCCGGCAGCCTGCGGGTCAAGCCGGTGCGCGGCAAGGCCGGGCGCGGCCAGGAAGTCATGCGCAGCGCGGACGAGCTGCAGCGTTACCTCGACGGCCTGGACGCCGAGGAACTGGCGACGTGGGGGCTGGTGCTGGAGGAGAACCTCGAACGGGTGGTCACCTACAGCGTCGGCCAGGTGCGCGTCGCCGGCCTGGTGCTCAGCTACCACGGCACCCAGCGGCTGACCCGCGACAACCAGGGCGAGGAAGTCTACGGCGGTTCGGAGCTGACCCTGGTGCGCGGCGGCTACGACACCCTGGCGCGCCTGTCCTTGCCCGACCGCACGCGCCTGGCGGTGGATCAGGCGCGGGTCTACGAAGCCGCCGCGCGCGCCTGCTATCCCTCGTTGATCGCCTCGCGCCTCAACTACGACATCGCCCAAGGCAGCAACGCCAAGGGCGACTTCCGCTCCGGCGTGCTCGAACAATCCTGGCGCATCGGCGGTGCCAGCGGCGCCGAGGTGCTTGCCCTGCAAGCCTTCGCCGCCGACCCGGCGCTGCAGTCACTACGCGCCAGCACCACGGAAACCTATGGCGACAGCCAGCCACCCGAGGGGGCGACCATCCTGTTCCGAGGGCAGGACGAAGAGGTTGGTTTCATCACCAAATCCGCGAGAATCGAGGCCTATGACAGCTCGAAGCGAAGTGATTGATATCCAGGTCAACGAAGAACTGCTGGCCGGCACCCTGCTCACCCCCGGCGCGAAGATGCCGGGGATTCTTTTCGTGCACGGCTGGGGCGGCAGCCAGCATCGAGATCTGGCGCGCGCCAAAGGCATCGCCGGGATGGGCTGCGTGTGCCTGACCTTCGACCTGCGCGGCCATGAGAAGACCCTCGCGCAACGCACCCACGTCAGCCGCGCGCAGAACCTCGAAGACATCATCGCCGCCTATGACCAACTGGCCCGCCATCCGGCCACCGACGCCGACGCCATCGCGGTGATCGGCAGCAGCTACGGCGGCTACCTGGCGACCATCCTCACCCAGATGCGCGCGGTGCGCTGGCTGGCGCTGCGCGTGCCGGCGCTGTACTGGGACCAGGACTGGGACCTGCCCAAGCAGACCCTGGATCGCGACCGCCTGGCGCTATACCGCCGCGAGCTGCAGAGTCCGCAGGGCAACCGCGCCCTCGCCGCCTGCAGCACGTTCAGCGGCGACGTGCTGATCGTCGAATCGGAACACGACAGCTATGTGCCGCACACCACGATCATGAGTTACCGGCATGCGTTCATACGCTCGCACTCGCTGACTCACCGCATCATCGATGGTGCCGACCATGCGCTGTCGACCGACAGCGATCAGAAGGCCTATACCGCGATGCTCACGGCGTGGATCACGGAAATGATCATCGGCGCGCGGATTGGCGACTACCCGCACCACTCCGCCACCTATTCCTGAGAATCAGGATGCTTCGCTGCTCGGCGCCGGGTGCAGCGTGCCGAGCATGCGCGCCAGATCCTGCTGGCCATAGGGCTTGCGCAGCACCGGCAGACCGGTCTCGTCTGGATTGGCCGGCTCCAGCTGATCGACGAAACCGGTCGCCAGCACCACCGGCAGTGTCGGCCACTCGACCCCGATAGCGCGCGCCAGTTCGCTGCCGGTCATGCCGGGCATGGCATGATCGGTGATTACCACGTCCACCGACCCGGCGTGCAGCAACGCCAACGCCTCGCGCCCGCTTTCGGCAAGCTGCACCGAACAGCCGAGGTCCTCGAGCATCGCCTGGGTGCTGTGCAAGACCAGGCTGTCGTCATCGACCACCAGCACTTTCAAGGCATACCCCAGCGGGTGGGTGGCGCGCGGCGCGGCGCTAATCACGGGGCGCTCATCTGCGCCACAGGGCGCCACTGGCAACCAGATTTCCACCGTGGTCCCGACACCGAGACGGCTCAGCACCCGCAGCTTGCCGCCCAACTGCTCGGCAAGGCCATGCACGATGGACAGGCCGAGACCGGTGCCCTTGCCCACCCCCTTGGTGGTGTAGAACGGCTCCACCGCGCGGGCCAGCGTGGCTTCGTCCATACCCTCGCCGTTGTCCTGCACCGAGAGGCAGACGTAGCTGCCCGAGGCCATGCCGCGCGGGTCGCCGGCGGCAATCGTGGCATTGCACGCGGCGATGACGATGCGGCCGCCGTGGGGCATGGCATCGCGGGCATTGGTCGCCAGGTTGATCAGCGCCAGCTCCAGCTGGTTGACGTCGGCCTTGACCGGGGTCAGCGCCGGCGGAAACGAGGTTTCGACCTGCACGTTGGGGCCCAGCGAGCGCAGCAGCAGGTCGGTCATGCCCTCGACCAGCTCCGGCACGTGCACGGTCTCGGTGTCGAGCTGCTGCCGACGCGAGAACGCCAGCAGGCGTTGGGTCAAGGTCGCGCCGCGCTGCGCGCCGACCAGCGCGTTGTCCAGCAGGCGGTTGACCTTCGGCTCGTCGGGCAGGCGTTTGCGCAGCAGTTCAAGGCTGCCGAGGATGGCCATCAGCAGGTTGTTGAAGTCGTGGGCAATACCGCCGGTCAACTGGCCGAGTGCTTCCATCTTCTGCGACTGGAACAACGCCGCGCGCGTTTGCTCGAGCGCTTCCTGGGCTTGCTTGGCCTCGGTGATGTCGCGGGTGATCTTGGCGAAACCGATGAGATTGCCGTAAGGATCACGAATCGGGTCCACCACCACGTTGGCCCAGAACCGCGTGCCGTCCTTGCGCACGCGCCAACCCTCCTTCTCGAAACGGCCGTCGGCCAGGGCGGTCGCCAGGCCGCGCTGCGGTTCGCCCTTGGCGCGATCCTCTTCGGTGTAGAAGCGCGAGAAATGCTCGCCGATGATTTCTTCCGGCAAATAGCCCTTGATGCGCTGCGCGCCGGCGTTCCAGTTGGTGATGATGCCGTTGGGGTCGAGCATATAGATCGCGTAGTCGGTCACCCCTTGCACCAGCAGGCGGAACTGCTGCTCGCTGCGCTGCAGCGCTTCCTGTGCGATCTTTTTCTCGGTGAGGTCACGGGTGATCTTGGCAAAGCCGACGTGGCGACCGGACGGGTCGATCACCGGGTCGATCACCACATGCGCCCAGAAGCGTTCCCCGTCCTTGCGCACCCGCCAGCCTTCGCTCTCGAAGCGGCCATCCTCCATAGCGATGCGCAGCGAGCGCGCCGGCATGCCGGCGGCGCGGTCTTCTTCGGTATAGAAGCGGGAGAAATGCTCGCCGAGGATTTCCGCCTGGGTGTAGCCCTTGAAGCGCTGCGCGCCGGGGTTCCAGCTGATGATCCGGCCGGTCGGGTCAAGCATGTACAGGGCGTAATCGGTGACCGCATCCACCAGCTGGCGGTACAGACCATCGTCGTTGCTTGTCACGTCAGCTGCCATTTGACCGTTCCATTGCGCCCGCCGGCAAAGGCCCGCGGTGCCGACCTTTGCATGTTTGACCTTGCAGACTGAATCCTAGCTCACCGGCCTGGCCAATCGTGCAGCGGACTTCGGCGAATACTGCCTATTTGCCGGCCTCATCGCGCAAGTAGCGCTGGCTGCCGCAGCGCTTGCACACGCAGGACAGCAGCAGCTCGTTTCCCAACCGGCACATATGCATCCCCACAGCAGGCAACTGACGGTCATGATCCCATCCTCTTCACCGATCGTTCACTACGGCAGGAGCAGCTTTCGGGCCACCCTGCGTCGGCGAAAAAGACACAAGAAAACAACAGGTTGGGAAACTGGCCAAGCGGTGGCGCGGTCATTCTGCACGGCAGCGGCAAACGGGCCGTGCAAAATGCAGCCGGCTAGGCGAGCACGCGGTTCAGCAGCCAGCCGAGCAGCACGCCGAGCGGAATCACCAGCAGCAGGTTGACCAACGGGGCGAACAGCAGCGCCAGCGCAGCCGTGGAGCTGGTCGGCGCGACGAAGACCTGAAAGTAGGCGAACCCATCGACCAGCAGGATCAGGCATGCCGCCAGCAGCGGCATCAGCGGGTTCTTCAGCGCGGCCTTCAGCCACAGGCAGACCGCATAGGGCACCCAGGCCCAGAACATCAACGCGACGCTGAACGTGTTCAGCCCGCTCGATGACTTGAACGCCGCGATGTAGAAATGCAGCGCCGCGCCGAGGGCCACCACCAGCAGGATGGCGGGTTTGATCCATCGCCCCATGTTTCGCCTCCCTTCTCCGTTCGGTCGTCTAGTCCAGGCGAGACGGTTAGCGACGCCGCGCCTCGAAGTCTGTGGAGCATATACCGAGCGACCGCGCGGCCGCGCCAGATTCAGCCAGACTGTTGAAGTCTGACCCACCTCGCCAGCGGGTTGCCCGCATTCGGCGGCGTGCGGATCGCTTCAGGCCGACAAGGAGTTTTCGATGGCTGAATCAAGCAAGAAGATGAGCCTCACCGGGCTGACCACCCTGGTGGCGGTGAACATGATGGGCTCGGGCATCATCATGCTGCCGACCAGCATGGCCCAGCTCGGCGCGGTGTCGCTGCTGTCCTGGGTGGTCACTGCAATCGGCTCGATGGCGATCGCCTACAGCTTCGCCCAGTGCGGCATCTACTGCCCACGCTCGGGTGGCCTGTCGGCCTACACCGAAGAAGCGCATGCGAAATCGGGCTTCTTCCTCTGCTCGTACCTGTACTTCCTGTCGTTGGCCATCGCCAACGTCGCCGTGGCGATATCCGCGGTGGGTTACATGACCGCCTTCATCCCCTGGTTGGGCACTGGCGCGATCCCGCTGTTCGTCGGCACGGTGAGCCTGATCTGGCTGACCATCGTCGCCAACTTCGGTGGCCCGAGCATCACCGGCAAGATCGGCGCGATCAGCGTCTGGGGAGTGATCATCCCGGTGGCCGGGCTCAGCCTGATCGGCTGGTTCTGGTTCAAGCCCGAGGTGTTCGTCGCAGCGTGGAACCCCAATCAGCTGCCCATCGCCGAAGCCGTCGGCCAGACCATTCCGCTGACGCTGTGGGCGTTCCTCGGCATGGAATCGGCGGCGCAAGCCTCCGATGCGGTGGAGAATCCCAAGCGCAACGTGCCGCTCGCCTGCCTGTTCGGCACCCTCGGCGCGGCAGTGGTCTACGTGCTGTCGACCACCGTGATCCAGGGCATCATTCCCAACCCCGAGCTGGCCAACTCCTCGGCGCCGTTCGCGCTGGTCTATGCGCAGATGTTCAACCCCACGGTCGGCAACATCATCATGGTGCTGGCGGTGATCGCCTGCGTCGGCTCGCTGCTCGGTTGGCAGTTCACCCTGGCGCAGACTGCCAAGATGACCGCCGACGAGGGCATGTTCCCGAAAATCTTCGGCCGCCTCACCGCCCTGCAGGCGCCGGTGCTGGGCATGATCGTCTGCGGCGTGCTGCAGACCGTGATGGCGCTGTCGACCATCTCGCCGAACGCCAGCGCGCAGTTCGGCAAGTTGGTCAGCCTGGCCGCGGTGACCAACCTGATCCCCTACGTGACCGCCCTCACCGGCCTGCTGGTGATCATGTACAAGGTCGGCGTCGGCCCGACGATCTACATCCGCAACAGCCTGATCCTGATGGTGGCGCTGGCCTACTCGTTCTACGCCCTGTACTCCTGCGGCAAGGAGGCGGTGTTCGGCGGCACCCTGGTACTGGCCATCGGGTACCTGTTCTACGGGTCGATCGCCAAGTTCTTCGTCAACAAATCACCACCCAGGCTGGCGGACGCCGGGGGGAGCAGCCTATGAACCGGGTCTCCCGCAGTCTGCTACTCGCCTGTGTGCTCGCCGTCCCGGCCTTGGCCGGCGCCAACACATTGGAGCGCGTGCGCAGCAGCAACACCTTCACCCTCGGCTATCTGCCCGGCTTCGCACCATTCAGCAGCGCGACGGGCGAGCAAGTGAGCGGCTACGCCATCGACCTATGCCTGAAGATCGCCGAGCGTCTCAAGACCGAACTGGCGCAGCCCGATCTGCAGGTGCGTTACCAGCCGCTCACCGCCAGCGAGCAGATCAGCGCCGTCAGCTCGGGGCGAGTCGACATCCTCTGCACGCCGACCCCGGAAACCCTCGAGCGGCGCAAGTCGGTGAGCTTCTCCGTGCCGGTGTACACCGCCGGCCTCTCGGCGCTGCTGCGCAAGGATGCGCCCGAGGCCCTGCGCCGCGCACTGAACGGCGAGGAGGCGCACGTCGGCCCGACCTGGCGCGCGACGGTCAATCGCGGCCTGTCCAACCAGACCTACGCCGCCGTCGCCGGCAGCATCACGGTGGACTGGATTCGCCAGCAGATGAATCGCCTCGGTGTGGTGGCCACCCTGGTCACCGTGGAAAACAACCAGCAAGGCGTGCAACAGGTGGCCGACGGCAAGGCCGATGCGTTCTTCGCCGAACGCATGCTGCTCAACAACCTGCTGCAGACCGAAGACCCGGGCGGCCAGCTGATGGTGCTCGATCGCACCTTCACCTCGGCGCCGGCCTCCTTGGCGCTTGAGCGCGGAGATGAAGACTTTCGCCTGCTGGTGGATAGCGTCCTGAGCGAGCTGTACCGCTCGGGCGCCATCGAGCAGGCCTACGCGCGCTACCTGGGCGGTGCCGGCGACGCCGCCAAGCAGCAGTTCAAGCTCTACGCCCTGCCCTAGTCTGGCTCGGCCCGGTCCGGATCGTCGGGCCGAGCCGGGCGGGTAGCTGCTGCAGCGGTGCTGGGAATTTGTTTTTTCGCGCCAAGTTATGGCCAAATCCCGCCACACCCAGCCCACTGATCAGCCGCTCACTCGCCGGAGCGCCAAGGTATCCCGATGATTTTCCTCACCCGTGCGGCGTCCCTGCACGGCTATCAGGAGTTCGCCATCAGCCAGCAGCTCGAGCCTGCCCGGATGCTGCGGGAGGTCGGACTGCCTGAAGATGTGCTTGAGCACCCCGACAGCCTGATCGCCTACCACCGCTTCACCGCGCTGATCAATCTCAGCGCCAAGGCCAGCGGCAACCCGGCGTTCGGTCTGCAGTTCGGTTTGCATCAGGGCGTCGGCGTGTTCGGCTCGCTGCTCTACCTGGCGCGCAACACCCAGAACGTCGGCGAGGCGCTGCACGACCTGAGTCGCTACTACCACGTGCACAGCACCAGCGCGGAAGTCGCCCTGCAGCGCCAGGGCGAGTACGCCCTGCTCGGCTACAGCACCGACGAAGAGAACCTGCGCGGCAACAGCCAGATCAGCGAGTTGGCGATGGGCGTGGGCCTGCAACTCATGCGCACCTTGCTGGGCACCCGCTGGCAACCGGAAGCCGTGCTGTTTCAGCACGCGCCGCTGTCCGCTCCCGCGGTCTACCAGCGCCTGTTGGGCGTCAAGCCGCGCTTCAACTGCGACGTCGATGCCTGGATGTTCGACGCCAAGCTGCTGGATATCCCGCTGGACAGCGCCGACCGCGAACTGCACCGGCTCATCCAGCAGCACCTCGACATCATCAGCCACATGGACAGCCGCGAACTGCCGGGTTACGTGCAGCAGCTGATGCGCAAGCTGCTGCCCAGCGGCCGGGTGACGATCGAGTACATCGCCGACGTCATGCGACTCAGCCCGCGCACCCTGCAGCGCCACCTGGCAGCGGAAGGCACCTCGTTCCAGCAACTCCTGGAGCAGACGCGCCAGGCGATGACCGTGCGGTACATGAAGGAATCGGACATCAGCCTGATCCAGCTCACCGAAATCCTCGGCTACACCGATCAGAGCACCTTCACCCGCGCCTTTCAGCGCTGGTTTGGCGCCAGCCCGCGGGAATGGATGAAGCAGCAGGATCTGCGTCGCCCGCGACGCATCAACCCGCGACGCTGAGCCGACCAGTGTCAGCTCAGCGTGGGCTGGCTCAGCGTGCCTGATAACGCATGAACTTCTCGACCATCTGGTCGACGGTGAAGGTCGCCGGACGCTGCCGCGGCGGGTACTTCTCGAAGGTATTGAGGAACTGCTGGACGCGGATCATCGCCGGGAAGCCGACGACCGCGACCTTCTTGTCCCACCAGACGTTGTAGCCGTTGGAGTCGGTGTCGGCGCGTTCGAACGGGTCGCGGCGCAGGTTGAACACCTTGGGAATGCGCAGCTCGACGAACGGGTCGCGCCAGACATCGAAACGCTGCGAGCGCTGCTCGGCGAACACTACTTTCCAGTCGCCGTCGCGGATGCCGAGCAGTTTGCCGTCGTCACTGAAGTAGTAGAAATCGGTGCGCGGGCCCTTCTGCTCCTTGCCTTCCAGGTACGGCAGGAAGTTGTAGCCGTCGAGGTGCACGTTGAAGTTCTTGCTGCCGGCCTGGTAGCCCTTGAGCAGCTGTTCTTTCACATCCGGCACGCCGGCGGCGGACATCAGCGTCGGCACCCAGTCCTGCGCCGACATCACTTCATTCGAAACGCTGTTGGCCTTGATGTGCGTCGGCCAGCGCACCAGTGCTGGAACGCGGAAGCCGCCTTCCCAGTTAGTGTTCTTCTCGCCGCGGAACGGCGTGATGCCGGCGTCGGGCCACTGGTTGAAATGCACGCCGTTGTCGGTGGTGTAGACCACGATGGTGTTGTCGGCGATACCCAAGTCATCGAGCTTCTTCAGCAGCTGGCCGACATGCCCGTCGTGCTCGACCATGCCGTCGTTGTAGAAGCCCTGTCCAGACTTGCCCGCCACCTTGTTGCTGATGTGCGTGTAGTAGTGCATGCGCGACGAGTTGAACCAGACGAAGAACGGCTTATCGGCCTTCGCCGCCTTGTCGATGAAGTTCAGCGAGGCGCCGAGGAATTCGTCGTCGATGCTCTCCATGCGCTTGCTGGTCAGCGGGCCGAGGTCTTCGACCTTGCCGTCGGCGAGGCTGTGGATCACCCCGCGCGGGCGAATCATCTTGTCGATGGCCGGATTCTTGGTCCAATCCGGATCTTCCGGCCCCTCTTCGGCATTGAGGTGATACAGGTTGCCGAAGAACTCGTCGAACCCATGATTGGTCGGCAGGAACTCGTCGCGGTCGCCCAGGTGGTTCTTGCCGAACTGGCCGGTGGCGTAACCGAGCGGCTTGAGCAGTTCTGCCAGAGTGGGGTCTTCCTTCTGAATACCCACCGGCGCGCCGGGCACACCGACCTTGGTCAGTCCGGTGCGCACCGGGTGCTGGCCGGTGATGAACGCCGAGCGGCCAGCGGTGCAGCTCTGCTCGCCGTAATAATCGGTGAACAGCATGCCTTCATTGGCGATGCGATCGATGTTCGGGGTGGGATAGCCCATCATCCCGTAGCTGTATTTGCTGATGTTGGTGATGCCAATGTCGTCACCGAAGATCACCAGGATGTTCGGCTTCTCCGCGGCATGGGCTAGCGGCAGGCAGGCGGAGGCGACCAGGATTGCGCCCGCATGGGTGAGCGGACGCAACCAGGCTTTCAATCGACTCATCGTGCAACTCCTTCTTGTTGTAGTGCGGCCAACGTCGGCCGGCGCACACGTCGTCTGCGCAGCGGACGTGCGACTGCGCACTATGCGAAGGGAAGCTGATAGAGTTTGGAGCTTTCACGCCATTCTTTTGATGATCCGCGCCACGGTGCGACCCGGGATCGCCGCCGGGCTCTGCTCTAGCGGCGCGGCTTGCAGGTCAGCGCGGTGCCGTACCAGTCCACCCGCGCTTCGCCCTGGTGCTCCCAGAACTGCATGCCGTCGCTGGCGTACTTGCTACCGCTGGCGGCCGGCTGGGCGATGCCGATGCTCTGGTCGTTGCCGTAGGTGATCACCACCGCGCGCGGCTCGAGCTGGTTGTAGAACGCGGCGCTGAACGGCTTGCTGTTGTCACCGCAGACGAACTCGACCGCTGTCGGCGCCTGCACCGAGCCAGACTGAATCTGCAACTCGATCAGGCGGACCTGATAGCTGTAGCGGATGCACTGGGCGACATCGGCTGCCTTCCAGCAGTCGTCGCGGCCTTTGATCCAGCCCCGCTGCGTGGCCTTGAGCGACTTCAGCCCGGCGGCATCGACCTGCTGGCCAGCCTTCGCGTAGAGCGCCGCCATCTGCCGATCCAGCGCACTCAATTCAGGGCTGCTGCAGACCTGTTGTTCGACCTGCCCTTGCGCCTTGGCGCAATCGAACGAGGGGCCGCTGGCCGCCTGTGCGGCGGCCGCACAAAAGGTCAACGTCAGGAGCATGGCGGGAGTGCGTAACGACATGGTGATCCTCAAAGGTGGACGTGAGATTGGCTTCCACAGCTTAGGTGCTGTTTCGGCTGCGCTGGGGCCGAACACGCGAAAGCCCGCATCAGCGGGCTTTCGGCAATGCGCGTCAGTCGCTAGTTGTTGCGACCGCCACTGGGGTGCTGACCACCCTTACGACCGGCCTCGGAGGCCCGTTCCCGATCGTTGGCGAAATTGCCGCCGCTGTTCTGGCCACCTTTACGGCCGGCTTCCGATGCACGTTCACGATCGTTGCTGAAGTTGCCTTTATTGGTGTTTGGCATGTTCTTTCTCCGGTTGGATTAAGAATTAGCAGAACACGTAATTGCCCTGCACTGATTCTGATGAATCTTCAGCGCGAGAGTTCTAACTTTATTTAAGTGGCAATCAATAGTTTCAATATCGCCAGCAGAACAATATCAACTCAAGATTACCGCGCCATCTTGATAGCGCTGCAATTGCACTTTGCTAGTGCTTGTGCTCGGTACGCCGACGTTCGACCAAAGTTTGCATGGCGCGCAGATAGATGGCCTGTCCGGTATAAGTTGGCAACTCGCTATCAATGGATGCGCTCTCCAGCGCATGCGCTTGCCAGTCGCCATTTTGCAGCTGCATTTCGCGACGCAGTTGTTTGATGAACTTGTCCGCTTCGCTTAGACACTCCAGCGTGCGCTTCTCGATGACCCGCAATGGACCGATCTCCGAGCCGCACAGTTCCAGCAGCGCTGAGCCGTCCGGGCGCGGACGCAGGATGGGTTGCTGATCGGCAAGTGAATCGAGAATGAATTGGGTGCTGTTGCTCATCGATATGCTCCTTTGCATAGAAGTCCCCGCCTTCTATCAAGCAGATTGCATACCGAACTGTGGAACTTAATAGTTCATTCGAGAATCAATGACTTACCGGCATATGCCAATAAAGTGCCAGCAGCAGATTGCATGACGGAGCTAAGCGCCATCATGCAATCTGCATGAAACAAGCATAGTTACCAGCGAGAATACAAGAAAGTGCGCGCCGCTCTGGCGCGCACTCTAGGCGCTTAACGGTTGGCGTTGGCGCTTTGTTGCATGAGCGGTGCTTCTTGCAACTTCGCATCATCCCAGCCGCCCCCCAAAGCAGCGATCAATTGCACGCTGGCGGTCAGACGACTGCCGCGCAGACCGAGCAGGGTCCGTTCGTTGGACAGCGCGCTGGTCTGCACATTGACCACGCTGTTGTAGTCGATGGTGCCGGCCTTGTACTGGTTTTCGATCAGGCGCAGCGACTCGCGCGCGGCGTCCAGCGCTTCCTGCTGAATGGCGCTTTCACGCTCGAACACGTCGAGCTGCACCAGGTAGTCCTCCACCTCGCGGAAGCCGTCGAGCACCGTCTGACGGTAATCGGCGACGGTCTGGTCGTAGCTGGCCTCGGCCTGCTCGACCCGCGAGCGGATGATGCCGCCGTCGAACAGGGTCATGGCGAACGACGGGCCGATCGACCAGAAGCGGTTCGGCGCGCTGATCCAGTCGTTGAGGCTGCCGCTGCGGTAGCCACCGGTGGCCGACAGGGTCAGGTCGGGGTAGTAGGCGGCCTTCTCGACACCGATATCCGCGTTGGCGGCGATGATCCGCCGTTCGGCGGCGGCGATGTCCGGGCGCCGTTCGAGCAGCGCCGACGGCACGCTGACCGGCACCTGCGGCAGCGCCGGCACCTGGTCGACTTCAGCCAGCTCGAAGTTGGCCGGCGGCACGCCCACCAGCACGGCAATCGCGTGCTCCAGCTGGGCGCGCTGGTACTCGAGGTCGACGGCCTGCGCCTGGGTGCTCTTCAGCTGGGTGCGCGCCTGAGTCACGTCGGACTTCGGCACGATGCCGGCGTTGTACTGGTTGTCCGTCAGTTTCAGGGCGCGCTGGTAGGCCACCACCGTGGCATCGAGCAGGCGCTTCTGCTCGTCGAGCACGCGCAACTGCAGGTAGTTCTGCACCAGTTCCGACTGCAGGCTCAGGCGCACACCGGCGAGATCGGCGGCGCTGGCATCCATGCTCGCGCTGTCAGCTTCCAGCTGGCGGCGCAGCTTGCCCCACAGGTCCAGCTCCCAGCTCACGCCGATGCTGGCGTCATAGCTCTTCGACACACTCGCCTGATTCGAGCCACTGACGCTGATGCCGTCGCCGGTGCTGATGGTGTTGCTACCACCACCCTGCCCCGCACGGGTGACGCCGACGTCGGCGCCGATGGTCGGGAAGAACGAGGCGCGTGCGCCACGAACCAGGGCGCGGGCCTGGCGGTACTGCGCCTCGGCGCTGGCCAGACTCTGGTTGTTGGCGTTGAGCCGCTCGATCAGCTGGTTCAGCTGCGCGTCGCCATACAGCTCCCACCAGGCGCCGCGCTGCAGCGCGTCGACCGGCGTGGCGGCCTTCCAGCCGGCGGCCTGCTTAAACGCCGCCGGGCTGTCCAGCTGCGGACGCTGGTAATCGGGGCCCACGGCGCAGGCGCTCAGGGTCAGCACGGCAAGGGCCAGGCACAGCGGGCGAATCGGCAATGCATTCATAGCGGCGTTTCCAGGGCGGCATCCGTTTTCACGCCGCGCCAGCGGTTGAAGCGATGGCGCAGGCGGTCGAGGTACAGGTAGACCACCGGGGTGGTGTAGAGGGTGAGAATCTGGCTGAGGATCAGGCCACCGACGATGGTGATACCCAGCGGCTGGCGCATCTCCGAACCTTCGGCGCCACCGATCAGCAGCGGCACGGCGCCGAGTATGGCGGCCAGGGTGGTCATCAGGATCGGCCGCAGGCGCAGCAGGCAGGCGCGGCGGATCGACTCGGCGGGCGGCAGGCCTTCCTCGCGCTCCAGCTGCAAGGCAAGGTCGATCATCAGAATGGCGTTCTTCTTCACCACGCCGATCAGCAGGAACAGGCCGAGCAGCGAGATCAGGCTGAACTGGCCACGCAGCAGGAGGATGGTCAGCAGCGCGCCGACCCCGGCCGACGGCAGCGTCGAGAGGATGGTCAGCGGGTGGATGTAGCTCTCGTAGAGGATGCCGAGCACCAGATAGACCACCACCAGCGCGGCGAGGATCATCCACGGCTGGTTCTTCTGGGTGCTCTGGAACGCATCGCCGGCGCCGCTCATGCGGCCGATCACGTCGGTCGGCAGGCCGATGGCGGCCACCGCGCGCTCAACCGCGCGGGTCGCCTGATCGAGGCTGACACCCTCGGCGAGGTCGAAGGAAATACTCTCCGCGGCGAACTGGCCCTCGTGGTTCACCCGGTCGTCTTCCAGGCTGTAGACGTACTTGGCGAAGGTCGACAGCGGCACGCGCTGCCCGTCTGCGGTGATCAGCTGCACCTGCTCGAGGGTACTGGGGTCCTGGGCGTACTTCGGATTGACCTCCATCACCACCTGGTACTGGTTGAGGGTGTCGTAGATCGTGGAAATCTGCCGCTGGCTGTAGGCGTTGTTCAGCACCGTGCTGACCATCTCCATGTCGACGCCGAGGCGCTTGGCTTGCGCGCGGTCGATCTGCAGGGTGACTTGCTGCGCGCCACGCCCCTCGCGGGCATCGATGGCGGTCAGCTCAGGCAGCGATTTCAGCGCGGTGGCGACCTTGGGCAGCCACTCACGCAGCTTGGCCAGCTCGTCGGTCTGCAGCAGGTACTGGTACTGCGAGGTGTCCTGCTCGCGCGAACCGCCGAACATCAGGTCCTGGTCGGCCATCAGCATCAAGCGGCCGCCGGGTACTTTCGGGGTGTTCTTGCGCAGCCGCTCGATGACCTTCTGCGCGTCGATGCCGCGCTCTTTCAGCGGCTTCAGGCGGACGATCATGAAGGCGTTGTTGATCCCGCCGTTGCCGCCGATGAAGCCGGCCACGCTTTCCACCGCCGGGTCCTTGAGCACCGCGCGGCGGAAGATTTCCATCTTCGGCTGCATGACACTGAACGACAGCCCGTCGTCGCCGCGGATGAAGCCGATCAACTGACCGGTGTCCTGGGTCGGCAGGAAGGTCTTCGGCACCACGATGTAGAGGAACACGTTGAGGCCGATGGTGGCGAACAGGCTGAGCAGGGTCAGCCGCGGATGGCGCAGCACCCAGCCGAGCGTGCGGTCGTAGAAGTCCACCAGGCGTTCGTGCACCCGCTGGCTCCAGCGCTGCAGGCCGGTTTCCTGCTCCGGCCGGTGCGGTTTGAGCCAGCGCGAGCAGAGCATCGGCGTCAGGGTCAGCGAGACCAGCAGCGACACCAGGATCGCCGCCGCCAGGGTGATGGCGAACTCCTTGAACAGCTGGCCGACGATGCCGCCCATGAACAGGATCGAGACGAACACCGCGACCAGCGAGAGGTTCATCGACAGCAGGGTGAAGCCGACTTCCTTGGTACCGAGCAGCGCCGCCTTGAACGGCTTCTCGCCGTTGTCGATGTGCCGGGCGATGTTCTCCAGCACCACGATGGCGTCGTCGACCACCAGGCCGGCGGCGAGGATCAGCGCCATCAGCGACAGCACGTTGAGCGAGAAGCCCGACAGGTACATCACCGCGAAGGTGCCGATCAGCGAAACCGGCACTGCCAGCGCGGGAATCAGCGAGGCGCGCAGGCTGCCGAGGGACAGGAAGACCACACCGATCACCAGTACCACGGCGATCAGCAGGGTGCGTTCGGCCTCGTGCAAGGTGGCGGTGATTACTGGTGAACGGTCCATGGCCAGGTCGAGCTTGACGCTGGCCGGCAGCACCGCCTGCAAGGCCGGCAGCTGCGCCTTGATGCTATTGATGGTCTCGATGATGTTGGCGCCGGACTGGCGGTTGATCACCAGCAGCACCGCACTGTGGTCGTTGAAGAAACCGCTGTTGTAGCGATCCTCGACCGCGTCGCGGACCCGCGCCACATCGGACAGGCGCAGCGCGGCGCCGTCCTGGTAATGGATGATCAGCGGCTGGTAGTCCTTGGCCCGCTCCAGCTGGTCATTGGCCTGAACCTGCCAGTGCCGCTCGCCATCTTCCACCGCGCCCTTGGGCCGTCGCACGTTGGCGTTGGCGATGGTCTGGCGCACCTGATCGAGGCTGATGCCGTACTGGTTGAGCAGCTGCGGTTCGAGCTCGACGCGCACCGCCGGCAGCGAACTGCCGCCGACCTGCACCTCGCCGACGCCGGTGACCTGCGACAGGCTCTGCGCCAGGATGGTCGACGCCAGGTCGTAGAGCTGGCCCTTCTCCAGCACGTCGGAAGTCAGCGACAGCACCATGATCGGCGCCTGCGACGGGTTGACCTTCTTGTAGGTCGGCATGCTGCGCATGCCACTGGGCAACAGGTTGCGCGAGGCGTTGATCGCCGCCTGCACGTCGCGCGCCGCCCCGTTGATGTCGCGGTTGGTCTCGAACTGCAGAATGATCCGCGTCGAACCCTGGCCAGTGCGGCTGCTCATCTGGGTGATGCCGGAGATGGTGCCGAGCGAGCGTTCCAGCGGCGTGGTCACGCTGGAAGCCATGATCTCCGGGCTGGCGCCGGCCAGGTTGGCCTGCACGGTGATCACCGGGAAATCCATCTGTGGCAGCGGCGATACCGGCAGCAGGCCGAAACTCAGTCCGCCGAGCAGCAGGATCGCCAGGCTCAGCAGCATGGTCGCCACCGGCCGGCGGATGAAGGGCGCTGAAAGATTCATGCAGACGCCCAGACCGTAGGAGCGAATTCATTCGCGATCGGAGTCTCAGCTATCGCGAATGAATTCGCTCCCACAGAGACCAGGCCGCGCGCGTCGCTGCTCATACCGGCACCTCTTCACCCTCTTCGTCCTGGCGCCCGAAGCGGCGCGCCAGGCGGTCGAAGTAGAGGTAGATCACTGGCGTGGTGAACAGCGTCAGCACCTGACTGACCAGCAGCCCGCCGACCATCACCAGACCCAGCGGCTGGCGCAGCTCGGCGCCGGAGCCGCTGGCGAGCATCAGCGGGATGGCGCCGAACAGCGCCGCCAGGGTGGTCATCAGGATCGGCCGGAAGCGCAGCAGCGCCGCCTGATAGATCGCATCGCGCGGGTTCAAGCCCTGATTGCGTTCGGCCTCGAGGGCGAAGTCGATCATCATGATGGCGTTCTTCTTGACGATGCCGATCAGCAGGATGATGCCGATGATGGCGATCAGGCCCAGGTCGTTGCCGGTCAAGAGCAGCGCGAGCAAGGCGCCCACGCCGGCCGAGGGCAGCGTGGAGAGGATGGTCACCGGGTGGATGTAGCTCTCGTAGAGCACGCCGAGCACGATGTACATGGTCACCACCGCGGCGAGGATCAGCAGCAAGGTGCTCGACAGCGACGCGCGGAACGCTTCGGCGGCGCCCTGGAAGCGGCTCTGCACGCCTTCCGGCATGCCGATGTCGCGCTGCGCCTGTTCGATGATCGCCACCGCCTCGCCGAGCGAAACGCCGTCGGCCAGGTTGAACGACAGGTTGACCGCCGGGAACTGGCCGATGTGGTTGATCACCAGGTCGGCATTGCGCTCCTCGATGCGCGCCAGGCTGGACAGCGGTACCTGGGTGCCGGCGCTGGTGGCGACGTGCAGCTGGCCGAGCGCCTGCGGGCCGCTCTGCTCGCCGCTCTGCGACTGCAGGACCACGCGGTACTGGCTGGCCTGGGTGAAGATGGTCGAGATCTGCCGCTGGCCGAACGCGTCATACAGCGCGTCGGTGATGCTCGACACGCTGACGCCGAGACGTCCGGCGAGGTCGCGGTCGATGTTCAGGTAGACCTGCAGGCCCTTGTCCTGCAGGTCGCTGGCCACGTCACGCAGCTCCGGGTGCTGGTGCAGCTCATCGACCAGCTTGTGGGTCCATTCGCGCAGCAGCTCGGCATCCGGCGACTCCAGGCTGAACTGGAACTGCGTACGACTGACCCGGTCCTCGATGGTCAGGTCCTGCACCGGCTGGAGGAACAGGCGGATGTCGCTAAGCTTGTCGACCTGCGGCTGCAGGCGGGCGATCACCTCGCTGGCGGTCAGGTCGCGCTCGGCGTGCGGCTTGAGGTTGATCAGCAGGCGGCCGCTGTTCAGCGTGGTGTTGTCGCCGTCGATGCCGATGTACGAGGTCAGGCTGGCCACCGCCGGGTCCTTGAGGATGGTGTCGGCCAGTTCCTGCTGACGACGGCTCATGGCGGCGAACGACACCGATTGCGGCGCCTCGGAAATGCCCTGGATCAGCCCGGTGTCCTGCACCGGAAAAAAGCCCTTGGGCACCGCAAGGTACAGCACCACGGTAAGCCCCAGGGTGGCGATGGCAACCAGCAGGGTCAGCGGCTGATGGCGCAGCACCCACTCCAGCCAGCGCCCGTAGGTGGCGATCATGCGGTCGATGACCGCGCCGCTGGCACGGTAGAAGCGGCCCTGTTCGTGCTCCTCGGGTTCGCGCTTGAGCAGCCGCGCGCACATCATCGGCGTCAGGGTCAGCGACACCACCAGCGAGATCAGGATCGCCACCGCCAGGGTGATGGCGAACTCGCGGAACAGCCGGCCGACCACGTCGGCCATGAACAGCAGCGGGATCAATACGGCGATCAGCGAGAAGGTCAGCGAGATCAGCGTGAAGCCGATCTGCCGCGCGCCCTTGAGCGCCGCCTGCAGCGGCGAGTCGCCCTCCTCGATGTGCCGGGCGATGTTCTCCAGCATGACGATCGCGTCATCGACCACGAAGCCGGTGGCGATGGTCAGCGCCATCAGGGTCAGGTTGTTGACCGAGAAGCCGGCCAGGTACATCACCGCAAAGGTGCCGACCAGCGACAGCGGTACGGCGATCGACGGGATGATGGTGGCCGACAGCCGGCGCAGGAACAGGAAGGTCACCATCACCACCAGGGCGACGGCGAGCAGCAGTTCGTACTGCACGTCGCGCACCGAGGCGCGGATGGTCTGGGTACGGTCGGTGAGTACCTTGACGTCGATGCCCGATGGCATGGTCGAGGTAATCGCCGGCAGCAGCTTCTGGATGCGATCCACCACCTCGATGACGTTGGCTCCCGGCTGGCGCTGGATGTTGATCAGCACCGCCTGGTTCTGGTCAGCCCAGGCGGCCAGCCGCTCGTCCTCGGCGCCGTAGACGATGTCGGCGACGTCCTTGAGGCGCAGCGCCGCACCGTTCTTGTAGGCGAGGATCAGCTCGGCGTATTCCTCCGGCGAGCGCAGCTGGTCGTTAGCGTCGAGCATCGACACACGGGTCGGGCCGTCGAAATTGCCCTTCGGCTGGTTGACGTTGGAGGCGCCGACCAGGCTGCGCACATCGGAAAGGTTGAGACCGTTGGCGGCCAGTGCTTCCGGATTGACGCGAATGCGCACGGCCTGGCGTTGCCCGCCGGCCAGGCTGACCATGCCGACCCCGCTGATCTGCGCGAGCTTCTGCGCCATGCGCGTATCGACCAGGTCATGCAGCTTGGGCAGCGGCAGGGTCTGCGAACTGATCGCCACGGTCAGCACCGGGGTGTCCGCCGGGTTGACCTTGTTGTACACCGGCGGTGCCGGCAGGTCCTTGGGCAGCAGGTTGGTGGCCGCGTTGATCGCCGCCTGGACTTCCTGTTCGGCGACGTCGAGGCCCATTTCCAGGCTGAAACGCAGGGTGATCACCGAGGCGCCGCCGGAGCTGGTCGACGACATCTGCGCCAGGCCCGGCATCTGGCCGAACTGGCGTTCCAACGGCGCGGTCACCGCGCTGTTCATCACTTCAGGGCTGGCGCCCGGGTACAGGGTCATCACCCGGATGGTCGGGTAATCCACCTGCGGCAGCGCCGACACCGGCAGCAACCGATAGGCAATCAGGCCGGCGAGTAGGATCGCCAGCATGCTCAGCGTGGTGGCGACCGGGCGGAGGATGAACAGCCGGGAGAGGTTCATACGCCAGTCTTGGTGCGGCTGGCGGGGGTCGACGCGGCGTTGCTCTGGTCACCGCCGCCTTTCAGCTGCTCGCTGGGCGAGGCCGGCACGGCGTCGCTGTCGTGCACGACTTCCACTTCGCTGCCATCGCGCAGGCGGTCGGTGCCTTCCAGCACCACTCTTTCGCCGGCCTTGAGGCCGCTGGTGATCACCGTCTCGTTGGCGTCGCTGGGGCCGAGCTTGAGCGCGCGGATGCGCACCTTCTTGTCGCCATCCAGCACATAGACGAAGGCGCCATCGGTGCCCTGCTGCACCGCCGCACTGGGCAGCAGCACCGCATCCTTCAGGGTCTGCGCGCGCAGGCGCACGTTGACGAACTGGTTGGGGAACAGGGTTTCCTTCTCGTTGGCGAAGCGTGCCTTGAGTTTCAGGGTGCCGGTGGTGGTGTCGATCTGGTTGTCGAGGCTCTGCAGCACGCCGCTAGCCAGCGGCTTGGTATCGCCGCGGTCCCAGGCCTCGACTTCCAGGGCTTGGCCGTCGCGGTAACGCTCGACCACCGCTGGCAGGTCGCGCTCGGGCAAGGTGAAGGCGACGCTGATCGGCTGGGTCTGGGTGATCACCACCAGCGGCGTGGCGTCGCTCGAGGTGATCAGGTTGCCAATGTCCACCTGGCGCAGGCCGAGACGCCCGGAAATCGGCGCCTTGACCTGGGTGAAGTCGAGATTCAGGCGCGCCTCGGCGACCGAGGCCTCGTTGCTCTTCAGCGTGCCGCGGTACTGGCTGACCAGCGCCGCCTGGGTGTCGAGGGTCTGCTTGGCGATGCTGTCCTCGGCGTACAGCCCTTGGTAGCGCTTGAGGTCCAGCTCGGCGTTGCGCAGTTGCGCCTGGTTCTGCGCCAGGGTGCCTTCGGCCTGCAGCAGCGCGACCTGATAGGGACGCGGATCGATCACCGCCAGCACGGCGCCGGCCTTGACGGTCTGGCCTTCCTCGAACGGCAGCTTGATCAGTTGGCCGTTGACCCGGCCGCGCACGTTCACGGTGTTGGTCGCGGTGACCGTGCCAAGCGCCTTGTAGTAGACCGAGAATTCACCTTGCCGCGCCGCGGCGACGCGCACCGGGGTCGGCCCGCCCATGAAGCCGCCACCGAAACCGCCGCCGCCACCCGGGCCGGGCGCCAGGCCCGGCGCACCGCCGCCGCGACGCCTGCCCGGCTGCGGCTGGGCACCCTGCTCCGCTGTGGCGCCAGGGCCTTCGGCGCTCTTCGACGCAGGCCACTGCCACCAGGCCAGTAGAGCGACTGCGAGGGCGCCCGCACCGAGGAGCAACCAGAAACGGGGGGAACGGGAACCAGCGGAATTCAGGGAGCGATCGGCCATGATGCACATCGATGTCTTCGGGAGACTGCACGATAAGCACCCGCACTCGACAAGCAAAGCCTCTTTACCGGCTTTTTACCTTCGCTTACACAGCTAAACCCATGACGCACAAATAAAAACGGCCTGCGAGGCAGGCCGTTCTCAATATTGCCGGGTATTACTTGGCGAGCGCTGCGGCGACGGCTGCGTAGTTCGGCTCGTCGGCGATCTCGCCAACCAGCTCGCTGTGCAGCACTTTGTCGTTCTCGTCGAGCACCACCACGGCACGCGCGGAAACACCGGTCAGCGGACCGCTGGCGATGGCCACGCCGTAGTTCTTGAGGAACTCGGCACCGCGCATGGTCGACAGGGTCATCACGTTGTTCAGGCCTTCCGCACCGCAGAAGCGCGCCTGGGCGAACGGCAGGTCGGCGGAGATGCACAGCACCACGGTGTTGGCCAGTTTGCTGGTCTCGGCGTTGAAGGTCCGCACGGAGGTGGCGCAGGTCGGGGTGTCGATGCTCGGGAAGATGTTCAGCACCTTGCGCTTGCCGGCGAGGCTGGCCAGGGTCACGTCAGCCAGGTCCTTGCTGACCAGGCTGAACGCCGGCGCTTGCTGGCCGGCTTGCGGCAGTTGACCAGCGACTTCGACCGGGTTGCCTTTGAGGGTCACTTGAGCCATGGGGAGGTTCCTTCTTGTGGGTGGATGAAGCAGGCGGAAAAGTTAACCACGCGGCGCCGCAAATGTCCTGACTTAATAGTCAGTTGTATACAATTTTCTGCTTACACGGGACCACGCAGCTTAGAAATCACGTTTGTAGAACAGGTCGAGCGAACTGGCCAGACCGCTGGCCGCCTCGAGATACAGGCGACGGCTCAGCTCGTAGCGCAACGCGATCGTGTTCGCCGGCTCGAACACGCCGACGCCATAGCGCAGGCTCAAGCGCTCGGACAGCTTGCCGCTGGCGACCACGCTGGTGCTCTGCCCGGAGCCGCTGGTATCCAGCTCGAAATCACGAATGCCGAGGCGCTGGGCGATGTCGCCGGTCATCGACGAGCTGCCGGCCAGGCCGAGGCCCAGCGCCGCCTCGGCGAGCACATTGTTGTCCTCGCCGGAACTGGCCAGCGGCCGGCCGAGGACCAGGTAGGACAGCGCCTGTTCCTCGCTCATCGCCGGCTCGGCGAACACCTGGGTGCGCGGCTGCGCGGCGCTGCCACTGACGCGCAGACCGGCGACCACCTCATCGACACGGCGGATCGCCTCGACATCCAGGTAAGGCTGATCGATCGGCCCGGTGAACAGCAGGCGCGCACGGCGAATGGTCAGGCGCTGGCCATAGGCACGGTAGCGGCCGTTGTTCAGCTGCAGTTCGCCACGGGTATCGAGGTTGTCGCCGATGTGCAGGCGCCCGGCCAGCTCGGCGTTGAGGCCGAAACCGGCGAAGGTCAGCTTGTCGCGGCCGACCTCGACGTCGACGTCCATGGCGATGCCCAGTGCCTGCCGCGCCCGCTGTTCGCGACCGACCACCCGGGCGTCCTCAGAAACGCGCACGGTCGACGGCGGCAACTCGCGAATCTCGATGGCGCCGCGCGGCACCAGCACTTGACCGGCCACGGCGAGCTGGTTGTCGGCCAGGCGCGCCACCAGGTTCGGCTCGACCTCCAGCTGCGCGTAAGGCTCGACGGTCACCGGCAGGCGTTCGCCACGTATCTGCAGGTCGCCCTCCAGAGTCGGCGCCCAACTCAACTGACCGTTCAGACTGCCCTGCCCTTGCGGTCCGCTGCGCCATTCACCGCGCAACTGCAGACGCTCGCCGGCGATCTGCGCCTGCAGCTGCAGTTGCTCGACCTGCAGCGGCAACTGCGGCCCACTGACCTCGCCACCGGTCAGGCGCAAGTTGCCGTCGACCCGCGGCGCCAACAGGCCTCCGCTCAGTTGGCCGCTGCCGTCGAGGCGCCCGGCCAGGTGTTCGACCATTGGCAGGAACGGCCGCGCCACCGAAACATCCACGCCGCTGAGCCGGAAATCACCGCTCAACGGCTTGCTCGCCGGACGCGGGTCGAGGCGCGCCTGCAAGGCGAACTCGCCGAGCGGGCCGCCCTGGAACTGCAGCTGGCTGTCGACCCGCTGCGGGCGCAGCGTGCTGTCCAGCGCCAGACGGCTGTAGGGGAAACTCAGCCAATGGCCGTCTTCGCGAATGCGCAGGGTGCCACCATCGGCGTTCAGGCGAATGACACCGTTCGGTCCGCTGCTCGGCAGGTCGAGCTGAATGTCGCCCGACAGCGCGCCGTCCCAGGCGAAGTCCTCAGGCAGCCAAGGCTGCAGGCTGGCCAGCGGAAAGCCGCGCAACCGAAAACGCAGGCGCGGTTCCGGCAACAGCCGGGCATCTTCGCCGCACAGGCTGGCGGCACCAGACAGCCAGCACTGCGCACCCAGCTCTACGCGCCCATCGGCCAGGCGCTGCAGCCGTGCCGGCTGCTGCAGCTGCCAATCCTGGCCGCCCGCCTTGACCTCGCCGCGCGCCAGGCGGCCGCGCCAGTTCCAACCGGCAGCGCCCTGCTCCAGTGTGCCGTCGAAACCGAGCTGACTGGCCAGCTGCGGCCCCTGCAGCTGCAGATCCAGGCGCTGGCGGCGGCGATCCCCGGCGGCCGTGGCGGTGAAGTTGCCGAGCTCGCTGTCGCCGAGACGAATCCCCGTGCCGCTTAGCGACAGGCGACCCTGCTGCGCGGCATCCAGTGTTCCGTCAACCTGCAGCTGCTGCACGCGGCGCTCCGTCAGCGCGAGGTCCTGGCCCTGCAGGCGCAGCTGGCCCTGTGGCGCCTGCAGGCTGCCCGCAAGGTTGAGGCGACCGTCCAGGCGGCCCTGCAGCCCTGGCCACAACTGGCCCAGGCGCGGCATGGCCAGTTGCAGTTCACCACGCAGGCGCTGATCGAGCGCGCCGCTGCCGTGCACGCGGTTGTCACCGAGGCGTAGGTCGAGATTGGCCAGGTTCCAGCGCTGCGTTTCGCCACTGCCCTGCAGCTGGAAGCGCGCCGGCTGGCCGCGCAGGCGTCCGTTCAAATCCAGGTCCGCCTGGCCGCGCCATTGCCCGGCGCTCCACTCGCCTTCGCTGCGCAAGCTGCCGGCCAGTGCGCCGGGCAGCTGTTCCAGCCAGTACGCCGGGTCGAGCTGGTTCAGGCTGAGATTGGCGTCCCACGCCAGCCCCTCGGCGAAGCGCAGGCCAAGACTGCCTTCCGCACGCCCTTGCCCGGCCTGCAGCTGCAGCGATGGCAGGTGCACCTGGCGCAGGTCACCGCTGACCGGGCTGGCCAGGCTGAAGGCGCCGGCCGGACCGTCGAGCTGGGCGGCAAAATTGCCCAGGTAGTTGCCGTCGCGGTAATGCGCTTCCGCCTGCAGTTCGCGCAGCGTGACCGGCGGCGGTTGATCCAGCGGGTACAAGCGCTGCCAGGGGAAATCCCGCCAGTGCAGCCGGGCGTCGACCGCCAGACCGTCCTGCCAGTCGATACGCCCATCGAGCAGCGCGTCCTGTTGATTGCCGGCATCCAGGCGCAGCGCGGCGATGTCGGCACCCTGTGCATCGACTCGGCCCTGTAGCTGCAGCGCCACCGCGCCGCCCTCGCCCGGCAGGCTGGCGTTGCCCTGCAGCTGATAACCGCTGGCCAGATCGCCCGTGGCGTTGAGCTGGATGTTCTGCAGACGCAGGGTCTCCGGCAGCGCGCTGCTGGCCTTGAAGGCCTCGGCGCTGAGCTGTGCGCTGGCCGGCAGGTGCTCGGCCAGCGGCTGCAGTTCGCCGCTGAGCTTGCCGAGCAGATAGCCGCTGCTGTCTGCCGTGACCTGCAGACGACGCTGCAGATCGCCCTGCACCTGCAGCTCGAGGCGCCAGGGTTGTTGCTCTGGCGCCGGCAGATCGAGCGTGCCCTGCACCTGCAACGGCCAGTCGCCGTCCGGGCGCAGCGTGCCGCTCAGCGACAAGGCCAGGTCCCCCTGGCGCAGGCTCAAGCGTTCGATTCGCAGGCCGTCGGCCGTCCAATGTGCAACCAGGCTCAGGTCACGGCTCATTCCGCTGTCGCCGACCAGCAGGCTGCCGAGCTGCACCTCGCGGAGCTCGATGGCCAGCGGCAAACGCAGGCTCGGCAGCTGCAATGGCGTATCGTCCGGCGCGTCGCTCGCCGGCAGCACGACCTGCACGCGTTCGGCGACAACCCGCTGCAGGCACAGGGTCAGCCGTAGCAGGCAGCTCGGCGCCCAATCGAAGCGTGGCGCCAGCACCTCGACGCGCTGCTCACCCTGCTGCCAGACCAGCCGCTCGGCCTGCCAGGCACCGCCGAGACGCCCCTGGAAACCCTCGACCTGCACGCCCGGCAGCCAGCCGAGCAGCGCGCGGCTGCCGGCCTGGCTGCCGAGCAACCCGGCGACGAGCAGCAACAGGCCGAGCACAACGCCCAGCGCAACCAGCGCCACCTTGCGCAGCGTCACAGCTCCGGCCCCATCGAGAAATGCAGGCGGAAGCCGCCGTCGCCATCCAACGCATGGGCCAGGTCGAGACGCAGCGGTCCGACCGGCGAGACCCAGCGGACGCCGAAGCCAACCCCGGTCTTCAGGGTCGGGATTTCCAGCGAGTCGAAGGCATTGCCCTGGTCGACGAAGCTCGCCAGGCGCCAGCGCTCGGCGACCGCGTATTGATACTCGAGGCTGCCCGCGACCAGGTAGCGCCCGCCGACGCGCTCGCCCTTGGCATTCTCCGGCGACAGACTCTGGTAGTCGTAGCCGCGCACGCTCTGGTCGCCACCGGCGTAGTAGCGCAGCGATGGCGGAATCGACGAGTAGTCGTTGGTTTCCGTGCCGCCGACCTGCACGCGACCGAGAAAGCGATGGCGCTCCCACAGCGTGGTCAGGCCCTTGAGCATGACGTTGCCGTGCACCACGTCGGCGTCCGACAGCAGCCCCTTCTTCGCCGCGGCCAAATCGAACTGCACGCGGTAGCCGTTATGCGGGTCGAGGCGGTTGTCGCTCTGCAGAAACGAATAGCTGGCGCCGGGCATCAGCAGGGTACTCAGTCCGGAATCGTCGCCCAGGCGGTACTCCTCGCGCTGCCACTTCAGCGACAGCACCTGCTGCCAGCCGCTGTCCAGGCGGTGGTGCCACTCAGGGCCGAGCTTGAGCAGCTTGCTCAGGCTGTCGGTGTCGGAAATCTCTTCCTTCTGGTAACCGCCGGCGAAGCGCAGCTTGTCGGTCTGCGGCGGATCGAGCGGCACGTCGTACCACAGCCCGACGTTCTGCCGCGGTTTCGACAGCTCGCTCTCGAAGCCGTAGCTGTGGCCCTGTGGATTGGCCCAGTGGCGCGTCCAGTTGAAGCGCCCACGCGGGCCGACGTCGGTGGAGAACCCGATGCCGACCCCGAAGGTGCGCGGTTTGCGCGTGGTGAGCTGGACCTCGACCGGAATCTGCTCGCCGCTCGCCTGCGCCGGCACCGCATCGACCCGCACGCCATCGAAGAAACCGCTGCCCTGCAGCGAGTCGTAGAGGTCGGCGATCAGCTCGGAGTCGTAGGGTGTGTCCGCGCGGAACGGCACCATGCGCTGCAGCAGCTCATCATCGAACGGCGCGTCGCCGGAGAACTTCACCGCGCCGAGGCGGTAGCGCGGGCCGCTGGCGTAGACCAGTTCGATGTCGGCGACCCCGGCGGGCGGATCGATGTCCAGGCGCTGGCTGGTGAACTGCCCGCGGAAGAAGCCATAGCGGGTGGCCTGGTTCTGGATCAGCCGCTTGGCGTCCTCGTAATGGCCATGATTGAGCTGGGCGCCGGGCTTGAGGTGGGAACTGCTGGGCAGGCGGAAGCCCTTGAGTTCGGTCATCGGCCCGTCGATTCGCACCGTCACCTGGCGCAGGCGGATCGGCTCACCCGGCTCGATGTTCAGCACCAGCCGTGCCGGCTGCTCTTCGCTGATCTGGCTGTCGATGTGCGCCTGGTAGTAGCCCAGCGCCTCCGCCGCTTGCCGCGCCTGCAACTCGGCACTGCGCCGCAGGCGTTGCAAAGCCGCCGCGTCGGACGCCTCGAGCTTGCCGACGTAGCCCTGCACGTTCTTTTTCAACGCGGCATTGGCCGGCTTGATGCGCACATCCAACTGGCTGGCGGCCCATGCCGTCGACGCCATCAGAAGCAGCATCAACGCCGTCGCGAACTTAACCGGGGAACTCATGACGGCGGATGCTAACACGGCAAAAGGTGCTGGCTAGACTGCTCCGCGCTGCCGCGACGGACGCCCTGCGCGCCCGTCGGCAACGATGCGGCGCTTGGCCGATCAGGCAGAGGCCAGGACCACCGGGCGTGGATTGGGATGGAAGAACACGTGCTCGCGGATCGGCCCGACCGCCACTTCGCCGATCTCCTCGTAACCTTGGCGGGCATAGAACTCCAGGTAGCGCGGGTTGCCGGTGTCGAGCACCACGCCCTGCGAACCGGTGTCCTCGGCGCACCAGTCATGCAGTGCAGTGAGCAGTCGCTCGCCGAGGTGGTGGCCCTGGAACTGCGGGTGCACGCCGAGCAGCGGCAACACGTGATAAGGCCCCGGCGGCAGGCAAGCGAGCACGGCGTCGTGGTACTCGAGGTAGCGCTTGGTGCAGCGAAAACCGGTGGTCAGCAGCATGCGCAGCCGCCAGGCCCAGCTCTCGGTGATATCCAGACGCCGCTGCGGCGGGGCGATCAGGGCGACACCGACCAGGCGATCGTCGAGCAACAGGCCAATGGCCGGCAGCTCCTCGGCAAAGTGCTGCTGCACCAGTTCGCGCACCGTGGCGCGCACGCGCTGGTCATAGCCGGGCCGCTCGGCTTCGAACAGGTAGGCGAAGGTGGGTTCGTGGCGATAGGCGTGGTACAGCAACGAGCGCGCCTCGCGTGCATAGCCGCCATCGAGCATGCGGATATCGAGCGCAGCGAGGGAAACCTGGGAGTTAGGCATTCACGGTGACCTCTTCATTATTGTTATGGGTATTTCCTGGCCCACAGCCAACTTAGCACTGCCCCCCAGGTGCCGCCAGACGGCTGGCCGCGCGCCCCGGCGATGGGCTAGCATCGGCCTTTTCCCAGGATGGCCTGCCATGAAGATCGTTTCTTTCAATATCAATGGTCTGCGCGCCCGCCCTCATCAGCTCGCGGCGCTGATCGAGAAGCATCAGCCGGACGTCATCGGTCTGCAGGAGACCAAGGTCAGCGACGACCAGTTCCCCGAAGCGGAAATCCGCCAGCTCGGCTATCACGTGCACTATCACGGCCAGAAAGGCCACTACGGCGTCGCGCTGCTCTCGCGCAACGAACCGCTGGTGCTCAACAAGGGCTTTCCGGGTGACGACGAGGAAGCGCAGCGGCGCTTCATCTGGGGCACCTACGCCGATGCGCACGGCAACCCGATCACCATCATGAACGGCTACTTCCCGCAGGGTGAAAGCCGCGACCACCCCACCAAGTTCCCCGCCAAGCAGCGCTTCTACGCCGACCTGCAGCAGTTGCTGATCAACCAGTTCCTGCCCAACCAGCCGCTGGTGGTGATGGGCGACATCAACATCTCGCCGGAAGACACTGACATCGGCATCGGCGAGGTGAATCGCCTGCGCTGGCTGAAGACCGGCAAGTGCAGCTTCCTGCCGGAAGAGCGCGAATGGCTGGCGACCCTGAAGAGCTGGGGCCTGGTCGACAGCTTCCGTCACCTCAACCCGACTGTCAGCGACCGCTTCAGCTGGTTCGACTACCGTAGCCGCGGCTTCGAGGACGAGCCCAAGCGCGGCCTGCGCATCGATGTGATCCTCGCCTCCGACCCGCTGCTCGGGCGCTTCAAGGACGCCGGCGTCGACTACGACCTGCGCAGCATGGAAAAGCCGTCCGACCATGCGCCGATCTGGCTCGAGCTGAGCTGAGCCGCTCTCGGTCACGTACCAAGCCCGGCGCCCATGCCGGGCTTTTTATTGCGCGCCTGCTAGTCGACAGCCCGTCCTAGAGCCGGCGCCGTCATCTGCCTGTCATCTTCGCTGCTTAGCCTGCCGGCCTCCGGATCACTCCAAGGACGCCTTCATGCTGCACCCCTCCTCGCGCCTGCCCGACTCCTGGCCTGCAACCATCTGCTGGCTGGTGCTCGGCTTCATCTGCTACGCCCTCCCCTGGTCGGTATTCGCCGCAACGCCGGCACCAAGCTCGGCGGTGCTGCGCATCCAGGGCTCCAACACCATCGGCGCGAAGCTCGGCCCGGCGCTGGTCAAAGGCCTGATGGAGCAGCAAGGCCTGCACGACATCCGCCTGCAGCAAGGCAGTGCCGAGAACGAGCAGCGGGTCGTCGGCTTGACCGCCGAGGGCCAGGAAGTGCGCATCGAGGTCGCAGCGCACGGTTCGGGCACCGGCTTTACCGCCCTGAAGGATGGCAGCGCCGAACTGGCCGCCTCGTCGCGGCCGATCAAGCCTGCCGAGCTCCAGCTGCTGGCCGGGCTCGGCGATCTCAAGGGTCACGATGCCGAGCAGATCATCGCCCTCGATGGACTGGCGATTATCCTCAATCCCAACAACCCACTGGCCAGCCTGACCACCGAGCAACTGGCGCGCATCTTCGCCGGCGAGGTGCGCACCTGGGAGGAACTGGGCGGCCGCGGTGGCGACATTCGCCTGTATGCGCGGGATGACAACTCCGGCACCTACGACACCTTCAAGGAGCTGGTGCTGGCTGCGCACGGCAAGGCGCTGGCGGCCAACGCCAAGCGTTTCGAGTCCAGCGAGCAACTGTCCGACGCGGTCAGCCAGGACGCCCACGGCATCGGCTTCATCGGCCTGCCCTACATCCGCCAGGCCAAGGCGGTGGCCATCGCCGATGGCAACTCGCAGGCGATGCCGCCGAGCACCACGCTGATCGCCACCGAGGACTACCCGCTGTCGCGCCGGCTGTTCTTCTACCTGCCGCCCACCGAGCAGAACCCCTGGGCCAAGGCCCTGGTGCAGTTCGCCCACAGCCCGCGCGGGCAGACGATCGTCGAGCAGACCGGGTTCATCGCCCAGACCGTGCGCGCCGTACAGGTCGCTCCGGGTGCCGGGATGCCCGATGACTACCGCGAGTTGGCCAGCGAAGCGCAGCGCCTGTCGGTGAACTTCCGCTTCCAGGAAGGCAGCGCGACGCTGGACAACAAGGCGCAACGCGACCTCGAGCGGGTGCTCGATTACCTGCAGCGCAACGACAAGCTGCATGGCGCAGTGGTGCTGGTCGGCTTCGGCGATCCCAAGGCCGATCCGGCGCGCGCCGCGCTGCTGTCCAAGCTGCGCGCCATGGCCGTGCGCCGCGAACTGGCGCGCCAGGGCGTGGGCTTCCGCGAAGTCGCCGGGCTCGGCGCTCAGCTGCCGGTCGCCGCCAACGACGGCGAGGACGGCCGCCTGAAGAATCGTCGCGTCGAAGTCTGGGTGTACTAGGCGCAGGCCGCGCCGCCGTGGCTGTGCAGCCGCGTTACGCACGGCCAGCGGCACATTTTCTCGCAATTCTTTCTTGCCACGTCCGCGTCCGGCCTCCTAGCCTGTTCAGTAGTGGCGCCGGGCCCCTCTGGCGGTGAGCTGTCTCACCGTGATGTCGGAGTCACTGTTGATTCGTCAACTTGTGACACTCACAGGAGGGGCTAATGGAAGCTCTGCTCACGTTCTTCATGTCCGACTTTCTCGGCAAGGCGACCTGGCTGTGGCTGGTGTTCCTGGCCATCATCATCGCCCTGCTGGTCCTCGACCTCGGCGTCCTGCACCGCGACCAGCACGAAATCGAAATGCGCGAAAGCCTGCTGCTGTACAGCGGCTACTTTGCCGTGGGCGTCGCCTTCGGCGGCTGGGTCTGGTACGAGCTTGGCGCGCACAGCGCGATGGAGTTCTACACCGGCTTCCTGATCGAACAGTCGCTGTCGATGGACAACGTGTTCGTCATGGCGATGATCCTCGGCTTCTTCGGCATTCCCCGCCGCTATCAGCACCGCGTGCTGTTCTGGGGCATCCTCGGGGTGATCATCCTGCGCGCGATCATGATCGGCCTGGGCACCGCGCTGGTGAAGGAGTTCGACTGGATTCTCTACGTGTTCGGCGCCTTCCTGCTGTTCACTGGGGTGAAGATGCTATTCGCCAAGGAGGAAGCGCATCCGGACCTGGCACAGAACCCGGTGCTGCGTTTCCTGCGCAAGCACCTGCGCATCACCGACGAGCTGCACGGCGCGCACTTCTTCGTCCGCCGCGCCGACGCCAGCGGCAAGCTGCTGCTGTATGGCACTCCGTTGTTCCTCGCCCTGGTGCTGATCGAACTGGCCGACCTGGTGTTCGCCGTGGACAGTGTGCCGGCGGTGTTCGCCATCACCCAGGACCCATACATCGTCTACACCTCGAACATCTTCGCGATTCTCGGCCTGCGCGCGCTGTACTTCGCCCTGGCCGCGCTGATCCACCGCTTCGTCTACCTCAAGTACGCGCTGGCGCTGGTGCTGATCTTCATCGGCGGGAAGATTTTCCTGCACGGCATCATCGGCAAGATTCCCCCGCTGCTGTCGCTTGGCGTAACCTTCGGCCTGCTGGCTGGTGGCGTTTTGCTTTCACTGCTCAAAACCCGAGATCCAGCCGAGCAGAAGTCCTAGCGGAGCGCGGTATGGAAGTACGCATCGAGACCCTCGAGCGGCGCGGCAAGCGCCTCTGGCAAGTGCGCCTGGGGCGGCGCGCGGTGACCTTTGAACACGAACAAGCCGCCCGCGCCTTTGCCGCCCAGCTGCACCTGCGGGTCAGTTGGCTGCGCGAGCAGGCGGAGAGTCTCGACAGCTGTCCCACCTGAGGGGGATTAGGTGCGCAGGCGGCTTCGACGCCCCGCGCCGTGCCGCCAAGTCCAATCCCTGAAAACGACAAGGCCCGCATCTGCGGGCCTTGTGCATTGCGAGCTGGGATCAGCGGCTGGCTTTCATTGCTTCACGCGGTACGTACTTGCCGATCTCGTACTTGCCGATCGCCGCGCGGTGCACTTCGTCCGGGCCGTCGGCCAGGCGCAGGGTGCGCTGCATGGCGTAGAAGTACGCCAGCGGCGTGTCGTTGGAGACACCGGCACCGCCGTGGATCTGGATGGCACGATCGATCACGCTGAGCGCGACGTTCGGGGCGACCACCTTGATCTGGGCGATCTCGCTCTGCGCGATCTTGTTGCCCACGGTGTCCATCATGTACGCGGCATTCAGGGTCAGCAGGCGCGCCTGGTTGATCTCGATGCGCGAGTTGGCGATGTGGTCGATGTTGCCACCCAGGCGAGCCAGCGGCTTGCCGAACGCCGTACGGCTGGCAGCGCGCTTGCACATCAGTTCCAGGGCGCGTTCGGCCATGCCGATGGAGCGCATGCAGTGGTGGATACGGCCTGGGCCAAGGCGACCCTGGGCGATCTCGAAGCCACGGCCCTCGCCGAGCAGCACGTTTTCATACGGCACGCGGACGTTCTCGAACACCACTTCGGCGTGGCCGTGCGGCGCGTCGTCGTAGCCGAACACCGGCAGCGGACGGAGGATTTTCACCCCGGGGGTGTCGGTCGGCACCAGGATCATCGAGTGCTGCTGGTGACGCGGGCCGTCCGGATTGGTCAGGCCCATGAAGATCATGATCTTGCAGCGCGGATCGCAGGCGCCGGAAGTCCACCATTTGCGGCCATTGATCACCCACTCGTCACCCTCGCGTACCGCGCGGGCTTCCATGTTGGTGGCGTCGGACGAGGCCACGCCCGGCTCGGTCATGGCGAAGGCGGAGCGGATTTCGCCACTCAGCAGCGGCTCCAGCCATTGCTTCTTCTGCGCTTCGGTGGCGTAGCGCACCAGGGTTTCCATGTTGCCGGTGTCTGGCGCCGAGCAGTTGAATGGCTCGGAGCCCATCAGCGAACGACCCATGATCTCGGCCAGCGGCGCGTATTCCATGTTGGTCAGGCCGGCACCGTAGTCGGACTCCGGCAGGAACAGGTTCCACAGGCCTTCGGCTTTAGCCTTGGCCTTGAGTTCTTCCATGATCGCGGTCGGCTGCCAGCGGTCGCCCTCGGCGACTTGCCGCTCGAACACTGCTTCGGCGGGATAGACGTAGGTGTCCATGAATGCAGTGACGCGTTCACGCAACTCTTGAACCTTTGGGGAATAGGCAAAATCCATCGGGCGCTACCTTTTGACGGGCTGTTGATGAGGTTGACGTTGATGCTAGAACAGCGGTTACGATTTATCTAACCTATTCTCGGCGTGTATAAACATTCATAACCGATATATGATCGGCCATCAGGGACCAGCTCAGGAGCGTGTACGGAATGAACCTCAACAAGGTCGACCTCAACCTCTTCATCGTTTTCGATGCCATCTATACCGAGGCCAACCTGACCCGTGCCGGGCAGATCGTCGGCATTACCCAGCCGGCTGTTTCCAACGCCCTCGCCCGCCTGCGCGAGACCTTCAACGACCCGTTGTTCGTGCGCACCGCGCAGGGCATGGTGCCGACGCCGATGGCGCAGAACATCATCGGCCCGGTGCGTAACGCCCTGCAGCAACTGCGCGTGTCGGTGCAGGAAAGCCGCATCTTCAACCCGGCGCAGGCGAACAAGACCTTCCGCATCAGCATGACCGACCTCAGCGAGGAGATCCTCCTGCCGTCGCTGTTCCAACGCCTGCGCCGTCAGGCCCCGGCGGTGCAGATCGAAAGCTTCCAGGCCAAGCGCCGCGAGACCACCAAGGAGCTCGCCGCCGGCCGCCTCGACTTCGCCGTCGATGCCCCGCTCAATACCGATCCGCAGGTGCGCCACGTCAAGCTGCTGCATGACCGCTACGTCTGCGCCATGCGCAAGGGACATCCGCTGGCCAAGGACAAGCTGACCCTCGAGGAATACCTGTCGCTGACCCACATCCAGATTTCCAGCCGGCGCAGTGGCCTCGGCTATGTCGACCTGGCCCTGGGCAAGATGGGCATCCAGCGCAAGATCGCTCTGCGCTCGCAGCACTACCTGATGTCGACGATGATCCTCCGCGAAACCGACATGGCCATGACCGTGCCGGAACGCTTCGCGCGCAGCCACGGCCTGCACTTCGTCAGCCTGCCGGTGGCCGACGTGCCGGCGCTGGAGACCCACCTGTACTGGCACGAAAGCACCGACCAGGACCCAGCCAACCGCTGGATGCGCGAGCAGATCATCGAGCTGTCGCAGCAGGTGCAGCAGTCCGAACCGAAGCCGGCGTGACGGTTGCCGGAAATCCACATGCGGACTAATATTCAAATTAAGTCCGCATATGGAGGCCCGCCATGGCTATCTCCGCTAGCAAGACCGAACTGGTCGTCGACCTCGATTCACCCAAGGCTGGGCAAGTCGCGCTGAAGTTCTTCTTCAACCTGATGGAGAAGTGGCACTGCTCGGTCGAGGAACAGATGGTCCTGCTCGGCTCGATCGGCCGCAGCACCCTGTACAAGTACCGCCAGCAGCCGGAAATCCGCCTGCCGCGCGACACCCTCGAGCGGGTCTCCTACCTGATGGGCATCCACAAGTCGCTGCGCATCCTGTTCGGCGACAAGCCCTCGACCTACGACTGGGTGCGCAAACCGAACAGCGAGGCTCCGTTCAACGGCAGCAGCGCGATGGGACTGATGCTCGCCGGCAGCGTGGTCGACCTCGCCGCCGTGCGCCGCTACCTCGATGGAGTGCGCGGTTGAGCCAGACCACCCTGCCGGACTGGGCCAAGGCGTACCGCATCGTCTCCAGCGCCTTTCCGCCGATTTCGGTGTTCGAGGACGTGCTCGACCCCGCCGACCTGGAACAGGCCTACCTGATCGAAGGGCTGACCAACGACCGCCTGCGCGAGGAAGCCGGCCTGCTCTCGCTGGTCGCCCCGGAAGACCGAGTCAGCGGCCCTGGCGCCTCGCCGCTGATGGCGGCCTTCACCCACATCGGCTGCGCCAGTCGCTTCACCGATGGACAGTACGGCGTCTATTACTGCGCCAGCAGCCTGAAGACGGCGATCGCCGAGACCCGCTACCACAAGGAGCGCTTCCTGCGCGCCACCCAGGAGCCGAGCCTGGAGCTGACCCTGCGCGTCTACGTGTGCAAGGTGGTCAAGCCGCTGCTGGACATCCGCCAGGGCCACGAGGAACTGCATGACCCGGACCCGGCCAGCTACCCGATCGCCCAGCGCTTCGCCGCCGAACAGCGCAAGCTGCACGTCTGGGGTCTGCTGTACCGCAGCGTGCGGCACGCCGAGGGCGAATGCGCCGCGCTGTTCCGCCCGCCGGCTGCCAGTCTGCCGACCCAGGGCGTGCACCTGCGCTACGTGTGGGATGAGAAGCTGCAGCAGATCGTCAACGTATTCGAGATCAAGCAGGTCGCCTGAGGCGACTGACAGGAGTCAGCGATGCTGAAGAAGAGTTTCCAATCCATCCTGACCACCTGGTTCGCCGGCCTGCTGGTGCTGCTGCCGCTGACCTTGACGCTGATCCTGCTCGGCTGGCTGCTCAGCCTGCTGAACAGCATGGTCGGCCCGGCGACGCTCACCGGCCGCCTGTTCGCCACGCTCGGCCAACCCTTCGCCAGCAACCCGTACCTGGCCTACCTGTTCGGCACCCTGCTGCTGGTGGCGGCGATCTACGCCCTCGGCCTGGCAGTCCAGCTGGGGCTTAAGCGCCCACTGGCGCGGCTGATGGATCTCACCCTTGGACGCATTCCTGTATTCAACAAGTTGTACAATCTGGCCGAGCGATTTGTCGCCTTGATCGATACGAAAGAAGGCGCCGATATCGAAGCCATGAGTCCAGTTTGGTGCTTCTTTGGCGGAAATGGTGCAGCCGTGCTGGCCTTGATGCCCAATCCGGAGCCATTGGAGATCGAGGGCCGCCGGTATTACGCGATCCTCGTGCCGACCGCGCCAATCCCGGTCGGCGGCGGCCTACTCTATGTACCCGTGGACTGGGTGCGCCCAGCGAACATGGGCGTCGACGCCTTCACCAGCGTCTATGTCTCGATGGGGATCACCCCACCCAGCGTGCCGGCAGTCCGTCCGGAGTAGTTGGGCACAATCGTTGCTTCCTCGCTGCGACAGTGAGTCGCATTGAAATTCCGGACACGCGGACAACTTTTTGTATACACGCTAGTAGTCAAAGTGCATTTTCTTTGTCTACAGTGTGCGCACAACGACAAAAAGCGAGCGCAACACCCATGAAAAATCCTTCAGTAGCAGCGTCATCGCATCAACGGCCCGAAGACGAAAACCTCGGCATCGGCGCCAACCTGGCCTACGGGCTGCAGCACGTACTCACCATGTACGGCGGCATTGTCGCGGTCCCCCTCATCCTCGGCCAAGCGGCCGGCCTATCTCCCGCCGAAATCGGCCTGCTGATCGCCGCCTCGCTGTTCGCCGGCGGTCTGGCCACGCTCCTGCAGACCCTTGGCCTGCCGTTCTTCGGTTGCCAACTGCCACTGGTGCAGGGCGTGTCGTTCGCCGGCGTGGCAACCATGATCGCGATTCTCGGCACCCAGGGCGGCGGTGGCTTGCCGGCGGTGCTCGGCGCAGTGATGGCGGCCTCCTTGATAGGGCTACTGATAACCCCGGTGTTCTCGCGAATTACCAAGTTCTTCCCGCCCATGGTCACCGGGGTGGTCATCACCACCATCGGCCTGACCCTGATGCCCGTCGCCGCGCGCTGGGCCATGGGCGGCAACAGCAACGCCCCGGACTTCGGCAGCATGGCCAACATCGGCCTCGCCGCGGTGACCCTGGTGATCGTGCTGGTGCTCAGCAAGCTCGGCAGCGCGACCATCTCCCGCCTGTCGATTCTCCTGGCCATGGTCATCGGTACCCTGATCGCCGTGTCCCTGGGCATGGCGGACTTCTCCAAGGTCAGCGAAGGTCCGATGGTCGCCCTGCCGTCGATCTTCCACTTCGGCATGCCGACCTTCCATGTCGCCGCGATCATCTCGATGTGCATCGTGATCATGGTGACCCTGGTGGAAACCTCGGCGGACATCCTCGCCGTCGGTGAAATCATCGAAACCAAGGTCGACTCCAAGCGCCTCGGCAACGGCCTGCGCGCCGACATGCTGTCCAGCGTGCTGGCGCCGATCTTCGGCTCCTTCACCCAGAGCGCCTTCGCCCAGAACGTCGGCCTGGTCGCCGTCACTGGAGTCAAGAGCCGCTACGTGGTGGCCACCGGCGGCCTGATCCTGGTGACCCTCGGCCTGCTGCCGGTGATGGGCCGCATCGTCGCCGCAGTACCGACCTCGGTGCTTGGCGGCGCCGGCATCGTGCTGTTCGGCACCGTCGCCGCCAGCGGTATCCGCACCCTGGCCAAGGTCGACTACCGCAACAACATGAACCTGATCATCGTCGCCACCTCGATCGGCTTCGGCATGCTGCCGATCGCCGCGCCGAGCTTCTACCACGCCTTCCCGAGCTGGTTCGCGACCATCTTCCACTCCGGCATCAGCTCGGCGGCGATCATGGCCATCGGCCTGAACCTGCTGTTCAACCACTTCAAGACCGGCAACTCCGATCAGCAGTCGGTGTTCGCCGCCGCCACCGAGCGCACCCTGCGTTATCAGGACATCGCCGCATTGAACGAAGGCGACTACTTCCAGGACGGCAAGCTGTTCGATGCCGAGGGCAACGAAGTGCCGGTGCTCGGCGATGACGACCACGGCCACGCCGCACCGTCGGCCAAGCCAGCGCGCAACGCCGCGAGCGAAGCCAGCACCCACCCCTCCAGCGCCTAAACGCCCCCGCGCTTGCGTTGCCCAGCCCCAGTGCCGGGCAACGTCCGTCCTACCCCTCCGTACCGCCCCGCCCGCCGCTCGTCCCTCCCGCTCCGCTGCCACGAATTCGTAATTGACAGTCCCTCGACGCAGGTTTACGTTAACGTAAAGGTAAACAAACTCGAGCCCCGTCATGCCGACCACCTACAGCATTTCCGATCTGGCCCGCGAACTGGACGTCACCACCCGCGCCATTCGTTTCTACGAAGAGCACGGCATGCTCAGCCCCGAGCGGCGTGGCCAGGAACGCATCTACAGCCCCAAGGACCTGGTCGCCCTGAAGCTGATCCTGCGCGGCAAGCGCATCGGCTTCTCGCTCGCCGAGTGCAAGGAGCTGATCGACCTCTACGATCCGAGCAGCGGCAACCGCAAGCAGCTGGAGACCTTCATGGCGAAGATCACCGACCGCCGCGCCCAGCTTGCCCAGCAAGTCCTCGACATCGAGCAGATGCAGCTGGAGCTGGATACCGCCGAAGAGCGCTGCCTGGCTGCCATGGCCGAAACCGTCGACTAACCCGAATTCCCGTTGCGCACGGCGCAGCCCACAAAAACAACAGGTGATCCCATGAGCTATCCGTCTCTCAACTTCGGTCTCGGCGAGACCATCGACATGCTGCGCGACTCGGTCTACCAGTTTGCCCAGGCCGAGCTGGCGCCCCGCGCGGCACAGATCGACCGCGACAACGAATTCCCCATGGACATGTGGCGCAAGTTCGGCGACATGGGCCTGCTCGGCATGACCGTGGAAGAGGAATACGGCGGCACCAACATGGGTTACCTCGCCCACGTGGTGGCCATGGAAGAAATCAGCCGCGCCTCGGCCTCGGTCGGCCTCTCCTACGGCGCGCATTCCAACCTGTGCCTCAACCAGATCCGCAAGAACGGCACCCACGAGCAGAAGGCCAAGTACCTGCCCAAGCTGTGCTCCGGCGAGCACGTGGGCGCCCTGGCCATGAGCGAGCCGAATGCCGGCTCCGACGTGGTGTCGATGAAGCTGCGCGCCGACAAGCGCGGCGACCGCTACGTGCTGAACGGAAACAAGATGTGGATCACCAACGGTCCGGACGCCAACACCTACGTGATCTACGCCAAGACCGACGTCAATGCCGGCTCCAAGGGCATGACCGCATTCATCGTGGAACGCGACTTCAAGGGTTTCTCCCGCCACCAGAAGCTCGACAAGTTCGGCATGCGCGGTTCGAACACCTGTGAGCTGGTGTTCGAGGACGTCGAAGTGCCGGAAGAAAACATCCTCGGCCAGGAAGGGCGCGGCGTGTCCGTGCTGATGAGCGGCCTGGACTACGAGCGCACCGTACTGTCCGGCGGCCCGACCGGGATCATGACCGCCTGCATGGATGTGGTCGTGCCCTACGTCCACGAACGCCGCCAGTTCGGTCAGTCGATCGGCGAGTTCCAGCTGATCCAGGGCAAGTTGGCCGATATGTATGCCGGCATGAACGCCTCCAAGTCCTACCTGTACAACGTCGCCAAGGCCTGCGACCGCGGCGAGGAATCGCGCAAGGACGCCGCCGCAGTGATCCTCTACACCGCGGAAATGGCCACCAAGATGGCCCTCGACACCATCCAGCTGCTCGGCGGCAACGGGTACACCAACGAGTACCCGGCCGGCCGCCTGCTGCGCGACGCCAAGCTCTACGAGATCGGCGCCGGCACCAGCGAAATCCGCCGCATGCTGATCGGCCGCGAGCTGTTCAACGAGACCAAATGACTGATCCTTCTCCCTCCGGGAGAAGGTGCCCGAAGGGCGGATGAGGGACGGCACCACGCCCCTCACCCCGGCCCTCTCCCAACGGGAGAGGGAGAACAGAACAAAGCCCGGAGCCAACTCGATGGCCATCCTGCACACCCAGATCAACCCGCGTTCGGCGGACTTCACCAGCAACTCCGCGGCCATGCTCGGGCAGGTCGACGACCTGCGCGCCCTGCTCGCCCGCGTCCACGAGGGCGGCGGCGCCAAGGCCCAGGAGCGCCACACCTCGCGCGGCAAGCTGCTGCCGCGTGAGCGCATCAACCGCCTGCTCGATCCCGGCTCGCCGTTCCTCGAAGTCGGCCAGCTCGCCGCCCACGAGGTGTACGGCGAAGACGTGCCGGCCGCCGGCGTGATCGCCGGCATCGGCCGCGTCGAAGGCGTCGAGTGCATGATCCTCGCCAACGACGCCACGGTGAAAGGCGGTAGCTACTACCCGCTGACCGTGAAGAAGCACATACGCGCGCAGACCATTGCCCAGCAGAACCGCCTGCCGTGCATCTACCTGGTCGACTCCGGCGGCGCCAATCTGCCGCGCCAGGACGAGGTGTTCCCCGACCGCGAGCACTTCGGCCGCATCTTCTTCAACCAGGCCAACATGAGCGCCCAGGGCATCCCGCAGATCGCCGTGGTGATGGGCTCCTGCACCGCCGGCGGCGCCTACGTGCCGGCGATGAGCGACGAGACCATCATGGTGCGCAACCAAGCAACCATCTTCCTCGCCGGCCCGCCGCTGGTGAAGGCCGCCACCGGTGAAGTGGTCAGCGCCGAGGACCTCGGCGGTGCCGACGTGCACTGCAAGACCTCCGGGGTCGCCGACTACTATGCCGAGGACGACGAGCACGCCCTCGCCCTGGCCCGCCGCTGCGTGAGCAACCTCAACTGGCGCAAGCTCGGCGAGCTGCAACGCCGCCAGCCGATCGCCCCGCGCTACGCCGCCGACGAGCTGTACGGAATCATCCCGGCCGACGCCAAGCAGCCGTTCGACGTGCGCGAAGTGATCGCGCGGATCGTCGACGACTCGTCCTTTGACGAGTTCAAAGCGCTGTTCGGCCCGACCCTGGTGTGCGGCTTCGCCCACCTGCACGGCTACCCCATCGCCATCCTCGCCAACAACGGGATTCTGTTCGCCGAATCGGCGCAGAAAGGCGCGCACTTCATCGAGCTGGCCTGCCAGCGCGGCATTCCGCTGCTGTTCCTGCAGAACATCACCGGCTTCATGGTCGGCCAGAAGTACGAGGCCGGCGGCATCGCCAAGCACGGCGCCAAACTGGTCACCGCGGTGGCCTGCGCCAAGGTGCCGAAGTTCACCGTGATCATCGGCGGCAGCTTTGGCGCCGGTAACTACGGCATGTGCGGCCGCGCCTACGACCCACGCTTCCTGTGGATGTGGCCGAACGCGCGGATCGGCGTGATGGGCGGCGAACAGGCCGCCGGCGTGCTCGCCCAGGTCAAGCGCGAGCAGGCCGAACGCTCGGGCCAGACGTTCTCCGCCGAGGAAGAGCGGCAGATCAAGCAGCCGATCCTCGACCAGTACGAACACCAGGGCCACCCCTATTACTCCAGCGCGCGACTGTGGGACGACGGCGTGATCGACCCGGCGCAGACCCGCGACGTGCTGGCCCTGGCGCTCTCGGCGACGCTCAATGCGCCGATCGAGCCGACCACCTTTGGCGTGTTCCGGATGTGATGCCATGACCAACTACAACACCATCGAACTGCACACCGACGCGCGCGGCATCGCCACCCTGTGGCTGAACCGTCCGGAAAAGAACAACGCCTTCAACGCCGAGACCATCCGCGAGCTGATCCTCGCCCTCGACGAAGTCGGCGCCGACAAGAACGTGCGCCTGCTGGTCCTGCGCGGTCGCGGCAAGCACTTCTGCGCCGGCGGTGACCTGAGCTGGATGCAGCAGGCCGCCGAGTTGGACTACAACGGCAACCTGGCTGATGCCCAGCAACTCGCCGAGCTGATGTACAACCTCTACCACCTGAAGAAGCCGACCCTGGCCGTGGTGCAAGGCGCAGCCTTCGCCGGCGGCCTGGGCCTGGTCAGCTGCTGCGACCTGGCCATCGGTGCCGACAACGCGCAGTTCAGCCTCTCCGAAGTGCGCATCGGCCTGATCCCGGCGACCATCGCCCCGTTCGTGGTCAAGGCCATCGGCCAGCGCGCGGCGACTCGCTTCTCGCTGACCGCCGAGCGCTTCGACGGCCAGCGCGCCGTGGCCCTCGGCCTGCTCGCCGAGAGCTTCCCGGCCGAAGAACTGGACGCCCAGGCCGACGCCTGGATCGCCAACCTGAGCCTCAACAGCCCGGCAGCGATGACCGCCTGCAAGGCGCTGTTCCATGAAGTGGCCGGCGGCGAACTGACCCCCGCGCTGCGCCGCTACACCGAAAGCGCCATCGCCCGTGTGCGCATGAGCGCCGAAGGTCAGGAAGGCCTGCGCGCCTTCCTCGACAAACGCAAACCCGCCTGGCAGGAGTCCCAAGCATGAGTGGCCCAACCATTACCACCCTGCTGGTGGCCAACCGCGGCGAGATCGCCTGCCGGGTGATGCGCACCGCCAAGGCCCTCGGCCTCAACACCGTGGCCGTGCATAGCGCCATCGACGCCAACGCCCGCCACGTGCGCGAGGCCGACCTGGCCGTCAACCTCGGCGGCGCCAAGCCGGCCGACAGCTACCTGCTGGTCGACAAGCTGATCGCTGCGGCCAAGGCCAGTGGCGCCCAGGCCATTCACCCCGGCTATGGCTTCCTCTCCGAGAACGCCGGCTTTGCCCGCGCCATCGAAGCCGCCGGGCTGATCTTCCTCGGCCCGCCCGCCTCGGCCATTGACGCCATGGGCAGCAAATCCGCCGCCAAGGCGCTGATGGAAGACGCCGGCGTGCCACTGGTGCCCGGCTACCACGGCGAAGCGCAGGACGTGGAAACCTTCCGCGCCGCATCCGAACGGATCGGCTACCCGGTGCTGCTCAAGGCCGCCGCCGGTGGTGGTGGCAAGGGCATGAAGGTGGTCGAGCGCGAAGCCGACCTCGCCGAAACCCTGGCCTCAGCCCAGCGCGAGGCGCAATCGGCGTTCGGCGACTCGCGCATGCTGGTCGAAAAGTACGTGCTCAAGCCGCGCCACGTGGAGATCCAGGTGTTCGCCGACCAGCACGGCAACTGCCTGTACCTCAACGAGCGCGACTGCTCGATCCAGCGCCGCCACCAGAAGGTGGTCGAAGAAGCGCCGGCACCGGGCCTCAGCGCCGAACTGCGCCAGGCCATGGGCGAAGCGGCGGTGAAGGCCGCGCAAGCCATCGGCTACGTCGGCGCCGGCACCGTGGAATTCCTCCTCGATGCGCGCGGCGACTTCTTCTTTATGGAGATGAATACGCGCCTCCAAGTAGAGCACCCGGTCACCGAAGCCATCACCGGACTCGACCTGGTCGCCTGGCAGATTCGCGTCGCGCGTGGCGAGGCGCTGCCGATCAGCCAGGCGCAGGTGCCGCTGATCGGCCATGCCATCGAAGTGCGTCTGTACGCCGAAGACCCGGACAACGATTTCCTGCCAGCCACCGGCACCCTCGCCCTGTACCGCGAGGCGGCCGCCGGCCCGGGCCGCCGCGTCGACAGCGGCGTGGCGCAAGGCGACGTGGTCTCGCCGTTCTACGACCCGATGCTCGGCAAGCTGATCGCCTGGGGCGAGAACCGCGAGGAAGCCCGCCAGCGCCTGCTGGCCATGCTCGACGAGACTCTGGTCGGCGGTGTGAAGACCAACCTGGCGTTCCTGCGTCGTGTGCTGGCCCATCCGGCCTTCGCCGCCGCCGAGCTGGACACCGGCTTCATCCCGCGCCACCAGGACGTGCTGCTGCCGCCACAGGGCGAGCTGCCGGAAGCCTTCTGGCAGGCTGCCGCCGATGCGTTCATCCAGAGCGAGGCGGCGCTGGTGCGCGACGACGATCCGCATTCGCCGTGGAGCGCACGCAGCGGCTGGCGCGCCGGGGTGGCGACGGAGACCGAGCTGCATCTGGTCAGCAATGGCTTCGGCCACAAGGTGCGCCCGCCACGCACTGCGCGCCTCGACGGCGCGCGCCTGGTGGTGCCCGGTGAGGTGCAACGCCGCCTGCACGCCATCCGCCAGGACGGTACGCTGTACCTGGAATGGGCCGGCGAACTGCACGCGCTCACCCGCTTCGACCCGATCGCCGAAGCCGAAGCCAGCCACGCCCACCACGGCGGCCTGACCGCGCCCATGAACGGCAGCATCGTCCGCGTGCTAGTCGAAGCCGGCCAGCCGGTGGAAGCCGGCACCGCCTTAGTGGTGCTGGAGGCGATGAAGATGGAGCACAGCATCCGTGCGCCGCACGCCGGCACGGTCAAAGCGCTGTACTGCGCCGAGGGCGACATGGTTAGCGAAGGCGCGGCGTTGGTGGAGCTAGAGGAAGCATCCGCCTAAGCGCGGACTGATCCCCTCTCCCTCCGGGAGAGGGCTAGGGTGAGGGGCTCTAGTTCGGGCGATACACTGCTCCCTCACCCAAACCCTGGCTACGCGCCCCGCTCCAAAGGGAGAGGGAGTCATCCCCACCGGCCGGAATCGATCAACTGGTGGAAAATGCTGAGGCGTTTTCCACCCTACGGAGACCCACGATGAACCTGCCCCAACTCGTCCGCCTGGTCGAAGTCGGCCCGCGTGACGGTCTGCAGAACGAGAAACAACCGATCAGCGTCGCCGACAAGGTGCGCCTGGTCGACGACCTGAGCGCCGCCGGCCTGAGCTATGTCGAAGTCGGCAGCTTTGTCTCGCCGAAGTGGGTGCCGCAGATGGCCGGCAGCGCCGAAGTCTTCGCGCAGATCCAGCGTAAACCGGGCGTCACCTACGCGGCGCTGGCGCCCAACCTGCGCGGCTTCGAGGCGGCGCTGGAGTCCCAGGTCGAGGAAGTCGCGGTGTTCGCCGCGGCCTCCGAAGCCTTCTCGCAGAAGAACATCAACTGCTCGATTGCCGAAAGCCTGGAGCGTTTCGTGCCGATCATGGACGCCGCCAAGCAGCATGGCGTGCGCGTGCGCGGCTACGTGTCCTGCGTGCTCGGCTGCCCCTACGACGGTGACATCGCCCCCGAGCAGGTCGCCTACGTAGCGCGCGAGCTTTATGCCATGGGCTGCTACGAGGTGTCGCTGGGTGACACCATCGGCGCCGGCAGCGCCGGAGCAACGCGACGGATGTTCGAAGTGGTCGGCCGTGACGTGCCACGCGAGCGTCTGGCCGGTCACTTCCATGACACCTACGGGCAGGCCGTGGCTAACATCTACGCCAGCCTGCTGGAAGGCATCAGCGTGTTCGACAGCTCGGTCGCCGGCCTCGGCGGCTGCCCCTACGCCAAGGGTGCGACCGGCAACGTCGCCAGCGAGGATGTGGTCTACCTGCTCAACGGCCTGGGCATCACCAGCGGCATCGACCTCGACAAGCTGATCGCTGCCGGCCAGCGCATCTGCCAGGTGCTCGACCGCGCCAACGGCTCGCGAGTGGCACGCGCGCAGCTGGCCAAGCAGGCATAAACTCCCCAGCGCTTGTAGGACTGGCCCACAGCCGCGAAGCTCCTGATCGCAGCCAAGAGCCGCTCCTACACTCTGTACGACGGGCCACGTCCCCAAGGAACGCAGCGGCAAGGAGATTGGCATGAACCTGCACGGCAAGACCGCCCTGGTCACTGGCTCCACCAGCGGCATCGGCCTGGGCATCGCTGAACGCCTCGCCGCCGCGGGCGCCCGGGTGCTGCTCAACGGTTTCGGTGATCCGGCCGCCGCGCTCGCTGCCGTCGGCCAGCATGGCGGCAAGGTCGCGCATCATCCGGCCGACCTGGCCAACCCCGACGAAATCGCCAAGCTGTTCACCTACGCCGAGCGCGAGTTCGCGGGCGTCGACATCCTGGTCAACAACGCCGGCATCCAGCATGTCGCGCCGACAGAGTCCTTCCCAGTCGAACGCTGGGACGCAATCATCGCCACCAACCTCTCCGCGGTGTTCCACACCACCCGCCTGGCCTTGCCGGGCATGCGCCAGCGCGGCTGGGGGCGAATCATCAACATTGCCTCGGTGCACGGCCTGGTCGGCTCGGCGCAGAAGGCCGCCTACGTCGCCGCCAAGCACGGCGTGCTCGGCCTGACCAAGGTGGTCGCCCTGGAGACCGCGCGCGAGCCGATCACCTGCAATGCCATCTGCCCCGGCTGGGTGCTCACGCCGCTGGTGCAGCAGCAGATCGACGCCCGCGCCGCGGCCGCCGGCAGCAGCGAGCAGGCCCGCCACGACCTGCTGGCCGAGAAGCAACCTTCGCTGGAATTCGTCACCCCGGAGCAACTAGGCGAGCTGACCCTGTTCCTCTGCAGCGACGCCGCCGTTCAAGTGCGCGGCGCCGCCTGGAACGTCGACGGCGGCTGGCTGGCGCAATAACCAGACTGGCGGGCACTGTGCCTTTTGCGGATGATCCTCGGCCCCGGCGCTCCTACAATCAGTCCAGCGCCCCGTCATTCAGGATTTCGTCATGCTCCAACCGCTCTGGACGCCATCCCCCGCACGTATCGCCGCCACCCGGATGGACGCCTTCCGCCGCTTCATCAACCAACGCCACAGCCTGACGCTGGCTGACTACCCCGCCCTGCACGCCTGGAGCGTGGCCGAGCGCGCCGCGTTCTGGCAGGCCATCGTCGACTTCTTCGAGATTGGTTTCCGCAACGCCCCCAGTGCCGTGCTCACCGAAGGTCCGGCAATGCCCAGCGCCCACTGGTTCCCCGGCGCCACGCTGAACTTCGCCGAACATCTGCTGCGCCGCCGCGACGACCACCCCGCGCTGGTTGCTGTCGGCGAGGACGGCAGCCGCGAGCAGCTGAGCTACGCCGAACTGGCCGCGCATGTCGCCGGCCTGCAGACTCGCCTGCAAACCGCCGGGGTCGGCGTGGGCGACCGCGTCGCCGCCTTCATGCCCAACACCTGGCAGACCGTGGTCGGCATGCTCGCCACCGCCAGCCTCGGCGCTACCTGGTCGAGCTGCTCGCCGGACTTTGGCACCCAGGGCGTGATTGACCGCTTCGGCCAGATCGAACCCAAGGTGCTGATCGCCGCCGCCGGTTACCGCTACGCCGGCAAGAATCTCGACCTGACCGACAAGCTCAACGAAATCCTCCAACGCCTGCCGTCACTGCAGCACCTGGTGGTAGTCCCCTATTCCCGGCCAGACGCCCAGCCCACCGACTACCGGTCAGTGGCACCCATCAGCCTGTGGAACGACTTCTACCAGCCCAACGGCGAACCACAGTTCGTCCCGGTGGCCTTTGAACAGCCGCTGTACATCCTCTACTCCAGCGGCACCACCGGCGTGCCCAAGTGCATCGTCCACGGCGTCGGCGGCACGCTGCTGCAGCACGTCAAGGAACACGGCCTGCACACCGACCTGCACGCCAGCGACACGCTGTTCTACTACACCACTTGCGGCTGGATGATGTGGAACTGGCTGGTCTCCGGCCTCGCCCTTGGCGCCACCCTGGTGCTGTTCGATGGCTCGCCGTTCCACCCCGGAGCGGAGCGGCTGATCGACCTGATCGACGCCGAGCGCATCAGCATCTTCGGCACCAGCGCCAAGTACCTCGCCGCCCTGGAGAAGGCCGGCGTGCAACCCAACCAGAGCCATCGCCTGGAGCAGCTGAAGGCTGTGCTTTCCACCGGCTCGCCGCTGGCCCACGAGAGCTTCGATTACGTCTATCGGACGTTCAAGGACGACCTGTGCCTGTCGTCGATCTCCGGCGGCACCGACATCGTTTCCTGCTTCGCGCTCGGCAACCCGGTGCTGCCAGTGTGGCGCGGTGAGCTGCAGTGCAGTGGCCTGGGCATGGACGTGCAGGTGTGGAACGACACCGGCCAGCCGGTCACCGGCGAGAAAGGCGAACTGGTCTGCGCTCAACATTTCCCGTCGATGCCGGTGGGCTTCTGGAACGACGCCGATGGCGAGAAGTTCCGCGCCGCCTACTTCGACAGTTTCCCCGGCGTCTGGGCTCACGGCGACTACGCGGAGCTCACCACCCACGGCGGTCTGGTCATCCACGGCCGCTCCGACGCCGTGCTCAATCCCGGCGGAGTACGCATCGGCACCGCGGAAATCTATCGCCAGGTGGAAAAGGTCGAGGAGGTGCTGGAGTCCATCGCCATCGGCCAGGACTGGCACGGCGACGTGCGCGTGGTGCTGTTCGTCCGTCTGCGCGACGGCGTGACGCTCAGCGACGCACTGCAGAAGCAGATCGGCGACGTGATCCGCGCCAACACCACACCGCGCCACGTGCCGGCGAAGATCATCGCTGTCGCCGACATCCCCCGCACCATCAGCGGCAAGATCGTCGAACTGGCGGTTCGCAACGTGGTGCATGGCAAGCCGGTGAAGAACACCGACGCCCTGGCCAACCCGCAGGCGCTGGAGTTGTATCGGGACTTACCGGAGCTGAGCCAGTAGAAGCACGTTCATTCGCGAAGGAAACCCACCGCGGCGCGAGTGATCGCGAATGAATTCGCTCCTGCAGGAGCGATGGTACGGAGCGCGCGGCGTTCTTACCCCAGGTAAGGCCGCACCACGCCCAGGGCGCGTTCGACGAAGGCCTCCTTCTCGCCCACCGGCGCCACATAGTGCAGTGCCTCGGCGCAGGCGCCCTCGCCGGCCAGCTTGGCAATCGCCCAGGCCGCCAGATACGGCGCTGCCAGGCAGCCGCCGGCGGTGGCTAGGTTGCCGCTGGCGTAGAACGGCTGATCGAGCACGCGCACACCGGCTTCGATGACCCACGGTTTGGTGGTCAGGTCCGTGCAGGCCGGTAGCTCGCCGAGCAGGCCGAGCTTGGCCATCAGCAGCGCGCCAGAGCACTGCGAGCCGATCAGCTGGCGCTGCGGATCGAGTTGCAGGCGCTCGAGAATGGCCGGCGACTGGGCGATTTCGCGGGTCTTGATGCCGCTGCCGAACAGCACCACATCGGCCTGGTTGGCGAACTCCAGCGCTTGCTGGGCCTGCACCACCACGCCATTCATCGACGTCACCTGCACCGTCGGGCAGGTGATTTCCGCGCGCCAACCCTGGCCGCGCAGGCGGTTGAGCAGGCCGGCGGCGACGAAGGAGTCGAGTTCGTTGAAACCATCGAAGGTCAGTACGGCGATACGCATGGCACGCTCCGGTTGGCTACCCAGTGCCTGCGACTGTAGACCGGAGCGTGGCTGCGCACCCGATACAGTGCGCAGCTGAGTCAGCGGTACAGCAGTCAGATGCCGCGGCGTCCCGGGTCTTCCGGTGGCTGCTCTTCCTCGATGTCCTCGAGCTTGAGCTCCATGCTCCAGTCGCCCGACTCGACTGCCTTGGCGGTGGCTGCGACCGGCGCGGTCGGCGCGACGGGCTGGGCGGCCGGCGCGGCGGGCGTTTCGCGATACAGCTTGAGCTTGAGGCGCACATTGTTCGCCGAGTCGGCGTTCTTCACCGCTTCGTCTTCTTCGATCGCGCCCTCGTTGACCAGGTCGATCAGCGCCTGGTCAAAGGTCTGCATGCCGAGGTTCTTCGACTTCTCCATGATCTCCTTGATCTCGGAAAACTCGTTTCGCTTGATCAGGTCGCGGATCGTCGGCGTACCGAGCAGCACCTCCACTGCCGCGCGGCGTTTGCCGTCGGTGGTCTTGACCAGACGTTGCGAGACGAACGCCTTGAGGTTGTTGCCGAGGTCGTTGAGCAGCTGCGGGCGGCGCTCCTCGGGGAAGAAGTTGATGATCCGGTCGAGCGCCTGGTTGGCGTTGTTGGCGTGCAGGGTGGAGATCGCCAGGTGCCCGGTATCGGCGAAGGCCAGCGCGTGCTCCATGGTCTCGCGGTCGCGAATTTCGCCGATCAGGATGACATCCGGCGCCTGGCGCAGGGTGTTCTTCAGCGCCGCGTGGAAGCTGCGGGTGTCCACGCCGACTTCGCGCTGGTTGATGATCGATTTCTTGTGTCGGTGCACGTACTCCACCGGGTCTTCGATGGTGATGATGTGCCCGCCGCTGTTGCGGTTGCGGTAATCGATCAGCGCCGCCAGCGAGGTCGACTTGCCCGAGCCGGTGCCGCCGACGAACAGCACCAGGCCGCGTTTCTCCATCACGGTCTTGAGCAGCACTTCGGGGAGCTTGAGGTCCTCGAACTTGGGGATGTCCAGCTTGATGTTGCGCGCGACGATGGACACTTCGTTGCGCTGCTTGAAGATGTTGATGCGGAAGCGCCCGACACCCGGCACCGAGGTGGCCAGGTTCATCTCCAGCTCACGCTCGAACTCGAGCTTCTGCTCGGCATCCATCACGCTCGCCGCAATCGCCGCCACCTCACCCGGCTTGAGCGGCTCGGCCGCCAGCGCACGCAGCACGCCGTTGAACTTCGCGCAGGGCGGCGCACCGGTGGACAGGTAGAGATCGGAGCCATCCTGACTGGACAGGATTTTGAGCATTGCAGAGAGGTCCATGACGGTGCGTCCGTAGCTATTTTTGTGGGATGCAGCGGTATCGGCGGCCAAGCAGCCTGGAATATGGCGTCATTCTGATGGCGCGATAAAAGCTGGCACAATACCGTCCGGAAAAATTTGAGGATAGCGTCATGGCAAAGGCAATGGCCCGCCACATCCTGGTCAAGACCGAGGCCGAAGCCGCGGCGCTGAAGAAGCGCATTGCCGCCGGCGAGGCGTTCGATGTTTTGGCCCGCAAGTACTCGACGTGCCCATCCGGTAAGAAAGGCGGCGACCTGGGTGAAGTGCGCCCGGGGCAGATGGTGCGCTCGATCGATCAGGTGATTTTCAAGAAGGCGCTGCGCGAAGTGCACGGTCCGGTGAAGAGCCAGTTCGGCTATCACCTGGTGCAGGTGTTCTACCGCGAGTGACGCCCGACTACCGGGTTTAGACCATCGGCAATCGACGGCCCAATCGCGAATGAATTCGCGCCTACCCTGCTGCCATGGCGCGCCGCCGCGTCAGCCAGCGCGCGACCAGCCAGAACAGCAGCACCAACAGAGCCAGGTTGAGTAGCGGCCATTCGATCTGCCGATAGCTGGCGCCCATCTGGTGCAGGCGCAGGAAACCCTCCACCCCCGGCGTGCTCGGCAATAGCCGCGACAGCCAAACCAAGGGCTCCGGCAGCATTTCCTTCGGCCAACTGAAGCCGGACAGGAACACCCCCGGCAGCGAGGTGAATAGCAGCACCTGGCCGACGGTGATCGAGCTGCGGAACAGGTTGCCCACTACCACGCCCAGCAGCGTGGTCGCCAGCAGGAACAGCGCCATGAACGGCACCAACTGCCAGCCGTCACCCTGGCTGGGCAGGTTGTACAGGCGGAAGATCACGCCGAAGAAGAACAGCGAGTTGATCGCGTAGATCAGCAGGTAAGGCACGCAGCGCCCCAGCACCCACATCCCCGGCGAACGCGCCGCCTGCGGTGGCATGGGCAGATGACGGGTGTCTGCCGAGAGCATGCCGATACCGATCAGCAGGGTCTGGTGGAGGATGATCACCAGCACCGCCGGCACCACGTAGCTGGCGTAGCCACCGGCCGGGTCGAAGAGGTTCTTGATGGTTACAGGCATCACCGCGCGGGCGACGCGGGCGTGTTCGGGCGGCACGCCCTTGGCCAGCAGCTGCTCGATCTGCACCTCGGCGCCGAGGGTCATCGCCACTTCGGTGAACGCGCCCGCCACCCGGCTGTAGGCCAGCAGATAGCCGGCATTGGCGTAGACGCCGATCACCGCCGGCTCGCCGCGCAGCACGCGGCGCTCGAACTCATGGGGAATCTCCACCACACCGAGCACCTCGGAGCGGTACAGCTGCTCGCGGGCCTGGCGCATGTCGCGCGCCAGTCCCTTCACCGCGACCATCTCACTGGCGTCGGCCATGCGCAGCAGCTGCCGGCTGAGCTCGCTGTTGTCGTGGTCTACCACCACCACCGGCACGTCGCGAAACACCTGGGCGCTGTAGGGTGTCGGGTAGAGCAGCCCGTAGAGCAGGATCGCGCCGATCAGGATGCCGAGCACGCCCTGGTTGCGGCGCACTGCGGCGAACTCTGAGCGCATGGCCAACAGGAAGGTCTCGATCATTCGCGCCCCCAGTAGCTCGGCGTGCGCAGCACCAAGCGCGCACGCCACAGGCCGATGGCCCAGAACGCCAGGGCCATGGCGGCCAGCGTCAGCAGGCGCGGGGCGGAGGCCGCCGCGGGGATCGAGCCGACCGCCTGTTCTACCTGCAGATGCAGGAAGTGCGTCAGCGGCAAGACTTCGGCCCAGATGCGCGGCCCGAGCGGCAGCGCTTCGAGTGGAAAGGTGATCCCGGAAAACGCCACCGCCGGCGAAGCGATCAGGCTGGCAATCGACACCGCTACCCGGTAGTTCGCCGTGGTCATCACCAACAGCAGGGCCAGGCCCTGATAGACCACCACCAACAGCAGCAGGCCAGCGAGCATCAGCGCGAAATGCTCGGGCAGCCCCATGCCCAGCCAACGGTAACTGCCAAACAGCAGCAAACCCCCGAACAGCAGCCACCAGGCGGTATAGGGCAGAGTCTTCTTCAGCACTGCGGCCAGCCAGCTGCCGCTCAAGGCGGTCCACTGCGGCACGCTTTGCTCGAGCAACTCGGTGCCGAGAAACTGCGCCGTGCTGATGAAGACGAACACGTGCAGCGTCGCGGTGATCAGCAGCAGCGCCAGGAACGGGGCGAAATCGAGGCCCGGGTTGAACAGCGGATGCAGCTCGGCCCGCAGCGGCTGGATGCTCACCACGCCGACGCCGCTCTGCACCTGACGGATCAACGACTGACGCGCCGACAGCGTGCCGACCACGGTCTGCACATCGACCGCGATCTTGCCCGCCGCGGTCATCAGCTGCTGGTTGAGGAACACCTGAATGGCTGCCGGGTCGCCACGCTGCAGGCGTTTGAACAGCTCGCGCGGCAGCACCACGGCGGCATAGATTTCGCCGCGCAGCATCAGGTCATGGGCCTCGGCCTCGCTGCTTGGCCGGAACGCCACGCGGATCGACGCGGAGGCATCCAGCAGGCGGCTGATCTCGCGACTCAGCGCGCTGTTGTCGGCGTCGACCACCGCCACCGGCAGGTCGTGCGGGGTGCGCGCGGAGAAGATCCACAGCAACAGCAGCGTGCCGATCAGCGGCAACAGGAACAGCAGCCAGATCGCCGAACGCTGCGCGCGGATGCGCTGCAGCTCGCGGCGCAGCAAGGCGTTCATGGCGATTCAGCCGGCATGCAGGTCGGATTCGGGAAGCACCACGCGCATGCCGGGGCGCAAGCCCTCCACCGTCTCGACCGGCCGCGCCCGCACCTCGAAAGTACGCAGGTCGAAGCTGCCGAGGTCGCGGGTCGAGCGCCAGGTGGCGAAATCGCCCAGCGGGGCGATCAGGCTGACCTTGAAGCGCACCTCGCGGTTGTCCAGCGCCGGCACTCGCGCGGTGAATTCCTGGCCGACCTGCAGGCCGTGGAGGAAGTCCTCGCGCAGGTTGAAGGTCACCCAGGACAGCTCGGTGCGGGTGATCACCAGCAGCGGGAAGCCGGCGCCGACCACCTCGCCCTCCTCGCCGATCCGTGTGCTGACCTCACCGGCGACCGGGGTTGTCAGCCGGGTTTCCGCGAGCACCGCCTCGACCTCGGCCTGCGCGCCCTGCGCCTGACCAAGCTGGGCGCTGGCCGCAGCCTTGTCTTCCTTGCGCGCGCCTTCCAACGCTTCGTCGTATTGCGCGCGGCTGGCCACCACCTTCTGCGCCATCGCTGCGGCGATGGTCTGCGCCTCGTCACGCCGCTGACGCGGGATCACGCCGTCCTGATGCAGGCGCTGCATGCGTTCGTAGGTGACCTGCGCCAGGCGCGCCTCCTCCACGGCCGCCTGCCAGCCGGCCTTGGCACGGGCGATGTCCTGGGTGCGCGCCCCGGCCTCGGCCTTGTCGCGCAGCGCCGTGGCGCCGCTGACCATGGCCTGCACCTGAGCCATCTTGGCGTCGGCTTCCGGGCTGTCGATCTCCACCAGCAACTGCCCCTGGGTCACCGTATCGCCTTCGCGGACGTGGAGTTGCTTGATCCGCCCGGGGTACTTGGAGGCGATGCTGACGCGATCGGCTTCGATCTGCCCTTCCAGATAGCGCGTCTGTGGCCAGAACACCCACACGGCCAGCGTCACCAGCACGCCGAGCACCGCGACGCCGGCCAGCAGCGGCGCAGCAGAAGAGCGCGCCTGGGTTGCTTCACTCATGGGCGACTCTCCTGTGTCTTGCGCAACCAATCCTCCAGCGCCGGTCCCTGGCCGGAGACCAGCATCAGTGCGGCGTAGTTGGTCAGTGCGGTGTAGCGCGCGCCGAGGTCGGCGAGCAGCACCTTGGAACGCATGTTCTGTGCGTCGACCACATCGAGCGACCGCGCCATGCCCTCGCTGAAGGCTTTCTGCTGCGCGCGCAGGCTCTCGTCGCTGAGTTCGCGGGTGCGCCGCAGGGTGCGAATCTGCTCCTGGGCGTTCTCCAGCTCGTGGTAGCGCTGCTCGACCAGCAGGTCCATGTCGCGCCGCGCCTGCTCGTAGGTCTGGCCGACCTGCTCCAGCCGAGCGTTGGCCTGGTGCAGCTTGCCGCGCCGCTCGCCGCCGTCGAACAGCGGCAGGCTGATGGTCGCGGCGACCGTCCATTCCGGCCAGACATCCACCAGGTTGTAGTTGGCCATGCTACGCACAGCGAGCAGATTGACTGCCGGCAGGTAGGCGCCCTTGACCGCGCCGACCGCCGACTCGGCCTGCTTGCGGGTCGCGGCGAGCTGCTTGAGCTGCGCGTTGTTGCCCTGCGTACCGCTGATGAAGCGGCGCAGCGGCGGCAGGCTGGCGATGTTGGGAATCTCGACCTGCGGCGGCGGCATGTCCTGGCCATCCAGCAGCGAGGCCAGGGCCTGCCGCGCCATGATCAGGTTGCGCTCGGCCACGCTGGCTTCTCGATCGGCCTCGGCCGCCGCGACTTCCGCGCTCAGCCGTTCGACGTTGGCGATCTGCCCTTCCTGCTCGAGCTTGCCGGCATTGCTCTGGTGCTGGCGCAACCCGGACGCCGCAGCTTGCTGCACGGCCAGCGCTTCCTCGGCCAGGCGCACGCCGTAGTAGCGCTGCACCAGCTCCAGCAGCAGTTCCTCGTAGGTGTGCTCACGCGCCTGGCGCGATGCCTCGATGGCCGAATCCGCCACCTCGACGCCGGCGCTGATGCGCCCGCCGGTGTACAGCGGGTACTTGAGCACCGCATCGAGGCTGCCGAAGTTGCGATCCTGCAGGGTTACGTCCTTGATGCGCGCCGCCGCAGCCGGGTCGATTCGCCCGACCGCATCGCGCACGCCGCTCAGGTCGACATCGATGTCCTTGTCGATCATGAAGTTGTTGCTGGCCACGGCGAGCTGCGGGTAGTGCTTGGCTTCGGCGGCTTCGCGCTTGCCCTCCGCGGCGTTGATCGCCGCCTCGCTGGCCTTGAGCTTGGGCGCGCTGCGCAGACGTTCCATGGCTTCGCCGATGCCGATCTCCTGCGCAGGAGATGCCGCCGCCGACGCCAGCCAGGATATGCCGCCCAGTAATGCCAATACGGCCCAGTGATATCTCCGCATCGGAATATCCACGTCCCTGGTAAATGCTCGAGAGGTCATCCGTCCATCGTCTGGCGCGACGGATCAGCCCTGAGGATAGCAGCGGCTCGCGCGGCCGAGCCGTTACTTCAGGCAGCGTGGAGATTATTCATCGGGCCAGGGACCTCAGGCGCAGCCGGGGCCGGCCTTGTTGTCGCGCCGCGTGTCCATCCAGCGGATCACCTGTTCGTGGAACTCCGCCGGCGCCTTGCGCGCAACGCGGCGCACCAGGTCCAGCACGGTCTGCTGGGCGAGCGCTTCTTCCATGCGTTTCTGCGCGGTGAGCATCACCGCGTGCACCGAGCAGGTGCCGCTCAGCGCCCAGTCCGGCGGCGAACCGTCGAACACCGCGCAACGACCGCGAATCTGCCGGCATTCGAATATCTCCTTGTTGCCGTCGATCGCTCGCACGATGTCCAGCACGCTGATCTCGTCGGCCGGCCGCGCCAGCTTGAAGCCGCCGCGCACGCCTTCGGTGGCGACTACCAGGTTGGCCTTGGCCAACTTGGTGAACACCTTGGCTAGCAGCTCCTGCGGCACGCCTTGCAGCTCGGCGAGCGCGCGCACGCTGGAGTCGCGGCTGTCGCCCTTCTCGTCGGCCAGCAAGAGCAGGCAGTGGATTCCATACTCCACGCCAGCGCTGTAAAGAGACATAGATAACTCCGACAGAATTAGTCGTATTAGTTTGCGGGCGAATCCGCGCAATCGCAAGGAATCGGTGCCCGGACCGACCAACGCTGCATGCCGCACATCTATAGACAGCCGTCGAGCTGGCCATTTCCAAATGCGCACCGACTGCCTCGACCACAGCATGGCGATGAACGGTGGCGTTCAAAAGCAGAAACGCCTTGCTCGAATTAACTGCGACTCTTATAGTCGTAGTTACGAGATGAGGCATGCAGACAACCACCCACTGTCATGCCCTGCCCCACAGCGGCGTCGATGTACTCGTTCAAGCCCTATTTTTCCTATAGAGAGACAAGAACATGAAACAACGCATTCTGATCGTCGGTGCCGGTTTTGCTGGTATGTGGAGCGCCCTGAGCGCGGCTCGCCTGCTCGACCTGCACGGCCACACCGCGACCGAGGTGGTGGTTCTCGCGCCGCAGGCCGAGCTGCGTATCCGTCCGCGCTTCTATGAGCCGAATGTGCACAAGATGACTGCCCCGCTGGACGACCTGTTCGCCGCGGTCGGCGTGACCTTCGTCAAAGGCATCGCCGAGCGTATCGACGTCGATGGCAAGCGCGTCGAGTACCGTGACGAACAGGGCCACAGCGCCGCGCTGGACTACGACCGCCTGATCCTCGCCAGCGGCAGCAGCGTGGTGCGCCCGAACCTGGCGGGCATCGAGCACGCCTTCGATGTCGACCACATCGACCAGGCCGTGCGTCTGGAACAGCACATTCAGAGTCTCGGCCAATTGCCGGCATCGCCTGCCCGCAACACCGTGGTGGTCGCCGGCGGCGGCTTCACCGGCATCGAGACCGCCACCGAAATGCCGGCCCGCCTGCGCGCCGCGCTGGGCGCCGACGCCGATGTACGGGTGATCGTGGTCGATCGCGGCAGCAAGATCGGCAAAGCGCTGGGCGATGGTCCGCACACCTTGATCGCCGAAGCGTCCGAGGAGCTGGGTGTCGAATGGCGCCTGAACAGCTCGGTGGCCGCAGTGGATGCCGATGGCGTGACGCTCGCCGACGGCCAACGGATCGAGGCGAAAACCGTGGTGTGGACGGTGGGTGTGCGCGCCAGCTCGCTGACCGAGCAGGTGCCGGCCGAACGCGATGCGCAGGGCCGCCTGCACGTCGACCGCAACCTCAAGGTACTCGGCCAGCCCGACATCTTCGCCACCGGCGATGTCGCCTACGCGGTGGTCGACGATGCCGGCAACTACGCACTGATGACCTGCCAGCACGCCATCGCCCTCGGCCGCTCGGCGGGCAACAACGCCGCCGCCAGCCTGCTCGACGTCGCGCCGATCGCCTACAGCCAACCCAAGTACGTGACCTGCCTGGACCTCGGCGCCTGGGGTGCGGTGTTTACCGAAGGCTGGCAGCGCGAGGTCAAGTTCGTCCGCGACGAAGGCAAGCGGATCAAGACCGAGATCAACGGCGTGTGGATCTACCCGCCGGCCGCCAACCGCGCCGAAGCGCTGGCCGCTGCCGACCCGCTGATCCCTGTGGTTGCTTGACCCAAGCGCACCACCCGGTGCGCTACCTCAATGCCCCGAGCGTCGTCTGACGCTCGGGGCATTTTTCTGTCCACCCGGCGGAGTTACAGGTTGCGGGCGATCACCAGGCGCTGCACATCGCTGGTGCCTTCGTAGATCTGGCAGACCCGCACGTCGCGGTAGATGCGCTCCACCGGGAAGTCCTTCAGATAGCCGTAGCCGCCGAGGGTCTGGATCGCCGCCGAGCAGACCCGCTCGGCCATTTCCGAGGCGAACAGCTTGGCCATCGAGGCTTCGGTCAGGCACGGCAGGCCGGCTTCGCGCAGCGCGGCGGCGTGGTGGACCATCTGCCGCGCCACGGCAATCTGCGTGGCCATGTCCGCCAGGCGGAACGCCACCGCCTGGTGTTCGATGATCGGCTTGCCGAAGGTCTGCCGTTCGTGGGCGTAGTCGCGCGCCGCCTCGAACGCTGCACGGGCCATGCCCACCGACTGCGCGGCGATGCCGATGCGCCCGCCTTCCAGGTTGCTCAGGGCGATACGGTAACCGGCGCCCTCTTCATCCAGGCGCAGCGCGGCCGGAATACGCACCTCGTCGAGCTGGATCTGACAGGTGTCCGAGGCGTGCTGACCGAGCTTGTCCTCGACCCGCACCACCTGATAACCGGGCGTGTCGGTGGGCACGATGAAGGCGCTGATACCCTTCTTGCCGGCCTGCGGATCGGTGACGGCGAAGACGATCACCATCCCGGCGTGGCTGCCGGAGGTGATGAACTGTTTGCTGCCGTTCAGCACGTAGTGGTCGCCGTCGCGGCGCGCACGGGTACGCAGGTCGCTGGCGTCGGAGCCGGCCTGCGGTTCGGTGAGGGCGAAGGCGCCGATCATCTCGCCGGCGGCCAGCGGACGCAGGAAGCGTTCCTTCTGCTCGTCGGTGCCGTACTTGTAGATCGGCATGCAGCCGACCGAGTTGTGCACGCTCATGATGGTCGAGCACGCGCCATCTCCAGCGGCGATCTCCTCCAGGGCCATGGCGTAGGCCAGGTGGCCGGTCTGCGCGCCGCCCCACTCCTCCGGCACCAGCATGCCGAGGAAGCCCAACTGGGCCATCTCGCGCAACGCGTCGGCGGGGAAACGATGCTCGCGGTCCCAGTCGGCGGCGAAGGGTTTCAGCCGCTCCTGGGCGAACTGGCGGGCGACGTCGCGGATCTGGATGTCCTGCTCGGACGGAATCATCGGTGCTTCTCCTTCAGTTCAGGCGTTCGATGGCCACGGCCGTAGCCTCGCCACCGCCAATGCACACCGACGCCACGCCACGGCGCAGGCCGTACTGGCCGAGCGCGTTGAGCAGCGTCACCAGCACCCGCGCGCCGGACGCGCCGATCGGGTGGCCGAGGGCACAGGCGCCGCCGTGCACGTTGAGTTTGTCGTGGCCGATGTCCAGTTCGCGCATGGCCACCATCGGCACCACCGCGAACGCCTCGTTGATCTCGAACAGGTCCACCTCGTTGAGCGCCCAGCCGGTGCGCGCCAGCAGGCGCTGGATCGAACCGACCGGTGCGGTGGTGAAGAGGTTCGGCGCCTGCGCGAACGACGCATGCCCGGCGATGCGCGCCAGCGGCGTCAGCCCACGCTTCTCAGCTTCGGACAGGCGCGTCAGCAGTAGTGCGGCGGCACCATCGGAAATCGAACTGGCGTTCGCCGCGGTGACGGTGCCGCCCTCGCGGAACGCCGGCTTCAGGGTCGGAATCTTCTCCGGACGCGCCTTAGGCGGCTGCTCGTCGCTGGCGATGCTGACCAGTTCGCGCCCGGCCTTGGCCTCCACCGCGACGATCTCATCGGTGAAACGCCCCTCGGCCATGGCCCGCTGCGCGCGGGTCAGCGAGGCGATGGCGAAGGCATCCTGCTGCTCGCGGGTGAAACCATAGGCCTGCGCGCAGTCTTCGGCGAAGGTGCCCATCAGGCGGCCCTTGTCGTAGGCGTCTTCCAGGCCGTCGAGGAACATGTGGTCGAGCACCTTGCCGTGGCCCATGCGGTAGCCGGAACGCGCACGCTCCAGCAGATAGGGGGCGTTGGACATACTTTCCATGCCGCCCGCCAGTACCACCTCGGCGCTGCCGGCGCTCAGCAGATCATGGGCGAGCATCACCGCCTTCATGCCCGAGCCGCACATCTTGTTCACCGTGGAGCACACCACGCCGGGGTCCAGGCCGGCGCCGAGCGCCGCCTGGCGCGCGGGCGCCTGGCCCTGGCCGGCCTGCAGCACGCAGCCCATGATCACTTCATCGACCGCATCGACCGCATCGACCTGCAGCTTGGCGCGCTGCAGCGCGGCGCGGTTGGCGGCGGCGCCCAGTTGCGCGGCGCTGACGTCTTTGAAGTCTCCAAGAAAGCCGCCCATCGGCGTGCGCACGGCACTGACGATGACGATCGGATCGGATTGGCTGTTCATCTCTACTCCTCCTATCGCCAGGGCGGCCGCACTGGCGATGCAATGCATAGAGCAAGCTGGGCTTGCCGATGTAACTGGTGCGGGTCGCACCCTCTGGATCCCCGCCTACGCGGGGATGACGGAGCCAGCGGACAGCTGCGCCTTTTTCCCGTCATTCCCGCGCAGGCGGGAATCCAATCAACCAACTCAAGGCCAAGTGGCCCCTACTTCGCCGCCATGCGGATGGCGCCGTCGAGGCGGATCACTTCGCCGTTGAGCATGCTGTTCTCGACGATGTGGCGCACCAGCGCGGCATATTCGGCGGGACGGCCGAGGCGCGGCGGGAACGGCACGGCCGCGCCCAGCGAATCGCGGACCTCCTGCGGCATGCCGGCCATCATCGGCGTCTCGAAGATGCCAGGGGCAATGCACATCACGCGGATGCCGTGGCGTGCCAGCTCGCGGGCGATTGGCAGGGTCATGCCGACCACCCCGCTCTTCGAAGCAGAATAGGCCGCCTGGCCGATCTGCCCGTCGAACGCCGCCACCGAGGCGGTGTTGATGATCACCCCTCGTTCGCCTTCGTCGTTCGGTGCGCCCTGGGCCATCGCTTCGGCGGCCAGGCGCAGCATGTTGAAGCTGCCGACCAGGTTGATGCTGATGGTCCGCGCGAAACTGTCCAGGCCATGCGCGCCATTGCGCCCCAGCACCTTCTCGGCCGGCGCCACGCCGGCGCAATTGACCAGACCGTGCAGGCCACCGAAGGCCTCCAGCGCGGCGGCCACGGCGGCGCGGCCATCCTCTTCGCGACTGATGTCGGCTTTGACGAAGCGCGCATTGGCGCCCAGCTCCGCGGCGCGGGCGGCGCCCGCTTCGGCATTGATATCCACCAGCACCACCTTGCCGCCCTGCCCCAGCAGCTCGCGGGCGGTGGCGAGGCCGAGACCGGAGCTGCCGCCGGTCACCAGGAATACGGAATTCTCGATACGCATGACGACTCCTTGGGATCAGTGAGCGGCGGCCGCCTGGGCCTTGGCGATTTCCTGGTTGCGCAGCAGGAAACGCTGAATCTTGCCGCTCGGGGTCTTGGGCAGTTCCGCGACGAACTCGATTTCGCGCGGATAGGCGTGGGCGGACAGGCGTCGGCGCACATGCTGCTGCAGCGCCTCGGCCAGACGGGCATCGGCACTGTAGCCGGCATGCAGGACGACGAAGGCTTTGACCAACTCGGTGCGCTCCGGATCGGGCTTGCCGATCACCGCCGCCTCGATCACCGCCGGGTGCTCGATCAGCGCGCTCTCCACGTCGAACGGGCCGATCCGGTAGCCGGAGGTGGTGATCACGTCATCGGCGCGGCCGACAAAGCTTATGCTGCCGTCGTCGTTCAGCTCGACGGTATCGCCGCTCAGGTAGTAGTCGCCGACGAACGCCTTGGTCGGCATACCCAGGTAGCCGGGGAACCAGAACATTGGCGAACGCGGCATGTCGAGGGCGAGGATGCCGGGCACGCCGGGTGGCAGCTCGCGCTGCTGCTCATCGAGCACCACCACGCGGTGGCCGGGCATGGCGAAGCCGGCGGCGCCGATGCGCACCGGATGCGCGAGGGCGTGGTGATTGCACAGCACCATGCCGGTTTCGGTCTGCCCGTAGTGGTCGTGGATGGTGCAGTCCAGTCCCTCGGCGAACCAGCGGATCACCTCCGGGGTCAGCGGTTCGCCGGCGCTGCTGACGGCGCGCAGCTGGCCACGTAATGCCGCCTGCACTTCGTCGCGGGCAGCTAGCAGCAGGCGATACGCGGTGGGCGAGCCGGCCAGGTTGGTGATGCCATAGTCGCGGATGATCCGACAGGTGCTTTCCACGCTGAACGCGCCTTCGTAGAAGGTCGTGGCGTGGCCCATGGCGAGCGGGCCGGTGACCGCGTAGTAGAGGCCGTAGGCCCAGCCCGGATCGGCGAGGTTCCAGAAGTTGTCTTCGGGGCGCAGGTCGATGGCGTCGCGCATGTAGCTGACGAACGCGACGATGGCCTTGAGCGGCACCGGCAGTGGCTTGGCCAGCCCGGTGGTGCCGGAGGTGAACATCATCAGGAACGGATCGTCGGCGCTGCGCAGCACCGGTTCGAAGGTGACCGGCTGGCGTTCCAGTTCGCGCCAGAAGTCGTCGCCAACGGTGAGCACCGCGGGCGCGCCCTCCACTTCTTCAAGCTTGGGTCGATTGGCGAGGTCGGTGACCACCAGCTTGGAGCCGGCGCCCGTGACCCGATGCTCGATGGCCTTGGGGCCGAACGCGGTGAACAGCGGCTGGTAGACCGCCCCGATGCGCCAGGTACCGAGGATGCTGATCAGCAGTTCCGGGGTACGCGGCAGCATGCCGGAAACACAGTCGCCGGGCCGCACGCCCTGGGCCTGCAGGTAGTTGGCGAAACGCGCCGCTGCGTCACGCAACTGGGCGAAGGTCCAGATCGCGCGCTCGCCGTCGCGGCCCTCCCAGTACAGGGCGATTCGCTCGCCGTCGGCATGCCGGTCGCAGCATTCGACGCAGGCGTTGAGCGCATCCAGTCCGCCGGCCAGGGTGGCGGCCGCGTTGCTGGCGTAATCGAACTCGCGGGCAGTGCTGAAGTAGTCACGCATCGGGTGGCCTCCGGGTTGTTCTTGTTGGAGTCCCCGGATGGTCGCGCCGCCGGGCGGGAGCGGCAATGTCGAAAGGTATCAACCTGTGTGAGCGGAATGGACAAGGGCGGGTGCGGACCTGCATTCGCGAATGAATTCGCTCCTACAGGGGGCCGGAAAGCTGGGAGGTGTCGGTGCACATCACCCCTCTCCCGCTTGCGGGAGAGGGGCTGGGGAGAGAGATCAGACGCGGAACTGCTGCATCAGCCCCTGCTGATGGTTGGCCAGCTTGTTCAGCGCCTGGCTGACCTGCGCCGACTCCTCGGCCTGGCCGGACAATGACTCGGTGACGTCGCGGATCGCCGCCACGTTGCGGTTGATCTCCTCGGCCACCGCGCTCTGCTCCTCGGCGGCGCTGGCGATCTGCAGGTTCATGTCGGTGATCACCGTCACCGCCTCGCCGATGCGCTGCAGGGCCACCACGGCCTGCTCGACCTGCTCGACGCTGCCCTGCGCCTGGCGGTGGCTGCTGTGCATCGAGCCGACCACTTCGCGAGTGCCATGCTGCAGGCCTTCGATCACCTGGCGAATCTCTTCCACCGAATCCTGGGTGCGCTTGGCCAGGTTGCGCACCTCGTCGGCGACCACCGCGAAGCCACGCCCGGCCTCGCCGGCACGCGCTGCCTCGATGGCGGCGTTGAGCGCCAGCAAGTTGGTCTGTTCGGCGATGGCACGGATCACCTCGAGCACCGAGCCGATCTGCTCGCTGCTGTTGGCCAGGCCCTGCACCTCCTCCATCGCCGCGCTCATCTCGCTGGCCAGCTGCTCGATGGCGCTGGTGGTACGGCCGATCACGCCCAGGCCCTCGCGGGTCGCATGATCGGCGCCGCGTGCGGCATCGGCGGCCTGGGCGGCGCTGCGCGCGACGTCCTGGGCGGTGGCACTCATCTCGTTGGAGGCAGTGGCGACCTGATCGACCTCGCGGTACTGCTGCTGCATGCCGGAACTGGTCTGGCTGGCGATCGCCGCGGACTGGTCGGCGGTGCTCCGCGCGTCCTGTACCGAGCGCTTCACGTCAGCGATCACCGGCTGCAGCTTGTCGAGGAAGCGGTTGAACCAGCCGGCCAGCTCGCCGAGTTCGTCGTGGCGCGCATAGTCGAGGCGCCGGGTCAGGTCGCCCTCGCCGCTGGCGATGTTCTTCAGCATGGCGGCCACGCCGAGGATCGGCCGGGTCACCCCGCGGGCGGTCAGCCACACCAGCAGCAGCCCGGCCACCGCGGCGGCGACGCCGAACAGCAGCTCCAGCCAGGTACCTTGGGCGTTGCGCGCATCCAGATCGGCCTGCAGTTCGAGCGCCGGTTTGAGCAGGGTCTGCATCGGCACATCGAGCAGCACCGCCCAGGATTTGCTGTCGGGAATCGGCTGCAGCGGCGCAAGCACCTGCAGGCGCTCGTTGGCCTGTTGCTCGTGAGCCTGGCCCTGGCGCTGCAAGCTCAGGAGCGCGGCCGCTTCGTCCGGGTAGACCTTAGCGAGAGTCTGGCCGAGCTGGCCGGCATCCTCGCTGTAGCCGGCGAGCAGGCCAGCCGGGCTGAGGATGCTGATCGCGCCCTGGTCCTGGTACAGGCTCTGGCTGCCGCTGGCCGCCAGTTGCTGCAGGTTGCTCAGGCTGATGTCCATGCCGACCACGGCGAGCAGACGACCGTCCTCGATCACCGGGAAGGTCAGCGTGGTGATCAGGGTCTTCTGCCCGGACGCGTCGTCGAAGTACGGGTCGAGCAGGCAGGGCTTGAGAGTCTGTTTCGGACAATTGAACCAAGTGTTGAACGGGCTGCCGTCGAGCATCGGCGTGGCGTCGCTGATCATCACCTCGGTCGGCGCCAGGCTGCTCAGGTTGCCGCCGCGCTGCGCCCAGTAGGTGGAAAAGCGCCCCACTTCGTTGCTGCCCAGTTCGGCGCGGTTGACGTACAGCGCATCGTTGCCATCCAGGGCGTTCGGTTCGAACACCAGGTACAGGCTGAGCAGCTGCGAGTTGGCCTGAAGCGCCTCCTTGACCTGCTCGTGCAGCTCCGCGCGCAACGCCTGGCCGTCGAGCTGCAGCTGCTGCGCCTGGCGGCGCTGCTGGAGCACCTGGCGGGAGAAGTTCAGGCCGTCCTGATAGGCCGCCATGAAGTAGCCCTGGATGGTCAGCGCCTGCACCTTGCCCTCGCCCTGCATGCGCTCACGGGCCGAGGCCTCAAGCATCTCCGCGCTGGTCGCCTTGACCAGCGCGGTGCCAGCGCCCATCCGGTATAGCGACATACCGATGAGCACGGCGACGATAGCCAGCAGGCAAAGGCCGGTCAGCAGGGTGATCTTCCACTGGATGGAAAGTCGGTTGAGGAGCATGGGCAAGGGTCCTGTACTTCGAATCGGCAATGGCGCGCGAATGTCTCGCGCGTGTGTATATAGCGGCCAGAAGCGCCTTCAACTTGAGTCGGGATGAAACAGCGCGCGGTACTGTCCCGGCGTTGCACCGGTCCACTTCTTGAACGCCTTGTAGAAAGCGCTGGTATCGGCAAAGCCCAGCTCGAAGGCCAGCTCGCTGAAATTGCCCTCGCCGGCGTCCAGGCGCGCCAGGGCCAGGTCGCGGCGCACCTGGTCCTTGAGGCCCTGGTAGGACTGGCCTTCCTGGGCCAGCTTGCGGCGCAGGGTCGACGACGCCATGTAGAAATGCCCGGACAACGCCTCGACATCCGGCCAGCGTTCCGGCTTGAGGCTGCGCAGGTAGGCCTTGATCCGCGCCGCCAGGCTCTGCGGGTCGCGGTAGCGCACCAGGATGTTCGCCGGCAGGCCGCCGAGGAAGCGCTTGAGGTCGCGCTCGCTGCGCCGCAGCGGCAGGTCCAGGCAATCGGCGTTGAACAGCAGGCGGCTCTGCGGCCGGGCGAAGCGCAGGTTGGTGGTGAACATCACCCGGTAATCCTCGGCGTACTCCGGTGCCGTGCAGCGCAGATCGACGGCGAGAATCGGAATACGCCGCCCGGCCAGCCAGCACAGCAGGCCGTGGACCATCAGCCACAGGGTGAAGTAGGCAAACGCGCGACACTGGCTGCCGGCCGGCTCGTCGAGGCTGATCTCGGCCAGCCCGCCGCGCCGCTGCAGGCGCGGCGCGAGGCCGTCGAAGATCAGCGCGAGGAAGCGCAGGCTGGCGTTCAACGCCGCGCCCACGGTGGCTTCCTTGACTGCCGCGCGGGCCATGAAGGCGTAGCTGCCGGACTTCATGCGCCGCACGTTCATGCCGAAGAATTCGTCGTCCATGGTCTCGGCGATCAGCAGCCAGAGTCGCGCATAGTGCTGCGAGGAAACCCGCGCAGCGGGCCGACTGAGCAGCTCGCTGGCGATGCCGGCCCGGCGCAACAAGGCGTCGGCGTCACGCCCACGCCGACGCAGCTCGACCAGGGCCTCGTTGACCAACTGGACGGAGATGGTGCCTTTCTCGCTACTGGGCTCGGTCATGCCAACGCACGGCTTCCTGGATCGTGATGGGCTGTCCCTCACCCTACGCGGGCCGCCCTAGCCCTCTCCCAAAGGGAGAGGGAACTGGTCGGCGTGCCCCCGATAGGCGTGCCCCCGATACATCGCAGCAGTCTCGGGCAACGCCCCCCTCTCCCTCCGGGAGAGGGCCGGGGTGAGGGAACGCGTTCAGCGTATCGCGGTGACATTGCCCGGGGGGGGAGTGAGTTCCTCGATGCTGATTTCGCGCATGCGGAATTTCTGGATCTTGCCGGTGACGGTCATCGGGAAGGCATCGACGAAGCGGAAGTAGCGCGGCACCTTGAAGTGCGCGATACGCTCCTTGGCCCAGGCGCGCAGTTCATCCTCGCTGGCGCTGTGGCCGGGGTGGAACTTGATCCAGGCCACCAGTTCCTCGCCGTACTTGCTGCACGGGATGCCGATCACCTGCACGTCGGCCACCGCCGGATGGGTGAAGAAGAACTCCTCCAGCTCGCGCGGATAGATGTTCTCGCCGCCGCGAATGATCATGTCCTTGCTGCGCCCGACGATGCACACGTAGCCGTTGTCATCCATCGAGGCGAGGTCGCCGGTGTGCATCCAGCGCCCGGCGTCGATGGCGTCGGCGGTCGCCTGTGGGTTGTTCCAGTAGCCGAGCATCACGCTGTAGCCACGGGTGCACAGCTCGCCGATCTGCCCGCGCGGCACCAGCTTGCCGTCGGCATCGACAATCTTGCTCTCCAGGTGCGGCTGGGTACGCCCGACGGTGGTCACGCGCAGCTCCAGCTCGTCGTCCGGCCCGGTCTGCAGCGACACCGGACTGGTCTCGGTCATGCCGTAGGCGATCTGCACCTCGCTCATGTGCATTTCGCTGATCACCCGGCGCATCACCTCGATCGGGCAGGTCGCGCCGGCCATGATCCCGGTACGCAGGCTCGACAGGTCGAAGCTGGCGCGCTGCGGATGGTCCAGTTCGGCGATGAACATGGTCGGCACGCCATACAGCGCGGTGGCCTTTTCCTCGGCCACGGCGGTCAGGGTGGCCAGCGGATCGAAGGCGTCGCCCGGGTAGATCATCGTCGCGCCGTGGGTCAGGCAGCCGAGGTTGCCCATCACCATGCCGAAGCAGTGGTACAGCGGCACCGGGATCACCACGCGATCGACCTCGGTCAGGCCGAGACTCTCGCCGACCATGTAGCCGTTGTTGAGGATGTTGTAGTGGCTGAGCGTGGCGCCCTTGGGGAAGCCGGTGGTGCCGGAGGTGTACTGGATGTTGATCGGGTCGTCGAACTGCAGGCTGGCCTGACGCTCGGCCAGGGCCTCATGGCTCACCGTGGCGGCGCGTTGCTGCAGGGCCGGCCAGGTCAGAAAGCCGGCCGGCGCGTTGGCCGCCAGGCTGACCACACCGCGCAGCTCCGGCAGGCGCTCGCAGCTCAGTTCGCCGGGCACGGTACTGGCGAGTTCCGGCAGCAGGCCGAGGAACATCGCGTGGTAGTCGGACGTCTTGAAGGCGTCGGCGCAGATCACCCAGCGGCAGCCGGATTGCTTCAGCGCGTACTCCAGTTCGCTGCTGCGGTAGGCCGGGTTGATGTTGACCAGGATGGCGCCGATCTTGGCGCTGGCGAACTGGGTGATGCACCACTCGGCACAGTTCGGCGCCCAGATGCCCAGGCGGTCGCCGCTGGCCAGCCCCAGGGCGAGCAAGGCGCGGGCATGCTGTTCGACCGCGTCGCCCAGCTCGGCCCAGCTGTAGCGCAGGTCCTGATGGCGTACCACCAGCGCCTCGCGCTCGGGGAACTGGGCGACCGTGGCGTCGAACGCCGCGCCAATGGTCATGGCGAGCAGGCTCTTGTCCTGCCGCCCCCGGGTGTAGCTCTGGTGATTCATGGCTGTCCCTTTTTGTCTTTGTACTGGGATCGACTCAGCACCGCGCACCCTCGCCATGGGGCGGGAGTCGGGTCACGTACTCGGTTTACTTACCTTTACGTTAACGTAAAGGTAAGTAAACCCTGCTGCTCTGTCTAATGACCAATTGGTCGTAGTGGCGGATTGCTTATTGCCGCCGTCCGCGGCGTGCCAGACGGCAAAAAAAGGGGCGAACGGGTCGCCCCTAAAGCATGGAGACGTCGGTTGCGCGGCCCTAGCGGATGAACACCTGGGTGGTGGTGATCGCCATGTCGCCGCCTGGCAGCTTGATGTTCTTCACCTTCTCCAGGCTGTCCGGATCGAACACCGCGATGTCGTTGAAAGTACCGGCCAGGTACAGCTTGCTGCCCTCGGTGTTGAAGGCGATGCAGTAGTAGGAGTGATCCAGATTGGCCGCCTTGAGCAGCTTCTGTTCCTTGATGTCGTACTTGGCTAGGCGGTTGAGCACGCCGAACATCTGGTTGGGGTCCTTCGGCGAGCGCAGGCCGGTGAAGTACAGCTCGGTCAGCGGGGCGAAATCCTGCACCGTGCTCTTGCCGGTCTTCAGGTCGATGCTCACGTAGCCGTAGATGTAATCGGCAGTGGCCAGGTCCTGCTTCTCATCCTTGAACTTGGCCGTGGTGTAGAGCATCGAGAACTCGTGGAACGGCGTCTGGTGCGGCCAGAAATACAGCACGTCCGGCGCGCTGTAGAGCGGCCGCTTCCAGTTGCGGCCCTGCACCGCGACCTCGTACTTGCCGGTCTTCACATCCATCTTGTAGATGTCCGGGCCAGCGATATACAGGGTGCCGTCGTCGCCGGTGCGCATCAGGTACAGCTGGCGCGGCACCGGGTAGCTGCGCACCGGTTTGGCGTCGAGTCCGGCGCTGGTGTCGTAGACCACCAGGCGCGGCTGTTGCACCACGTAGTGGTCGTTGAGCATCTGCGTGGGATTGACCGTGGTGTACAGCTCCTTGCCGTCCGGGCTGAGGGCGAAGGAGAACATCGAGCGCGCCTTCTCGCCTGGATTGACCGACAACTTGGCGTGGAACACCGTCTTGCAGTCGTCCAGGTCGACGCCGTACAGGTCGCCGAAGTGGTTGTTGAGCAGGAACGCGGTCTTGCGGTCCGGCGCCATCATCGCGGTGCCGGGACCGAAGGCGTCGGGCAGCTTGCAGGTCTTGTACAGGCTGTCGGTGGCCAGATCGACCACGTGCAGGTTGTTCGGATAGTTGGTGGCGATCAGGTACTCGTGACCGCTCTTGAGCGCCGGGCCGGCTTCCGCGGCGACCGCGCTCGGCGCGCCCAGCGCCAGGCCGATCGCGGTGGCGGCGCCAAGGATGGCCAGACCGATGCTGGTGGCAGCGAGACTGCCGGTGAACTGAAGCTTCATAGCGATACCCCTTTTATTCTCGTCGCCGGGTTATTTGTCTTTCGGGAACACGGTGCCGAGGTTGCGCCAGTCGTCCTGGGAGTTCTGCGCCTGGGCGTTCCAGTCGGGGTAGGTGCTCATCATGTCGGGCACCTGGGCGGGCCACCAGCATGGGTCGGAGCAGCCGTACAGGTCGGCCTCCATCGGCTGGCACAGCGAGGCGATGCCACCGAAGGCATCCACTTCCCAACCCGGGTCGGTGGTCGCGGTGCAACCGGCCACGGCACTCATGGCCAGAACTTCTTCGACGCGATCTTCGGCTGCGGCTTTATCGAGCATTTGTGCTTTGTTGTTGAGCGGCTTCAGATGTTTCATATCAGTGCGCCTTCCGCGGAGTGATGTAGCTGCTGATGAAGGCCGGATTGGCCGACAAGATCCGGCTGTAGACCTCGATGCCGAAGTCCACCCAGTCGCGCATCAGCTCGCAGTAGTGATAGGTCGGGTGAGTGGGATCGCCGTAGCGGGCGTAGCTCTCGTGGTAGCAGCCGCCAGAGCACAGGTTGCGAATCCGGCAGCTCTCGCAGCCGGTGTTGCTGCGATCCAGACGCTGCGAGAGGAAGTCGTTGAGCTCGACCTGCTTCACCCCGCTGTGCACGTTGCCGAAGGTCGGCAACGACGAGCCGGTGAAGCGGTGGCAGAGGTTCAATTCACCCTCGTGATCGACCGCCAGCATCTTCAGCCCGGCGCCGCACGGCAGGGCTTTCTTGTGCCCCTCGTGGATGTCGGTGATCAGCTGATGCAGGTTGGAGAAGCCTATATTGCGGTGCTCCAGCGCCGCTTCCAGGTACCGCCGGCCGAGCGCCTTCATGTTGGCGAACACCTGCACCAGCTCCTCGCCGGTCAGGTTGAAGCTGCTGATGTCACCCGAGGTGACCGGGGCGAAGCCGACTTCGGCGAAGCCCAGCTCGTTGAACAGGTGATCCCAGATCGTCTCGACGTCGGTGATCCCAGTGGTCAGGGTGACCCGCGCGCCGACCGGACGGCTGTTGTAGCGCTCCAGCAGCATCATCGCCTTGCGCCGGACCACGTCGTAGGTGCCCTGCCCGCCCACGGTGATGCGATTGCGATCGTGCACGGTCTTCGGTCCGTCGATGCTCACCGACAGACCGAAGCGATGCGCGTTGAGGTAATCGACGATTTCCTCGGTGAGCAGCGTGGCGTTGGTGGTCATCACGAACTCGACGAACTTGCCGGCCTCGGCGAAGCGCCGCTCGCAGTAGTCGACCATGTGCTCGATCAGCGGACGGTTGGAGAGCGGCTCGCCACCGAAGAACACCACGGTGTAGCGCTCCTCGTCCGGCGACTCCTTGAGCAGCATTTCCACCGAAGCCTCGGCGGTTTCCGCGCCCATCTTCTTGCCGGCCGAGGGTTTGGCCAGGTCTTCCTTGTAGCAGTAGGTGCAGCTCAGGTTGCAGCCGGTGTTGACGTTCAACACCACGGTGTTCAGCGCCGTGCGCTCGACGCGCTTGACGGCGATCTCCGGAGTCAGCGGCGAACCGTCGCTGACCAGCTCCAGCGCGATCAGCTCGCGCAGGGTTTCATTCACTTCATTGCCGGCGAACCGCCCGGCCAGCCGCTGCACCAGATCCTCCGAGGAGCAACCCTGCTGGCGCAGGGCGTCGATGATGCCGCCGGTGAGTTCATCGGAGGCGAACAGCGAACTGCTCGGGATGTGGAACAGCAGACGGTCGGCGTCGACCTGCACTTCATGCAGGTTGCGTTCGACCAGATTCAAGATAGCGCCCATGGCGTCCTCCCGGAATTGTGCCCAATCGTCGTTGCCCATCTGGGCGGCGCAGCGCCGCCCGTGCCCATGCGGCTATGGCAGCGGCGGGTTGTTCCAGCGTTGCACGGTGACGATCAGGTGACCTTCACCGGTCTGACCGCCCTCTTCGAGCTGGGCGATGACCTTGAGGTTGCCGGCGTTGTTGGTGCCCATCTTGCGTTCCGGATTCGGCCCGGCGCCGGCCGGTACGAAGATGCCGTCAGCCTGCATCTGCCCGGCGAACTTGACGTCCTCGTCCTCCTTGGCGCGCTCGTCGAACGGCTCGACCGACCACTTCGCCGGCAGGTAGCCGATCCGGTAGGCCTGGCCATCGGCACCCTTGCCCCAGGCCTCGGCCTCGAAGCGGCCCTGCACCTTGGGCGTGGAGCCGCCGTTCTCGCCGATGCGGGCGATGGAGAATTCCGGCACCACTTTGACTTCACTGACGGTTCGGTAGACCGCCAGTTCGACGCCTTTCAGGTCGCCCAGGCTCACCGCACGCGGACCGTTGGCGGCATCGGCGGCGGCCTTGACCTTGACCCGCACGCGCTCCGGAGTCTGCTCCAGCACCTGCAGCACCTCGACGCCGGCACCGAACGCCGGCTTGCCGGCCAGGCCACTGCCGACCAGGGTCAGCTCGGCTTCGCTGCCGGCCTTCAGGTGGCTCGGCTGCACGGCCAGCAATTTGGCGGTGCCGGCCTTGGCGGCGCTGAAGTCCAGGCCGCGCTCGTCGTGCTCGGCCTCGAACATGCGCCCTTGCATCTCGCCATTCAGCACGCTGAACACCTGACGCAGGTTCAGTTCACCGACCTTGACGTTGCCGCGCCATTCGTAGCCGTTGTAGAGGATCGCCGAGCCGCTGCCGTCGAACGGCGTGCCGTCGGCGTACTGGCCTTTGACGCTGACCTTGAAGGTATCGCCCGGCTCGGCGCTGACCGTCATCACCCCGCGCACGTCGCCCTTGGTGAGCATGTGGCCGCTGAAGCTCCACTGGCCTGGCAGCGCGGCGGCGTTCGGCTTGGCCTTCTGCCAGTCGGTCCAGGCCGCGTTGTCCAGCGGGAAGCGCTTGGCGAGGTCGGGGACCATTTCCTTGAGGGCGAGATCCAGCCAGTCGCGGTCGCGCGACTGCGCCTGGTACTCGAGGGACGGCCACTGGCCGAGGTGGAAGTTGACCAGGTGTTCCCATTCTTTGGCCGGGCGGCGCTGCAACGCGACCCGCGCACCGGAGTGGCAACGCCCGCACATCTGGCTGAGCTTGTCGTCGAACTTCTCCACCGTGTTCAGGCGGCGCTCCATGGCGTAGCGCACGCCTTCGGTCTCGCTCGGCGCCAGGCCCTGCTTGTCGGCCAGGTACTTGACCAGCGTGCGACGGTCGTCGTCGCTGATCTGCAGGCCGTGCATCACTTGCATGCGCGCAATGCTCATCAGCCAGCCTTCCGGCGTCTTGCGCTGGTGGCTGATGCGGCTGAACGAGTTGTTGCCTTCGGGGATGTGGCAACCCATGCATTTGGAGTTGAGGATGGCGGGCCCATCCTGGGCGGCGTGCGCCTGGGGCTGCAACAGCATGCCCATGGCCAGGGCCACGGTGCTGGTGCCCAGGAAATGCCGGAGTCGAGTCGTCTTCAAGGTCAGACCTCCACGGTGTTGTTCTTATGGTTTTGCAAGGTGCAGCTGCGACGGCAAATACACTTTGTGTGCCATGCGCTGAAAATCCCTTTCGCCACAACGTCTTAGGGCGAAAATCGGGGGATTTCGGGGGGCCCGGCAGGCGGCCCCGGCGTCTAATTTCGCGACAGACTGTTCCAGCCTGAGACAAGGCCCGTCTGCCACCAGATAAAGGTAGACCCTGCGACTGTTCCAGGGCCGTCTCAGCAAGTCTCAAACTGCAACAGCGCGGCTGATGGGCGAAGCCTCAGCGTCGATAAAAAACACTGTTCTTTCAGTCGTTTACCGCTGAAAAAGCGCCTTGGCATGGGGGTTGCGACAGCGCCGAACAACTCCAATGAACAGAGGCTCGACGTCCATGCTTGCTGACCTGCCCATCCTCCCGCAAACCCGCGCCTTCCTCAGCCGCAAACGGCAGATGCTGATTGGCGAGCAATGGCAGGATGCCGCGAGTGGCAACACCATGAGTTTCCGCAACCCCGCCACCGGCGAGGTGCTCGGTGACGTACCGTCGGCCGGTGCCGAAGATGTCGACCGCGCCGTGCAGGCCGCGCGCCAGGCGTTCGACGATTCGCCGTGGAGCCGCCTGCGCCCGCGCGAACGGCAGAACCTGCTGTGGAAACTCGCCGACCTGATGGAACGCGACGCCCAGGAACTCGCCGAGCTGGAATGCCTGAACAACGGCAAGAGCGCCGCCGTGGCCCAGGTCATGGACGTGCAGCTGGCCATCGACTTCTTCCGCTACATGGCCGGCTGGGCAACCAAGATCGAAGGCTGCACGGTGTCGCCGTCGTTGCCGCTGATGCCCGACGAGCAGTTCCACGGTTTCATCCGCCGCGAGGCGGTCGGTGTGGTCGGTGCCATCGTCGCCTGGAACTTCCCGCTGCTGCTGGCCTGCTGGAAGCTCGGCCCGGCGCTGGCGACCGGCTGCACCGTGGTGCTCAAGCCCGCCGACGAGACCCCGCTGACCGCCCTCAAGCTCGCCGAACTGGTCCTCGAGGCCGGCTACCCGGCTGGGGTGTTCAACGTCATCACCGGCACCGGCCTGAATGCCGGCGTCGCCCTGACCCGCCACCCGGGCGTCGACAAGCTGACCTTCACCGGCTCCACCGAAGTCGGCAAGCAGATCGGCAAGGCGGCGATGGACAACATGACCCGCGTGACCCTCGAGCTGGGCGGCAAGTCGCCGACCTTGGTGCTCGCCGACGCCGACCTGCAGCAGGCCGCCGCCGGCGCCGCCAACGCGATCTTCTTCAACCAGGGCCAGGTGTGCTGCGCCGGCTCGCGCCTGTACGTGCAGCGCAAGCATTTCGACAACGTGATCGCCGACATCGCCGGCATCGCCAACGGCATGAAGCTCGGCAACGGCCTTGACCCCAGCGTGGCGATGGGCCCGCTGATTTCCGCGCGCCAGCAGGAGCGCGTCAGCGGCTACATCGAACTCGGCCGCGAACTTGGCGCGACCATCGCCTGCGGCGGCGAGAGCTTCGGCCCCGGTTACTTCGTCAAGCCGACGGTAATCGTCGACGTCGACCAGAAGCACCGTCTGGTGCAGGAGGAAATCTTCGGCCCGGTGCTGGTCGCCATGCCGTTCGACGACCTCGACGAGGCGGTGCGCCTGGCCAACGACAACCCCTACGGCCTCGGCGCGAGCATCTGGTCCAACGACCTCGGCGCCGTGCACAAGATGATTCCGCGCATCAAGTCCGGCTCGGTATGGGTCAACTGCCACAGCGCACTGGACCCGGCGCTGCCGTTCGGTGGTTACAAGCTGTCCGGGGTCGGCCGTGAAATGGGCGCGGCCGCCATCGAGCATTACACCGAGCTGAAATCCGTGCTTATTCGCCTGTGACCTTGCCGGCGGGCGCGCCTGCGCCCGCCCCGCTGCACCCTCCAGAACAATAATGACAGGAGCAACGCAATGCCCACGACCCACCGCACCCCCGCGCCGCTGCGCACACCCCTCGCCCTGGCGCTGGCCACCGGCTGCGCCCTCGCCAGCCTGAGCAGCTCCGCCTATGAGCTGTACAACCAGGACGGCAGCGTGCTCAACGCCGACCTCGAGGCGGTATTCGGCATCATGCACAGCGACGAGAGCTACGCCATCGCCGGCACCCGCAGCCCCGGCAGCGTCGCTTGGCGCGAGGGCTACATCAAATACGGCCTGAGCGGCAGCCAGGCGCTGGCCGGCGCCGGCAGCCTGTACGGCGCCTTCAACCTGGTCAGCTCCGGTACCTGGGGCGACGGAGACGCCGCCGGCTTCACCCTCGGCAGCGAACGCCGCACCGCGGTGGAAGGCGCCTACCTCGGCTGGCGCTCCGGCGACCTGTTCCCGGCGCTTGGCGAGGACGGCGTGGACATCTCGGGCGGCCGCCAGGTGCTGAAGATCGGCGACGGTTTCCTGCTCAACGGTGACTCGGTGAACTTCGGCGATGCCGATCTCGGCGACGACTTCGACCGCGGCGGCGCCTACTACCTGGCCGCCCGCAAGGCCTTCGACCAGACTGGGGTGCTGCGCCTCGGCGGCGCCAAGGGCTGGCGCGGCGACCTGCTGTGGCTGCAGTCGGACAACCGCGCGCAAGCGGAAACCGAGCTGGCGGCACTCACCGTCGAGCACGTGGCGGACATCGGCACCCTCGGCGTCGACTGGATTCGCACCCTCGACGTCAACGAACGCTTCGCCAGCGAAGCGCAACTCGAGCGCAAGGACATGGACACGGTCAGCGTACGCGGCACCGGCGGCCTGGGCGTCGAGAACCTCAACCTGGCCTTCGAGTACGCCACCCAGGACCGCGACAGCGGGCGCGAGGACGCCTGGTTCCTGGAAGGCTCGTGGACCTTCGCCGACGTGGCCTGGAGCCCCACCGCGACCTACCGCTACAGCCGCTTCTCGGAGGCCTTCGACCCGCTGTTCTACGGCTTCAGCCGTGGCTATGGCACCTGGTACCAGGGCGAAGTGGCGGCCAACTATGCCGGCCCGTTCAACAGCAACACCGCGGTACAGCACGTCGGCCTGAAGGCCACTCCGCGCGAGAACGTCACCATAGGCGCGCTGTTCTTCGACTTCGACACCCTCGACCGCGACCTCGGCGATCTCAGCGGCCGCGAGCTGGACCTGTATGTCGAATGGGCGGTCAACGACCATCTGGTGGTCAGCCCGCTGGTGGGCTTCTACAAGCCGGAAAGCAGCGCCGACGAGGGCGGTGTGCAACTCGGCGGCGACGACCTCAACAGCTACCTACAGCTGACGGTGGCGACCTTCTTCTAGGGCCAAGCGGCGTCACGCAGCGGGAGCCTTCGGGCTCCCGCGCGCGTTTTAGGCACTGCCGTGGCGGTTGCGACTGGCCTGCACGATGCGCTGCGCCGGCACGCTCAGCTGCTGCAACAGGTACGCGGCGAACGCCGGGGCATAGCCCTGCAGCGCGATGGCCTGCGCCATGCAGTCCAGCCAGGCGGTGCTGTGGGTCTCGTCGATCGGCCATTGCGCGTGGAAGGACGGAATGGCGATCGAGCCGTACTTCTCGCTGAACAGCCGCGGCCCGCCGAGCCAGCCGCTGAGAAAGCAGGCCAGTTTGTCGCGCGACTGTTCCAGGCTCTCCGGGTGCAGGCGACGAACGCTGGCCGCCGCGCTGCTGCTGTCCATGATCCGGTAGAAGTCATCGACCAGCCGGCGGATGCCGTCGATGCCACCCGCCGCCTGGTAGGACGCGTCACCAACACCGAATGTCATAGGGGGCCTCTCAAGCTAAAGCGCGATTGTAGCGTCGCGGCGCGGCGTGCCTGTAGGAGCGAATTCATTCGCGATCCTGAGCGTGGCCGATCGCGAATGAATTCGCGCCTACTCGCGGTAGCCCTGGCTAACCAGCCAGGCGCGCAGCATGGCCTGCTGCGCGGGCGGCAGGTCGCGCAGTGCGCGGTCCAGCCCGGCCCCACCCTGCAGGGCGCGCACCAGCGGCGCCACCGCGACGCCCTGCACATGCCAGATGCCCAGCGGCTGATCGGCGGTGACCACCACCTCGGCCTCGTCGATCGCATCGCCACAGATCACCGGCGCGCGTACCACGTGCACCTGACTGAAGTCGGCAGCGGCGTGCATCGGCGCGCTGTCCGGCCAGTGCCGGCGCTCGCGCCAGAACGGCTGCTCGTTCCAGCGCTGTTCGAGGGCGTAGAAATCCCGACCGGTGCGGGCGAAGCGCAGGAACAGCTGCTCCACCCGCTGCTGATGAAAGTGGCGGGCCAACTCGCCGCGCTCGGGATGGCGCAGCAAGGTGTTGATCACCGCCGGCGCCTGCAGCGCTGAAGACAACGACTGGAAAATCCCGTTACCGGACAACGGGTCGACCGCCATCGCCGCGTCACCGACGCGCAGCCAGTTCGTCCCGCTGGCCTCATGAAAGAGAATCGCCGTGCTGCTGCGTGCATGCAGTTCGCTCGCTTGCAGCGCCGCCGCGCCGAAAAGCTCCTGCACCAGCGCCGACTGGCTACGCCGCTGCGCGCAATAGGCGGCCAACTGCTCCTTGCCCGGCAACTCGGCGTTGGCCGCATCCAGGGTCAGCTGCCAGTAGCAGCGGCCGTCGGCCAGGCGCGCCATCCACGCCCAGCCATCGACCAGGCTCTCCACCGCCGATGCCGCGGGCCCCGGCGCCTGCTGCCAGCGATTGAGCAGGCTCAGGGTTTCCGGGCCACGGCGCCGACCGCCGGCCAGCGGCGCCTGCCGGCCGCGCGCCTCGACCAGGAAATCCGCGGTCAGCGTCGCCCCCGATTCGAGGGCAACCCGATGGCCGTCGGCGCCGGAGTCGATCTGCCGCACCCGCGCCTCGATCAGCTCGACGCCCGCCGCGCGCAGGTCGTCGCGCAGCGCCGCGTCGAAGCGCGGGCGATCGAGGAGGAATTCCTGATTGAGCACCTGGCTTGCGCCGTTCCAGTCGACGCGGCGCGGCGATGGCGCGGCGGCACTCGCCAGCGCGCGCGTCAGCCCGGCATGGCGCAAGCCATCAAGGACTCGCTGCGAAACGCCCTCCAGCGCCGCGAAACGCCGCCACTCGCTGACCACGCAAACTTCGTAGCCCAGGCGGCGCAGCCCGAGGGCCACCGCCGCGCCGGCCGGTCCGGCGCCCAGCACGAGGATGCGCGGTTTAGGCATGTGCCGGCCCTCGCCGTTCCGGTCCGACAAAGGCCGCACCGGCGCGCAGCCAGGCCTGCACCACGGCGAGGTCGGCGCCGGGCTCGCGCTGCAGGAAGTCGACAATCAGCGCGCTGAGCGCTGCACAGGCGATGCTCGCACCGACCACGCCCTGCACCGCGGCGACCGGCGCGCCGAAGTCGGCCTGCGCGCTGTTCAGCCACGACCATTGCCCGGGCGCGCAGCGCGCATCGCCGGTGATGCGCAGCACCTCGGGGTAGCTGGCGGGAAACACCGGCTCGCCCTGGGCTGGGCTCGACGCGCAGAGCAGGATGCCGGCGTCGCGCGCCGCCGCACAGGCATCGCGCAGCACCGGCCGGTCGCTGCGCACGCCAAGGCTGAGGTTGATCAACGCCACACGCTGCTCGATCAGCCAATGCACCGCCGCAGCGATCTGCAACGGGCTGGTCTGCCAGCGTTCGGCGAATACCTGGGCGACGCAGAACGGCGCACGCGGCGCCGCGCCGGCCAGGGTATCGAGCACCGCCGTGCCGTGGCCGAGCGCATCGGCCTGCGCCTCTTCTTCGACCAACGCCTCGCCGTCCAGGCGGAAGCGCCGTGCGCTGTGCACCCAGGCGGCCTGCCGTGGCGCGTAGCCGCTGTCGACGATGCCGACGCGCAACTCAGTGGCCATGGTTCATCGCTTCACTGTCCAACTGGCGCAGCTGCCCCGCCTCGAGGCGGAAACTCAGCTCGGCTTGCGCCAGCGTCGAGGGTCGGTGGCTGATCAGGATGCGCGTGCGTTCGGCGAACAGCTGGTCGATGGCAAGGATCATCTCGCGCTCGGTGGCCTCGTCGACCTGCGACGTGGCCTCGTCGAGCACCAGAATCAGCGGGTCCTGCAGCAGCGCGCGGGCAATCGCGATGCGCTGCTTCTGGCCGCCGGACAACTGCTGACCGCGCTCGCCAAGCTGGCTGTCGAGCCCCTGTGGCAGCGACTCGATCAGACCATCCAGGCGCGCCAGCTGCGCCACACGCAGCAGCGCCTCGCGACTGGCCTCGGGGGCGCTGTAGGCCAGGTTGTCGGCCAGGCTGCCACGAAACAGCACGATGTCCTGACTGACCACGGCGATGCGCCGGCGCAGGGCGAACAGGTCCAGCTCGCGCAGATCGACGCCATCGAGCAGCACGCGGCCCTGTTCGGGGTCGTAGAAGCGTTGCAGCAGATCGATCAACGTCGATTTGCCGACTCCGGAAGCGCCACTGATGGCGACCTTGCGCCCGGCCGGAATCAGCGCGGAGACGCCGCGCAGGACCGCCTCGGCGCGCTGCTCATGGGCGAAATGCACGTCCTCGAAACGCAACTCGCCGCGTCCTTCCGGCAGCGCGCGCGGAGCCGCCGGCTGGCTGACCTGCACCGGTTCCTGCTGCAGCTCCATGACCCGGCCGAGGCTGACGGTCATGCGCTGCAGCGCGACATACAGGCCGAGTAGGCTCTGCACCGGGCCGACCGCCATGCCCAGGTAGGTGGAAAAAGCGATCAGCGCACCGAGCTGCCAAGTGCCCTGTACCACCCAGTAGCCGCCGATGAGGAAGGCGCAGGCGCGCGACAGCGAAGTCAGCGTGCCGGGCACCGCATGGGTGAAGAATTCGGTGACCTGCAGCTTCAGCAACTGGCTCATGTAACCCTGGCCGAGGTTTTCCAGGCGCCGTGCCTCACGCTGCTGCTGCCCGGCGGCCTGGATGAACTTCATCGCCGGCAGCGTCTCGACGAGAAACGACGACACGTCCGCCGAGCGCTCGCGCAGTTGTCGCACATCGCGCTCGACCTTGCGGCGCATCCAGCGCAGCCACACCACTTCGATGGGGATCAGCAGCGCCAGCAGCAGCGACAATTGCCAGGACAGCATCAGCATCAGGCCGATCGCCCCGAGCAGACCGATCACGCTGGATACCGCGGAGAACAGGGAGTCGACGGCGAAACGCTGGATCTCGGCGACGTCGCCGTCCAGCCGCGAGAGCAGATCGCCGATGCGCCGGCGGCCGAAGAAGGTCGGCGACAGCTGCTGCAGGTGGCGGTACAGGTCGTCGCGCAAGGCGAACAGGATGCGCCCGGACAGGCGCGTGTGCAGATAGCGGTTGAGGCCGGCGAGCAATGTGCCGAGGATGCCGACCAGGATCATCGCTACCGCGACCTTGACCAGCATCGGGAAGTCCTTGGCGAGCAGGCCGTCGTCGATCAGCGTCTTGGTCAGCCAGGGCTGCGCCAGCACCAGCAGCGAGGCGCACAGCGACAGGCCGAGCAGCGCGAGGATGGGCCGCCGCTGCGGACGGACGAAGCCGTACAGCCAGGACAGCGCGCGGCGCAGCAGTTCAGGGTCGTTGCTTTCGACCAGCTTGAGCAGAAATCGAATCATTGCGCCTCGCCGCCACCGCCCATCAGGCCCGCAGCTGCTTGAGCTTGCGGTACAAGGTGGCGCGGCTGATGCCCAGCGAATCGGCGGCGGCGGAGACGTTGCCTTCGTGGCGCGCCAGCGAATTGCGGATCAGCTCCAGCTCGCTCTCGCGAATGCTGCCCGACTGGCGGTGGCCGCTGCTCAGCTCCTCGAGCAGCGAATCGGTGAGGTGCTCGATGCTCAGCACTGTCTCGCCCGATTCGCGCATGGCCAGCGCGGCGCGCAGCACCATTTCCAGTTGCCGCAGGTTGCCCGGCCAGTCGTAGTGACTGAGCAGGTCGCCAAGTTCCTTGTCGACGCTGACCGGCTCGCCAGCCAGCTTGCGCAGCATGCTGGTGATCATCCCCGCCAGGTCTTCGCGCTCGCGCAGCGCCGGCAGGCGCAGGTTGATGCCGTTGATGCGGTAGTAGAGGTCTTCGCGGAAGCTCTTGTCCTGCACCAGGCGCTTGAGGTCACGGTGGGTGGCGCAGATCACCGCGATATCGATGTCCTGCTCCTCGCCGGCCCCGAGTGGCGCCACCTTGCGTTCCTGCAGCACGCGCAACAGGCGCGCCTGCATGCTCAGTGGCATGTCGCCGATTTCATCGAGGAACAGCGTGCCGCCATGGGCCTGCATCAGTCGGCCGACCACCCCGCCCTTGCGCGAGCCGGTGAAGGCGCCGTCGCGGTAGCCGAACAGTTCCGACTCGATCAGCCCCTCGGGAATCGCCGCGCAGTTGACCGCCACGAACGGTTTGTCGGCCCGCGCGCTGGCCTGGTGCAGGGCGCGCGCCACCACTTCCTTGCCGGTGCCGGTCTCGCCCAGCAGCAGCACCGGCAGGTGCCCGGCCAGGCCTTGCTGGGCCATGCGCAGCGAGCGCGCCAGGCGCGTGTCGGGCCCGGCCAGTTGCTCCAGGCTCTGCTGCTTCGGCACCGGCGCACGGGCCACGGCCACCGCGCCGGACAGATTGGCGCAACGCGGAATCTGCAGCGCCTTGAAGAAGAATTCGCCCTTGGCGGTCTGCTGGCTGCTCACCCCGCCCTGCAGCAGGCGCGCCATGAACTGCACGCTGCCGCTGCCCAGCAGGTCGGCGCTGCGGCGGCCGACCAGCGCCTCGCGACTCAGGTGCAGCAGGCCGCAGGCCTGTTCGTTGGCGGCCAGCACTTCGCCGTCCAGGCTCAACGCCAACAGGCCGTGCCAGGCCGAACCGAGGTATTGCTGACGGTTGTGGAAGGCCAGCACGATCTGCTCGGGATAGAAAGCGCCGAACAGCCGGCTTTCGATATTGCTGGCGGCCAGCACCAGGGTCGCCAGGCTGTCCTGCGGCTGCGCCATCTGGCCGTCGCGGGTCAAGTCGAGCACACCGATCACCCGGCCTTGCGGGTCCTTGATCGGCACCGAGGTGCAGGAGAAGCGGCTGAGGCGATCAAGGTAGTGCTCGCCGCGATTGATCAGCGTCGGCCGTGCTTCGACCAGCGCGGTGCCCAGCGCATTGGTGCCGCGCAGCGATTCGCTCCAGCAGGCACCGGGCTGCAGGTCGAGCAGGCCGAAGGTTTTCAGGTATTCGGTCTGGCCTTCGACGGCGAGCACCGTGGCGTCGGCATTGCCGAGGATGATCAGGCCGCCCTTGCCCTGCTGGCTGACCAAGTACTCGAGTTCCGGCGTCGCGGCGTCGATCAGCAGGCGGTTGTTGGCCAGCAGCACTTCGAGGTCATTGCTCTGCTGCCAACCCACGGCCTCCTGATCGATGCAGCTCAGCCCGTGGCCAATGCTGCGTCGCCACGAGGCGTCAATCTCCTCGCGCAACACGCCCTGGGGCAGCTGGCCGTCGCTGATCAGCTTCTCGCGGACTTGTCGCGCTTCCTGCAGGGGATCGTTCGCGGTTGTTGTTATCTGGGCCATCAGTCGCTCCGGCGGGGCTATCGGTCCGCAGTGCAGTCCGAGTGTCGGTGGCAATCACGTGTCCTGAATGTCTACACCCACCACCACGTGCCGTAAAGGGCGCTCCACGGCAAGCCGAACGGCGCGAGTGGGCAAAAATCAGCGCAGTAGCGGCCAACCGAGAGTCGCATAGGCTTACGTTAACGTAAAGGGCAGCGTGCTCTGCCGCGTTATGGGCGGATCGCAGCACTTCTGTTGGGGAAGCCTCCCGCCCGGCGGCACGCTCAAGAAGGCTGGTCTAGGCTCACCCCAAGGTTCAATCGCAAGGAAGCTGCCTGGAGAGTTGCATGCTCAGAAGTAGTCACCGGGAACAGTTCCACGCGCTGAGCGCTCGACCGCCACACCCTACCCCTCAACCTGTCTGCCCTCGCCCATCTGTTGAGCATCTCCATCAGATGCGGAATAGCGTGGCCACTGCTGGCGGCGCACCGTTGAGCGGCCGGTCGGCTTCACTCCGCTGCATACCACCAGGCCAGCACCAGCGGACGCCGAATCATCGGCAAGCGACGTGCCGTCCCCATTCACTGCTGATCCAGGCGCCGCAACCGCCGGGCGCGGCAAGTCCTGCTCCACAAACCACACGGCAGCACCGTCAGAAGGAGTAACACGATGCAATTGAAGTCGATGGCGATAGCGCTATGCCTGACATCCCTCGCGCTCACTGGCTGCTCGAGCAAATACATCGAGCCTGAGGAGTTCTCCGGGTTTCTGCAGAACTACAAGGCGCTGCAAGAAGAGAAATCGCCCACCGGAGCGCCGGTTATGCGCTGGATCAAGCCTGGCGTGGACGTCAGCCGCTTCACCAGTGTGTACATCGAGCCCAGCCAGCTTTATCCGCAGCCGCAGGCGACCGAGAAGATTCCGACGAGCACACTGCAAGGCATCACGACTTACTACGATCAAGTGCTGCAGACCCAGTTTGCCAAGGCCCTGCCGCTGGCGACCGGTCCCGGCCAAGACGTGCTGGTAGTACGCCCCGCAATCACTGCCGTCAGCGCCGAGACCAAGGGGCTGCAACCCTACGAAGTGATTCCCATCGCCTTGGTAGCAGCGGGCGTCAGTGCCGCCACGGGCATCCGTGATCAGGACACCAGCCTCGCCACCGAGGCCGCCTTCCTGGATGGAGGTAGCAACGAGGTCGTCGCCCAAGTCGTGCGCAAAGGCGCCGGCGCTGAGCTGGACAATTCCTCGCAGGTCATGAAGCCCCAGGACGCCCGTGCCGTGCTGGATGGCTGGGCGCAAGACATGGTCACGTCGTTCCAGGCATTGAAAGCCCAGTAGTCCAGCGCTCGGTGGCGCTCGATCGCGATGTGGCCAGCGGTTATAGCGCTACTGAGCTCGTTGGCACTTTGAATAAGTTCGCTTCCAAACCGCTGACAGTTGCGTGGAATGGCGCGACGCATCAAGCAAGAAGGCGCTTGTGATGAAATTGATCGTTCAACGCTTGACCTACGGCGGCAGCACGCCAACGGCCAGCATCTGGAAACTTCTGGTTCAACATCGTCACCCCCTGATGCTCCTCTGATGCCAGCTGGCATCTAGGGCAAGCCGCTGGCAAAGGCCGGCGGCTTGCCTTTTTTTGTGTATCTACGCAGCTGGCCTCGCATATCGCTCTTGAGCGAACCCGCCAGACGCTGCGCGCCGCCGTGACGAACATTGACCGCTATCAATACGCACCGCCGATCTCCGGCGGAGAATTGGCACGCCCTACTGAGGCCCGCGTACAACTGGCGGCGCAGCTATGCGACAATGCGCGCCAAATTCCGGTATGAACCCCGCCTCTATCTCTCAGCAGCTAGGCCCTAGTGCATAGATGTTGCTGTCCAATTTTGCCCGCTGGATCAGCTCACGCCCTGACCGGAGTGAGCTGGACGCGCTGAGTATTGGTCGCGAATCGGTCTCAACCGCCCCAGCCAGTCGCCCGTTATTGATAGGTAAGACCTTTGATTTCCACCGCTAATATCACCATGCAATTCGGCGCCAAGCCGCTGTTCGAGAATGTCTCGGTCAAGTTCGGCAACGGCAACCGCTACGGCCTGATCGGCGCCAACGGTTGCGGCAAGTCGACCTTCATGAAAATCCTCGGTGGCGATCTCGAGCCGAGCGGCGGCCAGGTGATGCTTGAGCCGAACGTGCGCCTCGGTAAGCTGCGCCAGGATCAGTTCGCCTACGAAGAATTCAACGTGATCGACACCGTGATCATGGGCCACGAGGAGCTGTGGAAGGTCAAGGCCGAGCGCGACCGTATCTACTCGCTGGCGGAAATGAGCGAAGAAGACGGTATGAAGGTGGGTGAACTCGAAGGCGAGTTTGCCGAGATGGACGGCTACACCGCCGAATCGCGCGCCGGCGAGCTGCTGCTCGGCCTGGGTATTCCGCTCGAACAGCATTTCGGCCCGATGAGCGAAGTCGCGCCGGGCTGGAAGCTGCGCGTGCTGCTGGCCCAGGCGCTGTTCTCCGATCCCGAAGTGCTGCTGCTCGACGAGCCGACCAACCACCTGGATATCAACACCATCCGCTGGCTGGAAAACATCCTCACGGCGCGTAATAGCACCATGATCATCATTTCCCACGATCGGCACTTCCTGAACTCGGTCTGCACCCACATGGCCGACCTGGACTACGGCGAGCTGCGCCTGTTCCCGGGCAACTACGACGAGTACATGACCGCTGCCACCCAGTCGCGCGAGCAGCTGCTGTCGGACAACGCCAAGAAGAAGGCGCAGATCGCCGAGCTGCAGACCTTCGTCAGCCGCTTCTCGGCCAACGCCTCCAAGGCTAAGCAGGCCACCAGCCGCGCCAAGCAGATCGACAAGATCCAGCTGGCCGAGGTCAAGCCATCCAGCCGCGTCAGCCCGTTCATTCGATTCGAACAAACCAAGAAGCTGCATCGCCAGGCCGTGACCCTCGAGAAGGTGTCCAAGGCCTTCGATGACAAGGTGCTGTTCAAGAACTTCAGCTTCACCGTCGAAGCCGGCGAGCGCGTGGCCATCATCGGCCCCAACGGCATCGGCAAGACCACCCTGCTGCGCACCCTGGTCGGCGAAATGACCCCGGACGCCGGCGCGGTGAAGTGGACCGAGAGCGCGGAAGTCGGCTACTACGCCCAGGACCATGCCCACGACTTCGAAGACGACGTCAGCCTGTTCGACTGGATGGGCCAGTGGACCCAGGGCGAGCAGACCATCCGTGGCACCCTTGGCCGCATGCTGTTCTCCAACGACGAGATCCTCAAGTCGGTCAAGGTCATCTCCGGTGGTGAGCAGGGCCGCATGCTGTTCGGCAAGCTGATCCTGCAGAAGCCCAACGTGCTGGTGATGGACGAACCGACCAACCACCTCGACATGGAATCCATCGAGGCGCTCAACCTGGCGCTGGAAAACTACCCGGGCACGCTGATCTTCGTCAGCCACGACCGCGAGTTCGTCGGCTCCCTGGCCACTCGCATCATCGAGCTGTCGGCCAGCGGCGTGGTCGACTTCAGCGGTACCTACGACGACTACCTGCGCAGCCAAGGCATCGTCTGATCGCCCCATTCGCCCTGATATCGCTGTGCGGCGCACGGCGATATCAGGGCGATGAATAAGTGCCGAGCTTATCGTTAGCTAGCTTTCTTTTATTTCGCGCAGCGGCGATGATTGAGCCAGTCCCCCGGCTCGCGTACCGCTCACGATGTCCAGTTCCAGCTCCACCCCCCCTTCGTCGATGGCGATCACCCTGCAGATCCTGGCCATTGTGTTCTTCTCGTTCGTCGGCTACCTGTGCTCCGGCATCCCCTTGGCGGTGCTGCCCGGCTTCGTGCACCAGCAGCTCGGCTTCAGCAGCACCGTGGCCGGCCTGGCCATCGGCTTGCAGTACTTCGCCACGCTGGTCGGCCGCCCGATGGCCGGGCGCCTGGTCGATACCTACGGACCCAAGCGGGGCATGCTCTACGGCCTGAGCGGTATTGGCATCAGTGGCCTGATCACCCTGCTGGCGACCTCCATCAGCCAACTGCCAATGGCCAGCCTGTTGATCCTGCTCGGCGGCCGCGTGCTGCTCGGCGCGGCGCTGAGTATCGTCGGCATCAGCGCGATCAGCTGGGGTATCGGCAAGCTCGGCGCGGAGTACACCGCGCGGGTGATTTCCTGGAACGGCATCGCCGCCTATGCCGCGATCGGTATCGGCGCGCCGCTGGGCGTGCTGATGACCGCCGACCTCGGCGTGTGGACCATCGGCGCCTCGCTGTCGCTGCTCGCCGGCCTGGCGCTCGTGCTGCTGTGGCCGAAACCGGCGGTACCGGTGATTCCCGGCGAGCGTCTGCCGTTCCTCGCCGTGCTCTGGCAGGTCAGCCCGTACGGCATGGGCCTGGCGCTCGGCTCGATCGGCTACGGCACGCTGACCACCTTCATCACCCTCTATTACGCCAGCCGCGGCTGGGATGGCGCGGCCTACTGCCTGACCGCCTTCGGCATCGCCTTCATCGTCGCGCGGCTGCTGTTCATCAACAGCATCAACCGCCTCGGCGGCTTCTCGGTGGCTATCGCCTGCCTGGCCATCGAGGCGCTCGGCCTGCTGTTGCTGTGGTGGACGCCGTCGCCAGTGCTCGCCCTGGTCGGTGCCGGCTTGGCCGGCTTCGGGTTGTCGCTGGTCTACCCGGCGCTGGGCATCGAAGTGATCGGGCGCATTCCCGCTAGCAGCCGCAGCGCGGGACTCGGCGCCTATGCGGTGTACTTCGATCTGGCACTGGGCATTGCCGGGCCGCTGATGGGCATGGTCGCCGGTCGCTACGGCTACCCGTCGATCTTCCTGGTGTCGGCGGCGCTATCGGCGCTCGGCATGCTGCTCGCGGTCGCCCTGGCCCTCAACAAGCGCGGAAGCGTCGACGCCTAGCGCCTCACGGAAGAATCGCGCGGCCTCGGCGTTCAGACGCCGATGCACGGCGGTACGGTCGACCCCGGCTGCGTCCTGACAGATCTCCGCCATCAACGCGGCCTGCTCCGGCGAGCACGGCGCCATGAACACGAAGTGCCCGGCACCGTCGAGCAGGCGGTACGCCACGGTCTGCGCCAGGTGCTGCGCCAGCGCATCGGCATTGTGCTTGCGCGGCACCAACTGGTCGTCCGCGCCGACATAGAGCAGCACCGGCACGCGGACGCCGACCAACTCCTCAGGCCCGAACAGCAGTCCAGCGGGCGCCAGCAACAACACGGCGCCGACGCGCGGGTCGGCGCGCGGCACCAGGTCGTCGCGATCCACCCGCAAGCCATCCGCCGCGCCGCACGCGTCCTGATCGTCGCGGTGCTGGGCGCAGTAGCGCTGCAGGCGCTGCGGACTCGGCTTGGCCCCGGCCAGGATCAACGCCGTCTCGCCGCCGGCGGAGTAACCGATCAGGCCGATGTGTTGATCGTCCAGCACGGGGCCCAGCAGACGATCATCGACTACCGCCTTGATCGCTTCGGCCGCCTGCATCGGCCGGCCATACAGGTTGCTCACCGTGCCCCGGCGGCTGTGGCCCTGGTCGTCGTCGCCGAGGTGCCACGGCGCTACGACTACGAAGCCTTGGCGGGCCAGATAGATCGCCAGATCGTGGTGCGCCAGCGGGCTGCCGCCATTGCCGTGGGAAAGTACCAGCAGCGGATAGCGCCCCTTGGCGGCCTTCGTGTCCTGCACCGCCTCCAGTCGGTAGGGGCCGATGCGACTGCGCCCTTCCGGAGACGATGAGGGATAGAAGGCGATCGCACTGAGCGGGCGCTGATCGAGCGGGTCGACCAGCTGTAGCTGGCGAAAGCCAACGCTTGGCGCGGCCAGCAGCGACCCGGCAAAACCCAATCCACAGATCAGCAGCAGCCAACCCCGCGCAAACATGGTGCTCACCTTCTTGGTCGCGCACTGCCGTGTTCCGCAAATGAACACGGGACTGGCCCGGCTGGGGCAGTCCCGTTAGGTATTGCATAAGGTGAGCCACTGCGCCCGTTTGGACGCGCCGGGGTCAGGCCAGCGCTGCCTCGAACAGCTCTTCGATACGCGCCTGAGCCTGCTCGATGGCCGGAGCCCGCACCGCGTCGCCCATGGCCAAACCGTGAGCGTGCACCACCTGCACGTCGTGGATACCGACGAAGCCGAGGACGAATTTCAGGTAGTCCTCGTGCGCCGCAGCGGTCGGTTGGCCAGCGTGCTGGCCGCCGGCCGTCGAGACGATGATCACCCGCTTGTCGCCAGCGATGCCTTCCGGCCCCTGCTCGGTGTAACGGAAGGTCTTGCCGGCGACGGTGATGCGGTCGATCCACGCTTTCAGTTGGCTGGGCAGCGCGAAGTTGTACATCGGCGCGCCGATCACCAACGCATCGGCGGCGAGGAACTCATTGAGGGCCTGCTCCGAGCGCTCCGCTTCGGCTTTCTGCAGCGCATCGCGCAGCTCCGCCGGGGTGCCGCCAGCCGCCAGGCTGAGGGCGGACAGGTGGCCGAGCTCGTCGGCGGCCAGGTCACGGTAGCTGATCTCGACACCCGGCTCGGCGGCCTGCCAGGCGGCAACCACGGCGGCGCTCAGTTGGCGGGACACGGACGAATCGCCGAGGATGCTGGAATCGATGTGCAGAAGTTTCATGGGCAAGGCTCCTAATTCTCGAATCGCCGGTTGGCGTTGGAGAAAGATGCTACCCATGCAGCCAATTCTTGATTAGCCTGCAAAATTGCGATGGATCGTCCCACTGATAGGACAGCAGTATGCAAGACCTCAACGACCTCCTCTACTTCGCCCGCGTCGTCGAAGCCGGCGGCTTCGCCCCGGCCGGCCGGTTGCTCGGCATTCCCAAGTCGCGCCTGTCGCGGCGCGTCGCCGAACTGGAACAGCGCCTCGGCGTGCGCCTGTTGCAACGCACCACGCGCAAGCTGGCGCTCACCGACGTTGGCGAGCGCTTCCTGCGCCATTGCCAGGCCATGCTGCTGGAGGCGGAACAGGCAGAGGAAACCGTCGCGACCCTGAGCGTCGAACCGCGCGGACGTCTGCGGGTGTCCTGTCCGCAAGTGGTCCCGCGCTTCGAGGAAATCCTGCTGGCGTTCACCGCCGCCCACCCGCAGGTGCAGATCGAGGTGATGATCACCAATCGGCGCATCGACCTGATCAACGAAGGCATCGACGTTGCCCTGCGGGTGCGGACCAGCGATGACGAGGACCCGTCGCTGATCACCCGCCGCCTGTATCGAGCGGAAAGCGTGCTGGTCGCCAGCCCGGCGCTGCTCGACGGCCGCACCATCCACGAACCGGAGGAACTGCTGGCGCTGCCAGCCCTCGGCGCGCTCGAAGCGGATCGCAAGATCCACTACCGGATGCTGGATGCGCAGGGCAATCGCCGCGACATCGCACTGGAGGCACGCCTGGCCATCGAGGACTTCTCGATCCGCCGCGCGGCCGCGCTGGCCGGGCTGGGCATGACCCTGCTGCCACGCATGTACTGCGCCGAGGAGATGGACGAGGGCCGGTTGATTCAACTGTTGCCCGACTGGAGCATTCCTGGAGGCTACCTGCAGGCGGTCTATCCGCACCGGCGCGGTATGCTGCCGGCGGTTCGCGCCTGGCTGGATCACCTCAGCCAGGCGTACCAGACGCCACTCCCCCACCCGGTTTGAGGACGCCACCGTGACCGCTGATGAGATTGCCGCGTTCTGCCTGCAACTGCCCGGCGCCCGGGAGGACCTCAAGTGGGGCAGCAATCGGGTCTTCTCGGTGGCAGGCAACAAGATGTTCGCGATCCTCGACTTTCTCGGCGATGGGCTGGCCTTCAAGATCGGCGCCGAGCTGTTCCTCGGCTACGTCGATCGCCCGGGCATCCGCCCGGCGCCGTATCTGGCGCGCGCTTACTGGATCAGCATGAGTGCGCCCTACCCCATGCCCGATCACGAGCTGCGCGAGCTGCTGACCCGCTCGCACCAGCAGGTGGTGCGCAAGCTGCCGAAAGTACGCCAGGTGGGTTTGCTGCTCGATCAGTGAGACCACAGGTCGAGCAGCAGGTGGCCAATCAGCCGGCCGCCGGCGAGCCAGTCGGCCCAGGCCAACTGATGCACCAGGACGATGCCCCAGAAGATCAGCTGGAACGGCAGTTTGCGGGTCTTGTGGCGGAACAGCTGCTGTGCGAGCAGCGCGCCGGGCCAGCCACCGAACAGTTCGCTGAGGTGCAGAGTGTTCTCCGGAATCCGCCAGCCCCCCTGCTGGGCGCGCGCCTTGTCATGCCAATACAGCACGAAACTGAGCAGGCTCATCACGCCATAGGCCAACGCCGGCCAGAGCACGCCCAGCTCTTGCAGCAGGCGCAGCGTACCCAGCGTCGGCAGGACACACAGGCCGAGCAAGACCAGCAGCTTGCCCCCGGCGCCCTGCACACCTGCGCTTGCTTGGCGCGATTGCGCTGCGCGTGGCATCGGGATCAGCCCTTGACGGCCGTCCAGTCGATCCAGCCGAGCTGCCAGGTCAGCAGGATCAGCACGCCAAAGCCGATGCGGTACCAGGCGAAGGCCGCGTAGCTGTGGCTGCCGATGAACTTGAGCAGGGCTCGCACGGCGATCATGGCGAAGACAAACGAAGTGACGAAGCCGATGGCGAACACCGGCAGGTCGCCGGACTGGAACAGGTCGCGGTACTTGTAGGCCGAGTAGACCGCCGCGCCGACCATGGTCGGCATGGCGAGGAAGAACGAGAACTCGGTGGCAGCCTTGCGCGACAGGCCGAACAGCAGGCCGCCGATGATGGTCGCACCGGAACGCGAGGTCCCCGGGATCATCGCCAGGCACTGGGCCAGGCCGATCTTCAGCGCCTCCTTCCAGGTCATGTCGTCGACCGTTTCGGTGCTGATGACATGCTGGCGGCGCTCCGCCCAGAGCATCACCAGGCCACCCACCAGCAGCGCAGCGGCCACGGTGATCGGGTTGAACAGGTACTCGTGGATCAGGTCGGCGAAGGCCACCCCGAGAATCACCGCGGGGAAGAAGGCAATCAGCAGGTTGGCGGTGAAGCGCTGAGCCTGACGCTCTTTGGGCAGGCCGACCACGATGTCGAAGATCTTGCGCCGGTACTCCCAGACCACCGCCAGGATCGCGCCGAGCTGGATGATGATGTTGAACGCCATGGCACGCTCACCACCGAAGCCGATCAAGTCGGCGACGATGATCTGGTGGCCGGTGCTGGAAATCGGCAGAAACTCCGTCAGGCCTTCGACAATACCCAGAATCAGCGCCTGCACGGCAACCCAAAGATCCATGAAACCCCCAGTTGAATGGCGCTCAAGGCACCGCGATCAAATTCGTTCGTTATTGCTTGGCAGGAAGGAACGCGTCTAGCGTCGCCATTCCCGAAGTGAAGCCGCAGCGCAGTACCAATCAGGCAGGCGCACCGATTTGCCGCTGGGGCGCGGAGATGCTATCAGAGCTGTAGGGCAAACACCGCATGGATAAGACATGGACGGCATGGAGCATCAGGCAGTCGATCTGCGTGCTGCGCAGAACCAGGACCTGGTCTGGGATCTGGCGAGCCTCGCCCGGCGGGAAATGGCCGAGCGTTTCATTCGCCTGTTCGAGAATCGGCTGTGCGTGTATTCCGAATCGGTTGAACAGCTCTACACCAATTACAGCCTGCACTTTCCCAGTGACCTCGGCCGCAAGATGGTGGTGCTGCCGAACGCCTACGCCTTCCACGACACCCTGCACAAGATCGAAGCCGTCGCCGTACGCAAGACCGACCTGTGCGTCGTGCCGGGCTCGCTGCTGCAACGCAAGGGCCTGCTGCTGGGGCGCCTTACGGTAGACGGCGTGCTCTCACCGAAAACCCTGCCGTTCAAGCAGGCCCTGGCGCAGATCATCACCAATCAGAAGAAGCTCGGTGATGCCTTCCTACCAATCATGATGAAGGGCGACCTGCGCGAGTTCGACCAGCGCATGCCCTACATCCATCTGCATCGCCTGCAGGTGCAGAAGCTCACGCGCATCTCGGCATTCGAGCGCGACGATATCCAGTCGAGCATCACCCGCAAGCTGCTCGAGCTTTATCGTTTATCGGATGGATTGGCCTGCTGAATATTCCATAGGCCTTTAGTCCCAGAAAAAATCGCATTTGTTAACGCCGTGATACAGCGTCACACGATCGCAATTTCTCCTTTTATTACCGCTACTTATCGCTGCTGCTGGTACAGACGTACCCGCAGGCGGCAAAATTTTGACAAATTCCCCGCTTATTGGCGGCAAAACAAGTCAGGGCGAGATCAATTTAATATCAAAACAACATTGCGCTGCCGCACCGTCAAGAATGCGTAAGTTCAAAAATGAAACACTTGCCGCTCACTTGGCCTGCAAACCACGCAGCACTAAGCCAACAGCCCAAACAGCGGGCCTTGGGCTTTCGCCGCAGCTGTTACCACCGCGATACACCCAGCTCCTCTCTTTCTCGAGAAGCCGCACCTAACGCGCTGATATCCAACCAATAAATGAAACCGGCATAACTTCTGCGTAGTGACCGCACCGCTGCTGGATGCAGTTTTTTCACAGAGAAGTTAACGCAATGGATCGTTTAACTTTGACCCGAAAAGGACTTTTGCCCTGGGCCCTGCTTTCGGTCCTCACAGCCGATCTTTCCGCAGTACAGGCCGCCGACGGGGACATCGTCCTCTTCCGAGAAGTCCAGCCGCGCACGGCAACGCGTCAGCCGCTGGTTCCCGATCCCAATCCCCGCGTGGTCAATCCCCAGACCATGACGGAGGGCCCTGTCAAACAAGGCACGCAGACGACGAACATCGTCACGCGCAGCATGGGCAATGAGCTGAGCGACAGCGACTTTGCCGATGTCAGCTCCGGCAGCGGCCTGGCGATCCAGCGCAGCACCGCCGGCCAGGCGGTAGGTAGCACGCTGCTGTCCACGCCCAATGCCCAGCAAGGCATGCCAACCAGCTCGGCGTCGCACCAAGGCGGCGGGGCCAACAACGCCATCGCCGGACAGGTCAATCGCAGCATCCAGCAAGGCATGCGCCCGCTGCAGATGCTCGGAGGGCAATGACCATGCGCAGCCTCCTGTTCATGTCGCTGGGCGCCCTGCTGATCGGCCCAGCGCTCGCCGACAACGCCACGCCGCAGATGAACGCCACGATCCAGGCGGCCGGTCAGGCATACCGCGGCAATCTGATGACCAACCAGGCCGCCGGTGATCAGCAGCAGCAAGTCAACGCCCGGGCAATCGGTGCCGGTGATCACTCGCAGACCGCCATCCGCGTCCAGCAAGCCAATACCGCCATCGGCAATCGAACTGTCGACGCCCGCGCCAGCATTGGCGGCGCGGCGTACAGCCAGGGCAGCGGCGTGGTGGGCGTCAACCAGGGCGCCGGGGTGGCCAATCAACAGATCAATGCCTTCCGCCTGGAGCTCAATGCTCCGCCGGAAAGCCTGGACGACAGCGCTCTCGCCCAGAACGCTGCGCCAGTAACCAACTCCGGAGTAGGAGTGCCGCAGAGCGGCGAACGAACCGTCGAGATGGATGACGGTGCATTCGCAGGTAGTCGTGGGGTGGTGCAACTAAACCAGAGCGCCGGGGTTGGCAACCGTACTGCCAACAACCTGAGCATCCGGGTCGTGGATTGACCCTTTGTTTGATTTAGCACACACAACGCAAGGAGATGTATCCCATGAAATGCCAAATGATCCTTAAACCAGTTGTTGTAGCAATGGCCCTGGCGCTGTCCGCCGGAGCGTATGCGACCGGTGGTGGGGCGAGTGCGTCCGGCTCTACGGCTGAAGTGAAGGATGTGCAAACCAACAAGAACAACGAAGTCACCAACCATGAAACCAAAAACACCGCGACGGTAGGCGGTGGTGGCGTCGACGTTCAAACCAACGGCAACGCCGGTGTGAACGTGGTGGCCGGTGACAACAACCAACAAGCCAACGCAGCAGCCATCGCCACCGCTGACTCGCTGTTCGTGTTCGGCCAGAGCTTCGGTGGCAGCGCCAACGCCACCATCGAAGTCACGCAAAAAGGTCAGGACAACTACGTCGAAAACATTGGCACCCAGAACAATGCCTCTGTTGACGCTGACCTCACTGCAAGCGGCAACCTCGGCCTGAACGCCGCGGCTGGCAACTTCAACCAACAGAAAAACGATGTAGCGATCGCCAATTCCGAGACTGCTTACACCGCGACTGCTTCGATCGATGTGGACCAGGATCTGAATGGCAACGAGACCGAGAACAAAATCGGGACCGTTTACCCAGTTGAGGAAGCTGCTGACCTGCTCTCGGTCAACTCCGGCTTCTTCCCCTGGCCGCCACATCAGAACGACGACCCGCAAACTCCTGTCGTGAACAACGCCACCCTGAATGGCGCCGTCACAGTGTCGGGTAATGCCGGGATCAACATCGCCGCTGGTGCGGGCAACCAGCAGGTCAACTCCCTGGCCATCGCCGCAGGCTGCTCGGCCTGCCCGACCGGGAACTAATCCGAAGACCGCTGTTGGCAGCCCCGGGACCTTTCCGGGGCTGTCCTCTCTTCTTCGGAGGTCGCCATGTTGCGCTCAATTGCCTGCCTCACTGCTGTCCTCGCGATCTCGCTTGGCGGTCTCGCCAGTGCTCAAGCCGAACAGCGCGCCAAGCCCTTCGCCGTGCTACCTGGCGGCGGCCTTGCCTACAAAGCCGTGGTCAGTATCCGCGAACGGCGCTTCTCCAACCTCGTGGAGCAGAAAACCGACTTCAGCTGCGGCGCCGCGGCAATCGCCACCGTCCTCAATGAAGCCTATGGCTGGCGGCTCGAGGAGGAAGACGTCATCAAGGGCATGCTGGTCAACGGCGACGCCGACCTCATCGCCACCCAGGGTTTCTCCATGCTCGACATGAAGCGCTACGCCGAATCGCTCGGCTTGCGCGCCCGCGGTTATCGCGTTGGCGCCGACAAGCTGGAGGCGATCAAGATTCCCACGATCGTCTTGCTGAATGTGCGCGGCTACAAACACTTCGTGGTACTGCAGCGCACCGCCGATGACTGGGCCTACATAGGCGACCCAGTGCTGGGTCACAAGAAGATGACACTCGAGGAATTCAAGAAGGGCTGGAACGGCATCGCCTTTGCCCTGATCGGGCCGGGCTACGACCGCGCCAATGCACTGATGAGCCCGCCGGAGCCACTCACCGCGCGGAACAAACTGGATCGATTCAGCCCGGTAAAAGATGCAGAGCTGATGGAGTTCGGCTTTATCCAGAGCGACTTTTTTTAGTTTGCTGCTAGGGGCATGGTCGCCCCGGGAGTTTTGATATGGGCATCAAATCCGTGCTGGTGAGTTGCGCTCTGCTCGCCAGCCTCCCCGCTCACGCAGGCGGGCTGTTCCAGCCTATCGAATTGACCGATCCCGAGTTGGCCCAGTTGCGCGGCCGCTACGTCCTGCCGGATCGCATCATCAGCTTCGGCGTGACCATGACCTCCATGTGGCAGAACAGCGCCGGTCAGGTCATCGGCGCGCAGGTCAACCTGAACGTCGACGGCCGCTCGCAGCCGAGTCTCACCGTCACCGCCATCGATCAGAACATCGGCACCGGCACCGTGGTTGCCGGCAACGGCAACATCAGTGGCGGCGCCGGTTTGAACACGGTGCAGGGCATCGTGCAGAGCGTCCGAACAGCCGGCGATCTCAACAGCGGGCTGAACGACCTGAGCATCAATATTACCCGCAACAGCGGCGGCACCGTGCCACAGACCGGTGCCCCTCTGAACGGCAGCTTCAGCCGCAGCAACGATGCCGGTGCGGTGAGCATTACCCCGGCGGGCGGTGGATTGCAGATGGCGATAACGCCAACTAACGGCCAAGGCTTCGCGCAACAACAAATTGGCGCCGGAAATATTACCCAGCAAGCCAATATCACTGGCTCCGTTAATAATGTTCAGAACTTGGCCGCGCTCAATGTCGCACTTCGCGACAATCCCGGACTGAATAACGCGGCGAACTGTGCATGGGAACAACTGCGCGCCTTGCGCAAATCCGGTTATTGAACAAGTCTGACTCGACCATGTATGAAAAGGATGTTCAGCCATGCACGCTGCACGCAACTTATTGCTCACCGCGATCGTAGCGGGAATAACGACATCGAGCTTTGCGGCAGAAAGCCCAGAGGTTCAAGCCCTCCTGAATGAACTTGGCGAACTCAAGAAGCGCTACGAGCAACAACAGCAAGCGCTGATGGTGCTCGAACAACGCTTGCGCCAAGTGGAAGCCCGGCCCGCCGGAGTAGCCCCACAGCAAGCGACGGCTGTGGCCAAGGGGCCCTCGACAATTCAAAGCCAGAACAGCGCTGGCAGCGGATATGGCACCGCGCTCAAGGAAGATGCCGAGCCGGCGCCCGCCGTGGAAAACATCTATCAGGAAGCCAGCGGCTTCTTCGGCGGCGGAACCTTCAGTTTTGAACCGGGAATTACTTACAGCCACTACGATTCCCGGCAATTATTCCTCAATGGTTTCCTGGCCCTTGATGCGATATTTCTCGGCAACCTCGGGATTGATGAAATCAATGCCGACACTATCACTGTGGATTTAACCGGCCGATATAACTTCCTACAAAGATGGCAACTTGATATCAACGCCCCGATTATTTATCGGGAAACCACTTATGAATCTGCCGGCGCGGGCGGTTCTACTTCGACTATCAGTGAAGAAACCGTCACCGGCGATCCGCGCCTGGGCGACGTCAATATGGGTATTTCCTACAAGTTCCTGGACGAAGGCCCGAATCGACCCGATGCCGTGTTTTCGCTGCGCGTCAAAGCCCCGACCGGTGACGACCCCTACGGCATCAAACTCAACCCGGTGCCCGGCAACGACAACCTCAACGTCCCCGAAGACCTGCCGACCGGAAATGGGGTCTGGTCGATCACCCCCGGCATTTCCCTGGTCAAGACCGTCGACCCGGCGGTGCTGTTCGGCAGCCTGTCGTACACCTACAACTTCGAAGACAGCTTCGACGACATCAGCACCCAGCGCGGCGTAAAAGTGCCGGGCAAGGTGGATCTGGGCGACTGGTTTCAAATCGGCCTGGGTACAGCCTTCGCACTTAACGAACGCATGAGTCTGTCGCTGTCGTTCTCCGAGCTGTTCAGCCAGAAGAGCAAGATCAAGGCGGATGGCCAGAGCTGGCAGACCATCATCGGCAGCGACGCCAACGCCGCCTACTTCAACGTCGGCATGACCTTCGCCGCCAGCGACAAGCTGACCATCGTGCCCAACCTGTCGATTGGCATGACCCCGGACGCACCGGACTTCAGCTTCAGTCTGAAATTCCCCTACTACTTCTAAGCGCAGCCCTCAACGCATGGAGTCCGCCTCAGCGGATTCCATGCTTGTGCAGCAGCCGGTAGAAGGTCGGGCGGGAGATGCCGAGCAGGCGCGCGGCCAGGCTCAGGTTGTCGGCATAGCGGGCCAGCGCTTCGCTCAGCGCCTGATACTCGGCACGCCGTTTGTACTCTTCGAGGGTGATCAGCGCCGGCGCGGTGGGTGCGCTGCGCGACAGACCGAGGTCTTCCAGTTCGATCTGGCGCCCATCGGCAAGCACCTGGCCACGACGCACCCGATTGGCCAGCTCGCGCACATTGCCCGGCCAGGGATGCGCCTTCATCGCGTCCATCGCGTCATCGCTGAAACGCCGCGGACGCCGGCCGATTTCCTGGCTGTAGAGCTGCGAGAAGTAGTCGGCGAGCAGCGGGATATCACCGGGTCGCTCGCGCAATGGCAAGGTTTCGACCTGCAGCACATTCAGTCGATAGAACAGGTCTTCGCGGAACCGTCCTTCGGCAATGGCTTTCTCCAGGTCCATGTGGGTGGCGGCGAGGACGCGGACGTCCACAGGGATGGCCTGCGTACCGCCGACCCGCTCGAGCTGTCTCTCCTGCAGGACGCGCAGCAGATTGGCCTGCAGATCGAGGGGCAGATCGGCGACTTCGTCGAGGAACAGCGTGCCACCGGCAGCGGCCTCGAAGCGGCCGATCTTGCGCTGGTGCGCCCCGGTGAACGAGCCCTTCTCGTGACCGAACAGCTCGGACTGAATCAGGTGCTCCGGAATCGCCCCGCAGTTGACCGCCACGAAGGGTCCGCGACTTCGCCGCGACTGGCGATGCAGAGTCCTCGCCACCAGCTCCTTGCCAGTCCCGCTTTCACCGTGGATCAGCACGGTCGAGTCGGTGGCGGCCAGCTTGGTGATCAGCTTGCGCAGCTCCTCCATGGCGTGGCTCTGGCCGAGCAGCTCGCTGCCCAGTTCCTCGTTGATCGCCCGCCCACGCCCACGCAAGCGCGCCATGCCGAAGGCGCGGCCCAAGGTGACCTGCACGCGTTCGACATCGAATGGCAAGGTGTGGAAATCGAAGAACCACTCGCTGATGAAATCGCCGACACCCTTGGTGCGCAGCGCATCCGGGCTGAGCACGGCGATCCATTCGGTGTTGCTGTGGCGGATCAATTCCTTGATCCGCTCGGGACGCGCCAGCTGCGCGGTCTGCAAACGCAACAAACCGACATCGCAAGGCGGCGGCGCCACGCTGTCCACAGCGCAACTGGAGACCTCCCAGCCCGCTGAACGCAGCTCCGGGAGAAGGGTGAGACAGTCAGCACAAGGGTCGACGACTAACAAACGTCGAGCCGAATCCACCACGTCGAACATTCTTTTTCCCTAGCGTCTAAGTAGCTCAATTCCATTAAAAACAGCCGCTTGTGTTGGCTTAATTGAGGCTAGCCTGTTTTTTGACGCGTCTAGGATGCTTTTCTCATAAAGCTAGATTGCTCATAACGAAGGAGAGGCTGGCCGCGTGCCATGCCGGCCAGTTGCCAATGTGCGGCGCTTCGCATAACGTCCGGGCGAATAAGAACGTGACAAGGAAGTACTCATGCGGATTCTCCGTCGCCCCGTGCCGCTGCTGATTGGCGCCCTGGTGATCGCCCTCGCCGTACCGGTCTACTACATCGCCCGCCCCAATCTGCCCACCTACAGCGCACCCAGCGAGCTGCGCCACCTTGATCAGTGGAGCGATGCGGCGCGCCAGACCTACTACTACACGCCGCAAGGTACCCAGGTGAAAGGTCTGCGCTACGACTGGTTCGTCGCCCTGGAACTGCCCTTCTCCCGCGATAAGTTCGCCACGCCGGATTACCTCGCGCGCTTCGGCTTCCTGATCGATCCGCAGCAACAGCCCAGCGATCTCAACCCCGGCAATCTGCCCGTGGGCTTCGCCCATCACACCGATATCGATTCCGGCGAGCAGTTCCTCGACATCACCTGCTCGGCCTGCCACACCGGCGAGTTGCGCTACCAGGGTAAGGCGATTCGCATCGATGGTGGCGCAGCGCTGCATTCGCTGGCCTCGACGGTGCCGACCCTGCGCGGCGGCGGCTTCGGCCAGGCGCTGGGCATGAGCATGGCGTTCACCTACTACAACCCGGTGAAGTTCAATCGCTTCGCCAAGCAGGTGCTAGGCGCCCGCTATGACGAGGAGCGCGGGCAACTGCGCCGCGACTTCAAGGCGGTACTCAACCGCCTGCTGGGCACCGCCTACAACGACTGGCACCGCGACCTGTATCCCACCGAAGAAGGCTTCGGCCGCACCGATGCCTTCGGGCGCATCGCCAACAGCGTGTTCGGCGAGGCCATCGACCCGCACAACTACCGGGTGGCCAATGCTCCAGTCAGCTACCCGCAGCTGTGGGACATCTGGAAGTTCGATTGGGTGCAGTGGAACGGCTCGGCCATGCAGCCGATGGCGCGCAACATCGGCGAGGCGCTCGGCGTCGGTGCGACCCTGCAGATGTTCGATGACAACGGTCAGGCCATGCCGGAAGCCGAGCGCTACGCCTCCAGCGTGCGACCGCGCGATCTGCACACCCTGGAAGAAACCCTCAAGCAGCTGAAACCGCCGGCCTGGCCGGAAGACGTGCTCGGGCGCATCGACCTGGAACTGGCCAGCCGCGGCCAGGCGCTATTCGCCGAGAACTGCGCCTACTGCCATGCGCCCGCGCCCAAGCCGCAGGACCAGCGCTACGCCGCGGATCGCGATCCGGAGTGGCGCATGCGAGTGGTGCCGATCAGCATCGTCGGCACCGACCCGACCGCCGCCAACAACATCGCCGATCACCGCTTCGACATCAGCAAGCTCGGCTGGACCCAGGACGAGTTGGGCAAGCTCGGCGTCAAGCTGTACGGCGCACCCACCGAGCCGCTCGATTTCGCCAGCATCTCCAGCGCCAAGGGCCTGGCCTACATCACCGCCTACGTGGAGAACCGCGCCTACCAGGACGCCGGTATTCCCGCCGCCGAGCGTCCCGTCATGGATGGTTTCGGCCTGCCGATCGGCGTGCAGGAGAAACGCGGCTACAAGGCGCGGCCACTGGACGGCATCTGGGCGACCCCGCCGTTCCTGCACAACGGCTCGGTGCCGACGCTGTTCCAGCTGCTCTCCCCGGTCCCTGAGCGGGCCAAAGAGTTCTGGGTCGGCAACCACGAGTACGACCCGAAATTCGCCGGCTACCAGGCGGAGCAGTTCACCGGCGGTTTCCGCTTCGACACCTCGATTACCGGCAACAGCAATGAAGGCCACGAGTTCCGCGATGGCTGCCGCAGCCAGGGCGTGATTGGCCGCGGCCTGCAGCCCAACGAGCGGCTGGCGCTGATCGAGTACTTGAAGGTACTGGGCAACAGCGCGCTGGAAGCCAAGCTCACCCCGGTCCAGCCCAAGCCCTGGACTCCCGGCCCCACTTGCCAAAGCGTCAGCACCTCGAGCTGAGCCCGGCCACACCTGCAGATAAGGAATTCTCATGCTTAAACGATTCTGGCTTTGGCTCGGCCGCCTGTTGGGCCGCCTGATCGCCACGCTGGCAGTCCTCGGCCTGCTGGGCTGGGGACTGGGCTCGCTGTATTACGCCTGGAAGTTTTCTGGCCCGGTGTCCACCGAGGAACAGATTCCGGCCGGTGAAGCCGAGCTGACCCGCTCGATCATCGAAGACGCGGTGCGTGTCGTCGAACAGCACCGCGACAACACCCGGGTGCTGCGCGATGCCCACGCCAAGGCGCACGGCTGCGTGCGCGCCGAGGTCAGCGTCGCCAGTGAGCTGCCGCAGACCCTGCGCCAGGGCGTGTTCCAGGAGCCCGGCAAGACCTGGCAGGCCTGGGTGCGCTTCTCCAACGGCAACGCCTACCCGCAATTCGACCGGGCGCGTGACGCACGCGGCATGGCAATCAAGCTGCTCGACGTACCCGGTCAGCCGCTGATGACCGGCCCAGGCGGGCAGAGCCAGCAAGACTTCGTGATGTTCAACAACACGGCGTTCTTCGTGCGCGACGTCGCCGAGTACAAGAGCAACTTCGCCGCCCAGGCCGACGGCAAGAAGGTGCTGGCGTTCTTCCCCAGCTGGGACCCGCGCACCTGGGAGGTCCGCCACCTGCTGATCGCCCTGCAGACCCTCAGCCCCGCCCCGGAAAGCCCGGTGCAGACCACTTACAACTCGATCGCGCCGTTCAAGTTCGGGCCGCACAACATCAAGTACCGGGTCATCCCAGCGACCGGCAGCTGCCCCGGCTACCAGGCTCAGGAACAGAACCGCGACCTGCCCAACTTCCTGCGCAACGCGTTGTACCAGCAGCTCTCGCTGGATCGCGTGCCAGCCTGCTTCGAGCTGCAGGTGCAGCGGCAGAACCCTGAGCATTACATGCCGATCGAAGACCCCAGCGTTGAGTGGGACGAGTCGATTTCACCCTTCGAAACGGTCGCCAGCATCAAGGTCGCCGCCCAGGACTTCGACTCGACCGAGCAGAACCGTTTCTGCGACGACCTGTCGTTCAACCCCTGGCACGCCTTGCCGGAGCACCGCCCCATCGGCGGCATCAACCGCCTGCGCAAAGCGGTCTACGAGGCGGTCAGCGCCTATCGCCACGAGCGCAACGCCGCACGCTAGAGCGGCCCAAACGGCGCTCAAGGTGTGAAACTCCTTGAGCGCCGTCACGTAACTGCGGCAAATACAACATTTTTCGCATTCTTATGTGACTCTTCAGTCAACTCCGATCATCCATTGAGTAACGGCCTAGCATCGATATGCGCTGCTAGTCGCCTACTGCCTTGGGTAATTTCGGAGAATCCGCATGAACGCCCCACTCCGTTTCAACGAAGCTCTGCTGATCGCCGGTCGTGCTTTCCAACCGTTCCAGTGCGTTGCCTGGTCCGCCCAGGACGGTACTGGCGAGCTCAGCCTGACAGTCATCGACCGCACCAGCACCCGCCTGCTCGGCCGCACCCAGCTGTCCAGCAGCATCTACAGCGATCCGGAACAACTGGCCCGTGAACTGAAAAAGTCGCGCGCCGAACTGTGCAGCCAAGGCTATGACCTCGCCCCCTGGGACATGCCTGAGTAAATCGATGCAGCAACAAGAACGGGTGGCCAGCGAGCCACCCGTTTTTGTTTGAACGAACCTCCGCCGCGCCTGCCCGTCTACTCAATAAGGACCCCGGACGGAGCACGCCCCATGAGCCAGCCCCTGAGCCTCGATGTCGCGATCGGCATCGTCGAGCACGCGTTTCTCCCCCAGCGCTGCGAAACCCGCCAGGACCGCGAAGACGCCAGCTTCTCGGTGCACGTCTTCGATGACCGCGGCGCCGAACTGCTCTCCCACACCCACGTCGCGCGCAGCCAATACAGCGATCCGATTCGCCTGGCCGCGCTGATCGAACTCTCGCGCCTGGAGCTGAGCAAGGACGGCTATCCGCTCACGCCCTGGTCGATGCCGGGCGGGCGCTGAGCATGCAGCCCTTCGATTGGCAGCGCATGCTGCTCGACCAATTCCCCGCGGCGTTTCTTGGCGAAGTGGCGTTCCGCGCACTGGTCGCCTACCTGCTGGTGTTCGCCTTCCTGAAGATCTCCGGGCGGCGCGGGGTTCGACAACTCTCGCTGTTCGAGCTGGTGGTGATCCTCACCCTCGGTTCCGCAGCCGGCGACGTGGCGTTCTACGACGACGTGCCGCTGCTGCCGATTGTCGTGGTGTTCATCACCCTGCTGCTGCTCTACCGCATCACTACCTTGCTGATGAAGATCAGCCCGCGCTTCGGCAACTGGGTCGAGGGCAAACCGCTGGTGATCATCCGCGACGGGCTGTACGAATTCGACGTGCTCGACCGGCAGAACATCTCCAGCGACGAGTTCTTCATGGAGCTGCGGCAGAGCGGCATCGAGCACCTCGGCCAGGTGCGTCTCGGCATCCTCGAGGAAGACGGCAGCGTCAGCCTCTACCAGTTTGTCGACGGCGACGTGCGCGCCGGCCTGTCGGTGATGCCCCCGGCCTTGCGGCCGCGCTTCGACAAGATTCCCCACGCCGCCCTGTATGCCTGCGATCACTGCGGGCACCCGCAGCGCCTGGCCACCGGCCCCGCCCCCAAGTGCCCACGCTGCGATCGCTGCCTATGGAGCGAAGCGATGGGATGCGCGCAATGAGCGAGCAGGTGCCGCCGCTCGCCCGCGGTCAGCGCCCGGTGCCGGACGACGAAAGCCAGGACACCGGCACCGTGCTCTGCCCCAGCCTGCCGGCCGACCTGCGCTACGTCGACGACCGCCAGCCGGGCCTGCGACGCCGCAAGCTGCGCGGCAAGTTCGTCTACTTCGACGCCAATGGCGAACGCATCCGCGACCCGGATGAAATCCGGCGCATCAACCAGCTAGCTATCCCTCCGGCCTACACCGAGGTGTGGATCTGCGCCGATCCCAACGGCCACCTGCAGGCGGTGGGCCGCGATGCCAGGGGACGCAAGCAGTACCGCTATCACCCGCGCTGGACCGAAGTGCGCGATGCCGACAAGTACGAACGGCTGCTGGACTTCGGGCGCGCCCTGCCCAAGCTGCGCCAGCAGGTCGACACCGATCTCGGCCTGGCCGGCCTCGGCCCGGAGAAGATCATGGCCACGGTGGTCGCCCTGCTCGACTCGACGCTGATCCGCATCGGCAACCAGCGCTACGCCGAGGAAAACAAGTCGTTCGGCCTGACCACCCTGCGCAACCGCCACGTCGAGGTGAAAGGCAGCGCCATCCAGTTCCACTTTCGCGGCAAGAGCGGCATCGAGCACAAGGTGCGCCTCAGCGACCCGCGCCTCGCCCGCATCGTACGGCGATGCCTGGAGCTGCCCGGCCAGCAGCTGTTCCAGTACCTCGACGACAACGACGAACGCCGCACCCTGACCTCCACCGAAATCAATGGCTACCTGCAAACCCACGCCGGCAGCGACTTCTCCGCCAAGGACTACCGCACCTGGGCCGGCAGCGCCGTGGCGCTCGAACGCCTGCGAGCGCTCGATCCGGAGGAAGGCGGCAAGCAGCAGGTGATCGAGGTGGTCAAGGACGTCGCGCGTTTGCTCGGCAACACCCCGGCGATCTGCCGCAAGTGCTACATCCATCCGGCCATCGTCGAGGCCTTTCTCGATGGCCGCCTCAAAGGCCTGCCGCTCGGCCGCGCACGCAAAGGGCTCCGCAGCGAGGAGAGCCTGCTGATGCGCTTTCTCGAGCAGCTCAACGGCAGCTGATGGCCAATTTGGCCATATTTGTGCGAAGGCTGACATTGTTGCCAGCAGCCACCGACGGCACACTGAGCGCATCACCGCCGGAGTGCCGCCATGGACGCTGTCCGCCAGATCGCCTGCCTGATCTTCCCCGATGTCATGAGCCTCGACGTGGTCGGGCCGTTGCAGGTGTTCGCCTCGGCTAACGCCGAGCGGCAGCGCCAGGGACTGCCGGCCGCCTACACCTTGCGCCTGCTCGCCGCCGAGGCCGGTCCGGTCGCCACCTCCGCCGGGCTGCGCCTGCATGCCGACCAGGCATGGCGCGAGGTGGATGCCCGCGAACTGGATACCTTGCTGATCCCAGGCGGCCTGGGCGTCGACGCTCAGCGTGCTGACCTGGCGTTGCTCGCCTGGCTGCACGGCGCGGAAACTCAGGTGCGGCGGCTCGGCTCGATCTGCTCCGGGGCGCTGATCCTTGCCGCCGCCGGCGTGCTCGACGGCCGCCCGGCGACCACCCACTGGGCCGACACCGATGAACTGCAGCGCTGCCACCCCGCCGTTGTGGTGCAAGGCAACCGGCTGCACACCTACGACCCGCGCAACCGCGACGGCGACGCCCATGTGTTCACCTCGGCGGGCGTCACCGCTGGCATTGACCTGGCGCTGGCGCTGGTCGAAGCCGACCTCGGTCGCGCCATCGCCCTGGCCGTGGCACGGCGCCTGGTGATGTTCCTACGACGCCCCGGCGGGCAGACCCAGTTCAGCACCCTGCTGGCCCCGGAAACCGCGCGCCTGCCGCGCCTCGGCGCGCTGCTCGACTGGTTGCCAGGCAACCTCGGTGGCGACCTGTCACTGCCCGCGCTGGCCGAGCGCGCCTGCCTGGCGCCGCGCACCCTGTCACGCCTGTTCGTGCAGGAGCTGGGCATGAGCCCGGGACGCTACGTCGAACGCCTGCGCGTCGAGGCGGCCCGCGCGCTGCTGCAGGACGCACAAATGTCGATTGCCACCATCGCGCGCCTGACGGGCTTCGGACACCCGGAGAACCTGCGGCGAACCTTTCACAAGCACCTGGCCGTCAGCCCCCAGGAATACGCCGAACGCTTCGGCTGATCAGGAGAACCCCATGCTGCAACTACGCCCGAACTGCGAATGCTGCGACCGCGACCTGCCCGGCGACAGCGAAGAAGCGCTGATCTGCTCGTTTGAATGCACCTTCTGCCCGACCTGCGCCGAACGCCTCGGCTTGCGCTGCCCCAACTGTGGCGGCCGTCTGCTGGCGCGACCGCCGCGCAGCGGGGCGGCACTGGAGCGCCACCCGGCCTCGACCGAGCGAGTGCTCAAGGCGGATGGCTGCGCCGCTGTACTGCAACCTTCCTGACGGAGCGACTCCCATGCTGCTTCTGCACAACTCGGCGATTCGCCTGCTGTTCGCCGGCCAGGCGCTGTACTGGTCCTGCGCGATCATCAACATCACCCTGGCGGCGCTGGTCGGCATTCAGCTCGCACCGGCCACGGCACTGACCACCCTGCCGCTGGCGCTGATGGTGCTCGGCAGCCTGTTCAGCGTGCAGCCGCTGTCCTCGTTCATGCAGCGCCACGGCCGCCGCCCGGGGCTGATGCTCGGCGCCAGCGCCGGGGTGTTGGCCGGCCTGCTCTGCGCGCTGGGCATCACGGTCGCCAGCTTCAGCCTGTTCTGCCTCGGTTGCCTGGCCCTGGGCGCCTATCAGGCGTCGATGATGTACTACCGCTTCGCCGCCCAGGAGGCGGTCAGCGACGCACACAAGGGCCGCGCCACGGCCTACGTGGTCGCCGGCGGCGTGCTGGCCGCGCTGCTCGCGCCGAGCCTGTTGCTCTGGTCGCGGGATGCGGTGGGCCTGCCCTTCGTCGGCGCCTACCTGGCTCTGGCAGCGCTCGCTGCGCTCGGCTTGGCGCTTATGGCCTGCCTGCGTGAAGGCGCCGCGCCAGTGCCAGGCAGCGCCGGGCTCGCGGTGATTCGCCAGCTGCTGGGTCGTCCGGCGGTGCGCGCGGCAATTGCCACTACCGCGGTCGGCCACGGGCTAATGATTCTGGTGATGAATGCCACCCCGCTGGCCATGCGCTTCTGCGGCTTTCCAGTGGAGGTCAGTGCGCAGGTCATTCAGTGGCACAGCCTGGGCATGTTCCTGCCCGCGTTCGTCGCCGGGCCGCTGGTCGACCGCTTCGGCAGCCGCCGCATTGCGGTGCTGGGTGCCGTCACCCTGCTGGTCAGCGCCGGCATCGCCATCAGCGGCGTGAGTCATGCGCAGTTTCTGCTCAGCTCGTTTTTGCTCGGCCTCGGCTGGAACCTGATGCTGGTCGCCGGCACCACCCTGCTCGGCGAAGGCCATAGCGCCAGCGAGCGGGGCCAGGCCCAGGGGCTGATGGAGCTGGGTAACGGCTCGGTCGCCGCCCTCGCCTCGCTGGCGTCCGGCGCGCTGGTCAACGGCATCGGCTGGGGTGCGGTGAACCTGGCCATCCTGCCGCTGGTCGCCATCGCCCTGCTGATGCTGCTGCCGGCCCGCCGCGCCGTGCTCGCCCAGCCCTGAAACGCAGAAGGCGGCCCGAGGGCCGCCTTCTGTTGCTGCACGATGCGCCTTAGTAGTAGGCGTTTTCGCGATTGCTGTGGTCGGTCACGTCACGCACGCCTTTCAGCTCGGGAATGCGCTCGATCAGGGTCTTCTCGACACCGTCCTTGAGGGTCAGGTCGACCTGGCCGCAGCCCTGGCAACCGCCACCGAATTGCAGCACGGCAATGCCGTCGTCGACCACTTCGACCAGCGATACCTGGCCGCCGTGGCTGGCCAGACCCGGGTTGATCTCGGTCTGCAGGTAGTAGTTGATGCGCTCGTTGAGCGGGCTGTCTTCGTTGACCATCGGCACCTTGGCGTTCGGCGCCTTGATGGTCAGCTGGCCGCCCATGCGATCGGTGGCGTAGTCGACGACCGCGTCTTCGAGGAACGGTTGGCTGATCGCGTCGATCCAAGCGGTGAAGCTCTTCAGCGCCAGCGGCGAATCGTCGTGCTTCTCTTCGCCGGGTTTGCAGTAGGCGATGCAGGTTTCGGCGTACTGGGTGCCGGGCTGGGTGATGAAGATACGAATGCCGATGCCCGTGGTGTTCTGCTTGCTCAGCAGATCGGCCAGGTAATCGTGGGCAGCGTCGGTAACAATAATGGCGCTCATGGCAACTCCTCGCGAACGTGCGCGCAGTTTACGCCAAACGGCCCGCGCGAAAAAGTCCTAGTGTTTTTGTCAAGAAATATTCGCAACTGCCGGCGCGTCGCCCCGCGCATCCCACCAGCCCTGCAGGCGCTGGTACAGCGACCGCTCGAGCCAGACATAGCTGAGCCAGGAACCGGCGAGGATCAACGGCACGCACAGCGCCACGGTGAGGTAGCTGTTGAGCTGGAAGCGCCGGCACAGGTACCAGCCAAGGCTGAGCACCAGCACATGCAGCAGGTACACCGAGTAGGACCAGTTGCCGAGCGCCTTGAGCACCCGACTGCGCTGCAGATACGGCTCCAGCGCCACGCAGGCGACCACGATCAGCGCACTGGGCAGCCCCCAGTGCAGCAGACGCTGCGAGCTGTCCAGGTGATAGAGCGCCAGCAGTGCGGCACCGAGGATCAGCAACGGCAGCCACAGGCCCTGGCCGATCCAGCCGCGCCGGTAGAGCATGCCGATGCCCAGGCCGAGCAGGAATTCGTAGACGATCTGGTTGTGGTAGAAGCCGCTCAGCACGCCGCTGCGCGTCAGCCCTTCGCACACCGCCACCAGGGCAGCCGCCACCAGCAGCAGGCGGAAGCGCTCCGGGACCAGGAACACCAGGGCGAACAGCAGGTAGAAGAGCATCTCGTAGTTCAGCGTCCAGCCCACGCCGAGGGTCGGGTACAGACCGTAGCCGGCGGGATTTTCCGCCGGGATGAACAGCAGCGAGCGCAGGAAGTGCGTCCAGTCGAACGTCTGCCCCGGCACCAGCGGCTGGGCGAACAGGATGATCAGCGCCATCGCCAGGCTGTACAGCCAGTAAGCCGGAACGATCCGCGCGGCGCGATTGAACAGGAAGCGGCCGACCGGCATGTCCTTGCCCTGGGTCGACAGGTAGATCACCAGACCGCTGATCACGAAAAAGATGTCGACGCCCACCGCGCCCTTATCGACGAACAGCTGGCCGGCAGTACTGCTGGCCTTGAAGTCGAAAAAAATCTGCATGACGTGGTGCATCACCACCATCCACGCCGCAATGGCCCTGAGTGCCTGCAAAGAAACCAGCATGCTGTCGACATCCTCCAACGGCTCTCGATGCGCAGCGGCATCGGGGTTTAGCGGCGTTGCGAGGGTGCGGTGCGCGCGGCCGGCCTTATTGGTCCGACCGCGGCACTCTGGAAAAGATCGATAAAAAACCGTGTGTTAGCGCGACGAACGAAACCGACAAGGGTGCCCTACCCTCGCCGCGTCCGGCGGCAAGGGCTGCACGGGAGTCAATCAGAGGTTGCCGTAGCGGTTCATGTCCAGCACCCCGGCTTCAACCGGATCGGTCTCCTGCAGGTAGGCGCTGAGGTCATTGAAGTAACGCCAGAACTGCGGGTTGGAGCGGCGAATGCCCCAGCGCTCGACCACCTTGTCCAGCGCCGGCTGGTCCTGCACCCGGGCCAGCGCATCGACGAACACCGGCACCTCGTCGGCGCGCAGGTTGAACAGGAAGTTCGGGTAGCTGGTCAGCACCCCGGGATACACCGTCAGGGTGTCCAGGCCGGGCTGGTAGCGCAGGTCCTCGCCGAGCATGAAGGCCACGTTGCTGTGCATGCGGTTGCGCAGCAGGCTGTAGATCTCGCGCTGCCCGTCGGCCAGCTCGACACGCAGCAGAGTGGCTTCCGGCAACTGATTGATCACCCGCAAGCCGGCGGCCGGCCGGCTGGCCAAGCGGCTCAGCGCCTGCTCGACCTGCTGCAGCGCCGCCGGTGCGCGCCCGCGATAGCAGTTGCCGTCGGTGCAGCGGTTGATCGGATCAGGTCGCGCGTTCAACCCGGCATAGCGCTGCAGCAACTGCTTGGCGAAGTCCTGCTGCGGCTGCTGAGCCGGCAGCGCCAGGCCACTCGGGCTGTTGTCATCGATGCTCTGGTAATCCAGCCACATCTTCAGTTTGCCGCTGTTCTGGTACCAATCCGACAGCAAGGCATCGCGCGACTCGGCCGGCATCAGGCGGAGGAAATTCACTTCCGCGCCGTTGCGGATCAGGTCGAAGTACAAGCGCGTCTGCGCCTGGTGCGAGACGTTGCCAAACACGTCGAAGTTGACCACCAACTGGTAGTAGGTGCGTTCGAGCAGCGGGTAGTCGAGCAGCCACATGGTCTGCGGAATCTCTCCGATCAGCCCCTTGCGCACCGAGGCGCTGTCGTACTGGCGGAAGATCGACAGCAAGGCATTGTCGTTGCCCGCCCAGATGTCTGCCCAGCCGGGCGGCGGCGCATCGGCGTAGGCGTCCTTGCGCAGCTCTTCATAGTCGTTGCGCTTGTCTCGGTAGGTCTTCCACAGCCCCAGCACGTCGCCGATGTCGTCGAACTGGCCGGGCATCGCCAGCAGCGGAGTGGCCTGCGCGCGGTAGTTCGGATCGGTGAGGTACAGGTCGTGCTGCGGGTCCTGGAACAGCGCCCAGAAGTTGTCACGGATCACGTCAGTGGCGATCTGCCCACGGCACACCGGACCGCGAATGAAGGTGCGCACGAAGTACTCGGCGTTATCCAGCATGAACTGGTAGCGCGCCTGGGCCGGAATCGCCTGGAAGGTCTCGAACGGATTGGCCCGGCGCTGCGCGCCGTAACCGGGAATGGCGTCCACAGTCCAGTCACCGCTGAAGAACAGCTGCTTGGTGCGCGCCAGCTTCCGTGGACTCAGCGGATAAGTGATGTGGGTCTTGTGTACGATCACGCCCTGGATCGGCCACAGGCGGTAATAGAACTGGCTGCCGGGGTCCTCATTCGGCCGCCGCGTGGCAATCGGGTCGATCGGCTGGCCGCTCGGTGTGCGCGAGCGCATCAGCTGGAAGAAGTGCCCGGCTTCGCCGCCTTCGAAGTACAGGTGGGCGAGGAACAGGTGCTCGAACAGCCAGCGGCCGACCAGCGTCTCGCGGGCGCCTGGCGCGTTGAGCAGGTTTTCCCATTCGGCGATCTGCTGCTGTTCGGCGGCGCTCGGCTGCAGCGCCTGCTCATCGACTGGCGCGCCCTGCTTCAGCCAGCGCTGCACGGTCGCGTATTCGGCATCGGTGAGGCCGGCCACGGCGAACGGCATGCCGGCGTGGGCGAACTTCTTCGCGTAGGCGTCGAACTCGCCCGGCAGCGGGCACTGGTTGCTGCGCTCGATGCGAATGTCCAGATCGCTCGGCAGCTTGGCATTCGGCGTCGGCGGGTTGGCGCGGCCCAGCTCGAGCATGCGCGCCATCAGCGCCGCCTGACCGCCCTGAGCGTCGAGCACCGACTCGAAGCCCTTCTGCCGCCAGGCTCGCTCGCCCTGCGCATCGAAATACAACCGCGTGGTCGGCTGCGCCTTGGTGCGCGCGCCGTCGTAGACCAGCGCCTTGCTGGCACCGCGCTGCACGCCTTCGCCACTGCCCAGGTTGAGCTGGCACGGCGCGTCATAGCAGGCATGGCAGGCCACGCACTTCTGCGTGAGGATCGGCTGCACCTCGCGGCTGTAGGAGACATCGGCGGCTTGCGCGGTGATCAGGACAGACAGCGACAACAACAGGGCGACAAGCGCGCGCAACAGCATGGACAGCTCCAGACAGACGATTCACACGGATTCTAGCGGGTGCGAGGGCCCTGACACGACCCAGGCTTTAGTCGTGAACATGAGCCGGATTCATGCAAATGGCGGACAAGCTCGAAATGGCTAAGGTTTTGTTATCATCCCGACCCTTTGTCATCGCCTCACTTAGGTAGTTCATTCCATGGTTCCCACCGATCGCAGCGCCCGCCTCCAAGCCCTTCAGCATGCCCTGAAGCAACGCATCCTGATCCTCGACGGCGGCATGGGCACCATGATCCAGAGCTACAAGCTCGAAGAAGAGGACTACCGCGGCACGCGCTTCGCCGACTGGCCAAGCGACGTGAAGGGCAACAACGACTTGCTGCTGCTGTCCCGCCCGGACGTCATCCAGGCCATCGAGAAGGCCTACCTGGACGCCGGCGCCGACATTCTCGAGACCAACACCTTCAACGCCACCAAGGTGTCCCAGGCCGACTACGGCATGGAAGAGCTGGTCTACGAACTGAACGTCGAAGGCGCGCGGCTGGCTCGCCAGGTGGCCGACGCCAAGACCCTGGAAACCCCGGATAAGCCGCGCTTCGTTGCCGGCGTGCTCGGCCCAACCAGCCGCACCTGCTCGATCTCGCCCGACGTCAACGACCCCGGCTACCGCAACGTCACCTTCGACGAACTGGTGGAGAACTACGTCGAGGCCACCCGTGGCCTGATCGAGGGCGGCGCCGACCTGATCCTGATCGAAACCATCTTCGACACCCTCAATGCCAAGGCGGCGATCTTCGCCGTGCAGCAGGTGTTCGAAGAGGACAATGTCGAACTGCCGATCATGATCTCCGGCACCATCACCGACGCGTCGGGGCGCACCCTGTCCGGGCAGACCACCGAAGCGTTCTGGAACTCGGTAGCGCACGCCAAGCCAATCTCCGTGGGCCTCAACTGCGCCCTCGGCGCCAAGGAATTGCGCCCGTACCTGGCCGAACTGTCCGCCAAGGCCGGCACCCATGTGTCCGCCCACCCCAACGCCGGCCTGCCCAACGCCTTCGGCGAATACGACGAAACCCCGGCGCAAATGGCCGAAGTTGTCGAAGAGTTTGCTGCCTCGGGCCTGCTGAACATCATCGGCGGCTGCTGCGGCACCACCCCGCCGCACATCCAGGCGATCGCCGAAGCCGTGGCCAAGTACTCGCCGCGCGTGATTCCGGACATCCCCAAGGCCTGCCGCCTGTCCGGCCTCGAGCCGTTCACCATCGACCGCAATTCGCTATTCGTGAACGTCGGCGAGCGCACCAACATCACCGGTTCGGCCAAGTTCGCCCGGCTGATCCGCGAGGAGAACTACACCGAAGCCCTGGAAGTCGCCCTGCAGCAGGTGGAAGCCGGCGCCCAGGTAATCGACATCAACATGGACGAAGGGATGCTCGATTCCCAGGCGGCCATGGTCAAGTTCCTCAACCTGATCGCCGGTGAGCCGGACATCTCGCGCGTCCCGATCATGATCGACTCCTCCAAGTGGGAAGTGATCGAAGCCGGCCTGAAGTGCATCCAGGGCAAGGGCATCGTCAACTCGATCTCCATGAAGGAAGGCGTCGAGCAGTTCAAGCACCACGCCAAGCTGTGCAAGCGCTACGGCGCTGCTGTGGTGGTGATGGCCTTCGACGAAGTCGGCCAGGCCGATACCGCCGCCCGCAAGCGCGAGATCTGCCAGCGCAGCTACGACATCCTGGTCAACGAAGTCGGCTTCCCGCCGGAAGACATCATCTTCGACCCGAACATCTTCGCCGTGGCCACCGGCATCGAGGAACACAACAACTACGCGGTCGACTTCATCGAGGCTTGCGCCTACATCCGCGATCATCTGCCGCACGCCCTGTCGAGCGGCGGCGTATCCAACGTGTCGTTCTCGTTCCGCGGCAACAACCCGGTGCGCGAGGCGATCCACTCGGTATTCCTCTACCACGCGATCCAGAACGGCCTGACCATGGGCATCGTCAACGCCGGCCAGCTGGAAATCTACGACGAGATTCCCAAGGAACTGCGCGAGAAGGTCGAGGACGTCATCCTCAACCGTCACGAAGGTGGCACCGAAGCCCTGCTGGCGATCGCCGACAACTACCGTGGCGACGGCAGCGTCAAGGAAGTCGAAGACGAAGCCTGGCGCGCCCTGCCGGTCGGCAAGCGCCTGGAGCACGCACTGGTCAAAGGCATCACCGCGTTCATCGTCGAAGACACCGAGGAGTGCCGCCAGCAGTGCGCGCGGCCGATCGAGGTCATCGAAGGCCCGTTGATGAGCGGCATGAACGTGGTCGGCGACCTGTTCGGCGCCGGCAAGATGTTCCTCCCGCAGGTGGTCAAGTCCGCCCGCGTGATGAAGCAAGCGGTAGCCCACCTGATCCCCTTCATCGAGGCGGAAAAAGGCGACAAGCCGGAAGCCAAGGGCAAGATCCTCATGGCCACGGTCAAGGGCGACGTGCACGACATCGGCAAGAACATCGTCGGCGTGGTGCTCGGCTGCAACGGCTACGACATCGTCGACCTCGGCGTGATGGTGCCGGCGGAGAAAATCCTGCAGACCGCCATCGCCGAGAAGTGCGACATCATTGGCCTGTCCGGGCTGATCACCCCGTCGCTGGACGAGATGGTCCACGTCGCCAAGGAAATGCAGCGCCAGGGCTTCAACCTGCCGCTGATGATCGGCGGGGCGACCACCTCGAAGGCGCACACCGCGGTGAAAATCGACCCGCAGTACAGCAACGACGCGGTGGTGTATGTCACCGACGCCTCGCGCGCGGTCGGCGTCGCCACCCAGCTGCTGTCGAAGGAACTCAAGGCCGGCTTCGTCGAGAAGACCCGCGCCGAATACGTCGAAGTGCGCGAGCGCACCGCCGCCCGTGCCTCGCGCACCGAGCGCCTGAGCTACGCCGACGCCCTGGCCAACAAGCCGGCGTTCGACTGGAACCTCTACAACGCGCCGAAGCCGAGCTTCACCGGCGTGCAGGTACTGGACGACATCGACCTGCGTGAACTGGCCAAGTACGTCGACTGGACACCGTTCTTCATCTCCTGGGACCTGGCCGGCAAGTACCCGCGCATCCTCACCGATGAGGTGGTCGGCGAAGCGGCGACCTCGCTGTTCAACGATGCCCAGGAAATGTTGACCAAGCTGATCGACGAGAAGCTGATCAAGGCCAAAGCGGTGTTCGGCTTCTGGCCGGCCAACCAGGTCAACCACGACGACATCGAAGTGCGTGACGATCACGGCAAGGTCATCGCCCGCCTGCACCACCTGCGCCAGCAGACCATCAAGCCGGACAGCAAGCCGAACCTGTCGCTGGCCGACTTCGTCGCGCCCAAGGAAAGCGGCATCACCGACTACGTCGGCGGCTTCATCACCACCGCCGGCATTGGCGCCGAGGAAGTGGCCAAGGCCTACGAGGCCAAGGGCGACGACTACAACGCGATCATGGTCAAGGCCCTCGCCGACCGTCTTGCCGAAGCCTGCGCCGAATGGCTGCACGAACGCGTGCGCAAGCAGTACTGGGGCTACGCCCGCGATGAGCGGCTCGACAACGAGGCGCTGATCAAGGAGCAGTACAAGGGCATCCGCCCTGCCCCCGGCTACCCGGCCTGCCCGGACCACACCGAGAAGGCGGCACTGTTCAAGCTGCTCGATCCGCAGGAAACCAGCGGCGTGACCCTCACCGAGCACTACGCCATGTTCCCCGCCGCCGCGGTCAGCGGCTGGTACTTCGCTCACCCCGAGGCGCAGTACTTCGCCGTCGGCAAGGTCGACAAGGATCAGGTGGAGAGCTACAGCAAACGCAAGGAACAGGACCTCGCCGTCAGCGAACGCTGGCTGGCGCCGAACCTGGGCTACGACTACTGAGTCCAAAGGCCAACGACGATGCCCGCCCCTGGCGGGCATCGTCGTTTTGGCCTTGACCGATTAGTCGCACACCGCCTAGACCTAGCCAGACCACCGCCCGCGCAGGAACGCCATGTCGCCCATCGCCTACGTCAAGGAACACCCCTCCGCCGGCCTGCTGTTCATTCAGCTGCTGGGCGTGCTGCTCTATCCGTGGATGGAAGGCACCGCGCTGGGGCGCGCGCTGTTCGGCGCCTTCGGCCTGGTGGTGCTGGGCCTGGCCCTGCATGTGGTCAAGCGCAGCCCGGGGCAATCCTGGGTCGGTGCGCTGCTGGCCGCCGCCGTACTGGTGCTGTCGCTGGTCGACATGCTGGTCACCAGTCGCTTGCTGGAAGCCTTCATCGCCATCGCCGAAGCGGCGTTCTACCTGTACGCGACCATGAGCCTGATCGCCTACATGAGCGCGGACGAGCGCGCCACCACCGACGAGCTGTACGCGGTCGGCGCGACCTTCACCGTGCTGGCCTGGGCCTTCGCCCACCTGTACAGCTTCTGCCAACTGATCAGCCCGGGCAGCTTCGGCGCCCAGCTCGATCCGGAAGCCGCGCGCAGCTGGATGGAGTTGCTGTTCCTCAGCTTCACCACGCTGTCCGGCGTCGGCCTCGGCGACATCGTGCCGCTGACGCCTTTCGCCCGCTCGCTGGTGATGATTGAGGAGTTCGCCGGGGTGATGTACCTGGCGCTGGTGGTCTCGCGGCTGATCGCGCTGACCGTCTCCAAGCGCTGACGCGGCCTAGCTCAAGCGCGGCGTCGAGCGACGGACGATCTTGATCGAGTAGGTCATGCTCGGTTTGCGCGTCACGCTGATCGCGCGGCGGGTCACGGTATCCAGGGTGATGTTCCAGAAGCCCGTGGAGGGCACGGTGAGCCGCGCCGGGAAGCGCTCGAACGCGCCGCCGTGGTAGGTGTGGCGCCCGCCGTTCTTGAAACTGCGGAAGTTCGCATCGTTCATCAGGCGAATATTGCAGGTCTGCGAGCACTGGATGACGACGAGGTCGCCTTCGTTGAGGTGTTCGCGCTGGTGTATGAATTTCATCGGTAGTCCAAACCACGTCCAAGCAAGGCGCCACCATACCACGCCAGCCGCGCCAGCTGGCCGAGCGGCGCTACGACTTGGCAGGCGGCGGTGGTAGCATGCGCGCCCCATGCGTATCCATGACATTCAACAACGCCTCGCCGAGGCAGGTGCCAAGCCACAGCACACCGGGCGGATCATCCGTGCCTGGGTGCAGGGCCGGTCGCTCGACCACGGCACGCGCCACCAGCCGAGCGAGAGTTTCCTGCCGCTCAGCGTGCGCGAGGCCCTGCCGCAGCTGAGTGCCGACCTGCAGAACCTCGCTCAGCTGCGTTCGGAACACCCCGGCGCAGACGGTTCGGCGCGCTTGCTGGTCGGTCTGGCCGACGGCCAGATGGTCGAAAGCGTGCTGCTGCCGCGCGACGGCCTGTGCGTGTCCAGCCAGGTTGGTTGTGCAGTTGGCTGCGTGTTCTGCATGACCGGCAAGAGCGGCCTGCTGCGCCAGGTCGGTAGCGCCGAAATCGTCGCCCAGGTCGCCCTGGCCCGACGTTTCCGCCCGGTCAAGAAAGTGGTGTTCATGGGCATGGGCGAGCCGGCGCACAACCTCGACAACGTGCTGGAAGCCATCGACCTACTCGGCACCGATGGCAACATCGGCCACAAGAACCTGGTGTTCTCCACTGTCGGCGACCTGCGCGCCTTCGAGCGCCTGCCGCAACAGCGGGTCAAGCCGGCGCTGGCGCTGTCCCTGCACACCAGTCGCGCCGATCTGCGCGCCGAGCTGCTGCCCAAGGCGCCGCGCATCACCCCGGACGAACTGGTCGAACTGGGTGAAACCTATGCGCGACAGACCGGCTACCCGATCCAGTATCAATGGACGCTGCTGGCCGGGATCAACGACAGTCAGGAAGAAATGGACGGCATCCTGCGCCTGCTCAAGGGCAAATACGCGGTGATGAACCTGATCCCCTACAACAGCCTGGAAGATGACGAGTACCAGCGCCCCGCCGGCGAGCGCATCGTCCAGATGGTCCGCTACCTGCACAGCCGTGGCGTGCTGACCAAGGTCCGCAATTCCGCCGGACAGGACGTCGAAGGCGGCTGCGGCCAGCTACGCGCGCGGGCCGTCGAGCTGGTCAACACCAAGCGCCTGCACCTGCGCCAGTCCTGACCTCGAGCGCAACCCTGCGAGCCCGCCTATCATGCCTAGAGCGGAACTCGGAGGAAGCATGTCCCAAGAACCCGACCACAAGCCCCTGACCTTCTGGCAGATGCTGCACAGCGTGCTGGCCGCCGCGTTCGGCGTGCAGAGCGGCAAGAACCGCGCGCGCGATTTCAGCCAGGGCAAGCCCAGTCACTTCATCCTGATGGGGCTGCTGTTCACCGGAGTGTTCGTGTTGCTGCTGTTCGGCCTGGTCAAACTGATCCTGCACCTGGCCGGCATCTAGTCCAGTAGCGGCTGCAGGGAGAACTGGTAATCCGTTGCGCCCTTGCGCCCGACCAGGCTGAAACGCCGGAAATCCAGGTCGTAGCCACGCTTCTGCACATGCTGCAGAAGCCGTTGCGCCTGCGCCTTGTCGAACAGCCTGAACAAGGGCTCGCGCCGATCGATGCCACCGTGCGCGGCAAAGTCAACGCCAGCATCGTAGTCGTGCAACAACACCATCGCCCAACCACCCAAGGTGAAGTGGCCGGCCACTAGCGCCGACACCCGGCCATCCATGCGCGCCTGCAGCACTTCGGCCGAACTGTTCAAGGCCGAGAACAGCACATCGCTGCCGGGTACGCCGCCACGCTCCTGAACCGCGCGCATAGCACCGAACGCCATCTCGTCATTGGCCGACCAGATCAGCCGCGTCTGCGGGTAGCGCGGCAGCAACTGCTGCGCCTGCTCGTAGGCGCGCTGACGGCTCCAGTCGCCCAGCACCATCTGCCGCAGCTTGACCTCTGGGTACGCAGCCAACGCCCTGCGCATGCCTTGCTCGCGCGCTTGGCTGACTGGCGTCAGGCGCATCCCGGCAAATGCCAGCAGGTCCACCGCGCCCTTCCCATGCCGGGCCTGATACTCGCGAATCAGCTGGTCCGCCATCAGGAAGCCGGCTTCCTCGTCGTTGGCAACCATGCTGCCGATCCAGTTCGCATACTTCTCGCGTGGCTGGCCAAGCAACTGCTGTTGATCGGCGGTGAGACTGTTGTGCAGCAGGAACAGCTTGACCCCGCTGCTCTTGGACAGCCGCAGAATCTCAGGGGCGGCATATTCTTCGTTGACGAACAGCAGGTAGTCGGGACGCTGCGCACCGCTCAGCAGTTGGCGCGCCTGGTCGACCATTCGATGGCGGTCACGCTCCGAGTAGTAGATGTCCAGCTGCATGCCGAGGTTGTTGGCAGCCGCCTGCATGAAGCGTGAATAGTCGCGCCAGAAGGGCTCGTCGGCACGACCGGGATTGAGGAATGCAACACTCGCGGCATGGACCGTCGCCACACCGAAAAGGCACCAGAGAAACGCACCAATCCTTAGTACCCGCTTCACATCAATTGCCCAGGACATAAATGAGAATCACATTATAACGATTCGCGTGATGGCAATCTGGCACCATCTGTCCGGGTGAATGAAAAACGCCCTGGCGGCCAAACTGGCCGCCAGGGCGTCGTCGGCGGCTTACTGGTGGCTGACCCAGTACACCGCGGTAGCTACCACGAGCAGAATCAGAACGAAGATCGCACGCGCATCGACCACGCTGTCGTTGTTCTGGCTGTCCGGCTCGGAATGATCGGTCATGGCTTCCCCCTTCTTGTGATTATTGGTGGCTTGCTCCTGCAGTTAAGACCAGGCCTGCACCGCGCTCAAGCGTCTGGACCCGGCTTATCACCATGAGTTTGATTCATATACTAAAACTTCACTTTTGCGCATATCCCTGATGCTGGTATCTTGCCCGGCTCCGCCAGGAGTGCGCGGCCGTGCGCGCGAAATAGCTGTAGCAGCCTGAGAATCGAGCCTTTATGTACGTATACGATGAGTACGATCAACGGATCGTCGAGGACCGCGTCAAGCAGTTCCGCGATCAGACCCGCCGCTATCTGGCAGGTGAACTGAGCGGCGAAGAGTTCCGCCCACTGCGCCTGCAGAACGGTCTCTACATCCAGCGCTTTGCACCCATGCTGCGCGTAGCCGTCCCTTACGGCCTGCTGTCGTCCACGCAGGTACGCATGATGGCCAAGATCGCTCGTGACTACGACAAAGGCTACGCGCATATCAGTACCCGCCAGAACGTGCAGTTCAACTGGCCGGACCTGGAAGACGTGCCGGACATTCTCGCCGAGCTGGCCACCGTGCAGATGCACGCGATCCAGACCAGCGGCAACTGCATCCGCAACACCACCACCGACCAGTTCGCTGGCGTGGCCCGTGACGAATTGGTCGATCCGCGCCCCTGGTGCGAGATCATCCGCCAGTGGTCGACGTTCCACCCGGAATTCACCCACCTGCCGCGCAAGTTCAAGATCGCCGTCAACGGTGCAGTGAGCGACCGTGCCGCCATCGAGGTGCATGACATCGGCCTGGAAGCGGTGCAGAACGCCGCCGGTGAACTGGGCTTCCGCGTTTCCGTAGGCGGCGGCCTGGGCCGTACCCCGATCGTCGGCAGCTTCATCAACGAATTCCTGCCGTGGCCGCACCTGCTCGGCTACCTCGACGCCATCCTGCGTGTGTACAACCGCTACGGCCGTCGCGACAACAAGTACAAGGCGCGCATCAAGATCCTGGTCAAGGCACTGACTCCGGAAGTCTTTGCCGAGAAGGTCAACGCCGAATTCGCGCATCTCAAGGATGGCCCGACCACCCTGACCGAAGCCGAAGTGCAGCGCGTCGCCCAACACTTCGTCGATCCGGCCTACCTGGCCCTGGGCGACCAGGACGCCGAACTGGCCGCACTGGACGTGCAGCACCCGGGCTTTGCGCGCTGGCGTCAACGCAATACCTTCGCGCACAAGAAGCCGGGCTACGTGGCTGTCACCCTGTCGCTGAAACCCACCGGTACCGCACCGGGCGACGTCACCGACAAGCAACTCAATGTGATCGCCGACCTGGCCGACCGCTACAGCTTCGGCGAAGTGCGCAACAGCCATAACCAGAACATCATTCTTGCCGACGTCGAGCAGGCGCAGCTGTTCACCCTGTGGGGTGAGCTGCGCGAAAACGGCTTCGCCACGCCGAACGTTGGCCTGCTGACGGACATCATCTGCTGCCCGGGCGGCGATTTCTGCTCGCTGGCCAACGCCAAGTCGATTCCGGTGGCCGAAGCCATCCAGCGTCGCTTCGACGACCTCGACTACCTGTTCGACATCGGCAATATCGACCTGAACATCTCCGGCTGCATGAACGCCTGTGGCCACCACCATGTCGGCCACATCGGCATTCTCGGCGTGGACAAGAAAGGCCAGGAGTTCTACCAAGTCTCCCTCGGCGGCAGCGGCGCTCGCGACGCCAGCCTGGCGCAGATCCTCGGCCCGTCCTTCGCCCAGGAAGACATGGCGGATGTCGTCGACAAACTGATCAAGGTGTACGTCGAGCAACGCACCGAAGAAGAAACCTTCCTCGATACCTTCCGCCGTATCGGTATCGATCCGTTCAAGGAGCGCGTGTATGCAGCGAATCATTAAAAACGGCCAGGTGCTCGACGAAACCTGGCACCTGCTGCCCAAGGACGCGAGCCTGGATGGTCTGCCCAACTGCGGCGACTACATCGTGCCGCTGGCCCTGTGGCGCGAACACAGCCATGCGCTCAAGGCCCGCGACGGCGGCCTGGGCGTCTGGCTGGACGCCGACGAGGAAATCGAAGAGATCGCCGACCACCTGGACGATTTCCAGGTCATCGCCCTGAACTTCCCCAGCTTCACCGACGGCCGCCACTGCTCCACCGCGTACCTGCTGCGCAACCGCTACGCCTACAAGGGCGAAGTGCGCGCCATCGGTGACGTGCTGCGCGACCAGCTGTTCTCCTACAAGCGCGTAGGCTTCGACGCATTCGCGCTGCGCGCCGACAAGGACGCCGAGGACGCCATCAAGGCCTTCGAGGAGTTCTCCGAGGTCTATCAGGCCTCCACCGACCAGCCGCTGCCGCTGTTCCGCCGCCGCGCCTGATCGCTGCAACAGCGAACTGAAAAGCCCCGCCGATGCGGGGCTTTTTATTGCCCGCGAGTCAGGCCCGCACGCTGTCCCAGGCGATCTTCGCGAGCAGGTCACGGCACTCGGCAAGCGGCGTGCGGCTGCGCCCGGCCAGCCAGTTGCGCGCATAGTCCTGGGTCGGTCCGATGATCACCGCGGTGAAGCAATCCAGCGGCATGGCTTTGAACAGTTGCTGGTCGAAATACCCCGCCAGCTTCTCGTGCAGCCGAGCCGCGTGCGCGTGGTTGGCCTCGCGCAACCGCTCGGCCAACTCACCAGCCTCGACCCGGCCACGGCCGTGTAAGAGAAAGCGCGCCCAGTCAGGGTTGGCCACCACCCAATCGATGTAGCTGGTCACCAGCAGCTTGATGCAACGCTCGGCGCTGTCAGCCTGGGCGAAGCCAGTCTCGAGCAACGCCGCGTACTCGGCCGTGCCGGCCAGGTAGAGCGCGCCGATGATGCGCTCCTTGTTGCCGAAGTGGTGGTACAGGCTGCCGATGCTGGCCCCGGAGCGATCACGAATCATCTCGATGGTGGTCGCCTCGACGCCGAACTCGGTAATGCAGCTGAGGGCCGCCTGAAGAATTTCGTCTTTGCGGGAGGAACGGGCCATTGGTTCTCCTTGGCGCCGAACTAGAATATTTTTCTAGAATTACTTTCTAGACTTCGTATACTGCCGCTGCGCGCACTGATCTTCAATCCCGATATCCGTTGGAGCCATCCATGAGTCAGATGATGCAGATGTACCAGCAAGCCGGCCCTGCCCAGTTCAGCGCCATGATCGGCCAGGTCGCGCCCTACTTCGCCAGCATCGCGCCGCAGTTCGTCGAGCTGCGCCCCGGCTACGCCGAAGTGACCTTCGCCAAGCGCCGCGAGGTGCTCAACCACCTAGGCACGGTGCACGCAATTGCCCTGTGCAACGCGGCGGAGCTGGCGGCCGGGACCATGACCGACGCGTCCATTCCCCGGGGTTGCCGCTGGATTCCGCGCGGCATGACCGTGGAATACCTCGCCAAGGCCGACGGCGACATTCGCGCGGTGGCCGACGGCAGCACCATCGACTGGAGCCAGATCGGTGACGTGAAGGTGCCGGTACTCGCCTATGTCGGCGACAAGCCGGTGTTTCGTGCCGAGATCACCATGTATGTGAGCACTGCCGCGTAAATGAAAAGGCCCGGCGCGTGCCGGGCCCTTTCACTGGTTTGCCAGTCAGTCCAGACGCACCAGCACCCGTCCAACCTGCTGGCCGGCCAGGATCCGCTCGATCGCCGCAGGCAGCCCTTCGAGCGGCAGCTCCTGAACCAGTTCGTCCAGCCCTTCCAGCTTCCACTGCAGCGACAGCCGATCCCACATCGCCGCCTTGACCATCAGCGGCAGCTCGACCGAATCGACCCCCAGCAGATTGACCCCGCGCAGAATGAACGGCATCACGTTGGCCGCGAAGCCCGTGCCGGCAGTCAGACCGCAGCAGGCCACACTGCCGCCGTAGCGCAGCGACTTGACCACGTTGAAGAGAATCTCGCCGCCGACGGTATCCACCGCACCGGCCCACTGCTCCTTGAGCATCGGACGCTCCAGACCCGCCTGCAGCGCAGCGCGCTCGACGATCTGGGTGGCGCCAAGGCGCTTGAGAAACTCGCCCTGTTCGGCCTTGCCGGTGGCCGCCGCGACTTCGTAGCCGAGGCGCGCGAGCAAGGACACCGCCACACTGCCGACGCCACCGGTGGCCCCGGTCACCAGCACCGGACCGGCCCCTGGCGTCAGCCCGGCCTGTTCCAGCTTGTCGACGCACAGCGCGGCGGTTAGCCCGGCAGTGCCCAGTACCATGGCTTCGCGCAGCGACAGCCCCTGCGGACGCTTGATCGCCCAGGCCGCCGGGATACGGATGTATTGACCGAAGCCGCCTGCAGTATTCATCCCCAGGTCGTAGCCCGTGACGATCACCTCATCGCCCGGGGCGAACTCCGCCACAGCCGACTCGACGATGGTGCCCGCCGCATCGATGCCGGGCGTGTGCGGATAGTTGCGCGTGACCCCGCGGTTGCCGCTGGCCGACAGCGCATCCTTGAAGTTCAGCGACGAATAGCGGACGCGGATCAGCAACTCGCCCGCCGGCAGCTCGGCGACATCCCGCTCGACCACCTGCCGAACGAATGTCGACTCCTCCTGACTGACCAACAGTGCCTTGAACTTACTCATCTTGATCCCCGTCGAGTTACCAGAAGCGTTGATTGAGGCGGCTCAGCCAGCTCAGCACGAAGCGATCCGCCGCGAAGCTCGCCGCCAGGCCGACGCGCTCTTGCAGGCTTTTCTTCTGCGCATAGTGCAGCTGGAACAGCTCCGCACTCTTGGCCTTTTCGGCCAGGTACTCGTCGCTGGTCTTCAGCTCATCGACCAGTTGCTTGCCTAGCGCCGCCTGGCCGAGCCAGACCTCGCCGGTGGCAATCTCGTCAATCGACAGCTGCGGCCGGTAGTGCGCTACGAAGTTCTTGAATAGCCGATGGGTGGTTTCCAGGTCGTCCTGAAACTTCTCCCGACCCTTCTCGGTGTTCTCGCCGAACACCGTCAAGGTGCGCTTGTACTCACCGGCGGTGAGCACCTCGAAGTCCACTTCGTGCTTCTTCAGCAGGCGATGCAGGTTCGGCAGCTGCGCCACCACGCCAATCGAACCGAGAATGGCAAATGGTGCCGACACCACGCGATCGCCCACGCAGGCCATCATGTAACCGCCGCTCGCCGCAACCTTGTCGATGCACACGGTCAGCGGCACGCCGGCCTGGCGAATCCGCGCCAGCTGCGAGGCCGCCAGGCCGTAGCTGTGGACCATGCCGCCGCCGCTTTCGAGGCGCAGCACCACTTCATCCTTCGGCGTCGCCAAGCTCAGCACCGCGGTGATTTCATGGCGCAAGTGCTCGGTCGCCGATGCCTTGATGTCGCCATCAAAGTCCAGGACGAACACGCGCGGCTTGTGCGCGCCGGCTTTCTTCGCCGCCTTGGCCGCCTTGGCCTCCTGCTTGTGCGCCTGCTTGAGCTGCGCCTTGTCCAGCACCGCGTGCTCGAGACGCTTGTGCAGGCCCTTGTAGAACTCGTTGAGCTTTTGCACTTCGAGGTGCCCGCTGCCCTTGCTGCGGCCTTTACTGCGCACGGCGGCGAAAGCGGCCAGGATCACCACAACCGCGACAACGACCGTTACGGTCTTGGCCAAGAAGCCTGCATAGTCGGCTAGAAACTCCACATTTTTCCCTCTCTCTCGGCGCCGCTCGCCGGCGCACTGGCGGCCTCCAGCATACGCACGCGACCTGGCTCCGGCCAGCATCGTTGAGCGCTGCTCGCCAGCTTCCGGCTGACATTCCCTGATTCAAACAAGCGTATGTTTTTTCGTTGACAGCCCGTACCTATCCTCATACGCTCGCGAAACTTTCACCTCTTCGGATGAGTCGAGTTTGGGCAGCATCTACCTGATTCGCCACGGCCAGGCCTCGTTCGGCGCCGAGGACTACGATGTCCTTTCGCCGATGGGAATTCGCCAGGCCGAAGTGTTGGGCAAGCACCTGGCGCAACTCGGCGTGACGTTCGACCGCTGCGTGAGTGGCGACCTGCGGCGCCAACAGCACACCGCGCAAACCGCGCTGGCGCAGTTCGGCGCGATTGGCCTGCCGGCGCCGGAGATCACCATTGATTCCGCGTTCAACGAATTCGATGCCGACGCCGTGATTCGCGCCATGCTGCCGACCCTGCAGGACGAAGAACCGGGCGCTCTGGAAGTGCTACGCAATGGCGCGCAGAACCGTGCCGAGTTTCAGCGCCTGTTCGCCCTGCTCATCGGCCGCTGGCTGACCGGCGCGCATGCCGCCGAGCTGGAAAGCTGGGCGCAGTTCGTCGACAAGGTGCGCGGCGGCCTCGAGCGCATCCTCGCCCAGGCGGACAGCCGGCAGAACATCGCCGTGTTCACTTCGGGCGGCACCATCACCGCCCTGCTCCACCTGATCAGCGGCGTACCGGCCGACAAAGCCTTCGAATTGAATTGGCAGATCGTCAACACCTCGCTCAGCCGCCTGAAGTTCCGCGGCCGCGAAGTTGCCCTGGCCTCTTTCAACAGCTGTATTCACCTGGAGCTGTTGAAGACCCCGGAGCTCATCACTTACCGCTGAGCCCCATCCACCCCGGCCCCGCAAAGGCCGATGGAACACCAAAACTAAAAAGGATCGACCCATGACCACAGTTGCTGACATCGTCAAAACCATGCAGTCCAAGTTCAACGCCAGCGCCGCTGCCGGCCTGGACCTGGTCTTCCAGTTCAACATCGAAGACGGCGAGAACCACTACCTGGTCGTGAAAGACGGCACCTGCGACCTGCAGCAAGGCGACGCGCCGAACCCGAACGTCACCCTGATCATGAACACCGAAACCCTGAAAGGCATCACCAGCGGTGAAACCGACGGCATGCAAGCCTTCATGGCCGGCAAGCTGCGCGCCGAAGGCGACATGATGCTCGCCATGAAGCTCGGCGAGCTGTTCCCGGTCTAAGCTTGCCGGCAGCATGCAACAACAGAAAACCGGAGTCCCATGACTCCGGTTTTTTTTCGTCGATAAAGAGCAATCAGGCAGGTTGATCAGGCGGCAACACCGAGGCCAATAAGGGCTGGCGACGCTTGTGACACCACGGCAGCGGCATTAGATTAACCAATAATCTGACGCCCCCATCATAACTAGAAGGGATACGCATGGCGCTTACCGACCAGTCCACTCGCATCCGCGATGGCGAAGAACTCGACGCTGCGGCGATCGATACCTACCTCAAGGCCAACATCCCCGGCCTCAGTGGCACGCCGCGCATCAGCCAGTTCCCCGGCGGCGCCTCGAACCTGACGTACCTGCTGGAATACCCCGAGCAAGAGTTCGTCCTGCGTCGCCCGCCATTCGGTCACAAGGCCAAATCGGCGCACGACATGGGTCGCGAGTTCCGCATCCTCAATCGCCTGAACGATGGCTTTCCGTATTGCCCCAAAGCCTATCTGCACTGCACGGATGATTCGGTACTCGGCGCCGAGTTCTACGTCATGGAGCGGGTCAACGGCATCATCCTGCGCGACCAGCTGCCGCCCGAGCTGAACCTCGACGCAACGCGTACCCGTCAGCTGTGCCAGAACTTCGTCGACAAGCTGGTCGAACTGCACAACGTCGATTATCAGGCCTGCGGCCTGGCCGACCTGGGCAAGCCGGAAGGCTACGTGCAGCGGCAGATCGGCGGTTGGACCGACCGTTACGAGAAGGCCATGACCCCTGACGCGCCGCAATGGGACGCGGTCAAGGTGTGGCTGAAAGAGAAGATGCCGGCCGATCACCACAAGCCGAGCATCGTGCACAACGACTACCGCCTGGACAACGTCATCCTCGATCCGCAGAACCCGATGAAGATCATCGGCGTGCTCGACTGGGAGCTGACCACCATCGGCGATCCGCTGATGGATCTCGGCAACACCCTCGCCTACTGGATCCAGGCCGATGATCCAGCGCCGATGCAGACCCTGCGTCGCCAGCCGAGCCACCTGCCCGGCATGCTGACCCGCCAGGAGTTCGCCGACTATTACGCCGAACGTGCCGGCGTCGACGTCGGCCACCTCGATTACTACTACACCTACGGCCTGTTCCGCCTGGCCGGCATCATGCAGCAGATCTACTACCGCTTCTATCACGGCCAGACCAAGGATCAGCGCTTCGCGCAGTTCATCCATGGCAACAAGCTGTTGGAGCAGATCAGCTTGCAGACCATCGATAAATCCCGGCTGTAAAACGCCTACAACAAGGGGAACCCCATGTCCAAGACCCAACTGTTCGACCTCGACGGCAAGATCGCCTTCGTATCCGGCGCCAGCCGCGGCATTGGCGAAGCCATCGCCAAGCTGCTGGCCCAGCAAGGTGCCCACGTGATCGTTTCGAGCCGCAAGATCGACGGTTGCCAGGCAGTCGCCGACGCCATCGTCGCCGAAGGCGGCAAGGCCACCGCGATCGCCTGCCACATCGGCGAGATGGAACAGATTCAGAGCGTCTTCGCGCAGATTCGCGAGCAGTTCGGTCGCCTGGACATCCTGGTCAACAACGCGGCGACCAACCCGCAGTTCTGCAACGTGCTGGACACCGACCTCAGCGCCTTCCAGAAGACCGTCGACGTCAACATCCGCGGCTACTACTTCATGTCCATCGAAGGCGGCAAGTTGATGCGCCAGAACGGCGGCGGCAGCATCATCAACGTCGCCTCGGTCAACGGCATCAGCCCGGGCGAGTTCCAGGGCATCTACTCGGTGACCAAGGCCGCGGTGATCAGCATGACCAAGGTCTTCGCCAAGGAATGCGCGCAGTTCGGCATCCGTTGCAACGCCCTGCTGCCGGGCCTGACCGACACCAAGTTCGCCTCGGCACTGACCAAGAACGACGCCATCCTCAACGCCGCGCTGCAGCGCATCCCGCTCAAGCGCGTAGCCGACCCGAGCGAGATGGCCGGCGCCGTGCTGTACCTGGCCAGCGACGCCTCCAGCTACACCACCGGGGTTTCGCTGAACGTGGACGGCGGCATGCTCGCCTAAGGCCTGCGCCCCAATGAAAAAGGGACCTTCGCGGTCCCTTTTTTCATGCCTGCTGATCGGTCAGCGCCAGTCCTTCAAGGCCTGCTCGGCCGCCTGATTGAGCGGCTGGGCCAGCAACCCGGTGGGCGTCAGGCTCACCGCATACACCGCGCCGTTGACCATCGGCAGGTAGGTGACCCGCAGCGCCTGCGCATCGAAGATCAGCAGATCGTGCTGCCCCACCCGCAGCCAACGCCACAGATCGATGCCATAGCGGCTCTGCGCAAGGACGGCCTGGCCGTGCTGCGCCATGTCCTGCTGCTCCTTGGCCAGATAGCGCCCGGACAGCTTCTCCAGGCGATAGCCCGGCGCCAAGCCGATCAGCTCAGCCAATCCTTTCCAGCGAAACAAGCGGGCATCCAGCTGCCAGAGGTCGCCCTCCAGGGTGACATTGCGCTCGTCTGCACCCTCCAGCAGGCTGACCCGATAGCGCTGCGACCCATCCGCCTGGAAGCTCACTGTGACGATCGGCTTGCCTTGCGGCAGCGCGGAGTAGCTGGTCAGGTCGTAGGCAACCAGCGCGACCAGCCCGGCGAGCGCGAGGAAGGCCAGACCGCAGGTGCCGCGCAGCCAGCCGAGGAACCAATGGCGGTTGAAGAGGATGCGTGCCGCTACCAGCAAGGCCAGCAGCGCAAGCAACGCAATGCACCAGGCCAAACCGTCATACTGCATAAGCGCCAATTCCTTGTGCTGAAAATAGCCGGCATTATGCTCAGCGCGTTGGCCTGCGGCCAGCGAGGCCACCCGACAATCGGACACACGTCGAACTATTTATGCCATTTCCCTTCGAGCTCGCGGTCGATCCACTCACTCTGGCCATCCTCGCCGGGGTGGCATTTCTCGCCGGTTTCATCGATGCCATCGCCGGCGGCGGCGGGCTGCTGACCATTCCCGCACTGCTCACTGCCGGTCTGCCGCCGCACCTGGTGCTGGGTACCAACAAGCTGTGCGCCACCTTCGGCTCGGCGACCGCCAGCTACACCTTCTACAAGCGCAAGCTGTTCGACCCAAAGGAATGGCGCTTTGCGCTGCTCGCCACCTTGATCGGCGCGCTGCTCGGCGCCTCCGTTGCCCACTGGCTGCCCGCGGCCTGGCTGAATCAGATGCTGCCCGTGGTGGTGTTCGGCTGCGGCCTGTACCTGCTGTTCAGCCGCACGCCGGTAGCGCCACGGATCACCGACCAGCCCATCGCCAAGGGCCGGCAATGGCCACATGGCCTCGGTCTGGGTTTCTACGATGGGGTCGCCGGTCCCGGCACCGGCGCGTTCTGGACGGTCAGCAGCTTGCTGCTCTATCCGCTCGACCTGCTGCGCGCCAGCGGCGTGGCGCGCAGCATGAACTTCGTCAGTAATGCCGCCGCGCTGGCGGTGTTCATCATCGGCGGTCAGGTCGCCTGGGCGTTGGGCATCAGCATGGGCGTGGCGCTGATGGCCGGCGCATTTCTCGGCGCGCACACAGCCATCCACGGCGGGGCGAAGTTCATCCGCCCGGTGTTCATCTTGGTGGTACTGGCGCTGACTGTGCGCCTAGCGTGGCAGCACTGGTTCGGGATGGCCTAGACGGCGCGCCAGATACAGGTCGATCAGGTAGCGGGCGATGGAGCGCTGCATCGGCAAGGGCGGCAACTGCTCGTAGTGGAACCAGCGCGCGTCCTCGATCTCATCGGCCTGCGGGGTGATCTCGCCGGACAGGTACTCGGCGTGGAAACCCAGCATCAGCGAATGCGGGAACGGCCAGCCCTGGCTGCCCAGGTACTGCAGATTGCCGACCTCCAGGCCGACCTCCTCGCGCACCTCGCGCGCCACGCACTCCTCCACCGACTCGCCAGGCTCGACGAAGCCCGCCAGGGTACTGTACATCCCAGGCACGAAGCGTGGTGAACGCGCCAACAGGATCTCGTCGCCGCGGGTGACCAGCACGATCATGCTCGGCGAGATGCGCGCGTAGCTGTCCAGGCCGCAGTCTGGGCAGCGCAGGCAGCGCTCGCCGCTGACCTGCTGGTTACGCGCGCCACAGCGACCGCAGAAGCGATGATGAGCGCTCCAACTGCCGATCTGCTCGGCGAACGACAGCATGCGGAAGGTCGGGTAATCGGCCTGCAGCATGAACTGGCGTAGCCCCTGCCAATGGCAGCCTGGCAGGTCGGCCGGGGCATCCAGTTCTAGCAACCAGACCGGCTCGCCATCGAACTGCCCCAGGCCGTGCTCTGCCACATAGGGCAGGTCCTGGCGCTTGAGCCATTCGCGCGGAAACAGCACGCCGTTATCATCGGCCAGGAAGCCCTGCGCGCAACGCGCCAGGGCCCAGCCGCCGGACACCGCGTTATCCAGCGGCGGAGTGGTCAGCCAGCCCTGCTTCATCATGCAGCCACCGGGCGGCCAAGGGCGCGCACGCTTTCGGCGGCCAGATCGAGCACTCCCGGATTGGCTTCGGGGCGCAGCACGCCACCACCCTCGAGGTAGTACTCGAGACTGGTCAGCGCATCTGCCAAGGTTTCCAGCATCTGTTCGGACGGCATCTGAGGAGTCTCCAGCATCTGCTTCTGGATGTAATCGGCACAGGCGCCGATCAGTTGCGCGGCGCGCTCCTGACCGAGGAACCACAACCCGCCACGCACAGCCTGCAGGCTGAACGGCACGTTGGCCAGGTGCAGTTTGTCGCCATTGGCTTCCAGATAGGATGTGATCGCTCGCTTGGCCAGCGCCAGGCCGGCCTGCGCCTCATCGACTACCACGATTCGCGCCTCGACCAACTGGTGCTGAGCGAACGACTCGACTTCTTGACCCGGCGCCGCCTCACGAATCTGCCGGCGCTCACCGCGCTCCAGGTTCGCCACCATGCTTTCGACGAACAGCACGGCATCGGCCAGCTTGTTCATCGATGGCAAGTCGGCGGCCTGCGCCTCGACCCAGCCATTCACGGTGGGCAATTGCGCGGACAGTGCGGCGCTCGCCGAGCCCAGGCCGACCATGCTGAGGGTCTTGCTCTGCCGGGCCAGCAAACTGTGCAGGCTGGCGAAGCTCTCGGATTCGTGGGTGCCGCGTTCAATCAGGTCAATCAAATCCTTGATGCTGTTCAGCTCTTCGCGGATCGCCGACGACAGCGAACGCATCACCGCCTGACCAGGACCGGACAGGCGCTGGTATTCCTCTTCGAGCAGCTGATCAGTGAACGGCAGGGTCGCCAGGCCGAAAGTTTCGCGCACCTGCGTCGCCAGCGGGCCACGGCTGTCGGCCAGCGCCACCAGGTAGAGCAGCTCCTTCAACAGGTTGCGCGGAGCGTCGTACTGGGCGTTGCCGAGCAGTTGCTTGAGTTCACGATCGAGACGGGAGAACAGCTGCTTGCGCGACTTGCGCGGCAGCAACTGTCCATCAACCTGCGCTTCCAGTGCCGCGGCAGCGACCCAGATCAAGCGGCCGCTGGCTTCGCCGGCAAACAGGCTGTCCAGCCGCGCAAATGCCCGCGCCATCAGTTTGATGCCGGCCTGCGGGTTGTGATCGCGCAAGAAGCCAAGCAGGCCCACCTGGTACATATGGCGCAGCTGGCGAATCTGCTCGAGACGCGCAGCCGGCTCGAGAGCACGGCTGGCAGTCGCCGGGCGCACCTGGTCGAGGCGCGCGCTAAAGAAGAAGCTCTCCGGCAGGCTGGCCTGGCCACCCGCCTGGCGCAGGTCGTTGATCGCCGGCAGCAGCAACTCGGGGAGCTCCTGACGGTGGCTCTCGACGTTTTCCAGGTAGCGGCGCAGCACATGCAGGGCGTTGCTCAGCGCCGACAGCTGGCCGTCGCGCTCTTCGCCGGCACCGGCGGGAATGTCGGTGGCCTGTTGCAGCACTTCCTGCGCCAGCAGCTCGGCACCGGCCAGTTCGATCAGGCTCAGGGTGCCACGCACTTGGTGCAGACCTTCGACGGCCTGTTGCAGGAGACTGCCGTTATGACGCTCGGCGATGAAATGTTCGAGGCTCTGCTCGGCCTCTTCCATGGTCGCGAACAGCTCGTCGCGAACCAAACTCAGGGATGTAGCTCCAGAAACCATGCCTTATGTGCCTCCCGCGCGGGGTTGACGGATTGCAGCGAATGCCCCGAAGGGTTCAATCGGCAAATTCGGGTTTCTGCTTGCTCATGAACGCAGTCATGGCCACGCGCAAGTCCGCGGACTGCAGCATTGCCGCGTTCCAGGTCGCGACGTAGTCGAGGCCGTCGGCGATGCTGTGATCGCGCATGTACGAGAGCATCCGCTTGGAGCCGCGTACGGCGACCGGCGACTTGCTGGCGATCACCCGAGCAATCTCAAACACGCCGGCGATCAGCGCGTCGTAGTCGGCGTAGGTGCGGTTGACCAGGCCCATGCTTCGAGCCTCTTCGCCGCTGATGTCGCAGCCGGTGTAGGCCAGTTCGCGCGCCAGACCGTCGCCGATAATGCGCGGCAGGCGCTGCAGGGTGCCGACGTCGGCGGCCAGACCCATGTCGACTTCGCGGATCGACAGCTTGGCGTCGACCGTGGCGTAGCGCATGTCGCAGGCGGTGATCAAATCGATGCCGCCGCCCAGGCAGTAACCCTGGATCGCCGCCAGCACCGGCTTGCGGCACTCATCCACGGCGGTGAACGACGCTTGCAGCTTGAGAATCTGCCGACGCATCAGGTCGGCGTTGCGCGCCGCATCCGCGCCGAACTTGGTCGCGGTCTGGGCCAGCATCGCCACGTCGATTCCTGAGGAGAAATGCGCCCCCGCGCCGGACAGCACCACCACACGGACTTCGTCGGTCTCGTCGGCCCACCGAAAGATATCGATGATCTCCGTCCAGAAATCGGCATTCATGGCGTTGAGCTTTTCCGGACGGTTGATCACCACATGGGCGATCTTGTCCTTCAGTTCGACACGAAAGGCTTTGTAGTCAGACATGACGCTCCCCAGTACAGCGCAGGCGCGGATAGAAATATTGTTATGGGTAGAACCGCCCAACTATAACAAGCGAGACATAAAAGTCGATGCTGGCGATTGTGATGCAGGACACGGCGCAAACTTCGCGCAAAATCGTGCGAAGAGCCAGTAACTGATTGATCTGCCTAGAGTGGTCGCCCGAGCGCCTCGGCTTCGACGCGGTTGCGCCACTGCCGCCAGGTGTACAGCGGGATGCCTGCGATCAGGACCAGGAAGCCCCAGAAAATCGCCTGCTCGCCGGTGCCGTACAGCGCCCACAGTGAATACAGGAAGCCCAGCGTGCCCAGGGCCACCAACGCAGAGCGCTCGCGCGGCTTGAACTTCTCTGGCGAAACGGCGAGGAACTGCAGCAGCGCCGCCGTACAGAAGGCATACGGCACGACCCCGGTCATGGTGCCGAGCAGGATGATGACGTTGAACACGTCGACCAGATTGCCCTGCCCGTCGACCAGCACCAGCGCGGTGACCAGCACCCCGGACACCAGCAGGCCATTCGCCGGCACATCGTGCTTGTTGGTTTTCGCCAAGGACTTCGGCAGCAGGCCGTCGCGCGCGGTGGCCATGGGAATCTGCCCCTGCAGCAGCACCCAGCCGTTCAGCGCGCCAAGGCAGGCGATCACCGCGCCACCGGCCACTAGGTAATAGCCCCAGGCACCGAGCAGCACCTGCGCCGCATCGGCGAACGGTGCGTGCGATCGCATCAGCACCTCGGGCGGCAGCACGCCCTGCACCGCGGTGATCGACAGCACGTAGACCCCGGCAGCGACCAGCGTGCCAAACACCGTGGCGCGCGGAATGGTGCGTTTCGGGTCGCGCACGTGCTCGGCCGGCACCGTGGCCGATTCCAGGCCGATGAACGACCAGAGGGTCAACGCCGCGGTGGTGGCGATCGCCTGCGCGTAGCCGCCACCACCAGGAATGTCCTCGGGCGCGGGAATCGTCAGGTACTCCGGGTGGAAGGAAAACCAGCCGAGCACGCCGATCAGCAGCAACGGCAGCAGTTTCAGGGCGGTGAGAATGTTCTGCGCCAGGCCGAACGCGCCGATACCGCGCAGGTTGATGAAGGTGCACAGCCAGATCGCGCCGATCGCGGTACCCACCGCCAGCAGCGGGTCCTTCAAGGCGGGAATGAACACCTGCAGGTAACCGACCAGGGTTACCGCGATCGCCGCGTTGCCGATCCAGGCGGCCTTCCAGTAGGTCCAGGCGCACAGGTAGCCGGCGAAGCTGCCAAAGCCGTCACGGGTATAGGCGTAAGGGCCGCCGGCCGCCGGATTGAGCCGCGACAAGCGCGCGAAGGTCAGCGCCAGGATCACTGCGCCGACGCTGGAGACCAGCCAGCCGAACAAGCTGAGGCCGCCGAAGGCGGCGAGACTGGCCGGGAGCAGGAACACCCCCGAGCCCACCATGTTGCCGACCACCAGGGCGGTGCAGGTCCAGAAGCCCATCGTGCCCGCTTGCACTGCCTTTCCCTGACTCATCTGCACTCCCGGCTGGTCTATGGCTTGATGCAATCAACTGTATAACAGCGTTCGCCGTTTATTTCCTCATGCTGCAGACCATGCACGTCGGCGTCGAAGCCGGGGAAGCGGCGATCGAAGGCGCGGGCGAACTCCAGATAGTCGATGATCGAGCGCGTGGCCTGGGTGAACCGCTCGCCCGGCATGATCAACGGAATGCCCGGCGGATAGGGCACCAGCATCACTGCCGCGATGCGCCCTTCGAGCTGATCGATTGGCACCGCTTCCACTTCGCCACGGACCAGTTGGTCGTAGGCATCCGCCGGCTTGATCGCGACTTCCGGGAGCACTGTGTACATCCGCTTGAGCGCCTTGGCCGTGGCGTTCTCGCGGTAGCAGCCATGCAGCTCATCGCACAGATCGCGCAGGCCCATGCCTGCATAGCGCGCCCCACCCGCCTTGGCGATGCTCGGCAGAGCCTGATGCAGCGGCAGATTGGCGTCGTAGGAGCGTTTGAATTCGAGCAGTTCGGTGAGCAGCGTGCTCCATTTGCCCTTGGTGATACCCATCGAGAACAGCACCAGGAAGGAGTACAGGCCGGTCTTCTCCACCACCAGGCCGCGCTCCCAGAGGAACTTGCTGACCACCGCCGCCGGAATCCCGTGCTCGTCGAGCTTGCCCCCGGCCGTCAGGCCCGGAGTGACCAGAGTGACCTTGATCGGATCGAGCAGCACGTAGTCGTCGGCGATATCGCCAAACCCGTGCCATTCGGCATTCGGCGCCAGCACCCAGTCGCTGGTCGCCACTCCTTCGGCGCCTTCCGCCTGCGGCGGCTGCCAGATGCTGAACCACCACTCTGCGGCAGGCAGGTTCTGGCGCAGGTTGGCCAGCGCGCGGCGGAAGCTCAGTGCCTCGTCGAAGGTCTCCTGGATCAGCGAACGACCTGCCGGGCCCTCCATCATCGCCGAGGCCACGTCGAGCGACGCGATGATGCTGTACTGCGGCGAGGTGGAGATATGCATCATGAACGCTTCGTTGAAGCGATGCCGGTCCAGGCGACGCTTGCCGCCTTCCTGCACGTGGATCATCGAGGCCTGGCTGAAGGCCGCCAGCAGCTTGTGCGTGGAGTGGGTGGTGAACACCATCGGCGAGTGCGGATCGCACTGCGTGCCCATGCCATAGCGGCCCTTATAGAACTCGTGGAACGCCGCGTAGGCATACCAGGCCTCGTCGAAATGCAGCACCTCGACGCTGTCGCCGAGCGCCTGCTTGACCATCTCGGCGTTGTAGCACAGGCCGTCGTAGGTCGAGTTGGTCACCACGGCCAGTTTGACCTTGGGTTCGCGGCCCTTGGCCAGCGGACTGGCGTCGATCTTGGCCTGGATCGACTCGCGGGAGAATTCGGACAGCGGAATCGGCCCGATGATGCCTAGCTCGTTGCGCTCCGGGCACAGGTACAGCGGGATCGCCCCGGTCATGATGATCGAATGGAGGATCGACTTGTGGCAGTTGCGGTCGACCAGCACCAGGTCATCGCGACCGACCATCGAGTGCCAGACGATCTTGTTCGCCGTCGAGGTGCCGTTGATGACGAAATAGGTGTGGTCGGCGCCGAAGTTGCGCGCCGCACGGGCTTCGGCCTCGGCCAGCGGGCCAGTGTGATCGAGCAGCGAGCCGAGCTCAGGGACCGACACCGACAGGTCGGAGCGCAGGGTGTTCTCACCGAAAAACTGGTGGAACGCCTGCCCCACCGGGCTCTTGCGGTAGGCCACGCCGCCACCGTGGCCAGGCGTGTGCCACGAATAGTTGGACTGCGCGGTGTGCTCGACCAAGGCGCGGAAGAATGGTGGCAACAGCCCTTCCAGATAGCCACGTGCGGCGCGTGCCACCTGGCGGGCGAGGAACGGCACGGTGTCCTCGAACAGGTAGAGCAGGCCGCGCAGCTGGTTGAGGTCGGCCATCGCCTCGGCCGGCGCGTTCTCGATGGTTACCTGCTCGCCCAGCGCGAAGATCGGCAGTTGCGGCGCGCGCACTCGCGCCACGCGGATCAGTTCGACCACATCCTGCAGCAGGCGCTGGTTCTCGCCCGCCCCTTCGGCGGCGACCAGGATGCAGGCCAGGCCATGGTGAGTGGAGGCGACGATGCGCCCTTCGGTCGAATTGGCCGTGGAGAGGATGCTGAAGCCTTCCTGCTCCAGCTCGCGAGCGATTTCGCGCACGCGGTCACCGGCGACGGTATCGGCCTTGATGTCGCGGTGGACGATGAGGATGGGGAATTTAAGGTCTTTGTACATTGTGCGCCCCTGAAGCGGGTGGCCACGGACGGGCCACCGATCATTTCAGGGTAGAGGCCCGCCCCGGTCGGCGGAACCCCTGCAGCTTGAGGCTGTACGAAAAGGTCGCGCGTCCGTAAGTCCGCGCGCCTCGCCTCATGCCTCGGCGGGCGCCTGCTCCAGCTGCACCCACAGCGCCGGCGCGCCGGCCGACTTCTCAATCGCCGCCAGCCGCGCGGCATGCGCCGCCAGCTCCTCGGCATTGGCCTGCAGCACCTGGGTGCGCACGCGGTCGGCGGCCAGGCGGCGGATCTCGCTGGCCTGGGCGAGACCACCATTGCCGTTGCCATCGGAGGCGTTGCCGGCCAGCGACAGGCTGGTCTGCCCGCCGGTCATCGCCAGGTAGACGTCGGCAAGAATCTCGGCGTCGAGCAAGGCGCCGTGCAGTTCGCGGCCGGAGTTGTCGACGTCGTAGCGCTTGCACAGCGCATCGAGGTTGTTGCGCTGCCCCGGATGCCGCTCGCGCGCCATCATCAGCGTGTCGAGAATCGAGCAGTACTCGCTGACATCGGCGCGCTCGTGCTGCGCCAGCAGGGCGAACTCGTTGTTGATGAAGCCAACGTCGAACGCCGCGTTGTGGATGATCAGCTGCGCGCCGGTGATGAACTCAAAGAACTCGTCGGCGATCTCCTTGAAGCGCGGCTTGTCGGCGACAAACTCGTTGGTGATGCCGTGCACCGCGATGGCGCCTTCGTCGATCTCGCGCCCCGGGTTGAGGTAGACATGGAAATGTCGTCCGGTCAGACGCCGGCCTTCCAGCTCGACGCAGCCAATCTCGATGATCCGGTGGCCATCGCCGACCGGCATACCGGTGGTTTCGGTATCCAGCACCACACTACGCATGCTTCATTCCCCTCACTTCATCGACGCCGCGGTTGGCCAACTGGTCTGCCTTTTCATTGCCCGGGTGGCCGGTATGCCCGCGCACCCACTGCCACTCCACCTGATGCCGATTGACCTGCTCGTCCAGCGCCTGCCACAGGTCGGCATTCTTCACCGGCTCCTTGGCCGCGGTCTTCCAACCGCGCTTCTTCCAGTTCGGCATCCACTCCTGAATGCCCTTCATCACGTACTGCGAGTCGGTGATCAGGCGCACCGAGCAGGGTCGAGTCAGGGCCATCAAGCCACAGATCGCGGCCATCAGCTCCATGCGGTTGTTGGTGGTATCCGGCTCGCCGCCCCACAGCTCCTTTTCCACGCCCTTATAAATAAGCAGCGCGCCCCACCCGCCCGGGCCGGGATTTCCCTTGCAGGCACCGTCGGTGAAGATTTCGATCAATTCGGACATTTCGAGGTTCAGCTCTGGCTATTCGGAATCCCGCTGGCTGACTTTGGCCACCGGCATCGGCACCAGTTTGCCCATTGGCGCGCGCTGCGTCTGCCGCAACGGCCGCAGACCGACGACGATCTTGCGTGCGACCAGCAGGTAGAAACCGGCACCAAAGGGCTGCCAACGCTCGCCCCAATGCTCCAGACGAACAAGGCGCGATTGCCAGACAGCGGAAGAAAGCGGCGGACGATAGCACCCGAAGCGGCGTTTCTCCAGCGCGAAGCCAAGCAGATTGAGCCAGTCGCCGAGGCGGTTGACCGAGATGCAGTGGGCATCGCGAAAGGCGTCACGGGCGAACCAATGACGCAGTCCCCAGGCACTCCAGGGGTTGATCCCGACAATGATCAGATGCCCGCCAGGCCGCACGCAGCGCGCCGCTTCACGCAGCAGGCCGTGTGGAGAAAGACAGAAATCCAGGCCGTGCTGCAGCAGCACCACGTCCGCGGCGTGCTCGCTGATCGGCCAGGACTGCTCGTCGCCGACGATCTCGACACCCGGCAGGTTGGCGCCCAGGTGCACGCGCCGCTGAATCTGCCCGCACCCCGCCGCGCGTTCGGGCGAAGGGCCGTAGTGCACCAGATAGCCACCGAACAGGCGCGCCAGCTCCTGCTCCAGCAGCGCGCGCTCCTGTTCCAGCATCTGCTGGCCCAATGGCCCGGCGAGCCAGGCGCGCGCGGCGCGGATCAGGGCCAGCCGTTCGGCGTCGGCTTCGCAATGAAGGAGGTCGGTCATGGCAATACCTGCCTGGCGCGCTTTGCGCCTAAGATACGGTGATGAATGACAGCTTAGCGACTTCCCCCATGATACAGATCGACGCCCTGCCCGCCTTCACCGACAACTACCTGTGGTTGTTACAAGACGCTGCCACCCGGTGCTGCGCCGTGGTCGATCCCGGCGATGCCGCACCGGTGCTCGACTGGCTGGCCGCTCATCCGGGCTGGCAGCTCAGCGACATTTTGGTCACCCACCACCACCACGACCACGTTGGCGGTGTCGAGCGCCTCAAGCAGGCGACCGGCGCCACCGTGTACGGCCCGGCCAAGGAAAACATTCCGGCGCGCGATGTCGCCCTCGCCGACGGACAGCGCATCAGCGTGCTGGGTCTCGACTTCGAGATCCTGGAAGTACCAGGCCACACCCTCGGCCACATCGCCTACTACCATGCGGCCGCGCAGCCACTGCTGTTCTGTGGCGACACCCTGTTCGCCGCCGGCTGCGGGCGCCTGTTCGAAGGCACTCCGGCCCAGATGTACGCCTCGCTCAGCCGCCTGGCCGCACTGCCCGGCAACACCCTGGTGTACTGCACCCACGAATACACCCTGAGCAACCTGCGCTTCGCCCGCGCGGTCGAGCCGGACAACCCGGCCATCGCCAAGCGCTTCGCCGAGGTCAGCGCCTGGCGCGACGCCGGGCGCATCAGCCTGCCCTCGACCATCGCCCTGGAGCAGGCCACCAACCCGTTCCTGCGCAGCCAGGAGCCGGCAGTGGCGAGGCAAGCCGACGAGCGGAGCGGCCCACTCGAAGCGACGCCCAGCGCGGTGTTCGCCAGCCTGCGCGCCTGGAAAGACCGGTTTTGACCGGGCGCTGAAGATCGCCGCCAAGCGATCAAAACTTGACCAGCTGTGGGCCGATTCCTAGAATCCCCCGACCTTCAAGCTTGGAATAAGCCCCCAGCCAATGTGGTCAATCACTTCTAAAACCCTCGATCTAGACGCATTGGCACGGCCGACTCGACTGCTGCTGGCAACGCTCGTCCTGGGTTTGGCGGGTTGCCAGAACATGGGCGGCGTCCAGGACAGCAACAGCCGCACCACGCCCGCCCCAGTCGTCGAACAGCAGCCGCAGTGGCTGGACAGCGCCGCCGAAGACGAGCCGCCACAGGACGTCTGGGAGCGCATGCGCCGCGGCTTCCAGTTGCAGGACGAGATCGGCACCAACCCGCGCATCGAACGCCAGCGCCTGTGGTTCGCCAGCAAGCCGTCCTACCTGGAAAGCGTCAGCGGGCGCGGCAGCCTGTACGTGCACTACGTGGTCGAGCGCCTCGAAGAACGCGACATGCCGCTCGAACTGGCGTTGCTGCCGGTCATCGAAAGCTCCTACGACCCGTTCGCCTACTCGCGCAGCAACGCCGCCGGCCTCTGGCAGTTCATCCCGACCACCGGCCGCCACTACAACCTGCAGCAATCCAGCTGGTACGACGGTCGTCGCGACATCACCGCCTCGACCGGCGCCGCACTCAACTACCTGAGCCGCCTCCACGAGATGTTCAACGGCGACTGGCTGCTGGCGCTGGCGGCTTACAACGCTGGGGAAGGCACAGTCAGCCGGGCCATCGAGCGCAACCAGAAGCTCGGCCTGCCCACCGACTACTGGAACCTGCCGCTCCCCCAGGAAACCCAGGACTACGTGCCCAAGCTGCTCGCCCTGTCGCAGCTGGTCAAGGCTCCCGAGGCCTACGGCATCAACCTCGATCCGATCGCCAACGAGCCCTATTTCGAAGTCGTCGAACTGAAGCAGCGCATGGACCTGTCCCGCCTGGCGGCGCTGGCGAACATCGACGCCGACGAGATGTACCAGCTCAACCCGGCCTTCAAGAAGCGCATCACCTACGGCGGCCCGCAGCAGCTGCTGGTGCCGGCGGCCAAGGCTGAGTTGCTGACCGCCAACCTGTCGATGCTCAAGCCGCAGGACAAGGTCGACTGGCAGAACTACAAGGTACGCAAAGGCGACACCCTGCAGAGCATCGCCCGGCGATACGACCTGTCAATAAACAGCCTGCAGGACATCAACAACCTGTCCAACTCGCGCCTGCATGCCGGGCAGAGCCTGACCCTGCCGCTGCGCGCCGGCGAGCAGCCGCGCCAGGCGGCACAACCGACGATCGCCGTGGCCACGGTGAGCAAGCCGCGCACCTACCGGGTCAAGAACGGCGACAACATGTGGCAGATCGCCAAGGCCAACAACGTCGCGGTCGACGACCTCAAGCGCTGGAACAAGCTCTCCAACCACGGCCTCAAGGTCGGCCAGGTGCTCAACCTGCAAGGTGCCGGCGCCAAGCCCGCGGTGCGTGCAGGCAAGCCGGCCGCCCGCGAAGCGGTCACCTACTACAAGGTGAAGAAGGGCGATTCGATGTACATGATCGCCAAGCGCTTCAATGTCGAAACCCAGCACATCGCCGACTGGAATCCGCAGACCGGCAGCGCCCTGCGCCCCGGCCAGACGCTGACGCTGTTCCTGCAGGACTGATCAGCCGCGCTTGCTCAGGGCCGCCAGGCAGCGCTCGGTCAATTGGCTGAAGCGCTGAAAGGCCACGAACTGCTCATGCTGCAACGCACGCCCGGAGAGCCGGCGATCGGCATACAGCACGCCGATATCGCGCTTGCCGACGCGCAGCGGGGCAATGAAGAACATGCCCTGCCCCAGCAACTGGCGAAGCGGCAACGTCACCAGCTCGCTGAGGTTGTGACTGGCCGGCACGCCCATCCACAGGGTTTCGTGATGGCGCAGCACGTAGCTGAACAGGTGCTGCTGCTCAGGCTGATCGACCGGCAGGACGAACTCCGTCAGCCACGCCTCGCTCCCCTCACCCAGCGCCCGCTTGACCCGGAACGTCGATTGCCCGTCGGCCAGTACCGCAAGCATCACCCGCTCCAGGCCGGCGCCCTGGTGCAGGCCCTGGCAGACGGTATCGAGCACCTTGTTCAGCTCCGCCTGGCCGGCGATCAAGCCGCCGAGGTCCTGCAGCGCCTGTTGCAGGATCAGCAGATTGGGCTGCAGCAGACGGGCGCGGCGCTGCTCTTGCTGCACGCGAATCTGTTCCGGGTCGGTGTTGGGGATCAGGTGACACAGCCGGCTGGCGCCGAAGGTGGCCGCCACCTTGACCGCCTCGTCGGCACTGGCCAACACCTGCTGTAACGCCTCCTCGGCGGGCACACCGATAAAGGTCGCCAGCTGGCCAACCAGACGCTCGACCGCCGGTGAGTCCCACCCCTGCAGCGCGGCCTCGCTGATCTGCACGCCCAGGGCCACGGCTTTCGCCGCCGGATCGAGCTGGCTGCCACGACTGTGCGCCAGACCGGCCACCTCGCCGAGGTTCCAGCTTTTGACCAGGCCCTGGGTCAACTGACGGAAGCTGAAACCCAGCAGCGCGCGCGCCGTGCTGTCCGCCTCAACGCCGGGTTGCGCCAGGGCCGCCGCCAACTCGTCGGCCTGCTCACCACCGCAGCCCCAGAACGCCAGCTCACCGACCTGGTTGAGCAAAGCGGCAATGAACACTTCTTCCTGATGCTTGGAGAGCACGTAGCCGGCGATGTTGCGTGCCTGCACCGCGGCATGGAAGGCCCGCGCGAGCAGCTCCTGCAATTGCTCACGCGGCTGCCGCGCGAGTAAATGGTCGATCAGGCTGACCGACAAACCGATCACCCGCACCTGCTCGAAGCCGATCAGCACGATGGCCCGGCTAATGGTGCGGATCGCTTCCTGAGACGGGTTGTAGTAGACGCTGTTGGCGACGCGCAGCACCTTGGCGGTCAGCGCGGCGTCACGCAGCAGCACCTCGGCCAGTTGCTGGACCGAGGAATGTTCGGGTTGCGCGAAGCGCTGCAGATCCTGGACCACCGCGGCCAATGCCGGCAGCTCGGCCTGGTTCAGCCGCTCGATCCACGCTTGTAAACCATGACTGCGCTCGCTCACCAGACAACCCCGCTCCAATCTTCGTAGAGGTCCTGCTCAGTGGATGGCACGAGCCCCGGCCGGGTCACTCTTTTTCCAGTGGATACAAGCTGTTACTGTACCGAACAAGCAGCATATAGCCGCCACGGATCGGAACCCTGCGCCAGATGCGACTCCTGCTCCCGCTGATTCTTAGCCTGGCATTCAGCTTCGACGCCCTGGCATCGCTGACCGAAAGCCATGGCTATGCGCAGTTCGGCGACCTCAAGTACCCAGCCACCTTCACCCACTTCGCCTGGGTCAACCCCGACGCGCCGAAGGGCGGTACCGTGCGCCTGATGGCGGGCGGCACCTTCGACACGCTCAATCCCTACACCTTCAAGGGCACCAGCCCGATCGCCACCGGCGACTTCCTGCAGTATGGCATCAACGAGCTGAACGAAACGCTGATGTCCGGCAGCGGCATGTACGACCCCTCGGGCGACGAGCCCGCCTCCAGCTACGGCCTGATTGCCCGCAGCGTGGAGTACAGCGACGACCGCAGCTGGGTGGTGTTCAACCTGCGTCCGGAAGCGCGCTTCCACGATGGCGTGCCGATCACCGCCTATGACGTGGCGTTTTCCTACCGCACCCTGCTCAAGCAGGGGCATCCGCAGTACCGCACCAACCTGCAGGAAGTGAAGCGCGTCGACATTCTCAACCGTCATCGCATCCGCTTCGTGTTCAAGCGCGCCGGCAATCCGCTGCTGATCCTGCGCCTCGGCGAACTGCCGGTGTTGCCGCAGCACTACTGGAAGCAGCGCAACTTCAAGGCCACCAGCTTCACCCCGCCGCTGGGCAGCGGCCCGTATCGGATAAGCCGCGTGGTGCCGGGGCGCGAGCTGGTGTTCGAGCGCGTCAAGGACTGGTGGGGGCAGAACCTGCCGGTCAATCGCGGCAAGTACAATTTCGATCGCGTCGAAGTGGAGTTCTACCGCGACAACGACATCGCCTTCGAAGCGTTCAAGGCCGGCGAGTTCGATTTCTACATCGAGCACCAGGCGAAGAACTGGAGCACCGGCTACCGTTTTCCCGCCGTGCGCCGCGGCGACGTGGTGCAGGCCGAGATCAAGCACCAGATTCCCACGCAGACCCAGGCGCTGTTCATGAACACCCGCCGCAACACCTTCGCCGAGCGCAAGGTTCGCGAGGCGCTGGGGCTGATGTTCGACTTCGAATGGACCAATCGCGCGCTGTTCAACGACGCCTATGTGCGCAGTCGCAGCTACTACCCGAACACCGAATTCACCGCCAGCGGCAAGCCGGAAGGCCATGAGTGGCTGCTGCTGTCGCCGTACCGCAAGCAACTGCCCGCCCGCCTGTTCAGCGAACCCTTCACCCTGCCGCAAACCGACGGCGATGGCATTCCGCGGGAAACCCTGCGCCGTGCGCTCGGTCTATTGCGCGAGGCCGGCTGGACGCTGTCCGGCCAGCGCTTGATCAACAGCCGCGGCGAGCCGCTGCGTTTCGAGATCCTGCTGGTCAACCCGAGCCTCGAGCGCATCCTCCGCCCGTACAGCGCCAACCTCGCCAGCATTGGCATCCAGGCCAGCCTGCGCACGGTGGACCGCGCCCAGTACAAGCAGCGCCTCGACCAATTCGACTACGACATGATCCTGATGACCCTGCCACAAACCCTCAGCCCTGGCCTCGAACAATGGCAGTATTTCCACTCCAGCCAGGTCAAGGTCAAAGGCAGCAAGAACTATGCGGGGGTCGCCAATCCGGTCATCGATCAGATGCTCAACAAACTGCTCGCCGCGCAGACCCGCGACGATCAGGTCGCCGCGGCCCGCGCGGTGGACCGCGTCTTGCTTTGGCAGCACTACAGCATTCCCAACTGGTACATCGATTATCACCGCGTGGCGTACCGCAACCGGTTCGCCTTCGTCACCACGCCGCCCTACACTCTCGGCCTGCGCGCCTGGTGGCTGAAGCCCACGGAGACCTCCCTATGATGCAAGCCCTGCGCGCCCTGCTCCACGGCAGCAGTTTTCTGCTGCTCGGCGTCGCCGGCCTCGTCCAGGCCGCCCCGCAACATGCGATCACGCTCTACGATGAGGCGCCGAAGTACCCGGCCAGCTACCAGCACTTCGACTATGTGAACCCCGCGGCGCCCAAAGGCGGCACCCTGCGCCTGGCCAACTACGGTGGCTTCGACAGCCTCAATCCGTTCATTCCCAAAGGCAACGTGGAAAGCCGTATCGGCATGATCTACGACAGCCTGACCTATCACTCGCCGGATGAGCCGTTCACCGAGTACGGCCTGCTCGCCGAGAAGATCGAGAAGGCGCCGGACAACGGCTACGTGCGCTTCTACCTCAACCCCAAGGCGCGCTTCCACGACGGCAAGCCGGTCACTGCCGAGGACGTCGAGTTCACCTTCGGCATGCTGATGCAGCACGGCGACCCGATGTACCGCAACTACTACGCCGACGTCGACAAGGTGGTGGTCGAGGGTCCACTGAAAGTGCGCTTCGACTTCAAGCACAAGGGCAACCGCGAGCTGCCGCTGATCCTCGGCCAGCTGCAGGTGGTACCGAAGCACTGGTGGCAGGGTCGCGACTTCAGCAAGACCAGCCTGGAGATCCCCCTCGGCAGCGGCCCCTATCGGGTCGCCAGCCTGGAGTCGGGGCGCACCATTCGCTACGAACGGGTCAAGGACTGGTGGGGCAAGGATCTGCCGGTAAGCCGTGGCCAGTACAACTTCGACGCCATCGTCGTCGACTATTACCGCGACATGTCGGTGGCCCTGGAAGCCTTCAAGGGCGGCCAGTTCGACCTCAACCTCGAGTACTCGGCCAAGGACTGGGCCACCGGTTACCAGTCCGCCGCGCTGACTGACGGCCGGATGATGAAGGAAGCGGTGCCCAACCATAACCCGGTCGGCATGCAGGCCTTCGCCTTCAACATCCGCCGCCCGGTGTTCCAGGACCGCCGCGTGCGCGAGGCGATCAGTCTGCTGTTCGACTTCGAATGGTCGAACAAGCAGCTGTTCTTCGGCTCCTACAAGCGCACCACCAGCTACTTCGAAAACTCGGAAATGGCCGCCCACCAGCCGCCGTCGCCAGCCGAGCTGAAGATCCTCGAGCCGCTGCGCGACAAGCTGCCGGCAGAGGTGTTCGACCAGGTGTTCAGCCTGCCGGTAACCCAGGGCGACGGCATCATTCGCGACCAGAAGCGCCGCGCCTATCAGCTGCTGCAGGAAGCCGGCTACCGCATCGAGAACGACCGCATGGTCGGCCCGGACGGCAAGCCGCTGGCCTTCGAGTTCATGCTGTTCCAGACCAACATGGAACGCATCCTGCTTCCCTACAAGCGCAACCTCAGCGAGCTGGGCATCGACATGCAGATCCGCCGCGTCGATGCCTCGCAGTTCATCAACCGCCTGCGTTCGCGCGACTTCGACATAACCAGCGCAACCTGGGGCCAGTCCAGCTCGCCCGGCAACGAGCAGCGCGAGTTCTGGCACTCCAGCAGCGCCGACAACCCCGGTAGCCGCAACTTCATCGGCCTGCGCGACCCGGCCATCGACCAACTGGTCGAGGGGCTGATCCGCGCCGACTCGCGGCAAAGCCTGATCGACCACGCGCGCGCCCTGGATCGCGCCCTGCAGTGGGGCTACTACGTGGTGCCCAACTACTACGTCGACACCTGGCGCCTGGCCTACTGGAACAAGTTCGGCCGCCCGGAAAAGACCCCGCTGTACGACTACGGGCTGATGACCTGGTGGCTCAAGAGCGATCAGGCGCAAGCCGCCACGCCTGCGGCCGCCGTCGCCAAGGATGGCGAGTAGATGCTGGCCTACATCCTGCGGCGCCTGCTGCTGATCATTCCCACCCTGCTGGGCATCCTGCTGATCAACTTCATCATCATCCAGGCCGCTCCCGGCGGCCCGGTCGAACAGATGATCGCCAAGCTGGAAGGCTTCGACTCGGCGTCCGGCGGCGCCACCGGGCGAATCTCCGGCGGCGGTGGCGAAGTTGCCCAGGCCGGCTCCAACTACCGCGGTGCGCAGGGTCTCGACCCCGAGCTGATCAAGGAGATCGAGCGCATGTACGGCTTCGACAAGCCGGCGCCTGAGCGCTTCTGGATCATGCTGAAGAACTACCTGCACCTGGACTTCGGCAGCAGCTTCTTCCGCGACGCCAAGGTCACCGACCTGATCATCGAGAAGATGCCGGTGTCGATCTCGCTGGGGCTGTGGAGCACGCTGATCATGTACCTGGTGTCCATCCCCCTGGGCATCGCCAAGGCGACCCGCCACGGCAGTACCTTCGACCTGTGGACCAGCACCGCGATTATCGTCGGCTACGCCATCCCGGCATTCCTGTTCGCCATTCTGCTGATCGTGCTGTTTGCCGGCGGCAGCTATTGGGACTGGTTCCCCTTGCGCGGGCTGACCTCGAACAACTTCGACGAGCTCAGCCTGGGCGGCAAGATCCTCGACTATTTCTGGCACCTGGCGCTGCCAGTGACTGCACTGGTGATCGGCAACTTCGCCACCCTCACCCTGCTGACCAAGAACAGCTTCCTCGACGAGATCAACAAGCAGTACGTGGTCACCGCCCGCGCCAAGGGCCTCACCGAGCGCAGCGTGCTGTACGGCCACGTGTTCCGTAACGCCATGCTGCTGATCATCGCCGGCTTCCCGGCGGCGTTCATCGGCATCTTCTTCACCGGCTCGCTGCTGATCGAGGTGATCTTCTCGCTCGACGGCCTCGGCCTGATGAGTTTCGAGGCGGCCATCAACCGCGACTACCCGGTGGTGTTCGGCACGCTGTTCATCTTCACCCTGGTCGGCCTGCTGGTGAAACTGATCGGCGACATCACCTACACCCTGGTCGATCCGCGCATCGACTTCGAAAACCGGGAGGGTTGAGATGGGCTTCACTCTCAAGCTGTCGCCACTCAACCGCCGCCGCTTCGAGCGTTTCAAAGCGCACAAGCGCGGCTGGTGGTCGCTGTGGCTGTTCCTCATCCTGTTCGGCCTCAGCCTCGGCGCGGAGCTGATCGCCAACGACAAGCCGCTGGCGGTGCGTTACGACGGCGAATGGTACTTCCCGGTGCTCAAGCGCTATCCGGAAACCACCTTCGGCGGCGAGTTCCCCCTGGAGGCCAACTACAAGAGCCTCTACATGCGCGAGCTGATCGAGGCGAAGGACGGCTGGCTACTCTGGCCGCCGATCCCGTTCAACTACTCGACCATCAACTACGAGCTCAAGGTGCCGGCGCCGGCTCCACCCTCGGCGGAAAACTGGCTGGGCACCGATGACCAGGGCCGCGACGTGCTGGCCCGGGTGATCTACGGCTTCCGCATCTCGGTGCTGTTCGCCCTGGTGCTGACCCTACTCAGCTCGGTGATCGGGGTGATCGCCGGCGCGCTGCAGGGCTTCTACGGCGGCTGGGTCGACCTGTTCGGCCAGCGCTTTCTCGAGGTGTGGTCCGGGCTGCCGGTGCTCTACCTGCTGATCATTCTCGCCAGCTTCGTGCAGCCGAATTTCTGGTGGCTGCTGGGCATCATGCTGCTGTTTTCCTGGATGAGCCTGGTCGACGTGGTACGCGCCGAGTTCCTCCGCGGCCGCAACCTCGAATACGTCCGCGCCGCGCGGGCCCTGGGCATGCAGAACGGCGCGATCATGTTCCGCCATATCCTGCCCAACGCGATGATCTCGACCATGACCTTCATGCCGTTCATCCTCACCGGCGCGATCGGCACCCTCACCGCCCTCGACTTCCTCGGCTTCGGCCTGCCGCCTGGCGCACCGTCGCTCGGCGAGCTGGTGGCGCAGGCCAAATCCAACCGCCAGGCGCCCTGGCTGGGCATCAGCGCCTTCGTGGTGCTGGGCCTGATGCTGAGCCTGCTGGTGTTCATTGGCGAGGCGGCGCGCGATGCCTTCGACCCCCGGAAGTGAAACCATGTCAGACAACCTGATCGAAGTGCGCGACCTCGCCGTGGAATTCGTCACCGCCGACCGCCGCCAGCGCGTGGTCGAAGCGGTGAGCTTCGACATCCGTCGCGGCGAAACCCTGGCCTTGGTCGGCGAGAGCGGCTCGGGCAAGTCGGTCACCGCGCATTCGATCCTGCGCCTGCTGCCCTACCCGCTCACCCAGCATCCGACCGGCAGTATCCATTACGCCGGCATCGACTTGCTGAAGGCTCCCGAGGCCAAGCTGCGCGGCATTCGCGGCAACCGCATTGCCATGGTTTTTCAGGAGCCGATGACCTCACTGAACCCGCTGCACAGCGTGGAGAAACAGATCAACGAGGTGCTCGCCCTGCACAAGGGACTGACCGGCAAGGCCGCCACCCGGCGCACGCTCGAACTGCTCGAGCTGGTGGGCATCCCCGAGCCGCACAAACGCCTCAAGGCATTCCCCCACGAGCTGTCCGGCGGGCAGCGCCAGCGCGTAATGATCGCCATGGCGCTGGCCAACGAGCCGGAACTGTTGATCGCCGACGAGCCGACCACCGCCCTCGACGTCACCGTGCAGCTGAAGATTCTCGAACTGCTCAAGGACCTGCAGCGCCGCCTCGGCATGTCGCTGCTGCTGATCAGCCATGACCTCAACCTGGTGCGGCGCATCGCCCAGCGGGTGTGCGTCATGCAGCGCGGCCAGATCGTCGAGCAGGCGCCTTGCGAGCAGCTGTTCCAGTCTCCGCAGCATCCCTACACCCAGGAGCTGCTCGGTGCCGAACCACGCGGCGAGCCGGTGGACAACCCGCCCGGACCAGCGCTGCTCGAGGTCGACGACCTGCGGGTCTGGTTCCCGATCAAGAAAGGCCTGCTGCGACGCACTGTCGACCACGTGAAAGCAGTGGACGGTATCCGCTTCAGCCTACCCAAGGGGCAAACCCTGGGCATTGTCGGCGAGAGCGGTTCCGGCAAGTCCACCTTGGGCCTGGCCATCCTGCGCCTGCTAGGCAGTCAGGGCTCGATCCGCTTCCAGGGCCAGCCGCTGAATGGCCTGACGCAGCATGAGGTGCGCCCGCTGCGGCGACAGATGCAGGTGGTCTTCCAGGACCCCTACGGCAGCCTCAGTCCGCGTATGTCGGTGGGCCAGATCGTCGGCGAAGGCTTGGATATCCATGGCATCGGCACCCCCGCCGAACAGGAGCAGGCCATTATCGCCGCGCTGCTGGAGGTCGGACTGGACCCGGAAACCCGCCACCGCTACCCCCACGAGTTTTCCGGCGGGCAGCGCCAGCGCATCGCCATTGCCCGCGCCCTGGTGCTGAAACCCGAGCTGATCCTGCTGGATGAGCCGACCTCCGCGCTCGATCGCACGGTGCAGCGCCAGGTCGTCGAGCTGCTCCGCTCGCTGCAGGCCAAGTACAACCTGACGTACCTGTTCATCAGCCATGACCTGGCCGTGGTCAAAGCCCTCAGCCACCAGTTGATGGTGGTCAAACAGGGCCAAGTCGTCGAGCAAGGCCCGGCGGAAGCCATCTTCACCGCGCCGCAACACCCCTACACCCAGCAGCTCCTCGAGGCGGCATTCCTGGTCCCGGCCGGCGCCGAATAAGTCCTAGCGCTAGAAAACAAAAAGGCCGCTAAGTGCGGCCTTTTTGTTGGTTGGCAAAGAACTCAATAGCGTTCGATCTTCGCCTGCTTCTCCAGCCCGTTGCGATAGGCCGAGAAGTCCTGCTGGCCGCTGCGCGAAGCCAGGAAGCGGCGATACATCTCTTTCTCGTCCGCCGCCAGCTCGCCCTTCGGCTCGCTGACGCCTTTGAGTTGCAACACCGCGTAGTCACCGTTCGGCAGCACCAGACCGGCGAAGGTCGCTTTGTCGGCAGCTTCCGGTTTGGCCATCTGGAACAGCGTCTGCAGTACCGACGGCTCGATGCCTTCCTGACTGCGGGTAGCGGCTTCGACCTGCTTCCAGGATTGACCTTGTTGGGCTTGCGCGATCGGCGTCTTGCCTTCGCGCAGGCTGGCCACCAGCGCCTCGCCCTTGCTCTTCGCCGCTTCGCCAGCTTGCTGTTCGCTCAGCTGCTCACGAATGGCCGCAGCCACTTGCTCCAGCGGCAGCTGTTCGGGCTTCTTGTGCTCCTTGACGCGCAGCACCACCACGGTGTCCGGGTCCAGCTCGATCGCCGTGCTGTTGGCGCCGTCTTCGAGGACTTCCTGGGTGTAGGCGGCCTGGACCACCTGATGGTTGGCAGCAAGGCCTTCGCCACCCTCACGACCAAACGGAGCGGTGGTCTTGATCTGCAGGCCGAGGTCCTGCGCCGGCTGAATCAGGTCGGAAGCTTCGAACGCGGAGTCCTCCAGCGCCTTGGTCGCTTCGACGAAGCGCTGCTCAACCTGTTGCGCCTTGAGGTCGTGAACCAGCTTGCCCTTGAGACTCTCGAAGCTCGGCACCTGCGGCGCCTGCACGCCCAACAGCTTGACCAAGTGCCAGCCGTAAGTGGAACGCACCGGCTGGGACACCTCGCCTTTCTTCAGCGCATACAGCGCCTTCTCGAACTCAGGATCGTAGACACCCGGCCCGGCATAACCCAGATCGCCGCCATTGCTGGCCGAACCCGGGTCCTGGGAGAACTCTTTCGCCAGCGCGTCGAAGCTCTGCCCTTGGCTCAGGCGCTTCTGGATGTCCTCGATCTTCGCCTTGGCCTGCTCGTCAGTGGCCTTGTCGTTCACTTCGATCAGGATGTGCGCGGCCTCGCGCTGCTCGGCAAGGTTGGCGATTTCTTTCTGGTAGCTGGCCTGCAGGTCTTCGTCCTTCACGCTGACCTTGTCGAAGAAGGCTTCCTTCTTCAGTTCGACGTATTCGGCAATTACCTGCTCGGCGCTCATGTACTGAGTGGCGTGCTCGTCGTAGTAGGCCTTCACTTCGTCGTCAGAGACCTTCACCGCGCTCTTGTCGGCGGCGATGGTCAGCATCGCGAAATCGCGAGTCTGCTTCTCGAGGCGGGCAAATGCCTGGATCTCATCATCAGTGACGAAGCCAGTGCCGGCGACGCCTGCACGCAGCTGGCCGATCAGCATCTCCTGCTCGAGCATCTGACGGAATTGCAGCCGGGTGTAGCCCATCTGCCGAATGACCTGGTCGAAACGGTCCGAATTGAACTTGCCGTCAACCTGGAACTCCGGGGTCTGCAGAATGACCTGATCCAGTGCTGCCGAAGGGAAGGAAAACTTCGCATTGCTGGCGCTTTGCAGCAGCAGCTTGCGCTCAATCAGGCCCTTGATGGCAGCGTCACGGAGCAGCTTTTCATCCAGACGCGAGGCATCGAATTCCTTGCCCAGCCGCTGAATCAGTTGGCGCCGCTGCATATCCACGGCCTGGCTCAAGTCGTTCTGGCTGATCTCGTCGCCGTTGACCTTGGCCGCAACCTGGTTGTGGGTGACCGCGTTGAAAATGGCATCGAAGCCGGTCAGCGCCATCAGCATGACGATGACACCGATAATGGTCTTGGCAATCCAGCCTTGTGAATTGTCCCTAATGTTCTGCAGCATGCGTGCCCCCAGATACGGCCGTACTGAACGGGACAGCCGCGGAGTGTGGGTAAATCCAGATATAAGAAAGGCGCATCCGAGGATGCGCCTTCGATGTACTGCTGGAACGGTGGAGGATTGTAGCTACGCCCCTCACTTTCCTGTCGGTGGACCGACCAGTTACCGCTCCATGCCAGGCAGACGGTGCGTCCGCCTGGTAGGGCAAGGCCCGAAGAGCGCTTAGTTAACGGCGTCTTTCAGGGCTTTACCAGCTTTGAAGCCTGGGATCTTGGCAGCAGCGATGTTGATCGGCTTGCCAGTCTGCGGGTTGCGACCGGTGCGAGCAGCACGCTCTTTGACAGCGAAAGTACCGAAGCCAACCAGCACTACAGAGTCACCAGCCTTCAGAGCGCCAGTAACGGATTCGATTACTGCGTCCAGCGCACGGCCAGCGACAGCTTTCGGGATATCAGCAGATGCGGCGATAGCATCAATCAGTTCCGACTTGTTCACTCTTAAGTCCCCTTATTCCTGTTGAGTTTGTTTCTTAATTTTTGGTGTAAGCAAAGCGGGTGGCTGAGTGGCCTGCCGACACAAGAGCCGCTTTATAACAAGGGCTAGAAAAATGTGTCAAGGAAGCCCCCCGGCTAATGCGTGCTGATTCGCTCCTTGGAATCAGTCTCGCGCTTGTCATCCTTTGCAACCAGCTCCGGAGCCGCATCGGGCAAGGGCTCCGGGGCGTATTGCAGCGCAATTTGCAGGACCTCGTCAATCCATTTAACCGGTTTAATCTGCAGGTCTTGCTTAATATTCTCGGGAATTTCCTTGAGATCACGAACATTCTCTTCGGGAATGATCACGGTCTTGATTCCACCCCGATGGGCTGCCAGCAATTTCTCTTTAAGACCACCAATTGCGAGCACCTGACCACGCAGGGTGATCTCCCCGGTCATCGCCACATCGGCACGTACCGGAATCTGCGTCAATGCCGAAACCAGCGCCGTGCACATGCCAATACCGGCGCTCGGACCATCCTTCGGAGTAGCCCCCTCGGGCATATGGATGTGGATATCGCGCTTCTCATGGAAGTCCGCCGCTACCCCCAGGCTCTGCGCCCGGCTGCGCACCACGGTGAGCGCCGCGGTGATGGATTCGACCATGACGTCGCCCAGCGAGCCGGTCTTGATCAATTGCCCCTTGCCGGGGACGACCGCTGACTCGATGGTGAGCAACTCGCCACCCACCTGCGTCCAGGCCAGACCGGTCACCTGACCAATTTGATCCTGCTGTTCCGCCAGGCCGTAGCGGTACTTCCTGACCCCCAGGAAGTGCTCCAGCGAGTCTGGGGTAACGGTTACCTTGAAGCGCTTCTCTTGCACATGCTCCTTGACGGCCTTGCGGCACACCTTGGCAATCTGCCGCTCGAGCCCACGCACGCCGGCCTCGCGGGTGTAGTAACGAATGATGTCGCGAATCGCCGCCGACTCGAACTCTAGCTCGCCCTTCTTCAGGCCATTCGCCTGGGTCTGCTTCGGCGCGAGGTACTTCACCGCGATGTTGACTTTTTCGTCCTCGGTGTAACCCGGCAAGCGAATCACTTCCATCCGGTCCATCAAAGGCGCCGGAATGTTCATCGAGTTGGCAGTGCAGAGGAACATCACATCGGAAAGGTCGTAGTCGACTTCCAGATAGTGGTCGTTGAAATTGTGGTTCTGCTCGGGATCAAGCACTTCGAGCAAGGCAGACGCGGGATCGCCACGCATGTCCTGGCCCATCTTGTCGATTTCATCGAGCAGGAACAGCGGGTTGCGCACACCGACCTTGGTCATCTTCTGAATCAGGCGGCCCGGCATCGAGCCAATATAGGTGCGGCGGTGCCCGCGAATCTCTGCCTCGTCGCGCACACCACCCAAGGCCATGCGCACGAACTTGCGGTTGGTCGCATGCGCAATCGATTCGGCCAACGAGGTTTTACCTACGCCCGGCGGGCCTACAAGGCACAGCACGGGCCCTTTGACGGTTTTGACACGCTTCTGCACAGCGAGGTACTCAAGGATGCGTTCCTTGACCTCTTCAAGGCCGTAATGGTCGGCATCCAGAATCGCCTCGGCCCGCGCCAGGTCCAGACGCACCTTGCTCTCGGCTTTCCATGGAACATTGACCAACCAATCGATGTAGGAACGCACGACAGTAGCTTCCGCCGACATCGGCGACATTTGCTTGAGCTTGTTCAGTTCGGCCTGCGCCTTGGCATAGGCCTCCTTGCTCATGCCGGAGTTCTCAATACGCTTCTTGAGCTCCTCAAGCTCGCTGTGCCCTTCGTCGCCATCACCGAGTTCCTTTTGAATGGCTTTCATCTGCTCATTCAAGTAGTACTCGCGCTGGCTGCGCTCCATCTGTTTCTTGACGCGGCCGCGAATGCGCTTTTCGACCTGCAGCAGATCGATTTCTGCGTCCAGCAGCGCGAGCACATGCTCGACGCGCGCCGACAGATCGGTAATCTCGAGAATTTCCTGCTTCTGCTCGATCTTCAACGCCATGTGCGCGGCCATGGTGTCGACCAGACGACCAGGCTCATCGATGCTGTTCAGCGACGAGAGCACTTCGCTCGGCACTTTCTTGCCCAACTGCACGTACTGCTCGAACTGACTCAACAAGCTGCGAACAAAGACCTCGGACTCACGTTCCGCCGTTTCAGTTTCCTCGATCAACGCCACATCGACTCGGGTGTGACCATCCACCTCGACAAAGCGCTCGGCGGCCGCGCGCTGCTCGCCCTCGACAAGCACCTTGACAGTGCCGTCCGGTAATTTGAGCAATTGCAGCACGGTTGCAACCGTGCCGACGCGATACAGCGCTTCCTCGCTTGGGTCATCGTCGGCCGGATTCTTTTGCGCAAGCAGCAGGATCTGCTTGTCGCCGGTCATAGCGGCCTCCAGCGCCTCGATCGACTTCTCGCGACCGACAAACAGCGGGATGACCATGTGCGGATAGACCACGACGTCACGCAGCGGCAAAAGTGGCAATTCAACTGTTGGCTTCATGATTTTGGCTCTACGGCGGCCATTTGGCCGTGAAAGGAAGGAGGTGCCTTGTCGCTAAGATGGAGGCAGGGGAAGGAAAAAACAAGCGCTGGAGCCGGGAAATAAAAAAGGGGCCCGAAGGCCCCTTTTCTAGCTTATACAGCACACCAATCAGGCATCTGGCGCGGCTTTCGCAGGCTGCTCACTGTTCTCGTAGATCAGCAGCGGCTTAGAGGAGCCGGCAATAACGCTCTCATCGATAACCACTTTGCTGACTTCCGTCTGCGACGGAATCTCGTACATGGTGTCCAGCAGCACACCTTCCAAGATGGAGCGCAGCCCACGCGCACCGGTCTTGCGCTCAAGCGCGCGCTTGGCGACCGCACGCAACGCATCAGAACGGAACTCCAAGTCCACGCCCTCCATTTCGAAGAGCTTGGCATACTGCTTGGTCAGAGCATTCTTGGGCTCAGTCAATATCTGCATGAGTGCGGCTTCGTCCAGCTCGTCCAGAGTCGCAATGACCGGCAGACGGCCTACAAACTCCGGGATCAAGCCAAACTTGACCAAATCATCCGGTTCGACCTGACGCAGCGACTCGCCGACCTTCTTGCCCAGATCCGGACTGCGCACTTCTGCGTTGAAGCCAATCCCACCCTTGCTCGAGCGGTTCTGGATGACCTTCTCAAGCCCGGAAAACGCGCCACCGCAAATAAACAGGATGTTGCGCGTGTCGACCTGCAGGAACTCCTGCTGGGGATGCTTGCGGCCACCCTGCGGAGGAACGGAGGCGACAGTGCCTTCGATCAGCTTCAACAGTGCCTGCTGCACACCTTCACCCGAGACATCACGCGTAATCGACGGGTTGTCGGACTTGCGCGAAATCTTATCGATTTCGTCGATATAGACGATGCCCATCTGGGCCTTTTCCACATCGTAATCGCACTTCTGCAGCAGCTTCTGGATGATGTTCTCCACATCCTCGCCGACGTAGCCGGCTTCCGTCAGCGTCGTCGCGTCAGCAATGGTGAACGGCACATTCAGCAGACGCGCCAGCGTCTCAGCAAGCAGCGTCTTGCCGGAACCCGTCGGCCCGATCAGCAAGATGTTGCTCTTGCCCAATTCAACGTCTTCTTTCTTATCGCGCTGGTTGAGTCGCTTGTAGTGGTTGTATACCGCTACAGCGAGGATCTTCTTCGCGCGCTCCTGACCGATAACATATTGATCGAGGATGCCGCTGATTTCCTTGGGTGCCGGAAGCTTGTGCGCATTGTTCTCGGCCTGCGCCTCCTGCACCTCCTCACGGATGATGTCGTTGCACAGGTCGACGCATTCGTCGCAGATAAAGACCGAGGGGCCGGCAATCAATTTGCGTACTTCGTGCTGGCTTTTGCCGCAGAAGGAACAATAGAGCAGCTTGCCGTTATCCTCGCCGTTGCGGGTATCAGTCATTCGATCAATCCAATCCGGTAGGCTTGAAACACAAGATGAAGGCAAATGCGGGCATTTTCAAGCCCGCAGAGCGGTCGGCCAACGACCGACCGTAAGTGCGGAGGGGCTTAGCTGGCGATCTGGCGCTTGGTCAGAACCTGGTCAATCAGGCCGTATTTGACCGCGTCTTCGCCACTCATGAAGTTGTCGCGATCGGTATCACGGGCGATGACATCGATAGGCTGACCAGTGTGGTCGGCCAGAATCTTGTTCAGACGTTCACGAATGGTGAGGATTTCGCGCGCGTGAATCTCGATGTCCGACGCCTGCCCCTGAAAACCGCCCAGTGGCTGGTGAATCATCATGCGCGAGTGCGGCAGGCAATAACGCTTGCCGGCAGCGCCGCCCGCCAACAACAGGGCACCCATGCTGCAGGCCTGGCCGATGCAGATGGTCGACACGTCGGGCTTGATGAATTGCATGGTGTCGTAGATCGACATGCCAGCAGTCACCGAGCCGCCCGGCGAGTTGATATACAGGTGAATATCCTTGTCCGGGTTCTCGGCTTCAAGGAACAGCAGCTGCGCGGCAACCAGGTTGGCCATGTAGTCTTCGACCTGGCCGATCAGGAAAATCACGCGCTCCTTCAGCAGGCGCGAATAGATGTCATAGGCACGCTCACCGCGTGCCGACTGTTCGATAACCATCGGCACCAAGCCACCTGCGGCCTGGATGTCGGGCATTTGCTGCGTGTAGAACGGATTACGGGACATGTCTTGCGATCGCTCCCTAACTTGTCATGTCTCAGATACACATAAGCCAGCACGGAGGCTGGCTTATGGTGTGCTCGTACTTCGGGAGGATCAGGCTGCTTGCGGAGCTTCAGCCGGCTTGACCGCTTCCTCGTAAGAGACCTGTTTGTCGGTCACTTTGGCCTTCTGCAGAACAGTATCTACAACTTGCTCTTCCAGCACAACCGAACGCACTTCGTTGAGCTGCTGGTCGTTTTTGTAGTACCAGGCGACTACTTGCTCCGGCTCTTGGTAAGCCGAGGCCATTTCCTGAATCAGCTCACGAACGCGGGCTTCGTCCGGCTTCAGCTCGAACTGCTTGACTACTTCAGCGACGATCAGACCGAGGACCACGCGGCGCTTGGCCTGCTCTTCAAAGAGCTCAGCCGGCAGTTGATCAGGCTTGATGTTGCCACCGAACTGCTGCACCGCTTGCACGCGCAGACGGTTCACTTCGTTGCCGATCAGCGCCTTCGGCACCTCGATCGGGTTAGCAGCCAGCAGACCATCCATCACCTGATTTTTCACCTTGGACTTGATGGCCTGGCGCAGCTCGCGCTCCATGTTCTTGCCAACTTCGGTCCGGAAGCCTTCGAGGCCACCTTCCTTGATCCCAAACAGGGCAAAGAAGTCGTCGTTCAGCTCAGGCAGCTTGGCTTCGGAAACGCTGTTCACAGTAACAGTGAACTCGGCCGCTTTACCGGCCAGATCCAGATTCTGGTAGTCCTCCGGGAAGCTCAGGCTCAGCACACGCTCTTCGCCAGCCTTTGCACCCACCAGACCTTCCTCGAAGCCCGGAATCATGCGACCCGAACCCAGCACCAGCGCGGTGCCCTTGGCCGAGCCACCAGCGAATGCTTCGCCGTCAACCTTGCCAACGAAATCGATGTTCAGTTGATCGTCATTCTGAGCGGCGCGCTCGACCTTCTCGAAGCGAGTGTTCTGCTTGCGCAGAATTTCCAGCATGCTGTCGACATCGGCAGCGTGAACATCAGCTTGCAGACGCTCAACGGCAACAGCGTCGAAGCCCGACACCTGGAATTCCGGAAACACTTCGAAGGTCGCGACGTATTCCAGATCCTTGCCTTTCTCAAAGGCCTTCGGCTCGACCGACGGCGCGCCTGCCGGGTTCAGCTTCTGCTCGACGACTGCTTCGTAGAAGGTTTCCTGGATCAGGTCACTCAGCGCTTCCTGGCGCGCAGCACCTTCGTAGCGCTGGCGAATCACGTTCATCGGCACCTTGCCCGGGCGGAAGCCTGGGATCTTGGCGCGGCGGGCAGTCTGTTGCAGACGCTTGTTGACTTCAGTCTCGATACGCTCGGCCGGAACGCCGACAGTCATGCGACGCTCAAGAGCGGAAGTGTTTTCAACAGAAACTTGCATGGATATTCCTCGTTGCACAGACGTTAGCCGGGCGTTCCGGCCCCAGAATCAAGGGCAAGCATTCTAGTAGGTGATTTCGAAGAAGTCACCCTGCCGGTGACCGGGACAGCAGGAAGGAAAGCCTTGAATGATGGTGCGGACGGAGAGACTCGAACTCTCACACCTTGCGGCGCCAGAACCTAAATCTGGTGTGTCTACCAATTTCACCACGTCCGCAGACAAGCTTTAAAGCAAGACGCCAGGCTTAAACCTGGCGTCTTGTAAAATATGGGGTGGACGATGGGAATCGAACCCACGACAACAGGAATCACAATCCTGCGCTCTACCAACTGAGCTACGCCCACCATATTGCATGCTTGCATGAAACTGCCGAATGGCGCACCCGGCAGGACTCGAACCTGCGACCATCCGCTTAGAAGGCGGATGCTCTATCCAGCTGAGCTACGGGCGCTTAATCATCGCACTTCAGTTGAAGCACAGACTAAAAGCTTTGGCAGGAACAAATCAGAACCAACTTGCCTTGCCTTCTAACCCGGCGCTAGCCGTGCTCGACAAGCGGGGCGAATGTTAATGGCGCATCTGAAACACGTCAACAGCAAAACGCAAAAAAATCAGCGAGATAAAGGAGTTACATGAATTTGCCGCCGCGCTGCCTTTGCCCACACCCCGAGGCATGCGAGAATGCGCGTCCTTTTTCCCACTCCTTCTTGATGGTTAAGCACGCGTCATGACTGCACAATTGATCGACGGCAAAGCGATCGCCGCTAGCCTCCGCCAGCAGATCGCCCAGCGTGTCGCCGAGCGCCGCGAGCAGCAACTGCGAGCCCCCGGACTGGCTGTAATCCTGGTCGGCACCGACCCCGCCTCTCAAGTCTATGTTTCGCACAAGCGTAAAGACTGCGAAGAAGTCGGCTTTCTCTCCGAGGCCTACGATCTCCCCGCGAACACCACGCAGAATGAGCTACGCGAGCTGATCGATCGACTCAATGATGCGCCGGAGATCGACGGCATTCTGCTGCAGCTGCCGCTGCCGGAACACCTGGACGCCTCGCAACTGCTTGAGCGCATCCGCCCGGACAAAGATGTCGACGGCTTCCACCCGTACAACGTCGGCCGCCTAGCGCAGCGCATCCCGCTACTGCGCCCCTGCACGCCGAAAGGCATCATGACACTGCTCAACAGCACCGGCGCCAACCTGTACGGCATGAACGCCGTGGTAGTCGGCGCGTCCAACATTGTCGGCCGACCGATGGCGCTGGAGCTGTTGCTGGCTGGCTGCACGGTCACCGTCACGCACCGCTTTACCAAGGACCTGGCAGCCCACGTGGTAAACGCCGACCTGGTGGTGGTCGCGGTCGGCAAACCTGGACTGGTGAAAGGCGAATGGATCAAGCCAGGCGCCATCGTCATCGATGTCGGCATCAATCGACAGGAAGATGGCAAACTCATCGGTGACGTCGGCTATGAAGCGGCGCTCGAGCGCGCCAGCTGGATCACTCCGGTCCCCGGCGGCGTCGGACCAATGACCCGCGCCTGCCTGCTGGAAAACACGCTGTACGCCGCCGAGCACCTCCACTCGTAAGGCACAGCCAATAAAAAAGGCCGCATCAGCGGCCTTTTTTATTGCTGGCGGATTACTCAGCCAGGCGCCAGGTCGTACCCGCCTTGCCATCCTCGAGCACAACTCCGAGTGCGGTGAGCTGATCGCGAATGCGATCGGACTCAGCCCAATCCTTCGCCGCCCGTGCAGCCAAGCGCGCCTGAATCAGTGCCTCGACCTGCCCTGCATCCACCCGTCCCTCGGCACCCGCTTTGAGGAACGCATCCGGATCCAGTTGCAGCACGCCCAGCAAGCCAGCCAGCTCCTTCAGCCGAGCAGCCAGCCCAGCAGCCGCCCGAGCATCGCTCTCGCGCAACCGATTCACCTCGCGAGCCATCTCGAACAGCACCGCGCAGGCTTCCGGCGAGTTGAAATCATCATCCATCGCCGCCGCGAACCGCTCGACAAACACCTCACCGCCCGCCGGCGCAGTCTCTGGCAGCCCCTTCAAGGCATGGTAGAAGCGCTCCAGGGCGCCCTTGGCCTCCTTGAGGCTGTCTTCGGAGTAATTGATCGGACTGCGGTAGTGACTGGACACCAGCAGGTAGCGGACCACCTCGGGGTGATACTTTTCCAGCACTTCGCGGATGGTGAAGAAATTGCCTAACGACTTGGACATCTTCTCGCCATCCACGCGCACCGCGCCGGCATGCATCCATGCGTTGGCGTAGAGCTTGCCGGTGGCCGCCTCGCTTTGGGCAATCTCGTTCTCGTGGTGCGGGAACACCAGATCCGGCCCACCGCCATGGATGTCGAAAGTCTCGCCCAGGCAGCAGGTCGACATCACCGAACACTCGATATGCCAGCCCGGACGACCGGCACCCCACGGCGACGCCCAGCTCGGCTCACCCGGCTTGACGCCCTTCCACAGGACGAAATCCAGCGGATCCTGCTTGGCCTCGTCGACCTCGATGCGTGCACCGATGCGCAGGTCCTCGATCTTCTTGCGCGACAACTTGCCGTAGCCGACGAACTTGCCGACCCGGTAGTACACATCACCATTGCCTGGCGCGTAAGCGAAGTCTTTGTCGATCAGGGTCTGGATCATTGCGTGCATGCCGGCGATATGCTCGGTGGCACGCGGCTCCGCATCGGGACGCAGCACCGCGAGGCGCGCCTCGTCCTCATGCATCGCGGCGATCATGCGCTCGACCAGTGCCTCGAACGGCTCGCCATTCTCATTGGCACGACGAATGATCTTGTCGTCGATGTCGGTGATGTTGCGCACATAGGTCAGCGCATAACCGCTGTGGCGCAGCCAGCGCGCAATCACGTCGAATGCCACCATTACCCGGGCATGGCCGATGTGGCAGAAGTCGTAGACGGTCATGCCGCACACGTACATGCGCACGTTGTTACCGTCCAGCGGCTTGAAGACTTCCTTGGTCTTGGACAGGGTGTTGTAGATCGACAGCGCCATCATTGACCCCAGGAGTCACGCAGGGTGACGGTGCGGTTGAATACTGGCGCACCCGGCTGACTATCTTTCAGGTCAGCGCAGAAGTAGCCCTCGCGCTCGAACTGGAAGCGATCTTCGGCCTGCGCCTGAGCCAACGACGGTTCGGCGCGGCAACCCTTGAGCACCACCAGCGAATCCGGGTTGATGTTGTCGAGGAAGCTACCGCCATCCTCGGCCTTCTCCGGATTGGCGGAGCGGAACAGGCGATCATATAGCCGCACTTCGCACTCCACGCTACCGACCGCCGGCACCCAGTGGATCACGCCCTTGACCTTGCGCCCCTCCGGGTTCTTGCCCAGGGTGCCCGGATCGTAGGAGCAGCGCAGCTCGACGATGTTGCCGTCGGCATCCTTGATCGCTTCGTCGGCACGAATCACATAGCTGCCGCGCAGACGCACTTCGCCGTTCGGCTCCAGGCGCTTGTAGCCCTTCGGCGGGTTCTCGTCGTAGTCACCGGCATCGATGTACAGCTCGCGGGCGAACGGCAGAACGCGCACGCCCATGTCTTCCTTCGGATGACGCGCCAGTTCGAGATTCTCGACCTGCCCTTCCGGATAGTTGGTGATCACCACCTTCAACGGACGCAGCACGCACATCGCCCGCGGCGCCGTGGCGTCCAGGTGGTCGCGAATGCTGAATTCGAGCATGCCGATATCCACCACGCCGCTGGCCCGGTTGACGCCGACCATCTCGCAGAAATTGCGGATCGCTTCCGGGGTGTAGCCACGACGGCGATAGCCGGACAGGGTCGACATGCGCGGATCGTCCCAGCCCTCGACATGCTGCTCATCGACCAGCTGCTTGAGCTTGCGCTTGCTGGTGATGGTGTAGTTCAGGTTGAGACGGGAGAACTCATACTGGCGCGGCTGTGCCGGCACCGACAGGTTGGCCAGGAACCACTCGTAGAGCGGCCGGTGATCCTCGAACTCCAGGGTGCAGATCGAGTGGGTGATGCCTTCGATGGCGTCCGACTGGCCGTGGGTGAAGTCATAGCTCGGGTAGATGCACCACTTGTCGCCGGTCTGGTGATGATGGGCATGCCGGATGCGGTAGAGGATCGGATCGCGCAGGTTCATGTTCGGCGAAGCCATGTCGATCTTCGCCCGCAGCGCACGCGCGCCATCGGGGAACTCACCAGCCTTCATGCGGGCGAACAGGTCAAGGTTCTCTTCGACCGAGCGCTCACGGAACGGACTGTTCTTGCCCGGCTCGGTCAGGCTGCCGCGGTAGGCGCGCGCCTCGTCGGGCGACAGGTCGTCGACATAGGCCTTGCCGGCCTTGATCAGCTCAACGGCCCAGCCGTGCAGCTGATCGAAGTAGTTGGAGGCATAGCGCTCCTCGCCTGCCCACTCGAAGCCCAGCCAGCGCACGTCACTCTTGATCGCGTCGATGTACTCCTGATCTTCCTTCGCCGGGTTGGTGTCGTCGAAGCGCAGGTTGCACTCGCCACCAAACTCCTTTGCCAGACCGAAGTTCAGGCAGATCGACTTGGCGTGACCAATGTGCAGGTAGCCGTTCGGCTCCGGCGGAAAGCGCGTGACGATCTTCTGGTGCTTGCCGGAGTCCAGGTCGGCCTGGACGATGGGGCGCAGAAAGTTGGGGGCGGCAGGAGTCTCTGGCTTGCTCATGGGATCCTTGATCATGCTGGTGCGCGGCTCAGGGTAGGCCGCTCAAATCAAAGCGCTTATCATAGCCGAAGCTGTCAACCCCCTGACAGGCCTTCGATTTTTCGACAGAGCGATTCCACCATGATCAAACTGCACACCAATTACGGCGTCATCACCCTGCAACTGTTCGCCGACAAAGCCCCTGAAACCGTGGCCAACTTCGAGGAATATGTGAAGGCTGGTCAGTACGACAACACCGTCTTCCACCGCGTGATCAACAACTTCATGATCCAGGGCGGCGGCTTCGAGCCGGGCATGAAGCAGAAGGCCACCCGTGCCTCGATCAAAAACGAGGCCAACAACGGCCTGTCGAACAAAATCGGCACCGTCGCCATGGCCCGCACCATGGAACCGCATTCGGCCAGCGCGCAGTTCTTCATCAACGTCGCCGACAACAACTTCCTCGACCACAGCGCGCCGACCGTACAGGGCTGGGGCTATGCGGTGTTCGGTGAAGTGGTCGACGGCATGGACGTGATCAACAAGATCAAAGGCGTGGCCACCACCATGCGTTCCGGCCACCAGGACGTGCCGGTAGATGACGTGATCATCGAGAAAGCCGAGGTGGTCGCCGAGTAAGCAGCGTGAGCATCCTGCTGATCTCCGATCTGCACCTTGAAGAGGAGCGCCCGGATATTACCCGGGCGTTTCTGCATTTCCTCCAGACCCGCGCGCCGCAAGCGGAAGCGCTGTACATCCTCGGCGACTTCTTCGAGGTCTGGATCGGCGACGACGCGATGACGCCGTTCCAGCACAGCATCGCTCAGGCGCTGCGCCAACTGTCCGCTGGCGGCACGCGTGTCTACCTGATGCATGGCAATCGCGACTTCATGATCGGCCGGCAATTTTGCCTGGAAGCCGGCTGCACCCTGCTCGCCGACCCCACTTGCGTGGAGATGAATGGCGAGCGCGTGCTGCTGATGCACGGTGACAGCCTGTGCACCCGCGACGAGGCCTACATGCGCCTTCGCCGCTTGCTACGCAATCCGCTGGTGCTGTGGACGCTGCGGCACCTGCCGCTCGCCACCCGGCAGACGCTGGCGCGCAAACTGCGCAACGAAAGCCGCACGCAGACTCGCATGAAAGCCAGCGAGATCACCGACGTCACCCCGGAAGAAGTGCCGCGCATCATGGCGCTGCATGGCGCCACCACCTTGATTCACGGCCACACCCACCGACCCGCCACTCACCCGTTGAAGATCGACGATCGCGCCGCCCAGCGCATTGTCCTCGGCGATTGGGACCGGCAAGGCTGGGCCCTGCAGGTCGACGAGCAGGGATTCCACCAACAGCCCTTCGCCCTCAGCTAGCGAAAGGTTGCCGACGCGCCTGCGTCAGGCCGCAGGCACACCGCTGTGGAAGCGGAACTCGCTATCGGGACTTTCGATCAGCTCGCGCTCGACCACCCGAACCTTCTCGATCACCCGCTCCACATCCGCGGCCTCGCCATACTGGTAGGCAAACCGCAGGTAGTTCTGGAAATGCCGGGCCTCGGACTTCAGCAGGCCGAAATAGAACTTGCCCAACTCCTCGTCCAAGTGCGGCACCACGGCCTCGAAACGCTCGCAACTGCGCGCCTCGATGAACGCCCCCACCACCAGGGTATCGACCAGCTTGCTCGGCTCATGGCTGCGCACCACGGCACGCAAGCCCGAGGCGTAACGACTGGCGGAGATCGGCCGCAGACCAATCTTGCGTTTCTTCAGAATGCGCAGGACCTGCTCGTGGTGGACCAGCTCTTCGCGGGCCAGGCGCGACATGTAGTTGATCAGATCGACATGCTGGCCGTACTTGGCGATCAGGCTGAGCGCGGTCGACGCGGCCTTGAATTCGCAGTTCTTGTGGTCGAGCAGCATTACGTCCTGCTGCGCCAAGGCCGCCTGGACCCAACCGTCTGGAGTCCGGCACCCCAGGAATTCATGGATTTCAGGCAGCATCGCCGCACTCCAGACGCAGAGGCAGACAGGCAGATAGGGGGTCTAGAAGCACAAACATGGCTCACACAGGCGCCAGGCGGCGCGGAATCGATAGAGGGCGGCATTATACGAATGCCCGCCGGCAGGACCAGCCGACCTTATTGATCCAGCTCAAGAATCACCCTCCCCGCCAGCAACTACAGTTGTATCAGGCACGAGAAACTGTTCAGGGAGGCACAAGCCATGCAAGCCATTCGTAGCATTCTGGTGGTAATGGAACCCAATCAGCCGGAAGGGCTGGCGCTCAGACGCGCCAAGTTGATAGCCAGCGTGACCCAGTCGCACCTGCATCTGCTGGTCTGCGACAAAAAACATGATTACACCGACTTCCTCGGCGAAGTCACCGGTACTTTGCAGGAAGAAGGCTTCAGCGTATCGAGCCAGCAGGCCTGGCACGAAAACCTGCACCACACCATCATCACCGTGCAGCAGGCCGAAGGTTGCGGCCTGGTGGTCAAGCGCCACCTGCCGGACAACCCGCTGAAAAAGGCCCTGCTCACTCCCGACGACTGGAAGCTGCTGCGCTACTGCCCGGGCCCGGTGCTGATGGTCAAGACAGACAAACCCTGGGCCGGCGGCGTGATTCTCGCCGCGGTCGACGTCGGCAACGCGGACGGCGAACACCGCACCCTGCACTCCAGCATCATCAGCCACGCTTTCGACATTGCCAGCCTGGCCAAGGCCAACCTGCATGTAGTCACGGCGCACCCGTCGCCAATGCTGTCGGCAGCCGATCCGGTGTTCCAGCTCAAGGAATCGATCGAAACGCGCTACCGCGAGCAGTGCAAGAGCTTCCAGGACGAGTACGGCTTCGGCGATGAGCAGTTGCACATCGAGGAAGGCCCGGCCGATGTGCTGATCCCCTATGTCGCACACCAACTGGGCGCCGCGGTCACCGTCATCGGCACCATCGCGCGCACCGGCCTGTCCGGCGTGCTGATGGGCAATACCTCCGAAGTGGTCCTCGATGCGCTGGAAAGCGACGTTCTGGTGCTGAAACCGGAGGCCGTCATCGGTCATCTGGAGGAGCTGGTGGCGCAGCGCTGAACGGCGCCAAGCGAAGCCGCGGTCGAGTCAAACGCGGCTTTCCACCCCTTCTACAAGGAAACGCGGCGCGATATAGCGCTCGTAGTGCGCTTCGGACAGCAGGAAAAATTCCCGATCAATGGCATCGCGCAGCGCCGGCAGTTCCCAGTGGCGAAACTCCGGCATCAGCGCCACGCCATAGGCGTCCAACTGATTGATCAACCGTGCGGCGCGCGCGATCAATTGATAGGCCCAGCAGTAAGGCGACTGCTCAGGAACGAAGCGAATACTGCGCTGCTCCAGCTGAGTGCGCAGACGAACGGTATCGAAGACATCCAGCTTCGACTCCATGACCTGCACCAGCAGCATCTCCAGGCGCAGCCATACCGCGCGCTTCTCTTCGTCGGCGTACAGATTCCAGTTCACCACCTCATGGTGAAAGCGCTTGCAGCCCCGGCAGACCAAGTCGCCGTAGACAGTGGAGCAAAGGCCGACACAGGGGGTTTTGATGCGCTGGGTAGACATGGCGACAGGAGAACGGAACGCAAGAAGTGGGCTGGCATCTTAGCCCTTTGCCTGGGCAGGGTCACCCTGCTTGCCCCCCGAGGGATTGGCTTAACTTTGTCGCGCCATTCCAGTAGAATCGCAGCGCCTTTAGAGGCGCCGATGTCCGTTGGAAGCTGTTTTCAAAGCGTCACGAGCACAGTTTATCCAGCAGGAACAAGTTGGCGCCGGATCTCTTCCGAGCTCTGCGCCAGCCCTCATCAGTCCGTTCCTGCAAGCGTAAAACTTTGAAAACAGCTTCTGGATGGGGCTACTGAAACCATCGTATCCAGCTCAAAAAGCTGCGACGCGGATGTGTTTAGTGGTTCCTGAATGCGTCCCGGACACCCCTTGGGACCACTGATGAGGGTAATACTGTGCTTGAAGCCTATCGCAAACACGTAGAAGAGCGTGCCGCTCAGGGAATCGTTCCCCAGCCGCTGAACGCCGAACAAACTGCAGGCCTGGTCGAGCTGCTGAAGAATCCCCCAGCCGGTGAAGAAGCTTTCCTGGTTGACCTGCTGACCAACCGCGTCCCGCCAGGCGTCGACGAAGCCGCCTACGTCAAGGCCGGTTTCCTGTCCGCCATCGCCAAGGGCGAAGCCAGCTCCCCGCTGATCAACAAGCAACACGCTGTTGAACTGCTGGGCACCATGCAAGGCGGCTACAACATCGCCACCATGGTCGAGCTGCTGGACAGCGCCGAGCTGTCGAGCGCGGCTGCCGGGCAACTCAAGCACACCCTGCTGATGTTCGACGCGTTCCACGACGTCGCCGAGAAAGCCAAAGCCGGCAATGCCAACGCCAAAGCCGTGCTGCAATCCTGGGCTGACGGCGAGTGGTTCCAGAACCGCCCGGCACTGGCCGAGAAGATCACCCTGACCGTGTTCAAGGTGACTGGCGAAACCAACACCGACGACCTGTCGCCGGCTCCGGATGCCTGGTCGCGCCCGGACATCCCGCTGCACGCCCTGGCCATGCTGAAAATGGCCCGCGACGGCATCAACCCGGAAGTTCCGGGTACTGTCGGCCCGCTGAAGCAGATGGAAGACCTGAAAGCGAAAGGCTTCCCGGTTGCCTACGTCGGCGACGTGGTGGGTACCGGTTCCTCGCGTAAGTCCGCCACCAACTCGGTGCTGTGGTTCTTCGGCGACGACATCCCCAACGTCCCGAACAAGCGCGCTGGCGGCTTCTGCTTCGGCACCAAGATCGCCCCGATCTTCTACAACACCATGGAAGACGCCGGCGCCCTGCCGATCGAATTCGACTGCACCAACCTGGGCATGGGCGACGTCATCGACGTGTACCCGTACAAAGGCGAAGTGCGCCGTCATGGCAGCGATGAGCTGGTCACCAGCTTCGAGCTGAAAACCGACGTCCTGCTCGATGAAGTTCGCGCCGGCGGCCGTATTCCGCTGATCGTTGGCCGTGGCCTGACCGAGAAGGCCCGTGCTGAGCTGGGCCTGGCTCCGTCCACCCTGTTCAAGAAGCCGGTAGCTCCGGTAGACAGCGGCAAGGGCTTCACCCTGGCGCAGAAGATGGTTGGCCGTGCTTGCGGTCTGCCGGAAGGCCAAGGCGTACGCCCGGGCACCTACTGCGAGCCGAAGATGACCACCGTCGGTTCCCAGGACACCACTGGCCCGATGACCCGCGACGAGCTGAAAGACCTGGCGTGCCTGGGCTTCTCCGCTGACCTGGTAATGCAGTCCTTCTGCCACACCGCGGCCTATCCGAAGCCGATCGACGTCAACACCCACCACACCCTGCCGGACTTCATCATGACCCGCGGCGGCGTGTCCCTGCGTCCGGGCGACGGCATCATCCACAGCTGGCTGAACCGCATGCTGCTGCCGGATACCGTCGGTACCGGTGGTGACTCGCACACCCGTTTCCCGATCGGCATCTCCTTCCCGGCCGGTTCCGGCCTGGTAGCGTTCGCCGCAGCCACCGGCGTCATGCCGCTGGACATGCCGGAATCCGTACTGGTGCGTTTCAAGGGCAAACTGCAACCGGGCATCACCCTGCGTGACCTGGTCCATGCCATCCCTTACTACGCCATCCAGGCCGGTCTACTGACCGTCGAGAAGAAAGGCAAGAAGAACATCTTCTCCGGCCGCATCCTCGAGATCGAAGGCCTCAACGACCTGACCGTCGAACAAGCCTTCGAGCTGTCCGACGCCTCGGCCGAGCGTTCCGCTGCAGGTTGCACCATCAAGTTGCCGGAAAAAGCCATCGCCGAGTACCTGACCTCCAACATCACCCTGCTGCGCTGGATGATCAGCGAAGGCTACGGCGATGCCCGCACCATGGAACGTCGCGCTCAAGCGATGGAAGCCTGGCTGGCCAACCCGCAGCTGCTGGAAGGTGACAAGGACGCCGAATACGCCGCCGTGATCGAAATCGATCTGGCCGACGTGAAAGAGCCGGTTCTGTGCGCCCCGAACGATCCGGACGACGCGCGCCTGCTGTCCACCGTGCAAGGTCGCAAGATCGACGAAGTGTTCATTGGCTCCTGCATGACCAACATCGGTCACTTCCGCGCTGCCGGTAAGCTGCTCGACAAGGTCAAGGGTGGCATTCCGACCCGTCTGTGGCTGGCTCCGCCGACCAAGATGGACGCTCACCAGCTGACCGAAGAAGGCTACTACGGCATCTACGGCAAGGCTGGCGCGCGCATGGAAATGCCGGGCTGCTCGCTGTGCATGGGTAACCAGGCACGTGTTCAGACTGGTGCGACCGTGGTCTCCACCTCCACCCGTAACTTCCCCAACCGTCTGGGCGACTCCACCGACGTGTTCCTGGCTTCGGCCGAGCTGGCGGCGGTCGCTTCGATCACCGGCAAGCTGCCGACCGTCGAGGAGTACATGGAGTACGCGAAGAACATCGACAGCATGGCTGCCGATATCTATCGCTACCTGAGCTTCGACCAGATCGCCGAGTTCCGCGAAGCGGCAGCGAGCGCCAAGATCCCGGTCGTTCAAGCCTAAGCGTTAGTCGGTAACGAGAAAGCCCCGCTCTGTGCGGGGCTTTTTCTTTTCAGCCTTGCAGGCGGTGCTTCAGCGACTAGCTTTCTTGGGTAGGACTTTCTTGCCCACGAGGAGTAGTACCCCATGAAGCACTGGATTCTCGCGTTCTGCTGTCTAGCCGCCCTCACCGGCTGCTCCAGCGAATACATCATCACCACCACCGACGGGCAGATGCTCACCAGCGACGACAAGCCGGAGCTGGATGAAGACACCGGCATGCTGGAGTTCGAGGACAGCGAAGGCCGCAAGCAGCAGATCCCGCAAGCCAACGTGAAGCAGATGCTCGAACGCTGAGCACACTCGCGGCACCAGAGCCCCGCTTCGGCGGGGCTTTTTTCTGCCCGCACGCTGGCACATGCCTTGCTAACTCGTTACTGCAGCTGTCTCCAAAGGCGGAACAGCACCCGACAAAGGCGTCGTTCTGGCCACCGATTTTTTGGCAGGAACGGCGTTTTTTCGTTACAGGATGGAATTGGGCACATGAGCGACCACCGCACCACCCGCGACGACACCCTGGCTTGGGTCGCCGGCAGCGACGCACCGGAAAAGAGCAGCTTGGACCTTGGCTTCATGCCGCTCACCGACTGCGCCTCGCTGGTTGTCGCAGCCACCCAGGGCTTCGCCCAACCCTACGGCCTGAACCTCAACCTGCATCGCCAGGCCTCCTGGGCCACCTTGCGCGACCGCCTGCTGAGTGGCGCGCTGGATGCCGCGCAGATGCTCTACGGCCAGGTCTACGGCACGCACCTGGGGATCGGCGGCAGCGCCACGCCGATGGCCATTCTTATGGGCCTGAGCCAGAACGGCCAGGCGATCAATCTGTCCCAAGCGTTGAAGAGCGCCGGCGTGACCAACAGTGAAGCGCTCGCCAAACACGTGCACCAGAACGGCGCCAAACTCACCTTCGCCCAGACCTTCCCCACCGGCACCCACGCCATGTGGCTCTACTACTGGCTCGCCAGCCAGGGCATTCATCCGCTCGAGGATGTCGCTACGGTGGTGGTGCCGCCCGCGCAGATGGTCGCCCACCTGCAGGCCGGACGAATCGACGGCTTCTGTGCCGGCGGCCCGTGGGGCGCGCTGGCCATCGAAGAAGGCCAGGGCTTCACCCTGGCGACCAGCCAGATGATCTGGGCCGACCATCCGGAGAAGGTCCTCGGCGTCACGCGCGCTTTCGTCGAACAGTACCCCAACACCGCCCGCGCGCTGAGCATGGCGGTACTCGAAGCCAGTCGTTTCATCGATGCCAGCGAGGCCAACAAGCGCAGCACCGCCCAACTGCTCAGCGGCAGCGATTATGTCGGCGCCTCGCTGAGCAGCATCGAGCCACGCTTCCTCGGCCACTATGCCGATGGCCTGGGCAATCGCTGGGACGATCCGCATCCGTTGCGCTTCCATGGCGATGGCGCGGTGAACATGCCCTACCTGTCCGACGGCATGTGGTTCATGACCCAATTCCGCCGCTGGGGCCTGTTGCGCAGCGACCCCGATTACCTGGGCGTGGCCGAGGACGTGCAGCAGATCGCGCTGTACCGCGACGCCGCCAGCGCGCTGGGCATCCAGGTGCCGGACGCGACGATGCGCAGCGCCACGCTGATCGACGGCAAGCACTGGGACGGCAGCGACCCCAGCGGCTACGCCCGCAGCTTCACCCTGCACGCCCTGCACGACCAGCCGCGCTCACGGAATCACGCCCCATGCTGAAAATCCTGTTGATCAACGACACCGTGAACAAGGTCGGCCGGCTCAAGGCGGCCCTGGTCGAGGCCGGCTTCGACGTCATCGACGAGTCCGGCCTGACCATCGACCTACCGGCGCGCGTCGACGCCGTGCGTCCAGACGTGGTGCTGATCGACAGCGAGTCGCCGGGGCGCGACGTCATGGAGCAGGTGGTGCTGGTCAGCCGCGACCAGCCGCGGCCGATCATCATGTTCACCGACGAGCAGGACCCCGGCGTGATGCGCCAGGCGATCCGTGCCGGGGTCAGTGCCTACATCGTCGAAGGTATCCAGGCGCAGCGCCTGAAACCAATCCTCGACGTCGCCATGGCCCGTTTCGAAAGCGACCAGGCCCTGCGCGCGGAGCTGCAAGCCCGCGATGCACAACTGGCCGAACGCAAACGCGTGGAGCACGCCAAGGGGCTGCTGATGAAGATGCGCCAGTGCAGCGAGGAAGAGGCCTACACGCTGATGCGCCGCCAAGCGATGAGCAAACAGCAGAAGCTGCTGCAGGTCGCCGACCAGATCATCTCCATGCACGAATTGCTCGGCGGCGGCGCGTAGCACGGCTGGGTGCGGCAACAAGCTGGCGGCGCCTCTCGACAGCAGCCCCCGTGCCCGCTTATCTTCGCTGCCAGGTCACACGCATGTGACCAACGTCGCTCGGACGGTTCCGGGCGCTTACGTACCTCGAGGAAAGCATGGCTGACCAGCCTTCGCGCCGCTTTGCGCGCATCGATCGTCTCCCCCCCTACGTTTTCAACATCACTGCAGAACTGAAGATGGCCGCCCGCCGCCGTGGCGAGGACATCATCGACCTCAGTATGGGTAACCCGGACGGCGCCACGCCGCCGCACATCGTCGAGAAACTGTGCACTGTCGCCCAACGCGAAGACACCCACGGCTACTCCACCTCGCGCGGCATTCCGCGCCTGCGCCGCGCCATCTCGCGCTGGTACGCCGAGCGCTACGACGTGGAGATCGACCCGGAAAGCGAAGCCATAGTCACCATCGGCTCCAAGGAAGGCCTGGCGCACCTGATGCTGGCCACCCTCGACCATGGCGATACCGTGTTGGTGCCCAACCCCAGCTACCCGATCCACATCTATGGCGCGGTGATCGCCGGAGCCCAGGTGCGCTCGGTGCCGCTGGTGCCCGGCGTGGACTTCTTCGCCGAGCTGGAACGGGCAATTCGCGAAAGCATTCCGAAGCCGAAGATGATGATCCTCGGCTTCCCCTCCAACCCGACCGCGCAGTGCGTCGAGCTGGACTTCTTCGAACGCGTGGTGGCCCTGGCCAAGCAGTACGACGTGCTGGTGATCCACGACCTGGCCTACGCCGACATCGTCTACGACGGCTGGAAAGCCCCGTCGATCATGCAGGTGCCGGGCGCCAAGGACATCGCCGTGGAGTTCTTCACCCTGTCGAAGAGCTACAACATGGCCGGCTGGCGGGTCGGCTTCATGGTCGGCAACAAGGAGCTGGTCAGCGCCCTGGCGCGGATCAAGAGCTACCACGACTACGGCACCTTCACCCCGCTGCAGGTCGCCGCGATCGCCGCCCTGGAAGGCGACCAGCAGTGCGTGCGCGACATCGCCGAGCAGTACCGCCAGCGCCGCAACGTGATGGTCAAAGGCCTGCACGAGATCGGCTGGATGGTCGAGAACCCCAAGGCGTCGATGTACGTCTGGGCGAAGATTCCCGAGCCCTATGCCCACCTCGGCTCGCTGGAGTTCGCCAAGAAGCTCCTGGCTGAGGCCAAGGTCTGCGTCTCGCCGGGCATCGGCTTCGGCGACTACGGTGACGACCATGTGCGCTTCGCCCTGATCGAAAACCAGGACCGCATTCGCCAGGCAATCCGCGGCATCAAGGGCATGTTCCGCGCCGATGGCCTGCTGCCGCCGGCGCCGCCGGTCAAAGGCAAGGCGCCCGCCCGCTGAGTCTCCGCTAGCCGCAGAAAAGCCCGCCTTGTGCGGGCTTTTCCGTTTTCTTGTACATGCATTTTTGGATTTGTGGACTGTGCTTTTCCCCGACGAATGGCACACTCCTCATCCGTAGTGAACCGCCCTCCTCAACCCGCTGTCCTCCTAGCAGTCCCAGCCACAAAAGGAACTTCGTGATGATCAGCCGCCTGCTCCCGCTCACCCTGCTCGCCGCCAGCCTCGCCGCCCATGGCGAAAGCGCCACCCTGTCGGTGATGGACGGCACCGGGCCGAATCCGAAGCTGCCGGAGCCGAACAAGACCCTGCTGCCCACCGTCAACATCGCCAAGGCGGTCGGCTGGGCAGAAGGTGCCGCCCCCGTGGCCGCACCCGGCACCCAGGTCAACGCGCTGGCCAAGGGCCTCGACCACCCGCGCTGGCTCTACGTGCTACCCAACGGCGACGTACTGGTGGCCGAAAGCAACGCCCCGGCGCGGGAAACCAGCGGTGTGAAGGATTGGGTCACCGGCAAGATCATGGCCAAGGCCGGCGCCGCTGTGCCCAGCGCCAACCGCATCACCCTGCTACGCGACGCCGACCACGACGGCGTGGCGGAAACCCGCAGCACCTTCCTCAAAGACCTCCACTCGCCCTTCGGCATGACCCTGGTCGGCAACGAGCTGTACGTCGCCAATGCCGACGCGCTGGTGCGCTTTCCGTACAAAGACGGCGACACCGAGATCAGCGCCGCCGCCAGCAAGGTGGTCGACCTGCCGGCCGGGCTCAACCACCACTGGACCAAGAACGTCATCGCCAGCAAGGACGGCAGCAAGCTGTACGTCACCGTCGGCTCGAACAGCAACGTCGGCGAGAACGGCATGGACATCGAGGAAGGCCGTGCGGCGATCTGGGAGATCGACCGCGCCAGCGGCACGCACCGTATCTTCGCCAGCGGCCTGCGCAACCCCAACGGCCTGGGCTGGGAACCGAGCACCGGCGTGCTGTGGACCGCCGTCAACGAACGCGACGAGATCGGCAGCGACCTGGTGCCCGACTACATCACCTCGGTGCGCGACGGCGGCTTCTACGGCTGGCCGTACAGCTACTTCGGTCAGCACGTCGACGAGCGCGTGCAGCCGCAGAAACCCGAGCTGGTCGCCAAGGCTCTGGTCCCCGACTACGCGCTCGGCCCGCACACCGCCTCGCTGGGCATCGCTTTCGCCGAAGGCACGCGTCTGCCGGCGCAGTTCCAGCAGGGCCTGTTCGTCGGCCAGCACGGCTCGTGGAACCGCGACCCGCACAGCGGCTACAAGGTGATCTTCGTGCCCTTCGTCAACGGCCAGCCGCACGGCCAGCCGGTCGATGTGCTGTCCGGCTTCCTGAATGCCGAGGACGAGGCGCAGGGCCGGCCGGTCGGCGTGGTGATCGACAAGCAAGGCGCCCTGCTGGTGGCCGATGACGTCGGCAACGTGATCTGGCGCGTCAAGGCGCAATAAACGATGCCCCGTCGCTTGCCGCTGCTGTCCAGTCTGCTGATCGCTCCCTTCGCCACTGCAGCTAGCGGCGTCGACCTGCAACCGCTGGTGGTCAGTGGCTCGCGCAGCGAGGCGGCCGGCTTCGACCTGCCGTTCTCGGTCGACAGTCTCGACCGCCGGCAGATCAGCGAAGGCCAGCCGGGCATCAACGCCTCGGAGGTGCTGCAGCGGGTCCCCGGCCTGGTGGTGCAGAACCGTCAGAACTACGCCCAGGACCTGCAGATCTCCTCGCGCGGCTTCGGCGCGCGCTCGACCTTCGGGGTACGCGGCATCAAGCTGATCGCCGACGGCATTCCGGCCAGCACTCCGGACGGCCAGGGCCAGGCGGCGACCTTCAACCTCGACACCGCCGAGCGCATCGAAGTGCTGCGTGGGCCGATGGCCACGCTGTACGGCAGCAACGCCGGCGGCGTGATCCAGGTGTTCTCGCGCGACGGTGCAGGACCGCCGCAGGTCTCGGCCGGCAGCGCGCTCGGCAGCGATGGGCTGCGCCGCGAGCGCCTCGGCGCGCAAGGCGGCAACGAACAGGCCGGCTTCCTGATCGACAGTTCCCGGCTGGATACCGACGGCTACCGCGACCACAGCAGCGCACGCCGCGAACAGAACTTCGCCAAGCTGCACGTCAAACCCGACGCCGACAGTCGCCTGGCGCTGATCTACAGCGACCTCAACCAACAGAGCGACGATCCACTGGGGCTCAGCTGGGACGCTTACCGCGCCGACCCGCGCTCGGTGGCGCCGGTCGCCCTGCAGTTCAACACACGCAAGAGCATCGACCACCGTCAGCTGGGCCTCAACTACGAGCGCGACGTCGGCGCCGCGCGCCTGCAGAGCACGCTGTACGCCGGCACGCGGCGCGTCGTGCAGTACCAGTCGATTCCCCGCGCGGTGCAGCTGGCCTCCGCCACCCACGCCGGCGGCGTGATCGACTTCGATCGCGACTTCTACGGCGGCAGCCTGCGCTGGCTGCAACCGGTCGAGGCGCTGCCGGGCGAGTTCGAGTGGGTGCTCGGCCTCGACTACGACGTCAGCGAGGACGACCGTCAGGGCTACGAGAACTTCGTCGGTACGCAGCTGGGCGTAAAGGGCCGCCTACGCCGCGACGAGATCGACACCGTCAGCAGCCTCGACCCCTATCTGCAGGCCAACTGGCGGCTGGGCGACTGGACGCTGCAGGCCGGGCTGCGGCACAACCGCGTCGAAGCGGAAGTGGACGATCGCTTCCTCGCCAATGGCGACGACAGCGGCAGCCGCACCTATCAGCGCAACACCCCGGCGCTCGGCGTGATGTACGCCTTCACCCCCGAGCTGCACGGCTATATGAGTGCAGGCAAGGGCTTCGAAACCCCGACCATGACCGAGCTGGCCTACTCGCCCGGCGCCGGGGGTTTCAACCTCGGCCTCGATCCGTCGACCAGCACCCAATACGAGATCGGCCTCAAGGCGCGGCTCGGCGCCGGCACGCGGCTCAACGCCGCACTGTTCGAGATCCATACCGACGACGAGCTGGTGGTCGCCTCCGCCGAGGGCGGGCGCACCACCTACCAGAATGCCGCGCGCACCCTGCGCCAGGGCCTCGAACTGTCGCTGGACAGCCAGCTGAACGAGCACTGGCGGGCCAATCTCGCCTACACGCGGCTGTCCGCCACCTATGACGACGACTTCGTCAGCAATGGCCAGACCATTCCGAAAGGCCGCCACCTGCCCGGCGTGCCCGGCACCACGGTGTACGGCGAACTGGCCTGGCAGCCGCGCCAGGGTTTCAGCAGTGCGCTCGAGGGGTTGTACCGCAGCCAGGTGTACGTCGACGACAGCAATCAGGCCAAACCGGCGCCCAGCTACGCGGTGTTCAACTGGCGCGCGCGCTTCGAGCAGCAACTCGATCACTGGACCTTCGGCCAGACCCTGCGCCTCGACAACCTGCTCGACCGCGAGTACATCGGCTCAGTGATCGTCGCCGACGGCAATGGCCGCTACTACGAACCCGCGCCGGGTCGTAACTGGTACGCCGGCGCGGACCTCGCCTACCGCTTCTGATCGGCCGAACCGCCATCAACAGCGTCTAGCACGGGCATCCTGCCAGTACCCATTCGTCAGTCCATTTTGAACTTGCCGGCCTGCTGCCGACCGAACGCAGGCTTTTTCATGTTCGAGAAGGAACTTTCAGTGATCGATCTCAGCACCTGGGTCCTCAGCGTCCCCACTCAGACCACCATCACCGACGTCAGCACCGCGCGCCTCAACAACGGCTACCAGAGCCAGTACTTTCGCCAAAACTCGGACGGCAGCGTGACCTTCTGGGCCCCGGTGACCGGCGGCCACAGCGAAGATGCCGTCTACCCGCGCAGCGAGCTGCGCGAGAGCCAGGCCGACGGCAGCCTGAGCAACTGGCCCTACGCGCAGGCTGACAACTACCTCAGCGCCGTGCTGACCGTCACCCAGGTGCCGAGCAAGAACAAGATCGTCATCGGCCAGATTCACAGCAAGGACCAGCCCGGCAGCCAGAACGATCCGCTGCTCAAGCTGCAGTACCACTACCGCAATGGCGTCGGGCGCATCGAAGCGCTGCTGCGCAAGCGCCCCGGTGACAAGACCGTGCAGAACATCCTGATCGCCGAGAACATCCAGCTCGGCGAGCGCTTCGGCTACGACATCCGCCTGACGCCAACCGGCAAGCTCGGCATCAGCGTGACCAGCAGCGGTGGCGACAAGGGCTCGCACTACCAGCCGATCAGCGCCTACTGGAGCAAGCAGCTGCTCTACTTCAAGGCCGGCGCCTATGTGCAGGACAACGCCGGGCCGAGCAACGAAGGCGGTCGCGTGACCTTCTTCTGGCTGAACGCGGTACACAAGTGAACGGGTGAGGCGGGCCCCGGCCAGCGATTCGTTCGTTTGGCCGAATCCACGGCGCCGGCGGTAACGTAGAATTGCCGCCTTTTCCTCCGTCCGAGATTGACCATGGCGCGCCTGAAGCTCGAGTTCCCCTCCGAACTGTTCATCTACACCACCACGCTGACCGTTCGGGTCACCGACATCAACGGCGCCAACCACCTGGGCAACGACTCGATGATCTCGATGATCTCCGAGGCCCGCGCGCGCTTCCTGTTCGACAAGGGCATCCGGGAAACCGGCATCATCGTCACCGACCTCGCCACCACCTACAAAGCCGAGGCGCACGCCCGCGACCAGCTGCTGTTCGAGGTCGGCGTGATGGACTTCAACAAGTACGGCGGCGACATCATCTTCCGCATCACCCGCCCGGCCGACAGCACGCTGGTGGCGATGGCCAAGTCCGGTTTCGTGTTCTTCGACTACAAGCAGGCCAAGGTCGTGGAAATCCCCGAGCAATTCCGTTCGATCTTTCCCAACGTCAACTGGCTGATCTAATCGCTGACTTGCCAGTCACGCCAAATAAGCGGCGCCAAGTTCCCTATAACCGACGAATGGTCGTCATTTTCAGAACCTGACCATGTAGCCAGCTTTTTGCGACGCTACGCCTCTAGGTCGGGGAATCGAAAAAGACCCATCCAAACAACGAACGGACAGCAAATGTCCGTTCGTCAGTTATAGCCCTTTCGTATCAGACTAAGGTCTGAACCAAAGCCCCTCTATCGACTCATAATGGCTGCCCCGGCAGGACGTATCCGCGATTTGCCGAGGCACCCCCGTTGGATTTCCAGCCAACCACCGCAGACCGTACCCATCGGGTACGCGGGATGCTTTTGCGCCGCTGGAAGGGCAAGACGCCATGCAAGAAGGATCGTTCCACGGGATCACGCACTGAAGGAGCAACGACACCAACGATGTGATTGCATCACCTGTTAACCGATAAGAAGAGGTAACTCCCATGGAGCTGTTTGAATTTGTCACTTCCCTGCTCAAGCAGGAAGTCACCATGGAGCTAACGCGAATGGGCGTGATCTATGCCCACCTGATTGCTTGCTGTGTCGCCATCGGCATGGTCATCGTGAGTGATGTCGCGATGCTCAAGAACCTGCTGTCCAGCGCCCCGGCCAAACCTCAGGACAGCGAACACCTGGAACAACTCAAACGCGTCGTGGCCTGGGCCCTTGGCGCCCTGTGGATTACCGGCTTCCTGGTGATCGCCATCGATGTCTCCAGCAAGGGCATGGAATATTTCCTCAATCCCAAGCTGCAGGCGAAACTGCTGATTGTCGGTCTGCTCACCGTCAACGGCTTCGTGCTCCACCACTTCGTGATGCCCGCCATGCAGAAGGCCGGCTGCATCCTCAAGCTGGAAGCCAACGCGAAAACCCTCGCGGTATTCGCCGGCACCGTGTCCGCCGTGTCCTGGCTGTATGCCGCCATGCTCGGTGTTGGCAAGCCGCTGGCCTGGAAGTACACCCTCGGCGAGCTGATGATCGCCTACCCGCTGCTGATCGCTGCCGGCTTCACCGTGACCCTGCTGCTGATCGACTGGAAAACCTACCGCGACAAGCAGCCGCGTCGCGCCGTACCGGCCTACGCCGGCATCATCGCCCTCAATCAGCGCTAAGCGCGCATCCCGCGGACAAGGACGTCCCGGCGCCCGCCCCATCAGGGCGCAAGCGCGGTGCACAGCGCTCCGTTTTGCACCAGCCGCACCCCGCCAAACCCGCTAACTCGCTGATTCTAAAGCCCCGCTCGACTTGGCCCAGCTCTTGCTGAAGAGACTGCGCAGGTAGCCAACGGCGGTTGCCTCCACCCACGACAAAGACGTCGCCCCACCCTTCGCCCATGGCGGACAGGTGCTGCGGCGTTTTTTCGTTTTGGCCCCGGGTTCCGGGGCTGGTGGAGCGGCCGCGATCCGGCGCTCCGCTGGTAACTCCTTTCAACCTGCTGTGGCCTCGGCCACAGGGCGACGTGTCACGAGCACGGAGCCTTCCGCCCGGTTGTCGCCAACGTGCCCACGACACGGCAGCGACAACCGAGCGGGCCCTACCAACGGATGAGGTGTGAGATGACTACGAGTTTCTGGAAAGCCGGGCACACGCCCACCCTATTTGCCGCCTTCCTCTATTTCGACCTGAGTTTCATGGTCTGGTACGTGCTCGGCCCGCTCGGCGTGCAGATCGCCACCGACCTCGGCCTGACCACCCAGCAGCGCGCCATGATGGTCGCCACACCGATCCTCGCTGGCGCCGTGCTGCGCTTCCTGATGGGCCTGCTGGCGGACCGTACCTCGCCAAAGAGCGCCGGCATCCTCGGCCAGGTGATCGTCATCGGCGCCCTGTTCGTCGCCTGGCAACTGGGCATCCACAGCTATGAGCAGGCCCTGCTACTCGGCCTGTTCCTCGGCTTCGCCGGCGCTTCGTTCGCCGTCGCCCTGCCGCTCGCCTCGCAGTGGTACCCGCCGCAGCACCAGGGCAAGGCACTCGGCATCGCCGGCGCCGGCAATTCCGGCACCGTGCTCGCCGCGCTGTTCGCGCCCGGCCTGGCCGCCGCGTTCGGCTGGAACAACGTGTTCGGCCTGGCGCTGATTCCGCTGCTGGCGACCCTGATCATCTTCATCGCCGCGGCGAAGAACGCCCCGGAACGGCCGGCGCCGAAGTCGCTCGCCGACTACCTGAAGGCGCTCGGCGACCGTGACAGCTGGTGGTTCATGTTCTTCTACAGCGTGACCTTCGGCGGCTTCCTCGGCCTGGCCAGCACCCTGCCCGGCTACTTCCATGACCAGTACGGCTTGGCGCCAGTGGTCGCCGGCTACTACACCGCCGCCTGCGTGTTCGCCGGCAGCCTGATGCGCCCGCTGGGCGGTGCCTTCGCCGATCGCATCGGCGGTATCCGCAGCCTACTGGTGGTCTACACCGTGGCGGCCATCTGCATCGCCGCGGTCGGCTTCCACATCGCCAGTGCCACCGTGGCGCTCGGCCTGTTCGTGGTCGCCATGCTCAGCCTGGGCGCTGGTAACGGCGCGGTGTTCCAACTGGTGCCGCAGCGCTTCCGCAAGGAAATCGGCGTGATGACCGGGCTGATCGGCATGGCCGGCGGCATCGGCGGCTTCTGCCTGACCGCCGGGCTCGGCGCGATCAAGCAGCACACCGGCGACTACCAGCTCGGCCTGTGGCTGTTCGCCAGCCTCGGCGTGATCGCCTGGTTCGGCCTGCATGGCGTCAAGCAACGCTGGCGCACCACCTGGGGCAGCGCCGCAGTCACCGCCGCGCGCGTCTGAGCCACACGCAGGACGGGATGAGGAACGTAGCGACGCTACCCATCGGGCTGCGGCGATGCGTGTAGCGATGCTCAACCCATCCTGCGGTCGAACCAATGCGTAGGAGCGCATTCATTCGCGACACCGGCACTCAGGAGTTGCCCGGCGTCGCGAATGAACCGCTCCTACAGAAGGATGTGCGGCATGACCTTGCAACTCAGTTTCGGTGAAGCCAGCGCCACCGGCCCGCGCGCGGAGAACCAGGACGCCCTGCGCGTTGTCACCCCGGCACCGGCGCTGGCGGCCAGCAAGGGCTACCTGTTCGCCCTCGCCGACGGCGTCAGCCAGTGCGCCGACGGCGGCCTCGCCGCGCGCGCCACCCTGCAGGCGCTGGCCCTCGATTACTACGCCACCCCGGAAACCTGGGCGGTGGCGCAATCCCTGGAACGTCTGCTGCTCGCCCACAACCGCTGGCTGCGTGCCAACGGCGGCGGCCAGCCCTTGCTCACCACGCTGACCGCGCTGGTCCTTCGCGGTCGGCGCTTCACCCTCGCCCACGTCGGCGACTGTCGCGCCTACCGCTGGCAAGCCGGCCAGCTCGAGCGTCTCAGCGAAGATCACGTCTGGGACCAGCCGGGCATGCAGCACGTGCTCAAGCGCGCGCTCGGCCTGGACCAGCACCTGGTGGTCGATTATCTCGACGGCGAACTGCGCCCCGGCGAACGCTTCCTGCTGGTCAGCGACGGCGTCTGGGCCACCCTCGGCGATACCGCCATCCAGCGCATCCTCGAGGACGCCGAAGCGCCGGAGGCGATCTGCCAGGCGCTGGTCAGCGCCGCGCACCTGGCCGGCGGGCAAGACAACGCCAGCGCGCTGCTGGTGCAAGTGGGCGACCTGCCGGAAAGCGCCCTCAGCGATACCCTGGCACAACTTGACCACTGGCCACTGCCGCCCAAGCTGCGCGACGGCCAGGCGTTCGAAGGCTGGCAGGTCGAACGCCTTCACAACGAGAGCCGCCAGTCGCTGGTCTACCGCGTGCGCGACGCCCAGGAGCGGCGCTGGCTGCTGAAAACCCTGCCGGCCAGCCGCACCGACGACGCCTTGGCCGCGCCGGCACTGCTGCTCGAAGAATGGTTCCTGCGCCGCGTGGCCGGGCGCCACTTCCCGGAAGTTCACTCGCTGCCGCAGCGCCAGCACCTCTACTATGTGCAGCGCGAGTACCCCGGCCAGACGCTCGCCGAGCACCTGCGCCTGAACGGCCCGCTGGCCCTGCCGGAGTGGCTGGACGTCGCCCCGCGGCTGCTCAAGGCGCTCGGCATGCTGCACCGTCGCAACATCCTGCACCGCGACATCAAACCGGAAAACCTGCTGTGGGGCGACGACGGCGAGCTGCGCGTACTCGACTTCGGCCTCGCCTACTGCCCCGGCCTGTCCCAGGACGAAGCCCACAGCCTGCCCGGCACGCCCAGCTACATCGCCCCGGAAGCCTTCAGCGGCGCCGCGCCGAATGCCCAACAGGACCTCTACGCCGCCGGCGTGACGCTCTATCACCTGCTCACCGGGCACTATCCACACGGCGAGATCGAAGCCTTCCAGCACCCGCGCTTCGGCCAGCCGACACCGGCCAGCCGCTACCGCCCGGACCTGCCGAGCTGGCTCGACGACTGCCTGAAACGCGCCGTCGCCGCCGACCCCGCCGAGCGCTTCGAAACCGCCGAGGAATGGCTGCTGCGCCTCGAGCAGGGCGAGCGCCAGGCCCTGGCGCAACGCCCGCGCCCGTTGCTGGAACGCGAGCCGCTGAAGGTCTGGCGCGGGGTGGCGCTGGCATCGCTGCTGCTCAACCTGGTGCTGGTACTCTGTCTGCTGCACTGAAGGCTGCGGCGATGCGTCTGACTTGCGCGATCGAGGCAAGTCGACCAGATTCTCAGCAGCCCTTTTTCTTGTCCGCGCAGACAGTAGGAAGTCCATGTCGGAAGTCGGCAGCATCGCCCTGGAAGACTCGGTGTCACCACCACGCCTGAGTGTGCGCGGCGACTGGACCCTCAAGCACTACAACCAGCTGGCCGCCGAACTCGAACAACTGCCCCAGGGCGACCAGGCGGCGCAGCGGCAGATCGATCTCAGCGCGCTAGGCCAGCTGGACACCGCCGGCGCCGCGCTGCTCGGCCGCTGGCTCGGTGAAGCGCGCTTGCTCGAACTGGCCCAGCAGACCCCCAACCTACCGCAGGAACGCGTCGCCCTGCTGCGCACCGTGGCTGAAGCGCTGCCCGATTGCCCACCGACGCCCGGCGCTGCCGCTGGCCCGGCGCACCTCGAAGTGCTTGAAGAGGTCGGCATCACCGTCGAGGGCGTGTGGAAGCAGTTGCGCGCCCTCCTCGGCTTTATCGGCCTGACCCTGGAAAGCCTGCTGCGCAGCCTGCTGCAGCCCCGCCAGTGGCGCATCACCTCGCTGGTCGCGCACATCGAACAGACTGGCCTGAATGCCATCCCGATCATCATGCTGCTGACCTTCATGGTCGGCGCTGTGGTGGCGTTCCTCGGCGCCACGGTGCTGGCCAACTTCGGCGCGACCATCTACACCGTGCACCTGGTAGCGTTCTCCTTCCTGCGCGAGTTCGGCGTGCTGCTCACCGCGATCCTCATGGCCGGCCGCACCGCCAGCGCCTTTACCGCGCAGATCGGCTCGATGAAAGCCAACGAGGAAATCGACGCGATCCGAGTGCTCGGTCTCGACCCCATGGCGTTGCTGGTGCTGCCGCGCATGCTGGCGATGATGATCAGCCTGCCGATCCTCACCTTCATCGCCATGCTCTGCGGGATTGCCGGCGGCGCGGTGGTCAGCACCCTGCTGCTCGACATCTCACCGGCCATGTTCCTGCATGTGCTGCAGACCGAGATTCCGGTGCGGCACTTCTTCATCGGCCTGGTCAAGGCGCCGTTCTTCGCCTTCATCATCGCCATCATCGGCTGCCTGGAAGGCTTCAAATCCGGCGGCAGCGCCAAGTCGGTGGGCGACCACACCACCTCCAGCGTGGTCCAGTCGATCTTCGTGGTGATCCTCCTCGATGCGGTGGCGGCGATGTTCTTCATGGAGATGGGCTGGTGAGCGGCGAAGCGCTGGTCGAAGTACGCGGCCTGGTCAACCGCTTCGGCCCGCAGGTGGTACACGAGAACCTCGACCTGGACATCCGTCGCGGCGAGATTCTCGGCGTGGTCGGCGGTTCCGGGACCGGCAAATCGGTGCTGCTGCGCAGCATCGTCGGCCTGTTGCGCCCAGCCGCCGGCAACATCCAGGTGTTCGGCGAAAGCCTGCTGGATGCGCCGCCCGAACGCCGCTCGCAGATCGAGCGGCGCTTCGGTGTGCTGTTCCAGCGCGGCGCGCTGTTCTCCTCGCTGACGGTAATCGAGAACATCGCGCTGCCGCTGATCGAGCACGCCGGCCTCGCGCGGCCAGATGCGGAGCGCCTGGCTCGCGTCAAAGTCGGCCTCGCCGGGCTGCCCGCCGACGCCGGCGACAAGTACCCGGACTCGCTGTCGGGCGGCATGATCAAGCGCGCCGCGCTGGCCCGGGCAATTGCCCTCGACCCGGAAATCCTGTTCCTCGACGAACCCACCGCCGGCCTCGACCCGATCGGCGCGGCGGCCTTCGACCAACTGATCCTCACCCTGCGCGATGCGCTGGGCCTCAGCGTGTTTCTGGTCACCCACGACCTCGACACGCTGTACAGCATCTGCGACCGGGTCGCTGTGCTGTCGCAGAAACGCGTACTGGTCGCCGACACCCTGGCGGTGGTCGAAGACACCGACGACGCCTGGATACGCGAATACTTTCACGGCCCACGCGGCCGCGCGGCGCAAAACGCTGCAAACCGGGAGAAAGCCTGATGGAAACCCGTGCGCATCATGTGCTGATCGGCCTGTTCACCGTGCTGGCGGTGGGCAGCGCGCTGCTGTTCGCCCTGTGGATGGGCAAGTCCAGCGTCGACCGCGAATTCAAGCTGTATGACGTAGTGTTCAAGGAGGCGGTCAGCGGCCTGTCCGTCGGCAGCAGCGTGCAGTACAGCGGCATCAAGGTCGGCGACGTGATCCGCCTGCGCCTCGATCCCAAGGACCCACGTCAGGTCCAGGCGCGCATCCGCGTGGCCGGTGACACGCCGATCAAGGAAAACACCCGCGCGCGCCTGGCCCTGACCAGCATCACCGGCGGCTCGGTGATCCAGCTCTACGGCGGCACGCCGAAAAGCCCGTTCCTCGCCACCCAGAATGGCAACCCGGCGATCATCGTCGCCGACCCCTCGCCGCTGTCGCGTCTGCTGGCCAACGGCGAGGACATGGTCACCAACATCAACAACCTGATCGCCAATGCCAACCGCATGTTCTCCAACGAGAACATCGACCGGGTCAGCAAAACCCTCGCCAACATCGAAATGACCACCGACGCGGTTGCCGGCCAACGCAGCGAGATCCAGCAGACGCTGCGCCAGCTCGGCGAAGTCAGCCGCCAGGCCAGCGCCATGCTGCAGCAGACTGGCGAGCTAATGCGCAATACCAACGGCCTGATCGACAAGCAGGGACGCAGCGTGATGGACAGTGCGGCGCAGACCATGGCCGCGCTGGATCGCACCAGCACCAGCCTGGAACAGATGCTCAACCGCAATCAGGACGCCTTGAACGGCGGCATCCAGGGCCTCAGCGAGATCGGCCCGGCGGTGACCGAGCTGCGCAACGCCCTCGCCTCGCTGCGTCATATGACTCAGCGCCTGTCCGATAACCCGAGCAGCCTGCTGCTGGATCGCCAACAGACCAAGGAGTTTCAGCCATGACCAGCGCCCTTCTCCGCAGCCTCGGCCTGGCCTCCGCCGCGCTGCTGGCCAGCTGCTCGCTGCTGCCGGAAGCCGAAACGGTACAGACCTATCTATTGCCGCACGGCGCCAACCAGGCGCCGGCCAATCGCGGCACGGTTGCACAGTCGCTGAGCATCGGCCGCCCGCAAGCCAGCCAGCTGCTCGACAGCACGCGCATCGCCGTGGTGCCGCAAGGCAGCGAGATCAGCACCTACAAGGGCGCGCGCTGGAGCAATCCAAGTACCGCGCTGTTGCGTGACCGGCTGCTGGAAAACTTCCAGAGCGATGGCCGCTTCGCCGCGGTAAGCAGTGACGAACAGCACGCGCAGGCCGACCTGAGCCTGATCAGCAACCTGATGGCGTTCCAGAGCGAGTACGTCGACGGCAAGCCGCAGGTGGTGATCCGCCTCGACGCTCGCCTGGTGCGCGAGACCACCCAGCGCATCGTCGCCAGTCGCAGCTTCGTGGTCCGCCAACCGAGCGCGGATGTCGCGGTGCCGGCGGTGGTCGACGCCTTCGGCCAGGCCAGCGACCAGTTGTCCCGCCAGCTGATCGAGTGGACCGCCACCCAGGCCAGAACGCTGAAGTAGGCGCGCACCACAACGGCGCCGTTTCGCCTTGTTGCGGTGCACCCGCGCCGTCCTCCTTCCCCGCACCGCGCGCTCAGAGCGCGCCGTTGCTGACCCGCTGCCACTTGGCACGCCCTCTGCAATAACGACTCCGACAATCACATAAAGCGTCCCTCTCAACGGCGAGAGGGCACTTCCCGACAGAACGGGATTGGACAAAGGCGTCCTTGCTGGGTAACCGGCAAGGCGCCTTTTTTTTGTTTCCGTGATTTTTGTGCCGGAGATTCCCCGCATGAAAAAGCTCAAGTTGATTCTGATCGGTAACGGCATGGCCGGTGTGCGCACTCTCGAAGAGCTGCTCAAACTCGCGCCGGATCTCTACGACATCACCGTGTTCGGCGCCGAACCACATCCGAACTACAACCGCATCCTGCTTTCGCCGGTCCTGGCCGGCGAACAGACCTTCGACGACATCGTGCTCAACGACCTCAACTGGTATGCGGACCACGGCATCAAGCTGCTGCTCGGCCGCAAGGTGGTGCGCATCGACCGCAAGGCGCGCCGGGTAATCGCCGACGACGGCAGCGAAGCCGAGTACGACCGCCTGCTCATCGCCACCGGCTCCAACCCGTTCATCCTGCCGGTGCCGGGCAATCGTCTGGAGGGTGTGGTCGGCTACCGCGACATCGCCGACACGCAGCAGATGATGGCGACCGCCAAGACCCACAGCCACGCGGTGGTGATCGGCGGCGGCCTGCTCGGCCTGGAGGCCGCCAACGGCCTGCGCCAGCGCGGTATGCAGGTCACCGTGGTGCACCTCTCCGACTGGCTGCTCGAGCGCCAGCTGGACAAGACCGCCGGCAAACTGCTGCAGGGCGCGCTGGAGTCGCGCGGTATCCACTTCCGTCTCAATGAACAGACCGAAGAGCTGCTCGACAACGGCGACGGCCGGGTCTGCGCCGTGCAGTTCAAGAGCGGCGACGTGATCCCCGCCGACCTGGTGGTGATGGCCGCTGGCATCCGCCCGAACACCGAGCTCGCGGAACAATCCGGAATTCCCTGCAACCGCGGCATCCTGGTCAACGACACCCTGCAAACCAACGACCCGCGCATCTACGCCATCGGCGAATGCGCCAGTCATCGCGGCATCGCCTACGGCCTGGTGGCACCCCTGTTCGACCAGGCCCGGGTCTGCGCAAACCACCTCGCCCAGTTCGGTTTCGCCAGCTACAAGGGCTCGGTGACCTCGACCAAGCTCAAGGTCACCGGCATCGACCTGTTCTCCGCCGGCGACTTCATGGGCGGCGCCGGCACCGAGACCATCACCCTCTGGGACCCGATCGGCAGCGTCTACAAGAAGCTGGTGATCAAAGACGACCAACTGGTCGGCGCCTGCCTCTACGGAGACACCGTCGACGGTGGCTGGTACTTCGAGCAGGTGCGCGAGAAGGCCAACATCGCCGCGATCCGCGACTACCTGATGTTCGGCGCCGACAGCCTGGCGGGCGCCGGCCGCGCCGCCGGCAGGTACTGACAATGACCCAGACCACCGCTTCGACCTGCTGCTACTGCGGCGTCGGCTGCGGCGTGCTGATCGAACACGACGGCGAGAAGATCCTCGGCGTGCAGGGCGATCCGGCGCATCCGGCCAACTTCGGCAAGCTGTGCAGCAAGGGCTCGACCCTGCACCTGACCGGCGACCTGGATGCGCGCGGCCTGTACCCCGAGCTGCGCCTGGGCAAGGGCCTGGCCCGCGCCCGTACCGACTGGGACGGCGCCCTCGAGCACGCCGCCAATCAGTTCGCCGCCACCATTCGCGAACACGGACCGGACAGCGTGGCCTTCTACATTTCCGGCCAGCTGCTGACCGAGGACTACTACGCCTTCAACAAGCTGGCGCGTGCGCTGGTCGGCACCAACAACATCGACAGCAATTCGCGGCTGTGCATGTCCAGCGCGGTGGTCGGCTACAAGCGCAGCCTCGGCGCCGACGCGCCGCCCTGCTCCTACGAGGACATCGAGCAGACCGACTGCCTGCTGATCGCCGGCAGCAACATGGCCTACGCCCACCCGATCCTGTTCCGCCGCCTGGAAGCCGCCAAGGCGCAGCGCCCGGCCATGAAGATCATCGTCGTCGATCCACGGCGCACCGACACCGCCGAGCTGGCCGACCTGCACTTGGCGATCCTGCCCGGCACCGACGTGGCGCTGTTCCACGGCCTGCTGCACCTGTTGCTCTGGGAAGGCTGGATCGATCCGCACTTCATCGAAGCGCACACCCAGGGCTTTGCCGAGCTCAAGACCTTGGTGCGCGACTACACCCCAGCCTCGGTGGCGGCCATGTGCGGCATCGCCCAGGACGACCTGCTGCGCGCTGCGGAATGGATCGGCAAGGCGCCGAGCTTCCTGTCGCTGTGGTGCATGGGGCTCAACCAGTCGACCGCCGGCAGCGCCAAGAACAGTGCGCTGATCAACCTGCACCTGGCTACCGGACAGATCGGCAAACCGGGCGCCGGCCCGTTTTCGCTGACCGGCCAGCCCAACGCCATGGGCGGTCGTGAAACCGGTAGCCTGAGCAACCTGCTGCCCGGCCACCGCGAAGCCGCCAATCCCGAGCACCGTGGCGAAGTCGCCGGCTACTGGGGCGTCGACAGCCTGCCCGAAACGCCCGGGCTGACCGCCATCGAGCTGTTCGAGGCGGTGCGTGACGGCCGCATCAAGGCGCTGTGGATCGCCTGCACCAACCCGGCCCAGTCGTTGCCGGACCAGACCCGCGTGCGCGAGGCGTTGGCCGCCTGCCCGTTCGTGGTGGTCCAGGAAGCCTTCTTCACCACCGAGACCTGCGCCTACGCCGACCTGCTGCTGCCCGCCGCCAGTTGGGGCGAGAAGGACGGCACGGTGACCAACTCCGAGCGGCGCATCAGTCACGTGCGCCGCGCCGTGCCGGCGCCCGCCGAGGCGCGCGCGGACTGGGCGATTACTTGCGACTTCGCCCGTCGCCTGGAGCGCCAGCTGCGTCCCGGCATGCCGAGCCTGTTCGATTTCGATGGCCCGCAAGCGGTGTTTGCCGAGTTCGTGCCGCTGACTGCCAGTCGTGATCTCGATTACTCCGGCCTCAGCCATGCCCTCCTGGATGCCCAGGGACCGCAGCAGTGGCCATTCCCGACCGGCGCCCGCCAAGGCACCCCGCGCCTGTATGCCGATGGCCGCTTCCCCACCGCCGACGGCCGCGCACGGTTCATTGCCGAGGCCTATCGCGCGCCGAAGGAGCGCCGCGAACAGCGCTATCCGCTGACGCTCAACACCGGCCGACTGCGCGACCAATGGCACGGCATGAGCCGCACCGGCACCGCCGCCAGGCTGTTCGGTCATGTCGAAGAGGCGCTGCTCAGCCTCAACCCGGACGATCTGCGCCTGCGCGGCCTGCACGACGGCGACCTGGCACGCGTGCACAGCCGGCGCGGCAGCCTGGTGGTGCCGGTGCAGGCCGACAGCAACCTGCGTGCCGGCCAGGCCTACCTGCCGATGCACTGGGGCGACCGCTTCCTCAAGGGGCTCGGCACCAATGTACTGACCCTGCCGGCGTTCGATCCGCTATCCAAACAGCCAGAGCTCAAGCACGCCGGCATCGACGTCGAGAAAGTCGAGCTGCCCTGGCAGTTCTTCGCCCTGGTCGAGGGCGATGTGCAGCAGCGTTTCACCGCGCTGCGCCCGCTGTTTGAAAGTTTCGCCTACGCCAGCCTGAGCCTTACTGGCCGCGAGCGCCCGGCCGTGCTGATCAAAGCCGCCAGCGCGGAGCCGCCGGATGCCGAGCTGCTAACACGCATCGATGTGCTGCTGGGTGTCGATCAGGGCCCGGTGCTCGCCTACGACGACCCGCGGCGTGCGGTCGGCAAGCGAGTGCGCATCGAACAAGGACGCATCGTCAGCCTGCGCCTGGCCGGCGAAACCGCCGCCCGCGACTGGCTGAAGAACCTGTGGAGCGAGGGCAAGGCCGACAGCGAACTGCGCCGCTGGCTGCTTGCCCCGCTGAGCACGCCGCCGGGTTCGGCCAGTACCGCCAAGGCCGGCAAGACCCTGTGCAACTGTCTGAATGTCAGCGAAGGCGCAGTATGCGCGGGCATTGCCCGGGGCCTCGATCTCGACGGCCTGAAGCGCGAGCTGAAGTGCGGCACCAGCTGTGGCTCCTGTGTCCCGGAAATCAAACGACTGCTGGCGCAACAGCCGGTGGCGATCCCTGCATGACCGTGGGGCGCCTGCCGCCCCTGTGAGGAGATAGCGCTTATGAACGCGAAAGTCTGGCTGGTGGGCGCAGGCCCAGGTGATCCGGAATTACTGACCCTCAAGGCGGTCAAGGCGCTGCGCCAGGCCGATGTGGTGATGATCGACGACCTGGTCAATCCGGCGGTGCTGGAACATTGCCCCGACGCGCGGGTGGTGCCGGTCGGCAAGCGCGGCGGCTGCCGTTCCACCCCGCAGGCGTTCATCCATCGCCTGATGCTGCGCTATGCCCGCCAGGGCAAGTGCGTGGTGCGCCTGAAAGGCGGCGACCCGTGCATCTTCGGCCGCGGTAGCGAAGAAGCCGACTGGCTGGCCGAGCACGGCATCGAAGTAGAGCTGGTCAACGGCATCACCGCCGGCCTGGCCGGCGCGACCAACTGTGGCATTCCGCTGACCCTGCGTGGCGTCGCCCGCGGCGTGACCCTAGTGACTGCACACACTCAGGACGACAGCACCCTGAACTGGCAGGCCCTCGCCCAGGGTGGCACCACGCTGGTGGTCTACATGGGTGTGGCCAAGCTCAGCGAAGTACGTGAAAGCCTGCTGGCAGGCGGCATGCGCGCCGACATGCCAGTGGCGATGATCGAGAACGCCTCACTCCCCGAACAACGCGAATGCCGAAGCAGCCTGGCAAGCATGCAGCAGGATGCCCTGCACTTTCGCCTGCAAAGCCCGGCCATCCTGGTCATCGGCGAGGTCGCCGGCGAACAGCAACAAGCCCTGGCACTGAGCGCCTGATTTCTCCACTCCTGCGGAGTACCTCAACCGGCCCACCAGGCCGGTTCTTTTTTTCAGGCAAAGAAAAACCCGGCCGAAGCCGGGTTTCTCTGGTTAGCGACCTAGTCCAATTACTTGGGCTGGGCTTCCACGGCCGCTTCTACGCGGCGGTTGACGGCGCGCCCTTCGGCAGTAGCGTTGTCAGCCACCGGACGGGATTCGCCATAACCAACCGACTCGATGCGCTCGCCACCGACACCGTATTGGTTGACCAGCACGTCTTTGACCGCATTGGCGCGGCGCTCGGACAGTTTCTGGTTGTAGGCGTCAGTACCGACGGAGTCAGTGTGGCCTTCAACGGTGGTGGTGGTAGCCGGGTATTGCTGCATGAAGTCAGCCAGGTTTTTGATGTCGCCGTAGCTTTCTTCTTTCACTTTGGACTTGTCGAAGTCGAACTTCACGTCCAGCTCGACGCGGACGTTCTCGGCCGCTTGTGGGCAGCCATCGGCGTCAACGGTGACGTTGGCCGGGGTATCCGGGCACTTGTCGACGTTGTCGCACACGCCATCGTTGTCGCTGTCCGCGCAGACTTCGGCCACCGGCTCAGCTGGCGGAACCGGCTTGGCGCCGCCGAAGTTGAGACCGACGCCGACGCCGGCCATCCACTCGGAATCGCCGCGGTCGAAGTTGTACAGGCCATCCACGCCGCCGCGGGCGTAGAAGTGCTCGGTGAAGTAGTACTTCAGGCCGGCACCGAGGATGCCCTGGGTGGTGTGGTCACGACCGCTGGATTCCTGGCCGATGCTCTGATGGCCAACACCTGCGGAAACGTAAGGACGCAGACCTGGGCCGGGCTCACCGAAGTGGTACAGGGCGGTCAGGGCGGCGTTGTCACCCTTGATGTCCTTGTTGGTCGCATCGGTGCGGATATCGTGGTACTGCCCGTAGGACAGGGCGAGTTCGACATCTTCGGTCAGGAAGTAGCCGAGCGAACCACCGAACAGGTTACCTTCGTCTCCGTTGTACCCGCGGGTAGTGTCGGTGAAGTAACGGCTGCCGAAAATTTCTGCTTCGACTGCACCTTGGCCTTGGGCCAGCGCGCTGAGCGAAACACTTCCGATCAGTGAACCAATGACTACGGCTAAGGTGTTTTTCGCTTTCATCCTTAAAAATCCCCAGTTGGCTGTATTACGAGTTGGTGGTTACACACGTGGACTTGAACAAAAGTAGTAGACGCCTGCAGTTATCGCGAGTCGCGCTATTCAATATTTTTTGAATCCGCTAACAAATTGCAAAGTGCCACCACACAGATTAGTACTCGTGCTCTCGCCGTAAGTTCCAACATCAGTTGGGAATAAAAAAACCGCTCTTCCCCTGCCTGAAGAAGAACGGCTGAAAAACATTGTCCAGTTGTGGGCGATCAGCGTGCCGTGATCACCGCCAGCTTGGTGATGCCCGCCCGCTCTATCGAAGCCATGGCCTTGGCGACTTGGCCGTAATTCACCGTTTCATCGGCTTGAAGTTGGACGCGCAGTTCCGAGTCTTTTGCCTTCGCCGCTTCGAGATTGCTTTGCAACAAGTCCGTTTGAATCTCGTCCTTGTTGAGGAAGAACTTCCCGTCGCCGTCGATGCTGACCACCAGCGGATCTTTCTGCTCCGGCGGCGCTACCGCTTCGGTCTTCGGCAAGTTGATCGGAATCGCGTTGGTCAGCAGTGGTGCGGTGACGATGAACACCACCAGCAGCACCAGCATCACGTCGACCAGGGGCGTCACGTTGATCTCGCTGAGCACTTCGTCGCTGTCTTGTGTGGAGAAGGCCATATCAGGACGCCTCCTTCACTTTCGCCGCGCCGCTGGCCGCGCCCGCCTTGGCGGTCGGCAACTGGATCAGCTTGAAGGCACTCTTCTGCGCCAGGCTGTAGAAGTCATGGGCAAAATCGTCGAGATCGGCGGCGTTCAGCTTCAAACGGCGGAGGAAGTAGTTGTAAACCAGCACCGCAGGCACCGCGACCGCGATTCCCACGCCGGTGGCCACCAGCGCCGCGCCGATCGGTCCGGCGACGGTTTCCAGGCTCGCCGAGCCGGCCGCGCTGATGCCCTTGAGCGCTTCCATGATGCCCCACACGGTGCCGAACAGACCGATGAACGGCGAGGTCGAGCCAATCGAAGCGAGCACCGCGAGACCCGATTCCAGCGAACGACGCTCACGCTGAATCTGCTGACGCAGCGCACGTTCCAGGCGGTCCTGGTGGTTGATGGCCTGGCTCAGGTCGCCCTGGCCGTTGTCCTGGATACGGATTGCGCCGAAGCCAGCCTGCGCCACACGAGACACCGCGCCGGGCTGGGCGGTGACCAGATCAGCCGCGCCATCGAGGCTGGAAGCGCCCCAGAAGAGTTTCTGGAACTTGCGGTCCTGGCCCTTCAGACGGCCGAACTGCAGGCCCTTGAGCAGGGCCAGGCCCCAGGTGATGACGGAAAAGCCGATCAGCAGCCAGATGACCGCGTGTTCGATGGATTCGAGTGGGGATGCCAGTAGGTTCATGTCGGGCTCTCTCTAGTTCAGCAAAAGAAAATGTCGTTTGTTCAATGCAGGCGGAAATCGATCGGCACACTGACCCAGCCGTCCTGGGCCACGTCGCCGCGCTTGGCGGGGACGAAGCTCCAGCGCTTGACCGCACGCACCGCGGCCTCATCCAGCGATTCGCGACCGCTGGAGGTCTGCACCTGGATCTCGCTCGGCTTACCGCTGGCCAGCACGTGGACTCGCAGCAGCACCGTGCCTTCCCAGCCGCGACGCTGAGCCAGCGACGGGTATTCCGGCGCCGGATTGCGCAGGTAGCCGGCATTGGCGGACGGCGGCGTTACCGGGGCCGGCGCGGGTGGCGCCGGCGGTGCAGGAGGCGCTGGTGGCGCTGGTGGCGCGACTTCCTTGGGTGCCGGAGCGGGCTCGACCGGTTTTGGGGCCGGTTTCGGCGGTGGCGGCACGGGCTTGGGTTTCGGTTTGGGCAACGGCTTTGGTGGCGGCTTGACTGCCAGCTCATCCACCACCGGCGGTGGCGGCTCGACCGGCTGCACGATGGGTTCCGGTGGCGGCGGCTCCACAACGGGCGGTGCCGGGCTGGTGAATTCGATGGTCATCGGTGGAATTTCCACCGGCACTTCGGGCAGCAGCGGCGCGGGCCGCTGGCTCAGCCAGTAGATCAATGCGCCATGGAGCACCAGGGCGAAGGCGCCGAGCAGCAGGCTTTCGCGACGGCTCAGCGCACCTTTGGGCGGCACGTGGTGCTGGCGATCACGTCCCAGCGGCTGGCGATGCGGGCGTCCCAGATCCAGCAGATCGGCACTGGGCGCTTCACGCCAGAACAACGCCTGGGTGCTGGCCGCGCTTTGTGCATTGCCCATCGATTTACTCCTCGAAATCCTGATGCATTCCCGCCCCCGGCGAGACTGGTAGCGGTCGCCGCTTCGCGCTGAAAGGGCCTGCGCAGAGCGGTTGCCGCGGTTGAGGGGATGATTGACGGCAGCTCTTATCTCATAAAGTAATTTTTATTGATTTTGTAATTTCCAAAAGGAATATATGAAATATAACCTGTTGTTTTTAAACGCTTTATTAATACGCTAAACGTGCAAGGCATACAAAAAATGCCTGAAAGGCATGAACACAAGCGAACCGCCCCTAGCGCCTCCGAGCCCGATCTGCCGGCACAAAAAAAGCCCCGGGCAACAAGTGCTGACGGGGCTTGGCAAGAAACGACGGCGCCGCTGGCTGGCGTCAGCAGCGACACATGGGCGCGACGGCGCTGCGGTACTGCCGGAGTGGTCGCTTATCGATGCGGCTCATGGGTCATCTCGCCCCGGGGCTGGCTGGCCATAAACATATTCCATATGAATCTAATACCTTGCATGTAGCTTAATTGACGGAATAAGCGCCTGCATTTAAAACCCCCATCAGGGACCGGGCAAATACCTTCGCCCTATTTTTTCAATGCCAGGAAAGCATCATGGATCTGCGTCAACTGCGTTACTTCATCGCCCTGCTCGAGCACCGCAGTTTCGTACGCGCGGCCGACGCGATCGGCATTACCCAGCCGGCCTTCAGCCGCAGCATTCAAGGCCTCGAGCAGGAGTTCGGCTGCCAACTGGTCGACCGCGGCAACAAGGATCTGCGCCCCACGCCGGAGGGTCAGCTGGTGTTGCAGCACGCCCTGCGCCTGGTGCAGGGCGCGAGCAATCTGGTCCACGAGATCAACCAGATGACCAAGCTGGATGCCGGCGAGCTGCGCTTCGGCTGCGGCCCAGCGTCGGCGGTGGCGCTGGTGCCGGATGCGGTGGCCAGTTTCGTCAACCGCCACCCCAAGGTGCGCACTGCCTTTATGGTCGACAACTGGGAAAAGCTCGGCCGCGCGCTGAGCCGCGACGAGATCGAATTCTTCGTCGCCGACATCCGCCATTTCGAGGCCGACCCCAGCTTCCAGACCCAGGCGCTGACCGCCAAGCGTGGGCTGTTCTTCTGCCGCCCGGAGCATCCGCTGCTAGGCAAGGAAAGCCTGTCGACCAACGACATGTTCAGCTACCCGCTGGCCGCATCGCAGATTCCACCGGGGGTGCGCAAGGTGCTCGCCAACCTCAACGGACGCATCGATTTCGCGCCGAGCATCGAGGCCGAGCACTACCTCGCCCTGCTGCGCATCGTCCGGCAGACCGACGCCATCGGCATCGGTACCGAGGAGGCGTACCGCGAGGCGATCGCCCGGGGCGAGCTGGTCCACCTGCGCTTTCGCAACCTGCCACACAACCTCGACGGCCTGTTTGCCCGCTGCGGCATCGTCAGTCGCACCGGTTTCCGGCTGTCGCCGGCGGCCCGCGCGATGATCGAGACGCTGATCGAGGTGGACCAGGTCAGTGCGGCGCTGGAAGCGGTCAAAGTCGCGAGTTGACCGCTGGTCAGCATGATTTCCAATGCTGACCAGCGGCGTAGACTGGAAGCAGGCGCGGCCGGCGATTCCGCGTCAGGAGGTGCGCAATGCGTCTAGCCCCTACCCTCACCGCAGTGGCCGTGTCCGCTGTGCTGCTCGGTTTGTCGATGGAATTGGCCGCCGCTGGCAAGGTCGACGTCAGCTACACCCATCCGGAGAAATTCCGCGATGCCAGCCTGCGCAGTGCCGGCTACGAGCGGGGTGCCGACGCCTTCGTCATGAAGGAACTCAGTGCCCACCTGCAAACGCTCGGCGACCGCTACCTGGCCGCCGGCCAAACCCTGCATATCGACATTCTCGACATCGACCTGGCCGGGCGTTACGAGCCGTGGCACAGCTATGCCTACGATGTGCGCTTCATGCGCGACATCACCTGGCCGAGCATCAAGCTGCATTACGAGCTGAAGCAGGACGGCAAGACCCTCGCCAACCAGGAACAGCGGGTCAACGACATGTTCTACCTGCAGCGCCCGGGGCGCAGCGTGCACAGCAGTGACCGGCTATATGCCGAGAAGGCCATGCTCGACGATTGGTTCCGCGAACGCTTCGGCGAGCAGCGGGTCAGCGCCACCCATTGAGTGGCGCCAAGCTCTAACCCCCTTAACGTGCCGTCCGCGCATGATTCGGCCCCTGCATCCTGCAAGTAGGCGCATCGGCCAGCCGTCACGGCCGGTCGGCGACAGGCCGCGCCAACAGCGGCACTTCGCCAGCTCAGACCATCCATCCCGCCTGCCGCCACTGTCACAGAATCCGGTTAACCTGCAGCTTTCAGGACCCTAAACCGGGCCTGTTCAGACATATTTCGCATAGCGAAAAGCGTTTACAGACAATGCTGAATGTAAGTATCTTTATTAGCTTGCTAACGTCCCGTTTTTTCAGCGATTTCCGCACGCTTACACGCCTGAACGAGAGTCATCAGATGTCCTTCAAGCCAGCCTTTTCCGCCCTGTTCGCCGCCGTCGCGGTGACCACGTTGCTGCTCAGCGGCTGCGACAAGCATGCCGAGCAACCCGCCGTCGGCACTCCCAAGGTCGGCGTGATCACCCTGCGCCCGCAGCGCTTCGCGCAAACCAGCGAGCTGCCGGGACGTACCAGCGCCTACCGCATCGCCGAAGTCCGCCCGCAGGTGAACGGCATCATCCTTAAGCGCCTGTTCACTGAAGGCAGCGAGGTCAAGGCGGGACAGCAGCTGTATCAGATCGACCCGGCGACCTACCAGGCGACGTTCCAGAGCACCCAGGCGGCACTGAAATCGACCCAGGCACTGGCCGAACGCTACAAGGACCTGGTCAAGGACCAGGCGGTGAGCAAGCAGGAGTACGACGAGGCGCAGGCCAACTTCCTGCGTGACCAGGCCGCCGTCGACGCCGCGCGCATCAACCTGCGCTACACCAAGGTGCTGGCGCCGATCTCCGGGCGCATCGGGCGCTCCTCGGTCAGCGAAGGCGCGCTGGTCAACAGCGGCCAGGCCGATGCCATGTCGACCATCCAGCAACTCGACCCGATTTACGTCGACGTCACCCAATCGACCAAGGACATCCTGCGCCTGCGCAAGGAACTGACCAGCGGCAACCTGCAGAAAGCCGGCGCGCATGGCGCCAAGGTCAAGCTGACCCTCGAGGACGGCAGCCTCTACGGCCATGAAGGCACCCTGGAGTTCTCCGAAGTGTCGGTGGATGCCGGCACCGGTTCGGTGGTTCTGCGCGCCGTGTTCCCCAACCCCGAGCACGAGCTGCTGCCGGGCATGTTCGTCCACGCCCAGCTGCTGCAGGGCGTCAAGGAACAGGCGATCCTCGCGCCGCAACAGGGCATCACCCGCAATGTGCGCGGCGAGCCGACCGCGCTGGTGGTCAACGCCGACAACGTGGTCGAGCGCCGCGAACTGAAAGCCGAGCACACCGTCGGCGACATGTGGCTGGTCAGCTCCGGGCTCAACAGTGGCGACCGCCTGATCACCGAAGGCCTGCAATACGTGCATCCCGGCGACAAGGTAGAAGTGAAGGCTGCCAGCAACGTCAAGACGCCAGAAGCAGCCGCGCGCTGAGGAACGTACCATGTCGAAATTCTTCATCGACCGGCCGATTTTCGCCTGGGTGATCGCCCTGGTGATCATGCTGGCCGGCACCCTGTCGATCCTCAACCTGCCGATCCAGCAGTACCCGAGCATCGCCCCGCCATCGATCGCCATCCAGGTCAACTACCCGGGCGCCTCCGCGCAGACCGTGCAGGACACCGTGGTACAGGTGATCGAGCAGCAGCTCAACGGCATCGACAACCTGCGTTACATCAACTCGGACAGCAACTCCGATGGTTCGATGACCATCACCGCGACGTTCGAGCAGGGCACCAACCCGGATACCGCGCAGGTGCAGGTGCAGAACAAGCTGCAGCTGGCCACCCCGCTGCTGCCGCAGGAAGTGCAACAGCAAGGCATCCGCGTGACCAAGGCGGTGCGCAACTTCCTGCTGGTGATCGGTGTGGTGTCCACCGACGGCAGCATGAGCCGCAACGACCTGTCCAACTACATCGTCTCCAACATCCAGGACCCGATCTCGCGGACCAAGGGCGTCGGTGACTTCCAGGTGTTCGGCGCGCAGTACGCCATGCGCATCTGGCTCGATCCGAGCAAGCTGAACAACTTCAAGCTGACCCCAATCGACGTGAAGAGCGCGATCCAGGCGCAGAACGTCCAGGTCTCCTCCGGCCAGTTCGGCGGCCTGCCGGCCGAGCCGGGTCAGCAGCTGAACGCCACCATCGTCGGCAAGACCCGCCTGCAGACCCCCGAGCAGTTCCGCCAGATCCTCCTCAAGGTCAACAGCGACGGCTCGCAGGTCCGCCTCGGCGACGTCGCCAAGGTCGAACTGGGCGGCGAGAACTACATCATCGGCGCGCAGTTCAACGGCATGCCGGCCTCCGGCATGGCGATCAAGCTGGCCACCGGCGCCAACGCGCTGGACACCGCCGCGGCGATCCGCACCACCATCGACCAGCTCAAGCCGTTCTTCCCGCCAGGCATGGAAGTGGTGCTGCCGTACGACACCACCCCGGTGGTCTCGGCGTCGATCTTCGAAGTGGTCAAGACCCTCGGCGAGGCCATCGTCCTGGTCTTCCTGGTGATGTACCTGTTCCTGCAAAACTTCCGCGCCACGCTGATCCCCACCCTGGCGGTACCGGTGGTACTGCTCGGCACGTTCGGCGTGCTGGCTGCGGCGGGCTTCACCATCAACACCCTGACCATGTTCGGCATGGTGCTGGCCATCGGCCTGCTGGTCGACGACGCCATCGTGGTGGTGGAGAACGTCGAGCGGGTGATGACCGAGGAAGGCCTGTCGCCCCGCGAGGCGACGCGCAAGTCGATGGGCCAGATTCAGGGCGCGCTGGTCGGCATCGCCCTGGTACTGTCCGCAGTGCTGCTGCCGATGGCGTTCTTCGGTGGTTCCACCGGGGTGATCTACCGGCAGTTCTCGATCACCATCGTCTCGGCCATGGGCCTGTCGGTGCTGGTCGCGCTGATATTCACCCCGGCGCTGTGCGCCACCCTGCTCAAGCCGATCCACAAGGGTGAGCACCACCACTCCGGCGGCTTCTTCGGCTGGTTCAACCGCAACTTCGAACGCAGCGTGAAGAGCTACGAGCGCGGCGTGGCCGGCATGCTCAAGCGCAAGGCGCCGTTCCTGCTGGCCTACGTGGTGATTCTGGTCGGCATGGTCTGGCTGTTCACCCGCATCCCCACCTCATTCCTCCCCGAAGAAGACCAGGGCGTGCTGTTCACCCAGGTGCAGACCCCCGCCGGCTCCAGCTCGATCCGTACCCAGGATGTGCTCGACCAGATGCGCACCTACCTGCTGGAAGACGACGCGGTGAAATCGGTGTTCACCGTCAACGGCTTCAACTTCGCCGGCCGCGGGCAGAGCTCCGGCCTCGCCTTCATCATGCTCAAGCCCTGGGAAGAGCGCGGCGCCGGCCAGGACGTGTTCAGCGTCGCGCACCGCGCCAGCGAGCACTTCGCCGCGCTGATCGACGCCCGGGTGTTCGCCTTCGCCCCACCGGCGGTGATGGAGCTGGGTAACGCCACCGGCTTCGACTTCTTCCTGCAGGACCGTGCCGGCATCGGCCACGAAGCGCTGATGGCGGCGCGCAACCAGTTCCTCGAGCTGGCCTCGAAGAACCCGGTGCTCGCCCACGTGCGCGCCAACGGCCTGGACGACGAGCCACAGTACCAACTGCAGATCGATGACGAGCGCGCCCGCGCCCTCGGCCTGTCGCTGGCGGACATCAACAACACCCTGTCGATTGCCTGGGGTGCCAGCTACGTCAACGACTTCATCGACCAGGGTCGGGTCAAGAAGGTCTATCTGCAGGGCTCGCCGTCCTCGCGGATGAGCCCGGAAGACCTCGACAAGTGGTACGTGCGCAACGCCGACGGCAACATGGTGCCGTTCTCCGCCTTCGCCAGTGGCGAGTGGATCTACGGCTCGCCGAAGCTGTCGCGCTTCAACGGCGTGTCCGCCGTACAGATCCAGGGCGAGCCGGCACCAGGACGCAGTTCCGGTGAGGCGATGGACGCGGTGACCGAGATCGCCGCCCAGCTGCCGCCGGGCGTCGGCCTGTCGTGGAACGGCCTGTCCTACGAGGAACGCCTGTCCGGTGCGCAGGCGCCGGCGCTCTATGCGCTGTCTCTGCTGGTGGTGTTCCTCTGCCTGGCGGCGCTGTACGAGAGCTGGTCGATCCCCTTCTCGGTGATGCTGGTGGTGCCGCTCGGCGTCGTCGGTGCGCTGCTCGCCACCTACATGCGCGGGCTGTCCAACGACGTGTTCTTCCAGGTCGGCCTGCTCACCACGGTGGGTCTGGCGGCGAAGAACGCCATCCTTATCGTGGAGTTCGCCAAGGAGCTCCACGAGCAGGGCAAGAGCCTCTACGACGCGGCCATCGAGGCCTGCCGCATGCGTCTGCGGCCGATCATCATGACCTCGCTGGCCTTCGTGCTCGGCGTGCTGCCGCTGGCGATTTCCAGCGGTGCCGGCTCGGGCAGCCAGCACGCCATCGGCACCGGCGTGATCGGTGGCATGGTCACCGCCACGGTGCTGGCCATCTTCGGTGTTCCGCTGTTCTTCGTGCTGGTGTCCGCGCTGTTCAAGGGCAAGCCCCGCCGCGCCCACACCGGTGCGCACGAGGTGAGTGAATGAGAAAGTCCCTGCTGTCCCTGACCATCGCCGCGCTGGCGCTCGGCGGTTGCTCGCTGATTCCCGACTATCAGCGCCCGGCCGCGCCGATCGCCGACACCTGGCCTGAGGGCCAGGCCTACCCGCCCGCCGCGGAAGTGAATGGCGAATCCTCGGCCCTGCAAGGCTGGCGCGAGTTCTTCCACGACCCGGCGCTGCACCGGCTGATCGAGATTGCCCTGGACAACAACCGCGACCTGCGCACCGCCGCGCTGAACGTCGAGGCTTACCAGGCGCTGTACCGCATCCAGCGCGCCGACCTGTACCCGAACGTCTCGGCGGCCGCCGGCGCGACCCGCCAGCGCATCCCCGAACGTCTGTCGCAGACCGGTGACTCGACGATCAACAGCCAGTACAGCGCGACCCTCGGCACCAGCTGGGAGCTCGACCTGTTCGGCCGCGTACGCAGCCTGCGCGACGCCGCCCTGGAGCGCTACTTCGCCACCGACGAAGCGCAGCGCAGCACGCAGATCAGCCTGATCGCCAGCGTGGCCGACGCCTACCTGACCTGGCAGGCCGACCAGGACCTGCTCGAGCTGACCCAGGACACCCTGCGCACCTTCGAGAAGAGCTACAGCCTGACCCAGCGCAGCTTCGACGTCGGCGTCGCCTCGGCGCTGTCGCTGAGCCAGTCGCGCACGTCGGTGGAAACCGCCCGCGTGCGCCTCAACCAGTACCAGCGGCGGGTCGCCGAAGACCGCAACGCACTGACCCTGCTGCTCGGCCACAGCCTGCCCGAGGACTTGGCCAAGCCGCTGGACCTCGACGCCGACCTGTTCAACGAACTGCCAGCCGGCGTGCCGTCCGAGCTGCTGCAACGGCGCCCGGACATCCTCGCCGCCGAACACCAGCTGCGTGCCGCCAACGCCGACATCGGCGCGGCGCGCGCGGCGTTCTTCCCGAACATCAGCCTGACCGCCAACGCCGGCACGCTGAGCCCGGACCTCTCGGGGATGTTCGAAGGCGGCTCCGGCACCTGGTTGTTCAGCCCGCAGATCAGCCTGCCGATCTTCAACGCCGGTGCGCTGGAGGCCAACCTCGACTACGCCGAAGTACAGAAGAACGTGCAGGTCGCGCAGTACGAGAAGACCATTCAGACCGCCTTCCGCGAAGTCGCCGACGGCCTCACCGCGCGTGCTACCTACCGCGATCAGCTGCAGGCGCAGCGTGATCTGGTCAGTGCCAGCCAGGACTACTACCGCCTGGCCGAGCGCCGCTACCAGACCGGCATCGACAGCAACCTGACCTTCCTCGATGCGCAGCGTCAGCTGTTTGCCTCGCAGCAGGCGCTGATCATCGACCGTCTCGCCCAGCTCAGCGCGGAAGTGCAGCTGTACAAGGCGCTTGGTGGTGGCTGGACGGCGCAACGCCTCAGCCAGAACCCCGCCACACCGAAGTCCTGAGTACCGTCAGGGGCGGCCTGCGCCGCCCCTGAACGGCCCCTCCTCACACCAACTGGAAGTCCGCAGACGTCACGTTGCCGACGGTGACCCCGACCAGACGGATCGAATCCTCGCCGATGGTGATGCGCGTATCGGCGCCGTCGGCGGCGATCTGCACGTTAGCGGCGAAGCTGGCTGCATCGAAGCCGTAGCTGCTCAAGTTGAGCAGGTCCTGGCCGCCGGCGGCGACCGCATCGAAGCCGACGATCGTGTCCTGGCCAAATCCGGCGCTGAACATGAAGATGTCGTTGCCGGAATCGGCCACCAGGGTGTCGTTGCCAGCCCCGCCGGTGACGATGTCGTTACCCGCCCCGCCGTCGATGAAGTCATCACCGGCGCCGCCGTCGAGGGTATCGTTGTTTGCCCCGCCGTTGAGCTGGTCGTTGCCATCGCCGCCCAGCAGCAGGTCGTCACCGGTACCGCCGTCGAGGATGTCGTCGCCGATGCCGCCGTCCAGGCTGTCGTTGCCCGCCCCGCCGTTCAGCGTGTCGTTGCCCTCCCCGCCGCTCAGGCTGTCGTTGCCACCGTCGCCATTCAGGGTGTCGTTGCCCGCCTCACCGGCCAGCGTGTCGTTGCCCAGGCCACCGGTCAGCACGTCGTTGCCGGCGCCGCCGAACAGGCTGTCATCGCCGCTGCCGCCGCTCAGGTTATCGGCCAGTGCCGAGCCGATCATGCTGTTGTTCGACGCGTTGCCGACCGCCACCACCGCGCCGCCGAGCTGGACGAAGTTCTCCACGTTGTTGGCCAGGGTGTAGCTGGCGCTGGTCGAGTACACCGTATCGATACCCGCGCCGGCCGCTTCGACCACCACGTCGGTGGCCACATCCACGTAGTAGGCGTCGTCGCCGAGCCCACCCACCAGCCGGTCGGTGCCGGCGCCGCCGTCGAGCACGTCGTTGCCGGTGCCGCCGGTGATGGTGTTGGCCAGCGCGTTGCCGGTACCGGTGAAATTGCCAGTGCCGACGTACGTCAGGTTCTCCACGTTGGCCAGCAGCGTGTAGCTGCCGAGCACCGACTGCACCGTGTCGGTCCCGCCGCCCAGTGCTTCGTTGACTTGGTCGCCGGCATCGTCGACCACATAGGTGTCGTTGCCGGTGCCCCCGCTCATCTGGTCGGCGCCAGTGCCGCCATCCAGCGTGTCGGTGCCGTCGCCGCCAAGCAGCGTGTCGTTGCCGGCACCACCGAGCAGCGTGTCGTTGCCGATGCCGCCGTCGAGCAGGTCGTCACCATCGAGGCCGCTGAGTACGTCGTTGCCGCCGTTGCCGAAGGCGATGTCGTCACCCTCGGTGAGCAGCGGCCCGTTGGCCGCGGTGGTGCCGTCGTAACGGTCGCCGACGATGCCGCTGGCCGCGGAGATCACGCTGTTGGTGTAGCCGGCGTCGTCGGTGTAGTTGACCACCACACGTAGCGACTGATTGACCTGCGCCTGGGTCGGCACGAACTGCGCCGCGTTGGCGCCGGCGATGTCGACCCACAGGCCGGCGACCAGCATCTGCCACTGGAAGCCGAACGTGGCGTTCAGCGTGCCGTTGCCGTCGACGATGCCGGCGGTCAACGCGGTCAGCGCCACGCCCTCGGTCGGTGTGCTGTCACTCAAGGTCGGCAGGCCGGTGGGTGCCTGGTTGGTCAGCCACATGATCTCGCCGTTGGCGAACTGCAGGCGTTCGATATTGAGCAGACGGTCGGTACCGTCGCCGAACAGCGCGCCGTTGATCGGTCCTACAAAGTTGGCCGGATCGACCGTGACGTGCTGCACCGTCCAGCTGCCATCGGCGTTGCGAACCACGTCGTAGTTCTCGCGCACGTCCCAGTACACCGCGGTGTCGACATCGCCGGCCTGATTGCCGTTGAGCACCTCGCGGACGATCTTCAACTGACTCGGGTTGATCTGCCGGGTCATCATCATCGCCTGCAGCTCGGTCATGTTCTCCGCCGAGAACAGCTCGACCTCCGGATTGTCGCGGTCGCGCACGCTGATCCGCACATTGAGCCAGGAGTCGCCGTCGATGATGTCGTCGCCGCCACGGCCCATGATGGTGTCGCTGCCGCCGCCACCGAGGATGATATTGCCGCCGTTGTAGACCAGCGCGTTCGGATCGCCTAGCGGCGTGCCGCCGACGATGTCCTGCAGACCGCTGATGCGATCGACGCCAGCCTGGGTCAGTTCATGGTTGAGCAGGGTCTGCAGCTCATCCTCCAGCGCCGGGTCGTTGCCGCGGTTGTCGCCGAGCAGCACGTCGTTGTACTTCCAGCCGGACAGGCCTTCGACCTGGTCGAAGCGGTCGCGCAGGATGTCGGCCTCCACCGTGGTGAAGATCGGGATGTTGAGGTCGGTGTTGGCACCCAACGGGTCGTTCTTGTGGATCGCCCAGTCGAAGCCGAACATCCCCTCGTTGCGCTGGATGCCCAGGCCCTGGACCATGATGTCGTCGCCGGACTCGCCGTCGTAGTCGGTGTCGTTGCCATTCCCGTCGAGCACGTCGTGGCCGATGATCGGGCTGTTGAAGAACAGCTCGGAGTTGTCGCCAGCCAGGGTGTCGAAGCTGTCGCCGCCCTCCATCCAGTCATCACCTTCGTTGCCGAGCAGGAAGTCGATGCCGCTGCCGCCGCGAATGAAGTCATCGCCACGGCCGCCGAACACTTCCTTGCCGTCCGGACCGGCGAGCACGAAGTCGCTGCCGTCGCCGGCGAAGATCAGGGTCAGGCCGTTGCCGGCGTTGATCACGTCGTTGCCGCCGTCGCCATGGATCAGCGCGGTGGCGCCGATGTCGGTGCCCATGTCGGTGATCAGGTCGTCGCCTTCGCCGCCGTGGATGATGTCGACGCCGAAGCCGCCTTCCAGGGTGTCGTCGCCGGCATCGCCCCACAGCGTGTCGTCACCGTCGCCGCCGATCAGGATGTCGTTCTCCGCCGAACCGCCAAGCACGGTGTGCTCGCCGCCGCGGAACTGCAGCAGGTCGGTGTCGCCGTCACCATCCAAATCCTGGCGCACCACCTTGTTGCTCAGCGCCTGGCGGATCGGGTCGTCCCAGGTCGGGTCGGCGCCGATTTGCCGCTGCGTCTCGATCTCGAGGATGTAGTCGACGTTGGCAAACAGCAGCCCCGGCAGGTGCGAGGAGTTCGGATCGCCGAGGTCGGTGTTGCGCATCACCAGGTTGGAGAACGAGTTGGCCTCCAGCTCGTTGAGCAGGTTGGTGCCCTGCACGCGGCTCAGGTAGTAGAAGCGGTCGCCGTTCTGCAGGTTCTCGATCTGCGATTCGAAGACGAAGTTGAAGGTCGAGCCGAGCATGCCGCCGAACGGCATCTTCTCCTCGGCCAACCCGCCGATCCAGAAGTCGACGCTGTTCAACCCGCTGTTGGCGGCGGTCCAGGCGCCGGTGCTATTGAGGAAGGCATCGCGATCAGCCGGCGTGCCCACCCCACCGAGCACCAGCAGCGAGGCGGCGGCGCGCTTCTCTTCCAGAGTGTCGGCGTCGAGGATGCTCTGGTGCTTGCCATAGGCGGCGATGAAGTTGATCACCGAGGCCGGGTTCTTCAGGTGCATGGCGAAGTCGGTCCAGCTCACATACGGCTTGAGCTGGCTGTCGCCGGTCGCCTCGAAGAACTGCTCACGCGCCGCGTTCAGCGACGGCACCCCGGTGTCGCGGGCACGGGCGATGTTGATCGCCGCCAGGTCGAGCGGCAGACCGACCAGGTTGTTGCGCAGCGCCTCGGTGACGAACTCGTCGATCTCGTTGCCGACCTGGCGACTCATGCCGCGAATGATCGCGCCGGCGGCCGCCTCCGCCGACACGCCACTGGCGGCGAAGGCCAGCGGGTTGAGGAAGGCTTCGATCAGGCCGATCTGGTCGTTGCTGCCGATGGTGCCGGTCTCCAGGTCCATGCCGATGCGGTCGACGGTCTCGCGCAGCATGGAGTGGCCGAAGCGGTACACCACGTGGGCGAACTCGGCGAAGATCGCCGGGTCGATGTCGGCGGTGTTGGAGAACACGAAGGGGTCGATGTTCGGCTGCACGGTGCGCGCGAACTCCTCGAACACCATGTGCTGGTACTGCATTTCGTTGACGAAGCGCGCCGCCTGGAACAGCCGCTCGCCGTCCCACAGCAGGTTGGCGATTTCCGTCGCATCGGTGGGCACGGCGGCCACGTCGACCAGCAGCCACTCGTTGAGGAAGGCCAGGTCGCCGGAGTCGAGGATGGTCTGCTTGTTGGCCTCGACCAGGCGGTTGTGCTCGGCGTGGAACACGTGGTGCACGGCAGTCAGGCCGATGTTCTCGTTACCGCGGCCGTCGCCGGTGATGTAGTGGGCGTCGAGCAGTTCGTTGTCGTACTGGGTGTTGTTGCCGCGCGTATCGACCGGCACCGGGTTGCCGGCGACATCATCGGCGTCGGCCACCAGCTGACCGCTGGCGTTGAGCACCGGCTTGGCGGTGTGGGCGATGTCGTCGAGGAACGCATGGCCGGTGCGCACCGCCAGTTCGGTGCTGATCGGCGCCGCCGGATCGCCTTCGACGATGGCGATGCCCAGCGGATTCTCCGCCGTCGGGGTGACCCGCACGTAGAGCTGCGGGAAGCCGTCGGCGCCACGAATGAACTCGCCATAGGGGTCCATCAGCAGCATCGGCACGTTGGTCACATCCCAATCGGCCAGATCGATGCCCAGCACTTCACGGGCCTGCTCCTTGATGTCCGCCCAGGTCGCCAGCCCGCCGTTATCCCCGTCGAGCATGTGCCCGGTGGCCACCGGCTTGCCGTCGACCAGCACGTATTCGCGGAGGAACGCCTGGTGCGAGGCGTTGGAGGTGTAGGTCTGGTTCTGGTCGATGTACGGCGTGGTCTGGTTGACGTGCTCGTGCACGTCGTCGGCGGTGCCGAGCACCCCGTCGGCACCGACCTGGTTAGTGGCGCGGGTGAGGACCATGAAGTTGGTGTGGCTGCCCGGCACGTACAGCGGGTCATCCGGCATCAGCGGGATGTACACGGTGCCGCTGCCGCCCTTGTTGACCAGGTCCAGGCCGTGGTCGAAGAACTGGCCGAACAGGGTCATCCAGGAGTTGAACGGCGCGGTCAGGCCCTCGTCGGCGGAGACGTTGGGGATCACCACGGTGTCGTTTTCCACCGTCAGGCCGGCGCCGTCGAGCAAGGTGTTCAGGGTGCCCGAGGCGGCAGTCGCTGCGGCGTCGGCAGCATCACTGGCGGCGACCAGCTGGGCCTGTTCGGCCTGCTCGGTGGCCAGCGCCTGGGTCGCGGCGTTGACCGCGGACAGCGCGTCGGTCAGCGCGGTGGTCGCCACAGTGGCGGCCTGGCCGAGGCTGGTGGCGGTGGCCTGGGCGGTCTGGTAGCTGGCGAAGGCGCTGTTGAACTGCGCCAGCACTGTCCCATAGTTCGGGTCGGCCGGGCTGAGCGAGCCGAGCAAGGTCGCTGCGCTGACGAAGTCGGCGAACGCGCCGTTGGCGGTGGTCACCGCTGCCGCGTGCGCCTGGTTGGCCGCATCGGCCGCCACCTGGGCGTCGGCCGCCGCGCTCGAGGCGGCGCCGGCCGCCGCCTGGGCTGCAGCCAGCTCGGCGGCACCGGCGGCCTCGGCAGCTGACGCCGCGCTGGCGGCACTCACAACCCCGGCAATCGCGCTGTAGGCCGCGACGATCTGCTGCGCGGTGGCGTAGGCATTGCTCGCGCCAATCGCTTCCAGCGCGGCCATCACCGCCGCCAGGTTACCCAGCGACTGGTCGACCACCAGATTGCTGATGGTGCGCGGCTGCGAGTCGAACACGAATCCGGCGGTCTGCAGGTAGCTGGTCAGCGACACCGCCGGCGCTGGGCCGGGGCCGTCCGGATCGCCACCCTCGGCGGTGAGGAAGGTCGGATCGAGCAGACGCTTCATCAACTGGTCGGCCGAGCCGTACAGCTCCTGCCCGGGAATCAGGCTGTTCAGCGTGCCATCGACGGTACGCAGCCCTTCCGGCAACAACGGGCTTTCGACAAAGCCACGCAGGAAAGCCGATTGCTGCTCCAGCGTGGCGCCGGGGTTGGCGGCAAGGAAGGCCGAATGGGCCTCGGCGATTTCGATCTGCTTGAGGATGTACTGCAGGTCCGCTTTGTTGACGGTTAGGGTGGCCATGATTTTTATCCTTGGTGCGCAACCCACATGCAGACGAAGCCGCTGCAACAACGTGAGAACGTTGAAACATTGAGAAGGTTTTTTCCTGGCGTGGGACGCCCGCGCGCTGATCAGGTGGCAGCGCGAACTGCATGACGGGGTGGCGTGGCCCAGGCCACAGGTCGACCGACCTGGCAGGCGTCAGGGCAAGGGTGGTCCGTGGAACTGGACCGAGGAGCGACTCCCCGACCGGGGAGTGAACGAGCGACTATCCATGAGGAGCGGTCTCCCGGCTGCACACAGTGGTGGAAGCCCATCCACGGCTCCCGCTGTTCAGCCAATGCACGCCCGAATGGAAGAACTCTGCCCGAAGAGTGTCAAGCAATTGTCGCTTTGTATCAGCAACGATACGGTCAAATTAATCCATTGATAATTAATGTTTTTTATCAATGTTCAGACCAAAGTCCGACCCTCTGGCACGGGCCTTCCCAAAGCCCGGCCAGATATTTCTGAATATGACAAAACCGCTGCAAATAGCCTGTCTCAGAAATGAGACAGGTACGCCCATCGCCCGCTAGGCCAGCACCGCCACCGCCTTCACCTGCGCCCACAGCTGCTGCCCCGGATGCAAATTGAGCTGGTCGCGCGAGTAGCGGGTGATCCTCGCCAGCAGCGGCGTGCCGTCCACTTCCAGGCGCACCAGCACGTGCGCGCCGCTGCCCGCCGGCATCTCACCACAGACGGTGGCCGGCAGCAGGTTGAGGATGCTGCTGTGACCGGGGCGCTGCAGGCTCAGGCTGACGTCGCGCGCCTGCACCTTGCAGCGCAGGCGCCGCCCCAGTGCCAGCGGCGCATGCGCCACGCGCAGGGTCTGTTCGCTGGCCGGCAGCTTCAGGCTGAGCAGGTCGTAGATCGGATCGAAGGCACTCACCCGCCCCTCGACCACCACCCCGGCGTCGTCGCCCAGCGCAGTCGGCAAGTCCAACCGCGCCAGGGTCTCGCCCAGCGGCCCACTGGCCAGCACGCGGCCTTCTTCGAACAGCACCAGGTGATCGGCCAGCCGTGCGACCTCGTCCGGCGCATGGCTGACGTACAGCACCGGAATTTCCAGCTCGTCATGCAGGCGCTCGAGATATGGGAGGATTTCGCCCTTGCGCTTGAGGTCGAGCGCGGCCAGCGGCTCGTCGAGCAGCAGCAGGCGCGGGCTGGTCAGCAGTGCGCGGGCGATACCGACGCGCTGGCGCTCGCCGCCGGACAGCCGATCCGGCAGGCGTTCGAGCAGATGGCCGATGCCGAGCAGTTCCACCGCCTGCTCCAGGCTGACCCGGCGCTGCGCTGCGGCGATGCGCCGGTAGCCGAACTCCAGATTGCGCCGCACCGACAGGTGGGCGAACAGGCTGGCCTCCTGGAACACGTAGCCGAGCGCGCGGCGGTGCGTCGGCACGCAGAGCCGGCTGGCACTGTCCTGCCAGACCTCGCCGTTGACCCGCAGGTAGCTGCGCCCTGCCCGCTCCAGGCCGGCAATACAACGCAGCAGACTGGTCTTGCCCGAACCGGACGGCCCGTACAGCGCGGTGACGCCGCGCCCCGGCAGCAGCAGGTCGACATCCAGCGCGAACTGCGGATAGTCGAGACGAAAGCGCGCCTCGATGCCTTCAGCCGCCATTCAACCTCCCCAGCCCGGCTTGATGCGCCGCGACGAGTACAACGCCAGCAGAATCAGGAAGGAGAACACCAGCATGCCGCCGGCCAGCCAGTGCGCCTGGGCATACTCCATGGCCTCGACGCGATCGTAGATCTGCACCGACACCACGCGGGTCTTGTCCGGAATGTTGCCGCCGATCATCAGCACCACGCCGAACTCGCCGACAGTGTGGGCGAAGCCGAGGATGCTCGCACTGATCAGCCCCGGCCGCGCCAGCGGCAAGGCCACGTTGAAGAAGCTGTCCCACGGCCCGGCGCGCAGCGTCGCCGCCACTTCCAGCGGACGCGGGCCGATGGCCGCGAAGGCGTTCTGCAATGGCTGCACCACGAACGGCAGCGAATAGATCATCGACCCCACCACCAGCCCGGCGAAGGTGAATGGCAACACGCCGAGCCCCAGGCTCTGGGTCAGCTGACCAATGAAACCGTGCGGCCCCATGCTGACCAGCAGGTAGAAGCCGATCACCGTCGGCGGCAGCACCAGCGGCAAGGCGACCAGCGCACCGATTGGCCCTTTGAGGCGAGATGAGGTGTGCGCCAGCCACCAGGCGATCGGTGTGCCGACCACCAGCAACAGCACAGTGGTCAGCGATGCCAGCTGGATGGTCAGCCAGATGGCCGCGAAGTCCTCGGCAGTCAATGGCATAGGCGATGACTCAGCGGCTGTAGCCGTAGGCGGTCAGCACCTGCCCGGCCTGCGCACCCTTGAGGTAATCGAGCAGCGCCTTGGCCGCCGGGTTGTCCTTGCCCTTGTTGAGCAGCACCGCATCCTGGCGGATCGGCTCATGCAGCTTGGCCGGCACCACCCAGGCCGAGCCGCTGGTGACCTTGCCGTCCTTGTAGATCTGCGACAGCGCGACGAAGCCCAATTCGGCGTTGCCGGTGGCCACGAACTGCTGCGCCTGGGTGATGTTCTCGCCCTGCACCAGCTTGCCGGCCACCGCCTGAGTCAGGCCCAGTTGCTCGAGCACCTGGGTGGCGGCCAGGCCGTACGGCGCGGTCTTCGGGTTGGCAATGGACAGGTGCTTGTAGCTGTTGCCCTTGAGCACCGCGCCCTGGTCGTCGACGTAGCCGGGCTTGGCCGACCACAGCGCCAAGGTGCCGATCGCGTAGGTGAAGCGCGAGTCGGCCACCGCTTCGCCTTCCTTCTCGAGCTTCGCCGGGGTGCTGTCGTCGGCGGCGAGGAACACCTCGAACGGTGCGCCGTTCTTGATCTGCGCGTAGAACTGGCCAGTGGCGCCGAACGATGACACCAGCTTGTGCCCGGTGGTCTTCTCGAAATCAGCCGCCATGGCCTGGATCGGCGCGGTGAAGTTGGCGGCCACCGCCACTTGCACCTCATCGGCATGCGCCGACGACAGACCGAACGAGCACAGCGCAACCAGGGCGGGGATGAAACGACGACGCATGACGAACTCCTTATCGTTGTATTTCGCTATATCAAAAAATATATAGCGAAACCTCGAGCAACGCCAAGCGAAATAAACATTCCTATACAGCCCTCTCTGAAAAGGCTATCTACCGTCACTCCCGCGTAGGCGGGAGCCCAGGTGCTGCGGGCTCACTGGATTCCCGCCTACGCGGGAATGACGGCTTTTTCGGAGTGTCCTTAGCGACGCAGCAGCCGCAAACCGTTGAACACCACCAGCAGACTGACGCCCATATCGGCGAATACCGCCATCCACAGGGTCGCCTCACCGGCGATGGCGAACGCCAGGAACAGCGCCTTGATGCCCAGCGCCAGCACAATGTTCTGCCGCAGGATGCGCGCGGTATCGCGCGCCAGGCGCACAAAGGTGGCGAGCTTGCGCAGGTCGTCATCCATCACCGCGACGTCGGCGGTCTCGATCGCGCTGTCGCTGCCGGCTGCCGCCATGGCGAAGCCGATGTCCGCGCGGGCCAAGGCCGGCGCGTCGTTGATCCCGTCGCCGACCATGCCGACCACCTGGCCGCCCGCCTGCAGTTCTTCCACCGCGCGCAGCTTGTCGGCCGGCAGCAGGTTGCCGCGGGTTTCGTCGAGGCCGACGGCCCGCCCGATGGTCTCCGCGGTGTGCGGGTTGTCGCCGCTCAGCATCAGCGTGCGGATGGCCAGCGCATGCAGGTCCTGCAGCGCAGCCGCGCTGCTCGGCTTGACCGTGTCGGCCACCGCGAACAACGCCAGCACACCTCTTTCACCACACAGCAGCACCACGCTCTTGCCCTGCCGCTCGAGGCGTTCGAGGCGCTCCTCGAGCGCCGGCGAGCACAGGCCCAACTGCTCGACCAGACGGTGATTGCCGAGGTGATAGCGCTGGCCGTCCACCTCACCACGGCTGCCCAACCCGAGCAGCGCCTCGAATGCCGCCACCGGCTGCGCGACGACGCCGTCCTGTTCGGCCTGCTGTGCCAGTGCCAGCGACACCGGATGGTCCGAGCGGCTGGCAAGGCTTGCGGCAATCACCCGCGCAGTGTCCGCAGCACTACCCTCCAGCAGCTCGAAGTCGGTCTGCGCCGGGCGGCCGTGGGTGATGGTGCCGGTCTTGTCCAGGGCCAGCACCGACAGGCGCGCGCCGCTTTCCAGATAGACCCCGCCCTTGACCAGCAGGCCGTGCCGCGCCGCCGCGGCCAGGCCGCTGACGATGGTCACCGGCGTGGAGATCACCAGCGCGCAGGGACAGGCCACCACCAGCAGCACCAGCGCGCGGTACAGCCAGTCCAGCCAGGCGCCGTCGAACAACGGTGGCAGCAGCGCGACCGCCAGGGCCAGGGCGAATACCGCCGGGGTGTAGATGCGCGAGAAGCGGTCGACGAAACGCTGGGTCGGTGCCCGCGCGCCTTGCGCCTCTTCGACGCTGTGAATGATCCGCGCCAGCGTGCTGTTGTCCGCCAGCGCCGTGACGCGGTACTCCAACTCGCCGGCCTGGTTGATGGTGCCGGCGAACAGCGGGTCGCCAACGCCCTTCTCCACCGGCAGGCTTTCCCCGGTGATCGGCGCCTGATTCACCGTCGAGCGGCCCTCGGTGACCTCGCCATCCAGGCCAATGCGCTCGCCCGGACGCACCCGCACCTGGGCGCCGAGCGCTACCTCGCGTACCGCCATGCTCACCCAGTCGCCATCAGCCTGGCGCACGGTGGCCTGCTCCGGGGTCAGCGCCAGCAGGCCGCGAATCGCGTTGCGCGCACGATCCAGCGAGCGCGCTTCGATGCGTTCGGCGAGCACGAACAGGACCATCACCATGGCCGCTTCCGGCCACTGGCCGATCAACACCGCACCGGTCACGGCGATGCTCATCAGCGCGTTGATGTTGAGGTTGCGATTCTTCAACGCCACCCAACCCTTGCGGTAGGTGTCCAGACCGCAGGCGAGGATGGCCAGCAGCGCCAGGCCGGCGACCGCCCACTCCGGCAACCAGCCAGTGAAGTGGAAGACTTCCGCCAGCAGCGCGCCTACCCCGGCAAGCAGCAACGGCCACTGGCGGCGCGCCGGTTCGGCTGGTGGCGCCGCGCGCGCACCCGCGGCAGACTCCGCCACCGGGGTGAAGCCCAGCTCACGAATCGCCTCCAGCGCCGCCTCCAGGGCATCCGGCAGGTGATGGATGCTCAGCACGCGCTGCAGCAGGTTGAACTCCAGCGCCACCACGCCGGGCATACCACCGAGCCGCGCACGGATCAGCGCCTCCTCGGTCGGGCAGTCCATCTGCTGGATGCGCACCCGACTCAGTTGCGCGCCTTCGCGCAGCACAACCGGGGCGGCAGCGCCGCTCGCAGGGGTGTCGTGGTCGTGATGGTGGTCGCAGCAGTCACTCATGGAATGCTCCTTGTCAGTGCTTGTTGCGGAGTTAACACCCTGTAGCCACTATAGGGTCAAGCACCCTGGAGCGCGGCGATGAAGATTGGTGAACTGGCGAAGCTGACCGATTGCCCGGTCGAAACCATCCGCTACTACGAGCGCGAGGGCTTGCTGCCGCCGCCATCCCGCACCGCCAGCAACTACCGCCATTACGGCAGCGAACACGTCGAACGCCTGACCTTCATCCGCAACTGCCGCAGCCTGGACATGACCCACGAGGAGATCCGCCGCCTGCTCGCCCTGCGCGAACACCCGGAAGCCGGCTGTGCGGACGCCAATGCGCTGGTCGATGAGCACATCGCCCACGTGCGCACGCGCATCGCCAGCCTGCAGGCGATGGAGCAACAGTTGTTGGAATTGCGTCAGCGCTGCGGCGACGGTAGCGATGCCAGTTGCGGCATCCTGCAGCGGCTGAATGAGGCTGGGGCAGTAGAGGATGTGGCGCCGGCGCACAGTCATGTTGGCAACAGCCACGCGCACTGATGGTGAAGCAATGGCCGCACACCCTCACCCCGGCCCTCTCCCGGAGGGAGAGGGGGCTGTTCCGTACGTGCCAGAAATGAGGCTCGGATACTCCCTCTCCCCTCGGGAGAGGGCCGGGGTGAGGGGCGGACTTGCCCTCAGGCCAGTTCGGCGACCACCGCCGTCAGCTCCTTGGCCGGATCGGCGGCTTGGGCGATCGGGCGGCCGATCACCAGGTAGTCGGAACCGGCATCCAACGCTTGACGCGGGGTGAGGATGCGCCGCTGGTCGTCCTGCGCACTGCCCGCCGGGCGGATACCCGGGGTGACCAGCTGCAGCTGCGGGTGCGCTGCCTTGAGCGCCACGGCTTCCTGCGCCGAGCACACCAAACCGTCCATGCCGGCCTGCGCGGCCAGCGCGGCCAGGCGCAGCACCTGCTCTTGCGGCGGGACATCCAGGCCGATGCCGGCGAGGTCGTCCTGCTCCATGCTGGTCAGCACGGTGACGCCGATCAGCAGCGGCTTGGCGCCGTTGAGCTTGTCCAGCGTCTCCCGGCATGCCGCCATCATGCGCAGGCCACCCGAGCAATGCACGTTGACCATCCACACGCCCATCTCGGCGGCGGCCCTGACCGCCATCGCCGTCGTGTTCGGGATGTCGTGGAATTTCAGGTCGAGGAACACCTCGAAGCCCTTGCTGGCCAGGGTTTCCACGATCGTCGGCCCGCAGCGGGTGAACAGCTCCTTGCCGACCTTGACCCGGCACAGCGCAGGATCGAGCTGAGCGGCGGCAGCCAGGGCTTGCTCGCGGGTGGGAAAGTCGAGGGCGACGATGATCGGAGTCTGGCAGGCGGACATGGCGGGCTCTCAGGCAAGTCGAAATCGGCGCGCATTGTCGCAGAAATGCGCCGAATTCCGTAGCGCCGGCCGGCGCCGTCTGCCGCCAAATAAAAAAAGGGAGGGCATCCATTGCCCTCCCTTCCGCTGTCCACAAACCCTGCGACAGTACTTCCAGTACCTCAGGTGGCCAAGATGAAGTCTGTGGCAGTGACGGTCGTATGGTCGGCCACGCCAACCAGGCGGATGGAGTCAGCTCCTCCGAAGCTGACCAAGGTATCCGCGCCGGCATCGGCGACGGTGACGCTGCCGGCAAAGGTCGCAGCAGTGATGTTGAACGCGGAAATATTCAACCGGTCCTGGCCTCCTGCCGCGTTAGCGTCGAAGCCGATGATTGTGTCGGTACCGAAGCCGGCGCTGAACACGAAGATGTCGTTGCCACTGCTGGCGACCATCGTGTCGTTGCCTGCTCCACCGGTGACGGTATCGTTGCCGGTACCGCCGTCGATGAAGTCTGCATCCGCACCACCATCTATGACGTCGTCACCTGCACCGCCGAGCAAGGTGTCCGTACCTGCTCCGCCCTGCAGCACGTCGTTGCCGGTGCCACCGTCCAGGCTGTCGTTGCCGATACCGCCGACCAGCGTGTCGGTGCCAGCCCCACCATTCAGGGCATCGTCGCCGTCACCACCGTCGAGGGTGTCGTTACCACCGTCGCCATTCAGGGTGTCGTTACCCAGACCACCTGCCAGCTGGTCGTTACCGGCACCACCGTTGAGGGTGTCGTTACCGCCGTTGCCGCCCAGGGTGTCGTTGCCGCCACCGCCGTTCAGGGTGTCATTGCCGCCAGCGCCCTGCATGTTGTTATCCAGGCCGTTGCCGTTGATTACCCCTGCGCCGCTGATCTGCACGTAGTTCTCGACGTTGCCGCCCAGGTTGTAGGTCAGCAGCGACGACCGCACGGTATCCGTGCCGCCACCCGCCGCTTCGACAACCACATCCGACGCCGTGTCGATGGTGTAGGTGTCGTTGCCGGCACCGCCCACCAAACGGTCGACGCCTGCGCCGCCGTCGAGGCTGTCGTTGCCTGCACCACCAGTGATGGTGTTGGCCAGGGCGTTACCAGTACCGGTGAAGTCGCCGGCTCCGGTAAAGGTCAGGTTCTCGACGTTGGCACCCAGCAGGTAGCTCGCCAGGGTGGTTTGTACGGTGTCGGTACCGGCGTTGAGGGCCTCAGTGACGGAGTCACCGAGGTTGTCCACCACGTAGGTGTCGTTGCCGCCGCCGCCGACCATCACGTCGGCGCCAAGGCCGCCATTGAGGGTGTCGTTGCCGTCTTCACCGAGCAGGGTGTCGTTGTCGTCACCACCGTTCAGCGTGTCGTTACCGGTACCGCCGAACAGCTGATCGAGACCGGCCAGACCGTTGAGGGTGTCGCCACCGCCCAGCCCCATCAGGACATCATTGCCTGCACCACCGTTGAGCGTGTTGGCGGCGTTGGTGCCAGTCACGACCAAACCGGTAACCGCCGTGACTGCTGCGGTGGCCGCGGAGGTCACCTGCTCTGCCTGGCCAAAGCCGTCGGTGTAGCGGACGATTACCCGCAGCTGCAGGTTGGTCTGCAGCGCACCCGGCGTGTAGGTCGCGTTGGTCGCGCCAGCGATGTCAGTGAACGAGCTGCCAATGCCTTGTTGCCACTGGAAGCTGAAGGTTCCCAGCCCATCCAGATCGCCAATTCCATTGGTAAGCGCAGTCAGCAGCTGCCCCTGCTCCGGTGTGGTGTCGCTGACGACCGGTGCGCCGGTAGCTGCGTCGTTAAGGTTGGCAACCGGGCCGACGAACGCCGACTCGATGCTTTCCACGGTGCCGAAGTCATCTTCATAGCTGACCACCACGCGGATCTGCTGACCGACCTGGGCCTGCGTCAGCGTCAGCGTGCTCGCGGTGGCGCCAGCGATGTTGACGAAACCAGCGCCGCTGTTGGCTTGCCACTGGTAGCTGAACACTGCACCGGCCAAGCCATCGGCATCGACGATAGTCGACGGGTCGGCGGTCAGCACCTGGTTCTGCGTGGCGACGCCGCTAATGGTCGGGGCCTCGCTCGGCGCCGAGTTCGGCGCCGAGAACACGGTTTCCAACGTACCGTTCTGGTCGCGGTAAATCGCCATGACTCGCAGGTTCAGCCCGGCGACATCGTCAGTGACCGTGAAGGTCTGCCCGGTTGCCCGAGCTGCTTCGCCACCCACCGGCTCGACGATGATGTCGGTGAACACGCCATCGCCGAGCAGATCGACCTGCCAGAAGTACGACACCGGACCGGTGATCGCCCCACCCGAAGCGACGTTGTCAGGGTCCACCACCGCAACGTTAGTGACGCGCAACAGCTGACCTACGGTCGGCGTGTCATCCCGTTCGCCGGTGGCGGCGTCGAGGATCACCAGGGAGCCTTCCGGCCCTTGGTTGCCCTCGTCGTTCAGCACCACCTGCATGTCCGAGAACTGCAGACGTTCGATGCTGCTCAGGGTGTCGGTGCCGTCGCGTCCAGCCACCGAGTCGATGACCCGATAGATGTCGTCGGCGATATCCGCGGTACCACGATCATCGAACAACTGGATGTCGTAGTCGACGCGCACCCCGGTGAACCGCGCGGTGTCGTAGGAGTTGCCGTTATCGTTGAGCAGTTCGCGCACGATGCGCAGCTGCGTCGGGTTGTACACGCCGTTGACCATCAGCGGCACCAGCGGCTCCATGCTGTTGTAGCTGGCGATTTCGATGTCCGGGTTGGTCGCCGAGCGCACGCTGATGCGCACGTTCAGTTCGCGATCACCATCGATCAGGTCGTCACCGCCGCGACCTTCAATCAGGTCGCTGCCGCCAGCACCAAGGATGATGTTGCCGGCGCCGAAGGAGTCGACCGGGCCACCCAGCATGGTGTCGAGGAACTCCTGCATGCCGGTGATCAGGTCGATACCGGCACTGTTCATCACGCTGCCATGCACACCGGCAGTGGCGATAACCCCAGCGTCCGCATCGTCACCCTGGAGGATGTCGCTGTGCTGCGAGCCCGACAGACCTTCCACCGTTTCGAAGCGTGCCAGCACCGAGGCAGTGGACGGGGTGATTGGCGTTTCGTCGAAGGCGCGAATGCTGAAGTCGACAAGAACACCATACGGGTCATCGCGGAATGCCGCCCAGTCGAAGCCCGACATCCCGACATAGCGATCACCTTCACCGCCGTTACCCATCATGATGTCGTCGCCACCCTCGCCGTCCATCCGGTCGATGATGCCGAACTCGCCGATGAACACGTCGTGCCCAACGATCGGGTCATTGCCGAAGGAGTCGAAGTTGTCGCCGGCTGCGCCGTCGGCCATCCCGTGTTCGATCCAGTCGTCGCCTTCGTTACCGAAGGTCATTTCGTTGGCCCGTGCAGCGAGGATGAAGTCGTTGCCGGTACCGCCGAAGATCTCCGACTCGTCTTCGATCTTGACGATGAAGTCGCTGCCGAAGCCGCCGAGGATCAGGTCGATACCGTTACCACCGTGAATGACGTCGTTGCCTTCACCACCCTGGATGTTGTCCTCGCCTCCCTTGTCCGTGAGGATGTCGTCGCCGGCACCACCGAACAGGAAGTCGTTGCCGTCGCCGCCCTCCAGGACGTCATCGCCGGCATCACCGTACAGGGTGTCATCGCCCAGGCTGGAGATGATGGTGTCGTCCGCGGAGGTACCGCCGAGCAGAACGTGCTCATCGCCGTTGTAGCGCAGGAAGTTGGTCCCACGCTCGACCAGTGGCCGCAGCGCGCCGGGTTCGGCGACCGGATCGGCACTGCCCAGGCCATCGTTCAGCTGCTTGGTCTGGTCGACTTCGAGAATCAGCCCCGGAGTCGAGAACACGTCGCCCGGCAAGTGCGTGGCATCGGTGTTGGCCATGATCAGTTTGGCGAACGAGTTGTTCTCCAGTTCGGTGAGGAAGTTCAGGCCAGCGGTGCGCTCCAGGTAGTAGAAGCGGTCGCCGTCCTGCAGTTTCTCCATCTGGTTCTCGAACACGAAGTTGAAGGTCGAGCCCAGCAAGCCACCGAACGGCATCTGCTTCTCGGCCAGACCGCCGATCCACAGGTCGATGTTGTCGACACCGGTGGTGGTCACCCCGTTCTGCATGGCATAGCTGCCGGTGCTGTTGAGGAAGGCCAGACGATCGACGTCATTCGCGGTGAACGTCCGCTCCTGGTCGGTCCCCGAGTTGAGCACCGCACTGCCACCGAACAGCAGCGCAAAGGCTACCGCACGCCGCTCGGCCAAGGTGTTCACGTCGGCTGCGGTTAGTGCGGCGTGCGTCCCGTAGGCGGCGATGAAGTTCAGCAGCGATTCCGGGTGTTTCATGCTCATCGCGTAGTCGACCCAACTGGTGTACGGCTTCAGTTGGGTGTCGCCGGTCATCTCAAAGAACTCGCGACGCGCGACGTTGAGCGATGGCACACCGGTGTCGCGACCGCGCGCCAGGTTGATGGTCGCCAGATCGAGCGGCAGACCGAGCAGGTTGTTGCGCAGCGCCTCGGTGACGAACTCGTCGATCTCGTTGCCGAGCTGACGGGTCATCCCGCGGACAATGGCACCGGCGGCTTCATCGGCCGTTACGTGGATGAACTCCTCATTGCCTGGGCCGGCCGGCAGCAGCGGATCGAAATCCGGATTGCGCAGCTGATTGAACGCCAGCGGATTGAGGAACGCCTCGATCAGGCCCATTTCGCTCGACACGAACTCGGGATTCAGACGATCCACGGTTTCGGTCAGCATCGAGTGGCCGAAGCGGTAAACCACGTGGGCGAACTCCGCGACGATGGCCGGGTTGATGTCGGTGTCGTACACCTGGGTCGGCGCGAAGAACAGGTCGACCTGTGGCTGGATCTTGCGAGCGAACTCCTCGAAGACCAGGTGCTGGTACTGCATCTCGGTGGAGAAGCGCGCGGCCTGGAACAGCCGGGTGCCGTCCCAATCTGTGGCCTGCACACCATCGGAGAGGTCGGCGCCTTCGCGCATCCACTGCGCAATGAACGCTGCATCGCCGGTCGCCAGGACCACTTGCTGGATGTGCGCAACCATGCGGTTGTGCTCAGAGTGGAAGATATGGTGCACGGCAGTCAGACCGATGTTCTCGTTGCCGCGCCCGTCGCCGGTGATGAAGTGGGCATCCAGCAGTTCGTTGTCGTACTGGGTGTTCTGCCCTTGTGCATTGACCGGTACCGGATTGCCGGCAATGTTGTCGGCATCCGGCTGCAGGACTCCGCCGACGATGACCGGCGCCGCGGTGTGCGCGATGTCGTCGAGGAAGGCGTGACCAGTGCGGCCCGCCAAGCTGGCATCGATGGCAGCCGCCGCCGTACCGGACTGCAAACCGGATTGAGTAACAATCTGCGGGAAGCCTCCCGGACCTGGGATGAAGTTGCCGTACGGGTCCGTTGCCAGCAGCGGCAGGTTCAGCAGGTCGGCATCATCCAGAGAAATGCGCAGGATGTTCAGCGCTTGCGCCTTCACATCCGCCCAGGTCGGCAAGCCACCGTCACTGCCATTCAGCAGACGCCCGGTATCCATCGGCACGCCATCGACCAGCACGTACTCGCGCAGGAACACCTGGTGCGACGGGTGCGAGGTGTAGGTCTGGTTCTGGTCGATGAACGGCGTGGTCTGGTTGTTGTGGAAGTGCACGTCGTCAGCGGTGCCAAACTGACCATCCGTACCGGCCTGAATCGCAATGTTGCTGGCACGGGTCAGCACCATGAAGCGCTGGGCAGCCGGCAAGTCGTCAGCCCCTTCGTCGACACCCACAGTGTCCGGATCATCGCCGATGATGCCGTCCGCGCCGCCGATCAGCGGATCGTCCGCCTCCAGCGGGATGTAGACAGTACCGTGACCGCCGCCCTTGTTGACCAGGTCGAGACCGTGGTCGAAGAACTGACCGAACAGCGTGAACCATGAGTTGAAGCCCGCCGACAGACCTTCGTCCGGCGCGGTGTTGGGCACGAACAGCGGTTGGCCGGCTGGGATGATATTGCCCTCCAGATCGAGCAACCGGCCGTCCGGGTCCAGGGTACCGAGCCCTGCGGCGACGTACGCCTGCACCACGGCCGGGTTGCTGATGGTCTGGTCGACGATCAGGTTGGAAATGATCCGTGGGTCGGCATCCGCCACGCTGGTGGTGACACGCGTATCGCCAACGCCATCGCCATTCGTATCGATCAGGCGCACCGCGGCGTAGTTGTTGTTGGTGACGGCCGGCCCCGGACCAGGTCCATCGAAATCGATCTGATCACCGTCGTTGTCGTTGCGGAACACCTGATCGAGCAGCAGCGGGAACGGATTGTCGGCGGCGCCGAACTGATCCTGATCGCGAACCAGGTTGTTGAGCGAGCCATCCACCGTGCGCAGACCGAAGGCCAGCCGCGAGTTCGGGATGATGTCCAGCAGGTCCTCGCCGCCAGCATGCCGCTCGGCAATCTTGATCTGGTCGAGAATGAACTGCAGGTCGGCACGGATCAGGTGCAGGCCGCCGTTGATGGGCTCGACCTCCGCTTCAGGCACCTGCACCACCGGGGCTGGCGGCACAACGGTTCCCGAAACTGCATCGGTGGCTGCGGAGAAGGCGTTCTCCAGTACGCCGTCATCATCCAGATAGACCGCCCGCACGCGCAGCTCCAGGCCCTGCAGGCCGGCTGTGACGGTGAAGCTCGCGCGGTTGGCGGTTTCCGGTACATCGCCGCCTTCGGTGACGATGTCCTGGAAGACGCCGGACCCAGCAACCGTTTCCGCCTGCCAGATGTAACTGATCGTCCGTCCGGTAATCGCACCGGCACCGCCGTTGTCAGCGTCGCTCACGTTGCCGGGAGTCGCGCGCAGCACCTGGCCAATCTGCGGATCGTTGTTACCAATCGGATTGCCGTTCTGATCGACGATCAGCAGCTGGCCGGTGGCCATGGAGTTACCGGTGTTGACGAGCTGGACGCCCTCATCGTTGAACTGCAGACGTTCCACGCCAATCAGGATATCGGTGCCATCGTCTCCGACGTTGTCGGTGACCTGGACCCGGCCGCCGGCCAGTTGAGTGACGGTGTAATCGTCACGCAGGCCCGAGAACACGGCGGTATCAACATTGCTTTCACCAGTGCGCAAGACCCGCTCGATGCTCAGTTGACCCGGGCGAATTTCACCCGAGAGCATGTAGGGCACCAACTCGGTCATGCTCGCCACACTGCTGATGGTTGGATGCCCGTCGACGCGGATACGCACGTCGAGCCAGCGTTCGCCATCGATCAGGTCATCACCACCGCGACCTTCCAGGATGTCGCTGCCGGCGCCACCGAGCAGGATGTTGCCGCCGTCGAAGGTGGTGACGTTGCCGCCGAGCATCTGGTTGAGGAACTGCTGCAGCCCGGTAATCAGGTTGATGCCTTCCTGGGTCAGGACGCTACCAGTGGCCCCACCGTGGTTGACGATGGTCACGGAGTCGACATTGTCGCCGCGCAGAATGTCGCTGTGCGACGAGCCGGAAAGCCCTTCCACTTCGGCGAAGCGGTCCAGAATACCGGCGTTGGAGGCCGGTACCGGCGGTTCGAACAGGTCATCGACCAGCAAGTCGACGGACACACCTCGGGTGTCGTTCTTGTAGGTCGCCCAGTCATAGCCGGACATGCCGTCGAAGTGGTCGGAGCCTTCGGAGCCGACCATGATGTCGTCACCGCCCTCGCCGATCACTTCATCGAAGCCGCCACCACCGACGAATACGTCATGGCCAATGACCGCGTCAGTCGCGAACGGGTCGAAGTTGTCGCCGGGCGCGCCGTCCTGGGTACCGATCTCGATCCAGTCGTCACCCTCGTTACCAGCGGTCTGGATGTTGGTCTTGGCGCCGAGGATGAAGTCGTTGCCGGTGCCGCCGAAGGTCTCGGAAATGTCTTCACCAGTGATGATGAAGTCACTGCCAGCGCCGCCGAGGATCAGGTTGCCGCCGTTGCCGCCGCTGATCACGTCGTTGCCGTCGTTACCCTTCAGGGTGTCATCACCCCCCCAGTCGGTGATGATGTCGTCGCCGGCACCACCTTCGATGGTGTCATTGCCGTCGCCGCCTTCCAGGCGGTCGTCGCCGGCGTCGCCCCACAGGGTGTCGTCACCGATGCTGGCGATCAGGATGTCGTTGCCGTCGGTCCCCCCCAGCACCACGTGCTCGTCACCGGTGTAGCGCAGGTAGGTATCCGCAGCCGGCCCTTGGGTCGGCGGGTTCGCATCGACGCGGATCACCAACGGCACCAGCGCATTGGGGTCCTCCGAGAGCGGATCGAGCGCGCCGAGGTCGCCGTTGAACTGCCGCGACTGATCGGCTTCAAGGATCAAGCCCGGCGTGGAGAAGATGTCCGCCGGCAGGTGGAGGACGTCGGTATGTTCCATCACCAGCTTGGCGAACGAGTTGTTCTCCATCTCGGTGAGGAAGTTCAGGCCGGCCAGCCGCGACAGGTAGTAGAAGCGGTCGCCGTTCTGCAGCGCCTCCATCTGCGTCTCGAAGACGAAGTTGAAGGTCGAGCCGAGCATGCCGCCGAACGGCATGATTTTCTCGGCCAGGCCACCGATCCACAGGTCGACGTTGTTGAGACCACCCAGGGTGCCGCCGGCGTAGATGCCGGTAGCATTCAGGAAGTCCAGGCGGTCGGCAGGCGCATCAGCGCCACCAAACACCAGGGCAAACGCCGCATCACGCCGTTGCTCCAGCGTCCCGGTAATGGACCCGTGCGTGCCATAGGCCGCGATGAAGTTGACCAGCGACAGCGGGTGCTTGAGGTTGTTAAGGAAGTCATTCCAGCTGACATACGCCTTCAGCTGGCTATCCCCGGTCATCTCGAAGAACTCGGCGCGCGCCGCGTTCAAGGTCGGCACACCGGCATCACGCCCACGGGCGATGTTGATGGTCGCCAAGTCGAGCGGCAAGCCGAGCAGGTTGTTGCGCAGCACGTCGGTAACGAACTCGTCGATCTCGTTGCCCAACTGCCGGGTGGTGCCGCGCACGATGGCGCCGGCCGCCTGCTCAGGGGTCAGACCGCTGGCGGCGAACTCCAGGGGATTGAGGAACGCTTCAAGCAGACCGATCTCGCTGGAGGCGAAGTTCGGATCGAGGCGATCGACCGTATCCAGCAGCATCGAGTGACCGAAGCGATACACCGTGTGAGCGAACTCAGCGACGATCGACGGGTCGATGGTGCTATCGAAGCCATTGGGCGCCAGGAACACGTCGATCGCCGGCTGCACCTTGCGGGCGAACTCTTCGAACACCAGGTGCTGGTACTGCATCTCGGTGCCGAACTTGGCAGCCTGGAACAGACGCTCGCCGTTCCAGACCAGCGTCGCTGGATCCGGCAGTGGTGCGTTGACATCAAGCTGGTGCGCGGCATCCAGCCAGGCGTTGAGGAAGCTAATGTCCCCATCGGCGGCAGCCTGCAGCACCACGCTCTTGGTCTGTTCGACCAGACGATTGTGTTCGGCATGGAACACGTGGTGTACCGCAGTCAGCACGATGTTTTCGTTGGTCCGCCCGTCACCGGCGATGTAGTGGGCTTCGAGCAGCTCGTTGTCGTAGGTCGTCGGATCGCCGTCGTCGCCGTCCGCGGTAGTGTCGGTATCCGGCGTAAGCGGCGTCGGCGCAGTACCTGGATTGCCATCGGCATCGCCAATCGGGTTGGCCTCATGGGCGATATCGTCGAGGAACGCATGTCCCGTGGACAGCGCCAAGGACGCGCTCAGCGGGGTGGTCAGGTTGGTTTCCTGCAGGGTGTTTGGCCCGGTGACCAGTTGCGGGAAACCGTTGTCGCCAGGCAGGAAATTACCGTACGCATCGGTCGCCAGCAGCGGCACGCGAAACGCGTCGAGATCGCTCAGTTCAATACCGAGCATTTCCCGCGCCTGGTCCTTCACGTCGCCCCAAGTGGCCATGCCACCGTCCGCGTGGGAGATCAGGTTGCCCGTCGCCACCGGACGGCCGTTCTCATCCAGCACATATTCGCGCAGGAACACCTGGTGCGAGGGGTGCGACGAGTAGGTCTGGTTCTGGTCAACGAACGGGGTGGTCAGGTTGACGTTGCCGGTCACGTCGTCAGGAGTGCCAAGCTGACCGTCAGCCCCAGGCAGTGTGGTGACGGTGGCACGCGACACGATCATGAAGTTGGTCTGGCCGCCCTCCACGTACAGCGGGTCGCCAGGTTGCAGCGGGATGAAGATGGTGCCGCTGTTGCCCTTCTCGACCAGGTCAAGACCATGGTCGAAGAACTGCCCGAAGAAGGTGAACCAGGCGTTGAAACCGGCGGACAGACCTTCGTCTGGCGCGGTGTTGGGCAGCGCCAGGGTTTGTCCGGCGGGAATCACGTTGCCGCTCAAATCGACCAGTTGCCCATCCCCGTTCAGCACGCCGAAGCCCGCATCGATGTATGCCTGCACCGCTGCGGGGTTGGAGATGGTCTGGTCAACGATCAGATTGGAAATCTGTCGCGGCGTCGCATCGACGACATTGGCGCCAGGGGTGTAGCCGGGTCGGTACACCGGATCGACCAGGCTGGGGAACAGCACGTCCGCCGCGCCGAAATCTCCTTGCCCCGGCTGGACGTGGTTGTTGGAACCATCGACGGTGCGCAGGCCCCATGGGACTTGCGCGTTAGGCAGTAATTCAGAGAGCGGCGTCCCGGTGGCATTCGCTTCAGCAATGAAGATCTGCTTGAGGATGAATTCCAGGTCCGATTTGATGAAATTGGCCATTTTCGTATTCCCTCGATGATCAATCTGGGGAAAGGCGAGGAACGACAAAATCCTGCCCACGCCCAGTCAGGCGCTGGCTTGCGCAACAGTTGGTTCAGCCGTCGAGCGAGAAGAACAGGCGCGGGTTAGGCAAAGCCACTACCCGGCACGCGGGATGCGCGCGCCTGACATTCGCGGGATTGGTTATCGCCGGCAGGGCGATTCAGCAGAGCGCTTCAGGCCGGTGGCGGGCCGTGAAACCTCGTGGCAAAGGCGTACTTCCTGGATCGCCCCTTCACTCTGCAAAAGAACGAAGTGATCGACATGTTTTGCTCCCTGAGACAAAACGCCTCGCCTTACCGTGCCAAATCGATGACAGGCGATGGGTGGGCGGTCTCCTGATAAGACTAAAGTCCTATCGCAAAAAACTGTCAAGATTGCGTCACCAAATACGACGAGCGGCTTTAAATAGGTCAATCCGCTGTTTTTAAAAGGCTTTTCTAATCGAGTTTTCGCCGCCATAGAGCGAAATGTTCTCCAACCTGTATCGCCAGCGTGACAAACCTCACTTACACTGCTGCCTGAGGGAGCCTGCTCAGCCTTCGGACGTCTCATCAAAAGAGCCGCCGCGCTGCGTGCCGCTTAGCTGCCCTCGAAAATGCATCTGCTGCCCGCTGGCTTGCCCTTGGCAAACGGCCTCTTCGGATATGGATGACCACAATGGACAAGCAGTCGAATACGCGGTCCGAACTTACCGATACCTTGTATCGCCTACGCCGGACGTTCTACTCGTTGGCGGCTTTCAGTGGCGTCATCAACATCCTCATGCTGACACCGGCTGTGTACATGCTGCAGGTCTACGACCGCGCATTGGTCAGCCGCAACGTCACGACCCTGACGATGCTGACGATTCTGGTGATCGGCCTGTTCCTGCTGATGTCGCTTCTGGAGATGCTGCGTTCGCGCGTGCTGATCCGGGTTGGCAACCGCCTCGACATGGATCTCAACCGACGGGTATTCACCGCCGCGTTCGAGCGCAATCTGAGCCGCTCCGGCGGTAACCCGGCGCAGGCGCTGCAGGACCTGTCCCAGGTCCGCCAGTTCCTCACCGGCAACGGGCTGTTCGCCTTCTTCGATGCGCCGTGGACACCGATCTACCTGCTGGTCGCCTATCTGATTCACCCGCTGCTGGGCTTGGTCACCCTGATCGGCTCGCTGATCCTGGTGGCGCTCGCCTACCTCACCGAGCGGGTCACCCAGAAACCATTGGCCGAAGCCAACCAGGCCGCCATCGCCTCAGGCACCTACGCCAACAACAACCTGCGCAACGCCGAAGTGATCGAAGCCATGGGCATGCTCCCGGCGATCGGCAAGCGCTGGTACCAGAGCCACCTGCGCATCCTGGAAATGCAGACCCTCGCCTCCGACCGCGCAGCCTCCATCAGCAGCACCAGTCGCTTCGTGCGCATCACCCTGCAATCGCTGATCCTCGGTGCCGGCGCGCTGCTGGCCATCGAAGGCAAGATCACCCCCGGTATGATGATCGCCTGCTCGATCCTCACTGGTCGCGCCCTGGCACCAGTGGAGCAAGTGATCGCCTCTTGGAAGCAGCTGCTGGGCTGCCGCACCTCCTGGGCTCGGCTGAATGACATGCTGCAGGAGTATCCGCGGCGGCCGCCGAGCATGTCGCTGGAACGGCCGCTGGGCATGCTCTCGGTGGAGAACGCCTTCGCCGGGGCACCGGGCACCGACATCACCATCCTGCGCGGCGTGAGCTTCAACATCGCGCCGGGGGAAAGCCTCGGGATCATCGGCCCGTCGGCGTCGGGGAAGTCCACCCTGGCCCGGCTGCTGGTCGGCGTCTGGCCGACCCACGGCGGCAAGGTGCGCCTCGACGGCGCCGATGTCTTTACCTGGAACAAGGGCGAGCTCGGCCCCTGGCTCGGCTACCTGCCGCAGGACGTCGAACTGTTCGAAGGCAGCATCGCCGAGAACATCGCCCGCTTCGGTGAGATCGACAGCGAGGCGGTGATTCGCGCGGCGAAGCAGGCAGGCGTGCACGAAATGATCCTGCACTTTCCGCACGGCTACGACACACGCCTGGGGGTCGATGGCAGCCCGCTGTCCGGCGGCCAGAAGCAGCGCATCGCCCTCGCCCGGGCCATGTACGGCGATCCCGCGCTGATCGTGCTGGATGAGCCGAACGCCAACCTCGACGACGTCGGCGAGAAAGCCCTGGTCGACGCCTTGAGCGAGCTCAAATCCCGCGGAGCCACGGTGGTGCTGATCTCCCACCGCCCGAACGTACTCGGCACCGTCGACAAGGTGCTGATGCTGCGCGACGGCAGTGTGCAGATGTTCGGCTCCCGCGAAGAAATTTTCACCGCCTTGCGCAAGGCCAGCGTGCTCTCCACCGGCACCCCGCCGCCGCTGGCCTCCGTCAAAGTACGGGAGTGACAGGTCATGCAAATGAGCCAAAGCACCGACATGATCCTCGCCAACCCACAGAACACAGTGGATCTGGATGTCGGCAAACCCGCCCGCTGGGGCATCTGGCTGATCCTCGCCGGCTTCGGCGGTTTTCTCATGTGGTCGTGGGTGGCGCCGCTGGACGCCGGGGTGGTCGCCACCGGCACGGTGAAGGTCACCAGCAACCGCAAGGCGGTGCAGCACCTCACCGGCGGCACGGTGGAGGCGATTCTGGTGCGCGAAGGCGACGTGGTGAAGAAAGGCCAGGAGCTGGTGCGCCTGGACTCGCTGCGCGCCATCGCCGAACAAGGCGCGGTAAGCGCCCAGTACATCGTCAGCAAGACCGTGGAAGACCGCCTGGAAGCCGAGCGTGACAACCGCGACACGGTGTCCTTCGATCCCGACCTGCTGACCCGTTTCCCCAACGACGCGCGCCTGCGCGACGCGATGGACCTGCAGCAGCGCCTGCTCGACACCCGCCGCGCCGGGCTGGCTGGCGAGATCAGCATCCTGCAGGAAAACCTCGCGGCGTCGGCCGTGCAGCTCAAGGGCTTGCGGCAGGTCTACAGCGCGCGCTCCTCGCAGATCAAGTTCCTCAACGAGGAACTCAAGGGCACCCGCGTGCTCGCCGCCGAAGGCTACGTACCGCGCAATCGCATGCTCGAGCTCGAGCGCAGCAACGCCGACCTCTCCGCCGGGCAAGCCGAGAACCTCAACAACATTGCCCACGTGGCTAGCCAGATCACCGAGATCAAGCTGCGCATCCTGCAACGCCAGCACGACTACCTGAAGGAAGTCGAATCGCAGCTGACCGATGTCGCCAAGGAGTGCACCACCCTGGCTGACCGCCTGCGGGCGCTGGATTACGAGGTGACCCACACCGTCATCCGTTCGCCGATCGACGGCATGGTGCAGGCCCTGGGCATCGCCACCATCGGCGGGGTGATCCAGCCCGGATTCAAGATCATGGAGATCGTGCCGGTCAACGAGCCGCTGCAGGTCGACGCGATGATCCCCGTGCAGGCCATCGACAAGATGGTCCCCGGCCTGGACGTCGACATGGCCTTCCCGGCGTTCAACCACTCGCAGACACCCAACATTCCCGGGCGGGTGAAAACCATCTCCGCCGACCGCCTGGTCGACGAGGAAAGCAAGCAGCCGTTCTACCTGGCCCAGGTGGAGGTGACCGCCGACGGCATGGAGTTGCTTAGCAGCAACCACATTCGCCCCGGCATGCCCGCCACCGTGACCATCAAGACCGGTGAACGCAACCTGATGAGCTACCTGCTCAAACCCATGCTCGATCGCGTCGACAGTGCCTTCAAGGAACAATGAAATGGACCGTCATTGCCTGCTGTTCTGCCTGTTTGGGCTGGCACTGCCAGCCAGTGCCATGGACCTCAAGCAAGCCTGGGACCTGCTGCAGTACCAGGGCCCGATCTACCGCGCCGCGGTGCACGAGAAGGAAGCGGGTGAAGAGAACCGCGCCATCGGCACCGCCGGCCTGCTGCCGCAGATCAACGCCACGGCCTACGAGAACAAGGTCAACGGCACGCAGCGGCAGAACGGCATCGACAACGACCTCGACTACGACGCCAAGGGCGCTGCGGTGCGTCTGCGCCAGCCGTTGTTCAACAAGCAGAAGATGTCCGAATACCGCCAAGGCAAGCAGCGTGCGGACTACAGCGTGGCGGTGTTCGACGCCAAGAGTCAGGACGCCGCGGTGCGCCTGGCCGAGCGCTATTTCGACGTGCTCCTGGCCAGCGAAACCATCACCCTGGCCAAGTCCAAGCTCGATGCCTTCGAAGAACAACTGGCCTCAGCCAATCGACGCCATGAACTGGGCGCCGGGACGATCACCGACATCGACGAGTCGGCGGCCCGTCGCGACCTCGCCGACGCCGAGCTGATCGAGGCGCAGGACAACCTGGTGGTCGCCACGCGCCTGCTCGAGGAGTACATCGGCGAAACGCCCGAGTCGCTGACCACGCTGCGCCCGACCTTCGACACCCCGCCACTGCAGCCCAGCAATCTGCAGGATTGGCTGGTCAAGGCGCAGTCCGACAGCCCGCTGATCCACGCCCGTCGCTATACCCACGACCTCGCCGAAGAAGAGGTCAACCGCGCCAAGGCCGGACACTGGCCGACCCTGGACTTCGTCGCCGGCTACACCGCGGGGGAAAGCGAGACCATTTCCACCCTCGACCAGCGCAACCGTTATGGCTCGATCGGCCTGGAGGTCAACGTGCCGATTTACAGCGGCGGCAGCGTCAGTGCCCTGTCCCGCCAGGCCACCGCCAACCGCGAGAAGGCCTGGGAGGAACTGAACGCCACGCGCCAGGAAGTGATTTCCGGCACCACCCGTGAGTTCCGCGGCATCCAGAGCGGCGCGGCGCGTATTCACGCCTTGGAGCGGGCGGTGGACTCCAACGAAAAATCACTCACCTCGACCCGCAAGAGTTTCGAGAACGGTTTCAGCACCAACTCGGACATCCTCGACGCCGAAGAGCTGCTCTACGGAGCACGGCGCGATCTGTTCGAAGCCAAGGTGCGCTACCTGATGTCACGCCTGCGCCTCGCCTCCTCGGTGGGCAGCCTCGGCGACGATGACATCAACCACGTCAACGACTACCTCGGCCCGGAACTGCTGGTCACCCAGTAACCGCCCATTGCCGCTGGCCCGCACCCCGGGCCAGCCGGCCATCTAGCTCGCAAACGCGCCAACGATTTTTTCATTTTCGCCTGACAATCCCCTCACACGCCGGCCCCTACCCTGCGCTGCACTTTGACCAGTGCGAGAACGGCAGTGAACCAGGCAAACCGGGGTGAGCGTCTCACCGAAAAAGCACCCAAGTGGACCCTCGCCAGCGGCCGTCTCGGCCTGACCCTGGCGGTCGCCCTGTGGCTGATGCTGTGCACCAACTTGCCCTTCTGGCGCACCGTGTGGGACGGCGTCGGTGGCTGGGGCAATGGCAGCCTGCTGTTCCTGCTCAGCCTGCCAGTGTTTGTCACCTTGTGGATCTACGTCCTGCTCAGCCTGCTGGCCTGGGGGCGCTGGACCAAGGCGATCCTCGCCGGAGTGCTGCTGGTGTCGGCGGCGGCCAGCTACTTCATGCACAGCTACGGCATCGTCATCGACTCGAACATGCTCGACAACCTGGTGCAGACCGACAGCGCCGAAGCCACCGAACTGCTGAGCTGGCGCCTGGCCGCCTGGATGCTGGTCCTCGGTGGGCTGCCGGTGCTGCTGCTGAGCCGTGTCCGCGTGCGGCAGCGTTCGTGGAAACGCGAGCTGGCGCTGAAACTTGCCAGCATCTTCGTGGCGCTGGCCTGCCTGGGCGGCATCGCCATGAGCCAGTACCAGCCATTCGCCTCGCTGGTGCGCAATCACCGGGAAATCCGCCTGATGCTGGTGCCATCCAACCTGGTTGGCGCGCTCAATGGCTACCTCAGGGAGAAGCTGCACAAACCGCACCCGCTGGTGGTGGTCGGTGCCGACGCCCATCGCCTGCTGCCGGCCGGCGCCGCCGCCAAGCCGAAGCTGACCATCCTGGTGGTCGGCGAAACCGCGCGCGCGGAAAACTACGGACTCAACGGCTACGCCCGCGACACCAACCCGGAGCTGACCAAAGAGAACGTCATCAGCTTCACCAACGTCAGCTCCTGCGGCACCGCCACGGCGATCTCGGTGCCCTGCATGTTCCTCGACGTCGGCCGCGCCAACTACAACGACTCGCTGTCCGAAGGCCGCGAAGGCCTGCTGGATGTGCTGCAGCGCTCCGGCGTCGCCGTGCAATGGCGTGACAACAACTCCGGCTGCAAGAAGGCCTGCGACCGCGTACCGAGCGTGGACGTTTCGCACCTCAACGACAGCACGGTGTGCCAGGCCGGCGAGTGCCACGACATGGCCCTGCTGTCGGGCCTGCAGGACTACCTCGACACAGTCGACCGCGATGCGGTGGTGGTCCTGCACCTGAAAGGCAGCCACGGCCCGGACTACGCCAAGCGCTACCCGGCCGGCTTCGAGAAGTTCAGCCCGGTGTGCGATACCAACCAGCTCGACCAATGCGCGAGCGAGACCATCGTCAACGCCTACGACAACACCCTGGTCTACACCGACCACGTGCTGGCGCAGACCATCGAACTGCTCAAGCACAATGCCGCGCGCTTCGACACGGCGATGCTGTACATGTCCGATCACGGCGAGTCGCTGGGCGAGCACGGCATCTACCTGCACGGTCTGCCCTACTCGATGGCCCCGGAGCAGCAGAAGCACATCCCGATGATCCTCTGGCTGTCCCCTGGCCTGCAGCAGCACCAGCGCATCACTGCCAGCTGCCTCGAGCGCCAGCGCGACACCCCACTGTCGCATGACAACCTGTTCCACTCGATGCTCGGGCTGATGAACGTGCAGACCTCGGCGTATCGCGCCGATCACGACATCTTCGCGCAGTGCTTCTCACCAAACCTCGCCTCTGCGGCCAAGCCGCTGCCGGACAAGGCGCTGGACTGAGCGAGTGTTCGCGATCTCTCAGCGCCTTGGCAGGCCAATTGACGCCGGAATTTCTGACCCGTCGTCCCGGCGCAGGCCGGTATGACGGAGTGGAAACAAGCGCCGGTGCTGTTCACCAACATCGCCAACAGGCTCCAGCGCGATGGTTCAACCGAAGCGCGTGAGGGCGAACGCGGTCATGAAGCCGGACAGGGTGATCAGCCCGGTGAAGGCCTCGGTGGTCTTGAAGGCCTCGGGAATCAGGGTGTCGACCAACATGCACAGCACCGCGCCGGCGGAGAACCCCAGGGCAAAGGCCAGCCAGATGGGCGGCAGCTCGGCGAACAACGCCGGGCCGGCCATCGCCGCCAGTCCGGACAACAGCACGATGGCGCCCCACAGGCCGAACACGTAGCCCAGGCCGCGCCCCTCCTCCGTCAGGCCTGCCGCACTGGCTAGCCCCTCCGGCAGGTTGGCGAGGAAGATCGCCACCAGCATCACCACGCTGACGCCATCGCCACCGAGCAGGCCGAGGCCCAGCCCCAGCGACTCCGGAACACCATCGAGAAACGCCCCGGCCGCCACTAGCAAACCCAGCGCGCCAGCTGCACCGCCGGCCTGACGATGACGCCGCTCGATACGCTCCAGGCCCTTATCGGCGAGGACGAAGGTCAGCCCGCCGGCCGCCAAGCCCAGCAGGGTTATCCCCAGCCCACCCAAGTGCTCGGCTTCGGGGATCTGCTCGAAACACAGGGCGGCGATCAGCACGCCGCTGCCGTAGGCCATGATCGCCGCCACCAGCTTCTTCGGCAGCCGCAGGAAATACCCGGCGGCTGCCCCGATCAGCAGACTGCTGGCGGCCAACCAGCCCCACAGCCCCGCTTGTACGGTCATGGATAACGGACTGACATTCCCACCCCTTCCAGCGTAAGGTGAATATCCCAACGGAACACTGGCGGCTATGGATGATCGAATTTCATACCAGCCGCGATTCGCTGTACGGAGACAACCTTATGCCCTGGTATGCCTGGCTGATCCTGATCCTAGCCATTGGTTCCATCGTCGGTGGCCTGATGATGCTGCGCGATACGGCGAAGAAGCTGCCGTTGACCGAGGAGCAGCTCAAGCGCATTCACGAGCGCAACGCCGAGCAGGATGCCAAGGATGCGGAAGAACGCTGAGCGTTCCGCACGCGTGCTTCGCTGGCTGGTCCACCTATCGACGGCGCGATTCCGCGCGCCTGCTGCGAGGAAGCGACCATGGCCATTTCAATCGATGTGGATAAGGGTTCCTGCACCTTCGATCTCGAAGGTGCCCGCCACGAGCGGACGATCGCCGATCTGGTGATCCGTACCGATCACCACGCACGCATGTCCCAGGTGGAAGTTGCCGGGCAGCAGGTGCACATCAGCGAAGACGATGCGCAGTGCCTGATCGGCGCCGGCGCGCTGGATGACCGCAGCCACGTCAAGACCGGCGAAATCTAAGCCCTCGCAAGCCCCCTAGAGCACCAGCTTGAGCGCTTCCTCGGCCAGTTCGTCGAGCGTCATCGGGCCGTCCGCGCGGAACCAGGTGTTGGTCCAGGACAGCGCGCCAGTGAGGAAGCGGCGCTGAATGAACGGATCACCGGTCAGATACCCCTCGGCGCGGGCTTCGCCGAGCACATCGAGCCACAGCTGCTCGTAGGTCTCGCGCAAATCGAGAATGTAGGCCTGGCCTTCCGGCGACAACGAACGCCATTCGAACACCAGCACCGCCATCGCCTCGCCCGTGCCGCCGATGATCGACTGCAACTCGCAGCGGATCAGCGCCAGCAGGCGCTCGCGCACATCGCTCGCGGTGGCCAGCGCGGCGCGCATCAACGCGGTGTTGTAGAGGATGGTTTCTTCGAGCACCGAGCGGAGGATTTCATCCTTGCTCTTGAAGTGGTGAAAGATGCTGCCGGACTGAATGCCCACCGCCGCCGCCAGGTCGCGCACCGTGGTGCGTTCGAAGCCCTTGCTGCGGAACAGGTGCGCGGCGGTCTTCAGCAGCCGCCCGCGCGGACTTTCCGGATCAGTGATCTGGCCGCCCGCCACCAACTCGCGCAGCACTGCCTGGGCCATTTGCTCGTCCACCACGACTCTCCTCCGCGCCAAAACCTACGTTTCGGCGGCGCCATACGTCTTGCCGGCAACCGTCCCGGCCTTATGGGGCGCAATCTATGCGCTGACAGACTACCAAGCAAGCGCTTGGCCACCTTTTGATGGGGAAATAGTATAGAGGGACTTCCCAAACCAAGCGCTTGCTTGGTAATGTCCATTCATCTTCAATGTGGCACGGACAATTCCAATGACTCGAACCGTACGCATCGGCTGCGCCTCCGCCTTCTGGGGCGACACCTCCACCGCCGCCGCCCAGTTGGTGAATGGCGCCGAACTCGATTATCTGGTGTTCGACTACCTGGCCGAGATCACCATGTCGATCATGGCCGGCGCGCGCATGAAGAATCCCGAGGCGGGCTACGCCACCGACTTCGTCGAAGTGCTGACCCCGTTGCTCAAGGACATCGCCGCGAAGAACGTCCGGGTGATCAGCAATGCCGGCGGGGTCAACCCGGAGAGCTGCGCCAAGGCATTGGCCGCCGCCTGCGCGCAAGCCGGCGTCGACCTGAAGATCGCCGTGCTGCACGGCGACAACCTGCAACCCAAGCTCGGCGAACTGGCCAAGGCCGGCACCGTGGAAATGTTCAGCGGCGCCCCGCTGCCACCGATGTGCGTATCGGTCAACGCCTACCTCGGCGCGCCGGGCATCGTCGAAGCGCTGAAGCTGGGCGCCGACATCGTCATCACCGGCCGCGTGGTCGACAGCGCGGTGGTCAGCGCCGCGCTGGTCCACGAGTTCGACTGGGCCTGGAGCGACTACGACGAACTCGCCCAGGCGGCGCTGGCCGGGCACATCATCGAATGCGGCGCGCAGTGCACCGGCGGCAACTTCACCGACTGGGAGTCGGTGCCGGATTACGAACACATCGGCTTCCCCATCGTCGAAGTCGCGGCCGATGGCAGCTTTATCGTGACCAAGCCGGAAGGTTCCGGCGGCTTGGTCACGGCTTTCTCGGTCGGCGAGCAGATGCTCTACGAGATCGGCGACCCGCGCGCCTATCTGCTGCCCGACGTGACCTGCGACTTCACCCAGGTGACGCTCGCCGAAGTCGGCAAGGACCGCGTGGAACTCAGCGGCGCGCGCGGCCTGCCGCCAAGCGACCAGTACAAGGTCAGCGCGACCTACCCGGACGGCTTCCGCTGCACCGCCAGCTTCGTCATGGCCGGCATCGACGCGGCGAAGAAGGCCCAACGGGTCGGCCAGGCGATCCTCAACAAGACCCGCGAGATGCTCGCCGAACGCGGCTGGGGCGATTACCGCGAAACTGCCATCGACATCCTCGGCGCGGAATCCACCTACGGCCCGCACGCCCGGCGTGGCGACAGCCGCGAAGTGGTGCTGCGCCTGTCGGCCCGGCACAGCAAGAAGGAAGCGCTGGTGCTGTTCTCCCGCGAGATCGCCCAGGCCGCGACCGGCATGGCGCCGGGCCTGACCGGCAGCGCCGGTGGCCGCGCCGGGGTCAGTCCGGTGATTCGCCTGTTCTCCTTCCTCAGCGACAAACCGGCGTGCCAGCTGGAGGTGGTGATCGGCGAGCAGCGCCAGGCCGTCGCCCTGCCTGAACTGGAGGTCCTCGATCCGCGCGACCTCGCCGAAGCCGTCGAACCGGAAGCCCCGCAGGGGGTGGCCGACGCCAGCGTGCCGCTGATCAAGCTGGCCGTGGCGCGCTCCGGCGACAAGGGCAACCACAGCAACATCGGTGTGATGGCGCGCCAGCCCGAGTACCTGCCGTGGATCGCTGCCGCGCTCTCCGTGGAGAACGTCGCCGAGTGGATGGAGCACGTACTCGACCCGCAAACCGGTCGCGTGTCGCGCTGGTACCTGCCGGGCAGCCACAGCCTCAACTTCCTGCTGGAAAACGCCCTCGGCGGCGGTGGCATCGCCAGCCTGCGCAGCGATCCGCAGGGCAAGGCGTTCGCCCAGCAACTGCTGGAATTCCAGGTGCCGGTGCCCAAGGCGCTGGCGGACAGCCTTTAAACGAAACCGATGTAGGAGCGAATTTATTCGCGATCGCAGCAACTTCAATCGCGAATGAATTCGCTCCTACCAAGAACAGATGGATTCCACCGCAACAGGGTGGCCGCCAAGAGAGCCGAAGGACTACAACGATGAGCTACGACTCGGTATTCAAACCTGGCCTGTTCGCCGGCCAGACCATCCTGGTGACCGGTGGCGGCAGCGGCATCGGCCGTTGCACCGCGCATGAACTGGCAGCGCTCGGCGCGCACGTGGTGCTGGTCGGTCGCAAGCCGGAAAAACTCGAAGCCACCGCGGCGGAGATCGTCGAGGACGGCGGCAGCGTCAGCTGGCAGGCCTGCGACATCCGCGAGGAAGAGTCGGTCAAGGCGATGGTCGCCGCCGTGCTCGCCGAGCGCGGGCAGATCCACCACCTGGTCAACAACGCCGGCGGCCAGTACCCCGCCCCGCTCGCCTCGATCAACCAGAAAGGCTTCGAGACCGTGGTGCGCACCAACCTGGTCGGCGGTTTCCTGGTCGCCCGCGAGGTGTACAACCAGTGCATGGCCAAGCGCGGCGGCAGCATCGTCAACATGCTCGCCGACATGTGGGGCGGTATGCCCGGCATGGGCCACTCCGGTGCGGCGCGTGCGGGCATGGAGAACTTCACCAAGACCGCGGCCTTCGAGTGGGGCCATTCGGGCGTGCGGGTCAACGCGGTGGCGCCCGGCTGGGTCGCGTCCAGCGGCATGGACACCTACCCGGAAGCCATGAAGACCATGATCCGCTCGCTGAAGAACCACGTGCCGCTGCAGCGCATCGCCACCGAAGCGGAGATCGCCTCGGCCATCGTCTTCCTGCTCTCCCCTGGCGCCAGCTTCATCAGCGGCAACACCATCCGCATCGACGGCGCCGCCACCCAGGGCACGCGCACCTGGCAGCTCGGCAAAGCGACCAACAGCGAGTCCTACAACGGTTTCCACCGCGCCTACGCGCCCGACGTGCTCAAGGAGTAAGGCAATGCCGGTGATCCAATCCGAACTGGACGTGCATGGCGAGCTCTTCGCGCAGAACCGTGAAGCCATGCTCGCCGCCGTCGCCAGCTTCCGCGAGGTCGAGCAGAAGGTGCTCGACAAGGCCGCCGAGGCCAAGCCGAAGTTCGTCAAACGCGGCCAGCTGCTGCCGCGCGAACGCCTCAACCTGCTGCTCGACGCCGGCGCGCCGTTCCTCGAGCTGTGCTCGCTGGCCGGCTACAAGTTCCATGACGACAAGGACGGCACCCTGGCCGGCGGCGGCCTGATCGCCGGCATCGGCTACGTCGCCGGGGTGCGCTGCCTGGTGGTCGCCAACAACAGCGCGATCAAGGGCGGCACCATCGCCCCGTTCGGCTTGAAGAAGGTCCTGCGCCTGCAGCAAATCGCCTTCGAGAACAAGCTGCCGCTGATTACCCTGGCCGAGAGCGGCGGCGCCAACCTCACCTACGCGGCGGACATTTTCGTCGAAGGCGCGCGCGGCTTCGCCAACCAGGCGCGCATGTCGGCCATGGGCCTGCCGCAGATCACCGTGGTGCACGGCTCGTCCACCGCTGGCGGGGCCTACCAGCCGGGGCTGTCCGACTACGTGGTGGTGGTGCGCGGCAAGGCCAAGATGTTCCTCGCCGGCCCGCCGCTGCTGAAGGCCGCCACCGGCGAAGTGGCCACCGATGAGCAACTGGGCGGCGCCGAGATGCACGCGCAGATCGCCGGCACCGCCGAGTACCTGGCCGAGAACGACGCCGATGGCGTGCGTCTGGCCCGCGAGATCCTCGCCATGCTGCCGTGGAACGCGCAGCTGCCACCGCACCCGCCGCGCAGCTTCAAGGATCCGCTGTACCCGGCCGAGGAGCTGCTTGGTGTGGTGCCGGCCGACGCCAAGAAACCCTACGACGTGCGCGAGATCATCGCGCGCATTGCCGACGGCTCGGAGTTCCTCGACTTCAAGAACGAGTTCGACAGCCAGACGGTGTGCGGCCACCTGCAGATCGAAGGCCAGCCGTGCGGCTTCATCGGCAACAACGGGCCGATCACCCCGCAGGGCGCGGCCAAGGCGGCGCAGTTCATCCAGCTCTGCGAGCAGAGCAACACGCCGATACTGTTCTTCCACAACACCACCGGCTTCATGGTCGGCACCGAGTCGGAACAGCAGGGCGTGATCAAGCACGGCTCGAAGATGATCCAGGCAGTGGCCAACGCCACGGTGCCTAAGCTGACCATCGTCGTCGGCGGCTCCTACGGCGCCGGCAACTACGCGATGTGCGGCCGCGGCCTCGACCCGCGCTTTATCTTCGCCTGGCCGAACAGCAAGACCGCAGTGATGGGCGGCGCGCAGGCCGGCAAGGTGCTGCGCATCGTCACCGAGGAAAAGCACGCGAAGGAAGGCAAAGAAGCTGACCCGAAGATGCTCGACATGCTCGAGCAAATGACCGCGCAGAAGCTCGACAGCTCGTCCACCGCGCTGTACGGCACCGCCAGCCTGTGGGACGACGGCCTGATCGACCCGCGCGACACGCGCAAGCTGCTCGGCTACCTCCTCGACATCTGTGCCGAGGCCGCAGTGCGGCCTCTGAAGACCAACCGATTCGGCGTGGCACGCCTCTAACCCTCAGCGGAGACCAACAACAATGATCTTCACCCCCGAACACGAAGCGCTGCGCAAGACGGTCCGTGATTTCGTCGCCAAGGAAATCAACCCGCACGTCGACCAATGGGAGAAGGAAGGCCGCTTCCCGATCCACGACATCTTCAAGAAGGCCGGCGACCTCGGTCTGCTGGGCATTTCCAAGCCGGAGAAATTCGGTGGCATGGGCCTCGACTACAGCTACTCGATCGTCGCCGCCGAAGAGTTCGGCACCATCACCTGCGGCGGCATCCCGATGTCGATCGGCGTGCAGACCGACATGTGCACCCCGGCCCTCGCCCGCTTCGGCTCCGATGAGCTGCGCGACGAGTTCCTGCGTCCGGCCATCGCCGGCGACATGGTCGGCTGCATCGGCGTCTCCGAAGTCGGCGCCGGCTCCGACGTCGCCGGGCTGAAGACCACCGCCCGCAAGGACGGCGACGACTACGTGATCAACGGCAGCAAGATGTGGATCACCAACTCGCCGTCGGCCGACTGGATGTGCCTGCTGGCCAACACCTCGGACGACAAGCCGCACGTCAACAAGTCATTGATCATGGTGCCGATGAAGACCCCAGGCATCACCCTCAGCCCGCACCTCGACAAGCTCGGCATGCGCAGCTCGGAGACTGCCCAGGTGTTCTTCGACAACGTCCGTGTGCCGCAGCGCAACCGCATCGGCCACGAAGGCGCCGGCTTCATGATGCAGATGCTGCAGTTCCAGGAAGAGCGCCTGTTCGGCGCGGCCAACATGATCAAGGGCCTGGAGCAGTGCATCGACGTGACCATCGACTACTGCAAGGAGCGCAAGACCTTCGGTAACGCGCTGATCGACAACCAGGTCATCCACTTCCGCCTGGCCGAGCTGCAGACCGAGGTCGAAGCGCTGCGCGCGCTGGTCTACCAGGCCACCGAAATGTACGTGCGCGGCAAGGACGTCACCCGCCTCGCCTCGATGGCCAAGCTCAAGGCCGGCCGCCTTGGCCGCGAAGTCACCGACGCCTGCCTGCAGTACTGGGGCGGCATGGGCTTCATGTGGGACAACCACGTGTCCCGCGCCTACCGCGACACCCGCCTGGTCTCCATCGGCGGCGGCGCGGACGAAATCATGCTCGGCATCATCTGCAAGCTGATGGGCATCCTGCCGGGCAAGAAGAAGGACTGATCAGCCCCGCTGGTTCCCACGCCACGCGTGGGAACGCTCACCACGAACTGTGGGAGCGAATTCATTCGCGATAGAGCCTGACCGCCATCGCGAATGAATTCGCTCCAACAACGAGACACAGGTAGCGACCATGCAACTACCGAATACCGAAAGCCTGCTGCTGAACCTCGAAGGCGGCGTGCTGCACGTCACCCTTAACCGTCCGGACAGCCGCAACGCCATGAGCCTGGCGATGGTCCAGGAACTGCGCGCGGTGCTCGCCGCGGTGACCAGCGAGCAGAGCGTGCGCGCCCTGGTGCTGCGCGGCGCCGCCGGGCACTTCTGCGCCGGTGGCGACATCAAGGACATGGCCGGCGCCCGGACCAAGGGTGTTGACGCCTACCGCGAACTCAACCGCGCCTTCGGCAGTCTGCTGGAAGAGGCGCAGGCCGTGCCGCTGGTGCTGGTCGCCGTGCTGGAAGGCGCGGTGCTCGGCGGCGGCTTCGGCCTGGCCTGTGTCTCCGACATCGCCATCGCCCACAGTGCCGCCAAGTTCGGCATGCCGGAAACCACCCTGGGCATCCTGCCGGCGCAGATCGCCCCGTTCGTGGCCAAGCGCATCGGTCTGACCCAGGCCCGACGCCTGGCCCTGACCGCCGCACGCTTCGACGGCGCGGAAGCCCAGCGCCTCGGCCTGGTGCACTTCTGCGAGGCCGACGACGCTGCTGTCGCGCAGCGCCTGGCGCAGGTACTGGAGCAGGTTCGTCATTGCGCGCCGCAGGCCAACGCGGCGACCAAGGCGCTGTTGCTGGCCACCGAAACCGAACCTCTGGATGCCGTGCTCGACCACGCCGCCGAACTGTTCGCCGTGGCGGTGACCGGCGAGGAAGGCGCCGAGGGCACCATGGCGTTCGTGCAGAAGCGCGCGCCGAAGTGGGCCGAATGAATCAGCCATGCAGCAGTGGATTCCCGCCTACGCGGGAATGACGAGGCACCCGTCATCCCCGCGCAGGCGGGGACCCAGCAGGTAGGTGGATGTCGCCTTGCACATCCACCGTACGCAGAACCCCAGCGGTTTGAACGGCAGGAGTAGAAAAAGCACATGCCCGCATTCAACAAGATCCTCATCGCCAACCGTGGCGAAATTGCCTGCCGGGTGATCCGCACCGCGCACGCGCTGGGCTATCGCAGCGTGGCGGTGTACAGCGCGGCGGACGCCGACGCGCGCCACGTGCAGCTGGCCGACGAGGCGGTGTGCATCGGCCCGGCGCAGGTCAACCAGTCTTACCTGAAGATCGACGCGATCATCGCCGCGGCACAGCAGACCGGCGCCGACGCCATCCACCCCGGCTACGGCTTCCTCTCCGAGAACGCCGAGTTCGCTCGCGCCTGTGAGGCTGCGGGGATCGTGTTCATCGGCCCGACCGTGGAAGCCATTCACCTGATGGGCAGCAAGCGGCTGTCGAAGATCGCCATGCTCGAGGCCGGCGTGCCGTGCATCCCCGGCTACGAAGGCGCCGGCCAGGACGACGAGACGCTGACCCGCGAGGCGCAGCGCATCGGCTACCCACTGATGATCAAAGCCAGCGCCGGCGGCGGCGGACGCGGCATGCGCCTGGTCCACGAAGCCAGCGAACTGGCTGCGCAGCTGCGCACCGCGCGCTCCGAGGCGCAGAACGCCTTCGGCTCCGACGAGCTGATCCTCGAACGCGCGGTGATCCAGCCGCGCCACGTGGAAATCCAGGTGTTCGGCGACCAGCACGGCAACATTGTCTACCTCGGCGAACGCGACTGCTCGGTGCAGCGCCGCCACCAGAAAGTCATCGAAGAAGCGCCCTGCCCGGTGATGACGCCCGAGCTGCGTCAGGCCATGGGTGAAGCGGCGGTGAAAGCCGCGGCGACGGTCAATTACGTTGGCGCCGGCACGGTGGAGTTCCTCCTCGACGCCAGCGGCACCTTCTACTTCCTGGAAATGAACACCCGCCTGCAGGTCGAGCACCCGGTCACCGAGCTGATCACCGGCCAGGACCTGGTGGCCTGGCAGATCCACGTCGCCGAAGGCCAACCGCTGCCGCTCCAGCAGGACGACATTCGCCTGACCGGCCACGCCATCGAAGTGCGCCTGTACGCCGAAGACAGCGCGCGCAACTTCCTGCCGCAGACCGGCGCTGTGCTGCGTTGGGAGCCGGCACTGCTCGACGGCATCCGCATCGACCACGGCCTGGTCGAGGGCCAGGCGGTGACGCCGTTCTACGACCCGATGCTGGCCAAGGTCATCGCCTACGGCGCGACCCGCGACGAGGCGCGGCGCAAGCTGGTACGCGCGGTGGAGGATTGCGTGCTGCTTGGCGTCAACGGCAACCAGCGCTTCCTCGCCAACCTGCTGGCCCATCCGCAGTTCGCCGCCGGCCAGGCGACCACCGCGTTTATCGGCGAACACTTCGCCGACGACCCGAGCCTGAGTCCACAAGCGCCGGCCGCCATCGAACTGGCCGCCGCCGCAGCCCTGCTCTACCAGGCCTCGGCGCTGGCCCGCGCGCACCAGGGTGGGCTGTCCGGCTGGCGCAACGTCGGCAACGCGCCGCTGCACCTGACCCTCCGCCACGGCGAGCAGAAGCACGCCGTCGAGCTGAGCGTGGCGGCCAGCGGCACCCAGCCACGCTTTGCGGCGCAGGTCGGCGAGCAGCGCCTCGACGTGCAGCTGCTGGCCGCCGATGGCCGCTGGGCCACTCTGGTGGTCGACGGCGTGCGTCGCCGCCTCGCCTACCGCCTGGACGGCACCCAGCTGTGGCTGTACGGCCACAACGGCAACCTGGAACTGCATGACGTCACCCACGAGCCGGTCGCCGGCCAGGACGCGGCCAGCTCCGGCACGGTCAAGGCACCGATGGACGGCGCGATCGTCGAGGTGCTGGTCAACGAAGGCGACAAGGTCAGCAAGGGCCAGCTGCTCGTCGTGCTGGAGGCGATGAAGATGGAGCACCCGCTCAAGGCCGGGGTCGACGGCCTGATCCGGCGCATCCAGGTGACCAAGGGCGACCAGGTGAAGAACCGCCAGTTGTTGGTCGAGGTGGAAGCCGAGGTTTGAGGTAGAACCTGGGGTGTAAGGGAGAGTACGCCCCTCACCCCGACCCTCTCCCGTAGGGAGAGGGGGGAAACCTGCCAACTCGCAACACCGTGCTCGCCACCACCACCGAACAGTCCCCTCTCCCTCCGGCAGAGGGCTAGGGTGAGGGAATCCACCCGGAGAACGGATGGCCTTTATCCATCCACTGGACACCGTCACGGTGGATGAAAAGAGCGTCATCCACCCTACGAACAACGCCAAAACACGGAGAACACGCATGTCCCTGCAAGGCAAAACCCTGTTCATCACCGGTGCCAGCCGTGGCATCGGCCGCGAGATCGCCCTGCGCGCCGCGCGCGACGGCGCCAACATCGTCATCGCCGCGAAGAGCGCCGAGCCGCATCCGAAACTGGAAGGCACCATCCACAGCGTGGCGGCGGAGGTCGAGGCCGCCGGCGGCAAGGCGCTGGCCCTACAGGTCGACGTGCGCGACGAGAACGCCGTGCGCGAGGCGATGGCCAAGGCCGCCGAGCACTTCGGCGGGATCGACGCGCTGGTCAACAACGCCGGGGCGATCAAGCTGGTCGGCGTGGAGAAGCTCGAGCCGAAGCGCTTCGACCTGATGTTCCAGATCAACACCCGCGCGGTAATGGTCTGCAGCCAGGCGGCGTTGCCCTACCTCAAGCAGAGCGGCAACGGCCACATTCTCAGCCTGTCGCCACCGCTCAACCTCGCCAGCCGCTGGTTTGCCCAGCATGGCCCGTACACCGTCACCAAGTACGGCATGAGCATGCTCACCCTGGGCATGAGCGACGAGTTCCGGAAGTACGGCATCAGCGTCAACGCGCTGTGGCCGCGCACGGTGATCGCCACCGCGGCGATCGAGTACGAGCTGGGCGGCCGCGACGTGTTCAAGTACGCACGCAAACCGGAAATCATGGCCGACGCGGCCTACGCCATCCTCTCCAGCGAGGGCCGCTCGATCACCGGGCGCCTGCTGATCGACGACGAAATCCTCGCCGAACAGGGTGTGAGTGACTTCGAGCACTACCGCTACGATCCGAATGGCGGCAAGTTGGCCACCGACCTGTTCCTCGACTGAGCTGCAAGCGATCACTCCGTAGCCCGGATGCAATTCGGGGAGCCCGTCTTACTCCCGCCTGGATTGCATCCGGGCTGCGCTCGCCTGTCCCTCTTGAATTCCCGCCTTCGCGGGAATGACGGAGCAAAACAGCAAGCGCCGCAATATCCCGCCATCTCGTCGTCCCTGCGCAGGCGGGGACCCAGTTCGCCGATCTGCCCGATCTAGTACGCGGCAGGGCCATAGGTTCGGAAAGGGGTTATCGTTACATTCGTTACTGGCAAGATCGCCCACAACAACAAGCGCGAGAGCCATGTCCGACGCCGACCTGATCACCACCACCCGTTTCCTCGGCCGCCTGCCGTCCGCCCTCGCCCGCCTGCCGCGGGCCCTGCGTGGGCTGTACTACGCCGGGCTGCGCAATCGCGAAAAGAACCTCTCGCTGGCCTGGGCGCTGGAACGCGCCGCGCAGCGTTACCCGGACAACCCGGCGGTCATCCAGGAGCAGCGGCGCCTCAGCTACGCCGCCTTCAACGCCTGGGCCAACCGCCTGGCGCGTGCCCTGTACGCCAAGGGCGTGCAGCACGGCAGTGTGGTCGCGGTGATGCTCGAGAACCGCCTGGAAATCCTCGCCGTGCTCGCTGCGCTGGCCAAGCTCGGCGCGGCCGGCGCGCTGATTAACACCACCCAGCGCGGCAACGTGCTCACCCACAGCCTGAACCTGGTCAAACCCAGCCATTTCGTGGTCGGCGAAGAACTGCAGGCGGTATTCGACGGCGTCCGCGCCGAGGTCGAGAACGCCCAGCGCCACTGCTACTGGCTGGCCGACGGCGACACCCTGGCCGATGCCGGCACCCCGCCAGCCGGCTGGCAGAACCTTGCCCTGCTCGCGCGCGGGCTGGCCGACGGCAACCTGCCGAGCAGCGCCCAAGTGCGCATGAAGGACGCCTGCTTCCTGATCTACACCTCCGGCACCACCGGGTTGCCCAAGGCGTCGATCCTCAGTCACGGCAAGTGGATCAAGGCCTATGGCGGCTTCGGCCACTCCGGTCTCGGCCTGAACGCCGACGACGTGCTCTACCTGACGCTCCCCTGCTACCACAACAACGCCGTGACCGTGTGCTGGAGCGCCGCGCTGGCCGGTGGCGCGGCCATCGCCCTGCGCCGTAAGTTCTCGGTCAGCGCGTTCTGGAAGGACGTCGCCGAGTACCGCGCCACGTGCTTCGGCTACATCGGCGAACTGTGCCGTTACCTGCTCAATCACCCCGAATGTAGCGAGGAACGCGGCAATACCCTCACCTGCATGATCGGCAATGGCCTGCGCCCGTCGATCTGGAACGACTTCAAGGCGCGCTTCGGCATCGAGCGGGTCATGGAGTTCTACGCCTCCAGCGAGGGCAACATCGGCTTCACCAACGTGTTCAACTTCGACAACACGGTGGGCTTTTCGCCGGCGCCCTACGCCATCGTCCGCTATGACCTGGACGCCGATCGCCCGGTGCGCGATGCGAAGGGTTTCATGGCCAAGGTCAACAAGGGGGAGCCGGGCCTGCTGATCAGCGAGATCACCGACAAGTGGCCGTTCGACGGCTACACCGACCCGAGCAAGAGCGAGGCGGCGATCTTCCGCAACGTGTTCAAGAAGGGTGATGCCTGGTTCAACACCGGCGACCTGATGCGCGACATCGGCTTCAAGCACGCGCAGTTCGTCGACCGCCTCGGCGATACCTTCCGCTGGAAGGGTGAGAACGTCTCTACCACCGAGGTGGAGAACGTCCTGGCCGCCTACCCCGGCGTCGAGGACGCGGTGGTTTACGGGGTGGAGATCGCCGGTACCAACGGCCGCTGCGGAATGGCCGCATTGCGCCTGAGCGAGGGCGCCACGCTCGACTTCAGCGCCCTCGCCGCTCACCTCGATCGCGAGCTGCCGGCCTACGCGGTGCCGCTGTTCGTGCGCCTGCTCGCCCAGGTCGAGACCACCGGGACCTTCAAGTACAAGAAAGCTGATCTGAAGAAGGTTGCCTTCGACCCGCAGGTGGCCGGCGATCCGCTGTTCGTCCGCCTGCCCGGCAGCACGGCGTTCGTCGCCCTCGACGAATCGCTGTACTGGACCATCCAGCGCGGCGACTACGCGTTCTGACCACGACTTCCCTCATGCCGGCCTTGGCCGGCTTTTTTTTGCCTGAGGGAAATGCGAGTCGATGGCGAAGCAGGCTACTGCTTGATCTCGATCTGCAGCTGCGCGCCTTCGACCGTGTCCCAGTAGTCCTGGCCCTGCTGGGCGCGGTCATTGGTGATCAGCTTGCCGCTGAGCTGATAGGGGCTCGGGCCGCTCGGCTTGGGTGCGAACAGCTGCGGCAGCAGCGGTTTGTCGGCATCCGGCAGTGGCTCTTCCGGCTTGAGGTCCTCGACCAGGTCCTTGGGCAGGCGCAGGTCGAGCTTGGCCTTCGGCACCTTGGCCTCCTCGACCTTGGCCGGCGCGGTCTTGATCACCAGCTCGGGCTTCTTCTCGGCAGCCGGCGCCTGGCTCGAAGACGTTACGGCTGGCAGCGCCGGGGCGACGGACACCTCCAGCTTGGGCGGGGTCGGCTTGGCCTTGACCACCGGCGGCGGGGTCTTGCTCTCGGCCGGCTGCACGGCCGGCGGCTTGGGCACCGGCGCACTGGGGGGTGCCTTGGGAATGGGAGGCTCGCTGTCGCCGCACGCGCCCAACAGCGCGAGCGCCAACCCAAGACTCAAACAGCCAATCCGGTTCATGTCGATCATCACCAAAAACAGGTACCGCCTATGCTCGCGCGCCGAGCCAAAGCTGACAAGCCGGTCAAGGCGCGGCGTTCAGCCGCTGCAGCTCAGCGTCGATGTCCAGTTGCGGGAAATCGCGCCGCAGTTGTTCACGCAGCCGCTGTGCCGCATCCGCCTGGCCGCTGCGTTGCAGCTCCTGCAAGCGACGCAGGCTGGCCTGCGGTTCGCTCGCCGCAGCGGCCTTGGCTTTCGCCACACGCTCCGCCGGCAGCGCATCGGCCAATGGTGCCGACTCGGCCTGCTCGCGGGCGAAGGTCGCGGACGCCGACGCGCTGCGCTTGGCCTCCTCGGCGAGCGGCGCGGGCGCTGCCGCCATCTTGGCCGGTGGCGTCGGGGCGCTCATTACCGCCGGTGCAGGAGCATCGTAAGCCACCGGCGCCTGTTCGATGCTGCGCCAGGTCAAGCTCAGGCCAATGCCGAGGCAGGCGAAGCCGGCCAGCGCCAGCGACCAGCGCGGCTGCGCACCGCCGGCAGCCAGCCAGCGTTTCAGGCGTTGCAGGCGCGACAGCGGAGCCGGCGGACAGGCGGCACGTGCCGCGGCGAGGATGCGCGCATCGAGGGCGGCCGAGGGCACGTCCAGGCTGTGGCGACGGTAGTGCTGCTCGAGTTCGGGATCGAGACCCGGCTGGCGGGGCGTGGTCATGCGGATACCTCCTCGGCGGCGGTCGGATCGGCGAGCAGCCGACGCAATTTCTGCACGGCGTAGCGCAACCGGCTCTTCACGGTTTCCGCCGGGGTCTGGGTCAGTTCGGCGATTTCCCCCAGTTCGAGATCGCCATGGGCGCGCAGCAGGAACACTTCGCGCTGCTCGCTGGGCAGGTCGTCCAGCGCCGCTTGCAGGCGCTCGCGATCCTGGCTGAGGCCCAGCGCCTGCTCCGGGGTCGGCGCGCCATCGGCAGCGCCGTGCTGCTGCTCGTCGTACTCGTCGTGCAGCGCCTGATGGCGGCCGGACTTGCGCCAGTGGTCGATCAGCCGATTGCGTGCGATCTGGTACAGCCAGGTCTTGAACTGCACCGCTTCGCGCTGCTCGCTCTGGCTGCGAATCAGGCTCAGCCAGGTGTCCTGGAACACCTCTTCGGCCAGCGCAGGATCGCCGCACAGGCCGCAGAGAAAACGGAACAGGCCGAGGCGATGGCGCGCGTACAGCGCGGCAAAGGCCTCGGCGTCGCCGCGCCGGTAGCGACGCAGTAGCTCGGCGTCGCCCGGCAAGTGGTCGGTGGCGGTGACAGTCACGCTCAATCGGCCCTGGCAGTGGTGGGTGGGGATGGCTGCGCAGTGTGCAGGCTGCTCGCCAGTTCGGCTAGCTGGACGAACTCGCCGCGCAGGCCGAAGCGGTCCTCGCCGCGCGCGCCTCGGGCCAGCGCGACGCTGTCGCGGATCGTGAAGTCGCCGGTGTACTGGCCGCCCTTGAGCTGCTGGGCGAACGCCGCCACCGCGGCGGCGAAGCGCAGGTCCTCGCTGGCTGCGGCGATCGGCGGCACGCTGGCGGCCTCGATCGGCACCTCGAGCAGCCGGCTGCTGCCGCCCTGCGCGCCCTTGTAGCGAATGCGCAGCCAGGCCAGTTCCTCAGGGCGATCGGCGCTGGTCGCCTGTCTCTGGTAGCGCAATGGCTCCAGCCAGCCCTTGGCGCCCACCGGCACGATCTCGTAGAGCGCGGTGACCGTGTGCCCGGCGCCGATCTCGCCGGCATCGACCTTGTCGTTGCTGAAATCCTCACGCTTGAGCTGGCGGTTCTCGTAGCCGAGCAGGCGGTACTCGCTGACCTGGGCCGGGTTGAACTCGACCTGCAGCTTGACGTCCTTGGCCACGGTGGCCAGCGTCGAACTGAGCTGCTCGACCAGCACCTTGCGCGCCTCGCGCAGGTTGTCGATGTAGGCGTAGTTGCCATCGCCGGCGTCAGCCAACTGTTCCATCAGGCGCTCGTTGTAGTTGTCGGTGCCGAACCCCAGGGTGGTCAGCGACACGCCGCTCTGGCGCTTGTCCGCCGCCAGCTGGCGCAGGCTGTCGAAGTCACTGATGCCGACGTTGAAGTCGCCGTCGGTGGCCAGCAGGATGCGGTTGATGCCACCGGCGATGAAGCCCTGCTGCGCCTGCTGGTAGGCCAGCTGGATGCCCGATTCGCCGGCCGTGGAGCCACCGGCCTGGAGCTGTTCGATGGCGGCGCGGATCTTCGCCTTGTCGCGCCCGGAGGTCGGTTCGAGCACCACCCGCGACTCGCCGGCGTAGACCACCAGCGACACCTTGTCCTCGGCGCGCAGCTGGTCGACCAGCAGCTTCAGGGTGCCCTGCACCAGCGGCAGGCCGTCGGGGCGCTCCATCGAGCCGGAGACGTCGACCAGGAACACCAGGTTGGCCGGTGGCAGCTGCGCCAGCGCGCGCTCGGAGGCCTTGATCGCCACGCGCAACAGGCGGGTCTGCGGGTTCCAGGGCGTCACCGCCAGCTCGGTGCCGATACCGAACGGCACGTCGCCCTGCGGCTGCGGGTAGGCATAGGGGAAGTAATTGACCAGTTCCTCCAGACGCACCGCCTCCGCCGGCGGCAGGCGACCGCTGTCGAGGAAGCGCCGCACATTGGCGTAGCCGCCGGTGTCGACGTCGATGCTGAAGGTCGAGACCGGTGCCTCGGCGACTGCGTGCACCGGGTTGTCGGCGAGCTGCTGGTACTGCTCGCGACCGGCGTCGCGATAGTACGGCTGAGTGGCGTCGGCCAGCGGTGCCGGCAGGCCTTGCAGCGCCGGGGCCATGGCGCGCTCGACGCTGTATACGGCACTGGCCTTGGCCGCGACGCGCGGCTCGACGCGCTCCTCCTCCAGCGGCGGCGCCGTCTGGCTCTGCGGCGCTTCGGGCGCCGCGGCGTTGCAGGCGACCAGGCTCAGCAACAGGCTGCCGAGCAACGGGGTACGGACAGGGACGGACAGTGGGCGCATGGCGTCTCTCCTGGGACGAATGATCCATTCGCTCCAGTGGACGCAGGCCGGCATCGAGACGGGTTAAACGCGGCGAAAAAACGCCGGCGGCACGTTACAGCGCCACCGCGTCCTGGCACAGCTGGCCGGCGAGCATGCCGAGGGTCATCAACGCGCGCTCGGCCTCGCGGTTCCACGGCATGCCGCAGTTCAGGCGGATGCAGTGGTTGAACTGCTCGGTGTTACTGAAGATCAGCCCCGGCGCGATGCTGATGCCCTGCTCCAGCGCGCGCATGTGTAGCTCCTTGGTGTTGACCCGCGCCGGCAGGCTGACCCAGAAGATGAAACCACCCTTCGGCCGGGTGATCTGCGTGCCCTCGGGGAAGTACTTCTGCACCGCCAGCTGGAAGGCGGTGAGGTTCTTCCGGTACTCCTGGCGGATGTAGCGCAGGTGGCGGTCGTAGCCGCCGTTCTCCAGGTAGGCCGCCACCGCCATCTGCGTGACGCTGCACGCCGAGTGGGTGCTGAAAGTCTGCAGGCGCTGAATTTCCGCCTGGTACTTGCCGGCGATCACCCAGCCGATGCGCACGCCCGGCGACAGGGTCTTGGAGAAGCTCGAGCAGTACACCACCCGCCCCTCGCGGTCCTGCGACTTGAGCGCCTTGGCCGGGCCTTGCTCGAACATCAGCTCGCCGTAGATATCGTCCTCGATGATCTGGATGTCAAAGTCCTTTGCCAGGCGCAGCAGCTGCTTCTGACGGTCCTCGGGAATGGTGCCGCCGAGCGGGTTGGAGGCGCGCGCGGTGAGTACCAGGGTCTTGATCGGCCACTGGCTGGCGGCCAGCTGGAAGGCCTCCAGGCTGATCCCGGTGGTTGGGTCGCTGGGAATCTCGATGACCTTGAGACCGAGCAGATCGGCAAGCTGCAGCAGGCCGTAATAGGTCGGCGACTCGGCAGCAATTAGGTCACCAGGCTTGGTCAGCACGCGCAGCGACATCTGCAGCGCGTCGACGCAGCCGTGGGTGATCACCACTTCATTGGGATCGACCACCACGCCGGCATCACGCATGCGGATCGCCACTTGGCGGCGCAGCGGCTCGAAGCCGGGGCTGAACATGTAGCTGAACGCCCGCGGGCTGTGAAAGCGGGTGACCTTGGCCAACTGCTGGTGCAGCGCGCGCACCGGCAGGTAATCCACATGCGGTACCGCGGCGCCGAGCGGGAACACCCCTTCGCGACGCGACTCGGTGAGCACCTGGTTGATGATGCTGCTGCGGGTGACCAGGCCGGGACGCTCGACGCGGGCGATGTCCGGCGTCGGCGCGGTCAGCGCGGGGGTCTGGTGCACATAGAAGCCGGACTGCGGCCGCGCGCGGATCAGGCCCTGGTCTTCCAGGTTGGCGTAGGCCTGCAGCACGGTGGCGTGGCTGACGTTGAGCTGCTGGCTCATCTTGCGCACCGACGGCACCCGCTCGCCCGGCTGGTAGACGCCGCGCCGAATGTCTTCCGCGAGTTGCTGGGAAATGCGCTGATAGAGCAACAGATTGGTCATGCCGGACGCTCCCTGATCTTTGGACCGTAACAGTACATAAATTGATGCAAATTGCACCGGTACAGTCATGAGAATAGTCAGCGATACAGCATCCGGCTCGCCAATATCGATTGGCTCTAAATCGGCTGTTTCAGAGAATCCAGCGGCGTAAAGTCGCGGTCCGCGACCGCGACAGTTCAGCGCACGGTGAAGCGCTGCTCGGCCAGCTTGCGGTCGCCCTGGAACACCAGGAAGTGCCACTCGCCCGGCACCATCTCGTAGGGCTCGGTGAACTCGAAGGCCATGATGTCCTGCGGCGCGCCGACCACCAGCTTCTGCAGCACCTCGAACTTGTCCTGGCGCTTGCCGTCCGGGCCGGTCACGCCAGGGGTCAGGTACAGCAGGGTCAGCGGCGTGTCGTCGAGGCGCTTACCGCTCAGGCTGAAGCGCAGGCCGAACTTGGTACCCAGGCGGGCGGGAATTTCGGTGGTGGTGTCGATCTGCTGATGGCTGTTGGTCAGCACCCGCTCGCCGGGCTTGAGGTCTTTCGCTTCGCTGACGAACACGCCGTGCTCCACCGGCCCGTCGACACGGACTTCGGCCTGGGCCAGGTGAGTCAGCAACAGCAGGCTGGCCAACGCAGTGATACGGATGTACGGCATTTCGCGCTCCTTGTTTGGGGATGGCGCGAGGCTATGACCGCTGCGTGACAGTCTGATGACAGGCTTAATTTTTGCCCAACTGTTCCTGCACCTTGCGTGGCAGCACCCCGAGGAAGTTGTCGCGCGCCACCTTTCGCGCGACCTCGGCCGGCAGTGCATCGAGAAACGGGTCGAAGCTGTGCAACTGCTCGCCGACCCCGTCAAAACGGCCGACCACGTCCGAGCCGACCATGAAGCGCTCGGGGAAGCGCTCCACCAGCTTCAGCCACTGCGGCTCAGGCTTGCCCTGCGCGTCGAGCAGGTAGGGATGTACCAGCGTCCAGGACAGGTCGATGTACAGGTTCGGGTACGCCGCGAGCATGCGCTCCAGGGTCGGCAGCAGGAACTCCAGGCGCTGCTGGTGGCGATGGATCTCCATGCTGGTGCCGGCGTGGGCCCAGATGAAGCGCACATGCGGATGGTTGCGCAGCGGCTCCTCGATCTCCTGCAGGTAGAGCGGATTGCGCTCGCGCTTGGAGGTGATGTTGGCGTGCAGCATCACCGGCAGGTCGTACTCGGCGGCCAGGTGGTAGATGCGCGTCATCGCCTCGTTGTTGGCGCGCGGCGTGCTGCCTTCGATCAGCGAGGTGAGATCGTCGTGGCGGGTGAACACTTCGCCGATCCCCTGCCAAAGGCCCGGATCGAGGTCGAGCATGCGGCGGATGTGCGCATCGGAGTTCTTGTCGTTGGGATTGAAGCCGGACAGGAACGGGTGAAGGTAGCGGCGCTGCGCAGCCGGCAGCTGCTTGACCGCCGCGGCGACGAACACGTCCGTGGCGCTGTACCAGTAGGCCGCCGCGTCGTCGCCGGCGTAGTAGCGCGGACGCTTGGGCTCGTCCTCGTGCCACTTCTTGGCCACCGGTATGCCGGAGATCATCACATGATCGACGCGGTTGTCCGCCATCGCCGCCAGCAGCGCCGGCATGCCGGCGCTTTCCTGGAAGAAGTCGACGTAATGCAGGTGCGCGTCGCTGTAGTGGTAGTCGCGGGCGCCGGCATCAGCGGCGAGACAAAGTGCGCCGAGCGCGGTGATCAAGCGGGAAACGGTCACGGGCATCCTCCCTGAAATCGTTGCGGTAGACCGTCGGCCGACGCGCGGGGTTCAGATGCAGCGGTCGATGCAGGTATGCTGGCACTTTAGTCATGGATCGACTGATTTCCATGTTGCGCCTCCTTGCCTACTTCCTTTTGCTGCTGGCCTCGGCCAGCGGCGTCGCCCGTGAGCAGCTGACCTATCCGCTTCATCACGACGGCGTCAATCCGGAAAGCTACGCGGTCGACCTGCTGCGTCTGGCACTGAGCAAGGCCGGGGGCGACTTCGAGCTGCAGCCCTCGCCGCAGCCGATGTCGCCGGGTCGCTCGGTGTACTCGCTGGAGCGCAACGACGGTGATGTGCAGGTGATCTGGACGATGACCACCCGCGAGCGCGAAGCGCAGCTGCTGCCGGTGCGCATCCCCATCTACAAGGGCATGATCGGCTGGCGCATCGCCCTGGTGCGTGCCGACGAGCAGCAGCTGCTCGAGCAGCTGCGCAGCGTCGACGACCTGGCCAAGCTGCGCATCGGCCAGCGCAGCGACTGGCCCGATACGCCGATCCTGCGCGCCAACCACCTCACCGTGGAAACCAGTACCGGCTACCCCGGGCTGTTCCGCATGCTGGTCGCCAAGCGCTTCGATCTGCTGCCGCTGGAAGCCGTGGTGGTTGAGCACGAGCAGCAACGGATGGCCCAGGAGGGACTGGGCATCGCCATCGATGAGCACGTCATCCTCCACTACCCCAGCGCCTTCTACTACTTCACCTCGAAGCAACGCCCCGAGCTGGCCGAGGCGATCCGCCGCGGCCTGGATGCGACCATCGCCGACGGCAGCTTCGAGCGGCTATTCCAGCAGCATTTCGGCGCCACCCTGCGTGCCCTGCACCTCAAGCAGCGGCGCATCATCGAGCTGCAGAATCCATTGCTGCCGCCGCTGCCGCTGGCGCGCAAGGAGCTCTGGTACCAACCCTGAGCGCAGCCGGCGATTGCGGTTATGCTCAGAGCAGCGCCAGTACCGGAGCCCTTCATGTCCAACCTGATCCAGATCCAAGCGCGCCTGGAAGACGTCCAGGGTCAACCCATCCTGCGGCCACTGCCCTCGGCGCGCTGCCGCAGCGTCGGGCCGTTCGTATTCTTCGATCACATGCTCGCCACCGACTATGCCCCCGGGCATGGGGTGAACATTCGCCAGCACCCGCACATCGGCCTGTCCACCCTCACCTACCTGTTCGAAGGCGAGCTGCAGCACAAGGACAGCCTCGGCTCCGACCAGCTGGTTCAGCCCGGCGACGTGAGCTGGATGACCGCCGGACAAGGCGTCGCCCATGTCGAGCGCACCCCGGCCGCGCTGCGCGAACGGGGCTCGCGCCTGCACGGCCTGCAGGTCTGGCTGGGCCTGCCGACCACCGATGAACAGGGCCCGCCCAGCTACAGCCATCACGCCGCGAGCAGCCTGCCGCTCAGCGACGCGCTGGGGGTGCGCATCCGCCTGATCGCCGGCGCGGGTTTCTGCCTGCAGTCGCCGGTACCGGTGCGCTCCGCCACCCTGTACGCCGAGCTGCAGCTGGAAAGCGGTGCAACCCTGGCGATCCCCGCCGAGCATCCCGAGCGTGCGCTGTACGTGCTCGACGGCGATGTGCTGCTCGATGACGACGCGCTGCCTGTGCACAGCCTGACCGTGCTGCCGGTCGGCGAAAGCTACACGCTGACGGCCTCCAGCAGCTGCTGGCTGGTGATGATCGGCGGCGAACCACTCGGCCCACGGCGGATCAACTGGAACTTCGTGGCCAGCGATCCGGCGCTGATCGACCGCGCCCGCGAACGCTGGGCGGCGGGCGACTGGCCGACGGTGCCAGGGGAAAGCGAACGGATCGAGCTGCCGCGCTGATCCGCGCGCCGGTCAGGCGAACACTTCGTCGAACAACGCATACATCGCGGTGAAGGCGCGTTTGGCCACCACCGCGTTGTACTGCATCTTGCCCGGCACGTTGGCATGCGGATCGGTGAACGAATGCACCGCCCCACCGTAGCTGGTGAGCTGCCAGTCGACGCCGGCGGCGCTCATTTCCGCGGCGAAGTCGCTCAACTGTTGACGCGGCACCAGCGGGTCGGCGGCGCCGTCGAGCACCAGCAGCGAACCCTGGATGTTCTGCGCATCGGCCGGATTGGCGGTGTCCAGTGTGCCGTGGAACGACACCGCCGCCTTCAGCGGCGCCCCGTCGCGCGCCAGCTCCAGCGCGCAGTAGCCGCCGAAGCAGAAGCCGAACACGGCGAGGCGCGCGGCATCGAGGCCGACTGGCGCCCCTTCGCTTTGCAGGGTCTGCAGCGCAACCTGCAGGCGCTGACGCAAGCGCGCGTGGTGCGGCTTGATCGCCATCATCGCCGCACCGGCCTGCTCGGCGTTCTGCGGGCGCACCTGCGCGCCGTAAACGTCGGCGATCAGCACGACATAGCCGCGCGCCGCGACCTGGCGCGCCATCTCGATGGCACCGGGGCCGATGCCCATCCAGTTCGGCGCCATCAGCAGCCCCGGCCGTGCGCTCTGCACGCTGCTGTCGTAGACCAGTTGCCCTTCGAAAGCCTCGCCGTCGATGAGGTAGCTCACCCCGCGGTTGACGATCTGAGTCATGCATCCTCCTGAACACCACGTTGTTGATGCGTCTGCGATTTACTGCGCAAACAAAAAAGCCGCCCCCGAGATCGGAAGGCGGCTTTGGGAGAGCTGCAAGCTTAGGCGGAAAGCTCCACCAGCAGCTTGTTCAGCCGCCGGACATAGGCGGCCGGGTCCTTGAGGCTGTTGCCGGCGGCCAGCGCAGCCTGGTCGAAGAGGATGTGCGACAGCTCGCCGAAACGATCCTCGTCGGCCTCGGCATCCAGTTTCTCAATCAGCGGATGCTGCGGGTTGAACTCGAAGATCGGCTTGGCGTCCGGCACCTTCTGGCCGCTGGCCTCGAGGATCTGGCGCATCTGCAGGCCGAGGTCCTGCTCACCGATGGCGAGAATCGCCGGCGAATCGGTCAGGCGGTGCGACACGCGCACTTCGGCGACTTCTTCACCCAGCGCACCTTTCAGGCGCTCGACCAGCCCTTCCTTGGCCTTGGCCACTTCTTCCTGGGCCTTCTTGTCCTCGTCCGAGTCCAGCTTACCGAGGTCGAGGTCGCCGCGCGCCACGTCGACGAACTGCTTGCCGTCGAAGTCGGTCAGGTAGCTCATCAGCCACTCGTCGATGCGGTCGGTAAGCAGCAGCACTTCGATGCCTTTCTTGCGGAAGACTTCCAGGTGCGGGCTGTTCTTGATCTGCGCGAAGGTTTCGCCGGTGAGGTAGTAGATCTTGTCCTGGCTGTCCTTCACGCGGCTCAGGTAGTCGGCCAGCGACACGCTCTGCTCGCCCGACTCGTCGTGGGTCGAAGCGAAGCGCAGCAGGCTGGCGATCTTTTCCTTGTTGGCGAAGTCTTCCGCCGGGCCTTCCTTGAGCACCTGGCCGAAGCTCTTCCAGAAGCCGACGTATTTCTCCGGCTCGTTCTTCGCCAGCTTCTCGAGCATGTCCAGCACGCGCTTGGTCAGCGCGGTCTTCATCGAGTCGATCACCGGGTCCTTCTGCAGGATTTCCCGGGAGACGTTCAGCGACAGGTCATTGGAGTCGACCACGCCCTTGATGAAGCGCAGGTACAGCGGCAGAAACTCGTCGGCCTGGTCCATGATGAACACGCGCTGCACGTAGAGCTTGAGGCCCTTCGGCGCTTCGCGATGGTACAGGTCGAACGGCGCGCGGCCCGGCACGTAGAGCAGCGAGGTGTACTCCAGCTTGCCCTCGACCTTGTTGTGGCTCCAGGCCAGCGGGTTCTCGAAATCGTGGCCGACGTGCTTGTAGAACTCCTGGTACTCCTCGTCCTTCACTTCGGTACGCGGACGGGTCCACAGCGCGCTGGCGCGGTTGACGGTTTCCCACTCGGCTTCGGCCGGCTTGTCGGCCTCTTCGCCGTGCTGCTCCTTCGGCAGTTCGATGGGCAGGGCGATGTGGTCGGAGTACTTCTTGACGATGTTGCGCAGGCGCCAGCCGTCGGCGAACTCTTCTTCACCGCTCTTCAGGTGCAGGACGATGCGCGTGCCGCGCTCGGCCTTGTCGATGGTGGCGACTTCGAAATCGCCCTCGCCTTTCGACGACCAGTGCACGCCTTCGCTGGCCGGGGTACCGGCGCGGCGGCTGTACACGTCGACCTTGTCGGCGACGATGAACGCCGAGTAGAAGCCCACGCCAAACTGGCCGATCAGGTGCGAGTCCTTCTTCTGGTCGCCGGTCAAGTTCTTCATGAAGTCGGCGGTGCCGGATTTGGCGATGGTGCCGAGGTGCGCGATCACGTCCTCGCGGCTCATGCCGATGCCGTTGTCTTCGAGGGTGACGGTCTTGGCGTCCTTGTCGAATGACAGGCGAATCCTCAGCTCGGCGCCGCCTTCCAGCAGCTCAGGGCGCGCCAGCGCTTCGAAACGCAGCTTGTCGGCGGCGTCCGAGGCGTTGGAGATCAGCTCGCGGAGGAAGATTTCCTTGTTCGAGTACAGCGAATGGATCATCAGGTGAAGCAGTTGCTTCACTTCGGTCTGGAAGCCCAGGGTTTCTTTTTGAGTTTCCACACTCATGGTCATCTAACTCCACTTTGATGGCAGGAGCCGCGAATGCGGCGGATGACAAGCAAATGGGGAGCAATGATCAGGATTTCAAGGGCTTGCCTTTACCCAGCGAACCGCCCGTGGCTCAGGGCTCGAGCAGCTCGATGCGACTGATCTCTTCCGGCGCCAGGGCGAAGCTGGCCTCGCCGGCACCACTCATGTTGCGGCGGATGACGATCTGGCCGTCGGTATCGATGCCGTTGAAGCGCCCTTCGGCCTGCGCACCGCGCACGGTTTGCACGCGCATGGTGAGGTTCTGGTAGCGGCTCGGGTTGCTCTGCAGGCGGTCGAGACTGAAGCGCTGGCGGCGATCCAGCGGACGGGCGGCGGTCACCGCGCCACGCGGCGCCTCCGGCGCTACTGCGGACTTGCTCGCGGCGGCAGTGGCCTGACCCAGTGCGGGGAAACTGTCGCCGCTCACGCGCCAGCCGCGCTTGCCCTTCTGCAATAGCACCGGCAGTTGCTGGTCCTTGCCGTTGATCCGCGCGCTGACCTGCAGGTCCACCCGCTCGGCCGGCAGACTCACCGGTGGCAGGCTGTGCAGCTCAACGGCACGGGTGGCGAAGCGGCGCTGCAGGTAGTCGCCAATCACGTATTCGAGGGTATCGCGCGAGTCGAACGTGGTGTCCACCGCGCCGTTTTGATAGCGCAGGCGGTTGCTGAACAGTTCGACCTTGCCACTCAGGGCGGTCTTGTACTGCGGTGGCAGCACCAGATGGAAGTCGCCGACCAGCTTGTTCGGCGCGGCCGGTTCGAGCTTCAGGTGCAGGGTGTAGCCGCGGTTGAGGCGGCGCGCTTCCGGCAGGTCATGGTCCGGCAGCAGCCAGCTGACCAGCACCTCCGGCTGCGGCCCGGCGTCCTGCGGCAGCACATCGACCGTCAGCGCGCCGTTGAGCGACTGCGGCAGGCGGATGCTGATCTCGCGACGGGCGAAGAAATCCTGGCCTTCGCGCAGGCTCAACACCCCGTCGATCAGCTCGCCTTGCTGCGGCGCAAACGGCTGCCCGTTGAGCTCGCCATGCAGGGCGATCTGCAGTTCCGCCGGCTTCTGCACTTCCGGCTTGAGCCAGGCGAGGCTGACAATCGCCTCCAGGCGCTGGCTGTCGTGGCTGGCCAACAGGGTCAGGCCGACCACCAGCGGAATGAAGCCGAACGCGCTGAGCACCACGGCCTTGCGTGCCACGCGCCAATGGCGCAGCGCGTAGACCAGCGTGACCGGCGGCAGCAGGCTACCCATGCCCCACAACAGGCTGGTACCAAAGGCCAACATGACTAGCCAGACCAGGCCGGTCAGAATCAACAGCAGGCCGCCGAGAATCAGCAACGCATCCATGGGGAATCCTTGTACTGGGAAGGCCCGCCAGCGTTGGCGTTCAGCTCAAGGCTCGTCGACCTTGAAGTGCACGCGGGCCGTGGCAATCGGCTCGGTCTGGGTGGTTTGCCAGGCGGTGATCGCCACGTTGGCCACTCGCCGCCCTTGGCGCCACACCTGGCAGTGGGCATAGGTGTCACGATAATGACCGGCGCGCAGGTAATCTATCGAGAAGTCGATGATTTTCGGCAAATGCGGCGTGCCCATGAACATCAACAGGTGCAGCATCGCCGCATGTTCCATGAACCCGGCAATCACCCCGCCGTGGATCGCCGGCAGCATCGGGTTGCCGATGCAATCCTTGTTGGCCGGCAGGCGGAACACCATGTCGTCGCCCAGGCGCAGGCACTCGATGCCGAGCAGCTTGGCGTACGGCACCAGGCTCAGCAGCGAGTCGTAGTCGTTCTTCTCGTGCGCTTCGACCACCAGCTTGGACAGGTTCAGGCTCATTGCGCGCCCGCCTTGCCCGCGCCAGGCTTGCCCATGCGCATGAAGCTGCCGACCACGTGGGCGATCGGTTCGTTGGGATCGTCCTGGTAGGCGTAACCGCGGGTGAAGATCACGTGCGGAGTAACCCGGTAGCACTCGGCGAAACCGTAGACGTCCTTGTTCGGCTGCGCCGGATGCATGTAGTCGATGCGCAGGTCGAGGGTCGGGCACACCTCGAAGTTCGGCAGTACACAGACCGTGGAGATGCCACAGGTGGTGTCCATCAGGGTAGTGATTGCCCCGCCGTGGATCACCCCGGTCTCCGGGTTGCCGATGATCTGCGTGCTGTACGGCAGGCGCAGCGTCAGGCCGCGGCTGTCGGCGTCATGCACGGTCATGCCCAGCAACTGGCAGTGGCGCAGGACGTCGAGAAAGCGCCGGGCGCGTTCGATGATCGCGTTATCGCTCATGAAAAATTCCGGGTAATAGCTCGAAAACGGGGCGAATCATACCGAGAGTCGCCGCATTCGGCATGACTGACCAGCGAGTCGGCGATTTAGCGGGAACTTCCACGGGGTTTAGCCGTTCAAACCTACGACATTTGGAAAGTCACCCATTGGAGAGTGAACCATGCGTAAGCCCCTAACCCTTGCTCTGATCCTGGCCGCCAGCTTGGGTCTCGCAGCCTGCGACAAGGCCTCCGAGGACAAAGCGGAGGATGCCCGTGAACATGCCGAAAACGCGCAGGAACAAATGAACGACGCGGCCAAGGAAAACCAGAAGGCCATCGAGGATGCCAACGAGGCAGCCCAGGAACGCGCCAAGGAAGCCCAGGAAGCTGCTCCGCCGGCCACGCCGTCCCCGGCACCGCAGCAGTAACTTCTGCCGCTGTCAGCAAAAGGCCCGCAATTGCGGGCCTTTTGCATGGTCAGGCGATGATCGTGCGCCACACCGGGCTGAGCATCAGCAGCAGGCAGCACACCAGCCCGACCACCCAGATCAGGCTGCGCTGCCAGGCCCAGTCGGCCCAGTACAGCACCAGGTACAGCACCCGCGACACCACAAACAGCACGGCCAGAACGTCCACCCAGTAACCAAACACCTGGGTGGTATGCGCCATCAGCACACCGGCGGCGAACAGCGGAAAAATCTCGATGCTGTTCATGTGCGCGGCATAGGCCCGCGCGCCGAGGCCTGTGAGCCGCGCCTGTTGCGCACGCGGATGGTGGTTGTCGTAGCCGCGTCCCTCGCGGTTCATGGCGCGCGCCACCGGCACCTTGGCGACGTAAATCAGCAGTGCCGCGATGAAAACACACCAGAATGGAATACTCATTCGCTCATCTCCTTGGGCATTTCCGCTAATGCGGTGGGTGTTTGAACCATGACGTCGAGCACGTCGGAATGGAATTCGCGGCGATATAGCACCAACACGACCCCGGCGGTGACCAGCATGAACAGCCAGGGATTGATGAACCAGGCCAGCACCGCCATTCCGAAGTAGTAGGAACGCAGCCCGAGGTTGAACTGGTTGGCGGCCATCGAGATGACCCGCGCCGCACGCGCCGCAAACGCCTTGCGCTCCGCCTCGCTGACATGCCGCTCACCGATCATCGGCGCCGAACCGATAAGCACCGCGGCGAAGTTGTACTGGCGCATGCACCAGCTGAAGGTGAAGAAGGCGTAGACGAACACCACCGCCAGGCACAGCAGCTTGATTTCGGACATGCCGCGCGTTGCCGCCTGTACCAGCGGCAGGTCGGCGAGCAGCGACACCGCGCGCTCCGAGGCACCGAGCAAGGTGAGGATTCCGGCGAGGATGATCAGCGTGCTGGAGGCGAAGAACGAGGCGTTGCGTTCGAGATTGCCGATCACGCTGGCGTCGGCGATGCGGTTGTCGCGCAGCAGCAGCCGGCGCATCCAGTCTTCACGGTACAGATGCAGAACGCTGGCGAGGCACGCCGTGTCCCTGCCCTTCCACGTCGCGTAACGGGTGTAACCGAGCCAGCAGGCGAGGAACCACAGCACCGCCAGCAGATCGGGCAGGTTGTCGTCGAGCAGCGACATAACATCTCCTTGTATATGCCCAGCGATTATAGCCAGCGGTGCTTTACAGCCGTCCATGAAAAAGCCGCCCGAAGGCGGCTTGTTCTTGCATGTGGCGATCAGGCCAAGGCTTCGCGCCGCGCACCCAGCAGCCGGTCGCACAGCGTCGCTCCAGCGAGGGTCAGCACCGCCGGCAGCAGCCAGGCCAGGCCTTGCTCGGCCAGCGGCAGATGGGCCAGCCAGTACGGCATCCAGTGCGCCAATTCGGCGACCTTGAGCCCGTCGACGATGCCAAACAGCAGCGACACCAGCATCACCGGCGCGATGACGCGGCGCGGTGAATACCACAGGCTCCAGCAGAAGCTCAGCGCGACCAGCACGATGCACGGCGGGTAGATGGCCGTCAGCACCGGCACCGAGACTTGAATCAGCTTGGTCAGGCCGAGGTTGGAGACCAGCAGCGAGAAGCCGGCGAGGATCACCACCAGGCTGCGATACGAGAGCGGCAGCAGGCGGCTGAAGTACTCGGCACAGGCGCAGGTCAGCCCCACCGCGGTGACCAGGCAGGCCAGGGAAATCAGGACCGCGAGGAAGCCGCTGCCCAGCGCGCCGAAGGTGTGCTGCACATAGGCATGCAGCACCGCCGCGCCGTTGCTGGCTTCGCCGGCAATGGCATGGCTGCCGGCACCGAGGCGGAACAGGCTGAGGTAGACCAGCGCCAGACCGACGCCGGCGATCAGCCCGGCGATGATCGCGTAACGGGTGATCAGGCGCGGCGACTCGACGCCACGCGAGCGGATCGCGTTAACGATGACGATGCCGAACACCAGCGCGCCAAGGGTATCCATGGTCAGGTAGCCGTTGACGAAGCCCTGGGAGAACGGCGCTGCCTGGTACACCGGCGTGGCGTCGCCGATTTCGCCCAGCGGCAGCATGAACGCGGCGATGCCCAGCACCAGCAGCGCGACGATCTTCATCGGCGCCAGCACGCGGCCGACGCTGTCCAGCAGGCGCCCGGGGTACAGCGAGACCAGCAGCACGACGAGGAAATACACCAGGCTGTAGAGGAACAGTGCCAGCGGCGTATCACCGACCAGCGGCGCCAGGCCGACCTCGAAGGACACTGTGGCGGTGCGCGGAGTGGCGAACAGCGGACCGACCGACAGGTAGCAGACCACCGCGAGGACCACGCCCGCGGCCTTGCCGATGGGACTGCTCAGTGCATCCATCGCCCCGCCGACCTTGGCCAGCGCGACAATGGTGATGACCGGCAGGCCGACCGCCGTGATCAGGAAGCCCAGCGCCGCGATCCACACGTGCGGGCCAGCCTGCAGACCGACGATCGGCGGGAAGATGATGTTGCCCGCCCCGACGAACAGGGCAAAGGTCATAAAACCAAGCGCCAGGATGTCCCGGCCTTTCAAAACATTCATTTGGGAAAATACCGCATCGTCAAAAGCTGATTACCGGAGGAATTTCCCTAGGGGTCAGGGGAAACGTCGCTCGCCCGTGTGGAGCGAACCGTTGCAGCGCGCCTCGGCCCTTGTGGGGCTTATTCGCGAGATAGTTGCAAGCCTAACGAAATTGGCGCATCGACGGCATTGACGCAGGTCAGGCTGTCGACTCGCGGCAACATTGTGTCGCCTGGATACAAGCTTTCTGACCGTTCGGCCAGAAATGAAAAAGGCCACCCGAGGGTGGCCTCCTTCCCGTCAGCAACGCCTTAGGCGTTCTTGACTTCCCAGCCAGTCAGCTCGGCCAGGGCCTTGCCGATGTCGGCCAGCGAACGCACGGTTTTCACACCAGCGTCCTGCAGGGCGGCGAACTTCTCGTCCGCAGTGCCTTTACCACCAGAGATGATGGCGCCGGCGTGGCCCATGCGCTTACCGGGCGGCGCGGTGACACCAGCGATGTAGGACACCACCGGCTTGGTCACGTTGGCCTTGATGTAGGCAGCTGCTTCTTCCTCAGCGGAACCGCCGATTTCGCCGATCATGACGATCGCTTCGGTCTGCGGGTCTTCCTGGAACAGCTTGAGGATGTCGATGAAGTTGGAGCCCGGGATCGGGTCACCACCAATGCCCACGCAAGTGGACTGGCCGAAGCCGGCGTCGGTGGTCTGCTTCACGGCTTCGTAGGTCAGGGTGCCGGAACGCGACACGATACCTACCTTGCCTGGCAGGTGAATGTGACCCGGCATGATGCCGATCTTGCACTCGCCGGGAGTGATCACGCCCGGGCAGTTCGGGCCGATCAGGCGTACGCCCAGCTCGTCGCACTTGACCTTGGCGTCCAGCATGTCGAGGGTCGGGATACCTTCAGTGATGCAGACGATCAGCTTGATGCCGCCGAAAGCCGCTTCCAGGATCGAGTCCTTGCAGAACGGAGCCGGAACGTAGATCACCGATGCGGTGGCGCCAGTGGCGTCAACGGCTTCCTTGACGGTGTTGAACACCGGCAGGCCGAGGTGAGTAGTGCCGCCCTTGCCCGGGGTCACGCCGCCAACCATCTTGGTGCCGTAGGCCAGGGCCTGTTCGCTGTGGAAAGTACCCTGCGAGCCGGTGAAGCCCTGGCAGATGACTTTGGTGTCTTTATTAATCAGGACGCTCATTACTTACCCTCCGCGGCCTTGACGACCTGCACGGCAGCGTCAGTCAGGCTGGTTGCCGCGATGATGTTCAGACCACTTTCGGCCAGTACCTTGGCGCCCAGTTCGGCATTGTTGCCTTCCAGACGAACTACGACCGGAATCTTCACGCCCACTTCCTTCACGGCACCGATGATGCCTTCGGCGATCATGTCGCAGCGGACGATACCGCCGAAGATGTTCACCAGAACGGCCGCGACGTTGCTGTCGGACAGAATGATCTTGAAGGCTTCGGTCACGCGCTCTTTGGTCGCGCCGCCGCCCACGTCGAGGAAGTTGGCCGGCTTGCCGCCGTGCAGGTTGACGATGTCCATGGTGCCCATGGCCAGGCCAGCACCGTTGACCATGCAACCGATGTTGCCTTCCAGCGCGACGTAGTTCAGTTCCCACTTCTGCGCATGGGCTTCACGAGCGTCGTCCTGCGACGGGTCGTGCATGGCGCGCAGCTTGGGCTGACGGTACATGGCGTTGGCGTCGATGTTGATCTTGGCGTCCAAGCAGTGCAGGTTGCCGTCCTTCTTGATCACCAGCGGGTTCACTTCCAGCAGAGCCAGGTCGTAGTCCTGGAACAGCTTGGCCAGGCCAACGAAGATGTGGGTGAACTGCTTGATCTGGTCGCCCTTCAGGCCCAGCTGGAACGCCAGGTCACGGCCCTGGTACGGCTGAGCGCCGACCAGCGGGTCGATGGTCGCCTTGAGGATCTTCTCAGGGGTTTCGTGCGCAACTTTCTCGATGTCCACGCCACCTTCGGTAGAGGCCATGAACACGATGCGACGGCTGGAACGATCGACCACGGCGCCGAGGTACAGCTCCTTGTCGATGTCGGTGCAGGATTCCACCAGGATCTTGCTGACCGGTTGGCCATTGGCGTCGGTCTGGTAGGTCACCAGATTCTTGCCCAGCCAGTTGGCAGCGAACGCCTTGGCGTCTTCCTTGCTCTTGACCAGCTTCACGCCGCCCGCTTTACCGCGGCCACCGGCGTGGACCTGGGCCTTCACGACCCACTCGCTGCCACCGATTTTTTCGCAGGCTGCTGCCGCATCTTCCGGGGTGTCTACGGCGAAGCCCTTGGACACAGGCAGGCCGTATTCAGCGAACAGCTGCTTACCCTGATATTCGTGGAGATTCATGCTTGTCTACCGTCTTCGTTTAGGTATTGCGCATTTCGGCGCTGCATTGGTAATGCCGCGCCACCTGTGACTGCCGATGCAGTCCGGCGGACGTTCCGCGATCAACCCGAAGGCTCATGACGGGCGGTCCACCGTGGTTCTTTGTGACCTGAAATGCGCCTGACAGGGCCACCACCATCGGGGGGCGATCACTGCCTGGCGATATTTCAGCGCTTCTTGCGATTGGCGATGTGGATGGCGTGGCCATTCACCGCCAGCGCCGCTTCATGCAGCGCTTCGGACAACGTCGGGTGCGAGAACACCATCATGCCGAGGTCTTCGGCACTGGTGCCGAACTCCATGCCGATGGCGCCCTGCTGGACCAGCTCAGCGGCGCTCGGGCCGATGACGTGGACGCCCAGCACGCGGTCGGTCTTGGCATCGGCGATTACCTTGACCAGACCGGTGGTGTCGTTGGCGGCCATGGCACGACCACTGGCAGCAAACGGGAAGGTGCCGACGTTGACTTCAACGCCTTCGCCCTTGAGCTGCTGCTCGGTCTTGCCGACCCATGCGATTTCCGGGTGGGTGTAGATGACCGACGGGATCAGGTCGTAGTTCATCTGCGCCTTATGGCCGGCGATGCGCTCGGCGACCATGATGCCCTCTTCCGAGGCCTTGTGGGCCAGCATCGCGCCACGTACCACGTCACCGATGGCGTAGACGCCCGGCACGCTGGTGCGGCACTGGTCGTCGACGAAGATGAAGCCGCGTTCGTCGAGGTTGACGCCACTGTCGGCGGCCAGCAGATCGGTGGTCACCGGACGACGGCCGACGGCCACGATCAGCTTGTCGAAGACTTCCTTCTGCTCGCCGTTGGCGTCGGTGAAGGTCACAGTCACCTGCTTCTTCTTCACGTCGGAGCCAGTGACGCGCGCGCCCAGGCGAATCTTCAGACCCTGCTTGGTGAGGACTTTGAGGGCTTCCTTGGCGATCTGCTCGTCGGCAGCCGGGAGGAACTTGTCCAGCGCTTCGATCACGGTGACTTCGGCGCCCAGGCGGGCCCACACCGAACCGAGCTCCAGGCCGATCACGCCGGCACCGATCACGCCCAGCTTCTTCGGCACGCTCAGGAATTCCAGGGCGCCGGTGGAGTCGACGATGACGTCCTGATCAACCGGGGCCGGCGGGATTTCCACCGGCTTGGAGCCGGAGGCGATGATCACGTTCTCGGCGTCGAGCACCTGGGTCTTGCCGTCCAGGCCGGTGACTTCGACCTGCTTGTTGGCCAGCACCTTGCCGTGACCTTCGATCATGGTCACACCGTTGGACTTGAACAGCCCAGCGATGCCGCCAGTCAGGTTCTTCACGATCTGCGCCTTGCGGCCGATCATCGCCGGTACGTCGATGGTCACGCCCTTGGCTTCGATACCGTGGACTTTGAAGCCTTCGTGGGCCTCATGGTACTTGTACGAGCTGTCCAGCAACGCCTTGGACGGGATGCAGCCGACGTTCAGGCAGGTACCGCCCAGCGACACCTTGCCGTCCTTGTCCTGGTACTTCTCGATGCAAGCAGTCTTCAGGCCGAGTTGCGCTGCTTTGATGGCGGCTACATAGCCGCCAGGGCCGGCACCGATGACTACCACGTCGAATTTCTGGGTCATAACTGATTCCTTCTCGAATAGAGCGAACGGCCCCTTGTGAGGGCCGCCGAGGGAGAGGCTGGCTTTTAGATGTCCAGCAGCAGACGAGCCGGGTCTTCCAGCAGGTCTTTCATGGTAACGAGGAAGGTCACGGCTTCCTTACCATCGATCAGGCGGTGGTCGTAGGACAGCGCCAGATACATCATCGGCAGAATTACCACTTGGCCGTTCACGGCCATCGGGCGTTCCTGGATCTTGTGCATGCCAAGGATGGCGGTTTGCGGCGGGTTGACGATCGGAGTCGACAGCAGCGAACCGAACACACCACCGTTGGAGATGGTGAAGGTGCCGCCAGTCATGTCTTCGAGGGTCAGCTTGCCTTCTTTGGCTTTCTTGCCGAAAGCGCCAATACCGCCTTCGATTTCCGCCAGGGTCATGAACTCGGCATTACGCAGGACCGGCACCACCAGGCCACGGTCGCTGGACACGGCAACGCCGATGTCCTGGTAGCCGTGGTAGACAATGTCATTGCCGTCGATCGAGGCGTTGACGCCCGGCTGGCGCTTCAGCGCTTCCACGGCAGCCTTGACGAAGAACGACATGAAGCCCAGGCGCACGCCGTTGTGGGTCTTCTCGAACAGGTCCTTGTACTTGTTGCGCAGGTCCATGATCGGCTTCATGTTGACTTCGTTGAACGTGGTCAACATGGCCATGGAGGATTGCGCTTCGACCAGACGCTCGGCGACCTTGGCGCGCAGGCGGGTCATCGGCACGCGCTTCTCGACGCGGTCGCCCGCGGCGAACACCGGCGCCTCGGCAGCCGGAGCAGCCGGCTTGGCGGCCGGAGCCGGAGCGGATTTCTTGGCTTCAACCGCAGCCAGCACGTCTTCCTTGGTAACGCGACCACCTTTGCCGGTACCGGCAATGCTGTTCGGGTTGAGGCCGTGCTCTTCGGCCAGCTTGCGTGCTGCCGGGGCGAGGATGGCGTCTTCGTTGGAAGCCGCGGCCGGCGCAGCAGCCTGGGCCGCCGGAGCAGCGGCCGGCGCGGCAGCCGGGGCAGCAGCAACGCCACCGGCGGTCAGCTTGCCGAGCAGCTCGCCGCTCAGCACGGTGTCGCCTTCGTTCTTGACGATTTCGGCGAGCACGCCGTCAGCTTCAGCGAGAACCTCCATCACCACTTTGTCGGTTTCGATGTCGACGATCAGTTCGTCGCGCTTGACGGCCTCGCCCGGCTTCTTGTGCCAGGTCGCAACGGTGCCGTCTGCAACCGATTCGGGGAAAGTCGGAGCTTTGATCTCGATAGCCATTATCAGGATTCCTTAAATTCGGGTTCTTCTTCGAGAAAGGCCACCCGGGGGCGCTGCGAGGATGGTGACGCCAGGGCGATCCAGCGGCCCGCCTTCAGAGGCGGGCCACTTCATTCAACCTGACTGATCTTCGTACGCGGCCCGGAGGTCTCCTTTCAGATCGAAGGCGTTAAACAGTAAAGGCGTCTTGCAGCAGCTTTTCCTGCTGCTCCGCGTGCATCGATGCGTAACCGCACGCCGGAGCTGCAGAGGCCTCGCGGCCGGCATACTCGAGGAACAAGCCCTTCCTGTGTGCGATAGCGACGCGACGCATGTGGTGCTGGCTGCAATACCAGGCGCCCTGGTTCATCGGCTCCTCTTGGCACCAAACGATGTGCTTGAGGTTCTTGTACGGTGCCAGCGCTTCGGCCAGGTCGTCTTCCGGGAACGGATAGAGCTGTTCGAGACGCACAATGGCGATGTCCTCACGAGCCTCGGCACGGCGTTTGGCCAGCAGGTCGTAGTAGACCTTGCCACTGCACAGCACGACGCGCTCGACCTTCTTCGGATCGATCGGATCGATCTCGCCGATGACGGTCTGGAACGAGCCTTCGGCCAGATCTTCCAGGCTGGAGATTGCCAGCGGATGGCGCAGCAGCGACTTCGGCGTCAGCACCACCAGTGGCTTGCGCAGCGGGCGGATAACCTGGCGGCGCAGCAGGTGGTAGATCTGCGCTGGGGTGGTCGGTACGCAGACCTGCATGTTGTGCTCGGCGCACAGTTGCAGGAAGCGCTCCAGACGCGCCGAGCTGTGCTCAGGCCCCTGCCCTTCATAGCCATGCGGCAGCAGCATGGTCAGGCCGCACAGGCGACCCCACTTGTGCTCGCCGCTGGAAATGAACTGGTCGAACACCACCTGGGCACCGTTGGCGAAGTCGCCGAACTGGGCTTCCCAGATCACCAGCGCGTTAGGCGTGGTGGTGGCGTAGCCGTACTCGAAGGCCAGTACCGCTTCTTCGGAGAGGAAGGAGTCGTACAGGTCGAACTTCGGCTGATCGGCATAGAGGTTCTGCAGCGGCAGGTAGGTGCTAGCGTCCTTCTGGTTGTGCAGCGCCGCATGGCGGTGCGAGAAGGTGCCGCGACCAACGTCCTGACCGGTGATGCGCACCGGGTGACCTTCTTTCAGCAGCGTGGCGTAGGCCAGGTTCTCGGCGTAGCCCCAATTGATCGGCATGCCGCCGGCAGTCATTTTCTGCCGGTCCTCGAGGACCTTGGCGACCTGACGCTGGAGGACCAGGCCTTCCGGGACTTCCAGCAGCTTGCCGGCTAGTTCCTGGAGAGTCTTCAGATCGAAGCGAGTGTCGTGACGCGCGTTCCAGGTGTGGCCCAGGTACGGACGCCAATCGACGAACAGCTCCTTGTTCGGCTCCTTGACCAGGCTCTTGACCACGTGCTGACCGTTGTCCAGCGCGGTGCGGTACTCGTCGATCTTGCCCTGCACATCACCCGTGGTTTGCACACCATGCTGCACCAGCTGCTCAGCATACAGTTCACGAGTGGTTCGCTGCTTGGCGATCTGCTGGTACATCAGCGGCTGGGTGCCGCTCGGCTCGTCGGCCTCGTTGTGGCCGCGACGGCGGTAGCAGACCAGGTCGATGACCACGTCACGCTTGAACTGCATGCGGTAGTCGACCGCCAGCTGAGTGACGAACAGCACCGCTTCCGGGTCGTCGCCATTCACGTGGAAGATTGGCGCCTGGATCATCTTCGCCACGTCGGTGCAGTACTCGGTGGAACGCGAGTCTTCCGGGCGGCTGGTAGTGAAACCGACCTGGTTGTTGATCACCAGGTGGATGGTGCCGCCCGTCTTGTAGCCACGGGTCTGCGACATCTGGAAGGTTTCCATGACCACGCCCTGACCGGCGAATGCCGCGTCACCGTGGATGGAAATCGGCAGCACCTTGTCACCGGAGGCGTCTTTGCGGCGGTCCTGACGGGCACGCACCGACCCTTCGACCACTGGCGAAACGATCTCCAGGTGTGACGGGTTGAACGCCAGCGCCAGGTGCACTTCGCCACCCGAGGTCATGACGTTGGAGGAGAAACCTTGGTGGTACTTCACGTCACCCGAGCTGAGGCCTTCGACCTTCTTGCCTTCGAACTCGTCGAACAGGTCGCGCGGGTTCTTGCCGAAGGTGTTGACCAGCACGTTCAGACGGCCGCGGTGGGCCATGCCGATGACGATTTCCTTGGTGCCGTACGAGCCCGAACGCTGGATGATTTCATCGAGCAGCGGAATCAGGCTTTCGCCGCCTTCCAGACCGAAGCGTTTGGTGCCTGGGTATTTAGTGCCGAGGTACTTTTCCAAGCCTTCGGCAGCGGTCAGGCGCTCGAGCAGGTGGCTCTGCGCTTCCGCGGAATAGGCCGGACGCCCGCGCACACTTTCCAGACGCTGCTGGAACCACTTGCGCTGCTCGGAATCGACGATGTGGGTGAATTCGGCACCGATGGTGCGACAGTATGTCTCTTGCAGGGCCTGATGAATCTCCCGCAGAGTGGCTTCCTCTTTGCCGATGTAAAGCTCACCGGTGCGGAAGGTCGTATCGAGGTCGGCGTTGGTCAGCCCGTAGTGGTTGATCGACAGATCAGCCGGCGCGGGGCGCTTCCAGAGACCGAGGGGATCGAGGTGAGAGGCCTGATGGCCGCGCATGCGATACGCCTGAATCAGGCGCAGAACTTCGACCTGCTTCTTCTCGTGCTCGGTGCTGACGCTACCGGCGGAAACCGGCTGGGCACGACGCTGGTTTTTGGCCAGCAGGACGAAATGATCGCGAATAGTGGAGTGGGAAACATCACTCGCCGCGCTGCCATCGGCAGGCAGCTTCTGGAAGTAAGTCCGCCACTCTTCTGGCACGGCGTTCGGATCGTGCAGGTAGAGCTCGTAAAGCTCTTCCACATATGCAGCGTTGCCACCGGATAGGTGGGCGCTATTCCACATGCGCTGCATCACGCTTTCTTGCATGCTTGGTCACCCTCGGTAAGGGGACACCACCGGCGTGGAAACCGCATCGGCTTTACTAGTCCTTGGCCAGCGACTCGGGTAAAGCCACTTTGGATCCCGCAGATAGTCCGGGCACCAGCCCGGATGCCCCTGCTGGTATTCGATTTTCAATAAGAGCCGCTGCTTTGTGAGCTGCGGCTCGTCGAACCGCGGCACCGGAAAATCCGAAGCCGCGGGTTACCACTTCTACATCAGTCGATCAGGTACCGCTTTGCAGCAACATGTTGCGTACATGGCCGATTGCCTTGGTCGGATTGAGACCTTTCGGGCAAACGTTCACGCAGTTCATGATGCCGCGGCAGCGGAACACGCTGAACGGGTCGTCCAGGGAAGCCAGACGCTCCTGGGTCTTGGTGTCGCGGCTGTCGGCCAGGAAACGGTAGGCCTGCAGTAGCGCAGCGGGACCGAGGAACTTGTCAGGGTTCCACCAGAAGGACGGGCACGAGGTCGAGCAGCAAGCGCACAGGATGCACTCGTACAGACCGTCGAGCTTCTCGCGCTCTTCCGGCGACTGCAGACGCTCGATGGCCGGAGCCGGCGTGTCGTTCTGCAGATACGGCTGCACCTTCTCGTACTGCTTGTAGAAGATGCTCATGTCGACGACCAGGTCACGAATGACCGGCAGACCCGGCAGCGGGCGAATCACCAGCTTGTTGCCTTTCACCACGGTGGAGATCGGGGTGATGCAGGCGAGGCCGTTCTTGCCGCTGATGTTCATGCCGTCGGAACCGCACACGCCTTCACGGCAGGAGCGACGATAGGAGAAGCCTTCGTCCTGCTCTTTGATCAGGGCCAGCACGTCCAGCACCATCAGGTCCTTGCCGTCGATGTCGACGTTGAAGTCCTGCATGAACGGCGCTGCGTCTTTCTCCGGGTTGTAGCGATAAACGCTGACTTGCAAAGTTTTGGCTAGCGACATATCGGCCACCCTTAATAAGTACGAACTTTGGGTTCAAACGCCGGAACGGTCTTCGGCGCGAAGTTGACGGCACGCTTGGCGACGCGCTTCTCACCCGGGAAGTACAGGGAGTGGCACAGCCAGTTGACGTCATCGCGATCTTCGAAGTCTTCACGGGCATGCGCGCCACGGGACTCGGTACGAGTGTCCGCTGCGATCGCAGTAGCCTCAGCCACTTCGAGAAGGTTTTGCAGTTCCAGCGCTTCGATACGCGCGGTGTTGAAAGCATGGCTCTTGTCGGCGATCTTCACGGTCGCAATGCGCTCGCGCAGATCGGCCAGCTGAGCAATACCCTTCTTCATGTATTCGCCGGTGCGGAACACGCCGAAATAGTTCTGCATGCAGGCTTGCAGCTCTTTACGCAGCGGCGCTACGTCTTCGCCGGTGCTGCGCTCGTTGACACCGGACAGACGCTTGAGCGACTGCTCGATGTCGGTCTCGCTGGCGCCGCGAACCTCGATGCCTTCCTTGAGTGCTTTCTCCAGGTGCAGGCCAGCCGCACGGCCGAAGACCACCAGGTCGAGCAGCGAGTTGCCGCCCAGACGGTTGGCACCGTGTACGGACACGCAAGCCACTTCACCGACGGCGAACAGCCCTTCGATGATCTTGTCGTTGCCGTTGGCGTCCTGGGTGATCGCCTGACCATGAATGTTGGTGGCTACGCCGCCCATCATGTAGTGGCAGGTCGGGATAACCGGAACCGGAGCGACCACCGGATCGACGTGGGCGAAGGTCTTGGACAGTTCGCAAATGCCAGGCAGGCGGCTGTGCAGCACTTCTTCACCGAGGTGATCGAGCTTCAGCAGCACGTGATCGCCATCCGGACCACAACCGTTACCGGCGATGACTTCCTTGACCATCGAGCGCGCAACCACGTCGCGGCCAGCCAGGTCTTTGGCGTTCGGCGCATAGCGTTCCATGAAACGCTCGCCGTGCTTGTTGATCAGGTAGCCACCTTCACCGCGGCAACCTTCGGTGACCAGTACACCAGCGCCGGCGATACCGGTCGGGTGGAACTGCCACATTTCGATGTCTTGCACCGGCACGCCGGCGCGCAGCGCCATGCCCACGCCGTCACCGGTGTTGATCAGGGCGTTGGTGGTCGACGAGTAGATGCGACCCGCACCGCCAGTGGCCAGCACAACGGCCTTGGAACGGATGTACACGGTTTCGCCGGTTTCGATGCAGATGGCGATGATGCCAACGATCGAGCCGTCCTGGTTCTTCACCAGGTCAACGGCGTACCACTCGTTGAGGAACGAGGTGCCAGCCTTCAGGTTGGCTTGGTACAGGGTGTGCAGCAGGGCGTGACCGGTACGGTCGGCCGCGGCGCAGGTACGGGCTGCCTGAGTCGGATTATCCGGCCCCTTGGACTGACCGCCGAACGGACGCTGATAGATGCGACCTTGCTCGGTACGGGAGAACGGCAGGCCCATGTGCTCGAGCTCGAACACCGCCTCCGGGCCGACGGAGCACATGTACTCGATCGCGTCCTGGTCGCCGATGTAGTCGGAACCCTTGACGGTGTCGTACATGTGCCAGCGCCAATCGTCGTTCGGGTCGGCCGAAGCGATGGCGCAGGTGATGCCGCCCTGTGCGGACACAGTGTGCGAGCGGGTCGGGAAGACCTTGGTGACTACTGCAGTCTTGTGACCACCTTGAGCCAGCTGCAGCGCAGCGCGCATGCCGGCACCGCCACCACCGACGATGATGGCGTCATAGGAAAGAGTACGAATGCTAGACATGAATCAGATACCCCAGAGAATCTGCACGCCCCAGACGAAGAACGCGAACATCGCAATGCCGCAGACCGCCTGGAACAGGAAACGCACGCCAGTCGCCCACTTGCCCAGCGCCATCGGCGTCAGGTAGTCGGTGGAGATGGTCCACATGCCAACCCAGGCATGGGCACCCAAGGCCACCAGAGCCAGCAGACTGAAGACACGCATCCAGCCGTGGGAGAACAGTGCATGCCACTCGGCGAAGCCGAGACCCGGGTGCACCACCAGGTATCCAATGAGGAAAATGAAATAAGCGGCGAGAACAACTGCCGAAACGCGCTGGGCCATCCAGTCATACAGCCCGGAGCGCGACAGGTTCGTGACGTTAGTTACCATACCCAAACCCCCGCCAGAACGATCAGCACCACGGAAACGGCGATGACGATTTTCGAGCCCAGCTTGCCGCCTTCCAGCGTCTCACCAATGCCCATATCCATGATCAGATGGCGAACACCGGCCACCAAGTGATACAGCAGCGCGGACAGGAGGCCCCAGGTCACCAGCTTGGCTAGCGGACTGGTCAAACACGCTTTCACCTGCTCGAAGCCTTCCTCGGAGCTCAGGGACTTATCGAGTGCAAACAGCAGCACGGCGATGCCCAAGAAGAGGATGACACCGGAAATACGGTGCAGGATGGACGTGTAAGCAGTGACTGGGAGTTTGATCGTCCTTAAGTCGAGGTTTACAGGTCTTTGGCTATTCACGGCTTTTTTTCACACTGAAGGGCCCCTAACAAACAGGGCAAAGTTGTCGGGAAGTGCACTGGTCAGGTACTCACTACCCAGGGAGTGACAACCTCCAGAATACAGGCCCTAAAGCCCCTGGCGGTCGGCCGGAGAGTATAGACAGTTAGGATACTAATGACAATGCGATGGCCATTACCCAAAGGTCGATTGCGCACCCTATATAAAAGGCGTAAATAGCCCGCTATCCGCACCGAAAAACCCTCGCAAACCCCTCTCCCGCCTAGGTTTTCGCAAATTGACTTTCAGATTTATCTCTCTATAGTGTTGCGGGCCCTGCGTGGGGGGCAGTCTGGTGATTTCAAGCATTAATAGGAGGCCACACATGGCTGACAAAAAAGCGCAGTTGATCATCGAGGGCGCTGCCCCCGTCGAACTGCCTGTCCTGAGCGGCACCGTTGGTCCCGATGTCATCGATGTGCGGGGACTGACCGCCACGGGCCGTTTCACGTTTGATCCTGGCTTTATGTCGACCGCCTCTTGCGAGTCGAAAATCACCTATATCGATGGTGACAATGGCATCCTGCTGCACCGCGGCTATCCGATCGAGCAACTGGCCGAGAAGTCCGACTACTTGGAAACCTGCTACCTGCTGCTGAACGGCGAACTGCCGAACGCAGAGGAAAAGGCCAAGTTCGTCGGCATCATCAAGAACCACACCATGGTTCACGAGCAGCTGAAGACCTTCTTCAACGGCTTCCGCCGCGATGCCCACCCGATGGCCGTGATGTGCGGCGTGGTTGGCGCCCTGTCGGCCTTCTACCACGACTCCCTCGACATCAATAATCCGAAGCATCGCGAAGTGTCGGCCATGCGCCTGATCGCCAAGATGCCGACCATCGCTGCGATGACCTACAAGTACTCCATGGGCCAGCCCATGATGTACCCGCGCAACGACCTGTCCTACGCAGAAAACTTCCTGCACATGATGTTCAACACCCCGTGCGAGATCAAACCGATCAGCCCGGTGTTGGCCAAGGCCATGGACCGCATCTTCGTCCTGCACGCCGACCATGAGCAGAACGCGTCGACCTCCACCGTCCGCCTAGCCGGCTCGTCAGGTGCAAACCCGTTCGCCTGTATCGCCGCCGGCATTGCCGCGCTGTGGGGCCCGGCACACGGTGGCGCGAACGAAGCGGTGCTGAGCATGCTGGACGAGATCGGCAGCGTGGAGAACATCGACAAGTTCATCGCCAAGGCGAAGGACAAGAACGATCCGTTCAAGCTGATGGGCTTCGGCCACCGCGTGTACAAGAACTTCGACCCGCGCGCCAAGGTCATGAAGCAGACCTGCGACGAAGTACTGGCAGAGCTGGGCATCAACGATCCGCAGCTGGAACTGGCGATGAAGCTCGACGAGATCGCGCGCAACGATCCTTACTTCAAGGAGCGCAATCTGTACCCGAACGTCGACTTCTACTCGGGCATCATCCTCAAGGCGATCGGCATTCCGACCAGCATGTTCACGGTGATCTTCGCCCTGGCGCGCACAGTCGGCTGGATCTCGCACTGGAAGGAAATGCTCTCCGGTCCGTACAAGATTGGCCGTCCGCGCCAGCTGTACACTGGCTACGACAAGCGCGACTTCACTCCGCTGGATCAGCGCAAGTAAGCGTCACGCTGACAGAAAGGCCGCCGCAAGGCGGCCTTTTTCATTTCTGCGCCAGCGTCATACCGTCACGAGCACGTCGCACTGCGACTCCTGCAGCACATAGCGAGTGGTGCTGCCCAGCAGCAGGTCCTCCAGCTGACTTTCGCCATGCTTGCCGACCACGATCAGGTCGCACATCTGCTCCTGTTCCTGCTCGATGACGCACCGTGAGGCATCACCGCGCACCACCAGCAGACGGACCCTATCCATCGGCAACTGCGCCTGCTCGCACAACCCCTGCAGCCTGGCCAACGCGTCCTGGCGCGCCGCCGCGCGGTAGCCCTCGATCACTTCATCCTGGATGCCACCGAAGCGCAGCTTTCTCTCGAATGGCACGTCGAAAGCGTGCAACAGGACCACTTCGGCATCCGGCGCCAGCGCCCTGGCCGTTCGCAGCGACGGCAGCGACGAAACTGAGAAATCCACTGGCACCAGCAGCGTGCGATAAGGTGTGCGCGCCGGCTGCTTGACCACCAGGATCGAGCGGCGACTCTTGCCGACCATGCGCTCGGCCGTCGAACCCAGCAGCCGATGGCGCAGGTAGCTTTCACCGCGCCCCGCGACGACCAGCACATCAGTGCCGCGCTGCTCGCTTTGTGCCTCGATCTCGCTCAACACCGACCCGCACGTGACGTGGAGCCCTGCCGAAACGCCGACCGCGCCGTGAACCGACTCGGCCAGGCGCGACAGCTCGCGCAACGCCTCTTGTTTCATCTGCTCGGAAAGCCCCATCGGCATGCCGCCCGCCAGCTGCTTCAGGCGCTCCAGCAAGGCCCGCTCGATGACGTGCAGCAGATCGAGTCGACCGCCGCACTCGGCCGCCTGCAACGCGGCGCGACGGACCGCCTGACGCGCAGGCACCGACAGGTCGGTGGCGGCCAGTAGTCGAATCGGATTGGCCATCGCTTCACCCCTCCCAGATGACGACGACGCGGCGCATTGCACCTCGTCTGCTGGGGCCATCCTAGAGCGTCGGCGGCAAGCTGCTCATGAGCCAGGTCAAGACCCAGTCGGTTACCCAAAACGACGATGCCCGCGTATTGCGACGCGGGCATCGATGCTCAAACAGATACGACAGACGTAGCTCAACGGCCCTTTTCGGCCTTCTCGCGCAGGTCGTGCAGGGTATTGAACGGCGCGTCGACCACGAAACTGTTGGCCAGCCAAGACGGAATGCTGCCACCCGGTTCGGTCTGCACCTGATAGACCACCTCGGTCACGCCCGGCCCTTTCGGCGTCATCTTCCACTCACCAACCAGCTTCGGCACACGGATCTGGCCATTTTCCTCGGGGACCAGTTTCGGCTCGGCCTGCAGGTGACGGACGATACTGCCGTCGGCGGCCTTGTCGGTCTTCACGTGCAACACCAGATCGCGCCCGGTCACCGGCCAGGGCATCTCGATCTTCGAGTAGGTCCAGGCCTCGTCGCCGTTGCCTTTGAGCAGCCTCATCTCGGCACAGGCATGGATCCAGGCACAGGACCCCTGCACGTCCTCCTGCAGTGCGTTGATCGCCTGGACATCGGCCTTGATGTCGACCACCCCTCGGTAGGCCTTGTACTTCGAGCCCGGCACGCTGCTCAGGTAGACCTTGATGCCCTGCTCGTCCTTGGCCAGCTGCCAATCCTCGGCCTGCACCGCGCCCGCCAGGAGCAGGCTCATCCCGCATGCCAGGGCCATCCGCTGCATCATGTTCATTCTCTGTGGTACTCCTGATGTTCCCACGTATGGGAGAAAACTGCCCCAGTCACGCCGCCGTCGCTTCTTCCAGCCAACCGAGCAGCTGGATGGCCTCCTCGCGACTGTCGCCACAGACCATCGGATCGGCTTGGAAGGCAGCGCAGACGTCGGGCCGTTCGGGCTTGCCGAACAGCTGACAAAGATTTTCGACATTCAGATGCGGGCAGCGTTCGCCGGCGGCCTTGCCCTGCGGCAGGCCGGGAATCGGCGAACTGATGGAGGGCGCGATGCAGCAGGCACCGCAGCCAGCACGGCAAATCATGGCGACACACCTCGGTTTTCAATCGGGCAATTTTACGCGGTGAGCGTGGCCGGCGTCAGCACCCCGCAACGGCACCCGTACAGCCCGCCCCGCCTGGCATTCGCCACGGCTCCTGCTTAAGCTGCGGGCTGCCTAAATTCGCGGAATTCTCGATATGCCGATCTGGATGCAGACCGCTGCCCTGCTGACCTTCTCCAACCTGTTCATGACCTTCGCCTGGTACGGTCACCTGAAGACCATGAACAGCAAACCCTGGCTCATCGCTGCGCTGGTGAGCTGGGGCATCGCCCTGTTCGAGTACCTGATCATGGTGCCGGCCAACCGCATCGGCTACACCGAGCTGTCGGTCGGCCAGCTGAAGATCATGCAGGAGGTCATCACGCTCGCGGTGTTCGTGCCGTTCAGCGTGCTGTTCATGCAGCAGCCGCTGAAACTCGACTACCTGTGGGCCGGCGTGTGCCTGCTCGGCGCGGTGTACTTCATCTTCCGCGCCTGAGCGCGCCAGGCCTGGCGATCAATGTGGCGGCTTGAGCCGCGCGATCAGGCTGGAAGTGTCCCAGCGGCCGCCACCCATGGCCTGGATGTCGGCGTAGTACTGGTCGACCAACGCGGTGACCGGCAGTTGCGCGCCATTGCGCTGGGCTTCGGCGAGGATGATCGCCAGATCCTTGCGCATCCAGTCGACCGCAAAGCCGAAGTCGAACTTGCCCTCCAGCATGGTCTGATGGCGGTGCTCCAGCTGCCAGGATTGCGCGGCACCATGGCTGATCACCTGCATCGCCGCCTGCGCATCGAGGCCTGCCGCCTGGGCGAAATTCAGCGCCTCGGCAAGCGCCTGGATCAGTCCGCCAACGCAGATCTGGTTGACCATCTTGGTCAGCTGGCCGCTACCGACCGGGCCGAGTAGCTTGACCATCTTTGCGTAGCTCTCGATCACTGGCGCGGCGCGCTGGTAGAACGCCGGTTCGCCACCGACCATCACCGACAGCATGCCCGCCTCCGCACCGGCCTGACCGCCAGACACCGGCGCATCGAGAAAGCCCAGCTCGCTTTCGGCGGCGAGCACCGCCAGTTCGCGCGCCACTTCCGCGGACGCGGTGGTGTGATCGACCAGAATGCTGCCGGGCGCCATGCCCTTGAACGCACCATCTTCACCGAGCAGCACGCTCCGCAGGTCCTCGTCGTTGCCGACGCAGGTCATCACCAGTTCCGCGCCGAGCGCCGCCTCGCGCGGGGTCGCGGCGGACTCGCCGGCAAACTCATCGCACCACAGTTCGGCTTTCGCGGGAGTGCGGTTGTACACGCACACTTCGTGGCCTTCGCACGCCAGGTGCCCAGCCATGTGGAATCCCATGGTGCCGAGCCCGATAAATGCTACTTTCGCCATCGCCGTTCTCCTTCTTGTGCGTATTGCCGACAGCCTAGCATGCGGTTTGCCGAGCTCGGGCTGGCCTTCCATACTGGCCAGAGTCGTTGCGCACGAGCGGCGGCCTTCCCCCTCGGCGCTCGCGATTGGGCTATCCCCGGCAAGGAGAGGTTATGGGACATTGGCTGGTAATCGACCTGGAGGCGACCACCGAGGAAGGCGGTTGGCCGGTCGCGGAAATGGAAGTCATCGAAATCGGCGCCAGCCTGGTGAGCAGCGACGGCCGCGAGCTGGATCACTTCCAGCGCTTCGTGCATCCGCAGCGCCGCCCCTGCCTGACCCAGTTCTGCCGCGAGCTGACCCATATCAGCCAGGCCAACGTCGACAGCGCCGCGCCGTTCGCCACGGTGTGGGCACAGTTCGAGCGCTGGCTCGCCGCCCATCACCCGCGTCTGTCCGGCTGGAGCAGCTGGGGTGACTACGATCGCCGCCAGCTTGAGCAGGAATGGCGCCAGCATGGTCTCGACAGCCAGTTGGCGCGGGTGCCGCACCTCAACCTCAAGCAACGCTTCGCCGAGGCGCGCCAGCTGCCGCGCCCGGTCGGCCTGCACACCGCACTGCAGCTCGCCGGCTTCCACTTTCAAGGACAGCAGCACCGGGCCCTGGAAGACGCCCGCAATACCGCGCGGCTGCTGCCACTGGTGCTGGCCTGAGGAGCCCGCCGTCGCACGATTTCCGCACGGCCGGCACGCCAAAGCGGGTGACGCCTTTCCTGGGCTTGGGCATACTGTCCCGCCCTTTTTAGCCCCTTCCGAGGATTCCCGCATGTTCAAGGTCAACGAATACTTCGACGGTACCGTCAAATCCATCGCCTTCGGCATGGCCGCCGGCCCGGCCACCGTCGGCGTGATGGCTGCTGGCGAGTACGAGTTCGGCACCAGCCAGCTGGAAGTGATGCACGTCATCGCCGGCGCCCTGACCGTCAAACTGCCGGACAGCGACAGCTGGCAGACCTTTGAAGCGGGCAGCAACTTCACCGTGCCGGCCAACAGCAAATTCCAACTGAAGGTCGCCACCGATACCGCCTATCTTTGCGAATACCGCTGAGTCGGCAAGGCCCAATGAAACCGGCCTGATGGCCGGTTTTTTTATTCCTGTCGTTCGAGATTTCCCCGATGTTCCGCTTGCGCACTTCCACCGTCCTGCTGCCGATCACCCTGCTGCTGGTCGCCATGGCTTCGATCCAGGGCGGCGCGGCCCTGGCCAAGGGCCTGTTCCCAGTGGTCGGCGCCGAGGGCACCACGGCGCTGCGCCTGGGACTGGCAACCCTGATCCTCGCAGTGATCATGCGCCCCTGGCGGGCGCGTCTGACCCTGCAGTCCAGCCGTTCGCTGCTGGCCTACGGTGCAGCGCTGGGCAGCATGAACCTGCTGTTCTACATGTCGCTGCAGACCGTGCCACTGGGCATCGCCGTGGCCCTGGAGTTCACCGGGCCACTGGGCCTGGCGCTGCTCTCGTCGCGCCGCGCGCTGGACTTCGTGTGGATCGGCCTGGCCGCGATGGGTTTGTGGCTGCTGCTGCCCACCGATCAGAGCAATGCACCGCTCGATCCGCTGGGGATGGCCTACGCCCTGGGCGCCGGGTTGGCCTGGGCGTTGTACATCGTGTTTGGCCAGAAGGCCGGTGCCGAACACGGCGGCCACACCGTGGCACTTGGCACCCTTGTGGCGGCGCTGTTGGTGTTCCCGGTCGGCCTGGTGCACGCCGGCACGGCGCTGTTCTCCTGGGAGATCCTGCCGCTGGCGCTGGGCGTCGCAGTGCTCTCCTCGGCGCTGCCGTACAACCTGGAAATGGTCGCCCTGACCCGCTTGCCGGCGCGCACCTTCAGCACGCTGATGAGCATCGAGCCGGCAATTGCCGCGCTGTCCGGCCTGCTGTTCCTGCATGAGCGCCTGAGCCCGGAACAGTGGATCGCCATCGGCGCGATCATCCTCGCCTCCACCGGCGCGGCGGCGACGGTGAAGACCAAGGCCAAGGTGCCGCCAGAGGTCTAAGCGCTACTCGGCGGCGCCGAACTGCAGCTCGGCCAGACGCCGGTACAGCGGATTGCCGGCCACCAGTTGCGCATGGGTACCGATCGCCACCAGCCGGCCGTGATCGAGCACGGCAATGCGGTCGGCGTTCTGCACCGTAGCCAGCCGGTGGGCGATCACCAACGTGGTGCGTCCTGCCATCAGCGCTGGCAGCGCCTGCTGGATCAGGTGCTCGCTCTGCGCATCCAGCGCACTGGTGGCCTCATCGAGCAACAGCACCGGCGCGTCCACCAGCAGCGCGCGGGCGATTGCCAACCGCTGGCGCTGACCGCCGGACAGGCCCTGCCCCCCCTCGCCCAGGTGCGATTGATAACCGGCCGGCATCTGCAGGATGAACTCGTGGGCATGCGCCGCGCGCGCCGCCGCCTCGACTTCGGCCGACGTCGCTGTGGGCCGGCCATAGCGAATGTTGTCCTCGACGCTGCCGAAGAACAGCGCCGGGTTCTGCGATACCAGTGCGAAGCAGCGCCGCAGGTCGCGCGGGTCGAGGCGTTCGATCGGCTGACCATCGAGCAGGATGCGTCCGGCCAAGGGATCGAAGAAGCGCAGCAGCAGATCGAACAGGGTCGACTTGCCGGCGCCCGAGGGTCCGACCAGCGCCAGGGTCTCGCCGGCTTCGACGGTGAGACTCAACTCATCGATCACCAAGCGCTCCGGCCGCGTCGGGTAGGCGAACTGCACGCCATCCAGCTCCAGGCGCCCGCTGACCTGCGCGGGTAAGCGCAGCAGGTCCACAGGTGGCGCAATGATCTCGTTGCGCGCCTGCAACAGCTCGGCGATCCGCTCGGCGGCACCGGCCGCGCGCTGCAGCTCGCCGATCACCTCGCTCAAGGTGCCGAACGCCATACCGACGATCAGGCTGTAGAACACGAACGCCGCCAGCTCGCCGCCGGTGATGCGCCCGGCGATCACATCCATGCCACCGACCCAGAGCATCACCGCCACTGCGCCGAGCACCAGCACGATCACCACGGTAATCAGCCAGGCACGCTGGGCGATGCGCTTGCGCGCGGTCTCGAACGCGCTTTCCACCGTACCGGCGAAGCGCTGCTTGTCCTGCGCCTGGTGGTTGTAGGCCTGCACCGTCTTGATCTGTCCGAGCGCCTCGCCGACGTAACTGCCGACGTCCGCCACGCGATCCTGGCTCTGTCGCGACAGGCTGCGCACACGGCGGCCGAAGATCAGGATCGGCGCGATCACCAGCGGCAGCGCGGCGATGACGATGGCCGACAGCTTGGGGTTGGTGACGAACAGCAGGATCACCCCGCCCACCAGCATCAGCGCGTTGCGCAGCGCCATCGACAGCGACGAGCCGATCACCGTCTGCAGCAGCGTGGTGTCGGCGGTCAACCGCGACTGGATTTCCGAGGCGCGGTTGCTTTCGTAGAAGCCCGGGTGCAGCTCGATCAGGTGGTCGAATACACGTTTGCGGATGTCCGCGACGAAGCGCTCGCCCAGCCAGGACACTAGGTAAAAGCGGCTGAAGGTTCCGACCGCAAGGGCCAGCACCAGCAGCATGAACAGCGCTATGGAGTGCTCCAACGCCTCCGTCGACTGGGTCGCCAGCCCCCGATCAACCAACAGTTTGATGCCCTGACCGATCGACAGGGTGATCGCCGCGGTGAACAGCAGCGCCACCAGCGCGCCGAGTACTTGCCAGCGATAGGGCGCGACGAAGCGGCGCGCCATGCTCAGGGCCGTGCGTTGACGCAGGGAAAACCAGGACAGCATGGGCAGGAATCTCGATCAGGGCTTGGGCCGATAGGCCTCGGGAAATTGCGGCAGGTCGTCGCCAATGGTCCACCAGTTGGCCTTCGACGCCACGTAGAAGTGCGCCACCGGCCGCGTCGCCAGCTCACCCTCCAGGCTGCCGGCACGGATGCGCAGCACCCCCGGGGTCTTGGCGTTGCGGCTGTACAGCGGCGAGCCGCAATGGCTGCAGAACACCCGCTGCTTGCCCGGCGACGACTCGAACGCGCGAAGTAACTCGCCACCCTGCAACAGCTGGAAATCCGCCTCGGGCACCGGAATGTTGGTGGCGAACGGCGCCCCCTGTGCCTGCCGGCACTGGCTGCAATGGCAGACCTGAATCGGTGCCAGATCGCCACTGACCTGGTAACGCACACCGCCGCACAGGCAACTTCCGTGATGCATGGTTTTCCCCTGATTCCGCTTCTACAGGTGCCCGACCGGGTACAACAGCTCTTCCTTATACCCGGCCCACACCCGCAGCGCATCGGGGAAGGCGGCGTCGAGCGCGGGATCGCCGCTGTCGACCAGCAGGGGGCGACCGTCGAGGGTGCGCAGCTTGCGTTTGGTGGCGACCACCCGCAGGTGGTCAAGGCCGATGGCACGCAGCACGCGCGGGCTGATCTGCTGATTGCCGCGACCGATTACATGCCCCTGGCCGCCGATGGCGGTGACCAGCAAGCGTGCCGGATGGCCATCGACCAGTTCAAACAGCTGAGTTTCGGTGACGTCGCGGCCGATCAGCCGCCCATCCTCGATGACGTCGACGCCCAGCAGCGTGGTCTCCAGGCCGAGATTGGCGGCCAGGCCATGCAGCGTCGAGCCGGGACCGAAGACGTAGCGCACACCGGCCTCCCAGCTATCCTCCAGCCAGGCGGCGAGGTCGGCGAGCACTAGTTCCTCAGACTCCACCCCGGCCTGTTTGACCTGCTGCACGAAGCCCCCCTCCTCCGGCACGGTCAGCTCGCCGTACCAACGCGCGGCGACCCGCCCTTCACGCAGCGCGGCCTCGTCGAGGTCGCGCACTTCGCCGCTGGCCAGGCGCACCAGGCCGCCCTCGATCAGTTGTCGGGTCAGCTCGCCGGCCGCGCGCGGACTGATCGCATAGACCCCGGAGTGGATCTTCACCCCGGCTGGAATGCCCAGCACCGGTTGGCCCTCGCGTGCTGCGGCGCAGACGTCGCGGGCCGTGCCGTCGCCGCCGGCGAAGAGAATCAGTGCTACGCCAGCCTCCTGCAGAAGCTCCACCGCGCGGCGGGTGTCGGCGGCACTGGTTGCCGCGCCCGGCAGATCGCCGATCAGGCGGTGGCTGAAGCCCATTTCGCTGAGCAGATCGCCGCCCATGGGGCCGGGCAAGGTGAGGAACTCGAGGCGCCCGACCAACGGCCGCAGGTGCTCCAGGGCAATGCGCGTGCGCTGCGCTGCGCGGGGTTCGGCACCGCGCGCCAGGGCCTCGGCAGCCATGCCGTCGCTGCCCTTGAGTGCCGCCGGTCCGCCCAGCCCGGCCACGGGATTGATGATCAGGCCCAGATGAAATAGCGTCATGCCTACCTCGTTTGAACTCTTGCCCGCCCGGGGCAGTCAGCACTAGATAAGATTCCGGACCCGCCAGTGGCCGGACACCTTGGGTGATACCACCCCTTTTACTCGTGACGCGCTACGTCACCCTGCCTCCCTTGAAAACGGTCGACCGTGCCGTTTCGGGGTTTCGTTGTCACTCAGCATTCATCTGGATTACCTAGACTGAATGTGCAACTGGATGAGGATGGAGACAGGCCATGAATACACAGAACGGCACTTCCGCACCACGTGACACCGCGCCAAAACCGCAGCAGCCGGTCGGCGGCGCAATCATCGACGCTTCGGGGCGGGAAATCCCGATCACCGAGCAGATGATCCAGCAGGCCTGCCGGGAAATGGACAAGACGTGCATGGGTGCGCCGAAGAAGGCCTGAGCCTCAGTCCACTCCGTTGCGCGGCGCCCCGCCGGCTGCCGGCGCATGATGAACAGGTTGCAAAGCGCTTTCCAGCGCAGCCGGTAGCTCCTGCCGGTTGCGCTGCGCTTACTCTCGATGTAATTGCCGACCGGTGCCCTCCCTGAGTGAAAGACTGACCGTCACTATTCGCTGCCAGCAGTCACGCCCACTCGCACCAACGACCCAGCCAGCCGCTAGACCAGCGTCGCGCCCAGCGCGCGGACCAGTTGCGCCAGTGGCGGCGCCTCGCCGCTGAGGCGCACGCGCAGGCCATCGATCTCGCGACGCACCGGATAGCCCTTGCGCAGGGCGTCGAAGGCAGCTCGCCGCGCCGCGGCGTCGCCGTCCAGCGAGCGGCAGAAATCGGCGTCATCGCGACGCGGGTCGTAGACCGCCCGGCACAGGGTGGCCAGCGCCCAGTCCAACGGGGTCTGGGCATCCAGCGCCAGCTCTTCCAGCCAGGCCGCCGGCATCAACTCATTAAGGCCGACCTCAGCGGGCTGGCCGAGGTGCGCGCACAACGCCTGATAGATCTGCGCGGTGCCGCGCAGCTTGCCGTCCAGGCTGTAGCCGGCGATGTGCGGCGTGGCGATCGCGCACAGCGCGGCCAGCTGCGGATCGACCTGCGGCTCGCCCTCCCACACATCGAGTACCGCCTCCACGTCGTCGCGCTCTTCGAGCAGCGCGCGCAGCGCGGCGTTGTCGACCACCGCGCCGCGGCTGGCGTTGATCAGCCAGGCACCCGGCCGAAGCTGGGCCAGACGCTCGGCGTTGAACAGGTGCCGGGTGCTGGCGTCCAGTGGGGTGTGCAGGCTGATGGTGTCGCACTCGGCGAGGATTTCCTCCAGCGCGACGAAGTCGCCGCCTTCGGCCGCCTGGCGTGGTGGATCGCAGACCCGCACGTTCCAGCCAAGGCCGCGCAGCACCTCGACCAGACGCCCGCCAACCTGGCCAGCGCCGACCACGCCGTAACGCCGTGTGGCCAGCTCGACGCCCTGCGCCTCGGCCAGCGCCAGCAGGCTGCCGAGCACGTAGTCGACCACCCCGCGCGCGTTGCAGCCCGGCGCGCTGGACCAGGCGATGCCGGCCTCGCGGAAGTAGTCGAGATCGAGGTGGTCGGTGCCGATGGTGCAGGTGCCGACGAAGCGCACCGCGCTGCCCTGCAGCAACTGGCGGTTGACCTGGGTCACCGAGCGCACCAGCAGCACCTCGGTATCGGCCAGCGCCGCGTGGTCGATGGCGCGCCCCGGCAGGCGGCGAATCGCGCCGAAGCCACCAAAGAAGGCATCGACCAGGGGAATGTTTTCGTCGGCAAGTATGCGCATCGCAGCCTCCAGGGATCAGGCCGTCATTCTAGGGCAGGCCTGGGGCGCGCGTCAGATTGCGCGTTGCACTCGCCAGGCGGGCCGCCATCCGCCAGCAAGGCGCAACACATGCGGGCTTTTCTGACCGTTGTGTCAGGTCTAGACTAATGGCTCCCCTGCAAGTCCTGCCGCCCGGCAGCACGAGTGCCCGGAACGCACTGCCGTCATAGTGCCACTCGCATCTGGATGGACCCGTGTCTCTTTCCCTCTCCCGCTCCGCCCGTATCCGGCGTGAGCTGCGCGCGCTATTGAGCCTCGCCGCGCCGATCATGATCGCCCAGCTGTCGCACTCGGCGATGGGCTTCGTCGACGCCGTCATGGCCGGCCGCGTCAGCCCGCGCGACCTCGCCGCAGTCGCCCTGGGCAATTCGATCTGGATCCCGGTGTTCCTGCTGATGACCGGCATCCTGCTCGCCACCACCCCAAAGGTCGCGCAACGCTTCGGCGCGGGCAAACACGAGGAAATCGGCCCGCTGGTGCGCCAGGCCCTATGGCTGGCCCTGGCGGTCGGCCTGGGCGCGGCGGCGCTGCTGGCGTTCGGCGCCGAGCCGGTGTTGCAGCTTATGGGCGTGGAAGCCGACCTGGTGGCACCGAGCATGGGCTACCTGCATGGCATCGCCATGGGCCTGCCGGCCGTGGCGCTGTACCACGTGCTGCGCTGCTTCAGCGACGGCCTCGGGCGCACCCGGCCGAGCATGCTGATCGGCATCGGCGGCTTGCTGCTGAACATTCCGCTCAACTACGTGCTGATCTACGGCCACCTCGGCTTCCCGGCGCTCGGCGGCGTCGGCTGCGGCTGGGCCAGCGGCACGGTGATGTGGTTCATGCTGCTGGTCATGCTCGCCTGGGTCAGCTGGGCGCCGGTGTACCAGCCGAGCCGCTTGTTCGGCCGCTTCGACTGGCCGCGCCGCGAACCAATCCAGCGCCTGCTCAGCGTCGGCCTGCCGATCGGCATCGCGGTGTTCGCCGAGTCGAGCATCTTCGCGGTGATTGCCCTGCTGATCGGTGGGCTCGGCGCCACGGTCGTTGCCGGCCACCAGATCGCGCTGAACTTCAGTTCGCTGGTGTTCATGATTCCCTATGCCCTGGGCATGGCCATCACCGTGCGCGTCGGCCAGGCGCTCGGCCGCCGCGAACCGCACGCGGCACGCTTCGCCGCGCTGGTCGGAGTGGCCACGGCGCTCGGCTACGCCTGCCTGTCGGCCAGCCTGATGCTGTTGCTGCGCGAAGAGATCGCGGCGATCTACACGCCCGATCCGCAGGTGATCGGAGTGGCGGCGATGCTGATCGTCTACGCGGCGCTGTTCCAGTTCTCCGACGCCATCCAGGTCAGCGCGGTCGGCGCGCTGCGCGGCTATCAGGACACCCGCATCACCATGCTGCTGACCCTGTTCGCCTACTGGGGCATCGGCCTGCCGGTGGGTTACGCGCTGGGCCTGAGCGACTGGCTGGGTGCGCCGAGCGGGCCGAGCGGCCTGTGGCAAGGGCTGATCGCCGGCCTGACGGTGGCGGCGGTGATGCTGTCGCTGCGCCTACTGCTCAGCGCCAAGCGGCAGATCCGCCTGTACCCGCAGGGCGGCTGACGCGCGCGATGAAGGCCGAGGCGCGCATCACGCCTCGGTTTTCTTGCGAATCCAGTACAGGTAGGTGCCGGCTTCTTCCTGCTGATCGAGCAGTTCATGGCCGAGGAACATGCAGAACTTGGGGATATCGCGGCGCGTCGATGGGTCGGTGGCGATCACCTTGAGCAGGCCGCCAGCGGCCAGGTCGCGCACCTTGTTGTGCAGCATCATCACCGGCTCGGGGCAATTGAGGCCGCTGGCATCGAGCACGGCGTCGACCGGTAGGTTGTCGGACTGGGACATCTGGGTACTCCGAAATTTGCCCGCTATTGTCGCGCAAAGCTGACCCCGAGGTCACGTCGGGAAGTGCTCGACCAGCGCTTCGCAGGCCTCATCGGCGCGCCGCTCCGCCTCAAGCATGGCCTGCTGCCAGAGCGGTGTCAGCTCGCGGAGATCGACATGCCGCTCTGCCTGGACCAGCCATTGCAGCAGGTCGTGCCATTCGCCGAGCGCCGATTGCGCCGCCTTCAGCAGCGCCTGTTCGCGCTTGCCCAGGGTGGAAAGCTGTGGATAGGCCTCGTCGCCATAGCGCACGCGCTTGATCAGCAGACGCAGGCGATGCCGATCATGGGCAGGATCGGCCAGCGCCTCGCCGAGCTTGCGCGCCTGCTTGCGCAGCAACTTGCTGACCTCCCGGCGAGCGCCCTGCAGTTCGCCATCGCGTTGGGTCTGCCGGCACAGCTCTGGCCAGCGGTCGAGCATCTGCAGCAGCAGGTTCAGCTCCGCGCCCCCCAACAGTTGCTGATAGCCAGTCTGCAACGCGTGTCCACGCGGTGGCAGCAGATCGGCCTGCTCCAGGCGCAACAACTCGGCACACAGCACTTCGGCATCGCGCAACGGCCCGCTGCGACCGCCGAACGCCGAGGCGGCCTGCTCCAGGGAATCCATCATCGGCCGCCCGCGCAACGGGCGTAGCAGGCTGCGCAGCTTGCGCACGGCGATGCGCATGTCGTGCAGCGCCTCGCCATCGGTGCGCGCCGCGAGACGCTCGCGCGCCGCGTGCAGCGCCACTTCGAGGGTCAGGACCTGGGCCACCAAATCATCGACGAACGCAGTCATGAACGTGCTCCCAAATGAACCCGCAGAGCCTAGCCCATCGCCGGGATCAGCGGCTCAACCGCCAGGGTAAGGCGCGGCGCAAGCGTTGCAAATGGCCGCGTAGTTCCGCGGCAGTTGCCGGCTGACCGGCATAGCGCTGCGCCTCGAAGGCCTGGGCGAAGGCGCGGATCGCTTCGGCCTGGGCCGGCAGCGTCAGGCTGGCGCGCTCGGCGAAGGCGCGGGCGCCCTCGCCGGCACCACGCCGCAGGCCGTGGCGGGCCAGCAGTGCCTCGAAGCGCTGGAACTGGCGCTGCTGCAAATCACGCGTGCGCCGCCACGGCTTGAACAGCCACAGCGCCAGGCCGCCGAGCAGCAAGCCGCCGCCACCGACCAGCGCCAACGCCAGGTCGCGCGCGTCGATGCGTCCGAACCAGCCCTGCAGCAACTGCAGCTGCTGCTCGCCCTGGTAGCCCAGCACCCAGCGCTGCCAGTCGTAATTGAGCTCATCCCAGGCCAGCCGCAGGCGATTCAGCCAGCCGATCTGCCGGTAGCGCAGCAGCGACATCGGCGAGTCTTCGAGGAAGCTCTGTTCGTTGGCCAGCGCCTCCTCCAGGCCCTGCTCGATGCGTTCCGGGGCGACCTGGAAAGTCGGATCGACGCTGCGCCAGCCAACGCCCTGGCTCCAGTACTCGACCCAGGCGTGGGCGTCGAACTGGCGCACCTGCAGGTAGCGCCCCGCCGCATTCCATTCGCCGCCCTGGTAGCCGGCGACCACCCGCGCGGGGATGCCCGCGGCACGCAGCACGAAGACCATGGCCCCCGCGTAGTGCGCGCAGAAGCCACTGCGCGTATCGAACAGGAAGCCGTCCACACTGTCGGCGCCGAGCGTCGGCGGGCGCAGCGTGTAGCGATACGGCTCGCGGTTGAAATGCACCAGCAGCGCCTGCACCAACGCGTCCGGTTGTGGGTAGCGCTCGCGCAGTTGCGCGGCCCAGGCGCGGCTGCGCGGATCGCCCTGCGCCGGCAGTTGCAGGGCACGACGCAGCACACCCGGCGGCGCCTGCGGATCACGGAGCGCCTGCGGCCAGGAGGTGGCGCGGTAGCGCAGCACCTGATGCACCGGGCGCACGCGTTGCAGGCGGAAGTCGCTGAGCAGGCGCGTGGCCGGGAGGTCGGTCTGCGCCACGTCGAGACTGAACAACCAACGCTGCGCGGTGGGCTGCATGATCACGTCGTAGGCCACCGAAGGCCCGCGCGTCGCCCATGCCGAGGCCGGCAGATACTCCACGGCCGGGTTCTGCGACCAGCGCCGGCCATCGAAGCGCTCCAGGGTCAGCGCCCGCCAGTACAGCTCGCTGCGCGGCGGCGGCGCGCCATCGAAGCTGACTCGGAAAGCCAGTTCGGCGGAGCGACTGAGTTCGGCGATATCGCCCGGGGTCATGCTCTCGGCCAGACCGGTGACGCCGCGATCGTTCGGCAGCGGCAGCGACCACAGCGGGCCGAGGCGCGGGAAGAACACGAACAGCAGGAGCATCACCGGCAGCGCCTGCAGCAGCAGCCCGGAGGCCAGCTTCAGGGTCGGCCACGGGCGGCTGGCGAAGCCGCTCTGCTGCAGGCCGATCAGCGCGGCGAGCAAGGCCAGCACCGGCAGCAGGCTGAACAGCGCGGCGAGCAGGCCGTCGTCGAACAGGTAGGAGGTCACCACGGCGAAGAAGCCGAGCAGGATCAGCACCAGCGCATCGCGCCGGGTCTGCATTTCCACCAGCTTCAAGATGAACGCGGCGATCAGCAGCACCACGCCGGCATCCAGGCCGATCAGGCTGCCGCGCGAGAGGAACACCCCGCCGGCGGCGGCGAGCATCAGGCCGAGCTTGGCCCAGCCGCCGGGAAAGCGCGCGCGCATGCGGAAAATCTGGATGCGCCAGGCCGCGCAGCCGAGCCACAGGCCGATGATCCACAGCGGCAGATGGCCGAGGTGCGGAATGATCACCAGCGCCTGGGCAATCAGCAGCCAGGTCAAGCCGACGCGCGGAATCGGCTGCCGGGTGCTCACGGCTGCTCTCCATACAGCGCCAGGGCACGCAGACAGGCTTCGCGGTGGCTGTCGCCGATCGCCGGTTCGAGCTGCACGCCGGGCAGGCGCAGGGCGAACGGCTGCAAGCGTTCGGAGAGCTGCAGCACCCAGTAGCAGAGCAGCGACAGGCGGCTCTCCGGATCACCGTCGAGGGCGTCGAAATCCAGCCACAGGTCGCGGCCGCTCAGGGCGGCGAAGTCCTTGACCAGCAGGCCCTGACCGCGCGAATAGGCCTTCCAGTGCAGACGCCGCTTGGAGTCGCCGGGCTGGTAGCTCTTCAGGCCCTGGAAGTCGTCGACGCCCAGTCCCGCGCGCCGCGCGCCTTCGTCCTCCGGATCGTCGTCGCTGCCCGCCGCCAGCGGAAGTTGGCCCTCCAGCGGACGCGGATAGACCAACAGTGCCTGCTGCAGGTCGGCAAAGCTCCAGGCCACCAGCAGGCCGAGCGGGAAGCGGCTCTCGACGCGCAGGCGCCCCGGGCGCAACCAGCCACGCCGCAGCGCCAGCTGATCCAGCTCGCACTCGGTGGCGCCCTGCTCCGGCACGTCCTGGGTGCGCAGCGGCTGCGGCGGCCAGCCGAGGGCGATGGCCTGGTGCGCGCGCTCGACACCCTCGAGGCGCACGCGGAAACGCGCCTGCTCGCCGACGAACACCGCCTGGCCACCGGCTGCGCTCAGCGTCAGCCCGGCGAGGTTGCGGTAGGTATGCAGGATGGCGACGACGAACAGCGAGGCAAGCAGGAAGGTCAGCCCGTAGGCCAGGCTGTTCTGGTAGTTGATGGCGACCAGCAGCATCAGCGCCAGGGCGAGGAAGAACGCCGCGCCGACCTGGGTGGGGATGATGAAGATGCGCCGCTGGGTCAGGCGGATCTGCGCCGCCGGCGGCAGGCGCTGTGCCTGCCACAGCGCCCAGCGCTTGCGCACGGTGGCGATCAAAGCGCCGGCACCTCACGCAGCAGCCATTGCACTAGGGCGCCGCCACCGTGACCGCTGGGGTCGGCGCGGTCGCGCAGGCGGTGACCGGCCACCGAGGGCAGCACCGCCTGCACGTCCTCGGGGATCACGTAGTCGCGCCCGGCGAGGAACGCCCAGGCACGTGCCGCCGCGAGCAGCGCCAGGCTGGCGCGTGGCGACAGGCCCCAGGCGAACTGCGGCTGGCTGCGCGTGGCCTCGACCAGACGCAGCACGTAGTCGACCAGCGCATCGCTGGCGCGTACCTGCGGCACCAGGGCCTGCAGTTCCGCCAGTTGCTCGTGGCTGAGGATCGGCTCCAGGCGTGGCAAAAGCTCGCGCCGCGCCTCGCCGAGCAGCAGCGCCTTCTCCGCCGCCTTGGCCGGGTAGCCGAGCGACAGGCGCATGAGGAAGCGGTCGAGCTGCGACTCCGGCAATGCAAAGGTGCCGCCCTGGCTGACCGGGTTCTGCGTGGCGATCACGAAGAAGGGTTCGGGCAGCGGCCGGGTGGCACCCTCGATGGTCACCTGGCCCTCCTCCATCGCCTCGAGCAGCGCACTCTGGCTCTTCGGCGTGGCGCGGTTGATCTCGTCGGCCAGCACCAGCTCGGCGAAGATCGGCCCGGGATGGAAGACGAACTGCCCGCTGTCCTTGTCGAACACCGAGGTGCCGAGGATGTCGCCGGGCAACAGGTCGGAGGTGAACTGGATGCGCTGAAAGCTCAGCCCCAGCACCTTGGCCAGGGCATGACTGAGGGTGGTCTTGCCCATCCCCGGCAGGTCTTCGATCAGCAGGTGACCGTGGGCCAGCAGGCAGGTCATGGCCAGGCGCACCTGGGCTTCCTTGCCGAGCAATACCTGATTGACCGCGTCCAAACAGGCATCCAGTTTCGTGCGCATGCATCGCTCCTTGGTTCGACTGAGGTCCGATGCTACCGAGCCCGCCGGCATCGGCATAGCGCCGGCAACCTTTGGTGACGAAGACTGTCGGAGCGCACTCATTTGCGACGCCGGCGCGACCCGGATCGCGAATGAATTCGCGCCTACAAGGACGATGTGCTCAGGGGCGGACCATCGAGAAGCGGTCGCGGGTGGTGCAGTAGTTGCTGCCGCCGAGGCGCCCGACCAGGTCGAGCTGCGCGGGATCGACATGCCGAGCACCCTCGAGCAGCACGCCGTCATCGATGTGCGCCAGCAGCACACGGGCGAAGATCAGGTGGCAGTTGGGCGTGGCCCGCGGATAGGGCTGCACCTCGTCGACCACGCACTCGAAAGCCACCGCCGCCCCGGCCACACGCGGGACCTGCACGCGTTCGCCAGGCAGGCTGGCGATGCCGCAGTGTTCGAACTCGCTGAGGCCGTGCGGCAGCACCTGCGCCGAGGCGTTCATCGCTTCGGCATGGCTGGCGGAGACCAGCTGGATGATCAGCTCACCGGTCTCGCGCACGTTGCGCAGAGTGTCCTTGAAGCTGCCGTCATCGCGGGTGGAGACGTTGACCATCAGAGTCGGCGGCTCGTCGCTGATCACTTGGAAGAAACTGAACGGCGCCAGGTTGCTGGTGCCGTTCGCCGCGCGGGTGGACACCCAGGCGATCGGTCGGGGCGTCACGGTGGACGCCAGCCAGCGATAGGCTTCGGCGGGCGACAGTCGGCTGAAATCGAGCTGCATCGGGACCTCTGTGCAGGCAAATGGGGAAAACAGGGACGCTGGCTACACTAGCACTCACGACCTGCTCAAGGAGTGACTGTATGAACCGTTTCCTGCCCCTGGCTGCATGCCTGATCGCGCTGGGAGGGTGCGTCAGCAACGACCAGTACCTCGCCGAAAACCAGGAGGCGGCGGTCAAGGCCACCGCGACCCGCGCCGCCTTCGAACTCAACTGCAAGGACGTAACGCCGACGGTGCTCACCAGCAAGGTGGCGCAGCTGCGCTTCGGCTACGAGCGCACCGAGTACACCATCGGCGTGCGCGGCTGCGGCAAGCAGGCGGTCTACCTGACCTACTGCCTGAACCCGGACGACTGCAACGCTTTCAGCGACACCGCGCGCGTCCACAAGAACTGAACGCCGACGCGGCGCGCCGCGGTCAACGCCCGGCGCGCGATTCGCGGATGTAGAAGCGCGCCTTCTCGGCCTTCTCGGTGCAGCCCTGGTACCCCTCGAACTGTTGCTGGGTCTTGGCCGCGGTCAGCAGCGACAGCGCCTTCGAATAGCTCACCGTGCCGGCGAAGCCCTCGGCCTTGGCCAGGTCCAGCTCCTTCCAGGCGGCATCCGACTGCGAGCCACAGCTTTCACGATAGGCAGTCTTGCCGGCACAACCGGCCAGGGCCAACAGCAGAACGGGCAGGCAGATCAGGGCTTTCATGGAATGTGGTGCTCCTAGGTGGACGACGAAGAAAAATTCTAGCTGTCGCTTGGAACGGCGCCCCGCGCAAAAGTGCCCAATCCACGGAAATGCCCAGCGACGACCGGCGGCGATTTTAGCCATGCCGCGCCTTGGCGTGGTGAGACTCCGCGCGTATGTTCGAACGATGGCGATGGGGAGTGCCGAACGATGAGCAAGCGAGTGGCCCTGGTGCTGGGCTCGGGGGGCGCGCGCGGATACGCGCACATTGGTGTGATCGCCGAACTGGAGGCACGCGGCTATGACATCGCCTGTGTCGCCGGCTGTTCCATGGGCTCGGTAATCGGCGGTATCTACGCCGCCGGCAAACTGGGCGAATACCGCGCCTGGATCGAAAGCCTGGATTACCTCGACGTGCTGCGATTGGTCGACGTCAGCTTCCGCCTCGGTGCGATTCGCGGCGAGAAGGTGTTCGGACGGATTCGCGACATCGTCGGCGAGATCAACATCGAAGACCTGAACATCCCCTACACAGCAGTCGCCGCCGACCTCACCAACCAGCAGGAAATCTGGTTCCAGGAAGGCTGCCTGCACCAGGCCATGCGCGCCTCGGCGGCAATTCCGAGCCTGTTCACCCCGGTGATCCAGGGCAACCGCATGCTGGTCGATGGCGGCATCCTCAACCCGCTGCCCATCGTGCCGGTGGTGTCCAGCCACTGCGACCTGATCATCGCGGTCAACCTCAACGCCACCAATCACAAGCAGTACCAACTGCCGGTGATCGAGCGGCCACCTGCAGCCAAGGGACGCCTCGACCAGTTGATGGCCTCGCTGAGTTCGCGGCTGCCGTCATTCCGCACCAAACAGGGCCTCGACGATCCGCAGTCGCTGCTGGTCGGCGACCAGTTGTCCGGCGCTTCGCCGCTCGATCCCTGGCGCGACGAATCCGCCTCGCCACAGTCCCAGCAGCCGGCCGCCGCACCGGAAACCGAAGGTGCGCCGAAATCCGCCGAGGGCTCGGTGGTGGTCAGCAACATCGGCCCGGCCTCGCTGCTGGAGCTGATCAACCAGAGTTTCGAGGTGATGCAGACCTCGCTGGCGCAGTACAAGATCGCCGGCTATCCGCCGGACATCCTGATCAACGTGCCCAAGCGTGCCTGTCGCTTCTTCGAGTTCTACAAGGCGCCGGAGCTGATCGAACTCGGCCGGCTGATCGCCAGCGATACCCTGGATCGCTACGAAGCCGAGCAGCGCTGAGCGCTAAAACTGCCTAACCGCCTTCGCGCAGCCGATAACCGACGCCCGCCTCGGTGACGATGAAGCGCGGCGCGGCCGGGTCATCGCCGAGCTTCTGGCGCAGATGACCGACCACCACGCGCAGGTAGTGGCTGTCTTCGCCATGGCTCGGGCCCCAGATGTCCTTGAGCAGTTGCTGCTGGGTCACCACACGACCGAGGTGGCGCGCCAGCAGCGCCAGCACCGCGTACTCCTTGCGCGTCAGGGCGATTTCCTCGGTGCCGAGGCTCACCCGCCGATAGGCGAAGTCAATGCTCAGCGCGCCGCTCTGCACCCGCGCCGGCGCCTGCTCGCCGCCGTCCGCCTGACGCAGCAGCACACGCACACGGGCGAGAAATTCCTGGATGCCGAACGGCTTGGTCACGTAGTCGTTGGCCCCGCCGTCGAGCGCCAGGACCTTCTCGCCCTCGCTCGCGCGCACCGAGAGCACCAGCACCGGCACCTGCGACCACTGGCGCAGCTCGCTGAGCACCTGCTGACCGTCCATGTCGGGCAGGCCGAGGTCGAGCACCAGCAGGTCGGGCTTGGCCAACGCCGCCTGGGCCAGGCCTTCCGCGCCATTGGCCGCCTCCAGCACCCGGTACTGTTGGGCGCTCAGGCTGATGCGCAGAAACTTGCGAATCTGTGGCTCGTCGTCGATGACCAGGATGGTCGGTTGGTTGCTTGTCATTCGCGGGTTCGCTTAAGCGGTTCGGGTGGTTGCATGTACTGTAGGAGCGAATTCATTCGCGAACGCAGGTCGCAGACCTGCTGAAAATCGGGTTCTGGCGCCGCTGCGCGGCTCTTTCGCGAATGAATTCGCTCCTACCCGCATCCCCTGCCTCATTCTTCCTCCAGCTGTGGCTGCGGGTGCAACGGCAGATGCAGGGTCAGCGTGGTGCCCTGGCCGTCCAGGCCCTCGCCCACCGTCACCCGCCCGCCATGTGCGCCGATCATGCCCTGGCAGATCGCCAGACCCAGGCCGGTACCCTGCCCGCCCCGGTCGCCGCGCGCGGCGGTGTAGAACATGTCGAAAATCTTCGCCCGCTCGGCCTCGGGAATCCCCGGACCCTGGTCGCTGACGGAAAAACGCAGCTCGGCATCGTCGGCCTCCACCGCCACGCGCAGGGTCGCCTGGGCTGGCGAGAAGCGCGCGGCGTTCTCCAGCACGTTGACCAGCGCCTGCTCGATCAGCGCGGCATGCACGTAGAGCAGCGGCAACTCATCCGTCACCACGGTCTGCACCTGCAGCGGCGCCAGCAGCGGACGCAGGCGCTGCAGGGCGCTGGCGACGATGTCCACCGGCGCCACCCAGTCGCGTGCCAGCTTGAGGCCGCCATGGCCGAGGCGGGTCATGTCGAGCAGGTTCTGGATGTAGCGGTCGAGGCGTTCGGCCTCGTCGCGGGTGCCCTCCAGCAGCTCGCGGCGGTCGGCCAGCGGAATCGCCTCGCCGAGCGCCAGCAGGCTGTCGATCGAACCACGCATGGCGGTCAGCGGCGTGCGCAGGTCGTGCGACACCGAGGCCAGCAGCGCGCTGCGCAACTGCTCGGTCTCACCGTGCAGGCGCGCAGCCTCCAGGTCCTCGGCCAGCTGCGCGCGGGCCAGCGCCTGGGCCAATGGCTGGGCCAGCGCGGCGAGCAGACGGCGCCGTTCGGCCGGCAGCGGACGCTCATCACGCGGACTGATGCCCAGCAGCGCCAGCGGGCCGTCATCACCGGACAGCGGCCACCACCACCAGCGGCCACCGGGCAGCGTGTCGGTGCCGAGACCGGCCGGTTGGTCGTGGCGCCAGCACCAGTCGGCGGCGGCGCGCTCCTGTTCGGCCAACAGCCGCTGCACCCCCGCCTCAACCTTCCATACGCCGTCTGCGCTGCGCCCCAGCAGGCACACCTCAACATCGTGCCAGGCGGAAAATTGCTGCGCGGCCACCGCCAGCACCGCCTGCCGATCGGTGGCGGCGGTCAGCTTGCGGGACAGCTCGAGCAGCGCGGTGGTCTCGCCCTGGGTCTGGCGCAACGCATCCACCTGGCGGCGCTGGCGTGCGGCGAGGTTGCCGGTGAGTCCGGCCATCAGCAGGAAGAACAGCAGGGTCAGCACGTCCTCCTGGCGCTGGATACTCAACGAAAAGTGCGGCGGGATGAACAGGAAGTCGTAAGCGAGGAACGACAGCGCCGCGCAGGCCAGCGCCGGGCCCAGACTGCTGCGCACCGCGACCAGCAGCACGGCGGCGAGGAACACCAGGGAGATGTTGGGCAGCTCCAGGGTGCGCGACACCGCCCAGGCCAAGCCAGCCGCGCCGAGCGCTGCGAGCGCGGCGAGCAGGTAGTCGTGCAGCACCAGCGGCGCTCGAGTGCTGTGGGTCGCTGGGGCATTTACGACTTCGGTGTCCAGCACGCTGACTTCCAGGCCTTCGCCGAAGCGCAGCAGGCGCTCGGCGAGACCACGACCGAGCCAGCGGCGGCGCAGGCGCTGGCGGCTGCGACCGACCAGCAGCAGGCTGGCGCGGCGCTCGCCGGCGTGCTCGATCAGCGTGCGGGCGACCTCCTCGGCACGCAGCGTGACCACCTCGCCGCCGAGGCGCTCGGCCAACCGCTGTGCGGCCTGCAGGCGGGTGCGGCTGTGCTCGTCGCGCGGCCGACCGGTGTCGACGTGGACCAGCGACCAAGGCAGGTGGCGACGCTCGGCGACCCGGCTGGCATGCCGCACCAGGCGTTCGGCCTGCTCGTCGCCATCAACACCGACCAGCAGGCGACCGCGCACGGTCGGCGCCTCTTGGCCGAGCTGGCGGTAGCGCCGGTTAAGGTCGGCATCGACGCGCGCGGCGGCGGTCTGCATCGCCAGCTCGCGCAACGCGGTGAGGTTGGTCTGGCTGAAGAACGCATCGATGGCCGCGCGCGCCTGCTCCGGCACGTAGACCTTGCCGTCGCGCAAGCGCTCGAGCAGTTCACGCGGCGGCAGGTCGATCAGAAGGATTTCATCGGCCTCCTGCAGCACCCAGTCCGGCACGGTCTCGCGCACCTGCACGCCGGTGATATCGCGCACCTGATCGTTGAGCGCCTCAAGGTGCTGGACGTTGACTGTGGTGTAGACGTCGATGCCTGCTTCGAGCAGCTCCAGTACGTCCTGCCAGCGCTTGGCGTGTCGGCTGCCGGGCGCGTTGCTGTGCGCCAGCTCATCGACCAGCACCAGTTTCGGCGGTTTGGCGAGAATGCCGTCGAGGTCCATCTCGGTCAGCGCCACACCGCGATAGTCGAGGCGACGCGGCGCCTGCTGCGGCAGGCCGGCGAGCAGCGCCTCGGTCTCCGCGCGGCCGTGGGTTTCGACCACCCCGGCACGCAGGTCGGTGCCCTGGCGCAGTTGCGCCTGCGCCGCCTGGAGCATGGCGAAGGTCTTGCCGACCCCAGGCGCGGCGCCGAGGAAGACCTTCAGCCGGCCGCGCCCGGCCTTGGACACATCGGCCAGCAGCGCGTCGGCACGGACGGCGTCACTCATGCGGTTCACTCATGCACGTTAGAGAGGGAGGCAACGGCGGGATTGTCGGCGAGGGCCAGATTGAGCGCCAGCACATTGACCACCGCCGGACCCACCAGCGGTGTTTCGGTGTGCTGCTGGATCAGCCGTTTCAGGCTGTCGGCGCTCATCCCGCGCGCCGCGGCGATGCGTGGCACCTGATAGAGCGCGGCGGCCGGCGACAGGTGCGGGTCGAGACCGCTGGCCGAGGTGGTGACCAGCTCCATCGGCACCGCGCCCTGCCCGCTCGCCGCCAGCGTCGCGGCGTCCTTGGCGATGCGCTCGGCCAGCGCCGGGTTGCTCGGCGCCAGGTTGCTCGCACCGCTGGGCACGGTGGCGAAGTTCGCCGCCGACGGGCGTGGCTGGAACCACTGCCCGCCGTCGAACGGCTGGGCCAGTAGCGCGCTGCCGCGCACCGTGCCCTGGGCGTCGCGCACCAGGCTGCCGTTGGCCTGCTCGGGGAAGGCCAGCTGGGCGATGCCGGTGACGGCGAGCGGATAGGCCACGCCGGTGATCAGGGTCAGTAGCGCCAGAACGCTGATGGCGGGACGGAGTTGCTTAAGCATGTTCGTTCTCCAAATTTTCAGGCTTACACCGAGTCAGTCAGTAGGATGGGTCGAGCGCAGCGATACCCATCGCCGGTTGTTGGGTATCGCTGCGCTCAACGCCAACCTACAAATGCCGCGTGGAGGTCATACCAACCCCACCGCCACCAGCAGCAAGTCGATCAGCTTGATCCCCACGAACGGCGCGACGATGCCGCCCAGGCCGTAGATCAGCAGGTTGCGGCGCAGCAGGCTGGCGGCGTCGGCGGCCTGCACGCGCACGCCGCGCAGCGCCAGGGGAATCAGCGCGACGATGATCAGCGCGTTGAACACGATGGCCGAGAGGATCGCGCTCTGCGGGCTGTGCAGTTGCATGACGTTGAGCGCGCCGAGCTGCGGATAGATGCTGGCGAACAGCGCCGGCAGGATGGCGAAGTACTTGGCCACGTCGTTGGCCACCGAGAAGGTGGTCAGCGCGCCGCGGGTGACCAGCAGCTCCTTGCCGACCTGCACCACGTCGAGCAGCTTGGTCGGGTCGCTGTCCAGGTCGACCAAGTTGGCCGCCTCGCGCGCCGCCTGGGTACCGTCGTTCATCGCCAGGCCGACGTCGGCCTGGGCCAGCGCCGGGGCGTCGTTGGCGCCGTCGCCGCACATGGCGACCAGCTTGCCGTCGGCCTGCTCGCTGCGGATGCGCTGCAGCTTCTTCTCCGGCGTGGCTTCGGCCAGCACGTCATCGACCCCGGCTTCGGCGGCTATCGCGGCGGCGGTCAGCGGGTTGTCGCCGGTGACCATCACGGTCCGGATGCCCATCTTGCGCAACTCGGCAAAGCGCTCGCGGATCCCCGGCTTGACCACGTCCTTGAGGTGAATCGCGCCGAGCAGCCGACCGTCGCCAGCGACCAGCAGTGGCGTGCCACCGCTCTGGGCGATCTGTTCGACCTCGCGGGCCAGCGCCGCCGGCAGCTGCTCGCGGCCGAGGCCGAGGAACATCAGCAGCGAGTCCACCGCACCCTTGCGGTACACATGGCCGTTCCAGTTGGCCCCCGACAGGCGGGTCTCGGCGCTGAACGGCACCACGTCGATCGCCTCGCGGGCCGGCTCGGCGAGCGGATGCAGGCCGCGCAGGTAATCGACGATCGACTTGCCCTCCGCCGTGTCGTCGGCCAGCGAGGCGAGCAACGCGCCTTCACCCAGCTCGCGGGCGCTCACCCCAGGCGCGGCATACAGCGCGGTGCAGCGACGGTTGCCGAAGGTGATGGTGCCGGTCTTGTCGAGCAGCAAGGTGTGCACGTCGCCGGCCGCCTCCACCGCCCGGCCGGATTTGGCAATCACGTTGAGGCGCACCAGGCGGTCCATACCGGCGATACCGATGGCCGACAGCAGGCCACCGATGGTGGTCGGGATCAGCGTCACCAGCAGCGCCACCAGATAGACCAGCGGCAGCTCGCCGCCGGCGTAGCGGGCGAACGGCTGCAGGGTGGCGACCACCATCAGGAAGATCAGGGTCAGGCCGATCAGCAGGATGTCCAGCGCCACTTCGTTGGGAGTCTTCTGGCGCTTGGCGCCTTCGACCAGGGCGATCATGCGGTCCAGCGTCGACTCGCCGGGGTTGGCGGTGATGCGCACGCGCAGCCAGTCGGAGACCAGCCGGGTGTTGCCGGTGACCGCCGAGCGATCACCGCCGGATTCGCGGATCACCGGCGCCGATTCGCCGGTGATCGCCGCCTCGTTGACCGCGGCGATGCCTTCGATCACCTCGCCGTCGCCGGGGATCAGCTCGCCGGCTTCAACGCGCACGATGTCACCCTTGCGCAGCTGGCTGGCGGCGACCGCCTGGTACTCGCCAGCGGCCAACTGACGGCGCGCCATCAGGCCCTTGCCGCCGGCGCGCAGGCTGTCGGCGCGGGCCTTGCCGCGGCCTTCGGCGAGCGCCTCGGCGAAGTTGGCAAACAACACGGTGAACCACAGCCACAGGGCGATCTGCACGGCCAGGCCGGTGCTCACCGCCGGGTTGGGGATAAAGCACAGCACGGTGGTGAGGATCGCGGTCAGCTCGACCACCAGCATCACCGGCGCGCGCTGCAGCTGGCGCGGGTCGAGCTTGACGAAGGCCTGCCACAGCGCGGGCTGCCACAGCGCGGCGAAGCTGGTCCGCGGCGCCGCCTTGGCGGCCTTCAGTTGCGGGGTTTGCACAGGTGCATTCATGTCCATGTCCTCAATGCGCCAGTTGGCCAAGGTGTTCGGCGATCGGACCGAGCGCCAGCGCCGGCAGGAAGGTCAGGCCACCGACCAGCAGGATGGTCAGGGTCAGCAGGGTGACGAACAGCGGGCCGTGGGTCGGGAAGCTGTTACGGCCGATCGGCGCGGTCTTCTTCGCCGCCAGGCTGCCGGCGATGGCGAGGATCGGCAGGATGTAGCCGAAGCGGCCGATCAGCATGGCCAGGCCGATCATCAGGTTGTGATACGGCGTGTTGGAGGTGAAACCGCCAAAGGCCGAGCCGTTGTTCGCTGCACCGGAGGTGTAGTTGTAAAGAATCTGGCTGAAGCCGTGGGCGCCCGGGTTGCTCACCGAGGCCAGCGGTCCCGGCAGGCTGGCCGCCAGGGCGCCGAGCACCAGCACGCCGACCGGCATGACCAGCAAGGTGGCGACCAGCAGGCGCACTTCGCGGGCTTCGAGTTTCTTGCCGAGGTATTCCGGGGTGCGGCCGATCATCAGCCCGGCGAGGAACACCGCGATGAGGACGAACAGCAGCATGCCGTACAGACCGGCGCCGACGCCGCCGAACACCACCTCGCCGAGCATCATGTTGAACAGCGGCAGCATGCCGCCGAGGGCGCTGAAACTGTCGTGCATGGCGTTCACCGAGCCGTTCGACGCCGCCGTGGTGGTCACCGCCCAGAGCGCCGAGGCGGCCGTGCCGAAGCGGCTCTCCTTGCCCTCCAGCGACCCAATCTGCTCGATCGGCAGCGTGGCCAGCGCCGGGTTCGGCTGGTACTCGGCGTAGAGGGTCACGCCCAGGCCGATGACGAACACGATCAGCATGCTGGCCAGCAGCGCGCGGCTCTGGCGCAGGTCCTTGACGTAGTGGCCGAAGGTGAACAGCAGCGCCACCGGGATCAGGATGATCGAGGCCAGCTCGAACAGGTTGCTCCACGCCGTGGGGTTCTCGAACGGGTGCGCCGAGTTGACGCCGAAGAAGCCGCCGCCGTTGGTGCCGAGCTGCTTGATGGCGATCTGGCTGGCCGCCGGGCCGAGCGGGATGCTCTGGTCGGCGCCGAGCAGGGTCTTGGCCTGCACGTAGTCCATGAAGGTCTGCGGCACGCCCTGCCAGACGAGGAACAACGCCAGCACCAGGCACAGCGGCAACAGGCCGTAGAGCGTGGCGCGGGTCAGGTCGACCCAGAAATTGCCGAGGCTGTGGGTGGATTTGCGCGCGATACCGCGACACAGCACCACCAGCACGGCCAGGCCGACCGCCGGGCTGACGAAGTTCTGCACGGTGAGGCCGACCATCTGGCTGAAGTAGCTGAGCGTCGCTTCGCCGCTGTAGGCCTGCCAGTTGGTGTTGGTGACGAAGCTCACCGCAGTGTTGAACGCCAGAGTCCATTCCAGGCCCGCCAGGTGCTGCGGGTTGAGCGGCAGCGCGCCCTGCAGCAGGAGGATGGCGAACAGCAGCAGCAGGCTGACCAGGGTGAACGCCAGCAGCGCCAGCAGGTAGGTTTTCCAGTCCTGCTCGGACTGTTCGTTCACCCCGGCGACGCGGTAGCAGAGCCGTTCGACCGGCGCGAACAGCGGGGTCAGCAGGGTCTTCTGGCCTTCCATCGCGCGGTACAGGTAGCGCCCGAGCCAGGGTGCCGGCGCCAGCACCAGGATAAAGAAGCCCAGCAGCAGTGCGTAGTCTTGAACTTGCATGGCGCCCCCTAGCTACGCTCGGCGCGTAGCAGCGCGACCAGCAAGTAAATGAACAGCCCCACGGCCAAAGCCAGGGACACCCCGTCGAGAATGCTCATGCATGACGCTCCTTGGTTGCGGATGGCGTCATTCTCGAAAAGGTCGGCGTAAAGGAACGAGCCACGGCGGTGGCCGAGCGCATAAAGAATGCGTAAAAAAGTGCGGGCGGAGGCGCGGCTAGCGGTGGGCTGCGGGACGGACTGAGCGGTCTCGGCCGCTCGCTGAGGTCAATCGGGGCGGATCGCGCAATGCGAACCGCCCCGTGGCGAAGGACGTTCGGTTAGGGGCGCGGGGCTTCCGGAACGACCGGCTCGAGACCGGAGACCACCACTGGTTTCGGCGGCAGCGCCGGATCATGGGCGATCCAGTCGCTGACCAGGCTGTAGGCCACCGCCAGCAGGGTCGGGCCGAGGAACAAGCCCATGAAACCGAACGCCAGCAGGCCGCCGAATACGCCGAGCAGCACCACCACCAACGGCAGGTTGCCGCCACGGCTGATCAGGTAGGGCTTCAGCACGTTGTCCACGCCGCTGATGATGAAGGTGCCCCAGATCGCCAGGAACACCGCGTAGCCGTACTCGCCGTGCCACACCAGCCAGGCGGTGGCGGGAATCCAGATCAGCGGTGGGCCCATGGGGATCAGGCTGAAAGCGAAGGTCAGCAGGCCGAGCAGCAGCGCGCCGGGAATCCCGCAGATCCAGAAGCCGATCATCGCCAGCACAGCCTGCGCCGCGGCGGTACCGATCACCCCGTTGACCACCCGCTGCACGGTGCCGGCCACCAGCGCCAGGTAGTGGTCGGCCTGGACGCCGATCAGGCGGTGCAGCGCGCTGCGCACGAAGATCGCCATGCGCGGGCCGTCGCGGTAGAAGAAGAACACCAGCACCAGGCTGAGCACCAACTCGACCAGGCCGCCGCCGATCTGCGCGCTGCGCGCCAGCAGCCAGTTGCCGACCTCGCCCATGTACGGTTTGAGGCTGGCGAAGAACGCCGCGCCTTGTTGGTCGATGGTGTACCAGGCGCGCACCAGGCGTTCACCGATCAGCGGAATACCACCCAGCCACTCGGGTGGCGCCGGCAGGCCCTGGACCTGCAGATCCTTGAGCAAGTCCATGCCATCGCGGATGTGGTCGGCGAGGTTCATGGTCAGCAGCACCAGCGGCACGGCGACCAGCAGCATCCAACCGAGCGTGAGCAGCACCGCCGCCGCATTGGTGCGCCCATTGAGCCAGCGGGTCAGCAGCGGCATCAGCGGCCAGCTGGCGAAGGCCAATACGCCGGCCCAGAACAGCGCCGACCAGAACGGCGCCAGCACCCAGAGGCTGGCGGCGAGCAGCGCCAGCACCAGAATCTGCAGCAACAGGCGATCATTGGTGGGCATGGGCAAGCTTCCTTAGTGGTGAACGGTGGTCTGCGCAGCGGGCGGACCGATGCACTACAAGATGTCCGACTCGCGCCCGTCCTTCAAGGCGCGGCCGCTCTAGCGCAGCAGTTTGATCTGCAGCCCCGGCACCTCGCCGGGCGCCAGTTCGAGGCGTGCGGCACGCACGCGCTGCTGCACCAGGGCATCGCGCCAGGCCTCGGCCTGCGCCCCGGTAAGACTGACCCGCAAGGTGCTGTCGAGGTTCAGGCTGCGCGCGAGCAATTCGCTCCAGGCCGCATCCGGCTCGCCGGTCAGGCGCGGCAGGGCTAGCTCGCCGGTGCTGCGCAGCTGGCGCAGCAACGTGCCGGCGGTGGGCAGCAAGTCGCCCAGCGGCGCGCTGGCTTGCAGCTGCTCGATATGCAGATAGCCGCGACGATTGCCACGAGTAATGCCGTACAGCGCCAGCAGGCTGTCGCCGCGGCGCAGCAGCAGGTAGTCCTGCTGCTCGTCCGCGCCGAGCAGCTTGGCGTTGCCGAACACCGCATTGGCCCACAGGCTGCTCGAGCCGCAATCGCGCCCCTCGCACCAGAACAGCAGTTCGGCGCCCTGCTGCTGCAGCGCCTGGCGCGTGGCATTGAACGCCTCGTCGCCCTGGTGTTCGGCCGGCAGTTGGTAGGTCACCGCGGTGAGTTGGCCCTGCGCGGTGATCTGCCCCTCGTAGCGCAACTGGTTGCTGATCCGCCGGATCGGCCCCTGCGGGTAGATGCGCTCCTGCTCGGCGACCTCGCGGTACTCGACGATCTCGGCGCGCGGGAAGCGCGGCACGTCAGGCAGGTCGTGACTGCCCGGCAGGTCGGCCGCCGCCGCGCTGCCCGCAACCAGGCATAGGCTCAACCACCACGTTCGCCCCATCGATTGGCTCACTTGATCAGCATCGATTGGGCGGACTGCACGACCTTGTCATCCGGCTCGCGGCGCTTGGGCACCGCCAGGCCGCGCTGCACCGCCGGACGCGCCTCGACGGCGGCCAGCCAGCGCTGCAGGTGCTCGAGACCATCGAGCGGCACGCCGGCCCAGTCATACAGGCGTACCCAAGGGAAGGTGGCGATGTCGGCGATGCTGTAGTCGCCGGCCAGGTACTCGGCCTCGGCCAGGCGGCCGTCGAGCACTTCGTAGAGGCGGCGGGTTTCGTGCTGGTAGCGGTCGATCGCCGGCTGCAGCTTTTCCGGGAAGTAGCGGAAGAACACGTTGGCCTGACCCTGCATCGGGCCAACCCCGCCCATCTGGAACATCAGCCACTGGATCACCCGCGAACGCCCTTTGACGTCCTGCGGCAGCAGCTGGCCGGTCTTTTCCGCCAGATAGATGAGGATGGCGCCAGACTCGAACACGGCGAAGTCATCGTTGTCGCGGTCAACGATCGCCGGAATGCGCCCGTTGGGATTGATCTTCAGGAACGCCGGCGCCTTCTGCTCCTTCTTGTCGAAGCTCAGCGCGTGTACCGCGTAAGGCAGGCCCATCTCTTCGAGGGCAATGGATGCCTTGTGCCCATTGGGGGTCGCGGCGGTGTACAGATCGATCATGGAAATCTCCTCTCTCGGTCCATGCAGCCTTGCCGTTCGTCCCCCGTGCGTCAAGCAGTGCGAAAAAAGCGATTGAAACAATCCGCGACCGCCTGGGCGCCCGCCTCGCTTTCCAGGTGCAGATGGTGCGGCCCGGGCTGCTCGACGATGTCGATGGGCAGACCGCGCAGCGGTTCGAGGGCGTGCGGGATGCGCTTCAGGTAGCCCTGCTCGGCGACGATCAGGTTCACCGGGCAGGTGACGCGACGCACGAAGGCCATGGCCTGGTCGAAGGTCAGGCGCAGCGGCGACGACAGCGCCAGGCGCGGATCGGTGCGCCAGATGTAGCCGCCCGGCACCGGCATCACGCCGCGCTGGGCGAGCAGCTCGGAGGCCTCGCGGTTGAGCGGCACCTTGCCCTTCACGCGCGCCTCGATGGCCGCCTCGAGCGATTCGTGCACGCGGCGGCGCTTGCCCTTCTGCGCCATCAGCGACTCGAACGCCGCCGCCAGCTCCTGCGGCGCCGCCTCGGGCTTGGAGGTGTGTGGGATGATGGCGTCGATCAGCGCCAGGCGCTGCACGCGCTCGGGCACGGTGCCAGCCAGCAGCGTGGAGACGATGGCGCCCATCGAGTGGCCGAGCAGGGAAAAGCGTTCCCAGCCGAACTGGTTGGCGACGTGCAGCAGGTCGTAGACGTAGTCCCAGATCAGGTAGCCGGTGCCCGGCGGACGGTGATCGGAATAGCCGTGGCCGGCCAGGTCGACGGCGACGATACGCAGGCCGTCGAGCTTGGGAATCAGCCGCGCGAAGCTCATCGCGTTGTCCATCCAGCCGTGCACGGCGAGCACCGGGTGACCATCCGCCGGGCCGTAGACGTGCGCCGCCAGTTCGATATGCGGCAGGCTCAGACGGACTTCCTCGACCTGCGCGCTCATGGCGTCTGCTCCCAGCGGTTGAACAGTTGGCGGAGCAGTTCGGCGGTGTCCAGCGGCCGCTCCAGCGGGAACATGTGCCCGCCGCTCAGGGTCAGGCACTCGCCGCGTGGCACCTGCTCGACCATGCGCGTGTCATGCAGGCGCACCACCCGGCTGCGGTCGCCGCGCACCAGCGCCAGTGGCACCTGCAGTTGACGCGGCCGCCCGGGATTGTCGTGCGGCACGTTGCGGTAGATGTTGATCTCGGTGTTCGGGTCGAAGCGCAGGCGCAAGCCCTGCTCGGTCGACAGCAGACCGTGCTCGACGTAGGCGTCCAGGCAGTCCGGATCGAAGTGGCGGAACAGCGTCTTGTGCGCGAAATAGTCGCGCGCCTCGGCGGCGTCGCCGAACAGCTCGCGACGGCCGAGGGTGCGACCAGCCGGGGTGATGCGGTCGATAAAGCCGAAGCGCTTGGCGGTGCGAATCGCCAGGCGCGCGCCGAACGGCAGCATCGGCGAGTCGAGCATCACCACCCCGCGATACAGCTCGGGCCGGCGCAACGCCGCGCGGTAATGCAGCACGCCGCCAAGCGAATGGCCGACGCCCCACACCGGCTCGCCGAGCGCTTCGAGGTGATGCACCAATTCCTCGACCAGCGCCTCCCAGTTGTTGCTCACCGGGAAACGCGGGTCATGACCGTGCTGGTCCAGATGCTCGATGCGGTACTCACCACCGAGGGCGGTGAACATCTTGCGGTAGGTCGCCGACGGGAAGCCGTTGGCGTGGGCGAAGAAAACCGGCTGAGTCATGGTCGTCGTTCTGAATGCGGGCTGGCGAAGGATTGTCCGGGGGATCGGCCCCGGACAGCAATGATGATGGAGCCAATCCAGGCTGGCAGTCCCGCCAATCGGCTCGGCGGTACTGCCAGTCCTACCTCAGCCCTTCGGTGGTTGTTCACCGAGCGGCACGATGGCCATGGTCAGCCGCGAGATGCAGCTGGGTTTGCCGTCCTCGCCGCTCAGGCGGATGTCCCACACATGCGTGGTACGGCCCAGGTGCACCGGCCGCGCCACCGCGGTGACCCGCCCGCTGCGCAAGCCGCGCAGGTGGTTGGCGTTCACCTCCAGGCCGACGCAGTAGTACTGGCTGTTGTCGATGCACAGGAAGCTTGCGGTGGAGCCGAGCGATTCCGCCAGCACCACCGATGCACCGCCGTGCAACAGGCCGTAGGGTTGATGGGTACGCGCGTCGATCACCATGCTGGCGGTGAGCGACTCGTCGTCGTAGCTCTCGAAACGGATGTCCAGCAGTTCACCGATGGTGTTGCGCAGCGTCGCGTTCAAGCGTTCCAGGTCAGGCGTGTTGCGCCAAAGACTCATAGGGGTTCCTTAACTGTGCCAGAGGATCGTTTCGCGACGATCGACCCAATCGGTGAAATGCCGCTGGTAGGCGTTCTCCACCACGTTGCGCTTGATCTTCAGGGTCGGGGTAAGGAAACCGTTTTCGATCGCCCAGACCTCCTTGACCATCACCAGGCTGAGCAGCCGCTCGTGCTTGTCGAGGACCTTGTTCACCTCGTCTAGCAGGTGCCGGAAGCTGCCCTCCAGTTCCTCGCGCGTGGCACCCTCGGCCTGCCGACGGCCGACCTCGGAGAGCACGCACAGCGCCATCGGTTGCGGCAGGGCGTCGCCGACCACGCAGACCTGCTCGATCAGCGGATGCACCGCCAGGCGGTTCTCGATCGGCGCCGGGGCGACGTACTTGCCCTTGCTGGTCTTGAAGATTTCCTTGATGCGTCCGGTCAGGCGCAGATAGCCCTCGGCGTCCTGCTCGCCCTTGTCGCCGGTGCGCAGGAAGCCATCCGGAGTGATGGTCTCCGCGGTCTTCTCCGGGTCCTTGTAGTAGCCGAGCATGGTCGCGCCGCTGCGCACCTGCACTTCGCCCTCTTCGCTAATGCGGGTTTCCACGCCAAGGCTCGACTGGCCGATCCAACCGCTCTTGAACTTGCCGGCGCGGCACAGGTGCGAGTAGCCGCAGTTCTCGGTCATGCCGTAGACCTCGAGCAGCTCGACGCCGAGGCTCTGGTACCAGTGCAGCAGCGAGTCGGACACCGGCGCGGCGCCGCACAGGGCCAGGCGCATGGCGTCCAGACCGAGGCCCTTGCGCACCTTGCGCGCCACCAGCTTGCCGATCAGCGGCAACTTGAGCAGGCGGTTGAGGCGTTCGGCCGAAGTCTGCGAATAGACGCCCATCTGGAACTTGGTCCAGATGCGCGGCACGCCGAACATCAGGGTCGGCCGCGCGCGCTTCATGTCGGCGAGGAAGGTGTCCAGGCTCTCGGCGAAGAACACCGTTTCACCGCCGTACAGCGAGCCCTGCTCGACGAACATGCGCTCGGCGACGTGGCACAGCGGCAGGTAGGAAATCAGCCGGTCGTCTTCACGAGTCTGGAACAGCTGCAGACCGTGTTCGGCGGCGAAGGCGAAGTTGCTGAAGGTCTGCATCACGCCCTTCGGCGTGCCGGTGGTGCCGGAGGTGTAGATGATGGTGGCGAGCTGATCGGCGCTGCCGGTCGGGTTGTCGCGGATCGGCGCGCAGGTCTGCAGGTCGCTCCACTGGTAGTTGAACTGGCCCTGCGGGTGCAGCGGCAGGGCAATGGTCGCCACCCCGTCGGGGATGCCTGGGGCCATGGCCGGCCAGTCATCCAGCTTGCCGATGAAGGCCAGTGCCGACTCCGAGTGTTCGAGCACCTGGCGCACCGAGTCGGCGCCAAGATTCGGGTAGAGCGGGACGGAGATGTGCCCGGCCATCCAGATCGCCAGGTCGGCGATGATCCAGTGCGCGCAGTTCTTCGAGATGATGGCGATGCGGCTGCCGGCGGGCAGTTCGCGCCCCCTCAGCCAATTGGCGGCCCGCCGGGCTTGTTCGCCCACTTCGGACCAGGTGAGTTCTTCCAGTTTGCCGCCGCCTAGCGGCTGAACCAGATAGCGCTTATTCGGGTGGCGAGCTTCACGCGCATAGAACATTTCCAGCGGCAAACGAACGGCATTAGCCACGACGTCCTCCTTGTTTTTGTTATGGAGATAGTCAACCAAGCACTTGCTTGGTGAATATTCCACGCACAAAACCCAGGCGCAACAGGAGAAATGTTTCGGTGTGTAGTCACTCGTACAGGTAGAAAACCGCCCGGCGCCGCTACGGATGCAGCAGCGCCAGCAGTTCCATGCAGCCGGCGCCGATTACCTCGCCGTCCAACTCGGCCAGGCTGGCGGTGCGCATCGGCAGCGGCTCCTGGCGGTGGCCGTGCAACAGCAGCCCGCCGAGTTCGCCGACGAAGGGGTTGTGGCTGACAAGCAACAGCTCGCCGGCATAGGCGTCCAGCTCACGCAGCGCCTCGGCGGGCGAACTGTCCGGGGTCAGCCAAGGCACCGTGGTGATCGGCAGGCGTACGCCGAGCACTTCGCGCACGATCTCGGCGGTCTGCTGGGCACGCACATAGGGGCTGGCGAGGATCGCAGCGAGCGGCCGGCCCTCCAGCTGCGCAGCGCTGAGCTTCACTTCCTTACGCCCGCGCTGGGTGAGATGCCGCTCGGCGTCAGTACGCGCCACCGGCTCGGCCTCACCGTGGCGCAACAACCATAACCTCACAGCTTCGGCTCTTCGTCCCGCACCGGGTGCTCGGCCGGCGGCACCACGTGCGGCGCCTCGCCTTCCGGAGCGCGCGCGGCCGGCCAGTCGGCGAACGGCCAGGGTTTTTCTTCGCTGTTGAAGGTGCCGAAGCGGCCGATCTGCGCCAGGTACTGGCTGAGGCTGTCGCCGACGCTGAGCAGGCTGGCGTTCGGCGCGCCGTAGAACAGGCGGTAACCCAGCTGCAGCAGCACCACGGCGCCGAGCACCAGTTCTGCCAGCTGCCAGATGATCACGAAGACCACCATCCACAGGATGCGCAGCAGGATGGATTCACGCTGTATTTCGTTGGCGTCGTTCATGTTGTCTCCTCTCTTCCATTTGGAGCCGCGGTTCAAAACCCACTGAGCGAAATGAAGTCCACATCGGTCTTCGGCTCGCCCCGCATCAACACTTCGATGACCTGAGCCAGCGTACGCCCCTCGAAAAGAATGGCATGCAGACCCGCGACCAGCGGCATGTAGATCTGCAGCTCCTCGGCCTTGGCCTTGAGCACCTTCAGCGTGTTGACCCCTTCGGCGGTCTCGCCCAGACGCGCCACCGCCTCTTCCAGGCTGAGTCCTTCGCCGAGCGCGAAGCCGACTTGGTAGTTACGGCTCTTCGGCGACGAGCAGGTGACGATCAGGTCGCCGACCCCGGCCAGGCCGAGGAAGGTCATCGGGTTGGCGCCGAGCTTGACTGCGAAGCGGGTCATTTCCGCCAGCGCGCGGGTGATCAGCATGCTCTTGGTGTTCTCGCCCATGCCCAGCGCCGCGGCCATCCCGGCGATGATCGCGTAGACGTTCTTCAGCGCCCCACCCAGCTCGACGCCGAAACGGTCGCCGCTGGCATAGACGCGGAAGGTGCGGCCATGCAGCACGGCCTGCACGCGGCGGCACAGCGCTTCGTCTTCACTGGCCACCACGGTCGCGGTCAGCGCGTGTTCGGCGATTTCCTTGGCCAGGTTGGGCCCGGACAGCACGCCGATATGCGCCTGCGGGGCGACCTCCTCGAGAATCTCGCTCATCAGCTTGAAGGTCTGCGCCTCGATGCCCTTGGTCAGGCTGACCAGCTGCTTGCCGGCCAGCTGCGCGGCGTGCGGCGCCAAGGCAGCGCGCAGCGCGCTGGACGGCAGCGCGACGAACAACAGCTCGCTGCTCGCCAAGGTTGCGGCCAGGTCGGTGGTCGGCTCGACCAGCGCATGGATCTTGATGCCTTTGAGGTAGCGCGGGTTCTCCCGCGTGCTGCGAATCGCCTCGGCCTGGGCGGCATCGCGCATCCACAGACGCACCGCGTGGCCGTTTTCCGCCAGCAGGTTGGAGATCGCGGTGCCGAAACTGCCGCCGCCGAGGACGGCGATGGCGAGCTGATCAGTCATAAAAAGTCCGTAGTGGCGATAAAAATGGCAGTCGGCGGCATTATACGGTCCGCCGTGGGAGCGACCAGTAGTTGCCTGTTCGATTCAGAAGATATTGATAGTTCGGCATAATTCCCACAATTCTGCGCAGCGCGGGATGATCCGCGGCGACGCTAGCGATTTGCCTTCATCCTTGAGCTGCATTTACCCGATCAGGGAACTAGAGTTCTAGCATGCCTTCAGTTTCCATGGACGACCCGACCCGAGGCCACCGGATGCGCCGTACGCTTACCTTGCCGTCGAGCGCTCCGCTGCGAGCGTGGCAACCATGAAACTGCGCCGTGGTTGGGACATTCATACCCGCACTCAGCTGATCAGCCTCGGCCCCGCCCTGCTGCTGACTTTGTTGCTGACTGGATTCTTCATCTTTTCTCGCCTGCAGGACCTGCGTCAGGAGCTCAACCACACCGGGCAACTGATCGCTAACCAACTCGCTCCGGCCACCGAGTACGGCGTGATCAACGGCAATCTGCCGGTGCTCGACAGCCTGCTGCGCGCCACCCTGGAAACCCCGCACGTGCGCTTCGTCGAAGTGCGCGACGGCGATGACCGCATCCTCGTCTACTCCGAGCGCTCGACCGAGCAGGCCGCGACACAGGTGGAGGTGTTCCACGCGCCGATCTACCGCCAGCGTCTGGCCATGCCGCTGCACAGCCTCGAGGGCCAGGATCGCGCCGAGGACTACCTCGGCCGGGTCGTGGTGGGGATGTCCAACGACGCGTTCAGTAGCCGCCAGCAGGAGATTCTGTTCAAGGCCGCGGTGCTCGCCGTGCTCGCCCTGGTGGTGACCTTCCTGGTCGCGCGGCGCCTGGCCCGACGCCTGTCGGAGCCGCTCAGCGCCATGGGCAAGGCCGTGGAAGCGCTGCAGGCCGGCGACTACAGCGGCCGCCTGCCGGCTGGCGACGAGGGCGAGTTGGGCGACCTCGCGCGGCACATCAACAACCTCGCCGGCGGCCTGGACACCAGCAGCCGCGAGCAGCAGCAGGCGATCAGCCAGCTGATCAGCGCCCGCGAGGAAGCGGAAAAGGCCAACCGCACCAAGTCCGAGTTCCTGGCGATGATGAGCCACGAACTGCGCACCCCGATGAATGGTGTGCTGGGCATGCTGCAGCTGCTGGAAACCACCGAGATGACCCAGGAGCAGGCGGAATACGCGGCCCTGGCCACCGAATCGACCGAGCACCTGTTGAAGGTGATCAACGACATCCTCGACTTCTCGCGCATCGAACGCGGCGCCCTGGAGCTGGAGCGAATTCCCTTCAACCTGCTCGACCTGCTGCAAGGCTCGGTGCAGGTATTCCAGCACAGCGCCCAGCAGCGCGGTCTGGAGCTGCGGCTGGAGGCCCAGCCGGGCCTCGAGCAGCTCGAAGTCCAGGGCGACCCGACGCGCATTCGGCAGATTCTGGTGAACCTGCTCGGCAACGCATTGAAGTTCACCGAAGAAGGTGGCATCCGTCTGGAAACCCACTGGCAGCCGCTGGATAACGAAGTGCTGTGGTTCAGCTGTGCGGTGCGCGACACCGGCATCGGCATTCCGCCGGAGCGCCTGGAGCGCATGTTCGACGCCTTCCAGCAGGCCGACAGCTCGATTTCCCGGCGTTACGGCGGCACCGGTCTGGGCCTGGCGATCGCCCGCACCCTGGCCGAACGCATGGGTGGCACGCTGCGCGCGGAAAGCCACGAAGGCCAGGGCTCGGTGTTCACCCTAGAAGTACCCCTGCCGTTCTGCGAAAAAGTCGACGCCCTGCAGCACCGCCACGACGACGCCAGCACTACCAGCAACGGCCAGGAGGTGCTGCTGGTGGAGGATAACCCGGTCAACCAGACGGTCATCGAAGCCATGCTGCGCAGCCTCGGCTATCAGGTCAGCCTGGTCACCGACGGCGCCCAGGCCGTGCACAGCGCGTCGCAGAGCGAGTTCGCGGCGATCCTGATGGACTGCCGCCTGCCGATCATGGACGGCTACGAGGCGACGCGGCGGATTCGCAGCCTGAATGGTCGCCATGCGCAATTGCCCATCATCGCGCTGACCGCCAACGCCCTGCAGGGTGACCGTGAAGCCTGCCTACAGGCCGGCATGAACGACTACCTGGCCAAACCCTTTAAACGCGCCGACTTGCAGCGCGTGCTGCAGCGCTGGCTACCCCCGACCTAAGGCGAGTGGCCTGGCCTCTGGGTTCTTGCTAGCGTGGACCCTTCGGCGGATGACGACCTATCCTTTTCATGCATGGTGTACAACTGTGCTCGGCGCACTGTGACTTTCACCACTACGCAACAGTCTATGACTAGGCTGACGAGGCGCCTGGGGTGTATCGCAGCCCAGAGGAGTCGCCAACCCTGCCGCTCAGGGATCAATGAGGAGTTCGCATGACCAAACAATCCGCCTTTACCCGGGAAGACCTGTTGCGCTGCAGCCGCGGCGAACTATTCGGTCCGGGGAACGCGCAACTGCCGGCCCCCAACATGCTGATGGTGGATCGCATCACGCATATCAGCGAAACCGGTGGCAAGTACGGCAAGGGCGAATTGGTCGCCGAACTGGATATCAATCCCGACCTGTGGTTCTTCGCTTGCCACTTCGAGGGTGATCCGGTGATGCCGGGCTGCCTGGGCCTGGATGCCATGTGGCAACTGGTCGGTTTCTATCTGGGCTGGCAAGGCAACCCGGGCCGCGGCCGTGCGCTGGGTTCCGGCGAAGTGAAGTTCTTCGGCCAGGTCCTGCCGACCGCCAAGAAAGTCACCTACAACATCCATATCAAGCGCACCATCAACCGCTCGCTGATTCTCGGCATCGCCGACGGCAGCGTCAGCGTCGATGGTCGCGAAATCTACAGTGCCGAGGGTCTGCGCGTCGGCCTGTTCACCTCCACTGACAATTTTTAAGGGTTATCCGCATGCGTCGCGCCGTGATTACCGGTCTGGGCATCGTCTCCTGCCTGGGCAATGACAAAGACACCGTCTCCGCCAACCTGCGTGCCGGGCGTGCCGGTATCCGCTTCAACCCGTCGTATGCCGAAATGGGCCTGCGCAGCCAGGTCTCCGGCTCGGTCGACCTGAAGCTGGAAGAGCTGATCGATCGCAAGATCTATCGCTTCATGGGCGACGCTGCCGCCTACGCCTACCTGGCGATGGAGCAGGCGATCCAGGACTCCGGCCTGACCCCTGAGCAGGTTTCCAACACCCGCACTGGCCTGGTCGCCGGTTCCGGTGGCGCCTCCACCATCAACCAGATGGAAGCCATCGACACCCTGCGCGAAAAAGGCGTCAAGCGCATCGGCCCATACCGCGTGCCGCGCACCATGAGCAGCACCGTGTCGGCCTGCCTGGCCACGCCGTTCGAAATCAAGGGCGTGAACTACTCGATCTCCTCCGCCTGCGCCACCAGTGCTCACTGCATCGGTCACGCCATGGAGCAGATTCAGCTGGGCAAACAGGACATCGTCTTCGCCGGCGGCGGCGAGGAAGAGCACTGGAGCCAAAGCTGCCTGTTCGACGCCATGGGCGCCCTCTCCACCCAGTACAACGAAACGCCGGAGAAGGCCTCGCGCGCCTACGACGCCAAGCGTGACGGTTTCGTCATCGCCGGCGGCGGCGGCATGGTCGTCGTTGAAGAGTTGGAGCACGCCCTCAAGCGCGGCGCCAAGATCTACGCGGAAATCGTCGGCTACGGCGCGACTTCCGACGGCTACGACATGGTTGCCCCGAGCGGCGAAGGCGCCACCCGCTGCATGCAGCAGGCGCTGGCCACCGTTAGCGATCCGATCGACTACCTGAACACCCACGGCACCTCGACCCCGGTCGGCGACACCGCCGAAGCGCGTGCGGTACGCACCGTGTTCGGCGACAAGGCTCCGGCGATCAGCTCGACCAAGAGTCTGTCCGGTCACTCGCTGGGCGCCGCCGGTGTCCACGAGGCGATCTACTGCATGCTGATGATGGAAGGCCAGTTCATCGCCGGTTCGGCCAACATCGACGAAGTCGATCCGGACGTCGCCGACCTGCCGATCCAGCGCACCACGCAGGAAAACGCCAAGATCGACACCGTGATGAGCAACAGCTTCGGCTTCGGTGGCACCAACGCCACGCTGATCCTGAAGCGCTGGACCGGCAAGTAAGCCGCTCCCGCAACAAAAAAGGGCGCCTCTCGGCGCCCTTTTTCATTTCCGGCCTCAGGCCGCGGTTTCATCGTTCTGCAGGGTACGCCGCGGGCGGTTGATACGCGGCACCAGCATCGGCACTTCACGACGGTAGGTGGCGTATTCGGGATGCGCGTCTTGCAGGTCACGCTCCTCGAACTGGATGGCCGACAGGATGTACGCGGTGTTGAGCAACGCGAACAGCGCGTGGGTCATGGTCATCTCCGGGGTCGCCCAGAAGGCGATGAACCAGCCCACGTACAGCGGATGACGCACCACGCGATACATCGCCGGGGTCTTGAAGGCCAGTGGCTGGTAAGCGCGGCCCTGCAACTGCAGCCACACCTGACGCAAGCCGAACAGGTCGAAGTGGTTGATCAGGAAGGTGCTGTACAGCACCAGCAACCAGCCCAGACCGAACAGCGTGTAGAGCAGGCCGCGACCGACCGGGTTTTCGACCGACCAGAACACCCCACCGACCGGCTGCCAGAAGCTGAACATCAGGATCAGCGCCAGGCTGGAGAACAGCACGTAGGTGCTGCGCTCGGCCTCGACCGGCACCCACTGGGTCCACCAGCGCTTGAACGCCGGCCGGGCCATCACGCTGTGCTGCAGGGCGAACAGCGCGAGCAGCAGCACGTCGATGAGCACCGCGCTAGTCGACGGCATCCGTGGCTCGCCATCCAGCGTGCTCGGAACGAACGGCAGGTTACCGACGAACGCGATCAGATAGAGGAAGGTGGCGAAGAAGATCAGGTAGCTCACAACGCCATAGATGAAGATGGAAGTGCGCTTGAACATGTTCGGCTCCTCGGCAAGCAAGCGACCGTACTGCCCGGCCCGGCCGACACCTACGCGATTCAGGCAGAGAAAAGGGAACGGATGGCGAAGCTCGGCAGCTGCACGCACTGGCAGCCCAGTGGTGCAGCGGCGCAGCGGCCGAGTTGCGGGAGTTGGCGTTCGATCGTATGGCGCTTCATGCTCGGTACCTACCTTGGCTAGTGGTTCGGTGCAGTGCTCTGCACTTGAAGCCAGGTTATGGCCGGCATGTATCGGCTCTATGTCTGTAGCAGGGGAAATTGTTGCGCTTCGGTTTCAGTCGCGGCTTTCGCTTAGCAGCTGACGTAACAGGCGATGCAACTGCACCTGGTCGACCGGCTTGCGCAGCAGCGCGCGCAAACCCTCGGCCTGCACCTGGCCCTCGCTCAGCTGATCGCTGAAACCGCTGTACAACACGATCGGCAGGTCCGCGCGCAGCACCAGCAACCGCCTGGCCACCTGCAGCCCGGTGAGGCGCGGCATGCTCTGGTCGAGAATTACCAGGTCCCAGGCATAGGGATCGGCGCAGAGCATCGCACAGGCCTGCTCGGCATCGCCGAAATGGCGCACTTGCAGGCCCCAGTCGGCAAGGCGATCGGCCATGAACTCGGCCACCATCGGCTCGTCATCGACCACCGCGACGCGGCCGCGCAACGGCTCCGCATGCGCCGCCACCTGCTGCTCGCCGACCTCCGCCGCGCACGGCGTGCCCTCGGCCAGCGCCGGCAGGAAAATCTGGAAGGTGCTGCCCTCGCCCAGCCGCGAAGCGACGTGGATGTGTCCCGAGTACTCGTGGACGATGCCGTGCACCAGCGACAAGCCCATGCCGCTGCCCTGCCCGCTGGCCTTGGTGGAGAAGAACGGCTCGAACATGTGCTCGCACACTGCGGCCTCGATGCCCGGGCCGCTGTCGCTGACGCTGAGCACCACATACTGGCCGCCGAACGGCTGCCGGCAGGACGCGCAAATGCCGCGCTGCATGGCCTGCACGCCCACCGCAATGCGCAGCTGGCCGACCCCGGACATGGCGTCGCGAGCGTTGATGCACAGGTTCATCAGCACCTGTTCCAGCTGCACCGGATCGACCAGCACCGGCGGCAGATCGACCGGCAGACGGGTGTCGATCTCCACGCTGGACGGCAGACTGGCCTCGACCAGCTTGATGAAGCCGCCGATCCGCTCGGCCAATGCCACCGGCTGCGGCTGACCGCGGCTGCCGCGGCTGAAGGTGAGCATCTGCTGGATCAGGTCGCGAGCCTTCTCGGCCGAGCGCTGCACGCGGGTCAGGTAGTGGTTGAGGCGCGGGTCGGGCAGTTGCTCGGCCAGCTCCTGGGCCATCACCGTGTAGCCGAGCATGCCGGTGAGCAGGTTGTTGAAATCGTGCGCCACGCCCCCGGTCAGGTGCCCGATCGCCTCCATGCGCTGTGCCTGGCGCAGCTGCTGGGCGAGTGCCGCGCGCTGCTCTTCGGCGTGCTTGAGTTCGGTGATGTCGCGCAGGTAGCCGATGAATTGCAGACCATCCGGATTGTCCACCGCGCTGACCGTCAGTTCGGCGGTGAACTCCTCGCCGTTGGCCCGCCGAAGCTGCACTTCGACGCGCCGGCCGTTCATCAAGCGCCAACCGGCCAGGTAGGCCTGGAAGCCGCTGCGCATCTTCTCCTTGTGGCGCTCGGGGAGGATCAGCTCGGCCAGTGGCTGGCCGATCGCCTGTTCGCGGCGGTAGCCGAAGCACTGTTCGGCGGACGGGTTGAAGGCCAGCACGCGGCCGTCACCGTCGGTGCTGATGATGCAGTCCAGCGCCGTACTGACGATCGCCCGGTATTGCTGCTCGCTGGCGCGCAGGGCCTGTTCCGCGGCCTTGCGCTGGCTGATTTCGCGAGTGATGCCGAGGATGCGCTCGACCCCGCCGATGGTCGTGCGCTTGAGCACCACCTCGTCCCAGTGCAGGCTGCCATCGCGGTTGCGCCGGTGCCATTCGAAGCGCTGCAGCTCGCCGTCGCGGGCGCGCGCCAGCCAGCCGGCGGCGTCCTCACCGGTATAGGGGCGGTAGCCGGCGCTGAAGTCGTCGATGGTCAGCCCGAGCATCTCCTCGTAGCGGTAGCCGTAGGCCGCGCAGGCCTTGGGATTGACGTCGACCAGCACGCCGCTGTGCAGGTCGTGGACGAAGATCGCGTCCTCCGAACTGTCGAAGATCGCCCGGTAGCTCGCCTCGGCCTCGCCACTCTGGATTTCCGCCGCGGCGCGCACCGAGAAGACCTTGAGCAGCGCCTCGGTGAGCTCCGGGGACTCCAGGGTGCCGCGGCTGGAGATGGAAATCAGGCCGATCGGCCGGCCATCGGTGGCGAACAGCGGGTAGCCGGAATAGCTGTCGAGGTTGAATTCCTTGATGAACGGGTCATCGGGAAAGCGCACCCGGGCGTCACGACCAACGAACTGGAAGCCCTGCTCGATCACCCGCTCGCAGGGCGTGCCGGTGAGGCGGTAGGTGATGTTGTCGCGCAGCTGGCCATCGAAATACAGCGCCACGGTGCGCAGGCGCTTGACCCGGTCGCCCACCAGGTGGGCAATGACGACGATGTCGGCGCCCAGCGAACGGCCCAGGTAGCGGACGATCTCGTTGAACACCGCCTCGCCGCTGACCGCCGAAACGCCCATGGCGATATGCCGCAGCGCTTCTTCCCAGCGCTTGCGCGCGGTGATGTCGGTGGACATGCCGCACACCGCGATGACTTTGCCGTGGTCGTCGAACAGCGGCACCTTGGTTGACAGGTAGGTACGCTGCCCGCCCGCCAGTTCGACCTGTTCCTCGAACTCCAGGGCCTGGCCCAGTTCGGCCACCCGGCGGTCGTTGGCGCGCAGCACGTCGGCTTCGGCGGAAGGGAACAGTTCGTGGTCGGTGTGGCCGACGACTTCCGCGGCGCTGCGCCCGAACAATTCCTCGAAGGCGCGATTGACCAGCTGCAGATGGCCCTGCAGGTCCTTCACGTAGATCACCGCGCTGCTGTTATCGACGATCTGGCGCAGCTGGTGCTCCACGGTGCTGGACGCGAGGATCCTCGGCAGGGGCTGATTCATGCGCACATCCTCGGCTGGAAGCGAGATTCTGCGCTGAGTATAGGGGCGTACCCGGCGCCTTCGAGGGGGGCGCAACCGGGTTGAAACAATTGAAACAAAACAACCTCAGAACCTGTTTACGATCTTCTGGATTAGAGCCAGACAAGGCGCAACGACCGATGGGGGTAACAGCCAAAGGCTGGCCCAAAGGGCGAGCGTAGCGAGTCAAATGGCCGAAAAAGCGCAGTTTACGGAGTGCAAATGAGCATTTTGAGGCCACTTTTAAGGCGGTCTGGCTGCGAACCAGGAGCTCGTAAACAGGTCCTCAGCGCGGCACGAACATATAGCCAACTCCGCGCACCGTGCGGATCAGCTGCGGCTTGTCGGGATCCGGCTCGAGCTTGCGGCGCAGCCGGGCGATGCGGATGTCGATCGAGCGGTCGAACGGGTTCCAGTCGCGCTGCTGGGTCAGGTTGAGGATCTGGTCGCGCGACAGTGGGCGGTTCGGCCGCTGCACGAACACCTGCAGCATCTCGAACTCCATGGCGGTCAGCGGCACTTCGGCGCCGCTGGCGTCGAACAGCTGATGGCGCTGCAGGTCCAGGCGGCAGTCGCCGAGCGCCAGCAGCTCGGCGTCGGGCGCCGCTTCCGCCGCGGCGCTGGGCTGGCGGTTGTAGCGGCGCAGCACGGTCTTCAGGCGGGCCAGTAGCTCGCGGGGATCGAAGGGTTTGGCCAGGTAGTCGTCGGCGCCGACTTCCAGGCCGACGATGCGGTCCAGCGGCGTGCTGGCCCCGGAAATCATGATCACCGGCAGGTCGTGGTGCTCGCGCAGGAAGCGCGCCAGGCTCAGGCCGTCCTCACCGGGCAGACCGACGTCGAGCAGCACCACGTCAGGCAGGTGCTCGGCGAGCAAGGCGCGCATCTGCTGGCTGTCCGCCGCCAGCGCCACTTCGTAACCGTGCCCGCCCAGGTAATCGGCGAGCAACTGACGGATGTCGGCGTCGTCGTCGACCGCCAGGACCCTGATCGGCGCTGCCATGCTGCCCTCCTCTTCGCGCATCCGCCTCAGCCACTATAGCTGCCGACACCTGCGGCCAACGCACAGCTGGTCAGCGCACCATGAAAAACGGCGCCTTGCGGCGCCGTTGCTGTGGAGCGGTTGAATCAGCGCGAGGCCTTGCGGCGCAGGGCCGAGGGGCTGAAGTTGGAGTCGTCCGGGGCCGGCTTGCTGAAGTCGGCGGTGGTCGGCTCCTCGTTGTCCAGCCACTGCACGCTGTAACGGCGCGCCTGCAGGTCGTGGAAGGTATCCAGCGCGGTCCACACGGTCGGCAGCTCGTAGAAGTTCTTCAGGTAGGCCATCGACACCCGCCACAGCTCGCCACGGCCGTCGTACTGGTCGACCACTGCCGCGCCCCAGCTGTCCTCGTCGAGGAACAGCGTGCGCTTGGAGTAGATGTGCCGCGCGCTGGCCTTCAGCGTGCCTTCGACCACCCAGACGCGGTGCAGCTCGTAGCGGGTGTACTTCGGATTGATGTGACCGGGGGTCAGCAGATCCTTGTACTTCACGTCCGGGCTGGTGAGCCGGTAGTTGTTGTAGGGGATGTAGATTTCCTTCTTGCCCAGCAGCTTCCAGTCATAGCGGTCCGGGGCACCGTTGTACATGTCGGTGTCATCCGCGGTACGCAGGCCATCGGAGTCCTCGATCGGCGTGTCGTAGGCCAGCGTCGGCGCGCGCCGCACGCGGCGTTGACCGGGGTTGTAGGCCCAGGCCTGACGCGGTTCCTGGACCTGGTCGAGCATCTCCTGCACCAGCGCCCCGCTGCCCGCCAGACGTGCCGGCGCAGTGGTGAAGGTCAGGTAGTAGAACAGCGTGTTATTCAGCGTCGCGTAGCTGCCCTTGGGGTCATAGAAGCGGAACAGCGCCTCGTCCTGCGAAGTCACCAGCGAGTAGGCGCCGTTGCGCTGCACGCCGGCCTGCGCCGAGCGGCGCACCACGTAGGTGCCGCGGTAGCGGGTGATGTGGTTCCACACCGCCTCGAGGCCGCTCTGCGGAATCGGGAACGGGATGCCGCCGTAGGCGTCGGAAATGCCGTTGCCCTCGTTGAGCAGCTTGGCGCTGGTGGCGTTCTTCAGGGTGTTGTCGTACACCCACTGCGGCGCCGCGCCAGAGCGGCGGGTCGGATAGACCGGGATCTGGAAGCTTTCCGGGTAGGCGTTGATCAGGGCGATCTGGCCCGCCGTCAGGTTGGCCTTGTACTGCTCGAGGTTGGCCTTGCTGATGGTGAACAGCGGCTGGTCCGCCGCGTAGGGATCGACGTGGTGCTGCCCCGGGCCCTTGTAGCCGGCCGGCGCCTGGGTCAGCCCGCCGGTCCAGGCGGGAATGCTGCCGGCGGCGTTGCCGGCTTTTTCCGCGCCGAACGGCGTCAGCGTGGTGTTCAGCGTGGCGGCCTGCTCCGCCGAAACCGCCGCCAGTCCTTCCGTCGAGCCAAAGGCCAGAAAGAGGGCGGCAACAAGCAGGGATGGCTTTTTCAACATGCTGCGGTTCTCCATGTACGGTCGAGCACCCCTCCGGCGGGCCGGAGCGGTGTTGGGCATCAGAACGAGTACTTGGCGCTGAGCGAGACGTTGTCCCGGTCGCGCGTGCTGTTGTTCTGTCCGGCGCCGTAGTACTCGGTGTACTGCAGGCCGACCTCGAAGCTGTTCAGGTAGGTGGCGTCGATGCCCAGGGTGTGCGCCTTGCGGCCTTCGATGAAGTTGCCGGTGCGGTCGGAGTTGCCCTTGAAGTCATCCTGGAACACCACGTAGGGCGACAGCTTGATGCCGCCGTACACGTCGTTCCAGCTACCCGAGAGCAGCAGCGTGTAGCCGTAGCTGTCGCGGCTGATTTGATCGCTCTCCTGGGTGCCCTCGTTGACGTAGGCCTTGTCCGCGGCGCTGGTATAGCTGCGCTCGCTGCCGTCGAAGGCGGTGTACTTCAGGCTGCTGCCGCGGATGTGCTGGGAAGCCAGCTCGGCGACGCCGAACAGCGAGTCGAAGCTGAGCAGCGGGCCGAAGTTGTAGATGGTCGACAACGAGACGTTGAAGGTTTCCGCACGCTCGTAGTTCTCGAACAGCCCGGAGCGGCACAACTGCTTGCCGGCGACTGCGGCGCACGCCTGGTCGCCCGGGGTGCCGGCGTCGGCCAGGTTGGTCAGACCGAACACGCCCTGGGCGAGCAGGTCGCCGAGCAGGTCGTCGGTGGCGGAGATGCTGATCGGCGCGTTCGGCCGGTAGGCCACTTCACCGGACACCGAGGCATCGCCCAGCGTGGTGTTGAAGCTCAGGCCGTACATGCGGATGTCTTCGACGTAGTCGCGACGCGCCTGGGCGTTGCTCGCCGCGTCGAGAATCGCCACGCCCGGCACGGCTTCTGGCGGCAGGACCGACGCGAGGGTGGCGAAATCGACACCGTCGTAACCGCTCAAGTCGACCGCAACCTGCGGCTCCTTGGCGTGGTAGTTGACGAAGTAGGCGCCGAACTCGGTGGAGTTCAGCTCTTCGGCGACGTAGCGAAACGCGACGCCGAACTGACCGCTGTCATCGGCTTCGATGTCCGGACCGATGTTGGCCACCTTGAACGTGCCGGTAGCCGGGTTGGTGTAGGCGTTGGGGCCGAATGGGCCGTTGCCGACCGCGCCGAACTGCGACACCAGTTGGTAAGCGCCGAGGATCGGTGCCAGGTCCGGTTCGGTGGTGTAGGCGGTGTTGCCGCCATCGGCGAACAGGTCGGTGCCGGAGAAGTAGGTGCCAACCGGGTCGAGACGGGTCTCCTTCCACTTCCACTGGTAGAAGGTTTCCATCGACAGGTTGTCGGTCAGGCCGAGGTTGAAGTTCAGCGCCTCGATCGGCACCAGCACTTCCTTCAGCTCGGAACCCGGCAGGTGGAACTTCGCCGCGTCGACCGGGTTGATGGTGTTGATCCCGCCACGGTAGAACGCGCCCTCGCCCCAGTTGATCACCTGACGGCCGACCTTGGCGGTCAGCGGCATCTCGTAGATGTCCCAGTTGCCGAACGCGTAGGCGTCCAGCAGCTCGGCCTTGCGACCAGCAATGTGGCGGGTGTCCTGGGTGAAATGATCGTCGTCGGGGAAGGCCTGGCTCGGCCGTTCGACGCCGTCGGTGGTGCTGTAGTAGTCGTTGCGCTTGTCCATGATCTGCGTGTCGTAATACGCAGTGCCGCGGGCGAACAGACCGTAGTTCTCGTACTTGGCCGAAAGGTCGGAGGTGATCTTGTAGACCTCAGAGACCAGTCCGGTATCGAAGTTGCGGTTGCCGTCATCGGCGTTGATGTCGTCGATGTTGTTCTCGTCACGCCCCTGCACGCGCCACATGGCGCCGTAGGACAGGGTGGTGTCGATCGAACCGGTGATCTGGTTGTCGACCGCACTGAACTCGACCGCCTGCACCGAGCCGGCGATCAGCAAGGGCAGAACGCCCAGTGCCGCGCCAGCCTGCCAGGGTCGCCACATCAACTTGGGAAAGCGGACCTGCATCGTCATCGGCAACGCTCCTTCTATGGCCAAGATGTTGGCCGGCTATTGCTGCCGGCCTGTTGTTATTGGTTCTCGGCTGCCGCCGGACGCATCCCGTCCGGTGCCCTCTTCTGCCGGTTGTTCCACCGCTTGCGAGAGGCTAATTGGCACGATAGTGCAAGCAAGGTAACAAAGTGTTGCGCTGTCTGCCAACAAAAACGGCGCCTGCCGACGCCGTCCGTTTGGCTAGTCGCCGCTCACACCGAAAAACGCGCGACCATCGCATTCAGGCCGACCGCCAGGCGCGACAGTTCCTGGCTGGCGGCGCTGGTCTGATGGGCGCCGGCCGAGCTCTGCAACGACAGGTCGCGGATGTTGGTCAGGTTGCGATCCACCTCGCGGGCGACCTGCGCCTGCTGCTCGGACGCGCTGGCGATCACCAGGTTGCGCTCGTTGATCTGGGTGAATGCCGAAGCGATGTGCTCGAGCGCCTGCCCGGCACTCTGGGCCACTTCCAGGGTGGAGCGTGCATGCTGGTTGCTGCCCTGCATGGCGATCACCGCCTGATCGGTGCCCGATTGGATCGCGCCGATCATCTGCTCGATTTCCTGCGTCGACTGCTGGGTACGGTGCGCCAGGCCACGCACTTCATCGGCCACCACCGCAAAGCCGCGCCCCGCCTCGCCGGCGCGCGCCGCTTCGATGGCCGCGTTGAGCGCCAGCAGGTTGGTCTGTTCGGCCACCGAACGGATCACATCGAGCACTTTGCTGATGCCGCGCACACGCTCGGCCAATTGCTCGATCTGCTCGGCAGTGGTAGTCACCCCGGCAGCCAGATCGCCAATCGCGCCCACGGTGCGCACCACCTGATCGCGACCGTGCTGCGCGGTGCGATCAGACTCGCGCGACGCCTCGGAGGTGGACACCGCGTTGCGCGCGACGTCCTCGACCGCACTGGTCATCTGGTTGATCGCCGTCGCTGCCTGCTCGATCTCGGTGTTCTGCTGCTGCAGGCCGCGACTGGCGTTCTCGGTCACCGCGCTGAGTTCTTCCGACGCCGAAGCCAACTGGTTGGACGACTCGGTGATCGCCAGCACCGTCTCGCGCAGGCTCAATTGCATGCTGCGCAAGGCGCCGAGCAGACGCGCCGTTTCGTCCTGGCCATCGACCTCGACGGGCGTGGTGAGGTTGCCGGTGGCGACGATCTCGGCGACCTGCACGGCCCGTTTCAAGGGCACCACAATGCTGCGAGTCAGCATCGTAGCCAGGCTGAAGGTCAGCACGAAGGCCAAGGCCATCACCACCAGCAGCTTGGTACGCGCGGCGACGAACACCTCGTCGGCCTTAGCCGCAGCCGCCTTGGCCCCCTGATCGTTGAGCTCCGAAAGCTTGGCCAAGGCCAGACTCATCGCATCGGCGTGCTGGTTCATTTCACCGTTGATGATCGCCGTGGCGTCTTCAACAAGGCCTTGGGCGGAAAGGTCCATGACCTTCGTCTGCAGCGCCATGTAGCCCGCCTCGGCTTCCCGAAAACGAGCAAACAGCTCGCGATCTTCCGGGAGAAGAATGGTCCGCTCATACGCCTGCATGGCCTCGTGCACTTCGGCCTTGAGGCCATTCAATTTGCCGCTGTTCTGCCGCAAGGCTTGTTCGTCGCGATTGATCACCAGCCGCAAGGTCAGCGCCCGAACCCGTTGGACGTTCTGTCCGACGTGATTGAGCGTCATCAGCCCCGGCAGCCAGTCATCCTTGATCTGGTCCGCCTGCTCGCGCATATCCGTCATCTGCAACAGGGCATAAGCGCCCAGTGCGAGGGTCAACACCGCGACCAGGCCAAAGCCAAGGGTCGCGCGCACAGCGATGCTGATATTCCTTAGTGTCATTTTTGGATCCTTCTGCACGCCGAGTGAGCCGCCTCAACTGCGCGGACAACCATAGTTAGCACCAATGTGCCACCATGCGCCAAAGATATACTGTCAAAATTACAGCACTGCAAGGAGTTGGCGTTTTTGCCGTGCTTTTCGATTCATCCCTGAGCAGCTCAAGCCAGACTCCAGGCACAAAAAAACCCTGGCGCCTTGCGGCTACCAGGGTTCTTAACCCAGCGCGGATCAGCGACCGCTGCTGAGCTTGCCCTTCTCGTCGGAGAACACGATCTCCACCCGGCGATTCTTCGCGCGACCCCGCTCGGAGGCGTTGTCGGCGACCGGGAACTCCTGGCCAAAACCTTCCACCTGCAGGCGCTTGCTGTCGATGCCGAGGTCGTTCAGTGCGTCGGCCACTGCCTGCGCCCTCGCCCGCGACAGCCGGAGGTTCTCCTGCTTGTCGCCACGGCTATCGGTATAGCCCTCGATGCGCACGACGCGCTGCGGGTTGAGCTGGAGGAATTGCACCAGCTTGAGCACGGTGCGATTGGCCGTCGAGCTCAGGTCCGCCTCACCGGCATCGAACAGCATGTCGCCCAGCGTCATCACCAGGCCACGATCGGTCTGATTGGTCGCCAGACTGACGATCTGCTCCGACAACCAGGTGCCCTGCTGCTGCACGCTGAGCAGCTTGGCTTCGCGCAATGCCAGCTGCAGGCGCTCGCGCTCGAGCTCGAGCTTGGCCTGACGTTCTTCATTGAGCTTGAGCTGGGTGTGCTGCTGGGCGATTTCGCTGTAGCGCTGACTCAAGTAGGCGAAATGCGCGACGTCATCGTTCGAGCCCCAGTAGCTGGACAGTCGATCGGCACGCCCCAGCGACTCGCCGGCGCGAATCACGTCCTTCGGCGCGAAACGCAGCACTTCGCTGTCTTCCTTGACCTTCTGAAAGGATAAGCGCGCGGCTTCCAGTTGCTCTTCGGTATCCGGCTGGGTCGCGCAGCCATGCAGCGTGCCGACTACCGCTACAAGCCCGGCAAGGGTGACCATTCGCTTCACTGCACATCCCCCAATTGCTTGCGCAGGCGCGCTATGCGCGCATTCAGCTCGGCGAGTTGCTTGTCGCTTTTCTGGGTGAGGACCCGCGCTTCAGCCAGACGCGCATCCAGCTCCGACTGCTCGGCCAGGATGCGTGCGCGCTTGAAGTCTTCTTCGCCCATGTTCTTCTGTGCCCTGGCCAGCTTCTGCTCAGCCTGGGTCATTTCTTCGACCTGCTCGGTCGCGCCTACCGCCCGAGCCTGCTCGACCGCTTGCTCGGTCAGGCGCATCTGCTCGTTCGGCGCAGGATCGTTCGCACAACCCGCCAGGACCAGGAAGGCCAGGCCGGCTGCCAATATGCGTGTGTCGCTCACCTAGACTTCCCTACTGATTCGGTGCCGCGGAGGGCTGCAGCTGTTGATTCTTCCAGCGCTCGAGATTGCGCTGCAGGATGGCTTCCGGCACGCCGGCAGCGGTCAATTCTGTCATTTTTTTCGCCAGCTGTCCGCGCAGCCATGCGTCGTTGCAGGCGGAGTTGTGCGACAAGGTCAGGTACAAGCCTTCGCTGGAAATCGGCGGTTCCAGTGCCTCGATGTCACCAATCAGGCCCAGCGTGTCGGCCAGCGCTACACCGGGGTAGTGCTCGTAGAGCACGTACTCAGTGCGCCCCAGCATCAGCTTCTGAAAGGCCTGGGTCAGGGTCGGGACCGGCTCGAGGGTCAGGTTGGTCTTGGCGAAGGAATCGAATTGCTCGCCGAAGCTGTTGTTCACCAGTGTGCCGCCCAGACGCCCCTTGAGGTCGTCCCAGCCGGCATAGGGGAAGGTCTTGTCCTTGCGCACCCAGACCACGCTGGGCGTGTTGAAGAAGGCGGGATGCACGTAGTCCATGGTTTCCAGACGCGGCAGCGTGAGGAAGGCGCCGGCGATCAGATCGACGCGCCCGGTCCGCACTTCATCCTGAGCCCGCGACCAGGGGCCGGTGTAGATCACGTCGATCTTCACCTTGAGCGCCTTGCCGATCTCTTCGAGCAAATCGGTGTTAGCGCCAATCAGCTTTTCCGGCTTCTGCGGGTCACGCCACAGATACGGCGGGTACTCCGGGTTGCCGGTGGCGATCAACCGCTCGCACTTGCTGGCGGCGTTTGCCAGTACCGGCATGAAGGCCAAGCCAACCAGGATCCATCGCAGGAAGAAACGAGCTCGCATCTATTATTCTCGACAACTGCAGCTTGGATTGAGCACGGGATAGCGTTCGCGCCTATCAGGTCTCATGCTAGGTTAGCGGGACCATAATAACTATTAACAATAAAGGCCTTCGCATGAAAAAACTGCTTCTCGCTTTGGTCAGCATCATAGCCATTGCGGCGGCCATCCTGTATTTCTCGCCCGCCACCCTGCTCTCCGTGATGCGTTTCATCGAGCTTGAGCGGGCCGGGCTGACCGAGCAGCACAAGGAAGTGGCGCAGCTCAGCATTCACTACTACGAAGGCGGCCCGGCGGACGGCGAGACCATCCTCATGGTGCACGGCTTCGGTGCCAACAAGGACAACTGGCTGACGTTCGCCCGCTACTTCACCCCGCGCTATCACGTCATCGCCCTCGACATCCCCGGCTTCGGCGAAAGCAGCAAACCTGATGCCAGCTACGACGTGGGTAGCCAAACCGAACGCGTGGCGGCATTCACCAAAGCCCTCGGCATCGAGAAGCTGCACATCATCGGCAACTCCATGGGCGGCCACATCAGCGCCCTGTATGCGGCACGACATCCGGAGCAGGTGTTGTCCGTCGCGCTGTTCGACAACGCCGGCGTCACCGCGCCGAAAGCCAGCGAGCTGCGCGAACGCCTGCAGCGCGGCGAGCCCAACCCACTGGTGGTCACGCGCGCGGAAGACTTCCACCAACTGCTCGAATTCGCCTTCGTCGTACCGCCGAAAATCCCGGCCAGAGTCCAGCAGTACCTGGGCGAACTGGCGGTGGCCAACAGTGATCGCAACAGCAAGATTTTCCGCCAGCTGGTGGAGCGTTACATTCCGCTCGAGCCGGAGCTGCCGAAGATTCAGGCACCGACCCTGCTGCTGTGGGGCGACCAGGACCGCGTGCTGGATGTGTCGAGCATCGCGGTGATGAAGCCGCTGCTGAAACGGCCCAGCGTGGTGATCATGAAGGACTGCGGCCACGCACCAATGCTCGAGCGTCCCGCCGAAAGCGCCGAGCATTATCAGCGCTTCCTCGACAGCCTGCCGAAACCAGCCAGCTGAAAAACAAAAAGCCCGCTCAGTGAGCGGGCTTTTCGCTTAACGCAGCGGATCGCTTAGATCAGCTTTTCCAGCTCCGGAACGATCTCGAACAGATCGCCGACCAGGCCGTAATCGGCAACCTGGAAGATCGGAGCTTCTTCGTCCTTGTTGATCGCGACGATCACCTTGGAGTCCTTCATACCGGCCAGGTGCTGGATCGCGCCGGAGATGCCGACGGCGATGTACAGCTGCGGGGCGACGATCTTGCCGGTCTGACCGACCTGCATGTCGTTCGGCACGAAGCCAGCGTCGACCGCGGCGCGCGAGGCACCGACGGCAGCGCCGAGCTTGTCGGCCAGGCTGTACAGGTACTTGAAGTTGTCACCGTTCTGCATGCCGCGACCGCCGGAAACGACGATCTTCGCTGCAGTCAGCTCCGGACGGTCGGACTTGGCCAGCTCTTCGCCGACGAAGCTCGACTTGCCCGCGTCGCTACCGGCGCTGACCGCTTCAACCGCGGCACTGCCACCTTCGGCGGCAACCGGGTCGAAACCGGTGGCACGCACTGTGATGACCTTGACCGCCGCCGAGGACTGCACGGTGGCAATGGCGTTACCGGCGTAGATCGGGCGCTGGAAGGTGTCGGCGCCGATCACTGCGGTGATCTCGGAGATCTGGTCGACGTCCAGCTGCGCGGCGACGCGCGGCAGGATGTTCTTGCCGTTGCTGGTGGCAGCGGCCAGCACGTGGCTGTAGCCCTTGCCCAGCTCGGCCACCAGCGGCGCGACGTTCTCCGGCAGTTGGTGGGCGAAGGCGGCGTTGTCGGCGACCAGCACCTTGGACACACCAGCGACTTTCGCCGCGGCTTCGGCCACGCCGCCGACGTTCTGGCCAGCGACCAGCACGACGATGTCGCCGCCGATCTTCTGTGCCGCGGCAACGGTGTTGAGGGTGGCAGCAGCCAGGGCGCCG
>NZ_JAFEUP010000005.1 GCF_016901015.1 Zestomonas insulae
GTCTTACCTCACAAGCACCCACACGAATTGCTTGATTCAGTTGTTAAAGAGCGTTCGGTGAGTCTTTCGCCTCAACCAAGGCCGCGCATTCTACAGCAGCCTTTCGTTCCGTCAAGCGTTTTTTCGAAAATTTCTTTTCTACTTCAACCGCTTGCGCTTCCGACTCAGTTTCAACCTCGTCGTCAGCGGGAGGCGAATCTTACAGCATCCTAAGACCCTGTCAACCTCCCCGAAGCACCTTTCCAACGCCACCTGATTACTCATCAGGCCGCCTCGCAAATCTCGCTAACCTATTGATTATCAAGACCTTTTGAAGCGCTTCCGCGCTGGAAGTGGTGCGCATTATAGGGACGCCAGATTCCCCGTCAAGGGTTTTCTACAGGAATCACTCAGCCTTCAGTGAAATGCGCGCGAAGGCCTTCTTGCCTGCCTGACAGACATGCACCGCACCCACCTTAAATAGGAAGCCGCGATCGACCACCGCGCCATCGACGCGCACACCGCCAGAGCCCAGCAGGTCGCGGGCGACTGCAGCGTTTTTCACCAAGCCCGCACGATTGAGGACGGCAGAAATTGGCATGTCCTCGCCAGAGGCCAGCTCGACTTCCGGCAGGTCTTCCGGCAGCTCGCCATCCTTCATGCGATTGCCCGCCGCACGATGAGCACTGGCCGCGGCCTCCTCACCATGGAAACGCGCCACGATTTCCTCAGCCAGCTTAATCTTGATGTCACGCGGATTCGCGCCAGCCGCAACGTCCTGCCTGAAGGCCTCGATCTCCTCCATGGAACGGAAACTCAGCAGCTCGAAGTAACGCCACATCAGCGAATCCGGAATCGACACCAGCTTGCCGTACATGACACCCGGCGCCTCCTGGATGCCGACATAGTTACCGAGTGACTTGGACATCTTCTTCACGCCATCCAGACCCTCGAGCAGCGGCATGGTGACGATGCATTGCGACGCCTGCCCGTAGGCGCGCTGCAGTTCGCGCCCCATCAGCAGGTTGAACTTCTGATCGGTGCCGCCGAGCTCGACGTCGGCGCGCAGCGCCACCGAGTCGTAACCCTGAACCAACGGATAAAGGAACTCGTGGATGGCGATCGGCTGATTGGTCGAGTAGCGCTTGCTGAAGTCGTCGCGCTCGAGCATGCGCGCGACGGTGTACTGCGACGCCAGGCGAATGAAGTCGGCCGGAGTGAGTTGATCCATCCAGGTGGAGTTGAACGCCACCTCGGTCTTCGCTGGATCGAGAATCTTGAACACCTGAGCCTTATAGGTCTCGGCATTCTCCAGCACCTGCTCACGGGTCAGCGGCGGGCGGGTCGCGCTTTTGCCACTGGGGTCGCCGATCATGCCGGTGAAGTCGCCAATCAGGAACACCACCTGATGGCCGAGCTCCTGAAACTGGCGCAGCTTATTGATAAGCACCGTGTGCCCAAGGTGCAGATCCGGCGCAGTCGGATCGAAACCTGCCTTGATGCGCAGCGGCTCGCCGCGCTTCAGCTTTTCGACCAACTCCGACTCGACCAGAACCTCTTCCGCGCCGCGCTTGATCAGCGCCAGCTGCTCTTCAACCCGCTTCATGACAGAACTCGCAACCACTGCAATTCAAAAGGGGAACCACCATACAAGATCGTCGACTAATTACAAGTTTGCCCGGCCCACGGGGGCTCGACGGGAGGCCACCGAATTCAGGGTTGCCCCGGAGAGATTTTGGTTATATTTTATACAGTTATTTCATCATCTTGATCTTCATTTTCATCTTTTCCTTTTCACCTTCTTCAAAGTCACCTTGCCTATGACAACTACAACGTCCAAAGCCCCACCGCTATACCCCAAAAGCCATCTCCTGGCGGCGAGCGGTGTGGCAGCTTTGCTGAGCCTCGCGCTGCTGGTCTTCCCCTCGCGAGAAGTCGAGGCCAAGCGCACCCAAATGAACCTCGAACTGGACAACGGCGCCGAGCAGATCATCCAGGAAAAGGACGATCTCCGACCCAGGGTCGATACGGGGGATGAGAGCACCTCGCCATTTGCGAAGATCGAGGGCTCCGAAGACAACCAGAACAGCGCCAACCAAGACGCGGACAGCCACAAGAAAGACGCTGCTTCCCTCGTTTCCAACACCCCCCCTGCTGATCCCAACCACCGCGAAATTACCGTTGCGCGTGGCGATACCCTGTCGACGCTGTTCGCCAAGCTCGGCCTGAGCTCCACCGACGTGCACACCGTGCTCAACAGTGCCAAAGAGGCCAAGCTGTTCGGTCAGCTCAAGGTCGGCCAGGTGCTTGAAATTCACCTGTCCGCCGATGGCCAGTTGGAGAACATGCACAGCCAGTTGTCGCCGCTGGAGAGCATCACCCTCAGCAAGAACGGCGACCTGTTCAAGTTCAAGCGTGACCTGGCCAAGCCGGACGTGCGTGCAGCCTATGCGCGCGGGGTGATCGACAGCTCGCTGTCGCTGGCTGGCAAGCGTGCCGGCCTGTCGCACGAGATGACCATGGATCTGGCCAATGTCTTCGGCTACGACATCGATTTCTCGCAGGACATTCGCGACGGCGATGAATTCGAAGTGATCTACGAAGAGAAGGCCGTCGCCGGCAAGCGCGTCGGCACCGGCGAAATCCTCGCCGCTCGCTTCAAGAATCGCGGCAAGCTCTATACCGCGGTGCGCTATACCAGCAAGCAGGGCATCACCAGCTACTACACCGCCGACGGCAACAGCATGCGCAAGGCCTTCATCCGCATGCCGGTGGACTTTGCCCGCATCAGCTCCGGCTTCTCGATGGGCCGCAAGCACCCGATCCTGAACAAGATTCGCGCGCACAAGGGCGTCGACTACGCCGCCCCGCGCGGCACACCGATCAAGGCCACCGGCGATGGCAAGATCATGCTCGCCGGGCGCCGCGGCGGCTACGGCAACTGCGTGATCATCCAGCATGGCAACACCTACCGCACCCTGTACGGGCACATGCAAGGCTTCGCCAAGGGCATCCGCAACGGCAGCATGGTCAAGCAGGGACAGATCATCGGCTACATCGGCACCACCGGCCTATCCACCGGGCCGCACCTGCATTACGAGTTCCAGGTCAACGGCGTGCACGTCGATCCGTTGAGCCGCAAACTGCCGATGGCCGATCCGATCGCCAAAGCGGAAAAGGCGCGTTTCCTCCAGCAGAGCCAGCCGCTGCTGGCGCGCATGGACCAGGAAAAGGCCACCATGCTGGCGCTGAACAAGCGTTAAGCCATGCCTCTCTATATAGGCGTGATGTCCGGCACCAGCCTCGACGGGCTGGACATCGCGCTGATCGAGCAAAACCTCCAGCCGCGCCTGCGCGCCAGTCACTACCTGCCGATGCCGGCGCAATTGCGTGCCGAACTGCTGCAGCTCTGCGCCCCCGGCCCCGACGAGCTGGCGCGCGCGGCGCTCGCCGAACAGCGCTGGGTCGAGCTGGCCGCCAGCGGCATCCACACCTTGTTGCGCGACCAGCAGCTGAATGCCACGGCGATTCGTGCCATCGGCAGTCACGGCCAGACCGTGCGCCACGAGCCGGCGCGTGGCTTCACCGTGCAAATCGGCAATCCGGCACTGCTCGCCGAGCTGACCGGCATCACCGTGGTGGGCGATTTTCGCCGCCGCGATGTCGCTGCCGGCGGCCAGGGCGCACCACTGGTGCCGGCCTTCCACGAAGCATTGTTCGACAACGACCAGCAGCCCCGTGCAGTGCTGAATGTTGGTGGCTTCAGCAATCTCAGCCTGATCGAGCCGCCGCAAGCGGTGCGCGGCTTCGACTGCGGCCCGGGGAACGTGCTGCTGGATGCCTGGATTCAGCGCCACCAGGGTGTCGACTTCGACCGCGGCGGCGCCTGGGCGGCGAGCGGCCTGGTGCAGCCCGCGCTGCTGCAGCGCCTGCTTGGCGACCCGTTCTTCCTGGGCCACGGACCGAAAAGCACCGGCCGCGAGCTGTTCAACCTGCCCTGGCTGGAGCAGCACCTGCAGCAGCTGCCGAGCCTGGCGCCGGCGGACGTGCAGGCCACCCTGCTGGAGCTGACCGCACGAAGCATCGTCGACGCCCTGCAGGCCGCACAAACACACACCGCCGAACTGCTGGTGTGCGGCGGCGGCGCGCACAACGACCGCCTGATGACGCGCCTGGCGGAGCTGCTGCCGGCTTGCCGGGTCGCCAGCACCGCATCGCACGGCGTCCCGCCGGACTGGGTCGAGGCCATGGCGTTCGCCTGGCTGGCCCACTGCTGCCTGGAAGGCATTGCCGGCAACCGGCCGAGCGTCACCGGCGCGCGCGGACCGCGCATCCTCGGCGCGATCTATCCCGCCTGAGCGCAGAAACGAAAACGCCGCCCCAGGGGGCGGCGTTTTTGCAGGACCCGCGACGAATCAGATCGAGAACGACGAGCCGCAACCACAGGTGGTGGTGGCGTTGGGGTTCTTGATCACGAAGCGCGAGCCTTCGAGGCCTTCCTGATAGTCGACTTCGGCGCCCGCCAGGTACTGGAAGCTCATCGGATCGACCACCAGGCTCACGCCTTCGCGCTCGACGATAGTGTCGTCGTCGGCGATGTCCTCATCGAAGGTGAAGCCGTACTGGAAGCCCGAGCAGCCGCCACCGGTGACGAACACACGCAACTTCAGGCGCGGGTTGCCTTCTTCCTCGACAAGGGTTTTCACCTTGTGCGCCGCGCCCTCGGTGAACTGCAGGGGGCTGGGGGTGAAGGTTTCAACGCTCATGCTGCATTACTCCCGGCTTTCGCCGTTGTGAAACTGGGTCGCGGCATTATCCGCTTCCCTGACTAAAACGGTCAACTATTGACCAGCTCGACGCGCCGCCTCAGGGCAGCAGCGCCGCATTCCATAGACCAGCGCGCTCGTCGAGGCCGAACAGGATGTTCATGTTCTGCACCGCCTGGCCGGAGGCCCCCTTGACCAGGTTGTCGATGACCGACAGCACCACCACCAGGTCGCCATCTTGCGGCCGGTGCACGGCGATCCGGCAGACGTTGGCGCCCCGCACGCTGCGGGTTTCCGGATGGCTGCCGGCCGGCATCACGTCGACGAACGGCTCGTTGGCGTAGCGCTGCTCGAACAGGCGCTGCAGGTCCACCGAGCGATCCACTACGTTGGCGTACAGTGTGGCGTGGATGCCGCGGATCATCGGCGTCAGGTGCGGCACAAAGGTCAGACCGACCTCGCCCTTGGCGGCACGGCGCAGGCCCTGACTGATTTCCGGCAAGTGGCGGTGGCCCTTGACCGAATAGGCCGCCATGCTCTCGCCGGCTTCGCAGAACAGCGAGCCGACCTTGGCGCCACGCCCGGCACCGCTGACCCCGGACTTGCAGTCGGCGATCAGTCGCGAAGTATCGGCCAGCCCGGCTTCCAGCAGCGGCAGGAAACCCAGCTGCGTGGCGGTCGGGTAGCAACCCGGCACGGCAATCAGGCGCGCCTGCTTGATCTGCTCGCGGTTGACTTCCGGCAGGCCGTAGACCGCCTCATCGAGCAGCTCCGGCGCGCCGTGCGGCTGGCCGTACCACTTGGCCCACTCCACGGCGTCCTGCAGACGGAAGTCGGCGGACAGGTCGATGACCTTGGTGCCGGCGGCCAGCAGTTCGCCAGCCAGGGCATGAGCGACACCGTGCGGGGTGGCAAAGAACACCACGTCGCAGGCGCCCAGGGTGGCGGCGTCCGGCACGCTGAAGGCCAGGTTGTCGTAGTGGCCGCGCAGGTTCGGGTACATGTCGGCGACCTTCACCCCGTCTTCGGAGCGCGAAGTGATCACCGCCACTTCCGCCTGCGGGTGCTGCGCCAGCAGGCGCAGCAGCTCCACGCCCGTATACCCTGTACCACCAACGATGCCGACCTTGATCATCTGTCCGTCACTCCGCCCGCACGGGCCCATCGGGGAAAACCGCAATGATAAGAGCCGGGGGCCAGCCTGAACAGGCCGGCGGCATTCCGGCGACCACCGGGAACGCATCGGTGCGCTGGTGCGACAGCCGTGCAAGGTGACGCACAACGACGCGCGCTCTACTATCGGGCGCATTCCGTCACGAGATATACCGATGCTCTACCTCTGGATCAAAGCCCTGCACCTCATCGCCCTGGTCTGCTGGTTCGCCGGCTTGTTCTACCTGCCGCGCCTGTTCGTCTACCACGCGGCGAGCAGCGACACCCTCGGCCACGAGCGCTTCTGCACCATGGAGCGCAAGCTGTACCGCGGCATCATGCTGCCGTCGATGCTCGCCACCCTAGTGTTCGGCCTGTGGCTGCTGTACCTCAACCCGGCCTGGCTGAAGATGGGCTGGCTGCACGCCAAGCTGCTGCTGGTGCTCCTGCTGGTCGGCTACCACCATGTGTGCGGCGCGCAGCTCAAGCGCTTCGCACGCGGCGAGAACGCGCGCAGCCACGTGTTCTACCGCTGGTTCAATGAAATCCCGGTGCTGTTTCTGCTGGCCATCGTCATCCTGGTGGTGGTCAAACCCTTCTGACGTCGAACCCTAAAGAGGAAACGCCATGTCCCTCCCTGCCCTGCTCGACCAGCGTCTGCGCCTGCCGGTGGTCGCCGCGCCGATGTTTCTGGTGTCCACCCCGCAACTGGTGCTGGCCTGCTGCCGCAACGGCATCGTCGGCAGCTTTCCGGCACTGAACCAGCGCGAGAGCAGCGGCTTCAAGGCCTGGCTGGAGGAGATCGAGGCCGGCCTGGCGGCGGACTCCGCGCCCTACGCCGTCAACCTAATCGTCCACCACAGCAATCCGCGTCTGCAGGCTGACCTGGCTATCTGCGTGGAGAAGCGCGTACCGATCGTCATCACCAGCCTTGGCGCGGTGAAGGAAGTGGTCGACGCGGTGCACAGCTACGGCGGCCTGGTGTTCCATGACGTGACCACCCGCCGGCATGCCGAGAAGGCCGCCGAGGCGGGCGTCGACGGACTGATCGCGGTGGCCGCAGGGGCCGGCGGGCATGCCGGGACGTGGAGCCCGTTCGCGCTGATCGCCGAGATTCGTCAGTTCTTCGACAAGACCCTGCTGCTCTCCGGCTGCCTCAATCACGGCCACGAGATCCTCGCCGCCCAGGCGCTGGGGGCCGATCTGGCCTACATGGGCACGCGTTTCATCGCCACCCGCGAAAGCGGCGCCGACGAGCCGTACAAGCAGATGATCCTCGGCGCCAAGGCCGCCGACATCATTCATACCCCGGCGGTCTCCGGGGTGCCGGCGAGCTTCATGCGCCAGAGCCTCGAGCAAGCCGGCTACGACCTGCAGCGTCTGCAGGACAAGGGCGAGCTCAACTATGGCGAGAAGCTCAAGCCAGTCAGCGACGAGGCCAAGGCCTGGAAGACCGTGTGGTCGGCCGGCCAGGGCGTCGGCGAAATCAACGACCTGCCGGATGTCGCAAGCCTGGTGCAGCGCCTCGACCGCGAGTACCGCGCTGCCCGCGAGCGCGTCGCCACCCTGCGCTGACCCGCGCCCGGCTCGCGCTCGCCGACCGGCGGGCGCGAAACCGCCGCCATCTGCCGGGAACTGCGCGGCCATGCTGGCCAAATGCTTGGCAACGCCCCATGCGCGCAACTACTCTGTGCCCTGACCTCTCCCCTTGCCGACAAGGAAGCCTGCATGAGCGATACCCGTTACAAGATCGTCTTCGACGGCGAACTGATGCCGGAGATGAGCCTGGACACCGTCAAGGACAACCTCGCCCGGCTGTTCAAGCTCGACCGCGCACGAGTCGAACCGCTGTTCGGGCGCCAGGCGGTGGTGCTCAAGCGCGACCTGCCGGCCGGCGAAGTGGACAAGTACGTCAGCGCGCTGGAACGCGCCGGCGCGCAGGTCCGCAAGGAGCAGGACCTCGCCGCCAGCCTCAGCCTGGTGGAAACCGAGGAGCACCAGCCGGAGGAGACCGCGCGTATGCAGTGCCCGAAATGCGGCCACGAGCAGACCAAGGCCATCGAATGCAGCGCCTGCGGCATCGTCATCGACAAGTATCTGGCGCGCCAGGCGCAACTGGCAGAAAACCCGGCACCCGAGCCGGAGCCGCCGCGCGACACACCGCCGGCCTCGCCCTACACCCCGCCGCAGGCACAGGTCGGTGAGGAACTGCCGGAGTTCGGCGACCTCAACGTGTTCAGCGTGCAGGGCCGTATCGGCCGCCTGCGCTACCTCGCCTGGACGCTGGTGGTGCTGCTGGCCAGCGTCGGCCTGTTCGGCCTGGCGATGATCGGCATGGGCATTCACCAAATGGTCGGCTGGACCCTGATCAGCGTGGTCGGTATCGCCATCGTAGTGGTCTCACTGATGATCGGCGTGCAACGCCTGCACGACATCGGTTGGTCCGGCTGGCTGCTGCTGCTCAACATCATTCCGGTGGTCGGCAGCGTGCTGTCGCTGCTGATGCTGCTGGTTCCGGGCACCACCGGGGTCAACCGCTTCGGCCCCCCACCGCCGGCCAACAGCACGGCGGTCAAGGTGCTCGCCGCGCTGTGGCTGCTCCCGATCGCCGCCGCGCTGCTGGTCGTCGCGCTCGGCGGCGCCGCCGCGCTGAGCGGTCTGGGTGAGGACTTCGGCCTGCAGAATCCCCCGGCGACCCAGGAAACCCCGGCCAACGCGTACGGTGAAGAGTGATCGCCGGCGCGCTGACCTGCCGCTGACATGCGTCGCTATGCGCTGATCACCGGCGCCTCCAGTGGTCTCGGCCTGGCACTGGCCGAGGCACTGGCGCGGCGCGGCCGCCACCTGGTTCTCGTCGCCCGCCAGCGTGAGGCGCTGGAAAGCATCGCCTGTGAACTGACCCAGCGCTTCGGCGTCGAGGTGCTGTTCCGCGTCTGCGATCTGGCCAATCCGTTGCAGTTGACCGGCCTGCTCCACGAACTGGACGAAGGCACCCATCCCATCGACCTGCTGGTGAACAACGCCGGCATCGGCAGCGTCGGCGCCTTCCTGGCCCACGAATGGGGCGACGAGCAGCGTCTGCTCGAACTCAACGTACTGGCCCTGACCCGCCTGTGCCACGGCGTCGGCAACAGCATGATCGCCCTGGGCGGCGGGCAGATCCTCAATGTCGCCTCGGTGGCGGCCTACCTGCCCGGCCCGTGGATGAGCAGCTACTACGCCAGCAAGGCCTATGTGCTGCACTTCTCCGAAGCGCTGCGCGAAGAGTTCCGCGAGTACGGCATCAGCGTCTCGGTGCTGTGCCCGGGGCCGACGCAGAGCGCCTTCTTCCGCAATGCCGGCCTCGACGATGCCGCGCTACGCGCCAGCAAGCTGATGCTCAGCGCCGAAGAAGTCGCCCTGCAGGCGGTCAACGGCCTGGCGAAGCGCCGCGCAATCATCATCCCCGGCTGGCGCAACCGCCTGGCCAGCTGGTTGCCACGACTGCTGCCACGCGCGCTGATGCGCCGCCTGAGCGGCCGCATCACCCGCAAGCTGCTGCTCAGTCGGCGCTGACCGTCCGCCCCTGCGCCCAGGCGCGCAACGCCGCCAACTGTTCGGCCATCAACACCGACAGCGGCACGCTGCCCTGCAGCGTCGCCAGCAGCAGCGCCTGATCGACCGCCTGCTGCCGCGCCTGCGCGGTATACACCGCACTGACCACCGCCTGCTCGATCTCCGCACCGGAGAAACCGGCACTGGCCGCCGCCAGTTGCGCCAGGTCGAACGCCGTCGGCTCGAGGTCGCGGCGCTTGAGGTGGATGCGCCAAATGTCCTCGCGGATCGCCGCGTTCGGCAGGTCGACGAAGAACACCTCGTCGAAGCGTCCCTTGCGCACCAACTCCGGCGGCAGGCGCTCGATGGCGTTGGCGGTGGCGACCACGAACACCGGCGCCTTGCGCTCGGCCATCCAGGTCAGCAGAGTGCCGAGCACCCGCTGGCTGACGCCGCCGTCGTGCTCGCCGCTGGCCAGGCCCTTCTCGATCTCGTCCATCCACAGCACGCACGGCGCCATCTGCTCGGCCAGGCGCAGCGCTTCGCGCAGATTGCGTTCGGTCTCGCCGAAGAACTTGTTGTACAGGCTGCCGAAGTCCAAACGCAGCAGCGGCAGGCCCCACAAGCCGGACACCGCCTTCGCCGCCAGGCTCTTGCCGGCACCTTGCACGCCGACTAAGAGCATGCCGCGCGGCGCATCGACGCCGTTGCCATCGAGGAAGCTGCTCTGCCGCTCGCCCAGCCAGCGCTTGAGATTGGCCAGCCCGCCGACCTCGGCGAAGCGCGCGGTCTCGGACTCGAAGCTGAGCACGCCGTCGAAGTCGAGCAGCTGGAACTTGGTCTTGTTCAGCTCCGGCAAATCTTCCTGGGTGATCGCCCCATCGTCGACGATCAGGTTGCGCGCCAACAGCCGCGCTTCGCCGTGGCTCATGCCGCGCAGGTTCTTCACCACCTGCTGCAGGGTGCGGTTGTCGGTGCGCACCCGCGCCCCGCGGTTGCGCTCGCTCCAACGCGCCGCTTCCTCGCGGACGATGGCCAGCAACTCGTCTTCCGAGGGCAGCGCCAGACTGAAACGCGCCGCATAGCGCTGCACCTCGGCCGGCAGCTTCAGGGCATGCGAGACCAGCACCAGGGTCGGCTTGTGGCTACCCTCGGCCATCGCGATTTCCTTGAGCAGGCGCACCAGCCGCGGGTTGTCGACGAGGAACGGATGCAGGTCGCAGAACACGTAGAGGTTGGCCTGCGGGTCGTGCTTGACCAGCGTGAGCGCGGCCTCCGGCTCCAGGGTCGGCTGGTCGCCCAGGCTGTCGCCGCCGAAGCCGAGGCGCTGGATACCCTCGGTCACCGCCCAGGTGTGCAGGCCAAGGCCCTTCTTGATCGCCAGGCTGGTCAGGGTCTCCAGCACGCGCGGTTCGTCCCAGGACTCGATGACGATCAGCTTGACCTTGGAATCGAGGACCAGGCCGAGGTCGTGGATATCGTTCTTCACCCATCACTCCTTGTGTGTGCCGCGCGCTGGCCGCTGCCGGCCGCCGCGATTAGACTCAGGCTTCCCGTCCCAAGCCGGAGATGCGACCGTGGACTGTCTGTTCTGCAAGATCGTCGCCGGGGAAATCCCGGCGCGCAAGCTGTACGAAGACGACCAGGTATTCGCCTTCCACGATGTGAACCCGCAGGCGCCGGTGCACTTCCTGGTGATCCCGAAGAAACACATACGCACCCTCACCGATCTCGACGAAGGCGACAAGCCGCTGCTCGGCCACATCGTGCACACCGCGCAGCGCCTGGCCAGCGAGCTGGGCTGCGACGAGGGCTTCCGCGTGGCGATGAACTGCAACGCACTGGGCGGACAGACGGTATTCCACATCCACATGCACGTGCTCGGCCAGCGGCAGATGCACTGGCCGCCGGGCTAGCCCTGACGGCGGTCAAGCCGGGCCGCCGCGCATCGGGTAAACTGCCGCCATCGACTTTTGCGGAGGTACGCCATGACCACCGAACGCCACTACTCGCCTGCCGACCGTCTGCTGCTGCAGGCCGACGCCGCGCTGCGCACCCTGCTGCCGTTCAGCGGCCAGCCGTATCGCCCGTCCCCGGCGATCACCCGCCCGGATACCGAACTCACAGACAGCGACGCCCGCCATGTCGCCGGCCTGATGCGCATCAACCACACCGGCGAGGTCTGCGCCCAGGCGCTGTACCAGGGCCAGGCGCTGACCGCCAAGCTGCCGCAGGTGCGCAAGGCCATGGAGCACGCCGCCGAGGAAGAGGTCGACCACCTGGCCTGGTGCGAACAGCGCATCCGCGAGCTGGGCAGCCACCCGAGCGTGCTCAACCCGCTGTTCTACGGCATGTCGTTCGGCATCGGCGCACTGGCCGGGCTGGTCAGCGACCGGGTCAGCCTGGGCTTCGTCGCCGCCACCGAGGAACAGGTGTGCAAGCACCTCGACAGCCACCTTGGGCAACTGCCCGATGAGGATGCCAAGTCGCGGGCGATCCTCGAGCAGATGCGCGAGGACGAACAGCAGCACGCCGACAGCGCCCTGGACGCCGGCGGCTTCCGCTTCCCGCGCCCGGTGAAGTTCGGCATGAGCCTGCTGGCCAAGGTGATGACCAAGAGCACCTACCGCATCTGACGCGGCGGGCATGAAAAAGGGCGCCCTCGGGCGCCCTTTTTTCGTTACTACCGGCAAACCGCTTAGCGCGGCATGTTGCGCGCGTAGAAGATTTCCAGCATCTCGTGACGCACGCGCTCTTCGACCTGCTTGCGCTGCTCGGCCGAGAGGGTGTTGGTCGCGTCGCCGAACAGATAGTTGTCCAGCTCGAAGTCCTTGAGCAGCATCTTGGTGTGGAACATGTTCTCCTGGTACACGTTGACGTCCGTCATCTGATAGGCGTCCTGGGTGTCGTCGGAGAGGTAGTTCTGGATCGAGTTGATCTCGTGGTCGATGAAGTGCTTCTTGCCTTCCACGTCACGGGTGAAGCCGCGTACCCGGTAGTCGACGGTGACGATGTCCGAGTCGAACTGATGGATCAGGTAATTGAGCGCCTTCAGTGGCGAGATCACCCCGCAGGTCGACACGTCGATGTCGACGCGGAACGTGGCGATGCCCTCGACCGGATGGATTTCCGGGTAGGTGTGTACGGTGATGTGACTCTTGTCCAGGTGCGCCAGGATGGTCTCCGGCAGCGGGCCCGGCGATTCCTCGATCTGGCTGGCGGTGGGCTCCACCGGTTGCTCGGAGATCAGGATGGTCACGCTGGCGCCTTGCGGGTCGTAATCCTGACGGGCGATGTTCAGGATATTGGCGCCGATGATGTCGACAACATCGGTGAGAATCTGCGTCAGGCGCTCAGCATCGTACTCTTCGTCGATGTACTGCACGTAGGCCTGCTGGTCTTCCGGCGTTTCCGCGTAGCAGATGTCATAGATATTGAAGCTCAAGGTCTTCGTCAGGTTGTTGAACCCGTGGAGCTTGAGTTTGCTTTTCACCGTTGGAACTCTCTTATAAGTGCGGCGCGGCCGCGTGATCGAGCATGCCCGTCAGATGCGTACAGCGCATCTGCGTAGGACGGTTAACACCTCTTCGCACTGGCGATTTTGGGTATGTGTCGGGAGCCCGGCCGGCTCGTGCCGGGCCCCGCAAAAAGGGGCGCCATTATGCAGAGGTCCGGCAACTGCTGCCAGACTATGCGCCGCTTTTATGATGGCTGGATGTCGGTGCCGGCTCAGCCCAGCTCGACGATCTCGTAGTCGTGGCTGATCTCCACGCCGGCCCGCCCGAGCATGATCGACGCCGAGCAGTATTTCTCCGCCGACAGCTCGACCGCGCGCTTGACCTGCGCCTCTTTCAGACCACGGCCTTTGACCACGAAATGCACATGGATCTTGGTGAACACCTTGGGGTCTTCGTCAGCGCGCTCGGCCTCAAGGAACGCCTCGCAGCTCTCCACCGGCTGGCGGGACTTCTTCAGGATGCTGACCACGTCGTAGTTGGTGCAGCCGCCCAGGCCGAGCAGCAGCATCTCCATCGGCCGCACGCCGAGGTTGCGCCCGCCGCTCTCCGGCGGACCATCCATCACCACCGCGTGGCCGCTGCCGGACTCGCCGAGGAACAGGGCCTCCCCGGCCCACTGGATGCGTGCTTTCATTGCGGCGACTCCGCTGATAAAAAAGGGGCGCTAGAGTAGCACAGCGCCCCGGCGAGGCTCAGCCAGCCGCCTGCCCGAATGGGCGCCCGAGCAAATGTTAGCTATGTCGCAAAACCGACCAGCGTCACGTCACACCTGTTAAGCTGGCGCCGGTTTACTGGCACACTGGCTCGGATAACGAATAAGAAATTCGTCCGCAAGGCGATGATTTTCATCTACTTTTTTGGGGCTCGGGCATGGTAGCGATCACACTTACTCCTAAGATTAAGAACCTCGACAAACTCCTCGCACACTGTCACCGCCGTCGCTACACCGCCAAAAGCACCATCATCTACGCAGGCGATCGCTGCGAAACCCTGTTCTTCATCGTCAAAGGCTCGGTCACCATCCTCATCGAGGACGACGACGGCCGCGAGATGATCATCGCCTACCTGAACGCCGGTGACTTCTTCGGCGAGATGGGACTGTTCGACAAGGAAGGCAGCGAGAAAGAGCGCAGCGCCTGGGTGCGTGCGAAGACCGAGTGCGAGGTCGCCGAACTCAGCTACGCCAAGTTCCGCGAACTGACCCAGCAGGACCCGGAAATCCTCTACGCGCTCGGCAGCCAGATGGCCGATCGCCTGCGCAACACCACGCGCAAGGTCGGCGACCTGGCGTTCCTCGACGTCACCGGCCGCGTCGCGCGCACCCTGCTCGACTTGTGCAAGCAGCCCGACGCGATGACCCACCCGGACGGCATGCAGATCAAGATCACCCGCCAAGAAATCGGCCGCATCGTCGGCTGCTCGCGGGAAATGGTCGGCCGCGTGCTCAAGTCCCTGGAAGAACAGGGCCTGGTGCACGTCAAGGGCAAGACCATGGTGGTGTTCGGCACACGCTGAAGCGCCAGCGTCGGCCCATAAAAAACGCCGCTTTCGAGCGGCGTTTTTTATGGGGCATGCGGCGCGGCGGCGAATCAGTCCGGATCGCTGCCGGTCACCACGCGTCGCTCGGGGAAGAACAGGCGCTGCAATTCGCCGCCCGGATTGTCGGCGCGCATGAACGCTTCGCCGACCAGGAAGCCGTAGACCTCGCTGATCTCCATCAGCTCGACGTCGGCGCGGTTCATGATGCCGCTCTCGGTGACCACCATGCGATCGCGCGGAATGCGCGGCAGCAGGTCGAGGGTGGTTTCCAGGCTGACTTCGAAGGTATGCAGGTTGCGGTTGTTGATCCCCACCAGCGGCGTGTCCAGGGTGTTCAACGCACGCTCCAGCTCGACGCCGTCGTGCACTTCCACCAGCACATCGAGGTTGAAGTCCTTGGCCACCGCGGCCAGTTCGGCCATCTGCGCATCGGCCAGGGCGGAGACGATCAGCAGCACGCAGTCGGCGCCGAGCGCGCGGGCTTCGACGATCTGGTACGGATCGATCATGAAGTCCTTGCGGATCACCGGCAGCTTGCACGCCGCGCGCGCTTCCTGCAGGTAGGCATCGGCGCCCTGGAAGAAGTCGATGTCGGTGAGCACCGACAGGCAGGTCGCGCCGCCCTCTTCGTAGCTGCGGGCAATGTCCGCCGGGACGAAGTGTTCGCGCAGCACACCCTTGCTCGGCGAAGCCTTCTTGACCTCGGCGATCACCGCCGGCTGCTTGCGCTTGGCCTGCGCCTGCAGCGCCGCGGCAAAGCCGCGCGGCGCATCGGCCCCGCGTGCCAGGCGTTCGAGCTCGCCGAGCGCCAGCGCGGCAGAACGCTCACGCACTTCCTCGACCTTGCGCGCGAGGATGTTTTCCAAAACGGTGGGAACGCTCACGCTTGATTCTCCTCGCGAAATACAGCGGTAAAGGCCGCCAGTTCATCCATTTTCTCACGGGCCAGCCCGGTGTACAGCGCGTCCTGGGCCAGCTGCACGCCTTCGTGCAGGCTGGTGGCGAGGTCGGCGGCGTACAGCGCGGTGCCGGCGTTCAGCGCAATCAGGTCGGCGGCCTTGCGGCCCTCCTCGGTCTTGCGTCGGCCCAGCGCGTCGCGGATCAGCGCCAGCGAGGCCTGCGGGCTGTCGACCTCGAGGCCCATCAGGGTCTGGCTGTGCAGGCCGACGTCCTCGGGACGCAGCTCGTACTCGCTGATCTCGCCATCCTTCAGCTCGGCGACGTGGGTGGGCGCCGCCAGGCTGAACTCGTCGAGCCCGTCGCGCGAATGCACCACCAGCACGTGGCGGCTGCCGAGGCGCTTGAGCACTTCGGCGAGCGGCCGGCACAGCTCCTGGGTGAACACGCCGACCACCTGATGTTTGACCCCAGCCGGATTCGTAAGCGGGCCGAGCATGTTGAACAGTGTGCGCAGGCCCAGCTCGCGGCGCGGGCCGGCGGCGTAGCGCATGGCCTTGTGGTGGACCTGGGCGAACATGAAGCCGACCCCGACCGTCTCGACGCAGCGCGCCACCTGTGCGGGGCTGAGGTCCAGGTAGATGCCCGCGGCTTCCAGCAGATCGGCGCTGCCGCTCTTGCTGGAGACCGCGCGGTTGCCGTGCTTGGCCACCTTGCCACCGGCGGCGGCGACCACGAAGGCCGACGCCGAGGAGACGTTGAAGATGTTCGCGCCGTCGCCGCCGGTGCCGACCACGTCGACCACGTGGTCGAGGCTCGGCAGTTCGACCTGGCTGGCCAGTTCGCGCATCACCGCCACCGCACCGGCGATTTCCTCGATGGTTTCGCTCTTCATGCGCATGCCCATGAGGAACGCGCCGATCTGCGCGTCGCTGCACTGGCCAGTCATGATCTGGCGCATCACCGCCTGCATTTCCTCGTGGGTCAGGTCGAGCTGGTTGGCGATCCGCCCGAGAGCTGCCTTGATGTCCATGTCAACGCACCCCGCCTTGTTGCTGGAGGAAGGTCGCGAACAGTTCGTGACCCTGCTCGGTGAGGATGGATTCCGGGTGGAACTGCACGCCTTCGACGTGCAGGGTCTTGTGGCGCAGGCCCATGATCTCGTCGACGCTGCCGTCGTCGCGCTGGGTCCAGGCGGTGATTTCCAGGCAATCCGGCAAGGTCTCGCGCTTGACCACCAGCGAGTGGTAGCGGGTCACCGTCAGCGGGTTGTTGAGCCCGGCGAACACGCCCTGGTCGAGGTGGTAGACCGGGCTGGTCTTGCCGTGCATCGCCTGGCGCGCGCGCACCACATCGCCGCCGAAGGCCTGGCCGATGCTCTGGTGACCGAGGCACACGCCGAGGATCGGCAGCTTGCCGGCGAAGTGACGGATCACCTCCAGCGACACGCCGGCTTCGTTGGGCGTGCACGGACCGGGCGAGACCACGATGCGTTCGGGCTTGAGCGCCTCGATCTCGGCGATGCTCAGCTCGTCGTTGCGCACCACGTGCACATCCGCGCCCAGCTCACCGAGGTACTGCACGACGTTGTAGGTAAAGGAGTCGTAGTTATCGATCATCAGCAACATGGCGGGACTCCCTTACTTCGTATTCTGCGGAACGGACTGTTCGGCGAGGCTCACCGCGCGGAACATGGCGCGGCGCTTGTTCAGGGTTTCTTCCCATTCCAGCGCCGGCTGCGAGTCGGCGACGATGCCGGCGCCGGCCTGCACGTGCAGCTCGCCGTCCTTGATCACCGCGGTGCGGATGGCGATGGCGGTGTCCATGTTGCCGTTCCACGCCAGGTAGCCGACCGCGCCGCCGTACACGCCGCGCTTGACCGGTTCGAGTTCGTCGATGATTTCCATCGCGCGCACCTTCGGCGCCCCGGACAGGGTGCCGGCCGGCAGGATGGCACGCAGCGCGTCCATCGCGCTCAGCCCCTCTTTGAGGTGCCCCGTCACGTTGGAGACGATATGCATGACGTTGGAATAGCGCTCGATGACCATCTTCTCGGTGAGCTTCACCGAGCCGATCTCGGCGACCCGGCCGACGTCGTTGCGGCCGAGGTCGATCAGCATCAGGTGTTCGGCAAGCTCTTTGGCGTCGGACAGCAGGTCTTCCTCGAGGGCCAGGTCGGCCTCTTCGGTGGCGCCGCGCGGGCGGGTGCCGGCGATCGGGCGCACGGTGACCAGGTTGTCCTCGACCCGCACCAGCACTTCCGGCGAACTGCCGACCACGTGGAAGTCGCCGAAGTTGAAGAAGTACATGTACGGCGTCGGGTTGATGCAGCGCAGCGCGCGGTACAAGTCGATCGGCGCGGCCTGGAACGGAATCGACATGCGCTGGGAGATCACCACCTGCATGCAGTCGCCGGCGAGGATGTATTCCTTGATCGCCTTGACCGCATCTTCGTAGTCGTCGCGTTTGAAGCTGGAGACGAACTCCGGCTCGGCGCCACTCGGCAGCGACAGGTCGACGCCGAGGCGCGGGGTGATCGGCTGGCGCAGGCGGTCGAGCAATTCGGCGAGGCGCGCCTGGCCCTGCTCGTAGGCATCGCTGGCAGCCGGATCGACCAGCACGATGGCGTGCATCTTGCCCGCCAGGTTGTCGAACACCACCACCGCGTCGGAGACCATCAGCAGGATGTCCGGGGTGCCCAGCGGATCGGGATTCGGGCACTGGGCGAGTTTCTTCTCGACGTAGCGCACGCTGTCGTAGCCGAAGTAACCGACCAGGCCGCCGTCGAAACGCGGCAGACCGGGGATGCTCGGCACCTTGAAACGCGCCTTGAACGCTTCGACAAAGGCCAGCGGATCGTCGGCCTGCAGGCTTTCGACCTCCACGCCGTCGCGGGTCACGCTGATGCGGTGCTCGTGGGCACGCAGCACGGTGCGGCACGGCAGGCCGATGATCGAATAACGGCCCCACTTCTCGCCGCCCTGCACCGATTCCAGCAGGTAGGAATTGGGCGCGTCGGCGAGCTTCAGGTAGATCGACAGCGGGGTGTCGAAGTCGGCCAGGGTTTCGAGTGCAAGCGGAATGCGGTTATAGCCGGCAGCGGCCAAACGCTGGAATTCTTCGCGGGTCATGAGCAGCCTCGTGGAATGAGGGTAAATCGAGTCGTGTTGTCAGCAAACGCGCCGGCAGGCCGGCCAGGATCGATCAGGCGCGCCAGCGCCAGCGGGCCAGAGCCTTGATCAGAGTCATCCAGTATTTGCGGGCAACGACCACGATGCTGTCTCTTGAGAGTGGGTTTGCAGCGGAGTCCTGCGACATTAGCGCAGCCTCGGGCGCCAGGCAACCTTCCGGAAGCAGCTCGCGCAGGTCGTCAACCACCAGGGTTGGTGCCTCTTCGCTGATCGGCCGGCCGTGGTTGTAGCCGTAGCTCAGGGCCACGCAGGAGACCCCCGCGGCGCGCGCGGCGAGCACGTCGTTGCGCGAGTCGCCGATGAACAGCGCGTCCTCGGCCTTGACCTCGGCCATCTGCATGACGAACAACAGCGCCGCCGGATCGGGCTTCTGCTGCGGCAGGGTGTCGCCGCCGATGATCCAGCGGAAGTAGCGACCGATCTTCATGTCGTCGAGCAGCGGCGCGACGAACTGCTCCGGCTTGTTGGTGATCAGGGCCATTTCCACGCCCTGCTTCTTCAGCCATTTCAGCGTGGTGCGCACGCCGGGGTAGACGCGAGTCATCGCATGGCTGCCGCCGTAGGCGTCCATGAACAGCGCCAGGGCGTGTTCGGTGTCCTCGTCGCTGACCGCAGCGTGCTCGAGGTCGCCGGCCAGGGCGCGGCGCACCAGCACCCGCGCGCCGTTGCCGACCCACTGGCGCACCGCTTCGATGCCGGCGCTGGGCCGGCCGAGGTGCTGCAGCATGCGGTCGATGGCGGCGGCGAGGTCGGGCACCGAATCGACCAGGGTGCCGTCCAGGTCGAACATCACCAGGCGCGGCAAGCGGCCGGGAAACAGCTGCTCGAAACTCATCGCGCGGCGCGCGCCAGTTCGCCCCGCATGGCGTCGATCACCGCCTTGTAGTCCGGCTGATTGAAGATCGCCGAGCCGGCGACGAAGGTGTCGGCGCCGGCCGCGGCGATTTCGCCGATGTTCTGCACGTTGACCCCACCGTCGATCTCCAGTCGGATGTCGTAGCCCGAGGCGTCGATCAGCGCGCGCGCCTCGCGCAGCTTGTCGAGTGTGCCGGGGATGAACTTCTGCCCGCCGAAGCCTGGGTTGACGCTCATCAGCAGGATCATGTCGACCTTGTCCATCACATACTTCAGCGCATCCAGCGGGGTGGCCGGGTTGAACACCAGGCCGGCCTTGGCGCCGCCGGCCTTGATCAGCTGCAGCGAGCGATCGATGTGTTCGGAGGCTTCCGGGTGGAAGGTGATGTAGCTGGCACCGGCCTCGAGGAAGTCGCCGATGATGCGGTCGACCGGCTTGACCATCAGGTGCACGTCGATCGGCGCGGTGATGCCGTACTTGCGCAACGCGGCGCAGACCATCGGGCCGATGGTCAGGTTGGGCACGTAGTGGTTGTCCATCACGTCGAAGTGGACGATGTCGGCGCCGGCGGCGAGAACCTTGTCGACTTCCTCACCGAGGCGGGCGAAGTCGGCGGAGAGAATCGACGGGGCGATGGCAAAGGGTTGCATGGCGAAATGCCTCAGGCGGTACCAGGATGGCGCGAATTGTAGCCTGAGTCGGACGCCGAGGCGGCTGTCGTATGTCAGGCAAGTTCTTCGACCATGGTCGCAACCACGTCCACCCCGACCTAGCGCGGCTCGTCAGTCGCCGGGCGCGGTGCGCAAGCGCTCGCTGCGCCCGCGCAGCCATTCCAGGGTCAGCAGCAGGAGTACCGAGAAGCCGATCAGCAGCGTCGCCGCCGCGGCGATGGTCGGGCTGAGGTTCTCGCGGATGCCGCTGAACATCTGCCGCGGCAAGGTGGCCTGCTCGGGGCCGGCGAGGAACAGGGTGACCACCACTTCATCGAACGAGGTGGCGAAGGCGAACAGCGCACCGCTGATCACCCCCGGCGCGATCAGCGGCAGGGTGACGCGGAAGAACGCGGTGGTCGGGTTGGCGCCGAGGCTGGCGGCGGCGCGCACCAGGTTGTAGTTGAAGCCCTGCAGGGTGGCGGACACGGTGATGATCACAAACGGCACGCCGAGCACCGCGTGGGTGAGGATCAGCGCCAGGTAGCTGTTGCCGAAGCCGAGTGGGGCGAAGGCCAGGTAGCAGGCCACGCCGACGATCACCACCGGCACCACCATCGGCGAAATCACCAGGCTCATGATCAGCGCCTTGCCGCGGAACTCGCCGCGGGTCAGGCCGATCGCCGCCAGGGTGCCGAACACCATGGCCAGGAAGGTCGCCGCCGGGGCGATGATCAGGCTGTTCTTCAGCGCGCGCATCCACTCGGCCGAGGCGAAGAAGTCCTGGTACCAGCGCAGCGAGTACTCGTGGATCGGGTAGACCAGGAAGGTCCCGGCATTGAACGACAGCGGCACGATGACCAGCACCGGCAGCACCAGGAACAGCAGCAGCAGGCCGCAGAAGATGCGGTGCACCCAGAACCACAGGCGTTCGATCGGCGATTGGTAGGGGCTGATCATCGCCACCTCCTCAGCTCAGGCGCAGCCGGCTGGCGCCGACCAGCCAGCCATAGACCATGTACAGCACCAGGGTGGCGAGCAGCAGCAGGCCGCCGAGCGCGGTGGCCATGCCCCAGTTGATGCTGGTGTTGGTGTAGAAGGCGACGAAGTAGCTGACCATCTGATCGTTCGGACTGCCCAGCAGCGCCGGGGTGATGTAGTAGCCGATCGACAGGATGAACACCAGCAGGCCGCCGGCGCCGACACCGGCCAGGGTCTGCGGGAAATACACCTTCCAGAAACTGGCGAACGGGTGGCAACCGAGCGAGATCGCCGCGCGCATGTAGGACGGCGAGATGCCCTTCATCACGCTGTAGATCGGCAAAATCATGAACGGCAGCATGATGTGCACCATGGCGATGTACACCCCGGTGCGGTTGAACACCAGTTGCAGCGGCTCATCGATCAGCCCCAGCGCCTGCAACGCACCATTGATCAGCCCGCCGGATTGCAGCAGCACGATCCAGGCGGCGACGCGCACCAGGATCGAGGTCCAGAACGGCAGCAGCACGAGGATCATCAGCAGGTTGCTCTGCCGCGCCGGCAGGCTGGCCAGCAGGTAGGCCAGCGGATAGGCGAGCAGCAGGCAGATCGCGGTGATTACCAGGCCCATCCAGAAGGTGCGGGCGAAGATGTCCAGGTAGATCGCCTGGTCCGGCGTCTGCGGCGCCAGCTCGCCCTGCTCGTCGATGCGGTGATCGAGCGCGGCGAGCAGGTAGTAGGAGGTAAAAGCACTGGCGTTGCGGCGGATCGCCTGCCAGTACGGCACCTTTCCCCAACGCGCATCCAGCGCCTGCAGCGCCTCTTTATAGGAAGCCGGCTCCTGCTTGAACGGCAGCGCGCGGCCGGTCTTGGCCAGCAGGCTGCGGTAGCCGGCCAGCTCCATGTTCAGGCGCTTGGACAGGTCGCCAAGGGTCTGCTGCTTGCGCGCCTCGCCGAGGTCGTCGGCCAGCGCCTTGAACAGCGTCTCGTCGGGCAGCGCCTTGCCGTCCCAGGCACCGATCAGCTGCACGGTGCGCGGCAGGCCGGCGACCACTTCCGGGTTGCTGACGCTCTTGTACAGCAGCGCGGCGATCGGCAGCAGGAACACCAGCAGCAGAAACAGCACCAGCGGCAGGATCAGCGCCTGGGCCTTGAACCGATTGATCCGCTCGGCGCGCGCCAGCTTCTGCTTGAGCGTCGGACCGGGGACATCGCTGATGGTGACGGAGGTGGCCATGGTGACTCCGGGACAATGGTCGGGCCTTCAGGGTGCGGCAGCGCGGGACGGGGCGGGACGCGCAACTGACGCGGCCCGCCCCGTCCCGCTCAGGCGCCTACTTCGCCGCCCAGGCGTTGAAGCGCTGCTCCAGCTGCTCGCCATAGTCGGCCCAGAAGCCGACGTTCATCGCCACCTGGTTCTCGATGTTCGCCGGGGTGGTCGGCATGTCCTTGAGCAGTGCCTTGTCGAGCAGCGGCACGGCCTGCTTGTTGGCCGGACCGTAGGCGATGTTTTCCGAGTAGATCTTCTGCTGCTCGGGACGCACGGAGAAGGCGATGAACTGCTTGGCCTCCTCGGCATTCTTGGCGCCCTTGGGGATCGCCCAGGCGTCGAAGTCGTAGATGCCGCCGTTCCATACCACCTTGAGATTGCTCTCCTTCTGCACCGCGGCGATCCGCCCGTTGTACGCCGAGCTCATCACCACGTCGCCGGAGGCGAGGAACTGCGGCGGCTGTGCGCCGGCCTCCCACCACTGGATGCTCGGTTTTATCTCATCGAGCTTCTTGAACGCGCGGTCCTGGCCTTCCTTGGTGGCCAGCACGGTGTAGACGTCCTTGGGCTGCACGCCGTCGGCCATCAGGGCGAACTCCAGGGTGTACTTGGCACCCTTGCGCAGGCCGCGCTTGCCGGGGAATTTCTTCGTGTCCCAGAAATCCGCCCAGTTGGCCGGCGCCGCCTTGAGCTTGTCGGCGTTGTAGGCGAGCACCGTCGACCAGACGAAGAAACCGACCCCGCAGGGCGTCAGCGCACCATCGACGAAGTCGTCGGGATTGCCGAACTGCGCGGCGTCGAGCTCCTCGAACAGGCCTTCGTCACAGCCGCGCGCCAGCTCGGGCGACTCCACTTCCACCAGGTTCCACGACACGCTTTTGGTGTCGACCATGGCTTTGACCTTGGCCATCTCGCCGTTGTACTCGCCAGCCACGATGTTGCCGTTACCGGCCTTTTCCCACGGATGGTAGAAAGCCTTGGCCTGCGCGTTCTTGTTGGCCCCGCCGAAGGAAATCACGGTCAGGTCGGCGGCCAGCAGCGGCAGGGCACAGACCATTCCCAGCGCAACAGCAGTGAGTTTCAGCGAGTTGTGCATTGCGGTTGTCTCCAGGTTGCGGGATGGGAAGCGCCGGGCGAGTCACTCGACCGGCGACGGATCGAGCGCGCGCACATGCTCGACCTGCCAACCGAGCGCCACGGTGTCGCCCACCGCCAGCGCGGGGTCGAGTTCGGCGATCGGCTGCTTGACGATGAAATCGGTGTTGCCGGCGACCTCGAGGCGAATGCGCACGTGGTCGCCGAGGTAGATGAATTCCTCGACGCGGCCGTTGAAGCGATTCGCGCAATCCGCGCTGCGGCCATTTAGGCAGACCCGTTCGGGACGAATCGAGAGCATCACCGGCGCGCCCGGCTCGCCAGTCTGAATGGCCAGCGCCTCGACCCGCGCGCCCTGCGCCAGCTCGACCACGCAGCGCTCGCCGTCGCGGCTGAGCAGCTGCCCGGCGAGGCGGTTATTCTCGCCGATGAAGTTGGCGACGAAGCTGTTGTGCGGTGCCTCGTAGAGTTCGCGCGGCGGGGCGATCTGCTGGATCTCGCCCTGGTGGAACACCGCCACGCGGTCGGACATGGTCAGTGCCTCGCCCTGGTCGTGGGTGACGTACACCACGGTGACGCCGAAGCGCTGGTGGATGTGCTTGATCTCCATCTGCATGTGTTCGCGCAGCTGCTTGTCCAACGCACCGAGCGGCTCGTCCATCAGCACCAGCTGCGGCTCGAAGACCAGCGCGCGGGCCAGCGCGACGCGCTGCTGCTGGCCGCCGGAAAGCTGCGCCGGGTAGCGATGGCGGAACTTGTCGAGCTGGACCATGGCCAGCGCGCGCTTGACCCGTTCGATCGACTCGCTCTTGGCGACCTTGCGCACGCTGAGCGGGAAGGCCAGGTTCTCGGCGACGGTCATGTGCGGGAACAGGGCGTAGTTCTGGAACACCATGCCGATGTCGCGCTTGTGCGGCGGCACGTTGTTGATCGCCTTGCCGGCGAGGAGGATTTCCCCGGCGGTGGGCGTCTCGAAGCCGGCGAGCATCATCAGGCTGGTAGTCTTGCCCGAGCCTGACGGGCCGAGCAGGGTGAGGAACTCGCCCTTGCGAATGTCCAGATTGAGGTCTTTGACGATCAGGTTTTCGCCGTCGTAGCTCTTCTGCACGCCACGGAAGCTGACCAGCGTTTCGCCGTTCGCGCCTACACCGGTCTTCGCGTCGCTCATGGCCACACCCTCGAAATCTGGCAAACCGTGCATCAAAGCCTAGAGAATGGTGACGCTAGCGCAAATCGGCGGGTATGCGAGATCGCTATAAGCGCGTGCAGGCCCTGCCCGCCTGACAAAGCCCGGGCGACGCAGTAGGCTGCCTGCACCCGCCCCGGCCCGGAATGTCACCATGCTGTCAGCCAAACGCCTGTCCACCCTGTGCCTGTTCTGCCTGCTGCCCTTCGGCCTGCCGACTCAGGCCGAGGACGCCGCGCAGCCCGCCGAACCGAGCGCCGCGCCGGTCGAGCGGGTCGGTGGCGAGCAGAGCGTCGACACCGCCAGCGCGCTGCAGCAACGCCTGCCGGGCGAACAGCAACTGCAGCTGCAGGCCGGCGAGGAAAGCTTCCTCGCCCTGTGGCAACCGGCCAACGTCGGCACGCCGAGCGGGGTGATCGTGCTGGTGCCCGGAGATGGTGAAAGCGCCGACTGGCCGCGCGCCATCGGCCCACTGCGGCGCAAGCTGCCGGACGCCGGCTGGCACACCCTGAGCCTGACCCTACCCGACCCGCAGGGCGCGGTACCGCCGGTGCACGACTCCCCCGCCGCCGCAACGGACGCGGCCAGCGCGGACGCGTCGGCGCCCGCCAGCGAAGCCGCAGAAACCGCACCGGCGAGCGAGGCCGCGGCGGATGCCACAGCGCCGGCCGGCTTCACCGCCGAGCAACGTGAAGCGCATGCCCAGCGCGTGCTGGCGCGCATCCGGGCCGGCATCGCAGCCGCCGAAGAGCGCCAACCGAAGACCATCGTGCTGCTCGGCCACGGCAGCGGTGCTTACTGGGCAGCGCGCTACCTCGCCGAGCAACCGTCGCCACGCATTCAGAATCTGCTGCTGGTCGCCGCCGAGGTGCCGGAGGGCTTCACGCCGACGCTGGACAGCCTGATCCCGCCGCTGAAACTGGCCACCGGCGACTTCTTCTATCAGGACAATCCCGGCGATCGCCGGGCCGCGCTGCAGCGCCTGCAGGCGGCCAAACGGCAGCAGTTGCCGGCCTACATCCAGGTCGCCATGAAGGCACTGCCGGGCAATGTCGCGGTCGAGCAGGAACAGCTCTACCGGCGCATCAAGGGCTGGCTGTCATTGCACATCAAGGCGGCGCAGCGCCCGGCCGGCTGAGCCGGCCTCAACGGAAGCCGCGGCGCTCGCGAATCAACCGGTAGGCGTTGTGCAGTTCGCGGGTGCGTTCGGTGGCTTCGCGGACCCGCGCCGGGCTGGCGCCGCTGCCGCTCAGCTTGTCCGGGTGATGCTGGCTGAGCAGACGACGGTAGGCGCGCTTGATCGCCACCGGCTCGCTGTCGGTGTGCACGCCGAGCAGGCGCAACGCTTCCTGGTAGGCGCCGCCACGCGCCAGCGGCTGCCCGGCGGGCTGGTAGTCGCGGCCGAGGCTCATCACCGTCTCGGCGTTCCAGCCCAGCCATTGCCCCCACTGCAGCAACAACTCCTGCTCGCGCGCGCCGAGCCGGCCATCCGCCCAGGCCATCCGCCAGCAGGCGCGCAGCAAGGCTTCGCCGCGCTCGCGACGGCTGCGCAGCTCGCCGAGCGGGCGACGCAACTCGCCACCGGCACTCTTGCCGCGGCTGAACGCCTCGATCGCTTCGCGCTGCGCCTGGGCATCCAGTTGCAGGCGCTGCATCTCGTTGCGCGCCAATTGGATATGCGCTTCCTGCACCGCGCCGTCGCTCTTGGCCAAACGGCCGAGCAGCAGGAACAGCAGCTCGCGCTCGTCCAGGCGCGGCGCACTGGTCACCGAACCGCGCAGGTGGGTGAGCAGCGCGCGCCAGTCATGCAGACGCAGGCGGCGGTCGAGCACCTGGCCGAGCAAGGCGCCGAGCAGCGCACCGGGAATGCTCGCCAGGGCGAAGCCCGCCCCCGCTCCGATCAGGGTCGCCGGCCAGATCATCTCAGCGCGGCTCCATCACCAGGCGCTCGACTTCCGCCAGGCGCTCGTGGGTGCCGACATCGACCCAGCGTCCCGCATAGTGCTCACCGCTCACCTGCCCCGCCGCCATGGCCTGGCGCAGCAGCGGCGCGAGCTTGAAGGCACCCGGTTGGCAGCCGGCGAACAGCGCGGGGGCGAGCACGGCGATACCGCTGTAGGTGAGGCACGGCTGTGCTGCGCTCGCATCGCTCACCAATCCCGCGTGCAGGTGGAAATCACCGTGCGGGTGATGCGCCGGGTTGTCGACCAGCACCAAGTGCGCCGCAGCCGGCAGCGGCCGGCGCAGCGCGGCGAAGTCGTAGTCGGTCCAGATGTCGCCGTTGACCACCAGGAACGGCGCATCGCCCAGCAGCGGCAGTGCACGGAAGATGCCACCACCGGTTTCCAGCGGCTCACCCTCGGCGGAGTAGGCAATGCGCACGCCGAAGCGCGCGCCATCGCCGAGGTAGTCCTCGATCTGCTGACCCAGCCAGGCGTGGTTGATCACCAGCTCGTCGAAACCGGCCGCCGCCAGCGCACGCACGTGGTACTCGATCAGTGGCTGGCCGCCGGCCTGCACCAACGGCTTGGGCGTGTGCAAGGTCAGCGGACGCAGGCGCTCGCCTTTGCCGGCGGCGAGAATCATCGCCTTCATTCCGGCACCGATTCGGCCTGCGGCAGACTGGCGAGCAGCGCGCCGAGCTCGGCCAGTTCCGGACGGCGCGCGAGCACCGCAGTGATGTAGCGGAAGAAGCGCGGCACGTCGCCGAGGTACTTGGGTTTGCCGTCACGGTGGCAGATGCGCGCGAAGATGCCGATCACCTTGAGGTGGCGCTGCACGCCCATCAGGTCGCTGGCGCGAAGGAACTCCTCGAGCTGGTCCTGCACCGGAATCCCGGCGTCGCGAGCCATCCACCAGTAGCGCTCGAGCCAGCCGCGCACCTGCACTTCCGGCCAACTGAGGAAGGCATCCTTGAACAGGCAGGTGACGTCATAGGTGACCGGGCCGTACACCGCATCCTGGAAATCCAGCACACCGGGATTCGGCGAACTCTGCATCAGGTTGCGCGGCATGTAGTCGCGGTGCACCAGCACTTTGGGCTGCGCCAGCGCACTGTCGATCAGCAATTCACAGCAGCGCTGCCACGCCGCCAACTGCTCGCCCTGCCACTCGATGCCGAGGTGGCGCTGCACATACCAGTCGGGGAACAGCTGCAACTCGCGCAGCAGCAGGGCGGTGTCGTAGTGCGGCAGACCGGCATCCAGCGGCAGGCGCTGGAACTTCAGCAGGGCCTGCAGGGCGTCCTCGAACAACGCATCGGCATTGCTCGCATCGATCACCTCGAGGTAGGTCTGCCGACCCAGATCGTCGAGCAGCAGGAAGCCGCGCTCGAGGTCGGCGGCGAGAATTCGCGGCACGTGCGCACCGGCCGAGGCCAGCAGGCCGGCGACCTTGACGAAGGGCCGGCAGTCTTCCTGCGGCGGCGGCGCGTCCATCACGATCAAGGTCCGCGCGCCGCCCTGCCTGCGGAAGTAACGGCGGAAACTGGCGTCGCTGCTAGCGGGAGTGAGCTCCGCAGGCGGCACCTCGCCCCAGCCCTCGGCGGCGAACAACGCGGGCAAACACTGATCCAACCAGGCGCGCAGCTGGCCTAGGCGTACATCTTCTTGAGGCATTCTCAGGGGTCTCCGACGGCGCTAGCCGTTGTGCGGGTCATGCTTTATTATCCAGCATCTTTTTCAGCCCATCGAGTGGCGTGCGGCCCCTAGCGGCCGAAGGCGCGCAGGAAGCCCGGACTTATAAGATGGCAGTAAACAGCCCCGCGTTTCGTAGAAAATTCCCCCTTTTGCTCAGCGGCGGCCTATTGGCCATCCACACCGTTGCCGCACCACAGGTCACCGCCGCCGAGCAGTTCGACTGCCAAGCCTCCCCCACGGGTGGCTGGGCCTGCGCGCCGAAGACGCCCGCCAGTGCACTGCCGCCACGGCCAGCGCACAGCGCCTCGGCAGTCAGCGCCGGTGCCGCCGCGGCCAGCGGCGAAGCCGGGGGCACCGCGGAAGCGGGCGCACCCGTCACGCCCTTGGTCATCGACAGTAAAGGCAAGGGCCTGAAATCGCGCAGTGCCGATTACAGCCACCTCGACTGGGTACCGCGCGACAAACTGACCGCCGCGCAACTGGCGGAAACCGGCCCGTATTGCGCCGGCGCCTACGTCGAGCCACCGCGCCCCGGCATGGATGACAAGACACCGCTCAGCGAAGCGCCGATGTACATCTCCGCCAAGGCCTCGCGCTACGAGCAGGAAAAGCAGGTCGCCACCCTGGCCGGCAATGTGGTGCTGCGCCAAGGCAGCCTGCAGGTCGAAGCCGATGAGGCGAACCTGCGTCAGGCGGAAAACCACGGCGAGCTGGTCGGCAACGTCAAGCTGCGCGACAACGGCGCGCTGGTGGTCGGCGATCGCGCCGACCTGCAACTGGACAACGGCGAGGCGCAGGTCGACAACGCCGAGTACGTCCTGCACAAGTCGCACACCCGCGGCAACGCCCTGTATGCCAAGCGTGAAGAGACGGCGATCATCCGCCTGAAAGACGGCACCTACACCCGCTGCGAGCCGGGCAGCAATGCCTGGCACCTCAAGGGCAACAACATCACGCTCAACCCGGCGACCGGCTTCGGTACCGCGACCAACGTGACGCTGCGGGTCAAGGATCTGCCGGTGTTCTACACGCCGTACATTTACTTCCCGATCGACGACCGTCGCCAGTCCGGCTTCCTGCCGCCGAGCATCGGCACCTCGAGCGATACCGGCTTCTCGCTGGAAACCCCGTACTACTTCAACCTGGCGCCTAACTACGACGCAACCCTGTACCCGACCTTCATGGCCAAGCGCGGCCTGTTGCTGGAAGGCGAAGGGCGTTACCTGACCAAGAGCAGCCAGGGCCAGTTCGGCGCGGCCTACCTGGATGACCAGGAAGACGAGCGCAAACTGCAGTCCGAGTACGAGGACCAGCGCTGGCTGTACAGCTGGCAGCACACCGGCGGCCTCGACTCGCGCCTGCTGACTGAAGTCGACTTCACCGACATCAGCGACCCTTATTACTTCCAGGATCTGAAAACCGACCTGGGTCTGGCGCCGACTAGTTACGTCGACCAGCGCGGCACCCTGACCTGGCGCGGCGACAGCTACACCGCGCGCCTCAATGCGCACGCCTATGAAATGGCTACGGTCACCGACATCACCCCGTACGACCGCCTGCCGCAACTTACCCTGGACGGCATGCTGCCGTTCCAACCGGCCGGACTGAACTTCACCTACTCCACCGAGTTCGTGCGCTTCGACCGTGACCTGCGCGAAGGCAACTTCATTGACAAGGACGGCAACCCGACGCCCTGGTACGACAGCCAGATCTTCGGCCTGGCCCGCGCCACCGGTGATCGCGCCCACGTTGAGCCGGGCGTGAGCTTGCCAGTGAACTGGACCTGGGGCTTCGTCAAACCGTCGCTCAAATACCTCTACACCGACTACAGCCTCGACCTGGATAGCCTCGGCAAGAGCCAGGTGGGTAGCTTCGACGACGCCCCGGATCGTGGTGTAGCCGTCGCCAGCGTCGACAGCGGCCTGTACTTCGACCGCAACACCCAGCTGTTTGGCAAGAGCTATCGGCAAACCCTGGAACCACGCCTGTTCTACCTCTATGTCCCTGAGGAAGACCAGGACGACATCCCAGTGTTCGACAGCAGCGAAAGCACCTTCAGCTACTCCTCGCTGTTCCGCGAGAACCGCTTCTCCGGTCGCGACCGCATCGGCGACGCCAACCAGCTGTCGCTGGGCGTGACCAACCGCTGGATCCAACCGGACGGCTTCGAGCGCCAGCGTTTCAGCATTGGCCAGGCGCTGTACTTCGCCGACCGCAAGGTACAGATGCCGGGTGTCGACTACCGCACCCGTCAGGATGCGACTTCGGACGTTTCGCCGTACGCGCTGGAATACCTGTACCGCTTCAACCGCGACTGGAACTTCACCTCGGACTTCAACTGGGACCCGGATAGTCATCGCACCCGCTCGGGCAGCGCGATGTTCCACTACCAACCGGAAGACAATCCGAACAAGGTGGTCAACGCCGGCTTCCGTTATCGCAACGATACCGTGCGCTACGACCCGTCCACCGGCACCTGGCTGACCGGCGGCGGCGACTACACCGATCCAGTCACCGGGCAGACCATCAAGGACTACTACAAGATCGAACAGCACGACATCTCGACCATCTGGCCGATGGTGCCGCAGTGGAGTGCGATTGCGCGCTGGCAGTACGACTACAACCGCAACCGCACCCTGGAGGCCTTCGCCGGCTTCGAGTACGACAGTTGCTGCTGGAAGCTGCGCCTGATCAACCGCTACTGGCTGGACTACGACGAATACAGCCTGTCGCCCGACCTCAACGAGGAAGGCGACCGCGGTATCTTCCTGCAAATCGTGCTCAAAGGCCTTGGCGGTGTCGTCGGCAACAAGGTTGAAACCTTCCTCGATAAAGGCATCCAAGGTTACCGTGAACGTGAAGACCAAGCTTTCTGATTGCATGCGCCCGCTGCTGGGCGCGCTGTTGCTGAGTAGCGCCCTGCTGGGTAACGCACAGGCCGAAGTTCAACCGCTGAACCGTGTGGTAGCGATCGTCGACAACGACGTCATCATGCAGAGCCAGCTCGACCAGCGCCTGCGCGAAGTGCAGCAGACCATCGCCAAGCGCGGTGCCGCGCTGCCGCCCGAGCACGTGCTGAGCCAGCAGGTACTCGAGCGCCTGATCATCGAGAACATCCAGCTGCAGATCGGCGACCGCTCCGGCATCCGCATTACCGATGAAGAGCTGAATCAGGCGATCGGCACCATCGCCCAGCGCAACAACCTCAGCGTCGAGCAGTTCCGCGCGGCCCTGGCCCGTGACGGGCTGTCCTACGAGGATGCTCGCGAGCAGGTGCGCCGCGAGATGGTCATCAGCCGCGTGCGTCAGCGCCGCGTTGCCGAGCGCGTCCAGGTGACCGAGCAGGAGGTGCAGAACTTCCTCGCCTCCGACCTCGGCAAGATGCAGCTGTCCGAGGAGTACCACCTCGCCAACATCCTTATCCCGGTCCCGGAAAGCGCCTCGTCGTCCGACATCCAGGGCGCTGCCAAGCAGGCTGACGAGCTGTACCAGCAACTGCAACAGGGCGCCGACTTTGCCCAGCAGGCCATCGCCCGCTCGGCCAGCGAAACCGCACTGGAAGGCGGCGACATGGGCTGGCGCAAGGCGGCGCAACTGCCTTCGCCGTTCGACTCGATGATCGGCGCGCTGAAGCCCGGCGAAGTCACCGAGCCGATGCGCACCCCGGGCGGCTTCATCATCCTCAAGCTGATCGAGAAGCGCGGCGGCGGCACCCAGGTGCGCGATGAAGTGCATGTGCGCCACATCCTCATCAAGCCCAGCGAAATTCGCAGCGAAGCCGAGGCTCAGCGCCTGGCCGAGCGCCTGTACGAACGCATCCAGTCTGGCGAAGATTTCGGCGCCCTGGCGAAGAGCTTCTCGGAAGACCCAGGCTCGGCGCTCAACGGCGGCGACCTCAACTGGATCGACCCGAACGCACTGGTGCCGGAGTTCCGCGAAGTGATGGCGCACACCGCCAGCGGCGAACTCTCCAAGCCGTTCAAGAGCCCGTATGGCTGGCACGTCCTGGAAGTCCTCGGCCGCCGCGCCACCGACAGCAGCGAGCAGTTCCGCGAGCAGCAGGCACTCAGCGCCCTGCGCAATCGCAAGTACGACGAAGAGCTGCAAGCCTGGCTGCGCCAGATCCGCGACGAAGCCTACGTCGAGATCAAGCTCTGAGCCCCGGCTCAGCAATCGGAAGCCCGGCCTAGCGCCGGGCTTTTTGTATCCGTGATCGGCATCGGCATACTCTGGTGCCAGACCCATAGCCTGCCCGGCCGCGCCTCGCCGGCCAGCCCCGAGAGGAGCCTTCGATGACTCAGCCCCTGCGTTTCGCGCTCACCCCAGGCGAGCCGGCCGGCATCGGCCCCGACCTGTGCCTGCTGCTCGCCCAACAGGCCCAGCCGCACCCGTTGATCGCGGTGGCCAGCCGCGCCCTGCTCACCGAACGCGCGGCGCAACTGGCCTTGCCCATCGAACTGCTGGCCGTCGCACCCGGCCAGTGGCCCGCGCAGCCCGCCGCCGCGGGCAGCCTGTACGTCTGGGACACCCCGCTGCATGCGCCGGTGGTGCCCGGTCAGTTGGACGCGGCGAACGCCGCCTATGTGCTGGACACCCTTACCCGCGCCGGGCAGGGCTGCCTCGACGGCGACTTCGCCGCGATGATCACCGCGCCGGTGCACAAGGGCGTGATCAACGACGGCGGCATCCCCTTCTCCGGGCACACCGAGTTCCTCGCCGAACTGACCCACACCGCCCAGGTGGTGATGATGCTCGCCACCCATGGCCTGCGCGTGGCTCTGGTGACCACCCACCTACCGCTCAAGGACGTGTCCGCGGCGATCACCCCCGAGCGCCTGCAGCGCGTCACTCGCATCCTGCATGCCGACCTGCGCGACAAGTTCGGCATCGAGCGGCCGCGCATCCTGGCCTGCGGCCTCAACCCGCATGCTGGCGAGGGCGGCCATCTCGGTCGCGAGGAGCTCGAGGTAATCGAACCGACCCTGGACGGTTTGCGCGGCGAGGGCATCGAGCTGATCGGCCCGCTGCCAGCCGACACCCTGTTCACCCCCAAGCACCTCGAGCATTGCGACGCGGTGCTCGCCATGTACCACGACCAGGGCCTGCCAGTGCTCAAGTACAAGGGCTTCGGTGCGGCGGTGAACGTCACCCTGGGCCTGCCGATCATCCGCACTTCGGTCGACCACGGCACCGCCTTGGACTTGGCCGGTACCGGGCGAATCGACACCGGCAGCCTGCAGGTCGCCCTCGACACCGCCTACCAGATGGCCGCCAGCCGCACCGCGCGCGGCTGAGCCGCTCGCCTCGCCGGGATGCCGACCCCGGCCGCAACTGGTAAGCTGCGCGCCTTTGCCTGACTGCTTCGGCGCGGCCCACCAGGCGCGCGCGGCGAAGCCTGGAGCCGCCCCGATGTCCGAGTTGCACCAACACCGCGCCCGCAAGCGTTTCGGCCAGAACTTCCTGCACGACGCCGGCGTGATCCACCGCATCCTGCGTGCCATTCATGCACGCGAAGGTGAGCGCCTGGTGGAGATCGGTCCAGGCCAGGGCGCTCTCACCGAAGGCCTGCTGAGCAGCGGCGCGCATCTCGACGTGGTGGAACTGGATCTCGACCTGATCCCCATCCTGCGCGCCAAGTTCGCCGAACGCGCCAACTTCCGCCTCAATCAGGGCGATGCCCTGAAGTTCGACTTCACCCAGCTGGGTGGCGAGCCGCACAGCCTGCGGGTGGTCGGCAACCTACCGTACAACATCTCCACCCCGCTGATCTTCCACCTGCTCGACCACGCCTCGCTGATCAAAGACATGCACTTCATGCTGCAGAAGGAAGTGGTCGAGCGCCTGGCCGCCGAGCCAGGCGGTGGCGACTGGGGCCGGCTGTCGATCATGGTCCAGTACCACTGCCGGGTCGAACACCTGTTCAATGTCGGCCCCGGCGCGTTCAATCCGCCGCCGAAGGTCGATTCGGCGATCGTCCGCCTGGTGCCGCACGCCGTGCTGCCGCACCCGGCCAAGGACCACCGGCTGCTTGAGCGCGTGGTGCGCGAAGCCTTCAACCAGCGCCGCAAGACCCTGCGCAACACCCTCAAGGCGTTGCTGCCGGCGGCCGCCATCGAAGCCGCCGGCGTCGATGGCAGCCGCCGTCCCGAGCAGCTCGACCTCGCCGCCTTCGTTCGCCTGGCCGACCAGCTGGCCGAGCAGACAAGCGCGGAGTGAGGTTTTAGACTCGCAGTTCAGCTTTCCGAGCGTCCCCATGACCGATTCCCGCTATCAGATCGACGTCAGCGTCGTCACCCGCTTCCTCCCCGAGCAATCGCAGCCGGACGCGCAGCGCTTTGCCTTCGCTTACACGGTGACCATCCACAATGGCGGTGAGCAGCCGGCCCGCCTGCTGTCGCGCCACTGGATCATCACCGACGGCGACGGTGGCGTGCAGGAAGTGCGCGGCGCCGGGGTGGTCGGCCAGCAGCCGCTGATCGAACCGGGCGCCAGCCACACCTACAGCAGCGGCACCGTGCTCAGCACGCGGGTCGGCAACATGCAGGGCAGCTACCAGATGCTCGCCGCCGACGGTAAGCGCTTCGACGCGCCGATCGCGCCGTTCCGCCTTGCCGTTCCGGGGGCGCTGCACTGATGGCGGTGTACGCCGTTGGTGACCTCCAGGGTTGCCTGAAGCCGCTGCAATGCCTGCTCCAACGTGTCGCCTTCGACCCGACCCAGGACCGCCTGTGGCTGGTCGGTGACCTGGTCAACCGCGGCCCGCAGTCGTTGGAGACCCTGCGCTTCCTCTACGCCATGCGCGAAGCAGTGGTCTGCGTGCTCGGCAACCACGACTTGCACCTGCTGGCCACCGCCCACCACATCGAACGCCTGAAGAAGTCCGACACCCTGCGCGAAATCCTCGACGCCCCGGACCGCAACGAGCTGCTCGACTGGCTGCGTCAGCAGAAGCTGCTGCACCACGACGCCGAGCGCCAGATCACCCTGGTGCATGCCGGCATCCCGCCGCAGTGGTCGCTGGCCAAGGCGCAGAAGTGCGCCGCGGAAGTCGAGGAAGTGCTGCGCGACGACGCCCGCCTGCCGCTGTTTCTCGACGGCATGTACGGCAACGAGCCGGCCAAGTGGGACAAAAGCCTGAAGGGTGTCGCCCGCCTGCGGGTGATCACCAACTATTTCACCCGCATGCGCTTCTGCAAGGCCGACGGCACCCTCGACCTGAAGAGCAAGGAAGGCGTCGGCACCGCGCCACCGGGCTACGCGCCGTGGTTCAGCCACTCGGAGCGCAAGATGCGCGGGCAGAAGATCATTTTCGGCCACTGGGCCGCACTCGAGGGCCGCTGCACCGAGCCCGGCCTGTTCGCCCTGGACACCGGCTGCGTGTGGGGCGGCAGCATGACCCTGTTGAACGTCGACAGCGGCGAGCGTATCAGCTGCAGCTGCGAGGAGAACCGCCATGACTGACTTCAAACGTATCGGCCCGGAACAGGCCCAGGCACTGCGCGAGCAAGGCGCCGTGGTGGTCGACGTGCGCGACCCGCAGAGCTTCGCCCTCGGCCATATCGCCGGCTCGCAGCACCTGGACAACTACTCGCTGGCCGATTTCATCGCCCACGCCGATTTCGACAAGCCGCTGATCGTCGCCTGCTACCACGGCAACTCCAGCCAGGGCGCCGCCGCCTACCTCGCCGGCCAGGGATTCGCCGAGGTCTACAGCCTCGATGGCGGCTTCGAACTGTGGCGCGGCACCTACCCCAATGAGATCGACCAGGGCAGCCTGGAATAAAAAATTACAGAACGGCGCACCCCTCGCCGTTTCTGGCTCAGCGGTCACTACCGGACGAACGGCACAGGTCGTCAGGGCAAGCGCGACGCTTGACCTTCGGGATTCCGAACTACTCTTAAGCCAGGCCATCCAAAAAGGAGAGCCGGCACACCGGTTCCGGGCCATCGGCAGTGACCACTTAGGTGTTCTGGGGGATTTCCATCGGCCGACTTCTCGGCTGACGCCCGCACCCGCACGACCGATCCGGCGCCGACTCTCCGCATCGAGCGAGGTGACGACATGAGTATTTTCAGCCACTTCCAACAACGCTTCGAGGCGACTCGCCAGGAAGAATATTCCCTGCAGGAATACCTGGACCTGTGCAAACAGGAACGCAGCGCCTACGCCACAGCCGCCGAGCGCATGCTCATGGCCATCGGCGAGCCCGAGTTGTTGGACACTTCCCTCGACCCGCGGCTGTCGCGGATCTTCTCCAACAAGGTGATCCGCCGCTACCCGGCGTTCGCCGACTTCCACGGCATGGAAGACTGCATCGACCAGATCGTCTCGTTCTTCCGCCACGCCGCGCAGGGCCTGGAAGAGAAGAAGCAGATCCTCTACCTGCTCGGCCCGGTCGGCGGCGGCAAGTCCTCGCTGGCGGAAAAACTCAAGCAGCTGATGGAGCGCGTGCCGTTCTACGCGATCAAGGGCTCGCCGGTGTTCGAATCGCCACTGGGGCTGTTCAACGCCGATGAGGACGGCGCGATCCTCGAGGAGGAATACGGCATTCCGCAGCGCTACCTGCGCTCGGTGATGTCGCCCTGGGCGTCCAAGCGGCTCAGCGAATTCGGCGGCGACATCAGCAAGTTCCGCGTGGTCAAGCTGTACCCGTCGATCCTCAACCAGATCGCCATCGCCAAGACCGAGCCGGGCGACGAGAACAACCAGGACATCTCCGCACTGGTCGGCAAGGTGGATATCCGCAAGCTCGAGGAATTCCCGCAGAACGACGCCGACGCCTACAGCTACTCCGGCGCCCTATGCCGCGCCAACCAGGGCCTGATGGAGTTCGTCGAGATGTTCAAGGCACCAATCAAGGTGCTGCACCCGCTGCTGACCGCCACCCAGGAAGGCAACTACAACAGCACCGAGGGCCTCGGCGGCCTGCCGTTCAGCGGCATCATCCTCGCCCACTCCAACGAATCGGAATGGCACAGCTTCCGTAACAACAAGAACAACGAGGCGTTCATCGACCGCATCTACATCGTCAAGGTGCCCTACTGCCTGCGCGTCACCGACGAGATCAAGATCTACGACAAACTGCTGCTCAACAGCTCGCTGGCGCACGCCCACTGCGCGCCGGACACCTTGAAGATGCTCGCGCAGTTCTCCGCGCTGTCGCGCCTCAAGGAGCCGGACAACTCCAACGTCTACTCGAAGATGCGCGTCTACGACGGCGAGAACCTCAAGGACACCGACCCGAAGGCCAAGTCGATCCAGGAATACCGCGACTCGGCCGGCGTCGACGAGGGCATGAACGGCCTGTCGACGCGCTTCGCCTTCAAGATCCTCTCCAAGGTGTTCAACTTCGACCCGCACGAGATCGCCGCCAACCCGGTGCACCTGCTCTACGTGCTGGAACAGCAGATCGAGCAGGAGCAGTTCCCCGCCGAGATGCGCGAGCGCTACCTGCGCTATATCAAGGAATACCTGGCGCCGCGCTACATCGAGTTCATCGGCAAGGAGATCCAGACTGCCTACCTCGAGTCCTACAGCGAGTACGGGCAGAACATCTTCGACCGCTACGTGCTGTACGCCGACTTCTGGATTCAGGACCAGGAGTACCGCGACCCGGAAACCGGCGAGATCCTCAACCGCGTGGCCCTCAACGAAGAGCTGGAGAAGATCGAGAAGCCGGCCGGCATCAGCAACCCGAAGGATTTCCGCAACGAGATCGTCAACTTCGTGCTGCGCGCGCGGGCCAACAACAACGGCAAGAACCCGACCTGGCTGAGCTACGAGAAGCTGCGGGTGGTGATCGAGAAGAAAATGTTCTCCAACACCGAAGACCTGCTGCCGGTCATCAGCTTCAACGCCAAGGCCAGCAAGGAGGATCAACAGAAGCACAACGACTTCGTCAAACGCATGGTCGAGCGCGGCTATACCGAGAAGCAGGTGCGCCTGCTGTCGGAATGGTATCTGCGGGTTCGCAAGTCGCAGTAGTCTGCCATCGGCGCCGCGATTTCCCGCGGCGCCGGTCGCCGTCGCATTCGGACTTGTCCGTGGCGGTTCTGCCGCTGCGGACCAAGCCCTGAGGAGCATTCATGAGCTACGTCATCGACCGGCGTCTGAACGGCAAGAACAAGAGCACGGTGAACCGCCAGCGCTTCTTGCGGCGCTACCGTGATCACATCAAGAAGGCGGTAGAAGAGGCCGTCAGCCGCCGCTCCATCACTGACATGGAGCACGGCGAACAGATCAGTATTCCCGGCCGCGACATCGACGAGCCGGTGCTGCACCACGGTCGCGGCGGGCGGCAGACCATCGTCCACCCCGGCAACAAGGAATTCACCACCGGTGACCGCATCCCCCGGCCATCCGGCAGCGGCGGCGGTGGCGCCGGCGGCAAGGCGAGCAACAGCGGCGAAGGCATGGACGACTTCGTCTTCCAGATCACCCAGGAAGAATTCCTCGACTTCATGTTCGAGGACCTCGAACTGCCCAACCTGATCAAGCGCCACCTGGCCGGCACCGACACCTTCAAGACGGTGCGCGCGGGGATCAGCAACGAAGGCAATCCGTCGCGCATCAACATCATCCGTACCCTGCGCTCGGCGCATGCGCGACGCATCGCGCTGTCCGGTAGCAGCCGCGGCAAGCTCAAGCTGGCGCTCGAGGAACTGGAGCGATTGAAACGCGAAGAGCCGGACAACTTCGGCGATATTCAGGAAATCGAAGCGGAAATCAGCAAACTGCGCGCACGCATCAACCGCGTGCCGTTCCTCGATACCTTCGACCTCAAGTACAACCTGCTGGTCAAACAACCCAACCCCTCGTCAAAGGCGGTGATGTTCTGCCTGATGGACGTATCCGGCTCGATGACCCAGGCCACCAAGGACATCGCCAAGCGCTTCTTCATCCTCCTGTACCTGTTCCTCAAGCGGAACTACGAGCGCATCGAGGTGGTGTTCATCCGCCACCACACCAGTGCCCGCGAGGTCGACGAGGAGGAGTTCTTCTACTCCCGGGAAACCGGCGGCACCATCGTTTCCAGCGCCCTCAAGCTGATGCAGGAAGTGATGGCCGAGCGCTACCCGATCAACGAGTGGAACATCTACGCCGCGCAGGCCTCCGACGGTGACAACTGGAACGACGACTCTCCGATCTGCCGCGACATCCTGATGAAGCAGATCATGCCGTTCGTGCAGTATTTCACCTACGTCGAGATCACCCCGCGCGAGCATCAGGCGCTGTGGTACGAGTACGAGCAGGTGCGGGAAACCTTCGAGCACACCTTCGCCCAGCAGCAGCTGGTGTCGGCGGGTGATATCTATCCGGTATTCCGCGAGCTGTTCCAGCGCCGCCTCACCGCATGAGGGCCAGCAGATGAAACGTCAGCCCATTTCCACCGGCTCGGAATGGACCTTCGAGCTGATCCGCACCTACGACAAGGAGATCAGCCGGCTGGCCGAGCGCTACGCGCTGGACACCTACCCGAACCAGATCGAAGTGATCACCGCCGAGCAGATGATGGACGCCTACGCCTCGGTGGGCATGCCGCTCGGCTACCACCACTGGTCTTACGGCAAGCACTTCCTCAGCACCCAGAAAGGCTATTCGCGCGGGCAGATGGGCCTGGCCTACGAGATCGTCATCAACTCCGACCCGTGCATCGCCTACCTGATGGAAGAGAACACCATCACCATGCAGGCGCTGGTCATTGCGCATGCCTGCTATGGCCACAACAGCTTCTTCAAGGGCAACTACCTGTTCCGCACCTGGACCGACGCCAGCTCGATCATCGACTACCTGGTGTTCGCCAAGCAGTACATCATGCAGTGCGAGGAGCGCCACGGCATCGACGCGGTGGAAGACCTGCTCGACTCCTGCCACGCGCTGATGAACTACGGCGTTGATCGCTACAAACGCCCCTACCCGATCTCCGCCGAGGAAGAACGGCGCCGCCAGAAGGACCGCGAAGAGCACCTGCAACGGCAGATCAACGACCTGTGGCGGACCATTCCCAAGGGCGCGCACAAGGGCGGCGATCAGGACAACAAGCGCTTCCCCGCCGAGCCGCAGGAAAACATCCTCTACTTCATCGAGAAGCACGCGCCACTGCTCGAACCCTGGCAGCGCGAAGTGGTGCGCATCGTGCGCAAGATCGCGCAGTACTTCTATCCGCAGCGGCAGACCCAGGTGATGAACGAAGGCTGGGCGACCTTCTGGCACTACACGCTGATGAACGACCTGTACGACGAAGGCCTGGTCACCGACGGCTTCATGATGGAGTTCCTCCAGTCGCACACCGGGGTGATCTACCAACCGGGCTTCGACAGCCCCTATTACAGCGGCATCAACCCCTACACCCTGGGCTTCGCGATCTACAGCGACCTGCGGCGCATCTGCGAAAAACCCACCGACGAAGACCGCCACTGGTTCCCCGACATCGCCGGCAGCGACTGGCTGGCGACGCTGAAATTCGCCATGGGCAGCTTCAAGGACGAAAGCTTCATCCTGCAGTTCCTGTCGCCCAAGGTGATCCGCGACCTCAAGCTGTTCAGCGTGCTCGACGACGACCAAAAGGACGAACTGCTGGTGCCGGCGATCCACGACGAGACCGGCTACCGGGCGATTCGCGAGACCCTCGCCGCGCAGTACAACCTCGGCAACCGCGAGCCGAACGTGCAGATCTGGAGCATCGACCGGCGCGGTGACCGCTCGCTGACCCTGCGCCACCAGCAGCACGACCGCAAACCGCTGGGCGAGTCCACCGACGAAGTGCTCAAGCACCTGCATCGCCTGTGGGGCTTCGACATTCATCTGGAAAGCGTGCGCGGCGACCAGGTGGTCCACACCCAGCACATCCCGCCCCGCCACGACCAGGATGCCGACGATTACCCGCGCCTCGAATTGGCCTTGCCGCCCATTTGATCGGTTGACCGTGGCGCGGCACGCCGCCGAGCATGCCAGCAACCTCCATGGAGTCCGCGTCATGCGCGTGTTGCTGGTTCTCCTGCTGTGCCTCGGCCTGGCCACCTGCGCCAGTCACGTCCCGCAGATCCGCGTCGAGCAGCCGGCCAGCCCGGCGCTGGCCGGCCGCCAGAGCTTCCAGCTGATCGCCCCGGAGCAGGCGCTCAGCGGCCCGGCGCCCTACGCCGAGCGCTATGCGCAGCTGGTACCGCTGCTGCGCCAGGGCCTTGGCGAGCGCGGCTACCACGAAAGTCAGCGCCCGCAACTGCTGGTCTACTACTGGCTGGCGCTGCAGGACAGCCCGCTGGAATTCCGCGTCGACACCCCGCCGCCCAACCCGCTCGGCCCCTACCAGGCGATCCATCGCCTGCGCGACGAAACCGGCACCTTGCGCCTTCGCCTGGCCACCCCGGACGGCCAGGTGCTCTGGGAAGGCCTGGCGACCACCGGACTGAGCCCGGCGCGCGACAGCCCCGAACTGCTGCACAGCGCGGTCGGCGCGCTGCTGCTGCAGATCCCCGAGGCGCGCTGACGCCAGCACGCACGCGGCGGCGCGAGCGGTTATCCTGTGCGCCAGACGGAGAATTCCCATGCAGATATACAAAGTCGGCGGCGCCGTGCGCGATCGCCTGCTCGGCCTGCCGGTGGCCGACATCGACTGGGTGGTGGTCGGCGCCAGTGCGGCCGAGATGCAGGCCCAGGGCTATCGCCCGGTCGGCGAGGACTTCCCGGTGTTCCTCCACCCGCAGAGCGGCGAGGAGTACGCGCTGGCGCGCACCGAGCGCAAGAGCGGCCAGGGCTACGGCGGCTTCACCTTCTACGCCAGCCCGCAGGTCACCCTCGAGGAAGACCTGCAGCGCCGCGACCTGACCATCAACGCGATGGCCGAGGACGACCACGGCCAGGTCATCGACCCCTATCATGGCCAGGCCGACCTCGCCGCCCGGGTGCTGCGCCACGTCTCGCCGGCGTTCGCCGAAGACCCGCTGCGCGTGCTGCGCGTGGCACGCTTCGCCGCCCGCTATGCGCCGCTGGGTTTTCACGTGGCCCCGGAGACCCTGGCGCTGATGCGCCAGCTCGCCGAATCCGGCGAACTGCAGGCACTGACCGCCGAGCGCAGCTGGAAGGAAATCTCCCGCGCGCTGATGGAGACGCGCCCGGATGTGTTCATCCAGGTGCTGCGTGACTGCGGCGCGCTGGCGCAGCTGTTTCCCGAAGTCGACGCGCTGTTCGGCGTGCCGCAGCCGCCGGCGCACCACCCGGAAATCGACAGCGGCGAGCACACCCTGGCGGTGCTGCGCCAATGCGCCGCGCACCGCCAGCCCCTCGCCGTGCGCTGGGCCTGCCTGCTGCACGACGTCGGCAAGGGCACCACGCCGGAGAGCCAATGGCCGCGGCACATCGCCCACGAGACCCGCGGCCTCAAGTTGATTCGCGCGGTCAACCAGCGCTGCAAGGCGCCGCGAGACTGCCAGGAGCTGGCCTTGCTGGTCGGCGAGTACCACACCCATGCACATCGCGCCCTGGAACTGCGGCCCAACACGCTGCTCGAACTGCTGCAACGTTTCGACGTGTACCGCCGCCCGCAGCGCCTCGAGGAGTTCATCGCCGCTTGTGAGATGGACGCCCGCGGCCGCCACGGCCTGGAGCAGCGCGCCTACCCCCAGGCCGACTACCTACGCGGCGCCGCTGCCGCCGCCCGCGCGGTGACCGCCCAGCCGCTGCTGGAGCGGGGACTGCAAGGCGCCGAGCTGGGCGAAGCCTTGAACCGCGCGCGGCTCGAGGCGCTGAAGGCTTACAAGGACGGCGCCAGCGCCTAGTCCACCGGCGGCGCCCGGGTGTGCCGCCGAGTGCTACAACGGCGCGGGGAACGCTTCGAGCAGCGTCGCCGGCGTCAGCTCACGGTCGCGCCAGGCGAACGCCACCGGCCACAGACGCTGCGCGCGCGGCATCGCCTGCCACAGCGCGGAAAAGGTCTGCCCAGCGGAGGGATGGCCCTGCTCCGGCGCCAGTAGGGCCAGCGGCCAGAGCACGAAGGCATTCTTGAGAATTTCCGGGCGTGGCAGGATCAGGCCGTCGAAGTTGCCGACCTGCTCGCCGTATAGCAACACATCGATGTCCAGCGGCAAACCCTTGCGGTTCGGCGCATAGCGGCCGTTGTCGGCCTCGATGGTCTTCAGCCGGCGATCCAGCTCGTGCAGCGGCAAGTCGGTCAGCGCGGTGACCGCCAGGTTGTAGAACGGCCCGCTCTTGATGCCCACCGCGTCGCTCTCGAACACCGGCGAACAGCGCAGCTCGAGAAGAAAGCCGGCCAGCGCATCGAGGCCGGCGATAATGTGCGCTTCGCGCTGGCTATTGCTGCCAACGCCGAGGAAAACCCGGGTCAGCGACATCCGCGCTCGATCTCCACGCCGACTCCGGCGGCAGCCGGATTGGCCCCCGGCTTGGTCACCCGCAAGCGCAGCCAGGTGATGCCGAACTCGCTCATCAAGGTCGCTGCCAGGCGCTCGGCGAAGGTCTCCACCAGCTCGAAGCGCGCCGCCTGGGCGAAGGCGTCGATGCTCGCCGAGACCTTGGCATAGTCGAGCGCCTTGCTCAGGTCGTCCTCGGCCGCCGGCGCGCGAATGTCCCAGGCGAAGGTCAGGTCCAGGCGCAGGCACTGGCGGATATTGCGCTCCCAGTCGTAGGCACCGATCAGGGTGTCGACTTCCAGACCTTCGATAAATACGTTGTCCAAACGCTCTGCTCCACGACAAGGGGCCCAGGCCCCCGCTAGAATCGGGGTCACGCTGCCTGGAATGGATACCATGTTTTGGCTACTGGCGGTCCTCGCCTACCTGCTTGGTTCGCTGTCCTTCGCCATTTTGCTCAGCCGCCTCGCGGGCGGCCCGGACCCGCGCGCCGCCGGCTCGGGCAATCCCGGCGCGACCAACATGCTGCGCGTCGCCGGCAAGAAACTCGCCATCCTCACCCTGCTCGGCGACCTGCTCAAGGGCCTTGTGCCCGTGCTGATCGCCGCCCTGCTCGGACTGGGCATCCAGCAACAAGCCTGGATCGGCCTGGCGGCCGTGGTCGGCCACCTGTATCCGCTGTACTTCCGCTTTCGCGGCGGCAAGGGTGTCGCCACCGCCGCCGGCATGCTCCTCGGCCTGTATCCGCCGGCCGCGCTGCTCGCCGTGTGCGCGTGGCTGCTGACCTTCGTGCTGACCCGGACCAGCTCGCTCGCCGCACTGATCGCCACGCCGCTGACCCTGCCACTGCTGGCCTGGCAGCAACCCGGCGCCCTGCTGCCGACGACCCTGCTGACCGGGCTGATCGTCTGGCGCCATCGGCGCAATCTAAGCGACCTGTTCGCCGGACGCGAACGGCATTTCTGAATCGTCGAGCTGAATAGCGCTCACTTGCCTCAGGACGCCAGCGGCGGCAGCTGCTCCATCGGCCAACGCGCCTTCACGCCAATCGCCGGGCCTTCCTGCTGCCCGGCGAGCAAGCGCTGGCAGCCGGCATAGGCAATCATCGCCCCGTTGTCGGTGCAGAACGCCGGACGCGCATAAAACACCCGCCCCTTGAATTCGCCGAGCATGCCGTCCAGTGCCTGGCGCAGCGCCCGGTTGGCGCTCACCCCGCCGGCGATCACCAGACTGTTGAGCCCGGTCTGCTTGAGGGCCCGGCGACACTTGATGGTCAGCGTGTCGACCACTGCCTGCTGGAACGCCAGGGCGATGTCGCTGCGCGTCTGCTCGCTGTCGTCGCCGGCAGCGCGGCACTGTTGCCAGGTGTTGAGGGTGAAGGTCTTCAACCCGCTGAAGCTGAACTCCAGGCCCGGACGGTCGGTCATCGGCCGCGGGAAGCTGAAGCGCCCCGGTGTGCCGCGCTCGGCCAGGCGGGCGATCTCCGGACCACCGGGATAGCCCAGACCGATCATCTTGGCGGTCTTGTCGAAGGCCTCGCCGGCGGCATCGTCGAGCGACTCGCCGAGCAACTGGTAACGGCCGATGCCATCGACCCGCACCAACTGGGTGTGCCCACCCGATACCAGCAGGGCAACGAAAGGGAACTGCGGCGGCGTCTCCTCGAGCATCGGCGCCAGCAGGTGGCCCTCCATGTGGTGCACGCCCAGCGCCGGCACACCCCAGGCCAGCGCCAGCGCCTGCGCGCAAGAGGCGCCGACCAGCAGCGCGCCGACCAGGCCGGGGCCAGCGGTATAGGCGATGCCCTGAATGACGGTGGTGGCCACGCCCGCCTCGGCCAGCACCTGGCGGATCAGCGGCAGCATGCGCTTGACGTGATCACGCGAGGCCAATTCCGGCACCACGCCGCCGTAGACGCGGTGCAGGTCGATCTGACTGAACAAGGCATCGGCGAGCAAGCCGCGTTCGCTGTCGTACAGCGCTACGCCGGTTTCGTCGCAGGAAGTTTCCAGACCCAGTACGAGCATGGGTTCGTCCCTATAAGGCTGGGCAAATTAGAAGGCGCGCATGATAATCGCCGCCCCCACCCCCGGCCAGCGCTTTTCGATCAGAGGCTTTGCATTCCGGGCGGCGAGGCGGTAACATCCGCAACCCTTAAAAACCGACGTATCCCGAGCCGCTTGCCGGGACCCCGTCAACCCTCGGTAATTAATGTAGGTACGACCTGGATGCCAGCCGTCAAAGTTAAAGAGAACGAACCCTTCGACGTAGCCCTGCGTCGCTTCAAACGCTCCTGCGAAAAAGCCGGCGTCCTGGCCGAAGTTCGCAGCCGCGAGTTCTACGAAAAGCCGACTTCCGAGCGTAAGCGCAAAGCCGCTGCCGCCGTTAAGCGTCACGCCAAGAAAGTGCAGCGCGAACAGCGCCGTGCCGTTCGCCTGTACTAATCCGTACCGCGCGTAACGCCACGAATGCCCGGCTCCGTCCGGGCATCGCATTTTTCGCAGCACAAGACTCCGCTTCGCCAACCGGCGAACCTGCGGAGTTTTTTTGTTTCTCCCGCCTACGCACGCCAGTATCCTGAACGCCTATGGCCGGCCTGATTCCGCAATCCTTCATCGACGACCTGCTCAACCGCACCGACATCGTCGACGTGGTGAGCTCGCGCATCCAACTGAAGAAGGCCGGCAAGAACTACAGCGCCTGCTGCCCGTTCCACAAGGAAAAGACCCCGTCGTTCACCGTCAGCCCCGACAAGCAGTTCTACTACTGCTTCGGCTGCGGCGCGGGCGGCAATGCGCTCGGCTTCGTCATGGACCACGACAACCTGGATTTCGTCCAGGCCGTCGAGGACCTGGCCAAGGCCGCCGGCATGGAGGTCCAGCGTGAAGACGGCGGCCGCGGCCACACCCCGCGCCAGCCCACCGATTCCCCGCTGTATGCACTGCTGACCGCCGCTGCGGACTACTACCGCCAGGCACTGAAGAGCCATCCGACCCGCAAGGCGGCAGTCGATTACCTCAAGGGCCGCGGCCTGTCCGGCGAGATCGCCCGCGATTTCGGCCTCGGCTTCGCCCCACCCGGCTGGGACAACCTGCTCAAGCACCTCGGCGGCGACAGCTTGCAGCACAAGGCGCTGATCGATGCCGGGCTGCTGATCGAGAACACCGACTCCGGCAAGCGCTACGACCGCTTCCGCGACCGTGTGATGTTCCCGATCCGCGACAGCCGCGGGCGGATCATCGCGTTTGGCGGCCGAGTGCTCGGCGACGACAAGCCCAAGTACCTGAACTCGCCGGAAACTCCGGTGTTCCACAAGGGCCAGGAACTCTACGGCCTGTTCGAGGCACGGCAGAACAACCGCAACCTCGACGAGATCATGGTCGTCGAGGGCTATATGGACGTCATCGCCCTAGCCCAGCAAGGCCTGCGCAACGCCGTCGCCACCCTCGGCACCGCCACCAGCGAAGAGCACCTCAAGCGCCTGTTCCGCATCGTGCCGAGCGTGCTGTTCTGCTTCGACGGCGACCAGGCTGGCCGCAACGCCGCCTGGCGCGCCCTGGAGTCGACCCTGCCGAGCCTGCAGGACGGCCGCCGCGCACGCTTCCTGTTCCTCCCCGAAGGCGAAGATCCCGACAGCCTGGTCCGCGCCGAGGGCACCGATGCGTTCCGCGCGCGCATCACCCAGCACGCCCAGCCGCTCGCCGACTACTTCTTCCAGCACCTCATGGAGGAGGCCGATCCGCGCTCACTGGAAGGCAAAGCGCACCTGGCGACCCTGGCCGCACCACTGATCGAAAAGATCCCCGGGACCAACCTGCGCACCCTGATGCGCCAGCGCCTCAGCGAGATCACCGGACTCAGCGGCGAGACCGTCAGTCAGTTCGCCTCCAGCATCCCGGCCGCCCCCAGCAGCAGCGAGCAGGCGGCCGCCTACGACTACTACGACGCCCAGCCCGATTACGGCGATATCGCCGATTACGCCAACCACATCGAGCCGCCCGCCGAGAGCTACGAGCCTCAGAAGAACTGGAAGAAGGGTGACGGCAAGGGCTGGAAGAAAGATGGCAACTGGAAGAAGGGTGGCCGCGACGAGGCGCCGCGCCGGCCGCGCGAGCCGATCAAGGTCGAATCACCGACGCTGACCGCCTTGCGCACCCTGCTTCACCACCCAGAACTCGCGCATAAGGTCGAAGATGCCGGCCATTTCGCCGCGGAAGACGACACCTATGCTCAACTGCTGGTCGCCCTGCTCGGCGCCCTGCAGAAGAATCCGAAGCTGCGCTCACTGCAGCTGATCGCGCGCTGGCACGGCACAGAACAGGGACGCCTGCTCAAGGCGCTGGCGGAAAAGGAATGGCTAATTCGTGGCGACAACCTTGAACAACAGTTTTTCGACACCATATCTAGCCTTGCCGCCCGCCAGCGCGAGCGCAGCCTGGAGCAACTGCTCCGCAAAGCGCGCACCAGCGAGTTGAGCGCAGAGGAAAAAACCCACCTGCGCGAGCTCCTCAGCCGCAATGCTTCCATCATCACGCCGAGCCCAACTGGCGCGTGACGCCTGTGCTCGGCTATAATGGTCAGCTTGTCTTCAGCCCGCCTAGACCTTCAGTGGATAGGGTGTTATGTCCGGAAAAGCGCAACAGCAGTCTCGTTTGAAAGAGTTGATCAGCCGTGGTCGTGAGCAGGGTTACCTGACTTACGCCGAGGTCAACGACCACCTGCCGGAGGATATTTCCGACCCGGAACAGGTGGAAGACATCATCCGCATGATCAACGACATGGGCATCAACGTATTCGAGAGTGCTCCGGATGCGGATGCCCTGTTGTTGGCCGAAGCGGAAACCGATGAAGCCGCCGCCGAAGAAGCTGCCGCCGCCCTGGCCGCGGTAGAAACCGATATCGGCCGCACCACCGACCCGGTGCGCATGTACATGCGTGAAATGGGTACCGTGGAGCTCCTCACCCGCGAAGGCGAAATCGAAATCGCCAAACGCATCGAGGAGGGCATCCGCGAGGTGATGAGCGCCATCGCCCACTTCCCTGGCACCGTCGACAGCATCCTCGGTGAGTACCAGCGCGTCACCACCGAAGGCGGCCGCCTGGCGGAAGTCCTGAGTGGCTATATCGACCCGGACGACGGCATCGCCGAGCCGGCCGAAGCCCCGGTTCCCGAAATCAAGACCGGCGCTGCCGCCGAGACCGATGACGACGAGGAAGCCGACGGCGACAGCGACGACGAGGAAGAAGGCGACGGCGGTCCGGATCCGGAAGAGGCGGCGCGCCGCTTCACCGCGGTCTCCGATCAGCTCGAGAAGACCCGCAAGACGCTGAAGAAGCACGGCCGCGACAGCAAGCAAGGCGTTGCCGAGTTGCAGGCGCTCGCCGAGCTGTTCATGCCGATCAAGCTGGTGCCCAAGCAGTACGAAGCCTTGGTGACCCGCGTGCGCGGCGCCCTGGACCGCGTGCGGGCCCAAGAGCGAGCGATCATGCAGCTGTGCGTGCGTGACGCCCGCATGCCGCGTGCCGACTTCCTGCGCCTGTTCCCGGGCAACGAAGTCAACGACAGCTGGGCCGCCGGCCTGGCCAAGGGCAAGGCCAAGTACGCCGAAGCGATCAGCAACCTGCAGGCTGACATCCAGCGCTGCCAGGAAAAGCTCGCGGACCTGCAGAACGAATCGAGCCTGACCATCGCCGACATCAAGGACATCAACCGTCGCATGTCGATCGGCGAAGCCAAGGCGCGCCGGGCGAAGAAAGAAATGGTCGAGGCCAACCTGCGCCTGGTCATCTCGATCGCCAAGAAGTACACCAACCGCGGCCTGCAGTTCCTCGACCTGATTCAGGAAGGCAACATCGGCCTGATGAAGGCGGTGGACAAGTTCGAATACCGCCGCGGCTACAAGTTCTCGACCTACGCCACCTGGTGGATTCGCCAGGCGATCACCCGCTCGATTGCCGACCAGGCGCGCACCATCCGTATCCCGGTGCACATGATCGAGACGATCAACAAGCTCAACCGTATCTCTCGGCAGATGCTGCAGGAGATGGGTCGCGAACCGACTCCGGAAGAGCTGGGCGAGCGCATGGACATGCCCGAGGACAAGATCCGCAAGGTCCTGAAGATCGCCAAAGAGCCGATCTCCATGGAAACGCCGATCGGCGACGACGAAGACTCGCATCTGGGCGACTTCATCGAGGACTCCACCATGCAATCGCCGATCGACGTGGCGACCGTGGAAAGCCTCAAGGAAGCCACCCGCGAAGTGCTGGCCGGGCTCACCGCGCGTGAAGCCAAGGTCCTGCGCATGCGTTTCGGCATCGACATGAACACCGACCACACCCTCGAAGAGGTCGGCAAGCAGTTCGATGTGACCCGCGAGCGTATCCGGCAGATCGAGGCCAAGGCGCTGCGCAAGCTGCGCCACCCGACCCGCAGCGAACACTTGCGATCGTTCCTCGACGAGTGATACCAGAACCCCCGGCCTAGCCCGGGGGTTTTGCTTTTCGGCGCCCCCCCTCCGCGACTACACTTTGCCACTAGTCTTCGCTTGGGGATGGGGCTTGTATGCCGCGACTGCCGGCCGTTGTGTTGTTCTGTCTGGCGCTCTTCACCGCCCCGGTCATGGCCCTGACGCTGACCCAGAAGGAACGCGACTGGCTGGTCGCGCACCCGCAGCTGCGCCTAGGCATCGACGCCTCCTGGCCTCCGTTCGAATTCCGCGACGACCACGATCACTACCAGGGCCTGGCCGCCGACTATGTGCAGCTGATCCAGCAGCGCCTGGGCATCCAGCTGCAGCCGATCGAGCCGAGCAGCTGGAGCGAAGTGCTGCGCCAGGCTAAGAGCGGCGACCTCGACCTGCTGCCCGGCGTGATGTCGACCCCCGAGCGGCAGAGCTACCTGCACTTCACCCGCCCCTACCTGGATTTCCCGATCGTCATCCTGGCCCGCGAGAACGGCCCGCAACCGCGCACATTGCGCGACCTGTACAGCCTGAAGATCGCCATTGTCGCCGACTACGCGCCCCACGAGCTGCTGCGCAGCCAGCACCCGGACCTCAACCTGCTGCCGCTGCCGAGCGTCAGCGCAGCTCTGCAGGCGCTCGCCACCGGCCAGGCCGACGCCTTCGTCGGCGACCTCGCCTCCAGCGTCTGGAGCCTGCGCCAGCTCAAGCTGGAAGGCCTCTACATCAGCGGCGAAACACCCTACCGCTATCAGCTGGCGATGGCCGCGCCGAAGGGTCATGAGCTGCTCATCGGCATCCTCGACAAGCTGTTCGCCGAGCTGACCCCCGAAGAAATCCGCGCCCTGCAGGAGCCCTGGGTCGGCACTCTGCTCGATCAGCGCGAGGTATGGCGCGACGCCCTGCGCTACGGCCTGCCGCTGCTGCTGGCGGTGCTTGCCGTGCTGGCGATCATCCTGCGCATCAACCGCCGGCTGAGCAGCGAAATCGGCCGGCGTTCGGCGCTCGAGCGCGAATTGCGCGCCAGCGAGCAGCACTACCGCGGCCTGGTGGAAAGCCTGTCGGCGATCGCCTGGGAAATGCGCCTGCCCGACTACTGCTTCACCTACGTCTCGCCGCACGCCGAGAAACTGCTCGGCTACGCGGTCAGTGACTGGCTGCAGCCGGGCTTCTGGCAGCGCACCCTGCACCCGGATGATGCCGCGCAGGCCATCGACTACTGCGTCAGCGAAAGCGCCGCCGGGCGCGACCACACCCTCGACTACCGCATGCTCGCCGCCGATGGCCGGGTGGTCTGGCTGCGCGACATCGTCACGCTGATACCCCAGGGAGACGGCGTGCTGATGCGCGGGCTGATGATCGACATCACCGAGGCCAAGCACACCGAGCGCGCGCTGCGCCTGTCCGAGCAGCAGTTCGCGTCGGTGTTCCACCACTCACCGGACATCCAGGTCATCGCCAGCCGCGAGGACGGCCGGCTGCTCTCGGTCAACCAGACCTTCGAGCAGCAACTCGGCATCGCCGCCGCCGAAGCGGTCGGCAAGACCTCCAGCGAGCTGGGCATCTGGGTGCTGCCGGGGATCGCCCCGGAGCTGCTGTCGAGCATGCAGCAGCAGAACCTGCACAACCTGGAAATGCCCTTCCGCCGCCGCAACGGCGAGATGTTCACCGGGTTGATTTCCTCGCAGCGCATCCTCCTCGACGCCACCCCGGCGCTGGTCGTGGCGGTGCGCGACATCAGCCAGCTCAAGGAAACCCAGCAGCGCCTGCAGATCTCCGAGGAGAAATTCGCCCGCGCCTTCCACGCCTCGCCGGACGGCATGCTGATCACCCGCCTGCGCGACGGCCTGCTGATCGAGGCCAACGAAGGCTTCACGCGGATCACCGGCTACCGCCCCCACGAGGCCACCGACCAGTCGACCATCCAGCTCGGCGTGTGGGCCAACCCGCAGGACCGCCTGCAGGTCGTCGAACAACTGCGGCACAGCGGCAGCGTGCACGACTACATCGCACCGATCCGCACCCGCGACGGCCAGCAGCGCCTGTGCGAACTGTCGGTGCAGAGCATCCTCATCGGCGACGAAGCGTGCATGCTGACCATCGCCCGCGACATCACCGAGCGCCAGGTCATGCAGGAGAAGCTGCAGCAGGCCGCGACCGTGTTCGAAAGCACCGCCGAGGGCGTGCTGATCACCGACACCCGGCAGCGCATCACCGCGGTCAACCGCGCGTTCAGCGAGATCACCGGCTACAGCGAGGCCGAAGCGCTCGGCCAATCGCCGCGCCTGCTCGCCTCCGGCCAGCACGACAGCGCCTTCTACGCCGCGATGTGGCACCAGCTGGCCGACCAAGGCCACTGGCAAGGCGAAATCTGGAACCGCCGCAAGAGCGGCGAGCTGTACCCGGAATGGCTGACCATCAACGCGGTGCACGACCCGGCCGGGGTGATCACCCACTTCGTCGGGGTGTTCGCCGACATTTCGATTCTCAAGCACGCCCAGGCGCGCCTCGACTACCAGGCGCACCACGACCCGCTCACCGGCCTGCCCAACCGCCTGCTGTTCGAGAGCCGCCTGCTCGCCGCGCTGAACGACGCGCAGGCCGACGACCGCCAGGGTGCGGTGCTGTTCCTCGACCTCGACCGCTTCAAGCACATCAACGACAGCCTCGGCCATCCGGTCGGCGACACGTTGCTGAAGAGCATCGCCCTGCGCCTGCGCGACCAGTTGCGCGACATCGACACCGTGGCCCGCCAGGGCGGTGACGAGTTCATCATCCTGCTGCCCGGCCTGCACCAGCTCGACGACGCCGAGCATGTCGCCGCCAAGCTGCTGAGCTGCTTCGACACAGCGTTCCAGGCCGACGACCACGAGTTCTTCATCAGCGCCAGCATCGGCATCAGCCTGTTCCCCGCCGATGGCAAGGACGTTGCCACGCTGGTCAAGAACGCCGACGCGGCGATGTACCGCGCCAAGGCCAAAGGCCGCAACCGGGTCGAGCTGTACACCCGCGACCTGACCTTCCAGGCCACCGAGCGCATGGCCCTCGAACACGAGCTGCGCCGCGCCCTGGAGCGCAACGAACTGAGCCTGCACTACCAGCCCAAGCTGGCCCTCGACAGCCGCCGCCTGACCGGCGCCGAGGCGCTGATCCGCTGGCAGCACCCGGTGCTCGGCGACATCCCGCCGGACCGCTTCATCCCCCTCGCCGAGGAAAACGGCCTGATCTTGCCGCTCGGCGACTGGGTGCTGCAGGAGGCCTGTCGGCAGATGAGCGTGTGGCACAAGCAGCACGCGCCGTTCGGCCCGCTGTCGGTGAACCTGGCCGGCGCGCAGCTGCGCCAGCCACTGCTGGCCAAGCGCATTGCCGGGCTGCTCGACGAGCTGCAGCTGCCGCCCCAGCTGCTCCAGCTGGAGATCACCGAAGGCTTCATCATGAGCCAGACCGAAGAAGCGCTGGCGATCCTCCACGAGCTCAAGGCGCTGAAACTGGAGCTGGCGATCGACGACTTCGGCACCGGCTACTCCTCGCTCAGCTACCTCAAGCGCCTGCCGCTGGACACCCTGAAGATCGACAAGTCGTTCGTCAGCGGCCTGCCGGATGACCCGCACGACGCCGCCATCGTCCGCGCGATCATCGCCCTCGCGCGCAGCATGCAGCTGACGGTGATCGCCGAAGGCGTGGAAACCCAGGCGCAGGAGGACTTCCTCACCCGCGAAGGCTGCGGCCAGATCCAAGGCTTCATCCTCAGCCAGGCGCTGCCGGCCGAGCAGTTCTCCCAACATTTCCTCAGCCCCCGACACGCAATTGGCGCCAGCGAGACCGCGCCGGTATAATCCGCCCGCCTTCTGGGGGCCTATAGCTCAGTTGGTTAGAGCAGAGGACTCATAATCCTTTGGTCCACGGTTCGAGTCCGTGTGGGCCCACCATCACAATCCATGAATCAGGCCAGCCTCCGTGCTGGCCTTTTTCGTTTCTGCCCGACCGTAATCTTCGGCCAGCGGCTCTTCCCTTCCGCCACAGCACTGCCGCCGAGCCCCGTCACAGTCCCTCCGCTACTCGATCGAATCGCCAGAACCGCAGGCGTTTTCCCGCAGTTCCTTGCCCAACCGGTAGCCGACGGCGCCGCATCACCCTCCACCGGAGGCGCCCGCAGCTGACCTGGATCAAGCGCGTACGGCTTGGCGCGGGCAACCATAGGCGCAGACAGCAACCGTTCAGGTTGGCGGGGCGAAAGTGGAACACAGGACGAGTAACCACTCGCCGGGGCCGCCACCGGCTGCCCTTCTCCACTTCGGCTCAGGACGACAGATCCAGGAGGACGACATGGGATCACTGCAACCGCACCAGCACAGCACCGGCCTCTGGTACCGCAAGAGCGTGGACCAGACCCTCGCCGAACTGCAGACCGGCACCCGCGGGCTGACGCCTGACGAAGCGCAGGCGCGCCTGCTGCGCGTCGGTGCCAACGCTCTGCCGGCCAAGGCCGTCGACCCGGCCTGGCTGCGCTTCGCCCGGCACTTCCACGACGTGCTGATCTACATCCTCCTCGCCGCCGCGCTGGCCACCGCGCTGATGGGCCACTGGACCGACACCCTGGTGATCCTCGCCGTGGCGGTGATCAACGCGGCAATCGGCTTCTTCCAGGAAAACAAGGCGGAGAGATCCCTGGCCGCGCTGCGCGGCATGCTCAGCAGCAGCGCGCACGTGATCCGCGACGGCGCCAAGCTGGAGATCGACGCCGCCGAACTGGTGCCCGGCGACATCATCGTGCTGCGCCCCGGCGACAAGATTCCCGCCGACGTGCGCCTGTTCGAGGTGCACCACCTGCAGGTCGAGGAATCCATGCTCACCGGCGAGTCGCTGACCGTGGCCAAGCACGCCGAGGCCCTCGACCACGAGGCGCAACTCGCCGACCGCACCAACCTCGGCTACTCCGGCACCAGCGTCAGCGCCGGCAACGCCAAGGGCGTGGTGATCGGCACCGGCGCGGCCACCGAGCTGGGCAAGATCAACCGCATGATCGCCACGGTGGACGAGACCGAAACCCCGCTGCTGCGGCAGATCGCCCAGCTCGGCAAGCGCATCTTCCAGCTGATCATCGGCATGATGCTGGCGCTGTTCGTCATTGGCTTCTTCTGGCACGACTACCCGTTCGGCGAACTGCTGCTGTCGCTGATCAGTCTGGCGGTGGCCTCGGTGCCCGAGGGCCTGCCAGCGATCGTGTCGATCATCCTCTCGCTCGGCGTGCAGCGCATGGCGCGCAACAAGGCAATCATCCGCAAGCTGCCGACGGTGGAGACGCTCGGCGCGATGAGCGTGATCTGCTCGGACAAGACCGGCACGCTGACCATGAACGAAATGACCGCCAAGCAGGTGCTGACCGCCAGCGCCAGCTACGCCGTCGAGGGGCAGAGCTACGAGCCCAAGGGCCGCATTACCCTGGCCGGCGCCACCGAGCCGCTGGACTGGGCGGCGCACGGCAACCTCGCGGCGTTCATCCGCGCCGTGGACATCTGCAACGACAGCAGCCTGCAGCGCGACGACAGCGGGCGCTGGAGCGTGGTCGGCGGGCCCACCGAGGGCGCGCTCAAGGTGCTGGCGCGCAAGGCCGAACTGGCCGAGATCGAGGTGCGGCGGCTGGGCAAGATTCCCTTCGACTCGGCCTACAAGTACATGGCGCGGCGTTGCGACGTCGACGGCGAGCCGCTGATCTACCTCAAAGGCGCGCCCGACGTGTTGCTGCGCATGTGCGAACAACAGTTCGGTAGCGCCGGCGTCGAGCCGCTGGACCGCGCCTACTGGGAACGCGAGATGAGCCATATCGCCAGCCAGGGCCTGCGCATGCTGGCGGCGGCCTACAAGCCGGTGCCCGGCGCCGGCGGCGACATCGATCACCCGGACGTGCAGCAGGGCATGGTGTTCCTCGGCGTCGCCGGGCTGATGGACCCGCCGCGCCCGGAGGCGATCGAGGCGATCGCCATGTGCCGGCAGGCCGGCATCCAGGTGAAGATGATCACCGGCGACCACCCCGATACCGCGGTGGCCATCGCCGGCATGCTCGGCATGGGCAACGACCTGCGCGCGATGACCGGCCAGGAACTGGAGGCCACCGACGATGAGGCGCTGAAGGCCGTGGCCATGCAGTACTCGGTGTTCGCCCGCACCAGCCCGGAACACAAGCTGCGTCTGGTGCGTGCCCTGCAGGCCAACGAGCAGGTGGTGGGCATGACCGGTGACGGGGTCAACGACGCGCCGGCGCTGAAGCAGGCCGACGTCGGCATCGCCATGGGCATCAAGGGCACCGAGGTGACCAAGGAGGCCGCCGACATGGTGCTCACCGATGACAACTTCTCGACCATCGCCAACGCGGTGCGCGAGGGCCGGCGGGTCTACGACAACCTGAAGAAGACCGTGCTGTTCGTCCTGCCGACCAACCTGGCGCAGGGCCTGATCATCGTCATGGCGATCCTCGCCGGCGCGGTGGTGCCGCTGTCGCCGCTGCAGATCCTGTGGATGAACATGGCCACCTCGACCACCCTGTCGTTCGCCCTGGCGTTCGAACCGGGCGAGGCGGGAATGATGCGTCGCGCACCGCGCAACGCCCACGAGTCGATCCTCAACGGCTTCGCCGTGTGGCGAGTGTTCTTCGTTGGCGGCCTGCTGGCGGCGGCGGCGTTCCTGGTCGAGGCCTGGATGCTCGGCCAGGGCCAGGACACCGACCACATCCGCACCATGGTCCTGCACACCCTGGTCACCGCGCAGTGGGCCTACCTGTTCAACTGCCGCCTGCAGGAGCGCTTCTCGCTGAATGCCGCGCTGCTGCGCAACGGTGCGCTGCTTACCGTGACCCTGGCGCTGGTCCTGCTGCAGTGTCTGGTGCTGTACGTGCCGTTCATGCAGACAGCCTTCCACACCGTGCCGCTGTCGTTCGGCAACTGGCTGGCCGCGCTGGGCATCGGCGTACTGGTGTTCTTCGTCGTCGAGCTGGAGAAGCTGGTGATCCGCCGCTGGCGAGCCCGCCACTAACCCGCCGGCCGGCGCGCCACGCCGCCGGCCGCCCCAACAAAAAGCCGCGCAGTGCGCGGCTGTTGCGTTGCCGGACGATTACTTGAGGCCGAGGCGCTTGGCCAGGCGGCTCAGGTTGGCGCGGTCCAGGCCCAGCTCACGGGCCACGGTGGCCCACTGCTGCTGATGACGGGTCAGCGCCTCGCCGATCACCTGGCGCTGGTACTGGTCCACCGCATCGCGCAGGCTCAATCCGGCCGCGCTGGCCGGCGCGGCACTCGGCAGTGCCGGGGTGGCCGTTGCCGGCGCGGCGGGCGCCAGGTCCAGCGCCGCAGCCTCGATGGTGAGGATGCGCGGGCGCTCGGGATTCAGCGCCAGCGACTTCAGCGCCGCGCGGCCGATCAGGTGCTCCAGCTCGCGCACGTTGCCCGGCCAGTCGTAGGCGAGCAGCTCCTTCTGCGCCGCGGCCCCTAGGCGCAGACTGCGCAAGCCCATGCGCGCACGGTTCTGTTCGAGGAAATAACCGGCCAGTAGCAACACGTCGCGGCCGCGCTCGCGCAGCGCCGGCACGCGCAGCGGGTAGACGCTGAGGCGGTGGTAGAGGTCGGCGCGAAAGCGCCCGGCGCGCACTTCCTCGGCCAGGTCGCGGTTGGTCGCCGCCAGCACGCGCACGTCGACGCGGTGCTCGCGGTCGGAACCTAAGCGCTGCAGCTGACCGCTCTGCAGCACGCGCAGCAGCTTGGCCTGCACCGTCAGCGGCAACTCCCCGACCTCATCGAGGAACAGCGTGCCGCCGTCGGCCAGTTCGAACTTGCCGCTGCGTTCGCTGAGCGCGCCGGTGAAGGCGCCGCGCACGTGGCCGAACAGCTCGCTCTCCACCAGCGAGTCCGGCAGCGCGGCGCAGTTGAGGCTGATCAGCGGCTGGCCTGCACGCGGCGACGCGGCATGGATGGCCTCGGCGACCAGCTCCTTGCCGACCCCGGTCTCGCCACTGATCAGCACCGTCAGCTCGCTGTCGCCGACCAGCGCGACCTCGCCAAGCAGGGTGCGGTGCGCCGGGCTGCTGCCGATCAGTTCGCGCGACAGCTGCTGGCCAGCCGCCTGCTTGTAGGCCTCGGCGATGCGCCGCTCGTCCTCGACCTTGCGGGTCAGCAGCTTGATCCGCTCGCCGGCCATCACCGTCGCCGCGGCCAGGCTGGCGAACGCGCCGAGCTGGTCGAGCTCGACGCTGCCGAAGCTACCGGCATCCAGCGCATCGAGGGTCAGCAGGCCCCACAGCTGGTCCTGCAAGTACAGCGGGCAGCCCAGGCAGTCGTGGACTTCCAGATGGCCTTGATGACCCTCGACCAGGCCGTCGTAAGGGTCCGGCAGCTCGCTGTCGGCGGGGAAACGCGTCGGCGCGCGGCTGGCCAGCAACTGCTCCAGGCGCGGGTGCTCGCTGACCTTGAAGCGCCGCCCAAGGGTGTCGGCGCTCAGGCCGATTACCGACAGCGGCACCAGGAACTCGCCGTCCAGGCGCAGCAACGCCACCGCCTCGCAGGGCAGCAGTTGCTGCAGGGCCTGCAACAGGCGCTGGTAGCGCTCCTGCTCGGGCAGTTCACGGGACAGATCGGCCATCAACGGGGTGAAGATGGCGAGCGGGGTTGTTGCTGTCATATCGACCATACCGAGTCATTTAGACCAAAGCGCTGCCCGAGTCATTACGACACGAATAAACACAAGGCATTGAAAATAAAAGGAAAAATACTTGGCACGAAATCTGGAATAGCCAGGCCATGCAGCAACGCTAGCACGTCGCTGCGCCTTTCGGTCATTCCCGCCTTGGAGTCCTTATGCTGTCAGCCGAACAACGCACCCTGATCAAAGCCACCGTCCCGTTGCTGGAAAGCGGCGGCGAAGCCCTCACCCGCCACTTCTACCAGCTGCTGTTCAGCGAACATCCCGAGGTGCACGCGCTGTTCAACCAGGCCCACCAGGCCAGCGGTAACCAGGCCAAGGCACTGGCCAACGCGGTGCTGATGTATGCCCGGCACATCGACCGCCTGAACGAACTGGGCCCGCTGGTGGGGCAGATCGTCAACAAGCATGTGTCGCTGCAGATTCTTCCGGAACACTACCCGCTGGTCGGTGGCTGCCTGCTGCGCGCGATTCGCGAGGTGCTCGGCGCCGAGCTGGCCAACGATGCGGTGATCGCCGCCTGGGCCGCCGCCTACGGGCAACTGGCCGGGCTGCTGATCGGCGCCGAGGAGGAGGTCTACGCGCGCAACGAGCAGCTGGACGGCGGCTGGCGCGGCATTCGTGAATTCCGCGTGGCGCGCAAGGTCGCCGAGAGCGAGGAGATCGTTTCGTTCTACCTGGCGCCGGTGGATGGCGGCGCGCTGCTCGAGTTCGCCCCCGGCCAGTACATCGGCCTGCGCGTGGTGCTGCCGAGCGGCGAGGAGCGCCGCAATTATTCGCTGTCGGCGCGCGGCGACGGCCGTCACTACCGGATCAGCGTGAAGCGTGAGCATGGCGGGCGGGTGTCCAATCACCTGCACGATCAAGTGCAGGTCGGCGATGTGCTGGAGCTGTACCCGCCGGCCGGCGACTTCGTCCTGCGCAGCAGCCAGAAGCCGTTGGCGCTGATCACCGCCGGCGTCGGCATCACCCCGGCGCTGGCCATGCTCGAGCAGGCGCGCGACAGCGGGCGGCCGATCCACTTCATTCACTGCGCGCGGCATGCCGGGGTGCATGCGTTCCGCGACTGGACCGAGGCGCAGAGCGCGGCGTATCCGCAGGTGCGCCACTACTTCTGCTACAGCGAGCCACGCGACGGTGACGAAGCGCATGCCGAGGGTTTCCTCAGCCCGGAACTGCTCGACCGCTGGCTGCCGGCCAACCGCGACCTGGACGCCTACTTCCTCGGCCCGCAGCCGTTCATGGCCCAGGTCAAACGCCAGCTGCGCGCGCTCGGCGTGCCGCAGGAACAGTGTCACTACGAGTTCTTCGGCCCCGCCGGTTCGCTGGACGCCTGACGGGCAACGCACCGGCAGCCACGCGGCTGCCGGAAGCGGAAAAAAGAAAACCCCGCCGAGGCGGGGTTTTGCAGACTGAATCCTGATATCCGTTTCGCGACGTCCTAGTCCATCCGCCATCCTGGCGGTATCCCAAAGGTCCGTGTTGGTCTGGGCGCTTCCTGCGCGGGATCCATGGACGGCAGAGTAGCCGCGCCGGCGCGGCGGCGACAGCAGCGATCTCCACCAGTCCCTGTAAGCCATGGCTTACACCCACCAGCAGGCTGGTTCCCTGGCTGTGGACGGCTTGCTAGACTCGGGCTTGTCCAACAATCCAACAAGAACGCTCGACAAGGTGACGCAATGCGCGGAATGGTGATTGCCCTGGCCTTAGCGGCAGTGCCTGCAGTACCCGCCCTGGCCGCCGGCCAGGATCAACTTCCCAACGCCAAGGTGGCGATCGACCAGGTGTTCTGGCCGAAGCTGTACGCCAATGGCGGCAGCACCCTGTACTGCGACAAGCCGTTCACCGCGGCGAGCAGCGAGTACACGGCCAGCGCGGTGTACAGCAGCAAGCAGATCAAGTCGGCGCTGCGCTGCATGACCGAGAACCAGTGCCAGGTGGTCAACCCGCAGTTCGACTACATGCTCGCCGACCTGCACAACCTCTATCCGGAACTGACCCGCGTCGAGCTGACCCGGCGCAACGCGCAATTCGGCACGGTCGGCCCGGACGTGGCGAGCAAGTTCACCGACATCGGCTGCGACTTCAAAGCCACCTTCCAGCTCGTCGAGCCGCGCGACGCCGCCAAGGGCAACGTGGCCCGCGCGATCTTCTACATGCACAAGGAATACGGCCTGCCGATCGCCGGGCAGCTGCAGATGTACCAGCGCTGGAACGAACTGGACCCGCCGGATGCGGCGGAGAAGGCACGCAACGCGCAGATCGAACAGCTGCAGGGCAACCGCAACGCGTTCATCGACGACCCGGCGCTGGCGGCCAAACTGACCCAGGACTGAGCCGTTTCCCGCGCATAAAAAAACCCCGCCAAGGCGGGGTTTTTCATGCCGGGCGAAACGCCTTAGAACTGCTCGGCGTCGAGCAGGTACAGCGATTCGCTACCGGCCTTGACCGAGGCGCTCAGCGAGTGGATGCGCGGCAGCAGGCGGGCGAAAAAGAAACGCGCGGTGCCCAACTTGCTCACGTAGAACTCGTCGTCGCCCTGCTTGGCCAGCGCGGCGCGCGCCATCAGTGCCCACATGTAGGCGTAGGCGGTGTAGCCGAACACCTGCAGGTACTCGACCGAGGCGGCGCCGATTTCGTTCGGGTTGGCCTTGGCGCTGTCGATGACCCACGCGGTCAGCTCATCGAGGTTGGCGACGGCTGCCTTGAGCGGCTCGACAAACTCGGCCAGCGAGGCGTCCGCGCTGCTGACGAAGGCTTTGATCTCATCGGCGAAGTGCTTGTAGAAGCTACCGCCGCTGCCGACGATCTTGCGGCCCATCAGATCCAGCGACTGGATGCCGTTGGTGCCTTCGTAGATCTGCGTGATGCGGCAGTCGCGGATCAGCTGCTCCTGGCCCCACTCGCGGACGTAACCGTGACCGCCGAAGATCTGCTGGCCGTGGACGGTAGTTTCCAGGCCCATGTCGGTGAGGAACGCCTTGGCCACTGGGGTCAGCAGGGCAACCAGCTCTTCCGCACGCTTGCGGGTGCTGGCGTCTTCGCTGTACTTGGCGGTGTCCAACTGCATGGCGACGTAGCTGGAGAAGGCACGACCGCCTTCGTTCAACGCTTTCATGGTCAGCAGCATGCGGCGTACATCCGGATGCACGATGATCGGATCGGCGGCTTTGTCCTTGGCCACCGGACCGGTCGGCGCGCGGCTCTGGATGCGGTCGCGGGCGTACTCGACGGCGTTCTGGTAGGAGCGCTCACCGAGCGACAGGCCCTGGATGCCAACACCCAGACGCTCGTAGTTCATCATGGTGAACATAGCGTTGAGGCCCTTGTTCGGCGCATCGACGATCCAGCCGGTGGCGCCGTCGAAGTTCATCACGCAGGTGGCCGAGGCCTTGATGCCCATCTTGTGCTCGATCGAGCCGCAGGACAGCGAGTTATTCGCGCCCAACGAACCGTCGGCGTTGACCATGACCTTCGGCACCAGGAACAGCGAGATGCCTTTCGGGCCAGCCGGGGCGTCGGGCAGCTTGGCCAGCACCAGGTGGACGATGTTCTCGGTCAGGTCGTGCTCGCCGCCGGTGATGAAGATCTTGGTGCCGCTGATCTTGTAGCTGCCGTCCGCCTGCGGTTCGGCCTTGGTGCGGATGATGCCCAGGTCAGTACCGGCGTGCGGCTCGGTCAGGCACATGGAACCCGCCCAGACGCCGGCGTACATGTTCGGCAGGAACTGTTCCTTCAGCTCTTCGCTGGCGTGGTTGAGGATCGACAGGCAGGCGCCAGCGGTCAGCATCGGGTACAGGCCGAACGACAGGTTGGCCGAATTGACCATTTCCTCGACCTGGGCGCCGATCACCTTGGGCATGCCCATGCCGCCGAATTCTGGTGAGCCGCCGACGCCGACCCAGCCGCCTTCGGCATAGGTGCGGTAGGCCGCCGGGAAACCGGCCGGGGTTTTCACCGCGCCGTCGGTCCACGCGCAACCTTCTTCATCGCCACTGCGGTTCAGCGGGGCGATGACGCCTCCGGTGACCTTGCCGGCTTCTTCGAGGATCGCCGAGGCGGTGTCGGCATCGACCACTTCGGCCAGGCCTGGCAGCTCGGCCCACAGCTTGGCGACGTCGAATACTTCATTGAGAACGAAGCGCATGTCGCGCAGGGGAGCTTTGTAGTCAGCCATGGTGGATTCCTCGAGCGAACAAAACAGGGCCTGCCAGCCAGGATTGCGCAGGTGCGGCGGAGTTTAAGCGAACAACTTTTTTGATATGTAGCGTCATGTTGAGACCGTCCGGTCATTTCACGAAGGGCGAGGCGCGCGCATGAAAAAGCCCGCCATAAGGCGGGCTTCTCCGGGCGCCGAACCGCTCGTCAGAGCGTGAAGTGCTCGGCGGACAGGCGCATCAGCACCTCGCTGCCGGCGTCCGCGGCGGCCAGGTGTGCACCGGCCCGCGGCAGCAGGCGCTTGAAGTAGAACTCGGCGGTGGCCAGCTTGGCCTGGTAGAAGGCCTGTTCGGCGCTGCCGGCCTCCAGCTTGGCCTGGGCGACAGTGGCCATGCGCAGCCAGAAGTAGCCGAGGGTGACGTAGCCGGAGTACATCAGGTAGTCCACCGAGGCGGCACCGACTTCGTCGGGGTTCTTCATCGCCGCCATGCCGATGCGCGTGGTCAGCTCGCCCCACTGCTGGTTGAGGCGCGCCAGCTCGGCGACCTGGGCCTTGAGCTGCGGGTGCTCGGCCTGCGCCTGGCAGAACTTGTGGACGATCTTGGTGAAGCTGCGCAGCGCCTTGCCCTGGCTGCCGAGCACCTTGCGGCCGAGCAGGTCGAGGGCCTGGATGCCGTTGGTGCCTTCATAGATCGGCGCGATGCGGCAGTCGCGCATCAGCTGTTCCATGCCCCACTCGCGGATGTAGCCGTGGCCGCCGAACACCTGCATGCCGAGGCTGGTCACCTCGAGGCCGGTGTCGGTCATGAACGCCTTGCAGATCGGCGTGAGGAAGGCCAGCAGGCCCTCGGCCTCGGCGACCTGTTCGGCGTCCGGGCTGTGCAGCAGGTCGAGCAGCTGCGCGGTGAAGTAGGCCAGCGCGCGGTTGCCCTCGTTGAACGCCTTCATAGTCAGCAGCATGCGGCGCACGTCCGGGTGGACGATGATCGGGTCGGCCGGCTTGTCCGGCGCCTTCGGCCCGGTCAGCGCGCGCATCTGCAGACGGTCGTTGGCGTAGCGCACGGCGCCCTGGTAGCTCGCCTCGCCGTTGCACAGGCCCTGCATGCCGGTGCCCAGGCGTGCGTGGTTCATCATGGTGAACATGCAGTTGAGGCCCTTGTTGGCCTCGCCGATCAGGAAGCCCTTGGCGGAGTCGAAGTTCATCACGCAGGTGGCCGAGGCCTTGATGCCCATCTTGTGTTCGATCGAGCCGCACGACACGCCGTTGCGCTCGGCGGGTTCGCCATCGGCGTTGACGTTGAATTTCGGCACGATGAACAGCGAGATGCCCTTGGTGCCGGCCGGCGCGTCGGGCAGCTTGGCGAGCACCAGGTGGATGATGTTCTCGCTCATGTCGTGCTCGCCGGCGGAGATGAAGATCTTCGTCCCCGACACCGCGTAGCTGCCGTCGGCCTGCGGCACCGCGCGGGTCTTGATGATGCCGAGGTCGGTGCCGCAGTGCGGCTCGGTCAGGCACATGGTGCCGGTCCAGCGACCTTCGGTGAGCTTGGTCAGGTAGGTGTCTTTCTGCTCGGCGCTGCCGTGGGCGTGGATCGCCGACATGGCGCCGTGGGTCAGCCCCGGGTACATGCCCCAGGAGGTGTTGGCGGTGCCGACCATCTCGGCGATCACCAGACCCAGCGAATGCGGCAGGCCCTGGCCACCGTAGGCCGGGTCCGCGGCCAGACCGTTCCAGCCACCCTCGACGTACTGCGCGAACGCTTCCTTGAAGCCCTTCGGCGTGGTCACCACGCCGTCGTGCCACTGCGCACCTTCCTCGTCGCCGGAGCGGTTCAGCGGCGCCAGCACCTGCTCGCAGAACTTGGCGCCTTCCTCGAGGATCGCGCCGACCATATCCGGGCTCGCGTCGTTGGCGCCGATCGCGGTGTAGGTGGCGGGGAAGTCGAAGACTTCATCGAACAGGAAGCGCATATCGCGCAGGGGAGCTTTGTAGTCAGGCATGGCAGGTCTCCGTCGACGGCTGCGCCACGCGCAGCGGGGGAAAACCTCAGGCTACTGCCGATACCGGGGAGCGACAATCACGTTGCACCGGCTGAATGGAGCGCTATCAGCGCGCGCTGACCGGGGCCTCGCTGGCGCGCTCGCGCACCGCCCCGCTGCGCTGCTGGCCGTGCGCCCGCACGCAGTTGCGCCCGGCCGACTTGGCCGTGTACAGCGCCTTGTCGGCGGCGCGGATGACGTCCTCGAAACCCTTCTCCTGACGGCGCTCGGCGACGCCGATGCTGATCGTCACCGACACGCTGCCACGCTTGCCGCCGCTGCGCTGTTGGCGCCCCTGGCGGTCGTTGCGCGGGCGCTGGCCCTTGTCGCGCAGCTGCAGCGGATAGCCCTCCACCGCCTGGCGCACCGCGTCGAGGTGCGGCAGGCACTCCTCGAGGCTTTTGCCGGGGAACAGCAAGGTGAATTCCTCGCCGCCGTAGCGGTACGCGGTGCCACCGCCGCCGACCTTGCGCAGCTGGCTGGCGACCAGGCGCAGCACCTGGTCGCCGACGTCGTGGCCGTGGGTGTCGTTGAACTGCTTGAAGTGGTCGACGTCGGCCATGGCGATCACATAGTTGCGCCCCAGACGCTGCAGACGCTCGTTCAGCGCGCGGCGCCCGGGCAGGCCGGTGAGTTCGTCGCGGAAGGCCATCAGGTAGGCCTCGTGGGCGACCGCGACCATCAGCATGAGCATCACCTGGCTACACAGGATGTTCAGCGCCAGCGGCACGTTGAAGGTGCGCGGCAGCATCCACAGCAGGCCAGCCAGGCCGACCAGAAACGCTGCGTGCAGCGGCCGTGGACGACGCAGGTATTGCACCAGCAACGCCACGCCGGCCAGCAGGAAGGCCGCGTAGGCGAGTTGCACCAGGCTCATCCAGCCGGCCTGCAGCAGCTCCCATCGCGTGCTGCTGAGCCACTCCAACAGCGCCTGCGGGTAACGCTGCGCCAGCCCTGCGAATACCGCGCCGACTGCCAGCAGCACCGCGCTGCGCGCGACCAAGTCCTGGACCAGGTGCGAGCGCTCCTGCCAGAGTCCCTGCACGGCATACAGCAACGGCAGCAGCAGGCTGACCAGGTGGAACATCAGCGCCGCATCGGCGAGTGGCTTGCCGTGCGCCCGGTAGTAGTCGGCCTGCGTGTCGAGGACGAAGTAGCCGAGGTATACGACCAGCAGCAGGAAGGCTTCGCGCTGCCGCGAATAGGCCAGGCAGAAGGCGCCACCGAGCAGCAGCAGCAAAGTCGGCAGGACGTTGAACAGCGACACGAAGAACTCGTTGAGACCACCGAGCGTGGCTGCCAACAAGCCGGCCGCCAACAGCAGCAGCGACGGCAGGAAATGACCGATTCGGAAGGCGGCAAGACGGGACACGCGGGCTCCGGTGTCAGCAGGGGCGAAGGCTGGCATTTTGCCTCAACTCGCCGACAAATCCTGCGGGTTGTCCGCGAAAAAACAAAAACGCCGCGGACCCGGAGGTACGCGGCGTTCTGCGTGACGCGCCGTAGGGCTTAGTAGCCCAGGGCGAAGTCCTCTTCCGCCAGGTCCATCAGGTTGCCGGCGCCGGAGGCGATGGCTTCCACGTGGGTGCGGGTACGCGGCAGGATGCGGCCGAAGTAGAAGCGCGCGGTCTGCAGCTTGGCCTTGTAGAAGGCGGCTTCTTCGGTGCCGGCAGCCAATTTCTCGGCAGCCAGACGGGCCATGTCGGCCCAGAAGTAGGCCAGGCAGACGTAGCCGGAGTACATCAGGTAGTCCACCGAAGCGGCACCGACTTCCTCGCGGTCTTTCATCGCCGCCATGCCGATCTTCATGGTCAGCTCGCCCCACTCTTTGTTCAGCTTGTTCAGCTGCTCAACATACGGCTTGACCGCTTCGTTGCCTTCGTTGGCCTGGCAGAACTTGTGGACGATCTTGGTGAAACCTTTCAGCGCTTCGCCCTGGGTCATCAGCACTTTACGGCCGAGCAGGTCGAGCGCTTGCACGCCGGTGGTGCCTTCGTACAGGCAGGAGATGCGGCTGTCGCGGACGTTCTGCTCCATGCCGTGCTCGGCGATGAAACCGTGGCCGCCATAGATCTGCACGCCGTGGTTGGCCGACTCGAAACCGACTTCGGTCATGAACGCCTTGGCGATCGGAGTGAGGAAAGCCAGCATCGCGTCGGCGGCTTTCTTCTCTTCTTCATTCTCGCTGCGCTGGACGATGTCGACCTGCTTGGCGGTGAAGTACACCATCGCGCGGTTGCCTTCGGCGAAGGCCTTCATGGTCAGCAGCATGCGACGCACGTCCGGGTGGACGATGATCGGGTCAGCGGCTTTTTCCGGGGCTTTCGGGCCGGTCAGCGCACGCATCTGCAGACGCTCACGAGCGTAGGCGATGCCGCCCTGGAAACCGATCTCGGCGTGGGCCAGGCCTTGCAGCGCGGTACCCAGGCGAGCGGTGTTCATGAAGGTGAACATGCAGTTCAGGCCTTTGTTCGCCGCGCCGATCAGGTACCCCTTGGCCGCGTCGAAGTTCATCACGCAGGTGGCGTTGCCGTGGATGCCCATCTTGTGTTCGATCGAACCACAGGACACGGCATTGCGCTCACCCACCGAACCGTCGGCGTTGACGTTGAACTTCGGCACGATGAACAGCGAGATGCCTTTGGTGCCTTGCGGCGCGTCGGGCAGGCGGGCCAGCACGATGTGGACGATGTTGTCGGCCATGTCGTGTTCACCGGCGGAGATGAAGATCTTGGTGCCGGAGATCGCGTAGCTGCCGTCGGCCTGCGGTTCGGCCTTGGTGCGCAGCATGCCGAGGTCGGTGCCGCAATGCGGTTCGGTCAGGCACATGGTACCGGTCCACTCGCCGGACACCAGCTTGGTCAGGTAGGTGTGCTGCTGCTCCGGGGTGCCGTGCGCGGAGATGGTGTTCATCGCGCCGTGCGACAGGCCCGGGTACATGCCCCACGACCAGTTGGCCTCGCCGACCATTTCGCTGATCGCCAGGCCAAGGGATTCCGGCAGGCCTTGGCCGCCGTGCTCGACGTCATGGGCCAGGCTCGGCCAGCCGCCTTCAACGAACTGCTCGTAGGCAGCCTTGAAGCCGGTCGGAGTCTTCACGCCTTCGGCGCTCCAGGTGCAGCCTTCCAGGTCGCCCACGCGGTTCAGCGGCGCGATCACTTGCTCACAGAACTTGGCACCTTCCTCGAGGATGGCGTTAACCATGTCCGGGGTGGCGTCCTGGCAGCCAGGCAGGCTCTGATAGTGCGCTTCGTAGCCGAGCAGTTCGTCACGAACGAAGCGAATATCACGCAAGGGGGCCTTGTAATCAGGCATAGCGATAAACCTCTACGGTGGGTTCCTGGGTGTGTCGACCGGAAGGCGGTCAAGGTGCGGGAGCAACCCGCCGGCCACTCAGAAAGAATGACCGTCAAACAGTTGTTTGAAACATACGTTTAGGTCTGAACCTTGTCAAGCCGTGACCAACAGCTATCCGTCAGTCACTTTCGCGACTTTGTGCTGGGGAGTTGGCAATCTGGATGGTCACGGCGCGCCAGGCTGGCGCATACGTTACGGCAACAGGCCCCGCCGAAAGACGGGCGCAGGGTCAGGCGCGGGTATCGATGAGGGTGCCGAGCACTTCGTCAGTGGTCTTGATCAGCTTGGCGCCGGCTTCGGCCTCGATCTTGCCCTGCTGCAGTTCGACCAGCTGCACCGCCAGGTCGGCGCTGGTCGGCGCGACGGCCGCCACTTCAGCATGCGCCAGGCTGGCCCCGGCGATCTCGCCGGCGGCACGCTCGGTGCGCTGCTGGCCGCTGTGCAGGGAACTCAATCCGGCGGTGAAGGCGCTGATCTGCATGCTGCGTGCTCTCGCATTAAGGGCGTGAAGCCCGAGGAGCCGGCAGACATCTACCGGCAACGGCACATCCCTTATAGCGGCAGCAGGCGGCTCAGATCAAGGTGCGCGGCCACCGCCGCCGGAGTCGCGGCCGGCAGGTGCGGCACCCGACCGAGGCAGGGCGCCGGCAGGCGCTCGGCCAGGGTGGCGAGATTGTCGTCCAGCCGCGAGGTCGCCGGATCGACCACATTGGCCACCCAACCGGCCAGCGGCAGGCCATCACGGAGGATGGCTTCAGCGCTCAGCACCGCGTGATTGATGCAGCCGAGGCGCACGCCCACCACCAGGATCACCGGCAGACCGAGGGCGATCGCCAGGTCGGAGAGCGTCTCCGCACCGGCCAGCGGCACCCGCCAGCCGCCGGCGCCTTCCACCAGACTGAAATCCGCACGCTTGGCCAGCACCGCCTGCACCGGCGCCCGCAACGCCTCGACGCTCAGCGTCACGCCCGCCTCACGCGCCGCCAGGTGCGGAGCGATGGCCGGGGCGAATGCCAGCGGATTGACCTCGGCGTACTGCAGCGGCAGCGTGCACTCGCCGAGCAGCGCCAGCGCATCGCTGTTACGCAGCCCCGCGGCGCTTGGCTCGCAGCCGGAGGCCACCGGCTTGGCCGCGGCGGTGCTCAGCCCGGCGCGCCGCGCGGCGTGCAGCAGGCCGGCGGCGATGGTGGTCTTGCCAATTTCGGTGTCGGTGCCGGTGACGAAATAGGCGCTACTCATTGGCATCGTGCTCCACACGACCGACGACCACTGGGTCTTGCCGGCTCGCTAACCAGTTGCAGGGTATCGGTACCGGTCACGAAGCAGGCCTGGGCCATCTCAACGGTCCTTGTGCAGCACGCCGTAGACCACCTGGTAGGTGGCCGGCAGGCCCTGCGGTTGGCGGAAGCGCTCGTAGGCCTCGATCAGCGCGAGGATGCGTGCCCGCCCGGTCAGGCCGCCGGGGCGTCCCGGATTGAGGTTGTGCGCGCCGAGCGCCTTGAGTTCGTGGGTCAGGCAGCGCAGGTCGGGGAAATGCAGCACCTGCGGCTGGCGCTGCAGGCCGAGCAGGCGCAGGCCGCTGGCGCCGCACAGGCGTTGGTAGTCCTCGAAACGGCGGAAGCGGTTGACGTGGACGAAGCCGTCGACCGCCTGCCAGCTGTCGCGCAGCTCCTGCAAGGTGCCGACGCACAGGCTGCTGAACGCCAGCACGCCGCCCGGGCGCAGCACGCGGCGCGCCTCGGCCAACACGCTAGGGAAATCGCCGCACCACTGCAGCGCCAGGCTGGAGAACAGCAAGTCGACGCACTCGCTCTGCAGCGGCAGGCGCTCGGCGTCGCCGGCAATGAAGCCGCGCGCCCCGCCGAGCGGCCGGGCGTGCTGCAACATGCCTTCGGCAATATCCACGGCCAGCCCCTCGGCGGCGGGAAAGCGTTCGGCCAGGGCGCGACTGAAGTGCCCGGTGCCGCTGCCGAGGTCGAGCCAGCGCTGCGGCGCGAGGCTGCCCGGCAGACGCGCCAGCAAGTCGCTGCCGACCGTGCGCTGCAACGCGGCGACGCTGTCGTAGCTGCCGGCGGCGCGGGAAAACGACGCGGCGACCTGGCGCTTGTCGGGCAGATAGCCGTCGCGGTCGAGCACCGCGGCGGTGGCGAGGCGCAGTACCGGCTCAGACATCACTGCCCTCCCGCATGAAGGCGAGTATGGCTGCAGCCACCTCGTCGGGTTGTTCCAGCGGTAGGCCGTGACTGCTGCCCGGCAAAACGTTGACTTCGACATCCGGCAGCCAGTCGAGCAGCGCCTGCGCCGCCGCGGCCGGGACCAGCGCGTCGTGCTCGGCGAACAGGTGTAGCTGCGGGCCGGCATAGCCCTGCAGCGCGGCGCGGGTGTCCAGCACCGAGAGCAGGCGCAGCCCGGCGTCGAGCACCTCGGCCGGCAGTGCCGGCTGGGTGACCTGCAGCTGCCGCGCCAGGGTGCGCGGATCGCGCGCGCCCTGGGCAACCAGCAGGCTGAAGCGTTTCAGCGTCTGCACGGGATCGAGCCGGCAGGCTTCGTGGAATGCGGCGAACACCGCCTGGGGCATCGCCGTCGGCCAGTCCTCGCGGGCGCGGAAGCAGGCGTTGCTACACACGCCGACCAGGCCGCGGCAGGCATCGCCGCGCCGCGCGGCCAGCTGGGCGGCGAGCATGCCACCGAGCGACCAGCCGGCCAGCCAGCAATCCGCCGGTAGGCGTGCATCCAGCGCGTCGAGCCAGGCGCCAGACTGGCCCAGCTCGGGCAGCGCCTCGATGTCCACCTGCAAGTGCGGGGCACGTTCGAGCAGTGCCTCGCGCAAGGGTTCCAGGGCGGCCGCGCCGATCGCCCAGCCGGGCAGCAGGATCAGGTGTTCACGCACGGCCGCTGTCCTCCTGGCCGAGCAGCGCCCAGCATTCGGCGAGGGCGTCCAGCAGGGTTTCCAGCTGCGCCGCAGTGTGTGCCGCCGACAGCGTGACGCGCAGCCGCGCGGTGCCGGCCGGCACGGTCGGCGGGCGGATCGCGCCGACCAGCAGGCCACGCTGCTTGAGCAGCGCGGTGAGGCGCAGCGCGCGCTGGCTGTCGCCGATCAGGATCGGCTGAATCGGCGTCGGGCTGTCGACCAGGGTCAGGCCGATCTCCGCGGCGCCCTGACGGAAGCGCGCGATCAGCTGGTTGAGGTGGTCACGGCGCCAGCTTTCGCGGCGCAACAGCTCGAGACTCTTCAGCGTGGCGCAGGCCACGGCCGGCGGCTGGCTGGTGGTGTAGATATACGGGCGGGCGAACTGCACCAGGGTCTCGATCAGCTCCTCGCTGCCGGCGACGAAGGCGCCGGCGGTGCCGAACGCCTTGCCGAGGGTGCCGACCAGCACTGGCACATCATCGATGCCCAGACCGAAATGCTCGACGATGCCGCCGCCGGTCGCGCCCAGCGGGCCGAAGCCGTGGGCGTCATCGACCATCAGCCAGGCGCCCTTGCGCCGCGCCGCGGCGCACAGCGCCGGCAGGTCGGCGAGGTCGCCATCCATGCTGAACACCCCGTCGGTGACCACCAGGGTATTGCCTTCAGCCTTGTCCAGGCGCTTGCCAAGGCTTTCGGCATCGTTGTGCAGATAGCGCGAGAAACGCGCTCCGGAGAGCAGCCCGGCGTCGAGCAGCGAGGCGTGGTTGAGGCGATCCTCGAGCACCGTGTCGCCCTGCCCGACCAGCGCGGTGACCGCCGCCAGGTTGGCCATGTAGCCGGTGGAGAACAGCAGCGCGCGCGGCCGTCCGGTGAACTCGGCGAGCGCCTCTTCCAGCGCATGGTGCGGCGTGCTGTGGCCGATCACCAGGTGCGAGGCGCCACCGCCGACGCCCCACTGCTCGGCACCTTGCTGCATGGCGCGGATCACTTCGGGGTGATTGGCCAGGCCCAGGTAATCGTTGGAACAGAACGCCAGCAGGCGCTGGCCGTCGACCTGCACCTCCGGGCCCTGCGGGCTGTCCAGCAGCGGGCGCTGGCGGTACAGGTGCGCGGCGCGGCGTTCGGCGAGGCGAGTAGCGAGGTCAAAACTCATGGCGATGCCCGATGGCCAACCGCGCAGCGACTAGCCACCTGTCGAGAAACAGAGGTGAGGCAGCAGGCGGTTGGCATCTCGGCCCGTCCCGCCCGCTGGTCGATCAAACGGCTGCGTCGTAGAACAGCTTGGAATCGCGCTGTTCGACCAGCGCCTGCTCGATGGCCGCCTGGTGCACTTCGTCGGCGTGCTCTTCGCGCTCTTCCGGCTTGATGCCGAGGCGGGCGAACAGCTGCATGTCCTTGTCGGCCTGCGGGTTGGCGGTGGTCAGCAGCTTCTCGCCGTAGAAGATCGAGTTGGCGCCAGCCATGAAGGCCAGGGCTTGCATCTGTTCGTTCATCTGTTCGCGGCCGGCGGACAGGCGCACGTGCGACTTCGGCATCATGATGCGCGCCACGGCCAGGGTGCGGATGAAGTCGAACGGATCGACGTCCTTCTCTTCGGCGAGCGGCGTGCCCTTCACTTTCACCAGCATGTTGATCGGCACCGACTCCGGATGCTCGGGCAGGTTGGCCAGCTGGATCAGCAGGCCGGCGCGGTCGTCGACCGATTCACCCATGCCGAGGATGCCGCCGGAGCAGATCTTCATCCCCGCCTCACGCACGTAGGCCAGGGTCTGCAGACGCTCGCTGTAGGTGCGGGTGGTGATGATGTTGCCGTAGAACTCCGGCGAGGTGTCGAGGTTGTGGTTGTAGTAGTCGAGGCCGGCTTCAGCCAGCGACTGGGTCTGCTCCTGGGTCAGCTTGCCGAGGGTCATGCAGGTTTCCAGGCCGAGCTTCTTCACGCCTTTGACCATTTCCAGCACGTAAGGCATGTCCTTGGCCGACGGATGCTTCCACGCCGCGCCCATGCAGAAACGCGTTGAGCCGATGGCCTTGGCCTCTTCCGCGGCCTGCAGGACCTTCTGCACTTCCATCAGCTTTTCTTTGTCCAGGCCGGTGTTGTAGTGGCCGGACTGCGGGCAGTACTTGCAGTCTTCCGGGCAGGCACCGGTCTTGATCGACAGCAGCGTCGAGACCTGCACGCGATTAGGGTCGAAATGCGCACGGTGCATGGTCTGCGCCTGGAACAGCAGGTCGTTGAACGGCTGTTCGAACAGGGCGCGGACTTCGGCGAGCGACCAATCGTGACGGGTGGCCTGAACGGCGGATGCATTCATACGGTTATTCCTTGTTGTTGGCTCGCGCCGGACTGTTAGAGTCGACGGCACGACACGGATGTCGGGGATATTTAGGGAAGGCCAATGCGCTGTCAACCGGGTTTCCGAAAAGCGGTTTACATCTGGACAAAAAACAACCAATTCTGCTTGCTCTGCGATGAACCGAGTGGCGCTGAGCAGCCTCTGTGCCATGCCTGCGAGCTCGAGCTGCCCTGGCTCGGCGCGCAGTGCCGGCAGTGCGCAGTGCCGCTCGTCGTCGAAGACCAGGTGTGCGGCGCCTGCCTGCGCCGTCCACCGAGCTTCAGCCGGGTGATCGCGCCGTGGCGCTACGAGTTTCCCCTCGATAGCCTGATCACCCGCTTCAAGCACCAGGCCAAATGGCCGCTCGGCCACCTGCTCGCCGCACGATGCGCAGAGCACCTGCTGCAGGCCTACGCCCAGGGCCTGCCGCGCCCCGACCTGTTGCTGCCGGTGCCGCTGGCGACCCGCCGTCTGCGTCAGCGCGGTTTCAACCAGGCCGCGCTGCTGGCGCGCTGGTTGAGCGCAGCGTTGCAGTTGCCACTCGACGAAGACGCACTGCGCCGCTGTCGCGACACGCCCGCGCAGCAGGACCTGGATGCCGCCGCACGGCGCCGCAACCTGCGCGAGGCCTTCGCCCTGGCGCCCGGGGTGGCGCTGGCCGGCCGGCATGTCGCGGTGGTCGACGACGTGGTCACTACCGGCGCCACCGCCGAAGCGCTGGCCCGCCTGCTGCGCCGCGCCGGCGCCGCAGAGATCGACCTGTACTGCCTGGCGCGCACGCCGCAGCCCGGCGATTGACGGCGGCGCCGCTTTACGGAACCCTCGCTGTATAGCCAACACCATGACGCCGCCCATGTCCGCCCTCACCGCCCTCGCCCAACACGTCACCCGCCGCCCGCAACGCATGGCGTTGCTCGAACAGATCGCCGAGCAAGGCTCGATCACCCGTGCCGCCAAGGCTGCCGGGCTGAGCTACAAGGCGGCCTGGGACGCGATCGACGAACTCAACAACCTCGCCGACCAGCCACTGGTCGAGCGCACGGTCGGTGGCCGCGGCGGTGGCGGCGCGCGGCTGTCCGCCGAGGGCGAGCGCCTGCTCGCCCTGTACAAGCGTCTCGAGGCGCTGCAGGCCCAGGTGCTGCAGGCCGCCGAAGACGACCGCGACCTGCAGCTGCTCGGCCGCCTGATGCTCAAGACCAGCGCGCGCAACCAGCTCAGCGGGCGGGTCGCAGCGATCCGCGCGCAGGGCCGCAACGACCTGATCGAGATCGAGCTGGCCGGCGGCTGCCGGCTGACCGCGCAGATCACCCACCACAGCACCGAACGCCTCGAACTGCAGGCGGACACCACCGTGGTGGCACTGATCAAGGCCGGCTGGATCAAGCTGCAGCCGTTCACCGCCACGGCGCCGGAGGAGTTCAATCAGCTGGAAGGCTGGATCGAGCAGATCGTCGCCGACCCGGAAGGGCCCAGCGAGGTGCGCATCGGCCTGCCCAGTGGCCAGACCCTCTACGCGCTGATCGACGCCGAGCGCCTGGCCGGCTTCGGCCTGCAACCGCGCGACGCGGTGCGCGCGCTGTTCTCGCCGCAGCAGGTGTTGCTCGGCACCCAGCTCTGAGCCCGGCCGCGCAGATCGGCGTACACTGGGCGCCCCTGTGCCGGAGTCGCCCATGTCCCATCCCTTCGCTGAGCTGACCCCCGACCTGGTGCTCGACGCCGTGGAAAGCCTCGGCTTCGTCAGCGACGCCCGCGTGCTGGCGCTGAACAGCTACGAGAACCGGGTCTATCAGGTCGGTATCGACGAGGGCGAGCCACTGATCGCCAAGTTCTACCGCCCGGCCCGCTGGAGCGATGCGGCGATCCGCGAGGAGCACGCCTTTACCTTCGAGCTGGCCGAGCATGAGGTGCCGGTGGTGGCGCCGCTGCTGCACGACGGCGACAGCCTGTTCAGCCACGCCGGCTTCCGCTTCGCCCTGTTCCCGCGCCGCGGCGGTCGCGCGCCGGAGCCGGGCAATCCCGACCAGCTGTACCGCTTCGGCCAGTTGCTCGGCCGTCTGCACGCGATCGGCGCCAGCCGCCCGTTCGCCCACCGCGAGACGCTCGACGTCGCCAGTTTCGGCCACGCCTCGCTGGCCACTCTGCTGGACGGCAACTTCGTGCCGAAGAGCCTGCTGCCCGCCTACAGCTCGGTGGCGCGCGACCTGCTCGGGCGCCTCGACGAACTGTTCGCCCGCACCAGCTTCACCAGCATCCGCCTGCACGGCGACTGCCATCCGGGCAACCTGATGTGCCGCGACGAGCTGTTCCATATCGTCGACCTCGACGACTGCCGCAGCGGCCCGGCGATCCAAGACCTGTGGATGATGCTCGCCGGCGAGCGCCACGAGCGGCAGAGCCAGCTCGCCGAGCTGGTCGACGGCTACCAGGAGTTCCACGACTTCGCGCCGCGCGAGTTGGCGCTGATCGAGGGCCTGCGCGCCCTGCGCCTGATCCACTACAGCGCCTGGCTGGCGCGCCGCTGGGACGACCCGGCGTTCCCGCAGAGCTTTTCCTGGTTCGGCAGCGAGCGCTACTGGGGCGAGCAGGTGCTGGTGCTGCGCGAGCAGCTGGCGGCCCTCGACGAAGAGCCGCTGCGCCTGTTCTAGGCGCCGAGCGGCACCGCCGCCGACGCTTGAGGGGCTACGCTTGCACTGAGCCCCTGCCGCCGAGGTGACGCCATGTCCAGGCTGCTATCGGCGGGCGTCGTCGCCCTCGCCGGCCTCGCCGCCTGCACCAACTTGCAATCCACTTATCAAAACGAACCACTGGTGGCCCAGGTGCGCCCGGGCATGAGCCGCGAGCAAGTCCACCAGCTCGGCGGCGCGCCGCTGGCCAGCGTGCCGCGCAAAATCGCCGCCGGCACCTGTGACGACTATCAGTTGGGCCGCAGCGGCGCGGCGACCACCTACTACGTCGCCTACGACGCCAGCGGCAAGGTGCAGAGCACCGGCTTCACCAATTGCAACGGCTTCGAGCACGCCGAATACGACCGCGCCAACCCCGACCATGGCGGCTACTGAGCCGCGCCCAAACCTGAGCGATCGGACAACTCTGCGGTGCGCCGGCTAAACTTGGGCGCTTCGTCTGCCGTTCAAGCCAAGGATCGTTCATGGCTACCGCCAACCCGCGCCGCGGGTATCTGCTGGGCCTCACCGCCTACACCATCTGGGGCCTGTTCCCGCTGTACTTCAAAGCCATCCAGCAAGTCCCTGCGCTGGAAATCGTCGTGCACCGCGCGCTCTGGTCGGCGCTGTTCGGCGCCCTGTTGCTGCTGGTGTGGAAGCACCCCGGCTGGTGGCGCGAGCTGCGCGAGAACCCGCGGCGTTTCCTGGTGCTCGGCGCCAGCGGCGCGCTGATCGCCAGCAACTGGCTGGTCTACGTCTGGGCGGTGAACAACGGGCGGATGCTCGAAGCCAGCCTCGGCTACTACATCAATCCGCTGGTCAACGTGCTGCTCGGCATGCTGTTGCTCGGCGAACGCCTGCGCCGCCTGCAGTGGCTGGCGGTCGGCCTCGCCGCGCTGGGCGTAGCGCAGCAGGTGTGGCTAGTCGGCAGCCTGCCGTGGGTGTCACTGGCGCTGGCGCTGTCGTTCGGCTTCTACGGGCTGATCCGCAAGCAGGCGCCGGTCGCCGCCGCGCCCGGGCTGGTGGTGGAGACCTGGCTGCTGGTGCCGCTGGCGCTCGGCTGGCTGCTCCTGCACCCCGGCGCGGTGAGCAGCCAGGCGAGCTTCTGGAGCACCCCGCAGGCCTGGTGGCTGATCGCCGCGGGGCCGATCACCCTGGTGCCGCTGGTGTGCTTCAACGCCGCGGCGCGTCACCTGCCCTACACCACCCTGGGCTTTCTGCAGTACCTGGCGCCGACCCTGGTGCTGCTGCAGGCAGTGCTGCTGTTCGGCGAACCGCTGCACAGCGGTCAGCTGCTGACCTTCCTGTGCATCTGGGCGGGCCTGGCGCTCTATAGCATCGACGCCTGGCTGACCCTGCGGCGCAACTGAGCAGTTTTTCGCCACGCGCCGCCAGGCCGCGCCGGCGCTGGCGTGGCGCCGGGCATCCCAAGCTTGTCCACAGATCTGTCCCCGGAGTTTGTGCACAAGCCCGACGTCCGCCGCGCGGCCTGCTCAGTTTTTCACCGCCCCCTCCGAGGCCGCAGCGGGGTTGAGCTGCAGGCGGCGCTCCAGAGCTTATCCACACAATTGTCCACGGCTTTCGGGGACAACTCGCCGCCGCGCGTGCGGCCCTCGGCGTGGGCTGGCCGCGCACTGGCGCGAGCGCGGTGGCGCAGCGCACGAGCCTGCACAAAAAATCAGCGCACCGCCACAGGCCACGGCCGACGCGGCCTGCAGCCGATCATCCCACGCTTATCCACACAATCATCCCCGGACTTTGTGCACAAAGCCGCTGGCGCCGCTACTTTTTTCGCCAGACAAACAAAAGCCCCGGCGCACTAGCTGATGCGGCGGGGCTCCCCAGGTTATCCACAAGCCTGTCCACGCGTTTCGGGGGTAACTGCGCTCAGGCGTCGCTGCGCAGATTCAGCTCCACCATCAGGTCGTCGGCGAGGGTTTCCAAGCGGTTCTGCAGCAGGTCGAGGGACAGCGTCAGCGGCACCGCCAGCACTGCTTCGGCATGAAACAGCGGCTCGCTGCTCATCGGCGCCGGCACCACCTCGGTGGTCAGGCTCTCGATGTTGATGCCGTGCTCGCTGAGCAGGCGGGTAATGTCGCGGACGATGCCGGGACGGTCGTTGCCGACCAGATCGAGGTGGATCGGCTTCCAAGTGCAGGACGGATCGATGCCGCTCTCCGCCAGCAGCACGCGGATGCCCTGTTCGTTGAGCGCCTGTAGGCCGTCGACCAGTTCGTCGTAGGACTCCGCCGGCACGCTGATCTTGAGGATCCCGGCGAACTGCCCGGCCATCCGCGACATGCGGCTCTCCAGCCAGTTGCCGCCGTGCTCGGCGATGCAGCGCGCGATGCGTTCGACCAGGCCGGGCTGGTCCTGGGCGATGACCGTGATTACGAGATGATTCACGCGTGACTCCTGTTCGAATCGGGCCCGGCTCAGCGCGACGCCAGGCTCAGCCAGTAGGTGTGGAAGGCTTCGTCCCTGACATAGCCTAGGCGCTCGTACAGCGCCTGTCCGGCCAGATTGGTCTTCGCCGTTTCCAGCATCAGGCCGCAAGCGCCGCTGGCCACGGCGAAATCGCGGGCGGCGTTCATCAGTGCTTCGCCAACCCCGCGGCGCCGCGCCGTCGGCGCGACGAACAGGTCGCTGAGCAGCCACGACGGGCGCAGCTCCAGCGAGGCGAACAGCGGGTAGAGCTGCACGAATCCCTGCGCCCGGCCTTCGGCGTCACGGGCGAGGAACAGCGCCGAGTCGCCGCGTTCGAGGCGCGCGGCGAGGAAGCTGCGGATCGCCGCGGGCTCTTTCGGCACCTGGTAGAACTGCAGGTAGCCGGCGAACAGCTCGCTGAGCGTGTCGAGATCGGCGGCAGTGGCGGCAAGCACGGGCATAACGGACTCCTTGTGGGTATGCAGGGCAAGTATAGGAAAGCCGCCCGGCGGGCGGCAGCCGCGCCTGCGACGGCGGGTCGCAGACCGCCCACCGAATTAATCGTGTACGTTTTCTAGATTTATCTGGAACAATCTTGGTGTTTTTTGAGAACATTCCGCTCCCGCCGTGACTGCAACGCACATTCCGGTCGCCCCGCGACGCCTGCGCTGATTTTTACGGCGGCTTCATGTAGTATGCCGCGCCTCGGACTACATAACGGGAAAAGCCCGGTCCGTGCGGATCTAGAGCAGAGTGAGGCAAGCAATGACTGAGCGCGTTCAAGTCGGTGGCCTGCAGGTCGCCAAAGTCCTGTTCGACTTCGTGAACAACGAAGCCATCCCCGGTACCGGCATTGCTGCCGACAAGTTCTGGGGCGGTGTGGAAGCGGTCATCAATGACCTCGCCCCGAAGAACAAAGCCCTGCTCGCCAAGCGCGATGCCCTGCAGGCGCAAATCGACGCCTGGCACCAGGCGCGTGCCGGCCAGGCCCACGACGCCGTGGCCTACAAGGCATTCCTGCAGGAAATCGGCTACCTGCTGCCGGAAGCCGCTGACTTCCAGGCCACCACCCAGAACGTCGACGAAGAAATCGCCCGCATGGCCGGCCCGCAGCTGGTAGTGCCGGTGATGAACGCGCGCTTCGCCCTGAACGCCGCCAACGCCCGCTGGGGTTCGCTGTACGACGCCCTGTACGGCACCGACGTGATCAGCACCGAAGGTGGCGCGGACAAGGGTCCGGGCTACAACCAGGTGCGCGGTGACAAGGTCATCGCCTACGCCCGCGCCTTCCTCGACGAAGCCGCGCCGCTGGAAGGTGCCTCGCACGTCGACGCCAGCGCCTACGCCATCGACGCCGGCAAGCTGGTGGTCAGCCTGAAGAACGGCAACCGCGTCGGCCTGCAGAACCCGGCGCAGTTCATCGCCTTCCAGGGCAATGCCGCACAACCGGCTGCCGTGCTGCTGAAGAACAACGGCCTGCACTTCGAAATCCAGATCGACCCGTCCAGCCCGATCGGCCAGACCGATGCCGCCGGCGTCAAAGACGTGCTGATGGAATCCGCGCTGACCACCATCATGGACTGCGAAGACTCCGTGGCCGCCGTCGATGCCGACGACAAGACCGTGGTCTACCGCAACTGGCTGGGCCTGATGAAGGGCGACCTGGCCGAAAGCGTGGCCAAGGGTGGCAGCACCTTCACCCGCACCATGAACCCGGACCGCGTGTACACCAAGGCCGACGGCTCCGAGCTGACCCTGCATGGTCGTTCGCTGCTGTTCGTGCGCAACGTCGGTCACCTGATGACCAACCCGGCGATCCTCGACGCGCAAGGCAACGAAGTGCCGGAAGGCATCCAGGACGCGCTGTTCACCAGCCTGATCGCGGTGCACAACCTGAACGGCAACACCAGCCGCAAGAACACCCGCACCGGCAGCGTGTACATCGTTAAGCCGAAGATGCACGGTCCGGAAGAAGTGGCCTTCGCCGTCGAGACTTTCGGCCGCGTCGAGGACGTCCTCGGCCTGCCGCGCAACACCCTGAAAGTCGGCATCATGGACGAAGAGCGCCGCACCACCGTCAACCTCAAGGCCTGCATCCAGGCTGCGAAAGAGCGCGTGGTGTTCATCAACACCGGCTTCCTCGACCGTACCGGCGACGAAATCCACACCTCCATGGAAGCCGGCGCGATGGTGCGCAAGGCCAACATGAAAACCGAGAAGTGGATCGGCGCCTACGAGAACAGCAACGTCGACATCGGCCTGGCCACCGGCCTGCAGGGCAAAGCGCAGATCGGCAAAGGCATGTGGGCGATGCCCGACCTGATGGCCGGCATGGTCGAGCAGAAGATCGCTCACCCGCTGGCCGGCGCCAACACCGCCTGGGTCCCGTCGCCGACCGCCGCCACCCTGCACGCCATGCACTACCACAAGGTCGACGTGTTCGCCCGTCAGGCCGAGCTGGCCAAGCGTGCCGCCGCCTCGGTGGACGACATCCTGACCATCCCGCTGGCGGCCAACACCAACTGGTCGGCCGACGAGCTGCAGAACGAACTGGACAACAACGCCCAAGGCATTCTCGGCTACGTGGTGCGCTGGATCGACCAAGGCGTCGGCTGCTCCAAGGTGCCGGACATCAATGACGTGGGCCTGATGGAAGACCGCGCCACCCTGCGCATCTCCAGCCAGCTGCTGGCCAACTGGCTGTGCCACGGCATCGTCAGCGAAGCGCAGATCGTCGAGAGCCTCGAGCGCATGGCTGTAGTAGTCGACCGGCAGAACGCCAGCGACCCGCTGTACCGTCCGCTGGCGCCGAACTTCGCCGACAACGTGGCCTTCCAGGCCGCGCTGGAACTGGTCGTCGAAGGCACCAAGCAGCCCAACGGCTACACCGAGCCGGTGCTGCACCGCCGCCGTCGCGAGTTCAAGGCCAAGAACGGTCTGTAATTCGCCACTGCTGTGAAAAGAACCGCCCTCCGGGGCGGTTTTTTTATGCCCGCGCGCCACTGATCGAGTCGCGAGGCTCCCGCACGCCGCTCTGCTGATCTACCTCAACAAACCGTCATAGTCGTGGTCGTAAGCTGTTCATCAACCGCAATGGGTTGATTTCGCCGGGCCATCACCCCACTTAGAGCCCTGCGCGGGCCATCCCTATAGAGCGAGGCAATCAATTCGATGCCTTCAATCAATTTAGCGATATAGCCGGATTGCATTAGGATGGCCCCATCAAATTTCCAAACCCCACAAGGAGTTCACCCAATGTCTCTGATTAACACTCAAGTTCAGCCGTTCAAAGCCACCGCTTTCCACAACGGCGAGTTCATCGAAGTCACCGAGCAGAGCCTGAAGGGCAAGTGGTCCGTGCTGATCTTCATGCCGGCGGCCTTCACCTTCAACTGCCCGACCGAGATCGAAGACGCCGCCAACAACTACGCCGAGTTCCAGAAGGCCGGTGCCGAGGTGTACATCGTCACCACCGACACCCACTTCTCGCACAAGGTCTGGCACGAAACTTCGCCGGCCGTTGGCAAAGCCAAGTTCCCGCTGATCGGCGACCCGACTCACCAGCTGACCAACGCTTTCGGCGTGCACATCGCTGAAGAAGGTCTGGCCCTGCGCGGCACCTTCGTGATCAACCCGGAAGGCGTGATCAAGACCCTGGAAATCCACTCCAACGAAATCGCCCGTGACGTGTCGGAAACCCTGCGCAAGCTGAAAGCTGCCCAGTACACCGCCGCCAACCCGGGTCAAGTCTGCCCGGCCAAGTGGAAAGAAGGCGAAGCCACTCTGGCTCCTTCGCTGGACCTGGTTGGCAAGATCTAAAAATGGGCGTAACGCTGCTGCGCTAGGCATTGCTGCGTTGAACTAAGGCTCGGGCTGCTCATTTACAGCTCGTAAACTCCGCGCCCTCGCCTTAGTTCGCCTTGCACTGCCGTCGCTCGCGACGCGCTACATCCCATTTTGTTTACGCGCTTGGGGTCGTCACCCGACCCGCTACAAGTGCCCGAACGCCCGGGCGCCAACCGTCCGGGCGTTTTTGTTCCTGAAATTCGTACTTTTGCAGAGGAAATTGCAGTCATGTTGGACGCCAATCTGAAAACCCAGTTGAAGGCCTACCTCGAGAAGGTCACCCAGCCGTTCGAGATCGTCGCCTCCCTCGATGACAGCGCGAAATCCCAGGAACTGCTGGCCCTGCTCAAAGACATCGTCGGCCTGACCGACAAGATCACCCTGAAGACCGATGGCAGCGACGCCCGTCGTCCGTCGTTCTCGCTCAACCGCTCGGGTGCGGATATCGGCCTGACCTTCGCCGGCATCCCCATGGGTCACGAATTCACCTCGCTGGTGCTGGCGCTGCTGCAGGTCGGCGGTCACCCGTCGAAGCTGGACGCCGAGACCATCGAGCAGATCAAGAGCATCGAAGGCCGTTTCGAGTTCGAAACCTACTTCTCGCTGTCCTGCCAGAACTGCCCGGACGTGGTCCAGGCGCTGAACCTGATGGCGGTGCTCAACCCCAACATCCGCAACGTCTCCATCGACGGCGCGCTGTTCCAGGAAGAAGTCGAGCGCCGGCAGATCATGGCCGTGCCGAGCATCTACCTGAACGATGAAGTGTTCGCCTCGGGTCGCATGGAGGTGAAGGAAATCCTCGCCAAGATCGACACCGGCGCGGCCAACCGCGACGCCGAGAAGATGAACGCCAAGGACGCCTTCGACGTGCTGGTGGTCGGCGGTGGCCCGGCCGGCGCGGCCGCGGCGATCTACGCCGCGCGTAAAGGCATCCGCACCGGCGTGGCCGCCGAGCGCTTCGGTGGCCAGGTGCTCGACACCATGGCGATCGAGAACTTCATCTCCGTGCAGGAGACCGAAGGGCCGAAACTGGCGCGCGCCCTGGAAGAGCACGTGCGTCAGTACGACGTCGACATCATGGACCTGCAGCGCGCCAGCGCGCTGATCCCGGCCAGCGGCGCCGGCGGTCTGCATGAAGTGAAATTCGAAAGCGGTGCGAGCCTCAAGGCCAAGACCGTGATCCTCGCCACCGGCGCGCGCTGGCGCGAAATGAACGTGCCCGGCGAGAAGGAATACAAGGCCAAGGGCGTGTGCTTCTGCCCGCACTGCGACGGCCCGCTGTTCAAGGGCAAGCGCGTGGCGGTGATCGGCGGCGGCAACTCCGGCGTGGAAGCGGCGATCGACCTGGCCGGCATCGTCAGCCATGTCACGCTGATCGAGTTCGACGACAAGCTGCGTGCCGACGCCGTGCTGCAGAAGAAGCTCGCCAGCCTGGCCAACGTCACTGTGATCAAGAGCGCGCTGACCACCGAGGTCAAGGGCGACGGGCAGAAGGTCACCGGCCTGGTCTACAAGGACCGCGTCACTGAGGAACTGAAGACCGTCGAGCTGGAAGGCATCTTCGTGCAGATCGGCCTGCTGCCCAATAGCGACTGGCTGAAGGGCACTATCGAGCTGTCGCCGCGTGGCGAGATCGTCGCCGATGCGCGCGGTGAAACCTCGGTGCCGGGCGTGTTCGCCGCCGGCGACGTGACCACCGTGCCGTACAAGCAGATCGTCATCGCCGTGGGTGAAGGCGCCAAGGCCTCGCTGAGCGCCTTCGACCACCTGATCCGCACCACCTGATCGCCCCTGCGCGGCACCCCGAGCCGCCGTCTGCCCCGCGCAGACGGCGGCTTTTTGCTGTCCGCCGCCCGGTTGTCCGCCGGCCCGTCACGGTCTGGCGACACGCCTAGACTTACGTCCAATGTGCAAGCCGGGCGCCAGCCCGGACCATTCGCGGATCGGTCTTCACGGCAACCAGCATGAGCAAGCGCGACGATCTCGCCGAAGCGGGCAAGACGGCGGTGCTGCAGAACATCCACGGTCTGATGGAGTTCCTGCGCAAGTACCCGCCGTTCAACCAGATGGAAAGCGCCCACCTCGCCTACCTGGTGGAGCACTGCCAGCTGCGCTTCTACGGCGAAGGCGAGAGCATCCTCAAACCCACCGACGGCCCGGTGCAGCACTTCTATATCGTCAAGCAGGGCCGGGTGGTCGGCGAGCGCCCGCATTCCGCCAAACGCGGCACCGAAACCACCTTCGAGATCGCCAGCGGCGAGTGCTTCCCCCTCGCAGCGCTGCTCGGCGAACGCGCCACGCGCACCGAGCACCTGGCCGGCGCGGACACCTTCTGCCTGCTGCTCGGCAAGGACGAGTTCGTCCGCCTGATCGCCCAGTCTGCGCCGTTCCGCGACTTCGCCCTGCGCGGGGTCAGCAGCCTGCTCGACCAGGTCAACCAGCAGGTGCAGCTCGACGCCGTGGCCAGCCTCGGCGCGCAGTATTCGCTGGACACCCCGCTGCACCAACTGGCCATGCAGCAGCCGGTCAGCTGCCCACCGTACACGCCGCTACGCGAGGCGGTGCGGCGCATGCACGAGAGCCATGTCGGCAGCATCGTCATCGTCGACGACGGGCAACGGCCGCTGGGCATCTTCACCCTGCGCGACCTGCGCCGGGTGATCGGCGAGGCCAGCGCCGACCTGGAGCAGCCGATCGCCACGGTGATGATCCAGCAGCCGTTCCACCTGCCGCCGCAGGCCAGCGCCTTCGACGCGGCGATCGCCATGACCGAACGGCACATCGCCCACGTTTGCCTGGTCGACGACGGCCAACTGACCGGGGTGGTCTCCGAGCGCGATTTGTTCTCTCTGCAGCGCGTCGACCTGGTGCACCTGGCGCGCACCATCCGCCACGCCGGACGCCTCGACACCCTGGTCGCGCTGCGCCACGAGGTGCGCCGGCTGGTCGACAGCATGCTTGCCCACGGCGCCAGCGCGACGCAGATCACCCAGCTGATCACCCAGCTCAACGACCACACCGTGTGCCGGGTGATCGAGCTGTGCCTTGAGGAGGTCGGCGACCCCGGCGTACCGTTCGCCTGGCTGTGCTTCGGCAGCGAGGGACGCCGCGAGCAGACCCTGCACACCGACCAGGACAACGGCCTGCTGTTCGACGCCGAGGACGCCGCCGAGGCGGCGGCAATCCGCGGCCGCCTGCTGCCGCTCGCCGAGCGCATCAACGAGGCATTGGCGCAGTGCGGCTTCGCCCTGTGCAAGGGCGGCATCATGGCCGGCAACCCGCAGCTGTGCCTGTCCTGGGAAGAGTGGGCGCGGCGCTTCAGCACGTTCATTCGCGAGGCGACCCCGGAAAGCCTGCTCGGCTCGACCATCTACTTCGACCTACGCACCGTGTGGGGGGCCGAACAGGGCGGCGAGCGCCTGCGTCACCGGCTGCTGGCGGAGGTCGCCGACAATCCGCTGTTCCAGCGCCTGATGGCCGCCAACGCACTGCGCCTGCGCCCGCCGGTCGGGCGCTTCCGCGACTTCGTGGTCAAACGCCGCAGCGGCGAGGCGAGCGCCACCCTCGACCTCAAGGTGCAGGGCCTCACCCCGTTCGTCGATGGCGCGCGGTTGCTCGCCCTGGCGCATGGCATCAGCGCAACCGGCACCCTCGAGCGCCTGCGCGCGCTGATCGAGCACGAGGTGATCGACGCCCAGGATGGCGCCGCCTACGAGGAGGCCTACCACTTCATCCAGCAGATGCGCATGCAGCAGCATCAGTGGCAGGCGCGCCAGCAGCAGGACTACTCCAACCGCCTAGACCCGGACACGCTCAACCACCTCGACCGGCGCATCCTGCGCGAGTCGTTCCGCCAGGCGCAGCGCCTGCAGAGCAGCCTGGCGCTGCGTTACCAGCTATGAGCGCGTTCGCCTGGCTGCAGCGCCGCGGCCCACAGCTGGATGCCGCCCAGCAGGCACGCCTGGCCGCGTTGCCGAGCGCTGCAGGCTTTGACGAGCAGCCGCTGGCCGCCCAGCGCCTGGTGGTCGTCGACCTGGAGACCAGCGGCCTGGATCCGCGTCGCGACCAGTTGCTGTCGATCGGCGCGGTGGTCATCGCGAACGGCGCCATCGACCTCGCCCAGCAGTACGAATGCACCCTGCACTGCGCCGCGCACCGTGCCGGCGCCAGCACCCTGATCCATGGCCTGGCGCCGAGCGCCATCGCGGCCGGTGCGCCGCCCGGCGAGGCGCTGCTGGGCTTTCTCGAATTCCTCGGCGCCAGTCCGCTGCTGGCCTTTCACGCCGGCTTCGACCGCCACGTGCTGGTTCGCGCGGTCAAGCAACATCTCGGCCTGCGCCTTCGCCACGGCTTCCTCGACGTCGCCGAACTGGCCCCGCTGCTCTGTCCACAGGCCGAACTGACGCACGCAGGGCTGGACGACTGGACCCGCCACTTCGGCCTGCAGGTCGCCGAGCGCCACCACGCCAGCGCCGATGCGCTGGTCACCGCGGAGATCGCCCTGATCCTGTTCAGCCGCGCCCGCCGTCAGGGCCTCGACAGCCTGGCCGCGCTGAATCGCCGCCTGCACGTCTGGCGCCACCGCGCGCAGGCGCCCTCGCTGTAACCTCTCGTCAGGCTCGTCACTAGAGCGATTGCAGTTATCAGCTGCGATTTGAGATCATCTGGGAATCATTCTCGATTTATCTCGTCCGCCGCACAGTCGGTTGGAGGTGACAGTGTCGGTTGGCGACTCCACGAATCACGAGCTGGTCGATCTGCTCTATCGCGACCACCGGGCCTGGCTGTTCGGCTGGCTGCGCAAAAGCGTGCAATGCCCGCAGCGCGCCGAAGACCTCAGCCAGGACACCTTCGTGCGCCTGCTCGGCCGCCCTGACCTGCACACGCCACGCGAGCCGCGCGCGCTGCTGACCACCATCGCCCGCGGCCTGCTGATCGACCATTTCCGCCGCAGCGCGCTGGAGCGCAGTTACCTCGACGAGCTCACCCTGCTCCCCGAGGAGCTGCACCCGAGCCCCGAGGAACAGGCGCTGGCGCTCGACGCGCTGCGCCAGGTCGACCGCCTGCTCGGCCAACTGTCGAGCAAGGCGCGCGCCGCCTTCCTCTATAACCGTCTGGATGGCCTTGGCCACGCGGAGATCGCCGAGCGCCTCGGCGTCTCGGTGTCGCGCGTGCGCCAGTACCTCGCCCAGGGCCTGCGCCAGTGCTACATCGCGCTGTACGGTGAGCCGCGATGAGCGCCGTGTCGGCCCGCGTGCTCGACGAAGCCATCGCCTGGCAACTCTGCCTGGACTCCGGCGAGGCCACCTCCCGCGAGCGCCAGGCCTTCGCCGGCTGGCTGGCCGCCGACCCCGACCACGCGCGGGTCTGGCAGCAACTCGGCGGCGTCGACCAGCAGCTCGCCAGCGTCAACGCCCCGGCGGCGCGCCGCGCCCTGCTGCACAGCGCCGCCGCACGCCGCCAGCAGCGCAGCCGCCTGGGCGGCAGCGCACTCGGGGTGGTGCTCAGCTGCGGTCTGCTGCTCGGTCTGCTGCATCAGCAGCGGCCGCTCGGCGATTACCTGGCCGACGAGATGACCGCCAGCGGCGAGCAGCGCGACCTGACCCTCGCCGACCACAGCCAGGTGCGCCTGAACAGCCGCAGCGCGGTGGACATCGACTTCTCCGGCGCCGAGCGGCGCCTGTTCCTGCGCAGCGGCGAAATCCTCGTGCAGACCGGCCACGGCGATCCGCGGCCGTTCGTCGTCGACACCGCCCAGGGCCGCCTGCGCGCCCTCGGCACACGCTTCCTGGTGCGTCGCGAGGGTGATGCGACGCGCCTGATCGTCCTGCAATCGGCGGTCGCCGCGCACCCCGCCGGCAGCCCCGACGAACGCGTGATCAACGCCGGCTCGCAGGTGCTGATGCACGACACCAGCCTCGATGGCGTGGCCAGCGCACCGGTCGGCGCCGACGCCTGGAGCCGCGGCATGCTGGTGGTCGAGAACCAGCGCCTCGGCGACCTGCTCGCCAGCCTCGCCGAGTACCGCCACGGCTACTTGGGCGTCGACCCGAGCATCGCCGACCTGCGCATCAGCGGCAGCTTCCCGCTGTACGACAGCGAGCGCGCCCTGGCCGCATTGCCGCCGAGCCTGCCGGTACGTATCGAACGGCATACCGACTGGTGGGTGCGCGTGGTGCCACAAGCGACAGTCACACCGTAGGCGCGCATAAATGCGCGCCTGGCGCGACGGCGGGGGCTTGGTCGCGAGGATGAAGAATATTTTCATTCACCCCTGACACTTTTCATTTCTCCTTCGGCATTAGGGCATTGAGACATATTTACACTTAGGAGATGCTCGCAATGCCGCACCATCTTTCGTCGTTCCGCCCCCGCCTGCTGGCCGCCGCCATCGCCCTCGCCGCCCTGCCGTTGCACGCCAGCGCCGAGCATTACCAGCTGCCGGCCGCGCCGCTGTCGAGCACCCTCAACCGCATCGCCAGCGACGCCGGCATCGCCCTGAGCATCGACCCGGCACTGACCGCCGGCAAAACCGCCCAGCCGGTGCAAGGTGACTACGCGCCGGAAGCCGCGCTCAACGCCGCCCTGCAAGGCAGCGGCCTGCAACTGCTGCGCAGCGGTGCCGGCACCTACAGCCTGGCCGCCCTGCCGACCGACGCCATGGCCCTGCCGGCCACCAACATCGACGCCAAAGGCGACAGCGAAAGCGCCTGGGGCCCGGTGACTGGCTATCTGGCCAAGCGCACTGCCGCTGGCACCAAGACCGATACGGCACTGGTCGAAGCGCCACGCTCGATTTCCGTCGCCACCCGCGAGCAGATGGAAGACCGCGGCGTGCAAAGCCTGGATGATGCGGTGCGCTACATGCCCGGCGTAACCGCCAGCAGCTATGGCAGCGACGCCCGTGCCGACTGGCTGCGCGTGCGTGGCTTCGAACCGACCCAGTTCCTGGACGGCCTGCCGCTGCCGGACGGCGCCTTCGTCAATCCCAAGATCGAAACCTGGAACCTCGAGCGCGTCGCCCTGCTGCGTGGCCCGGCGTCCTCGGTGTATGGCCAGACCCCACCCGGCGGGATGCTGGATATGGTCAGCCGTCGCCCGCAGGCCGAGTCGAGCAACGAAGTGCAACTGCAGTACGGCAGCGACAACCACCGCCAGATCAACTTCGCCAGCACCGGCAAAGTCGACGAACAGGGTCAGTTCCTCTATGGCCTCAGCGGCGTGGTACGCGACAGCGATACCGCCATCGACCACATCGAGGACAAGCGCTACAACATTGCGCCCAGCCTGACCTGGGTGGCGGACGAAGACACCAAGCTGACCTTCATCAGCCAGTTCACCCGCGACGATACCGGCGTTACCAGCCAGTTCCTGCCGCTGCAGGGCACCAAGCTGCCATCGCCGGTCGGTGATATTTCTCACCACAAGAACCTCGGCGATCCGGATTCCGACTACTACGATCGCACCTACTACGCCCTGGGCTATGCGTTCGAGCACCGCCTGAACGACACCTGGCAGTTCCGCCAGAACCTGCGTTACACCAAGAGCGATCTGGAATTTCAGACTGCCTACCCGTTCGGCACTGTGGCCGCCAACGGCGACGTGGGTCGCTTCGTCGATTTCGTCAACGAAGACATCAGTCAGTTCGCCGTGGACAACAATTTCCAGGCAGACTTCCAGACCGGCGCGCTGACCCACACCCTGCTGCTGGGCCTGGATCACCAGCGCATCAACAACAACTACAACTGGCAGTTCGGTTTTGCCCCACCGATCAACGTGCTCAACCCGGTTTACGGCCAGAGCTTCTCCCCGAGCTTTGTCCTGCAGGATTTCGACCAGAAGTCCCGCCGCACCGGCCTCTACGTGCAGGACCAGATCGCTCTGGACAACTGGCGCCTGACCCTCGGTGGACGTGAAGATTGGGTGCACACCGGCACCGAGTTCTACGACGAAAATGACGCATCCAATACCGAGCGCGACAAGGCCTTCAGCGGCAACGCCGCCCTGAGCTACGTGTTCGACAACGGCGTGGTGCCCTACCTGTCTTACGCCGAATCCTTTCAGGCCATCACTGGCGCGGATGCCTTGTCCAACACCTCGTTCAAGCCCACCGAAGGCAAGCAGTGGGAGCTGGGCACCAAGTACCAACCGCAGAACCTGGACCTGATGTTCACTGCCGCCGTGTATGACCTGCGCCAGCAAAACGTGTCGGTCAGCGAAGTTATCGGCGGGGTCCCGATCACCTCGCAAAGTGGCGAGGTCAAGGTCCGCGGTCTGGAGCTGGAAGCCACCGGCAACGTCACCGACAACCTCAAGCTGATCGCCACCTTCACTCGCACGCTCAGCGAAGAGATGGACGGCCAGTTCGAAGGCAGCCGCCTGCAACGCACGCCGGACAAGCAGGCCACGCTGTGGGCCGACTACACCTGGAACAGCGGCCTGCTGGACGGCTTCGGCATCGGTCTGGGCAGTCGCTACACTGGCGACATCTACGACGACCGCGGCAACACCGAGACCGGTCACGTGGGCTCGTACACCCTGTACGACGCCGCCGTGCACTACGACCTGGGTCGTGTGAGCAGCGAACTGGCGGGTGCTTCGCTGGCCGTGAACGCTACCAACCTGTTCGACAAGGACTACCTGTCCGCCTGCAACAGCACCTGGTGCTACTACGGCGACGAACGCAAGGTAGTCGCCAGCGCCACCTACCAGTGGTAAGTCACTAGGTCGCTATCGACGCACCACCGAGGCCGCCTGATGGGCGGCCTTCGGCTTTTGGGACGAACCATGAACGCCACCACGATCCGCCGCTGGTCCTTCGTCCACACCTGGACCAGCCTGATCTGCACCCTGTTCCTGCTGCTCCTGGCGCTGACCGGGTTGCCGCTGATCTTCCACCACGAGCTCGAGCACCTGCTCGGCGACGCGCCGGAGCTGCGCGAGCTGCCGCCGGGCACCCCGCACCTCGACCTGCAGCAGCTGGTCGCCGCCGCCGAGCGGCATCGCCCTGGCGAGGTGGTGCAGTACCTCGGCTGGGAGGACGACGAACCGAACGGCGTGGTGACCATCATGGCCGCCACCGCCGGCACCGAGCCGAATTCCTCGCACACCTTCATGCTCGACGCGCGCAACGGCGAGGCGGTGGCCATGCCGGCGGCCAACGGCGGCTTCATGATGCTCATGCTGCGCCTGCACGTGGACATGTTCGCCGGCCTGCCCGGCAAGCTGCTGCTGGCCTTCATGGGTGTGCTGTTCGTGGTCGCCATCGTCTCCGGGGTGGTGCTCTACGCGCCGTTCATGCGCCGCCTGCGCTTCGCCGAAGTGCGCCGCGACAAGGCCCCGCGCACGCGCTGGCTCGACCTGCACAACCTGATCGGCATCGTCACCCTCAGCTGGGCGCTGGTGGTCGGCGTGACCGGGGTGATCAGCGCCTGCGCCGACCTGGTGATCGCCGCCTGGCGCAACGATACCCTGGCCGCGCTGACCGCGCCGTACCGCGCCGCGCCGCCGCTGACCCAGCGCGCCCCGGCCACTGACGTCCTACGCATCGCCGCCGGCGCAGCGCCGGGCATGCAGCCCGACTTCATCGCCTTCCCCGGCACGCGCTTCTCCAGCGAGCACCACTACACGGTGTTCCTCAAGGGCAACACGCACCTCACCGCGCACCTGTGGACGCCGGTGCTGATCGATGCACAGAGCCTGGCGGTCACCGCGGTCGGCACGCGGCCGTGGTACATGGACGCGCTGGCGCTGTCGCAGCCGCTGCACTTCGGCGACTACGGCGGCCGGCCGATGCAGATCCTCTGGGCGCTGCTCGACGTGCTGACCATCATCGTCCTCGGCAGCGGCCTGTACCTATGGTGGAGCCGCCGCGGCCCGCTGCCCGGCACCCCGCACGCGGCGCGCGAGGTGCAGCGATGAAGCGGCAGAACCTGTGGCGGGTATTCGCCGTGCCTCTTGCGATCGCCCTGCTCGGCTTTGCCGGGCTGTTCGCCGCACTGCTCGGCGACGGCGCGTGGGACGCGCTGGCCTGGCTCGGCCTCGGCCTGGCCGCCGTGCTCGGCTACCGGGCGCTGCTGCCGCGCCGCGGGCCGCGCGGCTAGACTGCGACAAAGCGCCCGGAGAACCGCCATGTCCAGCCCGACCATGACCCTGTTCCACAACCCCGCCTCGCCCTTCGTGCGCAAGATCATGGTCCTGTTGCACGAGACCGGACAGCTCGGCCGCGTTGCCATCGAGTCGGTGCAGCTCGCCCCCACCCAACCCAGCGCGGCGGTCAACGCCAGCAACCCGGCCGGCAAGATTCCCGCGCTGCGCCTGGCCGACGGCGGCGTGCTGTACGACAGCCGGGTGATCTTCGATTACCTCGACCAGCAGCACGTCGGCGAACCGCTGATCCCGCGCGACGGCCATGCGCGCTGGCGGCGCCTGACCCTCGCCGCACTGGCCGACGCGATCCTCGACGCCGCGGTGCTGATTCGCTACGAGAGCTTCCTGCGTCCGGCCGACAAGCGCTGGCAGGACTGGCTCGACGGCCAGCAGGGCAAGATCAGCCGCGGCCTCGCCGAACTGGAGAGCAACGCGGTGGCCGAGCTGGCCAGCCATTTCGACGTCGCCGCGATCGGCGCCGCCTGCGCACTGGGCTACCTCGACCTGCGCCAGCCCGAGCTGGCCTGGCGCGCCGCCTGTCCACAGCTGGCGGCCTGGTACGCCGAGGTCAGCCAGCGCCCGTCGATGACCCACAGCGCGCCGCCGGCGGCCTGAGCCGCGGCGGAAACAAGCGGGCGATGCGCCGCGCCAGGCGTGCGCCCAGCGCGCGTTCCTCACGCAGCATGCGCGGCCGCCTCCTGCGGCCGGCACAGCAGACAGTACAAGCCCAGCGCGACCAGCAGCGCGACCTGCCCGAGCGCCGCGCAGAACTGCAGGAACGACGCCACGTTGGCGTTGCGCGACGCCTCGTGCACGCCGCTCAGGCGCAGCCAGAAGGCGTCCGGCAGCAGCTGCAGGGCCAACTGGGCGAGCGGCTTGCCACTCAGCAGCAGGCCGTCGATCACCCCGCGCTCGCCACTTAGCAGCAGTAGCACCAGGCCGAGCAGCGCCAGCACCAGGCCCATCGCCAGACACACGCCGAACTGCAGGATCACGCGGGCCATCAACGTACCTCCTGGCGCAGCGGCTCGCCGCGACCGAGGTCGTACCAGTCGAGTTTGCGGGTCAGCAGCATCACCGTGGCGAGCAGGCCGAACACCAGCAGTGAGCCCATCAGCAGCGCGTAGTCCTCGGCGCTGAGCAGCACGTAGAGCATCGCGTAGAGCGCCGCCAGCAGCGCGGTGAAGCCGCCGCCGCGCCACCAGCTGTGCAGCACGCCGCTGACGTAGATGCCGATCAGCAGCACGCAGGCGCTGGCCGAGATGCCATAGGCGCGGTCGAAGCCGAGGTGCTCGGCGAGCGACAGCAGCAGCAGGTAGAACAGCGCCAGCGCCAGGCCGACCAGGCCATACTGCACCGGGTGCACGGCCAGGCGCTTGAGCACCTCGAAGAGGAAGAACGCGGCGAAGGTCAGGGCGATGAACAGCAGCGCGTATTTGATCGCCCGCTCGCTCTTCAGGTAGTGGTCGACCGGGTCGACGAAGCTGACCCCCAGGCTCGGCGCGTTGAACGCCTCGCAGCGCTCGTGGCGCACGCAGTCGCGCAGGGCTTCCTCGAGGTTGGTGGCGAAGAAGCTGGTCTGCCAGCGGGCAACGAAGCCCTGGGCGCTGATCTCCCGCTCGCTCGGCAGGTAGGCGCCGACGAAGCTCGGGTGCGGCCAGTCGGAACGCAGTTCGACGCGCGTGTCGCGGCCCACCGGGCTGACGCCGAGCTGGCCGGTGCCCTGCAGCTTGAGTTCGAAGGCGAAGTCGAAGGCCTGCGCGCTGCTGCCGTCGAGCACCGCCAGCGGCACGTGCACGCCGTTGCCCAGACGTGCCTCGCCGCTGCCCGGGGCGAAGCTCAGGGTCTGCGTGCCGAGGCGCAGCTTGAGGTCGTTCTTGATGCCGCGGATGTCGCTGATGCCGACGGCGAGGAAGGCCGGCTCGAACACGTAGTCGGCGAAGTTCTCGCGGATACCGAACTGCGCCGGCAGCTCGAAGCGCCCGCTGAGCTGCGCGTCGCTGTGGAACAGCCGCGCCTGGTAGATGCCGCGATAGCGCAGCTCGGTTTTCACCGCGCCGTCGACGGCGAAGCGCTCGGGCAGGAAGTACAGGCGGCTGCGCACCTCGCGCTCCTCCAGGAAGCGTTCGCCGGACTTCTCGTGGGTCTTCCACTCGCGCACCGTGCGCCGGTACGGCACCACCAGGATCGGCCCGGTGATCTGCTGGCTGTAGCTGGAGCTGCGCGCGATGTCGTCAAGCACGCCCTCGCGCAACTGCTGACGCTCGTCGACCAGGCCGTCGATCAGCAGCAGGGGAATCATTAGCAGGACGATCAGCAGGGCGACGATGCCCAGCTTGAAACCCAGGGTACGGCTCATGGCGACTCTCCATTCGGGATGAATGGCGGCAGTCTGCGCAGCGCCCGTGGGGGCTTTATGGGGCGTGGATGGAGTTTCGATGGAGAGCGTGTGGCGGCGCCGCCACCACACAACCCTCGTAGGATGGGTTGAGCGCAGCGATACCCATCGGCAGGGTGGCGAGGGGTATCGGCGCTGCGCTGCTCAACCCATCCTACCGGCGCGCGCGGCCGGCGCCGCTCAGTCGCCGCGAATGTAGTGCTGCAGCTGCTCGATCAGGCTTTCCTGCTCGCTGGTCACATCGCGCACCAGGTCGCGGATCGACAGCAGGCCGATCAGTTCGCCCTGCTCGAGCACCGGCAGGTGACGGAGGTTCTTCTCGGTCATCAGCTGCATGCAGTACTGGTTACTGTCGCGCGGGCTGACCACGAACAGGTTGCGGGTCATGATCTCCTCGACGCTGGTGGCGTACGCCGAGCGTTCCAGCAGCACCACGCGGCACACGTAGTCGCGTTCGGTGACGATGCCGGCCAGCTCGCCGCGATCGAGCACCAGCAGCGCGCCGATGCCCTTCGCCGCCATCAGTTCGGCGGCCTCCAGCACCGTGGTGTCCGGGCTGACCGCATAGAGGCTGGGGTTGGCCTTGCTGCGCAGAATGTCGCTGACAGTTTTCATCGGGGCGCTCCTCGACACAGGCGATTCTTAGAACCTGTTTCGGAACTCGCGAACTAGAGAAAAACAAGGCGAAGCCATCTTCAACGCAGTTTTTCCGACGCGCAGCAGATCCGAGACAGGTTTTTGTGGGCGGGCATGGGGCCCGTACTGCCACTCAAGCATGCCGCGTGCCGATCCGCCCCCTGCCCTTCAGTCGGGCACTGCCGGCAGCTCTAGCACGGCCTCGACGCCCGTGGCGACGTTGTTCACCTGCAACGTCCCGCCGTGCAGCTCGGCGACTTCCTGGACGAAGTTGAGCCCCAGACCGGTGCTCTTGCGCCCAGTCTGCGGGCGCGCCAGCGAGTAGAAACGCTCGGTCAGGCGCGGCAGCGCGTAGTCGGGAATCGCCGGGCCGGGGTTGAACAGGGCGAGGCGCAGGCGTTCGCCCGTGCGCTCGGCGCTGAAGCGCAGGGTGTCGCCGGGCAGGGTGAAGTCCAGCGCGTTGTCGAGCAGGTTGGCCAGCGCCTGGCCGAGCAGGAAGCGTTCGCCGCTGACCGCCAGCGCCGCGTCGATGCGGTTGTCGACCAGCAGCCCGGCGCGCTGCAGGCGCGCCGCCTGGGCCTGGCAGAGTTCTTCGACCAGCGCGCGCAGCGGCACCGCGCTGCGCTCTTCCAGACCTTGGCGCTGTTCGACCTGGGCCAGCGCCAGCAGGCGTTCGATCAGCTGCTGCAGGCGCGCGCTCTCGCTGTCGATGTTGCCGACGAAGCGCGCGCGCTGCTCGGCTGGCATCTCGCCCTGCAGCAGTTCGGCGGCGCCGCGGATCGCCGCCAGCGGACTCTTCAGCTCGTGGGTCAGGGTGTGCACATAGCGCTCGACGTAGGCCTTGCCCTCCAGTTGGGTGCGCATCGCCTCGACCGCCGCCGCCAGCTGCGCCAGCTCGCCGCCGCGATACACCGGCAGCTCGGCACGCTGGCCGGCGCTGACCGCCTCCGCATAGCGGGTCAGGCGACCGAGCGCGCGGCTCAGCCACCAGGACAGCAGGCCGCCAATCAGCAGACCGAGGCCGATCAGCCCGGCGCCGAGCCACGCCAGGCGGCGCTGCGAGCGTTCGATGTAGGGCTGCAGGGTGCGGTTCGGCTTGGCCACCGAGACCACGCCGAGGATCTGCCCGTCGGCGATGATCGGCGCCGCCACGTACATCACCGAGGAATCCGGGTCGCTGGGGTCCTCGCGACTCGAGCGCGCGCCGTACTGGCCGCGCAGAGTGCGGTACACGTCGTTCCAGCGCGAGTAGTCCTGGCCGACGCCGACCCCGCTGGAGTCGAGCAGGACGATGCCGCGCGCGTCGGTGACGTAGATGCGGTGGTTGACCTCGCGCTTGGTCACCCCCCAGATCTGCGCCTGCGGGCGGCGCTCGCCGTAGGCGCGCAGCAGCTCGGGCAGACGGCTCTGCGCCAGGGTGCCGGCCTTGACGTCGTCGCGCAGCAGCTCGGCGAGCAGGTTGGCAGTGTCGACCAGGGTTTCCTCGGTGGACTGGCGCATGCCGGGGCGGATCTCGTCCATCACCGTGCTCAGCACGAACCAGCCGGTGAGGCCGACGAACAGGAAGTAGACCAGGAAGATGCGTATGCCGAGCGGCATCAGGCGTGCTCCGGCGCATAGCTGTAGCCGAGGCCGCGATGGGTCTGGATCGGCTCGGCGCTGGCGGCGACCTGACGCAGCTTGGCGCGCAGGCTCTTGATGTGGCTGTCGATGTTGCGCTCGTAGCCGGCGTCGGCCGCCACGCCGAGACCATCGAGCAGTTGCTCGCGGGAGAACACCCGCTCCGGTTGGCCGAGCAGCTGTTCGAGCAGGCGGAACTCGTGGCGGGTCAGGCTCAGCGCCTGGCCGTGGTAGCGGATACGCTGGCGCAGGCTGTCGACTTCGAACGGCCCGACGGCGTCGGCCGGTGCCGACACCGGTGGGGCGACACGCTTGAGGATCGCCTTGACCCGCGCCGCCACCTCGCGCGGGCTGAACGGCTTGACCACGTAGTCGTCGGCGCCGATCTCCAGGCCGACCACCCGGTCGATCTCGGCATCCCGCGCAGTAAGGAAAATCACCGGCACCTCGGAAAAACGCCGCAGCTGCTTGCAGGCCTCGAAGCCGCTGACGTCAGGCAGGCCGACGTCGAGGATCAGCAGGTCGGCCGGGGTCTGCCGCTGAAACTCCAGCGCCGCGCCAGCGAGGCTCAGCCAGGTGGTGGTGAAGCCTTCACCCTGCAGGGCGTAAATCAGCGTGTCGGCGATCGCCGCTTCGTCTTCGACGATCAGAATGTGTGCGGCCATCCGTGCGCTCCCGCGGAGAATCCCGGGAAAGTGCCGGATGGCCGCTCAGGCGTCAATCACGCTCGGTGTCAGTCACATTTTGGCTTGCCGGCGGTGAAGCGCCGCGCCGGGTTCACCGCGGCGTCGAACTCGCGCAGTGCGCGCGCGCCGATCAGCAACGGGTAGTTGAAGTGGCTGCGGTCGGCGAGGTTGACCTCGATGGTGCGGGTCACGCCGTCCAGGCACATTTCCAGGTCGACCACCGGGCGCTTGGCGGCCACCGGCTCCTCCTCGTCTTCCTCTTCGTCGGAGCGCGTCTTGATCTTGCTGATGCGCGACACCTTGTGCTCGTACACGGTGTCGTCGGCGTCCTTGGTGGCCAGCTTGAAGCGCACCCACTCCTCGCCATCACGGGTGAAGGTCTCGATGTCCTTGGCCGACAGCGAGGCGGTCAGCGCGCCGGTGTCCATCTTTGCCTTGAAGGTCTGCTTCAGCTCGGGAAGCTTGATGTACTCGTAGCGCCCGTAGAGGGTCGGCTGGGCGGCCAGCGCCGGCAGGGTGATCAGGCTCAGCAGAGCGACAGCAGCAAATTTCACGCGGAACTCCTCGAATCGGGCATGTCATGCCTCGGACCGACACGGCCCGGGATTGGTTCGGTATAGCCGTTGCGAGGTGAAAATCCCGTCGCCGCGGCGCCATGGACAAAATGATGGCAAAACAATAGCGTTGCCCGCTCGACCGTGGCCACTCAAGGACGCGCGGCGTACACGCACCCTCAAGGAGATCACATGCGCACACTCGCAACGACCCTGGCCCTGAGTCTGGCCCTGGCCGTGACCAGCAGCCAGGCCTGGGCCGCCGGCGCCCTGGCCATCGATAGCAATCAGGGCGACCAGTTCGGCTTCGCCTACGACTACGCGACCCTCGGTGAAGCGCAGCAGCGCGCGCTCGGCGAGTGCGGTGGCAACTGCCAGGTAGTGCTCGACTTCGACAGCGGCTGCGCCGCCTATGCCGCCGACCAGAGCAACGGCTCGACCGTCTACGGCTGGGGTACCGCCGAGTCGTCCGGTGGCGCGCAGCAACGCGCCCTGCAGGAGTGCAGCAACCAGGGTGGCAACAGCTGCCAGGTGCGCACCTGGGGCTGCAACTCCAACTAAGTCGCCGCTGAACAGCCGGGCGGCGTGACGCTCAGTCGAAGTACGAGCCGCGCCGCGCCGGCAGGCCGCTCCACAGTTCGTCGAGGTTGCGAAAGCCCCACTGCTCGGCTGACTCGCGGCCGACGATCTTGTCCTGGCTGCTCGGCTTGCCGAGGTCGATGACCTGCTGGGGGATCGGCGCCTTGGACTTGCTGGAGAAGAACACCTTGACCTTGGGAGTCAGCAGCGCCCGCGCGTCCTGCTCGACCACCACGCCGAGGCGGCCGCTTTCCAGGCGCACCAGCGAGCCGAGCGGATAGATGCCGACGGTCTTGATGAACGCATGGAATACCCGCTCATCGAAATGGCCCTTCCATTCGGCCATCTTGCGGATCGCCTCGGCCGGCGCCCAGCCGCTCTTGTAGGGGCGTTCCGAGGTGATTGCGTCGTACACGTCGCACACCGCGCCCATGCGCGCCAACAGGCTGATCTGCTCGCCGGCCAGGCGGTGCGGGTAGCCGCTGCCGTCGAACTTCTCGTGGTGGTGCAGACAGACGTCGAGGACCAGCGCGCTGACCTGCTGGCCGCCGAGCAGGATGTCGGCACCGGCCTGCGGATGCTCGCGCATGGTGGCGAACTCCGGGTCGGTGAGCTTGCCCGGCTTGTTGAGCACCTCCATCGGCATGGCCATCTTGCCGATGTCGTGCAGCAGGCCGGCGAGCCCGGCTTCGCGCACCTGTTCCTCGTCCAGTTCGAGCTGACGCGCCAGGGCGATCATCAGCGCGCAGACCGCCACCGAGTGCATGTAGGTGTACTCGTCGGAGTTCTTCAGGCGCGCCAGGCTGATCAGCGCGTTGGGGTGGCGCAGCACCGAGGCGGAGATCGCCTCTACCAGCTCGCCGGCCTGGGCGATGTCCACCGCCTGGCCCATGCGTGCGTCGTTGAACATCGCCATCACGGCTTTCTTGGAGCGCGCGCAGAGCTGCGTGGCGCGGCCGATCTCATCTTCCAGGGCGACCCGCTTGGCCGGCCGCACCGGCGCCTCGGCGACCGCCTGCAGGCTGGCGTCGGTCTCCACCTCGACCTCCTCGACACTGCGTCCGCTCGGTAAGTCGAGGCCCTTGGCGGTGTCGATCCACAGCTCGGCGATGCCGCTGTCGCGGATGCGCTGCAGGTCCTTGCCGCTGTCGAGCAGGAAGCGCGTGCGCCAGAACGGGTGCTCCATCCAGGTGCCGCAGAACTCATGGATGTACATGCCGGTGACGAGGTTGGAGACGGGAATGCGCTTGAGCACGATCGACCTGTGTGGGGCCCGGAACAGTGCTGGCAGACTAACATCCCGACTGCGGCTTGGGCATCCGTCCGGCTGCTATCATGGCCGGCGTTTTGCCACGGGGGGATCACCATGCGCCGTCTGCTCACCGGCCTCGTCGTCAGTCTGTTGCTGCTCCTCAACACCCTGGTGCTGATCGGCCCGATGCTGCTGATCGCCGTGTTCAAGCTGGTGCTGCCCGGGCAACGGGTCAAGGACGCCTGCTCCTGGGCGGTGATGTGGATCGCCGAGACCTGGGCGGAAATCGACAAGCTGATCTTCGCCAGCTTCACCCCGACACGCTGGGACATCCGCGGCGCCGCCCACCTGCGCCGCGACACCTCCTACCTGATCGTCAGCAACCACCAGTCGTGGGTCGACATCCCGGCGCTGGTCCAGGTGTTCAACCGCCGCGCGCCGTTCTTCAAGTTCTTCCTCAAGCAGGAACTGCGCTGGGTGCCGTTGCTCGGCCTGGCCTGGTGGGCGCTCGATTACCCGTTCATGAAGCGCTACAGCAAGGCCTACCTGGCCCAGCACCCGGAGAAGAAGGGCCAGGACCTGCTGATCACCCGCCAGGCCTGCGCGATGTTCAAGCGCCAGCCGGTCACCGTGGTCAACTACCTGGAAGGCACGCGCTGCACCCCGGCCAAGCAGGCGGCGCAGCACTCACCGTACCGCTACCTGCTGAAACCCAAGGCCGGCGGCGTGGCCTTCGTGCTCGCCGCGCTGGGCGAGCAGCTCGACGCGCTGCTCGACGTCACCGTGTACTACCCCGGCGGGCGCGTTCCGGGGTTCTGGGACTTGGCCAGCGGCCAGGTGGCACGCGTGGTGATCGACATCCAGACCCGCCCGCTCGACCCGGCGCTGTGGGCCGGCGACTACGAGGATGACGCACTGTTCCGCCAGTCCATGCAGGACTGGGTCAGCGGTCTGTGGACGGAAAAGGACGCGCGCCTGGCCGCGCTACGGACCGAATTCGGCGACGCCTGAAGGGTCTGGCGCAGCGCCAGCAGAAGCATGGCGCAGTGCTATATCAGCCGACGCTAAGCACCCCGGCCGTTGCGCTACATCCGTCTAGCCTTCGGCCGGAAAGGCTTGGCGCGGCGCGGCCGCGGGGCGCCTAATGAGCCTGCCCACTGGCGCCCTCCAGCGTGGCCTGGCGCCTGCGCATCCCGGCACGCCTGCGGCGCGCGAGCGCGCCCATTCGCAATCCCTCAGCGCCGCCATGCGGGCGCCCTTCCTTCACCCTCACCGACCGGCTAGCAGCGTGCCGTTGCGCTGCCCGATACATCCTCCCGCAGAGGAGTCCTGTCATGAAAGCACTGCACCCGAACACCGCCGACAACCCCTCCACCGATCGCCGCAGCGTGCTCAAACTGGGCATGGCGCTGGGCGTGCCGTTCGTTCTGCCCGGCCTGCCCGCCACCGCCGCGGTGAGCGGCAGTTCGAGCAATGCCCTGCAGCTGTTCCTGCCACCCAGCCCGCCGACCACCCCCTGGGTCGAGGAACTGCCGATCCACATTGCCCCGGTGACGCCGCGCGCGGCGCTCGATCCGGCGCCGACCATCGCCGCCAACACCGCGCGTGGCGAAGCCGGCCGCGATCCGCACCAGCGCTTCGCCGAGCTGGGCGGCAATGCGGCGCTGTACTACGAGCTGCGCGCGCGGCAGCGCGACGACTGGGTGTTCCACCGTGACTACCCGCCGCAGCGCATCTGGGGCTACGCCGCCAACGACGGGGTGACCGTCGCCCCCGGGCCGCTGCTGCATGCGCACTACGGCCAGCCGATACTGGTGCGCTTCCACAACGAGCTGCCGCAGACCCCGCAGCAACCGCAGGGGCCGGCCGGGCCGTACCGCAACCTGCGGCTGTTCGGCTCGCCGGAGATTTCCACCCACCTGCACAACGCGCACACCGCCTCGGAAAGCGACGGCTTCGCCGGCGACTACTACAGCCCGGTAAAGGCCGGGCCGACGCTGACCGCGCCGGGGCGTTTCAAGGATCACTTCTACCCGAACATCCTCGCCGGTTATGACCAGCTGCAGAACGGCAAGGGCGACCCCAACGAGGCGCTGGGAACGCTGTTCTATCACGACCACACGCTGGACTTTACCGCGGCCAACCTGCAGCGCGGGCTGTTCGGCTTCTTCCTGCTGTTCGACGAACTCGACTCCGGCAACGAGCTCGATCCGCTCGACAGCGCCCTGCGCCTGCCGAGTGGCGACTACGACTACCCGCTGGCGTTCGCCGACCGGCAGTTCGACGAGGCCGGCTACCAGGTGTGGGACGCCTTCAACCCGGAAGGCCTGCTCGGCGACAAGATCACCGTCAACGGCAAGCTCGAACCGGTGCTGCGCGTCGCCGCGCGCAAGTACCGCCTCCGCCTGCTGAATGCCGGGCCGAGCCGCTTCTACGCGTTCTTCCTGGTCGATGCGCGCAACCGCACACAGCGCTTCACCTACATCGCCAACGACGGCAACCTGCTGCCGGCACCACTGCGCGAGCAGACCAACGTGGTGCTCGGCGTCGCCGAGCGCGCCGACATCGTGGTGGATTTCGCCAAGTACCCGCCGGGCACCGAGCTGTACCTGATCAACCGCATGCGCCAGATCGAGACCCGCGGGCCGAAGGACATCAAGGACACCGGGCCGCGCGTGCTGAAGTTCCTCGTCGACCGAGTAGCCGACGACCAGAGCCGCGTCCCCGACCTGCTCCGTCCACTGCCGCCGCTGCCCAGCGCCGCCGCGCTGGCCGCGCTGCCGGTGCGCCGCTGGGTGTTCGAGCGCGACAGCGGGCTGTGGACCATCAACGCGCAGCTGGTCAACGTCAGCCGGCCACGCGCGCAGATTCGCCAGGGCGCCGCAGAGATCTGGGAGCTGGCCAACCTGGAAGACGGCTGGTCACACCCGATCCATATCCACTTCGAGGAAGGACGGATCATCGAGCGACGCCTGAAGGGCAAGGTGGTGGCGATCCCGCCGCACGAGCGTGGCCGCAAGGATGTCTACGTGCTCGAGGAGTTCGAGACGCTGCGCATCTACCTGCGCTTCCGCGACTTCCACGGCAAGTACCTGATGCACTGCCACAACACCATCCACGAGGACCACGCGATGATGCTGCGCTGGGACCTGTTGCCCAGCTGAGCCTCAGCGCCCGGCGACGCTCGGCGCGGCGCCGACGCCCCACACCTGGCTGAGGTTGTCGAGCACCCCGCCGCCCAGGCCCTGCTGGCCGAAGTAGCCGAGCAGCACCTGGGCGAACGGCGCGACCAGCTGGCTGTCCATGCCCAGCGTGGTGAAGCGGTTGCCCAGCTCGCCCTGCACATTGCTGGCGTCCGGCGCCTCCTCGGCGGACTCGTCGCCGAGCGCGCCGACCAGTCCGCCGAGCCCGCCCAGGCCCTCGCCGCCGGTGGGCTGGTGGCCGCCGAGCAGCACGCCGAGCAGCTGCGCGTAGTCGCCGCTGGCCAGCTGCTGCTCCGCCACGCCGAGCAGCGCGGCACTGCCGCCGGCAGCCTGTTGCGGGGTGACCTGCAGCTGGCTGGTGAGCGCCTGGATCAGCCCGCTGTCGGCCGGCAGCAAGGCCTGTGATTCGGGGTTGGCGGCGAGCAGCCCGGCGACCTCCTGCAGGTTGATGGCGAACGCTGGGGCGGCGGAAAAGAACAGGCTGGCGGTCAGCAGGCAGGCGGCGCGGCGCAACATGGGACGACTCCGGTGAGGACGACAAAGCGCCGATTCGACCGTCGTCCGCGCCGCCGGTTCCCGGCCGCGTGGGTCAATCCAGGCGTTTGTGCACGCGGGTCACCGCCAGCGCCAGCATCACCACGGTGAACGCGCCAAGCGCCAGCAGTTCCGGCCACATTTCCAGCAGCCCGGCCTGGCGCAGCATGATGCCGCGCGCCAGGCGCAGGTAGTGGGTCAGCGGCATGGCCTCGGCGATCCACTGCGCGACGCGCGGCATGCCCTGGAAGGGGAACATGAAGCCGGACAGCAGGATCTGCGGCAGGAAGGTGAAGAAGGCCATCTGCATGGCCTGGAACTGGGTGCTGGCCAGCGTCGAGAGGAACACGCCGAGCACCAGGCTGGCGCAGATGAACACCAGCGAGGCAAGGTACAGCTCGAACAGCGAGCCGCGCACCGGCACGTCGAACAGCAGGTCGCCGACCAGCAGGATCACCGTGACCTGCACCAGGCCGATGGCGACGAAGGGCAGCACCTTGCCAATGGTCAGCTCCCAGGGCGACACCGGCGTGGCGATGAGCATTTCCATGTTGCCGTGCTCGCGCTCGCGGACCAGGGCGATGGCGGTGAACAGCACCATGGTCATGGTCAGGATCACCCCGATCAGCCCCGGCACGGTGTTCAGCGGCGCCAGGCGCTCGGGGTTGTAGTAGTTGACCACCTCGACGCCGTTGAGCCGCGTCCAGCCGGGCAGCGGGTAGCCGGCGAGCTGACGCGCCGAGGCCTGCACAGTCTGGTCCGAGCCGTCGACCACCAGCTGCAGCGGCGGCCGCTCGGGGTCCTGGCGGGCCAGGCGCGCCTCGAAGTCGCTGGGCACCACCAGCGCCGCGCTGATCCGGCCTTCGCGCAGCAGGCGATCGATGTCCGCCGCGGCATTCAGCCGATAGCTGAGGTTGAGCACCTGGCTGGAGGCGATCTCCGCCACTGCCTCGCGCGAGCGTGCGGTGTTGGCCTGGTCGAGCAGCGCCGCGTCGAGGCCGCGCACATCCATGTTGATCGCGTAGCCGAACAGCACCAGCTGGAGGATCGGCACGCCGGCGATCATCACGAAGGTCAGCTTGTCGCGGCGCAGCTGGCGCAGCTCCTTGATGACGATGGCGGCCATCCGGCGCAGGTTCATGGGGCAGTCTCCGGCGCGGTCGCCGGGCGGCGGGTGACGCTGACGAACACGTCCTCGAGGTTGGCCTCGGTGTCCTCCACCGTGGCGACGATGCCGGCGCGCTGCAGGTGCGCGGCGACCCGCTGGCGACCGTCGGCGGCGCCGCTGAGCACGCGCAGGTGCGCGCCGATCTGCGCCTGGGCGAGCACCTCGGGCAAGCCTTCGAGGGCGCGCTGGGCCTGGCGTGGCTGCGCGCAGTCGACCAGCAGCGGGCGCCCGGGCAAGCCGGCCATCAGCTCCTGCGGGCTGCCGTCGGCGACCAGCCGGCCGGCATCGAGGATGCCCAGCCGCGTGCAGCGCTCGGCCTCGTCCATGTAGTGGGTGGACACCAGCAGCGTGGTGCCGGCCTCGGCCAGCTCGAACAGCGAATCCCAGAACTCGCGGCGCGACTGTGGATCGACCGCGCTGGTCGGCTCGTCGAGCAGCAGCAACGCCGGCTTGTGCAGCACCGCGCCGGCCAGCGCCAGGCGCTGCTTCTGCCCGCCGCTCAGGGTGCCGGCCATCTGCTTGCGGCGGTCGGCCAGCCAGTAGCGCTCGAGCAGTTCGTCGATGCGCGCCTTGGCCGCGCGCGGGGCGAGGCCGTGCACGGTGGCAAGGAATTCGAGGTTCTCGCCGACGGTGAGATCCTCGTACAGCGAGAATTTCTGGGTCATGTAGCCGATGCGCCGCTTCAGCGCTTCGGCGTCCTGCGGGATGTGGCAGCCGAGCACCTCGATCTCGCCCTCGCTGGGGCGCAGCAGGCCGCAGAGCATGCGGATGGTGGTCGACTTGCCGCAGCCGTTTGGGCCGAGGAAGCCGAACACCTCGGCGCGGCGCACGTCGAGGTCGAGGTGATCGACCGCGGTCAGCGCGCCGAAGCGCTTGCTCAGGCCGCGCGCGCGGATCACCTGTTCGCCGGCGCGCGGCGCCTCAGTGCTCATCGGCGACCCGCTCGGCGCTCAGCGGCAGACCGGCCGGCAGGCGCTGCGCCGCGTCGCCGTCGAGCAGCAGTTCGGCGCGGTACACCAGGCGGCTGGCGTCGTCGCCGACCAGGGCGAAGTACGGGGTGAAACTCGATTCGCTGCGGATGCTGCGCACGTGCGCGTCGAACGGCGTGTCGACGCCCTCGACCTTGACCCGCAGGCGGTCGCCAATTCCCAGCGCGGCGCGCTGATCGGCGGGCACGAAGACCCGCGCGTAGGGTTGCGCGCCGACCAGCAGGCTGACCAGTTCGGCGCCCTGCGGCGGCTGGTCGCCGGGGCGGAACGGCAACGCGTCGACCACCCCGGCGCGCGGTGCGCGCACGTCGAGGTGTTCGCGGCTGACCTGCAGGCGCGTCAGGTTGCCGCGCGCGGCATCCAGCGCGGCGCTGGCCTGGTCGAGCTGTTCCGGTCGGGTGCCGTTGGTCAATTCGCGCAGCCGCGCATCGGCGTTGGCCACCGTGGCGCGCGCCTGGTCGCGGCTCGCGCGGGCCTTGTCCAGCTCGGCGATGGCCACCAGCTTGCGGCCGTACAGCGCGTCGATGCGGGTGAAGTTGCGCTCGGCATCGGTCAGGTCGGCGCGGCCCTGGGCCAGGGTGGCGCGCGCCGCGTCGATATTCTCCGCACGCGCGCCGTTGCTCAGCTCGCGCAGGCGGCCTTCGGCCTCGGCGACCTGGCCGGCGGCTTCGGCGACCTCGGCATCGAGACGGCGTGGGTCGAGACGCAGCAGCAACTGGCCGGCGGCGACCCGCTGCCCCTCGGCGACGTCCCAGTCGAGGATCACCTCCGAAGCCTCCGCCGGCAGGCCGATGCGGTCCCATTCCAGGGTACCGAGCAGGCGTTCGTCACGCCCTGGGTTGCAGCCGACCAGGGCGCCCAACAGAAGCACAGCCAGCAGACGATCAAGGCGCATCGGGGACCTCCAGGCCGTGTTCGAGTAGGCCGAGGGTGTGCCGCAGCAGCGCGTCGTCGCCCAGCGCGGGGTCGGCAAACAGCGGCCGCCACAGCGGCTCGGCGGCGTAGGGCAACAGGCTCAGGCCGATCAGCGAGACCACCAGCAGGCGCGGGTCGAGCGCCGGATTGAGGCGCCCGCGCTGCTGCGCGACGGCGAAGCGTTCGGCGAGCAGCAACGGCACCAGCGGCGCAGCGCGGCTGATCAGCGGCTCGCGCAGCATGCCGCCGTCGCAGAGGATTTCGCGCACCCACAGCGGCGGCAGCCAGGGGTGGCTGCGCACCGTGCTGGCGATGCCCTGCACCAGCGCGCTGGCCAGCGCCAGCGGCGCCTCGCCGGCGTCCTGCAGGCGCGCGGACAGCGTGTGCACCAGCGGCAGCAGGCGCTCGTCGAGCAGCGCATCGAGCAGCCGCGGCTTGTCGCCGAAGTAGTAGTTGAGCATCGCCGGCGTCACCCCGGCGCCCTGGGCGATGCCGCGCAGGCTGGTGGCACGGATGCCGTCGCGGGCGAACAGAGCGAGGGCGGTGTCGAGCAGGCGCTCGCGTGGCTCGCTACCGTCGGCGCTGGGCCGACCGCGGGCACGCTTGGGCGAGGGAGCTGGCTGGCGGTTCATGGGGTTTATTTAAATACATATTTAATTATCCGCAAGGGGCTGCCGCCGAACGGACGGTCGCGCAGCAGTGCTGGCAAGGAATTCTTCTCAGTGACGGCAAAGTAATTCCTCAAGGCTATCAGCAGATAACAAATGCCTTTATTTACAGCGAGTTAATCAACTCGGACCGCTTGTCGCCAAATATGCCGTTCTATTGACGCCCTCAGACTAAAGGCCTATCACTGAGTGAGACGCCAACAGTCGGGCGCGGCAGGCCATGTAGGAGAGGACAGGGCAACCGGCGCCCGTGTTTCCGCGTCAGGAGATCGCCAACATGGACAGCAGCACCCGCGCGCACTGCTTCGCCCTCCGCGTGCACGGTCCACCCCGCGACGGCTAGCCAAGGCGCCCTGCCCGCCGCACGCCCGTCACGCATCGCCTGCCCCGGGGCAATCTTCGCGCCCATAGCGCCCTTACCGCCAAGCCGCCTATGCCTTTGCGCCCAGGCGCCGGCGCGCGACCCGCTGTCGCGTCGCGCCGTCCAGATGGTCACTTTCAGGATGAATGGAGCACAGCACATGAACACTCGCAGAAACATCATCGCCGGCCTGGGCACCGCAGCCCTCGGCCTGCTCGCCTGGCGCGCCGGCCAGGACCCGGTCGCCTCCGACCGCGCCCAGGATGACGGCGACGCCTACCTGCCGAACACCAAGCTGTACACCCACGAAGGCAAGGCCGTGCGTTTCTATGACGACCTGGTGCGCGACAAGATCGTCGCGATCAACATGATGTACACCTCGTGCGGCAAGCGCTGCCCGACCATGACCGCCAACATGCGCGCGGTGCAGCAGCTGCTCGGCGAGCGCGCCGGGCGCGATGTGTTCCTCTACTCGATCACCCTCGAGCCGCTGCTGGATAGCCCGGCGGTGCTCAAGGAATACGCCGAGAAGTACCGTATTGGCCGCGGCTGGAGCTTCCTCACCGGCGACCCGGACGACATGGAGCGGCTGCGCTATCGGCTGGGCTTCTACGACGTCAACCCGGAGGTCGACGCCAACAAGACCAACCACACCGGCATGGTGCGCATCGGCAACGATCGTTTCAATCGCTGGACCATGGCCCCGGCGCTGGCCGAACCCAAGCAGATCCTCGCCGTCCTCAACCACATCGACCCCGACATGGTGATGACAGTCTGAACCCGCCGCGTCAGCGCGGCCGGATGCGCTCGACCAGCACCCGACCGTCAGCCGCGAGGCGCCCGCGTACCTGGACATAGTCGCCGGGCTGCGGCGCCTTGTCCCGGCGCGTGCGCGCGCCAATCGTCAACGGCAACTCATCCAGCCGCCCATCCGCAGCCAACTGGCCATGCAGGCGCAGGCGTGCGCCGACCGGCACCGGCGCCGGCATGCCCTGCACGTCGCGCGCGCCGTCGGCGATCCACGCCTCGATCAGCGCGATCTGTGCGTCGCTGAGGTACGGCGGGCCGTCGAACGGCATGCGCGGTCGCGCTTGGCCCCGAATGCGCCGCACCAGCTCGCTGGCCGCCACCTGGCCGGGCACCACCCGCGCGCGCTCCCCACTGGCGACGGTCGCCGCATAGGAGTCCAACCGATAGCCTTCCGGCGCGGCGCCCATCAGACCGCTTTCGGTGTGGCACTTGGCGCAGCGCGACAGCAGGATCGGTGCGACCTGCGCATAGGTGACCGGCGCGCCAGGCGGCGGTGGATTCGCCTCGGCCGCTGGCGCGGCAACCGGCGCCGTGTCGGCGGCGAGCTCCAGCGGCGCACCGGCGACGATCCAGGCCTCGACCAGGGCGATCTCCGCATCGCTGAGAAACGGCGGACCGGTCAGCGGCATGCGCGGCTGGCTGAGGCCTTTCAGGCGGCGCAGCAGTTCGCTGTCCAGCGGCTGGCCGGGCTTGACCACCGGGCCATTGCGGCTGCCCGCCAGCAGGCCGTCGAGGCTGTCCAGCTGCAGGCCCGACGGCGCACCGGGACCGCTGTGGCAGATCACACAGCGCGCACGCAACAGCGTCAGCACCTCGCCGGCCGACCCGCCCGCTGCCTCGCCGAGCACCGCGCCATTGATCAGCAGCACCGCGCCCAGTACCCGCCAAGGAAATCGACTCACGCCACCTCCCCGTCGCAGCTCTCGCGCCGCCATCGCTTAGACCCTAGCGTCTCGCACCATCCCGGCAAGCCCGGATCGCGCAATTGCGCCGCTGCGCTTAACCCCGCGCGCGGCGTGGCCGGCAGCTCTACCCTGGGCACTTTGATAGGGAATAGCCATCACTGCTAAAAACAGGATGTCATTGCGTCACATCAATCTAGCCATTGGCCATGAAACAATTGATTACAAATCAGCCGGCGCGCCTAATGAAGTCCAGACGTTAACCAGACCCTTCCTGCCCGCGAATCGGGTTGTACGTCCGCAGAAGAGGCCATCGGCCAGAGCAACTCCGGAGCAGACCATGTTCCCGGTCCTGTACCAGCGGTTCCTGCAATGGACCCGGGCGCCCGCATTTCTCGCGCACTTCCACGCTCCACCGCAGCGCCCCGCCTGAAGCCGCCCACGCGGCGGCCCTCGCCATGCGTGCCTGTGGCGCCCACCCCTGCGGTCGGTGCAGGGCCGCGTGCGCCGCCAGAAATCTGCCACTAGGAGTCCCGCCATGAAAAACCTCGGCAACCAACGCGAACCGCCACCCAGTCGCCGCGCCTTCCTGCGCTACAGCGCCGCCGCGCTGGCCAGCCCCTGGCTGTTGCGCGGCCTGCCGGTGCAGGCCGCCAGCGGCCCGGGCAAGGTCGCCCCGAGCCCGCCGACCACGCCCTGGCTCGACGAGCTGCCGCCGCTGCGCCGCCTGCTGCCGCTGAACCTCGACGACTTCGACCCGGCGCCGACCCTCGACGCCAACAATCACGGCGGCCGCGGCCCGGAGGCCGGACGCAATCGGCACCAGCGTTACGAGGCGATCACCGCGCAGTTCGGCATCAGCTACTACGAGATGCACGCGCGCCAGGGTCTCTGGCAGTTCCACAGCGAATATCCGCCGCAGCCGATCTGGGGTTACTGCACGCGCGACGCACGCCGCGGCCTGATCGAGCCTCCAAGCATCCCCGGGCCGCTGTTCATCGCCCGCTACGGCAAGCCGGCGATGTGCCGCATCTACAACGACCTGCCGGCCACCGCCAGCGACGGCATCGGCACCCCGGAAATCAGCACCCACCTGCACAACCTGCACAGTCCGTCGGAGAGCGACGGCTTTCCCGGCGACTACTACAGCGCGGGGAAATCCGGCCCCACCCTGGGCGGCCCGGGCTCGTTCAAGGACCACTTCTACCCCAACCTGTACGCCGGCTACGGCCAGTACCCGCCACTCGGCGACCCGCGCGAGGCGCTCGGCACCCTCTGGTACCACGACCACTGCCTGGACTTCACCGCGCCGAATACCTACAAGGGCCTGTTCGGCCTGTACCTGCTCTACGACGACCTCGACAGCGGCGACGAAAGCACCGGCCTGCGTCTGCCCAGCGGCGACTACGACTACCCGCTGACCTTCATCGACCGGCGCTTCGACGCCAGCGGGCGGCTGGTGTTCGACCAGTTCAACCCGGAAGGCACGCTGGGCGACAAGGTGGTGGTCAACGGCAAGATCGAACCCTACCTGCGGGTCAAGGCGCGCAAGTACCGCTTCCGCCTGCTGGATGCCGGCCCGCCGCGCTTCTACAGCTTCGTCATCGCCGACGCCGGCGGCCGCCAGCTGCTGCCCTTCGACCTGATCGCCAACGACGGCAACCTGCTGCCCAAGCCGCTGCGCCAGCAGACGTCGGTGTCGATCGCCACCGCCGAACGCGCCGATATCGTGGTCGACTTCAAGGGCTTCGAAGGCCGCGAGCTGTACCTGTTCAACCGCCTGCGGCAGACCTCGACGCGCCTGCCCGATGACCTGGAAATCCCCGGCACGCCGGTGCTGAAGTTCATCGTCGGCGCCAGCGCCCCGGACTTCAGCCAGGTGCCCGACACGCTGCGCGAACTGCCGCCGATCAGCGCCGCCGAACTCAAGCGCGCCAAGGTGCGGCGCTGGGTGTTCGCCCGCAAAGGCGGCATGTGGACCATCAACGATCAGTTGGTCGACGTCACCCAGCCACGCGCGATCATTCCCCAGGGCAGCGGCGAGATCTGGGAGCTGGTCAACCCCGGCGGGGGCTGGCAGCACCCGATCCACATTCACTTCGAGGAAGGGCAGATTCTCGAGAAACGCCTGGGTAACAAAGTGGTGCCGATTCCGCCGCGCCAGCAGGGGCGCAAGGACGTCTACCTGCTCGAAGAGAACACCACCCTGCGGCTGTTCATGCGCTTCCGCGATTTCGACGGCAAGTACGTCATGCACTGCCACAACATGATCCACGAGGACCACGCGATGATGCTGCGCTGGGACATTCAGAAAGTCTGAGGCACTCCCCTGCAGCGGCCGGTATCCCTAGTGGGCCGGCCGCTGCGCTTGGCAACGCACCGAAAAAACTCGGCGATTAAGACCTCTGCACCACTGGACAGCAGATCGTTTAAGACTAAAGTCTTATTTCATTACGCCACAACGATCTAGCAATCCCTTAACAAACAATTGCTTACATAACGAGAACAGTCTTTTATTAAGACAAGGCATTTTTTTGACTTTCTCTCGCCATGGACAGGGCTGCCGATCAGCGTGTGCCCAATGGCCAGACCAGGAGCAGAGCATGAAGCCGGCCCAGGTCCACCCCAGCGTGTCGCCCCCGTTCCTGGAGCATTTCCACGCGCCACCCCGCTAGCAACCACCCCGGTTGCCGAACGGCCGAGCACCCCGCCCGGCAACCGCCCGTGTCGATTCTCCAAGCTGACAGCAGCCATTCAAGAGCACGTCGATGTGGTCAGCGAAAGCCTCCTGCAGAGAGCCATCGCCATGAAACTCAGAAAGCCCACAACACCCAAGGCCCCGGCCATTCAGCCGGGGGATCGCCGCACCTTCCTCAAACTTGGCGGCGCGGCCCTCGCCGCGCCGTGGCTGCTGCGCAGCCGGCCGAGCCAGGCCGCCGAACTCCCGCCACTGAACCTGCCGCCGAGCCCGGCGACCACGCCCTGGCTGGACGAACTGCCGCGCGCCTGGACCAACCGCCTCGAGGCGCTGGACGGCGCGAGCCTCGACCCCTACCCGCAGAAGGATCGCAACACTGCGCGCAACGAGGCTGGACGCGACAGCCACCAGCGCTATGACGAATTGTGTATCGATCCCCTGTACTACGAACTGCGTGCCCGTGAAGGCAACTGGCAATTCCACCAGCAGTACCCGTTCGACCAGAAAATCTGGGGTTTTTCCGGCCGCAAGGCGGACGGCAGCTTCAGCGCGCCGAGCATCCCCGGGCCGCTGATCACCCAGCGCTACGGCCGCTCGTGCATCTGCCGCATCTACAACGACCTGCCGGCCACCCCGACCGACCCGACCAACAGCCCGGCGCAGGCGCTGCGCAACTTCGGCAGCCCGGAAATTTCCACCCACCTGCACAACCTGCATGCGCCCTCGGAAAGCGATGGTTTCCCCGGCGACTTCTACAGCGCCACCAAGTCCGGGCCGACCCTGCTCGGCGCCGGGCAGTTCAAGGACCACTTCTACCCCAACGTGTATGCCGGCTATGACCAGTACCCGGCGACCAAGGGCGATCCGCGCGAGGCGCTCGGCACCCTGTGGTACCACGACCACTGCCTGGACTTCACCGCGTCGAATACCTACAAGGGCCTGTTCGGCTTCTACCTGCTGCACGACGAGCTCGACAGCGGCGACGAGACCACCGGCCTGTGCCTGCCGAGCGGCGACTACGACTACCCGCTGGCCTTTATCGACCGGCGCTTCGACGCCGACCGTCGCCTGGTGTTCGACCAGTTCAACCCGGAAGGCACGCTGGGCGACAAGGTGGTGATCAACGGCAAGATCGAGCCGCTGCTCAAGGTCACCGCGCGCAAATACCGTTTCCGCCTGCTCAATGCCGGGCCGAGCCGCTTCTACGCCTTCTCCCTGCTCGACGGGCGCACCAACAAGCTGGTGACCTTCGATTACATCGCCAACGACGGCAACCTGCTGCCCAAGACCCTGCGCAACAAAACCGTGGTGATCCTCGGCGTCGCCGAGCGCGGCGATATCGTCGTCGATTTCTCGAAGTTCCCGGTGGGCACCGAGCTGTACCTGATCAACCGCATGCGCCAGGAAGACACCCGCAATCCCAAGGACGTCCAGGAAAGCGGGCCGAAGGTGCTCAAGTTCAAGGTCGACCGGCCCATCCCCACCGGCGTCGCCAAGGACAAGAGCAAGGTGCCGGACAACCTGCGGCCGCTGCCGCCGCTGCCGACTGCCGCCGAGCTGGCCGCGCTGCCGGTAAGGCGCTGGGAGTTCACCCGGTCCGGCGGGCTGTGGGCGATCAACGAGAAGATCGTCAACGTCGCCCAGTCGCGCGCCGACATCCCGATCGGCAGCGGCGAGATCTGGGAGCTGGCCAACCTCGAGGACGGCTGGGAACACCCGGTGCACATCCACTTCGAGGAAGGCCGGATCATCAGTCGCAAGACCAAGGGGGTGAGCACGCCGATCCCCGACTACGAGGGTGGGCGCAAGGACGTCTACGTGCTGCATGAGTTCGAGGACGTGCGGGTGTTCCTGCGCTTCCGCGACTTCAAGGGCCGCTACGTAATGCACTGCCACAACCTGATCCACGAAGACCACGCGATGATGTTGCGCTTCGACATCACCTGAGCGTCCGGCCGGGCATCCGGCCACCCACCCAGCAGCCCCGCGGCCCTCGGCACGCGGGGCTTTTTTGTGGCCCGCCGACCGCTGCGCCGCCGCGCACGCAGGGCCGGGGGCGAGCGACTATCGTTGATAGGAGGAAGGGCTCGTGAGGAGAACGACCATGACCTATCACCCGCTGTGGCTCGATCTGGGCCAACACTGGAAATGGATCGCCCTGCGCGGCGTCGCCGCTGTGCTGTTCGGCCTGCTGGCACTGAGCTGGCCGGGCCTGGCACTGACCGTGCTGGTGGTGATCTTCGGTGCCTATGCGCTGGTCGACGGAGTGTTCTCACTGATCGGTGCCTGGCGCATGCGCCATGAAGGCGAACCGCTGTGGCCGCTGCTGGTGGTCGGCCTGCTCGGCGTGGTCGCCGGGCTGGCGGCGCTGTTCTGGCCGGCGCTCACCGCGCTGGGCCTGCTGATGCTGATCGCCATCTGGGCCATCGCCATCGGCGCGCTGCAGATCATCGCCGCGCTGCGCGTGCGCATGCTGCTGGAAAACGAATGGTGGCTGGGCCTGTCCGGTGCGGTGTCGCTGCTGTTCGGCCTGTTCCTGCTGGTGTTCCCCGGTGCCGGGGCGATCGCCATGGTCTGGCTGATCGGCGTCTACGCGGTGATCTTCGGCGTGCTGCTGGTGATGCTCGCCTGGCGCCTGCGCCGCACCGTCAGCCTCGGCGCATGAACGCTGCGCCGCACGCCGCCGCGCAGCGCTGGTGCGTGCTGCGCCTGGACGACAACGGCAACCAGTTCCTCGTCCGTGACGGCCTGTCACGGCAGGTCGCCGAGGCGCTGGCCCGCGACTTCAGCGCGCGCGGCCACAAGCAGAGTTACTGGGTGCAGGCCCAACGCCCCGGCGCCGACTGACGCCGCCGTACAAACCATCCGCCCGCCGGCCGGTCAGATGATCAGCACCGTGCGGTCCACCGTGACAGGAGAGTCCCTCGATGAAATCCGCTGTCTCGCTTCTGCTGGCCGCACTGCTCGGCCTGTCGCCGCTGGCTGCCGGCGCGGCCGAACCGGCGTCCTGCGCCACGGTACGCTTCGCCGACGTCGGCTGGACCGACATCAGCGTCACCACCGCGGTCGCCAGCGAAGTGCTGGAAGCGCTCGGCTACCAGACCAAGACGCGCATGCTCTCGGTGCCGGTGACCTACCGCTCGCTGGCCAACAAGGACATCGACGTGTTCCTCGGCAACTGGATGCCGACCATGGAAAACGACATCAAGCGCTACCGCGACCAGGGTTCGGTGGAAACCCTGCGCGCCAACCTGGAAGGCGCCAAGTACACCCTGGCGGTGCCGGCCTACGTGTATGACGGCGGCCTGCACGACTTCGCCGACATCGCCCGCTTCAAGGACAAGCTCGACGGCAAGCTGTACGGCATCGAGCCGGGCAACGACGGCAACCGCCTGATCCAGAGCATGATCGACAAGAACGCCTTCCAGCTCGGCAAGTTCAAGCTGGTCGAATCCAGCGAGGCGGCGATGCTCGCCCAGGTGCGCCGCGCGCAGCGCAAGCAGGAGTGGCTGGTGTTCCTCGGCTGGGAACCGCACCCGATGAACACCCAGCTGCAGCTCAAGTACCTGACCGGCGGCGACGAGTTCTTCGGCGCCGACTACGGCCGCGCCACGGTGTACACCAACGTGCGCAAGGGCTACGTCGCCGAATGCCCGAACGTCGGGCGGCTGCTGAGCAACCTGGTGTTCAGCCTGGACATGGAGAACCAGCTGATGGGCGCGGTGCTCGACGGCAAGCAGAAGCCGCGCGACGCCGCGCGCGCCTGGCTGCAGGCCAATCCGCAGGCGCTGGAAGCCTGGCTCAGCGGGGTGAGCAGCCGCGACGGCCAGCCGGCGCTGGGCATCGCCCAGGCCAAACTGGCGCCGTGAGCCGATGACCCTCGACGACAAACTGCCCCTCGGTGACCGCGTCACCGCCGGCGTCGACTGGCTGACCCGGCATGGCGCCGCCTACTTCGACGCCATTTCCAGCACCCTCGAATGGCTGATCCGCGGCGTCACCGACGGCCTGCTGTGGTTCCCGCCGCTGCTGCTGATCGGCCTGTTCGCCGTGCTCACCCACTGGCTGCAGCGGCGCTGGGGGCTGACCCTGTTCTGCGTGCTGGCGCTGCTGCTGATCCGCAACCTCGGCTACTGGCAGGAGACCCTGGAAACCCTCGCCCTGGTGCTGTTCGCCACCCTGCTGTGCGTTGCCATTGGTGTGCCGCTGGGCATCCTCGCCGCGCACCGGCCGCGCTTCTACACCCTGCTGCGGCCGCTGCTCGACCTGATGCAGACCGTGCCTACCTTCGTCTACCTGATCCCCACCCTGACCCTGTTCGGCCTCGGCGTGGTGCCCGGGCTTATCTCCACCGTGGTGTTCGCCGTCGCCGCGCCGATCCGCCTGACCTGCCTGGGCATCCTCGGCGTGCCCCACGAGCTGCTCGACGCCGGTCGTGCGTTCGGCTGCTCGCGGCGCCAGCTGCTGACCCGCATCGAGCTGCCGCACGCCATGCCGAGCATCGCCGCCGGCATCACCCAGTGCATCATGCTGTCGCTGTCGATGGTGGTGATCGCCGCGCTGGTCGGCGCCGACGGCCTCGGCCGGCCGGTGGTCAATGCGCTGAACACCGCCGACGTCGGCCTCGGCTTCGAGGCGGGGCTGGCCATCGTGTTGCTGGCGATCCTCCTTGACCGCGTGTGCAAGCCGCCGGCACCGCGGGTGCGGGAGGTCGGCGCATGAGCCTGATCCGCTTCGAGCAGGTCGACCTGGTGTTCGGCAAGCGCCCGCGCCGTGCCCTGCAACTGCTCGACGCCGGCCACTCGCGCGACGCGATCTTCGCCCGCAGCGGCCAGCTGGTGGCGGTGGCCGGCGTCAGCCTGGGCATCGCGCGCGGCGAAATCTGCGTGCTGATGGGCCTCTCCGGCTCGGGCAAATCCAGCCTGCTGCGCTGCATCAACGGCCTCAACCGGATCAGCCGCGGTCACCTGCTGATCGAACACGACGGTCGGCGTCTCGACCTGGCCGCCTGTAGCGGCGCCGAGCTCAAGGCGCTGCGCACCCGGCGCATCGCCATGGTGTTCCAGCAGTTCGCCCTGCTGCCCTGGCTGACGGTGGCCGAGAACATCGGCTTCGGTCTCGAGCTGCAGGGTGTGGCGCCGGCCGAGCGGCGTCGCCGAGTGGCCGACAAGCTCGAGCTGGTCGGCCTCGGCCAGTGGCGCGACAAACGCCCGGCCGCACTGTCCGGCGGCATGCAGCAGCGCGTCGGGCTGGCCCGCGCACTGGCCATGGACGCCGACATCCTGCTGATGGACGAACCCTTCTCGGCGCTCGACCCACTGATCCGCCAGCAGCTGCAGGACGAGCTGCTCGACCTGCAGCGTCGTCTGCACAAGACCATCGTGTTCGTCAGCCACGACCTCGACGAGGCGCTCAAGCTGGGCAACCGCATCGCCATCATGAAGGACGGGCGGATCGTCCAGCATGGCCGGCCGGAGGACATCCTGCTCAGCCCGGCGGACGACTACGTGCGCAACTTCGTCGCCCACACCAACCCGCTCGACGTGCTCAGCGGGCGCAGCCTGATGCGCCCGCTGAATGGCGAGGCGAGCCTCGGCACCATCTGCCTGGATCACGAACAGGACTGCTGGGTGGATTTCGACAGCCAGCAGCAACCGCTTGGCGCGCGACGCGGCGACCAGCCGCTGACCCTGCAGCAGTGGGCGCCCGGCCAGCCGCTCAGCGAACTGCTGCACCAGCCGACCCTGGTCGATGCGCGCATCGTCATGCGCGACGCCCTGCAGGTGCGCTACCGTACCCGCCACCCGCTGGTGCTGCAGGAGCAGGGACGCATCGTCGGCCTGCTGGATGATCACGAGCTGTACCACGCGCTGCTCGGCCAGGCGCCGGCGGTGGTGTCCTAGGTGGTGCTGCGCGCTGCACACGGAAACTCCCTCTCCTTTCGGGAGAGGGTCGGGGTGAGGGGCAGAGTGTCGCCCGACCAGCGCTGTGTGCCACTGCCCACAGGCTAGCGCCGCGTACCCCACGCCCTCACTCCGGCAACTCCTGACGCACCATCCACTGCCCGTCGGGCTGGATCAACCGCGTGCGGTCGAAGCCCGCGACGCTGTGGCGGTCGAGCATCTGGATCGGCGGGCTGACCAGTCTCGGCAGGTCACGACGCTCCAGCGCGCGCACCGCCAGGTCGATGGCCACGCGTGCCTGCAGCACCGGCGAGTCGGTCGGCGCGGCGAGGATGCGCCCGGCGATGATGGACTCCAGCACCCGGTCGTTGGCATACACCGCCACCACCTGCGGGCCGCCCTTGCCGCCGTCGCCGTGCAGCAACTGCGCGGCGAAGTCCGCCGCCTCGGCATTCGCCAGCAGGTAATCGAGATCCGGCGCCTGGGCCAGCAGCTCGCGCACCAGACGCGCCTGGGTGGCGCGGTCCGCGGCGCCGTGGCCGCCCGCCACCAGGGTCACCTGGCTGCCGACCAGCGCCTCGGCCAGGCCCCGTTCGCCGTCCAGCACCCAGCCGGCATCCTCCGGGCCCGGCAGCCAGCCGACGCGAATCGGCCGCTCGCCGCTGTCCTCGCGGATGTAGGCGAACGCCGCCTTGACCATCTGCGCGAAGTCGCCGCGCGAGTGGGCGCGCACCCCGGCGCAATCGGTGCGGTTGATCAGGTCGATGACCGCCACGCCACGCCGGCGCAACTGGTCGATGTCGGCGCACAGGCCATCGGCGCTGATCGCCCCGACCAGCACCGCATCCACGCCGAGCTGCCGGCAGCGCGCCAGTTGCGCCTGCTGCATGTTCGCGTACTGGTAGCCGCCGGCCTCGTAGATACCCAGCTGCACACCCTGGCGCTTGGCCTCCTCGGCCAGCCCCCAGGCCACCCCCCACCAGTAGCGGTCCTTGCCCTGCGGCAGCAGCGCGCACACGCGCCAGGGCTGGCTGGCATTCGCCAGCGGCTGATAGGGGCGCAGCTGGCCGTCGACCTCGAGCGGCACCGGGTACCACGGCGCCGCCACGGCGACGGGCGCGAGCATCAGCCAGAGCAAGGTACACAGCGTGCGCATCGACAGTCTCACGGCAGAGGGGAGGACGGACGCGTCCGCTGCTGCAGACAAGCGACCCGAACGGCCATTCCATTAAAGCCCGCTCACCTTGCGGCGCCAGGCCGCGGCTTGTCCAGTCGCCGCCGCGTAATACTGGCCAGCCGCTCTACGCCGGCCTACAGTGCCCTCGGACGCCGCCTCAAGGATCATCATGCCCAGCTCGCTCCCGCTCGACGCCCGCACCGCCCGCCTGCTGCCGTGGATCGTGGCGATCGCCTTCTTCATGCAGACCCTCGACGGCACCATCCTCAACACCGCCCTGCCGTCGATGGCCCGCGACCTCGCCGAAGACCCGCTGCGCATGCAGTCGGTGGTGATCTCCTACATGCTCACCGTGGCACTGCTGATCCCCGCCTCGGGCTGGATCGCCGACCGCTTCGGCACCCGGCGGGTGTTCTTCGGCGCGATCCTGCTGTTCAGCCTCGGCTCGCTGCTCTGCGCGCTGTCGCACAGCCTGCCGCAGCTGGTCGGCGCGCGCGTGGTGCAGGGCCTCGGCGGCGCGCTGATGCTGCCGGTCGGCCGGCTGATGGTGCTGCGCGCCTACCCGCGGACCGAGCTGGTGCGGATCATGGGCTTCGTCACCATCCCCGGCCTGCTCGGCCCGCTGATCGGCCCGACCCTCGGCGGCTGGCTGGTCGAGTACACCAGCTGGCACTGGATCTTCCTGATCAACCTGCCGGTCGGCGCGCTCGGCTGCGTCGCCGCGCTGAGTGTGATGCCCGACCTGCGCGGTCCGGAACGCAGCCGCTTCGATACCCCCGGGTTCCTGCTGTTCGGCGCCGCCATGGTGCTGATCACCATCGCCCTCGAAGGCCTCGGCGAGCTGCACCTGCCGCACCTGCGCGTGCTGCTCCTGCTGTTCGCCGGGCTGGCCTGCCTGGCCGCCTACTGGCTGCGCGCCGGGCGCCTCGAACAACCGCTGTTCGCCCCGCGACTGTTCCACACCCGCACCTTCGCGGTCGGCATCCTCGGCAACCTGTTCGCCCGCCTCGGCAGCGGCGCCCTGCCGTTCCTCGTGCCGCTGCTGCTGCAGGTGGCGCTCGGCTACTCGCCGGCCACCGCGGGGATGAGCATGATTCCCCTGGCGATCTCGGCGATGGTCGCCAAGGGCCTGGCGCGGCGGCTGATCGAACGCTTCGGCTACCGCGCGGTGTTGACCGGCAACACCCTGGCGCTCGGCGTGGGCCTGTGCAGTCTGGCGCTGATCGACCCGCAGCATCCGTACTGGCTGCTGCTGCTCCAGCTCGCGGTGCTCGGCGGGATTAACTCGCTGCAGTTCACCGCGATGAACACCGTGACGCTGATCGACCTCGACGACCGCTCGGCGAGCAGCGGCAACAGCCTGCTGTCGGTGGTCGCCCAGCTGTCGCTGAGCCTCGGTGTGGCGTGCGCGGCGGCGCTGCTCGGCGGCTTCACCGCGTCGATCGGTCAGGAGGTCGACAGCGTGCTCGGCGCCTTCCAGGCCACCTTCCTGTGCGTCGGCCTGCTGACCATGCTGGCCGCGGCGATCTTCCTGCAGCTGACCGGCGAGGACGGGCGCAGCGCGCGCAAGGTCGAGGCGGTGGGCGAGGAGTAACGGGAAAGGCCGCCCCTCACCCTAGCCCTCTCCCGGAGGGAGAGGGCATTGACGGAGTTGCCGGCTGGCTCGTTGACCGCAACTGGCACAGTGCAGCTCCCTCTCCCCTCGGGAGAGGGTTGGGGCGGCCGGCGTTCCGGTGAGGGACGGAGACAAGCCAGACACGCCCGGCCTGTTAAACTACGCGCCATTTCCGCTTCCCCAGGCCGTTCGCCGTGACCACCACCTTCGCCACCCTGCCGCTCTCCGCCGCCATGCTCAGCAACCTGGCCACCCTCGGCTACGAGCAGATGACCCCGATCCAGGCGCAGAGCCTGCCGCTGATGCTCAAGGGCCACGACCTGATCGCCCAGGCCAAGACCGGCAGCGGCAAGACCGCGGCGTTCGGCATCGCCCTGCTCGATCCGCTCAATCCGCGCTACTTCGGCTGCCAGGCGCTGGTGCTCTGCCCGACCCGCGAACTGGCCGACCAGGTGGCCAAGGAAATCCGCCGCCTGGCGCGCGCCGCCGATCACATCAAGGTGCTGACCCTGTGCGGCGGCGTGCCGTTCGGCCCGCAGATCGGCTCGCTGGAGCACGGCGCGCACATCATCGTCGGCACCCCGGGACGCATCCAGGAGCACCTGCGCAAGGGCACCCTGAAGCTCGACGGGCTCAACACCCTGGTGCTCGATGAAGCCGACCGCATGCTCGACATGGGCTTCTACGACAGCATCGCCGAGATCATCGAGCAGACCCCGGCCAAGCGGCAGACCCTGCTGTTCTCCGCCACTTACCCGGCCGGCATCGAGCAGCTCGCCGCGCGCTTCATGAAGAAACCGCAGCGCGTCGAAGTCGAGGCGCAGCACGCCGACAGCCAGATCGAGCAGCGTTTCTACGAGATCGACGGCAAGCAGCGCTTCGACGCCGCGGTGCGCGTCCTGCGGCATTTCCGCAAGCAGCCGGCGGTGGCCTTCTGCGCCACCCGCCAGCAGTGCGACGAGCTGGCCGCGCGCCTGGATGCCGAGAAAATTTCCGCCGCCGCGCTGCACGGCGACCTCGAACAGCGCGACCGCGACCAGGTGCTGAGCATGTTCGCCAACCGCAGCCTCAGCGTGCTGGTGGCCACCGACGTGGCGGCGCGCGGCCTGGACATCGCCGGCCTGGAGCTGGTGCTCAACGTCGAGCTGACCCGCGATCCGGAAGTGCACATCCACCGCATCGGCCGCACCGGCCGCGCCGGCGAATCCGGTCTGGCGGTCAGCCTGGTGGCGCCGGCCGAAGCCAAACGCGCGCAGGCCATCGAGGAGCTGCAAGGCAACCCACTGACCTGGCTGCCGCTCGGCGGCCTGAAGGACAACGGCGAGCCGCTGCTGCCGCCGATGCACAGCCTGGTGATCGCCGGCGGGCGCAAGGACAAGCTGCGTCCCGGCGACATCCTCGGCGCGCTGACCGGCGAAGGCGGCCTGGCCGGCACGCAGATCGGCAAGATCGCGCTGTTCGACTACCAGGCCTATGTGGCGGTCGAGCGCGGCATCGCCCAGGTCGCCCTGCAGCGCCTGCGCGAAGGCAAGATCAAGGGCCGCTCGTTCAAGGTGCGCGCGCTGTAACCTCGTGGGCGGCGACGATGCGCGCGTAGCTGCCGTCGTCGCGCATCGCCTGCAGCGCGCGGTTGAACGCCGCGACGATCTGCGCCGCCTGCGGGTGGCTCTTGCGCACCAGGATGTGCAGGCCGTTCTCGGCCAGCGGCCGCGGCAGCGTGTCGAACTGCTCACGCAACTCCGGCAGGCTGCGCTGCAGGTGGAACTGCGCGGCCCACTCATCCTCGACGAACAGCTCGACGCGCCCGGCGGCGAGCATCCGCGCCCCCATCTCGAAGTCGATCACCGGCACGCGTTGCAGCGCCGGGTCGTTGTCGAACGCCGGCGCGTAGCTGTAGCCACGCACCACCGCGATCGAGCGACCGCGCAAATCGGCCAGGCTGCTGAACGGGATCGCCGCGCCACGCCGCTGGAACAGGCGGATGCGGTTGACCAGATAGGGCTCGGAATACAGCGCGTAGGCGGCACGCTCGGGGCTGTACCAGGCGTCGACCAGCACGTCGCAGGCGCCGCTCTGCAACTCGTGCAGGGCGCGCGCCCAGGGCTTTTCGCTGTAGTCGAGGGTGTAGCCGGCGCGGTCCAGCGCGCTGCTGACCAGGTCGCCGGCGAGGCCGCGGTTGGGCAGGTGGATGTCAGTGAACGGCGGCCAGGGGTCGGCCACCAGACGCAGCGGTTCGGCGCGGGCCGCCAGGCCCAGCGCCATGCAGAGCAACAGCAGAAGAATACGGGACATCTGCTCGTTCCTTGTGGTGCCCACAGAGTCGCCGTGGGTTAGTGACGTTGTAGCACCGAGTTGGCACGAGCGTCACTCTCCGCCCGGTGGCCGCCGCCGCACGCCGCCCGCCTGGAGTAAACTGCGCGCCTTCGTGGAGTGGCCGCTGGCGCTCCCGCCTTCTGTCCAGGGAATTCCCGTGCTCACCACTGACGTCATCATCCTCGGCGCCGGCGCCGCCGGCCTGATGTGCGCGCAGCACGCCGCCAAGCGCGGCCGCCGCGTGCTGCTGCTCGACCACGCCAACAAGGCCGGCAAGAAGATCCTCATGTCCGGCGGCGGGCGCTGCAACTTCACCAACATGTACACCGAGCCGGGCAACTTCCTCTCGCACAACGCGCACTTCTGCAAGTCGGCGCTGGCGCGCTACAGCCAGTGGGATTTCGTCGAGCTGGTGGTCAAGCACGACGTGCCCTACCACGAGAAGAAACTCGGCCAGCTGTTCTGCGACCGCAAGTCCAGCGACATCCTCGAGATGCTGTTGATCGAGTGCGACGAGAGCGGCGTCGAGCTGCGCCTGAATACCAGTATCGAGCAGATCGACAAGGTCGACGGCGGCTACCGGCTGCACACCAGCGCCGGGCCGATGGCCTGCCAGTCGCTGGTGATCGCCACCGGCGGGCTGTCGATCCCTACCCTCGGCGCCACCGGCTTCGGCTACCAGGTGGCCAAGCAGTTCGGCCACAACGTGCTGCCGACCCGCGCCGGACTGGTGCCGTTCACCATCACCGAACCGCAGCTCAAGGCGCTGTGCGGCGAGCTGTCCGGCACTTCGGTGGAGGATTGCCTGGTCAGCTGCAACGGCCAGACGTTCCGCGAGAACATCCTGTTCACCCACCGCGGCCTCAGCGGCCCGGCGATCCTGCAGATCTCCTCGTACTGGCAGGCCGGCGACGCCATCGAGATCAACCTGCTGCCGCACATCGACCTGCCCGTGTGGCTGGCCGAGCAGCAGCAGGCGCGGCCGAACACCGAGCTGAAGACCCTGCTTGCCGAGCTGTTCACCAAGAAGATGGCCGGCCTGCTCGCCGAGCAGTGGTTCGACTCCAAGCCGCTCAAGCAGTACAGCGCCGCCGAGCTGCAGGCGGTCGCCGAGCGGCTCGCCGCCTGGCGCCTGGTGCCGGCTGGCACCGAGGGCTACCGCACCGCGGAAGTGACCCTCGGCGGCATCGACACCCGCGAGGTGTCGTCGAAGACCTTCGAGTCGCAGAAGGCGCCGGGGCTGTACTTCATCGGCGAAGTGCTCGACGTCACCGGCCACCTCGGCGGCTTCAACTTCCAGTGGGCCTGGGCCTCGGCATTCGCCGCGGCGCAGTATGTCTAGCGGCGCACGCCGCTACGCATCCGCCGGGGTCAGGCCGAGGACGATGTCGAAGCGTGCCGCCAGCTCGCCGTCGCCGGCCGGCAGGAAATCCGCCAGCAGCCGTTCACGCGCCTCTGGCGCCACCGCGCTGAGCAGGTAGTCGCCGGCGTTGCCCGGCTCGCCGCGCACGTAGCACTGGGTGACGAAGCGCGGCTGGCCGGGCAGCGTCACCGCCATGTGGATGTGTGCGGTGCGCCCCGGGTAGGGCCGCGGGCGCAGGGTGCGGAAGCGGTACTCGCCGCCGCTCGCCGTCTCGAAACAGCCATAGCCCTGGAAGCCGGCATCGCGGCGATTGCCGCCCTGCGCCAGGTACACGCCGTGGCTGTCGGCCTGCCAGATTTCCACCAGCGCGCGACCGAGTGGCTCGCCACGCGCATCGAGGATGCGCCCGTGCAACTGCACCGGCTCACCAAGCGCAGCGACCGTCTGGCCGGCGACGCGCAGCAGGTCGTTGTCGCGATCCAGCGGCAGCTGCGCGGGGTAGAACGGTCCGAGGCTCTGCGGTGGCGTGGTCAGCAATTCCCCCACCGCCAGCGGCGCGCCCAGGACCACCGCGGCACTCAGGCAGCCGCCGAGAAAGCGACGCCGGCTGTACAACACACTGTGCATAGCCACCTCCCGGCTGCGGCCTAGGCACTCTCTGTAGGAGCGAATTCATTCGCGATGGATGGCCTCCGATCCGCCTGCATCGCGAATGAATTCGCTCCTACAACAGGGACGTAGGATGGGTTGAGCGCAGCGATACCCATCGTTCGCGGCCGAGCCAACTTCGCCAGTGGATTGCGCGGCACGGACGCTCCAGCGCTGCCCGACAACCAGTGCCCGCGTGCCAACCACCCTACAAACGCGCCAACAGCTCTTCCGCTGGCCGATAGGTCAGCCCGTGCGCCTCGGCGACGCCACTGTAGGTCAGCGCGCCCTTGGCCACGTTGAGGCCGTGGCGCAGGTGCACGTCGTCCTCCAGCGCACGGCGCACGCCCTTGTCGGCCAGCGCCAGGACGAACGGCAGGGTGGCGTTGTTGAGCGCCAGGGTCGAGGTGCGCGCCACCCCGCCGGGCATGTTGGCCACGCAGTAATGCACCACGCCGTCGACCTTGTAGGTCGGCTCGGCATGCGTGGTCGGCCGCGACGTTTCCGCGCAGCCGCCCTGGTCGATGGCCACGTCGACGAGCACCGCGCCGCTCTTCATTCGCGCGACCATCTCCGCGGTGATCAGCTTGGGCGCGGCGGCACCGGGGATCAGCACGCCGCCGATCACCAGGTCGGCGCCCAGCACCTGCTCGGTGACCGCGGTGCGCGTCGAGTACAGGGTGGCGATGCGGTTGCCGAACTGGGTGTCGAGGCGGCGCAGCGCATCGACGCTCTTGTCCAGCACGCAGACCTCGGCACCGAGGCCGACCGCCATGGCCAGCGCGTGGCTGCCGACCACCCCGCCGCCGAGGATCACCACCTTGCCCGGCGCCACTCCGGGCACCCCGCCGAGCAGCACGCCGCGCCCACCCTGGGCGCTTTCCAGACAGTGCGCGCCGGCCTGGATCGACATGCGTCCGGCCACCTCGGACATCGGTGCCAGCAGCGGCAGGCGGCCCTGCGCGTCGGTGACGGTTTCGTAGGCGATGCAGGTGGCGCCGCTGGCCAGCAGCTCGTCGGTCTGCGGGCGGTCCGGGGCCAGGTGCAGGTAGGTGAACAGCGTGTGGTGGGCGCGCAGCATGGCGCGTTCCTTGGCCTGCGGCTCCTTGACCTTGACGATCAGCTCGGCGGCGTCGAACACCTCGGTGGCCTCGCCGACGATGCGCGCGCCGGCGCTCTGGTAGTCGGCGTCGCTGAAGCCGATCGCCGCGCCGGCGTGGCTCTGCACCCACACCTCGTGGCCGTGGCCGACCAGCTCGGCCACCGACTGCGGGGTGAGGCCGACGCGGTACTCGTGGACTTTGATTTCCTTGGGGATACCGATGCGCATGGCGAAGCTCCCGTGGACGGGTGTGCCTGAAAGTCTAGGAAGCCCAGCCCGCCGCCTGCCCTGAAGATCGCCCGGGTTTTGGGGGATTTCCCTGAAAATCGCGGCCATCCCAGGGCGCACAGTGGCGCCGTGTGCTTCCGTGGGAGCGAATTCATTCGCGATCGACGGCGCCGCGCATCGCGAATGAATTCGCTCCTACAGCCGCGCCCTTAGCTCTTGCCCTTCATCTCGGTCATGCCCTGCAACAGCTCGATCGGCAGCGGGAAGACGATGGTCGAGCTCTTGTCGCCGGCGATGCTGCTCAGCGTCTGCATGTAGCGCAGCTGCATGGCGCCGGCCTGGCGGTTGAGCATTTCGGCGGCCTGCATGAGCTTCTCCGAGGCCTGCAGCTCGCCCTCGGCGTGGATCACTTTGGCGCGCCGTTCCCGCTCGGCCTCGGCCTGCTTGGCGATGGCACGGATCATCGATTCGTTGAGGTCGACGTGCTTGATCTCCACGTTGGCGACCTTGATGCCCCAGGCGTCGGTTTGCGCGTCGAGCACCTGCTGGATGTCGGCATTGAGCCGTTCGCGCTCGGCGAGCAGGTCGTCCAGCTCGTGCTTGCCGAGCACCGCGCGCAAGGTGGTCTGGGCCAACTGGCTGGTGGCGCCGAGGAAGTCCTCGACCTGGATGATCGCCTTCTGCGGATCTAGGACGCGGAAGTAGATCACCGCGTTGACCTTGACCGACACGTTGTCACGGGTGATCACGTCCTGCGGCGGCACGTCGAGTACCACGGTGCGCAAGTCGACACGCACCATCTGCTGGATGAACGGGATCAGCAGCACCAGCCCCGGACCCTTGACCCGCCAGAAGCGGCCGAGCTGGAACACCACGCCGCGCTCGTACTCGCGCAGCACGCGAAACGCCGAGACCAGCAGCACCAGCGCGATGACCAGCAGCGGTGCGAACGTCAGTGTGAAACCCATGGTCATTCTCCTGTGTGCGCCGGGTTATCCGCCGCTTCGACCGCCAGACGCAGGCCCTCGCGGGCCACCACGCGGACCCGCTGGCCGGGCCACAACGGCGCGCTGCTGCGCACCTGCCAGCGCTCGCCCTGCAACTGCACCCAGCCGCCCAGCGGGTCGTCCGCCTGCACCGCGGCCACCGCGGCGAGGCTGCCGACCAGCCCGGCGTCGCCGCTGACTGGCGCATCGCGCCGCGCGCGCAGGGCCACGCCGACCACGCCGATGATCAGCGCCGCGCTGGCCAGCGCCAGGCCGACGATCAGCGGCAACGGAATGCCGAAGCCGGGCACCTCGGTGTCGATGAGGATTACCGCGCCGACCACGAAGGCCACCACGCCGCCCAGGCCGAGCGCGCCGAAGCTCGGCATGAACGCCTCGGCGGCCATCAGCGCCAGGCCGAGCAGCACCAGGGCCATGCCGGCGTAGCTCACCGGCAGCAGCTGCAGGGCGTACAGGCCGAGGATCAGGCAGATGCCACCGACCACCCCGCCGATCGCCGAGCCGGGGTTGGCGAACTCGAAGATCAGCCCGTAGATGCCGATCATCATCAGGATCAGCGCCACGCTGGGATTGGTGATCACCGCCAGCAGGCGGGCCCGCCAGTCCGGCGCGTGCTCGACCAGCGGCGCGCCGGCGGTATGCAGCACGACCTCGCCGCGCGCGGTCTTCAGTGTCTGGCCGTCGAGCTGGCTGAGCAGCGCCGGCAGGTCGCTGGCCACCCGGTCGATGACCCGCTGCTTCAGCGCTTCCTCGGCGGGCAGGCTGACCGCCTCGCGCACCGCGCGCTCGGCCCACTCGGCGTTGCGCCCGCGCAACTGGGCGAGGCCGCGGATGTAGGCGGCGGCGTCGTTGACCTGCTTGCGCGTCAGGGTCGCTTCGTTGGAGTCGTCGGCCTTGCTGTCCGGCTTGGCGGGTTTGTCGCCGGCCGGCTTGTCCGGCGCACCGGGCACGCCGCCGAGCTGCACCGGAGTCGCCGCACCGAGGTTGGTGCCCGGGCTCATCGCCGCGACGTGGCTGGCGTAGAGGATGTAGGTGCCGGCGCTGGCCGCCCGCGCGCCACCGGGGGTGACGAAGGTGGCCACCGGCACCGGGCTGGCGAGGATCGCCTTGATGATCGCGCGCATCGAGCTGTCCAGCCCGCCAGGGGTGTCCATGCGGATCACCACCAGCTGCGCCTGCTCCTGCGCCGCCTTGTCCAGGCCGCGCACCAGGTAGTCGGCGGTGGCCGGGCCGATCGCGTCGTCGACCGTCAGCACTGCGACCGGCGGCGCGGCGCCGAACGCGGCGCCCGACACGCTGACCAGCAGCAACAGTAGCAGCGCACTCCACAGCGGGTGCTTGCTCATGGGCCCTCCTGCCAACCGGGCCACCCGCCTCCCTGCAACGGTGGCTGATACCAGAAGGATAGCCGACAGCACCCGGCGGCCCGCGGGCCGGACGGCCTAGGGCAAATGGTCGGCGGTAAAGTCCGCCTCGGTGCGCGCCTGCAGCTTGCCCTGCCGGCAGGCCTGCTGGAAACGCTCGAAATCCAGCTCGTTGTGCTTGGCGTAGGCCCGTGCGTAGTCGACCAGCGCATCGGCGAACGCATCGCTCTTGCCGATGTAGCCACTGATTTCCGCCGCCGCGCCCGAAGCCTTGGCGTGGGCGCGCGCCAGGCAGCTGCCGCAGACCTGCGCATAACCGACGAAGCTCTCCACATCGAAGGTCTCCAGCTCGGCGGAGACCTTCATGTCGCGCAGCTGGCGCACGTAGAAGTGCCGGCCGCTGGGGCCGGTGGTCCAGCCGAGGAACAGGTCGCTGGCCGACTGCATCAGGCGCTGGCCCTCGACCACACGCTGGCCCTGGTGGCGCAGGCGGCTCTTGGCCTTGACGAAGCCGGCCAGCACCGAGGCGCGCGCCTCCTTGAACTGCAGGAACAGCGGCTGCTCGAGGTGATCGGTGAGCAGCGCCACCAGGCAGCGGGTGCCGACGCTGCCAACGCCAACCACCTTGAACACCAGGTCCTGCACCTCGAAGCGCGCCAGCAGCTCGCGGCGGTCGCCCTGCAGAGTGCTGCGGTAGTCGCGCATGAAGCCGTCGTAGAGCGGCTGCCAGTGCTTGAGCTTCATCCAGTCGTCGTTCTTGTCGAGCAACGTGCTCTGCTCGTGCAGGTGGAAGATCTCCGGCAGGTCGTCGCGGATCAGCAGGCGGCCCTGCTCGTCGCGCAGGCTGATCTTCGGCAGCAGCTCGGCGTGGGTGCGCCGCCCGGCCTTGGCGATGGTGCGCTCGACCAGCGCCAGGGCGGCCTTGCTCGGCGCGGTTTCGAGCAGCTCCTGCAGCTCCAGGCTGTCGTACCAGACCTCCAGCGCTCCCTGCTCGGCGTAGCCGGCCATGCCCTGCTGGTAGCTGGCGACCACCTCGCGGCACAGGCGCTCGGCGTCCTCGGCGCTGTGGCGCAGGTCCTGGGCGGCGATCATGAAGCTCGCCACCAGGCGCTTGAGGTCCCACTCCCAAGGGCCGGGGTGGGTTTCGTCGAAGTCGTTGACGCTGAACTGCAGGTTGCGTTCCGGGGTGGCGAAGCCGCCGAAGTTCATCAGGTGCGCGTCGCCACAGATCGGCGCGAGCAGGCCCATGTTCGGCGTGCCGGACAAGTCATGGGCCTGCAGCAGCGCGCTGCCGCGGTAGAAGGTGAACGGCGAGACCAGCATGCGCCCGTAGCGCAGCGCCACCAGCGGCCCGACGCGGCCGTCGCTGGACTGCTCGATCAGCGGCAGCGGGTCGCGGTCGATGCGCCCGAGCTGGGCATGCGCGCTGCGTGGGCACTTGTCGCGGGCGGCCTTGCCCAGCTTGCGGCGATCCTTGAGTGTGACCATGTTGCCCCTCCCCCGATGGCGATTCCTGCTTCGAGCTTAGAAGCTGTTCGCCTGGCGTGTCGGCGTGCGTCTGGTGGAGCTTCGCGGCTTGCGCATACGAGTGCGCGGAACGGCGCGCTAACCGCACGCTTTCGCGCGAAACAGTTCAACCACGGCGGCGCCAGCGGCGATAATCAGCTTCATCCCGTTCGCCAAGGCAGGCTGCTTTCGCCCATGCGCACCCGTGATCTTCGCCACTCCCTGCGCCGCCTGTGGGCCCAGGACAAGTTCAGCTACAGCCTGCGGGTGACCATCGCCCTCGCCGGGGTGATGGCGGTCGGCTGGTGGTGGCAGCAGCCGAACCTGGTCATCCCGCTGTTCCTCGGCATCATCGCCAGCGCCATCGCCGAGACCGACGACAGCTGGCTCGGCCGCCTGCAGGCGCTGCTGGTGACCCTCGCCTGCTTCGCCGTGGCGGCGGTCGCCGTCGAACTGCTGTTCCCCTACCCCGCGCTGTTCGTCGCCAGCATGGCGCTGGCCGCGTTCTGCCTGGTGATGCTCGGCGCGCTCGGCGAGCGCTACGCGGCGATCGCCTCGGCGACGCTGATCCTGTCGATCTACAGCATGATCGGCGTCGACCAGCGCGGCGGGGTGCTCGACGAGTTCTGGCGCGAGCCGCTGCTGCTGGTCGGTGGCGCCGCCTGGTACGGCCTGCTCTCGGTGCTGTGGAACGCGCTGTTCGCCCACCAGCCGGTGCAACACAGCCTGGCGCGGGTGTTCGAGGAACTCGGCCGCTACCTGCGCCTCAAGGCCCAGCTGCTCGAACCGGTGCGCGGCCTCGACCTCGAGCCGCGGCGCCTGGAGCTGGCGCGGCAGAACGGCCGGCTGGTGTCGGCGCTCAACGCGGCCAAGGAAATCCTCCTGCACCGCATCGGCAATGGCCGCCCGGGGCCGCAGGTGAGCCGCTACCTGAAGCTCTACTTCATGGCCCAGGACATCCACGAGCGCGCCAGTTCCTCGCACTCGCCGTACCACGCGCTGGCCGATGCGTTCTTCCACAGCGACGTGATGTTCCGCTGCCAGCGCCTGCTCGGCCTGCAGGCGCGCGCCTGCTTCCAGCTCGGCGAGGCGATCCAGCTGCGCCAGCCGTTCGACTACGGCGCCGACAGCGCGCAGGCGATGCGCGACCTGCAGGCCTCGCTCGAACACCTGCGCGCACAGCACAACCCGGCCTGGCGCGACCTGCTGCGCGCGCTGCGCGCGCTGACCGCCAACCTCGCCACCCTCGAGCAGCAGCTCGCCGCGGCGAACAACCCGGACGCGCTGGCCGAGGACCAGGACGTCAGCCTGCTCGACCGTTCGCCGCGCAGCCTCAAGGACGCCTTCGAACGCGTGCGCCTGCAGCTCACGCCCAGCTCGCGGCAGTTCCGCCACGCGCTGCGCATGGCCCTGGCGCTGACCGCCGGCTACGGCGTGCTGCACTGGATTCACGCTGAGCAGGGCTACTGGATCCTGCTCACCACGGTGTTCGTCTGCCAGCCCAACTACGGCGACATGCGCCGTAAGCTGTCGCAGCGCATCGTCGGCACCGTGCTCGGCCTGGCCGCCGGCTGGGCGCTGTTCGACCTGTTCCCCGACCCGCGCCTGCAGTCGCTGTTCGCCCTGATCGCCGGGGTGGTGTTCTTCGCCAACCGCACCAGCCGCTACACCCTGGCCACCGCGGCGATCACCCTGATGGTGCTGTTCTGCTTCAACCAGGTCGGCAACGGCTACGGGCTGCTCTGGCCGCGGCTGGTCGACACCCTGCTCGGCAGCCTGATCGCCGCCCTCGCGGTATTCCTCGTGCTGCCCGACTGGCAGAGCCGCCAGCTGCCCAACGTGCTGGCCAACACGCTGAGCTGCAACGCCCGCTACCTGCGGCAGATCATGCTGCAGTACGCCAGCGGCAAGCGCGACGACCTGGCCTACCGGCTGGCCCGGCGCAACGCGCACAACGCCGACGCGGCGCTGTCCAGCAGCCTGGCCAGCATGCTCATGGAGCCCGGCCACTTCCGTCGCGACGCCGACCTCGGCTTCCGCTTCCTGGTCCTCTCGCACACCCTGCTCGGCTATCTCTCGGCGCTCGGCGCGCACCGCGCCAGCCTGGCCGCCGACGCCAGCGACACGCTGCTGCTGAGCGCCGCCGAACGCCTCGCCGCGACCCTCGACAGCCTGGCCAGCAACCTCGGCGATGCGACCCCGGTGGCGGTGCAGTCAGACGAGGAAGAAGCGCTGGCGCGCAAGCTCGAGCAGTTGCCCGAGGAGCTCGACGACAGCCACCGCCTGGTGCAGAGCGAGCTGGCGCTGATCTGCCGGCAGCTGGCGCCGCTGCGCAGCCTGCTCGCCCACGTGCAGAAGGCGCGCACTTAGCAGCGCGCGCGGATGGACAGCGGCGCGGCAACCGGCTATCCATGAGGCCCCTTGCCACTACTGCCGGTACGCCATGAGTCGCTCCCTGCGCTGGACCCTGCCACTGCTCGCCGCCCTGCTGCTGACCTTCTTCATCGGCCCGCGCGAGCCGGTCGACACCCAGCTGCAACCCGCGGCGCTGCCGGCCGACCTCGACGCCCACCTGGCCGCCGAGGAAGCGCGCTTCCCCGACATCGTCCCCGGTGCCGAGAAGACCATCGTCTGGGCCCACCCCGACCACCGCCGCACCGCGCTGGCGGTGGTCTACCTGCACGGCTTCTCCGCCACCCGCCAGGAGACCGCGCCGCTGTCCGACGACCTGGCCCGCCAGCTCGGCGCCAATCTGTTCTACACCCGCCTGAGCGGCCACGGCCGCAGCGAGGCGGCGATGGCCGAGGCGACTGCCGGCGCCTGGCTGCGCGACGCCCGCGAGGCGCTGGCGATCGGCCGCCGGCTCGGCGAGCGGGTGCTGCTGGTCGGCACCTCTACCGGCGCCACCCTGGCCACCTGGCTGGCCGGCGAACCGGGCAGCGAGGCGCTGCTCGCCGGCGTGCTGATCTCGCCGAACTTCGCCCCGCACGACCCGACCTCGACGGTGCTGACCTGGCCCTGGGCGCGCCAGTTCGTGCCGCTGATCCTCGGCGCCGACTACCAGTGGACGCCACGCAACGCCGAGCAGGCGCGCTACTGGAGCCACCGCTACCCGAGCACCGCGCTGCTGCCGATGATGGCACTGGTGCGGCATGTCGAGGCGCGCCCGCTGGAGCAGCTGCGCCTGCCGCTGCTGGTGATCTACTCGCCGAACGACCAGGTGGTCGACCCGCGACGCACCGAGCAGGCCTTCGCCCGCTTCGGCTCGCCGCACAAGCAGCTGATCGCCCGCCCCGAGTCCCAGGACCCGGCGCACCACGTGCTGGCCGGGCGGATTCTGGCGCCGGACGACACGCCGGCGATCGAGGCACAGATCCGCGCCTTTCTCGCTACCCTGCCGGCCCAGGGTTAACGATGCGCGGCCTGTAGGAGCGAATTCATTCGCGAACCCGGCGGCGCACTGCGGACGCTCATCGCGGATAAATCCGCTCCTACAGGTCGGTAGCCCAGCCGAGACAATCCACGGGCATAAAAAAGCCCCGCCGAAGCGGAGCTTTTTCACTGACTCAGACGCCTCAGGACGCCGCGCTCAGCTGACCGAGCGGCTCCTTGTCGCCGAGCTTGAAGGTGCGGTACAGCACCACCAGCAGGATCAGAAACGCCGGGCCGATGAACAGCGCAATGCGGGTGTCCTCGAAGAACGCCATCAGGCCTACCACCAGGGCGAGGAACGCCAGCGCCAGGTAGTTGCTCAGCGGCGTCAGCCACATCTTGAACTGCAGCTTGCCGGTTTCCGCGGCGCTCAGGGTGCGGCGGAAGCGCAGCTGGGCAATCAGGATCATCGCCCAGGTCCAGATCGCACCGAAGGTGGCGATCGAGGTCACCCAGACGAACACCTTCTCTGGCGCCAGGTAGTTGAGCACCACGCCCAGCAGCAGGGCGGCGATCGACAGCAGCAGCGCGTTGCGCGGCACACCGTTCTTCGAGGTCTTGGCGAAGGCCTTCGGTGCCTGACCGTCCTGGGCCAGGCTGTAGAGCATGCGCCCGGTGCTGAAGATGCCGCCGTTGCAGGACGACAGCGCAGCGGTGATCACCACGAAGTTGATGATGCCGGCCGCGGTCTTGATGCCGAGGCGCTCGAAGGTCATCACGAACGGGCTGCCCTGGGTGCCGATTTCGTTCCACGGGTAGATCGCCATGATCACGAACAGCGCGCCGACGTAGAACAGCAGGATGCGCCAGAACACCGAGTTGATCGCGCCCGGGATGCTCTTCTGCGGGTTCTTCGCTTCGCCGGCGGTGAGGCCGATCATCTCCACGCCGAGGTAGGCGAACATCACCATCTGCAGCGACATCAGCACACCGGTGATGCCGTTCGGCATGAAGCCGCCGTGCGCCCAGAGGTTGCTGATGCCGGTGGCGATGCCGTCATTGCCGAGGCCGAAGACAATCATCCCGGCGCCGGCGACGACCATCGCAACGATGGTGACGATCTTGATCAGCGCGAACCAGAATTCGAACTCGCCGAACGCCTTGACCGTGGCCAGGTTGATCGCGCCCATGCTCGCCAACGCGGCGAGGGCGAAGATCCAGCGCGGGACTTCGGGGAACCAGATCTGCATGTAGATGGCCACCGCGGTGATTTCCGCGACGCAGGTCACCAGCCACAGGAACCAGTAGTTCCAGCCGGTCAGGAAGCCGGCCAGCGGGCCGAGGTATTCCTTGGCGTAGTGGCTGAACGAGCCGGCCACCGGGTTGTGCACGGCCATCTCGCCGAGGGCGCGCATGATCACCAGGATCGCCAGACCGCCGATGAGGTAGGAGAGCATGATCGCCGGGCCGGCCATCTGGATGGCCTTGGCGGAACCGAGGAACAGGCCGACGCCGATGCACGCGCCGAGGGCCATGAGACGAATATGCCGTTCGCCCAGCCCGCGCTGGAGTTCATCTTTCTGGGTCATGTGGAACCTTTTATTTTTGTAAAGGTTTAATCCGGGCCGGACGGGTGATCCGGTCGGTGTTGCGCCGTCGGTGGCTGATCGAGCGACCTCGGGCTTGCGGTTCGACCAGGGTGCGCAAGGGCGTTCCCTGAGTGATCGGGCGTTTTAAGGAAGGGTGCAACCCGGCGCAACCACGGACGCGACAAGAACTTTCAAAACAGGAAATCCTGTCGCTGTAGCAATTATTTGCAGGAAATAGCCCCGCCAGAACGGCGATCGACAGGACAGTCTTGATTGGCACGCGCGTTCAGACAGTGATCTCACGGTGCCGGCGCCAGCCCGTTACAATCGCTCATCCCTCTGCGATTTCGCGACCATGCCCAAGACCGAACTGCTCCAGCTGATCATCGCCGCGCTGCAGGCCGACCTCGACAACGCCGAGCAGGCCGCGCGCACCGCGCACGAGACCGCGACCCACGAAGAGAACGTCGCGGAGAACAAGTACGACACGCTGGGCCTGGAAGCGGCCTACCTGGCCGCCGGCCAGGCACGCCGTGCGGCGGAGTTGCGGCAGGCGCTGGGCGCCTACCGCAGCCTGGTGCTGCGCCCGTTCGACGAAGCGCGCGGCGTGCAGCTCGGCGCCTGGGTGACCCTGGCCGATGCGCAGGGCGTGGAGCAGCAGTTCTTCCTCGGCCCGGACGGCGCCGGCCTGAAGGTGCAGGACGTGCGGGTGATCAGCCCGCACGCGCCGCTCGGCCAGCAGCTGCTCGGCAAGGGCCTCGGCGACGCGGTGCAGCTCGGCAGCGGCCGCCAGGCGCAGAGCCTGGAGCTGGTGCACATCGAGTGAGCGTCAGACGGCGCTGACGTTCACCCCCATGCCCTGCGGCGCGACGATCACGCCGAGCACGCCCCAGTGGCGGCCCTGCACCGACAGCGGCAGCCAGGCGGCCAGCGCCACCACCTTGTTGGGCAGGATCGCCGAGCTGATGTCCAGGCCGCGGCACTTGGCCAGGTCCTTGAGGTCGCTCTCGGCGGTCACCGAGAACAGCATGTAGCGGCTGCGCTGGGTGTCGATCTGCGGATCGCCGGTCATCGGCTGCGACAGCTCCGAGCGGTTCACCGGCACGTAGCCGCGCAGGTTGATCGGCACGAATGACAGCACCCCGGGAATGTTGCGTGCCGCCTCGTCGACGATGCCCTGCACCGCCTGCTGCAGCGGACGCTGCCAGCTGACGTCGAACTTCGCCGGCACGCTGTTGGGCAGCGCCCGGTAGTTGTTGTCGAACAGGTCTACGCCGCGCTCGGCGAGGCGCTCCATCTCCGCCTGGAAGCGCCGCGCGTAGTCGCGCAGGGTGTCGCAGGAGCGCTCCAGCTGGCCGTCGCCAAGGCGGAAGTGGCCGAGCAGCTTGCTCGCCTCGTTGGCGTCGATGCGTAGCGTGTCGGCCTGGCCGAGGGATTTCTGCATGCTGTCGCTGATCTTCAGGCCCAGCTCGCGGATGCCGATGCTGTGCTGGTGGCTCTCCTGGTTGGTCACCGACAGCTGTTCCAGCGCGCTGCTGACCATCAGCAGATCGCCGTTGGCGCTCTCGAAGTCGCCGACCATGTGCTCGAACTGTTCGGCGGCGGCCTTCACCGAGACGCCGGCCTGCGCCGAACGCTCGATCAGCGCGGCACTGCTCTCGCCGGCGCCGGCCACCGCCTCGCTCATCTGCTGCAGCAGGCCCTGGATCTGATCGGCGGCGGCGCCGACCTTGGAGGCCAGGCTGCGCACCTCGTCGGCGACCACCGCGAAGCCGCGGCCCTGTTCGCCGGCGCGCGCCGCCTCGATCGCCGCGTTGAGGGCGAGCATGTTGGTCTGCGCGGCGAAGTCGAGCACCGTGCCGAGGATGCTGCGGATGCTGGTCGAGCTGTGCTGCAGCTGGCCGACCTCGCCGGTGAAGGCTTCCAGGGTGTCGCTGATGCCGGTGATCTGCCGCGCCACTTCCGCCATTTCCTGCTGCGAACTGCGCGCCACTTCGAGGTTACGCGCGTTCATCGCGGCGATGCTGGTGGTGCGCCGCGAGACTTCCTGCACCGCGGTGGCCGACTGCTCGCTGGAGTGGAACACCAGCTCGGAGAACGCCTCCTGGCTGCCGGCGTTGGCCGCCGCCAGCTCGGCCTGCACGCGACCGTTGGCCGAGGCCAGGCTGATGCGCAGGGTGCGTTGCTGGATGTCCTCGATGCTGCTGCGCAGGCGGCCGAGCAGGCGGTTGTACTGCTCGGCGACTTCGGCACAGGCACTGCCCGGTGCCACCTGCAGGTCCTGCGACAGGTCGAGGCGCTCGCCGTTGGCCGCCGCCAGGCTGCGCGCCAGGCGCTGCAGCTCGGCAGACGGGCGCAGCAGACGCAGGGCCAGCAACACGCCGGCAACCGCCGGCAGTGCCGCCAGCAGGCGCCATTCGCCAGCCGCCAGCAGCAGCGCGGCGCCGGTCAGCAGTTGGGTAAGGATCAGCGCGGCACACAGCGTGCCGCCGGACAACGCGAGACCACTGCGCGGCGCCTGGCTAGCGTGCGGCACCGACAACGGCAGGGACTGGAAAGCAGTCATGACAAACCCCGACATTCTTGTTCTTTGGGCTGGGTTGCCGGCCAGTGGCCAGCGCCTTCAGAAGATCGGCCGAGTCGGGGGTTGCTTAATATCAGTCGAAGGAGTGAATTTTCCCGCGCCGCGCGCAACGCCGCCTGGCGCTGCGCGAGGCGGCGGCGCGGAGGTCAGTTGATGCCGAGGGCCTGCGGCATGATCGCGCCGGTGATTACGCCCCAATGGCGGCCGCCGATCCGAATCGGCATCGACGCGGCGATCATCACCCCGACCGCTGGCGACGCCGACACCACCAGCTGCAGCGCGCGGCAGTTCACGATGTTGTCCAGGTCGTGCTTGTCCTTGACGGACATGATCATGAAGCGGCTCTGGCGCATGTCCACCGACAGGTCACCGGTTTCCGGCTGCGACTGTTCGCTGCGATTGACCGAAACATAGCCGCGACAGTCGATCGGCACAAACGCCGCAACCCCGGGAATCACCCGCACCGCCTCGTCGATCAGGCCCTGCAGCGCCTCGCGCATCGGTCGCGCCCAGCTCACGTCGGCCTTGGGCAGACCACTGCTGGGCAGCATGCGGTAGTTCTGGTCGAACAGGTCGACACCGCGATCGCTGAGCTGCTGCATGATCGCCTGGATGCGGTCACGGTACTCCAGCATGCTGACGCAAGCGCTTTCCAGCTGCCCATTACCAAGGCGCAAGCCGGCCAGGTGCTGCATGCCGTGGTTCACGCCATTGCGCATGGCATCGACCTGGACGAACGAGTCGCGCATGTTGGCGCCGATCTCCAGGCCCAGCTCGCGGATGCCGTTGCTGTGCTGGTGGCTCTCGCGGTTGGTCACCGACAGCTCCTCGAGCGCCGCACCGACCATCATCAGGTCGCCGTTGACCTGCTCGAAATCCTTGACCATCGCTTCGAACTGCTCGGCCGAGGCCTTCACCGACACGCTGGCGCGGCTGGCCCGGTCGACCATCACCGTGCTGCTCTCGCCGGCGCCTTCGACGGCCTGGGTCATGTCCTTCAGCAGCCCCTGAATCTGGTCGGCGGCCTGGCCGACCTTGCCGGCCAGGTTGCGCACTTCGTCGGCAACCACCGCGAAGCCACGGCCCTGCTCGCCGGCCCGCGCCGCCTCGATCGCCGCGTTGAGGGCAAGCATGTTGGTCTGTGCGGCGAAATCCAGCACCGTGCCGAGGATGCTGCGGATGTTCGCCGAGCTGCTCTGCAACTGCACCACTTCGTTCTGGAAGGTGCCCATCACCTCGCTGATCCCGGCGATCTGCCGGCTGACTTCGGCCATCTCCTGCTGCGAACTACGCGCCACCTCGAGGTTGCGCTCGTTCATCTGGGCGATGCTGCTGGTGCGCGCCGAGACTTCCTGGACCGCCGTGGCCGACTGCTCGCTGGAGTGGAACACCAGTTCGGAGAACTCTTCCTGGCGGCCGGCATTGCCCGCCGCCTTTTCCGCCAGCAGCCGCGCGCGGTTGGCCGCCACGCCGCTATCCAGGCTGCGCTGGCGCATGTCCTGCAGCAGGTCGCGCAGGCGGCCGAGCAGGTGGGCGAGCTGGCCGGTCACCTCGGCATACGGACCGTCCGCGGCGACCCGCGGCAGGACGCGCAGGTCGAGCTGCTCGCCATCGATGGCCGCCAGTTCATCGGCCAGCCGGCGCAGCTCGGCATCCGGCCGTGCGCGCGCCAGCAGCAGCACCACGCCGCCAGCGGCCAGCGCCCCGGCGAGCAGACGCAGGCCGCCGCTGGCCAGGTAGCACAGCAACCCGGAGGTCAGCAGATGGCAGGCGAACAGGCCAACCTGAGCCGCCGGCCAGGCGCTGCGAGAGGAACGGAGATTGGCAGCGGCGACGGGCCGACCGATTGGCAACGACTCATATGCAGACATGCGGGGCACCCTAGGATTTCTTGTTCTTGTCAGGACCAATGGCTTTGGGCCTGTATGCCTAGGATCGGCGCAAAGGGGCAGGACTTGATGTTACCCAAACGGGTGGTTTTGGCCACGCAGCGCTCTAGAACGGCCTTTTCAAGCGGAATGTCAACGCCCTTCAGGCGGCCAGATCGCGCCAGGTCAGGTAGACGCGCAGGTCGAACTCGAGCTGGTGATAGCCGGGCAGCATGTGCTCGCAGAGCTGGTAGAAGGCCTTGTTGTGCTCGGCCTCGCGCAGGTGCGCCAGTTCGTGGACGACGATCATGTTGAGGAACTCCGGGGCGGCCTCCTTGAACAGCGCGGCGACGCGGATTTCCTTCTTGGCCTTGAGCTTGCCGCCCTGCACGCGGGAGATCGCGGTATGCAGGCCGAGGGCGCGGTGGGTGAGGTCGAGGCGGTTGTCGTAGAGCACCTTGTCGAGGTTCGGCGCGCTGCGCAGGTACTGCTGCTTGAGCCCGATGGCGTAGTCGTACAGCGCGCGGTCGCTCTGCACCTGATGGCGGCCCGGGTAGCGCCGCTGCACGTACTCGCCCAGGCGGTCCTCGGCGATCAGCTGGCGGATCTGCGCCTGCAGCGAGGTGGAGTAGTGCGCGAGGTATCGCAGCGTGAGCATGGGCGTCCGAAATAGCGGGAGGGCGAAGGCGCAGTGTAACCCGCCACGCCCGGGCCGCCGGCATCCTGTGGTCGGCCTACCGTCCGTCGGATGAAAACCGCCGCCGCAGCCCACTGCCGGCGAGCGCTGTTCAAAAAACCGCCGCAGGCAAGCGAAGCGCACGCCAATGAAATCGTTTTTCAGCAGTCGTCGGACCGCCCCGAGGATACTGGCGAAGCGCTGGCCAGCGCGGTTTTCTTCAATTTTTTGACGTCAGCAGGTCGTCTAAATCTGATTAACAAGTGACCAGAGTGGCCGTATAAGTCATTTCGCGAGTCGGCCCACCCGGGTCGACGGACGATACGGCAGCACCCCTGCCACTCCCTGAATTCCCTTTTGGCCCGTGCGCTCGGCAGCCTGCCCGAGAACGTCGTAGCGGCATGCGCCCGGCTGAAAGTGCCCACACGAGACGCTCCGCGCCATGATCGACCTTGCTACCTGGAACCTCACCCTGCCCGTCGGCGAACCGGCAGTGACCATCGAAACCGCGCAACTGCTCGGCGGCTATCGCGACAACTACTTCCACGCCGAGTCCGGCGCGCTGTTCTTCTGGGTCCCGGTGGACGGCAGCACCACCGCCAACGCGGTGTATCCGCGCAGCGAGCTGCGCGAGACCTTCGCCGACGGCAAGCTGCGCAACTGGACCTACCCGAGCGCCGACAACTACCTGAGCGCCAATCTGGCGGTCACCCAGGTGCCGTCGACCGGCAAGGTGGTGATCGGCCAGATCCACGCCAAGGACAGCACCAGCCCGCTGCTCAAGCTCGAGTACCAGTACAAGGTCAAGACCGGCACCGCCAACATCGTCGCCAAGGTGCGCGCCAAGCCGACCGACGCGGAAGGCACGGTGTACACCCTGCTCAGCGGCGTGAAGCTCAACCAGCGCTTCACGTACGTGATCAATCTGTCGCCCACCGGCCTGCTGAGCATCCTGCTCAACGACACGCAGTGGAGCAAACCGCTGAGCACTACCTGGAAGGCCAAGCCGCTGTACTTCAAGGTCGGAGTCTACGCCCAGGACAACGCCGGCGCCGGCGAAGCCGGTAGCGCGACCTTCTACAACCTCAAGCCGGAGCACCGCGCACTCACCACCAAGTAACCCGTGCCTGTCGGGTCGTGTGCGGTTGCGCCAGGTGTTGCGCAACCGCCGCGCGGGCCGTGAAGCGACGCAAGAATCCGCCGCGTGCACCTGGCTCGCGGTGCCGCGATGCGGCACAGTCGCCGCCCTGCCCCCCCGCCGATAAGGAGATTGGCCATGTCCGGCAAACCCGCCGCCCGCGTATCCGACCGCAACGCCTGCCCGCACAGCGGCCACGCGCTCAACCCGCTGATCAGCGGCTCACCCGACGTTCAGATCAACCACCTTCCCGCCGCCCGGGTCGGCGACGCCACAGTCTGCGGCGACCAGGTCGCCACCGGTATCGCCAGCATCCTGGTCAACGGCCGGCCGATCGCCCACCTGGGCAGCGCCACCGCGCACGGCGGGCAGTTGGTCAGCAGTTCGGCGGACGTGCTGGTCGGTGACGCCAGCTAGCACCGGCCACCCGAAAAACAAAAAAGCCCCGCATTCGCGGGGCTTTTTTGTTTGGCGCAGTGGACTCAGTTGACCTTGGCGTTCAACTCGCCCTTGGCGTAGCGCTGGAACATGCCTTCCAGGGACACCGGCTTGATCTTCGAGGCGTTGCCGGCGGTGCCGAACGCTTCGTAGCGGGCGATGCAGATGTCACGCATGGCGACGATGGTCTTGGCGAAGAACTTGCGCGGGTCGAACTCGCTCGGCTGCTCGGCCATCATGCGGCGGATCGCACCGGTCGAGGCCAGGCGCAGGTCGGTGTCGATGTTGACCTTGCGCACGCCGTGCTTGATGCCTTCGACGATCTCTTCGACCGGCACGCCGTAGGTTTCCTTGATGTCGCCGCCGAACTCGTTGATCACCTTCAGCCACTCCTGCGGTACCGAGGAGGAGCCGTGCATCACCAGGTGGGTGTTGGGGATGCGCTGGTGGATTTCCTTGATGCGCGCGATCGACAGCACGTCACCGGTTGGCGGCTTGGTGAACTTGTAGGCGCCGTGGCTGGTGCCGATGGCGATGGCCAGGGCGTCGACCTGGGTCTTCTTGACGAAGTCGGCGGCCTCTTCCGGGTCGGTCAGCAGTTGGCTGTGATCGAGCACGCCTTCCGCGCCGACGCCGTCTTCTTCACCGGCCATGCCGGTTTCCAGCGAGCCCAGGCAACCCAGTTCGCCTTCCACGGAGACGCCGCAGGCGTGCGCGAAGGCCACGGTCTGCTGGGTCACGCGCACGTTGTAGTCGTAGTCGGCCGGGGTCTTGCCGTCTTCCTTCAGCGAGCCGTCCATCATCACCGAGCTGAAGCCCAGCTGGATCGAGCGCTGGCAGACGTCCGGGCTGGTGCCGTGGTCCTGGTGCATGCACACCGGGATGTGCGGGAATTCTTCGATGGCAGCGAGGATCAGGTGGCGCAGGAACGGCGCGCCGGCGTATTTGCGGGCACCCGCGGAGGCCTGCACGATGACCGGCGAATCGGTCTTGTCGGCGGCTTCCATGATCGCGCGCATCTGCTCGAGGTTGTTGACGTTGAAGGCCGGCACGCCGTAGCCGAATTCGGCGGCGTGGTCGAGCATCTGGCGCATGCTGATGAGTGCCATGGTTTCCTGTCTCCCGATTGGAGTTCGTTAATCGTGCCAAGCCTGCCGCAGCGGCAGACCCGGTTCAAGTTTTACGCGAGGAGCGGTGCGCCCCGCCGTGTCGTTTATGGCGCCTGACAGCCGCGGCCGATCAGGTCGTCGTTGTTCACCCAGTAGACCAGCCCTTCCTCACCCTGGGTGCGGAAGGCGATCACGTTGTCGCTGTAGAACGTTCCCGAGCCGGCCGGGGCCTGGCGCAGGCGGTAGACGATGTCGCCGCCCGCGATGCGCAGATCGACCGTCTCGCGGCTGTCGTCGGCGAAGCGCCACAGCACTTCGGCCTGGCTGTCGCAGACCCAGCGCGTCCATTGCCCGTCGCTCGCCGCTGGCGGCGTATCCGGCTGGCTGGCGCAGGCGCCGAGCAGCAGTGCGCTGGCCACGCCCATCCATGCTTTCATCGCCTCTCCTTGCACGACCCGCGGGCCGCCTCAGGGGCAGTGCTGCTCCGCGGCGCTGCCGGTCGGGTCACCACTGCTCTGGGTTTCCACCCGCTGGTCGTCCTGCGTGGTCGGTAGCGGAATCTCCGCCGGACTGAACACTTCGCAGGTGCTCGACGGCTTGCCGCCGCCGGCACACCCGGCGAGTCCCAACAGGACGCACAACAGGTAAGTTCGGTACTGCTGCTGAATGGTCATCGCCTGACTCCCGGGGTTTCACAAGGACCCAGGCTTAAGACCGTGGTGCGCCGTGGTTGGTTGCCCCGGCGCGCTCCTTCAGGCCTTGGCGCGCTGCTCCAGCACTTCCACGGCCGGCAGCACCTTGCCCTCGACGAACTCGAGGAAGGCCCCACCGCCGGTGGAGATGTAGGAAATCTGTTCGGCCACGCCATACTTGTCGATCGCCGCCAGGGTGTCACCACCGCCAGCGATGGAGAACGCCGGGCTCTCGGCGATCGCCAGGGCCAGGGCCTTGGTGCCGTTGCCGAACTGGTCGAACTCGAACACGCCGACCGGGCCGTTCCACAGGATAGTCTTGCTCGCCTTGAGCAGCTCGGCGAACTGCGCAGCGGTCTGCGGGCCGATGTCGAGGATCATGTCGTCGTCGGCGACGTCGGCAACCGCCTTGACGGTGGCTTCTGCCGATTCGGCGAACTCCTTGGCCACCACCACGTCGACCGGCAGCGGCACGCTGACCTTGGCGGCGATCGCCTTGGCGGTGTCGACCAGGTCGGCTTCGTACAGCGACTTGCCGACCTTGTAGCCGGCGGCGGCGAGGAAGGTGTTGGCGATGCCGCCACCGACGATCAGTTGGTCGCAGAGTTGCGACAGGCTGTTCAGCACGTCGAGCTTGGTCGACACCTTGGAGCCGGCGACGATCGCCGCCAGCGGCCGCTCGGGGCTCTTCAGCGCCTTGCCCAGGGCGTCCAGCTCGGCAGCCAGCAGCGGGCCGGCGCAGGCGACCTTGGCGAACTTGGCCACGCCGTGGGTCGAGCCCTCGGCGCGGTGCGCAGTACCGAAGGCGTCCATGACGAACACGTCGCACAGCGCGGCATACTGCTGCGCCAGCTCGTCCGCGTTCTTCTTCTCGCCCTTGTTGAAGCGCACGTTCTCGAACAGCACCAGCTCGCCCGGCTGCACGGCGACGCCGCCGAGGTAGTCGGCGACCAGCGGCACGTCGCGGCCGAGTGCCTTGCTCAGGTAGTCGGCGACCGGCTTGAGGCTGTTCTCCTCGGAGTACTCGCCCTCGGTCGGGCGGCCCAGGTGCGAGCAGACCATCACCGCCGCGCCCTTCTCCAGCGCCAGCTTGATGGTCGGCAGCGAGGCGAGGATGCGTGCATCGCTCTTCACCTGGCCGTCCTTCACCGGCACGTTAAGGTCTTCGCGGATCAGCACGCGCTTACCCTGGAGGTCGAGGTCGGTCATTTTCAAAACGGTCATGGCATCAGTCCTTCACGGGGGCTGGTGGAACGGTGGTTGGGTTGGCGACGCGCAGATAGTGATCGGCGACGTCGAGCATGCGGTTGGCGAAGCCCCATTCGTTGTCGAACCAGGCCAGCAGGTTGACCAGGCGCGGGCCGGACACGCGGGTCTGGCTGCCGTCGACGATCGCCGAATGCGGGTCGTGGTTGAAATCGCAACTGGCGTGGGGCAGTTCGGTGTAGGCCAGCAGACCCTGCAGCGGGCCATGCGTGGCGGCCTCGCGGAGCACCCGGTTGATTTCCTCGGCCGAGGTGTCGCGGGCGGTCTGCAGGGTGATGTCCAGGCACGAGACGTTGACCGTCGGCACCCGAATGGCTTTGGCCTGGATTCGCCCGGCAAGTTCCGGCAGCAGCCGCTCGATGCCGCGCGCCAGACCGGTGGACACCGGAATCACCGACTGGAACGCCGAACGGGTGCGGCGCAGGTCCTCGTGGTGGTAGGCGTCGATCACCGGCTGGTCGTTCATCGCCGAGTGGATGGTGGTGATCGACACGTACTCGAGGCCGACCGCCTCATTCAGCAACTTGAGCAGCGGCACCCCGCAGTTAGTGGTGCACGAAGCGTTCGACACCAGCGTCTCGCGGCCGCTCAGGCAGGCCTGGTTGACGCCGTACACCACGGTGGCGTCGATGTCCGCCTCGCTGGCCATCGGCTGCGAGAACAGCACGCGCGGCGCGCCGGCGGCGAGGAAGCGCTGGCCATCGGCACGGGTGTGGTAGGCGCCGGAGCACTCCAGCACCAGGTCGATATCCAGCGCCGCCCAGTCGATCGCCTCCGGGGTGGCTTCACGCAGCACGCGCAGGCGCTCGCCATTGATGCGCAGGCTGTCGCCTTCGGCGCGCACCTCGCCGGGGAAGCGGCCGTGGGTGGAGTCGAAGCGGGTCAGGTACTCGATGCTCGCCAGGTCGGCCAGGTCGTTGAGCGCCACCACCTCGAAGCCGGCCCGCGCGCCGCGCTCGTACAACGCGCGCAGCACGCAACGGCCGATGCGGCCGTAACCATTGAGGGCGACTTTAAAGGGGCGGTTGGGCATGGTGGTCTCGATGGGGAGCGAGCGTGGGAGAGCCGGCGCGGCGCGCCAGCCCTCCCCCGTGCATGGCCAGGGTCAGGCGTCGAGCAGTTCGTCGGCGATCGACAGCACGTTCTCGACGGTGAAGCCGAAGTGCTCGAACAGCGCCGGCGCCGGGGCCGACTCGCCGAAGGTGGTCATGCCGATCACCCGGCCTTCGAGGCCGACGTACTTGTACCAGAAGTCGACATGCGCGGCCTCGATGGCGATCCGCGCACCGACCTGCACCGGCAGCACGGCCTGCTTGTAGGCGGCGTCCTGGGCGTCGAACACGTTGGTCGACGGCATCGACACCACGCGCACCTGATGGCCGCGCTCGCTCAGCTGGTCGGCGGCCTGTACGGCCAGGCCGACTTCCGAACCGGTGGCGATGAGGATCAGCTCCGGCTCGCCGGCGCAGTCCTTGAGCACGTAACCGCCGCGCTCGATGTTGGCCAGTTGCGCGGCGTCGCGCGGCTGGTGCGGCAGGTTCTGGCGGCTGAACACCAGCGCCGACGGGCCGTCGTTGCGCTCGATGGCGAACTTCCAGGCCACCGCCGATTCCACCGCGTCGGCCGGACGCCAGGTGTGCAGGTTCGGCGTGCAGCGCATGCTCGCCAGCTGCTCGATCGGCTGGTGAGTCGGGCCGTCTTCGCCGAGGCCGATCGAGTCGTGGGTGTAGACGAACAGCACGCGCTGCTTCATCAGCGCAGCCATGCGCACCGCGTTGCAGGCGTATTCCATGAACACCAGGAAGGTCGCGCCGTACGGGATGAAGCCGCCGTGCAGGGCAATGCCGTTCATGATCGCGCTCATGCCGAACTCGCGCACACCATAGAACAGGTAGTTGCCGCTGGCGTCGGTGGCGCTGACGCCCTTGCAGCCTTTCCACAGGGTCAGGTTGGAGCCGGCCAGGTCGGCCGAACCGCCGAGGAATTCCGGCAGCAGCGGGCCGAAGGCGTTCAGCGCGTTCTGGCTGGCCTTGCGGCTGGCGATGGTCTCGCCCTTGCTGGCGACTTCCTGCACGTAGGCGGCGGCCTTGGCGCTGAAGTCGGCCGGCAGCTCACCGGCGATGCGCCGCTTGAACTCGGCGGCCAGCTCCGGGTAGGCAGCGGCGTAGGCGGCGAAGCGCTGGTTCCACTCGGCTTCGGCGGCGGCGCCGCTCTCGCGGGCGTCCCACTCGGCGTAGATGTCCGCCGGCACTTCGAACGGCGCATGGTTCCAGCCCAGCGCGGCGCGGGTCAGGGCGATCTCGTCGTTGCCCAGCGGCGCGCCGTGGCACTCTTCCTTGCCGGCCTTGTTCGGCGAACCGAAGCCGATGGTAGTCTTGCAGCAGATCAGGGTCGGCCGGTCGGCGCTCTTGCGCGCGGTGTCGATGGCGATCTTCAGCTCGTCGGCATCGTGGCCGTCGACGTTGCGGATCACCTGCCAGCCATAGGCTTCGAAGCGCGCCGGAGTGTCGTCGGTGAACCAGCCGTGCACTTCGCCGTCGATGGAGATGCCGTTGTCGTCGTAGAAGGCGATCAGCTTGCCGAGGCCGAGGGTGCCGGCCAGCGAGCAGACTTCATGGCTGATGCCTTCCATCATGCAGCCGTCGCCCATGAACACGTAGGTGTAGTGGTCGACCACGCTGTGCCCGTCGCGGTTGAACTGCGCGGCGAGGGTCTTCTCGGCGATGGCGAAGCCGACCGCGTTGGCGATGCCCTGGCCGAGCGGACCGGTGGTGGTCTCCACCCCGGCGGTGTAGCCGAACTCCGGGTGGCCCGGGGTGCGGCTGTCCAGCTGGCGGAACTGCTTGAGGTCGTCGATGCCGAGGTCGTAGCCGGTCAGGTGCAGCAGCGAATACATCAGCATCGAGCCGTGGCCGTTGGACAGCACGAAGCGGTCGCGGTCGGCCCAGTTCGGGTTCAGCGGGTTGTGCTTGCGGTAGTCCCGCCACAGCACTTCGGCAATGTCGGCCATACCCATCGGAGCGCCAGGATGGCCGCTGTTGGCTTTCTGCACGGCATCCATGCTGAGGGCACGGATGGCATTGGCACGCTCACGACGGCTGGGCATCGCTGAATCTCCTACGGACTGTGTTCACGGCTGGCAGGCATCGGCCCCTCGGAAAAGGGCGCACCTGCACGAAAAAGGCGGCCATTTTCCCCCAGCGCGGGGCGCGGGGCAATGACAGCTCGGCTGTCGGCGTTGATCCAGGGCAGCAAAAGGCCGCCCGCAGGCCAATATCAAAAACTTTTGATACAGGCATTGCTGTATGAAAAATGACCGACTAGACTGCCGCCCCTATGAACCTGCGCGTCCCTCAAGTGCGTTTCGAGCCCAGCGATGAACTGGCGGCCCTGTGCAAGGCCGGCGGCGACCCGCTGCGCCTCAGCGTGCTGCGCGTGCTGACCAACGATTCGTTCGGCGTGCTCGAGCTGGCGCAGATCTTCGCCATCGGCCAGTCGGGGATGAGCCACCACCTCAAGGTGCTGGCCCAGGCCGGGCTGGTGGCGACGCGCCGCGAAGGCAACGCGATCTTCTACCGTCGCGCGCTGCCGCAGAGCGAGCTGCTCGGTGGCACGCTGCACGCGGCGCTGCTCGAGGAAGTCGACGGCCTGCCGCTGGCGGACGAGGTGCGACAGCGCATCGCCGCCGTGCACGCGCAGCGTGCCACCGCCAGCCGCGACTTCTTCGCCCGCGCGGCGGAGAAGCTGCAGGCGCAGCAAGACCTGATCGCCGGCCTGCCGCAATACCGCGACAGCGTGCTGGCGCTGCTCGACTCGCTGAGCTTCGATGCCACGGCCAGCGCGCTGGAAGTCGGTCCCGGCGACGGCGGCTTCCTCGTCGAGCTGGCGCGGCGCTTCAGCCGGGTGACCGCGCTGGACAACAGCCCGGCGATGCTCGAGCTGGCCCGCGCGCGCTGCAGCGACGAACAATTGGGCAACGTCGAGCTGAAACTCGCCGACGCCCTGCACGACGAGCAGCTCCCCGCCGACTGCGTGGTGCTGAACATGGTCCTGCACCATTTCGCCGCGCCGGCCGAGGCACTCGGCCAGCTGGCGCGTCTGGTCAAGGCCGGCGGCAGCCTGCTGGTCACCGAGCTGTGCAGCCACGACCAGGGCTGGGCCCGCGAGGCCTGCGGTGACCTGTGGCTCGGCTTCGACCAGGACGACCTGGCGCGCTGGGCCAAACACGCCGGGCTGATCCCCGGCGAAAGCCTGTACATCGGCTTGAAGAACGGTTTTCAGATTCAGGTAAGGCACTTCGCCAAACCGACCCTCAACGGGCCCACCAGCCCCACTCTCCACCGGTAAAAAATAGGAACCGATAGATGAGCGATTACTCCCTGTTTACTTCCGAGTCCGTATCCGAAGGCCATCCGGACAAGATCGCCGACCAGATCTCCGACGCGGTGCTCGACGCCATCATCGCCAAGGACAAGTACGCCCGCGTGGCGTGCGAAACGCTGGTCAAGACCGGCGTGGCCATCATCGCCGGTGAAGTCACCACCTCCGCCTGGGTCGACCTGGAAGAGCTGGTGCGCAAGGTGATCATCGACATCGGCTACAACAGCTCCGACGTCGGCTTCGACGGCGCCACCTGCGGCGTGCTGAACATCATTGGCAAGCAGTCCCCGGACATCAACCAGGGCGTCGACCGCAGCAAGCCGGAAGACCAGGGTGCCGGCGACCAGGGCCTGATGTTCGGCTACGCCAGCAACGAAACCGACGTGCTGATGCCGGCACCGATCTGCTTCTCGCACCGCCTGGTCGAGCGCCAGGCCGAAGCGCGCAAGTCCGGCCTGCTGCCGTGGCTGCGCCCGGACGCCAAGTCGCAGGTCACCTGCCGCTACGAAGGCGGCAAAGTGGTCGGCATCGACGCCGTGGTGCTGTCCACCCAGCACAACCCGGAAGTCTCCTACGCCGACCTGCGCGAAGGCGTGATGGAGCTGATCGTCAAGCACGTGCTGCCGGCCGAGCTGCTGCACAAGGACACCCAGTTCCACATCAACCCGACCGGCAACTTCGTGATCGGCGGCCCGGTGGGTGACTGCGGCCTGACCGGCCGCAAGATCATCGTCGACTCCTACGGCGGCATGGCCCGTCACGGCGGCGGCGCGTTCTCCGGCAAGGACCCATCCAAGGTCGACCGTTCGGCAGCCTACGCCGGACGCTACGTGGCGAAGAACATCGTCGCCGCTGGCCTCGCTGAGCGTTGCGAAATCCAGGTCTCCTACGCCATCGGCGTGGCGCTGCCGACCTCGATCTCGATCAACACCTTCGGCACCGGCAAGATCAGCGACGACAAGATCGTCCAGCTGGTTCGCGAGCACTTCGACCTGCGTCCGTACGCGATCACCAAGATGCTCGACCTGCTGCACCCGATGTACCAGCCGACCGCGGCCTACGGCCACTTCGGCCGCAACCCGTTCGAGATGACCTACGACGGCGACACCTTCACCGCCTTCACCTGGGAAAAGACCGACAAAGCCGCTGCCCTGCGCGCCGCTGCCGGCCTGTAAGTCCCGTTCGAAAGAACGCTGTCTGCCGCTTGCGGCAGGCGGCGTTTTTTTATGCCCGCGGCAGATGACCTGCAGCAACGGCAGCGCCGCGCATCTCCGCCATACTGCAAACTTTCCCGGCCCAGCCGGGTCGACTCAAGGTCAGTCGCTGGAGAATTGACCCATGAACTCGCGTCACCTGCTGCGCATCACCCTCCTCGCCAGTTGCACCGCGCTGGCCCTGCCGTCCTTCGCCGCCGAGGCGGTCGGCTGTGCCGCCAAGCGCGCCGAACTGCAGACCCAGATCGAAGCCGCTCGCGCGCAGGGCAACGCCGGGCGCCTCAGCGGCCTGCAGACGGCTTTGAGCCAGGTCGAACAGCATTGCGACGACGCCACACTACAGAAGAGTCGCGAAGAGAAAGTGCTGGAGGCCCAGCATGAAGTGGCCCAGCGCGAGGCCGACCTGCGCAAGGCGATGAACCAGGGTGATCAGACCAAGATCGACAAGCGCAAGACCAAGCTCGCCGAAGCGCGCGAGGAATTGCGCGCGGCGCAGGAAGAACTGAAGCGCTGAGCGCGGCCGCGCCAGCCCAGGCGCGGCACGGAGGTCAGAAGTCGCGGAACTCGCGGTGACAGGCCTCGCAGGCGTCTTCCACCTTCTTCACCGGCGCGGCCAGGCGCGCCGGATCGAGCGGCTTGTTGCGGCTGACCTCGGCCAGTGCCAGGGTGCTGCTTTCCAGCTCGCGGGCCAGTTGCTGGAAGCGCTCCTGACGCTGCCACACTTCGTCCTTGGCGTTGCTCTTGTCGGCTTCCTTGACCTGCGGAAAATGCTGCCAGGGCTTGAGCGACAACTGCTCGAGCTCGACCGCGCCGCTGGCGAAGCGCGCTTCGTCGAACGGCAGGCGCCCACGCAGCATGCCGCCGAGGTCTTCGCTGGTGTGCAGCATCTGCTTGAACAGCGCCTTGCGCTGGCCGAGCGGCGAATTCGGGTCGATCTGCCCGCAACCGGTCAGCAGCAGGCTGGCCAGCAGGGCGACGCTCAGGGTTTTCACGGTCATCTCAGGCTTCGGACTCTACGGCGGGGCGCCAAGTATCCGCGCCTCGCCGGTGAATGCCAAACGCGGTGTTTTGCCGCAGCCCGCTGCCGGACGCGTCAGGCCGAAACCACGAACAGCGCGACGATCAGGCCCATGCCGAGGAACCACACCAGCGAACGCACCGGGCCCCAGTCGGCCAGGTAGCAGGCCAGGTAGAGCACTCGAGTGATGATGAAGCCGACCGCCAGGGCATCCATCAGCGCCTGGCTGGCGCCACCGGCCAGGTGCGCGATGATCACCGCCGCGGCGAACGCCGGGGTCACCTCGAAGCCGTTGAGCTGCGCATGGTGCGCGCGCTGGCGCCGCCCTTCGAGGCCGGCGAGGAACGCGCGCGGATTCTGGTTGGCGTGCGGGCCGTAGTCGCGGCCGCTGAACTTGGCGATCGCGGTGGCGAGGTAGGGCAGGATGATGGCGACGAGGACACACCAGAAGGCGAGGGTCATGACAGCTCCGCAGCTTGAGAAGGAGCCGCCAGCCTGACCGTCTCAGTCGCCTCCGGCCATGGCCGGCGCGCCGCCTTGCCGTGCTCGCCGGTCAATCAGCCAGCGCGTCGTCGTCCTTGAACTGGTCCTTGATGTAGGTGATCTCGGTCTTGCCGTGCGGCGCCGGCAGGCCGTCGGCGCCGAGGTTGACGAACACCAGCTTGTCGACGGTGAGGATGCTCTTGCGGGTGATCTTGTTGCGCACTTCGCAGGTCAGGGTGATCGAGCTGCGGCCGAACTCGGTGGCGGTGATGCCCAGTTCGATGATGTCGCCCTGGCGCGCCGAGCTGACGAAGTTGATCTCCGAGATGAACTTGGTCACCACCTTCTGGTTGCCGAGCTGGACGATGGCGTAGATTGCCGCTTCTTCGTCGATCCAGCGCAGCAGGCTGCCGCCGAACAGCGTGCCGTTGGGGTTGAGATCTTCGGGCTTGACCCATTTGCGGGTGTGGAAATTCATACGCACTCCTGTCTATCTGGTCAGGTTCGCGACTGAGCATGGCAGCCCGCCGCAGTGCTGTCCCAGCAAGCGTTTCAATCGATCCGATAGGCGGTGTCGGAAAGCTTGGGCTGGGCGATGCGCCTCGCTATAATCGCCGGGCTTTTCCGCGGCCGGCTCTGCCCGACCGCGCCCGCCACCTGTCCGAGGGGCGCTGCAGCGGACGAAAAGCCTGTTTTGAATCCCGCAGCCTCTGCACTCAGGCAAGGCCACGGGTGGATTCAAAGCAGGTTTTCGCCTGTCAGGCTCGGATGGGGCGTTAACCATACGCATCAACGGCGCCCATTCGCACACAACGAATGGAGACTCATTGCATGAGCGCTGTCATGACGCCTGCCGGCTTCACCGACTTCAAAGTCGCCGACATTTCCCTGGCCGCCTGGGGCCGCCGCGAGCTGATCATCGCCGAATCCGAGATGCCGGCCCTGATGGGTCTGCGCCGCAAGTACGCCGGCGAGCAGCCGCTGAAAGGCGCGAAGATCCTCGGCTGCATCCACATGACCATCCAGACCGGCGTACTGATCGAGACCCTGACCGCCCTGGGCGCCGAAGTGCGCTGGTCGTCCTGCAACATCTTCTCGACTCAAGACCAGGCCGCTGCCGCCATCGCCGCCGCCGGCATCCCGGTGTTCGCCTGGAAAGGCGAGACCGAGCAGGAGTACGAGTGGTGCATCGAGCAGACCATCCTGAAAGATGGCCAGCCGTGGGACGCCAACATGGTGCTGGACGACGGTGGTGACCTGACCGAGATCCTGCACAAGAAATACCCGCAGATGCTCGAGCGCATCCACGGCGTCACCGAAGAAACCACCACCGGTGTGCACCGCCTGCTCGACATGCTCAAGGCCGGCACCCTGAAAGTCCCGGCGATCAACGTCAACGACGCTGTGACCAAGAGCAAGAACGACAACAAGTACGGCTGCCGCCACAGCCTCAACGACGCCATCAAGCGCGGCACCGACCACCTGCTGTCCGGCAAGCAGGCCCTGGTGATCGGCTACGGCGACGTGGGCAAGGGCTCCGCCCAGTCGCTGCGTCAGGAAGGCATGATCGTCAAGGTCTCGGAAATCGATCCGATCTGCGCCATGCAGGCCTGCATGGACGGCTTCGAAGTCGTTTCGCCGTACAAGAACGGCCTGAACGACGGCACCGAAGCCAGCGTCGACGCCGCCCTGCTGGGCAAGATCGACCTGATCGTCACCACCACCGGTAACGTCAACGTCTGCGACGCCGGCATGCTCAAGGCGCTGAAGAAGCGTGCCGTGGTCTGCAACATCGGCCACTTCGACAACGAGATCGACACCGCCTTCATGCGCAAATCCTGGGCCTGGGAAGAGGTCAAGCCGCAGGTGCACAAGATCCACCGCACCGGCGCTGGTGACTTCGATCCGGCCAACGACGACTACCTGATCCTGCTCGCCGAAGGCCGCCTGGTGAACCTGGGCAACGCCACCGGCCACCCGTCGCGGATCATGGACGGCTCGTTCGCCAACCAGGTGCTGGCGCAGATCTTCCTTTACGAGCAGAAGTTCGCCAGCCTCTCCGCCGCGCAGAAGGCCGAGCGCCTGACCGTGGAAGTGCTGCCGAAGAAACTCGACGAAGAAGTCGCCCTGGAAATGGTCCGCGGCTTCGGCGGCGTGGTCACCCAGCTGACCGGCAAGCAGGCCGAGTACATCGGCGTGACCGTGGAAGGTCCGTTCAAACCGGACTCCTACCGCTACTAAGCCGCACGCCGGCGGCCGCCCCACGGGGCGCGTCGCCGGCCTGCCGCCACAGGGATTGATCCATGTCTCAAGAACGCCGTTACAGCTTCGAATTCTTCCCGGCGAAGACCGAAGCGGGCCACGACAAGCTGATCGCCACCGCGCGCCAGCTGGCCGGCTACAACCCGGATTTCTTCTCCTGCACCTACGGCGCCGGCGGTTCGACCCGTGAGGGCACCCTACGTACCGTGCTGCAACTCAATGGCGACGTCGGCGTGGCCACCGCGCCGCACCTGTCCTGCGTCGGCGACAGCAAGGACGACCTGCGCGACCTGCTCAACCAGTACAAGGCCGCCGGCATCAACCGCATCGTCGCCCTGCGCGGCGACCTGCCGTCGGGCATGGGCATGGCCAGCGGGGAGCTGCGCTACGCCAACGAACTGGTCGAGTTCATCCGCGCCGAGAGCGGCGAGCAGTTCCACATCGAGATCGCCGCCTACCCGGAGATGCATCCGCAGGCGCGCAGTTTCGAAGACGATCTCGCCAACTTCGTCCGCAAGGCCCAGGCCGGTGCGCACAGCGCGATCACCCAGTACTTCTTCAACGCCGACAGCTACTTCTACTTCGTCGAGCGCGTGCGCAAGCTGGGCGTCGAACTGCCGATCGTCCCCGGCATCATGCCGATCACCAACTACAGCAAGCTGGCACGCTTCTCCGACGCCTGCGGCGCGGAAATCCCGCGCTGGATTCGCAAGCAGCTGGAAGCCTACGGCGACGACATCGCCAGCATCCAGGCCTACGGCGAGCAGGTGATCAGCGAGATGTGCGAACGCCTGCTGCAAGGCGGCGCACCGGGGTTGCACTTCTACACCCTGAACCAGGCCGAGCCGAGTCTGGCGATCTGGAACAACCTCAAACTGCCGCGCTGAGCGGCAGTTTGCGGGAACCACGAAACCGGGCGCAGCAAGCCCGGTTTTTTTATGCCCGCCGTCAGGCCCGGCGAGGAAACCCCGGCCCGGCACGCCGGTCGAATGCCGTAGCGCCGCGCCGTCGTTGACCCGACGCAAAGCGGCGGTCAAGACTACCCCCAATCGCCAACGCTGCGGCCTCCGCCGCGCCGTTCGCCCGTCCCGCGTCCGCGCGCCCGCGCCGACGCCGCTTTCAGGAAGAAAGAATGGTCACACGCCTGAAGATCAACGCCTCGGTCAGCCCCAAGGGCAGCCTGGAAACCCTCTCCCAACGCGAAGTGCAGCAACTCCGCGAAACCGGCTCGGGCAGCGTCTACCGACTGTTTCGCCAGTGCGCGCTGGCGATCCTCAACACCGGCTCGCACAGCGACAATGCCAAGACCATCCTCGAGGCCTACCCGGACTTCGAGGTGCGCATCCACCAGCAGGACCGCGGCATCCGCCTGGAACTGCTCAACGCACCGGCCGATGCCTTCGTCGACGGCGAAATGATCGCCAGCACCCGCGAGATGCTGTTCAGCGCGCTGCGCGACATCGTCTACACGCAGAGCGAGCTGGAGAACAAGCGCATCGACCTGGACAGCTCGCAGGGCATCACCGACTACGTCTTCCACCTGCTGCGCAACGCGCGCACCCTGCGCAGCGGCGTCGAGCCGAAGATCGTGGTGTGCTGGGGCGGTCACTCGATCAGCACCGACGAGTACAAGTACACCAAGAAGGTCGGCCACGAGCTGGGTCTGCGCGCCCTGGACATCTGCACCGGCTGCGGCCCGGGGGTGATGAAGGGGCCGATGAAGGGCGCGACCATCTCCCACGCCAAGCAGCGCATCCTCAACGGCCGCTACCTGGGCCTCACCGAGCCGGGGATCATCGCCGCCGAAGCGCCCAACCCGATCGTCAACGAGCTGGTGATCCTGCCGGACATCGAGAAGCGCCTGGAGGCCTTCGTGCGCGTCGGCCACGGCATCATCATCTTCCCCGGTGGCGCCGGCACCGCCGAGGAATTCCTCTACCTGCTCGGCATCCTCACCCACCCGGACAACTGCGAGCTGCCATTCCCGGTGATCGTCACCGGGCCGAAGAGCGCCGGGCCGTACCTGCAGCAGCTGCACAACTTCATCGGTGCGACGCTCGGCGAAGCCGCCCAGCAGCGCTACACCATGATCCTCAACGATCCGGCCGAGGTGGCGCGACAGATGGCCCAGGGGGTCAAGGAAGTCACCCGCTTCCGCCGCGAGCGCAACGACGCCTTCCACTTCAACTGGCTGCTGAAGATCGACGAGACGTTCCAGCGCCCGTTCGAGCCGACCCACGCCAACATGGCCGCGCTGCGCCTGTCGCGTGACTTGCCGCTGCACGAGCTGGCCGCCAACCTGCGCCGGGCGTTCTCCGGGATCGTCGCCGGCAACGTCAAGGAGAACGGCATCCGCCTGATCGAGCAGCACGGTCCGTACGAGATCACCGGGGACCCAGCCATCCTCCAGCCGCTCGATCGCCTGCTGCATGCTTTCGTCGAACAGCACCGCATGAAGCTGCCCGGCGGCAGCGCCTACGTGCCCTGCTACCGAGTCCTCAGCTGAGTCCGGTGGTCGGCGCGCACCCGCCGGGATGCGCGCCGATCGGCGAACGTCGGACGTCGAGCGGTGAAAAAACGCACAACCGCCAGGTTTTGTTATACTCCGGCTTCCCCGCCAGGCTTACGCCCGGACACGCGGCCCGCAGAGGCCATGCTGAACCGGTCGGGACCACGCCCCAAGCGTGCTTCAAGCCAGGCCTATTTCCCTGGGCCACGCCCTAACTAGACAGGATGACTCATGTCCTTTGCCTCCCTCGGTCTCTCCGAGGCTCTGGCCGCTGCCGTCGCAGCTGCCGGCTACGCCGAACCCACCCCGGTGCAACAGCGGGCCATTCCCGCCGTGTTGCAAGGCCGCGATCTGATGGTCGCCGCCCAGACGGGTACCGGTAAAACCGCAGGCTTCGCCCTGCCCGTCCTCGAGCGACTGTTCCCCAACGGTCACCCGGACAAGACTCAACAGCGCCGTCCGCGCCAGACCCGCGTGCTGGTGCTGACCCCGACCCGCGAGCTCGCCGCGCAGGTCCACGACAGCTTCAAGATCTACGCCCGCGACCTGCCGCTGGTCAGCGCCTGCATCTTCGGCGGCGTCGGCATGAACCCGCAGGTGCAGGCACTGGCCAAGGGCCTCGACCTGCTGGTCGCCTGCCCGGGCCGCCTGCTCGACCTCGCCGGCCAGGGCGCCGTCGACCTCGGTCACGTGGAAACCCTGATCCTCGATGAAGCCGACCGCATGCTCGACATGGGCTTCATCCACGACGTCAAGAAAGTCCTCGCCCGCCTGCCGGCCAAGCGCCAGAACCTGCTGTTCTCGGCGACCTTCTCGAAGGACATCACCGACCTCGCCGGCAAGCTGCTGCACGACCCCGAGCGCATCGAAGTGACGCCGCCGAACACCACGGTCGAGCGCATCGAACAACGCGTGTTCCGCGTCGCCGCCAGCCACAAGCGCGCCCTGCTCGCGCACCTGATCACCCAGGGTGCCTGGGAACAGGTGCTGGTGTTCACCCGCACCAAGCACGGCGCCAACCGCCTTGCCGAGTACCTCGACAAGCACGGCCTGCCGGCCCTGGCGATCCACGGCAACAAGAGCCAGAACGCGCGGACCAAGGCACTGGCCGACTTCAAGGCCAACTCCGTGCGCATCCTGGTCGCCACCGACATCGCCGCGCGCGGCCTGGACATCGACCAGCTGCCGCACGTGGTCAACTTCGAGCTGCCCAACGTCGAGGAAGACTACGTGCACCGCATCGGCCGCACCGGCCGCGCCGGGCGCAGCGGCGAGGCGATCTCGCTGGTCGCCCCGGATGAAGAGAAGCTGCTCAAGGGCATTGAGCGGATGACCAAGCAGAAGATCGCCGACGGCGACCTGCTCGGTTTCGACGCCAGCACGGTCGAGGCGGAAAAACCGGAGACCCGCGAGCCACGCCAACCGCGCGGCCAGCAGCAGGCGCGCAAGAAGCCCGAAGGCAAGACCGAAGAGCACCCGGGTGGCCGCAAGGACAAGGGCAAGGACCGCGGTGGGCGTAACAAGCCGCACCAGAAAGCCAAGTCCGAGCAGCGCCACAGTGCCGCCGCCAGCCAGCCGAGCAGTGTCCCGCAAGTGCCGCAGAACCGCGCGCCGGACGAGTTCCTCGATGACGAAGTGGACAACTTCGGTAACCGCGCCGACTACGTCAGCCCCTACCAGAAGGGCGACAAGCGCTCCGGCGGCGGCCAGCGTAGCGGTGGTGGTGGCGGTCAGCCGCGCACCAACCAGGGCGGCCAGGCTCAGGCCCCGCGTGGCAAGGGTCAGGGCCAAGGTCAGGGTCAGGGCCAGCCGCGCACCGGCGGTGCCCCGCGCGCTGCCGGCGGCCAGGGCGCCGGTCAAGCCGGCCAGGGTCGTCGCACCGGCGGCCAGGGTGGTCAGGGCCAGCCGCGCGGTAACGGCGGCGGTAAGCGTGGCGGTCGACGTCCGGAGTACAAGAGCCTGATGAGCGACGCACCGCTGCGTCCGGAAGGCTCCGGGCCGATCAACAAGCCGACGCGTCAGCCGGTGATCGTGCACAAGGAGTCGCGTATCGACCGTTCGCTGACCCCGGAACAGCTCGAGCAACTCGACGCGCGCAACAACCGCGGCGGCGAGAAGCCGGCGCTGCTGACGCGCAACCGCAGCGAGCAGACCGAGAGCTGATCACTCGGGCCTGCCCCAGAATGCAAAACGCCGGCAAATGCCGGCGTTTTGCTGTGTAGCGTTCGCGCTTACTGGCGCACACCCTCCACCGAGATGATCAGCTGCACGTCCTGGGACGCCGGGCCGAGATCCTTCTGCACGTCGAAGTCCTTCAGCTTGAGCGTGGTGCTGCCCTCGAAACCGGCGCGGTAGCCGCCCCACGGGTCCTTGCCTTCGCCGACGAACTTGGCGGCGATCACCACCGGCTTGGTCACCCCATTGAGGGTCAGGTTGCCGGTGATGTCGGCAGTGCCCTGGCCGGTGGATTTCACCGCGGTGGACTCGAAGGTCGCGGTCGGGTTCTTGTCGACGTTGAGGAAGTCCTTGCTGCGCAGGTGCTTGTCACGCTCGGCGTGATTGGAATCAACGCTGGCGGTGTTGATGGTCACCTTGACCTTGCTCGCCTCGGGGTTCTTCGCGTCGAAGCTGAAGCTGCCGTCGAAATCGCGGAAGGTGCCGTACAGCCAGCTGTAGCCGAGGTGGCTGATCTTGAAGTTGACGAAGGCGTGCTGGCCTTCCTTGTCGATGATGTAGTCCGCAGCCATCGCGTGACCGGCGCCCAGCAGGGCACCGCCAAGGGCCAGGGCGGCCAGGGTTTTCTTCAGCATGGTCATCGTTCCTTGTGAGGTGGAAGTCATCAGCGTGCGCGGCCCAGCATGCGGGACAGGGTCGCGTCGCGGTCGAGAAAGTGGTGTTTGAGCGCCGCCAGGGCGTGCAGGCCGGAGAAGATCACCAGGCCCCAGGCCAGGTACTTGTGCACGGCACCGGCGACGTCCGCCTGGTCGGGAATCCCGGTGATCAGCGCCGGCACCTGCAGCAGGCCGAAGACACTGATCGGTCGGCCGTCAGCGGTGGAAATCAGGTAGCCGGAGATCATCACGGCGAACAGCCCGAGATACAGCAGGCCATGGCCGAGCTTGGCGCCCAGGCGGGTCAGCGCGCCGTAGCTGGCCAGCACCGGCGGCGGTGGGCTGAGGAAGCGCCACAGCACGCGCAGCAGCATCACCGCCAAGAGCAGCAGACCGATGTCCTTGTGCAGCGCCGGCGCGGTTTGTCGCCAGGCACTGTAGTAGTCGAGACCGACCATCCAGAAGCCCAGGCCGAACAGGCCGAACACGGCCACGGCTACGCCCCAGTGCAGCAGCATGCTGACCAGGCCATAGCGAGCGGAAGAATTGCGCCACTGCATGAAGACGTATCCCGAAAACGTAGTGGGATAAGACTAGCGGCAAAACTATCGAGATAAAGCGGAAAATTTCGCTATGAAATATCGAGATATACGATTGGATGGTGGGGCGCACGCGGCGCCCCGAGCCACTCAGTCAAACAGTTTGGAGAAGAAGCCTGGCTTGTCGCCCTTCTCCGCCGCACCGGCCGGCGCGGTCTTCTTCGCCACCAGAGTGCCAGGCACATCGATGGTCTTGCCGGCATACAGGTCCTCGACCTGCTTGGCGGCGCGCTGGCCGCTGCGCAGCGCGCCTTCCAGAGTGCCGGGGTAGAGGGTGTCGGTGTGTTCGCCGGCGAAGGCGACACGCTGCAGCGGCTGCTCCCACAGGCGCCAGTTGCGGGTCACCTGGCCGGGCCCGAAGGCCAGGTAGGCGCCACCGGTGCTCGGGTCGGTGCTGTAGCGACGGATTTCGTAGCCGCTGTAGGCGCCACGCGCCTTCGGGTAGTACTGGTGCAGACGAATCAACACCTGGTCGGCCATCTGCCGGTCGCCGAAGGCCTGGAGAATCCGCGCGTTGTCGCCAGACAGGTTGATCACCACGTTGGCGCCACCCTTCATCGCCGGCTCGATCCACAGCATGCCGAGGCCCTTGTCGCTGAATATCTCGCCGGACAGGCGCGCCTTGCTGTCCCACACCGGCTGCTTGAACTTCAGCAGGATCTGGTCGCGCCAACCGTAGTTGGTGCTCTTCATCGCCGCCAGGTGCTTGGCGTCGAGCGCCGGGGTCAGCTGGATCTGCCCGAGCGCCTTGAGCGGCACGGCCAGCACCACGTAGTCGGCGCTGTAGCCGACCGCGCCGGCCTTGACCGTGACGCCGTCCTTGTCCTGGCTGACCGAAGTGACCTTGGCGTTGGTCTTCAGGGTCTTCAGCTGCTTGACGAAGGCTTCGGCCAGCACCGCGCTGCCGCCAGGCAGGCGCGCCGCACGCAGGTCGCGGTCGTCGACGCCGCGGTAGACCCGCGACTGCTGGGCGAGATACAGCAGCGACAGCCGCGACGGCTCGTCATAGCGACTGCGAATCCGCTGGTTGACCAGCAGGCGCGCGGTTTCCGGCAGCTGCAGCTTGTCCAGCCACTTGGCCACGGTGATCTGGTCGAGGGCGAACAGGGTGTTGTTGGCGGCCGGGTTGGCCGGGTCGTCGATCGACGCGGCGAGGTCGTCGAGCGACTTCTCGAAGCGCGCCAGCGCCTCGGCGGTAGCCGGCTGCTTGTCCTTGAGGTCGCTGCTGCTGAAGAACTGACCGCCGATCAGGTAGCTCGGCGTGCGCACGAACTCCGGCGCCGGCAGGGTCTTCAGCTTGAAGCTGTCGACGTAGTGGTTGAGCACCGGCTGCGCCTTGCTGTTGCCGATCCATTCGCTGGTCGCCAGGCCGTTGCGCCCGCCGGCCACCGCCTTGGCTTCCAGCACGGTGACTTGCCAGCCCTTGGCCTGTAGCTCGTAGGCGGCACTCAACCCGGCCACGCCGGCACCGACCACGATGGCGCTGGGCTGCTTGTCCTTCGCCGCTGCCGACAGGCTGAGCACGCTCAGCAAAACCCACGTTCCCGCACGTACCCATCGGCCGGCCATGACACCTCTCCCACGCTGCTTGTTCTGTACGGCGGACGCCTTGCCCGCCGTGGCGCAGCAGGATACGCCAGCGCCCGGAGGCCGGCCAGACACCTCTGTCGGACATCTCGCGGTTGTCCTGCGCCCGCCCTTTGCATAGGCTTGCGCCACCGTTTTCCGGGTGGCCATCCACCCGCTGCCGAGGAGTACCGTCATGGGCCTGAATGACCAGTGGATGCAACGCGATCTCGCGGTGCTCTGGCACCCCTGCACGCAGATGAAGGACCACGAACGCCTGCCGCTGATCCCGATCAAGCGTGGCGAGGGCGTATGGCTCGAGGACTTCGACGGCAAGCGCTACCTCGACGCGGTAAGCTCCTGGTGGGTCAACGTGTTCGGCCACGCCAACCCGCGCATCAGCGGGCCGATCAAGGCGCAGCTCGACCAGCTCGAGCACGTGATGCTCGCCGGCTTCACCCATTCGCCGGTGATCGAGCTGTCCGAGCGTCTGGTGCAGCTCACCCCGGCCGGGCTGAACAAGGTGTTCTACGCCGACAACGGCTCGTCGGGCATCGAGGTGGCGCTGAAGATGAGCCACCACTACTGGATCAACAGCGGCCAGCCAGGCAAGAAGCGCTTCGTCACCCTGAGCAACAGCTACCACGGCGAAACCGTGGCGGCGATGTCGGTGGGCGACGTGGCGCTGTTCACCGACACCTACAAGGCACTGCTGCTCGACACTATCAAGGTGCCCAGCCCGGACTGCTACCTGCGCCCAGAGGGCATGGGCTGGGAAGAGCATTCGCGCAATATGTTCGCGGCCATGGAGCAGACCCTCGCCGAGCACGCCCACGAGGTCGCCGCGGTGATTGTCGAGCCGCTGATCCAGGGCGCCGGCGGCATGCGCATGTACCACCCGGTGTACCTGCAGCTGCTGCGCGAGGCCTGCGACCGTTACGGTGTGCACCTGATCCACGACGAGATCGCCGTCGGCTTCGGCCGTACCGGGACGATGTTCGCCTGCGAACAGGCCGGCATCACCCCGGACTTCCTGGTGCTGTCCAAGGCGCTCACCGGCGGCTATCTGCCGATGGCCGCGGTGCTCACTACCGACAACGTCTACGCGGCGTTCTACGACGATTACGCGACGCTGCGTGCCTTCCTCCACTCGCACACCTACACCGGCAACCCGCTGGCCTGCGCCGCCGCGCTGGCGACCCTGGATATCTTCCAGCAGGACAAGGTGATTGAGGCCAACAAGCCGCTGGCCGCGCGCATGGCCAGCGCCACCGCGCATCTGGTCGACCACCCGCACGTCGCCGAAGTGCGCCAGACCGGCATGGCCCTGGCCATCGAGATGGTCCAGGACAAGCCCAGCAAGACCGCCTACCCCTGGCAGCAGCGCCGCGGCCTGCAGGTCTACCAGCACGCCCTGAGTCGCGGCGCGCTGCTGCGCCCGCTGGGCAACGTGGTGTACTTCCTGCCGCCGTACGTGATCACCCCCGAGCAGATCGACTTCCTCGCCGAAGTCGCCAGCGAAGGCATCGACCTGGCCACTCGCAGCTCGCTGAGCGTCGCGGTGGCTTCCGACCTCTATCCCAACCACCGCGACCCGGGTTAGGCATCGCGTCCCTCCCGAGTACCCAACCGCGCGGCACATCTGTCGCGCCGTGGCCCCGCCTTGTCGATGCGCGCCGCACCGCCGCCGAGCCTTGCCGCGCGCGGCACTCAGCGGATTCCCGCGAACCGCGCAAGGCACTGCAATACCTGGCATGAAACCACCGGCACAGGCCCGGAATATCACTACTTCTGCCTATTGTGATATCGCATTGCTGCTACCTAACCTGTCGCGCCAGCCAAAATTTGGCCCTACAACAAGAGCCCTGAGCGGTGCCCTGCGCACTCCATCGGTAGCCTGTCGTGAGACCCCCATGCCTAGCCAGTCCCTGCACTCCAAGCTGTTCGTGACCGCCCAGTTGGGCGCTGCCCTGGTTCTCTCCCTACTCCTCGCCTTCGTCGCCTTCGCCGGCTACAAGATGGCTACCGGCAACGCGGCCAAGTACGTTGAACGCACCGTGGAAGTCAACGCCAGACAAGTCGAAGCCGAACTGGACAAGGCCTGGAGTGTCGCGGCTTCGCTGACTGACGCAGCCCTGGCGCTGCAATCCCAACACGCCGAGCGAACCCAGACAGACGCCGTGACCCGGCGGATGCTGGAGAGCAATCCCCAGTTACTCGGCCTCGGCCACTATTGGCACGCGAATACCTACGACGGCAATGACGCGGCACATGTCGGGCAACCCGGGAGCGATGCCGATGGCCGTTACATGAGCCACTGGAGCCGGACCACAGGTGCAGTGCAGGCCGACACTACTACAGCCCATCAAGACTATCGTCCGCCGCGCTCGAACCAGGCCTGGGTCAGCGAGCCTTACCGCCGCACTACCACCGGCGGCCAACCAGAGATGCTGCTGTCGATCATGCTGCCCCTGCAGCAGGGTGGCCAGGCTCTCGGTGTCACCGCCGTCGATCTGCCCCTGCAGGCCATCACCCGGCAACTGGCTCAGATCGACGTATATGGTGGTTATGCCGCGCTGATCTCTACCGCAGGCCACTATGCCAGCCACCCGGATACCCAGCGCCTGGGCCAGTTGGCCGACGACCTGCCCGCAGAGGCGATGCACGCCATTGAGGCAGGCCAGCCCTACAGTTTCAACCGCGATGGCCAAGCCTATCGCCTACAGCCGGTGAGAATTGGCAACACCGCCAATCCCTGGGCCCTGCTGGTTAGCTACTCCCAAGAGGCTGCCCAGGCACAGATCTACAAGCTGATCACCATCACCATCAGCCTCGGCGTCACGGCCCTGCTGCTGATGGCTGCGCTGTTGTGGTTCCTGTTGGCCTGGCAGATCCGACCCTTGGTCGGTCTGGCCAATGGCATCCAGGGCTGGCAGGGCGAGCTGAGCCTGCGCTTTGAGCAGCGCGGCCGCGACGAGACCGGCAAACTGGCCGGTGCCTTCAATCAGTTCATTCAGCGCCTGAGCGACCTGGTCGGCTCGATCCGCCACAGCAGCGGCACGCTGATGAATGTCTCACAGCACCTCGATCACACCACCCGAGCGGTGGCGGAGCGCTCCTCCGCACAACACACCGCCACCGAAGAAATGGCCGGCGGGGTAACTGCGCTCGCCCAGTCAGTGACCGAAATGGCCCAGCAAGCCGAAGAGGTCGAGCACCTGGCGCGCAACACCGAGGCGCTGACCTCGCGCATCGCCCGTGACATGGGCCAGACCGTCGGCGAGATCGGCCACGTCAACCAGACGATGGGGGCGGTCGCGGACTCGGTCGGCCGCCTGGAGGAACGCTCGCAGCAGATCGCCGGGATCGTCGACGTGATCCGCAGCATCGCCGAACAAACCAACCTGCTGGCCCTTAACGCCGCCATTGAGGCCGCGCGCGCCGGTGAGCAGGGCCGTGGCTTCGCCGTCGTCGCCGATGAGGTACGCAGCCTGGCTGAACGCACCAGCCGCTCCACTCGTGAGATCGGCGAGATGATCGGCGCCATCGGCAGCGATATCAGCCAAACAGTGGACGATGTGCAGCAGGTCGGCCAAGCCATGCATCAGGGGGTGGAGCAGCTCTCCGCTTCGGCAGCCGGGGTGGAACAGATCCGCCAGCACGCCCAGGATATTCTCGCGCGCATTAGCGAGGTGGCGCGCCAGACCCAGGGCCAGTCGGCCACTGGCGAGCAGCTGTCGATCTCGATCCAGGGTGTGCGCGGCATCTCCGAGCAGAACGATCAGGCCATCCGCGGTCTGCTGGATCAGTCCAACCAGTTGCGTGACCAGGCCAATTCCCTGAGTCAGCAACTAGGTCAGTTCCGCCACTGAGCGGTCTACACGCTGCAGGTGCCAGGCCTTAAACTGCGCACCTGACCAGCCCTGACCGACTCCCCATGCGCCTATCTCGCTTCTTCATCGACGCCCCGCTCGCCCTCGGCCAGCACGACCTGCCCGAGGCGCAGGCCCACTACATTGGCCGCGTGCTGCGGCATGCCGCCGGCGATGCCGTGCAGCTGTTCGACGGCAGCGGCCAGGAGTTCCTCGGCGAGCTGGTCGAGGTCAGCAAGAAGGCCGTGCGCGTCGAGCTGCGCGAGCAGTTCGCCGGGCTCGCCGAGTCGCCGCTGCACATCCACCTCGGCCAGGGTCTGTCGCGCGGCGAGCGCATGGACTGGGCGATCCAGAAGGCCACCGAACTGGGCGCCACGGCGATCACGCCGATCGTCTCGGAGCGCTGCGAAGTGCGCCTCAAGGATGAGCGCGCCGACAAGCGCATGGCGCACTGGCGCCAGGTGGCGATCAGCGCCTGCGAGCAGTGCGGCCGCTCGGTGCTGCCGCTGCTGCATGCGCCGCTGGCGCTGGGCGACTGGCTGCAGCAGGTCGAGGCCGACCTCAAGCTGGTCCTGCATCCGGTGGCCGCACCGCTGGCCAGCCATGCCAAACCAGCCAGCCTGGCGTTCCTGATCGGCCCGGAAGGCGGCCTCAGCGACGCCGAAGTCGAGCAGGCCAAGGCCCAGGGCTTCCAGGCCGCGCGCCTCGGCCCGCGGGTATTGCGCACCGAGACCGCGCCGGTGGTGGCGCTGAGCGTCGCCCAGCAGCTGTGGGGCGACTTCGCCTGAGGCCTTACAGGCCGCGCAGCGCCAGCCCGGCGCAGCCCAGCAACAGCAGGCCGCACATCGCGTAGCTGACCTGCTGCCAGCGCGGCGAGGTGTGCCGGCGCAGCCAGTCCACCAGCAGCGCGCAGACGAAGCACCAGAGCAGCGCGGCGAGCATGAAGCCGGTGAAGAACACCCCAAGCTGCGCCGGGCTTGGCGGCCCGGCCACCAGGCCGCTCAAGGCGCTGCCCAGCGCGCCCCAGAACACCAGATTCTTCGGATTGGACAGCGACAGCAGCGCGCCGGCGGCAAACGCCTGGCGCCCCTGCTCACTGCTAGCGCTCAACGTCTGCGGCGGTCGCCAGGCATCGCGCAGGCCTTGCACGCCCAGCCAGGCCAGGTAGGCCGCGCTGGCCAGGGTCAGGGGCTGGCGCACCGCGTCCTGCGCCAACAGCAGCGCCAGGCTGGACAGGCCGATCAGTGCCCACAGCGCATCACCGATCAGCGAACCGAGTTGCACCAGCAGCGCCGGACGGAAGCCGCCCTGCAGGCCGCGCCGCAGGGTTTCGCTGAACACCGCGCCGGGTGACGCGCAGAACGCCAGGCCGAACAGCACGGCCGCAAGAAAGATCGACAACATGGACTTAGCGCCTGCAGCGGGATCGAGCGACGCAGTATCCGAGGCGCAGGCGCTGCCGACTTGAACCGGATTGCTCAGCTGCCGAGCAGGCGCTGATAGCGTCCCGGCGTCAGGCCATAGGCGGCGCGGAAATGTCGGTTAAGGTGGCTCTGATCGGCGAAGCCCAAGGCGTGCGCCACCGCGCCGGCGGCTTGGCCCTGGCGCAGCAGGCCCTGGGCGCGGCAGGTGCGCAGCTGCATGGCCCACTGCCGCGGGCTGAGTCCGGTGCGCCGCTTGAAGACGCGCAGCAGGTGGAACTTCGACAAGCCCACGCTGAGCGCCATGGCGTCCAGGCTCGGTGGCTCGGCGAGGTGACTGGCAAGCAGTTCCTGCAGCCGCGTGATTGGCCCCTGCCCGCAGTCCGCAGCAACCGGCAGGCGCGCCCGCGCGCCGCTGGCGACCGCACCGAGCAGGCCGATCAACGCCTCTTCGCCGCGTTCGCGGCGGTGCGCATCGTCGCTCAAACCCAGCTCGATGGCCTGCGCCAGCTCAGCGGCGAGGACCGGGTTGTGCTGCAGCGGTTGGGCGAACTCGAGTTGCGCCAGGCCCAGGCTCTCGGCCAGCAGCGGCGCCGGCAGGTAGAGACTGACGTAGCGCCAGGGCTGACCAGCACGCGCGCCACCGCCCTGGATCGCGCCGGGATTATAGGTGGTGATCGCGCCAACCGCGGCGCTGAAGGTGCGGCCATCCAGCCAGATCTGCTCCTCGCCGAGCAGGTTGGCGCCGATGACGAATTCGTCGTGGCTGTGCTTGTCGAACTGCTGGCCGCTGGCCTGGGTGCTGGCCACCTCGAAACCGCCGAGGCGCGCCAGGCGCAACTGTTCCACGGCAGCCAATCAGATCAGGCCGGCATCCGCCAGCTTCTGCTCGAGGGCTACCAGATCGGGGATCTTCGCCACGCCATCGCCGAAACTCACCGCCTCCAGCTCCAGCGGCGCAAGCGGCACATCGGCGCGCGGCAGGTGTTCATCGAGCTTCAGCGAGCGCGGAATGCCCTGCACCAGCAGGGCGATGAACTTCACTTGCGGGCGGCCACCGAGAGCGTTGAGCACCGCGACGCGCACCCCAGAGCGAATCTGCGGCTGACCGTCGGAGGCGGCCTCGAAGGACAGCAGCGGCAGGTTGAGGTCGCGCCAGGCGATCTGCCCGAGGAACCAGGCCGGCATGCCCGGGGTGGCCTGCGGCGCGCGGTAGGCGATCATCTCGGCGACCGCCACGTTGGGCAGCAGCAGGGTGCGGTCGGCCAGCGGCAGGAGCAGCCCGGTGAGGCTGGAGGCGCTGTTCTGGGTGGCGACGGCTTGGCTCATGACAACTCCGCTAAGACTATTCGGGTGAGGCTCAGGCGCACTGCCCGGCCAGGTGGTCGACCAGCGCCGCGGCCAGCTCGCGCGGGTCGCCGCTGAAGGCGCTGTAGCCGCCCTCGCGCAGGCTGTCCGGCATGCTCGGGCAGGCGCAGCTGTCGGCGCGCTGGGTCCAGATCGCGCCGCCCTGGCGGCGCACATAGGCGGCCGCGGCGCTGCCATCGCTGCCCATGCCGCTGAAGGCGATCACCCCGCACTGCGCACCGTAGTGCTGGGCGAGGTTGAGCATCATCTGGTCGATCGACGGGCTGTAGGGTTCCGGCCAGCCGCGGCCGTTCATGTGCATCGCGCCGTCGTCGGCGAAGCCCAGCTCGCGCTGGATCGGCACCACCACCACTTCGCCGCAGCGCACCGGATCGCCGTGGCGCGCCGGATTGATGTGCCACTGGCTGTGGCGGCCGACGGCCTGCGGCAGCGCCGTCTCGAAACTGGCGTCGATGTGCTGGGCGTAGATGAAGCCGAGCGGCAGGCCACCCGGCAAGGCATCGAGGAATGCCTTGACCGCCGCCGGGCCGCCGAGTGAGGCGGCCAGCAGCCACACCTGGCGCGCCGGTTCGCCAGCGACCAGCGGGGTGTCGGCCAGTGCCTGCGGCAATTCCAGACGATTGGGGCGCTGCGCCTCGGCGAGCAACGCCTCGAGGCTGGGGCCGACCGCCTGCGACGGATCGCCGACCAGCTTCTTCAGCTTGGCCACCAGGCGTCGCTCCCAGCGCGGGTAATGCTCGGAATGGCGCTCCGGAGCATGGCCTTCGCCGAACAGCACCGGTGCGTCGGCCCGCTCGAGCAGGCGATCGACCAGCGGCGAGTCTTCCAGCTGCGCCAGGTCGACCAGCCACAGGTCGACGCTGTGCGCCGCCAGGGCTTCATCGTCGAGGCGCGCCGGGTCGCTGTTGAGCACCACTTCGTAGCCATTGCCGGCCAGCGCCTGCTGCAGCACGTGGCGCTGCAGCGAAGTGTCGGCGATTACCCCAATGCGTCCTGCGGTCTTGTCCGTCATATCCGTTTGGCCGGGTGGCGATCCACCAGTTGCGCGATGGTTTCAAGCAGCAGGGATTCCTGATACGGCTTGCCCAGGTACTCGTTGACGCCGATGTTCATCGCCCGCTCGCGGTGCTTCTCGCCGGTTCGCGAGGTGATCATGATGATCGGCAGATCCTTGAGGCGCTCGTCGTGGCGCACCAGGGCGGCCACTTCGAAGCCGTCCATGCGCGGCATCTCGATGTCGAGCAGCATGATGTCGGGCTTGTGTTCCTGCAGCAGGGTGATGGCGTCGACCCCGTCCTTGGCGGTCAGCACGTTCATGCCGTTGCGCTCGAGCAGGCGGCTGGTGACCTTGCGCACGGTGACCGAGTCGTCCACCACCATGATCAGCGGCGGCCGCTCGACATCCGCCTCGGCGCTGTGGCCGGGCAGGCTGACGGTGCGCGCCTGGGTCAGGTTGAGCTGACGGGCGTGGATCACCCGGATGGTCGCCAAGAGGTCGAGAATCACCACCACGCGACCGTCACCGAGGATGGTCGCCCCGGAGATGCCGTGGACCCCGGCGAACTGCGCGCCGAGGCTCTTCACCACGATCTCCCGCGAACCGGCCAGCGCATCGACCTGCACCGCCACCGCGTGCTCGCTGGAGCGCACCAGGATCACCGGCAACGGCAGGCTCTGGCCGACCAGTTTGGGATGCTGGCCGTTGTTCAGCAGGTCGCCGAGGTAGCGCAGCTCGTAGCTCTGCCCGGCGTATTCGAAGCGCGGCGCGCCCGGCTGGTAGTAAGCCTCCAGCTCGTAGGGCGAGACCCGCACGATACCTTCGATGGTGTTCAGCGGAATGGCGTAGAGGTCTTCGCCGGAGAGCACCATCAGCGCACGGTTGACCGACACGGTGAACGGCAGGCGGATGACGAAGCGGGTGCCCGTGCCGACTTCCGATTCGATGCTCATCGAACCGCCGAGTTGCTTGACCTCGGAGTGCACCACGTCCATGCCCACGCCACGCCCGGAAATCTGCGTGACCTTCTCCGCCGTGGAGAAGCCCGGCTCGAGGATGAACTGCAGCACTTCGTAGTCGGTGAGGTCGGAATCGGCGTCCATCATGCCGCGCTCGATGGCCTTGCGGCGCACCGCTTCGAGCTTGATGCCGCCACCGTCGTCGGCGAGGGTGAGGACGATGTCGCCACCTTCGCGGCCGAGGTTCAGGCGGATGTTGCCGACTTCGCCCTTGCCCGCCGCACGCCGCGCCTCAAGCGGCTCGATGCCGTGGTCGACGGCGTTGCGCAGCATGTGTTCGAGCGGCGCGACGATGCGTTCGAGCACCGTGCGGTCCATCTCGCCATCGGCGTTGCCGACGTGGAATTCGACCTGCTTGCCCAGTTCGCTGGCCACCTGGCGGACGATCCGGCGCAGACGCGGCACCAGGCGATCGAACGGCACCATGCGGGTGCGCATCAGGCCTTCCTGCAACTCGGTGTTGACCCGCGCCTGTTGCAGCAGCAGGGTCTCGGCGTCGCGGTTACGCGCGGCCAGGGTTTCCTTGAGATCGAGCAAGTCGGAGGCCGATTCGAACAGTGCTCGCGACAGCTGCTGCAGCTGCGAGTGACGGTCCATCTCCAGTGGGTCGAAGTCCTCGTAGCCGGCGCGCTCGGCCTCGGCCTGGTAGCGGCTGAGAATCTGCGCCTGGGTCTCGGTGTCGAGGCGACGCAGCTGGTCGCGCACCCGGTCGATGGTGGCTTCCATCTCGCTCAGGGTGAAGCTGAAGTCGCTGACCTGCTGTTCGACGCGGCCGCGGAAGATCGAAGTCTCACCGGCCAGGTTGACCAGGCCTTCGAGCAGCTCGGCCGGCACCTTGACCAGTTCCTGCGGCGCGCGCCGCGCGGCAGCTTCCTGTGCCGCTTCCTGGGCGCGCTGCACGAACGGCAGCACCTTGAGTTCACGGGCCTGGGCCGGCAGGCTGCTGGCGGCGACGATCGGGCTGTTCAGGTTGGGCAGCGGTTGCGCCGGCAACTCGACTGGCGGCGCCGCCACCTCGGCCTCTTCGCCGGACAGGCTGGCCTGCAGGCGCTGACGCAGTTCGCCGAGCTCGTGCTGCAGCCCTTCGAATCCGGACTGCACGTCGAGGAACAGGCTCTCCGGCCAGGGCGCACCCTGATTCTGCGCGTCGCTCAGGTGCTGCTCGAGGTCATGGGTCAGGTCGCCGAGGCGCTTCTGCCCGGCCAAGCGCGCACCGCCCTTGAGGGTATGCAGGATGCGCAGCATGTCGTCGATCGGCGCGGCGTCATCACGCTCCTGTTCCCAGCGGCCGATGGCGCTTTCCATCTCTTCGAGCAGGTCGTCGGCTTCCTCGAGGAAGATATCGAGGATGTCCGCCTCGGCTTCGTCGTCGGCCACCTCGACCGCCTTGAGCGGTACGCCGAGCGGTACGCTCAGTTGTTCGTCCGGGTTGAGGCGAAAGCGTTGGATCGCGGCAATCAGGCTGTCGCCTTCCGGCAACGCGCGCTGGCCACGCACCGCATCGAGCATGGCGGCGAGGCGGTCGTGGCAGGCCTGCAGCAGATTGAACAGGCCGGCGCTGGCGCGCAGCTTGCCGTTGCCGAGGTCCTCGTAGAGGAATTCCAGTTCGTGGGCGAGATCGCCGATTTCGCGAATCTCCGCCATCCGCGCACCACCCTTGAGGGTGTGCAGGTCGCGCTGCAGCGATTCGACCTCCAGGGTGTTGTCGCTGTTGCTCATCCAGCGCTGCAACGCGGCGCCGGAACTGTCCATGATGTCGAAACCTTCTTCGAGGAAGATTTCCACCAACTCGGGGTCGCGGTCGTCGACCACCGCCAGCGCGGCCGGTGACTCGACCAGTGCCGGGGCCGGCACTTCCGGCTTTGGCTCTGGCTCTGGCTCTGGCTCCGGCTCCGGCTCCGGCTCCGCAGCCAGGATGGGCTCGGCGGCGACCTCGACGGACTCCGGCTCGCTGTCCAATGCGTCTACCGCGTCGTCGTGCAAACCTTCCTCGGCGAGCACGAACAGCTCCTCGAGCGCCTCATCGGCATCCGCCGCGCTCGGCGTCTCGACTGCGGGTTCCAGCAGCAGCTCCGCCTCGACTACATCGAGGTCGCCGTCGACCGCCATCAGCGGCAAGTCATCGAGCGTTTCGTCGAGCAGCAACGTTTCGCTTGGGGCTTCGGCTTCGGCTTCGGCTTCGGCTTCGGCTTCGGCTTCGGCTTCGGCTTCGGCTTCGGCTTCGGCTTCGGCTTCGGCTTCGGCTTCGGCTTCGGCTTCGGCTTCGGCTTCGGCTTCGGCTTCAGGATGTGGTTCGGCGAGCGGCGCCGGCAAGCCCTGTCCGCCGCCCTGCCGGTACTGCTTCATCGCCTGCACCAGGTCGTCCGGCTCGGCGAGCGGGCGGCCGGCCTGCAGCTGTTCGAGCAGCAGCGCGAGACGGTCATGGCTCTGCTGCAGCAGGCTGGCGAGCGCCGGGGTATAGGCATAGCGCCGGTCGACCAGGCCTTCGTAGAGCGATTCCAGTTCATGGGCGAGGTCGCCGATCGGGCGAATCTCGGCCATCCGTGCGCCACCTTTGAGGGTGTGCAGATCGCGCTGCAGCGAGGACAGTGCCAGGTGGTTGTCCGGCTCGAGCAGCCAGCGCTCCAGCGCCTGGCCAGCGCTTTCGAGGATATCCACCGCTTCCTCGAGGAAGATGGCGACCATCTCCTCGTCCAGCGAATCGTCCAGGGCAATCGGCGCGCTGGCCGACGGCACTTCCCAGGCGCTGCTGCGGCCCTCGCCTTCGCTGGCGGCCAGCGGGGCGGCCAGTTCCAGCTCGGCAGTGGCCTGCTCCAGATCGATGATCTGCATGCCGCCATCCAGATCGCGGGTCAGCAGCGCCAGGGTATTCGGGTCCAGCGCTTCATCAAGCAGTGCGCGCAGAGCGGCGACGCGTTCGGGCTGCGGGCTGACCTGCAGGCCGGCGGCCACCTGATCCATCATGCCGATCAAGGCTTCGTGGGCCAGCTCGGCCTCGCTGAAGAAGCGCTCGCTGACCGGCAGGCGACCTTCCTCGACCGCGCCGTAGAGGTCGAGCAGCGCTTCGCACAGCTCGTCGATCTGCGGCAGCTCGGCCATCATCGCGCCACGCCCGAGGGTGGTCAGCTCCTCCAGCAGTGCGCTGAGCTCCTGGCGCTCGGCCGGGTGCTCGTGCCAGCTGCGCAGCAGGTCTTCGGCGTCGAGCAGGATGTCCATGCCCTCGGCGAGGAAGATGCTGATCAGCTGCGGGTCACGCTGGTCGCCGTGGGCGTCCTGGCGCTTGGCCTGGGCGGCATCCAGGCGTTCCTGGTGCAGCACCTGCAGGCGCTCGAGCAGTTCGGCGGCGCCGGGGATCTGCGCCAGCGGCTGGCTGTCCAGCTGTGCCAGGCCCTGACGGAACAGACCTTCGGCCTGGGTCAGCAGCTCGGCCTCGGCGAGGTCGATGCGCAGCAGGTTGGCCTTGAATTCCTTGACCAGCTTTTCCAGCGGGTTGGCGATTTCCGCCACCGGCAGGATGCCCGCCATGTAGGCGCTGCCCTTGAGCGTGTGCAGGGCGCGTTGCAGGTCGTCGGTGACCGGCTGCGGCAGCTCCTCGGCACAGGCGGCGAGGAACGCCGCCAGGGTATCCAGGTGGGTTTCCGCTTCGTTGCGGAAGATGTCGATCAGTTGCGGGTCGAGCGCGTCGTCCAGACTGTCCTCGACCTCGGCAACCGGCGGCTCGGCCGCGGCGTCGGTTACCGGCTCAGTGGTCTCGGGCTCAGATTTTGGGCGCGATTCCCCGCGGGACAGGGCGTAGGCATCGGCGGCCAGTTGGTCGACATCGTCGCGCTGGCGCTGCGCCTTGGCGGCGAACTCGTCGCGCAGCTCGGGCATCAGCGCGACCACCGCCTCGACCAAGTCGAGCACTTCGTCGTCGGCCTCGATGCTGTTGTCGAGCACGCGGTTGAGCAGGTTTTCCACCGACCAGGCCAGCTCGCCGATGATCAGCGCACGCACCATGCGGCCACTGCCCTTGAGGGTGTGGAAGGCACGACGGATCTCGGTCAGCGCGTTGCGGTCATCGCGCTGCGTTCGCCAGCGGGGCAGCTGCTCGGCGAGCGTGTCGAGCACCTCGCCGACTTCTTCGATGAAGACTTCCAGCAGCTCTTCGTCGATCGGCTCTTCGTCGGCCGGCGGCGGCAGCAGGCTGGGCGGCACATTCTGCGCCGGCGGATTTATCGCCTGTACCGGCGCGGCCATCACTTCGGCGACCGACAGCGGTTTGGCTTCCGGCTCGGCGACGGCCTCGAGCGGCGCACTCGGCAGCTCAACTTCCGGCAGCTCCAGCCCACCCAGATCGACGTCGTCCCACATCGAAGCGGCGTCGTCCAGGCTCAGTTCTTCCAGGCTCAGCTCGCCGTCCCAGTCTTCCGGCTCGACCGGGCTTTCGCCGAGCACGGCCTGAGCCTCAACGACCAGCTCTGCGTCGGGCGCCGACTTGAGCGGCGCATCCGGCAGCGCCCAGTCCAGTTCGCTCGGTTCCGCCGTGACCAGCGGTTCGCTCACCTCGAACTGCAGCGCCTCCGGCGCCAGTTCGACGGCGGATGCCAAGGTGTCTTCCGGCTCCAGCGGCAAGGTCTGCTCGAGATCAAGCAGCGGCGTCTCGCTGCCCAGCTCCCAGGTCGACTCGGCCGGCTGCTCAAGCGCCAGCGGCTCGAGCAGCTCGAACGACAGGTCGTCCGCCGCCGAGGTGACGCTCCATTCTTCCGGCGTGGGCAGCACGTCGTCCGCCAATGGCAGCAGATCGGCGCTCGGTTCGGCAACCGCTGGTTCCGGCAGCAGGTGGTCCAAATCCCAGTTCAGCTCGAGCGATTCGTCGGCGACGGCACTCGGTTCTTCCGCTGCCTGCGGCTCCAGCTGCAGCGCATCCAGACCTTCGCCGTCGACCAGTTTCCAGCCGTCGTCGAGCGACTCTAACTCGGCCAGCGGCAAGCTTGCCGACGCAACGTCCAGCGCCTCGCTGTCTGGCAGCAGTTCGGCCTCGAACAGCGCGACCTCTTCGTCGCCCGGCGCCAACGGGGCCTCGACATCCGCCAACGTCTCATTGGCTGCCGGCAGTTCGTCATCCAAGACCACGATTTCGTCGAGCGGATCGCTCTGCAGCGGCTCTTCGACGCGCAGGGCTTCTTCGGCCGGGCGATCGAGAATCGACGGTTTTTCCTTCAGCGGATAGCCGAGGCTGGTGAGGCTTTCCTCGGCGACGTCGAGGATCAGGTCGCCTTGGCTGGCGTGATCGTCGCTCAGCCGCTCGAGGTAGTACTCCACGCTGGTGATCGCATCGGCCAGGGTATCCAGACTCTGCCAGTTGGGCACGGCCTTGCGCGCCAGCAGCTGCTCCTGGATATAGCGATTGCAAGCATTCAGCAGGTCGGCGGCGCGGCTCAGCGGAATCATCGCCAGACCGCCCCGCGCCTGGGTCAGCAACTCGGGCACGCGGGCCAGGTGCTCGTGATTCCATTGCGAGGCGATAAACTCGATGATCGCGTCCTTGGCCTGCTCGAGGCCGGTGCGCGCCTCCTTGATCACCAACTGGTGGATCTGCGCCACATCGGTAGTCGGCAGGTGCGCCTGCTCGCTGCCGCCGTCCTCGGCGGGCCCGACCATGCCGGCCAGGGTCGCTTCGACGTACAGCAGGGCGCCGGCGATATCCATCAGCAGCGCGTCACTCGGCTCACGCTGGCCGAGGGACAGGCCGTGGATCATGTCGATCTGGTCGAGGATGACCTTGCGCGGCTGGCCGAAGCCGAGCACTGCGAGGGTGTCGGCAATCTGCTTGAGCGGCGCCAACAGGCTGTCCAGCTCGGCGACGTTGTGCCGGTCGCTGCGCACGAACAGGTCGAGGCTGTCCTTGACGCGGACCAGCTCCTCGCACAGCGCGGCAACCACCGAGCGCATCGCGTCGCGATCCGGGCCGGCGAGCCGCGCGCGTTCCTCGTCAACCACTTCGGTGGCCGGCAGCGCGTCGTCGAGGCGGTACTGCTCCTTGAGTGCGCGAATTCGCGGCGATTGCGCCGGTGCCTTGGCGATGTAGAACAGCAGGTTCTTGATCAGCTCGTCGGGCGCGGCCTGGTTGATGCCGTCGGCACCTTGCTCGGCTAGGCGCTTGAGTTCCTTGTCGATCTGCCGCAGCAGGGTTCGCACCGACGTGCCGTTGACCACGCTGCCATTGGCCAGGCCTTCGATGATGCCCGAGGCGATCTGCCACAGCGGGCCGAGGGGCGCCTCTTTGCAGAGCACTTCGAGGCGGGCGAACACGCGGGCCATATAGCCCAAGTTGGTAGCCAGGTCCTGGTTGCGAATCACCCCAACCAAGGCCATCTGCAGCATCTGCCGCAGCTTGCGCAGCAGCACCGGCAGCTCGGCGGTGCGCAGTTGCTCGAGCGCGTCCAGCGACAGCTGCGGCAGGGTCGACGACATGTCCGGGGCGAACAGGCTGGTTTCCGAGAGTAGCTTGTCGCCGCGTGCGGCACGCAGGTCGTTGAGCAGCGGCAACACCACCAGCGGCAGGTCGCGGCGCGCGGTCTGTACCCGTTCGAGATAGGCCGGCAGTTGCAGGATCGCCTGCATCAGCACTTCCAGTGCCTCGCCCTGGTTGCTGACGCGCCCCTCCATCAGGGCCTGGGCCAAGCGCTCCATTTCTTCGGCAAGCAGCGCCGCACCATAGAACTCGACCATCTGCAGAGTGCCGTGGACCTGATGCACATAGGTCAGACAGAAGCGCATGCGCGTCGAATCCTGGGGACTCTCGACGAAGGCCTCAAGCGCCTGACGCGCCTGCTTCAGCGTTTCCGCAATCTCGCCTTTGACCCATTCGAGGGCGACATAATCGTGCCGATCACCCATAGCCACTCCGCTCATAACCTTGTGTTACCCCTTCCGGGTAAAAGCCAGCACTCGCTCGTCGGCCACCGGTACCAGCTCCGGATGTTGCCAACCGACCACTTCCCCGACACCGATGACCAGCAGGCCACCCGGCGCCAAACGCTCAGCCAGGCGATTGAGAATCTCGCGGCGGCGCCAACGGCGGAAATAGATCAGCAAGTTCTGACAGAAGATAACGTCCATGCCGGACAGCGGCGCCTTGGCCAGGTCCAGCACGTTGATGCGCGCACAGCACAGATGCGCCGCCAAACTCGGCACCACCTTGAAGCGATCGTCGGCCATCGGCTCGAAATAACGCTGCTGCAGCTCGCCGTCCAGCAGTTCCAGACGACGGGCGGTGTAAGTGCCGCTACGCGCCTTGTTCAGTGCGTTGAGGCTGATGTCGGTCGCGGTGACGCCGAAATGCGCCTCCCGCTCCGCGGCGCGCAGCGCTTCGGCGGCACTGATGGCCAGCGAATAGGCCTCCTCACCGCTGGAGCAACCGACGCTCCACAACGCCAACGGACGACCGTCGAGGTGCGCCAGGCGGCCGGGCAGGTAGCGTTCGAGCAGATCGAACGATGCACGATGGCGGAAGAAGCAGGTTTCCTGCACGGTCAGTCGATCCAGCAGGTTCGACCATTCCACCGCACCGCGCGGCCCGTCGATGACCTGCCGGTAGTAGCTGGCATAGTCGGCAACGCCCAGCTCGCGCATCCGCGCGCTGAGATTGGTCTGCATGAACGCGCGGCGCTGCTCGCTGATCACTACGCCGGTGCGTTCTTCGAGCAGTACCCGCCAATCATGGAACTCCGCCTCCGACATGTCGGCCGACGGCTTCAAGGCCCAGACTACGCCTGGCTGCATGCCCTCGCCCTCGCTCATGGCTGTCATGCGGCGATCGCCGTGATCGCCGCGCCCCTATGCTCAGGCCTGTTCCGCGGCGTCGGGCAGGGTGAAACCGGACACCGATCGACGCATCTCGCTGGCCATCTTGGCCAAGTTACCGATGCTCTTCGCGGTAGCGGTGGTACCTGCCGAGGTCTGCGAGGTGATCTCCTGGATCACGTTCATGGTGTTGGAGATATGGCCGGCCGACGAGGCCTGCTGGCGGGCAGCGTTGGAGATGTTCTGAATCAACGCCGCGAGGGTCTTGGATACCTTCTCGATCTCTTCCAGCGCCACACCGGCGTCCTGCGCCAGGCGCGCACCGCGTACCACCTCGGAGGTGGTTTGTTCCATCGAGATCACCGCCTCGTTGGTGTCGGTCTGAATGGTCTTCACCAGCGCTTCGATCTGCTTGGTCGCCGCCGAGGAGCGTTCCGCAAGGCGCTGTACTTCGTCCGCAACCACCGCGAAGCCGCGGCCTGCGTCACCGGCCATCGACGCCTGGATCGCGGCGTTGAGGGCGAGAATGTTGGTCTGGTCGGCAATGTCGTTAATCAGGCTAACGATGTCACCGATCTCCTGGGACGACTCACCGAGGCGCTTGATCCGCTTCGAGGTGTCCTGGATCTGCTCACGAATGTTATCCATGCCGGTGATGGTGTTGTGCACCACCTCGTTGCCCTTGTTGGCGATGGCTACGGAACGTTCCGCTACCGCCGAGGATTCGGAGGCGTTCGCCGATACCTGGTCAATCGACACGGCCATCTCGTTGATCGCCGCGGAGGCCCCGGCGATTTCCTGCGCCTGGTGCTCGGACGCGTCGGCCAGGTGCATGGCGGTCGCCTGGGTTTCCTGGGCCGCCGCGGACACCTGCACGGCGGTCTGGTTGATGGTTGCCACCAGGTCGCGCAGCTGGTCGATGGAGTAGTTGATCGAGTCGGCGATGGCCCCGGTGAAGTCTTCGGTCACCGTTGCCGCCACCGTCAGGTCACCGTCGGCGAGGTCGGCGATTTCGTCGAGCAAGCGCAGAATCGCCGCCTGGTTGCGCTCGTTCTTCTCGGCGGTCTCCGCCAGACGACGACGGGTACTCTGCACCATGACCAGGCCGATCAGGATGATCGATCCCAGCGCCAGCGCGCCCAGCACGTAACCGGCCAGGGTATTCAGATGACGTCCACCGGCCAGGTTCTCGAAGCCTTCGGCGAGGCTCGACGCCTTCTCCAGCTGAGTCTGCGAAACGGTGAAGATGGAGTTGGCCGACTCACGTACCTGGAACAGCTCCGGCGAGGTCTCGAGAATCTCGTCCACCGAGCCGGAGACGAATTCGAACAGCTCGGAAATCTCGCCGAGGCGCTCCAGCGCTTCGGTGTCGGTCACCTTGGAGATGTTCATCGCCGCGTTGCCTTCGACCATCGCCTTCAGTACGCGACCGAACAGGCTGGCGTCGCGGCCGAACATGTCGGCGGCCTGCACCGAGTCTTCGTCACCGGCCAGCACCTTGTTCACCGAGCCGAGAATCCGTTCGGCGAGCAGCGATTGACGCTGCGCCACCGACACCTGGGCCGCCGGCGCACCGCTCTGCAACAGGATGTCGACCACTTCCTCGTACTCGACCTGCAGCTGCGGGATGGTTTCGGCGAGGGTCGCGGCCACCTGGTGCAGCGACAGTACTGTCTGTTCGCTGGCGATAATGGCGTCGGAGTTCTTGCGCAGGCTGTCCCAGTCCTGCTGCACGGCGGCCATTTCCGCCTGCACTGCAGCCGGTGCCGACGGCAGACCGGTCGACTCGTCGCCACCGACCAGGATGTTCCAGCGCTTCTCGAAGTCGTTTCGCGCGTCCTTCAGCAAGGCGAAGGCTTCCGCCTTACCGGCCGCCGCTTCGGTGGCGTTCTTCGCAATCCGCTGCGACAGGACGCGGAGCTCACCAGCGTGGCTGATGTATTCCTTGTCGTAGTTCGACTGGGTGTTGAGGTAAGCGAAGTTGGCGAACAACAGCACGATGGAGACGATCAGGACGATAAACAGTCCGGCGATCAGCGTGCTGCTGCGCATACCTGCCAAAATATTGCCTGCGTTGAATTTTTTCATTATCTGGCCCCCGCCTGGACCTACCGCACTACTAGTCCCATCTAACGCCAAAAGGTCGGCACTGCCGACCCCGCCGAGTTGCTATACCGCTACTTCGAGAAAGCCCGGGTGCAATGCCAAGGCATGCGGGCTGAACACCAGCCATGGCTGTTCACGCTGGAACACGCCATGAATGAACGGCTCGATGCCGCCATCGAGCGGCGGCACCTGTTCGGAAAAACTGTCGACTGGGAAATGCTGCATGCCGAACACCTCATCCACCGTGAGGCCGGCAAAGACTTCCTGATGGTCGACCACCAGCACGCGGCGCTGCTTGCGCAGCGGCGACAGGTCCTGACCGAAGAACCCACACAGGTCCATCACCGGCAGCAGCCGCCCACGCACATTGGCCACGCCCTTGACCCAGCTCTTGACGCCGGGCAGCAAGGTGAAACGCGGTTCGTGCAGGACTTCCCCGACTTCGCCCATGGGCGCGACGAAATAGCGCTCACCCATGCGAAAGCCGATGCCACTCCAGGTCTGCACCACCACTTGCTGCGACGGCAAGCCGGCGGCCAGCACACGGCAGCGCTGGTCGATCTCGAGGAGAAGCTGGAAAGGAGTCTGTGCGTCCGCCATGCGGGCCCCGGTTTCTTCTTATTAGTGTCGCGCCGCGGTCGCTATTTAGCCGACCAGCACCGCGTTCAGGGTTTTCAGCAGCGTATCTTCATCCACCGGCTTGGTCAGGTAGTCGCGCGCCCCCTGGCGCTTGCCCCAAACCTTGTCGGTTTCCTGATCTTTGGTGGTGACGATGATCACCGGGATGTGCCCGGTCTCGGAGTCCTTGGTCAGCTGACGGGTCGCCTGGAAGCCATTCAGGCCAGGCATGACGATGTCCATCAATACGGCATCCGGCAGCTCCTGGCGCGCCAGGGCGACGCCATCGGCGCCGTTTTCCGCCTTGAGCACCTGATGACCGTGCTTTTCCAGCATCGCGGTCAGCTTGTACATCTCGGTCGGCGAGTCATCAACAATCAGAATTCGAGCCATGTTCTTCCCCATACAAAAAAGGATCGCCAGCCAGGCGGCCGGACATCAGGAAGCGTGTTCTACCGGGCTGAATTCAGGCACGTGGGCCTTGATCGCGCCGAGCAGTTCTTCCTTGCTGAAAGGCTTGGTGAGGTATTGGTCGGAGCCGACTATGCGGCCCTTGGCCTTGTCGAACAGGCCGTCCTTGGAGGACAGCATGATCACTGGCGTGGACTTGAAGGCGCTGTTGTTCTTGATCAGCGCGCAGGTTTGATAGCCATCGAGACGCGGCATCATGATGTCGACAAAGATGATGCTGGGATGGGTATCGGCAATTTTGGCCAGGGCGTCGAAGCCATCCACCGCAGTGATGACATCACAACCCACTTTCTTGAGAAGAGTCTCCGCGGTGCGACGAATCGTCTTGGAGTCGTCGATCACCATGACCCTCAAACCATCGGAATGCTGTTCCATGTCTGCCCTATTGTCGCCTCGGTGAGTCGTTATTCTTGCTTTATACCAGCGCCTTTCAGGCCCTGTCACCGATGGGCTGAAACCCAATCGTCGGGCCTTTTTAACACAGTCTCCAGAAGCACGCTATAAGCCCCGAAAACCGGCGCTCCTCCTTGACCCGGAGCCGACTCGGCGCCACTCTGGCGCATCGATATCGACCCCTTGGCAGAGCCCCTGCCGCCCCTTTTCCCTGCGGAGGATTCACCCCCATGAGCGTTCGCCTTGGCATTGTCATGGACCCGATTGCGCGCATCTCCTTCAAGAAGGACAGCTCGCTGGCCATGCTCCTCGCCGCCCAGGCCCGCGGTTGGTCGCTGCACTATATGGAGCAGCAGGACCTCTACCAGGGGGGCGGTGAAGCCCGTGCCCGTGTGCGTCCGCTCAAGGTGTTCGCCGATCCGCAGCGCTGGTTCGAGCTCGGCGGGGAAAGCGACATCGCCCTTGCCGACCTGGACGTGATCCTGATGCGCAAGGATCCGCCGTTCGACATGGAGTTCGTCTACTCCACCTACCTGCTCGAACAAGCCGAGCGCGCCGGCGTGCTGGTGGTCAACCGCCCGCAAAGCTTGCGCGACTGCAATGAAAAGCTGTTCGCCACGCTGTTCCCGCACTGCATGCCGCCAACCCTGGTCAGCCGCAGGCCTGACATTCTGCGTGAGTTCGCCAAACAGCAGCGTGACATCATTCTCAAACCCCTGGATGGAATGGGCGGTTCGTCGATCTTCCGCCATCGCGAGAACGACCCCAACCTCTCAGTGATTCTCGAAACCCTGACCGCCCACGGCAGCCAGCAGATCATGGCGCAGGCCTACCTGCCGGCAATCAAGGAAGGCGACAAGCGCATCCTGATGATCGATGGCGAGCCAGTGCCCTACTGCCTCGCGCGCATCCCCGCCGAGGGCGAGAGCCGCGGCAACCTGGCCGCCGGCGGGCGCGGCGAGGCCCGTCCACTGACCGCACGAGATCGCTGGATCGCCGCGGAAGTCGGCCCGGTGCTGCGCGAGAAGGGCCTGCTGTTCGTCGGCCTGGACGTGATCGGCGACCACCTCACCGAGATCAACGTGACCAGCCCGACCTGCATCCGCGAAATCGACAATGCCTACGACACGCGCATCGGCGAGCAGTTGATGGACGCCATCCACGGCAAGCTCACCGCCCAGGGCTGGACGCCGAAAGCTTGATCCACTCAGCAGCTTGCTGCTGCCGGCTTGCAGCCTGAGCACCCGAGCCGGCAGACTGCGCCGCAACCTTGGCCGACCCGATTTCCGATGAACGCAGCCGCCACCTATCCCGACTTTCCCGCCACGCGCGTGCGCCCGGCGGACCGGCTCGGCTTTACCCTGTTCGTCGCCACGGCCTTGCACCTGGCGCTGATTCTCGGCATCGGCTTCAGCCTGCCGGAGAGCAGCGAGATCAGCAAAACCCTGGAAATCACCCTGTCGACCTTCAAGAGCCAGGAGAAACCCAAGGACGCCGACTTCCTCGCTCAGGACAACCAGCAAGGCAGCGGCACCCTGGAGCACAAGGCAGCGCCGAAAACCACCGAGCTCGCGCCGTTCCAGGACACCGAGATCCGCAAGGTGGCACCGCCCGCCGCGCCCAAGCAGAGCGCCAAGCAGGCCGCGCCGAAGGCCGCGGTGGCGACGCGCAAGCCGCAGCCGCAGAAGACCCCGGTGAAGCGCGAGCAGGACAAACCGGAGCCGCAGCCACAAGCCGCGCCGAGTTTCGACAGCGAACAGCTGTCGGCGCAGATCTCCAGTCTCGAAGCGGAGCTGGCCCAGGAGCAGCAGCGCTACGCCAAACGGCCGAAGATCCACCGCCTCAATGCCGCCTCGACCATGCGCGACAAGGGCGCCTGGTACAAGGACGAGTGGCGCAAGAAGGTCGAGCGGGTCGGCAACCTCAATTACCCCGACGAGGCCCGTCGCCAGCGGATCTACGGCCACCTGCGGCTGCTCGTGGCGATCAACCGCGACGGCAGCCTGTATGAAGTGCAGGTGCTGGAGTCGTCCGGACAGCCGCTGCTCGACCAGGCCGCGCAGCGCATCGTGCGCCTGGCCGCACCGTTCGCCCCGTTCACCGGCGACCTGGCGGACATCGACCGCCTGGAAATCATCCGCACCTGGCGCTTCGAGCGCGGCGACCGACTGTCGAGCAACTGATCGGCGGCGCCCGACGCGCCACCGCGCTTGAAGCGCACCGCTTTAAGCTTGAAACTAGCGCTTATGAAAAGCGCACCCAGCTACCTCAAGCACCACTTCCTGATCGCCATGCCGCACATGGCCGACCCCAACTTCGCGCAAACCGTCACCTACCTGGTCGAACACAACGAGCAGGGCGCCATGGGCCTGATCATCAACCGCCCCAACGGCCTCAACCTCGCCGACGTGCTCGAGCAGCTGCGCCCCGACGACACGCCGCCGGCCCTGTGCCAGAGCCTGCCGATCTTCGCCGGTGGGCCGGTGCAGACCGACCGCGGCTTCGTCCTGCACAACGCCGGCCCGCAGTTCCAGGCCACCCTCGAGCTCGGCGAGCTGTCGCTGTCGACCTCGCAGGACGTGCTGTTCGCCATCGCCGACGGCCAGGGCCCGGACAAGTACCTGATCGCCCTCGGCTATGCCGGCTGGGAAGCCGGGCAGCTGGAGCACGAGCTGGTCGACAACGCCTGGCTGACCTGCCCGGCCGACCCGCAGATTCTCTTCGACCAGCCGCATGACCAGCGCCTGGCAGCGGCCGCCGCCCGCCTCGGCATCAACCTCAGCCTGCTGACCTCCCAGGCCGGGCACGCCTAATGAACGACCGTGCCCCACGCCTGCTGCTCGGCTTCGATTACGGCAGCAAGCAGATCGGCGTTGCCGTCGGCCAGGCAATCACCGGCCAGGCCCGCGAGCTGTGCGTGCTCAAGGCGCAGAACGGCGTGCCGGACTGGAGCCGCGTCGAGGCACTGATCAACGAATGGCAGCCCGACGCCATCGTGGTCGGCCTACCGCTCAACATGGACGGCAGCCGCAGCGAGATGAGCGAGCGCGCGGAGAAGTTCGCCCGCCGCCTGCACGGCCGTTTCAACCTGCCGGTGCACACCCACGACGAACGCCTGACCACCTTCGAGGCCAAAGGCCATCGCCTCGCCCAGGGCCAGCGCGGCAGCTACCGCGACAACCCGGTCGACGCCCTGGCCGCCGCCCTGCTGCTGCAGGGCTGGCTGGAGCAGCACCTGTAATTGACCCAGGACACTAGCCGGCCGCGGCCAAGCGCCTAAGCTGAGTGCGCCACCCAAGGAGTGCCCATGAACCTACCGAATCCCGCCGACCTGCTGCCCGCCATGGCCAGCGCGCTGAACCAGCACCTGACGCGCCGGCAGATCGCCACACCGCGCTTCATCGGCATTCATACCGGTGGCGTGTGGGTCGCCCAGGCGCTGCTGCAGGCCCTTGGCCGCACTGACGAGCTGGGCCTGCTCGACGTGTCGTTCTACCGCGACGACTTCACCCAGAACGGCCTGCATCCGCAGGTGCGCCCCTCGGCGCTGCCGTTCGAGGTGGACGGCCAGCACCTGGTGCTGATCGATGACGTGCTGATGAGCGGGCGCACCATCCGCGCCGCACTCAACGAACTGTTCGACTACGGCCGCCCGGCCAGCGTGACCCTGGTCAGCCTGCTCGACCTCGACGCCCGCGAGCTGCCGATCCGCCCCGACGTGGTCGGTGCCACCCTGTCGCTCGGCGCCGACGAGCGGATAAAATTGCTCGGCCCCGCGCCGCTCCGCCTGGAGCGCCAAACCCTCGCCTCCGCCGCCAACTGAGAAACCCCGCGATGACGCCGACCGCCGCCAAGCGCCCGCTGCAGCTCAATGAACAGGGCCAGCTATGCCATTTCCTGACCCTCGACGGCCTGTCCCGCGAGCTGTTGACCGAACTCCTCGACACCGCCGACTCGTTCCTCGAAGTCGGCGCCCGCGCGGTGAAGAAAGTCCCGCTGTTGCGCGGCAAGACCGTGTGCAACGTGTTCTTCGAGAACTCCACGCGCACCCGCACCACCTTCGAGCTGGCCGCCCAGCGGCTGTCCGCCGACGTGATCACCCTCAACGTGTCGACCTCCTCGACCAGCAAGGGTGAAACCCTGTTCGACACCCTGCGCAACCTCGAGGCGATGGCCGCCGACATGTTCGTGGTGCGCCACGCCGACTCCGGCGCTGCGCACTTCATCGCCGAGCACGTCTGCCCCAACGTGGCAATCATCAACGGCGGCGACGGCCGCCACGCGCACCCGACCCAGGGCATGCTCGACATGCTGACCATCCGCCGCCACAAGGGCGGCTTCGAGAACCTCTCGGTGGCGATCGTCGGCGACATCCTGCATTCGCGGGTGGCGCGCTCGAACATGCTGGCGCTGAAGACGCTCGGCTGCCCGGATATCCGCGTGGTGGCACCAAAGACCCTGCTGCCGATCGGCATCGAGCAGTACGGCGTGCGGGTGTTCACTGACCTCGCCGAAGGCCTCAAGGACGTCGACGTGGTGATCATGCTGCGCCTGCAGCGCGAGCGCATGCAGGGCGGCCTGCTGCCCAGCGAGGGCGAGTTCTACAAGCTGTTCGGCCTCACCGAGCAGCGCCTGCAACTGGCCAAGCCGGATGCCCTGGTGATGCACCCGGGGCCGATCAACCGCGGCGTGGAAATCGAGTCGGCGGTGGCCGACGGCCCGCAGTCGGTGATCCTCAACCAGGTCACCTATGGCATCGCCGTGCGCATGGCGGTGCTATCCATGGCCATGAGCGGGCAGACCGCGCAACGCCAGCTGAATCAAGATTCCGAGGAGCAGAACTGATGCGCACCCACATCCTCGGCGCCCGCGTCATCGATCCGGCCAGCGGCCTCGACCAGGTCGCCGACCTCTATATCCAGGACGCCAAGATCGCCGGCATCGGCCAGGCGCCCGCCGGCTTCGTTGCCGAACGCACGCTCGACGCCCAGGGCCTGGTCGCCGCGCCGGGCCTGGTCGACCTGTCCGTCGCCCTGCGCGAACCGGGCTACAGCCGCAAGGGCAGCATCGCCAGCGAGACCCTCGCCGCGGCCGCCGGCGGCGTCACCAGCCTGTGCTGCCCGCCGCTTACCAAACCGATCCTCGACACCTCGGCGGTCGCCGAGCTGATCCTCGACCGCGCCCGCGAAGCGGGGCACACCAAGGTGTTCCCGATCGGCGCGCTGAGCAAGGGCCTGGCCGGCGAGCAGCTGGCCGAGCTGGTCGCCCTGCGCGACGCTGGCTGCGTGGCGTTCGGCAACGGTCTGACCCAGTTCGACAACAACCGCACCCTGCGCCGCGCACTGGAATACGCGGCGACCTTCGACCTGACCGTGGTGTTCCACTCGCAGGACCGCGCCCTGGCCGAAGGCGGCCTGGCCCACGAAGGGCCGACCGCCAGCTTCCTCGGCCTGGCCGGGATTCCCGAGAGCGCCGAGACCGTGGCCCTGGCCCGCGACCTGCTGCTGGTCGAGCAGGCCGGCGTGCGCGCGCACTTCAGCCAGCTGACCAGCGCGCGTGGCGCCGAGCTGATCGCCCAGGCGCAGGCGCGCGGCCTGCCGGTGACCGCCGACGTGGCGCTGTACCAGCTGATCCTCACCGACGAGGCGCTGATCGACTTCTCCAGCCTCTACCACGTGCAGCCGCCGCTGCGCAGCGCCGCCGACCGCGAGGGGCTGCGTCAGGCGCTGAAGGACGGGGTGATCGGCGCCATCGCCAGCCACCACCAGCCGCACGAGCCGGACGCCAAGCTGGCGCCGTTCGCCGCCACCGAGCCGGGCATCAGCAGTGTCGAACTGCTCCTGCCGCTGGCCATGACCCTGGTGCAGGACGGCCTGCTCGACCTGCCGACCCTGCTCGCCCGCCTCAGCCACGGCCCGGCCCAGGCCCTGCACCTGCCGGCCGGCCAACTGGCGGTCGGGCAGCCGGCCGACCTGCTGCTGTTCGATGCGGCCGCCTCGACCCTGGCCGGGGAAACCTGGTACTCGCGCGGGCAGAACTGCCCGTTCATCGGCCACTGCCTGCCGGCAGCGGTGCGCTACACCCTGGTCGACGGGCATATCAGCTACCAGGCCTGAGTCCCGTCCGCCGGACACGAAAAGCCCGCTCAGTTGAGCGGGCTTTTTTCATTCAGCCGCGCTGCCAGGTCAGATGCGCGCCAGCGCCTGGGCCAGATCGGCGCGCAAATCCTCGAGCTCTTCGACCCCGACCGACAGGCGCACCAGGCCGTCGCCGATGCCCAGCTGCGCGCGGGTCTCGGCGGGGATGCTGGCGTGGGTCATGATCGCCGGGTGCTCGATCAGGCTTTCCACCCCGCCGAGGCTCTCGGCCAGAGCGAAGATCTGCACGCTTTCGAGGAAGCGCTTGGCGCCGGCCAGGTCGCAGTTCAGATCCAGCGAGATCATCCCGCCGAAGCCATGCATCTGCCGCTGCGCCAGCGCGTGCTGCGGGTGCGAGGGCAAGCCTGGGTAGTACACGCGCGCCACCTGCGGCTGCTGCTCCAGCCAGCGCGCCAACTCCAGGGCGTTCTCGCAATGCCGTTGCATGCGCAGCGCCAGGGTCTTCACCCCACGCAGGGTGAGAAAGGCGTCGAACGGCCCGGCGATCGCGCCGACCGCGTTCTGCAGGAAACCCAGCCGTTCGCGCAGCTCGGCCTGGCGCGGCGCACCGCCAACGATGGCGATTCCACCGATCACGTCGGAGTGGCCGTTCAGGTACTTGGTGGTCGAGTGCACCACCACATCGAAGCCCAGCTCCAGCGGGCGCTGCACCCAGGGGCTGGCGAAGGTGTTGTCGGCCACCGCGATGATCCCGCGCTGGCGGCAGAGCCTCGCGACTTCGGCCAGGTCGGTGAGGCGCAGCAGCGGGTTGCTTGGCGTCTCCACCCAGACCATGCGCGTCTCCGGAGTCAGCGCCGCCTGCAGCGCGGCCGGGTCGGCCAGGTCGACGAAGCTGAAGCGGTGCCCGGCGCTGCGCCGCCGCACCCGCTCGAACAGCCGGTAGGTGCCGCCGTACAGGTCGTTGCCGGACACGATGTGCGCGCCGGCATCGAGCAACTCGAGGGTGGTCGAGATCGCCGCCAGCCCGGAGGCGAAGGCGAACGCCTGGGCGCCGCCTTCCAGGTCCGCCACGCAGCGCTCCAGCGCCCAGCGCGTCGGGTTGTGCGAGCGCCCGTAGTCGAGGCCCTTGTGTACCCCCGGGCTGTCCTGGGCGTAGGTGGAGTTGGCGTAGATCGGCGGCATTAGCGCGCCGGTCGAGGGGTCGGGCGCCTGGCCGGCATGGATCACCCGGGTGGCGAAGCCGCGCGGCGCGGCGGACTCATCGTGCTGGCTCATGTGAGGGTCTTCCGCAGGTGGTTGAGCAGGTCGAAGCGGGTGATCAGGCCGTGGAAGCCACTGTGGTCGGCGACGATCGCCACCAGGCCGCGATCCAGCACCGCCTCCAGTTCGTGCAGGCTGGCCGCCGGCGCCAGGGTTTCCGGGGTGTCGGTCATCGCGCTGCTGACCGGCGCGCGGAAGCAGCTGGCATCGGCGTGCACGCTGAGCAGCAGGTCGGATTCGTCGATCAGGCCGACCAGCTGGCCATCGACCAGCACCGGCAGTTGCGACAGGTCGGCCAGGCGCATGCGCTGGAAGGCGGTCAGCAGGGTGTCGCCGGGACCGACGCTGACCACCCCGCCCTCGGCGAAACGCCGCGCGATCAGGTCGCGCAGGTCGCCGTAGCGGGCGCGCTGCAGCAGGCCCTGGTCGGTCATCCACTGGTCGTTGTAGACCTTCGACAGGTAGCGGGTGCCGGTGTCGCAGACGAAGCTGACCACCCGCTGCGGAGTGGTCTGCTCGCGGCAGTAGCGCAGCGCCGCGGCCAGCAGGGTGCCGGTCGACGAACCACCGAGGATGCCTTCGGCGCGCAGCAGCTGACGAGCATGGTCGAAGCTTTCCTCGTCGCTGATCGAATAGGCACAACGCACGCTGGACAGGTCGGCGATCGACGGTACGAAGTCCTCGCCGATGCCTTCCACCGCCCAGGCGCCCGGCGTGCCCAGGGTGCCGCTGCGGCTGTACTCGGCCATCACCGAGCCGACCGGGTCGGCCAGCACCATGCCGAGGTTCGGCTGCACGCGGCGGAAGAAGCGGGTCAGCCCGGTCAGCGTGCCGGCCGAGCCGACGCCGACCACGATGGCGTCGAGATCGTGGTTGGTCTGTGCCCAGAGTTCCGGCGCGGTGCTGCACTCGTGGGCCAGCGGGTTGGCCGGGTTGTTGAACTGGTCGGCGAAGAACGCCTGGGGAATCTCCGCGGCCAGCCGCGCGGCCACGTCCTGGTAGTACTCGGGGTGGCCCTTGCCGACGTCCGAGCGGGTGATGTGCACCTCGGCGCCCATCGCCTTGAGGTGGAGGATCTTCTCGGTGGACATCTTGTCCGGCACCACCAGCACCACCCGGTAGCCCTTGGCGCGACCGACCAGGGCCAGGCCGAGGCCGGTGTTGCCGGCGGTCGCCTCGACGATGGTGCCGCCGGGCTTGAGGCGCCCGTCGCGCTCGGCCGTGTCGATCATCGCCAGGCCGATGCGGTCCTTGATCGAGCCGCCGGGGTTCTGGCATTCGAGCTTGAGGAACAGCGTGCACAGCCCGGTATCGAAGCGGCTGACGCGCACCAGCGGGGTGTTGCCGATCAGTTCGAGGACGGCGGGGCGGGTGTCGTTCGGCATGTCGTCTCCTCCTGACGGCACGCTACGGCAGGAGCAGGTGCGAGTGCTTCGCGCCATCACCACGGGGAACGCGGTCGCCGCTGCGGCCTACTTGGACCATAGGCGGCGCAACTCAGCCAGGCAACCGCCGGCAGTCGCCCCCGGCGCCGCCGGTCTCACCGGCGGCGCAGACGCACCAGCCTCAGACGCGGCGGGCGTTGACCAGCGAGACCTGGTCGTTGAGCGTCCAGAAGTCGTAGAGCACGCCAATAAAGAAGAAGCCGCCGGTGAGCAGGTAGAGAATGCCGCTGAGCCACTTGCCCTGGTACATGCGGTGCACGCCGAAGATGCCGAGGAAGGTCAGCAGGATCCAGGCGACGTTGTAGTCGGTCGGCCCGGCGATGAAGCGCAGGTCGGCCTCGCGGTCCATCGCCGGAATCAGGAACAGGTCGATGATCCAGCCGACAAACAGCAGGCCGAGGGTGAAGAACCAGATGGTCCCGGTCACCGGCTTGCCGTAGTAGAAGCGGTGCGCGCCAAGGAATCCGAAGATCCACAGTAAGTAGCCGATGACCTTGCTGTGGGTGTCCTGGGTGTTTTGCATGCATGCCTCCTGTCGGGTAACTGCCGAAACGATGTGACCGCCACTCTACCCCAGCGCGGCGCACCGGCTGAAGGCGGGCGCGGCTCGACGACCGCGCGCAAAGCCGCGTCACAGCAGCGATGGCGATTTCTTAGCCACCCAGGTTTTCTCCCTTTAAACCGGGCAAAAAGCAGGAATTTGTCTCAGACGTAAGCGGCAAAGCCAGGGGGAAGAGCCGACAGGTGGTCAAAAAATGCGCAAAAAAGCTGTTATAAAGTTTCGCGATCTGAACGACGAGCCCTGCCAAGATGCGTCTGATTTACCTGACATGGCTAGCCATTTGCCTCTCCTTTTCGGTGAGCGCCCAGGCAAGCAACCGCTACCAGCCCCTCCCGGCTGGCGCCTCCGGCTTCACCGCGAAATCCGGCAGCGCCGGCACCGCGCGCGTGCACAGCTTCACCCCGACCCGCACCCTGTCGGCCATCCACAGCAGCCAGGTGCTCAGCCGCGCGGTCAATGCGCTCGGCACGCCCTATCGCTGGGGCGGCACCACGCCGAAAGGCTTCGACTGCAGCGGCCTGGTGCGCTACGCGTTCCGCGACATCGATGAAGTCAGCCTGCCGCGCACCTCCAGTGCGATGGCCAGCGGCAAGGGCCAGCGCGTCGCCCGTGCCGACCTGCAGCCCGGCGACCTGCTGTTCTTCAACATCAAGAGCCGGCGGGTCAACCACGTCGCCATCTACCTCGGCAACGACCGCTTCATCCACGCCCCGCGGCGCGGCAAGAAGGTCACCATCAGCGACCTCAGCAAGCCGTACTGGAAGAAGCATTACGCGCTGGCCAAGCGCGTGCTGCCGGCCGGCCAACCGAGCCTGGCGCAGCGCTGAGCCGCTGAACACCGCACATGAAAACGGCGCCCTTGGGCGCCGTTTTGCGTTTCAGCGGAAGCGTCGACCGGGGTCGTCTTCGCTGATTTCCAGGCTGAGCCCACCGGCGACCTGGCTGAGGTGGTCGCCATCGGTTTCCGAGCCGAGCTTGATCATCAGGCGCAGGTCGTTCGCCGAGTCGGCGTACAGCAGCGCATCTTCGTAGGTGATCTCGCCCTGGGTGTAGAGGGTATAGAGCGCCTGGTCGAAGGTCTGCATGCCCAGCTCGGTGGAGCGCTTCATCAGGCCCTTGAGCTCGTGCACTTCGCCCTTGCGGATCAGGTCGGCGGCCAGCGGGGTGTTGATCAGCACCTCGATCACCGCGCGGCGGCCCTTGCCGTCCGGAGTCGGCACCAATTGCTGGGCGACGATCGCCTTGAGGTTCAGCGACAGGTCCATCCACACCTGGTTGTGCCGGTCCGGCGGGAAGAAGTTGATGATCCGGTCCAGCGCCTGGTTGGCGTTGTTGGCGTGCAGGGTAGCCAGGCACAGGTGGCCGGTTTCGGCGAAGGCCACGGCATGGTCCATGGTCTCGCGGGTCCGCACCTCACCGATGAGGATCACGTCCGGCGCCTGGCGCAGAGTGTTCTTCAGCGCCACTTCGAACGACTCGGTGTCGATGCCGACCTCGCGCTGGGTGACGATGCAGCTCTGGTGCTGGTGGATGTACTCGATCGGGTCTTCGATGGAGATGATGTGGCCGCTGCTGTTCTTGTTGCGGTATCCGATCATCGCCGCCAGCGAGGTCGACTTACCGGTACCGGTGGCACCGACGAACAGCACCAGGCCGCGCTTGGTGAGCGCCAGCTTCTTCAGCACTTCCGGCAGTTTGAGGTCGTCCAGCGTCGGGATGTTGGTCTCGATGCGGCGCAGCACCATGCCCACCAGGTTGCGCTGGTAGAAGGCGCTGACCCGGAAACGGCCGATGCCGCGCGCGCTGATGGCGAAGTTGCACTCGTGGTTCTTGGCGAAGTCGTGGCGCTGCTGTTCGTTCATCACCGCCAGCACGGTTTCGCGGGTCTGCTCGGGCGACATGGCGTTCTTGGTGACCGGCATGATCTTGCCGTTGACCTTCATCGACGGCGGCACGCCGGCGGTGATGAACAGGTCGGAGCCGCCTTTTTCCACCATCAGGCGCAGTAGCTTCTCGAATTCCATGGAGTTGTCTCTCGCTTATCCTGCGCGGCGCCGGCCGAATCAGAAGGTTTCCGGGTTCTTGGATTTTTCCCGCGCGATTTCGCGGCTGACCAGGCCCTTGGCGACCAGGTTCTTCAAGCACATGTCGAGGGTCTGCATGCCCAGCGAGCCGCCGGTCTGGATCGCCGAGTACATCTGCGCCACCTTGTCCTCGCGGATCAGGTTACGGATCGCCGGGGTACCGATCATGATCTCGTGGGCCGCCACCCGGCCGCCGCCGATCTTCTTCATCAGGGTCTGCGAGATTACCGCCTGCAGCGATTCGGAGAGCATCGAGCGGACCATGGATTTCTCTTCCGCAGGGAACACGTCGACCACCCGGTCGATGGTCTTCGCCGCCGAGGTGGTGTGCAGCGTGCCGAACACCAGGTGACCGGTTTCCGCGGCGGTCAGCGCCAGGCGGATGGTTTCCAGGTCACGCATCTCACCGACCAGGATGATGTCCGGGTCTTCCCGCAGCGCCGAACGCAGCGCCTCGGAGAAGCCGAGCGTGTCGCGATGCACTTCACGCTGGTTGACCAGGCACTTCTTCGATTCGTGGACGAATTCGATCGGGTCTTCGATGGTGAGGATGTGGTGGTACTTGGTGTTGTTCAGGTAGTCGAGCATCGCCGCCAGGGTGGTCGACTTGCCCGAACCGGTCGGTCCGGTGACCAGCACCAGGCCGCGCGGCACGTCGGTGATCTTGCGGAACACCTCGCCCATGCCGAGCTCTTCCATGCTCAGCACTTTCGAGGGAATGGTCCGGAACACCGCGCCGGAACCGCGGTTCTGATTGAAGGCGTTGACCCGGAAACGCGCCACGCCGGGCACTTCGAAGGAGAAGTCGGTCTCGAGGAATTCTTCGTAATCCTTGCGCTGCTTGTCGTTCATGATGTCGTAGATCAGCGCGTGCACTTGCTTGTGGTCGAGCGGCGGCAGATTGATGCGCCGCACGTCCCCATCGACCCGGATCATCGGCGGCAGTCCTGCCGACAGGTGCAAGTCGGACGCGCCTTGCTTGGCACTGAAGGCCAGCAGCTCTGTGATGTCCATGGAACTCCCCAAATACAAGCAAGCAGGTAGAATGCCGCTGACCCAGAGCGGCGGGCGCAAGTAATGTCCAACATAGCAAAGAATATTGCAAAGGTCGGCGAGCGTATCCGTGAGGCGGCGCAAGCCGCGCAGCGCGATGCCGCCTCGGTCGGCCTGCTCGCGGTGAGCAAGACCAAGCCGGCGACGGACATCCGCGCGGCGCATGCCGCCGGGCTCAACGACTTCGGCGAAAACTACCTGCAGGAAGCCCTGGCCAAGCAGCTCGAACTGCGCGATCTGCCGCTGACCTGGCACTTCATCGGACCGATCCAGTCGAACAAGTGCAAGGCGATCGCCGAACACTTCGCCTGGGTGCATTCGGTGGACCGCTTGAAGATCGCCCAGCGCCTCTCCGAGCTGCGCCCGGAGGGACTGCCACCGCTGAACATCTGCCTGCAGGTCAATATCAGCGGCGAAGCCAGCAAGTCCGGCTGCGCGCCGGAGGAACTGCTGGCGCTGGCCAGCGCGGTCGCCCAGCTGCCGCACGTGAAGCTGCGCGGGCTGATGGCGATCCCCGAACCCACCGATGACCCGCAACTGCAGCGCGCGACCTTTGCCCGCGTGCGCGGCCTCGCCGAAGAGCTGCGCGCCCGCCTCGGCCTCGACCTGCACACCCTGTCCATGGGCATGAGCCACGATCTGGAGGCCGCCATCGCCGAAGGCGCCAGCTGGGTGCGCATCGGCACTGCCCTGTTTGGCGCGCGCGACTATGCGCCGCCGCCCTCTTCTTTATAAGGAACCCGACATGCCATCCACTCGCATCGCCTTTATCGGCGCCGGCAACATGGCCGCCAGCCTGATCGGCGGGCTGCGCGCCCAGGGCGTCGCCGCCGACGCGATCCGCGCCAGCGAACCCTATGCCGAGCAACGCGCCAAGGTCGCCGCCGAACACGGCATCGAAGTGTTCGCCGACAACGCCGAAGCCATCCAGGGTGCCGACGTGATCGTTCTGGCGGTCAAGCCGCAGGTCATGAAAGCGGTCTGCCAGGCGCTGGCGCCGAGCCTCAGCGGCAATCAGCTGATCGTCTCGATCGCTGCCGGCATCACCTGCGCCAGCCTGGAACAATGGCTCGGCGTGCAGCCGCTGGTGCGCTGCATGCCCAATACCCCGGCGCTGCTGCGCCAAGGCGTCAGCGGCCTGTACGCCAACGCCCAGGTGTCGGCGGCGCAGCGCACGCAGGCCGAACAGCTGCTCTCGGCGGTCGGCCTGGCCCTGTGGCTGGAACAGGAGCAGCTGATTGACGCGGTCACCGCGGTGTCCGGCAGCGGTCCGGCATATTTCTTCCTGCTCATCGAGGCGATGACCGCGGCCGGCGAACAGCTCGGTCTGCCGCGCGCGACGGCCGCCCAGCTGACCCTGCAGACCGCGCTCGGCGCGGCGCGCATGGCGGTGGAGAGCGATGTCGACGCCGCCGAACTGCGCCGCCGGGTAACTTCGCCGGCCGGCACCACCGAAGCCGCGATCAAGACCTTCCAGGCCGGCGGCTTCGAGAAACTGGTACAACAGGCGCTGGACGCCGCCGCCAACCGCTCGGCCGAACTCGCCGAGCAACTGGGTCAATAAGGAGTAGTTATGTCCGGATTCGTCGAAGCCCTGATCTACATCATCCAGACCCTCGGCAGCCTGTACCTGCTGATCGTGCTGCTGCGCTTCATCCTGCAACTGGTGCGCGCCGACTTCTACAACCCGCTCAGCCAGTTCGTGGTCAAGGCCACCCAGCCGCTGCTCAAGCCGCTGCGCCGGGTGATCCCCGGCTTCGCCGGCCTCGACCTGGCCTCGCTGGTGCTCGCCGTGCTGGTCCAGCTGGTGCTGATGGTCGTCACCCTCACGCTGATGGGCTACAACGTCGCCGGCTTCATCCTGCAGCTGCTGGCCTGGTCGCTGATCGGCGTGACCTCGCTGTTCCTCAAGGTGTTCTTCTTCGCCCTGATCGTCAGCGTGATCCTCTCCTGGGTTGCCCCGGGCAGCTACAACCCCGGCGCGCAACTGGTCAACCAGATCTGCGAGCCGCTGCTGGCGCCGTTCCGTCGCCTGATGCCGAACCTCGGTGGCCTGGATATCTCGCCGATCTTCGCCTTCATCGCGATCAACCTGCTGGACCGCTTCGTGATCGGCAACCTGGCCGCCTATACCGGCATGCCGAAGCTGCTCAGCCCGTTTCTCTGAGCATGAGCTGGTTCCGCTGGGACGGCGCCGACCTGATCCTCGCCTGCCACCTGCAGCCCAAGGCCAGCCGCGACGAGTTCGCCGGGCTGCACGGTGAGCGGCTGAAGATCCGCCTCACCGCGCCGCCGGTGGAGGGCAAGGCCAACGCCCAGCTGCTGACCTTCCTCGCCGCCGCGTTCGGCGTGGCGAAAACCCAGGTGCAGCTGGAAAGCGGCGAGCTGAATCGGCACAAGCGGGTGCGCATCCACGCGCCCACCCGCCTGCCGCTGGAATTGTCGCTGAGCCCGCCGGACTGACCGCCCGACCCACTGGCCCCACCGCAAGGCGGGTCGGGCAGGATGGCCAATTGACGCTGCCGGTGGCTCACGCATAATGCGTCGAGAGGGGCGCATCCCGCCGTCCTCGCGTGGTTCCCTTCCCCAACCGCAGGATGCGCACCGAGAGGAGAGTCTGGATGAGCATGGAACGTCTCAGTCAGCAGGTGGAGGCCTACACGGCCTGGAAACGCGAGCTGATGCGCGAGATCACCCGCTATCGCAGCTGGCTGGCCAGTAGCCGGCTGAGCTCCGATGCCATCGAGGCACGCCTGGACGCCGCGCTGCGCCTACTGCGCACCGACCACATCACCCTGGCCTTCGTCGGCGAGTTCTCGCGCGGCAAGACCGAACTGATCAACAGCCTGTTCTTCTCCTCCTACGGCCAGCGCATGCTGCCGTCGCAGGCCGGGCGCACCACCATGTGCCCCACCGAGCTGTTCTTCGACCCCCGCTCGGAACGCCCGTACATCCGCCTGCTACCGATCGAGACGCGCCTGGCCGACGCCAGCGTCGCGCAGTTCAAGCGCATTCCGCGGCACTGGGTGAACATCCCGCTCGACCTCAGCGACCCGAGCAACATGATCCAGGCCTTCGCCCAGGTGGCCAAGACCAAACCGATGCCGGTCGAGCAGGCGATCCAGTTCGGCTTCCATCCGGACATGCTGGAGGACGCCGGCAAGCCCGGCCTGGTACTGGTGCCGGCGTGGCGCCACGCGCTGATCAATTTCGACCACCCGCTGCTGCGCCAGGGTTTGCGCATCCTCGACACGCCGGGGCTGAACGCGCTCGGCAGCGAGCCGGAACTCACCCTGTCGATGCTGCCCAACGCCCAGGCGATCCTGTTCCTGCTGGCCGCCGACACCGGGGTGACCGCCAGCGACATGGACATCTGGCGCAACCATATCCGCCAGCTCGACGAAGACACCCAGACCAGCCTGTTCGCCGTGCTGAACAAGATCGACGTGCTGTGGGACGACCTGGCCGGCGAGAGCTTCGTGCAGAACGCCATCGCCCAGGTGCAGAGCGCCACCGCCAAACAGCTCGGCATCAACCCCGCCGACGTGCTGCCGCTGTCGGCCAAGCAGGCCCTGCTGGCCAAGGTGCGCAACGACGACGCGCTGCTGCTGCGCAGCCAGATGCCAGCACTGGAAAGCCTGCTATGCGAACGCATCGTCGCGCAGAAGGAACGCCTGCTGGAAAGCCGGGTGGTCAATCAGGTGCTGGCCCTGGTGCAGAACAGCCAGCACGTGCTCAACCTGCGCCTGGAGAAGGTCACCGAGCAGCAGGGCCAGCTGTCCAACCACCAGCAGGACAACGGCCAGCTGCTGTTCGAACTGACCGCCAAGACCAAGCACGACCACAGCGAACACCACAAACGCCTGCTCAACTTGCGCACCAATCAGCGCCTGCTGCAGCGTCAGGGCGACCTGCTGTGCGCCGCGGTGCGCGGCGAGCGCCTCGACCTGCACCTCGACAAGCTGCGCGGCAACCTCGAGGGCAGCTGGACCACCTTCGGCATCCACCAGGCGATCCTGCATTTCTTCCATTCGGTGGAGGGCGACCTGCACGACCTCGAGCAGGAAGCCGAGATGGGCAACAAGATGGTCGCGGCCATCTACCGCCGGCACAACGAGGAGAACCCGCTGCACGGCATCGACGCGCCACTGTTCAACCTGCGCCCCTACCTGCGCGAGCTGCAGGGCCTGCGCGAAAAGGGCGACCAGTTCCGCCTGCACCTGAAGACCCTGCTCACCGAGCAGCGCGTGCTGACCCGGCGCTTCTTCGCCACCCTGGTCCAGGAAGTGGTCGGTCTGCACCAGCGCCTGCGCCAGGAAGCCGCGCAATGGGCGCACGACGCGCTGATGCCGCTGATGCAGCACACCCTGGAACACAAGCAGCTGCTGGAAAGCCACATGCTGCGTCTCAAGGCCCTGGCCCAGGACACCCAGCAGGCGCGCCAGCGCGGCGAACAACTGCAGCGCTACGCCAGCGATCTGCAGGCACAATTGCAGCAGGCCAGCGAGATCCTTCGCACCCTGCGCCGTCCGGCGCCGATCCAGCGCCAGGGCAAGGTCGTCACCCTGCCGGTGGCGAGCCGTCAGCAGGGCGCTCTCGAGTAATCGCGAGCGCCCGCGTTAGTCCCGTAATTTCAAGCAATTAGCCCCGCCCCGAGCGGCTTGCCGCTCAGCACTGCGCTCTTTAGACTGGCGCCCTTCCCCGATCGAGAGCAGGGTCGATGCCCACTGTCTTTGCCGCAGACTCCGTCGGCCTGGTCACCCCCCAGGTCGCCCGGTTCGCCGAACCCCTGGCCCTGGCCTGCGGGCGCAGCCTGGCCGACTACCAACTGGTCTACGAAACCTACGGCGAGCTGAATGCCAGCCGCAGCAATGCCGTGCTGATCTGCCACGCGCTGTCCGGCCACCACCATGCCGCCGGCTACCACAGCACAGAAGAGCGCAAGCCGGGCTGGTGGGACAGCTGCATCGGCCCGGGCAAACCGATCGACACGCGCAAATTCTTCGTCGTCAGCCTCAACAACCTCGGCGGCTGCAACGGCTCGACCGGCCCGTCCAGCCTCAACCCCGCGACCGGCAAGCCATTCGGCGCCGACTTCCCGGTGATGACCGTGGAAGACTGGGTGCACAGCCAGGCGCGCCTGGCCGACCAGCTCGGCATCGGCCAATGGGCCGCGGTGATCGGCGGCAGCCTCGGCGGCATGCAGGCCATGCAGTGGGCGATCACCTATCCGGAACGCATCCGCCACTGCCTGGCGATCGCCACCGCGCCCAAGCTGTCGGCACAGAACATCGCCTTCAACGAAGTCGCGCGCCAGGCGATTCTCACCGACCCGGAGTTCTTCGGCGGGCACTTCCAGGAACAGGGCGTGATCCCCAAGCGCGGGCTGATGCTGGCGCGCATGGTCGGCCACATCACCTACCTGTCGGATGACGCGATGGGCGAGAAATTCGGCCGCGGATTGAAGAGCGAGAAGCTCAACTACGACTTCCACAGCGTCGAGTTCCAGGTGGAAAGCTACCTGCGCTACCAGGGCGAGGAGTTCTCCGGGCGCTTCGACGCCAACACCTACCTGCTGATGACCAAGGCGCTGGACTACTTCGACCCGGCCGCCGCCCACGGCGACGACCTGGCCAAGACCCTCGCCGGGGTCAAGGCGGACTTCTGCGTGATGTCCTTCACTACCGACTGGCGCTTCTCGCCGGCGCGCTCGCGGGAAATCGTCGATGCCCTGCTGGCCGCGCGCAAGAACGTGTCGTACCTGGAAATCGACGCCCCGCAAGGCCATGACGCCTTCCTCATGCCGATCCCGCGCTACCTGCAGGCGTTCGGCAGCTACATGCAACGGATCGAGGTATGAGCATGCGTGCGGATCTGGAGATCATCCAAGACTGGATTCCCGCCGGCAGCCGGGTGCTCGACCTCGGCTGCGGTGACGGTGAACTGCTGGCCTGGCTCGGCGAGCACAAGCAGGTCACCGGCTATGGCCTGGAGATCGACGCGGAGAACATCGCCCGCTGCATCGAAAAAGGCGTCAACGTCATCGAGCAGAACCTCGACGAAGGCCTCGGCAACTTCGCCAGCAACAGCTTCGACGTGGTGGTGATGACCCAGGCGCTGCAGGCCGTGCACTACCCGGACCGGATTCTCGAGGAAATGCTGCGGGTCGGGCGCACCTGCATCATCACCTTCCCCAACTTCGGCCACTGGCGCTGCCGCTGGTACCTGGCGCGCAACGGGCGCATGCCGGTCTCGGAGTTTCTGCCGTACACCTGGTACAACACGCCGAACATCCACTTCTGCACCTTCAAGGACTTCGAGGCGCTGTGCCGCGAGCGTCAGGTGCGGGTGCTCGACCGTCTGGCCGTCGACCAGCAGCACCGCGACGGTTTCGCCAGCCGGCTTTGGCCTAATCTGTTAGGGGAGATCGGCATCTATCGCGTCAGCGGCCCTGGCGTGCTGGATCACCGCATCGCCGTCTGACCTGCCCCGAACAAGGAGAATCCCCATGCGTCGCTTCGTCCTGTTTCTCTGCGCGCTGTGCCTGGCCCTGCCGGCACTGGCCGAACGCAAAGTCACCTTCGGCGACCTGGACGTGCATTACAGCGCCTTCAACTCCAGCTTCCTGCAGCCGGAAGTCGCCAGCGCCACCGGCCTGACCCGCAGCAAGACCCAGGGCGTGCTCAACATCGCGGTGGTCAAGGCCGGCAAGACCGGGCCGGCCAAGGTCAGTGGGGAAGTCACCGACCTGCTCGGCAAGGCCGCGCCGCTGGCCTTCAAGGAGGTCAACGACGGCGGCGCGCTGTACTACCTGGCACAGTTCCCGGTGGAGCAGCAGGAAGTGCTGCGCTTCACCGTCAAGGTGCAGGTCGGCGACGGCACCGTGAACAACCTCGACTTCACCCAGGAAATCTTCCCCGACCCATGATCGCGCTCACCCAACTGGTGCTGGCCAGCCACAACGCCGGCAAGCTCAAGGAACTCCAGGCCATGCTCGGCGACCGCGTGCAGGTCCGCTCGGTCGCCGAGTTCAGCAGCCACGAGCCGGAAGAGACCGGGCTGTCGTTCATCGAGAACGCCATCCTCAAAGCCCGCCACGCCGCGCGGGTGTCCGGCCTGCCGGCGCTGGCCGACGACTCCGGCCTGGCGGTCGATCACCTCGGCGGCGCCCCCGGCATCTACTCGGCGCGCTATGCCGACGGCCAGGGTGATGCGGCCAACAACGCCAAACTGCTCGAAGTGCTCAAGGACGTCCCGGACGCCGAGCGCGGCGCGCAGTTCGTCTGCGCCCTGGCCCTGCTGCGACATGCCGACGACCCGCTACCGATCCTCTGCGAAGGGCTCTGGCACGGGCGCATCCTGCACGCCGCACGCGGCGCCCACGGTTTCGGCTACGACCCGCTGTTCTGGGTGCCGGAACGCGACTGCTCGAGCGCCGAGTTGTCGCCTGCCGAGAAGAACCAGCTCAGCCACCGCGCGCGCGCCATGGCGCAGCTGAAACAGCGCCTGGACCTGGCATGAACCGCCAGCCCGCGCCCTCAGCCCCGCTGCCCGAGGGCGGGGGCCACCCCGGCGGCTTCCTGCTGCCGCCGCTGGCGCTGTACATCCACATTCCCTGGTGCGTGCGCAAATGCCCGTACTGCGACTTCAACTCGCACGCCGCCGGCCCGGAGCTGCCGGAAGACGCCTATGTCGACGCGCTGCTCGCCGACCTCGACGCCGACCTGACGCATGTCCACGGCCGTGAGCTGACCTCGATCTTCTTCGGTGGCGGCACCCCCAGCCTGTTCTCCGCCAGCGCCTTGGGGCGCCTGCTGGATGGCGTTGAGGAACGCGTGCGCTTCGCCCGCGACATCGAGATCACCCTCGAGGCCAACCCCGGCACCTTCGAGCAGGCCAAGTTCCGCGGATACCGCCAGCTCGGCATCAACCGCCTGTCGATCGGCGTGCAGAGTTTCCAGACCAGCCAGCTCAGCGCGCTGGGGCGCATCCACGACGGCCACGAGGCGATCCGCGCGGCGGACATGGCGCGCGCCGCCGGCTTCGACAACTTCAACCTCGACCTGATGCACGGCCTGCCCGAGCAGGGCGTCGAGGATGCGCTCGATGACCTGCGCATCGCCATCGCCCAGGCGCCGACCCACCTGTCCTGGTACCAGCTGACCCTGGAACCCAACACGGTGTTCTGGAACCAGCCGCCGGTGCTGCCCGAAGACGACATCCTCTGGGACATCCAGGAGGCCGGCCAGGCGCTGCTCGCCGCCGAGGGCTACGCGCAGTACGAAGTCTCCGCCTACGCACGCGACGGCCGTCGCGCGCGGCACAACCTCAACTACTGGACCTTCGGCGACTTCCTCGGCATCGGCGCCGGGGCGCACGCCAAGCTCAGCGACCCGGACGGGCGCATCCGCCGCACCTGGAAGACCCGCCTGCCCAAGGACTACCTCGACCCGGCCAAGCGCTTCCAAGCCGGCGAACGGCTGCTCGAACGCGGCGAACTGCCGTTCGAATTTCTCATGAACGTGCTGCGCCTCAGCGACGGCGCCGCCGCCAGCCTGTATACCGAACGCACCGGCCTGCCGCTGGCCAGCCTCGCTGCGGCACGCCGCGAGGCCGAGGCACGCGGCCTGCTGCAGGCCGACCCGGAGCGTCTGGTGGCCACCGCCAAGGGCCAACTGTTCCTCAATGACCTGCTGCAACTCTTTCTGAGCTAAGCGCTAAGGACTCGCATGGATCTGCTACTCGACCTGATTGCCACCCTGTCTCGCTGGACCCGCGGTCACCTCTACGACATCTCCCTGGCCGTCATGGCCACCCTGCTGGTGCTGTTCGGCCCGGGGATCAACAGCTGGATCCAGCAGAAGATCGGCGGCCTCAACTTCGTCTTCCGCACCCTGCTGTTCGTCCTGCTCTGCGCGGTCGGCTACGGCCTGGCGATGATTTTCCTCACCCCCTGGCTGGCCAAGGGCCTCGGCTACTTCAACAACTACACCCTGGCGCCGGTCCTGCTACTAGTCTTCTTCCTGATCGGCGTGATCGCCGACCGCAATTAGGCTGACGGCTCCCCGGCTGTCGCCCAGCCGAGGAGCCGCTATGAAGCCACTCAAGTATCTCTACCTGTACTTCCAGGACGGACAGCGCATGGTGCTGCGCTTCCCGCAGCAGGCCGACGACGTGGCGAGCATCGCCCGCGGCCTGCGCAAACAGCTGGAGTCGCCGTTCCTGAGCATCGAGGTGGACGGCGACCTGCTGATGATCCCGCGCGAGAGCATCCGCTACCTGCAGATCTGCCCGGGCCCGGCGGTGCTGCCCGACCCGTGCATCCTCGGCGCCACCGTGGTCGACTGAACGCCCATGAAAAAGCCGCCCCGTGGGGCGGCTTTTTTGCTCAGGCGGCGCGGCTCAGTTGCCTTCGCGGCGCAGTGCCTGCGGGGTGAAGTCGCGCGGACTGAGGTCGGCCTTGAAGTCGTACATCGGCTCGTTGTTGTCCAGGCCGTCGGCGAAGTAACGCTCGCCGGGGAAGTCGTAGATGGTCTCCAGGGTGCTGCCGAACATCGGCGCATCGTAGTAGCTGATCGGGTGGCTCTCCTGCAGGCCGACCAGCTCGCCGCTCTTGTCGTACAGGTCGACGGCGAGGATCTGCCAGCTGTCCTCGTCGAGGTAGAAGCGCCGCTGCGCATAGGGATGATTGAAGCCGGTGCGCAGGTGCGCCTCGACCACCCAGACGCGGTGCAGCTCGTAGCGCAGCAGCGCAGGATTGACGTGCTTGCGCTGCAGGATGTCGGTGTAGGCGAGGCCCTGCTGGTGCACCGCGTAGCTGTTGTACGGCACGAGCATTTCCTGCTTGCCGAGCAGCTTCCACTCGTAGCGGTCCGGCGCGCCGTTGTAGGAGTCGACCATGTCGGCGGTGGCCATGCCGTTGGTGTCCGGCTGCGGGGTGTCGAAGGCCAGCATCGGCAGACGGCGCACGCGGCGCTCGCCGCGGTTAAAGCGCCAGGCCTTGCGGATCGAGAGGATCTGGTCGAGGGTCTCCTGCACCACCAGCGCCGAACCGGCGACCTTGGCCGGCGCCACCACCTTGTACTTGTAATAGAACAGGGTGTTGTCCAGGCCCTTGGGGGTCATGCCCTCGCGGCCGTAGACGAAGTAAATGTCGCGATCCAGCTTGAGCAGGTTGTAGCTGCCGTTGGCGAGCACCGCGGCCTGGTTGGTGACCAGGTGAATCTGGTCGCCGCGATAACGCATGATGTGGTTCCAGATCGCTTCCTGGCCGCTCTGCGGCAGCGGGAAGGGAATCCCCGCGGCGGCGCCCTGCACGCCGTTGCCGCCGGAGATCAGTTCGGCCTGCTCGGCGTTGAAGCGCGTGGCGTCGTAGATGCGCTGCGGCGCCGCGGCGCTGCGATGGCTGGGCATGACGCGTAGCTGGTAGTCCGGCTGGCTGGCCAGCAGGCGCTGCAGACCGGGGCTGAGCTGCGCCTGGTACTGCTGCTGGTTGGCCTGATTGACGACGAACTGCACGGCGTCGGCGGCATACGGGTCGGGGTGGTGCATGCCCGGCTGGTAGCCGGCGATCGGCGCGGCCAGGCCGCCGTCCCAGGCCGGGATGCTGCCGGCGGCATTGCCGGCGCGTTCCCCGCCGAGCGGGGTGAGCTCCTGACCGAGACGGGCGGCCTGCAGACTGTTGACCTTGGCCTGTACCGGCAGCGCGGCGAGCGCGAGCAGCAAAATGGCGAGCGATCTCAAGGCGAATACTCCTTCGCGGCGACGCCGGGGCGTCGCTGGGCACCGTGGGCGATGCGTTGTTGTGCTTGTCGTTCCATGACCGTCCGGGCCGGCCTTGCCGCCGCGCGCCAGAACGATCGGGGCGGCATGGTAGGCCAGTCCGCCGGTGCTGTCGCGGGCCGGCGTGCGCAACTGCGAAGTGCGGCGTAGTGACCGAGCGGTCAGTCGACGCGGGCGAACTTGAGGTCCCACACGCCATGCCCGAGACGCTCACCACGGCGCTCGAACTTGGTGCTCGGGCGCTCCTCGGGACGCTCGACGCAACGCCGGTCGGCGGCCAGGTTGCGGTAACCCGGCGCGACGTTCATCACCTCGAGCATGTGCTCGGCGTAGGGTTCCCAGTCGGTGGCCATGTGCAGCACGCCGCCGATCTTGAGCTTCTGGCGGATCAGCTCGGCGAACGCCGGCTGGACGATGCGCCGCTTGTGGTGGCGGGCCTTGTGCCAGGGATCGGGGAAGAACAGCAGCACGCGATCCAGACTGGCGTCGGCGACGCACTGGCGCAGCACGTCGAGGGCATCGCAGCTGTACACCCGCAGGTTGCTGAGGCCCTGCTGCTGTACGCCCATGAGCAGCGCGCCGACCCCCGGCTTGTGCACCTCGACGCCAATGAAGTCCTGCTCCGGCGCGGCGGCGGCCATTTCCAGGGTCGAATGGCCCATGCCGAAGCCGATCTCGAAGGTGCGCGGCGCCTGGCGGCCGAACAGCGTGTCGAAGTCCTGGGCACCGTCGGCCAGCTCCAGGCCGAACTTCGGCCAGCCTTCGTCGATGGCGCGCTGCTGGCCCTCGGTGATGCGCCCGGCGCGCATCACGAAGCTCTTGATGGTACGCAGGTGGCGTTGCGGTTCGGCGGGGGTCTGGGTGTCGGTCATGGCAAAACTCGGTGTGAAATAGGTAGGAGCGAATTCATTCGCGATCTGGCAGCGCAGAGTTGCCGGTTTTCGCGAATGAATTCGCTCCTACGGAAGCGGTGGCGGTGGGTTACTGGATCAGGCCATCCAGCGGCGACGAGGCGCTGGCGTAGAGCTTCTTCGGCATGCGCCCGGCGAGGTAGGCGAGGCGCCCGGCCTCGATCGCGTGCTTCATCGCACGGGCCATCAGCACCGGGTCCTGGGCGTGGGCGATGGCGCTGTTCATCAGCACCGCCTCGCAGCCCAACTCCATGGCGATGGTGGCGTCCGAGGCGGTACCCACGCCGGCATCGACCAGCACCGGCACGGTGGCTTCTTCGAGGATGATGCGCAGGTTGTACGGGTTGCAGATGCCCAGGCCGGTGCCGATCAGGCCGGCCAGCGGCATCACCGCGATGCAGCCCATCTCCGCCAGCTGGCGGGCGATGATCGGGTCGTCGCTGGTGTAGACCATCACGTCGAAACCGTCCTTGACCAGCACTTCGGCGGCCTTGAGGGTCTCGATCACGTTGGGGAACAGGGTCTTCTGGTCAGCCAGCACTTCCAGCTTGACCAGCTTGTGGCCGTCAAGCAGCTCGCGGGCCAGGCGGCAGGTGCGCACTGCTTCCTCGGCGTTATAGCAGCCGGCGGTGTTCGGCAGGATGGTGTAGCGCTCCGGCGAGATCACCTCGAGCAGGTTTGGCTCGCCGGGGTTCTGACCGATGTTGGTGCGGCGCACGGCGACCGTGACGATCTCCGCGCCGGAGGCCTCGATGGCCGCGCGGGTCTCGTCGAGATCCTTGTACTTGCCGGTGCCGACCAGCAGGCGCGACTGGTAGGTGCGGCCGGCCAGGGTGAAGGGCTTGTCGCTGCGAACGTGGCTCATCGGGAATCCTCTTGCTGGACGGATAGGCGGGGCAAAGCGCGAACGGGACAGGCGCGGACTAGCCGCCGCCGATGGCGTGGACCACTTCCACCCGGTCGCCTTCGCGCAGGGCGGTAGCACCGTGCTGGCTGCGCGGCACGATGTCGAGGTTCAGCTCGACCGCCACGCGCTTGCCAGTCAGCTCCAGGCGCGCGAGCAGATCGGCGAGGTTGCCGCCGTCGGGCAGCTCGAAAGGTTCACCATTCACTTGAATACGCATGGCAGACGATCGCACGGGAGAGGGGCCGGCATTCTAGCCCCATCGCCGCTGGCTGACCAAGGCCAACGGCCGCCCATTCGTCCCGAAATTGACGCGCAGGTCAGGTTGACCCGCTAGCGAGCACCGAGGCCCCAGGCGGCCACGCCCAGGCTGACCCAGCCGCCGAGAAACGCCAGGCCACCGAACGGCGTGACGATGCCCAGGCCGCGTACGCCGGTGAGGCTGAGCAGGTACAGGCTGCCGGAGAACAGCAGGATGCCCAGCACGAACAGCCCGCCGGCCAGCAGCAGCGCCCGCCCCGGCACATGCAGACTGAGCAGCGCCACGCCGAGCAGGGCCAGGGCGTGGACCATCTGGTAGTGCACGCCGGTCTGGAACACCGCCAGCAGGTCGGCGCTCAGCTGGCTCTTCAGGCCGTGCGCGGCGAAGGCGCCGAGGGCCACGGCGGTGAAGCCGAAGAAAGCGGCGAGCAAGAGCAAGGAACGCAGCATCGAGCAGTTCTCCAGTCGGGCGATGAGCGGTGGCTATAATGGCCGCCTATTGCGCCCGGGCCAAGCCATCCATGCCACTCCTGCTCCGCCGTCTCGTCAAATTCCTGCTCTGGGCCATGGCCGCCAGCGCCGTATGGGTGCTGGTCCTGCGCTGGGTGCCGCCGCCGGGCAGCGCGCTGATGGTCGAGCGCAAGATCGAGTCGTGGCTCGATGGCAAGCCGATCGACCTGCAGCGCAGCTGGCGGCCGTGGAAGGAGCTGCCGGACAACCTCAAGGTGGCGGTGATCGCCGCCGAGGACCAGAAGTTCGCCGAGCACTGGGGCTTCGATGTCGCCGCGATCCAGAAGGCCATGGCCCACAACGAGCGCGGCGGCTCGCTGCGCGGCGCCAGCACGCTCAGCCAGCAGGTGGCCAAGAACCTGTTCCTGTGGTCCGGGCGCAGCTGGCTGCGCAAGGGCTTCGAGACCTGGTTCACCGCACTGATCGAGCTGCTCTGGCCGAAGCAGCGGATTCTCGAGGTGTACCTCAACAGCGTCGAATGGGATGACGGCGTGTTCGGCGCCGAGGCGGCGGCCAAGCACCATTTCGGCATCGGCGCGCCGTACCTGTCGACCGCCCAGGCCAGCCTGCTGGCGGCGGTGCTGCCCAATCCGCGCGAGTGGAGTGCCGGGCATCCCGGCGCCTATGTCAGCCGGCGCGCCGGCTGGATTCGCCAGCAGATGCGCCAGCTCGGCGGCAGCGACTACCTGAGCCGGCTGTCCGGCGGCCGTCCGGCTTGGTTGTCGGCGCTGGGCAACTGACCCGCCGTTACTTGAAGCTGCGCCGCGGTACCACCTGCAGCAGCCTCAAGCGCTCCTCGGCAACAAACAGGGTCATGCCCTGCTCCGGGTACAACCAGGCTTCCCCACCTTCCGGCAGGCCTAGGCGCACCCGCGGCGCCCCCAGACTGGCAGTCAGGCGCACGGCCGGCAACTCGCCATCCGGCTTGAACAGCAAGGTCGCCAAGTGGTGCGCGCCAAGCTGCTCGAGCAGCGTGTCGCTGAGCGCCTGCTCCGGCGCCTCGGCACTCGCACCGAGTGCAGCGAGCAGGCTGGCGCGTTCCTTGTCGCTCAGTGCCAGTTCGACCTCCACTCGGCCGTGCAGCTCGCCGTCCTGCCAGTCGGCGCGGTACACCAGGCGCGGTCCGCTCTCGCCCTGCGGCAGCAGCCACAGCTGACCGGGCACTTGTGCCTGCAGCTGCTGCACGGTCAGCGTCTCGGCGGCCAGCGGGGCGATCAGCTCGCTCTGCCACTGCTGCAGCCAGCCGAGCGGCGCCGCGGGGCGTTGCGGCCACTGTTGCCAGAGGCTCCAGGCGCAGACCAGCAGCACGCCGAGGTAGATCAGCCAGCGAAAGCGGCGCAGGGCAGGCGACATCACAGAACTCCGGGCAGAAAAAAGCCCGCGACGAAGCGCGGGCTTTGGATGAGGGCGAGGTTCACGCGGCGATGGAGCCTTTCAGCTTGTTCATCGCGTTCTTCTCCAGTTGGCGGATGCGCTCGGCGGAGACGTTGTACTTGGCGGCCAGCTCGTGCAGGGTCGCCTTCTCCTCGGCCAGCCAGCGCTGCTGGAGGATGTCGCGGCTGCGCTCGTCGAGGCCTTCCAGCGCTTCATGGAGGTTGGCCGTGGAGCTGTCGCTCCAGTCGGAATCCTCGAGCTGGCGGGCCGGGTCGTAGCGGTGGTCTTCCAGGTAGTGTGCCGGCGACTGGAACGCGCTTTCGTCATCGGCGTCGGCGGCCGGGTCGAAGGCCATGTCCTGACCGGTCAGGCGGCTCTCCATCTCGCGCACTTCATGCGGCTCGACACCCAGACTTGCGGCCACGGCATGCACTTCGTCGTTGTTCAGCCAGGCCAGGCGTTTCTTCTGGCTGCGCAGGTTGAAGAACAGCTTGCGCTGCGCCTTGGTGGTGGCGACCTTGACGATGCGCCAGTTGCGCAGGATGAACTCGTGGATCTCGGCGCGAATCCAGTGCACGGCGAACGACACCAGGCGCACACCCATTTCCGGGTTGAAGCGTTTGACCGCCTTCATCAGGCCGACGTTGCCTTCCTGGATCAGGTCGGCCTGGGCCAGACCGTAACCGGAATAGCTGCGGGCGATGTGTACAACGAAGCGCAAGTGCGCCATCACCATCTGCCGGGCGGCCTCGAGGTCCTGCTGGTAGTAGAGGCTCGCTGCCAATTCGCGTTCCTGTTCGACGCTCAGCAGCGGAATGCTGTTCACCGTGTGCACGTAGGCTTCGAGATTGGCTCCCGGCGCCAGGGCATAGACAGGTTGCAACGATGTGGTCATATGAATCCTCCGATTCATGAACTCTTCAGTTCAGTATTCCCAGTATGACAGAAAAGCTGACCAAGAGTTCAGAAACAGCAACGTGAGCCGGGCAATTTGCCCGAGGCTCGAACAAGCGGAGCAAGAAGTTACTACTTTGGCGCCAATTCACTCAAGTGCCGGGCGACCGCCAGCCACGCGCCGATGTAACCCAATAATACCGCCCCCAGCAGTAGCGACAGGCCATCACTGGCCGGCACGCCGGCCAGCGCGAAGTCGCTACCGTACAGGCCGGCCAGGCGCACTACCGCGGCATTCAGCCAGCCGAGGCTGTAGGACAGCACCGCCCAGGCCAGCAGCCCGGCGCCGCAGCCATAGAACGCGCCCATATAGAGGAACGGCCGGCGCACGTAGCCGTCGGTGCCGCCGACCAGCTTGATCACCTCGATCTCGCTGCGGCGGTTCTCGATGTGCAGACGGATGGTATTGCCGATCACCAGCAGCAGGGCCAGCAGCAGCAGCAGGGTGATGCCGAAGACGAAGCGGTCGCCGAGCTTGAGAATCGCGCCGAGGCGCTCGACCCAGACCAGGTCGAGCTGCGCCTGCTGCACCTTGGGCAGCTCGGCGAGGCGCTGACGCAGGGCTTCCAGGCCGACCTTGTCGATCTCCTTGGGGGTCACCAGCACGGTGCCGGGCAACGGGTTGTCGGGCAGCTCCTTGAGCGCCTGCCCGAGGCCGGACTGCTGCTGGAACTGCGCCAGCGCCTGCTCGCGGCTGATCCATTCGGCCTCGGCGACATCCGGCATGGCGGCGATCTGTTCGCGCAGCTGCTCGCCGGCGGCGTCGCTGGCGTCCATCTGCAGGTACAGGGAAATCTGCGCGGCGTGCTGCCAGGAGCCACCGAGGCGCTCGATGTTGCTCAGCAGCAGCGACAGGCCCATCGGCAGCGACAGGGCGATGGCCATCACCAGGCAGGTAAAGAAGCTGCCGATCGGCTGGCGCACCAGGCGGCGCAGGCTGTCGATCAGGCTGGCGCGGTGGCTTTCCAGCCAGGCGTGGAACAGTTCCTGGAAGGTCGGGCCGTCGTGCTTGCGGCTGTCGGCCTTCTTCGGCGCGGCGCCGATGCGCTCGGCCGGCTGCTCTTGCGGGGTACGCGAGGCACTCATCAGGCCGCCTCCCCATCGCCGATCAGGCGGCCGCGTTGCAGGGTCAGCATGCGGTGGCGCATACGCGCGATCAGGGCCAGGTCGTGGCTGGCGATCAGCACGGTGGTGCCGAGGCGGTTGATGTCCTCGAACACGCCCATGATCTCGGCGGCCAGACGCGGGTCGAGGTTGCCGGTCGGTTCGTCGGCGAGCAGCAGCGCCGGGCGGTGCACCACCGCGCGGGCGATGCCGACGCGCTGCTGCTGGCCGGTGGACAGGTCGGCGGGGAACTGCTCGGCCTTGTCGGACAGCGACACGCGCTCCAGCGCCGCGCCGACCCGTTTGGCAATCTCCGGCTTGGACAGGCCGAGGATCTGCAGCGGCAGCGCGACGTTGTTGAACACGCTGCGGTCGAACAGCAGCTGGTGATTCTGGAACACCACGCCGATCTGCCGACGCAGGAAGGGAATCTGCGCGGTGGTGATCTGCGACAGGTCCTGGCCGGCGAGCAGCAGCTTGCCGGTGGTCGGCCGCTCCATCGCCAGCAGCAGGCGCAGCAGCGTGGACTTGCCGGCGCCGGAATGGCCGGTGACGAACAGGAACTCGCCGCGCCGCACGCGGAAACTCAGTTCATGCAGGCCGACATGGCCATTGGCGTAGCGCTTACCGACCTGCTCGAATCGAATCATGCATGCTCCCGTTGCGCGAACAGTGCCTGGACGAAGGCCTCGGCCTCGAAGGTACGCAGATCATCGATCCCTTCGCCGACGCCGATGTAACGGATGGGCAGGCCGAACTGCTTGGCCAGGGCGAAGATCACCCCGCCCTTGGCGGTGCCATCCAGCTTGGTCAGGGCCAGACCGGTGAGGTTGACGGTCTGGTTGAACTGCTTGGCCTGATTGATGGCGTTCTGCCCGGTGCCGGCGTCGAGCACCAGCAGCACTTCGTGCGGCGCGCTGTCGTCGAGCTTGCCGATCACCCGGCGGACCTTCTTCAGCTCTTCCATCAGGTTGTCTTTGGTGTGCAGACGTCCGGCGGTGTCGGCGATCAGCACGTCGATGCCGCGCGCCTTGGCGGCCTGCACCGCATCGAAGATCACCGAGGCGGAGTCGGCGCCGGTGTGCTGGGCGATCACCTGGATCTGGTTGCGCTCGCCCCATACCTGCAGCTGTTCGACCGCCGCGGCGCGGAAGGTGTCGCCGGCGGCGAGCATGACCTTCTTGCCGTCCTGCTGCAGCTTCTTGGCCAGCTTGCCGATGGTGGTGGTCTTGCCGGCACCGTTCACGCCGACCACCAGGATCACGTAGGGCTGCTTGTCGGCGGGAATCAGCAGCGGCTGCTCGACCGGCTTGAGCAGCGCGGTCAGCTCGTCCTGCAGCGCCTTGTACAGCGCGCCGCTGTCGGCCAGCTCCTTGCGCGCCACGCGCTTGGTGAGGTTCTGCACGATCGCGGTGGTCGCCTCGACGCCGACGTCGGCGGTCAGTAGGCGGGTTTCGATCTCGTCGAGCAGGTCGTCGTCGATCGCCTTCTTGCCGAGGAACAGGCTGGCCATGCCCTCGCCGAGGTTGGCGCTGGTCTTCGACAAGCCCTGCTTGAGGCGGGCGAAGAAGCTCGGGCGCACCGCTTCGGTAGCCACCGGCGCCGGCGCAGGCACTTCGACGGGCGGCGCAGGCGCTACCGGCTCGAGGGCGAGCGGCGGCTCGGTCGGTGCCAGCGGGGCTTCGCCGAGGTTGAGGCGGAAACGCGACGGCGCGGGGGCCGCGGTGTCTGCGCCGGGCGGCGGCGCGACGGGCTCGGGCTGTGGCTCAGCGGCCGGTTGCGGCGCAGCGCTCAGCGGCGTCTCGGCCACTGGTGGCGCCGTGACCTCGGCGACGGGCGTAGGCGCAGCGGCTTCAACAGGGCTGACCTGCGGGACGGCGGCGGGTTCGCTGGGCGGCTCGGACGCGACGCTATCGCTCGTCTCCGGCAATGGCTCCGCCGGTTGCGCGGCCGCCTCGGGCGCCTTCTTGCGCATCCAGCCGAACAGGCCTTTCTTCTCTCCCGGCGCAGCCGGAGCTTTCTTGTCGTCGTTGGAACCAAACATGGAGACGGCTATCTCAAGGGAGCGACGCGCCATCAGGCGTGGCCGCCAGGAAAACGGATGAGTATCCTAGCACCTCCTCGCCCGCCGGCGCTAAGCCTGCGCGGCCCGCCCGACAGGTCGCCCCACCGATGAAAATCTTCGCCCGCCGCACGGCCGTCTTGCTCCTCGCCAGCCTCTGCCTGCCCTTCGCCGCTCTCGCTGCCGAGCCGCAGGCGACCCACGAATTCAGTCTCGACAACGGCCTCAAGGTGGTCGTGCGCGAGGACCACCGCGCCCCGGTGGTGGTCTCGCAGATCTGGTACAAGGTCGGCTCCAGCTACGAGACGCCCGGGCAGACCGGCCTGTCCCACGCCCTCGAACACATGATGTTTAAGGGCAGCGCCAAGCTCGGCCCCGGCGAAGCCTCGCGCGTGCTGCGCGAACTGGGCGCCGAGGAAAACGCCTTCACCAGCGACGACTACACCGCCTACTACCAGGTGCTGGCCCGCGACCGCCTGGCGGTGGCCTTCGAGCTGGAGGCCGACCGCCTGGCCAGCCTGCGCCTGCCGCCGGAAGAGTTCAGCCGCGAGATCGAGGTGATCAAGGAGGAACGCCGCCTGCGCACCGACGACAAGCCCAACGCGCTGGCCTTCGAGCGCTTCAAGACGCTGGCCTACCCGAGCAGCGGCTACCGCACGCCGACCATCGGCTGGATGGCCGACCTCAAGCGCATGCAGGTCGGCGAGCTGCGCCACTGGTACGAAAGCTGGTACGCACCGAACAACGCCACCCTGGTGGTGGTCGGCGATGTCAGCGTCGACGAGGTCAAGGGTCTCGCCGAGCGCTACTTCGGGCCCATCCCGCGGCGCACCGTGCCGCCGGCCAAGCTGCCGCTGGAACTCGCCGAGCCCGGCGAGCGACGCCTCACCCTGCACCTGCGCACCCAGCTGCCGAGCCTGATGCTAGCCTTCAACGTGCCGGCGCTGAGCACCGCCGAGCAGCCCCGCGAAGTGCACGCGCTGCGCCTGATCGCCGCACTGCTCGACGGTGGCTACAGCGCGCGCCTGGCCACCCGCCTGGAGCGCGGCGAGGAGCTGGTCTCCGGCGCCTCGGCCAGCTACGACGCGTTCAACCGCGGCGACAGCCTGTTCCTGCTGTCCGCCACCCCCAACGTGCAGAAGGGCAAGACCCTGGCCCAGGCCGAAGCCGGCCTGTGGCGCCAGCTCGACGAACTCAAGCACAGCCCGCCGAGCGCCGCGGAAGTGCAGCGCGTGCGCGCTCAGGTGATCGCCGGACTGGTCTACGAGCGCGACTCGATCAGCAGCCAGGCCAGCACCATCGGCCAGCTGGAAAGCGTTGGGCTGTCCTGGCGAGTCATGGACCAGGACCTCGCCGCCCTCGAGGCGGTGACCCCGGCCGACATCCAGCAAGCGGCGCGCACCTATTTCACCCGCGAGCGCCTCAGCGTCGCCCACATCCTGCCCGAGGAGACCCGCCATGAGTGAGCGCAACGGTCTGCGCTATGGCCTGCTCGGCCTCTGTGTACTGATCCTGATCGGCGCCCTGGCGCTGTTCATCAACCGCCCGCTGCCGAGTCCCGCCCCCGCCGCGGCTGAGCCGGCCCCGGCCGCCCCGGCTGCGGCACCGGCAGCGAGCAGCGCCGCCGCGCCGCTGGAGTCGCTGGCCGCCCTCGACGGCAAGGCGCCGAGCCGCCGCGCCTTGCAGATCCAGAGCTGGCAGACCGCCGAGGGCGCCCGCGTGCTGTTCGTCGAGGCCCGCCAGCTGCCGATGTTCGACCTGCGCCTGACCTTCGCCGCCGGCAGCAGCCGCGACGACGAGGCCCCCGGCCTGGCCATGCTGACCAACGCCATGCTCAACGAGGGCGTGCCGGGCAAGGACGTCACCGCCATCGCCGAGGGCTTCGAGGACCTCGGTGCCGACTTCGGCAACGGCGCCTACCGCGACATGGCCGTCACCAGCCTGCGCAGCCTGAGCGCCAAGGCGCAGCGCGAACCGGCACTGGCGCTGTTCGCCCAGGTGATCGGCCAGCCGACCTTCCCCGCCGACTCGCTGGCGCGGATCAAGAACCAGGTGCTGGCCGGTTTCGAGTACCAGAAGCAGAACCCCGGCAAGCTCGCCGGCCTGAAGCTGTTCGAGCGGCTCTACGGCACCCATCCCTACGCGCACCCCAGCGAAGGCACGGAAAAATCCATCCCGCCGATCAGCATCGCCCAGCTGCGCGCCTTCCACGCCTCGGCGTATGCCGCCGGCAACGCGGTGATCGCCCTGGTCGGCGACCTCGACCGCGCGGAAGCCGAAGCGATCGCCGCGCAGGTCTCCGCCGCGCTGCCCAAGGGCCCGGCACTGCCCGCGCTGGCCGAGCCGCAGGCGCCGGCACCGGGGCTGACGCACATCGAGTTCCCCTCCAAGCAGACCCACCTGCTGCTCGCCGAACTCGGCATCGACCGCCGCGACCCGGACTACGCCGCGCTCAGCCTGGGCAACCAGATCCTCGGCGGCGGCGGCTTCGGTACCCGCTTGATGGAAGAGGTGCGCGAGAAGCGCGGCCTGACCTACGGCATCTATTCCGGCTTCAGCCCGATGGCCGCGCGCGGCCCGTTCATGATCAGCGTGCAGACCCGCGCCGAGCAGAGCGCCGGCACCCTCGAGCTGATCCAGCAGCTGCTCGCCGACTACCTGAAGACGGGTCCGACCCAGAAGGAACTCGACGACGCCAAGCGCGAGCTGGCCGGCAGCTTCCCGCTATCTACCGCGAGCAACGCTGACATCGTCGGCCAGCTCGGCTCGATCGGTTTCTACAACCTGCCGCTGACTTATCTGGAAGACTTCATGCAGCAAGTCCAGGGCCTGAGCGTCGAGCAGGTGCGCAGCGCGATGGCCAAGCATGTCGATCCGCAGGCGCTGGTGATCGTCAGCGCCGGCCCGACCGTGGCGCAGCAACCGCTGCCGCCGCCCACCGAGCAACCCGCCGAGCAACCGCTGGGCGTACCGGAGCACTGATGGCCAGGCCACCTGCGAAACCCGCGAAACCCACCCGCCCGCACGGCGGCAACGGCCAGCTGCGCATCATCGGCGGCGAATGGCGCAGCCGGCGCTTCCCGGTGCCGGACGGTCTCGGCCTGCGCCCGACTCCCGACCGCGTGCGGGAAACCCTGTTCAACTGGCTGGCCCCGCACATCGAAGGCGCCAAGGTCCTCGACCCCTTCGTCGGCAGCGGCGCGCTGTACCTCGAAGCGCTGTCGCGCGGCGCCGCCCAGGCCCTGGCGCTGGACACCAACGGCGCGGCCATCGCCGCCCTGCGTCACGCCCTGCAGGTGCTCAACTGCCTCGCCGGGCAGATCCAGCACGGCGACGCCCTGCGCTACCTGGAGAACCAGCCGGCGACGCCGTTCGACCTGGTGTTCCTCGATCCGCCGTTCCACCAGAACCTGCTGCTGCCGACCTGCGAGCTGCTGGAAAGTCGCGGCTGGCTGGCCCCGCGCGCGTGGATCTACTGCGAAAGCGAGGCCGTCCCCTCGGCCCTCGGCCTGCCGCAAAGTTGGCGCCTGCACCGCGAGAAGCAGGCCGGCCAGGTGCACTACTCGCTCTGGGAACGTCACCTCTAAAAGGGGGGGTTCGCCCAGCGCTTTCCCGCCCAGACTGGAGACCAACGCGCGCCTCCAGGTCCAGCGCTCGCGCGAGCAGCCGAGCGTCCCGTCCATAGCCGACGCGCCGTTTCAGCGGTCGTCGCGCCTGTGTGTGCGTCGGTCCGTGGCACGCCGCTGCGGCTTGCTTGACGCAACCCAGCCCGTACCCACGCCGTAGGCCGACGAAAGGCCTGCGTGACGACGTGCGCAGCAGCGCCTACGCCGCCTACACCCCATTGAGAGAACGATTCGTCCACCTGCGAAACCAGTCGAGGGAGAGAGAGATGCTACGAACATCCAAGACGATTGCCCTGGCGCTACCGCTCGGGCTTGCCGCCCTGCTCGGCACTGCCACCCCCACCTTCGCCCAGACCGAAACGACCGCCGCCCAGGCCACCGCCCTGCCGCCCGGCCCGGACGCCAACACCCGGATCACCGAATCCTACGCCCGCCTGGTGGCGCGCGACGCCTGGTTCTGGGCCTGGCCGATGGTCAACATGTACAACCGTCGCCTGGCCTACGCCAAGGCACCCGAGCAGGGCCTGATCGGCGGCACGTTGCCGCTGGCGCCACACAATCGCCTGACCATGCTCAGCGACTACATCCAGCCGGAGCAGCGCTCCATCGCCTGCCCGAACCAGGATGTGGTGTACGGCGCCGGCTACCTGGCCCTCGACGTCAGTCCGGTGGTGATCCAGGTGCCGGACTTCGGCAAGCGCTTCTGGGTCTATCAATTCTCCGACCTGCGTACCGACAGCATCACCGGCCTGGGCTCGATGCATGGCACCCAGCCCGGTTTTTACCTGGCCGTCGGGCCGGATTGGCAAGGCGAGGTGCCGAAAGGCATCACTCAGGTGATCCGCACCCACTCGAATGCCGCGTTCGTCGGCCCGCGCGTCTTCCAGGACGACACTCCAGAGGACAAGAAAGCCGTGCAGGAGGTGATTCAGGGCATCAACGTCTACCCGCTCGCCGAGTACGACGGCACCCTGAAACGCATCGACTGGCGCAAGCTGCCGATCTTCCCCAAACGGGCTGACGGCGCGGGCGAAACCCGCTGGGTACGCCCCGATGCTTTCTTCGATCAACTGCCAGCAGTGCTCGACCTGGCGCCAGCGCAGGCCGGCGAAGAGGCCCGCTACGCACAAGTGCGCGCGGTGATCGCCGCCGCGCAGAAAGATCCGGCGCTGAAGCAGGCGATGATCGACGAGGCGGAAAAAGCCGATCGGGAGCTGGTCGATCCGCTGCTGCAGTTCCGCAACTGGGGCGTGCCGCTGCCGCATCACTGGACCACCATCAACAACGGCGCGCGCTTCGGTACCGACTACTTCACCCGCACCGCGGTGGCCCGCTCGAACATCCTGGTCAACGCGCCGAGCGAGACCAAGTATTTCTATCAGGACCTGGATGGCGCTGGAGCCCGCCTCAATGGCGCGCAGGCCTATACCGTCACCTTCGCCAAGGGCCAAGTGCCGCCGGTGAAGGGCTTCTGGTCGCTGACGGTGTATGACGCGGCGCACTTCTTCGTGCCCAACCCGCTTAAACGCTATTCGCTGGGCACCAAGAACAAGGATCTGAAGACCAATGCCGACGGTTCGCTGACCCTTTACGTGCAGGCCGAGTCGCCCGGCGCGGACAAGCAAAGCAACTGGCTGCCCGCGCCGAAGGATGCGGACTTCTCACTGTTCCTGCGCGCCTACTGGCCGGAAGAGGCCATTGTCCAGGGGCGCTGGACCCCGCCGGCGGTCGAGACAGCGCAATGATCCGCGCCTTGGGCAACTGACCGGCCCGCAGCCACACCACACAACAAATACAAGAAAAAGCCGAGGAGAAATCATGAGCACCGATTACCAACAGTACCTGAGCAGCGTTTTTGCCGAAGAAGTCGAGGGTGAAGCGTTCTTCACCGGCTTGTCGCAACGCGCCGCGGACCCGGAGCACCAACGCAAGTGGCAGGTGCTCGCCCAACTGGAAACCCAAACCAAGGAGCGCATCCGCGACGCCATGCGCGAGCTGGACATCGAGGTGAGCGAGCAACGCCATAACGTCGAACGCGGTGCGCAACTGGCCGAGCAATTTTCCCGCCTGCCGTGGCTGGAGTTTCTGACCGCATTCCAGCCGTCCTTGAAAAAGTTCGTGGCGCAATACAGCGCCGGCGAAAAGCTGGCTACCGAAGACGGCCGCGAACGCACCCTGCTGCGCTACATCACCCACCATGAGCAGGCCCTGCTGGCCTTCGTGGTGCGCGAGCTGGAAGGGCGCGGCGAGGAATCGCTGGACGCGATCCAGGCGCTGCTGGACAAGCCGCTCCACGGTTAATCAAGGCCGCAATCGTCCGCCCCTCGCGTCTTGGATTTTTTGGAGATCCGCCAGTGACTGCTTCCATCGTTCGCGCGGCTTGTCCGCATGACTGTCCCGACACCTGCGCGATGCTGATCACCGTGCAGGACGGGGTCGCCACCGAAGTGCGCGGCGACCCCGAGCACCCCACCACCGGCGGCGCGCTGTGTACCAAGGTGGCGCGTTACCTCCAGCGTACCTATCACGCGGATCGCCTGCTGTACCCGATGAAGCGGATCGGCAAAAAGGGTGAAGGCCAGTTCGAGCGCATCAGCTGGGACGAGGCACTCGACACCATTGCCGCGCGCCTCACCGAGATCGCCGCACGCGCGCCGCAGGCCATCCTGCCGTACAGCTACGCCGGCACCATGGGCCTGGTGCAGGGCGACTCGATGTCCGCACGGTTCTTCCACAAGATCGGCGCCTCCTACCTGGATCGCACCATCTGCAGCACCGCCGGCAGCGTCGGCTACGCCTACAGCATTGGCGCGCAGCTGGGCACCGATGTCGAACAGTTCGAGCATTCGAAACTGATCCTGATCTGGGGCGGCAACCCGATCGCCTCCAACCTGCACTTCTGGACCCGTGTGCAGCAAGCCAAGCGGCGCGGCGCCAAGCTCATCGCCATCGATCCGTACCGCTCGCTCACCGCGGAAAAATGCCACCAGCACATTGCCCTGCTGCCGGGCACCGACGCGGCGCTGGCACTCGGCATGATGCATGTGCTGATCGCCGAAGATCTGCTGGATGAGGACTACATCGCCGAGCACACGCTGGGCTTTGACCAGTTGAAGGAACGCGTGCAGGACTGGACCCCGGAGCGCACCGCGCAAACCTGCGGCATCAGCGCCGAGGAGGTGCTGCAACTGGCGCGCGAATATGGCGCCACCGCCCAGCGCGGCGATGCCGTGGCGATCCGCCTCAATTACGGCCTGCAGCGCGTGCGCGGCGGCGGCATGGCGGTGCGCAACATCGCCTGCCTGCCAGCCCTGGTCGGCGCCTGGCGGCAGGCGGCGGGCGGCGTGCTGCTGGCCTCGGCGGACGCCTTCCCGGTCAATAACCGGGCCCTGCAGCGTTCCGACCTGCGTACCGGTGGGCGACCACGCACCCTCAACATGAGCACCATCGGCGACAACCTGCTGCGCGAGACGTCGCCCGAGTTCGGCCCCAAGGTCGAGGCGCTGATCGTCTACAACTCCAACCCGGTCGCGGTGGCGCCGGAGTCGCCGAAAGTCGCCGAGGGCTTCGCCCGCGACGACCTGTTCACCGTGGTGCTCGAGCATTTCCAGACCGACACCGCCGACTACGCGGACATCCTCCTGCCGGCCACCACCCAGCTGGAGCACGTCGACGTGCACATGGCCTACGGGCACCACTACATGCTGGCCAACAACGCGGCCATCGCCCCGCTCGGCGAAGCCAAGCCGAACGCGGAAATCTTCCGCCTGCTGGCGGCCCGCATGGGTTTCGACGATCCGTGCTTCCAGGAAAGCGACGACCAGATCGCCGCCCAGGCGTTCAAGAAACAGGATGTGCGCGCCCAGCATTTCGACTGGGAAACGCTCAAGCTGGTCGGCTGGCAGAAGATGAACGTGCCGGATGCGCCGTTTGCCAACGGCGGCTTCCCGACGCCGTCGGGCAAGTGCGAGTTCTTCTCCGCGCGCATGCAGGCTGCCGGCCTCGACCCGCTGCCGACCTTCATCGCCCCCTACGAATCGGTGGCGAGCAACCCGGAGCTGGCGCAGCAGTATCCGCTGGCGATGATCTCGCCGCCGGCGCGCAATTTCATGAACAGCACCTTCGTCAATGTGCAGAGCCTGCGCAGCACCGAAGGCGAGCCGCACCTGGACATCCATCCGAGCGATGCGGCCACGCGTGGCATCGAGGACGGCCAGCGGGTACGCATCTACAACGACCGCGGTTCCTTCGAGGCCAAGGCACGGGTCAGCGACCGCGCGCGGCCGGGGCTGGTGGTGGGCCTGTCGATCTGGTGGAAGAAGTTCGCCGAGGATGGCAAGAACGCCAACGAAGTCACTAGCCAGCGGGTCACCGACATGGGCAACGGCGCGACCTTCTACGACGTGCTGGTGCAAGTGGAGAAGTGCCCGACTTGAAGTGAGCAGCTCGGCTGAATGTCTGCCCGGCGACCGTCGGGCATTCGGCCAGCCAATGGTGCTTCAGCTTTTCCCGCAAAGGCTCTAGCCTCGGCATAGACCGATCCAACGAGCCAAGCCCACCCATGTCCACCCCCTACCAACCCGCCTGGTGGCTACCCGGCCCGCACCTGCAAACCCTCTGGGCGCCGTTCCTGCGCGCGGCCCCGCGCCTGCAGCGCCAGCGCCAGCGCGAGCGGCTGTGGCTGGCCGATGGCGACTTCCTCGACCTCGACTGGCACGGCCCGCACGAGGCCGCGGCGCCGCTGGTGCTGGTGCTGCACGGGCTGACCGGCTCCTCCGACTCGCATTACGTGCTCGGTCTGCAGCAGCGTCTGGCCGCGCAGGGCTGGGCCAGCGCGGCGCTGAACTGGCGCGGCTGCTCGGGCGAGCCGAACCTGCTGCCGCGCGGCTACCACTCCGGGGTCAGCGAGGACCTGGTGGCCGCCATCGCCCACCTGCGCGCCTGCCGGCCGCTGGCGCCGCTGTATGCGGTGGGCTATTCGCTGGGTGGCAACGTGCTGCTCAAGCACCTCGGTGAGAGCGGTGCGGACTGCGGCCTGCGCGGCGCGGTGGCGGTGTCGGTGCCGTTCCGCCTTGACCACTGCGCCGACCGCATCGGCATCGGCTTCTCGCGGGTCTACCAGCGGCATTTCATGAGCGAGATGGTCGCCTACGTGCGGCGCAAGCAGCAGCGCTTCCAGCAGCTGCGCGAGGACAGCCACCTGGCCACGTTGCAGCGCCTCGGGCCGCTGGACGGCATGCGCACCTTCTGGGATTTCGACGGGCGCATCACCGCGCCGCTGCACGGCTTCAGCGATGCCGACGACTACTACCGGCGCGCCTCGTGCCGCTACTACCTGGGCGGCATCCGCGTGCCGACCCTGCTGATCCAGTCCGCCGACGACCCCTTCGTGTTCCGCCACAGCCTGCCGGAGGCCAGCGAACTGGCGCCGGGCGTGGACTTCGAGCTGCACGCCCACGGCGGCCACGTCGGCTTCATCGACGGCTCGCCGCGCCAGCCCGGCTACTACCTGGAACGGCGCATTCCGCAGTGGCTCGGCACCCAGGCCTAGCAACCGGGGTGAGTAGGATGGGTTGAGCAGCGCAGCGACGATACCCATCTCCTACGAGACGACGCACGCTTAGGGCGTGATGATCTGCTCCAGCGGCACATAGAGTCTGGCGTACAGCGCCTGCACCGCCGCCTCGGCGTCCGGCGTCAGGTAGCCGCCTTCCAGCGCCAGCACCTGGTAGATGCCGCGGCGCAGCATCTCCTCGCTGAGGTCGCCGGGATCGCCGCGGGTGGTGCACAGGAAGCGCACCCAGGAGGTCATGATGATCCAGCTGTTGAGGGTCAGCGCCTCGATCTGCGCGGCGCTCATGCGCAGGATGCCGACCTCGGCGAAGGCCTGGTAGATCGCCGTGGCATGGCTCAGGCAGCGCTGGGCGAATTGCCGGTAGCGCGCCGCCAGCTCGGGATCGCTCTCCAGCAGGTGCTCGAGGTCGCGGTGCATGAAGCGGAACTGCCACATCGCGGCGAGCAGCGCCTCGAGGTAGAAGGTCTTGTCTTCCACCGTCATCGGCCGCCCCTCAGGCACCCGCAGCACCACGTCGACCCGCGATTCGTACTGGCTGAACAGCTCGGCGATGATCGCCTGCTTGTTGCGGAAGTGGTAGTACAGGTTGCCCGGCGACATGCCTAGGTGCGCGGCGATGTGGTTGGTGGTGACGTTGCGTTCGCCCTGGGTGTTGAACAGCTCCAGGCTGGCTTGGACGATGCGCTCTCGGGTCTTGATCTGGGCGGCCATAGGCGTGCTTCTGTACGGAAATACGGCGATTCGGAGAGGGCGGCAAAGGTACCGCTTCTCAGCGTTGGGGTGTTACTCCCGGAAGCGCGCGGCACTGTCGCCCACCGTTCGTTGGGCTGCCAGATGTCGCGCAGACCGGCATCCTGTTTGACACATTAGAGTAATTGCTCTAAAAATCCAGCAGCCCAACAACAATCCGACGGTCCACCGAGGAGCCGCGCCATGGTTGCCGATATCGCCTACCTGCAGCAGAACCAGCAGCAGATCAATCAGCTGGACGAGCAGTTCCAACGCCAGCGCGCTGCGTTCCGCGCCAACCCGATGCCCAGCGCCGAGCAGCGCATCCAGTGGCTGCAGTCGCTGCGCCAGCTGCTCAAGAGCGAACAGCAGGCGCTGATCAATGCGATCTCCAGCGATTTCAGCAACCGTTCGGCCGACGAGACCCTGCTCGCCGAGCTGATGCCGAGCATGCTCGGCATCCACTACGCCAGCAAACGCATCAAGAAGTGGATGAAGCCGTCCAAGCGCGCGGTCGGCGTGGCGTTCCAGCCGGCCAGCGCCAAGGTCATCTACCAGCCGCTCGGCGTGGTCGGGGTGATCGTGCCGTGGAACTACCCGCTGTTCCTCGCCGTCGGTCCGCTGGTCGGCGCGCTGTCCGCCGGTAACCGGGTGATGATCAAGATGAGCGAGTCGACCCCGGCCACCTCGCTGCTGTTCAAGCAGCTGATGGCGAAGATCTTCCCCGAGGACCTGGTCAGCGTGGTCCTCGGCGAGGCGGAAGTCGGCATGGCCTTCTCCAAGCTGCCGTTCGATCACCTGCTGTTCACCGGCGCCACCAGCATCGGCAAGCACGTGATGCGTGCCGCCGCGGAAAACCTCACCCCGGTGACCCTCGAGCTGGGCGGCAAGTCGCCGGCCATCGTTTCCGCCGACGTGCCGCTGGCCGACGCCGCCGAGCGCATCGCCTTCGGCAAGACGGTCAACGCCGGGCAGACCTGCGTGGCACCCGACTACGTGCTGGTGCCCAAGGACCGCGTCGACGGCTTCGTCGAGGCCTACCGCCAGGCGGTGCAGGGCTTCTACCCGCAGCTCACCGACAACCCGGACTACACCGCGATCATCAACGAGCGCCAGGTGCAGCGCCTGCAGAGCTACCTGAGCGATGCCGAGGGCAAGGGCGCCAAGCTGGTGCCGTTGTACCCGCAGGCCCAGGGCCGCCGCCTGCCACACACCCTGGTGCTGAACGTCAACGACGACATGAAGCTGATGCAGGACGAGATCTTCGGCCCGCTGCTGCCGGTGGTGCCCTACGAGCGTCTCGACGAGGCGCTGGCCTACATCAACGACCGCCCGCGGCCGCTGGCGCTGTACTACTTCGGCTACGACAAGCGCGAGCAGGCACATGTCCTCGAGCAGACCCACTCCGGCGGCGTGTGCCTCAACGACACCCTGCTGCACGTGGCGCAGGACGACATGCCGTTCGGCGGTGTCGGCCCATCGGGCATGGGCCACTACCACGGCCACGAAGGCTTCCTGACTTTCAGCAAGGCCAAGGGCGTGCTGGTCAAGCAGCGCTTCAACGCCGCCAAGACCATCTACCCGCCGTACGGCAAGGCCTTGCAGAAGCTGGTCTTCAAGATGTTCATCCGCTAAGGAACAACCGGCGGGCGCCGGCCGGCGCCCGCGTTTTCGCTCATCACTGGTGAATACAACAATGACAGACACCACTCTCGCCGCGCCCGGCCTGTCGCGACGCGGCCTGCTCAAGGTCGGCCTGCTCGGCACGGCGGTCCTCGCCACCGCCGGGCTCACCGCCAGCCTCAGCGGCTGCTCGGCCAGCACCCCGGCCAACGGCTTCACGGTGCTGCGCGACTCCGACCTGCCGTTCCTCCGCGCGCTGATCCCGGTGATGCTCACCGGCGCGGTCAAGGCCGAGCAGCTGCCGCAGGCCGTGCAGGGCACCCTGAGCAGCCTCGACGCCAGCCTCAACCACGTCTCCCCGGCGCTGCTCAAGCAGACCCAGCAGCTCTTCGACCTGCTCGCCCTGCCGGTCACCCGCGGGCCGCTGACCGGCGTGTGGGGCAGCTGGGAGAACGCCTCCGCCGCCGACCTGCAGGCCTTCCTGAATCGCTGGGAGCACAGCTCGATCGGCCTGCTGCGCCAGGGCCACGCCGCCCTGCTGCAACTGGTGATGATGGCCTGGTACGGCCGCCCGGAATCCTGGGCGCACTGCGGCTATCCCGGCCCGCCGACCGTCTGACGCCGCCCCACCCCTATAAGAGCCTGTTTAATATCTTCTGAATTAGAGCCAGACAAGGCAAAAGTGGCCGAAAAAGCGCAGTTTACGAGGTGTAAATGAGCAATTTGAGGCCACTTTTAACGCGGTCTGGTCGCGAGTCAGGAGATCGTAAACAGGTTCCAAGAAGAATCTGCCTGAGAGCCCACCATGCCCGTACCTGATCTGTTCCGCGACGGCCTCGCCCGCGGCTGGAAAACCCACAACGGCTCGCGCCTGGACAGCGACCTGACCCTCGAGGCGGACGTCGCCATCGTCGGCAGCGGCGCGGGCGGTGGCACCACCGCGGAGATTCTCAGCGCCGCCGGCTTCAAGGTGCTGCTGATCGAGGAAGGGCCGCTGAAGACCAGCTCCGACTTCAAGATGCAGGAGGCCGAGGCCTACCCGAGCCTGTACCAGGAAGGCATCGGGCGGATGAGCAAGGACGGCGCCATCACCATCCTCCAGGGCCGCGCGGTGGGTGGCACCACGCTGGTCAACTGGACCTCGAGCTTCCGCACCCCGGAGCCGACCCTCGAACACTGGGCCAAGGAACACAACGTCAAGGGTCACGGCGTCGCCGAGATGGCCCCGTGGTTCGAGAAGATGGAACAGCGCCTCGGCGTGGCACCCTGGGTGATCCCGCCGAACCCCAACAACGACGTAATCCGCAGCGGCTGCGAGAAGCTCGGCCTGCACTGGAAGGTCATCCCGCGCAACGTGCGCGGCTGCTGGAACCTCGGCTACTGCGGAATGGGCTGCCCGACCAACGCCAAGCAGTCGATGCTGGTCACCACCATCCCGGCGACCCTCGACAAGGGCGGCGAGCTGCTCTACCTGGCGCGCGCCGAACGCCTGCTGCTGGATGGCGACAAGGTCAGCGGCATCGAGTGCCTGGGCCTCGACGAACGCTGCGTGGCGCCGACCGGGCGCAAGATCACCGTCAAGGCCAAGCACTACGTGCTCGCCGGCGGCGGCATCAACAGCCCGGCACTGCTGCTCCGCTCGCAGGCGCCGGACCCGCACCAGCGCGTCGGCAAGCGCACCTTCCTGCACGTGGTGAACTTCTCCGCGGGGCTGTTCGAGCAGGTCATCAACCCATTCTACGGCGCGCCGCAGTCGATTTATTCCGACCACTTCCAGTGGGACGACGGCGCCACCGGGCGGATGTCCTACAAGCTCGAGGTACCACCGCTGCAACCGGCGCTGACCAGCACCCTGCTCGGCCGCTTCGGCGTCGACAATGCGCTGCGCATGGAGCAGCTGCCGCACACCAACGTGATCCTCGCGCTGATGCGTGACGGCTTCCACCCGGACAGCGCCGAAGGCACGGTGGAACTGCGCGACGACGGCAGCCCGGTGCTCGACTACCGGATGACCGACTACACCTGGGACGGGGTGCGCCGCGCCTTCCACACCATGGCCGAGATCCAGTTCGCCGCCGGCGCCAAGGCGGTGATGCCGCTGCACAACGACGCCGGTTACGTGAAGAGCCTCGGCGAGGCCAAGCAGGTGATCGACGGCCTGTCGCTGGAGCTGTACCGCACCCGCCTGGGCAGCGCCCACGTGATGGGCGGCTGCGCCATGGGCGAGGACGCCAAGCTGGCGGTGACCGATAGCCTCGGCCGCCATCACCAGCTGCAGAACCTGTCGATCCACGACGGCTCGCTGTTCCCCACCAGCATCGGCGCCAACCCGCAGCTGTCGGTATACGGGCTGACCGCGCAGCTGGCCAGCGCGCTGGCCGAGCGCCTGAAAAGCTGATTCTCGGAGGCCCCCATGGAGCGCCTGCTCTGCGTCCTGCTGCTGATCGCCGGCATCATCCACCTGCTGCCGCTGAGCGGCGTGCTCGGCGCCGAGCGGCTCGCCGCGCTGTACGGCCTGGATTTCCGCGAACCCAATCTGCTCCTGCTGATGCGCAGCCGCGCCGTGCTGTTCGGCCTGCTCGGCGCGCTGCTGGTCTACGCGGCGTTCCAGCGCAGCCTGCAGCCACTGGCGATCCTCGGCGGGCTGCTCAGCGTCAGCAGCTTCCTGCTCCTCGCCTGGCTCAGTCCCGGCTACAACGAAGCGCTGCGCCGCGTGGTGCTGGCCGACTGGGTGGCGCTGGCCTGCCTGCTGCTGGCCGTGCCGCTGTACTGCTTGCGGCGCTGAGCCGATTGGCGGAAACACCGCTTCCGCCACGGCTTGGCCGCTGGCGCCCGGCTGCGCTACCATCCGACTCCCCCAGGGACTCCGCCAGGACGTCACGATGAATCGAGTGCTTTACCCCGGTACCTTCGACCCGATCACCAAGGGTCATGGCGATCTGATCGAACGCGCCGCACGGCTGTTCGACACGGTGATCATTGCGGTCGCCGCCAGCCCGAAGAAGAACCCGCTGTTCCCCCTGGAACAACGCGTCGAGCTGGCCCGCGAAGTCACCAAGCACCTGCCCAACGTCGAAGTGGTGGGCTTTTCCAGCCTGCTCGCGCACTTCGTCAAGGAGCAGAACGCCAACGTGTTCCTGCGTGGCCTGCGTGCGGTCTCCGACTTCGAGTACGAGTTCCAGCTGGCCAACATGAACCGCCAGCTGGCGCCGGATGTGGAAAGCATGTTCCTCACCCCGTCGGAGAAGTACTCCTTCATCTCCTCGACCCTGGTGCGCGAGATCGCCGCACTGGGCGGCGACATCACCAAGTTCGTCCATCCGGCGGTGGCCGAAGCGCTGACCAAGCGCTTCCAGGGCTAGTCCGCACGGCGGGCCCGGCGTGCAAGCCGGGCCCCGATACGGCACAATTCACACATTGTGTACCGGTTGCCCGGCCCCAGCGGCCAGGCAGGAGTTGTTCGATGTCCCTGAAAATCACCGACGACTGCATCAACTGCGACGTCTGCGAACCCGAATGCCCGAACGCGGCGATCTCCCAGGGTGAGGAGATCTACGTGATCGACCCCAACCTGTGCACCGAGTGCGTCGGCCACTACGACGAGCCGCAGTGCCAGCAGGTCTGCCCGGTCGACTGCATCCCGCTCGACGACGCGCACGTCGAGAGCAAGGACGAGCTGCTGGAGAAGTACCGCAAGCTCACCGGCAAGGCCTGATTGGCCGCCCCCCCGCTTGCGCAGCGCTTTGTTGTAGGAGCGAATTCATTCGCGATAGCCGGCCAGCTCGAGACGCTCCCTTTCGCGAATAAATTCGCGCCTACATAAACGGCTACACCTCCCAACTTCACCCTCACGAAGTCCTCATCGACCATACTGCAACGACCTGCCCGTTACGGATCGACGATGAAAGTCCTCTGCGCGCTGTTCCTCCTGCTGCTGACCACCGCCACCACCTGGGCCGCCGAGGCACCGGGCAAAGCCGCGGTGGCCACCGCCCATCCGGCGGCCACGGTGGCCGGCCTGGAAGCGCTGAGCAGCGGCGGCAATGCCTTCGACGCGGCGGTGGCCATCGCCGCCGCCCTGGCGGTTGCCGAGCCCTACGGCTCCGGCCTCGGCGGCGGGGGCTTCTTCCTCCTGCGCCAGGCCGGTTCGCCACCCAGCTACCGTTTCATCGACGCCCGCGAACGCGCGCCGCAGGCCGCCCACGCCGACCTCTACGTGCGCCAGGGCAAGGTGGTGCGCGAACTGTCGCTGAACGGCCCGCTGGCCGCGGCGATTCCCGGCCTGCCGGCCGGCCTGGTGCACCTCTCGTCGCGCTACGGCAAGCTGCCGCTGATCGACAGCCTCGGCCCGGCGATCCGCCTGGCCCGCGACGGCGTGTCGATCGACCGGGTGTACCGCGAGCGCGCCCTCGCCCGCATGGAGGCGCTGCGCGCCGACCCGGAAAGCGCGCGGCTGTTTCTCGACAATGGCGAGGTCCCCGAGCAGTGGGGCTTCCTGCACCAGCCGCAGCTGGCGCGCACCCTCGAACGCCTGGGTCGCTACGGGCGCAGCGGCTTCTATGAAGGCGAAACGGCGCAGAAGCTGGTGAAGGGCGTGCGCGCCGCCGGCGGCATCTGGACCCTCGCCGACCTGGCCAGCTACAAGGTGGTGGAACGCGCGCCGCTGCGCTTCGCCCTCGCCGACGGCCGCGAGCTGATCGGCGCGCCGCCGCCCTCGGCCGGTGGCGTGGCCCTGGCGCAAAGCCTGGCGATGCTCGAGCAGCTGCCCTGGCGTGAGGCCGACCGCGTGCAGCGCGCCCACTACGTGATCGAAAGCCTGCGCCGCGCCTACCGCGACCGCGGCCTGCTCGGCGACCCCGACTTCGTCGCCAACCCGCTGCCGCAACTGCTCGCCCCCGACTACCTCAAGCGCCTGGCCGCCAGCATCGACGCCCAGCGCGCCACGCCGAGCAGCGCACTGCCCGGCGCCCCGGCCTGGCACGAGGGCGACCACACCACCCACTTCGCGGTGATCGACCGCGACGGCAACGCAGTGGCCGCCACCCTGTCGGTCAACCTGCCGTTCGGCGCGGCCTTCACCGTGCCGGGCACCGGGGTGCTGCTCAATGACGAGATGGACGACTTCGCCGCCGAGCCGCAGGGCGTCAACGCCTATGGCCTGAGCGGCAGCCAGCCGAACCTGATCGCCGGTGGCAAGCGGCCGCTGTCGAGCATGAGCCCGAGCTTCATCGAGAGCGCCGAGCAGCTCGCGGTGTTCGGCACCCCCGGCGGCAGCCGCATTCCGAGCATGGTGCTGCTGGCCATGCTCGCCTACCTCGACGGCCAGCCGACCAGCCAGTGGCCGGTGCTCGCGCGCTACCACCATCAGTACCTGCCCGACGTGGTGCAGTACGAACCGGGCACCTTCAGCGTCGCCGAAACCCAGGCCCTCAGCCAACGCGGCTACACCCTGGAGAAGCTGACCAACCGCTACGGCAACCTGCAGGCGCTGCGCTGGGACAAGCGCAGCGGCGACCTGGAAGCCGCCAGCGACCCGCGCGGCATCGGCGAGGCCAGCGTGCTGCTGTCCTGGCCGCCGACCACCAGCGCGCCGGCACGCACCGCCCCCGCGGCCCCCGCCGCACGCCCCTGAGGGCTCAGCGCGGCTCGACCAGAATCGACGCCTCGATTCCCGACTCGATGCGCCGCAGCGCGCGCAGTGGCTCCTGGCCCTCGCCGAGCAGCAGCACGTTGCGCAGGCTCTGGAAGATGCGGCTGACGTAGCCGAGGTCGTTCATCAGCGAGCTGGTCTGCAGGCCGTCCAGTTCGCGCAGGCGCACCTGGGCGAACAGCCGATCGCGGAACGCCGCGTCGAACGCCGCGGCCTGCTCGTCGATGCGCTGCAGCTGGGCATTCCAGGCCTCGTCGCTGAGCCCGCTGCGGCCCAACTCGTAGACCTCGTGGAGCAGCACCAGCAGCTGCCGACGCAGCTCGACGTAGGCCTGGCGCACGGTCGACGGCGGCTCGCGCAGGTAGTGGCCGAGGTTCTTCTGCAGGTGCTTGGCGTCCTTCACCGCATCCACCAGCTGCAGCGCGGCGACCTGGCAGGCCACCCAGAACGCGCGGTGCGCCTCGTCGAGCGGCACGTCGAGGCGGCCCATGAAGCTCAGCAGGTCACCGTACACGCCCTTGATGTGCCGCTGATAGAGCGCCTCGGCGTCGAGGCTGTGGTCCTCCGGCGGAGCCTGCAGCAGGGCCTCGTCGCCGCGCACCTTGCCGAGCTGGTCGACCGGCAGGTACAGCGCGTGGCAGATCACCTCCAGGCTCAGCCGGCCGAGATGGCGCAGCTCCTGGACCACCGCGCCGGCGGCGGCGTCGGCGGAGTCCAGCGCGCGTTCGTTGAGGTAGCGCGCGCGGGTGCGTTCCGGCTCGCGCGGGTCGGCGGCCAGTTCGGTGATCAGCACCTGCGGCTCAGGGCGGTCCGGCAGCCAGCGCGTCAGCCATTGCGCCAGGCGCGCCTGCCAGGGCCAGAACAGCAGCACGCCACCGGCGTTGAACAGGGTGTGGAACAGCGCCAGCTGCAGCAGGCTGTTGTCGCCGATGCCGACCTGCGCGGTCAGCCACTTCACCAGCCAGGTCAGCGGCGCCAGCAACAGCAGGGTCAGGCTGGCGGTGACCACGTTGAACAGCACGTGCGCCAGCGCCAGACGCTGGCCGCTGCGGTTGCCGCCGAGCGAGCCGACCACCGCGGTGCTGACGCTGCTGCCGACGTTGGAGCCGATGGCGATGGCCAGCGCCTGAACCAGCTCCAGCTGCCCGCCGGCCAGCGCGGCGAGGGTCAGCATCAGCGCCGCATGGCTGGACTGCACCACCACGGTCACCAGCAGGCCGACCGCGGTGAACAGCAGCGCGCCGGCCACCCCGTCGAGCCGGTACTGGCTCAGGTCGAGCTCGCCGCCGAAGGCCGAGAAGCCCTCCTTGATCTGGTCGATGCCGAGGAAGATGAACGCCACGCCCAGCACGATGCGCCCGGCCGCCTTGCTCTTTGCCCCGTTGAACGCGGCGAGCACGCCGAGCACCAGCAATGGCAGGGCCAGCGGACTGAGGCTGAGGTTCTGCCCGGCCAGCGCCAGCAGCCAGATGCCGCTGGTGGCGCCGAGGTTGGCGCCGAACAGGATGGCAATGCCGCCGGCCAGCTGGATCAGCCCGGTGCTGATGAAGGCGATGGTCAGCAGCGACACCAGGGTGCTCGACTGCAACAGCATGGTGCCGCCGATGCCGAACAGCAGCGCCTTGCCCGGCGTCGCGGTGCTGCTGCCAAGCAACTGCTCGAGCTTGCTGCCGGCCAACTGGCGCAGGCCCTCTTCCAGGCACTGCATGCCGAACAGGAACAGCGCCAGCCCGGCGCACAGCTGCAGCCAGCCGGCACTGGCCCAGAACGAGTAACACAGCCCTGTCGCGAGCAGGGCCACCAGAATGATGCGCGAATACTGCTTCACGTCCCTGCTCCCTGCAGCTGCGGCTCAGCCCTGAGCATAGCGGACATGAAAAAGCCCCTGGCGCTGGTGCGGCAGGGGCTTCGTGGAGCCGGGGGAGCTTAGTAGCTGCTGCTCGCCTGGTAACTGTCGCCGTGCTGGTAGCCGCTGATGGTGCAGCCCAGGCAGCGCACGAAGGCCTCTTTGCCCGGATCGACCACCAGTGCCTGGCCGGCTTCCTTGATGTTGCCACCCAGCGCGCTGAACGGCAGGCTGACCACGAACAGCCCGGCGCCGATGATGGTGCCGGCGATCAGCAGCGGACGGGCAATCAGCAGGTCGCCGACCATCGCGTAGGCCGGTGGCGCGTCTGCGGTGTAGAACGGATCGCCACTGGTGTTCTGCACACCTTGTTGCGCCTGCGCCGGCAACGCCAGCAGGCCAGTGGTCAGAGCCAGGACAACAGCGGTTGCACGGAACAGGTTCATGGAAGCGGTCCTTCGAGTTGGTTTTATTGGATGGCAGTGCCGATAACTATAACAGCGCCTTGGCAGATGTCAGCGTGATCGCCATCAATCGCCGTGAAAGGCGTACTGCGGCTTTTTCGGCGGAAACTCGCGGTAGAACGCCAGCATCTGCCGCAGGTCGGCGGCCTCGTCACCGCTCGGGGTGAACGGCGGCCCGAGCACGATGCGCCGCTGCACATAGTCGAGCGCCGCCAGCACCACCGGCACCTCGGCGCCGCGGGCGATGTGGTAGAAGCCCATCTTCCAGCGCTCGACCTTGCTGCGCGTGCCTTCCGGGGAGATCACCAGCATGAACTGGCGCTGCTCGCGGAACTGCTGCACCGCCTGCTCGACCATGTTGCCCTGGCGGTCGCGACGGATCGGCACGCCACCCCAGCGCTGCAGCAGCGCGCCGAACGGCCAGCAAAAGATGCTGTGCTTGGCGAACCAGCGGGCGTTCAGGCGCAGCACGAACTTGGCGGCGAGAAACAGCACGAAGTCCCAGTTGGAGGTGTGGTGCGCGCCGATCACCACGAACTTGTCGAGCGGCGGCAGCGCGCCTTCGATGCGCCAGCCGAGCAGTTTGAGCATGCTGTGGCCGACCCATTCGGCGAAGGGGTTGGGAGGCAGGTAGTTGGAGTTGTCCACGATCTTGTTCTTGTCGGTTGAAGTGAATACGCGAGGCGCGGCGCAGGACCGCGTCTCGAGGGAGGTTCTCAGCGCTGGCAGCGCGGGCAGTAGACGCTGGCGCGCTGGCCCAGTTTGACCTCGCGCAGGGTGCTGCCGCAGCTCTTGCAGAACTCGCCGCCGCGCCCGTAGACGAACAGCTCCTGCTGGAAATAGCCGGGCTGGCCGTCGCCGCCGACGAAGTCGCGCAGCGTGGTGCCGCCGCGTTCGATGGCATGCGCGAGGATGCGCTTGATATCCAGCGCCAGCTGCAGATAGCGCGCCCGCGAGATCGAGCCGGCGGCGCGGCGCGGGTCGATGCCGGCGGCGAACAGCGCCTCGCTGGCGTAGATGTTGCCCACCCCGACCACCACCGCGTTGTCCATGATGAACGGTTTGACCGCGACCTGTTTGCCGCGCGACAGCTGGTACAGGCGCTCGCCGTCGAACAGCGCGCCGAGCGGCTCGGGGCCGAGGCGCACGAGCAGTTCGTGGTTGAGCGGGTCTTGGCTCCACAGCAACGCACCGAAGCGTCGCGGATCGGTGTAGCGCAGCGCCAGGCCGGACTCCAGCTCGATGTCGACGTGCTCGTGCTTGGCCGCCGGCAACCCCTGCTCGACCAGCCGCAAACTGCCGGACATGCCCAGGTGGCTGATCAGTGTGCCGACCTCGGCGCCGATCAGCAGGTACTTGGCGCGCCGTTCGACGCTGACGATGCGCTGCCCGGACAGGCGCACATCGAGGTCCTCGGGGATCGGCCAGCGCAGGCGGCGCTCGCGCACCACCACGCGACTGACCCGCTGGCCCTTGAGGTAGGGCTCGATGCCGCGGCGGGTGGTTTCGACTTCTGGGAGTTCAGGCATGGGGATCAGTAACGGCCGAGGTCGCGGATGCTTTCCTTGAGGTTGTCGAAGTCGTAGCCGGACAGGCCGACGTATTCCAGCACCGGCGCGCGCAGGGTTTCCCACTCGAGGTCGACTTCCTGGTCGGCCAGCACGCGGTACGACTCGCAGATGTGCTCGGCCATCTTGAGGATCGCCAGCAGGTTCTTCAGCGAGATATCGCGCGATGAATCGTCGGTGAACAGCGACAGGCAGTTGTGGTGACTGGCGATCGCCTCGCAGAGGTGCTGCGGCAGGTTCCACGACTTCGCCGTGAAGTAGCCGACCACCGCATGGTTGGTGTTCAGCAGGCGGTTCTCGGTGTCGACGATGCGCCGCTCGTCACTGGCACTGGCGTAGGACTCTTCGAGCACCGTCATGTAGTTGGGGAAGCGCTTGAGCATCAGCGGGATGCCGCAGTTGTGAAACAGGCCGAGGGTGTAGGCCTCGTCGACCGCCTCGCAACCGATGCGCTTGGCCAGGGTCAGGCAGGTCATCGCCACGTCCTGGGCGTTGTCCCAGAAGCGGTTGAGGGTGACGATGGTCTCGTCGCTCATCTCGCCCTTGATCGACAGCGCGTTGATCATGTTGATCACCGAGCGGCTGCCGAGCAGGTTGACCGCGCGCTGGATCGAACTGACCTTGTTGGCCAGGCCGAAGTACGGCGAGTTGACGATCTTCAGCAGTGCCCCGGACAGCCCCGGGTCCTGGCCGATCAGGCGGGCAATCGCCTTGAGGTCGGGATTGGGCATGACCTGCTCCATCTGCAGGTCGACCATGATCTGCGGCTGCGGCGGCACGCTGATGCCCTGCAGCACTTGTTGAATCTGTTCCGCGGAGATTTCCTGGCTCATAACGACTGCTCAACGTTGAGCGCGCAGTGTAACCCGCACGCGATTCGGCCGGCATGGCCGTGCCGGCCAGCGGTGGAAAAACAGGCTGAAACTTTATCGGCGGCTGCGGTCGGAAATTCAGTAAGCCCCCGCATTCGTCCGATGGAGCCGCCGCCATGAGCCTTTCCCTGCACGGTAAACGCGTCGCCCTGCTGGTCACCGACGGCTTCGAGCAGGTCGAGATGACCGCCCCACGGCACGCCCTCCAGCAGGCCGGCGCGCGCACCACGCTGCTGTCCGCCGAACTCGGCCAGGTGCAGGGCTGGAACCACCTGCAACCGGGCGAACAGTTCGCCGTCGACGCGACCTTCGACCAGGCGCGCATCGTCGACTACGACGCGCTGGTGCTGCCCGGCGGGGTGGTCAACGCCGACAGCATCCGCCGCCTGCCCGGCGCGCTGCGCCTGGTGCAGGCGGCGGATAAGGCCGGCAAGCCGATCGCGGTGATCTGCCACGGCGCCTGGCTGCTGGTCTCCGCCGGGCTGCTCAAGGGCCGCACGCTGACCAGTTGGCCGTCGCTGCAGGACGACATCCGCAACGCCGGCGGCCACTGGCAGGACCAGGTGGTGGTGCGCGACGGCACGCTGCTCAGCAGCCGCAAACCGGACGACCTGCCGGCCTTCAACCAGGCCCTGCTGGAGCTGCTCGCCGCCTGACCGGCCGGCGCCAGCGCGGCGGCGCACTGGGCTATACTCGCGCGCTATTTTTCCGGAGCGTCGCCATGACCCTGCCCAGCCTGCGCCTCAAAGCCAATGCCGACCGCCGCCTGCGCGCCGGCCACCTGTGGATCTACAGCAACGAGATCGACGTCGCCGCCACCCCGCTGGCGGCGTTCCAGGCCGGCGACCAGGCGATCCTCGAGGCCGCCGGCGGCAAGCCGCTGGGCATCGTCGGCATCAGCCCGAACAACCTGATCTGCGCGCGCCTGCTGTCGCGCGACCTCAAGCACGTACTCGACAAGTCGCTGCTGGTGCACCGCCTCAACGTCGCTCTGAGCCTGCGCGAGCGGCTGTTCGACCAGCCGTGCTACCGCCTGGTGTACGGCGACTCCGACCTGCTGCCGGGCCTGGTGGTCGACCGCTTCTTCGACATCCTGGTGGTGCAGCTCGCCTCGGCGACCATGGAACGCCACAAGGACGACGTGCTCGCCGCGCTGATCCAGGTCCTCCAGCCGCGCGGCATCCTGCTCAAGAACGACTCCGCGGCGCGCGACGCCGAGGGCCTCGAGCGCTACGTCGAGACCGCCTTCGGCGTGGTTCCCGAGTGGGTCGCGCTGGAAGAGAACGGCGTGAAGTTCGAGGCGCCGGTGGTCGGCGGGCAGAAGACCGGCTGGTTCTACGACCACCGCATGAACCGCGCACGCCTGGCGCCCTACGTGCAGGGCAAGCGCGTGCTCGACCTGTTCAGCTACATCGGCGGCTGGGGCGTGCAGGCCGCGGCGTTCGGCGCCAGTGAAGTGTTCTGCGTCGACGGCTCGGCGCTGGCCCTCGACGGCGTCGAGCGCAACGCCACCCTCAACGGCGTGGCCGAGCAGGTCACTTGCATCGAAGGCGACGTGTTCGAGGCGCTCAAGGAGCTGAAGGCCGCCGAGGAGCGCTTCGACGTGGTGATCGCCGACCCACCCGCGTTCATCAAGCGCAAGAAGGACCTGAAGAACGGTGAGGCGGCCTACCGGCGTCTCAACGAACAGGCCATGCGCCTGCTCAGCAAGGACGGCATCCTGGTCAGCGCCAGCTGCTCGATGCACCTGCCGGAAGACGACCTGCAGAACATCCTGCTGTCCAGCGCGCGCCACCTCGACCGCAACATCCAGCTGCTCGAACGCGGCGGTCAGGGCCCGGACCACCCGGTGCACCCGGCGATCCCGGAGACGCGCTACATCAAGAGCCTGACCGTGCGTTTGCTGCCTAACGCCTGACGGCGCATCGCGGGGTGGATGGCGCCTTATCCATCCACCACCGAGATGGCCCCCCGGTGGAAAACGCTGCGCGGTTTTCCACCCTACTCACCATTCGCGGCCATGGGCCGCTCCTACATGGTCGGCGCCGGCCTGTGTAGGAGCGAATTCATTCGCGATTCCGCCCCTCCGCCATCGCGAATGAATTCGCTCCTACCGCCGTCAGCATTCCGCACTGACGGCCTACTCGCCATCCTTGCGCGCCGCATACTCGGCGCGGTCGATGCCGTGGCGGGCCAGCTTGTCGTAGAAGGTCTTGCGCGGGATACCCAGCGCTTCCAGGCTGGCGCGCACGTCGCCGGCGTTGGCGGCCAGCGCCTGGCGGATCAGTTCGGCTTCGTAGGCTTCCAGGCGTTCCGGCAAGCTGGCTTCCACCGCCGCCAGCGGCAGCGCCGCGCTGGGTGCCTCGCTGGGATTGAGGCCGAGCACGCAGCGTTCGGCGAAATGCGCCAGCTCGCGCACGTTGCCCGGCCAATCGTGCTGGAACAGCTGACGGCGCAGGTCGGCGGTCAGCTCCGGGGCACCGAGCTTGAAGCGCGCCGCGGCGCGCTGACTGAAATGCGCGAACAGCAGCGGGATGTCCTCCTTGCGCTCGCGCAGCGGCGGGATGCTCAGGGTCACCACGTTCAGCCGGTAGTACAGGTCCTCGCGGAAATCGCCGCGCTGCGCCGGGTCGCCGAGGTCGATCTTCGCCGCCGCGACCACCCGCAGGTCCAGCGCGCGGTGCTCGTTGCTGCCCAGCGGCACCACCTCGCGCTGTTCGAGCACGCGCAGCAGGCGCACCTGCGCCGCCGCCGGCATGCTCTCGATCTCGTCGAGGAACAGCGTGCCGCCACTGGAATGCTCGATGCGGCCGATGCGTTTCTTCTGCGCGCCGGTGAAAGCGCCGGCCTCGTGACCGAACAGCTCGCTCTCGATCATGGTCTCCGGCAGCGCGCCGCAATTCACCGCGACGAAGTGCCCGCGGCTGCGCCGGCTCCAGTCGTGCAGCAGGCGCGCCACCACCTCCTTGCCGCTGCCGGTCTCGCCGGCGATCAGCACGTCGACGTCGGTGTCGGCGATGTGCCGCAAAGTACGGCGCAGGTGCTGCATGGCCGGGGTCTGGCCGAGCAGCGGCAGGCTCTCCTCGGCGCTCTCGGCGGCCAGCCGCAGGGCGCGATTCTCCAGCACCAGGCGGCGCTTCTCGGCGGCGCGCGCCACGCTCTGTACCAGACGCTCGGCGCCGTAGGGCTTGGCGATGAAGTCGTAGGCGCCGTTGTGCAGCGCTTCCACCGCCATGGGGATGTCGCCATGCCCGGTGATGAGGATCACCGGCAGGTCGGGATCCAGCGCCTTGAGACGGGCGAACAATTCCAGGCCGTCGATGCGCGGCATGCGCACGTCGCTGACCACCACCCCGGCAAAGTCGCGATCCAGGGCGGCCAGCGCACTCTCCGCGTCGGCGAACGGCAGCACCTCGAAGCCAGCCAGTTCCAGGCTCTGCTGGTTGGCGGCACGCAGCTCGGCATCGTCGTCGACGAAGGCCACGGGGGGGCGAATTTCCATGCTTAGACGGCCTTCTGCAAATACACGGTGAAACGGGTTCCGGCGACGCTGCTGGCAACTTCGATACGCCCGCCGAACTCGCCGATGATGTCCTTGGAGATCACCAGGCCGAGGCCCAGACCGCCTTCCTTGGAGGTGTTGAAGGGGGTGAACAGCGCCGCCATGATCGCCTCGGGAATGCCGCCGCCGTTGTCGCTGACGATCAGCGCCACACCCTCTTCCTGCTCGCTGACGCTGACTTCGACGCGCCCGTCCGGATGGTTCTCCACCGCCTCCAAAGCGTTCTGCAGCAGGTTGATCAGCACCTGTTCGAGGCGAATGCGCGTGCCCATCACGCGCAACTCGGCCGCCGGCTTAACCACGTCGATGCGCCCGTAGCGCTGGCGGAAGCGGCTGCCGAGCAATAGCAGCGCGCCGTCGATGACTTCCACCAAAGGGATCGGCTCGATCGCCCGCTGGCCCTTGCGGGAGAAGCTGCGCAGCTCGTCGGTGATGGTGCCGATGCGTTCGGTGAGGCTGGCGATCTGTTCCAGGTTGCGCCCGGCCTGCTCGCCGTTGTCGCGGCTGAGGAAGGTCCGCGCGTTGTCGGCGTAGCTGCGGATCGCCGCCACCGGCTGGTTGATCTCGTGCGCCACGCCGGCGGCGACCTGCCCGAGGATCGCCAGGCGGTTGGCCTGCACCAGCTCCTGCTGCACCGACTGCAGGCTGGCCTCGGCCTTCAGGCGTTCGTCGATCTGCTCCTGCAACTCGTCGCGTGCGCGACTCAGCTGCTGGGTGCGCTCGATCACCCGGCGCTCCAGTTCCAGGCGCGCCTGCTCCTGCTCGGTGGCGCGCTGAATCGCCTTCTGCCGGCGGTAGAGGACGAACGCGGCGAGGCCGAGCAGCAGGCCGAGGCCGAACAGCGCCAGGCTGCGACTCTCGCGCATCGCCCCCTGCACCGCCTGGGCGGTCGGCACCAGCAGGTTGAGGCGCCAGCCGGTGGCCGGCACCGCAGTGCTGACGCGCAGGAACTCGGCCGGCGCGGCGGCGCCCGGCAGCTGCGCGCGCACCACATCCGGCTCGCCTTGCGGGGTGCGCGGCTCGATCGGCAGCGGCGCCAGCGAGGCGTCGCCGAACTGCAGGCTCTCGCGGATCGCCCCCTGCTGCTCGGCGGCCACCGGCGCCAGGGTCATGAAGCGCCACGCCGGGCGGCTGGTGATCAGCACGATGCCGCGCGTGTCGGTGACGTAGCTGCTGTCGTCGGCGCGCTGCCAGTCGTGCTCGACGTCGTCGAACTCGAGCTTGACCACCACCACGCCGAGCATCCCCGCCGGCCCCTCGACGCGCCGCGAGATGTACAGCCCGGGGCGCTTGCTGACGCTGCCCAGCGCGTAGTGCTCGGCGCTGCCTTCGGCGGCGGCCTGGCGGTAGTAGGCGCGGAAGTCGTAGCGGCTGCCGACGAAGCTGGTCGGCTCGCGCCAGTTGCTCGACGCCACGGCCAGGCCGCCGGCGTCCAGCAGGTAGATCACCGAGGCGCGCGTGCCGGCCAGCAGGCTCTCGAACTTCTGGTCGATGCGCCGCAGCGCGGCGGCGTTGCGCGACACCAGGGCATCGCGGATGTCGCGGTCCTGGGCCAGCACGAAGGGCAGCGAGCGCTGCTTCTCCAGCACGGTGCGCAGCACCACGCTGTTGAGGTCGGCATCGCGACGCGCGCGTTCGGCGAGTTCGTCGTAGGCCTGGCGGCGGCCGTGCTCGCCGGCCAGCCACAGGCTCAGCACGGCGAGCAGCACGGCGAACAGGCCGAACAGCCACCAGGCGCGTCGGCGCCCGTGCCGGGTACTCGGGTCGAATCCGCTCATGCGCCTGCCGCCGTGGATGGGGGAAGGAAAGTCTGCGCCGAATTCCGCACACAGCTCAACTGCCCTGTGCGGATATTCGCCCAAACGCCCCGACAAAGCAGTCTTCCTGACGAATACTTATCGTTATTTATCAATCAGTTATGTGATTAGCGCAAAGCTGGCGCGCGGCTTGCTCTGGGCTTGGGCAACGAAGTCTGCGGCTTCGTCACCGTTCGACTACCTGGGCCTGGCAGGCCCCCGGAGATATAACAATGAGCCCTGTGCAACTCGCTGCCGACCTTCCGCCGGCCAAGAAAGCGCCTCTCTACACCCACCTGTACTTCCAGGTCCTGCTGGCCATTTTCATCGGCATCCTGCTCGGGCATTTCTACCCGCAGCTCGGGGAAGCGATGAAGCCGCTCGGCGATGCCTTCATCAAGCTGGTGAAGATGATCATCGCCCCGGTGATCTTCCTGACCATCGCCACCGGCATCGCCGGGATGAGCGACATGAAGAAGGTCGGTCGCGTCGCCGGCAAGGCGATGCTGTACTTCCTGACCTTCTCGACGCTGGCCCTGGTGGTCGGCCTGGTGGTCGGCAACGTGGTGCAGCCGGGCGCCGGCATGCACATCAGCGCCGCCTCGCTGGATCCCAAGGCGGTCGCCGATTTCGCCGCCAAGGCGCATGAGCAGAGCATCGTCGGCTTCCTCAGCAACATCATCCCGACCACCATCGTCGGCGCCTTCGCCTCCGGCGACATCCTCCAGGTGCTGTTCTTCTCGGTGCTGTTCGGCATCGCCCTGGCGCTGGTCGGCGACAAGGGCACCCCGGTGGTGAACTTCCTCCAGGCCCTGGTCGCGCCGGTGTTCAAGCTGGTGGCGATCCTCATGAAAGCCGCACCGATCGGCGCGTTCGGCGCCATGGCCTTCACCATCGGCAAGTACGGCATTGGCTCGGTGGCCAACCTCGCCATGCTGATCGCCACCTTCTACCTCACCGCGCTGCTGTTCGTGGTCGTGGTGCTCGGTGCGGTGGCGCGCTACAACGGCTTCTCGATCTTCGCGCTGATCCGCTACATCAAGGAAGAACTGCTGCTGGTGCTCGGCACCAGCTCCTCGGAAGCGGCGCTGCCGACCCTCATGGACAAGATGGAGAAGGCCGGCTGCAAGCGCTCGGTGGTCGGCCTGGTGATCCCCACCGGCTACTCGTTCAACCTCGACGGCACCAACATCTACATGACCCTGGCCGCGCTGTTCATCGCCCAGGCCACCGACACGCCGCTGGCGCTGAGCGACCAGATCCTCCTCCTGCTGGTCGCCATGCTCAGCTCCAAGGGCGCAGCGGGCATCACCGGCGCCGGCTTCATCACCCTCGCCGCGACCCTCTCGGTGGTGCCGGCGGTGCCGGTCGCCGGCATGGCGCTGATCCTCGGCATCGACCGCTTCATGTCCGAGTGCCGCGCACTGACCAACCTGGTCGGTAACGCCGTAGCGACCATCGTCGTGGCGCGCTGGGAAGGCGAGCTGGACAAGGACCAACTGGCCCACGCCATGCGCCGCCCGGCCGCGCTGCCGGCCACCCCGGTCAACGCCGCGCTGTCGCAAGCGGCCTGACCCCTCCCTCGCCCTACCGCCAACGCCCGACTCGCTCGGGCGTTGTGCTGTCTGGCTTGCCGACCGCCAGCCTTTCCCCGGTGGCCGCCGGCGGCGTAGAATCGGGCTATCTCTCGCCAATCATCCTCCGGCGGGCTTGTGAGCCCGGGCGGTGCGGACGGTGATCCCGTCTCGACCAACGCCCCTCGTGTCGCGCGACGATCCACCGCCGACCCGCTCGCAACACATCAATGCTTCCCTGATTAGCCGCAGGAAACCGTCATGCCTGATTACCGCTCGAAAACCTCCACCCACGGCCGCAACATGGCCGGCGCCCGCGCCCTGTGGCGCGCCACCGGGATGAAGGACGAAGACTTCAAGAAGCCGATCATCGCCATCGCCAACTCCTTCACCCAGTTCGTGCCCGGCCACGTGCACCTGAAGGACCTCGGCCAGCTGGTCGCCCGCGAGATCGAGAAGCACGGCGGCGTGGCCAAGGAATTCAACACCATCGCGGTCGACGACGGCATCGCCATGGGCCACGACGGCATGCTCTATTCGCTGCCGAGCCGCGAGATCATCGCCGACTCCGTGGAGTACATGGTCAACGCGCACTGCGCCGACGCCATCGTCTGCATCTCCAATTGCGACAAGATCACCCCCGGCATGCTGATGGCCGCCCTGCGCCTGAACATCCCGGTGGTGTTCGTCTCCGGCGGGCCGATGGAAGCCGGCAAGACCAAGCTGGCCAGCCATGGTCTGGACCTGGTCGACGCGATGGTCGTTGCCGCTGACGATTCCTGCTCCGATGAGAAGGTCGCCGAGTACGAGCGCAGCGCCTGCCCGACCTGCGGTTCCTGCTCCGGCATGTTCACCGCCAACTCGATGAACTGCCTGATGGAAGCCCTCGGCCTGGCCCTGCCGGGCAACGGTTCGACCCTGGCCACGCACAGCGACCGCGAGCAGCTGTTCCTGCGCGCCGGGCGTCTGGCCGTCGAGCTGTGCCAGCGTTACTACGGCGAGAACGACGAGTCAGTGCTGCCGCGCAACGTCGCCAACTTCAAATCGTTCGAAAACGCCATGACCCTGGACATCGCCATGGGTGGCTCGACCAACACCATCCTGCACCTGCTGGCCGCCGCCCAGGAGGCCGAGCTGGCCTTCGACCTGCGCGACATCGATCGCCTGTCGCGCAAGGTGCCGCAGCTGTGCAAGGTGGCGCCGAACATCCAGAAGTACCACATGGAAGACGTACACCGCGCCGGCGGGATTTTCTCGATCCTCGGCGAGCTGGCGCGTGGCGGCCTGCTGCACACCGACGTGCCGACCATCCACAGCCCGTCGATGCTCGATGCCATCGCCCAGTGGGACATCACCCAGACCAGCGACGAGAAGGTCCACACCTTCTTCAAGGCCGGCCCGGCCGGTATCCCGACGCAGACCGCGTTCAGCCAGTCGACCCGTTGGGACACCGTCGACGACGACCGCGCCGAAGGCTGCATCCGCAGCGTCGCCAACGCCTACTCGCAGGAAGGCGGTCTGGCCGTGCTGTACGGCAACATCGCCCTAGACGGCTGCGTGGTGAAGACCGCCGGCGTCGACGAGTCGATCCACGTGTTCGAAGGCACGGCGAAGATATTCGAAAGCCAGGACAGCGCGGTGCGCGGCATCCTCGCCGACGAAGTGAAGGCCGGTGACATCGTGATCATCCGCTACGAAGGTCCGAAAGGCGGCCCGGGCATGCAGGAAATGCTCTATCCGACCAGCTACCTGAAGTCCAAGGGCCTGGGCAAGGATTGCGCGCTGCTCACCGACGGGCGCTTCTCCGGCGGCACCTCGGGCCTGTCGATCGGCCACGCCTCGCCGGAAGCCGCCGCGGGCGGCGCCATCGGCCTGGTGCAGGACGGCGACAAGGTGCTGATCGATATCCCCAACCGCAGCATCAACCTGCTGATCTCCGATGACGACCTGGCCGCGCGCCGCGTCGAGCAGGACAAGAAGGGCTGGAAGCCGGTCGCCCCGCGCGCGCGCAAGGTGACCACTGCCCTGAAGGCCTACGCCCTGCTGGCCACCAGCGCCGACAAGGGCGCGGTGCGCGACAAGGCGCTGCTCGACGGCTAAGCCGCTGCGCCTGCGTCAACGAAAGCCCGGCCCAGTGCCGGGCTTTTTGTTGCGCCCATCCTGGCTATCGCTGCGCCCCAGGTGCCCCCGCCCCTCACCCCAACCCTCTCCCGGAGGGAGAGGGAGCTGTCCGTGTCAGGCGGACGGCCGAATGTCACTGCGTGGCACCGCGCGGCTCCCTCTCCCACTGGGAGAGGGCTAGGGTGAGGGAACATGCCCATTGCGAGCCCCATGCCCATGAAGATCGGCCTGATTTCCGACACCCACGGCCTGCTGCGCCCCGAGGCGCTGGCGGCGCTGGCCGGCTGCGTGCAGATCATCCATGCCGGCGATATCGGCAAGCCGGAAATCCTCGCCAGCTTGGCCGAGATCGCTCCGCTGCATGCGGTGCGTGGCAACAACGACCACGGCGACTGGGCCGCTGCGCTGCCACATAGCCTGGACCTGCAATTCGAAGGAGTGCGCTTGTTCGTCGTACATGAACCGGCGCATGTGCCGGACGACCTAGCGGCGCGCGGTGTGCAGGTGGTGATCTGCGGCCATTCGCACCAACCACTGATCGAGCAGCGCGGCGCCCTGCTACACATCAACCCGGGCAGTGCCGGGCCGCGACGCTTCAAGCTGCCGATCACGCTAGGGCTGTTGCACCTCGACGGCGATCAGCTGCGCGCTGAGTTGATCGAGTTGTAGGAGCGCCTTACGGCGCGCGGCGCTCCCACACCTCGAAGGCATACGCCGGCGTTTCGCCCTGGGCGACGTGCTCGATGCTCGACGCCAGGTGCCATTCGCCAGCCGGCACCTCGGGGAAGAACGCGTCACCGGCCGGGCTCAGGCCGACGCGGGTCAGGTACAACCGCTCGGCCAGCGGCAGCGCCTCGCCGTACAGCTGCGCACCGCCGATCAGCATCAGTTCCTCGGCCTCCTCGGCGCGCGCCCAGGCCTCGGCGCGCAGCAGCGCATCCTCCAGCGAGGCGAACACTTCGGCGCCCTCCAGCTGCAGGCCCGGCTGGCGGCTGACCACCAGATTGAGGCGCCCCGGCAGCGGCCGCCCCAGCGAGTCCCAGGTCTTGCGGCCCATGATGATCGGCTTGCCGAGGGTCAGCGCCTTGAAGTGCTTAAGGTCGGCCGGCAGGTGCCAGGGCATGCGGTTGTCGATGCCGATCGCGCGGTTCTCGGCCAGCGCGGCGATCATCGCCAGCGGCAGTCGGGCTGCAGTCATGGGGGCTCCAGAAAGTCGAAAAAAACGGGACCGGCGCAGCATACCAGCCGCGCCGGCCGCTGCGTCACAACGGTGGCGACGCCACCGCATAGGGCGGCACGCTCATGAAGAAGGTGCCGTCCTCGTTCACCTGGGTCAGCCCGGTGGCCAGCACCTTGCGGTAATCGCGCAGGCTGAAGGTCAGCGGCGTGTCGGCGGCCTGCGCCTTGAGCAACACCTGGGCGTAGGTGATAAGGATCTCGAAGATCTTCAGGTCGCCGGATTGCAGCCGGATGTACGACTGCCCGGCCTGCGCCGGCGGGCTGAAGCGCATCGGCGCGCTGCCCGGCGGCGGGGCGAAGCGCAGGTGCAGGCCCTGCTCGTCGAGCCAGCTGGCGTCGACCTGGCCGTCGATGCCGAGCAGCGGGAACACCTTACGGTAATCCAGGCGCATGCGATTGCCGTCCAGCGTCGCGCCGGGGCGCTGCAACTCGACCAGGGTGGCCAGTTGCAGTCCGACCAGGCTCATCGCGCCATAGCTCGGCACGCCGAGCACCTTGAGCTGATCCGGCTGGTAGTCGATCAGCCCGGCCTGCGCGTCGAGGCTTACCGCGCCGTCCAGACGCAACGGCAGCCACGGGCCGACGCCCAGCGGACGCACCTCGCCGCTCACCTGCAGACGCCCGCCGGCGCTGTGCATGGCGAAGTCGCGCAGCATGCTCTGCGGGTAGGCGAGGATGTGCTGGTTGAACAGGTTGGCGAGCTGCTGCGGGCTGAGGATCACCTCGCCCTCGACTACCTCGATGCGCATCGCCTCGGGGTGGTCGAAGTCGATCGGTGCGCCGGCCTCGAGCGGCACCAGCCAGCCCTTGAGTTGCGGCGCGTGGAAGCCGATGCCGCCCTGGAAATACATGTCGACGTTGTGCAGCAACAGGCCGACGCCGTCCTGCCCGGAGTCGCGCACCCCGGCCGGCCGCTGCGCCGCATGGCCGGGCGCCGGCGGGCTCTGCTGGAACCAGCCGTGGCGCAGCAGGGCCAGTTCGCGTTGCTGGCGCTCCAGCGCGCCGTCAGCCTGGGCCAGCCCGCCGAGCAGGCCGAGGGCGCCCAGCGCCAGGCTGATCAGTCGTTTCATAGCGCGGCCTCCTGGGGTGCCGGCGCCTTCACCGGCGACACCGCGATGTGCACCATGCCGTCCTCGCGCAGGCGGATTTCGCCGTACTGCAACTGGCGCCGATAGTCGTAGAGGTTGAACAGCAGCGGCTCGCGCGGACTGAGGCTGGTGAACAGCGCGTAGGCCTTGACCAGCACGGTGCGCGCCATCTTGATGTCGCCGCCCTCGATGAACATGTAGCTGTCCGGCGCGCGTAGCGAAGGCCATTGCAGCGCGCTCAGCTCGCCACCCAGTTGCAGGTCCATGCCACCGTCGGCCAGGCGCAGGCTGCGCACCGCGAAATCCAGGCGTGGTGGCGGGAACAGCCCGTCGAGGTCGACCAGGATGCGGTTGCCGGTCAGCTGCATGTGCCGGGTCTGCAGGCTGAGCACCTCGCTCATGTCGATCGACGCGGCGGAGAGCGACGGGGTGACGTCGACGCCGTCGACGAAAATCTGCCGCGGCACCAGGGCGACCTTCAGCGGCCCGGCCAGCTCGATCCCGGTGAGCATCCGCAACGGCCGCCAGCGCCCCTTGCGCAGCAGCTCGCCGCTGACTTCCTGGCCGTCGTGGCGGGTGCTCAGGCGCAGGTTGCGCACCGGCGCGGCGGCGCGGCGCAGGTCCTGGTTGAGCAGGGTGGCCAGGGTGGCGTCGGCGACGAAGATGTCGCCGGCCTCGATGCGCGCCTCCATCGCCGTCGGGTCGTCGAGCAGCAGCGGCGTGCCGGCGCTCAGCGGGCGCATCTCGATGAGCATCTGGCGGATGAAGAAGCCGATGTCGTCGTGCAGGCGGAAGTCGGTGTTGGCGATCCACAGCCGCGAGGTGGCCGAGCCCGAGTCGCGCGGACCGACCGTGCTGTCGAGTTGGCGCGGCGGCACCGCAGCCATCAGGTCGACCGCCGGCTGGCCCCAGTCGGAGGCGCGCGGCGGCGGATTTTCGGCGGCCGCGGCCAGGGCGCCGAGCAGCGCCAGGAGCAACGCCAGGCAGTAGCGCATGGGCAAATCCTCTTGTTGTTATGCCCGCCACCCTAGCGCCACGCCCCCCGCGGCGCGCCCTTCCCTTGGTTTGGCGCTGGCGCCGCGGTGTTACCGGGAAACCGTAGCGGCTATGCTCAAGGCCCGACCTAGACCCGCGGAGACCTCGTGAGCGCTGTGCACCTTTCCCCGCTCGACCGCCTCTGGCTGTGCGAAACCATCCGCCTGCGCGAAGACCAGAGCGGGCCGCTCGACGACGCCGAGGTCAATCGCCGGGTGATCGCCGACGGCGGCGACTTCCGCCAGCGCCTCGAGCGCCGCGCACTGCTGCTCGCCGAACGCGACGGCCAGCTCGCCGGCCTGCAGCACTGGCGCCAGGGCGCGCGCCTGGCGCTGCTGCTGCTCGCGGTGCTGGCTCTGCTCAGCGGCGCCGGGCTGGCGGTCGCCGCGCTCGGCGACGGACAGCGGCCGGTCAATGTGTTCTGGGCGCTGGGCAGCCTGCTCGGCCTGCACCTGCTGACCCTGCTTGGCTGGGCGCTGAGCTTCGTGCTGCTCGGCGACAGCGGCGCGCTGCTCGGCCGCCTGTGGCTGTGGCTGAGCGGCAAGCTGGCGCGCGACGCGCAGGTCGCCCAGTTGGCCCCGGCGCTGCTGCTCACCTTGCAGCGCGAGCGCCTGGCGCGCTGGGCGCTCGGCAGCCTGGTGCACGGCCTGTGGCTGCTGGTGCTGGGCAGCGCGCTGCTGGTGCTGCTGGCGCTGCTCGCCACGCGCCGCTACGGCTTCGTCTGGGAGACCACCATCCTCGGCGATCAAGTGTTCGTCGCCCTCACCCAAGCGCTCGGCGCACTGCCGGCGCTACTCGGCTTCGCCGTGCCGGAACCGGCGCTGATCCGCGCCAGCGGCGACGCGGTGCTGGGCGAGGCCGGCGCGCGCCAGGCCTGGTCGAGCTGGTTGCTCGGCGTGCTGCTGGTCTACGGCCTGCTGCCGCGCCTGCTGCTCGCCGCGCTGTGCGCCTGGCGCTGGTGGCGCGGTCAGCAACGCCTGCGCCTCGACTTCGGCCTGCCCGGCTACAGCCTGCTGCGCGAGCGCCTGCTGCCGTCCAGCGAACGCCTCGGCGTACTTGACCCGGCCCCCGACCTGCCGGCCGGCGCGCCGGCCGCCGGCACCCTGGCGCCCAGCGCCGGCGCACTGCTGGTGGCGGTCGAACTCGACCCGCAGCGCGCCTGGCCGCCGGCGCTGCCCGCGGGGGTCGCCGACGCCGGGGTGGTCGACAGCCGCGAACAGCGCCAGCGCCTGCTCGAGCAGCTCGCGCGGTTCCCCGCCGAACGCCTGGTGATCGCCTGCGACCCGCGCCGCTCGCCGGACCGCGGCACCCTGGCGCTGCTCGGCGAACTGGCGCGCAGCGCCGCGCACACGCGGGTCTGGCTGCTCACCCCGCCGCCCGGCGAGGCGCTCGACAGCGAACGCCTGGGCGACTGGCACTCGGCTCTAGAGAAGCTCGGTCTGGCGTGGAGCGACAGCTCGCCGCTGGCGTGGTTGGAGAGTGGGCATGATTGAGAGACCGTCCCTCACCCTAGCCCTCTCCCAAGGGGAGAGGGAACTGCTCCGCGCCATCCCTTGGCCGCGTGCCTTTACCTCCCTCTCCCTCCGGGAGAGGGCTGGGGTGAGGGACCGAACCTCCCCCGCCGCACCAATCCCGGTGGAGCCGCGCCCATGACCCAGCCGCTGAAACTCGCCGTGGTCGGCCACACCAACGTCGGCAAGACCTCGCTGCTGCGCACCCTGACCCGCGACGTCGGCTTCGGCGAGGTCTCGCACCGGCCGAGCACCACCCGCCACGTCGAGGGCGCGCGGCTGTCGGTGGACGGCGAGGCGCTGCTCGAGCTGTACGACACCCCCGGTCTGGAAGACGCGATCGCCCTGCTTGACTACCTGGAGCGCCTCGAACGCCCCGGCGAGCGCCTCGACGGACCGGCGCGGCTTAGTCGATTTCTCGACGGCGCCGAGGCGCGCCAGCGCTACGAGCAGGAGGCCAAGGTACTGCGCCAGTTGCTCGCCTGCGATGCCGGACTGTACGTGATCGACGCCCGCGAGCCGGTGCTGGCCAAGTACCGCGACGAACTGGCAGTGCTCGCCGGCTGCGGCAAGCCGCTGCTTCCAGTGCTCAACTTCAGCGCCGCACCGCAGCAGCGCGAGGGCGAGTGGCGCGAGGCGCTGGCCCGCCTGGGCCTGCACGCGCTGGTGCGCTTCGATACCGTGGCGCCGCCGCTGGACGGCGAGCGGCGCCTGTACGAGAGCCTGGCGCTGCTGATCGAGCCGGCGCGGCCGCGCCTGGAACGGCTGATCGCCGACCACGAGGCGCAGGTCACGGCACGCCGCCAGGCCGGCGCGCGGCTGATCGCCGAACTGCTGCTGGATGCCGCGGCGTGCCGGCGCAGCGTGGCGGCCGAGGCGGGTCGCGAGCAGTCGGCGGTGCGCGAGCTGCACCAGGCGATCCGCCAGCGCGAACAGCAGTGCGTCGAAGCGCTGCTGCGCCTCTATGCGTTTCGCAAGGACGACGCGCGCGCCGGCGACCTGCCGCTCGCCGACGGCCGTTGGGGCGACGACCTGTTCAACCCGGAAACCCTCAAGCAGCTCGGCGTCAGCCTCGGCGGCGGCATGGCGGCCGGCGCAGCGGCCGGCGCCGGCATCGACCTGCTGGTCGGCGGGGTGACCTTGGGCGCCGCGGCATTGCTCGGCGCGCTGGCCGGCGGCGGCCTGCAGACCGCGCGCAACTACGGCGGACGGCTGCTCGGCAAGCTCAAGGGGCAGCGCGAACTGACCATCGACGACGCCGTGCTGCGCCTGCTCGCGCTACGCCAGCGCCAGCTGCTCGGCGCCCTGGAGAGCCGCGGCCACGCGGCGACCACGGCGATCCAGCTGAGCGCGCCGCACGACCAGGCGTGGCGCGACGGCCAGCTGCCCGAGGCGCTGAAGAAAGCCCGCGCGCACCCTGAGTGGTCGGCGCTCAACCCGGCCGCCAAGCTCGGCCAGGCCGAACGCCAGGCGCAGGTGGCGCAGCTCGCCGACAGCCTGGCGCAGGCCTAACGGCGCGCCAGGCTGTTGCCGCTTCGTTCGGGCTGAGGCAGTTCTCGCGGCCCATGGCCGCCATGGGCGCCGCGCGACGCTCGCCCGCCACCGTCACTGGCGGCGCAACAGCCCGGTCCACAGCGTCGCCGCGACGATCAGCAGGCCGCCCAGCCAGGCCTGCGCACTCAACTGCTCGCTCAGCCAGAGCACCGCGAACAGCGCACCGAACAGCGGCTCGCTGCCCATGAGCAGCGCCACACGGGTCGGGCTGCTGCGGCGCAGCGCGTGGTTCTGCACATAGAAGGCCAGCAGCGTGGCGAACAGCACCAGGTACAGGCTGCCGATCCAGAACGCCGGCGCCTGCGGCAGCGGCGGCAGGCCGCCGGGCAGCAGGGTGAAGCCGAGCAGCAGGCAGCCGCCGCCGACCACCCCGGTCTGCACCGCAGTCAGCGCCAGCGCCGGCACCTCGCTGGCCGCGGTCAGCCGGCGGGTCAGGCACACCAGCAGCGCGCGCAGCAGCGCGGCAAGCAGCATCAGGCCGTCGCCGAGGTTGAAAGCCAGGTTCACCCCGCCGCTGAGCAGCCAGGTGCCGAGCAGCGACAGCGCCACCGCCGGCAGCACGCGGCGCTCCGGGCGCTGGCCGAGCAGCAGCCATTCGACGAACGGGGTGAGCACCACGCACAGGCTGATCAGGAAGGCGGCGTTGCTCGCCGTGGTCAGCTGCACGCCGTAGGTCTCGGCGAGGAAGATCGCCAGCAGCACGCCGCCCAGCGGCAGGCCGGGCGCCCAGGCGCGGCGCCCGGCGCCGCGCAGCTGCGGGAGGAGGATCAGAAAGGTCAGGCAGAAGCGCACAGCGAGGAAGCCGAGCACCGGGTAGAAGACCAGCGCCTGCTTGGCCACCCCGTAGCTGGTGCCCCAGATCAGCGCGACGCCGAGCAGCAGCAGATCGCTGCCCTGCAGCAGGCGCAGGCGGGTGGTCTGGGTCAGGGTGGTCATGGCGGGCTCCGGCACGGACAAGGACGGCATGGATTGTCCATTGCCGCGCTGATCGTGATAATCCAGTCACTTCGCACAGGACTTGTTCGCCATGAGCACGAATCTTCCCGCCAGCCTGCTGCCGCACATGGCCCAGCTGGTCCGCGTGGTCGAGTGCGGCAGCTTCTCCGCCGCCGCGCGCCAGCAGGGCAGCACCGCCTCGGCGGTGAGCCGACAGATCGCCGCGCTGGAGCAGGCGCTTGGCCTGCGCCTGCTGGAGCGCACCACCCGGCGCCTGCGCCTGAGCGCCGCGGGTGCCGAGGTGTTCGAGCGCTGCCGCGAGATGCTCGCCGCGGCGCAGGCGGCGGTGGCGGTCGGCGAGCGGCTGATGAGCCATCCGCGCGGCCAGGTGCGCCTGTCGGTGCCCAAGGCGTTCGGCAAGTTCCTGATCAGCCCGCTGCTCGCCGAGTTCCTCGCCCGCTACCCGGAGGTCGACGTCAGCCTCAACCTCAGCGACCGGCGCCCCGACCTGATCGCCGAGCAGTTCGACCTGCTGGTGTGCATCACCGACCAGCCGCCAGCGGGGCTCGCCGGCCGGCCGCTGTGCGAGGTGCGCCAGTTGCTGTGCGCCAGCCCGGCCTACCTGGCCGCGCACGGCACGCCGCAGCATCCGCAAGAACTGGTGCGCCACGCCTGCCTGTACCTCGACGAGGTGGTCGACGACCAGCGCTGGCACTTCAGCGACGGCAAACAGCAGTGCGTGGTGGCGGTGCACGGCCGGCTGGCCAGCAACCACAGCGAGGTGCGCCTGAACGGCGCGCTGCGCGACCTGGGCATCGCCTGCCTGCCGCACTTCACCGCCGCCGAGGCGCTGGCCAGCGGCGCGCTGCTCGAGGTGCTGCGCGACTGGCGCTACACCGGTTCCTACCAGGGCACCGCCTGGCTGCTCTACCAGCCGACCCGCCACCTGCCGCCGAAGCTGCGCGTGCTGATCGACTTCCTCGCCGAGCGCCTGGCCGGCTAAGCAAGCCGCTGGACGGTAGGAGCGAATTCATTCGCGATCGGAGCTGCCGGCATCGCGAATGAATTCGCTCCTACAGCAACCGCGAGCGCGGCCATCGGCCGGCGCCGTAGGAGCGGTCCATGACCGCGACCCGAGCCGCGCCTAGCCGGCGCCACGCACCCGCAAGGCCAGCGCCTGCCACCTGCCGAGGTCGACCGGTGCGCCGCCGGACACCTTGGCGGCCTCATCCCAGCGGCGCAGGCGCAGGCTGTCGGCGAACAGCGGGTCGGTCGCGAAGGCGGCGGCTTCGCGGTCATCCATCGGCCCGCCCTGCCAGTCGAGGGTCTGCCAGCTGGCCGGGCTGAGGCCCGCCAGGTACGACGGGTTGCGCCAGCACAGGTAGCGCTTGGCGTCGACATGCCGCGCCACCAGCCCGGCCAGCCGCGCGGAGAAACCGCGGTCGAGCAGCCACTGCGCGCCGACCCGCTCGTGGCCGCGGCGGCCGAGGCCGGCCATGCTGTTGTGCGCGGTCAGCGGCGCGCAGAAGTGCCCGAGGTCGTGGCAGAACGCGGCCAGCACCAGTTCCTCGTCGGCACCCTCGGCGGCGGCCAGCTCGGCGGCCTGGTGCATGTGCGCCAGCTGGCTGAGCGGTTCGCCGAAGTAGTCACCGTCGCCCTGCGTCGCGCACAGGGCGAACAGCTCGGCGACCGCCTGCTGCGGACTCACGCGGCCAGCGCCCGCGGCCATTCGCCGTCGCCGAGCAGCGCGGCGACGGTGCGTTCGCCGAGCGCCAGGCCGACGCTCATGCCGAGGCCGGTGTGCATCAGCACCGCAGTGACCCCGTCGCTCACCTTGAGCACGCTGAACGGCGCCGGGCCGCGTGCGCCGTAGACGCCCTGCCAGCGCTCCAGCACCTCCAGTTCGCCACCCAGGGTGTGCTCGGCCAGCTCGAGCAAGAGGCGGTCGACCGCCTCGGCGTTGAACGGGCTGGCGTCGCTGCCGTAGTCGTGCGAGTCGCCGATGATCAGCTCGCCATACGGCGTCGGGCTGATCAGCAGGTGAATGCCGTGGGCTTCCAGGGCCGGCTGTTCGCGGCGGATCTGCGCGCGGATCGCCGCCGATTCCGGCAGGTCGGCGAACGCCCCGTAGTGCACGCAGCTGAGCCCGGTGAGCAGCGCGTGCTGCAGGTCGAGCGGGCGCTTGAGGCGCGCACGCAGCATCTGCAGGCGGCAGACCTGCGGCTGCAGCGCGGCCAGCGGTTCGGCCAGCAGGGTCTGGTAGTCGTGGCCGGAGCAGACCAGGATCTGCCGCGCGCTGAAACGCCCGGCGGTGGTGTGCGCCCAGCCGGTTTCCACGTCGCGCACCAGGGTCGAGAAGTGGAAGTCGACGCCCAGCTCGCGGGCCAGGTAGGCGATGATCTGCGGCAGCGCCTCGCGCGAGTACAGCTGCTGGTCGTCGAGGCCGTGCAGCGCCGCGCGGTGGTGCTCGAAGCGCCCGTCGTACAGCTGGTTCAGCCGCGCGCCGCGGAGCAGCTCGACGCGGTAGTCGAGCTCGCGCGCGCGGCCGGCGCAGAACGCCTCGAGCAGCGCTTCTTCGGCCTCGCTGCGGGCGAACAGCAGCGAGCCTTGCTGCTTCAGGGCCAGCCCGGCGGCCGCGCCGAGTTCGCCCCACAGGCCGTGGGCCTGGCGTGCCAGGTCGAGCATCGGGCCGGGTGCCTGGCCAGTGACCAGCGCCTGGCCAAAGTTGCGCACCGAGGCGCCGAGCGGGGTGTGGCTGCGTTCGCAGACCTTGACGCGCAGGCCGCGTTTGGCCGCCGCCCAGGCATGGGCGAGGCCGAGCATGCCGGCGCCGACGACGAGCAGGTCACAGTCGTAGTGGTGCATGGGGAAACTCCTGGTGGTGGCGAGGGGCGCGCCCCTCGCAGCAAAACGCCGCTTACTGGCTGACCGGTTCGGACTTGCCGTCGTAGCGCTTGCGCCACTCGGCGAGGATCTTGTCGCGGTTGCTCGAGGCCCAGGCGAAGTCGTTCTTGATCAGGCGCTGCTCGTAGTCGGCCGGCAGTTCCTGGAAGCGCTCGGCGATGCCCGGCTGGGCGAGCACGGCGAAGTTGGCCTTGTACAGGTCCATGGCCGCGCGGCTGGCGGCGAAGTCGGCGAGCTTCTTCGCCGCTTCCAGCTTGCTGGTGCCCTTGACGATGCCGGTCGCCTCGATCTCCCAGCCCAGGCCTTCCTTGGGCAGCACGATGTCCAGCGGCGCGCCCTTGCGCTTGAGCTGCACGGCCGGGTACTCGAAGGAGATGCCGATCGGGAATTCACCGGCGGCGGCCAGCTTGCACGGCTTGGAGCCGGAGTGGGTGTACTGGCCGATGTTCTCGTGCAGCTGGTCCATGTAGGCCCAGCCCTGCGCCTCGCCGAAGGTCTGCAGCCAGGCGCTGACGTCGAGGTAGCCGGTGCCCGAGGAGGCCGGGTTGGGCATCACCACCTTGCCCTTGTACTCCGGCTTGGTCAGGTCTTCCCAGCTGTGCGGCTTGCTCAGCCCCTGCTTCTCGGCTTCCACGGTGTTGAAGCAGATGGTCGCCGCCCACACGTCCATGCCGACCCAGGCCGGCGGGTTGGCGCTGTCGCGGTAGTGCGCGCCGATCTGCGCGAGGTTGGCCGGCGCGTAGGGCTCGAGCATGTCCTGCTGCTTGAGCACCGCCAGGCTCGAGCCGGCCAAGCCCCAGACCACGTCGGCCTGCGGCCGCGCCTTCTCGGCGAGGAGCTTGGCGGTGACGATGCCGGTGGAATCGCGCACCCATTTGATGGTGATGTCCGGGTGCTGCTGCTCGAAGGCCTCCTGGTAGGGCTTGAGCTGCTCGACCTCCAGCGCGGTGTAGACGGTCAGTTCGGTGTTGGCCTGGGCCTGCAGGGCGCCGGCGGCGAGCAGGCCGGCGGCGAGGGCAGCGGTGCGTTTGAACATGGTGAGGCTCCTGTGTCGAAGGGGGCAAAGCACGGGGTCAGGCGGATTGCGGGGTTTCGCCACGCGCCAGGCGGGCGTTGATCGCGTCGACCACCAGCGGCAGTTCGGCGATGGTGTCGATCAGGTAGTGCGGCCGGCTGGCGGCGAACAGCGCGTCGATGCGCTCGCGTTCGCTGGCCCGTTGCGCCGCCGAGAGCGCCTGGTACTGCGTCCAGTCGAGGCCGAGAAAGTTGCCGGAGAAGCGCAGCGCCACGGTCCACATCCCGGCGCTGCGGCCTTCGAGGATGCCCGGCTCGGTGTCGTCGACCTTGACGCAGGCGGCGACGTCGGCGACGCCCAGGGCGATGACGTTGGCCAGTGCCTGCGCCGGGCTCGGCCGGCCACGCGGCACCTCGTCGGTGGCAACCACATGGTCGGGGCGGTAGCCGTCGGCGGCGGCCAGCGCCACCACGCGGTCCATCACCGACTTCGGATAGCCCGAGCAGCTGCCGATCTGCAGGCCGCGCTGGCGCAGCCCGGCGATCGCCTCGAGGGCGCCGGGGATCAGCGCCGAGTGGGCGCCGACCTTCTCCAGCTGCAACGGCATGAAGCGTTCGTAGATCGCGGTGACGTCGGCATCGCTGGGCAGCCGGCCGAAGCGGCGCTGGAAGCGCTCGGCGACTGCCGGCTGGTCGCACAGGTGGCGGATGTGATCCCACTTGCCCATGCCCATCGGCCCGCGCGCCTCGGCGAGGCTGAGCTCGACGTCGAAGCTGGCGAACGCCTCGACGAAGATGTGGGTCGGCGCGAAGGAACCGAAATCGACCACGGTGCCGGCCCAGTCGAGGATCGCGGCGCTGAGGCAGGTGGGCGTGAGGTAGTGCATGGCAGTCTCCTTAGGGTCTATCGGTGGCCGCGCGCCAGGCCTGGGCGCGGCGCAGCACGCCGCGCGAGGCGCCGGCGAGGAGCAGCGACACGGCGGCCGAGGTGAGCAGGATCAGGGTGGACATGGCGGCCGCGCCGCCGACGTTGCCGGCGTCGTCCATGTTCAACACGGCGATCGCGGCGAGCAGGCTGTCCGGGCTGTAGAGGAAGATCACCGCCGACACCGTGGTCATCGCCGAGACGAACAGGTAGCGGCAGATGTCCAGCAGCGCCGGCAGGCACAGCGGCAGGCTGACCCGCCAGAAGTGGCGCCAAAGTGGCACCTTGAGCGACAGCGCGGCGGCCTCGAACTCGCCATCGAGCTGGCGCAGCGCGCTGCTCGCGGTCATCTGCGCGGTGGTCAGGAAATGCGCGACGGTGCACACCACCAGCAGGGCCAGGCTGCCGTAGAGGCCGTGCAGCGGGTTGCCCGGCAGGTTGAAGAAGAACACGTAACCGAGGCCGAGGACCAAGCCGGGCACCGCCATCGGCACGAAGCCGAGCAGACGCAACAGGCGGGTCAGCCAGTCCTGGCGGGTCTTCTCGATCAGGTAGGCGCCGACGAAGATCAGCAGGCTGCCGAACAGCGCGCTGCACAGCGCCAGGGTCACGCTGTTGCGGTAGGCCAGCCAGCCGCCGGGCAGCTCGGAGAAGGCGTAGTGGTCGAGCGACAGGCTGAGGTTGTACGGCCAGAACTTGACCAGCGAGGAGTAGATCGCCATGCCGAACACCAGCAGCAGCACGCCGCAGAGCAGCCCGACGAGGAGCAGGTAGGCGGCGTCGCGGCGGCGATCCGGCGCCGGATGGAAGACCTGCGCGCGGCCGCTCATGGCGTCGCGTTGGCGGCGGCGCAGCCAGCTGTCGACCGCGAAGCTGAGCAGTGCCGGCAGCAACAGCAGCATGCCGATCTGCGCGCCGCGGCCGAACTGCTGCTGACCGACCACCGCCTTGTAGGCCTCCAGCGCCAGCACCTGATAGTCGCCGCCGACCACCACCGGCACGCCGAAGTCGGTGATGCACAGGGTGAACACCAGGCAGCCGGCGGCGAACACCGCCTGCCGGGTGGCCGGCCAGGTGATGCTGCGAAAGCGCTTCCACGGCGAGGCGCCCATGCTCGCCGCGGCGTCGAACAGCCGCGCGTCGGCCAGCGCCAGCGCCGAGAGCAGCACCATCAGCGCATGCGGGAAGGTGTAGATGGCCTGGCCGAGGACGATGCCCCAGAAGCCGTAGATGTTGTCGGCGAACAGCCCGCGCAGCACGCCCTGGTTGCCGAACAGGTAGATCAGCGCGATGCCCGGCAGCATCGACGGCGCCAGCAGCGGCAGCAGCGAGATGCCGCGCCACAGTCCCTTGGCTGGAATCAGCGTGCGCTGCAGGGCGTAGGCGAAGGCGTAGGCCAGCGGCACCACGATGGCGGCGACGCTCAGTGCGGTGCTCAGGCTGTTGCCGAGCAGCCAGCGGAAGTTGGCACTGCCCAGCAGTGCGCTGGCGGCGGCGAGCCCACCGCCCTGGCCCGCCTCGCCGCTGAAGCCACGCCAGAAGATCGCCGCCAGCGGCAGCAGTACCGCACCGCAGAGCAGCACCAGCAGCAGCCACTTGCCGCCGCCGACGAACAGCCGGTCGGCCCAGTCGCGACGTGGCGCGGCGGCCAGCATCGGGGTGGCCGTGCCGAGCAGCACGCTCATCAGGCGAACACCTGCAGGCTGCGCGGTGGCAGGGCGACCCAGATGTCCGGGGTGAGCAGCCGCGGCATGTCCTCGGGGGCCAGTTCGGCGAGCAGCGGATGGCCGGGCAGGTGGTTGAGCTCGAAGCTCATCCGGCAGCGGTTGCCGAGGAAGGTGATGTCGCGCACCTGGGCGCGGAAGCGGTTATCGCTGGCCTCGGCGGGATTCACGCTGACCGCCTCGGGGCGGCAGAACAGCCGTCCGCGCATGCCGCCGCGCGGGTCGCTGAGCTGCACCGGCCGGCCGCCGACGCAAGCCTGGCCGGCGCCGTCACGCTCGAACGGCAGCCAGTTGCCCTGGCCGACGAACTCGGCGACGAAGGGCGTGGCCGGCTGCCGGTAGATTTCCTCGGCGCGGGCGTACTGCTCGACGCGACCGTGGTTGATCACCGCGATGCGATCGGCCATCAGCATCGCCTCGTCCTGGTTGTGGGTGACCATCAGGGTGGTGATGCCGAGGCGCTTCTGCAGCGCACGCAGTTCGCCGCACAGGTGCTCGCGAACCCGCGCATCGAGCGCCGACATCGGCTCGTCGAGCAGCAGCAGCGAAGGCGCCGGGGCCAGCGCGCGGGCCAGGGCGACGCGCTGCTGCTGGCCGCCGGAGAGCTGGCCGGGGTACTTCGCCTCGCTGCCACTCAGGCCGACCAGCTCGAGCATCTCGGCGATGCGCGCGCGCTGCTCGTCGCGGCTGCGATTGCTCAGCCCATAGCCGATGTTCTGCGCCACGGTAAGGTTGGGAAACAGCGCGTAGGACTGGAACAGGATGCCGTAGTCACGCGCCTGCGGCGGCAGGCCGGAGATGTCGCGGCCGGCGCTGAACAGCTGGCCGGCGTCCTGCCGCTCGAGGCCGGCGATGCAGCGCAGCAGGGTGGTCTTGCCGCAGCCGGAGGGGCCGAGCAGGCAGACCAGCTCGCCCTGGGCGACGTCCAGCGAGACCCCGTCGAGCGCGGCGAAGGCGCCGAAGCGCTTGTGCAGATCGCGCACCTGCAGGTGCGTGGCGGAAACGGCAGCGGACATGGGGACAACCTCGTGCAGCGTTGGGCAACGAGGTCATCCTAGGGAGCGAATGCGAAGACTATGTGGCAGCGAGGCAAAAGCTGACGATAGGGCTATTGGGATTTTTGCGCGCCCAGATGGCTAGCCCGTCGCCTGCCGCGCCAGCGCCAGGAACGCCGCCGGCAGCCGCGCCTGGCGGCGCTCCTTGAGGCAGTACAGGTATTCGCCGATCTCCGCCGCGTCGTCCAGTTCGATGACGCGCAGCGCCGGGTGATCCGGCACTTCGTGGCGGGCGATGATGCTCACGCCGATGTTGCGCAGCACCGCCTCGCGGATCGACTCGCGGCTGCCGATCTCCAGGCGCGCGCCGGGCTGCACGCCGGCGTTGGCGAGCATCGCCTCGCTGAGCTGGCGGGTGGTCGAGCCGGCTTCGCGAAGCAGCAGGCAGTGCCCACTCAGCGCGCTCAGCGGCACGCGCTGCAGGGCCGCCAGCGGGTGCTCGCGGTGCACGGCGAGGACCAGCGGATCGCGGCCCAGTTGCAGGCGGGTCAGGCGCGCATCGTCGAGCGGCTGCGAGGAGGCGGCGAGGTCGACGCGGTAGTCTTCCAGCGCCTCGATGACCTGCTGCGAGTTGCCGATCTCCACCGACACCACGATCTGCGGATGCACCTCGCGAAAGCGCTTGATCAGGTCGAGCACGTAGTACGGCGCGGTGGCGCCGATGCGCAGGCGGCCCTGCAACTGGCCGGCGTTGCGCAAGTGGAAGTCGATGTCGGCCTCGCGCTGTAGCAGCTCCTTGACCAGCGGCAGCAGACGCACGCCCTCCTCGCTGAGGCTCAGGCCGCGGCCGCCGCGGTAGAACAACTCGACGCCGTACTGGCTCTCCAGCTGGCGGATCTGCGTGGTCACCGTCGGCTGGCTGAGGCCGAGCTTCTTCGCCGCCTGGGTCACGCTGCCCAGGCGGGCCACGGTGTAGAAGGCCTTCAGCTCGGCCAGCATCGCGTTACACCGCGACCGGGGCCTTGATGTGCGGGTGCGCCTGGTAGTTCTGCAGCTCGAAGTCCTCGAACTTGAAGGCGAACAGGTCCTTGACCTCGGGATTGACCCGCATGGTCGGCAGCGGCAGCGGCTCGCGGGTCAGCTGCAGGTCGGTCTGCTCGATATGGTTGGCGTACAGGTGGCAGTCGCCGCCGGTCCAGATGAACTCGCCAGGCTGCAGGCCGCAGACCTGGGCGACCATCAGGGTCAGCAGCGCGTAGCTGGCGATGTTGAAGGGCACGCCGAGGAAGATGTCGGCCGAGCGCTGGTACAGCTGGCAGGAGAGCTTGCCGTCGGCGACGTAGAACTGGAACAGCGCGTGGCACGGCGGCAGGGCCATCTCGTCGACCAGCGCGGGGTTCCAGGCGCTGACGATCAGGCGCCGCGAGTCCGGGCTCTGCTTGATCATCTCGACCACCTTGCTGATCTGGTCGATCGCCGCGCCGTTCGGCGCCGGCCAGCTGCGCCACTGGTAGCCGTACACCGGGCCGAGGTCGCCGTTGTCATCGGCCCACTCGTCCCAGATGCTGACGCCGTGGTCCTTGAGGTACTTGATGTTGGTGTCGCCCTGCAGGAACCACAGCAGCTCGACGATGATCGAGCGCAGGTGGCACTTCTTGGTGGTCACCAGCGGGAAGCCGTCGGCCAGGTTGAAGCGCATCTGGTGGCCGAACACCGAGTAGGTGCCGGTGCCGGTGCGGTCACTCTTGAAGGTGCCGGTCTCGCGCACCAGGCGCATCAGGTCGAGGTACTGTTTCATCCGGCAACTCCTGGCGCCGTCTGGCGCTTGTAGGCAATCACGATCAGCGCGATGCCGCCGAGGATCATCGGCAGGCACAGCACCTGGCCCATGGTCAGCCAGCCGAAGGCCAGGTAACCGAGCTGGGCGTCCGGCACGCGGACGAATTCGACGATGAAGCGGAACAGCCCGTAGAACAGCGCGAACATCCCCGACACCGCCATGGTCGGCCGCGGCTTGCGCGAGTACGCCCAGAGGATCAGGAAGAGTGCCACGCCTTCCAGGGCGAACTGATAGAGCTGCGACGGGTGGCGCGGCAGCGGGCCGCCGGTGGGGAACACCATGGCCCAGGGCACGTCGCTGACCTTGCCCCACAGCTCGGCGTTGATGAAGTTGCCGATCCTGCCAGCCCCCAGGCCAATGGGGACGAGAGGGGCGATAAAGTCCATCAGCTCAAAGAAGCTCTTGCCGTGGCGCTTGCCGAACCAGAAGGTGGCCAGCATCACGCCGATCAGCCCGCCGTGGAACGACATGCCGCCCTTCCACACCTCGAAGATCAGCAGCGGGTTGGCCAGGTAGGCGGACAGGTCATAGAACAGCACGTAGCCGAGGCGGCCACCGAGGATCACCCCCATCGCCACCCAGAACACCAGGTCGGAGAGCTTCTCCTTGCTCCAGCTCGGGTCGAACGCGTGCAGCCGGCGGCTGGCCAGCAGCCAGGCGCCGCCGATGCCGATCAGGTACATCAGGCCGTACCAGTGGATCTTCAGCGGACCGATGGCCAGCGCCACCGGGTCGATCTGCGGATAAGGCAGCATCAATCACTCCTTCAGAGCAGGAAATTCAGGCCGACGCACAGCAGCAGCAGGGCGAACAGGCGCTTGAGAATACGTTGCGGCAGGCGATGCGCCAGGCGCGCCCCGACACGGGCGAACGGCATGCTGGTGACCGCGATGCCAACCAGCGCCGGCAGGTAGACGAAGCCCAGGCTCCACTCCGGCAGCCCCGGGCTGCGCCAGCCGATCAGCATGAAACTGGCCGCGCCCATCATGGCGATCGGCAGCCCGCAGGCCGCCGAGGTGGCTACCGCCTGCTGCATGCTCTGCCCGCGCCAGACCAGGAACGGCACGGTCAGCGAACCACCGCCGATGCCGAAGATCGCCGAGGCCCAGCCGACCACGCCGCCGGCGGCGCTCAGGCCGGGCTTGCCGGGCAGGCCGCCGCTGGCCTTGGGGCGTAGATCGAAGGCCATCTGGATGGCGATGCAGATGGCGAAGGTGCCGATGATCTTCTGCAGCACCGGCCCGGAGATCGCTTCCGCGGTCAGCGAGCCGAGGCCGGCGCCGACCAGGATGCCCAGCGCCATCCAGACGAACACCGTCCAGTTCACCGCGCCCTTGCGGTGGTGCTCGAGGATCGAGTTGAGCGAGGTGAAGATGATGCTGGCCAGCGAGGTGCCGACCGCCATGTGGGTGAGAATGTGCGGATCGAAGCCATGCGCGGTGAAGCTGAACACCAGCACCGGCACGATGATCATGCCGCCACCGACCCCGAACAGCCCGGCCAGCACCCCGGCGCCGGCACCGAGCAACAGATACAGCAGGAATTCCATCACTACCCCCCAAGACCAAGGGCGCATGGTAACGGATGCGCCCCACCCCCTCCACCGCAGGTGGTCGATCATCCCTGGCACTTGCCCCTGCAGAAACATCTAGGCGCGAATTCATCCGCGACCGCTGTGGCGCGGTAGCGGCTCATCGCCAATCAATTCGCGCCTACAGAAAAGCCGGCCGAGCCTTTAAGCTCAGTGCTTTGCCCCTTTGGGAACTTGCCCGATGTGCCTGATCGCCTTCGCCTGGCGCCCCGACCACGCCCTGCCGCTGGTCCTGGCCGCCAACCGCGACGAATTCTATGCCCGCCCCAGTCGCCCGCTGGGCGAATGGCCGGACGCCCCCGGTCTGTACGCCGGCCGCGACCTGGAAGCCGGCGGCAGCTGGCTGGGAGTCACCCGCGATGGACGCTTCGCCGCGCTGACCAACATCCGCGATCCCGGGCAGAAGCTCGGCAGTCGCTCGCGCGGCGAGCTGGTCGCCGGCTTCCTGCGCGGCAGCCTGAGCCCGCTGGCCTACCTGCAGCAGATCGCCGACCAGGCCGGGCACTACTCCGGCTTCAACCTGCTGGTCGGCACGCGCACCGAACTGGCCTACCTGAACGCCCGCGAGGCGCTGCCGCAACTGCTCCCCGCGGGGCTCTACGGGCTGTCCAACGCCGCACTGGACACCCCCTGGCCGAAGCTGCGCAAGGTCAAGGCGGCGCTCGCCGAGCGCCTGCCCGCGCCGAGCCCGGAGACGCTGCTGGCGCTGCTCGGCGACGCCGAACCGGCAAGCGACAGCAGTCTGCCGGAGACCGGCGTCGGCCTGGCCACCGAGCGTCTGCTGTCCAGCCTGTTTATCGCCAGCCCGAACTACGGCACGCGCGCCAGCACTGCGCTGATCCGTCACGCCGATGGTCATCAGGTATTGGTCGAGCGCAGCTTCGGGCCCTACGGCGCGCAGCTCGGCGAGGTGCGTGTCGAGCTTTAGCCGAGCGCGTCTGCCGCCAGGCGGAACAGCGACGCCGGGCGCTGCGGGTCGTCGGCATCGGCGACCAGCAGCCAGTGGCCATCGGCGTGGCAGGCCAGCCCCTCGATCTTCACCGCCGGCTGCAGGCGCGCCTGCCAGACCAGCTGGAACTCCTCGTCGAAGCGCGCCAGCAGGCTGCCGCTGCAGGCGCCGTCGAGGTAGGTCGACGCGCTGGCCTCGGCCGCCGCGCTGCAATACAGGCGGCCCCGCGCATCCAGCGCCAGGTCGGTGAGGCCGAGCGGCACGCCGTCCAGTTCGCCGAGCGGCACGGCAATCAGCCGCTGCACCGCGGCGGCGCTCAGCTGGCCGGCCGCCAGGTCGCTGAGCACCCGCGCCAGGTCGAGCAGCACCAGGGCGTTCTGCGCCGCCGCCCCATTGCCGCGCTGGGCCAGCAGCAGCTGTTCGCCGCGCACCACGGCGCCCTCGATGTTCAGTTCGGCGAACGCCTGCTCCAGGTGCCGGTACAGCGGGCCAAGGTCGATCACCTGCACTTCGCCGCCGCGCACCAGGCAGCCGCGCCGGCGCTGCACGGTGGAGCCGGAGCCGAGCGCCAGCAGGGCGCCGTCCGGCAAGCGGGCGAGCGCCTCGAAGTCCGGTTTGCGCGCCTTGCGCGCCGCGGCATCGGCCGGCAGCGCGCCGGGCAGCAGGGTCAGCTCACCGGCGTAATTGCCGTTCAGCTGATAGCGCTGCAGGACCAGGGCGTCGTCGGCGACCAGCCACAGCTGCTCGTCGGCGCAGACCAACGCGCTGGCGGCCGACACGCGCAGGTCGGCGAGATGGGTGAGGGTCAGGCTTGGTGCAGGCTGCTGGTGCATCGCCCGCCTCCGCTCAGACCTGGATGGTCGCCGCCGGGTTGATCACCCGGCCGAGACCGAGGTTGCGCAGCGCCAGTTGCAGGGTGCTGTGGGTGACCTGCGGGTTGTCCATGGTCATCAGCTGGGCGAGCAGCTCGCGGGCCTTGGTCAGGCTGATCTGGCGCAGCAGCCACTTGACCTTGGGCAGGTTGGTGGCGTTCATCGACAGGCTGTCGAAGCCCATCGCCATCAGCAGCACCGCCGAGGCCGGGTCGCCGGCCATCTCGCCGCAGATGCTCACCGGCTTGCCTTCGGCGTGCGCGCCGTCGACCACCAGGCGCAGGGCCTGCAGCACCGCCGGGTGGAGGAAGTCGTAGAGGTCGGCGACACGCGGGTTGTTGCGGTCAACCGCCAGCAGGTACTGGGTCAGGTCGTTGGAGCCGACCGACAGGAAGTCGACCTGGCGCGCCAGCTCGCGCACCTGATAGACCGCCGCCGGCACTTCGATCATCACCCCGACCGGCGGCATCGGCACGTCGGTGCCTTCGTCGCGCACCTCGCCCCAGGCGCGGTGGATCAGGTGCAGCGCCTCTTCCAGTTCGTGGGTGCCGGAGATCATCGGCAGCAGGATGCGCAGGTTGTCGAGGCCTTCGCTGGCCTTGAGCATCGCGCGGGTCTGCACCAGGAAGATTTCCGGGTGGTCGAGGGTGACGCGGATGCCGCGCCAGCCGAGGAACGGGTTGTCTTCCTTGATCGGGAAGTAGGACAGCGCCTTGTCACCACCGATATCCAGGCTGCGCATGGTCACCGGCAGCGGGTGGAAGGCGGCGAGCTGCTCGCGGTAGATCGCCAGCTGCTCCTTTTCGCTGGGGAAGCGTTCCTTGATCATGAACGGCACTTCGGTGCGGTACAGGCCGACACCCTCAGCGCCGCGCTCCTGGGCGCGCTTGACGTCGGCGAGCAGGCCGGTGTTGACCCACAGCGGCATGCGGTGACCGTCGAGCGTCTCGCACGGCAGTTCGCGCAGGGCATCCAGGCCCTGGGCCAGCTGGCGTTCCTCCTCGACCACCTCGGCGTACTGCTTGCGCAGCACCTCGCTGGGATTGGTGAACACCTCGCCGTGGTAACCGTCGACGATCAGCTCGATGCCGTCGACCTTGGAGTACGGCAGGTCGACCGCGCCCATCACCGTGGGAATGCCCATGGCGCGTGCGAGGATGGCGACGTGCGAGTTGCCCGAGCCGAGCACCGAGACCAGGCCGACCAGCTTGCCTTCCGGCACCTCGCCGAGCATCGACGGCGACAGCTCCTCGCTGACCAGGATGGTGTTGTCCTGGTACACCAGGTTCTGCTTGCGCTCTTCCTGCAGGTAGGCGAGCAGGCGGCGGCCGAGGTCCTTGACGTCGGAGGCGCGCTCGCGCAGGTAGGCGTCGTCCATCAGCTCGAAGCGTTTGACGTGCTCGTTGACCACCTGGCGCAGCGCGCCCTGGGCCCACTGGCCGGTCTTGATCACCTTGGTCACTTCGCTGCCGAGGGCGGCGTCGTCGAGCATCATCAGGTAGACGTCGAACAGTGCGCGCTCTTCCGGGCGCAGCTGGGTGGCCAGCTTGGCAGACAGCTGGCGCATGTCGGCGCGCACGCCCTCGAGGGCGTTGTTGAACAGTTTGAGTTCGGCGTCGATGTCGCTGACCGGCTTGTCCGGCACCACTTCCAGGTCAGCCGGCGGCAGCACCACCACCGCAGTGCCGACCGCGGCGCCGGGCGAACCGGGGACGCCGACGAAGCGCGCTTCCTGGATGCCCTTGCCCTGACGGCCGAGGCCGCGGATCGAGCCGGTCGCCTCGGCGTGGGCGATGACTCCGGAGAGCTGCGCGCTCATGGTGACCAGGAAGGCTTCTTCGCCTTCGTCGAACTTGCGGCGCTCCTTCTGCTGGATCACCAGTACGCCCATCACCCGCCGGTGGTGGATGATCGGCGCGCCGAGGAAGGAGGCGTAGCGCTCCTCACCGGTCTCGGCGAAGTAGCGGTAGCGCGGGTGTTCGGAGGCGTGTTCGAGGTTGAGTGGCTCTTCCCGGCTGCCGACCAGGCCGACCAGGCCTTCGCTGGGCGCCATGCTGACCTTGCCGATGGCTTTCTTGTTGAGGCCCTCGGTGGCCATCAGCACAAAGCGGTTGGTCTCCGGGTCGAGCAGGTAGACCGAGCAGACCTGGCTGCCCATGGCTTCCTTGACCCGCTGCACGATGATCGTCAACGCCGCCTTGAGATCCTTGGCGGCGTTCACTTCCTGGACGATCTTGCGCAGCGTGTTGAGCATGGGGGCTTCCGTCAGTCGCGCACCGGCAGGCGCGGCGCCAATTCCTTGAGGGCGCGACGGTAGACCTCGCGCTTGAATGTCACCACCTGGCCCAGCGGGTACCAGTAACTGACCCAGCGCCAGCCGTCGAACTCCGGCTTGGGGCTGAGATCCATGCGCACCCGTTCGTCATGGGAGCGCAGGCGCAGCAGGAACCACTTCTGCTTCTGGCCGATGCACAGCGGCTGGCTGTGCGTGCGCACCAGGCGCTGCGGCAGGCGGTAACGCAACCAGCCACGGGTGCAGGCGAGCACCTGGACATCCTCCGGATCGAGCCCGACTTCCTCGTTGAGCTCGCGATACAGGGCCTGTTCCGGGGTTTCGTTGGGGTTGATCCCACCCTGGGGGAACTGCCAGGCGTCCTGATTGATTCGGCGCGCCCACAGCACCTGGCCGACATCATTGGTCAGAATGATGCCGACATTGGGGCGGAAACCATCGGAATCGATCACGGCAGACAACCTCGCAAGCGCATGTCGCGGCATTGTTCCATAAAGCTCGTGACAGCGGCAACGCGACGTCCCGGCTTGTGGGCAGGCCGCGCAAAAGCCCGTATCCTGACCGCCGATTTCAGTCTCTGCAGTGAGTAAATACCGTGCGTCTGGCGTTATTCGATCTCGACAACACCCTCCTGGCCGGCGACAGCGACCACGCCTGGGGCGACTACCTGTGCCAACGCGGCATCCTCGACGTCGACGCCTACAAGGCACGCAACGACGAGTTCTACCAGGACTACCTGGCCGGCACCCTGGATGTCACCGCCTACCTGAACTTCAGCCTGGAGATCCTCGGCCGTACCGAGATGGCCCAGCTGGACCAGTGGCACCGCGAGTTCATGCGCGACTGCATCGAGCCGATGATCCTCGCCAAGGGCGAGGCGCTGCTCGCCGAGCACCGCGCCGCCGGTGACCGCATCCTGATCATCACCGCGACCAATCGCTTCGTCACCGCGCCGATCGCCGCGCGGCTCGGCGTCGAGACCCTGCTCGCCACCGAGTGCGAGATGGCCGACGGCCGCTACACCGGGCGCACCACCGATGTGGCGTGCTTCCGTGAAGGCAAGGTGACCCGTCTGAACCGCTGGCTCGCGGAGAACGATGTGAGCCTGGACGGTGCGTGCTTCTACAGCGACTCGCTGAACGACCTGCCGCTGCTCGAGCTGGTCGCCCAGCCCTGCGCGGTCGACCCCGATCCCAAGCTGCGTGCCGAAGCCGAACGGCGCGGCTGGCCGGTCATCTCGCTACGCTGATCAGAGCGGCTTGAGGATCACCAGCAGCCACAGCAGGGCGAACAGCAGCAGGGTCAGCGCCGCCAGCACCTGAGTGGCGCGCAGCGGCGCGGTCACCGCTTCGCCGAAGCCGCCCTGCACCGCCAGGCGCAGGCGCTGCAGGCGCCCGGCGAGCAGCAGCCAGGCGCAGAACGCCGGGATGTACAGCAGCGCGCCGCCGAGCAGCCAGCGCGCGCTGAGCGGCCAGGGCTGCAGGTGAGCCAGCCACCAGGCACTCACCGGCAGGCTGAGAATGCTCAGCGAGGCCAGCGCCCAACCGCCCCACCCGACCCAGCGCACCTGCCGCTCGACGCCCGCCGCGTCGCCGCTGCGCCAGCCCTGCCAGAGATAGCCGGCCAGCGCCAGGGCGCCGAGCAGCAGCACGGCGGTGCCGCCGATCAAGGCCAGATTGAGCATCTGTAAGCTGTCCATCGGCGATCTCCGTAAGGCTTTCCGCCCAGCCTAGCAGAGCCGCGTGGCGTGGCTCAGCCGAGGAACAGCTTGTAGGCCGGGTTGTCGCTCTCGTCCCAGTACGGGTAGCCGATTTCCGCCAGCGCCGCGGGGATCAGGTGACGCTCGTCGTCCGGTACCTGCAGGGCGGCGAGCACCCGGCCGTCGGCCGAGCCGTGGTTGCGGTAGTGGAACATGGTGATGTTCCAGCGCCCGCCGAGCTTGGTCAGGAAGTTGAACAGCGCACCCGGCCGCTCGGGGAACTCGAAACGGAACACGCACTCGTCCGGCACCGCCGCGGCATGCCCGCCGACGGTGTGGCGGATGTGCAGCTTGGCCAGCTCGTTGTCGGTCAGGTCGAGCACCGGGAAGCCCTGCTCGCGCAGGCTGCCGACCAGCTTCTCGCGCGGGTCGAGCTCCGGGTGGGTCTGCACGCCGACGAAGATGTGCGCCTCGCGGTCGGTGTGGTAGCGGTAGTTGAACTCGGTGATCTGCCGCTTGCCGATCGCTTCACAGAAGGCCTTGAAGCTGCCCGGCTGCTCGGGGATGGTCACGGCGATGATCGCCTCGCGCTTCTCGCCCAGTTCGGCGCGCTCGGCGACATGGCGCAGGCGGTCGAAGTTGATGTTGGCGCCGGAGTCGATGCCGACCAGCACCTGGCCGCTGACGCCTTCGCGCTCGACGTACTTCTTGATCCCGGCCACCGCCAGGGCGCCGGCCGGCTCGGTGATCGAGCGGGTGTCGTCGTAGATGTCCTTGATCGCCGCGCAGATCTCGTCGCTGCTGACGGTGATCACTTCGTCGACGTAATCCTTGCAGATGTCGAAGGTGTGCTGGCCGATCTGCGCCACCGCCACGCCGTCGGCGAACAGCCCGACCTGCGGCAGCACCACGCGCTCGCCGGCGGCCATCGCCGCCTGCAGGCAGTTGGAGTCGTCCGGCTCGACGCCGATCACCTTGATCTCCGGACGCAGGTACTTGACGTAGGCGGCGATGCCGGCGACCAGCCCGCCGCCGCCGACCGGCACGAAGATCGCGTCGAGCTGGCTGGGCTGCTGCCAGAGGATCTCCATGGCCACGGTGCCCTGGCCGGCGATCACGTCCGGATCGTCATAGGGGTGGATGTACACCAGGCCCTTTTCCTCGACCAGCTTCAGCGAGTAGGCCAGCGCCTCGGGGAAGGCGTCGCCGTGCAGCACCACCTTGCCGCCGCGCGAACGCACGCCCTGGACCTTGAGCTCCGGGGTGGTGCGCGGCATGACGATGGTCGCCTTGATGCCCAGGTGCTTGGCGGCCAGCGCCACGCCCTGCGCATGGTTGCCGGCCGAGGCGGTGACCACGCCGCGTGCCTGCTCCTCGGCGCTGAGCTGCGCCAGCTTGTTGTAGGCGCCGCGAATCTTGAACGAGTAGACCGGCTGCAGATCCTCGCGCTTGAGCAGAATCTGGTTGTTCAGCCGTTCGGACAGCTGGCGGGCAGGTTGCAGCGGGGTCTCGGCCGCGACGTCATAGACGCGCGAGGTGAGGGTCTTCTTCACGTACTGTTCAAGCATGGCGATATCGCTGACGGTCGGGCGGGGAGCCGGCAGTCTACCGCAAGGCAAACGCCGGTTGGTTGGCAATCCGCCCTCGGCGCGGCATCCGCCGCTATAATTCGCGCCTCTCTTCCTCCTTCCCGCCCGGAACTCCGTCATGAACCAGGACCAGCTCAAGCAGGCCGTCGCCCAGGCCGCCGTCGACCATATCCTCCCGCACCTCGACAGCAAGAGCGTGATCGGCGTCGGCACCGGTTCCACCGCCAACTTCTTCATCGACGCGCTGGCCAAGCACAAGGCCGAGTTCGACGGCGCGGTGGCCAGCTCGGAAGCCACCGCGGCGCGCCTCAAGGGCCACGGCATCCCGGTCTACGACCTGAACACGGTGAGCGAGCTGGAGTTCTACATCGACGGCGCCGACGAGAGCGATGCGCACCTCAACCTGATCAAGGGCGGCGGCGCTGCACTGACCCGCGAGAAGATCGTCGCCGCGGTGGCCAAGACCTTCATCTGCATCGCCGACGGCAGCAAGCTGGTGTCGGTGCTCGGCGCCTTCCCGCTGCCGGTCGAAGTGATCCCCATGGCGCGCAGCCACGTGGCCCGCCAGCTGGTCAAACTGGGCGGCGACCCGGTGTACCGCGAGGGCGTGCTGACCGACAACGGCAACATCATTCTCGACGTGCACAACCTGTCGATCGTCAATCCGCCGCAACTGGAAGCACAGATCAACGCCATCGTCGGCGTGGTCACCAACGGCCTGTTCGCCGCGCGCCCGGCCGACCTGCTGCTGCTCGGCACCGCCGAAGGCGTGCAGACCCTGCGCCGCTGATCGGCTGCCGCCGCGCCGGCGGATTCGACTGGCTAGCGTTAGCGGGACGGTGCGAACGCGCACCGCCCCCGCCACGCCAGGAGAATACCGATGGCCAGCAAATTCCTGCTGAAGAAGGCCAAAGACGGCCAGTTTCACTTCAACCTGCACGCCGGCAACGGCGAGATCATCCTCACCAGCGAGCTGTACCAGGGCAAGGATGGCGCGCTCAACGGCATTGAGTCGGTGCGCAAGAACGCCACCCGCGAAGGCGCCTTCGAAACCAAGGAAGGCAGCGGCGGGCAGCCCTACTTCGTGCTCAAGGCCACCAACGGCCAAGTCATCGGCCACAGCGAGAAGTACGCCAACAGCGCCAGTTGCGCCGCCGGCATCCAGTCGGTGATCAACAATGCGCCGGGCGCCACGCTGGTCGACGAAAGCTGATCAGTCGGCCTGCTTGCGGAACACGTAGAACAGGTTCGGCTCGCTGATCAGGTAGAGGTTGCCGTCGTCGTCGCTGGCGATGCCTTCGGCCTGCGGCACCGAGCGCTTCAGGCCGTGCTGGCCGCGCAGCAGCGACAGGCTGCTGATCGGCCGGCCGTCGGCGTTCAGCTCGAGCACCAGGCGCGACTCGTCGGACAGCGCCAGCAGGTGCCCGGTATGCGCGTCGTAGTCGAGGCTGGACAGGTCACGGACGAACAGCCCGGCGTCGCGCGCCGGGTCGTCGACCACGTGCACCGCGAACGGCAGATCGGGGTTGGTGTGCGGGAAGCCGCGCACCTCGTAGATGCGCACCGGGTCGCGCTCCTTGGCGACGAACAGGCGCTTGCCCACCGCGTCGTAGGCCAGCCCTTCGAAGCCCTTGTTGCCGTTCAGGCCGATGCCCAGCGACAGCTGCTGCGCCGCTTCACTGCTCAAGGGCGCCTCGCCCTCGCCTAGGCGCACCTTGATCAGGCGCTGCTCGCGCTCGTCGGTGATCACGTACACCCCGGGGCTGATGTACTCGATGGCTTCCGGGTCGCCGAAGCCCTGCAGCGGGATGCGCCGCAGCACCCGGCCGTCCAGTGACAGCTCGATGATCTGCGAATTCTTGTTGGTGACGGTGAACAGGCTCTTGCGCTGCGGGTCGTAGGTCAGCGCGGAGAGGTCCTTGACCCCGTCGATCGCCTGCGCGTCGATCACCACCCGGTAGTCCGGCAGCCACAGCGACTTGTCGCGCCACTGCGCGGCATGCCGCCATTCCTGGATCGGAAACCAGGCGCGTTCGAACAGGCGGAATTCATGGGCCAGCCCGGCCAGCACCATTACCAGCGCCAGGGCCAGCACGGCGAGCAGACGCTTGAAGGTAAACCATGACGGCATGGGGTGCACTCGGGCAGCAAAGAATGAAGACATGGCAGGTCCGCAGCAACGACGGCCCGGCCGACACGCAGGTCGCCCGGGCCCCAGGCCGGCAATCGGGCGCCGGCCACCCCCATTGATTACTGCAGCAGCTCGAGGCGGTCAACGTCGATTTCGCGGCCCGTCAGCTCGTGCTCGACTTCGCCGGTCAGGCGCACCTTGGCGGTTTCCGAGACGCTGTTGGCCGGCCACTCATCATCGTCGATCTCGACCTGAATGCTGCCGGTGGCGTCCTTGAATTCGTACTTGTCGCCCTTGATGCGCTTGACGATCTGCCCGGTGAGCGCCACCGGCGTGTCGTCGGCGGCGGCCTGGGCAGCGCTGACCGTGGTCACCTGCGGGGTGCTGCCGGGACCGGTGTAGCCGTTCGCGGCCAGGGCGGCGGTGGACAGCAGCGGTACGAGCAGCAGGGTGAGCAATTGGCGTTTCATCGGCGAGTTCCCGTAACAGTGGTTGACGGGATCAGCTTAGGCAGCGCAGCTGAACTGAGGCTTAATTGCCGCTTAAACCAGGCTGAATTCGCTCGAGCGCCGGGGTCTCCGGGGTCTCCGGGGTTTCCGGGCGGAACACGTAGAACAGGTTCGGCTCGCTGACCATATAGATGGTGCCCTGCTCGTCGATGGCCACGCCTTCGGCGCGCGGGATCTTCGCGTCCAGGCCGTTGAGGCCGCCGATCAGGCTGATGAAACTGACCGGCTCGCCTTGCTCGTCGATCTCCAGCAGCAGGTTGGACTGCGCCGAGAGCACAAGGGTATGCCCGGTGCGCGGGTCGACGCTGAGCGCGGAGAGGTTGCGCATGTACAGCTGGTCGCTGGGCAGGGCCTGCATGGTGCCGGCCAGCTCGGCGCTGCCGTCGCTGTGCCAGCTGTACAGCGCCAGTGGCGAACGCTCGTTGCCGAGCAGCAGGCGCTGCTGGGCCGGGTCCCAGGCGATGCCTTCGAAGCCCTTGTTGCCCGAGGCGGACGGACCGAGGTCGAACTCGCGGGTGTCCGGGGCATTCAGCTCGAGGGTCAGCGGGCTGAGCTTGAACAGCGACAGGGTGCGCCGCCGCTCGTCGGTGATCGCCATGTTGCCGTCGGCCATCACCGCCACCCCTTCCGGATTGCTGAAGCCGTGCAGCGGGATGTTGCGCAGCACCTCGCCATCGAGACTCAGCTCGACCAGCTGCGGGTCCATGCCGGTGACGGTGAACAGCGTGCGGGTCTGCGGGTTGTAAGTGAGGTCGGAGGGCTCGTCGTCATCCAGGCCGGCCAGCGGCTTGGCCTGGATCACCGCCTGATAGTTCGGCAGCCAGATGCTCGCATCGCGCTCGGCCTGGGCCACGCCACTTTCCTTGAGCCAGAACCAGGCGCGGTCATCGAGGTGCCAACTCTTGGCGAAGATGGCCACCACCAGCAGCAGAAGCAAGGCCAGCAACCAGCGTGGGCGGGGCAGGAAGGATAGGGACATGGCAGACCACGGGACAGTGAAGACGGTCAGACTAGCCGTCACAAATGACAGTTCCCTTGCCTCATCCCTGAAAAGAACACCGGGCGGCGCATCGGTGCGCCGCCTGCAGTGAACTTACAGCACTTGGCCACTAACCTGCGAGTGGCCAACCAGTTCCAGCAACAATTCGTCGTCTTTGCGCAACGGGCCGACGCCGACCGGGGTGCCGGTGGAAATCACGTCGCCGGGCTGCAGGCTGAAGTGTCCGGCGATGTGCTGGATCACCGGAATGATCGGGTTGAGCATGTCGCGACTGTTGCCGTCCTGACGCACTTCGCCGTTGATGGTCAGGCGAATGCCGATGTCGGTGAGGTCCTCAAAGGCATCGCCCGGCACGAACGGCGCCAGCACGTAGGCGCCGTCGAAGCACTTCGACACTTCCCACGGCCAGCCCTTGGCCTTGAGGCCGTCCTGCACGTCGCGCAGGGTCAGGTCGAGCGACGGGGCGAAGCCGGAGATGGCGTCACGCACTTCCTCGACGCTCGGCTGGCGCGACAGCGGCTTGCCGATCAGCACGGCGATCTCCGCCTCGAAGTGCACCGCGCCGCGGTCGTGGGGAATGGCGAAGCCGCCGTCCATCGGCACCGTGCAGCTGCCCGGCTTGATGAACAGCAGCGGCTCGGTCGGCACCGGGTTGTTCAGCTCGCGCGCATGTTCGGCGTAATTGCGGCCGACGCAGACCACCTTGCCCAGCGGGAAGTGGATCGGCGTGCCGTCGACGTAGCGGTGCTGGTAACTCATGGGGCGACTCCTGAAGGGCGGACGCCAACAGTAGCGGAGCCCGCCCCGGGTTGATATTGGGGATAACCCCAATCGGGTGGATTCAGACCGGGAAGATCTTGCCGGGGTTCATGATGCCGTTGGGATCGAACACCGCCTTGATCGCCTTCATGTAGCCGATCTCGGCTTCCGAGCGGCTGTAGTGCAGGTAATCGCGCTTGGTCATGCCGACACCGTGCTCGGCACTGATCGAGCCGTTGTACTTCTGCACGGTCTCGAACACCCACTTGTTGACGATCGCGCACTTGGCGAAGAACTCGTCCTTGGACAGGTTCTCCGGCTTGAGGATGTTCAGGTGCAGGTTGCCGTCGCCGATGTGGCCGAACCAGATCACTTCGAAGTCCGGGTAGTTGGCCGCGACGATCGCATCGATGTCGTGGAGGAACGCCGGCACCTGGCCGACAGTCACCGAGATGTCGTTCTTGTACGGCGTCCAGTGGCTGATGGTCTCGGAGATGTACTCGCGCAGCTTCCACAGGTTTTCCAGCTGCTGCTGGCTCTGGCTCATCACGCCGTCCAGCACCCAGCCCTGCTCGACGCAGTGCTCGAAGGTCGCCAGCGCCTCGTTGGCAACTTCCTCGGTGGTCGCCTCGAACTCCAGCAGCGCGTAGAACGGGCAGTCGGTGTCGAACGCCGGCGGCACGTCACCGCGCGCCATGATCTTGGCCAGTGCCTTGTCGGAGAAGAACTCGAAGGCGGTCAGGTCGAGCTTGTTCTGGAAGGCATGCAGCACCGGCATGATCGAGTCGAAGTCCGCGGTACCAAGGACCATCGCGGTGAGGTTCTTCGGCGCGCGCTCGAGGCGCATGGTCGCTTCGACCACAAACCCTAGCGTCCCCTCGGCGCCGATAAACAGCTGGCGCAGGTCGTAGCCGGTGGCGTTCTTGATCAGGTCGCGGTTCAGCTCGAGCAGCTCGCCGGTGCCGGTGACCACTTTCAGGCCGGCCACCCAGTTACGGGTCATGCCGTAGCGAATCACCTTGATCCCGCCGGCATTGGTGCCGATGTTACCACCCAGCTGGCTGGAACCGCTGGAGGCGAAGTCGACCGGGTAATACAGGCCCTTGTCCTCGGCGAACAGCTGCAGCTGCTTGGTCACCACGCCCGGCTGGCACACCGCGGTGCGGTCGTACTCGTTGAAGGCGAGGATCTGGTTCATGTAGTCGAAAGCCACCACCACTTCGCCGTTGGCCGCCACCGCCGCGGCGGACAGCCCGGTGCGGCCGCCGGACGGCACCAGGGCGATGCCGTGCTCATTGGCCCAGCGCACGATGGCCTGCACCTGCTCGGTGGTCTTGGGGAACACGATGGCCAGCGGCGCCGGGGCGAAATGCTTGGTCCAATCCTTGCCGTAGGCGTTCAGGGAATCGGCATCGGTCAGGACCTTGCCGGGGTCGACCAGGGTCTTCAGCACTTCGATCTGGGCAGCGTGGGTCATCGGCGCAACTCTCAAACGATTCATGGTCACCCTGAGCACGCTTCATCGGCCAGGGGTGGGTGTTTCGCGGGGTCCGTATGCTAGCATACGCCCCCCATGAATCGTGCTCCGGCGCTGATTAGCGGGGCCCGCAGCAGCGCTGCCCCACTCCGATTTTTCTTCCAGGATTCACAGGTACTCCGATGAGCAAGACCTCTCTCGACAAGAGCAAGATCAAGTTCCTTCTGCTGGAAGGTGTCCACCAGAACGCCGTGGACACTCTGAAAGCCGCTGGCTACAGCAATATCGAGTACCTCAAGGGCGCGCTGTCCGACGACGAGCTGAAGGAAAAGATCGCCGACGTGCACTTCATCGGCATCCGCTCGCGCACCCAGCTGACCGAGGAAGTGTTCGACGCGGCGAAGAAGCTGATCGCGGTCGGCTGCTTCTGCATCGGCACCAACCAGGTCAACCTCAACGCCGCCCGCGAACGCGGCATCGCGGTGTTCAACGCGCCGTACTCGAACACCCGCTCGGTGGCCGAGCTGGTGCTCGCCGAAGCCATCCTGCTGCTGCGCGGCATCCCCGAGAAGAACGCCTCCTGCCACCGCGGCGGCTGGATCAAGTCGGCGGCCAACTCCTTCGAGATCCGCGGCAAGAAGCTCGGCATCGTCGGCTACGGCTCGATCGGCACCCAGCTGTCGGTACTCGCCGAAGCGCTTGGCATGCAGGTGTACTTCTACGACGTGGTGACCAAACTGCCGCTGGGCAACGCCACCCAGGTCGGCAACCTGCACGAGCTGCTCGGCATGGCCGACATCGTCTCGCTGCACGTGCCGGAGCTGCCGTCCACCCAGTGGATGATCGGCGAGAAGGAAATCCGCGCGATGAAGAAGGGCGGCATCCTGATCAACGCCGCGCGCGGCACCGTGGTCGAGCTGGATCACCTGGCCGACGCGATCAAGGACGAGCACCTGATCGGCGCGGCGATCGACGTGTTCCCGGTCGAGCCGAAGTCCAACGACGAAGAGTTCGAAAGCCCGCTGCGTGGCCTGGATCGCGTGATCCTCACCCCGCACATCGGTGGCTCGACCGCCGAAGCACAGGCCAACATTGGCCTGGAAGTCGCCGAGAAGCTGGTCAAGTACAGCGACAACGGCACCTCGGTGTCGTCGGTCAACTTCCCCGAAGTGGCCCTGCCGGCGCACCCGGGCAAGCACCGCCTGCTGCACATCCACGAGAACATCCCGGGCGTGATGAGCGAGATCAACAAGGTGTTCGCCGAGAACGGCATCAACATCTCCGGCCAGTACCTGCAGACCAACGACAAGGTCGGCTACGTGGTGATCGACGTCGACGCCGAATACTCCGACCTGGCCCTGGAGAAGATTCAGCACGTCAAAGGCACCATCCGCAGCCGCGTGCTGTTCTAAGCGCAACGCGGGCATGAAAAAGGGAGGCTTCGGCCTCCCTTTTTCGTTGCTGCGGTTGCTCCTACGGCTTATTTCACCGTGACGGTGATCTTCTTGGAAATCACCGGCGGGTCCAGCGGCACGTGGTTCTTGTCGCCGACCAGCAGCTGCAGGGTGTGCTCGCCCGGCGGCAGGGTCAGCTCGGTCTCGGTCTGGCCCTTGCCGAAGTGGCGGATCTTGTCGGTCATCGGCAGCGGCAGGCTCATCGCCGGCGCTTCCGTCAGGTCGATCAGCAGGTGGTGGTGACCGGTCGCCGGGGCGTCGATGCCGGCCGGGGCCACGCCCATGCCCTTGAGGCCGAACTTGACGGTGAAGGTCTGGCCGACCACCGCGCCGTCGGCCGGCTCGATGAAGTACACCTGAGCCTCCTTCGGTGCGGCGGTGCGCGGCGTTTCGGCGTGCACCGCAGCGGCGGCGCCGAACAGCGCGGCGGCCAGGCCCAGGGAAGACAGAAGACGCGACATGGTGGTGCTCCTTGCAGGGTTGATCCTGCACAGACCGGCGATCACCGCTACGGTTCCGCAAACCTGCGCGCTTGAGCGTTTCAGGCTGTTTCGGCGTCCAGCGCGGCGAGCGCCTGAAGCGCGGCGTCCAGTTCCTCTTCGTTGAATACCCGGACCCCGGCACGGCGCAGCAGCGCGGCGGTGACCCCCTCGCCGGCGACCTTGCGGCCGCTGAAGCTGCCGTCGTAGTTCTCGCGATTGCCGCACGACGGGCTACGCGCCTTGAGCACGGCGATGCGGATGCCGTGCGCACGCACCAGCGCCAGCGCCTGCTCGGCGCCGGCGAGGAACGCCGCGCTGACATCGGCGCCGTCCACGGTAAGCACCGGCTGCTGACCATCGAGCACCGCCGCGCCCTGGCCGCCGGGGATTTCCGCCGGCGGGCGTGGCGTCGACAGGCCGCCGGCGACTTCCGGACACAGCGCGACCACCCGCCCCTGCGCCTGCCACAGGCTCAGCGGGTCGAACGGCCCGTGCGCGCCTCCGTCATAGCGCACCGGATGGCCGAGCAGGCAGCGACTGACCAGGATCTTCTGCATCGCGTTTCCTCATGCTGGCGGAGTCACCCGCCGTAACAGTCTGCCGCCGGGCACGCCCACCGAAGGTAGGGTCGCTGTCGATTGGCGCACAACGGGCCGCCGCTGCGCCGCGCGGGCGGCCCATCCTTCGACGGGAAGCGCGGGCCGGCGCTGGCCAGCTCACCCGGCGCGACCCAGACTGCGCCCCACTCCCGCGAAGACGCGAAGGAAACGCCCGTCATGCCCAGCATACTCCAGCTCCGCCCCCTGCTCGCCGGCCTTGCCCTGCTGTGCGCCGGCCCCGGCCAAGCCGCCCTGCTCGACCTCGACAACCAGACCCTCAGCGAGGTTAGCGGCCAGGCCGGCATCAGCATTCGCGTCGACCTGCAGGCGCAGATCCGCCAGTTGCGCTGGGACGACGATGGCGGCAGCGTCTCGCTGCGCAACGTGAAGATCGACAACGGCTGCGTCAGCCCCGGCGACTGCCCGGCGGCGATCGCCTTCGGCCCGGCGCAGCTCGGCCTCAGTCTGCCGTTCCTCGGCATCAACGTGCCGACCCTGCAGGTCGACGTGGTCACCGCCGGCAATGGCCAGAAGCAGCTGCAACTGACCCTGCCCGACCTGACCACGATCAACCAGCAGCTGGTGCAGGGCGGCCTCGACCCCGTGCGCATCCGCGTGCGCCTGCAGGGCGACATGTACGTCGGCGAAAGCCGGCTGGGCACCCTGGCGATCCGCGACATCAACGACCTGCGCGGCACTATCAAGGTCTGGGGGCACTGAGAGCCCGCCCCAAGGCTGCTGCGCGTCGGCCATGCTGCGTTGCAGTCGGGCTCAGATGCTCATTTACAGCTCGTAAAGTGCGCGTCTTCGCCCGATTTACTCGCTGGCGCTCACCCTTCGGGCCAGCCTACGGCTGTTACTCCCGTTGGTCGTTGCGCCTTGCCTGGCTCTAGCTCGCAAGCCTTTGAACAGGCTCTGAGCTACAGCGCGCGGCGGCGGAACCAGCCGGCCAGCGACAGGCGCTCGCGGCTCGCCGGCAGCACCTCGTGGGGTAGCTCGGCGGAGAGGAACAGCACCAGGCTGCCACCCAGCGGCGGAATATCCAGCGCCCGCTCGGCCGCACCGTCGGCGAGGTGCAGGCGCAGCGCGCCGCCGTCGCCCGCCTGCCACTCATCGTTGAGGTAGACCAGTGCCGACACCACGCGACGGTCGTCGTCGCGGAAGCGATCGACATGCCGCTGGTAGAACGCCCCCGGCGGGTAGCAGGCGAAATGGCTCTCGAAATCCGCCAGGCCGAGGTACAGGCCCTCGTTGAGCGCCTGGCGCAGCCCGTCCATCAGCGCCAGATAGCGATCGCAGACCGCCGTCTGGCCCGCCTCCAGCCACTGGATGCGGTCACCGCGTACCCCTTCGCGCACCTGCTGGCTGCCGCCGCGACCGACCGCGGCCGGGGTCAGGGCGCCCTGCTGCGCGCGCTGGCGGCACTCTTCGGCCAGTTGCCGGGTCAGATCGTCAGGCAGGAACGCGGCCTGGCGCGACCAGCCTTGCTGGGCGAGGTCATCGACAATGCGGGATAACAGGGTGGGATCGGCGAGTGCGGACATGCCGGCGATTCTACCAGCGGCCGACGCGCTCCTCGACAAGCCGCCGCGACGCCGCAAAAATAGCCGCCTGCCTGACAGGAGTCCTTATGCGCGCCCTTATCGCTTGTGTGTTGCTGCTTCTCAGCCTGCCCGGTCGGGCCGACGACCATTCCCAGCTGTACCAGGCGGCGGGCTGGCCGGAGCAGCGCGCGCATTTCAGCGCGGCTCTGCAGGCAGCCCAGCAGCGCTACCGCGCCAGCCTGCCGCCGGCGGTGTACCAGGCGCTGGTCGACAACAGTAACCAGCGCTTCGCCGCCCAGGCCATGGACCAGCGCGCCCAGGCTGCGCTGCGCCAACTGGCCAACCCGCAGCCGGCGCTGCAGTTCTTCCAGTCGCCGCTGGGCCGCAAGGTCATCGCCGCCGAGGTCAAGGCGACCAGCCGCGAGGAGCTGCTGAAGAACGCCAATGGCCTGCCGCGCACCCAGGCCGACGCCACCCGCCGCCTGCTGATCAACCACCTGGCGCAAGCGCTGCCGGCCCGCGAAGCCGGCGCCGAGGTGAGCCTGGCGCTGGCCGGGGTGGCCGCCGACAGCCTCAGCCAGATGATTCCCGGCCTGCTCGGCGGCGACCAGGCGCAGGGCATGCTCAACAGCCAGCGCGAGCGGCTGATGCAGCAGATCGGCGGCGACCTCGACAACACCCTGCTGTATGTCTACCGCGAGCTGTCCGATCCGGAACTGGAGGAGTTCGCCAGCTTCGCCGAGTCGGCCGACGGTAAGGCCTACTACCAGGCGGCGCTAGCCGCCGTGCGCGCCGGCCTGGCGGTCGGCCAGAGCAGCAGCAACCTGGCCCCGGCGCAGCCGAGCATCTGAGCGCCGTTTAGGCCAGCCGGGCGCTGAAGAAGTCCAGGTAGCGCTGGCGCAGCGCAGCGCTTTCATTCGCCAGGTGATGGCGCGCGCCAGGCAGCATCAGCGTCTCGGTGCCGGCGAACTTGGCGCCGAGCACGCCGAGGTTGTGCCGCCAGTCCACCGTCATGTCCGCATCACCCTGCACGATCAGCGGCCGCCGCGCGCTCGGCGGCGCCGCCTCGATGGCCGGCACCCAACGCGCCAGCGCGCCGACCCAGGCGGTCGGCAGCACCAGTGGCTGCAGCGGGTCGCGCTGCAGGAAGGCGAGGAACGCCGGATCGTTGGAATTCTCGCTGAAGCGCCGCGGAATGCTGCTGACGAACGGCTGCAGCAGGCGGTAGCTGAGTTTCGACCAGGCCCAGGCGCGCGGCCGCACCAGCGGCGCCAGCAGCAGCGTCTCGCCGATCTCCGCGCGCACCGTGCCGCGCAGCAGGTAGTCGATGAGGATCGCCCCGCCGGTGCTCTGCCCGCACAGGTGCCAGGGGGTCGGCAGGCCGAGCGCCGCGGCCTCGCCGAACAGGCAGTGGAGCACCGCCTGGTAGTCGGCGAAGTCACCGATGCTGGCCCGCTCGCCGCTGGACAGGCCGTGGCCCGGCAGGTCGCAGGCGAGCACCGCGAAGCCCTGCGCGAGCGCCCAGGCGATCAGGTGGCGGTACAGGCCGACGTGGTCGTAGTAGCCATGCTGCAGCAGCAGCGTGCCGCGCGGCTGCGCCGGCCACCAGGCCTGGGCGACGATCTGGAAGCCGGCCGCCGGAAACACCCCCATGCGGCCGTGCACGCCGGCGAACTCAAGGCCGTAGAAGGCGCGGTAGGCGGCCAGCTGCGGTGCTTCGGCGGCGGCTTCGGCCAGCGGGCGCAGGTGGGCGCGCAACAGATCGGGCTGGAAACGCTCGGGCATGGACTCGGACATCGCTGAAGGGACTGACTGACGGGCGGCTGCCGATATTCAGCTGCGCGGCGCGGCATGGCAAGCTATGCGCCCCGCTGCCGACCGATCCGCCATGTCCCCGTCCCGTCGCAAGACCCTGCTCGCCGGCCTGTTGCTGCTGCTCGGCCTGGCCGCCGCGCTCGCCGCCGTGCGCTGGTACGAGGGCCGCTACCTGCGCCCGTTCGCCGCCCAGACCCAGCTGTTCGACGGCACCCAGCTGCAGCTGCCGGCCGCGCTGCGCGGCGCCGGGCCGATCCGCGTGGTGCATTTCTGGGACCCGGCCTGCCCGTGCAACGTCGGCAACCAGCAGCACCTCGCCGAGCTGCTGGCGCGCTTCGCGCCGCAGGGGGTGAAGTTCTATGCGCTGCAAAAGCCCGGCAGCCACGGCCAGCTACCGCCGACCCTGAGCGCCATAGAAGCGCTGCCGGCGCTGCCCGGCAGTGCGCAGCTGCCGGCCAGCCCGGCGGTGGGCATCTGGGACGCGCAAGGCCGCCTGGCCTACTTCGGCCCCTACAGCGAAGGCGCCAGCTGCACCTCGAGCAACAGCTTCATCGAGCCGATCCTCGAAGCGCTGGCCGCCGGCCGTACGGTCAACGCCAGCAACACTCTGGCGGTCGGCTGCTTCTGCGCCTGGGCGCAACCCGACTAAGCGCCGGCGCGGCTCGCCCGGCAGCCTGCACAAAGCGGTCTAGACTCCTCGCTGGGTCCAACGACGGATCCGGCCAGCCTCAAGGAGTCGCTATGTTCAAAGCTGCCACCCTCGCCCTGCTGCTCGGCGCTGCCGCGCCACTGTGCGCCGTCGCCGGCGATGCCGCGTCGACCCAGCAGATCATGAAAGAGTACAAATCCTCGATCCAGAACCAGATCGCCGACATCGACTACAAGCGCAAGCAGATCGTCGAAGCGGCGATGGGTCTCGACGCCAAGGAAGGTGAAGCGTTCTGGCCGGTGTACAACAGCTACCGCACCGAGGCCGACAAGCTGAGCAAGGACGCCATCGCCTTGCTGCTCGACTACGCCAAGGCCTACAACAGCGGCTCGGTAGACGACGCCACGGCGAAGAAACTGCAGGAGCAGATGCTCGACCTGCAGGAAGACCGCCAGGAGCTCAAAGAGAAGTACGTCGAACGGGTCGCCAAGGAAGTCTCGCCGAAGCGTTCGCTGCGCTGGCTGCAGATCGAGAACCAGCTCGACGCCATCAGCCTGCTGGCCAACACCCGCGAAGTGCCGCTGGTCGAGTAACCCGCTGCGCCGCGCCCGCCTTGGGGCGCGGCCGCTTCACCCGGCGCGCACGCGCTGGCGATGCTGCTCGGGGGTCTCGCCGTGCCAGCGGCGGAACGCCCGATAGAACGGCGACAGCTCGGCGAAGCCGCAGGCCCGCGCCACCTCGCGAATCGACCCGCCGCCGCGCAGCAGCTCGGTAGCCCGATCCCGCCGCACCACCTCCCGCACCTGTCTCAGGCTGCAGCCCTGCGCCGCCAGCTGACGTTGCAGACCGGCCGCCGACACCCCCAGTTCGCGCGCACAGCCGGCCAGGCTGCAGTCGCCGCCGCCCAGGCGCACGCCGAGCAGGTAGCGCAGGCGGTTGAGCAACTGGTTCTCCTGCAGACCGTCGAGCTGACGCTGGGCGTGCTCACTGAGCAGCGCGTGCAGCTCGGGGTTGGCGGTGCGCGACGGGCGCTGCAGCAGCGCGGCGGGAAACAGCAGGGCGTCGTGCGCCTGCTCGAACAGCGGCTGCAGGCCGAACAGCCGGCGGTGTTCGCGCAGCTGGCGCGGCTGCGCGTGGCGGAAATGCACGCCGCTGAGGCGGAACTCGTCGTCGCTGACCAGCGCCATCAGCTTGCGGATCAGCAGCGCCACGCACTCCATCTGATGGCGCAGCGAAGCAACGCCGAGGTAGTTGAGGTCGATCACCAGGCGCGCCTGCTCGCCGTCCACCTGCAGTTGGGCGACCAGGCCGCCGGAGATGATGTGCTGGAAACGCACGAAGCTCTCCACCGCCTCGCGCAGGTCGCGGCTGGCCAGCAGCAGGTAGCCGACCACGTCGAGCACGCGCGGCTTCATCACTTCGCCGAGGTGCAGGCCGATGTCGCGGTCGCCAGTGATCTCCGGCAGGGCCTGCCAGAACAGCGGCGCATTGTCGTGTTCGAGGCGGTTGTCGGTGGTCGGCACGGCGACGCGGCGGTGCTGGTAGACGCGCCGGTAGATCTCGGTGGGGTCCAGGCCGAGATCGGCGAGCGCCTCGTAAAGCAGGCGGCGCAGGGTGGCCGAGTGGGTCAGCGGCGAGTCGCTGGCGGGCGGATCGAGCGGCAGGGACATGCGGACTCCAGGGCTAATTGACCGAAGACTTGCAGCCACGAGGTGTTCAGTCAATGCCGAGCAGCGAACGACTGCGGACAATCGGGTCACTACAAGAACGAAAACACGGAGTTGTCACCCCATGAAACGCAGCCTGACCGTCCTCGCCATCGCCGTCGCCGCGGTGGCCGCCGGTGCCACCTGGTACATGCACAGCAAGCAGCCGCAACGCAGCGGCGAACTGGCCCTCGCCCACCTGCAGGCGCCGGTCAGCGTGCGCTACGACGAGCGCGGCGTACCGCACATCCAGGCGCAGAACGAGGCCGACATGTACCGCGCGCTCGGCTACGTGCACGCCCAGGACCGCCTGTTCCAGATGGAGATGCTGCGCCGCCTGGCGCGCGGCGAGCTGGCCGAAGTGCTCGGCGCCAAGCTGGTCGACACCGACCGGCTGTTCCGCACCCTGGGCATCCGCGAGCACGCCGACCGCTTCAGCCAGACCCTCGACCCGCAGTCGCCGGCCATGCAGGCGCTGCAGGCCTACCTCGACGGCATCAACCAGTTCCAGGACAACCGCCCGGCCCCGGTCGAGTTCGACCTGCTGGGCATCCACAAGCGCCCGTTCACCGTCGAGGACACCGTCAGCGTCGCCGGCTACATGGCCTACAGTTTCGCCGCGGCGTTCCGCACCGAGCCGGTGCTGACCTACATCCGCGACCAGCTCGGCGCCGACTACCTGAAGGACTTCGACCTCGACTGGCACCCGGACGGGGTGATCGGCGCACCGGCGCTGGCCGCCAGCGACTGGCAGGACCTCAACAAGCTGGCCAGCCTCAGCCAGCAGGCGCTGGTCGACGCCGGCCTGCCGCAGTTCGAGGGCAGCAACGCCTGGGCGGTGGCCGGCAGCCACACCAAGAGCGGCAAGCCGCTGCTCGCCGGCGACCCGCACATCCGCTTCGCCGTGCCGGCGGTGTGGTACGAGGCGCAGCTGAGCGCGCCGGGCTTCGAGCTGTACGGCCACCACCAGGCGCTGAATCCCTACGCCTCGCTGGGCCACAACCCGCGGTTCGCCTGGAGCCTGACCATGTTCCAGAACGACGATCTGGACCTGATCGCCGAGAAGGTCAACCCGGACAACCCCAACCAGGTGCAGATCAATGGCCAGTGGGTCGAGCTGCAGAGCCGCGAGGAGACCATCCAGGTCAAGGACGGCGAACCGGTCAAGCTGACCCTGCGCCGCTCGCCGCACGGGCCGATCATCAACGATGCGCTCGGTGCCAGCGCCGGCAAGACGCCGATCGCCATGTGGTGGGCGTTCCTCGAGACCGAGAACCCGATCCTCGACGCCTTCTATCAACTGAACCGAGCCGACACCCTGGACAAGGCCCGCGCCGCCACGGCGAAGATCCACGCACCGGGCCTCAACGTGATCTGGGCCAACGCCAGCGGCGACATCGGCTGGTGGGCCGCGGCCAAGCTGCCGCAGCGCCCGGCCGGGGTAAACCCGAGCTTCATCCTCGACGGCAGCAGCCACGAGGCGGACAAGCCCGGCTTCCTGCCGTTCTCGGCCAACCCGCACGAGGAGAACCCGGCGCGCGGCTACATCGTCTCGGCCAACTACCAGCCGCTGTCGCCGACCGGCGTGGCGATCCCCGGCTACTACAACCTCGCCGACCGCGGTCAGCGCCTCAACGACCGGCTGGCGCAGCCGGACGTGAAGTGGGACCTGCAGAACAGCCAGGCGCTGCAGCTGGAAACCGCCACCGGCTACCCGCAGCGCCTGCTCCAGCCGCTGCTCGCCGACCTGCGCGCGGCCGCGGCGGACGACGCCGAGCGCGCGCTGGTCGAACAGCTGGCCAGCTGGGACGGTGACCACCAACTCGACTCGACGGCGGCCACGCTGTTCAACCAGCTGACCTACGAGCTGGCCAATGCGGCGACCCGCGACGAGCTGGGCGAGCAGTTCTTCGACAACCTGCTGTACACCCGCGTGCTCGACACCCTGCTGCCGCGCCTGGCCGCCAATGCCGCCTCGCCGTGGTGGGACGACCGCAGCACGCCGGCCAAGGAAGGCCGCGCCGAGACGGTGAAGAAGGCCTGGCAGGCCAGCCTCGCGCACTTGCACAAGACCCTCGGCAACGACCCGGCGCAGTGGCAGTGGAGCAGCGCACACAGCCTGACCCACGGCCACCCGCTGGGCCAGCAGAAGCCACTCGACAAGCTGTTCAACGTCGGCCCGTTCGCCGCACCGGGTGGTCACGAGGTGCCGAACAACCTGTCGCACCGCGTCGGCCCGGCGCCCTGGCAGGTGATCTACGGACCGTCGACGCGACGCCTGATCGACCTCGCCGACGCCAGCCACAGCCTCGGCATCAACCCGGTCGGGCAGAGCGGCGTGCCGTTCGACGCGCACTACCAGGACCAGGCCGAGGCCTACATCCAGGGCCAGTACCTGCCGCAGCACTACACCGACGAGGACGTGAAGGCCAACACCAAGGGCACCCTGCACCTGGTGCCGGCGCACTAAGCGTCCACGCGTGAAACGCACAAGGCCCCGCAATCGCGGGGCCTTGTGCGTTGTGGGGGAAGCGGGCCGTAGGATGGGTTGAGCGCAGCGACGCTACCCATCGCATCGATGGGTAGCGCTGCGCTCAACCCATCCTGCCAACGGTTCACCCCGGGCATGAAAAACGGGCCCCGCGGGGCCCGTTGTGTGTTGCGTCGCGCGCCGCTTAAGCGGTTTGCGTGGTCGCCTTCCAGGTCGTCGCACCGGCCTCTTCGGCCATGGTTTCCATGGCTTGCTGGATGGCGCGTTTGCGACGCTCTTCGGCACGCCGGCTGAAGTACCAGGCGAGGAAGGTGAACAGCGACACCACCAGCAGGATCAGGCTGGCGACGGCGTTGATCTCCGGCTTCACGCCGAGGCGCACGGCGGAGAACACTTCCATCGGCAGGGTGGTCGAGCCGGGTCCGGAGACGAAGCTGGCAAGCACCAGGTCGTCGAGCGACAGGGCGAACGACATCATGCCGCCGGCCGCCAGCGACGGCGCGATCATCGGAATGGTGATCAGCATGAACACCTTCCACGGCTTGGCGCCGAGGTCCATCGCCGCTTCCTCGATCGACAGGTCGAGCTCGCGCAGGCGCGCCGACACCACCACCGCGACATAGGCGGTGCAGAAGGTGGTGTGGGCGATCCAGATGGTGACGATGCCGCGCTCTTCCGGCCAGCCGATCAGCTGGGCCATGGCGACGAACAGCAGCAGCAGCGACAGACCGGTGATCACTTCCGGCATTACCAGCGGCGCGGTGACCATCCCGCCGAACAGCGTGCGGCCCTTGAAGCGCGGGATGCGGGTCAGCACGAAGGCGGCCAGGGTGCCCAGCGCCACCGCGGCGATCGCCGTGTAGCAGGCGATCTCCAGCGAACGCATCACCGCACTGATCAGCTGGGTGTTGTCGAGCAGGCCGACGTACCACTTCACCGACCAGCCGCCCCACACCGTGACCAGCTTGGAGGCGTTGAACGAGTAGATCACCAGGATGACCATCGGCGCGTAGATGAAGGTCAGGCCCAGCCACAGCATCAGGGTCGAGAAACTGAAGCGCTTCATACCTTGCCCTCCAGCTCTTTCGCTTGGTTACGGTTGAACAGAATGATCGGCACGATAAGGATCAACAGCATCACCACTGCCAGGGCGGACGCCACCGGCCAGTCGCGGTTGTTGAAGAACTCCTGCCACATCACCTTGCCGATCATCAGCGTTTCCGGACCGCCGAGCAGCTCGGGGATCACGAACTCACCGACCACCGGGATGAACACCAGCATGCAGCCGGCGATGATGCCGTTCTTCGACAGCGGCACGGTGATCTTCCAGAAGCTGTTGAAGGTGCTCGAACCCAGGTCGGCAGCGGCTTCCAGCAGGCTGGTGTCGTGCTTGACCAGGTTGGCGAACAGCGGCAGGACCATGAACGGCAGGTAGGAATAGACCACGCCGATGTACACCGCGAGGTTGGTGTTGAGGATCTGCAGCGGTGCGCTGATTAGCCCCATGTCCATCAGGAAGCCGTTGAGCAGGCCGTTGTTGCTGAGAATGCCCATCCAGGCATAGACGCGGATCAGGATCGCGGTCCAGGTCGGCATCATGATCAGCAGCAGCAGGGTGGTCTGCATTTCCTTGCTGGCGCGGGCGATGGCGTAGGCCATCGGGTAGCCGATCAGCAGGCAGATGATGGTGCTGAAGAAGGCCATCTTCAGCGAGCCGAGGTAGGCCGCCAGGTACAGCTGGTCCTCGGTGAGCATCAGGTAGTTGTTGACGTTGAGGACGATCGACAGCTGGTTCTCCGCCCAGGTGTAGATCTCCGTGTACGGCGGAATGGCGACGTCGGCCTCGGTGAAACTGATCTTCAGCACGATCAGGAACGGCAGCAGGAAGAACAGGAACAGCCAGGCGAACGGCACGCCGATCACGCCGTGGCGCCCTGTGGGCAGACGCTTTTTCAGGCTGGAAATTTTCATGAGCGCAGCGCGACCCCGCTGTCGTCTTCCCACCAGACGAACACTTCGTCATCCCAGGTCGGCCGCGCGCCACGCCGCTCGGCGTTGGCGACGAACGACTGGACGATCGCCCCGCTCGGCAGCTTGACGTAGAACACCGAGTGGCCGCCGAGGTAGGCGATGTCGTGGACCACGCCGCGCGACCAGTTGTACTCGCAGGTCGGCTGCTCGGTGGTGACCAGCAGCTTCTCCGGACGAATCGCGTAGGTGATGCTCTTGTCCTCTGCCGAGGTGGTCACGCCGTGGCCGACGTAGATGTTGCGCTCGAGGTCCGGGCAATCGATCAACGCGTGGCCTTCGGCGTCCTCGACGATCTGCCCGTCGAACAGGTTGACGTTGCCGATGAACTCGCAGACCTGGCGGTTGATCGGCGTCTCGTAGACGTCCACCGGGCTGCCGATCTGCTCGATCATGCCGAGGTGCATGATGGCGATGCGCTGGGCCATGGTCATGGCCTCTTCCTGGTCGTGGGTCACCATCACGCAGGTCACGCCGACCCGCTCGATGATCTCCACCAGTTCCAGCTGCATCTGCGAACGCAGTTTCTTGTCCAGCGCGCCCATCGGCTCATCGAGCAGCAGCAGCTTCGGGCTCTTGGCCAGCGAACGCGCCAGCGCCACGCGCTGCCGCTGGCCGCCGGACAGCTGATGCGGCTTGCGCTTGGCGTACTGGCTCATGCGCACCAGCTTGAGCATCTCGGCCACGCGGGCGTCGATCTCGTCCTTGGGCATGCGGTCCTGCTTGAGGCCGAAGGCGATGTTCTGCGCCACGGTCATGTGCGGGAACAGCGCGTAGGACTGGAACATCATGTTGATCGGGCGCTCGTACGGCGGCAGGTCGGTGATGTCTTCGCCGTCGAGGAAGATGCGTCCTTCAGTCGGGCGCTCGAAGCCGGCGAGCATGCGCAGCAGGGTCGACTTGCCGGAGCCGGAGCCGCCGAGCAGGGCGAATATCTCGCCCTTGTTGATGGTCAGCGAAACGTCGTCGACCGCCAGGGTCTCGTCGAATTGCTTGCTGACCCGGTCGATTTTCACCAGAACCTCTTTAGGTTTCTGGTCGCCCGCGAGGGCTTTCTTGTAGGCACCGGAGGCTATCGCCATACCACAACTCCCAACTGTGTGGGCCCCGGTTGGCCGGGGCCGTTCTTTCTGGATTTATTTGCCCGACTTGATCTTGGTCCACGAGCGGGTCATCAGGCGCAGGATCTTCGGCGGCAGTTCGCTGGAAACGAACAGCGTGTCGACGACGGCCTGCGGCGGATACACCACCGGGTTATTGCGGATCGATTCGTCCATCAGCTCGCCCGACGCCGGGTTCGGGTTGGCGTAGCCGACGTAGTCGCTGACCTTGGCGATCGCCTCCGGCTGCAACAGGTAGTTGATGAAGGCATGCGCCTCCTTCACGTTGGCCGCGTCCTTGGGAACCGCCAGCAGGTCGAACCACAGGTTGCCGCCTTCCTTGGGAATCACGTAGGTGATCTTCACGCCCTTGCCCGCCTCTTCGGCGCGGCTGGCCGCCTGGAACACGTCGCCGGAGAAACCGGCGGCGATGCAGATGTCGCCGTTGGCCAGGTCGGTGATGTACTTCGAGGAGTGGAAGTAGGTGACGTACGGGCGCACCGCCATCAGCTTGGCTTCCGCCTTCTTGTAGTCCTCGGGGTTCTTGCTGTTCGGGTCGAGGCCCAGGTACTGCAACACTGCCGGGATCATCTCGTCGGCGGAGTCGAGGAAAGCGACGCCGCACTGGTGGAGCTTCTTGAGGTTCTCCGGCTCGAACAGCACCGCCCAGGAGTCGATCTGGTCAGTGCCCAGCACCGCCTTGACCTTCTCGGCGTTGAAGCCGATGCCGTTGGTACCCCACAGGTACGGCACACCGTACTGGTTGCCGGGGTCGTTCGCCTCGAGCCGCTTCATCAGCCCGGGGTCGAGGTTCTTCCAGTTCGGCAGCTGGCTCTTGTCCAGCTTCTGGAACGCGCCGGCCTTGATCTGCCGGCCGAGGAAATGGTTGGACGGCACCACCACGTCATAGCCGGTGCGACCGGCGAGCAGTTTGCCTTCCAGGGTTTCGTTGCTGTCGAACACGTCGTAGACCGGCTTGATACCGGTGGCCTTCTCGAAGTCGACCAGCGTGGTTTCGCCGATGTAGTCGGACCAGTTGTAGACATGCACCGTCGATTCAGCCTGAGCGACGGCGCTCAGACCCAGCGTGGCCAATGCACCGATCAAGGTTTTGCGGAAGGAAATTCGCACATGTCAGTCCTCGTTCTTGTTCATGGTTGCGGCCGTCTCCCGACGCTCCGTTAGTCCCGCGCACCCGGCGACGGCGCACACGCTCCCCCTGACGGGGCCTCCAAGGCGGAGGCGCCATCCCCTGCAACATACGGCGGGATTGGCTGGCTCATGCGACACACTCTCCTGCGGGCCTCCGGCGGGAGCACCCGCCGGAGGGTGTCATGCGCTTACTTACCGGACTTGATCTTGGTCCAGCTGCGAGTCATCGCGCGCTGCACTTTCGCGGGCAGATCCGGGAAGGCGTACAGCTGTTTCATGGTTTCCGGGGTCGGGTAGACACCGGGGTCGTTGCGAATCGCTTCGTCGACCAGTGGGGTGGCAGCGACGTTGCCGTTGGGGAACTGCACCTCGTTGGTGATTTCGGCCATGATTTCCGGCTTCATCAGGAAGTTCATGAAGGCGTAGGCGCCTTCCTTGTTCTCCGCATCGGCCGGGATCGCGACCATGTCGAAGAAGGTGCCGGCACCTTCCTTCGGAATGTTGTACGCGACGGTCACACCACCCTTGGCCTCTTCGGCGCGGGACTTGGCCTGGTACACGTCACCCGAGTAACCGACGGCCACGCAGATGTTGCCGTTGGCCAGGTCAGCGATGTACTTCGAGGAGTGGAAGTAGGTGATGTACGGACGGATCTTGAGGAACAGGTCCTCAGCCGCCTTGAGTTCTTTCGGGTCCTGGCTGACCGGGCTGTAGCCCAAGTAGTGCAGGGCGGCCGGGAGGATTTCGGTCGGCGAGTCGAGGAACGACACGCCGCAGGATTTCAGCTTCTCGATGTTTTCCGGCTTGAACAGCAGGTCCCAGGAGTTGACCGGGGCGTCACCACCGAAGGCGGCCTTGACCTTCTCCGGGTTGTAGCCGATGCCGATCGAGCCCCACATGTAGGGGAAGGCGTACTGGTTGCCCGGGTCGCTGACTTCGACGGTCTTCAACAGGTTCGGATCGAGGTTCTTCCAGTTCGGCAGCTTGGCCTTGTCCAGCGGCTGGTAAACCTTGGCCTTGATCTGCTTGGCCAGGAAGTTGTTCGACGGTACCACCACGTCATAGCCGGACTTGCCCGCCAGCAGCTTGGCTTCCAGGGTCTCGTTGCTGTCGAAGACGTCGTAGACGACCTTGATGCCGGACTCTTTCTCGAACTTGGCGATGGTGTCCTTGGCGATGTAGTCGGACCAGTTGTACACGTGCAGCACTTTGTCGTCCGCTTGGACTGCACCCGCCATCAGCCCGGCGAGGGCGACTGCGAGCAGGGACTTGCCGAATTGTTTCATGCGTACCGCTCCTGTTGTTTTGATGTGTCCGGAAGGCGTTGAAACCCGTTCCACCGCCTTCCGGTGAGCCTGGCCAACGCACCGGTGAAGTCTGGCAAGGTCGAGGGCGTGTTTACAACTTTTCGGTTATAAAACACGCCCATTTCCTCAGCCCTGGACATCCCTTGCGGTGAGGTCCAGGCACAGCCGTGCCTTGGTCACCAGTTCGTCGATCTCTTCACGGCTGATCACCAGCGGCGGGGCGATGATCATGGTGTCACCGACCGCACGCATCACCAGGCCGTTGGCGAAGCAGTGACCGCGGCAGACCATGCCCACAGCCAGCTCACCGGAGAAGCGCTCGCGGGTCTGCTTGTTCTTCACCAACTCGATGGCGCCGAGCATGCCGACGCCGCGCACTTCACCTACCAGCGGGTGATCAGCCAACTCACGCAGACGCTTTTGCAAATACGGTGCCGTTTCCGCCTTGACCTTCTCGATGATCTTTTCTTCGCGAAGGATGCGGATGTTCTCCAGCGCCACAGCGGCCGCCACCGGGTGACCGGAGTAGGTGAAGCCGTGGTTGAAATCGCCGCCTTCGTTGATCACCTCGAACACCTTGTCGCTGACGATCAGGCCACCCATCGGCACGTAGCCGGAGGTCAGACCCTTGGCGATGGTCATCAGGTCCGGCGCGTTGCCGTAGTAGTCGCTGCCGAACCACTCGCCGGTACGCCCGAAGCCGCAGATCACTTCGTCGGCGACGAACAGGATGTCGTACTTGGCGAGGATCTCGCGGATGCGCGGCCAGTAGCTGTCCGGCGGGATGATCACGCCGCCCGCGCCCTGGATCGGCTCGGCGATGAAGGCGGCGACCTTGTCGGCGCCGGCTTCGAGAATCTTCTGCTCCAGTTGATCGGCAGCCCAGATCCCGAACTCCTCGGGGCTCATGTCGCCGCCTTCGCCGAACCAGTATGGCTGGGGAATGTGCACGATGCCGGGGATCGGCAAATCGCCCTGTTCGTGCATGTATTTCATGCCGCCCAGGCTGGCGCCGGCGACAGTCGAACCGTGATAGCCGTTGAGGCGGCTGATGATCACCTTCTTCTCCGGCTGGCCCTTGCACGCCCAGTAGTGGCGGACCAGACGCAGCATGGTGTCGTTGCCTTCCGAGCCGGAGCCGGTGAAGAACACGTGGTTCATGCCTGCCGGGGCGATCTCGGCGATGGTCTTGGCCAGCTCGAGCACCGGCGGGTGGGCGGTCATAAAGAAGGTGTTGTAGAACGGCAGCTCACGCATCTGCTTGCTGGCCGCCTCGACCAGCTCCTCGCGGCCGTAGCCGACGGCGATGCACCACAGGCCGGCCATGCCGTCGAGGATCTTCTCGCCCTCGCTGTCCCAGAGGTACACGCCCTCGGCCTTGGTGATGATCCGCGGACCTTGCTCGCTCAGTTGCTTGTAGTCCGAGAACGGCGCCAGGTGGTGGCGCTGGCTCAGCTCTTGCCACTGGCGGGTCTGCGGGTTCTTCGATTGGCTGCTCATTTACCTACCTCACTCACTGGGGCCCGCCGCGGCGGACCGGAAAATCATCTGGCGTCCCCGCTGCGCATCGGCAGCGGGGATCGCAGGTCATACCGAGTACAGCAGGAACTCGCGTTCCCAGGAGCTGATCACGCGTTTGTAGTTCTCGTTCTCGGCCTGCTTGACCGCCACGTAGGCGGTGATGAACTTGCTGCCGAGGTACTTCTCGAGGGTCTTGCTGTTGCTCATGCGTTCCAGCGCATCCTCGATGGTGAACGGCAGGCGCAGGTTGCGCCGTTCATAGGCGCGCCCCTTGACCTGCGGCGACGGCTTCAGCCCCTCGGCCATGCCGATGTAGCCGCACAGCAGGCTGGCGGCGATCGCCAGATAGGGGTTGGCGTCGGCGCCGGGCAGGCGGTTCTCCACGCGACGGTTCTGCGGCGTGGCATCCGGCACGCGCAGGCCGACGGTGCGGTTCTCCTCGCCCCACTCGACGTTCACCGGCGCCGAGGTATCCGGCAGGAAACGGCGGAACGAGTTGACGTTGGGGGCGAACAGCGGCAGCACCTCGGGGATGAAACGCTGCAGGCCACCAATATGGTTGAGGAACAGCTCGCTCATCGAGCCGTCGTCGTTGGAGAAGATGTTCTTGCCGGTCTTCAGGTCGACGATGCTCTGGTGCAAGTGCATGGCGCTGCCCGGCTCGTCGGTGATCGGCTTGGCCATGAAGGTCGCCGCCACGTTGTGCTTGAGCGCCGCCTCGCGCATGGTGCGCTTGAACACGGTGATCTGGTCGGCCAGGTGCAGCGCTTCGCCGTGACGGAAGTTGATCTCCATCTGCGCCGGGCCTTCCTCGTGGATCAGGGTGTCGAGGTCGAGTTCCTGCAGCTCGCACCAGTCGTACATGTCCTCGAACAGCGGGTCGAATTCGTTGGCGGCGTCGATGGAGAACGACTGGCGGCCGGTCTCCGGGCGGCCGGAGCGTCCCAGCGGCACTTCCAGCGGCAGGTCCGGGTCTTCGCAGCGCTTGGTCAGGTAGAACTCCATCTCCGGCGCGACGATCGGCTTCCAGCCCTTGTCGGCATACATCTTCAGGACTTTCTTGAGCAGGTTGCGCGGCGACAGCTCGATGGGGTTGCCCATCTTGTCGAAGGTGTCGTGGATGACCATGGCGGTCGGCTCGATGGCCCAGGGCACGACAAACACGGCGTGCTCGTCGGGGCGGCAGAACATGTCGATGTCCGCCGGGTCGAGCAGGTCGTAATAAACGTCGTCCTCGACATAGTCGCCGGTGACGGTCTGCAGCAGCACACTCTCGGGGAGGCGCATGCCCTTCTCGTCGAGGAACTTGTTGGTCGGCGAAATCTTGCCGCGCGCAATGCCGGTAAGATCGCTGATCAAGCATTCAACTTCGGTGATTTTGCGTTCTTTCAGCCAGCTGGTCAGCTGGTCGAGTTTGGTACTCATAGAGACCTCAGGGTTAAGAGCTGCAACTGTTTATAGCCGAGCTCAGCGTTGCCCCGCCCTCTTCCTGCAAGCCTCACCAAAGGCCTGGAAGATGGCGAGATATTCGGGATTCGCACGCACTTGCCACTCCGGGTGCCACTGCACCCCGAGCGCGAAGCTGTCGGCTCCCTCGACCGAGATCGCCTCGATCAGCCCGTCAGGGGCCAGAGCCTCAACACGCAGGCCCGGCGCCAGACGATCAACGCCCTGGCCATGAATGGAATTGACACGAATCTCGCGCGGCAAGCCGAGGCCGGCGAGTACGCCACCCGGCTGCACCTGCAGCGGATGACGGGGGGAATATTGCACGTCGACCGGCTCGTTCTCCGGCTCGCGGTGGTCCATGAACGGCCCGGCCTCGTGCACCTTCTGGTGCAGGCTGCCGCCGAACGCCACGTTGAGTTCCTGGAAGCCGCGGCAGATGCCGAGTACCGGGATGCCGGCGGCCACCGCCGCGCGCAAAAGCGGGAGGCTGGTCTGGTCACGGGCGGGGTCATGCGGGGTGCCGGGCGCGCTGGCCGGGCCACCGTAGAGATGCGGTTCGATGTTCGATGGCGAGCCGGTGAACAGCAGGCCGTCTAGACTTTCCAGCAGGGTGGGCAAATCGAGCAGCTCGCCCAGGGCGGGGATCACCAGGGGCAGTCCGGAAGCGCCCTCGACCACGGCACGGACATACTTGTCGCCGACGATATGGTTGGGGTGAAGACCGATCTGCTTGGTGCAAGCGGTGACGCCAATCAATGGCAGGCGAGCCATGAGACACCCGATTTATTGCTGTTATGGGTTTCGGCCGAGCTTAGCCTTGTTCATTTTTTTACACAATAGATCTGTAAAAAATTGAACACACCCCTCTGGACACCCCAGCCGACGCGGCGCCGCAGCGGTTCGCGATGCCCTGAAATGCCCCAAAACTGGCGCTAAGGCCCTGATTTGGGGCAGAATGTGCGTCCCTTGACAGTCAATGGCGTTTGCGATTGACTCAAGACCTGTCAATCGAATGATTGATATTTTTAACAAAAAAGGTGTTGCATCATGTCGGTACCCCCGCGTGCCGTTCAGCTTAACGAAGCGAACGCGTTCCTTAAGGAACATCCTGAGGTCCTGTTCGTCGACCTTCTGATTGCAGATATGAATGGCGTGGTGCGCGGCAAGCGCATCGAACGCACCAGCCTCCACAAGGTGTACGAAAAAGGCATCAACCTCCCCGCCTCTCTTTTTGCCCTGGATATCAACGGCTCGACGGTGGAAAGCACCGGCCTCGGCCTGGATATCGGTGACGCTGACCGCATCTGCTACCCCATCCCCAATACCCTGAGCAATGAGCCCTGGCAGAAGCGCCCGACCGCGCAGCTGCTGATGACCATGCACGAGCTGGAAGGCGAGCCGTTCTTCGCCGACCCACGGGAAGTATTGCGCCGGGTGGTACAGAAGTTCGACGAACTGGGCCTGACCATCTGCGCAGCCTTCGAACTCGAGTTCTACCTGATCGACCAGGAAAACGTGAACGGCCGTCCGCAGCCGCCGCGTTCGCCGATCTCCGGCAAGCGCCCGATGTCCACCCAGGTCTACCTGATCGACGACCTCGACGAGTACGCCGACTGCCTGCAGGACATTCTCGAAGGCGCCAAGGAACAAGGCATCCCGGCCGACGCGATCGTCAAGGAAAGTGCCCCGGCGCAGTTCGAGGTCAACCTGCACCACGTCGCCGACCCGCTCAAGGCCTGCGACTACGCGGTGCTGCTCAAGCGCCTGGTGAAGAACATCGCCTACGACCACGAGATGGACTCGACCTTCATGGCCAAGCCCTATCCGGGTCAGGCCGGTAATGGTCTGCACGTGCACGTGTCGATCCTCGACCGCGACGGCAAGAACATCTTCGCCAGCGACGAGCCGGAAACCCACGCACCGTTGCGCCACGCGCTCGGCGGCCTGCTGGAAACCATGCCGGCGTCGATGGCCTTCATCTGCCCGAACGTCAACTCCTACCGCCGCTTCGGCGCGCAGTTCTATGTGCCGAACGCGCCGAGCTGGGGCCTGGACAACCGTACCGTGGCGCTGCGCGTGCCGACCGGCGCGGCCGACCAGGTGCGCATCGAACACCGCGTGGCCGGTGCCGACGCCAACCCCTACCTGATGATGGCGGCGATCCTCGCCGGTATTCACCATGGCCTGACCAATCAGGTCGAGCCGAACGAGCCGATCGAAGGCAACTCCTACGAACAGCTCGAACAGAGCCTGCCGAACAACCTGCGCGATGCCCTGCGCGAGCTGGACGACAGCGAAATCCTCGCCCGCTACATCGACGAGAAGTACATCGACATCTTCGTCGCCTGTAAGGAAAGCGAGTTGGCGGAGTTCGAACACTCGATCTCCGACCTCGAGTACAACTGGTATTTGCATACCGTGTAAGCACCACCCCGACGCCGGCTTTTGCCGGCGTCGTTTTTTCTGCTGCCGAACCCCACGGCGCCAGACCGCATCGAGCCTTCATGGATGACGGCGGCGTTGACTTAGCACTCGTCGCCCGCCCGGCTGCGCCGTGGCCGCGACTCAGGAGAGGTCGTGATGCGTTTACTGGCTGCTCTGTTGTTCGCGCTGTCCCCGCTGTCCGTCCAGGCCGAAGAGCTGATCCACGTCTACAACTGGAACGACTACATCGCCCCGCAGGTGCTCACCGATTTCGAAAAGGAAACCGGCATCCGCGTCGACTACCACACCTACAGCACCATCGATGAACTGCTCGACGCGCTGGCCAAGGGCGAGGCGATCGACGTCGCCGTGCCGTCCAACGACAACCTCGCCGAACTGATCAAGGCCGGCCGCCTGCAGCCGCTCGATCTGACCCGCCTGCCCAACCGCCAGCACCTCGACAAGCAGCTGCTCAGCAAGCTGGCCGCCGACGACCCGGGCAACCGCTACGCACTGCCCTACCTGTGGGGCGCGGTCGGCCTGGCGGTCAACCAGCCGCAGGCCGAGGCGGCGTTCGGCGGCGCGCTGCCGGAGAGCTGGAGCCTGCTGTTCGATCCGACGCAGAGCAAGCGCCTGGCCGGCTGCGGCATCAGCATGCTGGACGCCCAGGCCGAGGTGATGGCGATCCTCCTCAACTACCAGGGCCTGACCCCGACGCGCAGTTCGCCGCGGCAGATCGAGCGCGCCGGGCAGGCGCTGGAGACGCTCAGCCCGCAGCTGCGCTACGTCGACAGCGCGCGTTACATCGACGACCTCAAGCAGGGCAAGCTGTGCCTGGCGCTGGCCTGGATCGGCGATGCGCTGGCGGCTGCCGACGCCGGCCAGCCAGTGCGCTTCATGGTCCCGGCCGAGGGCTCCAGTCTGTTCATCGACAACCTGGTGATCCCCGCCAGCGCGCGGCGCGCCGATCTCGCCCACCGCTTCATCGACTACCTGATGCGCCCCGCGGTGGCCGCGCAGATCAGCGCCGAGACGCTGTTCCCCACCGCCAACGCGGACGCCAAGGAGTTCCTCGGCGACACCCTCAAGGCCCATCCGGACCTCTACCCGTCGCGCGAGACCAAGCGCCGCCTGTTCCTCCTCGAACCGCTGCCGGACAAGCTAGCCAGCAGCCGCGAGGCAGCCTGGAGCAAGTTCCGCGCGCGGCCCTGAGGCCGCCGGCAGGTGCGGGCGAGGCTTGCCGCGCCCGCCGCGCTGACGTCCAATAGGCGCTCCCACGGACAGGAGCCGGCCATGCAGCGCCCCACCCCCCGCAAACCCCGCGCCAGCAGCCAGGCGCGCATCGCCGGCATCCTCGCCGCCGCTCGCACGCTGCTGGTCGAGGAAGGCGTGGCCAGCCTGTCGATCTACAGCGTCGCCGAGCGCGCGCAGATTCCGCCGTCCTCGGTCTACCACTTCTTCGCCAGCGTGCCGGCACTGCTCGAGGCGCTCACCGCGGACATCCACGCCGCCTTCCGCGCCTGCCTACAGGAGCCGGTGGAGCACGCCGCGCTGCGTGACTGGCGCGACCTGTCACGGCTGGTCGAGCAGCGCATGCTGGCGATCTACGCCGCCGACCCGGCGGCGCGCCAGCTGATCCTCGCCCAGCACGGCCTCACCGAAGTGACCCAGGCCGACCGCCGCCACGACATCGAACTCGGCCAGCTAATGCAGGAGCTGTTCGCCCGGCACTTCCCGCTGCCGGCGCTGCCCGACGACATCGACGTGTTCACCCTGGCCATGGAGCTCGGCGACCGCGTCTACGCCGGCTCGGTGCAGCAGCACGGCAGCATCACGCCGCGCCTCGCCGAGGAAGGCATGCGCGTGTTCGACGCCTACCTCGGCCTGTACCTGCCGCCCAGCCTGCCGAAGCGCAGCGCGCCGCTGGCGTAACCTCCTCGGCACATCCTCAAGCTCGAAATAAGTCGATTTTTATTCGATAAAAATCCGAATATTTTTCGATTAATCACATGAAACACCTTCTAAAGCCGATTTTTATCGGATATAAATTGGCCGCTCGCCGCGACTGACCGTGGCGACACGCGTGCTGTTCACGCCCTTCGCCATCGCTTCCATGAGGTGTTCCATGTCCCGCATCGTCACTGTCGCCGCCACCCAGATGGCCTGCTCCTGGGATCGCCAGGCCAACATCGCCAACGCCGAGAAACTGGTGCGTGAGGCGGCCGCCAAGGGCGCGCAGATCATCCTGATCCAGGAGCTGTTCGAAACCCCGTACTTCTGCCAGAAGCCCAACGCCGACTACACCCAGCTGGCCACCACGGTGGACGAGAACGCCGCCATCGCGCACTTCCAGAAGGTCGCCGCCGAGCTCGAGGTAGTGCTGCCGATCAGCTTCTTCGAGCGCGCCGGCCGCGCGCGCTTCAACAGCATCGCCATCATCGACGCCGACGGGCGCAACCTCGGGATTTATCGGAAAAGTCATATCCCGGACGGTCCGGGCTACCATGAGAAGTACTATTTCAACCCGGGCGACACCGGCTTCATGGTCTGGCAGACCCGCTACGCCAAGATCGGCGTGGGCATCTGCTGGGACCAGTGGTTCCCCGAGTGCGCGCGCAGCATGGCGCTGCTGGGGGCGGAAATCCTCTTCTACCCGACGGCCATCGGCAGCGAGCCACACGACGCCAACATCACTTCGCGCGAGCACTGGCAGCGCGTGCAGCAGGGCCACGCCGGCGCCAACCTGATGCCGCTGGTGGCCAGCAACCGCATCGGCAAGGAAGAGCAGGATGGCTACGACATCACCTTCTACGGCTCGTCGTTCATCGCCGACCAGTTCGGCGCCAAGGTCGAAGAGCTCAACCAGAGCGAGGAAGGCCTGCTGGTGCACAGCTTCGACCTCGACGAACTGGAGAAGGTGCGTACCGCCTGGGGCGTGTTCCGCGACCGCCGGCCGACCCTGTATTGGCCGATCGCCAGCCTCGACGGCGAAACCCCGTCCGAGTAACTCTTAGCCTCCCCTCTCCCAGGCATGGGCGAGGGAACCCAATGACGCACAGGTGACCCCATGACCACCCTCACCACCACCCCGCGCGCCGACGGCTTCCGCATGCCGGCCGAATGGGAACCCCACAGCCAGACCTGGATGGTCTGGCCGGAGCGCGCGGACAACTGGCGGCTCGGCGGCAAGCCGGCGCAGGCCGCCTTCGGCGCCGTGGCCAAGGCCATCGCGCGCTTCGAGCCGGTGACCGTCTGCGTCTCCGCCGGGCAGTACGAGAACGCCCGCGCGCGCCTCGACGCCGACAACATCCGCCTGGTCGAGATCAGCACCGACGACGCCTGGGTGCGCGACACCGGGCCGACCTTCGTCACCAACGCCAACGGCGCAGTACGTGGCGTGGACTGGACCTTCAACGCCTGGGGCGGGCTGGATGGCGGCCTGTACGCCAACTGGGTACGCGACGACCAGGTGGCCAGCAAGGTCCTCGAGATCGAGCGCTGCGCGCGCTACCGCACCGAGGGCTTCGTCCTCGAAGGCGGCTCGATCCACGTCGACGGCGAAGGCACGCTGATCACCACCGAGGAATGCCTGCTCAACCGCAACCGCAACCCGCACCTGTCGCGCGAGGACATCGAGGCGGTGTTGCGCGAGCACCTGGCCATCGACACGGTGATCTGGCTGCCGGACGGTCTGTTCAACGACGAGACCGACGGCCACGTCGACAACTTCTGCTGCTACGTGCGTCCCGGCGAAGTGCTGCTGGCCTGGACCGACGACCCGGTCGACCCCAACTACCCGCGCTGCCAGGCGGCCATGCGCGTGCTGGAAACCGCCCGCGACGCCAAGGGCCGCACGCTGACCGTGCACAAGATGCCGATCCCCGGGCCGATCCACGCCAGCGCTGAAGAGTGCGAGGGCGTCGACAAGGTCGCCGGCACCCAGGACCGCGACCCGGCGATTCGCCTGGCCGGTTCCTATGTCAACTTCCTGATCGTCAACGGCGGCATCGTCGCGCCGAGCTTCGACGATGCCAAGGACGCGGAAGCGCGGGCGATCCTGCAGCGGGTGTTCCCGGAACATGAAGTGGTGATGGTGCCGGGCCGCGAGATCCTTCTCGGCGGCGGCAATATCCACTGCATCACCCAGCAACAGCCGGCGCCGCAAGGGCGCTGAGGGGCGGCGCGGCGGTAATCTGGGTAGTGATGACCTACTGAGATTGCCGCCGCCGGCCTGGGTCCCCGCCTGCGCGGGGACGACGGGGCAAGGGGCGGTGCCAGTGGCGGGCGCAACGGCAGTGGCCGTGGCAGCCGCTGCGGAAGCGGAAGCGGGAAAAGTGCCCCCTGCCCCGTCGTCCCCGCGCAGGCGGGAATCCAGTTAGCGCCTAACGCCGCTAGCGCCTTAGCGCTGCCACTCGCCCGCCGGGGAACTAACGCACGCAGCCACTCACGGCGTGCGAGCTCAGGCCACCACGATCTGGTTCTTGCCCTGCCGCTTGGCCTGGTACATCGCCGCGTCGGCGCGGCCGAACAGCGTGTCCAGCGCCGGGTCGGCGGCAGTCAGGCTGGTCAGGCCCTGGCTGACGGTGACCCGGAAGGTCGTGCCGTTGGCGCTGAAGCTCAGGCGCTGCACCTCGCGCTGCAGGCGCTCGGCGATCTGGCTGGCGACGCCCTCCTCGCAGTGCGGCAATACCGCGGCGAACTCCTCGCCACCGATTCGCCCGAACAGGTCGCCACGCCGCAATGCCGCGGCGCCGCACTGGGCGATGCGCTGCAGGACGATGTCGCCCATCTGGTGGCCGTAGGTGTCGTTGATCTGCTTGAAGTCATCGACGTCGAGGAGCAGAAACGCCAGCGGCGCATCGGCCTGGCGCGCCGCCTCGAACTCGCGCTGCGCGCATTCGAAGAAGTAGCGGCGGTTGCAGCTCTGGGTCAGCACGTCGGTGGTGGCCAGGCGTTGCAGCTCGCCTTCCAGCTGCTTCTTCTCGGTGATGTCCTCGGCGATGCCGACCAGTACCGGGCCGTCCTGCGCGTTGGCGTGACGGCTGACAAAGCACTTGTCGCTGAGCCAGCGCAGCTGCCCGTCGCTGCGCAGGATGCGGTACTCGCGGGTCTCCACCGCGCCCTTCTCCAGCGCCGCGGCGAGGCTCTCGGCGGCGTAGTCCATGTCGTCGGGGTAGATGCTGTTCAGCCACTCGTTGTAGTCGGCCAGCAGCAGGGCGGCGGAGCGGCCGAACACCCGCTCGTAGGCCGGGCTGACGTAGATCATCTGCCGGGTCTGCCAGTTGAAGGCCCACAGCACCGCGTTGACACTGCCCAGCAGGCCGCTGATCAGCTGCTCGCGTTCGCGCAGCCGCTCGACCTCGCCGCGACTGTGCAGCAGCGCCAGAGTGAGCTCTTCGAGCTCGCTGGGTATGCGTGAATTCTCGTCCATTAGAAGCCCGCTCCTAGGAAATTGCCGGCCGTTAGCCGCAGCATACTGCTTCCGCTGATTCATCAACATAGTGCCCGCCGAATGGCTGATTCTCTGGTTCGCGAACAGAGGTAGACCACCCGCGCAGGGCTTCGTTTCATCCTTGGCGGCAATCGCCGGGCATGAAAAAGCCGCCGGCTCTGGCGAGGCGGCGGCTTGGCGGTGACGCGCGGCGTATTACGCCATGGCGGCGGGACGCAGCGAGTAGGTCTTCAGCTGCTCGGCGAAGTCGCGCAGCGACTGGATGCCGCTGGCCTCGGCCTCGTGCACCCACTGCTTGATTGCCTCGAGCATGTCGTGGCCGTTGGCGCTGGTCTTGGCCCAGATCTGCTGCAGCGCCAGGCGCTTCTCGTAGATCACCTTGAGTGCCTGGCTCTGCGCCAGCAGGTCGGCGATGCGCGCCTGGTGGCGCTCTTCCAGCAGGCTCGGCTCACGCGACAGCAGGCGCTTGGCGCGGCGGAACAGGTGGCGCACCGACTCGTCGGCCTTGCCCAGCTCCTGCTTGACCAGCGGCGCGATGACCAGCTTGCGGTACTGCGCCATGATCTGGAAACGGTTGTTGAGGATGGCCATGGCGGTGTCCATGTCCAGGTTCAACTTGCCTTCCACGCGGTGGGCGATCGGTGCGACGCGCTGCACCTGGGCCATGCCGAGCAGGCTGAACAGCTTGATCCAGAACCAGCCCATGTCGAACTCCCACTTGCGCACCGACAGCTTGGCCGAGTTCGGGTAGGTGTGGTGGTTGTTATGCAGCTCCTCACCACCGATCAGGATGCCCCACGGCACCAGGTTGGTAGCGGCGTCGCGGCATTCGAAGTTGCGGTAGCCGACCGCGTGGCCGAGGCCGTTGATCACGCCCGCCGCCCACACCGGAATCCACATCATCTGCACCGCCCACACGGTCATGCCGAGCACGCCGAACAGGGCCAGGTCGATGATCGCCATCAGGGTCACGCCGCCAATCGGGAAGCGCGAGTAGAGGTTGCGCTCGATCCAGTCTTCCGGGCAGTTCTTGCCGTAGATACGCAGGGTTTCCTGATTCTTCGCCTCGGCCTGGTACAGCTCGGCACCGGTGCGCAGCACGGTGCCGAGGCCCTTGATCACCGGGCTGTGCGGGTCATCGACGGTTTCGCACTTGGCGTGGTGCTTGCGGTGGATGGCGGTCCACTCGCGGGTGTTCTGGCCGGTGGTCAGCCACAGCCAGAAGCGGAAGAAGTGTTTCAGCGCCGGGTGCAGTTCCAGCGCGCGGTGCGCCGAATAGCGGTGCAGGTAGACCGTCACGGAGACGATGGTGATGTGGGTCATTACCAGGGTGACCGCCACCAGCTGCCAGGCCGACAGGTCGAGTAAGCCGTTGTACCACATAGACAGGGATGCCTCAGGGGGGGGTAATCGGACGGGTTTGTCGGACAAACCTGCAGGCATTATCTCTGACTTAGGTCAGAAAACCAGCCGATCTTTTAGATCAGAATGTGTCCCCTACCGCCTCGTCCATATCCGTCCGCATCGCCTACAGTAAGTTGCATGATGATCCCGCTCAACGCCCGCCGCCTCACGCTCGCCTACCTGGTGGGCGCTCTTCTGTGGATGATCTTCGGCGACTGGCTGCTCCACGACCAACTGAAGGTGCTGGATAACTTCCCGGGCGTCGAATACCTGATTGTCGTGCGCCGCCTGCTGTTCATCCTGATCACCGCCGGCCTGCTGTTTCTCCTCCTGCGCGCCGGCGAGCGGCGCCTGCGCACGAAGCGCAGCACCTTGCTGCAGCACAACGAACAGCTGCGCCAGGCCGCGGCGGTGTTCGAGTCGACCCAGGAAGGGGTGATGGTCACCGACCTGCGCTCGCAGATCCTCCACGTCAACCCGGCGTTCTGTCGCATCACCGGCTACGAAGTCGACGAAGTGCTCGGCAAGAACCCGCGCCTGCTCAAGTCCGGACGGCATGACCAGAGCTTCTACCAGAGCCTGTTCGAGTCGGTGAAGCATCACGGCGTGTGGAGCGGCGAGATCTGGAACCGCCGCAAGAACGGCGAGATCTACCCGCAGTGGTACTGCATCCGCGCCATCCACGATGAAAGCGGCGCACTGCAGAACTACGTCGCGGTGTTCTCCGACATCACCGCGATCAAGCGCTCGCAACACGAGCTCGACCACCTGGCGCACCACGACCCGCTCAGCGAGCTGCCCAACCGCCTGCTGTTCGTCGACCGCGTGACCCACGCGCTGGAGCGCCAGCAATCGGCGCGCGACCGCGATGGCGCGCTGCTGCTGCTCGACCTCGACCACTTCAAGCACATCAATGACAGCCTCGGCCACAACGCCGGCGACCAGCTGATCAAGCAGGTTGGCGAGCGCCTCCGCGCCGAGATCAGCGAGGACATGACCTTGGCGCGCATGGGCGGCGACGAGTTCGCCCTGCTCTGCGAGGAGTGCGCGCAGCCGAGCTTCGCTGGCAACCTCGCGCAGCGCCTGCTGGACGCGCTGAGCCAGCCGTTCCAGCTCGGCGAGCGGGAAGTGGTGGTCAGCGCCAGCGTCGGCATCGCGCTGTTTCCGGCCGACGGGCGCACCGTCGATGAACTGCTCAGCAGCGCCGATGCGGCACTGTTCAAGGCCAAGAGCGACGGCCGCCAGACCTATGCGTTCTACAGCCAGGAACTGACCCGTCTGTCGCAGCTGCACATCGAGCTGGGCAGCGCGCTGCGCCAGGCACTCGAACTGGGCCAGTTGCAACCGCACTTCCAGCCGATCCACGACCTGGCGAGCGGCCGGTTGATCGGCGCCGAGGCGCTGATTCGTTGGCGCCACCCGGAGCGCGGCCTGGTGCCGCCAGGCGACTTCATCCCGCTGGCCGAAGAGACCGGGCTGATCGTCGCTATCGATCAATGGATGCTCGAGCAGGCGTGTCGTCAGCTGCTGGCCTGGCCGCAGCTGGAGTTCATCGCGGTGAACATCTCCAGCCGGCTGTTCAGTCGCGGCGAGCTGGACCAGCACGTCGCGCGGGTGCTCGCCGAAACCGGTCTGCCGCCGCACAAGCTGGAACTGGAAGTGACCGAAAGCGCGGTGATGTTCGATCCGGATGCCGCGCTGGACATGATGCAGCGCCTGCGCAAGCTCGGTGTGCGCCTGGCGATCGACGATTTCGGCACCGGCTATTCATCGCTGACGCGCCTGAAGAACATGCCGGTCAACAAGTTGAAGATCGATCAGAGCTTCGTCGCCGGCATGCCGCAGGACCACGACGACGTGGCGATTGCCCGTTCGATCATCACCCTCTGCCACAGTCTCGGCCTCAAGGTGCTCGCCGAGGGCATCGAACAGCCGGAGCAGCAGGAGCTGCTCGGCTTGCTCGGCTGTGACATGGGGCAGGGCTATCTGTTCGGGCGGCCGCTGCCGGCCAGCGAGTGGCCGCGCAACGCCTGAACGCCCCGCCGCATTACAGCTTGGCGATCGACACTTCGGTGGATTTGACGAAGGCGATCACTTCGCTGCCGACGCCCAGCTCCAGCTCCTTGACCGAACGCGTGGTAATCACCGAGGTGACGATACCGGCGGCGGTCTGCACGTCGATTTCCGAGAGCACGTCGCCGAGGACGATTTCCTTGATGGTGCCTTTGAACTGGTTGCGGACGTTGATGGCTTTGATGGTCATGGTGAATCTCCTAGCAGTCGAGGGTACGGGATGAAGTGGTTACAGCGCCCAGCGCAGTTGCGTGGGCAGCGGTGAAACGGGTTCCGGTTCGGGCGGCAGCGGCGGTTGCGCGAGCACCCGGTTGAGCACTTCCGCCTCCAGCGCGGCGAGCCGCGCCGAGGCGCGCGCCCGCGGGCGGGCCAGACCGACCGGCAGGTCGAGGCCGACGCGGCCATCCTCGATGAGGATCACCCGGTCGGCGGTGGCCACCGCCTCGCTGACGTCGTGGGTGACCAGCAGTACGGTGAAGCCATGCTGCTGCCACAGGCGTTCGATCAGCTGCTGCATCTCGATGCGGGTCAGCGCATCCAGCGCGCCGAGCGGCTCGTCGAGCAGCAGCAGGCGCGGTTGATGGATCAGTGCGCGGGCCAGGGCGACGCGTTGCTTCTGGCCGCCGGACAACGCCGCCGGCCATTCATTGGCGCGATCGGCCAGGCCGACCGCTTCCAGCGCCTCGCGGGCCTTGGCGCGCCAGTCGCCGGACAGACCCAGGCCGACGTTGTCGATTACCCGTTTCCAGGGCAGCAGACGGGCGTCCTGGAACATCAGGCGGATGTCTTCGCGGGCCGCCGCCAGCGGGCCGTTGCCGGCCAGCAGCGCGCCGCTGCTCGGCTGGTCGAGACCGGCCAGGAGGCGCAGCAGGGTGCTCTTGCCGCAACCGCTGCGGCCGACCACGGCAACGAACTGGCCGGCCGGGATGTGCAGGTCGATGTCACTCAGCACCTGGCGCTCGCCGAAGCGTTTGCCGATGCCGTCGAGCGCCAGCGGGATGCCGCGCTTGAGGGTATGCAGGGCCGTCATGCGGCACCGCCTTTGGCCTGGTAGGCCGGGTGCCAGCGCAGCCAGACGCGTTCCAGGCCGCGCGCGGCGAGGTCGGCGAGCTTGCCGAGCACCGCGTAGAGGAGGATCGCCAGGACCACCACGTCGGTCTGCAGGAATTCGCGGGCGTTCATCGCCAGGTAGCCGATGCCGGCACTGGCGGAAATCGTCTCGGCGACGATCAGGGTCAGCCACATGAAGCCGAGGGCGAAACGCACGCCGACCAGGATCGACGGCAGCGCGCCGGGCAGGATCACCTGGCGGAACAGCGCGAAGCCTGACAGCCCGTAGCTGCGTGCCATCTCCAGCAGGCCGGGGTCGATGTTGCGGATGCCGTGGTACGTGTTGAGGTAGATCGGGAACAGCGTGCCGAGGGCGACCAGGAAGATCTTCGCGCTCTCGTCGATGCCGAACCACAGGATCACCAGTGGGATCAGCGCCAGGTGCGGCACGTTGCGCAGCATCTGCACCGAGCTGTCGAGCAGCCGCTCGCCCCAGGTCGACAGGCCGGTGATCAGGCCGAGCAGCAGGCCGAGGGCGCCGCCGATGGCGAAGCCGATGCCGGCGCGCCAGCCGCTGATCGCCAGGTGCTGCCAGAGCTCGCCGCTCTGCACCAGTTGCACGCCGGCGGCGAACACCGCGCTGGGCGCCGGCAGGATGCGCGTCGACAGCCAGCCGGCCTCCACCGCCAGCTGCCAGGCGGCCAGCAGGGCCAGCGGCAAGGCCCAGGGGGCCAGGCGCGTGGCGAATCTATTGAAGGTTGTTGCAGTCATCTTGGTCTTCCTGAATCGCTGGTACCTACCGCTGGCGCTCCCTCACCCCAACTCTCTCCCGAAGGGAGAGGGAGCCTGGCGGTGTAGCCGGCCAGTTCGGCGCCAAGCCGAAGCTCGGCCAATTCCCCTCGCCCTCCGGGAGAGGGGGTAGGGCGGCCCGCGTAGGGGTGAGGGGCGCCCCTCAACTCGCCGACGCCGCCTTGGGCAGCACGTCGTTGGCGACCATCTCGCCGAACGGGCTGATGTAGCCGCGCCCTTCGGGCTGCGCCGGGCGCGCCACGTCGAGGTGCGGGAACAGCAGCTCGGCGACCCGGTAGGACTCTTCGAGGTGCGGGTAGCCGGAGAAGATGAAGGTGTCGATGCCGAGGTCGGCGTATTCCTTGACCCGCGCGGCCACGGTCGGGCCGTCGCCGACCAGCGCGGTACCGGCGCCGCCACGCACCAGGCCGACGCCGGCCCAGAGGTTCGGCGAGACTTCCAGGTGGTCCTTGCTGCCACCGTGCAGGGCGGCCATGCGTTGCTGGCCGACCGAATCGAAGCGCGCCAGCGACGCCTGGGCGCGGGCGATGGTGTCGTCGTCGAGGTGGCTGATCAGCCGGTCGGCGGCGGCCCAGGCTTCGGCGTTGGTCTCGCGGACGATGACGTGCAGGCGGATGCCGAAGCGCACTTCGCGCCCCTGCGCGGCAGCCTTGGCGCGCACCTGGGCAATCTTCTCGGCGACCGCGGCCGGCGGCTCGCCCCACGTCAGGTACAGCTCGACCTGCTCGGCGGCGAGGTCCTGCGCGGCCTCCGAGGAGCCGCCGAAGTACAGCGGCGGGCGCGGTTGCTGGATCGGCGGGTAGAGCAGCTTGGCGCCCTTCACTTGCAGGTGCTTGCCGTCGTAGTCGACGGTTTCGCCTTCCAGCACGCGGCGCCAGATGCGGGTGAATTCGACCGAGGCCTCGTAACGCTCCTCGTGGCTCAGGTGCAGACCGTCGCCGGCCAGTTCGTCCGGGTCGCCGCCGGTCACCAGGTTGAACAGCGCGCGGCCGTTCGACAGGCGATCGAGGGTCGCCGCCTGACGTGCCGCGACGGTCGGCGAGATGATCCCCGGGCGCAGCGCGACGAGGAATTTCAGGCGCTGGGTGACCGGGATCAGCGAGGCCGCGACCAGCCAGGAATCCTCGCAGGAGCGCCCGGTGGGAATCAGTACGCCGCCGAAACCGAGACGGTCGGCCGCCTGGGCGATCTGCTGCAGGTAGCCGTGATCGACGGCACGTGCGCCTTCGGCGGTGCCCAGGTAGTGGCCGTCGCCGTGGGTCGGCAGGAACCAGAACAGGTTGAGGCTCATTGGAGTGGTCTCCTTGGTCTTGCATAGCCCGGATGCACTCCGGGACCAGGTTTTCCCGGATTGCCTCCGGGCTACGGTACTTGCTCTTGCGCGGCCGGTTGGTCCCTGTGGATTCCCGCATCCGCGGGAATGACGGGGGCGGGCTCGGCGACACTGTTGCCCATGACTCCGTCGTCCCCGCGCAGGCGGGGACCCAGTAGTTCATCTGCCTGCTCCTGCGCCACTCATGACGCTGGCGCTCGAGCGGTTACTGCGCCTTGGCCACCTTGGCGGCACCCGGCTGCCACACCACATCGGCGATGCTGAGCTTCTTGGGAATTAGCTTCAGCGCGGTGAAGGTGTCGGCGATCTTCTGCTGCGCGGCGACCACTTGCGGGGTGAGGAACTGCGCGCCGTAGCCCTGGCGTTTCACCGCGATGGCGGTGATGTCCTTGGGCAGGCCGAGCAGCGGCGCGACCTGTTCGGTGACCTTGTCCGGATCGGCCTTGGAGTCCTCACCGACGGCGCGAACTTCTTCGATCAGGGTGGCGATCACCTGCGGGTTCTTTTGCGCATAGGGGCGGGTCGCCAGGTAGAACTGGTGGTTGTCGACCAGCTTCTCGCCGTTGCGCAGGGTGCGCGCCTGCAGCTGCAGTTCGGCGGCGGCCTGGAAGGGGTCCCAGATCACCCAGGCGTCGACGCTGCCGCGCTCGAAGGCGGCGCGCGCATCGGCCGGCGGCAGGTACACCGGTTGGATGTCGCTGTACTTCAGGCCGGCCTCTTCGAGGGCGCGGACCAGCAGGTAATGGACGTTGGAGCCCTTGTTCAGGGCGACCTTCTTGCCCTTCAGCTCGGCCACCGATTTCAGCGGCGAGTCCTTGGCCACCAGGATCGCTTCGCTGGTCGGCGCGGGCGGCTCGTAGGCCACGTAAAGCAGGTCGGCACCGGCAGCCTGGGCGAACACCGGCGGGGTTTCGCCGGTCACGCCGAAGTCGATCGAGCCGACGTTGAGGCCTTCGAGCAGCTGCGGGCCGCCGGGGAACTCGGTCCATTTCACCTCGACGCCCTGCTCGGCCAGGCGCTTCTCCAGCGAACCCTTGGCCTTGAGCAGCACCAGGGTGCCGTATTTCTGATAGCCGATACGCAGGATGCTCTTGTCCTGAGAAGCAGCTTGCGCTTGGGTGATGGCGCCGAAGGTGATGGCCGCGGCAAACAGGGCGACCAGGCTCCGACGCAGAGTGATGGTGCGCATGGCGCTCTCCTTCTCTGAGTACGTTGGTTTGGTTCGCCTGCTTGCCCGTTGGCGGGTGAGTAAGGCTGATGGTGCTTGCATGGTGCCGCCGGCTACCCGGCGTGCACCGTTTTTTGTAGGAGCGAATTCATTCGCGAATCCCGGCCACTCCGAGCCACCTCAATCGCGAATGAATTCGCTCCTACATAACTCGTTCAAACACTCCAGCGGGCGGTGGCCAGCAGGTTCTTGTCGAGTAACTGCGGACGACGCAGCAACGCGCCGTGGAACTGCGCCAGGGCATCCTCCAGCCGTTCGCTCAATCCGGCAGAGAACTGCGCCGGCGCACCGGCTTCGCCGTAGGCGATCTGGCTGTCGTCGGCGAACACGCCGTGCAGCACTTCCTGGGCCTTCAGCGCGCCGAGCACCGGCTTCAGCGCGTAGTCGACCGCCAGCAGGTGCGCCGGGCTGCCACCGGTGGCCAGCGGCAACACCACCTTGTGCTCGAGGGCGCGCTCCGGCAGCACATCGAGCAGGGTCTTCAGCGCCCCGGAAAACGACGCCTTGTACACCGGCGTGGCGACCAGCAGACCGTCGGCGCGCGCGACCTGGGTGAGCAGGTCGCGGATGCGCGGACTGTCGAAGCGGGCGAACAGCAGGTCATCGGCGGCGAAGTCGGTGATCCGGTACTCCACCACCTCGATGCCACTGCGTTCCAGCCAGCGCCGCGAACGGTCCAGCAACAGGTTCGAGCGCGAGCGCACGGCCGGACTGCCGCCGAGCAAAACCACCAGCATCACCAGCCCTCAGCGGTTCGGTTGCGCGGTCAGGCGCAGGTAAGGTTTCACCGCGCGATAGCCCTGCGGGAAGCGCCGCTGGATTTCTTCCGGGTCCTGCAGCGAGGGGACAATCACCACCTCGTCGCCGTCCTGCCAGTTGGCCGGGGTGGCGACCTTGTGGTGCTCGGTCAGCTGCAGCGAATCGATGACGCGCAGGATCTCGTTGAAGTTGCGCCCGGTGCTGGCCGGGTAGGTGATGATCAGGCGCACCTTCTTGTTCGGATCGATGATGAACAGCGAACGCACGGTGAGGGTGTCGTTGGCGTTCGGGTGAATCAGGTCGTAGAGGCCGGAGACCTTGCGGTCGGCGTCGGCAATGATCGGGAAGTTGACGCGGGTGTTCTGCGTTTCGTTGATGTCGTCTATCCACTTCAGGTGCGAGTCGACCGGGTCGACCGACAGCGCCAGGACCTTCACACCGCGCTCGGCGAACTGGTCCTTGAGCTTGGCGGTGAAGCCCAGCTCGGTGGTGCACACCGGGGTGAAGTCGGCCGGGTGCGAGAACAGCACGCCCCAGCTGTTGCCCAGCCAATCGTGGAAGCGGATGCGACCTTCGCTGGAGTCCTGTTCGAAGTCGGGGGCGATATCGCCGAGTCTGAGGGTCATGGTGCAGCTCCTGGGCACGTGTTCTGTGGCGCTCACTATGCTCAGGCTCGAGGCGAATTAAAAAGAATAAATAACAATTTATCTAGATCATAAAAGAATATAAGTCTCTTCCCTCGACCGCTAGAATTCATCGCCATCCAGCTATAAGAAGCTAATCAAATATTCTTTATCAGAATAAAAAACAGCCTCTATAGTCCTCCCGTTTCGCTCACACCTAAGGACAAGGACATTGCTATGAAGCGACTGCTCACCTCTTCCCTGCTCGCCGCCGGCCTGGCGCTGGCCTCGGGCGCCCAGGCGGCGACCCTGCTCAACGTCTCCTACGACGTGATGCGCGACTTCTACAAGGAGTACAACGCAGCCTTCCAGAAGCACTGGCAAGCCGAAGGTGGCGACGCGCTGACCATCCAGATGTCCCACGGCGGCTCGAGCAAGCAGGCGCGCGCGGTGATCGACGGCCTGCCCGCCGACGTGATCACCATGAACATGGCCACCGACATCAACGCCCTCGCCGACCACGGCGGCCTGGTACCGCAGAACTGGGCCACTCGCCTGCCGGGCAACAGCGCGCCGTTCACCTCGGCCACCGTGTTCATCGTGCGCAAGGGCAACCCGAAGAACCTCAAGGACTGGCCGGACCTGCTCAAGGACGGCGTCGAGGTGGTGGTGCCCAACCCGAAGACCTCCGGTAACGGCCGCTACACCTACCTGTCCGCCTGGGGCTATGTGCTGAAGAACGGCGGTGACGAGAACAAGGCCAAGGAGTTCGTCGGCAAGCTGTTCAAGCAGGCACCGGTGCTGGATACCGGCGGCCGCGCGGCGACCACCACCTTCATCCAGAACCAGATCGGCGACGTGCTGGTGACCTTCGAGAACGAAGCCGAGATGATCGCCCGCGAATTCGGTCGCGGCGGTTTCGAAGTGGTCTACCCGAGCGTCTCCGCCGAAGCCGAGCCGCCGGTGGCGGTGGTCGACAAAGTGGTCGACAAGAAGGGCACCCGCAAGCAGGCCGAGGCCTACTTGAAGTACCTGTGGTCCGAGGAAGGCCAGCGCATCGCCGCCGACAACTACCTGCGCCCGCGCAACCCGAAGATCCTCGCCGAGTTCGCCGATCGCTTCCCGAAAGTCGAGTTCCTGCCGGTGGTGAAGACCTTCGGCGAATGGCCGCAGATCCAGAAGACCCACTTCAACGACGGCGGCGTGTTCGACCAGGTGTACAGCGGCCAGTAATCTCAACCGCAACAACCAAAAAGCCGGGCACTATGCCCGGCTTTTTTGTGGCTGAGCGACGGCTCAGATCAGCTGACGGCGCGCCGCCTCTTCCAGCGTGCTTTGCGTCAGCTGGTTGAGGACACCATCCGGCGACTGGTTGAACGGCAGCGCGAAGATCAGCACCAGCTGCATCCAGGTGGTGATGGTTTCCTTCTTCTCGATGCGCCCCAGTTCCTTACCGCTACCATCGCGGAACACCGTCTCCATGGTCAGCTCGTTATCCGCGGTAGCCGGAATCACCATCAGCGTGAAACCGCTGATGAAGGCCAGCGGCATGCTGCCTCGCTCGTGATTGCGCACGGTCACGTCGACATACAGGTCGGAGGTCTCCTGGGCGGTGGTGACCCGCGCGAAACGCTCGCTGCTCTGGTAGTTGCTCATCAGCAACTTCTCCAGGTTGCTGGAGTTGAAGCCACCGGCCTGCGGATTGCCGTTGAGCAGGTACTGGCTCTCGACCTTGAGGTAGGCGCTGCGCTTCTGCGCCGGCGGCTCGCCCGGCGGCCACTGCTGCACCTCGGCGAGTTGATGCTGCGAATAGGAAATGCAGCCCGTGAGGTTGAGCAGGGCGGCGGCCAGCAGGCCAATGAACAGCTTGTTCATACGCGGCCTTCTTGTTGAGCGAGTTGCTGGGTGCCGTCTTCCAGCAGTTGGTCGACCAGCTGGCGCAGCTGCACGGCGCCGAGCGACAGGTTGAAGTAGTCGTCGTCCCACAGGCCGGTGTTCTGATTGAGCTTCTGCTCCTTGCGGGTGCTGACCAGCTGCTTGCCGTGGGTGTCCTCGATGGTCAGCTCGCCGACCAGGTCGTACTTGTCGACGTAGATCGGCCCGTTGACCCAGATCCACATGGTCAGGGTCAGCAGGGCGCCGGGGAAGTAACCGGGATGCGGCGTGCGCTTGCCCTTCAGCGAGGAGAAATTGAACTTGAGCACCACGTCCTGCTCGCCCACCTTGGCGGGGAAGCTGATCACCTGCTGGAAATACTCGCCACGCTCGACGTAGCGATTCAGCTGGGCGCTGAGCTGCTTGCCAAGCTCCTGGCGACGGCTGTCGTTGAGGCTGCTGTCGGTCACCTGCACCGCCTCGATCATCGCCGCATGCTGAAGCGGAGAAGCGGCCTTGTGCGCCGGATCGCCAAGCGGCCCGGCCGGAGTGAAGGACACGCAGCCGGTCAGCAGCAGGCTGACCAGCGCTGCGCAGAGGCAGTGCAGTGGTTTCATGATTTCGTCCTTGAAAGACTTCGGTTCGGTGGCTGCCCCTGCCTGTCGAAAGCGCTCGCGCGTCGGGCGGCATAGGGGTGGCGCATTGTAGCGGCCAATTGCCTGCATCGGTGAATCCGGCGCGGTACTGAGAGCCTGGCTGTACCGGCTGATCGCCGGCGAGGCGCGCGAGAGGGCAGCCCGCCTGAGGACATAAAAAAGCCGGGCGCAAGGCCCGGCGGAACACCACTCGAGGAACTCTGTGGGCCGCGCCAGGCGCAGCCCGTCTGGCTTACAGCAGGGTCAGGGTGTAGCTGAGGATCACCCGGTTCTCGTCGGAGTCGGCGACGAAGTTGCCGCGCTGGGTAGCGTTGCGCCAGGAGAAACCGAGGCCCTTCAGCGGACCGTCCTGCAGGGTGTAGTCGAGGCGGAAATCGCGTTCCCATTCCTGCTTGTCGCCGGTCGCCGAGTCGATGTTGTCGCCCGACAGGTAGGTGATGATCGCCTTCAGGCCTGGCGCACCGACCTTGGCGAAGTCGTAGCTGTACTCGGTCAACCAGGTGCGCTCGCCGGCGTTCTGGAACTTGCCGATCTGGCGGTCGGTGATCAGGTAGGCGGTGGAGCCATCACCCTGGTTGAGGAACGGGAAGGCGCTGTCGCCGCTGAGGGCCTGGTAGCCGGCGCTCAGTGCATGCGAGCCAAGGGTGTAGGTGAAGAACGCACTCCAGGCCTGGTTGTCGACCTCACCCGTGGTGATCGGCGCGCCCGCACCGGTCACACCGTAGAAGCCGCTGCTGCGATAGCCTTCGGCACGGCCGGCGACGCTGCTGTTCTTGCCGTCGGAGTTGCTGTCGAAGTAACGCAGGTCGCTCTTCAGCACGCCCGGACCGATCGCCCAGTTGTGCAGCAGGCCGACGAAGTGCTGTTTGTAGAAGTCTTCCAGGTTGCCGTAGTAGTACTGTGCAGTGAGGTCCTTGGTCAGCTTGTAGTCGCCGCCGGCGTAGTAGAACTTGTTGGAGTCGGCAATCGCGGCAGTCGCAGGACTCCCCGTCGGACGATTCGCACCGGCGATGCGCAGGCCGATATCGTCGGTGGAGCTACGGGTCTTGGTGTGCTCCAACTGGCCGCCAATCAGGGTCAGGTTATCGATTTCAGTCGAGGTGATCTGCCCGCCCTCGAACAGCTGCGGCAGCAGTCGACCGTCGTTGAAGGTCACCACCGGCAGCTTCGGCTGCAGGGTACCGAGGCGTGCTTCGGTCTTCGACAGGCGCAGTTTGGCGGTCACGCCGGCCTTGCTGTAGTCGTCCACCGCCTTGCCATCGCTGTCCAGCGGGAACAATTGGCCCGGCTTGCGCCGATCACCCACATTCGCATCGCCATCACCGCCGCCGTCGAGCTTGACGCCGAGCAGGCCCACTACGTCGACCCCCGCGCCGACCGTACCTTCGGTGAAACCGGAGGCGTAGTTGAACAGGAAGCCCTGACCCCATTCGCTGGCTTCGCTGTCGTTGTTCGCGGTGTTCTTGCTGTTCAGGTTGTAATAGTAATTGCGCAGGGTCAGCGTCGATTTGCTGTCCTCGATGAAGCCACCGGCGACCGCCTGCTGGCCGAGTGCGGCGAGGGCCACGGCCAGCACCAGGGGGGACTTGTTCATGCTTTGCTCCTAAAAGGTCTTGTTGGCTTTATTGGTCAGGCGTAGGGGGAGACTTCGCTATATACAATTCTATACAGCGTAACGCCATGGTCACAATGCCGAAGTCCGTTTCCTGGCCTTCGCGTACCCCCGGCGGCCGTTGCTCACGGCCAATGAGCTGCACAGTAATGAAAAGTTAATAAATCAAAAAAGAATTGTTAGTTAGATTTTAATTCCTGAAACGCATAACAAGAGCCGCACAACTTTTCCCGCCCAATCCGCACGACTCGGTCAGAACGCCGCGCCAGACAGGTGCCTTCGCCAGCACTGGCCTACGCTAGGACTGCCGCCTCCCAATTCCTCGCCGAGAGCCCTGCATGCTGCAACGCGTCCCCGACACCGCGAACCTGGCCGAACTGACCCTGCGCGGGCTGATCCTCGGCGCGTTGATCACCGTGGTGTTCACCGCCTCCAACGTCTACCTCGGCCTCAAGGTCGGCCTCACATTCGCCTCGTCGATCCCCGCGGCGGTGATCTCCATGGCGGTGCTGCGCTACTTCGCCGGCAGCAACATCCTCGAGAACAACATGGTGCAGACCCAGGCCTCGGCGGCCGGCACCCTGTCGTCGATCATCTTCATCATCCCCGGGCTGCTGATGATCGGTTACTGGGCCGGCTTCCCGTTCGGCCAGACCGCGGCGATCTGCGCGATCGGCGGCATCCTCGGCGTGCTCTACACCATCCCGCTGCGCCGGGTGATGGTGGTGCAGAGCCAGTTGCCCTACCCGGAGGGCGTGGCCGCAGCGGAGATCCTGCGCATCGGCAGCGCCAGCGCCGATGACACCGACGACGCCAGCGCCAGCCAGCAATCCGGCCTGCAGGACATCCTCGCCGGCAGCTTGGTGGCGGCGCTGTTCAGCCTGTGCAGCAGCGGCTTCAAGCTGCTCGGCGAAGGCATCAGCCTGTGGTTCAGTGCCGGCCAGGCGGCGTTTCGCGTGGCCACCGGCTTCTCCCTGGCGCTGGTCGGCGCCGGCTACCTGATGGGCATCACTGCCGGTCTGGCGATCATCGTCGGCGTGGTCATCGCCTGGGGCGTGGCGGTGCCGCTGCTCACCGTCAACGCGGTGCCGGCCGCCGGGCAGAGCCTCGCCGAGCTGGGTAACCAGCTGTGGAGTTCGCAGGTGCGCTTTCTCGGCGCCGGCACCATCGGCATCGCCGCGCTGTGGACCCTGGCCACCCTGTTCCAGTCGATGGTCGCCGGGGTCAGCGCGTCGCTGCGCGCGGTGCGCGGCACCAGCGAGCACAGCAACCTGCGCACCGAGCGCGACCTGCCGGGCAAGGCCATCCTGGCCATCGCCGGGGTGCTGCTGCTCGCCCTGTTCGGCGTGTTCAGCTACTTCCTCGACCAGGCCGCGCCCGACCTCAGTCGCCTGGCGTTCTGGGCGCTGGTGCTGGTGTGCGTGGTGTTCGCCTTCTTCTTCGGCTTCCTGATCGCCGCGGCGTGCGGCTACATGGCCGGCCTGGTCGGCTCCTCGAGCAGCCCGATCTCCGGCATCGGCATCATCGCGGTGATCCTCGTCTCGCTGCTGATCCTAGGCGTCGGCCAGCTCGAACCGCCGCTGCTGGCCCAGGAACACGGCAAGCTGGCGATCGCCCTGGCGCTGTTCACCACCGCGGTGATCATCGCCATCGCGGCGATTTCCAACGACAACCTGCAGGACCTCAAGACCGGCTACCTGGTCGGCGCCACGCCGTGGCGCCAGCAGGTCGCGCTGATCGTCGGCTGCCTGGTCGGCGCGCTGGTGATCCCGGCGGTGCTCGATCTGCTGTACGGCGCTTACGGTTTCACCGGCGCCCTGCCGCGCCCCGGCATGGACCCGCAGCTGGCGCTGGCCGCGCCGCAGGCGACGCTGATGACGGCGATCGCCAGCGGGATTTTCCACGACGCGCTGAACTGGAACATGATCCTCATCGGCATCGCCCTGGGCATCGCGCTGATCGTCGTCGACGTCATGCTGCGGCGCACCGGCAAGGCCAGCCTGCCGGTGCTGGCGGTCGGCCTGGGCATCTACCTGCCGCCGACCATCGGCATGACCCTGGTGGTCGGCGCGCTGCTCGCCTGGCTGCAGGACAACGCCCTGGCGCGCCGCGGCGGCGATCCCGAGCCGGCACGCCGGCGCGGCGTGCTGCTGGCTTCCGGGCTGATCGTCGGCGAGAGCCTGATGGGCATCCTGCTCGCCGCGCTGATCGGTGCCAGCGGCCAGGACGCGCCGCTCGCGCTGGTCGGCGCGGACTTCGCCGGCACCGCGCAATGGCTCGGCCTGGCGCTGTTCCTGCTGGTCTGCGCCTTGTTCTATCGGCGGGTGCTGGCCAGCGCGTAGAGTGGGGGCACGCGATCACGCCCCCTGGACACCGCCCATGAGCAACTCCGACGACCTCGCCTGGATCAGCACACAGACCCTCGCCGACTATTAGCAGAGCGCGGAGAGCTTCCGCGACGGCACCCGCGACCACGACGTGCAGCAGAACATCTCCGCGCTGCTGCGCCATGTGCACGCCGCGCGGCCGTTTCGCATCCTCGACTTCGGCTGCGGTCCGGGGCGTGACCTGCGCACCTTCAGCGAACTCGGCCACCAGCCGGTCGGCCTCGACGGCTGTGCGCGCTTCGTCGAGATGGCGCGCAGCGACGCCGGCTGCGAAGTCTGGCAGCAGGATTTCCTGCAGCTCGACCTGCCCGCCGAACGCTTCGACGGCATCTTCGCCAACGCCTCACTGTTCCATGTGCCACGCAGCGAACTGCCGCGCGTGCTCGGCGAACTGCACGCCAGCCTCGCTCCGGGCGGCGTGCTGTTCTGCTCCAATCCGCGCGGCGACAATCAGGAAGGCTGGCGCCACGGCCGCTACGGCGCCTTCCACGACCTCGACAGCTGGCGCGATTACTTGCATGCCGCCGGCTTCGCCGAGCTTGAGCACTACTACCGCCCTGCCGGTCTGCCACGCGCCCAGCAGCCCTGGCTGGCCAGCGTGTGGCGCAAGGTCTGAGGCTCAGTGCGGCGCCTGCTGGCGCCGCCAGGTCGCCGGTGGCAGGCCGAACTCGCGCTTGAAGGCGCGGTTGAACGCAGCTTCCGACTCGTAACCGACATCGAAGGCGATCTGCGCCAGCAGCTGGCCGCCGTCGCGCAGGCGCAGCGCGGCGCTCTGCAGGCGCCAGTGCGCCAGGTAGTGCATCGGCGGCTGGCCGACCAGGCGGGTGAAGCGTTCGGCGAACGCCGAGCGTGACAGGCCGACCTCGCGGGCCAGTCCCTCGGTGGTCCAGGGCAGCGCCAGGTGATGGTGCAACAGCGCCAGCGCGCGGCCGACGAAGGGGTCGCGCAGGCCGGCCAGCCAGCCGGTCTGGCCGGCCGGCAGCTCGCTCAGGTAGCGGCGCACCGCCTCGACGAACAGCAGCTCGGCGAGCTTGTTCAGGACTGTGGTCGAGCCCAGGCGGTTGGCGGCGAACTCTTCGGCGGCGAGGTGGAACGACTGGCTGACCCAGACCCCGGCGACGTCCTCGTAAAGCGGCAGGTGCAGCACCGCCGGCAGCGTCTCCAGCAGCGGGCTGCGCGGCAGCTCGCAGCCGAGAAAACCGCAGATCAGGTGGGTCGCCGCGCCGCCACCGCCGTAGCACAGCTCCGCCAGACCGGAGCTGCCGAGCGGCTGGATCAGGTTGTCGACCAGCTGCGGGCGCAGGTGCGCGGCGCTGGCCAGCACGTGCGGGTCGTTGCGCGGCAGCATGACGATGTCGCCGGCGTGCAGCTGCAGCACCGGCGCGCCGGGCAACTCCAGGCGCAAGCTGCCGTCGACCACGTAGTGATAGGCAATGATGTGCGGCGGCACCGCGCCGAGCGGCCGGCAATCGGCCTCGCCGACCTGGGCGATGATGCACCAGGGCGCGGTGAACTCGGCATGCAGGAAGGCAACGGCGGAGAGCCGGGCGGCGGCGAGCACGTCGGAAAGTGCGTCCATGGGCCTGCCTTCGAGCGGTGGCGGCGGCTGTATCAAGATTAGCGGCGGTTCAGACAAAGGTCCTAGGTCGCATCGGGCCTACCTTAGCACCGGCTGGCATGGTGGGCGGCGTAACCCGACGCCCTGCGCTGGCTGCCTTGCTCAACGGGAGAAAACAAAATGACTGTCCGCGATCTGCAGGGTCTGGCCGTGTCTGGCGCCAGTTCCCGCAGCCTGTCCCACTTCGAAACTGCCTTGTCCCTGTTCCGCTGCTACCGTGGCGATCCCCTCGCCGAAACCGACGCCGCCCTCGCCGACAGCCCTGGCTTCGCCATGGCCCACGTGCTGCGCGCCTACCTGCACCTGCTCGGCACCGAATCGGCCGCCTTGCCCGCGGCACGCGCCAGCTATGCGCGCGCCGCCGCGCTGGCCGGCACCGAGCGCGAACGCGGCCACGTCGCGGCCATCGGCGCGCTGCTCGACGGCCACTGGCACCGCGCCGGGCACCTGCTCGAAGACGTCGCCATCGACCACCCGCATGACACCCTGGCCCTGCAGGCCGGCCATCAGATCGACTTCTTCTGCGGCCACGCGCGCATGCTCCGCGACCGCATCGCCCGCGCCCTGCAGGCCTGGCGGATCGGCCGGCCGGGCTACCACGCGCTGCTCGGCATGTACGCCTTCGGCCTCGAGGAGAACGGCGACTACGCCCGCGCCGAAGCCGCCGGGCGCCAGGCGGTAGTGCTCGAACCGCACGACGCCTGGGCGCAGCACGCGGTGGCGCACGTGCTGGAAATGCAGAGCCGGCAACGCGAAGGCATCGCCTGGATGCGCGCCAACTGCACGGCCTGGACCGCCGACAGCTTCTTCCAGATCCACAACTGGTGGCACCTGGCGCTCTACCACCTGGAACTCGGCGAATACGAACAGGTGCTCGAGTTGTATGACGGGCCGATTGCCGGCGACCAGTCGGCGCTGGCCCTCGACCTGATCGACGCCTCGGCGCTGCTCTGGCGCTTGCAGTTGCAGGAGGTCGACGTCGGCAACCGCTGGGAAGTCCTCGCCGCGCGCTGGGAGCCGCTCGCCGAGGCCGGTCACTACGCGTTCAACGACGTCCACGCGATGATGGCCTTCGCCAGCGCCGGCCATGTCGACGCCGCCCAGCGCCTGCTCGCCGCGCAGCAACGCGCGCGCCAGGGCGACGGCGACAACGTGCGCTTCACCGCCGAGGTCGGTCAGCCGGTGGCGCTGGCCATCCAGGCCTTCGTCGCCCGCCGCTACGCCGAATGCGTGCGCCTGCTGCGCGCGGTGCGGCCGATCGCCCAGCGCTTCGGCGGCAGCCACGCGCAACGCGACCTGCTCGACCTGACACTGATCGAGGCCGCCCTGCGCGGCGGCCAGTTGGCCCTGGCCCGCGCGCTGTGCGCCGAGCGCCTGCAGTTGCGGCCGAGCAGCCCGCTGGCGCGACGCCTGCGCACCCGGGTGACCACCCTGACCGCGGAGGTGGCCTGACGCCCAGTGGCAAACGCCCGGCCGCGCGCGGCCGGGCACCCCGAGGCGACACGGCGGACTAGAGTGACTAGGTCACTCGCTCCGGAACCTCCCGCCATGCTCAGTACCGCCCTCGCCCGTTTCCCGCGTCTCGAGCTGATCCCCACGCCCACCCCGCTGGAGCCACTGCCGCGCCTGTCGCAGCAGCTTGGCCGCGCGCTGTGGATCAAGCGCGACGACACCACCACCCTGGCGCTCGGTGGCAACAAGGCGCGCAAGCTGGAGTTCCTCGCCGCCGACGCCCTGCGCGCCGGCGCCGATGTGCTGCTCACCGCCGGCGCGATCCAGTCCAACCACGTGCGCCAGACCGCCGCGGTGGCCGCGCGCCTGGGCCTCGGCTGCCACGCGCTGCTGGAGAACCCGATCGCCGCCCGCGACAGCGACTACCTGGCCAACGGCAATCGCCTGCTCCTCGAGTTGTTCGGCGCCACGGTGGAAGCGGTGGCCGACCTCGACGACGCCGACGCGCTGCTGGCCAGTTGTGCCGCGCGTCTGCAGGCGGCCGGCAAGCATCCCTACGTGGTACCGATCGGCGGCTCCAGCCCGCTCGGCGCGCTCGGCTACGTGCGCGCCGGGCTGGAACTGGCCGAGCAGATGCAGCGCAGCGGTCAGCAGTTCGCCGCGGTGCTGCTGGCCTCCGGCAGCGCCGGCACCCACGCCGGCCTGGCCCTCGCGCTGGAATATGCGCTGCCCGGCACGCGGGTGATCGGCGTCACCGTGTCGCGCCCCGAAGCGACCCAGCGACCGAAGGTCGAGGGCCTGCTGCAGCGCACCGCCGAACTGCTCGGCGTCGCGGTGCCGAGCGGCCTGCGCATCGAGCTGTGGGACCAGTACTTCGCGCCGCGCTACGGCGAGCCGAACGCCGCGACGCTGGCGGCGATCCGCCTGCTGGCCGGCCAGGAAGGCGTGCTGCTCGACCCGGTGTACACCGGCAAGGCGTTCGCCGGACTGCTCGACGGCGTGCAGCGCCAGGCCTTCGCCGACGGCCCAGTGCTGTTCCTGCACACCGGCGGCGCGCCGGCGCTGTTCGCCTACCGCGCGGCGTTCGGCTGAGCGCCGCAGCGCCCGCGCCTCACAGTCGCCGCGGCTTGACTACCCTGCATAGACACCATCGCGCTTGGGGGACTTCCCATGATCCATTCGTTTCTGCGTCGTCACCTGCTGCTCGGCAGCGTCGCCCTGCTGCTCGGCCTGGGCAGCCTCGGCAGCGCCTCGGCCGCCGACCTGCTCGACGAGATCAAGGCCAACGGCAGCATCAAGGTCGGTCTGGAGGGCACCTACCCTCCGTTCAACTACCAGGATGCCAACGGCCAGCTGAGCGGCTTCGAAGTCGACTTCGCCAACGCCCTGGCCAAGGAGCTGGGGGTCAAGGCCGAGTTCCAGCCGACCAAGTGGGACGGCATCCTCGCCGCGCTGGAATCCAAGCGCCTCGACGTGGTGATCAACCAGGTGACCATCTCCGAGGAGCGCCGGAAGAAGTACGACTTCTCCACGCCCTACACCGTCTCCGGCATCCAGGCGCTGACCCGCAAGGACACCGCGGCGAGCATCACCAATGCGCAGAGCCTGGCCGGCAAGAAGGTTGGCGTCGGCCTCGGCACCAACTACGAGCAGTGGCTGAAGGACAACGTGCCGGACGCGGTGATCAAGACCTACGACGACGACCCGACCAAGTTCCAGGACCTGCGCGTCGGGCGCATCGACGCGATCCTGGTCGACCGCCTGGCGGCCTTCGAGATGGTCAGCAAGACCGGCGACCAGCTGGCCCTGGCCGGCCAGGCGTTCTCCCGCCAGGAAGCCGGCGTGGCGCTGCGCAAGGGCAACCCGGCGCTGCTCGCGGCGATCGACCAGGCGATCGGCAAGCTGCGTGCCGACGGCACGCTCAAGGCGCTGTCTGAGAAATGGTTCAAGGCTGACGTCACGCAATGATCGAAGCCAGCCTGCAACTGGCGCTGGACTCACTGCCGTTCCTGCTCAAGGGCACGCTGTGGACGGTGGTGCTCAGCCTCGGCGGGATGTTCTTCGGCCTGCTGCTCGGCTTCAGTCTGGCGCTGCTGCACCTCTACGGCATCGCGCCGCTGCGCTGGCTGGCCAAGGTCTACGTGTCGTTCTTCCGCGGCACGCCGCTGCTGGTGCAGCTGTTCATGATCTATTACGGCCTGCCGCAGCTGGGCATCCAGCTCGAACCGCTGCCGGCGGCGCTGATCGGCTTCTCGCTGAACATGGCCGCCTACACCTGCGAAATCCTCCGTGCGGCGATCGCCTCGATCGACCGCGGCCAGTGGGAGGCCGCCGCCAGCATCGGCATGACCCGCGTGCAGACGCTGCGCCGCGCGGTGCTGCCGCAGGCCGCGCGCACCGCCCTGCCGCCGCTTGGCAACAGCTTCATCTCGCTGGTCAAGGACACCGCGCTGGCCGCCACCATCCAGGTCCCCGAGCTGTTCCGCCAGGCGCAGCTGATCACTGCGCGGACCTTCGAGATCTTCACCATGTACCTCGCCGCCGCGCTGATCTACTGGGTGCTGGCCAGCGTCCTGGCGCACTTCCAGGGCCGCCTGGAGGCGCGGGTCAACCGTCACGAGCAGGACGCGCCATGATCGCCGTGCGCAACCTCAGCAAGCAGTTCCACGGCCAGCCGGTGCTCAAGGGCATCGACCTCGACGTCGCCCCCGGCGAGGTGGTGGCGATCATCGGCCCCAGCGGCTCGGGCAAGACCACCTTGCTGCGCTGCCTGAACCTGCTCGAAGTACCGAGCGGCGGGCGCATCCAGGTCGGCAGCGTGACCATCGACGCCGACCAGCCGCTCAAGCCGCAGCAGGGCCTGATCCGCCAGCTGCGCCAGCACGTCGGCTTCGTGTTCCAGAACTTCAACCTGTTCCCGCACCGCACCGCGCTGGAGAACGTCATCGAAGGCCCGCTGGTGGTCAAGAAGGAGCCGCGCGCCGCGGCCATCGCCCGCGGCCGCGCGCTGCTCGCCAAGGTCGGCCTGGCCGGCAAGGAGGACGCCTATCCCAAGCGCCTCTCCGGCGGCCAGCAGCAACGCGTGGCGATCGCCCGCGCGCTGGCCATGCAGCCCGACGTGATCCTTTTCGACGAACCGACCTCGGCGCTTGACCCCGAGCTGGTCGGCGAGGTGCTCGCCACCATCCGCGGCCTCGCCGAGGAGCAGCGCACCATGGTCATCGTCACCCACGAGATGAGCTTCGCCCGCGACGTGGCCAGCCGGGCGATCTTCATCGACGGCGGGGTGATCGTCGAACAGGGTCCGGCGCGCGAGCTGTTCCGTGCGCCGCGGGAAGAGCGCACGCGGCAGTTCCTGCGCAAATTCCTCGGTGACCAGCTCGGCGAGCAGCCGGGTGAGCCGCGCGCCGCGCCGCCGCACTGAGCAGCACGGCGCCACGCCGGGCCGCCGCCAACGCCTGGCCATCCGCGACCATCCAGCCGCCCGCGGCAAGGAGCGCACATGAAGGATTTCCAGGACTACATCCAGCAGCTGGTCGGCGCCGGTGGCCCGGCGCCCGAGCAATACCTCGAGCTGGACGGCTGGTTCCAGCGCGTCACCGCCCAGCTCGCCGCCGAGCCGCTGTCCGGGCGCTCGGTGCAGGAGCTGTGGCCGATGTTCGGCGCGGCGTTCTCGCTGAACACCGTGCAGGGTTTCGCGGCGCTCAAACCGCATGGCTATTCCGGCGATTTCGAGATCATGGAGCGGCTCTACAGCCGCTGGCTGTCGCCGCTGCCCGAGCTGCAGAACTGGGACCTGTTCACCCATTGGCACCCTGCCACCCAGGCGGTGCGCAACCGCAAGGACTACTTCAAGCAGGTAATGACCGCGCTCGCCGCGGACGGCCAGCCGCGCACGGTGCTCAACGTCGGCAGCGGCCCGTGCCGGGACATCCACGAGTACCTGCAGGAGCACCCCGACACCCCGCTGCGCTTCGAATGCGTCGACCTCGACGGGCAAGCGATCGCCTACGCCCAGCAGCTGCTGAATGGCGCCGCGGTGCTGTTCCACCAGGCCAACGCCTTCACCTTCAGCACCACGCAACGCTATGACCTGGTGTGGTCGGCCGGGCTGTTCGATTACCTCAACGACCGCGAGTTCGTGTTCCTCCTCAAGGCGCTGGCCAAGCTGCTGCAGCCGGGCGGCGAGCTGGTGGTCGGCAATTTCTCCGAGGCCAATCCGTCGCGCGCCTACATGGAGTTCGGCGACTGGGTGCTGCATCACCGCACTGACGCGCAGCTGCAGGCGCTGGCCGCGCAGGCCGGGCTGCCCGAGGCGGGCGTGCGCATCGAGCGCGAGCCGCTGGGGGTCAACCTGTTCCTGCGCGCACGCCTGGCCTAGGCGCGCCCAACCGCTCGCCCAAGCCCCGCGCCAGGCACGTCCGTACCTGCATCCGGCGGGGCTTTTCCCGGCGGATTGGCGCAGAATGCGCGCCCGCTTTTTGTCGCCCCCGCTGGAAGTCCGCGCATGAACCCCGCCACGCTCCTCTCCCTGCCCCTGCTCGCCCTGGCCCTCGGTGGCTTCGTGGTCGGCAGCAGCGAATTCATCATCATGGGCCTGCTGCCCGAGGTCGCCGCCGACCTGCGCGTCAGCCTGGCCGACGCCGGCCTGCTGGTCAGCGCCTACGCGATGGGCGTGGTGATCGGCGCGCCGCTGCTCGGCCCGCTGCTCGGCCGCCTGGCGCGCAAGCGCGCGTTGCTGTGGCTGATGGGCGCCTATGCGCTGGGCAATCTCGGCTGCGCGCTGGCCCCGGATTACCACTGGCTGCTCGCCGCACGCATGCTCACCGCGATCAGCCATGCCGGCTTCTTCGGCTGCGCCACCCTGCTGGCCGCCGAGCTGGCTCCAGTGCATCGGCGCGCCTCGGCGATGGCGCTGGTGCTCAGCGGCCTGACCATCGCCAACGTGCTCGGCGTGCCGCTCGGCGCCTGGCTCGGCCAGGCCACCAGCTGGCGCATGACCTTCTTCGTGGTCGCCGCGCTCGGCGCGCTGGCGGTGCTGGCCATGGCGCTGTGGCTGCCGCACGGCCAGGCGCCGGCGCGCAACGCCGCGCACAGCGCCTGGGGTGGCGTGCTGCGCTGGCCGGTGCTGCATCCGCTGCTGGTCTGCTGCCTGTCCTCGGTGGCGCTGTTCAGCGTGTTCACCTACATCAGCCCGCTGCTTCGCGAGGTGGGCGGTTATTCGGCCGAGCAGAACAACGGCGCGCTGCTGCTGTTCGGCATCGGCCTGACCCTCGGCAATCTGCTCGGCGGGCGTCTGGCCGACCGCGGCCTGCGCCATGCGGTGCCGATCGCCCTGGCGGTCAGCGGCCTGGCGCTGCTCGGTCTGTTCGCCTGGCTGCAACAGCCGCTGCTGCCGCTCGTGCTGTTGCTGCTGTGGGGGATGGCCAGCTTCGCCATCTCCTCGCCGCTGCAGATGCTGCTGGTCGAGCAGGCCGGCGAGTCGGCGAGCCTGGCGGCGACCTTGAGCCACGCCGCGTTCAACCTCGGCAACGCCAGTGGCGCCTGGCTCGGCGGGCTGTGGCTGAGTGCCCAGTACGGGCTGAGCAACCTGCCGCTACTCGGCGTCGGCGCGCTGGCGCTGACCCTGCTGGTTGCCCTGCCGCTGCCGCGCCTGCGTGCCAGCAAGGAGCGCCTCGGCCTGCAGTGAGGGCGGCAACCTCTGGGTCCCCGCCTGCGCGAGGACGACGGAACGGAGGCAACGCCCTCAGCGTATCCCGTCACTCCCGCGCAGGCGGGAGTCCAGGGCGCACTCCAGCCCAGCGACACCACTGCGCACACGCGCGGCGATGGCGACGCTACAGCAGCTCGCCGAGCAACTGGCGCAGCGCCGCGCGTTGCGCCGGATCGGCGGCCAGCACGCGCAGCTGGGCGCTGAGCTGGACCAGATCGAAGCTCGGCAGGTTGAGGTGCTCCGGGAGAATCTCCGCGCCGCGGCTGACCAGCAGGGCGAAGTGGATGACGCTCTCCAGCTCGCGGGTGTTGCCCGGCCAGCTGTGCGCCTCGAGCACCTGCTGGGCGCTGGCGCTGAGCAGCGGCAAGCCCAGACTGAGGCGCTGGGCGTGGATGCCGAGGAAGTATTCGGCGAGCGGCAGGATGTCGCCGATCCGTTCGCGCAGCGGCGGCAGCACCAGCCGCCCTTCGTCGAGGTAGTGGAACAGCCGCTCGTGGAACTTGCCGGCGGCCACCGCCTGGGCCAGGTCGATGCTGGTCGCCGCCACCAGGCGCACGTCGACCGGCAGTGCCTGGCCGGCGCCGACCCGGGTCACCTCGCGGGTTTCCAGGGCGGCGAGCAGCTTGCTTTGCAGGCCCAGCGGCAGGTCGCCGATCTCGTCGAGGTACAGCGTGCCGCCGTTCGCCGAGCCGAACCAGCCGGCACGACTGCTGGCCGCGCCGACCTGACTGCCGGCGGTGTAGCCGAACAGCTCGGCCTCGCCGCGACTGGGGCTGAGGCTGCCGCAGTTGACCGCGACGAACAGCCCGGGCCGCTCGCTCTCGCGGTGGATGTGCCGCGCCAGCAGTTCCTTGCCGGTGCCGCTCTCGCCACGGATCAGTACCGGCAGGCCGCTCGGCGCCAGCTCGTGCAGCTCGGCGCGCAACTGCTGCGAGCGCGGGTCGATGAACACCAGGGCCTTGGCGCGGATGCTCAGCGGACTCTTGTCGGCTTCCGGCAGGGTCAGCAGCGGCTGATCGATGGGTGGTTGGCGACTCATAAACGACTCCCGCCCGAGTCATGGGGCCCGACTCAGGCGCAATGAAAGGTGACAGCCGCCGCAGCGCGCGACTGGCGGTGGCGGTGCGCGCTCAGGCGCGCTGGCGCGCCTGCTGCTCGATCAGGCCCTGCAGGCGATACAGGTAGGCGAACCCCTGCTCCCAGCGCTGGTGACCGGACTTCACATTGATGTGCCCGGCGCCGCCGAGCACCGCCAGTTCGCTGCCCCAGTCGTGGCTCAGTTCGAGCACGCGCGGCACGCTGGCGGCCGGGTCGTTGTCCGAGCCGACCAACTGGCTGGGAAACGGCAGCAGCTCGCGCGGAATCGGCGCGAAGTTGCGCAGCTCGGCCGGGCAGCCGGGCCGCTCGACGTCGGCCGGCGCCACCAGCAGCGCGCCGCGCACCCGGCGCAGCAGCGCCAGCGGCGCCTGCGCGGCCCAGTGCGCGACGGTGACGCAGCCAAGGCTGTGGGCGATCAGGATGACCGGGCGGCTGTCGGCGGCGATCTCGCGCTCCAGCGCGGCGACCCAGTCGGCGCGCTGCGGGTTCTGCCAGTCGCGCTGCTCGACCCGCGCGGTGTTCGGCAGGCTGCGCTGCCAGTGACTTTGCCAATGCGCGTCCGGCGAGCCCTGCCAGCCCGGCAGGATCAGATAACGAATTGCTTGGCTCGACATGGCGGCCTCCTGAAGGTCTCGATTGAGCGCAGTCTAGGCGGCGTTCTTATATGTGTTAAGGAATAAGAAATTATTTACTTATTCACTTATTTCGTTATTCGGTGCCGGAGTGAAGGCGCATATAGGGCGGCGAATCGTCTGAGGGATGATTGACAATTCGGTTATAACAAAATTCTTAAATAGTATTTTTAAGAATAACTAGAGATCCCTAACATCCGCTCCACGCCCACTGAAACCCGGGCGCTTCTCTCAAGGAGCAGATTGATGAGCGCATCCCTTCGCAGCATTGAAGGCCAGGACGAAGCCGGCATCCTGCGCGAGATCCAAAGCGCGTTGCAGGGCCTGCGATTCGGCTCGGTGGAAATCACCGTGCACAACGGCCAGGTCGTGCAGATCGAACGCAAAGAAAAATTCCGGCTGCAGAACCCTAGCCAGAAAAACGGCTGAAACGCCGCCCGACTGGACCACCGGAGGGAAAGTGCCGTGCCCCCTATAACTCACAACAACGCCAACCATTCACCCGGCCACCTGCCTCAGGGCAACAGGCTGGACAGCTGAATACGCACGACTACTTAGATTCCAGGAGCTACACCATGTCCATTCGCCGTTTCGCCCTGGCCAGCCTGGCCAGCGCCCTGTTCGCCGCACCGGTTCTCGCCGACACCGAGCTGCTCAACGTGTCCTACGACCCGACCCGCGAGCTGTACCAAGAGTACAACGCCGAGTTCAACAAATACTGGCAGGCCCAAGGCCACGAGCCGGTCAAGGTTCAGCAGTCCCACGGTGGCTCGGGCAAGCAGGCCCGTGCAGTGATCGACGGCCTCAAGGCCGACGTGGTGACCCTGGCGCTGGCCGGTGACATCGACGAGCTGAACAAGCTCGGCAAGCTGATCCCGGACAACTGGCAAACCCGTCTGCCGGAGGCCAGCACGCCGTACACCTCGACCATCGTGTTCCTGGTCCGCAAGGGCAACCCGAAAGGCATCAAGGACTGGGGCGACCTGGTCAAGCCGGGCGTCGAAGTGATCACCCCGAACCCGAAAACCTCCGGCGGCGCACGCTGGAACTTCCTCGCCGCCTGGGCCTATGGCGTGCAGAAGTTCGGCAGCGAAGCCAAGGCGCAGGAATACGTGCAGGAGCTGTACAAGCACGTCCCGGTGCTGGACACCGGTGCGCGTGGCTCGACCATCACCTTCGTCAACAACAACATCGGCGACGTGCTGCTGGCCTGGGAAAACGAAGCCTTCCTGGCCCTCAAGGAACAAGGTGGCGAGAACTTCGAGATCGTCGCACCGAGCCTGTCGATCCTCGCCGAGCCGCCGGTCGCGGTGGTCGACAAGAACGTCGACAAGAAAGGCACCCGTGCCATCGCCGAGGCCTACCTGAAGCACCTGTACAGCCCGGAAGGCCAGCGCATCGCGGCGAAGAACTTCTACCGTCCGCGTGACAAGTCGGTGGCTGCCGAATTCGCCAAGCAGTTCCCGGACCTCAAGCTGGTCACCATCGACAAGGACTTCGGCGGCTGGAAAACCGCGCAGCCGAAATTCTTCAACGACGGTGGCGTGTTCGACCAGATCTATCAGGCTCAGTAAGGGCGCGATCCGGAGGATAGCCAGCGAGCCATCCTCCAGAACAGAAAGCGGGGTTAGAATCGCCGCCCCGAGCAAAACGAGAGAGGGAAGCCGCGGCTTCCCTTTGTCGCGAGCGGAATCAGGCGAATCGGGACAGACGGCCCGGCCGTTGCTCCGAGCGTTCCAACGCAGATAAAGGACAGACAATGTCACGCCGCATTTCCCCCGTCATACCCGGCTTCGGGCTGACGCTGGGCTACACCCTGGTGTACCTCAGCCTGTTGGTGCTGATCCCCCTGGGTGCCATGTTTCTCAAGACCACCCAGCTCAGCTGGGAGCAGTTCTGGACCATCATCAGTGCCCCGCGCGTCCTCGCCGCGCTGAAGCTGTCGTTCGGTACCGCCCTCGCCGCCGCGGTGATCAACGGCCTGATCGGCACCCTGCTCGCCTGGGTACTGGTGCGCTACGACTTCTTCGGTCGCAAGATCATCGACGCGATGATCGACCTGCCGTTCGCCCTGCCCACCGCGGTGGCCGGCATCGCCCTCACCGCGCTGTACGCGCCGGCCGGCCTGGTCGGCCAGTTCGCCAGCGACCTCGGTTTCAAGATCGCCTACACGCCGCTCGGCATCACCCTGGCGCTAACCTTCGTGACCCTGCCGTTCGTAGTGCGCACGGTGCAGCCGGTGCTCGCCGACATCCCCCGCGAGGTCGAGGAAGCCGCCGCCTGCCTGGGCGCCAAGCCGCTGCAGGTGTTCCGCCACATCCTCGTCCCCGCGCTGCTGCCCGCCTGGCTGACCGGCTTCGCGCTGGCCTTCGCGCGGGGCGTCGGCGAGTACGGCTCGGTGATCTTCATCGCCGGCAACATGCCGATGAAGACCGAGATCCTGCCGCTGCTGATCATGGTCAAGCTGGACCAGTACGACTACACCGGCGCCACCGCGATCGGTGTGCTGATGCTGGTGGTCGCCTTCGTCCTGCTGCTGCTGATCAACCTGCTGCAGCGCCGCATCGAAAAACCCTGAGGAACGCGCCATGACTACTGCAACCCTGAGCGCGACCTCCGCCGCCAACGCCGCCCGCCGCGGCAACCTGTGGGGCCGTCGCGTGCTGATCGGCCTGGCCTGGCTGGCCTTCGCGCTGTTCCTGCTGCTGCCGCTCTACGTGGTGCTCAGCGAGGCGCTCAAGCAAGGCCTGGGCACCTTCTTCACCGCCATCCTCGAGCCGGACGCGCTGTCCGCGCTGAAACTGACCCTGCTCGCCGTGGCTATTTCGGTGCCGCTCAACCTGGTGTTCGGCGTGTCCGCCGCCTGGTGCGTGACCAAGTTCGAGTTCCCCGGCAAGAGCATCCTGGTGACCCTGATCGACCTGCCGTTTTCGGTCTCGCCGGTGATCGCCGGCCTGATCTACGTGCTGCTGTTCGGGGCCCAGGGCTACTTCGGTGAATGGCTGCAGGACCGCGACATCCAGATCGTCTTCGCCGTGCCGGGCATCGTGCTGGCGACCATCTTCGTCACCTTCCCGTTCGTCGCCCGCGAACTGATCCCGCTGATGCAGGAACAGGGCACCCAGGAGGAGGAGGCCGCGCGCCTGCTCGGCGCCAACGGCTGGCAGATGTTCTGGCACGTCACCCTGCCGAACATCAAATGGGGCCTGATCTACGGCGTGGTGCTGTGCACCGCGCGGGCGATGGGCGAGTTCGGCGCGGTCTCGGTGGTCTCCGGGCATATCCGCGGCGTCACCAACACCCTGCCGCTGCACGTCGAGATTCTCTACAACGAGTACAACCACGTCGCCGCGTTCAGCGTCGCCAGCCTGCTGCTGCTGCTCGCCCTGGTCATCCTGCTGCTCAAGCAGTGGGCCGAATCCCGTCTGTCCCGCCTACGCCACACGGCTGAGGATGAATGAGTCATGTCGATCGAAATCCGTAACGTCAGCAAGAACTTCAACGCCTTCAAGGCCCTGAACGACATCAACCTGGACATCCACAGCGGCGAGCTGGTGGCCCTGCTCGGCCCGTCCGGCTGCGGCAAGACCACCCTGCTGCGCATCATCGCCGGCCTCGAGACCCCGGACGCCGGCAATATCGTGTTCCATGGCGAGGACGTCTCGCAGCACGACGTGCGCGATCGCAACGTCGGCTTCGTGTTCCAGCACTACGCGCTGTTCCGCCACATGACGGTGTTCGACAACGTTGCCTTCGGCCTGCGCATGAAGGCCAAGGCAGTGCGCCCGAGCGAGAGCCAAATCAAGGACAAGGTCCTCGAGCTGCTCAGCATGGTGCAACTCGACTGGCTCGCCGACCGCTACCCGGAGCAGCTCTCCGGTGGCCAGCGCCAGCGCATCGCGCTGGCCCGCGCGCTGGCGGTGGAGCCGAAGATCCTGCTGCTCGACGAGCCGTTCGGCGCGCTCGACGCCAAGGTGCGCAAGGAGCTGCGCCGCTGGCTGGCGCGCCTGCACGAGGAGATCAACCTGACCAGCGTGTTCGTCACCCACGACCAGGAAGAGGCGATGGAAGTCGCCGACCGCATCGTGGTGATGAACAAGGGCGTGATCGAGCAGATCGGCGCGCCGGGCGAGGTCTACGAGAACCCGAAGAGCGACTTCGTCTACCACTTCCTCGGCGACGCCAACCGCCTGTTCATCGGCGAGGATCACCACGTGCTGTTCCGTCCGCACGAGGTGTCGCTGTCGCGCAACGCGATCGCCGAGCACTGCCCAGCGGAAGTGCGCGACATCCGCCCGCTCGGCGCGATCACCCGCGTGACCCTCAAGGTCGCCGGCCAGGACGAGCTGATCGAGGCGGAAGTGGTCAAGGACCACGACAGCCTGACCGACCTGGCGCGCGGCGCCACGCTGTACTTCAAGCCCAAGTCGGCGCAGCCGGCGACCCAGCGCTGAGGCCAGCGGCCACGCAACACTAGAGCGCCCTGCGGGGCGCTTTTTTATGCGCGGCTCACGGGCGGGCGATGGCGAGGATTGCCTGGCGACCGTGTGGCGACACGTGCAGCGCCCGCGAACGCGACGACGGGCGCAGCCAGCCAGCTTGCTTGCAGCTGTCCAGCAGCGCCGCCCCCAACGCGCCGCCCAGATGCGGCTTGCGCTCGCTCCAGTCCGGGCAGGCGCAGAGCAACTGACGACGCCGTTTGCGCAGCGCCTTGAGGTCGATCCCCAGGCCCTGCAGCGCGGCACTGCCGGCCGCGGTCAACTCCAGCACGCCGTCGCGCTGCTGCAGCCAGCCGGCCGCGCTCATCCGCTCGAACAGGCCGACCGCCAGCTCGCCGGCCAGGTGGTCGTAGCAGGTGCGCGCCTCACGCAGTGCCAGCGGCGTGCCGTGCGAGGCCGGCAGCGCGCGCGTCTTGCGCGGCTGGGCAGCCAGCGCGGCACTGGCCAGTGCCTCGACCGCCTGGCCGACCTCCGGCCCGGCAAGCTTGTAGTAGCGACTGCGGCCATGGCTTTCCAGCACCAGCAGGCCGCCTTCGAGCAGCTTGGCCAGATGCGCACTGGCCGACGACGGCGACAGCCCGGCGAGCAGCGCCAGCTCCCCGGCCGGCCGCGCACTGCCATCCATCAATGCCCAGATCATCGCCGCGCGGCCGCCATCGGCAAGCAAGGCGGCAGTCGAGCTGATCCCCGGTGTGTATTCCATAGTTCACCTCACGATGAAACATGTCGGCGGTGGAGTACCGATACTGGCCCGGAAATCCACCGCCCGCCAGTCACCAGGAGAACCGCCATGCTCGCCGTGATCTTCGAAGCCGAGGCCCGCCCCGGCCACCAGCAGGACTACCTGGACCTCGCCGCCGAGCTGCGTTCGCTGCTCGATGGCCAACAGGGGTTCATTTCCGTCGAACGCTTCCAAAGCCTGCAGACTCCGGGCAAGGTGCTGTCGCTGTCGTTCTGGCAGGACGAGGCGTCGATCCTCGCCTGGCGCCAGCAGCAGGCGCACCGCCACGCGCAGGCCGCTGGCCGTGCGCAGCTGTTCCACGACTACCGGCTGCGGGTCGCCCAGGTGCTGCGCGACTACGGCCTGCACGAGCGCAGCCAGGCACCCGCCGACTGCCTCCAGCCACGATCCGAGAACCAGCATGCTTGAGCCGTTCCTCGCCTACCTGCCGCTGATCCTTGCGGTGTTCCTGCTCGCCGGCACGGTCAAGGGCGCCATCGGCCTCGGCCTGCCGACCATCTCGGTGGGCCTGCTCGGCCTGGTGATGCCACCGATGCAGGCGGCGGCGATCCTCGTCGTGCCGTCGATGGTCACCAATCTCTGGCAACTCGCCGACGGCCGCAGCCCGCTGCCGATGCTGCGCCGCCTGTGGCCACTGCTGGCCGGCATCGTGGTCGGCACGCTGCTGGTCGGCTGGCTGCTGCGCGACCTGCAGCTGCCGCACGCCAGCCAGTGGCTGGGCGTGGCGCTGCTGGTCTACGCCGCGCTCGGCCTGGCGGCGGTGCCGCTGCGCGTGGCGCCACAGCAGGAGGCCTGGCTGGCGCCGCTGGTTGGCGCCGTGACCGGGGCGATCACCGCGGTGACCGGAGTGTTCGTCATCCCGGCGGTGCCCTACCTGCAGGCCATCGGTCTGGAGAAGGACGAACTGGTGCGCGGCCTCGGCCTGTCGTTCAGCGTCTCCACCCTGGCCCTGGCGCTGAGCCTCGGCCACCAGGGCGAGCTGCTGCAGCCGGCGGTGCTCGCGGTGTCGGCGCTGGCACTGCTGCCGGCGCTGCTCGGCATGGCCGGCGGCCAGTGGCTGCGCCGGCGGGTGAGTGCCGAGCGTTTCCGCCGCTGGTTCTTCATCGGCCTGCTGCTGCTCGGCGCCGACCTGGCGCTGCGCGGTCTGTTCTAGCCGCGCAGCCGCCACGGTCAGTACTCAGGCCGGCAGCGCCTGGGCCTGCGACTGCTTGAGGCCGAGCAGTTCCAGCTCGATGAACAACAGCACCGCCAGCGCCTGGGCAATGACGAAGGCGTAGCCGAGCAGGTTCGGCGCCACCCAGCCGCTGACCAGCAGCAACAGACTGTCGAGCACCCACAGCGCGTTGACGGCAATCACCGCCCACACCGCGCCACGCTGGATACGCGCGCGGCTGGCCAGCCAGGCGAGCGCCAGGGCGAACGGCAGCAGGCTGGCGCCGGCGCCGAACAGCAGCGCGCGCGGCAGCTCCAGCCAGCTGCTGAGCACATCGGCGGCGAGCATCAGCAGCAGGCCGGTGGCGCCACTGATCAGGCCATCGGCGTAGAGGGCACGGCGCAGCAGCAGGGAAGGTTGTACGGCGGTCATGGTGAAGTCCTCCAGGGTTCGGCGCCGGAGCTGGCGTCCGGGCCTAGAGTTCGCCGCCGCGCGCCGTGCGTCGATTACCCGTGAGGTAATGGCTGGAATGACCCGCAGCGACTATCGTCGATGGCCATGAACGCCACCGCCCAACCGGTCGGCGCGCTGCTCCGCCAGTGGCGCCAGCGCCGTCGCCTCAGCCAGCTCGATCTCGCCTGCGAGGCGGAGATCTCCACGCGCCACCTGAGCTTCGTGGAAACCGGACGCGCCCGGCCGAGCCGCGAGATGCTCCTGCACCTCGCCGAATCGCTGCAGATTCCCTTGCGCGAACGCAACCTGCTGCTGGTCGCCGGCGGCTTCGCCCCGCTGTACAGCCAACGGCCGCTGGCCGACCCGGCACTCGGCGCGGCACGCGCGGCGGTCGAGCAGCTGCTCGCCGCCCACGAACCCAACCCGGCGCTGGCCATCGACCGCCACTGGCAACTGCTCGCCGCCAACCGCTGCGTCGCCCCGCTGCTCGCCACGCTGCCAGCCGAACTGCTCACGCCGCCGGTCAACGTGCTGCGCCTGAGCCTGCATCCACAAGGCCTGGCGCCGCTGATCCGCAACCTCGGTGAATGGCGCGCGCACCTGCTGGCGCGGCTGCAGCGCGACCTGGAAGTGAGCGGCGATCCGCAGCTGGCCGAGCTGCTCGCCGAGCTCAACGGCTACCCGGCCCCCGCCGCACCGGCGGCCAGCCAACCCGGCGTGCTGGTGCCGCTGCAACTCGACACCCACCACGGCCCACTCAACCTGATCAGCACCACCACGGTGTTCGGTACGCCACTGGACGTAACACTCGCCGAGCTGGCCTTGGAAACTTTCTTCCCAGCCGACCCGGCCAGTGCCGCGGTACTCCGCCAGTTGCTCGCCGAAGCCGACGACCACACGGAGAAAACTGCCTAACGCACAGAAAAATTCACTCTTTCAGGTAATATTCTTGACGAGGGCGCTCAGTAACCTGACGCTCAACGGCCCTCGAAGGCCTCCCCGGACTGCTCACAACAATAATTAAGGAGCACCTCGGTATGCGTAATTCAGCAGTGCTGCGCCGCCTCTGCACCTGGAGCCTGGCGCTTCTCGCGACACTCGCCTCACTGGCCATGGCCCAACCGGCCAGCCCCCTCGAACAGATGCAGGTCTACGCCTGCCGCGCCACCAGCAGCCTCCTGCTGTTCCGCGGTGAGGGCTTCCAGAGCGACCATGCCGAGCGCATGAACAACGACCTCGCGGCCCTCGACGGCGTGTTCAAGAACACCCCGCAAATCACCGATGACATGCGCAAGACCCACGATGTGCTGGTCGCCGAGCTGCGTCGCGGTGCCGCCTTCGGTCACAAGGAAGAGGACATGCCCTGGTCCTATCCGCGCGACCTGAGCAAGGCGTTGCGCGACTTCCTCGCCGCGGTCAACAAGCAGGAGCCGGGCAACGCCACCGAGCTGGTCCCGGTACAGGTCGAATACCTGGCGGTGCAGTACCTGTTCCGCGCCTACATCGGCACCTTCGAAGTGGCCAAGGAAGACACCGAGCTGTACCTCGGCCAGGACGAGCGCAAGCTGGTGCCGAGCATCGACGGCGAGCTCAGCCAGCTGAGCGTGCCGGACATGGAGAAGATCAAGACCCGCTGGCAGTACCTGCGCGTCGCCCTGAATGACCTCAACAGCGGCACCACCGCGATGGAAAGTATCTCCGGCCGGCCGTTCGCGCCGACCATGGTCGACCGTCACGCGCGCTCGCTGACCACCCAGTTGATGGCCATCAACTGATCCCCGGCCGCCCGGCAACGGGCACCAGCTCTCCCAGACGGGCCGCACGATGCGGCCCGTCTGCTTTCCGCCGGCCAACCACCCCAACGGGTACTGCCTGGCCCGCAAGAGGCGATGCAAAGCTCCCGGTGTGCCTTTCCCCCGCACCCAAGGAGCCTCCCGTGATTCGCCGCCTGCTCGTTCTGCTTTGCCTTCCCCTGCTCGGCTGGACCGCCGAGAGCCTCGCCGCGACGCCGCTGCAGCTCGCCCAGCTGCACGCCTGCCGGGCGACCAGCAGCCTGTTGATGTACCGCTTCGAGGGTTTTCAGGACGTGCATGCCGGGCGCCTGGAACAGGACCTCGCTGCACTGGCTGCCGCGCTGCAGGCCAACCCACAGAGCAGCGACGCACTGCGCCAACAGCAGCAGGCGCTGACCGAGCTGTTACGCGCCGGCAGCCGCTTCGGCCACCACGAGGACGACCTGCCGTGGAACTACGCCACCGAGCTCAGCGAGGCGCTGCGCGTGTTCCTCAGCAGCGCGCACCAACTGGACAACAACCAGGCGGCGCCGATCGAAGTGGAAGCCGAATACCTCGCGGTGCAGTACCTGTACCGCGCCTATGTCGGACTGTTCGAAATCTCCCGTGAGCAGCAACAGCTGACCTACGTCGGCCAGGATGAACGCCAGCTGCTGCCGAGCATCGACGGCCAGTTGCAACGCCTCGCTGGCAAGCATGCGACCGCGGTGCAGGCGCGCTGGCCCTTCCTGCGCAACGCCCTGGCCGACATGAACTCGGCCAGCGGCGGGACGGTGACGCTGTCGCATCGACCGTTCGCGCCGCTGATCGTCGACCGCCAAGTGCGCCAGTTCAGCAGCCAGTTGCTGGCCGCCGACTGAGCGCCGTCAGTGCGCGACCTTGTGTGCGCGGATGCAGGTCGGCCCGGCGCGCCGCTCGACCGCCTCGCGCACCTCGTCGCGCCAGCCGAGCAGGAAGGCCAGTTCGGCAACCACGAACAGCGGGCCGACCACCAGGCCCATGAGGTCGTCGACGAACGCCGGCTTGCGCCCCTCGTAGTAGTGACCGACGAACTGGATCACCCAGCCGACCACGAACAGGCCGACCCCGGCGGCCAGCCAGAGCAGCGTGGTTTGCGCCGCCAGCCACGCGCCGCACCACAGGCTGAGCAGCAGCAGTGCGCTCATCACCAGGCCGAAGCGCAGGTCCAGGCGCAGGTAGAACCACGCCGAGGCGAGCGCCAGCAGGGACGCCGGGGCCAGCCACAGGCCGGCCAGCTCCACGCCGGGGCGTGACAGCAGCACGGCGACGGCCAGCACGATCATCGGGATGCCGATGAAGTGGCTGGCAATGTTGCGCCGATCACGGTGGTATTCCGCGTATTGGCCAAGGTGGTCGGTGAGGGTTTTCATTATGGTTATCCTCGCAGGGCAGTAGCCGCGATAATGACCGCGCTGCCAGCACTCGTTCTGTCAGCTAGCCGACAAACCCCAAGGGAAAGCATGTCCGACGCCCACGCCTACCGCGCGCTGCTGCTCAGCGGCCACTGGTTCAGCCACCTGCCAGCGGCACTGCAGGACGAACTGCTGGGTGCCGCCAACGTGCGCCACCTCGACCACGGCCAGCGCCTGTTCCGCCGCGGCGACAAGGCCTGCGGGCTATACGCGGTGGTCGCCGGCAGCATGCGCATCGGCGCCAGCAGCGCCGACGGCAAGGAAGCGCTGCTGACGCTGATCGAGCCACCCTACTGGTTCGGCGAGATATCCCTGTTCGACAACCAGCCGCGCACCCACGACGCCTACGCCGACGGTTCCTGCACGCTGCTCAACGTGCCGCAGGCGGCGCTGCTCGCCCTGCTCGAGCGGCAGCCGCAGCACTGGCGCGAGTTCGCCCTGCTGCTCAGCCAGAAGCTGCGCCTGGCATTCATTGCCCTGGAGGAGATGAGCCTGCTGCCGGCGGCGCCACGCCTGGCCCGGCGCCTGGTGATGATCGCCGAGGGCTATGGCGAGGTGAGCGGCGAACGACGGGTGATCCACCTGGCCCAGGAGCAGCTGGCGCTGATGCTGGCGATCTCCCGGCAGACCACCAACCAGATCCTCAAGGACCTGGAAGCGCAGGGCATCCTGCGCCTGACCTACGGCGAGATCGAGATCCTCGACCTCGCGCAGCTGCGCCGGGTCGGCCAGCGCTAGTAGCGCGGCAGGTAGTGGGTGGCGTCGCGCAACTGGCTAGCCGCCGCGCCGAGCGCGCGGCCCTGGGTATCGCTGGCGCCGATAGCAGCATGCAGCGCGTCGAGCTGGCCGCCCAGCGCGAGCAGTTGCTCGGCCCGCTGCTGGCGGTCCTGGCCAAGCGTGACCAGCTCGCCCTCGACTGCGGCGCTCAGCGTGGCGATGCCTTGCAGTTGTTCGGCGGTGCCGCCGAGCTGGCCGGCGGCCTGCTCCAGCTCATCGGCCTGGGTCTGGATGTGCGCGACCACCGCCGCACTCTGCTGGCGGATATCGCCAACGATCTGGCCGACCTCGGCGGTCGCCGCGGTGGTGCGCGCCGCGAGGTTGCGCACCTCGTCGGCGACCACCGCGAAACCACGCCCCTGCTCGCCGGCGCGCGCCGCCTCAATGGCCGCGTTGAGCGCCAGCAGGTTGGTCTGGCTGGCGATCGACTGGATCACCTGAGTGACCTGCTCGATCTGCGCGCTGCGCGTGCTCAGCCCATCGAGCAACTCGCGGCTGGCGCGGGTCTGCTCACCGAGCGCCTGCATGCGCGTCAGGGCCTGCTGCAAGTGCGCCTGGCCGGCCGCGCTTTGCGTGCGGGCGCCCTGGGCGGCGCTCAGCGTGCCGCTCAGGCGCTGCTCACCGGCGTGTTGCTGGTCGGCGAGCAGCGCAGCCCGCGCACCCGCCTCGCCGAGGGCGCGCGTTTGCGCCTGCAGGCCGCTGCTCAGTTGCTGCGCCTGCTCGGCGAGTTGCGCGGCTGCCAGGCCGTGCTGCTGGCAGGCCGCACAGGGCTGGTCGTGCAGCGTTTCCGGTACAGCGGCCGGGGGCGTCGCCAGGTCTTCGGGGGTCTGCCAGGGGCCCAGCCACGGCCACAGCGCCAGCAGCAGGTAGGCCGGAATGCTCCAGCTCAGCGGCAGCTGCCAGTGACTGTAGGTCGCCATCAGAATCGCCAGGCCGAGCGCGTGCAGCACGGCGGCGTAAGGATGACGGGTATAGGCAGGGCGCATCGCGTTCCTCGTGACTCGGTTCGGGTGGGCGGCAGGCGAATCGCCACCTGCAGTAGATCGGCCGCGCGCGCGGCGACTTGAACCGCCGGCTTCAGCCGCCGACGTGAGCCAGGCCGGCGCGCAGGGTGGCGGGATCGAGGCGTAGCATCTGCACCGCCTTGTTGCTTTGCAAGGCCTCGACGCCCTGATCGTCGGGCAGACGCACCAGCTGCGCGGCAGCATGCAGCACCAGCGCCTCGCGGGAGAACACGCCGCGGCCGAGCTGCCAGGTCGCGCCGATCAGCTCGCGCAGCTCCAGCGGCAGGCGCCAGCGCGCCTTCAGCGCCCCGCCGAAACTCGCCGCGTGGCCGCGCAGCGCGGCGTCGATCTGCGCCTCGTCCAGCTCGCCGCCGGCCAGGCACCAGTCCTGCAGGCAGCGCAGCAGCGCCAGGTCGCCCAGGCAGTGCAACAGCCCGGCGCTGTAGCAGCGCTCCTCGTCGACCTGACGCTGGCGGGCCAGCCAGGCGGCCAGCTCGGCGGTGCGCTGCGACAGCCGCCAGAACTGCTCGGCCGGCGCAGCCAGGCGCGGGTCCTGCAGCGCCGCGCTGCGTTGCAGGGCGAGGCCGAGCACCAGGTTCAGGCTTTGCGCCACGCCGAGCCGCGCCAGCGCCTGATTGAGCGTCTGGCAGGGCCGGCCGAGGTGCTGGGCGGCACTGTTGGCCGCGGCGATCAGCCGCGCGGTGATCTGCGGGTCGCGGCTGAAGTCCTCGTGCAGACGCGCGAGGTCCAGCGCGGCGGCGTTGAGTCGATGGCCGAGGGCGTCGTGCACCTCGCCGAGCAGCGGCGCGCCGACCGACTGCTCGCGCTGCGCCTGCAGGTAGTCGTCCAGGCTGCCGGCAATCGGCGCCGCCGGCTGCGCGTCCACCGGCGCCTGGCCCGGCGCCAGCAGCAGCTCGCCGAGGCGGCGTTGCAGGTCTTCGAGGTTGAGCGGCTTGGCCAGGTAAGCCGTCGGGGCCAGCGGCAGCGCTTCGCGCACGCTGGCCGCATCGGTGCGTTCGCTGAGCAGGATGAAGGGCAGCGGCGGCTGGCTGCGCTGGCGGCGCAGTTCGCGCAGCAGGTCGAGGCCGTCGACGCCAGGCAGCGCGCGGTCGGCCAGCACCAGGTCGGGCAACTGGCCACGGCAGGCGCGCAGCGCGCTCTGCCCGTCGGCGCAGGGCAGCAGCTCGGCGTCGGCGCGCACGTTGCGCACCAGTTCGGCGAGCAGTTCGCGGCTCCAGGGGTCGGCTTCGGCGATCAAAACCCGCGGCCCGCCCGTGCGTTCCTTGCGCATCGACATCCTCCAAAAAATCCCGCCAGCTTAACGGAGCGCTCTATTCCGGGCTATTCGGACTTTAGTCGGAGGCAAAAAAAGACCCGCCGAAGCGGGTCTCTGGGTCCAGCAAGAACGCGTCAGGCCAGTTCGTCGAAGCATTCGGCGACGATGGCGATGCCCTTTTCCAGCTGCGCGTCAGGGATGGTGACCGGCATGAGGAAACGGATGACGTTGTAGTAGGTGCCGCAGGACAGCAGGATCAGGCCCTTGTCGCGCGCCCGGGCGACGATCTTGCCGACCAGCTCGGCGGCCGGCTTGCTCTCGTCGCCGCCTTCGAACAGCTCGATGGCGACCATCGAACCCAGGCCGCGCACGTCACCGATGACCTTGTGCTTGGCGGCGATGGCGCTGAGGCCGGCCTTGAGCTTCTCGCCGACCGCTTGCGAACGCTCGAGCAGCTTCTCTTCGTCGAACACCTTGAGCACCGCCAGCGCCGCGGCGCAGGCGATCGGGCTGCCGGCGTAGGTGCCGCCGAGGCCGCCGGGGGCGATCACGTCCATGATCTCGGCCTTGCCGGTGACGCCGGAGATCGGGAAGCCGCCGCCGACCGATTTGGCGAAGGTGGTCAGGTCCGGCACGATGCCCAGCTGCTCGGTGGCGAAGAAGGTGCCGGTGCGCCCGGCGCCGGTCTGCACTTCATCGGCGATCAGCAGGATGCCGTGCGCGTCGCACAGCGCGCGCAGGCGCTGCAGGAAGGCCTTGGAGTTGACGTAGAAGCCACCCTCGCCCTGCACCGGCTCGATGATGATCGCGGCGATGTCGCTCGGCTGCGCGTCGTTCTTGAAGATCCGCTCGATGCTGGCGATCGACTCGTCCTCGCTGACCCCATGCAGCTCGCACGGCGCCAGGGCGCGGAAGATGCCGCCGGGCATCAGGCCCATGCCGGCCGAGTACGGCACCACTTTGCCGGTCAGGCCGAGGGTCATCATGGTGCGGCCGTGGTAGGCGCCGGTGAAGGCGATCACCCCGGCGCGGCCGGTGGCGGCGCGGGCGATCTTCACCGCGTTCTCCACCGCTTCGGAGCCGGAGGTGACCAGCAGGGTCTTCTTGGCGAAGTCGCCCGGCACGCGCTTGGCGATTTCTTCGCACAGCTCGATGTACGGCTCGTAGGCCAGCACCTGGAAGCAGGTGTGGGTTAGCTTGCCCAGCTGCTCTTGCACCGCGGCGATCACTTTCGGGTGCAGGTGGCCAGTGTTGAGCACCGCGATGCCGCCGGCGAAGTCGATGTACTCGCGGCCGTCGACGTCCCACACGGTGGCGTTCTCGGCGCGCTCGGCGACGATCGGGTGGATCTGGCTCACGCCACGGGCGACAGCAGCGGCGCGGCGTTGCAGCAGGGATTCGTTCTTGCTCATGGTTTCCTCACGGCCGCCGGGTGGGCGGCGCAGTTTCAAGGATGACCCGGCGCCGCACGCGGCAGTATTCGATGATCGACTGCGGCGGCGGGCCGGGGCTCGCTAAGGTTCAGCGGGTACAACTGGGGCGCCGCGCGCTCTTTCGCGCCTTGCCCCGTCAATGAATCAGATGCTCAGGCACAGGTACTTGATCTCGAGGTAGTCCTCGATGCCGTACTTGGAGCCTTCGCGGCCCAGGCCGGAAGCCTTGACGCCGCCGAACGGCGCCACTTCGGTGGAGATCAGCCCGGTGTTGATGCCGACCATGCCGTACTCCAGCGCCTCGGCCACGCGGAACACGCGGGACAGGTCGCGGGCATAGAAGTAGCTGGCCAGGCCGAACTCGGTGTCGTTGGCCATGGCCACCACTTCCGCTTCGTCTTTGAAGCGGAACAGCGGCGCCAGCGGACCGAAGGTCTCTTCCTTGGCCACCGCGGCAGTGCCCGGCACGTCGATCAGAATAGTCGGTTCGAAGAAGCTGCCGCCGAGTGCGTGCGGCTTGCCGCCGAACACCACCTTGGCGCCCTTGCCCACCGCGTCGGCGATGTGCTCCTCGACCTTCTTCACCGCCTTGTCGTCGATCAGCGGACCGGTGGTGGTGCCGTCTTCCAGACCGTTGCCGATCTTCAGCTTGGCCACTGCCACCTTGAGCTTCTCGACGAAGGCGTCGTAGACGCCGTCCTGCACGTACAGGCGGTTGGCGCACACGCAGGTCTGGCCGTTGTTGCGGTACTTGGAGATCAGCGCGCCGTCGACCGCGGCATCCAGGTCGGCGTCGTCGAAGACGATGAACGGTGCGTTACCGCCCAGCTCCAGCGAGACCTTCTTGATGTCCTTTGCGCATTCCTGCATCAGTTGACGACCAATTTCGGTCGAGCCGGTGAAGGTCAGCTTGCGCACGATCGGGTTGCTGGTCAGCTCGGTGCCGATGTCGCCGGCACTGCCGGTGACCACGCTGAACACGCCTTTCGGGATGCCGGCGCGCTCGGCCAGTTCGGCCAGCGCCAGGGCGGAATAGGGGGTCTGCGAGGCCGGCTTGAGCACCATGGTGCAGCCGGCGGCCAGCGCCGGGCCGGCCTTGCGGGTGATCATCGCCGCCGGGAAGTTCCACGGGGTGATCGCCGCGGTCACGCCGATCGGCTGCTTGATGACGATGATGCGCTTGTCCGCCTGGTGACCCGGAATGGTGTCGCCATACACGCGCTTGCCTTCCTCGGCGAACCACTCGATGAACGAGGCGGCGTAGGCGATCTCGCCCTTGGCTTCGGCCAGCGGCTTGCCCTGCTCGAGGGTCATCAGGCGACCGAGGTCGTCCTGGTTGGCCATCATCAGCTCGAACCACTTGCGCAGCTTGGTGGCGCGCTCCTTGGCGGTCAGCGCGCGCCAGGCCGGCAGCGCCTTGTCGGCGGCCTCGATGGCGCGGCGGGTTTCGGCGGCGCCCATCTTCGGCACGGTGCCGAGGATTTCGCCAGTGGCCGGGTTGTTGACCTTGATGGTCTGGCCGCTGTCGGCGTCCTGCCAGGTACCGTCGATGTAGGCTTGCTGGCGGAACAGCGTGGCGTCTTTCAATTGCATGACAGTCTCCTGAAACCCGGCTCGGGCAACGAGCAGATAGTGAAAAACCACGGCGCGCGGCACATCCGGCGTCGTTGATTGTCGGTGGCAAAAGTCACCCGCGCTGCATGGCTGAGGGAAGCACCCGGAGCGTCGCGCGCGGCTCCGAAGTTTCTCGCCGATTTACAGCCCGGGCGTTTGAAATCTCAAACGAATCCTAGGGAGGCGAGGGCAAAAGGGCAATAGCCTGTTCGAAAAAATTAACGAACCCCCCTCCTTTGGGGGAGTTATCCAAACACTACGACCCCGTTAGACGTGCACCGCGGTGCACCACGCGGCAACACCAGCCCAGCATGGACGCCCGCAGGCGAGATGCGTATGATTGCGCCCGCATTGCATCCGTAGCTCAGCTGGATAGAGTACTGCCCTCCGAAGGCAGGGGTCGTGGGTTCGAATCCCGCCGGATGCGCCATCTACAACAAAGGCCCCAGGAGCAATCCTGGGGCCTTTGTTTTTTCTTGCGTGCAGAAGTGCCCAACCCAGCCTGACGAGGGCGCAATTGGGCAAGTTCGGGCCAGCCCTGAAATCGGACCGCCTTATAGGTAGGATGCTCCTCATTCCGGCTGAGCATCCGAAGGTCACGCATGCAGTTCACCCATCTGTCCGTTGCGCGCAAACTCAAGTTTTACCAGTTGGTGGTATTCGACCAGGTCCTGCAGAGCGGCTCACTGCTACGCGCGGCCCAGGCACTCGGCCTGACCCAGCCGGCGGTGACCAAGATCATCCATGAGCTGGAGTCCTACTTCGACGCGCCGCTGCTGATTCGTGGCAACCGAGGGGTCAGCGCCACACCGCTGGGCAATGTCTTGGCGCGACGCAGCAAGTCGCTGCTGGCTGAACTGCGCTCGCTGACGGACGAAGTCAATGCCTTCCAGGAAGGCACCTCGGGCCATGTGCTGGTGGGCACGCTGATCTCGGCCTCCAGCTCCCTGCTGCCGCGGGCCCTGCAAATGCTCAAGCAGCGGGCCCCGAAAGTCCTGGTGTCACTGCGGGTCGGGCAGATGGACCAGCTGTTCCCGGCACTGGCGGTGGGCGAGGTCGACCTGGTCGTGGGCCGGGTACCGGACGACTGGCGCTGGCACCATGAGTCGTCACAGCTGGAGGCGGAAGTGCTCTACGGCGAGGAGCTGTCGATTGTCGCCGGCGCGCATCATCCTCTCATCGGCCAGACCCCGGTCAGCCTGGCCGACCTGCTCGACTACCCGTGGGTGCTGCCGACCCGCGACTCGCTACTGCGCCGCACCGTCGACCGCCTGTTCGACGAGGCCGGACTGGCGGTGCCGTCCAACGTGGTCGAATCGCTGTCGATCCTCACCAACATCAGCCTGATGCAGGACCAACAGACAGTCGCCGTCATGCCCCTCGAGGCGGCCCGTCAGTTCACCGGAGCCGGCCTGCTGGGCACGCTGGACCTGGGCAGCCACCTGCAGTTCGGCGACATCGGCTACTTCCGCGCCGGCACCCGCGAACTGGGGCCCGCAGCGCGGCTGTTCCGCGAATGCCTGGAGCAGGCCGGCCGGGAGCAGCACGGCGAACTGGCGAGCTGATTTCAGCTATTCCATACGCTAATAGACGGTAGCGATCCTTTCATTACTCGCTTATACGAAGACTCCATAGACTCCTCCGAAAATCCAAGAATCGGAGGTTTCCGTGTCCGCCCCCCTGTCCCTGCTGCGCCACTTCGTGAATGGCGAATTCGTAGCCACCCCCACGACGTTTGACAATGTGTCCCCCATCGACGGCCGCACCCTGGGTCAGGTCTGCGAGGCCGACGCGGCGCTGGTGGATCGCGCAGTCGCCGCGGCCAAAGCGGCCCAGGAGGGTCCCTGGGCCGGCTACAGCGCCAGCCAGCGCGCCGACGTGCTGCTGCGCATCGCCGAAGGTATCGAGCGCCGCTTCGAGGACTTCGTCGCCGCCGAAGTGGCGGATACCGGCCGCCCGGTCCACCAGGCCCGCACGCTGGATATCGCCCGTGGCGTGCACAACTTCCGCACCTTCGCCGAACTGATCCGTCAGGCCGGTGGCGAGTACTACGAGATGCGCACCGCCGATGGCAGTGATGTCTTCAGCTATACCGTGCGCAAGCCGCACGGCGTGGTCGCCATCATCTCGCCGTGGAACCTGCCGATGCTGCTGCTCACCTGGAAGGTGGCGCCCGCGCTGGCCTGTGGCAACTCGGTGGTGGTCAAGCCGTCGGAAGATTCACCGTCTTCCGCCACCCTGCTCGCCGAGGTGATGCAGGAAGCCGGCGTGCCCGCCGGTGTGTTCAATCTGATCCACGGCTTCGGGCCAAACTCGGCCGGCGAATTCCTCACCCGTCATCCCGATGTGGACGCCATCACCTTCACCGGCGAATCGCGCACCGGCGCCACCATCATGAAGGCGGCGGCCGAAGGTGTGCGCGAGGTGTCCTTCGAACTGGGCGGCAAGAACGCCGCCGTGGTTTTCGCCGACTGCGACTTCGACGCCGCGGTGGCCGGCGTGCTGCGCTCCAGCTTCACCAACTCCGGCCAGGTGTGCCTCTGCTCGGAGCGGGTCTATGTCGAGCGGCCGATCTACGAGCGCTTCGTCGCCGCCCTCAAGGAAGGCGCCGAGAAGCTGAAGATCGGCTACCCGGACGAAGACGGCGTGAACATGGGCTCGCTGATCTCCCACAAGCACCGCGACAAGGTTCTCGAGTACTTCGAGCTGGCCCGACGCGAGGGTGCCACGGTGGTCAGCGGCGGCGGCATTCCGCAGTTCGGCGACATCCGCGACAACGGCGCCTATGTGCAGCCGACCATCTGGACCGGCCTGTCCGACGACGCCCGCTGCGTGCGCGAAGAAGTCTTCGGGCCGGTCTGCCATGTCGCCCCGTTCGACCGCGACGACGAAGTGATCCGCCGCGTCAACGATTCCGCTTACGGCCTCGCCACCGCCATCTGGACCACCAACCTCAAGCGCGCCCACAAGGTGTCCCGCCAGCTGCGCGTCGGCATGGTCTGGGTCAACACCTGGTTCCTCCGCGACCTGCGCACGCCCTTCGGCGGCGCGCGCCTCTCCGGCCTGGGCCGCGAGGGTGGTCGGCACTCCCTGGACTTCTACTCGGAAGCCACCACCGTCTGCGTCAACGCCTGAGCAGGAGTACTCCCATGCATGCCGCCCTCCTCGAAGCTGCCGCTCGCCTGCGCCAGGCGCAGCAAAGCTGCCAACCCTGCCCGCCGGTACGCGAGCTGATCGCCGCCTCCCTGGGCGACGAACCAAATGCCGAGCCGATGGCCCTCGCCTACGCCGTGCAACGCCACAACACCGAGCTCGCCGTGGCTGCCGGGCGGCGCCCGGTGGGCCGCAAGATCGGCCTGACCAACCCCGCCGTGCAGGCCCAGCTGGGCGTCGACCAGCCGGACTTCGGCCTGCTGCTGGCCGACATGGCCCGCGGCGACGGCCAGCCGATCGCCTGGGCGGACTGTGCGCAACCCAAGGTCGAGGCGGAGATCGCCCTGGTGCTGGAGCACGACCTGCCCCACGAGCACCACACCGTGGCCGACCTGATCCGCGCCACCGCCTTCGCCCTGCCGGCGATCGAAGTGGTCGGTAGCCGTATCGCCAACTGGGACATCCAGCTGGTCGACACCATCGCCGACAACGCCTCGTCCGGTCTGTTCGTCCTCGGCACCCGCCCGGTGAAGCTGGATCAGCTGGATCTGGTGCGCTGCGGCATGAGCATGACCCTGCGCGGCGAACCGGTGTCCGTCGGCGCCGGCGCGGCCTGCCTGAGCAACCCGCTGAACGCCGCCATCTGGCTCGCCGACACCATGGCGCGCCTCGGCGAGCCGTTGCGCGCCGGCGACATCCTGCTCACTGGAGCGCTCGGCCCGATGGTCGTGGCCCAGCCGGGCGACGTGTTCACCGCCCACATCCAGGACCTAGGCAGCGTCAGCGCCGTGTTTGCCCACCGGGATTGAGAGGAGCCCTCATGAGCAAGAAACTCAAAGTCGCCATCATCGGTTCCGGCAACATCGGCACCGACCTGATGATCAAGATTCTCCGTAATGGCCAACACCTGGAAATGGCTGCCATGGTCGGTATCGACCCGGAGTCCGACGGTCTGGCGCGCGCAGCACGACTGGGCGTGGCCACCACCCATGAAGGCGCCGAGGGCCTGACCCGCCTGCCGATCTTCTCCGAGATCGACTTCGTCTTCGATGCAACCTCCGCCGCCGCTCACGTGAAGAACGACGCCTTGTTGCGGGGCCACAAGCCCAGTCTTCGTCTGATCGACCTGACCCCGGCCGCCATCGGCCCGTATTGCGTGCCGGTGGTCAACCTCGAGCAGCACCTGCAGGCGCAGAACGTCAACATGGTCACCTGCGGTGGCCAGGCGACCATTCCCATGGTCGCGGCGGTATCGCGGGTGGCCAAGGTCCATTACGCCGAGATCATCGCCTCGATTGCCAGCAAGTCCGCCGGTCCCGGTACCCGCGCCAATATCGACGAGTTCACCGAGACCACCTCGAAGGCCATCGAAGTGATTGGCGGCGCGGCCAAGGGCAAGGCGATCATCATCATGAACCCGGCAGAGCCGCCGCTGATGATGCGCGACACGGTGTTCGTGCTCAGCGAAGCGGCGGATCAGGCCAAGGTTGAGGCGAGCATTGTCGAGATGGCCGCCGCGGTGCAGGCCTATGTGCCCGGCTACCGGCTCAAGCAGAAAGTGCAGTTCGACGAGGTGCAGGACCTGCACATTCCCGGTCACGGCCAGTTCTCCGGGCTGAAGACCTCGGTGTTCCTCGAAGTCGAAGGCGCCGCCCATTACCTGCCAGCCTACGCCGGCAACCTCGACATCATGACCTCCGCCGCGCTGGCCACCGCCGAGCGCATGGCTCAGTCGATCCTGAACAACGCGATGAGCAACGGCTGAGGAGCGCGAGCATGAACGGCAAGAAAATCTACATATCCGACGTCACCCTGCGCGACGGCAGCCACGCGATCCGCCACCAGTACCGTCTGGAGGACGTGCGCGCCATCGCCCGCGCGCTGGACGCGGCCAAGGTCGACTCCATCGAGGTCGCCCACGGCGACGGCCTGCAGGGCTCCTCATTCAACTATGGCTTCGGTCGCCACACCGACCTGGAGTACATCGAGGCGGTGGCCGGCGAGCTCCAGCACGCCAAGATTGCCACGCTGCTGCTGCCCGGCATCGGCACCGTGCATGACCTGAAGAATGCCTATGAGGCCGGGGCGCGAGTGGTGCGTATCGCCACTCACTGCACCGAGGTGGACGTGTCCAGGCAGCACATCGAGTACGCCCGCCACCTGGGCATGGACACCGTCGGCTTCCTGATGATGAGCCACATGATTCCGGCCGAGGAACTGGCTCGCCAAGGCCAGCTGATGGAGAGCTACGGCGCGACCTGCATCTACATGGCCGACTCCGGTGGGGCGATGAACATGCAGGACATCCGCGACCGCATGCGCGCCTTCAAAGCGACCCTGAAGCCCGAAACCCAGACCGGCATGCACGCCCACCACAACCTGTCGCTCGGCGTGGCCAACTCGATCACCGCCGTGGAGGAGGGCTGCGACCGCATCGACGCCAGCCTCGCCGGCATGGGCGCGGGCGCCGGCAACGCACCGCTGGAGGTGTTCATCGCCGCAGCCGAGCGCCTCGGCTGGAACCACGGCACCGACCTCTACACCCTGATGGACGCCGCCGACGACATCGTGCGGCCGCTGCAGGACCGCCCGGTGCGGGTCGACCGCGAGACCCTCGGCCTCGGCTACGCCGGGGTCTACTCGAGCTTCCTGCGCCACGCCGAAATCGCCGCGCAGAAGTACGGCCTGAAGACCCTCGATATCCTCGTCGAACTCGGCAAGCGGCGCATGGTCGGCGGCCAGGAAGACATGATCGTCGACGTGGCCCTCGACCTGTTGGCCCACCACCCGGAGAACCGCCCATGAACGCCGATATCGCCCGCATCGCCACGGCGCTCGACCAGGCTGCGCGCCGCGCCGAAGCGCTCGCCCAGTTCAGCGTCGAGACGCCCTTCTCCCTGGACGATGCCTACCGCATCCAGCGCGCCGCCATGCAGCGTCGCTACGACGATGGCGAACGTAGCATCGGCATCAAACTGGGCTTCACCAGCCGCGCCAAGATGATCCAGATGGGCGTCGACAGCCTGATCTGGGGCTGGCTCACCGATGCCATGCTGGAAGAGGACGGCGGCCTGGTGGACCTGGCGCGCTACATCCACCCACGCGTCGAGCCGGAAGTCTGCTTCCTCACCCGCCGCGACATCGACCGCCCGCTGACCCTGCTGGAAGCCGCGGACTTCGTCGAGGCGGTCGCCCCGGCCCTGGAGATCATCGACTCGCGCTACCAGGCGTTCAAATTCAGCCTGGAGGACGTGGTGGCAGACAACTGCTCCTCCTCCGGTCTGACCGTCGGCCCCTGGTCCCGGGACTTCTCCGGGCTGGCCAACGCCGGCGTGGTGATGCGCCTGGACGGCCGCGCGGTACAGGTCGGCTCCACCGCCGCGATCCTCGGCCAGCCGCTGCGCAGCCTGGTGCAGGCCTCGCGCCTGCTGCATGACGCCGAACGGGTGCTGCCGGCTGGCAGCCTGGTGATGGTCGGTGCCGCCACCGCCGCCGAGGCGCTGCGCCCGGGCGTCCACGTCAGCGTCGAAATCCAGGGGCTGGGCGAAAGCAGCTTCAGCGTGCGCCCCTGACCCGAACCCGAGCCCCAAAGGAATCGAATCATGAGTGACAACCGCTCCACCGTCGTCGCCAGCAAGGCCAAGCCGCGCGGCCGCTTCCCCCACATCAAGCGCGCCGGCGACTTCCTGTTCGTCTCCGGCACCAGCTCGCGCCGTCCGGACAACAGCTTCGTCGGCGTCGAAGTGGATGCCATGGGCACCACCAACCTGGACATCCGCGCGCAGACCCGCGCGGTGATCGAGAACATCCGCGACATCCTCGCCAGCGAAAGCGCCAGCCTCGCCGACCTGGTGGAAATCAGCACCTTCCTGGTCGATATGAACGACTTCGGCGGCTACAACCAAGTCTATGCCGAGTACTTCGATGAAACCGGCCCGACCCGCACCACGGTCGCCGTGCACCAGCTGCCGCACCCGCACCTGCGCATCGAGATCAAGGCCGTCGCCTACGCGCCCCGCCAACGCTGAGAACACAAAATGAACAAGCATCACTTCAGCCCGCCGCTCAACTTCAATCGATGGATCGAAGAGCACGCTCACCTGCTCAAGCCGCCGGTGGGCAACCAGCAGATCTGGCAGGGCAGCGACTTCATGGTGACCGTCGTCGGCGGCCCCAACCAGCGCACCGACTTCCACGACGACCCGGTGGAAGAGTTCTTCTACCAGTTCAAGGGCAACGCCTACCTGAACATCTGGGACCGCGGCCGTTACGAGCGCGTGGACCTCAAGGAAGGCGACATCTACCTGATGGCGCCGCACGTCATCCATTCGCCGCAACGGCCGGAGCCCGGCAGCCTGTGCCTGGTCATCGAGCGCCAGCGCCCGGCCGGCCTGCACGACGCCCTGCAATGGTCGTGCGCGCGCTGCGGCACCGTCATCAAGCGCTACGAGATGCAGCTGGAAAGCATCGTCACCGACCTGCCGCCGGTGTACGAGCGCTTCTACGCCACCAGCGAGGAAGAGCGGCGCTGCAGCCAATGCGACGAAATCCACCCCGGCCGTGACTGGCAGACCTGGCACCAGACCTTGAGCGAGTTCCACCCGGCATGAAGATCGACATCCACTCCCATTTCTTTCCCACGATCAGCCAGGCCGAGGCCGCCCGCCTGAGTCCCGAGCGCGCCCCTTGGCTGCACACCGACGGCCGCCAGGGGCAGATCATGCTCGGCGACAAACCGTTCCGCCCGGTGCACGACGTGCTCTGGGACCCGGTACGCCGCGTCGAGCACCTGGACGAGCAGGGCCTGGATATCCAGGTCATGTGTGCCACCCCGGTAATGTTCGGCTACGACCAGCCCATCGAGCGCGCCCTGCCCTGGGCCCAGCTGATGAACGACCGCGCAGTGGAAATGGCCGCCCAGGCTCCGGATCGCCTCAAGGTCCTCGCCCAGGTGCCGTTGCAGGACATCGACGCCGCCTGCCGTGAAGCCAGCCGTGCCAAGGCCTGCGGGCATATCGGGGTACAGATCGGCAACCATGTGGGCAACCATGACCTGGACCACGACGGTCTGGTGACCTTCCTGCACCACTGCGCCAGCGAAGGCATCCCGCTGCTGGTCCACCCCTGGGACATGATGGGCCGCGAGCGGATGCAGAAGTGGATGCTGCCCTGGCTGGTGGCCATGCCGGCGGAAACCCAGCTGGGGATTCTCTCGCTGATTCTCTCCGGCGCCTTCGAACGCATCCCCGCGTCGCTGCGCATCTGCTTCGCCCACGGCGGCGGTGGCTTCGCCTTCCTCCTCGGCCGAGTGGACAACGCCTGGCGGCATCGCGATATCGTCCGTGAGGACTGCCCGAACCTGCCCTCGAGCTACGTCAAACGCTTCCATGTCGACTCGGCGGTGTTCGACCCGAAATCGCTGCAACTGCTCGTCGACGTGATGGGTAGTGAGCGAGTGATGCTCGGCTCCGACTCGCCCTTCCCGCTGGGCGAACAGCGCATCGGTTCGGGCGTGCTCGAACACCCGGAACTGGCGGAAATCGAAAAGACCCGCATCCTCGCTGGCAACGCCCAGGCCTTCTTCGGCCTCTGAGCCCTTTGGCGGGGGCCTTTGGCCCTCTCTTTGCCCTGCATCCACACCACGGATGCAGGGCTTTTTTGTGCCCGTCGTGGCAGCTCGGAGCAGCGCCGAGCTGAGCGCCGGGCTGCTCGGACAGGGCACGCTGAGGAGCGTCGCTGCGCAGCTCAATCTACCCGAACGTTATTCCGTGCTGGTGCAGCGATGGCCCGGCTAACGCCGCAATCCCTACACAGCATGGCTGGTGCTGCATAGGGACCTCGCGCACACGGCAATCGGACGCGGCAGGCTGGCGTTGATTGCGGAGCGTTTCGCCTCTCCCTGACGGCCCCGCACCAGCTGAGCCGACGACAACCTCAGATACGGAAGCTGTCGACCAGTTGCTTGAGGCGGCCGGATTGCTGCTCCAACTCGCCGCAGGCGCGCAGGGTGGCCTGCAGGTTTTCCACGCCTTCCTGGTTGAGCACGTTGATCTCGGTGACGTCCATGTTCAGCGATTCGACCACCGAGGTCTGCTCTTCGGTGGCGGTGGCCACCGACTGGTTCATGCCGTCGATTTCGCCGATCCGGTGGGTCACGCTGCTCAGGCGTTGACCGGCCAGGTTGGCGATTTCCACGCTTTCCTCGCTGTAGCGCTGGCTCTCGGTCATGGTGGTGACCGCTTCGCGGGCGCCGACCTGCAGCTCCTCGATCATCTTCTGGATTTCCTGCGCCGACTCCTGGGTGCGGTGCGCCAGGTTGCGCACCTCGTCGGCGACCACCGCGAAGCCGCGTCCGGCTTCACCGGCACGTGCCGCCTCGATCGCCGCGTTGAGGGCGAGCAGGTTGGTCTGTTCGGAAATCCCTTTGATCACTTCGAGGATCTGGCCGATGTTCACCGTCTTGCCGTTGAGCGCTTCGATGTTGGAACACGAGGCGCTGATCTTGCTCGACAGCTCGTTCATCGCCTGGATGGTGCGTTCCACCACCTGACGGCCGCCTTCGCTGTGCGAGCGCGCATCGGAGGCCTGGTGCGAGGCATCGGCGGCGTTGCGGGCGATCTCCTGGGCGGCGGCGCCGAGCTCGTTGATCGCCGCGGCGACGCTGTTGGTGCGGTTGGCCTGCTCGTCGGAGTTGACCATCGACGAGTTGGAGGCGTTGACCACCAGCTGCGCCACTTCGTTGAGTTGGCGGGTGGCCGACGACACTTCGCGGATCGAGCTGTGGATCCGCTCGACGAAGCGGTTGAAGGCGCTGGCCAGCTCACCGAATTCGTCGTTGTTCTGAATCACCAGACGCTTGGTCAGGTCGCCTTCGCCCTGGGCGATGTCCTGCATGGCACGACCCATGGCGTGCAGCGGCTGCATCAGCACACGGATCAACATGCTCAGCAGGAAGATGATGCTGACCACCGCGATCAGCGTGGCAATCACCGCCGAGGTGCGGAACTCGCTGAGCATCGCGTAGGCCTTGGCCTTGTCCAGCGAAATGCCCACGTGCCAGTCCACCGCCGGCAGACGTACCGGGGAGAAGGTCAGAATGCGCGTGCCTTCGGCGGACTCGACTTCGTGATAGCCAGCACTCAGTGCGGGGGTGTCCTCTGGGTAGAGGTCACGCAGGGTCTTCATGACCTTGTCTTGCTGCGGGTGCACCAGCACCTTGCCATCGGCGCTGACCAGGTAGGCGTAGCCGATGCCGTCGAAGTCCAGGGAATGGATGATCTTCACCAGGGTGTCCAGGCTCAGGTCACCGCCCACGACACCGAGTAGCTGCTCCTGCTGTCGCAGCGGGATGGCGATGGTCAGCATCAGCTGGCTGTCGGTGGCATCCCGGTAAGGCTCGGTCACCACGGGGCCCTGGCTGTCCCGGGCGGCGAGGTACCAAGGGCGCAGCCGCGGATCGTAGCCGGCGGGCGGTGGATCGTCGGTCGACATCTGGAAGCTACCATCGGCGCGGCCCAGGTAGGCATAGGCGAAGCTGTCGCGCATCACCTGCAACGCCAGGTTCTGGCTGGCATCGCGCTCGACGCCCTGCTGCACGACGCCTTGGGCGACCTGTTCGATCAACGCCAGGCGCCCGCCCAACCAGTGCTGCACGGTGCTGGCGGCCTGCCGCCCGGCATTCTGCAGGCGGCTCTCCAGCGCGCTGCCGAGTGCGGCCTGGAGGCGCGCATCGTTGTACGCGGTGAACACGGAGAAACTGGCGACCACCAGCAGCGAGGTGGCCAGCAGCAGCTTGCTGCCAAAGCCGAAGGATCGAGGCATGGGAGGCTTCCGGTTGGCAGGCTGGACGCGCGACCGGCCGCCCCGCCCGGCAAAAATGGCGCATCCCCGGCGGCTGCCGGGGATGCGGGGGCTTTAGAACTTGATGCGCACGCCGAGCTGCATGCCTTGCGGGTTCTCGTTCGGCAGCGGGTTGTCCAGACTCCAGCTGACCGGGTAGCGGATCTCGCTGTCACGCGTGTGATGGATGTAGGCGTAGACGCCGTAGAGGTCGATGCTCTTGTCGTAGTTGTAGATGTAGCCGAGGCTGATCGCTGCGGCGTCGCTCAGCGCTTCGTCCTTGCGGTCGTCCTTGTAGATGAAGCTGACGGTGGCGTTGTGCTTGTTGCCGAAATTGTGGCGCAGGCCCAGCTGCAGATCGCTGCCGTTGGACTCGAAATCCACCCAGGGGGCGTAGGCGTAGTAGCCGACGTAGCGGTGGTAGACCGCCGACAGATCGGTGCGGCCCATGCTGTACACCGCGGTCATGTAGGCGTCGGTGGACTGCTCCATGGTGTGCTTGTCCCACAGATTGCGCTGGTACTTGCGGTCCACGGCCGCCGAGAAATACCAGGGGCTGTCGGTCCAGCGATCCACGGCGAGACTGATGACCTGCCCATCGCGGCTGCCATCGTCCTCGCCATCGGCGACGCCACCACGGAACTCGTAACCATCGATGCGCGGGCTGATGTACATCAACAGGCCATCTTCACGCCACGGCGCATAAAACACCATGACGTTGCTGATCAGGCTGTAGTCGTTGTTGTACAACGGGTCGGCGTAGCCATAAGAGTTGGCGGACGGGGTATCCCGGCGGCCGGCGCTGAGCGTCCCCCAGCGTTTGGACGTGACCTCGAAATAGGTCTCGCGCTTGCCGATATCGTCATCCGAATGCGGGTTGTACTGCGCCTGATAGACCCAGTTCAGCGACAGGTCGTCGGTGACCGCTTCCTGCATATGCAGTTGCAGGCGGTTGGCGCTCAGGCCGCCGCCGTTGGCACGCTCCTCGGTGTGACCACCGGACTTGGCCACCTCGTAGTTGACGTCGATGACCCCGGAAAGCTCGATCACGTCGATGCCCGACACGGCCTTAAGGTCCTCGACGTCCGCACAGGCGTAGCCGCTCAGCAGCGGCAGAGCGAGTAGAAATTTGCGCATAAGATGCTCCGATAGAACGAGTAGAGGCTCGCGGCAGCACTCCCCTGCTGCCGCGGCCTGATTTCTTATTGGGTGTTACTGTTCTTGCGGGTCTGGCTCAGTCCCGGGACGGCCAGGGCTTGTTCGGCACCTCGAAGCTGGGCTCGCCCAGCAGCGGGGTCGACAGCGCATAGAAGCCGTGGTTGGTGAAGACCCAGATCAGGTTGCGGTCGTACTCGGTGTAGGTGCCGTGGGTGAGGTTGCCCATCGCCCAGCTGACGACGTTCTTGGTATCGAACGGCGGCACGAAGTAGGCACCGATGGTCGGCTTGTCCGGATTGCGCACATCGAACACCTGCACGCCGGCGTTGTAGTAGGCGTACGGCAGGATACCGTCACGCGATACCCCAGGCTGGGTGTAGTAGCCACTGCGCTTCGGCCCGAAGCTGCCCTTGCGCTGGCAGTAGTCGGTGAAGGCGGCGTCGGCCGGCGGCGTCGGCAGCGGCAGGGTGTGCTTGATGACCGGCTTGGTCGGGTCGCTCACATCCACGGCGTAGATGTCCTTCACCGCCTCGTAGCAGTCCTCGGTCAGCGGGTAGCCGCTGAAGTAGATCAGCCCGGTCTTCTCCACCTGGCTCACGTCGATGGCGTCGCCTTCGGTGCCGGCCACGCTGACCGGGAACTCGAGATGGCCGACCACCTTGAGGTTCGCCGCGTCGGTGATGTCGACCACATACAGGCCCATGCCACCCATGGCCGCATAACCGTACTTGCCGCCCTGCTCCACCGGTTTGGGAATGAACAGCGACGCGCGCGAGCCCATCCACGACGCCCGGTTGCCGGAGCGCGGGTTGGCCTTGAACACCGCTTCGTGCTCAGGGTCGCCCATGATCTGGCCAGGCACGGTCAGCACGTCGAGCAGCTTGGGGTTGCTCGGGTCGGACATGTCCCACGACTGGTAGCCGGAGTTGTACAGGTCGTTGGGGTACTCGGTGAGCGCGTACTTGTCGCTCGGTGCGGCCGCCACGTACATCACGTCGCCGCCGAAGTAGGCGGGAATGTCGCGCACCCCGGAGCCTTGCTGCTCGCCGATCGGCGCATCCGGATGCTCGATGTCGGTGGTGCGGGTGGCGATCAGCTTCCAGTCCTGCGGCAGCGGGCCATTCATCTCGTAGACCTTGAAGCCCTTGAGGTGCTTGGACTTGCGGATCGCTTCGACCTTGTCAGGCTCACGGTACTTGTCGCTCAGGACGCCGAAACGACGGGTCTCGAAGGACTGCACCATGATGTTTTTGCCGAGCTTCTTGTTCCACTGGATCGACGCGGCGCCGAAGAAATCCTCCGCCGGGTACGGGTTGACCTCCTCGCCCGGACCTTCCGGCCCCCAGGGTGCGCCCTTGGACAGCAGGACCTTCACGTCCTTGGGGTTGCTGATGTCAAAGATCTTCAGGTCGCGGCGCACGTACTGGTAGAGGTAGCGCTTGCCGGCGAAGTCGACGATGTTCTGCCAGGTGTGGAAGGGCTCGACCGCGATCGGGTAGTAGGCCTCCACCTTCATGTTCTTGATGTAGCTCTTGGTGTCCCAGTAATCCAGCTCGCCCGGGAACGGCTTGCCTTCATGGGAGAACGGCGTAGCCACCGGCCAGATGAATTTGCCAGTGGCCTTGTCCATGCCATAGCTGCCCGGTGCTGGCTCCGCCGGAATGCGCTCCGGGCCCAGCTCGGTCAGGCGCTTGACGAGGGGATCGGTGATGTTCATCGGGGCATGCTCTTCGGCATGCAGGCTCGCACTGGCGACCAGGCCGAGCGCCAGGGAAAGCGCCAGGCGGCTGCGAACCAAGGGGCTCGCGGGTTTAACTGAGAGCAACGTTGTTTTCATTATTTACTCCGTCCAATTAACGCCCCATTGGGCAATCTTTGCGTTTCACAACAGCCGGAATCCATTCCGCCAAACTCCTTGGTACTTACTCCCCGCGCGACAAGCGGCCTCCCCTGAGGCGCTAGAAAATGCCCAGCGGGTAATCGGTGATGAGTCGAAAGTCATCGAGGTCGCCGGAGCCCTGTTCGCTATCGGCGCGATGCCAGGCTTGGCGCAGGCGAAAGCTCAGGCCCTTGGCCGGGCCGGAAGCCAGCACGTAGCGCAGCTCCACGTTGGTTTCCTGATGCGCGCCATCGTCCCCGTAGCGCCCGGCGTAAGGGCTGTCGGTGGGAATCCCGCGGCCGTCGATCTGGTCGCCCTGGATGTAGCGGACCATCAGCGAGCTGCCCGGCAGGCCCCAGGCGGCGAACGAGTAGTCGTAGCGGACCTGCCAGGAGCGCTCGTGGGGACCGTTGAAGTCGGAGAACTGGGCGGAGTTGGGCAACCAGATCGAGGCCCCCTGGTCGTTGCCGTTGCGGCCCTTGCGGTCGTTGTCGCCCACCCCCAGGTAGTCGAAAGGCGTGTCGCCGCGGACCTTCTGCAGGCCGAGCAGGAAACGGTGATCGCCCAGCTTCAGGTAGCTCGAGGCACCCAGGGTCAGGTTGTCGATCTCGCCCGCCCGCGCCGCGCCGGTCTCGGTGGTGCGGTACAGGGTCAGGTTCAACCCCGCTTCGCGCTCGGCTTGCAGTACGAGGCGCGAACTCAGGTTCGCGTAACCCTGGTACCAGAGGTCCTCGAATTTCGACCCGTACAGCGCCAGGGAATGCCCCGGCGCCCACTGCCAGGTGCCACCGGCATAGTCGGCGCGCGGCGTGCTGACCCCGGCCATGACCGCCCACAGGTCGCCATCGGCGTTGGTGGTCACCGGGCTGGTGGCCGATGTGAAATGGCCGGCCTGCAGCTCCAGGTCGTCGCGCTCGCGGCTGCGCAGCGAGAGGCCGGTGGCGGTCTGCGGCACGATGCGGAAGTGGCTGACGCCGAACACCGGGGTATCCGGGCGCTGCTCGCCAACCTTGAGTTCGCTCTGCGACAGCCGCAGCTTCAGCGCCGCGCCAGCCTTGGCGTACTCGTCGGCCGGCTCGCCGTCATCGTGCACCGGCAGGTTGCGGGTGCCGGTCTTGCTCGCCGAGGCATCCAGCTTGAGGCCCTGGTAGACGAAGGCATCCAGACCGACCCCGAGGGTTCCGGGGGTGAAGCCGGAGGCGAAGTCGAGGTTGATGCCCTGGGTCCAGTCGCGCTGGTCGGCGCGACCATCCTCCTTGCTGCGGTTGAAGTACGAGTTGCGCAGCAGCAGCTTGAGCTGGCTGTCCTCGACCACACTGCCCCAACCCTCGGCGGCAGCCGCCGCATGTGCTGGCATCGCCAACAGAGCGGGGATCAGGAACAGGGTGGAGCGGAAAGCGCGCATAACATCCTCGTACGACTGAATGCTCGGGATGAGCGGCAAGCCGCTCCCCGCCAGACGCCGAAGCGCCTGGGGAGTGATTCCTGGGTGGGCGGCCCGTTCTCCGGGCCAGACAGTTGGGCTTAGTGCTGGATCGGCAGCGGGCTGGGCGCCTCACCGTCGACCGCGCGGGACTTGCGATAGCGCAGCGCGTAGATCAGCCCCATCAGCAGCAGGAAGGGCACCCCGCAGACCAGGGTCAGGGCGAACTCCTCGGTGAACAGCGTGGTCAGCATCACCGCCAGCATCAGCAGCAGGCCGGCCAGGCTGGTCCAGGGGTAGCCCCACAGGCGGAACTCCAGCGACGCACTGTCCTGACGACGACGGAAGAACAGGTGGGTGAGGAAGATCCCAGCCCAGGTGAACATCGCGCCGAACATGGCGATCGACATCATCAAGGTGAAGGCGTCCTTCGGGTAGGCGAGGTACAGCAGGGTGCCCAGGCCGATCCCCAGCGACGACAGCAGCAAGGCCGGCAGCGGTACGCCGCGGGCGCTCACCCGACCGAACAACGCCGGTGCCTGGCCGGCACGCGCCAGACTGAACATCAGCCGCGAGGTGATGTACAGCTGGCTATTCATCGCCGACAGCGCCGCGATCAGGATCACCGCGTTGAACACCGCCCCGGCATAGGGCACGCCGGTCGCATGCATCACCGTGACGAAGGGGCTCTGGCCGCCGTTGTTCTGCCCCCAGGGCAGGATCGCCAGGACCAGCGCGAGGGTCAGCAGATAGAACACCACCAGGCGTACCACGGTGATGCGGAAGGCGCGGGTGACCGCACGCTTCGGGTCCTTGGCCTCGCCCGCCGCCACCGCAATCATCTCGATGCTGAGGTAGCTGAAGAACGCCACGATGACCGCCACCCAGGTGCCCCAGTAACCATTGGGGAAGAAGCCGCGATCGTTGCTGTAGTTGGCGAAGCCGATCGGCGAATCCGCCGGCGCGCCATACACCACCCAGGCCCCCAGCAGAATGAAGGCGACGATGGCGCACAGCTTGAGCAACGAGAACACGTACTCGATGGCGCCGAACACCTTGACGCTGAGCACGTTGGCCAGCACCAGCGCCGCCGAGAAACTGATCATCCAGTAGCCGCCCGGCACGTCCGGGAACCAGTACTTCATGTACATGGCCGCCGCGGTGATCTCCGTGCCCACCGCGAAGACGATGGACGCCCAGTAGGCATAGCGGATCAGGAAGCCGAACCAGGGCGCCACGTAGAACTCGGCGAAGGAGCCGAAGGAGCCCGAGGTCGGGTGGCGTACGGTCATTTCCGCCAGGCAACCCATCAGCAACAGGGCGATCACCGCACCGATGGCGTAGCTCAGCAGCACGCTGGGGCCGGCGAAGCCAATGGCGAAACCGCTGCCGAGGAACAGCCCGGTGCCGATGGCGCCGCCGATGGCGATCATCGACAGCTGGCCACTGCTCAGGGTTTGCTTCAGGCCCTGCTCGCGCTGGACCAAATTATCGAAAGAGCTTGTTGTTTTTGTCATGTTCGGGGGCTCAGGTCTGGTCAAGAAGGGCTCAGGTCACCGACTTCCTGGCGATGAATTCCGGGGAATCCCATTCGCCGCTTTCGAGAACCTCACGCAGCGCCTGGACGCTGTCCCAGATGTTTACGTAGCTGTTGTAGAGCGGGGCGAAGCCGAAGCGCAGGATGTCCGGCGCACGGAAGTCGCCGATCACTCCGCGGGCGATCACCGCCTGCATCACCGGGTAGGCATTGGCATGTGCCAGCGACACCTGGCTGCCGCGCTGCGCGGCGTCGCGTGGCGAGCGCAGCTCCACGCCCAGGCCGGCCAGTTGTTCGTCGCAGAGCTGGATGAACAGGTCGCACAGCGCCACGCTCTTGTTGCGCAGCACCTGCATGTCGACGCCGTCGAACATTTCCAGCGCCGCCTCCAGCGCCAGGATGCCCAGCTGTGGCGCGGTGCCCACCAGCAGGCGGTCGATGGTCGGATGCGCTTCGTAGTCGTGGGTGAAATCGAACGGCCGGGCATGCCCGTGCCAGCCGGTCAGCGGCTGACGGACGTGGGGAATATGGCGCTCGGCGACATAGACGAAAGCCGGCGCGCCGGGACCGCCGTTCAAGTACTTGTAGCCACAGCCGACGGCGAAGTCGGCCTGCGCGCCGTTCAGGTCGATGGGCATCGCCCCGGCGGAGTGACACAGGTCCCAGACCACCAGGGCCCCTACTTCGTGCGCCCGCGCGGTGATCGCGGCCATGTCGTAGCGGCGCCCGGACTTGTAGTTCACATGGGTCAGGGAAAGGATCGCGACCTCGTCGTTCAGCGCCGCCAGCACCTCGTCCGGCTCGACGCAGCGCAGCTCGCATCCGGTCAGCTCGGCCACCCCGGAAGCCACATACACGTCAGTCGGGAAATTGCCCCGCTCGCCGAGGATCACCTTGCGTCCCGGCTGCATGCGGGTCGCCGCCACCAGCACCTTGAACAGGTTGATGGAGGTGGAGTCGGCGACGATCACTTCATTGGCCTGCGCGCCGATCAATCGCGCAATCTTGCCACCGGTGCGCTGCGGCGCCGGATACCAGTCGGCATCGTTCCACGAGCGGATCAACCCCTGCGCCCACTCCTGCTTCAGCACATGCTCAATACGCGCCGGCACATGCGCCGGCATGGCCCCCAGCGAGTTGCCATCGAGGTAGATCTCGCCAGTCGGAAGGTCGAACCGGGCACGCGAAGCACCCAGGGGATCATCACGATCAAGGCGTTCGAAATGCTCGCGGGTGAGCGGTGCGGACAGGGGCATGCGGGAACCTCTTGTACTTCTTTTCTTGGAACGGAGCGGCGCTCGCGGGCCGGCAAAGCTATGGCAAGGCAGCAACTCACAGCCAGTACCGCTCGGCGCACTCCAGTGCATGGCGGCGATACTACCCCCGGCTGGGAATTACCTATAAATAGAAAGAAGGGTTACGACTATTACACTCGGTAATACTTGAGCCCGCCATAACGGGGGCAGGTCGACCTGCCGCGTCCTGCGGATCGCCCCATCCGGGTAGCGGAGGCACGCAGCTCGGCTTCGCCCCCAATGCGCTGCGGCGCGCGGACGCCACCCCACATCCTGGGTGGCTTTTTGATTGCCTCGCGGAGGGTACTTTGGCAGCGGGATTGCCCGCAGTACCCACGTCCGTCGGAGGACAGTCGAATGAAAAGAATAAAAAAGCGTCTCGACCCTCAACCGTCTCCAGCCTTGGTCAGCCACCGCTCCGGCGCCGGCATGCCGCATGTGCTGCGCAGCGCCGCGCCCGATCGCGAGGCGCGCGCGTTCCTGCGCCTGTTCAATCAGGCCAATCGCCTGCGCCCGGTGGAGCACTACTCGGTGACAGAAATTCGCCAGGTGTGGCGTCTCACCGCGCTGTCGCTGGGCCGCCGCCTGCCGGTCGCGCGGGTCATCGAACAGGTGATCGACGGCCCCGCCGGGCCGATCGAACTGCGCGTGTTCACCCCGCGCAAGAGCAAACAACCGTTGCCGGCGTTTCTCTGGTGCCACGGTGGCGGCTTCATGGTCGGCGGCCTGGACACGGCTGACGGCATCTGCCGCAACATCGCCCTGGCCGGCGACTGCATCAGCATCGCCGTGCGCTATCGGCTGACCCCGGAACACGACCTCAACGCCGGCCGCGAGGATTTCCTCGCCGCGCTGCAGTGGGTCGCCCAGCACGGCGCGACGCTGGGCATCGACACCACGCGCCTGGCCGTCGGCGGCGACTCCGCCGGTGGCAACATCGCCGCCGCGGTGGCCCAGGAAAACCGGCGTCGCGGTGGCACGCCGTTGTGTCTGCAGGTGCTGGCCTACCCGGCCACCGACCTGGTGGAGGAGTTTCCCTCGCTGACGGAGAACGCCGAGGGCTTCCTGCTCACCCACCACCTCCTGGAACACATCAAGCAGACCATCGCCGACGCGATGGACCGCCTGAATCCCGAAGACCCCTGGCTGTCGCCGCGCCGCTGCAGCGAGCTGCACGGCCTGCCGCCGGCGCTGCTGGTGAGTGCCGGCTTCGACCCGATCCGCGACGACGGCCTCGACTACGCCGCCAAGCTGCGCGCCGCCGGGGTGCCGGTGGAGTTGCTGCACTACGCCGGGCAGTTCCACGGCTTCCTCAATTTCGATGCGGTGATCGGCGCCAGCCGCGACGCCCTGCAGCGCATCGGCGCAGGGCTGGCGGCGGCATTCCGCGAGAGCGCCCGCGACCTGACCCTGGAGATCGCCGACCAGCCATCGACGGGGTCCGCGCCACTGGCCGCGGCGGGTGAGGTGGCCACTTCGCTGCTCACCGTGTGGACCGCCAGCGAAGGCTGGCACGACACCCTGTTGCGCCAGCTGTCGCCCACCGTCGCCGCCGCCACGCGCTGGCTGCTGTGGCCGTGCCGGACTTACTCACAACTGTTCCGCCGCCCCCTCGGCAGGCGTCTCGCCCTCGGCGCGGCGCAGCAGACCTACCCCGTTGGCCCTTGACCTGGAGTTGACCATGGCACCTTCGCTGATCCCTGATCCCCTGCAATTGTGTCGTGCCGCTCTCACCAAGCTGGAGAACCGCGTCAACGCCTTCGCCGCCGAGAAGATGGACTCCGATGAGTTCGCCCGCGCGCTCAACCAGTACTCCAAGGTCTCGCTGGGCCTGCAGTACCTGGTCGAGAAGTCGCTGACCTGCGTGTTCGAGCGCATGGACCTGCCGCGGCGCAGCGAAGTGCAGGCGCTGGCCAGTGCCGTGCAGCGCGTCGAGGACAAGCTCGATCAGCTGCTGCCCGCGGGCGAGGCGGTGGCAGCGCGGCCACCGCGTACCCGCCGCCCGTTGGACATCGTCCCCGAACAGGCGCTGGCCGAGGCGCAGGCGCGGGTCAAGCGCAGTAGCCAACCCAGCGCCCGGCGGGCGCGCCAGGAGCACTGAGCATGGTCGACGGCAAGCCGCTGAGCGAGCGTCTGCGCGGCGAGGTCAAGCGTGCGCTGCGACGCCGTCTCAAGGGCCTCGACTACCTCAGCTCGCCGGGCCCGGTGGTCGGCCGCACGCCGAAGACGCTGCTGCACCGGCGCGGCACGCTGAGCCTCTACCACTACCACCCGAGTGCGGACGAGATCTACCGGGTGCCGGTGCTGCTGGTGATGGCGCCGATCAACAAGGCCGACCTGTTCGACCTGACCAAGGGCCAGAGCCTGGTCGAGTTCCTCCTGCACCGCGGCTACGACGTCTACGTGGTGGACTGGAACGCACCGAGCGCCGACGAGAAGCACCTCAAGCTCGACAACTACGTGCTCGACTTCATTCCCGACTGCCTGCGCCGCGTGCAGGAGGACTGCGGCGAGGCCGAAGTGACGCTGATCGGTTACTGCATGGCCGGCGTGCTGTCGACCCTGTATGCCGCGCTGCATCCGGACGGCCCGCTGAAGAACCTGGTGTGCTTCACCACGCCGATCGACTGGCAGCACGTGCCCTGGCACCGCGTGGTCGCCCATCCCAAGCATTTCGACGTCGATCGCCTGGTCGACCGGCTGGGCATCATCCCGGCGGAGATGATCGTCAAGGGCTTCGACATGCTGCGCCCGGCGGGGCGTCTCGCCGGCCAGCTGCGCCTGTGGGACAACATGTGGAACGACGACTACGTGAAGGGCTACCGGATGATGATCGAGTGGGGCGCCAGCGCCGTGCCGCTGGCAGGCGAATGCTACCGGCAGATCGTCAAGGAGCTGATGTGGAAGAACGGCCTGATGGAAGGCACCTTGCGCATCGGTGGCCGCGCGGTGGTGCTGGAGCAGATCCGCGTGCCGCTGCTGCACGTGATCGCCGAGTACGACACGCTGGTGCCGCCGGCCAGCGCCAAGCCGCTGCTGGAAAAAGTCGCCTCACAAGATAAACAGGAAATCGTCCTGCCTGGCGGCCATGTCAGCCTGGTGGCGGGGCCGGCTGCCGTGCGCCGGATGTGGCCGGCGCTGGATCAATGGCTAGGGAGAAGATCGCTATGAGCAAGTCCGTTTCGCGCGGCTATCCACGCACGCTGCACTGCGGCGCGGCGAGCATCGAGCTGCGCCACATGTGCAGCGCCGACGGCGCGGCGGTACGCGCCTTCCTGGCCACCCTGCCGACCCATGACCTGCTGTTCGTGCAGCGCGACGTGCAGCACCCCAAGGTCATCGCCGCCTGGTTGCAGGCGGTCGAGGACGGCGTGATCACCAGCCTGGTCGCCTACCAGGGCGAGCAACTGGTCGGCTGCACGGCGATCGTCACCGACGTGCTGTCCTGGTCGCGGCACGTCGGCGAGCTGCGCGTGCTGATCGCCCCGGCCTGGCGCGGTCGCGGGCTGGGCCGCGGGCTGATCGAGGAGAGCTTCAAGCTGGCGCTCAAGCTCAAGCTGGAGAAGCTGGTGGTGCAGATGACCGTCGACCAGAGCGCGGCGATCGTGGTCTTCGAGGAGCTCGGCTTCCACGCCGAAGCGGTGCTCCGCGACCACGTCAAGGACCCCGACGGCAAGTCCCACGACCTCGCCGTGCTGAGCCTGCACGTCGCCGAACTGGCGCTGCAGCGCCAGGCGCGCGGCATGTCCACGGCGCTCAACGAATAGGCCGCAGGTGGCTGCCTAGCTCGGCTGCTCGGCAGCCAGCTGTTGCCACAGCGCTGCGATGCTCGCCGCATCGCGCGGCCGTACCAGGCGCGCCAGTTCCGTGCCGTCGCGCAGCAGGATCAGCGTCGGCCACAGGGTGACGCGAAACGAGCGGCCCAGGCGGCGGCCGCGGCCGTCCTCGATCTTCAGATGACGCAACTCTGGCTGCAGGGCCAGCGCCGCGGCGAGTGGCGCCTGGGCGGCCTGGCAATGGCCGCACCAGGGCGCGCCGAACTCGATCAGGGTGGCGCCGGGTAGCGCGTCGACGGCGGCGCGGCTGGGCTCCTGCGCGGCGTAGGTGGAGGTCAGGCTCATCGGTGCGGTTCCGCTGGCGCCGGGACTGAGCCACGGCAGGTTCCCGGCTTATACAGGCTGGCCGCGCCAGCGGCCAGTGACGCGCCGCTCAGGCGAACGGCTGGGGATACTCGCCGGCCGGCTCATGCCGCGGAGTGGTGCCGATCAGGCGCGCATCGGCCAGCGCGGCGGTGCGGTGCACGGTGGCAGCGCGGTACTCCGGGTCGGCGAGCATGCCGAGAAACGCCGCCTTCGATGGGTAGCGCACCAGCAGCAACTCGTCCCAGTCCTCGCCCGGCGGGGCGATCAGCGTGGCGTGCGCGGCGGCCAGCGCCTGCACCTCGCCACCGAGCGCCTGCACCTTGGCCAGCGCGGTGAGGCTGTAGCGTGCGTAGGCGACCCGACCGCTGCACGGCGAGTGCGTGCTGTCGGCCGGGTAGGCAGCCTGCTCGCGGAAACGCAGCAGGTTGAGCATGAGGATCGGCGTGTCGTCAGGCATGCGCTCGACGAAGGTCTTCAGCTGTTCGCGGGTCGGGTCGATGCTGGGCATGGGCGGCCTCCTGGGAAGATGAGGCAACGCTAGCCGGGGAATCGACCGCGGTCCAACCGCACCGCAGGGGAGCGCACGCCGGCCAGCCGGCGTGCCGCGAGCTACACCACCTTGGCGGCGCGCAACTCGGCGAGGCGCGCGGCATCCAGGCCGAGCAGGCCCTGCAGCACCGCGTCGGTGTGCGCGCCGAGTTGCGGCGCGGCATGCCGGTACTCCACCGGGCTGGCCGACAGGCGCAGCGGACTGGCGACCTGCGGCACGCTGCCGGCGACCGGGTGCGGCAGGTCGAGGCGCAGGCCGCGGGCGATCACCTGCGGGTCGGCGAACATCTCCGCCAGATTGTTGATCGGCCCGCACGGCACGCCAGCCTGCTCGAGCAGCGCGATCCACTCGGCGGTGCTCTTGAACACCGTGGTCTGACGCAGCAGCGGGATCAGCTCGGCGCGATGCGCGACCCGAGCCGAATTGGTGGAAAAACGCGAATCGCCGGCCAAAGCCGGAAGGCCGGCGACCTCGCAGAACTTGCGGAACTGGCTGTCGTTGCCGATCGCCAGGATCATGTTGCCGTCCGCGGTGGGGAAATCCTGATACGGCACGATGTTCGGGTGCGCGTTGCCCAGGCGCTTGGGCGGCGTGCCGGTTGTCAGGTAGTTCATCGCCTGGTTGGCCAGGCAGGCGACCTGCACGTCGAGCAGCGCCATGTCGATCGACTGGCCTTCGCCGGTGCGGTCGCGGTGCGCCAGCGCGGCGAGGATCGCCACCGCCGAATAGAGGCCGGTGAGGATGTCGGTGAGTGCCACGCCGACTTTCATCGGCCCGGCACCGGGCTCGCCGTCCGGGTGCCCGCTCAGGCTCATCAGCCCGCCGAGGCCCTGGATCATGAAGTCGTAGCCGGCGCGCTTGGCGTACGGCCCGTCCTGGCCAAAGCCGGTGATCGAGCAGTAGATCAGCTTCGGATTGAGCGCCTTCAGCGCGGCGTAATCGAGGCCGTAGGCAGCCAGGCCGCCGACCTTGAAGTTCTCGATGACCACGTCGGACTTCGCCGCCAGCTCGCGGACCAGGCGCTGGCCTTCGGGCTGGGTAAAGTCGATGGTCACCGACTGTTTGTTGCGGTTGGCGGCGTGGTAGTAGGCCGCCTCGTCGGTGTTATGCCCGTTGGCGTCCTGCAGGTAGGGTGGCCCCCAGCCGCGGGTGTCGTCGCCCACGCCCGGGCGCTCGACCTTGATCACCTCGGCGCCGAGGTCGGCGAGGATCTGCCCGGCCCAGGGCCCGGCGAGGATGCGCGAGAGGTCGAGCACGCGGATGTTGGACAGGGCAGCGGACATGGACGACTCCGGGAACGTGGGACTGATTCCCTCTCCCTTTGGGAGAGGGTTAGGGTGAGGGACGGTGCAGCGGTGTAGCGAGAACCCTTACCCCCGGCCCCTCTCTCGGGGGGGAGAGGGGAGAAAGCAGGCGTGTGGTGTGCTTAGAAGAACGCCTGGATGCCGGTCTGCGCGCGGCCGAGGATCAGCGCGTGCACGTCATGGGTGCCTTCGTAGGTGTTGACCACCTCGAGGTTGACCAGGTGGCGGGCCACGCCGAATTCGTCGCTGATGCCGTTGCCACCCATCATGTCGCGCGCCACACGGGCGATATCCAGCGACTTGCCGCAGCTGTTGCGCTTCATGATCGAGGTGATTTCCACCGCCGCGGTGCCCTCGTCCTTCATTCGGCCGAGGCGCAGGCAACCTTGCAGGGCCAGGGTGATCTCGGTCTGCATGTCGGCGAGCTTCTTCTGCACCAGCTGAGTCGCGGCCAGCGGGCGGCCGAACTGCTTGCGGTCCAGGGTGTACTGGCGGGCGGTGTGCCAGCAGAACTCGGCGGCGCCCAGCGCGCCCCAGCTGATGCCGTAGCGGGCGGAGTTCAGGCAGGTGAACGGGCCACGCAGGCCGCGCACGTCGGGGAAGGCGTTCTCTTCCGGGCAGAACACGTTGTCCATGACGATCTCGCCGGTGATCGAGGCGCGCAGGCCGACCTTGCCGTGGATTGTCGGCGCGCTCAGGCCTTCCCAGCCCTTCTCGAGCACGAAGCCGCGGATCTCGCCGGCGTCGTCCTTGGCCCAGACCACGAACACGTCGGCGATCGGGCTGTTGGTGATCCACATCTTGCTGCCGGACAGGCGATAGCCGCCGTCGACTTTCTTCGCCCGGCAGATCATCGAGCCCGGGTCGGAACCGTGGTTCGGCTCGGTCAGGCCGAAGCAGCCGATGTATTCGCCGTTGGCCAGCTTGGGCAGGTACTTGCGCTTGGTCGCTTCGTTGCCGAACTCGTAGATCGGCACCATCACCAGCGAGGACTGCACGCTCATCATCGAGCGGTAGCCGGAGTCGACGCGCTCGACTTCACGGGCGATCAGCCCGTAGCACACGTAGTTCAGGCCGCTGCCGCCGTACTCGGTGGGAATGGTCGCGCCGAGCAGACCGAGCTCGCCCATCTCGCGGAAGATCGACGCATCGGTGCGCTCGTGGCGGAAGGCTTCCAGCACGCGCGGCGCCAGCTTGTCCTGGGCGTACTGGCGAGCGGTGTCGCGCACCATGCGCTCTTCTTCGGTCAGTTGCTGATCGAGCAGCAGGGGGTCTTCCCAGTTGAAGCTTGCTTTGCCGGCCATGTGCGGAATCCTCGTGGGTGGGGCGGGCCGCGCACCGGGCGGCCAACAGATGGATTGATGCTAGGCCCGTCAGGCGCTGCGAGCAAACGAGGATTTCGCACGCTATTGTGCGATTTACTCACTTCGTGAGAGGTTAAGCGGTCACTTTCATTGGTTCAGAGTGAGAGCACTGCATAGATGCGTCGCAAGATCCCCAGCACCGCGGCCCTCGTGGCTTTCGAATCGGCGGCTCGCCACCAGAGCTTCACCAAGGCCGCCGACGAGCTGGCGCTGACCCAGAGCGCGGTGTGCCGGCAGATCGCCGGGCTGGAGAGCTTCCTCGGCGTGGCGCTGTTCCGCCGCTCGCGGCGCGGCGTCAAGCTCACCGAGGCCGGGCTCAGCTACAGCCGCAAGGTCGCCGCCCAGCTCGACGCGGTGGAACGCGACACGCGGGCGATGATGGGCCAGCAGGGCGCGATGAGCATCGAGCTGGCGGTGGTGCCGACCTTCGGCACGCAATGGCTGCTGCCGCGCCTCAAGGAGTTCCAGCAGCGGCACCCTGAGGTGACGGTCAACCTGAGCAGCCGCACCCGGCCGTTCCTGTTCGCCGACACCGAGTTCGACGCGGCGATCTACTTCGGCGACGCCGACTGGTCGGGCACCGAGTCGCATTTCCTGATGCAGGAGAACTCGCAGCCGGTGTGTCACCCGAGCCTGCTCGCCGGGCGCAGCCAGCTCGATGCGGCGGCCATCGCCGAGCTGCCGCTGCTGCAGCAGACCACCCGCCCGTATGCCTGGCGGCAGTGGTTCAACTCGCTCGGCCTGAGCCCCGCGCAGGACCTCGGCGGGCCGCGCTACGAGCTGTTCTCGATGCTCGCCCAGGCGGCCAGCCACGCGATGGGCGTGGCGCTGATCCCGCCGTTCCTGATCGAGCGTGAGCTGGCCGACGGCCGCCTGGTGGTGGCGCTGCCGCACAGCTGCGTCGGCGAAGGCGCCTATTACCTGATGATTCCCGAGCGCAAGGTCGAGTCCGCCGCGCTGCGCGCGTTCCGCGACTGGCTGCTGGAAGCCGCCCGCACTTACCGGACTGACGCCGGGCTCTAGCGGCATTCACCTACCCAGATGGGTAAAGTTGTGGGCCAGTTCTCGACCAGATGTCTGGCCGACAAACGCAATGCCAGGTTCCGGTCCACACTGGATGCAGGCCGAAAGCCAGTAGCTCGGCCCCACTGGAGTACCAGCACCATCAACACCGCCAGCCCGAGCCTGCCGGCTCATGGGGCGATCGTCCGGTAGTCGTCGCCTGCCGCTGCGGCGTGTACTTCTGAACACGACAACAGCAAAGGTCTAGCACCATGAATAGCTCTCGCTTCCTGCCGTGCAGTTTTCTGGCGCTGTCGCTGCTGGCCAGCAGTGTGATGGCGGCAGTTTCCCAACAAGAAGCCGACCAGCTCGGCACCAAACTCACGCCACTGGGCGCCGAGAAGGAAGGCAGCGCCGACGGCAAGATCCCCGCCTACGACGGCGGCCTGCCGACCAACGCGGCGCCGATCAGCAACGGCTTCCTCAGCGACCCGTTCGCCAGCGATCAGCCGGAGTTCACCATCACCGCGCAGAACGCCGAGCAGTACAAGGACAAGCTCACCCCCGGTCAGCTGGCGATGTTCAAGCGCTACGCCAGCACCTACAAGATGCCGGTGTTCAAGACTCGGCGCACCGCCAACGCGCCCGACGCGATCTACGCGATCGCCAAGCGCAGCGCCGTGCAGACGCAGTCGATCGATGGCGGCAACGGCCTGAGCAATTTCGCCGACACCCACTACTACGCCTTCCCGATTCCGAAGAATGGCGTCGAGGTGGTGTGGAACCACATCACCCGCTACCGCGGCGGCAACGCCAAGCGCCTGCTCGCCCAGGCCTCGCCGCAGACCAACGGCAGCTTCACCGCGGTGAAGTTCGAGGACCAGGTCGCCTACCCCGACAGCATGCCGGACCTCTCCAAGGATCAGGGCTCCAACCTGCTGCTGCTGTTCCGCCAGGAAGTCACCGCACCGGCACGCTTGGCCGGTAACGTCACGCTGGTCCACGAGACCCTCGACCAGGTCAAGGAACCGCGCATGGCCTGGGTCTACAACGCTGGTCAGCGCCGCGTGCGGCGCGCCCCGCAGGTCGCCTACGACGGCCCGGGCACCGCATCCGACGGGCTGCGTACCTCGGACAACTTCGATATGTACAACGGCGCGCCGGACCGCTACGACTGGAAACTGGTCGGCAAGCAGGAGCTGTACATCCCCTATAACAGCTACCGGCTGGAATCCAACAAGCTGAAATACAGCGACATCCTCAAGGCCGGGCACATCAACCAGGACCTCGCGCGGTATGAGCTGCACCGCGTCTGGCACGTGGTGGCCACGCTGAAGGCCGGCGAACGGCACATCTATGCCAAGCGCGACCTGTTCTTCGACGAGGACAGCTGGCAGGCCGCCGAAGCCGACCACTACGACGGCCGCGGCCAGCTGTGGCGGGTCGGCGAGGGTCACGCCATCCAGCACTATGGCCAGCAGGCGTCGATCTATGCCGTGGAAACCCTGTATGACCTGACCGCCGGCCGCTATGTCGCCAACGGCATGCGCAACGAGGAAAAACGCGGCATCGAGTATGGCGGCACCGCCAGCTTTGCCGACTTTACCCCCGCCGCGCTGCGCCAGTCCGGCGTGCGCTAGTGCCCCTGCTGCCGCCCCGCGACCCGCGTCGCGGGGCGGCAACCCCTCCGTCAAACCTTCCAACTGACGCCACGCTACCGCCCTCCGGGTATGGCGATCAGCGCCAAGCCCCGCCGCGCGCGGCCATCCACCATTTCCTGCCCCCGTAGTCAGTTTTTATGGCACTACATCAAAAGCGTCGCCGCTAATGGCTGAAATGCCCGTTCGGCAACGCCCGAGCAGAATTTTGAACACCTTACGCAACGCCGCCGCGACCCCGGCCTTTTCGATGAACGGGCATTCACCGCGTGAGTGGAGAAATCCGCCGCAGGCCAGGCGGACAGCGGCCGGAGCCAGGCAGCATGGGGTCTGAAGGACGCATGAAAGATCGCTATGGATCGATAACTTGTAGTTATGCGATTTCAAAACTCCATAAATTCTTGAAGGCACTCCCGTTCACCTGCAAAATGCCGCGCCCCGCCGGTTTCATACCCGCTTTGCGGGTTTGTGATGATCCGCCCCCAGCACGCCAACGTAGTGCGCTGGTCATGAAAAAAACGATCACGCAGGAGATGCAAACGTGCACATTGGTGTTCCCTTCGAGACCTCCACCGGCGAGACGCGGGTTGCCGCGACCCCGGAAACCATTAAGAAACTGATCGGCGCTGGCCATCAGGTCACCGTCCAGGCAGGCGCCGGCGTCAACGCCAGCGTCCCGGACAGTGCCTATGAGGCTGTCGGTGCCAAGATCGGTACTGCCGCAGACGCTTTTGGCGCCGATCTGGTGCTCAAGGTGGTCGCCCCCAACGATGCCGAACTGGCCCAGTTCAAGTCCGGCGCCGTACTGGTCGGCATGCTCAATCCGTTCAACAACGAGACCATCGCCAAGATGGCCGAGCGCGGCATCACCGCCTTTGCCCTCGAAGCGGCACCGCGCACCTCGCGGGCACAGAGCCTCGACGTGTTGTCCTCGCAAGCCAACATCGCCGGCTACAAGGCCGTGCTGCTGGCTGCGCACCACTATCCGCGCTTCATGCCGATGCTGATGACCGCTGCCGGTACCGTGAAGGCCGCGCGCATCCTCATCCTCGGTGCCGGTGTTGCCGGCCTGCAGGCCATCGCCACGGCCAAGCGCCTGGGTGCGGTGATCGAGGCCTCGGACGTGCGTCCGGCGGTGAAAGAGCAGATCGAATCGCTGGGCGCCAAGTTCGTCGACGTGCCGTACGAGACCGACGAAGAGCGTGAATGCGCCGTTGGCGTTGGCGGCTACGCCCGTCCGATGCCGGCCAGCTGGATGGCCCGTCAGGCCCAGGCCGTGCACGAGCGCGCCAAGCAGGCTGACATCGTCATCACCACCGCGCTGATTCCTGGCCGTGCCGCTCCGGTGCTGCTCAAGGAAGAAACCGTCAAGGAGATGAAACCCGGCTCCGTGGTCATCGACCTGGCCGCTGCTCAGGGTGGCAACTGCCCGCTGACCGAAGCCGAACAGGTGGTGATCAAGCACGGCGTGACCATCGTCGGCTACAGCAACCTGGCGGCCATGGTGCCGGCAGACGCTTCGGCCCTGTACGCGCGCAACCTGCAGGACTTCCTCAAGCTGGTCATCGACGGCGAAGGCAAGTTCCACCTCAATCTCGAAGACGACATCGTCGCCGCGTGCCTGATGTGCCGCGACGGCCAAGTCGTACGCAAGAACGGATAAGGAGCCAGACAATGGAAGACATGCTGATCTCCCACGGCATCTACAACCTGATCATCTTCGTGCTGGCCATCTACGTTGGCTACCACGTGGTGTGGAACGTTACCCCGGCCCTGCACACCCCGCTGATGGCCGTGACCAACGCCATTTCGGCGATCGTCATCGTCGGCGCCATGCTGGCCGCCGCGCTGACCGTCACCCCGCTGGGCAAGACCATGGGCACCCTGGCCGTGGCTCTGGCCGCGGTCAACGTATTCGGTGGCTTCCTGGTAACCCGCCGCATGCTGGAAATGTTCAAGAAGAAGGCGCCTAAAGCGCAGGCGGAGAAACACTGACCATGAGCATGAACCTGATCACTGTTCTCTACCTGATCGCTTCGATCTGCTTCATCCAGGCGCTCAAAGGCCTGTCCCACCCGACCACCTCGCGCAAAGGCAACGCCTTCGGCATGATCGGTATGGGCATCGCCGTGGTCACCACCATCGGCCTAGTGTTCAAGCTCGCCGCACAGCTCGGTGAAGGTGGCGCAGCCACCGGCCTGGGCTACGTGCTGGTTGGCCTGCTGGTCGGCGGCACCGCCGGTTCGATCATGGCCAAGCGCGTCGAGATGACCAAGATGCCGGAGCTGGTGGCCTTCATGCACAGCATGATCGGTCTGGCCGCGGTGTTCATCGCCATCGCTGCCGTCGTCGAGCCGCAATCGCTGGGCATCGTCGCGCAACTGGGCGACGCCATCCCGGCCGGTAACCGCCTGGAGCTGTTCCTCGGCGCGGCCATCGGTGCCATCACCTTCTCCGGTTCGGTGATCGCCTTCGGCAAGCTGTCGGGCAAGTACAAGTTCCGCCTGTTCCAGGGCGCACCGGTGCAGTTCAAGGGCCAGCACATGCTCAACCTGCTAGTTGGCGTGGCAATCATCGCCCTCGGTCTGCTGTTCATGTTCACCGGCAACCTGACCGCCTTCGCGGTGCTGGTCGCCCTGGCGTTCGTGATCGGCGTGCTGATCATCATCCCGATCGGCGGCGCCGACATGCCGGTGGTGGTGTCGATGCTCAACAGCTACTCGGGCTGGGCGGCGGCCGGTATCGGCTTCTCGCTGAACAACTCGATGCTGATCGTCGCCGGTTCGCTGGTCGGTTCCTCCGGTGCGATCCTCTCGTACATCATGTGCAAGGCGATGAACCGTTCGTTCTTCAACGTCATCCTCGGTGGTTTCGGTGGTGCGGCTGAAGACGCCGGCCCGGCTGGCGCCAAGGAAGCCCGTCCGGTGAAGTCCGGTTCGTCCGACGACGCCGCGTTCCTGCTGACCAACGCCGACACCGTGATCATCGTTCCGGGCTACGGCCTGGCGGTGGCCCGTGCCCAGCACGCGCTGATGGAACTGGCCGAGAAGCTGACCCACCGTGGCGTGACCGTGAAGTACGCGATCCACCCGGTTGCCGGTCGTATGCCGGGTCACATGAACGTGCTGCTCGCCGAGGCCGAAGTTCCGTACGAGCAAGTGTTCGAGATGGAAGACATCAACTCCGAGTTCGGCCAGGCCGACGTGGTGCTGGTGCTCGGTGCCAACGACGTGGTCAACCCGGCCGCGAAGAACGATCCGAAGTCGCCGATCGCCGGCATGCCGATCCTCGAGGCCTACAAAGCCAAGACCGTGATCGTCAACAAGCGTTCGATGGCCAGCGGTTACGCCGGCCTGGACAACGAACTGTTCTACCTCGACAAGACCATGATGGTGTTTGGCGACGCCAAGAAAGTCATCGAGGACATGGTCAAGGCCGTCGACTAAGACGCCCCTGCCTGTTAACGAAAACCCCGGTCCAGTGCCGGGGTTTTTCGTTTCTGCGCCCGGCACGGCCCAAAACGGCGGGCCGCCTTTGTAGGAGCGAATTCATTCGCGATCGGCGAGGCACGGTGCGGGCCTGCATCGCGAATGAATTCGCTCCTACACGGGCCTGCCTCTACGCGGTTCCGGCAACCTACCGCGCTAGCGCACCACCGCGGCCTGCGCGCTGCCCGCACGGCGCGGCTGCAGGCGCTCGGTCTCGTCCTCCAAATAACCGAGCAGCGCCTCGACCTCGACGTCGCCGAGGCGCAGGTTGGGCATCGCCACGCGGTTGTAGCGCTCGTAGAGCTGCACGGCCAGCGGGTCGTGCTGCTTGAGCAGCGCATCCGGCGCCTTCAGCCAGCGGCGCAACCAGTCACGCTCGCGCAGGCGGGTGACGCCGAGCAGGTCCGGGCCGATGGCGCGCAGCTCGCTGGCATGCTGCTCGCCGAGCGTGTGACAGGCCGAGCAGCGCGTGCGGTACAGCTGCTCGCCGGCGCTTGGCGTGCGCAGCGCCGGGGCCTGGGCGTAGTCGTTGGGGTGGCTGTCCGCGGCCTGCCAGTTGTGCAGCGAATTGCCCAGGCGGTCGGCGAGGATGTACGGGTTCTCGAACGGCGAGGCCTTCATCCAGCGCCCGCTGGCCTGGTTGCCGATGATCATGCTGAGGTTGTGGTTGCCCAGTTGCGCCGGGTCGTCGCCGGCGGCGAGCAGGCCGAGCTTCTCGCGCAGCGCGCTGATCTCGGCGAAGTCGCCGGTGAGGAACAGCCAGCCGGGGCCGACCTGGAACTTGTCGGCGAACTGCTTGAGCACCGCCGGGGTGTCGTGCAGCGGGTCGATGCTGATCGAGTAGAAATGGATGTCCTGGCCGACCCGCGCGCCGAGCAGTTTCTGCACCTGACGCAAGCGCGCGGTCTCCAGCGGACAGCTGTCGCCGCAGCCGGTGAAGATGAAGTTGATCGCCACCACCTTGCCGGCGATCAGGTCGTCGTAAAAGCGCAGCCGTCGGCCGTCCTGGCTGATCAGCTCGGGGTTGGGAAAGTACTCGCGGCCCCACGGCGAGCCTTTGGCCTCTGTCGGCGGGGCAACCGGTCCAGCGGCGCGGCCGTGCAGCACGGCGAGGCTGATGGCGCCGAGCAGGGCGACGCCGAGCAGCGCGCCGACGATCAGTTTGCCAGCCATGGGCGGATCTCCTGTACAGCCGACGCGGACGGCGGCACCGCCGCCCGCGGCGGGTTCATTGGCCGCTGCGGAAGGTCGGCAGCGCCACCGAGTTGACGTAGCTGACGCCGTCCCAGGTCGGCAGTGGCGTGGGCATCAGCTGGAACTGCCCGGGATGCTCCAGGTCCCAGCGCAGCAGCATCGAATTGTCCTCGTGCTGGGTGTTGTGGCAGTGCTCCATGTAGGTGCCGGCGAACTCGCGAAAGCGCACGGCGATCTCCACGTTGTCCAGCGAGTCGTCCTCGTCGCCGACCCGGTAGACGTCCTTGCGCGCCCACTTCTCCCACTCCGGCGGCGCCTTGCCGCCGCGGCTGAGCACCACGCCCTCCTCGAAGTGCACGTGCACCGGATGGCCCCAGCCGTTGCCGCCGTTCTGGATCTTCCACACCTCGAGGGTGCCGTCGCCGCTGAAGCCGGCGTCGGTGGCGCCACTGGCCAACTGCGGCGAAGCACTGATCCGCCGTGGGTCCATGCTGTAGCCGAAGCCGCCGTCGGCCTTGACCGTCCACGGCGCGGCGTCGGTGCCGTCGGAGCGGCCGAACACGAAGCTGCGATGGCGGGCCTGGGCGAGCTTGGCCTGGTCGGTCGGGTTGTCGCGGTGCAGGGTCAGCGGGATCATCCGCTTGCCCTCGGCCTTGCCCGGCTTGGCCGGCTCGTAGGCCACCGGGTCCATGCTCAGGTCCTGGCCGCTGTAGGCCTTGACGTTGAACTGCAGGATCAGGCCGACCGCCGGATCGCCCTTGTCCCACTGCGCCCGGCCCGGCCGGTCGGCGTCCTTGATCACCGCCTTGTACTTCTCGGAGAGCACGTCGGCCAGCTCGATGTCCCGCTTCGAGCCCTTGCCGGTCTGGTGCTCCTTGAGGTTGACCAGGAACAGCTTGTCGCCGGGCTGGATGCCGCTCTTGGCGAAGTTGACGATCAGGTCGTAGCGCTCGGCGACGCCCTGGGTCGGCAGGATGGCGAAGTGGTCCTTACGGTTGCCATCGCCGTCGAGGTCCATGCTGCCGTCGAACGGCACGCTGTGCTCCATCAGGTTGCCGTCGTTGCCGATCAGGTGGAACGGCACCCGCGCATAGGACACCCCGGCGTCCTTCGGCCCGGCAAACTCGCCGCCCTTGCCCTTGACCTCGCGGACCAGCGCCAGCTTCAGGTAGCGCGACACCGAGCCGTTGAGGATGCGCAAGCGATAGCTGCGCGCGCGCACGTCGAGGCTCGGCTTCCACTGCCAGTTGACCATCAGTTGGTCACCGATGAAGCCGTCGGTGTTGAACGGGTTGAACCACAGCTGGCCGTCCTGATCCCAGGCCTTGTCGGCGATCACCAGGTTGACGTCGTAGTCGCGGTTGCCCCAGGGCAGCGCCGAGCCGCTCGGCAGGCGCAGGTTGATGCCGTCGTCGAACGCCTCGTTGCCGCGGTCCACGGCGCTGTAGTAGTTCATCATCGCGGCGTTGCCCTTGTAGACGTTCTGCGCGGTGAAATCGAGCATGTGGTCGTGGAACCAGTGGCTGCTCATGGTCTCGCGCCAGTCGCCGCGAATCTGGATCTTGCCGTTCTGGCAGGTCTTCATCCCCGGCTGGGCATCGTTGACCCACAGCGTCTCGCCCTCGGCGCAGGGGAACGCCGCATGCGGGTCGGAAGCGTCGGTATTGATGCTGTCGTAGCCGGCCAACTGCAGCGGCCAGCGGTAGTCGTAGAACTGCCCGGGGAAGAAGAACGCATTGGCGTAGCCGTCGCTCTCCGCCGGGGTGTGGCCGTTGTGCTCGTGGGTGCTGATGGTGTGCAGGCCGAAGCCGCGGTTGGCCGCCGGATCGATCGGCAGCGCGTTGTAGTGACGCATCAGCAGCGGCTGGCCGTAGCGCACCATCAGCAGCTTGGGCGGCAGGGTGCCATCGAAGGTCCACAGGCTCTTGTGGTTCTGCACCGGCATCTTCGGATGGAAGCGAATCGCGATGCCCTTCGTCGTGCCATCGGTGGCCGCCACGCCGGCGCTGTTGTGATAGAGCCCGCCGGGGCCGAACTCGCCGAGCCGGTAGCCGTGCAGCTGCAGGCTGTCGCGTGCCCCGCCGTTAACCCGCGCGCCGCCCTGCAGGGTGGTGTAGGCGGCCTGCGGGTAGAACTCGTTCCAGCGCTGGTGCGACCAGCCCTTGCCAGGCGGCCGGCCCTCCGCCGGCGAGCCGACCGGCGCGCGGTTGAGGAAGTCCTCGATCGGCCGCTGCCAGGGATTGCGGTCGAGCACGTCGGCGTACTGCGCGGGGAACGGGCTCAGCCCCGGCTGGCGCAGGAAGGCGTCCAGCGCGCTGCCGGCCGGGCTGCTGCGGGCGATGCTGGTGGGGTCCTGCTCCGGCGCCTCGCCCTTGCTGGGCAGCGGAAAACTCAGCTCGCCGGCCGGAGTGGTCGGGTCGAGACGGGTCGGGCCGAATTCCTCGAACAGCAACAGTTGCTGGGTGAACGGCTGGGCGCCGAACAACGGGCTGGGCTTACCATTGGTGGGGTAGTTGTAGGAGGTCTGCTGGGCCGGCGGCAGGACGTTTTCCGCGCGCGTGGTGGTGGTCTTGCTGCCCTGGGTGTAGTTGGGCAGCTCCAGCGAGCCTTCGTTGGCCTCGGCCTCGAGGGCCAGCTCGGCGTTGGCCGCCGCCTCGTCCTCCGGCGGATCGCGGTAGGCCGAGGGGTCGGTGGGCGGCGGCGGGTTCTCGTCGTCCATCGAACTGGCCAGGCCCAGCGCAGGCAGGCCCAGGCCGATCAGCAGTGCGTAGGTGAGCGCCGCCACGCGCGGCAACGGGCTGACGCCGGCTCGCTGCTTCATGCCATCCATCCTTCGCCCCGCAGGGCGGGTTGTGGCCGGGCGCGGGTCATGCGCGGTCCGGCCAGTCGGGGTGTGCAACGCGCCGTATCTCGACACGTTTTGCAACACTTCTGGCAAAGCCCAGGCCAGAACTGCGGGCTAGAGCGCTGGCGGAAAATAGTGGCCAGTGGCCAAGGAGTTAGCGACGAAACTGCACGAACGGCGTCACCCACCGTGAGTGGCAGACCCGCAAGCGGGTGAGGAAATTGCCCCACAGCTGGGGACAACGCGGCCCAGGGCGGCTGCGCGTGGAGGTGGCGGACCTTCGACCTTGGTATAGCTGGCAGGCGCCAGGCCAGGACCTAGACTGCGCCCCCTGTCATTTTTCGCCGTTCGAGGGTGTTGCTGTGTATCAAGATCGCGTGCGTCTGCCGTCCCTGCTGAGCAAGCTGATGAGTGCGGCCGACGCCGCCGCCCTGATCGAGGACGGCATGACCGTCGGCATGAGCGGCTTCACCCGCGCCGGCGAAGCCAAGGCGGTGCCGCAGGCGCTGGCCGAACGCGCCAAGCACAGCCCGCTGCAGATCAGCCTGATGACCGGCGCCAGCCTCGGCAACGACCTCGACAAGCAGCTCACCGAGGCCGGTGTGCTGGCCCGGCGCATGCCGTTCCAGGTCGACAGCACGCTGCGCAAGGCGATCAACGACGGCACGGTAATGTTCATCGACCAGCACCTTTCGGAGACCGTCGAGCAGCTGCGCAACCACCAGCTGAAGAAGCCGGACATCGCGGTGATCGAAGCGGTGGCGATCACCGAGCAGGGCCATATCGTACCGACCACCTCGGTGGGCAACTCGGCGAGCTTCGCGATCTTCGCCGAGCGGGTGATCGTCGAGATCAACCTGGCGCACAACCCCAATCTCGAAGGCCTGCACGACATCTACATCCCCACCTACCGGCCGACCCGCACACCGATCCCGCTGACCCAGGTGGACGACCGCATCGGCAGCACGGCGATCCCGATTCCAGCGGAAAAGATCGTCGCCATCGTCATCAACGACCAGGCCGACTCGGCGTCCACTGTGCTGCCGCCGGACGCCGAGACCCAGGCGATCGCCGATCACCTGATCGACTTCTTCAAGGCCGAAGTCGCCGCCGGGCGCATGGACAACAGCCTCGGCCCGCTGCAGGCCGGCATTGGCAGCATCGCCAACGCGGTGATGTGCGGGCTGATCGCCTCGCCGTTCGACAACCTGACCATGTACTCGGAAGTGCTGCAGGACTCGACCTTCGACCTGATCGACGCCGGCAAGCTGCGCTTCGCCTCAGGCAGCTCGATCACCCTGTCCGGGCGCCGCAATGCCGACGTGTTCGGCAACCTCGCGCAGTACAAGCACAAGCTGGTGCTGCGCCCGCAGGAGATCTCCAACCACCCCGAGGTGGTGCGCCGTCTGGGCATCATCGGCATCAACACCGCGCTGGAGTTCGACCTGTACGGCAACGTCAACTCCACCCACGTCGGTGGCACCAAGATGATGAACGGCATCGGCGGCTCCGGCGACTTCGCCCGCAACGCGCACCTGGCGATCTTCGTCACCAAATCGATCGCCAAGGCCGGGGCGATCTCCAGCGTGGTGCCGATGGTCAGCCACGTCGACCATACCGAGCACGACGTCGACATCCTGGTCACCGAACAGGGCCTCGCCGACCTGCGCGGCCTGGCGCCACGCGAACGCGCGCGGGCGATCATCGACAACTGCGTGCACCCGGACTTCCGCGGCCCGCTCAACGACTACTTCGCCCGCGCCTGCGCCAAGGGCGGGCATACCCCGCACCTGCTACGCGAGGCGATGGCCTGGCACATCAACCTGGAAGAGACCGGACGCATGCTGGCCGGCTGAGCCGCGTCGCCCGGCTGGCGCGCGAAGCGCATGCCGGGCGAAAGCTGACAAACAGTTCAGCGGCAATTGCGAAATATCATAAAACTGTACTGGCAATGGGGCTGGCAATCGCCCCTGCCGAGGGCGATTACTACCGTTCATCCCCCACCCAGACCGGTACAGTCATACAGTTTGCGCAGTTTTTAACCAAACAGTTGTGGGATGTTCGCAAACAACCAGCACAATTTTCGGTAACTGTGACTGGTTGGCCGCGGCGCCGAAGCGGATCATGACCTTCGTCAAATCCCACTCTATCCCGCCACAAGCGGAAGGACTGTCGCCATGGAACGTACCCTGAGTTCCGACCTGCACTTCGTCGAGCAATCCTCGGCTTCGCACTCCCATCTTCCGGTTCGTCTGTTCGCCAACGTGCTGCAATGGCAGCGCCGCCTGAATACCCGGCGCGAACTGGCCCGCCTCGACCCACGCCTGCTGGCCGATGCCGGCATCAGCGAAGCGCAGCGCTACAACGAGCTGAGCAAGCCCTTCTGGCGCTAACCGCACCGCGTTCCACGGTGTACAGAACCCCGTCCCCGGACGGGGTTTTTTGTGCCCGGGACAACCTGGGGCCGCCGCCGGGCAGAACAGCCGGGGCGCTCGACGACCGATACAGTTTCATTCGCGCATCAACTGCTGCAGCACAATTGCGCGTCGCTGTGACTGCACAGCCCTGGGCACTTCACGCGACCATGACTTCCCATCAGCCACACCCCGCTTGCGTGGGAAGGACCGTGTCATGGAACGCACACTACTCGACCGCCGCGCCGCCCCGCGGCCCGCACTCACCCTCGGCAGCTGGCTGCTGCGGCTGGCCGGCCTGCTGCACCTGTGGGCCCAGCGCGCGCGCACCCGCCGCCAGCTCGCGCAACTCGACGAGCGCCTGCTCGCCGACGCCGGGATCAGCGCCTGCGAGCGCGCCGCCGAGCTGAACAAGCCTTTCTGGCGCTGAGTCGGCGGCAGCACCTACACTCCAGCAAGCGGTACGGCCAGCAGGGCCGTACCCGGCTTATTTGACAGGAGTTGTCCCATGTCCCGCCTCCGCCTGCTTAGCGCTGCTGCCCTGCTGGCCGTTGCCACCAGCGTTTCGGCCACCAGCTTCGTCTATACCACCGACGCCACGGTCGGCGCCCTCAAGGGCACCAGTGACGCCACCTCCGACGTCACCTCGTCGTTCAGCGACGACAAGGTGGTGCTCGCCGCCCGCGACGACGCCGCCAGCTTCGTGGCCAGCGACGGCAGCGTGCGTGGCGCGCGTCTGGAAGCCGCGCTGCAGCACATTCGCGGCAAGCTGCCGCAGCTCGCCGCCAGCGACATGCAACTGGCGCGCGCGATCCTGACCCTCTGAGGCACCGCTGCGCTGGCCCTGACCAGCGCATTCGGCTAGCCTTGCGGCCGCCCGAAAACGGCCGCTTCCTGCTCTGCCCGCTCCGAGCCGCGTCTGTGCGCTGCGCGGACAAGGAACCGGCGTCTGTCCGGCCTCGTCCAATCCCCCACGAGCCCTGTCGCCCTTGGAGAGTTACATGCGTAGCCCGCTCATCGCTGCCGTCGCAGCCCTGACCCTGCTGTGTGCCGACGCGCACGCCCGCACCCTGGAAGCCACCAGCAACATCATCGTCCGCGCCCTCGGTCGCAGCCTCGATTTCACCTCCGACACCACCACTTCGATTCGCGACATGAAAGTCGTGCGCGCCGCGCATGACGATGCGGCGAGCTTCGTCGCCAGCGCCGGGGCGATCCGTGGCGCGCAACTCGAAGCGGCGCTCGGCACCCTGCGCGAGCACCTCCCCGAAGCCCGGCAGGCCTCCGACCTGGCGCTGGCCGAAGCCATCCTCGCCCTGTGAAATTCGCCTGGCTGCTCGCCGCTAGCGTGTTGCTGTGGGGCGGCACCAGCCAGGCCGCGCTGCGCCTCGAACTCGCCACCGAGGCCCTCGACCCGGGGCAGCGCCAGGCCAGCCAGACCCTGCTCGACGAAGCCCAGGCGGCCCTGCCGCCGAGCTTCGTCGCGCGCCTCGACCGCACGGTGTCGGTGCGCTGGAGCGACGACCTGCCAGCCGCGGTGTACGGCCGCGCGATCCGTCCCGGCCAGTTGCTGCTCAACGCGCGCCTGCTGCCGGCGCTCAGCGACGGCTCCGCGGCGCGCACGCCGAGCCAGCGCCCGCACGGTACGCAACGCCGCGAGCTGCTCGCCACCGTGCTCCACGAACTGACCCACCTGTACGACCGCGCGCGCCTGTGGCCGGCGCAACAACGTGCGCTGCTGCTGCGCTGCGCACAGCGCGACGCCAGCCACGGCGCGGTCGGCCTGCCCGAGGAATGCCGCGGGCAGACCGCGCGGCGCTTCACCCTCAGCGACGACCCACGCCTGCTCGACCTCGCCGGCTGGCCGCAACGGGTCGGCCGGCGCGGCGCGCGCGAGCTGCACAATGCCCAGGTGGCGCGCAGCCCGGATGCGTACGAGCTAAGCAACCCGCGTGAGTTCGTTGCGGTGAACCTCGAGTACTTCCTCCTCGACCCCAGCTACGCCTGCCGGCGGCCGACCCTGTACCGCTATTTCCGCGCGCACTTCGACTGGGCGCCGGGCAACCCGCCCAGCTGCGCCGGCGACTACCCGTTCCTCAACGCCGGCCGCGACTTCGCCCGCCAGCCGCTCGGCCGCCTCGACCCGGAGCGGGTCTACGCGGTCGACTACCTGCTCGCCGAAGCCAACGACAACTGGGTCAGCCGCTGGGGCCACAGCATGCTGCGCCTGGTGATCTGCGCACCGGGCCGGCCGCGCGGGCCGGACTGCCGCCTCGACCTCGACCAGCACCTGGTGCTGTCCTACCGCGCCTTCGTCAACGACGTGCAGCTGTCCAGCTGGGCCGGGCTGACCGGCGCCTACCCGTCGCGACTGTTCGTCCTGCCGCTCGGCCAAGTGATCGACGAGTACACCAAGGTCGAGCTGCGCAGCCTGGCCTCGGTGCCGCTGCGCCTGTCGCGCGAGGAGATCCACGATCTGGTCGAGCACGCCGCCGAACTGCACTGGAGCTACGACGGCCACTACTGGTTCATCTCCAACAACTGCGCGGTGGAAACCCTCAAGCTGCTGCGCAGCGGCACCGGCCGCCGCGAGCTGGGCGACCTCGACAGCATCATGCCCAACGGCCTGCTCGACGTGCTGGTCGGCCGCGGCCTGGCCGACCGCAGCGTGCTCGACGACGACAAGGAAGCGCTGCGCCTGGGCTACCGCTTCGATTCGTTCCGCGAGCGCTACCAGGCAATGTTCGCCGTGCTGCAGGAACGCCTGGCGATCCCGCAAACCAAGGTCGAGGACTGGCTGGAGCAACCGGCCACCGCCCGCCGGCCGTGGTTCGCCGCGGCCGACCTGCGCGCCAGCGCCGCCCTGCTGCTGCTCGAACAGGCCGCGCTGCGCCGCCAGCTGCTGCTCGCCCAGGACGAACTCAAGCGCAACTACCTGGGCGCCGCCGAACAGCTCGCCGGCAGCCGCTTCGCCAAGGCCGGCGAGGCGCTGCAGCAGATCCTCGCCAACAGCGGTTACCTGAGTCGCCCGGCGGAATTGCTCGAGGCCGGCTACGGCCTGCCGCAGCCCGGCGAGGCGCAGCAGCTGGAACAGAGCAGCAGCGCACGCCAGCAGCGCCTGCTCAACCTCAGCGAGCAGCTCGACCAGGAGGTGCGCCGGCTGCTCGACCCGACGCGCCTGGCGGAGATCGAAGCCACCGAGGTCAACCTCAAGCAGCTCGGCGCGCACCTGCGCGAGGTGCACAAGGCCAGCGGCGGCTTCCAGCTGCCGTAGCGCTACAGGCGCTCCTCATCCTCTTCCGGCAACTGCGGATCGAGGTGCAGCCAGGGCAGCCGGCTGCTGACCCAGATGTGCCGATCCGGCAGGGCGCGCTCCGGCTGGTCGAGGGTCGCCACGGTGACGTCCAGGCTGTGCGGGCTAAGGTTGGTGAACAGCGCCAGCTGGGCGCCGCAGGTCGGGCAGAAGTAGCGCGTGCAGCTGGCCGAGGAGCGGTACTGCGCCGGCTCGCCGGCACTCCAGATGAAGGTTTCCAGCGGCACGCTGAGCCAGGTGGTGATCAGCCCGCCGCTGACCCGCCGGCACACCGAACAGTGGCAATGGGCGATGTCGCGCAGCGGCGCGCTGAACTGATAACGCAGGCTGCCGCAGTGGCAACCGCCCAGGTGCAGGTCGGACATGCGCCCTCCGGTGAAGCGCTGTTGCGGGAAGCGACTTCCCGGCTCCAGTCGCAACACTAGACCATCGGCGTCTTGCCGCCGCGCCGTGCGGCGTCGAAGATGGACCGGTCCGTCGTCGTCCGAGCCCCTGCATGAGTCCCCTGCTGACCGCCCTCTGGCCGTTGTTCGCGCTGATCGTCGGCGGCTACCTGCTGCGCCGCCTGAATTTTCCCGGCGAGGCGTTCTGGCCGGCGGCCGAGCGGCTGAACTACTTCCTGCTGTTCCCCGCCCTGCTGTTCAGCAGCCTGGCCAGCGCACCGCTGGACAACCCGGCGCTACCGCGTCTGGCCTTGGCGGTGCTGCTCGGTCTCGGCGTCGGCTGGGCCGGCCTGCTGCTCCTGCGCCGCCTGCGCGGCTGGCCGGCGGCGCGCTTCGGCGCGTTCACCCAGGGCCTGCTGCGCTTCAACACCTACCTCGGCCTGGCAGCGATCGGCAGCCTGTTCGGCAGCGCCGGGCTGACCCTCGCCGCGCTGATGCTGGCGCTGATGGTGCCAGCGGTGAACCTGATGTCGGTGTGGGCGCTGACCGCCGAGCGCGGCACCAGCCTGCGCGCACTGCTGCTGCCGGTGCTGAAGAACCCGCTGATCCTCGCCTGCCTGGCCGGCGCCCTGGTCAACCTGGCCGGCTTCGGCCTGGGCGGCGGGGTCGACCGCCTGCTCGGCCTGCTCGCCGCCGCCAGCCTGCCGCTCGGCCTGCTCTGCGTCGGCGCCGCATTGCGCCCGCGCGAACTCGCCGGGGAGCTCGCTGCACTGGGCTGGAACTGCGCGCTGCGCTTGCTCGGCATGCCGCTGCTGGCCTACGCGGTGGCCCGCGCGCTCCATTTGCCGGCACTGGAAAGCAGCGTGCTGGTGCTGTTTTTCGCCCTGCCCACCGCGCCGACCGCCTATGTGCTGACCCGTCAACTGGGTGGCGACAGCCAGTTGATGGCGGCGCTGATCACCCTGCAGACGCTGCTCGCCGCGCTCAGCCTGCCGCTGCTGCTGGCGCTGCTCGGCTGACTGGGGCTTGGTTACAAGGCGAATGGCAGGCCGAGGTCGACGCGCTGGCGCTGCTCGAGCAGCCGGCGGTATTCGGCGGGGTCCTTAATCAACACGTCCTGGCCGGCGAACGCCTCGGCGGCGATCAGCCGCGACAGCCAGAAGCGCACACAGGCGGCGCGCAGCAGGGTCGGCCACAGCTCGGCCTCGGCCGGGGTGAAATGCCGCAGCGTGGAATAAGCGGCGAGCAGCGCGCGGGTCCGCGCGCCGTCGAGGCTGCCGTCAGCCTCCACGCACCAGTCGTTCACCGCGATGGCCAGGTCGTAGAGCATCGGCCCGGCGCAGGCGTTGTAGAAGTCGATCACCCCGGACAGGTGATTGCCGTCGAACAGCACGTTGTCGCGGAACAGGTCGGCGTGCAGGTTGGCGCGCGGCAAGGCGAGCACCGCGTCGCGGCGCGCGGCGATTTCGTTGAGTGCATCGCGCAGCAGGCTGACCTCGGCGTCGCCCAGGCGCAGCGCCTGGCTCGGCCCTTCGGCGAGCATCCAGTCGAGGCCGCGGTCGCTCTTGCGTTCGAGAATCCGCCCGCGCGTAGCCAGGTGCAGGCAGGCCAGCCAGCGGCCGACTTCGCCGCAGTGGTGGGCATTGGCGTAGGTGACGTGCTTGCCGGGCAGGCGCGGCTGCAGCAGCGCCGGCTTGCCGGCCAGCTCGCGCAGCGCTTCGTCGCGTTCGGTGCGCAGCGCATAGGGCACCGCCAGGCGCGCGCCGTGCAGCACGTCGAGCAGTTCGATGAAGAACGGCAGGTCCTGCGCTGGACCGCGCTCGATCAGGGTCAGTACGTACTCACCCTGTTCGAGGCTGATGAAGAAGTTGCTGTTCTCGCTGCCGGCGGCGATGCCCTGGAAGTCCTTCAGCCGCCCGAGCCCGTAGGGGGCGAGGAAGGCCTCCAGCTCATGGCGCTCGAGCGGCGTGAACACCGACATCTCAGCGTGGCCCTACCACTTGAAGATCTCCCAGGCCGGAATCAGCATGTCCGGGTTGTCGGAGCGGATGAAGTTGCCATCGCTGCCGTCGGCGCGCACCAGGAAGTAAGGCTTGCCGCCCTTGGGGATGACCTTGATGGCGTAGAGGAAGCCGTTGACCCGGTATTCCTGGATGGTCTTGTCGCCTTCCGTGCGGATGGTCACGTCCGGGTCGCCGCTCGGCGCATCCTCGGCATAGCCAGCGAGCGGGCCAAGCAACAGCAGGCCGGCGAGTAACAGGCGCGGGGTTTTGCGCATGGTAACCTTGTTCCTTTCTCGTCAATGGTCCAGTCAGTTTAGCGCTGGCCCCGCCGAAAAGGTTGATCCTGCTCATGTCGAACGCGCCCCTGATCCTGGTGGACGGCTCCTCTTATCTATACCGCGCCTTTCATGCCCTGCCGCCGCTGACCACCTCCAAGGGCCTGCCCACCGGTGCGGTGAAGGGCGTGCTGAACATGCTCAGGAGCTTGCGCAAGCAGTACCCGGACAGCCCGTTCGCGGTGGTCTTCGACGCCAAGGGCGGTACCTTCCGCGATGAGCTGTTCGCCGAGTACAAGGCCAACCGCCCGTCGATGCCCGATGAGCTGCGCGTGCAGGTCGAACCGCTGCACGCCTGCGTCAAGGCGCTCGGCCTGCCGCTGCTGTGCGTCGAGGGCGTGGAAGCCGACGACGTGATCGGCACCCTGGCCCGGCAGACCGCCGCGCAGGGCCGCGACGTGGTGATCTCCACCGGCGACAAGGACATGGCCCAGCTGGTCTGCCCGCACGTCACCCTGGTCAACACCATGACCGGCAGCGTCTATGACATCGAAGGGGTGCGCGGCAAATTCGGCGTCGGCCCCGAGCTGATCATCGATTACCTGGCACTGATGGGCGACAAGGTCGACAACATCCCCGGCGTCCCCGGGGTCGGCGAGAAGACCGCGCTGGGCCTGCTGGTCGGCGTCGGCGGCGGCCTCGATGTGCTCTACGCCAACCTCGACAAGGTGCCGGAACTGCCGATCCGCGGCGCCAAGACCCTGCCGGCCAAGCTCGCCGAGCACCGCGAGATGGCCTACCTGTCCTACCAGCTGGCGACCATCAAGCTCGACGTGCCGCTCGACCTGGATGCCGAAGACCTGTATCCCGGCACGCCGGACAATGCCGTGCTGGCCGAGTGGTACCGCGAACTGGAGTTCAAGAACTGGCTCGACGACGTGCTGCGTCAGGCGCCGGCGAGCGCCCCGGCCGCCGGCGACCTGTTCGCCGCCCCGACAAGCGCTCCGGCGGCCGCTGAGTCTGCGGCAGAGGCCGCGCCTGCAGCCGCGGCCGAGCAGCGCTACGAAACCATCCTCGAGCAGGCGCGTTTCGACGCTTGGCTGGACAAGCTGCGCGGTGCCGAACTGATCGCCTTTGACACTGAAACCACCAGCCTCGACCCGCAGCAGGCCCAGGTGGTCGGCGTGTCGTTCGCCGTCGAGCCGGGCGAGGCCGCCTACGTGCCGCTGGCGCATTCCTACATGGGCGTGCCGGCGCAGCTCGACCGCGATGCGGTGCTGGCGGCGCTCAAGCCGCTGCTCGAAGACCCGGCCAAGGCCAAGCTCGGCCAGCACGCCAAGTACGACATGAACGTGCTGGCCAACGCCTCGACGCCGATCGCCATGCAGGGCGTGGCCTTCGACAGCATGCTCGAATCCTACGTGCTGGACTCCACCGCGACCCGTCACGACATGGACAGCCTGGCGCTCAAGTACCTCGGCCACAGCACCATCCACTTCGAGGACATCGCCGGCAAGGGCGCCAAGCAGCTGACCTTCGACCAGATCGCCTTGGAACAGGCCGGCCCCTACGCCGCCGAGGACGCCGACATCACCCTGCGCCTGCACCAGATGCTGTGGAGCAAGCTGCAGGCGATTCCCTCGTTGGCCAAGGTGCTCACCGAGATCGAGATGCCGCTGGTGCCGGTGCTCGCGCGCATCGAGCGCAACGGCGCGCTGGTCGATGCCAAGCTGCTTGGCCAGCAGAGCGTCGAACTCGGCGACAAGCTGGTCGAACTGGAGCGCCAGGCGTTCGCCATCGCCGGCGAGGAATTCAACCTCGGCTCGCCCAAGCAGCTCGGCGTGATCCTCTACGAGAAGCTCGGCCTGCCGATCCTCAGCAAGACCGCCACCGGCCAGCCATCCACCGCCGAGGCGGTGCTCGCCGAGCTCGCCGAACAGGACTTCGAGCTGCCCAAGGTGCTGATGCAGTACCGCTCGCTGAGCAAGCTGAAGAGCACCTACACCGACAAGCTGCCGGAGCAGATCAACCCGCGCACCGGACGCATCCACACCAGCTACCACCAGGCGATCGCCGCCACCGGCCGGCTCTCGTCGACCGACCCGAACCTGCAGAACATCCCGATCCGCACCGCCGAGGGCCGCCGCGTGCGCCAGGCCTTCGTCGCGCCGCCTGGCTACAAGCTGCTGTCCGCCGACTACTCGCAGATCGAGCTGCGCATCATGGCCCACCTGGCCAAGGACGAAGGCTTGCTGGACGCCTTCCGCCATGACCGCGACGTGCACCGCGCGACCGCTGCCGAAGTGTTCGGCGTGGCCCTCGAGGACGTCAGCGGCGACCAGCGCCGTAGCGCCAAGGCGATCAACTTCGGCCTGATCTACGGCATGAGCGCATTCGGCCTGGCCAAGCAGATCGGCGTCGACCGCAAGCAGTCGCAGGCCTACATCGACCGCTACTTCGCCCGCTACCCGGGGGTGCTCGCCTACATGGAGCGCACCCGCGCGCAGGCCGCCGAGCAGGGCTTCGTCGAGACCCTGTTCGGCCGCCGCCTGTACCTGCCGGAAATCCATTCGAAGAACCAGGCGATGCGCAAAGGCGCCGAGCGCACGGCGATCAACGCGCCGATGCAGGGCACTGCGGCGGACATCATGAAGCGCGCCATGGTTGCCGTGGACGGCTGGCTGCAAAGCTCGCAGTTGGACGCGCGAGTGATCCTGCAGGTGCACGACGAACTGGTGGTGGAAGTCCGCGAGGAGCTCGTCGAGCAGGTCAGCGAACGCCTGCGCGCGCTGATGAGCGGGGCGGCCGAACTGGACGTGCCGCTGCTGGTGGAAGTCGGGGTGGGTAACAACTGGGACGAGGCGCACTGAGGGCCGGGAAGCGGCGCACGGCCAGGGCTGCGCGCCGTTTTAAAACCTCAGGGAATTAAATCTTCAGCACTTATCGCAAAGCGTTTGCCAAAAAAATCGGAACTTTCTCGCAAATGCTGCATCAGAGTCTGGGAATGGCTGACGAAGCCCTTCGGTGCTCCTAATGTTGTGTTAAGTGTTGGCAGATCTCTGAACCCCGCCCTAGCGGTTCAGACCTTAAACCCCGAGCCTTCCCCCTCCCCATACGAAGCTCGGGGTTTTTTTTGCCTGCGATTCAGGCCTGTTCCTCGGCCTCTTCGACTTCCAGCTCCAGCCAGCGCGCCAGCACGGCCTGCGCGTCCTCGATGCCCTGCCGCTTCGGCGCCGAGAACAGCTGCACGCTGACCTCCTCGCCCCAGCCCTTGCGCAGCTCCTGACGCACCTTGAGCAGGGCGTTCTTCGCCGCGCCGTAGGCCAGCTTGTCGGCCTTGGTCAGCAGGATGTGCAGGCGCATGCGGCTGGCCACCGACCAGTCGAGCATCATCAGGTCGAACTCAGTCAGCGGGTGGCGGATGTCCATCATCAGGATCACCCCGACCAGGCTCTCCCGGCTGCCCAGGTAGGCCTCCAGGTGACGCTGCCAGTGCTGCTTGAGCGGGATCGGCACCTTGGCGTAGCCGTAGCCCGGCAGGTCGACCAGGCGGCGCTCGTCGTCGAGGCGGAAGAAGTTGAGCAACTGGGTGCGCCCGGGAGTCTTCGAGGTGCGCGCCAGGTTGGCATGGGTCAGGGTATTCAGCGCGCTGGACTTGCCGGCGTTGGAGCGACCGGCGAAGGCGACTTCGTAGCCGCTGTCCTCCGGGCACTGGTCGACCTTGGCGGCGCTGATCATGAAGGAGGCCTGTTGGCACAGGCCCAGAATCGGGTTCTTTACAGACATGGGATATCCACAGGTGCGACGCGGTGTCGCAGGGGGCGGTTTCGTTTCCGTTTGAGCGACACAAGTATATAATGCCGCGGATTTTGTGTGCGCTTTGTCCCACCGGGACAGGCGTGCACGGGAACGATGCACAGCAGTCTGCGCACAAGAACGCAGGACGTTCCTTGCCGATGAGGTCAATCTGATGAAGTTGTTGCTGATTGCCGCCAGCGTCCTGCTGGCCTGCTCCGCGCAGGCGAGCCAGGATCCGGAAGCGGTGTTCAACCGTAGCTGCGGTGCGTGTCACAACGGTCAGTTGCCGATGGCACCCAAGAAGGGTGACGCGGCAGCCTGGAAACCTCGCCTGGACAAGGGCATGGACACGCTGGTGCAAAGCGTAACCAACGGTTTGACCGCCATGCCGCCACGCGGCATGTGCACCGACTGTAGCGCCGAGGACTACCAGGCCGTCATCCACTGGATGAGCCGATAGCCTAGGCTGGAATCTTCTCTCCCCTTAGCCGTAATTGGATTAGCTGATGAACAAAGTACTCGTGAGTCTGCTGTTGACCCTGGGCATCACCGGTATGGCCCATGCCGCAGGCGATGCCGAGGCCGGCAAGAACAAGGCAGCCGTGTGTGGCGCATGCCACGGTCCGGACGGCAACAGCGTTGCCCCGAACTTCCCGAAACTGGCCGGCCAAGGCGAGCGCTACCTGCTCAAGCAGCTGAAAGACATCAAGGCCGGCACCGCACCGGATGCCAAGCCTGAACAAGGTCGCAAGGTGCTGGAAATGACCGGCATCCTGGCCAACTTCAACGACCAGGACCTGGCCGACCTGGCCGCCTACTTCGCCAGCCAGAAGATGGGCGTCGGCGCTGCCGACCCGGCCCTGGTCAAGCGCGGCGAAGCGCTGTTCCGCGGCGGCAACCTGGCCGACGGTACCCCAGCCTGCACCGGCTGCCACTCGCCGAACGGCGCGGGCAACGCCGCCGCCGGCTTCCCGCACCTGGGCGGCCAGCACGCGCAGTACGTCACCAAGCAGCTGACCGACTTCCGCGAAGGCAACCGCACCAACGACGGCGACAGCATGGTCATGCGCACCATCGCCGCCAAGCTGAGCAACAAGGATATCGCGGCGGTATCCAGCTACATCCAGGGCCTGCACTAAGGCACGCTGGGGTAGGAAGAAAAGGGTGGCCACGGCCACCCTTTTTCATTGGTGCCGCCGCTACAATAGCCGGAACCCGCGCGCGCCAAATCGGTCGAACTGAAGCCGCCGGCGCGGCGGCATCCAACTGCCAAGGAGTGATCCATGCGTAATCTGTTTGTGTCTGCCGCCTTTGTCGCCATGAGCCTGTTCGGCCTCTCGGCCCAGGCCGCCGAGCCGATCGAAGCCGGCAAACAGTACACCGAGCTGAGCAGCCCGGTGCCGGTCGCCAAGCCCGGCAAGATCGAGGTGGTGGAGCTGTTCTGGTACGGCTGCCCGCACTGCTACCAGTTCGAGCCGACCCTCAACCCGTGGGTCGAGAAGCTGCCTGAAGACGTCTACTTCCACCGCATCCCGGCGATGTTCGGCGGCGTCTGGGACGTGCACGGCCAGCTGTTCATCACCCTCGACACCATGGGCGTCGAGCACAGGGTGCACACCGCGGTGTTCGAAGCCATCCACAAGGAAGGCAAGAAGCTGGCGACCCCGGAAGAAATGGCCGAGTTCCTCGCCGGCCAGGGCGTCGACAAGGACGCCTTCCTGAAGACCTATAACTCCTTCGGCGTGAAGGGTCAGGTGGCCCTGGCGAAGAAACTCGGCATGGCCTACCAGATCAGCGGCGTACCGACCATGGTGGTCAACGGCAAGTACCGCTTCGACGTCGGCTCGGCCGGCGGCCCGCAGCAGGCCCTGGACGTCGCCGACCAGCTGATCGCCAAAGAGCGCGCTGCCAAGTAAGGACCATGACCATGCTGCGGCGGTGGGGTGGTAACGAGCGTGTCGCCCGCCCGCAACAGCCGCGGGTCAACACCGCGTCGGCCGGCGACTTGCCGGCCGACGGGCGCTTACGCCTACTGAGCTTCAATATCCAGGTCGGCAACAGCACCGAGCGCTACCACCACTACCTGACCCGCGGCTGGCAGCACCTGCTGCCGCACACCGGGCGGGCGCTCAACCTGCAGCGCATCGGCGAGTTGCTCGGCGAGTTCGACCTGGTTGCCCTGCAGGAAGCCGATGGCGGCAGCCTGCGCTCCGGCTACGTCAACCAGGTCGAGCGGCTGGCCCAGCTCGGCGACTTCCCCTACTGGTACCAGCAACTCAACCGCAACCTCGGCCACCTGGCGCAGCACAGCAACGGCGTGCTCAGTCGCCTGCAGCCGAACCTGCTGGAAGACCATCCGCTGCCCGGCCCTCCTGGACGCGGCGCGATCCTGGTGCGCTTCGGCGAAGGCGCCGACGCCCTCGCCGTGGTGATGATGCACCTGTCGCTTGGCCAGAAGACCCGCGCCCGCCAACTCGCCTACGTGCGCGAACTGATCGGCGGCTACCGCCATCAGGTGCTGATGGGCGACATGAACACCCACGCCAGCGACCTGCTGCAGCATTCGCCGCTGCGTGACCTCGGCCTGCTCGCGCCGCAGGTTGAAGCGACCTTCCCCAGCTGGCGCCCGCAACGCTGCCTCGACCACATCCTGCTCAGCCCCAGCCTCGCGCTGGAGCGCGTGCGCGTACTGCCACAGGCGATGTCCGATCACCTGCCGGTGGCGGTCGATATCCGCCTGCCCGACACCCTGAGTGGCGCTCTGCCACCTATGCTGCCTGAACCCGACCGCTGAGCATTTCCCCGATGAGCAATGACGCCCAGCGCTGGAAGGACAAATACCTCGCCAGCCTCGAGCAACAGGAAACCCAAGAACGCCGCTGGGAGGAGCGCCTCGACCTGCTCCGCCGCGGCCTGGTGCGCAGTTCGCTGGCCGCCGAGGGCAGCGACAAGGCAGTCGATCAGTGCATGCAGGAGCTGCGCGACATCGTGCGCGGCGAACAGATGGACGCCGGCCTCGCCGGGCTGATCCCGCGCCTGGAAAAGGCCGTGCTCGACTCCGAGCAGCGCCGCCAGCAACGCGTGCAGCAGAACGTCGGCGCGCTCGCTGCGCTGGCCCAGCAGCTGCTGCACCTGGAGCTGCCGCGCGAGGTGCGCAAGCCGCTCAAGCAGTTCGCCAAGCGCATCGACGAGCGCGCCGGCCAGTCGCGCGAGATGCCGGCGCTGCTCGCCGAACTGAGCCATCTGCAGCAGCAGGCGCTCGCCCACCTGGAACAACCGCAGGAGGAACGCCCGGGCCTGCTGCAGCGCCTCTTCGGCGCCCGCGACGAACAACCCGAGGCGGCCACACTGGCGCTCGAGGCGGTGCCCGCGGCGAGCGAGCTGCCGTCGGCCGTGATCACCCCGCCGTTGGTTGACGCAGCGCCGGACGCCGCCGCAATCGCCGTCGCTGCCGTGCCGGTGAGCAGCGCGCCGGCGGCCGCAGAAGCCGTAATCGAGACGCCGGTCGCCGCCGTCGCCGAGCCCGCAGTCAGCCACATCGTGCCGAGCACCGCCCGCCCGTCGCGCGACAGCGCCAGTCTCGACAGCCTGCCGCTGGCCGCCAGCGTGCTGCTCGGCGAGACCAGCGGCGACCCGGCCTACGCCCTGCCGGCCGGCGAGCCGGGCTACAGCGCCATCGCCCCGCACGTCGCCGACAGCCTGCGCAAGCTGCTCGACGAGCTGAAGCTGCCGGACTTCCACCAGGCGCAGGCCGACGCGCTGCGCGAACGGCTGAGCGGCGGGCTGAACTGGTATGAGCTGGTGCCGGCGCTGGACGACCTGGCGGTGCTGGTGCTCGCCGTGGCCGACGGCGGCCAGCGCGAGTTCGCCGGCTACCTCAAGCAGCTCAACGAACGCCTCGCCGACTTCCTCGGCCACCTCAGCGCCGCCCACGACGGTTATGCCGATTCGCTGTCCAGTGCGCGCCAGCTGGACAACGAGCTGCGCGAACAGGTCAGCGACCTGCAGCAGAGCGTGCAGGACGCCGCCGACCTGCCGAGCCTCAAGGCCACCCTGGAGAGCCGCCTGGAAGGCCTGCTCGGCCGCATGATCGACTACCACCGGCAGCGCGACAGCCACGAACAGGAGGTCAAGAACCGCCTGCAGGGCCTGGTCGAACGCGTCGCGGTGATGGAGCAGGAGGCCGGCAGCTTCCGCGAGCGCCTCGAAGTGCAGCGCCAGAAGGCGCTGGTCGATCCGCTCACCGGGCTGGCCAACCGCGCTGCCTGGAACGAACGCCTGGAGCTGGAAGTGGCGCGCCGCCAACGCTACGGCGGCGAGCTGCTGCTCGCCGTGCTCGACGTCGACCACTTCAAGCGGATCAACGACGGCTTCGGTCACCTGGCCGGCGACAAGGTGCTCAAGCTGATCGCCGGCGAGCTGGCGCGGCGGGTGCGTAAGACCGACTTCATCGCCCGCTTCGGCGGCGAGGAATTTGTCCTGCTGCTGCCCGGCACGCCGCTGGATGGCGGCAAGCAGCTGCTCGACACGCTGCGCCAGGCCATCGAGGCCTGCCCGTTCCACTTCAAGGGCGAGCCGCTGACCATCACCCTGTCCGGCGGGCTCTCGGCGTTTGCCCAGGAAGACCAGCCGGCCAACGTCTTCGAGCGCGCCGACCAGGCGCTGTACCGCGCCAAGCACGCCGGGCGCAACCGCATCGAACTGGGTTAGCCGCGCGCCGCGCGGCCCATGCCGCGACGCATCCACGACAGCGCCTCCCGGCAGCAGGCTTTACACTACAGCGCATCGGTCTGGAGCCTGCCATGGATATCGTCAGCATCGCCGTCCTGTTGTTCTTCGTCATGGACCCGTTCGGCAACATCGCCATCTACATCGCCGCACTGAAGAACGTCGCCCCCGAGCGGCGCATGCGCGTGGCGCTGCGCGAGCTGCTGTTGGCCCTGGTCCTGCTGCTGCTGTTTCTCACCTTCGGCGACAAGATCCTCAGCGGCCTCGGCCTGTCCCGCGAGGCCACGGCGATCGCCGGCGGGATCATCCTGTTCGTCATCGCCATGCGCCTGATCTTCCCGCCACCGCAGGGCGTACTCGGCGAACTGCCGGGCGGCGAGCCGCTGCTGGTGCCGCTGGCCACCCCGGCAGTGGCCGGGCCCTCGGCGCTGGCGGTGCTGCTGACCCTGCGCAGTACCCAGGCGGCGCCGCTCTGGGAGCTGTACCTCGGGGTGTTCCTGGCGTGGGCGGCGACCGCGGCGATCCTCCTGCAGGCCTCGTTCCTGCAGCGCTTCCTCGGCGCCCGCGGGCTGCTCGCGGTGGAGCGCCTGACCGGCATGCTGCTGATCATGCTCAGCGTCGACATGCTCCTCGACAACCTGCAAAGCGTGCTGCACATCGCGCCATGAAATACCTCCTGCTCCTCAGCCTGACGCTGCTCGGCGGCTGCGCCAGCGGCCTGCGCATCGACACCAGCCACCCGTCGCGCAACTTCGACAGCCGTGCGCAGTACATCGTCCTGCACTACACCTCGGCCGACCTGCCGCGCTCGCTGGAGCTGCTCACCGTTGGCGAAGTCAGCAGCCACTACCTGATCGGCGCGCAGCCGCCGACCATCTACCGCCTGGTCGACGAGAACCAGCGCGCCTGGCACGCCGGGCAGAGCGAATGGCAAGGGCGCACCTGGCTGAATGCCAGTTCGATCGGCATCGAGTTGGTCAACCCCGGATACGAGGACACCGCCAACGGGCGGGTGTGGTACCCCTATGACGAGGCGCAGATCGAGGCGCTGATCGTTCTGCTGCGCGACATCGTGCAGCGCCACCACCTGCCGGCGGCGAACATCATCGGCCACAGCGACATCGCGCCGATGCGCAAGCTCGACCCCGGCCCGCTGTTCCCCTGGCAGCGCCTGGCCGCCGCCGGCTTCGGCCGCTGGCCGCAGGCCGCCGAGGTGGCGCGCCTGCGCAGCCGCTTCACGCAGGCGTTGCCGGAGATCAGCTGGGTGCAGCGCGAGTTGAGTCAGATCGGCTATGCCGCGCCGCGCAGCGGGGTACTGGACGAAGCCACCCAGCACGCTTTGGCGGCGTTCCAGCTGCACTACCGGCCGAGCCGCTACGACGGTGTGCTGGATGCCGAGACCGCCGCACTGCTCGGCGCGCTGGCGCTCAGCAGCCCCTGAACCGGCGTTTCAATCGGCCAGCAGGGCGCCGACCCGGTTGCGCAGCAGTTCGAGGCTGAATGGCTTGGTGATGCTGTCGGTGGGTGCCTGCAGGTCGCGGGCGCGCACCTCAGCGAGCAGATCCTGCTCCGGGTAGCCGCTGGCGAACAGCACCGGCAACTGCGGGCGCAGGCGGCGCGCCGCCTGGACCAGCTCGCAGCCGCTCATGCCCGGCAGGCCGACATCGCTCATCAGCAGGTCGAAGCCCTCGGCTGAACCGAGCAGCGCCAGCGCCGGCGGCGCCTCGGCCACCGCGGTGACCCGATAGCCGAGCTCTTCCAGCACTTCCACGGTGAGCAGCCGCACGATGTCGTCGTCCTCGACCAGCAGCACGGATTTCGGCGACGACTCAGGGGATTCGGGGTTGGGCATGCAAGCCTCTCGAGTGGCGGCGGCAGTTTCACGGGCAAAGTTTCGCCCGGGCAGGCAAACTTCGGGGAATCGACGCTGTCAGTCTGCCATACGCGCGCTTCGCCCAGCAGCGTGAATAGCGCCTACGCCCACCCGCCTGCGGACATCCCCATGCCCAATCAGTCAGCTCTGGACGAAAAAAGTTTCCGGCAAATTCTCAACCGCAACGTGCGCCTGCCACTCGGCCTGGGGCTGCTCAGCGCGCTGGTGTTCATCCTGCTGATCGGCTATCTGCTGACGGTGATCAAGTGGGTGGAGCACACCGACCAGGTGATGAACACCGCCAGCGAGTCGTACAAGCTCAGCCTGGACATGGAAACCGGCATCCGCGGCTACCTGATCACTGGCGACGACAGCTTCGTCGGCCCCTATGACGTGGCCCGGCCGAAAGTCAAAGCCAACCTCGAGCACCTCGCCGAGCTGGTCGCCGACAACCCGCCGCAGGTCGAGCGGGTGCGGCGCATCCTCGCCCTGCAGCTGCAGTGGGACCAGTTCGGCCAGGACATGATCGCCCTGCGGCAAAGCGGCCGCGACTACGAGTCGATCATCAGCAGCGGGCGCGGCAAGAACCTGACCGACGAGATGCGCAAGGAGTACGACGCGTTCCTCACCAGCGAGCGCGCGCTGCGCCAGCAACGCAACCTCGAGGCGAACAACAGCACGCTGCTGACCATCGCCCTGTACGTGATCATCAGCCTGCTGATCAGCGGCTTCCTCGCCTGGTTCGGCCGCCGCGAGCTGCTGCGCCTGTCGGAGTCCTACGGCAAGTCGCTGGCCCAGCAGGAGGCCTACGCCGAAGAACAGCGCCAGCGCGCCTGGGTGCGCGGCGGGCAGACCCAGCTGGCCGAACGGGTGCTCGGCGAGCAACAGGTGCCGAGTCTCGGCACCAAGGCCCTGGATTTCCTCGCCGAGTACCTCGACTGCGCGGTCGGCGCGATCTACCTGCGCGACGCACAGACTGGCGACCTGCAGCGCATCGCCAGCTACGGCTTCAGCCAGGAGCAGCAGGAACGCGAACAACACTTCTACCGCGGCGACGGGCTGGTCGGCCAGGTTGCCCTGAGCCAGCGCGTGGTGCACCTGGACAACCTGCCGGCCGACTACCTGAAGGTCAGTTCCGGGCTCGGCCACGGCGCGCCGCTGCACGTGGTGCTGGTGCCGCTGCACGCCGACGAGCGGGTCAACGGCGTGCTCGAACTGGGCTTCCTGCGTCCGCTCGGCGCACGCGACAGCGAACTGCTCGAGCTGATCGCCAGCAGCACCGGCACCTCGCTGGAAGCCGCACGCTATCGCCAGCGCCTGCAGGAAGTGCTGGCCGAAACCCAGCAGCTCAACGAGGAGCTGCAGACCCAGCAGGAGGAGCTGCGCGCGGCCAACGAGGAACTCGAACAGCAGGCGCGCATCCTCAAGGAATCCCAGGCGCACCTGGAGACCCAGCAGGCCGAGCTGGAGCAGACCAACGAGAAGCTCGCCGAGCAGGCCCAGGCGCTCGCCGAACAGCGCGACCGCCTCGACGAGAAGAACCACGCACTCGGCCAGGCGCAGGCGCAGCTGGAAGTGCGTGCCGAGGAACTGCAGCGCGCCAGCCGCTACAAGTCGGAATTCCTCGCCAACATGTCGCACGAGCTGCGCACCCCGCTGAACAGCTCGTTGATCCTCGCCCGGCTGCTCGCCGACAACCCGCAGGGCAACCTCGACGCCGAGCAGGTCAAGTTCGCCGAATCGATCTACGCCGCCGGCAACGACCTGCTCAACCTGATCAACGACATCCTCGACATCTCCAAGGTCGAGGCCGGCAAGCTCGAGGTGCACGCCGAGCCGCTGCGCGTCGCCGGCCTGCTCGATGGGCTGCGCGACCTGTTCACTCCGCTGGCCGGCGAGCGTGGCCTGCAGTTCGTCGTCGAAGCCGGCAGCGGGCTGCCGGAACACTTCAGCAGCGACCGCCAGCGCGTCGAGCAGATCCTCAAGAACCTGCTGGCCAACGCCTTCAAGTTCACCGAGCGCGGCCAGGTCAGCCTCAGCGCGGCGCGCCAGGCCAACGGCCTGGCGTTTGCCGTGCACGACACCGGCATCGGCATCGCCGCCGACCAGCAGCAGCTGATCTTCGAGGCGTTCCGCCAGGCCGACGGCACCAGCAACCGGCGCTTCGGCGGCACCGGCCTGGGCCTGTCGATCTCCCGCGACCTGGCCCAGCTGCTCGGCGGCGAGATCAGCGTCAGCAGCACGCCCGGCCAGGGCAGCACCTTCACCCTGCTGCTGCCGGAGCATTACAGCCCGCGCAGCGGTCCGCCGCCGCTGCCGACGAGCAGCGCGCCGCAACCGCCGCGCGCCGCTCCCGCACCGAGCCCCGAGCCGCCGGCACCGCTCACCGCGCACTTCGCCGACGACCGCGAGCGCCTGGCGCAGGCCAACAGCCGCTGCGTGCTGGTGATCGAGGACGAGCCGCGCTTCGCGCAGATCCTCTACGACCTGGCCCACGAGCTGGGCTATGTGTGCCTGGTCGCCCACGGCGCCGACGAGGGTCTCGAACTGGCGCGCCGCCACCGGCCGGACGCGGTGCTGCTCGACATGCGCCTGCCCGACGGCTCGGGGCTGAGTGTGCTGCAGCGCCTCAAGGACGAAGCGCCGACCCGGCACATCCCGGTCCACGTGATCTCCGTGGAGGACCGCAGCGAGGCGGCGCTGCACCTCGGCGCGATAGGCTACGCGCTCAAGCCGACCACTCGCGAGCAGCTCAAGGGGGTGTTCGCCAAGCTGGAGGCCAAGCTCGAACAGCGCGTCAAACGCATCCTGCTGGTCGAGGACGACGCCCTGCAGCGCGACAGCATCGCCCGCCTGATCGGCGACGAGGACATCGAGATCACCGCCGTGGAGCTGGCCAGCGACGCCCTGGCGCTGCTGCGCAGCACGGTGTTCGACTGCATGATCATCGACCTCAAGCTGCCCGACATGCACGGCAACGAGCTGCTGCAGCGCATGGCCAGCGAGGAGATCTGCTCGTTCCCGCCGGTGATCGTCTACACCGGGCGCAACCTGACCCGCGACGAAGAGGCCGAGCTGCTCAAGTATTCGCGCTCGATCATCATCAAAGGCGCACGGTCGCCGGAACGACTGCTCGATGAAGTGACTCTATTCCTGCACAAGGTCGAGGCCGAGCTGTCCAGCGAACGCCAGCGCATGCTCAAGACCGCGCGGCACCGCGACAAGGTCTTCGAAGGCCGGCGCATCCTGCTGGTCGACGACGACGTGCGGAACATCTTCGCCCTCAGCAGTGCCCTGGAGCAGAAAGGCGCGCTGATCGAGATCGCCCGCAACGGCTTCGAGGCGCTGGACAAGCTGCGCAGCGAGAGTGACATCGACCTGGTGCTGATGGATGTGATGATGCCGGGCATGGACGGCTACGAGGCGACCCGCGAGATCCGCAAGGAGCCGCGCTGGAAGCACCTGCCGATCATCGCGGTGACCGCCAAGGCGATGAAGGATGACCAGGAGCGCTGCCTGCAGGCGGGCGCCAACGACTACCTGGCCAAACCCATCGACCTCGACCGACTGTTCTCGCTGATTCGCGTATGGCTGCCGAAACTGGAACGTATCTGATGCCCACCGAGATCGAACTGCGCCTGCTGATCGAGGCCATCTACCTGCGCTACAACTACGACTTCCGCGACTACGCCGGTGCGTCGTTGAAGCGCCGTGTGCGCCAGGCCCAGGCGCAGTTCGGTTGCGCGACGATCAGCGCGCTGCAGGAGCGCATCCTCCACGACCAGGCGGCGTTCATGCAGTTGCTGCAGTTCCTCACCATCCCGGTCAGCGAGATGTTCCGCGACCCCGGCTACTTCCTCGCCCTGCGCCAGCAGGTGGTGCCGCTGTTGCGCACTTACCCGTCGCTGAAGATCTGGGTGGCCGGCTGCAGCACCGGCGAGGAGGTCTATTCGCTGGCCATCCTGCTGCGCGAGGAAGGCCTGCTCGAACGCAGCCTGATCTACGCCACCGACATCAACCCGCACTCGCTGGAGAAGGCCGAGCAGGGCATCTTCGCCCTCGACAACCTGCGCACCTACACCGACAACTACCAGAAGGCCGGCGGCCAGAGCGCGTTCTCCGACTACTACACCGCGGCCTACGACCGCGCGCTGTTCGACAAGTCGCTGCGCGCCAACGTGACCTTCGCCGACCACAGCCTGGCGACCGACAGCGTGTTCTCGGAGACCCACCTGGTGTCCTGCCGCAACGTGCTGATCTATTTCAACCGCGGCCTGCAGGATCGCGCCCTCGGGCTGTTCTACGACTCGCTGTGCCACCGCGGCTTCCTCGGCCTGGGCAGCAAGGAGAGCCTGGACTTCTCCGCCTACGCCAAGCACTTCGAGCCCGTGGTGCGCCCCGACCGGATCTTCCGCAAGCGATGAAGCGCGCAGCCCAGGTGCAACTCGGCGGCCGCCCGCACGCGCCACTGGCGGCGCTGGTGATCGGCGCCTCGGCCGGTGGCATCGATGCGCTGCTGCGCCTGCTCGGCGCGCTGCCGGCCGACTACCGCTTGCCGATCGCCTGCGTGCTGCACCTCCCCGATCAGCCCGGCAGCCTGCTCGCCGCGCTGTTCCAGCGCCAGCTGGCGCTGCGCGTCAAGGACGCCGAGGACAAGGAGCAGCTGGCCGCCGGCACGCTGTACTTCGCGCCGCCCGGCTATCATCTGTCCATCGAGCAGGACCACAGCTTCTCGCTGAGCCGCGAGGAGCCGCGGCACTTTTCCCGGCCATCGATCGACTTCCTCTTCGAGTCGGCGGCCGACGCCTACCAGGAACGCCTGGCCGGCGTGCTGCTGACCGGCGCCAACGAAGACGGCGCCGCCGGCCTGCTGCACATCCAGCAACGCGGTGGCCTGACCCTGGTGCAGGAGCCCGCCGACGCCCAGGTGCCGACCATGCCGGCAGCCGCGCTGGCGCTGTTGCAACCCGATTTCCTCCTCCCGCTCGATGCCATGCCGGCGCTGCTGGCGGAACTGGATAGCCAACCATGCTGAGAAAGATCGAAGCCAAGCTGCTGATCGTCGACGACCTGCCGGACAACCTGCTGGCCCTCGAAGCCCTGTTGCAGGGCGAAGAGCGCCAGGTGTTCCAGGCCACCGACGCCGACCAGGCGCTGGCCCTGCTGCTCGAGCACGAGTTCGCCCTGGCCATCCTCGACGTGCAGATGCCCGGCATGAACGGCTTCGAGCTGGCCGAGCTGATGCGCGGCACCGAGCGCACCAAGCACATCCCGATCGTCTTCGTCAGCGCCGCCGGGCGCGAGCTGGACTACGCCTTCAAGGGCTACGAAAGTGGCGCGGTGGACTTCCTGCACAAGCCCCTGTCGCCCCACGAGGTGCGCAGCAAGGTCTCGGTGTTCGTCGAGCTGTACCGCCAGCGCAAGGCACTGAGCCGCCAGCTGGACGCCCTGGAACAGGCACGTCGCGAACAGGAGGCGCTGCTCGCCGAGCTGCGCGCCACGCAGAGCGAGCTGCAGAACGCGGTGCGCATGCGTGACGACTTCATGTCGATCGTCTCCCACGAGCTGCGCACCCCGCTCAACGGCCTGACCCTGGAGATCCACCTGCGCAAGCTGCGCCTCGAACAGAACCGCAGCGAGGCGTTCACCCTCGACAAGCTGCGCGCCATGACCGAGCGCGACGAACGCCAGATCAAGAGCCTCACCCGGCTGATCGAGGACATGCTCGACGCCTCACGGATTCGCACCGGCAAGCTGTCGATCCGCCCGCAGCAGTGCGACCTCAGCGACCTGACCCGACGCGTGCTGGAGAACTTCGCCGCCCAGGCACACAGCGCCGGCAGCCCGATCGAGCTGCATGCGCCGGAGCCGGTGCTGGCCATCGTCGACGAGTTCCGCATCGAGCAGGTGATCGCCAACCTGCTCACCAACGCCCTGCGCTACGGCGCGCGCAAGCCGATCAGTGTGCGGGTCAGCGCCGGCAGCGAGGGGCCGCGCCTGGAGGTCTGCGACCAGGGCCTGGGCATCTCCGCCGAGGATCAGGCGCGCATCTTCCAGCAGTTCGAGCGGGTCAACGGCACCGGGGTCACCCAGGGTCTGGGCCTCGGCCTGTTCATCAGCGAGCAGATCGTGCGCGCCCACGGCGGGCGCATTGAGCTGCTCAGCCAGCCCGGCGAGGGTTCATGCTTCACGGTGATCCTGCCGCGCGAGCCGCAGGGCGTGCTCTAAGGCCGCTCGTGCAAATTGCAATGGCCGCAGCCAGGGCGTCGTGCAAAGCGCAATGCAGCATGCCCGAAAATCTATCGTAAGCTATTGATTTAAAAGCATTTTTATCGAAGAAAAAGTCTGGCATGCCGAGTGCACTTGCAGAGTCGTGAACCCCGACTGAACTGCAAGGAGATGCGCCATGACCACTGTTCGCCAGATCTCGCTGTTGAGCCTGTGCTGCGCCGCCACCCTGTGGTTCAGCGGCGTTCACGCCGAAGAACGCGTCGGCCATGGCGTCGCCGTGCAGACCGCCGACCTGACCTTCGACGGCTTCGCCAGCGACGCGGTGGTCACCCGCAGCCAACCCAGCGCCCAGGCAAAGACCGCGCAGCAACCGCACCAGCTCGAAGCCCAGGCGCCGCGGGCCAACAGCCCGGCGAACGGCCTGTGGCTGCGCACCGGCGATGACACCGAAACCGCCCTGCAGCAGCCGCGCAGCCCGCGCTGGGTGTTCTGAATCCGCCATCGCGAAGGAGCGCCCCCATGTCGAAAAGCGCCGTGCTGTTCCTGATCCTCACCGTCCTCGCGGTCGCCCTGCTGTGGCTCGACCCGCTGCCCGGCAGCGAGCTGCGCAACCTGTTCAAGGTCGCCGGTGGCCTGTGCGCCAGCCTGTTCGTCCTCGCCCTGCTGGCCGGCCGGCGCATCAAGTTCGACCCGCAACTGCGCTGAGCGCGCATCGCTCAGACCGGCAGGCTGAGGTAGAACTGCGCGCCCTGGCCGGGGCGTGAATAGACGTTCAACCGGCCGCCGTGCAACTGCACGATCTCCTTGCTCAACGCCAACCCCAAGCCAACCCCACCCTTGCGCCGCCCGACCTGCACGAATGGCTCGAAGATGCGTGCCTGCTGGCCGAACGGGATGCCCTCGCCCTGGTCCTGCACGCTGAGGATCACCCGCTCGCCGTGGCGGCGCGCCTGCAGCTGCACCTCGCCGCCGTCCTCGCTGTGGCGCAGTGCGTTGCTCAGCAGGTTGTCGAGCACCCGCTCGATCAGCGCCAGGTCCAGGCTGACCCGCGGCAGCACGCCCTGGGTTTCGGTGTGCAGCTGGATCTGCCGCGCCGCGGCCTGCTCGGCGAAACGTCCGCGCGCGCTGTCGAGCAATTGGCCGAGGTCGCACGGCGCACGCTCGAGCTTGTGCAGGCCGTTCTGGTAGCGGGAGAAATTCAGCAGGTCGTTGATCAGCTGCACCAGGCGCTGCATCTCCTCGTCGACGGTGTCGGCGAGGTCCAGCTCGCGGCTGCCGGGGGCGAACTGCTGGCGCTCGCGCAGCAGGTTGAAGGCCATGTGCATGCCGGTTACCGGGGTGCGCAGCTCGTGCGAAGCGCGCAGCACGAACTCGCTGCGCACCCGCTCGAACACCCGCAACTCGGTGACGTCGCGCAGCACCATCACCGCGCCGACGCTGCGCCCTTCGGCGTGCTGCACCGGGGTCAGGCTCCAGGTCAGCAGGCGGTGCTCGCCGCCGCTGTCGATCGCCAGGTCGGCCGGCACCTGCTCGAGCAGCTGGCCGCTGAGCACCCGCTGCACGGCTTCCTCGACCCCCGGGTCGGCGAGCAGCCGACCGAGGCGCTGGCCGTGCGGGTCGCCCTGCCAGAACAGCTGACGGGTCGCCACCGGGTTGGCGTGCTCGACGCGGCCCTCGGCGTCGAGGATCACCAGGCCGTCATCGATGCTGTCGAGCACCGCCTTGAGGCGTCCCTCGCTGGACAGCAGCTGATTGGCGTTGGCCGAGTGGTGCACGCGCAGCGCCTCGGTCATCAGGCCGAAGCGACGGCTGAGCAGGGCCAGCTCGGTGACCGGCGAGACTGGCAGGACCACGTCGTAGTTGCCGCGCCCGACCTGGTCGGCGGCGCGCGCCAGCTGGTCGATCGGCGCGCCGAAGCGGCGTGCCACGCTGTTGGCGGTGATCACCCCGATCAGCAGCACCGCGCCGCCCATCAGGCCGAGCAGCGCGGCGATCAGCGTGGCGCGCTGCCGTGCCTGGCCTTCGAGCTCGCCGATGGTGATGAAGGCGCGGTTCTGCGCCTCGATCAGGCGCCCGCGCAGGCCGTTGAACAGCCGCGTGTAGGCCTCGTTGCCGGCCAGCTCGGGGCGGATGCCGCTGGGCGTTTCGACCAGCGCGACGAATGCCGCGTAGTCGTCGGCCACCAGCTCCAGGTCGTGGCGCGCCGAGTCTTCCAGCGGCAGCCGGCGGGTGCTGTCGAGCAGGCCGCGGAACTGGTCTCGCGAGCGCTGCCAGGCGACGAGGTCCGGCTGCTCGTTGATGACGATGACCATCTGATCGCCGAGCGTCTGCCTCAGCTTCTGGCTCGCCTCGACCAGCGCGAAGCTGTTGCCGCTCACCGTCTCCTGGCTGCGCGCCAGCTGCAGCACGCCGACCACGCCGAACAGCAGGCCGAGCAGGGCCACGGTAATCAACGCCGAGATGCTCAGGAACATCCGCGTACGCAGCTTCATCGGCAACTTCATGGCGCTTCCTTTCTGAGCGGGGGAGGCCGCGGACTTACAGGTTGTACTGCTTGCGCTTGCGATACAGCGTCGAGGCATCGATGCCGAGGGTCTTGGCTGCCAGGTCGAGGGTCGCGCTGGCGGCCAGGACCGCGGCGATGTGCGCCTTCTCCAGTTCCTCGAGACTTAGCGCCGCACCGATGCGCGGCGCGCCGCCGCTTGGCGCTTCGCCGCCGAGGCCGAGATGGCTGAGTTCGACGCTTTCCTGCGGGCAGATGATGCTGGCGCGCTCGATGACGTTGCGCAGCTCGCGGATGTTGCCCGGCCAGCGGTAGTTGAGCAGTGCGACGCGCGCCTCGTCGCTGAAGGCCCGCGCCGGCCGCGCGTAGTCGACCACGAAGCGGGCGAGGAAGCGCTCGGCGAGCATCAGGATGTCCTCGTGGCGCTCGCGCAGCGGCGGCAGCTTGAGGGTAATGACGTTGAGGCGGTACAGCAGGTCCTCGCGGAAACGTCCGGCGCGAACCATCTCGTCGAGGTCGAGGTTGGTCGCGGCGAGGATGCGCACGTCGGCGCGGCGGGTCACCGGGTCGCCGATCCGTTCGTAGTCCTTGTCCTGGATGAAGCGCAGCAGCTTGGGCTGCAGGGTCAGCGGGAAGTCGCCGATCTCGTCGAGGAACAGCGTGCCGCCGTCGGCCTGGCTGACCCGGCCGAGGGTGTTCTCGCTGGCGCCGGTGAACGAGCCGCGGGTGTGGCCGAACAGTTCGCTTTCCATCAGCTCGGCATTCAGCGACGGGCAGTTGATGGTCACGCAGGCCTTCTTGGCGCGCCGGCTCCAGGCGTGGATGGCGCGCGCCAGTTCGCCCTTGCCGGTGCCCGACTCGCCGAGGATGAGGATGTTGGCGTCGGTGTCGGCGACCTGCCGGGCGGTCTCCAGCACCGCCATCATCGCCGGGCAGTGCGAGTCGAGGCCGTCCTTGAGTTTGCGCACTTCGCCTTCCAGCGCTTCCAGGCGCGCCGCCAACTGGCGCACTTCCAGCTGCTTGGCGGCGGCCAGGCGCAGCTGATCGGGCGAGCAGGGCTTGACCAGGTAATCCGCGGCGCCGGCCTGGATCGCGTCGACGGCGATGTCCACCGCCGACAGCGCGGTGACGATCACCACGCGCATCCACGGCGCCTGCACGCGCATCTGCGCCAGCACGTCGAGGCCGTTGTCGGCACCCAGGCGCAGGTCGAGGAAGCACAGGTCGAACACCTGGCGCTGCAGCAGAGTTTCGGCCTGCGCCGCGCTGTTGGCGGTGGCCACGCTGTAGCCCTCGTCCTCCAGGCAATAGCGGAAGGTGCGCAGGATGGCCGATTCGTCATCGACCAAGAGGATGCGGCCATTGTCGGCAGCCTGTTGCATTGCTTCTCCCTACCCCGGCGGGGCGTATCGGCGACTTGAACATTAGTCCGCGGATATTCGTGCAAGTTGCACGGCGCATTCTGCACGATCCTGCAGCCTGCATGCTGACCGCAGGCCATCACCATAGTTATCTCATTGATAAATAACGTTTTAGTGCTAGCGGTCAGGCTGGCACAGGCCTTGCGATAAGTATCCCAACGGTAGCGGCGCCCGCGCTGTCACCGCCGCCTTTAAGGAGAATTGCAATGAGCCGTACTACTGCACAACTCAACGAGCTGATCGAAATCACCCGCGATGGTCAGCGCTTCTACCAGCACGCCCAGGATGAAGTGAAGGACGCGCAGCTGAAGAGCCTGTTCCGCGACCTGTCGCAGGCCAAGACCCAGATCATCCAGGCGTTGGCGGTGAAGGTCGCCGCCAACCATGAGCAGCCGGCCCAGGGCGGTACCTTGAGCGGCAAGCTGCGCCAGGTCTACGCCGACACCAAGGCGAGCCTGACCCGCGATTCCGACGCCACCTACGTGGCGCAGCTGGAAGAGACCGAAGACCGCATCCTGCACGCCTTCGAAGATGCCATGGAAGACGCGGACCCGGACGTTCGCGCGGTACTCGCGGTGGAAATGCCGAAAGTGCGCGCCTGCCACGAGCGCATGCGCGTGCTCAAGCACGCGATGAAATGAAGTGACCGGACGCGGCGGCCGCAGGGTCGTCCGCCTGCCAAACCCTGACCAGGAGCCAGCGCAATGTTCGCCAGTGTCTTTCTCGTGTTTGTCAGCCTGTTGGTGCTCACGTCGCTACTGCTGGCGTGCGCCTTGGCCGTGGGTCGCGCGCTGTGCGCGAGCCGCTACCTGGCAATCGGTGGAAAGGCTCCGGTACGCAACGCGCCGGCCGCCCTGCACGGGTCCTTAAGCACAGGAGAAATATCATGCTGAGTTGGGCTATCACCTTCCTGATCATCGCCATCATCGCTGCAGTTCTCGGCTTCGGTGGCATCGCGGGCACCGCTACCGGGATCGCCAAGATCCTCTTCGTGGTGTTCCTGGTGATGTTCGTGGTGTCGCTGATCTTCGGTCGCCGCGGACGTCTATGAAACGCTTACTGAGCCTCGGTCTCGGCGGGCTGGCGCTTGGCGTCAGCCTGACCGCCGCCGCGGCGGACCATGACACCCAGTTCCGCGTCAACGAACTGCCCGCCAGCGATCCGAAGTACCTGCGCACCTGGCAACAGCTGGTCGAAGACGAGGAACGCCTGCCGGAGTGGATCATCAATCTGTCCGGCACCGCGACGCCGATGCAGGCGCTTGAGGAAGACGACGAGCAGTACCTGGTCGGCGAGCTGTGCGAAGCACACGACTGCGCCCACCAACGCCTGTACGTCGCCTTCAGTTGGGACAAGGCGCATGCCTACGCGTTGTACGTCCAGCTGCCGGCCAACCTGCCGGCGGACAAGGCGCCCAGCCGCCACGCCAGCTACCGCTGGCTCGGCGAGCCGGATGCGGGCATCAAGCAGTTGCTCGACGAACAGTTGAAGGCCGATCCGAACTGGTACTGATTCGGATGGTCCGAGACAACCTGCGTTGACCCGAGGAAGGTCCGCGCATGACCAAGGGGTCGGGACGCTCTGGACACTGAGAAGTCGGAGCGACCTAGGGGTACAGGGAGTACCTCCGCAAGGGCCGGGTCAGGCAGCAGCGTCGACGGGAGTGGACCACCCAGTGGCACCCACTCCCGGCGCGCTCGATTTCCTCCGCTTACTGCCTATCGCTACGTCTGCCTGTCGCTACTTCTGCGCCTGCACCGCGGGCTGGAAGTTGCGCGCATCCTTGGCCCACACATCGAGCACCGGCTGCAGGTCCTTGAGGGTCAGCTGGGTGCTGTCGTTCTCCAGCTGCAAACCGCTGCCCTTGCGCACGATCTGCGCCACCGGCTGGTTGTTGGCCGGGTCGAGCGCCTGCATCTCGATGTAGATCGCGGTGTTCTCGTCGCGGGTGCCCGCCGCGGTGTTGGCCGCCGCGAGGACCAGGGCGATGGGGATCACCTCGTAGGCCTTGAGACCCTCCGGCGAGACATCCACCGAACTGATCGCCGAGCGCAGCACCAGGGTACGCGGCCCCGGTTGCTGGACGATCTGCATGCGCGAGCTGAGTTCGCGCTGCATGGCCTGCTGCAGGTAGTTGGCGATCTGGTCGAGGGTCTGCTGGCTGACCTGCGCAGTGGGCTGCGGCTTGGGATAGAACTGCGGGCGCTCGACCAGCACGGCGTCGTACTGGCTGAGGTCGAGACCCGGCTTGACCCAGCGCAGCACCGGCGCGCCGCTGGCCGAGGTGGCCGGGGTGAGTTGCGAGTAGTCGCCGAGGAAGCCGGAGTACTGCTCGGGTTGGGTGGTGGAACTGGCACAGCCGGCCAGCAGCAGAGCGACGCTCAGGGCGCCGACCAGGAAGGGCTTGCTCATCCGTGAAACTCCTAAGGTGTTGAGGGCTTTTTTCTTCGGGGAAGCGCGGCGGGCACACGGCCCGCCAGCGGGTTACTGCAAGCGCGTGGCGAGCTTCGCCACATGCGCGCCCTGGAACTTGGCCAGGGCCAGCTCCTTGGCACTCGGCTGGCGCGAGCCGTCGCTGCCGGCGACGGTCGCCGCGCCATACGGCGAGCCGCCACGCAGCTCGCTGATGTCGGTGAGTTCCGGCGCCGTGTAGGGCAGCCCGGCGATCAACATGCCGTGGTGCGCCAGGGTGTTCCAGAACGAGGTGATGGTGGTTTCCGAGCCGCCGCCGGTGCCGGTCGAGGTGAACACGCTGGCCAGCTTGCCGACCAGCACGCCCTTGACCCACAGGCCGCCGGTCTGGTCGAGGAAGGTGCGCATCTGCCCGGTCATGTTGCCGAAGCGGGTCGGCGTGCCGAACAGGATCGCGTCGTAGTCGGCCAGCTCCTGCGGGTTGGCTACCGGCGCGGCCTGGTCGAGCTTGGCGCCGGCCTTGCGCGCGGCATCCTCGGGCATGGTCTCGGCGACCCGCTTCACCGTCACTTCGACGCCCGGCACGCTGCGCGCGCCCTCGGCGACCGCCTCGGCCATGCGTTCGATATGGCCGTACATCGAGTAATACAGCACCAGGATCTTTTTCATCGCGACTCTCGCTGCTCGCAGGGACGAAGGGGAAACCTCAGCCTAGACCGCCACTGTGAAGGCTGCGCGACGGCAACGGACAGCGCGGCCGGTGGCGGCTATCATCGGCACGCAGATCAAGGGGGATGACGATGCTGAATGGCCTGTGGCTGGGGTTCTTCCTGGTGGCGAGCGTGGCTGCGCTCGGCGCCTGGCTGGTGGGTGGCGACGCCACGGTGTTCGCGCGCATGGTGGAAAGCCTGTTCGCCATGGCCAAGCTGTCGGTCGAGGTGATGATCCTGCTGTTCGGCACCCTGACCCTGTGGATGGGCTTCCTGCGCATCGCCGAGCAGGCCGGCCTGGTCGACGCGCTCGGCCGCGCGCTGGGCCCGCTGTTCGCCCGGCTGATGCCCGAGGTGCCGCGCGGCCACCCGGCGCTCGGTCTGATCACCCTGAACTTCGCCGCCAATGGCCTGGGCCTGGACAACGCGGCGACGCCCATCGGCCTCAAGGCGATGAAGGCGCTGCAGGAACTCAACCCGCTGAAGGACACGGCGAGCAACGCGCAGATCCTGTTCCTGGTACTCAACGCCTCGTCGCTGACCCTGCTGCCGGTGTCGATCTTCATGTACCGCGCGCAGCAGGGCGCCGCCGATCCGACCCTGGTGTTCCTGCCGATCCTCCTCGCCACCAGCGCCTCAACCCTGGTCGGCCTGCTGACGGTGGCGCTGGTCCAGCGCCTGCGCCTGTGGGACCCGGTGGTGCTCGCCTACCTGGTGCCTGGCGCGCTGCTGCTCGGCGCCTTCATGGCGCTGCTCGCCACCCTCAGCGCCACCGCCCTGGCGGCGCTGTCGTCGCTGCTCGGCAACCTGGTGCTGTTCGGCCTGATCATGCTGTTCCTGCTCGCCGGCGCACTGCGCAAGGTGAAGGTCTACGAGAGCTTCGTCGAGGGCGCCAAGGAGGGCTTCGAGGTGGCCAGGAACCTGCTGCCCTACCTGGTCGCCATGCTCTGCGCGGTCGGTGTGCTGCGCGCCTCGGGGGCGCTGGAGTTCGTCCTCGACGGCATCCGCCATGCGGTGGCCTGGGCCGGCTGGGACACGCGTTTCGTCGAGGCGCTGCCGACTGCGCTGGTCAAGCCGTTCTCCGGCAGCGCGGCGCGCGCCATGCTCATCGAGACCATGCAGACCCACGGCGTGGACAGCTTCCCGGCGCTGGTCGCGGCGACCGTCCAGGGCAGCACCGAGACCACCTTCTACGTGCTCGCCGTGTACTTCGGCGCGGTGGGCATCCAGCGCGCCCGCCACGCGGTGGGCTGCGCGCTGCTTGCCGACCTGGCCGGGGTGCTGGCGGCGATCGGCGTGTGCTACTGGTTCTTCGGCTGAGCCAGTGGCGCGGCGATGGGTATCGCTTCGCTCAACCCATCCTACAGGCACCACGCCTATGGCCATCCCGGCACAGTCCCCTCTCCCTCCGGGAGAGGGCTAGGGTGAGGTTCGATCTGTCCCTAGCCTAGGGACATCGCTGGACGGGCATGCTTCAACACCCTGCCTGGTGCTTCAGGGCTGCTTCGGTTCGGCCGGCTTGTCGTCCTCCGGCTCGTCGCTGGCCGGCTTGAGCAGCGGCGGCTTGGCCGGTTTCTCCGGGGCCTGCGCGCCGACCGGGCCGTCGACCACCTTGAAGCGCAGCACGCCGATCAGCTGATCGTTCTCGGTGATCACCCGCACCTGCCAGTTGCCGACCACCTCGGCGGGGAAGTTCTGCTTGTGCGTCCAGGCCCGGTAGCCGGCCTTGCGTCCGCCGTGGATGTCCAGGGGGATGCGCTCGACCTCGCCGCCGTTGCGCTGCCACTCGTGGTAGATGCGTTCGTCGAGACCGCGCGGCGCGTTGATCGCGGTGTAGGCGTACAGCCCCTGGCTGCGCAGCTGGGCGGCGCTGACCTCGCTGAGGCTCTTGCCCGGCGCGCGGTTCTGGTTGTCGAACTGGGTGGTCACCGCCACCTCGGTCAGCCACAGGGTGGCCGGCGGAATCCACGAACGCAGCAGCCAGCCGGCGGCGCCGAGCGCCAAGGTCAGGCCGATCAGCGCCAGGCCGTACCACCAGCGCTGCACCGGGAAGCTCGCCAGCAGGCTGGGGAACGACAGCAGCACGGCGATGCCGAGCGCCAGCTTGTAGCTCTCCGCGGTGGTCAGGTGAAGGATGATCGGCAGCGCGGTGAGCACCACGGCGAACAGCGTCAGGGTGTGCAGCGCCATGTACAGCCAGCGCCGCGGGGCGAGCACCTTGAAGTACAGCGGGTCGATGATCGACACCAGCCCACCGGCGATCAGCAAGCCGGTGAACAGCGCCTGGCCGCTGTTCCAGGTGGTGGTGATGAAGAAGAACGGCAGGACGAAGAACAGGCTTTCCTGGTGGATCATCTGCGTCGCGTAGCGCAACAGCGGCTGCGGCACCTCGCGCTTGATCAGCCGGGCGATGATCCGGGTGAACACGCTTTCCAGCGCCAGCCACACCCAGCTGAGCAGCATGACGATCGACAGCACGATGGCCGACTTGGCCTGGCGGTCGACGAGCATGAAGCTGGCCACCCCGGAGACGAAACCGAACGCCGCGACCACCCCCGGGTAGCGCTGGATCAACGCAATCAGGCGGGCAACGCGGTTCTTCCAGGCGAGCGAGATCATGGCGGCAGTCTGGCAAAGCGGGGTGCGCAGGATACTGCCCGCCCCGCGAGTGGTGAAGCTCAGGAACAGTCGGTCGCCGACGAAATCGCACCGATCAATCGGCAGGCGCCGCGACCTCTGCCCAGAATTGTTGTCCTACCCACTGCGTCCACCGACCCGAGGAACCCGCAATGAAGATTCTCATGGTGCTGACTTCCCACGACCAACTCGGCAGTACTGGACAGAAGACCGGCTTCTGGCTGGAAGAGTTCGCCGCGCCGTACTACCGCTTTCGCGACGCCGGCGCCACGCTGACCCTCGCCTCGCCCAAGGGCGGCCAGCCGCCGCTCGATCCGAAGAGCGATGCCGCCGACGCGCAGACCGACGCCACCCGGCGCTTCGCCAAGGACAGCGCGGCGCAGCAGGCGCTGGCGCACACCGAGACGCTCGCCGCGGTCAACCCGCTGGAGCACGACGCGCTGTTCTACCCCGGCGGCCACGGCCCGCTGTGGGACCTGACCAACGACCCGCAGTCGATCTCCCTGATCGAGGACTTCATCAGCGCCGGCAAGCCGGTGGCGCTGGTCTGCCACGCGCCGGGCGTGCTGCGTGATGTGAAGGCCGCCGACGGCCGCGCGCTGGTGGCCGGCAAGACCGTCACCGGCTTTTCCAACAGCGAGGAGGACGCGGTGCAGTTGACCGACGTGGTGCCGTTCCTGGTCGAGGACATGCTCAAGCAGCGCGGCGCCACCTACCGCAAGGCCGACGCCGACTGGCAGGCGCACATCGAGCAGGACGGCCTGCTGATCACCGGGCAGAACCCGGCGTCCTCCGAGGCCTGTGCCGACGCGCTGCTCGACCACCTGCGCGGCCAGGGCTGATCAGGCCGGCGCCACCAGCTCGGCGCAGACCACGCGGTTGCGGCCCTGCTCCTTGGCGCGGTACAGCGCGACGTCGGCCTGGGCGATCAGGCTCTGCGCGCTGGCGCTCAGCGCCGGCACCTGGGTCACCAGGCCGATGCTGGCGCTGATGCGCACTTCGCGGCCGTCGTGGGCGAGGACCATGGCGGCGATGTCGGCGCGGATCTGTTCGGCGCAATGCTCCGCGCCGACCGGGTCGGTGTCGGCGAACAGCAAAATGAACTCCTCGCCGCCGTAGCGCGCCGCGACGTCGCCGGCGCGCTGGCTGTGGGCCTGCAGCACGGCGGCGACGCGGCGCAGGCACTCGTCGCCGAACGGGTGGCCGAAGCGGTCGTTGATCGACTTGAAGTGGTCGACGTCGATCATCAGCAGCGCCAGCTGCGAAGCGGTGCGCTTGGCGCGGCACAGCTCCTCGGCGAAGCGCGTCTCGAAGTGCCGGCGGTTGAACAGTTGGGTCAGCGGATCGAGGGTGCTCAGCCGCTCCAGCTGCACGTTGGCCTCGGCCAGTTCGCGGGTACGCTCGGCGACGCGCTGCTCGAGCTCCTCGTTGGCCTTGCGCTGGATGCGCAGCGCCTGCTGCTGGGCGTGCAGTTTCTCCTCGCGCTCGCGGGCCAGGCGTTCGGAGTAGTCCAGCGCGGCCTGCTGGGCGCGCAGGCGTTCGCTGCGCTCGTCGTTGATGTGCTCGACCAGGGCGATGGCCAGCAGCACGAACTCGATGGCCATGCCGAGCAACTGGCTGTTGATGGTGAATTCGTTCATCGGCAGCAGGCCGGTCAGCGCCAGGATCAGCACCGCCGAAAACATGATCAGCAGGCCCCAGGCGTAGATGAACAGGCGCGCCGAACGGTAGCCCTTGCGCCACAGGTGCAGGCAGATGGCGATCCCGGCCAGGCACGACAACAGGCCGGCCTGCTCCGGCAGCATCCAGTGCAGCAGCCGGCTGTAGGGGGCGACTAGGATGATCAGGGTGAACAGGCACCAGTAGCCGATCACCACGCGGTTCAGCCAGTCGACCCAGCCGCCGATGCGCCCCAGGCCGACGAAATAGCGCAGGAACAGGCTGGCCAGAATCGCCACCGCGCCGGCCCCGAGACCATACAGACGGGTGCCCAGCCAGGGCGTGTCGAGCCCCAGGTAGAGCGGCCCGAAGCCGGTGATCGCCAGCGCATAGACCAGCGCGGCGCACAGGTAGAGGACGTAGAGCAGGTAGCTGCGCTCGCGGGTGAACAGGCTCAGGCAGGCGTTGTAGAGCAGCATCACCAGCATCGCGCCGAAGAACAGGCCGATCAGGATCACCTCCCGCACCTCGCTGTGGCGCAGCTGCGCCTCGTCGAGCAGTTCGAGCGGCAGGATGATCGGCTCGAACGCCTGCAGGCGCAGGTAGGCGGTGGCCCGTTCGCCCGGCGCCACGGCCAGCGGGAACACCAGGTTGCGGCTGGCCACCGCGCGACTGGCCACGTCCACCCCGTCGCCGGCCAACATGGCCGGGCCCCAGCGCTGGCTGTCCGGGTAGTACAGGCGCAGTTCGACGCGGTCGAGCAGCGGCCACTTGATCACCAGGTACCAGAGGCGCTGCTGGTCCTGCGCCTGGCGCAGGTCGAAGCGCAGCCACACATCGCCGCGCTGGGTACCGAGGTTGAGCGGGCTCTGCGTGCCGGCCTGCCAGCCCTGCTCGGTCGCCGCAGCCTGCGCGAAGCTCTGCCCGGGCGCCGCGAGGCGGTACTGCACCTCGCCGCCAAGCGCCACGCGGCCGCTGGCACCGCCCAGCTGCACCTCGGCCGGGGCGGCCAGGGCACTCGACAGCAGGCAGTACAGCAGCAGGGCAGCGAACGCGCGCATCAATCAGTCACCGAGATGTGGGGAGGAGTGCCGTCGCCGGCAGCAGGGCGGCGCGCCGTGGGCGCGGCGGATTGGAGCACAGCCCGCGGCGCATGCTGGCCATTTGCCGACCAGCGGCCCGGCGCGAAGCGTCCGCTCATGTGGTCACCTGCCCGTCACGGGCGAACACCACGCGATTGCGCCCCTCGCTCTTGGCCTGGTACAGCGCGGTGTCGGCCAGTGCGATCAGGCTCTGCTCGCTGACGTTGAGCGGCGGCACCAGGGCGACCAGGCCGATGCTGGCGGTCAGCGACAGCAGCTGACCGGCCTGGCTGAGCTGCACGGCGGCGATCGCCGCGCGAATCCGCTCGGCGCACAGCCGTGCGGCGCCCGCGTCGGTGTTGGCGAACAGCAGGATGAATTCCTCGCCGCCGTAGCGCGCGGCGACATCGCCGGCGCGCTGGCTGTGCGCCTGCAGCACGGCGGCGACGCGGCGCAGCGCTTCGTCGCCGAACGGGTGGCCGAAGCGGTCGTTGATCGACTTGAAGTGGTCGATGTCGATCATCAGCAGCGCCAGCGGCGCCGCGCTGCGCTTGGCCCGCGCCAGCTCCTCGGCGAAGCGCGCCTCGAAGTGGCGGCGGTTGCACAACTGGGTCAGCGGGTCGAGGGTGCTCAGCCGCGCCAGCAGCACGTTGGCCTCGGCCAGCTCGCGGGTGCGCGCGGTGACGCACTGCTCCAGCTCTTCGTTGGCCTTGCGCTGGATGCGCAGCGCCTGCTGCTGGGCGTGCAGCTTCTCCTCGCGCTCGCGGGCCAGGCGCTCGGCGTAGTCCAGCGCGGTCTGCTGGGCGCTCAGCCGCGCGCTGCGCTCGTGGTTAATGTGCGCGACCAGGGCGATGGCCAGCAGGGTGAACTCGATGACCATGCCCAGCAGCTGGCTGTTGAGGGTGAAGGCGTTGAGCGGCAGCCGGCCGTCGAGCGCCGACAGGTTGAGCAGGGTGAAGAGGATCAGCACCAGCCAGGCCAGGGTGAACAGCCGCGCCTCGCGATAGCCCTTGCGCCACAGGTAGACGCCGGTGAGCAGGCCGAGCAGGCAGGACGCCGGACCGAGGCTCTGCGGGTTCAGCCAGTGCAGCGCGCGGCTGTAGGGGATGAACAGGAAGCACAGCCCGGTGACCACCCAGTAGCCGGTGTTCAGCCGGTTCACCCAGTCGACCCAGCCGCCGATGCGCGCCAGCGACAGGAAGTCGCGGACGAACAACGAGGCGAGGATGAAGGCCAGCGCGCCGCTCACCGAGTACAGGCGGTCGGCCAGCGCCGGTTGCGCCAGGTCCAGGTAGCGCTGGCCGAAACCGGTGATGGCCAGGCAGTAGACCAGCGTGGCGCACAGGTAGAGCACGTAGTAGGCGTAGCTGCGTTCGCGGGTGAACAGGTACAGGCAGGTGTTGTACAGCAGCATCACCAGCACGGCGCCGAAGAACAGGCTGATGAGGATGCTGTCGTGTAGCTGGTCGAGCTGCAGGCGCTCGCCGGTGACCAGCTCCATGGGCAGGATCAGCGCCTCGTAGGCGCTCACGTGCAGGTACACGGTGGCGCGCTCGCCGGGCGCCAGGTCGAGCGGGAAGGCCAGCAGGTGGTGCGGCAGCGCGCGCGTCTCGGCGGGCACCGCATCGCCGGCCAGTTGCGCCGCGCTCCACGCGTCACGCTCCGGGTAGTGCAGGCGCAGCTCGACGCGGTCGAGCAGCGGCCAGCGGATCACCAGGTTCCACGGGCCACGCTCGTCGCGCTGCCGCTGCACCGCGAAGCGCACCCACACACCCTGGCGCTGGATGCGCAGGTTGAGGGTGGCGCGCAGGTTGGGCTGCCAGGCCTTAGCGAACTCGGTGCCGGCCACCTCGCCGAAGCTGCGCTGCGACTCGCCGAGCAGGTATTCGAGCTGCGGGCCGACCGCGATGCTGCCGTCCACGGCGTCGAGACGGGTCACCGCCGGCGCCGCGAACAGCGGCGGCCACAGGCACAGCCAGAGCAGCACAGCGAGGACAGGACGCATGGACGGCCACCGAATTATTGTTCTAGGGGAAATCGGCTAGCTGCGGGGACACTGCAGGGCTTATCCGGGCGTTCCGACGGAAGGCAGTGCCAGCGCAGTAATGGCCATTCAATATCATCGCAGGTGGCACCGCAACGCCAGGCAGCCGTCATCTGCGCCAATCATCAGCACAGCGCGACCGACGCCTGTCGCAATCCGCCACTCGCTCTGGCCGCCGCTGCCACTGCTGGCCAGGCGGCCGGGCACTACCCTTCGGTCGCAGTAGAACAAGAGAACCGTGTCCATGAATTACGACGAAAGCCAGCAACTGATCCTCGGCCTGGTGCTGGCGGTGATGATCTTCGGCGTCTCCCTGGAGCTGCGCGTGGCGCAGTTCGCCAGCGTGCTGCGCCGTCCGCTCCCGGTGCTCGCCGGGCTGTTCGGCCAGTGCCTGATCCTGCCCTGGGCGACCCTGCTGGTGACCCTGCTGGTCGACCTGCACCCGGGCCTCGAGCTCGGCCTGCTGCTGGTCGCCTGCTGCCCGGGCGGCAACCTGTCCAACGTCATGACCCACCTGGCGCGCGGCAACGTCGCGCTGTCGATGAGCATGACCGCGCTGTCCAGCCTGCTCGCCCTGGTGCTGCTGCCGCTGAACTTCGCCCTGACCAGCTCGCTCAACCCGGAAGCCTCGGTCTACCTGGCCGGCCGTCTGCAGGACCTGCACGTCGACCAGGGCAGCATCGTGGTCAGCCTGGTGTTCCTGCTCGGCCTGCCGCTGCTGCTCGGCATGCTGGTCGGCAACCTGTTCCCGCGCCTGGCGGAAAAGGTCATGCCGTGGTTCAAGCGCTTCGCCCTGCTGGCCTTCGCGGTGTTCGTGGTCGGCGCGGTGGCCGGCAACTGGCGGATGTTCGTCGCCAACCTCGGCCTGGTGTTCTTCATCGTCGTGCTGCACAACCTCAGCGCCATCGTGCTCGGCTGGCTGATGGCCAAGCTGGCCCGCCAGGACGGCGCCAACCTGCGCGCCATGGTGATCGAGATCAGCATGCACAACTCCGGTCTGGCCCTCGGCCTGATCTTCGCCCAGTTCGGCGCTGAGCCGAACATGGCCCTGGTCGCCGCCTTCTGGGGTACCTGGCACCTGGTCAGCGGTGGCTTGCTGGTGCTGTTCTGGCGCAAGCGCCCGCTGCCGGTGCGCGAGGAGGCTCTGCCATGCGTGTCCTGATCACCGGCGCCGCCGGTTTCATCGGCCAGCAGGTGCTCGCCGACCTGTCCATCCACCACCCGGAATGGACACTGATCGCCGCCGACATCCGTGCCCTCGGCCAGCAGTGGCTGAAGCCGAACATCGAAACGGTGACCCTCGACATCAGCCAGGCCGCGCAGGTCCACGAGTGCGTGGCAACCTGGCGGCCGCAGGCCATCGTCCACCTCGCCTCGGTGGTCACCCCGCCGCCGGGGATGAGCGAGGCGACGCTGCACGCCATCGACGTCGGCGGCACCCGCGCGGTGCTCGACGCGGCGCTGGCCAACGGCGTCGAGCAGCTGGTGGTGACCAGCTCCGGCGCCGCCTACGGCTACTACCCGGAAAACGCCGAGTGGATCGACGAGAACGATCCGCTGCGCGGTCATGCGCAGTTCGCCTATGCCAAGCACAAGCGCGAGGTCGAGCAGCTGCTCGCCCATGCGCGCCGCGAGCACCCGCGCCTCAAGCAGTTGGTGCTGCGCCCGGGGACCATCCTCGGCAAGCAGGTCAACAACCAGATCACCGACCTGTTCAAGAAACGCGCGGTGATGGGCGTGCGCGGCAGCGACAGCCGCTTCGTGTTCATCTGGGACCAGGACGTGGTGAGCATCATCCGCCAGGGCCTGGACCGCGGTTCGGCAGGCATCTTCAACCTCGCCGGCGACGGCGCGCTGAGCCTGCGCGAGATCGCCGCGATCCTCGGCAAGCCCTACCGGCCGCTGCCGCCGGGGCTGATCCGTACCGTGCTGCGCCTGCTCAAGCCGCTCGGCCTGACCCAGTACGGCCCCGAGCAACTGGACTTCCTGCGCTACCGCCCGGTGCTGGCCAACCGCCGGCTGAAGGAAGAGTTCGGCTACCAGCCGCGCTACACCAGCCGCGAGGCCTTCCTCGCCTTCCTCGCCGCCCAGGGCGTCGAGGCGTGCGCCTGACGCCATCCCAGGCGCCTGCTGATCGCGAATGAATTCGCTCCTACCACGGCGGCTAACGCGACCACTGTAGGAGCGGATTTATCCGCGAAAACCGGCAACCCCAACGCCGGGGATACCTCTCGCTTCACGCATAAATCCGCGGCGACCCACCGCGGGCACGTCCGCCGCGCGCGACTGATTGACCACGCTCAGCTCAGCGGCTGGCTGTACTGCGCGCGGTACTCGCCGGGGGTCAGCCCGGTCCAGTGGCGGAACGCGCGGAAGAACACGCTGGGTTCCGAATAGCCGAGCAGCAGGGCGATCTCCGCCGCCGGCAGCTGGCCATCGCGCAGGTGGCGTTCAGCGAGCTGCCGGCGCGTATCGTTGAGCAGCTGCTGGTAGCTGCTGCCCTCCTCGGCCAGGCGCCGCTGCAGGGTCCGTTCGCTGAGGTGCAGGGTGCGCGCCAGCTCGGCGCGGTCCGGTTCGCCATGCGCCAGCTGCGCGCCGAGCAGGGTCACCACGCGCGCCACCAGGCCCTCGCTGGGCAAGCGCGCGAGCAGCGCCTCGGCGTGCTGGCGGAGCAGCTGCTGCAGCGGCGGGTTGGCCTGGATCAGCGCGGCGCTACCCAGGCTGGCCGGCAGCACCAGCGCGTAGTCGTCGGCGCCGAAGCGCAGCGGGCAGTCGAACACCTCGGCGTACACCGCCAGCGCCTCCGGCTCGGCATGCGCGAAGTCGGCGCGCAGCAGGCGGAATTCGTCGAGCAGCGGCGCCATCATCTGCACCCAGAAGGCCATCAGCGCGAGGATGCGCGTGCGCGTGGCCGGCAGCTGCGGGTGCAGCGGCCGGTAGATCAGGCGCAGCTCGCTGGCGCTGGCTTCCAGCTGCAGTTCGCCGCCCTCGCCGACCAGGCGCTGGTAGCGCAGCCCGGCGGCCAGCGCGTCACCCAGCGTGGCACTGCTCTGCAGCAGGTAGCCGAGCACGCTGAACGGTCCCGGCGCCAGATGCCGGCCCAGCGCCAGGCCCGGCTCGGGCGGCGGCAGGCGACTGCCGAGCAGCTGCCAGAGGTGCTCCTGCACGGCGAACGGCACCCGCGCATCGGGGTCGCTGAGCTGCTGTTCGGCCAGGCCGCAGGCGGCGAGCAACTCGCTGCGCTCGAGGCCGAGGCGCTGCGCGGCGTGCAGCACCGCCTGGGTGATGCTGGCGCTGACGGAGGCGTGGGGGCTGTCGATCGGGGAACTGGTCATGCCGGCGATTCTGCCCAAGCCAACGCCGCGAGGGTAGTCCGCGCTCACGCCGAGGCGGCGCTGTCGTGTTCCGCGTCGGCCACGGTGCTTGGCAGCAGCGCGCCGGTGTCCTCGCCTTCGAGGACCACGTAGGCGCTGATGCAGAACATCGAGTTGAGGCGCTTCATGTCGGCGATCAGCTCCAGGTGCAGGGCGCTGGTCTCCAGGCTCTGCCGGTTGCCGTGGTACAGGCGGCCGACGTGGGCATGCGCCAGCCGGCGCTCCTGGGCGCGGAAGCGGCGCTTCTCGCGGAGCAGCTGGCGGGCGCTCTCGGCGTCGCCGTAGACGAACACCGCCAGCCCCAGGCGCAGGTTGGCCATCAGTTGGCCGTGCAGCGCGGCCAGCTCCTCCAGGCCGTGCGCGGAAAACTCGCGGCGCTGCGCGGTCTTCTGGTCCTGCACCTTGCCGAGCATGCGTTCGACCAGATCGCCGGCCTGCTCGAGGTTGACCGCCAGTTCGATGATTTCCGCCCAGCGCCGCCGCTCGCGCTCGCTGAGGCTGTCCTGGTCGATGCGCGCCAGGTACAGCTTGACCGCGCTATACAGCGCGTCGACGTCGTCATCCAGGCGGCGCAGTTCGCGGCTCAGCGCCGGCTGGCCGCCGCGCAGCACTTCGAGCAGGTTGTTGAGCATGCTCTCGATCAGGTCGCCGATGCGCAGCGTCTCGCGCACCGCATTGGCCAGCGCCAGGCTCGGCAGCTGCAGCGCAGTGGGGTCGAGGTAGCGCGGCCGGGCGATGCCGTTGGCGGCCGGCTGGTCGGGCAGCAGCCAGGTGCAGAAGCGCGCCATGGCGCCCACGGTGGGCAGCATCAACAGGCAGCGCAGGCTGTTGTAGGCCAGGTGGAAGCCGATCACCAGGCCCTGCGCGCTCCAGTTCAGGCCGTCCATCCACTGCGCCAGCGGGTACAGCAGCGGGATCACCAGGATCAGCCCGAGCACCTTGTAGAGCAGGCTGCCCAGCGCCACGCGGCGCCCGGCGGCGCTCTGCATGCTGGCATTGAGCAGCGCCAGCACGCCGCTGCCGATGTTCGCGCCGATCACCAGACCGATCGCCACCGGCAGGCTGATCAGCTTGGCGCCGGCCAGCGTGGCGGTGAGCAGCACGGCGGCCAGGCTGGAGTAGGAGATCAGCGCGAACAGCGCACCGACCAGCGCGTCGAGCAGCAGGTCACCGGTCAGCGAGGCGAACAGCACCTTGATGCCGTGCGCCTGGGTGATCGGCAGCGCGGCGCTGACGATCAGTTCGAGGGCAAGGATGATCAGCCCCAGGCCAATGCCGACGCGACCCAGCTGGCCGGCACGGGTCTGCTTGCGCGACAGGAAGAAGATCACCCCGAGGAAGATCAGCAGTGGCGACAGCCAGGACAGATCGAGGGTCAGCACCCGCGACATCAGCGCGGTGCCGACGTCGGCACCGAGCATGATCGCCAGCGCCGGGCCCAGCGCCATCAGGCCTTGGGCGACGAACGAGGTGACCAGCAGCGCGGTGGCGTTGCTGCTCTGCACCAGCGCGGTGACGCCGATCCCGGCGGCGAACGCCAGCGGCCGGCGGCGCATGTTGTGGCTGAGCACCCCACGCAGCTGGCTGCCGAACACGCGCAGGATGCCGGTGCGCACGATGTGCGTGCCCCAGATCAGCAGGGCCACGGCGGACAACAGATTCAACAGGGTGAGCATGGCAGCGGCCTCCCCCTCAGCCAACGTGGGCGGCGCTCTGGCTCGGCGGTGCGGGGCAAGGCGGGCGGGCGTCGCGCGATAGATATGAGACTCACGCAAGGGCGCTCGGGTTCGACAGCTCCAGCCGAACGCGGCCCTTCCTCTAGCTTTAGTTGCGCTTCGCCCTGCGCGCCAGTCGGCGCGGCAGCAAGCGCAACGGCGCGGCGCATTTTTTGCCGCGCCCGCGGTCCTATTCAGTGAACACGTCAGCCGGTGGCGGTCGCTGTTTTCCGCGCAGCCTGGCGCAGCCCACTCCGCTGGAGGAAGCCCAGATGCCCCACGCCTCGATCCTTTCGCGCCTGCTCAGCTCGCTGGCGCCCCTGCCGTTGCTGGTCGCCTGCGCCAGCCAAGCCTCGCCGCCGGTCAGTCCGCCGGGTACCAGCCTGCCCGAGCGCGGCGCCGACCGGGTCGGCACCAAGGTCTCGCAGTACGTCGATCGTTTCGGCTGCCTGCCCGGACCGTTCGACCCGGCGACGCTGCCCAAGCCGGTGCCGCCTGGCCAGCCCGGCGAGTTCATCGCCGGCTACCACAACCACGTCGAACCCGGCACACCGTGCGCCACCCAGGTCAGCCATGCCTACAACGGCACCTTCGGCTTCAACCTCGAAGACCTGCGCGGCGCCACCATCACCTCGGCGACGCTGCTGCTCGACCGGCGCAACACCCTGGTCGGCAACCGCGTGTCCGGCGGCGACCAGTGCGGCCTGCACCTGCTGGTGGCCAGCGAGGCGCTGGATGCCGGCAGCAACTTCGCGGTGATCAGCGGCACGCCGGTGGAAGGTCCGCTGCAGCAGGTCGGCCAGGGCAGCAGCACCACCACGGTGAGCATCCCGGTGACCACCGAGGTGCAGCGCTGGGTGCTCAACGACCAGCCGAACTACGGCTTCGTGCTCGCCCCGCCGCAAGGCGCGCTGGCGAAGAACGAGGACAGCTGCACCGGCTACTGGTCGAAACCGCGCCTGCAGTTGCAGGTGGTGATGCCCACCGCGAGTCGCTAGGGGCGCCCGTAGGAGCGAATGTATTCGCGATAGCCGGCAACGCCGCGCCCGGTCCCATCGCGAATGAATTCGCTCCTGCAGCAATGGCCAGCAATTGCAGGCCGGCGCACAGGCCGTGTCGCCGGCAGGCACTCCGCTGCTACCCTAGCCGCGTCTCCGACTGCCGGCTGCCCCGATGCTCTCGCTCTACCACGCCCCCGACCTGGAAACCCTCGGCGAACTGGCCACCACCCTGCTCGCCCAGCCGCAGCGCGACCCGCTGGCGCCGGCGCGGGTGGTGGTGCCGAGCCACGGCATGGGCCGCTGGCTGAGCCTCGAGCTGGCGCGCAAGCAGGGCATCGCCATGCACCTCGAGGTGCAGCTGCCCTCGGCGTTCGTCTGGGCGCTGAGCCGCCAGGTGCTCGGCGAGTTGCCCGAGCAATCCGCGTTCGCCCCGGCGACCCTGTCCTGGCGGCTCTACGACTGGCTGTGCGAGCCCGCCAACCTGGCCCTCGCGCCGCGCCTGGCGCACTACCTGGAAGGCGGCGACGAACGCCGCCGGCTCACCCTGGCAACGCGGATCGCCGACGTCTTCGACCAGTACCTGCTGTACCGCGACGACTGGCTGGCCGCCTGGGAGCGCGGCGAGCGCCTTGAGCTCGGCGCCGACGAGGACTGGCAGGCGCTGCTCTGGCAGGAGCTGACCCGCGACGGCCACCCGCACCGCGCGCGCCTGCTCGACGACCTGCTGCAGCGCCTGTACGCCAGCGAACCGCTCAGCGGGCTGCCCGAGCGCCTGCTGGTGTTCGGCATCAGCAGCCTGCCGCCGCACCACCTGCGCGTGCTCACCGGCCTGGCCCGGCACATCGACGTGGTGCTGTTCGCCCTCAACCCGAGCCGCGAGGCCTGGGGCGAAATCCGCGACGTCGCCGAGCTGGCCCGCCAGCCGGAGATCAGCCCGGACGACTGGTACCTGGACGTCGGCCACCCACTGCTGGCCAGTCTCGGCAAGCAGGGCCGGGACTTCTTTGACAGCCTGTTCGCCAGCGTCTTCGCCGAGCAGGGCGAGGACATCGGCATCTACCCGGGCGACCACGAGCTGGCCGACGACAGCCTGCTGCACGCCCTGCAGCAGGACATCCTGCGCCTGCGCACCCGGCAGCCCGAGGAACGTCTGACGCTGCGCGACGATGACCGCTCGCTGGAGCTGCACATCGCCCACTCGCCGCTGCGCGAGGTGGAAATCCTCCACGACCAGCTGCTCGCCCGCTTCGCCGCCGACCCCGGGCTGAGCCCCGACCAGGTGGTGGTGCTGACCCCCGACATCGAACGCTACGCGCCGTGCATCGAGGCGGTGTTCGCCCCGCGCGACGGCGTGCCGCGCATCCCGTTCTCCCTCGCCGACCGCAGCCGGCGCGCCGAAGTGCCGCTGCTCGAGGCGTTCGTCGAACTGCTCGGCCTGCCGGAAAGCCGCTTCGCCGCCGAGGACATCCTCGCCTGGCTGGAGCAGCCGGCGATCGCCCGCCGCGCCGGCATCGCCCGCGAGGACCTGCCGCTGCTGCGCGACTGGCTGCGCGCCGCCGGCGTGCGCTGGGGCCGCGACGCCGAACACCGCGCCAGCCTCGGCCTGCCGGCAGACCCGGCGTTCACCTGGCGCGAGGGCCTCGATCGCCTGCTGCTCGGCTTTGCCGCGCCGCCGCAACTGGCCGGCGACGCCGCGCCGCTGCTCGGCGAACTGTGGCCGCTGGACGCCCTGGAAGGCGCCCGCGCGCAACTGCTCGGGCGCCTGGCCGGCTTCGTCGAGCTGCTCGGCGGCTGGGCCGAACGCCTGCAGCGGCCGCGCGCGCTGAGCGTCTGGGCGGACGACCTGCTGCAGCTGATCGACACGCTGTTCGACGAGAGCGAGGCCGGCGACAGCCTGCTGCTACTCAGCCAGGCCTGCGCCGCGCTGCGCGAGCAGGCCCAGGCCGCCGGCATCCAGCGCCCGCTGGAACTGGCCCTGGTGCGCCAGCAACTCGGCGCGCTGCTGGAGGCCGGCGGCGGCGCCAGCGGTTTCCTCACTGGCGCGGTAACCTTCTGCACCATGGTGCCGATGCGCAGCCTGCCGTTCCGCCTGGTCTGCCTGCTCGGCCTCGACGACGGCGCGCTGCCGCGCCGCACCCCGGCGCCCGGCTTCGACCTGATCGCCCAGCGGCCGCGGCGTGGCGACCGCGCGCGGCGCCTCGACGACCGCTACCTGCTGCTGGAAACCCTGCTCTCGGCCCGCGACGCGCTGTACCTCAGCTACGTCGGCCGCGACCCGCGCGACAACGCCGAGCTGCCGCCCTCGGTGCTACTCAGCGAACTGCTGGAAAGCGTCGACCTGACCGCTGTGTGTAGGAGCGAATTCATTCGCGATCCTTCAGCGCCGGCGGATGCGCCAACGCATGCGGGCCTACAGGAATCCCCGGCCAGCGCGCGCATCAGCGTGGCCCATCCGCTGCAGCCGTTCGCCCCCGGCAACTTCGCCGGCGGCCGCCGCAGCGGTTTCGCCGCGCCCTGGTTCCGCGCCGCACAGCGCCTGGCCCAGCCGGCCGAGGGCACAGTCCAGCCGTTCGCCAGCCAGCTGCCGGCCGCCGACGGCGAGGCGCTGCGCATCGAGCCGGCCGACCTGCTGCAGTGCTTCCGCCACCCGGCGCGCTTTCTCCTCGAACGGCGCCTCGGTCTGCGCCTCGCCGATCAGGAGGAGAACCTCGCCGGCGACGAACCCTTCGCCCTCGAACCCAGCGCCTTTCGCGGCCTGCGTCAGCTGGCGCTGCAGGCGGTCGAGCATGGCTGGAGCCCCGCCGCCGAACGCCAGGTGGCGCGTGCCGCCGGCTGGCTGCCGAGCGGCGAGCTCGGCCAGGCGCTGTGGGGCAAACTGCGCGGCCCGGTGCGCGCCTTCGCCCCGCGGTTGTTCGACACGCGCCCGGCGGAAACCCCGCAGCCGCTGCTGGTCGACCTGCAACTGGCCGGCCTGCATGTGCACGGCTTCCTCGACGGAGTCACCGCGGCCGGGCTGTTCGAGTGGCGCCTCAATCGCCCGGCGGCCTGGGACCTGCCGGGTTTCTGGCTGCGCCACCTGCTGCTGAACCTCGCCGCCACCCCAGAGATCGCCCGCCACAGCCTGCTGATCTCCCCGGCCGGCGACTGGCAGCTCGGCCCGCAGAACGATGCCGCCGCGCTGCTCGAACCCTGGCTGCGCGCCTACCGCCAGGCGCTCTGCGAACCGCTGCCGTTTCTGGTGCGCAGCAGCTACGAATTCGCCAAGGCCAAGTGCACGCCGAGCGCCAAGAGCCGCAAGGAGCCGCTCGATGCGGCGCGCGACAAGGCCCAGGCCGCCTGGCTCGGCGCCGACTTCAGCCCGATTGAGGGGGAGAGCCTCGACCCCTGGTACGCCTTGGCGTTCCGCGACCGGGTCGCGCTCGACGAACGCTTCGAGCAGCTCGCCGAGGAACTGCTCGGCCCGCCGCTGCTGGCCCTCGCCGAGGGCGACGACGAGTAGGCCGTAGGATGGGTCGAGGCGCACCGCGCCGATACCCATCGAACGATGCCGATGGGTATCGCTGCGCTCAACCATCCTCCGCGGGGCTCAGCCGTCCTCGCCGAACGCCGCCAACAGATCGGCGACGAACGCCTGCTGCGCCTCGCTCGGCTGGCGCCCGCGGTGCTGCGCCAGGCGGAACTCGACGCGGTAGCCGAACTGTTCGGGCAGCAGCTCGCGCAACTCGCCGCGCGCCAGCCAGGGTGCGGCGATATGCCGGGGCAGGTAGCCGATGTGCGCTCCGGACAGGATGAACGCCAGGCTGCCCTCGACCTGCTCGCAGCGCGCGCTGCTCGGCGCGGCGAGGAACGGTTCGGCGTCGTCGATGTAGCGGTACGGGTGGGCGACCCGGTCGCAGGCCACCACCGCGTCGGCGCTCAGCGCGCGCTCGGCGAACAGCACATGGGCCTTGCCGCAGTACAGCCGCTGCTCCTCGACGAACAGCGGTTGCAGGTCGAGCGCCGCCTGGTTGCCGGCGAAATAGCCGATCGCCAGGTGCAGCTGATCCTGCAGCAGACGCCGCTCCAGCTCGCCGGGCATGGCGCTGAGCAATTCGATCTGCACCGCCTGGTTGCGCCGGCGGAAACGGCCGATGGCGGCGCCGACGCGCTGCATCACCTCTGTATCCAGCGCCTCGGAGAGGCCGATGCGCAGCTCGCCGAGCAGCTTGTCGGCCATGCCCTGCGCCTCGCCCTTGAAGGTCTCCAGCGCGGCGAACAGGCGGTGGGTGGCGGCCAGCACCTGCTCGCCCTTGGGGGTCAGGCGGAAGCCGGCCTTGCCGCGCTCGCACAGGCGAAAGCCCAGGCGCGTCTCCAGCTTGGCCATCTGCGTGCTGATGGTCGACTGGCCGATCCCCAACTCGCCCTGCGCGGCACTGAAGCCGCCGCTTTCCACCACGGTGGCGAACAGGCGCAGCAGTTGCAGATCGAGGTCACGAACCTGGCTGAGCATGGCGCTGGCTCCATAAATTGATCGCTGTCGATGTTGGAGTAGATCACTTCGTATTTATGCGAAGCAACGTCGCCGGCAGCATGGCCTCACCGTGCAGCCCAACGAGATCGACGAGATGGACCAGGCCTACGACAACGACCAGGCGCTCACCCGCGACAGCCTCTACGGCACCGCCGCGGAGAGCACCTACGCCGGCATCACCAGCTTCATGCGCCGCCGCTACAGCCGCGACCTGCGCGGCGTAGACCTGGTGGTCAGCGGCGTGCCGTTCGACACCGCAACCACCAACCGCCCGGGCAGCCGCTTCGGCCCGCGGGCGATCCGCGCCGCCTCGGTGCAGTCGGCCTGGGCGCGGCACTTTCCCTGGGAGTTCGACCCGTTCGACCACCTGGCGGTGATCGACTACGGCGACTGCGCGTTCGACCACGGCACGCCGCAGGCCACCCCGGCGGCCATCGAGGCGCATGCCGAGCACATCCTCGCCGCCGGCTGCGCGATGCTCACCCTGGGCGGCGACCACTTCATCAGCTACCCGCTGCTCAAGGCCCACGCCAAGCGCCACGGCCCGCTGGCGCTGGTGCATTTCGACGCGCACAGCGACACCTGGCCGGACACCGAGGGGCAGCGCATCGACCACGGCACGATGTTCTACCACGCCGCCCGCGAGGGCCTGGTCGACCCGGCGCGCTCGGTGCAGATCGGCCTGCGCACCACCAACGACGACGTGATGGGCTTCCAGGTCCTCGACGCGCGCCAGGTACACCGCAGCAGCCCGACGCAGATCGCCGAGCTGATCCGCGCGCGGGTCGGCGAACAGCCGGTGTACCTGACCTTCGACATCGACTGCCTCGACCCGGCGTTCGCCCCCGGCACCGGCACCCCGGTGTGCGGCGGCCTCAGCTCGCACCAGGCCCTGGAGATCCTCCGCGGCCTGCGCGGCATCAACCTGGTCGGCATGGACGTGGTCGAGGTAGCACCGCCCTACGACCACGCCGAAGTCACCGCGCTGGCCGGCGCTACCCTGGCGATGGAGATGGTCTGCCTGTACGCGGCGCGGCATAAGGTCGACCGCGCCTAGACCAGGCGCCCGGAGGGCCTCGGCTCTCGCCGTAGCCCGGATGCGATCCAACCCATGTACGGTGTAGGAGCGAATTCATTCGCGATGCGCGCGGACGCGGAGTGGCCGGGGATCGCGGATGAATCCGCTCCTACAGCGCGCAGCGTCGGTAGCGGCGCCCGCTGCATGCTGCGCGCAGGCCACCGTGATCCGGGCATAATGGCGCATCGTCCGCCCGCGCCCGGAGCGTCATGTTGCCGTCCCACTTCCTCTGTCTGCCGGTCAATCCCGCATGAGCCTCGACCTGCAGCTGTCGCCGTTCGACGGCCGCTCGCTGATCGAGGCCAGCGCCGGCACCGGCAAGACCTGGACGCTGACCGCGCTGTACGCGCGCCTGCTGCTCGAGCGCGAGCTGTCGGTCGGGCAGATCCTGGTGGTCACCTACACCACCGCGGCCACCGCCGAACTGCGCGAACGCATCCGTGCGCGGCTCGCCGAGCTGCTGGCGATCTACGACGACACGCCCAGCGCGGACGCCTTCCTCACCGCCCTGCACGCCCGTTACCCCGGCGCCGAGGCGCGCCGCCGGCTGTTGCTCGCCGTGCACGGCTTCGACGAGGCGGCGATCTTCACCATCCACGGCTTCTGCCAGCGCGCCCTGCAAGACGCCGCGTTCGAGGCCGGTGGCGACTTCGACAGCGAGCTGACCCAGGACGACCGCGAGGTGCTCGACGCGCTGCTCGCCGATGCCTGGCGCCACGAACTGGCCAACGCCGACCCGGCCTGGGCGCGCTTCCTGGCCAAGCAGAAGATCACCCCGGCGCTGTTGCGCCAGCGCCTGCGCAGCCACCTTGGCAAGCCCTACCTGCGCGTCGAGCCGCAGCAGCAGGTGCTCGGTGACGAGCTGGACGCCGCCGGGAGCGCCTGGCAACACGCCGCCGCACAGTGGACCGCGCACGGCGCCGCGTGGAGCGAGGCGCTGGCTGCGCATCCCGGGCTCAGCCAGAGCACCCACAAGGCCGGCAAATTCCCGCTCTGGCAGGCCGAGCTGGACAGCTACTTCGCCGACCCGGCGGCGCTGTTCGATGCCCCGCAGGCGCTGGAGAAACTCGGCAGCGCAGCGCTGGCCAAGGCCTGCAAGAAGGGTCACGAGACCCCCGACTGCGCCCTCGCCCAGGCCCTCGACGCGCTCGCCGAGCGGCTCGGCGCCGCCGTGCCGGCCGGCCGCCAGCGCCTGATCGCGCTGCAGGTCAGCCTGCTCGAGCGGCTCAACCGCGAGCTGCCGGAACGCAAGGCGGCGCAGCGCATGCTGGCCTTCGACGACCTGCTCAACCGCCTCGACGCGGCGCTGCACGGCCCGGCCGGCGACAGCCTGGCGGCGACCCTGCGCCAGCAGTACCCGCTGGCGCTGATCGACGAGTTCCAGGACACCGACCCGATCCAGTTCGCCATCTTCGACCGCATCTACCCGACCGCCAGCACCGAGCCGGCGGCGCTGTGCTTCGTCGGCGATCCCAAGCAGGCCATCTACGCATTTCGCGGTGCCGACCTGGCCACCTACCTGCAGGCCCGCGCGAGTGCCGCGCGGCGCTACGACCTGCCGAACAACTACCGCTCCACCGCCGCGCTGATCGCCGCGCTGAACCAGTTGTTCGACCGCCCGCAGCCGTTCGCCGTCGACGGCCTCGACTACCCGCCGGTGGCCGCCGGCAGCAAGCCGCGCGCGCAGCTGGTGCTGCCGGCCGGCGAGAGCGACGCACCGCTCGGCCTGGTATGGCTCGGCGACGAGGCGCTGAACAAGCAGCAGGCCAGCGAGCTGGCCGCCCTCGACTGCGCACGCCGGATCGCCACGCTGCTCGCCGCGAGCAGCCAGGGCAGCGCCTACTTCGAGCAGGCGGCCGAGCGTACGCCGCTGAAGGGCGGCGACATCGCCGTACTGGTCGCCAACCATCGCCAGGCGGCGGCGGTCGCCGAGCAGCTCGCCGCGCGCGGCGTGCCCAGCGTGCGGCGCGGCAACCAGAGCGTGTGGCACAGCGAGGAAGCCGGCGAGCTGGCCGCGGTGCTCGCCGCCTACGCCGAACCGGGCCGCGAAGGCGTGTTGCGCTATGCACTGGCGACCCGCCTGCTCGGCCGCGACGCCGCGCAGCTGGCGCGCTGCCAGGACGACGAGCGCGCCTGGGACCGCGAGCGCGAGGACGCCGAGCTGTACCACCAGCTGTGGCAGCAGCACGGTTTCATGCGCGCGTTCCGCGCCTGGCTGGACCGCGAAGCGGTGGCCGAACGGCTGCTCGCCGCGGCGGACGGCGAGCGCCGGCTGACCAACCTGCTGCACCTCGCCGAACTGCTGCAGGCCGAGAGCCTGCAGCGCCCCGGCCTGGAACCGCTGCTCGCCTGGTTCAACGCCCAGCGCGCCAGCGAAGGCGCCGGCGAGGACGCCCTGCTGCGCTTGGAAAGCGATGCCGAGCGGGTGCAGATCGTCACCATCCACACCTCCAAGGGCCTCGAGTACCCGCTGGTGTTCTGCCCGTTCCTGTGGGACGGCAAGCTGCTCGGCCAGTTCACCGACAGCGCGCGCTGCCACGACGACGCCGGCCAGCCGCTGCTCGACCTCGGCAGCGAAGCGCTCGACACGCACCTGCAACGCGCCCGCGAGGAAGTCTTCGCCGAGAAACTGCGCCTCGCCTACGTCGCCCTGACCCGTGCGCGCGACCGCCTGTGGCTGCACTGGGGCCCGGTCGCCCTGCCCAAGCCGAAGAAGGACGGCGGGCTGCCCGACGAAGGCCTGCACAGCAGCGCGCTGGCCTGGCTGCTGCACGGCCGCGCGTTGCCCGGCGGCGACGCGCTCGGCGAGCTGGCCGCGCACCTCAGCAGTCGCGGCGGCAGCGCCCTGGCCGGCGAAGTCGATGCGCTGGCGGCTGACAGCACCGGGCTGATCGCCCGCCTGCCGCTGCTCGACCGCGAAGCCAGTGCCGCCGGCGAACAGCGCGCGCTGCCGCCCGGCCAGCTCGCCAGCCTGCCGCGCAGCCTGTACAGCGCCTGGCGCATCGGCAGCTTCTCCGGGCTGGCCGCCGGCCTGCACATGGAAGCGCCGGACCGCGACGCGCTGGCCATGCCGGCCGCCAGCGAGCCGGGCAGCGGCTTCTTCGCCTTCCCGCGCGGCGCCCGCGCCGGTACCTGCCTGCACGCCATCCTCGAGGACTGGGCGCGCGCCAAGGGCCCGCTGGAGGCGTTGGTCGCGCCGCAACTGAGCGCCCACGGCATCGACGCCGAGACCTGGACCAGCACCGTGCTGGAGCAGCTGCAGCGCGTGCTCGCCAGCGACCTCGACGGCCAGGGCCTGAGCCTCGCTGCGCTGCACAGCGCGCGCCGGCTGCCCGAACTGGGCTTCACCTTCCCGGTCGCCAACCTCGACGTGCTGCGCCTGCGCGCGCTGCTCGCCGATCCCGCCCACGGCCTCGCCGCGCCGCTGCGCGAAGCCGCCGCGCGCCTGGAATTCGACAGCCTCAAGGGCTTCCTCAAGGGCTTCATCGACCTGACCTTCGAGCATGACGGGCGCTGGTACATCGCCGACTACAAGTCCAACTGGCTCGGCCCGGACCCCAGCTACTACGGCAGCGAGCGCCTGCTGCAGGCGCTGGCCGGCGAGCACTACTACCTGCAATACCTGCTCTACCTGGTCGCCCTGCGCCGCTTCCTGCGCCAGCGCCTGGCGGACTTCCGCGACGAGCAGCTGGGCGGCGCCTACTACCTGTTCCTGCGCGGCATGCCCGACGCCGGGGTGTACTTCGCGCGCCCGGCCGACAGCCTGCTGGATGCACTGGATCGCTTGTTCGACGGAGCCGAACGATGAGCCTCGCCGAACTGCCCCTGGGGCCCCTGGAGCGCGCCCTGCTGGCCAGCCTGAAGCGTCTCGAACCGACGGCCGACAGCAGCGTGCTGGCCGCCGCCGCGCTCACCTGCCAGGCCCTGGCCGGCGGCGACGTGTGCCTGCCACTGAGCCGCTGGGCCGGCAAGCGGCCGTGGCCGGAGTTCGCCTTCGCCCTGCCCGCGCTGAGCGACTGGCAGGCACGCCTGCGCGCCTCGACGCTGGTCGGTGACGCGGGTGCCTTCAGCCCGCTGATCCTCGAGGGCGAGCGGCTCTACCTGGCGCGCTACCAGGCCTACGAGGCGCAACTCGCCGCACAGCTGCTGGGGCGCGTCGAGCAGCTGCCGAGCGTCGACGAGACGCGCTTGGCCGACAGCCTGCAGCGCCTGTTCGCCTTCAACCAGCAGCAACCGGACTGGCAACGGCTGGCTGCCGCGCAGGCGGTGCGCCGCAACTTGGCGGTGATCTCCGGCGGCCCGGGCACCGGCAAGACCACCACGGTGGTGCGCCTGCTCGCCGCGCTGCTGGAGCAGCCTGGCGGTGAACGCCTGGCGATCGGCCTCGCCGCGCCCACCGGCAAGGCCGCCGCACGCATGGCCGAGGCGATCCGCAACGCCAAGGCCCAGCTGCCGGTCAGCGACGCGGTGAAGGCCGCGCTGCCCGAAGAGGCGCGCACCCTGCACCGTCTGCTCGGCAATCGCGGCGACAGCCCGCGGGTGCGCCACGACGCGAGCAACCCGCTGCCGCTCGACGTGCTGGTGGTCGACGAGGCGTCGATGGTCGACCTGGCGCTGATGGCCAAGCTGCTCGACGCACTGCCGCCGCAGGCGCGGCTGATCCTGCTCGGCGACAAGGACCAGCTCGCCGCGGTCGAGGCCGGCGCGGTGTTCGCCGAGCTGTGCGAGGGTCAGGGTTTCACCCCCACCACCGCCGCCGAGTTGCAGCGCCTGACCGGGCAAAGTGTGCCGTGCACACCGCCGCGCTCGCGGCTCGGCGAGGCAGTGGTATTGCTCAGCCACAGTCACCGCTTCGCTGGCGACAGCGGCATCGGCGAACTGGCCCGGCGCATCAACGGCGGCGATGCCAGCGGCACCCTGGCGCTACTCGGCGAGGCGCGCAGCGATCTGGCCTGGCAGGCGCAACCCGGCCCGCAGGCGCTGCTCGAACGCCTCGAACAGGGCTACGCGCCCTACCTCGCCGCCGCCCAGATCGGCGAACCAGTTGCCGCGTTCAACGCGTTCAACGCGTTCCGCGCGCTGGCCGCCCAGCGTGACGGCGCGTTCGGCGTCAACGGCCTTAACGAAGCGCTCGATGCGCGCCTCAAGCGCCGCCTCGGCCTCGCCGCGCGGGACCGCTGGTACCCCGGTCGCGCGGTGATGGTCACTCAGAACGACTACGCGCTCGGCCTGTTCAACGGCGACATCGGCCTATGCCTGCCGACCGCCGAGGGCCTGCGCGTGTGCTTCGAGGGCGAGGACGGCTTCCGCCTGTTCGCCACCGCGCGACTGCCCAGCCACGACAGCGCCTTCGCCATGACCGTGCACAAGAGCCAGGGCTCGGAATTCAGCGAAGTGCTGCTCGCCCTGCCCGAACAACCGAGCCCGCTGCTGACCCGCGCGCTGCTCTACACCGGCATCACCCGCGCCAAGCACAAGGTCGAACTGTGGGCCCTGGCCGCGCGCCTGCGCGAGGCGGTGGAGACCCGCGCCGAACGCGCCGCCGGGCTGGCCGAACGGCTGGCGTTGCCCACCAGCGCCACACCGCCGAGCGGCCCGGCCAAGGACCAGCTCAGCCTGTTCTAGCCCCCTCTCGGCATACCCCTTCCGGGCTCGCCGCGAGTGCGCCAGTTATTGCCCACCCATTCGTGGCGAACTCTGTCCAATCCCCGCCCGCCGCGGCCTGCAGCCCGATTGCGCAAACCTTTGCGCAGTCGGGTTGCCGGTATAGTCCGGCTCGACGCGCACCGGAGCGTGCGCAGTAACCAAGGACCGGGAGACAAGGGAATGAGTGGAACGTCCGACTGGAGAACAAGCTGCGATCACGTGATGCCGAACGTCTGCCGCCCCGCGGCGGCCAACACGCCGCCAAGCGCACGCCTGCGCGGGGTCTCGGCACCGGCACCTAGCCGCCCCGCCTCGCGCTGGGATGACGCCGACACAAGCGGCCACGAACGCGTCGCGGCACCGGCGAAAACCGCGGTGGCCCTGCGCATCGGCGTGTTCTTCGACGGCACCGGCAACAACGCCAGCAACAGCGCCCTGGGCCAGCTGTGCGGCGCCCAGCACCCGATCAGCGCCGAAGACCTGGACGCCAGCTGCAAGCCGTATATGCGTGATCCCGACAGCAGCTACGGCAATGACGTGACCAATGTGAAGAAGTTGAGTGAGCTGTACTTCAGCCAGGTGATGATCGAAAGCGACTCCGGGCAGCAGCAGGCCTATCGGAAAATCTACGTCGAGGGCATTGGTACCAGTGCGGGCAAAGAAGATCCGTTACTCGGCGCAGGGCTCGGCCGCGGTTCCACTGGGGTGGCGGGCAGAGTGCAATCGGTTTTCAGCGACATTCAGGTACTGGTGAAGGAATTCCACCAATCCCATCCAGACTGCGAAATCGCCTCACTGACTTTCGACGCCTTCGGCTTCAGCCGCGGCGCCGCAGCAGCTCGGCATTTCGCCAACGAAGTAGCGTGTGGCGGCCAGGGGCCGTTGCAGCAGACCACTGAGAGCATGGCCCCTGCCTTCAAGCCGTCGTTTATCGACCGCTACCAGCAGGATATCCACGTCGGCTTTATCGGCCTGTTCGATACCGTGGCCTCGGTCGGCGGCCTGAGCAATCTGGGCAATGTGCGCAGCGCCTCCGCTCCCGGCCTGAAGCTGCATCTGCCGCGCCGGCTGTTTGCCAACGTGGTGCACCTGGTCGCCCGTGACGAGCATCGCGCCAACTTCCCACTGTGCCGGGTCAAACCGGATCATCCGGAAATCAGCCTGCCCGGAGCGCATTCGGACATCGGCGGCGGCTACCTCAGCGAAGCGCAGGAGTGCCTGCTGATCAGTCCGATGCAGGCGCAGGACGTGGCCTTGCACACCGATGTGAAGAGCACCGCCATCTACCAGGCTGCAGTACGGGAAAAGGCGCGCTGGCTGGCCCAGGGTTGGCCCGCGGCCATGCTGGAGATCGTCACCCCGCCAGCCAAGCCATTGCCCGCCGAACGCAACGCCGCGCGACAGAAGCGGGTCTATGCAGCACTGCAACTCAAACGACCGGTGCGCGGCGAGTTGTCACGGGTGTACCTGCGCGTCATGTATCAGTTGGCCAAGCAAAAAGGGGTGCGCTTCAACGTCATCGACGACCACGATCCTGGCTACGCGCTGCCGGCGGAGCTCAACGCGCTATGCGCCCGCTTTGTCAGTGGCAACTACAGCGTCACGCCTGACGAGGAACAGCTACTCAAGCTGCGCTACATCCACTGTTCCGCGAACTGGAATCCGCCAGCAAAGTTGCAGGGTCAGACGCCGCGCACTGGCATCAATCTGCAGTTCGTCAATGCACCAACCACCGACGCGGTGCGCGTGCAACACCCCCACACGCCAGACTCGGAGTTGCCGTAATGCGCCGCCAAATTGCACTGCTGGGAACCATTCTGCTGCTGGCTGGCTGCCAGGCGCCGCAACAACAAAGACCGGCCTGGTGGCTCGTTGGCTTCACCGAGCCTGCATACATGAAGGTTTGGGTAGAAACCCTGGACGCCGAGGATATCCAGGGCCAATTGTTCCACCGTATTGGCGCCGGCACCGCAGCCGGCGGCGAGCCGAAGGGCGACGCTGAATACGCACGCGGCTGGCTCGGCGTGGGGAGCAGCGTGTACCCCGCAGTGGGGGCGGACCTGCCCAAGCGCCTCTTCGTCCGCTGGCAATCAGTCGCCGAATCGCGAACCTATCGCACCTGGATCGAGATACCGGAGCAAGCGCGGCGCATCTTGCGTCAATCGACCACCGCACTTTGCCCTGACGACCCGCATCCCATGCCAATGGGTGGCGGTGGTCGAGTAACCCTCGGACTTGCTCCTGGTGGCATCGTACAAGTGTGGGTACGCGACGAATGCTTGCGCCCCATCAAAGTCGCCCGCGCCCAGGCCGAAGTGGAACCGCTGGGCCCACACCAGGGTGAATCTGACGGGCACTACTACCCACAGTCCGATGCCTCGAAGCGCTACATCGAGCGTTGGGGCATCCCTTACGGCAGCTGGTAATACCGCAACCCGACCAGGCCTGAGCGATTCAGCCACTCAGCGCCTGGTCATGACTGCCCCGTCGCTTCGTTGATTCGTCTCCCCAGCTCAGGCCCTGTCCCTCAACCGCACTTCGAGTAGCCGCAGTTCAGGCACGTCGCGCAGCCTTCCATCTGCACCACCGCCTGGGTGTTGCACTTGCCGCATAGCTGCGCGCCGGCTGGGAAGCCCTCGCCGGGTTCGGCCTTGGACACGCCAACGCTGGCCTCGTAGGCGGCGCGCTTTTCTGCCAGGTACAGGCGCTGCTCTTCGTCGAGCTTCTGCCCTTCGAGCAGGCCGATGGCGATCAGGTGGCGCTCCAGTACCGCGCCGATCTCGGCGACGATCGACGGCATGTATACGCCGCCGCGCTTCAGGTAGCCGCCGCGCGGGTCGAACACCGCCTTGAGCTCCTCGACCAGGAAGGTGCAATCGCCGCCCTTGCGGAACACCGCCGACATGATGCGGGTCAGCGCGACGATCCACTGGAAGTGCTCCATGCCCTTGGAGTTGATGAAAATCTCGAAGGGCCGGCGCTGTTCGTGGGGCGTGCCGGGGTTGAGGACCACATCGTTGATGGTCACGTAGAGGGCGTGTTCGAACAGCGGCGACTTGATCTTGTAGGTGGCGCCGACCAGGGTCTCGGGGCGCTGCAGGGTCTCGTCCATCTGCACTACCGCGGCCGCTTCGGCAGCGGCCTGGCGGGCGCGCTCGGCGGCCTCGTCGACCACCGCGAAGCCCTTGATGCGTTTGTCGATCTTAATGCTCATGCGCATCTCCACTCGCGGTTGCAATCACCCCGTAGGAGCGGCCCATGGCCGCGAAAGGTCGTTGGCGCCCGCGATCGCGCCCATGGGCCGCTCCTACAAGCACGCCCCGCTCAGTACTTGCCGTAGTAGCCATCCTTCAGCGCCTCGAACAGGTTGGCCGCGCTGTGCGTCTCGCCGTCGTATTCGACCTCTTCGTCGCCCCGCAGCTCCACGGTGCTGCCGTCGTCCAACTCGAAGCGGTAGCGGGTGTTTTCCAGGTCGGCCTGCTTGACCAGCACGCCCTGGAACGCCGCCGGGTTGAAGCGGAACGTGGTGCAGCCCTTGAGGCCCTGGCGCCAGGCGTAGCGGTAGATGTCCTTGAACTGCGCGAAGGGATAGTCGGTGGGCACATTGGCGGTCTTGGAGATCGACGAGTCGATCCACTTCTGCGCCGCGGCCTGGATGTCGACGTGTTCCTGCGGGCTGATGTCGTCGGCGCTGACGAAGTAATCCGGCAGGCGCTGCGCCGGGCTTTCCGCGTCGGGACGGGCGCTGGCGTTGACCAGCCGACGGTAGGCGAGCAGCTCGTAGCTGAGCACCTCGACCTTGGCCTTGGTCTTGCGTCCGGGGCGGATGACGTTGCGCGAATACTGGTGGGCGAAGCTTGGTTCGATGCCGTTGGAGGCGTTGTTGGCCAGGCTCAGGCTGATCGTGCCGGTCGGCGCGATCGAGCTGTGGTGGGTGAAGCGCGCGCCCTCCTCGGCCAGCGCGGCGACCAGCTCGGGGGCATGCTCGGCGAGGCGCTGCATGTAGCGCGAATACCTGGCGTGCAGCACCCGCCCGGGAATCCGATCGCCGAGCCGGTAGCCGTCGGCGCTCAACTCGGGGCGCTGTTCGAGCATCGACGCGGTGACCTCGAAGTCCTCGCGCAGCAGCGGCGCCGGGCCCTTCTCGCGGGACAGTTCGAGGGCCACCTGCCAGCCGGTGAGGGCCATCTCGCGGCTGACCTCCTCGGTGAACACGCAGGCCTGCGCGCTGCCGTAGCGCAGCTTGAGCATGCACAGCGTCGAGCCGAGGCCGAGGAAGCCCATGCCGTGGCGGCGCTTGGCGAAGATCTCGTCGCGCTGCGCCGGTAGCGGCAGACCGTTGAGCTCGACCACGTTGTCGAGCAGGCGGGTGAACACCCGCACCACCTCGCGGAAGCGCTCCCAATCGAAATGCGCGTTGGCGCCGAATGGCTCGACGACAAACGCGGTGAGGTTCAGCGAGCCGAGCAGGCAGGCACCGTGGGGCGGCAGCGGCTGCTCGCCGCAGGGGTTGGTGGCGCGGATCTGCTCGCACCACCAGTTGTTGTTCCACTGGTTGACCCGGTCGATGAGGATGAAACCCGGCTCGGCGAAGTCGTAGGTGGAGGCCATGATCATGTCCCACAGGTGCCGCGCCTTGAGCTGGCCGTGCACCTTGCAGGCCACCCGGCCGTGCTCGTCGACCAGGTAGCCGTCGTGGCACGGCCAGGCGCGCCACTGCACCTGGCGCGGATCGCCGAGGTCGAGGCGCTCGCGCTCCTTGGCGTGCAGGGGGAACAGCAGCGGCCAGTCGCCGTCGTCCTCAACCGCCTGCATGAAGGCGTCGCTGACCAGCAGGCTGAGGTTGAACTGGCGCAGGCGGCCGTCCTCGCGCTTGGCGCGGATGAAGTCGCGTACGTCCGGATGGGCGATGTCGAAGGTGGCCATCTGCGCGCCGCGCCGACCGCCGGCGGAGCTCACCGTGAAGCACATCTTGTCGTAGATTTCCATGAACGACAGCGGCCCGCTGGTGTGTGCGCCGGCGCCGGACACGTAGGCGCCGCGCGGGCGCAGGGTGCTGAATTCGTAGCCGATGCCGCAGCCGGCCTTGAGGGTCAGACCGGCCTGGTGCAGGGTGCCGAGGATGGCGTCCATCGAGTCGCCGATGGTCGCCGACACCGTGCAGTTGATCGTCGAGGTGGCCGGCTTGTGCGCCTCGGCGCCGGCGTTGGCGATGATCCGCCCGGCCGGTAGCGCACCGTTGCGCAGCGCCCAGAGAAAGCGCTGGTACCAGTGCTCCTGCAGCGCCGGCTCGGCCTCCACCGCGGCAATAGCGCGGGCGACGCGCTGCAGGGTGGCATCCGGATCGGCGTCCAGCGCCCGTTCGCGGCGGTCGCGCAGGCGGTACTTGCTGTCCCAGATGTCCAGCGACGCCGGCTGCAGCGGCAGCTCGGCCAGCGAGTCGACTGGCGGGGCATTCCCGGGCTTGGCCATGGGCAGTCCTCGTGGAGTAACGCGTACACACACCTTAGAAGCTGACGCCGCCGCCCGCGCGATTGACCGACGCGCAGCAGATCGTGGACAGGGTCTCAGGCGAAGAAGCGCCGCAGCGAGCGACTCAGCCAACCGCCCTCGCTGCGGTCGCTGGTCAGCGCGGCCATGCTCTGGCGCACCGTCTCGGCGTAACCGGCGTCGTCGTTGCGGATGTGGTTGAACAGCCAGCGAGCGAGCAGTTGCTGCAGTTCCTCGGCGACGTCCTCGCCGGCCTTGAAGCGCAGGCGGTACTCGTCGACACGGCGGATGAACAGTTCGTGGACGCGCTTGTGCGCGCGGCTCAGCGGGTAGCCGGCGTCTTCCATCAGGGTTTCTTCGAAGGCGAAGTGCGATTGCGTGTAGTCGACCAGCTCCTCGATCACCGCCGCCACCGCCGGCCGCCCACCGCTGCCGTGGCGGGCGATGTACAGGCGGTTGATCATCTCGACGATGCGCTTGTGCTGATTGTCGATCACCACGATCCCGGTGTTCAGGTCGTTCTGCCAGACCAGTTGCGTCACTGCATGTTCCCCCTGCCAGGGCCCGCAACGGGCGGGCCAAGCCGGCAGACTAGGGGCACTCCGCAGCGCCGGTATTGACCCGGATCAATGCCGACGAGTGGTGGGCTAGAGGCGTTCCAGGCAGCCGGCCAGGGTCCCGGCGAGGTTGTCGAGCAGCTGCTCGTAGCCTTGCGCAGTCAGCGGTGCGGCGACGCCCAGGGCGTCCAGCTCGGCGAGCTGCACCGGCAGGCCGGCGGTCAGGGTTTCCGCCAGGCGCGGGCGCACCGGCGGCTCGCTGAATACGCAGCTGGGGCCGGCCTGCTGCAGGCGCGCACGCATCGCCGCGACATGCTTGGCGCCCGGCTGCACCTCGGCGGCGACGCTGAACACCCCGGCGTGCTGCAGGCCGTAGGCCGCCTCGAAGTAGTCGAAGGCCTCGTGGAAGACGAAGAACGGCTTGCCGGTAAGCCCGGCCAGGCGCGGCTTGAGCCGCGCGTCAAGGGCATCGAGGCGCTGGCTGAAGGCCGCCAGGTTGGCCTGGTAGCGCACCGCGTTGGCGCTGTCGGCGGCGCTCAGGTCGGCGGCCATCTTCGCCGCGATCACCTTGGCGTTGGCCGGCAGCAGCCACAGGTGCGCGTCGAGGCTGCCGGGGCGGTGGTCGTGGTCATGCTCGTCGTGGTCGTCGTCGGCATGCGCCTGGCCCTCGGCGAAATGCCGCAGCTGCAGGCCGGGCAGTTCCTGCACGGCGACGCTCGGTGCGCTGCGCCCGGCCAGCACGCGTGGCAGGAAGCCTTCCAGGTCGGGGCCGATCCAGTACAGCAGGGTCGCCTCGCCGACCCGGCGCACGTCCGAGGGGCGCAGCGCGTAGTGGTGCGGCGAGGCGCCCGGCGGCAGCAGCACCTCGGGCTGGCCGACGCCGTCCTGCACCGCGGCGGCGATCAGCTGCAGCGGCTTGATGCTGGTCAGCACACGCACTTCGGCCTGGCTGCTGAGGCCGAACAGGGCGAGGAACAGGAAACAGGCAAGGCGCAGCATGGCGGGACACTCGGGGCGAAAAGTTATATAGTAACGTCTTCTTTCCCAGCCGTCGTCCCGCCATGATCCTCACCCCGCTGGCCTCCCGCCCCCACGACCACTCCCATTGCGTGCACAACGCCCTGAGCGAAGCCGAGGCGGTCTGCGAGCGCCAGGGCGTGCGCCTCACCGCACTGCGCAAGCGCGTGCTGGAGCTGGTCTGGCAGAGCCACAAGCCGCTCGGCGCCTACGACATCCTCGGCGTGCTGACCGAGGCCGACGGCCGCCGCGCGGCGCCGCCGACGGTCTATCGGGCGCTGGATTTCCTCCTCGAGAACGGCCTGGTGCACCGCATCGCCTCGCTGAACGCCTTCGTCGGCTGCAACCACCCGGCGCACGCGCACCAGGGCCAGTTCCTGATCTGCCGGCAGTGCCACGCGGCGATCGAACTGGAGCAGGAGTCGATCAGCCAGGCGATCGTCGACAGCGCCGGCGCGGTGGGCTTCAGCGTCGAGCAGCAGACCGTTGAAGTGGTCGGCATCTGCGCCGGCTGCCGGAGCGGCGCATGAGCCAGGCGCTGATCCAGCTCGACGGCGTGGCCGTCAGCTTCGCCGGGCAGAGCGTGCTCAACGACGTGAAGCTGAGCGTGCAGCCGGGCGAGATCGTCACCCTGATCGGCCCCAACGGCGCCGGCAAGACCACCCTGGTGCGCGCCGTGCTCGGCCTGCTGCAGCCGGACCGCGGCCGCGTGTGGCGCAAGCCCAAGCTGCGCATCGGCTACATGCCGCAGAAGCTGCACGTCGACGCCACCCTGCCGCTGTCGGTGCTGCGCTTCTTGCGCCTGGTCCCCGGGGTCAACCGCGCCAGCGCGCTGGCCGCTCTTGGCGAGGTCGGCGCCGAACAGGTGATCGACAGCCCGCTGCAGAAAATTTCCGGTGGCGAGTTGCAGCGCGTGCTGCTGGCCCGTGCGCTGCTGCGTGAACCCGAGCTACTGGTGCTCGACGAGCCGGTGCAGGGCGTCGACGTCGCCGGCCAGGCCGAGCTGTACCGGCTGATCACCCAGCTGCGTGATCGCCACGGCTGCGGCGTGCTGATGGTCTCCCACGACCTGCACCTGGTGATGAGCACCACCGACCAGGTGGTCTGCCTCAATCACCACGTGTGCTGCTCCGGGCATCCCGAGCAGGTCGGCAGCGACCCGGCGTTCGTCGAGCTGTTCGGCCAGGCCGCGCCGGCCCTGGCGGTCTACCACCACCATCACGACCACGCCCACGACCTGCACGGCAGCGTGGTCGACCAACCGGCGCAGCCGGGACTGAAGATCCTCGGCCCGGTGAGCGGCCATGTGCACGGAGATGGCTGCAACCATGCCTGATTTTCTCCTCAACGCGCTGATCGCCGGGCTGACCCTGGCGCTGGTCGCCGGCCCGCTCGGCTCCTTCGTCGTCTGGCGGCGCATGGCCTATTTCGGCGACACCCTGTCGCACGCCGCGCTGCTCGGCGTCGCCCTCGGCCTGCTGCTCAACCTCAGCCCGACCCTGGCGGTGACCGCCGGCTGCCTGCTGCTGGCGATCGTCCTGGTCACCCTGCAGCAACGCCAGCCACTGGCCTCCGACACCCTGCTCGGCATCCTCGCGCCGACCACCCTGTCGCTCGGCCTGGTGGTGCTGAGTTTCATGAAGGACGTGCGCATCGACCTGATGGCCTACCTGTTCGGCGACCTGCTGGCGGTCAGCAACAGCGACCTGGCCTGGATCGTCGGCGGCAGCGCGCTGGTGCTGCTGGCCCTGGTCGGCCTGTGGCGGCCGCTGCTGGCGGTCACCGTGCACGAAGAGTTGGCCAAGGTCGAAGGCCTGCCGGTGGCCGGCCTGCGCCTGGCGCTGATGCTGCTGATCGCGGTGGTCATCGCGGTGGCGATGAAGATCGTCGGCGTGCTGCTGATCACCTCGCTGCTGATCATTCCCGCCGCGGCCGCCCAGCGTCATGCGCGCACACCCGAGCAGATGGCCCTCGGCGCCAGCGTGCTGGGCCTGCTGGCGGTCGGCGCCGGACTGGCCCTGTCGTGGTTCCAGGACACCCCTGCCGGGCCGTCCATCGTGGTCGCTGCGGCCACGCTGTTCCTCTTCGGCCTGGCCATCCCCCGGCGCGTGGCCTAGCCGCGCGCCGCCCCCACGCGGTTGGGTCGCAGCCTGCTCAGGGTGTAGACTGCCGCGTTTTCGCGAGCACCGAGAGATAACAGAATGCCGTCGTTCACCTCCCGTTACCTGGCGATAGCCGCAGTTTCCCTGCTATTGGCCGCTTGCCAGAGCGCCCCGCAACACTCCACCGCGATTCCTCCGGACCCGATGGTGGTCGCCCTCAGCCAGCTCGAACTGACCCTCAACAACGGCCAGCTCGACGACGCCCGCCGCCAGTTGGCCGACGTCCAGGCACGCGCCAGCAACGACACCCGCGTCGAGTACTACCAGCGCCGTCTCGCCGACGCCTACCTGCAGAAGGGCCAAGCGGCGCTGCAGCAGGGCGACCTGGACAGCGCCACCCAGGCCCTCGGCCAGGCACGCAGCCTGATGCCGCAGGCCCCGGCCCTGACCACCGGGCTGGACAGCGCGATCGGCCAGGCGCGCAGCGCCGAGCAGCAGGCCGCCGCCGCGCGCGCCCAGGCAGCCGCCCAGGCCAAGGCCGATGCGGACGCCGCCGCGCGCCTGGCGCAGGCCCAGCAGTTGCGCGCCGCCGCCGAGCAGCAGGCCGCCGCGCTGAAAGCCAGCCAGGCTGCCGCCGCGGCCACGCCGAGCACCCCGGCGGCGCCGCGTGCGCAGCTCATCGACCCGGCGGCGAAGACCAGCGTGGTCGCCCTGCCGATGCTCGACAGCCAGGACAACGACGCCCTGCGCGCGCTGCTCGACCGAGTCGCCGCCGATGTGGTGCAGTACGACTGCGCGGTACGCATCCAGGTGCGCCAGGCCAAGGACTACCCCTGGGTCGCCTCGCTGCTCTCGGCGCGCGTCAAGCGCCTGCAGCCGGGCTACGCGCTGCGTGTGGCGCAGGACCTCAAGGCCGAGCAGGCACCGCGCCTGCTGCTCAGCCCGCGCTGAGTCGCGCGCCCGCCCAGCGGCGGGCTGCCGCTTATCGGCTTATGCCTTTTCATGAGGCAAAGCGGATAACAAAAACTAAGATTGCATAAGCGGTCGGGCTAGAATGCGCGCCTTCGGCCAACCGCCTACAGTCGTTTGAGCCCCTCGGCCCCTGCCGCACCCGGCATCCAGGGCCACGGGCGCCTTACCCCGCACCCATAAGGTTCGTTTGCAGTGATCGAATTCGACCGCGTCCACAAGGCGTATCTCGTCAATGGCCGCAGCATCCCTGCGCTGCAGCCCACCACGCTGTCCGTCGCCGCCGGCGAGGTGTTCGGCCTGATCGGCCATTCCGGCGCCGGCAAAAGCACCCTGCTGCGCCTGATCAACCGCCTCGAGGAGCCCTCCGGCGGCCGCATCGTGATCGACGGCGAAGACGTCACCGCACTCGACACCGACGGCCTGCGGCGCTTCCGCCAGCAGGTCGGGATGATCTTCCAGCACTTCAACCTGCTGTCCTCGAAGACCGTCGCCGACAACGTCGCCATGCCGCTCAAACTGGCCGGCCAACTGGGCCGCGCCGAGATCGCCGCACGGGTCGCCGAACTGCTCGCGCGGGTCGGCCTCAGCGAGCACGCCAACAAGTACCCGGCGCAGCTCTCCGGCGGCCAGAAGCAACGCGTCGGCATCGCCCGCGCGCTGGCCACGCGGCCGAAGATCCTGCTCTGCGATGAGGCGACCAGCGCGCTCGATCCGCAGACCACCGCCTCGGTGCTGCAACTGCTCGCCGAGATCAACCGCGAGTTGCAGCTGACCATCGTGCTGATCACCCACGAGATGGACGTGATCCGCCGGGTCTGCGACCGCGTGGCGGTGATGGACGCCGGGCTGATCGTCGAGCAGGGCCCCGTGGCGGACGTGTTCCTGCATCCGCAGCACCCGACCACCAAGCGCTTCGTGCTGGAAGACGAGCAGGTCGACGAGAACGAGCAGCGCGACGACTTCGCCCACGTGCCCGGACGCATCCTGCGCCTGACCTTCCAGGGCGAAGCCACCTACGCGCCGCTGCTCGGCACCGTGGCGCGCGAGACCGGGGTCGATTACAGCATCCTCGCCGGGCGCATCGACCGCATCAAGGACAACCCCTACGGGCAACTGACCCTGGCCCTCACCGGCGGCGACCTGGACGCCGCGCTGGCACGCTTCGCGGCCGCCGACGTGCACCTGGAGGTGCTGCGCTGATGCTCGAGAAATTCTTGCCCAACGTGTTCTGGCCGGAAATCTGGCAGGCCACCCTGGACACCCTGAACATGCTCGGCGGCTCGCTGCTGTTCACCATCCTGCTCGGCCTGCCGCTCGGCGTGCTGCTGTTCCTCACCGGCCCGCGCCAGCTGCTCGAACAGCCGGCGGCGTACCGGGTGATGGCCTTCGTGGTCAACCTGCTGCGCTCGGTGCCGTTCGTCATCCTGCTGATCCTGATGATCCCGTTCACCGAGCTGATCGCTGGCACCTCGCTGGGCGTCGCCGGCGCCATTCCGCCGCTGGTGGTTGGTGCCACGCCGTTCTTCGCGCGGCTGGTGGAGACCGCACTGCGCGAGGTCGACCGCGGCATCATCGAGGCGACCCAGGCGATGGGCGCCAGCACCCGGCAGATCATCTTCAGCGCGCTGCTGCCGGAGGCGCGACCGGGCATCATCGCCGCAGTCACCGTCACCGCCATCACCCTGGTGTCCTACACCGCGATGAGCGGCCTGATCGGCGGCGGCGGCCTCGGCGACCTGGCGGTGCGCTACGGCTACCAGCGCTACCAGCCGGACGTCATGGCGGTGACCGTGATCCTCCTGCTGATCCTCGTGCAAATCCTGCAATCCGCCGGCGACAAGCTGGTGGTGCATTTTTCTCGGAAATGAGAGCCCGTAAATAACGCAGTCCGTGGAAGACGGCTATCCGCCGATCCCGCGCCCCATCCCACAAGGAGTTCAACGATGAAAAAACTGTTGGCCGGTCTGGCCGTGATTGCTGCCTTCTCCACCACCGCGCAGGCCGCGGAAACCCTCAGCGTGGCGGCCAGCCCGGTACCGCACGCGGAGATCCTCGAGTTCGTCAAACCGCTGCTGGCCAAAGAAGGCGTCGACCTAAAGGTGCGCGTATTCACCGACTACGTGCAGCCCAACCTGCAGGTGCAGCAGAAGAACCTGGATGCCAACTTCTTCCAGCACCAGCCGTACCTCGACGAGTTCAACGCCAGCCGCAAGACCGACCTGGTGACCGTGGTCGGCGTGCACATCGAGCCGTTCGGTGCCTACTCGAAGAAGATCAAGAGCCTCGCTGAGCTGCCGCAGGGCGCCACCGTGGCGATCCCCAACGACGCCACCAACGGCGGCCGCGCGCTGCTGTTGCTGGACAAGGCCGGGGTGATCAAGCTCAAGGACAACCAGAGCATCACCGCCACGCCGAAGGACATCGTCGAGAATCCGAAAGGCATCAAGGTGCGTGAGCTGGAAGCCGCGACCCTGCCGCGCGTGCTCGGTCAGGTCGAACTGGCGCTGATCAACACCAACTACGCGCTGGAAGCCAAGCTCAACCCAACCAAGGATGCGCTGGCTATCGAAGGCAGCGACTCGCCGTATGTGAACATCCTGGTGGCCCGTCCGGACAACAAGGACAGCGCTGCCATGCAGAAGCTGGCCAAGGCGCTGCACAGCCCGGAAGTGAAGAAGTTCATCGAGACCAAGTACAACGGTGCGGTGGTGCCGGCGTTCTAAGCGTCCCTCGCGCTGCATAAAAAAAGCCCGCTACTCAGCGGGCTTTTTTCTGCGCGAGCGTTCAGCGCACCGGGCGCAGCAGGTAGATGCCGGCGGCGATCTGCCAGAGCATCAGCAGCAGCGAACTGGGCATGCTGACGTTCATCGCCAGTTCGGAGAAGCCGGTGTGTGCCTGCACCAGGCTGGAGCCCAGCACCGCGGCGCCGGCCAGCAGCGCGCCGAGGCCCAGCCAGGTCGGCGCCCGCGCGCTCAGGCACAGCGCCACGCCATACAGCAGCCCGGTGATGCCGAAGCCGATGCCCATCAGACTGGCCAGCCCGGCCTCGACTTGGCGCACTCCGTAGGTCGCGGCGAACACCGCCGCGCGGCTGGCCTCATCGGCCGCCTGCCAGTGGCTGACCATCAATTTCAAAGCCACGCCGTCGACCGCCTGCAGGGCGAACGCCAGCGCCAGGCTGACGGTCGCCAGCAGCACGCCGAGCAGCGCCCACACGCCGGCGCGGCCCTCGCGCAGCCGCCAGCTCAGCGCGGCCAGGCCGATCACCCCGAGCAGTACGCCGAGCAGCTGGCCGAGGTGGCTGCACACCCAGTGACCGTCCGCTGCGTACTCGGCGAACGCCGCCGGCGCGTCCCACGGCGGGGTGTCCATCGGGTGCAGCAGGGTGGCGACGAACAGCACCAGCACGCCGAGCAGGCTGGCGATGCCGCCGAGGCGGGAGAAATGCGCGTGGTCGGGCATGGGCGTCCGGGCTCAGCCTTCGCGCTTCAACAGCAACGGAAGCTGCACGGCGAGCTTCTGGTTGTTCAACGGCGCGCGGATGAAGCCGCGCTGGGTGCCGTCCGGGCCGATGATCACCAGGTTGCCGCTGTGATCGACGGTGTAGTTGGGCTTGTCGGTATTGGCCGGAATGAACGGGATGCTCACCGCGTTGGCGAGCTTCTGGATGTTCTCCAGTTCACCGGTCAGGCCCTGGAAGTTCGGGTCGAAATAGCCGAGGTACTGCTTGAGCTGGGTTGGCGTGTCGCGCTGCGGATCGACGCTGACCAGCACCACGCGCAGGCGGCCGAGCGCCTCGGGCGGCAGCAGGGTCTTCAGCTCGCGCAGCTGGGCGAGGGTGGTCGGGCAGATGTCCGGGCAGAAGGTGTAACCGAAGAACAGCAGGCTCCACTGGTCCTTGAGCTCGTCGACCCGCACCGGCTGACCGTTCTGGTCGGTGAGGCTGATGTTCGGCAGGTCGCGGCTCTGCGGCAGCAGGATGATGCCGGCGTCGATCAGCGCGGTCGGGTCGCCCTGGCCCTGCGCGGTGAGCACCTTGTGCACGGTCAGGCCGAACACCAGCGCAACCAGCGCGATGAGGACGAAGGCGGTTTTCTGGATACGGGTCATAGGCTCCACAACAACAGGTAATGGTCCACCAGCAGGGCGATGAACAGCAGGAACAGATAGGCAATAGAGTACTTGAAGGTGTTGATTGCGGCGTGCGGTTTGCTGTCACGGTAGAGCACCCAAGCCCAGTGCAGGAAGCGCGCACCGAGCAGCGTGGCGCAGACCAAATACAGCGGGCCACTCATGTGGATGGCGAACGGCAACAGGCTCACCGCGAGCAGCACCAGGGTGTAGAGCAGGATGTGCACCTTGGTGTAGTGCTCGCCGTGGGTCACCGGCAGCATCGGGATGTCGGCCTTGGCGTACTCCTCCTTGCGGTGGATGGCCAGCGCCCAGAAGTGCGGCGGGGTCCAGGCGAAGATGATCAGCACCAGCAGCAGCGCGCCCGGCTCCAGATGGCCGGTGACCGCGACCCAGCCGAGCAGCGGCGGCGCGGCGCCGGCCAGGCCGCCGATCACGATGTTCTGCGGCGTGGCGCGCTTGAGGAAGCCGGTGTACAGCGCCGCGTAGCCGAGCAGCGAGGCCAGCGTCAGCCAGGCGGTGAGCGGGTTGGTGAAGGCCAGCAGCAGCGCCTGGCCGAGCACCGCGAGGAGCAGGGCGAAGCTCAGCGCGGCGAGCGGCGACACCCGCCCGGCAGTGACCGGACGCTTGTGGGTGCGCGCCATGATCGAGTCGATGCGCCTGTCGACCACGTGGTTGACCGCCGCCGCCGCACCGGCGCACAAGCCGATGCCGAGGTTGCCGAACAGCAGCACCGTCCACGGCACGCCGGCGCGCGTCGCGAGGAACATGCCGACCAGCGAGGTGATCAGCATCAGCACCACTACCTTGGGCTTGGTCAGCTCGAGGTAGTCGCGCCAGGTCGCCGAGTCGGCGGTTTGAGTACGCAGCACTGTCGCCATGGCGGATCTCCTCGTTTCTTATTGTTGGCTCGCGGCCAGGCCATCAGGCAAGGCCGTGACGCGGGATTGGGCAGCGAGCGGCAACGGACGCAGGCGGTAATTGACCAGCACCAGCACCAGCAGCAAGCCGGCACCGCCGCCGTTGTGCGCCACCGCCACCGGCAGCGGCAGGTGCAGCAGCACGTTGCTCACTCCCAGACTGACCTGCGCGGCCAGCGCCAGCAGCAGCAGTGCGGCGAGGCGGCCGAGGCCGGCAGCGCGCAGGCGCCAGGCAAGCAGCAGCAGCACGCCACTGACCAGCAGCGCGCCGAGACGGTGGGTGAAATGGATGGCGGTGCGCGCATCGCTGTCGAGCTGGCCGCCGAGGTAGTTGGGGCCGATGTGCTGACTGAGGTGGAAGCCGTTGGCGAAGTCCATCGGCGGCCACCATGCGCCGTGGCAGGTCGGCAGGTCGATGCAGGCCACCGCCGCATAGTTGGAGCTGACCCAGCCACCCAGGGCGATCTGCCCGATCACCAGGGCCAGCGCCGCACCCGCCAGCAGGCGCAGGCGCGCGGACAGCGCCGGCAGCGGGGCGAACGCGCCGGACAGGCGCAGGGTCAGCAGGAACAGCAGCGCCAGGGTGGTGAAGCCGCCCAGCAGGTGCGCGGTGACCACCTGCGGCCACAGCTTGAGGGTCACCGTCCACATGCCGAACGCCGCCTGGGCGATGACCACGCCGAGCAGCAGCACCGGCAGCTTGAGCGGCTGCTCGGCACGCCCGCGCTGCCGCAGCGCATGCACCGCCAGACCGAGAATCAGCAGGCCGAGGCTGCCGGCGAAGTAGCGGTGGATCATCTCGTTCCAGCCCTTCTGCGCCTCCACCGGCGCGTCGGGGAAACGCGCTTCGGCGTGGGCCAGCTGGGTCTCGGTTTTCGGCACATGGATGAAGCCGTAGCAGCCCGGCCAGTCCGGACAGCCGAGGCCGGCGTGGGTCAGCCGGGTGTAGGCGCCGAGCAGCACGACGACCAGCGCCAGGGCAGTGGCGAACAGGGCGATGCGGAATCCGGGTTTGCGCATCAGCGCCTCCTCAACCGATGTTCGACAGTTTCAGCAGCAGGCGCAGGTCGATCAGCACGTCCTTGCCGTTGACCCCGCTGTCGTAGCGCAGCACCAGGTTGCCGTGCGGATCGACGATCCACAGGTGCGCGGCGGAGTCGGCGGCGTCACCGCTGTCGTACTGCTGGCGGTCCAGCGAATAGCGCTGCAGCTGCGGGTAGTCACGCTCGATCAGCTCGGCGAAATCCACCGGCAGCGTTTCGCTGCTGGCCAGCGCATGGCTGGCGCGCGTGGCGTCACGGGCCAGGCCGATGTTGATCTGCCGGGCCAGGTAGACCAGCTCCTGGCAGGCCTTGGCGCAGCCTTCCGGAGCAGTCACCAGGAGCTGCCAGCGCGCCTCGTCGCCGGCGTCCACCCCGAGCGCCGCACGGTTTTCGCTGCCGCCGACGAGCACCCCGTGGTAGTTGCGGCTGTCCGGCACCCAGAAGCGCCATTTGTACATCGCAGTGGCCAGCAGCATTGGCCCGAGCGCGACCATCAGCAGCAGGATCAGCTGCCAGCGCCCGCGACGGCGGCTGTGCGGACGTTGTTCAGGAGTGCTGGTGGGATTCATAGTGACGTCCATGGGGAGTCCTTCTGCCGTTGTGCAAACCGAAATAGACGAACAAGCCACACAGCGCCGCCGCCAGGGCGAACCACTGCACGGCGTAGCCGGTGTGTTTTTCCGGGCCCATCGCGATGATCGGCCAGTCGGTGAGGTAGGCCGCGGCGCCACCTTCCAGGCGCAGCTCGCGGGACAGGCCGCCACGCCCGAGCTGTTGCCACAGCGCGGCGGGATCGACGGCGGTGACCAGCCGCGGCCAGTCGCCGCCGGTGGGATCGCTGTGTAACTGGAAGGTCGCGCCGGGCGGCACGTAGACCCAGGCGGTGAGTGTTTGCGCACCGTCCGGGGTGGTGAAGGTCGGCGCGGTGCGGCGGTCCGGCCAGGGCAGCCAGCCGCGGTTGAGCAGCACCCAGAGGTCGCTGGCCTGGTCGTAGAACGGCTGCAGCAGCTCGACGCCGACCTGGCCCTGATGGATGCGGTTGTCCAGCAGCAGGCTGTGCTGCGCATCGAACTGGCCGTGCAGGACCACGCGGCGGAAGGCCGGATCGCTGTGCCGCTCCAGCGCGGCGACGGCCATCGGCTCGGCCTGGCGGCGTGCTTCGTAGCTGGCCAGCAGCTGGCGTTTTTCTTCGGCGCGGGCGAGTTGCCAGAAGCCCAGGCCGATCAGTACCGGCAGCAGGGCCAGGACGATCAGGCTGGGCAGCACGCCGGGACGGAAGCGACTCATGGCCGCCCCCGAAATCCGCCGATGCATCTGGCTATACTCAACTGCATTCCCCACCCCCGGAGTCACGCCATGCTCAAAGCGGCGATCGTCCTCATGCTGCTGGCCACCCTGGTCAGCCTGTTCAGTGGCCTGTTCTTCCTGGTCAAGGACGAGGGCCACGGCTCACGTGTGGTCAATGCGCTGACCGTGCGGGTGATCCTCGCCGCGCTGACCCTGGCGCTGATTGCCTGGGGCTTCTACAGCGGCCAACTGACCTCCCACGTCACCTGGTAATGCGCGGCGCCGGCCCCCGCCGGTGCCGCCTCGCTCACAGCACGTAGACGAAGATAAACAGGCCGATCCACACCACGTCGACGAAGTGCCAATACCAGCTGGCCGCCTCGAAACCGAAGTGCTTATCGGCGTCGAAGTGGCCGCGCAGGATGCGCACCAGCATCACCGTGAGAATGATCGTGCCCATGGTCACGTGGGCGCCGTGGAAGCCGGTGAGCATGAAGAAGGTCGCGCCGTAGATGCCCGAGCCGAGCGTCAGGCCCAGTTCGCTGTAGGCCTCGTGGTACTCGTAACCCTGCAGGACCAGGAAGCTCGCACCGAGCAGGATGGTCAGGGCCAGCCAGGCCTTGAGCGCGCCGCGATGGTTCTTCTTCAGCGCGTGGTGGGCGAAGGTCACGGTGAAGCTGGAGGTGACCAGCAAGATGGTGTTGATCAGCGGCAGGTGCCAGGGACTGATCACTTCCTTCGGCCCGGGGAACAGTTTCGGGTCCGGGGTCTCCAGCAACGGCCAGGTGTACTGGAAGCCCGGCCAGAGCATGTTGGCGATGCCTTTGTCGCCCTCGCCACCGAGCCATGGGCCGGCCCACATGCGGATGTAGAACAGCGCACCGAAGAAGGCGGCGAAGAACATCACCTCGGAGAAGATGAACCAGCTCATGCCCCAGCGGAACGAGCGATCCATCTGTGCGCTGTACAAGCCGCCGCGACTCTCGCGGATCACGTTGCCGAACCAACCGAACAGCATGTAGGCGAGAATCAGCCCGCCAACGAAGAAGATCCACGGGCCGTGGGATTCCGGCTTGTTGGCGCTGAGGTCATTGAACCAGGTGCCAAGGCCGAACACGGTGGTGAGCATGCCGAGCGTGGCGATGATCGGCCACTTGCTCTGCGCGGGAACGTAATAGTGTTCGTGGGTTGCCATTATTGTTGTTCTCCTGATCGGCCCTTCAGCGGTCGTTGCTGGCGACTGGCGGCTTGCGGGCAGTGATGTCGAACAGCGTGTAAGCGAGCGTCACGTGACGCACATCCTTGGGCAGGTCGCGGTCGACGATGAAGCGCACCGGCATTTCGATGCGTTCACCGGGCTGCAGCACCTGCTGGGTGAAGCAGAAGCATTCGGTCTTGTGGAAGTAGGTGGCGGCCGTCGACGGTGCGATGCTCGGAATTGCCTGGGCGGTCATCGGTTTGTCGGTGGGGTTCTGGGCGATGAACAGCATCTCGTTCACCGCGCCAGGATGGACCACCAGTTGCTCGGCCTTGGGCCGGAACTCCCAGACCATGTCGACGTTGTTGTTGGCGACGAACTGCACCTTGACCTCGCGCGCGGTGTCGACCACCTGACCGTCTGCTGCCTGGTAGGCGCTGCCGGAGGTCTTGCCGTTGATGCCGAGCGCCTTGCACATCACGTCGTAGATCGGCACCAAGGCAAAACCGAAGGCGAACATCGCCACCACGACGATCAGCAGCCGGGTCACCAGCTTGCGGGTAGCGAGGCTCTCGTCGCTCATCTCACTTCACTTCCGGCGGGGTGGTGAAGGTGTGGTACGGCGCCGGCGAAGGAATGGTCCATTCCAGGCCTTCGGCACCGTCCCACGGCTTGGCCGGAGCCGGCTTGCCGCCCTTGATGCACTTGATGACGATGAACAGGAACAGCAGCTGGGTGGTGCCGAACATGAAGGCGCCGACCGAGGAGACCATGTTGAAGTCGGCGAACTGCAGGTTGTAGTCGGGGATCCGCCGCGGCATGCCGGCCAGGCCGACGAAGTGCATCGGGAAGAACGCCAGGTTCATGCCGATGAAGCTCATCCAGAAGTGCAGCTTGCCGAGCGTCTCGTCGTACATGTGGCCGGTCCATTTCGGCAGCCAGTAGTAGGCCGAGGCGAAGATGCCGAAGATCGCCCCGGGCACCAACACGTAGTGGAAGTGCGCCACCACGAAGTAGGTGTCCTGGTACTGGAAGTCGGCCGGCGCGATCGCCAGCATCAGCCCGGAGAAGCCGCCGATGGTGAACAGGATGACGAAGGCCACGGCGAACAGCATCGGCGTCTCGAAGGTCATCGAGCCCTGCCACATGGTCGACACCCAGTTGAACACCTTCACCCCGGTGGGCACGGCGATCAGCATGGTGGCGTACATGAAGAACAGCTCGCCAACCAGCGGGATGCCGACTACGAACATGTGGTGCGCCCAGACGATGAACGACAGGAAGGCGATCGACGCGGTGGCGTAGACCATCGAGGTGTATCCGAACAGCGGTTTGCGCGAGAACGCCGGGATGATCGAGCTGACCGCGCCGAACGCCGGCAGGATCATGATGTACACCTCGGGATGCCCGAAGAACCAGAACACGTGCTGGAACAGCACGGGGTCACCGCCACCGGCCGCGCTGAAGAAGCTGGTGTGGAAGTGGATGTCCATCAGCATCATGGTCACGCAGCCCGCCAGCACTGGCATCACTGCGATCAGCAGGAACGCGGTGATCAGCCAGGTCCAGACGAACAGCGGCATCTTCATCAGGGTCATGCCAGGGGCACGCAGGTTGAGGATGGTGGCGACCACGTTGATCGCGCCCATGATCGAACTCATGCCCATCAGGTGGATGGCGAAGATGAAGAAGGTCACGCTGTGCGGCGCGAAGGTGGTCGACAACGGCGCGTAGAAGGTCCAGCCGAAGTTCGGTCCGCCACCGGGCATGAACAGGGTGCTGACCAGCAGACCGAAGGCGGCCGGCAGCAGCCAGAAGCTGAAGTTGTTCATCCGCGGCAGGGCCATGTCCGGCGCGCCGATCATCAGCGGCACCATCCAGTTGGCCAGGCCGACGAAGGCCGGCATCACCGCACCGAACACCATCACCAGGCCGTGCATGGTGGTCATCTGGTTGAAGAATTCCGGCTGCACGATCTGCAGGCCGGGCTGGAACAGTTCGGCGCGGATCACCATGGCGAACGAGCCGCCGAGCAGGAACGCGCAGAAGCTGAACCACAGGTAGAGGGTGCCGATGTCCTTGTGGTTGGTGGTCAGCACCCAGCGCATCAGGCCCTTGGCCGGGCCGTGGTGGTGGTCATGGTCGGCATGACCGTGGTCGATCACTGCACTCATGTCATTTCTCCTCGGCCTGCTTGAGCTCAAGCACTTCCTTCGGGGTCACCATGTCGCCGGTGTTGTTGCCCCAGGCGTTGCGTTCGTAGGTGACGACGGCGGCGATATCGACTTCCGACAGCTGCTTGCCGAACGCCGCCATGGCGGTGCCGGGCTTGCCGTGGAAGACGATGCTCAGGTGATCGGCCTTCGGTCCGGTGGCGATCTTCGAGCCCTTGAGTGCCGGGAACATCGGCGGCAGGCCCTGACCCTCAGGCTGGTGACAGGCCGCGCAGGTGGTGTGATAGACCTTGTCGCCACGGGCGACCAGTTCTTCCAGGGTCCACTCCTTGGTGGTCAGCTCCTTGAGCTTGGCGGCCTCCTCCTTGCGCTCGGCCAGCCACTTGTCGAAGTCCGGCTTGGATTTCACTTCCACCACGATCGGCATGAAGCCATGGTCCTTGCCGCACAGCTCGGCGCACTGACCGCGGTAGATGCCGGGCTTGTCGACCTTGGCCCAGGCCTCGTTGACGAAGCCGGGAATGGCGTCGCGCTTGACCGCGAAGGCCGGCACCCACCAGGAGTGGATCACGTCACTGGAGGTGACCAGGAAGCGCACCTTGGCCCCGACCGGCAGCACCAGCGGATTGTCCACCTCGAGCAGGTAGTGCTCGTCCTTGTCGGCCTTGTTGTGGATCTGGTCCTGTGGGGTGGCCAGGTTGCTGAAGAACTCGACGTCCTGGCCCAGGTACTTGTACTGCCACTTCCACTGGTAGCCGGTGACCTGCACGTCCAGCTCCGGTTCGGAGTTGTCGTACATCTCGATCAGCGTCTTGGTCGCGGGAATGGCCATCACCACGAGGATGAGGAAAGGCACGATGGTCCAGAGGATTTCCACCGTGGTGCTTTCGTGGAAGTGCGCGGGCTGCTGCCCGGTGGAGCGGCGGTGGACGATCATTGACCAGAACATGGCACCAAAGACCAATACGCCGATGACGGCGCAGATCCAGAAAATGGTCATGTGCAAATCGAAGACTGCGTGACTGATCGCCGTCGCACCCGGCGCCATATTCACCGTCCAGGCTGCCTGTGCCTGGCCGAAAATTAGCCACAACAGGATCCCCATCCAGGCTCGTGGATGTCGCGTCATTGCGGGTTCCCCTTATCGTTCTTGTTATCCCGCCGGCTGGGCCTGCGGTTAAGGGAGCGGCTGTCGGTACTGCTGATTCAACGGCCGAACTCTCAACACACAGGTGCGCAGTCGGGTGTCATCAGGTAACGCCTTTCGATTCCGAGTATAGCCAGCGGCTTCCGCCCCGCAATGCCAAAACGAAAATGGCTAAAGGCGCCGAAGCCTTGTCCTAAACGCCACGCGCCTACATGGACGGGTAATTAATCCGTACTGGCGATATGCCTTGTCCGAATAAACGCTACATAATTATTACGATCGAGTCTTAGCCAACAGCCCAAGCCGGCTAAGGTCAATGACTGCGTTTCGAACGCCATGTCCTATACATCAGGAGCCGTCATGAACACGCCCGCCTTGCGTGAGTTGATCCAGAGTGCGCTTCAGCATGAAGCCGGCAGCCGCCAGTTGTACCGTCAGCTGGAGGCGCAATTGCCGCGCCTGCACCCCGCCATCCGCTTGCCGGAACAGGACGCAGCGGAGGCGCTGACCGCCTTCGTGGTCGCCTACGTGGAGCAGGTACCGGATGTGCTGGTCGCCGCCAATCAGGTCGCCCGCGAAGCCGGTATCGAAGACCAGATCAAGCCGGTGCTGAAGGTCGCCGAGCAGTATTTCCTGCAGCCGCCGGAGCTGATGGCCGGCCACGAAGGCCTCGATGGCCTGCTCGACGAGGCCTACCTGGCGCACCGCTTGGTCGAGGAGGTCAACGACCGCTACATCGCCCACCTCGGCCAGCCGCTGATCCCGCTGGACACCACAGTGGCCAACCTGATCGCCCACCAGTTGATCGGCGAGCCGTTCGCCAACCAGCTCGACGAGGCGGTGCACCTCGCGGTGGACGGCATGCTGCCGGCCAGTACCTTCAGCCAGGAATCGGTGCAGGCCTACCGCCAGCGCCTCAGCGATCCGCAGACCGCCGCGGCGTGGAAGCGCTGGCCGTGCCTGTCGCAGCAGCTCGGTGTGGAACTCAAGCTGCAGAACAAACAGCGCGTCGCCAGCTGATCGCTGCGCAAATGCCACAAGGCCCGCAATCGCGGGCCTTGTCGTTTTACTGCACCTGGTAGCGGGCCTTGGGCGTGGCCATCGGCACCACCGCACCGTCGAGCGGCAGGAAGCGCGCGCTCTCGGCATCATAGGCGCGGATCGCGCTGGTCTCGATGTCGTAGACCCAACCGTGGATGAACAACTGGCCGTTGGCCACGCGCGCGGCCACCGACGGGTGGGTGCACAGGTGGTTGAGCTGCGCCACCACGTTCTCCTCGGTGAGCACCCCGAGGGTGTCGTGGCCAGTGCAGCCGCAGTTCTCCTCGACCACCTTGAGCGCCACCTCGCTGTGGCGCAGCCAGGCCTTCACGGTCGGCATGCGTTCCAGCGGATCAGGGTTGAGCACTGCCTTCATCGCGCCGCAGTCGGAGTGGCCGCAGACGATGATGTGCTGCACGCCAAGGGCCAGCACGGCGTACTCGATGGCGGTGGAAACGCCGCCGTTCATCTGCCCATAGGGCGGCACCACGTTGCCGACGTTGCGGGTGACGAACAGATCGCCCGGCGCACTCTGGGTGATCAGCTCGGGGACGATGCGCGAGTCGGCGCAGGTAATGAACATGGCGCGCGGGTTCTGCGCGCTGGCCAGTGCCTTGAACAGTTCCTCCTGCTGCGGGAAGACCTCGTTGCGGAAGCGCTTGAAGCCTCCGACTATGGCATTCAGCGCCTCGTCGGCGCTCTCCGGCGCAGTGCGCGCCTGCAGGGGAATGGCGTTGTGCTTGTAGGGCATGGGCATCTACCTCGTACTGAACCGTTGCGCTGCGGGAATTATCGACCCCGCATGCGGACAGCCGCCACCCCGCACAAGTCACATTTCATTTACAGCAGGGCGAGCTGCCGACCGGGCGGGGCGAACTGGCTGCAGTCCAGCTCGAAATCGCGCCGCTGCAGGCCCAGGCGCTTGATCGCCAGCTGGAAACGCTGGGCGAGCAGCTCGGCGAACACCCCCTCGCCGCGCATCCGCGTGCCGAAGCGACTGTCGTAGTTCCGGCCGCCGCGACTCTGGCGGATCAGGCTCATCACGTGCTCGGCGCGTTCGGGGAAATGCGCGCGCAGCCACTCCTCGAACAGCTCGGCGATCTCCAGCGGCAGGCGCAGCAGCACGTAGCCGGCCGAGCACGCGCCGGCGTCGCGAGCCGCTTCGAGCAAGCGCTCCAGCTCCATGTCGTTGATCATCGGAATGATTGGCGCACACAGCGCACTGACCGGCACGCCAGCCTCGCTTAGCGTGCGCATGGCGCGCAAGCGCGCCGCCGGGGTCGCCGTGCGCGGTTCCATGATGCGCTTCAGTTCGTCGTCGAGGGTGGTCAGGCTGAACGCCACGCTGACCAGGCGCCGGCTGGCCAGTTCGCCGAGCAGGTCGAGGTCGCGGAGGATCAGCGCGCTCTTGGTGATCAGGTGCACCGGGTGGCGAAAGCGCAGGCAGATTTCCAAGGAGCGGCGAGTCAGCTGGTACTCGCGCTCGATCGGCTGGTAGGCGTCGGTGTTGATGCCCAGGGCCAGCGGCTGCGGCACATAGCCGGGCTTGCTGAGCTCTTCCTCAAGGCGGCTGGCGAGGTTGGTCTTGGCGATCAGCTTGGTCTCGAAGTCGATCCCCGGTGAGAGGTCCCAGTAGGCGTGGCTGGGCCGCGCGAAGCAGTAGATGCAGCCGTGCTCGCAGCCGCGGTAGGGGTTCACCGAGCGGTCGAAACCGACGTCCGGCGACTGGTTGCGGGTCAGCACGCTCTTGGCCTTCTCGACGCGCACCTCGGTGGCCAGGCTCGGCGGGGTTTCCTCGCGGTACCAGCCGTCGTCTTCGGCCACCGCGCGGGTCGGCGCGAAGCGATTGTGCGGATTGCTGACGGTGCCGCGGCCGCGCGGCGGGAGGCTGGACATGAGGGACACTCGATAACTGTATATAAACACAGTATTCGAGCCCGCCCGCGCCGACAAGCCCGGCGCGCCGAATGGTCGCGCCGCTCAGGCGTCGCGCAGCAGGTCGTTGGCGTTGAGGATCGCGAAGGCGATCTCCGGGTGTCGCTCCAGGCCGCGGCGGATCGCCGCCGGGATGGCCTGGCGGGTCTTGCGGCACAGCCCCGGCTGGTCGTCGAGGACGATGCTGATGCCGCGCATGCTGCGCACCTCGTTGAAGCCTGGGGCGATACGTACGGTGATGCCGAGCTGCTGCTGCATGCGCAGCTGCAGGCGCTCGAGATCGGCCAGGTCGGCGAGATTTTCCAGGCGCTCGACCAGGCGCTTCTCCTCCTGCTGGGTCAGCTGGAGGATGCGCAGGTCGGCGCCGGCCTCCTGCAGCAGGCGCTCACGCGCGCAGTTGCACAGGCCCGGCGGGCATTCCTTGCGGAGCGGAAAGGCGGCGGTCATGGCTCCGATGATAGCGGGCTGGAGGCGCGCGTACAGCCCGGCTCACCACGCCGCAGAACCTGCGTAAGATCTTCTGAATTAGAGCCAGACAAGGCAAAAAGTGGCCGAAAAAGCGCAGTTTACGAGGTGTAAATGAGCATTTTGAGGCCACTTTTAACGCGGTCTGGCCGCGAGTCAGGAGATCGTGGACAGGTTCTCAGGGATCGACCTGACCCATCAGCTCGGGCACCGACTCGGGGCGCTTGGCGTACCGCTGGGCGAGCACCGCGCAGACCATCAGCTGGATCTGGTGGAACAGCATCAGCGGCAGGATCAGCATGCCGATGCTGCTGCCGGCGAACAGCACCTGGGCCATCGGCACACCAGTGGCCAGGCTCTTCTTCGAGCCGCAGAAGACGATGGTGATGCGGTCCTCGAGGTTGAAACCGAGGCGCTTGCCGAGCCAGTGGGTGAGCAGCAGCACGCTGCCCAGGAGGATCAGGCAGACCAACACCAGCCCGCCCAGCGCCAGCGCCGGCACCTGGTGCCAGAGGCCTTCGATCACCGCTTCGCTGAACGCGCCGTAGACCACCAGGAGGATCGAGCCCTGGTCGACGAACTTCAACCAGGCCTTGTTCCGGTCGACCCAGGCGGCCAGCCACTGGCGGGCGATCTGCCCGGCGACGAAGGGCACCAGCAGCTGCAGGGTGATCTTGCCGATGGCGTCGAGCGTCGAGCCGCCATCACCGTGCACGCCGAGCAGCAGGGCGACCAGCAGCGGGGTGAGGAAGATGCCGAACAGGCTGGACGCCGCGGCGCTGCAGATCGCCGCCGGCACGTTGCCGCGCGCCAGCGAGGTGAAGGCGATCGCCGACTGCACGGTGGCCGGCAGGGCGCACAGGTAGAGCACGCCGAGGTACAGCTCGGGGGTCACCAGCGGCGCCAGCAGCGGCTTGAAGGCCATGCCGAGCAGCGGAAAGAGGATGAAGGTGCAGGCGAACACCAGCAGGTGCAGGCGCCAGTGGGTGGCCCCAGCGATGATCGCGTGGCGCGAAAGCTTGGCGCCATGCAGGAAGAACAGCAGGGCGATCGCCGCGTTGGTCAGCCAGCCGAAGGCCACCGCAGCCTGGCCGCTGACCGGCAGCAGGGTGGCGGTAAGGACCACGGCGAGGAGGGTCAGGGTGAAGTTGTCGGGCAGGAAGCGGGGGCGGGTCATGGTCGAGTCTCATGCTTGCAGGCCAGGTGCGCGCCACACTACCGTGCTCGGAATTTTCCGACTAACGCCAAAGAGCCCGCTTATGTCACCAAACGGACAGCGCCAGACCTACCGCCGCAGCATCCCCGGGCTCGCCAGCCTGCCGCGACCGGTCTACGGCCGCACCGAATCGCTGCCCAACCGCGCGCTCACCTACCGCCACAGCCACCCCTGGGTGCAGCTGTCCTACGCCATCGCTGGGGTGCTCGAGGTGCAGACCGCAGCCGGGCGCTTCATCGCCCCGCCGCAGCGCGCGGTGTGGGTGCCGGCCGGCCTGCCGCACCGGGTGTCGAGTACCCCGCACACCGAGATGCGCAGCCTGTACATCGACTGTGCCGCGGTGAGCTGGGCGCCAGCAGCGTGCCGGGTGCTGCAGGTCAGCCCGCTGCTGCGCGAGCTGATCCGCAGCTTCAGCACGCTGCCGGTGGAATACGCCGAGGACGGCGAGGCGGGCCGCCTGGTGCAGGTGCTGCTCGACCAGCTGCGCAGTGCGCCGGCAGTCGACCTGATGCTGCCGCTGCCGCACGACGCGCGCCTGCAGCAGCTGTGCCGCAGCCTGCAGCAGCGCCCCGAGCGGCAGGCGACCCTGGCGCAGTGGAGTGCGCGCCTGGGCGTTTCGGAGAAGACCCTCAGCCGGCTGTTCCAGCGCGAGACCGGATTGACCTTCCGCGCCTGGCGCCAGCGCCTGCGCCTGCTCGGCGCGCTGACCCCGCTGGAGCAGGGCGAGCGGGTCACCGACGTGGCGCTGGCCTGCGGCTACGACTCGACCTCGGCGTTCATCGCCGCGTTCCGCCAGCAGTTCGACTGCACGCCGGGCGAGTTCTTTCGCGGCAGTTGATGGATGGCCACGCGCACGCGGTAGGCGCGAATTCATTCGCGATCATCGGCCGCTGAGTGGCCCCCATCGCGAATGAATTCGCTCCTACAGCAGCCAGGTGAACAGCCAATACAGGCCCGCCGCCAGGCCGATCGCCGCCGGCAGGGTCAGCACCCAGGCCAGCAGCATGCTGCGCACGGTCGACCACTGCAGGCCGCTGCCGTTGGCGACCATGGTGCCGGCCACCCCGGACGACAGCACATGGGTGGTCGACACCGGCAAACCAAACAGATCCGCCGCGCCGATGGTGAGCATCGCCATCAGCTGCGCAGAAGCGCCCTGGGCGTAGGTCATGGGTGCCTTGCCGATGCCTTCGCCGACCGTGGCGACGATGCGCCGCCAGCCCACCAGGGTGCCCAGGCCGAGGGATAGCGCGACCGCGACCTTGACCCACACCGGAATGAACTGGATCGCCCCATCGGCGTGCGCGCGGAACGCCTGCAGGGTGCTCCAGGTTTCCGGCAGCAGGTCCGGCTGGGTCCGGTCGAGCAGGCGCACCGTCGCACCGGCGAGGAACAGGTCGTTGCGCAGCGCCAGCGCGCGCTCGTTGGACAGGCTGTCGAGCGTCGCATGGCCGTGCAGCTCGCCGCGGACCTCGGCGAACAGCGCGGCCAGCGCCGGCAGCAGCGCCGGGTCGGCGGTCTGGCGCTGCTGGTAAGCGGTCAGCAGCGGCCGTGGATCGCTCGGGGCGCTGCCCGGATGGGTGCGCAGCAGTGCCTGCTCGCTGGCGCTGCTGAGACTGACCAGTTGCGCGGTCTGCTCCACCGTCAGCGCGCGATCGACGGCGAAGGCCATCGGCACGGTACCGACCAGGATCAGCATGATCAGGCCGATGCCCTTCTGGCCGTCATTGGAGCCATGGGCGAACGACACCCCCGAGCAGGTCAGGATCAGCACCCCGCGAATCCACCAGGGCGGTGGCGTGCGCCCTTCCGGAGCGCGGAACAGCGCCTGGTTGCGCCCCCGCAGGCCGAGTTTGAGCGACAGCAGCAGCAACGCGGCGCCGATGAAGCCGACCAGCGGCGAGAGCAGCAGCGCATAGCCGACCTTGAACAGCGGCCGCCAGTCGCCATGGGCAAAATCCAGATAGCCGGCCATCCACCCATGCGCGATGCCCACGCCAATGATCGAGCCGATCAGGGTATGCGACGACGACACCGGCAAGCCCAGCCACCAGGTGCCGAGGTTCCACAGGGTGGCCGCGATCAGCAGGGCGAAGATCATCGACAGCCCGGCGCTGGTGCTGACCCGGAGCATCAGGTCCGGCGGCAACAGGGCGACGATGGCGAACGCCACCGCGCCGGTGGAGAGCAGCACGCCGAGAAAATTGCAGAAGCCCGACCAGAGCACCGCGATGTTGGGCGGCAGGGCGTTGGTGTAGATCACCGTGGCCACCGCATTGGCGGTGTCGTGGAAGCCGTTGATGAACTCGAAGGCCAGGGCGATCAGCAACGCGACGACGAGCACCAGCACCGGCAGGCCGAAGTGCAACTGGGCACCGCTGCCGCGCAGCTCCAGGTACAGGCTGACGAAGGTGAACAGCAGCGCCGCGATGAGCCCGGCGAAGAACAGCAGCCGTCCCGGGATGCCGGCACGCTGCTGCAGTACCGGGCTGATCGGTGATTGCGGCAGGCGCGCGGCGCGCAGCGATGCGACCAGGTGATAGCGATCAAGCACAGGCGCCGCGCTCCATCCCAGGATGACCGGCGCAGGACTGCGGCAAGCGGGATACGAGCGACGACTGGCTCACGGCGACAGGCTCCTGATCAATGCGTAGCGGAACGGCGCGGTCACGCCGAAATACCCAATAGGCTCTTACAGCCTAGCGCTCCGCCAGCTAATCGCCTGCCCACAGCGCGCGCACTTGTCGGCAGGCGGCCTCCAACGGATTGATCAGCGCCACGTCGAAACGCCCCTGCAGCGCCTCCGCGGCGGCCACCAACGGACCGCCGCCGATGATCACCGCAGCCAGCGCTTCCTCGGCCAGCGTCGCCTCGATGCACTGCGCCAGCGCCTCGCGCAGCGCCGACGGATCGTCGAGCAGGGTCTGCGCCGCTGCGCCGGTCAGGCGCAGCCCGGCGTACTGCGCGGCGCAGCCGTGGTGCGCCACCTGGGAGGCGATGGCGGTCTGCAGCTCGGGGGTGATGGTGACGATGGCGAAGCGCCCGTGCGCCGCCGCGGCCTGGATCGCGCAGGCGCCGATGCCGAGCAGCGGGACGCGCAGGCGGGCGCGCAGGGCAGCGCTGCCGGGATCGCCGAACGCCGCCAGGAGCACCGCGTCGAAGCCGGCGAACGCCTGCGCGGGCAGGCGGGCGAGGGCGCTGGCAGCAGCCTGCAGGTCGGCCGGGCTGGCCAGCAGCGGCGGGGCGTCGGCCAGGGTCAGGCCGTCGACCTGGTAGCCCGTGGCAAGCACGCGGCGCGCCGTGGCGAGCATTGCCGCGGTGTGCGCCGCCGTGCTGTTGGGGTTGAGCAGCAGGACCCGGCGGGCCACCGACGCGCCCTACTCGGGCTTTTTCAGCTTCGGGTTGGGGAAGAACTGCACGCCCTGCACGCGCGGGTCAGCTGGCTTCTTCGGCGCGTTGAGGTTGACCCGCGTACCGAGTTCCTTGGGCACCGACTGGCCCTGGGCGTTGAGCGTGTCGCTGTAGCCACAGGCCACGCATTCGCGGTGCGGGGTGCCGTCGACGTCCCACATCTTGATGGTGTCCATGGCGCTGCACGCCGGGCATACCGCGCCGGCGATGAAGCGTTTGGTCACGGGCAGATCGCTCATGCCGCCTCCTCGCTGAGCCCGGAATGGCGCAGCAACGCATCGATCGATGGCTCGCGGCCGCGGAAGTCGACGAACAGCAACATCGGCTCCTGCGAACCGCCGCGGGCGAGGATCGCCTCGCGGAACGCGCGGCCGGTGGCCGGGTTGAGCACGCCTTCCTCCTCGAACTTGGAGAAGGCGTCGGCGGACAGCACTTCCGCCCACTTGTAGCTGTAGTAACCGGCCGCGTAACCGCCGGAGAAGATGTGCGCAAAGCTGTTGGCGAAGCGGTTCCAGCTCGGCGGCACCAGCACCGCCACCTCGTCGCGCACCGCGCCGAGCACGTCGAGCACGCTGCGCCCGTCGCCGTGCGTGGCGTGCAGTTCGAAGTCGAACAGCGAGAACTCCAGCTGGCGGACCATCATCAGCCCGGACTGGAAGTTCTTCGCGGCGAGCATCTTGTCCAGCAGGTCCTGCGGCAGCGGCTCGCCGGATTCGTAGTGGCCGGAAATCAGCGCCAGACCCTCCGGCTCCCAGCACCAGTTCTCCATGAACTGGCTGGGCAGCTCCACCGCGTCCCAGGCCACGCCGTTGATCCCCGAGGCGCCGGCATGCTCGACGCGGGTCAGCAGGTGGTGCAGGCCGTGGCCGAACTCGTGGAACAGCGTGGTGACTTCGTCGTGGGTGAGCAGCGCCGGCTTGCCACCGACTGCCGGAGTGAAGTTGCACACCAGGTCGGCCACCGGGCTGATCAGGCTGCCGTCGGCGGCGCGGCGCTTGTCGCGCGCGCCGTCCATCCACGCGCCGCCGCGCTTGTTGGCGCGCGCGTAGAGGTCGAAGAAAAAGCGCCCGACGCGCTGGCCATTTTCGCTGATCTCGAACAGGCGTACGTCCGGGTGCCAGCTGTCGAAGCCGGCCAGTTCCTTGATCTGGATGCCGTACAGGCGCTCGACGATGGCGAACAGCCCGGTCAGCACCTTGTCGATCGGGAACCAGGCGCGCACCTGCTCCTGGGAGATGCTGTAGCGCTGCTGGCGCAGTTTCTCGCTGTAGTAGCCGACGTCCCAGCTCTGCAGGTCGCTGACGCCCTGTTCGGCGGCGAACGCCTTGAGCTCGTCGAGGTCCTGGGCGGCAAAGGGCTTGCTGCGCCCCGCCAGGTCCCGCAGGAAGCCGAGCACCTGGTCGGTCGATTCGGCCATCTTGGTGGCCAGCGACAGCTCGGCGAAGTTGCCGAAGCCGAGCAGGCGCGCCAGCTCCTGGCGCAGGTCGAGGATCTGCTCCATCAGCGGGCCGTTGTCGTGCTGGCCAGCGTTCGGGCCCTGATCGGAGGCGCGGGTGGCGTAGGCGCTGTACAGCTCCTGGCGCAGCGCGCGGTCGTCGGCGTAGGTCATCACCGCGTAGTAGCTGGGGAATTCCAGGCTGATCAGCCAGCCGTCCAGACCCTTGGCCTGCGCGGCCTGGGCCATCTGCGCCTTGGCCGAGTCGGTGATGCCGGAAAGCAGCGCTTCGTCGCCGACCTGCTTGGTCCACGCCTGGGTGGCGTCGAGCAGCTGATTGGAGAAGTTGCTGGTCAGCTCGGAGAGCTTCATCTGGATTTCGCCGTAGCGCTTCTGCTCGGCGGCCGGCAGGTCGATGCCGGACAGGCGGAAGTCGCGCAGGGCGTGCTCGAGGATGGTCGTCTGCGCCACCTCGAAGCCGCTCGCCGCCGGGCTGCCGGCCAGCGCCTGGTAGGCGTCGAACAGCGCCTTGTTCTGCCCCAGTTCGGTCCAGTATTCGGACAGTTTGGGCAGGCAGGCCTCGTAGGCGCTGCGCAGCTCGGCGTTGTTGCACACCGCGTTGAGGTGGCTGACCGGGCTCCAGGCGCGGCCGAGGCGCGCGCCCAGTTCGTCGAGCGGCTGCACCAGGGAATCCCAGCTCGGCGCGGCCGGCTGGGCGGCGAGCAGCGCGGCGACGGCGGCGCGGCTGTCGGCGAGAATGCTGTCGATGGCCGGCTCGACGTGCTCGGGCTTGATCAGCGAATAGGGCGGCAGGTCGAAGTCTTGGAGGAGGGGATTGCTGGCAGTCACGGCATTCACCTGTGGCGGAAGGGAGTTCGGGCGAGCGGCAGGCGTTCGACCCGTATGCCGCCATCTTAATTACAATCGACGGCAACCGCAGCTTGAGAGGTTTCTATCGTGGCGATTCGTACTTACCGCGGCATGCGTCCGCAACTCGGCGCCCGGGTGTTCGTCGACAGCTCCGCCGTGGTGATCGGCGACGTGCAGCTCGGCGAGGACAGCTCGGTGTGGCCGCTGACGGTGATCCGCGGCGACATGCACCGCATCCGCATCGGCGCACGCACCAGCGTGCAGGATGGCAGCGTGCTGCACATCACCCACGCCGGGCCGTTCAATCCGGACGGCTTCCCGCTGACCATCGGCGACGAAGTGACCATCGGCCACCAGGTGACCCTGCACGGCTGCACGCTGGGCAACCGCATCCTGGTCGGCATGGGCAGCATCGTGATGGACGGCGCGGTGGTCGAGGACGAGGTGGTGATCGGCGCCGGCAGCCTGGTGCCGCCTGGCAAGCGCCTGGAAAGCGGCTTCCTGTATGTCGGCCGTCCGGTCAGCCAGGCGCGCCCGCTGACCGACAAGGAGCGCGCGTTCTTCAGCTACAGCGCCGGCAACTACGTGAAGCTCAAGGACCTGCACCTGGCCGAGGGCTACGACGCCTAGTCGGCCGGTGCCAAGCGCCGGCTAGCGCAGCGCCGTCGCACCCGGCCAGCCGCCGCCCAGCGCGCGGTACAGGCCGACGCTGGCCTGCAGGCGCTCGAGCTGGAACTGCGCCAGCTCGTCCTGTGCGGCATACAGGGTGCGCTGCGCGTCGAGCAGGGTGAGCAGGGTGTCGGCGCCGGCCCGGTAGCGCGCCTCGGCGAGGCGGAAGGCCAGTTGCGCCTGACTCAGCACTTCATCCTGCGCCGCGCGCTTGGCCGCGCTGCCGCTCAGCGCATTGAGCGCCACCTCGACGTCGGCGAAGGCGGCGACGATCGCCCCGCGGTAGTCGGCGAGCAGTTCCGCACGGCGGCCGATGGCCAGGTCGCGTTCGGCGGCCAGGCGGCCGTTGTCGAAGATCGGCGCGGTCAGCGCCGCGCCCAGCGAATAGACCGGATCGGCGAACAGCCGGCTGAGGCTGCCGTTGCCGCCACTCAGCGCCGCGGCCAGGTCGAGGCGCGGCAGCAGCGCCGCACGCGCCGCGGCGACATCCGCATCGCCGGCCAGCAGGGCGGCCTCGGCGCGGGCCAGGTCGGGACGCCGTTCGAGCAGCGCGCTGGGCAGCCCGGCGCCGAGCGCCGGCGCCAGCACGGCATCCAGCTGTGCGGCGCTGACGCCGTCCAGTTCGGTAACGCTGACGCCGAGCAGCACGGCGAGGGCGGTGCGGCTGTCCTCGGCCTGCTGGCGCAGGTCGGCGAGCAGGCGCTGCTGGGTGGCCACCACGCCGCGCTGCTGGGCCAGCTCCAGGGCCACCGCGGCGCCGGCGCGCCAGCGTGCCTCGACGGTCCGCAGCACGCGTTCGGCGTTGGCCAGGTTGAGCGCGGCGATGCGCGTGCGTTCGCGCAGGCCGACGCCCTGCAGCCAGGTGGTCGCCACCGCCGCGCTGAGGCTGACCTGCAGCGCGTCGCGGTCGAAGGCGCTGGCGCGCAGGTCCAGTTCGGCGGCCTGTCGGGTACTGCGCAGGCGGCCCCACAGGTCAACTTCGTAGCTGGCGGCGAGGCTGCCGTTGTAATGGTTACCGGCGGTGGCCGGATTACCGCCGAGGCGCGCTTCGCGACTGCCGGCCAGGCTGGCGTCCAGGCGCGGCAGCAGCGCCGCGCCGGCCAGTCGCGCACTGGCTTCGGCCTGCTGCACGCGCGCCGCGGCGCTGGCCAGGTCGGGGCTGTGCGCCAGCGCCTCGGCCACCAGGCGGTCCAGCTCGGCGCTGCCGAAGGCGCGCCACCAGGCGGCGTCGACGGCATCGGCCTGGCCACTGGCGTGCCGCCACTGCGCCGGGGCGTGCGGCAGCGGCGGGGCGGCCGCCTCGCGCTGGCTGCAGCCCAGCAGGGCGAGGGCGGCGAGCAGCGTCACACAGGGTTTCCACATCGGTCTCATTCCAGGGTCAACGCCACGACCGGGTCGAGCCCGGCCGCGGTTTTCGCGGGCAGATAGCCGAACAGCAGGCCGGTGGCCACCGCGCAGGCGAAGGCGGCGAGCATGGCGCTGAACGAGAAGATCAGCGGCACCTGCCAGAGCAGCAGCGCGGCGCCGACCAGCAGGCCGAGCGCCACACCGACGCTGCCGCCGACCAGGGTGACCAGCACCGCCTCGCCGAGGAACTGCTGGAGGATGTCGCGCTGGCGCGCGCCGGTGGCCATGCGGATGCCGATCTCGCGGGTGCGTTCGCGCACGGTCATAAGCATCACGTTCATCACCCCGATGCCGCCGACCAGCAGCGACACCGCGGCAATCAGGCCGAGCATGCGGGTCATGCTGTCCTGGGTTTCCGCCTCGGCGAGCACCTTGGCGGCGGCGTTGTCGACATCGAAGTCCTCGCGGCCGTGGCGCGCCAGGAGCAGCTCGCGCACCGCCTCGCCGGCAGCCTTGACCTGGCCGGTGGAGGCTGCGGTGAGGGTCGCGTACTCCGGCTCGAGAATGTCCTGATAGACCCGCGCGCGGCCGGCCTGGTAGGGGATGAAGACCATCTCGTCGTAGTAGTCGGCGCCGGATTCCTTGCCCTTCTCGGCCATCACGCCGATCACCTCGAACGGCGCGTCGCCGATCAGCAGCTGGCGGCCGAGCGGCTGCGGCTCGTCGCGGAAGAACACCTGGCGCGCCTTGTGGCCGAGCACCACCACCGGCGCCAGGGCGCGGTTCTCGCTGGCGGTGAAGAAGCGCCCGGCGGCCAGCGGCCAGTGATGGATACCGGGCAGCTGCTCGTTGCTGGCGTACACGTAGATGTCGCGGGCCACATTGCCGTACTGCACGTTGAGCGGGTTGCCGATCACCGGGGTGGCCAGGTCGACCTCCGGCAGCGCGGCGACCGCCAGCATGTCGGCCTCGCTGAGCACACCCCAGGGGCCGCCCTCGGGTGGCTGGGCGCTGTACAGGTAGAGGGTGGTGGCGCCCATCGAGGCCATCTGGGTCAGCACCTTCTGCTTGGTGCCCAGACCGATGGCCAACATGACGATCACCGAGGCCACGCCGATGACGATGCCGAGCAGGGTCAGCGCGGTGCGGAAGCGGTTCAGCCACATCACCCGCCAGGCCGAGCGCGCCACCTCGTCGAAGGCGCTCCACCAGGACAGCGCGCGGCCGTGCCCGGCCTGATCCAGCGCCGGCAACGGCAGCGCGCTGGCGCTCGGCTGCGCGCCGCTATCGGCGACGATCGCGCCGTCGCGGATCTCGATAACCCGCTGCGCCTGGGCGGCGACGTCGCGGTCGTGGGTGATGAGGATCACCGTGTGGCCGGCGCCGGCCAGCTCGCGGAGCAGCGCCATGACCTCCTGGCCGCTGTGCGAATCGAGTGCGCCGGTCGGTTCGTCGGCGAGGATGATCCGTCCGCCGTTCATCAGCGCGCGGGCGATCGACACGCGCTGCTGCTGACCGCCGGACAACTGGCTGGGGCGGTGCTCGAGGCGTTCGCCGAGGCCCAGGCGGGTGAGCAGCGCGGCGGCCCGTGCCTGGCGCTGCTCGGCCGGCAGGCCGGCGTACAGCGCGGGGATTTCCACGTTCTCGCGCGCCGACTCGGTGGCGATCAGGTGGTAGCCCTGGAACACGAAGCCGAACGCCTCGCGGCGCAGCCAGGCCAGCTGGTCGGCGTCGAACTCGGCGACGTCGCGGCCGGCGAAACGGTAGGTGCCGGAGCTCGGCCGGTCGAGACAGCCGAGCAGGTGCATCAGCGTCGACTTGCCGGAGCCCGAGGCGCCGACGATGGCGACGAACTCGCCGGCGACGATGCGCAGGCTGACGCCACGCAGCACCTCGGTCTCGGGCGCACCGTCGCGGCCGCCGTAGCTGCGCCGCAGGTTGTCCAGCTCGATCAGCGGCACCTCGGCTGATCCAGCGGCTACCACTGGAACCTCGCCACGCGGGTGTCCGGCAGATCGGCGGTGATCACCTGCTCGCCTTCATTGACCCCGGCGAGGATTTCCACCAGTTGGCGGCTGCGCGCGCCGATCTGCACCTCGCGCGCCTCGGCGCGGCCCTTGGCGTCGAGCACGCGCAGGCGGAAGTGGCCGGGCTGGCCGTCGACCGCCTGCAACGCTTCCAGCGGTGCAGTCAGCACGCCGCGCGCCGCGGCGGTGACGAACACCACCTGGGCGGTCATCTGCGGCATCAGCACGCCGTCGCGGTTGTCGACGTCGAACAGCACGGTGTACTGCACCGCCTTGGTCACCTGCGGGGTCGCCGGGGCATCGCCGGACGCCGTCGGCGGCAGCGGCGGGGCCGGCAGCACCTGGCGGATCTGCCCGGGCCAGCGCCGGCCGTCGCCGCCGAGGGTGGTGAAGTACAGCGCCAGACCCGGCTTGAGCTGGCGGATGTCGGCCTCGGAAACCTTGGTCCAGGCGGTCATCGCGCTGAGGTCGGCAATGCGCAGCACGGTCGGCGTCTGGTAGGTGGCGTTGAGCGTCTGCCCCTGCTTGACGTCGACGCCCAGCACGGTGCCGGCGATCGGCGCGTAGAGCCGCGTGTAACCGAGCTGCGCCTCGTTGCCGCGCAGCCGCGCCTGGCTTTCGGCGATCTGCGCGCGCAGCTGGGCGAGGCGCGCCTGCGCCGACTTCCAGGCGGCGGTGGCGACCTGCACGTCTTCCTCGCGGGTCGCCTCGTCGCGCGCCAGCTGCTGCTGGCGCTGGTACTGCTGGCGCGCCAGGTCGAGCTGCGCCTGCTGCTCGGCGAGCTGTGCGCGCAATCCGGCGAGCGCCGCGCGGTCGGCCTCTACCGTGGCCTCGTGGAGGCTGGCGTCGATCTCGGCGAGCAGCTGGCCCTTGGCGACCTGGTCGCCGGGCTGCACGTGCAGGCGCAGCACCTGGCCGGAGACCTGCGCGCCGACCTCCACCGACTCGCGCGGCTGCAGGGTGCCAATCGCCACCACGGTGGCCTCGACATCGCCACGCGCGACCGCCTGGGTGGCGAAGCGCGCCGGCGCCTCGCCCTGCCACCACCAGGCGCCGAGCAGCGCGCCCGGCACCAGTGCCAGCAGCAGCCAGCGGCCCTTGGAACGAAGAAGCGAACTCATGCGAAGAACATCCTTGTGCGCATTACAGGGTGAACAGCAGCGGCACGACGGCCAGCGTCGCCAGCCCCGCCAGCGCGGCGGTCAGGCGTGGCGCATAGGGCAGCAGCAGCACCAGACCGAGCGCCGCGGCGCTGAGCAGGCCGCACCAGACCACCGGACCGACCGCGCTGCCCCACACCTGCAGGCACGGCCACAGGGCCAGCGCCAGCAGCAGCCAGCCGGCCAGGCGCAGCGCGCGCTGGCGGCGCGGCGCCTTACCGGCCCAGACCTGCTTATGATGCCGATCCATGCCCAGGCACAGGCCGGCCAGGCCGGCGAAGGCGAGGGCGCTGCCCAGCGCCAGTGCGACATTCAGCTCCATCACTGCACCTCCGCCACGGCGGCGCGCGCGGTCTGCCGGCGCACCTTGGCCGGCGCCTGGCGGCGTTTGCGGAGTAGGCGGCGCACCGCCAGCAGGCTGAGCAGGCCACCGGCCAGGGCCACCAGCTCGACCCCGGCGCGCTCCCCATCGCCGCGCAGCAGGTAGCCGACCAGCTGTTCGCCGACCGTCAGCCAGTTGAGCAGCGGCAGCAGCAGGCACAGCGCGGCGAGGGCCAGCAGCTGTTCGATCCACGCCTGGCTCGGCGCGCGCAGTGCGGCGTGCAGGTAGCTGAGCAGCCACACCGCGAAGAACGCGGCGATCTCCCATTCCGGACGGTCGGCGATGCCCAGCGGGATCAACCGGTTGGCCCAGAAGAACGCCACGCAGGCCACGCCGAGGCCCGTGATGGTGCCGATGTTGAGCACCTCGATGACCCGGTAGACCTGCGCGGTGCGCGCACCGAACTCATGCAGCGAACGCTGGCGGCGCTTGACCATGAACAGGATCGCGCCGGTGGCGAGCATCGCCGCGCCGGCCAGCCCGCAGACGAAGAACAGCCAGCGCACCAGGTGGCCGCCGAACGCGGCGAAGTGCAGATTGGCCATCACCGACTGCACGTCCTGCGCCGCGCCGCCGCGCAGTTCACCGGGCAACTGGATGTCGCGCTGCGCGCCGCTGACGCCGTCGAAGAACACCTGGCCGCCGCCATCGCCGAGCAGGCGGTACTCGCCCTGCTTCTCGATGAAGCGGCCGAACACCACCACCGCGGCGCTGCTGTCGTTGGGGTGCTCGACGCTGAGGAAGCTCACCGGGCGCTGCAGCTGCTGCTCGCTGCGCCGCAGCACCTCGTCCAGCGCGGTCACCGGGGCAGCGACGCCGGTGCGTTCCTGCGGCGCCGGCTGGGTCAGCAGCTCGGCGAAGTACGCCTCGTCGCTGGGGTAGTGGGCGGCAATGCCGGCCGGCATGTACAGCGCGTAGAAGGTCGCCAGACCGGTGTAGGCGATCATTAGCTGGAACGGCAGGCTGAGCACCGACAGCGCATTGTGCGCGTCCAGCCAGCTACGCTGGCCCTTGCCGGGACGGAAGGTGAAGAAGTCCTTGAAGATCCGCTTGTGGATGATCACCCCGCTGACCAGCGCCACCAGGAAGGCCATGGTGAAGGCGCCGACCAGCCAGATGCCGGCGGTGCCGCCGTGGAACTCGAAGTGCATGTGCACGAAGTGGTGGCCGCCCTCGCTCTCGCGCTGCAGCGAGGCGCCCAGCGCCTGGCCGCTCTGCGGGTCGAGGCGGGCGTTGTGGAATTCTTCCTGGGCGTCCTGCCAGAACACCCGGATCGCCGCCTCGTTGTCGTTGGGCAGGCTGATGCCCCAGGAATGCGCGTCCGGCTGCGCCGCCGCCAGGTAGGCCTGGCCGAGGCGCACCGCCTGACGGCGCGCGCTGTCGTCGCCGAGCTCGGCGCCGTCGTCGAGGGCGCTGGCCTGCGGCAGGTGCGGCTTCATCCAGCGGGTGATCGGCTCGTCGAACACCCCCAGCGAGCCGGTGAGGAAGATCGCGAACAGCACCCAGCAGGCCCACAGCCCGCCCCAGGTGTGTAGCCAGGCCATCTTCTGGCGCAGCCCGCCCTGCGCCACGCCGGCATCGAGCTGACTCATACTCCGGCCCCCCCGAGCAGCAGGCCGAGCCCGGCGAGCACCGCGGCCGGCAGCAGCAGGCTCAGCCACAGGGTGCGCAGGCGCTCGGCGACGAACGCCCAGACCAGCGCCGCGGTGTACACGGCGAAGCTGGCCAGCGAGGCGGCGAGCACCGCCTGGCTCTTCGGCAGGGGAATCAGCGCGCCGAGGAAGATCACGCTGGCGGCGGTCAGCGCATAGCCGCCGAGGATCGCTGCGGCGACGCGGGAGAACAGCGCCAGGGCGTAGCCGCGCGCGGGGGAAGTCGATTTCATGCAGGTACCGGAGGGACGGGAAAACGAAGTCGCCGGCCCGGCCGCGCACGGCAGGATCGACGGGAAAAATTCAGGCTCCATGTCCATGACGGACGAAACGCGAAAAACCCGCAGCCGTCGGTCGCCGGCAGTGCAACAGATTGTTTCAGCCCAGGGCTGTTATCCTGAGCACCCCTGTTTGCCAGCCACACCCGCCATGCACTACTCGCACGTCCTCTTCGACCTCGACGGCACGCTCACCGACCCGCGCGAAGGCATCACCCGTTCGGTGCAGTTCGCCCTCGCCCAGCTGGGCATCGACGAACCCGACCTGCGCGCCCTGGAACACTTCATCGGCCCGCCGCTGCTGCAGTGCTTCATGGCCAGCTACGGCTTCGACGAGGCCACCGCCTGGCAGGCGGTGAACCACTACCGCGCGCGCTTCAAGGTCACCGGGCTGTACGAGAACCAGCTGTTCGACGGCGTGCCGCGCCTGCTCGAACAGCTCGCCGGGCAGGGCCGCACGTTGTACATCGCGACCAGCAAGCCGAGCGTGTTCGCCCGCGAGATCGCCCGGCACTTCGGCTTCGAGCGGCACTTCAGGGTGATCTACGGCAGCGAGCTGGACGGCACGCGTACCGACAAGGTCGAACTGCTCGCCCACCTGCTCAGCGAGGAGCGCCTCGATCCGCGCCAGACGCTGATGATCGGCGACCGCAAGCACGACCTGATCGGCGCACGGCGCAACGGCCTGGATTGCGCGGCGGTCGGCTACGGCTTCGGCAGTCGCGAGGAGCTGCTCGCCGAGGCGCCGACCTACCACTTCGAGACCCTCGACGAGCTGCAAGCAGCGTTCGCCTAAGGCGATAGGGTGGGTGGGGCCGCCTAGGTCGAGCGCAGCGATACCCATCGGCACGGTGTCGACGGGTATCCGCGCTGCGCGCCTCGACCCATCCTACGAACTAGCCACCCCCACCTACGCCCCTGGGTCCCCGCCTGCGCGGGGACGACGGTAAGACAACTTGGTCGCGATGCTGCCCCCGTCATTCCCGCGCAGGCGGGAATCCAGCCCGGCGGCTTAGCCTGCGCCAGGTGCGGGAACGAGGCAGTCAGTTGCCGTTCTTCTGGTAGAGAATCTTCATGCTCCCGCCGGCGCAGCTGCCGACCACCATGTTGGGGTCCTCGACCTCGCCACTCGGTACGATCTCCAGGGTGTAGCTGGTCACCCCGGCGGCCTGGATCTTCACCTCGATCTCGCGCTTGAGTTCCTCGCACGGCTTGGGCGCCGCCACGGCGCTGCCGGCGCACAGGCCCAGCAGTAACAACAGCATCCTTGGTTGCATCGCTCACCTCCGGTTGTGAATCACTTTGCCTGTTGGACTGCACCGGGCACCACGCGGTTCGCCGCCTGCAGGGCCTGCAGGCGCGTCTCGCGCTGCGCCGCGGGCAAGTCGCCGAGCGCGGCGACCGCCCGGTAGAAGGCCGGCCAGTCGCCGTGCACCTCGGCGAACAGCGCGGCGAACGCCGGCCGCCATTGATCATAGAGGCCGAACGGCAGCAGCTTGGCGTTGTTCAGTGGCGCGTTGATCCAGGCGTCGTAACGCGTGTCCCCGTGCCACTCGCGGTCGCGCAGCGCGCGGTACTCGGCGCGCAGGCGCTCGAACTCGGCGGCCTTGCCGGCGCGCTTGCCCGCCTCGTCGAGCGGCCCGCTGTACAGCGCCTGCAGGCGCGCGCGGCTGGCCAGCAGCAGCGCGGTGAACTGTTCGCGCATCCGCTCGGCGTGCCCGTCGAGCGGCGCCAGGCCGCGCGCGGCGCGCCATTGGCGCAGGCCCTCGTGCTCGACGAAGCTGGCGTAGGACTCGTTGAACGCGGTGTCGTCGGCCAGGTAGAAGCGCTGATGGGCCAGCTCGTGGAAGATCAGCGCGGCGAGGCGCTCGTCGTCCCAGCGCAGCATGCTGCTGAGCAGCGGGTCGTCGAACCAGCCGAGCGTCGAGTAGGCCTCGATGCCGGCCACGTAGGTGTCCCAGCCGTCCTGCTCGAGCAGCGCCGCCGCGCCGCGCGCGCCGCCGAGCTGGTAGTAGCCGCGGTAGGCGACGCAGCCGGCGATCGGGAAGCAGTGGGTGAGCGGCTGCAGCGACAGCTCCGGCGCGGCGAACACATTCCACACCACGTAGGGCCGGTCCAGTTCGGCGTAGACCCGGTAGCTGCGGTTGTCCGGCAGGTCCAGCGCTTGGCTGGCGAAGCTACGCGCGTCTTGGGCGAGGGCCAGGCGCTGGCGTAACTGCGGGTCACGCGCCGGGTCGGCGACGATCGCCGCGACCGGCTCGCGACGGCGCAACAGCTCGAGCTGACCCTCGGCGAGCTGGGTGTAGTAGGCGAGGCTCGAACAACCGCTCAGCGCCCCGAGCAGCAACAGGGGAACCCAGGCCCGGGAAAAACGGTCGAGTAAGCAGGAAAAAACCGGCATGACGGGCGGCAGAGCTCTCGAGCAAGGGATGGCCAGCAGCGGTTCGGGTCTCGCGAGCCCGCACCGGCGCCCAGGCGGCGGGTTCACCGCCTCGACGCAGCACACTACTGCATCGCGCCACCGCCAGCCACCAATCTGCCCTGACCCTTGGAGTAGCGCATGCGTACCTCGTTTTGTCTCACCGGCCTGCTCGCGCTCGGCGGCTGCTCGCTGCTGCCCAAGCCCGACCCCAACCAGGCGTGGATCGACCTGCACACCAACCCGGCCAGCCAGCTGCGCGCCGCCGAGGTCGACGACAAGCCGCTCGACGACGACCGTTTCTTCCAGGTCGAACCGGGCAGCCACGAGCTGCAGGCGCGCCTGCAGTTCGCCGTGGCCGGCAGCGACGTCGGGCCGAGCAGCGCCGCGCTGCCGCGCAACTGCGAGGTGCGCGTGCAGTACGCCGGCTTCGACGCCGGGCAGCGCTACCGACTGGTCGCCGGCAACATCGGCTTCCGCCCGTGGGTCAAGCTGTACAGCGCCGACAACCAGCTGCTGGCGCGCGGCCGCGAGGGTCGTTGCGGGGAGTTCTGAGGGCTATTCTGGTGGGGTGTGTTCCCACCGCTTCGAGACCGCCGCCATGCGTCCGCTTCCGCTCGTCCTTCTCGCCGTCAGCCTTGGCGCCTGCGCCGCCAATCCGCCGCCGCCCGACCCGCAGCAGGCCTGGGTCGACCTGGCCACCCAGCAGCCCAGCCACAGCATCTCTGCCAATCGCCTGGACGGCGCGCGCCTCAGCGACGGGCGCTACTTCCAGGTCAGCCCCGGCCGCCACGAGCTGGACGTGCGCTTCCAGTACGAACGCATGGGCGGCGGTGGCGGCGGCATGGACCCCGGCGGCTCGCCGGGGCCGATCACCTGCATCCTGCGCGTGCGCTACGAGCACTTCGCCGCCGGCCAGCGCTACCGCCTGGAAGCACGGCCGCTGGCCGGGAAGGCGCAGGCCTGGCTGTACGACGCGCAGCGCAAGGTGCTGGCGCGCGGTGAGGTCGTACGCTGCGGACCCTTTTGACGGGCCGCTGATCGGCGCCGTGGCGGCCTAGCTCTCCAGGCTGGCGTCGAGGGTGATTTCCGCATTGAGCAGCTTGGACACCGGGCAGCCGGTCTTCGCCGCTTCCACCGCGCTTTCGAAGTCGGCGCGCTTGGCGCCGGGAATCCGCGCCAGCAGCGAGAGGTGCACGGCGGTGATGGTGAAGCCGCCTTCGTCCTGCTCGAGGGTGACTTCGGCCTTGGTGGCGAGACTTTCCGCAGTCAGCCCGGCGAGGCCGAGTTGCATCGACAGGGCCATGGAGAAGCAGCCGGCGTGCGCCGCGCCGATCAGCTCCTCGGGGTTGGTGCCCGGCTTGCCCTCGAAGCGGGTGCGGAAACCGTAGGGCGTGTCGCTGAGCGCGCCGCTTTCGGTGGACAGGGTGCCCTTGCCGTCTTTCAGACCGCCCTGCCAATGGGCGGACGCATGCTTGGTGATTTCCATGGCACTTCTCCTCACGGGTGTTTCAGTTCAGAGAAGCGCAGCCCCGGCAAGTTCGCCACCGGTGGTCAGGGCAGGCCCGACTCAGCCGTGGTGGACCTCGGCGAGCACCTCGTAGGAACGCAGGCGGTCGGCGAAATCGTACATGTCGCTGGTGAAGATCAGCTCGTCGGCGCCGGTCTGTTCGAGCAGCACCTCGAGGCGCGCCTGCACCTTGGCCGGCCCGCCGATCACCGCCAGGCCGAGGAAGTCGCCGACTGCCTGGCGCTCGTGGGGCAGCCACAGGCCGTCCATGCTCGCCACCGGCGGGCGCTGCACCAGGCTCTGGCCACGGATCAGCGAGAGGATGCGCTGGTAGGCCGAGGTCGCCAGGTATTCGGCGCGCTCGTCGCTGTCGGCGGCGAGCAGCGGCACGCCGAGCATGACGTAGGGCTTGTCGAGCACCGCCGAGGGTTTGAAGTGGTTGCGGTAGGTACGGATCGCCTCGTGCACCAGGCGCGGCGCGAAGTGCGAGGCGAAGGCGAACGGCAGGCCTTTCATGCCGGCCAGCTGGGCGCTGAACAGGCTCGAGCCGAGCAGCCAGATCGGCACCTGGGTGCCGGTGCCGGGCATGGCGATCACCCGCTGATCGGCGGTGCGCGGACCGAAGTAACGCTGCAGCTCCTCGACGTCGGCGGGGAAGTCGTCGGCGCTGCCGGCGCGATCGCGGCGCAGCGCGTGGGCGGTGTACTGGTCGGCGCCCGGCGCGCGGCCGAGGCCGAGGTCGATGCGTCCGGGATACAGGGTTTCCAGGGTGCCGAACTGCTCGGCGATCACCAGCGGTGCGTGGTTGGGCAGCATCACCCCGCCGGCGCCGACGCGGATCGTCGCGGTGCCGGCGGCCAGGTAGCCGAGCAGCACGGCGGTGGCCGAGCTGGCGATGCCGTCCATGTTGTGGTGTTCGGCCACCCAGAAGCGCGTGTAGCCGAGGCGCTCGACGTGCTGGGCAAGCGCCAGCGAGTTGTGCAGCGCGCCGGCGGCACCGGTTTCGGCGCGTACCGGGGCGAGGTCGAGGGTGGAAATGCGGATGTCTGCCAATCGGGTCATGCTGCCTCCTGGGTCGTTCTCCCTATGTGGGGACGATTGGCCCGCAGACAACCCCAACGGCCGCGCAACAAAAAGCCGGCGGCCCTAGCGGACGCGCCGGCTCGTGGTAACCGGACCTGGCGAACTGGCGCCAGGCCAGGCGATCAGTTGCGCTGGTAGACGATTTCCTTGCTACCGCCTTCGCAGCTGCCGACCACCTGCTTGCCGCCGCCGGTGCCCTTGTCGACGATCTCCAGGCTGTAGGACTGCACGCCCTTGGCCTTGAGCTTGGCATCGATCTCGCTCTTCAGTTCCTCGCAGGGCTTGCCGGCGGCGAACGCCGACGAGCTCAGCGCCAGTACCCCGGCCGCGATCAGAAGTTTCTTCATCGGATAACGCTCCCTCGTTGTACGTCGATGGGTGGATGGTGCGCAGCCGGGCAGCGCGCCCGGCCGAGGCCAGTGTAGCGGGCCGTGGGTTGCCGGGGTGTGACGCTTAGCTGTTGGCGACGCGGAAGCCGACCTTGATGGTCACCTGGTAGTGCGCCACCGCGCCGTTGGCGATGTGTCCGCGGGTGTCGACCACCTCGAACCATTCCATCAGCTTGAGGCTCTTCGCCGCCTCGGCCAGCGCGTTGCTGATCGCATCCTCGATGCTGGTCTTCGACGAGCCAACCAGCTCGACCTTCTTGTACGTATGGTGATCGGACATGGGCATTCTCCTCAGCGTGGGGACCCGCGGCACGGGCCGGTGCGCGACCACCCTGCAGGGAGCCGGCGGGGCGGCGGCGTCTGAATTCAGACTAGTTGCACTTTCCGCGGTGGGTGCAGTCGGAACCTTCACAGCCCCTGCAACGAAGGAGATACCGCCATGGCCCTGCTGTCCCGCCACCACGCGCTGCACGACCTGGAAGCCGAAATCCAGAGCGTGCTGAGTACCCTGGAGACGCTCAAGGAGGGCGCCAGCGAAGAATCCCGGCGCTCCCTGGCGAGCATCCGCAAGAGCGCCGAACGCGCCTTGACGCAATCGCGCAGCCTGCTCGGCGACACCTATGACGAGGTCAAGGACCGCACCTACCGCGCCGGCGTCGCTACCTACAGCTACGGCCGCGAACACCCGCTGGCCAGCGCCGGGCTGATGCTCGGCGTGCTCGGCCTGCTCGGTTACCTGTACTACAGCAGCCAGCGCGACTGAGCCCCACCCCGGCGCGCTGCCGTACCCGCGGCGCGCCTTTCGCCGTACGCAACTTCACAAAGGCCGCGGCGCTCCCTACTATTGCGAAGAATTCTTATCTGCACTTCGCTAACAGGGAGAAGCCGGTGGCCGTCGACGCCCCATCGCAGACCGTCGCGTTGCTCTACCAGCAACACAGCGGCTGGCTGCAGCGCTGGTTGCGCAAGCGCCTCGGCGACCACGAGCGCGCCGCCGACCTGGCTCAGGACACCTTCCTGCGCCTGCTGGTCAGCCGCCGCCTGCCGGCCTTCGACGAGGGCCGCCGCTACCTGGTGCAGATCGCCCGCAACCTGGTCATCGACCAGTGGCGCCGCCAGCGCATCGAGCAGGCCTACCTCGACAGCCTCGCCCAGCTCCCCGAACCGGAAACGCCATCGCTGGAAACGCGCGCGATGGTCATCGAAACCCTCATGCAGATCGACGCGATGCTCGACGACATGCCGGCGCGCGTCCGCGAAGCCTTCCTGCTGTCGCAGTTCGACGGCCTGACCTACCCGCAGATCGCCGAGCGCCTGCAGGTCAGCGTCAGCGCGGTGCAGAAGTACATGCTGCGCGCCATCGCCGCCTGCTATCAGGTGCTGTACGCCGAATGAACCATCCCGCCGAGGCACCCATCGCCGCCGCAATCGTCGAACAGGCCAGTCACTGGTTGATGCTGCAATGGGGCGGCGAACTGGATGGCGAGCAGCAGCGCCGCTTCCACGAATGGCAGGCCGCCGACCCCGAACATCGACGCGCCTGGCAGCGCCTGGAACGCCTGCAGGGCACCCTCGCCGGCGTGCCCGGCGCCACCGCGCGCACGGTGCTGCGCGAGCTGCCAGACGCGCGCCGCCGGCAGACCCTCAAGCTGCTCGGCCTGCTGCTGATGGCCGGCGGTAGTGGCTACCTGGCCGAAACGCAGCTGCCGTGGCGCGAGAGCCTCGCCGACCTGCGGAGCGGCACCGGCGAGCGTCTGCGCCGCACCCTGCCGGACGGCAGCCGGCTGGTGCTGAACAGCGGCAGCGCGGTGAACATCCGCTACAGCGCCAGCGAACGGCGCATCCAGCTGCTCGGCGGCGAACTGCTGCTCGACAGCGGCAAGGACCCGGCCCGCCGGCCGCTGATCGTCGAGACCGCCGGCGGCGAGATCGAGGCGCTCGGCACACGCTTCTCGGTCTACGCGCTGGACGCCGGCAGCCGCGTGGCGCTGTATGACGGCGAGCTGGAACTGCGCCCGCGCGACCTGCCCGCCAGCCGTCTGCAGGCCGGCCAGCAGCGCTGGTTCGCCGCCGACCGGCTCGGTCCGCTGGCCGTCGCCGACCTCAACGCGGTGGCCTGGAGCGACGAGCGCCTGGTCGCCGAACGCATGCCGCTCGGCCAGTTCCTCGCCGAACTGGCGCGCCATCGGCGCGGCGTGCTGCGCTGCGACCCGGCCGTCGCCGGCCTGTCGCTGACCGGCGTGTTCCCGCTCGCCGACACCGACCGCGTGCTGGCCGCGCTGCAGCAGTCGCTGCCGATCCGCGTCGAGCGCCTGACCCGCTACTGGGTGACAGTGCACCCCGCCGACGCCCCGTCCCTGTAGGAGCGAATTCATTCGCGATCACCGGCACCACCTAGCCGCTGTCATCGCGAATGAATGCGCTCCTCCAAGAGCCGGGGCCGCCCTCGAAAAATATTTGCGAAGCCGTTGTCGGTTTCCCCAGCTCGTTCGGGATACCTCTTGAAATCACTTAAGAAGCATTCTCAAGAGGACTTTCCAGAATGCCGCAATCGACCCCCTTGCCCCGCACCCGCCTGACTGTCGCGGTCCGTCACGCCCTGTTCGCCGGCCTGCTAGCCGCCGGCGCGCTGCCACTGCTACCGCTCGCCCAGGCGCAGCCCGCCGCCAGCCAGCAGGCGCGCAGCTACGCCATCCCGGCCGGCAACCTCGACCAGGTGCTGAACCGCTTTGCCAGCGAGGCCGGTATCCTGCTCTCGGTCGACGCGCAGCTCACCGCCGGCAAACGCAGCCCGGGACTGAACGGCAGCTACGCGGTGGACGAGGGGCTGGCGCGCCTGCTCAGCGGCACCGGCCTGCGCGCCCTGAACGCCGGCGGCAACTATGTGCTGGAGGCCGCGACTGGCGATGGCACCGTGGAGCTGGGCGCGACCAGCATCCAGGGCCAGGCCTACAGTTCCGCCAGCCCGGACGACGGCTACGTGGCCAAGCGCGCCAGCGTCGGCTCGAAGACCGACGCACCGCTAATCGAGACCCCCACCTCGGTCTCGGTGGTGACCCGCGAGCAGATCGAGGCGCAGCAACCGAAGACCGTCGCCCAGGCGCTGCGCTACACGCCCGGGGTCAACGCCGAACTGGCCGGCCCGCAGTTCGTCACCGACCAGCTGATGATCCGCGGCTTTCAGATGGGCACCGGACGCATGCTGCGCGACGGCACGCGCACCTTCCTGCCCGACTTCCTCGGCTGGGACGCACCCGAGCCCTACGGCCTGGAGCGCATCGAAGTGTTGCGCGGCGCCAGCTCGGTGCTCTATGGCGTCTCCGACCCGGGCGGGCAGATCAACCTGGTGAGCAAGCGGCCGACCGCCGAGCCGCTGCACCAGGTTCAGCTGCAGGCCGGCAACCTCGACTACCGGCAGGGCGCTTTCGACCTCAGCGACGCACTGGACGAGGAGGGCGTATGGAGCTACCGGCTGACCGGCCTGCTGCGCGAGGCCGACGCACAGGCCGAGCACATCACCAACCGCCGCCAGTACTTCGCCCCGGCGATCAGCTTCCGCCCCAGCGAGAACACCGAACTGACCCTGCTCGCCGAGTACCAGAAGCAGACCGGCAACTTCGCCAACCCGCTGCCCGCCGCCGGCACCGTGTTCGGCACCGCGCAGGGCCGGCTGGACCGCGACACCTACGTCGGCAACACCAACTACGACCACATGACCAACGAGAAGACCTCGCTGGGCTACGTCTTCGAGCACCGCTTCGACGAGGTCTGGACCCTGCGCCAGAACCTGCGCTACAGCTACTACCGCCAGGACAGTGCCGAGCTGGCAATCTTCGGCCCGATCGCGCCGCCGCTGTACAGCCGCTACCTGCAGGAGCGGGAGGGCGATGGCCGGCTGTTCACCGTCGACACCCAGGCGCAGGCCGATTTCGCCACCGGCGACGTGCAGCACACCCTGCTCGGCGGCTTCGACTACAACAACGGCAAGTTCGACCAGACCCAGGACCTGAGCTTCGTCGGCGAAGCGTTCGACATCTTCGCGCCGGTCCACGACGAGTCGCTGACCTTCTTTCCGGTGCCCGCCTTCAGTTCCGACTACACGCAGAAGCTCAGCCAGACCGGCGTCTACCTGCAGGACCAGCTGAAGCTCGACAGCTGGGTTTTCGTGCTCGGCGGCCGCTACGACTGGACCAGCGACCAGCGCGACGACCGCGCCCCGCAGACGCAGAAGGACGAACGCTTCACCGCTCGCGCCGGCGTGGTCTACCTGTTCGACAACGGCCTGGCGCCCTACGCCAGCTACAGCGAATCGTTCCTGCCGACCATCGGCAACACCCTCGACGGCTCGCAGCTGGAGCCCACCATCGGCAAGCAGTACGAGATCGGCGTGAAGTACGAGCCGACCGGCTACAACGCGCTGTACACCCTCGCGGCGTTCGACCTGACCCGGGAAAACCTCACTGAATTCCTGCCCCTTGGCGTGGTGCGCCAGGACGCCGAAGTGCGCTCCAAGGGCATCGAACTGGAAGCCAAGGCCGAGATCGCCCAGGGGCTCAACCTGATCGGCAGCTACACCTGGAACGACGTCGAAGTCACCGAATCGGACACCGGCACCGAAGGCAACACGCCGTTCCGCGTGCCGGAGCACATGGCCTCGCTGTGGGCCGACTACACCGTGCAGGGCGGCGCGCTGAGCGGCCTGCGCCTCGGCGCCGGAACACGCTATGTGGGCAGCAGCTACGGCGACTCGGCCAACAGCTTCAAGGTCGACAGCTACAGCGTGGTCGACGCGCTGCTCAGCTATCCGCTCGACCAGCTGGATGCCAGCCTCGCCGGCGTCGAACTGTCGCTGAACGCGGTCAACCTGTTCGACGACGACTACGTGGCCGGCTGCTTCAACGACGTCGGCTGCCAGTACGGCCAGCCGCGCACGGTGTACGCCACCCTGGACTACAGCTGGTAAGCAACCCAGGCCTGCCCGCTCGCGGGTAGGCCGCCGTCAGCGCCACGGTCGTGGCGATTGCCGGCGCGCCCGCGGTCTCTATAGAATGAGAAGAATTCTTATCTACTCGTTCGGATTCCCGTGCCCGTATTCACCCGCAAGCTGGGTTTTTTCTTCGGTGACCATCACGCCTGGCTGTTGCAGCATGTGCAGCGCCATCTGCGCAATCGCGCCGATGCCGAGGACACCGCGGCGGAAACCTTCTGCCAGCTGCTCGCCGCACGGGTCGATCCGGACAGCATCGCCCAGCCGCGCGCCTACCTGTCGACCATCGCCCGGCGGCTGATCTACGACCGCCATCGCCGCCGCCAACTGGAACTCGCCTACCTCGAACGCCTCGCCGCGGTGCCCGAGGCGCTGGCGCCGTCGCCGGAAGAGATCGCCCTGCTGGTCGAAGCGCTGACCGCCATCGACCGCACCCTCGCCGGCCTGCCGCAGGTGGTCAAGCGCGCCTTCCTGTACAGCCAGCTGGATGGCTTCAGCTACCAGGAGATCGGTCGCCGCCTGGGCGTTTCCGAGCGTACCGTGGGCCGCTACATGACCCAGGCGCTGCAGCAGTGCTACCTGACCGGGATGCAGCCATGAGCCCGGCTAGCCTACCGCGCGCCGGCCAGGAAGCGATCGACTGGATGGTGCGCCTGCGTGCCGGCAACCCGGATGCGCAACTGCAGGCGCGCTTCGAGACCTGGCGCAGCAGCGATCCGGCCCACGCTGCCGCCTGGACGCAGCTGCAGCAAGGCCTCGGCGGCCCCTTCGAGACCCTGCGCAGCTTCGAACGGCGCGCCCCCGGCCAGGCCCGCGAAGTGCTGCTGCAGCCGATGGCCTCGCGCCGCGACGTGCTGCGCGGCGTGCTCGGCCTGGGCCTGTTCGGCGGCGGCTTGTGGCTGGCCACGCGCAGCCAGCCGGGCCAGGCGCTGCTCGCCGACCTGCATACCGCCACCGGCGAACGCCGCGTCTACCGCCTGGCCGACGGCAGCCAGCTGAGCCTCAACGCCGGCAGCGCGGTGGATATCGACTTCAGCGCCGGCCAGCGCCTGGTACGCCTGCGCTACGGCGAACTGGTGGTGCAGGTCGCCGCCGATCCGCAGCGACCCTTCGTGGTGCGCAGTGCGCAAGGCGAGAGCCGCGCGCTGGGCACGCGTTTCCTGGTCCGCCAGGAAGACCAGGCGACCCGCGTGGTGGTGCTCGAACATGCGGTGCGCCTGAGCCTGCCCAGCGGCGTCAGCCATGACCTGCAGGAAGGCCAGGCGGCGCTGCTGCAGGCGCGCCGGATCGTCCCGCTGTCCGGCCCCGAAACGCAGCGTGCCGACTGGCTGCAGGGCCGCCTGAGCGTGCTCGACGAGCCGCTGGCGGCGGTGATCGACGCCCTGCGCCCGTACCGCCACGGCCTGATTCGCGTCGCCCCGGCGGTGCGCCCGCTGCGCGTGCAGGGCGTCTATCCGCTGGACGATCCCGAACGGGCGCTGACCGCCCTGGCGGAAACCCTGCCGATCCGCATCAGCCATTACGGGCCCTGGTTGACCCTGATCGACGCCGCCGACTGACCCACAACGGTGGCCGGCGGCGCGCTGCGCAACGTTTTTATGAAAATAATTCGCATCTGTGTCCGGTTTTCATCGCTCATCGCACCTATCTCCTGACACCCCCACTTGATCAGGAGCCTTCCGTGCCCAAACCCTGGCCCCGCGCCCTTGCCATCGCTCTCGCGCTCGCCGCCGCCACGCCGTTCGGCGTTGCCCACAGCGACCCCGTCAGCCAGCAGCAGGTGCTGCGCTTCGACCTGCCGCCCGCCAGCCTGGCGGAAACCCTCAACGCCATCGCCCGGCAATCCGGCCAGGTGGTGTCCCTCGAGCCGGCACTGGTGCGCGGCAAACAGGCGCCGGCGGTGCGCGGCGAGTTCACCGTGGTGCAGGCCCTGCAACAGGCGCTGGCCGGCAGCGGCCTGCAGCTGCGCCTGACCGAAACCGGCAACTTCAGCGTGCAACCCGCCGCCGAGGCCGGCGCCGTGGAGCTTGGCGCGACCAGCGTGAATGCCAGCGGCCTGGGCGTCACCACCGAAGGCAGCGGCTCCTACACCACCGGCGCGGTAAGCATCGGCAAGGGCGAACACCGCCTGCGCGAAATCCCCCAGTCGGTCAGCGTGATCACCCGCCAGCAACTCGATGACCAGGGCATCACCGACCTGCGCGACGCGATCAACCAGACCACCGGCCTGGTCGGCGCCACCGGCATCGGCCCGGGCATGGTGATCTCCTCGCGCGGCTTCCAGATCGACGACTGGCAGTACGACGGCGTGCCGATCCCGCGCAACGCCTACGTGCTGGGCAACTGGGCGACCCAGGACCTGGTGTTCTTCGACCGCGTGGAAATCCTCCGCGGCGCCGCCGGCCTGTTGCAGGGCGCCGGCAGCCCCGGCGGGGCGATCAACCTGGTGCGCAAGCGCGGCCAAACGGCGCCGACCGTCAGCCTCACCGGCAAGGCCGGCTCCTGGGACCACTACGGCCTGCAGGCCGATGCCGGCGGGCCGCTGAACGACAGCGGCAGCGTGCGCGGACGCCTGGTGGTCGATCAGGACGACACTCACTCGTTCACCGACTACGCGTGGAGCAAGACCACCTCGCTGTACGGCGCGCTGGACGTCGACCTGACCCCGGACACCACCCTGGGCCTCGGCATCAGCAATTCCGACCTCGACTCGCGGCCGATGGTCCGCGGCCTGCCGCGCTACCCGGATGGCCGCGACATCGGCTTCTCGCGCTCGACCTACAGTGGCGCCACCTGGAATCAGAACGACATCGAGCAGACCACGGTCTACGCCGACCTCGAACACCGTTTCGACGACCACTGGCGCGTCAAGGCCGCCGCCCTGCGCATGCGCGAACACAACGATTCGACGCACCAGCGCATGCACGGCGAGGTCGCCGACGACGGCAGCGGGCTGAACTTCGCCGACTGGATCACCAACTTCGAGTCGACCAAGGAAGGTCTGGACATGTACCTCGATGGCGACTTCGAGGCGTTCTCGCTGGAGCAGGAAGTGACCGTCGGCGGCAACTACTCCAAGTACACCTCGGACGACTTCTACGCGCGGCGCTTCGTGCCCGGCGGCAACATTTTCGCCATCGACCACCACCGTCCCGAACCGACCCTCGACGCCATCCTCGCCTCGCCGGGCGGCCGCTCCACCAATGCTGCCTACGACATCCGCCAGAAGGGCCTGTACGGCAGCTGGCGGGTCAAGCTGGCCGAGCCGCTGACCGCGGTGCTCGGCGCCCGGGTCAGCTGGTACGACTACGCCTACAAGCTCCCCGATGACGACTACACCGACAGCATCACCGAGAACGGCGAGGTCACCCCGTACGTCGGGCTGATCTACGACCTCAACCACGAGTGGTCGGTGTACGCCAGCTACACCGATGTGTTCGAGCCGCAGAGTGGGCGCACGGTGCAGCAGACGATGCTCGAGCCGGTGATCGGCAGCAACTACGAAGTGGGCCTCAAGGGCGAACTGCTTGATGGCCGGGTCAATACCTCGCTGGCGCTGTTCCGCTACGACCAGAAGAACCGCGCGGTGACCGATACCGACAGTTTCGACCCGGCTAACCCCAACGACCCGAGCAAGCCCGGCTGCGACGGCTGGTACTGCTCGATGACCTCCGGCAAGGTGCGCAGCCAGGGTATCGAGGCCGAAGTCAGCGGCGAGGTCGTCCGCGATCTGCAGCTGTTCGCCGGCTACACCTACAACACCACCAAGTTCCTCGACGACCCGGAGAACGAAGGCCGGGTGTTCAGCCAGTGGACGCCCAAGCACATGCTGCGCACCTGGGCCGACTACCAGTTGCCGGGTGAGTGGAATCGCATCAGCGTCGGCGGCGGCTTCACCTCGCAGAGCCATACGGTGAGCTTCGACCGTGAATTCGAGGTGCCCGGCTTCACCGTGTGGAACGCCCGTCTGGGTTACCGCCTGAGCCGCGAGATCGACCTGGCGCTGAACGCCAACAACCTGTTCGACAAGCGCTACTACCTGCCCGGCTATGCCGCCGCCGACGGCGGCAACAACTTCGGCGATCCGCGCAACCTGATGTTCAGCGTCAAGTACACGCCGCAGTTCTAAGCCTCAGCCGGCCGCCGCCAGCTCCTCGCGTAGCCACTGCGCGAGGCGCTCGGCGCGCTGATCGAGGCTGCGCGCCGGCACCCACAGGGCCAGCCGCGCCGGGGTTTCGACGAAGCCCCAGGGCGCCAACAGGCGGCCGGCGGCGAGGTCGTCGGCGACCAGCAGCTGCGGGGCGATGGCCACGCCGAGACCGGCCACCGCCGCTTCCAGCAGATAGTAGAGGTGTTCGAAGCCCTGGCCGAGGCGCAGCTCGCCCGGTGCCAGGCCGTGGCCCTGCGCCCATTGCGGCCAGGCCTGCGGGCGCGAGGCGGTGTGCAACAGCGCTTCGCCGCCGAGCGCGCGCGCCGGCGCCTGCTGCAGCGCGGCGGCACGCGGGTGGCGCGGGCTGAGCACCGCGCCAATGCGCTCGGCAGCCAGTTCGTAGACCTGCATGTCGGCCGGCCACGGCGGTTCGGCAAACCACAGCGTGGCATCCAGCCCGGCGCGGCGTGGGTCGAGATCGCCCTCGCTGGCCGACAGCTGCAGGCGCAGCTCGGGCAGCGCGCGATTGAGGCGGTCGAGGCGCGGAATGAACCAGCGCGCCAGCAGGCTGCCGGGGCAACCGAGCACGAACGGCGCATCGGCGCGGCCCTGGCGCAATTCGCCGCACACACCGCGCAAGCGCTCGAACGCCTCGCCGCTGGCGTCGCGCAGGCGCAGCCCGGCATCGGTGAGTTTTACGCCGCGGCCTTCCTTGTCGAACAGGCGCACCCCGAGGTGTTCCTCGAGCTGGCGGATCTGCCGGCTCACCGCGCCGTGGGTGACATGCAGTTCGGCGGCGGCCTGGCTGATGCTGAGTAGCCGGGCGGCCGCTTCGAAGGCGCGCAGAGCGTTCAGCGGGGGGAGTTCGTTGGCCATGTGGATGCGTGAGTTTTCCTGACAGGTTAGGGCGATCTTATCGCTTTTCCGCACGATGGTCAGGGGTAGAATGGCGCCATTCGCTGACCCGTAGGATGGGTTGAGCGCCGCGATACCCATCATTCACCGTATGGGTATCGCCTACGGCTCAACCCATCCTACGGTCCGTTTCCCACCCGACCCTGAGGGAAAACCCATGACTTCATTACGCACCGGCCCAGACGCCAAGGGCCTGTTCGGCGCCTTCGGCGGCCAGTACGTCGCCGAAACCCTGATGCCGCTGGTCCACGACCTGGCCGCCGAATACAACAAGGCCAAAGACGACCCGGAATTCATCAAGGAACTCGCCTACTTCCAGCGCGACTACGTCGGCCGGCCGAGCCCGCTGTATTTCGCCGAGCGCCTCACCGAGCATTGCGGCGGGGCGAAGATCTACCTCAAGCGCGAGGAGCTCAACCACACCGGCGCGCACAAGATCAACAACTGCATCGGCCAGATCCTCCTGGCCAAGCGCATGGGCAAAAAACGCATCATCGCCGAGACCGGCGCCGGCATGCACGGCGTGGCCACCGCCACCGTGGCCGCGCGCTTCGGCATGGAATGCGTGATCTTCATGGGCACCACCGACATCGATCGCCAGCAGGCCAACGTGTTCCGCATGAAGCTGCTCGGCGCCGAGGTGATCCCGGTGGTCGCCGGCACCGGCACGCTGAAGGACGCGATGAACGAGGCGCTGCGCGACTGGGTGACCAACGTGCACAACACCTTCTACCTGATCGGCACCGTCGCCGGCCCGCACCCCTACCCGGAGCTGGTACGCGACTTCCAGGCGGTGATCGGCAAGGAAACCCGTGAGCAGATGCAGGCCCAGGAAGGCCGTCTGCCCGATTCGCTGGTCGCCTGCATCGGCGGCGGCTCGAACGCCATGGGCCTGTTCCACCCGTTCCTCGACGACGCCAGCGTGAAGATCATCGGCGTCGAAGCCGCCGGTCACGGCATCGAGACCGGCAAGCACGCGGCCAGCCTGAACGGCGGCGTACCCGGCGTGCTGCACGGCAACCGCACCTTCCTGCTGCAGGACGACGACGGGCAGATCATCGACGCCCACTCGATCTCCGCCGGCCTCGACTACCCGGGCATCGGCCCGGAACACGCCTGGCTGCACGACATCGGCCGCGTCGAGTACACCTCGGTGACCGACGACGAAGCGCTCGCCGCCTTCCACCAGTGCTGCCGCCTGGAAGGCATCATCCCGGCCCTGGAAAGCGCCCACGCGCTGGCCGAAGTGTTCAAACGCGCGCCGACCCTGCCCAAGGATCACCTGATGGTGGTCAACCTGTCCGGGCGTGGCGACAAGGACATGCAGACCGTCATGCACCACCTCGATCTGTCCAAATCGGAGACCAACCAATGAGCCGTTTGCAAAGCCGATTTGCCGAGCTGAAAGAGCAGAACCGCGCCGCCCTGGTGACCTTCGTCACCGCCGGCGACCCGAATTACGACGCCTCGCTGGCGATTCTCAAGGGTCTGCCGGAAGCCGGCGCCGACATCATCGAACTGGGCATGCCGTTCACCGACCCGATGGCTGACGGCCCGGCGATCCAGCTGGCCAACATTCGCGCCCTGGCCGGCAAGCAGACCCTGGCCAAGACCCTGCAGATGGTCCGCGACTTCCGCAACGGCGACAGCCGCACGCCGCTGGTGCTGATGGGCTACTTCAACCCGATCCACTACTACGGCGTCGGCCGCTTCATCGCCGATGCCAAGGCTGCCGGCGTCGACGGGCTGATCGTCGTCGACCTGCCGCCAGAACATAACGAAGACCTCTGCGAACCGGCCCAGGCCGCCGGCCTCGACTTCATCCGCCTGACCACCCCGACCACCGACGATCAGCGCCTGCCGACCGTGCTCAACGGCAGCTCCGGCTTCGTCTACTACGTCTCGGTGGCCGGCGTCACTGGCGCCGGTGCGGCGACCCTGGAACACGTCGAGGAAGCCGTGGCGCGTCTGCGCCGCCACACCGAACTGCCGGTCAGCATCGGCTTCGGCATCCGCACCCCGGAGCACGCGGCGAGCATCGCCCGCCTGGCCGACGGCGTGGTGGTCGGATCGGCGCTGATCGACCAGATCGAACAGGCCGCCAGCCCTGAGCAAGCCGTCGACGGCGTGCTCGGCCTGTGCCGTTCGCTGGCCGAAGGTGTGCGCAACGCACGCGGCTAAAGCGCTGTTCCCAAGCCGCGCCCTGCTCCAGCAAGGCGCGGCTTTTTGTTGCCTGCGCACCCGGCAGCTGAACGGCAAGCACCGGCGGTCGTCCGCCCGTCGCGGACGACCGACATTGACAGCCGGCCGGCGGCTGACGACGCTGTCAGCTTCCGGCGCCCGGCCTGCAGTTACCCGTAGCGCGCTCCCTCCTTCCCGCGCACGGCGTCCCGACCATGGCTACCCGGACCATTCCTTCCCGCTCCCAGCGCCTGCTGCTGCCGCTCGGCCTGCTGGCGCTTAGCCTGGCGCTGACCCTGCTCGGCATCCTCGCCCGACCGATCGAATCGCTGTCGCTGTTCTGGCCGGTCAACGCCATCCTCCTCGGCCTGCTGCTGCGCCAGCCGCGCCTGGCCAGCCCGGCCGGCTGGCTGGCGATCTACGCCGGGATGGTCGGCGGCGACCTGCTCAGCGCCAGCGACTGGGCCTCGGCGCTGTGGCTGAACGCCTGCAACCTCGGCCTGATCGTGGTCGCCCGTCAGCTGCTGCTGCCGCTGTCGCGCGCCCAGCTGCGCCTGCGCCAGCCGGGGGCGATTCTCCTGCTGTTCCTCGCCTGCGCCGCCGGTGCCGCGGTGGCCGCGTCGATGGCCAGCGTGATGAGCGTGCAGTTCTTCGACAACACCACCCTGACCACCTGGCTGGCCTGGTTCAGCGAACAGTTCTCCACCTGCGTGCTGTTGCTGCCGGTGCTGCTCAGCGTGCCGCCACCGCGCCACTGGCACAGGCCGCGCCAGCTGCCGCGTCGGCCGATGCCGCTGGTCGCGCTCGGCCTGGCGCTGAGCGCCGCGCTGCTGATCGGCGGCCCCGGTGCGCTGGCCCTACCGCTGCCGGCGCTGCTGTGGTGCGCGCTGCGCTACCGGCTGTTCGTCATCGCCCTGCTCAGCCTGCTCACCGGCGGCGCGGCGATCGTCATGGTGGCCGCCAACCTCGCGCATTTCGGCCCGCTGCAGAGCGGCGCCGGGGTCGACGCACTGATGTCGGCGCGCCTCGGCATCGCCATGCTGGTGCTCGGCCCGCTGCTGATGGCCTGCGTCACCGCCGCCAACCAGCGCCTGCTCAAGCGCCTCGAGCACCGCGCCAACCACGACTACCTGACCGGTGCGCTGGCGCGCAGCGCGCTGACCCAGCAGACCAGCGACCTGCTCGAACGGCGCCGCCAGCACCCCGAAGGCACGCCGCTGGCGCTGCTGATGATCGACATCGACCACTTCAAGGCGATCAACGACCAGCACGGCCACCACACCGGCGACCGCGTGCTGCGCCGCTTCGCCCAGCAGTTGCAGCAGCAGCTGCGCCATGGCGAGCTGTTCGGCCGCCTCGGCGGCGAGGAATTCGTCGTGGTGCTGCCCGGGGTGTCCGCCGCCGAGGCGCTGCACGTCGCCGAACGCCTACGCCTGCTGATCGAGCGCCTGGAGTTTCCGCTGAGCCTCGGCGGCTCGCTGCGCATCACCATCAGCATCGGCATCGCCTGCCTGGACGCCGGCAGCGAACACCCGCCGCTCGAGCAAGTGCTGTCGCGCGCCGACGGCGCGCTATACCGGGCCAAGGCGCAGGGCCGCAACCGGGTGATGGCCGCCGACACCGAGCGCGCCTGAGACTCGACGCAACGCCGGCGATCGACCAGCCTTAGGGAAACCCCGCCCGAGGATCGCCGCCATGAGTCGCACTCTGCTCATCACCGGTGCCAGCCGTGGCATCGGTCGCGCCACCGCGCTGCTCGCCGCCCGCCGCGGCTGGGCGGTCGGCGTCAACTACCGCAGCGACCGCGCCGCCGCCATGGCGGTGGTCGAGCAGATCGTCCAGGCCGGCGGCCGCGCCCTGGCGCTGCAGGGCGACGTGAGCAGCGAGGCGGAACTGCTTGCGGTGTTCGACGGGGTCGCAGCGCTCGGCCCGCTGGACGGCCTGGTGGTCAACGCCGGGATCGTCGCCCAGCCGCTGCCGTTGCTGGAGATGTCCGCCTACCGCCTGCAGCGGATGTTCGACGTCAACGTACTGGGCAGCTACCTGACCGCCCGCGAAGGCGCGCGGCGCATGGCCCGCAGCCGAGGTGGCCGGGGCGGGGCGATGGTCTTGGTGTCGTCGGTGGCGGCCAGCCTCGGCGCGCCGTTCGAGTACGTCGACTACGCCGGCGCCAAGGGCGCGCTGGACGTGCTGACCCGCGGCCTGGCCAAGGAGCTGGGTGGCGAGGGGGTACGCGTCAACGCGGTGCGCCCGGGGCTGATCGACACCGAGATCCACGCCAGCGGCGGCCAGCCGGATCGCGCCGCGCGCCTCGGCCAGGGCACCCCGCTGGGCCGCGCCGGGCGCGCCGAGGAGGTCGCCGAGGCAATCCTCTGGCTGCTCGACGACGCGGCGTCGTACACCACCGGCGCGCTGCTCGACGTCGCCGGCGGGCGCTGAGCGACGGGGCGGCGGGTCAATCCCAGGCCGGCGCGAAGTCCGGGTTGGCCAGCCGTTCGCCGCGCTCCAGGCCGGCAATCTCGGCCATCTCCGCATCGCTCAGGCGCAAGTCGCGGGCCGCCAGGTTGGCGGCCAGATTGGCGCGCTGGGTCGACGAGGGGATCACTGCGAAGCCCTGTTGCAGCAGCCAGGCCAGCGCCACCTGCGCCGGGCTGACGTCGTGCGCCACGGCGATGCGCTGCAGCAGCGGCTCGTGCAACACCTTGCCGTAGGCCAGCGGCATGTAGGCGGTCAGGTGGATGCCCTGGCTGCGGGCAAACTCGACCAGCGCGCGGTTCTGCAGGAACGGGTGGATCTCCACCTGGTTGGTGGCGATGGCGGCCGCGCCGACCGTGGCGATCGCCTCGCGCAGGTGGCGGATGGTGAAGTTGGACACCCCGATCAAGCGGGTCAGGCCCTGGCGCTGCGCCTCGGCGAGCGCGCCGAGGTAATCGCTGACCGGCAGCGCATCGCCCGGCGACGGCCAGTGGATCAGGGTCAGGTCGACCTGCTCGGTGCGCAGCTTGGCCAGGCTGTCCTTGAGGCTGGCAAGCAGCTGCTCACCGGCCAGGTTGGCGGTCCAGATCTTGGTGGTGAGGAACAGCTCGTCGCGGGGCACGCCGCTGGCGGCGATCGCCGTGCCGACCTCGGCTTCGTTGCCGTAGATCTGCGCGGTGTCGATGTGCCGATAGCCGAGCTCGAGGCCGGTACGCACCGAGTCGATGACTTGCTGGCCCTTGAGGCGGAAGGTGCCGAGGCCGAAGGCGGGAATGCTCATGCGCTGCTCCTGTGCAGTGAGGCGTTTGGGGAGGCCAGTGTCCGCCGCGGACGAGCGCGGAAAAAGCCGGTAGGCAGGCAAACATATTTGCCTGAGAATCACGAATCCGCGACCGCCGCCCCGAGCATTCCGATGAAATCCACCCTCGACGAACTGCAGGTGTTTGCCGCCGTGGTCGACAGCGGCAGCATCAGTGCCGCCGCCGAGCACCTGCAGCAGACCGCTTCCGGTGTCAGCCGCGCGCTCAGCCGGCTGGAGGACAAGCTCGAAGTCACCCTGCTGCGCCGCACCACCCGGCGCCTGGAGCTGACCGAGGAGGGCGCGGCGTTCCTCGCCCAGGCGCGGCGCATCCTCGCCAGCGTCGAGGACGCCGAGGAACAGATGCGCGTGCGCCGGCAGAAGCCGGCCGGGCGGCTGCGGGTCAACACCGCCTCGCCGTTCATGCTGCACGTGGTGGTGCCGCTGGTGGCCGGCTTCCGCCAGCGCTACCCGGAGATCGAGCTGGAACTGCACAGTGACGACCAGTTCATCGACCTGCTCGAACAACGCACCGACGTGGCGATCCGCATCGGCGCGCTGAGCGATTCCAGCCTGCACGCGCGACCGCTGCTGCACAGCCCGATTCGCGTGCTGGCCAGCCCGGCCTACCTGGCGCGACACGGCACGCCGGACCGCGTCGAGGCGCTGGCCGGACACACGCGGATCGGCTTCACCCAGCCGGACAGCCTCAACCTCTGGCCGCTGCGCCACGCGCTCGGCGAACGCTGGCACTGCGAGCCGCAGCTCAAGGCCTCCAGCGGCGACACGGTGCGCGCCCTGGCGCTGGCCGGCGAGGGCCTGGTGTGCCTGTCCGACTTCATGACCGCCGCCGACCGCGCCGCCGGCACCCTGGTCGAAGTGCTCGCCGCGCAGCACGTCGACGTGCGCCAGCCGATCCACGCGGTGTACTACCGCAACACCGCGCTGGCCTCGCGGATCACCTGTTTTCTCGACTACCTGAGCGAGCAGCTGCAACCGCTGTAGTGCCGGTGGACGGCGCCGCCGGGCGGCTCAGGCTTGGCAAAATGAATTTTCATCGGTAGATTTTCATGAAATTCACCATAAAGAATTTCATGAGGCCGTTGTGTTCAAGCAATCCGCGCAGCATGTCGCCAGTTACTACGCCCGCACCTTCCCCACCAGCATGCCGCTGCGCGCCACCCTGCACGGCCGCGTCGACTGCGACGTGCTGGTCATCGGCGCCGGCTTCAGCGGCCTGCATACCGCGCTGCGCCTGGCCCTGGCCGGCAAGCGCGTAGTCGTCCTGGAAGCCAGTCGGGTGGCCTGGGCGGCCTCCGGGCGCAACGGTGGGCAGGCCCTGCTCGGCTGGTCGTGCGACATGCCGCCGCTGGAGAAGGCGCTCGGCGTCGAGCGCACCCGCGCGCTGTGGGACAGCATGCGCTGGGCCGCCGAGGAACTGCGCGACTTGCCGCAGCGCCACGGCTTCGAGATCGACTACCGCGCCGGCAGCCTGTGGACCGCGGTCCTGCCGCGCCGCGTGCGCCAGCTGCAGGAGGCCCAGGAAGAGGCGGTGCACAAATGGGGCTACGCGGCGATGCGCTTCCTGCCCAAGGCCGAGCTGCCCGAGTGGATCGCCAGCCCGCGCTACCAGGCCGCGCTGTACGACCCGGAAGCCGCCCACCTCAACCCGCTGAAGCTCGCCCAGGGCCTGGCCGGCGCGCTGGAACAGGCCGGCGGGCGCATCCATGAACAGAGCCAGGTGCTCGACTACCGCGCCAGCGGCGACGGTTACCGGGCGCGCACTGCACAGGGCGAAGTGCAGGCCGACGTGCTGGTGCTGGCCTGCAACGCCTACGTCGACCGCCTCGACCGCACGCTGTCGGCACGCCTGCTGCCGGTCGGCTCCTACCAGGTCGCCACCGCGCCGCTCGACCCCGAGCTGGCCCGCTCGCTGCTGCCGCGCAACAGCTGCGTGATCGACAACCAGTTCGTCCCCGACTACTTCCGCCTGACCCCCGACCACCGCCTGCTGTTCGGCGGCGGCTGCACCTACCTCGGCGGCCTGCCGAAGGACGTGGTCGCGGCGACCCGCCCACACCTCGAGCGAGTGTTCCCGCAGCTGCGCGGGGTGCCGATCGAATTCGGCTGGGGCGGGCATATCGACTGCACCATGAGCCGCGCCCCGGACATCGGCGCGAGCGGGCAGAAGTACTGGCTGCAGGGTTTCTCCGGGCACGGCGTACTGCCGACCCTGGCCGGCGCGCGGGCGGTGGCCGACGCGATCCTCGGCGAGCCGCGCCTGCTCGAGCTGTACCAGGGCCTCAGCCACCCGCGCTTCCCCGGCGGCGAGCTGCTGCGCGCCCCCCTGGAGGCGGCCGGCAAGGCCTGGTACCGCCTGCGCGACAGCCTATGAACGAGACGCCCGGCATGCCGCATTCCGCTTCCTTGCAAGGACACCCGATGGACAAACAGGACGAAATCGAAGGCCTCGCGATCCTGATTCGCGACCTGCGCAAGCACAAGAACGTCACCCTCGGCGAGCTGGCCGAGCGGGTCGAGCGCTCGGTGGGCTTTCTCTCCCAGGTCGAACGCGGCCTGTCGCGGCCGACCGTCGCCGACCTCACCGCGATCAGCGAAGCGCTGGGCGTGCCGACCACCTACTTCTACAGCCTGAGCAAGCCGCGCGAGCTGTCCTGGGTGACCCGCCCGGACGAGCGCCGCACCCTCTACTACGCCGGCGGCATCACCGACGTGCTGGTCTCGCCGAGCATGTCGGCAGGCTTTTCCATGCTCGACAGCATCCTCGAGCCGGGCGCCACCAGCGGCGAGGGGCACCTCAACGACAGCTCGGAGCAGGGCGGCTTCGTCCTCGAAGGCGAGCTGACCGTGTGGCTCGGCGACAGCGAGCAGCCGGCCGTGCTCGGCCGCAACGACAGTTTCCAACTCCCGGCGCACGCGCAGTTCCGCTACGCCAATCTCACCGACAAGCCAACGAGGGTGCTCTGGGTCTTCACCTGAAATTCAGCCAAAACCTATTGCGCTCGCCCACGCTGCGTTGAAAGCGGGCTCGGACTGCTCATTTACCGCTCGTAAACTCCGCGTCCTCGCCCGCTTTCGCCTTGCCCGGCCTTCGCTCATACGGTTTTGATCTGAATTTGCTCGATGCCCAAGTACATGAAGGACAAGACATGACCACGCCATTCCCCGACCTGCTCAGCGAAGTCCGCGCGTTCCGCGCCCAGTACCCGGCGGTGCGCTACGTCGACCTGATCTGCCTGGACATCCCCGGGCATTTCTACGGCAAGCGCTACCCGATCGAGATGCTCGAGAAGGTCGCCGCCGGCAGCCCGCTGAAGCTGCCGCAGAACTGCGTGCTGCTCGGCGTGCAGGGCGGTCTGCACCCGATCGGCGACTACTGCTTCAACGACGGCGACCCGGACGCGCCGCGCCGCCTGATCCCCGGCACGCTCAAGCCGGTGCGCTGGGAGAACCAGCCGCTCGGGCAGATGCTGATCAGCTCCGACGGCACCGAGGCGCCGATCGAGTTCGAGCCGCGCGAAGTGCTCGCCCGCGTGCTCAAGCGCCTGGAAGCACGCGGCATTCGCCCGGTGGTGGCCTTCGAGCTGGAGTTCTACCTGTTCGACAAGCGCCTCAAGGACGGCCTGCCGCAGTTCCCCCGCGACCCGCTGACCGATGACGAGGACGACCAGCCGAACATGCACATCGAGCGCCTGTCGCGCTTCTCCGAGGTGCTCCACGAAATGGTCAGCGCCGCCCAGGAGCAGGGCGTCGACGCCAACGTGATCACCGCCGAGATCGGCCCCGGACAGTTCGAGATCAACTTCGCCCACTGCGACGACGGCCTGCGTGCCGCCGACCAGGCCGCGCTGTTCACCCGCAGCACCCGCGGCGTGGCGATGCAGCACGGCTACCGGGCCAGCTTCATGAGCAAGCCCTACCTGCAGGCGCCGGGCAGCGGCATGCACGTGCACGTCAGCCTGTACGACGCCAACGGCGCCAACCTGCTCGACGGCGAGCAGCAGCGCCCGCTGCGCCACGCGGTGGCCGGCTGCCTGGAGCTGCTGCCGCACTGCATGCCGATCTTCGCCCCCAACCACAACGCCTACCGCCGCTACGGCTCGCGGGTCAACGCGGCGAGCCGCGCCAGCTGGGGCTTCGAGGACCGCGATGCGTGCATCCGCATCCCCGAATCGGACGGCAAGAACCTGCGCATCGAGCATCGCCTGGCCGGCGCCGACGCCAACCCTTACCTGGTCCTGGCGGCGATCCTCAGCGGCATGGAACACGGCCTCGACGCCGCCCTCGAACCAATCGCCCCGCTCAACGAGGACCGCGCCAGCGGCATCGACTTCCCCAAGGACATGTTCGGCGCGGTGGCGGCGATGGAAAGCCACCCGGTGGTGCAGGACAAGCTCGGCGCCGAGTTCGTCTTCGTCTACTGCGAGAACAAGCGCCACGACCACCTGGACTTCCTCCACGACGTCAGCGCCCGCGAGTACCGCTGGTTCCTGTAGGAGCGAATTCATTCGCGATGCCGGCCACGCCCTTTCGCGGATGAATCCGCTCCTACAGGACCTTGCCTGCACGACAGGTATTCGGCGGCGCGAAAAACGGCCCCCAGAAACAGCAAAGCCCGGATCATCTCCGGGCTTTGCTGTTTCTGAACGAGTTACTGCGCGGCCTGCATGGTCCTCGCGCGTTCCAGCTGCTTCTGCCGCTTGTAGGCCAGCGCCGCCGGCGCCACCGGGGTGATGCGCCCGGTCTCGACCCACTTCTTCAGGCGCCCGGCGTCGGCCATGTGGGTGTACTTGCCGAACGAATCGAGGACCACAAAGGCCACCGGCTTGCCGTTCATCATGGTGCGCATCACCAGACAGTGGCCGGCCTTGTTGGTGAAGCCGGTCTTGGTCAGCTGGATGCTCCAGTCGGCCTTGTGCACCAGGTGGTTGGTGTTGCGGAAGCCGAGGCTGTAGCTGGGCTTGCGGAACGCCTGGGTGTGCTCGCCGGTGGTGCTGAACTGGCCGAGCAGTGGGTACTGCTGGCTGGCCTTGAGCAGCTTGACCAGGTCGCTGGCGTTGGACACGTTCTTCTCCGACAGGCCGGTCGGGTCGGCGTAGCGGGTGTGGCTCATGCCGAGCGCCTTGGCCTTGGCATTCATCGCCGCGATAAACGCCGGCACGCCGCCCGGGTAGTTCTCCGCCAGGCTGGCTGCGGCGCGGTTCTCCGAGGACATCAGCGCCAGCAGCAGCATGTCGCGGCGGCTCAGCTCACTGCCGATGCGCACCCGCGAATAGATGCCGCGCATCTCCGGCACGTCCTTGATGACGATCGGCAGCACCTGGTCGAGCGGCAGCTTGGCGTCGAGGGTGACCATCGCGGTCATCAGCTTGGTCACCGAGGCGATCGGCACCACCAGTTCGGGGTTGCTCGAATAGAGCACCTGGTTGGTGGTCAGGTCGACCAGCAGCGCGCTGCCGGAGGCGAGTTCCTGCTGCTTGGGCAGCGCCTTGTCGGCGGCCGCGGCGTGGCTGGCGAGGAGGGTGGTGGTGCAGGCCAGCAGCAGGCTGGCGAGAGAACGACGAAGACTGGTCACGAAGGCGGTCCGCTGGGCAGTAAAAGGGGGCCAGAGCGTCCGTGCCGGCCTCCGCAGTATAGGGAATGCCAGCGCCGCCGTGCAGCCCCCGAGCCCCGTGGCAGAGGCCGTCAGGCCAGTTGGCGGCGCAGCTCGGCGAGCACCGCCGCGCTCGCCGGGCGTACCCCGCGCCACAGCCAAAACGCCTCGGCGGCCTGCTCGACCAGCATGCCCAGGCCGTCGACGGTCTGCGCCGCACCATGCGCGGCGGCCCAGCGGTTGAAGGCGGTCGGTTCCTTGCCGTACATCATGTCGTAGCAGCGCGTGTGGCCTGGGCGGATCAACTCCGCGGTCAGCGGCGGCAGCTCGCCGGCGAGGCTCGCCGAGGTGGCGTTGATGATCAGGTCGAACGGTCCCTGCAGTTCGGCGAAGCTGCTCGCCGCCACCGGACCGAACGCGCCGAACAGCCGCGCCAGTTCCTCAGCCTTGGCCAGCGTGCGGTTGGCCACCAGCAGCGCCGCCGGCTGCTCGGCGAGCAGCGGCTCGATCACCCCGCGCGCCGCGCCGCCGGCGCCGAGCAGCAGGATGCGCTGGCCGGCGAGGGCGAAGCCGGCGTTGCCGGTCAGGTCACGCACCAGCCCGGCACCGTCGGTGTTGTCGCCACGCAGGCGGCCATCCTCCAGGCGGATCAGGGTGTTCACCGCGCCGGCGCGTTGCGCGCGCGGCGCTAGTTCGTCGACCAGGCGGAAGGCTTCCTCCTTAAACGGCACGGTAACGTTGGCACCGCGGCCCTCGGCGAAGAACGCCCGGGCGGCGCCGGCGAAGTCATCCAGCGGGGCGAGCAGCGCCTCGTAGCTGAGTTGCTCGCCGGTCTGCTCGGCGAACAGGCGGTGGATCTGCGGCGACTTGCTGTGGCCGATCGGGTTGCCGAAGACGCAGTAGCGGTCCATGGAAAATCCTTGGAATGAAGCGGGCGGTAGGATGGGTCGAGCGCAGCGATACCCATCGCGGTTTCGGGCCAATGATGGGTATCGCGCGGCTCAACCCATCCTACGCCGGATCAGCGGCCGGCCAGCCAGTCGCGATCCTGCAGGAAGTATTCGGTCAGCCGCGCCTCTTCGCTGCACGGCGCCGGCTTCCAGTCGTAGCCCCACTGCACGTGCGGCGGCAGCGACATGAGGATCGACTCGGTGCGCCCGCCGGACTGCAGGCCGAACAACGTGCCACGGTCGTAGACCAGGTTGAACTCGACGTAGCGGCCACGCCGGAAGGCCTGGAACTCGCGCTGCGCGGCAGTGAACGGGGTGGCCTTGCGGCGCTGGACGATTGGCAGGTAGGCCGCCAGGTAGGCATCGCCGATGGCGCGCAGGAAGGCGAAGCTGGTATCGAAGTCCCACTGGTTGAGGTCGTCGAAGAACAGCCCGCCGATGCCGCGCGGCTCGCCGCGGTGCTTGATGTGGAAATAGCGGTCGCACCACTCCTTGTAACGCGGGTAGACGTCGGCGCCGAACGGCGCGCAGGCGTCGCGGGCGACCCGGTGCCAGTGCACGCAGTCGTCCTCGTTGGCGTAGTAGGGGGTCAGGTCGAAGCCGCCGCCGAACCACCAGACCGGCTCTTCGCCTTCCTTCTCGGCGATGAAGAAGCGCACGTTGGCGTGCGAGGTCGGCACCTGCGGGTTCTCCGGGTGGATCACCAGCGACACGCCGAGCGCCTGGAAGCCGCGTCCGGCCAGCTCCGGCCGGTGCGCGCTGGCCGACGGCGGCAGGCCGCTGCCGAACACGTGGGAGAAGTTCACCCCGCCCTTCTCGATCAGCGCGCCGTTCTCGATCACCCGCGTGCGCCCGCCGCCGCCGGCAGGCCGCTGCCAGGCATCTTCGACGAAGCGCGCGGCGCCGTCTTCGGCCTCCAGGGCGGCGCAGATACGGTCTTGCAGGTCGAGCAGATAAGCCTTCACGGCATCGACGGAAACGGTCACGACTTCACCTTGCTGGGCAGAACGGCGGTAAAAAGGGAGGCCGCAAGCATACCATCGTCGCCCCCGCGCGAAGCTTGACGGCGGTCAGTGTGGCGGCTTGCATGAAGGCTTTGCAGAAGGAGGCAGAACATGGCCAAGCGTATCCAGTTTTCCCGCCATGGCGGCCCGGAGGTGCTCGAGTACGTCGACTACCAGCCCGCCGCCCCCGGCCCCCACGAAGTGCGCGTGCGCAATCGGGCGATCGGCCTGAACTTCATCGACACCTATTTCCGCAACGGCCTGTACACCCCGCCGGCGCTGCCCTCCAGCCTCGGCACCGAAGGCGCCGGCGAGATCGAGGCGCTCGGCAGTGCGGTGCAGGGTCTGCAGCTTGGCGACCGGGTCGCCTATGCCACCGCGCCGCTCGGCGCCTACAGCGAACTGCACGTGATGCCGGCCACCCAGGTGGTCAAGCTGCCCGACTCGATCGATTTCGAACAGGCCGCCGCGGTGCTGCTCAAGGGCCTCACCGTGCAGTACCTGCTGCGCCAGACCTACGAGGTGCAGCCCGGCGAAACCATCCTCTGGCATGCCGCCGCCGGGGGCGTCGGGCTGATCGCCTGCCAGTGGGCCAAGGCGCTCGGCGTGCAGCTGATCGGCACCGTGTCGTCACCTGAGAAGGCCAAGCTCGCCGAAGCGCATGGCGCCTGGAAGACCATCGACTACAGCCGCGAGGACGTCGCCGCACGGGTGCTCGAGCTGACCGACGGGGCCAAGTGCACGGTGGTCTACGACTCGGTGGGCAAGGACACCTGGACCACCTCGCTGGACTGCGTGGAACCGCGCGGCCTGCTGGTCAGCTTTGGCAACGCCTCGGGGCCGGTCGAGGGGGTCAACCTCGGCGTGCTGGCGCAGAAGGGCTCGCTGTACGTGACCCGGCCGACGCTGTTCGGCTACGCCAACACCCAGGAGCGCCTGCAGGCGATGGCCGACGAGCTGTTCGCCATGCTCGCCGCCGGCAAGCTGCAGGTGGACATCGGCCAGCGCTTCAGCCTGGCCGACGCGGCAAAGGCGCAGACCGCGCTGAGCGCCCGGCAGACCACCGGTTCGACCGTGTTGCTGCCGTGACAAGGGGGCGCCTCAAGCCGGGCGAATCACCTCGCCGCTAACCAGGTCGCGAATCAGGCTGGGGTTGCGCCGCCCGCCGAGGGCACCGCCGAGTACCGCGTCGAGCTGGCCGTGGAAGTACTGCTCGACGCGCAGCCGCGAACGCGCCGCGGGGCGCCCGGACGGGTTGGCCGAGGTCGACACCAGCGGACCGACCAGCGCGCACAGCTCGCGGATCAGCGGGTGGTCGCTGACCCGCAGGGCGACCCGGTTGTGCTCGCCGGTGATCCACGCGGGCAGACGGTTCTGGTGCGGCACCAGCCAGGTGTTCGGCCCCGGCCAGGTGCTGCCAAGACGATCCAGCCAGGCGTCAGGGAAGTCGTCGAGAAGGAAATCGAACTGGCGGATGCTGTCCGCCACCAGGATCAGGCCCTTGTGCAGCGGACGGTCCTTGAGCGCCAGCAGGCGGTGCACCGCGTCCTCGTCCCACGGGTCGCAGCCCACGCCCCAGACCGCCTCGGTCGGATAGGCGATCACCCCGCCCGCCCGCACCACGCGCGCCACCCGCTGTACCTGCCAACTGCTGACCATTCACGCTCTCCTCACGTCGCTGGCGCGCAGTGTACCCAAGCTAGCCGGCGCAGTTCACCCAGCGCCCGCCTTCGCAGATCACCCGACCGGCCAGCTCCAGCTCGGTGAGCGCCACCAGCACCTCGGGCAACGACCAGCCACTGGCCACGGCGAGCGCCTCGCTGCTCGCCGGCGCGGCATGCAGCAGGCGCACCAAAGGATGCGCGCTGACCGCAGGCTCCGGGGTGGCGACGGGCGCGGCACTCTGCTGCCAGCCGCGCAAACCCTCGAGGATGTGCTCGACGCACTCGACCAGCACCGCGCCCTCGCGGATCAGCTGATGGCAGCCGCGCGCCCCGGGATGATGGATCGAGCCGGGCAGGGCGTAGACCTCGCGGCCCTGCTCGGCGGCCAGCCGCGCGGTGATCAGCGAGCCGCTCGACGGGCTGGCCTCGACCACCAGCACGCCGAGCGCCAGGCCGCTGATGATCCGATTGCGGCGCGGAAAGTTGGCGGCCTGCGGTGGGCAGTCGAGCGGCAGCTCGGAGACCAGCGCACCACCGCCGGCGCAGATCGCTGCGGCCAGCGACGCATGGCGCTGCGGGTAGAGCCGCTCGAGCCCGGTGCCGAGCACCGCCACGGTCTTGCCGCCAACGTCCAGCGCGCCGGCATGCGCGGCACCATCGATGCCCAGCGCCAGGCCACTGGTGATCACGAAGCCGCCGCCAGCCAGGCTGCGGGCGAAGGCGCGCGCATTGTCCAACCCAGGCCGCGAGGCACGGCGACTACCGACCATGGCCAGCTGCGGCTGCTCGAGCAGACCTGGATCACCGGCGACGAACAGCAGCGGCGGCGCATCGCTCAGCTCGGCGAGTAGCGCCGGATAGCCGGGGTCGTCCCACATCAGCAGCTGCTGACCCGGTTGTTGCAGCCAGTCCAGCGCCAGCGCGGCGCGCTGCCGGGTGGTGGCGCAGCGTCGCGCCTCGGCGCTGCAGGCCGGTAAGCCGAGCGCGCGCCAGGCACTGGCCGGGGCACTGAGGGCAGAGGAGGCGTCGCCGAATGCGGCGATCAGTTTGCGCAGGCGCCGTGGCCCGAGTTCGGGCAATACGTGCAGGCGCAGCCGGGCTTCCAGCTCGGCGGGGGCGAGGGTCGTCATACGGATCATCCTTGATCGCGGAAAAACAAAACCCCCGCGGCGCGGGGGTTCTGGGTAACGGCTTCAACTCAGGGGTTGCGCACCTTGTCGAGGATCGCCAGCTGGCGGCTGGCACCGAGCACCAGGCCGTAGCTGAGCTTGTCGTAGGTGCGGAACACCATCAGCAGGCCGGCACGCTCGTCGGGGATCTTCACCGCTTCGCCGGTGACCCGGTCGCGCACCGTCTCGCCGGTCTTGTACACCGCCAGCACGTTGCCTTCGGTCAGGCCGTCGCGCTTGCCCTTGTTGATGGTGACCACGTCGAACTGGCCGATCTGCGTCACGCCACGCGGCACGTCGAGGATCAGACCGCGGACCTCGCCGCTCGGCGAGCTGGGCATGAAGGTCGAGTTGATCGCGCGTTCCTCGGTGGGGAACAGGCGGTCGCCGAGGCGCACTTCCTGGGTCGAACGGGTCAGCTCGAGGGTGGCGATGTCGCCTTCCTCGGCGACCACGTCGCCGCTGCCAATGTCGTCGCCGTTGATGCCGAGGAATTCCTCGGTGTCCGGGTCGATGTAGGTGCGGCCCTGGCGGAAGATGCCGTAGGCCGAGGTGCCCGGCTGCAGCAGGCCACGCGCATAGACGCGGTCACCGGCGCCGCTGACCACGCGCTCGGCGTTGCCGGCAACGATGTACGGCTGACCGTCGAAGTCTTCCGGCTTGTCGATGATGCGGTTGCTGAGCAGGAAGCTGTTGATCGCCTGCAGCGGAATGGTCGGGATCGCTTCGGCCATCGGCGTGCTGCGCACTTTCGGCGACAGCTTGATGGTGCCGCGCGACTCGCCGCGGTTGAGCACCAGGCGCGGCTGGCCGTCGACATACACCAGCGACAGCTGGTCGCCCGGGTAGATCAGGTGCGGGTTCTCGATCTGCGGATTGGCGTGCCAGAGTTCCGGCCACTTCCAGGGTTCGCGGAGGAACTTGCCGGAGATATCCCATAAGGTATCGCCCTTGACCACGGTGTACCGGTCCGGGTGCCCCTCCCTCAGTTGCACGTCGGCCTGGGCCACGCCACCAGCGGCGAGGAGTAGCAGGGCGAGTAGTGTTTTCCTCATGCGCGGAATCCCTTTATTATGTGTCTTCTCTGAAGCACCCTAGCACCGCGCTGGAGCCCTTGCGGGACGCGGCCTGAAGCCTTTTTTCATGGCGTTCAGCATATTAGCAGCGGTTTTTGACTTTATTCCACAAGTGCATCACAAACGCATATGGCGATCCTGACTATCCTCGAATTCCCCGATCCGCGCCTGCGCACCATCGCCAAACCGGTGGAGGTGGTGGACGACGCGCTGCGTCAGTTGGTCGACGACATGTTCGAGACCATGTACGACGCGCCGGGCATCGGCCTCGCCGCGACCCAGGTCAACGTGCACAAGCGCGTGGTGGTGATGGACCTGTCCGAGGACAAGAGCGAGCCGCGGGTGTTCATCAACCCCGAGTTCGAAGCACTGACCGAGGACATGGACCAGTACCAGGAAGGCTGCCTGTCGGTGCCCGGCTTCTACGAGAACGTCGACCGCCCGCAGAAGGTGCGGATCAAGGCGCTCGGCCGCGATGGCAAGCCGTTCGAGGAAATCGCCGAAGGCCTGCTCGCCGTGTGCATCCAGCACGAGTGCGATCACCTCAACGGCAAGCTGTTCGTCGACTACCTGTCCAGCCTCAAGCGCGACCGGATCAAGAAGAAGCTGGAAAAGCAGCATCGCCAGCGCGCCTGACGCCCCGATCCAAAGGCTTGCTCCGGCAAGCCTTTTTTCATTTTGGTGAACCCATGACCGAGCCCCTGCGTATCGTCTTCGCCGGCACCCCCGATTTCGCCGCCGAGCACCTCAAAGCCCTGCTCGCCAGTCGGCACCAGATCGTCGCCGTGTACACCCAGCCGGACCGCCCGGCCGGTCGCGGGCAGAAACTGGCGCCGAGCCCGGTCAAGCAACTCGCCGCCGCCCACGACATCCCGGTGCACCAGCCGGCCAGCCTGCGCAATGCCGAGGCACAAGCCGAACTGGCCGCGCTGCAGCCCGACCTGCTGGTGGTGGTCGCCTACGGGCTGATCCTGCCGCAGGTGGTGCTGGACATCCCGCGACTCGGTTGCATCAACAGCCACGCCTCGCTGCTGCCGCGCTGGCGTGGTGCTGCACCGATCCAGCGCGCGGTGGAGGCGGGCGATGCCGAGAGTGGCGTCACCGTGATGCAGATGGAGGCCGGCCTCGACACCGGGCCGATGCTGCTCAAAGTGCACACCCCGATCGCCGCCAGCGACACCGGCGGCAGCCTGCACGACCGTCTCGCCGAACTCGGCCCGCCGGCGGTGCTGCAGGCGATCGACGGCCTGGCCGCCGGCAATCTGGTCGGTGAGGTGCAGGACGATGCCCAGGCCACCTACGCGCACAAGCTCAGCAAGGACGAAGGCCGCCTCGACTGGCAGCTGCCGGCCGCCGAACTGGAGCGGCGCATCCGCGCCTTCAGTCCCTGGCCGGGCACTCACAGCCTGCTCGGCGGCGAGCCCCTCAAGGTGCTTGCCGCGACCCTCGGCGAAGGCAGTGGTCAGCCGGGCCAGATCCTCGCCGCCAGCAAGGACGGCCTGACCGTGGCCTGCGGCGCGGGCAGCCTGCGCCTGACCCGCCTGCAGCTACCGGGCGGCAAGCCGCTGGCCTTCGCCGACCTGTTCAACAGCCGCCGCGAGCAGTTCGCGCCGGGCCTGGTGCTCGGCCAATGAACCCGCGCCTGGCCGCCGCCCGCGCCCTGGCCTCGGTACTCTCCGGCAAGGCCTCGCTGGGCAGCAGCCTGCCGCCGCTGCTGGACAAGGTCGAGCCGCGCGACCGCGGCCTGGCCCAGGACCTGGCGTTCGGCACGGCACGCTGGCAGCCGCGCCTGGCACTGCTTGCCGAGAAGCTGCTGCAGAAGCCGTTCAAGGCCGCCGACCGCGATGTCGAGGCGCTGTTGCTGGTCGGCCTGTACCAGCTGCTGCATACGCGCATCCCGGCCCATGCCGCCATTGGCGAGACGGTGGCCTGCGTCGACAAGCTGAAGAAATCCTCGCTCAAAGGCCTGCTCAACGCCGTGCTGCGCAATGCCCAGCGCGACCATCAGGAACTGTTCGCCGAGCTGGACCGCGACCCGGTGCTGCACACCGCCCACCCGCGCTGGTTGCAGAAGCGCCTCAAGGCCGACTGGCCGGAGCACTGGCAGGCAATCTGCGCCGCCAACAACGTCCATCCGCCGCTGATCCTGCGGGTCAATCGCCGCCACGGCAGCCGCGACGCCTACCTCGCCGAGCTGCAGACCGCCGGCATCGCCGCCACGGCCTGCGCCTACAGCCGCGATGGCGTGGTGCTCGCCGAAGCCTGCGACGTCACCCAATTGCCGGGCTTCGCCGCAGGCCGCCTCAGCGTGCAGGACGAGGCGGCGCAACTGGCCGCCGAGCTGCTCGAACTGGCACCCGGCCAGCGCGTGCTGGACGCCTGCGCGGCACCGGGTGGCAAGACCTGCCACCTGCTCGAAGCCGAGCCGGGTCTGGCCGCAGTGGTCGCCGTCGACCTGGAAGAGAAGCGCCTGGTCCGGGTGCGCGACAACCTCGCGCGCCTCGGCCTCGACGCCACTCTGATCGCCGCCGACGGCCGCGACACCGCCGCCTGGTGGGACGGCACGCCGTTCCAGCGCATCCTCCTCGATGCGCCGTGCTCGGCCACCGGGGTGATTCGTCGCCACCCGGACATCAAGCTGACCCGCCAGGCCGAGGACATCCCGGCGCTGGCCCAGCTGCAGGGCGAACTGCTCGATGCGCTATGGCCGACCCTCGAGGTCGGCGGCGTGCTGCTCTACGCCACCTGTTCGGTGCTGCCTGAGGAAAACTCGGACAACATCGCTGCCTTCCTGGCCCGCACCCCGGGCGCCCGTGAGCTGGACATCGCCGGGCCGTTCGGCGTGAAACAGGCGCACGGCCGCCAGCTGCTACCGCAGGACGGCGGCCACGACGGCTTCTACTATGCCAAGCTGATCAAGATCGCCGCCGGTCCGCGCGGCTGAGGATTCCTTCCGGATGAAGATCATCATTCTCGGCGCCGGCCAGGTCGGCGGGACGCTCGCCGAACACCTGGCCAGCGAGGCCAACGACATCACCGTGGTCGACACCGATGGCGAACGCCTGCGCGACCTCGGCGATCGTCTCGACATCCGCACCGTGCAAGGCCGCGGCTCGTTCCCCACGGTGCTGCGCCAGGCCGGCGCGGACGACGCCGACATGCTGGTGGCGGTGACCAACAGCGACGAGACCAACATGGTCGCCTGCCAGGTCGCCTACACCCTGTTCCACACCCCGACCAAGATCGCCCGGGTCCGCGAGTCGGCCTACCTGACCCGCGCCGGGCTGTTCGACAACGAGGCGATCCCGGTCGACGTGCTGATCAGTCCCGAGCAGGTGGTGACCAACTACATCAAGCGCCTGATCGAGTACCCCGGCGCGCTGCAGGTGATCGACTTCGCCGAGGGCAAGGCCCAGCTGGTGGCGATCAAGGCCTACTACGGCGGCCCGCTGGTCGGCCAGCAGCTGCGCCAGATCCGCCAGCACATGCCCAACGTCGACACCCGGGTGGCGGCGATCTTCCGCCGCGACCGGCCGATCGCGCCGAAGGGCGACACGGTGATCGAGGCCGACGACGAGGTGTTCTTCATCGCCGCCAAGGGCGACATCCGCGCGGTGATGGGCGAGCTGCGGCGTCTCGAGGACAGCTACAAGCGCATCGTCATCGCCGGCGGCGGGCATATCGGCGAACGCCTGGCCGAGGCGATCGAGAGCCGCTACCAGGTGAAGATCATCGAGATGAACCCGGCGCGCTGCCGGCAGCTGTCCGACACCCTGGACAGCACCGTGGTGCTGCAGGGCAGCGCCTCGGACCGCGACCTGCTGATGGAAGAGAATGTCGACGACACCGACCTGTTCCTCGCCCTGACCAACGACGACGAGGCCAACATCATGTCCTCGCTGCTGGCCAAGCGCCTCGGTGCGCGCAAGGTGATGACCATCATCAACAACCCGGCCTACGTCGACCTGGTGCAGGGCGGCAACATCGACATCGCCATCAGCCCGCAGCTGGCGACCATCGGCAGCCTGCTCACCCACGTGCGCCGCGGCGACATCGTCAGCGCCCACTCGCTGCGCCGCGGCGCCGCCGAGGCGATCGAGGTGATCGCGCACGGCGACGCCAAGTCGAGCAAGGTGGTCGGCCGCCGGGTCGAGGACATCGCCCTGCCGCCGGGCACCACCATCGGCGCGGTGATCCGCAACGACGAGGTGCTGATCGCCCACGACGACACCGAAATCCGCTCCGGCGACCAGGTGATCCTGTTCCTCGTCGACAAGAAGTACATCCGCGACGTCGAACGCCTGTTCCAGGTCGGCCTGACCTTCTTCTGAGGAACAACGCATGCTCGACGGACTGGAAAAGCTGCTGGCCAAGGGCGTCGACAACGCCCTGCTGCGCTTCGGCCTCGGCAAGGGCTATCTCGATCAGCAGGACTATCCGCGTGCCGCCGAGCACCTGCGCGCCTGCGTCGGCTTCGATGCCAACTACTCGGCGGCCTGGAAGCTGCTCGGCAAGGCCCTGCAGGCCCAGCACGACCTGGACGGTGCACGCGACGCCTGGCAGCAGGGCATCCGCGCGGCGCAGAGCCACGGCGACAAGCAGGCGGAGAAGGAGATGAATGTGTTCCTGCGCAAACTGGACAAGGCGGCGCCAACGGCGCCCTGATCACTCGGCGGCGTACTGCCGGGCATCCTCGTCCGTGCAGAAGCGCAGGCCGACACCCTCCGCGTCGGCGCGCATCACCTCCATGCTGAGGATCGGCGCATCGAACGGCAGGTCCTGCACCTGCCCGGTGACCCGCGTGCCGAGCGGCAGGGCGAGCAGCTCGGTATGCCGTACGTAGACACCGCCGTCGGACAGGTCGCGGGTCTGCGCGACCAGTTCGCCGAAGCTCGGGTGGCAGATCTTGATGCGGCACTTCATCGGCGTACGCGGATACTGACGCTGGTTGGACATGCATGGCCCCGCTGGCAGGTGGTAGCGGTTTTAATAACCCAAAATGCGCTATTCGCCCAGCATCTAGCAGAAAAAAGGCGCCTTTCGGCGCCTTCTGCGGGGATCAGTACCAGCGCGGCTCGCCGGCCGGGCGCTTCTTGAAGCGCTTCATGGTCCACATGTACTGGCTCGGCCAGGTGCGCACGTAGCGCTCGACCACCTGACTCATGGCCGCCACCGAGGTCTCCGCGTCGCTGCTGTACATGCCTTCCGGCGCGGCCTCGAAGATCACCTTGAAGCCCGAGCCGTCGGCCAGCCGCAGGGCGTGGATGAACACCCCGTTGGCCTTGCCGCCGGCGAGCATGCCGGCGACGAACTTGCTGGTCAGCGCCTGGGTGGCGCAGAACGGCACGAAGAAGCCCGAGCTCTCGCTTGGCTCCGGGTCGGCGGGAATGCCCACCGCGCCGCCCTTGCGCACTTCCTTGATGACGCTGAGGATGCCTTCCTTGGTCGACGGCGCCACACGGTTGCCGAGCTGCACGCGCTGCTTCTGCAGCAGTTCATCGACCGCCTTGAGCTTCGGCGGGCGGTAGAAAATGATCGGCTTGCACAGGCTGCAGTAGTAGTGGTTGAGCACTTCCCAGTTGCCCAGGTGGCTGGTGATACCAACCAGGCCCTTGTCGCTGTCCAGCGCCGCCTGCAGCACGTCGAGGCCTTCCACTTCGCGGATCAGCTCGATCGAGCGCTGCGCCGGCCAGATCCACGCGCAGGCGCTTTCCGTGAAGGTCCGCCCGGTGTCCATCAGGGTGCGCCGCAGCAGGTCGTCGAGCGCAACATGGTCGAGCTCGGGGAAGCACTTGCTGAGGTTGATGCGCGCCACCTCGCGCGAACGGTTGGGCAGCTTCCACATCAGCCAGCCGATCGCCGCGCCGACCGCCTGCACGGCCCGCCAGGGCAGCAGGGCGAACAGCCGCAGGGCCCCGACGATCACCGCGCCTTTGAGCTTATCCACAGGCAACTCCCGAAATTCGCAAAGGCGCGCATTGTAACCGCCGCCCGCCCCGTGGTTGTAGCGCGCTTAGCGGCTCAGTGCGGCGTGCCGATCGCAGTCGAGGGTATGGTCCATGACCATCCCCGCGGCCTGCATGAAGGCGTAGCAGATGGTCGGCCCGACGAAGGTGAAGCCGGCCTTCTTCAGCGCCTTGCTCATCGCCTCGGCCTCGTCGGTGACCGCCGGCACGTCGCCGCGACCGGTGAAACGATTGATCTTCGGCTGGCCGCCAACGAACGACCAGAGCAGCTCGACCGGATCGTCCAGGCGCAGCCAGGCCTGGGCGTTCTGCCGCACCGCCTTGAGCTTGAGGCGGTTGCGGATGATCCCCGAGTCCTGCATCAGTTGCTCGATCTCGGCATCGCTGAGTTGCGCCAGGCGCTGGGGATCGAAGCCGTGCAGCACCTCGCGGTAGCGCGCACGCTTCTTCAGCACGGTGAACCACGACAATCCGGCCTGCGCGCCTTCCAGCTGCAGCAGTTCGAACAGCTGCCGCGCATCGCGCAGCGGCACCCCCCATTCCTCGTCGTGGTAGGCCATGTACAGCGGATCGTCAGAACACCAGAAGCAGCGTGGCATAAGCCTTCCCGGGCAGTGGAGGGGGCGACTATTGGGGTATACTCCCGCCCTTTCTGTCGCAGCCTCAGAACAGGTGAATTTTCGTGAGCCAGCCTACGCCTGCCGTGCGCACCTTCCAAGATTTGATCCTCGCCCTGCAGCAATACTGGGCGCAGCAAGGCTGCGTGATCCTGCAGCCGTACGATATGGAAATGGGCGCCGGCACCTTCCACACCGCCACCTTCCTGCGCGCCATCGGCCCGGAGAACTGGAACGCCGCCTACGTGCAGCCGAGCCGGCGCCCGGCGGATGGTCGCTATGGCGAGAACCCCAACCGCCTGCAGCACTACTACCAGTTCCAGGTGGTGTTCAAACCCAACCCGGAAAACATCCAGGAGCTGTACCTCGGCTCGCTGAAGGCGATCGGCATCGACCCGCTGGTGCATGACATCCGCTTCGTCGAGGACAACTGGGAATCGCCGACCCTCGGCGCCTGGGGCCTGGGCTGGGAAGTCTGGCTGAACGGCATGGAAGTCACCCAGTTCACCTACTTCCAGCAGGTCGGCGGCCTCGAGTGCTACCCGGTGACCGGCGAGATCACCTACGGCCTGGAGCGCCTGGCCATGTACCTGCAGGGCGTCGACTCGGTCTACGATTTGGTCTGGACCCACGGCCCGTTCGGCCCGGTGACCTACGGCGACGTGTTCCACCAGAACGAGGTCGAGCAGTCGACCTACAACTTCGAGCACGCCAACGTGCCGAAGCTGTTCGAGCTGTTCGATTTCTACGAGTCGGAAGCCAACCGCCTGATCGAGCTGGAGCTGCCGCTGCCGACCTACGAGATGGTCCTCAAGGCCTCGCACACCTTCAACCTGCTCGACGCCCGCCGCGCCATCTCGGTGACCGAGCGTCAGCGTTACATCCTGCGCGTGCGCACCCTGGCCCGCGCCGTGGCGCAGAGTTACCTGAACGCGCGCGCCAAGCTCGGCTTCCCGATGGCCAGCCCCGAACTGCGTGACGAAGTACTGGCCAAGCTGGAGGCTGCAGAATGAGTGCACAAGATTTCCTCGTCGAACTGGGTACCGAAGAGCTGCCGCCGAAGGCCCTGAAAAGCCTCGCCGGCGCCTTCCTGGCCGGCATCGAGAAGGGCCTCAAGGCCGCCGGCCTGAGCTACGCCGGCGCCCAGGTATACGCCGCACCGCGGCGCCTGGCGGTGCTGGTCGAGCAGCTGGCAACCCAGCAGCCGGACCGCAGCGTCAACCTCGACGGCCCGCCACTGCAGGCCGCGTTCGGCGCCGATGGCCAACCGACCCAGGCCGCGCTCGGCTTTGCCAAGAAGTGTGGCGTCGAGCTGGCGCAGATCGATCAGTCCGGGCCGAAGCTGCGCTTTTCGCAGAACATCCCCGGCCAGCCGGCCGCCGGCCTGCTGCCGGGCATCGTCGAAACCTCGCTGAACGAGCTGCCGATTCCCAAGCGCATGCGCTGGGCGGCGCGCCGCGAAGAGTTCGTGCGCCCGACCCAGTGGCTGGTGATGCTGTTCGGCGACGAGGTGGTGGACTGCACCATCCTCGCCCAGCGCGCCGGGCGCGAGTCGCGCGGTCACCGCTTCCACAACCCGGATCAGGTGCGCATCTCCAAGCCGAGCACCTACCTGGAAGACCTGCGCAGTGCCCACGTGCTGGCCGACTTCGCCGAGCGTCGCGCGCTGATCGAGCAACGCGTCGCTGCGCTGGCCGCCGAACAGCAGGGCAGTGCGATCGTCCCGGCCGAGCTGCTCGACGAAGTCACCGCGCTGGTCGAGTGGCCGGTGCCGCTGGTCTGCAGCTTCGAGGAACGCTTCCTTGCCGTGCCGCAGGAAGCGCTGATCTCCACCATGCAGGACAACCAGAAGTACTTCTGCCTGCTCGACGCCGACGGCAAGCTGCTACCGCGCTTCATCACCGTGGCCAACCTGGTCAGCAAGGACCCAGCGCAGATCGTCGCCGGCAACGAGAAGGTCGTGCGCCCGCGCCTGACCGACGCCGAGTTCTTCTTCAAGCAGGACCAGAAGCAGCCGCTGGAAAGCTTCAACCAGCGTCTCGCCAACGTGGTGTTCCAGGCCCAGCTCGGTTCGGTCTACGACAAGGCGCTGCGCGTCTCGATGCTCGCCGCGTTCATCGCCGAGCGCATCGGCGGTGACGGCCAGCGTGCCGCGCGGGCCGGTCTGCTGTCGAAGTGCGACCTAGCCACCGAGATGGTCGGCGAGTTCCCGGAGATGCAGGGCATCGCCGGCTACTACTACGCACTCAAGGGTGGTGAGGCCAACGATGTCGCCCTGGCGCTGACCGAGCAGTACATGCCGCGCGGTGCCGGCGCCGAGCTGCCGAGCACCCTCACCGGTGCCGCGGTGGCGGTGGCCGACAAGCTCGACACCCTAGTCGGAATCTTCGGCATCGGCATGCTGCCAACCGGCAGCAAGGACCCCTACGCCCTGCGCCGTGCCGCTCTAGGCGTGCTGCGCATCCTCATCGAGAAGCAGCTCGACCTCGACCTGACGGAAACCGTGGCCTTCGCCATCCAGCAGTTCGGCGGCAAGGTCAAGGCCGACGGGCTGGCCAGCCAGGTGCTCGACTTCATCTTCGACCGCCTGCGGGCGCGTTACGAAGACGAAGGCGTGGAAGTCGCCAGCTACCAGGCAGTGCGTGCGGTCAGCCCGGCGTCGCCGCTGGACTTCGACCAGCGTGTGCAGGCCGTGCAGGCGTTCCGCAAGCTGCCGGAAGCCGAAGCCCTGGCCGCCGCCAACAAGCGCGTGTCCAACCTGCTGAGCAAGGCCGAGGGCGGCGTCGCCGCCACGGTCGAGGCGCACTTCTTCGAGACGCCCAACGAGTTCTCGCTGAATGCGGCGATCCAGCAGGCCGACCAGGCCGTGCAACCGCTGGCCGAGGCACGCCACTACAGCGAGGCGCTGGCGCGCCTGGCCGCGCTGCGCGAGCCGGTCGACAGCTTCTTCGAGGCGGTGCTGGTCAACGCCGAGAATCCGCAGGTACGCGCCAATCGCTACGCCTTGCTGGCCAAGCTGCGCGGCCTGTTCCTCGGCGTCGCCGACATCTCGCTGCTCGGCTGATCGCTCCGCGCCGCGCTCGCCCTCTGGCGAGCGCGGTGAGAGCGAGATAACGCCGCAGTACCTTTCGAGTGGCTATGAAACTACTGATCCTCGACCGCGACGGAGTCATCAACCAGGACTCCGACGCCTATATCAAATCCGTCGCCGAATGGATCCCGATTCCGGGCGCCATCGAGGCGATCGCCCGCCTGTCGCAGGCCGGCTGGACAGTGGCGGTGGCCACCAACCAGTCCGGTCTCGCGCGTGGCTATTATGATGTGGCGACCCTCGAGGCCATGCACAGCCGCCTGCGTCAGCTGGTGGCGGAGCAGGGCGGTGAGCTCGGCCTGATCGTCTACTGCCCGCACGGACCGGACGATGGCTGCGCCTGCCGCAAGCCGAAACCCGGCATGTTGCAGCAGATCGCCGCGCATTATCAGGTCAGTCTGGAGGGCATCTGGTTCGTCGGTGACAGCAGCGGTGACCTTGAAGCCGCGCGGGCCGTCGATAGTCAGCCCGTGTTGGTAAAGACCGGCAAGGGCGAACGCACCCTGGGCAAACCGTTACCGCCTGGGGTTTTGATTTTCGATGATCTGGCGGCCGTCGCCGATCAGTTGGTTAACGAGGCGTAGAACCGCAATGTCGACAGTGCAGGCCATCAGAACCCTCTTCTTTTACCTGCTGCTGTCGCTGAGCGCGCTGGTCTGGTGCCTGATCGGCATGCTCTGCCTGCCCGTGCTGGGCAACTTCCGCACCCGCTATCGCTTCATCGTGCAGACCTGGTGCCGCTTTGCGGTCGGCCTGGCCAAGGTGATGGTCGGCCTGCGCTACGAAGTGAAGGGCGCCGAGAACATCCCCGCGCAACCCTGCGTGATTCTTGCCAAGCACCAGAGCACCTGGGAAACCTTCTTCCTCTCCGGCTACTTCGAGCCGCTAAGCCAGGTGCTCAAGCGCGAACTGCTCTATGTGCCGTTCTTCGGCTGGGCGATTGCCCTGCTCAAGCCGATCGCCATCGACCGCGACAACCCCAAGGCCGCCCTCAAGCAGGTGGCGCAGAAGGGTCATCTGCGCCTGCAGCAGGGCTGCTGGGTACTGATCTTCCCGGAGGGCACGCGGATTCCGGTCGGCGAGATCGGCAAGTTCTCGCGCAGTGGCGCAGCGCTGGCGGTGAACGCCAACCTGCCGGTGCTGCCGATCGCGCACAATGCCGGGGTGTTCTGGCCGAAGCAGGGCTGGGCCAAGTACCCAGGCACCATCCAGGTGGTGATCGGCCCGGTGCTGCACGCCGAAGGCGAGGGCCCACGGGCGATTGCCAACCTCAACGATCGTGCCTTCGCCTGGGTCGAACAGGCCCAGCGCGAACTGGACGCGCAAGCCACGCGGCAGACCTGCAGCGAACAGGTCACTGCTGACGTCTGAGGCGCTCCTAGCGCTTCAGATAGGGTGACTCCAGCTCGTTGAAACAACGCACGATGCGCTCCGCGGCCACCTCGGGAAAGGCCTGCTGGTTCTGCACCACCAGCACCGCCGCCTTGACCCGCCCGGAGCGAATCTGCCGCTGCATGTAGGCGCGAATCGCCTCGTCGCTGACCGGCTCCGGCGGCTGTTCCTGATCCATCTCTTGGCTCTCCACACGACTGACACGCCACTATAGCGCCCATAAAAAACCCCGACACGAGGTCGGGGTCTGTGCAGCGGACGTGCAACCTCAGAAGTCGAGGTTGGACACCGCCAGGGCGTTGCTCTCGATAAACGCCCGGCGCGGTTCGACCTCGTCACCCATCAGGGTGTTGAAGATCTGGTCGGCGGCGATGGCATCCTCGATGGTGACCTTGAGCATACGGCGCGCTTCCGGGTCCATGGTGGTTTCCCACAGCTGCTCGGGGTTCATCTCGCCGAGACCTTTGTAGCGCTGGATACTGTGGCGCTTGGTGCTTTCCACCAGCAGCCAGTCGAGCGCTTCCTTGAAGCTGACAACCGCCTTCTTGCGCTCGCCACGTTTCACGTAGGCGCTGTCTTCCAGCAGGTTGTTCAGCCGCTCGCCGATTGCGGTAACGGCGCGATAGTCGTTGCTGGCAAAGAAGTCGCGGTTGAAGGTGATGTAGCTGGACACGCCGTGGGCGGTCTGCTCGACCTCCGGCAGCCACAGGTGGCGCTCGGTGTCTTCGCGCAGGCTGACCTTGAAGGCCAGGCCGGACTTCTCGGTGGTTTTCAGACGCTCGCCGAAGCGCGCCAGCCAATCCTGCATGGCGCTCTGGCTGGACAGGTCGTCCAGCGAGACTTTGGGCAGGTGCAGGAAGTGCTCGGTCATCTCCAGCGGGTACAGCCGTGACAGGCGCTTGAGCGTCTTCATCACCGCACGGTACTCGTTGACCAGCGCTTCCAGCGCTTCACCAGCGATGCCCGGCGCAGATTCGTTGACGTGCAGGCTGGCCTCTTCCAGGGCCGACTGGGTCATGTACTCATCCATGGCCTCGTCGTCCTTGATGTACTGCTCCTGCTTGCCCTTCTTCACCTTGTACAACGGTGGCTGGGCGATATACACGTAGCCGCGTTCGATCAGTTCCGGCAGCTGACGGAAGAAGAAGGTCAGCAGCAGGGTGCGGATGTGCGAGCCGTCGACGTCGGCGTCGGTCATGATGATGATGTTGTGATAACGCAGCTTGTCGATATTGTATTCCTCACGCCCGATACCGCAGCCGAGCGCGGTGATCAGGGTGCCGACTTCCTGCGAGGACAACATCTTGTCGAAGCGAGCCTTCTCCACGTTGAGGATCTTGCCCTTCAACGGCAGGATCGCCTGGGTCTTGCGGTTGCGGCCCTGCTTGGCAGAACCGCCCGCGGAGTCACCCTCCACCAGGTACAGTTCGGACAGCGCCGGGTCTTTTTCCTGGCAGTCGGCCAGCTTGCCGGGCAAGCCAGCGATGTCCAGCGCGCCTTTGCGACGGGTCATCTCACGCGCCTTGCGCGCGGCTTCACGGGCCCGCGCTGCGTCGATCATCTTGCCGACCACCGCCTTGGCTTCGTTGGGGTTCTCCAGCAGGTAGTCGCCGAAGAACTTGCCCATTTCCTGTTCCACCGCAGTTTTCACTTCGGACGAAACCAGCTTGTCCTTGGTCTGCGAGCTGAACTTGGGATCCGGCACCTTCACCGAGATGATCGCGGTGAGGCCTTCCCGCGCATCGTCACCGGTGGTGGCGATCTTGAACTTCTTCGCCAGGCCTTCCTGCTCGATGTAGTTGTTCAGGTGGCGGGTGAGGGCCGAGCGGAAACCGGCCAGGTGGGTACCGCCGTCGCGCTGCGGAATGTTGTTGGTGAAGCAAAGGATGTTCTCGTTGAAGCTGTCGTTCCACTGCAACGCCACTTCGACGCCGACCCCATCCTCTTCACGTTGCATGTTGAAGTGGAAGATCTGGTTGACCGCGGTCTTGTTGGTGTTCAGATACTCGACGAACGCGCGCAGGCCGCCCTCGTACTTGAACACCTCTTCCTTGCCACTGCGCTCGTCCTTGAGGACGATGCCGACCCCGGAGTTGAGGAACGATAGTTCGCGCAGGCGCTTGGCCAGGATGTCCCAGCTGAAATGGATGTTCTGGAAGGTGGCTTCCGACGGTTTAAAGTGAATTGCCGTGCCAGTACCCTCGGTGTCGCCGACCGGTGCCAGCGGTGCCTGCGGCACGCCGTGAACATAGACCTGCTCCCACACCTTGCCGTTGCGGCGAATGGTCAGGATCAACTCCTTGGACAGCGCGTTGACCACCGACACGCCCACGCCGTGCAGACCGCCGGAGACCTTGTAACTGTTGTCGTCGAACTTACCGCCGGCGTGCAGGACGGTCATGATCACTTCCGCCGCCGAGACACCTTCTTCCTTGTGGATGTCCACCGGAATGCCGCGACCGTTGTCGCGCACGGTGATGGACTCGTCCGGGTGGATGGTGATGCTGATCTCGCTGCAATGGCCGGCAAGCGCTTCGTCGATCGAGTTGTCGACCACCTCGAACACCATGTGATGCAGGCCGGTGCCGTCATCGGTGTCACCGATGTACATGCCCGGGCGCTTGCGTACGGCATCCAGCCCTTTCAGCACCTTGATGCTGGAGGAGTCGTACGTGTTGTTCTCGCTCATGCCTTCACTCCCATGGTGTGATTCGGCCTTGTTCCACGTGGAACAGGGCAACCGGCGTGTCCGCGCGCCAGCCATTACATAACAATTCGTGTTCCACACAGGTGATGAACACCTGGCAGTCCAGTTCGTCCAACAGGCGGCACAATGCACGCCGATGCTGTTCATCCAGCTCTGATGGCAGATCGTCCACCAGATAAATACATTGCCCGCGCTTGGCCTGCCCCATGAGATGACCTTGAGCAATTCGCAGTGCGCACACCACCAGCTTCTGCTGGCCTCGCGAGAGAATATCCGCGGCATTGTGTGCGCCGGCGCGCAAACGCAGATCGGCACGCTGGGGGCCCGCCTGGGTGTGCCCCAACTGCTGATCGCGCAACAGCGATCCGGCAAGCACCGCACTGAGCTCGCGATCCTTGTCCCAGCCGCGGTAGTAACTCAGGGTCAGCCCATCGAGTTCGACCAATTCGCGCAGGACCTTCTCGAACACCGGTTTCAGCGCCTGGATGTAGGCCCGCCGATAGCCGTCAATCTCATCGCTGGCGAGGCTCAACTCACGGTCCCAGGCCGCTTGCGACGGGCCGTCCAGTGTACCATGGCGCAGCCAGGAGTTACGCTGCCGCAGGGCCTTCTGCAGGCGCTGCCAGGCACCGAGAAAACGCGGTTCCACGTGGAACACTCCCCAATCAAGAAACTGCCGACGAATCTTCGGCGCACCCTCGAGCAAGCGGAAACTGTCCGGATTGATCAGCTGCAGCGGCAGCACTTCGGCCAACTGCGCGGCGCTGCGCGCATTCTGCCCGTCGATGCGAATGCTGAAATCGCCCTGGCGGTCGCGCGACACGCCCAGATTGCACAACCCGCCATCTGCGTGTGCGACTTGGGCGAACACCGTGCAGGCGGCCTGCTCGTACTGAATGACTGGCTGCAAGCGCTGACTGCGAAACGAACGCGCCAAACCGAGTAGATAGATCGCCTCCAGCAGGCTGGTTTTACCGCTGCCGTTGGCGCCATACAGAATATTGATGCGGGGGGAGGGGGAGAGGGTCACCGCCTGCAGATTGCGCACTGCGGTGACCGTTACACGACTGAGCGACATGTAAGGTGGTGATTACCCAGGCGGCCTTACAGCCGCATCGGCATGACCACGTAAGCTGACTCGTCGTTGTCCGCTTCCTGAAGCAGCGCACTGCTGTTTGAATCGGACATCACCAGGCGGACTTGCTCGGTGCCCATCACGCCCAACACGTCGAGCAGGTAGCTGACGTTGAAACCGATCTCCAACGAAGCGCCGTTGTAGTCGACCGCCACTTCCTCTTCGGCTTCTTCCTGCTCGGGGTTATTGGCCTGGATTTTCAGCAGACCGGACGCTAAGTGCAGGCGAATGCCGCGGTACTTTTCGTTGGACAGAATGGCGGTGCGGCTGAATGCTTCGCGCAGCGCCTGGCGATCTCCGACCACGAGCTTGTCGCCGCCACGCGGCAGCACGCGCTCGTAATCCGGGAACTTGCCGTCGACCAGTTTCGAGGTAAAGGTGAACTCACCGGTGGTGGCGCGCACATGATGCTGGCCGAGGACGATATTGACCGTGCCATCCTGGTCGGTGAGCAGGCGGGCCAGCTCGAGGATACCTTTGCGCGGCACAATCACCTGGTGGCGCTCGGTCTGCTCGATACCGGCTTCCATGGCGCACATCGCCAGACGGTGCCCGTCGGTGGCGACGGCGCGCAACAGGCCGGTTTGCACTTCCAGCAACATGCCGTTCAGGTAATAGCGCACATCCTGCTGGGCCATGGCGAAACTGGTGCGCTCAATCAGGCGTCGCAGCTTGCTCTGCGCCATGCTGAAATTCAGCGAGCCAGGGCCTTCCTCAACGCTGGGGAAATCATTGGCCGGCAGAGTCGACAGAGTGAAGCGGCTGCGCCCGGCCTTGACGGTGAGTTTCTGCTCATCGAGCTTGATGTCGATCAGCACGTCGTTCGGCAGGCTCTTGCAGATATCCATCAGCTTGCGCGCCGGTACGGTGATCTCGCCTGGCTCGGCGGGCTCTTCCAAAGTGACACGGCCAACCAGTTCGACTTCCAGGTCAGTGCCGGTCAGCGACAGCTGCTGCCCCTCGACCACCAGCAGAACGTTGGAAAGAACCGGCAAGGTCTGGCGGCGTTCGACGACGCCAGCGACCAGTTGCAGGGGTTTCAACAGAGCTTCGCGTTGAATGGTGAAATGCATGGTCTAGTCCCTTGCCTCGTGGGCTGCGTTGGAATCAGGTAGTCAGAGTGCGCAGCAGATTCTTGTAGTCCTCGCGGATATCCGCGTCGGATTCCCTAAGTTCAGCAATCTTACGACAAGCGTGCAATACCGTGGTGTGATCGCGACCGCCGAAGGCATCGCCGATCTCCGGCAGGCTGTGGTTGGTGAGTTCCTTGGACAACGCCATGGCCACCTGGCGCGGCCGTGCCACCGAGCGCGAACGCCGCTTGGAGAGCAGGTCGGCAATCTTGATCTTGTAGTACTCGGCGACCGTCCGTTGGATATTGTCGACGCTGACCAGCTTGTCCTGCAGCGCCAACAAGTCCTTGAGCGACTCGCGGATCAGCTCGATGGTGATATCGCGGCCCATGAAGTGCGAGTGGGCTATGACCCGCTTCAATGCCCCTTCCAGTTCACGCACGTTGGAGCGGATGCGCTGGGCGATGAAGAACGCGGCGTCATGCGGCAGGTCGATCTTCGCCTGCTCGGCCTTCTTCATCAGGATCGCCACGCGGGTTTCCAGCTCCGGCGGTTCGACCGCCACCGTCAGCCCCCAGCCGAAGCGCGACTTCAGGCGCTCCTCGAGACCCTCGATCTCCTTCGGGTAACGATCGCTGGTCAGGATGACCTGCTGACCACCTTCGAGCAGCGCATTGAAGGTGTGAAAGAATTCTTCCTGCGAGCGTTCCTTCTTGGCGAAGAACTGGATGTCGTCGATCAGCAGGGCGTCTACCGACCGGTAGAAGCGCTTGAACTCGTTGATCGCGTTGAGCTGCAAGGCCTTGACCATGTCGGCGACGAATCGCTCGGAATGGAGGTAGACCACCTTGGCATTCGGGTTCTTCTTCAGCAGGTGGTTACCCACCGCGTGCATCAAGTGAGTTTTCCCCAGACCGACGCCACCATAAAGGAACAACGGGTTGTAGCCGTGCTTGGGATTATCGGCGACCTGCCAGGCCGCCGCGCGGGCCAGCTGGTTGGATTTACCTTCGACGAAGTTCTCGAAGGTGAAGGTGCGGTTCAGGTAACTGGTGTGCTTCAGCGCGCCGTCGACCTGCACCGTGCGCTCGGTACGCACCGCCGGGGCGACCGGGGGGCTGACTGCGGCCATTGGGTCGTGGCTGACATGCCCGGCTTCGATGGCCAGGCTATCGACTTCCTGGCGGCTCACTACCGAAGGAGCCGGAGCTGGCGCCACCGGCGCAGGACTGCGCACCGCCGCTGCGCTGCGCTTGCTACCTATTAATAAGGACAGTGCCGGCGCCAGACCCTGGCTGCGCTCACTGAGGAGCTCGAGCAAGCGACCCAGGTACTTCTCGTTGACCCAGTCGAGCACGAAGCGATTCGGCGCATAGACGCGCAGCTCGCCGCTGGCCAGTTCGACCTGCAAGGGGCGAATCCAGGTGTTGAATTGTTGAGCCGGGAGTTCATCGCGAAGAAGCTCGATGCACTGCTGCCATAGTTCCACGGACAAGATATCCCCCGAATCGGCTGCGCCGCTGAAAAGCAAGCTCGCATTGTAGCGGCCAGCCCCCCAGTTATCCACATGAAGATTTCCCAGAGACCAAGGAAAATCAAAGTGTTAATTCCACCTAAGCAGCGAAATCGGCGCTGTCAGAACCATGTGGATAACCGCGCTTGAGCCCCTAGGAAAAGCCTGGGGACAAGCAGCGGATACGAACCACTGTGGACAAAAGCCGCTTTCATCCCCAGCCTGCGCGCAGGATACCGACACCTTCGGCACCGCTTATCGACAACCTTTCCGCACACTGAACGGCAGTCCACGTCGGCCCTGCAGCAAGTTTTCCACAGAAAGCGGCCGCCCTAAGCATTACAAGCACTACAGAAAAGCTTTAATACATTCTCTTCTTTATTTAATTACTCGAAGGGCTGGTTGGAAATTGACCTGACCTCCAGCTTTCTCTAGAATTGCCGGTCTCTTAAAACGGGGGCCATTCCGGCCCGCATCGCTCACCAGGTAACACGTCATGAAACGTACTTTCCAACCCAGCACTCTCAAGCGCGCTCGTGTTCACGGTTTCCGTGCTCGCATGGCCACCAAGAACGGCCGCCAAGTCCTGTCGCGTCGTCGCGCCAAAGGCCGTAAGCGTCTGACTGTCTGATCAGTCAGTCCCGGTGGTGAGTCAAGACTTCGGTCGGGAAAAGCGCCTGCTGACTCCTCGACACTTCAAAACGGTCTTCGACTCCCCCAGCGCCAAGGTTCCCGGCAAGAACGTCCTGCTTCTCGCCCGCCAGAACGATCAGGGCCATCCCCGCTTGGGGTTGGTCATCGGCAAGAAGAGCGTCAAGCTCTCAGTCGAGCGCAATCGCCTCAAACGTGTCATCCGCAATTCGTTCCGTCTGCATCAGCTCGAGCTGAACGGCTGGGACATTGTCGTGGTGGCGCGCAAGGGTATTGGCGACCAGGAAAATGCCGAGCTGGCACATCAGTTCGGCAAGCTCTGGAAGCGCCTCGCGCGTAACAAGCCCACAACGGAATCGCCGCCTCAGGCCGCTACAGGCAACGATCAGCATGCGTAAACTGGCGCTCATCCCGATCCAGTTCTACCGCTACGCCATCAGTCCCCTGATGGCCAGTCACTGTCGTTTCTATCCCAGCTGTTCCTGTTATGCCTATGAAGCCGTCGACCAGCATGGTCTGCTGCGCGGCAGCTGGCTGACCCTGCGCCGACTCGGTCGTTGCCACCCCTGGAATCCCGGGGGCTTTGATCCCGTACCTCCCGTTAGCCCTTCCCGCCCTTCTTCGATGGCCGAGTAATCATGGATATCAAACGCTCGATCCTGATCGTCGCCCTGGCAATCGTGTCCTACCTGATGGTCCTTCAATGGAACCAGGACTACGGTCAAGCCGCACTCCCAGCCCCTGCTGCCCCCTCGGCGACAGCGGCGCTGCCGGATACGGCGCCTGGCACCACCAGCAATGACGACGTACCGACCGCCCAGGCCGACGCCAGCACCGCACCGGTCGCCGCTACCCCGGCGGCGAGCGACCAGCTGATCCGCGTGCGCACCGACGTGCTCGATCTGGCCATCGACCCGCGTGGCGGCGACATCGTCCAGCTGACCCTGCCGGCCTACCCGCGCCGTCAGGATCGCCCGGACGTGCCGTTCCAGCTGTTCGACAACGGCGGCGAGCGCACCTACCTGGCGCAAAGCGGCCTGATTGGCAGCAATGCCCCGGACAAGGCCAGCGGCCGCGCACTGTGGAGCAGCAAGGCCGCGAGCTACCAACTGGTCGACGGCCAGGACCAACTGGTGGTCGAGCTGACCCTCAGCGAAGGCGGGGTCAACTACGTCAAGCGCTACGCGTTCAAGCGCGGTCAGTACGAGTTCGGCGTCGGCTATAAGATCGACAACCAGAGCGGCCAGCCGTGGAGCGGCAACCTGTTCGCCCAGCTCAAGCGCGACAGCAGCGCCGATCCGTCGTCGAGCACCGCCACCGGCGTGTCGACCTACCTGGGTGCCGCGCTGTGGACGCCGTCCGAGCCCTACAAGAAAGTGTCGATGAAGGACATGGACAAGCAGGGCTTCAAGGAAACCGTGCAGGGCGGCTGGGTCGCCTGGCTGCAGCACTACTTCGTGACCGCGTGGATTCCGGCCAAGGGTGAGCAGAACACTCTGCAGACCCGCAAGGACGCCCAAGGCAACTACATCGTCGGGCTGACCGGCCCGACTCTCAACGTCGCCGCCGGCAGCCAGGCGGAAACCAGCGCCACGCTGTACGCTGGTCCGAAGATCCAGAAGCACCTGAAAGAACTTTCGCCGGGCCTGGAGCTGACGGTCGACTACGGCATCCTGTGGTTCATTGCCCAGCCGATCTTCTGGCTGCTGCAACATATCCACAACCTGCTCGGCAACTGGGGCTGGTCGATCATTGCGCTGACCATCCTGATCAAGCTGGCGTTCTTCCCGCTGTCCGCGGCGAGCTACAAGTCGATGGCACGCATGCGTGCCGTCTCGCCGAAGCTACAGGCGCTCAAGGAACGTTTCGGCGACGATCGCCAGAAGATGTCCCAGGCGATGATGGAGCTGTACAAGAAGGAGAAGATCAATCCGCTCGGCGGCTGCCTGCCGATCCTGGTGCAGATGCCGGTGTTCCTGTCGCTCTACTGGGTGCTGCTGGAAAGCGTGGAAATGCGCCAGACCCCTTGGCTGCTGTGGATCACCGACCTGTCGAGCAAAGACCCATTCTTCATCCTGCCGATCATCATGGGCGCCACCATGTTCATCCAGCAGCAGCTCAACCCGACCCCGCCGGACCCGATGCAGGCCAAGGTGATGAAGCTGATGCCGATCATCTTCACCTTCTTCTTCCTGTGGTTCCCGGCCGGCCTGGTGCTGTACTGGGTGGTCAACAACTGCTTGTCGATCGCACAGCAGTGGTACATTACCCGGCAGATCGAGCGCGCGGCCGCCCAGCAGGCCTGATCGCTTCGCCGACCAACAAGACGCCCCCTCGTGGGGCGTTTTGCTATCTGTTAGTTATCCACAGAGAGCGCCGCCATGCATGCAGCCCAGCCCACCATCGCCGCCGTCGCCACCGCCCAGGGTCGTGGCGGGGTCGGTATCGTGCGCGTCTCCGGCCCGCTGGCACGAGCCATCGGCATCAGCCTGAGCGGTTTGGAAGCCAAGCCGCGGCATGCGCACTACGGATCCTGGCACGATGAGCAGGGCGAGGTGATCGACCAGGGCCTGCTGCTGTTCTTCCCCGGGCCGCATTCCTTCACCGGCGAAGACGTCATTGAACTGCAGGGGCATGGCGGCCCCGTAGTGCTGGACATGCTCCTGCAGCGCTGCCTGCAACTTGGCGCCCGACAGGCGCGGCCTGGCGAGTTCAGCGAACGCGCCTTCCTCAACGACAAGCTCGATCTGGCGCAGGCCGAGGCGATCGCCGACCTGATCGAAGCCAGTTCGGCGCAGGCCGCGCGCAACGCGCTGCGCTCGCTGCAGGGCGAGTTCTCGCGGCGCGTGCACGGCCTTACCGAACAGCTGATCGCGCTGCGCATTTATGTTGAGGCGGCCATCGATTTCCCCGAAGAGGAGATCGATTTCCTCGCCGACGGCCATGTGTTGAGCCTGCTCGAGGCGCTGCGCAGCAACTTATCCACAGTGCAACGCGAGGCCGGCCAGGGCGCGCTGTTGCGTGACGGCATGACTGTGGTCATCGCCGGGCGCCCCAACGCCGGTAAATCCAGCCTGCTCAACGCCCTCGCCGGGCGCGAGGCGGCCATCGTCACCGAGATCGCCGGCACTACCCGCGACGTGCTGCGCGAACATATCCACATCGATGGCATGCCGCTGCATGTGGTCGACACCGCCGGCCTGCGCGACACCGAAGACCTGGTGGAAAAGATCGGCGTGGAACGCGCGCTGAAAGCCATCGACGAGGCCGACCGCGTGCTGCTAGTGGTCGACGCCACGGCACCGGAAGCCGCCGATCCGTTCGCCCTCTGGCCGGAATTCCTCGACCGCCGCCCGGAGCCGGCCAAGGTCACGCTAATTCGCAACAAGGCCGACCTCAGCGGTGAAACCATCGGCATGGAGCTGAGCGAAGATGGTCATGCGACGCTCTGCCTGTCGGCCAAATCCGGCCGCGGCCTGGAGCTGCTGCGCGAGCACCTGAAGGCCTGCATGGGCTACGAGCAGACGGCCGAGAGTGGCTTCAGTGCGCGGCGCCGCCACCTCGAGGCGCTGCGTCAGGCGGCCGCCCATCTCGAACACGGCCATGCGCAGCTGACTCTGGCCGGGGCCGGCGAACTGCTCGCCGAAGACCTGCGTCAGGCCCAGCAGGCGCTCGGCGAGATCACCGGTGCGTTCAGCTCCGACGACCTGCTCGGGCGGATCTTCTCCAGCTTCTGTATCGGCAAGTAACCCAGCTTTCCACTCGACTCCTGCCATCCGGCAGGGGTACGCCTGCGCCTTATGCACAGCACCTGAGCCCTGTGCACAACTGCCCCGGAACTCGGTCGATAAGCCTGTTGGAAAACGGCTGATAACCCGACCTGTGGATAACCAAAGGATTCATGCACAGGCTCTCCCCGGGGTTCACAGAGCTTTCTGCCAGGAGCAGCACAGCCTTATACATTGGCGCACACCATGATTTTCCTGGCCTGCAGATGGTTATCCACAGAAAGGCTCCACACTAAGAGTAAATATAAAAATAAGGCTTTATATAAATTCATTCTCTTATTTCTATTTATCGAGCAGAGCCGCAGAGCTCCATGCAGAACTGGCTATTTTTTGTGCAGAAGACTTCATTCAGCGGGGCTAACTCCCTATACTTGCCGCCTTTCCCAATTCCCCTATCTGAACAGGCACGAGGTGCGTGGTGGATTACCCTTCCCGTTTTGACGTGATCGTGATCGGCGGTGGCCACGCCGGTACCGAGGCTGCGCTCGCCGCTGCACGCATGGGCGTGAAGACCCTGCTGCTGACGCACAACGTGGAAACCCTCGGGCAGATGAGCTGCAACCCGGCGATCGGCGGCATCGGCAAGAGCCACCTGGTCAAGGAAATTGATGCGCTGGGCGGCGCCATGGCCACCGCCACCGACCTCGGCGGTATCCAGTTCCGCGTGCTCAACAGCCGCAAGGGCCCGGCCGTGCGCGCCACCCGGGCACAGGCCGACCGCGTGCTGTACAAGGCCGCGATCCGCGAGAATCTCGAGAACCAAGCCAACCTGTGGATATTCCAGCAGGCCTGCGACGACCTGATCGTCGAGCAGGGTGAGGTCAAAGGCGTGGTCACCCAGATGGGCCTGCGCTTCTTCGCCGAAGCCGTGGTGCTGACCACCGGCACCTTCCTCGGCGGACTTATCCACATCGGTCTGCAGAACTACTCCGGCGGCCGCGCCGGCGATCCACCCTCGATCGCCCTGGCGCAGCGCCTGCGTGAGCAGCCGCTGCGTGTCGGCCGCTTGAAGACCGGCACGCCGCCGCGCATCGACGGGCGCAGCGTGGATTTCTCGGTGATGACCGAGCAGCCGGGCGATACGCCGATTCCGCTGATGTCGTTCCTCGGTCGCGCCGAGCAGCATCCGCAGCAGGTCAGCTGCTGGATCACCCACACTAATGCGCGCACCCACGAGATCATCGCCAGCAACCTAGATCGCTCGCCGATGTATTCCGGGGTCATCGAGGGCATCGGCCCGCGCTATTGCCCGTCGATCGAGGACAAGATCCACCGCTTCGCCGACAAGGACAGCCACCAGGTGTTCATCGAGCCGGAAGGCCTGAACACCCACGAGCTGTACCCCAACGGCATCTCCACCTCACTGCCGTTCGATGTGCAGCTGCAGATCGTGCGCAGTATCCGCGGCATGGAGAACGCCCACATCGTGCGTCCCGGCTACGCCATCGAGTACGACTACTTCGATCCGCGCGATCTGAAGTACAGCCTGGAGACCAAGGTGATTGGCGGGCTGTTCTTCGCCGGCCAGATCAACGGCACCACCGGTTACGAAGAGGCCGGCGCCCAGGGCCTGCTGGCCGGCGCCAACGCCGCGCTGCGCGCGCAGGGCAAGGACAGCTGGTGTCCGCGTCGCGACGAGGCCTACATCGGCGTGCTGGTCGACGACCTGATCACCCTCGGCACGCAGGAGCCGTACCGCATGTTCACCTCGCGCGCCGAGTACCGGCTGATCCTCCGCGAGGACAACGCCGACCTGCGCCTGACCGAGAAAGGTCGCGAGCTGGGCCTGGTCGACGATGCGCGCTGGGCGGCGTTCTGCGCCAAGCGCGAAGGCATCGAACGCGAAGAGCAGCGCCTGAAGAGCACCTGGGTGCGGCCGAACACTCCGCAGGGCGATGCCATCGCCGCGCGTTTTGGCACGCCGCTGTCTCACGAGTACAACCTGCTCAACCTGCTCAGCCGCCCGGAAATCGATTACGCCGGGTTGGCCGAGGTCACCGGCGTCGGCGCGGACGATCCGCAAGTCGCCGAGCAGGTCGAGATCAAGACCAAATACGCCGGCTACATCGATCGCCAGCAGGACGAGATCGCCCGCCTGCGTGCCAGCGAAGACACCCGGCTGCCAACCGAACTGGACTACGCCGGGATTTCCGGGCTTTCCAAGGAAATCCAGCACAAGCTCAGCGCCACCCGGCCGGAAACACTCGGCCAGGCGTCGCGGATTCCTGGGGTCACCCCGGCGGCGATTTCCCTGCTGCTGATTCACCTGAAGAAACGCGGCGCTGGCCGCCAACTGGAGCAGAGCGCCTGATGTCCTTGGTAACCGAGCGCCAAGCCGAGGAGCTCGCGCAAGGCGCGCGGGCCCTGGATGTCGCGTTGAGCCCCGCCCAGCACGATCAGCTGCTGGCCTACCTGGCCCTGCTGATCAAGTGGAACAAGGCCTACAACCTCACCGCGGTGCGTGATCCGGACGAGATGGTTTCGCGCCACCTGCTCGACAGCCTCAGCGTAGTGCCGGCGGTGGCGCTGGGTGGCGACACCTGGCTCGACGTCGGCAGCGGCGGCGGCATGCCTGGTGTGCCACTGGCGATCCTGTTTCCCGAGCGGCGTTTCACCCTGCTCGATTCCAACGGCAAGAAGACCCGCTTCCTCACCCAGGTCAAGCTGGAGCTGAAACTTGCCAACCTCGAGGTGGTCAATAGCCGCGTCGAGGCCTTCACCCCGCCGCAGCCGTTCGCCGGCATCGTTTCGCGGGCGTTCAGCGAACTGAAGAACTTCACCGACTGGACCCGCCACCTCGGCGACACCGATACCCGCTGGCTGGCGATGAAGGGTGTGCAGCCCGATGACGAGCTGCAGGCGCTGTCCGCCGACTTTCGCCTGGAAAGCACCGAGGTGCTCAAGGTTCCCGGTTGCCAAGGCCAGCGCCATCTGTTGATACTGCGCCGCACTCACTGACTGGAACAGACGCCGACCATGGCCAAAGTGTTTGCCATTGCCAACCAGAAAGGTGGCGTGGCCAAAACCACCACCTGCATCAACCTGGCCGCTTCGCTGGTTGCCACCAAGCGCCGCGTGCTGCTGGTCGACCTCGATCCGCAAGGCAACGCCACCACCGGCAGCGGCGTGGACAAGCTCGGTCTGGAGCACTCCATCTACGACGTGCTGATCGGCGAGTGCAGTCTGGTCGAGGCCATGCAGTTCTCCGAACACGGCGGCTACCAGCTGCTGCCGGCCAACCGCGACCTCACCGCCGCCGAAGTCGCGCTGCTCAACCTGCCGGCCAAGGAAAAACGCCTGCGTGAAGCACTGGCCCCGGTGCGGGAGAACTACGACTACATCCTCATCGACTGCCCGCCGTCGCTGTCGATGCTCACCGTCAACGCGCTGGTCGCGGCCGATGGGGTGATCATCCCCATGCAGTGCGAGTACTACGCGCTGGAAGGACTCACCGACCTGATCAACTCGATCCAGCGCATCGCCCAGCTGCTCAATCCGGAGCTACGCATCGAGGGCCTGCTGCGCACCATGTACGACCCGCGCATCAGCCTGACCAATGACGTCTCCGCGCAACTCAAGGAACATTTCGGCGAGCAGCTCTACGACACGGTTATCCCGCGCAACGTGCGCCTGGCCGAGGCGCCCAGCTTCGGCATGCCGGCGCTGGTGTACGACAAGCAATCCCGTGGGGCGCTGGCCTACCTGGCGCTGGCCGGCGAGCTGTCGCGCCGCCAGCGCAGTGTCACCCGCGGCGCAGCGGCGCCCGCCACCAAAGCATAAGGAACGTCGATGACCAGCAAAAAACGAGGTCTCGGACGCGGACTGGATGCCCTGTTGGGAGGCCACACCGTCGTCGCGCTCCAGGATGAAGCCGCCCGGGCCGACACCCGCGAGCTGCAACACCTGCCGCTCGAGCTGATTCAGCGCGGCAAGTACCAGCCGCGCCGCGACATGGATCCGACTGCCCTCGAGGAGCTGGCCAACTCGATCAAGGTGCAGGGCGTCATGCAGCCGATCGTGGTGCGTTCGATCGGTGGCGGTCGCTACGAGATCATCGCCGGTGAGCGGCGTTGGCGCGCTAGCCAGCAGGCCGGCCTGGACAAGATTCCCGCGCTGGTCCGCGAGGTGCCGGACGAAGCGGCCATCGCCATGGCGTTGATCGAGAACATCCAGCGCGAAGACCTCAACCCGATCGAAGAGGCAGTCGCCCTGCAGCGCCTGCAGCAGGAATTCCAGCTGACCCAGCAGCAGGTCGCCGAGGCGGTCGGCAAATCGCGCGTGACCATCACCAACTTGCTGCGCTTGATCGCCCTGCCAGAGGAGATCAAGACCCTGCTCGCCCACGGCGACCTGGAGATGGGCCATGCCCGTGCGTTGCTCGGTCTGCCGGCCGAACGCCAGGTCGAAGGGGCGCGACACGTTGTCGCACGAGGCCTCACCGTACGCCAGACTGAAGCCCTGGTACGTCACTGGCTGAGCGCCCCGGACAAGCCGGTTGCCGAGCCGAAGAGCGACCCGGACATCAGCCGCCTGGAACAGCGTCTAGCCGAGAAGCTTGGGGCTCCGGTGCAGATTAAGCATGGCCAGAAGGGCAAGGGTCAGCTGGTCATCCGCTACAGTTCGCTGGATGAACTGCAAGGGGTTCTGGCCCACATCCGCTGAAACAAATGGCGGTGTAGCGGGTAGTCGGAAATCACTACCGGGCAGTTGAATAGGGGGGAACCGCCCCCTATACTCTGCGCGCATTTTGTCGGCACAAAACATGCCAAGTCATTGATTTAGCAGCCGCCGACCGCTGGTTACGCCGAGGACCCGAGTGATGGATGACCGCAAGCCGCAACGCCTGCCTTTCCATCGTCTGCCGGTGTTCCCGGTACTGCTGATCCAACTCGTCGCCGTGGTTCTGGCGGTTGTCCTGTTGTGGCAATGGCGAGGTGTGGTCGCGGGATATTCGGGATTGTGCGGTGGGCTGATCGCCTGGTTGCCCAATCTGTACTTCGCCCACAAGGCGTTTCGCTTTAGCGGAGCGCGGGCCGCCCAGTCCATCGTCCGGTCTTTTTATGCCGGCGAGGCGGGCAAGCTGATTCTCACGGCGGTGCTGTTCGCACTGACGTTCGTGGGGGTGAAACCTCTGGAAGCGCTGGCGTTGTTCGGCGTGTTCCTCCTGGCCCTGGCGGTCAACTGGTTCGCACCCCTGCTGGTAAGAGCAAGATTTTCGAGACCTTAGGGCGTTTGAGGCAAACATGGCAGAACAAACCGCTTCGGGCTACATCCAGCATCACCTGCAGAACCTGACCTTCGGGCGTCTGCCGTCGGGTGACTGGGGATTCGCCCACACCGCTGAACAAGCGAAGGAAATGGGCTTCTGGGCGTTCCACGTCGACACCCTCGGCTGGTCCGTGGTGCTCGGCCTGGTATTCATCCTGCTGTTCCGTATGGCGGCGAAGAAAGCCACCTCCGGCCAGCCGGGCGGCCTGCAGAACTTCGTCGAAGTGCTGGTCGAGTTCGTCGACGGCAGCGTCAAGGACACCTTCCACGGTCGAAACCCGCTGATCGCGCCGCTGGCCCTGACCGTCTTCGTCTGGATCTTCCTGATGAACCTGATGGACCTGGTGCCGGTCGATTTCCTGCCGATGCTGGCCGCCAAGATCACCGGTAACGACCACCTGTTCTTCCGCGTGGTGCCGACCACCGACCCGAACGCCACGCTGGGCATGGCCATCTCGGTGTTCGCGCTGATCATCTTCTACAGCATCAAGGTCAAGGGCATCGGCGGTTTCCTCGGCGAGTTGACCCTGCATCCGTTCAGCAGCAAGAACATCCTCATGCAGGCCATCCTGGTGCCGGTGAACTTCCTGCTCGAGTTCGTCACCCTGATCGCCAAGCCGGTTTCGCTGGCCCTGCGTCTGTTCGGCAACATGTATGCCGGCGAACTGATCTTCATCCTGATTGCCGTGATGTTCGGCAGTGGCATGTTCCTGCTCAGCACCCTGGGTGTTGCGCTGAACTGGGCGTGGGCGGTGTTCCACATCCTGATCATCACCCTTCAGGCGTTCATCTTCATGATGTTGACCATCGTCTACCTGTCGATGGCTCACGAAGACAACCACTGATTTTGCTTTAACCCGCTTTACCAAACCTTAACCAATACGACATAGAGTCGGAGGAAAAATGGAAACTGTAGTTGGTCTGACCGCGATTGCCGTTGCTCTGCTGATCGGCCTGGGTGCTCTGGGTACTGCTATCGGCTTCGGCCTGCTGGGCGGCAAATTCCTGGAAGGCGCTGCTCGCCAGCCGGAAATGGTTCCGATGCTGCAAGTTAAAATGTTCATCGTCGCCGGTCTGCTCGACGCCGTGACCATGATCGGTGTGGGTATCGCCCTGTTCTTCACCTTCGCGAACCCCTTCGTTGGACAAATCGCCGGCTAATCACTCGATTTCGAGTCGATTAGTGTGACGAAACAACGAACGAGCGAGGTGTTGGCGTGAACATTAATGCAACCCTGATTTTCCAGGCCGTTGCGTTCTTCATTTTCGTGCTGTTCTGCATGAAGTTCGTATGGCCTCCGGTCATCACGGCTTTGCGCGAACGCCAGAAGAAGATCGCTGAAGGTCTGGACGCTGCCAACCGCGCGGCTCGTGATCTGGAGCTGGCCCACGAAAAAGTGGCTCAGCAACTGCGCGAGGCGAAGGCCCAGGCAGCCGAGATCATCGAGCAAGCGAAAAAGCGCGCGACTCAGATCGTCGACGAAGCCCGTGATCAAGCCCGTACCGAAGCCGACCGTGTGAAGGCGCAGGCACAGGCCGAGATCGAGCAGGAACTGAACGGTGTGAAAGACGCCCTGCGTGCCCAACTGGGTACTCTGGCTGTCAGCGGCGCCGAGAAAATCCTGGGTGCCACCGTCGATCAAAACGCGCACGCGGAGCTGGTTAACAAGCTAGCAGCCGAAATTTAAGCGAGGGCGATCATGGCAGAACTGACCACGCTGGCCCGACCTTACGCCAAGGCAGCTTTCGAGTATGCCCAGGCCCATCAGCAACTGGCCTCCTGGTCAGCCATGCTCGGCCTGGCTGCAGCGGTATCGCAAGACGAAACCATGCAGCGCGTACTCTCGGCCCCGCGTCTGACGAGCACAGAAAAAGCCAACGCCTTTGTCGAGGTGGTTGGTGACAAGTTCGACGCCCAGGTGCGGAACTTCCTCAATGTCCTGGCCGACAACAGCCGTTTGGCGTTGTTGCCGGAAATCACCGAACTGTTCGAGCTGTACAAGGCCGAGCAGGAAAAATCGGTGGAAGTGGAAGTGACCAGTGCCTTCGCATTGAGCGCAGAACAGCAAGACAAACTCGCCAAGGTTCTCAGCGCACGGCTCAGCCGGGAAGTGCGTCTGCACGTCGTGGAGGATGCCAGCCTGATTGGTGGCGTCGTGATCCACGCCGGCGACTTGGTTATCGATGGCTCGGTTCGCGGCAAACTCGCGAAACTGGCCGAAGCGTTGAAATCCTGAGTTTGAAGGGGCAGCAGAGCAATGCAGCAACTCAATCCATCCGAAATTAGTGAAATCATCAAGGGACGCATCGAGAAACTCGACGTCTCTTCCCAGGCCCGCAACGAAGGCACCATCGTCAGCCTGTCTGACGGTATCGTGCGCATCTACGGTCTCGCCGACGTCATGTACGGCGAAATGATCGAGTTCCCGGGCGGCATCTACGGCATGGCACTGAACCTGGAGCAAGACTCCGTCGGTGCTGTGGTACTCGGCAGCTACCTCGGCCTGGCCGAAGGCATGAGCGCCAAGTGCACCGGCCGCATCCTCGAGGTTCCGGTTGGTCCGGAACTGCTGGGTCGCGTGGTCGATGCCCTGGGTAACCCGATCGACGGCAAAGGCCCGATCAACGCCACCGCGACCGACGCGGTCGAGAAAGTGGCGCCGGGCGTGATCTGGCGTAAATCGGTCGACCAGCCGGTGCAGACCGGTTACAAGTCGGTCGATGCCATGATCCCGGTTGGCCGTGGCCAGCGCGAGCTGATCATCGGTGACCGTCAGATCGGTAAAACCGCTCTGGCGATCGACGCGATCATCAACCAGAAGAACAGCGGCATTAAGTGCGTGTACGTGGCTATCGGTCAGAAGCAATCGACCATCGCCAACGTGGTGCGCAAGCTGGAAGAGAACGGTGCCCTGGCCAACACCATCGTGGTGGCAGCCAGTGCTTCCGAATCCGCCGCACTGCAGTACCTGGCGCCGTACGCCGGCTGCACCATGGGCGAATACTTCCGCGACCGCGGCGAAGACGCGCTGATCGTCTATGACGATCTGTCCAAGCAAGCCGTGGCCTACCGCCAGATCTCCCTGCTGCTGCGCCGTCCGCCAGGCCGTGAAGCCTACCCGGGCGACGTGTTCTATCTCCACAGCCGTCTGCTGGAGCGCGCTTCCCGCGTTTCCGAAGAGTACGTCGAGAAGTTCACCAATGGCGCCGTGACCGGCAAAACCGGTTCGCTGACCGCTCTGCCGATCATCGAAACTCAGGCTGGCGACGTTTCCGCGTTCGTTCCGACCAACGTGATCTCGATCACCGACGGTCAGATCTTCCTGGAATCCGCCATGTTCAACTCCGGCATCCGTCCGGCAGTGAACGCCGGTGTTTCGGTATCCCGTGTTGGTGGTGCCGCGCAAACCAAGATCATCAAGAAGCTGTCGGGCGGTATCCGTACCGCACTGGCCCAGTACCGTGAACTGGCGGCTTTCGCCCAGTTCGCCTCGGACCTGGACGAAGCCACCCGCAAGCAACTTGAGCACGGTGAGCGTGTGACCGAGCTGATGAAGCAGAAGCAGTACGCGCCGATGTCGATCGCCGACATGTCGCTGTCGCTGTACGCCGCTGAGCGTGGCTTCCTGCAGGACATCGAGATCAAGCAGGTCGGTAACTTCGAGCAGGCTCTGATTGCTTACTTCAACCGCGATCACGCCGAACTGATGGCGAAGATCAACGTGAAGGGTGACTTCAACGACGATATCGACGCGGCCATCAAAGCCGGCATCGAGAAGTTCAAGGCCACCCAAACCTGGTAAGCCGCGGTGGGGGCCGGAAGGCCCCCGCTTGCTAAACCGATAGGTGTGAAATGGCAGGCGCAAAAGAGATTCGCAGCAAGATTGCGAGCATCAAAAGCACGCAAAAGATCACCAATGCCATGGAAAAAGTGGCGGTGAGCAAAATGCGCAAGGCACAAATGCGCATGGCGGCCGGCCGTCCCTACGCGGAGCGTATTCGCCAGGTGATCGGTCATCTGGCCAATGCCAACCCGGAATACCGTCACCCGTTCATGGTCGAGCGCGAAGTAAAGCGCGAAGGCTATATCGTGGTGAGCAGTGACCGTGGACTGTGCGGCGGCTTGAACATCAACCTGTTCAAGACCTTGGTCAAGGACATGAGCAGCAGCCGCCAACAGGGTGTCGAGATCGACCTCTGCGTGATCGGCAGCAAGGGCGCGGCGTTTTTCCGCAGTTATGGCGGTAACGTGGTCGCGGCCATCAGTCACCTGGGCGAAGAGCCGTCGATCAATGATCTGATCGGCAGCGTCAAGGTGATGCTCGATGCCTACCTGGACGGTCGTATTGATCGCCTGTCCGTGGTCTCGAACAAGTTCATCAACACGATGACGCAGAAGCCGACAGTGGAGCAGCTGGTTCCGCTGGTGGCCGATCCGGATCAAGACCTCAAGCATCACTGGGACTACCTCTACGAACCCGACGCCAAGGAGCTGCTCGACGGCTTGATGGTGCGTTACGTGGAATCGCAGGTGTACCAGGCGGTGGTCGAGAACAACGCAGCTGAACAAGCGGCGCGGATGATCGCGATGAAGAACGCCACGGACAACGCCGGTGAGCTGATCAGCGAATTGCAGCTGATCTACAACAAGGCGCGTCAGGCAGCGATCACCCAAGAGATCTCGGAAATCGTCGGCGGCGCTGCCGCGGTTTAACGGTTCAAAATTTAGAGGAACCAGATATGAGTAGCGGACGTATCGTTCAAATCATCGGCGCCGTGATCGACGTGGAGTTCCAGCGTGATCAGGTGCCGGCTATCTACGACGCCCTTAAAGTTCAAGGCGTTGAGACCACTCTGGAAGTTCAGCAGCAGCTGGGCGACGGCGTGGTACGTACCATCGCCATGGGTTCGACCGAAGGCCTGAAACGCGGTCTGGACGTCGCCAACACGGGCGCCGGCATCTCGGTACCGGTCGGTAAAGCGACCCTGGGCCGGATCATGGACGTGCTCGGCAACCCGATCGACGAAGCTGGTCCGATCGGCGAAGAAGAGCGTTGGACCATCCACCGCGAAGCTCCGTCGTTCGCCGATCAAGCCGGCGGCAACGAGCTGCTGGAAACCGGCATCAAGGTTATCGACCTGGTTTGCCCGTTCGCCAAGGGCGGTAAAGTCGGTCTGTTCGGTGGTGCCGGTGTCGGCAAGACCGTGAACATGATGGAACTGATCCGTAACATCGCCATCGAGCACAGCGGTTATTCCGTGTTCGCTGGTGTGGGTGAGCGTACCCGTGAAGGGAACGACTTCTACCACGAGATGAAGGACTCCAACGTTCTCGACAAGGTAGCCCTGGTCTACGGTCAGATGAACGAGCCGCCAGGCAACCGTCTGCGCGTGGCGCTGACCGGCCTGACCATGGCCGAGAAGTTCCGTGACGAAGGTAACGACGTTCTGCTGTTCGTCGATAACATCTACCGTTACACCCTGGCCGGTACCGAAGTGTCCGCACTGCTCGGCCGTATGCCGTCCGCAGTGGGTTATCAGCCGACCCTGGCCGAGGAAATGGGCGCCCTGCAAGAGCGCATCACCTCCACCAAGACCGGTTCGATCACCTCGATCCAGGCCGTTTACGTTCCTGCGGACGACCTGACCGACCCGTCGCCGGCGACCACCTTCGCCCACTTGGACGCCACCGTCGTTCTGTCCCGTGACATCGCCTCGCTGGGTATCTACCCGGCCGTTGATCCGCTGGACTCGACTTCTCGCCAGCTCGATCCGCTGGTGATCGGCCAGGAGCACTACGACACCGCGCGCGGCGTCCAGTACGTGCTGCAGCGCTACAAAGAGCTGAAAGACATCATTGCGATCCTCGGTATGGACGAACTGTCCGAGACCGACAAGCAACTGGTATCCCGTGCTCGTAAGATCCAGCGCTTCCTGTCCCAGCCGTTCTTCGTGGCCGAAGTCTTCACCGGTTCGCCGGGCAAGTACGTGTCGCTGAAAGACACCATTGCTGGCTTCAAGGGCATTCTCAACGGTGACTACGACCACCTGCCGGAGCAGGCGTTCTACATGGTCGGCAGCATCGACGAAGCGATCGAGAAAGCCAAGAAACTGTAATCCACCTGGCGCCCGGCAACGGGCGCTGATGTGAGGCAAGCGTATGGCTATAACAGTCCATTGCGACATCGTCAGCGCGGAAGGCGAGATCTTTTCCGGTCTGGTGGAGATGGTTATCGCGCACGGCAACCTCGGCGATATGGGTATCGCGCCGGGTCACGCGCCGCTGATCACCGACCTCAAGCCGGGTCCGATTCGCCTGATCAAGCAGGGTGGCGAAGCCGAGGTGTTCTACATCTCTGGTGGTTTCCTGGAAGTGCAGCCGAACATGGTCAAGGTCCTGGCCGACACCGTGCAACGTGCCGGCGACCTCGACGAGGCCGCTGCTCAGGAAGCACTCAAGCAAGCTGAGAAGGCCCTGCACAGCAAAGGTGCCGAGTTCGACTACGGCGCTGCCGCCGGCCGTCTGGCCGAGGCAACCGCTCAGTTGCGCACCATTCAGCAGGTCCGCAAGAAGTTCGGCGGCTAAGCCGGCGACTTCATCGCGATCGAGTAAAAGGGTAGCCTTGGCTACCCTTTTTCTTTTCCGCCGTTTTCACGGCGCGGCGCTCAATCCGTCGCCCGTGCCATCGTTCTAGGATCCTTCGCCATGTCCCTCGATATCGTCATCCTCGCCGCCGGCCAAGGTACCCGCATGCGTTCCGCGCTGCCCAAGGTGCTACACCCGGTGGCCGGCAAGTCCATGCTCGGTCACGTCATCGATACCGCACGGGCGCTGCAGCCGCAGGGTATCCACGTAGTGATCGGCCACGGCGCCGAGCAGGTGCGCGAGCGGCTGGCGGCGGACGACCTGCAGTTCGTGCTGCAGGCCGAGCAGCTCGGCACCGGTCATGCGGTCGCCCAGGCGCTGCCAGGGCTGAGCGCCGAGCAGGTGCTGATCCTCTACGGCGACGTACCGCTGATCGAGACCGCCACGCTGGAACGCCTGCTGGCCAAGGCCGGCAGCCAGCAACTGGCGCTGCTCACCGTCGAGCTGCCGGACCCGACCGGCTACGGGCGCATCCTGCGCGATGCCGCCGGGCAGGTCACCGCGATCGTCGAGCACAAGGACGCCACGACCGAGCAGCGCGCCGTGCGCGAGGGCAACACCGGCATTCTCGCCGTGCCGCGCGCGCGTCTGACCGACTGGCTGGGCCGCCTGAAGAACGACAACGCGCAGGGCGAGTACTACCTGACCGACGTGATCGCCATGGCGGTCGCCGACGGCCTGGTGGTCGCCACCGAGCAGCCGCAGGGGCCAATGGAAGTGCAGGGCGCCAACGACCGTATCCAGCTCGCCGAACTGGAGCGCCACTACCAGTGGCGCGCCGGCCGCCAGCTGATGGCCCAGGGCGTGACCCTGCGCGATCCGGCGCGCTTCGATGTGCGCGGCGAAGTGACGGTTGGCCGCGACGTGCTGATCGACATCAACGTGATCCTCGAGGGGCGCGTGGTGATCGAGGACAACGTGGAGATCGGCGCCAACTGCGTGATCAAGAACAGCACCCTGCGGCGTGGCGCGGTGGTCAAGGCCAACAGCCACCTGGAAGGCGCCGAGCTCGGCGAGGGTGCCGATTGCGGTCCGTTCGCCCGCCTGCGCCCCGGCGCAGTGCTCGGCGCCAAGGCGCACGTCGGCAACTTCGTCGAACTGAAAAACGCGGTGCTCGGCGAGGGCGCCAAGGCTGGCCACCTGAGCTACCTGGGCGATGCCGAGATCGGCGCGCGGACCAACATCGGCGCCGGCACCATCACCTGCAACTACGACGGCGCCAACAAGCACCGCACGGTGATGGGCGAGGACGTGTTCATCGGTTCCAACAGCTCGCTGGTTGCGCCGCTGACCCTTGGCGCCGGAGTGACCACCGGGGCCGGCTCGGTGATCACCCAGGACGTTCCCGCCGCGGCGCTGGCGGTGGGGCGCGCCAAACAGCGCAACATCGACGGCTGGAAGCGGCCGGAGAAGCTCAAGAAGTGAAACAAGGCGGCCGTAGGGCCGCCTTTTTCATGCGCGAGACTTGACGGCAGGCGGCTACAGGTTTTGAATTGCGCTACTAAGTTTCGAATCGAAAGATTTAGATGACCAAACGCAACACCCCACAGCGCCGTCACGCCGTACTCGCCCTGCTGGGCGAGCAGGGCGAGGTTAGCGTCGATGCACTGGCCAAGCGCTTCAGCACCTCGGAAGTTACGATTCGAAAGGATCTCGCCGAGCTGGAGAAGAACGGCCTGCTGCTGCGCCGCTATGGCGGCGCAGTGTCGATGCCCCAGGAGCTGATCGGCGACGCCAGCCAGCCGGTCTCGCCGTACAAGCAGGCGATTGCCCGCGCCGCGGTGGGGCTGATCCGCGAGCACGCGCGGATCATCATCGACAGCGGCAGCACCACCGCAGCGATGATCGCCGAGCTCGGTTTCAAGCCTGGCCTGGTGGTGATGACCAACTCGCTGAATGTCGCCAAGGCCCTCAGTGATCTGGAGCACGAGCCGGTGCTGCTGATGACCGGCGGCACTTGGGACCCGCATTCGGAGTCCTTCCAGGGCCAGGTCGCCGAGCAGGTGCTGCGCTCCTATGATTTCGACCAATTGTTCATTGGCGCCGACGGCATCGACCCGCAGCGCGGCACCACCACCTTCAACGAGCTGCTCGGCTTGTCGCGGGTGATGGCCGAGGTGGCGCGCGAAGTCATCGTGATGGTCGAGGCCGACAAGTTCGGCCGGCGGATTCCCAACCTCGAGCTGCCGTGGAGCAGCGTACACACCCTGATTACCGACGAGCGCCTGTCCCCAGAGTGGCGCCACCAGATCCAGGCGCGCGGCATCAAGCTGATGTGCGTCGCCGCCTGAAGCGAAAGGAGAAGACACTATGTGCGGCATCGTGGGCGCTATCGCCGAACGCAACATCACCGCAATCCTCGTCGAAGGCCTCAAGCGCCTGGAATACCGCGGCTACGACAGCGCCGGCCTGGCGGTGTTCAGCAGCGCCGGCGCGCTTGAGCGACGCCGCCGGGTCGGCAAGGTCAGCGAGCTGGAGCGCGCCCTCGACGGCGAACCGCTGGCGGGCCGCCTGGGCATCGCCCACACCCGCTGGGCCACGCATGGCGCGCCGAGCGAGCGCAACGCCCACCCGCATTTCTCCGGCAGCGACCTGGCGGTGGTGCACAACGGCATCATCGAGAACCACGAGGAGCTGCGCAGCCGCCTCAAGGGCCTCGGCTACGTGTTCAGCTCGGACACCGACACCGAAGTGATCGTCCACCTGCTCGATCACAAGCTGCGCGACGTCGGCGACCTGACCAGCGCGCTCAAGGCTACGGTGGCCGAGCTGCACGGCGCCTACGGCCTGGCGGTGATCAGCGCCAAGCAACCGGATCGCCTGCTCGCCGCGCGCAGCGGCAGCCCGCTGGTGATCGGCTTCGGCCACGGCGAGAATTTCCTCGCCTCCGACCAGCTCGCCCTGCGCCAGGTCACCGACCAGTTCATGTACCTGGAGGAGGGCGATATCGCCGAAATCCGCCGCGACAGCGTGCAGATCTGGGATGCCAGCGGCCGCCCGGTGCAGCGTGAACAGGTGCAGTACCACGAAGGCGCGGAAGCCGCCGACAAGGGCGAGTTCCGCCATTTCATGCTGAAGGAAATCCACGAGCAGCCGAGCGTGGTACAGCGCACCCTGGAAGGCCGTCTCGGCCAGCAGCAGGTGCAGGTCGAGGCCTTCGGCCCGCAGGCGGCTGCGCTGTTCGCCCAAGTGCGCAACGTGCAGATCGTCGCCTGCGGCACCAGCTATCACGCCGGCATGGTCGCCCGTTACTGGCTCGAGGAGTTCGCCGGGCTGCCCTGCCAGGTTGAAGTGGCCAGCGAGTTCCGCTACCGCAAGGTGGTGGTGCAGCCGGACACCCTGTTCGTCAGCATCTCGCAGTCCGGCGAGACCGCCGACACCCTGGCGGCGCTGCGCAACGGCAAGCAGCTCGGCTACCTGGCCAGCCTGGCGCTGTGCAACGTCGGCATCAGCTCGCTGGTGCGCGAGTCCGACCTGACCCTGCTGACCCAGGCCGGTCCGGAAATCGGCGTGGCCTCGACCAAGGCGTTCACCACCCAGCTGGTCGGCCTGATGCTGCTGACCCTGGCCCTCGGCCGCGCGCGTGGCAGCCTCGACCCGGCGGTCGAGGCCGAGCTGGTCGACGAGCTGCGCCGCCTGCCGGCGCGCCTTGGCGAGGCACTGGCGCTGGACAAGACCGTGGAGAAGGTCGCCGAGTTGTTCGCCGAGAAGCACCACACGCTGTTCCTCGGCCGCGGCGCGCAGTACCCGGTGGCCATGGAAGGTGCGCTGAAGCTCAAGGAAATCTCCTACATCCACGCCGAGGCTTACCCGGCCGGCGAGCTCAAGCACGGCCCGCTGGCGCTGGTCGACAACGACATGCCGGTGGTCACCGTGGCGCCGAACAACGAGCTGCTCGAGAAGCTCAAGTCCAACCTGCAGGAAGTCCGTGCCCGCGGTGGCGAGTTGGTGGTGTTCGCCGACCGCGACGCCGGCCTGGAGAACGGCGACGGCACGCACGTGGTGCACGTGCCGCACATCATCGACGCGCTGGCGCCGATCCTCTACACCGTGCCGCTGCAGTTGCTGTCCTACTACGTCGCGGTGCTCAAGGGCACCGACGTCGACCAGCCGCGCAATCTGGCCAAGTCGGTGACCGTCGAATAAGCCACTCCCAGCGCCGCGCTCGCTTGGTTTTAGACAATAAAAACTGTCGCGAAACAATAAAAACTGTCGCAACCGCATAGGAGGGCCTCGGCCCTCCCAAAGCCGATCGGCTGGATGCTTGACGGTCCATCTGTCCGTACAGCCAACTTCTATATTGAAACCAATGCTGACGACTATTCAGCCGGAAGAGTCGATCTCTTCGTTTTTAGCTCGAAACATCCTATTGAATTCGGATTCTGTAACCCGCCCAAAACTTGAACGAATATATAAATCAACTATTCGTTCGGAGGAGTTGAAGTTGGTTTGCTCCGCTTTGGGATGGTTTGGATGTTATGGATTCAATCGTATGGTTCACAATCATACTTCGTATCCCAAGAATTCATTATTCAAAAGCAGGCAGGACATTTCATACTCACAGGAAGAGTATTTCTCGAATGGCTTTGTCTATAGCACTGGCAGTGAGTGTGCATCGTATTGTCCGAAGTGTGCGTTAGAGGATGTAGATAGAGTTGGGTTCTCTTACTGGCGTAGAACTAAATGCGCTAGCATAAATATATGCGTTAAGCATAATGTTGTTATGCGGAGGAATTGCCCATTCTGTGGGAAATTATTCTCCTACGAGGGGCATGATCTTGATGTCATGTGGAACGGGTGTGATGGTCGGCACCTAAGCCAAGCTAGCGCAATACCAAACACTAATGAGTTTGAGTATAAGAAAGCGAAATTTATTAATGACGCTTTTGGATGTGAGTATGTTGTTTGTATCGAGGCGGCCCTATTAGCTATCAATGCCAAATACATATCTGATCGCGAAATTACAAGGCTTGGGGCAAGGTCTCCTAGTCAGTTCCGTAGCGATATGCGTCACGCTATCGAAAAGTTAAGCACTTGGAGGGATCACAATAATGGTGCTTTCTTAGGAGTGCATTCTTCTTTGGTTTGGATGTATGCACCGTTGTTGTACGATGATTTTAGCGATTTCATTAAAGATATAAGGCCATCAATAATGGCATTCAGAGACGTTAAATCGTTATGGGCTGCCTATCGATCTGGCGGCAGAGAGTCTGCTGAATATATAGAAGAAGATTATCAGACTGGTGTTGGTTTATGGTCTTGTCCATACCAATCCGATCTTGCCCCATTGTGGCGCACTGCCCTAGAGGCTCGGAAAAATAAGATTTATCCCTGCTGTAACCTAGAAGCCAATTCGGGCGCAACTAGCAGGTCGGCTAGGCATGTTTCGAGACCTCCGCCCAGTGTCCCTCTGATTCGGGGCTGTGATTGGTAAAATCGTGCTGCAGGTGTGAAGGCGACAGGCCTCTCTGATCACGTTGAATCTTAACTGAGCCTATCGCCTCTTAAATTTTGCTAGTAAAGTCTTCGGACCCTCATTTTCTTTCACAGAAAAGGCTATTTGAATCGCCCCGGCTTTCCTAGACACTCTCCAAGCTTTGGAAATAGCGCTTTTCAAACTCCACTGGCGATAGCTGCATAGCGCTGCTGTGCCGGCGTTTGGGGTTATAAAACATCTCGATGTA
>NZ_JAFEUP010000006.1 GCF_016901015.1 Zestomonas insulae
TTCCCGAACTCAGTAGTGAAACGACTCATCGCCGATGGTAGTGTGGGGTCTCCCCATGTGAGAGTAGGTCATCGTCAAGCACCTATACCGAACCCCCGATCTGCGTAAGCAGGTCGGGGGTTTTTCTTTGGAGTGCGGAAAATCTCCTTTCTAGGCAATCGCGCGCGTCATGGCTATGATGCCCGCCTTGCTGGGAGTTCGGTCCGATCATGAATACGTTACTGGAACTTTTGCAGGACGGCTCGTTTCATTCGGGCTCGGTCTTGGGGACTGCGCTCGGGGTTAGTCGCAGTGCGGTCTGGAAGCAGCTGCAGATCATGGAGTCCGAGCTGGGTGTAACAATTCACCGAGTCCGTGGTCGGGGTTACCGGTTGGAAAATCCAATCTCGCTGCTGAATGCGGGGCAGCTAGTTTCTAGCTGTGCTGATGAGGGGTGGGAGCTGCGTCTCCATGAGCGCGTGGACTCCACCAATGCCGAAGCGCTACGTAGTCTGAGTGGCGGCACTCAATCGCCGGTGGTTGTGCTGGCGGAAAGCCAAACTGCGGGTCGCGGACGTCGCGGACGCGATTGGGTTAGCCCGTTTGCGGAGAATCTCTACTACAGCCTGGTTTTTAGGCTGGAGAATGGCGCTGCGCAGCTGGAAGGGTTGAGTCTGGTGGTTGGCCTGGCGGTCCTGCAATCTTTGCGCGAGCTTGGCGTATCGTCGGCAGGGTTGAAATGGCCCAACGACATCCTGGTCAACGGCAAGAAAATCGCCGGCATTTTGCTTGAGTTAACCGGCGATCCGGCGGATGTCTGTCACGTGGTGGTTGGCATTGGGATCAATGCCAATATGCGCGCCACAGATGAGGCGATTGATCAGCCGTGGACCTCCGTTGCGCTAGAGCTTGGCGCGTTGTGCGATCGGACTGCCTTGGTGACGGTGTTGAATCGACGCCTGGGGGAGTGCCTCCGGCTGCATCGCGAAAAAGGTTTCTCCGCTTTGCGCGCTGAGTGGGAGGCGAATCACCTTTGGCAGGGGTGCTCGGCGGTTTTGACCTCTGGCGCTCAGTGCATCGAAGGTCGGGTGTTGGGGATCGATAATCAGGGGGCCTTGCGGTTGGAAACAAACGACGGTGAGCGCCACTACAGTGGCGGTGAGCTCAGCTTGAGGCTGCGCAATGATTCTTGAGCTTGATTGCGGCAACAGCTTCATCAAGTGGCGCGTGCTGTCGCCGGCGCAGACGGGGATCGTCGCGTTCGGTTCGGTGGGAGTAATGGAGGAGCTTGAGCGGGCGCTGCAGGCCATTCCGGCGCTTGCACTGGCGCACGCGCGGCTGGTCAGTGTGCGTAGCGATGAGGAGACGGCGGAGCTGGTTGCATTTATTGCCGGGCATTTCGGCATCGATGCGTGCTGCGCGCGGCCGGAGCTGTCGCGCGGTGGTGTCCGCAACGGCTACGAGGATTTTGCGCGCCTGGGGCTGGATCGCTGGTTGGCCATCCTGGGTGCTTATCAGCAGTCTCCAGGCGCCTGTCTGGTGCTTGACCTCGGCACGGCCGTGACGTCGGACTTCGTGGCGCCAGATGGTCAGCACCTGGGCGGGTTCATTTGCCCAGGTATGCCCTTGATGCGCAATCAGCTGAGGACCCACACCCGGAGGATTCGTTATGACGATGCCGCCGCACTGGAGGCGTTGGTCTCGTTGGAGCCGGGCCGCTCCACGGTTGAGGCGGTCGAGCGTGGTTGCGTGCTGATGCTGAAAGGTTTTGTACAGGCCCAGCTTGAGATTGCGCGAGGCTACTGGGGTGATGGGTTTGAAACTTACTTGACGGGCGGCGATGCCAAATTGCTTGCGCAGATGCTGCCGCGCGCCCGCTTAGCGCCTGACTTGATATTTTCTGGCCTGGCGGTCGCCTGCCCGCTGCCTTGAGGTTGAGCTCTATGCGTTGGCTATTTTTGCTGCTGCTGGTTTTGAATCTTTTTTACTACGTCTGGCATCAGCAGCAGACGCCGCTTCGTGTAAAGGAGGTGGCACCGCTCTCCCTGCATCAGGACGTCCGTCAAGGTATTCGCTTACTGAGCGAGGCGGAAAAGCCACAGGTGCGCCATCCCGGCAGCGAAGTTCGGCCAAGTGCTGCCGCTGAGCCGGAGGCATGCCTCTTCCTGGGGGGCTTCGAAGGGGAGGATGCCGCCAGGGCAGTGTTGCAGCGGATGACCAGCTTGGATGTCGACGCTGAACTGCGTAGCGTCGATGCTCCGTCGGGTGTCGACTACTGGGTGTACCTCGCACCGCTTGCCTCGCGACAGGCGTCCTTGCGGCAGCTGAAGGAGTTGCAGGCGCGCAAGATCGATAGCTACATCATTACCCAGGGCGATTTGACCGACGGTATCTCGCTGGGGATGTTTCCGCGTAGCGAGTCGGCAGAGAGCGTCATGCAGCGTCTACGCGAGGCTGGTTATGAGCCGCTGATGCGCGAGCTCGCGCGTGCACATCGCAGCTACTGGGTGCGTGTGGCGCCGGAGAGCCGGCGTCTGGTCGACAATCCCATGCTGCTGATGCTATCCGCCGATTTCGCCGGTCTGCAGCATCAACTTATGCCGTGCGAAAGCGTTGCAACCGCTCCGTAGTTTGCATAGAATGGCGCCCGCTTCGCAGGCTGGCCTGGTTTGAAAGGTCTGCGAGCATGCTGTCGGCGTTGCTAACCTCAGGTTTTTTAATGAGAAAATGCTTGACAGTGGGTGGGCTGGCAATGAAAATGCCGCCTCCCGATTGGAGGGATTCCCGAGTGGCCAAAGGGATCAGACTGTAAATCTGACGTCATAGACTTCGAAGGTTCGAATCCTTCTCCCTCCACCAGATTTAGCGTGAACTGCGGGCGCCGCGGGTATAGTTCAGTGGTAGAACCTCAGCCTTCCAAGCTGATGATGCGGGTTCGATTCCCGCTACCCGCTCCAGGTTTGTGGTTTATGCGATGTGTTTCGCTCATGTAGCTCAGCTGGTAGAGCACACCCTTGGTAAGGGTGAGGTCAGCGGTTCAAATCCGCTCATGAGCTCCACTTAACAAAGGCAGATATCTTGATATCTGCCTTTGTTTTAATGGCGATACGGTCGGCCTGTATGGGGTGAATCACTGAGGTGGTTGTGCCGGTCGCCATGAGAGATGCTTCGTGTCTTGTGATTCGTGAGGGTGGTCGTGCTGCTGGCTTGGGCGTGGTTGCCAGGATCATCGAGTAATTGGTTGATCTCGTTCTTTCGGGTCGGCATAATGCCCGGCCTGATTTTTGTTATAGGTCAGTAGCTCAATTGGCAGAGCGACGGTCTCCAAAACCGTAGGTTGGGGGTTCGATTCCCTCCTGACCTGCCAGATTCCCTCTTGGGGCTGGCTTTCTTTACAGGATGCTCGTAGATGAATGCTAAGGCTGAGGCCAAAGATTCTCGCCTCGATCTGCTGAAGTGGCTCGCTGCCGCTGCTTTGGTGGTGGTTGGGGTGGTAGGTAATCAGTATTTCTCGGGCGAGCCCATCCTCTATCGTGTTCTCGGTCTGCTCGTGCTTGCTGTCGTGGCTGCATTCATTGCGCTGCAGACGGCCAGGGGGCGGCTCTTTTTCGCTTTGGTGAAAGAGGCGCGCACCGAGATTCGCAAAGTTGTTTGGCCGAGCCGTCAAGAGACAATGCAGACGACGTTGATTGTCGTTGCCGTTGTTCTGGTGATGTCGCTGCTGTTGTGGGGGGTTGACTCCCTGCTCGGCTGGCTAGTTTCTTCGATCGTAGGTTAAAGGTGTCTCGTGGCTAAGCGTTGGTACGTTGTGCATGCTTACTCGGGCTACGAGAAGCATGTGATGCGCTCGCTTATCGAGCGCGTGAAGCTGGCTGGCATGGAGGATGTGTTCGGCGAAATTCTGGTTCCCACCGAAGAAGTGGTGGAGATGCGTAACGGCCAGAAGCGCAAAAGCGAACGCAAGTTCTTCCCGGGCTATGTGCTGGTTCAGATGGAAATGAGCGAGGCAACTTGGCACTTGGTCAAGGATACCCCGCGTGTCATGGGCTTCATTGGTGGTACCGCCGACAAGCCGGCGCCGATCACTGACAAAGAGGCTGATGCGATTCTGCGTCGTGTGGCCGACAGTGGCGACAAGCCTAAGCCGAAGACGCTGTTTGAGCCGGGCGAAATGGTCCGGGTTATCGATGGGCCGTTTGCCGATTTCAGCGGCGTGGTTGAAGAAGTCAACTACGAGAAGAGTCGCATCCAGGTGGCGGTAACGATCTTTGGTCGTTCAACGCCGGTCGAGTTGGAGTTCAGTCAGGTCGAAAAGGCGTAACTGAAAAACGAATCCCACACCCCGCAGCTGATGGCTGCGGGGTTTTGTCGTCGCTGGGATAATTAGATGTCAACCGGGGAGCCGTCAGGCGCTAGCACCCGATATTGGAGTAGCTCATGGCTAAGAAGATTCAAGCTTATATCAAGCTGCAAGTGAAGGCCGGTCAGGCCAACCCGTCGCCACCCGTCGGCCCGGCGCTGGGTCAGCACGGCGTGAACATTATGGAGTTCTGCAAGGCGTTCAACGCCAAGACTCAAGGCATGGAGCCTGGTCTGCCGACTCCGGTGATCATCACCGTTTACAGCGACCGCAGCTTCACTTTTGAAACCAAAAGCACCCCGGCTTCGGTTCTGCTGAAGAAAGCAGCCGGTATTCAGAGCGGCTCGAGCCGTCCGAATACCCAGAAAGTGGGCACCGTTACCCGTGCTCAGCTGGAAGATATCGCGAAGGCCAAGAATGCCGACCTGACTGCTGCTGACCTGGATGCCGCCGTGCGTACGATCGCCGGCTCCGCTCGCAGCATGGGCCTGAACGTGGAGGGTGTGTAATGGCTAAGTTGACCAAGCGCCAAAAGGCCTTTGCGGCCAAGATCGAAGCTGGCAAGGCATATGGCTTCGAAGAAGCGGCTGGCCTGCTGGCCGAGCTGTCCGCCGTCAAGTTCACCGAGTCGTTCGACATCGCCGTGAACCTGGGTGTGGACCCGCGTAAATCCGACCAGGTCGTGCGTAGCGCCACCGTGCTGCCGCACGGCACCGGTAAGACCGTGCGCGTAGCCGTGTTTACCCAGGGTCCGGCTGCTGAAGCCGCTCTGGCTGCCGGCGCCGATCGCGTAGGTATGGATGATCTGGCTGCCGAAATGAAAGGCGGCGACCTGAACTATGACGTGGTCATCGCTTCCCCGGACGCCATGCGCGTCGTGGGTCAGCTGGGTCAGGTTCTCGGCCCGCGCGGCCTGATGCCGAACCCGAAAGTCGGTACCGTGACTCCGGACGTGGCCACTGCGGTGAAAAACGCCAAAGCCGGTCAGATCCGCTATCGCACCGACAAGAACGGCATCATTCACGCCTCCGTCGGCAAAGTCGGCTTCGAGGCCGTCAAGCTGAAGGAAAACGTTGAAGCGCTGCTGAACGACCTGAAGCGTCTGAAGCCGGCTTCGGCCAAAGGCATCTACGTCAAGCGCGTGACCCTGAGCACCACCATGGGCCCGGGTCTGCTGATCGATCAGGCTTCGCTCGACGCATAAGTGTTAAGGCTGGCGGGGCTCGCTCCGTCAGCTGCCAAAATTGGGGTCCCTGCCTGGCGGGGGCTATCCAAGACCGTAGGTGGCGCAAGCCTTAAACCACCAGCCTACGCAGATGGTGCTCCCGATTCCTTACCGAATCAGACACCAAAACGACACCCGGCCCCGGTTGGGTGAAACGGTAATAACCAGGAGAAATCCCGTGGCAATTAAACTCGAAGACAAGAAGGCCATCGTCGCTGAAGTCAACGAGGCTGCCAAGGCTGCCCTGTCTGCTGTCGTGGCTGATGCCCGTGGCGTGACTGTGGGCGCTATGACCGGACTCCGTAAAGAGGCCCGCGAGGCTGGTGTGTACGTCAAAGTCGTACGTAACACCCTGGCTCGTCGCGCCGTCGAAGGCACTAGTTTCGAAGTGCTCGGCGACGTGTTCAAAGGCCCGACCCTGATTGCCTTCTCCAACGAACATCCGGGCGCTGCTGCCCGTATCTTCAAGGAGTTCGCCAAGGGTCAGGACAAGTTCGAGATCAAGGCAGCTGCGTTCGAAGGCAAGTTCATCGCAGCCAATCAGATCGACGTACTGGCAACCCTGCCGACCTACGACGAAGCCATTTCGCAGCTGATGAGCGTGATCCAAGGCGCTACCAGCAAGCTGGCTCGTACTCTGGCGGCTATTCGCGATCAGAAGGAAGCGGCTGCTGCCTAATCCAGGCGCACTGCAACTTCACATTAAATATTCAATTTGATGGCCGCGAAGGCTGTCGCTCAATACAGGAATTAGAGTCATGGCTCTGACCAACGAAGATATCATCAACGCCGTTTCCGAAATGTCCGTCATGCAGGTCGTTGAACTGATCAAGGCGATGGAAGAGAAGTTCGGCGTTACCGCCGCCGCTGCTGTTGCTGCTGGCCCGGCTGTTGCCGCTGCCGCTGTCGAAGAGCAAACCGAGTTCACCATTTTCCTGGCCGAAGCTGGCGACAAGAAAGTGAACGTGATCAAGGTCGTTCGTGAACTGACCGGTCTGGGCCTGAAAGAAGCCAAGGCTGTGGTTGACGGCGCTCCGGGCCCGGTCAAAGAAGGCGCGTCGAAAGACGAAGCCGAAGCAGCCAAAAAGGCTCTGGAAGAAGCTGGCGCCAAGGTCGAGCTCAAGTAAGCGACGATCTTGCGTCAACAGCCCGCGCGTTAAGCAAAAGGCTGGCGGCTGGTGGCATTTGCCACCGGCCTTTTTCCGTTATGGGCGGCCTCTGAGTGGCTGCTCCATAGCGGGAAACTCCGCCTCAAGGCGGCGCAAACCGCGAGTTTGCACGATTTTCTGGCTGCACCCGCCGGGTGTGGCCAAACAAGCAGGTGACCAAGCTGGGGAACGCTGATGGCTTACTCATACACTGAGAAAAAACGTATCCGCAAGGACTTTAGCAAGTTGCCGGACGTGATGGATGTGCCGTACCTCCTGGCCATCCAGCTGGATTCGTATCGCGAATTCCTGCAGCAAGGGGCGGGCAAGGAGCATCTCCGCGACGTTGGCCTGCATGCGGCCTTCAAGTCCGTATTCCCGATCATCAGCTATTCCGGCAACGCCGCTCTCGAGTACGTCGGCTATCGCCTGGGCGAGCCGGCGTTCGACGTCAAAGAGTGCGTGCTGCGTGGCGTGACCTTCGCCGTACCGCTGCGGGTCAAAGTGCGCCTGATCATTTTCGACAAAGAATCGTCGAACAAAGCGATCAAGGACATCAAAGAGCAAGAAGTCTACATGGGGGAAATCCCCCTGATGACCGAGAACGGTACCTTCATCATCAACGGTACCGAGCGCGTCATCGTGTCTCAGCTGCACCGCTCCCCGGGCGTGTTCTTCGACCACGACCGTGGCAAGACCCACAGCTCCGGCAAGCTGCTGTACTCCGCGCGGATCATTCCGTACCGCGGTTCCTGGCTGGACTTCGAGTTCGATCCGAAGGACGCCGTGTTCGTCCGTATCGACCGTCGCCGCAAGCTGCCGGCCAGCGTGCTGCTGCGCGCCCTGGGCTACAGCACCGAGGAAATCCTCGACAGCTTCTACGCCACCAACGTGTTCCATGTGACGGGCGAGTCGCTCAGTCTGGAACTGGTGCCGCAGCGTCTGCGCGGTGAAGTCGCTGTCCTCGATATCAAGGACGAGAAAGGCAAGGTCATCGTCGAGCAGGGTCGCCGCATCACTGCGCGTCACATCAATCAGCTCGACAAGGCCGGTATCAAGGAGCTGGAAGTTCCGCTCGACTACGTCGTCGGTCGCACCACGGCCAAGGCCATCGTGCACCCGGCTACCGGCGAAATCATCGCCGAGTGCAACGTCGAGCTGACCACCGACCTGCTGGTGAAGATCGCCAAGGCGCAGGTCGTGCGCATCGAGACGCTGTACACCAACGACATCGATTGCGGTCCGTTCATCTCCGACACGCTGAAGATCGACTCCACCGCCAATCAGCTGGACGCGCTGGTCGAGATCTACCGCATGATGCGTCCCGGCGAGCCGCCAACCAAGGACGCTGCCGAGACCCTGTTCAACAACCTGTTCTTCAGTGCCGAGCGTTACGACCTGTCTGCCGTCGGCCGCATGAAGTTCAACCGTCGCATCGGTCGCAGCGAGATCGAAGGCTCGGGCGTGCTCAGCCGCGAAGACATCGTCGACGTGCTGAAGACCCTGGTCGACATCCGTAACGGCAAGGGCATCGTCGACGACATCGACCACCTGGGTAACCGTCGCGTCCGTTGCGTCGGCGAGATGGCCGAGAACCAGTTCCGCGTGGGCCTGGTGCGCGTCGAGCGCGCGGTCAAGGAACGTCTGTCGATGGCCGAAAGCGAAGGCCTGATGCCGCAGGATCTGATCAACGCCAAGCCGGTCGCGGCGGCGGTGAAGGAGTTCTTCGGTTCCAGCCAGCTGTCGCAGTTCATGGACCAGAACAACCCGCTCTCCGAGATCACCCACAAGCGCCGCGTCTCCGCGCTTGGCCCGGGCGGTCTGACCCGTGAGCGTGCCGGCTTCGAAGTGCGTGACGTGCACCCGACCCACTATGGTCGCGTCTGCCCGATCGAAACCCCGGAAGGTCCGAACATCGGTCTGATCAACTCGCTGGCCGCCTACGCCCGCACCAACCAGTACGGCTTCCTGGAAAGCCCGTACCGGGTGGTCAAGGACACCCTGGTCACCGACGAAATCGTGTTCCTCTCCGCCATCGAAGAGGCCGATCACGTGATCGCCCAGGCCTCCGCGGCGATGAACGACAAGGGCCAGCTGGTCGACGAGCTGGTGGCCGTGCGTCACCTCAACGAGTTCACCGTCAAGGCGCCGGAAGACGTGACCCTGATGGACGTGTCGCCGAAGCAGGTGGTTTCCGTCGCCGCGTCGCTGATCCCGTTCCTCGAGCACGACGACGCCAACCGCGCACTCATGGGCTCGAACATGCAGCGTCAGGCGGTGCCGACCCTGCGTTCCGACAAGCCGTTGGTCGGTACCGGCATGGAGCGCAACGTCGCCCGTGACTCCGGCGTCTGCGTCGTGGCCCGTCGTGGCGGGGTGATCGACTCGGTTGACGCCAGCCGTATCGTGGTCCGCGTCAACGACGATGAAGTGGAAACCGGTGAAGCCGGTGTCGACATCTACAACCTGACCAAGTACACCCGCTCCAACCAGAACACCTGCATCAACCAGCGTCCGCTGGTACAGAAAGGTGACAAGGTTGCACGCAGCGACATTCTTGCCGACGGTCCGTCCACCGACATGGGTGAGCTGGCCCTCGGCCAGAACATGCGCGTCGCGTTCATGCCGTGGAACGGTTACAACTTCGAAGACTCCATCCTCCTTTCGGAGCGTGTGGTCCAGGAAGATCGCTTCACCACGATCCACATTCAGGAACTGACCTGTGTGGCGCGTGACACCAAGCTCGGCCCAGAGGAAATCACCTCGGACATCCCGAACGTCGGTGAAGCCGCACTGAACAAGCTGGACGAGGCCGGTATCGTCTACGTCGGCGCCGAAGTCGGCCCGGGCGACATCCTGGTCGGCAAGGTCACGCCGAAGGGCGAAACCCAGCTGACCCCGGAAGAGAAGCTGCTGCGCGCGATCTTCGGTGAGAAGGCCAGCGACGTGAAAGACACCTCCCTGCGCGTGCCTACCGGCACCAAGGGCACGGTGATCGACGTCCAGGTCTTCACCCGTGACGGCGTGGAGCGCGATTCGCGTGCGCTGGCCATCGAGAAGATGCAACTCGACGAGATCCGCAAGGACCTCAACGAGGAGTTCCGCATCGTCGAAGGTGCGACCTTCGAGCGTCTGCGTTCCGCCCTGGTCGGCAAGAAAGCCGAAGGCGGTGCCGGCCTGAAGAAAGGCGCGGAGATCACCGACGAGTTCCTCGACGGTCTCGAGCGTGGTCAGTGGTTCAAGCTGCGCATGGCCGAAGACGCGCTGAACGAGCAGTTGGAGAAGGCCCAGGCCTACATCTCCGACCGCCGCCAGCTGCTCGACGACAAGTTCGAAGACAAGAAGCGCAAGCTGCAACAGGGCGATGACCTGGCGCCGGGCGTGCTGAAGATCGTCAAGGTGTACCTGGCGATTCGCCGCCGCATCCAGCCGGGCGACAAGATGGCCGGTCGTCACGGTAACAAGGGTGTGGTCTCGGTGATCATGCCGGTTGAAGACATGCCGCACGATGCCAATGGCACCCCGGTCGACATCGTCCTCAACCCGCTGGGCGTACCGTCGCGTATGAACGTTGGGCAGATTCTCGAAACCCACCTGGGCCTCGCGGCCAAGGGCCTGGGCGAGAAGATCAATCGCATGCTCGAAGAGCAGCGTAAGATCGCCGAGCTGCGCAAGTTCCTGCACGAGATCTACAACGAGGTGGGTGGCCGCCAGGAGAATCTGGACGAGCTGAGCGATCTGGAAATCCAGAAGCTTGCCAACAACCTGCGTGGTGGCGTGCCGATGGCGACTGCTGTGTTCGATGGCGCGAAAGAGAGCGAGATCAAGAAGATGCTCAAGCTCGCTGACCTGCCGGAAAGCGGTCAGATGCGCCTGTTCGACGGTCGTACCGGTAACCAGTTCGAGCGCCCGACCACCGTCGGCTACATGTACATGCTCAAGCTGAACCACCTGGTCGACGACAAGATGCACGCGCGTTCCACTGGCTCCTACAGCCTGGTTACCCAGCAGCCGCTGGGTGGTAAGGCGCAGTTCGGTGGTCAGCGTTTCGGGGAGATGGAGGTCTGGGCGCTGGAAGCCTATGGCGCCGCCTACACCCTGCAGGAAATGCTGACCGTGAAGTCGGACGACGTGAACGGCCGGACCAAGATGTACAAAAACATCGTGGACGGCGATCACCGCATGGAGCCGGGCATGCCCGAGTCCTTCAACGTGCTGATCAAAGAGATCCGTTCGCTCGGTATCGACATCGATCTGGAAACCGAATAACACGTGACGCGTATTGGGAGTGGGGGTTGCCTCGCTCCCTGCTCCGTCAGGAGGAAAGGCCTTGAAAGACCTACTGAATTTGTTGAAAAACCAGGGTCAAATCGAAGAGTTCGACGCTATCCGCATCGGGTTGGCGTCGCCTGAGATGATCCGCTCGTGGTCGTTCGGTGAAGTGAAGAAGCCGGAGACCATCAACTACCGCACCTTCAAGCCGGAGCGTGATGGCCTGTTCTGCGCCAAGATCTTTGGCCCGGTGAAGGACTACGAGTGCCTGTGCGGCAAGTACAAGCGCCTCAAGCACCGCGGCGTGATCTGCGAGAAGTGCGGCGTGGAAGTCGCCCTGGCCAAGGTCCGTCGTGAGCGCATGGCGCACATCGAGCTGGCTTCGCCGGTCGCCCACATCTGGTTCCTCAAGTCGCTGCCGTCGCGTATCGGCCTGCTGCTGGACATGACCCTGCGTGACATCGAACGCGTGCTCTATTTCGAGAGCTACGTGGTGATCGATCCGGGCATGACCACCCTGGAAAAAGGTCAGCTGCTCAACGACGAGCAGTACTTCGAAGCCATCGAAGAGTTCGGTGACGATTTCGACGCCCGCATGGGTGCCGAAGCAGTGCGCGAACTGCTCAACGCCATCGACCTGGACCACGAGATCGGTCGCCTGCGCGAAGAGATTCCGCAGACCAACTCGGAAACCAAGATCAAGAAGCTGTCCAAGCGCCTGAAGCTGATGGAAGCCTTCAAGGACTCCGGCAACCGTCCGGAGTGGATGGTCCTGACCGTGCTGCCGGTTCTGCCGCCGGACCTGCGTCCGCTGGTACCGCTGGACGGCGGTCGTTTCGCGACTTCCGACCTGAACGACCTGTATCGCCGGGTGATCAACCGTAACAACCGTCTGAAGCGCCTGCTCGATCTGGCTGCGCCGGATATCATCGTGCGCAACGAAAAGCGCATGCTGCAGGAGGCGGTCGACGCCCTGCTCGACAACGGCCGTCGCGGTCGCGCCATCACCGGCTCGAACAAGCGTCCGCTGAAGTCGCTGGCCGACATGATCAAAGGTAAGCAAGGTCGCTTCCGTCAGAACCTGCTCGGTAAGCGCGTGGACTACTCCGGTCGTTCGGTAATTACCGTGGGCCCGACCCTGCGTCTGCACCAGTGCGGTCTGCCGAAGAAGATGGCCCTCGAGCTGTTCAAGCCATTCATTTTCGGCAAGCTGGAAATGCGTGGCCTGGCCACCACCATCAAAGCCGCGAAGAAGATGGTCGAGCGCGAGCTGCCGGAAGTGTGGGACGTGCTCGCCGAAGTCATCCGCGAACACCCCGTGCTGCTCAACCGTGCACCGACTCTGCACCGTCTGGGTATCCAGGCGTTCGAGCCGGTCCTCATCGAAGGTAAGGCGATCCAGCTGCACCCGCTGGTCTGCGCGGCGTACAACGCCGACTTCGACGGTGACCAGATGGCTGTGCACGTCCCGCTGACCCTCGAGGCTCAGCTGGAGGCGCGCGCGCTGATGATGTCGACCAACAACATCCTCTCGCCAGCCAACGGCGAGCCGATCATCGTGCCGTCGCAGGACGTGGTCTTGGGTCTGTACTACATGACCCGCGAAGCGATCAACGCCAAGGGCGAAGGCCGCGTGTTCGCCGACCTGCAGGAAGTCGACCGGGTATTCCGCGCCGGCGAGGCTTCGCTGCACGCCAAGGTCAAGGTGCGCATCAACGAGACCGTCAAGCAGAAGGACGGCAGCATCGTCAAGAACACCCGTATCGTCGACACCACCGTCGGCCGTGCGCTGCTGTTCCAAGTGGTGCCTGCTGGCCTGCCGTTCGACGTGGTCAACCAGTCGATGAAGAAGAAGGCGATCTCCAAGCTGATCAACCAGTGCTACCGCACGGTCGGCCTGAAAGACACCGTGATCTTCGCTGACCAGTTGATGTACACCGGCTTCGCCTACTCGACCATTTCCGGTGTGTCGATCGGCGTCAACGACTTCGTCATTCCGGACGAGAAGGCGCGCATCATCGACGCCGCCACCGAGGAAGTGAAGGAGATCGAGAGCCAGTACGCCTCCGGCCTGGTGACCCAGGGCGAGAAGTACAACAAGGTGATCGACCTGTGGTCGAAGGCCAACGACGAAGTGTCCAAGGCGATGATGGCCAACCTCTCGAAGGAGAAGGTCATCGACCGCGAAGGCAAGGAAGTCGACCAGGAGTCCTTCAACTCCATGTACATGATGGCTGACTCCGGTGCCCGGGGTTCGGCTGCGCAGATTCGCCAGCTCGCTGGTATGCGGGGCCTGATGGCCAAGCCGGACGGCTCGATCATCGAGACGCCGATCACCGCGAACTTCCGCGAAGGTCTGTCGGTTCTGCAGTACTTCATTTCCACCCACGGTGCCCGTAAGGGTCTTGCGGATACCGCGTTGAAAACCGCGAACTCCGGTTACCTGACCCGTCGTCTGGTCGACGTCGCCCAGGACCTGGTGGTGACCGAAGTCGATTGCGGCACCGAACACGGTCTGCTGATGACGCCGCACATCGAAGGCGGCGACGTCGTCGAGCCGTTGGGCGAGCGCGTCCTCGGTCGCGTGATTGCGCGTGACGTGTTCAAGCCGGGCACCGATGAAGTCATCGTGCCGGCCGGTACCCTGGTCGACGAGCAATGGGTCGAGTTCATCGAGCGTGCCAGCATCGACGAAGTGATCGTGCGTTCGCCGATCAGCTGCGAAACCCGTTACGGCATCTGCGCCAAGTGCTACGGCCGCGATCTGGCTCGCGGGCATCAGGTCAACATCGGCGAGGCGGTCGGCGTTATCGCCGCGCAGTCGATCGGTGAGCCGGGTACCCAGCTGACCATGCGGACCTTCCACATCGGTGGTGCGGCGAGCCGGACTTCGGCCGCCGACAGCGTCCAGGTGAAGAACGGCGGCACCGTGCGTCTGCACAACCTGAAGCACGTCGAGCGCCTCGACGGCAACCTGGTGGCGGTCTCCCGCTCCGGCGAGCTGGCGATTGCCGATGACTTCGGTCGCGAGCGCGAGCGTTACAAGCTGCCGTACGGTGCGGTGATTTCGGTCAAGGAAGGTGACAAGGTCGACGCTGGCGCGATCGTCGCCAAGTGGGATCCGCACACCCACCCGATCGTCACCGAGATGGCCGGTACCGTGACCTTCGTGGGCATGGAAGAGGGCATCACGGTCAAGCGTCAGACCGACGAACTGACCGGTCTGACCAACATCGAAATCATGGATCCGAAGGATCGTCCGGCGGCCGGCAAGGACATTCGTCCGGCGGTCAAGCTGGTCGATGCCAGCGGCAAGGAGCTGCTGCTGCCGGGCACCGACGTGCCGGCGCAGTACTTCCTGCCAGCCAACGCCCTGGTCGGCGTGGCTGACGGTGCCCAGGTGGGTGTGGGTGACGTAATCGCCCGTATCCCGCAGGAAACCTCGAAGACCCGCGACATCACCGGTGGTCTGCCGCGCGTTGCCGACCTGTTCGAAGCGCGTCGTCCGAAAGAGCCGTCGATCCTGGCGGAAATCAGCGGCACGATCTCCTTCGGCAAGGAAACCAAAGGCAAGCGTCGTCTGGTCATCACCCCGACCGATGGCAGCGATCCGTACGAAGAGCTGATTCCGAAGTGGCGTCACCTGAACGTCTTCGAAGGCGAGCAAGTGAACCGCGGTGAAGTCATCTCCGACGGTCCGAGCAACCCGCACGACATCCTGCGCCTGCTGGGTGTCAGCGCGCTGGCCAAGTACATCGTCAACGAGATCCAGGACGTGTACCGCCTGCAAGGTGTGAAGATCAACGACAAGCACATCGAGACCATCCTGCGGCAGATGCTGCGCAAGGTCGAAGTGGCGGAGTCCGGTGATTCCAGCTTCATCAAGGGCGACCAGGTCGAGCTGACTCAGGTGCTGGAAGAGAACGAGAAACTCGGTTCGGACGATCGCTTCCCGGCGAAGTACGAGCGCGTGCTGCTCGGTATCACCAAGGCCTCGTTGTCCACCGAGTCGTTCATCTCGGCAGCCTCCTTCCAGGAAACCACCCGCGTCCTCACCGAGGCGGCGGTTACCGGCAAGCGCGACTTCCTGCGCGGCCTGAAGGAAAACGTCGTGGTTGGTCGCTTGATTCCGGCCGGTACCGGTCTGGCCTATCACTCCGAGCGCAAGCGCAAGCGTGATGCAGGCAAGCCGGTTCAGGTCAGCGCCAGCGAGGCGGAAGCCCAGCTGTCGGAAGCGCTCAACAATCTGTAATTGAGTGTGGCCTCGGAGCCGGTTTGGCTCTGGGGTCGCCTTGACGGGGTGCGGGAAGCTCTTTAGACTCATGCACCCCTAAATTTGGCAGGGCGCCTCGCTCTGCCATTTTGCTTTTGTTGTAGTAAATAGCGTCGAAAGACAACAGTGGAGCTAGTAGATGGCAACTATCAACCAGCTGGTACGCCAGCCGCGCAAGCGCCTCGTCGAGAAGAGCGACGTGCCTGCGCTGCAGAACTGCCCGCAGCGCCGTGGCGTGTGCACTCGCGTGTACACCACCACGCCGAAGAAACCGAACTCCGCACTGCGTAAAGTGTGCCGTGTTCGTTTGACCAACGGCTTTGAAGTCACCTCCTACATCGGTGGTGAGGGTCACAACCTCCAGGAGCACAGCGTTGTGCTGATCCGTGGCGGTCGTGTCAAAGACTTGCCGGGTGTGCGTTATCACACCGTGCGCGGTTCGCTGGATACCACCGGCGTCAAAGACCGTAAGCAGGGTCGTTCCAAGTACGGTACCAAGCGTCCGAAGTAATTCGGTTCGCCATTTTTCTTTTTGTTGAGTCGATAAGAGTAAGGTCGGGCGTAACTTTCTGGTTATGGTCCCGGGCTAACCTGAAGACCGTTTTGAGGGCTTATCATGCCAAGACGTCGTGTAGCAGCTAAGCGTGAGATTCTGGACGATCCGAAATACGGAAGCCTGATTCTCGCCAAATTCATGAACCACGTGATGGAAAGCGGCAAGAAAGCTGTCGCTGAGCGCATCGTTTACGGCGCTCTGGACACTGTCAAAGCGCGCAAGAACAGCGATCCCCTGGAGATCTTCGAGAAAGCTCTCGACGCCATCGCTCCGCTGGTCGAAGTGAAGTCCCGCCGTGTAGGCGGTGCGACTTACCAGGTTCCGGTCGAAGTTCGTCCGTCCCGTCGTAACGCTCTGGCCATGCGCTGGCTGGTGGATTACGCCCGCAAGCGTGGCGAGAAGTCCATGGCTCTGCGCCTTGCTGGCGAGCTGCTGGATGCTGCAGAAGGCAAAGGTGCTGCAGTTAAGAAGCGTGAAGACGTGCATCGCATGGCCGAAGCCAACAAAGCGTTCTCGCACTACCGCTTCTAATTTTCGCGCTTCTAAATTTGCGAGGGCTTTATGGCTCGTACTACCCCGATTAACCGCTACCGTAATATTGGTATCTGCGCCCACGTTGACGCGGGCAAGACCACTACTACCGAGCGGATCTTGTTTTACACAGGCCTCAGCCACAAGATGGGTGAAGTGCACGACGGCGCTGCTACCACCGACTGGATGGTGCAGGAGCAGGAGCGTGGTATCACCATTACCTCCGCTGCCGTTACCACCTTCTGGAAAGGTTCCGTTGGTCAGTACGACAACTATCGCGTAAACGTCATCGACACCCCCGGCCACGTTGACTTCACCATTGAAGTAGAGCGTTCGCTGCGCGTGCTTGACGGCGCGGTCGTGGTGTTCTGCGGCACCTCCGGTGTTGAGCCGCAGTCCGAAACCGTATGGCGTCAGGCCAACAAGTACGGCGTTCCACGTGTTGTCTACGTGAACAAGATGGACCGTGCTGGTGCCAACTTCCTGCGCGTCGTCGGTCAGATCAAGAGCCGTCTGGGTCATACTCCGGTGCCGATCCAGTTGGCCATTGGTGCAGAAGAGAACTTCGAAGGTCAGATCGATCTGATCAAGATGAAGGCGATCTACTGGAACGATGACGACAAGGGCACCACCTATCGCGAGGAAGAGATTCCGGCTGAGCTGCTGGATCTCGCTACCGAGTGGCGCTCGAACATGGTTGAGGCAGCCGCCGAAGCCAACGAAGAGCTGATGAACAAGTACCTCGAAGAGGGCGAGCTGACCGTCGCCGAGATCAAGGCCGGCCTGCGCGCGCGCACCCTGGCCAGCGAGATCGTTCCGGCCGTCTGCGGTTCTTCGTTCAAGAACAAGGGCGTTCCCCTGGTTCTCGACGCTGTCATCGACTTCCTGCCTGCTCCGACCGAAATCCCGGCGATCAAGGGTATCCACCCGGACCTCATCGAGAAGCCGAAAGAAGAGCTCACCGACAGCGACTACGACGAGCGTCATGCTGACGACAGCGAGCCGTTCTCGGCCCTGGCGTTCAAGATTGCCACCGATCCGTTCGTTGGTACTCTGACCTTCGTTCGTGTCTATTCGGGCTTCCTCAGCTCTGGCGACTCCGTGATCAACTCGGTCAAGGGTAAGAAAGAGCGCGTTGGTCGTATGGTGCAGATGCACGCCAACCAGCGTGACGAGATCAAGGAAGTGCGCGCGGGTGATATCGCCGCGCTGATCGGCATGAAGGACGTCACTACTGGTGACACCCTGTGCAATGCCGACCAGCCGATCATCCTCGAGCGTATGGACTTCCCGGAGCCGGTAATTTCGGTGGCTGTTGAGCCGAAAACCAAGGCTGACCAGGAGAAGATGGGTATCGCACTGGGCAAGCTCGCTCAGGAAGACCCGTCGTTCCGCGTCAAGACTGACGAAGAGACCGGCCAGACCATCATCTCCGGTATGGGTGAGCTGCACCTGGACATCCTGGTTGACCGTATGCGCCGCGAATTCAACGTCGAGGCCAATATCGGTAAGCCGCAGGTTTCCTACCGCGAGAAGATCACCAAGAACTGCGAGATCGAAGGCAAGTTCGTACGCCAGTCCGGTGGTCGTGGCCAGTTCGGTCACTGCTGGATTCGCTTCGCGCCGGCTGACGAAGGTCAGGAAGGTCTGGTGTTCGTTAACGAAGTTGTCGGTGGTGTGGTTCCGAAGGAATACATCCCGGCGATCCAGAAGGGCATCGAAGAGCAGATGAAGAACGGCGTTGTCGCCGGCTATCCGCTTATCGGTCTGAAGGCGACCGTGTTCGATGGTTCCTACCACGACGTCGACTCCAACGAGATGGCGTTCAAGGTGGCGGCCTCCATGGCGACCAAGCAACTCGCTCAGAAGGGCGGTGGTGTTGTGCTTGAGCCGATCATGAAGGTTGAGGTGGTAACCCCTGAGGACTACATGGGTGACGTGATGGGTGACCTGAACCGTCGGCGTGGTCTGATCCAGGGTATGGAAGACTCGGTTTCCGGTAAAGTTATCCGTGCCGAGGTTCCGCTGGGTGAGATGTTCGGTTATGCGACCGACGTCCGCTCCATGTCCCAGGGTCGCGCAAGCTACTCCATGGAATTCTCCAAGTACTCCGAGGCTCCGTCGAACATCGTCGAAGCACTGGTTAAAAAACAAGGCTGATTCAGCCCTTTAGGCAAGAGGTTCACTGTCGTGGCTAAAGAAAAATTCGAACGTAACAAACCGCACGTCAACGTAGGCACCATCGGTCACGTCGACCACGGTAAAACTACTCTGACCGCTGCTCTGACCCGCGTCTGCTCCGAAGTTTTCGGTAGCGCCCGTGTCGATTTCGACAAGATCGATAGCGCCCCGGAAGAAAAGGCTCGTGGTATCACCATCAACACCGCTCACGTTGAGTACGACTCGTCCGTACGTCACTACGCGCACGTTGACTGCCCGGGTCACGCTGACTATGTGAAGAACATGATCACCGGTGCTGCCCAGATGGACGGCGCGATCCTGGTTTGCTCGGCTGCCGACGGTCCGATGCCGCAGACTCGCGAGCACATCCTGCTGTCCCGTCAGGTTGGCGTTCCGTACATCGTCGTGTTCCTGAACAAGGCCGACATGGTTGACGACGCTGAGCTGCTCGAGCTGGTTGAGATGGAGGTCCGTGACCTGCTGTCCACCTACGACTTCCCGGGCGACGACACTCCGATCATCATCGGCTCCGCGCTGATGGCTCTGAACGGTCAAGACGACAACGAAATGGGCACCAGCGCTGTTAAGAAGCTGGTTGAAACTCTGGATAGCTACATTCCGGAGCCGGTTCGTGCCATCGACAAGCCGTTCCTGATGCCGATCGAAGACGTGTTCTCCATCTCCGGCCGCGGCACCGTGGTTACCGGTCGTGTTGAGCGCGGTATCGTCAAGATCCAGGAAGAAATCGAGATCGTTGGTCTGCGTGACACCACCAAGACCACCTGCACCGGCGTGGAAATGTTCCGCAAGCTGCTCGACGAAGGTCGTGCTGGCGAGAACTGCGGTATCCTGCTGCGCGGCACCAAGCGTGACGACGTGGAGCGTGGTCAGGTTCTGGCCAAGCCAGGCACCATCAAGCCGCATACCAAGTTCGAAGCTGAAGTGTACGTGCTGAGCAAAGAAGAAGGTGGTCGTCACACCCCGTTCTTCAAAGGCTACCGTCCGCAGTTCTACTTCCGTACCACTGACGTGACCGGTAACTGCGAGCTGCCGGAAGGCGTTGAGATGGTAATGCCGGGCGACAACATCAAAATGGTTGTCACCCTGATCAAGCCGATTGCCATGGAAGACGGCCTGCGCTTCGCAATTCGCGAAGGCGGCCGTACCGTTGGTGCCGGCGTGGTTGCCAAAGTCATCGAGTAATCGATGATGCGCAGAAAAGGCCCCAATCGGGGCCTTTTCTGTTTGTTGATCATTTATTGACACCCCCAAGACGCATCCGTACAATTGCGCCTCCTTTTATCGGGCGTATTGCGCCTGGTGGGGATGGCAACTTGGAGTCTGAGGTCAAAATGCAAAACCAACAAATCCGTATTCGGTTGAAGGCTTTTGACCATCGCCTGATCGATCAATCCACCCAGGAAATCGTGGAAACCGCGAAACGTACTGGTGCTCAGGTGCGTGGTCCGATTCCTCTGCCTACTCGCAAGGAGCGTTTCACTGTGTTGGTCTCCCCGCACGTCAACAAAGACGCGCGTGACCAGTACGAGATTCGCACTCATAAGCGTGTGCTGGACATCGTTCAGCCGACGGACAAAACCGTCGACGCGCTGATGAAGCTCGACCTTGCTGCAGGCGTGGAAGTGCAGATCAGCCTCGGCTAAAAACCGTCGGTTTTTAGTCGTGTAACGCTCTGAAATGGGCGGCCATAGCGGGTGAGAGCCCCGTACACTCATGAGGTTACAACATGACTATTGGTGTAGTCGGTCGTAAATGCGGCATGACCCGCGTTTTCACCGAAGAAGGTGTCTCCATTCCGGTTACAGTCATTGAGATTGAGCCGAATCGAGTGACCCAATTCAAAACTGAAGAAAGCGATGGCTATCGCGCTGTGCAGGTTACCGTGGGTGAGCGTCGTGCTTCTCGCGTGACCAAGGCCCAGGCAGGTCACTTCGCCAAGGCGAGCGTTGCTGCTGGTCGCGGTGTTTGGGAATTCCGTCTCGAAGACGGTGAGTACCAAGCTGGTGATCTGATCAGCGCCGAGACCTTCCAAGCGGGTCAACTGGTCGACGTGACCGGTCAATCCAAAGGTAAGGGCTACGCCGGTACCATCAAGCGCTGGAATTTCCGTGGTCAAGACAACACCCACGGTAACTCCGTTTCCCACCGCGCTCCCGGTTCCATCGGCCAGTGCCAGACTCCTGGTCGAGTATTCAAGGGCAAAAAAATGTCCGGTCATATGGGCGCTGAGCGCGTGACCGTGCAGTCCCTGGAAGTGGTTCGCGTGGATGCTGAACGTAATCTGTTGCTGGTCAAGGGTGCCATTCCGGGCGCTCCGGGCGGCGACGTGATTGTGCGTCCGGCAGCCAAGGCTCGCGGTTAAGGGGAAGCTGACATGCAATTGAATGTTAATGGCGCACAAGCGATCGAGGTTTCTGAGCAAACCTTCGGTGGTGAGTTCAACGAAACTCTGGTGCATCAGGCTGTCGTGGCCTACATGGCTGCTGGCCGTCAAGGCAGCAAGCAGCAAAAAACTCGTTCTGATGTCTCCGGTGGCGGTAAGCGTCCGTGGCGTCAGAAGGGTACTGGCCGTGCTCGTGCTGGTACCACTCGTGGTCCGATCTGGCGTGGCGGTGGCGTGACCTTCGCTGCTCGTCCGCAGGATCACTCGCAGAAGCTCAACAAGAAGATGTACCGCGCCGCAATGCGCTCCATCCTCGCCGAGCTGGTGCGTAGCGATCGTCTGATCGTGGTATCGGATTTCGCCGTCGACACGCCGAAGACCAAGGTTCTGCTGAACAAGCTGAACGGCCTGGGTCTGACTGACGTGCTGATCGTTGCTGATTCGGTCGACGAGAATCTGTATCTGGCGGCTCGCAACCTGCCGCACGTTGATGTGCGTGATGTTCAAGGTTCCGATCCGGTCAGCCTGATCGCTTTCGACAAGGTGTTGATCACCGTGTCGGCAGTGAAAAAGTTCGAGGAGCTGCTGGGATGAACCAGGAACGCGTATTCAAAGTGCTGCTTGGCCCGCACGTCTCCGAGAAGGCCACTGTTCTGGCTGACAAGCAAGGCCAGTTCGTTTTCAAGGTTGCAACTGACGCAACCAAGCTGGAAATCAAGAAGGCCGTCGAAAGCCTGTTCAGCGTGAAAGTGGAGCGCGTGACGACTCAGAACGTTCTGGGTAAGAGCAAGCGTACCGCTCGCGGTCTGGGCAAGCGCAACGACTGGAAGAAGGCGATCATCTCCCTTCAGCCGGGCCAAGATCTCGATTTCACCAGCAGTGCTGAGTAAGGAAGGGGTGCATCATGGCAATTGTTAAATGCAAACCGACTTCCGCTGGCCGCCGTTTCGTGGTCAAAGTGGTCAATTCGGAGCTGCACAAAGGCGCTCCTTATGCTCCGCTGCTGGAGAAGAAGTCGAAGTCTGGCGGTCGTAACAACAACGGCCGCATCACCACTCGCCACATTGGCGGTGGTCACAAGCAGCACTATCGTCTGGTCGATTTTCGTCGCAACAAGGATGGCATCCCGGCCACCGTTGAGCGCATCGAATACGATCCGAACCGTACTGCGCACATCGCTCTGCTGAAGTACGCCGACGGCGAGCGTCGCTACATCATCGCTCCGAAAGGCGTGAGCGCTGGCGATCAGCTGATCTCCGGCTCCATGGCGCCGATCAAGCCGGGTAACACCCTGCAGCTGCGCAACATTCCGGTGGGTTCGACCGTTCACGGTATCGAGCTGAAACCGGGTAAAGGTGCACAGATCGCTCGTTCCGCTGGTGCTTCGGCTCAGCTGGTTGCGCGAGAAGGTGCCTATGTGACCCTGCGTCTGCGCTCCGGCGAGATGCGCAAAGTACTGGCTGAGTGCCGTGCGACCCTGGGCGAAGTCTCGAACTCCGAGCACAGCCTGCGCTCGCTGGGTAAAGCCGGTGCTACGCGCTGGCGTGGCGTTCGCCCGACTGTTCGTGGTGTGGCCATGAACCCGGTCGATCACCCGCATGGTGGTGGTGAAGGTCGTACCTCTGGTGGTCGTCATCCGGTGTCGCCGTGGGGCTTCCCGACTAAGGGCGCGAAGACTCGTGGTAACAAGCGCACCGATAACATGATCGTCCGTCGTCGCAAGTAAATAGAGGGATACGACAGTGCCACGTTCTCTGAAAAAAGGTCCTTTTATCGATCTTCACCTGTTGAAGAAGGTCGAAGTGGCGGCGGAAAAGAACGATCGCAAACCGGTTAAAACCTGGTCGCGTCGCTCGATGATCCTGCCGCAGATGGTCGGTCTGACCATCGCTGTGCATAACGGTCGTCAACATGTCCCGGTCCTCGTGAGCGAAGACATGGTCGGCCACAAACTCGGCGAGTTCGCTGCTACCCGCACTTATCGTGGGCACGCGGCTGACAAGAAAGCCAAGCGTTAAGGGGTAAGGAACGATGGAAGTAGCCGCTAAGTTGTCGGGCGCTCGCATCTCCGCCCAGAAAGCCCGCTTGGTCGCCGACCAGATCCGCGGGAAGAAGGTGGGCGAAGCGCTCAACCTGCTGGCTTTCAGTAGCAAGAAAGCCGCCGAGATCATGAAGAAAGTGCTGGAGTCGGCCGTTGCCAACGCCGAGCACAACGAGGGCGCGGACGTGGACGACCTGAAGGTCTCCACCGTTTTCGTCAACGAAGGGCGTTCGCTTAAGCGCATCATGCCGCGTGCCAAAGGCCGCGCTGATCGCATCGTCAAGCGGTCTTGCCATATCACTGTCAAGGTTGCGGACAAGTAACGGAGTCGATGAGATGGGTCAGAAAGTACATCCCGTAGGCATCCGCCTGGGAATCGTCAAGGATCATACCTCCGTCTGGTACGCAGACGGCCGGACTTACGCGGACTACCTGTTCGCGGATCTGAAAGTCCGTGAGTATCTCCAAGACAAACTAAAAAGCGCGTCCGTAAGCCGCATCGATATCCATCGCCCGGCTCAAACCGCACGCATCACCATCCACACCGCTCGTCCCGGCATCGTGATCGGCAAGAAAGGTGAAGATGTTGAGAAGCTGCGTCAGGACCTGACCAAGCAAATGGGTGTGCCGGTGCACATCAATATCGAAGAGATCCGCAAGCCGGAGCTCGACGGTATGCTGGTTGCGCAGAGCGTAGCTCAGCAGCTGGAGCGTCGTGTGATGTTCCGTCGCGCCATGAAGCGCGCTGTACAGAACGCCATGCGCATTGGTGCCAAGGGCATCAAAATCCAAGTGAGTGGTCGTTTGGGCGGTGCTGAAATCGCGCGTACCGAGTGGTACCGCGAAGGTCGTGTGCCTCTGCACACCCTGCGTGCCGATATCGACTATGCCACCTACGAAGCGCACACCACTTACGGTGTGATCGGTGTCAAGGTTTGGATCTTCAAAGGCGAAGTGATTGGTGGTCGCCAAGAAGAGCTGAAGCCTATGGCTCCTGCGCCTCGCAAAAAAGCTGCTAAGTAAGGGGTACGCCAAATGCTGCAACCTAAGCGTACAAAATTCCGCAAGCAGATGACCGGCCACAACCGTGGTCTGGCTCATCGCGGTAGCAAAGTCAGCTTCGGCGAGTTCGCGCTGAAGTCTGTTGCTCGCGGTCGCCTCACCGCTCGTCAAATCGAGTCCGCGCGTCGTGCGCTGACCCGTCACGTCAAGCGTGGTGGCAAGATCTGGATCCGTGTGTTCCCGGACAAGCCGGTTACCAAGAAGCCCCTGGAAGTGCGGATGGGTAAAGGGAAGGGTAGCGTTGAATACTGGGTAGCCCAGATTCAGCCGGGCAAGGTCCTCTACGAAATCGAAGGCGTTTCCGAGGAATTGGCCCGTGAGGCTTTCGCCCTGGCTGCTGCAAAGCTGCCGTTGGCTACCTCCTTCGTTAAGCGGACGGTGATGTAATGAAAGCGAATGAACTTCGTGAAAAATCCGCTCAGCAACTGAACGAGCAATTGCTTGGTCTGCTGCGCGACCAGTTCAATCTGCGTATGCAGAAAGCGACTGGCCAGTTGGGGCAGTCGCACCTGCTCTCGCAAGTCAAGCGCGATATCGCTCGTGTGAAGACTGTGCTCACTCAGCAGGCAGGTAAGTAATCATGGCTGAAGCTCAGAAAACCGTCCGCACGCTGACCGGCCGCGTAGTCAGCGACAAAATGGACAAGACCATCACCGTTCTGGTCGAGCGTCGCGTAAAGCACCCGATCTACGGTAAGTACGTCAAGCGTTCGACCAAGCTGCACGCTCACGACGAAACCAACCAGTGCCGCATCGGCGACACCGTCTCGATTCGCGAGACGCGTCCGCTGGCCAAGACCAAATCTTGGGCGCTGGTTGAGATCGTCGAACGCGCAGTCGAAGTCTAAGAGCTAGGGGTCGGAGAAATTTTATGATTCAGACTCAATCCATGCTCGATGTGGCTGATAACAGTGGCGCGCGTCGTGTTATGTGCATCAAGGTGCTCGGCGGTTCGCACCGCCGTTACGCCGGCATTGGTGACATCATCAAGGTGACCGTGAAGGAAGCAATTCCGCGCGGCAAAGTGAAGAAGGGTCAGGTGATGACCGCTGTCGTGGTCCGCACCCGTCACGGTGTGCGTCGCCCGGATGGCTCGATCATTCGCTTCGACGGTAACGCTGCTGTTCTGCTGAACAACAAGCAAGAGCCGATCGGCACCCGTATTTTTGGGCCGGTGACTCGCGAGCTTCGTTCTGAGAAGTTCATGAAGATCGTCTCGCTCGCCCCTGAAGTTCTGTAAGGAGATCCGACATGCAAAAGATTCGTCGTGACGACGAGATCATCGTGATCGCCGGCAAGGACAAGGGTAAGCGCGGTAAGGTGCTGAAGGTGCTCGCTGACGACCGTCTGGTCGTTGGCGGGATCAACCTGGTCAAGCGTCATACCAAGCCGAACCCGATGTCGGGCGTTCAGGGCGGTATCGTCGAAAAAGAAGCGCCTCTGCACGCTTCCAACGTCGCCATCTTCAATGCTGAAACCAACAAAGCTGATCGCGTTGGCTTCAAAGTAGAAGAAGGCAAGAAAATTCGTGTCTTCAAGTCGAACCAAAAGCCGGTCGACGCTTGAGCACTGCTAGGTAGATACCATGGCACGACTAAAAGAGATTTACCGGAAAGACATCGCGCCCAAGCTGAAGGAACAACTGCAGCTGGCGAACGTGATGGAAGTTCCGCGCATCACCAAAATCACCCTCAACATGGGCCTGGGCGAAGCTATCGGTGACAAGAAAGTCATCGAGAATGCTGTCGCTGACCTGGAAAAAATCACCGGTCAAAAGCCGATCGTGACCTACGCCCGCAAGTCGATTGCAGGCTTCAAGGTTCGTGAAGGTTGGCCGATCGGCGTCAAGGTGACGCTGCGCCGTGATCGTATGTACGAATTTCTGGATCGCCTGATCTCCATCTCCCTGCCGCGCGTGCGTGACTTCCGCGGCCTGAATGCCAAGTCCTTCGACGGTCGCGGCAACTACAGCATGGGCGTGAAAGAGCAGATCATTTTCCCGGAAATCGATTACGACAAGATCGATGCGCTGCGTGGTCTCGATATCACCCTGACCACTACTGCCCGTACGGATGATGAAGGTCGCGCCCTGCTGCGTGCTTTCAGCTTCCCGTTCCGCAACTGATCGGAGTAGGAACATGGCTAAACAGAGCATGAAGAACCGCGAGCTGAAGCGTCAGCAGACGGTTGCCAAGTTCGCTAAGAAGCGTGCCGAGCTGAAAGCTACCATCGTCAACCCGAACTCCACTCCGGAAGCTCGTTGGGAAGCCCAGGTAGCCCTGCAGAAGCAGCCGCGTGACGCCAGCGCCAGTCGCCTGCGTAACCGCTGCCGTCTGACCGGTCGTCCGCATGGCGTGTACCGCAAGTTCGGCCTTGGCCGTAACAAGCTGCGGGAAGCGGCAATGCGTGGTGACGTGCCGGGTCTGGTGAAAGCCAGCTGGTAACATCGCTGGGAGTGCCGTCTGGCACTTTCCACGCTGTTAATGAATCCAGCCCCTCTTGGGGCTTGATTCATTTTTGAACGGTCTCTAGAATGACCGGCTCGCCCGAGCCAGGCCTCTTTTTTGCCTGGGGTTTTGGGCGGTATTAGTAGTCGCAAGACTAGTCCTTTTTGTATCAGGAGCATCTAGCCCATGAGTATGCAGGACCCGTTAGCGGACATGCTAACTCGTATCCGTAATGCCCAGATGGCTGAAAAGTCTGTCGTAAGCATGCCGTCTTCCAAGCTGAAGGTGGCCGTGGCCAACGTTCTGAAGAGCGAAGGCTATATCAGCGGATACCAAATCAGCAGCGACGCCAAGCCGCTGCTGTCCATTGAGCTGAAGTACTTCGAAGGCCGTCCAGTCATTGAAGAGCTGAAGCGTGTAAGCCGTCCTGGCCTGCGCCAGTACAAGTCCGTAGACCAGCTGCCGAAAGTGCGCGGCGGCCTGGGCGTCTCGATTGTCTCCACCAACAAGGGTGTGATGACTGATCGGGCTGCTCGCGCTGCTGGCGTTGGCGGCGAAGTGCTCTGCACTGTGTTCTAAGGGGGGATAAGCATGTCTCGCGTTGCTAAGAACCCCGTCAAGCTGCCCGCTGGCGTTGAGGTCAAGATTGCTGGTCAGCAGCTTTCGGTTAAGGGTGCCAAGGGCGCTCTTGAGCTGAATGTACACCCGTCCGTTGAAGTCCAGCAGGAAGCAGGTGAACTGCGTTTTGCTGCGCGCAATGGCGATCAACAGAACCGCGCCATGGCCGGCACTACTCGTGCACTGGTCAACAACATGGTCATCGGTGTAAGCCAGGGCTTCGAGCGCAAGCTCCAGCTGGTCGGCGTTGGCTACAAGGCTCAGGCCAAGGGTCAAGTGCTGTCGCTGGCTCTCGGCTTCTCCCACCCGGTGGACTATGAGCTGCCGCAGGGCGTTTCCGCTGAAACCCCCAGCCAGACCGACATCCTGATCAAGGGTATCGACAAGCAGCTGGTTGGTCAGGTGGCTGCTGAGATCCGCGACTTCCGTCCGCCAGAGCCTTACAAAGGCAAGGGCGTGCGTTATTCCGATGAAGTCGTTCATCGTAAAGAAGCTAAGAAGAAGTAGGGCATAGCAAATGAGCGTAAAGAAAGAAACTCGTCTGCGTCGCGCTCGCAAGGCACGCCTGAAAATGCGCGAGCTGGAATCCGTACGCCTCTGCGTGTACCGCTCTTCCCAGCACATCTACGCCCAGGTCATTTCGGCCGACGGCGGCAAGGTCCTGGCCAGCGCCTCGACCTTGGACAATGCACTGCGTGACGGCGCCACCGGCAACGTTGACGCGGCCAAGAAAGTTGGCCAGCTGGTCGCTGAGCGCGCGAAAGCCGCTGGCGTAACCAAGGTGGCTTTCGATCGTTCGGGCTTCAAGTATCACGGTCGCGTCAAGGCGCTGGCTGATGCTGCTCGTGAAGGCGGACTGGAGTTCTAAGTTATGGCAAATAACGACCAAAAACGCGACGAAGGCTACATCGAGAAGCTGGTCCAGGTTAACCGCGTTGCCAAGACCGTCAAAGGCGGTCGCATCTTCACCTTCACTGCGTTGACCGTGGTGGGTGATGGCAAGGGCCGTGTTGGCTTTGGCCGTGGCAAGTCCCGCGAAGTGCCGGCAGCCATCCAGAAAGCGATGGAAGCTGCGCGTCGCAACATGATCCAGGTTGATCTGAAAGGCACCACTCTGCAGTACGCCATGAAGTCCGCCCACGGCGCTTCGAAGGTCTACATGCAGCCTGCATCCGACGGTACCGGCATCATCGCTGGTGGCGCGATGCGTGCGGTGCTGGAAGTCGCTGGCGTACAGAACGTGCTGGCTAAGTGCTACGGCTCGACCAATCCGGTCAACGTGGTTCATGCGACCTTCAAAGCTCTGAAGGGCATGCAGTCCCCGGATTCCGTGGCTGCTAAGCGTGGTAAGAGCGTCGAGGAGATTCTCTAACCATGGCTAACGCAACTGTTAAGGTCACGCTGATCAAGAGCGTGAGCGGCCGCCTGGCTAATCACAAGGCTTGCGTCAAAGGTCTCGGCCTGCGTCGTATCGGTCACACCGTAGAGGTTCTGGATACTCCGGAAAACCGCGGCATGATCAACAAGGCCTATTACCTTCTGCGTGTGGAGGGTTAAGACATGCAATTGAACGATCTGCGTTCCGCTCCGGGTGCCCGTCGCGAGAAGCAACGTGTCGGTCGCGGCATTGGTAGTGGCCTGGGTAAAACCGGTGGCCGTGGCCACAAAGGTCAGACCTCGCGTTCCGGTGGCACCATTGCTCCGGGCTTCGAGGGTGGTCAACAGCCGCTGCATCGTCGTCTGCCGAAATTTGGCTTCGTCTCGCTGAAGGCTATGGATCGCGCGGAAGTTCGTACTTCCGAGCTGGCCAAGGTCGAAGGTGATGTGGTCACCGTGCAGGCCCTCAAGGATGCCAACGTGATCAACCGCAACGTGCAGCGCGTGAAAATCGTGTTGTCCGGTGATGTTGCTCGCGCGGTGACCCTGAAAGGCATCGCCGCCACCAAGGGTGCGCGTGCGGCCATCGAAGCAGCTGGCGGTAAGTTCGAGGACTAAATGGCTAAGCAAGGTGCTCTCTCAGCGCTCAGCAATGGTGGGTTATCCGAGCTCTGGGCTCGGCTGCGCTTCCTGTTTATGGCGATCATCGTCTATCGGATAGGTGCGCACATTCCGGTGCCCGGGATCAATCCAGACCGGCTCGCTGACCTGTTCCGGCAGAACGAGGGGACTATTCTTAGCCTGTTCAACATGTTTTCCGGCGGCGCGCTGGAGCGGATGAGCATCTTTGCATTGGGGATCATGCCGTACATCTCGGCATCGATCATCATGCAGCTCATGACCGCGGTCAGCCCGCAGCTGGAGCAGTTGAAGAAAGAGGGTGAGGCTGGTCGTCGCAAGATCAGTCAGTACACTCGCTACGGTACGCTGATCCTGGCGTTGGTGCAGGCCACTGGCATGTCCATTGGTCTCGCGGGTCAGGGTGTGGCGTTTTCGGTCGGGTTCGGTTTCCACTTCGTGGCCGTCACTACCTTCGTGGCAGGGGCGATGTTCATGATGTGGCTCGGTGAGCAGATCACCGAGCGCGGTGTCGGCAACGGCATCTCGATGCTGATCTTCTCCGGGATTGTCGCGGGCTTGCCGCGGGCGATCGGGCAGTCTTTCGAGTCTGCGCGTCAGGGCGATATCAATATCTTCGCTCTGGTGGCGATCGGCCTGTTGGCAGTGGCGATCATCGGTTTTGTGGTGTTCATTGAGCGTGGTCAGCGCCGCATCGCGGTGCACTATGCCAAGCGTCAGCAAGGCCGCAAGGTCTTCGCTGCGCAGACCAGCCACTTGCCGCTGAAGGTCAATATGGCGGGGGTTATCCCGGCCATCTTCGCCAGCAGTCTCCTGCTGTTCCCGGCCTCTCTAGGGGCCTGGTTCGGTCAGTCCGAAGGTCTGGGCTGGCTGCAGGATGTCTCGCAAGCCATTGCGCCCGGTCAGCCGTTGAATATCTTGCTGTTTAGTGCAGGGATCGTGTTCTTCTGCTTCTTCTACACGGCGCTGATGTTCAATCCGAAAGACGTAGCTGAGAACCTGAAAAAGTCCGGCGCCTTTATTCCGGGTATCCGTCCTGGCGAGCAATCGGCACGTTACATTGATGGTGTGCTGACCCGCTTGACTCTGTTCGGTGCCCTGTACATGACGGCTGTTTGTCTGCTGCCCCAGTTCCTGGTGGTGGCGGCCAACGTACCGTTTTACCTTGGCGGGACCTCGTTGCTGATCGTGGTCGTGGTTGTGATGGACTTTATGTCGCAAGTGCAATCGCACCTCGTGTCGCACCAGTACGAATCCCTGATGAAGAAAGCCAACCTGAAGGGTTACGGCAGCGGCATGCTCCGCTGATGTGCCCGTAAGGTTCGAGGAGTTGGTGATGAAAGTTCGTGCATCGGTGAAAAAGCTGTGCCGCAACTGCAAGATTATTCGCCGCGAAGGTGTCGTGCGAGTGATCTGCAGCGCGGAACCGCGTCACAAGCAGCGCCAAGGCTGAGTGTGATCAAGCGCCAGAGCCCGGCAGCTAGTGCGCTGCCGGGTTGATTCTTTGTTTCTACAGCGCTAATATCTCGCGCCCTTTTCTTGGCTTCCGGGGCGTAGGTAGCTGTCAATTGGAGTTCCACTGAATGGCCCGTATTGCAGGCGTAAACATTCCAGATAACAAACACACTGTTATCTCGCTGACCTACATCTACGGTGTTGGTCGCACCACTGCGCAGAGCATCTGCGCGGCGGCCGGCGTAAATCCGGCAGCAAAAATCAAAGATCTGAGCGATGAGCAGATTGAAGTGTTGCGTGGCGAAGTCGCCAAGCTCACCACTGAAGGTGACCTGCGCCGCGAAATCAACATGAAGATCAAGCGTCTGATGGACCTGGGTTGCTACCGTGGCCTGCGCCACCGTCGCGGTCTGCCGGTTCGTGGTCAGCGCACCAAGACCAACGCCCGCACCCGTAAGGGCCCGCGCAAGCCGATCCGCAAGTAATCGCATACGCGAATCGACAGGAATATAGTCATGGCAAAACCTGCTGCTCGTCCTCGTAAGAAAATCAAAAAGACAGTGGTTGATGGCATCGCCCATATCCACGCGTCTTTCAACAACACCATCGTGACCATCACCGATCGTCAAGGTAACGCCCTGTCCTGGGCTACCTCCGGCGGCTCCGGTTTCCGTGGCTCCCGTAAAAGCACCCCCTTTGCTGCTCAGGTCGCCGCTGAACGCGCCGGTCAGGCTGCTCTGGAGTACGGTCTGAAGAACCTCGACGTGAACGTCAAGGGTCCAGGTCCGGGTCGTGAATCTGCCGTGCGTGCGTTGAACGCCTGCGGCTACAAAATCGCCAGCATCACCGACGTGACGCCAATCCCGCACAACGGGTGCCGTCCGCCGAAGAAGCGCCGCGTGTAATTGGGAGACAGTGAGATATGGCTCGTTATATTGGTCCGAAGTGCAAACTGTCTCGTCGTGAAGGCACCGATCTCTTCCTGAAGAGTGGTGCTCGCGCGCTTGAATCCAAGTGCAACATTGAATCGGCTCCTGGCCAGCACGGCGCGCGCCGTGGCCGTCAGTCCGATTACGGCACTCAGCTTCGTGAGAAGCAAAAAGTTCGTCGTATCTATGGCGTGCTCGAGCGTCAGTTCAGCAGCTACTACAAGGAAGCCGCCCGCAAGAAGGGCGCTACCGGCGAGAACCTGCTGCAACTGCTGGAGTGCCGTCTGGATAACGTGGTTTACCGCATGGGCTTCGGTGCTACCCGTGCTGAATCGCGCCAACTGGTTTCGCACAAATCCATCACCGTGAACGGTCAGACCGTGAACATCCCGTCGTTCCAGGTTCGTGCTGGTGACGTGGTTGCGGTGCGTGAGAAGTCGAAGAACCAGCTGCGCATCACTCAAGCTCTTGAGCTGTCCGCCCAGCGCGGCGGCGTCGAGTGGGTGGACGTTGACACTGAGAAGAAATCTGGCGTGTTCAAAAGCGTGCCGGCTCGCAGTGATCTGTCCGCCGACATCAACGAGAGCCTGATTGTCGAGCTCTACTCCAAGTAAGGGCTAGAAAATAGGTGCATCCATGCAGATTTCGGTAAATGAGTTTCTGACCCCCCGTCACATCGATGTGCAGGTGGTCAGTCCGACCCGTGCCAAGATCACGCTCGAGCCGCTCGAGCGTGGTTTCGGCCATACCTTGGGCAACGCGTTGCGTCGCATCCTGTTGTCCTCCATGCCTGGCTGTGCAGTAGTCGAGGCCGAAATTGACGGTGTACTCCACGAGTACAGCGCCATCGAAGGCGTGCAGGAAGATGTCATCGAGATCCTGCTCAACCTGAAAGGTCTGGCTATCAAGCTGCACGGCCGTGACGAAGTGACTCTGGTTCTGGCGAAGAAAGGCGCGGGCGTTGTTACCGCGGCTGACATTCAACTGGATCACGATGTCGAAATCGTCAACGGTGACCATGTCATTGCCAATCTGGCCTCCAATGGCTCGCTGAACATGAAGCTGACTGTAGCTCGTGGTCGCGGATACGAGCCGGCAGATGCTCGCCAGAGTGATGAAGACGAAAGCCGGAGCATTGGTCGTCTGCAGTTGGATGCGTCCTTCAGCCCGGTGCGTCGTGTGGCGTACGTGGTTGAGAACGCTCGCGTTGAGCAGCGTACCAACCTCGACAAGCTGGTCATTGACCTGGAAACCAACGGCACCCTGGATCCGGAAGAGGCTATCCGCCGGGCTGCGACCATTCTGCAGCAGCAGTTGGCCGCGTTCGTCGACCTCAAAGGTGACAGCGAGCCTGTGGTGATCGAGCAGGAAGACGAGATCGATCCGATCCTGCTGCGCCCGGTTGATGATCTGGAACTGACCGTACGTTCGGCCAACTGCCTGAAGGCGGAGAACATTTACTACATCGGCGACCTGATTCAGCGCACCGAAGTAGAACTGTTGAAGACTCCCAACCTCGGCAAGAAGTCCCTGACCGAGATCAAGGACGTCCTGGCCTCCCGTGGTCTGTCCCTCGGCATGCGCCTCGACAACTGGCCGCCGGCAAGTCTTAAGAAGGACGACAAGGCGACTGCCTGATCGTCGTAATCACCGAACGTGAGTTTGGTAAGGAATTGAACCATGCGTCATCGTAAAAGTGGGCGTCACCTGAACCGCACCAGCGCGCACCGCAAGGCCATGTTCCAGAACATGGCGGTTTCCCTGTTCGAGCACGAGCTGATCAAAACCACTCTGCCGAAAGCGAAAGAGCTGCGTCGCGTTGCTGAGCCGCTGATCACCCTGGCCAAGGAAGACAGCGTTGCCAACCGTCGTCTGGCGTTTGACCGTACTCGCTCGAAAGAAGCGGTCGGCAAACTGTTCAACGACCTGGGCAAGCGCTACGCCACTCGTCAGGGCGGCTACCTGCGTATCCTGAAGTGCGGTTATCGCGCAGGCGACAACGCACCGATGGCTTACGTCGAGCTGGTTGATCGTCCGGTTACCGGCGCGGTCGAAGCGGCTGAGTAAGCTGTAGCAGTACCCCAAAAAACCGGGCCTGGCCCGGTTTTTTTATGCGCGGAAGCAACGTGGCCGGTGGTCCGCGCGTGCTGGGTAGGTGCGCGATAGTTGGGCCCTAGCGGCTTTTTTCGTGCACTGACGTGACCGTTGCCCGGGCATCGTTCACACTAATCACCTTCACCGCAGTAACAGGAATGCCGGGATGCAAGGGCAGACGGAAGTAATCGACTATCTCAATTCGCTGCTGGTCGGCGAGCTCGCGGCGCGCGATCAGTACTTCATCCATTCGCGGATGTACGAGGACTGGGGTTTCACCAAGCTCTACGAACGCCTCAACCACGAAATGGAAGAAGAGACCCAGCACGCCGACGCGCTGGTCCGTCGTATCCTGATGCTCGAGGGCACGCCGCGCATGCGTGCGGACGATCTCGAGGTCGGCCGCACGGTGCCGGAGATGCTGGAGAACGACCTGCGTCTGGAGTACAAGGTGCGCGCCGCGTTGTGCAAGGGCATCGAGCTGTGCGAGCGGCACAAGGATTACGTCAGCCGCGACATCCTCAAGCTGCAGCTGGCGGATACCGAGGAAGACCACGCCTACTGGTTGGAACAGCAACTTGGCCTGATCAAGACCGTCGGCCTGGAGAACTACCTGCAGTCGCAGGCGTTCTGAGGCGGCGGCAATAAAAAGGCCCCGGCCACCATCAGTGGTGCCGGGGCTTTCTCATGCCCGGCTGGTCAGGCGCGGTCGCGTTCCAGCAGCGGTTTGAGGAAGTGCCCGGTGAAGGATTGCGGCAGTTCGGCGACCTGCTCCGGGGTGCCGCTGGCGATGATCTGGCCGCCTTTCGAGCCACCCTCGGGGCCGAGATCGACCAGCCAGTCGGCGGTCTTGATCACATCCAGGTTGTGCTCGATGACCACCACGGTGTTGCCGTGGTCGCGCAGGCGGTGCAGCACGTCGAGCAGTTGCTGGATGTCGGCGAAGTGCAGCCCGGTGGTTGGCTCGTCGAGGATGTACAGAGTCTTGCCGGTGTCGCGCTTGGACAGCTCGCGGGACAGCTTGACCCGCTGCGCCTCGCCGCCGGAGAGGGTGGTCGCGCTCTGGCCGAGCTTGATGTAGCTGAGGCCGACGTCGATCAGCGTCTGCAGCTTGCGCGCCAGTGCCGGCACCGCATCGAAGAAGCCGCGCGCGTCCTCGATGGTCATCTCCAGCACTTCGTGAATGGTCTTGCCCTTGTAGCGGATCTCCAGGGTCTCGCGGTTGTAGCGCTTGCCCTTGCACACGTCGCACGGCACGTAGATGTCCGGCAGGAAGTGCATTTCCACCTTGATCACGCCGTCGCCTTGGCACGCCTCGCAACGCCCGCCTTTGACGTTGAAGGAGAAGCGCCCCGGGCCGTAACCGCGCGAACGGGCTTCCGGTACGCCGGCGAACAGCTCTCGGATCGGCGTGAACAGCCCGGTGTAGGTTGCCGGGTTGGAGCGCGGCGTGCGGCCAATCGGACTCTGGTCGATGTCGACCACCTTGTCGAGGTGCTGTAGGCCATCGAAGGATTCGTGCGGCGCGGTTTCCAGAGTGGTCGCGCCGTTCAGCGCAGTGGCGGTGATCGGGAACAGGGTGTTGTTGATCAGCGTCGATTTGCCCGAGCCGGACACACCGGTAACGCAGGTCAGTAGGCCGACCGGGATTTCCAGGTTGACGTCCTGCAGGTTGTTGCCGCGCGCGCCCTTGAGCTTGAGCAGCTTCTTCTTGTCGCGCGGGGTGCGCGCGGCCGGCACGGCGATTTTCTTACGCCCGGACAGGTACTTGCCGGTCAGCGAGTCGGGGTGGCTCATCACCTCGGCCGGCGTGCCCTCGGCGACAATCTGCCCGCCATGCACGCCGGCGCCGGGGCCGATGTCGACCACGTAGTCGGCGAGGCGGATGGCGTCCTCGTCGTGCTCGACCACGATCACCGTGTTGCCGAGGTTGCGCAGGTGGGTGAGGGTGCCGAGCAGGCGCTCGTTGTCACGCTGGTGTAGGCCGATCGACGGCTCGTCGAGGATGTACATCACCCCGACCAGGCCGGCGCCGATCTGGCTGGCCAGGCGAATGCGCTGCGCCTCGCCGCCGGACAGGGTGTCGGCGCTGCGGTCGAGGGTCAGGTAGTCTAGGCCGACGTTGACCAGGAACTGCAGGCGCTCGCGGATTTCCTTGAGGATCTTCGCGGCGATCTCGCCGCGCCGGCCGGTGAGGGTCAGTCCGGCGGCGTATTCGCAGGCGGCGCCGATCGGCAGGGCGGTGACCGCCGGCAATGTCTTGTCGCCGACCCACACGTGCCGCGCCTCGCGACGCAGGCGCGTGCCGTGGCAGTCCGGGCAGGGCTGGGTGCTGAGGAACTTGGCCAGTTCCTCGCGCACCGTGGTCGATTCGGTTTCCCGGTAGCGGCGCTCCAGATTGGGCAGGATGCCCTCGAACGGGTGCGCGCGCTTGACGATGTCGCCGCGGTCGTTGAGGTAGCGGAAGTCCACGCTGTCCTTGCCGCTGCCGAACAGCACGGCTTTCTGGTGTTCGGCACTGAGCTCGTCGAACGGCACTTCCAGGCTGAAGCCATAATGCGCGGCCAGCGAGCCGAGCATCTGGAAGTAGTAGACGTTGCGCCGATCCCAGCCGCGGATCGCGCCCTCGGCCAGGGTCAGCTCGCCGTTGACCACCCGCCGCGCGTCGAAGAACTGCTTCACGCCGAGGCCGTCGCAGGTCGGGCAGGCGCCGGCCGGGTTGTTGAAGGAGAACAGCTTGGGTTCCAGCTCGCTGATCGAGTGGCCGCAGATCGGGCAGGCGAAGCGCGCCGAGAAGATCATCTCTTCGCCTTCCTCGTCATCCATCGGTGCCACCAGGGCGATGCCGTCGGCGAGGTTGATGGCGGTCTCGAAGGACTCGGCGAGGCGCTGCTGCAGGTCGTCGCGGACCTTGAAGCGGTCGACCACCACGTCGATCGAATGCTTCTTCTGCTTGTCCAGCTTGGGCAGCTCGTCGAGTTCGTAGACCTTGCCGTTGACCCGGGCGCGCACGAAGCCCTGGGCGCGCAGCTCGTCGAACACCGCCAGGTGCTCGCCCTTGCGCTCTCGGATCACCGGGGCCAGCAGCATCAGCTTGCGGCCCTCGGGCAGGGCGATGACCTGGTCGACCATCTGGCTGACGGTCTGCGCCTCCAGCGGCACGTCGTGGTCCGGGCAGCGCGGCATGCCGACGCGGGCGTAGAGCAGGCGCAGGTAGTCGTAGATCTCGGTGATGGTGCCGACCGTCGAACGCGGGTTGTGCGAGGTGGACTTCTGCTCGATGGAGATCGCCGGCGACAGGCCTTCGATGGTGTCGACGTCGGGCTTCTCCATCATCGACAGGAACTGCCGGGCGTAGGCCGACAGCGATTCCACGTAGCGGCGCTGCCCCTCGGCATACAGGGTGTCGAAGGCCAGCGAGGATTTGCCCGAACCGGACAGGCCGGTGATCACGATCAGTTTGTCGCGCGGCAGGGTCAGGTCGATGTTCTTCAGGTTGTGGGTACGCGCCCCACGGATCAGGATCTTGTCCACTAAAGCCTCGCAGGTGGCGGGCGGAAACCGCCGAGTATACGGCTCGCTCCGGCTGTGCGGCAAAGCGACGCTGCTGTGTCTGCACCGGTTCGGCTGGTAGAATCGCCGGCTGGTTTTGATGGGACATCTGCAATGCACGAACTGCACAGTGATCGCATGAGCGGCGCCGAAACCCGCGCGGCCTCCGGGCTGGCGCTGGTCTTCGCTTTCCGCATGCTCGGCATGTTCATGGTTCTGCCGGTGCTGGCGACCTACGGCATGGACCTGGCCGGGGCAACTCCGGCGTTGATCGGCCTGGCCATCGGCGCCTACGGCCTGACCCAGGCGGTGCTGCAGATTCCGTTCGGGGTGATTTCCGACCGTATCGGCCGGCGCCCGGTGATCTACGTCGGCCTGCTGATCTTCGCCGCCGGTGCAGTGCTGGCGGCGCAGGCCGACTCGATCTGGGGCGTGATCGCCGGCCGCGTGCTGCAGGGCGCCGGGGCAATTTCCGCGGCGGTGATGGCGCTGCTCTCCGACCTGACCCGCGAGCAGCATCGCACCAAGGCGATGGCCATGATCGGCATGAGCATCGGCGTGTCGTTTGCCGTGGCCATGGTGGTCGGCCCGCTGTTGACCCGCGCGTTCGGCCTGCACGGGCTGTTCTGGGCCACCGCCGGCATGGCTCTGCTCGGCTTGCTGGTGGTCGCCGCGTTCGTCCCGCGCGCCGCCAGTCACCTGCAGCACCGCGAATCCGGGGTGGCGCGCCAGGCGCTGCTGCCGACCCTGCGCCATCCTGACCTGCTGCGCCTGGACCTGGGCATCTTCGTGCTCCACGCGATCCTCATGGCCAGCTTCGTCGCCCTGCCGCTGAGCCTGGTACAGGAAGCCGGGCTGCCCAAGGAGCAGCACTGGTGGGTGTACCTGACCGCGCTGTTGGTCGGCTTCTTCGGCATGGTGCCGTTCATCATCTACGGCGAGAAGAAGCGTCAGATGAAGCGCGTGCTGCTTGGCGCGGTGAGCGTGCTGCTGCTCTGCGAGCTGTTCTTCTGGCGCTTCGGCAACAGCCTGGATGCGCTGGTGATCGGCACCGTGGTGTTCTTCACCGCCTTCAACCTGCTGGAAGCCTCGCTGCCCTCGCTGATCAGCAAGGTCTCGCCGGCGGGCGGCAAGGGCACGGCGATGGGCGTGTACTCCACCAGCCAGTTCCTCGGCGCCGCGCTGGGCGGCATTCTCGGCGGCTGGCTGATGCAGCATGGCGGCCTCGACAGCGTGTTCCTGGGCTGTGCGGCGCTCTGTGCACTGTGGCTGGTATTTGCTGTTACCATGCGTGAACCGCCGTATGTGACCAGTCTGCGCCTGCCTTTGCCGCCCGCTGCGGCGCAGGACGGTGGGTTGGCCGGGCGGATATCGCAGTTGCCCGGCGTGACCGACGCCATGGTGGTGGCCGAGGAGGCCGCCCTGTATATCAAAGTGGATTCTGAACAATTGGACCGCACGTCCATCGAGCGCGAAATCAATGCCGCGCCGGCGTGCTGAAGCCTAGGAGAACGTTATGGCCCGTGGGGTTAACAAAGTCATTTTGCTCGGCAACGTCGGTGGCGATCCGGAAACCCGTTATCTGCCCAACGGCAACGCGGTAACCAATATCACCCTGGCCACCAGCGACAGCTGGACCGACAAGCAGTCCGGTCAGAAGCAGGAACGTACCGAATGGCACCGCGTGGTGTTCTTCGGCAAACTCGCGGAGATCGCCGGTGAATACCTGCGCAAGGGCTCGCAAGTCTACGTCGAAGGGCGTCTGCAGACCCGCGAGTGGGAGAAGGACGGCGTCAAGCGCTACACCACTGAGATCGTCGTCGACATGAACGGTCAGATGCAGCTGCTCGGCGGCCGTGGTGGTGATGACAGCGCGCCGCGCCAGTCGCGCCCGGCGCCGCAGCAGTCTGCTCCGCGTGAATCGCGTCCGGCGCCGCAGCAGCAGCCCGCCGCGCAACCCGCGCCGGACTACGACAGCTTCGACGACGACATCCCGTTCTAAGCGGAAGCGTCAACCATGCGAATGCGCCTGATGCTGCTGGGCGGTGGTAATGCCCTGGGTCAGGCGCTGATCCGCCTCGGTGCCGAGGAAGACATCGGCTTCCTCGCCCCCCGCCCGCCGGAACAGGGCTGGGACGTGCCCAGCCTGACCCAGCTGCTCGACGACACCCGCCCCGACGCGGTGATCAACCTGGCCTACTACTTCGACTGGTTCCAGGCCGAAGAGACCAGCACCGAGCGCCTGGCCAGCCAGGAGCGCGCCGTCGAGCGCCTCGCCGAGCTCTGCCAGCACCACCAGATGCTGCTGCTGCAGCCTTCCAGCTACCGGGTGTTCGACGGCTCGCGCGCCACCGCCTACAGCGAGAAGGAAGAGCAGGTGCCGCTCGGCCTGCGCGGCCAGGCGCTGTGGCGCATGGAGCAGAGCGTGCGCGCGGTGTGTCCGCGGCATGTGCTGCTGCGGTTCGGCTGGCTGATGGACGAGAGCCCGGGCGGCCTGCTCGATCGCTTCCTGCGCCGCGCCGAGAAGGACGATGCGCTGTTCGCCGCCGACGACCGGCGTGGCAACCCGACCCCGGTCGACGATGCCGCGCGGGTGCTGATCGCCGTGCTCAAGCAGCTCGATTGCCAGGCGCCGCTGTGGGGCACCTACCACTACGGCGGCCACGAAGCGACCACCACCCTGGCGCTCGGTCAGGCGCTGCTCGGCGAGGCTCGCGTCTACCGTCCGACGCTGCTCGACAGCGTCACCCCGCAAGCGCACGCGGCGCGTCCGGATGCCGCCGACGAGCCGCAGCACGCGGTGCTGGCCTGCAAGAAAATCTTCCACACCTTCGGCATCAAGCCGCGCGCCTGGCGTGCCGGTCTGCCGGCCTTACTGGATCGTTACTATCGCCATGTCTGACGCTCCCATCCTGATCACCGGCGGCGCCGGCTTCATCGGCTCGCACCTGGTCGACGCGCTGCTCGCCCAGGGCCATGCGGTGCGCGTGCTGGACAACCTGTCCACCGGCAAGCGCAGCAACCTGCCGCTGGATAACCCGCGCCTGACGCTGCTCGAGGGCGACGTCGCCGACGCCGCGCTGGTCGCGCGCGCCATGCAGGGCTGCCGCGCGGTCGCCCACCTGGCGGCGGTGGCCTCGGTGCAGGCGTCGGTGGACGATCCGGTGGCCACCCACCAGAGCAACTTCGTCGGCACCCTAAACGTCTGCGAGGCGATGCGTACCCAGGGCGTCAAGCGCGTGCTGTTCGCCTCCAGTGCGGCGGTGTATGGCAACAACGGCGAAGGTGCGGCGATCGACGAGGACACCGCCAAGGCGCCACTGACGCCCTATGCGGTGGACAAGCTGGCCAGCGAGCAGTACCTGGATTTCTATCGCCGCCAACACGGTCTGGAGCCGGCGGTGTTCCGCTTCTTCAATATCTTCGGCCCGCGCCAGGATCCCTCGTCGCCATACTCCGGGGTGATCAGCATCTTCACCGAGCGCGCCCAGGCTGGCCTGCCGATTACCGTGTTCGGTGACGGCGAGCAGACCCGCGACTTCGTCTATGTCGGCGATCTGGTGCACGTGTTGCTGCAGGCCCTGGAGCTGCCCACGCTGGCGGTGGGTCCGGTGAACGTCGGCTTGAGTCGGGCGACCAGCCTGAACCAGCTGCTGGCGCTGATTCGCCAGGTCACCGGCAGCCTGCCCGAGGTGAGCTACGGCGCCGCGCGTGCGGGTGACATCAAGCACTCGCGGGCCAACAACCTGCGCCTGCTGGAGCGCTTCGCCTTCGCCGAGCCGACGCCGATGGCCGAGGGACTGGCGCGCCTGCTCGGGCGCTGACGCAAAAAAGCCGGCAAGTGCCGGCTTTCTTCTTTCTGTGGGCTCAGAACTTGTAGCCCAGGCCGACCATGTACACCCACGGGTCGACGTCGACATCCACCGCCACCTTGGTGTCACCGGCGTAGGTGGTGCCCTTGGTGTCGATGTCGATGTAGCGCACCTGGGCGTTGAGCATGATCTTGTCGGTGAGCATGTAGTCGGCGCCGATCTGCCCGGCGATGCCCCACGAGTCTTCCAGGTCGAGGCCGCGGAAGCCGGCACTTTCTGCCTCGCTGCTTAGCTTGTCGTCGAAGAACCAGGTGTAGTTGATGCCCACCCCGGCGTAGGGCTGGAAGGCCGAAGCCTTGTCCAGCGGGTAGTAGACCACGCTGAGGGTCGGCGGCAGGTGCTTGACCGAACCGAGCTTGAGGCCGCCGAGGCCCTTGGTGCCGATGTCGTGCTCGAACGGGCTGGCGGCGAGCAACTCGATGCCGACGTGGTCGGTGGCCATGTAGGCGAAGTTCAGACCGAGCTGGGTGTCGCTGTCGAGGGTGGCCGCGGTGCCCGGCGCGGCGGCGCCGCCGATCTTCACCGGGCCGCTGCTCTCGTGCGGGTCGACGGTGATCGCGCCAGCACGGACGATGATGTCACCCGCCTGGTGCGCCTGCGCCAGCGGGCTGGCCAGGGCGAGGGCGGTCAGGGTGGCCGTGACGAGGGACTTGTGCATGGGAGGCTCCTAAGGCTTGAACGTGTTGTTGCGTTCAATTTGCCGGAGGCCTCAGGGGCGAGTATTGACCCAGCTCAAGGGTGCATCGAATAAGCGGGCGGTCTATCTAGCGCCTGCCGGTATAAGCGATCAGTTGGCGGGCAGCTCGTAGGGGTAGATTTTGCTCGCCTCCAGGCGGTAGCCGGCATCGGCGATCTCGCTGCTGCTGGCCTCGACCCGCAGCGGCCCCTCGACCCAGAACGGCTGGTACAGCGCATCGACCTGCACGCCTAGTTCGGTGCTGACATGGACGATCTGGTTCGACGGCGGTGGCGGCACGTGGATGCAGGCGCCGAAGTAGGGCACCAGGAGAAAGTCGGTCACCCGACCTTCCTCGCTGACGTCGAGCGGCACGATGTAGCCCGGCAGCTTGATCTGCTGGCCGTCCAGCGCGGCCACCACCGGTGCGCTCGGCGCCTGCTGCTTGGCTGCCGGCGCGGCCTCGGCGGCCAGCGCATCGCCGAGTTGCGCCAGGTCGTGCAGCGGTGCCGGCGCTTGCTCCTGCGGCGGCGCGTCCGCCGGAATCATCTCCGACCAGGTCAGCTCGCGCGGCTCGGCCGCCCAGGCAGTGCCGAGCAGCAACGGGACCAGCAGCAGGCAACGCAACATCGCAGGACTCCTCACAGGCGAATCGACAGACCGTCGGCCAGCGACTGGCGATAGGCGCGCCAGGCCGGCACCACGCCCATCAGCAGGGCGGCGGCCAGGATAGCGCCGAGCAGCGTCCACTCATAGGCGCTCGGCAGTGCCAGCGGCAGGTACAGGCCGTACTGTGCCTGCACATAGCCCTGGCTGGCGGCGATTGCCAGGTACAGCAGCGCCACGCCCAGCAGCACGCCGGCCAGCGCCAGGGCGAAGGCCTCGAGGACCAGCAGGCAGGCGACCTGCCAGGGCCGCGCGCCGACCGAGCGGAGGATGGCCATCTCGCGGCGCCGCTCGTTGAGGCTGGTGAGGATCGCGGTGAGCATGCCGATCAAGCCGGTTAGCACGACGAACAGCGAGACCACGAACAGCGCCTTCTCGGCGGTGCCCATCAGGCTCCACAGCTCCTGCAGGGCAACCCCGGGCAGGATCGCCAGCAGCGGCTCGCCGCGGTACTCGTTGATCTCGCGTTGCACGGCGAAGGTGGCGATCTTGCTGTTCAGACCGAGCAGCACCGCGGTGATTGCCGTGGGCGTCAGGTCCAGGTGGCGCGCCTGCTCGGCGCTGACCTTGCCGCCGCCGCGCGCCGGCACACCGTTCTGCCAGTCGATGTGCAGCGCTTCCATGCCGGCCAGGCTGATGTGCAGGGTGCGATCGACCGGCGTGCCGGTGCGGGCGAGGATGCCGACCACGCGGAACGGTTTGTCGTCGTGCTGCACCAGGCTGATCGTGGCCACGCCATGGGCCAGCACTACCTGGTCGCCGAGCCGGTAGTGCAGCGCGTCGGCCACTTCGGCGCCGAGCACCACCTCGAACGGATCGCTGGCGAAGGCGCGTCCGCTCTGCAGTTGCAGCGGCTGGCCGCGGCCGTAGCGGTAGTGCTCGAAGTAGGCGGCGCTGGTGCCCAGCACCCGGTAACCACGGTGCGAGTCACCGAGCGAGAGCGGAATCGCCCACTTCACCCGCGGACTGGCGGCGAGCTGCTCGAAGCTGCTCCAGCGAATGTTGTTGGTGGCATTGCCGATGCGGAACACCGAGTACAGCAGCAGGTTCACCGAGCCCGAGCGCGCGCCGACGATCAAGTCGGTGCCGCTGATGGTGCTGGCGAAACTGGCTCGCGCCTCGGTGCGCACCCGCTCGACGGCGAGCAGCAGGCACACCGACAGGGCGATGGCGAAGACCGTGAGGCAGGCGGTGAAGCGGCGATTGTTCAGGCTCGCCAGGGCCAGACGCAGCAGGTACATGCTCAGATTCCTAGCGGGCGCGCGGCGCGATTGAGTTCGGCCAGCGACAGGCTGCGGTCGAACAGCGGTGCCAGGCCCTGATCGTGGCTGACGAACAGCAGGCTGGCGCCGGCCTCGCGGCATTCGGCGAAGAGCAGGCGCAGGAAGGCCTCGCGTGCGTCGCTGTCGAGCGCCGAGGTCGGTTCGTCGGCGATCACCAGTTCCGGCTGGCCGATCAGCGCGCGGGCGGCGGCGACGCGCTGCTGCTGGCCGATCGACAGCGCATCGGCGCGCCGCTCGAGCAGCGCGGTGCTGAGGCCGAGGTGCTCGAGCAGCGTGGCGGCCGCGGCGTCGACGCTGCCGTGGCGCTGGCGCGCGCGCGCCGCCCGCAACGGCGAGAAGTGGCAGGGCAGCTCGACGTTGTCGCGCACCGAGAGAAACGGCAGCAGGTTGAACTGCTGGAAGATGTAGCCGGTGTGGTCGACCCGGAAACGGTCGCGCGCGCCCGCGCGCATGGTCCCCAGCTCCGTGCCGAGCAGCCGCACGCTGCCGCGACCGGCGCGCTGCACGCCGCCGAGCAGGCCGAGCAGGGTGGTCTTGCCGCTGCCGCTGGGGCCCTTGAGGAACAGGGTTTCGCCGCGCTCGAGGCGGAACTGTGGGATGTCCAGCAACTCGTCCTGGCCGGGCCAGGCGAAGCCGAGGTCGCTGATTTCAAGCAAGGCTGAGGACATGGTGATCTCTGCAGGGGACGCGTCGGCGCGGACGTGCCGAAATAGCGCGGTGCGCTCAGAACGTCAGGCGCGGATTGCTCGGGGTCAGCTCGGCACCCAGCTGGCCGGCCGGGCCGATCAGCTGCACGGCGATCTTGCTGGTGCCCGGAAAGTGCCGGAAGAAGCCGCTGAGGTCCAGCGCCTTGAGCTGCTGTGGCTGGGCGCAAGTCAGCTGGTAGCTGGCGTCGATGTCGCTGTGCGCGTGGCCGGTGTGCTCGTCAGCAGCGGGTGCCGCGCCGAACAGCGGGCTGTCCAGGCGCTGCTCGTGCACTTGGCAAGTTGCGGCGCTATCCAGGCCGAACAGGCCAAGGGGGTGCTCAAGCAAGGTGCGGGCGGCAGCGACCTTGGCCTGGTCGGCCTCGCTGCTGGCGGCGTGCTCGAAACCGACGAGATTGATCGCCGGGCTCTCCAGCGCCAGTTCCAGCATCTCGCCTTCGAAGGCCACGTTCAGCGTGGCGGTGCCATGCTCGTGCTTGCCCAGGCTGGCGTGCTCGTCATGGTCGTCATGCGCCAGCGCGGCGGTTAGGGGTAGCAGGGTGAAGGGCAGGGCAAGCAGCAGGCGGCGCATGGAGAATCTCCGGCAACGAATTTGTTTTGTTACGTTATAACAAGTTTTTGCCGACGGCTAGCCCTGCCAGCGGCCGCGTGGGAGCATGCGCGGCAAATGCGTGGAGGGCAGACGATGCTGCGGATTCGAGGAACGATCGGCGACTGGCCGGTGGATCTCAGTGTGGAGATGGACGAGGCCGACTGGCGTGACCTGGCGGCGCAGCTGCCGGCCGCGGTGAGCGAGGCGTTACCGCGGGTGGCCTCGGCGCCGGCCAGCGATGCGCTGTGGCAGACGGCACTGGACCTGCTGCGCCAGGCTGGGGAGATGGAGGGCACCGCGCTGCTCGAGGCGCTGGAAGCGCTGACCGGCAACGCCGCGGCGGGCAAGCGCCTGCTGGTGCGGCTGCGCCACTGCCCGCAGGTGCAGATCGAAAGCGGCGCGGATACGCCGCTGTATCGCTGGGTCGGTTAGTACAGCGCCTGGTACAGCTTGCGGCGGTAGGCGATCACCAGCGGGTGATCGCTGCCGAGCAGGTCGAACACCTGCAGCAGGGTCTTGTGCGGCAGGCCATCGGCGTAGCTGCGGTTGCGCACGAACAGCTTGAGCAACGCGTCGAGGGCCGCCTCGTATTGCTGCAGAGCGAGCTGGTGGATGGCCAGCTGGTAGCTGGCTTCGTCGTCGCCAGCGTTCTGCGCCAGGCGGCTCTTCAGCTCGGCGGCATCCGGCAGGTCGGCAACCTGGCGCAGGAAGGTCAATTGCGCCTTGGCAGCTGCCAGCGCCTGCTTGTGTTCGTCACCTTTCACCGCGTCCAGCACGGTGGCGGCTTCGCCCAGCTCACCGCGCTCGGCCAGGCAGCGCGCGTAGAGAATCAACGCCGCGGCGTTGCTGTTGTCCTCGCCGAGCAGTTGCTTGAGCAGGTTCTCCGCCTCGGCGAAGCGCCCGGCGGCGAACAGTTCCTGGGCAGCCACCAGCGGATCGCCGGCCTCCGGCGCCGGCAGCTGGACGTGCGGCTCGAGCAGCGTGCGGATCGCCGATTCCGGCTGCGCGCCGGCAAAACCGTCGACCGGCTGGCCATCCTTGAACAGCACCACGGTGGGCAGGCTGCGGATGCCGAAGCGGGCGACGATGTCCTGCTCGATGTCGCAGTTGACCTTGGCCAGCAGCAGCTCGCCGCGGTACTCCTCGGTGATCTTCGCCAGCAGCGGCATCAGTGCCTTGCACGGCGCACACCAGTCGGCCCAGAAGTCGACCAGCACCGGCTTGTGGAAGGAGTTCTGGATCACTAGCTGATCGAAGCTGGCGGCTCCGGCGATATCGAAGATGTACGGGCTGTCGCTCATGGTTGGTCTCGAATGGGGCGCGATGGATGCGACTATAAATGCGGGCGCCGGCTCACGGATACAAGGCGTCAGGCGCGCCGCGCGTGGTACAGGCTGACTCGGCGGAATTCCGCCGGCTCGGCGAGGTCCGGCCAGGTACAGGCGTCGAGCACGGCGAGGCATTGGTACAGCGGGTGCTGGAAGTCGCGCACCCGCGAATCGGCGACCAGCGCCTCGCGGCCCCGGCTGAGGAACTGGTCGAGCAGCGGCAGGTTGGCGCGGTCGTAGAGCACGTCGGCGACGATGATCAAATCGAAACGGTCGGCTTCGGCGAAGAAGTCCGCCGAATAGCTCAGCGTCACGTCGTTCAGCGCGGCGTTGGCGCGGCACGCTTCGAGCGCCACCGGGTCGAGGTCGCAGGCCACCACTTCCGCCGCGCCGGCCTTGGCCGCGGCGATCGCCGCTACCCCGGAGCCGGCGCCGAAATCCAGTACGCGCTTGCCGCGCACCCACTCCGGGCGCTCGGCCAGCCAGCGCGCCAGGACCAGGCCGCTGGCCCAGCAGAAGCACCAGTACGGCGGCTCCTCGAGGATCAGCCGGGTTTCTTCCGGGCTGAACGCGCGGTCCATGTTCTGTTCGTCGATCAGCCACAGGCGCAGGTCGGTACCCGGCAGCGGGCTGGCGACCAGGCGGGCGTCACCGAGCAGCTGCTGCAGCTCGGCCTGCAGGCGGGCCGGGGCGGTCACGGCGCGGTCACCAAGGGCAGTTCGCCGAGGCTCTGGTTCTGCGCCTGAACGATGCGCTGCGGCGGCAGGTGCAGGATCAGTTGGCCGGACTGGCTGACCCGCGCGCGCAGTTCGATGCGCGCGCCGGCGGGGAAGGATTCGGGGTTGAAGGTCAGGCGGAATGGCAGGGCCTGGCCGTTTCCGGTCAGCTCCAGGCTGCCGAGCAGCTGTTGCGGGCGGTCGCGCTCGTCGATCACCAGCAGGGCTATTTCCACCTGGCTGCCGGCCGGCGGGGTGCGCAGGCTGCCGCGCAGTTCGCGTAAATGCGCCGGCAGCGCAGGCTCGGCGGCGATCGCCGGCTTGGCCGGGGCGGCGGGTGGCGGTGCGGGCGTCGGCTCGCTGGCGCAGGCGACCAGCAGCAGGGTGGCGAGGCAGGCGAAAAGCGGGCGTGGCGGCATGGCAGTCCTATGGCGAAATGGACGGGCGGGCGCCTGTATACCGCAAAGCGCCTGCCTTGTCTTGCCGTCGCGATGCGCTACCATGGCCGCTCCATCCCGCCGTGCCCGACTTTCTATGCATTGCCCATTCTGCTCCGCCAATGACACCAAAGTGATCGACTCACGCCTGGTCGCCGAAGGCGAGCAGGTACGCCGCCGCCGCGAATGCCTAGCCTGCGGCGAGCGCTTCACCACCTTCGAGACCGCCGAACTGGTGATGCCGCGCCTGATCAAGCAGGACGGCGCGCGGCAGCCGTTCGACGAAGACAAGCTGCGTGCCGGCATGCAGCGCGCGCTGGAGAAGCGCCCGGTGAGCCTCGAGCGGCTCGACGCGGCGATCGGCTATATCAAGCACCAGCTGCGCGCCACCGGCGAGCGCGAGATCAAGTCGCGGGTCCTCGGCGAACTGGTGATGGCCGAGCTGCAGAAGCTCGATGAAGTTGCTTACATCCGCTTCGCCTCGGTGTACCGGCGCTTCCAGGACCTCAACGAGTTCCGCGAGGAAATCGACCGCCTGGCCCGCGAGCCGGCGAAAGAATGAGCCTGGCTGCGCAGGACGCAGTGGACGTGCGCTACATGGCGCGCGCCCTGGAGCTGGCGCGCAAGGGCCTGTATTCGACCCACCCCAACCCGCGCGTCGGCTGCGTGATCGTGCGTGACGGGCAGGTCGTCGGGGAAGGCTGGCACGCCCGCGCCGGCGAGCCGCACGCCGAGGTGCACGCGCTGCGCCAGGCCGGCGAGCGGGCACGCGGCGCCACCGCCTACGTCACCCTGGAACCCTGCAGCCACCACGGGCGCACCCCGCCGTGCGCCGAGGCGCTGGTCGGCGCCGGCCTGGCGCGGGTGGTCGCGGCGATGCAGGACCCCAATCCGCAGGTCGCCGGGCGCGGCCTGCTGCTGCTCGCCGAAGCCGGCATCGCCGTGCACAGCGGCGTGCTCGAGGCCGAGGCGCGCGAGCTCAACGCTGGCTTCATCAAGCGCATGGAGCACGGCCTGCCGTTGGTGCGGATCAAGCTGGCGATGAGCCTGGACGGGCGCACGGCGATGGCCAGCGGCGAAAGCCAGTGGATCACCGGACCGGCCGCGCGCGCCGAAGTGCAGCGCCTGCGCGCGCGCTCCAGCGTGGTGCTGAGCGGTGCCGATACGGTGCTGGCCGATGCCGCACGGCTCACCGTGCGCCCCGACGAGCTGGGCCTGAATGCCGAGCTGACCGCCCTGGCGGTGACCCGTCCGCCGCTGCGCGTGCTGGTCGACGGGCGCCTGCGGGTACCGCTCGACGCGCCGTTCTACCAGGCCGGCGCCGCCCTGGTGGCGACCTGTGCGGCCGCCGCGGCGCGCGATCGCTTCCTCGAGGAAGGCCACGAGCTGCTCGCCGTGCCCGGCAGCAACGGCCATGTCGACCTGCGTAAGCTGCTCGCCGAACTGGCCGCACGCGGCGCCAACGAGGTTCTGGTCGAGGCCGGACCGCGTCTGGCCGGGGCCTTTGCGCGACTCGGGCTGGTCGACGAGTACCGTCTGTTTGTCGCCCCCAAACTGCTTGGTTCCAGCGCGCGACCGCTGCTCGAGCTGCCGCTGGCGCGCATGGCCGAGGCGCAGGACCTGCGCATTTGCGACATCCGTGCGGTCGGCGACGACTGGCAGATCACCGCGGTGCCCCAGCGCCCGTACTGATGGTGCGCCATGCACGGCGGTCATGCGGGTGCCAAGCGGCGGCGTTATGTGGTAAAAAGCGCGCTGTCACGCGAGTGACGAATACGTTCTCAGGGCGGGGTGCAATTCCCCACCGGCGGTAATGGCGCGCAACGCGTCTAGCCCGCGAGCGCCTTTCGCTGAAAGGGACAGCAGACCCGGTGTGATTCCGGGGCCGACGGTCATAGTCCGGATAAAGAGAGAACGGGATTGCCTCGCGGGCCGTGTGCCCGTGCTTGCTCCCCTTCGATCGATAGCCCTGTTTTGCTGAAAAACAGGAGTTGTTCATGATGTTCCGTCTCACCCCGCTGCGCGCCCCGGAGGACCTATGTTCACCGGCATAATCGAAGCCATCGGCAGCATCCGCGCCCTGACCCCGAAAGGCGGTGACGTGCGTGTCCAGGTCGCCACCGGCAAGCTCGACCTCAGCGACGTCAAGCTCGGCGACAGCATCGCCGTCAACGGCGTGTGCCTGACCGCCGTCGAACTGCCTGGCGACGGCTTCTGGGCCGACGTCAGCCGCGAGACCCTGGCGCGCACCGCGTTCATCGACCTCAAGCCCGGCAGCCGAGTCAACCTGGAAAAGGCCCTGACCCCGACCACCCGCCTCGGCGGCCACCTGGTCAGCGGTCACGTCGACGGCGTCGGCGAGATCGTGTCCCGCGAGGACAATGCCCGTGCCGTGCAATTCCGCATCCGCGCGCCGCGCGAACTGGCCAAGTACATCGCCCTCAAGGGTTCGATCACCGTCGACGGCACCAGCCTGACCGTCAACGCGGTGAACGGCGCCGAGTTCGAGCTGACCATCGTGCCGCACACCCTGGCCGAGACCATCATGGTCGACTACCGCCCGGGCCGCCTGGTCAACCTCGAGGTCGACCTGCTGGCGCGCTACCTCGAGCGCCTGCTGCTCGGCGACAAGGCCGCCGAGCCCAGCGCGTCCGGCATCACCGAAGGCTTCCTGGCCGAACACGGCTACCTGAACAAGTAAGGAGACGCCCGATGGCGCTCAACACCGCTGAAGAACTGATCGAAGACATCCGCGCCGGCAAGATGGTCATCCTCATGGATGACGAGGACCGCGAGAACGAAGGCGACATCATCATCGCCTCCGAATGCGTCACCGCCGAGCACATCAACTTCATGGCCCGCTTCGCCCGTGGCCTGATCTGCATGCCGATGACCCGCGAGCGCTGCGAGACCCTGCAGCTGCCGCTGATGGCGCCGCGCAACGGTTCCGGCTTCGGCACCAAGTTCACCGTCTCCATCGAGGCTGCCGAAGGGGTGACCACCGGCATCTCCGCCGCCGACCGCGCGCGCACCGTGCAGGCCGCAGTGGCCAAGGGGGCAGTGGCCGCCGATATCGTCAGCCCGGGGCATATTTTCCCGCTGATGGCCCAGCCCGGCGGCGTGCTGGCCCGTGCCGGACACACCGAGGCGGCCTGCGACCTGGCGCGCATGGGCGGTTTCGAGCCGTCCGGGGTGATCTGCGAGATCATGAACGACGACGGCACCATGGCCCGCCGCCCGGAGCTGGAGGCCTTCGCCGAGCTGCACGGCATCAAGATCGGCACCATCGCCGACCTGATCCACTACCGGCTGATCCACGAGCGCACCGTCGAGCGCATCAGCGAGCAACCGCTGGACACCGAAGTCGGCCAGTTCAACCTGGTCACCTACCGCGACGCGGTGGAAGACACCGTGCACATGGCGCTGACCCTCGGCCGCATCTGCCCCGAGGAACCGACCCTGGTGCGCGTGCACAACATGGAACCGCTGCGTGACCTGTTCATGGTCAACCAGCCGGGGCGCTGGAGCCTGCGCGCGGCGATGGCCAAGGTGGCCGACGCCGGCAGCGGCGTGGTGCTGCTGCTCGGCAACCCGCTGACCGGTCCGGAGCTGCTCGCCCACCTCGGTCGCCAGCAGCCGCCGAGCCCGGCGACCTACAGCACGGTCGGCGCCGGTTCGCAGATCCTCCGCGACCTCGGTGTGCGCCAGATGCGCCTGATGAGCTCGCCGATGAAGTTCAACGCGATATCCGGTTTCGACCTGGAGGTTGTAGAATACCTCCCCTCTGAATAAGGCCCGCAGCCGCTGCGGCCCACGGGGCGCCACGTTGCGCCCCTTTTTCATCTTTACTCCCTGAATCTGCTCTTTACTGACGAGAACGCTCCATGACCCTGAAGACCATCGAAGGTACCTTTATCGCCCCCAAAGGCCGCTATGCCCTGGTGGTCGGCCGCTTCAACAGCTTTGTGGTTGAAAGCCTGGTCAGCGGCGCGGTCGACGCGCTGGTGCGCCACGGCGTCAGCGAGAGCGACATCACCGTGATCCGTGCCCCGGGCGCCTTCGAGATTCCGCTGGTGGCGCAGAAAGTCGCCCAGCGTGGCGAATACGACGCGATCATCGCCCTCGGCGCCGTGATCCGTGGCGGCACCCCGCACTTCGAATACGTCGCCGGCGAATGCACCAAGGGCCTGGCCCAAGTGTCCCTGGAGTTCGGCGTACCGGTGGCCTTCGGCGTGCTGACCGTCGATTCCATCGAGCAAGCCATCGAGCGCTCCGGCACCAAGGCTGGCAACAAGGGTGCCGAAGCCGCCCTGTCCGCGCTGGAAATGATCAGTCTGCTGGCGCAGCTGGAGGCCAAGTGAGCCGCGACGATAGCGACCGCTTCAACCCGCCCGCGGAGAAGCGGCCGAACGCCCCCACCGGCAAGATCGCTGCGCGTCGTCAGGCGCGCAGCCTGGCCATGCAGGCGTTGTATCAGTGGCAGATGGCCGGTCACTCGCTTAACGAGATCGAAGCGCAGTTCCGCGTCGACAACGATTTCAGCGAAGTCGACGGCGCCTATTTCCACGAAATCCTGCACGGCGTGGCGACCAACAAGAGCGAGATCGACGAGGCCTTCGAAGGCCTGCTCGACCGTCCGCTGGCCGACCTCGACCCGGTGGAACTGGCCATCCTGCGCCTGTCCACCTGGGAACTGCTCAAACGTGTCGACGTGCCGTACCGCGTGGCGATCAACGAGGGCATCGAGCTGGCCAAGGTGTTCGGCGCCACCGACGGACACAAGTTCGTCAACGGCGTGCTCGACAAGCTGGCGCCCAAGCTGCGCGCCGCCGAAGTGAACGCGGCCAAGCGCTGAGTGCGGGGCTCTGTGGGCGCGGCCCGCGGCCGCGACGCGGTCGCTGTCGCGGCCCAGGTTGAGCCCACCGCTGGAGTCTCATGTGGGTGAATTCGAACTGATCCGCCGCTACTTCGCCGCCGCGGCCAGCGCCCAGCCGGCCGCCGGTGTCGCACTCGGTATCGGTGACGATTGCGCCCTGCTGCAGGTGTCCGCCGGCGAACAGCTGGCGGTGTCCACCGACACCCTGGTTGCCGGGGTGCACTTTCCCGAATCCTGTGATCCCCGCCTGCTCGGCCAGCGCGCGCTCGCCGTGGCCGCCAGCGACCTGGCGGCGATGGGCGCTGCGCCGCTGGCCTTCACCCTGGCGCTGACCCTGCCGACGGCCGAACCGGCCTGGCTGCAGGGTTTCGCCGAGGGCCTCGACCAGATGGCCCGGCAATGCGGCCTGGCCCTGGTCGGCGGGGATACCACGCGCGGCCCGCTGAGCCTGACCCTGACCGTGTTCGGTCGCCTACCGGCCGGCCAGGCGCTGACCCGCGGCGGTGCCCAGGTCGGCGATCTGCTCTGTGTCGGCGGCTCGCTCGGCGACGGTGCCGGTGCGCTTCCGCTGGTGCTCGGCCAGCAGACCGCCTCGGCGGAGCTCGCCGCAGCGCTGCTGGCGCGCTACTGGGCGCCGCAGCCGCAGTTCGTGCTCGGCCAGGTGCTGCGCGGTCGGGCCACGGCGGCGCTGGATATCTCCGACGGGTTGCTCGCCGACTGCGGGCATATCGCCCAGGCCTCCGGCGTTGCCGTGCTGGTCGAGCGCGAGCGTCTGCCGCTGTCGCCGGCGCTGCTCGCTCTCTACGGGCGGGACGCCGCGCTGGCGCAGGCCTTGTCCGGTGGCGACGACTACCGTCTGGTCTGCTGCCTGCCGCCGGCGCAGCTCGCCGAAGTGCAGGCCGCCTGGCCGGAGCTGACGGTGATTGGGCGTATCGCCGCCGGCCACGGGGTCCAGTTGCTCGACGCCAACGGCCAGCCACTGGCCATGCCGGTCGCCGGCTACCAACATTTTCAGCCCTAGTCTTCAGGACCGCCTCGTGCCCGAACATCCCGACCAAGCTCCCGCCCAGCCCGTGCCGCCTTCGGTGTGGCGCAACCCTTGGCACTTCCTGGCCTTCGGCTTCGGCTCCGGTACCCTGCCGAAAGCGCCGGGCACTTGGGGCTCGCTGGTGGCACTGCCGTTCATCCCGCTGTGGCAGATGCTGCCGGACTGGGGCTACTGGCTGATGCTCGGGCTGACCATGTTGTTCGGCTTCTGGCTGTGCGGGCGGGTCGCCGATGACTTGCGCGTGCACGACCACGAAGGCATCGTCTGGGACGAGATGGTTGGCATGTGGATCACCCTGTGGCTGGTGCCCGAGGGTTGGGGCTGGCTGCTGGCGGGCTTTGTGGTGTTCCGCATCTTGGATATTCTCAAGCCCTGGCCGATACGCTGGGTTGATCGCCATGTGCACGGCGGGGTCGGCATCATGCTCGACGACGTGCTCGCCGGCGTGTTCGCCTGGCTGGTGATGCAGGGATTGGTGTGGGGCTGGGCAGAACTGGCCCTGGTTTGACGGTGGTTGGGGCGAGGGCAGCGGAATGCGTCGCGGAATAGGGATATTGCTCGGGCTGCTGAGCTGGTGGGCGCTGCACGGATACGCGCAGGACGCGCCGCCGGCGGACATCCGGGTGGCCAGCGAAGTCTGGAAACAGTACACCGAGCGGGATGGCAGCGGCCTCGGCTGGGACCTGTTGCGCGCGGTGTACGAGCCGCTTGGCGTGCAACTGAAGACCCAGAGCGTGCCCTACACCCGCTCGATCGGCCTGGTGCAGCGCGGCGAAGCGGATGCCTGGCTCGGCTCCTACGCGGATGAAGTGCGCAACGGCGTGGTCTACCCGCAGTGGCATTTCGACGCCGACCAGATCTGCACCCTCGGCCTCACCGAGCAGCCGGTGGTGACCCTGGCCAGCCTGCCGCGTTTCCACCTGGCGTGGATGCGCGGCTACGGCTACGAGCGTTATCTGACGAACTTGACCCACTTCCAGGAAATCCAGCGCCGCGACGGTATCCTGTCGATGCTGCGCCTCAGGCACGCCGACCTGTTCATCGACGCCCGTCCGGAGATCGAGGAAGTCCTCGAGGGCGCCGAGGATCGCGCCGCCTTCCGCGTCACCTGTCTGACCCAGTTGCCGCTGTATGTCGGTTTTGCCGACACCGCCAAGGGTCGTGCGCTGGCGGCGTTGTACGATCGGCGCATGGCGCAGTTGGTGCGCAGCGGCGAGCTGCGGCCGTTGTTTGCGCGCTGGCACTACCCCTATCCCTTCGAAGAGGCTCCTCATGCGTCGACGCCTTGATCTGCTTGCCGCCGGCCTGCTGCTGGCCGCCGTCTCCACCCTGCATGCGGCACCGCTGGTACAGGTGGTCGGCCTGTTCCCGGGCGCCGCGGTGCTCAAGGTCGATGGCCAGCGTAAGCTGGTCAAGGTCGGCCAGACCGGCCCCGGCGGCGTGCAGGTGGTGAGTGCCGACAGTCGCGGCGCGGTGCTGCGTGTCGACGGCGTGGAGCAGAGCTACAGCCTCAGCCGCGAGTACGGCGAGGGCGGCTACAGCGCGCCGACACGTCAGCAGCTGAGCATCGCCCGTGGCATCGGCGGCCACTACTGGGTGGCCGGCTCGGTGGACGGCCATCCGGTGCAGTTCCTGGTCGACACCGGCGCCACCTCGGTGGCGCTCAACGAAGGCCAGGCGCGTACCCTCGGCCTGGATTTCCGCGTCCAGGGCCAACCCATGCAGGTCAGCACCGCCAGCGGCACGGCCAAGGCCTGGCGGGTCAAGCTCGACCGCGTCAAGGTCGGCACCCTGGAGCTGCTCGGCGTGGAAGCCATGGTGCTCGAGGGCGACTCGCCGAGCGAGGCGCTGCTGGGCATGAGCTTCCTCAATCGGGTCGGCTGGCGTGAGGATCAAGGTGTGCTGCTGCTCGAATCCAAGCACTGAGCCGCCACCGCCATAACTGAATAGGGCGCCTTTTGGCGCCCTGTTGCGTTTACAGGTAGCGACTCCACATCAGCTTGGCCTGGCCAGTCTGGCCGCTGCCACTGCCGCTGCTGTCGCCGCTGTTCTGGCATTCGCCGCCGCTGCACACCGGCACGTCTTCCGGGTCGAAGCCGGGCGGCAGGTTGCGCAGGTCGATGGTGGTGCTGCCGCTCCAGTTGTTGCTGCCACCGCCTTGGCGGGCGGCGGTGATGTAGCCGTTGACCGTGGTGTCACCGCCAGTCTGCAGCAGATTGCCGGCGACCAGGCTGCCATAGATCTTGCTCGACGCGCCGAGGCTGATGTTGCCGCCGCTGAAGCTGCTGCCGCTGTAGCTGCCGGCGAGCAGGGCGATGTTGCCCAGCGAGTTGGACTTCAGCTGCTGGGTGGTGAGGTCGCAGAAATTGGTAGGGTACAGGCCGACGTAGTAGGTGTTGGCGCAGGTCTGCGCGTAGCCGGCGTAGTTCACCGCGAAGGTGCGGTGGCTGCCGCTGGTGACGATGTTGCCGGTGGCCAGGATGGTGTTGCGGAAGGTGCCGCTGGCCAGTTCGACGTCGCCGGCGAACCACAGCACGCCGGGTGCGACCACCGCCGGGGTGGTGTCGCCGGTCTGCCCGGTGAGGGTCCACTTGCCGGAGGCGAACACGATGCTCTGTGCGCCGTCGAAGGTGCCCTGGGTGATCTTGCGCAGGTTGGCCACGCCGGGGCCGGTGCAGGTGCCGTTGACCACCGTGGCGCACTCGTCGCGGCAGTAGCCGTTGCCGTCCAGTTCGGCGCACAGGTAGCCGAAACGGTCATTGAAACCGACGCGGATCTTGCCCAGCCGGTAGCGGCCATTGGCGATGCCGTTGACGTTGTTCACCGTGACGCGGATCAGGTTGCTGCTGAATTCGAACAGGTAGTTCGCCGAATCCTTCAGCTCGTTGGCGTCTACGCGCACCTTGGGCGGGGTGAACGGCAGCAACGGGCTGATCAAGGTGACGGTGACCGGGGTCGGCGCGATGATCTTGGCCGGCGCCACCGGGCAGCCGCTGACGCTGCCGGCGGCGCGGATGCTGTCGAAGGTATTCCAGTTGACGCTCGGGCAGGTCACGTTGGCCTGGCTGGTGATCGCCCGCACGGTGGGGAAATTGCTGACCGTGACGTTGCCCACTGCGTTGGCGCTGGCCGTGGTGCCGTTGCTGATCGCCATGGTCTTGCCGGCGGTAAAGGTGCCGTGGCTGCCGCCGCTGCTTGCGCTGAGCTTGCCGAGCGCGTTGGCGGTGGCGACGCTGCCGTTGTTGATGGTGATGTCGCCGTTGGCGTTGAGCAGGCCCTGGGTGCCACCGCTGTTGATGATGATGTTGCCGAGCGCCGAGGCCTTGACCGCCGACGCCGAGCCGCTGAGGTTGATGTTGCCGTTGGCGAACACTTCCTCGACCTTGATCGCGCTGCCGATGCTGACGTCGCCGGTGGCCTGCAGGGTCTTGATCCCGGTGACCGAGGCGCTGTTCAGGGTAACGTTACCCTGCACGTTGAAGCGCGCGTTGTCGCCGCCCTTCACGTCGATGCCGCCGGACATGTTCAGATCGCCATAGATGTTGATCACATCGTTGGGATTGCCGGAATTGTTGTTCTGCCCACCGCCGCCGGGCACCACCGCGAACACCACCTGCAGGGTCGAGGTGGCGCGCGCCGCGTCGTCCTGATTGCGCACATTGGCGGTGATCGTATAGCGCTGTTCGCTGGCCCCGGAGGCGGGCGCCTGATTGGCGACGATGCTGGCGTGCAGCACGCGGTCGCCGATCTGCATGGCGATGTCGTTGCCGGCGACCAGTGCGCCGAGCGCGGTCTGGTCGAGCTGGGTGAAGTACTGGCGGAGGATTTCCACGCCGGCCCAGGCGCCGGCCTGGGCGTTGGTGCTGGCATGCACCGCCACCTGTTTCTCCTGGGTGCCGCGCACCGCATGCATCACGCCGAACGCGGTGACGGTCAGCGCCATGCCGGCGAGCAGCACGATGAAGATGGTCGCCATGCCGCGCTGGCGGGCAGGGGGTGCATGGCGGAACGAACGCAAGCCCATGATCGGCTATCCCGGAATGTTGGTAAGGCAGAGGCTGTAGCTCAGCGGGGCGACGCCGCTGGCGCCGGCGAGCTGGGCGCTGCTCTGCGCGGAGAGGGTGACCTGTGGGTGGCTGGCGGCGACGCCGAGACCGAACGGCGCGCAGTCGACCTTGGCGATGCTGAACGTCACCACCGCCTGCGGGGCGGCCTGCTGCGCGGCGGGTACCAGCAGCTTGGCGAGGTCCTGACGCACGCTCCAGTTCAGCCCGGCGAGGTTGGCGCTGGCGCTGCAGCCGCTGTCGGCCTGCAACAGCGAGAGCAGGCGCACCGCCTTGCCGCTGTTGGCATCGCTGGCGCCGCGGTCGACCAGGCCGCGGCACTGGTAGCCGCTGGCGTCCAGGTAGCGCCACAGGAGGGCGCTGTGGCTGCTGCCGGAGAGGCTGATGGTGCTCTTCTCCAGGTTGCTTGCGGCGCTGCTGTCGATACCGAAGCCGGCGCTCTGCACTTCCAGCTGCGCGCTGAGCAGCCCGGCGGCGAGCTGGCCGTCCTGGTTGGCGTCCTGGGTGGCGACCACTGCGGTCTGCACCAGGTTGCGGTACAGCGCGAGCATGGCGAGGATGCACATAGTCGACAGCAGCATGCCGATCATCAGGCTGATCAGGGTCAGGCCGGTCTGACGTTTCATAGCCCGCTCCCGACGCGCACTTCGCCGCCCAGCGCCGGATCATTGACCGACAGGCTGAGCGGGCCCTGCACGCCGGTGAGCGTGCGCCGCGCGCTGTCGCTGCTCTTGCCTACCGACACCGAGAGGTTGCTGTTGCAGCCGCTGACCTGCACCGCCAGGGTCAGCTGGTTGGGCAGGGTGATGCTCGGCGCACTGCTGCACAGGTTGAGCGTGCCGCTGCCGTTGCGCTGCAGCAGGTCGCGCATCTGGCTGACCGCCAGGCTCTGCAGGTTCATGTCCTTCTGGCTGACCGCCACCCGCGAAGTGGCGTAGACCAGCCCGAGGCCGACGATCGACATCAGCAGCATGCCGAGCAGCGCTTCGATCAGCACGTCGCCGCGCTGCCGTTCAGTTGAAAGTAACCGAGACATTGTCACTTCCTGCGGTGAGGGCGAAGGTCTGGCTGGTGCTGCAGCCGCTCAGCGCGGCCGGCCGCCCCTTGGCGTCGAAAGCCAGGCACGCGAACGCCGTGCCGTTGCTCTGCACGCTGACCCGTTCGGGCATCTGCGCGCTCCAGATCTGCGGGCTGCTGCAGCTCGCCGGCGTGCTGGCCGAAGCGGCCTCGTGCAGGCTGAGCCGGCGGTCCTGGCCGAGGCACAGCAGCGCGGCCGGCTGGCTGTCGATCATCCCGTAGCGGTTGCGCAGGGCGTGCGCCTTGGCCCGGCCGAGGCCCTGGTTGAGATGGCCTTCGGCGTCACGCAACTGGGCGCTGTTGCTCCAGGCCGCGGTGAACGGCCCGGCGATCATCACCAGCACACCGAGCAGCGCCACGGTGATCATCAGCTCGACCAGGGAAAAGCCGCCGGCGCGTTTCATAGCCAGTTGCCGTTGTAACTCCCGCAACTGGTGATGGTGCGGGTGTTGCTGTTGGTCAGGCTGATCACGCAGCCGTCGAGTTTGCCGCCGGAGCCGGTGGCCTTGAGGGTGTACGCGGTGGCGGCCGAGCTGACGCTGTAGACGAAGCGGGTCTCGCTGGGTTGCCAGGCGGGAAACGCAGTCTTGGTCGCGGCGGTGTCGGCCGGCGTCGCGGTCGGGTAGGCCAGGGTGCGCTGGTAGGCGTTTTCCAGGTTCAGGCTGAGCCCGACCAGGTCGGCCTGGGCGGCCTTGATGTGGCCCCGGTCGATGTAGCCGTTGTAGGCGGGCAGGGCGATGCCCGCGAGGACACCGATGATCGCCACGGCGATCATCAGTTCGATCAGGGTGAATCCGTGCGGGCGACGAGCGGTTGGGGTGCGCATGGTCGGTCCTTGGATCGCTCCGGGTTAATTTTTAAGCGTATGGCGAGATGCGCGATCCGGCCAGGAAATGTGAACTGCTTCTCATAATTTTATCGCCTGCGGCCGCACCTGCATTGATCCAGCTCAGCGTTGGAGTGCGCAGGGCGGGTCAAGGTTTAACCAGCGTGTGGCCGTCGCTTCGAAGCCTTCGATGGTTATGACCCACTATTCCGCCTGCCTGCCGGCGCCGGGCTGCTGCTACAATGCCGGGCTTTTCCCCTTTCCGATTTTGAGACAGGAGCTTCCGGTGTCTGTCGTTTTCGTCGCCGCCTCCCAACTGCCCACCCCGTTCGCCGTGTTCACCATGCACGGCTTCCGCGAAGAGGCCACTGGGCGTGAACATGTGGCGCTGACCCTCGGCGATGTCGCCGATGGCGCGCCGGTCCTGGGCCGCCTGCACTCCGAGTGCCTTACCGGCGATGCGCTGTTCAGCCTGCGCTGCGACTGCGGCTTCCAGCTCGAGGCGGCGCTGCGCGCGATCGCCGAAGAGGGCCGTGGCGTGCTGCTCTACCTGCGTCAGGAAGGCCGTGGCATCGGCCTGCTGAACAAGATCCGCGCCTACGAACTGCAGGACGGCGGTGCCGACACCGTCGAGGCCAACGAGCGCCTGGGCTTCGGCGCCGACCTGCGCGACTACTCGATCTGCCGGCCGATGCTCGAGCACCTGGGCATCCAGTCGCTCAAACTGATGACCAACAACCCGCGCAAGGTCAAAGGCCTCGGCGACCTCGGCGTGCAAGTCAGTCAACGCGTGCCGCTGCAGATCGCCCACAACCCGCACAACCGCAAGTACCTGGCCACCAAGGCCGGCAAGCTCGGCCACCTGCTGGGCAATCAGCACCAGGGCGAGGAAGAGGAAAGCCTGTGAGTCGCGCGCTCTGGCGTCAGCGCCTGGCGCGCGGCTGGTGGCTGCACCTGCTGCTGGCGCTGGCGCCGCTGCTGGTGCTCGACCTGCTGTTCGGTGCCGCGCGCAGTCACGGCCCGGTGGCCATGCCGCTGTTCATCGCCGGCCTGCTGGCGATGTTCCCCAGCCTGCTGTGGTTCCGCCGCTACAAGCTGGCGCTGGTCGCCACCGAACGCGCCCTCGACAGCGCCGAGGAAGAGTCGGCCTGGCAGCAGCTGCAGGCGAGCCGCCGCACCGCCATGCTCGGCGCCGCGCTGCCGGCCTGGGTCGCTGCGCTGGCGGTGTTCGCCGGCCTGGAAACCATCCCGCAGCTGCTCCTCGCGCTGTCCAGCCTGGTGCTGCTGATCCTCTACCGTATTCCCCGCCAACTCGGCTGATGCGTCGCCTGCTCGCCTGCCTGGTACTGTGCCTCAGCGGTTCGCTGGCGGCGGCCGAGCGGGTGGTCAGCCTGGCCCCCTCGCTGTCGGAAATCATGCTCGAGCTGGGTGCCGGCGATCGCCTGGTCGGTGTGCTCGATGGCGCCGCGCGGCCGCCGCAGCTGGCCGGTCTGCCCTCGGTGGGCCGCTACGGCCAGCTGGAAGTGGAAACCCTGCTCGGCCTCAAGCCTGACCTGATCCTCCTCGCCCCCGGCAGCGTGCCGCCGGCCCAGCAGGAGCAGCTGCGGCGTCTCGGGTTCAATGTGCAGGCGGTGGTGCCGCGCGACTTGGCGCAGCTGGCCGACAGCTTCGTGCAGATCGGCGAGCTGGTCGGCCGCCCGCAACAGGGTCAGCAGCTGGCTGCGGACTTCCGCCAGGGCCTGGCCACGTTGCGCCAGCGCTACCGGCGGGCGACGCCGCTGCCGGTGTTCTATCAGGTCTGGCACAAGCCGCTGTACACCGTCGGCGGCGGCCAGGTGATCAGCGACGCGCTGGAGGTGTGCGGCGCGCGCAACGTGTTCGCCGACCTGCGCCAGCCGGCCCCGCAGGTCAGCATCGAGGCGGTGCTGGCGCGCGATCCGCAGGTGATTCTCGGCGGCACCCGCGCCGAACTGGACATCTGGCAGGCCTGGCCGCAACTCGCCGCGGTGCGCCGCGGGCAGATCTGGGCGGTGCCGGACAAGGGTCTGGAGCGGCCCAGCTACCAGATGCTCGGTGCGCTCGAACAGCTCTGCGCCGTGCTGGCCAAGGCCCAGCGCTAGAGCGCCGCGGTCAGAGCGCCGGGGTCCAGGTCACCGCGAACAGCGCGGTACGCCCTTCGCTGTTGTAGCCGAAACGGCCGTTCGGCGTGCTGTAGCTGGCCTCGGCGTAGTCCTTGTCGAGCAGGTTCTCCAGCTTCACCTCCAGGCCCACCTCCGGGGTCGCCTGCCAGCCGCCGCGCAGGTCGACCAGGCCGTAGCCGCCCAGCTCGACATTGTTGGCGGCATCGTCGTAACGCCCGCTCACCCCGCGCCAGCTGGCCCCGGCGCTGAATGAGCCGAAACGCCGGTCGAGGTCGAGGGTCAGGGTGCGCTTGGCGCGGCGCGCCAGGGTGTGGCCGCTGTCGCGGTCGCGCGGGTCGATCAGGCCGAGCGCCAGGTTGCCCTGCCAGCCGAACAGCTCCTGCTTGAGCGCCGCCTCGAAACCGTTGATCCGCGCGGTGCCGACGTTCTGCGGAATGAAGTCCTGGTCGAGGACGATGGCGTCCTGCAGGTCGGTGCGGTACAGCGAAAGTTCCAGCGCACCGTCGTCGCGGTAGCGGCTGCGCCACTGCACTTCGTAGCTCTTCGAGGTTTCCGGGCGCAGGTTCGGGTTGGCGTTGGCGAAGCAGCTGCCGAAGAAGCAGAAGTCCGGGAAATACAGGTCGTTGAAGGTCGGCGCGCGGAAGCCTTCGCTGTAGGAGAACACCAGGTCGTTGGCGGCATTCAGCGGCAGGGTCAGCGCGGCGTTCCAGCTGTTCTCGCTGCCGAACTGCTGGTTCTTGTCGTGGCGCACGCCGAGTTCGGTGGCGAACGCCTCGCCCCGGTAGCGGTGCTGGATGAACGCCGCCTGGTTCCAGCGCGACTCCTCGGTGAAATCGGTGGTGCTGTGCAGGCGATCCTCGTACCAGTCGGCGCCGACCAGCAGTTGCTGGGCGTCGCTGAGGGCCAGGGTGTTCACCCAGCTGGCCGAGTCGCGGTAGGTGTTGAACTGGCTCGGGTCGAGGTCCTGCAGGTCGTCGCCGTTGTCGCGCTTGTCTTCGCTGTGACCGAGTTCCAGGCGGCTGCTCCACAGCGCGTTGAAGCGCGCGTCGGCGAACGCCGAGAGGCTGCTGAGCTGGAAGTTGGTGGTCGGCAGGGTGCCGAAGAACACATCGTCGAATTCCACTTCGCCGCGCTGGTCGAGGGCGCTGACGCCGACTTCGAGGTCGTCGTTGAAACGGTGTGACAGGTTCAGGCTCAGCGAACGGTTGCGGTAGGCGTCCTCGTCGCCGTTGGCGCCGAAGCTGTCGCGGGTCGCGTCGATACCGGCGGTTTCGTCGAGACCGGCGCCGAGGTTGAAGCGCGTCTGCGCGTCGCCGCCGGACAGGCCGAGGCTGCGCTCGACCGTCTGGTGGCTGCCGGCGGCCAGGCGCGCGTAAGGCTTGAGACCGTCGCCCGTGCCCTGGCGGGTGAAGATCTGGATGACCCCGCCGATGGCGTCCGAGCCGTACAGCGCCGAGCGCGCGCCGCGCACCACTTCAACCCGCTCGATCTGCGCCGGGTCGAGAAACTCCAGGCTGCTGGTGCCGCTGGACGCCGCGGCGATGCGCTGGCCGTCGACCAGCACCAGGGTCTGCGCGGTCGAGGTGCCGCGCAGGAACACGCTGGTCAGGCTGCCGGCGCCGCCGGTGCGCACCACGCTGACGCCCGGCACATGCTCGAGCAAGTCGGCGACGCTGCTGACCTGCAGGCGCTCGATGTCCGGGCGGGTGAACACCGTGGTCGCCGCGGTGGTCTTGGCCAGCGGCTCGACCTGGCGCCCGGAGGTGATCACCAGCGCCGGTACCTGCAGCGCGGCGTGCTCCAGGGGCAGTTCGTCGGCCTGGAGGGCCAGCGGCAGCGCGGCCATGGCGAGGGCAAGGCGGGAGAGTGTCATCAAACGAATCCTCAAAAGGGGGTCAGCAATCTTTTGAGGAGGGCAGGGGCAAGCGGGTGGCGCACGGCGGCCAGCGCTTGACGGTGATGCCCTCCGCAACACCTGTCACAACGCACCGAGGCCGGTCTCCGGACTGCCGACACTCACCATCTCACCTTCCCGGACTGTAGCGTCCAGTGGCTGTCGAGACGGCGTGCTCTCCGGGGAGAGCGGTCGGTTTACCGTTGCGGGGGCAGTGCAGGCTTTTCACCTGCTTCCCGTTTAACGCCCTGATTGGGCGACCTGGGTACAACTTTCATGGGGTGAGCTTGTGTCCCTCACCCCGGCCCTCTCCCGAGGGGAAAGGGGGTTAGCCGTGCGGTGGATAAGCACCGTGGTCTGTGTTCTGCGCTGCCCAGTCCCCTCTCCCTCCGGGAGAGGGTTAGGGTGAGGGTCGCGTTTTTTTACAACGCCTCCAGCCGCGCGCGTACGCTGCGCTCGATGCCGGCGGCGTCGAGGCCGCATTCGGCGAGCATCTGCGCCGGTTTGGCGTGTTCCACGTAATAGTCCGGCAGGCCGAGGTGCAGCAGCGGCTGGTGCACGCCTTCGCCGGCGAGGAACTCGCCGACCGCGCTGCCGGCGCCGCCCATGATGGCGTTTTCCTCGATGGTCACCAGCAGCTCGTGGTTGGCCGCCAGCTCGCGCAGCAGCGCCTCATCGAGCGGTTTGACGAAACGCATGTCGACCACCGTGGCGTCGAGCGCCTCGCCGACCTGCAGCGCCTCGGCGAGTTGCACGCCGAACACCAGCAGGGCGATCCGGCGGCCGCTGTCGTTCTGCCCTTGGCGACGCACCACGCCCTTGCCGATTTCCAGCGGCACCAGGGCCGGGTCGATGGTCGCATTCGGGCCGCTGCCGCGCGGGTAGCGCACCGCCGCCGGGCCGTCGAACAGGTAGCCGGTGGTGAGCATGCGGCGCATCTCGTTCTCGTCGCTCGGCGTCATCACCAGCATGCCGGGGATGCAGCGCAGGTAGGAGAGGTCGAAGCTGCCGGCGTGGGTCGGGCCGTCTTCGCCGACCAGGCCGGCGCGGTCGATGGCGAACAGCACGTCGAGGTGCTGCACGGCGACGTCGTGGATCAGTTGATCGTAGGCGCGCTGCAGGAAGGTTGAGTAGATCGCCACCACCGGCTTGGCGCCTTCGCAGGCCATGCCGGCGGCCAGCGTCACGGCGTGCTGCTCGGCGATGGCGACGTCGAAGTAGCGCGCCGGGAAGCGTTCGCTGAAGTCGACCAGGTCGGAGCCTTCCTTCATCGCCGGGGTGATGCCCAGCAGCCGCGGGTCAGCCTCGGCCATGTCGCACAGCCACTGGCCGAACACGTTGGAGTACTTCGGCCCGGAAGCTTTCTTCGGCTCGGCGGCTGGCGCCTTGATCGGCTCCAGCTTGGTGATCGCGTGGTAGCCGATCGGATCGGCCTCGGCCGGGGCGAAGCCCTTGCCCTTCTTGGTGATCACGTGGAGGAACTGCGGGCCTTCCAGGCCGCGCATGTTGCGCAGCGTGGCGAGCAGGGTCGGCAGGTCGTGGCCGTCGATCGGGCCGACGTAGTTCCAGCCGAGTTCCTCGAACAGCGTGCCGGGGACCAGCATGCCCTTGGCGTGCTCCTCGGCCTTGCGGGCGATTTCCCAGGCGCCGGGCAGGCGCGACAGCACCTTCTTGCTGCCTTCGCGCATGCTCGCGTAGGTGCGGCTGGAGAGGATCTTGGCCAGGTAGTTGGACAGCCCGCCGACGTTGCGCGAGATCGACATGTCGTTGTCGTTGAGCACCACCAGCATGTCGGCCTTGACGTCGGAGGCGTGGTTCAGCGCCTCGAAGGCCATCCCCGCGGTCAGCGCGCCGTCACCGATCACCGCCACGCTCTTGCGCTTGCTGCCCTGCAGCTTGGCGGCGATGGCCATGCCCAGCGCGGCGCTGATCGAGGTGCTGGAGTGGCCGACGCCGAAGGTGTCGTACTCGCTCTCGACGCGGCGCGGGAAGGCGGCGATGCCGTCCTTCTGACGCAGGCTGAGCATCCGTTCGCGGCGCCCGGTGAGGATCTTGTGCGGGTAGGCCTGGTGGCCGACGTCCCACACCAGACGGTCGTCGGGGGTGTCGAAGATGTAGTGCAGGGCGATGGTCAGCTCGACCACGCCGAGCCCGGCGCCGAAGTGGCCACCGGTCTGGCCGACCGTGTACAGCAGCTCCTGGCGCAGCTCGTCGGCCAGGGTTTCCAGCTCGGCTTCGGCCAGCCGGCGCAGGTCGGCCGGCGTCGCGGCGCGGTCAAGCAGCGGGGTGGCGGGGCGTTCGCGGGGAATCTGGTGGAAAGTCGTCGGCATCAGGCGGGTCGTTATAGGCATGCAAAAGATGCGGCAGTTTACCCGATGCGCGAAAGGCTGCCCAATCCGTAAGGGTGGGGCAGCGCGGCGACCGTCCTCAGGCCGGATAACGGCGCTGCAGGAACTCCAGCAACAGCGTGTTGACCGCCTCCGCCTGCTCGTTCTGCACCCAGTGGCCGCAGTCCTCGAGCAGGTGCTGTTCGAGCTGCGGGACCAGCTCGGCCATGCGCTTGAGGGTGTAGGCCTCGAGCTTGCCGACCGGGTCGTCGGCGCCGAGCAGGAACAGCGTCGGCTGCTCGATCTGCCGGCCGGCGAGGAACTCGGTGCGCTGCCAGTTGCGGGTGAAGTTGCGGTACCAGTTCAGCGGGCCGCGAAAGCCGTTGGCCAGGGTCTGCCGGTACACGGCGAAATCCGTCTCGCTGCACCAGGCGGGGAACGCGCCGGGTTCGGGCATGCCGTCGAGCAGGCGGGCGTCGGCCGGCTTGGCCTGCAGGAACACCTCGCCGGTGCCGGTCAGCAGCAGGCGCAGGCTGCGGCTGATGTCGGCGTCCAGCTCCGCCTCGGCGACGCCGGGTTCCTGGAAGTAGACGATGTAGTTGAACCGCTCGGCATTGGCCTCGCGCATGATGTCGATGGCCGGGCGCTTGGGCCGCCCGCCGAACGGCACCGACAGGGTGACCAGCGCCTTGACCCGCTGCGGCTCGAGCAGGCCGAGGTGCCAGGCCACCGGCGCGCCCCAGTCGTGGCCGACCACACAGGCCTCGCGCTGGCCGAGCGCGTCCATCGCCGCCTGGATGTCGCCGCACAGGGTCAGCAGCTCGTAGGCCTCGATCGCCTGCGGCGCGCTGGACTGCCCGTAGCCGCGCATTTCCGGGACCAGCACGCGGTAGCCGGCGCGCACCAGCGGGTCGATCTGCTGGCGCCACGAGTACCAGCATTCGGGGAAGCCGTGCAGCAGCCACACCGGCCGGCCGTCCGCCGGGCCGGCGCTGTACAGGCTGAGGGTGATGCCGTTGACGGCGAGTAGCTGGTGGTCGAGTTCAGGCATGGTCGGCTCCGCTTACCAGGTGTCCACGAACGGGCGTTTCTTGCCCTCGCGCTTGGGCGGCTGGGGCGCCGCGTTGAGGCCGCGCAGCAACCAGGCGCGGGTGTCCTGCGGGTCGATCACCGCATCGATCTCGAGGAAGCTGGCCATGTTGATCGCCTTGCCGTTCTGGTAGGCCTTGGCCACCAGCTTGTCGAACAGCGCCTGGCGCGCCTCGGGACTGTCCTGGGCCGCCAGTTCCTTGGCGAAGCCCAGGCGCACCGCGCCCTCCAGGCCCATGGCACCGAACTCGGCGCTCGGCCAGGCGATGGTGAACAGCGGCGAATGGAAGCTGCCGGCAGCCATCGCCTGGGCGCCGAGGCCGTAGCCCTTGCGCAGCACCACGGTGAAGAACGGCACCGACAGGCTGGCGGCGGCGACGAACATGCGCGACACGTGGCGCACCGTGGCCTGCTTCTCGGCCTCCGGGCCGACCATGAAGCCGGGGGTGTCGCACAGCGAGATGATCGGCAGGTCGAAGGCGTCGCACAGCTGCATGAAGCGCGCGGCCTTGTCGCCGGCCAGCGCGTCGATGGCGCCACCGAGGTGCCCGGGGTTGTTGGCGAGCAGGCCGAACGGTCGGCCTTCGACGCGCACCAGCGCGGTGATCAGCCCGGGGGCGAACTGGCGACGCAGCTCCAGCACGCTGCCCTGGTCGGCGAGCAGCTCGATGACCCGGCGGATGTCGTAGACGCGCAGGCGGTTCTCCGGGATCACCTGGCGCAGCTCGCGCTGGTCCGCGCACTGCCAGTCGCGGGTGCGGCCCTGGAAGTAGCCGAGGTACTGCTTGGCCACCCGCACCGCCTCGGCCTCGTCGGCAACCAGCACGTCGATCACTCCGTTGGGGCCCTGCACGCTGCTCGGCCCGACCTGCTCCGGGGTGTAGCTGCCGAGGCCGCCGCCTTCGATCATCGCCGGGCCGGCCATGCCGATGCTGGCGTCCTGTGCGGCGATGATCACATCGCAGCAGCCGAGCAGCGCGGCGTTGCCGGCGAAGCAGCGCCCGGAGACCACGCCGACCAACGGCACCAGGCCGGACAGCTTGGCCATGCCGACGAAGGTGTGGCAGTCGAGACCGGCCACGCCGACGAAATCGGTATCCCCCGGCCGTCCGCCACCGCCCTCGGCGAACAGCACCAGCGGCAGCCGCCACTGCTCGGCGAGCTGCAGCATGCGGTCGGTTTTCTTGTGGTTCATCATCCCCTGGGTGCCGGCGAACACCGTGTAGTCGTAGGCGATCGCCATGCAGCGCGCCGCGGCGTCGCCGAACTCGGCGGCGTTGACCGTGCCGGTGCCGGCGACCAGGCCGTCGGCCGGGCTCAGTTCGAGCAGCTCCTCGGGCGTGCGCCGACGCCGCTGGGCGGCCAGGGCGAGGGCGCCGTATTCGCTGAAGCTGCCGCCATCGAGCAGGTCGGCGAGGTTCTCGCGGGTGGTGCGCTGGCCGGTCTTGCGCCGTTTGGCGACCGCCTGCGGACGCCGTGCGTCATGGGTGATGGCGTGGCGCTCGAGCACCTCAGCGAGGTCGGCGCGGATGTGCGCCAGGTCGACCTGTTCCTCGCTCTGCGCGCCGCGGCCGGCGACCTCGGCCGGTTCGATGAACAGCAGTGGCTGGCCTTCGTTGAGGGCCTGCCCGGGCTGGGCGGCGAGGGCGCGGACGATGCCGCCGCTGGGCGCCTTGACCTCGAATTCCATCTTCATCGCTTCGAGCACCGCGACCGTCTGCCCGGCCGCCACCGCGCTGCCGACCGCGACCTCCAGGCTGACCACCACGCCGGTGCTCGGCGTGGGCAGCGGCAGGCTGCCGGGCGGCGCGTCGACCGCAGCCTGCTGCGTTTCGGCGACCGCGCTGCTGGCGCTGAAGTAGCGGTGCGGGTGGGCCTGCGGCTGGGCGCCGAGCAGCTCGCCGAGGTGCCGTTCGACGAAGCCGGTGTCGACCCGGTGCGCGGTGACTTCCTCGCGGCGCAGCAGGTTCTGCAGCAGGTGGCGGTTGTTCGCCACGCCCTCCAGGCGGAACTCGCTGAGCGCGCGGTAGGCGCGCTGCAGGGCGGCCGGGTAGTCGTGGCCGTGGGCGATCAGCTTGGCCAGCAGCGAGTCGTAGCTGGGGCTCACCGCATAGCCGGCGTAGCCGTAGCCGTCGACGCGCAGGCCGGGGCCGCTCGGCGGCTCGTAGGCGCTCAGCGTGCCGGCGGCCGGGTGCGCGCTGCCATCGGCCTGCAGGGTTTCCAGATTGATGCGCAGCTGCACGGCATGCCCGCGCGGCGGTGGCGGCGGTAGCACGCCCAGCTCGCCGAGCGTGGCGCCGGCGGCCAGGCGCAGCTGACAGTGCAGCAGGTCGACGCCGGTGACCTGCTCGGTGACCGTGTGCTCGACCTGGATGCGCGGGTTGGCCTCCATGAAATAGAAGCGCTCGGGCTGCTCGCCGTCGACGAGGAACTCGAAGGTGCCGATGCCCTGGTAGCGCACCGCGCCGGCCAGCTGCAGCGCGGCGGCGATCAGCGCGTCGCGGGTGGCGGTCGGCAGGTCCGGGCTGGGGGCGATCTCGACCAGCTTCTGGTGGCGGCGCTGCAGGCTGCAGTCGCGCTCCCACAGGTGGCTGACGGTTTCGCCATCGCCGAGCACCTGCACCTCGATGTGCCGCGCCGGGCGCACCAGCTGCTCGATGTACAGCTCGTCGCGGCCGAACGCGGCGCGCGCCTCCGACTGGCAGCGGGCAAACGCCGCCTCCAGTTCGTCGGCCCGGCTGATCGCGCGCATGCCACGCCCGCCGCCGCCGGCCAGCGCCTTGAGCATCACCGCGCCGTGCTCGGCCTGGAACGCGCGCGCCTGCTCGAGACTCACCGCGTGGTTGATCCCGGCCACCAGAGGCACCCCGCAACGCTCAGCCAGCGCGCGCGCCTGGGCCTTGTCGCCGAACAGCTCGAGGACCTCCGGCGCCGGGCCGACGAAGCGCAGCCCGGCCTCGGCGCAGCGCCGCGCGAAGTCGGGGTTCTCGGCGAGGAAGCCATAGCCCGGGTGCACCGCGTCGCAGCCCTCGGCCAGGGCGATGGCGATCAGTCGCGCGCTGTCCAGGTAGGCCGCCACGCCGCGCGCGCCGAGCGCCACCGCCTGGTCGGCCTGGCGCACATGCAGCGAATGGGCGTCGTCATCGGCATACACCGCGACGCTGCGCAGGCCCAGTTCGGCGGCGGCGCGGGCGATGCGGATGGCGATCTCGCCACGGTTGGCGATCAGCAGGGCGCGCAGGGGCGGGGTCATGGGGACGATCCTGTTCTTGTATTGATGGAATGAATGATGCGCCGCCGCCGTGCCGCGCAGAAACCAACTCTAGTGGGCCGAATACCAGGACCCAACGCTGGGTGATGGCTGGCGCGACTTCCGCGAAGGTCTTCCCGGCCAACTGTGAGCATCGGCACGCGCGCGGGATTGCCGTGCGCGCCGCCGATGCAGTATCAACGCCGCTCCATAACAAGAATCATCCGGGGATACGAATGATCGAACTGCTGCACGACATGACTTGGGTGCTGCCGCTGCGCACGCCCGAGCTGACCCAACTGGCCAACGCCTTCACCTGGCTCGGCTACGGGACCTTCCTGCTGTTTGCCGTGCCGATTGGCTTCTGGGGCTGGAACAAGCACACCTTCTTCCGCCTGCTGCTGCTGATCGGTATTTCCGCCTGGCTCAACGCGCTGTTCAAGGACATTTTCCAGGATCCGCGGCCGCCGCTGGAGCTGCGCCTCGACGACCGCGTCGGCGACAGCTACGGGCTGCCCAGCGGCCATGCGCAACTGGCCGTGGTGCTTTGGCTGTGGCTGGCCTACGAAGTGCGCCGCCTGTGGTGCTGGGTGGCCTGCGCGCTGATCTGCCTGGGCGTGTGCCTGAGTCGCCTGTACCTCGCCGCCCATGACATCGAGGACGTGCTGGTCGGTGCGCTGCTCGGCGGCGTCACCCTGGTGATCGCCGCACGCGTCAAGGACCTGGCCTGGTGGCGCGAGGCGCATGTCGGCTGGCACGTGCTGAGCATCCTGGTGATCGGTGGCGGCAGCCTGGCGCTGTGGCCGGCGCTCGAGGCGCCGGACTACGTGCCGCTGTTTGTCGGCCTGCTGATCGGTGCCGCGCTCGGCTGGCGCGTGGAAGGCCGGCTGCTCGACTTCGGCGCTGCGCCGCAGGTCTGGCGTCGCGTGCTCGCCGCGCTGCTCGGTGCGCTGGGCTTCATCCTGCTGCAGAAAGTGCTCAAGGTCGTCGAGGCCCAGCTCGGCCTGCCGGCGGAGTACTGGCAAGGCCTGCGTGGCTTGCTGATGGGTCTGTTCGTCACCCTGGCGATGCCCTGGCTGCTGGTCAAGGCGCGCCTGCTGGTGGCACGCCGCACCCCGGCAGTGGCCGCCGGCGAGGTGGTCGGCGCCTGAGCCGTAGCGCACTGCGCAGCAATGAAAACGCCGGGCATTGCCCGGCGTTTTGCTGTCTGGCGGCGGCTTAGCTGCGCCGTTCGACGATGTAGCGGGCCAGCTCGCGCAGCGGTTCGGCGGACTCGCCCAAACCGCGCAGCGCGTGCAGCGCCTGGTCGCGCAACTCCAGGGCATAGGCCTTGGCCGCGTCGAGGCCGAGCAGCGCCGGGTAGGTCGGTTTGTCGTGGGCCTGGTCCTTGCCCTGGGTCTTGCCGAGCGTGGCGGTGTCGCTCTCCACGTCGAGGATGTCGTCCTGCACCTGGAACGCCAGGCCGACCGCCTGCGCGTAGCTGTGCAGCGCCTGCAGGTTGCGCGGCTCGGCGCGACCGCTGGCCAGGGCGCCGAGGCGCACGCTGGCTTCGATCAGCGCGCCGGTCTTGTGCCGGTGCATGACCTCCAGCGCGGCCTGGTCGAGGCGCTGGCCGACCGAGCCGAGGTCGATCGCCTGACCGCCGACCATGCCCGCCGGGCCGGCGGCGCGGCTCAGCGCGGTGAGCATGGCCAGGCGCAGCTCGGCGTCGTGCGGGTTGCGCGCCGGGTCGCTGAGCACCTCGAAGGCTAGGCTCTGCAGGCCGTCGCCGGCGAGGATCGCGCAGGCTTCGTCGAAGGCCTTGTGGGTGGTCGGCTGGCCGCGGCGCAGGTCGTCGTCGTCCATTGCCGGCAGGTCGTCGTGGACCAGCGAGTAGGCGTGGATCAGCTCCACCGCACAGGCGGCGGCGTCGGCTTGTTCGGCCTGGCCGCCGAGCGCTTCGCAGGCGGCGTAGGCGAGCAGCGGACGGACGCGCTTGCCGCCGTTCATCACGCTGTAGCGCATCGCCTGGTAGAGGCGCTCGAGCTGCGGCAGCGGCGCCTGGAACAGCGTATCGAGCGCGGCGTCGACGCGCTGCTGGCAGCGCTGCTGGTAGGCGCCGATCATGCCGGCTCGTCCGTGTCGAACGGCGCTTCCTGCAGTTCACCGTCGCGTTCGAGGAGGATCTGCACCTTCTGTTCGGCCTGGGCCAGGGCGTCCTGGCATTCGCGGGTCAGGCGGATGCCCTGCTCGAAGGCGGTCAGCGAATCTTCCAGCGACAGCTCGCCGCTTTCCAGGCGCTCGACCAGGGTTTGCAGTTCGGCGAGCGACTGCTCGAAATCGGGGGCGCTTTTCTTGCGGGCCATGGCAGCTATCTCGGCGAAAATCAGTGGCGCGACACTAGCAGAGCGGTGCGCGGCTGGGCAAAAGCCCAGGCACCGCCCATCTTGTTGCGGGCGTGGGCGGGCATTTTAGCGTGAACGCGACGGCCCCGGCGCATCTCGAATCGGAAGAGAGCCCGACATTCGCAGAGGTGTGCCATGAGCCCGGACCCGCGCAACCCCGACCTGATCAACCCGCCGCTGGACGACGAGGAGAACCTCGAACGCATCGTCGACCCGGAAGAACCGGTCGATCCCAACAGCCCGCGCGACCCCGGCAACCCGCTGCCGCAACGGGCGCCAGGTGTTGATTCCCCACCGCCGAGGAAACAGTCGCCGCGGCCGTAGCGTGTAGGAGCGAATTCTTTCGCGATCGGCGCCCGCCCCATCGCGAATGAATTCGCTCCTACAGGTCCCCCGGCGGTGCCGTGGGGAAATAGAAAAAACGCCGCCTGGGCAAACCCTCCCCCGGGCGGCGTTCGATGCAACTGTCAGCCGTTGTCGCAGCCGTTGCCGAACACCTGGTACTGCAGGCGGTGGCGCTTGCCCTGGTGGTCTTCGTAGACCATTTCCACGGGGGCGACGGCGCAGACGTTCGGGGTTGCGCCGACGGAAATTACGTGGTCGATATCGAGGTCCATGTCGTAGGTGTACTGCTCCAGTGGCAGCTCTTGCTGGGCAGTGCTCTGCTCGTCCTGACCGGAAGCGAGGGCGAGCGAAGACACGCCGGCGAGTGCCAGCAACGCAAAGACTTTCATGTGGGTGTCCCGATGGCTCTGAAGGGGGAGCTTCGTCGCGCTGCTCTCAGGCCCCTCGACCGGCTCTCCACGAACCGGTCGAAGGGGTACAGCGCCTAACCGAAGTGCCTCGCGTGGGAGGCGGGACTATTTTATGGGCCGGGCAGTTGCCGATATAGATTCAACCACCACAAGGACTGTTACTGCTCAATCAACAATCCGCTCAAGCCGCGACTGGCCGCAGCGGTGTGCGCGGCATCGCCGATCACCACCGTGCAGGTCATCCCGGCGGACAGCAGCAGGCCGGCAGGCAGCTCGTCGAGGTGGATGCGCACCGGCACGCGCTGGGCCAGGCGCACCCAGTTGAAGGTCGGATTGACGTCGGCGGTCAGCTCGCGGCTCTGCGGGTTGTCGCGGTCGTAGATGCCGCGGGCAATGCTGTCGACGTGGCCGATCACCCGCTCGCCGCTCATCATGCGCAGCTCGGCGCGATCGCCGACGCGGATGCCCGGCAGGCGGGTCTCCTCGAAGTAGCCGTTGACGTAGAACGACTGGCCGTCGACCAGCGCCAGGCTGGCCTCGCCGCGCTGGGCGAAATCGCCGGGGTAGACGTTGAGGTTGGTCACGTAGCCGGCCACCGGCGCGCGCACTTCGGTGCGTGCCAGGTCGAGGCGGGCGATGTCCAGTGCCACCTGGGCGGCGCGGTACTCGGCCAGCGCGGTGGCGGCGATGTGCCCGGCGTCCTCGCGGTTCTCGCGCGATACCACCAGGTCGTCCATCTCGGCGCGCCGCGCGGCGTTGACCCGGCGCATGTCCAGCGCCGCCTTGCGCGCGGCGAGCTGCGCCTCGGCCTGCTCGACCGCCAGCCGGTAGTGGCTGGCGTCGATGCGCAGCAGCAGGTCGCCGGCCTGCACCGCCTGGTTGTCGCGCACCGCCACTTCAGTGACCAGCCCGGCAACGTCCGGGGCAATGTTGATCACGTCGGCACGCACCCGGCCGTCGCGGGTCCAGGGCGAATCCATGTAGTGCCGCCACAGGGTGCGCACCAGCAACAGGGCGGCGACGAGCACCAGCAAGGTGGCGAGCACGCTGATCAGGGTTTTGCGGGACATGCGGGTTCTCAACGGTAGATGGCCAGGGCGAGGGCGGCGTACAGGCAGGTGAACAGGCCCACGCGCAGCAGGGTCGGGTGCCAGGCGTGGCGGTACAGGCCGGCGCGGGCGAGCAGGCGGTCGAGGCCCCAGGCCAGCAGCAGGACGACGAGGAACAGCAGGGTCAGGCTCGGCAGGTAGACGCCGTGCAGGGGGATTTCACGCGGCAAGGGCGACTCCGCTGAGACGGCTGGGCGCCGCGCTGGCGCGCAGCGGTGCCTGCGGATCGAGCAGCGAGGTGCGGATGAAGTGCAGGTAGCTGAGCACGCGGCGCAGCGGCGAGCTGTCGAACTGCGGCGCGCACGGTTCGGCCGTGGCGCGCACCGCGGCGATGGCCTGCTCGACGGCGTGCAGGGCGCGCTGGCGATTGCCGTCGTCGGGCTGGATGAACAGCCGCACCAGGGTGCGGCCCATGGCCCGGATCGCCTGACGCCAGGCCATCGCCTCGGCGTAGCAGGGCAGCGCCGGCAGGCGCGCCTGCTCGAGGCGCAGCTCGATCACCGCGTGGCCGACTTCCTGGACCAGGAACATCCAGCGCAGCAGCTGGCGCTGCACGTCGGCGCGCCCGGCCGAGGAGGCGTAGGCCTGGTTGAGCAGGTCGCGGGTGCCGCTCTCGAAATCCGAGACCAGGCCCTTGAGGCGTCCGCCCACCGCGCGCACCACGCACAGGCGCAGGTCCTGCTCCAGGCGCCGCCACAGCCAGGGCCGGTTGGGCGGCAGGATCACCGCGGCGCCGACGGTGGCCAGGGCCATCGACAGCAGCGAGGCGAGGTACTCGTTGAACAGCCGGCCGGGGTCGTAGCTGGTCAGGTTGGCCGGCAGGGCGATCATGCAGAACCACACCAGCAGGCCGACCCCGTAGCCGCTCCACTGGCTGCGCGAGAGCAGCAGCGCGCCGAGCGCGAACACCGGCGCCAGGGCGCAGCAGAGCAGGGCGAAGCCGTCCAGCCAGGGCAGCACGACGAGGGTCAGGAAGCTGCCGAGCAGCGCTCCGCCCAGCGCGCCGAGGCTCAGTTGCAGGGCCATGCGACGCGGGCTGGCGGCGCTCGAGGTGAGCGCCGAGATCATCCCCACGGTCATCGCGAAGGTGCCGCCGCTGGGCCAGGCGGTGGCCAGCCAGAACAGGCTGAGGGCGAGGATCAGCAGGCTGCTGCGCAACCCGGCGACCGCCGCGCCGGCGGCGTTGGCGCGCGGCCGGAAACTGTCCGGCCACTGCTCGCGGGCGTGGTGGTCGTCGCGCAGCGAGGCGTGGGTCTGCGCGTAGCTGTGCAGGTCGTCGGCCAGGCGATAGAGCAGCTCGGCGGCGGTCTCGTAGTCGAGCGCCTGTGCTTCGCTGGGTTGCTGGATGGCCAGGCGCGCGCGGCCGTCACGCAGCAGGCCCATCAGCTCGTCCTTGCAGGCCGCCAGACGCTGCGCGAAGTGCGCCGCCTCGGCCTCGTCGCAGAGCCGTTCGCGCAGCGGCGCGAGCACGCTGACGAGTTCCGCGAGGCTCGCGGCCAGCGCCTCGCGCACCGGCGCACCGGCTTCACCGGCGAGGCGGCGGAGCAGCTGGTGGAGGGCGTGGAAGCGCGTCGAGAGGACCATGAACTCGGTGTTCAGGCGCGCCAGCCGGCCGCTGCGCAGGCGCATCTGCGGGTCCTCGAAGGTGGTCGCGCTGCGCAGGTTTTCCAGGCTCACCGCGGTGGCGGCGAAGCGCGCGTTGAGCGCCTCGAAGCGCGCCGGCTCGAGCTCGCCGGCCAGACCGCTGCAGGCCAGGCCGGCGAAGTCGCGAAAGCGCGCGTGCAGGGTGCGGTGCAGGTCGGCGCGGGCGGTCTGCGGCAGCAGCAGGCCGTTGACCAGGCCGGTGCTGAGGATGCCCAGGCTGATCTCCAGCACCCGCCACAGCGCCTGCATGAACGCGCCTTCCGGGTGCTGGGTGGCCGGCAGGCCGATCATCACCGCGGTGTAGCCAGCGAGCAGGCAGGCGTAGCCGCGGAAATCGCGGTAGCGCGCCGCGCCGGCGGTGCACAGGCCGATCCACAGCGCCACGCTGAGCAGGAACGGCAGGCGCTGCTGATTGAACAGGGCGATCAGCGCGACCATCACGCTGAGGCCGAGCAGGGTGCCGACGATGCGGTAGAAACTCTTCGCCAGCACCTGGCCGCTCTGCGGCTGCATGACGATGAACACGGTGACCAGCACGGTGCTCGGCTGCGGCAGTTGCAGGCGGTAGGCCAGCCACAGGGCGAGGAAGGCGCTGAGCAGCGCCTTGCCGACGAACAGCCAGGTGACGCCTTGGCTGCCGGCCCAGTCGGCCAGCGCGCGGGAAAACGTGAGCGGCATGACAATCCTCAGGGCAGGCGCAGGGTCGGCTCGACCGGGGTGAGCGCGGCGGGCGCCGGGCCGGCGCTGGGCTGTGCGCCCCCGCCGAGGGCCAGCAGCAGGTCGGTCTGGGCGCGCAGCTGGGCGGCGCGCACGCGCTGTTGCTGGCGCTGGCGCTGGAACAGCAGCGGCTGGCTGGCGAGCACCGCGTCGAAGTCGCTGAGGCCGCGGCGCTGGGCGAGCAGGGCGAGCTCGCAACTGCGCTGCGCCTTATCCAGCGCGCGGGCGGCCAGCTGCGCCTGCTGCTCCAGCGAGTGCAGGCGCACCAGCGCATCGGCGACGCCGCGCACAGCCTGCAGCAGGGTCTGGTTGTAGTGGGCGACGGCCAGGTCGTAGTCGGCGCTCGCCGCGCCCAACGCGCCGCGCCGCCGGCCGCCGTCGAACAGCGGCAGGCTGAGCGCCGGGCCGAGGCCGTAGGTCAGCTTGTCGTAGCGCAGGAAGTCCAGACTGCCGCCCTGAACCGCCGCCGAGCCGAGCCCGCCGAGCAGGTCGATGTTCGGGTAGAAGTCGGCCTTGGCCACTTCGATGCCGCGCGCCGCGGCGGCCACCTGCCAGCGGCTGGCGACCAGGTCGGGACGCTGGCCGAGCAGCGCCAGCGGCAGGTGCGCGGGCAGGCCGAGCGGCTGCTGCAGGTTGAGGCGCGGGCGCTGCAGGGCCGCGCCGGCGCCCGGCCCCAGACCGGCGAGGGCGGCCAGTTGGTGGCGGCTGAGGGCGATGGCTTCGCCCAGCGCGTCGAGCTGGCGCTCGGTCTCCGGTAGCGCCGCCTCGGCGCGGCTGACTTCCAGGCCGGTACCGATGCCGTCGCGGCGGCGCCGTTCGGCGAGCTGCAGCAACTGTTCCTGCTGGTGCAGCTCGGCACGCAGGATGTCCTGTTCAGCGAACTGCAGGGCCAGGCCGATGTAGCTGCGCAGCAGGTTGCCCTGCAGTTCCAGGCGCGCCGCCTGCTCTTCGGCCACCGCCACCTGGGCCTGGCTCAGCGCCTGCGCGCTGCGGCTGCGTTCGCGACCCCACAGGTCAAGGTCGTAGCGCAAGCCCAGCTGGCTGGTGTTGTTCCAACTGCTGCTGCGCGCCAGGTCGCCGGGGCCGTAGAAGGGGTCGTCCGGCCAGCGCTTGCGCTGCATGCTGAGCGCCGCGTCGAGCTGCGGCGCCTCCGCCGCCTCGACCACCCCGGCCTGCGCGCGGGCCTGGCGCAGGCGCGCCGTGGCACTGGCCAGACTCGGGCTGTCGGCCAGCGCGGTGGCCATCCAGGCGTCCAGCTGCGGGTCGCCGAAGGCCTGCCACCAGGCGGCTTGCGGCCAGCCGGCGGCCTGCCGGGCACCGGCGATGGCGCCACCGAGGGCGAGCTGCTGCGCCGCTAGGCGCTGGCTTTGCGGGACGATGCCGTGGCTGTCGATGCACGCGGAAAGCAGGGAGACAACGAGGAACAAACTGGCGCGGGCGAACCCGGGCCGGAGAAGGCGGAGCACTGCGGCACGTCCTGATGGGCACTGTCGGCGGCGATTCTACGAGGCGCGCGCGGGGCGGATAAGCGGCCCAAAAGGAGAAGGATTGTGTACTAAAACAACAATAATCCCTGGCCGGCTTCGTGCCAGAATTCGCCTTTCGCGGCAGGAGTCGTCGATGGACATCGTCTTCAACATGCGCACTTTCGTCTGTGTCGCGGAAACCGGCAGCTTCACCGCCGCCGCGCAGCGCCTCGACCTGACCACCTCCTACGTGTCACGCACCATCGCCAGCCTGGAAAGCCACCTGCAGACCCGCCTGCTGCACCGCACCACGCGGCGCATCGCGCTGACCGAGGCGGGCCAGCGCTACCTGCTGCGCTGCGAGCAGATCCTCGGCTACCTGGCCGAGGCCGAGGCGGAAGCCGGCGAGGCGCATGCGCGGCCGGCCGGCAACCTCAAGGTGCACGCGATGACCGGCATCGGCCAGCATTACCTGATCCAGGCGATCGCCGAATACAGCGAGAAGTACCCCGAGGTTAGCTTCGACCTGACCCTGGCCAACCGCACCACCGACATCCTCGACGAGGGCTACGACATCTCGGTGGTGATCGCCCAGGAGTTGCCCGATTCGGGCTTCATCTACAAGCAGCTCGGCAGCACCTACAGCGTGCTGTGCGCCGCCCCGGCCTACCTGGAGAAGCACGGCACGCCGCGTCTGCCGGGCGAACTGGGCCAGCACCGCTGCCTGCGCCTGGTCAACAATGTGATGTCGCTGGACCGCTGGCTGCTCGACGGCCCCGATGGCAAGGAGCTGGTCACCGTCGAGCGCACGCCGTTCCAGGTCAACACCGGCGACGCGATGACCGAGGCGGTGCGCGCCGGCATGGGTATCGGCGCGCTGCCGCTGTACTCGGCGATCGGCGGCCTGCAGGACGGCAGCCTGGTGCGCGTGCTGCCCAACCACAGCCTGTTTCCGCTGGGCATCTTCGCGCTGTACCCGTCGCGGCAGTTCCTCGACGCGAAGATCCGCACCTGGGTCGAGTTCCTCCGCGAGTTCATCCCCGAGCAGGTGCGCGCCGACGAGCAGGGCGTGGCCGCGCTGAGCCTGCGCCTCGGTCGCTAGAACAGCTTCTTAGGCCGGTGTCGGCCCCTTCGCGCGTGGCAGCGAGAAGCAGAACATCGCCCCGCTGGGCGTGACGTTCTGCGCCCAGATGTCGCCGCGGTGCCGCGAGATGATGTTCTTGCACAGCGCCAGGCCGATGCCGTTGCCGCTGACCTTGGAGGAGAAGAAGCCGTCGAACAGCTTCTCCTGGTGCCCGGCGTCGATGCCGCGGCCGCGGTCCTCGACGCACAGCACCGCCGAGTCGCGGCTCAGCGAGGTGTAGATGCGCAGCACGCGCTGCGGCAGCGGCAGGTCCATGAGTTCCTCGATGGCGTTGAACGCCAGGTTGAGAATCACCTGGCCGATCAGCACTCGCTCGCAGCTGACCCACAGCGGCACCTGGCTGGGTACCACCTCGATCTGCACCGAACTGGGCTGGCCCTTGAGGCTGATGAAGTACCGGGTCTCGGCGAGGATCTCGTTGAGGTCGACCAGTTGCTCGGTTTGCTCGAGCTTGACCAGGTAGCCGCGCACGCTCTTGATGATCAGCGAGGCGTGCTCGATCTGCCGCACCGCGCTCTGCAGGCCCCAGGCCACGCCCTGATTGGGCGCGTCGCTGTGCTCGAGGCGGATCAGCGCGCCCTCGATGAAGTTGCGCGTGGCCGCCAGCGGCTGGCTCAGCTCGTGGGAGATCGCCGCGGCCATCTCGCCCATCGCGTTATGCCGCGCCAGGTACTCGAGCTTCTGCTCGCTGGCACGCCGCGCTTCCTCGGCGTTGACCTGCTCGCTGACGTCGCGGAACAGCAGCAGGTGGCCCTTGAGATCGTCCTCCAGCTCGATGTAGCGGCAGGTCGCATGGTGCCAGTGCCAGCTCTGATCCTGGTGCTGGATGCGGTAGTGCACGCTGTAGGCGCCGCGGCCCGGCCGCTTGCGCTGCAGGTTGGCGAGCAGGCGACGGCGTGACGGCTCGTCGCAGCGGGCGACGAAGCTCTGCCCGACCAGCGGCTGGCCGTCGGCACCGAGCAGGCGCTCGCCGGACTCGCTGAGGAACTGCAGGGTGCCGTCGGCCGCCAGCACCGCGACGCCCTCGGCGAGGTCCTGCATGAATGCCTTGAGGCGGCTCTCGAAGCGCTTGAGGTCGCGCTTGACCTGTTCTTCCTTGGAAATGTCGCGGAACTGCACCATCAGCACGTCGCGCTCGGCGAGGTGCACCAGGGTGGCGATCGCCTCGGAGAGGATGTCCACGCCCTGCTTGGAGCGGTAGCACCACTCGATGGCGCGCTGGCCGGTGCGCGCCGCGCCGGCCAGCCAGCGCAGGCCGACCGAACGGCGGTACTTGGGGTCCGGATTGGTCATGTCCGGCGCCTTCAGCGGCACCAGTTCCTCGAGGCTGAAACCCAGCACGCCGAGCGCCGCGGCGTTGGCCCAGAGGATCTCCTTGGTCTTGGCGTCATGCAGGATGATGCACAACGGCATCGCCTCGATGAGCCGGTGAAAGTCACTGTCCTGCGGCGTGAACATCGCTGCGCCTCTGCCGGTTGCCGAGCCGTCGTGCGGCCCCACTGCTTTATACCCTCAGCCTATCGGTCGGGCGCTCAGAAGTAACCCGTCAGCGTCTAGGTAATTCCTTTAGACACGCCCGGTGTCTCCACTAAGCGCCGGCCGAAGCCCCCAATTGAGCGGCCTCGACGGCGATTCATAGACTGGCCACACAGGGTCAGCACTCCTCCGCGGAGTCCTTGGCCGGCATCCAGAATAAAACGGAGAAGACGCCATGCTGAGCTCAGCTGCGGCCGAGAAGAATGCCACCCGCGAATCGATCGGCACCGGTGTCGACGCCCCCGGCTTCCAGGCCGTGGTCGACGAAGTGCGCGCCCGCCGCGACGAGTTCGACGCCAAGGCCCACGTGCCGGTCGACATGATCGCCAAGTTCAAGGCCGTCGGCATCTACCGCGCCGCCACGCCGCAGTGCTTCGGTGGCGATGCGCTGCCGCCCGCGCGGTTCCTGCACATGATCGAACGCATTTCCGAAGCCGACGGCTCGGCCGGCTGGGTAGCCAGCTTCGGCAGCGCCAGCGTGTACCTCGCCGCGCTGCCCAAGGCGAGCCTGGCCAAGCTGTACGCCAACGGTCCCGATATCGTCTTTGCCGGTGGCCTGTTCCCGATTCAGCCGGCCGAGCCGGTCGAGGGCGGCGGCTGGAAGGTCAATGGCACCTGGAAATTCGCCAGCGGCTGCAAGGGCGCCGATGTGCTCGGGGTCGGTATCGGCGCCAGCGGTCCCGGCGGCAAGCCGCGCACCGCGCTGTTCCCGGCCGACCAGGTGGAAATCGTCGAGAACTGGAAGGTGATGGGCCTCAAGGGCACCGGCAGCCACGACCTGCGCGTCAAGGACGGTTTCATCAGCGACGACTGGACCTTTATTCGCGGCGGTGAGCCGAGCATCGACGAGCCGCTGTACCGCTACCCGACGGTGGCCTACGCCGCCCAGGTTCTGGCGGTGGTCAACCTCGGTCTGGCGCGTGCCGCGCTGGACGAAATCAACCGCATGTCCGGCGGCCGCACCGGCGCCACTGGCGCACCGAAGCTGGCCGACCGCGCCTACTTCCGCATTGACGCAGCCAAGGCCGAAGCCGATCTGTGTTCCGCGCGGGCGTTCTTCTACGAAGCCACCGAGCAGGTCTGGCAGTCGATCCTCGACGGCCACCCGGTCACCGACGAGCAGGTCGCCCAGCTGCGCCTGGCCGCCGTGCATGTGGCGCGGGTCGGCGCCAGCGTCGTGCAGCGTGCCTACACCCTCGCCGGTATCGCCGCCATCTACGACCAGAACCCGCTGCAGCGTTACCTGCGCGACGCCATGGTGGTGACCCAGCACGCCTTCCTCGGCGATGGCATGTACGACGGCGCCGGCGCGGTGATGCTAGGCGTGCCGCCGATCCCCGGTTTCCTCTGAGTGGCTCGCGCCGCTCGCTAGCTCTCATTCACAGATTCGTTTTCCCAGATTCGAGGATTGATCCATGTCGCAGACCCAAGAACCCCTCCGCGTCGTCTTCTGCATCGGCATCACGCAGAACTTTTTCGACCTGCCCACCGGCGAAGGCCTCGCCGTGTGGAAAGGCTTCAGCGCCATGATGGGCTCGCTCGGCGCGCTGCCGGGGGTGACCGTGCTCGGCGCGATGGATGACGACCGGCTGATGGTCGGTGCCTCCACCACCTCGCCGTGGACCGTGTACATCATGGCCGACGTCGACTGCCACCAGACGGTGATCGACGCCTGCAACCTGTTCCGCACCACCCCGGTGAACGAGTTCAGCCTGTGGAAGTACGCCAAGATCGAAGCGCGTATCGGCCGCCCGCTGACCATTCCCGAAGCGGCGCGCTAAGTCATGTCCGTTGCCCTGACCGATCTGCTCCAGCGCCTCGTCACCCTTGAGGGGGAGAGCGCGGTGCGCCGCGTGGTGGCGCGCTACATGGACCTCTGCGACGTGCCGCATGCACCGGTCGCCGTGGCCGAGCTGGCCGCGCTGTTCACCGAGGACGCGATCTGGGAAGGCATCGGCGCGCAGTACGTCGAGAAGTTCGGCCGTCAGCAGGGCCGTGACGCGGTGGCGGCGTTCGTCGCCGCCTACCTGCCGCCGTCGCCGCACTTCGCGGTGAATCTGCATTTCCTCACCAGCGAGGCGATCCAGGTCGACGGCGACAGCGCCCGCGGGCAATGGATCATGCAGCAGATTTCCACCTACGAAGACGGCCGCTCCGAGCTGATCAGCGCGCGCCTCAATCTCGATTTTCGCTGTGTCGACGGTCAGTGGCTGATCGCCCATTTCCGCACCCAGCGCCTGTTCAACAGCCCCCTGGGAGAGGTTCGCCCATGAGCGTGTTCGTCAACCAGATCGCCCTCGGCGAACCCGGCGGCCTGCGCGTCGCCATCAAGGATTCGATCGACATCGCCGGCCAGCCGACCTGCGCCGGCAGCCGCGCGCTGGCCAATGCCGCACCGGCGACGCGCAACGCCGCGGTGGTCGATGCACTGCTCGACGCCGGCTGGCACATCGTCGGCAAGACCAACATGCACGAGCTGGCGTTCGGCGTCACCGGGATCAACGACTGGACCGGCACGCCGGTCAATCCGCAGGCCCCCGAGCGGGTCCCCGGCGGTTCGTCGAGTGGCTCCGCGGTGGCGGTCGCCGCCGGCCTCGCCGACGTCGCCCTGGGCACCGACACCGGTGGCTCGGTGCGCGTGCCGGCGGCCTGCTGCGGGGTGTTCGGCCTCAAGCCGAGCTTCGCCCGGGTCAGCCGTGCCGGCGTGCACCCGGCCTTCACCACCCTCGATTGCGTCGGCCCGTTCGCGGCCAGCATGGCCCACCTGAGTGCGGCGATGCAGGCGATCTGCCCGGGCTTCCAACCGTTCACCCTGCAGCCCGGCGCGCCGCGCGTGGCGCTGCTCGAAGTGGCCTGCGACCCGCTGATCCAGGCCTGCCTGGAACGGGTCATCGACTTCGTCGGCTGGCAGCGCCGCGACCACGCGCTGGAGGGCTTCACCGATGCCTTCGAAGCCGGCCTGACGGTCATCAATCACGAAACCTGGGCGGCCTTCGGCCACCTCACCGGGCAGGGCCTGATCGGCGCTGACGTCGAGCAGCGCCTGCTCGCCGCCAGCCGCACCGATGCGGTCGCCCTGGCCCACGCCGAGCTGGTGCGCGCGCGCTTCAGTCAGGCGGTCGACGCCGCCCTGGCCACCCACGACGTACTGCTGCTGCCGACCCTGCCGGAGCTGCCGCCGCTGCTCAGCGAGGCCCGCCAGGGTCGCGCGGTCGGCGGCATGACCCCGCTGGCGCGGCCGTTCAACCTCAGCGGCCACCCTGCGCTGTCGGTGCCGGTGCCGCTCGGCGATGGCGGGCTGAAGATCGGCCTGCAGATCGTCGGCCGCAAAGGCGAGGACGAACGCGTCTGCGCCTATGGCGCGCAACTGGAACACGCCCTGGCTGCCGTGCGGCCTACGAACAAGAACTACGCCTGAGGAGAACCCCATGAGCGCCCCTGAGAATGGTCTGATTGCCAAGACCCGCAGCGTCGAGGAGCTGATCCAGTCGGACCGCGTCGACGTATCCCTGTACTACGATCCGGAGCTCTACGAAGTCGAGCTGGAAAAGATCTTCTACCGCACCTGGGTGTGGGTCGGTCACGAGAGCGAAATCCGCAACGCCGGCGACTTCCGCACCACCAGCATCGCCCGTCGTCCGGTGATCGTGGTGCGCGACAAGAAGGGCGGCATCAACGTCCTCGAGAACCGCTGCCGCCACCGTGGCGCCACCGTGTGCGAGAAGCACAAGGGCAACGCCACTGGCTTCACCTGCCCGTACCACAGCTGGTCCTACGCCCTCGACGGCAAGCTGCGCGCGCTGCCCTATCCGGACGGTTACGAGGACATCCTCGACAAGTCCGAGCTGCCGCTCAACAGCCTGAAGGTCGGTACTTACGCGGGGATGATCTTCGCCAGCTTCAACCCGGACGTGGAGCCGCTGGAAGACTTCCTCGGCGGTGCCAAGCACTGGATGGACCTGTTCATGAAGCAGGGCGCCGGCTACCCGATCAAGGTGCAGGGCGAACACAAGTTCAAGTTCGGCGGCAACTGGAAGATCCAGCTGGAAAACACCACCGACGGCTACCACTTCCCGATCGTGCACAAGTCGTTCATGTCCTCGGTGGATGAAGAAACCGAAGAAATGCTCTCCTTCATGCACGACGAGAAGGCTGTCACCCACGCCCTCGGCAACGGCCACAGCGTGATGGTGATGGTCCCCGAGCACGTCGACCTCGACCACGACGACGGCACCGAGCAGCTCCAGGAGCGCTTCGCCCACGTCACCGAGGAACTGTCGAAGACCATGGAACCGGCCCAGGTGCGCCGCATCGTGCGTTCGCTGCACGGCGCCGGCTTCAACCTCAACCTGTTCCCCAACGTCGCCATGTCGATGTCGTTCTTCCGCGTGCTCAACCCGCTGTCGGTCACCGAGACCGAGATCCGCCACGTTGCCCTCGGCATGGACGGCGGCCCGGAAATCGCCAACCGCGAGCGCATGCGTGTCCACGAACACTTCCAGGGCCCGTTCGGCTTCGGCACCACCGATGACGCCGAGGCCTGGGAACGCGTGCAGCGCGGCTCCTATGGCGGCCCGCAGCTGCCGATCCTGGTAAACCGCGGCCTCAATCGCGAAGTCGTTGCTGAAAACGGCGACAAGGTCTCCCACGCCACCGACGAAGGCGGCATGCGCGAAGCCTATGCCATGTGGAAAAGGATGATGAGCCAATGAGCAATCAAGACAATCTGAGCGGCCTGTCCGCACCGCTGGCGCAGGCCATCGAGTTCATCTGGCGCGAAGCCGAGCTGCTCGACAGCAAGAACTACGCGGCCTGGTCCGAGCTGTGGAGCGAGGAGGGTATCTACGTGATCCCGATCGACCCGGACACCACCGACTTCGCCGCCAGCCTGAACTACGTCTACGACGACGCGCGCATGCGTGACCTGCGCATCGAGCGCCTGACCAGCGGCTTCGCGCCGTCGGCGGTGGACGCCGCGCGCACCGTGCGCAGCGTGTCGCGCTTCACCCTGGTGGAAGCGGCCGGCAACGTCGTCGAGGTGCGTTCCGCTCAGCTGCTGTTCGCCTACAAGCGTGGCGTGCACACCCCGGTGGCCGCGGATCTGACCCACCGCATCCGCTTCGAGAACGGCGTCGGCCGCCTCGAGCTGAAGGTAGTGCGCCTGATCAACTCCCAAGACAACCTGACCGCGCTCGGTTATCTGCTCTGAGGTGAACCCGATGTCCCGAGTAGCCCTGATTACCGGCGCCGCGCGCGGCCTTGGCGAATGCATTGCCCGTGCACTGCACGGCGCCGGTTACCGCGTGGCGCTGGCCGATGTGCAGCTGGACGCCGTGCAGCAGCTCGCCGATCAGCTCGACCCGTCCGGGCAGAGCGCCGTGGCGCTGCAGCTCGACGTGCGCGACAAGGCCGCGTTCGAAGCGGCACGTGACCTGCTCGTCGCGCGCTGGGGCGGCACCGATGTGCTGGTCAACAACGCCGGCAAATCCAAGGTCGCTGCGCTGATGGAGATCAGCCCGGAAGAGTTCGACGAGATCGTCGCCATCAACCTGCGCGGCACTTTCGTCGCCTGCCAGGTGTTCGGCGCGCACTTCGCCGAGCGCGGCTTCGGGCGGATCATCAACATCGGCTCGCTGGCCGGGCAGAACGGCGGCACCGCCACTGGCGCGCACTACGCGGCGGCCAAGGGCGGCGTGGCGACCCTGACCAAGGTGTTCGCCCGCGAGCTGGCCAGCCGTGGCGTGACGGTCAACAGCATCTCGCCGGGTCCGCTGGACCTGCCGGTGGTGTACGAGACCGTGGCCCCCGAGCGTATCGCGCAGATCAAGCAGATGGTGCCGGTCGGCACCCTCGGTTCGGCCGACTACATCGCCGACAGCGTGCTGCTGCTCGCCGCCGACCACGCCGCCTCGGTGACCGGCGCCTGCTGGGACATCAACGGCGGCTTGTTTATGCGTTGATGCTTTATCCCTCTCCTTCTCTTCATAAAAGAAGGACGGGAGAGGGGCGTTCATGTGCCGGATCGGGCCCGCGTGGCGCGGTCCAACCCCCTCTCCCGTCGGGAGAGGGCTGGGGTGAGGGGCCTTTCCTTCACCCGATTCACGAATCAACTTCGCCAGGTGCTGCAATGATGAAAGTCCGGATCGAAAAAATCGTCGAGGAAGCGCAGGACATTCGCTCCTTCCGCCTGGTGCGTCTCGACGGCCAACCCTTCGAGGCCTACGAGCCGGGCGCCCACGTGGACGTCACCGGACCGACCGGGGTAACCCGCCAGTACTCGCTGTGCAGCCCGCCGGACGACGGCGCCGCCTACCTGGTCGCGGTGAAGAAGGAAGCGCAGTCGCGCGGCGGCTCGCAGGCCCTGCACGACCTGGTAAAGGAAGGCGAGGAGCTGGACATCGGCGCGCCGCGCAACCTGTTCCGCCTTGCTCCGGAAGCCCGCGAGCATGTGCTGGTGGCCGCCGGTATCGGCGTCACGCCGCTGCTGTCGATGGCCTACCGGCTGGTCGCCACCGGGCAGAGCTTCCGCCTGCACTACTTCGCCCGCTCGCCGGAATATGCGGCGTTCACCGCGCTGCTCGAGCGTGCGCCGTTCGCCGGCAATGTCGAGTTCCACTACGGCGTCGAGCCGGCCGAGCTGGATGCCGCGCTGAGCGCCTGTCTGGCCAGTGCCAGCGGCGAAGCGCACGTCTACACCTGCGGCCCGGCGCCGTTCATGAACAAGGTGGTGGAAGTCGCCAGCCGCACGCGGCCGGCGGACAACGTGCATCTGGAACACTTCGCCGCCGACCCGGCCGCGCAGAGTGGCCCGAGCGGCGGCTTCGAGGTCGAACTGGCCAGTTCCGGGGTGGTGCTGCATGTGCCGGCCGACAGCAGCCTGGTCGACGTGCTGCAGGCGCATGGTTGCGACATCGACACCGAGTGTCGCGAAGGCATCTGCGGCACCTGCATCGTCGAGGTGCTCGATGGCGAGCCGGACCATCGCGACAACTGCCTGTCGAACAAGGAAAAGGCCGCGAACAAGCAGATCTGCGCCTGCGTCTCGCGGGCCAAGAGCGCGCGGCTGGTGCTCGACCTGTAACGGCGGTGCGCGGCGTGCGCTAGGCACGCCGCGCAAACCGCTTGGCAGATGGCGACAAGCGGATCGGCCGGCGCGCCGCCACAATGGGGGGACTGTCCTTGCTGACGGAACCTGCATGGTCGTCCTGAGTCTGCGCATCGCGCTGTTCTGCCTGCTGCCCTTCGCCGTGCTGCTGCTGCTCGACGCGGTGCCCGGCGTGGCCCTGGCGTGGGATTTCGCTAACGCCGCCGGGCTGCTCGCCGCGCTGCTGATGCTCCTGCTGTTCGTCCTCACCGGCCGGCCACTGCGCCGTCCGCACCATGACGGCAAGTTCTTCCAGGTGCTGCACCGCGACCTCGGCTTCGCCGCCATCGTCTTGCTCGCCGTGCACATCGGCGTGCTGCTCTACGACGAGCCGCTGACCCTCGATTACCTGCTGCCGTCCGCGCCGGGCTACATGCTCGCCGGGCTCGGCGCCACGCTGTTGCTGCTGCTCATCGCGCCGCTCAGCCTGATACGCGTGCGCCGCAAGCTGTGGCGCGACCACCGCCACTTCAAGCGCTGGCACTACGCAGCCAGCCTGCTGCTGATCGGCCTGCTGGCCTGGCATGTGCTCGGCGCCGGCTTCTACCTGCACAGCACCTGGAAGATTGCCCTGTGGGGGCTGCTCAGCGTCGCCCTGCTGATCTGGCCACGCCTGCCGCGCGACAGCCTGGAGCGCAGCAGCGAGCGGCGCCGGCGCACCACCGCGCCGCTGGCCACGCGCCTGAGCCTCGCGGTGGCACTCGGCGCGCTGCTGTGCGCCGGGCTGTTCGCCGTGCTCGCCAACAGCGACCTGCCGCTATGAAGCGCGCCCTGCTCGCATTGCTGCTGCTCGGCCTGTTCGCTGCGCTGGGCTATGCCGGCTTCGCCCAGCACGCTGCCCAGGTACGCCAGCGGCCGTTGCTGCCGCTGAACTTCGATCACCGCCCGCATGGCAGCGTCAACTGCCTGACCTGCCACCACGACTACGCGCAGAAGGCGCAGACCCCGGGCGATGCGCCGACCTGCATCCTCTGCCACAAGCTGACCCCGGCGCTGGCCACGCAGATCGAAGGCGACTTCCACCAGCTGTGCCGCGGTTGCCACCTGCAGCGCAACCAGAGCCTGCAGCCCAGCGGGCCGCTGCGCCCCTGCCAGCAGTGCCACGTGCTGCCGCCGCCGACGGCGGGCGCGGCGCCGCCCTAGCGCGCGGACGCAAAAAAGCCGGCGGCCCTGGGGGGCAGCCGGCTTTGTCGTGGTCGTGCTTAGTTGAGCAGTTCGACGCGGTCGACATCCACTTCGTGGCCGCCGTGCTCGTGTTCGACTTCACCGCTGAGCTTGACCTTGGCGGTCTCCGACACGCTTTGTGCCGGCCAGTCGTCGTGGTCGATCTCGACCTGGATGGTGCCGCTGGCGTCCTTGAATTCGTACTTGTCGCCCTGCAGGCGTTTGACGATCTGCCCGCTGAGCACCACCGGGGTGTCGTCGGCGGCGGTCAGTGCAGCGGCCGCGGTGGTGATTGCCGGGGTGCTGCCGGGGCCGGTGTAGTTGGCGGCCAGGGCGGCGGTGGACAGCAGCGGCAGGACGAGGAGGGCAAGGGCATGGCGTTTCATAGGTCTGATTCCGTGTGATGAGTTGATGGAATCAGCTTAGCCAGGCCCGCTTAAGCCAGGCTTAATCGCGGCTTAAGCCAGGCTTAACGGCGCCGCTCAGGTGCGCCCGCTGCGCTCGCCGGCGTCGTCGGCCGGCACGTTGAGCACCTCGCGGACCAGCATGGCGATGCTGCTCACGCCCATCTTGTCCTTGATCTTGGTGCGGTGCACATCGACGGTCTTGACGCTGATGTTCAGCTCGCGGGCGATGACTTTGCTGGCCTTGCCGTCTACCACCATCATCAGGATTTCCCGCTCGCGGCCGGTGAGCAGGCCGAGCTTGCTCTGCAGCTGCTGGCGCTGCTCCATGCCGGCGTGCACCTGCACTGCGCTCTTCAGCGCGGCCTGGATGCGCTCGAGCATCTGCTGCGGGTTGTAGGGCTTCTCGACGAAATCGATGGCGCCGTTCTTCATCGCCTTGACCGACATGGGGATGTCGCCATGCGCCGAGACGAAGATGGTCGGCAGGGCGATGCCGCGCTCGTTGAGCATGTCCTGCAGCTGGAAGCCGCTGGTTTCCGGCATGCGCACGTCCAGCACCAGGCAGGCCGGCAGCTTGGGGTCGTAGCGGCGGAGGAATTCGTCGGCGCCGGCGAAGCACTGCGATTCGATGCTCACCGACTCCAGCAGCCAGGCCAGCGAGGTGCGCAGGTCCTGGTCGTCGTCGACGATGTACACCACGGGCTTGCGCGGTTCGGTCGGGGTATCGGTCACGGTTCGGCTCTCGTACGGCTGCCGTCTGCCACGCGGGAAGGCGCGGGCGCTGTGCGCGTGCGGCGTTTCCAGCAGCTTACTCACTGCCAGCTGACCTGACGATAAAGAAACCACCTAGATGACTAGCGGCGAGCCCCCTGCGTCATGGGGCTCGTCTGGATAGTTCGGCGCCGGAGGCTGCCCTACGCTGGCTCCACCACGCAAGGACCCGCCTGTCATGGCCCAGCTGCCGGCGCCCGCCGCCCAGCCTCCACACAGTCGGTCCACAACAACAAAGGGCGACGTGATGGGCACTCTGAACCAGACGCAAATCGACTTCCGCAATGCCATGGCGCAGCTGCCGGCGGCGGTGAACATCATCACCACCAACGGCCCGGCCGGACGCTGCGGGATCACCGCCAGCGCGGTGTGCTCGGTCACCGATTCGCCACCCACCGTACTGGTCTGCATCAACCGCAACAGCGCGATGCACGACGTGTTCCGCGGCAACGGCCAGCTGTGCGTCAACGTGCTGTGCAGCGAGCAGGAAGAGCTGGCCAAGCATTTTGCCGGGATGACCAAGGTGCCGATGGAAGAGCGCTTCGGCTGGGACGTCTGGAGCTCCGCCGAACACGAACTGCCGGTGCTCGGCAGCGCGCTGGTGAGCCTCGAAGGGCGCATCACCGAGTGCAAGGAAGTCGGTTCGCATTCGGTGATGTTCGTCGAACTGGACCGTGTCGCCACCCGAGAGCAGGGCGACAGCCTGGTGTACTTCAATCGCCTGTTCCACCGCGTCGAGCGTGCCGCCGCGCTGCCCTGCACGCGCTGACGCTGAGCAACGCCTGATCGTCCCCTCTGCCACTGGCCAGAGCGGGGCGCTACTGAACAACTGGAAGAACCCAATGAGCCAAGTCCTGATCGAAAGCCTGTCGGCGACCATCGTCGACCTGCCGACCATCCGCCCGCACAAGCTGGCGATGCACACCATGCAGCAGCAGACCCTGGTGATCATCCGTGTGCGCTGCTCGGACGGCGTCGAAGGCATCGGCGAGGCCACCACTATCGGCGGCCTGGCCTACGGCAACGAGAGCCCGGAGAGCATCAAGACCAACCTCGACGCGCACTTCGCGCCGCTGCTGGTCGGCCAGGATGCGGCCAACATCAACGCCGCCATGCTGCGCCTGGACAAGGTGATCAAGGGCAACACCTTCGCCAAGTCCGGGGTCGAGAGCGCGCTGCTCGACGCCCAGGGCAAGCGCCTCGGCCTGCCGGTCAGCGAGCTGCTCGGCGGCCGCGTGCGCGACAGTCTGGAAGTGGCCTGGACCCTGGCCTCCGGCGACACCGCGCGGGACATCGCCGAAGCCGAACAGATGCTCGACATCCGTCGCCACCGCATCTTCAAGCTGAAGATCGGCGCCAACCCGGTCGACCACGATCTCAAGCACGTCATCGCGATCAAGAAAGCCCTCGGCGAACGCGCCAGCGTGCGTGTCGACGTCAACCAGTACTGGGACGAATCCCAGGCGCTGCGCGCCTGCCAGGTGCTCGGCGAGAACGGCATCGACCTAGTCGAGCAGCCGATTTCGCGGATCAACCGCGCGGGGCAGGTGCGCCTCAACCAGCGCAGCCCGGCGCCGATCATGGCCGACGAATCCATCGAGTCGGTGGAGGACGCCTTCAGCCTGGCCGCCGACGGCGCGGCGTCGATCTTCGCCCTGAAGATTGCCAAGAACGGCGGCCCGCGTGCCGTGCTGCGCACCGCGCAGATCGCCGAGGCGGCCGGTATCGCGCTGTACGGCGGGACCATGCTCGAAGGCGCGATCGGCACCCTGGCCTCGGCGCACGCCTTCATCACCCTCAAGCAGCTGACCTGGGCCACCGAGCTGTTCGGCCCGCTGCTGCTCACCGAGGAAATCGTTACCGAGCCGCCGGTCTATCGCGACTTCGCGCTACACGTGCCGCGCACCCCGGGCCTCGGCCTGAGCCTCGACGAAGAGCGCCTGGCGCGTTTCGCCCGCCACTAACCGAGAACCGAAGAGGAATTCCCCATGCTGTTCCACGTGAAGATGACCGTGAAATTGCCGCTCGACATGGACCCGGCCAAGGCCGCGCAGCTCAAGGCCGACGAGAAGGAACTGGCCCAGCGTCTGCAACAGGAAGGCAAGTGGCGCCACCTGTGGCGCATCGCCGGGCACTACGCCAACTACAGCGTGTTCGACCTGCCGAGCGTCGAGGCGCTGCACGACACCCTGCTGCAATTGCCGCTGTTCCCCTACATGGACATCGAGATCGACGGGCTGTGCCGCCATCCCTCGTCGATCCATGCCGACGACCGTTGAACCCTTGAGCCATTGATCCGCGATAACAACAATTCGAGGAAATCCCCCATGACCGTGACCATCTCCCAGACTGCCGAGATCCAGAACTTCTTCAAGGAAGCCGCCGGCTTCGGCAACGACCAGGGCAACCCACGCTTCAAGCAGATCGTGCTGCGCATCCTGCAGGACACCGCCAAGCTGATCGAAGACCTGCAGATCAGCGACGACGAATTCTGGAAGGCGGTCGATTACCTGAATCGCATGGGCAGCGGCCAGGAAGCCGGCCTGCTGGTCGCCGGCCTCGGCGTCGAGCATTTCCTCGACCTGCTGCAGGACGCCAAGGACGAGCAGCTCGGCCTCACCGGCGGCACCCCGCGGACCATCGAAGGCCCGCTGTACGTGGCTGGCGCACCGCTGTCCGAAGGCGAAGCGCGGATGGATGACGGCACCGACCCGGGCACCCAGATGTTCCTCCACGGGCGTGTGCTGGATGCCGCCGGTCAGCCGCTGGCTGGTGCGGTGGTCGATCTGTGGCACGCCAACACCAACGGCACCTACTCCTACTTCGACGGCAGCCAGTCGGAGTACAACCTGCGCCGCCGCATCGTCACCGATGCCGAAGGTCGCTACCGCGCGCGCAGCATCGTGCCGAGCGGCTACGGCTGCCCGCCGAGCGGCACCACCCAGGAAGTGCTCAACCAGCTCGGCCGTCATGGCCAGCGCCCGGCGCACATCCACTTCTTCATCTCCGCACCGGGCCATCGCCACCTGACCACGCAGATCAACCTGTCCGGCGACAAGTACCTGTGGGACGACTTCGCCTACGCCACCCGCGACGGTCTGATCGGTGAAGTGAAATTCATCGAGGATGCTGCGGCGGCCCAGGCGCGTGGCCTCAACGGCCGCTTCGCCGAAGTCGAGTTCGACTTCCAGCTTCAGCAGGCCAAGGCGCCCACCGCCGAGCAACGCAGCCAGCGCCCGCGCGCCCTGCAGGCCTGATTCGCCCCTAGCTGTACCCCGCGCCTGGCTCACGAGGCCAGGCGCGCGGCCGGACCGTCGCGGTCCGCGCCATCTCTTCGAGCTGTTACCTGCCAGCGCCCCATTTGGGGCGTCCTCAGCCGCGCCCGGTCACCCACAAGGTGGCGGGGTGCGGTCTTTTCTTTGTGGCCTTCAACCGGCGCTGGGTGCCGGCAGGATCAGTCCGCGACACTCGCCGAATCCGATCGACAGACCGTCGCGCTGGCAGCGCGCGCGGAGGATCAGCTCGTCGCCGTCTTCCAGGAAGCTGCGCTGCTCACCGCTCGGTAGTGGGATCGGCTGTTTGCCGCCGCCGGTCAGCTCGAGCAGGCTGCCGTAGGCTTCCGCGTGTTCGCCGGACAGCGTGCCGGTGCCGAAAAGATCGCCGGCCTGCAGCTTGCAGCCGCCGACGCTGTGATGGGCGACCAGCTGCGCCACCGTCCAGTACATGTTCAGCGTGTTGCTCAGGCCGATGCGCAGCGGTGGCAGGTGCAGGGCGCGCATGGTCGCGCTCTGCAGCAGCACTTCCAGCTCGATGTCCAGGGCGCCAGCAGCCTGGTCCTGCTCGTCGAACAGGTAGGCCAGCGGCTGCGGGTCGCCGGCCGGGCGCGCCGGTTGCGCGGTGCGGAACGGCGCCAGGGCCTCGGCGCTGACCACCCAGGGCGACACGCTGGTGGCGAAGTTCTTCGCCAGGAACGGGCCGAGCGGCTGGTACTCCCAGGCCTGCACGTCGCGCGCCGACCAGTCGTTGAGCAGGCAGAAGCCGGCGATGTGCTCGCTGGCCTGGGCAATGCCGATCGGTTCGCCCATGGTGTTGCCCGGGCCGATCCACACGCCCAGCTCGAGCTCGTAGTCGAGGCGCTTGCTCGGCCCGAAACTCGGCGCCTCGGCGCCCGGCGGCAGGGTCTGGCCGTTGGGCCGGCGCACCGCGGTGCCGGAGGCGACCACCGTCGAGGCGCGGCCGTGGTAGCCGATCGGCACGTGCTTGTAGTTGGGCAGCAGCGGGTTGTCCGGGCGGAACAGCTTGCCGACGTTGTTGGCGTGGTGGATGCCGACGTAGAAGTCGGTGTAGTCGCCGACCCGCGCCGGCAGGTGCAAGGTGCAACTGGCCAGCGACGGCAGCAGTGCCTGGCCCATGGCTTCGAGGCGCGGCTGCGCGCTGGCGCCTTCGCCGAGCAGTTCTTGCAACTGCTCGCGCAGCGCGCGACGCGGCCCGGCGCCGAGGGCGAACAGCGCGTTGAGGCTGTCGCCGCTGGCGGCCTGCGCGGCGTCGGCGGCGGCGCCGCTGAACAGCCCGGCGGCGCAGGCGGCCTTGAGGTCGAAGATCGCCTCGCCGATCGCCACGCCACCGCGCGGCGAGGCGCCAGGCGGGCTGAAGATGCCCAGCGGCAGGTTGTGCAGGGGGAAGTCCGGGTGGCCGTTGGCCGAGGCGACCCAGCTGCGGCGGTGGATGTCCTGGCTCATGCTTGTCTCTCACCTGTGAAGGTCTTGGCCATGCCGGCCCAGCACGCGTCGTAGTCGGCCTGCAGCTGCGGGCAGGTCAGCGCGTAGTGGCTGGGGCGCAGCACGGCGCCGGTTTCGAACATGAAGGCCATCGTCTGCTCGAGCTTGTGCGGGGTCAGCTCGGCGGCGATGGCCTGGCGGGTGGTGGCGTTGTCCGGGCCATGGGCGCTCATGCAGTTGTGCAGCGAGCAGCCGCCGGGGGCGAAGCCGTCGGCCTTGGCGTCGTACACGCCGTGGATCAGGCCCATGAACTCGTTCATCACGTTGCGGTGGAACCACGGCGGGCGGAAGGTGCGCTCGGCCACCATCCAGCGCGGCGGGAAGATCACGAAGTCGATGTTGGCCTGCCCAGGCACCGTGCTCGGCGCGGTGAGCACGGTGAAGATCGACGGGTCGGGGTGGTCGTAGCTGACCGTGCCGAGGGTGTTGAAGTGGCGCAGGTCGTATTTGTAGGGCACGTGGTTACCGTGCCAGGCGACCACGTCGAGCGGCGAGTGGGCGAGGCGGGTGCCCCACAGTTCGCCGAGGAATTTCTGCACCAGTTCGGTGGGCTGTTCGAGGTCCTCGTAGTGCGCCACCGGCACCAGGAAGTCGCGCGGGTTGGCCAGGCCGTTGCTGCCGATCGGCCCGAGGTCGGGCAGGCGCAGCGCGCAGCCGTGGTTCTCGGCGACGTAGCCGCGCGCGCTCGGCTCGCACAGCTCGACGCGGAACTTCATGCCGCGCGGCAGCACGGCGATCTCCAGCGGCTCGACCTCCAGCACGCCGAGCTCGGTGTGCAGGCGCAGGCGGCCGGCCTCGGGGACCAGCAGCAGCTCGCCGTCGGCGTTGTAGAACACCCGCTGCATCGAGGCGGTGGCGGTGTACTGGTAGACGCTGACGCCGCTGACCTGGTCGGCAGCGGCGGTGGCCGCCATCAGGTGCAGGCCGTCGAGGAAATCGGTGGGCATGGCCGGCAGCGCCGGCGGGTTCCAGCGCAAGCGGTTCGGCTCGACCGGGCCGAGCCCGCCGCCGGCCAGCTGGCGCGCCAAACGCTGGAACTTGCCGTGCGCGGCGGACGGGTGGATGCGGTACAGCCAGCTGCGCCGCGCCTCGCTGCGCGCCACGGTGAACGCGGTACCGGACAGCTGCTCGGCATACAGGCCATAGGGCGCCTGCTGTGGCGAGTTCTGCCCGAGCGGCAGGGCGCCGGGCAGCGCCTCGCTGCTGAACTGGTTGGCGAAGCCGGACTGGTAGGCGAGCGGGGCAGTGGCCATGGTGATCGCTCTTTTATTTGTAATACGGTTACGCAAAACGTAATTTGAGGCTGGCGGCGCGTCAAGCTATAACAGCCGCCTCGTCCGACTTCGCAGACCAATGGCCATGAGCACCGACACTCCCGATTCCGCCGCGCCGCGCCGCCAGAAAGTGCAATCCGCCGAGGTCGGCACGGAGATCCTCAAGGGCCTCGCCGCGCTGGCGCCGAGCACCTCGCTGGCGCGCCTGGCCGAGCATGTCGGCATGCCGGCGGCCAAGGTCCACCGCTACCTGCAGGCGTTGCTGGCCAGCGGCTTTGCCGAGCAGGATGCCTCGACCAATCACTATGGCCTCGGCCCGCAGGCGCTGTATGTCGGACTGGCCGCCATTGGTCGGTTGGACGTGGTGCGGGTCGCCGTGCCGCAGCTGGCGGCGCTGCGCGACGCGCTCAACGAGACCTGTTTCCTCGCCGTGTGGGCCAACCATGGGCCGACCGTGGTGCATGTCGAGCAGCCGCGCCGCGCGGTGACCCTGGTGACCCAGGTCGGCTCGGTGCTGCCGCTGCTCGGCTCGTCCACCGGGCTGGTGTTCCAGGCCTGCCTCGGTGCGGCCGAGACCGCCGCGCTGCGCGCCGTGGAACAGCAGGCGCCGGGTGCGCCGTCGGTTGAACAGCTGCAGGCGCAGGCCGCGCAGCTGCAGCGCGACGGCGTGCTGGATGTGCATGGCTTGCTGCTGCCTGGGGTCAATGCGCTGTCGGCGCCGCTGTTCGGCATCGGTGGGCAACTGGTCGGGGTGCTGACGGTGGTCGGTGCGGCGAGCGGCTTCGCCGCCGAGCCGCAGGGCCCGGCCGCGCGCCAGTTGCAGGCGGCGGCGCGGGCGATCAGCGAACGGATGGGCGGGGCGTTCTAGCGGCGCCCGGGCGGGCGCCACTCCAGCGGGTCAATGCAGGTGACGCTGCAGCTCCGCGGCGGCCTGTTGCAGCGCCGAGCGCACTGCGGGGATCGTGCTCAGCGGGTTGAGCAGGCCGTAGTCGTGGATCATGCCGTTGTAGCGTACCGCGGTGACCGTCACCCCGGCGGCATCCAGCTTGCGCGCGTAGGCCTCGCCTTCGTCCCGCAGCACATCGAACTCGGCGGTCTGGATCAGCGCCGGCGGCAGCCCGGCCAGCTGCGCGGTGCTCGCCTGCAGCGGCGCGGCATAGGGCTGGCGGCGCTGGCTGGCGTCGGGGATATAGCTGTCCCAGAACCAGCGCATCATGTTGCGGGTCAGGAAGTGCTTGTCGGCGAACTGTTGGTAGGAGCCGGTCTCCAGGTTGGCGTCGGTGACCGGCCATAGCAGCAGCTGGAAGGCCAGCTTCGGCGTGCCCTTGTCCTTGGCCATCAGCGCTACCACCGCGGCCAGGTTGCCGCCGGCGCTGTTGCCGGCCACCGCCAGGCGGCTGCCGTCGACACCGATCTGCTGACCGTGGCTGGCCACCCATTGGGTCGCCGCGTAGGCCTGGTTGACCGCCACCGGGTAGCGCGCCTCGGGCGAGCGGCTGTAGTCGACGTACACCGCGGCGGCGCCGGAGCCGATCACCAGATCGCGGATCAGCCGCTCGTGGGTCGGGTAGTCGCCGAGCACCCAGCCGCCACCGTGGAAGAACATGAACGCTGGCAGCGTGCCGCTGGCGCCGACCGGGCGCACCACGGTGAGCTTGAGCGGCTGGCCGTCGACCTCGATGCTGGTCTGGCTGACCTCGGCGGGCGGCAGCTTGACCCCGGCCTGGGCGCCGACCAGCACGGCGCGGGCGTCGGCCGGCGGCAGTTGCTCGAGCGGTTTGCCGCTGCCGGCGTTGAGCACATCGAGGAAGGCTTGGGTCTGGTGCTCGACGCCCGGGGCGGCGACGGCGAGGTTGAGCGAGGCGCCGAGCAGGCCGGCGGCGAAGGTGCGAGTCAGGTGGGTCATGGTGAGTGCTCCGCAAGGTGAGGTCGGTCGAGACGCATGTGGCCGTCGCTACCGTCCGGGAGGTCGGTGGCTGGCGTGGGCTCAGTATTCGGCGGCGGCGGAGCGGCGGGGATGGGACGGATCGACGATAACGCGGGCGAAAATGACAGCCCCGCGCGGCGCACTAAAGCCCGCGCGCGAGGCGTTCAGGCCGGTTGGGCGGGGGCGCTGACGCCGAAGCGCCGGCGGTAGTCGCTGGGTGACAGGCCGGTGATCTTCTTGAAGGTGCTGCGGAAGGCGCCGGGGTCCTGGTAACCGACGGTCCAGGCGATGTGGTCGACCGTGCCGTTGGTGAATTCGAGCAGCTCGCGGGCACGGCCGACCCGCACGTGCTGGCAGTACTCGGTGGGCTTCAGTCCGGTGGCGCTGCGGAAGCGGCGCAGGAAGGTACGCTCCTCGAGGCCGGCGCGCTCGGCCATCGCCGCCAGCGAGACGTCCACCGCGCCGCCGGCCTGCAGCCAGTGCTGCACGCGCAGCACCGCGGCATCGCCGTGGCTGAGGATCGGCGCGAAGTTGCTGCCGCAGGCCTGCGCGCTGTCGCTGTGCTCGACCATCAGGAAACGCGCGGTGTGGGTGGCGATGCTCGGCCCCATCAGCCGGTCGACCAGGCGCAGGCCGAGTTCGGCCCAGGCCATCAGGCCGGCGGTGGTGATCACGTCGCCGTCGTCGACGATCGGTTTGTCGGCCTCCACCTTGAGCCGCGGGTAGCGCTCGGCGAGCGCCTTGGCGTGGGTCCAGTGGGTGGTCACCGTGCGCCCGTCGAGCAGCCCGGTTTCGGCGAGGAAGAACGCTCCCAGGCACACCGCGCCGACCGTCGCGCCGGCGGCGTGCTGCTCGCGAATCCAGCCGGCCAGCGGCTGCAGCTCGGCGCTGCTGGGCAGGCCGGCCAGCGACGGCGGCACCAGCACGGCGACCAGCCGGCTGTCGGCCTCGGCGTGACTGTCGGTGCTGCGTTCGGCGCGCTGGCTGTCCGGGTTGAACCGCCACTGGCTGACGCGCAGCACCGGCAACTGGCTGGAGGCTTGTTCGCCGGCGATGCGGTTGGCCACCTCGAACAGGTCGACCAGGCCGCCGACGGCGGAGGTCTGCGCGCCGGGGTAGACCAGCAGGCCGATCTCGACGATTGGATTGGGCGTGCGCGTTGTCATTTTACCCGCCGCTATTGTCGTTCCCGATCATCCTCAGGTGGCGGCGGGCGGCCAATACTGAAGCCACATCCAACCCACCCCGAGGACACCGCCATGACTCAGCAAGCGCTTATCGTAGTTGATATCCAGAACGACTACTTCCCGGCCGGCAAATGGCCGCTGGTCGGCGTCGAAGCTGCCGCCGACAACGCCGCCCGGCTGATCCGGGCATTCCGCGCCGCGGGCCGTCTGGTGGTGCACATCCGCCACGAATTCACCCGTCCCGATGCACCGTTCTTCGCCCCCGGCACGCCCGGCGCGCAGTTGCACGCCAAGGTGCTCAACCAGGGCAACGAGCCGGTGGTGCTCAAGCACTACATCAACTCGTTCCGCGACACCGAGCTGAAGGCGATCCTCGACCGCCACAGCATCGGCGAGCTGGTGGTGGTCGGCAACATGAGCCACATGTGCGTCGACGGCATCACCCGCGCGGCGGTGGACTTCGGCTACCCGACCACGGTGATCCACGACGCCTGCGCCTCGCGCGACCTGGAGTTCGACGGCGTCGAGGTGCCGGCCGCGCAGGTCCACGCGGCGTTCATGGCCGCACTGGCGTTCGGCTACGCCAAGGTGATCTCCACCGACGACTACCTGAGCGCCTGAGCCCCGCGCCGACGCCCCGTCCCGCTGGTGCGGGGCGGGGCGTTTTGCTGTGCGCGGGCTGGCGTTTGCGGCGGCTTTGCTGGTCAATAGAGCATCCCCGTTGCGCCGAGTGCCGCCGATGATCCCGTTTGCCCCCGCCGTGCTGTCTGCCCGTATGCCCACCTGGCTCGGCCTGGCGCTGCTGCTGGCCCTCGCCGGCTGTGCCTCGCCGCGCAGCCAGGCGCCGGCGGAACGCCACCCGGATGCGGTGCGCGCGCAGCTGGTGCGCCTGCTGCCGGCCAGCACCGCCGATCGCCAGGGCTGGGCCACCGACATCTACGCGGCATTCGCCGCGCAGCGCATCGCCACCACGGATGCCAATCTCTGCGCGGTGCTGGCGGTGACCGAGCAGGAGTCGACCTTCCAGGCCGACCCGCCGGTGGCCGGGCTGCCGCGCATCGCCCGCCAGGAAATCAACCGCCGTGCCGCCGCCCTGCATGTGCCGGGCTTTCTGGTCGATGCCGCGCTGGGCATCACCTCGCCGAACGGCAAGAGTTACAAGGCGCGCCTGGCCAGCGTGCGCAGCGAGCGCCAGCTGAGCCTGCTGTTCGAGGACTTCATCGGCATGGTGCCGCTCGGCCGCCAGCTGTTCGGCGGCCTCAACCCGGTGCACACCGGCGGGCCGATGCAGGTCAGCATCGCCTTCGCCGAGGCCCATGCGCGCGACTATCCCTATCCGGTCGACGGCTCGATTCGTCACGAGGTGTTCAGTCGGCGTGGCGGCCTGTACTTCGGCATCGCCCACCTGCTCGGCTACCCGGCGGACTACCCGCAGATGCGCTACCGCTTCGCCGACTTCAACGCCGGCTGGTACGCCAGCCGCAACGCGGCGTTCCAGCAGGCGGTGAGTCGCGCCTCGGGGATTCCCCTGGCGCTGGACGGCGACCTGGTGCGCCCCGGCTCCAGTGCGCCGGGGCAGACCGAGCTGGCGGTGCGCGCGTTACGCCCGCGCCTGGAGATGAGCGAGGCGGCCATCCGCCGCGAGCTGAAACAGGGCGAGCTGGCCGAGTTCGCCGACACTGAGGTGTATGCGCGGGTCTTCGCTTTGGCTGACGCGCTGCAGGCCAAGCCGTTGCCACGCGCGGTGCTGCCGGGCATCCGTCTGGAAAGCCCGAAGATCACCCGCCAGCTGACCACTGCCTGGTTCGCCGAGCGGGTCGACGAACGCTACCAGCGCTGCCTGAAGCGCGCCGCCCAGGGTTGATACGGGTGAGGGTCTGCTGAAGGACCTATGTGGAACACTGGGGCTGCTGGCCGATCGCTCGGTCACTGCGTTGCCTTGCTTGGCTCGAGACCTCCACCTCCGTCGCCCCCGCGCAGGCGGGGGCCCAGAAGGCGGGCAGGCCACTCGTAGCGGGCAGCTGGATACCGGCCTGCGCCGGTATGACGGGCTGGTGGGGGGGCGGTGGTGGGGAAGCGCAGCGCTGCTGGCGATCTCCGCCATCCTGCCGCAACAGGGGCTTAGGCGCTGTGCTGATCGGCGCTGTCGCGCTCGGGCTGGCGCTTCGGCGCCGGCGCCTCGCCGTCACCTTCGGCCTTGTCCCGTTCGGCCGGCGGCGCCTGGTCGAGCCAGTCCTCGGTGGACTTCTGCGCCTGGTCGATCTTCTCGTTGAGCTGCTTGGTGGTGTCGTTGATGACCTCGCGGGCCGCCTGCTCGACCTGCTGCTTGGCCTCGTCGGCGAGCTTCTGCGCGGCGTTTTCAGCGGCGTCGCAGCCGGCCAGGGTCAGCAGCACGGCGAGGCCGGCGATGCGCAGCGGAGCGAGGAACGGGGCGGGGGTGAACATGCGGGGCTACCTCAAACGGGAACAGGAACGCGCGGCGCGCGGCCGGGATAGATAGTAAGAAGCCGCGCGCGCCGCTGCGCAGGGGCTTATTTGCAAATTGTTGCGGGTCGCCTTGGCAGGTACCCTCAGCGCTCGGGCCGTTGCCGGCCGCGGTCTTTCAGGAGTTTCCACGTGGTAGACAAAGAAACGCTCGCGCAATTCATCCGCACCGAGTTCCCGCAGACCCGGGTGGTCATCGACTCGGTGGGGCAGCGCGCCGCCACGGTGTCGCTGGACGTCGACGACAGCGACCTGCGCCCCGGCGGTACGGTGTCCGGGCCGACCATGATGGCGCTGGCGGATGTCGCGCTGTATGTCGCGGTACTGGGTGAGATCGGCATCGTGCCGCTGGCGGTGACCACCAACCTGACCATCAACTTCCTGCGCCGCCCGGCGGCCGGCCAGCGCCTGCGCGGCGAGTGCCAGCTGATGAAGGTCGGCAAGAGCCTGGCGATCGGCGAGGTGTCGCTGTACTCGGCGGGCAACGACGAGCCGGTGGCGCACGTCGTCGGCACCTATGCCATCCCGCCGCAGCACCTGCGCTAGGTTCTGCACCAAAACTGCCTGCGCTCGGTGAGGCTGCGTTAAAAACAGGCTCGGACTGCTCATTTACAACTCGTAAACTCCGCGTCCTCGCCTGTTTTTGCCTTGCCTGACCTTCGCTCGGCGACTTTTCGTGCAGAACCCCGTTCAGCACGCCGCCCGCTGTCAGACCGGCGGCGGTCTCACAGGCCGTAGTGGGCCAGTTCGCGGGCGATCAGCAGGCGTTGCACTTCGCTGGTGCCTTCGTAGATCTGCGTGATGCGCGCGTCGCGGTAGTACTTCTCCACCGGGTAGTCCTCCAGGTAACCGTAGCCACCGTGGATCTGCACGGCGCTGGAGCAGACCTTCTCGGCCATCTCCGAGGCGAACAGCTTGGCCTGCGAGGCCTCCGACAGGCACGCCTGGCCGGCGCTCTTCAGCCGCGCGGCGTGCAGCACCAGCAGACGCGTGGCATTGAGCTGGGTGTGCATGTCGGCGAGCAGGTTGGCGACGCTCTGGTGTTCGATGATCGGCTTGCCGAACTGGATGCGCTCGCGGGCGTAGACCAGCGCCGCCTCGAACGCCGCGCGGGCGATGCCGAGCGCCTGGGCGGCGATGCCGATGCGCCCGCCTTCGAGATTCGACAGGGCGATGGCCAGGCCCTTGCCGCGCTCGCCGAGCAGGTTGGCTTCGGGAATGCGGCAGTTGCTCAGGGTCACCGCGCAGGTGTCGGAGGCCTTGATGCCCATCTTGTGCTCGCTGCGGTCGACCACGAAGCCGGGCGTGTCGGTCGGCACCAGGAACGCCGACAGGCCTTTCTTGCCGAGTTCCGGGTCGCTCACCGCGAAGACGATCGCCAGCTTGGCGCGCTTGCCGTTGCTGACGAACTGCTTGGCGCCGTTGAGCACCCACTGGCCGTCCACCAGCTCGGCGCGGGTGCGCAGGTTGTGCGCCTCCGAGCCGGCCTGCGGCTCGGTCAGGCAGAAGCAACCGATCGCCTGGCCGCTGGCCAGCGCCGGTAGCCATTCCTGCTGTTGCGCCGGGTTGCCGTAGCGCAGCAGCGGCGCGCAACCGACCGAGTTGTGGATGCTCATCAGCGCGCCGGTGGCGCCGTCGCCGGCAGAGATTTCCTCCACTGCCAGGGCGTAGGCGACGAAGTCGATGTACGAGCCGCCCCATTGCTCGGGCACCACCATGCCGAGCAGGCCCAGCTCGCCCATCTGCGCCACCAGCGCGTCGTCGATCCAGCCGGCCTTCTCCATGGCCTGGGCCTTCGGGGCGATCTCGCGACGGGCGAAGTCGCGCGCCAGGTCGCGGATCATGCGTTGTTCTTCGCTCAGTTCGAGGTCATGCATCGGACGGTTCTCTCAGTGTTCGGCGGCCAGGCGCGCGGGGCGCTTGGCCGGTTTGCCGGGCTTGAAGCCGGCGAAGAAATCCTGCACCCGCGCCGGGTGCAGTTCCGCCAGGCTCGGCGGATTCCAGCGCGGCGTCTTGTCCTTGTCGACGATCAGCGCGCGCACGCCTTCCATGATGTCGCCCTTGGCGAACCATTGGCGGTCGAGGTGCAGCTCCAGTTCGAAGCATTCTGCCAGGCTCAGGCTGCGCCCGCGGCGCAGCTGTTCGAGGGTCACGGCCAGCGCCAGCGGCGAACGGCTGTCGAGCAGCTTGAGGGTTTCCTCGGCCCAGTCACGGTATTCGCCACGCTGCTCGCTGGCCAGCGAGGCGCGGATCGCCGTCAGGTCGGCGTGGCAGAAGTGCTCGTCGATGGCCGGGCGCAGCGCGCGCAGTTCGGCACCGGCGAGCTTGTTGCTGGCCAGCGTGGCGAGCAGGCTGCGCAACGCTTCCTGCGGGTGACCGGTCCACTCCATCTGGTCCAGGCAACGGTCCAGTTCAGCGAACTGGCTGGCCGGCAGGCACCAGTCGGCGAGGCGCGTGTACAGCGCATCGGCGGCGCGCACATGGGCGCCGGTGAGGCCCAGGTAGATGCCCAGCTCGCCGTCCAGGCGCGACAGGAAGTAGCTGCCGCCGACGTCGGGGAAGTAGCCGATGCCGGTTTCCGGCATGCCCATCTTCACCCGCTCGCTGACCACCCGCAGCGCGGCGCCCTGCACCAGGCCCATGCCGCCGCCGAGAACGAAGCCGTCCATCAGCGCGAGGAGCGGTTTCGGGTAGTGGTAGAGGTATTCGTCGAGGGCGTATTCCTCCTCGAAGAACACCTGGTGCAGGTCGTCGCCGGCGCGGTAGCTGTCGTACAGCGAGCGGATGTCGCCGCCGGCGCAGAAGGCCTTTTCGCCGCTGCCGCGCAGCACCACGGCGAGAATCTGCGGGTCGTCCTGCCAGGCCTGCAGCTGCTGCCACAGGCTGCGGATCATCGGCAGGTTGAGGGCGTTGAGGCCGCTCGGGCGGTTCAGGGTCAGGTGGCCGATGCGGTTGCGCACCGCGCTGAGGACTTCGTTCATCACTCGTGCTCCGCACGGTACAGGTTGATGATCGCCGAGAAGTCCAGCGCGCCGTGCCCTTGCTGGCTGAAGCTCTGGTACAGCTGCTGCGCGGCGGCGCCGAGCAGCACCGGCTGCTTCGCCTGGCGGGCCGCCTCGGTGGCCAGGCCGAGGTCCTTGAGCATCAGGTCGGCGCCGAAGCCGCCACTGTAGCCGCGCGCCGCCGGCACGTTGTCCATCACCCCGGGGAACGGGTTGTAGGTGTCCGAGCTCCAGCAGCGGCCGCTGGAGGTGTTGATCACCCCGGCCAGCACACTGGCGTCCATGCCCAGCGCTACGCCGAGGGCCATGGCCTCGGCGACGCCGATCATCGAGATGCCCAGCAGCATGTTGTTGGCGACCTTGGCCACTTGGCCGTTGCCGGCGCCGCCGCAATGCACGATGTTCTTGCCCATCGCGGCGAGAATCGGCTGGGCGTAGGCGAAGTCGGCCGCCTCGCCGCCGACCATGAAGGTCAGGGTGCCGGCCGCCGCGCCGCCGGTGCCGCCGGACACAGGCGCATCGAGCATCGGGTTGCCGTGCGCGGCGGCGGCCTTGGCCACTTCGCGGGCGCTGTGCGGGTCGATGGTCGACGAGTCGATCAGGCGCACGCCGGCGCGCACATGGGCGAGCAGGCCGTCCTCGCCGAGGTACACGCCTTTCACATGGGCGGCGGCCGGCAGCATGGTGATGATCACTTCGACATCCGCCGAAGCAAGCAGCGCCGGAGAGTCGGCGGCTTGGGCGCCGGCTTCCACCAAGCCGGCGACAGCGCTAGCGGAGAGGTCGAAGACGGTCAGGCTATGACCGGCCTTGAGCAGGTTACGGGCCATGGGCGCGCCCATGTTGCCGAGACCGAGAAAACCGATATGCATGGGGAGAGTCCTTTGCTTCTTGTTAGATGGCCGCGCGTGAAGGCATTGGCGGTGCTGCCTCTCCCGCCGGGGGAGAGAGGCGTTCCTCAGCGATGCGTGAACTGCGGCGGGCGCTTCTCGACGAAGGCCGCCATGCCTTCCTTCTGGTCGGCGGTGGCGAACACCGCGTGGAAGATCCGCCGCTCGAAGCGCAGGCCTTCACTGAGGCTGCCCTCGAAGGCGCGGTTGACGCTTTCCTTGATCATCATGGTGGCGGTCAGCGATTTTGCGGCGATGCCTTCAGCGACCTTGAGGGTCTCTTCGAGCAACTGCTCTGCAGCGAACACGCGCGCCACCAGGCCGGCGCGCTCGGCTTCCTCGGCGGTCAACTGGCGGCCGGTGAGGCACAGCTCCATGGCCTTGGCCTTGCCCAGTGCGTGGGTCAGGCGCTGGGTGCCGCCGATCGCCGGCAGCACGCCGAGGGTGATCTCCGGCAGGCCGAAGCGCGCGTTGTCGGCGGCGTAGATGAAGTCGCACATCAGCGCCAGCTCGCAACCGCCGCCCAGCGCGTAGCCGGCCACCGCGGCGATGATCGGCTTGCGCCGGTTGGCGATGCGGTCGGCGGCGGCGAAGAAGTCGTCCAGGTAGATCTGCGGAAAACTCAGCTCGGCCATTTCCTTGATGTCGGCGCCGGCGGCGAAGGCCTTCGGCGAACCGGTGAGGACGATGCAGCCGATCGCCGGATCGGCCTCCAGGCGATCCAGTGCCTGGTTGAGTTCGGCGATCAGCTGGCTGTTCAGCGCGTTGAGCGCCTTGGGCCGGTTGAGGGTGATCAGCGCGACACGCTCGCGGATCTCCAGCAGCAGGGTTTCGTAGGACATGCAGAGCGCTCCGGTCGGCTCAGGGTCAACCCTCTCCCGGCTGCGGGAGAGGGTGAGGGCGAGGGGGTAGACGGCTTACTTGAGGGTGATGGTGGTGTTCACCGCGCCACCGACATCGTCTTCGTCGAACCAGCGTTCGGTGACGGTCTTGGTCTGGGTGTAGAACTGCACCACCTGCTTGCCGTACGGGCCCAGGTCGCCGAGCTTGGAGGCACGCGAGCCGGTGAAGGAGAACATCGGCACCGGCACCGGGATCGGCACGTTGATGCCGACCTGGCCGACGTCGATCTCTTCCTGGAAGTGCCGTGCGGCGGCGCCGGAACGGGTGAAGATCGCCGTGCCGTTGCCGTTCGGGTTGGCGTTGATCAGCTTGATGGCGTCGTCGAGGGTCGCCGCGTGCACCACGCAGAGCACCGGGCCGAAGATTTCTTCCTTGTAGATGCTCATCTCCGGGGTGACGCCGGAGAAGATGGTCGGGCCGACGAAGTTGCCCTGCGCGTAATCGGCGACGCTCGGGTTGCGGCCATCCAGGTCGAGGCTGGCGCCTTCGGCGACGCCGCGTTCGATCAGGCTGCTGACCCGGTCGAGGGCCGCACAGGAAACCAGCGGACCGACATCGGTGCCCGGCTCGACGCCGGCGTTGACCTTGAGGGTCTGGGCCTTCGCGACCAGGTCCGGCAGCCAGTTCTGCGCTTCGCCGACCAGCACCGCCACCGACAGTGCCATGCAGCGCTGGCCAGCAGCGCCGAAGGCCGCGCCGAGCAGGTTGTTGAGGGTCTGCTGCTTGTGCGCGTCGGGCAGGATGATCGCGTGGTTCTTCGCGCCCATCATGCACTGCACGCGCTTGCCGGCCTGGCTGGCGCGGTTGTAGACGTGGGTGCCGACCTTGGTCGAACCGACGAAGGACACCGCCTTGATGTCCGGGTGATCGCAGATCAGGTTCACCGCGTCGGCACCGCCGTGCACCACGTTGAGCACCCCGGCCGGCACGCCGGCCTCGAGGGCCAGTTCGGCGAGGCGCATGGTCACCATCGGGTCCTGCTCGGACGGCTTGAGGACGAAGGTGTTGCCGGTGGCGATGGCCATCGGGAACATCCACAGCGGGATCATCGCCGGGAAGTTGAATGGGGTGATGCCGGCGCACACACCGAGCGGCTGCTGCAGGGTGTAGGTGTCGACGCCGCCGGCGACGTTGTTGGCCAGCTCGCCGAGCTGCAGGTTGCCGATCCCGGCGGCGTGCTCGACCACTTCCAGGCCGCGGAACACGTCACCCTCGGCATCGGCCAGGGTCTTGCCCTGCTCGGCGGTGAGGATCGCCGCCAGCTCCTTCATGTTCTCGCGGATCAGTTGCTGGTACTTGAGGAAGATGCGGGCGCGCGCACCGATCGGCGTCTTGCGCCAGGTCTTGAATGCGGTATTGGCGCTGGCCACCGCGGCGTTCAGCTCCGCCTGGGTGGCGAAGGGGACGCGGGCGAGCACTTCCTGGGTCGCCGGGTTGACCACGTCGCGCCACTCGGTGGTTTGCGACTCGACCAGTTGGCCATCGATCAGCAGTTTGACGGTCGGAATTGCGGGCTTGGTTTGCATGGTGGTGGTTACTCCAGCCGGGGCGGCAGATGCAGAGGAAAAGGCAGGGACGGCATGCAATGATCCTAGCAGTGCATTTTTGCTGGTATCAATTGGCTTTCGTGCACTGCTATTCTGCGTTTTTGCACAGAAATGCCGAGTACCGCCATGGATTGGGACAACCTGCGCTATTTCCTCGCCCTGGCCCGCACGCGCAAGCTGACCACCGCGGCGCGCCAGCTGGCGGTCGATCACACTACGGTGTCGCGGCGCCTGCAGGCGCTGGAGAAGAGCCTCGGCACGCCGCTGTTCCTGCGCGGCAGCAGCGGCTACAGCCTGACCGAGGCGGGGCGCAACCTGCTGCCGCAGGTCGAGGCGATGGAGAGCGCCTACACCGCCATCGACCGCGCCAGCGAGGACTCGCACGGCAGCCTGTCCGGGCACGTGCGGATCGGCGCCACTGAAGGCTACGGCTCGCTGATGCTCGCCCCACAGCTGGCCGCGCTGACCCGTAAGCACCCCAACCTGGGCATCGACCTGCTCGCCGTGCCGCGCACCGTGCAGCTGTCGCGCCGCGAGGCGGACATCGTGGTCACCCTGGAGCGCCCGGAGCGCGGGCCGTACATCATCACCAAGCTCAGCGACTACGTGCTCAAGCTGTACGCCGCGCCGGACTACCTGCAGCGCCAGCCGGCGATCCAGAGCAAGGACGACCTGCGCGGGCACAGTTTCGTCAGCTACATCGACGATCTGCTGTACAGCAAGGAGCTGTTCTACCTCGACGAGATCGGCAAGCCGCGTCACATCGCCCTGCGCAGCACCAGCATCCTCGCCCAGCAGCAGGCCACCGCGGCCGGCGCGGGGATCGCCATCCTGCCGGCCTTCGCCGCCGACGCCGACCCGCGCCTGCAGTGCGTACTCGGCGAGGAGATCGCCTTCACCCGCACGTTCTGGATGCTGATGCCGATCGAGCTGAAGGACATCGCGCGGATGAAGACCACCTGGAGCTTCCTCCGCGAACAGGCGGCGGCCAGCCAGGCGGTGCTGATGGGGCGTGGCAACGGCTAGTCGGCGAGTTTTTCGCGGGCAATAAAAAAGCCGGCTTGTGGCCGGCGTTTTATTTGTTCGTAGGTTTTCGGTTTTTTCCGGAGGTCCTAGATTGTGTGAGGCTTTCAGCCTAATATCCGTCCGCAGTTGTTCGCTAAACCCTGCCCATTTCCGCGAGAAAATGGGGGGATAAGTGGGGGAACTGTTTATGTTCCCCCATCGCGGAGGCAGTCGTGGGCAAGCTCAATCCCAAGCAAGTCGAGAATCTAACGGAGCCAGGCACGTACGAGGACGGCGACGGGTTGCGTCTTGTCGTGAAGACCACCGGGCGCAAATCGTGGGTGTTCCGCTTCCAACTCGCCGGCAGGCGCCGAGAGATGGGTATGGGCGGCTATCCCGAGATGGGTCTAAAGGCCGTCCGCCTGGCAGTCGCCGCTCAACGCGCGCTGCTGGCGACTGGTGTAGATCCTATGGTCGCCCGTGACGCCGAGCGCGAGCGCCAGCGTGAGGCGCAGCGCATCAAGGAATCGAAGCGAATCACTTTCGAAGTGATGGCGACCGAGTACCGGGGCGCTCATGGAGGGAGCTGGTCGGAAAAGTGGCGTACTGGCTGGCTTCGCAAGCTGGAGCTGTATGTTTTCCCGGTTATCGGCAAGTTGGCGGTCAGTGAAATCGACACAGAGCGCGTTCTGCGCGTGTTGCAGCCGATCTGGGCGGCGAAGACCCGTACCGCTGACGAAGTGCGTGGGCAAATCGAGCAGGTGCTAGACGCAGCCAAGGCGCGCAGGCTGCGCGACGGCGACAATCCGGCTCGCTGGCGTGGCCATTTGGAAAACCTGCTAAGCAAGGCCGAAAAGAAGAAGGCCCGCAAGCGCCAACACTTCTCGGCAATGAGCTGGCAAGACGTGCCGGGGCTGATGACGACGCTTGCCGTGCATGAGTCTCGCACTGCTGTGGCTGCCCGGCTGCTGATCCTTGCCGGCGCCCGTGCGCAGATGGTCAGGTTTGCGGCGTGGGATGAGTTTGACCTAGTGGCTGGCATCTGGTCGCTGCCGGCTGAGCGAATGAAGATGCGCCAAGCCTTCGATATTCCCCTAGCGCCCGAAGTCGTGGAGCTGCTGCAAGGGTTGCCCCGCATCGAGGGCAGCCCATACCTATTCCCTGGCCAGGGCAAAACTGGGGTTATGCACGCCAACGCCATTCGTAATTTGTTGCATGGCCTGGGACATGGCGACGTAACCCGGCATGGCTTCCGGTCGAGCTTCCGTGACTGGGCAAATGAGCGAACCCATTACTCGCGTGAAGTGTGCGAGCTAGCGCTAGCCCATGATGAGCGCGGCCAGACTGAGGCCGCCTATTCCCGGTCGGACTTTTTTGAAAAGCGTCGCGCCCTGATGGCCGACTGGGCTTTGTTCATCACCACGCCGTCAGCGGCGAACGTCATCCAGGGCGACTTCAAACGAGCGTGAGCAAAGGATTGCACAATGGCTAAGCGAATTCGTATGGAAATGGCGAGGCCGGCGCGCCAGAAGCTGGCGGCGCTACCGGAACTTCCTCCTTTTCTTGAGGAGGATCTCAATGCTGCTAGAGAAGCATTGTTTGCCTTCTTGGCAGATTACAGTCGCCAGCCGATGCGTTGGGGCCTGGCTCGATTCGAGGACCTTCTTTTGCCTTATCGGGAACGTTACGACTTGGCATGGCGGAGAGTCGAAGACTACTCGCGAAATCCTGAGAAGCATCTCACGCAGAGGCTGGCTTTGCTGGCTCTCATTGAATTTAAAGACATCGTTGTTTCGGAGCATCACAGCCAGCTCGGCAAGCAGCCAAGGGGCGATAGGAGTAGCTCGGACGGCCAAAAGTGGTCCTGTGCCGAGATAGCTGAGGCTGCGCGCAGAATGGGTTACGCCAACAGTTCAGCAAAAAAAGAACTGATCCAAAGGCTGATGTCCCTTTCGGGTAAGGGTTGCAGGACCGTACAAAGGGCGCTTTGCAAGCATGACGTCTCTAGGCATAACAAGCGGAAGGAGTCCGCCTGAAAAAGCAAAACTGTCACAGCGCGTTGTGACAGTTTTCCCGCATAGATTGCACATCGTCCGCCGCCTGACGCGGCAAGCCGTAAGGAACCATGACGATGCTCGCAACAGCACAACCTACCCGCCGCATTCTGCGTCTGCCTACCGTGAAAGCAGCGACCGGGCTAGGGCGAACCAAAATCTATGACTTGATGAAGGAGGGTCGCTTTCCGAAGTCCCGCCGTATTGCTGGCGCCCGTGCGGTCGGCTGGGATTCGGGGGAAATTGAGGTGTGGATTGCTGAGCAGATGGGGGAGGTCGTGAAATGAAAAACGGCCACCCCATCTCGAAAGACGAAAGCAGCCGCGCGCACGGCAATTCTAGTACCGAAGCTGCGACCAAGATCGCCCGCATTCTGGCGCACCTACTGACCGGCGCGAGCACCAACCGCTTCGAGGCCGAAGGCTTAGGCGACCACTGCCTGAATAGCACCATTGCCATACTGGCTAATCGTCACGGACTGACCTTCGGGCGCCAGTCTGAGCGCGTCCCGAACCGCTGGGGGCAGCCTTGCCTTGTCACCCGCTATAGCTTGCCGGCCAGCGAGCAGGACAAGGCGCGCAAGGTGCTGGACCGCCTGAGTCGGCCCTCCCGTTCTGCCAGTGAGGAATGATTTCATGCCGACTATTTCCCCCCTGGTCGGGCCGGCCCCGGCTTGCCTTCTGAAAGTCGCTGTCTGGCTTTATCGTCATTCGCTGGCATGCGAGTTCCTGGCGCTGGCCGCTGTAGTCGGCTTGATTACCTTGGAGGCGTGGCGGTGATGGCCCACTACCAAGGCGGCCCGCTTGACCTGCTGCTATCGCGTCTGGAAGGCGCGAAGCGGCACGGCGAGCGGTACGTGGCTAAATGTCCAGCGCATCAGGACAAGTCCCCATCCCTGAGCCTCTCACGAGGCGATGATGGTCGCGCCCTGGTTCACTGCTACGCCGGCTGCGAACTCCGCGACGTTATGGCCGCTGTCGGCCTGGAGATGCGCGACCTGTTCCCGGAGAACCTGAGCCAAGAGCAGCGTCAGCAGTACCGGCGCGCCAAGTTGGAAGCTGAACTCCGCTTCGAGCGGCTGATTGTCGAGGCCGCGAAGGGGGAAGCTAAGGTCGGCACCCTGAGCGACCAAAGCGCTGCTCGGCTTGCTCTGGCTAAAGAGCGAACCGATCAGATAGAGGGCCAGCTAGCACGGCTGAGTAGCCAGCCAGAACCGTGTCATCCGATGTTGGTCGAAGTGGCTCTAGGCGACGTAATGAGCACGAATCTTCAGCCTGCGCGCCATGCTGTAAATCCGTGGATGCCGCGCCGGCATGTAACTCTATTCGGTGGGCATGGCGGGATCGGCAAATCGAGCCTGGCTCTTGCCATCGGAGCGCATGTTGCGTGCGGCCTGCCGTTCGCCGGCCTTGAAGTCGAGCAATCGCCCGTCCTGTTCGTGAGCCTGGAGGATGAGGCGAGCATTGTGCGGCTTCGCCTTCGTCGGATTATTGAAGCATACCGGCTGCCGGCTGCGCAGGTGCTGGCAGGTCTGCGCCTGCTAGACGGAACCCAAACCTTTGCCGCCTTGATGACCGAGGGCGATGGCTTCAACGCGGAGCCGATCTTCACTCCAGCTTTCCGCGAGATGTCGGACCATGTCGGAGGAGCTGGGCTGATTGTTATCGACAACGCTTCCGACGCCTTCGATGCCAACGAAAACAGCCGCCGCACGGTACGCGCTTTTGTTCGCGGCTTGGTCGATATCGCACGCAAGCACGATGCCGCCGTGGTGCTACTGGCGCATATCGACAAAGCCGCCGCCAGGGGCAACGCCAGTGGTAATAGTTACAGCGGGAGCACCGCTTGGCACAACAGCGCCCGTTCGCGCCTGGCGCTGCTGGAGGAAAATGGACGGATTCTGTTGGCGCACGAGAAGGCCAATCTGAGCGCACGCGCCGAGCCTGTGCCCGTTACGTTCGTGGATGGCGTGCCCTTGCCCGAAGTTGGTGTCCAGGGTGAGGGGCTGACCGCCGAAGACTTTGACCAAGCCGAGCTCATCCGGGCAATGAAGGCTGCCCATGATGCAGGTATCAGCGTGCCTTCTAGTACCGCCCCTGGTGCCCATTCAGCCATGAAGGCGCTGGAGTCGCTGCCAGAGTACGGGCAGGCCTTCCGGGGTAAGGTGGGAGGGCAGCGCGCCGCACGCGCCATTACCGCGCTGATCCGCAACAGGCGCATTCGGCGCGTCGAATACAAGACTCCCCAGCGCAAAACGCGCGAGCGCCTGGAGCTAGTCGAGCTGAGAGAAGTGACCAGCGAACAGGTTGAAAACGCGCTGACCTCCTGGTCCGAAAGTGCGCCGCGCCACCCCCCTATAACCCCCCAGCACATCGGCGCAGCGCATGGGGATGCTTGCGCCGGTGCGCCAAACCTGAACGGCGCAGCGCCGAACACCATCGGCGCGATCAGCGCAAGGGAGGACGCGCAAGAGAAGGTTGCCCTACCGGAGCGGTCCCCTGCATCGATGGAGTCGACGCAATGAGCGAATCACTAAAAATATCCCAGCGCAGCGATGAAACGCAGTCACAGGAATTGGCCCGCATAGGGCTGACCCCTGAGTGTCTGAGCGCGATCGTACTGGTTAAATGCAAAAATTTTGGCGACACACCCGTCACTGAAGTTGCGCAGGAACTGACTCGACAGACCACTGCTGTCAGTAGCGGCGACATGACTCGTGCAGAGAGCATGCTATTGGCCCAGGCACATGCCTTAGATGGGCTTTTTGCCACCCTGGCCTGTAGGGCTATGGAACAAAAACACTTGGAGAATATGGATAGATTTTTGCGGCTGGCGCTTAAGGCGCAGAACCAGAGCCGGGCCACCTTGCAGACCCTCGCGGATCTCAAGACTCCGAAGCAAATAGCCTTTGTGAAGCAAGCGAATGTCGGCAACCAGATTCAGGTCAATAACGGTACTCAGAAGCAGCCCGCGTGCGCGCGGAAAACCAAAAGAGCGCAAAACGAACTATTGGAGGTTGGGCATGAGCAACGGCTGGACACCAGGGCGAAAGGCGCGACAGGCAGCGTTGATTCGGAGATGGAGACCGTGGGAAAAAAGTACCGGGCCGCGAAGTAGAGAAGGGATAGCCGTGGCATCACGTAACGCCTGGAAGGGTGGGCTGAGGCCTCTAATGCGAGACCTCACGCTGCGTTTGCGGGAGCAGGATAAGCGCCGTCGTGAATTTGTGGAGCAGGAGTTACTCTAGGTTTACTCGGAAAAGGCCCTCACTGAAGCACGTCGCTTAGCCTTCGCATACCTGGTTTTTTAAAAGCCATACGAATCGCCTGCTCCAGGACATGGGTATTCGCCGCGTGGATGTACGAAAAGCCAACATAGGTCTTTTTGTCATCCTTGGCTCCGATGAAAAACGCGCCATCTGCAGTCCATACATGCACCTGCCCCCAAGAGCAACGAACCGGCTCGTTTGCTCCCAGAAATTTATGCTTGATCAACGTGATTCCATCGTCTCTAAGCGTTGCCTCGCCGAAGCGGACTTCGTTTCCGGCCTGTAAGGTCTCAAGTAACTCCGTCAGCAATCGAATGACGACTGCTCGCCACAGCTTTTCAAGGAAGGTGGAATATGTTGACTCCTTCTTTAGCTCAATAACTGCTTCTGAGCGATTATCCCCGAACGCAAGGGTATAAGTCGTGCCGGTTGGAATGCCGTTTATAGAGCGACGGACAGCGCCCCAGCGCACGCGCGTAACGGTGTCGAGCGGAAAGCGTTGATTGTTCCAGGCAAGCCCATCCGGCGAGATACTTAAAGTGTCTTTGAACATCAAGCCAACTTCAGCCTGATACGTGATCTCGCGAGCCCACTCATTTTTCTGCGCTTCAGTCTTCTTTCGGTTCTCAAAGATATCTGCGAGCGCCTCTGCATCCTGCTCGACACGCTCAGAAACTTCTGGCAATTCGGCAAATAGCTCTTGTATCAGCCCAGTGAGTCTCTGCGACTGGATAAGCATGTCGTGCTCGTTAAACAGATCAATCGCAAGACTGCGAATGGAGTACGCAATCTCGTGGCTAGGTTCGTGATCTATCCCCCTCGCTTTAGCACTCAACTGGATAGGTTGTGCGACCTTATCCCAATTGCGAGCAACCGCCTCGAGCTTGTCCACAATCGATTTTACGATGCTCTCGCCTGACTCCGCTGAGTCTCTAGCAGCTTTGATGAGCTTCTGGGCATTCTCTGCCTCTTTGTGGAGAAATCCCTGCGTTTCGACTGCGTAGCTATCCACGAGATCGTCTATCAGTTCTGGCGCATGATCCTGTCCGCCGCAGGTAATGCCGTCAACTGCCAAGGTCATAGCTTCAACAAGTGATGCGGCCGGAAGTCTATTCAAGGCATCTTTGATGGCATTGCGGTAGTAGCGCTTCCGCTCCGACAACTCAGACTCGACTAGATCAATACCCTTAACTTCAGGAAAACCCGATACCGAGCGATCTTCGTTGACGTCGCGTAGCACTTGTTCCGCCGATAGGTCATCAACCAAGTGCGCCATTTCCTGGATAAACTCGGCGACATCGTCTGCCGAATCGTTGCCATCCACTGCCTCAAAAGCCGCAGCGAGCAGATTCAGGTGCGCGAGTGTTGGCAGGCCTGACTCCTCGCGAATTGACATCGGGTCAGAATGCAGCGCAGAGACAAATTGCATGGCCTTCTTCGGTGAGACGCCCGGCAGCCAGGCCATTTCAGCGCTTAACCTCGTTCTGGGGCTGGTTAGCTCAGATCGCGCCTTTTGGCATGCGTCATGATCGAGCTCCAGCGACTTCTCCTCTGCTAGTTCAACGATGCGCCTTCGGTCATCCCTAGTGGTAGCGCCGAGCAACGCAAATGGATTTTGCTGAAAATGTGATCTCTGGGGACTTCGCTGACGTTCCATTTATCTTATCCACTCTTCAAGACTTCAGCGGCCTAATAACCGCGCCCCGCGCGTCTCTCGGCATCGCGCACCAACACCGCCTCTTGAGAGGTCAACATGGCATGATCGCATAGCGACGGATACCGCCCGTCAATACATTTGTCGAAGTTCGCTTTACGCTCCGCAGCGTCAACACGAGCTGCTTCTGACTGAGTCAGTAATGTATGGTCACACAGTGACGGATACCGCCCATCAATGCATTTGTCGAAGTTCGCTTTACGCTCCGCAGCGTCAACACGAGCTGCTTCTGACTGAGTCAGTAATGTATGGTCACACAGTGACGGATACCGCCCATCAATGCATTTGCCGAAGTTCGCTTTACGCTCCGCAGCGTCAACACGAGCTGCTTCTGACTGAGTCAGTAATGTATGGTCACACAGCGACGGATACCGCCCATCAATGCATTTGCCGAAGTTCGCTTTACGCTCCGCAGCGTCAACACGAGCTGCTTCTGACTGAGTCAGTAATGTATGGTCACACAGTGACGGATACCGCCCATCAATACACTTTTTGTAATTGTCCTTGTCTATGCTTGCTTCATTTGAATAAGTGACTCGCGGCTGACTGATAACAGTCTGCCCCCCATTCGCTCCTCGCATTGATTCGCGATCAGGCGAAGGAATAGGTCTCCGTGTAGTGGCATTTAATCGCGCAAGCAAAGCGCTGCTCGCAACTCCGTCGGAAGGGAGCCCGGTATCATTTTGAAAAGCTAATATTGCCGAACGCGTGCTGCTTCCAAAAAAACCATCTGCGCTCCCCGCGTTATAGCCAAACTCATTCAACCGGTGCTGAATGGCTTGAACCGTCGCATCTGGCGTGGGGCGAACTTGCGAAGGTGCCTTTGATCTCGTTGCTGCAGACGGGCTGCTAACGAACCTGCTACGACCCTCAGCCTGCAACTGACTACGATATGGTTCAATGTCTCTTCGCGCACTTTCGAGTGTGTTTTGTCGGTAGCGGAACTCACCACAGCGGCTGTTGTAGTCGTTGACATGGGCATTGAACAGATCAACGTCGGAGCCGACGTAGTTGTTGATCACGGATTTCGCAGCGTCCAGTCGAATTTTTTCAGCCAAACAGTAGCGGATCTGGGCAGTCGCAAGCACATTGTTACGACCGACAGAAGGTTTGTCCTCTGTTGGCCGACTCGGCACTTGAGGCTGCTCGGTCCTCGGTTTCCTGGCCGGAGCAGGGGCCACAGACGTCGAGGATGATCCAGGAGAATACGCCGGGCCAGAGGACTTATGATTGCCCGATTGGGCCGCAAACCACGCAAACCAGATGACGCCAATGACCGCGGCAACCCCAAACAGCCAAATGCCAATTGATGGGCTACCCGACGATTGAGCGGCTGGTCGATGGGTCTGCGGCTTCGGTTGGGGCTGCCCCTCAAGAATCTGGTCGCCTGTTCGCGTTGATCCCTGAGAAGCGGGTGAAGGCACGGAATTCGCCCGTTTCAGGGAGTTGGCGACTTCAGCCTCAACATCCGAAACCATCGACGAGAGGCCTGCAAAGCCCTTGCCCTCTTCTTGCTTTTTATGATCGTTTTCAGATGCCACGAACTTCTCTCAAATAAAGCCTATCCGACGGCGCGAGCTGCCTTCACGCTCCCTGGCGGGTGACGCATGCATCGCGAGCACGAGACTACCTTGGTCTAGCTTGTCCTTCCCAGAGCGCGCCGCAAGCCTTGCTCCCTCTCGTACAACAAACGCCACATCTGACAAGGGTCTTCCCGCCAGCTCCCTAACAAAAAAACTCGGATCGACGCCTTCTTCCTTCGGCAAGGTCAATAGGAGCTTCTCTAGCAACGACAGAACTTCGACCTCGCTAGCAAAATCAACTTTGACAATGTGATCGAAGCGCCCTCTACGCAAAATGGCCGGATCAATGATATCGATCCGGTTTGTCATCCCGACAATAAGCACTTCGTTCTTTGCAGCCTCCGGAATGCGGCGCAAAAACTCTGCGACCTCCTCGATACGATGGTGTCCGGCCCCCATCTCGCGATCAGCAAGAAATGCCTCCATCTCATCGATCACGAGGACAGACGGTGCGTTCTGGATTGCTTTATCGAAAACTTCCGCCACCTTCTTACTGGTTTCATGGATGTAGGGACTCGCGACGCTCGAAGCATCGATCTGGAAGCTCGGCCAACCAAGAAAGTCGATCAGTTGATCAACCGCAAAGGTTTTGCCGCACCCAGGTGGCCCATGCAAAACCACGGCAGATGGAAAGTCGATACCCAAGGCCTTGTAGCGGTCACGGTTCTGGACGATGTCGACAATGTGTTCATTAAAGAAAGCAGCGAGGTCAGGACGCCCAGCTAATTCAAAGACTGTGGCCGCAGGCTCCTTATTAGCCTTTGAGTCCTTTCCGTCCGCATGCTCTGCTGGTTCAGTGTTTGGCCGCGAAGACGAAACGAGAGCCCTGTCAGCCAGAATTACCTCCGCGACTTCAAATCCTGCGGCTTGGATCACCTCCTTGAGGTGGCCTGCGCCGAGCCAACTCATCGTCTGGTGAAGTCTACGAAATGATTTCGCAGAGACGCTGGCACCACCAGTAAGCCAGTAACCGAGGACAGCATCATCGTCAGTTCTGGAACTGATGCTGTAGGTTGGTAGAAGACGGCTGATCTTTTCGACGTACAAGGCGTCTTGCAATGGCGACTCCGGATCGATGTCACGCGTTGCCTTCAGAGCCAATGCAAACGACAGAGCCTCGACCTTCGTATCAGGAGAGCCCCCTTCGGTGACAGAGCAAAGAATCTGGCTTGATCCACAAGAAATCGCCCAAAGGCGATGGTTCCCAAAGTCGAATGAGCTGAAGAGACCTGCCTCAATCAATCCAGCGTCTATCCAACGATGGGCGAGTTCGTCATGCGCAACCAGCGCTCGCCCATCTCCTTGGGTCTCTAAAATTTGCCAGTTTGCCCCCCGGGATACCGCGATACGCGTCTTCGCACCATCCGGTAATGTGTGCCCAACTGGGAGCCAAGCATCGAGGGCCATAGGTCAACTCCGAACGATATTCGCGCCAGCCATCATTTCATCGTCGCCAGCTGAGCAGATACGCACCGAGTCGAGATGTTCGACTACCGCGCGCAGCTTGTCGAAATCGTTCGCCTTGAGCGCTTCGGCACCGGCAGCGACTAACTGCGCATGCTCTCTCGCATCCGGGAACAGGTACTCATCCTGCGCAAGCCAATTGAATCGATCGATTACAAACCAGTCCTGACGCCAAAGAATTGTGAAGCCCTTTCCGCGCAGATCATCCAGGTGAGATTCAAAGTCACCACTGTTGTTATCTACCGCTCGCTGAGCGGTCTTAACTAGGTTGTCGAAAGCATTGGCCTCTGTAGGGCGAGCATGCTCACGCACTGCGTGATCGAAGAGTTCGACAGTCTTATCCAGTTCAAGCTGGCGAATATCCCTCAAGTGTTCCTTGCGAGCGATAGCCAATAGCCGCTTGGCCTCCTGAACGTTATCCATTGCCTGCTTCGCCGTTTCGGGGTCTGATTCACCGGCCTTAATCGACTCAGCTTGCTTTAGCTTCTCTCGTGCTTGATCCAATCGTGGATCGTCAATTTTTGAAGCCATCTGCTCAAGGCGCTGAAGCGCATGCTTCGACTGCTCCTCCACGAGTTTTGATGCCTTTGTGTAGTCGATTTGGCCGTCTTGGCGGGAGTAGAAATTGCGACTGCTATGGAACGAACCACCGATCGAAGGTACAGAAACTTCCATCATGATGTTCCCGGAGTCGAGTACTTCGTACTCACAGATCATTTCAGCGCCTGCTGCGATGACGCCATCATCAAAGTCAGATCCGCCGATCTCGAACATCCCGATAAATCGATTGTCATTAACCGGGTCGGAGATCTCACCTTCCCACAGCTTGAACTTGATTGACCCGGTACTGCCTGCCTTTAGCGACTCCTCGGTTTTGAAAATCTTCTTGCCCTTTTTGGGCAATTGATCCCCTTCGCGAACCAAGTAATCGAGGACAAGTCGCCCGCCGAGCTTGTCGCGCGCCTCAACGCCAATCGAGTGGGAGGCGGGAATCGCATCGATGCTGGCTGCTGTTCGCGAGATAACGATCTTGTCATCTCGAAGTACGATTGGCCCACCCTTCGAGTCAAATACGAAAACCTTGAATGTGTTTTCCCCTGGCTTCGCAAGATTGAGCTCGACTGCGGCTCCGTCTTTGAGAGCCATCCGACCTGAAGACCAACCTGTGTCCAAGCTGTCAATCTGAAACTCAACGCCAGCCGCAGCATTCCCGCCAAGCTTGGCTACGACTTTCGCTTTCGAGTCCGGTGTCCGCGCGATGTAGTTGAAAGCGATATCTAGAGCCCCTCCCGTGCTGAGCGCTCCCCTGGCACTCTTCCGGCCGCGGCTTTGCGAGCCCCAGTCAATAGATTCGGCAAAGACGGCCGCACCTTCTGCCACAGCCGTCATGGGATTCACGTCTGTAGATGGCGCTATACCCAGTTCAAACGCAACTCGGTCACGCAGGGGCTTGTACTGCGTGGGCCCACCGACAAACACGACGCGTTCAACGTCGTGAGGACTTAGACCAGCTTTCTCAAGAGTTTCCCGAGCGGATAGAATCGACTCATTCACCTTGCTGGCAATCAACTCATCGAGAAGCTTTCTAGTGAAAGGGATGTCGACATATATTTCCGAGCCGGACTCATCACTAACACCAAGATCAGATTCTGTAAGGCTGATTACGGAATCTTCCTTGGCGGAAAGCTCGATCTTCGCCTTCTCTGAGGCCCAAAGACACATTCTCAGCAGTGATTTGTACTTTTGGCTCGCACTGAAATCTTCAGGGAGATCAAAGCTCGAAATAAGCCACGGCTTGACTACGTTATCGAGAATAGAGCGATCGAAGTCTGTGCCACCGCACATCGCGACGCCGCCGTGGGCCAGCAGGCTAACCCGACCACTGATACTTTCTGCGATGGCAATATCCAACGTTCCGCCACCGAGATCAAACACCAGAAAAACGCCATCACCTTTCCGCTGCTTCATGACACACATGACAGCCGCAACTGGCTCTTGCATCAACGCAACGCTGCCCAGGCCAGCCATTTCAGCTGCAGCCAGCGTTGCGTCCTTTTGCATCTGATTGAAGGCAGCAGGTACCGTAATCACAGTCCCCGTGTCTCCGCCATTCCTGATTTCCTCTGGGAGATAGCCGAAGCACAGCTTGAGAATCTCCGCTGAACACTCCTCCGGAGTCATCGTAATGGAGACTGCCGCCAGCTTTACCGGTGTGCTTGTTCCCATCATCCGCTTGAATTTTGTGGCAGCGTTATCAGGGTTCTTGGCGGCGCTATCGTATGCGCGCTTTCCCAAGTACTTGTTGCCTCGCCTATCAATGAAAATAGCGGATGGTGTGACATCATTTTGATCAGGGCTCTTGTAAAGGCGCACCGATTCCCCGTCGTAAGAGCAAATTGCACTGTTCGTTGTGCCGAGATCGATTCCGACGTATTTCATTCGTGCACCTTCCTAAGCATCACCGTGCCCTGTTTCCGTAAGCCCTCAGGCCCCATGATGATGGGCTCCACCATTTGATCGACCAGCAGCTGATCATCAGGACCAAAATCACCAATGTTTAGGGCGGAGGCAGCCATTCCTGGGTCGAATAGCTGGCCTTCAACGTTCACAAGCTTCAGCCCGCTGGCATCAAGGCTCTCTGCGACTTTCTTTTGAAAGTAGCGGAGTTGGTTGACATATCGGCCAGCTTCCCCTGCATCCAGCTTATTTACGACGCGCGAAAAAAGGCGTGAAAAACGCCAGCTTTCGACGGCTATGTCGATCAGAGAATGCTCCAACTGGTCAGTGGTATAGCCCTGCTCATGTGCCATTCGTTTCCCCCTATTAACAGCATCCTGAGGTCGACCCAGTTTCAGGGCCGGCACATATTGGGAATTTTTGGCGTTTCGGTCGTAGAGGACCCCGCCCCAGGCCCGAACTGGTGGGCGAGTTCGGCGGGTCTCATCCAATGCAGCGCAGAGTGGGGAAATCCCCGGTTATGGAACTCGCGCCCTGCTTCGATTTTGCGCCTGGCATCGTCGAGCGACAAGAACTAGGAGGCGCTCAGGCATTTCCAGGTGAAGTCTTCGACCACTGTCAGTATGCGCATACTGAATAGTCCCAGCACTTCTAGACAGGTCGCCGGTGTAGTCCTCAGCCCAATTGCTTGGCTCTGCCCCTGGTGGGTCGATCATCTGTCGACGCAAATCTAAGCTGAATTAACGGGCGAGCGTTCACGCGGCGTCGGAGTGGGGGGATAAGTGGGGGAACAAATCGAATAGAAGATGGGCGTGCCGCATTTTCGCACCTTGCGGGCATAAAAAAGCCGGCTTGTGGCCGGCTTTTCGGGGGTGGTTCGGGCTTATTTTTGATAAGCCGCTACCGCCTTCAAAATTTCTGCGCGGGCTGCGTCGGCGTTGCCCCAGCCTTCGACCTTGACCCACTTGCCCTTCTCGAGATCCTTGTAGTTCTCGAAGAAGTGCTTGATCTGCTCGAGCAGCAGGGCCGGCAGGTCGGTGTATTCCTGCACGTCTTTGTACAGCACGCTCAGCTTGTCGTGCGGTACGGCGATCAGCTTGGCGTCACCGCCGGCTTCGTCGGTCATGTTCAGCACGCCGACCGGACGGGCGCGGATCACGGCACCCGGAGCGACCGGATACGGGGTCACTACCAGCACGTCGAGCGGGTCACCGTCGTCGGCCAGGGTGTTGGGGATGTAGCCGTAGTTGGCCGGGTAGAACATCGGGGTGGCCATGAAACGGTCGACGAACAGGCAGTCGCTGTCCTTGTCGATTTCGTACTTGATCGGCGCGTGGTTGGCCGGGATCTCGATGGCGACGTAGATGTCGTTCGGCAGGTCTTTGCCGGCCGGGATCTTGCTGTAGCTCATGGGCGACTCCCAAAGGGTGGGCCTGAAAAAGTGGGCGCGATTATAGGCACATTCGCCGGGCGTTACTACGTCGCCTTTAGTCTTGATCGACCGGACGGTAATCGGGGTGCTCGCTCTGCAGACGCAGCAGCCGGGCCAGCGGGTCCTGGCGGTAGAACGCGCGCAGTTGCGCATAGACCGACGGGTAGGCCTCGGCGAGCAGGTCCGGCGCGGTGAAGAAGTATTCGCTGGCGACGGCGAAGAACTCCGCCGGGTTCTCTGCGGCGTAGGGGTCGATCGGCGTCTCGGCGTGTTCGTCGCGATCCAGCCGCGCGTTGAGGTCGTCGTAGGCGCCCTGCATGGCCGCCGCCCAGTCGCTGATGCGCATGTCGCGATGCAGCGGTGGCAGGCCGTTGGCGTCGCCGTTGAGCATGTCCAGCTTGTGCGCCAGCTCGTGGATCACCAGGTTGTAGCCTTCCCAGCCGCCGCTGCTCTGCACCCCGGGCCAGGCGAGGATCACCGGGCCGCGTTGCCAGGCCTCGCCGCTGCGCTCGTCGTCGTATTCGTGCTCGACGCCGCTGGCGTCGCGGTGGCGCTGTGGGCTGACGAAGTCGTCGGGGTAGAGAATGATTTCGTGGAAGCCGCCGTACCAGTTGAGGTCGGCGAGGTGCAGCAGCGGCAGCTGCGCCTGCACGGCGAGCAGCAGGCGCGCGGCGGCGTCGAGCGGCACGCCGGGCAGCGCGGTGAGGGTCTTGCTGTGCAGGAACAGCACGGCGCGCTGCAGCAGGCGCTGCTCCTCGTCGGCGCCGAGGCCGTCGAGGATCGGCAGCTGGGCGCGCACGCCGGCCCACAGCTGCGGGTCGATCGGGTGGCGGGCGAGGATGCGGCGGTGGCGCCAGCGGCGCAGTGACCACATCGACGTTCAGCCGACCTGTTCGGCGTCGCCCGGCGTGCGGCTCAGGCGGTGATGGATCAGGCTGATGAACATCGGCAGCAGCGACAGACCGATGATCGCCACCACCAGCAGCGACAGGTTCTGCTTGATGAACGGCACATTGCCGAAGAAGTAGCCGAGGGTGACCAGGCCGCCGACCCAGGCCAGGGTGCCGAGCACGCTGAAGGCCAGGAAGCGCGGGTAGGGCATCTTGCCGACCCCGGCGACGAACGGGGCGAAGGTCCGCACGATAGGCAGGAAGCGCGCCAGGGTCACGGTCTTGCCGCCATGCCGGTCGTAGAACTCGTGGGTGCGCTGCAGGTAGTCGCGGCGGAAGATCTTCGAGCGCGGATTGCGGAACAGCTTTTCCCCGGTCGTTCGGCCGATCACGTAGTTGGTGCTGTCGCCACTGATCGCCGCGACCATCAGCAGCCCACCGAGCAGCACCGGGTCCATGCTGCCGGTGGCGCACAGCGCGCCGGCAATAAACAGCAGCGAGTCGCCGGGCAGGAACGGCATCACCACCAGGCCGGTTTCACAGAAGATCACCAGGAACAGGATGGCGTAGATCCATGCGCCGTAGTTGGCGACCAACAAGTTCAGGTAGGTGTCGAGGTGGAGCAGCAGATCGATCGGGTTGAATTCCATGAGTCGCCTTTCGGGCCGAAACGCTGGCCGGGAGGGAGCGGGCTGCCGAGGGGAAGGGGCAACCGCGCAGCGGATGGAGCGGAGTATAAAACGAGATGCCGGGGGCGCGGCTTCAGTTTGTCGCAGCTTGTGTCGCCACGGCAGCGGGCATAAAGGCTGCAGGGAATTGCGCAGCCCGGCGAAGCGAGGAGTCTGCCGATGTCCGTGCAGTGCGTGCAACACCCAGCGGTCAGCCTGGCGCTCGGCCACGGTCTCGACCTGCCGCAGCAGGCGGCCCGCGCCCGCGCCGCCTGGGTGGCGGGGCGGCAGGGACGGGCGCCGTTGCTGCTGGTGGCGCTGATCTGGGGGCGCCGTTGCCCCAATCCGGTGCACACCCTCGGCGTATTGCTCGATGAACTGTTCGCCGACTACGCCTGCACCCCGGAAGGCTGGAGCGAGGCGCAGGCGGCGCGGCAGGTGCTCGCCGCGCTGAACCTCAAGCTGTTCCGCGCACGCCGCGAGGGCACGGCGATTGCCCAGCTCGACGTCGGCCTGCTGCTGTTGTGCGGCGACCAGGGGCAGTTTCTCCAGGCCGGCGCGATCGGCCTGCTGCGCTCCCGCGAGGCCGGCCTGCAAGTGCTGGCCGGGCGCGAGGAGCAGAGCCTGGGTGGGCAGGCCGAGCTGGCGCTGGTGCAGCACGGCCTCAGCCTGGACGCCGGCGAGACCCTGCTGCTGGCGCCGCAACCGCTGTTCGAGGTTGCCGACCTCGACGCCTGGCGTGGCCAGTGCGGCGCCAGCGCGCCGCTCGCCGCCGAGCAGTTGCTCGAACCCTGGCTGCAGGCGCCCGGCGCCGCCGTGCTGCTGCGCCCCGGGGCGACCGATCAGGCGCCGCCGGTCGCGCCCGCGCAGCACTGGCCGGCGGTGGCCGCGGCCGAGGTGGGCATGCAGGTCGACGGCTGGACGCTGCTCGAGCGCTGCCGCTACGGGCCGCCCGGCCGCTTGTTCCGTGCGGTCGCGGCGGACGGGCGCGGCGCTTTGTTGTGGCTGGCGGACGCGGCGGCCGACGAGGCGTTCTGGCAGCGCGAATGGGTGCTGCGCCGCAGCCCGGTGCGCAGCCTGCCGCAGGTGCTGTCGGCGCGCGAGGTGCGCCGCCATGCCTTTCTGCTATTCGCCTTGCCGGGCGCCGGCGCGCGCAGCCTGGAGGATTGGTGCGCGGCACGCGGCGCACTGCCGGCGGTGGAGGCGCTGGCCTTGCTGGTGCAGTTGCTCGCCGCCGTGCGCGCCCTGCAGCGCCGCGGCATGCAGGGCTTGTGGCTGAGTCCGCGGCAAATTCTTCGCGATGAGCGCGGCCAACTGCTGTTGCTGCCCGAGCAGGCGGCGATTCTCCCCGGCGTGACCCTGCAGGCGCTGGATGCCGAGGCGGTGCCGCTGGCGCCGGAGCTGCGGCGTGGCGAGGCGGTCGACGGGCGCGCCGACCAGTTCGCCCTGGCGGCGCTGCTCTACTGGATGCTGGGTGGGCGCTGGCCCGAGGTGGCGTTGCCCGGTGCGCCGGCGCTCAGCCACTACGCGCCGCTCGGCGAGCGCCTGGGCGACCTGCCGGCGGGCTGGGACGGCGTGCTGGCGCGCGCCCTGGCGCCGCTGCCGGCGATGCGCTACGAGGCGCTCTCCGAATTGCAGCAGGCCCTCGAGCAGCCGCTGCAGCGCCGCCCTGCGCCGCGCGCCGGCGCCTGGCTGTGCGCGCTGTGGCAGCGCTGGTGGCGGCGCGGCTAGGCGCCGGAGTCAGTCGCTGTTGATCGGCAGCACGTAGCTCTTGAATTCGCTGTCTTCGTGGAAGCCGATCGACTCGTAGACCTTGTGGGCCACGTCGTTGTCGATCTTGGTCGACACGCGCATGCGCACGGCGTTGGTCTCCTTGGCCATCTTCTTCGCGGCCTGCAGCAGGCGGTCGGCGACCAACTGACGGCGGGCGTCTTCGGCGACGAAGATGTCGTTGAGGATCCACACGCGCTTCAGCGACAGCGACGAGTAGCTCGGGTAGAGCTGGCAGAAACCCAGCAGCTTGTGGTCGTCGTCATCCGGCAGGGCCAGGTAGATCACCGACTCCTTGCGCCGCAGGCGCTTCTCGAGGAAGCGGCGGGATGCTTCGGGAAATGCCAATTCGCCATAGAACTCGCGGTATCTGACGAACAGCGGGGTCAGCAGATCCAGGTGTTCCGAACTGGCTTGGATGATGCGCATGGCGGGCCTCGACTTCATGGGTGGGACTGCTCGAGCAATGCAGGTGCTATGCCAGCACCCTGCTGGATGCTGCCCAAGCTGATTGGAAAGCGCAATCCAAGCGAGCGTTTGATTGGTTGCTTGCGGCTATTCGAGGTCGAGGTGGGCCATCTGCCGCTGCAGGCGCCAGCTGATCACCTGTTCGGCGGGCATCGGCCGGCCGAAATGGTAGCCCTGGGCGATGTCGCAACCGAGGCGCACCAGCGCCGCGGCGGTCTCGGCGTCCTCGACCCCTTCGGCGACCACCTGCATGGCGAAGTTGTGGCCGAGCGCTACGGTGGATTGCACGATCATCGCGTCGGACTGGTTGTGGATCATCGCCGAGACGAAGGTGCGGTCGATCTTCAGCACCTGCACCGGCAGGCGCTTGAGGTAGGCCAGCGACGAATAGCCGGTGCCGAAGTCGTCGATCGACAGCGTCACGCCGAGGTCGCGGATCGCCTGCAGGCTGCGCAGCGCCTGCTCCGGGTCGACCAGCAGGGTGCCCTCGGTGACTTCCAGCTCGATCAGCTCGGCGGCCACCTGGTGCTGGCTGAGCAGGCTCTGCAGCTCGCCGACGAAGTGCGGGTTGCGCAGGTTGTTGGCGCTGATGTTGATCGCCAGGCGGGTGCCCAGGCCGCGCTCGCTCCATTCGCGCGACTGGCGCAGCGCCTCGTCGAGCACCCAATGGGTCAGCGGATGGATCAGCTCGGTGCTTTCCGCCAGCGGAATGAACTCGGCCGGTGAGATCAGGCCTTTCTCCGGGTGCTGCCAGCGCAGCAGCGCTTCGAAGCCTACCACTTGCTCGTCGGCCAGGCGCACCTTCGGCTGGTAGTGCAGGAACAGCCCGCCCTCGCGGATCGCCCGGCCGAGCTGGGTGTGCAGCGCCAGGCGTTCCGGGGTGTAGTTGTCGCCGCTGCGGTGGTACAGCAGGTAGTCGCGGCGGCCGTGCTTGGCCTGGTACATGGCGATGTCGGCGCAGCGCAGCAGGTCGCCGGCGTTGTCGGCGTGCTCCGGGTAGCAGGCCACGCCGATGCTCGCCGACAGCTCCAGCTGGATGCCGCCGACCGACAGCGGCTGGCGCAGCACCTCGCTGACCCCCTGGCACAGCTGGCCGACGGCGATCTCGTCGCGCATGTCGGTGGAAACGATGGCCATCTCGTCGCCGCCGAGGCGGGCGATCACCGCGTCGTGCGCGACGAGCCAGTCGCCCAGGCGCCGGCCGAGTTCCTGCAGCACTTCGTCGCCGTGCTGGTGGCCAAGCGTGTCGTTGACCTCCTTGAAGCGGTTCATGTCCAGCAGCAGCACGGCGAACAGGCCCTGCGGCGCGCGCGCCACGCGCTGTTCGATGTGCCTCACCAGCCAGTAGCGGTTGGGTAGGCGGGTCAGCTGGTCATGGCTGGCCAAGTACTCCTGCTCGGCGACGTAGCGCTTGTGCTCGGTGATGTCGTTGAACACCAGCAGCAGCAGGCTGCGCTGCTGCCAGTGGAACACCGTGGCGCGCAGGTCGCAGTCGAACTCTTGCTGATTGTCACTGCGGCGGAAGCGCCATTCGCGCGCCACTTCGTTGGTCAGTCCGTGGATCAGCTGGTGCAGCGAGGCGAGGCTGCTGCTGCGCGACAGGCGGCCGTCGGGCTGGTGCTCCGGCGACAGGTCCGAGGGCCGCTGGCCGAACAGCTGCTCGGTGCGTTCCACGCCGAACAGTTCGGCGGCGCGCGGGTTGGCGGCCTGCACCCGGCCGTCGCTGTCGAGCAGCAGAACACCGTCGCTGATGTCGGTGAACAGGCGCCGGTAGAACTGCTCGCTCTGGCTGATCTGGCCGATCAGGCGGCGCAGCTGCCAGGCCACCAGGCCCATGAACAGCAGGCTGAGGGCCAGCAGAGCGAGGTTCGACAGGCTGCGGCGCAGCCACGGCAGCTGGTAGCTGGCGGTGGTTTCGCCGGCCACCGCATGCACCGGGAAGCGCTGCGACGGGGAAATCGCGAACAGCGTCGGCTGGCCGTCGATGCTCGCGCCCTCGACGACCTGGAAATGTTGCTGGCTGAGCAGCGGGCGCATCGGCGAGTCGGCCGGCAGCGGCTTGCCGACGTACTGCTCGGCCTGCGGCGTGCGATACAGCACTGTGCCGCTGTCGTCGACCATCCCGGCGTTCATGTCGGCGCCCAGGCCGAGGCGCTGCATCAGCTGGCCGAAGCGTTCGGTGGAGACCAGGGCGCCGATCTGCGCGGACGGGCCCTGCGAAGTGCGCACCTCGATCATCAGCGGCAGCATGAACTCGCTGCGCCCGGGCAGTTGCAACGGTGGGTAGAACAGCGGCGTGCCGCCGGGCTGCAGGCCGATGCTTTCCAGCTTGCGCAGGATCGGCTCGGCGACCACCGGCTGGCCCACGGCGTCGACCGCATACAGGCGGCCCTCGCGGCGGGCGAACAGGTAGGAGGACACCGGGTCGTAGCGCATCGCGTCGCTGAGTACCGCATAGGTGCCGGTCTCGTCGAGCGGCGTGCTGCGCGCCAGGCTGAGCTCCTGGGCGGTGACGCGGATGCTCTCGTAGCTCTGCTGCAGCACCGCGCTGATGTAGCCCTCGAGGGCATGCGACAGCGCAGAGATGTTCTGCCGCACCTGGTCGCCGGTCATCCGGTAGTCGCGGTAGATGTTCCAGCCGCTCAGCCCGATCGCCAGCAACAGCAGCACCAGCACGGCGCTATAGAAGGCAATCCCGATGCGCCGGCGGGGCAGGGCGTCGGGGTTGCGGACGAGGGCGTCGAGGGCGCTGGCCATGATTGTTCTGATTGTGGCGCTGGGGAGGCGACAGCTTAGGCGATGGCACTTTGCCGTTACTAGCCCCGTTCGCTCCGCTGATCGGTGCGGCTGGCTACGCTGTAACGGGCGCAGGCGAACAAAGGAGGCGCGATGATCAGATGGGTGCTGGGCTTGGTGTGGCTCGGGTGGTTCGCCGGCGTGGCGTGCGCGGCGCCGGGCAGTCTGCCGCTGAGCGCTCAGGAACGCGCCTGGCGCGATGCGCATCCGGTGCTGCGGGTCGGCCTGGAGCGCGACGGCTGGCCGCCGTTCGACATCATCGAGGAGGACGGCCAGTACAGTGGCATCAGCGCCGATTACCTGCAGCTGATCGGTCGGCGCCTCGGCCTGAGCATCCAGCCGGTGCGTTTCGACACCTGGGACCAGGCCCTCGAGGCGTTGCGCACCGGGCAGATCGACGTGCTCACCTCGGTGGCGCAGACCCCCGAACGCGAGGGGCGCATGCTGTTCAGCGAGCCCTACCTGATCAGCAACAGCCTGATCTACAGCCGCTACGACGTGCCGGTGACCAGCCTCGACGACCTGGCCGGGCGGCGCGTGGCCATGGAGCAGGGCTATGCGGTGCGCGACCTGTTGCGTCGCCGGGTGCCGGAAGTCCTCCTGGTCGATGCGCTGAGCACCGAGTCGGCGCTGCGCGCGGTGTCCACCGGGCGCGCCGACGCCTATGTCGGCGACATGGTGGTAGCCAGCTACCTGATCCGCAAGAACAGCCTGGCCAACCTGGAGATGCGCGGCGAAAGCAGCCTGGCCGGCAACGAGATCCGCTTCGCGGTGCGTCGCGACTGGCCGATCCTGGTCGACCTGTTCAACCAGGCGTTGGCCTCGCTGGATGAAAGCGAACGGGCGGCCGTCGAGGCGCGCTGGATGCCCTCGCTGAACAGCACCGACTGGCGCCACCTGCTCGCCAAGGGCTGGCCCTATGGGCTCGGCGTGCTGGCGCTGCTAGGTTTCGTGCTGTGGTGGAACCGCCGCCTGCACGTGCAGGTGGTCGAGCGCCGGCGCGCCGAGGCGGAGGCGCAGCAGCAGCGCCTGACCCTGCTGGCGCTGATCGACGCGATCCCCGACCCGATCTGGTTCAAGGACACCGAGGGCCGCTACGGCGGGGTCAACCAGGCCTTCGCCCACCTGCTCGGCCTGCCGCGCGAATCCTTCGTCGGCCAGCGCGACGAAGACCTGCTCGACGCCGAACTGGCCAGCCGCCGCGCCGAACAGGACCGCGCCGCGCTGGCGGCCGGCGCGCCGCTGGAAAGCGAGGACTGGTGGCGCCGCCCGGGTGGCGGCCAGGCGCTCTACGATACCATCCGCGCCAGCTTCAGCGATGCCGAGGGGCAGCCGCTCGGCCTGGTCGGGGTGGGTCGCGATATCACCGTGCGCAAGGAATTCGAGGCGGCGCTGGAGCAGGCCAAGACCCTGGCGGAGACCACCGCGCAGCTCAAGGGCGACTTCCTCGCCAACGTCAGCCACGAAATTCGCACGCCGATGAACGCCATCATCGGCATGACCCACCTGGTTCTCGACGGCCCGCTCGACCAGCGGCAGCGCGGCTACCTGCACAAGATCCAGCTGGCCAGCCAGCACCTGCTCGGCCTGCTCAACGACATCCTCGACTTCTCCAAGATCGAGTCCGGCAAGCTGCGTCTGGAACGCATCGCCTTCGACCTGCCGCAGGTGCTGGAGAACCTCGCCGGGCTGATCGGCGACAAGGCCGTCGACAAGGGCCTGCACCTGCTGTTCAGCATCGACCCGCAGGTGCCGGGGCGGCTGCTCGGCGATCCGCTGCGCCTCGGGCAGATCCTGATCAACTACGCCAACAACGCGCTGAAATTCACCGAACACGGCGAGATCGAAGTGCTGGTGCGCGCCGAGGAGGCCAGTGTCGAGCGGGTGCACCTGTACTTCGGCGTGCGTGACACCGGCATCGGCCTGAGCAAGCCGCAGCAGCGCCGGCTGTTCGAGTCGTTCCAGCAGGCGGACACCTCGATCACCCGCAAGTACGGCGGCACCGGGCTCGGCCTGGCGATCTGCAAGCGCCTGGCGGAGGCGATGGACGGCGAGGTCGGGGTCAACAGCCGGCTTGGTCACGGCAGCGAGTTCTGGGTGCGCCTGCCGTTCGGTCTGGGCAGCGGCGAGCCTGCCGAACCGGCGCCGCTGGCGTTTTCCTCGTTCGCCGGGCAGCGTGTGCTGCTGGTCGAGGACAGCGTGCTCAGCCAGGAAGTGGCGTGCGGCCTGCTGCAGGGCTTCGGTCTGCAGGTGGAGGTCGCCGAGGACGGCGCGCAGGCCCTCGAAGTCCTGCAAGCCAGCGCCGATGGCGACTTCGCCCTGGTGCTGATGGACGTGCAGATGCCGGTGATGGACGGTCTGACCGCCACCCGCCTGCTGCGTAGCGAGGCGCGCTTCGCCAACCTGCCGGTGCTGGCGATGACCGCTAACGCCCGGCCGGAGGAGCGCGAGCGCTGCCTGGAAGCGGGGATGAACGATCACCTGAGCAAGCCGATCGAGCCGCCGGCGTTGTGGCGCAGCCTGCGCCAGTGGCTGGACGGGGCGGCGGCCGGCGGCCCGCCCTGGCAGTTGCCGGGGGTGGACACAGCCACCGGGCTGCGCCGCACGCTGGGCCGGGTCGACCGCTATGCCGGCCTGCTGCGGCGCTTCGCCGAGGGCCAGCGGCAGTTCGTCGCCGAGCTGCGCCTGGCGCTGCTGCATGGCCAGCCGGACCTCGCCGAACGCCTGGCGCACAACCTCAAGGCGCAGGCCGGCACCCTCGGCGCCGATGACCTGCAGGCGCGCGCCGACCAGGTGGAGACGGCGCTACGCGAGGGCGCCGGGCTGTTCCAGCTGGAGACGCCGCTGGCCGAATTGCAGCCGCGCCTGGACGAACTGATCGGCGCGATCGACGCGCAGCTGGCGCCGGAACCGAGCGCGGCGCCGCTGGCGGTGGACGAGCAGGCGCTGCTGGAGCTCTGCCGGCACCTGGCGCGGCTGATCGATGACCACGATCCGCGCGCCGGGCGGCTGTTCGATGACAGTGCGCCGTTGCTGCGCGTCGCCTTCGACGATGCGTTCGGGCGCGTCGAATCGGCATTGCGCGACTATGATTTTGACAGGGCACGGCAGGCGCTGGATGAGGCCTTGTTGCGCCGACGGGCGATTCACTCGTAGGGCGGGGTCCGAGCACTGCCGGGAATCCGGGCGGCGCTCATCGTCGGTGGTGGGTGTGGAGGTGGCGATGCACAGTATTCTCGATCGCGGCGAGCAGGAAATCATCCTGCTGGTCGACGACATGCCCGACAACCTCGAGCTGCTCAGCGATCTGCTGCTCGACCGTTACCGCGTGCGCGCCGCCAGCAGCGGCGCCAAGGCGCTGAGCATCGCTGCCAGCCAGCCGCAGCCGGACCTGATCCTGCTCGACGTGATGATGCCCGAGCTGGACGGCTATGAAGTGTGTCGCCAGCTCAAGGCCAACCCGGTGACCCGCAACATTCCGGTGATCTTCCTCACCGCGCGCAGCGAGATGGCCGACGAGCAGCACGGCTTCGACCTCGGCGCCGCCGACTACATCACCAAGCCGATCAGCCCGCCGATCCTGCTCGCCCGGGTGCGCGCGCAGCTGCAGCTGAAGGCCGCCACCGACTACCTGCGCGACAAGAGCGAGTACCTCGAGCTGGAGGTCAAGCGGCGCACCCGCGAGATCCAGCGTCTGCACGACGCCACCCTGGAGACCATGGCGCAGCTCGCCGACACTCGCGACAACCCGTGCGGCCAGCACCTGCTGCGCATCGAGCTGTACATGCGCGTGCTGGCGGCGGCGCTGGCCCGCCAGGTGCCGGCGCTGAGCGAGATGTTCAACGAGGAACACATCCGCATGCTCGGCAAGTCGGCGCTGCTCCACGACATCGGCAAGCTGACCATTCCCGACCGCATCCTGCTCAACCCGGCGCCGCTCAGCGAGGCCGACCAGGCACTGATGCGCACCCACCCGATTGCCGGGCGCGACGCCATCGAACGCGCCGAGCGGCGTCTCGGCGGCGCGGTGAGCTACCTGACCCTGGCCAAGGAAATCGCCTACTGCCACCACGAACGCTGGGACGGCAGCGGCTATCCGCAGGGCCTGCGTGGCGAGCAGATTCCGCTGTCGGCGCGGCTGATGGCGGTCGCCGACTGCTACGACGAGCTGACCAGCCGGCATCCCTACCGTCCGCAGTACACCCCGGACGAGGCGGTCGCGCAGATCAGCGCGGCCAGCGGCACGCATTTCGATCCGCAGGTGGTGCTGGCGTTTCTCGAGGTGGCCGAGCGCTTCGCGGCAATCGCCGGACGCTACGCCGACAACGCCGAGGCGCTGGGCGTCGGTCTCGAGCGCCTGGAGGCCTCGCTGGCGGAGAACATCGAGCTGAGCGAGCCGCCCGGACTGCGCCCGTGAGCCGCAACCGGCCGACGGTGCTGGGCGCCTCCGAGGGATTGCCGTATAACGTCGCTCAGCCCACTGTCTGCCGATGAGGACCACGTAGTTTGAAGCCCCCAAAACGTATTGAGCCGTTGATCGAAGACGGCCTGATCGACGAGGTCCTGCGGCCGCTGATGAGTGGTAAGGAAGCCGCGGTGTATGTGGTGCGCTGCGGCAACGAGCTGCGTTGCGCCAAGGTCTACAAGGAAGCCAACAAGCGCGGCTTCCGCCAGGCCGCCGAGTACCAGGAAGGCCGCAAGGTGCGCAACAGCCGTCAGGCGCGGGCCATGGCCAAGGGCTCGAAGTACGGGCGCAAGGAGCAGGAAGACGCCTGGCAGAACGCCGAGGTGACCGCGCTGTTCCGCCTCGCCCAGGCCGGCGTGCGGGTGCCCAAGCCCTACGACTTCCACGACGGCGTACTGCTCATGGAGATGATCGCCGACGAGCACGGCGATGCCGCACCGCGCCTCAACGACGTGGTGATGGAGGCCGAGCAGGCCCGCGAATACCACGGTTTCCTGATCCGCCAGATCGTGCGCATGCTCTGCGCTGGGCTGGTGCACGGCGACCTGTCCGAGTTCAACGTGCTGCTCGATCCGGACGGCCCGGTGATCATCGACCTGCCGCAGGCGGTGGACGCCGCCGGCAACAACCATGCGTTCAGCATGCTCGAGCGTGACGTCGGCAACATGGCCGCCTACTTCGGCCGCTTCGCGCCGGAGCTCAAGGCCACCAAGTACGCCAAGGAAATGTGGGCGCTGTACGAGGCGGGCACGCTGCACCCGCTCAGCCCGCTGACCGGCGAGTTCGACGAGCCGGAAGAACTGGCCGACGTCGACGGGGTGATCCGCGAGATCACCGCCGCGCTGCTCGATCAGGAGCGCCGCGAAGCCGCCCGCGCCGAGCTGGAGACGCCGAGCGTCGCCGCCGAACCGCCGCCGCCCTGGCTGCAGTAACGTTGCGCGCCGCGCCAGCCAATACGTAGGCGCAGCGGCCGCGACGATCTCGAATCAAACCGCGCCACCGCCCCTTAGCCCAGCCATGGCTCGGGTAAGGGGCGGACTGAGCGTCGTGCGCCGCTCAGTGCCATTCCAGCTGCAAGGCTTCCTGCCAGGCGAAACGCTCGAAATGGCTGGCAACCACGTGCTGCAGTTTCTCCAGATCAGCCCGGTTGGCGCTTTCCACGCGCAGGGTCAGGCCGTCGGCTTCGGCGTTGAGCTGGCAGCGGCCGAAGGCGAAATCGATGTGGCCCTGCTGCTCGTCGTGCTGCACCTCCAGCTTGTGGGCGAAGTGCTTGCACAGCCGGCCGATGTAGCGGCCCGGCGTGGCGGTGGTGACATGAGTGGAAGCGATCAAGGTCATGCGAACTCCAGAATGTGGGCGGGCGCCCGACGCGGGCGCGCCGCGCTGAATCAGTAGCCGACGGTGAAGCGCCGGCGCAGGTGCCGCGGTTGTTCCAGTTCGTCGACGATGGCCACGGCCAGGTCGGCGACGCTGATGCGCGCCGGCGCCGCGCCGTCCATCAGCAACTGGTCGGCGCCAAGGCGGAACTTGCCGCTGCGCGGGCCCGGTTCGAGCAGCGCCGGCGGCGAGATAAAGGTCCAGTCCAGCTGGGTTTCCTCGCGGATCAGCTGCAGCGCCTGGCGTGCGCCCTCGGCGCCTTCCTTGTAGGCGGCGGGAAAGTCCGGGGTGTCGAGCAGTTGCAGGCCGGGCGCGACGTACAGGCTGCCGGCGCCGCCGACGATCAGCAGGCGCCGCACACCGGCGGCCTTGGTGCCGGCGATGATGCCGCGGGTGCCCTCGATGAAGTGCGCGCGGATGTCCGGGTCGCCCCAGCCGGGGTTGAAGGCGTGCACTACCGCGTCATGCGCGTCCACCGCGGCGGTGATCTGGTGCGCCTGGTAGGCACTGGCGACCTGCGCGGTGAGGGCCGGGTGCTGCGGCAGCTTGTCCGGGTGACGGACGATGGCGGTGACGGCATGCCCGCGGTTCAGGGCTTCCTGCAGCACCGCGCTGCCGACGAAGCCGGTGGCGCCGATCAAGGCGATCTTCATGGTCTGTCCTCGTCTGGTTAAGCGTGTTGCCATGATTGCAGGCGGTAAAAGTCGGAAAAATCGGCTAAAACCGCTTTGACAATTAAGCAGGACTTAACAATGGAACAGCTCAAACGCATGGCGGTGTTCGCCACGGTGGTCGAACGCGGCTCGATGGTCGGTGCCGCCGAGGTGCTCGGCATGAGTGCCTCGGCAGTCAGCCAGCAGATTCGCAAGCTGGAGGAGGGCACCCAGGTCAGCCTGCTGCACCGCACCACGCGCAAGCTGACCCTCACCGAGGCCGGCGCGACCTTCTACCGCAGCTGCGCGCAGGTACTGGAGCTGGCCCGCGAGGCCGAGCAGCGCCTGGCCGAGTTGCGCGATGCACCGGTCGGCGAGTTGCGCATCGCCGCGCCGGTGGGCTTCTCCGGACGGCCGCTCAGCGATGCACTGGCGCCGCTGCTGCGCGCGCACAGCGGCCTGCGCCTGAGCCTGTTCTTCCACGACGAGCAGATCGACCTGATCGAGCAGCGCATCGACCTGGCGATCCGCGTCGGCAAGCTCGAGGACTCCAGCCTGGTGGCCCGGCATATCGGCGACATGCGCCAGGTGATCTGCGCGGCGCCGGCCTACCTGGCGCGGCATCCGCCGATCGAGCGGCCGGCCGACCTGCTCGGCCTCGACTGGCTGAGCCTGCACCGTGACGCGGCGCCAGCGCCGCTGGTGCTGCACGGGCCGCACGGGGCGGTGGAGAAGTTGCGCCTGGAGCACCGGGTGAGCTGCAACAACATCCTCGCCGTGCGCCAGTTCATCCTCGCCGGGATGGGCGTGGCGCTGCAGCCGGAGCAGGAGATCCGCGAGGAGCTGGCCAGCGGCCGCCTGCTGCCGCTGCTGCCGCACTGGCAGGCACCGTCGTTCGGCGTCTACCTGGTCACCCCGCGGCGCGACTCGCAACCGGCCAAGGTGCGCTATGCCATCGAGGCGCTGCGCCGCAGCCTGCTGTCCGGCGCCTAGCGCACGTAATCGCCGGCCAGCTGCGTCAGCCAGTCCATGAACACCTGCACGCGCTTGGACAGGTTGCGTCGATGCGGATAGAGCAATGCCACCGGCAGCGGCGCCGGGCGAAACTGCGGCAGCACCTCGACCAGGCGACCCGCCGCGAGGTGCTGCCAGGCGCCGCTGAGCGGTACCTGGATCAGCCCGAGGCCGTTCAGGCAGGCCTGGCTGTAGGCGTCGGTGCTGTTCACCGTGAGGCTGCCGGGTATCGCCAGACTGTGGCTGCGCTCGCCGTCGAACCATTCCCAGCCGCTCGGCTTCATGCCCAGGCTCGGCACGTAATGCACCAGGCGATGCGCGGCGAGGTCGGCGAGGCTGTGTGGCGTGCCATAGGCGGCGAGGTAAGCCGGGCTGGCGCAGTTGACCTGGCTGAGCTGGCCGAGCGGGCGGGCGATGTGGCTCGAATCGCCCAGCGGGCCGACGCGCACCACGCAATCGAAGCCTTCGCGGACCAGATCGACGCGCCGGTCGGTGCAGCTCAGCTCCAGCTCCAGGCGCGGATGCAGGCGCAGGAATTCGGCGAGGCGCGGCAGCACCAGCTCGCGCGCCAGGGCCTGACCCATGTCGACGCGCAGGCGGCCGCTGAGCTGGCCGGCGTCGCGCTGGAACATCGACTCGACCTCGTCGGCGTCGGCCAGCAGGTCCTTGCAGCGCTCGTAGAAGGCCAGGCCGTCCTGGGTCATCTGCACCTTGCGCGTGGTGCGGTGCAGCAGACGCGTGCCGAGGTGCGCCTCGAGCTGCTGGACCAGCAGCGACACGCTGGCTTTCGGCTGGCCGAGGCTTTCCGCGGCGCGGGTGAAGCTGGCCAGTTCGGCGACCCGAACATAGGCCTGCATGGCCTGGAGGCGATCCATGGGCGCACCACTGTTATGAGAGTCTGGACAGTCTAATCAGGATCGTCTGGTTTATCCGTTTTTCGGCAACCAATAGTCTGGACACGTCTTCCCCACCAGCCTCGGAGTCTTCCCATGCGCAGCAACATCGTCCTGATCACCGGTGCCAGTCGCGGCCTCGGCAAGAACGCCGCCTTGCACCTGGCGCGCCACGGCCACGACCTGATCCTCACCTACCACAGCGGCCAGGCCGAGGCCGAGGCGCTGGTCGGTGAACTGCAGGCGCTCGGTCGCCAGGCGGTGGCCCTGCCGCTCAACGTCGCCGACAGCGCCAGCTTCGACGCTTTCGCCGAGGCGGTGCGCGCGGCGCTGAGCGAAACCTGGCAACGCGACAGCTTCGATGCGCTGGTCAACAACGCCGGCATCGGCGTGCACGCGGCGTTCGCCGAGACCAGCGAGGCGCAGTTCGACCAGTTGGTGAACATCCAGCTCAAGGGCCCGTTCTTCCTCACCCAGACCCTGCTGCCGCTGCTCGCCGACCACGGCCGCATCCTCAACGTCTCCACCGGCCTGGCGCGCTTCGCCCTGCCGGGCTATGCGGCCTACGCGGCGATGAAGGGCGGCATCGAGGTGCTGACCCGCTACCTGGCCAAGGAGCTCGGTGGCCGCGGCATCCGCGTCAACGTCATCGCTCCGGGGGCGATCGAGACCGACTTCGGCGGCGGCGCGGTGCGCGACAACGCGCAGCTCAACGCGGCGATCGCCGGGCAGACCGCGTTGGGCCGGGTCGGCCTGCCGGACGACATCGGCGGGGCGATCGCCATGCTGCTCGCCGAGGAGAGCGGCTGGATCAACGCGCAGCGCATTGAGGTGTCCGGCGGCATGTTCGTATGAGGCGCGGCGACTGTTGCCGCGCAACTGTATCCATACGCCGTGCCGGCGAGCTGCTAGCGTAGGGTTTTTCCTCGGAGCCTCGGCATGAGCCCGCTGCACATCGCCCTCGCCCTGCTGGTGACCTTGATCTGGGGCGTCAACTTCGTGGTGATCAAGGTCGGCCTGCAGGACTTCCCGCCGCTGCTGTTCTGCGCCCTGCGCTTTGCCCTGGCGGCCTTGCCGTTGCTGATCCTGCGTGGCCCGCTGCCGGCGCCGCTGTGGCGCATCGTGCAGATCGGCCTGTTGCTCGGGGTGATCAAGTTCGGCCTGCTGTTCGTCGGCATGCACCTCGGCATGCCGGCCGGGCTGTCGTCGCTGGTGCTGCAGAGCCAGGTGTTCTTCACCCTGCTGATCGCCGCGCTCTTCCTCGGCGAACGACCCAGTGCGCGGGCGCTGGTAGGGCTGCTGCTGGCGGTCGGCGGGTTGTTGTTGATCGGTTGGCAACGGCCGCTCGGCGGCACCTTGCTGGCCTTCCTGCTGGTGGTGGCGGCGGCGCTGGCCTGGGCCTTCGCCAATATCGCCACCAAGCGCTCGGGAGCCAGCGACATGCTGCGGCTGATCAGCTGGGTCAGTCTGATTCCGCCACTGCCATTGCTGGCGCTGTCCTGGTGGTTCGAGGGGCCGCAGGCCATCGGCGCGGCGCTCGAACACCTCAGCTGGCGTGGCGTCGGCGCGCTGCTGTACATCGCCTTCCTGGCGACGACGGTGGGCTTCGGGATCTGGAGTTTCCTGCTGCGCCGCTATCCGGCCAGTCAGGTGACGCCGTTCGCCCTGGCGGTGCCGATCTCCGGGCTGCTGGCGGGCTGGTGGCTGCTCGACGAGCAGCTCAGCGCGTTGAGTTGGCTGGCCTGCGTACTGGTGTTCGTCGGCCTGGCGATCACCGTGGTGCCGGCGTCGCTGTGGCGCCGGCGGCCGGCGCCTGCGGACACCGCCAAGGCTGGCGACATCCGCGAACCGCGCGGTTAGAAGTCGTACTTCAGGCCGAGCGTGGCGTTGCGTGGCGCGCCGAAGTAACTCGACGACGTACTGGTGTAGTACTCCTCGTCCGTCAGGTTGTTCAGGTTGAGGGTGGCGGTCAGCTGCTTGGTCAGCGGGTAACGGGCCATCGCGTCGACCACGGCATAGCTGTCCTGGGCGAAACGCACGCCCAACGGGCCTACGTCGTCGCTGTACATCTCGCTCTGCCAGTTGATGCCGCCGCCGATGGTCAGGCCATTGCCGACCTGGACCAAGTCGTAGGTGGTGAACAGCTTGAAGGTGTTTTGCGGGACGTTGGTATTCAGCTCGTTGCCATCGGAGTCTTGCACCAGATTGCGGCTGAAGCTCGCTGTGCCCTGCCAGTGCGGCGCCAGCTCGCCGGTGAGCTCCACCTCGAAGCCGCGGGTCTTGGTGCCGGATTCGGCGCGATAAGCCTGGCTGCCGTCCGGGGCCAACTGGTTGGCGCCCAGCGACACGGCCAGGTTGTCCTGCTCGATTTGGTACAGGGCGATGCCGAGGTTCAGGCGATCTTCGAAGAAGGCGCCCTTGGTGCCGATTTCATAGCCGACCCCTTCCAGCGGGTCGATATAGGCGCCGGTCAGGGTCTTGTTGCTCTGCGGCTTGAAGATGCTGGTGTAGCTGCCGTACACCGACCAGATATCGTTGAGGTCATACACCACGCCGGCAAACGGGGTTACCACGCCGGTCTCGCTGCGATCGCTGCCGTCGCTGGGCGTGCCGTCGAAGTACTCGTTCTTGATCGTGTTGCTCCAGTCGATGACCCGCGCCCCAAGGATGAACGACAGGTCCTCGCTGGCCCGCAGGCGGGTGCTGGCGTAGGCGGCTTTCTGCTCTTCGCTGAAGTCCATCCGGCCATAGGCCTCCAGATTCGGCTTGGCGGGCGTCTTGCCATCCCAGGTGTAGATGTTGTCGATCACTGGGAACCCGCCAGTCACCGGATCACGCCACCAGGAGTAGGTCGGGGTGTTGTAATCGGTCTTCTGTTGGCTGTAACCGACGATGGCATCGTGTTCCAGGCCGAACAGATCGAAGTTGCCCGCCAGGTTCAGGTCGAAGCTGCGCTGCACCGGCTTGGCTTTCCAGCGGTTGACATAGAACACTCGCGAGGCCGGATCGGCTCCCGCCGCGAAGTTGTTGCCACCGGCATAGGCACTGAGTTCGTCGTATTCACTGCGGCGCTGGTCGAGGCTCAACTTGGCCTTCCAGCGCTCGCTCAGGTTGTGCTCAAGAATCGCGAAACCGGAGACCGCGCCGCGCTCGGAATAGGCCCACTTGGCGGCGGCGGAATCCGAATCGTCATGGTCAGCCCGGGTGCCATCGTTGTTGAACAGCGGCAGACCACTGCGAGCATGGCCGTCATAGTTGTCGGACTGCGAATCCATGCCGAAGGTCAGCAGGGTGTCGGGGGTCAGGTCGGCCTCGATCACCCCGTAGAACACTTTCTTGCGCTCGCTGAGGCGGTCGACGTAGGAATCGTTTTCCTGATAGGCGCCCACCAGGCGCCCACGCACATTGCCGCTCTCGGTCAGCGCGCCGCTGACGTCGGCCTCGGTGCGCTGGTAGTCCCAGCTGCCGACTTCCTGCTTGATCGAACTGCGAAACTCGGCCGTCGGACGCTTGCGGATCATGTTCAGGGTGGCACCGGGAGTACCCACGCCATTGGTCAGGCCGGTGGCGCCACGGATCACCTCGACGCGGTCGTACAGGACCATGTCGTTGCTCTGCGCAGGGCTGCCGTAGTTGCTGTCGAGCAGCTGCACGCCGTCGATCTGGTAGTTCTGCACCTCGAAGCCACGCGAGTAGATGTTGCTGTTGTCCCCGCCGTTGCCGGCACTCTGGCTGAGGGTCAGGCCGGGGGTCTGGCGCACCACGTCGGTGAGCTGGGTCAGACCCTGGTCCTGCATGCGCTGGCTGGTGATCACGCTGACCGATTGCGGGGTTTCGCGGATCGACAGCGGCAGGCCGGTGGCGGTGCTGGTCGAGCCGGTGGTGTAGGAACCGGTGCCTTCGGTGGTGGCGCCGAGGCCGACGCCGTTGATGCTGGTGGCACCGAGTTCCAGGGCGTCGCCGCTTGGCTTGCTGATGATCAGCGTGTTGCCGGCCTGCTGGTAGTTCAGGCCGCTGCCGGCGAGCAGTCGGGCGAGCGCGTCGAGCGGCTCGAGGTGGCCGTTGATGGCCGGGGCCTGCAGGCCCTGGGTCAAGCTGCTGTCGACGGCGATGGTCAGGCCGGCGGCCTCACCCAGCTGACGCAGCGACACCGAGAGCGGCTGCGCCGGCAAGTTGAGGTCGAGTGGCGCGGCGAACGCCTGACTGGCCAGGCTCAAGGCCACGGCAGTCGCGAGCGCGCGCAGGGTAGGGTGCATCGGCATGGTGAAGCGTCCTATATAAAGTGTGGGCAGATGCACCCCTGACGCGGCATGCCGTAAAAAGCCTGATGTCTTATTTGTGAATTATTCTCGACGCCGACGAGCGGTCGTCTTCTGCGGCTGCAACACGGTCGCCTTGCCGCCCTGCTGCAGGTGCACCGGGGCGATGGCGGGGAGCGCCTGGAGGAAGCCTTCGACGTCAGCCAGTTGCACCACCGCGCTGATCCGCGGGCTGCGCGCCGTGCCGAGCTCGGCCTGCACCGGCTGCTGGCGGTAGCGCGACAGGCTGGCGGCGATTTCGGTCAGGTCGGCCTGCTCGAACACCAGGCTGCCGCGCTGGAAGGCGAAGGCGTTGCTGGCCGCCAGTGGCAGGCGCCGCAGGTGGCCATGGCGATCGACTTCGAGCACCTCGCCGGCGCGCACCTGCAGGCTCTCTCCAGGTTTGGCGAGGCTGTCGACCTGCACCAGGCCGCGCTCGACGCTGACCCGCAGGCGCTGATCGAGGCGATTGACCACGAAACGGGTGCCGAGCACGCGCACCTTGGCCACGCCGCCGTCGATCACGAACGGCCGCTGCGGGTTGCGCGCCACGTCGAAGATCGCCTCGCCGCGCAGCAGTTCGACCTGACGCAGCGCGCGGTCAAAGTGCAGGTGCAGGCGGGTGTCGGCGTTCAGGGTGAGCTGGCTGCCGTCGCGCAGCCGGGTTTCCTGCTGCGTGCCGATCGTGGTGGCGAGGTCCAGCTCGAAGCTGCTCTGCCGGTAGCCATGCCAGCCGAAGGTGCCGCCCAGCGCGAGCAGCAGGGCGCACAGGCCGCTGTGCAGGAACTGCCGGCGCCGCTGGCGTTGCTCCATGGCCTGGGCCAGCGCTTCGCTGCGCCGGGTCGAGGAGAAGTCCCCCCACAGCTCGCAGAACGCCTGGTATTCGACGGCATGCTGCGGATGGGCGGCCAGCCAGGCTTCGAACTGCGCGCGTTGCGGATGATCGTCGGCGGCGTTCTGCATGCGAGCGAACCACAGCGCGGCCTGTTCGCGGGGGCTGCTCATGGGTAGAGCAGCTCGCGGGCGGCGCGCAGGTCGAGCAGCGCGCGGGCGATGTGGCGCTCGACCATGTTCTGGCTGATGTTCAATTGTTCGGCGATCTCGCGCTGGCTGCAGCCTTCGATGCGCGCCAGCCAGAACACTTCGCGGCAGCGCGGCGGCAGGCAGTCGAGGATGCGCTGCAGGGCGACCAGGCGTTGCTGAATGTCCAGCAGGTGCTCGGCTGATGGCGCGCCGTAGTCGTCGGCGCCTTCCTCGTGGAATTCCGGCAGCGGCTGGAAGCGTGCGTCACGGCGGAAATGGTCGATCAGCACCGAGTGGGCGACCCGTCGCAGGTAGGCGTTGGGTTGCTCGAGTGGCTGCGCGTGGCGCGCCAGGGCGAAGCGCAGCAGCGCGTCGTGCAGCACGTCGTAGGCACGCTGCACGCACCGGGTCTGGCGACTGAGGCTGAGCAGCAGGTCGCCGTAGGCCCAGCGCAGATCGATGCCTTCCCAGTTCATAAGCTGCTCACGCAAAGACCGGCTTGCGCCGGTCTTTGTTGATGTTGATTACAGAGACCACTTCGCCGTCAGCATGTAGCTGCGTGGATCGCCATAGGTGTCGGTAGACCCCCAGATCACGTCATAACCAATCGACGAGTAATACTTGCGATCGAAGATGTTGTTGGCGTTCACCTGCAGGTCCAGGTTCTCGTTGACCTGGTAGCCAGCCATCAGATCGGCGATCGCATAGCTGCCTTGCTCGATGCGATAGTTACTGCCATCAACCAGCGGTACATCGTTGTACATGCGGCTCTGCCAGTAAACACTGCCGCCGACGCGGAGTTTTTCCAGCGGGCCCTGGAAGCGGTAGGTGGTCGTTAGCTTGAACAGGTCTTCAGGGGTCGCGGTGTCGAAACGCTGGTTTTCGTTGGCCGGGTCCTGATCATGGATGTAATGCGTGCGGGTGTAGCTATAGCCCGCACCCACCTGCCAGTTTTCGGTCAGCGCGCCTTGAAGCTCCAGGTCAATGCCTTGGCTGCGGACTTTGCCGGCCGCGACGTAGCAGGTGGCGCCATTGCAGATCGGGCCCACGCTGGTGTCGACCGCGGCGCGGTTCAACTGATCGATCTGGAATACCGCCACGCTGGCGTTCAGCGCGCCATCGAAGTATTCGCCCTTAATGCCGACTTCGTAGTTTTCGCCAACAATCGGCTCCAGCACGTCGAGCGATACATCCTTCTCGGTTTGCGGCTGGAAGATGTCGGTGTAGCTGGCGTAGACCGAGTGATGCTCGTCGAGGTCGTAGATCAGACCAGCGTAGCGGGTGACATTACGGGTGACCTTGTAGTCGCCGTCGCCCAGGCGATCATCGTAGTCATACCAGTCGAGGCGTCCGCCGAGGATCAGTTTGAGCGGATCGGCCAGGCTCAGGCGGGTGGTTAGGTAGGCCGAGTCCTGGGTCGTTACGCTGTGTCCGTCAAACACGCTGTCACGCACGAAGTTTGGCTTGCCGCCGTCGAGCGGCCAATCGGTGACGTAAGGGCTGTAGCCCGTGTCGGTTTTGTCGTAAATGCGTTTGCTGGTGCCAACCACGACCTCGTGAGTACGACCAAAGGCTTCGACTGGACCAGTGGCGAACAGGTCGAGCGCTTTCTGATCCTCGTCGTGACCCGATTGCCATACGGTGCGCTCGAGCGTCGTGTACGGGGGGGTGTAGCGCGACTGGTAGGAGCCCCGGAACTGGCCGTCCAGCGTCGAGGCCGAGCCGCGCAGTTGCAGTTTCCAGTCGTTGACGAGGCGGTGCTCCACTTCGCCGAACACGGTGTCGATCCGTAGATCCTTGTTTTCCCAGTCGGACCCGGGGTTGGTGGAGCGGGAGAAGTCCAAGTGGCGGCCATCGGTGCCAATCGGCAGGCCGCCCCAGAAGAAGTTGGTCTGGTCTTCCTGGCGGGAGAAGCCCAGGGTCGCCGTGGTGTTTTCGCCCAGATCGGCTTCGCCAATGGCATAGAACAGGCCGTGGTCGCTTTCCACGCCATCGCGGAAGTCATTGGCATCCTGGTAGGAGCCCACTACGCGACCGCGTAGGGTGCCGCTGTCGTTGAGCGCGCCGGAGGCATCCAGCTCACTACGGTAATCATCCCAACTGCCGGCCGCGCCGGTGAGGCTCACCTGCGGCGTGGTCGTGGGGCGCTTGCGCACCATGTTGATGGCGGCGGAAGGGTTGCCGGCGCCAGTCACCAGGCCGGTGGCGCCGCGAACGATTTCGACGCGGTCGAACATCGCCAGGTTGGGTTGTACGCCCATCGTCCAGCCCGTATAGGAGGCGGGCAGGCCGTCATACATGATGTTGTCGATGTCGAAGCCGCGCGCTTTGTAGCCCTGACGACCCGGGCCGTCAGCCTGGCTGAGGAACAGGCCGGGGGTGGCCTTGACCACATCGTTGATGCTGGTCATGTTCTGATCGTCCATCCGCTGGCGAGTAATTACCGTCACCGCCTGCGGAGTCTCGCGGATCGACAGCGGCAGCTTGGTGCCTGTGCTCATCGCGCCCGTGGTGTAGGACTGGGTGCCTTCGGTGGTTTCCTGACCTTGCAGGCCTTGCGCATCGACCTGAGTCACCTGCAGATCCACCGTGCCTTTCGATTCTTCAGTGCTAGCGTTAGTGGCAGTTTCAGCGTTGGCAGGCTGGGCGACCCACAAGCTGATGGCGATAGCGGCTGCTAACGGCGACAGGTGATGACGGTTCATGGCGACGGGTTCTCTCAGAGGATTCTTGCGCGCTGCGAAGTTGCAGGAAGACCCATCCCGTCACGCGTTCCGAAGGGCGATCGATGTGCTTTGGGGTGGATATGCGGCGCGAGTGTAGGAGATACCCGTTCAGTAGTAAATAGGAATATTTGCTATTTGTATTTTGTTGCTATTTGATATTTGTTGCTGAATGGCTGCTGCAGCAGCCCGACTCCAGGTCCTTGAGGATCGGGCAGTCCGGCCGGTGGTCGCCGTGGCAGTGCTCGACCAGTTCCTGCAGGGTGTCGCGCAGGCCGCTGAGTTCGGCGATCTTGCGGTTCAGTGCGTCGATGTGCCCGCTGGCCAGCGCCTTGACGTCGGCGCTGGCGCGGCCGCGGTCTTGCCAGAGGGTGAGCAGCTTGCCGACTTCCTCAAGGGAAAAGCCGAGGTCGCGCGAGCGCTTGATGAACGCCAGGGTGTGCAGGTCCTGGGCGCTGAACTGGCGGTAGCCGCTGTCGCTGCGCCCGGCGGCGGGCAGCAGGCCGATCGATTCGTAGTAGCGGATCATCTTCGCGCTGAGGCCGCTGCGTTGCGCGGCTTGGCCAATGTTCATCACATCGCTCCTCGTGTCTCTGACTGGGCTGCGGAGTCCGCATTGGCGTGCGGCTTCCAGCGCTTGAGCAGCAGCGCGTTGCTGACCACGCTGACGCTGGAAAAGGCCATCGCCGCGCCGGCGAACATCGGGTCGAGCAGGCCGCAGGCGGCCAGCGGGATGCCCACCAGGTTGTAGATGAAGGCCCAGAACAGGTTCTGGCGGATCTTCGCGTAGGTGCGCCGGCTGATCTCCAGCGCGGCCGGCACCAGGCGCGGATCGCCGCGCATCAGGGTGATGCCGGCGGCGTGCATGGCCACGTCGGTGCCACCGCCCATGGCGATGCCGACGTCGGCGGCGGCCAGCGCCGGGGCGTCGTTGATGCCGTCACCAACCATCGCCACCACCGCGCCACCGGCCTTCAGCGCGGCGACCGTGGCGGCCTTGTCGGCCGGCAGCACTTCGGCGTGCACGTCGGCGATGCCCAGCACGCTGGCCACGGCTTGTGCGCTGCCGCGGTTGTCGCCGCTGATCAGGTGGGTGCTGACGCCGCGCGCGTCCAATTCGGCGATGGCCGCGGCGGCGCCCGGCTTGAGCGTGTCGCCGAAGGCGAACAGGCCGAGCACGCGCGGCTGCGGCTGTTGTTCGAGCAGCCAGGACAGGGTGCGCCCTTCGGCTTCCCAGGCCTGAGCGCGCGCCGTCAGCTCACCCGGCTGCAGGCCGTTGTCGTCCAGCAGGCGGCGGTTGCCGAGGGCCAGGCGACGCCCGGCCAACGTGCCGGCGATGCCGCGACCGGCCAGCGCCTGGCTGTCGCGCACCTCGGCGAGCACCAGGCCGCGCTCCGCACAGGCCGCCAGCACGGCTTTGGACAGGGGGTGTTCGCTGCCGCGCTGCAGGGCACCGGCGAGTTGCAGCAACTGCGCTTCGTCACCGTCCAGCGCCTGCAGATGGGCGATACGCGGACTGCCGGAGGTCAGCGTGCCGGTCTTGTCGAAGGCCACCGCGCTCACCGCATGGGCGACCTCCAGAGCTTCGGCATCCTTGATCAGGATGCCGTGCTTGGCCGCCACCCCGGTGCCGGCCATGATCGCCGTCGGCGTGGCCAGGCCCAGCGCGCAGGGGCAGGCGATCACCAGCACGGCGACGGCATTCAGCAGCGCGGTTTCCAGGCCGGCGCCGAGCGTCAGCCAGACCAGCAGGGTGAGCAGGGCGATGGCCAGCACCGCCGGGACGAACAGCGCGCTGACCTTGTCGACCAGCTTCTGGATCGGCGCCTTGGCCGCTTGGGCGTCTTCCACCAGGCGGATGATCCGCGCCAGCACGGTCTCGCCGCCGAGCGCGCTGGTGCGCACCAGCAGCCGCCCCTCGCCATTGATCGCCCCGGCGGTGACCGGCGCGCCGGGGGCTTTCGCCACCGGCAGGCTCTCGCCGCTGATCAGCGCTTCGTCGGCGTGGCTCTGTCCCTCGAGCACTTCGCCGTCGACCGGGAAGCGTTCGCCGGGCTTCACCACCAGCAGGTCGCCGAGCTGCAGTTCGGCGATTGCCACGTCCTGTTCCTGGCCGTCACGCAGCCGCGTCGCGCGCTCCGGGCGCAGCGCTTCGAGGGCTCGGATGGCGCTGGTGGTCTGCCGCTTGGCGCGGCTTTCCAGGTACTTGCCGAGCAGCACCAGGGCGATCACCACCGCCGCTGCCTCGAAGTACAGGTGCGGCATGGCGCCGCTCGGCGCCTGCCACCACAGGTACAGGCTCAGGCCGTAGGCGGCGCTGGTGCCGAGGGCGACCAGCAGGTCCATGTTGCCGGTGCGCGCCCGCAGCGCGCGCCAGGCTGCGCGGTAGAAGCGTGCGCCGAGGACGAACTGCGCCGGCGTGGCGAGCAGGAATTGCACCCAGGCCGGCAGCATCCAGTGGCCGCCGAACCAGTCGACCAGCATCGGCGCCATCAGCGGCAGGGCCAGGGCCAGGCCGAGCAGCACCGCCCAGCGCTCGCGGCGCAGGCGTTGTTCGCCGCTGTCCGCGCTCGGCTGTTCGGCGTCGAGCAGGCGTCCCTGGTAGCCGGCGGCCTGCACGGCCTGTAGCAGGCTGGCCGGGTCGACGCCGGCGAGCAGGCGCAGGTGGGCGCGTTCGCTGGCCAGGTTGACGGTCACGCTGAGCACCCCGGCGACCTTGCCCAGGGCGCGCTCGACGCGGCCGACGCAGCTGGCGCAGGTCATGCCGTCGATGGCCAGCTCCAGTTCGTCGCTGGGCACTTGGTAGCCGGCGTTCTGCACCGCTTGCAGCAGCTGCTCGAACGGCGTGTCGGCGAGTTCCAGGTGGGCGCGCTCGCTGGCCAGGTTGACGCTGGCGCTGCGCACGCCGGGCACCTGAGTGAGCGCGCGTTCGACGCGGCCGGCGCAACTGGCGCAGGTCATGCCGGCGATGGGTAGGTCGATAGACGTCATGTCGGATCTCCTGAGCGTTGCGCACAGGATCAACCTTGCCACATGGGCAAGGTCAAGCGGCGATCTGGATCAATAGTTGAGCGGGGCGGGAATCAGCTCGAAGCCCTGCTTGCCGAGCGCGATACGGTACTTGCGCACCTCGCCGGCGTGGATGCGCACCGGCTGGCTGTCCGGCTGGATGATCCCCGGCGTGCAGGTGCCGGGACCGATCAGCGCCAGGCGCAGCGGCACTTCGCCGGGTGGCAGGTTGAACGCCACCGACTGGCCCTGGTACAGGCGCGCGGCCAGTTCGTCGTGCAGGTACAGGCCGATGTCGCAGGGGCTGGCCACTTCCAGGCGCTCGCGAGAGACGATCAGCATGCCGTAGCCCTGCGCCTGGGCGGTCGGCGTGCCGTACGGGGCGGCCTCGGCGAGCGGCACCAGGCCGAGCAGGGCGGTCAGGATCAGACGACGCATGGCGGCTCTCCCCCAGATGGACAGCTTCATGGTGGGCGAGGCGGCCGGGCTCGGCAAGTCGACGCTTGACCTTGCCCCTGTGGCAAGGTGGACGCTTGCCGCAGAGCCAATCAACGGAGGTGCGAAAAATGTGCAGCTACAAGGTGCAAGGCATGAGTTGCGGGCATTGCGTGCGGGCCATTACCCGGGCGCTGCAGGCGCGCGATGCACAGGCGGTGGTCGAGGTCGACCTGGGGGCCGGCGAGGTGCGGGTGGCCGGCGCGCTGAGCGAGGAGGAAGTGCTCGCGGCGATCCGCGCCGAGGGTTATCTGGCCGAAACGGCCTGAGTCAGTCCGGCGCGCACCAGTCGCGCATCACTCCGCGGAAGAAGCCGTCGATCAGCGGCCGGGTGTCGCGCAGCGGATCGAACAGGTTGGGGTCGCGCAGCCAGTCGCAGAACAGCCCGAGCAGCAGCGCATGCAGTGCGCGTGCGGCGAGCTTCGGGCTGTGGCCGGGCTCCAGGTGGTTGCGCGCCTGCGCCTGAATGAACAGTTTTTCGCTGAGGTCGATGAACTGGTTGATGAAGGCGTTGTGGCGCTCCTCGGCCTCGCGCAGTTCCTCGGTGAACTCGCAGCGGTAGAGGAGGATGGTGAAGATGCGTCGTTTCTGCTCGTCGCGCGCCAGGTCCTCGACGGTGTCGATGCACAAGTTGCGCAGCGCCAGCAGCGAGGCGCAGGAATCCTCGCCCCCCAGCAAGGCGGCCATGTGTTCCGGCGGCAGGCGCACCTGGTTGAGCATTTCGTGGAACAGGTGGGCCTTGTTCTGGAAATGCCAGTAAACCGCGCCGCGGGTTACCCCGACATGGCGCGCGATGGTTTCCAGGCTGGTATGGGCCACCCCCTTTTCCAGGAACAGCAGTTCGGCAGCCTGCAATATGGCCTGGCGGGTCTTCTCGGCATCTTCTTTGGTACGGCGCATGGCGGCTCGCGGTTTACTGACTAGTCTCTCTTTTTAAGTAGAGTCTACCGGCTTTACGTCCTTTGGTTATGCCCCGTGCTCGTCGCCCGCCGACGGGGAAGGGGCTGCCGTCGCGCTTTTGCCTTTCGCGTCTGTCATGGAGACACCTATGTCGTTTGCTGTTCACGTCCCCCGTGCCCTTTCCTGTGCCCTCCTCAGCGGCCTGCTCGCCAGCCAGGTGCTGGCCGACGATAAGCCCGCCGCCGCGGCACCGCCGGCACCGGAAGTGTTGGTGGAAACCGTCAGCAGCGCGCCGCTGCCGCTGGTGCTGGAATACGCCGGGCGCACCGCCGGCTACCGCGAGGTGGAAGTGCGCGCCCAGGTCAGCGGCATCCTCCAGCAGCGCACCTATCAGGAAGGCGCCACGGTGACCAAGGATCAGGTGCTGTTCCGCATCGATCCGCGCCTGTACCAGGCGGCGCTGTCCCAGGCCAAGGGGGCGCTGGCCCAGGAGCAGGCGCGCTACCGCCAGGCCGACCGCGACCTCAAGCGGATTCGCGAGCTGCAGAAGAAGGGCTTCGCCAGCGAGAGCGAACTGGACCGCTACATCTCCAACTTCGAACAATCCAAGGCCAACATCGAGGCAGCCAAGGCCAACGTGCAGGCCAAGCAGATCGACCTCGACTACACCACGGTGAAGGCGCCGATCAGCGGCATCACCAGCAAGGAAACCGTGTCCGAGGGCAGCCTGGTGGCGGCCAACGACCCCAATTCCAGCCTGCTCACCCGCCTCACCCAGCTCGACCCGCTGTACGTCAACTTCGCCTATTCCGATACCGAGGGCGCCCGGGTACGCGACGGCGTGCAGAGCGGCGCGCTGACCATGCCGGCCAACGGCAAGCTGAATGCGGTGATCAAGTTCGGCGATGGCTCGACCTATCCTCTGGAAGGCCGGGTGGACTTCACCGACAGCTTCGTCGACACCGGCACCGGCACCATCAGCGCCCGCGCGGTGGTGCCCAACCCGGAGCATCGCTTGCTGCCGGGCCAGTTCGTCCGCGTGCTGATCAAGGGCTTCACCCGGCCGAACGCCATCACCGTGCCCGAGCAAGCACTGGCGCAAGCGCAGAAGGGCACCTTCGTCTACGTGGTCGATGACGGTGGCGTGGCGCGCATGCGCGAAGTCACCACCGGCGAGACCTCCGGCGGCCGCTGGGTGATCGAGTCGGGGCTGAAGATCGGCGAACGGGTGATCGTCGAGGGACTGCTGCGGGTGCGCCCGGACAGCCCGGTGAAAGCGGTCGATGCCGCGAGCAAGCCTGCTGATTCGTCTGCCAAGCAATCCTAAGGAGCGTCGCCGTGATCTCACGCTTCTTTATCGATCGACCGATCTTCGCGGTGGTCATTTCCATCGTCATCATTCTGTCCGGCCTGGCGGCCATGCGCGCGCTGCCGATTGCCCAGTACCCGGAAATCCTCCCGCCCGAAGTGGCCGTCACCGCCACCTACCCGGGCGCCAGCTCGCAGGTCATCGCGGAAACCGTGGCGGCGCCGCTCGAGCAGGAAATCAACGGCGTCGAGGGCATGATCTACCAGCTTTCGAACTCCGACAGTAACGGCTCGATGAGCCTGTCCGTGTACTTCGCGGTCGGCACCGATGCGGACCAGGCGACCATCGACGTCAACAACAGGGTCCAGGCGGCGCTCGCCAAGCTGCCGGAAGACGTACGCCGCCAGGGTGTGAAGGTGGAGAAGAAATCCTCCGACATCCTCCAGGTGGTGACCCTGTTCTCGCCGGACAACTCGCGCGACCCGATCTTCATCAGCAACTACGCGCTGATCAACGTGATCGACGAGCTCAAGCGTATTCCCGGGGTCGGCGATGCCAGCCAGTTCGGCTCGAAGGACTACTCCATGCGCATCTGGCTGCGCCCGGACAAGCTGGCGCAGTACAACCTGACGCCCACCGACGTGGTCAACGCGATCCGCGAGCAGAACTCGCAGTTCGCCGCCGGCAACTTCGGCAAGGAGCCGATGAACGACCCGCAGGCGTTCACCTACACGGTGAGCACCCAGGGGCGCTTCACCGATCCCAAGGAGTTCGAGAGCGTCATCCTGCGCACCGATGCCACCGGTGCCAGCCTGCTGCTCAAGGACGTCGCACGGGTCGAGCTGGGCGCCCTCGACTACTCGCTGGTGACCACCCTCAACGGCCAGCAGAACGCCGCTTTCGGTATCTTCCTGCAGCCCGGGGCGAACGCTCTGGACACCGCCGACGCGGTGAGCAAAACCATGGAGCGGCTGGCCAAGCGCTTCCCGCAGGGCATCGCCTACAAGATCCCCTACGACACCACCACCTTCGTCAAAGTCTCCATCGAGGAGGTGATCCACACCTTCTTCGAGGCGCTGGTGCTGGTGATGCTGGTGGTGTTCATCTTCCTGCAGAACTGGCGCGCCACGCTGATCCCGGTGCTGGCGATCCCGGTGTCGCTGATCGGCACCTTCGCCGGCATGTACATGCTGGGCTTCTCGATCAACCTGCTGACCCTGTTCGGCATGGTGCTGGCGATCGGCATCGTGGTCGACGACGCCATCGTGGTGCTGGAGAACGTCGAGCGGGTGATGCGCACCGAGAAGCTCAGCCCGCGTGAGGCGGCGATCAAGGCCATGGAGGAGGTGACCGGGCCGATCGTCGCCATCGTCCTGGTGCTCTGCGCGGTATTTGTTCCGGTGGGCTTCCTCGGCGGCCTGGCGGGACAGATGTACAAACAGTTCGCTATCACCATCGCGGTGTCGGTGGTGATCTCCGGCATCGTCGCCCTGACCCTGTCGCCGGCGCTCTGCGCGCTGCTGCTCAAGCCCGAGCACAAGGAACCGGCGGCACCGTTCCGCTGGTTCAACAACGCCTTCGAGCGCTTCACCAACGGCTATACCGCCGGTGTGCAGTTCTTCCTCAAGCGCTCGCTGATCGGCCTGCTGGTGTTCGGCGGGATGATCGCCCTGCTGGTCGTGCTGTTCGGCCGGGTGCCCGGCTCGCTGGTGCCAGACGAGGACCAGGGCTACGTGATCAACGCCTACATCCTGCCGCCGGCGGCCTCGCTGGGGCGCACCGAACAGGTCACCGGCGCGGTCACCGAGCAGCTGATGAAGCACCCCGCGGTGCGTGACGTGGTGACCTTCGCCGGTTACGACATCCTCACCTCCGGCGTGCGCAGCAACGTCGGGGTGTCGTTCGTGCCGCTCAAGGACTGGAAGGAGCGCACCACCAAGGAGCTGGATGCACGCAACCTGCCAGGCCCGTTCATGGCCATGGGCGCCCAGCAGAAGGATGCGGTGGTGATGACCTTCAACCCGCCGCCGATCACCGGCATGAGTACCACCGGCGGTTTCGAGGCGTACATCCAGGATCGCAGCGGCGGCTCGATCGCCCAGTTCGAGGACGTGGTGCACAAGTTCATGGCCGCGGCGGCCAAGCGCCCTGAACTGGTCGGCGTCAACACCACCTTCAACGCCGACGTGCCGCAGTACTTCATCAACCTCGACCGCACCAAGGCGCGTGCCCTGGGAGTGGCGATCAATGACGTATTCACCGCCATGCAGTCGACCTTCGGCAGCTACTACGTCAACGACTTCACCCTGTACGGCCGTACATGGCAGGTCAGCCTGCAGTCCGAGGCGGACTTCCGCCGCAAGCCGGAAGACCTGACCCAGGTGTTCGTGCGCTCGTCGACCAACGACCTGGTGCCGCTGTCCTCGCTGGTGAGTGTCGAGCGCATCCTCGGCCCGGACTCCTATGCGCGCTTCAACGTCTACCCGGCCGCCAAGGTGCTCGGCGGGCCGGCGCCGGGCTATAGCTCCGGGCAGTCGCTGGCGGCGATGCAGGCGGTGGCCGACGAGGTGCTCGGCGAGGACTACACCCTGGCGTGGATCGGCTCGGCCTACCAGGAGCTGGCGACCCAGGGCTCCGGTAGCACCGCGTTCATCTTCGGCCTGATTCTGGTGTTCCTGATCCTCGCCGCCCAGTACGAGCGCTGGACCCTGCCGATTGCGGTGGTCACCGCCGTGCCGTTCGCGGTGTTCGGCGCGATTCTGGCGATCTGGCTGCGTGGGCTGTCCAACGACGTGTACTTCCAGGTCGGCCTGGTGACTCTGATTGGCCTGGCAGCGAAGAACGCCATCCTGATCATCGAGTTCGCCGTGCTGTGCCGCGAAGAGCAGGGCATGGGCATCTTCGAGTCGGCGCTGGAAGCCGCCAAGCTGCGCTTCCGGCCGATCGTGATGACCTCGCTGGCGTTCATCCTCGGGTGCGTACCGTTGGCGATCAGCAGCGGCGCCGGTTCGGCCAGTCGCCACTCGATCGGCACCGGGGTGATCGGCGGCATGCTCGCGGCAACGCTGCTGGCGACCTTTCTGATCCCGATGTTCTACCTGCTGGTCGAGTCGGCTGCCGCCAAGCTCGGCGGTAAAGACAAGGACAAGACCGCCGCGCCGGCTGCGGCCGAATAGGCCTGAGCGCGCGCCGGGGCAATCGCTCACCACGATTGCCCCGGCGCGCGCTGCGGCGAACGCACTGTTGTGCAGTTCAGCCTTGGGCTGCTGCCGCGGCCCGGCTATCCTGCCGCTTTGCTGCGGCCGTTTTGACCGCGATGCCTGCCGGACCCTTCATGAACCTACGCATCCTGCTGATCCTCGGCGCCCTCAGCGCCTTCGGCCCGCTGGCCATCGACTTCTACCTGCCGACCTTCCCGACCCTTGCCGCGGTGTTCGCCACCGACATCGAGCACGTGCAGCTCAGCCTGGCGGTGTACTTCGCCGGCCTGGCGATCGGCCAACTGCTCTACGGCCCGCTGGCCGACCGCTTCGGCCGGCGCCTGCCGCTGCTGATCGGGGTGTCGCTGTTCACCCTGGCGTCGTTGGTCTGCAGCCTGGCGCCGAGCCTCGAATGGCTGATCGCTGCGCGCTTCGTGCAGGCGCTCGGCGGCTGCGCCGGCATGGTGATCTCCCGCGCGGTGGTGCGTGACCTGTGCGACCCGGTCGCCTCGGCCAAGGCGTTTTCCCAACTGATGCTGGTGATGGGCCTGGCGCCGATCCTCGCCCCGCTGTTCGGCGGCTGGCTGCTGCAGTTCTCCGGCTGGCGCTCGATCTTCTACTGCCTGACCCTGTTCAGCGCGCTGTGTGGTACCGCGGTGGCACTGTGGCTGCCCGAATCGCTGTCACGCGAAATGCCGCGCCTGCCGCTGAGTGGCGCATTGCAGCGCTATCGCGGGCTGTTGGGCGACGGCGTGTTCCTCGGCTACGCGCTGACCGGCGGCCTGGTGATGGGCGGCATGTTCGCCTACATCTCCGGCTCGCCGTACGTGTTCATCGAGCTGTATGACGTGCCGGCCGAGCACTACGGCTGGCTGTTCGGCAGCAACGCGGCGGGCTTCATCATCGCCGGGCAGATCAACGCGCGCCTGCTGCGCTGGCGCGGCCCGGCGTTCTGGCTGCGCCGCGCGGTGTGGATCTACCTGGCCGCCGGGCTGACCTTGCTGACCGTCTCCGCGCTGCAGCCGAGCGCGCTGTGGCCGTTGCTGATCCCGCTGTTCATCTGCATCGCCAGCCTTGGCGGCATCCTGCCGAACGCCTCGGCCTGCGCGATGGCCGGCCACGGCGTACAGGCCGGCAGCGCTTCCGGGCTGCTCGGTTCGCTGCAGTTCTGCATCGCCGCGGGCGCCTCGGCGCTGGTCGGCGTGCTGCACGACGGCACGGCCATGCCGATGGCCGAGGCCATCAGCCTGTGTGGAATCGGTGCGGTGACCCTGACCCTGCTGACCTGGCGTCTGGAACGGCGTCAGGCGCTGCGCTGAACTGCTTCGGGTAAGTGATGGGGGGCGCGCAGACGCGCCTCCAGTGTGGCGACGAACTGCCGGGCCTCGGCCTCGCTACGGAAACTGATGCAGTGCTGATCGAGGCGTACTTGCCAGCTGCGGCGGCCCTGCGGACCTGCGGTCGGACTGACGAGAATCTTCATCGCAACGCTCCCCGGCCATGTGGGCGGAGATTGCAGTTTAGCGCCCCGCCCGGGTCCAGCACGCAGCTGCGACGGATGGCGGCGAGCGCTCTGTTTCAGGATCTTTCGCGCCTGCCACAGGGCCGCCGGCCGCCGCGTGTGGCGCTCAGGCGAAGCCTTCGAGGACGATCTTGCCCTTGGCCTTGCCGCTTTCCAGCAGGGCGTGGGCGCGACGCAGGTTGGCCGCGTCGATGCGCCCGAAATGCTCGCCCAGGGTGGTTTTCAGCACGCCCTGATCGATCAGCTGGCTGACCCGCTCGAGCAGTTTGTGCTGCTCGAGCATGTCGTCGGTCTGGAACAGCGAACGGGTGTACATGAACTCCCAGTGCAACGACAGGCTCTTGCGCTTGAGCTTGCGCACGTCGAGCGCTTCCGGGTCGTCGATCAGGCCGAGCTTGCCTTGCGGCGCCAGGGCTTCGACCAACTGATCGAGGTGCTGATCAGTGTTGGTCAGGCTGGCCACATGGGTCACCGGGCCGATTCCGAGGCCGCGGATTTCCTCGGCCAGCGGCCGGCCATGGTCGACCACGTGCTGCGCGCCGAGGGCGCGCACCCAGGCCTGGGTGTCGGCCCGCGAGGCGCTGCCGATCACGGTCAGGCCGGTGAGCTGGCGGGCCAATTGGGTGAGGATCGAGCCGACCCCGCCGGCGGCACCGACGATCAGCAGGCGCTGGCCGGCGCTGGCCGCCCCTTCGGCGATGCCCAGGCGCTCGAACAGCAGCTCCCAGGCGGTGATCGCGGTCAGCGGCAGTGCGGCGGCCTGGGCGAAGTCCAGGCTGCGCGGCTTGTGGCCGACCAGCCGCTCGTCGACCACGTGCAGCTCGCTGTTGGCGCCGGGGCGATCCAGCGCGCCGGCGTAGAACACCTCGTCGCCGGGCTGGAACAGGCTGGCCGCGCTGCCCACTGCGCGCACCACGCCGGCCACGTCCCAGCCGAGCACCTTGGCCTGGCCGGCCTCGGGGGCGACGTTGCGGCGAATCTTGGTGTCCACCGGATTGACCGAGATGGCCCGCACCTCGACCAACAGGTCGCGCGGGCCGGGCGTCGGCGCCGGCAGTTCGACGTCCTGCAGGGCATCGGGGTGGTCGATCGGCAACGACTGGTAGTAGGCAATGGCTTTCATGCGTGCTCCTGGGTGGCGGGTGACTGGGTCCCCGCCTGCGCGGGGACGACGATTGATTCGTGCGGCACCGTCATTCCCGCGAAGGCGGGAATCCAACGGACCGGGGTGCGCGAGCGGCGCGCCCGTGACTCAGGCCAGTTATCCTCGGCTATTCGCCTGGAATGAAAAACCCACTGCGAATAGAGTCTCTTTCAAAGCAATTTTGAAAATAGAGCCCGCCATGCTGCGCTTTGATGACCTTAGCCTGTTCGTCCGCACCGCCGATGCCGGCAGCCTGTCCGCCGCCGCGCGGGCGCTCGATGTGTCGCCGGCGGTGGCCAGCGCCGCGCTCAAGCGCCTCGAGCAGGAACTCGACGTGCGCCTGCTGGTGCGCTCGACGCGCAGCCTGCGGCTGACCCCGGAGGGCGAGCAGTTCCTCGTTCATGCGCGGGCGGCGCTGCTCAGCCTCAGCGCCGGGCGCCAGCAACTGGCCGGCGGCAAGGCGGCGATCAGCGGCGAGCTGCGCCTTTCGGCGCCCTCGGATTTCGGCCGCAACGTGCTGCTGCCCTGGCTCGATGCCTTCCAGCGCGAACATCCGCAACTCAGCGTGCGCCTGCTGCTCGGCGACCGGGTCAGCGACCTGTATCGCCAGCCGGTGGACATCGCCCTGCGCTACGGCATTCCCGAGGATTCCAGCCTGCTCGCCCTGCCGCTGGCCGCCGGCAACCGCCGCGTGCTGTGTGCCGCGCCGGACTACTGGGCGCGCCACGGCGTGCCGCAGGAGGTGGAGGCGCTGCGCGAGCACAACTGCCTGCTGTACATGCTTGGCGAGCGGGTGCACGACCGCTGGAGCTTCACCCAGGGCAAGCGCGCGCTGAACGTCAGCGTGCGCGGCGACCGGGTCAGCGACGACGCCGACGTGGTGCGGCGCTGGGCGGTGGCCGGGCAGGGGCTGACCTATAAGTCCTGGCTGGACGTCGCCGCCGACGTGCAGGCCGGGCGCTTGCAGCTGGCACTCAGCGACTACCTCGGCGAGGCCACGCCGCTCAACCTGATCTGCACCCACCGCGCCCAGCTGACCCGCCCGGTGCGCCTGCTCCGCGAGTTCCTGCAGACCCGCTGCGACGAGCTGCTGGCCCGCGCGCCGTGGGCTTGAGGGGTGGCTGGTGGCGAATTGATATGCGTGGCTATACTGCTGTCGCTCGGCTGCAGATGTCCTTCCTGTCGTTGGCCTGAACGGATTTCGCGCTATGGAATGGCTGGATTTGCGCTTCCTCGTCGGCTACCCCAGCGGTGGTCAACTGCTCCTCACCTGCAGCCACGCCATCGGCCTGGTGCTGCTCGCCTATGTGGTGGCCTGCGCCGCCAGCTACGCCACCCTGAGCATTGCCGACCGCCTGGCCTATGCCGCGCGTGCCCGCGTGCGGCGCGCCTGGCGCTGGGCCGGTGCGCTGTTTCTCGGTGGCGGCGTGTGGGCGATGCACTTCATCGCCATGCTCGCCTTCCGCGTGCCCATCGCCATCCAGTACGACCTGCCGACCACCCTGCTGTCGCTGCTGGTGGTGTGCATCGCCGCCTTGCTGGCAATGCGCTCGATGGAGCAACTGCACCCCACGCTGCGCCAGTGCGTGCAGGCGGCGCTGTGCATCGGCGCCGGCATCGTGCTGATGCACTACAGCGGCATGGCGGCGATTCGCTCCAGCGCCACGCTGTACTACGACCCCTGGCTGTTCGCCCTGTCGGTGCTGATCGCGGTGGTCGCCAGCTTCGCCGCGCTGTGGCTGGCGCTGCACTGGCGCGACCTCAACGAGCGCCATCACCAGTTGCTCAAAGCGCTGGCCAGCCTGCTGATGGGCGGCGCCATCGTTTCCATGCACTTCACCGGCATGTGGGCGCTGTCCCTGGTGGTGCCGCTGGGCACCGCGCTGAGCCTGCAGAACGACAACGATGCGACCCAGCTCGGCGTGGGCATTGGCGTGATCAGCGTGTTCGCCATCGGCTGTGGCCTCGCCGCCGCAGCGGCCGACCGCAAGCTGCAGAGCAAGGAGAGCGATCTCAGTCGGGTCAACCGCCTGGTCAGCGACCTCGACCGCGCCCGGGCGCTGCTGCAGCAGGCCGCGCAGTACGACGCGCTGACCAACCTGCTCAACCGTCGGGCGTTCACCGAACTGTTCGGCGAGTGGCTGCTCAGCCACGCGGCGACCGGCCGTGCGCTGGCGGTGATGTTCCTCGACGTCGACCACTTCAAACGGGTCAACGACAGCCTCGGCCATGATGCCGGCGATCATCTGCTGCATGAGGTGGCCGCGCGGATTCGCGCCACGCTGCGCGAGCAGGACGTGATCGCCCGCTTCGGCGGCGACGAGTTCTGCATCCTGATCAGCCTGCACACCCCCGACGAGGCGCGGCAGCTCGCCGAGCGCATCCTGCAGGGCATGAAGGAGCCGATCCTGATCAACGGGCGCAGCATGGTGATGAGCGCCAGCATCGGTATCAGCCTGTTCCCGGAGGACGGCGACAGCTGCGAGGAGCTGCTCAAGCACGCCGACCTGGCGCTGTACCAGGCGAAGAACTGCGGCCGTAACGCGCTGCAGTTCTTCAACCACCACCTCAAGCACAAGGTCACCCTCGAGTTGCAGCTGGAAGAGGAGTTGCGCCAGGCGCTGATCAGCGACGGCGGCCTGTTGCTGCACTACCAGCCGATTCTCGACTTGCGCAGCGGTGACGTGACCAAGCTCGAAGCGCTGCTGCGCTGGCAGCACCCGCGCCTCGGCCTGCTAAGCCCCGACCGCTTCCTCGGCATCGCCGAAGCCAACGGCTTCATCACCGAGCTGGACGCCTGGGTGCTGCGCCGCGCCTGTGCCGACTTGGCCGGGCTGGTTGCCCAGGGGCATGCCGAGCTGCGCGTGGCGGTGAACTGCTCGGCCCTCGACCTCAGCCACGACGACCTGCCGAGCATCGTCGCCACCGCGCTGGAGGGCGCCGGCCTGCGTCCGCAGAACCTCGAACTGGAAGTCACCGAGAACGCCCTTATGAGCAGCGTCAACCAGGCGCTTGGCCTGCTGCAGCGCATCCGCGAGCTGGGCGTGAGCATCTCCATCGACGACTTCGGCACCGGCTATTCGTCGCTGGCCTACCTCAAGCGCCTGCCGCTCGACACCCTGAAGATCGACCGCTCGTTCCTGTTCGACATCCCCGGCAGCGAGGCTGACGGCGAGATCGTCCATGCGATCATCGGCATGGCGCACATCCTGCGCCTGCAGGTGGTCGCCGAGGGGGTGGAGAGTGCCGAGCAGCTGGCGTTCCTGCGCGGCCTGGGTTGCGATTTCATCCAGGGCTACCTGTTCAGCCGGCCGCTGCCGCTGGAGCAGCTCGCGGACTTCCTCGCCGGCCCGGATGCCTCGGTGCAGGCACTGGCGGCGTGCTGAGGATGCAATCAGCAGTTTTCTCGCGGCGTCTGCGCTGCTAAATTCGCCGCCCTCATCTAGAGTCAACTCATGAACATCGACCGCCGCCGCCACTCGCTGACCGCCTGGATGCTGTACTTCAGCGTCCTGTTCAGCGTGCTCGCCTGCGGTTTGGGTCATGGGCAGATGCTCGGTCTGCAGCTCAACGGGGTCGGTGGGCAGTTCTGCTCGATCGACAACAAGGCGCAGCCGTCCTTCGACCTGAGTGGCAGCAAGCTGGCCGGCACCGGCCAGAGCGACAGCCAGCTGTCCGGCACCTTCAGTTGCCCGCTGTGCGGCTCCGTGGTGCTGGCCATGGCGCTGCTGTTCGGCCTGTTCTGGCCGCGCATTGCCGCCGCCGTCCCGCTGTTGCGCCGTGAGCTGCGCAGCAAGCTTCCCCCGCGTTATTCCTGGCCTTCCGCCAACCCTCGCGCTTCGCCCTTCTGATTGCTGAGCGTTCTGCCCGATGCATGCGGCCCTTGGTCGCGTGTGTCCGGCGCGTGCAATCCGTTCGCCTTGGCGAGCGGCAGAACCAGAAGACTTCGAGGGTACGACCATGTGTCGCAAAACCATCCTCGGCCTGTGTGCGGTGAGCAGCGTGTGGCTGTCTCCGGCGCAGGCCGACCATGTGGAGCTGGCGGAAACCGCCATCAACGCCGAGCAGCAACGCGATCCCACCGCGCCGAGCATTGCCGAGAAGAAAGCCGAGTTCTCTCACATTCCCGGCGGCGCCACCGTCGTCGATGCGGAGACTTACAAGAGCGGGCGCAGCAGCACACTGCAGGATGCCCTGGGCATGGCCACCGGGGTGTTCATCCAGCCGCGCTTCGGCGCCGAGGAAGCGCGCCTGTCGATTCGCGGCTCCGGCCTGCAGCGCACCTTCCACGGTCGCGGCCTGCTGCTGATGCAGGACGGCGCGCCGGTCAACCTGGCCGATGGCAGCTTCGACTTCCAGACCATCGAGCCGCTGGCCACCGACCACATCGAGGTGCTGCGTGGCGCCAATGCCTGGCGCTACGGGGCGACCACGCTCGGCGGCGGGATCAACTTCGTCTCGCCGACCGGCAAGAGCGCCGCACCGTTGGACCTGCGCTATGAAGGCGGCAGCTTCGGCTACCACCGCCTGTTCGGCGCGGTGGCGCAGGATTTCGGCGACGCCGACGCCTACCTGAGCATCAACGACTACGCGCAGGACGGCTTTCGCGACCACTCCAAGCAGGACAACCAGCGCTACTTCGCCAATATCGGCGGGCGCATCAACGAGCGCCTGGCCACCCGCGTCTACCTGACCCACGTGGAAACCGATTCGGAGCTGCCCGGCAACCTGACCAAGGCGCAGATGCGCCGCGATCCGGAGCAAGCCTCGGCTGACGCGCTGCGAGGCGACCAGCACCGCGACTTCAACCTCAATCGCGTCGGCAACATCACCACCCTGCAGCTGGACGGCGGGCACAGCCTGGAGCTGGCCAGCTTCTACAGCGAGAAGGCACTGTTCCACCCGATCTTCCAGGTGCTCGACATCAACAGCGAAGACTACGGCATGCGCCTCTCGCACCTCTGGGAGAGCGACAGCGGCTGGCGTTGGCGCGGCGGCGTGGAGGCCAGCCAAGGGCGCAACTGGGACTCGCGCTATGTGAATGTCAGTGGCCGCAAGGGGCGCAAGGTCAACGAGCTGCACCAGACCGCGCGCAATCTGAACGCCTTCGGCGAGCTGGAAGTGCCGCTGGCCGAGCGCTGGGCGCTGATCGGCGGCGCGGCGTGGTTGCACCAGGAGCGCAACGTCGATGACCGCTTCAAGTGCAACGCCTTCGTCACCGCGGTCTGCGTGCCGCAGGACGAGTCGTTCGATGGCAGCTACCTGGGCCGCCTCGGCCGCATCGGCGTGCGCCATGACCTGGCCGAGGGTGTGCAGCTGTTCGCCAACTTCAGTCAGAGCTACGAGCCGCCGACCTTCAGCGAGCTCACCGGCGGGCAGATCACCACGCAGAACGACGCGCAGAAGGCCAACACCTGGGAAGCCGGCCTGCGCTGGGCGCGCGACAGCCTGGACGTCGACCTGGCGGTGTACCGCAGCGAGATCCGCGACGAGCTGCTGGCCCTCAACGACGCCAATGGCCAGCCGCTCGGCACGGTCAACGCCGACCGCACCCTGCACCAGGGCGTCGAACTCGGTGGCGCCTGGACCCTCGGTCAGATCACCTTGCGCGGCCAGTACCTGTTCAACGACTTCCGCTTCGACAACGACGACGTCTACGGCGACAACCGCCTGGCCGGCGTGCCGCGGCATTTCCTCAAGGGCGAAGCGCTCTGGCAGCAGGACGGCTGGTACGCCGGGCCGACCGTCGAGTGGGTGCCCAACCACTACAACGTCGACCAGGCAGAAACCCTGTACGCCGAGGGCTATGCGATCTGGGGCCTGAAGGGCGGCTACCGGCCGGGCGAGGGGGTGGGCTTCTTCGTCGAAGGCCGCAACCTCTCCGACAAGACCTATGTCGCCACCACCGGCGTGATTGCCAATGCCAACGGCCAGGACAGCGCGCAATTTATGCCGGGCGACGGCCGCGCCCTGTACGTCGGCCTGGAGTGGCGGCAATGAACAGCCCAGCGTTTTTACACCCGTTACCGCAGTCCCCACGTTCTTTCCTCGGGAGTCTCACCATGAAACTGACCAAAGCCCTGCTGCTCGCCGCCTTGCTGACGCCAGCCTGGTACGTCACCGCCCACGAGTACAACGCCGGCGACCTGCACATCGAGCACCCCTGGTCGCGCGAGATGCCGCCGAGCGCGCCAACCGCCGCGGCCTACTTCGTCCTCCACAACAAGGGCGCGGCCGCCGACCGCCTGCTTGGCGTCGACACCCCGGCGGCGGCCAAGGCCGAGATCCACGAGCACGTGGAGAGCAACGGCATGATGAAGATGCAGCAGGTGCCCGGTGTGGACCTGCCGGCCGGCGGCGGGGCGACCTTCGCCCCCGGCGGCTACCACGTGATGCTGTTCGGCCTGAAACAGCAGTACCGCGACGGCCAGCGCTTCCCGCTGACCCTGCACTTCGAGAAGACCGGCGACGTGCAAGTCGAAGTGGTGGTGCAGAAAGACGCGCCGGCCGAGCAGGCCGATCACTCCACGCATGCCGCGCACGAACACGCGCAATAGTGCCGAGCCGCCGCGGCGCTACTGGCGCCGCGCGGTCGTTGCGGTCTTGGGAGGCCGATCACCATGAACCAGCCCACTCCGTCGTTCTACCAGCTCGCCTGGCGTTGGCATTTCTACGCCGGCCTGTTCGTCATTCCGTTTCTGGTCATGCTGTCGCTGACCGGCATGCTCTACCTGTTCAAGCCGCAGCTCGACCAGCTGATGTACCCCGAGCTGCTGCAGGTCAGTCCGGCCGCCCAGGCGCTGGACGCCGACCAGCTGCGTGCGCGGGTCAGCCAGGCGCATCCGCAGGCGCAGCTGCTCAAGTACCTGCCGCCGGCCAGCGCGAGCGCCAGCGCGCAGTTCGTGGTCAACCAGAATGGCCGCGAGCTGAACCTGTTCGTCGACCCCTATCGCGGCACGCTGCTGGGTAGCCAGGACGCCCACGACAACCTGCAGGCGATCGCCCGCAGCCTGCACGGCACGCTGCTGATCGGCACGCTGGGCGATCGGCTGATCGAACTGGCGGCCGGCTGGGCCATCGTCCTGGTGGTCTCCGGCCTGTACCTCTGGTGGCCGCGCGGAAGTGGCGGTGCCGGGGTGCTGTGGCCGCGCCTGAGCGCGCGCGGGCGCCTGCTGTGGCGCGACCTGCACGCGGTGACCGGCTTCTGGGGCGCCGCGCTGCTGCTGTTCATGCTGCTCACCGGGATGACCTGGACCGGCTTCTGGGGCACGCAGTTCGCCGCGGTGTGGAACCACTTCCCCGCCGAGCAGTTCCGCGCCGTGCCGAAGTCCCCGCTGCCCACCGGCAGCCTCAACGAGGCGCACCGGCAGACCGTGCCGTGGGCGGCGGAGACCGCGCCCATGCCGGTCTCCGACCCGCATGCCGCGCACCAGGGCCACGACATGGCGAACATGGCCGCGCCAGACGCACCGGTGATCGGTCTGCAGCGTGTGGTCGAGATCGCCGCCGCGCAAGGCGTGCCGCCCGGTTTCAGCGTGACCCTGCCGAAGGGCCCGACCGGCGTGTACACCGTGGCGCTCGGCGCCGACGACCCCAGCCAGGAGGTCACCCTGCACCTCGACCAGTACAGCGGGGAGCCGCTGGCTGCGGTGCGCTGGGCGCAGTACGGCACGGTGGCGCGCGGCGTCAGCCTGGGCATCGCCCTGCACGAGGGCAAGCTGTTCGGCCTGGCCAACCAGTTGGCGATGGCCGGCGTCTGCCTGCTGGTGCTGCTCAGTGCGGTCAGCGGCCTGGTGATGTGGTGGAAGCGCCGCCCGCAGGGCAGTTTTGGTGTGCCGCCGCTGCGCCATGATCTGCCGCTGTGGAAGGGCGCGGTGCTGGTGATGCTGCTGCTCGGCGTGGCCTTTCCGCTGGTCGGCGGTTCGCTGCTGGCGGTGTGGCTGCTCGATCGGCTGTTGCTGGCGCTGCGAATCGCTGGTCGGCCGGCCGTCAGCGGCTAGGCTTGTTGGCAGAGCGGGCGAGTTGCGCAGTCCATCCGCTGTTTATGGGATTCATATCACCGGGAGAGTTTCCACTATGCGCACACTACTGTTGCTCGGTCTGGTTGCCGCCAGCCCGCTCACCTTCGCCGATCCGCAATGCACCACCGCGGACAAGGCCACCTGGCAGGATCAGACCAAGTTCCAGGACAACCTCAAGAGCCAGGGCTACGACATCAAGAAGTTCAAGGTGACCAGCACCAACTGCTACGAGATCTACGGCTGGGACAAGGACAAGCGCAAAGTCGAAATCTACTTCGATCCGGTCAGCGGCAACATCGTCGAGCAGGAAGTCGAGGACGAGTGAGTGAACGACGAACGCGTGCGCCTCTGGGACCCGCTGGTGCGGTTGTTCCACTGGTCGCTGGTGCTCGCGTTCATCGCCAACTACTGGTTCACCGGCGCCTCACCGTTCGGCTCGAAGTTCTGGCACCGCTGGCTCGGCTACTACGCGGTGGCTTGGCTGGTGGTGCGCCTGGTGTGGGGCTTCGTCGGTCCGCCGGCGGCGCGCTGGGCATCGTTCTGGCCGACCCCGGCACGCCTCGCCTGGCACCTGCGCGCGCTGCTGCGCGGCGAGCCGGCACATCAGCTTGGCCACTCACCGCTCGGCGCGCTGGTGATGATCCTGATGATGCTGCTGATGCTCAGCCTGGGCATCAGCGGCTTTCTGCTCGAGGAAGTCGACTACTTCTGGGGTGAGGACCTGCCGCGCGACATCCATGTGTGGCTGGCCGACGGCCTGCTGGTCCTCGCCTGCCTGCACGTCGCCGCCGCGCTGTTCGAGAGCTGGCGGCTGAAGGAAAACCTGCCGCTGTCGATGATCACCGGCTGGCGCAAGCGCCTGTAGGAGCGAATTCATTCGCGATGCTTTTGCGCGGTCGGCTATCGCGAATGAATTCGCTCCTACAATCGTGCGTTTCAGTCAGAGGACAAGGGAATGTCCATGCACCATGGCAAGCATTTGCGCCGCGGGCGCTATTCGGAGTTGGGGCGAATCTATCTCGTCACTACGGTTGTTGCGGGGCGACAACCAGTTTTCGATGACTGTGTCTGCGCCCGCCTGTTTATCGGCGAGATGCGCCGGTGTGTCGATGAGACGCTAGCCGCATCGCTGGCCTGGGTGGTGATGCCCGATCATGTGCATTGGTTGCTGGCGCTCGAGCGGAGCGACCTGGGCTCGCTGATGAAGAGGCTCAAGGCGCGGAGCAGCTTGGTCATTAACCGCGAGCGCGGTACTCGCGGGCAGCTGTGGCAAGCAGGGTTTCATGACCGTGCGCTGCGGCGGGAGGAAGATGTTCGAGCAGTTGCCCGCTACGTGGTGGCAAATCCGCTGCGTGCCGGGTTGGTCGGTCGCCTCGGAGATTATCCGCACTGGGACGCCTGCTGGCTGTAGGAGCGATTTCATTCGCGATGCTGTTTCGCTGCCGATCTATCGCGAATGAATTCGCTCCTACCAAGCCTCATCGCGCCAGCCGCGCGTCCAGGCTGTTCTGCGCCAGGCGCTTGGCCTGTGCCTCGCTCATGCCCAGGTGTTCGTGCAGGGCGGCGAAGTTCTCGGTGACGTAGCCGCCGAAGTAGGCCGGGTCGTCCGAGTTCACTGTGACCTTCACACCTTGTTCGAGCAGGTCGAGGATGTTGTGTTCGCGCATGTGGTCGAACACGCAGAGCTTGGTGTTGGACAGCGGGCAGACGGTCAGCGGGATCTGCTCGTCGATGATCCGCTGGATCAGCCTGGGGTCTTCCGCGGCGCGCACGCCGTGGTCGATGCGCGCCACCTTGAGCAGGTCGAGCGCTTCCCAGACGTACTCGGGCGGGCCTTCCTCACCGGCGTGCGCCACGGCGATCAGCCCTTCGCTGCGGGCCTTGGCGAACACCCGCTCGAACAGGCGCGGCGGGAAACCCTTCTCCGAGCTGTCCAGACCGACGGCAATGAACGCATCGCGGTAGGGCATGGCCTGCTCGAGGGTTTGGAACGCCGCTTCTTCGGGCAGGTGGCGGAGGAAGCTCAAGATCAGCCCGCTGCTGATGCCGAGTTGCGTGCGGCCGTCCTTGAGCGCCTGCTGGATGCCGTTGAGCACCACGTCGAACGGCACACCGCGGTCGGTGTGGGTCTGCGGGTCGAAGAACGGCTCGGTGTGGATGACGTTCTGTTCCTTGCATTTCTGCAGGTAGGCCCAGGTCAGGTCGTAGAAGTCCTGCTCGCTGCGCAGCACGTCGGCGCCGGCGTAGTAGAGGTCGAGGAATTCCTGCAGGTTGTTGAAGGCGTAGGCGGTGCGCAGGGTCTCGACGTCGGCCCAGGGCAGGGCGATCTTGTTTCGCTCGGCCAGGGCGAACAGCAGCTCGGGCTCCAGCGAACCTTCGAGGTGCATGTGCAGTTCGGCCTTGGGCAGGCTATTGAGCCAGTCGTACATGGTGAATTCTCGTTATCAGGCTGTGCGGGGCAGTTTAGTTGGGGGAGAGGCCTTTCCCTCACCCCAACCCTCTCCCGGAGGGAGAGGACGTCTTTCCGTGCATCGGTCGAGCGCCGTGCTAGCGAGCGGCTCCATCCAGTCCCCTCGCCCCAGGGAGAGGGCTAGGGTGAGCGGCGGACGTTCGACGATCACGTCAACCTAGGCATTCGCCTCTTCGCGGCGGTACGCATAGGTCTCGGCGAAGCGCGACAGCATGTAGTCGCTGCACGACACCGCCGGGTACTTCGGCGGGTGCTCGGCATCGTGGCAGCCGTCCAGGCAGCTGATCTCGGTGTCCGGGTGCGGCTCGGCGAAGAACGGCATGGAGTAGCGGTCGACGCCCAGCGGGCTGACCACCCGGTGCGGCGTGGACTTGTACAGGTCGTTGCTCCAGCGCGCCATCATGTCGCCGATGTTGACCACGTAGGTGCCGTCGATCGGCGGCGCATCGATCCATTCGCCGCGCACGTTCTGTACCTGCAGACCGCCGGCGTTGTCCTGATAGAGCAGGGTCACGCAGCCGTAATCGGTGTGCGCGCCGGCGCCTTGCTGCTCGGCGCTGCTGGCGGTGTGGCGCGGTGGGTAGTGGATCATGCGGAACACGCTGATCGGCTGCTCGAAGCGCTGGTCGAAGAAGTCCCTGTCGATGCCCAGAGCCAGCGCGATGGCGCGCAGCAGGGTCTTCGACAGTTCGTGCATGTCCTCGTAGTGCTGCTGCAGCAAGGCTTCCCAGCCGGCGACCTGCGGGTGCCAGTTGGGCCCGCGCAGCGGCTTGCCGGCCAGCACGTCGGGGTGCTCGGCGGGCATGTGGAAACCCATGTCGAAGGTTTCCTTGAGATCGCTCGGCTTGCTCGGGTCGAGCTGCTCGGTGGCGATTGCGCCATAGCCGCGGTGGTGGGCGCTCTTGGTGATGTCGATGCGCAGCTTTTCCTCCGCCGGAAGGGCGAAGAAGTCTTCGGCCGCCGCCTTCAGCTCGGCGATGCGTGACGCGCTGATCGGGTGACCCTTGATGTAGAAGAAACCCCATTCGCGGCAGGCCGCGTCGATCTGTTTGGCGACGCGCAGCCAGGCGGCCTCGTCGGCGGTGTACAGCGGGGCGATATCGATGATGGGCAGGCTATTCATGTGGGCTCCAGGGGGGAGTGCTGCGAGTCTTCTCGTACCCAGGGCAGCGAACGAGGGCGAAGGACTCGCCCCCTTGGCGCGGTTCTCCCCGCGAGCGGGGGAGGGACGGCGCGGACCGCATTCTACCGCGGAGGCGCGTGGCCTCCACGGCAGGTTGTCGGCCAGTTACTTCGGCAGCTCGGCCTTGAGGCCTTCGACGTAGTAGTTCATGCCGGCCAGATCGGCGTTGCTGGCGGTGGCGCCGGCGGCGATCTTGACCGCACCGCTCTGGTCCTTGATCGGCCCGGTGAACGGGTGGAAGGTGCCGGCCTTGATGCTGTCGATGATGGCTTGCGCTTCGCTCTTCACGTCAGCCGGCACCAGGTCGCTGATCGGCAGCTTGATGGTCCCTTCGGCCAGGCCGCCCCAGTAGTCCTGCGACTTCCAGGTGCCGTCCATGACGCCCTGGGTGGCCTGGATGTAGTGCGGGCCCCAGTCGTTGACGATCGAGGTGAGCACCGCTTTCGGGCCGAAGTGGGCCATGTCCGAGGCGTAGCCGACCGAGTAGACGCCGCGACGCTCGGCGGTCTGGATCGGTGCCGGGCTGTCGGTGTGCTGGAACACCACGTCGACGCCCTGGTCGATCAGCGCGTTGGCGGCATCGGATTCCTTGCCCGGATCGAACCAGGAGTTGACCCACACCACCTTGATCTCGGCGGTCGGGTCGTACTTGTTCAGCGCCAGCTGGATGGCGTTGATGTCGCGGATCACCTCGGGAATCGGGAAGGAGGCGATGTAGCCGATCTTGTGCGTCTTGGTCATTTTCGCGGCAAGGAAACCGCCGACGTAACGGCCTTCATAGGAGCGCGACAGATAGGTGCCGAGGTTCTTGTCCTGCTTGTAGCCGGTGGCGTGCTCGAAGGTGACCTTGGGGAACTGCTTGGCGACCTTGGCGGTGGGGTTCATGAAGCCGAACGAGGTGGTGAAGATCAGGTCGTAGTTGCCCTTGGCCATGTTGCGGATCACCCGCTCGGCGTCGGCGCCCTCGGCGACGTTCTCGACGAAGGTGGTCTTCACCTTGTCGCCGAACTGCTTCTCCACCGCCTGGCGGCCCAGCTCGTGCTGGTAGGTCCAGCCGTGGTCGCCGATCGGCCCGACATAGACGAAGCCGACTTTCAGCGGGTCGGCGGCGGAAGCGCTGAGGGCGCTGCTGAAACCGATGGCGACGGCGAGGCCGCGCAGGAGGTTGTTCTTCATTTTCTTCGGCATGACGGGTGGGGCTCCTAGGGGTCTTGGTATGTGGCCTCGACGGGCTCTCATAGGCATAGCAAAAAATTGACCAACTGGACAAAAAGCCGTGTTGTCGAGTGATCGCACGCGGTGGCCGGCAAGGCGAGGCCTGCACTGGTGCAATTGTGCCGGGATTTGCCACGATCTGGTGCGTTGCGATGTACTCGCGGGCATTGCCGATGGGTATCGCTTCGCTCAACCCATGCTACGGGCTTGGGCCCAGCTTGTAGGAGCGGCCCATGGCCGCGAAGCGCCCTGATCGCGGCCATGGGCCGCTCCTACAGAGGTTGGCTCCGATGAAATTCGGGAACGCTGTTACCAGGGCAGCGTTTCGCCCGCGTAGTCGATGTACAGGTGCTTGCCGCTGCCCACGTGAGCGGCGAGTTGCGCGGCCAGGCCGGCGCAGCTGGTGGGGATGTCCAGTGGTGCGTCCTGGCCGCCCATGTCGGTGCGCACCCAACCCGGATGCAGCTGCAGCACGGTCAGCCGGCGCTCGCCCTGCTCGGCGTGGAAGCCGCGGCCGAGGCAGTTCAGCGCCGCCTTGCTGGCCTTGTACAGCGCCAGGTAGCTGCTGTCGTTGAGCTCGATGCTGCCGAGGATCGAACTCATGAACGCCACCGTGCCGCCCTCGCGGACCTGCTCGGCGAAACGCTCGGCAAGCGCCACCGGGGCCACCGCGTTGGTCATGAACAGCTGGCCGAGTTCGGCCTGGGTCGCGGCGCTGGCCGACTGGTGCTGCGGCCCGGCGATTCCGGCGTTGACGAACAGCACGTCGAACAACTCGCCGCGCAGGCGCTGCTGCAGACCGGCCTGGGCCTCGGCGTCGTCGATGTCGAGTTGCTCGATGTGCACGCCGCTCAGCGCGCGCAGCGCCTCGGCGCGGGCCGGGTCGCGCACCGTCGCAGTGATCTGCCAGCCGTCGGCGTGCAGCTGTTTGGCCAGACCGAGGCCGAGGCCGCGCGAGGCGCCGATAAGCAGGATGGATTTGGCCATGACCGGGGCTCCTTGGGGATGGGGGAAGGAGCTACAGCATAGCGGTTTGTCGATCGAATCCCCGCCTGCGCGGGGATGACGACGCGGTGTGGTGACCCAGTTGCGCGTTGTCCCCGTGCCGTCGTCCCCGCGCAAGCGGGGACCCAACAATCCAGCCTCAGTGGCCCGGCTGCCACGGCTGGCCGAGCGACACCGGGGCGAACAGGCGGGTGCGCAGCGCATCGCGCGACAGCAGCACCAGCACCACGATGGTCGCCACGTAGGGCAGCATCGCCAGCAGGTTGGCTGGGATGCTCAGGCCGATGCCCTGAGCCACCAGGTGGAGAATGCTGGCCAGGCCGAACAGGTAGGCGCCGAGCAGCAGGCGGAACACCCGCCAGCTGGCGAACACCACCAGCGCCAGGGCGATCCAGCCACGCCCGGCGGTCATGTTCTCCGCCCACATCGGCGTGTAGGCCAGCGACAGGTAGGCGCCGGCCATGCCGGCCATGGCGCCGCCGAACAGCACCGCCAGGGTGCGCACGCGCAGCACCGGCAGGCCCATGGCGCTGGCCGCGTCGGGGTTCTCGCCGACCGCCTGGATGATCAGGCCGACGCGGCTCTTCAGCAGCACCCAGGCGATCAGGGCGAACAGCGCGAAGGACAGGTAGACCAGTAGGTCCTGGGCGAACAGCATGCGGCCGATCAGCGGAATCTCGCTGAGCAGTGGAATGGCGATCGGCTCGAAACCGGTCAGCGGCTTGCCGACCCAGGCCGCGCCGACGAAGGTCGACAGGCCGATGCCGAAGATGGTCAGGGCCAGGCCGGTGGCCACCTGGTTGGCGTTGAAGCCGAGTGCGACCAGGGCGAACAGCGACGACAGCAGCATGCCGGCGAGCATCGCCAGCAACACGCCGAGCCACAGGTTGCCGGTGGCGAAGGCGGCGATGAAGCCGACCACCGCGCCGAACAGCATCATGCCTTCCTGACCGAGGTTGAGCACGCCGCTCTTCTCGCAGACCAGCTCGCCGAGCGCCACCAGCAGCAGCGGCGTGCCACAGCGGACCATGGCGTAGAAGATGTTGGTTAGCAGATCGATATCCATCAGATGGCTCCCACGGCGGCGCTCGGCGCCGCGCGACGGGCCCAGCGCAGACTGAGGCGCGGGCGGTAGAGAATCAGCACGTCACAGGCCAGTAGGAAGAACAGCATCATGCCCTGGAACAGTTGGGTGATCGCCTGCGGCAGGTTGGCGTTCATCTGCGCGTTCTCGCCACCGAGATACAGCAGCGCCATCAGCAGACCGGCGAACAGGATGCCGAGCGGATTGAGGCGGCCGAGGAAGGCTACGGTGATGGCCGCGTAGCCGTAGCCCGGCGAGACCTGCGGGACCAGCTGGCCGATCGGCCCGGTGACCTCGCCGACCCCGGCCAGGCCAGCCAGCGCGCCGCTGATCAGCAGGGCGATCCACACCAGCTTCTTCTCGCGGAAACCGACGAAGCCGGCGGCGCGCTGGTCGAGGCCGAGCACCTTGATCTGGAAGCCGAGGAAGCTCTTCTGCAGCAGCACCCAGACCGCCACCAGCGCGGCGATGGCGAAGTACAGGCCGGCGTGCACGCGGCCGTCCTCGAAGATCGCCGGCAGGCGGCTGGCGTCGCCGAACATCGCCGACTCGGGGAAGTTGAAGCCGGCCGGGTCCTTCAGCGGGCCGTGCACGCAGAACAGCAGGAGGTTCAGCGCGATGTAGTTGAGCATGATGCTGGTGAGGATTTCGTTGGCGTTGAACTGCGTGCGCAGCCAGGCGGTGAGCCCGGCCCAGGCCGCCCCGGCGAGCGTGCCGGCGGCCAGCACCAGGGCCAGCGCCCAGCGGCTGTCCCAGCCGATGATGTGTACCGCCACCGCGCTGCCGGCCAGCGCGCCGACCAGCAGCTGGCCTTCGGCGCCGATGTTCCAGATGCGCGCCTGGTAGGCGACCGCCAGGCCGAAGGCGCAGAGCAGGATCGGCAGGGCTTTGACCAGCAGTTCGGAGACCCCGTAGAAGTCGCTGATCGGGTCGATCAGCAGCACCTTGAGGGTCTCCAACGGGTCATGGCCGAGGGCGATGAACAGCAGCGAGCCGCAGAGCAGGGTGAGCACCGCGGCGAGCGCCGGCGACAACCAGAGCATGGCGCGCGACTGCTGGCCGCGCGGTTCGAGGGAAAGCAGCATCGAAAGCTCCGTCAGCTCAGGGCGGCGGAGGCCGCCGCGGAATCGGGGGAAGTGAGGAATTCGCCGGCCATCCAGCGTCCGACTTCACTGGTGTCGGTCTCGGCGGTCGGTTTCAGCGCCGACAGCCGGCCGCTGCTCAGTGCGGCCAGGCGGTCGCTGATCTGGAACAGCTCGTCGAGGTCTTCGGAGATCACCAGGATCGCCGCGCCGGCATCGCGCAGGGCGATCAGCGCGCGGTGGATGGCCGCCGCGGCGCCGACGTCGACGCCCCAGGTCGGGTGCGCGGCGACCAGCAGTTTCGGCTGCTGGAGAATCTCGCGACCGAGGATGAATTTCTGCAGGTTGCCGCCGGACAGGCTGCGCGCGGCGGTCTGTGCGCCCGGCGTCTTCACCGCGAAGCGGCGGATGATCTCCTCGGCGAACGCCTGCACCTTGCCGCGCTGGATCAGCCCACGACTCACCAGGCCGCGCTGGAAGGCGGTGAGCAGGCCGTTGTCGGCCAGCGACAGGTCCGGCACCGCGCCGTGGCCGAGGCGCTCGGCGGGGACGAAGGCCAGGCCCTGGGCGCGCCGCGCATCGGGGCGCAGGTGGGCGACCGCCTGGCCATTGAAGCGGATGCGTGCCGGCTCGGCGCTGAGCCGCTGTTCGCCGGAGAGTAGGGCGAGCAGCTCGTCCTGGCCATTGCCGGCGACCCCAGCGATGCCGACGATCTCGCCGCTGCGCACCTGCAGGGCGATGTCCTTGAGCGAGGTGCCGAACGGGTCGGGGTTGTGCCAGGACAAACCGTCGAGGACCAGGAACGGCGCGCCGCCCTCGACCTTCGGGTAGCTGGCTTCCAGGCCTTCCGCCTCGCCGACCATCAGCCGCGCCAGCTCCAGGTCGGAGCACTCGGCTGGCACGCAATGCCCGGACACCCGGCCGCCGCGCAGCACCGTGGCGCGCTGGCAGAGCGCGCGCACCTCGCCGAGCTTGTGGCTGATAAACAGGATGCTGCAGCCCTCGGCCGCCAGGCGGCGCAGGGTGGCGAACAGCTCGTCAGCCTCCTGCGGGGTGAGCACCGAGGTCGGCTCGTCGAGGATCAGCAGTTTGATGTCCTGCATCAGGCAACGAATGATCTCGACCCGCTGGCGTTCGCCGATGGACAGGCTGTGCACCAGGCGCTGCGGTTCCAGGGCCATGCCGTAGCGCTGCGAGACCTCGCGGATCTGCGGCTCGAGCTGCTTCGGCGTGCCGGCCTCGCGGCCCATGGCCAGGGCGATGTTCTCCGCCACGGTGAGGGTCTCGAACAGCGAGAAATGCTGGAACACCATGCCGATTCCGTGGCTGCGCGCCATCGCCGGGTCGCGCATGGTCAGTGGCTGGCCTTCCCAGAGCAGCTCGCCGGCGTCGGCCTGCACCACGCCGTAGATGATCTTCATCAGCGTGCTCTTGCCGGCGCCGTTCTCGCCGAGCAGCGCATGGATTTCGCCCGGCTCGATGGAGAGATCGATGCGGTCGTTGGCCAGGGTGCCGGGGTAGCGTTTGGTGATGCCGCGCAGCGCGAGACGGGGCGGGGAAGTGGGTGTCGTCATGGGTGCTTTTAACTCAGGGAGGCCGCGTGTCCCCAACAAAAGCAAAAAGCTGGCCAGCTGGTCAGAAAATCCCGCGGGTGGCCTGGCTCGCCGATCCGCACCGATGGGTCGGTACGGGCGTGCACGTAATTGGGGCGTGGTGGCGAATCGTAGCGCAGCGACGGGGCGGAGGGTGAGGGGGCGGGCGGACGATTATCGCCGGAGGCGGACGACCGGCCGGTCGTGGCGCTCGGCGAGCGGTTGAGTGCGGAGTGCTAGTTGCTCCCTCTCCCCGGCGGGGAGAGGGTTGCGGTGAGGGGGCGGGCGGAGCCGCCTCCGCTCAGAACGTCAGCTCGAGGTTCACCGTCGGGGTCGAGGTGCGACTGCCGCGTCCACCGTCGACGCCGAACTTGTTGTGCCAGTACTCGTAGCCGACGCCGAAATACAGGTTCGGCTTGACGTTCTTGCCCGGCCGCGCGGCGACCATCAGCGCAGCGCGCATCAGGGTTTCCGGGGCGGTGTCCTTGTCGTTGTAGTCCTCGCCCTTGTCGCCGACGTGGTTGACGAAACCCTGGAACTTGGCGGCATGCCCGCCGATCTCGAACGGCCGCATCCACGCCAGGCTGAGCATGTAGGTGGCGTCGAAGGTGTGGTCCGGGTGCTTGGCGTTGGGGATGCCCGAATGGTTCTTCTCTTTGTAGTAGAGCACGCTGAAATCGGTAAAACCGGCAGTGTTGAGCTTCAGGGTCGGGCCGAACACCAGCGCGCGCTTCTTCGCCGAAGCCAGGTTGTTGTTGCGGTTGGCGTCGAAGCCGAGGGTCAGCGCGTAGTCCTTGACCAGCGCGTTATCGAACTTGCGGTCGAACACCCGCGAGGCGAACAGCTGGTGGCGGTACACGCCGTAGACCTCGCTGCCGCCGTGGTCGGTGCCCTTGCGCGGGTCGTTGCTGTCGGAAAGGAACACGTCGAGGTTGAAGTAGTTGCTGCCGTACTGGTAGCCGCTGGCGTGGGTGAAGCTGTAGATGCGCTTGGCGATGTCGTTGGGGTTGTTCGGGTTGGTGAACTCCTTGCCGTAGCGGAAGCCCACGCTGTTGTTCATCCATTCCAGCGCCATCGCATCGCCGCCGGCGGCGAGGAGGGTGAGCAGGGCGGTGCTTTTGAGGGTGTTGTTCATACGGCGGTGTTCTCTTGTTATTGGACGTGCCGAGGGTGCCTGGGCGCAGTATCGGCACAGCGCGCATGATCACCAAAGAACAGAATATCGAGCGCAGTGATGCCGATTCGGCAGCAGTTGATTGACCGAAAGGTCAGGAGTCTCGGCGGCTTGTCTGCCTCGCTGCTTGTGGCCGTGTGGCAGCGAATTCATTCGCGATCGGCTGAGCGGCCTGGCTCTGATCGCGAATAAATTCGCTCCTACCAGGCGTGCGGGTCAGGCGAGTTGTTCGCGCTCCTGGCGCTCGCGCAGGCGGATTTCCGCGTCGAGCTGGCGCGCCAGCGCTTCGACCGCCGGCGGCAGATGGCGGCCGCGGCGCACGTAGAGGCCGAGATCGCTGTGCACGCCGCCGCCGTCGTTGAGCGGGATGTGCTTGAGCGTGTCGGCGGCGAGATCGGCCTCGATGCCGATGCGGGTCTGGAACGCCACGCCGAGGCCGCGCCGCGCCAGTTGCCGGGACAGCTCCAGCGAGCTGCTTTCCAGGATCGCCTGCACCGGCTGGCGCAGGCGCTCGCGCAGCGGAGCGAGCAGGTGGTGGATGGACAGTTCGCTCTTGGCCAGGATCAGCCCGTGCTCGGCGCACTGGGCGAAGCTCGCCGCCGGCCTCGAGGCCAGCGGGTGCTCCGGGACGACGATCGCGCCGAGGCTGAAGTGGCCGACGCTGAGCTGCTCCAGCTCGGCGCTGCGCGGCAGGGCGAAGGCCAGGCCGAGGTCGACGTCGCCGGCCAGCACCGCCTCGGGAATCGACTTGGAGCCGAGCAGGGTGACGCCGACGGTGACCTGCGGATAGCGCTCGCGCATGTCCTTGAGCACCCGCGGCAGCAGGTCGGCGGTGACCGCCTCGACCGTGGCGATTTCCACGTGGCCGGTGCGCAGGCCCTGCAGGGCGTCCAGCTCGGAGCGCACCCGCTCGACGTCCTGCAGCACCACGGTGACGTGGCGGGCGAAGATCTCGCCGGCGGCGGTCAGGCGCAGGCCGCCGGGCAGGCGGTCGAACAGCGGCGCGCCGATCTCGTCCTCGAGCTTGAGAATCTGCCGGTTGACCGCCGACGAGGCGACGTTGAGGCGCCGCGCCGCCTCGCGGATCGAGTGGCAGCGGCGGACCATGTCGAAGTAGTGGATGGCCGGCGAATGGATGCGCAGTTTGCTGCTCATGCCGGGTCGTCCTCGACTGACTGCAGTTGGCTGCGGCCGCGGCTGAGGTCGGCGAGCAGGCGTTGCAACGCCTCGCGCTGCTCGGCCGGCAGGGCCAGCTGCAGCTCGGCGCCGCTGGCGTCGAAGCGCTCCTCGTCGAGGCGTGCGCCGAACTCCTCGAGGCGCGCCTTGAACAGCGGCAGCACGGCGAACTCCAGGTGGCAGCGAGCCTGTTGCAGCTGCAGCAGCGGCCGCCGCGCGCCGGCCTGCAGGCACTTCGCCGCGCTGCCGCCATAGGCGCGGGCCAGGCCGCCGGTGCCGAGCTGGATGCCGCCGTACCAGCGGATCACCAGCACCGCGACCTGGTCGCAGTCCTGGCCCTCGATGGCGGCGAGGATCGGTCGGCCGGCGGTGCCGCCCGGCTCACCGTCGTCGCTGAAACGGTACTGCTTGCCGACCTTCCACGCCCAGCAGTTGTGCGAGGCGGCGGCGTCGCTGTGCGCGGCGAGGAATGCCTGCGCCTCGGCGGCGCTGGCGACCGGGGCGGCGAGGGCGTGGAAGCGGCTCTTGCGAATCTCCTCGCGGTACTCGCAAGGCGCATCCAGGGTGAACGGCATCAGCGCGCGGCCGGCGGCGTCAGGCCGCAGCCCTTGAGGATGATGTGGGTGAGGGTCTGCGTGGCGGTGGCAAAGTCGTCCTTGGTCAGCTGCTTGCGCCCGCTGACCCGGCAGATCTGCGAACTGAAATCGGCGTAGTGCTGGGTGCTGCCCCACAGCAGGAAGATCAGGTGCACCGGGTCCACCGGGTCCATCTTGCCGGCCGCGCTCCACGCCTCGAACACCGCCGCGCGGCCGCGGAACCAGGCCAGGTAGTCCTGGTTGAAGTGCTCCTGCAGGCAGGCGCCGCCGCTGATCACTTCCATGGCGAAGATCTTCGAGGCCAGCGGCTGGCGCCGCGAGAACTCCAGCTTGGCGCGGATGTAGCGGCTCAGCGCCTCGGCCGGGTCGTCGTCGACGGTCAGCGTGTTGAAGGTGCTGTCCCACAGGTCGAGGATGTTGCTCAGCACCGCCACGTACAGCCCCAGCTTGTTGCTGAAGTAGTAGTGCAGGTTGGCCTTGGGCAGCCCGGCGCGTTGGGCGATGGCGTTCATGCTGGTGCCTTTGAAACCGTGGCGGGCGAACTCCTCCTCGGCGGCACTGATGATGGCTTCTTCATTCTTCTGACGAATGCGGCCGGCGGGTTTGCCGGAAGCGTTGGGGCTGTGCGCGGGCACCAGAACGGTCATGGGCGATCCAGAGGTCAGCGGGCGATTGGGTGAACTGATACCCCACGGCCGAGGTTCCGACAAGGGTAAAGCCAGCGTAACGGTCAGGTTTTTTCAGCAGGCACCCATCTGGGGCAATTTTGCGCCGCTATGCACCGCCGGCAGGCGCAATTCAGAGGCGCTCAGGCTCGTTTTCGCCTGGCGTTGCGTCGCCCGGGATCGCGACGGTGCGTCCGCCCAGATACCAACCCAGCGCACCCCACAGTGCCGCCAGCACCGCGCCGACCAGGGCGACCAGCAGCACGCCGTGGCCGAGCGCGTCGAGCAGGGTCTTGGCCCAGGCGCTGACCGCGTCACCGGCGCGGTAGACCACGGTGTCGATGAAGTTCTTCGCCTTGTATTTGCTCTGCGCATCCAGCGGGGCGAAGAGCATTTCCCGGCCGGGACGGATAAAGGCGTATTCGCCGACCCGGCGCACAATCATCAGCGTGGCGAGCACCGCGAAGGTCGGCGCCAGTGCCAGACCGAGGAAGCCCAGGGCGACCAGCAGCGGCACGCCGGCGAGCAGCAGGCGCGGGCCGTAGCGTTCGGCCAGGCGCCCGGCGATGAACAGCTGGGCGAGCAGCGACAGCGCCTGCACGCTGAAGTCGATCAGGCTGAACACACGAATCTGCGCGGCGCGCTCGGGGAAACGCTCGGCGACCAGGCGGGCCTGCTCGAAATAGAGGAAGGTGGTCACCGTGGCGAGCAGGATCACGAAGGCGCTGATGCCCAGCAGGTAGGGCGAGCTGCACACCCGGCCAATGCCGCTGAACGGGTTGCCGCTCACCGGTCGGCGCGGGTCTTCGCTGGGCGGCGCACCGGGACGGCCGGCGCCATGTTCCGCGCGCCAGTGCATCAGCAACTGCTTGAGCGGCAACGTGGCGAGCAGCAGGGCGGCTGCCAGCAGGGTCAGGCCGCTTTGCCCGAGCGCGTCGATCAGCAGCGCGCCGAGCGCCGGGCCGGCCAGCCCGCCGCAGCTGGCGCCGGCGGCGATGAAGGCGAACAGGCGGCGCGCCTGGGTCGGGTCGAACACGTCGGCCATCAGGCTCCAGGCCACCGAGATGACGAACAGGTTGTAGACCGAGATCCACACGTAGAACACCCGCCCACCCCACACCGACTCGCCGGCCTGGAACCACAGGGCGAACAGCAGCAGGTTGGCGGCGAAGAAGCCGTACACCCAGTCGATGTAGCGGCGCCGCGCGACCTTCGAGTTGAGCCAGGCGAACAGCGGCACGGCGAGCAGCATGACCACGAAGGTGGCGCTGAACAGCCACTGCAGGTTGTCGACGCCACCGAGAATGCCCATCGCCTCGCGGATCGGCCGCAGCATGAAGTAGCCGGCGAACAGGCAGAAGAACAGCGCGAAGCCGGCCAGCGCGGCGGCCAGCTCGCCCGCTCGGGCGTTGATCGCAACGCTGAGGCGTTGGCTCATCGACATGCCGGTGCCCGCCTGGCAGAACCTGTAGGAGCGAATTCATTCGAGATTCGTAGCAACGTCGAGCTGCCCGCTATCGCGAATGAATTCGCGCCTACACCCCGGTGCCTAGGCAAACGCCGCCACGATCTTCGCGCGCAGCGCCGCGTCCGGCAGCGGGTCGCGGCCGGCGGCGAGGTTGTCGACCATGTAGCGCGGGTTGGAGGTGGCGGGGATGGCCACGGTCACCGCCGGTTGGGCGAGGATGAACTTCAGCAGCAGCTGCGCCCAGGAGCCGGCCTTGAGCTCGCTGGCCCAGTCCGGCAGCGGCTGGTCCTTGACCTTGCTGAGCAGCGCGGCGCGCTGGAACGGCCGGTTGATCAGGGTCGCCAGGCCGTGGTCGGCGCAGTACGGCAGCAGGCGCTGTTCCGCGCCACGCTCGCCGACCGAGTAGTTGAACTGCACGAAGTCGATGTCCTTCTCGCGCTCGAGGGTGGCGATCAGGTCGTCGTGCGCCGATTCGACGTAGTGGGTGATGCCGATGTAGCGCACCAGACCGTCCTGCTTGAGCTCGCGCAGCAGCGCCAGCTGGGTCGCGGTGTCCTGCAGGTTGTGCACCTGCACCAGGTCGATCTTGTCGCGCTTGAGCGCTTCTTGGCTGAGCTTGAACTGCTCCAGACCGCGCTCGCGGCCGGTAGACGACAGCTTGGTGGCGAGGAACGCCTTGCTCTCGCCGGCCCGGTCGAGCAGCACGCCGGTGACCTGTTCGGCGGCGCCATAGCTCGGCGCGGTGTCGATCAGTCGGGCGCCGCCGGCGAAGAAGGCACTGATGACTTCCTGCAGCGCCGCCATGTCGCTGCTGTCGGTGTTGACGTTGAACACCCGCGAGGTGCCCAGGCCGATCACCGGCAGGTTTTCGCCGCTGCTGGGAATCTTGCGCTGCAGCAGCGATTCGGTGGCGGCCCAGGCGTCGCGGGGCAGCCAGGGCAGGAGGGTGGCGCAGACAGCGAGACTTGCGCCGCTCAGGAGAAAGTGACGACGGCTGGGCATGGAGGGCCTCCGTGGCGCACAAGTGAGCGGATAAGCGCCCCGCAGGGGCACCGTTCGAGGATAGACCCTTAGCACCTCATGGTCTGCGCAGGGCGTTGCGAGTTGTGTCTCGCCCTACGGTGCAACCTGCGCGAGAGGTGCTGTTGTAGGAGCGAATTCATTCGCGATCACCGGCCGCGAAGAAAGCGCCATCGCGAATACATTCGCTCCTACAGTGTGGTGCCTGTCGTAGATCGGGCCTCTCTGGCTCAGCTCACCGCTCTACGCGGTTGCCGCCAGCGCCTCGAGAAAACTCTCCAGCACCAGATGCGGACGGCGGCCCTTGCGGGTCACCGAGGCCAGGCTGAGGTCGTAGAAGCGGCTGGCCGGCTTCAGTGCGCGCAGGCGGCCCTGCTGCACCCAGAACGCCGCATAGTGGTCGGGCAGGTAGCCGATGTAGCGCCCGGTGAGGATCAGGAAGGCCATGCCTTCGCGGTCCGAGGCGCTGGCCGTGCAATGCAGTGCCTGGTAGTGCGCCTGCACCTCGCCGGGCAGGCGGAAGGTCGGCGCGATGGCGTCCTGGCTGTTCAGGCGCTGGTCATCCAGCTGCGCATCGTCGGCATAGAACAGCGGATGGCCGACCGCGCAGTACAGCAGCGAGCGCTCGTCATACAGCGGCTGGTATTCAAGGCCGGACAGCGCGCCGCTCTGCGGCACCACCCCGACGTGGATGCGCCCGTCGAGCACGCCTTGTTCGACTTCGCTGGGCGGCGTCATGCGGATGTTGATGCGTACGTCCGGGCCGCGCTCCTTGAGGCGCGACAGGGCGTTGGTGATGCGCATGTGGGCGATCGTCACCAGGTTGTCGGTGAGGCCGATGTTCAGCTCGCCGCGCAGGTGGCGGTGCAGGCCGTTGACCTCGGTGCGGAAGCTCTCCAGTGCGCCGAGCAGCTGCAGCGACGAGTGGTAGACCTCGCGGCCTTCCTCGGTCAGCGCGAAGCCGGCGCGGCCGCGCTGGCAAAGGCGCAGGCCGAGGCGTTGCTCGAGGTCGCTCATCTGCTGGCTGATCGCCGAGCGGCCGATGCCCAGCGCGCTTTCCGCGGCGGAGAAGCCGCCACACTCGACCACGCTGCGGAACAGGCGCAGCAGGCGGATATCGAAGTCGCTGACCTGGGCGAGCGGGTCCTGCCGATGCGTACTCATTGTTTAGTTGGCTCTAACCTAAAGATTGGAAAATCTGGATTTTCCTGACTTTAGGCCCGTGGCATCGTCGGTAGCAACAGCTGTAGGAGCGAATTCATTCGCGATGACCGATCCAGCAGATCGCGAATGAATTCGCTCCTACAAAAAGAACAACATCAGCCCGCGAGGCCCGACATGAACATGCCGCAAACCGCCACCCCGTCCATCGCCAGCCAGCTCAAGCTGGATGCGCACTGGATGCCGTTCACCGCCAACCGCAACTTCCAGCGCGACCCACGGATCATCGTGGCCGCCGAAGGCAGCTGGCTGGTCGATGAGCACGGGCGGAAGCTCTACGACAGCCTGTCCGGCCTGTGGACCTGCGGCGCCGGCCATTCGCGCAAGGAAATCCAGGAAGCGGTGGCCAAGCAACTCGGCACCCTCGACTACTCGCCGGGCTTCCAGTACGGCCACCCGCTGTCCTTCCAGCTCGCCGAGAAGATCGCCGACCTGCTGCCGGGCGACCTCAACCATGTGTTCTTCACCGGCTCCGGCTCCGAGTGCGCCGACACCGCGGTGAAGATGGCGCGCGCCTACTGGCGCCTGAAAGGCCAGCCGGCGAAGACCAAGCTGATCGGCCGTGCGCGTGGCTACCACGGGGTGAACATCGCCGGCACCGCGCTGGGCGGCATCGGCGGCAACCGCAAGATGTTCGGCCAGCTGATGGACGTCGACCACCTGCCGCACACCCTGCAGTCGCACCTGGCATTCACCAAGGGCCAGGCCGAGACCGGCGGCGTGGAGCTGGCCAACGAGCTGCTCAAGCTGATCGAACTGCATGACGCGTCGAACATCGCCGCGGTGATCGTCGAGCCGATGGCCGGCTCCGCCGGCGTCATCGTGCCGCCGCAGGGCTACCTGCAGCGCCTGCGCGAAATCTGCGACGCCAACAACATCCTGCTGATCTTCGACGAAGTGATCACCGCCTTCGGCCGCATGGGCAAGGCCACCGGCGCCGAGTACTTCGGCGTCACCCCGGACATCATGAACGTCGCCAAGCAGGTCACCAACGGCGCCATTCCGCTCGGCGCGGTGATCGCCTCCAGCGAGATCTACCGCACCTTCATGAACCAGGCCACGCCCGAGTACGCGGTGGAATTCACCCACGGCTACACCTACTCGGCGCACCCGGTCGCCTGCGCCGCCGGTATCGCCGCGCTGGACCTGCTGGCCAAGGAAAACCTGATCCAGCAATCCGCCGAACTGGCGCCGCACTTCGAGCAGGCGATTCATGGCCTGCGCGGCAGCAAGCACGTGGTCGACATCCGCAACTGCGGCCTGGCCGGCGCCATCCAGCTCGCCCCGCGCGACGGCGACGCCATCGTGCGGCCGTTCGAGATCGGCATGGCGCTGTGGAAGGCCGGCTTCTACGTGCGCTTCGGCGGCGACTGCCTGCAGTTTGGGCCAACCTTCAACGCCAAACCGGCCGAACTGGATCGCCTGTTCGACGCGGTCGGCGAAGCGATCAACCAGGTCGCCTGATGCACTACCTCCCCTCTGCCGCTGGCGGGAGAGGGGACGACTACACCGCCCGCGCCGCCGTTCCCCCTCTCCCCTCGGGAGAGGGCCGGGGTGAGGGACAGAGCCGGCGGATCGCCTCCGCGGCCAACCGCGAATCGAGAATAAGGACCACCCCATGAGCCACATCCCGCACCTGATCAACGGCGAACACGTCACCGGCCAAGGCCGCAGCGCCGCCGTCTACAACCCGTCCACCGGTGAGGCGATCCGCCAGGTGCCGCTGGCCGATGACGCCACCGTGCAACTCGCCATCGACGCCGCCAAGGCCGCCTTCCCGGCCTGGCGCAACACCCCGCCGGCCAAGCGCGCCCAGGTGCTGTACCGCTTCAAGCAGCTGCTCGAGCAGAACAAGGACCGCATCTGCCAGCTGATCAGCGAGGAGCACGGCAAGACCGTCGAAGACGCCGCCGGCGAACTGCAGCGTGGCATCGAGAACATCGAATACGCCTGTGGCGCCCCGGAAGTGCTGAAGGGCGAATACAGCCGCAACGTCGGCCCGAACATCGACGCCTGGAGCGACCAACAGCCGCTCGGCGTGGTCGCCGGCATCACCCCGTTCAACTTCCCGGCCATGGTGCCGCTGTGGATGTACCCGCTGGCCATCGCCTGCGGCAACTGCTTCATCCTCAAGCCTTCGGAGCGCGACCCCAGCTCGACCCTGCTGATCGCCGAGCTGTTCCACGAAGCCGGCCTGCCCAAGGGCGTGCTCAACGTGGTGCACGGCGACAAGGGCGCGGTCGACGCGTTGATCGAGGCGCCAGCGGTCAAGGCCATCAGCTTCGTCGGCTCCACACCGATCGCCGAATACATCTACAGCGAAGGCGCCAAGCGCGGTAAGCGCGTGCAGGCCCTGGGCGGCGCCAAGAACCACGCCGTGGTGCTCGGCGACGCCGACCTCGACAACGCGGTCAGCGCGCTGATGGGCGCCGCCTACGGTTCCTGCGGCGAGCGTTGCATGGCCATCTCGGTGGTGGTGGCAGTCGGTGACCAGGTCGCCGATGCGCTGATCGCCAAGCTGGTGCCGCAGATCCAGGCGCTGAAAGTCGGCGCCGGCACCAGTTGCGGCCTCGACATGGGCCCGCTGGTCACCGCCGCGGCGCGCGACCGCGTGGTCGGCTACATCGACGACGGCCTCAAGGCCGGCGCCGAACTGGTGGTCGACGGTCGCAACCTGCGCGTCGCCGGGCACGAGGACGGCTTCTTCGTCGGCGGCACGCTGTTCGACAAGGTCACCCCGGACATGCGCATCTACCAAGAAGAAATCTTCGGCCCGGTGCTCTGCGTGGTGCGCGTCAACAGCCTGGAAGCCGCCATGCAGCTGATCAACGATCACGAATACGGCAACGGCACCTGCTTGTTCACCCGCGACGGCGAAGCGGCGCGGCTGTTCTGCGACGAAATCGAAGTCGGCATGGTCGGCATTAACGTACCGCTGCCGGTACCGGTCGCCTACCACAGCTTCGGCGGCTGGAAACGCTCACTGTTCGGCGACCTGCACGCCTACGGCCCGGACGGCGTACGCTTCTACACCCGCCGCAAGGCCATCACCCAACGCTGGCCGCAACGCGCCACGCACGAGGCGGCGCAGTTTGCGTTCCCGAGTAATGGTTGATGTAGAAAGTTAAAGCGGGAAATAAAAAGGCCAGTCGGGAGACTGGCCTTTTTGCTTTTGCAGGGGGTGAGGGGTATCGCTGCGCTCGACCCATCCTACGTATCGTGCCGGATACTGACTTAATCGCGCTGGATGCGGATTTCCGTTAGACGTCCATCGAGGAAGCGCAAATAACGGTATGCGCCACCGCTCGGGCCATAGATCCAGTTCTCCACTGTGACCGCCTGTCCGGGTGAGTTCACCGTCGGCCGAACACTGGGTGGGATAACTTGGTGCTCGTCGGGCTCACCACACTTACGCAGTACATCAGCGCTGAGATCACCCTCGCTGACGAGCTTTGAACCACAGCGCAGGGTACTGGCCTGGGCGCCGAGGCTAGTGATGGTAACTAGCAAGAGGATTAACAGGTGGTGAGTAGGTTTACGCATGCCGTGGGTTCCCTTCCTGGCGATGAGTTCAGAGCGTAATGCATCAGCGATGCTCCTGGAAAATCCTGCGTGCCGGGAGCGAGTAGGGTGGATGTCGCTTTTTACGTCCACCAACTCCTTCCATGCTGGCCATCCTGCGGAGCGCCATCTGGTGGAAAACGCTTCGCGGTTTTCCACCCTACGGCTGTCCTCTACTCAGCCCAGCACGCCGCAGAAGATGGTCTGGTTGCCGTCGGCTGGGGCGGTGCGCAGCACCAGAGCGTAGTTGCGGGCGCGCAGTTCGTTGAGTGGCAGAGGAATCTGCTTGGAGAGAATCCAGGGGCCGAGGCGTGTTTGTTGGCGGGGTAGCACCACCTCGTTGAGGGCGAAGGCCGGTTTGGCGCCGGGTTGTGCGCAGCTGCCGGGATACAGGTAGGTGTACAGGTGCACCGGCTGGCTGACGGTGGCGGGTACGCCGCCTACGGTGATCACCAGGCTGGTCTGCTGGCCGTAGGCGCTGAGGCTGGCCTGGGCGATTTCGCCGGCGTTGGCGCGGCTGGCGGTCAGTGGCAGGAGCACGGTGTCGTTGGCGACAACGACGGTGGGCGCGCCGGACATCCCGGCGAGCAGGAGCAGCAGGCAGGTCTTGGCGTTCATCGCGGCACTCCGGCAGGGGGTGACAGGCCTAGCTTACCCCTCTGTACCCGGGCCGCCAGAGGCTGGCGCGCCGGTGGTCGGCTGATCGCCGCGTGGGGTGCCAGCCAGTGCTGCGCCACGCTCCGCCCGCATAAAAAAAGGCCAGTCGCGAGACTGGCCTTTTTCGTGGAGCAGTGGCGCGGCTGGGATCAGCCTTGCAGCTCGATCACGTCGAACTGCACCGCCGGCGAGACGTCTGCGTCGTAGTCGACGTCCTTGCGCTCGAAGCCGAACAGCTTGAGGAACTCGTGCTTGTAGCCGGCGTAGTCGGTGAGCTGGAACAGGTTCTCGGTGGTCACTTGCGGCCACAGGGCCTTGCAGGCGTCCTGGACTTCATCGCGCAGTTCCCAGTCGTCGAAGCGCAGGCGCTGCTCTTCGTCGGTGACAGCCGGCTGCCCGTCTTCGCGGTACAGGGCGTCGCGGAACAGGCGGTTGAGCTGCTCGATGGTGCCTTCGTGCAGGCCCTTGTCCTTCATGATCTTGAAGACCATGGACAGGTACAGCGGCATCACCGGAATGGCCGCGCTGGCCTGGGTGACCACCGATTTCAGCACCGCCACGTTGGCGCCGCCGCCATTGAGTTTTTTCAGGCGCGCATCGAGACGCTGGGCGGTGTTGTCGAGGTCGACCTTGGCCTGGCCGAGGGCGCCGTGCCAGTAGATCGGCCAGGTGATGGCGGTGCCGATGTAGCTGAACGCCACGGTGCGCGCGGCTGGGGCCAGCACGCCGGCTTGCTCCAGGGCGTCGATCCACAGTTCCCAGTCCTGGCCGCCCATCACGGTGACGGTGTCTTCGACTTCCTGCTCGCTGGCCGGCTCGATCGACGCCTGGATGATGGTGTCCTTGTTGGTGTCGATGGCGGTGGAGGTGTACGGCTCGCCGATCGGCTTGAGCGCCGAACGCTTCACTTCACCGGTGCTCGGCAGCTTGCGCACCGGCGAGGCCAGCGAATAGACCACCAGGTCGACCTGGCCGCCCATTTCGTTCTTGATCAGCTCGATGGCCTGGGCGCGGGCTTCGTCGGAGAAGGCGTCGCCGTTGATCGAGCGGCTGTACAGGCCCGCTTGTTTGGCGAATTTGTCGAACGCGGCGGCATTGTAGTAGCCGGCGGTGCCCGGCTTGGTCTCGGTGCCCGGCTTCTCGAAGAACACGCCGAGGGTGTCGGCACCGAAGCCGAATGCGGCGGTGATCCGCGCGGCCAGGCCGTAGCCGCTGGAGGCGCCGATCACCAGGACCTTCTTCGGTCCGTCGGTGCGCACGCCGCGGGCGCGGGTCGCTTCGATCTGGTCACGGACGTTGAGCTCGCAACCCTGCGGATGCGTGGTGGTGCAGATGAAGCCGCGGACTTTGGGATGGATGATCAACTTGTCTACCTCGTCTGGGAGTGCGCCCGTGGTGTCTGGCGGCCAGGCCACGCAGACGCCACCGGCGGTGTCGCGAAAGGGTACCCGAGTGTAATGCAAGGCGTCGGGTTTACGGTCCAGTGCAGGCGGCATTCGCCGTCGCATCGGTGAATGGACGCAGGTCGACGCCGATCGGACACGTATTGCTGGTGTTCTCGTCGCGCGAATCGCAGGACGGCTACTTGCGCGCCTTGCGGTTACGCACGTAGAGGTCCTTGCCGCCGGTGGTGTTGCTGCCGCGCGGTTCCAGTTCGAAGCGCTTGGGGTGGGCCTTGATCAGGTCGCTGAGCTTCTTGAAACCGTACAGGCGCGGGTCGAATTCCGGGCGCAGCTTGCCGATGGTCGAGCCGACTGCGCCGAGCTGCACCCAGTCGTCTTCGTCGTCGGCGATGTCGTCGAGCACCTTGGCGATGAAGTCGAGCGGCACCTTCTGCGCCTTCACCGGTTCCGCCGCCGGCTTGTCGCTGGCTTTGGCGTCGCTGCTGCCGGCTGCGGCTGGCGCGCTGCTCGCTTCGGCGGCCGGCTCGACCGCGTCGGCGCGGAGGATTTCCGTGTAGACGAACTTGTCGCAGGCGGAAACGAACGGCTTGGGCGTCTTCTGCTCGCCGAAGCCGTACACGGTCAGGCCTTCCTCGCGCAGGCGCACGGCCAGGCGGGTGAAGTCGCTGTCGCTGGAGACCAGGCAGAAGCCGTCGAAACGCCGGGTGTAGAGCAGGTCCATGGCGTCGATGATCAGCGAGCTGTCCGTGGCGTTCTTGCCCTTGGTGTAGGCGAACTGCTGCATCGGCTGAATCGAGTGGTCGAGCAGCACCTTCTTCCAGCCGCCGAGGTTGGGCTGGGTCCAGTCGCCGTAGATGCGTTTGACGCTGGCGATGCCGTACTTGGCGATTTCCTCGAACAGCCCTTCGACGATGGCGGCGGGGGCGTTGTCGGCGTCGATCAGCACCGCGAGGTGCTTCTGCTGGCGGGCGGGTTGCGGCTTGCTGGCCATGGTTCGTCCTTGCGTGGGGATGTCCCGACCTTACTGCGGGTGGGGAGCGCGCGCCAGCGCCGCTGCGACCACGCCCGAACCGCGGGGAGCGGCTCGGGCGTGGCGGTGGCAAGGTCAGGTGAACAGAGCGATCAGGATGATGATCGGGATGGGCACGCCGAGGAAGAACAGCAGAAGTGAGCGCATGGGGTTTCTCCTGGGTTAGGCATCGCGCTGGCGACCGCCGAGGGTGGCGGCGAAGCTGGCGATGAAGGCGCCGACCAGCAGCGAGACCACCAGCCACAACGCGGTGTAGGCGCTGGCCTTGCGGGCCTTGTCGGCGGCGTCGCGGGCGGCGGTTTCGGCTTGCTGCAGCTTGGTCTGCAGGGCCAGGTAGTTGTCGGCGACGCGCTTCTCGGCGTCCTGCTGCGACAGCCCGGTGCGCTGCGCCACCAGCTGGCCGAGGTACTTCACGTCCTCCGGCGGCAACGTGCCGCTGCCAAGGCTGTTGGCGTAGATGCGGGTGACCTCGGTGAGGGTGCGCGCATCGGCCTGCTCCGGAGTACTGGCCGGCGGGATCGGCGACATCGGCGGGGCCAGTGGCGGTGCTTCCGGGGTGCGGCGGAACAGCGAGTCGACGAAGTAGGCGAGCGGCTGGCCGCTGCCCTGCGCGTCATCCGTCTGCTTGCCGGCGGCGCTGGCGGCGACTCCACCACCGGCGGCAAGCGCCGCGGTGCCCGTCCCGCCGGCGATGGCGCCACCTGCCTGGGCGCCGGCACTGAGCACGGCGCCGACCGCCGAGGCGAGCAGGGTGGCGGTCAGCAGGGTGGCCAGACCCCAGGCGAGGAAACCGTGGGCGGTGTCGCGGAAGTACACCTCGTCACCGTGCACCGCGACCCAGCGGGTGCGCAGGCGCCCGGCCAGGTAGCCGCCGGCGCCGGCGGCGAGCAGTTGGGTGAGGGTGATCCAGACGATGGTCGACATGCCGAGCGTGCCGGCGCTGACCCCGGCGTGGCTCCACGGCGAGACCGAGGACAGCCCGAGGCCGGTGCCGAGAATCAGCAGGACCAGCGACAACGACGCGGCGGCCACCGCACCGGCGATCACCGCGCCCCAGGACACCGCGCTGGCCGCGCGCTCACCGTCCGGCGGGGCGGTTTGGCTGACCCAGGTCTCGGTGACCAGGGTCGACTCGTTGGGGTTGATCATGAGCACCTCTCCTTCGACTGATGGGAGACCCGCTGACCTGGGCCGGCACCGCGCGGCATCTGCGCTGGCGGCATACGGTGGAGCGATGGGGTCGGCGGTTTGTTCCAACAATCGTTACGGGCGGGGCGCGCAGGGCGGCGCGCTCCCCGCACGGCGTTCGGGGAGGGCGAGGGGCGGGCGGTTCAGGCGTGGCGGTAGATCTTGTTGACGATCTGCCAGCGGTCGTCGATCTGCAGCAGCGACAGGTAGTCGGTGAAGCGCAGGCCGAGGTACAGCACGTCGACCTTGGCGACGGCCACCGGCGGGGTCACGTCGACGCTGACGATGCGCATGTCGAACGGTTCGCCGTGCTTGGCCGGCACCGGCGTGCCGTCGACTTCCTCCATCCAGTTTTCCAGCGAGTCGTGGCACAGCGCGCCGTGGAAATAACCGAACAGGTAGGCCTGCGGGTGAAACGCGTGGCGCAGGCGGGTGGTGTCGCCGTGGTACATGCCCTCGAAGTATTCGTGGACGGTGGCGCTGATGCTGCTCAGGTCGCGAGTGGTCATGGTCTGCCTCCGCGGTTGCCGTCGGTGGGGTCAGCGGCTGTGTTCCCCGTGTCGCCATCGAGCCGGATTGCCTGCGCCGCGCACGCCGGTAGATCGACAAAGATAGTCACGCCGGGCCGGGATGGCCGACCGTTGGGCGGTTGTCAGATGAAAGCGGGGGTGTTCAAGCGATGCGTGCGGGTGTCCAAAATAATGGACTTTCCGCCGTGTGGCGACTCTCAAATAAAAGCTTTTGCATCAAAGGTTTATAGCGAATTCGGCTAACAAATTCGGTCGTTATTTAAAACGGTTAGCGGCGAATTCGTTTGACATATTTAACGGCTCTGGCAGGCTGGTGGGTAGGTTTCGACCGTGAGCAGGCTGTTTGGCCGATGACTCGCGGCAGTGCTCGAAGCCTCAGGTAGCCGGCCCGAGCCGCGCGCCTGCACAACAATGACAGGCCGCGCCTGTCCCAAGGTGACATATGTCCAACAGCAACATTGGCAATAAGAAATCCTCCCCCCGCAAACCCGTCGTCCTCATGTCCATGGGCGTTCAAGAACGCAAGGGCCATGACTATCAGGTGATGACCCACAAGTACATCGTGCCGCTGGTCGAGCACGCTGGCTGCGTCCCGGTGCTGGTGCCGACCTGCTGTGGCACCGAAGACCTCGAGCAGTACCTGGATATGGCCGACGGCGTGTACCTGACCGGTGCCGGCAGCAACATCGACCCGTCGCTGTATGGCCAGGACAACCAGACCCCCGGCAAGGCGCAGGACCGCAACCGCGACCTGTTCGACCTGCCGCTGATCAAGGCGGCGCTGGCCCGTGGCCTGCCGATCTTCGGCATCTGCCGTGGCCTGCAGGAAATCAACGTGGCGCTCGGCGGCGATATGTACCAGAAGCTCTATGCCGAGCCGGGCTTCAACGACCACCGCGAGAACTCCGACGATCCGGTCGACGTGCAGTACAGCGCCGTACACGGCGTGCGTCTGGTGCCGAACAGCTGGCTGCACAAGCTGCTGCAGAGCGACGAAATCCGCGTCAACTCGCTGCATGGCCAGGGCCTGAAAACCCTCGGCAAGGGCATCGAGGCACTGGCGCATGCCGAGGACGGGCTGGTCGAGGCGATCCATGCGCCGAGCCTGTCGCCGTTCCTGTTCGCCGTGCAGTGGCACCCGGAGTGGCAGGCGGCGAAGAATCCTGACTCGATCAAGATCTTCCAGGCCTTCGGCGACGCCTGCCGTCAGCAGGTGCGCAACAAGACCACCCCGCACGACCTGCACCACGCCGCGTAAGCGAGGTAGGCGCATATGAAAAAGCCCGGCCTAGGCCGGGCTTTTTTGTGGCTGCGCGACTCAGACCTTCTTCACGAACTCCGACTTCAGCTTCATCGCGCCGATGCCGTCGATCTTGCAGTCGATGTCGTGGTCGCCGTCGACCAGGCGGATGTTCTTCACCTTGGTGCCGACCTTGACCACCAGCGACGAGCCCTTGACCTTGAGGTCCTTGATCACGCTGACGGTGTCGCCGTCCTGCAGCAGGTTGCCGACCGCGTCCTTGATCACCTTGGCTTCGTCGCCGCCTGCCTCGCTGGCGTTGGCCGACCACTCATGGGCGCATTCCGGGCAGACCAGCTGGCTGCCGTCTTCGTAGGTGTACTCGGAGTTGCATTTCGGGCAGGGCGGCAGGGTGCTCATGGCAGGTCTCGATCTGGGAAAACGGAAAGCCGCGCATTGTATAGGGATTTAGCGCCGAATGGCGTGGCAGAGGCCGGCGACGACGCCGGCCTCTGCGTGGGACTAGCCCTTGAGCAGGCCTTCGGCCTTCATTGCCGCCTGCACCGCCGGGCGTGCGCTGACGCGTTTGTGGAAGGCGCCGACGTTGGCATAGGGGCTGAGGTCGATGCTCATCGGGAAGGTCCAGTTGGCGATGGTGTACAGGTAGGCGTCGGCCACGCTGAACTGGTCGCCGGTCAGGTAGTCCTTGCCGGTCAGCGCCTTGTCGACATAGCCGAAGCGTTTGCCGAGCTGCGTGCGTGCAGCGATCTTCACCTCCTCCGGGGTGTCCGGGCGGAACAGCGGCGAGAAGCCCTTGTGCAGCTCGGTGCCGATGAAGTTCAGCCACTCCTGCACGCGGGCGCGCTCCAGGGTGCCGGCGGCGGGCAGCAGTCCAGCGTCGGGTTTCTGGTCGGCGAGGTACTGCACGATGGCCGGCCCCTCGGTGAGCACCTGGCCGTTGTCCAGTTGCAGGGCCGGCACGTAGCCCTTCGGGTTGATGCCGTAGAAGTCGGCGCCGTCGGCAGTCTGGTGGGCCTTGAGGTCGACCTTGACCAGGTCATGCGGCAGGCCCAGTTCGCTGAGGACGATGTGCGGCGACAACGAGCAGGCGCCGGGGGAGTAGTAGAGCTTCATGGCGTTCTCTCTGTGCGGGGGTGGAAGGCCGCGCGGGCGACGTGCCGGCGGCCGGGAATGCGGGTGCTTCAGGTGCGCGGCTGGCTCAGCGGGGCCGGCAGGTTGAGGGTGCCACTGTCATTGAAGCGCCGGGTGCCCCATAGGCCGCCACCGAGTTTGCCGCTGAGCACATAGGGTAGACCCTCCAGCGGCGGCCGCGAGCTGAGGCCCCAGGCCTGGCGGAACGCGGAAAACGCCGAGATGGTCAGCGGCACCTCGATCAGGCTTTCGCCGAAGCGCGGCACCTCGCCGCGCTGGTCGCTGACCCCGCTGGCCAGCGGCTGGCCATTGACGGTCAGGTCGAGGGCCACGCCGTTGTAGCTGATCACCTCGTCGTTGGGGTTCTGCACGCGCAGCTTGAGCAGGAAGCGCATCTCCATGCCCTGGCCGGGCAACGGCTCAAGGCCGGCGAGGTCGATGCGCAGCGGATCGCGTTCGGTGAAGCTGGCGCAGGCGCTGAGGCCGAGCAGCAGCAGGCAGCAGAGCAACAGGTGACGCAGGCTGGACATGGCGGGCTTCCCTGGAGGCGTTCAGTCAGCATAGTGGACCGCGCCGCGCCCGCCGCGGTGCCGCTCAGTCGTACTCGGCTTCGGTGTGGTCGCCGAGCAGGCGGCGCTGGCGCGGCGTGCAGGCGGCCAGCACGGCGGGATTGAACTGGAACGCCAGGTAGGGCGAGAACTTCTGCGCGACCATGCGCCGCCCGTAATGCACCTGCATCAGGTAGCGGCTACGCGCGGTGCTGCGATTGCGGCTGCCGGCATGCCACAGCTCGCTGCGAAACAGCAGTACGTCGCCGGCGCGGCACAGCACCGGCTCGGCTTGCCGGCCGCGCCAGCGCTTCTCGCCGGGCCGCGGTGGGCGGCCGGCGCGGTGGCTGCCGGCAATCACCAGGGTCGGGCAGAGCTCGGCGTCGATGTCGTCGAGGTACAGGTGTGCGGTGCAGATCTGCATCGGCAGCTCGAAGCGCGGGTCCTCGAGCAGCTGTTCCGGCAGGGCGATGGCCTGGTAGTCCTGGTGCAGTTCGGCGCCGACGAAGCCGGGGTGGCAGCGCCAGGCGGTCTGGCCGATGACGTGGCAGTCGCTGCCGAGCGCCGCTTCGGCCAGCTCGATGACCCCGGGCAGGTCGAGGTAGGGCAGCCACAGCGGGTCGCGGTTGAACACGCATTTGTAGTGATCGAGGAGCCCCTGGTAGTCCCAGTGACTGGGAGTAAGGGCATCGATTGCCTGGCGAAGTTCGCCGATCTGGTGGTGATCCAGCACGCCGGGCAGCAGCGTGAAGCCGTCCCTGTGCAGGGCCTGCAGGCGTTGCGCGGTGAGCGAGGCGAGGTGGGGCATGGCAGGCCCTCCGGCGGGTGGCTCTGCTCATGCTGGCAGCTGTTGGCGGCGCTGCCTACCGGGGCCTCACACCGGGTCGGCGTGGGGCGCGGGTAGGGTGCGGCTTAGTGGTACTTCTTCTTGAAACCGGCGATCTGTGCGTCCGGACGCGGCTCTTCCTTGGCCAGCACGTAGACCACGCGCTCGCCCTGTGGGCCGCCGCCGATGTCGTTGTAGCTGAAGGTCGGCTCGCCGAGCTTGTTCATGTCGACCATGTCGCCGTAGCGGCTGAACACGTAGATGCGCCCGTCCTGGCGAATCTCGCCGTAGAACTTCTCGGCCGGGGTCAGGCTGATGGTCAGGAACTGGTAGGCGGCGGTCTGCGCCAGCGGCTTGGCCTGGTCCTCGGCGCGCAGGGCGACGGAGATCGGCAGGCCGGACTTGGCGTCCTTCAGCTCGGTGTCCTTGATCACCGGCGCCTTGCCGGAGGCGACGAAGTCGCGGAACACCTGGTAGTCGTCGAAGACGAACAGCTGGGTCTCGGTGCGCACCTGATACCAGTCTTCGTTGTTCAGGGTCGGTGCCGGCTTGGCGGCGGCCACCGGCGCGCTCGGCGCGGTGCTGCTGCAGGCGGCGAGGCTGGCGACCAGCAGGGACACGGACAGCAGTTTGACGTAGTGCATGGGATTCCCCCTCCAGGGTATGAGTTGGGGCGGAAAATGCCGCATGCCGATGACACGCCGATGACCGACAAATGACGGTCTCGTGACGGTGTGCATGATGTAAAACGCAGCTCCCCTCGCAATGTAAAAAATAACCAACTGGCGATTTTTTGATCTTGGCTGAAAAGTGCCTGATTTCATGGCCTTGCCTGGATGTAACAAGGCGTGTTAGGCGCCGTTCGCCTTTTTTATGATTATTTCCCTTTACAACCGTTTGACATATTTGACGCATTTGGCAGACTGCCCGACCAGCTGAGAAGCGGATCGCGACAGCGCGAGGGAGCCTTCGGGCGCGCCCACGATCCGGCAGGTGCTTTGCAGCCAACAACAACAAATTCTGCCCTTCGCGGCGGCCGTGGCATCAGCCAGGGCAGGGGCCGCCGGCGGGCGTGCACTGGGAACAGAACGAATGCTTATCTGGTTTGTTGCGGCCTATCTGATGGTCACGGTGGGTATCGGTTTCTACGCTTCTACCCGCGTCAAGAACTCCCGTGACTTCGCCGCGGGTGGCCGCAGCATGGGCTTCCCCATCGTCGCCGCCATGGTGTTCGCCACCTGGTTCGGCTCCGAGGCGGTGCTGGGCATTCCCGCAACCTTCATCGAGGAGGGCTTCGCCGGCATCATCGAAGACCCGTTCGGCTCGTTCGGCTGCCTGATGCTGGTCGGCCTGATCATCGCCCGCCCGCTGTACCGCATGAACCTGCTGACCATCGGCGACTACTTCAAGAAGCGCTTCGGCCCCAACGTCGAGCTGATCATCAGCCTAGTGATCATCCTGTCCTACCTGGGCTGGATCGCCGCGCAGCTGACCGCCCTCGGCGTGGTGTTCAACGTGCTCTCCGACGGCGCCATCAGCACCACCCAGGGCATGCTGATCGGCACCGCCATCGTGCTGCTCTACACCCTGTTCGGCGGCATGTGGTCGGTGGCGCTGACCGACTTCTTCCAGATGCTGATCATCGTCGGCGGCCTGATCTACCTGACCTGGCTGATCGGCGGCATGGCCGGCGGCGCCGACGTGGTGATCGCTCACGCGGCTCAGGAGGGCAAGTTCAGCTTCATGCACAGCTTCGAGCCGAAGGACATCGTCGCCTTCATCGGCGCCGCGGTGACCATGATGCTCGGCTCGATCCCGCAGCAGGACGTGTATGCCCGGGTGATGTCGGCGAAGACCGAGAACATCGCCGCGCGCGCCTCGATGGCCGGCGCCGCGTTCTACCTGAGCTTCTGCATGCTGCCGATCTTCCTCACCTACGCCGCCTCGATGATCGACCCGGAAATGGTCAAGCACTGGCTGGCCGAGGATTCGCAGATGATCCTGCCGCACCTGATCATGGAACGCACTCCGCTGTTCGCCCAGATCATGTTCTTCGGCGCGCTGCTCTCGGCGATCATGTCGACGGCCTCGGGCACCCTTCTGGCGCCGTCGGTGACCTTCACCGAGAACGTGCTCAAGCGCTTCCGTCCGCACATGGACGACAAGCAGTTCCTGTTCGCCATGCGCCTGACCATCGTCGCCTGCGCCATCGCCACTTGCCTGTTCGCCCTGTACTCCGACGCGAGCATCTACGAGATGGTCGGCAACGCCTACAAGGTGACGCTGGTTGCCGCCGTGGTGCCGCTGTTCGCCGGGCTGTTCTGGAAGCGCGCCACCACCCAGGGCGCACTGCTGGCCATCGCCTTCGGCCTGGTGTCCTGGGTCTACCTGGAGTACACCCTGAACGACGCCGCGTTCTGGCCGCCGCAACTGGCCGGTCTGCTGTTCAGCCTGGCTGGCATGCTGATCGGCTCGCTGCTGCCGCAGTTCGTCGCCCATCGCCAGTCGAGCCTGGAGCCGGGCGTCGCCCAGGCCGCCTGATTCAGCTGGCGATCGATAAAAAGGGCGACTACGGTCGCCCTTTTTTGTGCCCGCCGATCTACCCGCCACACCATGCGCCGGAGCTGTCACCCGCCAGCCGGTGCTGGCGTTGGGCCCGGCAGTCCGCACTGCCCATTGTGTAGTTGGCGAGTGCTGGAGTGGTCGAACGGCCCTTTGGCGTTTCGTCGGGCAACAAAAAGCCCCGCCGAGGCGGGGCTTTTTGTGGCTGCCGGATGGCCGCTTAGAAGTGCACTTTGGCCAGGAAGCTCAGTGCGCTCTGATCGGTGCGGAACGCTTGGCTGTCTTCGATGGCGTACTTGTCCGACCAGTAGTCGTATTCGACGCCGACGTAGAACTTCTTCACCGCATTCCAGCCCATGGCCTTGCCCAGGTCGTACTTGATCTGCGGGTTGACGTGCAGGTTGGCGTGCAGGTCGGACTCGTTGCCGCTGCCGTCCTTGTTGTTCCACACGTAGTCGATGAAGCCGTCGATCACCAGATCGGAGTTGCCGACCGGAACGGTGTAGGACCACACCGGGGTGACCTGCCACTGGCCCTTCGGCTGGCCGCTGATGCCGTCCGGCTTGCGGTAGTAGAAGTTCAGCTGGAAGTAGTCGAAGCCCGGGATGGCCAGGTCGAAGCCTGGGCCGAGCAGGTAGTTCTGGGTGTCGTTCTCGCCACGCTCGTAGGTGGCGGCGAGCAGCACGTCCTTGATCGGGCCGAATTCCAGCTTCTGGTCGAACACCTTGCCGAACGACAGGCGCGGCGAGATTTCGCCGTAGTAGGTGTCGCTGCCGGCGAGGAAGTCGTGTTCGCCCTGGTAGTTGATCTGGTCGACGAAGATGAACAGGTCGCCCCAGGTCCAGCCGCTGGCGTGCTCGAAGGTCCAGGTCTGCTGGGTCGGCGGGTTGACCTGGAAGTCTTTGCCCCACAGGAAGCTCAGGCTGTTGTCCTGCCACAGCAGCGCGTCGCCGGCCGAGGCCTGGCCGCCGATCAGCAGGCTGCCTGCCAGCGCGAGGGATTTGAGTGCACGGTTCATCAAGTGTTGGCTCCTAATGGGTATCGTTCTTTTAGTTTCAAACCTGTCTGCTTGGTCAGGCTTTCCCCTTGTTAGCAAGAACGAAGCCAAGACCTTTGCGAAGCGCGCGGGATTCTAGCCGAAGCGCATAACCCGTTGTTTTTTTATGGAGATGCCGGGGACGGGCGGTTCTCCACAGCGCCCGGCGGGCGGTACGCCCGTCCAAAGCAGGGCTGGATTTCTGATCGCGCGGACAACTTTGCCTCAAGTTGGGGCAGGCGGTGGCATTCGGCCGGGGAGCGACCATCCTGCTCGTAACGAACGGATACGGCAAAAGGCGGCCTTGATAGCCGGCCTGTATTAAAATACGCGCCGCAATTGGATATCTCATGCTTGGAGTTTCGATGAAGCCACTGCTGAAGGGCCTGCTGCCCGCCCTGTTACTGTTGCCTTCCCTGGCCCAGGCGGCCGAGCTGGATGGCGCGACCCTGAGCCTGCTGTGGGCGATTCCTTTCGTCGGTGTGCTGCTGTCGATCGCGTTGTTCCCGATCTTCGCGCCGAGCCTCTGGCACCACCACTTCGGCAAGATCACCGCGCTGTGGACCCTGGCCTTCCTGGTGCCGTTCACCTACAGCTTCGGCCTGCACGACAGTGGCGCGCTGGTGGTGCACGCGCTGCTCGCCGAGTACATCCCGTTCATCCTCCTGCTGTTCGCCCTCTACACCATCTCCGGCGGCATCCTGCTGTGGGGCAACCTGCACGGCTCGCCGGCGCTGAACACCGGGCTGCTCGCCCTTGGCGCGCTGCTCGCCTCGCTGATGGGCACCACCGGCGCGGCGATGCTGCTGATCCGCCCGCTGCTGCGCGCCAACGACAACCGCAAGCACAAGGTGCACGTGGTGGTGTTCTTCATCTTCCTGGTCGCCAACGTCGGTGGCGGCCTGACCCCGCTGGGCGATCCGCCGCTGTTCCTCGGCTTCCTCAAGGGCGTGGATTTCCTCTGGACCGTCGAGCACATGGCCGTGCCAGTGGCGGTGCTGTCGGCGGCGCTGCTGGCGATCTTCTATGTCCTCGATCGCTTCTTCTACAGCAAGGAAGACGAGTTGCTGGCGCGTGACCCGACCCCGGATTCGCCGCTCAAGCTGTACGGCAAGTGGAACTTCCTGCTGCTGCTTGGCGTGGTCGGCGCGGTGCTGCTGTCCGGGCTGTGGAAGCCGGGTATCGCCTTCTCGGTGATGGGTACTCCGGTAGACCTGCAGAGCCTGGTCCGCGATGGCCTGCTGATCGGCCTGGCGCTGGTCTCGCTGGCGATCACCCCCAAGCAGGTACGCGCCGGCAACGAGTTCAACTGGGGGCCGATGGCCGAGGTCGGCAAGCTGTTCGCCGGCATATTCATCACCATCGCCCCGGCCATCGCCATTCTGCGCGCCGGCAGCGAAGGCCACCTGGCCGGGCTGGTGGCGCTGGTCTCCGACGCCAACGGCGCGCCGATCGACGCCATGTACTTCTGGATGAGCGGGATTCTCTCCGGTTTCCTCGACAACGCGCCGACCTACCTGGTGTTCTTCAACCTGGCCGCCGGCGACGCGCAGCACCTGATGCACGATCTGCCCGGCACGCTGCTGGCGATCTCCATGGGCTCGGTGTTCATGGGCGCGATGACCTACATCGGCAACGCGCCGAACTTCATGGTCAAGGCCATCGCCGAGCAGCGCGGCGTGGCCATGCCGAGTTTCTTCGGTTACCTGCTGTGGTCGGTGCTGATCCTCCTGCCGCTGTTCGGCCTGCTGACCCTGTTGTTCTTCTAGCCGTGACGCGCCTGGCCTAGACTCAGCGGCACGCGGCCGACCGGCCGCTGAGGCTCTAGGAAGGAACGCGTTCGATGCTGTCATGGTTGCTGCTCCACCCGCTGGCCAGCGCCGGCGCGCTGCTCGTCCTCGACCTGCTGGTCTGGCAGCTGCTGCCACCCAGTCGCCACGCCTGGAAGGTGCTGGCGCGGGTCAGCTTCTTCCTGCTCTACAGCATGCTGCTGTTCAACAGCGGACTCAGCCCGCTGCAGGCCGCGCCATGGGCCGAGCAGCTGCCGGAACACCTGACCGCCACCGTGCTGCTGATCGCCTGGTGGCTGTTCTGCGCGCGGACCCTGACCATCCTCATCGGCGCGGTGCTGATCCAGCGCAGCGGTGGGCACACCGGGCGCCTGCTGCAGGACGTGCTCGGCGCGATCATCTTCCTGGTGGCCATCGTCGCCGCCGCCGCCTACGTCATGCAGCTGCCGGTCAAGGGCCTGCTGGCCACCTCCGGCGCCCTGGCGATCATCGTCGGCCTGGCGTTGCAGAGCACCCTCGGCGACGTGTTCTCCGGCATCGTGCTGAACACCACCAAGCCGTATCAGCTGGATGACCTGATCGCCATCGACGGCACCGAAGGGCGGGTGGTGGAAATTGACTGGCGCGCCACCCACCTGCTGACCAGCCAGGGCACCCTGGCGGTGATCCCCAACTCAGTGGCGGCCAAGGCCAAGGTGCTGAACTTCAGCCGGCCGAGCGAACTGCACGGGGTGGCGATCAGCCTGGAGTTCCCCGCCCAGGTGCGCCCCAAGCTGATCACCGACGCGCTGGAGCGCGCCTTGCAGGGTTGCCGCGAACTGCTCGCCCAGCCCAAGCCGGGGGTGAGCATCAAGAAGACCGTCAACGGCACCCTGGAGTACGAGGCCAGCGGCTACGTCGCGGTGATGGCGCACAAGGGCGCGGTGCGCAACCAGCTGTATGACCTGGCCTACCGGCACCTGTCGGCGTCCGGCGTGCTGCTCTCCGGCGAGCCGGGCAGCTCGCCGGCGCGCGGCCTGCTCGACAGCGTCAGCCTGTTCGCCTCGCTCAGCGCCGACGAGAAGCAGGCGATCAGCGAGCACATGACCCGCTTGGAAGTGGCGGCCGGAGACGCGATCCTGTCCCGCGACGAGTTGGCGCAGCATCTGCTGATCATCTCGGCTGGCGTGGTGGCCGCCAATGTCCACGGCGACGCCGGTCGCATCGAGGCGGGGCGGATGGGGCCAGGCGAGGTCTTTGGTCTCGCCGGGATGCTGGGTTCGGCGACCGAGTTCAGTGCGCTGACGCCCTGTGTGTTGTACCGCGTCGAGCGTGAATACCTTGAGCCATGTTTGGAGGCGCGTCGCGAGATCGCCGATGCCATGGCGCGGCTCTCCAGCTACCGCCAGCAACGCAGCGAAAGCCTGCTCGCTGAGCCTCCAACGGTGGTCGCCAAGCCCGGCCTGTTTGGCTGGTTGCGCCGCCATGCGCCGGGGCGGCGGGTGTCCTGACGCGGCGGTTTAGTTCGTTCGATTCATGCACGCGGCCGCGCGGCTGGTTACCTTCGCTGGACTGCGTCGCCAACTCGGCTGGCGGCGCGCTGAATCCACCAGGAGCGAGACGATGAACGAGCGGGTACTGATCGAGATCGACGACGACGGCGTGGCGGACGTCTGCCTGAACCGCGCCGACAAGATGAACGCCCTCGACGCGGAAATGTTCGACGGCATCCTTGCTGCCCAGGCGCGGTTGCGCGATGAGCAGGGGCTGCGCGCGGTGGTGCTGCGGGGCGCCGGGCGGGCGTTCTGCGCTGGCCTGGACATGGGCCGCATGCAGCACATGGCGCAGGGCAGCAGCGGCCGCGACCACCTGCTTGCCGAGCGCACCCAGGGCATCGCCAACAATCCGCAGCAGGTCGCCTGGGGCTGGCGCGAGTTGCCGGTGCCGGTGATCGCCGCGATCCACGGGGTGGCCTTCGGCGGTGGCCTGCAGGTGGCGCTCGGCGCCGACCTGCGCTGCGTCGCCAGCGACGCGCGGCTGTCGGTGCTGGAGATGAAGTGGGGGCTGGTGCCGGACATGGCCGGCTTCCCGCTGCTGCGCGAGTTGCTGCGTGGCGATGTACTGCGCGAGCTGGTCTACACCGCGCGCGTGCTCGACGGTGGCGAGGCAGTGCAGCTCGGTCTGGCCAGCTGGGTCGGCGCCGATCCGCTGGCCCGCGCTCGCGAGCTGGCGCGGCAGATCGCGCAGAGCAGCCCGGACGCCGTGCGCGCCGCCAAACGCCTGCTCAACCAGGTCAGCGATGCCAGCGAAGCCGAGCTGCTGCAGCGCGAGTCGCTTGAGCAGGATCGCCTGATCGGCAGCCCGAACCAGCGCGAGGCGGCGGCCGCCGGCCTGCAGAAGCGCGCGCCGCGATTCGGCGAGCTGCTCCCGGAGGGCTGATGCGGCTTTCGGCGCATGGTGGCGGCGCGGCGCATTTGCGATAGTGCCGCTCCCCGCGTCGTAAGGAGCACCGCGATGAGCACCCCCGTCTGCCGTTTGCTCGGCATCCAGCATCCGATCATCCAGGCGCCGATGGCCGGCGTGTCCACCCCGCAGCTGGCGGCGGCGGTGTCCAACGCCGGCGGGCTCGGCTCGCTGGGCATCGGCGCCAGTTCGGTGGCGCAGGTGCGCAGCCTGATCGCCGAGACCCGCGCGCTGACCGACCGGCCGTTCAACCTCAACCTGTTCTGCCACCGCCCGGCGCAGCCCGACGCGGCGCGTGAGGCGGCCTGGCTGGAGCACCTGCGCCCGCGGTTCGGCGAATTCGGCGCCACGCCACCGGCCAGCCTGCGCGAACCCTATCCGAGTTTCCTCGCCGATCCGGCGATGCTCGAACTGCTGCTCGCCGAGCGTCCGACGGTGGTCAGCTTCCACTTCGGCCTGCCGCCGGCGGCGACCCTGCGCGCCTTGCAGCAGGCCGGCTGCGTGCTGTTGGCCAGCGCCACCAACCTCGACGAGGCGCGACAGATCGAGCAGGCCGGGCTGGACGGGCTGATCGCCCAGGGCGTCGAGGCCGGCGGCCATCGCGGCCTGTTCGAGCCGGCGCAGGGCGACGCGGGGATCGGCACCCTGGCGCTGACCCGGCTGTTCGCCGCGCAGATCCAGCTACCGCTGATCGCCGCCGGCGGCATCATGGACGGCGCCGGCATCGCCGCGGTGCAGGCGCTCGGCGCCGGCGCCGCGCAGCTCGGCACGGCCTTCGTGTTGTGCCCGGAATCCTCGGCCAACCCCGCCTACCGCGCCGCCCTGCAAAGCCCGCAGGCGCAGCACACCGCAATCACCGCGGCGATCTCCGGGCGCCCGGCGCGCGGCCTGGTCAACCGCATGTACCGCGAGGTCGCTGACGGCGCACCGGCGCTGCCCGACTACCCGATCGCCTACGACGCCGGCAAGGCGCTGCACGCCGCCGCCAGCGCCCAAGGCAACCAGGACTTCGCCGCCTTCTGGGCCGGCCAGGGCGCGCCGCTGGCCCGCGCGCTGCCGGCGGCGCAGCTGGTCGAGGTGCTGGTCGAGGAGTGGCGGCAGAGCCAGGCAGGCCGCTGAGGCGCAGCCTTTTCTCTGAGCGGCGCGCGCTTGCCGTAGGAGCGAATTCATTCGCGATGCGGCCCCGCGGAGGGCAGCCCTGATCGCGGATAAATCCGCTCCTACAGGTCGCCGGCAGAGGGCGAGGTCAGTCAAGCCGCAGTGGCCTGGTTTCCTATCCCATCTCTCTTTGGGCGAGTGGCAGACGTCCGGCTGGCGACGCCGGCATCAGCCACCGCGCGCCAGCGCCCCAACTAATCCACGGCTTCGAGACCCGCCTTCCAGCGCCGATAGGCCTCGGGCAGGCAGCGCGCGCAGGGCCGGTAGCCGGCGGCGCGGGCGCTGGCGGCGTCGAGGAAGAACACCCGGTTGCGGCGCAGGTCGTGGCCCTTGGCGATCAGGCGCAGCGCCACCGGGCAGTCCAGGCGGCCGTAGATGCGGCTGCGCCGATGGCCGCCGAGCGTGCCCGGCTGCTCGCTGCAGTAGGGCCGGCCGTCGGCACCGAGCAGCGTCCAGCTCACGGCTGCGCTTCGCGCTCGAGCAGCGCCTGCTTGCGCGCCACGCCCCAGCGGTAGCCGGACAGCGCGCCGTCGCTGCGCACCACGCGGTGGCAGGGAATCGCCACCGCCAGGCTGTTCGCCGCGCAGGCCTGGGCCACCGCGCGCACCGCAGTGGGTTGGCCGATGCGCGTGGCGATCTCCGCGTAACTCGCCGTGTTGCCCGGCGGAATGTCGCGCAACGCCTGCCAGACGCGCTGCTGGAACGCCGTGCCTCGCACGTCGAGCGGCAGGTCGAGGCCCAGCGCCGGCGCTTCGATCAGGCCGACCACCTGCGCCACCAGCTGCTCGAAGGCCGGTTCGCCGCCGAGCAGGTTGGCGCGCGGGAACTGGTCCTGCAGGTCGTGGAGCAGCTGCTCCGGGTCGTCGCCGAGGAGGATCGCGCAGACCCCGCGCGCGCTCTGCGCGACGAGAATGGCGCCGAGCGAACACTGGCCGAGGGCGAAGCGGATGTCGGTGTCGACGCCGCCGGCGCGGTAGCTGGTCGGCTTCATGCCCAGCAACTGGTCGGCGGCCTCGTAGAAGCGGCTGTTGGAATTGAAGCCGGCGTCGTACAGCGCCTCGGTGACGCTGCTGGCCCGGCCGAGGCGCGCGCGCACCTGGCGGCCGCGATGGGCTACGGCGTAGCCCTTGGGCGTTAGTCCGGTAATCGCCTTGAACACCCGGTGGAAGTGGTGCGCGCTGAGCCCGACGGCGGCGGCCAGGGCCTGCAGGTTGGGCGGCGTGGCAGCGCTTTCGATCTGCCGGCAGGCCTCGGCGACCAGTGCCGCGTGTTGCGCGGCGAGCTGGCCGAGGTCGGCGCCGGCGCGCTTGCTCGGCCGGTAGCCGGCCGCTTCGGCCTCGGCGGCGCTGGCGAAGAACTCGACGTTCTCCGGGCGCGGGCGGCGCGACGGGCTGCTCGGCCGGCAGTACACCCCGGTGGTCTTCACCGCATAGACGAACTGCGCGTCGGCCGCCGGGTCGCGGCGCAGCACCGCGGCCCAGCGCGGGTCGCGTTCGGTGGCAGTGGCGGTGGCTGGTTTCATGCGGATCACCCTGGCGATGGTTCAGGTTGCCGCAAGGTTAGGGCGCTGGCCAGCCCGGCGCACTCCGAGTCTTGCGCTCAAACTCGCTGGGCGGCGCTTACTCCATGTCGCTGCGGCTGAACTCGTCGGCGAGGAAGTCGATCAGCGCGCGCACCGAGGGCAGCAGGCCGCGGCGCGAGGGGAACACCGCATGGACCAGCCCGGTGCGCGGTCGCCAGTCCGGCACCAGGTCGAGTAGTTGCCCGCTGCGCAGGTCGTCGCGCACCACCACGCTGGGCAGATGCACCACGCCGACCCCGGCCACCGCCGCCTGGCGCAGCGCCATCAGGTCGTCGGTGACCAGTCGCGGCCGGTAGCGCACCGCGGCGTGCGCGCCGTCCGGGCCGTCGAGTTGCCAGGCGTAATCGCGCAGTGGCGAACCCCAGTGCAGGGTGGGCAGCGCGGCGAGGTCGGTGGGCCGGCGCGGCGCCGGCAGCGCGGCGACCAGCGCGGGCGCCCCGACCAGGCACTGGGTGCTGTTGGCCAGCACCTTCATCACCAGGTCGCTGCTCTCCAGCGGCGGAAAGCGCACGCGCAGGGCGATGTCGATGCCTTCCTGGATCAGGTCGACGTGGCGGTTGGTGCTCTCCACCTGCAGCTCGACCAGCGGACACTCGACCATGAAGCGCGCCAGCATCGGCCCGACCCAGAAGTGCAGCAGCGAAGTCGGGCAACTCAGGCGCACCACGCCCTGCGGTTCGGCGCGCTGCCGCTCGATCAGCTCGGCGGCGCTTTCCGCCTCGACCAGCATGGCCAGGCAATGGCGGTAGTAGGCCTGGCCGATCTCGGTGACCGAGAAGTGCCGCGTCGAGCGCTGCAGCAGGCGCACGCCGAGGCGTTCCTCGAGCTGGGCGATGCGCCGGCTGAGCTTGGACTTGGGCATGTCCAGGGCGCGCCCGGCCGGCGCGAAGCCGCCGTGCTCGACCACCCGGGCGAAGTAGTAGAGGTCGTTGAGGTCGTCCACCAGTGTTCTCCAAATAGAACTCTGATGGCAATTTATCCCATCTACCGGGCTGATCGTTGCACTTCTATCGTGTGCTTCATCCACTTGCGGAGGCACACCATGAAACACATCCAGGCCATCTACAGCAGCCCGCGCCCGCACTGGGTCGGCGACGGCTTCCCGGTGCGCACGCTGTTTTCCTACGACCAGCTCGGTCAGCACATCAGCCCGTTCCTGCTGCTCGACTACGCCGGCCCGGCGCAATTCGCCCCGGCGGCCACCCCGCGCGGCGTCGGCCAGCACCCGCACCGCGGCTTCGAGACGGTGACCATCGTCTACCAGGGCGAGCTGGAGCACCGCGACTCGACCGGCAGCGGCGGCACCATCGGCCCCGGCGACGTGCAATGGATGACCGCGGCGTCCGGCATCCTCCACGAGGAGTTCCATTCCGAGGCCTTCACCCGGCGTGGCGGCACCCTGGAAATGGTCCAGCTGTGGGTCAACCTGCCGGCCCGCGACAAGCTTGCCGCGCCCGGCTACCAGACGCTGCTCAACGCCGACATCCCTAACCTCGAATTGCCCGAGGCGGCCGGCAGCCTGCGCCTGATCGCCGGCAGCTACGCCGGCCAACACGGCCCGGCGCAGACCTTCACGCCGATGGACGTCTGGGACCTGCGTCTGCAGCAGGGCAAGCGCGTCAGCCTGCCGCTGCACGAGGGTTGGAGCACCGCGCTGGTGGTCCTGCGCGGCACCCTGCAGATCAATGGCGGCGAACTGGCCCGCGAAGGCCATCTGGTGCTGTTTGAACGCGCCGGTAGCGAGCTGCTGCTGGAGGCCAACAACGACACCAGCCTGTTGCTGCTCAGCGGCGCGCCGCTCGACGAACCGGTGGTCGGCTACGGGCCGTTCGTGATGAACAGCCAGGCGGAGATCAGCCAGGCGATCGCCGATTTTCAGTCCGGCGCATTCGGCGCGATGCCTGGTTGAGCGTCATCTTCCGGACCCGGCAGCCGCCTAGTCTGGGCTATCGCCGGCGCAAGGAAGCGCCGCTACGACCTGTTGCACGACAGCTACGCTAAGGCGCAGCAGGTCAGCAAGGAGCACCCGCGGCCCGCCTTGCTGCAGTCATCACCCTCTCGCCGCGCACCGTTGTGGTGGCGTGGCGTCCAGCCCTAGTAAGGAGATCCACCCATGGCAATTCCCTACAAGCGTCTCGACAAGAACGATGCGGCCGTCCTGCTGGTCGACCATCAGACCGGGCTGCTGTCGCTGGTGCGCGACATCGATCCGGACAAGTTCAAGAACAACGTGCTGGCGCTCGCCGACATGGCCGAGTACTTCAAACTGCCGACCATCCTCACCACCAGCTTCGAGAGCGGTCCCAACGGTCCGCTGGTCCCCGAGCTCAAGGCCCAGTTCCCCAACGCGCCGTACATCGCCCGGCCCGGCAACATCAACGCCTGGGACAACGAGGACTTCGTCAAGGCGGTCAAGGCCACCGGCAAGAAGCAGCTGATCATCGCCGGGGTGGTCACCGAGGTGTGCGTGGCGTTTCCGGCGCTGTCGGCGATCGAGGAAGGTTTCGACGTGTTCGTCATCACCGACGCCTCGGGGACCTTCAACGAGATGACCCGCAACGCTGCCTGGGAGCGCATGACCGCCGCCGGCGTGCAGCTGATGACCTGGTTCGGCGCCGCCTGCGAGCTGCACCGCGACTGGCGCAACGACGTCGAGGGGCTGGCCACGCTGTTCTCCAACCACATCCCTGACTATCGCAACCTGATCAACGCCTACAACACCCTCACCGCCAAGTAACGCGGATAGCCGAAGGCCGGCCCGGATCGCTCCGGGCCGGCCTTCATTGCTTTTGGGCTGTTTCCCTTGCAGCGCCGCTTTCCTGACCGTCTTCGCGCTCACCCACCTACCGGAACAAGGCGACACGCACCGGCCACCGGCCGTACGGAAGGCGCACCTGCGGCTTAAACCGGCACGTCGCCGAGGATGGTCGCGCGGTGCATAACCCGCCGCGCCGGCCGGTAGTCGTCGACCGCGTAGTGCTGGGTGATGCGGTTGTCCCAGAACGCCACGTCGTTGGCCTGCCAGCGCCAGCGGATGGTGAATTCCGGGCGCGTCGCGTGGGCGAACAGGAAGCGCAGCAGCGCGTCGCTTTCCGCCGGCGCCAGCTCGTTGATCCGCGCGGTGAAGCCTTCGTTGACGAACAGTCCCTTGCGCCCGCTGACCGGGTGGGTGCGCACCACCGGGTGCGACAGCGGCGGATGCTGGCGCTGCACCTGGTGGTAGCGCTCCAGCGCATCGGCGCTGGTGCCGAAACGCTCCAGCGGGAACGAACGGGTGAAGTCGTGGGTGGCGGTGAGGCCGTCGAGCAGCTGTTGCAGCGGCGCCGACAGCGCCTCATAGGCGGCACTGCTGCTCGCCCACAGGGTGTCGCCGCCGAACGCCGGCAACTGCTTGGCGGCCAGCACCGCGCCGAGCGCCGGGGTCGGCAGGAAGGTCACATCGGTGTGCCAGATGGCGTTGTCGGCGACGTCGGTGATCGCCGTGTCGAGCACCAGTACCTCGGGCTGCTCGGGCACGTTGGGGTAGATCGGATGGATGTGCAGGTCGCCGAAGCGCGCGGCGAAACGCGCCTGCTGCTGCGGGGTCAGCGGCTGGTCACGGAAGAACAGCACCTGGTGATCGAGCAGCGCCTGGGCGATGGCTTGCTGGGTGCTGTCGCTGAGCGCGTCACGCAGTTCGACGCCGCTGACGACGGCACCGAGGGCGGGGCTGAGGGGAGTGATGTGCAGGGGCATGGCTTGTCTCGTCGTCTGCGGTGGTGGGGAGGGTCCGGCCCTCACCCCAGCCCTCTCCCAGCGGGAGAGGGGGTTGTTCGGTGTGCCTGGGAAGCGCTGAGTTGACCGGCGACCTCGCTCATTCCCCTCTCCTCTCGGGAGAGGGTTAGGGCGGCCCGCGTAGGGTGAGGGGCGGCGTATCGTTCAGTTCATTCCTCGCTCAATGCGCCTGGCCATACCAGGGCACCAGCTTGCGCTGCAGCGCACGCAGGCCCAGTTCGAGGGCGAAGGCGATCAGGGCGATGATCAGGATGCCGGCGATCACCACGTCGGTGACCAGGAACTGCGCCGCCGACTGGACCATGAAACCGAGACCGCGCTGGGCGGCGATCAGTTCGGCGGCGACCAGCGTCGACCAGCCGACGCCGAGGCCGATGCGTAGCCCTGTGAGGATCTCCGGCAGCGCGCTGGGCAGGATCACGTGGCGCACCAGCTGCGCCGGCGTGGCGCCGAGCGACTGGGCGGCGCGCAGCTTGGTCGGGTCGACGCTGCGCACCCCGGTGGCGGTGGCGATGGCCAGCGGGGCGAAGATCGCCAGGTAGATCAGCAACACCTTGGACAGCTCGCCGATGCCGCACCAGATGACGATAAGCGGCAGGTAGGCGAGCGGCGGGATCGGCCGGTAGAACTCGATCAGCGGGTCGAAGATGCCGCGCACCACGCGGTTGCGGCCGATGGCGATGCCCAGCGGAATCGCCGTGAACACTGCGGCGAGCAGCGCCAGGCCGATGCGCCCGAGGCTGGCGCCGAGGTGCTGGGCCAGGCTGGCGTCCATGTAGCCCTCGCCGAGCAGGCGCCAGGCGCGGCCCAGCACCGCCTGCGGGCTGGGCAGGAACAGCGGTTCGATCAGCCCGGCGCTCGTCACCGCCCACCAGAGCATCAACAGGCTGGTCAGGGTGAGGCCGCCGAGGGCGACCAGGCTGAGTTCGCGACGCGCCTTGCGCGGTGCTTCCGCCGGTTTGGCCAGCGGCAGGTCGAGGGTGCTCATGCGTGCCTCCGTTGGCGTTCGGCGAACACCTGGGCGAGTACGTGCTCGCGGGTTTCGATGAAGCGCGGGTCGGACTTGATCGCCCGCGCGCTCTCGCCGGCGGCGTAGCGGCGGCCGAAGTCGAGACGCAGGCGCTCGGCGATGCGTCCCGGATTGGGGGCGAGGAGGATCAGTTCGGTGGCGAGGAACACCGCTTCCTCGATGTCGTGGGTGATCAGCAGCACCGGCTTGCGCGCTCGCTGCCAGACCTGCAGGAGCAGCTCCTGCATCTGCTCGCGGGTGAAGGCGTCGAGCGCGCCGAACGGCTCGTCCATCAGCAGCACGCGCGGGTCGGCGGCCAGCGCGCGGGCCAGGCCGACGCGCTGTTTCTGCCCGCCGGAGAGTTCCCAGATGCGCCGCTTGTCGAAGCCGGCCAGGTCGACCAGGGCGAGCAGCTCGCGGGCCTTGGCCTCGCGCAGCGGACGCGGCACGCCGGCTAGCTCGAGGCCGAAGGCGACGTTGCCGAGCACGTCCTGCCAGGGCAGCAGGGCGTCGTCCTGGAACACCACGCCGCGCTCGGCGCTGGGGCCTTCGACCGCCACGCCGTCGAGGCGGATGCTGCCGGCGCTGGGCGCGACGAAGCCGGCGATCAGGTTGAGCAGGGTGGTCTTGCCGCTGCCGGATGGGCCGAGGGCGACCAGCAGTTGCTCGGCGCCGAGGCTGAGGGAGATGTCGCGCAGTACCGGCTCGGCCGTGCCGGGGTACTGTGCGCTGATGCGCTCCAGTTCGAGTAAGGCCATGGTGGTCTCGGTGTGGGGGGGGACGGTTGTAGTCCGTAGGATGGGTTGAGCGCAGCGATACCCATCGGCTTGGGTTCGATGGGTATCGCCGCTGCGCTTCTCCACCCATCCTACGAACGGCTATGTAGGAGCGAATTCATTCGCGATCGGTGGTGGCGTGGATCGCGAATGAATTCGCTCCTACAAGAAAGGGTGAGGAAGGCGGAGCGTCCCTGCTCCGTTATCCACCGCGTCCCTGGGGACGAGGGCCCGATGCTCGGATGTGGCGGACTGAACTGGCTTCCCGCCTGCGCGGCGGCCCGCGCAGGGGAACGACGGAGCCTCCTGTCCCCGTCATCCCCGCGCAGGCGGGGATCCAATCGATCGCGCCGCGTTAGTTGGTGATGAACTGGTTGCTCACGTACGGCGCGTAGTCCGGCAGCACCGCTTCGACCTTGCCCTGCTCCTTGAGGAAGCTGGCGGTGTCGGTGATTGCCTGGGTGGTCGGGGCGCCGAGTGCGGCGGCCTGGTCGGCGGCCAGCGGGTAGACGTTGCCCTGCAGCAGCAGCGGGATGTCTTCGGCCTTGGCGCCGGACAGCTTGACCAGTTTGGCGACGTTGTCCTGGTCGGCCAGCCAGGCTTGCGGGTCTTTGCGGTAGGCGGCGTAGGCGTCGAGGGTGACCTTGGCGAAGGCACGCACCACGTCCGGATGCTTGGCGGCGAAGTCCTTGCGCACGATCCAGGCGTCGAAGGTCGGCGCGCCGAGCTTGCCCAGTTCGCCGGAGGTGATCAGCACCTTGCCGTTCTGCCTGGCCACGCCGAGCGCCGGGTCCCACACGTAGGTGGCATCGATGTCGCCGCGCTGCCAGGCGGCGATGATCGCCGGCGGCGCGAGGTTGAGGATCTGCACCTTGGCCGGGTCGATCTGCCAGTGCTTGAGCGCGGCGAGCAGGCTGTAGTGGCCGGTGGAGACGAAGGGTACGGCGATCTTCTTGCCGACCAGGTCGGCCGGCTTGGCGATGCCGCTGCCGTCGCGCGCCACCAGGGCCTCGGCGGCGCCGATCTGGGTGGCGATCAGGAAGGTCTGGATCGGCAGTTGGCGGGTCGCCGCGGCGGCCAGTGGGCTGGAGCCGACATAGCCGATCTGCACGTCGCCGGAGGCCACCGCGGTGATCACCTCGGCGCCGCTGTCGAATTTGCGCCAGTCGATCTGGCTCTTGCTGGCCTTCTCATAGGCGCCGTCGGCCTGGGCGACTTTCGCCGGGTCGACGGTGGTCTGGTAGGCCACGGTGAAATCGGCCGCCTGGGTGGTGAATGCGAGGCCGCCGAGGGTCAGGGCGGCGAGCAGGCGACGCGGGAACGTAAAGGGGGTCATGGCAGGTCTCCTCGACAAATCGGCCGGCCGATTGCGAAGAGGGCCGGAGCACGGGACGTTGGTGTTATGTGAGGCGGGTCCGGTGGTCCGGTGAAGCAAAGCTAAACGATCTAAGAAACGCGTAATAAATGATATTTAAGAATATGGATATGAGCATCGGCGCTGAGCGCCGCGCAGCCGAGCGAGACAGCGCTACAGTTTCCAAGCACCGCCCGCCCGAATGAGCCAAGGAGCGCCACCATGAACATTCCCGAGTCCGCCCGCGACGCCAATGGCAATGCCCTGGTGGTGCACACCGCCGACGGCGATTTCGCCGCCTTCATCGCCCTGCCGGCAGTGCTGCCGGCGCCGGCCGTGGTGGTGATCCAGGAAATCTTCGGCATCAACGCCGACCTGCGCGAAACCTGCCGGCGCTACTCCGCGCAGGGCTTCATCGCGGTGTGCCCCGACCTGTTCTGGCGCCAGCAGCCGGGGGTCAGTCTGACCGACAAGAGCCAGGCGGAATGGGCGCAGGCGTTCGCCCTGTACCAGGGCTTCGACATCGATGCCGGGGTGCGCGACATCGCCGCGACGATCGCCGCGATACGCCACCTGCCGAGTGCCTCGGGCAAGGTCGGCGCGGTCGGCTATTGCCTGGGCGGCCTGCTGGCGTTCCTCAGTGCGGCGCGCACCGACGTCGACGCGACCGCCTCCTACTACGGCGGCGGCATCGACAAGTACTTGGGCGAGGCGGGCCAGGTGCGCCACAGCCTGATCCTGCACCTCGGCGAAGACGATGAGTTCATCTCCAAGGCGGCGCAGCAAGAGATCGCCGCCGCGCTCGGCAGCCATCCGCTGATCAGCGTGTACAGCTACCCCGGCTGCCAGCACGCCTTCGCCCGCAACCACGGCGTGCACTACGACGAGGCGGCGGCCAAGCAGGCCAATGCGCGGACCCTGGCGCTGTTCGAGCGCCAGCTGAAATAGCGCTCAGCCTAGGCGGAACACCAGCGCCTTGAGCCCACTGTCGCTGTGGATGTCGGCGAATTCCGGCGGGTTGTCGAGGCGCTCGACGAAGTGCAGTTGCGGCGCCTCGCGGGCCATTTCGTCGATCAGGAAATCCGGGCCGACGGCCGGGTCGTTGACGCAGGCCAGCACCGTACCGTTGGCGCTGAGCAGCTCGGGCAGACGCCGCAGGATGCGCTGGTAGTCCTTGCTCAGCGCGAAGCTGCCTTTCTGGAACGATGGCGGATCGATGATCACCAGGTCATAGGGGCCGAGGCGCGCGACCTTGCCCCAGGACTTGAACAGGTCGTGGCCTAGGAAGTTGACCTTGCCGAGGTCATGGCCGTTCAGCCGGTGGTTGTCGCGGCCACGGCTCAGCGCGGCGCTGGCCATGTCGAGGTTGACCACCTGGGCGGCGCCGCCGGCGATCGCCGCCACCGAGAAGCCGCAGGTGTAGGCGAACAGGTTGAGCACGCGCTGGCCGGCGGCGTGCGTCTGCACCCACTGGCGGCCGTAGCGCATGTCGAGGAACAGTCCATTGTTCTGCTTGCGGCCGAGGTCGAGCTTGTAGCGCAGGCCGTTCTCGTCGATCAGCCATTCCTCGCAGGGCTCGCCGCGCAGCCATTCCATGCGGCTGTCGAGCAGGTAGCGATGCTGCAGCAGCAGGCTGTGCGCCTGGCTGTGCTGCCAGGCCGGCGAGTCGCCGAGGCTCAGCAGCATGGCTTTCAGCGCCTCCAGCTCGGCTTCACCCGGTTCGCGGAACAGCGAGACCAGCAGCACGCCCTGCAGCCAGTCGACGGTGATCTGCTCGAGGCCCGGCCAGTTGCGGCCGCGGCCGTGGAACAGGCGACGGGTTTCCGCGGGAACGGTGGCAAGGGCGGCGAGCAGTTCGTGCTGCAGGGTGGCAATGGCGTCGGGAGTCATGGGTCGGAGTCAGGCAGGGCGCGAAGCCGCGCATTCTAAACGCGAAGCCGCCGGCGTGCCGCGTGGCGGCGATGGTTGGCGGGGAAAAGGTGGAACGGGGCGGGTAGCCCCGTTTCCGCGCTGGCCGGGTAGGTTGGCGCCTGGCAGCAAGTGCCGGAGGGAGGATTTGCCGCACCGGGCTGGTAAGCCCCCGGAAGCCGGTGTGCGACGCCGGCGGCGGGGCGGCAGGGCCGTCTCGCGCGTCGGGTGCAGCGGCCAAGGCCGCTTGGTGTACCGCGTCTCCTGAGTAAGGCGACGGCGGCGGGTGCTCAGTTAACCGCGGCGCACCGCGCTCCGCCGGCAGGCGGCGGAACGTGGTGCGCGCGGGTTCAGCCGATGGTCATCAGGCTGGCGTTGCCGCCGGCCGCGGCGGTGTTGACGCTCAGCGCGTGCTCGATCAGCAGGCGTTCCAGCGGGATGTCGGTCTCGCCTTTGTTGAGGCCGTGCACGCCGACGATCGCTCCGGGGCGCTGGGCGGCCTGCTGGCATACCGCGCGCAGCTGGTCGGAGTCGCCGTGGTGGAGGATGGCGTCGAAGGCCAGCTCGCTGCTCGCCCAGTCGGCGACCAGGTCGATGCGCTTCTGCACGTCCTTGGGCAGGCTGGCGAACAGCTCGCGCTGGCTCTCCAGCCATAGCGCGCGGCCGCCCACGGCGAGGATCGCGGTGAGCTGCACGAGCAGGTCGCTGCGCTCCTCGGCGAGCCCCAGCACGCGTTCGCGCGGCAGCAGGGTGTAGGTGTTGCGCTCGCCGGTCGGGCCGTTCAGCACGTGGCTGGTGTAGCTCTGCGACAGCGCGCCGTACTGCTCGCCGAGGGCGACCAGCGCCGGCTCGTGCTTGCCGGCCCAGCTGGCCAGGGCACTGCGCGCCTTCTCCAGCTCGGCCGGGCGCTCCAGGACGTGCACCTGCTCGCCGCGCAGCTGCTCGGCCACCGCGTGGTTCGGGCGGGTCGCCAGCAGGCGGTAGAGGTACAGCGGGCCGCCGGCTTTCGGGCCGGTGCCGGACAGGCATTCACCGCCGAACGGCTGCACGCCGACCACCGCGCCGACGATGTTGCGGTTGACGTAGAGGTTGCCGACGTTGGCGCTGTCCACCACCTGGGCGATGGTCTCGTCGATGCGCGTGTGCACGCCGAGGGTCAGGCCGTAGCCGCTGTCGTTGATCTGCTGCAGCAGGTTGTCCAGCTCGGCGCGCTGGTAGCGCACCAGGTGCAGCACCGGGCCGAAGATCTCGCGCTTGAGCTCGTCGAAGCTGTCCAGCTCGATCAGGGTCGGCGGCACGAAGGTGCCGCGCTTGATCTCGTCGGCGCTGCTGCGCACCTGCTGGAAGACCTTGCGGCCCTTGTCGCGCATTGCCTGGATGTGGCGTTCGATGTTGCCCTTGGCTTCGCTGTCGATCACCGGGCCGATGTCCACGTTGAGGCGCTCCGGCGAACCCATGGTGTATTCGGCCATGGCGCCCTTGAGCATCTCGGTGACCCGCTCGGCGACGTCGGCCTGCACGCACAGCACGCGCAGCGCCGAGCAGCGCTGGCCGGCGCTGTCGAAGGCGGAGTTGACCACGTCGATCACCACCTGCTCGGCGAGCGCCGAGGAGTCGACGATCATCGCGTTGAGGCCGCCGGTTTCGGCGATCAGCGGGATGGTGCGGCCCTGGGCGTCGAGGCGCCCGGCGATGTTGCGCTGCAGCAGGCCGGCGACTTCGGTGGAACCGGTGAACATCACCCCGCGCACGCGCTCGTCACCGACCAGCTGGGCGCCGACGGTTTCGCCGCGGCCCGGCAGCAGCTGCACGGCACCGGCCGGCACGCCGGCGTCGCGGAGGATGCGCACCGCCTGGGCGGCGATCAGCGGGGTCTGCTCGGCCGGCTTGGCCAGCACGGTGTTGCCGGCGGCCAGCGCGGCGGCAACCTGGCCGCTGAAGATCGCCAGCGGGAAGTTCCACGGGCTGATGCACACCACCGGGCCCAGCGGGCGGTGGCTGTCGTTGCTGAAGTGATCGCGTGCCTGCGCCGCGTAGTAGCGCAGGAAGTCCACCGCCTCGCGCACTTCGGCGATGGCGTTGGCGAAGGTCTTGCCCGACTCGCGGACCAGCAGGCCCATTAGTTGCTGGATTTCCGCCTCCATCTGGTCGGCGGCGCGCTCCAGCACCGCGGCGCGCTCGCCCGGCAGGGTCGAACGCCAGATCTGCCCGCTGGCCTGGGCGCAGAGGATCGCGTTCTGCACGTCGGCGGCGCTGGCTTCATGCACGTGGCCGACCAGATCGCGGTGGTCGGCGGGGTTGCGCAGCGGCTCGGCCGGGCCGGGCGCCGGGGTGTCGCCGCCGAGCATCGGCAGCGCCACATAGTCGGTGTTGGTGGACGACAGCAGCGCCGAGGAAAGCGAACCGAGGCGGTGTTCGTTGGCCAAGTCGATGCCGCTCGAGTTGACCCGCGCGCAGCCGTACAGGTGGCGCGGCAGCGGGATGCGCGGGTGCGGCAGGCCGACCCCGCCTTCCTGGGCGGCCATCTGCTCGACCTGCAGCACCGGGTCGAGGACCAGCTCCTTGAGCGAGATGCTGTGGTCGGCGATGCGGTTGACGAACGAGGTGTTGGCGCCGTTTTCCAGCAGGCGACGGACCAGGTAGGCAAGCAGCGTTTCATGGCTGCCGACCGGTGCGTAGATGCGGCACGGGCGGTTGAACTTGCCGTCGGCGACCTTGCCGACCACCTGCTCGTAGAGCGGCTCGCCCATGCCGTGCAGGCACTGGAACTCGTACTGGCCGGGGTAGTAGTTCTGCCCGGCGAGCTGATAGATGGCCGACAGCGAGTGGGCGTTGTGGGTGGCGAACTGCGGGTAGATGGCTTCCGGCACGGCGAGTAGCTTGCGCGCGCAGGCGATGTAGGAAATGTCGGTGTACGGCTTGCGGGTGTACACCGGGTAGCCTTCCAGGCCGTTGACCTGGGCCAGCTTGATCTCGCTGTCCCAGTAGGCGCCCTTGACCAGGCGGATCATCAGGCGGTGGCGGCTGCGCTTGGCCAGGTCGATGACGTAGTCGATCACGTACGGGCAGCGCTTCTGGTAGGCCTGGATGACGAAGCCGATGCCGTTCCAGCCGGCCAGTGCCGGGTCGAAGCACAGGCGCTCGAGCAGGTCGAGGGAGATTTCCAGGCGGTCGGCTTCCTCGGCGTCGATGTTCAGGCCGATGTCGTACTGCTTGGCCAGCTTGGTCAGACCGAGCAGGATCGGGTACAGCTCGTCCATCACCCGCTCGTACTGCGCGCGGCTGTAGCGCGGGTGCAGTGCCGAGAGCTTGATCGAGATGCCCGGGCCTTCGTAGATGCCGCGCCCGTGCGAGGCCTTGCCGATGGCGTGGATGGCCTGCTCGTAGGAGGCCAGGTAGCGCTTGGCGTCGTCTTCGGTCAGCGCCGCTTCGCCGAGCATGTCGTAGGAGTAGCGGAAGCCCTTGCTCTCCATGGTCGAGGCGTTGGCCAGCGCTTCGCCGATGGTTTCACCGGTGACGAACTGCTCGCCCATCAGGCGCATGGCCATGTCCACGCCCTTGCGGATCACCGGCTCGCCGCTCTTACCGATCAGGCGGTTGAGCGACGAGGACAGGCCGGCCTCGTTGTGGGTGGCGACCAGCTTGCCGGTGATCAGCAGACCCCAGCTGGCGGCGTTGACGAACATCGACGGGCTCTGGCCGAGGTGCTGGCTCCAGTTGCCGTTGGCGATCTTGTCGCGGATCAGCGCATCGCGGGTGGCCTTGTCCGGAATGCGCAGCAGCGCCTCGGCCAGACACATCAGCGCCACGCCTTCCTGCGAGGACAGCGAGAACTCCTGCAGCAGGCCCTGCACCAGGCCCTGGCGGCCGCTGGCGGTCTTCTGGTTGCGCAGCTTCTCGGCGATGCCGAGGGCCATCTGCTGGGTTGCCTCGGCCTGCGCCTTGGGCAGTCGCGCCTGCTCGAGGAGCATCGGCAGCGCCTCGGTTTCCGGGCGGCGGTAGGCGCCGGTGATGGCCGCGCGCAGCACTGACTGCGGCAGGATGCTTTCGGCGAAGTCGAGGAACACCTGCAGACCCTGCTCGCTCAGCGCGTCGACCGCTTCCTCACCGGCGACGGCCGCCAGACCGGAATGCTCCGCCGGGGTCAGACCACCCTCGACCTGCTCGAGGTAACTGAAGATCGCCTGCTTGATCAACCAGTGCGGGGTGCGATCGAGGGTCTGCGCCGCTTGCTTGAGGCGGTCGCGGGTGGCGTCGTCGAGTTTTACGCCGAGGGTGGTGGTGGCCATTGTCGTTGTCCTGTCGGTGGTGGTGCGCGCAAAAGCCGGCGGAGAGTAAACCCGGAAAAGTATCGGGTGCAACTAGGTGCAACCTGTGCTCGGACGAAGGGTTGCAACCTGTATGCGCTAACAGGCTCGCCGGACGCCTGGCGCAGCGCCGGGCCGCCGCCACGCGCTGCGGCGGCAGGCAGGCGCTAGCCGCGCGGCGAGCAGGTGCAACCCGCGGTCGGCGATGTCGCGCAACGGCGGGCAAGCAGCGCTGGGGAAAGCATAGACGCGCACGCCGCCCGCCCGGCGGCAGTCGTCGGGCGGGCGGGTGGCTAAGGGGGCAGGGTGCGCCGGCCCGCAGGCCGGCGCGCCGTGGCTCAGGCCTGGTGGTGCAGGTAGGCCTCGGCCAGCTGGCAGGCGCGCTCGATCAGCATCGGCGCCATCTCGCGGGCGGTCTGGGTGCCCTGGCGGGTATGGATCCAGCCCAGGTAGGTGGTGCCGCGTAGCATCAGGAACAGCGGCAGGGCGGCGCGGTCGGCGGCGCTCAGCGGTTTGACCGCGTGGTAGCCGTCGAGCAGCGCCTGTTCGATCTGTGCGTAGCGCGGGTCGTCGAGGCAGAAGTACAGCGCGGTGGCCAGCTCGAACATGTGCCAGCCGAAGCCGGCGTCGTCGAAGTCGATCAGCCGCAGCCGCGCGCCTTCGATCAGCAGGTTCTCCGGCACCAGGTCGGCGTGGATCATGCCGAAGTTGTCCAGCGTGCGGCCGTAGCGGCGCAGGTCGCTGCGCGCCGTGCGGCGCGCGCGCAGCAGCAGGTTGCGTTGTGCGTCGCTGAGCCCTTCGAGTTCCCAGAAGCGCCCCCAGAACGGCTCGGCGCCGATCAGCCCGTCCTCGTCCCAGGCGTGGCGGACGAATTCGTCGGGCTGCTGCCACTGCGATGCGTGGCGGTGGATGCGTGCGGCCAGCGCGCCGGCCTCGGCGAATAGGAAATCGATCGCCGCGTCGGCCTGCACGCCGTGCTCGGAAGTGCCGGCGGTGGCGCCCGGCAGCCAGGCGAGCATGTCGATGTGGCGCGGCTCGCCGATGTCCTCGTGGAGCACTTCGATCAGGTGCCGGTCGTCGCGGGCGCGGATCAGCTGCGGCACGGTGATGCCGTGCGCGCCGAGCGCCTCCATCCACTGCAGCTCGGAGCGCAGCGCGGCCTCGGAGTGGTAGCCGTTGCGGTGGATGCGCAGGGCGACGCGCTGGCCGTCGGCGCGCCAGGCGGAGAACACCGCGTTCTCGCGGTACTTGACCAGTTCCACGGTCTGGAACTCGCCGTCCCAGTGTTGCAGGGCGCGCTGCGCCAGCTCATGCAGTTTGGCGACTTGCTGGTCGTGGCTGAGGCTGTGGAATTCGCTCATGGGCCTTCCTCACAGCGCGCTGAGCGCGGCGTCCAGGGTGTCGATGAACAGCTCGGCGTGCTCGCGGCCGAACACCAGCGGAGGGCGCAGCTTGAGGATGTTGTCGCCGGCGCCGATCTTGCTGATCAGCACGCCGCGCTCGCGCATGTCGTTGACCACCCGGCGCGCCTCGAGGCCGGCCGGCTCCTTGGTCTGCCGGTCGCGGACCAGTTCGGCGGCGAAGAACAGCCCCTTGCCGCGCACGTCGCCGATCAGCGCGTGCTTGGCGGCCAGGCGTTCGAGACCCTGCTGCACGTAGGCGCCGACGTTGCGCGCGTTGGCCAGCAACTGCTCGTTCTCGATTACGTCGAGCACCGCCATGCCCACCTCGGCGGCCACCGGCGAACCGCCGAAGGTGTTGAAGTACAGCGCGCTGCGGCCGAACGCCTCGACCAGCTCGTTGCGGGTCACCAGCCCGGCCAGCGGGTAGCCGTTACCCATCGGCTTGCCGAGGGTAACGATGTCCGGCACCACGGCGTGCGCCTGGTGCCCCCACAGGTGCTCGCCGGTACGCGCGAAGCCGGATTGCACCTCGTCGGCAATGAACAGCCCGCCGGCCTCGCGGATCAGCGCCACGGCCTTGTTGACGAAGCCGGCCGGCACGCGCGGCAGGCCCTCATTGGCGAACAGGGTGTCGATCAGCAGCGCCGCCGGGCGGAGGCCCTGGGCCTTGAGCGAGGCAATCGCCTCGGCGACCTTGGCCGCGTACTGCTCGGCCAGCTGCTCCTCGCTGGTGCCGGGCGCTGCCTGGTACAGGCACGGAATCGGCACCGCGCGGGCATGCGCGGCGAACGGTTCGGGCGACGGCAGCGCGGTGGTCACCTCGGCCAGCGAGGCCGAGTTGCCGTGGTAGTTGTAGCTGCTGACGATGATCCCGGTGCCGCCGCTGGCGAAGCGCGCCAGGCGTAGCGCCAGCTCGTTGGCCTCGCTGCCGGTGCAGGTGAACATCACCGTGTCGAGCGGCGCATCGAAGGTCGCGGTGAGCCGCTCGGCGTAGCGCACGATGTGCTCGTCGAGGTAGCGCGTGTGGATGTTCAGGGTCGCCGCCTGGCGGTGCATCGCGGCGACCACGTGCGGGTGGCAGTGACCGACGCACGGCACGTTGTTGTAGACGTCGAGGTAGCGGCGCCCGTCGGCGTCGTACAGCCACACACCTTCACCGCGTACCAGGTGCAGGGGCTTGTCGTAGAACAGCGGGGACTGGCTGCCGAGCACGCGTTGGCGGCGTTGCAGGAGACTGAGTTCAGGCATGGTCGGGACTCTCGAGGACAGCGGCGCGGCCGGACAGTTGGCTGCGCACAAGGAAGTTGGCGATGCAGAGCACCAGGGTGACGCCGAGGCCGATCAGCATCAGCATGTCGAGCTGGAAGCAGGCGGCGATCACCGCCAGGGTCAGCAGCAGGCCGAAACCGGCGATCAGCTGGCCGCCGGGCAGGCGGAACGGCCGCGCCAGGTCGGGCTGGCTGCGGCGGATGTGCAGGTAGGCGGCGAAGATGAACAGGTAGCCGACGTTGAGCAGCAGCACCACGGCGAGCATCACGGTGGCCGGGTCGACCACCGACAGCGGCAGGCCGATGGCGCCGATCAGCAGCAGCGCCGGGTAGGGCGTGCCGCGCTCGCCGGTCTTCGCCAGCCACTGCGGGAACAGGCCGTCGCGGGCCATGGCGAACAGCTGCCGGGACGCGGCGTAGACCAGCGAGAAGAAGGTCGCGATCAGGCCGAAGATCGCCCCGCAGCCGATCACCTTGGCCAGCCACGACGACTCGCCGTAGACGTTGTTGCTGCTCATTGCCGCGTACAGCGGATCGCCCGCTGCACCGACCAGCGCCACACCGCCGGCGCCCGGCGCGCAGACCAGCACCACCAGCGCGGTGACCACCAGGGTGGCGACCGCAGCGAGGATGCCGCGCGGCATGGTGCGCCCCGGATCACTGGCTTCCTCGGCGGCCGAACCGCTCTGCTCGACGGTGATGAACAGCCAGATGGCGAACGGCACGCAGGCGAAGACGCCGCCCAGGCTCAGCGCCGCACCGGCGTCGGCGGGCATGACGAGCAGGTTGGCCAGCTGCACGTGCGGCGCCATCGCCGCGCCGAACACCAGCAGGGCGACCACCGCGACCAGCCCGGCGATCAGGGTCAGGCCCATCGCCTCGCCGACGCCACGCATGTGGATGCCGATGATCACCGCGAACAGGGCGAGCTTCACCGGCCAGCCACCGAGGCCGAAGATCGACTCGCTGTAGGCGCAGATGAAGGTCGCCGCGGCGCCGGTGCCGATGGTCAGGGCCAGCGCGCAGGCGACCCCGACCAGGTAGCCGACGAAGGGCCCGAATGCCGTCTGCGCGTAGGAGAACACCCCGCCGGCGCTGGGCATGGCGGTCGACAGCTCGGCCACGCACAGCGCCAGACCGCCGCACAGCAGGGCCATCAGCAGCGTGGCGACCAGCATGTTCAGCCAGCCGCCGGCGGCCAGGCCGTAGTTCCAGCCGGAAAACTGTCCAGCTACCACCAGCGCGACTCCGAGGCCGGCCACCTGGGCCCAGCCCAACGTACTTTTCTTCAGCACAAGCATCTCCCGCGGCCCGAGGGCCGATTTATTGTTGTTCGTCGGTGTGTCTTAGCGTGCAGCGCTGCGCAGGCCGGCGGGACGCCTAGCCGGGCAGCAGCGGTGTTCGGGTGGCCCGGCGCGAGTGGCGGGGCGGGGCGACGCAGGACGCGGCGCGGTGAGCGAAGGGGGCCGGCATGGTTCAAACCTCCAGAGCGGTGCTTGGGGCGAAACGCGGTGACGGGGCAGGCGACCAGCGGTCGTCTGCCGTTGTGCTCGATACTAGGCGCAGGCTCTGGCTCGGGCCTTTTGCCTGCTTGCCAAATGCTTGGCTGTGCTTGCCAGTTGTGCGTTTATCGCCCACTGCCGCGCACCCGGCAGGCAAAAAAAAGACCGGCCCTGGGGCCGGTCGCAAGGGACACGCTTGAAGCGGTTTAGGCGTTGCGCTTCACCACCAGGGTGAGGATGTCGTAGCTGGCGCACAGCTCGCCGTTCTGGTTGGTCACCTCGACGTCCCAGGCCACCACGCCTTGCGGCTCGCCTTTTGGGCTGATCTTGCCCTGGTCGATCTTGCGCTTGCAGGTCAGGCGCGCCTGGATGGTGTCGCCGATGCCTACCGGGGTGATGAAGCGCAGGGTGTCCAGGCCGTAGTTGGCCAGCACCGGGCCGACGCCGGGGGAGACGAACAGCCCGGCGGCGGCCGACAGCACGAAGTAGCCGTGGGCGATGCGCTTGCCGAACTGCGAGTCCTTGGCGGCGATCTCGTCGAAGTGCATATAGAAGTGGTCGCCGGACAGGCAGCCGAAGTTGACCAAGTCGGACTCGGTGACGGTGCGTCGGTGGGTGAGCAGCGACTCGCCGATCTGCAGGTCCTCGAAGTGGCGGCGGAACGGGTGCACCTCGGTCTCGATGACCTTGGCGCCGCGCACGTACTCGCCGGTGACCGCCATCAGCATGCTCGGCGATCCCTGCACCGCGGTGCGCTGCAGGTAGTGCTTGACCGCGCGCAGGCCGCCGAGCTCCTCGCCACCGCCGGCGCGGCCCGGGCCGCCGTGCTTGAGTTGCGGCAGCGGCGAGCCGTGGCCGGTGGATTCGGCCGCCGATTCGCGGTCGAGGATGTGCAGGCGGCCGTGCAGCGCGGCAGCGGCCGGCACCACCTTGGCGGCGACGCGCGGGTCCTTGGTGACCAGGCTGGCGACCAGGCTGCCCTTGCCGCGGGCGGCCAGGGCGATGGCTTCGTCGAGGTCGTCGTAGCCCATCAAGGTGCTGACCGGACCGAACGCCTCGATGTCGTGGGCGCCGCCCTCGGCGTGCGGGTCGCGGCTGCGCAGCAGGGTCGGGGCGAAGAACGCACCGTCATTGACCCCCTCGCCGCGCGGGGCGAAGCCGTCCTTCGCGCCGAACAGCAGTTCGCTGGATTGCAGCAGCGCCTCGACGCGCTCGGCGACGTCGGCCTGCTGGGCGTGCGAGGCCAGGGCGCCCATCTTCACACCTTCTACAGATGGATCACCGACCACGACTTTGGCCAGGCGGTCACGCAGGCGTTCGGCCACGGCGTCGATGTGCTTGGTCGGGACGATGGCGCGGCGGATCGCCGTGCACTTCTGGCCGGCCTTGGTGGTCATCTCGCGGGCCACTTCCTTGACGAACAGGTCGAACTCCTCGTCGTCCGGGGTGATCTCCGGGGCGAGGATCGCGCAGTTCAGCGAGTCGGCTTCGGCGTTGAACGGAATCGAGTTGCGCACCAGGTTGGCGTTGACCCGCAGCTTGGCGGCGGTGTCGGCCGACCCGGTGAAGGTCACCACGTCCTGGCCCTGCAGGCGGTCGAGCAGGTCGCCGGTGCCGCCGATGATCAGCTGCAGGCTGCCGGCCGGCAGCAGGCCGGATTCGTCCATCAGGCGCACCGCGGCTTCGGTCAGGTAGCTGGTTGCGGTGGCCGGTTTGACGATGCACGGCATGCCGGCGAGGAAGCTCGGCGCGAACTTCTCGAGCATGCCCCAGATCGGGAAGTTGAAGGCGTTGATGTGCACGGCGACGCCGCCGCGCGGCACCAGGATGTGGCTGCCGGCGAACTTGCCGGTCTTGCCCAGCGGGATCGCCGGGCCTTCGTGGACCAGGTTGCCGGACGGCAGCTCGCGGCTGCCCAGGCTGGCGTAGGCGAACAGGGTGCCGGCGCCGCCTTCGATGTCGATCCAGCTGTCGGCACGGGTCGCGCCGCTGTGGTGGGACAGCGCGTAGAGCTGTTCCTTGCGTTCGGTCAGGTATTTGCCGAGTGCCTTGAGGCGCGCGGCGCGCTGCTGGAAGTCCATCGCCATCAGTTCGGCGATGCCGCGCTGGCGGGCATGGGCCACCGCCTCGGCGAAGTCCAGGGCTTCCTCGTGGGTGCGTGCCAGGGGCTGGCCGTTGAGTGCGCTGCGCAGGGTCTGGGCGCCGTGCTGACCGATCCAGCGGCCGCCGATGAAACTTTGCAGGGTGGGTTGAGCCATGACGGGTCTCCGAAAAAGGGGCGCGCTCCAGTCGTCTGGGGCGCTGCGATCAAGGGCCTGGCGCTGCCGCCAAACCCGGTCGAAAAGAGCGCCGCCCCGGTCTCGTGAACCCGGGCGGTGCGCACGGCGCAAGGCCGTACGCGGCTGGCGCGGAGCGCCGGGTGGTGCGGCGGCAGCGGCGGCCGGGTGGGCCGGGCTGAGGGGTGCCGAACCGTAAACAGGGTGGAGCGGTGTACTTGGCGGCGGACTCCCCTCACCCCAGCCCTCTCCCGGAGGGAGAGGGGGCGTCTGGCGCGGGCCGTGCGCTTACAGCTGGTCGAAGTCGAGGACCACCTTGTCGCTGATCGGGTACGCCTGGCAGGACAGCACGTAGCCGGCCGCCACTTCGTAGTCCTCGAGGGCGAAGTTGCTGTCCATCTCCACCTCGCCGGACACCACCTTGCACTTGCAGGTCGAGCACACCCCGGCCTTGCACGAGTAGGGCAGTTCGGCGCCGTGTTCGTTGCCGGCGTCGAGCACGCTGACGCTGTTGCGCGCCAGCTCGAAGCTCAGCTCGCGGCCGTCGCTGATCACGGTGATCTGGCTCTTCGCGCTGTCGATCTGCGCGGCGGCCTGGCGCGCTTCGCGCTTCTCGCTGCTGCCGGCGGCGGCGAACAGTTCGAAGTGGATGCGCTCGGCCGGCATGCCGTTGGCCTTGAGCTGGTCACGCACCGTCTCGGTCATCGCCTGCGGGCCGCAGATGAAGGCGGCGTCGAGCGCCTGCACGTCGAGCCAGCGGCCGAACAGCTGGGCGCATTTGTCGGCGTCGATGCGACCGTTGTAGAGGTCGACGTCCTGCTGCTCGCGGCTGAACACGAAGATCAGGTTGAGGCGCTGCAGGTAGCGGTTCTTCAGGTCCTCGAGCTGCTCGCGGAACAGCGCGGCGTTGCTCGAGCGGTTGCCGTAGAGCAGGGCGAAGCTGCTGTGCGGCTCGCTTTCCAGGGTGGTCTTGATGATCGACAGGATCGGCGTGATGCCGCTGCCGGCAGCGACCGCCAGGTAGCGACCGTGGCGCGCGGCATCCAGAGGCACGAAGAAGTGCCCGGACGGCGGCATCACTTCCAGGCTCTGCCCGGCCTTGAGGCTGTCGTTGGCATAGGCGGAGAACTGCCCGCCGGCGACGCGCTTGATCGCCACGCGCAGTTCGCCGTCGTTGACCCCGGTGCAGATCGAGTAGGAGCGGCGCACTTCCTCGCCGTTCAGTTGGGTGCGCATCACCAGGTGCTGGCCCTGGGTGAAACGGAAATCGGTGGCCAGCTCGGCCGGCACGTCGAAGGCGATCGACACCGCGTCGCGGGTCTCCGGGCGCACTTCTTTGATCTTCAGGCTATGGAACTTGCTCATTGTTGTTCTCCGGCGGTTTAACCGCGTGGAGGGCGAACACAAACGTAGCGAGCGAAGGTCAGGCTAGGCGGAAGGGGCCGAGGAAGCGCAGTTTACGAGTTGTAAATGAGCATTCCGAGGCCGCTTCCAACGACGCATGGCCGAGCGCAGTAGTTTGTTTTCGTCCTCCTAGATGCACTTGAAGTAGTCGAAAGGTTCACGGCACTCGACGCAGCGATACAGCGCCTTGCAGGCGGTCGAGCCGAATTCGCTGAGGCGCTCGGTGTGCGCGCTGCCGCATTGCGGGCAGCACACCTCGGCGGGCTCGCCGAGCAGGCTGCGCTTGCTGGTGCTGCCGGCCGGCGGGGCGATGCCGTAGGCGCGCAGGGCTTCGCGGCCGTCGGCGCTGATCCAGTCGGTGGTCCACGCCGGGGTCAGCCGGCGCTCCAGCTGCGGCGCGGCGAAGCCGGCCTGCTCCAGCGCTTCGGCGATGTCCTGCTCGATCACCTCGGTGGCCGGGCAACCGGAGTAGGTCGGGGTGACCACCACGTGCAGGTGCCCGGCTTGCCAGTCGAGGCCACGGACGATGCCGAGGTCGACCACGCTGACCACCGGCACTTCCGGGTCCATCACCGCGCCGAGCACCGCCCAGGCCTGCGCCAGGTCGCCGCTCTGCAGCGGGCGCGCGCCACGGTCGCTGGCGATCAGCTCACCAGGTCGCATCGGGGTAGGCTCGCGGCAGGAACTGCATTTCGGCCAGCAGGGCGCCGAGGTGCTCGCTGTGCACGCCGCGGCGGCCGCTCAGGTAGAAGTGGCTGGCCGGTGCCGGCACTGGCAGGGTGGCGCGGGCGAAGGTGTCGGCGACCTTGGCGCGCCAGGCGCTGGCGATCGCTTCCGGTTGCGCGGCGACACCGGCGTCGGCCAGGCGCTGCTCGAGCTCGTCGCCCGCCGCCAGTTCGACGGTGAAGCGCCATACCTGCTCGATCGCCGCCAGCATGCGCCGGTGGCTTTCCTCGGTGCCGTCGCCGAGGCGCTCGACCCACTCGCCGGAGCGGCGCAGGTGGTAGGTGACTTCCTTCAGCGCCTTGGCGGCGATGCCGGCGATGCGCGCGTCGCTGGAGTCGCTCAGCGCGTGCAGCACCTGGAAGTGCCAGGCGTCGAAGAGGAACTGTTTGACGATGGTCACCGCGTAGTCGCCGTTCGGTTGCTCGACCAGCAACAGGTTGCGGTAGGCGCGCTCGTCGCGGCGGAACGCCAGGTGGTCGGCGTCGCGGCCGTCGGCGAGCAGCTCGGCGGCGTAGTCCAGCCAGTTGCGCGCCTGGCCGACCAGGTCGAGGCCGACGTTCATCAGCGCCAGCTCTTCTTCCAGGGCCGGGGCCTTGCCGCACCATTCGCACAGACGCTGGCCCTGGATCAGGGCGCTGTCGCCGAGGCGCAGCAGGTATTCGATCAGATCGGAATTCGGATTCATCACGGGCCTCACATGTGGCCGACTTCGGCCGGCAGCTCGTAGAAGCTGGCGTGGCGGTAGACCTTGTCTTCCGAGGGCACGAACAGCGGGTCCTTCTCGTCCGGCGAGGAGGCGGTGATCAGCGCCGAGGGCACCACCCACAGGCTCACGCCTTCGTTGCGGCGGGTGTACAGCTCGCGGGCGTTCTCGATGGCCATCGGCGCATCGGCGGCGTGCACGCTGCCGACATGCTTGTGGTTGAGGCCGTGCTTGCTGCGCACGAAGACTTCGAACAGGGTCCATTCGGACATGGCGGGACTCTCCAGATCAGGGGCGTATCAAGCGGCGTCGCGCTTGGCTTGTTGTTTGCGGGCGTAGGCGACCGCGGCTTCGCGGACCCAGGCGCCGTCCTCGATGGCCTTGCGGCGGGTGGCGACGCGCTCGACGTTGCACGGGCCGTTGCCCTTGAGCACTTCGTAGAATTCTTCCCACTGGATCTCGCCGAAGTCGTAGTGGCCGCGCTCTGCGTTCCACTTCAGGTGCGGGTCCGGCGCGGTGCAGCCGAGCAGCTCGAGTTGCGGCACGGTCTGGTCGACGAAGCGTTGGCGCAGTTCGTCGTTGCTCTGCCGCTTGATCTTCCAGGCCATCGACTGCGCGCTGTTCGGCGAGTCGGCGTCGCTCGGGCCGAACATCATCAGTGCCGGCCACCACAGGCGGTTGATCGCGTCCTGGACCATCTCCTGCTGCGCCGCGGTGCCTTCTTTCATCATGGTCAGCAGCAGCTGGTAGCCCTGACGCTGGTGGAAGGACTCTTCCTTGCAGATGCGGATCATCGCCCGCGAGTAGGGGCCGTAGGAGGTGCGCTGCAGCACCACCTGGTTGACGATCGCCGCGCCGTCGACCAGCCAGCCGACCGCGCCCATGTCGGCCCAGCTGAGGGTCGGGTAGTTGAAGATGCTCGAGTACTTGGCCTTGCCGCTGTGCAGTTTGGCGATTTCTTCGTCGCGGTCGGCGCCGAGGGTTTCCATCGCGCTGTACAGGTACAGGCCGTGGCCGGCCTCGTCCTGGATCTTGGCCATCAGCTGCAGCTTGCGCTTGAGGCTCGGCGCGCGGGTCACCCAGTTGCCTTCCGGCAGCATGCCGACGATCTCGGAGTGGGCGTGCTGGGAGATCTGGCGGATCAGGGTCTGCCGGTAGGCGTCCGGCATCCAGTTCTTCGCTTCGATCTTGATCTCGGCGTCGATCTTCTCTTGGAAGGCGCGCTCCTCGGGGGACATCTCGTCCAGCGCCTTGACCCGCTTAACGCCGGTCTCAACCAGTTGTGCGTACATGCTGCGTCTCCAGCCTTGCATAGGTTCTTCGGGAGGCCTTGGCCATGGCTGTATTTTTAAATGATACAAAAACAAATATCAAACACTAAATAGTGTGTCGGTTATTGTTTTTGTATCGCATCGCAACGGGCTTGCTCGATGGCACGGCTATAAGCACCGTTCGCGGGATGGCCGTGCCGGGCGCGAAAGGGCGGCTGGCAGGCGGTGGTGGTGCGCGTGGAATGCTGTCTGCAGGCCGCTATTTGCCTGCGTTTAGGCGTTTGGCTGGCAGGTAATAGCGGGAGAATGGCAGGGCGGCTGAGCGGCGCCGGTGCATGGCGAGCGGGGGCTGGGGCAGGGCGGTTGCGGGGATGCGCCGGTGCGCTCAGGTGTCGCGAAATACGATACAAAGAATGTTATGTATCGCTATATGCGTGTCTTATGAGTCGGCAGCGCCGCATCGGCGACGCTGCCGGGCGGCTCACGCGTCGACGATCACCTGGAAGCCGCCGAAGATCATGCGCTGGCCGTCGAAGGGCATCGCCTGATTGGCGTCCGGTTTCATCCGTGGGTCCTCCATGACCTTCTTCATCCCGCTGTCGCGCACCTGGCGTGACGGCCAGGTGATCCAGGAGAACACCACGGTTTCATCATCCTGGCGTTTCACCGCCATCGGGAAGGAGGTCACCTTGCCCTCCGGCACATCGTCGCCCCAGCACTCGACCACGCTGAGCGCGCCGTGCTCCTTGAACAGCACGGCCATCGTGCGGGCCAGTTCGGTGTATTGCTCGCGCTTGGCGGTGGGCACCGCGAGCACAAAGCCGTCGATGTAGTTCATGGGGGGAGTCTCCTGCGGGTGGGGGGCTGTCTAGCAGTCGATCCAGTGCAGCGCAGATCGACAGCCGCGGCGTCGCGCGCCGACCAGCGGCCGCTGCGCTTGCCGCGCGCAGGCAAAAAAAAGCCCCGCCGAAGCGGGGCCGTGCAGCGTGGGACTTAGGCCTTGGGACGCTTGTCGAACACGTGGCAGGCCTTGCCTTCCGAGCGCTTGAGGGCGTGGAAGGGCTGGATCAGCACGCGCGCGCTGATGCCGATGTGGGTCTTGATCTGCTTGCCCAGCTCGTTGCCGATCAGTTTCTGCTGATCCTCGTCGAGGTGCTCCAGGCCGTGCTTGAGCTCGACGTGCACCTCGATGCTATCGAGGTTGCCGGTGCGCTGCAGGTGCAGTTCATAGACCTCGGCGAGCTCCTTGATCTTCAGCACCTGCTCCTCGATCTGCGTGGGGAACACATTGACGCCGCGGATGATCAGCATGTCGTCGCTGCGCCCGGTGATCTTGTCGATGCGCCGCATCGGCCGTGCGGTGCCTGGCAGCAGGCGGGTCAGGTCGCGGGTGCGGTAGCGGATCATCGGCAGCGCCTCCTTGGACAGCGAGGTGAACACCAGCTCACCCAGCTCGCCGTCGGGCAGCACTTCGCCGGTCACCGGGTCGATGATCTCCGGGTAGAAGTGGTCTTCCCAGACGGTCGGGCCGTCCTTGGTCTCGGCGCATTCCATGGCCACGCCCGGGCCCATGATTTCCGACAGGCCGTAGATGTCCAGCGCGGTGATGCCCATGCGCTCCTCGACCGCGTGGCGCAGCTCGGCGGTCCACGGCTCGGCACCGAAGATGCCCAGGCGCAGCGCCAGCTTGTGTGGGTCGAGGCCCTGGCGCTCGATCTCGTCGGCGATGTTGAGCATGTACGAGGGGGTGACCATGATGATGTCCGGCTGGAAGTCGCGGATCAGTTGGACCTGCTTCTCGGTCTGCCCGCCGGACATCGGGATCACCGTGCAGCCCAGGCGCTCGGCACCGTAGTGCGCGCCGAGACCGCCGGTGAACAGCCCGTAGCCGTAGGAGATGTGCACCTTGTCGCCACGCCGGCCGCCGGCCGCGCGGATCGAGCGGGCCACCACGTTGGCCCAGGTGTCGATGTCGTTCTGCGTGTAGCCGACCACCGTCGGCTTGCCGGTGGTGCCGCTCGAGGCGTGCAGGCGCACGATGTCGTGCATCGGCACGGCGAACATGCCGTAGGGGTAGTTGTCGCGCAGGTCGTTCTTGCCGGTGAAGGGGAACTTGGCCAGGTCATCCAGGCTTTTCAGGTCGTCCGGGTGCACGCCCAGCGCGTCGAAGCGCTGCTTGTACAGCGGCACGTTGGCGTAGGCATGCTTGAGGCTCCAGCGCAGGCGCTCGAGTTGGTGCTGGCGGAGCTGATCGATGCTGGCGGTTTCCATCGGATCGAGCTGGGTGGTGGTAATCGGCATATTCATGGCTTCACTCGAATTGTTCTTGTGCCGCCCGCAGGCGGTGAGTGTGAGGGGCAGCATACCCCTCGTGCTTGGGGTCGTCAGATCCGTTCGATGACCAGGGCAATGCCTTGGCCGACGCCGATGCACATGGTGCACAGCGCGTAGCGGCCCTGGCGTTCTTCCAGTTCGTGCAGCGCGGTGGTGACCAGGCGCGCGCCGCTCATGCCCAGCGGGTGGCCAAGGGCGATGGCGCCGCCGTTCGGGTTGACCCGCGCGTCGTCGTCGCTCAGGCCGAGCTCGCGCAGCACAGCGAGGCCCTGGGCGGCGAAGGCTTCGTTGAGTTCGATGACGTCCATGTCGGCCAGGCTGAGGCCGGTCAGCTCCAGCACCTTGCGGGTCGCCGGCACCGGGCCGATGCCCATGATGCGCGGCTCGCAACCGGCGGTAGCCATGCCGACCACCCGGCCGCGCGCCTTCAGGCCGTGGCGCTGGGCGGCCGCCGGGCTGGCCAGCAGCAGCGCACAGGCGCCGTCGTTTACGCCCGAGGCGTTGCCGGCGGTGACGCTACCGTCCTTGCGGAACGGCGTGCCGAGCTTGGCCAGCTGCTCCAGGGTGGTGTCGCCGCGCGGGTGCTCGTCGTGCTCGACGAGTTTCGCCGGGCCTTTGCGCTGGGGAATTTCCACCGGGACGATTTCCTTGGCCAGGCGACCGCTGGCCTGCGCGGCGGCGGCCTTGTGCTGGCTGCGCAGGGCGAAGGCGTCTTGGTCGGCGCGCGCGATGTTGAACTGCGCGGCGACGTTCTCGGCAGTCTCCGGCATCGAGTCGATGCCGAACTGCGCCTGCATCGCCGGGTTGACGAAGCGCCAGCCGATGGTGGTGTCGAAGATCTCCGCGCTGCGGCCGAAGGCCTGCTCGGACTTGCCCATCACGAAGGGCGCGCGCGACATCGATTCGACGCCGCCGGCGATCATCAGCCCGGCCTCGCCGCAGCGGATCGCCCGCGCCGCGCTGCCGACCGCGTCCAGCCCGGAGCCGCACAGGCGGTTCAGGGTGGTGCCCGGCACGCTGACCGGCAGGCCGGCGAGCAGCGAAGCCATGTGCGCGACGTTGCGGTTGTCTTCGCCGGCCTGGTTGGCGCAGCCGTAGATCACGTCGTCGATGGCGCTCCAGTCCAGCTGCGGGTGGCGCTCGCGCAGGGCCTTCAGCGGGATGGCGCTAAGGTCGTCGGCGCGCACGCTGGAGAGGGCGCCGGCGTAACGACCGATGGGCGTGCGGATGGCGTCGATGATCAGGGCGTCATTCATTCGGGGTCTCCTGCGCCAGCACGGTGCCGCGCACTTTGTAGGATTTGCCGCGGAACAGGGCGATCAGCTGGCCGTCCTGGTTGTCGATGCGCACGTCGTAGTTGCCGGTGCGGCCACTGCGGCTCTGCTCGCTGGCGTGCGCGGTGAGGGTGTCGCCGAGGCGCGCCGGGGCGACGTAATCGATGCTGCAGCCGATCGCCACGCAGGCGTCGTTGTAGCTGTTGCAGGCGAAGGCGAACGCCGAGTCGGCGAGGGCGAACAGGTAGCCGCCGTGGCAGGTGCCGTGGCCCTGGATCATTTCCTCGCGGACCTGCATGGCCACCTGCGCGCGGCCCGGGCCGGCGCCGAGCAGGCGCATGCCCATGCGCTGGCTGGCCTGGTCGCGGGCGAACATGGCCTCGGCGCAGGCGCTGGCGAGGTTCTGCGGATCAGTCATGGCAGTTGCGTCCTTCGGCGACCAGGCGGCGCAGCAGCAGCGACGGGCGGTAGCGCTCTTCGCCGTAGGCCGCCTGCAGGTTGGCGAGCGCGCTGACCACCGCCGGCAGGCCGATGGCATCGGCCCAGGCCAGCGGGCCCTGCGGATAATTGACCCCGGCGCGCATCGCCAGGTCGATGTCGGCGGCGCTGCCGACGCCCTGCAGCACCGCGTCGGCGCCTTCGTTGGCGAGCATCGCCACGGTGCGCAGCACGGCCAGGCCGGGCAGGTCGGCGAGCGCGCTGACCTTCAGCCCGGCGCGCTGCAGCAAGGCGACGGCCTGGTCGCGGGCGGCGGCGCTGGTGTCGGCGGCGCAGGCGATGGCCAGGCGGCCGGCCTTGGCGTAGTCGAGCGCCAGGTCGAGCAGCACCAGATTGCGTAGGCCGTCGTCCTGGGCGCGCTGGCTGGCCAGGCGACCGTCGGACAGCGCCAGCACCGCATCGCCGACGCGCAGCAGGCCGCAGCCATCACGGCGCACGACCTTGACGCCAGCATCCGCCAGGCGCTGGATCAGCGGCTCGGCAATGCCGAGGCTGCCTTCCACCACGCAGCTGTCGATGGTCGCGGCGCTGCTCAGTTCGGCCGGTTGCGGGCGTTCGGCACCCTCGGCATAGCTATAGAAGCCGTGACCGCTCTTGCGTCCGAGGCGGCCGGCGTCGACCAGCTCCTTCTGGATCAGCGAAGGCTGGAAGCGGAAGTCGCCGTAGTAGGCGGCGAACACCGAGCAGGTCACCGCGTAGTTGACGTCGTGGCCGATCAGGTCAGTGAGCTCGAAGGCGCCCATGCGGAAGCCGCCAGCGTCGCGCAGCAGCGCGTCGAGGGTCGCGCAGTCGGCGGCGCCTTCCTGCAGCAGGCGCAGGCTCTCGGCGTAGAACGGCCGGGCCACGCGGTTGACGATGAAACCGGGGGTGGATTTGGTGTGCACCGGCTGCTTGCCCCAGGCGCTCGCCGTGGCGTACAGCCGCTCGGCCAGCGCGCGCGGAGTGGCGAGGCCAGAGACGATTTCGACCAGCGCCATCAGCGGCGCCGGGTTGAAGAAGTGCATGCCGATCACCCGCTCGGGGTGGGCGAGGCCGGCGGCCAGGCTGGTGATCGACAGCGACGAGGTGTTGCTGGCGAGGATGCACTCGGCGCTGCACAGCGCTTCCAGCTGGCGCAGCAGGCCGCGCTTGACCTCGAGGTTCTCGACGATCGCCTCGATTACCAGGCCGGCATCGGCCAGTGCCTCGATGGCGTCGGCCGGCTGCAGGCGCGCGACCGTGGCAGCACGCGCCTCGGCGCTGAGCTTGCCCTTTTCCACCAGCTTGCCGAGCTGCCGGTCGATACCGTCGATGGCCTGGGCGGCGGCGCCCGGGCGGGTGTCGTGCAGCTTCACCGGATGGCCGGCCTGCGCCGCCACCTGGGCGATGCCGGCGCCCATGGCGCCAGCGCCGATCACGGCGACGACGGTGCTGCGGTCGAGTGCGCTCATCGCTCAGCGTCCCTTGTAGGTCGGGGTGCGTTTTTCCATGAAGGCGCTGACGCCCTCGCGGTAGTCCTCGCTGCGCCCGGCCAGGCGCTGCAGGTCGCGCTCGAGGTCGAGTTGCTCGTCGAAGCTGTTGCTCAGGCTGGCGTTCAGGCTGCGCTTGATCAGTGCCAGGCCGTAGGTCGGCTGGGTGGCCAGGTGACGGGCCAGCTTGAGCGCTTCGTTGCGCAACTCGGCGTCGTCGACCACCCGGTAGATCAGGCCCCACTGTTCGGCCTGTTCGGCGCTCAGGCGCTCGCCGAGCAGCATCAGCGCCTTGGCGCGGGCGCTGCCGACCAGGCGTGGCAGGGTCCAGGTGCCGCCGGAATCGGGGATCAGGCCGAGCTTGCAGAACGCCTGGATGAAGCTCGCCGAACGCGCGGCGAGGACCAGGTCGCAGGCCAGCGGGATGTTCGCCCCGGCGCCGGCGGCGACGCCGTTGACCGCGCAGATCACCGGCAGCGGCAGGTCGCGCAGGGCGCGGATCAGCGGGTTGTAGAACTGTTCGATGGACTCGCCGAGGTCCGGTGCGGCGGCGCCCGGAGCGACGTTGCGGTCACCGAGGTCCTGGCCGGCGCAGAAGCCGCGGCCCTCGCCGGTGAGCAACAGCACGCGCACCTCGGGGTTCTGGCGTACCTGCTTGAGCGCGTCGCGCACTTCGCCGTGCATCGCGGCGTTGAAGCTGTTGAGTTGCTCGGGGCGGTTGAGGCTGAGGGTGGCGACGCCGTCCTCGATGACAAACAGGATGTGCTCGTAATTCATGGCAGGGCGCTCTATGGATAACGACGGAATAGGTGGCCAGGCTTACTGGCCGGTGAATACGGGGCGGCGCTTGGCCTGGAAGGCGGCGATGCCCTCCTGGCGGTCGGCGGTGCCGGCCAACACGGTGAACGCGTGGCGCTCGAAGCGCAGGCCGCTGGCCAGGTCGGTGTCCTGCGCCTTGAGCAGCGCTTCCTTGGCCAGGCGCACCGCCAGCGGCGCCTTCTGGGCGATCAGGCGGGCGATCGCGGTGGCGCGCTCGACGGTGAATTCCGGTTGGGTGACTTCGCTGACCAGTCCGGCGCGCTGGGCGAAGCGCGCGTCGATGGCCTCGCCGGTGAGCACCATCTGCATGGCCAGCGACTTGCCGACCGCGCGCAGCAGGCGTTGCGTGCCGCCGGCGCCGGGCATGATGCCGAGGTTGATTTCCGGCTGGCCGAAGCGCGCGTCTTCACCGGCAATAAGGATGTCGGCGTGCATTGCCAGCTCGCAGCCACCGCCCAGGCAGAAGCCGTTGACTGCGGCGATCAGCGGCTTGGAGAAGGCGGCGATGCGCTGCCAGTGGACGACGCGCGGGTCATTGAGGATGCCGACCAGGTCGCGCTCGGCCATCTCCTTGATGTCGGCGCCGGCGGCGAACGCCTTGCGGCTGCCGGTGAGCACCACGGCGCGGGTCTCCGGGTCGCGTTCGGCGAGCTCCAGTTCGGCCGCCAGCTCGCCGAGCAGTTCGCTGGTCAGGGCGTTCAGCGCTTCCGGTCGCTGCAGGGTGATCAGGCGCACGCCCGCTTCGGGGGCAAGAACGGTAAGGGTGCGAGGCATCGAACGCTCCTCAGGCTGCACGCGGCTTGGGTGGCCGGCTCATTATGGGTCGTCGCGGCAGGGCACCCGTTTAGAGTGGGTGTCAGGCCGTGTTTTTTCGAGTATAGCCACAAAGCGATACAGAACAACAAGATTAAATTGTAATTTATGTGTCCTATAATTCGCTCGAAGGGTGCGCTATGGCTCTGCCTAATAGTGTTCTCAGGCCTTGCAGGGTGCGTGCTTGAGCGGATTGTGCGCGGTGTTAGCCATGCTGTAGCGCTCATCTGGCTAGCTATTCCGATACGCACTGCTTTACTTCTCGATAAAAAAGCGTTGTGATACAGAAAATCCACTTCGGTGCATCGCTTTCTGCAGCTTTGTCCCGTTCGCCGTGTTTTCGAGGAATCCCGCTATGCCGTCCGCCGCCACTCGCGCCGCCCTGGAACTGTTCGACCACCACCGCGCCACGCTCGACCGCGCAGTGCAGGCCATCGCCGAGCGTGGCTACTGGTCGCCCTACAGCGAGCAGCTCAAGCAGTATCCGGAAGCGGCGGTGCAGGGCGCGCAGGCGGTCTTCGAGGCGCTGCTCAATCAGCATTTCAAACTGCACGGTCCGGCGCCGGTCGGCCGCGCTGGCGCCGAGCGTTCGCCGTATGGCTTCGACCTCGGGGTCAGCTACGACCAGTACGACGCCGAGCAGTTGCTCGCCCGCCAGCAGCAGGCGCTGCCGGCCTGGCGCGATGCCGGTCCGCAGGCGCGGGTCGGCGCCTGCCTGGAAATCCTCCAGCGCCTCAATGCGCTGAGCCCGACGCTGGCCCACGCGGTGATGCACACCACCGGCCAGGCTTTCATGATGGCCTTCCAGGCCGGCGGCGCGCATGCCCAGGACCGCGGCCTGGAAGCCGTGGCCTACGCCTGGCGAGCGATGGCCGAAGTGCCGCAGGCGGCGCGCTGGGTCAAGCCGCAGGGCAAGGGCGAGCCGCTGCAACTCGACAAGCGCTGGCACATCGTGCCGCGCGGCCTGTCGCTGGTGGTCGCCTGCTCGACCTTCCCGACCTGGAACACCTACCCGGGCCTGTTCGCCAGCCTGGCCACCGGCAACCCGGTGCTGGTCAAGGCGCATCCGGGAGCGATCCTGCCGGTGGCGATGAGCGTCAAGGTCGCCCAGGACGTGCTCGCCGAGTTGGGCTTCGACCCGGCGCTGGTCAGCCTGGTGGTCGACACCCCCGAGTCGCCGGTGGCCCAGCAGCTGGCCCTCGATCCGCGCGTCAAACTGGTCGACTTCACCGGCTCCAACGCCTTCGGCGAATGGCTGGAGCAGCACGCGCTGCAGGCCCAGGTGTTCACCGAGAAGGCCGGCATCAACACGGTGATCATCGACAGCACCGCGGACCTCAAGGCGGTGGCGAAGAACCTGGCGTTCTCCCTCAGCCTGTATTCCGGGCAGATGTGCACCACCACCCAGGCCATCTATGTGCCGCGCGGCGGCATTCGCAACGGTGACGAACAGCTCAGCTTTGAACAGGTCGCTGAGACCCTCGCAGGGGCGGTCAAAGGTTTCCTCGCCGAAAACGAGCGTGCCTGCGCGGTGCTCGGCGCCATCCAGTCCGAGGCCACCGCGGCGCGCATCGACGCCTGCCGCGCGCTCGGCGAAGTGCTGCTCGACAGCGAGGTGCGCGAGCACCCGCAATTCCCCGGCGCGCGGGTGCGCACGCCGCTGCTGCTCAAGGTCGACGCCAGCGAGCGCGCCGCCTACGCGGAAGAGCGTTTCGGCCCGATCGCTTTTCTGATCGCCACCGACGACAGCGCACACAGCCTGCAGGTGGCCCGCGAGGTAATCGCCGCCAAGGGCGCGATGACCCTCGGCGTGTATTCCACCGACGAAGCCTTCCTCGACCAGGCCGAAGCGCTGGCCCAGGACGTCGCGGTGGCGCTGTCGGTGAACCTCGACGGCGGCGTGTTCGTCAACCAGTCGGCAGCCTTCAGCGACTTCCACGCCACCGGCGGCAACCCGGCGGCGAATGCCTCGATCAGCGACGGCGCGTTCGTCAGCCGGCGTTTCGTCACCGTGCAGAGCCGCCGGCACGCGGCGCAGTGAGCAACCGGCCATGACCTGCTACAGCCTCGACGGCCTGACCCCGGTGGTGCATCCCACCGCCTACGTGCACCCCACGGCGGTGTTGATCGGTGACGTGATCATCGGCGCCGGTTGCTACGTCGGCCCGCTGGCCAGCCTGCGCGGCGACTTCGGGCGCATCGTGCTGGAGGAGGGCGCCAATATTCAGGACACCTGCGTGATGCACGGCTTCCCGGACAGCGACACGGTGGTCGGCCGCAACGGCCACATCGGTCATGGCGCGGTGCTGCACGGCTGCCGCATTGGCGACGACGTGCTGGTCGGCATGAATGCGGTGGTGATGGACAAGGCGCAGATCGGCGCGCGCTCGTTCGTCGCCGCCACAACCTTCGTCAAGGCCGGCTTCCAGTGCGACGAGCAATCGCTGGTGCTCGGCTCGCCGGCGGCGGTCAAGCGCCGCATGAGCGACGAGGAGATCGCCTGGAAGCAGGCCGGTACTCGCGAGTACCAGTTGCTCGCCCAGCGCTGCGCCCAGAGCCTGGTCGCCTGCGAGCCGCTTAGCGCAGTCGAGGCCGGGCGTCCGCGGATCAGCGCAAGCAGCTTCCGACCGAAGGGCGAGGCGCAATGAGCCGGCCGACGGGTGGTCTGAAGGTTTCCCCAATGGCCAGGCCTGGCGCCCGGCGGGTATATTCCGCTGCACTTTCATGCCCGGAACGCCCATGACGTCCCTCGCCCCCCTCAGCCAGTTGATCACCCGCTTCCAGCAGCAGACCCCGGTCCGCGCCAGTTCGCTGATCATCACCCTCTATGGCGATGCCATCGAGCCGCACGGCGGCACGGTCTGGCTGGGTAGCCTGATCCAGTTGCTCGAGCCGATCGGCATCAACGAGCGGCTGATCCGCACCTCGATCTTCCGCCTGACCAAGGAAGGCTGGCTGACCGCCGAGAAGGTCGGCCGCCGCAGCTATTACAGCCTGACCGGCACCGGCCGGCGGCGTTTCGAGAAGGCCTTCAAGCGTGTGTACAGCTCCGCGCTGCCGGCCTGGGACGGTTCCTGGACCCTGGCGCTGCTCACCCAGCTGCCGCAGGACAAGCGCAAACAGGTGCGCGAGGAACTCGAGTGGCAAGGTTTTGGTGCGATTTCGCCGGTGGTGCTGGCCTGCCCGCGCTGTGAGCGGGTCGATGTCACCGCCACCCTGCAGGACCTCGAGGTGCTCGAGGACACCATCCTCTTCGACACCTCCGCGCAGGACGTGCTGGCCTCCAAGGCCCTGCGCATGCAGGTGCGCGAGAGCTGGAACATCGAAGAACTGGCCGCCCACTACAGCGAATTCATCCAGCTGTTCCGCCCGCTGTGGCAGGTACTGCGCGAGCAGGACAACCTGCAGCCGGCCGACTGTTTCCTGGCACGAACCCTGCTAATTCACGAATACCGCAAGCTGTTGCTGCGCGACCCGCAACTCCCTGACGAGTTGCTGCCCGGTGATTGGGAAGGGCGTGCGGCGCGGCAGCTGTGCCGCAATATCTATCGCCTGATCCATGCCAAAGCCGAGGAATGGCTGAACCGCTCGCTGGAGACCGCCGACGGTCCGTTGCCGGAAGTCGGCGAGAGCTACTACCGAAGGTTCGGCGGGCTCAACTAGAGCGTCTGCGCCGCGCGCTTCCACCCAGAAGCGTCGGCTTGAACGCGGAGATTGCCCGTCGGAGGCGGGTTGCAAGGATGGCGCTGGAGGAAGAGAGTGACCGGGTGGCCGCCAACCGTCGGCCATAACCACAATAAAAAGATGCGTGAGGCTCACAAAGCCATGGCCACTGCAAATGCACTGCGCGCCGATCGTTTCGACGAATGGCTGCAGCGGATCAATCAAGTCTGCGGGCGCTTCTGCGCCTCCACCCTCGGCTCCGAGTTTTCCGGCGCGGTGCGCGAGCACAAGTCCGGCGCGATCAAGCTGAGCTTCGTCGACGTCGCTCAGGCGCGCCTGTACCGCACCGGCCGCGAGGTCGAGCAGAGCGAGGGCAAGCACTTCTTCGCGGCCTTCCAGTTGCAGGGCCACGCCAGCATGGAACAGGCCGGCAATCGCGTCAGCCTGGCGCCCGGCGACATCACCTTGATCGATGCCACGCTGCCCAGCGATTTCACCTACAGCGACAACTCGCGCCAGCTGTCGCTGATCCTGCCGCGCCACCTGGTCGAGCAGAGCCAACGCTACGGCCACGTGCGCTGCGCGCAGAAGATCTCCGCCAGCTCGCCGATCGCCGTGCTGACCAATCGCCTGATCCTCGAGGCGACGCGGCAGAACAGCCTCAGCCAGCACGAAAGCGAAGCCACCCTGGAGGCCATCGTCAGCCTGCTGCGCCCGGCGATCAGCAACTGCGACGGCGACGTCGACGTGCACGAGCGGCTGTTCCGCAAGACCCTGTCGTTCATCGACGAGCACATCCGCTCGGAAGAGCTGTGCCCGGAACTGCTGGCCCGCGAAGTCGGCGTGTCGGTGCGCGGCCTGTACCGGATGTTCTCCAAGAAGGGTCTGGTGGTCGCGCAGTACATCAAGAACCGCCGCCTGGACTTCTGCGCCGAATCGCTGCGCCTCAACAGCGCCGAGCAGAAGCTCTCCGCGCTCGGCTACTCCTGGGGCTTCTCCGACTCCAGCTACTTCTCCACCGCGTTCAAGGCGCGCTTCGGCGTGTCGCCGGGCGAGTACCGCAAGCGCTACCAGCACTGAGTCGCGCTCCACGCTCCGGGCCCGCCATTGCGCGGGCTCGGTCGTTTCGGGCGGGGTCATGCGTAGGATGGGTCGAGCGCAGCAATACCCATCAATCCGCTGCGATGGGTATCGCAGGCTCAACCCATCCTACGGGCTGAGTCGCGCGGGCGTATCCACACCACCGGTCCGCCTTGCGCGGGCCGGCGTGCTTTTGGCCTATAACTCTGGGTAGGCAGGGATGCGTCGCGATGCCCGCACCTGATCGCGAATGAATTCGCGCCTACGCGGCCAGCGACCGTCCGCCCAGCTTGGCAGCGCTGCCAACATAACTGGCATGCAGGGAAATACCTGGCCAAGCGCGAATGGCAAGAATCCAACTGACAGTCGTCTCCGTACCGCGTCGAGCCTCCCGTGCAGGGGCCGCGGGCGGAGGTGTTTTCCCCACCAGGGAGCGATGCCGGGCAGCGGGACGCCCAGGTCAGAAGGTTTTCGATCCATGCATAACAAGAATCTCCGCCTGAGCTTCGCCGGCCTCGCCGTGCTGCTGCTGAGCCAGGCCCTGCAGGCCGCCCCGGCCTGCGCCCCGGCCGCCGTGGAAAAAGGTTCGGCCGCGTTCGCCAGCGATTGCGCGGTGTGCCACGCGGTCAAAGACACCCCCGGCATGATGGGCCCGAGCCTCGGCGGCGTGATCGGCCGCACCTCCGGCAGCCTGCCGGGCTTCAGCTACTCGCAGGCGATGAAGAGCAAGGCGCAGGCCTGGGATGCGCAGAGCATCGCCGCCTTCATCGAACAGCCGCAGGCCGCTGTGCCCGGCACCTACATGCCTTACGCCGGTATGGCCGACGCCGCCAGCCGCGATGCGGTGGCCTGCTTCCTCAGCCAGCAGTAAGCCGCGCATTACGCGCCGCCAATTCTCACGCGGCTGCCGTATCGGCAGTCGCCGGTTCAACGAATACGAGGTGTCACCATGAGCAAGGTTGATGTGCTGCCGCAGGTCGCGGCATTCCTCCAGCGTCGCCACGGCAGCTTTATCGATGGTCAGTGGGTGGTCGGCGAGGGCGCCGCGTCGCCGGTGCTCAACCCGGCCACCGGCGATACCATCGCCCAGGTCGCCGACGCCAGCCCGGAGCTGGTCGAGCGCGCCATCGCGTCGTCGCGCAAGGCGCACGAGTCGCGGGTCTGGTCCGGCCTGCGTCCGGCCGACCGCGAACGCATCCTGATGCGCTTCACCGCCCTGGTCGAAGAGCACGGCGATGAGCTGGCGCAGCTGGAAACCCTGTGCCAGGGCAAGTCGATCAACATGGCGCGGATGCTCGACGTCAACGCCACGGTCGAGTTCATGCGCTACATGTCCGGCTGGGCGACCAAGATCGAAGGCCAGGCCCTCGACGTGTCGATCCCGATGCCCGAAGGCGCGCGCTACACCGCCTTCGCCCGTCGCGAGCCGGTCGGCGTGGTCGCCGGCATCGTGCCGTGGAACTTCCCGCTGATGATCACCACCTGGAAACTGATGCCGGCGCTGGCCTGCGGCTGCACCGTGGTGATCAAGCCGTCGCCGGAAACCCCGCTGACCGCCCTGCGCCTGGTCGAGCTGGCCATCGAGGCGGGCATCCCGGCCGGCGTGTTCAACCTGGTCACCGGCGGCGGCAACGTCGGTCAGGCACTGGCGTCGAGCCCGAAAATCGACAAGGTCTCGTTCACCGGCTCCACCGCGGTGGGCAAGATCGTCGGCGGCGTGGCCGTGCAGAACATGACCCGTTTTGCCCTCGAACTGGGCGGCAAGAACCCGATGATCATCCTCGCCGATGCCGACATCGACAAAGCCGTGCAGGGCGCTCTGCTCGGCGGCCTGCTGAACAACGGCCAGGTCTGCGCCGCCGCCTCGCGCTTCTACGTGCACCGCTCGCGCTATGACGACTTCGTTGCCGGCCTGGCCGCGGCGGTGTCCGGCATGCCGCTCGGCGAGGGCATGGACACCGAGGCCGCGATCAACCCGCTGGTCTCGCGCAAGCAGCAGCAGAGCGTGCTCAAGCACATCGAAACCGCCAAGCAGGAAGGCGCTCGGGTGGTCACCGGCGGCGAGCTGGTCGACAGCGCCGGCTTCTACGTCAAACCGACCGTGCTGGCCGACGTGACCCACGACATGGCCGTATCCCGTGCCGAAGTATTCGGCCCGGTGCTCTCGGTGATTCCGTTCGACGACGAAGAGCAGGCCATCGCCATGGCCAACGACAGCGAATACGGCCTGGCCGCCAGCCTGTGGACCAACGACCTGACCAAGGCGATGAACCTGGTGCCGCGCATCGAAGCCGGCACCGTTTGGGTCAACGCCCACGTGCTGCTCGACCCGAACATGCCGTTTGGCGGGGTCAAGCAATCCGGCATGGGCCGCGAGTTCGGCCGTGCGGTGGTCGAGGCCTACACCGAAATCAAATCGGTGTGCATCGCTCACTGACCGTTTCTCGTTCCTTTGGGGCAGGCGCAAGCCTGCCATTTTTTTGCCCGCGATTTGCCCGGCGACCGGGCTGACGAAATGCGCCGAACGCCGCCGGCGTCGCACCGCTCCAAGCTCTAGGCACCACCGATTGAGCGGAGCACGGCATGAACAGCGATTCCCACGACAGCGAACCGAGCACCCCGGAAGAGCAGGGTCTCGAACAGAAACCGCTACCCCAGGGCCCCAAGGAGTCGCCAAAAGACTCCCGCCTGCCCCCAGACGACCCCGACACGCGCAATCACCCACCGTCGATCCCCGGCGGTGGCCAGGAGATGCCGGGTAATACTGGCTGACCTTGGTCGGGATCGCGCAGAGCTGTTCCGTTCTGTCGTTGTCTGATCAGCCCCTTTCGCGCTGACAAATGCGTCTGGATTCCCGCCTGCGCGGGAATGACGGGTCTTACAGGTCGAGTCTGTAGCGGCTCGTTGCAGCGGCCCATTTCTCGTCATTCCCGCGCAGGCGGGAATCCAGCAGGGTGCTGGGCAAGCCAGCAGGCCAGAGGGCTACGGATAGGTTTCTCGTCTGGGAATCTTCGTCTGGGAATCTATGGCTGGGCGATGGCCGAAAAAAAGCCCGCCAATCGGCGGGCTCGTTGAGTGCGTGGACCACTCAGTAATCCATCCCATCCTCGATCTTGATCCCTTGCGCACGCATCTTGGCGATGAGTTCGGCGCGGGTGCCGGGGAGGTTGAGCAGGGTGTCGTGGCGGGTCGCGCTGATCTCTTCGGCGGTGTACGGCTGGTAGTGCGCGGGCACGCTCTTGCCGGCCATGCCGTCTTCGCGCATCAGCCAGTTGAGCAGGTCGGCCAGTTGCGCGTCGTTGAGCGCGGACTGGGCCATGCCCGGTACGCGCACGAGGAACTGCCGGCCGCCGTCGACCTTGAGGAAGTTACCGACGAAATCCTTCATGCGCGGCACGTCGTTGGCTTTCGAGCCGACGCCGTCGCCGAGGTGGCAGCCGGCGCACTGCAGCTGGTAGTTCACCGCGGTGCTGTAGCCGGCCTGGGCGATCGGCGTTTGCGGCGACTCGTTGCCCGGGGCGTGCGTCTGGTTCGGGTTGGGGATGGCGCGGGCCAGGGCAGCCGGAGCTGCCAGGGCACACGCCAGACCGGCGATCAGCAGAGAGCGCATGATCGCCGCCTCAGACCGCGACGCCGCGGATGATCGACACGGTGCAGTGGTAGATGTGCGACTTGGCCGCCAGGCACCAGTTGACGTCGTTGTTGTTGAACGGACGGTAGGCCGGTTCCTCGCTGTCGTTGCGGGTACAGGCGCACTGGTTGCAGCTGTGCTTACCGCAGCAGTCGTTGTAGGAAATGATGTAGTCCTTGCCGTCCGCCGGGTTGCGGCAGGTGCCGATCCAGGTCACCTGGGAGGCTTCGGTGCCGGGCGGGCAGGAGTTGACGCTACCGCCGCAGCAGGAGCACAGAAAGCCGTCCACCGAGCAGTAGCGCCAGTAGTCGCAGCTGTTCGGGTCACCCGGGTCGCCGGCCATCGGCTTGTCGGCGGCCAGCGCCTTGCTGGTGCGGTCGATCGGCAGCAGCACCGGCAGCGCGGCGCCGGCAACCATCAGCGAACCGATGCGGCCGAGCAGTTTGCGTCGCGAGGTGGTGTCGGCGACGTGGCGGGTGGAGCGCTCGAACAGGAGGTCGAGGAATTTCATGGGGATCTCCTTTCGTTATCGTTATGCGTGGGAGTGCGGCGTGTTGTGGTCGTGCGCGTGGTCATGCGCATGGGCGTTGCCGTGCAGGTACTGCTGCAGGGTGGCGCTGCCCAGGTGCTCGGCCTCGAACAGGCTGTCGAGGTGTTCGCGCGAGTTGACCAGGCCCTTGGCGCGCAGCACGCCGGCGTTGTCGATCAGCGCCGCGTAGGGCAGCTTGCCGATCTGGTAGGTCATGCCGACTTCCGGGCCGACCACGTAGGTGGCGTCTTCCAGCTTGTGTTCGGCGATCAGCTTGGCTTGCGCGTCCATGTCGCCGTCGCTGACGAACACCACGTCGAGGCGGTTGGCCTGGTCCTTGGCGATCGACTTGATCGCCGGCAGCAGCGATTTGCAGATCGGGCAGGTCGGCGAGAGGAAGAACAGCAGCTGGGCTTTCTCACCGGCGTAGCCGAAGTTGACCGGACGGCCGTTACGGTCGGCGGCGGTGACTTGCGGCGCCGGCTCGTTGACCGCGACGCCCTTGTCGACCATCAGCGCACCGGCCGGGGCCAGACGCGAGTGCAGCACGCCGATCTGACGAACCAGACCCATGACGGCGAAGGACAGGGCGATCAGCAGCGCCCAGAGCAGGATGTTGGAGACGATTAAGCCTTCCATATTTCACCTTCCAATAAGTTTGAACAGACGAGGGCCGTTGGCCAGCAGGCCCTCGGCAGCGGCGTAGACGAGCAGGGCGACGGCGCTTGCGGCGATCACCACGAAGCCGTCGAAGAAGCCGAGGTCGCGGGCCTGCGGGGCGATGCCGGCGGCCAGCGCCAGCGCCACCAGCACGCCGTTGCGGGCCAGCAGCACCGGGCGCAGCGGTTGCGCCTGGTCGGGGCCGGAGCAGCCGCAGTCGATGTCGGCGCGGCCGCGCCACAGGTTGATGCCGATGGCGGCCGCGTACAGCGCCAGCAGCGCCGCGGCGGCGAGCGCCGCGGTCGGCCGGCTGGCCGGGACCAGCAGGGCGAAGGCCACGCCGATTTCCAGCAGCGGCAGACCGCGGGCGACCAGCTTGAGCAGCGCCTGCGGTAGCAGCTGATAATCCTCCAGCTGCTTGGCGAAGCGGGCCGGCGCGCGAACCTTGTGGGTCGCGGCGCTGGCCAGGATCACCGCAATGGTGATCGCGCTGGCAATGATGAGGATCGGATCGGTGTGCATGGGCTCACCTCGCTCAGTGGCTGAGAATCTGCGTGGCGGTTTTATGCAGCTTTTCCATGGTGCCGGTGTACTTGCCGGCCTTCAGGTCGAAGATGTCCATGCCGCCGCCAACGTTGATGCCGAGCAGCAGCGGGTTGTCGTCGCTGGTGGCCTGCAGGCTCCAGATCGGCGCGCCTTCGGTGCTCATGGTGCCGATCTTCTTCTGGGTCTTCAGGTCGAATGCCCAGATGGTGTTGCTCGGGTCTTCCCACTTCATCGCTTCGTGGGCGTCGTGCATCAGCACGTACAGACGGTTGAGCTTCGGCGCCACGGCCATCAGCTGCCAACCACCCGGGGCCCAGCCGGCTTTCTTCTCTTCGGCGCTGACCAGTTCCCAGCTCGGCAGGATTTTCGGTTCCTTGCCGGACAGGTCGAGGGCGCGCACGGTGCCGGTGGTGGTGGTGAAGTAGAAGGTATCGCCGACGTTCACTGCACGCTCGACCAGTTTCTCCGCGTTCGGCTCGAAGAACTTGGTCTGGCTGCGCGCGGTTTCCTTGCCGTCGTCGCCGATGGTCAGCAGCTGGATGCTGCCGTCACCGCACAGCGAGGCGATGCGGCGCTTGCCGACCGGGTAGCTGAGCACGCAACCGGGGATGGCGATCTCGCCGGCCACGGCCTTGGCCTGCACGTCGACCACGGTGATCGAGGTGGACGGGGTGAAGTTGTAGACGTAGACGAAGCGGTCGTCGGCGCTGGTGCTCAGGCCGAAGCGCTGGGTCAGCGACTCGGCGCGCTTGGACGGGATTACCACTTCCCAGTCCGGCGACAGGGTCGAGGTGTTCCAGGCGGTCAGCACGTCGGTGCGGGTGCCGCGGGTGCCGCGCGAATAGAACAGGTCGGCGCTGAACAGGTACTTGCCATCGCGGCTCAGGGTCGAGGGCGCGGCGAAGCCGGTGCTGACCATGCCGAGCAGTTTCTTCTGGTCCGGGTCGAGGACCAGCACGCGACCGGCGACGAAGCTGTCGAACTCGACATCGATCATGTAGGCGCGGTGCGGCGACGGCGGCGATGGCAAGACGGTCTGGCCGATGCCCGTGTCGGCGGGCAGGTCGGCGAGGGCTGGGTGCACGCCGGCGAGCGACACGCCAAGAGCCAGCGTGGTTTGGGCAATGATCCTGGTTATTCGCATCAGGGGGTCTCCCTTAATTATTGGACTGGCGGATCGCGAAGGCATTGGCAGTATTCTGCAGCCCAAGTCTGCCCTGCGGTCGCGGCAGGCGAATTGTTCTGGCTGCCAACCCGTTGTCTGCCTGTGCCAGCCCCGATTGCCGGGCCTGCCAGGCGCGGCGGGCGCGCGGCGGGCTCGGTTGAGTGTAGTGGGTGGGGCGGCGGGATGGCGTGGCGCTGCTGTTTGTGAGGTGGGGGTGGGAGCAGCGTGAGCTCCGAAAGTCCGTCCCTCTCCCTAGCCCTCTCCCGGAGGGAGAGGGGATTGCTCTGAGCGGCGACAGGCGCCGTGTGCTGAGGGCCGCGCCGCGGACTGCTCTGCACCCCTCGCCCTCCGGGAGAGGGGTAGGGGCGGCCCGCGTAGGGTGAGGGGCGGTGTTTCGTCAGGCTGCGGGCTACCGGCGGCAGCCCGCAGTCTTCAGCGTTTCAAATCCGGAAACTGCCGACCAACTGCTCCAGCCGTCCGGCCTGCTGTTCCAGTTCGGCGCAGGCGCGCAGGGTGGCCTGCAGGTTTTCCACGCCTTCCTGGTTGAGCGTGTTGATCTCGATGATGTCGACGTTGAGCGCCTCGACCACCGCGGTCTGTTCCTCGGTGGCGGTGGCCACCGACTGGTTCATGCCATCGATCTCGCCGATCCGGTGGGTCACGCTGCTCAGCCGTTCGCCGGCCAGGTTGGCGATCGCCACGCTGTCCTCGCTGTGCCGCTGGCTCTCGGTCATGGTGCTGACCGCCTCGCGCGCGCCGCGTTGCAGCTCCTCGATCATCTGCTGGATTTCCTGGGTCGACTGCTGGGTGCGGTGCGCCAGGCTGCGCACCTCGTCGGCGACCACCGCGAAGCCACGTCCGGCCTCGCCGGCGCGCGCCGCCTCGATCGCCGCGTTGAGGGCCAGCAGGTTGGTCTGCTCGGAGATGCCTTTGATCACTTCGAGGATCTGGCCGATGTTCACCGTCTTGCTGTTGAGCACCTCGATGTTGGCGCACGAGGCGCTGATCTTGGTCGACAGCTCGCTCATCGCCTGGATGGTGCGCTCGACCACCTGACGGCCGTCGCCGGACTGCTGGCGCGCGTCGGAGGCCTGGTGCGAAGCGTCGGCGGCGTTGCGGGCGATCTCCTGGGCGGCGGCGCCGAGTTCGTTGATCGCCGCGGCGACGCTGTTGGTGCGATTGGCCTGTTCGCCGGAGTTGCTCATCGACGAGTTCGACGCGCTGAGCACCTGCTTGGCGACCTGGTTGACCTGGCGGCTCGCCGAGGCCACTTCGCGGATCGAGCCGTGGATGCGTTCGACGAAGCGGTTGAAGGCGCTGGCCAGCTGGCCGAGCTCGTCGCGCGACTGCACCTGCAGGCGGCGAGTCAGGTCGCCTTCGCCCTCGGCGATGTCCTCGAGCATCTGCGTCAAGCTCTGCAGCGGGCGGGTGATGCCCAGCGCGGCCAGCCAGATCAGCAGCACGCCGAGCAGCGCGGCGCCGCCACCGAGGATGAACTCCAGCCACGAGCTGCGCACCCGCGCGGCGTCCAGCTCCTGCTGCAACGCTTCGGCCGGGGCCAGCAGGACCTGCTGCGGCACGCCGACCAGCACGCCCCAGGGCGCGGCGCCAGCGATCGGTGCGAAGGGTTCGAGCACCTTGATCTGCTCGGCGTCGACGAACACCTTGGGCTGCGCCTGGCCGAGGCTGGCGAGCACCGCGCCGGCGTCGTCCGGCAGCGCCTGGTCGAGGCGCTGGCCGAGTTGCGCGGCGTCCTGGCTGTGCGCGGCGAGCACGCCGCGCGGGCTGACGATGCTCACCCGGCCGTTGCCGTCGAACAGCGCGCGGGCGCTGCCCTGGCTGTTCTGCTGCAGGGCGTTGAGGTTGAGGTCGAGGCCGATCACGGCGATCACCTTGCCGTCTTCCAGCAGTGGGAAGGCCACGCTGGTGACCAGTCGGCGGGTGCCCGAGGCATCGTCGAAATACGGCTCCAGCACGCAGGCCTGACGGCTGTCGCGGGCGCAGGTGTAGAAGGCGTTGTAGGGGCTGCCGCTGGGGCCGGGCGAGGTGTCGGCAAGCAGCTTCTCGTCGCCGATCACCGGCTGCAGTTCGCCGGGTTTGCCCTGCACCCAGTAAAGCGCGAAGCGCCCGGCTTCGTTGCTGCCCAGCTCGGCCTGGTTGGCGAAGCTGGCGTCGGCGCCGTCCAGCGCGTTGCTCTCGAAGATCACGTAGAGGCCGAGCAGTTCCGGCTTGTCGGCCAGCGCCTGGCGCAGTTGTTCGGTGAGCGCCTGGCGCAGCGCCTGGGCGCTGAGTTCGCCGTGGCTGGCGCGCTGGCGCAGGTACATCAGGTAGCGCGACAGCCCCTGGCCGTACTCGTGGGTCTGCATGAAGGTGCGCTGCACCTCCAGCGCCTGCACCTTGCCGAGCGCCTGCATGTGCGCTTCGGCGGCGCTGGCCAGCATGCGGCTGCTGGACTGCTTGACCTGTTCGGTGCTCTCGCGGGTCTGGTACAGCGACAGACCGATCAGCAGGGCGACGACCAGGATCAGGCAACCGCTGGCCAGCAGGGTGATCTTGCTTTGGATGGTGAGGAGTCGGCTGTGCATGGCAGGGCCTTGGTTCGCGGGCTGAAGGGCCTTCGCGGGTGGCGAAGGACGGTGGCGAGGCGGAGGCCTCGCCCGCCGGCGCTTCCGGCCGGCTCCGGTCTGTGCAAGCTGAGGGTGCTGCTGACACACGAACGCCGCCTGGCTCCGAAAGGATGTAGGCGGCGTGGGTGCGACGACTAAGAACCTGTCTACGATCTGCCGCGCGTCGGCCAAACTGCGCTTTCGCCCGGTTTGGCGCTGGCCCGCGAGAGCGTAGGCAGGGGCTTAGAACATGGTGGCGAACACCAGCTGGGTGTAGACGTTGCGGTCGTTGTTGCCCAGTTGGGTACCGCCTTCCTCGGCGCTCTTCTTCGGTTCGTAGATGCCGATCACCGGCATGATCATCAGGTTCTCGGTAGCACCCCACTCGGCGTACAGGTCGATCTCGTGGCCGTCGGTGTTGCCGAGGTCGCGGTCGATGGTGTCGAAGTTGAAGTACATCGCGCCGAAGTTGAGGTTCTCTAGCGGGCTGACCTTGAAGCTGACCTGCTGGATGCGCGAGTTGCTGTTGAACGGGCCGGCGTAGTTGCCCGCCACTTCACCCTGGAACCAGGTGCCGTAGCCGCGGCTGAAGCCGTAGAACAGCGTGTCGTAGCCTTCCGAGAAGCGGCTGTAGCGGTAGCTGGCGCTCGGCGTCCAGGCCACGTCGGAGAAGGTCCAGCCGGCTTCCAGGTACCAGGCGTCTTCGTTGCCGGCGTCCTCGTTGAACTCGGTGTCCTGCTTGTCCTGGGTGGCGTATTCGCCGGAGAGGAACAGGTTCTCCACCCCGGCGTTGCCGGCGGCGCGCACGCTGTAAGTCTTCATGCCGTCGCGCTCGAGCTGGAACGGCGAGGCGTACTGCTCGTCGACGTCAGTGGTGTCGATGTAGGTCAGGCCGACGGTGCCGGCTTCGGCGACGTGCTCCAGGGTGGCCACGTACATCTCGGTCTTGGCCTGCGCGCGGTTGTCGGATTCCAGCCACATCAGGTCGCTGCGCCAGCCTTCCTTGCCGCCCAGGCGCAGCACCGCGGTCTTGTCGAAGTTCTTGCGTGCCGCCAAGTAGTAGGCGCCGCCACGGTTGAACTCGCCGTCGGCCACGCCCTTGCCGAGGTTGAGGGCATCGCCCTGAATCAGGAAGCCATCGCCCACGGTAATGTTCTGCCGGCCGAAGGAGACGTCCACGCCGTCTTCGCCGAGTGCTTCAAACAGGTTGCCCGAACGCCAGCCGGCGTAGGCGTCTTCGATCTTGGTGGTGCGCTCGGAACCGTCGCTGAAACCGGCCGCGTCGCCATCACCCCAGCTGCCGGAGCTGAGCAGGGAGAACGCCCCGTAGGCAGTGCCGACACCGCCCAGACCCTGGTCGGCGCTGATGCCGTACTTAGCATAACCCTCGCGCCAGGACGACGAGCCCTCTTCCAGGCGACCCGACGGCGCGTAGTTCTCCTGGCTGTGGAAGAAGCCGAACACCGCTTCCAGGTTGGCGTTCAGGTGCGTGTCGTCATCGGCGTACAGCTCGTAGGCGCCGACCTGGCTGGCGGCACCGACCAGCAGCGCAAGGAGGGAAAGACGAAGGGGCGACTTGTTCATGGAGGGGATTCCGTTGTTATAGGTGTCGACAAGTAACTCGATGGAGGTTGACCCGATACTAAGTCGCCGCCCGGCGCTGGCTTTTTGCCTGCTTGCCATCCGTTTGCGTATGCCTGCCAGATTTGCCCCGTACCTGACAGGAAGCACACAGCAAAAACACCCAGCCCGAACGGCGCGGGCTGGGTGTTCAGTGGGGTGTCAGGGCGCCTTCTTCTGGCCCTGCAGGAAATCCTGCACCAGGTTCGAGCGGTCGAACGACTTGGCCGCCTGCACCGGTGGGTACTCGGCCAGGGTTTTCAGGTGTGCGCCGATCAGCTCGCCCATCGGCCCGGAGATCCACGAGTTCTTCTGGATCAGGTGGCCGTAGGCGTCGTTGCTGTCGTAGCTCTCGAACGGGTCGCTGCGCAGGTTGAACATCAGCGGCGCGAAGCGCGGCTGGATGGCGGCGTAGTAGTCCTCCTTGGTCGAGAAGTGCATCTTCCACGGGCCCATGCGCACCGCGGTGAGCTTGCCCTCGATGTAGTAGAGCAGGCTGCTGCGCGCGCTCTCCGGCGCCTTGCCGGTCCAGTAGTCGAGGTTGTTGATGCCGTCGATGTACTGCTTCTTCTCGCTCTTCATGCGCTCGACGACGTCCGGCACACCGGCCGCGGCGGCCAGGGTGGTGAACATGTCCTGGTGCGCCTGGATGCCGTTCTTGATCTGTCCCGGCTGCACTTTGCCCGGCCAGCGCAGCATCGACGGCACGCGCACGCCGCCTTCGTAGGTGGTCATCTTCTCGCCACGGAACGGCGTGGTCGCGCCGTGCGGCCAGGAGGAATGTTCCGGGCCGTTGTCGGTGGAGTACCAGACGATGGTGTTGTCATCCAGGCCGTTGGCCTTGAGAAAATCCAGCACCTGGCCGATGTCGTGGTCGTGCTGCAGCATGCCGCTGCCCTGCATGTCGTCCTCGTGGGTGTAGGGCGCGGCGGCGTGCTCCCACTTCTTGTTGAGGTGGGTGTAGAGGTGCATGCGACTGGTGTTGAGCCAGACGAAGAACGGCTTGTCCTGCTTCTTCGCGGCGCGCATGAAGTCCAGCGCATGCGGAATCACTTCGGCGCCGTCGAAGTCTTCCATGCGCTGGGTGGTCAGCGGGCCGGTGTCCTCGATGGTCTGCTTGCCGACGCGGCCGAAGCGTGGGTCGACGGTCGGATCGTCCTTATCACTGGCGAAGCTGTGCAGCACGCCGCGGGTGGCGAACTTCTTGGCGAACGCCTCAGGGCCGCCCGGGTAGTTCTTCGCGTAGCTCTGATAGTCGGCGTACTCGTTCTGCTCTTCGGTGTTGAGGTGGTAGAGGTTGCCGTAGAACTCGTCGAAACCGTGCACCGTTGGCAGGTTGGGGTTGTTGTCGCCCAGGTGGTTCTTGCCGAACTGGCCGGTGCGGTAGCCGGCCTGCTTGAGCACTTCGGCGAGGCTTGGCGAGGCGGCCTGCAGGCCGAGCTTGTCGCCCGGCTGGCCGACGGTGGTCAGCCCCGAGCGGATCGGGTACTGGCCGGTGATGAACGCCGCGCGCCCGGCGGTGCAGGAGGGCTGGCCGTAGTGGTCGGTGAAGCGGATGCCCTGCATGCCGATGCTGTCGATGTTCGGCGTGGTGTAGCCCATGGTGCCCATGCCGTAGGCACTCACGTTCTGCCAGCCGATGTCGTCGCCCCAGATCACCAGGATGTTGGGTTGGTCCGCGGCTTGTGCCAGCGGCGCGGCGAGCAAGGCGCCGGCCAGGGCCAGACGCTTGATGTGTTTGAGCATGAACGCTTTCCTCATCGTTGAACGTGAATGCCTATAGCTGGGAGGTTTAGCTACGCAGCGCCTGAACCAGCTGCTCGCGTAGCTCTGGTCGTTCGGCATAGGGATCGGGCGGGTTGCGCTGCTCGACGATCGCCTCGAAGCGCTCGCGCACCGAGCCCATGGCGTGGGGATGCGAGTAGATGTAGAACGTGCCCTGGCGGATCGCCGCGAAGGTCTGCTCGGCGATTTGCTCGGCGCTGACCTTGGCCGAACCGGTGGCCTTCTGGTTTTGCGCCAGAGCCATCGCTTGTGAGCGGGTCAGGCCCGCGGCATTGGCCAGCTGCTCTGGACGATTGCGCGCCGACTGGCTGATGCCGGTGGGTACGAAGTACGGGCAGAGCACCGAGCAATGCACCTGCGCGGAAACCAGGGCGAGGTCGTGGTACAGCGACTCGCTGAGCGACACCACGGCCTGCTTGCTGAGGCTGTAGGCGCCCAGGGTCGGCGCGTTGAGCAGGCCGGCCATCGACGCGGTGCTGACGATGTGCCCCTCGTACTCCGGATCGGCCGCGGCGGCGGCGAGCATCAGCGGGGTGAAGATGCGCACCCCGTGGATCACGCTGCGCACGTTGACGCCCAGCACCCAGTCCCAGTCCTTCTCGCTGTTCTCCCAGACCAGGCCGCCGGCGAGCACGCCGGCGTTGTTGAACAGCAGGTGCACCGCGCCGAATTCGGCGATGGCCGCATCGGCCAGCGCCTGGATCTGCTCGGCCTGCGAGACGTCGGTGCGTAGGCCGATCACCGCCGCGCCACGGGCGCGCAGTTCCGCCACGGTGGCCTCGAGCGCCTCGGCCTGGATATCGGCCAGTACCAGCTGCATGCCAAGGCCGGCGGCCTGTTCGGCAAAGGCCTTGCCGAAGCCGGAGGCGGCGCCCGTGATCACCGCTACGCGACCATGGAAGTCCTTCATTCGGCCACCTCGATAGTCTCCAGCGCGCGGCGCAGATCGTCTGGCAGCGGCACCGGGCGACGCGTCACGCGGTCGACGTAGACGTGCACGAAGTGGCCCTGCGCCGAGGCTTCGGTATTGTCGTTGGCGTACAGGCCCACCTCGTAGCGCACGCTCGAGGTGCCCAGACGGGTGACGCGCAGGCCGGCGCGCACCAGGTCGGGGAAGGCGATCGACGAGAAGTAGCTGCAGTGGGTTTCCACCACCAGGCCGACGGCCGGGCTGTCGGTGAAGTCCAGGACGTTCTGCTCCAGCAGCCAGCCGTTTACCACGGTGTCGAACCAGCTGTAGTAGATGACGTTGTTGACGTGGGCATACACGTCGTTGTCCATCCAGCGGGTGGTGATGTCGCGGAAGTAGCGGTATTCGCTGCGGTTATGCGCTACGGGTTTGCTCATGGCTCAGGCCTCCTGCTTCAGGCGACGCACGCGGATATCCGCCTGCTCTTTGTGTCCGGACATATGCTCGTAGCCGCACAGGCGCGAGCAGTACTCGCCGACCATCACGCTGGCGGCGTCGGTCAGCACACGCTGGTAGGTGTGGGTCTTGATGAACTTGCCGACCCACAGCCCGCCGGTGTAACGCCCGGCGCCCATGGTTGGCAGGGTGTGGTTGGTGCCGATCACTTTGTCGCCGTAACTGACGTTGGTGCGGTGGCCGAGGAACAGGCCGCCGTAGCTGGTCATGCGCTGCAGGTACCAATCCGGGTCCTGGGTCATCACCTGCACGTGCTCGGAGCACAGGCGCTCGGAGACCTCCAGGGCTTCCTCGTCGCTGTCGCACAGGTAGATTTCGCCGAAGTCGCGCCAGGCGACGCTGGCCACCGGCGCGGTGTCCAGGCGCGAGAGCACCAGTTCGATGGCGGCCGGCAGCTCCTCGGCGATCTTCTTGCTGGTGGTCACGCAATAGGCCGGCGAGGTCGGGCCGTGTTCGGCCTGACCGAGCAGGTCGACGGCGACCAGTTCGGCGTCCACCGTGTCATCGCAGATCACCATGGTCTCGGTCGGGCCGGCGAACAGGTCGATGCCGACGCGGCCATACAGCTGGCGCTTGGCTTCGGCGACGAAGGCGTTGCCCGGGCCGACGATCATGTCGACGCCGGCGATGCTCTCGGTACCGATGGCCATCGCCGCCACCGCCTGCACGCCGCCGAGGCAGTAGATTTCATCGGCGCCGGCCAGGTGCATGGCGGCGACGATTTCCGGGCAGGGCTGGCCGTCGAACGGCGGCGCGGCGGCGATCACCCGCTTGACCCCGGCGACCTTGGCGGTGAGCACGCTCATGTGCGCGCTGGCGATCAGCGGGTACTTGCCGCCGGGGATGTAGCAGCCCACCGAGTTGACCGGGATGTTGCGGTGGCCGAGCACCACGCCCGGCAGGGTTTCGACTTCGACGTCGTGCATCGAGTCCTTCTGGATCTGCGCGAAGCGGCGGATCTGCGTCTGGGCGAAGCGGATGTCGTCGAGGGTCTGCTGCGACAGACTGGCGATGCAGGCGTCGATCTGCGCCGGGCTGAGGCGGAAGGTTTCCGGCGCCCAGTTGTCGAACTTCGCCGAATACTCACGCACCGCGGCGTCGCCGCGCGCTTCGATGTCGGCGAGGATGCCTTCGACGGTGGCGCGTACCTGCGCCTGGTTGCTGGCCTTGGCCTGGGCCGACTGGCCCTTCTTCAGCTGTTGGATCATGGCTATTACCTACGGATGGAAACGCCGCATCAGGCGGCTTGGAGAACGGGGGCTGGCGGCCGGGCGACCGTCAGAATGATGAAGGCGGCCAGCAGGTACAGGCTCATCACCAGGTACAGGCTGTAACTGGTACCGCCGCTGGCGGCGTTGAGGGCGCTGGTCAGCGACGGGCTGATCGCGCCACCCAGGTTGCCGAGGCTGCTGACCAGGGCGATGCCGGCCGCCACCGAGGCGCGCGGCAGGTAGTCGGAGGTCAGGGCGAAGAACACCGGGGTGATCGAGGTGAGGCCGAGCACCGCCAGGCACAGGCCAGCCAGCGAGAGACCCAGCTGACCCTCGGCCAGGGCGATCAGCGCCATGCCGCTGGCGGCGGTCAGCGCGCCGGCGGTGAAATGCCAGCGGCGCTCGCCGTGGCGGTCGGAGCTGCGCCCGAGCAGGAGCACCCCGGCGATGGCGAACAGCTGCGGCACGGTGGCGTAGAGGCCGATCTGCAGCACGTCGGCGACGCCCCAGCTCTTGATCAGGGTCGGCGTCGAGAACGCGATGAAGTAGGTGCCGGCGACCATCAGCACATAGACCAGCGACAGCGCCCAGACCTTGGGGTCGCCCAGCAGGTCGCGCAGCGAGCCGTGGCTGGCCTTGCCGGTCGACTGGCTCTCGGCGTCGAACTGCTGGCGCAGGCGGGCCTTCTCTTCGGCACTCAGCCAGGGTGCCTGCTCGGGGCGATCGACCAGCACGAACCAGGCCAGCACGCCGAGCAGCGGGGCGGGCAGGCCCTGTACCAGGAACAGCCATTGCCAACCGTGCCAGCCGTTCAGGCCGTCGAGGAACTTCATGATGGCGCCCGACAGCGGCCCGGCGATCAGGCTGGCGATGATGGCGCCGAGCAGGAACACGGCGATCATCCGCGCGCGGCGTGCCGGCGGGTACCAGTAGGTCAGGTAGAGCAGGGCGCCGGGGGCGAAGCCGGCTTCGAACACGCCGAGCAGGAAGCGCAGCACGTAGAACTGCGTCGGTGTCTGCACGAACATCATGGCCATGGCGACCACGCCCCAGCAGACCATGATGCGCAGCAGCGTCTTGCGCACGCCGATTTTCTCCAGCATCAGGTTGCTCGGCACCTCGAACAGCAGGTAGCCGATGAAGAAGATCCCGGCGCCGAGGGCATACACGGCGTCGCTGAAGGCCAGCGTCTCCTTCATCTGCAGCTGCGCGTAGCCGACGTTGATGCGGTCGAGGAACGCCACCACGTAGGCGACCATCAGCAGCGGCATGATGCGCCAGCTGATCTTGCGATACATCGCGCGGTCATCCGCGGATTCGGTCGGGTTCATGCCTGTCTCCTGGTTCTTGTTGTTGTGTTGGGTTGACCGCTGCGCGGCTAGGCGGAGGCGCGAATCACCAGGCGCCCGGGTACTTCGCGCAGCGCTTCGGCCACGCTGCCGTTCGGCCGGCCCTGGTCGAGCAGGTGCATGACGCAATCGATCATCTCGTTGAGCGGCTGCTGCACGGTGGTCAGCGCGTGCTCCGCGTAGGCGGCGGCGCGGATGTCGTCGAAGCCGACCACCGCCACGTCCTCGGGCACGCGCAGGGTGGTGTGCTGGCGCAGGTGGCTGAGTACGCCGAGGGCCATCACGTCGTTGGCGCAGAACACGGCGTCGATGGCCGGCTGGCCGGCAGCAAACAACTGGGCCGCGGCGTCGCGCGCGCCGTCGTAGCTGTAGTTACCTTGCGCGCAGGCCACCAGGCGCTGGCCGTGCACCGCCAGGCCGTGCTCGAAGCCGCGCAGACGGTCCGCGGTGGTCGAGATGTGCGGGTCGCCGGAGACGAAGGCGCAGGCGCGCCGCCCCTGGCTCACCAGGTACTCGGCCACCGCCGCGCCCATGCGCTCGTTGTCGCAGCACACCGACCAGACCGTCGGGTCCTCGACGCGGCGGTTCATGAACACCACCGGCACACCCTGGCGGCCGCACAGGTCGGACATGTGCGACGACAGCTTGGCCGCGGTGACCACGATGGCATCGACCTGGTACTGCAGCAGTTGCGGCATCAGTTCGTCGGCGTCGCCACCCGGCGGCACCACGAACAGCAGCAGCTGGCGGCCGGTGCGCTGCAGGCGCAGGGAGAACTCTTCGATGGCGGCGGCGTAGAAGGGGTTGGCCATGTCGCCGACCACCAGCGCGACGATGCCGGTACGCCGACGGTTCAGCGAGCGGGCGATCGCATTGGGCCGGTAGCCCACCTCGTCGGCCATGGCGAGGATGCGCTGACGCACCTCGGCGGAGATGCGCGACTGCTTGTCGAACGCCCGGGTGACGGTCGAAGTCGCCACGCCGAGACGTTCGGCGAGCGCCTTGGCGGTGATCCGCTGGGGTGTCTCGGAGGGGGAAAGATTGCGCACCATGCCGAAGCTCTCGAGGGTTGTGCAATCGTTTGCACAGATGCGCTACATGGTGCCGAGTTGCGTGCGTTTGGTTACCCACTCGTGGAGAGGGGGCTGCGTGGGTAGGCGGGCGGGTGAGCGCGAGGGCGCGGCGCGCTGAGTGGCGGCCGGCGGAGGAGGCAAGCAGGGAGGGGCGACGGCCTGGCGCGGGGCCAGACCGTCGTTGGGGCGGGTAACGCAGGGCCCTGGCTGGCGCCAGGGCTCAGAGGCTTACAGGCTGCCGACCAGGTGGCCGCCGTCGACCGCCAGCACGCTGCCGGTCATGAACGCACCGGCGTCGCTGGCGAGCAGCAGGAACGGACCTTCCAGCTCCTGCAGGTTGCCCAGGCGGCGCATCGGCACGATGTCACGGATGTAAGCCTGGCCTTTCTCGCTGTCGAAGTAGGCGTCGTTCATCTCGGTCTTGAAGTAGCCCGGCGCGATGCCGTTGACGCGAATGTTGTAGCGCGCCAGCTCCAGCGCCAGCGACTTGGTCAGCTGCACCACGCCGGCCTTGGCCGCGCAGTAGTGGCTGTAGCCGGTACCGACGCGCAGGCCGAGGATCGAGGCGATGTTGACGATGCTGCCCGGCCGCTTGGCTGTGCTCAGGCGCTGGGCGGCCACCTGGGCGACGCGCCAGACGCCATCCAGGTTGGTCGACAGCATGGCGCGCCAGTCTTCCTCGCTGATCTCCAGCACGCGCTGACCGTTGCCGATGCCGGCGTTGTTGAGCACCACGTCGACCACGCCGAAGCGTGCCTCGGCGGCGTCGAACGCCGCCTCGACGCTGGCGCGGTCGGTGACGTCGAGCGCCACGCTGAGCGCTTCGCCGTTCTCGAACTCGATGTCGCGCTGCACTTCGGCGAGGCGCTCGACGCGCCGTGCGGCGAGCACCACGCGGGCGCCGGCCCGTGCGGCGACGCGTGCCAGGTGCGCACCGATGCCGCTGGAGGCGCCGGTGACCAGCACCACCTTGCCGTTCAGGGCGAAGCTATCGAAGGCGCTCATCAGAGCACCTCGAACAGGCCGGCGGCGCCCATGCCACCGCCGACGCACATGGTGATCACCACGTACTTCACGCCGCGGCGCTTACCTTCCAGTAGCGCATGGCCGACCATCCGCGCACCGCTCATGCCGTACGGGTGGCCGATGGCGATGGCGCCACCGTTGACGTTCAGCTTGGCCGGGTCGATCCCGAGCTTCTCGGCGCAGTACAGCACCTGGCAGGCGAACGCTTCGTTGAGCTCCCACAGGCCGATGTCGTCGACGCTCAGGCCGTGCTGCTTGAGCAGTTTCGGCACCGCCAGCACCGGGCCGATGCCCATCTCTTCCGGGGCCAGGCCGGCCACCGCGATGCCGCGATACAGACCCAGCGGTTGCAGGTTGCGCTGCGCAGCCAGGCTGCCATCCATCAGCACGCAGGCGCTGGCGCCGTCGGACAGCTGGCTGGCGTTGCCGGCGGTGATGCAGCCACCGTCGATCACCGGCTTGAGCTTGCTCAGGTCTTCCAGCACGGTCTGCGGACGGTTGCCTTCGTCGAGGCTGAGCGTGACTTCCTCGAAGCTCACCGCGCCAGTGGCCTTGTCGACCACCTGCTTGGTGGCGGTGACCGGCACGATTTCATTGGCGAACAGGCCGGCGGCCTGGGCGGCGGCGGTGCGCTGCTGCGACTGCAGCGAGTAGGCGTCCTGCGCCTCGCGGCTGATGCCGTAGCGCTTGGCGACCAGCTCGGCGGTCTGCAGCATCGGCATGTAGGCGTGTTCGGCGTTGCGCATCACCAGTTCGTCGCGCTCGGCCATCGCCCATTCCATGTTCTTGTTCTGCACCAGGCTGATGTGTTCCTGGCCGGCGCCGATGGTCACGGCCATGCCGTCGATCATGATCTGCTTGGCGGCGGTGGCGATCGCCATCAGGCCCGACGCGCACTGGCGGTCGAGGGTCTGGCCACTGACCGACAGCGGCAGGCCGGAGGCCAGCGCGGCCATGCGCCCGAGGTTCCAGCCAGCGGTGCCGCCGGGCATCGCGGTGCCCATCACCAGGTCTTCGATTTCGCCAGCTTCGATGCCGGCGCGCTCGACTGCGGCGCGGATCGCGTAGCTGGCCATGCTCGGCGACTTGAGGTTGTTGAACGCGCCGCGGAAGGCTTTGGCGATCGGCGTGCGAGCGGTGGAGAGGATGACGGCGTCTTTCATTGAAGTGGTTCCTTGTTGGGGTGTGCTCCGCGCTGCGGTGTGGCGGAGTCCTCGGTGTGCTTTTTATCCCCTCTCCCAGAGGGAGAGGGGAGTCGTCAGGGGAGAAGGCTGGGTTGGCTCAGCTCAGATCTTCTCGATGCGGGTCTTGCCGGCGGCGACCAGGCGCTCCAGCAGCGACGCCGGCTGGAACCACATTTCGCCGTAGGCGCCGAGTTCCTTGCGGTAGCGCTGGATGCCGGCCAGTACCTTGTCCAGGCCAACGGTTTCCGCGTAGTGCATCGGGCCGCCGACGTGCGCTGGGAAGCCGTAGCCGTTGATCCACACCAGGTCGATGTCGCTGGCGCGCAGGGCGATGCCCTCGTCGAGCAGCTGGATGCCTTCGTTGATCAGCATGAACAGGCAGCGGTCGTGGATTTCTTCGTTGGAGATATTGTCACGACGAGCAACGCCCAGCTCGGCGGCGACGCGTGCGGCGATTTCCGGGACTTCCGGGTCGTCCTTGCGGTCACGGCCTTCGTACACATAGAAGCCACGGCCGGTTTTCTGGCCGTAGCGGCCGAGCTTGTACAGCTCGTCGCCGACGATGTGGTAGCTCGCGTCGTGGCTGCTGGCGGCCAGGTTGGATTGGCGCACCAGGAAGTTCACGTCGACGCCGGCCAGGTCGAGCATGGTCAGCACGCCCATGTTCAGGTCGAGGCCGGTGAGCACGTTGTCCACCTGCGCCGGGGTGGCGCCTTCGAGGACCAGTCGGTGCGCCTCGCGCGAGTAGGGTTCGAGCATGCGATTGCCGATGAAGCCGAAGCACACCCCGGAGACCACCGCCAGCTTGCCGATCTGCTTGGCGACTTTCATGGTGGTGGCCAGCACGTCCGGCGCGGTCTCGCGGCCGCGTACCACTTCCAGCAGGCGCATGACGTTGGCCGGGCTGAAGAAGTGCAGGCCGATCACGTCCTGCGGGCGCTTGGTGAACGAGGCGATGACGTCGACGTCCAGCGACGAGGTGTTGGAGGCGAGGATCGCGCCCGGCTTGCACACTTCGTCGAGACGGCGGAACACCGCTTCCTTGATCTCCATCTTCTCGAACACCGCCTCGATCACCAGGTCGGCGTCGGCCAGGTCGGCGTAGTCGAGGGTGCCCTGCAGCAGCGCCATGCGCTGTTCCAGCTGGGCGTCGCTGAGCTTGCCGCGCTTGACGCTGATCTCGTAGTTCTTGCGGATCTGCGCCAGGCCGCGATCCAGCGCTTCGCCCTTGACCTCCAGCAGCTTCACCGCGATGCCGGCGTTGGCGAAGTTCATGGCGATGCCGCCGCCCATGGTGCCGGCGCCGATCACCGCAACCTTGTCGATCTTGCGCAGCGGGGTGTCACTGCCGATGCCCGGAATCCGCCCGGCTTCGCGCTCGGCGAAGAACACGTGGCGCAGCGCGCGCGACTCGGCGGAGGCTTCGGCCTGCTTGAACAGCGCGCGCTCTTCGGCGAGCCCTTCAGTGAGCGGCAGGCGGCAGCTGGCCTCGACCGCGGCGACCACGCGCCGCGGCGCCTGGCGGCTCTTCCAGCGCGAGGCGTTGGCGGCGAGGAACTGGCTGAAGAAGTCTGCGGCGATGCTCTCGCCCGGGTTGGCGAACGGCGTGCTGCGGCGTGCCGGGGCGTTCTGCGCGATCAGCTCGCGGGCCAGTTCACGGGCGCTGTCGAGCAGTGCCTCGGGGCTGCCGGCCAGGCGGTCGAGCAGGCCCACTTCGAGGGCACGCGCGGCGTTCAGCGGCTGACCGGAGATCATCAGGTCCAGCGCCGGCTCGACGCCGATCAGGCGTGGCAGGCGCTGGGTGCCGCCGGCGCCCGGCAGCAGGCCGAGGTTGATTTCCGGCAGGCCGAGGCGTGCTTTCGGCTCGCCGACGCGGTAACCGCAGGCCAGCGCCAGCTCCAGGCCGCCGCCGAGGGCGAAGGTGCCGATCGCGGCGATCAGCGGCTTGTCGATGCTGGTCAGACGCAGCAGCACCTCGGGCAGCGACGGCGTGGCGTGCGAGGCGCTGCTGCCGAATTCGGTGATGTCGGCGCCGGCGCAGAACACGCCGCTCTCGCCGTGCAGGATGATGGCTTTCACGCTGGCGTCGGCGGCGGCGCGTTCGCAGGCGTCGAGAATCGCGGCGCGCAGCGGCTGGCCGAGGGAGTTGACCGGCGGGCGAGCCAGGCCGATCAGGGCCAGGCCGTCTTCGAGGCGGTAGTGGATCAGGTCGCTCATGGCGGTGTCCTTCTGAGGCAGATAAGGGGCCGGGGCGGGGTGTGCAGTATCGACAACGACGCTGCGCATCACCCACCCCGCCTGGAGGGGGAAAACAGCGGCGTTAGAACCAGTTGTCCTGCATGTCGTAGCTCAGGCGATTGCCGGCGCCGAGCAGGCGCGCCTGGGCTTCCAGGCCGGCCAGCTCCCAGTCCATGAAGTAGCGCGCGGCGTGCAGCTTGCCCTGGTAGAAGTCGGCTTCGCTGCCGTTGGCGCCGGCGTTCAGCGCGTGATTGGCGACCAGTGCCTGGCGCAGCCAGATCCAGCCGACCACCACCCGACCGAACAGGTCGAGGTAGGCGGTGGCGTTGGACAGGCCGAGGTTGGCGTCGGCGGCGACCTGCGCCTGCAGCTCGGCGGTGACCTTGTCGAGGATGCCCAGCGCATCGGCCAGCGCGGCGGCCATTGGCGCGCAGGCGCTGTCGGCAGCGGCCTGGGTCAGGCTGGCGCGGACTTCGGCGAGGAACAGCTGGTAGCCCTTGCCACCGCGCTGACCGACCTTGCGGCCGAGCAGGTCGAGGCCGTGGATGCCCTCGGTGCCTTCGTGGATCGGGTTGAGGCGGTTGTCGCGGTAGAACTGCTCCAGCGGGTACTCGCGGATGTAGCCGGAGCCGCCGAGGACCTGGATGCCGATGTCGGACGCGATCACCCCGTATTTCGACGGGTAGGACTTGATCATCGGGATCAGCAGATCGAGCAGTTCCGCGGCATTCTCGCGGTCGGCCTGCTCGGGCGCGGTGTGCGCGTCCTCGAACAGCTGGCTGCCGTACAGGCACAGCGACAGGCTGCCCTCGGCGTAGGCCTTCTGCTGCAGCAGCATGCGTCGCACGTCGGCGTGCTCGACGATGCGCACCTGCGGCGCCAGCGGGTCCTTGCTGCCCGGCAGGCGGCCTTGCGGGCGTTCGCGGGCGTAGTCAAGGGCGTGGATGTAGCTCTGGTAGGCCAGCGCCGAAGCGCCGAGGGCCACGCCGATGCGCGCCTCGTTCATCATCTGGAACATGTAGGAGAGGCCCTTGTTGGCCTCGCCGACCAGGTAACCGAGCGCGCCGTCCTTCTCGCCGAAGCTGAGCACGGTGGAGGTGGTGTTGCGGTAGCCGAACTTGTGCAGTAGGCCGGCCAGCGCCACGTCGTTGCGCGCGCCGAGGCTGCCGTCCTCGTTAACCACGAACTTCGGCACGAGGAACAGCGAAATGCCCTTGACCCCGGCCGGTGCGCCGTCGATGCGCGCCAGCACCATGTGCACGATGTTGTCGGTCAGCTCATGGTCGCCGCCGGAGATGAACATCTTCTGGCCGAACACCCGGTAGGTGCCGTCGGCGGCCGGGCGCGCGGTGGTGCGGATGTCGCCGAGCGCCGAGCCCTGGCCCGGTTCGGTGAGCGCCATGGTGCCGCTGTAGCGGCCGTCGAGCATCGACGGCAGGTAGCGCTGGCGCAGGGTCTCGCTGGCGAAGCTCTTGACCAGGTTGGCGGAACCGATGGTCAGGAACGAGTAGGCGGCGGTGGCGATGTTGGCGGCATTGAAATAGGCCATGCAGGCGCGCAGCACCACTTCCGGCAGCTGCAGGCCGCCGTCTTCGGCGTCGTGGTGGGCGGCGTGGAAGCCGGCGGCGGCGAGGGCGTCCCAGGCGGCCTTGGTTTCCGGGATCAGGCTGACCTTCTCACCGTCGAAGGTCGGCTCGTTGGCATCGGCCTTCTGGTTGTGCGGCGCCAGGTACTCGACGGCAATGGCACGCGCGGTCTCCAGGGTCGCATCGAACACGGCGCGGTCGTGCTCGGCGTAGCGTGGACGCTCGAGCAGGGCTTCGGTGTCGAGCATCTCGTAGAGCTGGAAGCTCAGTTCGCGTTCGTTGAGCAGCTTGTCGGTCATGGCGGTCTCGTCGGTTCTGAATTCGCGGGCGGGCCCGGGCGGTGCCGGGTCCTGGCAGAACGACGTTGTAGCAAGCGCGCCGAACGCGCGCGTCCAACCGCGGGTGGATTTGCAGGTGGAAACGCGGGTGGAGGGGGGTGGAGGGGCCGTTGCATTGGCTCAGTCCCTCACCCCAGCCCTCTCCCGGAGGGAGAGGGGGAGCCCGTAGGATGGGTCGAGCGCAGCGATACCCATCGCCGCCTGATGGGTATCGCGTGGCTCGACCTGCGCGGCTCGCGCTCGCCGTTCGCCGCAGAGGGCGTTGTGATCAGTCCAGCAGCTTGAGGGCGCGCGCGGCTTGCAGGGCGGCCTCGCGGTCGCTGACGTCGAGCTTGCGGAACAGGTTGTTGATGTGCGTCTTCACCGTGCTCAGGCTGATGAACAGACCCTCGGCGATCTGCTGGTTGCTTTGCCCGCGGGCCATGCGGCGCAGTACGTCCTGCTCGCGGCGGGTCAGCGCTTCGAGCAGCGGCTGCGGTTCGCCGGCCGCGCCGAACAGCTCGCGCAGCAGCGGTTGCAGTTGTTCGCGCGGCGGCAGCGGCGGCAGGTTGTGCTGGCGGCGCTGCTGCGGGTCGACCAGCTGGCGCAGCGCCTCGTGCAGGGCGCGGCCCTCGTGGTGCAGTAGCTGGCTGAGGCCGTGGGCGATGGCCAGCTGCAGCGCCTGCTCGAGGCTGTCGCGCAGGCCGTCGCGGGCGCCCTGGTCCTGCTGCAGGGTGGCGTCGAGCAGGTGCAGGTCGAGCTGCAGCAGGTGGTTGTCCTCGCTGTCGGCTAGGCCGTGCAGGTTGGCGACGATGCGCGCGGCGATGGCGTGCTGGCCGAGGTGGCGCTGTACCCAGGCGTAGGCCAGCCACTCTTCCGGCTGCAGCTCGACGCCGTAGTGCCGGCGGCACCAGTGCCATTCCTGCAGCCAGGCGAGGATGAAGTCCTCGTCGTGCTCGCGCACCGCCAGACGGGCGCGCCAGGCGCCGGCCAGGCGATACAGGGCGAACAGCTGGAACTGCCGCGCGAGGCGGCGCGCCTCGTCCCAGGCGGCGCGCGCCGCGGGCAGTTCGTCGCGCGCGGCGAGCAGGCAGGCCTGGTGGTGGAACACCCAGGGCAGGGCGGCGCAGTGGATCACGTCGAGGGCGATCACCTCGGCCTGGCCGAAGCGCTGCGCGGCCTGCTCGAGGCGATTCTGCTGCTGCAGGGCGAGGCCGATGCCGAGGTGCTGGTAGAGGTCGTAGAAGCTGCGCGGCGCGTTCGACGGCAGCGCCTGGTCGAGCGCCAGGAAGCGCTGCGCCGCCTGTGGCGCCTGGCCGCGGGCCAGCTCGATCTGCCCGAGCAGCAGATGCACGCTGTTGGTGTAGCCGCGAAAGTTCAGGGCTTCCAGCTCACCGAGGGCCAAATTGGCGTCGTGCCAGGCCTCGCCCAGGCGGCCGAGGGCGAACTGGCAGCTGGCCCGGTTGAACAGCAGCACGGCGCTCGCCGCGTTGCGTTGCGGGAAGCGCTGCAGCGCGTTGCCGACCAGCTGGATGCCGTGGCCGAGGTTGCCGCCCAGCACCGCCAGGCGGCTGCGCAGGAAGGCCAGGGTCTGGTGCGCGCGCTCCGGGCGGTGCAGCGGCGCTTCCTGCTGGCGCAGCAGGCGCTGCAGGCGCAACAGGCAGGCGCGGGCGCTCTGGATGTCGTTGGTGGCTATCACCGTGCTGGCTTCGGTGATCGCCAGGGTGAAGTGGTCGGCGCTCTGTCCGGGGATGTCGCCGAGGAACTCCACCAGCGCATCGACCCGGCCCTCGCGCAGCAGGTCGAAGCTGTGCTGGTCGACCGCTGCCAGCAGCGCGTTGTAGTCGCGCGCGCGGCCGAGCTGGTAGATCGCTTCCGAGTAGCAGCGCTGCTCCAGCAGCCAGTCGGCGGCCTGGCGGTGCAGGCGCAGCAGGCCGTCCGGGTCGCGCTGGCGCAGGCGGTGGTAGCAGGCGCGGCGCAGCGCCGGGTGATAGCGGTAGCCGAGGCGCTGATCGCCGCTGTGCTGGAGGAACAGGTCGTCGCGCTGCAGGCGGCGCAGCAGCTCCAGGGTCTCGCCCTGGCCGCCAAGCAGCGCGGCCAGCTCGGGGGCGAAGGAGCGCACCACCGACGTGCGTTCGAGGAAGGTCAGCAGCGCCGGCGACAGGCCGCGCAGCACTTCCTCGGTGAGGAAGTCGGCGATGTAGGTGGAGGCCTGTCGCGCGATGGCGCGCAGGTTGGGCTGCTGTTCGGCGTAGGCGGCCAGCCCGAACAGCACGCCGCTGATCCAGCCCTCGCTGCCGGCGCGCAGCAGGTAGACGGTGTCGCTGTCCAGGCTCAGGCCGCGGGCGGCGGCCAGTTCGTTGATCTGCGCGTTGTCCAGGGCCAGGTCGGCGGCTTCCAGCAGTTGCAGGCGCTGGTCGCGGCGCAGGTGACTGAAGGCCAGCGCCGGCAGACCACGGCCGGCGGCGACCAGGTGCAGGCCGGGCGGGGCGAAGTGCAGCAGTTCGTCGAGGTAGCGACACGCCGGGCGGGCGCGCAGCAGGTGCAGGTCGTCGAGGAACAGGGTCAGGCCGTCACGGTGCTGCTCCAGGTCGGCGAGGATGCGCGCCCACAGTTGCGGTTCGTCAGCTGGGCTTAACTTGCGGTCCGGGATCGGCAGCTGCAGGGCCTGCAGCAGATGAGTGAGTAGGCGCAGCGGCTGGTTGTCGCCGGCGTCGCAGCGTAGCCAGGCCCAGGGGCTGCCCAGGCTGGCGGCGTACTGGGCGAGCAGGGTGCTCTTGCCGTAGCCGAGCGGCGCGCTGAGCAGGCTCAGCAGGCAGCCACGCGCCGCGCCGTCGTGCAAGCGCTGCAGCAGCGCAGGGCGGGCGATGGCAGCCACCGGCGGCATCGGCGGGCGCAGTTTGCTCGGGTTGATCGGCGGTTGGCTCATCTCGGTTTCCGGTACGCCGGCGTGAACAGCCGTGGCGCGGATGCTATAGCGAGGCGCCCTGCCAAGGCTAGCGCGTCGGCGCCGGCAGCGAGCCCGGGGTAACTGGACTAGATTTCAGCAAGGCACTCCACTGATTGAGAAGGGTAGGGACTCCATGCTCGATTATTTTGCTCTCGGCATACTGATCTTCGTTGGCTTGGTGTTGTTCTACGGGATCATCGTGATGCATGACATCCCCTACGAGATTGCCGTGCACCGCAACCATCCGCATCAGGATGCGATCCATGCCACTGGCTGGGTCAGTCTGTTCACCCTGCATGCGCTGTGGCCGTTCCTGTGGATCTGGGCGATGTTGTACCGCGAGGACCGCGGCTGGGGCTTTAGCGACGGCAAGTCGCCGCGCAACCATGTGCAGCACCTGGAACAGCAGATCGCCGAACTGCAGCAGCGCCTGGAGCGCCTGGAGGCGCCGCGCACGCTGCCGCAAGCCTCACCGGAGCCGGTGCCAGCGCCGCAGCCGCCCAGCACGCCAGCACCTGGAGAGGGGATCTAAGCCATGGACCTGCTACTGATCCTCACCTACACCGCGATCTGCATTGCCATCTTCAAGATCTTCCGTATCCCGCTGAACAAGTGGACGGTGCCGACCGCCGCCCTCGGCGGGGTGGTGCTGATCGGCACGCTGATCTTCCTGATGAACTACAACCACCCGTATTCCGAGGTGGCGCGCAGCTATTTCGTCTCGACCCCGGTGATCCCGGTGGTCACCGGCCAGGTGATCGAAGTGCCGGTGACCGGCAACGAGCTGCTGGAGAAGGGCGACGTGCTGTTTCGCATCGACCCGACGCCGTTCGAGAACCGCGTGAAATCGCTCAACGCCCAGCTCACCCAGGCGCGTGGCGACCTCGGCCGGATCAGCGAACTGCTCAAGCGCAATTTCGGCACCAAGCGCGACCTGGATGTCGCCACGGCGCGGGTCGACGATCTGCAGGCGCAACTCAACATCGCCCAGTACGAACTGGACCACACTGTGGTGCGTGCGCCGAGCAAGGGCTTCGTCACCCACGTCTCGCTGCGCCCGGGGATGATGGCGACCAAGCTGCCGCTGCGCCCGTCGATGGTGTTCATCCCCGACGAGGGCCACTACTTCGCCGCCTGGATGCGGCAGAACAGCCAGCTGCGCCTGGAAGTCGGCGACGAGGCCGAGGTGGCCTTCGACGGCATTCCCGGCAAGGTGTTTGCTGGTAAGGTGCACCAGGTGATCGCGGTGATCGGCGAAGGCCAGATTCAACCGTCCGGCACGCTGCTCAGCTTCACCGGCTCGCCGCCGGCCGGGCGGGTGCCGGTGATCATCCAGATCACCGACCCGGCCTATGAGGCCTACAGCAAGCGCATGCCGGGCGGGGCCTACGGCCAGGCGGCGCTGTACAGCAAGCATTTCCACCACGTAGCGATAATGCGCAAGATCCTCCTGCGCATGGCGGCCTGGATGAACTACATCTTCCCGTTCCACTGAGTCCACGCGGTGACGAGCGCAGGTGCCAATCATGCTCAAGCTATGGCGGAAATACCTGGAGCTGCTGGACGCTGAACTGAGCGCGAAGATATTCGACAACCTGAAGAACCTGCTGGTGATCGCCCTGCTGTTCGCCGCCGGCGCCGAATCGCTGCACGGCGATCACCGGATCTTCCTCGGCCTGTTCGTTTCCAACCTGACCGGGTGGGGGGTGATCGCCGTGTCGGCATTGCTGCTGGCGTTGAACATGAGCGATGGCCTGCACCGGCTGGCCAAGCTGCGCTACCACACGGCGCTGCAGGTCCTGCTGTTTCTGCTCTATCTGATCGTTGCGTTGCGCGTGGTGGAGATCGTCTGGAGCTACCGGGCCGCCTAACGGTGGCGCTGACCGGCTATACAAGGCTGTATGATGGCACTCTGCCTCTGGAGTCAAGTTGTTGGTAGGGAAACAGCCATGATCACATCCGCAATGTTCCTCAAGCGTGTTCGCCAGCTGTGGCAATCGTCCGAGCTGGCCTTGGTCAGTCAGCGCCGCGAGCGGCGCATGCGCCTGTTGGCCAGCCTGCTCATGCTAGTCCTGGGCGCTGCGTGGGGATGCTTCTTTGCGCTGCGCGGTGCGTGGGGCATCGTGCTGATGGATGCGGCGCTGATCCTCTGCGGGCTCGGGGTGTTCGTCCTGACCCTGCGGGGCGAGAGCCGCCGCGCCAACCTGCTGCTGTTCGGCACGCTGATCGTCATCATCGTCGCCACCACGCTGGTGCTGGATGTCCCCAGCGTGGCCGCGCCGCGCGCCACCCACCTGTACCTGCTACCGCTGGCCGTCGCCGCGCTGATGGCGTTTCGCGACGAACGCCTGTGGCTGCGCTACGGCGTGGCCTCGCTGTGCCTGCTGCTGTTCACCGGCCTGGCGGCGTCGAACTGGGCGCCGGTCAGCGGCTACGGACTGCCGGACGAGGTGCGGATCATCGGCTCCTGGCTGCAGGGCGTGGCGGCCGTGGCGATGATGTTCATGCTGCTGCACATCCTGCAGACCGATGCCGCCGAGCGCTCGGAGCTGGACAGCGACCTGCGCAGCGCCCTGCGCGAGGAGCAGTTCGCCCTGCATTACCAGCCGCAACTGGACAGCAACGGCCAAGTGGTGGGCGCCGAGGTGCTGATCCGTTGGCAGCACCCGCAGCGCGGCCTGGTGTCGCCCGCGGAGTTCATCGGCCGGGCGGAAAAGACCGGGCTGATCATCCCCATCGGCCGCTGGGTGCTGCGCCAGACCTGCGCGCAGTTGCGCGCCTGGCAGGATCACCCGGCCTGCCGCGACCTGCGCCTGGCGGTGAACATCAGCCAGAACCAGTTGCGCCAGAGCAGCTTCGTGCCCGAGGTGCTGGCGATGATCGAGGAGTACGGCATCGATGCGCGGTGCCTGGAGCTGGAGCTGACCGAAACCCTGATCGTGCAGGACGTCGATGACCTGACGCGCAAGATGGCCAAGCTGGTCGAGCGCGGGGTGAGCTTCTCCCTCGACGACTTCGGCACTGGCTTCTCCTCGCTCAGCCACCTCAAGCGCCTGCCGCTCAGCACGCTGAAGATCGACCGCTCGTTCATCTGCGACCTGCCGGCGGACAGCAGCAGCGAAACCATCGTGCGCACGGTGATCGCGCTGGGCCAGAGCATGGGCATGACGGTGATCGCCGAGGGCGTCGAGACCGAGGCGCAGCACCGTTTCCTGGTCGACCATGGCTGCACGCAATTCCAGGGCTACCTGTTCAGCAAACCCCTGCCGTTGCCGGCGTTCATGACCTTTATCGGCAACACCGTGCAGGCCCGCGGCGCCGTCGCCTGACCCCGGATGTGGCCACCGGCAATTGGCGCGCGGCGTAGTGCGCAGCTCGGCGAACCGCTGGTGGCCAGCTACACCAGATAGCGCCGGAACCAGTCCAGGGTCCGTTGCCAGGCCAGCTCGGCGGCGGCCTTGTCGTAGCGCGGCGTGGAGTCGTTGTGGAAACCGTGGTTGGCGCCCGGGTAGATGTACGCCTCGTAGACCTTGCCGGCCGCCTTCAGCGCCTGTTCATAGGCGGGCCAGCCCTCGTTGATGCGGGTGTCCAGTTCGCCGTAGTGAAGCAGCAGCGGCGCGCGGATCTTCGGCACGTCGGCCGCGGCCGCTTGGCGACCGTAGAACGGCGCCGCCGCCGCCAGGTCGGGAAAGGCCACCGCCGCGGCGTTAGCCACCCCGCCGCCGTAGCAGAAGCCGGTGATGCCGACCTTGCCGGTGCTGCTCGGATGGCTCATCAGCCACTCGACGGCGGCGAAGAAGTCGTTCATCAGCTTCTCCGGGTTGACCTGCTGCTGCAGCTCGCGGCCCTTGTCGTCGTTGCCCGGGTAGCCGCCCACTGAGCTCAGGCCGTCCGGCGCCAGGGCGAGGAATCCGGCCTTCGCCACCCGCCGCGCGACATCCTCGATATAGGGGTTGAGGCCGCGGTTCTCGTGGACCACTACCACCGCGGGCGTCTTGGCGCCGGCCTTGGCCGGGCGCACCCGGTAGGCGCGCACGCTGCCGTGGCCCTTCGGCGAGGGGTAGGTGATGTACTCGGGGACAATTTCCGGATCGGTGAACTCGACCTGTTGGGCCAGCGCGTAGTTCGGGCTCAGCGCCGTCAGCAGCGCGCTGCCGGTCAGCCCGCAGACCGCGAACGCCGCCGCGCCATCGAGAAACTCGCGGCGGCTGATCCTGCCGTGGGCATAGAAGTCGTAGAGTTCGAGCAGTTCAGGGGCGAAGTCTTTCGCGCTCAGGCGGTGCATGGGCATCTCCCTCCGAATCAGCGCCGCCGCGGCGACGGCGGGTTAGAAGTGGTAAGCCCCGGACAGAATCAGGGCATAGGGATGTTCGGTTTCGCCGACCACCCGACCGCGCTCGATGGACGGTCCGGTATCCACCGGCGCCTCGCCGAAGTCGACCAGGTGCAGGTTGAGGTCGACGGATTTGCCGTTGCCGTGGTCGATCTGCACACCGCCGCCGATCCCCCACATGCGGTCGAGGGTCAACGCCAGCGTGCGTTTGCTGTCATCCACCGGGGCCTGCACGTAGAAGGCGTCGAGCGTGTAGCGCAGGCCGTTGCTGGCCGGGAAGCCGTAACCCAGGGTGCCGGCCCACAGGTTGTTGTAGGTGCCGTCGTCCACGTCGATCGTCTCGCGGTCCAGCGATACCGAGGCCGCGCCGAATTTGGAGAATTCCACCCAGGCGAGGTCGGCGGTGACGAAGGCCCCGGAGTCCAGTTCGTGGTACACGCCGCCGATGATGCGTTGCGGCATGACCTGCTCGACTTCGATCTTGTCGCCGATGACGCCGCGCTCCAGCAACTCGCCGAGCACCGGGCCCGCGTTGCGGAACTTGAGCTTGCCGTCGATATCGGTTCTGGACTCGCTGGTGTAGACCAGGCCGAAGCGGGTTTTCGCGGTCATCTCCCATAGCAGCGACAGGCTGAAATTGGTCCCGACGCCATCCAGATCGGCCTCCAGGCGGCCGTCCGGGGTGCCCGGCACCAGGGTGTTGATCGCCGCTTCCGACTCGGAAGCGATGTAGTTGATGCCCACCGCGACACCAAACGACCACTGCTCGTTGAGGCGCCAGGACAGCGCCGGCGTGAGGGCGACATAGACCAGCGAGTAGCTGTCGGTGTAGTAGCGACCGGCCCAGTCGGAGCCGTACTCCGAGCCAAACCCCGAGGGAATGGTCAGCGAGATGCCGGCATGAAGAGAGTCGCTAAGCGGCTGGACGTAGTAGGCCTGCGGCACCAGCACCGGGCTGAAGTCGTTATCCGGGTCGCCGCCGCTGGTGGTGGTTTGCCCCTGGTCGACCTCGAAACTGCCAAAGCCGGCCGCCGCCATCACGCTGACGGTCGAGGTCGCCTCCGGCAGCCGGGACATGCCGGCCGGATTGTCGCTGGCGGTTTCCGCGCTGTCGGCGCTGGCGGCAATCCCCGAGAAGCCCGCCGAGCCGGCCAGCACGGCTGGCGTGTCCAGGCAGGCCAGTACGCCAGCCACTACCCCTAGCGCTGTGATTCGCATGGAAACTCCCCCTGGCGGGCCACGCCGCGGCGCTCCGCCCAATGCGTGATGTCCAGACTGATCATAGACGCTGAACCCGGCGTGCCAGGCGCAGGCCGCTTTGCGCAAGACTGGGGCCCAGGCGCGCTCAGTCCGCCGCCGCAAAGTGCGCGAGCTGGTCGGCGTGCGCCTTGACGAAGGCGGGGCGGGCGGTGGCGCGCGCCATGTAGTCGCGACAGGCGGCAAACGGCGTCAGCCCGTCGAAGCGATCGACCAGGCGCAGCACGTCCGCCATGAGGATGTCGGCCACCGAGAACGACCCGGCCAGCCATTCGCGGCCGGCCAACAGCCCGTCCATGTGCCGCAGCCGCGCCTCGACGAAGCTGTCGAGGTGTTTGCGCCCCGGTGTTTCGGCGCTGTCCCCGGCGAACAGGAACAGCGCCCAGGGCAGGGTCGCCATCTCGACGGAATTGAGCGCCGCGAACAGCCACTGGATCGCTGCTGAGCGAGCCTCGGGCGCGCTGGGTAGCAGCCCCTCGCTACGCTCGCCGAGATGCAGCAGGATCGCGCCGGTCTCGAAGATCGAGAGGTCGCCATCGGTCAGCCAGGGCACCTGCCCGAACGGCTGATGCCGGAAGTGCTCGGCACCCCGATTGCGAAACGGCACGCTCGCCACGCGATAGGGCAATGCCGCTTCCTCCAGTGCCCAACGCACGCGCAGATCGCGGACATAGCCGCGCGGCAGCTCGGGAACCCAGTCGAAGGTGGTGAGTACCAGGTCGGTCATGGCGCGCCTCCAGTCGTCGGCTCGGCTAACTATAGGCCTCTGGATAGGTGGGCCACGCATTGCCCGACCGGCTGACTGCGGCCACTTGCCGGTGCCCACCGTCAGCGGCGCCGGCCTTAGTGGTGCAGTTGGCAGAACTCCAGCACCTGATGGGCCATGGTCTGCAGCTGCTGATCGACCTGCGCGTCGTCACACGCGCCGTCGGCATCGAAGCGGGTGTGTGTCGAGTTGATCACCACGCCCATCGGCGTCGGCCAACCGCGCAAGGCATGCACGATGCCGCGCAAGCCGCCGAGAGTGGCCGCGCCGGCCTGCCAGCCGGCGGCCAGGCCGACGCAGCCGACCGCACGGCGACTCAGGTAGGGCTGCGCGTCGCTGCGGGCTTCCTCCAGGTAGTCGAGGGCGTTCTTCATCAGCCCCGACAGCGCGCCGTGGTAGCCCGGCGAGGCGAGAATCACCCCGTCGGCACGGCGCACCTCGCTGAGCAGCGTCTGCACCAGCGGATGGTCGGGCGCGGCGGTGCCGTACAGCGGCAGCTGTAGGCTGTCGCCGCCGAGCAGTTGGACCTGCGCGCCACGCGCCCGGGCATGGCCGAGGGCGTTGCGCAGCACCCGTTCGGTCATCGAGCCGGGGCGGGTGGTGCCGCCGATGGCGAGGATGTAGGGCGGTCGGGTGGCCATCTCAATCGGCCTCCGGCGCACTGTTGAACGCCGGCCGGCGCACTGCCCGCCAGTAGTCCTCGGCGAGCCCGGCGATCAGTTCGCGCGCCGGCTCCGAACGCTGGATCGCACCGACGCCGTGGCCCGCCGACCACACCTGGGTCCAGCGCCGCGCCGCGCCTTTCGGGTCGGTGAAGTCGATGGGGGTTTCCTGGGCGAGGTCCTCGGCGCCGATGCCGGCCAGTTCCAGGCTCGGTCGCAGCCAGTTGGCCGGCACGCCGGTGATGCGGTTGCTCAGCACCAGGTCCTCGAAGCCCGAGGTCACCAGCATCTCGCGGTAGCGCGCATCGGCCTGGCTTTCCAGGCAGGGGATGAAGCGCGTGCCCATCGACGCCAGGTCGGCGCCGAGCAGCTCGGCGGAGCGGATCGACGCACCGCTCATCAAGCCGCCGCCGAGCACCAGGGTGCCGTCGAAGAACTCGCGCACCGCGCTGACCATGGCGAAGCCGTTCATCTGCCCGGTATGCCCGCCGGCGCCGGCGCTGACCAGGATCAGCCCGTCGACGCCGGCCTTGGCCGCCTCGCGGGCGTACTTCAGCGAGTTGACGTCGGCCAGCACCCGGCCGCCGTAGGCCTGCACGCGCTCGATCACCGCCTTGGGGCTGCCCAGTGCGGTGATCACCAGCGGCGGGCGGTACTTTTCCACCAGTTCCAGGTCCAGTGGCAGGCGGTCATTGGTGCGGTGCACCACCAGGTTGACCGCCCAGGGCGCGTCCGCGTCGGTGAGCGACTGGCTGATCTGCTGCAGCCACTCCTCGAGGATCGCCGGGGTGCGCGCGTTGGGCGCCGGGAAGCTGCCGATCACGCCGTTGCGGCAGCATTCGATGACCATCTGCGGGCCGGAAATCAGGAACATCGGCGCCGCGATCAGCGGCAGTTTCAGGCGCGCACGCCATTCAGCAGGGAGGCTCATGGAAGTTCCTCGGGTCAGAGCATGGAGACGTTGGTGTCGAGGCCGAGGAACAGGCGCCCGACCAACTCGTAGGTGGATTCGCTGACCATGAAGTGCTGGCTGACCACATGGATGTCGCGCAGGCATTGCTGCAGCGGCGAGTTGGCGAACAGCGCCGCGCCGCCGCCCATCTGGTACATGCTGCCGACGATCTCGCGGGCGACGTCCACGGCATGGGTGGTCGCCAGACGGATATCGCGGCGCTGCGCCACCGGGATCACGCCGCGCTGCTCGGCTTCCTGCCAGGCCTGCGCGACCGCCTCCATGACGAAAGCGCGCGCCGCGCGCAGGTCGGCCTCGGCCCTGGCCACGGCTTGCTGGGCGGCCGGGCGCTGGTCGAGGGTCTTGCCGCTGAACTGCGGGGTGCGCACCTGCGCCAACTCGACCAGGCTGTCCAGCGCATGCCGGGCGATGCCCAGCGCCACCGCGCCGACGCCGATGCCGAGCAGGCCGAAGGCCGGGAAACGGTACAGCGTGCGCGGCAGCGGCTGGTCGGCGATCAGCGAGGCGCTGTGCTGCGCGGCGACGAACACCTCCTGCACCTCGAACTCGCCACTGCCACTGCCGAGCAGGCCGAAGGTGTCCCAGTTGTCCAGCCAGCGCACCTGGTCGCGGCGGAACACCATGGCCTGGATGCGCACCGAGCCGTCGGCCAGGGTTTCCGGCTTGCCCTGGTCGGTGAGGATCACGCAGCCGCCGAGGATGACGTCGGCGTTCTTGCTCGCCGAGCCCCAGGCCCAGCGGCCGCTGACGCGATAGCCGGCGACGCCGTCCTGCACCGCCCGCACCGCCTTGCCGCGCGGGGCGAACACGCCGGCCGCCTTGAGCTGCGGGTCCGCGAACAGGCTGCGCGCGCCGTCTTCGGGCAGATAGGCGGCGAGGATCGAGGCGGTGCAGGTGATGAAGGTGCACCAGGCCGCGGAGGCCTCGTGGCGGGCCAGGCGTTCGACCACTTCGACGAAGGTCGCCACGCTGACTTCCAGGCCGCCGTAGGCCTGCGGCGTGAGCATGCGATAGAGCCCGGCGCCGGCCAGTTCCTCGGCCATGTCCTGGGGCAGGCAGCGGTTGGCCTCGATCTCGGGCAGACGGCCGGCGAAACGGCGACCGAGCTCGTCGGCGGCGGCGAGCAGCGCTTCGCGCTGGGGATCGGGGACAGCGACGGTATGCATTGTTGTTCTCCTGCGTCCTGGCAAAGGGCTGGCGAAACGGGCTCGCCGATAAAGTACTCCGAGTGGAGTAATTTAACTTTTATCCACATGGATAATTTTGTCAACGCAGCGCTGCCAAGCCCGTCATCGCGCATGGTTGCGCGCGCCGGGCAAATTGACAGGCTCGGGAGGTTGTCTCTAAGGTCGCGCCATGAGCGAACCGCAATCGAAGAAAACCCTTGCCCCGCGTGCTGACGAAGGCCTCTCCGCCAAGGGCGAGCAGCGTCGCCAGTCGCTGATCGCCGCGGCGCTGCGCCTGATCGTGCGCGACGGCCATCACAGCCTCAGCCTGCGCAGCGTGGCCAAGGAAGCCGAGTGCAGTCACGGCTCGGTGGCCTACTACTTCGGCTCGAAGGGCGCGCTGATGTCGGCGGCTATCGACCATGCCTGCGAGCAGATCGCCAGCAGCTTCAGCGCGATCGCCCCGGACCTCGAGGCCAGCGCCGGCGATCCGCTGCAGTTCGCCGCGCTTATCGCCCAGTACAACACCCGTCTGCTGATCGACGACCGCAGCATGGGTATCGCCGTCTACGAACTGAACCTGGCCGGCGCCCACGACGCCTCGCTGCGTCCCGCACTGTCGAAGTGGGGGCGCATCCACGCCGGCATCTGCCGCGAAGCCTTCCTCAAGCTTGGCTCGCAAGACCCGGACGCCGACTTCGCCTTCGTGCTGCACGCCATCGGCGGCCTGGTCATCGCCCAGCTGTCGCTGCCGCGCAAGGACTTCGAGCAGCGCGTGTTCCTGCCCGCCATCGAGCGCCTGATCTTCAGCGTTGCCGGCCTGCCGCCACGCCGCTGAGCCCGCAGGCGGCCCGGCCGCTGAGCAAGCCTGGCGTTCAATGGCAAATCGTTGGCACCCCCTGACAATTGCCCCTGCCCACGTTCTGGCATGTTTCCGGTAACTGCCGGAAGGCATCAGACAACGTTGAAAGGTGTGGGCATGAACAACCAGCAGAGTGACGGCGTCAGCCGCCGCAAATTTATCCAGAGCGCCGGCGTGGTCGGCGCGGCAGGTGCGGCGGTAGCCGCTGGAGCGGTGTCGCTCGGCACGGCGGTGGCTGGTGAGAAGCGCGGTGCCAAGAACGTCGATTGCGACTACGACGTGGTGGTCATCGGCGGCGGCTTCGCCGGCGTGACCGCGGCGCGCGACAGCATGAAGAACGGCTACAAGACGCTGGTTCTCGAGGCGCGCAACCGCCTTGGCGGGCGCACCTTCAGCAGCGAGTTCGCCGGCCACAAGGTCGAACTCGGCGGCACCTGGATTCACTGGACGCAGCCCTTCGTGTGGGCCGAAGTGCAGCGCTACGGGCTGAAGCTGAAAGAGACCCCCGAGCCGTTCGTGGAAGAGCAGCAGACCGTCCGCATCGTCCACGAAGGCCAGTCCATCGAGCCCCAGCTCGAGGACCTGATCGGCATCTCCAAGGCGGTCAAAGAGTACTTCGGCGACGCCCCAAAACTCTGGGAACGTCCCTATGACGCCAAGCACACCTGGAACGAGCTGCTCGCCGTCGACAGCATGAGCGGTGCCGATCGCCTCAACCAGCTGAAGCTAACGCCGCTGCAGCGCTCCTTCGTCGATGCCTACGTCGCCGGTGTCGCGCACACCACCAGCGACCGTGCCTCCTACGCCGACGTGGCGCGCTGGTGGTCGCTGCCGGGCTGGAACATGACCGCGTTCGTCGACGCCGCCGGCCGCTACAGCTTCAAGGACGGCACCATCAGCCTGATCAATGCGATGCTCGACGAAGGCAAGCCGGAAGTGCGCCTGTCCACCCCGGTGGCCAAGGTCGAGGAGCAGGGCAATCGGGTGCTGATCACCACCCAGGGCGGCGAAACCATCCGCGCCGCCGCGGTGATCGTTGCGGTGCCGATGAACGTGCTGCCGCGCATCGCCTTCACTCCGGCGCTGGACCCGGCGCTGGTCGAAGCGGCCAAGGAAAAGCACAGCGGCAGCGGCATCAAGGTATTCATGCGCACCAAGGGCAAGCTGCCGGGTGGTGGCAAGCGTCTCGGCGTGGCCGGTTCCAGCCATCCGCTCAACCTGCTGGTGACCTACGCCAAGGCCGAGGATCACACCATCTTTGTCGGCTTCGGCGCCGATCCGGACAAGCTCGACATCCAGGACCGTGACGCCGTGCAGGCGGTGGTCCGTTCCTTCTACCCGGATCTCGAGGTCGAGGAGTGCTACGGCTACGAGTGGACCCTCGATCCGTATGCCAAGGGCACCTACTGCAGCTACAAGCCGAACTGGCTGGGCAAGTACTACGACCACTTCCAGAAGGACCGTGGCCGCGTGGTGTTCGGCCAGGGCGACCACGGCGAAGGCTGGCGCGGCTTCATCGACGGCGCGATTAGCGCTGGCAGCCAGGCTGCACTGCGCACGCGGAAGCTGCTGGGCTGATTGCTCCTTGCCGGCGGCACCTTGGGTGCCTGCCGGCTTTTTTACGCCTGCTTCTGCTGGCGATACTCGCGCGGCGTCACCCCGGTCCAGCGGCGGAACGCGCGGGTGAACGAGCTGGCCTCGTTGTAGCCCAGCTGCTGGGCGATCTCGGTCAGGCTGTGCGACGACTGGCGCACCAGATCGATGGCCAGGGCCTGGCGTATCTCCTCGACCAATTCGGCGAATTCCAACTCGAGCTCCTGCAACCGCCGTTGCAGGGTGCGCTTGCTCATGCACAGGTGACGGGCCACCTCGTCGATGCCGACCTTGCCGTTGCTCAGGTTGGCTTCGATGACCAGGCCGATGCGGGTGGTCAGGTCGGTATCGGCCAGGCGTCGCCGGCGTTCTTCTTCGAGGCCCGGTAGCAGCGCCTGGTGCAGCCGCGGGTCGGCGCTCAGCAGCGGCGCGTCGAGCATCTCGGTGGGCCAGGCCATGCTGTTGGCCGGCTGATCGAAGCGCAGCGGACACTGGAACACCTCGCGGTGCAGGCTGATGTCGGCCGGCTGCGGGTGGGCGAAATCCACGCGCAGCGGCGCGAAGCGTTCGCCGGTGACTTCGCGAAGCAGGGCGTACAGGTTGCCGAGCGCGAACTCGGCGTCCTGGCGACACTGACCGACGCTCGGGTCGGTGATCCGGTAACTGATCTCCAGGCGGCCGGCCTGCAGGCGCCAGCTCAGTTCGTTGGCCTGCGCGTGCACCACGATGTAACGGCCGGCGCAGTCGAGCAGGGCGCGCACGTCCGGGGCGCTGCGCGCGACATGGCCGATGCCGCCCATCAGGCTGTTCTGGGCGCGCGCGCCGAGCAGGCCGAGGCCCATGCGCAGGCCAAGGCTGGGGTCGTTGTGCGCGGCGGCAGTCTCCAGCAGGGCGGTGTACTGGCTCAGCGGGATCTTGGTGTCCGCACGCTCGAGCACGCTCTCGTCGAGACCGACCGCAGCGAGGCACGGGCGGAAGATGTCGGCGTAACGCTGCAGCAGCGCTTCAACGTAGACGGTGTTCTTCAGGCGGGACATGACGAAAGGGCTCCTGGCCCGGCCGGTTCTTCGTGCGAATGAGCTCCAGCATGTGCGCAGATCGACGACCTGCACAAGCCGCAGCGCCGGCACCGTAGCAAAGCGGGATACCGCCAGCAACGGGCGGGCCAGCAGCCGGGCGAAATGGCGTCGAAAAGCAATTCTTTGGCGTCGAAGGGCGAGCGTGTTTGGTTCCGGTGCGGTTACCGTCCCGGCATGCTGCCTAAACTTTTTTCCACCCGCGGGTAGCGCCTGGAGGAAGTCCCATGAAATTCCGTCTGTCCTGTCTGGCGCTCTGCGGCGCCCTGTTGATGGTGCCCGCCACCTGGGCGGCAACGGCTCCGCCGAACATCGTCATCATGCTCTACGACAACCTCGGCTATGGCGAGCTGGGCGCGTATGGCGGCGGCATCCTGCGCGGCGCCGAGACGCCGCGCATCGACCAGCTGGCCGCCGAGGGCGTGCGCCTGACCAACTTCAACGTCGAGGCGCAGTGCACGCCGTCGCGCTCGGCGTTGATGACCGGGCGCTTCTCGATCCGTTCCGGCACCTACAAGGTGTCCGGTGCCGGCTCGCCGGAAGGCCTGACCCTCTGGGAAGTTACCCTGGCCGAGCTGCTTTCGGCCAAGGGCTATGCCACCGGCATCTGGGGCAAGTGGCACCTGGGCAGCAGCGAGACGCGCTTCCCGACCAACCAGGGCTTCGACGAGTGGTATGGCGTGCCGCGTACCTACGACGAAGCCATGTGGTCGCACGCCGACGAGAGCGTCGATGGCGGACCGACGATTGGCAGCAAGCAGGGCTGGGACGAGAAGCTGATGCCGCCGCAGTACATCTACGAGGCGCGCAAGGGCGAAGCCGCACGCCAGGTGAAGAAGCTCGACCTGGCCAGCAAGCGCAATCTCGACGCCGAGATCGCCGAGCGCGCCACCGCCTTCATCAAGCGCAATGCGGCCGCCGGCAAACCCTTCCTGGCCTACATCCCGTTCTCCCTGGTGCACATGCCGACGCTGCCCAACCCCGAGTTCGTCGGCAAGACCGGCAACGGCTCGTGGGCCGACGCCCTGGCCGAAGTGGACCACCGTGCCGGGCAGATCCTCGATGCGCTGAAGGCCGCCGGCGTCGAGCAGAACACCCTGGTGATCCTCGCCAGCGACAACGGCGGCGAGGCCACCCACCCCTGGGAAGGCGCCAACGGCCCGTGGCGCGGCACCTATTTCACCGCCATGGAAGCCAGCCTGCGCGCGCCGTTCATCATGCGCTGGCCCGGTCAGGTGCCGGCCGGCAAGGTCAGCAACGAGATCGTCCATATCGTCGACCTCTACACCACCCTGGCGCAGGTCGGCGGCGCCCAGGTGCCGAGCGACCGCGCGGTGGACGGCGTCGATCAGCTGGCGTTCCTCACCGGCAAGCAGGCGAACTCCAACCGCGAGGGCTTCCCGGCCTACGTCGCCGATCGGCTGTCGGCCATCAAGTGGCGCAACTGGAAGCTGCAGCTGATCCAGCAGGACAACATGTACGACCCGGCGGTGGTGCTGCCGCTGCCGCGCCTGTACAACCTGCTCACCGACCTGCGCGAAGAGCACAGCGTGACGGTGGAAAACACTTGGGCGGTGCCGCGCATGATGAGCATCGCCGGCCAGCTCAAGGCGAGCTTTAAAAAATACCCGCCGATTGAGGCCGGCACGCCCGATCCTTACAGCCCGCCGCAATGACCGGTTGCCATTGAGCGCCAGTCGGAGTCGATTGGCGCTCAATGGCAAATCTCTGGCGCTGCCCAGCGATTAGCAAAACGCCTCGAATGTCACCTTAGGTTCACCGCCAATAGTTGCTGGGGAACCTCAAGATGCATCACCTGATCCGCTCGCTGGCCGGCCCCTCGCTGCTGGCGCTCAGCCTTGCCAGCCAGGCCGCCGACTGCGACGTCGCTGCTGGCCAACAGGCCTTCCAGAGCAAGTGCGCCGCCTGTCACGCCCTCGATGCCGATCGCGTCGGCCCGCACCTCGCCGGCGTGGTTGGCCGGCGCATCGGCTCGGTGCCTGGCTTCACCTATTCGACGGACCTGGCCGGGGCGAACAGCACCTGGACCGTCGAGCAGCTCGATCGCTGGCTGACCTCCCCCGCAAAGATGTTCCCCGATACGGCGATGGCCTTTGGCGGCCTGCGCAATGCCGGTGAGCGCCAGGCCGTGCTGTGTTTCCTGCAGCAGGCCGGCTAGGCCGCGGCCATCTGAATCGGCACGCCTGCCAACCGGCTGCCAGAGCGACAACAACAAGAAGGACACCTCCAGTGCACAACACACACTTCCGGCGTTACCTGCTGGCCAGCGCGATTTCCATGGCCGCCTCCGGCGCGGCGTTCGGCGCGCCGTTCACCTTCGGCGAGCTGCAGGGGCAGTTCGACTCGGCCCTGTCGATTGGCGCCAGCTGGGCCACCGAGGACCCCAGCAGCAAACTGATCGACAGCACCAACGGCGGCCGCGGCTTCTCCTCGTCCGGCGACGACGGGCGGCTGAACTTCAAGAAGGGCGAGACCTTCTCGAAGATATTCAAGGGCGTGCACGACCTCGAGCTGAGCTACGGCGACACCCGCGCGTTCGTGCGCGGCAAGTACTGGTACGACTTCGAGCTGCAGGACGAGAGTCGGCCGTTCAAGCAGATCAGCGACGACGGTCGCGAGATGTCGGCGCGCTCGTCCGGCGCGCAGATCCTCGATGCGTTCGTCTCACAGCGCTACGAGCTGGCCGAGCACCCCGGCGACGCGCGTATCGGCAAGCAGGTGGTGAGCTGGGGCGAGAGCCTGTTCATCGGCAACTCGATCAACTCGATCAACCCGCTCGACGTCGCCGCCCTGCGCCGCCCCGGTTCCGAGCTGAAGGAAGGCCTGATCCCGGTCAACATGTTCTACCTGGCCCAGGGCCTCAGCGATAACCTCAGCCTTGAGGCGTTCTACCAGCTGGAGTGGAAGCCCTACGCCCTGGACAACTGCGGCACCTTCTTCGGCGCCGACCCGGTGGCCAAGGGCTGCAACAACAACCTCAACGGCGGCATGGCCGGCGTCGCCCCGCTCGAGCCGATCGCCGCGGCCGCGGGCCTGGGCTTCGGGGTCAGCGATCCGGAAGGGGTGATCATCCGCCGCGAGAAGAACAACGACCCGCGTGACAGCGGTCAGTACGGTATGGCCCTGCGCTGGTTGGGTGATGGCGTGGAGTACGGCGCCTATTTCATGAACTATCACTCGCGCGCGCCGCGTTTCAGTCTGCGCACCGCCAGCGGCGTGACCGACTTCATCAACAACGATCCGGGCTTCGCTGCGCTCGGCGACCCCGATCTGCAGTTCGCTCTGGGCCTGGCCACCGGTGCCGGCAACACCAGCTACTTCCTCGATTACCCGGAAGACATCCACCTGTATGGCGCCAGCTTCGCCACCGAGCTGCCCACCGGCACCGCGTGGAGCGGCGAGATCAGCTACCGGCCCAACGCGCCGATCGGCATCAACACCGCCGACCTGTTCGGCGGCGCACTGAACCCGACCTTCCGCGCGTTGACCGGCTCCGACATCGAGCCGACCGTGCAGGCCGAGGAGGGCCAGGTGCTGCAGGGCTGGAAGCGCAAGGAAGTCACCCAGGCGCAGACCAGCTTCCTGCACCTGTTCGACCCGGTGCTGGGCGCCACCTCGCTGAGCGTGGCGGTCGAGGTGGGCCTCACCCACGTCGGTGGTCTGGAGTCGTTGGACACCCAGCGCTACGGCCGCGACTCGGTGTACGGCGACATCGTCCAGGGTGGCCGCCACGGCTACTACACCGCCAATTCCTGGGGCTACCGCGCGTTTACCAACCTCAAGTACAGCGACGTGTTCGCCGGGGTGAACCTGGCGCCGAACGTGTTCTGGTCGCATGACGTGGACGGCTACGGCCCGGTGTTCAACGAGGGCGCCAAGTCGGTCGGTCTGGGCCTCGACGCCGACTACCGCAACACCTACACGGCCAGCCTCAGTTACACCAACAACTTCGGCGGCGACTTCAACACCGACGTCGACCGCGACTTCGTTTCGCTGAGCCTCGGCGTGAACTTCTAAGTTTTTCCAGGAGCAAGAGCATGAACAAGATTCTTTACAAAGGCTGCATCCTGGCGCTCAGCCTGCTGGCTGGTCAGGTGATGGCCGCAGTTTCCGCCGACGAAGCCGCGCAACTGGGCGCCGCCCTCACACCGCTCGGCGCGCAGAAGGCCGGCAACGCCGACGGCAGCATTCCGGCCTGGACCGGCGGCTTGCCGAAGGACGCCGGCACGGTTTCGTCCGGCGGCTTCCTCGCCAACCCGTTCGCCAGCGAAAAGCCACTGTTCGTGATTACCGCCGCCAACGCCGAGCAGTACCGCGACAAGCTGACCGATGGCCAGCTGGCGTTGTTCAAGCGCTACCCGCAGAGCTACCGCATTCCCGTGTATGCCTCGCATCGCACCGCCACGGTGCCGACGGCGATTCAGGACGCGGCGCGCAAAAGCGCGCTGCAGGTGCAGCCGATCAACGGTGGCGACGGCCTGAGCAGCTTCGAAAAGAGCGGCTACTACGCCTTCCCGATCCCCAAGAATGGCGTCGAAGTGCTGTGGAACCACATCACCCGCTACGTGGGCGGCAACTACTGGCGCAGCTACATCCAGGTCACCCCGCAGGTGAACGGCGCCTACACGCCGGTCCGCTTCGAGGAAGAGCAGGTGTACCCCGAGCAGGTCGCCGATTTCCCGGCGGAGAAGAAGGGCAGCATGCTGTACATGGTCAAGCAGCGGGTCACCGCGCCGGCGCGTCTGGCCGGTACCGCGGTGCTCGCCCATGAAACCCTCAACCAGATCACCGAGCCGCGCATGGCCTGGATCTACAACGCCGGCCAACGCCGCGTGCGGCGTGCGCCGCAGGTCGCCTACGACGGCCCGGGCACCGCCGCCGACGGCCTGCGCACCGCGGATAACCTGGACATGTTCAACGGCGCGCCGGATCGCTACGACTGGAAACTGGTCGGCAAGAAGGAGCTGTACATCCCCTACAACAGCTACGCGCTGGAGTCGCCGACACTCAGCTACGACGACATCGTCAAGGCCGGCCACATCAACCCCGACCACACCCGTTACGAGCTGCACCGGGTCTGGGAAGTGGTGGCGACCCTCAAGTCCGGTGCCCGTCATGTCTACTCCAAGCGCCACATGTACGTCGACGAGGACACCTGGCAGATCGCCGAGGTCGACCACTACGACGGCCGCGGCCAGCTGTGGCGCGTCGCCGAAGGCCATGCGCTGTACCACTACCAGCAGCAGGCGTCCTACCTGGCGGTCGAGACCCTTTACGATCTGATGTCCGGCCGCTACTTGGCGCTCGGCATGCGCAACCAGGAGCCGAGCACCACCAAGTACGGCCAGGCCGCGAAGTACTTCGACTTCACCCCGGCGGCGCTGCGCACCGACGGTCTGCGCTAGCCGTCATTTGCGACGAGCCAGGCTTCATCTGCAGCGGTGGTCGCGCGAGGGCAACCTCGCCGGCCACGTTGTCCATTCTGGCGAACCTCCGACGGTCGGCATGGCCAGGCTCACCTCACCCACTCCGAGGGAGGGGTGCCGGAGCCCCCGGACCCGCCTACTGTCCATGGGCTAGGGCAGGGCGGCGATCGTCGCCCGGCCATTCATTCGAATCGAACCGGAGACTTCGATATGGCGGGTATAGCAAAACTGCTGAGTGCCTTGGCACTGGCAGGCGCCGCGTTGGGTGCGCATGCGGCGGACAAGCCGAACATCCTGGTGATCTTTGGCGACGACGTGGGTTACTACAACCTCAGTGCCTACAACCAGGGAATGATGGGCTACGAAACGCCGAACATCGACCGCATTGCCAACGAGGGTGCGCTGTTCACCCACGCCTACGGCGAGCAGTCCTGCACCGCCGGCCGCTCGGCCTTCGCCCTCGGCGAGCATCCGTTCCGCACCGGCCTGCTGACCATCGGCATGCCCGGCGCCGAGCACGGCATCCCTGACTGGGCGCCGACCATCGGCGACGTGATGAAGCAGCAGGGCTACACCACCGGCCAGTTCGGCAAGAACCACTTGGGTGACCGCGACAAGCACCTGCCGACCAAGCACGGTTTCGACGAGTTCTTCGGCAACCTCTATCACCTGAATGCCGAGGAAGAGCCGGAGGGCTACTACTATCCGAAGGACCCGGCGTTCCGCAAAAAGTACGGCCCACGCGGGGTGATCCATAGCTATGCCGACGGCAAGATCGAAGACACCGGCCCGCTGAACCGCAAGCGCATGGAGACCATCGATGACGAAGTGGTCCAAGCCACCGAGAACTTCATCGACAAGGCGCACAAGGCCGACAAGCCGTTCTTCGTCTGGTTCAACAGCACGCGCATGCATGCCTGGACCCACCTGAAGAAGGAAATCGACGGCAAGACTGGCATCGGCCTGTACCCCGACGGCATGGTCGAACATGACGGCCAGATCGGCCAACTGCTCAACAAGCTCGACGAGCTGGGCATCGCCGACAACACCATCGTCATCTACACCACCGACAACGGCGCGCAGAAAGCCACCTGGCCGGATGGCGGTACCTCGCCGTTCCATGGCGAAAAGGGCAGCAGCAACGAGGGCGGTCACCGCGTGCCGCTGCTGGTCAAGTGGCCGGGTGTGCTGAAAGCCGGCAGCCATTACAACAACCTGATCGCGCACAACGACTGGATGCCGACCTTGGCCGCCGCTGCCGGTGACGCGAATCTGGTCGCCGAGATGGCCAAAGGCAGCGAGCTGAATGGCAAGCAGTTCAAGGTGCACCTGGACGGCTACAACTTCCTGCCGTTCTTCAAAGGTGAGGCCAAGGACAGCCCGCGCGAGGAGTACTTCTACTTCTCCCAGGCCGGCGAGCTGAACGCGCTGCGCTGGAAGGACTGGAAAATCAGCTTCGCCCAGACCGAAGGCTCGGTCGGCTCGGGATCGCGCAAGGTCACCAACTGGCCGCAGATCGTCAACCTGAAGGCCGACCCGTTCGAAACCGCGCAACGCGAATCCAGCCTGTTCACCCGCTGGAAGGGCGACCAGATGTGGTTGTTCGTGCCGGTTCAGGCCGAGATCCAGAAGTTCATGGCGACCATCCCGCAGTACCCATTCCAGGAGGGCGTTAGCCTCAATCCGGCCAACATCAACTACCAGAGCCTCGCCCTGAAGCGTGCGCTGAGCAGCCTGCAGAAGGCCCCGGCCAGCGCTCAGTAACGCCCCTCCCAACCTGCCTCGGAATGCGCTAGCCGGGGCAGGCACAAACCAGCGCCAGCCTTGCTGGCGCCGCTGTGTGCCTCGGCCGTTTTCCCCCTCGGAGGGAGGGGGCTGGTGCGGATGGCGAGCCTATATGGTGATGAACAGAACACTCCGCGGCACTGCCGCGTGAAGGTTGCCGAAGTCATCCATTTGAGGCTCTTTCCCATGCTATCGATGGCATTCAATACCACCCGCTCGATGGTCATCGAGCGCGGTGCCGCCACCCGTCTCGCCACCCACGTGCGTGGCCTGGGCGGCAGCTCGGTGCTGCTGGTCACCGACGCCGGCGTCGTCGCCGCGGGCCTGCTCGACGGCGTGCTGGCCGGCTTTGCCGAGGCCGGCGTGCCGGTGCAGGTGTTCGCCGAGGTGCAGGCTGATCCACCTGAGTCGGTGATTCTCGCCGCGGTGGAAGCAGGCAAGGCCTGCGGCGCGGACTGCGTGGTTGGCTTTGGCGGCGGTAGTTCACTGGACGCCGCCAAGCTCGCTGCCCTGCTGATTCGCGGTGGCGAGGAGCTGACCCAGATCTACGGCATCAACGTCAGCAAGGGGCAACGCCTGCCGCTGATCCTGGTGCCGACCACCGCTGGTACCGGCTCCGAGGTGACCTCGGTGTCGGTGGTTACCACCGGTGAGGGCCAAAAGAACGTGGTCTATTCGCCGACCCTGCTGCCCGACCTGGCGGTGCTGGACGCTGAGCTGACGCTCGGCCTGCCGGCGCATATCACCGCGGCGACTGGCATCGACGCCATGGTCCACGCGGTGGAGGCCTACACCAGTCGCAATCTGAAGAACCCGATCTCCGACTGCCTGGCGCGCGAGGCGCTGCGCCTGCTGTCCGGCAGCCTGCAGCAAGCCTGCCGTGACGGTGCCGATCTGGTCGCGCGGGAAAATATGCTGATGGGTGCCTGCCTGGCCGGCATGGCTTTCGCCAACTCACCGGTGGCTGCCGTGCATGCGCTGGCCTACCCGATCGGCGCGCGCTTCCATGTGCCGCACGGGGTGTCCAATGCCCTGGTCCTCGGCCCGGTGATGCGCTTCAACCTCGACAGCGTGGCGCCGCTGTACGCGCAACTCGCCGAGATCGTGCTGCCGAACCTGACCGGCAGCGACCACGACAAGGCCCGCGCCCTGGCCGATCACCTCGGCGGCCTGGCCGGCGCGCTGCAGCTGCCGACCCGCCTGCGCGACGTGGGCATCGGCGAGGCCGATATCGAGAGCCTGGCGGTGGATGCGATGAAGCAGCAGCGCCTGCTCGGCAACAACCCGCGCGAGGTCCAGCTGGACGACGTCCGCGCCATCTACCGAGAAGTTCTATGAGCAACAAAGCCCCCCGTCCTCGCCGCGAGGACTTCCGCCGTTCCTACACCCTCGGCACGCGCTGGGGCGACCATGATTCCTATGGTCACGTGCAGAACGTCGTCTACTACTCGTTCTTCGATTCGGCGATCACCCAGTTCCTCGTCGAGCAGGGCACCCTGGACATCGACAACAGCCCGGTCATCGGCCTGATCGTCGAGTCGAGCTGCACCTTCTTCTCGTCGATCACCTTCCCCGATCAGGTGACCATCGGCCTGCGCATCGCCCACCTGGGCAACAGCAGCGCGCGCTACGAGCTGGGGGTGTTCCGCAACGGCGAGAGCGAGGCGTCGGCACTCGGCTACGTGGTTTACGTGTATGTCGATCGGGCCAGCAACAAGCCGGTGGCCATCCCCCAGCTGGTGCGCGACGAGCTGCTCACCCTGGTCGACTAGTTGTCGCTTCGCTGGCGCCCCGGTCGCCGCCACGTGGCTGGCGGGGGACGTCGAGTTTTCTACGGCTATGTCTCCGGTAACGGGTGCCTGGACGCGGGCGTTTTGTAGGAGCGGATTTATCCGCGAAGAGGGCGGCTCCGTGCCACCTGCATCGCGAATGAATTCGCTCCTACGGACATAGCTTTTTCTATCCCTTTCAGCCTGCAGGAAATGCCATGTCCCTGACCGGTTACAACTTCATCGCCGGCGTGCGCAGCGCTGCCGGCACCCTTCTGCTCAACAGCTTCGATGCCGGCACTGGCGAAGCCTTGCCCGGCAGCTTCGTGCAGGCCACCGCAGAAGAAGTCGATGCCGCCGCGCGGGGCGCCGAGGCCGCCTACCCGGCGTTCCGCAGCCTGGCGCCGGCCCGACGCGCCGAGTTCCTCGACGCCATCGCCGCTGAACTGGACGCGCTGGACGCCAGCTTCCTCGCCACCGTGACCCGTGAGACCGCGTTGCCGCCGGCGCGCGTGCTGAGCGAGCGGGCGCGCACCAGCAACCAGCTGCGCCTGTTCGCCCAGGCGCTGCGCCGCGGTGATTTCCTCGGCGCGCGCATCGACCGCGCGCAACCCGGGCGCCAGCCGCTGCCGCGCGCCGATCTGCGCCAGTGCCGCCTGGGCGTCGGCCCGGTGGCGGTGTTCGGCGCCGCCAACTTCCCGCTGGCGTTCTCCACCGCCGGTGGTGACACTGCCGCGGCGCTGGCCGCCGGCTGCCCGGTGATCGTCAAGGCGCACAGCGGCCACATGGCCACCGCCGAGTACGTGGCCGGTGCCATTGTCCGTGCCGCACTGGCCACCGGCATGCCCGCCGGGGTGTTCAGCATGATCTACGGCAGTGGGGTCGGCGAGCTGCTGGTCAAGCATCCGGCGATCCAGGCGGTCGGTTTCACCGGCTCGCTCAAGGGTGGTCGCGCGCTGTGCGATCTGGCCGCGGCGCGCCCGCAGCCGATCCCGGTGTTCGCCGAGATGAGCAGCATCAATCCGGTGGTGCTGCTACCCGAGGCACTGCAGCAGCGCGGCGAGCGCATTGCCGAAGAGCTGGCCGCCTCCGTGGTGCTCGGCTGTGGACAGTTCTGCACCAACCCGGGCCTGGTGCTCGGCATCCGTTCGCCAGAACTGAGTGCCTTCCTCGAGCGTTTCACCGCGCGCATGGCTGACCAGCCGGCGCAGACCATGCTCAACGCCGGCATCCTGCGCAGCTACGAGCACGGTGTCGCGGCCCTGCATGCGCACCCCGGCGTGCGCCATCTGGCAGGCGCGGCGCAAGCCGGCCGGCAGGCGCAGCCGCAGGTGTTCCAGGCCGACGCCAGCCTGCTGCTGAGCGGCGACGAATTGCTCCAGGAAGAAGTCTTCGGGCCGCTCACCGTGGTCGTCGAAGTGGCCGATGCCGCCGAGCTGCAGCGCGCTTTGCAGGCGCTGCGCGGCCAGCTGGCGGCGACGCTGATTGGTGAGCCTGGCGATCTGCAGCGCTTCCGCCATCTGGTGCCGCTGCTCGAGCACAAGGCCGGACGCCTGCTGGTCAACGGCTACCCGACCGGCGTGGAAGTCTGCGACGCCATGGTGCACGGCGGCCCCTATCCGGCCACCTCGGATGCCCGCGGCACGTCGGTCGGCACCGTTGCGATCGACCGCTTCCTGCGCCCGCTGTGCTACCAGAACTACCCCGATGAACTGCTGCCGGAAGCCCTGCAGGACGCCAACCCGCTCGGCCTGCTGCGTTTGCTGGATGGGGTGCCGAGCCGCGAGCCCGTGCAGCGCTAGCCCCGCGCGCTAGCGGCATGCGTCAGCGCCCCTCATCACGGGAGGGGCGCCTGGCGCATGCCGGCCGCTATCGTGGCCAGCCTGAAAGACCCGTCGCCGCGTGGCGCGGGTGTGTTGCTGCAAGAGGTAAAGGTCGTGAACCGTAGGCTTTCCACCCTCGCCGGCCAGCCCCGGCGACTCGACGGTGGGGTGATGTTCGGCGCGACGCCCCGGCCGTTGTGGGCCGCCTGGATGACCCCCGATCACAACAACCAGATCAGCCTGGCTTCGCGTGCGCTGCTGGTGCAGCAAGAACAGCAGAACATCCTGGTGCTGGCCGGCAGCGACAGCCTGCTGGCACCGCTGCCGCGCGCCTGTCGCTGCCAACCGCACAGCGTCGGTCTGCTCGACAGCCTGGCGCGGCACGGGCTGCGCGAAGAGGATGTCCACCTGGTACTGCTCACCCACCTGCAAGCCCGGCTGCCCCCGGAGCTGCAGGCTGCGCTGCGCGGCGGCGAGCTGCCGCGCCTGCTGTTCCCGCGCGCGCGTTACCTGGTCGGCGAGCGCCATTGGCTGCGCGCACAGCGCCCGCATCCGCTGGACCGCGCGCTGTTCGTCGCGCCGCTCATTAGCCAGCTGGAAAGCAGCGGGCGCCTGGTGCTGATCGACCGCAGCAGCTCGGCGTTGCTGGGCCCCGGCTGGCACCTGCAGAGCAGCGATGGCTTCACCCCGGGGCAGTTGCTGCCAGAGATCGACATGCCCGCCGGCAAGGTGATCTTCGCTGGCGACCTGCTGCCCGGTGCACCCTGGCTGCGGCTCGACGTGACCAGCGCGCTGGACCGCAATCCCGAATGCCTGGTCGAGGAGAAGGAACGCCTGCTCGACCACCTGGTGGCGATCGGCGGCCGGCTGGTGCTGGCCCGCGATCCCGAGGTGGCGATGCTCAGGGTCAATCGCGATCGGCAATCGCGCTACCAGCCGTTCGACCAACACGCCGAGCTCACTCGGCTCGACAGCTGAGCGCTTGCCGCCGTCGCGTTAGTCGGCAGTAGCCCGCATGGCAGTGGCGAATCCGCTAGCTGCGCTTCGCCTGCGGCACTGCGTTGCCAATCACTACCCTCGAACAGCCCGGCGGCGCCTATGGCCCCGCCGGTTGCTCGGCTGCGCGCTCAGCGCGTGCCGCACTGGATGTCGAGGGTCAGTGCATTCAGGTAGGCGTTCTCGATCACGTGCTGCACCAGCGCGGCGAACTCGCTCGGCAGGCCCATGCGGCGCGGGAACAGCAGGCTGCCAACGATGCTTTCCGAGACCTTCGCCGGCATGCCGGCCGACATGCCGGACTCGAACAGTCCAGGCGCCAGGGTCACCACACGGATGCCATGTTCGGCCAGGTCGCGGGCGATCGGCAGGGTCATGCCGATCACACCGGCCTTACTGGCGCTGTAGGCGGCCTGGCCCATCTGTCCTTCGCGGGCCGCGCCGGAGGCGGTGTTGATAATCACGCCGCGCTCGCCGGTGTCTTCAGGGTCGTTCGCACTCATCGCCAAGGCGGCGTGGCGGATGATGTTGAAGGTGCCGGTGAGGTTGACGGCGAGCACGCGGTTCCACAGATCGCTGGGGAACAGCTGGCCTTTCGACAAGGTCTTGCACGGGCCGAGGATGCCGGCGCAGTTCACCGCGATATGGATCTGCCCGTACGTCTCGAGCACCGCGTCGATGCCGGCCTGCACGCTGGCTTCATCGGCCACGTTCACCGCGATGCCTTTGAGCTGCGGGCCGAGCGCGGCGCTGAGTTTCTCTTGGTCGAGATCGAAGCCGACCACGGTGGCGCCTGCGGCCGCCAGGGCCTGGCAGGTGGCCAGGCCGAGTCCGGATGCCGCGCCGGTGACGATCGCGACTTTGTTGTCCAGTTTCATGAAAGGGGCTCTCTTGCACTGAGGGTTCGCGGCGATGGTAGGTAATGGCCGCGGACGCCGGGCCTCCCATAAGAGGGGGTGGCCAACCCCCACCTGCGCAAGTGCCCGGGCGCCCTGGCCCGGTGGCTCTGGATGCGGGCCTTGTGCCGCTCCGCCCCCTCAATTCGGATGCTGGCAAATCCCCCTTCAGTGGGAGGGGGAGGATTCCTATCCCGCTGGCAGGCTAGTGACGCTCGATCCGTTGATTGAGGTTCATCTGACTGAGCGGGGAGTCGGCGCGCAGTCGTGATTTGGCGAGATAGGAGACACCCAAGATGACGAATAACAAGAACAAGTCGAAACAGATTCAGCTTGTCAGCTCCTCTGCGCTGCGTTTGACGGCATTGGCGCTGTGCATTGCGGCCGCTGGCCAGGTGGGGGCTTTCGAGATCGATACCGGTAACGAGGACCTGCAGCTGCGCTTCGATAACACGCTGCGCTACAACATCGGTCAGCGTCTGGACAGCCAGTCCAAGGCCATTCTCGGCAACGCGAACAACGACGACGGTGATCGCAACTTCAACAAGCACAGCATGGTTGCCAACCGTCTCGACATCCTCACCGAGACCGACCTGGTCTATAAGGGCAAGTACGGCGCGCGGGTCAGTGCGGCGAGCTGGTACGACCAGGCCTATGAAGGTGATCTGGATGGTGACAACACCGCGACCTCCAACCATCTGCAAGATGGTCGGCCGGCACAAGGTCTGAGCAACTACGCCACGCGCTACTACCGCGGGCCGTCCGGCGAGATCATGGATGCCTTCGTGTTCGGCTCCTTCGACCTCGGCAACATGCCGCTGAACGCCCGTTTCGGCCGTCACACGGTCAACTGGGGCGAGTCGCTGCTCGGTAGCGGCGCGATCCATGGTATCTCCTACGGCCAGGCGCCGCTCGACCAGGCCAAGGCCCTGGCGCTGCCGGGCGTGGAAGCCAAGGAGCTGTACCTGCCGCGCACCCAGATTTCCGCGCAATTGCAGGCCACCTCCGAACTGTCCTTTGCCGCGCAGTACTTCCTGGAGTGGCGTCCTTCGCGCGTGCCGGAGGCCGGTACCTACCTGGGCTTCAGTGACGCCTTCCTGCAGGGCGGCGAGTCCCTCGTTCTGGGGGGGAGGCGTGTCGGGCATGGCGACGATATCGAGCCGGAGGACCGTGGCGACTGGGGCGTGATGGCGCGCTGGAGCCCGGAGTGGCTGGACGGCACCCTCGGCTTCTACGTGCGCAACTTCTCCGACACCCAGCCGCAGCTCATTCAGATGATTACGGTGGGATCGCCCGCGCTTAATTGCACCACGACGTCCTGCAAATACTTCGCGAACTACGGCGACGACATCGACATGTACGGCCTGAGCCTGTCGAAGGAAGTCGGCGGCATCAGCTTCGGTGCGGACCTCAACTATCGCCGCAACATGCCGCTGAACAGCGGCGCGGTGACGGTGACCTCGCCCGCCCGGCTGCCGGACGATGGCGATGTCCTCGGTGCCCGCGGCGACACCCTGCACGGGGTGCTCAACGCGATCGGCTCGCTCAGCCCGACGGCGGTGTACGACGGCGCTTCCTGGTCGGCCGAGCTGACGGCGAGCCGTTGGCTGTCGGTCACCGACGACCCGAACAACGTGTTCAAAGGGACCTCCCTGTACAAGTCCAACCCGCTCAACATCGATGCGGTGACTCGCAGTGCCTATGGCGCGGCGGTGAACTTCACGCCGGTCTGGTACCAGGTGTTCCCGGGTGGCGACGTGTCCTTGCCGCTCAGCTACTCGCGCGGCCTGAACGGCAACTCCGCAGTCGCCTCCGGCGGCAACGAAGATGCCGGCAGCTACGCGGTCGGCGTGGCTCTGGACCTGTACAGCCGCTACCGCTTCGACCTGAAGTATGTCGACTACTTTGGCGACATCTCGAAGAACCCCAATGGCTCCCTGCGCACCACCAGTGGCGCTCAGTCGGCCCTGGAAGACCGCGGCGCGGTGTTCTTCACCTTCAAAACCACGCTCTGACCTCAGCGCGATCCACCCGGCCGCTGGCTGCCGGGTGGGGCCTTCGCCTCACCGTCCCCGCGGTGGGGCGATGGCTTTTCTCCATGCGTGGTTCACGCCGGCATGACAGGGACGCCGATTCATTGGCTCCGAGCAGGATGGTCCTGCTCTTGCCGTTCCGCAGTAGGCGCTTAGGCGCACCGATTCGAGGGTACAAACGTGCTGGTAAAACGTATCTGCACCCGGCTTGCGATTCTCGCCGCGCTGGCCGGTCCGGCCGTCGCGCAACCCGTGTTCACTTCGCCCATGGACCTGGCCGCCGCGCCGAGTACCAAGGCGCTGCTTTCTCCGCTCAATGCACTGGCAGCGGCGGGTGGTCGGACGATTGCCGCCGGGCAGCGCGGCCACATTCTCTATTCCGACGATGGCCAGACCTGGCGCCAGGCGCAGGTTCCGGTCAGTTCCGACCTGACCGCCCTGGCGTTCCCCAGCGCCCAGCAGGGCTGGGCGGTCGGCCATGAAGGGGTGATCCTGCACAGCGCCGACGGTGGCGTGACCTGGAACAAGCAGCTCGACGGCCGGCAGATCGCCGAACTGGTCAGCAAGCGCTACGGCGCGGCGGCCAACGCCGACGACCCAGAGGCGCAGCGCCTGCAGCAGGAGGCGGAGTCCCTTGCCGCGCAGGGCGCCGACAAGCCGCTGCTGGATGTCTGGTTCGAGAACGAGCAGAAGGGCTTCGTGGTCGGCGCGTTCAACCTGATCCTGCGCACCGAGGACGGTGGCAAGACTTGGACGCCGTGGCTCGACCGCATCGACAACCCGCGCGGCATGCACCTCTACGGCATCCGTCCGGCGGGCGGCTCGCTGTTCATCGTCGGGGAGCAGGGCCTGGTGCTCAAGCTCGATGCCGCCGGCCAGCGCTTCCAGCCGGTGGCGCTGCCCTACGAGGGCACGCTGTTCGGTCTGCTCGGCAATCGCGACATGGTGCTGGTCTACGGACTGCGCGGCAACGCGTATCGCAGCGTCGATGGTGGCGCCAGCTGGAGCAAGGTCGAGACCCATGTGCATGCCGGCCTGACTGCCGGCACCGCGCTCGGCGACGGCTCCCTTGTGCTGGTCAGCCAGGCCGGACAAATCCTTCGCTCGCGGGACCAGGGCGCTAGCTTCGCGCCGGTCAAGCCGCGCCGTGTCGCCCCGAACTTCGCTGTGGCCCCGGCTGCTGGTGGCGCTATCGCGCTGGCCGGCATCGGTGGCGTGCGCGTGGAAAACCTGCAGTAACAACAGATCCGTTGGGGATAGGTAATGAACACCAACAAATTCGACGACAACCTGCAGACGATCCGCGACCTGAAGGCGTTCGACCGCAAGTCCGGCAGCTGGCTCGAGCGGCTGATCTTCAACCATCGCCTGCTGGTGGTGATCCTCTGTGCACTGGCCACGCTGCTGCTGGGCTGGGATGCGACCAAGCTGACGTTCAACGCGGCGTTCGAGAAGACCATTCCGCACCACCAGCCGTACATCCGCAATTTCCTCGACAACCGCAGCGAACTTGCCGGTCTCGGCAATGCGGTGCGCGTGGTGGTGGAGAACAAGAGCGGTGACATCTTCGCGCCGGACTACCTGCAGGCGCTCAAGGAAATCAACGACGAGCTGTTCCTCACTCCGGGTATCGACCGCGCCAACGTCAAGTCGCTGTGGATGCCGGTGGTGCGCTGGAACGAAGTTACCGAGGAAGGTTTCACCGGCGGTCCGGTGATGCCCGACAACTACACCGGTTCGGCGGAGAACATCGAGCAGCTGAAACAGAACATCGGCCGCGCGCAACTGCTCGGCAGCCTGGTCGGCAACGATTACCGCTCGAGCATGATCTTCCTGCCGCTGCTGGATAAGGACGTGAACACCGGGGCGGTGCTCGACTACTGGGAACTGTCCAAGCAGCTGGAAGCGGTACGCAGCAAGTTCTCCGGCGAGCAGGGCAGTGCGCAGGTCGAGATCCGTCTGGTCGGCTTCGCCAAGGTGGTCGGCGAACTGCTCGACGGCCTGGTGCAGATGATCCTCTACTTCGCCGTCGCGGCAGTGATCGCCGCGCTGATCATCTTTGCCTGGACCCGTTGCCTGCGCAGCACCCTGCTGGTGCTGGCCTGCTCCTGCGTGGCGGTGCTCTGGCAGCTCGGCCTGATCGCCCGGCTCGGCTACGAGCTGGACCCCTATTCGATTCTGGTGCCGTTCCTGGTCTTCGCCATCGGCGTGTCCCACGGCGCGCAGAAGATGAACGGCATCATGCAGGACATCGGTCGTGGCACCCACAAGCTGGTCGCCGCCCGTTACACCTTCCGCCGCCTGTTCCTCGCCGGGCTGACCGCGCTGGCCGCCGACGCGGTGGGTTTCGCGGTGCTGATGATGATCGACATTCCGGTCATCAAGGACCTGGCAATCACCGCCAGCATCGGCGTGGCGCTGCTGGTGTTCACCAACCTGATCCTGCTGCCGGTGATGCTCTCCTACACCGGTGTCAGTCAGAAGGCGGCGCAGCGCAGCCTGCGTGCCGACGAGGCGGAACTCGGCGGTGTGTGGAAACTGCTGGTGCGCTTCACCGAACGGCGCTGGGCGCTGGCGGCGCTCGCGGCATCGTTGGTCCTGCTGGTTGGCGGCTTCATGGTCAGTACCCAGCTGAAGATCGGCGACCTCGATGCCGGGGTTTCCGAACTGCGCCCGAACTCGCGCTACAACCTCGACAACGCCTACATCACCAACAGGTACTCGCTGTCGACCGATCAGTTCGCGGTGATCGTCAAGACCGCCCCGGAAGGCTGCCTCGAGTACCAGACGCTGATCGAGGCCGACCGCCTGGGTTGGGCGCTGCAGCAGGTGCCCGGCGTGCAGAGCACGGTGTCGCTGGCCGACGCGGTGCGCAAGATCACCGCCGGCTCTTATGAAGGCAGCAACAAGTGGCTGTCGATCCCGCCGAACCAGGACGTGCTGAACTACGCGGCGCGTACCGCCAGCACCACCAACCCGGAGCTGTTCAACACCGATTGCTCGGTGATGCCGGTGGTCGCCTACCTGGCCGACCACAAGGCCGAGACGCTCGATCGGGTGGTCAAGGCCGCCGAGGCGTTCGCCGCCGCGCACAGCACCCCCGAGCACCAGTTCCTGCTCGCCGCCGGTAGCGCCGGCATCGAGGCGGCGACCAACATCGTGGTCAAGAAGGCCAACTTCACCATGCTGATGTACGTCTATGCGGCGGTCATCGTGCTGTGCTTCGTCACGTTCCGCAGCTGGCGCGCGGTGATCGTCGCCGTGGTGCCGCTGGTGATTACTTCGGTGCTCTGCGAGGCATTGATGGTCGCGCTGGGCATGGGCGTGAAGGTCGCCACGCTGCCGGTGATCGCCCTCGGCGTCGGCATCGGCGTCGACTATGCGCTGTACCTGCTGAGCATCCAGCTGGCCCGCCAGCGTGCCGGCGCGTCGCTCGCCGAGGCGTACTGCTACGCGCTGCGCTTCACCGGCAAGGTGGTCGCGCTGGTCGGTGTGACGCTGGCCGCCGGGGTGATCACCTGGGCCTTCTCGCCCATCAAGTTCCAGGCCGACATGGGCATCCTGCTGACCTTCATGTTCCTCTGGAACATGCTCGGCGCCCTGGTGCTCATCCCGGCGCTCTCGCACTTCCTGCTGCGCGGCAGCGCGACGCCGGACGCCGCCCGCGTGCAGGCGACCACCAACGTGCAGCGCAAGGTGCCGGCCGCCCAATGTCTCTGACGAGGACCGTGCCGGTGCGCCGCCTGCGCGCCGGCCGGTGCTCGGTTTCTACCCATTAAGCGAAATGTACAAGGTGTAACGATGAGCGATTCCTCCTCTGTTTTTCTGAGCGAACAAGAACTGATGATTCGCGACTCGGCGCGCAAGGTCGCGCTCGAGGTGGTCGCGGCCACCGCGGCCGAGCGGGATCGCAGCGGTGCCTGGCCGCACGCTGAACTGGCGGCGGCCGCCGAGCTGGGTTTTCTCGGCATGCTGATCCCCGAGGAGTACGGCGGCGCGGGCTTGAGCTTCGTCGAGTACTGCCTGGCCATCGAAGAGTTCGCCGCCGCCGACGCCGGTTTCGCCACGCTGATCCATGTGCACAACTCCGCCGGCATGTCGATCGCCCGGCTCGGCACCGAGGCGCAGAAGCGCAAGTACCTGCCGGGTATCGCCGACGGTTCGCGGATCGGCGCGTTCCTGCTGAGCGAGCCGCAGGCCGGCTCCGACACCGCGGCGTTCCGTACCAGTGCCCGCCGTGAGGGCGAGCACTACGTGCTCAACGGCAGCAAGCAGTTCATCTCCAACGGCAACGAAGCGGGCGTCGGCCTGGTCCTCGCGGTGACTGACAAGGCCGCCGGCAAGAAGGGCAGCAGCCTGTTCATCGTCGATCCGCACGAGCATCCCGGCTATGTCGTCGCGCGCATCGAGGAGAAGCTCGGCCAGCGTTCGGCGCACGTCGCGCAGATCCAGCTCGAGGAGTGCCGCGTGCCGCTGGACAACCTGCTCGGCGCCGAAGGGGCCGGGTACGGGGCCATCATGGGTTCGCTGTCCGAGGGCCGAGTGGCCATCGCCGCGGTGGCCACCGGTGTGGCGCGTGCCGCGCTGGACGCCGGGGTCGCCTACGCCAAGGAACGCGAGGCCTACGGCGCGCCGATCATCAACCTGCAAGGCGTGGCCTTCGACCTGGCCGAAATGGCGATGAAAGTCGACGTGTCGCACCAGTACGTGGTGCATGCCGCGCGCTTGTGCGAAGCCGGGGTCCAGTGTGCCAAGGAGGCCTCGATCGCCAAGCTGTTCGCCAGCGAGATGGCCGAGAAGGTCTGCTCCGACGCCCTGCAGGTGCATGGCGGCTACGGCTACCTAAACGACTTCCCTGTCGAGCGCTATTGCCGTGACGTGCGGGTGACCAAGATCTACGAAGGCACCAGCCACATCCAGAAGCTGATCATCTCGCGCAGCCTCGGCTAGCGGCCTGCGGGCGGCCCCCTCGAAAGGCGAGGGGACGGGCCTGGCGGTGCTTCCTACCCTTATCCGGACCTGGATCGTACCGGGCTGCAGGACACCGCCCTGACGAGGAATCGGGCCATGAATGTTGAGAGTCCCAGCGCAGATCAGCGGTTTGTGATCGACAGCTTTCGCCAGTTCCTCGCCTCGGAGATCGAGCCGATCGCGCGCGGCTACCGCGACCGGCCGATTCCCAAAGAGCGGATGCTCGACATCACCCAGGCGATCGCCGAATTCGGCCTGCCCGGCGCCAGCGTGGCCAAGAGCCTCGGTGGCCTAGGCCTGTCGCCGAGCACCGAGGCGATGCTGTTCGAGGAGCTCAGCGTCGTCTCGCTCGACATCGCCTGGTGCGTGATCACCAACCGCGCGGCGGCCACGGTTCTCGCCGAGCTGCCGGCAACCCAGGCGCACCTGCGCGATCGCTACCTCGCCGACCTGCTGGCGGGGCGCGCGTGCGCCGGCTTCTGCCTGGGTGATGCCGACGCGGCGCTGAATCCGTCGATCCATGCCGTGCCGGACGGCGACAGTGTCGTGCTGTCCGGCGAGGCCGGCTGGGTCGCCAATGGCCATTTCGCCGATTTCCTCATTGTTGCTGCCAGCGCTGAGCAGGGCGCGCGGTGGCATCTGATCGTCGACCGCAAGGACCACGGCTATCTGTCGCGCAAGCTCGAGCGGGTCGCGGTGAACGGTCAGCCCGCCGCGCAGATCAGCTTCAGCGCGGTGCGGGTGCTCAGCGTCGATCGCATCTGGATCGGCGAAGCGGGGCTGCACAGCGCACGGCGGCTGCTGGCCAAGCAGCATGCCGATATCGCCCTGCTGGCGCTCGGCCTGATGCGCGCGGCCCTCGACGCCGCGCTGGCCCACCTGCACGCGCTGCACCCCGGCCTGCAGGTCGCTCCGCAGGTGGCGACCCGGCTCGCCGAGATGGCCACCTTCATCGAAGCCGCCCGGCTGATGTGCTTCCAGGCCATCGCCCAGAAGGAGGCCGGCGGCACCGCGGTGTCGATGGCCAAGTGGCTGGTCTGCGAGCTGGCGGTGAGGGTCTGTCACGCCGCCATGCAGGTGCAGGGCGGCGCGGGCCGCGACAGCGAGATCGAACGCCTGGCGCGCGAGGCGCTGCTGCTGTCGATCTCCGGCGGCACCACCGATTGCCACAAACAGTGGATCGCCGACGCGCTTGGCGCGTCGCTGTGAGCCCGCCGGCCGGCTTGGCGGTTTGCCGCCGAGCGCCGACACCATGAGGCGCTGATTGTCATGCTCAACCGTACCCTGCAAACCGATGCCGCCGCGCTCAAGGACACCCCGTCCCAGGCCGGCGGCGACGTGCTGCTGGTCGAACTCACCGCCCGGCAGCGCAAACTGCCGCGCCAGGCGCGTTCGGTCGCCCTGGTCGAGGCACTGAAAAAAGCCGGCCGCGACATCCTCGAGCAGGACGGTCGCGGCGGCTTGTCGGTGTACCGCCTGGCGGACTACTCGGGGGTCGCCATCAGTTCGATCTACGAGTACTTCCCGACCATCGAAGCGCTGGTCGGGGCGATCTTCGACGACTACCGCGACGAGGCGCGCCAGGAGGGGATCGCCAGCCTGGCCAGTCTGCCGGCGACCGCCACCTTGCTCGACGGCATCGAACGGGTGCTCAGCTGCGGACTGGCGGCCCTGCACCGCTGGATGCAGATCGATTCGGAGCTGAGCATCAAGGCCGCCTATCACGCCGAGCTGGTGCGCCTCGACCTGGTCAAGGCGGAGCGCTTCTGGTCGGCGATGGTGATTCCCGCATTGGTCGAGCGCTTTTCCAGCGAGGTGCTGGTGCGCGATCGGGAGAAGGCTGGCTTCCTCGCCTATCAGGCGGTGGTGGCCATCCCGCGCGCGCTGCTGCTCGAGCGGCCGCAGTACCTGGTGGCCCCCGACACCGTCCGCCTGCTGGCGCGGATGATCCATGCGCTGCTGACCACCCCGGATTTGGAAACGCGCCGCTGACCGCCGGTCTGTGTTTTAAAAAGCCATCTAAAACAAATAGTTAGGCGATTTTTTCGGGTGACTGAATCCGGAACTAATCGGCGCCGAGGCTCCCTACACTGGCTCTACGGTGGCGATGGGGGAGCGTTCCCCTCGACACGCGAACGAGCGAATTCGAGGAGGCTCTGCGCATGACACGAACAATCGACGAGAAGGTCGAACTGCTGTTGACCAACCCTGCGGAGTTGGCCGAGCACTCCTTCGAGACCTGGAATCAGCTGCCGCGCGACGAGGTCGATGCGCTGCAACTGGCGGCACTCCAGCGCCGCTTCGCGCAAATGCGCGACAGCATTCCGGTGCTGAAGAAGCTCGCCGATGGCGAGGGCGTCGAGCGCATCGAGAAACTCGAGGATCTGGTGCCGCTGCTGTTCGAGCACACGGTGTTCAAGTCCTACCCGCCATCGCTGCTGGAGAAGAACAACTTCACCGCGATCAACAAGTGGCTGAGCCGGCTGGTCATCCCGGAAATCGGTGAAAAGATCCTCGCCACCGACGTCAGCGGTTGCCAGGGCCTCGACGACTGGTTCGAGACCATGGACGAAGCGGTACCCGAGCTGTGCCTCAGCCACACCTCCGGCACTTCCGGCACCCTGTCGTTCCTGCCGCTGGGTTTCCGCGAGTTCGAGAAATCCGTGCAGATCCGTCGCCTGTATGCCTGGGGCATGACTGGCCCGGACAGCCCGGCGGTGGACATGCATTCCGCCTATCCCTACTACCGCAAGGGCTACCTCAGCCACCTGCGCGGCAACGTGATGCTCATGCGCACGGTGCTGCCGAGCCTGGACAACTTCCATGCCGCCTACCCGGCGACGCTGTCCAGCGACGTGCTGCACCTCGGCGCCAAGGTCCGCGCGGCACATGCCAAGGGCACCCTCGACCGTCTGGTGATCAGCCCCGAGCTGCTGGCCAAGAAGAAGGCCTTCGATCAGCTGCAGGCCGACATGCCGCAGCACCTGGCCAACTTCTTCGACGAGATGACCCGCGAACTCAAGGGCAAGCGCGTGTACATCGGCGGCACCTGGAACCTCCTGCACAACATGGCCAAGGCCGGTCTGGAACGCGGCATCGAGGGCGTGTTCCACCCCGATTCGTGGATCGCCACCACCGGCGGTGCCAAGGGCGTGGTGCAGCCCGAGGGCTGGCGCGAAGAGGTGATGCGTTTCACCGGCGTGAACAAGATCAACGAGACCTACGCGATGTCGGAAACGCCGAGCGGTTCGCACGCCAAGTGCGAGCACGGCAACTACCACTTCGCGCACACCGCGATTCCCTTCGTGCTCGACCCGGAAACCGGCAAGTCGCTGCCCCGTGAAGGTCGGCAGACCGGCCGCGCGGCGTTCTTCGACCTCGGCGCCGACCTGCGCTGGGGCGGCTTCATCACCGGCGACGAGATCACCGTGGAGTGGGACAAGCCCTGCGCCTGCGGCCGGCCGAGCCGTTACGTGGCCGGCGCGATCCAGCGCTACAGCGACAAGAACGGCGGCGACGACAAGATCACCTGCGCCGCCTCCGAACAGTCCCATCGCGAGGCGATGGACTTCCTGAATACCTTCGAGGGCTGATCCATGACCCATCCCATCGCGCCGCTGATCATTCGCGGCGAAGTCATCACCGACAACCTGATCGAAGTGGGTGGCCGTGGCGGTGACCTGGCCTTCCTCACCCCCGATGCGCACAAGTACATCGACAAGCTGCCACTGGGCAATCCGGCCAAGCTGGCCGACCTGTACGAACTGAGCTTCGAGGACATCCTCGACTACTGCGTGGCCCTCGGCGAACGCCTGGAATACAGCAAGAACCGCTACCTGCAGGAAGCCTGCGAGCTGTCCTACCTGACCGCACCGACCACCCCGACCATCGTCCGGGCCTCGTACATGGGCCTGCAGCACATGCTGACGCGTGAGTTCATCCGCGAGATGGTGGAAACCACCGTGGGCGTCGATTACCTGGAAGGCTGGGTCAAGCAGACCCTGCTCGACGGCACCGAACTGGAAGTGCGCTGCTTCGGCGCGCGCACCCTGCACATCGTCGCCGGCAACGCGGTGTCGCTGTCGCTGTGGACCATCATCCGCAACATGGTCCTGCGCAGCGACGCGATCATCAAGGCACCGTCCAACGACCCGTTCACCGCACTGGCCATCGCCCGCACCATGATCGACATGGCACCGGACCACCCGCTGACCAAGCACCTCACCGTGGCCTACTGGAAAGGTGGCGACCAGGCCCTCGAACAGCGCCTGTACCAGCCGCAGAACCTGGAGAAGATCGTCGCCTGGGGCGGTTTCGCCTCGATCAAGCACGTCACCCAGTACATCCAGCCAGGCCTCGAACTGATCTCCCTCGACCCGAAGCGCAGCGCATCGATCATTGGCGAGGCCACCTTCGCCAGCGAAGCGAGCATGCGCGAGGCCGCCGTGCGCCTGGCCGCCGACATCGGCGCGATCAACCAGAAGGGCTGCGTCTGCGCCCGGGTGATCTACGTGCAGAGCGGCACCGACGAGGATGGCCTGGCGCGCCTGAATACCTTCGGCCAGTACGTCTACGAGGCCATGCTCGGCCTGCCGAACACCCTGTCCACCGCGCCCAAGCGCTACGACCAGCGCCTCAAGGCGGAAGTCGACGCGCTGCGCCTGGATGACGAGTGGTACAAGGTCATCGGCGGCAAGGACGGCGAAGGCGCAGTGATCTGCTCGCAGATTCCCGAGCCGGTGTCCTTCTCCACCAGCCTCGACGACCGCACCGCCAACCTGGTGCCGGTCGATTCGCTCGACGAAATGATGGATGCGGTGGACTCCTACACCCAGACCGTCGGCGTCTACCCGGAGAGCATCAAGGACCAGCTGAAGGACGTCCTGCCGCTCTACGGCGCACAGCGCATCGTCTCGCTGGGCTACGCGGCGGCGATGAAGTTCGCCGCCCCGCAGGACTCGCTCGAGCCGATGCGGCGCATGGGCAAGTGGATCTCCAACCAGATCGCCTCGCCGGAAACCACGGCGGCGCCCTGGCTCCGACCTTCGATCTAAAGCCCCAGGCCCGGCGCATGCCGGGCCGTTTCGTTTTCTACGTTTGCACTCTTTGTCTGAGGAAAACTGTCATGACTGATTGTCTTGCCTATGGCGCCCACGAAGCCCACGCACAGCTGGCGCCGATGCGCATCGCGCGCCGCGTGCTGCGCGACGATGACGTGGCCATCGAGATCGCCTATTGCGGCGTCTGCCACTCCGACCTGCATTTCGCCCACAACCACTGGGGCAGCACCGTGTTCCCCTGTGTGCCCGGTCACGAGATCGTCGGCCACGTCACCGCGGTCGGCAGCCAGGTGAGCCGCTACCAGGTCGGCGACCGCGTGGCGGTCGGTTGCCTGGTCGACAGCTGCCAGCACTGCGCGGCCTGCGAAGCGCATCAGGAGCCGCACTGCGAGAAGGGCATGACCGCGACCTATAACGGCCGCGACCGCCATACCGGCGACGTCACCCTCGGCGGCTACGCGCAGCACATCGTGGTGCGCGAAGAGTTCGTCCTCAGCGTGCCGGCGGCGCTCGACCTGCGCTACACCGGCCCGCTGCTGTGCGCCGGGATCACCGTGTGGGTGCCGTTGCGCGAACATGGCGTCAAGCAGGGCACCCGCATCGCAGTGGTCGGGCTCGGCGGTCTCGGCCACATGGCGGTCAAACTGGCGGCCGCGCTGGGTGCGGAAGTTACGGTGATCACCACTTCGCCGAGCAAGGCCGACGATGCCCGTGCGCTGGGCGCGCATCACGTGCTGCTGTCCAGCGATCCGGAAGCGATGAAGGGCGCGGCCAACCGCTTCGACCTGATCCTCGACACCATCCCCAGCAAGCACAACGTCAATCCCTACCTGATGCTGCTGGCCCGTAACGGCAAGCTGGTGCTGGTCGGTGCGCTGGAGCCGCTGGAGCCGATCCACGGCGGCCTGCTGGCGCGCAACAACCGCTCGATCTCCGGCGCGCTGATCGGCGGCCTGGCGCAGACCCAGGAGCTGCTGGAATTCTGCGCCGAGCATCAGGTGCTGCCGAACTGCGAGATGATCCGCATGCAGGACATCAACGCCGCCTTCGAGCGCATGGAGAAGAACGACGTGAAGTACCGCTTCGTCATCGACATGGCCTCGCTGGCCGACGTGCAGGTCGACTGACGCAGACCGGGCAGGGGCGCCGCATGACGAGCGCCGCTGCCCGGTGCACTGCCCACTCCAAAGGGAGGGGGGCGAGAGCGATCCGATGCAGGCTAACTGGCTATGATCCTAGAGGTCGTACCGATTGCTTTCGACGGAGAATGTTCATGTCCATGCGATTACCTACCGCCCTTGGCGCTGCCGCCGCAACCTGGCTGGTGGCAGCCTGCCTGCAGGCGCCGCTCGCCCTCGCGCAAACCACTCCAGCAGCCCCCGCGGCGATCACCGATCAAGACATCAGCGACGCCTACATCTACCTGTTCGGCCGCCTGCTGGTGACCCGCCAGCAACAGCTGGACTTCAAGGACGGCCTGCAGTGGAACACCCTGCATCACCGCAAGCCCGGCGCGGTGGCCTGGGCCAACCCCAACCTGGATGTCGCCTATTCCGAGGCCTGGGTCGGGATCGACGAGAACAGCTGCACGCTGGTCTCGGTGCCGAAGGTGGTTGATCGCTACTACACCGTGCAGTTTCTCAACGGCTGGGGCGAGACCCTGGCCAACATCAACGAGCGCGAGTTTCCCAAGCATCCGGACGGCGAGTTCGCGGTGTGCCTGAAGGACGCCAAGGTCAGCCTGCCGGCCGGTACCCAGCGCATCGATGTGCCGGCGCGCACCCTGCGGGTGCTGAGCCGGGTCGAGCTGGGCAAGGACTGGAGCGAGGCCGAGCGTCTGCAGCACCAGTTCACGATGCGCCCGAGCGGCTCACCGAAACTTCCGGAAGTGCCGCAAACCCTGATGTTCGCCGCCGGCCAGCTGCCCGGTGTGGAAGCCTTCGACTCGGCGACCGTGGCGCTGCAGGAGCCGGACATCAACCCCGGTATGGAAACCCAGCAGGCCAATGTGCGTGCCATTGCCGCGGCCATCGCCGACCCGGCCGAGCGCGCGCGCATCGACAAGTCGATCCGCACCGTTGCCTTTGCCAACATCGCCAAGGCCTCGCCGCTAATGGGCCACGGCACCGCCAAAAATGGCTGGGCTCGCCCGGCTACCTCCGGGGTCTACGGCAATGACTTCCTGACCCGTACCCTGGTCAACTACGGCGGCATCTGGGCCAACAACCAGAAGGAAGTGGTCTACTACCGCGGCACCCTGGATGACCAGGGCCAACCGCTGCAGAGCACCCAGAGCTACTCGGTGACGTTCCCCGCCGACCAACTGCCGGACACCCTGGCGAATTACTACTGGTCGATCACCGTCACCGATTCCAAGACCTTCCTGGTGCTACCCAACCCGCTGAACCGTTTCTCGCTCAACGACCAGGCGGATCTGAAGTACAACCCGGACGGTTCGCTGACCCTGTACTTCGCCCCGGAACAGCCCAAGGACGCGCCGCAAGGCAACTGGCTGCCGACCCAGCCGGGCCACAACTACCGCATGATCTTCCGCTTCTACGGGCCGAAGAACGGCGCGGTCAGCGGTGATTACTACCCGCCGGTGATCAAGCGCTCCTGAGTCATCCATGCCAACGGCAGTTCGGGTCTCCCGGACTGCCGTTTTTTTTGCGCACAATAAAAAAGCCCCGGGCAAACACCGTCGTTCGTGGAAACGCCGGTGCCGCCCGGGGCAGCAAGGGTAAAGCTTGCGGATCAGGACACGCGTCGCGCCTTGTCCTTCCAGTACTTCTCGCGCACCTGACGGCGCAGCACCTTGCCGACCACGCTGACCGGCAGCGCGTCGACGAACAGGATCGACTTCGGCGCCTTGAAGCGGCCCAGGCGACCCTTGACGTGCTCGATCAGCGCCTCGGCGGAAACCTCCTCGCCGGCCTTGACCATCACCTCGGCATGCAGCGCCTCGCCCCATTCCTCATGGGGGATGCCGACCACCGCCGAGTTGGACACCGCCGGGTGCGAGTTGAGCGCCGCCTCGACTTCCACGGCGTACACGTTGAAGCCGCCGGTGATGATCATGTCCTTCTTGCGGTCGACCAGATGCAGGAAGCCTTCCTGGTCGAGGTAGCAGAGGTCGCCGGATTTCCAGAAGCCATCGACGAATTCGCTGGCGCTCGCCTCCGGGTTGTCGAAATAGCCGGATACCGTGCCGCGCGAGCGCACCCACAGCTCGCCGGTTTCGCCGTGTGGCACTTCGCGGCCGTCGTCGTCGACGATGATCACTTCGGCGCCGGCGGCGATGCGCCCGGCCGAGCCGATCTGCTCGTCGCTGGCGTTCAGGTGGTCGGCCTTGCTGAGCATCGCCACCGCATGCAGGCACTCGGTGGCGCCGTAGATCTGCATGAAGATGTTGCCGAAGCGTTCCTGGGCCTGGCGCAGCTTGGTCGGGCTCATCGGCGCGGCGCCATAGGCCAGGCTGTTCAGCGACGACAGGTCGAAGCTGGTGGCTTCGGGCATTTCCAGCAGCCGATAGATCATGGTCGGCACCAGCAGGGTCATGGTGATGCGTTCGGCCTCGATGTTGCGGCACAGCTGGACCATGTCCGGGATGTTCTGGGTCACCGTGCAGCCGCCGCGGAACAGCGTCGGCAGCAGGCCGAGGCCGGAGCCGTGGCTGATCGGCGCCATGTGCAGGAAGCGCGTCTCCGGCTGGTAGGGCTGCTCGCTCTCCATGTACATGGAGTCGCGCAGCGCCAGCCAGTTGTCCATGGTGTAGGGCACGCACTTGCTGACCCCGGTGGTCCCGCCGGTGAAGCGGTAGGAGACCACGTCGTTCTGCGTGTCCTGCGCCACTTCGGGGGTGGCGTCGCTGACCCCTTCGAGCAGGTCCCAGAAGTAACGCAGGCCGTTCTGCTGGATCACTGGCGGGTCCATGCAGACCACCGTGATGCCCTGTTCGCGGAGCAGGTCGAAGTAGCGATCGAGCAGGCTGTTTTCGAGGAACACCACCTTGGGCTTAATCAGTGCGATCTGCCCGCGGTGCTCTTCGAGCGAGTCGCGGAAATTAGTGTAGGCGCCTGCCGCCTCGCCTTTCATGGCGGTCCAGGCGTGCAGCAGCGACAGGTTGTCGTTATCGAGGATGCACAGGTAGATATCGCCACGCTGCAACTGCAGGCGCTCACGCATCATGTTGACGATGCGGTTGGTGAGCAGGTGCAGTTCGCGGAAGGTGTAGCGACGGTTGCGCTCGATGTTGACCAGGGCTTCCCGGTCAGCGAAGCGCACGGCCAGGTTTCTTACCGTGCGTGCGAAATTCATCGTGGTCATCTTGTTCTCCTTCCCGAATGCCGGGGCGCGCCCGCTGGGGGCATGCGGATGGCAGTCGGTGCCAGCGGCAGTCGTTCGCTGTGAATGCTGGTAGTGGACGATGGCCCCGGAACCCTCCGAGCGGTCTGCTCGGGGGCTTCCGGGGCCGGTACCAGGCGTCCAGTCCATCCGCAGCGTGTTCAGCTGCGGATTTTGCTGTCGATTCTAGCTAACGCCGAATCTGCACTCGCCTCAAGCGTTGAGGGCTTTCATCGCGGTGTCGACGAACAGCGCGACCTGGGCGTTGGCATCGTCACGCGGGCCGGCGCTGCTCCAGTCGGTGATCTGCTCGATCGCGGCTTCCACGTCTTCCGGAGCGACGTCACCGGCGATGTGCACCGGCGCGGTCTCTTCCATGCGCACGGCGGTGAACACGCCAGCACCGGCGCCGAGGATCAGCTTGGTCGGGGCGTTTTCGCTGACCAGGTACAGGGCGCCCGGAGTCACTTGCTCAGGACGGCTGGCCTTGAGCAGGGCTTCCGGCATCACGTCTTCGGTCATGCGCGTGGCGGCCATCGGCGCCAGGGTGTTGACGCGAATGTTGTTCTTGCGGCCTTCGATGGCCAGCATGTTCATCAGGCCGACCACGGCCATCTTCGCCGCGCCGTAGTTGGCCTGGCCGAAGTTGCCGAACAGGCCGGCGGCGGAGGTGGTCATCAGGATGCGCCCGTAGTTCTGCTCCTTCATCACGTCCCAGACGGCCTTGGAGCAGTTCATCGCGCCCATCAGATGGACGTTGATCACTGCGTGGATGTCGGCCAGATCCATCTTGGCGAACGACTTGTCACGCAGGATGCCGGCGTTGTTGATCAGGATGTCGACGCGGCCGAACTCGGCGACGGTCTGGGCGACCATGGCCTGGACCTGCGCGAAGTCGGCGACGTTGGCGCCGTTGGCGATGGCGGTGCCGCCGGCCTGGCGGATTTCTTCGACCACGGCCAGGGCGGACTCGGTGGAAGAACCGGTGCCGTCACGGCTGCCGCCGAAGTCGTTGATCACCAGCTTGGCGCCACGCTTGGCGAGTTCCAGTGCGTGAATGCGGCCCAGGCCGTTGCCGGCGCCGGTGACAATGGCCACTTGGCCGTCGAAGCGAATGGTCATCTTGTTAACCTCAAATTCAGTGAGTAGCGAAGGGTGCGGCGCGGCCGGGGAGGGCCGCGCCTCAGGTCATCAGGCGCGGCTGAAGATGCCGACGTGCTCGGTCGATTCCTCGACGCGCCACAGGCCGCCGCCGTTGCCCTGCAGGGCGATGCGTGCGCCTTCCACCTGGCGCGGGCCGCAGTTACCGCGCAGCTGCTCGACCAGCTCGAAGATCTGGCCGATGCCGGTGGCGCCGATCGGGTGGCCCTTGGATTCCAGGCCGCCCGACGGGTTGACCGGCAGACGGCCGCCCAGCGCGCTGTCGCCGCGCTCGGCATCCACGCCGCTCATGCCCGGTTCGCAGAGACCCAGGGCTTCGATGGCGAGCAGCTCGCCGATGGCGGTGGCGTCGTGCACTTCGGCCACGTCGACGTCGGACGGGCTGATCCCGGCCTGCTCGAACGCCGCCTTGCCAGCCAGGTGCGTGCAGCCCTTGTCGAAGTCTTCAGCGGCGCGTGCCGAGGCCGAGCGCACCACCGAGGCCAGCACCTTGATCGCGCGGTTCTTGTCGAAGCCGTACTTCTTCAGCGCCGACTCGGTGCAGAGGATCGCCGCGGCGGCGCCGTCGGAGATCGGCGAGCACATCGGCAGGGTGATCGGGTAGGTGATCGGCGGCGCGGCGAGGATTTCCTCGATGCTCATGGCGTTGCGGTACTGCGAGCGCTCGTTGTGCACCGAATGGCCGTGGTTCTTCGACGACACGGCAGCCAGCTGGCGCTGGGTGATGCCGTAGCGCTCCATCAGGCCGCCACGGCCGAGGGCCGCGTAGACGTCCATGAACGGGCTGTAGGGGTTCTTCGACTGCGAACCTTCCGGCGGCACGATGCTCTTGCCCATGGCTGCCAGGTAGTTCTTGTTGTCCTCGAAGGTCTCGATGTCCCAGGCCGACTCGAAGGCGGAGAACATCTTGGCCTTGTCGCTGTAGAACATCTTCTCCGCGCCGACGGCGATGGCAACGTCAGCGGCACCGGCTTGCAGCTGGGTGACCGCCAAGCTGAAGGCGTGGCTGGAGGAGGCGCAGGCGCCTTCGATGTTGAAGATCGGGATGCCGTCCAGGCCCAGCGGCAGCAGGGCGACCTGGCCACGGATCATGTGCTGGCCGTCGAAGTGGCCCTGGGTGCAGTTGCCGAAGAAGCCAACCTGAATCCACTTGCGGTCGCAACCGGCGTCTTTCAGGGCGTCTTCGACGGCCCAGGCGGTGAGTTGCTTGACGGTTTTGTCCACGTGGCGACCGAATTTGGTCATGCCCACGCCGACGATATAGACGTTTTCCATTTCTACTCCTGCACGATCTGCTGCGCGTCGGCATAGCTGCGTTGGGCTCGCGAGATCATGGCTATTGGTTGAGTGACGGGATCAGTAGCCCTTGCCGATCAATAACCTTTAAAAGCCGGCTTGCGCTTCTCAGCGAAGGCGCGCACGCCTTCGGCCATGTCGTAGGAGCGCTGGTGGTCGCGCAGCGCCAGCAGTTCGTGGCGCAGCGCATCGGCGCGGCTCTTGTCGGTGGCTTCGTCACAGACTTTCTTCATCTTGCGCAGCACCAGCGGGCTCTTGTCGGCGAGCTTGTCGCCAATCGCCTGGACGCGGGCGACCAGTTCATCGTCGGCCACCACTTCACTGACCAGACCGTATTGCTTCATGTCCGCAGCCGGCAGGGCGTCGCCGGTGAACAACATGTACTTGGCGATGTTCTCCGGAATCTTGCGCGGCAGTACGGCAGCGCCACCGCCACCCGGGAACACGCCGAAGTTGGAGTGCGCGTCGCCGAAGCTGGCGCTCTCGGCGGCGATCACGAAGTCGCAGCACAGCACGGTTTCCAGACCACCGGCCAGGGCCATGCCGTTGACCGCGGCGATCACCGGTTTAGGGAAGACGCGCAGGCGGTCGAAGAACGCCACGATGGTGTCCAGCAGGTCCATTTCGCCCGGCTGAGGGGTGCCGCCGGCCTTCAGGTCGGCGCCGGCGCAGAACGCTCGGCCGGTGGCGGTCAGGGCGACCACGCGCACGCTGGCGTCATGTTCCCAGCCTTTCAGACACTCGATCATCGCATCGAGCATGTCGCGGTTGAGGGCGTTCATGGCCTTCGGCCGGGTCAAGGTGATCCAGCCCACCTGGCCCTTCACTTCAAAGGAAACCGACTCGCTCATTTCTTATCCTCGCTCAGCTTGCAAATGGCGTTTTGGGTCAGATGTGACGTTACGTCAGGCGCTTTCGGACCCACCCCTCCCTTAATGGACGGGTGGGGAGGGGAGTGGGTGTCAGGCGTGCGCAGCGGGCTTACCATCGGGCTGCGGCGTGGTCCGGGGCCGCTATCCACGGGGTGGCGGCGGGCGTCCTGCCGGCGGCGCGGATGGCGGGAATTGCCATGGGCGGGTCGGCGCAGGCCTGCCAGGCTAGGCGGCTTTATCGGTATGCCGGGCGGGGCGACTCGCCCCGGACCTGCCATGATGGTGTTGACGGTCGGCTCTGCGTGGCGCGGCCGATGGGCAAGGCGGAGCAGTCAATCGATGCAAACCACGGTAATGAATTCCGAGAATCTGCTGGTCGCGACCAAGTTCTCGCCACCGCGACTGAACACGCGGCACATCCCGCGCGCGCACCTGCTCGGCCGCCTGCGCGAGGCGCAGGACAGCACCGTCACGCTGATTACTGGCGGAGCGGGGTTCGGCAAGACCATCCTGCTCGCGCAATGGCGGCAGGAACTGATGAAGGCCGGGGTCGAGGTCGCCTGGCTGTCGTTCAGCCATGACGACAAGGAGTTCCAGAGCTTCTTCTCCTACCTGCTGACGGCCCTGCAGCACCTGGGCATCCAGATCGACGGCGAGATGCTCAATGCCGACGGCGGCGACCAGTCGATGAACGCGGTGGTCGCCGTGGTGACCCGCGCGGCGGAGGAGATCGGTCGCGAGCTGTACCTGCTGATCGACGACTACCAGCACATCGAGGCGCCGTCGGCGCATCGGCTGATCCAGAAGCTGCTCGACCACTGCCCGGCCAACCTGCACATCGTGATCGCCTCGCGCACCATTCCGCCGCTCAGCCTCGGCCGGCTGCGCATGCAGGGCTATGTCGCGGAAATCGACTTTGCCGAGCTGCCGTTCGACCTGGACGAGACCAAGGCGTTCTTCGAGCAGAACCTCAGCAGCCTGACCCTCACCGCCGACGAGGACCGCCTGATTCATGACCTGACCGGCGGCTGGCCGGCCAGCCTGCAGCCGATCGCCACCATGCTGCGCGTGCGCCCGGCCAAGCGCGCCAAGCTGCGCTCGCTGCTGTGGAAGTCGTCCGATCTGCAGGCCTACCTCGCCGAGGACGTGGTGGCCTGCCTGCCCGAGGAACTGGTCGAGCTGATGGAGAAGATCTCGATCTTCCGGCGCTTCAACGCCGAGCTGGCCGAGTTCGTCGCCCAGGACCCGCGCGCCGCCGAGCTGATCCGCCTGGCCGAGGACGAGAACCTGCTGATCTACCGGGTGGAGTCGGACGACCGCCTGCCGTGGTATCGCTTCCATCCGCTGTTCGGCGAGTTCCTCGCGCAGCGCCTGGCGCAGCAGGGCCAGGCTGTGGTCGAGGCGCTGCACGGGCGGGCCAGCCAGTGGTTCGCCGAGCACGACTTCCTCGCCGAATCGATCCGCCACGCCAACCTGAGCGGCGATCTCGACTACGCGGTGAGCGCCCTCGAAGAGGCCGCGACCACCACCTGGAGCATGGCCTACATCGGGCCGATGCTGCACCTGCTCGACCGCCTGCCGCAGGAAACCCTGTTCGCCCACCCGCGGCTGTTCGTCCTCGGTTGCCTGACCTACGCGCTCACGGCGCGGCCGGAGAAGGCCGAGCGCTGGCTGGAGCAGATCCGCCGCACCGAGGCGGCGAAGAACCCGGCGATTTCCTCGCGCTTCGCCCTGGCTGACGCCGCCGTGGCGATGCAGCTCGACGACCTCAAGCGGGTCATCGACCTGCTCGAGCCGGCGCTCAAGGCGCCGGTGGAGAATCGCTCGCTGCGCTACATCAGCCTGTCGGCGCTGGTGGTGGCCTACCTGGCGATGGGGCGTTTCGAGGACGTGCGGCGGCTGTTCGATGACAACCCGATCAACCCGGACGACCGCGACAACGACATGGCCATGGTCTTCGAAAGCAACCGCGCGCTGGCCTACCTGACCCGCGGCAGCGTGCGCGAGGCCGAGCGCATCGGCGCCGGCGTGCTGGCGCGCGCCGAGGCTGGCTATGGGCGTGGCTCGGTGGCCGCCAACCTGTGCGCCTCGACGCTGAGCGACGCTTATTACGAGCTCGATCGCATTGATGACGCGCTGGCGGTGCTGGCCAACCGCTCGGGCATTCTGCAGTTCTCGATGCCGGACGTGATGGCGCGCGCCTCGTTGTGCCGCTCGCGTATCGAAGTGCTGCGCGGCGAGCCGCAGGATGCCCTGCGCTTCCTCGAAGACCAGGCGGCGCACTTTCACCTGCTCGGCTTGAGCCGGCCGCAGGCGGCGATGATTGCCGAGCAGGCCGCCCTGCTGCTGGCGATGGGTGAGCGGCGCCAGGCCGGTGAGCTGCTGGCACGTCTGCAGGCCCTGGCGGAGCAGGGCAGCAGCGCCGGCGGCCACGGTGAGATCGCCGCGATCACCGCGGCGGTGCGCGCGCGCACCGCGATTGCCGACCGCGACCCGGCTGCCGCGCTGCTGGCGCTGGCCGAGGTGCGGAGCTTTGGTGAGCTGCATGGGCGCGGCCGGGCCATGGTCAAGACCAACCTGCTCGCGGCCATCGCCCACGACATGCAGGATGACCGCGAAGCCGCCGCCGCCGAGCTGGCCGAGGCCCTGCAGACCGGCGCCACACTCGGCCTGGTGCGCACCCTGCTCGACGAGAGCGAAGCGATGGAGCTGCTCGAGCAGCTGCGCGCCGACTTGCCGCTGGACGCCTTCACCAGCCAGTACCTGACCGATCTGCTGGCGCACCTGGCGGCGGAGGAGGGCGCGGCGGGTGCGGCGCTGGCGCGCGACGCCAGCAGCGGCCAGCCGGCGGTGCTGACCCCGCGCGAGCTGGAAATCCTCAGCCTGATCTCCCAGGCGATGTCCAACAAGCGCATCGCCCTGACCCTCAACCTGACGTTCGGCACGGTGAAGTGGAACGTCAAGAACATCCTCGCCAAGCTCGGCGTGTCGAGCCGCTACGGCGCGATCACCGCGGCCCGCCAGCAGGGCCTGATCAAGTAGGCCCATCTCTCCGAGCTTTTTGTAGGAGCGGATTTATCCGCGATGCGGGCACGTCTGCATCGCGAATAAATTCGCTCCTACAGATTCTTCCAGGCAGCCGTGTTCAACCTGAACTGGGAAGTTATCCGGGGGGGCTATCGCCCCTCCCAATAGGGAAGGAGCGACGCTGAAGGTAGTCATCTCATTCTGTAGGTGTGGACGAACCGACGGCCTTCCGTGGCCAGTGGCCTTATGGCGCCGCCGCGGATCAGGCCGCGCAGCAAAGCGCTGTGTCGGTGGACGAGCCCCCAGACAGACGAGGAAGACAATGAGCGATACATCTGCAGCGTTCCTGAGCGAGCAGGAAGTCATGATCCGCGATTCCGCCCGCAAGGTGGCCCAGGAGGTGGTCGCGCCGACTGCCGCCGAGCGCGATCGCACGGGCGCCTGGCCGCGGGCGGAGCTGAATGCGATCGCCGAACTCGGCTTCCTCGGCATGCACATCCCCGAAGAGTACGGCGGCGTCGGCCTCAGCTTCGTCGAGTACTGCCTGACCATCGAGGAATTTGCCGCGGTCGATGCCGGCTTTGCCACCGCCCTGCATGTACACAACTCCGTGGCCCTGTCGATCTACCGCGACGGTACCGAGGAGCAGCGGCAGCAATGGCTGCCGGCGATGATTAGTGGCGAAAAGATCGGCTGCTTCCTGCTCAGTGAACCGCACGCCGGTTCGGATACCGCCGCGTTCCGCACCTCGGCGCGCCGCGATGGCGATCACTATGTGTTGAATGGCAGCAAGCAGTTCATCTCCAACGGCGGCGAAGCCGGCGTGGCCATCGTGGTGGCCGTCACCAACAAGGACGCCGGCAAGAAAGGTGTCAGCCTGATCATGGTCGACCCCAGCACCCCGGGCTTCGCGGTCACCCGCAACGAGGAAAAGATGGGCCAGCGCACCGCCAACCTGGCGGCGATCCAGATGGAAGACTGCCGGGCGCCGCTGAGCAACCTGCTGGGCGCCGAAGGGGCCGGCTACAAGCACATCATTGCCGGGCTGGACGAAGGCCGGGTGGCGATTGCTGCACTGGCCAACGGGGTGGCGCGCGCGGCCCTGGAAGCCGCGGTGAAGTACGCCAAGGAGCGCGAAGCCTACGGCGCGCCGATCATCAATCTGCAGGGCGTGGCGTTCGATCTGGCCGACATGGCGACCCAGGTGGAGGTGTCGCACGTGTACATGCTGCACGCCGCCCGTCTGTGCCAGGCCGGAGTGCGCTGCCCGAAGGAGGCCTCGCTGATCAAGCTGTTCGCCAGCGAGATGGTCGAGAAGGTCTGCTCGGATGCGATCCAGGTCCACGGCGGCTATGGCTACCTCAACGACTTCCCGGTCGAGCGCTTCTACCGCGATGCACGGGTGATCAAGATCTACGAAGGCACCAGCCACATCCAGAAGCTGATCATCTCGCGCAACCTGTAATCGCCGCGCCCGGCCGCCCGCGTGCGGCCGGGTCGATCCAACCGTGAGGGAGCAGGATCATGAGTAACCCGACAAACGCCGCGGTGCTGTACGAGAAGATCGGCAAGACCGCGGTGATCACCCTCAACCGGCCGCAGACCCGCAACGCCCTGGAAGAGGCGGTCATGGCCGCGCTGCCCGAAGCGGTACGCCGCGCGCGCGGCGACCGCTCGGTGGCCTCGGTGGTGCTGACCGGCGCCGGCGGCGCGTTCTGTTCCGGGGCCTACCTGGGCGAGGCGAACGACAACGAGAAGACCTTTATCGGTCGCGACATCGTGCTCGACTCGCAGGACTGGTTCGCCGAACTGGCCAATATGGAAAAGCCGGTGATCTCGGCGGTCGACGGCGTCGCCGTGGGCGCCGGCTTCTCGATGGCGCTGGCCGCCGACTTCGTCTTCGTCTCGCCGCGCGCGCGGCTGATGCCGTCGTTTATCGGCGTTGGCCTGGTCCCGGACCTGGCGATGATGTACGTCCTGCCGCGTTTGGTCGGTCTGGCCAAGGCCAAGGAAATCATCTTCTCGGCGCGGCCAATCGCCGCCGAGGAGGCCGTCGCGCTGGGCATCGCCCAGGCGGTGGTGCCGGCGGAGAGTCTGCTGGACGAGGCGCTGTCGTTCGCCCGCCGCTTCGATGACGCCCCGCCCCGCGCGCTGGGCATGGCCAAGACCATCCTGAACCGCTCGTTCGAGACCGACCGCGCGGCGATGACCCAGCTGGAGGCGGCGGCGCAATCGCTGTGCGTGGCCAGCGATTACCACGCCGAGGCGCTGCGCCGCTTCATGGCCAAGGAACCGGCGCTCTATCCGCCGTCTGTGCCGCGCCCGTCCTGAGTAGCGCCGCTACGGTTCCCCCCCCCCTTCGATTGCCTGGAGGGGGAGGGGCAGCTGGCGCTTTCCAGCCCTACCCTGAAATTCGTCGCCTCACCGCCCGCCAGCCTTGCTCACCAGGGCCGGCGCTGGGCTGGTGGCTTACAGAAAAACGAGAGGAGTAAAGACATGACGCAGAAAGTCGTGGTCGCCGGTGTCGGCATGATTCCATTCACCAAGCCGGGCCAGAGCGAAACCTACCCGATCATGGGCGAGCAGGCGGTGCGTATCGCCTTGGCCGACGCCGGCGTCGGCTACGAGTCGATCCAGCAGGCCTACGCCAGCTATGTCTTCGCCGACTCCACGGCCGGCCAGCGCGTGCTCTACAACGTAGGCATGACCGGCATCCCGGTGATCAACGTCAACAACAACTGCGCCAGCGGTTCGACCGCGCTGTTCCTCGCCAACCAGGCGATCGCCAGCGGCATGGCCGACATCGTGCTGGCCTTCGGCTTCGAGCAGATGGTCCCCGGTGCCATCCCCAGCTCCTTCGCCGACCGTCCCAGCCCACTGGAGCTGTTCCTCGATCAGTGCGACAACCACGTGCCGGGCGCGGCAGCCATCCCCTCGGCGCTGCGCATCTTCGGCAGCGCCGGCTATGAGCACATGAAACGCTTCGGCACGCCGCTGGAAACCTTTGCCAAGATTCGCGCCAAGGCCAGCCGCCATGCCGCCAACAACCCCAAGGCAGTGTTCCGCAAGATCGTCACCGTCGAGGACGTGCTCGCCGAGCAGGTGATGTGGGAAGGTGTGATGACCCGTTCGATGGCCTGCCCGCCGACTTGCGGCGCCGGTGCGGTGGTGTTGTGCAGCGAGGCCTACGCGAAGAAGCACGGCCTGGATGCCAGCGTGTATATCGCCGGTCAGGCGCTGACCACCGATGGCCCGGAAGCCTTCAATTCCGGCGACATGCGTGACGTGGCCGGCTACTCGATGTCGCGCGCGGCGGCCAACAAGGTCTACGAGATCGCCGGCGTCGGCGCCCAGGACGTCGACGTGGTCGAGCTGCACGACTGCTTCGCGCAGAACGAGCTGCTCACCTACGAATCGCTCGGCCTGTGCCCGGAAGGCGGTGCGCAGAAGTTCGTCGATGACGGCGACAACACCTACGGCGGCAAATTCGTGGTCAACCCGTCCGGCGGCCTGCTCTGCAAGGGCCACCCGATTGGCGCCACCGGCCTCGCGCAATGTACCGAGCTGGTCCAGCAGCTGCGCGGCCAGGCCGAGCAGCGCCAGGTCGAAGGCGCGCGTATCGCCCTGCAGCACAACATCGGTATCGGTGGTGCGGCCGTGGTCACCATGTACCGCAAAGACTGACGGGGGCCCGCTATGGACTTTCAACCCGATGCCGGCCTCGAGGCGTTCCGCCAGGACGTCCGGCAGTTCATCGCCCAGGTGCCGGCCGAGCTGAAAGGCCTGCAACGCTGTGTGCGCTCGACCCGTGAACAGATCCAGCGCTGGCAGCAGCTGCTCGATGCGCAGGGCTGGGGCGCGCCGTACTGGGCCACGGAACACGGCGGCACCGGCTGGTCGGTGCCGCAGATCCTGGTCTTCGACGACGAGTGCAGCGCCGCCGGAACGCCGACCCAGGACGGCTTCGTGCAGAAGATGCTCGGCCCAGTGCTGAACGCCTTCGCCACTCCGGAACAGAAGGCTGAGCACATGCCGGCGATCTTCCGTGGCGAACGCCTGTGGTGCCAGGGCTTTTCCGAGCCGGGTTCCGGCTCCGACCTGGCTTCGCTGCGCACTCGCGCCGAGCGCGATGGCGACGACTACATCATCAACGGTCAGAAAATCTGGACCAGCTACGCGCATGACGCCGACTGGATCTTCCTGCTGGTGCGTACCAACGCGGAAGGCAAGAAGCAGGCGGGGATCAGCTTCCTGCTGGTGGACATGAAGACCCCGGGCGTCACGGTGCGGCCGATCCGCAGCATCGACGATGCGCACCACTTGAACGAGACCTTCTTCGACAACGTGCGGGTGCCGGTGAAGAACCTGATCGGTGCCGAAGGGCAGGGCTGGAACATCACCAAATTCCTGCTCAACAACGAGCACGCCACCACGGCCGACCTGCCGGAGCTCAAGCGCTACATGCGCGAGCTGCGCCAGTTCGCCACGGCGCTGCGCGTCGGTGAGCAGGCGCTCGGTGCGCAGCCAGCGTTCGCCCTCAAGCTGGCCCGTCTGGATGCCGAGCTGCAGGCCATCACCATGCTGGTGCAGCGCGTCGCGCGCCTGGAACAACTGCACGACCCGGCTTCGCACGTGCTCGGCTCGATGCTCAAGGTGCGCGCCACCGAGTTGCAGCAGCGCATCACCGAGGCGCAGCTCGAAGCGCTCGGCGACTACGGCGCCATCGCCTATCCGCATCCGCACGAAGCGGCGCCGGCGCAGCCTTATCCGCTGCAGGCGCTGGCCCGCGGCATTGCCAACGACATGTTCCTGCGCCGGGCATCGACCATCTACGGCGGTACCAGCGAGGTACAGCGGGGCATCATCGCCAAGATGCTGTTCCAATTTTGAGAGGGGAGCAGGCATGGATTTCCAACTGACGTCCGAGCAGCAGCTGCTGCAGGACAGCGTGCGCCGCTACGTCGACAAGGCATACGGCTTCGAGGCGCGCACCGCCCTGCTGCACAGCGGGCGCAACGGCAGCGCGGCGAACTGGCAGCTGTTCGCCGAGAACGGCTGGCTGATGGCCGCGTTGCCCGAAGAGTACGGCGGCCTCGGCGGCACGCTGGAGGACAGCGTGATCATCGCCCAGGAGCTGGGCCGCGGCCTGGTGCTCGAGCCCTATCTGGGCTGCGCGGTGCTGGCGGCACAGACCCTGGTCGCCGCCGGTTCGCCGGCCCAGCAGGCAGCGCTGTTGCCGCAGCTGGCCGACGGCAGCTATCGCCTCGCCCTGGCCTACAGCGAGCCGGCGTCGCGCGGCATGCCGGACATCGTCGCGCTGCGCGCCGAGCGCAGCGGCGATAGCTTCTTGCTGCACGGCACTAAGTCGCTGGTGTTGGGTGCGGTCGACGCACAGGCGTTCATCGTTTCGGCGCGGATCGATGGCACCGCAGGCATCAGCCTGTTGCTGGTCGATGGCGATAGCGCCGGGCTGACCCGTCAGGCGCTGCCGCTGCATGACGGCAGCTGGGTCGAGGAGCTGACCTTCGCGGGCGTGCGGGTAAGCGCTGATGCGCTGCTCGGCGAAGCCGGGCAAGGCCTCGGCGCGCTGCGCGCGGGCCTGGCCAACGGCACGCTGGTGCTGTGCGCGGAGCTGATCGGCGCGATGGAAAAGACCCTCGAAGTCACCGCCGAGTACCTCAAGGTGCGCAAGCAGTTCGGCGTGCCGATCAGCGCCTTCCAGGCGTTGCAGCACCGTATGGCCGACATGGCGGCGGAGCTGGAGCTGGCGCGTTCGATGCTGCACGCGGCACTCGCTTCGCTGGCCAACGACGCCGAGCCGGCGCGGCTGAAGACCCTGTCGGCGGCCAAGATGCTCATTGGCCGGGCGGCGAAGGTCGTCTGCGGTCAGGGTATCCAGCTGCACGGCGGGATCGGCATGACCGAGGAATATCTGGTCGGCCACTACTACAAGCGCGCCGTGGTCGCCGAACTGCTGCTCGGCAGCAGCGACACCCACGAGGCGCTGTGCGCGGCGGCGCTGCAGGTCGAGCTGGGCGTCTAGTCGCGCCTCCCTGTGTGCTTTTCGTAGGAGCGGATTTATCCGTGATGGGGGCTGCCTGCATCGCGAATAAATTCGCTCCTACAGAACCGTAACGGGGACATAACCAACACCCTTTGCATCCAATCCATTCGAGTGCATACCGATGAAAAGCTTTGAGACTCTGACCGAGCTGCAGCCCCAGGTGGGCGAAGTGATCGCCACCAGCGACTGGCTGACCATCGACCAGCAGCGCATCAACACCTTCGCCGAGGCCACTGGCGACCAACAGTGGATCCACGTCGATCCGCAGCGCGCCGCCGCAGGGCCGTTCGGCAAGCCGATTGCGCACGGCTTCCTGACCTTGAGCCTGCTGCCAACCTTCATGACCGATGCCTTCGAAATCCGCAACGTGAAGATGGGCGTCAACTATGGCCTGAACAAGGTGCGCTTCGTCCAACCGGTGCCGGTCGACAGCCGCCTGCGCGCGCACTTCAAGGTGCAGACGTGGGAAGCCTTGCCGGGTAACGGCGCGCAGATCACCTACGAGATGACCGTCGAGATCGAGGGCGTGGCGAAGCCCGCCTGCGTGGCCGAAGCCATCCTGCGGGTGTTCGGCTGAGTCAGCTGCGCAGACGCGCACGCGTCGAGGGTTGAGGCGTTTCTCGACGGACCAACATTTGCGTTTTTCAGGCCATGGGGCGGGTTAACCGCGTCATGGCCTTTTTTGTTCCTGCCGGCCGCGCGGCGACGGCGAAAACGCGCCCTTCGCGGGGCTACCTCCCCCCCTATTACTCCACTTTGGGAGGGGCGGCCGCACCGATTCCCTCATTACCCTCAAATCGAGACTAGGGCCCTGCATCGATGGCCCACTCGTGTGATTCGTTCAATCGATGAAGGTGCTCCCGCCTGCCGAGTAACGCTGTTTCGGCAGGCGTGCATCACTTGATTTCAGACCCTAGAAAGGTGGAGACATGACTAAACTCACAAGAACCCTGATCGCGGCCAGCCTGCTGGCGGCGCATGCAGGCGTGCTCCATGCGGCAGTGTCGGCAACCGAGGCCCAGAAACTGGGCACCACGCTGACTTCTTTTGGCGCCGAAAAGGCGGGCAATGCGGATGGCTCGATTCCCGAGTACACCGGTGGCCTGACCACGGCGCCGGCTGGCTTCAATGCGAGTTCGGGCATTCGTCCCGACCCGTTCGCCAACGAGAAGCCGCTGTTCTCGATCGATGCCAAGAACATGGATCAGTACACAGCCAAGCTGAGCGAAGGCGCCAAGGCGCTGCTCAAAAACCAGCCGGGCTACCGTATCGACGTCTATCCGACGCACCGCACCGTGAGCTATCCGCAGTCCGTGCTGGACAAAACCCTGAAAAACGCCACCGGGGCCACGGTGACCGCCGACGGCACCTCCATGCTTAACGCGCGTGGCGGCATTCCGTTCCCGATTCCGCAGAGCGGCAACGAGGTGATGCTCAACCATGTCGCCCGCTACCAGGGCCTGCGTTTCGTGATGCCCAAGTTCACCGCCTACAACGTCAACGCCAGCGGCCGCAAGGTGATCTCTACCCAGGGCATGTGGACCACCGAGGGAGCGTTCTACGATGTCTCGCGCCCGGCCGATGAAAACCTGTTGACCCGTGCCCGCGCGAACTACAGCGGCCCGGCTCGTCGCGCCGGCGAGTCGCTGCAGACTGCCGAACCGGTCGACTACACCAACCTCGGTCGCCGTGCCTATCAGTATCTGCCCGGACAGCGCCGCGTGCGCCTCGCGCCGGACCTGGCCTACGACACGCCGAACCCGACCACTTCGGGTATGTCTACTGTCGATGACACCAACCTGTTCAGCGGCAAGATGGATCGCTACAACTGGAAACTGGTGGGCAAGAAGGAGTTGTACGTTCCTTACAACACCTACCGCTTCACCTATAACGAAAACCCGGACGAGATGATCGGTCCCAAGTTCATCAACCCCGACGTAGTGCGCTGGGAGCTGCACCGCGTGTGGGTGGTCGAGGGCACGCTCAAGGAAGGCCAGCGCCACATCTATGCGAAGCGCACCTACTACGTCGATGAGGACAGCTGGGCTGCCCTGGCGGTCGATCAGTACGACGGTCGTGGTCAACTGTGGCGCCCAGGTTTCTCCTACATCACCTCGCTGTACGACAAGGGTGGCGTCAACAACACCCCGGTCGGTCACTACGACGTCATCGCCGGCACCTACTACCTCAACCTGTGGCCGGGTAAATACGGTCTGAAGGTCACCGACAGCCTCGAGCCGGACAGCAAGTGGACTCCGGATAACCTGGCAGGTACCGGTATTCGCTGAGCGCAACAGGCGTGACTCATGCGGAGCCGCCAGCGGCTCCGCATGTTCATTGTGCAACCCAACGATCGAGCCATCGCTCGGTGAGCCGCCCAAACGGCCCATCTTCAGCGCTGGCTCTTCGTCCATTTTGGTAGCTGCCGCGATTCGCGGCAGGACGGCAAGCGCGCTGGCCTATGCTGGAACGTGCGGCGCCGCACTCGCCGGGTTCGAGCGCGGCCGACGCCCTGTGCCGGGGGCAGTGGGTCAGTGAAGGGGTGAAGAGTGGGATCGGACATGCATATCGATAAGCAGCTGGTGTCGACGAAGTTTTCGCCGCCCCGCATCGGCACGCAAACCATCCCGCGGCAGCGGCTGCTCGACGAGTTGCAGCTGATGGCTCAGTGCCGGGTCGGCCTGGTCATCGGCAGCCCGGGCTACGGCAAGACCACCCTGCTGGCGCAGTGGCGCCAGGCGATGATGCGCGAGGGCGCCGAGGTGGCCTGGCTGTCGCTGAGTGCCGACGACCGGCACCTTTCGGTGTTCTTCGCCTACCTGCGCGGTGCGCTGCAGCGCCTGGGGATTCCGCTCGAGAATCGTATTCCGCTGGAGTCGGCGCGCCAGGAGTTCATCGATGCGATGGTCGCCACCATCGTCGATGGCGCCGGCAGTCTGACCAAGGAGCTCTACCTGGTGATCGACGACTACCAGCACGTCGCCGATCCGCGCGCCCACCAGCTGATGCAGAAGCTGCTCGACCATTGCCCGGACAACCTGCATTTCGTCATCGCCTCGCGCGTCGCACCGCCGCTCAGCCTGAGCCGGCTGCGCCTGATGGGGCAGGTGGTGGAGCTGGACTGCGGCGGTCTGCCATTCGAGCCGGGGGAAACCCGCACCTTCCTCGAGCAGAACCTGCCGGCGCTGAAACTGAGCACCGAAGAGCTGCAACTCATTCATGAGCTGACCAGCGGCTGGCCGGCCAGTCTGCAGCTGATCGTCATCCTGCTGCGCAGCAATGCCCAGGCGCGCGGCACGCTGCGCGAACTGGTCTGGCGCTCCGACGACCTGCATACCTACCTGGCCGAGGACGTGATGGTCCATCTGCCGGCCGACATGGCCGCGTTCATGGAGGGCATCAGCATCTGCCGGCGCTTCAATGCCTCGCTGGCCGAGGCGGTGACCGGCAGCGCGAACGCCCAGGGCATGCTCAAGCGGCTCGACGAAGAGAACATGCTGATCTTCCGCGTCGAGTCCGAGGAGCGGCAGCCCTGGTACCGTTTTCACCCGCTGTTCGGCGAGTTCCTCGCCACGCGCCTCGAGCGCCGCGATCCGGCCGAGGTCAACGAGCTGCATCGGCGCGCGGCGTACTGGCTGGCAGAGCATCGCTTGCTGGCCGAGGCGGTGCGGCACGCCACCCAGGGCGGTGACCTGGAGTTCGCCGCCCTGGTGATCGAGCGCGCGGCCCCGGCATCCTGGAGTCTGGAGCAACTCGGCCCGTTGTTGCGCCTGCTCGATCGACTGCCGCAGGACGTGCTGTTCTCCCGGCCGCGCTTGGTCTTTCTCGGCTGCATGGCGTACGCCTTGACCGCCAGGCCGGCGAAGGCCGAGGACTGGCTCAAGCAGTTCCGCCGCAGCGGCGCCGCACAGCCGGCCGACGAGGATTTCCGCCTGCCACTGGTGCAGGCGGCTATCGAAATCCAGCGTGATCGCACCGACCCGGTGATCGGTCTGCTGGAGCACTTCCAGGCGCTGTCCAACGATTACCCGGTCACCCGCTATGGCGCGCCGATCCTGCTGGCCATCGCCTATTCGGCGGCGGGGCGGCACGCCGAGGCGTTGCGCTGCCTGGATCAGAACCCGATCACCGAGGCCGATCGCGACAGCGAGTTGTCGCTGGTGTCGGAAGGCTCGCGGATGCTCTGCCTCATGCTCGAGGGGCGCATGGCGGATGCCGAGCGGGTGGGCGTTGCCTTGCTGGAGCGGGCGATCGCGGTGCATGGCTATCGCTCGGTGAGCGCCTACCTGAGCGCCGCCAACCTCGCCGAGGTGTACCGCGAGCAGGATCGCCTCGACGAGTCGCGGGAGATCCTGGCGAACCGCGAGAGCTTGCTGCAGTGGGCGATGCCGCAGAGCATGCTGCTGGCCAGCATCTGCCAGGCGCGCCTGGTGTTGGTCCAGGAGTCGGCTGCCGCCGCGCTGGCGTTCCTCGAGCGGCAGGAACGGCATTTCCGCAACCTGGGGCTGGACCGCGGTCTGGTGCACTGCCTGGCTGAACAGGTGCGTATCGCGCTGCTCGGCAACGACCGCGCGCTCGCCGAGGAGCATGCCGCGCGGCTCGATGCGCTGGCGGCAAGCTATACGCAGGCGCGCGGTTTTCAGGCCGAAATTCCGGCGCTGGCGGCGCTGACGCGGGCCCGCTTGCTGCTGGCCACCGAACTACCGCAGCAGGCGCTCGAAGCGCTGGCGACCGTGCGGCGGTTCACCACCGAGTACCACCGTGGGCAATGGGAGGTCACCGCCTTGCTGCTGCTGGCGCAGACCAGCGCGCAGGAACCGCAGTGGTTGCTGCAGGCCATCGAGGCTGGCGAGCGGCTGGGGCTGGTGCGCACCTTCCTCGACGAGGGCCCGGCAGTGCAACGCCTGCTGGCGTCAGTGGCCGAGCAGCTGCCGTCGGATAGGCAGCGCGACTACGTGCAGATGCTGCTGGCGCGCTTCGGCCAGGGCAAGCTGGCGCATGCCGTCGAGGCGGATGGTGCCGCCGCGCCGGCGGTGCTGACCCCCCGCGAGCTGGCGATCCTGCAGCTGATCGGCAAGGCCATGTCGAACAAGCTGGTGGCGCTGACCCTGAACATCTCGCTGGAAACAGTGAAATGGAACCTGAAGAACATCTACGCCAAGCTCGGCGTTTCCAGCCGTTATGACGCGATTTCCTGGGCCCGCAAACACGACCTGATCGAATGAGCCGCCGGCCCTGCGGGGCCGGCGGTGTGCCCCTCAGCGCGGGGTGCGGCTGTCGCGCAGGCGATGCGCCGGGATGCCGATCAGCAGCAAAAGCGCACCCAGCACCATCACCGCGGCCATCACATCGAAGGCCAGATAGAGGCTGCCGGTCGCCGATTTGATCGCGCCGACGGCCGCCTGGCTGAGCACCCCGGCCAGGTTGCCGAGGCTGCTGATGATCGCGATGCCGCCTGCCGCCCCGGCGCTGCTCAGCAGGGCTGGCGGGATCGTCCAGAACAGCGGGATCGCCGACAGCGCGGCGGCGGCACCCAGGCTCATCAGGAAGATCGACAGCACCACATTGCCCTGCACCAGGCCGAGCAGGGCGAAGCTGCCGGCGCCGACCAGCATGGTCAGGCCGAGGTGCCAGCGGCGCTCCATGTGCCGGTCGGAACTGCGTCCCAGCAGGTACATGGCGCACAACGCGACGAGGAAGGGCAGGGCGGCGAGCACGCCGATCTGCTTCAGGTCTTCCAGGCCGAAGCCGCGGATCAGCGTTGGAATCCAGTAGGTCACGGTGTTCGAGCCGCTATAGATGCAGAAGTACACCAGCCCGGCGATGTACAGGCGCGGGTCGCGCAGCACGCCGCCGAAGTGGCTGTGCGTGGTGTGCGGTTCGCTGGCCAGCGCCTGGGTGATCTGGCGCTTCTCGTCATCGCTCAGCCAGGTGGCCTGCTCGGGGCGGTCGGTCAGCCAGAACCAGCCGAACACGCCGAGCAGGATGGTCGGCGCGCCGGTGAGGATGAACAGCATCTGCCAGTCCTTGAAGCCCAGCCAGCCGTCCAGGTGGGTCATGATCACCCCGGACAGCGGCCCGCAGATGATCCCGGCGACCATCGCCGACATCAGGAACCCGGCGGTGACCCGGCCACGCAGCGAGGCCGGCAGCCAGTAGGTCATGTACAGGATCACCCCGGGAAAGAACCCGGCTTCCGCGATGCCGAGGACAAAGCGCGCGGCGATCAGCTGGTTGGCGCTGGTGACGAAGGCGGTCGCCACGGTCACCAGTCCCCACAGCACCATGATGCGGGTCAGGGTGACGCGCGCGCCGACCCGTTGCATGTACAGGTTGCTCGGCACCTCGAAGAGGATGTAGCCGAGGTAGAAGATTCCCGCGCCGATGCCGTAGGCGGCATCGCTGAGCAGGATGTCCTCGGCCATGCGCAGCTTGGCGAAGGACAGGTTGACCCGGTCGATGGCGTTGACGATGAAGGCCAGCAGCAGGAATGGCATCAGGCGCCAGAGCACCTTGGCGTAGACGCTTTTCACCAGCGGCGGCGCGGTGGCGGTGGTCGGGTATTGCTCGAGGGTGTCGCTCATGTGTCGCTCCTGCGGGTGGCCCGCTTGTTGTTCTTGGGCTGGGGCGTGACGGCGGTCCGCAGCGCTGACGGAATACATTTTTGAAGCCGTAGGGCGAGTATAAGGACGACCGGTGGCCTGCCTTTCCGGATCGCCATGATCGCTAACATGCTGATTTGGTGAGAAAAATCAGGCTTTTGGCGGAGCCGTTGGGCAGACCTTCCGTGTTCGGCCGTCAGGCCGCCTGGGCGTGCCGGCCGTGGCGCGGCTCAGGCGTTGCGCGCTCGTTCCGCCGGCCTGCACGCCGCCCCCGCCGGGCTGTTCAGCCGGCCCTCGCATCGAGTCGCGACCGCCAGAGTGCCCCCCACAAAGGGAAGGTGTGCGCCGGGCGTGCTCCGGTTTCTCCTACGCGCGTTGAGCTGGCGTTGTGCCGCCTCAGCAATGGTTTCGTCGTCGATCTGCCACAACAACAAGAAGGACACCGGACGATGCGAAAGACCCTGCTACTGCTCTGCCTGCTGCAGCCGCTGCTGGCCAGCGGAAACACCCTCGATGCCCAGCGGTTGAGCGAAATCGGCAGCCGCAGCAAGCTGCTCTGTGCCAGTGCCATGGCCTACTTCGATCCGCGCGAGGATGAGCCCGACGCACGTGGGCTGACCTCGGTGTACCACAACCTCATGGCGCTCGACACGCTGGTGGTGCAGCTGGGCGGCTCGGCGACCATGCAGCGTCCGCTGCTGAGCATGCGTTCGCTGTTCGAGACCCTGGAGGCCATGCCGCGCCAGGACGGGGCGCAGTTTCCGGCGCTGGTGCGGCAACTGCTGGAGGCGAGTGCCGAGCTGCAACAGACCGCCCGGGTGGACGCCAGCACGGTCGGCGGTGATGCCCTGGCGCAGGGGCTGGGCGCGCAGAGCCAGGCGCTGGCGGCGCTGCTGCTGGACTACCAGCTGCGCGGTTACCCGATGCCCGATCCGCAGCCCTTCGCGCTGAGCAGCGAGCAGGTCCGGCAGTTCGATGCCGAGGTCAGCCAGCGCTTCGAGCGGCTGCAAGCCGGCTACCCGCAGCACGCCGCGGCGCTCGGCAAGATCGACAACACCTATCGTTTCGTCCGCACCCAACTGCTGCAGGGCAACGGCCACCTCAGCGGCGGCGCCACGTTCTACCTGGACCGCGCAATCAGCGACCTGGATGATCTCGCGGCGACGGTCAGTGAGTGAGCTGACCGGCGCATGCCGCGTCACGGCTGTGCTGGCGGCTGACCCGGCCTGGAGCCCAGCGGCGCCGCCTGCGCCTGTACCTACTCGCAACGAGGGGGCGGATTGGCGGCGAAGCCACCTATCGTGAGGCGAAGCGCCAGCGACATGGCCGGCGCGTCGATCCATCCGCTTTCAGGGCCCATCCGATGATTCCACGTACCCTGTTCGATCACGAACACGAAGAATTCCGCAACACCGTCCGCCGCTTCCTCACCGAGGAATGCGCGCCGTTCCACGAGCAGTGGGAAGAGGATCGCCGGGTACCGCGTGAAATCTGGCGGCGCGCCGGCGAGCTGGGCATGCTCAACGCCGTGACCCCGGAAGCCTATGGCGGCCTGGGTCTGGACCATCGTTTCTCGATGATCTGCCTCGAGGAAATTGCCCGCCTCAACCTGTCCGGCCTGAACGGCTTCAACGTCCACGACATCTGTGCCGGCTATTTCATCAACTTCGGTACCGAAGAGCAGAAGCTCCAGTGGCTGCCGAAGATGGCCAGCGGCGAAGTGATCGCCGCGGTGGCGATGACCGAGCCGAACACCGGCTCCGACCTGCAGGCGGTGAAGACTCGCGCGGTGCTGGATGGTGACGAGTACGTGATCAACGGCGCCAAGACCTTCATCTCCAACGGCACCAACTGCGACGTTGTGGTAGTGGTGGCCAAGACCGGCAACAGCGGCAAGGGTTCGCGCGACATCTCGCTGATCCTGGTCGAGGCCGATCGCGTCGGGCTGAGCAAGTCCAAGCCGCTGAAGAAGGTTGGCCTGCACGCGCAGGACACCACCATGCTGTTCTTCGAGGACTGCCGTGTACCCAAGGAGAACGTGCTGGGCGGCGTAGAGGGGCAGGGCTTCTACCAGCTGATGAAGGAGCTGGCCTGGGAGCGCCTGAGCATCGGCATCCTCGGTGTGGCTGGCAGCCAGGCAGTGCTCGATCTGACCATCGAGTACACCCGCGAGCGCACCGTGTTCGGCAAGCCGATCATCGATTTCCAGAACTCGCGCTTCAAACTGGCCGACCTGAAGACCGAGATCGCGCTCGGCCAGACCTACGTCGATCGCTGCATGGAGCTGTGCCTGGAGCACACCCTGAGTCCGGAAGCGGCGGCGGCGGCCAAGCTGTGGTGCACCGAGCTGTACTCGCGGGCGGTCGACCAGTGCGTGCAGCTGCATGGCGGCAACGGCTACATGCTCGAGTACCCGGTGGCTCGCCACTACTTGGATAACCGGGTCAACCGCATCTACGGCGGCGCCAACGACATCATGCGCGAGCTGGTCGCCCGCAGTCTCTGAGCTGCAGCCGAGCCCCCTCTGTTCGAGGGGGCTGGGCTTCGGCTACGGTGCTCATCATCGCTGACGGATATCAGGTTTTTGCGCGATGCCTGTCCGCAAGGCAGGCATTGGCAACGGCTATGCTTTCGCTATTCGGCCTGGCACGGTACGCCTGGTCCTGCGATATCGTCTGCAGTTGAGCGGGCCGTGATGGGAGACTTCGTGTGGAAATGCATACCGACCGGCAGCTGGTGTCGACGAAATTTTCGCCGCCGCGCATCGGCACTCAATCGATTCCGCGCCAGCGCCTGCTGGATGCCTTCCAGGGCATGGCGCAACGCCGGGTAGGGCTGGTAACGGGGAGTCCCGGCTTCGGCAAGACCACGCTGCTGGCGCAATGGCGCCAGGAAGTAATGCGTACCGGCGCCGATGTGGCCTGGCTGTCGCTCAGCGTCGACGACAAGCACCTGTCGATCTTCTTCGCCTACCTGCGTGGCGCGCTGCAGCGCCTGGGCATTCCGTTCGATTCGGGGATACCGCCGGAAGGCGTGCGTCCGGAATTCATCGATGAGGTGGTGGCCGCTATCGTCGAGGGCGCGGCCGGCATCAACAAGGAGCTGTTCCTTGTGCTGGACGACTACCAGCACGTCACCGACCAGCGCTCGCACCAGCTGATGCAGCGCCTGCTCGACCACAGCCCGGCCAACCTGCATTTCATCATCGTCTCGCGGGTCGCGCCGCCGCTCAGCTTCGGCCGCCTGCGGCTGCTCGACGAAGTGGTGGACATCGACTGCGCGGCGCTGCCGTTCGACCTCGGCGAGACGCGCGCCTTTCTCGACCTCAACCTGACGGCGCTCAAGCTGAGCACCGAGGAAGTCCATCTGGTTCAGGAGCTGACCAGCGGCTGGCCGGCCAGTCTGCAGCTGATCCTGATTCTGCTGCGCAGTGACCCGGATGCACGCGCCACGCTGCGCGACCTCGGCTGGCGCTCCGATGACCTGCAGACCTACCTCGCCGAAGAGGTGCTGGCCAACCTGCCGGTCGAACTGGCCGGCTTCATGGAGCGGATCAGCATCTGCCGGCGTTTCAACGCCTCGCTCGCCGAGGCGGTGACCGGTTGTCAGGACGCCGCGGCCCTGCTCAAGCGCATGGACGAGGAAAATCTGATGATCGTCCGCGTCGAGTCCGACGATCGCCAGCCCTGGTACCGCTTCCACGCGCTGTTCGGCGACTTCCTCGCCGCCCGACTGACCCGCCAGCATCAGCGCGAGCTGGTCGAGCTGCACCGCCGCGCCGCGCGCTGGCTGGACGCGCATGGCTTGCTGGCCGAAGCGGTGCGCCACGCCACGCTGGGCGAGGACCTGGGCTTTGCTGCCGAGATGATCGAGCGCGCCACCCCGGCGAGCTGGAGTCTCGACCAACTCAGCCCGCTGTTGCGCCTGCTCGAGCGGCTGCCGCAGGACATTCTGTTCTCCCGTCCACGGCTGTTTTTCCTCGGTTGCCTGGCGTATGCGCTGACCGCGCGGCCGGCCAAGGCCGAGCTGTGGCTGGAGCAGTTCCGCCAGAGCGGCGCCGCGCAGCCGGCCGACATTCTCCATCGACTGCCCCTGGTGCAGGCCGCCATCGAGGTGCAGCGCGACCGCTCCGATCCGATCATCGGGCTGCTCGAAGGCTTCGAGCCCCTGGCCGAGGACTATTCGGTGACCCGCTTTGGCGCGCCGGCACTGCTCGCCATCGCCTATTGCGCGGCCGGGCGTTACGCCGACGCGCTGCGCTGCCTGGATGAGAACCCGATTCCGGAAAGCGAACGCGACTCGGAAATGGCGCTGATTGGCGAAGGGGCGCGAACCACCTGCCACCTGCAGGCGGGGCGCATGGTCGATGCCGAGCAGAGCGGCGTCGTGCAACTGGCCCGCGCGGTGGCGGTGCATGGCCACCGCTCGGCCAGTGCCTACCTGGGTGCGGCGTCATTGGCGGAGGTCTACCGCGAGCAGGATCGTCTCGACGAAGCCCGGGAGACCCTGGCCAACCGCCATGGCCTGCTGCAATGGGCGATGCCCGACACCATGCAGCGGGCGAGCATCTGCCGCGCGCGCCTCGACCTGTTGCAGGAGTCGCCGGCAGTGGCGATGGCCTTCCTCGACCGGCAAGTTCGCCACTTTCGCCATCTTGGCCTGCAGCGTCCGCTGGTGCAGTGCCTGGCGGAGCAGTCGCGGCTCGCCTTGCTGCTGCATGATCGCAACGCTGCTGCGGAGCGGCTGACCCAGATCGATCAGGTCGCCGCGGCCTTCCAGGAGGCCAGTGGTTTCTTTGCCGAGATTCCCGCCATTGCTTCGCTGGCGCGGGTGCGCATCTGCCTGGCTGACAACTATCCGGATCGGGCGCTGGAGGCATTGCACGGCTTGCGTGACTACGCGCAGCGTTACCAGCGCGGTCAGCTGACGGTGCTGGCGCTGTTGCTGGAAGCCCAGGCGCGCGCCGACCTGCGCGAGGGCGAGCGCGTCGAGGCGTTGCTGGTCGCGGCGCTGCGCCTGGGCGCCGAGCTGGGCCTGGTGCGCACCTTCCTCGATGAGGGGCCGGCCCTGCAGCGTCTGCTGGTACCGCTCTCGGAGCGTGCGCCGAGCGAGTACCTGAGCAATCTGCTCGGTCGCTTCAATGGCGGCGACCCGTCCGGGCATGGTGGTGAGGCGGCCGGACCGACGGCGCAGCCGCTGCTCACGCCGCGTGAGCTGGCGATCCTGCAGCTGATCAACCAGGCCATGTCCAACAAGCGCGTGGCCCTGACGCTGAACATTTCGCTGGAAACGGTGAAGTGGAACCTCAAGAACATCTACGTGAAGCTCGGCGTTTCCAGCCGCTACGACGCCATCTCCTGGGCGCGCAAGCACAACGTGATCTGAGCGCCACCAGCCGGCGCCCGCCGCGCCGGGTTGCGTGGACGCCGGCATGACGGGCGCCGACTGACAGCGCGCCGCGAGGATAGCCAGCGCACCTGCTGGCCGCCCTCCCCGAGTGAAGGGGGCCGCCGCCTGCGGCCTTTCCAGCCCGCTGCTGGCGGGGCAGCTGATCCCCCCCTCCGCGAGGGGGACGTCCGCCAGCGACCTCCTCCAATCTTGGCATCAGCCCATCGCGGCATTGCCGCGACGTAGACCAGATCCGAGGAGAGGCCCCGATGATTCCACGCACCCTGTTTGATCACGAGCATGAGGAGTTCCGCAACACCGTGCGGCGCTTCTTGGCCGAGGAATGCGCTCCGCATCTGGAGCAGTGGGAGACGGATCATCTGGTACCGCGGGCCATCTGGCAGCGCGCCGGTGAGCTCGGCATGCTCAATGCCACCACCCCGGAAGCCTATGGCGGCCTGGGCCTCGATCGCCTGTTCTCGATGATTGCCACCGAGGAAATCTACCGCGCAGGCCTGGCTTCCGGGCTGATCGGCTTCGGCGTGCACGACATCGTCGCCGGCTACCTGGTGAACTTCGCCACCGAGGCGCAGAAGCAGCAGTGGCTGCCGAAGCTGGCCGTCGGCGAGGCGATCGGCGCGGTGGCGATGACCGAGCCGGATACCGGTTCCGACCTGCAGGCGGTGAAGACCCGTGCGGTGCTGGACGGTGACGAGTACGTGATCAACGGTGCCAAGACCTTCATCTCCAACGGCACCAACTGCGATGTAGTGGTGGTGGTGGCCAAGACCGGCACCAGCGGCAAGGGCGCCCAGGACATCTCGCTGATCCTGGTCGAAGCCGGCCGCGCCGGCTTCAGCAAATCCAAGCCGCTGAAGAAGGTCGGCCTGCACGCGCAGGACACCACCATGCTGTTCTTCGAAGACTGCCGCGTGCCGAAGGAGAACATCCTCGGCGGCGTGCCGGGACAGGGCTTCATCCACCTAATGAAGGAACTCGCCTGGGAGCGCCTGTCGATCGCCATCAGCAGCGTCGCCGGCTCGCTGGCCGTGCTCGAGCACACCCTCGACTACACCCGCGGCCGCACCGTGTTCGGCAAACCGATCTTCGAGTTCCAGAACACCCGCTTCAAGCTTGCCGATCTGAAGATGCAGCTGGCCGTGGCGCAGAACTACGTCGACCGCTGCATGGAGCAGTGCCTGGCGCGGACCCTGACGCCGGAAGCGGCGGCCTCCGCCAAGCTGTTCTGCTCGGACCTGTACACCAAGGTGGTCGACGAGTGCCTGCAGCTGCACGGCGGCAACGGCTACATGCTCGAGTACCCGGTAGCCCGTCACTACCTCGATCACCGCGTCCTGCGTATTGCCGGCGGCGCCAACGACATCATGAAAGACCTGGTCGGGCGCACGCTCTGATCCCGCTCGCCGAGAGGAATACGCCATGGAATATCTAATCCCCCGCACCCTGTTCAGCTCCGAGCACGACGAGTTCCGCCGCGCCGTGCGGCGCTTCATGGAAAGCGAAGTCGCGCCGTTCCACGCCCAGTGGGAAAAGGACAAGTGCGTGCCGCGCGAAGTCTGGCGCAAGGCCGGCGAGCTGGGCATGTTGCTGCCGTCGATCCCCGAAGAATATGAAGGCCCCGGTGCCGACCGCTTGTTCGACATGATCTTCGGCGAGGAATTCTTTCGCGTCGGCGCCACCGGCCTGATCGGTTTCGGCGTGCACGGCCTGGTCGCCTTCTACCTGCTCAACTACGGCACCGAGGCGCAAAAGCAGAAGTGGCTGCCGAAGATGGTGGTCGGCGAGGCGGTCGGTTCGATCGCCATGACCGAGCCGAACACCGGCTCCGACCTGCAGGCGGTCCGCACCCGTGCGGTGCGCGATGGTGACGAGTACGTGCTGAACGGCTCGAAGACCTTCATCTCCAACGGCGCGTCCTGCGACCTCGCCATCGTGGTGTGCAAGACCGGCACCAGCGGCAAGGGCGCCCAGGACATCTCGCTGATCATCGTCGAGAAGGAGCGCGCCGGCTTCACCCGTTCGCAGCCGCTGGAAAAGGTCGGCCTGCACGCCCAGGACACCTCGATGCTGTTCTTCGATGACTGCCGCGTACCGGTGGAGAACGTGCTCGGCGGCGTGGAAGGCAAGGGCTTCTACCAGCTCATGCACGACCTGGCCTGGGAGCGCATCATCGGTGCTGCCGGCTTCCAGGCCCAGGCCGAAGCCGCGCTGGACCACACCATCGAATACACCCGCACGCGCATGGTGTTCGGCAAGCCGGTGCTCGACTTCCAGAACTCGCGCTTCACCCTGGCGCAGCTGAAGACCGAAGTGCAGATCGGCCGCTCGTTCGTCGACAGCTGCATGGAATTGCTGCTCAAGGACCAGCTGACCGCCGAGACCGCCTCGATCGCCAAGTACTGGACTGCCGAGCTGAGCAGCCGGGTGGTCGACGCGTGCCTGCAGCTGCACGGCGGCAACGGCTACATGACCGAATACCCGATCGCCCGCCTGTACCTGGATACCCGCGGTAACCGCATCTGGGGCGGCACCAACGAAATCATGAAAGAAATCATCGCCCGCACCCTGTAAGGGCGGCTAACCACTATCCCGTTACGGGGAGGAAGCAATCGTGTCGCAAGAAATTCGTTTTGACGGCAAAGTCGCCATCGTCACCGGCGCCGGCAACGGTCTTGGCCGTGCCCATGCCCTGCTGCTCGGCGCCCGCGGTGCCAAAGTCGTGGTCAACGACCTCGGCGTGACCACTGCCGGTCTGGGTACCTCCTCCGAGGCCGCCGATGCCGTGGTCGCCGAGATCAAGGCCATGGGCGGCGAAGCCGTCGCCGACTACCACTCGGTTACCGAGGGCGAGAAGATCGTCGCCACCGCCCTGGCCGCGTTCGGCACCGTCGACATCCTGATCAACAACGCCGGCATCCTGCGTGACACCTCGTTCCACAAGATGACCGAAGAGCAGTGGGACCTGATCCAGGACGTCCACGTCAAGGGCGCTTTCCGCCTGACCCACGCCGTCTGGCCGATCATGCGCGACAAGGGCTACGGCCGCATCGTGATGACCGCCTCCGGCGCCGGCATCTTCGGCAACTTCGGCCAGTGCAACTACTCCACTGCGAAGTCCGGCCTGATCGGCTTCGCCAACTCGCTGGCCATCGAAGGCGCGGCGAAGAACATCCGCGTCAACACCATCGCCCCGATCGCTGCCTCGCGCATGGTGATCGCCAGCGGCATCTTCCCGGAAGAGCTGCACGCCAAGCTCAAGGTTGAAGACGTTGCGCCGCTGGTCGGCTGGCTGTGCAGCGAAGAATGCCAGGACACCGGCGGTCTGTTCGAAGTGGGTGGCGGCTTCCACGCCAAGTACCGTTGGGAGCGTTCCTACGGTCGCTTCCTGCACACCGACTCGCTGAGCCCGGAGCTGGTGCGCGAGAACTGGGAGCGCATCACCCGCTTCGATGACAAGGCTGTGCACCACGCCAACGGCGGCGAAGGCTTCAAGGAGTTGTTCGAGCGCATGGCCGGCAACGCCATCGGCGGTAACCAGTACGTCGACATGGAAGTGGCCGCCAACGCCGTGGCGACCCTGGAAACCGAATACACCCAGACCGACGCTGCGCTCTACGCACTGGCCGTGGGCGCCGCCAAGGATCCGCTGGACCGCACCGAACTGCTGTACATCAACGAGTTCAAGGGCGAAGAGTTCCGCGTGCTGCCGACCATGGCGGTGCTGCCGGCCACCCAGGTGTTCCTCAAGGCGGTCCTCGCCGGCAAGCCGACCCTGGAAGGCCTGGAGCTGCCGTTCGCCAAGGGGCTGCATGGCGAGCAGTACACCGAGATGTACCGTCCGCTGCCGCCGAAGGCCAAGCTGAAGCACACCATGCGCCTGAAAGAAGCGCTGGACAAAGGCAAGAGCTCGGTCAGCGTGCTGGAAATCCACACCACCGACGAGAACGGCACCCCGCTGTACTACAACGAGTTCACCAGCTTCTACACCGGCACCCCGGGCGCTGGCCTGAAGCGTGTGCCGAGCGTACCGGCAGCGCCACTGCCGGATCGTGCCCCGGACTATGTCATCGCCGAGCAAACCGATATCAACCAGGCGCTGCTGTACCGCCTGTGCGGCGACTGGAACCCGATGCACGTCGATCCGGACTACGCGCAGAAGGCCGGTTACGAGAAGCCGTTCCTGCACGGTCTGTGCACCTTCGGCTATGCCGGTCGCCATGTGATCAAGGCGTTCTGCAACAACGACTCGCGTCTGTTCAAGAACATCCGCGTGCGTTTCGCCGCCATCGTGATGCCGGGCGACACCCTGGAAACCCGCATGTGGCGTGAATCGCCGACCCGCGTGATCTTCGAGACCCGCGCCGTCGAGCGTGACGTGGTGGTGCTCAAGGGCGGCTCGGTCGAGATCTTCGAGCAAGTCCCGGCCTAACGCTGTAAAGAAAGTCCGCCGCGCCCTCTGGGGGCGGCGGCACCCGAATTTCAGGAGCGCGCGATGGAGCAAGACGTCAGAGTGGTTGGTGTGGGGCGTTCCGCCTATCACCGGTCGACGGCTGGCTGGTATCCCATATCGGCGCTGGGTGAGGCGATCGGCGCGGCGTTGGCCGATGCCGGTCTCGAGCCCATGCAGGTCCAACGGGCCTATCTGTGCGCCAATGGCATCGCGCGCCTACCGTGGCAGGAACCACTGCTGCGTACGCTGGGTCATGAGCTGTCCATCACCGCGGTCGATGCCGCGCAGGCTGGCGCCAGTCACGCGCTGTACCTGGCGCGCCGCGATATCGAGGCCGGCCGCGCGCACTGCGTGCTGGTGGCGGGGATCGATCATGGCGTGGCGGATGCGCCGAGCGCGCAAGCGATGACGCAGTGGAGTGCCGCCGCGCGCGAGTACACCCGCCGCCATCAGTGCCGTGTGGAAACCTTCGCGATGATCGCGGTCAAGGCCCATCAGCACGCGTTCCACAACCCGGATGCCGACCACGGTCGGCCGCTCGGGCTCGATGAGGTGCTGGCCGGGCCGTACGAGTTCGCCCCGCTAACCCCGCTGCAATTCGCCGCGCCGGCCTACGCCGCCAGCGCGGTGCTGCTGTGTTCCGCCGAGTTCGCCCAGCGCCTGGCGCTGCGGCGCGCGGTGCGGATCGCGGCGCAGGTGTGCAGCGATGAGCTGCGCGTCCCGGCCGGTGAGCCGGACTCGCCATTGCGTCCGGTCGGCTACGACCGCGACATGGCGGTGTCCTGGGAAGTCTACGAGCGCGCCGGGGTCGGTCCGGCCGATATCCAGCTGTGCGAGTTGCACGACAGCGCGACCGTCACCGAGCTGTTGCTGTACGAGGCGCTGGGCTTCTGCCGCGAGGGTAGCGCCGAGCGTTTCATCGAAGACGGCGACAACACATATGGTGGCAATATCGTCGTCAATCCGTCCGGCGGACTGTTGGGCATGGGGTATGGTGCAAACAGCGCCGGACTCGCCCAGTGCGTCGAGCTGGTGACCCATCTGCGTGGCCAAGCCGGGGCACGCCAGGTGGCCAACGCCAGCATTGCCCTGCAGCAGGATGCCGGCGCGGCCGGCGCCAGTGTCGTGACCCTGTATCGCCGCGATTGAGCGGCGCACGAGCGGCCATCCGCACCTCAACAACAATGAATCAGGCGGTCTGCCGCCGCTGTACCGTAGGAACTGCCATGAGCGCCACACACGAACATGCGACCTTGCTTCACCGCTTCCTCGCCTGGGAAAGCCGTCAGCCCGATGCGGTGTACCTGACGCAACCGCTGGAGGACGGCTCGGTGGTCGAGTACCGCTGGGGGGAAGTCGGCGATCAGGCGCGGCGCATGGCGAGCCATCTGCAGTCGCTGGGCCTGCCGCCGAAATCGGCCATCGCCATCTTCGGCAAGAACACCGCGCACTGGATCATCGCCGACCTGGCGATCTGGCTCGCCGGCCACGTCAGTGTGCCGATCTACTCCACCGCCAACGCCAGCACGGTGAGCTACGTGCTCGAACACTCCGCGGCGCGGCTGATGTTCGTCGGCCGCCTGGACGGCGATGCCGAGGGCTGGCGCAAGCTCGCCGCCGCGGTGCCGGCCGATCTGCCGCTGATCAACCTGCCGCGCTCGGCGCGTAGCGAGGGGCTGCGCTGGGAGCAGGTGATGGCGCGCTGCGAGCCGCTGAAGTCACCGGTGCTGCCGGCGCGCGACGAGCTGGCGACCATCACCTACACCTCCGGCAGTACCGGCAACCCGAAGGGCGTGATGCTCAGCTTCGCCGCGATGCACGACGTGCTGCCGGTCACCCAGGTGATGTACAACGGCGGCCGCGGCACCAGCACCAGCGATCGCCTGCTGTCCTACCTGCCGCTGGCGCACACTGCCGAGCGCGCGGTGGTCGAGGCGCTGTCGCTGTACAGCGGCTGCCAGGTGTTCTTCAACGAAAGCCTGGCGACCTTCACCGACGACCTGCGCCGCGCGCGGCCGACCATCTTCATGTCGGTGCCGCGCCTGTGGGGCAAGTTCTACCACGGCATCAACGAGCGGATTCCAGCGGCGGTGCAGAGTGCCGCGCTGGCCGACCCGGACAAGGCGCCGGCGATGCGTGCGCAGATTCTCGGCGCGCTGGGCCTCGACCAGGCGCATACCGGGCTGTCCGGCTCGGCGCCATTGCCGGCCGCCGTGCACGCCTGGTACCGCGGGCTGGGCCTCGAGCTGCTCGAGGGCTACGGCATGTCGGAAAACTTCGGCACCTCGCACTTCAGTCGCGCCGGTACGGTGCGCATCGGCTATGTCGGCGCTGCGCTGCCCGAGGTCGCCTGCCGGATCGCCGATGGCGGTGAGATCCTGGTGCGCGGCCCGGGGCAGATGCTCGGCTACTACCGCGAGCCGGAGCTGACCGCCGAGAGCTACACCGAGGACGGCCTGTTCCGCACCGGCGACCGCGGCGAGCTGGACGAGGAGGGCCGCCTGCGCATCACCGGGCGGGTCAAGGACCTGTTCAAGACCGCCAAGGGCAAGTACGTCGCGCCGGTGCCGATCGAGGCCAAGCTGGGCAACCACCAGGCCGTCGAAGCGTCCTGCGTGATGGGCGTCGGCCTGGCGCAACCGCTCGGCCTGCTCAATGTGGCGCCGGACATCCGCGCCGCGCTGGCCGACGCCGCGACGCGCGAGCAGATCGGTGCCGAGCTGGAGGCGCTGCTCGACGAGGTCAATGCGCAGTTCGAGGCGCATGAGCAGCTGGCCTGCCTGGTGGTCGTGCGCGAGCCGTGGAGCATCGAGAACGGCTTGCTCACGCCGACCCTGAAGATCCGTCGCAACCTCATCGAGGAGCGCTACCACGCGGCGGCCGAGACCTGGGGCGCGAGCCGCAGCAAGGTCATCTTCGAGTAGGCCCCTCACTGGCGGCAGCTCAAGGCCGGCCCTTCGGGGCCGGCCTTGTCGTTTCTGCCGCAGCCCCCTCCATTGCAGGGGGCGAGCTGCGCGCCTACGGGCGCATAACTCGGAGGCCAAAACAAGAACAGGGACCTCCGATGAAGATGAACTTCGCCCGCACCTTTGCCCAGCTCGCCGTTCGCCATGGCGACCGCGAGGCTCTGGTCAACCTCGAACGCCAGCGGCGCTACAGCTTTGCCGAGCTGCACCGCCTGACCAACCGCATCGTCAACATGATGCGCGAGCGCCTGCAGCTACGCCGCGGCGACCGCTACCTGTGCATCCTTGAGAACGACAACCTGTCGTTGCTGCACACCTGGACCGCGCTCAAGGGCGAGGCGGCTGCCGCCTTCACCAACTTCCGCGATGCGCTCGACGAGCACGTGGCGCAGGTCGACCAGCTGCGGCCGAAGGTGGTGTTCCTGGAGAACGTGCTGCTCGACCGCTACTTCGACTGGCTGCATGAGCGCGGCATCAGCGTGGTCTGCATGGACCCGCCGGCAGTCCGCCGCGAGGGCTTGTATGGCTTCGACGAATTGCTCGCCGGGGTCAGCGACCACGACCCTGGCGTGGAGAGCGACCCGCATGCAGACATCCTGATCTACCGCTTCACCGGTGGCACCACCGGCAAGAGCAAGTGCGCGCAGTACACCATCGACAATTGGCTGGCCTGTCGCGACGGCTTCTACGCCGAGAGCGAGCAGGCCTTCGATGCCGACACGCGGCTGCTGCACATGGCGCCGATCAGCCACGGCTCGGGGCTGAGCGTGCTGGCGACGCTGTTCCGCGGCGGTTGCACGCTGACCCAGAACGCCCCGGACCTCGCCCTCTGGTGTCGCAACATCGCAGCCGAGCGGGTCACTGTCGGCTCGCTGGTGCCGACCCTGCTGTACCGCCTGCTCGACCTGCCGGAAGCCAGCGAGCACGACCTGTCCAGCCTGCAGACCGTCTACTACGGCGCCGCGCCAATGAGCCCGAGCAAGCTTGCGCAACTGCAGCAGCGCTTCGGCAACATCTTCCTGCAGATCTACGGCGCCACCGAGTGCCTGCAGGCGGTCGCCACGCTGAGCAAGGCCGACCATCTGCTGGCCGATGCGGCCAGTCGGCTCGCTTCGGCCGGGCGGGTGGCGCCGGGCGTCGAGTTGATGATCGTCGACGAGCACGGCGTGGAGGTCGCCGCCGGCGCCACCGGCGAGGTGTGGTTGCGCAGCCGGGCGACCATCAGTGGCTACCAGGGCAATCCCGAGGCGACCGCCGCCGAGTTCAGCAACGGCTTCTGGAAGTCCGGCGACCTCGGCTACGTGGATGCGCAGGGTTATCTGTTCATCGTCGATCGCAAGAAAGACATGATCATCACCGGCGGGTTCAACGTCTATGCGGTGGAGGTCGAGGCGGCGCTCAACGCCCACCCTGCGGTGGCGATCTCGGCGGTGGTCGGTATTCCCCATGCGGAATGGGGCGAGGCCGTGCATGCCGAGGTGGTGGTCCGCGCCGGTACCCAGCCCTCGGTGGCGGAGCTGATCGAGCACGTCAAGGAGCGCCTGGGGCGCTTCAAGGCGCCCAAGTCGCTGCTGCTGGTCAGCGAGCTGCCGGTCAGCCCGGTCGGCAAGGTGCTGCGCCGCCAGGTACGCGACAAGTACTGGCAGGATCAGGGCCGGCGCATCTCCTGAAGCGTGGCGCCCCGCCGCCGGCGGGGCGTCCATACCGTCACACCAGCAGCAAGTAGGGTGGAAAAGCGCGCAGCGTTTTCCACCATCAGCGCGGTGACGCCTACTCGCAACGAGGGGAGGGCGGTGGGGGAGCGCGCCTGTAAGGTGATCGTGATGGTGCCGCCACCCGCGCGGCGCGATCGCCGGAGAAACCCATGAGCAAGCCTCCCATCGATGAGTTGCAACCCGGCGCCGACGGCGTCCTGCGCGTCGAAGTGCCGGCCCAGCAGCGCAAGGCGCCGCGCCAGGCGCGTTCCATCGCCCTGGTCGAGGCGCTCAAGCAGACCGCCCGGCAGATCCTCGAACGCTATGGCCGGGATGAGCTGACCACGCTGCGCCTGGCGGAAGAGTCGGGGGTCGCCACCAGCTCCATCTACGAGTACTTCCCGACCATCGAGGCGCTGATCGCGGCGATCTACGAGGACTACCGCCGCGAAGTGCGCAGCGAACTGCTGACCCGCATCGCCGCCTTGCCGGCCGAGACCACGCTGTACGACGGCATCGTGATGACCATCGAGGTCGGTCTTGGCCTGTATCAGCAGAAGATGCGCTTCGATCCGGAGTTCAGCGTGCGCTCGACCCATTACGACGAACTGGTGCGGCTCGACGTGATCAAGGCCCGGGAGGAGTTGTCCGGCAGCGCCACCCAGGCGCTGATGAGCCGCTTCGCGGATGAGGTGGTGGTGCGCGACAAGGACAAGGCTCATTTTTTGGTGTTTCACACCTTGCTGGCGCTCTCACGGTCGATCCTCCTCGAGCGTCCTGCCTACCTGGGCGAGAAGGATACGGTGCAGATGCTCGCGCGCATGGTGCATGGGGTGCTGACCTCGGCGCAGTGACCTGGGCGAGCTGCGGTGCAACGAAAAACGGCGCCCGAGGGCGCCGTTGTTATTGCGGGTGGAGCGGCTTAGCGGATACCGACGTTTCGCAGCGAGGCTGGGGTGAAGTCGGACATCTTGGTGCGTTGGCCGAACAGCGGGCCGCGCTTCGCCTCGTTGCTCATGCCGGCGACGATGTAGCGGCCGGCGAGCAGGTCGTAGAAGCCTTGTGCCGCCGGCGCGTTGACCTGTTGCTCGTACTGTTGGTAGGTGTGGTTCTCACCCACACGCCACAGCTGGCCGCGACCGTCGTAGTGATCGACTTCGGCGATGGTCCAGGTGTCCTCGTCGAAGTACATGTCACGCTTGGCATAGATGTGCCGCTGGCCCGGCTTGAGGGTCGCGGTGACATGCCAGACGCGGTGCAGCTCGTAGCGAGTCAGGTCCTGGTTGATGTGTCCCGGTTTGATGATGTCGGCGTACTTCACGTCGGGCGATTGCAGCTTGTAGCTGTTGTAGGGGATGTACAGCTCCTGCTTGCCCACCAGTTTCCAGTCGTAGCGGTCCGGCGCGCCGTTCATCATGTCGGCGTTGTCGGAGGTACGCATGCCGTCGGAGGCCAGACCGGGCGCGTCATAGGCCAGCTGCGGGGCACGGCGTACGCGGCGTTGACCGGCGCTGTACATCCACGCCTTGCGGGGTTCCTTGACCTGGTCGATGGTCTCGTGGGCCATCGACACGCTGCCGGCCAGACGCGCCGGCGCGGTGACCGCGAAGATGTAATAGAACAGCACGTTGCTCGCGGCGTCCGGGTTCACCCCGTCCATGTACTGCGGGAAGCTGTTCTTGTCGTTGGTTTCCACGATGGTGTAGGAACCGTCGACCATCGGCGCGGCCTGAGCCGCCCAACGCTGAACGTTTTCACCGCGATAGCGAGTCTGGTGGTTCCAGTACACCTCGACGCCATTCTTCGGAATCGGGAAGGCGTAGTTACGCGACTCGGTGAAATGCGCCAGGCCGTTGCCATCGCTGATCAGCTCGACGTTCAGCGCGCTTTTCTTAGCCGCGTCGTAGATCTTCTGCGGCACTGACGCGCTGCGTTCGGTCTTGTACACCGGAATCTTGTAGGTGCTGGCGTAGCGCTTGAACATCGCCATCTGGCCGGGGGTCAGCTTGTCCTTGTACTGCGCGGCGTTGGCGGCGGTGATGGTGAACAGCGGCTTCTCGGAGGCATACGGATCGCTGACATAGCCCTTGGCGTCGATCGAGCCGGCGCCCGGCTTCAGGCCACCGGTCCAGGCCGGAATGCTGCCGTCGGCGTTGCCGGCTTTCTCCGCACCCAGCGGGGTGAGGCTGGCGCCGAGCTGGTCGGCTTCCTGCTGAGAGACCGCGGCCATGACGCTGCTGGCCAGCAGCGACAGCACGATGACACCACTTTTGAAAATCATATTTGTTTTTGTTTTCATGGATTTACCCTCTGCCGGTAGCGGCTCAGAAGTTCACGCCGAGGCTGAGCGCGATGAAATCGCGATCGGTGTTGGTGTTGAAGTCTCCACCGAAGAAATCGGTGTAACTGAGGCTGGCGGTGTAGGTGTTGGCGTAGTCGGCATCCAAGCCGATGCTCACTGCCTTGACGCCTTCCTCGAAGTTCGGACCAAAGCCTTCCACGTCATGCGACCAGGCCAGGTTCGGGGTCAGGTTGATGCCGGCGAACACGTTGCTGTAGTTCAGGCTGGCGCGCGCCCGGTAGCCCCAGGAACTGGAGGTGTAGAAGCCGTGGCTGTTGCACTCCTGCTGTGGGTTGCTGACGGTCGGGTTGGACACGCCGGTGCCGCGGCAGGTGTTGGTGGCGCCCAGCGGGTTGCCGGTGTCGGCCAGCTGGCCGGCACCCCAGATCGGGCTGCGGCCGAAGCGCACGTCGGAGCCGTCGGAGCTGCCCAGGCCGTTGATGTGGTTGTAACCAACCTCACCGACCAGTGTCAGGCGGCTGGCGCCCCAGATCTGATCGATGAACTGCGTGGCGGTCATCTGTGCCTGGAACACCGGCATGCGTTTGTAGCCAGGCAGGTCGGCGCCGGCCGCCGGAGTGCGGTCGCCGCTGATGAACAGCGGGGATATTGGCTGCAGCGAGCCATTGACCAGCGAGGGCTGACGGATCGCCGCGAGGTTGAGGTCGGCGGTGTTGATCTGCAGCGGCATGTTCGGCCGGTAGCTCATCTCGCCACCCAGCGAGGCACCGCCGACGTTGGTCTGGAAGCTCAGGCCATACAGGTGGATATCTTCCGGATAGTCGACGTAGTACTGCGCGGCACGGACCTTAGCCAGTGCGGTGGCGCCGGAAAACGCTTGGGTGTTGGTGGTCTGGCGCAGGCTCAGGTACGGGTTGCGGCTGTGATAGTTCATCACGTAGGCGCCGAGCTCGGTGTCGTTGAGTTCAGGCACGAACCAGCGCAGGGCGATGCCGTACTGACCGCCGTCGCGGGCTTCCTTGTCCTTGCCGCGCGGCATGTAGACGTTGGTGTTGGCGTCCGGCGCGCCAATGTTATCCGACACCCCTGGGGCGAAGTCCAAGCCGGCGAAGACCAAACGGTCGTTGCAGCCCTTCGGCAGCGGGTCGGAACCGAAGAAGGTGCCGCAGTTGTCGACGATCGTTTTTTCCCACTCGATCTGATAGAAGGCCTCGGCGTTGAGGTTCTCCGACAGGCCCTGGGACAGATAGAACATGTTGACCGGGATCAGGCCTTCCTTGACCTCGGAGCCCGGACGGCGCAGCGCGGCGACGTCGATCGGGTTGATGCTGTTGATCGAGTTGCCGATGAAGGTGCTCTCACCCCAGCTCACCACCTGCTTGCCGAGGCGCGCGTTGCCCGACAGGTCGCCGAGGTTGTAGTTGTGGTAGACGAAGGTGTCGAGGAACATCGCGCCCGAAGATTTGGCGGCGCGGTCGCGACCGCTGTCGTCAATGTCGTAGAACAGGCGGCTCTCGTCCTTCAGCTCGAAGTCGTACCAGTACTTGCCGCGCACGAACATGCCGCTGTCGCCGTATTTCAGCTCCAGGTCATGGATACCCTTGAAGATCTTCGAGAAGGTTTCGCCTTTCTTGAAGTTCTTGCGGTTGTCGTCGGCGGTACGGGTGGCCGACATGCCGCGCATGCCGAGGGTGTTGGCGTTGTTGATGAAGTCGGGGTCCGGGGCATCGGTAGCCCAGCTGGCACCCACCGAGAGTGTCGAGTCGAAGCTGCCTTCGATCTCCCCAACGTTGAAGCTAACGGCCTGGGCCTGGGATGCGACCCCAACTGCAATGGCGGCGGCCAGCAGGTGGGGTTGGAAGACTCCGAATTTTCTTATTGTCATGCGGCGCTCCAAAGAGGTTGCAGTACGAAGGGCGAATCGCTCAGACCCGGCTGATCAGTTGGCTTGCCGCGAGCGGCGTAGGTGAGCGGTTGCGACATGGGCCCTGACCCTGGTCGCGATTGCCTTTCTGAACGTGTGTCGGTGCTCGATCAGCGGTTCAAACGCTAATCCCGCTCCCCCCCACCTCCCCCCCCTAAGGGGAGGGGGGTACTACTTTCGGGTGAGTAGGTCGCTGCGCTGCAGGGTTGGTGGGAGAACCGCAAATCCCCCTCGACAGGAGGGGGCGTGGCTTTTCCCTCGTGCCTGACCATCGCTCCATGGTCGCTGTGTCGCCGCTGAAGGCGACGAGCAAGGTCCTGTCACCTATCCCTGGAGAAAAGAGATGTCGCAGAAAGTCTACGTCGCCGGTGTCGGCATGATCCCGTTCGCCAAGCCCGGCCAGAGCGGTACCTATATCGAGATGGGCGCTGAAGCCATTCGCCTGGCGCTGAAAGACGCCGGCCTCGACTACAAGCTGGTGCAGCAGGCCTATGCCGGCTACGTCTACGGTGACTCCACCAGCGGCCAGTCGGCCCTCTATGAAGTCGGCCTGAGCGGCATCCCGGTGATCAACGTCAACAACAACTGCGGCAGCGGTTCTTCGGCCCTGTGGCTGGCTCGCCAGGCAGTGGAAAGCGGTGCCGTGGATTGCGCGCTGGCCTTCGGCTTCGAGCAGATGCAACCGGGCGCGCTGAAAGACCATTGGACCGACCGTCCGGCGACCTACGGCAAGGGCATGGAAGTCTCCGCGCGGATCTTCCCCGAGGGCGCCTCCATGGCCAACGCACTGCGCCTGTTCGGTGGCGCCGGCAAAGAGCACATGGACAAGTACGGCACCAAGATGGAGACCTTCGCGGCGATCCGCGCCAAGGCCAGCCGTCACGCCGCCAACAACCCGATGTCGGTGTTCAAGAAAGTCGTGACCACCGAAGACGTGATGAACGACCAGGTGATCTGGCCGGGCGTGATGACCCGTCTGATGGCCTGCCCGCCGACCTGCGGTGGCGCCGCGGCGATCGTCTGCTCCGAGCGTTTCGCCAAGAAGCACGGCCTGCGTACCGACGTGTGCATCCTCGCCCAGTCGCTGGTTACCGACCAGCCGGAAGCCTTCGATCCGCCATCGCTGATCAGCATCGTCGGCGTCGGCATGACCCGTCAGGCCGCTCAGGAAGTCTACGAGAAAGCCGGCGTCGGCCCGGAAGACATCCGCGTTTGCGAACTGCACGACTGCTTCGCCCACAACGAACTGCTGACCTATGAAGGTCTGGGTTTCTGCCCGGAGGGCGGTGCCGAGAAGTTCGTCAACGACGGCGACAACACCTACGGCGGCCAAGTGGTGATCAACCCGTCCGGCGGCCTGCTGTCGAAGGGTCACCCGCTGGGCGCCACCGGTCTGGCGCAGTGCTATGAGCTGACCCATCAGCTGCGCGGCACCGCCGGCGCCCGTCAGGTTGAAGGTCTGCAGCATGCCCTGCAGCACAACCTGGGTCTGGGCGGCGCTGGGATCGTGACCCTGTTCGGTCGCGGCTAAGAACCCGCTCTCGATCTGCTGCGCGTCGGCTAAACGGCGTTGAAAGCGACCTCGGAATGCTCATTTACCGCTCGTAAATTCCGCTTCCTCGGCCGCTTTCGCCACCGTTTATCTCTAGCTCGCGAGATCGTGAACAGGTTCTGAAACTCCGCGCGCCCCGCTCCAGGGGCGCGCTCTTTCACCTGACAGGAATTCCCCAATGGCAGATACCAGTCTGATCGGCCGTTCGCTGGGCATCACCACTGCCGAGCTGGAAAAGGGCCGCCTGCGCTTCTTCGCCAAGGCCATCGGCGAGACCGACCCGGTGTACACCGACGAGGCCGCGGCCGAGGCTGCCGGCTACCCGTCGTTGCCGATGCCACCCACCTTCCTGTTCTGCCTGGAACGCGAAGGGCGTGATACCGACCACATCATCGAAGGCATCTACGGCTTCGATCTCGGCCGCATCCTGCACGGCGAGCAGAGCTTCACCTACCACCGCATGGCGTTCGCCGGCGATGTGCTGACCTTCGATGCGCGGGTGCTCGACGTGTACGAGAAGAAGGGCGGGGCGTTGCAGTTCGTGGTCGCTGAAACCCGCGTCACCAACCAGCGCGGCGAACACATCGCCGATGTGCTGTCGTCCACCGTGCAGCGCTGAGGAGCCGTCCATGAACATCCCGCGTTACAGCGAGGTGCAGGTCGGCGACCTGCTGCCGCCCCTGGTCCTGCCGCCGGTCAACCGCACCACCCTGGCGCTTTACGCCGGTGCGTCGGGCGACCACAACCAGGTGCACATCGACCTCGATTTCGCGCGCAAGTCGCGCCAGCCCGACGTGTTCGCCCACGGCATGTTGTCGGCCGCCTACCTCGGTCGGTTGCTGACGCAATGGGTGCCGCAACCGCAGATCCGCAATCTGGCGGTGCGCTTCGTCGGCATCACTCACTTGGGTCACGTGCCGACCTGCACCGGCAAGGTGATCGACAAATTCGAGCAGGACGGCGAGACGCGCGTGCGCATCGCGCTGACCTGCAGCAACCAGTACGGCGAGCCACGCCTGACCGGCGAAGCGGTCGTGGCGTTGGCCTGAGCCCCACCCCAAAAAACATAGGTACGAAAGATGAAAAAGCTTGAAGGCAAAGTCGCCCTGGTCACCGGTTCCGGTCGTGGCATCGGTCGCAGCGTCGCCCTGAAACTGGCCTCTGACGGCGCCAAAGTGGTGGTCAACGACCTGGACCAGGCTCCGGCTGATGAAGTGGTTGCAGAAATCAAGGCAGCCGGTGGCGAAGCCGTGGCCTGCGTCGGCAGCGTCACTGCCCCGGATTTCGCCGATCGCTTCGTCAAGACTGCAGTCGACAACTACGGCAGCATCGACATCATCGTCAACAACGCCGGCTACACCTGGGACAACGTGATCCAGAAGATGAGCGACGAGCAGTGGTACGCGATCATCGACTGCCACATCACCGCGCCGTTCCGCATCCTGCGCGCTGCCCAGCCGATCATCAGCGCGATGGCCAAGAAAGAGGCCGCCGAAGGTCGCGTGGTCAACCGCAAAGTGGTCAACATCGCCTCGACCTCCGCTGGCGGCAACCCGGGCCAGGTCAACTACTCCACCGCCAAGGCCGGTGTACTGGGCATGACCAAATGCCTGGCCAAGGAGTGGGGCCGCATGAAGGTCAACGTTAACGCCGTGGCCTTCGGTCACATCGAAACCCGCCAGACCCAACCGGTGGAAGGCGACCCGAACTTCATCAACATCGAAGGCCGCGAGATCAAGGTCGGCATCAGCCCGGCGATCGTCGAGCAGTCGAAGACCATGATTCCGCTGGGCCGTCCGGGCAACACCGAGGAAGCGGCTGGCGCCGTGTACCTGTTCTGCATCCCCGAGTCGGATTACGTCTCCGGCCAGGTGCTGGTCTGCGGCGGCGGCATCGGTAACGTCTGAGTGAGTGATACGGGGCGCTGTGGCGCCCCGTTGTAGTTAGTGAGGGTTGCAAGATGAACGACGCGATCGCGATTCGCCCCGGCCGGCAACTGCTGCATACACGCCAGGTGGTGTGCTCGGGTTACCTGCGCGATGACGGCCTGTTCGACATCGAAGGCCGACTACTCGATACCAAGGGCATCGACACCCAGTTTCTCTACGGCACCATCGCCGCCGGCGGCGTGCTGCACCAGATGCGTCTGGTGATGACCCTCGACGAACGCATGGTGATCCAGCACATCGAGGCACACTCCGAACACGCGCCGACGCCGGTGTGCCCGCACATCAGCAGCGCCTATGCGGCGTTGAAGGGCCTGCGCATCGGGCCCGGTTTCAAGAAGCGCGCCGCCGAACTGGTCGGCGGCCTGAAGGGCTGTACCCACCTCACCGAAATGCTCGGTCCGATGGCCACCACTGCGGTGCAGACCATGGCGCCGGTCATGCAGAAGCGTCTGCGCGAACGTGCGGCGCGCGACCCGAGTTTCGCGATGCCCAACCACTGGGTGATCGGCACCTGCCACGCCTACCACCCGGAGGGTGAGGCGGCGCGCAAGATCAGCGAGTGGCGTCCGTACGGCGACGCGCACGCACAAAACTGAGGCGTTGCGACGCCTCGCCACCCGGAGCTGCCCCATGCACAACAACAAGATCAAGCACGGCTTGCTGGCCGCGCTGCTGGCGCTGGTCGGCCATGTCAACCTGACGACTGCCGCGCCGCTGAGCGCCGACGAGGCCCGCGCGATTGCCAAGGAAGCCTACGTCTATGGCTTCCCGCTGGTCGACCACTACCGCGTCCAGTACACCTATTTCCAGGATCGCCAGCACGCCGAATTCAAGGCGCCGTGGAACACGCTGCACAACACCGCGCGCATCTACACCCCGGACGACAAGGCCTACCCGACGCCCAACGCCGATACGCCGTACTCCCAGCTCGGTGCCGACCTGCGCAGCGAGCCGCTGGTGCTGACCCTGCCGGCGGTGGAGCCAGGCCGCTACTACTCGGCGCAGTTCGTCGACGCCTACACCTACAACTTCGGCTATGTCGGCAGCCGCACCACCGGCAATAGCGGCGGGGTGTTCCTGCTGGCCGGGCCGGATTGGCAGGGCAGCGTGCCGCCGGGCATCGACAAGGTGTTCCGCTCGGAAACCCAGTTCGCCTTCGTGTTCTACCGCACCCAGCTGTTCGGCCCGGACGATCTGGGCAACGTCAAGCAGGTCCAGGCCGGTTACAAGGTACAGCCGCTGTCGGCGTTCCTCGGCCAGCCGGCGCCGGCAGCTGCCCCGCCGATCGACTTCCTCGAGCCGCTCAGCGCCTATGAGGAGCGCAGCAGCCTGGCGTTCTTCGAGCAGCTGAATTTCGTGCTGCGCTTCTGCCCGACCCACCCGTCCGAGCAGGCCATGCTGGCGCGCTTCGCCCGCCTGGGTATCGGTCCCGGCCAGCACTTCGACGAGCGCACCTTGTCGGCGCAGATGCGCACCGCCATCGCCGCCGGTATCCACGACGCCTGGCAGGACTTCGACGCCCTCGGCCAGCAGGTGGCGCGTGGCGAGGTGTCCACCACGCGTTTCCTCGGCAGCCGCGCGTTTCTCGGCGACAACTACCTGTACCGCATGCGCGCGGCGGTCACCGGCCTGTACGGCAACGACAAGGAAGAAACCATCTATCCGCCGTTCTACCTCGACGCCGCCGGGCAGAAACTGGATGCCGCGCAGCATGGCTACACCCTGCGCTTCGCGCCCGGCCAGCTGCCGCCGGTGAACGCCTTCTGGTCGCTGACCATGTACGACGCCTCGCGCCTGCTGGTGGCCAACCCGCTGCACCGCTACCTGATCAACTCGTCGATGTTGCCGCAGCTCAAGCGCGATGCCGATGGGGGCCTGACCCTGTACATCCAGCACGCGTCGCCGGGGCCGGAGCGCGAGAGCAACTGGCTGCCGGCGCCGAACGGGCCGTTCTACATTGCCGGGCGCCTGTACTGGCCCAAGCCCGAGGCGCTGGAGGGTCGCTGGCAGAAGCCGGTGCTGCAGCCCGTCGCCCTGGACGCTGCTCCGGCGCTCAGCGCCAGGCGGCCATAACCCCCATCCGGTGGCGTCCTGCGGGGCGCCGCCGGATCAGCCGCGGTCCCAGTCGAGCAGCGACGGCTCGCCGGCCAGGAAGCGGCGCACCGCCTCGAGGTGATAGGGGGTGACCGAGACCACCCCCTGGGCCTGGCACTCGAGCTCGGTGAGCGTGGCGTAGGGCGTCTCGAAGCTCTTGTTGAGCAGGCTCTTGGTAAACGCCAGCACCTCGCGCGGCGCGTCGTGGAAGCGTCGGGCGAACAGCCGGGCCTGCTCGGCCAGCGCCTCCGGCGCATGCACCGCATGCACGATGCCCAGCGCCTTGGCCTCTGCGACCTCGACGCGCCGTGCGGTGAACAGCAACTCCTTGGCCATCGCCATGCCGACCACCCGCGGCAGGGTGGCGAGCACCCCGGAGTCCGGCACCAGGCCGACCTTGGCGAACGACATGCAGAACGTCGCGCGGCTCGAGGCGAGCACGAAGTCGGCGGTCAGGGCGAGGGCGAAGCCGGCGCCGTAGGCCGGGCCGTCGACCGCGGCGATCACCGGCAGCTCCAGGTCGCGCAGGCGCTGCAGCCAGCCGTGCAGCTTGCGCAGACGGCGGCGCATCGCGTCCGGCGAGTTGTCCTCCGGGTCCTGGCTGGTCTGCCGTGCCTTCAGCGACTTCAGGTCGCCGCCGGCGCAGAAACTGCCACCGGAGCCGGTGAGGATCAGCGCGCGAATGCTGCGGTCGGCCTCGACCCGGTCGAGCATCTCGGCGTAGTCCTCGCGCAGCTCCAGCGACAGCGCGTTGCGCGCACTCGGCTTCTGGTGGCTGAACTCGGCGATGCCGTTGTCGATGCAAAGTTGCGCTTCACGCAGCTGGATCAGCTCGGTGCTCATGGCGGTCCTCGGAGGCTGGGAAAGGGCGACCGCCCGCCCACTGGCGGGTCGGCTGGCCGTAGCGCTTCATGCTCGGCCCTGGCGTGGCCCGACACGCCACCCAGGCCGGGTGGCGGCGTTAGCCGTCGGCCTCGCCCGCCTCCAGATCGCGCATGCGCGCGACCGCCTCATCGCGGCTGTTTACCCCGAGCTTGGTGTAGATATGGCTGAGGTGCCATTTCACCGTCTCCGGCGACAGCCCCAGGGCGCGGGCGATCTTCTTGTTCGGCAGCGCCTGGGCGAGCAGGCGCATGATCTCGATCTCGCGCTCCTTGAGCGGTTCCAGACCGCTCGGGGTGGCGCGCTTGGCGGGCGTCGGCGGCGCCGTGCGGCTGGCCTGGAGCGCCTGGCTTTGCGTGCGCTGCAGGCGCTCGACATAGAACGCCAGCACCGGATCGAGCGGCGTGCTGGCGGCCACCTCGCTGATCAGTTGCAGCGCATCGGAATGCGCGTCGAGCAGGCTGCGCAGCAGGCCGAAACGGTGGCCGCGGCGCAGCGCGTCGAGCACCTTGCGGTGCGCCGCCACGGTGTGGCCGAGTCGCGTTTCGAGCACCGCGGCGAGGATGTGCATGCGTACCACCATGCCCTGCCGGCCGTGCTCTTCGCACAGCGCGGCGACCTGCTGCAGGCGATGCACCGCGCCCTGCAGGTCGCCCTGCGCGGCGAGCATGCGTACCTGCGAGTACTGGCGCAGGTACTGGATTTCCTTGAGCGCGCTGTGGGCGTGGAGCGGGTTGCGTGCGGCCAGGACGTCGAGCTGCGCCAGCTTGTCCTCGGCGGCGACCTGTTCGCCGAGCAGCAGGTGCCAGTGCACGCGCCAGACCAGGCTGTAGGCGCGCAGCCGGTCGAGGTCGAGCTTGTTGGCGTAGTCCTCCAGGCGCTCCAGGTAGGCGAAGGCTTCCTGGCGGTTGCCGGCCAGCCACTGCGAGGCGGCCAGGATGCCGAGCACGCGCAGCACCGAGTCGGGGATCGCGACGCGCTCGAGGATGTCGAGCTGCGCACTGAGCAACTGGTAGGCGGCGTCGACCTCGTTGTTCTCGTAAAGCACTTCGCCGAGCAGCGCGGCGGCGAGGTGGTGGGCTTCGGCGCAGGCCTTGCCGCCGCGCTCGGCCTCGTAGAGCACTTCGCGGTAGACCCGCTCGGCCTGGGTCATCTGTCCTTCGAGGGCCAGGCTCAGGCCGATCAGGCAGCGCCCCTGCAGGCTGCCGGAGGCACTGCCGAGCAGCGGCACGCCATTCACCCGCAGCGGCGGGCGGTCGAGCTGGAGGCGCCGCGCCTGTTCGTATTCACCGCGGTGCATGTGCAGCCAGGAGCGGATGTTGAGGCTGCCGCCGATCAGCACCACATCGGCCTCGGCCGGCGGCTGCAGCATGTCCGGCAGCACCTGCATGGCGCCGTCGGTATCGTCGCGCTGCACCGCCAGCGTGGCGCGCAGCAGGGTCAGGCGGAAGCGCTGCACCGTGTCGCTCGGCGGCACCCGCACCAGCAGTTGCTCGAGCAGTTCTTCGGCGGCGGCGAAATGCTGGGCGTAGATGTGCAGGCGCGCCAGCAGAATGCTCAGCATGTTGCGCGCCTCAACTTCTTCGATGGGCAACAGGCGGACCAAGTTGCCCATCTGGCGCAGTTCGCCCTGCGCGTACAGCGCTTCAGTGCGCGCCTCGACCAGCTCCGCGGCGGCCGCGCTCTCGCCGGCCAGCACGGCATGGCGCACCGCTTCGTCGAGCTGCTCGTGGTCGCGGAACCACAGCCAGGCGCGGCGATGCACGGCGCGCCGCTGCGCGTCGTCGAGGCGGGCGAAATGCTTGAGCAGCGTCTCGCGCAGCAGCGGATGCAGGCGATACCAGGGTTCCTGCTCGCTGCCTTCCACGGCGATCAGGAACAGGTTGTCGCGTTCCAGGCGCGCCAGCAGGGCCGCGACGCTGACGACTGCCTGCGGGTCAGCGTCGAGCGCCGCGCACAGCGCGGCGCAGAAGCGGCTGCACACCGCCATGTGCAGCAACTGGCGGAACTCCTCGGGCGCCAGTTGCGCCAGCACCTCGCTGTTGAAGAACGCTTCGAAGGCCTCGGTATCACGCAGCTGGGTGGGCTCGGCTGCGCCGTGCGGCGCCTTGCGGCGGCCGACGCAGAGCAGTTGCAGGCCGGCGATCCAGCCGTCGGTGCGCTCATGCAACTGGCGCGCTTCGCCCGGCTCCAGCGCACCCAGCTGGCTGCGCAGGAAGCGCTCGCTTTCCTCGGCCGAGAAGCGCAGGTCGTCGAGCTCCAGTTCCAGGGTCAACGCCTGGCTGCGCAGGCGGCCCAGCGACACCGGCAGGCTGCTGCGCGACACCAGCACCAGATGCAGGTTGGTCGGCGCGTAGTCGATCAGCCACTGCAGGGCCTCGTGGATGCCGAGGTCGGTCAGGTTGTGCAGGTCGTCGAGCACCAGCACCAGTTCGCGACGCTGCTCGGCGACGCCGCGCACCAGGCTGATCAGCGTGCGTTCCACCGCCTCCCGGTCGGTGCCGCGACCGTTGAACTGCACCGCCTCGCGGACCATTTCCGGGGCGATCTGCGCGACGCTGGCCAGCAGGTAGTCGAGGAAGCGGCTCAGCTCGTTGTCGTCGTCGGTCAGGGTCAGCCAGGCGAAGTCGTAGCCGAGCGGCAGCAACTGCTGGCGCCAACCGATCAGCACGCTGGTCTTGCCGCAGCCGGCCGGCCCGCGCAGCACAAAGCAGCGGCGTTGGCGCGCCTCGAGCAGGGCGCTGTGCAGCCGCTCGCGGGGTACCAGTTGGCTGGTGCTGCGCGGCGGTTGCAGCTTGCCGGCGTCGATGGCGGCAAAGGCGCCGGCGGTGCTCATCGCGGTGGGCTTGCGGGGCTTGTGCATGGGGGATCCAGAGCGGTCTCGAGAGGCGAAATGACACCAACGGGGTAGCCATCCCGGCGTGCTTTCAGCTTAACGCCAGTGGCCCCCGGTTACGCAAACCCTGCCACCCGTTGCGGGTGGCGGTCGGGTGGCGGGCCGTTGCTCTACTGGCCAGCAACGGCCGCCGGGCGACTTCCCGCGCGGCGCATCCGTGGATCGACCGACAGAGCCAACCATGTCCCACGCCTACCTCCTGTCCCCCGTGCGTACCCCGATCGGCAAGTTCGGTGGCGGCCTCGCCGCCGTGCCGGCGGCGCAGCTCGCCGCGCGCATCCTCAACGAGGTGCTGCGCCGCACCGGGGTGCCCGCTGAGCGGGTCGACGAAGTGATCGTCGCGCAGTCCTACCAGTCCAGCGAGGCGCCGTGCATGGGCCGCTATGCCGCGTCGCTGGCCGGCCTGCCGGACGCGGTGGCCGGCTATACGGTCGACCGCCGCTGCGGCTCGGGCCTGCAGGCGGTGATCGACGCGGCCATGCAGGTGCAGACCGGCGCCGCCGACTGCCTGCTGGTGGCCGGCGTGGAGAGCATGAGCAACATCGAGTACTACAGCACCGACCTGCGCTGGGGCGCGCGCCTCGGTGACGTGAAATTCCACGACCGTCTCGACCGCGGCCGGGTCAATTCGCAGCCGGTCAGCGTCTACGGCGACTGCCCGGGCGGCGCGGTGGAAACCGCCGAGAACCTGGTGCGCGACTACGGCATCAGCCGCGAGCAGTGCGACCGCTGGGCGCTGGCCAGCCACCAGAAAGCCGCCAGCGCCTGGGCCGAAGGGCGCTTCGATGCGGAAGTGCTGCCCATCGAGGTGGCGCAGCGCAAGGGGCCGGCAGTGCGGGTCAGCCGCGACGAGGGCATCCGTGCGGACGCCAGCTATGAGTCGCTGGCCAAGCTGCCGGCGATCATTCCGGGCGGCACGGTCACCGCCGGCAGCGCCAGCCAGCAGAACGACGCGGCGGCCGGTTGTCTGGTGGTCTCCGAGCGCTTCCTCCACCGACACGCGCTGCGCCCGATGGCGCGCCTGGTCGGCTGGGCCTCGGCCGGCTGCCACCCGCTGCGCATGGGCATCGGCCCGGTGCCGGCGGTGGCCAAGCTGCTGCCGCGCCTCGGCCTGTCGCTGGCCGACATGGACCTGATTGAGGTCAACGAGGCGTTCGCCGGCCAGGTGCTGGCGGTGCTGCGCGAGTGGCAGCTGGAGGACGACCCGCGGGTCAACGTCAACGGCTCGGGCATCTCGCTCGGCCATCCGATCGGCGCCACCGGGCTGCGCATCCTCACCTCGCTGCTCCACGAGATGCAGCGCCGCAATTCTCGCTATGGCCTGGAAACCATGTGCATCGGCGGCGGCCAGGGCCTGGCCGCTGTCTTTGAGCGTGTTTGAAGAGCAGAGCGCGTTTGACTCCCTCACAAGGAAATCCCATGAGCCACGAGATCACTCCCACCGTCGCCGAGCGCCCCTGGCGCGAGCGCGACGGCCGCACCGTACTGCTGGCGCACCGCCGTAGCGGCCACGCCGGCCTGCATTTCCCGCCCCTGCCGCCGACTTCGCCGCTGGCCGAGGGCTGCGAGCTGGTCGAGCTGACTTCCACGCCACGGCTGTACAGCTTCACCGTGGTGCATGCCAGCCCCAAGGCCGGCAAGCCGCCGCAGGCGCTGGGCCTGGCCGACTTCGCCGAGGGCGTGCGGGTGTTCGCCCGCCTGGACTACCCGCAGAAGCGCCGTCCGGCGATCGGCGACGCGCTGCAGCTGTGCCTCGCCGAAACCGACAGCGGCCCGATCTACGTCTTCCGCCCGGAGCACGCCGCATGAGCAAGCCCATCTACATCGCCGGTGTGGCGATGACCCCGTTCGGCCGGCATGCCGCCTCGATGCAGGACCTGACCCAGACCGCGGTGCTCGGCGCCGTGGCCGATGCCGGCGCCGAGCTCGGCGCGGTGCAGGCCTTCTACGCCGCGAACGTGTTCGGCGGCATGGTCCTCGGCCAGGTGCTGCTGCGTGACCTCGGCCTCTCCGGCCTGCCGATCTACAACGTCGAGAACGCCTGCGCCAGCGGCGCCACCGGCGTGCACCTGGCTTGTCACGCGCTGCAGGCCGGCATTTACGACACCGTGGTGGTGTTCGGCGTGGAGAAGCTCACTGCGCTGGGCGGCGGCACCATCCCGCTGCAGCGCAACGACTACATGACCGAGCTGTATGCCCGTGCCGGCATGGCCCTGCCGGCCATCTACGCGATGCGCGGCACCCGTTACCTGCACGAGTTCGGCGTCGGCGCCGAAGTGCTCGGCGAGGTGGCGGTGAAGAACCGTCGCCACGGCGCGCTCAACCCCTATGCGCAGAGCCGCACGGAAGTGAGCCTCGACGAGGTGATGAACTCGCGCATGGTCTTCGACCCGCTGACCCTGCTGCAGTGCTGCCCCTCGGCGGTCGACGGCGCCGCCGCGCTGGTGCTCACCACCAAGGCGCCGAGCCAGGCCAAACCGGTGCGCGTGCTCGCCTCGGTGATCCAGTCCGGGCGTGCCGAAGCCGGCACCGACGACGACATCCTCGCCGCCGAGATCACCGCGCGCGCCGCCCAGCTGGCCTACCGGGAAGCCGGGGTGAGCCCGGCCGACCTCGACGTGGTCGAGCTGCACGACGCCTTCTCGATCGCCGAACTCATCTACTACCACGCCCTCGGCCTGTGCGGTCGCGGCGAAGCCCACGCCCTGCTGCAGAGCGGCGCCACCACCTTCGGCGGGCGCGTGGTGGTCAACCCGTCCGGCGGCCTGCTCGCCAAGGGCCATCCGCTCGGCGCCACCGGCGTGGCGCAGATGGTCGAGGCGGTCTGGCAGCTGCAGGACCGTGCCGGCGAGCGCCAGGCCCACGGCGCCGAGCTGGCGCTGACCCAATGCACCGGCGGCGGCATCGCCGGCGTCGATCACGCGGCCTCGGCCGTTCACATTCTGGGTGTCTGAGGAGTCCCACATGAACCAACAAGTTGCCATCGTCACCGGCGGTGCCCAGGGCATCGGCCTGGGCCTCACCCAAGCGCTGCTGCGCGAGGGCTATCGGGTCGCCATGTTCGACCTCAACGCCGCGGCCATGGACGCCCAGATCAAGCTGGCCGGCGTGCACGCCGAGCGGCTGATGGGCGTGACGGTCGACGTCACCTCCAGCGAGCAGGTGAATGCCGCCGTCGCCGAGGTCAGCGCGTGCTGGAAGAGCCCCGACCTGCTGGTCAACAACGCCGGCCTGACCCGCGACAAGCGCCTGGTCAACCTCAGCGAAGCCGACTGGGACCTGGTCCTCGACGTCAACCTCAAGTCGCAGTTCCTCTGCGCCAAGGCCGTGGTGCCGGGGATGATCGCCCAGGGCTTCGGGCGCATCGTCAACATCTCCTCGCGCGCCTGGCTGGGCGCCTTCGGCCAGGCCAACTACTCGGCGGCCAAGGGCGGCGTGGTCAGCCTGACCCGTTCGCTGGCCATCGAACTGGCCAAGCACGGCATCACCGCCAACGCCGTCGCGCCGGGCGCCATCGACACGCCGATCCTCTCCCCGCTGTCCACCGAACAGCGCGCCAAGATCATGGCCACCATCCCGGTCGGCCGCCTCGGCTTGCCCGAGGACATCGCCCAGGCGGTGTTGCTGTTCGCCAGCCCGAAATCCTCCTACATCACCGGCCAGACGCTCTACGTGTGCGGCGGCCGCTCGCTGTCCAGTCCCAGCGTGTAAGCGCAGGAGTTCCGCATGGCTATCCAGCTCCAGATCAGGGAACGCGTCGCGGTGATTACCCTCGACGCCCCCGAATCGCTCAACGCGCTGACCGTCGGCGACCTGCAGCACCTGCGCAAGGCGCTGCGCGCCTGCCAGGACGACGAGCAGGTGCGCGTCATCGTGCTCACCGGCGCCGGCGACAAGGCGTTCTGCACCGGCGCCAACCTCAAGGCCACCCTGCCACCGGCCAGCGGCTTCATCGGCGGCGCGCTGAAGAGCCTCGAGGCCGAGGCGGAAGAGGGCGGCTACACGCGGCTGATCGACCTCAGCGACCTGCAAATCTGGAAACCGATGATCGCCGCGATCAACGGCTACTGCCTGGGCGGCGGCCTGGAGCTGGCGCTGCAGTGCGACCTGCGCATCGCCGTGCCGAGCGCCTCGTTCGGCCTGCCGGAAGCCAAGGTGGCGAGCATCCCGGCGGTCGGCGGCGTGCAGTACCTGCTGCGCGCGATTCCCGCCGCGCATGCCATGAAGCTGGCGCTGACCGGCGATCGCATCGGCGCCGACGAGGCGCTGCGCCTCGGCCTGATCAGTGATCTGGTGCCCGCCGACGCGCTGCTGCGCAGCGCCCTGGAGATCGCCGAGCGGATCGCCGCCAACGGCCCGCTGGCGGTGCAGGCGATCAAGAAGCTGGCGGTGGAGACCAGTCACCTGGCGCCGCGCGACTTCACCGCCCAGGCCAACCTGCACTGGGGCCTGCTACGCGACAGCGCCGACCGCATCGAGGGCCGCCAGGCCTTCGCCGAGAAGCGCCCGGCCAAGTACACCGGCGCCTGACGCCCCTGCTTTCGAGAGACCGACGATGAACTTTGCCCCCAACGAATCCCAGGAAATGATGATCGACGCGGCCCAGCGCATGGTCCGCGACCGCATCGATCCGGTGCTGAACCGGCATCCGCTGGATAAACCGCTGCCCAAGGCGGCGATGCTGGAGATCTACGCGGCGCTGGCCGACCTCGGCATCACCGCGCCGCGCCTGCCGGTGGAAGTCGGCGGCGGCGGGCTGAAGATGCTCGACTACGGGCTGATCCTCGAACGGCTGCCGGCCATCGTCGCGCTGTCGCTGATCTCCCACGAAGGCACCGTGGCGCGCATCTATTCCGGCTGCCCGGAGGCGATCGCCCAGCAATACCTGCCGGACCTGATCGCCGGGCGCAAGATCGCCTGCACCGCCAACTCCGAGGTCAACGCCGGCTCCGACTCCAACGCGGTGAAGACCCGCATCCGCATCGACGGCGACGCCGCCTACATCAGCGGGCGCAAGATCTGGATCACCAACGCCTCGGTGTGCGACGTGCTCAACGTCTCCTGCACGCTCGGCAGCGACGAGCGCGGCCGGCCGATCGCCCAGCGCGCGCTGGTCGACCGCAGCCAGTCCGAGGTCGAGGTCCGCGAGATTGCGGTCAGCGGCCTGCAGCAGGGCCACCTCAGCGAAGTGCTGTTCGAGGAGACGCGCATTCCGCGCAGCCACCTGATCGGCGAGGCCGGCGACGCGGCCAAGACCCTCACCGTCGGCTGGAACGGCAACCGTCCGCTGATCGGCCTGATGTGCGTGCACCTGGCGCAGCGCGCCTTCGAGCTGTGCGTCGAGTACAGCCGTGTCCGCGAACAGTTCGGCAAGCCGCTGGCCGCGCACCAGCTGGTGCAGAAGGACCTGGCCGACATGGAAACCCTGATCCACACCTCGCGGCTGCTCTGCTACCAGGCGCTCGACGCCATGGACCGCGGCCAGCGCGCCAACGGCACCTCGGCGATGGCCAAGCGCTACGCCACCCAGGCCTGCGAGCGCGCGCTCAACCTGGCCATCGACATCCACGGCGGCATGGGCATCACCCAGGAACTCGGCATCGAACGCATGTGGCGCGACGCGCGGATGTTCCAGGTGCCGGACGGCATGAACGGCATCCTGGCGCTGATCCAGGGTCGCGAAATCACCGGCGTCAGCGCCTTCCGCTGAGCCGCCCCGCGTGGCCGTCCGCGGCCGTGAGCATTTGAGGATTTGTCATGGATTTCACCGTCCCCTCCGAATACGAAGCCTTCGGCGACGCGCTGATCCGCTTCATCGAGCAGGAAGTCGTGCCGTTGGAAAAACAGCACGCGACCCTGCTGCACAACGAGCGCCACACCTACAGCGAGGACGGCCGCTTCGTCCCGGCGGTCAACGCGCTGCGCAAGCAGGTGCGCCTGAAGTCGGCCGAGGCCGGCTTCTACACCGCGCTCGGCGACGAGTCGCTGGGCGGCGGCGGGCTCGGCGCCCAGGCCCAGGTGTACATCCAGGAGCGCCTCAACCACCACGTCGGCCCGACCCGCCACCTGGTGCAGACCGTGGTGCTGCCATCGCCGTTCACCAATGGCCTGACCCCGGTGCTCAAGCACCTCGCCCCGGAAGTCTTCGCGCGCTACAGCGAGCAGATCGCCAGCGGCGAGAAGACCCTGTGTTTCGGCCTGTCCGAACCGGACGCCGGCTCCGACGTGTTCGGCATGCGCACCCGCGCGGTGCGCGACGGCGACCACTGGGTGCTCAATGGCAGCAAGCAGTGGATCACCAACGCGCCGTACGCCGACTACGCGATGCTCTTCGCGGTCACCGACGAGAGCCTGGCGCGTGCCGGGCGCGGCGGCATCACCGGTTTCTTCCTGGCCACCGACACGCCCGGTTTCTCGGTGCCGAGCACCATCCCGACCATGGGCCACCTGGGCGCCGACATCGGCATCATCAGCCTGGACAACGTGCGCGTGCCGCACAGCCAGGTGCTCGGTGAAGTGGATCGCGGCCTGGCCGTGGCGATGGACGGGGTCAACGCCGGCCGCGTCGGCATGGCCGCCGCCTGCCTGGGCCTGGCGCGCTGGGCGCTGGACCAGGCGCTGGAGTACGCCAAGGTGCGCAAGACCTTCGGCCAGCCGATCGCCGAGCACCAGATGGTGCAGGCCATGCTCGCCGAGTGCGCCATGGACATCTACGCCAGCAAAGCCATGATCCAGCACTGCGCGTGGCTGCTCGACGCAGGCAAGCCGGCGACCAAGGAAGTCTCGATCATCAAGGCCGCGGCCACCGAGATGCTCTGCCGGGTCATGGACCGCTGCATGCAGGTGCATGGCGGCATGGGCCTGACCAACGAACTGCGCCTGGAGGAGGGCTTCCGCTACGCGCGCACCATGCGCATCCCGGACGGCACCTCGGAAATTCAGCGGCGCACCATCGCCAAGCGCCTGCTGGCCGGCGACACCGCGTTCTAAACCCGATTCGAGCGAGCCGAGGAGGCATTCGTGGCCCACTTTCATCCATATCCGAGCGCTGCCGATGTGTGCGAACGACCGCGCGGCACCCTGCGCGTCAACCCGGCGCATGCCGCGCTGGTGCCGTCACGCCACGTCGACGTGCCCGAAACCAGCGTCTTCCAGCACCTGGCGGTCGCCGCCGCGCGCTATCCGCAGAAGACCGCGATCCAGTTCTACGGCGCCAGCTATAGCTACGCCGAGCTGCTGCGCGACGTCGAGCACATGGCCGGTTACCTGCAGCAGGTCTGCGGCGTGCAGCGCGGCGACCGGGTGGTGGTGTTCAGCCAGAACTGCCCGCAGTTCATCGCCGCCTATTTCGCCATCCTGAGGGCCGACGCGGTGCTGGTGCCGGCCAACGCCATGCTGCTGCAGGACGAGCTGGCGCACATCGTCAGCGACAGCGGCGCGGTCGCCGCCTTCGTCGCCCAGGAACTGCTCGACCAGGTCACGCCGCTGCTCGGCAGCACCTGCCTGCAGCAGGTCATCGTGCATGCCTATGGCGACGCGCTGGGCGACGATGACGCCGGCCTGAATATTCCCGACTGGCTGCGTGCCCGCTCGAACCTGGCGCTGGCGCAACCCGGCGTGGCGCTGTGGAATACCGCTCTGGCTGAACAGCGTCAGCCGGCGCCACACCAGGCCGGCCCGGACGACCTGTGCATGCTGCCCTACACCTCGGGAACCACCGGAAAGCCCAAGGCCTGCGTGCACAGCCACCGCACGGTGTCGACCTCGTTCGTCGGTTCCAGCCTGTGGCGACCGACCAACGCCTCCTCGGTGTTCCTCGCCGTGGCGCCGCTGTTCCACCTGCTCGGCCTGCAGACCAACGTCAACGCGGCGATCTTCAACGGCAGCAGCATCGTGCTGATGGCGCGCTGGGACCGCGAGAACGCCGCCGCGCTGATCGAGCGCTACGCGGTGAGCTTCTGGGCGGCGCTGCCGACCATGCTGGTGGATTTCTTCGCCCAGCCCGGCATCGAGCAGCGCGACCTGTCCAGCCTGGCGCTGATCACCGGCGGCGGCGCCGCCACGCCGCAGCACATCAACGACCTGCTCAAGCAGCGCTACGGCCTCGACTACATCGAAGGCTACGGCATGACCGAGACCGCCTCGTTCCTCTGCACCAACCCGTACTTCGCGCCGCGGCGCGGCTGCCTGGGCATCCCGACCTACGGCGTGGAGCTGCGCATCGTCGATCCGGACAGCCTCGAGGCGGTGGCCACGGGTGAGGTCGGCGAGATCATCGTGCATGCCGCGCAGGTCATGCTCGGCTACTGGAACAACGAGAAAGCCAACGCGGACAGCTTCGTGGTTCTCGACGGCAAGCACTTCCTGCGCACCGGCGACCTGGCCAGCTGCGGCGAGGACGGCTACGTGACCATGCGTGATCGGCTCAAGCGGATGATCAACGCCTCGGGGTTCAAGGTCTGGCCGGCGGAGATCGAGGCCATGCTCGGCGCGCATCCGGCGATTCTCGAGGCCTGCGTGATCGCCGTGCCGGACCAGCACCGCGGCGAGACGGTCAAGGCGGTGGTAACCCTGCGCGCCGGCGCCGCAGAGACCACCGACAGTCTACTCGCCTGGTGCCGCGCCAACATGGCGACCTACAAGACGCCACGCCTGATGGAGATCGTCGACAGCCTGCCGAAGAACGCCACCGGCAAGATTGCCTGGCGCGAGCTGCAGGAAGCCGAACTGGCCAAACGCGCCTGAACGGCGCGCCACCGATAACAAGAGAGTCCCCGCATGTACCTGACCCAAGGCCTGCAGCGCGCGCTGCAACAGACCCCTGAGCGCCTCGTGACCCTCTGCGGCGAGCGCCGGCGCACCTTCCGCGAGTTCGGCGAGCGGGTCGCCCGCCTGGCTGGCGCCCTGCAGCAGCTCGGCATGGCCCCCGGCGACCGGGTCGGCATGCTGGCGCTGAACTCCGATCGCTACCTCGAGTACATGCATGCGACCTGGTGGGGCGGCGGCGTGCTCAATCCGGTGAACATCCGCTGGGCGGTGCCGGAAGTGGTGTATTCGCTGGACGACTGCGCCACCGGCATCCTGTTCGTCGACGACCACTTCCTGCCGCTGGTCGAGGGCATCCGCGCCAGCGCCAAGCGCGCGCCGCTGTTCATCTACGCCGGCGACGGCCAGGCGCCGGCCGGCATGCTCTGCCACGAGCAACTGATCGCCGAGCACGCGCCGATCGCCGATGCCGGGCGCGGCGGCGACGACCTCGCCTGCGTGATGTACACCGGCGGCACCACCGGCTTCCCCAAGGGCGTGATGCAGAGCCACATGAACCTCTGGTCGGCATGCATCCAGCGCATGGCGGAGATTCCGCAGAACGCCGACAACCGCGACCTGATCGTCATGCCGCTGTTCCACGTCGCCGCGCTGGCGCGGGTGGTCTCCGGCTTCATCTGCGGCGGCTCGTTCGTCCTGCTGCCGAGTTTCGAGCCGGCGCAGCTGCTCGCCACCATCGAGGCGGAGCGGGTCAGCGACTCGATTTTGGTGCCGACCATGATCCAGGCCTTGCTCGTCCATCCGGACTTCGCCAAGCGCGACCTCGGCAGCCTCAAGCGCCTGACCTATGGCGCCTCGCCGACCGCCGGGGAGATGGTCGAGCAGCTGCTGGGCGCCTTGCCGGAGCTGCAGCTGTCGCACTCCTATGGCCTCACCGAGGCCTGCCCGATCGTCTCCAGCAACCCGCCGGAAAACCATACGGCGGAGGCGCGCCGCAGTGGCCTGAGCCGTTCGGTCGGCCGTGGCGGTTTCGGCGTGCTGGTGCGCATCGTCGACGAGCAGGGTGCGGAAGTGCCGCGCGGCACGGTCGGCGAGATCATCGTGCGCGGGCCGAACATCATGCAGGGCTACTGGAACAAGCCGGAGGAGACTACCAAGGCGTTGCGCGGCGGCTGGCTGCGCACCGGCGACGGTGCCTACATGGACGAGGCGGGCTACCTGTACATCGTCGACCGCCTCAAGGACATGATCGTCAGCGGCGGCGAGAACATCTATTCGGCCGAGGTGGAGAACGCCATCGCCCGCCACCCGGCGGTGGCCATGTGTGCGGTGGTCGGCGTGCCGCACGAGCAGTGGGGTGAGGCGGTGCACGCGGTGGTGGTACCCAAGCCCGGCGTGGCGCTCGGCGAGGACGAGGTGCGCGCGCACTGCCGTGAATTCGTCGCCGGCTACAAATGCCCGAAGAGCGTGGAGTTCCGCGCGGCACTGCCGCTCAGCGGCGCCGGCAAGATCCTCAAGCGCGAGCTGCGCGAACCGTTCTGGGCCGGCAAGGCACGGGGGGTGAACTGATGAGCGCGAGCGCAATGGCACAGGTGCCAGCCGGTTTCTCCGCGCTGCAGGCACCGCCCGGTTTCGTGCGCTACTGCGGCGGCTTCCACTTCCACGACGAGCTGCCGCTGGTCGCGGTGCGGATAGTCGCCGACCACCTCAACTCGGTGCGCATCGTCCACGGCGGCTTCCTCGCCACCGTGGCCGACACCGCCTTCGGCCTGGTGCTCAAGCGTGCGCTGGGCACCCCGGTGCCGCCGATCACCGTCAGCTTGACCGTCGACTACCTGGCCGCGGCGCGCGAAGGCGACTGGCTGGAGGCGCATGTCGAGGTGCTGAAGGTCGGGCGCAGCTTCGTGAATGCCAGCTGCCTGCTCAAGGTCGGCGAGCGCCCGGTGCTGCGCGCCAGCGCGGTATTCACCGTCTGGCAGGGGCAAGTGCCGCCCGCCTGAACCGCTAGCGGTTCAGTTCGTAGGCGCACATGTTGACCGTCGTCGCCAGGTTCAGCGATTCGATGGCGCCGCAGCCGGCAATGGTGAACGGCTCCGCGTTGAGCGCGAGCAGTTGCTCGCGGGGTACACCGCGCGCCTCGTTGCCAAACAGGTAGCAGTCGAAACTCTTGAAGCTGGCGGACTGCACGCGCTCGCCGTGCATATCCAGGCAGGCGATGCGCGTGAAGCGGCTGCGCAGCGAGTCCAGCGGCACATCCAGCTCCAGCGGCGCATGGAAGATCGCACCCATGCTGGAACGCACCACTTTCGGGTTGTACGGATCGACGCTGCCGGGGCTGAGCAGGCAGCGGAAATTGCCGAACCAGGCCAGGGTGCGCAGGATGGTGCCGAGATTGCCCGGGTCCTGGATTTCGTGCAGGTAGATGGCGCGCTCATGCGCAGCGGGCACGGCCGCCGGCGTGGCGCTCGCCGGCATCGGCACCAGCGCGATGATGCCCTGCGGGGTCTGGGTGTCGGCGATCTGCGCCATCTGCCGGTCGCTGATCACATGGGTCTTGAACGGGCTCTGCCAGTGCTCGTGGGCGCTGGTGACGTACAGCTCGCTGCGCTGCAGCTGCGGGTTGTGCACGGCCGCCTTCTGCAGTTCCAAAATCAGGTGCTCGCCTTCCACCAGAAAATGCCCGAACTCGGCGCGGTACTTCTTCTGCTGGAGTTTCTTGATGTCGTCGAATTTCATCGCGGCGGCGCTCAGTGGCTCGGTTCGGACAGCAGCGATTTGGCCACCGCTTCGGCGACCTTGATGCCATCCACGCCCGCCGAGAGGATACCGCCGGCATAACCGGCGCCTTCACCGGCCGGGTACAGGCCTTTCAGGTTGAGGCTCTGCAGGGAGTCGTGGTCGCGGGTGATGCGTACCGGCGAGGAGGTGCGGGTCTCGATGCCGGTGAGCACCGCGTCATCGCGATCGAAACCGCGGATCTGCTTGCCGAAGGCCGGCAGCGCCTCGCGGATCGCCTCGATCGCGTATTCCGGCAGCGACGGCGCCAGGTCGCCGAGGCGCACGCCGGGCTTGTAGGAGGGTTCCACCTCGCCAAACTCGCTCGACGGCTTGCCGCGAATGAAGTCGCCGACCAGTTGTGCAGGCGCGCAGTAATCGCTGCCGCCCAGCTCGTAGGCGCGGGATTCCAGGCGCTCCTGGAACTCGACGCCGGCCAGCGGGCCGCCGGGGAAATCCTGCTCCGGATTGATGCCGACCACGATGCCGGCATTCGCATTGCGTTCGTTACGCGAGTACTGGCTCATGCCGTTGGTCACCACACGCCCCGGCTCGGACGTGGCGGCCACCACGGTGCCGCCCGGGCACATGCAGAAGCTGTACACGGCGCGGCCGTTCTTGGCGTGGTGCACCAGCTTGTAGTCGGCGGCGCCGAGCTCCGGATGGCCGGCGTACTTGCCCAGGCGCGCCTTGTCGATCAGGCCTTGCGGGTGCTCGATGCGGAAACCCACGGCAAACGGCTTGGCCTCGATGAACACGCCCTGGCGATGCAGCATGCGGAAGGTATCGCGCGAGCTGTGGCCGAGCGCCAGCACCACATGGCGGCTGCGCAGGGTTTCGCCACTGGCGAGCACCACGCCTTCAAGCTGGCCGTCGTCGATCAGCAGGTCGGTGACCTTGCTCTCGAAACGCACCTCGCCGCCGAGGGCGATGATCTCCTCGCGCATCGCGGCGACCACGCCGGTAAGGCGGAAGGTACCGATGTGCGGCTTGCTGACGTACATGATCTCGTCCGGCGCGCCGGCGCGAACGAACTCGTGCATCACCTTGCGGGCGTAGAACTTGGGGTCCTTGATCTGGCTGTACAGCTTGCCGTCGGAGAACAGGCCGGCACCGCCCTCGCCGAACTGCACGTTGGATTCCGGGGTCAGGACCTTCTTGCGCCACAGAGCCCAGGTGTCCTTGGTACGGCTGCGCACATCCTTGCCGCGCTCCAGCACGATGGGCTTGAAGCCCATCTGCGCGAGCAGCAGCGCGGCGAACAGGCCGCAGGGGCCGAAACCCACCACCAGCGGGCGCTCGGTCAGATCGGCCGGCGCCTGTCCGACCGGATAGTAATGGGTGTCCGGAGCGGGCCGTACGTTGTGGTCATCGGCCAGGCGCGCCAGGATCGCCGCCTCTTCGCGGACCTCGAGATCGATGATGTAGATGAACAGAATGATGCTGTTCTTCTTGCGCGCATCGTAGCTGCGCTTGAACACGGTGAAGTTCAGCAGCTCGGCGTCGCTGATGTTCAGGCGTTGGACGATGGCCGCGCGCAGTTCATCGGCGGAATGATCGAGGGGCAGGGACAGTTCGTTGATGCGAATCATGGCGATAATCCTGGCCGGTGACTCCGGCAAAGGAAGCAGAAGAGGGGGTAAGACGCGAATTGTACCCGTCGCCACTCACCCCTGTCAGGCGCGGCCGGACGGGTGCTGCCGGAGGCGCCTGCCCGGTGGATGCAACCTGCGCAGCATTATCAGCATATAATTGCCGCCATTTTGCGCCCAACAGCGTGCTTCTGTTCGCGCCGTTGACCCGCTCCTCACTTTGATTTTCCCTGGCTCTCTCATGAAACGATCCAAAAGCAGCAGCCGCTGGCTGAACGAACACGTCAACGATCCCTACGTTAAACGGGCGCAGAAGGACGGCCTGCGCTCGCGCTCCAGCTACAAGCTGATCGAGCTGAACGAGAAGGACCGCTTGATCCGCCCCGGCATGCTGATCATGGACCTGGGCTCGGCGCCGGGCGGCTGGTCGCAGGTGGCCGGCAAGCTGGTGGGCGAGAAGGGCCGGGTGATCGCCACCGACATCCTGCCGATGGACCCGCTGGACAACGTCGACTTCATTCAGGGCGACTTCACGGACGACGCGGTGTTCCAGCAGCTGCTCGACAAGCTCGGCGGCCGGCAGGCCGACCTGATCGTCTCCGACATCGCCCCCAACATCAGCGGCGTCGCGGCCGCCGACCAGGCCGCCTCGATGTATCTGGTCGAACTCACCCTCGACATGGTGCGCCAGGTGCTCAAGCCCGGCGGCAACTACGCGGTGAAAGTCTTCCAGGGCGAAGGCTCCGACGAGTTCCTCAAGGACGTGCGCACCTCCTTCGAGAAGGTGGTGATCCGCAAACCAGAAGCCTCGCGACCGCGCTCGCGGGAGGTTTATCTGGTTGGTAAAGGCTTCAAGGGCTAAGGCGGCAGCGTCGCTCAAGGGCGATCGGTCGGACGCGAAATCGCAATCGTGAGTAAGGGCATCGAAACCCCGCGCAGAGCGGGGTTTTGCTTTTCTGGGCGTCTGCAGAGATAGGTGCGCCGCACCTGCCATTGGTTCGGGGTCTGCTAGCTGTGCTTCACGACGTTTTCGACACCCAAAGAAAAAGCCCCTGAAAATTCTTTGGATTTTCAGGGGCTTGATTTGGTGGAGCCGGGGGGATTTGAACCCCCGTCCGCCAGCTCTCCGCTATCGGTTCTACATGCTTAGCCATCTCTACTGAGTTAACTCCGCGCGGCCCGAGTGGCAGGGCGCTTGGAGCGAGCTGCATAAGTTTTAGCCGTTACACCTGCAGCGAGCTTGGCGGCGATCCTGTTCTATCTGACTGACCTAATCGTCGGGTTTACAGGCATCCCCTAGGGTCAGCTAGCGGCACTTAGGCGGCTAGAGCGTAGTTGTCGTCGTTGGCAACTATAAAGTTGTGGCAGCGGATTTACGAGAACTGTCACCTACTCGGCATGCCCCTCAAGTTTTGCTACCGGCGTCGAATCCTAATCGGCCCCAAAACCTCTGTGCGAGCACAGGGGGACTTGCAGTGTACGGCAAAGGGGGCGGGGCGTCGACCGCCGCCTGTGTGGCCGAGGGCGACGCGCGGCTCAAGCACCGTGCGTCCCGCCGATTCGCAGGATCGCCTTTAGCCTCTTAGAATGGCGGCCGGGTGGCGAGGGAGCTGCCCCGCGTGGCGGTTTCGCCATGCTTTCCGGACGTCGATTTAAAGGAGTATCGACATGCCATCAGCACCGCTCAAGCCGTTGCGTCGCTGGATCTGGCAAGCCTTTCTGCGCAGTGCGTTGATTCCGCTGGTGCTGGTGGAGTCCGTGCTGATTGCGGTGTACCTGTTCACCAACGCGTCGATTCGCGACACCCAGCTCGAGCACCTGCAGCAGAGCGCGGTGCAGGATCTGGCCGGCGCCGTGCGCCGTGAAGGGCAGGTGATCGACAGCCGCCTGCAGGGCATCGAGGCGCAGGTGCGCATCTTCCGCGACGAAGTGGGCCGCGTGCTGCACGACACCCGCCTGGTCCCCGACGCGCTGGAGCGCCAGCGTCATGCGCAGACCGCCGACGGCGTGTTCTACAGCCGCAGCGACGATGGTCGCGCCGCCTCCTTCTACGCCAACAGCACGCCGCCGGCCCGGCAGGACCGCGCCAAGGCGCTGCGCCTGATGCACGTCGACCCGCTGATGCGCTCGATCCAGACCGCCACGCCGCTGGTGGCCGCGGTGTATTTCAACAGCTGGGACAGCTACAACCGCATCTACCCGTACTTCGCCACGCCGGCGCGCTACCCGCACGACATGGTGATCCCCAACTACAACTTCTATTACCTCGCCGACGCCGAGCACAACCCGCGCCGCCAGGTGGCCTGGACCGATGTCTACCTCGACCCCGCCGGGCTGGGCTGGATGATGTCGGCGATCGCTCCGGTGTACCGCGGCGACTTCCTCGACGGGGTGGTCGGCCTGGACATCACCATCGGCAACATGCTCGCCGAGATCGGTCGCCTGCAGGTGCCGTGGCAGGGCTACGCGATGCTGGTCGGCCGCGACAACAGCATCATGGCGCTGCCGGCCGCCGGCGAGCGCGACTTTGGCCTCAGCGAACTGACCCAGTACGCCTACCGCGAGGCGGTGCAGCGCGAGCAGCACAAGCCGGCGGACTTCAATCTCGGTCAGCGTGCCGAGCTGCAGCCGCTGCTGCAGGCGATGGAGTCGACGCCCAGCGATGTGCACGAGGTGCTGCTCGGCGGCCGCAAACAATTGGTGGCCTGGAGTGAGATTCCGCAGACCGGCTGGCGCCTGCTGCTGGTGGTCGACGAGGCGAACATCTTCCAGCAGACCAACCGCCTGGCCGAGCACTACCGGCAGATCGGCTACCTGCTGATCGCCGGGCTGCTGTCGTTCTATGTGTTGTTCTTCGCCTGGATGTGGCGCCGTTCGCGGCGCCTGAGCGACGCGCTGGCTGCGCCGCTGCAGGGTATCGCCGGCATGCTGCAGCGCCTGGGGCGTGGTGATTACCGGCCGCCGGCGCCGAGCAGCAGCATCGTCGAGGTCGCCAGCATGGGCGCCGCGGTGGTGCAGGCCGGTGCGCAGCTGCAGGCCAGCGAGACGCAGCGCCAGCACGCGCAGCGCAAGCTCGAATTGATCCTCGAGAGCACCACCGAAAGCCTCTGGGAGATGGATAGCCAGCGCCTGACCTTCAAGCTCGGTGAGCGCTTCATCCGCCGCTTCGGCCTGCCCTACGACCAAGTGCCGCTGGCCGAGTACAACCTGCGCGTGCACCCCGACGACCGCGACCGGGTGCGCCGTCTGCGCCTGCTGTGCCGCGAGAGCGAGAACAGCTTCGACGCCGAGTACCGCTTCGCCGACGCCCAGGGCCAGTACGCCTGGCTGCTCAGCCGCGGCCAGGTGCTGGAGCGCGACGCCGACGGCATGGCGCTGCGCGTCGCCGGCACGCACGTCGACATCACCCGCCTCAAGCGCGTGCAGGAGGAACTGCGGCGCACCAGCGTCGAGGCGCAGAGCGCCAGTCAGGCGAAGAGCCGCTTCCTGTCGAGCATGAGCCACGAGCTGCGCACGCCGCTCAACGCCATCCACGGCTTCGCCCAGCTGATCGAGCTGGAGGCCGAGGAGCAGGGCGAGACCCAGCCGGTGCTCGGCTATTCGCGGGAAATCCTCAACGCCAGCCGCCATCTGACCTCGCTGGTCGACGACATCCTCGACCTGTCGAGCATCGAAAGCCGCCGCCAGCAGTTGCAGTTGCAGCCGATCGAAGTCGGCGCGCTGCTCGCCGGCTGCGCCGAGCTGGTCCAGCCGGAGGTGCAGCAGCGCGGCCAGCAGTTGCAGGTGATGAGCGTCGAGCCGCCGCTCTACGTGCTCGGCGACGCGCGCCGGCTGCGCCAGGTGTTGCTCAACCTGCTGTCCAACGCGCTCAAGTACAACAGCGCCTACGGCCTGGTCAGCCTCGGCTATGAGGTGCGCCCCGGCTGCGTGCGCTTGTGGGTCGAGGATAGCGGCGCCGGGCTGAGTGCCGAGCAACAGACGCAGCTGTTCCAGCCGTTCCAGCGCCTCGGCTGGGAGAACTCCACCACGCCGGGGGCTGGTATCGGCCTGGTGCTATGCCGCGAGCTGGCCGAGCTGATGGATGGCGAGATTGGCCTGCGCAGCGAGCCGGGGCTCGGCAGCCGCTTCTGGATTGACCTGCCGGGGGCCGCGGCCCCGGGCCAGGCGCCGGCGCACGAGCCGGCGCGCTTGCGCGTGCTGTGCGTCGAGGATCATCCGGCCTGCCTCAAACTGATCCAGCAGGGCCTGCGCGAGGTCGCTGAGGTGCAGGGCGTGGTCTCGGTGCAACGCGCGCTGGCGCACCTCGCCGAGCAACTGCCGGACCTGCTAATCCTCGACCTCGACCTGCCCGACGGGCATGGCCTGGAGGTGCTGGAAAGCGTGCGGCGCAGCGTGCGCAGCCGCGATCTGCCGGTGCTGGTGGTCAGCGCGGCGGCCGACCCGGATAGCCTGGCCGAGGCCGAGCGGCTTGGCGCCAACGGCTGCCTGAGCAAGCCGCTCGACCTGCAGGAGCTGCGCAGCCAGGTAGTGGCACTGCTCAAGCGCGAGAGCGTCGGCCCTTAGCGGCGGTCCGCCGCCGGGGCGACGTTAGTACGGCGCGGCACTTAGCTGCCGCCACCTTCACCGCCCTTCGCGCCGCTTTCCAGCAGCTGCAGGGCCTGGGTGCTGTGGCTCACGCAGCCTTTCTCGTCGCCGGCGGCCTTGGCTTGTTCGGCCTTGGCTTTCAGCTCTTCGGCCTGTTTGGTGCCGGTTTGCCCGATGGGGGTTTTGGTCGCCAGGGCGTCGTCGAGCTTCTGCAGGTTGGTGGTGCACAGTTCGTCGGCGAACGCCGGTGCGGCGAGCAGCGAGGCGGTGAGCAAGATCACGAAGCGTTTCATGGGGAAGTCCTCTGGTGACGGTTCGGGCGCCCGAGCGGACAAGGCTCGGCGACCGCAGCCGGGTACAACGATGGACTGGCGCCGGATTGCCGAGGTTCAGTGTTTTTTATGGCCAAGTGCCGCCGGCATTGGCACGCCGCGGGCAAAAAAAGCCCCGCATGGTGCGGGGCAGAGGAGAGTAATCAGAGTTGCCGGGGGCGGGTGACCCGGTCCACCAGGTAGACCAGACCGTGGTAGTCAATGCCGCTGTGGCTGGACAGGCCGATCTCGCAGGTGCGGCTGGTGGAGATGCCTTCGGTGCAGTGCTGCACCGCGTCCTTCAGCGAGCGCAGCGCGTGGTCGTTGAGCTCCGGGGTGGTGAAGCCCTTGTCGCCGGCGAAGCCACAGCAGTGGATGCCTTCAGGGATCACCAGCTGGGTGGTGCAGCGCCGCACGATGTCGATCAGCCCCTGCGCCTCGCCGAGGTGCTGGGTGCTGCAGGTCACGTGCACCGCCACCGGCGTGTCTTCCGGGGTGAATTCCAGGCGCTCGAGCAACTGCTCGCGGATGAACTTCACCGGGTCGTGCAGGTTCAGGCGCGAGTCGAGGCCGTCCTGCAGCAGGCGCAGGGTGCACGGGCTGGTGTCGCAATAGATCGGGTCGAGGCCACCGCGGCTGGCTTTCAGCAGTGCGGCGATCAGCTCCTGCTTCTTGCTATCCGCCTGCTCGGGATAGCCCTTGGAGGCGAACGGCTGGCCGCAGCACAGGCTGTCCTGGTCGTCGGGGAACACCACCTGGAAGCCAGCCTTTTCCAGCAACTGGCGGGTCTTGGTGAACAGTGGCACCTGCTCGGCGTCGCCGGCCGCCGGGCCCATGGCGCGAGACACGCAGGCCGCCAGGTAGACCACCCGCGGCCGGGCGTCGATAACCGCCGCCGGCTGCGGGCCGAGGCTCAGCGGCTGCGGCATGGCCGGCGACCATTGCGGCACGCGGCCGGCGCTGAGCTTGTGCAGCGCCGCGGAGGTCTTCGCCAGGCGCGGCGCGCCGAGCAGCAGGCGCGCGCCGTTGGCCGCGTGCAGCGCAGCGCGGGTGCCCTGCAGGGCGGTGTGGAAGTGCCCGGCCAGCCAGCTGGCGGTCTGCTGGTGAGTGGCGGCCTGGGCGCGCAGCTGGCGCACCAGGTCGCCGGTGTTGATGTTCACCGGGCAGCGCTGCGCGCACAGGCCGGTGGCCGCGCAGGTGTCGAGGCCCTGGTACTGGTAGTCGCGCTCCAGTTGTCGGGTGTCTTCGCCGGCGCGGCGTTTGGCCTGAATGTCGCGCCAGATCACGATGCGCTGGCGCGGGCTGAGGGTCAGTCCTTTGGACGGGCAGACGGGCTCGCAGAAGCCGCACTCGATGCACTTGTCGACGAGCGCGTCGGCGGCCGGCAGCGGCTTGAGGTGCTTGAGGTGAATCTGCGCATCGCGGCTGAGCTGCACGTCCGGGTTGAGGATGCCGGCCGGGTCGAGCAGGGTCTTGATCCGCCACATCAGCTGGTAGGCGTCGCTGCCCCACTCCAGTTCGACAAAGGGCGCCATGTTGCGCCCGGTGCCATGCTCGGCCTTCAGCGAGCCGCCGAACTCCACCGCCACCAGTTGCGCGACGTCGTCCATGAACGCCGAGTAGCGCGCCACCTGTTCCGGCGCCTCGAAGCCCTGGGTGAACACGAAGTGCAGGTTGCCCTCCAGGGCGTGGCCGAAAATGATCGCCTCGGCGTAACCGTGCTTGTCGAACAGGCCGAGCAGGCGGTTGACCCCGGCGGCCAGCTGTTCGACCGGGAAGGTCACGTCCTCGATGATCACCGTGGTGCCGGTCTCGCGCACCGCGCCGACTGCCGGGAAGGTGTCCTTGCGAATCCGCCACAGCTGGTTGTAGACGACCGGATCGGTGCTGAAATCGACCTGCTTCTCCACCGGAAAGTGCGCGATGGAGGCGCTGATCTGCGCCAGCTGCTCGTCCAGCAGGCTCTGTGTGGCGGCGCGCGATTCGATCAGCAGCGCGCAGGCCTGACCGGAGAGGTCCTTCACCCAGGCCGGCATGCCGGCCATGTTCTCCACCGAGCGCAGGCTGCGGCGGTCGAGCAGCTCGACCGCCGACACCGGCTGACGCTTGAGCAGCGGCACCGCCTGGCAGCAGCTTTCCACCGTGGGGAAGACGATCAGCGCGCTGGCCTTGTGCGGATGGTCGGGCACGGTGTGGTAGGTCACCGCGCTGATGAAGCCGAGGATGCCCTCCGAGCCGACCATCAGGTGGCTGAGGATGTCCAGCGGCCGGTCGTAGTCGACCAGCGCGTTGAGCGACAAGCCGGTGGTGTTCTTCAGCCGGTACTTGTGGCGAATTTTCGCCGCCAGCTCGGGGTTGGCGCGGGTTTCGCGACCGAGTTCGGCAAGTTGTGCGAGCAGCGCGGCGTGGCGCTGCTCGAACGCGGCGACGCTGGCCGCGTCCTCGGTATCCAGCACGCTGCCATCGGCCAGCACCAGGCGGATGCCAGCGAGCGTCTGGTAGCTGTTCTGCGCAGTGCCGCAGCACATGCCGCTGGCGTTGTTAGCGACGATGCCGCCGATCTTGCAGGCGTTGATCGACGCCGGGTCGGGGCCGATCTTGCGGCCGAATGGCGCCAGCCAGGCGTTGGCCTGGGCGCCAATCACCCCCGGTTGCAGGCGGATCTGTGCACCGTCGGCGCGGATTTCGCGGCCGTTCCACTGGTCGCCGAGGACGATCAGCACCGAGTCGCTGAGCGCCTGGCCGGACAGGCTGGTGCCGGCGGCGCGGAAGGTCACCGGCACGCGCTTGGCCTGCGCGAGCTGCAGCAGGGCGACCACCTCGGCTTCGCTCTCGACGCGTACCACCAGCTGGGGAATCAGCCGGTAGAAGCTGGCGTCGGTGCCGAAGGCCAGGGTCGACAGCGGGTCGTCGAAGCGCCGCTCGTGCGGGATCAGCCGTTCGACGGCGGTCAGGAAGGCGGTGGGCAAGCTCATGCGTGCTCCAGGAATCACGGTAGGTGGGGGCCGCTCGTGACGGCCCCTCGGATTATGGTTGACTGCACCGCGCCGCCGCTCACGGTGGCGCGGCTGGAGCGCGGGCCGCTGGTGGGTGGTCCGCGCCACTCCCGCGCCCGGTAAGGCGCGGAAGTCCGGGCGTCAGACGCCCAGTTCGCGGACCAGCGAGTCGCGGCTGATCTCGGCAATCGAGCGGGCGCCGGTGAGCACCATGGCCACGCGCATCTCTTTGTCGATCAGGTCGAGCAGGTTGCTCACCCCGGCCTGGCCGGCGGCCGCCAGGGCGTAGATGAAGGCGCGGCCGAGCAGCACGGTGTCGGCGCCGAGGGCGAGCATGCGCACCACGTCGAGGCCGGTGCGGATGCCCGAGTCGGCGAGGATCGCCAGTTCACCCTTCACCGCGTCGGCGATCGCCGGCAGGGCGCGGGCGCTGGACAGCACGCCGTCGAGCTGACGGCCGCCGTGGTTGGAGACGACGATGCCGTCGGCGCCGAATTTCACCGCGTCCTTGGCGTCCTCCGGGTCGAGGATGCCCTTGATCACCATCGGGCCGTCCCAGTAGTCGCGAATCCACTCGAGGTCCTTCCAGGAAATCGACGGGTCGAAGTTGGCGCCCAGCCAGCCGATGTAGTCGGCCAGGCCGGTCGGGTGGCCGCGGTAGGTGGAGATGTTGCCGAGGTCGTGCGGCTTGCCGAGCAGGCCGACGTCGAGCGCCCAGGCCGGTCGGGTCACCGCCTGCAGCATGCGGCGCAGCGCGGCGTTCGGGCCGCTCATGCCGGAATGTGCGTCGCGGTAGCGCGCGCCGGGCACCGGCATGTCGACGGTGAACACCAGGGTGGTGACCCCGGCTGCCTTGGCGCGCTCCAGGGCGTTCTTCATGAAGCCGCGGTCCTTGAGCACGTAGAGCTGGAACCACATCGGCCGGTCGATGGCCGGGGCGACTTCCTCGATCGGGCACACCGACACGGTCGACAGGGTGAAGGGGATGCCCTTGGCGGAAGCCGCCTTGGCCGCCTGCACCTCGCCACGCCGCGCGTACATGCCGGTCAGGCCGACCGGCGCGAGTGCCACCGGCATCGCCAGGGTCTCGTTGAACAGGCGGGTCTCCAGGCTCAGCTCGGCCATGTTCTTCAGCACGCGCTGGCGCAGGGCGATGCCAGCCAGGTCCTCGACGTTGCGCTTGAGCGTGTACTCGGCGTAGGCGCCGCCATCGATGTAGTGGAACAGGAACGGCGGCAGCCGGCGTTGTGCGGCGGCGCGGTAGTCGGTTGAGGCAGAGATGATCATGGGCGTCTCATCGAGGTTGGACTTGTCGTGAACCGGGTGTCAGGCATTCGCAGCGTCGCCCCCGCGCAGGCGGGGACCCAGAACAACCGTAGCCGGTGGTTTCTGGATCCCCGCTTTCGCGGGGATAACGGCTCTCCTCAGTGCACCAGCATGCCGGTGAACACATAGGCTTGCGCCAGGGTGATCAGGCCGACGAAAGCGGCGAAGATCAGGCTGTGCTTGAGGGTGAAGCGGAACAGGTCCGACTCGCGACCGACCATACCGGTGGCGGCGCAGGCCACGGCGATGGATTGCGGCGAGATCATCTTGCCGGTCACCCCGCCACTGGTGTTGGCGGCCACCAGCAGGGTGTCGTTGACCCCGATCTGGTGCGCGGTGGTCGCCTGCAGCGAGCTGAACAGCGCGTTGGACGAGGTGTCCGAGCCGGTCAGGAACACGCCCAGCCAGCCGAGGAACGGCGAGAAGAACGGGAATGCCGCGCCGGTGCCGGCGAGCACCAGGGCCAGGGTCGTCGACATGCCGGAGAAGTTGGTGACGAAGGCGAATGCCAGCACCATGCCGATCGACAGAATCGGCCACTTCAGCTCGACGAAGGTTTCCTTGAGGGTGCTCACGCCGGTCTTCAGGTCGATGCGCAGCACCAGCATCGACAACAGCGCCGAGAAGAAGATCGCGGTGCCGGTGGCCGAGACCGGGTCGAGCTTGAACACCGCCGGGATGGCGGTCGGGTTGGCGACGATCGGCGCGACCTTCATCACCAGCTGGTCGAGGTGCGGCACGGCGAACAGGAACACCCAGCTCTCCAGCGCGCCACCGGCGGCGAACAGCGCCTTGAACGGCTTGAGGGTCCAGATGGTGACCAGCACGGTGAGCACCAGGAACGGCGACCAGGCCTTGAGGATCTGCAGGAAGCTGTACGGCGACGGTTCGGTGCTGCGCACTCCGCCGAAGCCGCCGAGCACCGCGCTGCCATCGGCATTCACGCCGGCGATTTCCTGCTCGGCGGCGGCCTTCGGTTGCCAGACCTTGAGGAACAGGGTCAGGCACACCAGGCTGACGAGCGCCGAGGTGATGTCCGGCAGTTCCGGGCCGATGAAGTTGGAGGTGAAGTACTGGGTCACCGCGAAGCTCGCGCCGGCGACCAGGGCGGCCGGCCAGGTTTCGCGGATGCCGCGCCAGCCGTCCATCATCGCCACCAGCCAGAACGGCACGATGATCGACAGCAGCGGCAGCTGGCGGCCGGTCATGGCGCCGATCTTGAACGCGTCGATGCCGGTGACCTGGCCGGCGACGATGATCGGGATGCCCAGCGCGCCGAAGGCCACCGGCGCGGTGTTGGCGATCAGGCACAGGCCGGCGGCGTACAGCGGGTTGAAGCCGAGGCCGACGAGTAGTGCGGCGGTGATCGCCACCGGCGCGCCGAAGCCGGCGGCGCCCTCGAGGAAAGCGCCGAACGAGAAGCCGATCAGCAGCACCTGCAGGCGCTGGTCACCGGTGATCGACAGCACCGAGCTGCGGATCACTTCGAACTGGCCGCTCTTCACCGTCAGTTTGTAGAGAAACACCGCGGCGACGATGATCCAGGCAATCGGCCAGAGACCGTAGGCGAAACCGTATCCGGCCGCGGCGAAGGCCATGTCGGTGGGCATGCCGAAGGCGAAGATCGCCACCAGGATCGACAGCGCCAGGGTGATGGTCCCGGCGACATGGCCCTTCATGCGGAACACCGCCAGGGCGAGGAAGAAGAAAATGATCGGGATGAGGGCGGCGAAGGCCGACAGGCCGAGACTGCCGAGGGGCGTGTAGATCTGTTGCCAGGCTTGCATCGTGGGGTGGCTCCCTGATTGTTGTTGGGTGTGCCTGTGGGCCGGGGCTGCCTCGGCGCTTGTGGCGCGCGGGCGAATTCGACGTTGACCTCGGCGTGCGGTGTCGGATAAATTGGTAATACCAATTTACAAAAGCGACGGCTCAGGGTAAAAGCCCAGCGGAAAGGCTGTCAATTTGTCGCACTACGACTTTGGTCGAGCGGCGCGTCGATGGCGTCCTTCGCTATGGTCTGACCAATTTCTGTGAGGTCGCGCAAAGCCGCGAATTAGAGGCGTGCGGCGCGAATTGCCGGAAGGAGAGGGTGATGAGCTTTAATCAGATCCAACCGCGCCGTTTGTCGGACGATATCGTCGCGCGCCTCGAGGCGATGATCCTCGAGGGCACGCTCAAGCCGGGCGAGCGGCTGCCGGCGGAGCGCGCGCTGGCCGAGCAGTTCGGCGTGTCGCGCCCGTCGCTGCGCGAGGCGATCCAGAAGCTGGTGGCCAAGGGTATGTTGGTCAGCCGCCAGGGCGGCGGCAACTACGTGGTCGATACGCTCGGCTCGACCTTCAGCGATCCGCTGCTGCAGCTGCTGGAGAGCAATCCCGAGGCGCAGCGCGACCTGCTCGAGTTTCGCCATACCCTGGAAGGCTCCTGCGCCTACTACGCGGCGCTGCGCGCCACGGCGCCGGACCATCAGCGCCTGCACGACGCCTTCGCCGCGCTGCAGGCCTGCTATGCGCGGGCGCCGACTCCGGGCAGTCGCGCCGAGGAGGGCGCCGCCGATGCGCGCTTCCACCTGGCGATTGCCGAAGCCAGCCACAACGCCGTGCTGCTGCACACCATTCGCGGCCTGTTCGACCTGCTCAAGCGCAATGTGGTGACCAATATCGGCGGGATGTACGCGCAACGCGGCGAAACCCGCGACATGCTGATGAGTCAGCACCGGGCACTGTACGAGGCGATCATCGAGGGGCGCGCCGATGCGGCGCGGGAGATTTCCAGTCAGCACATCCACTACGTGCAGGAAGTGCTGTCCGAGGCGCAGCGTGAAGTCGAACGGACGGCGCGGGCGCAGCGCCGTCAGGGCTTGTGACTAGTCGTCCTTGCCCTTGTTGCGCACGGCGCGCTGGATTTCGCGATCGGAATCGCGCTCCTTCTCGGTGTGGCGCTTGTCGAATTCCTTCTTGCCCTTGCCGAGCGCGATCTCGCACTTGATCAGGTGCTTCTTCCAATACAGCGACAGCGCCACGCAGGTGTAGCCCTTCTGCTGCACGTTGCCGAACAGCTTGCCCAGTTCGCGCTGATTGAGCAGCAGCTTGCGGGTGCGCACCGGGTCGGCGATCACGTGGGTGCTGGCGGTGGTCAGCGGGGTGATGTGGCAACCCATCAGCCAGGCCTCGCCGTCCTTGAGCAGGACGTAGCTGTCGACCAGCTGGGCCTTGCCGGCGCGCAGGCTCTTCACTTCCCAGCCAGCCAGAACCAAGCCGGCCTCGTAGCGTTGTTCGACGAAATAGTCGTGCAGCGCCTTCTTGTTCTGCGCGATGGTGCCTTCGGGGTGTTTCTTTTGCTTAGCCATAGGGCGCGCATTATAGGGAGTCGTCGGCGGGCTGGCGACAGGCGCAGGGTTGAGGCAGGCAGATGAATTGCCGACAATGCGCGCACTTTTTGCCCCGTGCGGCGTATTCCCTGAACTCTGGCCATACTCGCCAGGGCAAGCGGGATCGCTGTGCCGCCCTGGAAGACACTCGATGAGCACTCACATTCAACGTTCCGCCCTGCTGCCCTATCCGGCACAGGCGCTGTTCGATCTGGTCAACGACGTGGCGCGTTACCCGGAATTCCTGCCCTGGTGCTCGGCAACCGAAGTGCTCGACGTCAGCGAGACCCACATGCAGGCGCGCCTGCGGGTGGCCAAGGCCGGCCTCAGCCAGCAGTTCGAGACGCGCAACGAGCTGGTGCCCGGGCAGCGAATCGAGATGAACCTGGTCGAAGGCCCGTTCACCGAGCTGCACGGCATCTGGCAATTCAAGGCACTGACCGACAAGGCCTGCAAGATCAGCCTGGACCTGTCCTTCGACTACGCCGGGCCATTGGTCAAGGCCACCCTCGGGCCGCTGTTCAATCAGGCGGCCAACACCCTGGTCGATGCCTTCTGCCAGCGGGCCAAGCAGCTCTACGGGTAAGGTGCGGTGGACAAACACATCGCGGTCGAAGTGGTTTACGCACTGCCTGACAGGCAGAGCCTGCTGCGCCTGAGCCTGCCCTATGGCATCACCGCCCGCGAGGCGGTCGAGCGCAGCGGGCTGGACGCGCAGTTCCCAGGTCTCGACCTGCAGCACTGCCCGATGGGGATCTTCGGCAAGGCGCTGGCCAAGCCCGAAGCGCGAGTGCTGGAAGATGGCGAGCGGGTGGAAATCTACCGGCCGCTGCTCGCCGACCCCAAGGAAGTGCGCAAGCAGCGCGCAGCCAGGGCCGCCCAGGCGCGCGCCGCACAGAAGTAGCCGCGCAGCAACGAAAAAGCCCGGCACTTGGCCGGGCTTTTTGCTTCTCGGGCAGTCTTACTGCGGCGAGGTTTCCAGCGGTGCCGGAATCGGTACCGGCGTGGTTTCCACGTCGTCGACTTCGCGCTGAATCTGCTCTTCCAGCGAGCCCGGTTTGGCCGGTGCTTCGGCTTTCTGCGGCTCGGGTTGGGCTTGCGGCTGCGGAGCGACGGTTTCGCCGTCCTGGCCGAGGATCGCCTGGTCGCGGCTCACGCCGGGCATGAAGTCACCGGCCAACGAAACCAGCTGATCGCTGTCGTTGAAGAAGATGCTCATGCGCTCCTGGAGGCGCTGGCCGCCACCGGGCTGCAGGCTGTACAGATAATCCCAGCGATTGGCGTGGAAAGTATCGGTGATCAGCGGGTTGCCCATGATAAACCGCACTTGGCGGCGGGTCATTCCGGGCTTCAACTGGTCTATCATATCCTGCGTTACGACATTGCCCTGTTGAATGTCGATCTTGTAAACCCCGGGAAATGAGCAGCCGGCGAGTGCGATGAGTCCCGCGAAGGTGAGACTGGTCAGCAAGAGCTTGGTGTTTGGCATCGGTGGGTGACTTCCACTATCTTGGCAGGGCAACTTGACCGCCGATCATACCCGCATTGAAGGCCGCTGCGAACCAGCGCCCACGAGAAAGCTGACCATGGTTGAAAATAACGAACTGCGCAAGGCTGGCCTGAAAGTGACCCTGCCGCGGGTCAAGATCCTGCAGATGCTTGATTCCAGCGGCCACCGTCACATGAGTGCCGAAGATGTCTACAAGGCCCTGATGGAAGCCGGCGAAGACGTCGGTCTGGCCACCGTGTACCGCGTACTGACCCAATTCGAGGCCGCCGGCCTGGTGGTGCGCCATAACTTCGACGGCGGCCACGCGGTATTCGAACTCGCCGACAGCGGTCACCACGACCACATGGTGTGCGTCGACAGCGGCGAAGTCATCGAATTCTTCGACACCGAAATCGAGAAGCGCCAAAAGGAAATCGTCAAAGAGCACGGTTTCGAGCTGGTGGATCACAATCTGGTGCTCTACGTACGCAAGAAGAAGTAAGCCGATCGGCAAATAAAAAAGGCGACCTGCGGGTCGCCTTTTTTATGTCGGCACGTTCAGGCGTTGGCGCTGCTGACCATCTTGCGCGCATGGGCGAGGGATTCTTCGGTGAGGTCGACGCCGCCGAGCATCCGCGCGACTTCCTCGATGCGCCCGTCAGTGGCCAGGTTGGCCACCGCGGTGTGGGTGGCGTCCTGGCCGCGCGCCTTGTGCACGAACAGGTGCTGATGGCCTTGCGCAGCGACCTGCGGCAGGTGGGTCACGGTCAGCACCTGGCCACGCTCGCCCAGGCGGCGCAGCAGCTGGCCGACCACTTCGGCGGTGGGTCCGCCGATGCCGACGTCGACTTCGTCGAACACCAGGGTTGGCACCCGCGAGGTCTGTGCGGTGATCACCTGGATCGCCAGGCTGATGCGTGACAGCTCCCCGCCGGAGGCGACCTTGGCTAGCGGCTTGAGCGATTGCCCGGGGTTGGCGCTGACCAAGAACTCCAGCAGCTCGAGGCCGGCCGGGTGCGGACCGCCCTGCTCGCGGGCGCGCAATTCGATACTGAATCGCCCGCCGGGCATGCCCAGGCTGTGCATCTCGCCTTGCACTGCGGCGGCCAGCGCGGCGGCGGCAGTCTGCCGCAGCTTGCTCAGTTCACTGGCCTTGTCCTGGTAATGACGCGCGTAGGCGCCGAGTTCCTCGCCGAGGCGCTCGACGGCCTGGTCGTCGGCGTTGAGGTTTTCCAGCTCCTCGAACAGCTGCTGCTGCAGGCTGTGCAGCTCGTTAGGCTGGATGCGGTGCTTGCGCGCCAGGGTGTAGATGCTGTCGAGGCGCTCCTCGAGTTGCTGCTGGCGTTGCGGGTCGGCGTCGAAGTGGTCGATGAAGCGGTTGAGCTCGCCGACGGCTTCCTCGACCTGGATCTGCGCGCTGGCCAGCAGGTTGATCGCTTCGCCCAGTGCGCTGGGCGTGCTGGAGAAAGCGGTCAAGCGGTGCAGGCTGCTGGTCAGCGCGGACAGCACGTTGCCGGCGTCGTTGTCGCTGCACAGCTCCAGCACCTGCTGGCAGGTGCCGATCAGGCTGCCGGCATTGGCCAGGGCCTTGTGATCCTGCTCCAGCTGCTCCAGTTCGTGCTCGCCGAGGGCAAGGTTGTCCAGCTCTTCCAGCTGATAGCTGAGCAGTTGATGGCGGGCGCGCTGCTCGTCGCTGCTGCGCGCCAGGCGCTCCAGTTCCTGGCGGGTCTGCTGCCAGCGCTGCGCGGCAAGCTGTACCTGGCGGGCGAGGTCCTGGTTGCCGGCGTATTCGTCGAGCAGCCGGCGGTGGGTGTCGGCCTTGAGCAGCGACTGGTGCTCGTGCTGGCTGTGGATGTCGATCAGCAGTTCGCCGAGCGCCTTGAGGTCGCCGAGCGGCGCCGGGGTGCCGTTGATGTAGCCGCGCGAGCGGCCCTCGGCGGTGATCACCCGGCGCAGCAGGCACTGACCGTCATGGTCGAGGTCGCGCTCGGCGAGCCAGGTGCGTGCCTCGGGAATGTCATGCAGGTCGAAGCTGGCGAGGATGTCCGCCTTGTCCGTGCCGGGGCGGACCACGCCGCTGTCGGCGCGGTCGCCGAGGGCTAGGCCGAGGGCGTCGAGCATGATCGACTTGCCGGCGCCGGTCTCCCCGGTGATCACGGTCATGCCGCGTTCCAGTTCGAGGTCCAGGTGTTCGACGATGGCGTAGTTGTGGACGGACAGGTGCACCAGCATGGGAGCGCTCCCGAAATTTAATGACTGTTCGTTTATACAGTGTTTGTTTCCTTCCTGACAATAACCCTTGAAACCTTGTGCGCGGGCCCCATATAGGCGGCAGAAGCGCGGGCGAGGCCCGCCGTTGCATTCAAAGGAGACCCCAATGGCAGACGAACAGAACCTGGATACGCCAGTAACCGACGAGAACCTTGCGCCGGAAGCGGCCGCCGGCGGCGACCTGGCCGCGCGCGTGCAAGCGCTGGAAGAGCAGCTGGCTGCTGCCCAGGATCAGTCGCTGCGCGTGGCCGCCGACCTGCAGAATGTGCGCCGCCGTGCCGAACAGGACGTGGAGAAGGCGCACAAGTTCGCCCTGGAAAAATTCGCCAACGACCTGCTGCCTGTAGTCGACAGCCTGGAACGCGGCCTGGAGCTGTCGAGCAACAGCGACGAGTCGATCAAGGCGGTGCGCGAAGGCATGGAGCTGACCCTCAAGCTGCTCCTCGACACCCTTAAGCGCTACCAGATCGAGGCGGTCGATCCGCACGGTCAGCCGTTCAATCCGGAGCACCACCAGGCGATGGCGATGGAAGAGAGCACTCATGTTGAGCCGAACTCGGTGCTCAAGGTGTTCCAGAAGGGCTACCTGCTCAATGGGCGGCTGATGCGTCCGGCGATGGTGGTGGTCAGCAAGGCCCCCGCGAACGTGCCGCCGTCGATTGACGAGCAGGCTTGAAAACCGCGCAGCGGCCCCCATCTGTTTAACCAAGCGAATTAATGCTGCCGCGGCCTGCGAATCGCGGCCTCGGTAAATCCAAATTCAGGAGCGTGAAATGGGCAAAATCATCGGTATCGACCTGGGAACTACCAACTCCTGCGTCGCCATTCTGGAAAACGGTAACGTCAAGGTCATCGAGAACGCGGAAGGTGCGCGCACCACGCCGTCGATCATCGCCTACACCAACGACGGCGAGATCCTCGTTGGCCAGTCGGCCAAGCGTCAGGCGGTGACCAACCCGCACAACACCCTGTACGCGGTGAAGCGTCTGATCGGTCGTCGCTTCGACGAAGACGTCGTGCAGAAAGACATCAAGATGGTCCCTTACAAGATCGCCAAGGCTGACAACGGTGACGCCTGGGTCGAAGTGAAGGGCCAGAAGATGGCGCCGCCGCAAATCTCCGCGGAAGTGCTGAAGAAGATGAAGAAGACCGCCGAAGACTACCTCGGCGAAGCCGTGACCGAGGCGGTGATCACCGTGCCGGCCTACTTCAACGACAGCCAGCGCCAGGCGACCAAGGATGCCGGCCGCATCGCCGGTCTCGACGTCAAGCGCATCATCAACGAGCCGACCGCTGCCGCGCTGGCCTACGGCATGGACAAGGCCAAGGGCGACCACACCGTGATCGTCTATGACCTGGGCGGCGGTACCTTCGACGTGTCGGTGATCGAGATCGCTGAAGTCGACGGCGAGCACCAGTTCGAAGTGCTGGCCACCAACGGTGACACCTTCCTCGGTGGTGAGGACTTCGACCTGCGCCTGATCGACTACCTCGTCGACGAGTTCAAGAAAGAGTCCGGCATCGACCTGAAAGGCGACCCGCTGGCCATGCAGCGCCTGAAGGAAGCCGCCGAAAAGGCCAAGATCGAGCTGTCCTCGGCGCAGCAGACCGACGTCAACCTGCCGTACATCACTGCAGACCAGACCGGTCCGAAGCACCTTAACGTGAAGATTTCCCGCGCCAAGCTGGAATCGCTGGTCGAAGACCTGGTCGCTCGCACCATCGAGCCATGCCGCATTGCCCTGAAAGACGCCGGTCTGGACGCGGGCAGCATCCATGACGTGATCCTGGTCGGTGGCCAGACCCGCATGCCGATGGTGCAGCAGAAAGTTGCCGAGTTCTTCGGCAAGGAAGCGCGCAAGGACGTCAACCCGGATGAAGCCGTGGCCATGGGTGCTGCCATTCAGGGCGCCGTGCTGGCCGGTGACGTCAAGGACGTGCTGCTGCTCGACGTATCGCCGCTGACCCTGGGTATCGAGACCATGGGTGGCGTGATGACCGCGCTGATCGAGAAGAACACCACCATCCCGACCAAGAAGTCGCAGGTGTTCTCGACGGCCGACGACAACCAGTCCGCCGTGACCATCCATGTGCTGCAGGGCGAGCGCAAGCAAGCCGCGCAGAACAAGTCGCTGGGCAAGTTCGACCTGGCCGAGATTCCGCCGGCGCCGCGCGGTGTACCGCAGATCGAAGTGACCTTCGATATCGACGCCAACGGCATCCTGCACGTCGGTGCGAAGGACAAGGCCACCGGCAAGCAGCAGTCCATCGTGATCAAGGCCAACTCCGGTCTGTCCGAGGAAGAAATCGCGCAGATGGTGCGTGACGCTGAGGCCAACGCCGAGGAAGATCGCAAGTTCGAAGAGCTGGCCGGTGCCCGTAACCAGGGCGACGGTCTGGTCCATGCCACGCGCAAGATGGTCGTCGAAGCGGGCGACAAGGCGACTGCCGACGAGAAAGCGGCGATTGAGAAAGCGCTGGCTGAACTGGAAGCGGCCGTGAAGGGCGACGACAAAGCGGCCATCGACGCGAAAATGAATGCGCTGTCGGAAGTCACTGCACCGCTGGCGCAGAAGATGTACGCCGAACAGCCGCAGCCGGGTGCTGCTGGTCAGGCGGCAGACGAGCCGAACGGCGGCGCGGCGGACGACGTGGTCGACGCCGAGTTCGAGGAAGTCAAAGACAACAAGTAAGCGTCAGCTGTTGTTCCAGCCCGCCGCCTTTCGGCGGGCACGATTCGCCGCGCGGGAGCCTTCTCCCGCGTCGGCGTATCTGGATGATGTGAATTCGAGAGTGCAGCAGAGCTATGGCAAAACGTGACTATTACGAAGTGCTCGGGGTCGAGCGCGGCGCCAGCGAGGCGGACCTGAAAAAGGCCTACCGGCGCTTGGCGATGAAGTATCACCCGGACCGTAATCCGGGCGACAAGGCCTCCGAGGACCAGTTCAAAGAGGCCAACGAGGCCTACGAAGTGTTGTCCGATGCCAGCAAGCGCGCGGCCTACGACCAGTACGGTCATGCCGGGGTCGACCCGAGCATGGGCGGCGGCGCCGGCGGCTTCGGCGGGGCGAACTTCTCCGACATCTTCGGCGACGTGTTCAGCGATTTCTTCGGTGGCGGTCGCGGCGGTTCGCGCGGTGGCGCACAGCGCGGCAGTGACCTGCGCTACACCCTGGAGCTGGATCTCGAAGAGGCGGTGCGCGGCACCACGGTGACCATTCGCGTGCCGACCCTGGTTGGCTGCAAGACCTGCGATGGCTCCGGGGCGAAGAAGGGCACCAGTCCGGTGACCTGCACCACCTGCGGCGGTATCGGCCAGGTGCGCATGCAGCAGGGCTTCTTCTCGGTGCAGCAGACCTGCCCGCGTTGCCACGGCAACGGCAAGATGATCACCGACCCCTGCGGCAGCTGCCACGGCCAGGGGCGCGTGGAAGAACACAAGACCCTGTCGGTCAAGGTGCCGCCAGGCGTCGACAATGGCGATCGCATTCGCCTGTCGGGCGAAGGCGAAGCCGGCACCCACGGCGGCCCGGCGGGCGACCTGTACGTGGTGGTCAACGTGCGCGAGCACGCGATCTTCCAGCGTGACGGCAAGCACCTGTACTGCGAAGTGCCGATCAGCTTCGCCGACGCGGCGCTGGGCGGCGAGCTGGAAGTGCCGACCCTGGATGGCCGGGTCAAGCTGAAGATTCCCGAAGGCACGCAGACCGGCAAGTTGTTCCGCCTGCGCGGCAAGGGCGTGGCGCCGGTGCGCGGTGGTGCGGCGGGCGACCTGATGTGCCGCGTCGCGGTGGAAACCCCGGTGCACCTGACCAAGCGGCAGCGCGAGATGCTCGAGGAGTTCCGCGGTTCGCTGCAGGGCGACACCTCCCATTCGCCGAAGGCCAGTGGCTGGTTTGAGGGCGTGAAGCGCTTCTTCGGCGACGTTTGATTGATGGCCGCACGCCGCGGGCAGCGCTCGCGGCGGTGGCGCACAGCTTGGAGCTGAACTGATGCGACGTATTGCAGTGATGGGCGCCGCGGGGCGCATGGGCAAGACCCTGATCGAGGCGATCCAGCAGAACGCCGGGGCCGGATTGACCGCGGCGGTCGACCGCCCGGACAGCACCCTGGTCGGTGCTGACGCCGGCGAGTTGGCTGCCATCGGTCGGATTGGTGTGCCGTTGTCCGCCGACCTGGAGCGGGTGGTCGACGAGTTCGACGTGCTGATCGACTTCACCCACCCCTCGGTGACCCTGAAGAACCTCGAAGTCTGCCGTCAGGCCGGTAAGGCCATGGTCATCGGTACCACCGGTTTCACGGCTGACGAGAAGCACAAGCTGGCCGAGGCGGCCAAGGAGATTCCGATCGTCTTCGCTGCCAACTTCAGCGTCGGCGTCAACCTCTGCCTGAAGCTGCTGGATACCGCGGCCCGCGTGCTGGGCGACGAGGTGGACATCGAGATCATCGAGGCGCACCACCGTCACAAGGTCGATGCGCCGTCGGGTACCGCACTGCGCATGGGTGAAGTGGTCGCCAGTGCGCTGGGGCGTGACCTGCAGCAGGTCGCGGTGTACGGGCGTGAGGGCCAGACCGGCGCGCGGCAGCGCGAAACCATCGGCTTCGCCACCGTGCGCGCGGGCGATGTGGTCGGCGATCACACCGTGCTGTTCGCTGCTGACGGCGAGCGGGTGGAGATCACCCACAAGGCGTCCAGTCGGATGACCTTCGCCAAGGGTGCCGTACGCGCCGCCATGTGGCTGGATCAGCGTCAGCCGGCGCTGTACGACATGCAGGATGTGCTCGGCTTGCGCTGAGTTATGCCCGTTAGGTCGCTTTGCGGTAGACCGAAAACGGGCCTTTCTGTATGATGCCGGCTTTAGTGTGTCCACTAAAAGTTACGCAGAATGATTCAAATAAAAAGCGGGGTGACGGTTTCTTACGTCATCCCGCTTTTTTACAACCTGCGTTTGCTTCAAGCCTTGATTACGGGAGGTCTTCTTGACTAAGCCAGCCATACTCGCCCTTGCCGACGGCAGCATCTTTCGCGGCGAAGCCATCGGTGCCGATGGTCACACCATCGGCGAAGTGGTGTTCAACACCGCCATGACCGGCTATCAGGAAATCCTTACCGATCCTTCCTACGCCCAGCAGATCGTTACCCTGACCTACCCGCACATCGGCAACACCGGCACCACGCCGGAAGATGCCGAGTCCGACCGCGTGTGGGCCGCCGGCCTGATCATCCGTGACCTGCCGCTGATCGCCAGCAACTGGCGCAGCACCCAGTCGCTGCCCGACTACCTGAAAGCCAACGGCACGGTTGCCATCGCCGGCATCGATACCCGCCGCCTGACCCGCATCCTGCGTGAGAAAGGCTCGCAGAACGGCTGCATCCTCGCCGGTGCCGATGCCACCGAAGAGAAGGCGCTGGAACTGGCGCGCAGCTTCCCCGGCCTGAAGGGCATGGACCTGGCCAAGGTGGTCAGCGCCACCGAGCGCTACGAGTGGCGCTCCAGCGTGTGGGACCTGAAGGACGACAGCCACCCGGAAATCCCGGCGGCCGAGCTGCCGTACCACGTGGTCGCCTACGACTATGGGGTCAAGCTGAACATCCTGCGCATGCTGGTGGCGCGCGGCTGCCGCCTGACCGTGGTGCCGGCGCAGACCCCGGCCAGCGAAGTGCTGGCGCTGAATCCGGACGGCGTGTTCCTGTCCAACGGCCCGGGTGATCCGGAGCCATGCGATTACGCGATCCAGGCGATCAAGGATGTCCTGGAAACCGAGATCCCGGTGTTCGGCATCTGCCTCGGCCACCAGCTGCTGGCCCTGGCCTCCGGCGCCAAGACCGTGAAGATGGGTCACGGCCACCACGGCGCCAACCACCCGGTGCAGGATCTCGACAGTGGCGTGGTGATGATCACCAGCCAGAACCACGGTTTCGCCGTGGACGAGAGCAGCCTGCCGGGTAACCTGCGTGCCACCCACAAGTCGCTGTTCGACGGCACCCTGCAGGGCGTCGAGCGCACCGACAAGGTCGCCTTCAGCTTCCAGGGTCACCCGGAAGCCAGCCCTGGCCCGCACGACGTCGCCCCGCTGTTCGACCGCTTCATCGAAGCCATGGCCACGCGCCGCTAAGCCTGTCGACTGACCTACGGATTCGAGTGAGTAACCATGCCTAAACGTACAGACATCAAAAGCATCCTGATCCTCGGCGCCGGCCCGATCGTTATCGGCCAGGCCTGCGAGTTCGACTACTCCGGCGCGCAAGCCTGCAAGGCGCTGAAGGAGGAAGGCTTCCGCGTCATCCTGGTGAACTCCAACCCGGCCACCATCATGACCGACCCGGCCATGGCCGACGCCACCTACATCGAGCCGATCAAGTGGCAGACCGTCGCCAAGATCATCGAGAAGGAGCGTCCGGACGCGCTGCTGCCGACCATGGGTGGGCAGACTGCGCTGAACTGCGCGCTGGACCTCGAGCACCACGGCGTGCTGGCCAAGTTCGGCGTCGAAATGATTGGTGCCAACGCCGACACCATCGACAAGGCGGAAGACCGTTCGCGCTTCGACAAGGCGATGAAGGACATCGGCCTGGCCTGCCCGGTCTCCGGCATCGCCCACAGCATGGAAGAAGCCTTCGGCGTGCTCGACAAGGTCGGTTTCCCGTGCATCATTCGGCCGTCCTTCACCATGGGCGGCACCGGTGGCGGCATCGCCTACAACCGTGAAGAGTTCGAGGAAATCTGCGCCCGTGGTCTGGACCTGTCGCCGACCAAGGAGCTGCTGATCGACGAGTCGCTGATCGGCTGGAAAGAGTACGAGATGGAGGTGGTCCGCGATAAGAAGGACAACTGCATCATCGTCTGCTCGATCGAGAACTTCGACCCGATGGGCGTGCACACCGGCGACTCGATCACCGTCGCCCCGGCGCAGACCCTCACCGACAAGGAATACCAGATCCTGCGTAACGCCTCGCTGGCCGTGCTGCGCGAGATCGGCGTGGAAACCGGCGGCTCCAACGTGCAGTTCGGCATCTGCCCGAACACCGGACGCATGGTGGTGATCGAGATGAACCCGCGCGTGTCGCGTTCCTCGGCGCTGGCCTCCAAGGCTACCGGCTTTCCGATCGCCAAGATCGCCGCCAAGCTCGCCGTCGGCTACACCCTCGACGAGCTGCAGAACGACATCACCGGCGGGCGCACCCCGGCGTCGTTCGAGCCGGCCATCGACTACGTGGTCACTAAGGTGCCGCGTTTTGCCTTCGAGAAATTCCCCAAGGCCGACGCCCGCCTGACCACCCAGATGAAGTCGGTCGGTGAAGTCATGGCCATCGGCCGCACCTTCCAGGAGTCGATGCAGAAAGCCCTGCGCGGCCTGGAAGTCGGCGCTACCGGTTTCGATCCGAAGCTCGACCTGGCCCACCCGGAAGCCGAGAGCATCCTCAAGCGCGAGCTGACCGTGCCGAGCGCCGAGCGCATCTGGTACGTCGCCGACGCCTTCCGTGCCGGCAAGACCGTCGACGAAGTGTTCGAGCTGACCCGCATCGACGAGTGGTTCCTGGTGCAGATCGAGGACCTGGTCAAGGACGAGGAGCGGGTCAAGACTCTCGGCCTGTCCAGCATCGATCGCGAGGCCATGTACAAGCTCAAGCGCAAGGGCTTCTCCGACGCGCGTCTGGCCAAGCTGCTCGGCGTCACCGAGAAGAACCTGCGCAGCCACCGCCACAAGCTGAAGGTGCTGCCGGTGTACAAGCGCGTGGACACCTGCGCCGCCGAGTTCGCCACCGACACCGCCTACATGTACTCGACCTATGAGGAAGAGTGCGAGGCCAACCCGTCGTCGCGCGACAAGATCATGATCCTCGGCGGCGGTCCGAACCGCATCGGCCAGGGCATCGAGTTCGACTACTGCTGCGTGCACGCCGCGCTGGCAATGCGCGAAGACGGTTACGAGACCATCATGGTCAACTGCAACCCGGAAACCGTGTCGACCGACTACGATACTTCCGATCGCCTGTATTTCGAGCCGGTGACCCTGGAAGACGTGCTGGAAATCGTCCGTGTCGAGCAGCCGAAAGGTGTGATCGTGCAGTACGGCGGGCAGACCCCGCTGAAACTGTGCCGCGCCCTCGAGGAAGCCGGCGTGCCGATCATCGGTACCAGTCCGGACGCCATCGACCGCGCCGAAGACCGTGAGCGCTTCCAGCAAATGGTCCAGCGCCTCAACCTGCGCCAGCCGGCCAACGCCACCGCGCGCAGCGAAGACGAGGCCCTGGCGGCGTCGAAGACCATCGGCTATCCGCTGGTGGTGCGTCCGTCTTACGTGCTCGGCGGTCGCGCCATGGAGATCGTCTACCAGGAAGACGAGCTGAAGCGCTACATGCGTGAAGCGGTGCAGGTGTCCAACGACAGCCCGGTGCTGCTCGACCACTTCCTCAACTGCGCCATCGAAGTCGACATCGACGCGGTGTGCGACGGCGAGACCGTGGTGATCGGCGCGATCATGCAGCACATCGAGCAGGCTGGCGTGCACTCCGGCGACTCGGCGTGCTCGCTGCCGCCGTACTCGCTGCCCAAGCACATCCAGGACGAGATCCGCGAGCAGGTCAAGAAGATGGCTCTGGAGCTTGGTGTGGTCGGTCTGATGAACGTGCAGATGGCCGTGCAGGGCGAGGATATCTTCGTCATCGAGGTCAACCCGCGCGCTTCGCGGACCGTGCCGTTCGTCTCCAAGTGCGTCGGCGAATCGCTGGCCAAGGTCGCGGCCCGCGTGATGGCCGGCAAGTCGCTGGCCGAAGCCGGCTACCCGCAGGAAATCATCCCGCCGTACTTCAGCGTCAAGGAAGCGGTGTTCCCGTTCGCCAAGTTCCCTGGCGTCGACCCGATCCTCGGCCCAGAGATGAAGTCCACCGGTGAAGTGATGGGTGTCGGCGACAGCTTCGGCGAAGCCTTCGCCAAGGCACAGTTCGGTGCCAGCGAGATCCTGCCGACCTCCGGTTGCGCGTTCCTCAGCGTGCGCGAAGACGACAAGCCGATGGTTGCCCAGGTTGCCCGCGACCTGGTCGAGCTGGGCTTCGAGGTGGTCGCCACCGCCGGTACCGCGCGCATCATCGAGGCTGCCGGCCTGCCGGTGCGTCGGGTGAACAAGGTGACCGAAGGTCGTCCGCATGTCGTCGACATGATCAAGAATGACGAAGTCACGCTGATCATTAACACCACGGAAGGGCGTCAATCGATCGCTGACTCCTATTCCATTCGTCGCAACGCCCTGCAGCACAAGATCTGCTGTACCACCACGCTGGCCGGTGGGCAGGCGATCTGTGAAGCGCTCAAGTTCGGTCCCGAGAAGACCGTGCGCCGCTTGCAGGATCTCCATGCAGGAATCAAGGCATGACTAAATACCCAATGACCGTCCAGGGCGCGCGCGCCCTGGAAGAAGAGTTGGCGCATCTGACCAAGGTTGTCCGTCCGAAGCTCAGCCAGGACATCGGTACCGCGCGTGAGCTCGGTGACCTCAAGGAAAACGCCGAATACCATGCTGCTCGCGAACAGCAGGGCATGGTCGAGGCGCGCATTCGCGATATCGAAGGTCGCCTGCAGAACGCGGTGATCATCGATGTCACGACCATCGCCCACACCGGCAAGGTGATTTTCGGCACCACGGTGGAGATCGCCAACGTCGAAACCGACGAAAGCGTGACTTACCAGATCGTTGGAGAAGACGAAGCCGACATCAAGCAGGGCAAGCTGTCGGTCAGCTCGCCAATCGCCCGCGCCCTGGTGGGCAAGGACGAAGGCGACGTGGTGGCGGTGAAGACCCCGAGTGGCCTGGTCGAGTACGAGATTGTCGAAGTCCGCCATCTCTAAGCAAACGCCGCTGCGAGCCGGCGCCATCAGTTGGCGTCTGGCTCAGACCTTCTGGGTCGGCGGTCTGTGGCTGCTGCATTTCGTCATGCTGCCCGCGTTGGGCAAGATCGGTTTGGCGCCGCTGCTGATCGAGGAGATCGGTGACGTGCTGCGCCCCTTGCTGGTTGGCTTCGCGGCGTTCTGCGCGCTGTTGCAGTTGCTGGTGCTCTGGCAGGCCGAGCGGCAGGCGCGGTGGTGGCGGGACATGCGCGGACAGCTGCTGTTGACCGTGCTGGTAATGGCGGCGCTCTACTTCATCGTGCGGGCGATCGCGCCTGAATCGTTGCGCTGGCTGCTCTTCAATTACCTGGTGCTGGCGCTGTGTGGCGTGCTGCTGGCGCTGCAGCCGGTGCCGGGTAGCGACCCGCGCTAGCGCGCCGCCACCCCGCTTGGTCTCACAGGCCGCTGAAGCGGCTGATGTTCGACAGGTTGCGGTTCGGCTTGGGGTTCTTGCGGTAGAGCAGGGCCATCTTGCCGATGGTCTGCACCAGCTCGGCTCGGCTGACGCTGCACAGCTCGGCGATGGCGCCTTGGCGATCCTCGCGTTCCGGCAGGCGCAGCTGAACCTTGATCAGCTCGTGATCGTTGAGAGCTCGCTCCAGCTCGGCCAGCACGCCTTCGGTCAATCCGTTTTCAGCCACGATCAATACCGGTTTCAGGTGGTGGCCGATAGATTTGTATTGTTTCTTCTGCTCTTGCGTGAGCGGCATAATCCGACCCCTGCGTCTGGTCTGGTAAAAAATCGATCGCTATTTTAACCGAGTGGCCCGGCTGCCGCCCAATTAATGACAAAGCCCATCCCGCGCTCGGTTCACGCTGGCTGGCGAGGCGCCTCGCTGGCCGGTGGGATGCCGGTCACCAGTCGAGTGATCGGTGACAACGGCTCCCTGATCGCGTCCGATAGTCTCGAAATCGCCTGTGTTTTCGATCTGGGCATATTGCAGTGTGACCTTGCCGATGACGCGACTTTTGCGCGGCCTCTCGACTTGGTCGGCGAGCGGTCGGTCGGCCTTGTGATTTCCAATACGGCCCCCATATGGGTGACATGCACATAACCGTTTCCGCGAGCCATGCCTGCTGGTTCGTGGCTGCCGTGGCGGTCTAGAGTGAAACGGAGTGGGGCGCCTGGCGGTCCAAGCCGAGGGGCTATGCCTCATAAAGGGTTACAGACGGCGTCTGCCTGGGGCGGGCGTTGTGTAGTAAGTTAGGCGGGTGATCCACCAGCCATCATGCGAGGCGCGTTCCAGGACGGCTTGCTTCAGAGGGTAGCTAATTGAACGACATGGCAAAGAACCTCATCCTGTGGTTGATCATCGCCGCCGTACTGGTGACGGTGATGAACAACTTCTCCAGCCCCAGTGAGCCGCAGACGCTGAACTACTCGCAGTTCATCGAGCAGGTCAAGGACGGTGCTGTCCAGCGTGTGACCATTGAAGGCTTCACCATCAGTGGCGTCGGCACCGACGGCAAGACCTTCACTACCGTGCGACCGATGATCGAAGATCCGGGCCTGATCGGTGACCTGATCAACAACAACGTGGTGGTCGAAGGCAAGAAGCCCGAGCAGCAGAGTATCTGGACGCAATTGCTGGTCGCCAGCTTCCCGATCCTGGTGATCATCGCCGTGTTCATGTTCTTCATGCGCCAGATGCAGGGTGGTGCCGGTGGCAAGGGCGGGCCGATGAGCTTCGGCAAGTCCAAGGCTCGGCTGCTTTCCGAAGACCAGGTGAAGACCACCCTGGCTGACGTCGCTGGTTGCGATGAGGCCAAGGAAGAGGTCGGTGAGCTGGTCGAGTTCCTGCGTGACCCGGGCAAGTTCCAGCGTCTCGGTGGGCGCATCCCGCGCGGTGTGCTGATGGTGGGTCCGCCGGGTACCGGTAAGACCTTGCTCGCCAAGGCGATCGCCGGCGAAGCCAAAGTGCCGTTCTTCACCATTTCCGGCTCGGATTTCGTGGAAATGTTCGTCGGCGTGGGGGCTTCCCGGGTCCGCGACATGTTCGATCAGGCCAAGAAGCACGCGCCGTGCATCATCTTCATCGACGAGATCGACGCCGTCGGTCGCCATCGTGGCGCCGGTATGGGCGGCGGTCACGACGAGCGTGAGCAGACCCTCAACCAGTTGCTGGTGGAGATGGACGGTTTCGAGATGAATGACGGCATCATCGTCATTGCTGCAACCAACCGTCCTGATGTGCTCGACCCGGCGCTGCTGCGCCCCGGTCGTTTCGACCGCCAGGTGGTGGTCGGCCTGCCGGATATTCGTGGTCGGGAACAGATTCTCAAGGTGCACATGCGCAAGGTGCCGATCAGCGACGACGTCAAGCCGGCGGTCATCGCCCGTGGCACGCCGGGTTTCTCCGGCGCCGATCTGGCCAACCTGGTCAACGAGGCGTCGCTGTTCGCTGCGCGCGCCGGCAAGCGCATCGTGGAAATGAAGGAGTTCGAGCTGGCCAAGGACAAGATCATGATGGGCGCCGAGCGCAAATCCATGGTCATGTCCGAGAAGGAGAAGCTCAATACTGCGTTCCACGAGGCGGGGCACGCCATCGTCGGTCGCCTGGTGCCGGAGCATGACCCGGTTTACAAGGTGTCGATCATTCCGCGTGGTCGGGCCCTGGGTGTGACCATGTTCCTGCCCGAGGAAGATCGCTACAGCCTGTCCAAACGCGCGCTGATCAGTCAGATCTGCTCGCTGTTCGGCGGGCGTATCGCCGAGGAGATGACTCTGGGCTTCGATGGCGTCACCACCGGTGCGTCCAATGACATCATGCGCGCCACTCAGATCGCGCGGAACATGGTGACCAAGTGGGGCTTGTCGGAGAAACTCGGGCCGCTGATGTATGCGGAGGAGGAGGGCGAAGTGTTCCTCGGTCGCAGCATGGGTAGTCAGCACTCGAACGTCTCAGGCGAAACCGCCAAGCAGATCGACCTGGAAGTCCGTAGCATCATCGATCAGTGCTATGGCACCGCCAAGCGTCTGCTCGAAGAGAACCGCGACAAGCTGACTGCCATGGCCGATGCGCTGATGAAGTACGAGACTATCGATGCCGAGCAGATCGACGACATCATGAGCGGGCGTCAGCCGCGCGAGCCGCGCGACTGGCAAGGTGGCGACGATGCCGGCACACCGGTCAATGTAGATGTGCCTGAACTCCCTGAAAAGCCCATCGGTGGCCCGGCCGCCGAGCACTAAGGGCGACTCATGTCTGTTCTGCAGTACCCCAACCGGCTGTCGTGTGGCAGCCGGTTTCTCGATTTAAGCCATCCTCATGTGATGGGGATTCTCAATGTGACCCCGGACTCCTTCTCCGATGGCGGGCGCTTCAATCGCCGCGATGCGGCGTTGCGGCATGCTGAAGCCATGGTGCGTGCCGGCGCAACGCTGATCGATGTCGGTGGTGAGTCCACGCGTCCTGGGGCGCGTGCGGTCGCGCCGCTGGAGGAGCTCGAGCGCGTGGCGCCAGTGGTCGAAGCCATTGCTGCCGAGCTGGACGTAGTCATCTCGGTGGATACCTCGACGCCGGCGGTCATCCGCGAGGCGGCTCGCCTAGGTGCGGGATTGATCAACGATGTGCGCTCGCTGCAGCGCGAGGGTGCGCTGGATGCGGCGGCGGACACCGGTCTGCCTGTCTGCCTGATGCATATGCGTGGCGAGCCGACCACCATGCAGGTCGACCCCCAGTACGCTGATTTGCTTGGTGAGGTGCACGACTTTCTCGCTCGGCGCATCGAGGCCTGTCGCACGGCCGGAATTGGGCGAGAGCGGCTCGTGCTTGATCCGGGCTTCGGCTTTGCCAAGACCTTGGCGCATAATCTCAGTCTGTTTAAACGCCTCGATGTCTTGCGGGATTTGGGCTGTCCGCTGCTGGTCGGCGTGTCGCGCAAGAGCATGGTGGGTCAGGCGCTGGGGCGTGAGGTCAATGAGCGTCTTTATGGCAGTTTGGCCCTTGCTGCGCTGGCCGTAGCAACGGGCGCCAATATCTTGCGGGTGCATGACGTGGCCGAAACGGTCGACGTCGTGCGCATGATCGCCGCTGTGCAGTCGGCCGAATAAGAAAGGAAAGCATCCAGATGAGCAGAAAATACTTCGGTACCGACGGCATTCGCGGGCGGGTCGGCGAGTATCCGATCACGCCCGAGTTTGTGCTCAAGTTGGGTTGGGCCGCGGGTATGGCGTTCCGCCGTCAAGGCGCTTGCCGCGTGCTGATTGGTAAGGACACGCGGATTTCCGGCTACATGTTCGAGTCGGCGCTGGAGGCCGGGCTTTCCGCGGCCGGCGCCGATGTCATGCTGTTGGGGCCGATGCCGACGCCGGCGATTGCCTATCTGACGCGTACTTTCCAGGCGCAGGCGGGCATCGTCATCAGCGCTTCGCATAACCCGCATGACGACAACGGGATCAAGTTCTTCTCCGGCAAGGGTACCAAGCTGCCGGACGAAGTTGAGCTGATGATCGAGGAGCTGCTCGATGCGCCGATGACGGTAGTCGAGTCGGCGCAGCTCGGTAAAGTGTCGCGTATCAACGATGCCGCCGGGCGTTACATCGAATTCTGCAAAAGCAGCGTGCCGACCAATACCAGTTTCGCCGGACTCAAGCTGGTGATCGATTGCGCGCATGGTGCGGCTTACAAAGTCGCGCCGAGTGTTTTCCGTGAGCTGGGTGCGCAGGTTACCGTGCTGGCGGCGCAGCCGAACGGTCTGAACATCAACGATCAATGCGGCTCGACGCATATCGCCGCGTTGCAGGCGGAAGTGGTGGCGCAGCGGGCTGATCTCGGTATCGCCTTTGACGGGGATGCGGATCGCGTGCTGATGGTCGATCACACTGGTGCCGTGGTGGATGGCGATGAGCTGATCTATATCATTGCCAGCGACCTGCAGGCGCGCGGCACTCTGGTGGGCGGCGTGGTCGGGACTCTGATGAGTAATCTTGGTCTGGAGTTGGCTCTGGGCAAATTGGGCATTCCGTTTGTGCGCGCCAATGTTGGGGATCGCTACGTTATCGCTGAACTGCTCGAGCGCGGTTGGCAGCTAGGTGCCGAGAACTCGGGGCATCTGGTGTGCTTCCAGCACACCACCACTGGCGATGCGATTATCGCTGCGTTGCAAGTGCTGTTGGCGCTCAAGCATCGTGGCAAGACGCTCGCCGAAGTCCGGCAAGACGTGCGCAAGTGCCCGCAGGTGCTGGTCAATGTGCGCTTTGGTGGTGAGGTGGATCCGGTCTCCCATCCCGCGGTGAAGGATGCCTGCGCGCGCGTCACCGAGAGCATGCAAGGCCGTGGTCGTGTGCTCCTACGCAAATCCGGAACCGAGCCGCTGGTGCGAGTTATGGTCGAAGGTGATGACGAAGTCCAGGTGCGCGGCTATGCCGATGAATTGGCTAAAGTTGTTGCGGAAGTTTGCGCCTGATTCGACTTGCTACTGTGAATTCTCTTGGGTAACATCTGCGCCCACTTTGATCGACGAGGTAAAGCATGCGCCGCCCCTTGGTTGCAGGTAACTGGAAAATGCACGGTACCCGCGCCAGTGTCGCAGAGCTGATCAAGGGCCTTCGTCATCTGGCGTTGCCCGGTGGTGTCGAAGTCGCAGTTTTTCCACCGTGCTTGTATGTCACTCAGGTCATGGTCGGGCTCGAAGGCAAGTCGATTGCCGTAGGTGCACAGAATTGTGCTGTTGAGCCGGTCCAGGGCGCGCTGACGGGCGAGATTGCCCCGAGTCAGCTGGCTGATGCGGGTTGCGGCATGGTGTTGGTTGGTCACTCGGAGCGTCGGTTGATTCTGGGTGAGAGTGATGAGATGGTCAGTCGCAAGTTCGCTGCGGCGCAATCGTGTGGTCTGCTGCCGGTGCTCTGTGTCGGTGAGACGCGAGAGCAGCGTGAGGCGGGTAAGACGCTTGAGGTGGTTGCTCGGCAGCTCGGTAGTGTGATCGAAGAGCTGGGTGTTGGTGCCTTCGCGCAGGCTGTGATCGCCTACGAGCCGGTTTGGGCTATCGGGACGGGCTTGACGGCGTCTTCGGATCAAGCTCAAGAGGTGCATGCGGCAATCCGGGCGCAGTTGACAGCTGAGAATGCTGATGTGGCGCGCGGAGTAAGAATTCTATACGGCGGCAGCGTGAAGGCGGCCAATGCGGCTGAGCTATTCCGCATGCCGGATATCGATGGGGGGCTAGTTGGTGGCGCTTCCCTCAATGCGGATGAGTTCGGTGCGATCTGTCGCGCCGCGGGAAATTAAGAAATGCTGGAAACAGTCGTAGTTGTATTGCATCTGTTGGCGGCGCTGTGCGTCGTGTTGCTGGTTTTGCTGCAGCAGGGCAAGGGTGCGGACGCGGGTGCCTCGTTCGGCGCAGGTGCTTCCGCTACTGTTTTCGGTAGCCAAGGTTCTGCTACCTTTTTGAGTCGAGTTACTGCTATACTTGCAGCCGCTTTTTTCATTACTAGCTTGGGCTTAGGCTACTTTGCTAAGGAAAAGGCTGAAGCTCTGGCTCAGGTAGGTTTGCCGGATCCCGCGGTGCTGCAAGTGCCGCAGGAAAAGCCGGCAGCTGGTGATTTGCCGGTGTTGGATGAGAAGCCTGCGACTGGTGGTGCGGGTGATGTTCCGGCTGGTTCGGAGCGGAAGTAAGAGTTTTGCCGAGGTGGTGGAATTGGTAGACACGCTACCTTGAGGTGGTAGTGGCCTTAGGCTGTAGGGGTTCGAGTCCCCTCCTCGGTACCAATTACAAGAAGACCCGCTGTTGCGGGTCTTCTCGTTTGTGCGGCTTCGATTGACCCTCGGGTGAGCTGGACGTATACTTCGCCCCCAGCTTTGGCAAGGGGTGGAGCAGTCTGGTAGCAATTCGGGTGCATGCCCCGGAGGTCGTTGGTTTATCCAGTCCTCGCAACCAGGTGTCGCAAAGCCCCTTTTCAGGGGCTTTTTGTTAGCTGGACAGTCTGCGGTCGCCCGAAGCGAGGCGATCTGAAGGGATGGGCGTTTCGCCCATTTTTTATTTGTGTAATACCCAGGTGAGGCTCAGGTGGCGAGCAAGCTAGAAGATTTGCAGGGCTTGTTGGCCCCGGTGGTCGAGGCGCTTGGCTATGAATGCTGGGGCATCGAGTTCCTTTCCCAAGGGCGGCATTCGTTGCTGCGCGTCTATATCGATCATGCCAACGGCATCTTGGTTGAGGACTGCGAAAAAGTCAGTCGTCAATTGAGTGGTGTTCTCGATGTCGAGGACCCAATCTCCAGTGAATACACCCTCGAGGTTTCTTCGCCCGGTATGGACCGGCCGTTGTTCACCGTCGAGCAGTTCGCCAAACATGCCGGCGAACAGGTGAAGATCAAGCTGCGTACGCCGTTCGACGGTCGGCGCAACTTCCAAGGCGTTCTTCGTGGAGTCGAGGAGCAGGACATCGTGGTGCTGGTGGATGACCATGAATACCTGTTGCCGGTCGACTCGATCGAAAAAGCCAACATTGTCCCCAGGTTTGACTGAGACGCGGATCCCGCGGATCCAATGGATTGCGAAAGGCGAGGCGTACGATGAGCAAAGAAGTACTGCTAGTTGTTGAGTCGGTGTCCAACGAAAAGGGCGTGCCGGCTGGCGTAATTTTCGAAGCGCTGGAGTTGGCGCTAGCGACGGCGACCAAGAAGCGTTTTGAAGACGAGGTCGAACTGCGGGTGGAGATCAATCGCCACACCGGCAATTACGACACCTTCCGTCAGTGGGTCGTCGCCGAGGAAGACGACATTGAAAGCCCGGCCGCTGAGCTGACGGTCGAGCAAGCCCAGGAATTGAAGCCGGGCGCGAAAGTCGGCGACGTGGTCGAAGAGAAGATCGAGTCGATCGAGTTCGGCCGGATTGCCGCGCAGACCGCCAAGCAGGTCATCGTGCAGAAAGTGCGCGAAGCCGAGCGGGCGCAAGTGGTCGAGGCCTATCGCGAGCGACTGGGCGACATCATTTCCGGCACCGTGAAAAAGGTGACCCGCGACAACGTGATCGTCGACCTGGGCAACAACGCCGAGGCGCTGCTGGCGCGCGAAGACATCATTCCGCGCGAGACCTTCCGGGTCGGTGCGCGCCTGCGTGCACTGCTCAAGGAAATCCGCACCGAGAACCGCGGTCCGCAGCTGATCCTGTCGCGCACCGCGCCGGAAATGCTGATCGAACTGTTCCGTATCGAAGTGCCGGAGATCGCCGAAGAGCTCATCGAAGTGATGGCCGCCTCGCGCGATCCGGGCTCGCGGGCGAAGATCGCCGTGCGCTCCAAAGACAAGCGCATCGACCCGCAGGGTGCCTGCATCGGCATGCGTGGTTCCCGTGTGCAGGCCGTCTCCGGCGAGCTGGGCGGTGAGCGTGTCGATATCGTGCTGTGGGACGACAACCCGGCGCAGTTCGTCATCAACGCCATGTCGCCGGCCGAAGTCGCGGCGATCATCGTCGACGAAGATGCGCACGCGATGGACATCGCCGTCGGTGAAGACAACCTGGCGCAGGCCATTGGTCGCGGCGGGCAGAACGTGCGTCTGGCCAGTCAGCTGACCGGCTGGACCCTGAACGTCATGACCGAGGCCGATATTCAGGCCAAGCAGCAAGCCGAAACCGGCGACATCATGCAGTCGTTCGTCGACGAGCTCGGTGTTGACGAGGAGCTGGCGCAAGTGCTGGTCGAGGAAGGTTTCACCAGCCTGGAAGAAATCGCCTACGTCCCGATGGAAGAGATGCTCAGCATCGAAGGTTTCGACGAAGACATCGTCAACGAACTGCGTGTGCGGGCAAAAGATCGCCTGCTCACCAAAGCAATTGCCACCGAGGAAAAACTGGCTGACGCCCAACCGGCCGAAGACCTGCTGTCCCTCGAGGGCATGGATAAATCGCTTGCGCATGAACTGGCTGTGCGTGGCGTGCTGAACCGCGAAGACCTAGCCGAGCAGTCGATCGATGATCTTCTGGATATCGATGGCATCGACGCAGAGCGAGCCGGCAAGTTGATCATGGCCGCCCGAGCCCATTGGTTCGAGTAAGTGGCGGTCTGAGGAGAGAAGTGCATGACGCAAGTCACGGTGAAAGAACTGGCCCAAGTGGTCGATACACCGGTAGAACGCCTGCTGCTGCAGATGCGCGAGGCGGGTTTGCCGCACACCGGCGCCGAGCAAGTTGTGACCGATACCGAGAAACAGGCCCTGTTGGCCCACCTCAAACGCAGTCACGGCGATAAGGTCGAAGAGCCGCGCAAGATTACCTTGCAGCGCAAGACCACCAGCACCCTGCGGGTTGCCGGTAGCAAGACCATCAGTGTCGAAGTGCGCAAGAAGAAAACCTTCGTCAAGCGCAGCGCTGAAGAGATCGAAGCGGAGAAGGCGCGCGAGCTGGAAGAGCAGCGTGCCGCCGAAGAGGCTGCGCGCCTCAAGGCCGAAGACGAAGCCAAGCGCCGTGCCGACGAGGAGTCTCGGCAGAAGGTTGCCGAGCCTGTCGCGCAGGAGCATGCCGCCGAAGCGGTGGTTGCGGATCTGGCGCCAGTGGCTGCTATCGAGCCCGTGGTGGCACCGTCCGACGCCGATGCTCGCAAGAAAGACGAAGTGCGTCGTCCTGAGCGCGCTCGCGTTGCCGATGACAGCGATCGCCGTGGCGAGCGCAAGAACACCGCGCACCGCCCGACCGTCAAGGAAAAGGCTCCGGCACCGCGTGCCGCGCCGCGCAGCGTCGACGAAGAGTCGGACAGCTTCCGCCGTGGCGGTCGTGGCAAGGGCAAGCTGAAGAAGCGTAATCAGCATGGCTTCCAGAGCCCGAGCGGCCCGGTGGTGCGCGAAGTTGCCCTGGGCGAGACCATCACCGTCAGCGAGCTGGCTCAGCAGATGTCGGTGAAGGCGGCTGAAGTCATCAAGTTCATGTTCAAGCTCGGCACGCCGGTGACCATCAACCAGGTGCTCGACCAGGAAACCGCGCAGCTGATCGCCGAAGAGCATGGCCACAAGGTCAAGCTGGTCAGCGACAACATGCTCGAAGAGCAGCTGGCCGAATCGCTGAAGTTCGAAGGTGAGGCGTTCTCCCGTGCACCGGTGGTGACCGTGATGGGTCACGTCGACCACGGCAAGACCTCGCTGCTCGACTACATCCGTCGCGCCAAGGTCGCCGCGGGCGAGGCGGGCGGTATCACCCAGCACATCGGTGCCTACCACGTGGAAACCGAGCGTGGCATGGTCACCTTCCTCGATACCCCGGGTCACGCCGCGTTCACCCAGATGCGTGCCCGCGGTGCCCAGGCGACCGACATCGTCATCCTCGTTGTTGCTGCCGACGACGGTGTGATGCCGCAGACCCAGGAAGCTGTACAGCACGCGAAAGCGGCTGGCGTGCCGATCGTGGTTGCGGTGAACAAGATGGACAAGCCGGAAGCCAACCCGGACAACATCAAGAACGGCCTGGCCGCGCTGGATGTGATTCCGGAAGAGTGGGGCGGCGATGCACCTTTCGTTCCGGTGTCGGCGAAAGTCGGTACCGGCGTCGACGAGCTGCTCGAAGCCGTGCTGCTGCAGGCTGAAGTGCTCGAGCTCAAGGCCACACCGTCTGCCCCGGGTCGTGGTGTGGTGGTCGAGTCGCGCCTGGACAAGGGCCGTGGCCCGGTGGCCACCGTGCTGGTCCAGGACGGTACTCTGCGTCAGGGCGACATGGTCCTGGTCGGTGTCAACTACGGTCGCGTGCGGGCCATGCTCGACGAGAACGGCAAGCCGATCAAGGAAGCCGGTCCGTCGATTCCGGTCGAGATCCTCGGCCTGGATGGTACCCCGGATGCTGGCGACGACATGACCGTGGTTGCCGACGAGAAGAAGGCCCGCGAAGTCGCGCTGTTCCGTCAAGGCAAGTTCCGCGAGGTCAAACTGGCTCGCGCGCATGCCGGCAAGCTGGAAAACATCTTCGAGAACATGGGGCAGGAAGAGAAGAAGACGCTCAACATCGTCCTCAAATCCGACGTCCGTGGTTCGTTGGAAGCGCTGCAGGGCTCGCTCAGCGGGCTGGGCAACGATGAAGTTCAGGTGCGTGTGGTCGGTGGCGGCGTCGGTGGTATCACCGAGTCCGATGCCAACCTGGCCCTGGCCTCCAACGCGGTGCTGTTCGGCTTCAACGTGCGTGCCGATGCCGGCGCGCGCAAGATCGTCGAAGCCGAAGGTCTGGATATGCGTTACTACAACGTGATCTACGACATCATCGAAGACGTGAAGAAAGCCCTGACCGGCATGCTCGGCAGCGACGTTCGCGAGAACATCCTCGGCGTTGCCGAAGTGCGCGATGTGTTCCGCTCGCCGAAGTTCGGCGCGATCGCCGGTTGTATGGTGATCGAGGGTACCGTGCACCGTAACCGCCCGATCCGTGTACTGCGCGACGACGTGGTGATCTTCGAAGGCGAACTGGAGTCCCTGCGCCGCTTCAAGGACGACATGTCCGAGGTGCGTGCCGGCATGGAGTGCGGTATTGGCGTGAAGAGCTACAACGACGTCAAAGTCGGCGACAAGATCGAAGTGTTCGAGAAAGTCCAGGTGGCTCGCAGCCTCTAAGCCGCGCGCCGCAAACGCAACGCCCGGTCCGGCTCTGCCCGGCCGGGCGTTTGCCGCTTTTAAGCCGTGCAGGTCTGCCTGGGCGGCGGGTGATAGGTAAGTGAACGATGGGCAAAGATTATAGCCGTACCCAGCGCATTGGCGATCAGATGCAGCGCGAGCTGTCGGACCTGATTCGCCGGGAAATCAAGGATCCCCGGCTGGGGATGGTGACCATCACCGCGGTCGAGGTCAGTCGCGATCTCGGCCACGCCAAGGTGTTCACCACGGTGATGAGCGTCGACGGCGACGAGGCCGTGACGCAGAGCATCAAGGTGCTCAACGATGCGGCAGGTTTCCTGCGTATGCAGCTGGCGCGAGCGATGAAGCTACGCAGCGTGCCGCAACTGCATTTCCACTACGACGAAAGCGTGCTGCGCGGCACCCATCTGTCGGCGTTGATCGAGCGCGCGGTGGCTGAGGACAATCAGCACCGTGCGGGCGACGACGAGGAGTAGATCGTGGCTCAGGTTAAACGTGTTCGCCGCGACGTCAGCGGTATCTTGATCCTCGACAAGCCGCGCGGCCTGACTTCCAACGCCGCGCTGCAGAAGGTCCGCTGGTTGCTCAATGCCGAGAAGGCCGGGCATACCGGCAGTCTCGACCCGCTGGCCACCGGCGTGTTGCCGCTGTGTTTCGGTGAGGCGACCAAGTTCTCCCAGTACCTGCTCGATGCCGACAAGGGCTACGAGACGCTGATGCAACTGGGCGTGACCACCACCACCGCCGACGCCGAAGGCGAAGTGCTCGAGCGCCGCGAGGTGACCGTTGGTCGCGCGGAGATCGAAGCGGTGCTGCCGCGCTTCCGTGGCCCGATCAGCCAGATTCCGCCGATGTACTCGGCGCTCAAGCGCGATGGCCAGCCGCTGTACAAGCTGGCGCGGGCCGGCGAAGTGGTGGAGCGCGAGGCGCGTTCTGTTACTATTGCGCGCCTGGAATTGCTGGCGGTCGAGCAGTCGCAGGCGCGATTGGCGGTGGACTGCAGTAAAGGCACCTATATTCGTACCCTGGTCGAAGACATCGGCCAACTGCTGGGCTGCGGTGCCCACGTGGCGGAACTGCGGCGTACCCAGGCCGGACCGTTCAGCCTGGCGCAGAGCGTCAGCCTGGAAGAGCTGGAGCAGGCGCACGCCGAAGGTGGCAACGAGGCCCTGGATCGCTTCCTGCTGCCGTCCGACAGTGGCCTGGAGCATTGGCCGCTGCTGCAGTTCTCCGAGCACAGCGCCTTCTACTGGCTGCATGGTCAGCCGGTACGCGCGCCGGAAGCGCCGAAGTTCGGCATGGTGCGGGTGCAAGATCACAACGGTCGCTTCATCGGCATCGGTGAAGTGAGCGAAGACGGGCGCATTGCGCCGCGTCGACTGATTCGGTCCGCGTGACCGAAACCACGTCCGGCGGTGTCCGTGCGTGGCAACGAGGGTGGCTGTCAACAGGCGCGGTCATACCTCATTTACTCATACAGGGAGTGATCCCTGGCCTGTTCACTCAAGGAGCCCATCATGGCACTGAGCGTCGAAGAAAAAGCCCAGATCGTTAACGATTACAAGCAAGCTGAAGGTGACACTGGCTCGCCGGAAGTGCAGGTTGCACTGCTGTCCGCCAACATCAACAAGCTGCAGGACCACTTCAAGGCCAACGGCAAAGACCACCACTCGCGTCGTGGCTTGATCCGTATGGTTAACCAGCGCCGCAAGCTGCTGGACTACCTGAAGGGTAAGGACGCCTCTCGTTACAGCGCCCTGATCGGTCGCCTGGGCCTGCGTCGCTAAGACGCAAGCGAGCTGGAAGCTGGACTCCGGAGGCTGGGAACAGGACATCGCGCTTGTTCCCAGCTTCGGGTTTCCAGCTTCAAGCTTTTTAGGGACTGCCTCGGGTCCGACTCCCGACACTTCCGCCAATTTCCCCAAAGGCAACAAAGAGAAGGAAAATCACCGTGAACCCGGTTATCAAGAAATTCCAATTCGGTCAGTCGACCGTCACCCTCGAGACTGGCCGTATCGCCCGTCAGGCCAGCGGCGCCGTGCTGGTTACCGTCGACAACGACGTCAGCGTGCTGGTAACCGTGGTCGGTGCCAAGCAAGCCGATCCGGGCAAGGGCTTCTTCCCGCTGTCCGTGCACTATCAGGAAAAAGCCTACGCAGCCGGCAAGATCCCCGGTGGCTTCTTCAAGCGTGAAGCGCGTCCCTCCGAGAAGGAGACCCTCACCTCGCGTCTGATCGACCGTCCGATCCGCCCGCTGTTCCCGGAAGGCTTCCTCAACGAAGTGCAGGTCATCTGCACCGTGATCTCCACCAGCAAGAAAACCGATCCGGACATCGCTGCGATGATCGGTACTTCGGCGGCCCTGGCGATCTCCGGTATCCCGTTCGATGGCCCGATCGGTGCCGCGCGCGTGGCCTTCCACCCGGAAACCGGCTACCTGCTGAACCCGACCTACGAGCAGCTCAAAGCTTCCAGCCTGGACATGGTCGTGGCCGGTACCAAGGACGCTGTGCTGATGGTTGAATCGGAAGCCAAAGAGCTGACCGAAGACCAGATGCTGGGTGGCGTGCTGTTCGCCCACGACGAATTCCAGGCGGTGATCAAGGCCGTTGAAGAGCTGGCTGCCGAAGCCGGCAAGCCGCGTTGGAACTGGACCGCTCCGGTCGAGAACAGCGCACTGCTGAACGCCATCAAGGCGGAGTTCGGTGATGCCATCTCCCAGGCCTACACCATCACCGTCAAGCAGGACCGCTACAACCGCCTCGGCGAGCTGCGCGACCAGGTCGTCGCCACCTTCGCTGGTGAAGAAGACGGCAAGTCCCCGGCCGGTGAGGTCAAGGACGCTTTCGGCCTGATCGAATACCGCACCGTGCGCGAGAACATCGTCAACGGCAAGCCGCGTATCGACGGTCGCGACACTCGCACCGTACGTGGTCTGAACATCGAAGTCGGCGTGCTCGACAAGACCCACGGTTCGGCGCTGTTCACCCGTGGCGAAACCCAGGCGCTGGTCGTGGCCACCCTCGGTACCGCGCGTGACGCTCAGCTGCTCGACACCCTCGAAGGCGAGCGCAAAGACCCCTTCATGCTGCACTACAACTTCCCGCCGTACTCGGTCGGTGAGTGTGGTCGCATGGGCGCCACCGGTCGCCGCGAAATCGGTCACGGCCGCCTGGCCCGTCGTGGCGTCGCCGCCATGCTGCCGGCTGCCGACGAGTTCCCGTACACCATCCGTATCGTCTCGGAAATCACCGAGTCCAACGGTTCCTCCTCGATGGCTTCGGTGTGCGGCGCGTCCCTCGCACTGATGGATGCCGGCGTGCCGATGAAGGCGCCGGTGGCCGGTATCGCTATGGGTCTGGTCAAGGAAGGCGACAAGTTCGCGGTCCTCACCGACATCCTCGGTGACGAAGACCACCTCGGCGACATGGACTTCAAAGTGGCCGGTACCGCCAATGGCGTCACCGCGCTGCAGATGGACATCAAGATCCAGGGCATCACCGAAGAGATCATGGAGATCGCTCTGAATCAGGCGCTGGAAGCGCGTCTGAACATCCTCGGCCAGATGAACCAGGTGATCGCCCAGTCGCGCAGCGAGCTGTCGGAGAACGCCCCGACCATGCTGGCGATGAAGATCGACCAGGACAAGATCCGCGACGTCATCGGCAAGGGTGGCGCGACCATCCGTGGTATCTGCGAAGAGACTAAGGCGTCGATCGACATCGAAGACGATGGCTCGATTAAGATCTTCGGCGAGACCAAGGAAGCGGCCGAAGCGGCCAAGCAACGCGTCCTGGCGATCACCGCGGAAGCGGAAATCGGCAAGATCTACGTGGGTCGCGTCGAGCGCATCGTCGACTTCGGTGCCTTCGTCAACATCCTGCCGGGCAAAGACGGTCTGGTGCACATCTCGATGCTGAGCGATCAGCGCGTCGAGAAAGTCACCGACGTGCTGCAGGAAGGTCAGGAAGTGAAGGTCCTGGTGCTGGACGTGGACAACCGCGGCCGCATCAAGCTGTCGATCAAGGACGTCGCGGCGGCTGAAGCCTCCGGCGTCTGAGTCGTCTAGCTGAATGAAAAGGGCCCTTCGGGGCCCTTTTTTATGGCCGACGCTTTTGTAGCGGCGAATTCATCCACGACAGGCGGCGGTGACCGCCGAACGCGAATGAGGTCGCGCCTACGGTAGATGGCGCACAGCGGGCGATTTTGGCTACGCGCACAAAAAAGCCCGGCGCTAGGCCGGGCTTCTTCGTTGCAGGGCTGGGCTTAGTTGCCGTACACGGCGAACTTGGCGCATACCGCCTTGACCTTGGCGCGCACGCTGTCGACCACGGACTCGTCGCCCATGTTCTCGAGGATGTCGCAGATCCAGCCGGCCAGCTCACGGCACTCGGCTTCCTTGAAGCCGCGGGTGGTTACGGCCGGGGTGCCGATGCGCAGACCGGAGGTGACGAACGGCGAACGTGGGTCGTTCGGCACGCTGTTCTTGTTCACGGTGATGAACGCGCGGCCGAGGGCGGCGTCGGCATCCTTTCCGGTGATGTCCTGCTTGATCAGCGAGAGCAGGAACAGGTGGTTCTGCGTGCCACCGGAGACCACGTCGAAGCCGCGCTCGATGAACACCTGGGCCATGGTCTGGGCGTTCTTCACGACCTGCTGCTGGTAGGTCTTGAATTCCGGCTGCAGGGCTTCCTTGAAGCACACTGCCTTGGCGGCGATGACGTGCTCCAGCGGGCCGCCCTGGGCACCCGGGAAGACCGCGGAGTTGAGCTTCTTCTCGATCTCCTCGTTCTTGCGCGCGAGGATCAGGCCGCCGCGCGGGCCGCGCAGGGTCTTGTGAGTGGTGGTGGTGACCACGTCGGCGAACGGTACCGGGTTCGGGTACACGCCAGCGGCAACCAGACCGGCCACGTGGGCCATGTCGACGAACAGGTAGGCACCGACCTTGTCGGCGATGGCGCGGAAGCGGGCGAAGTCCAGCACCTGCGAGTAGGCGGAGAAGCCAGCAACGATCATCTTCGGCTTGTGCTCAACGGCCAGGCGCTCGACTTCGTCGTAGTCGATCAGGCCGGCATCGGTGATGCCGTACTGCACGGCGTGGTACAGCTTGCCGGACGAGGACACGCTGGCGCCGTGGGTCAGGTGACCACCGTGGGCCAGGCTCATGCCGAGGATGGTGTCACCGGCGCTGAGCAGGGCCAGGTAGACCGCGGCGTTGGCCTGCGAGCCGGCGTGCGGCTGGACGTTGGCGTAGTCGGCACCGAACAGTTGCTTGGCGCGGTCGATGGCCAGTTGCTCGACCACGTCGACGTACTCGCAACCACCGTAGTAGCGCTTGCCCGGGTAGCCTTCGGCGTACTTGTTGGTGAGGACCGAACCCTGGGCTTCCATGACCGCCGGGCTGGTGTAGTTTTCCGAGGCGATCAGCTCGATGTGTTCTTCCTGGCGTTGGGCTTCTTGCTCCATCGCGGCAAAGAGTTCGGCATCGTAGCGGGCGAGGGTCAAATCACGGCTGAACATGGCGGTCCTCATAAGGATCGGTACTGGGGGAAGGCGCGCATTCTAACGCATCCCTTCCTGGCTGGGGTATGAAAGGCAATCACGTCACGGACGAGCGGAATTCACCTGGCCGCCAGCGCCGCTCAGTCGAAGATGAACAGCGCGGCGCCGCCGAACTGCGCAGCGAACTGGTGAGCCGGCATCGGCTTGCCGAACAGGAAGCCCTGCACGTCGTCGCAATGGTGCTCGCGCAGGAAGTCCAGCTGGGCGACGCTCTCCACACCCTCGGCGATCACCGCGAGGTTCAGGCTATGCGCCATGGCGATGATGGCGCGGGCGATCTGCGCGTCCTGCTCGCCGGACGGCAGGCCGTCGACGAAGCTGCGGTCGATCTTCAGCACGTCGATGGGGAATTGCTTGAGGTAGTTGAGCGACGAGTAGCCGGTGCCGAAGTCGTCGACCGCGATGGACACGCCAAGGCGCTTGAAGTCGGCGAGGGTCTGCAGCGCCGCGTCGACGTCGCGCATCAGGATACTTTCGGTGATCTCCAGCTCCAGGCACGCCGGCGCCACGCCGCTGCCGCCGAGGATTTCGGCGATGCGCTCGGCGAGCAGACCTTCGGCGAACTGTCGTGCCGACAGGTTGACGGCGATCTTCGGCACCCGCACACCGCTGTTCTGCCAGTGGCGGAACTGCCGGCAGGCCTCGCCCAGCACCCAGTCGCCGACCTGCACCACCAGGCCGAGCTCTTCCAGCACCGGGATGAACTCGCTCGGCGGCACCAGGCCGCGGCGCGGGTGGCGCCAGCGCAGCAGCGCCTCGACGCCGGTCAGGCGCTGGCCGTTGCCGCTGAACTGCGGCTGGTAGTGAAGGACGAACTCGTTCTGCTCGAGGGCGTGGCGCAGGTCGCTTTCCAGCTCCAGGCGCTCCAGCGCCGAGGCGTTCATCTCGGCCTGATAGAACTGGAAGTTGTTCTTGCCGCGTTCCTTGGCGTGGTACATCGCGGTGTCGGCATTCTTCATCAGCTGACTCAACTCGCGGCCGTCCTGCGGGCTGAGGGCGATGCCGATGCTGGCGGTGACGAAGAATTCACGGCCTTCGAGGATGAACGGTCGGGCCAGGCTGGCGAGAATCTGCTCGGCGACGTGGATCGCCCGGTTCAGCGCGCCTTCGCGGGTGGTGCGCGGCTGCAGCAGGAGGGTGAACTCGTCGCCGCCCATGCGCGCCACGGTATCGTCCTCGGCGACGCAGGCAGCCAGGCGGATCGCGACGTCCTTGAGCATGCGGTCGCCGGCGGCATGACCGAGCGAGTCGTTGATCGGCTTGAAACGGTCGAGGTCGAGGAACATCAGCACTACCCACTCCTGATGCCGGTCGGCATGCTGCAGGGCGGTGTGCAGGCGGTCCTGGAACAGCGTGCGATTCGGCAGGTGGGTGAGCGCGTCGTAGTAGGCCAGGCGGTGGATGCGCTGCTCGCTGGCCTTGCGCTCGCTGATGTCGCTGAAGAAGCACACGTAGCTGACCAGGTCGCCTTCTTCGTCCTGCACCGCGGTGATGCCGACCCAGGCTGGGAAGGCTTCACCGTCGCGGCGCTTGAGCCACAGCTCGCCTTCCCAGCTGCCGCGCAGGTTGAGCTGGGTCATCACGTACTGCAGTTGCTGCGCCTGCTGGCGGTCGGCGGTGAGCATGCCGGGCAACTGGTCGAGGACGTCGCTCGGTGCGTAGCCGCTGACCCGGGTGAAGGCGTCGTTGACCTGGACGATGTAGCCGGCCGGGTCGGTGACCATGATTGCGGAGGTGGAGTGCTCGAATACCGTCGCGGCCATGCGCAGCTCTTTCTCGGCGCGGCGCTGCTGGCTGATGTCGCGTGCCACGCCGAGCAGGCCTTCGAAGCCGCCGTTGTCGTTCCAGATCGGGCTCAGGCGCAGTTCCATGGGCAGCTTGCGGCCGTCGGCGTGCAGGCTGTCGAAGATGAACAGCTGGGTGGTCAGGCGGCGGCGCAGCTCGGCCAGGCGGCGCGGATGGCCGAGGGCATCGCGCACCTCGTCGATCAGCGCGAACACCCCTTCGACCTGGCGCGGGTTGGCGAGCAGCGGCGTCAGGCCGTTCTGCAGCAGCCAGTCGCCGCTGTAGCCGAGGGTCCCGAAGGTCGACGGGCTGACATAGTTGAGCTGCAGGCAGCTGTCGGTGGAGAAGATCACGTCGCTGATGCTTTCTGCCAGCAGCCGGTAGCGCTGCTTGCTGGCCAGCAACGACTGGCTGCCCTCGATCTGCTCGGTGATGTCCTTGGCCACGCCGATCAGGCGGCTAACCCGGCCGTGCGAGTCGCGGCTCAGCGCCTGTTCGCGGATGTCGAACCAGTGCCAGCTGCCGTCGCGGTGGCGCCAGCGCAGCTGGCAGGTGAGCAGCTGAGCGCTGGCGACCACCTGCTGCAGGTTGCGCATGCGCTGGTACAGCTCCTGGTCGTCGGGATGCAGGATCTTTTCCCACATGCGCTCGCCGAGGGCGCGCAGTTCGTCCTTGCTGTAGCCGAGGTCCGGGCCCAGGCGGTTGTTGTGGAACAGTACCCGGCGGCTCTGCAGGTCGTGCACGTAGAGGGTGTCGGGCAGGCTGCGGACCACCTGCGACCAGAAGCGCTCGCGCTCGATCAGCGACAGCTCGACGCGCTTGCGGCTGGTGATGTCGTTGATGCTCAGGGTCACCGCGCGATAGTCGGCGGTGTGCTCGGGCAGGTAGATCTGCAGCCACAGGTGCCGCTCATGGCCCTGCGGCGTGATGATCCGGGTTTCCAGCTCGGTCTGCCGCTGGCCTTCGATCAGTGCGGCCATCAGGCGGAAGCGGAAGCCGCTCGGGCGCACGCCACCCTGGCCGATCAGGTGGTCCCAGATCGCCCGCGGCGAGTCCACGCCGAGCAGGCGCAGGGCCATCTGGTTGGCTTCGGTGAAATGCAGGTGGCGCAGCACCTCGACATGCCGCGCTGGGTGGTCGTCCAGCCACTGCTGAAGACGCGGGCTGTCGTGCAGGCCGAGCTGCTGCAGGTAGGCGTGCAGGGCGCTGAGGTCGAGCAGGCAGAGGCCGATGCCACTGCCTTCGAAGATGTTCTGGTAGCGCCGCCGGGCTTCCTCCAGCACCTGCAGCGAGCGCTGCTTGTCGGTCACGTCGCGCAGCACCCAGGCGTGCCCGCCCTGTTCCAGTGGGCTGCGCTTGACCGCAAACAGGCGCGGCTCGCCGTGCGGCGCCAGGTTCAGCTGCACCGGTTCGCCGTCGCTGTCTTCGGCGGCCACCGCGACCGTCGGCAGCAGGGTGGCGAGCTGGCGCGCGAGGGCCAGCTTGGCGCTCAGGCCGAGCAGCTGTTCGGCCTGTGGATTGAGGTAGCGCAGCACGCCCTCGGCATCGCTGACCAGCAGGCATTCGTCGATGGCGCACAGCGCCTCGTCGGCCTGGCGCAGCTCGCGCAGCGAGCGGGCGTTCTCCTCGCGCAGGCCGAGCTGCTGGCGCTGCAGGCGGCCGAGGATGTACAGGGCGAAGGCGATGCACAGGCCGAACAGCAGGATCCGCCCGGCCAGCATCGGTACCAGGGCGAGGGTGGCCTGGCGGCTGTCGAACAGCACATGCAGGCGCCAGTCGCTGCCTTCGAGGGGGATGTCGAGCAGTTGCGTGGCGTGTTCGCGCGCGGTCATCAGTGCCGCGCGGCTCGCTGCGGGGCCGTCGCCGCCCTGGCGCACCGCCACCTGGCCGCTCTGGGCGTCGCTCAGCAGCCAGCGATGGCGGCCTTCGTCGAAGCCGTGCAGGCCCTGCTGCAGCGCATCGGCGCCGAGCTGAACTCGCCAGTACTGCTGGTCGTCGAGGCGCAGGAGCAGTTCGGCCTGGCCGTCGGGCCGCGAGCTGAAGCGGTAGTTGCGCGTGGTCTGGCTGGTGCGCAGCGCGTCGATCTGCGCGCGCAGCCGCGGGCTGCCGGGATCGTTCGGGTCCAGCAGGCTTACCGCGCGCAGCGTCGGCAGCACGCTGCGCAGGGTCTGGGTCGGGTCGTCGCTGGGGTCGCGATGGCTGAGCAGCGCCAGGCAGGCCTGCGCCTTGAGCTCCATGGTCAGGGTGAAATGTTCGGCGAGGCGGCGGCCGAACTCGCTTTCGCGCTGGCGCTGATGGTCCAGCTGCTGTCCGACTTCCTGCTGTAGCTGCCAGCCGAGCAGGGTCAGCAGCAGTAGCGCCAGGGCCAGCGGCAGGCCCTTCACCGCGCCAAACAGCCGCGCCAGGGCACGGGCCGGCGACGCAGGGGAGAGCTGGGCAGATGGCGGTGTGGACACGACTGGATTTCCTGCGAGGACGACATGATCAGGACAGTGGCGGCTCGGCCTGCGTTCCCGGTCGACAGCTTGTCGGCCTGATCCCGCGAGTGCTTGAGCGATGGAGCGCGATTTCGCGAAATTTCCCGACGAATGCAGCCGGTTAGCATGCCTATAAATATGGCCAGGTGCCAGCCTTGCCGACGAGTGCCGGTTTGCCCTGTCTGGCGCAATCCGGTAGCTTTGCCGCACGCGCGTGGGAGCGCTGGCGTAACACCGCATACGCCAGAGAAATCGATCCGCCGGCCCAGGGCCGTGACGTGGTCGCAGGCCTGGCGTCGTTCCCGTCCTGTCGCTTCCCCTCTGTTTGTTCTGTCATCAGCAGCTAGGTGCCCAATGGCTCAATACGTCTACACCATGCATCGGCTCGGCAAGGTCGTGCCGCCGAAGCGGGAAATCCTCAAGAACATCTCCCTGTCGTTCTTCCCCGGCGCGAAGATCGGCGTGCTCGGCCTCAACGGTTCCGGTAAGTCCACCCTGCTGCGCATCATGGCCGGGGTCGACACCGAGTTCGACGGCGAAGCCCGGCCGATGCCCGGCATCAACGTCGGCTACCTGCCGCAGGAGCCGCAGCTCGATCCGGAGAAGACCGTCCGCGAAGTGGTCGAAGAAGCGGTCAGCGTGATCAAGGACGCCCAGGCCCGCCTCGACGAGGTGTACGCCGCCTACGCCGAGCCGGATGCTGATTTCGACGCGCTGGCCGCCGAGCAGGGCAAGCTGGAAGCCATCCTGCAGGCCGCCGACGGCCACAACCTCGAGCGCCAGCTGGAAGTCGCCGCCGACGCCCTGCGTCTGCCGGCCTGGGAGGCCAAGGTCGCCCACCTGTCCGGTGGCGAGAAGCGCCGCGTGGCGCTGTGCCGCCTGCTGCTGTCGGCCCCCGACATGCTGCTGCTCGACGAACCGACCAACCACCTGGACGCCGACTCGGTGGCCTGGCTGGAGCGTTTCCTCCACGACTTCCCCGGCACCGTGGTGGCGATCACCCACGATCGCTACTTCCTCGACAACGTCGCCGGCTGGATTCTCGAACTCGACCGCGGCGCGGGCATCCCCTACGAGGGCAACTACTCCGGCTGGCTGGAAACCAAGTCCGCACGTCTGGAGCAGGAGTCCAAGCAGCAGTCGGCCCACGAAAAGGCCATGAAGGACGAACTGGAGTGGGTGCGCAAAGGCGCCAAGGCCCGCCAGTCGAAGTCCAAGGCCCGTCTGCAGCGCTTCGAGGAAATGCAATCGCAGGAATTCCAGAAGCGCAGCGAGACCAACGAGATCTACATCCCCGCCGGCCAGCGCCTGGGCGACAAGGTCATCGAATTCAAGAACGTCAGCAAGGGCTATGGCGATCGCCAGCTGATCGACAACCTGTCGTTCAGCATGCCGAAAGGCGCGATCGTCGGCGTGATCGGCGGTAACGGTGCCGGTAAGTCCACGCTGTTCCGCATGCTGATGGGCAAGGAGCAGCCGGATTCGGGCAGCATCGAGATCGGCGACACCGTCGAACTGGCGTGCGTCGACCAGAGCCGCGACGACCTGGAAGGCAAGAAGACCGTGTGGGAAATGATTTCCGACGGCTTCGACATGATCAAGGTCGGCAACTACGAGGTGCCGTCGCGTGGCTACGTCGGGCGCTTCAACTTCAAGGGCGCCGACCAGCAGAAGTTCGTCAAGGACCTCTCCGGTGGTGAGCGCGGCCGTCTGCACCTGGCGCTGACCCTCAAGCAGGGCGCCAACGTGCTGCTGCTCGACGAACCGTCCAACGACCTCGACGTGGAAACCCTGCGTGCGCTGGAAGAAGCACTGCTGGACTTCCCCGGCGCCGCCATCGTGATCTCTCACGATCGTTGGTTCCTCGACCGCGTGGCCACCCACATCCTCTCCTACGAGGACGACGGCCAGGTGACCTTCTTCGAAGGCAACTACACCGAGTTCGAAGCCGATCGCAAGAAACGCCTCGGCGAGGCGGCCGCCCAGCCGCACCGGGTGCGCTACAAGAAGCTGGCACAGTAACGCGCACTCAAGAACGGGGCCTACGGGCCCCGTTTTTTTATGGCTGCGGGAACCGCTGTTTACACATTTGCACCAAAAAGATACATCATGGCGACATAATGCACTGTAAAGGTGCTTTTCAGCCTGATAAAGTCCGGCGCCTCAAAAAAGAAGACAGTCCAACGCCGGTACCTCTGCCATGACCCTTTCTGTTGATGCTTTCCTCAACCAGCTCAAGCGCCGCGACCCCGACCAGCCCGAATTCCACCAGGCGGTAGAAGAGGTGCTGCGCAGCCTGTGGCCGTTCCTCGAAGCCCATCCGCACTACCTCGAAGCCGGCATCGTCGAGCGCATCGTCGAGCCGGAGCGGGCCATCCTGTTCCGCGTGCCGTGGGTCGACGATCAGGGCAAGGTGCGGGTCAACCGCGGCTTCCGGGTGCAGATGAGCAGCGCCATCGGTCCGTACAAGGGCGGTCTGCGCTTCCACCCGTCGGTGAACCTCGGCGTGCTGAAGTTCCTCGCCTTCGAGCAGGTGTTCAAGAACTCGCTGACCTCGCTGCCCATGGGCGGCGGCAAGGGCGGCGCGGACTTCGACCCGAAGGGCAAGAGCGACGGTGAAGTGATGCGTTTCTGCCAGTCGTTCATGAGCGAGCTGTACCGCCATGTCGGCGCCGACCTCGACGTGCCGGCCGGTGACATCGGCGTCGGCGGTCGCGAGATCGGCTTCATGTTCGGCCAGTACAAGCGCCTGGCCAACGAGTTCACCTCGGTGCTCACCGGCAAGGGCCTGACCTACGGCGGCAGCCTGATCCGCCCCGAAGCGACCGGCTACGGCTGCGTGTACTTCGCCCAGGAGATGCTCAAGCGCCAGAACCAGGGCTTCGACGGCAAGCGCGTGGCGATCTCTGGTTCCGGCAACGTCGCCCAGTATGCGGCGCAGAAGGTCATGGAGCTGGGAGGCAAGGTGATCTCACTGTCCGACTCCGAAGGCACGCTGTTCGCCGAAGCGGGGCTGACCCCGGAGCAGTGGGACTACCTGATGGACCTGAAGAACGTCCGTCGTGGGCGCATCAGCGAGATGGCCGCGCACTTCGGCCTGCAGTTCCTCGCCGGCCAACGCCCGTGGCGCCTGGCCTGCGACATCGCGCTGCCGTGCGCGACGCAGAACGAGCTGGACGCCGACGACGCACGGGCACTGCTCAAGGCCGGCTGCATCTGCGTCGCCGAGGGCGCCAACATGCCCTCGACGCTGGAAGCCGTGGACCTGTTCATCGAGGCCGGCATCCTCTACGCGCCGGGCAAGGCGTCGAACGCCGGCGGCGTGGCCACCAGCGGTCTGGAGATGAGCCAGAACGCCATGCGCCTGCACTGGACTGCCGGAGAAGTGGATCAGCGTCTGCACGGCATCATGCAGAACATCCACCACGCCTGTGTGCACCACGGCGAAGAGCAGGGCCGCATCAACTATGTGAAAGGCGCCAACATCGCCGGCTTCGTCAAGGTGGCCGACGCCATGCTGGCCCAAGGCGTGGTCTGAGTCCGCTTGACCTGCCGCTGGCGCACTAGCGCCGCAATACCAAACGGGGCCACAAGGCCCCGTTTGTGTTTGTGCACTCAGTGGCCAAACAATGCCCGGCTGGTGCCGCGACTCTTGTCCTGCTGCCAGTCGTCGTCGCGATCCTCGTTGCGCTGCTGCTCGTACTGGCGGCGCTCTTCGCTGGCGGCCATCGCCTGGCATTGGCGAAAGCCGTCATCCCAGCCGCCTTCGTAGTGCCGGTCGGCCAGGTAGCGCGGCACATCCTTGCTGAAGCCGGCGCTGATCGAGCCGTTGGCTTGGCGGCCGCTGCTGCAGCCGTCGCGGAAGCCATCGGCATAGGCGGGCGGATAGCCTTGCTCGAGCAGGTAGTCGTGGGTCGATTGGCAGCCGGCGAGCAGCAGGGCGAGCAGAAGCGGGGGCAGGGAGCGCCACATCACAGGGTCACAACGAAGCGAGCGGAGAGGCGCTTAGTCTCGCGCGCGCCACGTCGGCAAATTGTCAAAATGCCGTGGGCAAAGCGTTGCACGGCTCAACCCTTGACGCAGACCACCTGGCGCAGGGTGTGCACCACTTCGACCAGCTCACGCTGGGCGGCCATCACTGCGTCGATGTTCTTGTAGGCCATGGGGATCTCGTCGATCACCTCGGCGTCCTTGCGACATTCGACGTGCGCAGTGGCGCGCACCTGATCGGCGACGCTGTAGCGTTTCTTCGCCTGCGTGCGGCTCATCACCCGCCCGGCGCCGTGGCTGCACGAGCAGAACGCCTCCGCGTTGCCCAGGCCGCGGACGATGTAGCTCTGCGCGCCCATGCTGCCGGGGATGATGCCCAGCTCGCCGTGCTGCGCTGACACCGCGCCCTTGCGAGTGACCAGCACCTCGCGGCCGAAGTGCTGCTCGCGCTGCACATAGTTGTGGTGGCAGTTGACCGCCTCCAGCTCGGCCTCGAAGGGTTTGCGCAGCACCTGGCGGGCGGCGCCGATCACCGCCTGCATCATCAGCGCGCGATTCTGCCGGGCGAAGTCCTGCGCCCACTCCACCGCTTCGACGTAGTCGGCGAAATGCCTGCTGCCTTCTTCGAAGTAGGCGAGGTCGCGGTCCGGCAGGTTGGCCAGATGCTGGCGCATGTCGGCCTGGGCCAATTCGATGAATAGCGTACCGATCGCGTTGCCGACCCCGCGCGAGCCGCTGTGCAGCATGAACCAGACGCGCTGCGCTTCGTCGAGGCAGACCTCGATGAAATGGTTGCCGGTGCCCAGGGTGCCGAGGTGGCTGCGGTTGTTGGTCTTCTCCAGGCGCGGGTACTTGTCGGTGATCCGCTTGAAGCGCGTGGCCAGCGCTTTCCAGGCCTGGTCGGCATGGCCGGGCACGCTTTGCCAGGCGCCGCTGTCGCGCTTGCCGAAGCTCTTGCCGTGCGGCACGGCCTGCTCGATGGCGCGGCGCAGGCCGTGCAGGTTGTCCGGCAGGTCGCTGGCCATCAGCGAGGTGCGCGCGGCAATCATCCCGCAGCCGATGTCGACGCCAACCGCGGCGGGAATGATCGCGCCGACGGTGGGGATCACGCTGCCGATGGTCGAGCCCTTGCCGACGTGCACGTCGGGCATCACCGCGATGTGCTTGAAGATGAACGGCAGCTTGGCGGTGTTCTGCAGCTGGCGGCGCGCTTCGTCTTCCACCGGCACGCCGTGGGTCCACAGTTTGATCGGTTTGCCGCCGGCGACTTCCAGCAGTTCAGGGGCGGGCGCGTGCATGGCCGGGTCCGTGTATGGGCGATGGCCTATTGTGCGCCTGGTTCGCGGCGCAGCGCAGCGGTGGCCGTCCAACGATACCCATCACGGTGCGCGCGTGGGTATCGCGTTACGAATCAGGCGCTGCGCTTCAGTAGTGATACCACTTCAATTCCAGCGACACCTCGTTGACCGGGCTGGCCAACTGGCTGAACTGGCGCTGCGCCGACAGGCGCACGCCGAGGTTGCGTGACAGCTCCCACTGCTGGTTGAGCGCCAGGCTGCGGCGCACTTCGCCGTTGTGGAAATAGTCGCCGCGCGCTTCGAGGCTCAGGTTGCCGAGCGGGTTGCGCCACAGCAGGCCGCTATTGAAGCCGGCGGCCGGGGCGATGAAGGCGGCGAAGTCCTCGTTGTTCTCGATGCGCAGGGTGCCGAGCGCGAAGCCGAGCAGTTCCTCGCCGAGCTGCCAGCTGCCGCCAACCCCACCCTGCAGGTGGCTGACCAGGCGCTCGTCGCCGTCCTCGCCGAGCACGCGCTCGAGGCCGCCGCCGACCTGCCAGGACCAGGGCTGCAGCAGCTCGTTGCGCGGCGTCAGCGAACGGATGTTGGCCAGGTCGAGGCGCTGCAGCTGCCAGTGGTTGCCCTCGTACTGGCGCAGCTTGAGCTGGAGGATTTCGATCTGCGCGCCGAGCGGGAAGCCATAGGCGTTGTCGTTGAGGTCGTGATAGGCCATGCGCAGGCCGTATTCGGCGAAGGCACGGTCGTCGCGGCTGCCGGCGCCGAGCTGCCAGGTGCGCGAGGGATGGCCGTCTTCGGGCTGGTCGGGGCGGGCGATCTGCAGCTCTGGCGGCGGGTTGCGGTTGATCGCCTGGAGCAGCGCGTAGCTGCGCGCTGCGGCGGCCGGATCGCGGGCTTCGCCAACCGCGCGGTAGCGGCCGAGGCGGAACGCGGCATCCTGAATCAGCGCCTGGCGCTCGCGCGGCAGGGCGGCGAACGCGGGGTCGGCCAGCGCGCTGGCGGGCTCGTCGGCGAGGCGCAGCGCCCAGTCCTGCTCGCCGGTATCGAGCGGCTTGGCGCGGGCCAGCAGCTCGCGTTCGCGCGAGGGGCGGAAATCGACGCTGGCCACCAGTCCGGCGTTCTCCACCGCGCGCACGGTGTCGGTGGGGATCGCGCTGATCGGGAACTGGTCGGTCAGCTCGATGCCCGGGCGGGCGATCTCCAGCAGCTCGAGCAGCCGGTAGGAGCAGTTTTCGTCGAAGAAGTAGTAGTCGAAGCGGATCTGCTTGAGTTCCCAGACGTGCTCGACCATCCGCGCGGTTTCCGTGGCGCTGAGGTTCAGCCGGTACTCCCACAGGTCGCGGTTCTCCAGGCTGCGGTACTCGGAGAGCTTCTCGCGGTACGGCACCAGCGCGAACAGCCCGGGATAACCGCCCATCAGGCCCTTCCAGGCGTACAGCATGCTGTTGTCCATGCCCTCGATGAACGCACCGAAGTTCAGCGCGTAGCTGAGCATCGCGGTGTTGTTCTCGTCGATGTCGGCCTGGTCGATGCGCAGCAGGGTGTGGCCGAACATCGACGACGGGCTGTTCAGGTAGGCGGCGGGAAACACCAGCACCGTGCTGTGCGGGGCGATATCGGTGAACCAGGCGTTGAATTCGGCGCAGTCGGGCTGCGGCAGGTCGTTGAGCTGCAGGCGCTCGCGCAGCCAGCGGGTGCGAGCCGGGTAGACGCATTGCGGGTGCTGGTCGCCGAGCGTGGCCGGGGCGTACAGCGCGTCGAGGGTCGCCGCCAGCTCGGCACGCGGCTGGCTGTCGCCGTCGGCGGCCAGGAAGAAACGCTCGTCGTCGACGTAGCTGCGCCAGCCGCCGAGCTTGGCGGTTTCGTAGTGGCCGAGGGCGATCCAGTACGGATCGGCGGCCAGTGCATCGAGCTGCGCAGCGTCCCAGACGGGTTTGGCGTGAGCCGCAGGGGCGGCGCAAAGGGCCAGAGTCAGGGCGACGAAAATCCGTTTCAAGGGCGCGTTCTTCTTCTGCGGATGGCCTGTGCGGAGCTTTGGGGATGGCGATGACGGGTGTCAAGCAAGCCCGGCGCGCAGATTTGTGCAAGTTTTTGTCGCAGCTCAATACCGGGAGGGCGGCGCTTGTCCACACTGAACACATCCCCTTCGTTTGCAGGAGTCCCGTCATGACCGCTTTCGATCCCCAGGCTGCGCTCGACACGCTGGCCAAGGAGTACAGCGCCCGCGCCGCGGCGATCCGCCGTGATCTGGCGCGCAGCCACTCGCCGGACTTCGCCGAGCAGGCCGTGCAGCGGCAGAACGACGAGGTGCTCGAGGCGCTGCTGGCGGAAGCCGAGAGCTCGCTGCTGCAGGTTGGCAAGGCCAAGCTGCGCCTGGTCGAGGGCAGTTACGGCGATTGTCTGCGCTGCGGCGAGCCGATCGAAGAGGCGCGCCTGCGCGTGCTGCCGGCCGCCGAATACTGCCTGGCGTGCGCCGATCTGGCGCACTGAGTCTTGCCTTGCCAGCCGCGTTCGGCCGGCGCCAGAATGAGGCCATCTCTCCACGGCTCGTCCCGGACGACCTAAGGACTTGTGATGCCTGATTCTCTCGCCGCCGGCCTGCGCCTACCTCCCGAAGCGCTGACGCGTCCCTTCTCCCCCGATCAGTTCGATTTCGTCCTCACCGAAGAGCTTGAGCCGTTCCGCGGCGTGCTCGGCCAGGAGCGCGCGGTCGAGGCGCTGCAGTTCGGGGTGGCGATGCCGCGTCCCGGCTACAACGTCTATGTGATGGGTGAGCCGGGGACCGGGCGCTTCTCCTTCGTCAAACGCTACCTGCGCGCCGAGGCCAAGCGCCTGGCGACGCCCGCCGACTGGGTCTACGTCAACCATTTCGACGAGTCGCGCGAGCCCAAGGCGCTGGAGCTGCCGCCTGGCACGGCGAGCGCCTTCGTCAGCGACATCGAAGGCCTGGTCGACAACCTGATGGCGACCTTCCCGGCGGCCTTCGAGCACCCGGCCTACCAGCAGAAGAAGGGCGCCATCGACCGCGCCTTCAACCAGCGCTACGACCACGCGCTGGAGACCATCGAACGCCTGGCGCTGGAGCGCAACGTCGCCCTATACCGCGACAGCAGCAACATCGCCTTTACCCCGATGCGCGACGGCAAGGCCCTCGACGAGGCGGAGTTCGCCCAATTGCCGGAGGCCGAGCGCGACCGCTTCCACAAGGACATCTCGGAGCTGGAGGAGCGCCTCAACGAAGAGCTGGCCAGTCTGCCGCAGTGGAAGCGCGAGTCGAGCAACCAGCTGCGCCAGCTCAATGAAGAGACCATCACCCTGGCGCTGCAGCCGCTGCTCGCCCCGCTGTCGGAGAAGTACGCGGAGAACGCCGGGGTCTGCGGCTACCTGCAGGCGCTGCAGATCAACCTGCTGAAGACCGTGGTCGATCAGCTGGTCGAGGTGGAGAAGGTCGACGGCCAGACCCGCAAGCTGCTCGAGGAGCAATACCTACCGTGCCTGGTGGTCGGCCACCATGCCGACGGCGGCGCGCCGGTGGTGTTCGAGACGCACCCGACCTACGACAACCTGTTCGGCCGCATCGAATACAGCACCGACCAAGGCGCGCTGTACACCAGTTACCGGCAGCTGCGCCCCGGCGCGCTGCACCGCGCCAATGGCGGCTTCCTGGTGCTGGAAGCGGAGAAGCTGCTCGGCGAGCCGTTCGTCTGGGACGCCCTGAAGCGCGCGCTGCACTCGCGCAAGCTGAAGATGGAGTCGCCGCTCGGCGAGCTCGGTCGACTGGCCACCGTGACGCTCACCCCGCAGGTCATCCCGCTGCAGGTCAAGGTCATCATCATCGGCTCGCGGCAGCTCTACTATGCGCTGCAGGACCATGATCCAGACTTCCAGGAGATGTTCCGCGTGCTGGTCGACTTCGACGAGGAAATCTCCCTGTCCAAGGACAACCTCGAACAGTTCGCCCAACTGCTCAAGACCCGTACCAGCGAGGAGGGCATGGCGCCGCTGACCGCCGATGCGGTGGCCCGCCTGGCGACCTACAGCTCGCGCCTGGCTGAGCACCAGCAGCGCCTGTCGGCGCGTATCGGCGACCTGTTCCAGCTGGTCAGCGAGGCGGACTTCATCCGCCAGCTGGCCAATGATGAAATCACCGACGCCGGGCACATCGAGCGTGCGCTGAAGGCCAAGGCGACGCGCACCGGGCGGGTTTCGGCGCGGATTCTCGATGACATGCTGGCCGGCATCATCCTCATCGACACCGCCGGCGCGGCAGTCGGCAAGTGCAACGGGCTGACCGTGCTGGAGGTCGGCGATTCGGCGTTCGGCGTGCCGGCGCGGATTTCCGCGACTGTCTACCCGGGTGGCAGCGGCATCGTCGACATCGAGCGCGAAGTCAGCCTCGGCCAGCCGATCCACTCCAAGGGCGTGATGATCCTCACCGGCTACCTGGGCAGCCGCTATGCCCAGGAATTCCCCCTGGCGATCTCGGCGAGCATCGCCCTCGAGCAGTCCTACGGCTACGTCGACGGCGACAGCGCCTCGCTCGGCGAGGTCTGCACGCTGATCTCCGGGCTGTCGCGCACGCCGCTCAAGCAGTGCTTCGCGATCACCGGCTCGATCAACCAGTTCGGCGAGGTGCAGGCGGTCGGCGGGGTCAACGAGAAGATCGAAGGCTTCTTCCGCCTCTGCGAGGCGCGCGGTCTGAGTGGCGAGCAGGGCGCGATCATCCCGCGCGCCAACGTCACTAACCTGATGCTCGACGAGCGCGTGCTGCAGGCGGTGCGCAGCGGCCAGTTCCACATCTACGCGGTGCGCCACGTCGACGAGGCGCTCAGCCTGCTTGTCGGTCGCGAGGTCGGTGCACCCGATGAAGACGGCCAGTTCCCCGAAGGCAGCGTCAACGCACGGGTGGTCGAGCGTCTACGCGACATCGCCGAGCTGGAGCTGGAAGAGGACGACAAGGCGCCCGCCAACGACGTGCGCTTGAACGCCGCCAGCGTCGCCGCCGAGCAGGCCAAGGACGCCTCGCGGCGGGCGCACACCCGCCGTCGCTGACCGTCGCGGCCGCGGGTGGCTGATCAGTCGCTGATCGATTTTCGCCACCCCGCGGCCGAGCTGCTTCCTGCCGGTTTTCCCACGCGCCATCCACAGAGTTATCCACAGTGACTGGGGATAAGCCGCGGCGCTTCCCTGCGCCGCCATTCGGGGTGTAGTCTGCAGGCTGGACCCTGCAAGGAGCGCCGCCATGTCGCGTAGCTTCTGCCTCACCCGCCAGTGTCTAGGGCTGACCACGCGCATCGAGTGCGTCGTTCGGCCGCTGTCAGGCGAAAGCGGTCTCTGGACCCTGATCTGTGCCGCCGGCATGGCGGACAGCCAACCCACTGCGATCAAGGCACAAGGCCCATTCCACGGGCCCTTCGTCGCCGAGTCGGTACTCGATGCGATCGCCAGCAACCTGGCCATGATGGGCTACGAGGACTCTGCCGAGCCGTCCATCTGGTGCCTGCACATGCAGGCCGAGCTGCGCCGGGTGAATGCCACGCGCGGTCGTTGTCTGGGCGACTGCCAGTTCCATCCTGACGGCTAGCCCGTCATTGCCTCACTTGCGGCGTCCGCACGGCCTGGCGCCGGCGTCGGCGTGCGCGTGTCCACAAAGTTATCCACAGTGCGCTGGCGGCGTCGCGGTGTTGCCGGCCGGGATCGTCTGGGTATACTCGCCGCCGTTGTGCGCAGACGGTGAGAATCCATGGAACGCTTTATCGAAAACACGATGTACGCCTCGCGCTGGTTGCTGGCGCCGATCTATTTCGGCTTGTCGCTGGCCCTGTTGGCGCTGACCCTGAAATTCTTCCAGGAGCTCTACCACCTGCTGCCGCATGTGTTCGAGAAGACCGAGGCGGAACTGATCCTGGTGCTGCTGTCGATGATCGACATGGCGCTGGTCGGCGGCCTGCTGGTGATGGTGATGATCTCCGGCTACGAGAACTTCGTGTCGCAGCTCGACATCGACGAGGGCAAAGAGAAGCTCGACTGGCTGGGCAAGATGGACTCCGGCTCGCTGAAAATGAAGGTCGCCGCCTCGATCGTGGCGATCTCCTCGATCCACCTGCTGCGCATGTTCATGAACGCCGAGCAGATCGCCAACGACAAGCTGCTCTGGTACGTGGTCATCCACATGGTGTTTGTGGTTTCGGCCTTCGCCATGGGCTACCTGGACAAGCTGACCAAGCACTGATCTAGCTGGTATTGCGCAACGCCCGGGCCGCTCACGGCGCCGGGCGTTCGCGTTTCTGGGCGGCGCCCGCTGTGCTAGGCTGGCCGCCCTTTTTTACTGCAAGCGGAAGCCCGTCATGTCCGAACTCGATCTTTCCACCGACGAAACCCGCGTCAGCTACGGTATCGGCCGCCAGCTCGGCGACCAACTGCGCGACAACCCGCCGCCGGGCGTGAGCCTGGAAGCAGTGCTCGCCGGTCTGCGCGACGCCTTCAACGGCCAGCCCAGTCAGGTCGGTCAGGACGCGCTGTCCGCCAGCTTCCGTGTGATTCGTGAGCGCATGCAGGCCGAAGCGCAGGCCAAGGCCGAAGCCGCCGCCGCCGAGGGTGTCGCCTTCCTCGCCGAGAACGCCAAACGTGCCGGCATCACCCAGCTGCCGTCGGGTCTGCAGTTCGAAGTGCTGACCGCCGGCGAAGGCGCTAAGCCGTCCCGCGAAGACACCGTGCGTACCCACTACCACGGCACCCTGATCGACGGCACGGTGTTCGACAGCTCCTACGAGCGCGGCCAGCCGGCCGAGTTTCCGGTCGGCGGCGTGATCGCCGGTTGGGTCGAGGCGCTGCAGCTGATGAACACCGGCAGCAAATGGCGCCTGTACGTGCCGAGCGAGCTGGCCTATGGCGGCCAGGCTGCCGGCAGCATCCCGCCGCACAGTGTGCTGATCTTCGACGTGGAGCTGCTGGACATCCTCTAAGCGGATCCGCAGTGACGAAAAGGCCGAAAACCGGCGACGGTTTTCGGCCTTTTGCATGCTGGGATAAGTGATTCCGCGGCGGACCTTTCCCTGTCCCGCCGCGGAATCGTCAGTGGCGCCGTTGCCGCTGATGGGCGTCCGACCTTGTGGGGCGGGCGCGTGAGTGCCGCATCCCGGCGGCCTCGTTCGGGGTTAGTGGAGGTCGCCGTGCGGCCGCAAGGCGCGGGCGTAGCAGAACAGGAACAGGTTGCGCACCAGCTCCTTGAGCACCAGCGGTTCGGTGGAGCTCAGGCTACTGAGGTCCAGGTCGCCTTGCTCGCTCAGCTCGGCGAGGGCTTCCTCTTCCAGTAGCGCGCAGACTTCACCGGTGTCGCGGTGGAGGATTCGTAGATAGGGATGCGGGCGTTCCAACCAGGCGTCGATCATGTAGGTCATGGCACTCATCTCCTTGGTCATTGCGTAAGATGAGAATAATTCTTATTAGCAAAATAGCAAGCATCAATTGGTGATTTTTCGCCGCCCATGAAAAAGCCCGCCGAGTGGCGGGCTGCTTCGTGACGCGTTGGCTCAGTGCGTACGGGCGACGGCGAACTGGCTGAGTTCGATCAGCGCCTCGCGGTACGCGTTGGCCGGCAGCGTGTCCAGGCAGGCGATCGCGCGTGCGGCATAGTCGCGGGCCAGGCGGGCGGTGTAGTCCAGGGCGCCGGAGCTCTCCACCGCAGCGCGGATGCTTTCCAGGTCGTCGAGACCGCCTTGCTGGATGGCCTTGCGCACCAGCGCCGCTTGGTCTGCGCTGCCTTCACGCATGGTGTAGATCAGCGGCAGGGTCGGCTTGCCTTCGGCCAGGTCGTCGCCGACGTTCTTGCCCAGCGTCTCGCTGTCGCCGCGGTAGTCGAGCAGGTCGTCGACCAGTTGGAAGGCGATGCCGAGGTGATCACCAAACTGCCGCAGCGCGGCAATCTGTTCGTCGCTTGCTTCGGCCAGGGCGGCGGCGCTGTGGGTCGAGGCTTCGAACAGCATGGCGGTCTTGCCGCGGATGACCTCCATGTAGATTTCTTCCGTGGTGCTGGCGTCGCGGACCTTGGACAGCTGCAGTACTTCGCCCTCGGCAATGACCCGGGTGGCGCGGGAGAGAATCTGCATCACCGGCAGCGAGCCGAGCTCGACCATCATTTCGAACGAGCGCGAATAGAGGAAGTCGCCAACCAGCACGCTCGGCGCATTGCCCCACAGCGCGTTGGCGGTGGAGCGGCCGCGGCGCATGCCGGACATGTCGACCACGTCGTCGTGCAGCAGGGTGGCGGTGTGCAGGAACTCGATGGTTGCGGCGAGCAGGCGCAGGTCATCGCCTTCGCGACCCAGCGCCTTGCCGCAGAGCAGCACCAACAGCGGCCGCAGGCGTTTGCCGCCGGCCGAGATGATGTAGTCGCCGATTTTTTCCACCAGGGGCACACGGGAGGTGAGCTGTTTCCTGATAATGCTGTCGACGGCGGTGAAATCGTCCGCCACCACCCGATAGAATGCCTGGGGTTGCATCAGTGACTCGTGCTCCTCGTAGGTTGCGCGGCATGCTAGGTTCCGGGGTAGGGGCTGTCAAGGCGAGTACTGTCGCGGGCTTGCGGAGGTCGCTTGGCTTGCGTACAATCGCGGCCCCTGAACTTCCCTGGGCAGCACCTGCCTTACGCAAATGCGCGAAGTCCTTCCGGCCTCGTGCAGCCATGCCAGCCAATACCTCTTCCTATAAAGCGCTGGGTGAGCAGGATTAACGGAGATACCCCATGTACGCAGTAATTGTTACCGGTGGCAAACAGTACAAAGTCACCGAAGGCGAATTCCTCAAGGTTGAAAAGCTTGAGATCGGTACCGGCGAAGCCGTGACCTTCGACCGCGTTCTGCTGGTCGGCAATGGCGACGATGTCAAGATCGGCGCTCCGGTGGTTGATGGCGCTAAAGTCGTCGCTGAAGTGGTCTCCCAAGGCCGTCACGACAAGATCCGCATCATCAAATTCCGCCGTCGTAAGCACCACATGAAGCGTCAGGGCCACCGTCAGTGGTTCACTGAGATCAAAATTACCGGTATCCAGGCCTGATTCGTTCGGCCCCGATCCTTGATAGGAGTATTGACTCATGGCACACAAAAAAGCTGGCGGTTCTACCCGTAACGGCCGCGATTCCGAAAGTAAACGCCTTGGCGTGAAGATGTATGGCGGCCAGGTCATCAAGGCCGGCAACATCATCGTGCGTCAGCGCGGCACCCAGTTCCACGCCGGTTACGGCGTTGGCATGGGTAAAGATCACACCCTCTTCGCGAAAATCGAAGGCGTGATCAAGTTTGAAGTAAAGGGCGCGCAAAACCGCCGTTACGTGAGCGTCGTCGCGGCCTAATCGCGATGCTGCTGGAAAAGCCCTGTCTCGCGACGGGGCTTTTTTGTTTCTGAAGTCGTGAGGCTTTTGCAAAATATCCGTGCATGATTTTGCAAAGGCCTTATGTTCCATGTGTTATCTGGCCCGCCAGTGCGGGAGGCAAAGCGATGAAATTCGTCGATGAAGTATCGATTTTTGTAAAGGCCGGCGATGGCGGCAACGGCATGATGAGTTTCCGCCGTGAGAAGTTCATCGAGAAGGGTGGTCCCAACGGCGGTGACGGCGGCGACGGCGGTTCGGTGTATATGGAAGCCGACGAGAACCTCAATACCCTGGTCGATTATCGCTACACCCGCCGTTTCAATGCGCAGAATGGCGAGAAGGGCGGTAGCACCGAATGTACCGGGGCCAAAGGTGAAGATCTGATCCTGCCGGTGCCGGTCGGCACTACGGTGATCGATGCCGGGACCCAGGAAGTCATCGGCGACCTGACCAAGCCTGGGCAGCGCCTGCTGGTGGCTCAGGGTGGCTGGCACGGGCTGGGCAACACGCGCTTCAAGTCCAGCACCAACCGGGCGCCGCGGCAGACCACGCCGGGCAAGCCGGGCGAGTCGCGCGACCTCAAGCTGGAACTCAAGGTACTGGCAGACGTTGGTCTGCTGGGCCTGCCCAATGCGGGTAAGAGCACCTTCATTCGTTCGGTGTCGGCGGCCAAGCCGAAGGTGGCGGACTATCCCTTCACTACCCTGGTGCCGAACCTTGGGGTGGTCAGTGTCGGTCGCTACAAGAGCTTCGTGATCGCCGACATTCCCGGCTTGATCGAGGGTGCTTCGGAGGGGGCGGGGCTGGGTATTCGCTTCCTCAAGCACCTGGCGCGCACCCGCTTGCTGCTGCACCTTGTCGACATGGCGCCGCTGGACGAAAGCGATCCGGCCGATGCGGCGGAAGTGATTGTCGAAGAGCTGGCGAAATTCAGCCCGGCGCTGGCTGAGCGCGACCGCTGGCTGGTGCTGAACAAGGCCGACCAATTGCTCGAGGAAGAGCATGAGGCGCGCGTGCGCGCGGTGGTCGAGCGCCTCAATTGGGAGGGTCCGGTGTTCGTGATCTCCGCCCTCGAGCGGCAGGGTACCGAGGTGCTCGGGCAGGCGATCATGCGTTATCTCGACGAGCGCGATTTGCGCATCGCCGAGGAGCCGGCTTACGCGGCGGCGCTGGTCGAGCTGGATCAGCGCATCGAAGACGAGGCGCGCGCCCGTCTGCAGGCGCTCGACGATCGTCGCGCGCTGCGCCGTGCCGGATTGAAGAGCGTCGACGATGTCAGTGATGATGACTGGGATGACGACTTCGAAGATGACGACGATGGTCCGGAGATCATCTACGTTCGCGATTGAGGTATTGTACGGCGCCGCTTGATTGCGGCGTTGTGCTGATTGGGGCTTCGTTCGACTGGCTAAGGTTGAGAGACATGCGGGACAAGGTGACTGGCGCGCAGCGCTGGGTGGTGAAGATCGGCAGCGCGCTGCTGACTGCGGATGGGCGTGGCCTGGATCGCGCGGCGATGGCGGTATGGGTCGAGCAGATGGTCGCGCTGCGGGAGGCGGGCATCGAGCTGGTGCTGGTGTCGTCCGGCGCAGTGGCGGCGGGCATGAGCCGGCTGGGCTGGGTCGCGCGGCCGAGTGCCATGCATGAGCTGCAGGCGGCCGCCGCAGTGGGGCAGATGGGTCTGGTGCAGGCCTGGGAGTCGAGTTTCGCCCAGCATGGCCGGCATACCGCGCAGATTCTGCTGACCCATGACGATCTGTCCGACCGCAAGCGCTACCTGAATGCGCGCAGCACCTTGCGCACCCTGGTCAGTCTCGGCGTGATTCCGGTGATCAACGAGAACGACACGGTGGTTACCGACGAGATCCGTTTCGGTGACAACGACACCCTGGCGGCGCTGGTGGCCAATCTGGTCGAGGCTGATCTGTTGGTCATCCTCACCGACCGCGATGGCATGTTCGACGCCGATCCGCGGCACAACCCGGATGCCCAGCTGATCTTCGAGGCGCGTGCCGATGATGCCGCGCTGGATGCGGTGGCTGGCGGTACTGGCGGCGCGCTGGGGCGTGGCGGTATGCAGACCAAGCTGCGCGCGGCGCGTCTGGCGGCACGTTCCGGGGCGCACACGGTGATTGTTGGTGGGCGCATCGAGCGCGTGCTCGATCGGCTGAAGGCGGGCGAACGCCTGGGGACCTTGTTGGCGCCCGAGCGCGGGCTGCTGGCGGCGCGCAAGCAGTGGCTGGCCGGTCACCTGCAGACGCGCGGCGTGCTGACGCTCGATGCGGGTGCAGTGGATGCTCTGGTGCGCGGCAGCAAGAGTCTGCTGCCGGTCGGCGTCAAAGCGGTCGAAGGCAGCTTCCGGCGCGGCGAAATGGTGCTGTGCGTGGCGCCGGACGGGCGCGAAGTGGCGCGCGGCCTGGTCAATTACAGCGCGGCCGAGGCGCAGAAGATTGTTGGTCAGCCGTCCGATCTGATCGAGCGGTTACTCGGTTATGTCGACGAGCCTGAGTTGGTGCATCGGGATAACCTGATTCTGGTCTGAGATTGCTGCTCAGGGAGGGCGTATGCGCAAAGTCTGGTTGGCTGGAATGCTGTGGTTGCCGCTGCTGGCGTCGGCCGAGCAGATCGGCGAAGTGTCGACGGTGTTCAAGTGGGTCGGCCCCAACGACAAGATCGTCGTTGAGGCTTTCGATGATCCCAAGGTCGATGGCGTGACCTGCTACCTGTCGCGCGCCCGCACTGGTGGGGTCAAGGGCGGTCTGGGCTTGGCCGAGGATCGTGCCGAGGCCTCGATCGCCTGTCGGCAGGTTGGTCCGATCAGCTTTCGTGAGCAGCTCAAGGATGGTGATGAGGTGTTCAAGGAGCGCACCTCGCTGGTGTTCAAGAGCATGCAGGTGGTGCGCTTCTTCGACCGCAAGCGCAATGCGCTGGTCTATCTGGTGTACAGCGATCGGGTGATCGAGGGCAGTCCGCAGAATGCGGTGACGGCGATTCCGATCCTGCCCTGGCCGAGCCGGCCATAAATCGCAGGCAATAAAAAACCGGCCAATGGCCGGTTTTTTAACGCTGGTCGCCGCCTTAGGCAGCAGCTGCGCCGAGTGCCTTGATGTGGGCATTCAGGCGGCTCTTGTGACGAGCGGCTTTGTTCTTGTGGATGATGCCCTTGTCGGCCATGCGGTCGATCACCGGGACAGCCAGGGTGTAGGCGCTCTTAGCCAGGTCGAGGTCTTTGGCGTCGAGCGCCTTGACCACGTTCTTGATGTAAGTGCGGACCATGGAGCGCTGGCTGGCGTTGTGGCTACGACGCTTCTCAGCCTGTTTAGCGCGTTTCTTGGCAGAAGGTGTATTTGCCACCGTCGAGCTCCTAGAAATCTGTGGGGGGATTTGTGGATCAAATTAAGGCCGCGAATGATGCCGTCGAGCGAGTGCCTTGTCAAGGACGAAGGGCGGTCTCGGCGATCGGTGGGTCGCGTGCTTTCTTCGCGGCTGCACTCTACACTCGGCGGCCCCGATCCGCTGCAGCTTTCCGACCGAATCTATGAATCTGCTCAAGACATTGGCCGCCGTCAGTTCGATGACCATGTTGTCGCGCGTGCTGGGCTTCGTGCGCGACACCATCGTCGCGCGCATCTTCGGCGCGGGCATGGCGACCGACGCCTTCTTCGTGGCGTTCAAGTTGCCCAACCTGCTGCGGCGGATCTTCGCTGAAGGTGCCTTCTCCCAGGCCTTCGTGCCGATTCTCGCCGAGTACAAGACCCAGCAGGGCGAGGAGGCGACGCGCACCTTCATCGCCTATGTCTCCGGACTGCTGACATTGGCGCTGGCGCTGGTCACCTTGCTGGGCATCGTTGCCGCGCCCTGGGTGATCTGGGTGACTGCGCCCGGTTTCGTCGATTCGCCGGAGAAGTTCGCGCTGACCAGCGACCTGCTGCGGGTGACCTTTCCTTATATTCTGCTGATCTCGCTGGCGTCGCTGGCCGGGGCGATCCTCAACACCTGGAACCGCTTTTCGGTGCCGGCGTTCGTGCCGACCCTGCTGAACGTCAGCATGATCATCTTCGCTCTGTTTCTCACCCCGTATTTCGACCCGCCGGTGATGGCGCTTGGCTGGGCGGTGCTGGTTGGCGGCCTGGCGCAGTTGCTCTATCAACTGCCGCACCTGAAGAAAATCGGCATGCTCGTGCTGCCGCGCCTTAACCTGCGCGACAGCGGGGTCTGGCGGGTGATGCGGCAGATGGGACCAGCGATTCTCGGGGTTTCGGTCAGCCAGATCTCGCTGATCATCAACACCATCTTCGCCTCGTTCCTGGTCGCCGGCTCGGTGTCCTGGATGTACTACGCCGACCGTCTGATGGAGTTGCCATCAGGGGTGCTGGGTGTCGCGCTGGGCACCATCCTGCTGCCTTCGCTGGCCAAGACCTACGCCAATGCTGATCGCCAGGAGTATTCGCGGCTGCTCGACTGGGGGCTGCGCCTGTGTTTCCTGCTGGTGCTGCCGTGCATGCTGGCGTTGGCGCTGCTGGCTGAGCCGTTGACCGTGGCGCTGTTCCAGTACGGCAAGTTCAGTGCCTGGGATGCGCAGATGACCCAGCGCGCGCTGATCGCCTATGCGGTGGGTTTGCTCGGCATCATTCTGGTCAAGGTGCTGGCCCCGGGGTTTTATGCGCAGCAGAACATCCGCACCCCGGTGCGCATTGCGATCTTCGTGCTGATTCTCACCCAGTTGATGAACCTCGCCTTCATCGTGCCGCTCAAGCATGCCGGCCTGGCGCTGGCGATCAGCCTCGGTGCGTGCGTCAACGCCGCGCTGTTGTACTGGCAGCTGCGGCGGCGGCAGATGTACCAGCCGCAGCCCGGTTGGGCGAAATTTCTCGGCAAGCTGCTGTTTGCGGTTCTGGTGATGTGTGGCGTGCTGTGGGGGCTGATGCAGTGGATGCCGGCGTGGGCGGAGGGTGGCATGGCTGCGCGTCTGCTGCGTCTGGCGGCGTTGGTCGGGGCGGGCGTGCTGGCCTATTTCGCCAGTTTGGCCGCGTTGGGCTTTCGCTTGCGCGACTTCTCCCGCAAGGCCATATCCTAAAGGGCGGCGGCAGGCGCCCGCTGCGCCTGTCGCCGAGCCGTCGCTGTGGGTATAATCGACCACTTTGTGAGCAAGAAGCGCGTTATGCATCTGGTCCGAGGCCTTCATAACCTGCGGCCCCAGCATCGGGGCTGCGTCGCCACCATCGGCAATTTCGACGGAGTGCACCGTGGCCATCAGGCCATTCTGGCGCGCCTGCGCGAACGTGCGGCCGAGCTCGGCGTACCGAGTTGCGTGGTGATCTTCGAACCGCAACCCCGGGAATTCTTTGCGCCGGACAGCGCGCCACCGCGCGTCACGCGCCTGCGCGACAAGCTCGAGCTGTTGGCCGGCGAGGGTATCGACCGGGTCCTGTGTCTGAGCTTCAACCGCCGTTTGCGCGAGCTGAGCGCCGCCGAGTTCGTGCATGCCGTGCTGGTCGAAGGGCTGGGCGTCAAACACCTGGAGGTCGGTGACGACTTCCGCTTTGGGTGCGACCGTGCGGGCGACTTCGCCTTCCTCTGTCAGGTCGGCCCCAGTGAGGGCTTCACCGTCGAGGCGGCGGCGACCATCGAAGTGGCCGGCGAGCGCGTCAGCAGCACACGCGTGCGTCAGGCGCTGGCCGAGGCCAATTTCGCCCTGGCCGAACATCTGCTGGGACGCCCCTTCCAGATCGAAGGGCGCGTGCTGCATGGACAGAAACTGGCGCGCCAGCTCGGTACGCCGACCGCCAACATCCAGCTCAAGCGCCGCCGTGCGCCGCTCAGCGGAGTCTTCGTGGTCAGCGTCGAGTTGGATGGCCTGCGCTGGCCTGGGGTTGCCAACATTGGTGTGCGACCGACAGTGGACGGCGATGGCCGCCCCCACCTCGAAGTCCACCTGCTGGATTTTGCTGGCGATATCTATGGCCGGCACCTGACGGTGGCTTTCCACCACAAGCTGCGTGATGAGCAGCGTTTCGCCTCCCTGGAGGCGCTGAAGACGGCGATCGATGCGGATGTCGCCGCCGCCCGTGCCTTCTGGCAGGGCCAACCGCTTAAGTGAAGAGCCTGAGATGACCGACTACAAAGCCACGCTAAATCTTCCGGACACAGCTTTCCCCATGAAAGCTGGCCTGCCGCAGCGCGAACCGCAGACCCTGCAGCAGTGGGACAGCATTGGTCTGTACCAGAAGCTCCGCGAGATCGGCGCCGGCCGGCCGAAGTTCCTCCTGCACGATGGCCCGCCCTATGCCAACGGCAGCATTCACATCGGTCATGCGGTCAACAAGATTCTCAAGGACATCATCGTCCGCTCGAAAACCCTGTCCGGCTACGACGCCCCGTACGTGCCGGGTTGGGACTGTCACGGCCTGCCGATCGAGCACAAGGTCGAGGTCACCCATGGCAAGAACCTGCCGGCCGACAAGACCCGCGAGCTGTGCCGCGTGTACGCCGCCGAGCAGATCGAGGGGCAGAAGGCCGACTTCATTCGCCTCGGCGTGCTCGGTGACTGGGCCAATCCGTACAAGACCATGGATTTTGCCAACGAGGCCGGAGAAATCCGCGCGCTGGCCGAGATGGTCAAACAGGGCTTCGTATTCAAGGGCCTGAAGCCGGTCAACTGGTGCTTCGACTGTGGCTCGGCGCTAGCCGAGGCCGAGGTGGAGTACCAGGACAAAAAGTCCGACGCCATCGACGTCGCTTTCGTTGTTGAGGATCAGGACAAACTTGCCGCCGCCTTCGGCCTGAGCGCCCTGAGCAAGCCGGCGGCCATCGTCATCTGGACCACCACGCCGTGGACCATCCCGGCCAACCAGGCGCTGAACGTCCATCCGGAGTTCACCTACGCGCTGGTCGACACCGGCGAGCGCCTGCTGCTGCTGGCCGAAGAGCTGGTCGAGAGCTGCCTGCAACGCTATGGCCTGCAAGGGCAGGTAGTGGCTACCGCCAAGGGTGAGGCGCTGGAGCTGATCCGCTTCCAGCACCCGTTCTATGAGCGCTCCGCCCCGGTGTACCTGGCCGAGTACGTCGAGCTGGGTGCCGGTACCGGCATCGTGCACTCGGCGCCGGCCTACGGCGAAGACGACTTCCGCTCCTGCAAGCACTACGGCATGAGCAACGACGACATCCTCAGCCCAGTGCAGAGCAACGGCGTGTACGTCGAGTCGCTGCCGTACTTCGGCGGCCAGTTCATCTGGAAGGCCAATCCGCAGATCGTCGAGAAGCTCCGTGAAGTCGGCGCGCTGCTCAAGCATGAGGCGATCAGCCACAGCTACATGCACTGCTGGCGGCACAAGACGCCGCTGATCTACCGCGCCACCGCGCAGTGGTTCGTCGGCATGGACAAGCAACCGCTTGCCGGTGGCACCCTGCGCGAGCGCGCCCTGGCGGGCATCGAGCAGACCGCATTCGTTCCAGCCTGGGGCCAGGCGCGCCTGCACAGCATGATCGCCGGTCGTCCGGACTGGTGCATCTCGCGGCAGCGCAACTGGGGCGTGCCGATTCCGTTCTTCCTGCACAAGGCCACGGGTGAGCTGCACCCGCGCACCATCGAGCTGATGGAGGCGGTGGCCGAGCGCGTCGAGCAGCAGGGCATCGAGGCCTGGTTCAAGCTGGACGCCGCCGAGCTGCTCGGCGACGAGGCGGCGCAATACGACAAGATCAGCGACACCCTCGACGTCTGGTTCGATTCCGGCACCACTCACTGGCACGTACTGCGGGGCTCGCACAACCTCGGCCACGCCAGCGGCCCGCGCGCCGACCTCTACCTGGAAGGCTCCGACCAGCACCGCGGTTGGTTCCACTCCTCGCTGCTGACCGGTTGCGCGATCGACGACCATGCACCGTACCGCGAGCTGCTCACCCACGGTTTCACCGTCGACGAGAACGGCCGCAAGATGTCCAAGTCGCTGGGCAACGTCATCGCCCCGCAGCAGGTGACCGACAGCCTCGGCGCCGACATCCTGCGCCTGTGGGTGTCCGCCACCGACTATTCCGGCGAAATGGCGGTATCCCAGCAGATCCTCCAGCGCAGTGCCGACGCCTACCGGCGGATCCGCAACACCGCGCGCTTCCTGCTCGCCAACCTGAATGGTTTCGACCCGGCCAAGGACCTGTTGGCCGCCGAAGACATGCTGGCGCTGGACCGCTGGGCGGTTGACCGTACCTTGCTGCTGCAGCGTGAGGTCGAAGAAGCCTACGGTGAGTACCGCTTCTGGAACGTCTACTCCAAGGTGCACAACTTCTGCGTGCAGGAGCTGGGCGGCTTCTACCTCGACATCATCAAGGATCGTCAGTACACCACCGCCGCCGACAGCGTGGCGCGCCGCTCCTGCCAGAGCGCGCTGTTCCATATCGCCGAGGCGCTGGTGCGCTGGGTCGCGCCGATCCTCGCCTTCACCGCCGACGAGTTGTGGCAGTACCTGCCGGGCGCACGCAACGAGTCGGTGATGCTGAACACCTGGTATCAGGGCTTGAACGAGCTGCCGGACGGCTTCGACCTGGGCCGCGAGTTCTGGGAGCAGGTCATGGCGGTGAAGGCCGCCGTCAACAAGGAGCTGGAGAACCAGCGCGCCGCCAAGTTGATCGGCGGCAACCTGCAGGCCGAAGTGACGCTGTACGCCGAAGAGGCCTTGAGCGGCGAGCTGGCCAAGCTCGGTGATGAGCTGCGCTTCGTACTGATCACCTCGGCGGCCAGCCTGGCACCGCTGGCGGCAGCTCCGGCGGACGCGGTGGAAACCGAAGTGGCGGGGCTCAAGCTCAAGGTGGTCAAGTCCGGCCACGCCAAGTGCGGGCGCTGCTGGCACCACCGCGCGGATGTCGGGGTGAACCCGGCGCATCCGGAGATCTGTGGACGCTGCGTCGATAACATCGACGGTGCCGGCGAGGTGCGCCACTATGCCTGATGCGAGCCGTTTCGGCCGCTTGGCCTGGCTGTGGCTGAGTGCCCTGGTGTTCGTGCTCGACCAGGCCAGCAAGCTGTACTTCGAGGGTGTGCTGAGCCTGTACCAGCAGATCGTGGTGATTCCCGACTACTTCAGCTGGACCCTGGCCTATAACACCGGCGCGGCATTCAGCTTCCTCGCCGACAGTTCCGGCTGGCAACGCTGGCTGTTCGCCCTGATCGCCATCGTGGTCAGCGCCGTACTGGTGGTGTGGCTCAAGCGCCTCAAGCACGACGAGACCTGGCTGGCGATTGCCCTTGCCCTGGTACTCGGCGGCGCGCTCGGCAACCTGTTCGATCGCATCGCCTATGGCCATGTGATCGACTTCATCCTGGTGCACTGGCACAACCAGTATCGCTTCCCGGCCTTCAATCTGGCCGACAGCGCCATCACCGTCGGCGCCGTAATGCTGGCGCTGGATATGTTCCGAACCAAGAAATCCGGAGAACCCGTCCATGACTGAACTGCGTATCGGTCCGGACAAGGAAGTCACCCTGCATTTCGCCCTCAGCCTGGAGTCCGGCGAAGTGGTCGACAGCACCTTCGACAAGCAGCCGGCGACCTTCAAGGTCGGCGACGGCAACCTGCTGCCGGGCTTCGAGGCGGCTCTGTTTGGCCTCAAGGCGGGCGACAAGCGCACGTTGCGTGTCGACCCGGAAAATGGCTTCGGTCAGCCCAATCCGCAGAACGTCCAGGTGATGCCGCGTAGCCAGTTCCAGGATATGGAGCTGTCCACCGGATTGCTGGTGATCTTCAACGATGCGGCCAATACCGAGCTGCCCGGAGTGGTCAAAGCGTTCGACGATGCCCAGGTGACCATCGATTTCAATCACCCGCTGGCCGGCAAGACCCTGAGCTTTGACGTCGAGATCGTCGACGTTAAAGCGCTCCACTAAGCGTACCTACGCCCCTGACGTTGGCCGGGGGCGCATGTGGATTGCCCGTCTGAGAAGGCGTCGGCGACGACAGCGCGCACTGCCAGTCGCTCCCGCAGTACACTTTCATCAGTTTTCGCGCGCCGAGATCCGCCAGTATGCAAATCAAACTCGCCAATCCCCGTGGTTTCTGCGCCGGAGTCGATCGCGCCATCGAGATCGTCAACCGCGCTCTCGAGGTGTTCGGTCCGCCGATCTATGTGCGCCATGAAGTGGTGCACAACAAGTTCGTGGTCGAAGACCTGCGCGCGCGCGGCGCGGTGTTCGTTGAAGAACTCGATCAGGTGCCGGACAACGTCATCGTCATCTTCAGCGCCCACGGGGTATCCCAGACCGTGCGCCAGGAGGCCGACCGACGCGGCCTGAAGGTATTCGATGCGACCTGCCCGCTGGTGACCAAGGTGCACATGGAAGTCGCTCGTTACAGCCGCGACGGTCGCGAGTGCATCCTGATTGGCCACGAAGGGCACCCCGAAGTCGAGGGCACCATGGGCCAGTACGACACTCGTAATGGCGGAGCGATCTACCTGGTCGAGGACGAGGCGGACGTAGCCCAGTTGCAGGTGCGCAATGCCGATGCGCTGGCGTTCGTCACTCAGACCACCTTGTCCATGGATGACACCAGTCGGGTGATCGACGCCCTGCGCGCCAAGTTCCCCAACATCGGCGGCCCGCGCAAGGACGACATCTGCTATGCCACGCAGAATCGTCAGGACGCGGTGAAACAGTTGGCCAGCGAGTGCGACCTGGTGCTGGTGGTCGGCAGTCCGAATAGCTCCAACTCCAACCGCCTACGCGAGCTGGCCGAGCGCATTGGCACACCGGCCTACCTGATCGATGGCGCCGAAGACCTGCAGCGCGACTGGTTCGCCGCCGCCACACGCGTTGGTATCACCGCGGGCGCTTCGGCGCCGGAGGTACTGGTGCGCGGCGTGGTCGAGCAGCTGCGGGAGTGGGGCGCCGTTGGCGCGGAGGAGCTGGATGGTCGGCCGGAGAATGTGACCTTCTCGATGCCGAAAGAGCTGCGGGTAAAGGCGATTTAGCTCACGGCGCCACGCTACAAGCAAAAAGGCCCGAATACTCGGGCCTTTTTGTTTTCTCGGTTATCTCCAGCATGCCTCGACGGTTTTACCGCTACCCGTTCTACCTTTCACTCCTTGCGCAGTGAGGGTGAGATTTCCGCAGGCGGTGTCGTTGAATTTCTGGGTAGCTGTCAACGTGTAGCCGCCATTGCCACCTGCTACACCCAGTGTGTACTTACCAGTATCAGAGGTCACAGTAGTGCCAACGGTGTTGCGCATATTCAAGTTGGCGATGTTGGCTTGGGCAGTGACGTATGCGTTGTTCTGAGCAAAGAACCGTTCTTGCCGGGCTGCTGCATCGTTAAGAAGAGCCTGTCCTTCTGCGCGGTTGCTGCGCTGGATGTATTCCATGTAATTGGGGTAAGCAATGGCGGCGAGGATGCCGACGATCGCCACAACAATCATCATTTCGATGAGGGTGAAGCCTCGAGCTTCAAACGGTGTTCGCATTATTGAGCATCCTTCGGAATAACACGCCAGCTCTGCCGGCCGCTGGAAGTCGGCCCGGCGTTGTACATCATCCCGCCGCCAAGGCCCGGCGCGGTGAAGATTTCTCCGTTGTTGGTAGTGAAGCCTCCGGAGCCTGGCTTCTTGTAGCTGGATACTACCGTGTCGATATTGTTACGGCGGACGGAGTCACCACTGTCGATGGTTCTGCTGTTGTCGAGGTCGAACACGTTGAAGTTGGTGCGACCACCAGTGAAGGGGTCAATACCATACAGCCAAGAGTCAACTCCGCCAGCGCAGGGGTCTGCGTTAGGTGTCAGGGTATTAAGAAGCAGGACTTGGCCGCGGCTAGACATCGGGCTAATCATCATCTCCCCGGAGCGAGTCGTTCCAACCTTGAAGTCGAGCAACCAGCCCCATTTGTTCACGTTGCTATCGTTGCTGGGGTCCGTAGTACCTGTCTTGTACCACTGGATGGAGTTCTGGCTGAGCAGGCGAATCCCTTGGACATTGGAGTTGGCCGCGAAAGGATTGGTGGTCGGTTGTTCGTCGATCGTTTGGGTAACTAGGTCGCTACGTGTGCGGGTCGGATTTGGGGCGATGGTCGTCTGGGCTTTCGTTTTTCGGTCCCAGATGCCATACAGGCTCATGGCGCGAGTGGTATTGACGTTTCCGTCGCTCGTCTCGAAATACTTGCCGGTACCAAAAATTACGAGATAGCCCTGAGTCGTAGGGTGTCGTACCAGTGAGGGAGGGGCCATGATCGCCTGAGCCTCCGCTCCGGTGGTCCGATCATCCAGAGCAGTGAATAGCGGTTTGCCGCCATAGGCTACTGCGAAGGTGTCGGCGTTGGTCGCTGAGTCCTGGATGCCGGTTGGGTTGGCGACTGCGTTGTAGCGTTTGAACGGATCGACAGCAGTGCTGTCACGAACACTCGATGGAACTAGGTCAAATCGCCACATGTTGCCTTGCAGGTCGCCAGCGTAGGCATAGTCAGCAACACCGTCGCTGTTGTTGTCGGCCAGTTTGACGGTGGATAGGCCGTTTGCCTTGCTGGTGTCGCCAGTCACTGTCAGCTTCTTGACCAAGGTGCCGGTTTTGACGTCGAGAATGAGCAATGCGGCTTTATCGGCAGTGACATCGGACTGATTGCCATAACCGTTGCCGGTAACGACTGCCCATTTTCCGGTATGCAGGCGAGCAATGGTGGGTTGAGGGAAGGTGTAGCCGAGTTCGTTCAGGTTATCGCTGTTTCCCGCTGCGCGGTCGTCAAAAGTGCGTTCCCAGAGCAGCTTGATATCGTCGGGGTTGGTGATGTCCAGAGCGAACATGGAGCGCCCACCGGAACGCAGGGTCCCAATCAGCACCGTATGCCAGTTATCGTCGTAGTAGACATCGGCCACGATCGGGCTGCCGTCGACATAGAACTGGTGTTGTGCACCGGTGCCTCCCTTGTATTTTTGCGCACTCAGCTTGTAAAGGTTCGGGATTACTGCACTGGGAATGAACGCGAATACTTCATCGCCAGTATTGGCATCGAATCCATGAAGCATGCCGTCGTTTGCGCCGACATACACAACAGGCCGGCGCGGAGCTTGCGTTTCGCTACCTTGCAGTTCTGTCCGATTGGCCGCGCGAAATGCCGTGTACTTGCTCGTACCTTCAATGGCATCCGCCAGGTAGGCGAGATACTTGGGTGTGCCAACTACTACGGGGGCTGAGTTGATGATGTCGCCAAGAACAGTGCTGCGCTCCCGGAAAGTGCCGGTGATACCGCCTTCGTTTGTTTGATCGCCACGAAGATAGCTGACTCGACTTTGCCCTTTGCTATCTGTCGCAATGCCAGACGTGCTGTCGAAGTCCTGATTCAGCAGCGCTTGCTGCGTGCTGCTGAGGTTGGTCCAGCTGAAGTCCTGCAATTTGTTGGAGTTTGTGCTGCTGAACATCTTGATGTTGCGGCTGCTTGCGCTCTGGCGAGCAATGCGCGTGGTGACATCCCAAGCTTGAGTGCGGGCGCTTTGTGCATCAACTCTGTACTTGATGAGATTGCCGCTCCAGTTGGCGCTGTTGAACTGCGTCTCGTAGACCTCTCGGGTGATTTGGTCTTCGATGATTGATGCAGTTACCCCAGGCGCACTGGCTGAGGTGGTGCGGTTGGTAATGCGGTTGATGATGTTGCGAAATGCATCGACGACCTTGTCCGGGCTGTCGGCGCTGAAGAACTCACCACGGGAATTGAGTGCTGCATGCCAGAGGTCGTATACGTTGTTGACGCTGTTGTCAGCTGGAACCGGCCAGGCAACCGGGTTGGTGGCGCGCGTTAGCGCGGTATAGCCGGCACCGCCAAAAGTATCTCCGGTCCACGGAATGTCCGGGTTGGTCAGCATGCTGTTCAGCCCCAGGCCAATGGTGTAGTTGACCAGGTGCTGCCAGGTTGCAGGATCGTTTCGCGGGTCCCAGTACTCTGCATCAGGGTTAGCGCTGTTGGGGGCGAGAATCAGGGGCTTGAGGTTGTTCGCTATTCCGCTGGTACCGCTGGATGCGTCGGTTGCCCAATACTTGAACGCCAAATCGGCAAGCGTGTCCTGCGTGGCGCCCAAGTAAGGTGTGCGTGGTGAGTAGCTCTTCCCGTCGGGCAGGCTGGTAATCGCAGTGTTGTCTGCGTTGGTGCTAGTAAAGGAATCGCCGTCTCTCCACAGCCCGTCGGTCATCATGATGTGGTAGCTGGGTCGGCAAGCGTATACCGGTGTTGTTATCGTGGTTCCTAGCGAGCCGTCGGCATTGAAGGGGTTCGGAGTTTTGGCCCAAGCGATGCTGCTTTGGTTGTTTTGGTTCTGCAGGAATTTGCCCGCGCGGTCCATGGCGGCACGTAGTGGCGTGCTATCTCCAAAACCGATGCCAGTGAGCCAGTTGAAGAAGTTGCCACGATGCTTGCCCGAAAACTCGCGCAAGTAGTTGGTGCCGCAGCCGCTGGTATTCAGGGTCTTACAGCCGTCCCTATTCAACAGCTGCCACGTCAGGCGAACTTGCTCTGGCAGTCCGTTGAATGACAGGTTGGCAGCGGTCAGGGTGGCTAGTGCACGGTTGCGATAGAACGAATACCAGATGGCGAAGTTCTGGCGTTCGTCTCTGCCTGAGGCGGTGTCGTCAGCACGGATCACGCCTGAAGTGCTACTTACGTTAACTAGCCGATAACAGTTGTCATCGGAGTCTCTATTAGCTACGACGGTTGTGCAGTTCGTCAGGCTTGTGTCGAACGCATAGTAGTAAGCTGGAACACCTCGTTGTGTCCTGTCGTTGGCTATGACTGTATAGGTCGAGCTATTCCTACTGCAAGTAACGTTCTGCAGGCCGACGGGGTTTGAAATGGTGGCTTGGCATTCACTGTTGCTGACTCGTGTAACTTTGTAGGTGACCCCATTAGTGGTTTGGTTTGCCGACGTGCTGCCATTGGTCAGGCTTAAGACCACTCCGCCATTATTAAATTGGACGAAGTCTGCTGCCGGGTTATTGGCGTACGTCGGCGTGCTTGAAGTCGGGTCATAGGTCCAAGTTGGTCTGTAGGCGGTACTTAGGTCAAGTGAGCCGTTAGCTGTGGTGGTCCCGTTGTGGTAAGCAACGGTAAAGCTGGTGCTGTATTGAGTGGTCGCTTTGCTGCCGTTGCTGTCGATCTTGAGCGGCACCTGATAAGTGGCCGTCGGGTCGTAATAGAGCGGGTTGAAATGCGCCGACTTGGCACGACGGGTCGCACTCTGGCCGTTGATCGAGTCGGGCGCGTAGGCGTTCTCCATGCTTCCGGAGTCGTCCAGGGTCAAGATCAGGTTCGGAGCAACACTTTCAGAAAGAATCAACGGGGACTGACTAATGTTCAGAAGCGTGGCTTGAGCTTGTTGCACGCCGCTCAGCAGGAAGCTGAAGGTCAGCAGGCTGAGGGCGGATTTCGGGTAAAAGCCGCGGGTCTTCATAGTCAGTTCCCGTTATCGAATAGTTTTGCGGTGGTCGAGCGGATAGCGTCGGCATTGCCTGTGACGTTGTTGGCTGCCTGGCTGTTGATCTCGTAACGGAATATCCCTGTTTGGTTCAGCATGTTGCCGTACTCCGGGTTCTCCGCTTCTCCGGACTCTCCGCCGCTGGGTGCGGGCAAGCCGTACCAGGCAATGGCAAAGTTGGTTTCAGGCGTTGTGGCATCTTTGGGGTAGTACGGGCGGCTCTTGCCGGCGGTAGAGAACAGCATCGCGTAGCTGTAGCCGGTACTCGCTAACTTGAGGAGGCAGGGGGCCGGTACTGTGCCTGCGCTGGCGGTTGCGCAGTCATCGGTTGGCTCAAGAGGGCGTATGCGGGCGGTCATGCCTAGTTCGCCATCGCGCAGCCCGGATTCGGCGGCATTGATCAGCTTCTGTTGTTCTACCAAGTTGCCGGTAATACGTGACTCCAAGGTGGTTTCACGGGCGCTGGACAACGCGAGCACCGTTACCACAAGCAAGATGACCAGGGCGATGAGCAAGGAAGCGCCCCTCTGTGTTTGGGGCGACGAGCCTGCCGACTTGACTAAGTTCTTGTTCATGGCATGCGATTCCTAAGCATTACGGTTCCCTGCGAAACCTGATACAGCTGGCCGCTATCTGCTGCCTTCAACGCTGCGACTTCTGCAGTGGTGGCCCCGGTCAGATTCGTCCAGTTCTGCAGCGCGGTATCGACCGTCACCGCATCGCGCTGGCTCTTGCCGCTAGCGCGCATCAGGACGGTGTAACGCACTGTCAGGATCGGTTCGGTACTCGCAGGGGCCACTTTTATGTACTTGGCAATAGTTTGTGGCGCGACAGCACTGCCGACCCCAAATTCGAAGCGCAAGTCAGCGGCACCGCTAACCAGCGAGCTGCCATTGCAGGTGATTTCGCCCTTGGTAGTGTCGAGTTCGATTTTCTCGACAATGTTGGCTGAAGGCTTGGTGTATGGGTTCTGAACGCTCGCCGCGCTGCCGACTGTATTGCCTTCGCAATTGCGATCGGTGCCATCACGCGGCTGGTAGCGAAGGCAAATAGAGCTGCCGCTCAGTCGCTTGATCGTTTCCCCGGCGTTGAAGCCGCATCCCTGCGTGGTGTCTGCCGGAAATGCGCTTTCGAATGGCTCATCGGGGCGTCGCCGATACCCGGCCTTGGTCAACTCGTCCTGCAGGAAAAGCTGAACGAAGCGGCTTCCTTCCTGGTTTTCGGCCTGGCTCTGTTGGAAGGCATAGCTTCGCTTGTTGTCGATGTAGATCTGGGTCACTCCAATGATCAGAAAGCTGCTGATTACCAGCGCAATCATCATCTCAATGAGTGAAAGGCCACTCTGATATTTGGGGGTGAGCATAGGGGGCGTCCTAGATTTCCGTGCGCAGCCGATAGCGGCAGGTCGTACTCGTACTGTTGTTTGCGTTAGTGCTGTCCATGCATTCCCCTGCCTTAACCGTCCAAGCAATCTGGATTTCCACTGCAGAGCCTGTGGTGGCACAAACACCGGCATTTTGTGAGCGGCAAACATAGAAATCGCTGGTGAGCAGCGAGCTTGCGCCGGGGAGGAGCCGGCCGGCCTTTTGCGCCCAGCAGGCCAGCTGTTCAGAGGCGACTTTAGTGGTGTCGGCACAACCCGCCGCCGGTAGGGCGGGGAACGCACTCCCTGCAGCTTTGTAGAAACCTGAGTTGACAGGCAGGCCGGCCGGATTGGCGCGCATCAGCTCGACCAGATCATTGGCGATTGCGGCCGCTGTATTCCTCTGTACCGAGTCCTGGGTGTACTGGATTGTGCGGCTTTGCAGGGCAACCATTCCCAGGACGCCAATGCAGACCAGCAGAAGCGTGATGAGAACTTCGATTAGGCTGAAGCCATGGTTGTTTTTCATTCCGGTCCTCATGGGGTGCATGAACTCAGAGCAGCACTGAGTTCGGTCTTACCCCGCGGCCAGACGCGGACGAACCCACTGGGTTGTACCGTCAACTTGTAGCCCATTGCCGGTTTGGCATCGTGGCAAGCAATGATGCTGACGGCCGTCGAAGCAGTGCCGTTGGGGCGGAAGCTGAACGAAGCTTGGGTTGAGGCGATGTCGACGCTGGTTGGCTTATCGAATTGACGGGCCGAGTCTGTTGCGGTGCAGGCGGTCTTGACGGTCCAAGTGCCATTGCTGAGGCAGACTGTCATGGTGGTGCGGTTCTGCACGGCCAGGGTGCGTGCAGACTGGATGAGGTTGTACAGCTCGTTGCTCGCCGCTTCCAGCCGATTAGTACTAATCATCCCGGCGAGGTTGGGAACGGCAATAGCTGCAAAGATTCCCAGCAACGCAACGACGAGCATTAGCTCTATCAAAGTGAACCCGGTTTGTCCCTGTTTACACACCGTCTGTAACTCCTCAAATTTGGCAAGCGTGATAATGGGCAGGAGCCGGCGGTTTGTCCCTTATGTCGGGATGATCGGAGTTGAACACGCGATGGCTGGCATTTCTGTTAATTCAGGAGCACTTCAGGAGCATCGCATCTGCGGATCCTGCGTGGACTCCAGGCCACTCACCCGACGCATGCGGCCTTGCCTGTTGAGCACAATCTGCAGGACGACCTTTGCTTTTCGGTCGCACAGATAGAATCGGCCATTGCCCAGCGGGGCTGTTCCGTTTTGTCGAAAACGGATGCGGGCTGTTGCTCCAGACCAGTTCAGATGGTCGGTGGGGGCTAGGCGGTGTTGGGTTATCGGCTCGCCGCTGTCGTGGTCGCGTACTAGCCAGCCGGACTCCCAGTGGTCGTCACAGACCAGACCATCGCGGGAGCCACAAACCTCAATATCACGGTTGTGCAGAATGCTACTGGCGCGAGCTTGGTACAGCTGGCGGTACAGCAAGCTGTACAGGCTCTGGATTCGATTGGCTTCGATCAACTGACCGAACGCTGGCAATGCCATGAATGCGAACAGGGATAGCAACGCCAGGGTGTAAAGTAGCTCGATAAGGCTAAATGCCTTCGGACGATTGAGGGGCATGGTCTAAGCATCCTTTGCTTACGTGGGCCATCTTGGCCGCGCCTCTGTTTACGTGCTGCGGTTTGCCTGTCAAACCACCCTGTCGTGTATGGGGTTCGCTTATGTGACCGATGTATCTATTGGAGGGGAGAGTGGTTTCTCTGGCTAGTGATGATGAGCAGATCGATTTCCTGGTCGTTGGTGGTGGTGCGGTCGGTCTGCTGAGCGCGTTCTTGCTGGCGAAGGAGGGGCTGCGAATCGCTTTGGTGGAGCGTCAAGGGACTGGCGAGGAAGCCTCGTGGGCCGGCGGCGGGATCGTTTCGCCGCTTTATCCGTGGCGCTACAGCTCGGCGGTGACGGCGTTGGCGCATTGGTCGCAGGATTTCTATCCGCTGTTGGCGGAGCAGTTGCTGGCCGAGACCGGCGTTGATCCCGAGGTGCATGTCACCGGTTTGTATTGGCTGGATCTCGACGACGAGGCTGAGGCGCTGGCCTGGGCGTGGCGTGAAGGGCGGCCATTGCGCGCGGTGGGGATCGACGAGGTGCATGGCGCCGTGCCGGGATTGGGCGCTGGCTTCTCGCGGGCCATTTACATGGCTGGGGTGGCGAATGTGCGCAATCCGCGACTGACCCGTGCGCTGCGCGAGGCGCTATTGCGCATGCCCAATGTGACCTTGCGCGAGCATTGCCCGGTGCAGGGCTTCGTGCAGGAAGCCGGGCGGGTCGTCGGCGTGCGCACGGCGGATGAGGAACTGCGCGCCGAGCGCGTGGTGGTTGCGGCGGGGGCGTGGAGCGGCGAGCTGCTGGCCGGGCTCGGTATCGAGTTGCCTGTCGAGCCGGTAAAGGGACAGATGATTCTCTACAAATGCGCCGAGGATTTTCTGCCCAGCATGGTGCTGGCCAAGGGGCGTTATGCGATCCCGCGCAAGGATGGCCACATTCTGGTCGGCAGTACCCTGGAGCACGCCGGCTTCGACAAGAGGCCAACCGAGTCCGCATTGGACAGCCTCAAGGCCTCTGCCGTGGAGTTATTGCCGGCGCTGGCCGACGCCGAGGTGGTGAAGCATTGGGCTGGGCTGCGCCCGGGCTCGCCAGAAGGTATTCCGTATATTGGCGAGGTGCCGGCGCATCCGGGGCTGTGGCTGAACTGCGGACACTATCGCAACGGTCTGGTGCTGGCGCCGGCGTCCTGCCGCTTGCTGGCGGACTTGATGCTGGGGCGCGAGCCGATTATCGATCCGTCGCCGTATGCGCCGGCGGGACGCTTGGGCTAGGTAGGGGCGTGAGAGCTGGGTCCCCGCCTGCGCGGGGACGACGGCACCATGTATGCGTAGGCGCGACAACAGTCGTGCAATAGCGATTCGAGTGCGGCATCGGCAGGAACCGCGCGCAGGCTAGCCTGAGGCTGCAGCGCGATCTGCACGCTCAATCGATACCCAGTTTCTTCAGCCGATAGCGCATCGAGCGGAACGTCAGGCCCAGGCGCTGCGCCGCGGCGGTGCGGTTCCAGCGGGTTTCCTCGAGTGCCTGCATGATCAGCTTGCGTTCGAGTTCTTCCAAGTAGTCCTCGAGGTTGTCGATCTGCGCCAGGCTGGCTTCGCCGGCCTCGGTGGCGCAGCCGCTGTCCGCCAGACGCAGGTCGTGGGCCTCGATGCGGTCGTCTTCGCACAGCGTGTAGGCGCGTTCGAGCATGTTCTCCAGCTCGCGCACGTTGCCGGGGAAGCGGTAGTTCTTCAGCTTTTCCAGGGCGTCCGCGGCCAGCTTGGCGGCGGGCAGGCCACTGCCCTCGGCGAGGCGCTTGAGCACCACTTCGGCCAGGGTCGGGATGTCTTCGCGGCGTTCGCGCAGCGGCGGCACGCGCAACTCGATGACGTTGAGGCGGTAGTAGAGGTCCTGGCGGAAGCGCCCGGCGGCGACTTCGGCGGCGAGGTCCTTGTGGGTGGCGCACAGCACGCGCACATCGACCACCTGCTCCTGCTGGCCGCCAACGGTGCGGATGGCCTTCTCCTGGATCGCCCGCAGCAGCTTGACTTGCATCGCCAGCGGCAGGTCGGCGACCTCGTCGAGGAACAACGTGCCGCCATTGGCCGCCTGGAACAGGCCCTGCTTGTCTTCGATGGCGCCGGTGAAGCTGCCTTTCTTGTGGCCGAAGAATTCGCTTTCCATCAGCTCGGAGGGAATCGCCCCGCAGTTGACCGGCACGAATGGCTGTTCGTTGCGCGGCCCCTGTTCGTGGATCAGCCGCGCCACCAGTTCCTTGCCGCTGCCCGACTCGCCGCTGATGTACACCGGCGCCTGGCTGCGCGCCAACTTGTGAATCTGCTTGCGCAGCTCGCGCATCGGTGGCGAGTCGCCGAGCAGGCGGCTGTCGACCGGCAGCGTGGCGTCGTCCGGAGCGCGCAGGCGCAGCGCGGTGGCGACCAGCTCGCGCAGCCGGCCGAGGTCGACCGGCTTGGTCAGGAAGTCGAACGCTCCGGCCTTGAGCGCGTTGATCGCGGTGTCCAGGCTGCCGTAGGCGGTGATCATCGCCACCGGCACCTGCGGGTGGCGCTGGCTGATGTGCTGGACCAACTCGAGGCCGGTGCCGTCGGGCAGGCGCATGTCGGTCAGGCAAAGGTCGAACGGTTCGCGCGCCAGCCACTCGCGGGCTTCCTTGACGTTGCGTGCGCTGCGCGTGTCCAGCTTCATGCGGCCGAGGGTGATTTCCAGCAGTTCGCGGATGTCGGGTTCGTCGTCGACGATCAGGGCGCGTTGTCGATTGGCCATGGGCTCAGCTCAGCTTGCGAGGGTGGGCGAAGATGATACGGAAGCAGCTGCCGCCCCCTTCGCGCGGTTGGTAGTCGAGGCGGGCCTGGTTGCTTTCGCACAGCTCGCGGGAAATATACAGGCCCAGGCCGGTGCCCTTGTTCTCGGTGGTGTAGAACGGCTCGAAAATGTGTTGTACCTGCTCGGCGGGCACCCCGGGGCCATCATCGAGCACCTCGAGTACCGGCAGGTCGCTACTGGCGTCGCGGTACAGGCGCAGCCACACCTGGCCGTAGGGGTTGCGCTGGGCGCTGTAGCGCAGGCCGTTCTGCACCAGGTTGGTCAGCACCTGGGTCAGCTGGTTGGGGTCCATGCGCGTTTGCAGGCCGCCACCGGTCTCCACGTGCACCTGCTGGGTATTCGGCAGGGTGTTGCGGAATTCGCCGGCGAAGCGGTGCAGCCAGTACTTCAGGTCGAGCAGTTGCGGCTCGGCCTGGCGGCGTCGCGACAGCTGCAGGACGTTCTCGATCACCAGGTTCATCCGTCGCGAGTGATCCTGGATGATCTGCAGCAGGCGCTGATCGGGGCCCTGCAGGTCTTCCGACTCCTGCAGCAGTTGCGCGGCGTGGCTGATCGCGCCGAGCGGGTTGCGAATCTCGTGGGCGATGCCGGCGGTCAGGCGGCCGAGCGCGGCGAGCTTGAGTTGCTGGGCCTGCTGGGCAATCTGCGAGATGTCGTCGAGGAACACCAGGGTGTGCTGCTGCTCGCCGCGCTGCAGCGGCACGAAGCTCGGCTGCACCGCTGGGCCGCCTTCCTGCAGTTGCACGCTGGACGGGCGCAGCGCGGGGTTGTCGCGCCACTGCGCCAGGCGCTCGACCAGCGGCGGGGCGATCGGGTCGATGACCTGGCCGGCCAGCGCGTCTGCGCCGATCAGGGTCTGCGCGCCCTGGTTGGCCAGCAGCACGCGGCGCTGAGTGTTCAGCACCAGGATGCCGGTGCGCATGCGCTGCAGAATCTGCGCGTTGAGCGCCTCGAGGTTGGCGACGTCGGCGGCGCGCTGCTCGGCCAGGGTTTCGCTGAGCTGCAGGCGGCGCGACAGGCCCTGGACGAAGATCGCCGCGGCGAAGCACAGCGCGCCGAGTGCGCCGGCCTGCACGTATTGCGCGGCGGCCGCGGGGCGGCTGAGGCTCAGGTAGAAGGTCAGGTAGATCAGGCTGATCGCCGCCACCGCGGCGATCAGCAGGCCGATGCGCCCGCGCAGCAGGATGTTGGCAATCGCCACCGCGACGATCAGCAGGTTGCCGAGTCCGCTCGGGGTGCCGCCAGCGGCGTAGAACAGCCCGGCAAGCAGCAGCACGTCGAACAGCGCCAGGCTGAACACCGGCGCCAGGCGCCGTGGCCGCTGCATCAGGGTGATCACCAGCAGGTTGACGATCAGGTACAGCCAGCTGCCGTACCGGAACAGCTGGGTGTTGGCGATTTCCAGCAGTTGATCGTCGAGTTCGCTGGAGATCAGCAGCACCAGCGCCAGGCCGATGATCAGCCGGTACAGGTTGTACAGGCGCAGGATGCGCTGGCTTTGCTCGCTGCCGAGCGGCAGGGCGTCAACGCTCACCGGATTGCGGTCCTTGGCGCAGATGCAACTGCGAGCAGTACCAGTGCTGATCCTGCTGCACGGCGAGACTCTGCGGCACATGCACGCCGCAATGCGCGCAGCGCACCATCGGCGTGGTGCCAGGCTCGGCCTTGGCGGCGGGGCGGGCAGGGCGGTTGAAGCGGCGCCAGAGCCAGTAGCCCACGGCGATCAACGCGATCCAGAACAGCAAACGACCCATGGGTGTTCTCTTCTTTATTGAGTTTCGCAGTGTATCCAAGCTCATCCGGCCCGCCCAGCCGCACAACCGCACGCGGTGCGTTGTTTCCGCCGGGGTCGATGCGGGACAATGGCGGTCTCTGCCGTCCGACCATAAGGCGGGCGGGCAACTATTGATGGAGGCGGCGATGAGCCAAACCCTGCGGGTCGTGATGGCCCAGTTGAACCTGCGAGTCGGCGATGTGCACGGCAACGTCGAGCGCATCATCGAGGCGGCCGGTGTCGCCCGCGACCAGTGGCAGGCCGACGTCATCGTCTTCCCGGAACTGGCGCTGTGCGGCTATCCGCCGGAAGACCTGCTGCTGCGCTCGAGCATGCAGCGGCGCATCGAGCAGGGCCTGCAGCGCCTGCAGAACGAGGTGCGCGGCATCTACCTGGTGGTCGGCTACCCCTGGCTGGACGGCGAGGTGCGCTACAACGCCTGCGCGGCGATTGCCGACGGCGAAGTGCTGGCGACCTACTACAAGCAGAAACTACCCAACTACCGGGTGTTCGACGAGAAGCGCTACTTCGAGCCCGGCCACGAAGCCTGCGTGCTGGACATCAAGGGTGTGCCGGTGGCGCTGACCATCTGCGAGGACATCTGGTTTGCCGAGCCGATGCGCCAGGCGCAGGCCGCCGGCGCGCAGCTGATGCTCAGCCTCAACGCCTCGCCGTTCCACCGCGACAAGCAGGGCGAGCGTGAGGAAATGCTCGGCGAGCGGGCCCGCGAAGGCGGCATGCCGATCGTCTACGTCAACCAGGTCGGTGGCCAGGACGAGCTGGTGTTCGATGGCGGCAGTTGCGTGATCGACGTCGCCGGCCAGGTCAGCCAGCGAGCGCCGGCGTTCGTCGAAGGACTCTACCCGGTCGACCTGCAGTGCGCGGCGTCGGCGGTCAGCCCGCGCCCGGCCAGCTGCGCGGCGCTGCCGGAGTTGGAGGAGAGCGTCTACCAGGCACTGGTGGTCGGCGTGCGCGATTACGTGCAGAAGAACGGCTTCAAGGGTGTGGTGCTCGGCCTGTCCGGCGGCATCGATTCGGCGCTGACCCTGGCCGTGGCCGTCGATGCGCTGGGTGCCGAACGCGTCGAAGCGGTGATGATGCCGTACCGCTACACCGCGCAGATCAGCCTGGAGGATGCTGAGGCCGAGGCCAAGGCGCTCGGCGTCACCTACCGGGTGCTGCCGATCGCGCCGATGGTCGAGGCATTCCTGGGCACCCTGGCGCCGGTGTTCGAGGGTCTGGCCCGCGACACCACCGAGGAGAACCTGCAGGCGCGCTGCCGCGGCACGCTGCTGATGGCGATCTCCAACAAGAAGGGCTATCTGGTACTGACCACCGGTAACAAGAGCGAGATGGCGGTCGGTTACGCCACCCTGTACGGCGACATGGCCGGCGGCTTCGACGTGCTCAAGGACGTGCCCAAGACCCTGGTGTTCCGCCTCTGTGAATACCGCAACCGCCTCGGCATGGTGATTCCGCAGCGGGTCATCGACCGGCCGCCGTCGGCCGAGCTGGCGCCGGACCAGAAGGACGAGGACTCGCTGCCGCCGTACGCGGTGCTCGACGAAATCCTCAAGCTGTACATCGAGTACGACCTGTCGGCCAACGCGATCATTGCCGAGGGGTTCGACGAGGACACCGTGCGTCGCGTGCTGCGCCTGGTCGATCTCAACGAGTACAAGCGCCGCCAGGCCGCCGTCGGCCCACGCATCACCCAGCGTGGCTTCGGCCGCGACCGGCGCTACCCGATCACCTCCGGCTGGCGGATCGGCGACTGATGGTCTGAACCCAGGGGGCATCGCGCCCCCTGCTTGCTTCGCTGTGCCCTACAAGGACGTATCGCATGGACAAGACGCTCTGCCACTACCACCCCGCGCAACCGGCCACCTGGCGTTGTACACCCTGCCAGCGGCCCTACGGTGACTGTTGCGTGCCACTCAACGCCGATGCACCGGACGCCCACCCGCAGTGCCCGCTGTGCAACGGCGCACTGGAATTCCTCGGCGCGGCCAACACCGCACAGCCGTTCTGGGAGCGTATCCCGACGTTCTTCGCCTACGCCCTGCAGCCCGGGCCGCTGGCGATCAGCGCGCTGCTAGCGCTGGCCAGCCTGTTCCTGCCGCCGTCGCTGCTGTTCTGGTTCATCCTGTTCAGCGTCGCCACCAAGTACTTCTACAGCGTCATCGAGGCCAGCAGCCAGGCCGAGCCGCAGGCGCCGAGCCTGCTCAGCGCTTTCACCGGCGACGGCTTCGCGCTGTTCTTCAAGCAGCTGGTGGTGTTCGTCCTGGCGTTTGCCGCGCTGTGGCTGGCGGCCGACTTCAACAGCGAGGCGCTGCACTGGGCGGTGACCCTCGGCCTGCTGCTGGCGCTGCCGGCGAGCATCATCCGCCTGGCCCTGGACAAGACCCTCGGCGCGGCGCTGAGCCCTGAGGAGATCGGTCAGGTGATCAAGGCCATGGGCTGGCGCTACCTGATCCTCTGCGCGTTTCTGTTCATCCTCTGGCAGGCGCCGGGCTGGGTCACCTACATGCTCTCCAGCGGCCTGCCGCGGGTGGTGCTGATGCCGGTTGCGGCGTTCCTGTTCGGCTACTTCGCGGTGGTCATGTGCGCCATGATGGGTTACGCGGTGTTCCAGTATCAGGCCGCGCTGGGCTACGTGGTCGACGACGCGGAAGGCCGCGCCGCCTACCCGGAGGCGGACTACCTGCGCCGCCGCGCGCTGGCCGAGGCGGAGATCCACGTCAAGGAAGGCCACAGCGGGCAGGCCCTGGAAACCCTGAAGAGCGCACTCAACCGCAGTCCCGACGACTTGAAGCTGAACGAGCGCTTCCACCAGCTGCTGTTTGGCCTCAACGAGCGGCAGCGCTGCCTGCACCATCTGCACCACTACCTGCCGCTGGTGGCGGCCAGCAACCCGGCGCTGGCGGCCACCGCGCTGCTCAATGCCCGGCAGTTGCAGGCGGATTTCCTGCCTGACGATGCGCTGGTCTGCGAGCGGATTGCCGCGGCGCTGCTCGACCGGCACAAGACCCGCGAGGCGCTGAGCCTGCTGCGTAATCTGCACCAGCGCTTCCCCGACTACCCGCAGGTGCCGCGCGCCTACTTGCTGGCGGCGCGTGGCTTTGCCGAGGGCCTCGGCCAGGTACCGCCGGCGCGCCAGTTGCTGGCGTTTATCCGCGCGCGTTACCCGCACTCGCCACTGCTCGGCGAGGTCGAGGCGCTGGAGGCGACCCTGGCGCGGCTCGCCGCGCAATCTTGACCGCGCGGTGCCTCCGCGATCTTGCAAGATGCAGGTGGTCGCGGCGCCGGTCTTGCAAAATGCACGGCCGGCGCTGATAAAGTTTGATTGTAAGATATTGATAATTAACGATTTTAATTATCGCGCAAAGCTGGCACAGCTGTTGCGATAACTCCTGTGAGACTGCCGCCAGGACACGGCGCAGATTCCCCGAGAAAAACAGGAGTGACTCGCTTATGAACATGACTTTTAAACAACTCGCTTTTGCTGCCACTACCGCCACCGTAATGAGCTTGAGCATGGCGGGTGGTGTCATGGCTGCGGAATCCACCGGCAAGCCGGTCATGCTGGCTGCCAGTGAAACCATGGACAAGGCGGAAGACGCAGTCTCCGATACCTGGATCACCAGCAAGGTGAAGTCCACCTTCGTCGCCGATAAAGACCTCAGCGCGCTGGACATCAAAGTCGAGACCAATCAAGGCGTAGTCGCCCTGTCCGGTGTCGTCGCCACCGATGCGGAACGTGATCTGGCGATCGCCAAGACCAAGAGCATCAAGGGCGTCAAAGCCGTTTCGGCTGACGGCCTGAAATCCGCCGACTGATCGGTAACCCCGGAGCAGGGAGGCTCCGCACACTTTGGCGAGAGCTGAACCGTCTCGCCCAGACGAGGTGACACCATGAACAGTGACATCATCAAGGGCAAATGGAAGCAGCTCAAAGGCCAGCTCAAGACCCAGTGGGGTGACCTGACCGACGACGACCTGGATGTCGCCGAAGGCCACAGCGAATACCTGGCCGGCAAGCTGCAGGAACGCTATGGCTGGAGCAAGGAACGCGCCGAACAGGAAGTTCGCGACTTCAGCGGCCGCCTGTAACCCAGGTTGCGCCACCCCAACCCATCGGCTCACCCCGATGGGTTTTTTTATGAGCTGAGATGCTGGCGATACAGCGCCAGGTGCTCGGCCTGCTGGCTGGCAGGGTAGTGGCGCGCGAGAAAGCGCTGCAGTTCGCTGACCGCGGCCAGGTCGCGCTGACCGAGTTGCTTGGCCAACTGCAGAGTCAGCGCCGGGAAGTCTTCTCTGCGCGTTGCGCCGCCACTCAGGCGCCGCCAGCTGGGCAGCGCCGCCTGCGGCTGACCGACGCGCAGCAGGCTGCGCAATAGGTGGTTCTGCACGGCCGGGTGCTGCAGCAGCGGGCTGTCGGCGCTGTCGGCGGCCAGGCGCTGCAGAAGCCCCTGGCTGGTGGCGGCGGGCAAGCCGAACAGCTGCTTGAGCAGGGCGCTGAGCAGTGCCTTGTCCTGGCGATTCTTGGCCAGCGGGTAGACGCGCTCGAGCAGTTCGAGGCGCCCCGGATAGCGCTGCAGCAGCTCGAGGCCGCGCGGCGCGGCCTGGTCCAGGGCGAAACGCCCGATCAGCTGGTCGAGGCCAGCCAGCTCCCGCTTGAAGCCGGCATCCGGATCGACCTTGAGCAGGTAGTCCTCGTCGACGCGCAGGCGACCGAACTGGCGCGGCAGCCACACGGCGAGGAAGCCGAAGCCCATGCCGCCGAGGTGCGCGTAGTAGTTGACGTGGTCGTCGGCGAGGAGCAGGCCGTACAGCTCCTTGCCCATCCACACCGGCAGAATCCACAGCGCAGGGGCGCGGAAGTAGCCAAACAGCGGGCCCAGCCAGTAGAAGAAATTGATCCGGCGCAGGCCGTAGAGGCCGAGGTACATGCCCATCAGCCCGGCGATCGCGCCGGACGCGCCGACGCCGGTCACCCACACCGGGTCGAGCGCCCACCAGAGCAGGTGCGAGGCCACGCCGCTCGCCAGGTACAGGCCGAGGTACAGCCAGCGGCCGAGGGCGATTTCCAGGGCGAAGCCGAACAGGAAGAGGAACAGCATGTTGCCGGCCAGGTGGCCGAAATCGCCGTGCAGGAACATCGCGCCGAACAGACCCTGCACGCTGAACTTGGCCGGGATGAAGCCGAAGCGGTAGGCGCTGATTCGGTCGCGGGCGGCCTCGGCGCGCTGGCGTGCCTGCTGCCAGGCGGGATCGGCCTGATAGGCCGGGTCGTGGTGCACGCGCTGCTCGAAGTTCAGGTCGCTGAGCGCCAGCCCGGCCAGTTGCTGGCGGGGCAGGCCGGCCACGGCGCGCTGCTCGCCGGCATCCAGTTCACGGCGCTGGCTGAAGTCGTCGAGGAACATCGCCCGCTCCCGGTTGAGCAGGCCGCCGTCGAGGTAGACCCTGACCGCCTGCTCCTGACGCTCGCGGTCACCACCCTGGTAGGCGAAGTAGATCAGCACGTTGAGCAGGATCAGCAGCAGGGTGAGGACCGGCGGCTTCTTCCAGTCGAGGGGGTGTTCGGCGGGGAGAATCAGCATGGGCAGCCTTCCGTGGCGTGGGCGAGCGCTTAGTTACCGCGTTTGCTTTCGATCTCGCTGAGACGCCCGCCTTCGAAGCGCAGGAAGTAGATCATCCCGCCGCTGCGTGGGCCGTAGACCCATTCCTCGACCTGCATGTCGCCGCCGTCGCTGTAACCGACGAAGTTGCGGTCGTCGGGTTTGCCGCACTTGCTGATGACTTCCGAAGTGCGGTCGCCTTCGCTGACGATGCCGTGGTCGCAGCGCAGGGTCGAGGCGTTGGCTGCGGCGAGCGGCAGCAACAGGCTGAGGGCGAGCACGGGCAGGGTTTTCATCGGCGGCATCCTATCCGTGACTATGATGCGGCAAGCCTATCAGTTCCCGCGTTTGCTCTCGATATTGGCCAGGCGGTTGCCCTCGAAACGCAGGAAATACAGCATGCCGCCGCTCATCGCGTAGGACCATTCCTCGACGCCGACTTCCTGGCGATAGCCGTAGTCGTCGGTCACTTCGCGATAGCCACGGAACTCGCGGGTGCGCGGCGCGCCGCACTTGCTCTGCACTTCGCTGACATGGTCGCCGAGGCTGACCAGCTTGCTGCCGCAGCGCAGGGTGGAGGCGGCGCTGGCGGATTCGGCGAGCGGCAGGAGCAGCAGGGTCAGGGGCAGGGCGAGGCGCAGAGGATTCACGGCAGCATTCCGTCGGGGCGATGGCCTCAGCCTATACCGCGGCCGTGCGCCTGTCAGGCGTGGCATGCGAGGGCGCCGCGTGGGCGCCCAGCCGGGCTTATTCGCTGTCCAGGTTGAGGGCGGTGACCACCTTGCCGTCGGCTTCCGCTTCGCCGAGGCGCGCATCGATCAGGTAGATGCGCTCGTCGGGCAGGCCGCCCTTGTCGACCAGATAATCCTTGATCGCGGCGGCGCGGGCCTGGGCCAGCTGGCGCAACAGCAGCTCGCTCTGCCCCCAGGACTGCAGCACCGCCTCGCGCAGCTTGGTTTCGCGCTCGTCGCTGCCGAGCTCCTTCCATTCCGCCGGCGGCTGCTGCTTCAGACGGGTGCGGTAGATGCCTTCGAGCAGCACGCGCTGTTCACCCTCCGGCACCTCGAGCTGCTTGGCGTCGGCCGGCACCTTGTCACCGCGGCGCTGGAGGATCTTGTAGTAGGTCGACTGGTACTCGCGCTGCAGGCGCTGCTCGGCGAGCAGCGCGCCGTCGCTGCTCTGCGCGCTGGCGCCCTCGACTTCCAGGCGCAGCAGCGGGCGTTCCTTGAGCGCCTTGGACAGGGTGTCCAGATTGCCTTGCGCCGGCTTGTCCAGCTCACTGCTGCCCGGCGCGAACGCCACGCTGCTGAGGTCGACGTCGCCGCTGCCGCCGACCAGTCCGGCGATGAACTTGAACGGCGCCTGCGCCGCGCGCAGCACCAGGTTGCGCAGGGTCTGCCAGACGATCGGCATGACGCTGAACTGCGGATCGTCGAGGTTGCCTTCCACCGGCAGCTCGATGGAGATCTTGCCCTCGGTGTCCTTGAGCAGCGCCACGGCGAGCTTGATCGGCAGGTCGACGGCGTCCGGGCTGTCGACTTTCTCGCCGAGTTGCAGCTTCTCGACCACCAGCTTGTTCTCCGCTTTCAGCTGCTTCTTCTCGATCTGGTAGTGCAGGTCGAGGTTCAGCCGGCCCTTGCGGATGCGGTAGCCGGCGAACTTGCCGGAGTAGGGGGTGAGGGTGGTCAGTTCGACGTTCTTGAAGCTGGTGGTCAGGTCGAGGCTGTCCAGCGGGTCGAACGGGTTGACGCTGCCGAGGATGCTGACCGGCGCGTAGCGGTCCACCTTGCCCTTGATGGTGACCTTGGCCGGCTGCGGCTTGCGGCTGTCCAGCGTGCCGATCTGCCCGTTGAGCTGCTGGATGGCGGTAGCGAAGTTCGGTCGCAGGCTAAAGTCGGCGAAGTTCGCCGAGCCGTCGTCGATGACGATGGCGCCGATGCGTATACCCAGTGGCTTGCTTGCCGCCGGTTTGGCCGCGGCCTGGCCGGTCTGTGCGTGGCCGGTCGGCGAGGCGGGCTGCGGGATCAGCAGGTCGTTGACGTTGGTGGTGCGGTCCTCGTTGATCATGAACCGCGCATAGGGCTGCTTGAAGCTGACCTTGGCGATTTCCAGGCGGTCGTCGTGCAGGTAGTCGAGACCGTCGAGGGTCAGCGTCTGCCATTTGACGAAGTCGCGCTCCTTGAGCGTGTCGAGGGTGTGCAGCTGGTTGACCACGGCGCGGCCACGCACGCTGAAAGCCAGCGGTTCGGTGCTCTTCAGGTCGACGTCGAGGTCGCTGCCGAGCAGGCCGCTGCGCAGTTCCAGGCGGATGAACGGGTCGATGTAGGCCTGCGCCACGCGCAGGTCGATGTCCTGGGTGGTGACCTTGAGCTGGGCGCTGATCGGCACCAGGTTGACCGTGCCGGTAGCGCCGATCTTGCCCTGCTTGCCCAGGCCGGTGTCGAGCTTGAGGGTGAAGGGCGACTGGTTGAGGCTGTCGAAGTTCTGCAGGTCGAGGTTCAGCGGACCGAGCTCCAGGTCGACCGGGGTGGCCGGCTGGCGGTCGGCGAGGTGCACGCGGTAGTTGCGCAATTGGGTATCGACCAGCAGCACCTGCCAGGGCTTGGCCGGCGCCTCCGGCTCAGCAGCCGGTGCGGCGGCTGGCGCGGCTGTGGCGTCGGGTGCCGCGGCAGCGGTCGTAGCCGGTTGTTCGGCTGGCGTCGGGGCCGGAGCAGGGGCCGGGGTTGCGGCCGCAGCGGGGGCGGGTGCCGCTGCTTCGGCAGATGGTGTGGACACGTCCGCAGCGGGCGCGGGTGCTGCTACGGGCTTCGGCGCCGGGCGTTTCGGCGGCTGGTAATTGGCGAACAGCTTCTGCCAGTCCAGCTGGCCATCCTTCTCTCGCGCCGCCCAGGTCTCCAGGCCCTGGCTGCGAATGGTGCCGACCACCACCTCCTGCTTGACCAGGTCGACCGACGTGCCGCCGATCTCCAGGGTCTGCAGGTTGACCAGCGGCCGACCATCCGGGGTCTTGAGGGCGAGGTCCTCGAGCTTGCTGCTGACGTTGCTGAGCAGCAGCTCGGTGCCCTTGGCGAGGTTCAGCTGGTAGTCGGCGGACAGGCTGAGCACGCCCTTCTCGAGCGCCAGCGGGGCGACATCGCGCACATAGGGCCAGAACGCCTTGAGGCTGCCGTGGCTGAGCTGCAGGTGGCCCTTGGAGGTGAAAGGCACCACGCTGATTTCGCCGCTCCAGTCGATGCGCCCGCCGTACGGCCCTTTGGCGACCAGGGTCATGTCCGATTGGTCGTCGGCGACCGTGCTGAGGTTCTTCAGCTCGAAGTTCAGCGAGTCATAGCCGAACTCCACCGGCTCGCTGGGGCGCAGGTCCTGGAAGTGCAGGCCGCCCTCGATCAGTGCAATGCGGTCGATGCGCAGCGGGAAGGGCTCGCTGGGCGGCGCGTCGGCCGGGGTCGGCTCGCTCGGCGGCACGGCGAACAGCTGGGTGAGGTTGAGCGTGCCGTCCTCGGCGAACAGCACCTCGGTGTGGGATTTTTCCAGCTCGAGGTCGGCGAGGTGCAGGCGGCGCGTCCACAGGCTGTCCAGCTGCAGGTCGGCGTACAGCCGCTGGAAGCCGGCCTGCGGGGTCTCGCCCTCACCGACATGCAGGTTCCAGAGGGTCAGCTCCAGGCTGAACGGGTTGAACTCCAGGCGCTCCAGATGCGCCGGCACCTTGGCGAACTTGGCCAGCTGCTGGTTGATCACGTGCAGGGCCACGCCCGGCACGATCAGAAAGCCCAGCAGGCAATAGAGGCCCACGGCGACCAACAGGGCGCCGACGGCGCGTTTCAATCCTTTGTACATGGCTCGGCGTCATCTTCCTGGCTGAAGTGCCTAGGAGTATGGCATGGGCTTTCCGAAGCGGGGGCCGGCAAACTGCCGCCATGCCGGACGCCCCGCTGGCGCCGGGCGAGCCGTCTAGGATGCGGGTTAGAACTGCAGGATCAGGGTCTTCAGCGGCGGCTGGCCGTCCTGCGAAGGGAAGTCCGCCGCCGGTGCGAGCACCTGGCAGTCGCGCACCGGTCGGCCGAGTTTCTCGGCGCAGCGCAGCACCTGATCGCGCCAGTCGGCGAGGGCGACCTTCGCCAGGTTGTTGCAGCAGATCAGCGTGCCGTTCGCGGCGGTGGCGAGGATCGCCGGCTTGAGCAGGCTCTGGTAGTCGCGCAGCAGGTCGACGGTGCCGAACGCGCTTTTCGCCCAGGCCGGTGGATCGAGGAACACCAGATCGAACTGCCGCGCGGCCAGGCGCGGGTAGTGCGGCAGCTTGTGCCCGCGTCGCGCGGTGATCGGCAGGCCGGCCAGCTGACGGATCGCCGGGAAGTAGTCGGACTGGATGAACTGCATGGTCGGCAGTGTCGGGTTCAGCGCACCGTTCTCGCGACCGACCGCCAGGTTGCCTTCGGCGAAGTCGAGGTTGACCACTTCGCGGGCGCCGCCCGCCGCCGCACACAGCCCCACGCCGCAGGTGTAGGCGAACAGGTTGAGCACCGCGCGCCCGGCACTGTGCGCCTTGACCCAGCCGCGCGCGTTGCGCAGGTCGAGGAACAGCAGCGGGTCCTGGCCGGGGTGACGGCCGCGCACCCGGTAGTTGAGCCCCCATTCGTGGCCGACCAGGTCATCGAGGGCGGCCGGTTCGGCCTGGTACACCGGATCGCTGCGGTCGATACGCGAGTTGCCTTGCGAGCGATCGTTGTAGACCAGCAGCAGCTCGTCGCCGAGGTGTTGGTTGATGGTCGCGTGCAGGGCCAGCAGGTCGTCGCGCTCGAGCGGCTGGTGGAAGCTCTGCACCAACAGCTGCGCGCCATAGCGGTCGGCGGTGAGGCCTGAGGCGCCTTCCTGGCTGCCGTGGAACAGCCGGTAGCAGTCGGTGCCCTGGGTGTGCAGCTCGGCCAGCAGGGGCTGACGAGCATCGAGCGCGGCGCGCAGCGCCTGGTCGAGAGAGGGCATGCGCGGCGTCTCGGCGGGAGAAAAGGGTGCGCAGTTTACCAAGAAAAACGCCGGCTCCAGGCCGGCGTTAATCTCGGGGTGCGTCGCGCACAGCGCTTGTAGTCGCAAGGAGGCGGTGCGCAGGCAGTAGACCAGCTACGGCAAGCACCGCCGACGCAGCGAATGCGAGCGATGGGTGGGACGCTTAGCGCTCGATGGCCAGGGCCACGCCTTGCCCGCCGCCGATGCACAGGGTGGCCAGGCCTTTCTTGGCGTCACGCTTGAGCATCTCGTGCAGCAGGGTCACCAGCACGCGGCAGCCCGAGCCACCGATCGGGTGGCCGAGGGCGATGGCGCCGCCGTTGACGTTGACCTTGCTGGCATCCCAGCCGAGCTCTTTACCGACCGACAGCGCTTGCGCAGCGAAGGCTTCGTTGGCTTCGATCAGGTCGAGGTCGGCCAACTGCCAGCCGGCTTTTGCCAGGCAGCGCTGGGTCGCCGAGACCGGGCCGATGCCCATGATCGCCGGGTCGACGCCGGCGTTGGCGTAGCCGGCGATCTTCGCCAGCACCGGCAGGCCGAGGGCCTGGGCTTTCGCCGCACTCATCAGCAGCACCGCGGCGGCGCCGTCGTTGAGCGTCGAGGCGTTGCCGGCGGTCACCGTGCCGTCCTTCTTGAACGCCGGCTTGAGCTTGGCCAGCGATTCGGCGCTGGTGCCGGCACGCGGCTGCTCGTCGGTGGCGAAACTGACCGGCTCGCCCTTGCGCGACGGGATCAGGATCGGGGTGATCTCGTCGACGAAACGCCCGCCTTCGATGGCGGCCACGGCTTTCTGCTGCGAGGCGGCGGCGAAGGCGTCCTGCGCTTCACGGCTGATGCCGTATTTTTCCACCAGGTTCTCGGCGGTGATGCCCATGTGGTAGTCGTTGAAGGCGTCCCACAGACCGTCCTGGATCATGGTGTCGACCAGCTTGGCGTGGCCCATGCGCAGACCGGTACGCGCGCCAGGCATGACGTAGGGTGCCAAGCTCATGTTCTCCATGCCGCCGGCGATCACCACCTCGGCGTCGCCGCAGCGGATCGCCTGGGTGGCCAGGTGCAGGGCTTTCAGGCCCGAGCCGCAGACCTTGTTGAGGGTCAGCGCAGGCACCGCGTGCGGCAGGCCGGCCTTGATCGCTGCCTGGCGCGCCGGGTTCTGCCCGGAGCCGGCGGTGAGCACCTGGCCGAGGATCACTTCGTCGACTTCGGCGCCGTCCAGACCGGTCTGCTCGAGCAGGCGGCGGATCACCGCGGCGCCGAGCTCGGGCGCGGGAATGTTGGCCAGCGAGCCCTGGAAGCTGCCGATGGCGGTGCGGGTGGCGGCGACGATAACGACTTCTTGCATGACGCGGGTCCTCACGAATGACGGGGCGGAGCGGGGTGCAATGGTGGCACAGCGGTCGCGGCGGCGACCACCACTCACAGCGGGTGGGGTGCTTCAGCGGATCGGGGGCAGGCCCATGCGCCGCCGTGCACGCTGGCTGGAGCCGTTGCGCACCGCCCAGCGCAGCAGCGGCACGCTGCGCTGGATGCTGCTGCGCACTAGCTGGCGCTCAAGGGCGCTCTGTTCGAGTTCGAGCAGGGCGCTGGCCCAGTCCGGCAGCAGGTCGATGCCGGCGCGCAGCATCACCCGGCCATACAGCTTGGCGAAGGCGCTCGGCGCCGGGGCGGCGAGCAGCACGCGCACCACTTCACGGGTGCGTTCGTCACAGCGCAGGTAGGGGCGCATGCGCTCCAGGTAGTCGGCGACCTCCTGCGCCGAGCGCGGCACGTCGCGCGCGCCGAGGCGTTCGGCGACCAGGGCAATTTCCGCGTAGTAGCGGTCCTGCGCGGCTGCGCTGAGATCGGGGTTGAAGTAGCGCAGGTGCGCCTTGAGAAAGCTGCTGACTTCGGCCACATGCACCCAGGTGAGCAACTCAGGGTCGCTGGCGGCGTAGGCACTGCCGTCCGGCAGGGTGCCGGTGACGCCGGCGTGGATGCGCCGTACGCGCTCGATCAGGCGTTCGGCATCGGCTTGCGGGCCGTAGGTGGTGCCGGCGATGAACTGGCCGGTGCGGCGCAGGCGGCCGAGCATGTCGTCGCGGAAGTTGGAGTGGTCCCAGACCCCGGCCAGCGCCAACGGGTGGAGCATCTGCAGGAGCAGCGCGCCGACTCCGCCGATCAGCATCGAGCTGAAGTCGCAGTGCACCTGCCAGCACACCGAATCGGGGCCGAACAGGCCGGGATCGCCGCGTGGCGCCTCATAGTCGATACCGCCGAGAGCCAGCCCGCTGAGGCTGAGCACCTGGCTTTCGATGCGTTGGCGAATGAATTCCATGGCACAAGCTTCGAGCGCGGCGCGCCAAGTTGCAAGCGCGTCGCGCTGGAAAGGCCTGGACTAGACGGCTGTCAGCGGTTCAGGCGCTTGTCGATCAGGCCGTCGACCACCGAGGGGTCGGCGAGCGTCGAGGTGTCGCCGAGGCTGTCCAACTCGTTGCAGGCGATCTTGCGCAGGATGCGCCGCATGATCTTGCCGGAGCGGGTCTTTGGCAGCGCTGGAGCCCACTGCAGCAGGTCCGGCTTGGCGAAGCTGCCGATCTCCTTGCTGACCAGGGCGAGCAGCTCCTGCTTCAGCGCATCGCTGGGCTCGACACCGCTCATCGGGGTGACGAATGTGTAGATGCCCTGGCCCTTGACGTCATGCGGATAGCCGACCACCGCCGCCTCGGCGACGCTGTCGTGGAGCACCAGCGCGCTTTCCACCTCGGCGGTGCCGATGCGGTGGCCGGAGACGTTGATCACGTCGTCGACGCGGCCGGTGATCCAGTAGTAGCCGTCTTCGTCGCGGCGTGCGCCGTCGCCGGTGAAGTAGTAGCCGGGGTAGGCGCTGAAGTATGTGTCGAGCATGCGCTGGTGATCGCCGTAGACGCTGCGGATCTGGCTCGGCCAGCTGGCCTTGATGGCCAGCACGCCGCTGCCGGCTCCGCTGATTTCCTTGCCCTGCTCATCGAGCAGCACCGGCTGCACGCCGAAGAACGGCCGGGTCGCCGAGCCGGGTTTGAGGGTGGTCGCGCCGGGCAGCGGGGTGATCATGATCGCCCCGGTTTCGGTCTGCCACCAGGTGTCCACGATCGGGCAGCGGGTCTCGCCGACCACGTGGTAGTACCACTCCCAGGCTTCCGGGTTGATCGGCTCACCGACCGAACCGAGCAGGCGCAGGCTGGCGCGCGACGTCTTCTGCACCGGTCCGGCGCCTTCGCGCATCAGCGCGCGCAGGGCGGTCGGCGCGGTGTAGAAGATGTTCACTTGGTGCTTGTCAATCACCTGCCAGAAGCGCGAGGCGTCCGGGTAGTTCGGCACGCCCTCGAAGATCAGGCTGGTGGCGCCGTTGGCCAGCGGACCGTAGACGATGTAGCTGTGTCCGGTGACCCAGCCGACGTCGGCGGTGCACCAGTAGATGTCGCCGTCGTGGTAGTCGAACACGTACTTGTGGGTCATCGCCGCCTGCAGCAGGTAGCCGCCGGTGGTGTGCAGCACGCCCTTGGGTTTGCCGGTGGAACCCGAGGTGTAGAGGATGAACAGCGGGTCTTCGGCGTCCATCGGTTCCGGCGGGCAGTCGGAGTCCACCGTGCGCAGTGCTTCGTGGTACCAGAGGTCGCGGTCGTCGACCCAGGCGATCTCGCCCTGGGTGCGCTCGACCACCACCACGGTGCTGACGTTCGGGCAGCTCTGCAGGGCCTGGTCGACGTTCTTCTTCAGCGGGATGTACTTGCCGCCGCGCACGCCTTCGTCGGCGGTGATCACCGTGCGGCAGTCGGCGTCGAGGATGCGGTCGCGCAGCGAGTCTGGCGAGAAACCGCCGAACACCACCGAGTGCACCGCGCCGATGCGCGTGCAGGCGAGCATGGCGTAGGCCGCCTCCGGCACCATCGGCATGTAGATGCACACCCGGTCGCCCTTGCCGACGCCGCGGCTCTTCAGCACGTTGGCCAGGCGGCAGACGTGCGAGTGCAGCTTGTTGTAGGTGATGTGCGCCGATTCGCTGGGGTTGTCGCCTTCCCAGATGAAGGCGATCTGTTCGCCGCGTTCGGCCAGGTGGCGGTCGATGCAGTTGTAGCTGACGTTCAGTTGGCCGCCCTTGAACCAGCTGGCCTGGCCTTTGTGCATGTCGCCGTGGTGCACGCTGTGCCAGGGCTTGAACCAGTCGAGAAAGCGCTTGGCCTGCTCGCCCCAGAAGGCCTCGGGCTGCTCGACGGACTGCCGGTACAGGCGCTGGTAGTCGTCGTCGTTGAGGTGGGCGCGTTGGCGCACCGCGTCGGGAACCGGATGACTGCTGATTTCGAACATGGCGAGGCCTTCTTATTGTGTGATTCGCAGTGGCGCTAGGGTGGCCCAAGCATTTGCTTGGTTCAACCCTGCGTGGGCATATCTGAACTTTAGAACACCAGAAACGGCGAACCCGGCGCATGGCCGGGTTCGGGGGTAACACTTGGCAGGCTTAGCCGCGGTGACGGCCGCGGAAGAAGTCGATCAGGCCCTGGGTCGAACCATCCTCGGCGGGCAGTTCGTCGCTGCCGGTAAGGCGCTGGTAGACGTTCTTGCCGAGGTCCTTACCGAGCTCCACGCCCCACTGGTCGAAGGCGTTGATGCCCCAGATCACACTCTGCGCGAACACCTTGTGCTCGTACATTGCCACCAGCGCGCCGAGGCGGCGCGGGCTGATGCGCTCGACCACCAGGGTATTGCTCGGGCGGTTGCCGGGAATCACCTTGTGCGGCGCCAGGCGCTGCACCTCGTCGTCGCCGAGGCCCTTGGCGCGCAGCTCGGCTTCGGCTTCGGCGCGGGTCTTGCCAAGCATTAGCGCCTGGCTCTGCGACAGGCAGTTGGCATACAGCCACTGGTGATGGTCGGTGACCGGATTGTAGCTGACCACCGGGACGATGAAGTCGGCGGGGATCAGCTGGGTGCCCTGGTGCAGCAGCTGGTGGTAGGCGTGCTGGCCGTTGCAGCCGACGCCGCCCCAGATCACCGGGCCGGTATCACCCTTGACCGGGCTGCCGTCCTGGCGCACCGACTTGCCGTTGGACTCCATGTCCAGCTGCTGCAGGTGCTTGGTGATGTTCCGCAGGTAGTGGTCGTAGGGCAGGATCGCGTGGCTCTGCGCGCCCCAGAAATTGCCGTACCACACGCCGAGCAGGGCCAGCAGCACCGGCAGGTTGCGCTCGAACGGCGCGGTGAGGAAGTGCTGGTCCATGCTGTAGGCGCCGGACAGCAGCTCCTTGAAGTTGGACATGCCGATGGCCAGGGCGATCGGCAGGCCGATCGCCGACCACAGCGAGTAGCGGCCGCCGACCCAGTCCCACATCGGGAAAATGTTTTCCTCGCGGATGCCGAATGCCACCGCCGCCGGGCGGTTGCTGGACACTGCGATGAAGTGCTTGTGCAGGTCGACTTCCGTGCCGCCCTGGGCCAGGTACCAGGCCCGCGCCGCTTGGGCGTTCTTCAGGGTTTCCAGGGTGCTGAAGGATTTCGAGGAGACGATGAACAGGGTGGTCTCGGCGCGCAGCCCGGCGGACAGCTCGTGGAACTCGCTGCCGTCGATATTCGCCAGGTAATGGCAGCGCACACCGCGCTGGGCGAACGGCAGCAGCGCTTCGGAGACCAGCTGCGGGCCGAGGAACGAGCCGCCGATGCCGATGTTGACCACGTCGGTGATCGGCTTCTCGCTGTAGCCACGCCACAGGCCGTCATGGATGCGTCCGACCAGGTCGGTCATCTGCCCGAGCACGCGGTGCACTTCCGGCATGATGTTCACCCCGCCGACATTCAGGCGGTCGGCGACCGGCCGGCGCAGCGCGGTGTGCAGGGCGGGGCGGCCTTCCGAGGCGTTCACCAACTCGCCGCGGAACAGCGCCTCGATGGCCGGCTGCAGTTCGGCTTCGCGGGCCAGGCGCACCAGCAGGTCGCGGGTTTCCGTGGTGATCAGGTTCTTCGAGTAGTCGAGGAACAGGCCGCTGGTGCTCAGCGAGAATTCCTTGAAGCGCTCGGCATCCTGACTGAACGCCTCGCGCATGCTGAAGCTCTGCATCGCCTGGCGGTGCTGCTGCAGGGCCTGCCAGGCGGGCAGCGTGGTTGCGTCGAGTGGTTGCTGGTAATACGCCATGACCTGCGGTGACCTCTCCCAGATGGGGACGACTTTGAGCATGAAAAAGCCCGGAACGTTCCGGGCTTGGAGTGTAGCGTTTTAGCGTCTCAGGCGACCTGGACGGGAATCGCGTTGCTGGTGTGGCTCAGCTCGTTGCCCGGCGCCATGTACAGCATGCGCGGCTTGAAGTTGGCCAGCTCGGCCTCGCTGTAGTGGGCGTAGGCGCAGATGATCACGCGGTCGCCGACCTTGGCCTTGTGCGCCGCGGCGCCGTTGACCGAGATGATGCGCGATCCTTCCTCGCCACGGATGGCGTAGGTGGTGAAGCGCTCGCCGTTGTCGACGTTGTAGATCTGGATCTGTTCGTATTCACGGATGCCGGAGAGGTCCAGCCATTCACCATCGATGGCGCAGGAGCCTTCGTAATCGAGCACAGCGTGAGTGACTTCGGCGCGGTGCAGCTTGGCCTTGAGCATGATGGCGTGCATGGCGGATTCCTCTGAGGGGCCCTTAAAAACGGCGGCTGAGTGTGCCCGAAGCCAATCGGGCGTTCAAGGTGGCGGAGGCCGGATTAGTGGCTGTTGGCCAGATCGAGCTCGATATTGTCGATCAGCCGGGTGCTGCCCATAAACGCGGCGGCGGCGATGACCAAATGCTGGTCCTCGGCGACGGCCGGTCGCAGGCTGTCGGCCTGGCGGATTTCCAGATAGTCGGGGCGGAAACCGGCGGCGACCAGCGCCTCGTGGGTGCTGGCGACCAGTGCCGGGTAGTCGCGACGGCCGTCGCGCAGCTGCGCGGCCAGTGCCTGCAGTTCGCGGTACAGGGCGGGCGCGCTGGCGCGCTGCTCGTCGTTCAGGTAGCCGTTGCGCGATGACAGCGCCAGGCCATCGTCGGCGCGCACGGTGGGCAGGCCGAGGATCTGGATCGGCATGTTCAGGTCGCGCACCAGGGTGCGGATTACAGCGAGTTGCTGGAAGTCCTTCTGGCCGAAGATCGCCAGATCGGGCTGGACCATCTGGAACAGCTTGGTCACCACGGTGGCGACGCCGTCGAAGTGGCCGGGACGGCTGGCGCCGCACAGGCCCTCGGAAACGCCGCTGACGTGTACCAGAGTCTGCCCCTGCATGCCATGCGGGTACATCTCGTCGACGGTCGGGGCGAACAGCAGGTCGCAACCGGCGTCGATCAGCTTCTCCTGATCGGCCGCCAGGGTGCGTGGGTAGCTGGCCAGGTCTTCGTTGGCGCCGAACTGGAGCGGATTGACGAAGATGCTCGCGACCACGAAGCCGGTGCGTTGCGCAGCCTTTTCCACCAGGGCGATGTGCCCGGCGTGCAGGTTGCCCATGGTCGGCACCAGGCCGATGTCCTTGCCCTCGGCGCGAGCCTGGGCGACCGCGGCGCGCAGCTCGCGGACGGTGGTAACGGTGTTCATGCGGAGAATCCGTGCTCGGCGGCGGGGAACGAGCCGTCCTTGACGGCGGTGACGTAGGCCTCGAAGGCCGCCTGAATGGAGGTCTGGCCGGCCATGAAGTTCTTCACGAACTTCGGCGTTCGGCCGGTCAGCGACAGGCCCAGCATGTCGTGGACGACCAGCACTTGGCCGTCGGTGCCGGCGCCGGCGCCGATGCCGATTACCGGGATGCGCACCGCCTGGCTGATTTCCGCGGCCAGCTCGCTGGGCACGCACTCGAGCAGTAGCAGCGCCGCGCCGGCCTGTTCCAGGGCGATCGCATCGGCACGCAGTTGGCGCGCCTGGGCATCGCCGCGGCCCTGCACCTTGTAACCGCCGAGGACGTTGACCGACTGCGGGGTCAGGCCCATGTGCATGCACACTGGCACGCCATTCTCGGCCAGGCGCTGCACCGCCGGCGCCAGGCTAGCACCGCCTTCGAGCTTGACCATGTGCGCGCCGGCCTGCATGACCAGCGCACTGTTGACCAGGGTTTGTTCCAGGGTGGCGTAACTCATGAACGACAGGTCGGTGACGATCAGTGCGCCCTGGTTGCCGCGCTTCACGCAGCCGGTGTGATAGGCCATTTCCTGGATGGTCACCGGCAGGGTGCTGTCTTGTCCCTGCACGACCATTCCCAGCGAATCACCGACCAGCAGCACTTCGACCCCGGCCTGGCAGGCGGCACGGGCAAAGGTGGCGTCATAGGCAGTGAGCATGGTGATTTTTTCACCTTTTTGCTTCAGCTCCTGCAGGGTGGTCACGGTAACGTCAGGCATGGAAATGCTCCTCAATCGGGCCCTTGCGCACCCAGTTGGGGCGGCGGGGACGCCTATAGTCCCGATGGGACTGCATGAAGTCAATTGCAGGTGTTACCGACTTGTTACTGACGTTACCGGCGCGTGGCGCCGGCGCTAGAGTCGTTCCAGGCCCTGGAACGGGCAGGCTTGTAACAGCGCTGCCAGCGGGCGGCCGTCGGGTAACAGCAGCTCGGCGGCGATCTCGGCGAGCGGGTAGAGGACGAACGGTCGCGCGTGCATGTGGTAGTGCGGTACCTGTAGGCGCGGCTCGTCGATGATCCGGTCGCCGTACAGGAGGATGTCCAGGTCGAGGGTGCGCGGACCCCAGCGCTCGGCCTTGCGTTGGCGGCCCTGGTTTTGTTCGATGGCCTGCAAGGCGTCGAGCAACTCCAGCGGCGCCAGGCTGGTGTCCACGGCGGCAACGGCGTTGACGTAGCGCGGCTGATCGGGCGGGCCGAGCGGGTCGCTGGCATAGAAGGACGACACGGCAGACAGGCGGCTGTGCGGCAGGGCGGCGATCGCCTCGAGGGCAGCGCTGAGTTGCGCCTGCGGCTCGGCAAGGTTGCTGCCGAGCCCCACATAGGCGCGCACCGGATCACTCACCCGACGGCTGACCGCTGGTTTCGCCGCTGCCGGCGCGGCGCCGCTTGCCGCCACGACGGCGCTTGCGTGGTGCGCCGGTGCTGTCGCTGCTACTGCTCGCCGACAGGTCACGGATCATGCCGCGACGTTCGCTGTCGCTGGCTTCCTGGTAGTCGGTCCACCAGTCGCCCAGGCCGTCGGTCTCGTCCCCGGCGCTTTCGCGCAGGAGCAGGAAGTCGTAACCGGCGCGGAAGCGCGGATTCTCCAGAAGCAAATCAGCGCGCTTGCCGCTGCGGCGCGGCAGGCGTTCCTGCATGTCCCAGATCTCGCGGATCGGAATGGTGAAGCGCTTAGGTACGGCAATCCGCTGGCACTGTTCGGCGATCAGATCGTGCGCCGCTTCCTGCATGGCCGGGATCGGCGGCATGCCACGATCCTGCAGCTGGGCGACGCGGCCGGGCAGCGCCGGCCAGAGCAGTGCGGCGAACAGGAACGCTGGCGTGACCGGCTTGCCCTGATGAATACGCTGGTCGGTATTGGCCAGGGCCTGCTGGATCAGCCGGCGGGTGTAGTCGGGGTTGTGCTTCAGCGCCGCGGCGCTGGCCGGGAACAGCGGAGCGAACAGGCCGTACTCGAGCAGCAGCTCGAAGGTGCGCTCGGCGTAACCGGCGAGGAACAGCTTGAGCACTTCATCGAACAGGCGCGCCGAAGGGATGTCGCGCAGCATCGGCGCCAAGCGCACGATCGGCGCCGCGGTGTGCTTCTCGATGTCGAAGTCGAGTTTGGCGGCGAAACGCACCGCGCGCAGCATGCGCACCGGGTCCTCGAGGAAACGCTGCTCCGGATCGCCGATCAGGCGGATCAGGCGATTGCGGATGTCATGCACGCCGCGTGCATAGTCGAGGATGCGTTCGGCTGTGACGTCGAAGTACAGGGCATTGATGGTGAAGTCGCGGCGCTGGGCATCGTCTTCCAGGCTGCCATATACGTTGTCACGCAGGATGCGGCCACTTTCGTGGCGGGCCGACAGCGAGCTGTTCTCTTCTTCCTCGCCCTGCGGGTGGTTGGCGCGGAAGGTGGCGACTTCGATGATCTCGCGGCCGAAATGCACGTGTACCAGCTTGAAGCGGCGGCCGATCACCCGTGCATTGCGGAACTCGGCACGCACCTGCTCGGGGGTGGCGCTGGTCGCGACGTCGAAATCCTTGGGCTCGAGGTCCAGCAGCAGATCGCGCACGCAGCCGCCGACCAGGTAGGCCTGGTAGCCCGCGTGCTGCAGACGTTCGACGACACTCACCGCGTGGCGGCTGATCTTGTGGCCGCGGCGCAGGTTGTGTTGGCGGCTGGTCAGTACCTCGGGCGTGCTTCGCGTGTGCTTGGCGAGGCGCAGGGGGGAACGGAACGACTGGAACAGCTTCTTCAGCATGGGATGCACTGTGTGACGGAGTGGTCGGCCAGAATAGGAGATGACCGCATGATAGCCGCGGATTCTAGCATTGAGTCGAGGGATGTACGAAGGGGAGGTGGGAGCTGGAAGCTACTGGGGGAGCCGAAGCTCCCCCCCAAGTAGGTGCGTGCTTTGTTTTTATTATTATGGCGGGCTTGTTGTTTTTGTTTGTTGACCCGTTCCCTCGGCCCAGTGGCTTCAGGAAAAAGACTCCCAATCTCGGAAGTCAGTAGCAAACGGATTGCTTTGGAAGCTGATACAGCCATCATCCAACCAGTACGGGCGCTGCTTTAAGAGCAGTTTTGTTGTTCTCTGTCTGGCTGTGGGGCGGAACCCCAACGGCTAGTCCTCTCCAAAAGAATCAGTTAGCTGCGTCCCCTGCGTTGTTGTTTTTGTTATGCCGGAGTCGGTACGTCTTGTTCTTATTGTGTAGGGCAGTGCTTGTTATTGTTGTTGTGCCAGAGATAAAGCAGAAGCCGTGCCAGTTTTTGAAAATCCTTTAAATTCAATGGTTTGGTATTTTTCGGTGCTGGGCGCTGGCAAGAAAAAGGCCGGATTTCGTTACCCGACAACCCGGCCTTTGTTACGGAATATGAGGGCGGTAACAGCGTGGGGGAACTCATGCGCCCCCGGCGTGTCACCGTAACGCGGTCAATTGTCGACCGCGCTCCCGGTTTTGCGACGCGGGATGCCCAGGCGCTGACGCCGTTCCCACAGGCACTTGCGGCTGATGCCGAGCTTGCGGGCCAGTTCGGTTTCCGTCATGTGATCCTGGTGCTCGAGCACGAAGTGCTGGAAGTAGTCTTCCAGGGACAGGTCTTCGGTCGGTTCGTGGGCGTTGCTGGCGGTGTGCAGCGAGGGGCTGCCATTGCCAAGGAGCTCGTCGTCATCGAGGTCATCGAGCTCGATGTCGATGCCCAGCAGCTCGGCGGAAATCTCCGAGTGCTCGCAGAGGATCACCGCGCGCTCGACCGCGTTCTCCAGCTCGCGCACGTTGCCCGGCCAGCTGTAGTGACGAATCGCCTGCTCGGCATCGAGGGCGAAACGCAGGTCGCCGCGGCCCATCTGGGCGGCCTGGCGGGCGAGAAACAGCTTGGCGATCTCGATCACGTCGCTGCCGCGCTCGCGCAGCGGCGGCAGCTTCAGGGCGATGACGTTGAGGCGATAGAACAGGTCTTCGCGGAACTGGCCGACCTTGGAGAGGCTCTTGAGGTCGCGGTGGGTGGCCGCGATCAGGCGCACATCGACCTTCTGCGACTGCACCGAGCCGACGCGGCGGATTTCACCCTCCTGCAGCACGCGCAGCAGACGCGCCTGGGCCTCCAGGGGCAGCTCGCCGATTTCGTCGAGGAACAGCGTGCCGCCGTCCGCAGCTTCGACCAGGCCGGCACGTCCGGCGCTGGCACCGGTGAAGGCGCCCTTCTCGTGGCCGAACAATTCCGATTCGATCAGGGTTTCCGGAATCGCCGCGCAGTTCACCGAAATCAGCGGGGCCTTGGCGCGTCGCGACAGGTTGTGCAGGGCGCGGGCGACCAGCTCCTTGCCGGTGCCGGACTCGCCCTGAATCAATACCGTGGAGTCGGTCGGCGATACCTTGCGGATCTTGCCGTACAGCTCCTGCATGGGCGGACAGGAACCGATGATGCCGATTTCGCCGTGGCTGACTTCGGCGGATTTGCCATTGCCGCGGCTGGCGGCAGGAGCGGCGTTGCCGCGTTCGCTGGCTGGCGCGTTCTGGTTCTCCTGGCGTTCGCGCAGGATGCGTGCGACGGCCTGGAGCATCTCGTCGTGGTCGAAGGGTTTGGCGATGTAGTCGACCGCGCCCATCTTCATCGAATCCACTGCCGAGCGCAGGCTGGCGTAGCTGGTCATGATCAGCACCGGAGTGCCTTGGGCCAGCTTGATCAGCTCGGTGCCCGGTGCCCCGGGCAGGCGCAGGTCACTGACGATCAGGTCGAAGCTGGGGATGCTGAAGCGCTCCTGCGCCTCCTGCACCGAGCCGGCCTCGCTGACCTCGTACTGGTTGCGCTCCAGCAGACGTCGCAGCGCCGAGCGGATGATGGTTTCGTCTTCGACGATCAGAATATGTGGCATGAATTCAGCTCTCTCGACGGTCTCTGGTCACTGCGGACGTCGTGGTGACATGGCGTGGCAAAGTCACCCGGATACGGGTGCCGCGCTGTTGCTCCGGATCGGCCGGGCTGTCGATAGTGATCTGGCCATAATGCTCTTCCACGATCGAATAGACCAGCGCAAGCCCCAATCCGGTGCCTTTGCCCGGGTCCTTGGTGGTGAAAAACGGTTCGAACAGGCGATCGATGATCGCCTTGGGAATGCCGGTGCCTTCGTCTTCGACGATCAGCTCTACGGTGTGCTCGAGCGCCTCGCTCTTCACCCGGATCGCGCCGCCGGGTGGTGAAGCATCGCGGGCGTTGGACAGCAGGTTGATCAGCACCTGGGCCAGGCGCTGGGCATCGCCCTCGACCCAGTGGTCGGGGTCGCACAGGTTGTAGAACTGCACTTCGACGCTCTGCCGGTTGAGCGACAGCAGGGCGATGGCTTCCTGGGCTACATCGGCCAGGCACACCGGGTCTTCGGCCTGCTGGCGGCCGCCGGCGTGGGCGAAGCTCATCAGCGACTGGACGATGCGCGACACGCGCTTGGTCTGTTCGATGATCTGGCTGCTGATCTCACTGATCTCGCCGTCCTCTTCGCGCTCCTCTCGGAGGTTCTGCGCCAGGCAGGCAATGCCGGTGATCGGGTTGCCGATCTCGTGGGCGACGCCGGCGGCCAGGCGGCCGATGCTGGCCAGGCGCTCGGAGTGGACCAGGCGGTCCTCGAGCATCTGGGTGTCGGTGAGGTCCTCGACCAGCAGGACCAGGCCGGTGTTACCGGGGGCCAGCGGCTCGTCGATTGCCGCCTTGTGCAGGTTGAGCCAGCGGGTCTGGCCGTCGAGCGCCAGGCGCTGCTTGTGCAGATGCTCATCCGGCAGGTTGATGAAGCCGACCAGCAGGTCGTGCCAGGGCTCCGCCAGGGTCGCCAGGCGCGAGCCGACCACGCGCTGAGCCGGCACGCCGGTCAGCTCTTCCATCGCCCGGTTCCACATGAGGATTTCCTGATCCTTGGCCAGCGAGCAGACGCCCATCGGCAGTTCCTGCAGGGTCTGGCGGTGGTAGCGGCGCAGCGCGTCGAGTTCCGCGGCGAGGCCGGTGAGGCGCGAGTGGTAGTCTTCGAGGCGGCTTTCAATGAAGTGGATGTCTTCGGTGACATAGCCCTCGCTGCCGCTCTTGTAGGGCAGGAAGTTCTCCACCATGTCCTGTGCCACGTTCGGGCCCATCAGTCCGGAGAGGTTGGCCTCTATGCGGTCGCGCAGGCGGCGCAGGGCGTAGGGGCGGTTCTCGTCGAACGGCAGGTGCAGGTCGCGCAGCGCCTGTTCGACCTCGCGCTGGGCGACCTTGGCGCCGAGCGGCTTGGCCAGCTGGGTAGCGAATTCCTGCGGCGAGTTGGCCAGCAACTCGCGGCGCTGCGGACGGCGCACGTTGTCCACGGCACACGCCTCGGCGGCGCTCTGCTCTTCGGCGCTGGTCTCGCTGAACAGCGACACCAGGGTGAAGACCAGCACGTTGGCGGCCAGCGAGCCGATGGCAGCGAGGTGCCAACTGGTGTCATCGAGCACGTAGATGACGTTGAACATCGGCAGGTAGATGCCCTGGATGTTGCCCAGCAGCGGCAGCAGCATGCTGAATAGCCAGACGCCGATGCCGGTCATCAGCCCGGCGATGAAGCCGCGACGGTTGGCGGTCGGCCAGTACAGCACCGAGAGCAGGCCGGGGAGGAACTGCAGGGTGGCGACGAAGGCGACGATGCCGAGGTTGGCGAGGTCCTGCTCGGCGCCGAGCAGCAGGTAGAAGCCGTAGCCGGCGGCGATGATGGCGATGATCAGCGCGCGGCGGGTCCATTTCAGCCATCGGTAGATATTGCCGCCCGCCGGCGGTTGATACAGCGGCAGCACCAGGTGGTTGAGCGCCATGCCGGACAGCGCCAGGGTGGTGACGATGATCAGCCCGCTGGAGGCCGACAGACCGCCGATGTAGGCCAGCAGGGTCAGCGCCTGGTGGTTCATGGCGATGCCGACGCCGAGGGCGAAGTACTCGGGGTTGGTGGTGGCGCCGAGCTTGAGGCCGGCCCAGAGAATCAGCGGCACCGACAGGCTGATCAGCAGCAGGTACAGCGGCAGGCCCCAGCTGGCGCTGACCAGCGCACGCGGGTTGAGGTTCTCGGTGAAGGCCATGTGGTACATGTGCGGCATGACGATGGCCGAGGCGAAGAACACCAGCAGCAGGGTGCGCCACGGCCCTTCCTGCAGCGGCGTGTGCAAGGCGGCGAGGGCGCTCTGGTTGTGCAGCAGCCACAGCTCCAGGCCCTGGGCGCCGCCGAACACGTGATAGAAGGCATACAGGCCGATGCCGCCGAGGGCGAGCAGCTTGACCACCGACTCGAAGGCAATGGCGAACACCAGGCCCTCGTGCTTCTCGCGGGTGGCGATGTGGCGCGCGCCGAACAGAATGGTGAACAGGATGATCAATCCGCAATAACTGAGCGCCACGCGCTCATGCACGGTCTCGCGGGTGAGGATGCTGATCGAGTCGGCGATTGCCTGCATCTGCAGGGCCAGCAGCGGCAGCACGCCGATGAACATGAAGATGGTGGTCAGCGCACCGGCCCAGGTGCTGCGAAAGCGGAAGGCGAACAGGTCGGCCAGTGACGACAGTTGATAGGTGCGGGTAATCCGCAGGATCGGATAGAGCAGCACCGGGGCGAGCAGGAACGCGCCGGACACGCCCAGGTAGCTGGCGAGGAAACCGAAGCCGTACTGGTAGGCCATGCCCACCGTGCCGTAGAACGCCCAGGCGCTGGCATACACGCCGAGCGACAGGGTGTAGGTCAGCGGGTGGTAGATGATCTTGCGCGGGATCAGCCCGCGCTCGGTGATCCAGGCGACGCCGAACAGGGCGAACAGGTAAAGGGCGCTGATCAGGATCAGCTGGGTGAGGTTAAAGCTCGTCAGCATCGCGTTGACTCTGCAGGATGAAAGTCACCACGATGAGGATCAGCCAGAGCAGGTACGGCCGGTACCAGGCGCCGCTCGGGTCGATCCACCAATCCATGATGGCCGGGGAGAACAGGTAGATCCCCACCACCAGGAGCAAGACCAGTCGATAGATGTACATGCAGCTCTCTCATCGGGATTGCTGCGATGGTAATGGAGTTGTGCGGCCAGCTGGTAGCCGGCGTCAGCGCAGCTGGCTTTCCGCCAGGGTACGGCTGCGCGGGATGCGCGTGGCGTCCCAGTGGGCGACGCCCCAGGCCAGCACGTCGGCAGCCGGCGCGCGCTCCAGTTCCGCCGGCGGCTGCTGACCGAGCGCGCGCAGGGCGCGGGTCAGCAGCGGCGCCGCCTGGTCGGCGGGCAGCGGTGGCGAGCGGTAGGATTTGCCGAGCTTGTGGCCATCTGGCTGGATGATCAGCGGCACATGCAGGTAGCGCGGCTGCGGCAGGCCGAGCAGCTCCTGCAGGTACAGCTGGCGCGGCGTCGAATCGAGCAGGTCGGCGCCGCGCACCACGTCGGTCATGCCTTGCCAGGCATCGTCGAGCACCACCGCCAGCTGGTAGGCGTACAGCCCGTCGCGGCGGCGGATGACGAAGTCGCCGACTTCACGGCCGAGGTGCTGACGGAACTCGCCCTGCACGCGGTCGACGAAGTGATAGTCGAGCTCCGGCACGCGCAGGCGAATCGCCGCGTTACTGGTGTCGTGTTGGGCATTGCGGCAGGTGCCGGGATAGATGCCGGCGTGCCCCTCGAGCTGCTTGCGCGAGCAGGTGCAGGCGTAGGCCAGGCCCTGTTGCAGCAAGCGTTCGATCACCTGGTCATAGGCGGAGTGCCGGCTGCTCTGGCGCACCATCGTGCCGTCCCAGGCGAAGCCGTACTGCTCGAGGGTGTGCAGGATACCGGCCTGGGCGCCCTCGACTTCGCGGGGCGGATCGAGGTCCTCCATGCGCAGCAGCCACTGGCCGCCCACGGCGCGGGCATCCAGGTAGGAGGCGAGGGCGGCGACTAGCGAGCCGAAGTGCAGATAGCCACTCGGCGTGGGTGCGAAGCGGCCAATGTAGGCGGGGGCGATCATCAGCGGAGGCTATAAATGAAGCGGGGCGCCGAAGCGCCCCGTGGTCGATCAGGAACCGATCTGCTTTTCCTTGATCTCCGCCAAGGTCTTGCAGTCGATGCAGAGCGTGGCGGTGGGGCGGGCTTCCAGGCGGCGGATACCGATTTCCACGCCGCAGGAGTCGCACCAGCCGTAGTCGTTGTCTTCGATGAGCTGCAGGGTCTCGTCGATCTTCTTGATCAGCTTGCGCTCGCGATCACGGGCGCGCAGCTCCAGGCTGAACTCTTCTTCCTGGCTGGCCCGGTCGGCCGGATCAGGGAAGTTGGCCGCTTCGTCCTGCATGTGATGCACGGTCCGATCGACCTCCTGCATCAGCTCCATCTTCCATTTGTTGAGAATGGCGGTGAAGTGAGCGCGCATGGCATCGCTCATGTACTCCTCACCCTTGGCCTCTTTATAAGGCTCAAAACCGCGAGTCAGTTGGCTGCTCTTTTCTTTTGCTTTGGTAGGCATGGATGACCGCCTCTTATCTCTGGTCCACTGCGCAGGATTGCTGTCCATTGCCGTCATTGGGTGCCGGCCCTGCGGTTGCAAGCGGGCGAACTTACCAGATCGATTCCGCCTGCGCCACTCCCGGTTGTCTTCGTTGCTGCCGCTAATTCAATTGGTTGGATAGAATCCGCTTTTCACCCTTATTAAGGAAGGCCCATGGCCCCCCGCTACAGTGCGCGAAGCCGCGCCATTGAACCCTTCCACGTCATGGCCCTGCTGGCACGGGCCAACCAGTTGCAGGCCGACGGTCACGACGTCATTCACCTGGAAATCGGCGAACCCGACTTCACCACTGCCGAACCGATCATCGCGGCTGGACAGGCCGCCCTCGCCAGTGGCCACACCCGTTACACCGCGGCGCGCGGACTGCCGGCGCTGCGCGAAGCGATCGCCGGGTTCTACGCCGAGCGCTACCGGTTAAGGATAGACCCCGAACGCATTCTGATTACCCCCGGCGGTTCCGGGGCCCTGCTGCTGGCCTCCAGCCTGCTGGTCGATCCCGGCAAGCACTGGTTGCTGGCCGATCCCGGCTACCCGTGCAATCGGCATTTCCTGCGCCTGGTCGAAGGCGGCGCCAAGCTGGTGCCGGTGGGACCGAGCGAGCGTTATCAATTGACCGCGGCGCATGTGGATAGTTTTTGGGATGACGACAGCGTGGGCGCGCTGGTCGCCTCGCCGGCCAATCCGACCGGCACCTTGCTGCACCGCGACGAACTGGCGGCGCTGGCCGCGGCGGTCAAGCAGCGCCAGGGGCACCTAGTGGTCGACGAGATCTACCATGGCTTGACCTACGGCTGCGACGCCACCAGCGTGCTGGAAGTCGACGACGAGGCTTTCGTGCTCAACAGCTTCTCCAAGTACTTCGGCATGACCGGCTGGCGCCTCGGCTGGCTGGTGGCGCCGCCGGGGGCAGTCGGCGAGCTGGAGAAGCTGGCGCAGAACCTCTACATCAGCGCCCCGAGCGTCGCGCAGTACGCCGCGCTGGCCTGTTTCCAGCCGGCCACCCTGGCGATTCTCGAGGAGCGCCGGAGCGAGTTTGCCCGGCGGCGCGATTACCTGCTGCCGGCGCTGCGCGAGCTGGGCTTCGGTATCGCGGTGGAGCCGGAAGGCGCCTTCTATTTGTATGCCGATATTTCCGCGTTCGGTGGCGACGCCTTCGCGTTCTGCCGGCACTTCATCGAGACCGAGCACGTGGCGTTCACTCCGGGTATCGACTTCGGCCGCCATCGCGCCACCCAACACGTGCGCTTCTCTTACACGCAGAGCCTGTCGCGTCTGGAAGAGGCGGTGCAGCGCATCGCCCGCGGCTTGCAGACCTGGCGGCCAGATGCGCTTTGATCCGCCGCTCGAGCAGGGCCGTCTGCTGCGGCGTTACAAGCGCTTCCTCGCCGATATCGAGACCGCCGGCGGCGAGCAACTGACCATTCACTGCCCGAACACCGGCTCGATGCTCAACTGCCTGCAGGACGGCGGCCGCGTCTGGTTCAGTCGTTCCCGCGACCCCAAGCGCAAGCTGCCGGGAACCTGGGAGATCAGCGAGACCCCGCAGGGGCGTCTGGCCTGCGTCAACACCGCGCGCGCCAATGCGGTGGTGGAGGAAGCTCTGCGCGCCGGGGTGATCGCCGAGCTGGCTGGCTTCACCACGCTCAAGCGCGAGGTGGCCTATGGCGAGGAGCGCAGTCGCGCGGACTTCCGCCTGGATTACCCGACGGGCTCGGCCTTCGTCGAGGTCAAGAGCGTCACGCTGGGCTTCGACGCCTCGCCGGTCGCGGCCTTCCCCGATGCGGTGACTCTGCGCGGCAGCAAACACCTGCGCGAACTGGCCGCCCTGGCGCGGCAAGGCGTGCGTGCGGTGCAGCTGTACTGCGTGAATCTCTCGGGGATCGACGCGGTGCGCCCGGCGGTGGAGATTGATCCGGCCTACGCGGCGGGATTGCGCGCGGCGGTGGAAGCAGGGGTGGAGGTGCTGGCCTACGGCGCGCTGGTATCGGCCGAGGAAGTGCGTCTGGTGCGGCGCCTGGACGTCCTGCTCTAGGCGACTGCGGTCGTTACAGCTCGACCCAGATCGCGCCGTCCCGTTCGCTGCAGGCCAGTGGCTGCAACGCCTGTCCGGCACAGGGGCCGGCGACGCACTCGCCGCTGTCGATGAGGAACAGCGCGCCATGCTGCGCGCAGCGAATCAAGCTGCGGCTGGCGTCGAGGAACTCGTCGGGCGTCCAATCGAGGGGCGTGCCGCGATGTGGGCACTGGTTGCGATAGGCATACACCTGGCCGTCGCGGCGCACGGTGAACAGCTTGATGCCATCGATGGCGAAACCGCGACTCTGGCCTTCGGCCAGGGCATGCGCGGCACACAGGTGGTTCATCACGACTCTCCCACGGCAGACCGGGGGATTATCCGGTAAGCCGTGGCGAGCGCAAAGCTGAGGGCGCGCGTCCTTGCGCGTTGAAACTCAGATTTCCCAGACCAGGTTGACCGCCGCGTGGCGGCCCGGCTGGGTGTAGCGACCGAGGCTGACGCTGTTGCTGTCCAGGCCCTGGACGTCGCCCCACTGCCAGTATTTCTTGTCGGCCAGGTTGAACACGCCGGCATTCACCGAGAACTCCTCGGTGACCTGCCACCAGCCGTTCAGGTCGAGCAGCCCATAGCCGGGCGTTTCGAATTGTTCGTTGATGCGGATGGCGGCGTTCTGGCTCTGGTCGACGCGCTCTTTGGCGCTCACCAGGGTCCACGCCAGGTCGCCGCCGAAACGGCCGCTCGGGGCGGTGTAGCCCAGACCCAGTACGGCCTTGAGCGGATCTACGGAGTTCAGCGGCGCACCGGTTTCCTCGTTCTTGCCGCGAGCATAGGCAATGGAGCCCAGGGCGCGGGTACCGGCCGGCAGGCCGAAACGGTCGAGGAACAACTCACCCTTGGCTTCGGCGCCGCGGATGGTGACCTTGCTCAGGTTCTGCTGCTGGTAGGTGAGGAAGTTGTTGCCAGTCGGGTCCGGCACAGTGACCTGGTCGATGAAGTCCTTGTAGCGGTTGTAGAACAGCGCCACGCCGAAGCTGCCGACGTCGTACTGGCCGCGCAGGCCGATTTCGTAGCTGTCGCTGGTTTCGGCTTTCAGGCTGGTGTTGGCGATGGTCTGGTACTGCATCCCGGCGTTGACGAACTCGCCGAAGATGTCCACCGCTTCGGGAGCCTTGAAGCCGGCGGCGTATTGGCCATAGACGCTGTGCGCGTCGTCCAGCTGGTAGGTCACGCCAAGCTTCGGCGACAGCGCGTTGTCGCTGAACGACGACGGGCTGGTGTCGACCGGGTGCGCGTTGAGGTACTCGTTGGTGACGTGCGGGTTGAGCTGGTAGTAGTCGTAGCGCAGGCCCGGCAGCAAGGTCCAGCGGCCGATCTCGATGCTGTCCTGCACGAACAGCGCGTATTCGTGGGTAACCGGATCGGGGAAGTCGCTGAGCGGGAAGGTCTCCGCACCGAACGCCGGCGGGGTGGGCAGGCCGGTGCTGACGCGGATTTCATTGCCGCGACGCAGGTCGCTGCTTTCCAGGCGCTTGAGGTCGACACCGTAGATCAGGTTGTGTTGGGTCTCGCCGAGGGCGAACTGCTTGTCCAGCTTGGTGTTGAGCGACCACAGGGTTTCCTCGTAACGCGAATCGCGGGTACGGAAACGCTCATAGGCTGTGGGCGGCGGAGTCGGGTTGGTGTTGAACGCCGTCCAGGAGTAACGGGTCTGCATGGTCTGCTGACGGATCTGGCTTTCCTGATAGTTCAGTTGCCAATCGACGTTGTCGGCCAGCAGGCTGCCGACTTCGAACTTGTTCTGCAGGCTGACGCGCTCGCGATCGGTGCTGTCCTTGGCGTCGCTGGCGGTGATCAGCGAGTTGCTGAACATGCCGCCGCCCAGTCCGGTCGGAGTGACGATCGGGTAGTCGCTGCGCAGGTTGGTGTCCGCGTCGTCCTGGAAGCGCTCGTAGCTGAGTTGCAGGCGATCATTGCCAGCGTAGTTCCAGCCGCCCTTGAGCAGCAGGTTCTGTGCTTCGTAGTCCTGCGGGTTGGCTTCTTCGCGCGCACGACCGTCGCCGCCGCGGCCGCCGTAGGTGTTCAGCGCATGGCCGTCGCGGCGGCCGATGTGCACGACGCCGTCGACCGAGCCTTGGCGGCCGGCGAGGGTGGCGCTGCGCAGCCAGCTGTCGTCGGCGCCGTCATAGCCGGTCTTCAGGCGGGCGTAGGCGTCGTCGCCTTCGTCGAGGTAGTCGGCCGCATCCTTGGTCAGGAAGCTCACCGCGCCGCCGATCGCATCGCTACCGTACAGCGAGGATGCCGGGCCGCGAATGATTTCCACCTGTTTCACGGTGTCTGGGTCCACGTAGTTGCGACGGGCGTCCATGAACGGGCCGAAGTTGAAGGCGTCCGGCACGCTGACGCCGTCCACCTGGGTCAGCACGCGGTTGCCGCCGATGCCGCGGATGGTGAAGCCAGACAGGCCGAAGCGGCTGCCAGTACCACTCACCGAAACGCCCGGCTCGTAACGCACCAGATCCTGGATGTCGTTGATGTTCTGCTGATCGATCTCGCGCTCGGTGTGCACCGAGACCGTGTTCGGCACCTTGTCGAGCGTCTGCTCGGTACGGGTGGCGGTGACGGTGACGGCATCGAACTGGGTGGCGGTCTTGGTCGCTTCGGCGGCCAGGGCGAGGGACGGCGACAGCAAGAGCAGCGCCAGCAGCGGCCTGCGGGCGAAGGGCGGACGGATCAGCATGGAGGACTCCTAGTTATCTTCATGTGTTCGCCGGCACGCCGATGTGTCCCGCTCTGCGGCGGATTTCAGTTGATCAAGCGGGCCAAGCAGGGGCGCGCTGATCCATCGCGGTTGTTGGTACGGTCGTGCGGCGTTGCGTTGGCAACGGCCGGGAACCTTAGACAGCTTGACGTGTAAATGCAAATAAATATCAAATGGATTCGTGTTTGATAGCTAGAGTTCCCAGATGGCGCGAATACCGCTTTATGTGCTGCTTTCGCTGACCCTGCATGCTGCCTTTGGCTGGCTGCTGCAAGGGCAGTGGCTGGCGCGTGCCTATTCGCAAGCCCGCTTCCCGGAAGCGCCGGCCATGCTGGTGATGCTGGCACCCGTGGCGGCGCCCAAGCCGACGCCTGCGGTGACGCCGCCCGCAGTGGCGCCGGCGAAGCCTGCGCCCGTCGCCGAAGCCAAACCGGTGAAGCCGCTCGAGGTCCCCAAGCTGGCGCAGGCCAAGCTGCAGCTGAAGGCGAACCCCAAGCCGAAGCCCGAGCCGCTGCGCAAGCCGGCCAAGACCCAGCCGCTCAACCGCCCCACGCCGGCCCCGGAGTCGCTCGCCAGCAGTCCACTGACCTCCCCGCAAGCCGCTCCGGCCCCGCAGTCGCCACCGACTGCTGTCGAGGAAGTGCTCAGTCGCGAGCCCGCTTTCCTGGAACCACCGAAACAGCCGACCTACCCCAGCCTGGCGCGGCGGCGCAATCAGCAGGGCGTGGTTCTGGTCGAAGTGCGCCTCGACAGCCAGGGCACGCAACGCGAGCTCAAGGTGCTGCGCTCGTCCGGCGTGGAAAGCCTCGATCGTGCCGCGCTGGCCGCTGTGGCCGGCTGGCGCTTCCGCCCAGAAACACAAAACGGAAAAGCGGTACCCAGCCGCGTGCAAATCCCCATCCAGTTCGCCCTGACGGCGAGCCGATAATCGTGAAGGAGTTCGAGATGACCCAATTGGCCCAATCGCAGACCGCGCAAGGCAGCCCGCTCTATCAGGCCTGGCAGACGCTGCGTGGCGAACAACCGAAACTGCGCGCGCGGGATGCTGCGGCGCACCTCTCGGTGAGCGAAGCGGAACTGACTGCCAGCCGCCTCGGCGTCGACGCCGTGCGCCTGCGTCCGGAGTGGGCGGCGCTGCTGCCGGCGTTCGGCGAGCTCGGCTACATCATGGCGCTGACCCGCAACGAGCATTGCGTGCATGAGCGCAAGGGTTTCTACCGTGACGTCACCGTCACCGGCATGATGGGCCTGGTGGTCTCGGCGGACATCGACCTGCGCCTGTTCCTCGGCGGCTGGGCCAGCGTGTTCGCCATCGAGGAGCAGACCGGCAAAGGTCCGCAGCGCAGCATCCAGGTGTTCGACCGCCAAGGGGTCGCGGTGCACAAGGTGTTCCTCACTGAGCGCAGTGAAGAGGCCGCCTGGGCGCCGCTGGTCGAGCGCTTCCGGGCCGAGGAGCAGAGCGCTGAGCTGGACCTGCAGCCACAGCCTGCGCCGGTGGCGATCCAGGCCGACTCGGCGATCGACGTGGCCAGCCTGCGCGATGCCTGGTCGAAGCTGAAGGACACCCACCACTTCTTCGCCCTGCTCAAGCAGCACGGTGTGGCGCGCACCCAGGCGCTGCGCCTGGCCGGCCGCGAGTGGGCCGAGCCGCTGGCACCCAGCGAGCTGCCCAAGCTGATGGAAACCGCCGGCACCGAAGAAGTGCCGATCATGGTGTTCGTCGGCAATCGCCACTGCATCCAGATCCACTCCGGGCCGGTGAAGAACCTGCGCTGGCTGGACACCTGGTTCAACGTGCTCGATCCAGAGTTCAACCTGCACCTGAAAACCCCGGGCATCACCGAGCTGTGGCGCGTGCGCAAGCCGAGCAGCGATGGGGTGATCACCAGCTGGGAAGCCTTCGACGCTGACGGCGAGCTGGTTGTGCAGCTGTTCGGGGCGCGCAAGCCAGGCATTCCTGAGCGTGCCGACTGGCGCGGTCTGGCAGAAAGCTTCGCCGCGCTGCCGGCCTAACGCTCCGCCAGTTCGGGCGACTGGGTCGCCCTTTGCCAGCGCCGGGACTTATTCCCGGCGTTGCGTTATAACCAGCCGCTGACCGTATGCCGCACCTCGCGCTGCCTGTAGCCAGGCGCGCAGGGGCGCGCCAGGCGGCTGGCCCTTTTCGATGGAGTGGAATGACCATGGGATTCACTTTACGCATCGCCGGCCTGTGCGCCGTCTGGATGCTCAGCCAGGCGGCCGTGGCCGCCGAGGCGCTGCCGCAGCGCTGGATCAGTGCCGGCGGTTCGATCAGCGAATGGGTGGTGGCACTGGGCGGAGAAGCCAAGCTGGTCGGCGTCGACACCACCAGTCAGCACCCGGTTTCGCTCAAGACCCTGCCGAGCATCGGTTATCAGCGTCAGCTGGCGGCCGAGGGCATTCTGTCGCTGAAGCCTGATCTGCTGGTGGGCACCGAGGAAATGGGCCCGCCACCGGTACTCGAACAATTGAAGGCCGCTGGGGTGCGCATCGAGACCCTCTCGGCCAAGGCTGACCTGGCCACCCTGACGCAAAATCTGACCCGCCTGGGCGAGCTGCTCGGCAATTCGCCGCGCGCCGCTCTGGTGCTCGGCGACTACCGTGAGCGCCTTGCCGCGCGCGCGGCCTGGGTCACCGAGGCGCAACGCAACCAGGCGGCGCCGCGTGTGCTGTTGCTGCTCGGCCACGCCGGCAGCCGGCCGATGGCCGCCGGTCCCGACACCTCTGGCGCCTGGCTAATCAACCAGGCCGGTGGCCGCAACGTCACTGAGCATTCCGGTTACAAGGCGCTGTCCAGCGAAGCCCTGATGGCGCTGGATCCCGAGGTGGTGGTGTTCGCCGACCGCAGTCTGAACGGCGAGGAAGCCAAGCAGGCCCTGCTCAAGCAGAATCCGGCCTTGGCCGCGACGCGCGCGGCGCGTGACGGTCGCCTGGTGGCACTGGACCCGACCCTGCTGGTTGGTGGGCTCGGTCCGCGCCTGCCGGATGGCCTGGCCCAGCTGTCGGCGGTGTTCTACCCGACGGCCCATGCTGCGGCCGCCGCACAACCATGAGGCCGGTGCTGACGCCGCGCGCGCTGTTCATCACCCTCTCGCTGCTGTTGCTGCTGGCGCTCTGGTTGTCGCTGGCGCTGGGGCCGGTCAGCCTGCCGCTGGGCGAAACCCTGCATGCGGCGCTGCGGCTAGTCGGTCTGCCGCTGGCCGATAGCGGCCAGGGCCAGGCCGAGCTGATCGTCGGCCAGATTCGCCTGCCGCGCACCTTGCTGGGGCTGGCGGTGGGCGCCGTGCTGGCACTCTCCGGGGTGGCGATGCAGGGCCTGTTCCGCAACCCGCTGGCCGATCCTGGTCTGGTCGGCGTGTCCAGTGGCGCGGCGCTTGGGGCGGCCTTTGCCATCGTGGTCGGCGCCTCGCTCGGTGGCCTGCCGGATGCGCTGAGCCCTTACCTGCTGTCACTGTGTGCCTTCGCCGGCGGCCTCGGCGTGACCGCGCTGGTCTACCGGCTGGGCCGCCACGACGGGCAGACCAGCGTGGCGACCATGCTGCTCGCGGGGATCGCCCTGACCGCGCTGGCCGGCGCGTTGATCGGCCTGTTCACCTACCTGGCGGATGACGCCACGCTGCGCACCCTGACGTTCTGGAACCTCGGCAGCCTCAACGGCGCCAGTTATGCACGGCTGTGGCCGTTGCTGCTGGTGACCATCGGCGTGTCCTTGTGGTTGCCGAAACGGGCCAAGGCGCTCAACGCGCTGCTGCTTGGTGAATCGGAGGCGCGCCATCTCGGCTTCGAAGTCGAGCGGCTCAAGCGCGAGCTGGTGTTGTGTACCGCACTTGGTGTGGGCGCGGCGGTGGCCGCGGCGGGGTTGATCGGCTTTATCGGCCTGGTGGTGCCGCACCTGGTGCGCTTGCTGGCGGGGCCGGATCATCGCGTGTTGCTGCCGGCGTCGGCCCTGGCCGGAGCCAGTCTGCTGCTGTTTGCCGACCTGATCGCACGCCTGGTCCTGGCGCCGGCGGAACTGCCGATCGGTATCGTCACCGCCCTGCTGGGTGCGCCGTTCTTCCTGTATCTGCTGTTGCGAGGACGCGCCTGATGCTGCGTGCAGAAAATCTCAGCGTCCATCGCGGCGCCAAGTCGGTGTTGAGCGAAGTCGAGCTGGACCTTCGTCCGGGCGAGGTGCTCGGTGTTCTGGGGCCCAACGGCGCTGGCAAGAGCACCCTGCTCGGCGCCTTGTGCGGCGAACTTGCGCCGGCGACCGGCACGGTACTGCTGCAGGATCGTCCTTTGAGCAGCTGGCAGGGACCCGAACGGGCGCAGCGCCTGGCGGTGCTGCCACAGACCTCGACGCTGAATTTCGCCTTTCGCGTCGAGGACGTGGTCGGCATGGGCCGGCTGCCACATGCCAGCGGGCGGCAGCGCGACGGCGAGATCATCGCCGCGGCGCTGTCGGCGGCGGATGCCGGTCACCTGGCCGGGCGTAGCTACCTGGAGCTGTCCGGCGGCGAACGCCAGCGCGTGCACCTGGCCCGCGTCCTGGCTCAGTTGTGGCCGGGCGCCGCGGGGCAGAGCCTGCTGCTCGACGAGCCGACCTCGATGCTCGACCCGTTGCACCAGCACACCACGCTGCAGGCCGCGCGCGAGTTCGCCGGCCGCGGCGTCAGCGTGCTGGTGATCCTCCACGATCTCAACCTGGCGGCACGCTACTGCGACCGCATCCTGCTGCTGCACAACGGCCGCCCCCACGCCTTGGGCACCCCGGCCGAAGTCCTGCGCGCCGAACCGCTGCAGGCGGTATTCGGCCTGGAAGTGCTGGTGCAGCAACATCCCGAGCGCGGCCATCCGCTGATTGTCGCGCGCTGACCAAAACACGAGGTATCTAATGCGATTTCTTGGAGTGCTGATGCTGGCCCTGCTCGCGGGCTGCCAGTCGGTCCCGCCACTGCCAGCCTGGCAGAGCCCGAATGGACGTGACGATCCCCAGTTGGGACTGATCCGCGACCTGCATACGGGGGCGACGCTGACCCCTGCGCAGTTGGTCGAGCAGTTGGCGGACGCGCCGCGCGTGCTGGTGGGCGAGCAACACGACAACCCGGATCATCATGCACTGCAGCTGTGGTTGCTGCAGGCCTTGGAGGCGCGCCGTAGCCAGGGCAGCCTGCTGATGGAGATGCTCAACCCCGACCAGCAGGCGCGTGTCGAACAGGCTCGCGCGCAAGCCGTCGCGGGTCAGCTGCCTCAGGATCTGCCGACCGCGCTGGCCTGGCAGAAGAATTGGGACTGGGCGTTGTACGGGCCGATTGTTAGTCACGCCCTCATGCAGCCCTATCCGCTGCTGGCGGCCAACCTGGACCGCAGCGAGATCATGCAGGTGTACCAGGCGGCGCCAAGCCTGAACGGTGCTGCCTCCACCACCCCAGCGGTGCGTGACGCCTTGTTCGCGCAGATTCGTGAGTCGCATTGCGGCTTACTGCCGGAAAGCCAGCTGCCCGCCATGTTGGCGGTGCAGCAGCAACGCGACCGGCGCATGGCCGAGCGCTTGCTGGCTGCGCCTGGCCCGGCGCTGCTGTTCGCTGGCGCTTTCCATGTGCGGCGCGACCTCGGCGTGCCGCTGCATCTCGCGGACCTGGGCAGTACTGACGAGAAGGTGCTGGTGCTCGCGGAAGTCGGCAAGCCGGTGGCGGCGCAGGAGGCGGACTTTGTCTGGTACACCGCGGCGTTGCCGGAAAAGGATCACTGCGCAACGTTGCGCCGCTAAACAGAAGCCGCCGCGAGGCGGCTTTTTTATGGGCGTGATTCGGGGTGACAAAACCTGCAGGCAAAAAAAGACCCGGCAGAGCCGGGTCAATAACCGTGATTAGCCTGATGAGGAGATAATCTGAAGAGCCCGACTGATTGGTCTCTCAGCTTATCGACTGATCTCGCGACCAGTTGTGATAATAATAACAATTCTCATTTCATAGTCAACCACTTCTTTTCATCTTTTCCGTGACGGCATCCCGGAAACGAAAAACCCGGCACCAGGGCCGGGTTTTGAGCGCTTGTAGAGGTCAGGCGTCGCGCGGTAAACGCAGTTGGGTGACTTCCTTGTTCAGCAGGTCGATGCGCCGCGCCATGCTCTCGATCAGGCTGTGGGCGATGCGCGGATTGCTCTGCATCAGGCTGAGGAACTGCTCCTTGGGAATCACCATCACCGTGCAGGGCTCGCTGGCGATTACCGTGGCGCTGCGCTTCTCGCGGGTGAACACGGCCATGGCGCCGAAGATTTCATCCTTCTGTACGTCGCCGACCTTGTGGCCATCGACATAAGCCTCGGCGTGGCCCTCGATGATGATGAACACATGGTCCGCTTCATCGCCCTGGTGAATCAGCTCCTCGCCGGCGGCGAAGTGCTGGAAGCCAGTGGCCGGGCGGATTTCCGGTTGCTTGATGCGTGCAAGGGCGTCCGAGAGCAGGGCGGTATGGCCGACCAGGTACTGGATGAACAGCTCCTGGCGCTGCTCGCTGGCATAGATGTGCTGGAACACGTCACTGCGCTGGAACGGAATCAGGCTCAGCGGCTCTTCGGTGGCGTAGCGGCAGCTGGGCAGTTCGATGCCCTGACGCAGACCGACCAAGTCGCCTTCCTGCAGATAGAACAGCGGGCGTTCGTCCACCAGTGCGTGCAGCAGTCCGTTCTCGATCAGGAACAGCTGGTTGCCGGGCAGGATCTGCGCCAAATCGTCACTGCGTTCGACCTGCAGCGCAGCGCCCGCCGGCTGGAGGCCTTCGAGCAACTGGGTGGGGATACTTTGGAGACGATTGATCAACTGATCGGCGTAGGCCGGCTGCTCCCCGAGTAGATACATACAGTAATTCCTTGACCTGACTGAACTGACGGTGAAAAGGCCCAACGCCGGGAAACAATATGCTGCGTCACACTTTGCGACAATCACCTGTGACGGAGGTTGTGAGCTAGCTCTTGTTACTTGGCTTTAGTGAATCGATCTGGCCATTCAACGCTGCTTTGCGCGCTGGAGGCAAGTCGTTCCAGTGCACGTCGAGCAACGCGCCTTCGATGGCGTAGAGGAGCACCTTGGAGGCCCGGAATCCACGGGCCTGCACGGCGCGGTAGGCGTCAACCGCGCCGAGGCGGCGCAGGTCGGTGGTGCTGTGGATGCCCACGGCGTGCAGCCACTGGGCCGACGTTTTGCCGAGGTTCTTCAGGCTCTGTAATTCGTCGTTCATGACGCCTCCTTCCTTTGGGCCGCCGCAGCGCTGACCGACGGCACTGCCGGAAAGTGTAGCGGCCATCGGGAAAAGCGCGGCCTGAGCCGTCGGGCGGGGCGTGGCGCCCGCCAGACGGCGTGCGCTCAGGGGCTCAGAGCCCCGGCAGGCGCTGGCGAATCGCGCTGACCAGGTTGTCCAGGCTGGCGCTCTGATCGGTGTCGACGCGCTTGCTCTGGACCAGCTCGTCGGCGCTCAAGGCTTCGCGGCTGGCTTGCTGCGCGGCAATCACTTCCAGGGTGGCATCCGACGGGTCGACGGCCGCTTGCTGACGCTGCTGCAGCCACTCGCTGATGACCGCGTGCGGTGCCTGGCAGTCGAGGATCAGGAACGGCGCCCCGGTGCTCTCGGCAACCTGACGGGCCGCTTCGCGCTGGGCCTGTTTAAGGTAGGTGGCGTCGATCACCACTGGGAAGCCGGCCTGCAGCGCCTGATTGGCGAGCTGATGCAGGCGTTGGTAGGTAACCGCGCTGGCGTCCTGTTCATAGATGCCCGCATCGAGCTTTGCCCCGGTGCTGGCCGGTTGCTCACCGAACAGCCGCTTGCGCTCGACATCGGAGCGCAGGCGGATGGCGCCGAACTCTTCCACCAGGCGCAGCGCTACATGGCTTTTGCCGACCGCGGAAACCCCGTGGGTGATGGCCAGCAGGCGCGAGGGGATGGTGCTGTAGCTTTCCGCCAGATTGGCGTAACCACGGTACTGCGCAAGGATGGCTGCGCGCTGTGCGGCGTCCTGTTCCTGGCCCAGGCGGAACAGGCTGACCTTGGCGCGCACCAGGGCGCGATAGGCCTTGTAGAAGTTGATCAGGTCCAGCGCGGCGTAGTCGCCGGTGCGCTCCAGCCAGGCGCTGACGAAGCGCCGCGCCAGCGGCTTGAGGCCGCGGTCTTCCAGGTCCATGGCGAGGAAGGCGGCGTCCGAGGCGATGTCGATCAGGCGGAACGGTTCGTTGAATTCGATGCAGTCGAACAACACGACCTGACCGTCCAGCAATGTGGCGTTGCCCAGGTGAATGTCGCCGTGGCACTCGCGAATCGAGCCGTCGGCTGCGCGGCGGGCCAGCAGGGGTTCCAGTCGGTTGAAGCTGGTTTCGGTCCAGGCTTCGAGGGCGTCGAGCTGTTGCAGGTCGGCTGTCTCGCTGAGCATCGGCCGAATCTGTTCGAAGTTCTGCCGCATCGGCGCGACGATGGCTTGCGGCGAGCACAGCGCATGATCGGCCGGCACTGCCGGAGTGGTGGCGTGGAAGTCGGCGATCTGCACGGCAAGGGCGTCGATGTGCGCGCCGGTCAGCTCGCCGCGCGCTTGCACCGCGCTGAGCAGTTGGCTTTGCGGAAACTGGCGCATCTTCAGGGCGTATTCGAAGACCGCGCCGTCGCCGCCGAGGCGCGGCGCGTCGGCGCTGCCGCTGATCGCTACGACGTCCAGGTACAGGCCTTCGGTCAGACGCTGGTTGAGACGCAGCTCTTCATTGCAGAAGTGCCCGCGCGCCGCCAGGTCGGTGAAGTCGAGGAAGCCGAAGTTCACCGGTTTCTTGATCTTGTAGGCGTAGTCGCCGGTCAGCACGACCCAGGAGATGTGCGTCTCGATGACCTGGAATTCCTTGACCGGATGCGGGTAAAGGGTGGGGTTTTGCAGGGCGGCGATCAAAGGCTGGCTCACGGTGGGTCCTTGTGTGCAGACGGAGCGGAGCGGGCAGGGCGGCTGCGCTCGCTCGGGAAGAATGTTGCGCGGCCTGATTATGACCGCTGGGGACGGCCGTGCAAACCGCCGGAGGGTGCCTGCCGGGGCGGATTGAAGTGCGTATAATGCGCCGCCATGACACGCTCTCGATCCCCTCGCTCCCCCCGTTCGCGCTCTCGGCGCGGTTCCTCTGGCATGCGTCCCTGGCTGGGCTGGGCGCTCAAGCTTGGTCTGGTTGGCCTGGTGCTGCTGGCCGGTTTTGCCGTCTATCTCGATGCCGTGGTGCAGGAGAAGTTTTCCGGCAAGCGCTGGACCATTCCGGCCAAGGTCTACGCTCGGCCGTTGGAGCTGTTCGTCGGCCAGAAGCTGGTCAAGGGCGATTTCCTCACCGAGCTGGATGCGCTCGGCTACCGGCGCGAGTCGGCCGCCAGTGGGCCCGGAGCGGCGGCGGTGGCCGGCAACAGCGTCGAGCTGTACACCCGAGGCTTCCAGTTCTATGAAGGTGCCGAACCGGCGCAGAGGGTCCGTGTTCGCTTCTCCGGCGACTACGTGGCTGGCTTGTCGCAGGCCAACGGCGCCGATCTGGCGGTGGCGCGGCTGGAGCCGATGCTGGTCGGAGGGCTGTACCCGGCGCACAACGAAGACCGCATCCTGATCAAGCTCGACCAGGTGCCGCCATACCTGATCGATACGCTGCTGGCGGTGGAGGATCGCGAGTACTTCCATCACTTCGGCGTTTCGCCCAAATCCATTGCTCGCGCGGTGTGGGTCAATACCACCAGCGGCCAGGTGCGCCAGGGTGGCAGTACCCTGACCCAGCAGTTGGTGAAGAACTTCTACCTCAGCAACGAACGCAGCCTCGTGCGCAAGCTCAACGAGGCGATGATGGCTGTGCTGCTGGAGCTGCACTACGACAAGCGTGAAATCCTCGAGGCGTACCTCAACGAAGTATTCCTCGGCCAGGATGGTCAGCGCGCGGTACATGGCTTCGGTCTGGCCAGCCAGTATTTCTTCAGTCAGCCGCTGTCCGAGCTGAAGCTGCATCAGGTCGCGCTGCTGGTCGGCATGGTCAAGGGCCCGACCTACTACAACCCGCGCCGCAACCCGGAGCGCGCGCTGACCCGGCGTAATCTGGTCCTCGACCTGCTGGCCGAGCAGGGTGTGGTCAGTGCCGAAGAGGCTGCCGCCGCGAAACAGAAGCCGCTCGGCGTGACCAAGAGCGGCAGCATGGCGGACAGCTCGTATCCGGCCTTCCTCGACCTGGTCAAGCGTCAGCTGCGTCAGGATTATCGCGAGGAGGACCTTACCGAGGAAGGTCTGCGCATCTTCACCAGCTTCGATCCGATCCTGCAGACCAAGGCCGAAGGGGCACTGAGTGCTTCCTTGAAGGGCATGTCCGGGCGCAAGAACATCGACCAGGTCGAGGCGGCGATGGTGGTGACTAATCCGGAAACCGGCGAGGTCCAGGCCATGATCGGCAGCCGCCAGCCGCGCTTCGCCGGGTTCAACCGGGCCTTGGATGCGGTGCGGCCGATCGGCTCGCTGGTCAAGCCGGCGGTCTACCTGGCGGCGCTCGAGCGGCCGAGTCAGTACACCCTGACCAGTTGGCTGGCCGACGAGCCGTTTTCGGTGAAGGGCAAGGACGGCCAGGTCTGGCGCCCGCAGAACTACGACCGCAGGGCCCATGGCACGATCTACCTGTATCAGGGCCTGGCCAACTCCTACAACCTGTCGACTGCCAAGCTAGGGCTGGAAGTCGGCGTGCCGACGGTGCTCAAGACTCTCGAGCGCCTGGGTGTTTCACGCGACTGGCCGGCCTACCCGTCGATGCTGCTCGGCGCGGGCGCGCTCAGCCCGATCGAGGTGGCGACCATGTACCAGACCCTGGCCAACGGTGGCTTCAATACCCCGCTGCGCGGTATTCGCAGCGTGCTGACTGCCGACGGCCAGCCGCTCAAGCGCTATCCGTTCCAGATTCAGCAACGTTTCGACCCGGGCGCGATCTACCTGGTGCAGAACGCCATGCAGCACGTGATGCGCGAAGGTACCGGACGTTCGGTCTACAGCCAGTTGCCCAGCTCGCTGACCCTGGCCGGCAAGACCGGGACCAGTAACGATTCGCGTGACAGCTGGTTTGCCGGCTTCAGTCAGGACTTGCTGGCGGTGGTGTGGATGGGCCGCGATGACAATGGCCCGACCCCGCTGACCGGCGCCACAGGCGCGCTGCAGGTGTGGACCGGCTTCATGCGTCGCGCCGATCCTCTGCCGCTGAACATGCCGCAGCCGGATAACGTGGTCATGGCCTGGATCGACGCCGGAACCGGGCAAGGCTCGGCCTCCGGCTGCCCGAACGCGGTACAGATGCCTTATATTCGCGGTAGTGAGCCGCCGGCCGGGCCTGCGTGCGGCATCCAGGCTCCCGCCGATGCGGTGATGGACTGGGTGCGCGGCTGGATGAATTGAGCCGGCGCTTTGTGCGGCCAACTGACGAGGAAGATGTGTGAATAAGTGGTTGATTCCCATGCTGGTCTCCGGCGCGCTGCTGACCGGTTGCGCAACGAATCCGCGCGGCTCGATTCCCGTGGTGGACTCCAGTGCGCCGCTGTCCGAAGAGCAAGAAAGCGGGGCGATCTATCGTCAGGCGCAGGCGCCCACCCGCGCGCAACCGACTGCCGAGGACTCCGGGGTGGTGGTCATGGTGCCGCAGCAGTCGTCCGGGCAGGTCTTCGCGGCGCCGAGCGCGCCGATCTCCGGTTCCATTGATGGCGAGCCGATGACGCCGGGTCCAGTGACCGGCAGCCAGCCGACCTACACCCCGTCGTACAGCTCGCCGGCACCGGTGGCGCCGAGCGGCATTCCGTCGGCCTCCAGTGCGGGCGGCCTGGCGGCCGACGAGCAATTGGACGGCCCGGTGCTGGCATTGCTGACCACTGCCCAGCAGCAGCAGGGCGGCGGCGACCTCAACGGCGCAGCCTCGAGCCTGGAGCGCGCCCAGCGCATCGCTCCGCGCGAACCGCAGGTGCTCTACAAACTGGCCGAGGTGCGTTTGGCACAAGGCGATGCTGCGCAAGCCGAGCAGCTCGCCCAGCGCGCGCTGACTTACGCCGGCGGGCGCCCATCCTTGCAGGCGAGCCTGTGGGAATTGATCGCCAAGTCGCGGGAGCGCCGCGGTGATGTGGCGGGTGCCTCTCAGGCGCGCCAGCAGACGCGAGTGAATCTGTAATGGATGCGCGGCTACCGGCGCTGGCGGAGCAGCTGCTGCTGATCGAGCGCGAGTTGCGCCTGCTGGGCTGGTGGTCGGTGCAGGCGCCGTCGGCAGCGGCTCTGGCCAGTCAGGAACCGTTCTGCGTGGACACGCTGAGTTTTGCTGAGTGGCTGCAGTGGATCTTTCTGCCGCGGATGAAGATCCTCATCGAGCAGCAAGCCGATCTGCCGCAAGCCTCGGGTATCCGCGAAATGGCCGAGGTGACCTACCGCGAACAGCCAGTGCAGACGCGACAGCTGCTCGAGGCGCTAGGCAAGTTCGATCGCCTGATCAACGGTAAGGCTTAGGAGAAGCGCGACCCGGTCGCGCCGGCATCAGTCGCAGTTTTCCTGAATTGCCTTTTCTGCTTGCTGGATGCGCGTCTGCCGCTCGTTCTCGTCGAGGCGGCGGACTTCTCCATTCTCTTCGGTGGTGCGCAGGCGCGGGTTGTTGCGCAGCTGGGCTAGGTTCGTGCGTTCCTGTTCGCAGTACTGCTTGCGCTCGCTTTCTTTCTGCGCGACGTCCTGTTTGACCTTTTCGTCGATGGCTTTCTGCGCCGCGTCGCCGCTATCCAGGCTCGGCAGCTTGGGCGCGACCGACTTGATCTGCGGCACCGTCGTACTGACCGCGGTAGCGGCCTGACCCTGCGGTGGCTGGGCGCCGAAGTGGGTGACGCCCTTGTCGTCGACCCACTTGTAGACCTGGCTGGCCATGACGCTGGTGCTGAGGGCGAGCAGCAAACTGCCGGTAAGAAGCATACGTCCCATTGCTGTTTCCTTCTGTGGGCGGCGGAACCTGGCGGCTACTATAACCAAAACCCGTTCATCGTCATCCTGTGTTATGTCACAGCGTTCGCGCGAATTAGCATGCCTGATGGCTTGACTTGAACCGGTCGAATCCGAACAATTCGGGGTTCGCTGTAGTGGGCCAGCCTAGGGCGGCTTTACACGGCAGACCATGAGGTGCACACCCGCGCCGACCTGCTTTACCCGCACCGCGTTACCTCGCGCTGGGTGGGAGACTCCCTCAACATCCGGGACGATCCCAATACTTGCTCAGTCAGGAGCTGACGTAGTCGGCGACCACACGTCGCTCATGCTCTCTGTCTAGCGGTAAACCTACATCGATTGCCGTCCTGAATTGACGGTCTTCTAGCGTTCTAGAGGTGAAAAACGTGGAGCTTTTATCCGGCGCTGAAATGGTCGTCCGCTCGTTGCGCGACGAAGGCGTGAAATACATCTATGGGTACCCGGGCGGTGCCCTGCTGCATATCTATGACGCCCTGTTCCGTCAGGACGAGGTGACGCACATCCTCGTGCGTCACGAGCAGGCCGCCACCCACATGGCCGACGGCTATGCGCGTGCCACCGGCAAGCCGGGCGTGGTCCTGGTGACCTCCGGTCCGGGCGCGACCAACGCCATCACCGGCATCGCCACGGCGTACATGGACTCCATCCCGATGGTGGTGATCTCCGGCCAGGTGCCGAGCACCGTGGTCGGTACCGATGCCTTCCAGGAAACCGACATGGTCGGTATTTCCCGGCCGATCGTGAAGCACAGCTTCATCATCAAGCATCCTGCGGAAATTCCTGAGGTCATCAAGAAGGCCTTCTACCTGGCACAGTCCGGTCGTCCGGGGCCGGTGGTCGTCGACATTCCCAAGGACATGGGCGACCCATCGCAGAAGTACGAGTACAACTACCCGAAGAAGGTCAAGTTGCGCTCCTACAGTCCGGCGACTCGTGGTCATTCCGGGCAGATCCGCAAGGCGGCCGAAATGCTGCTGGCCGCCAAGCGCCCGGTGTTGTATTCCGGCGGCGGGGTGGTGATGGGTGGCGCTTCCGAGCCGCTCACCGAGCTGGCGCGCATGCTCAACATTCCGGTGACGAATACGCTGATGGGGCTCGGGGCGTTCCCAGGCACCGATCGGCAGTTCGTCGGCATGCTCGGCATGCACGGCAGCTACACCGCCAACCTGGCCATGCACCATGCCGACGTGATTCTCGCCGTCGGCGCGCGTTTCGATGACCGGGTGATCAACGGCGAAACCGCGGCCAAGTTCTGCCCGAACGCCAAGGTTATCCACGTCGACATCGATCCGGCGTCGATCTCCAAGACGGTCAAGGCGGACATCCCGATTGTCGGTCCAGTGGATAGCGTGCTCACCGAGATGGTCGCGATCCTCAAGGAAATTGGCGAAACGCCGAACAAGGACACCGTTGCCAGCTGGTGGAAGCAAATCGACGAGTGGCGTGGCGGTGGCCGTCTGTTCCCTTTCAATGAGGGTGACGGCAGCATCATCAAGCCGCAGACCGTGATCGAGACGCTCTGTGAGGTCACCAATGGCGACGCCTACGTCAGTTCTGACGTCGGTCAGCACCAGATGTTCGCCGCCCAGTACTACCGCTTCAATAAACCCAATCGTTGGATCAACTCCGGCGGCCTGGGTACCATGGGCTTCGGTCTGCCGGCGGCCATGGGCGTCAAGCTGAACTTCCCGGAGGCCGACGTGGCGTGCGTTACCGGCGAGGGCAGTATCCAGATGAACATCCAGGAACTGTCGACCTGCCTGCAGTACGACTTGCCGGTGAAGATCATCAACCTCAACAACGGTGCGCTGGGTATGGTCCGCCAATGGCAGGACATGCAGTACAACAGCCGCTACTCGCACTCCTACATGGAATCGCTGCCTGACTTCGTCCGGCTGGCCGAGGCCTATGGTCACGTGGGCATGCGCATCACCGACCTGAAAGACCTCAAGCCGAAGATGGAAGAAGCTTTCGCCATGAAGAACCGCTTGGTGTTCCTCGATATCGCCGTGGATACCAGTGAGCACGTCTACCCGATGCAGATCCGTGGTGGTGCGATGCGTGACATGTGGCTGAGCAAGACGGAGCGGACCTGACCATGCGCCATATCATCTCCCTGTTGCTGGAAAACGAGCCGGGCGCCTTGTCGCGTGTGGTGGGTCTGTTCTCCCAGCGTAACTACAACATCGAAAGCCTGACCGTGGCGCCGACCGAAGACCCGACCCTGTCGCGTCTGACGCTGACCACCGCCGGCCATGATGACGTGATCGAGCAGATCACCAAGAACCTCAACAAGCTGATCGAAGTGGTCAAGCTGGTGAATCTGTCGGAAAGCGCTCATATCGAGCGCGAGCTGATGCTGGTCAAGGTCAAGGCGACCGGCGCCCAGCGTGCCGAGATCAAGCGCACCACGGATATCTTCCGTGGGCAGATCGTCGACGTGACCAGCAGCGTCTATACCATCCAGCTCGCCGGGACCAGCGAGAAACTGGACAGCTTCATCCAGGCGATCGGCACCGCGTCGATCCTGGAAACCGTACGCAGCGGCGTCACGGGCATTGCCCGCGGCGACAAAGTGCTGAGCATCTAATTAGTGAGTGGCCACAGCGGCCAATTGATAGGGGAACTCCCATGAAAGTGTTTTACGACAAAGACTGTGACCTCTCGATCATCCAGGGCAAGAAAGTTGCCATCATCGGTTACGGCTCCCAGGGTCATGCCCATGCCTGCAACCTGAAAGATTCGGGTGTCGACGTGACTGTGGGTCTGCGTGCTGGCTCGGCCACTGTGGCCAAGGCTGAAGCGCATGGCCTGACCGTCAAGAGCGTGAAAGAGGCAGTCTCCGCCGCTGACGTGGTGATGATCCTCACCCCGGATGAGTTCCAGTCCAAGCTGTACAAGGAAGAGATCGAGCCGAACCTGAAGAAGGGCGCCACCCTGGCCTTCGCGCACGGTTTCGCGATCCACTACAATCAGGTCGTTCCGCGTGCCGATCTCGACGTGATCATGATCGCACCGAAGGCCCCGGGTCACACCGTGCGTTCCGAGTTCGTCAAGGGCGGCGGTATCCCTGACCTGATCGCGATCTACCAGGACGCTTCCGGCAATGCCAAGAACGTCGCCCTGTCCTACGCCTGTGGCGTGGGTGGTGGCCGTACCGGCATCATCGAAACCACCTTCAAGGACGAGACCGAAACCGACCTGTTCGGCGAGCAAGCCGTTCTGTGCGGCGGTTGCGTCGAGTTGGTGAAAGCCGGCTTCGAAACTCTGGTGGAAGCTGGCTACGCGCCGGAAATGGCCTACTTCGAGTGCCTGCACGAGCTGAAGTTGATCGTTGACCTCATGTACGAAGGCGGCATCGCCAACATGAACTACTCGATCTCCAACAACGCCGAGTACGGCGAGTACGTCACCGGTCCGGAAGTGATCAACGCCGAATCCCGTGCCGCCATGCGCAATGCGCTGAAGCGTATCCAGAACGGCGAGTACGCGAAGATGTTCATCAGCGAAGGTGCTAGCAACTACGCTTCGATGACCGCTTACCGTCGCAACAATGCCGCGCACGGCATTGAAGTGGTGGGTGAGAAGCTGCGTGCGATGATGCCGTGGATCGCCTCCAACAAGATCGTCGACAAGGCCAAGAACTAAGCCTTTTCGCGGTTAGAAAGACGCGGCTTCGGCCGCGTTTTTTCATTCTGCGAGAAGGCTTCTGGTATAAAGCGCAATGCTTGCGCCGGTCGAACCACGCGGCGTAACTCCTGTCGAAACTCCAACTGTTGCAAGGTGTTGTCCATGAACGAACGCCCCGAAGAGCCGAATCCGGCGCCAGACGCAGAAAGCCTGTTGCCTATCGATGAGCACATCGAGGAGGGGCATGACGCCGAAGGGCGCAAGGTTCGTCATCGCGGCATCTACCTGCTGCCGAACCTGTTCACCACGGCCAATCTGTTCGCCGGCTTCTACTCCATCATCAATGCCATGAGCGGCAACTTCACGGTGGCTGCGGCGACCATCTTCGTGGCCATGGTGCTCGATAGTCTGGATGGTCGCGTAGCTCGCCTGACCAACACCCAGAGTGCTTTTGGCGCCGAGTACGACTCGCTGTCGGACATGGTGGCGTTCGGTCTGGCTCCGGCTCTCCTGGCGTTCGAGTGGGCACTCGGCGATCTGCGCAGCGTGGGACTGGCAGTGGCCTTTATCTATGTGGCGGGCGCAGCCCTGCGGCTGGCGCGTTTCAATACCCAGATCGGCAAGGTCGACAAGCGCTTCTTCATCGGTCTGGCCAGTCCGGCTGCCGCGGGGGTGGTTGCGGGTACCGTATGGGCCTTTAGCGATTTCGGCATCAAGGGCTCGAACATGTCGTTCGTCATTGCCCTGCTGGTGGCAGCTGCGGGTTGCCTGATGGTCAGCAACATCAAGTACTACAGCTTCAAGGATCTCGATCTCAAGGGGCGCGTGCCCTTCGTGGCGATCCTGCTGGTGGTGCTGGCCTTCGCTGTGGTCTTCAGCGATCCGCCGCGCATTCTGCTATTGATCTTCCTCGCCTATGCGGCGTCTGGCCCGGTGCAGTACTTGTTGCAGCTGCGTCGCCGTAAGAATGATGCGATTTAGCTAAAGCCGCGAAAAAGTAGTTGACGGGGATTCTGGCGTCCCTATAATGCGCACCACTTCCAGCGCGGAAGCGCTTCAAAAGGTCTTGATAATCAATAGGTTAGCGAGATTTGCGAGGCGGCCTGATGAATAATCAGGTGGCGTTGGAAAGGTGCTTCGGGGAGGTTGACAGGGTCTTAGGATGCTGTAAGATTCGCCTCCCGCTGACGACGAGGTTGAAGCTGAGTCGGAAGCGCAAGCGGTTGAAGTAGAAAAGAAATTTTCGAAAAACGCTTGACGGAACGAAAGGCTGCTGTAGAATGCGCGGCCTTGGTTGAGGCGAAAGACTCACCGAACGCTCTTTAACAACTGAATCAAGCAATTCGTGTGGGTGCTTGTGAGGTAAGAC
>NZ_JAFEUP010000007.1 GCF_016901015.1 Zestomonas insulae
AGCCCCAGATCCTAGTGGCGAACCATGCGAAAGCCTGTCGATTTTGCATGCGACTGAATGATGTCGGTTAGTGCGAATGCCTGACGGTTTTCATGCGAATACTCATGCTCGCCCAGGGTGTCGCCCTGGCTGGCCTGTTCAGTGACGCCACCCCGGCCAACGGCGACCGCGAAGGCCTGCACCGCAGGACCTACCCGGATGGGGCGGTCGTCGAGTACGACTTCGTCGCGCATGTGCTCCGCGCCGTACTGCCCGAGGGCGGCGTAACCCTCCTGACCAGCACCGGCGGCATCAACATCGTTGGGCCGATCAATCACCAGGGCGACTACACCCAGGAAGGCAATCAGCAGGTCACCGGCAAAGTCACCGTCAGCCAAGACGTCGTCGCCGGCCCGGGCTCCGTCAGCCTGATCGGCCACAAGCACAGCGGCGTGCAGGTCGGCGGCGCCCAGACGGGGGTGCCAGCATGATCGGCATGAGCGCCAAGACCGGGCGCACCCTCACCAGCAGCGCGCACCTGTCGCAGTCGATTGCGGACATCCTCACCACGACCATCGGCAGCCGCGTCATGCGCCGCGAATACGGCACCCTGCACGGCCAGGAAGCAGGCTTCGGCATTCAAGCGGAGTTCCTCGCCAGACTGCAGGAACACATGGTGCCGCGCCCAACGTCGACCCAAGAAGGTCGTGGCGACCAGGCCCACACCGTCACCACCCGCGAGCTGCAGGTACTGCGGTTACTTGCCCTCGGCTATCGCAATCGCGAAATCGCGGAAAAGATGTTCCTGTCCGAACTCACGGTGAAATCGCACCTGCGCAAGATCAACACCAAGCTCGGTGCTCAAGGCCGAACGGGAGCGCTTGCCATCGCCCGCAGCAGGGGGCTGCTGGATTAGACCGACAGGTAGCGTCGAGCAAACCGCGGCGGGATCGAGCGGGTAGTGCATCACCGAGCCTAGAATCAGGGCTATTACTCTATCTCCGTCACCACAGAGCGCGCCCGCGCTAGCCCCGCCCGAACCCTAAACGCCCGCACCTCCCGGCGCCCCCCTTCCCCGCGCAAACTCGCCGATCTGCACCATGGCAATCCCACGCATCGCCAAGCCCGGCGCATCCTCGCGCAGCGCCACGAGACTCAGCGCGCGGAGCGCGTCACCGGCGGCCAAGGCGTGGGCAGCGGCGGTAATTAGGGAATCCATTCGGGCCCATGAATAACGCCCTGATCGCTAGGAGACGACTGATCACCCCGCTAACAACGCCACCCATCGGTTGACACTGGTGCCCTGCAGCCAAAGCCAAAAATTTGACCAATGCGACCAGCGCTTCTATTAATAAAACTAACTCACTGAGTTTCAACCGATATTCACAATTACATACCTACCGGAACTTAATCCTCGCATCATGGTCGGTCATAAAGTCCCCCTCCAAGGGAACCCATGGGGTTCGCCCATGACCCCAAGTCGTTGATTTACTTGGTGCTCTCCCTGAACTATGTTGGCTCTCTGATACGCAGTCATGTTTCGCCCGCCTTGGTCGCCCTTATCACTGCGCTCTGATGTTCGAAACACCCGCATGACATGGATGAAACCAGCATGGGCTTTCAGATGAAGCATTCCCTGTTACTGGATGATCAGCCGAGGACGGCAACCCAGACAGAAAAGGTCGCGATTCTGCTCTCGACCTACAACGGCGCCGCGTACCTGGCCGAGCAACTCGATTCCCTGGTCGCGCAGACCCACACGAATTGGCAGATCTATGCCTCCGACGACGGCTCAGGGGATGCCACGCTGGAGATCCTCCGGCACTACCAGCATCAACTGGGCGGGCACCGACTGACCCTCTTCGAGGGCCCGCGCCAGGGGTTTGCAGCCAACTTCCTGGGAACGCTCCAGCGTCAAGAGTTCCAGGCCCAGTACTATGCTTTCTGCGACCAGGACGACTTGTGGCAGCCGGATCGCCTCGCCCTGGGTATCGCGTGGATGCGCAACATCCCAGACGAGCAACCCGCCTTGTACTGCTCCCGCACGCAACTGGTCGATGCGCAAGGACAGCCACTGGGGCTTTCCCCCCTGTTCAGCGAAGCCCCCAGCTTCAGGAATGCCCTAGTGCAGAGCATTGCCGGCGGCAACACCATGCTATTCAACCAGGCGACGCGTGCCCTGCTGCAGGGCACCGACCGCACTGCGCGCATCATTTCCCACGACTGGTGGACGTACATCCTGGTGTCCGGTTGCGGTGGCCAGGTTTTCTACAATCCCGAACCGACCATCCGCTACCGGCAACATGAGCGCAACCTGATGGGCTCGAACTCCAGCCTCAACGACCGGCTCAAGCGCCTCGGCCAAATGTTCGCCGGCACCTTCCGCGAGTGGAACGATGCCAACCTCCACGCCCTCGCCCCGCTCCGCAACCTGCTGACCCGCGACAACCAGACCACCCTGGAACTCTTCGAGCAGGCCCGGCATGCCTCGCTGCCGCAACGGGCACTGCTGTTGCAACGCTCCGGCGTCTATCGGCAAACGCTGACCGGCAATCTTGGCCTTGCCGCCGCCACTCTTCTTCAAAGGATCTGAACCCCATGACGATTCTCGTGACCGGCAGTGCCGGCTTCATCGGCGCCAATTTCGTGCTCGACTGGCTGGCCATCAATGACGAACCGGTGATCAGCCTGGACAAGCTGACCTATGCCGGCAACCTGCAGAATCTCGCCAGCCTGGACAACGACGAACGCCACACCTTCGTGCATGGCGACATCGGTGATGGCGAGCTTGTCGATCGGCTGCTCAAAGAGTATCGCCCCCGCGCAATCCTGAACTTCGCCGCGGAATCCCACGTCGACCGCTCCATCCATGGCCCGGAAGACTTCATCCAGACCAACATCGTCGGCACCTTCCGCCTGCTCGAAGCGGTACGCGCATACTGGAACTCCCTATCGGAAGCAGACGCAGCAGCATTCCGCTTCCTGCACATTTCCACCGACGAAGTCTACGGCTCCCTCGGCCCGAATGATCCCGCCTTCAGGGAAACCAACAAGTACGAGCCGAACAGCCCCTACTCGGCCTCCAAGGCCGCCTCCGACCACTTGGTGCGCGCCTATCACCACACCTACGGGCTACCGGTGCTGACCACCAACTGCTCGAACAACTACGGGCCGTACCACTTCCCGGAGAAGCTGATCCCACTGGTCATTCACAACGCCCTGGCCGGCAAGCCGCTGCCGATCTACGGCGATGGCCAGCAGATCCGCGACTGGCTGTATGTGAAGGACCACTGCAGCGCCATCCGCCGGGTACTGGAAGCCGGCCAGCTGGGCGAGACATACAACGTCGGCGGCTGGAACGAAAAGGCCAACCTCGATGTGGTCCATACTCTTTGCGACATTCTCGATCAGGAAAAGGCCAGAGAAGACGGACACAGCTATCGCGAACAGATCACCCTTGTTAAGGATCGTCCCGGTCACGATCGCCGCTACGCCATGGACGCCACGCGGCTGGAACGCGAGCTGAACTGGAAGCCGGCAGAGACCTTCGAGACCGGCATCCGCAAGACCGTGCGCTGGTACCTGGACAACCAGGACTGGGTAACCAACGTCACCAGCGACGCATACCGGGAATGGGTAGGAAAGCACTACGCATGAACAAGATTCTTCTGCTCGGCGCCAACGGCCAGGTCGGCTGGGAACTGCAGCGCTCCCTGGCGCCTCTGGGCGAGCTGGTCATCTGCGACCGGCAACGCGGAAACCTGGCAGACCTTCAAGGACTGGCAGCGCTGGTGAATCGCGAACGGCCGGATGTGATCGTCAACGCTGGTGCCTATACCGCCGTGGACAAGGCCGAGAGCGATGTTGACAGCGCTCGCCGAGTGAACGCCGAGGCGGTTGCCGTACTGGCTTCCGCCGCAAGAGAGCTGGAGGCCTGGCTGGTGCACTACTCCACCGATTACGTGTTCGACGGTAGCGGCAGCAGCCCCTTCGATGAAGACGCCGCCACCGGCCCACTCGGTGTCTACGGCCAGACCAAACTGGAAGGTGAACTGGCAATCCGCGAAAGCAGCTGCCGGCACCTGATCTTCCGCACCAGCTGGGTCTATGCCACCCGTGGCGGCAACTTCGCCAAGACCATGCTGCGCCTGGCCAGGGAGCGCGAGGAGCTGAGCGTAGTCGCCGACCAGATCGGCGCCCCGACCAGCGCCGAACTGATCGCCGACGTCACGGCACTTGCGCTGTACCGGCTGCAGCACGACGCATCCCTTGCCGAGCACGCCAGCGGCACCTATCACCTGGTGGCCAGCGGCGAAACCAGTTGGCACAACTACGCCCGCTTCGTCATCGGCGAGGCGCAGCGCCTGGGCTGCGCGCTGAAAACCAGCCCCGAGCGCATCCACCCGATCACCACCCGCGATTACCCGCTACCGGCCAAGCGCCCGGCAAACTCCCGACTGACCAACCGCAAATTGCAACGCACCTTTGCCGTGGCTCTACCACAATGGGAATACCACGCCCAGCGCATGATCAGAGAACTGATCGAAATGGAGGCAGTATGAAGCGCAAGGGAATCATCCTCGCCGGCGGCTCCGGCACCCGCCTGCATCCGGCGACACTGGCGATCTCCAAACAGCTCCTGCCAATCTACGACAAACCGATGATCTACTACCCGCTCAGCACCCTGATGCTGGCAGGCATCCGCGACATCCTGATCATCTCCACCCCACAAGATACTCCTCGCTTCGAGCAGTTGCTGGGCGACGGCAGTCAGTGGGGGCTCAACCTTCAATATGCGGTCCAGTCATCCCCGGACGGTCTGGCGCAGGCCTTCCTGATCGGCGAGTCGTTCATCGGCAACGACCTCAGCGCCCTGGTACTGGGCGACAACATCTACCACGGCCACGACCTGCAAGACCTGCTGTACCACGCCATGGACCGAGAAGCCGGTGCCAGCGTGTTCGCCTACCACGTACAAGACCCGGAACGTTACGGCGTGGTGGAGTTCGACGAAGGCGGCAAGGCCATCAGCCTGGAAGAAAAGCCCAAGCACCCCAAGTCCAACTATGCTGTAACCGGCCTTTACTTCTACGACCAGCAGGTGGTCGACATTGCCAAGAGCCTCCGGCCTTCTGCGCGCGGCGAATTGGAAATCACCGACGTGAACCGCGCTTATCTGGAAATGGGTCAGCTTTCCGTGGAGATCATGGGTCGCGGCTACGCCTGGCTGGACACTGGCACCCATGACTCACTGCTTGAGGCCAGCGCTTTTATCGCCACCCTGGAAAACCGCCAAGGCCTGAAAGTTGCCTGCCCTGAAGAAATCGCCTTCCGTCAGAAATGGATCAGCCCCGAGCAACTCGAAGCGCTCGCCACACCGCTGACCAAGAACGGTTATGGCCAATACCTACAACGCCTACTGGCCGAGACCGTGTACCGATGAAAGCCACTCACCTCGCCATTCCCGATGTCGTACTGATAGAGCCCAGAGTTTTTGGTGACGAGAGAGGATTCTTTTTTGAGAGTTTCAATCACTGTCAGTTCGAAGAGATCATCGGTCGCCCAGCGACATTTGTGCAGGACAATCACTCCCGCTCAATAAGAGGCGTATTACGTGGGCTTCACTACCAGATCAGTAACCCCCAAGGAAAATTGGTCCGGGTAGTAACAGGCAAAGTATTCGACGTCGCAGTAGATATTCGGAAGAGCTCTCCAACCTTTGGAAAGTGGGTTGGCGAACTCTTGACTGCGGAAAACAAGAAGCAACTCTGGGTCCCAGAAGGTTTTGCTCACGGCTTCCTAGTACTAAGCGACAGCGCAGAGTTTCTCTACAAAACCACCGCTTATTACTCCCCCATACATGAACGCTGCCTCATCTGGAACGATCCGACTCTCGGCATAAAGTGGCCAACCAACGCGCCCCCTACACTGTCCTGCAAGGACGCTCTTGGGCTCCCTCTGGACCAGGCCGAGGTTTTCGTCTGATGCAAGAATTCCCCGTATCACCCAAGGCAATGGTTGCTAGCCTTTGGTGTAATCGCAGCCTGATCAAGACCCTGATCCAGCGTGAAGTGGTCGGCCGTTATCGTGGCTCACTTCTAGGCATTCTTTGGTCATTCTTCAATCCGATCTTTATGCTCACCGTCTATACCTTTGTCTTCAGCTATGTGTTCAAAGCACGCTGGAGCGCAGGGGGGGACTCGAAAACTGAGTTTGCCCTAGTCCTGTTCTGCGGCCTGATGATCTTCAACCTATTCGCAGAATGCGTAAACCGAGCTCCCGGACTAATTTTATCTAACGCAAATTATGTCAAGAAAGTCGTTTTCCCTCTGGAAATATTACCTTGGGTGTCAGTTGGCGTATCTCTATTTCACGCACTTATTAGCCTTACCGTTTGGCTTATTGCCTACATCATATTGTTCGGCCCCCCTCACTCCAGCATTGCTCTGCTACCGGTGATAATCACCCCTCTGGTACTGATGGTAATGGGCCTCTCTTGGATTCTAGCTTCACTGGGCGTGTATCTTCGTGATGTCGCACAATTTATTGGCATCATCACCTCGACCATGATGTTTATTTCGCCAATTTTCTATCCCGCAGCTGCTCTGCCTGATGAGTATCAAAAGTATCTCTACATGAACCCCTTGACGCTGGTAATAGAGCAAGCCAGAGATATCTTACTTTGGGGAAAATTCCCGAACTATGCCGCCCTTGCTCTCTATACCCTGGCGGCTGCAATGACTGCCTGGGCAGGGTTCGCTTGGTTCCAGAGAACAAGAAAAGGATTCGCAGATGTCCTCTGAGCTTGCCATCCGGGTAGCAAACCTCAGCAAGTGCTACCAAATTTACGACAAACCGCGAGACCGCCTGATGCAGATGCTGATGCGGGGACACAAGCAGTACTTTCGCGAGTTCTGGGCGGTTCGCGATGTATCATTTGAAATAAAAAAAGGTGAAACAGTAGGAATCGTGGGGCGCAATGGGAGTGGAAAATCCACGTTGCTTCAAATGATTTGTGGAACCCTGAACCAAACCAGCGGAAGCATTGAAACTCAAGGGAGAATAGCAGCATTGCTAGAGCTGGGCTCAGGGTTCAACCCAGAGTTCACAGGCCGAGAGAATGTATACCTGAATGCTGCTGTATTGGGCCTCGATAGGCACGAGGTCGACGAATGTTTCAGCGAGATCGTAAAATTCTCGGAAATAGGAGATTTTATTGATCAACCAACAAAGACCTACTCCAGCGGCATGCTAGTGAGATTGGCATTCTCTGTCCAGGCCATGATTGAGCCAGACATACTTATCGTCGACGAAGCACTTGCCGTAGGCGACGAAAAATTTCAACGGAAGTGTTTCTCTCGCCTTGAAGAGCTCAAAAATCGAGGAACCTCAATATTATTTGTCTCCCACTCTGAGACACAAATAATCGAACTCTGCGACCATGCCCTTTTAATTGATCATGGAGAGCTCATCATGAACGCTTCTCCCTTGCAGATAGTTCGATCATATCAAAGACTCATTTACGCCCCAGAAGCTGAGCAAGCTGCACTCTTAGAAAAATATAAGAGAAACGATCCACTCTACGACTCTGCGCCATCCTCTCCCACCAGCCCAACCGATAGTTTCCAAGAGGCGTCCAAAGAGACCGCTGTTCTTAACCACTACGATCCAAATCTGACCCCAGAAACAACTACTATTTATCCTGAGCAAGGCGCAAGGATTAAGCGTATTGCAATACATGACTGCAACGGTGACGCCGTTAATATCCTTGAGCCCATGAAGAAATACCGGATCGTTTCAGAAGGAGATTTTAGTGAGGATCTGGAAAGGCTGTTCTTTGGTATTCATATTCGCTCGATCTCCGGCGCAGTAATATCAGGCCAACGACACCCTGAAGACGGAAAGTACATAGACCGCTCACAGGCTGGAAAACGCTTTAGAGTAGAGTTCTCGTTCAACATGAACCTGCTCCCCGGAACTTATTTTGTTGGCGGAGGAGTTTGGTCAGAAAACAGTGCCTCCTGCGCCCATAGAATTCTTGACGCAATAATGTTCAGAGTACAGAGCAGCGGCCCACAGAACGCATTTGGCTATTGCAACCTGACAGCTTCTCCTGCTGTGCTATCAATAGAGGAATAACATTGAGAGCATTATTAGCTCTGGAGGACACCAGTTTGAGGCCTCCCCTCCCAAGCCTCCCTGCGCGCCTCCAGCACGGCCAGATACATTTGAATCACACCGAACACAATGGCTGCGCACGCCACCCGACATGACACCTAAAACATCACCAGAAAAACAAACCTCGAGCAAAGAGCAAACAGACAAACCTGGAAATATAGTTAAAAGCACAATCCGAAAGCCACCTCTAAAATGGATGGAAATCGCATGATAAAGAATAAGATAAAATGGAAAAATGATAACAGCTGCAGCATTGACGATGTGGAATTCCAAGTAGAATTTGGCGAAAAGCTATACTCCGGCACCTCTCGCGACCAAAACTCTTTCATTATTGGAAAAGCACGCAACATGCTGGAGGCACTTTTAGAAATACCGTTCGACAGACCAACCACAAGAATTTGCGACATAGGGATATACAAGGGCGGCAGCGTTGCTTTTTATCACAAACTATTTGACCCCCAGAAAATAATAGCAATCGAACTCAGCCCAGACCCAGCCCCAGCCCTTGAGAGCTACATAAAAATTAACGCTCTAGAAGAGAATATAAAAACCTATTACAACACTGACCAATCCGACCGAATTAAAATCGAATCAATCCTTGCCCGCGAACTAGGCCAAGAACAATTCGACCTCATTGTGGATGACGCAAGTCATTTTCTAAAACAAACCAGAGAATCATTTAATATTCTCTTCCCTCATCTTGCTCCCGGTGGATATTACATTATTGAAGACTGGGGCTGGGCTCACTGGGAGGGAGCACAATGGCAAGACAACGGCGGCCCATGGGAAGGCGACCCTCCCCTGACGAACCTCATCTTCGAACTCACCATGCTTCTGGCATCAAGGCCTGATCTTGTAGCCTCAATTCAGCTATTTCCAGCCTATGCAATCATAAAGAAAGGTTACGGCAGGCAAATGGATAGAAATGAAACATTTAACATCTCGGAAGCCTATCTAAACCGCGGGAAAAAAGTCACCTTACTTACGTAAAATTATGGCTTACGCGCGAAAGGACATATTTCCAGCGAGCTTTCTGCACGCGCAGAAAGCCGCTGGCGCCTTGATCGCATGGACATCCACTCAACCCTGCGCCCACTCCAATGTGGCTATTCATGGAGATATGGCCCGCAGAAGGCTAAATATTATTGCCCCCATGAGCACTCCAACAGCTTCACCAACTGGGGAATTACTTAGTTCAACCAGATACCACATGGCATGCCATAGACACAAGTAGAAGTAGAAGTAGAAGTAGAAGTAGAAGTAGAAGTAGAAGTAGAAGCCTAGATATATAATCGCAGGATAAACAATGATCACAGACACACTGCTGGTAAGTAGCCCTGGCCAAGATGGAGGCCTGATACTGATTGATCAGCACTCCCAGGTTAGAATAATCAATAGACCCATCACCGGCATCTGCTTAAACGATCACACACTGCTATATGCTTTCCAAGACAATGGCGGCAATACCTTAAAGCATATCCATAACGGCCTCACAAAAGAAATAACCCTGACGAATGCAGCACTTGATCTGCATGACGTATTCTGCAAGGAAGAAAATACTTATCTCGCAGCCACCGAAACAAACAGCGTGCTATGCCTTAACAAGGATCTTAAGCAGATATCCCAATGGGGGCTTCCCGGCGAAAATGATTCTGCCCACTTGAACAGCACAACCTGGTATCAAGGAAAGTTACTTGCTTCAATATTTGGCAGATTCCAGAAGCATCGTGAATACAAGAACGGCACCCAGGGCATCGGCGAGGTCATCGATATACAAACCGGCAACAGTTTCATCCGTGGACTGTCTCAACCGCACTCACTGACTGTGGTAGAAGATCTTCTCTATCTTTGCAGCTCGGAAGACCAAGAACTACGAATCTACCGCGGCCAAGAGTTACTTAAGAAGATACAGTTACCCGGTTATGTCCGAGGGCTAGCGATTGGTACAACCAAGATTTACGCAGGCCTAAGCCTCTCGCGTAACACTCAGACGGCCCCCCAAGCGGATAGCGCTAGCATCGCTGTCCTCAATCGCGCCAGTATGGCGATTGAAGGTTTTGTAAACGTAGCGTCCAGAGAAATCTACGACATTCGCATCACGAAGAGTTCGTATTCGCTACTATCGAATCTCAACAGCGATCTGCTGCATGAAACCAGAAAACTCGAAGAGTTGGTTGCGTTGTACAGACACGGCTACGAGTCCTACCTGTGCGCCTATAAGGTGCTATTGGACGAAGTGGATGCCTTGAGCAACCGCCACAGGGGCATTATCGCCGCGGCATCCGGCACCTCCGCCTAGAAGTAGGCAGAACTTGAGCACACTCGGTTGTCTCGGCAACCCCCAAGAACTACTGAAAATCCAGGAGAACAGCATGGCTGGCAGGCGTCATAACTACGAATACGACGTTGATCCCGCATCCGATACCGCACCTGCCAACGTACTGCGACTGGTCGGTCAGCGTAAACGTGTTCTGGAAATTGGCTGTGGCCCAGGGTCGATCACCAAACTGCTGTCCAGTCAAAACGACTGTTCGGTGACCGCACTGGAACTCGATCCAGAAGCCATAGAGAAAGCTTCTCCCTATTGCCAGAAGATCTTTCAAGCAGATCTCAACTCCGCTGAATGGCCGACCCTACTCAACGGAGAAGATCGCTTCGATGTGGTAGTCGCCGCCGATGTTCTGGAACATCTGTATGACCCCTGGATTACACTGGAGCGCATGGTTGACTTCCTCAATCCCGAAGGATACCTGGTGATCTCTCTACCCCATGTAGGGCATGCTGCTATCGCTTCCTGCCTCTTTAACGGAGACTTCCAGTACCGCGACTGGGGACTGCTCGACCGCACTCATATTCGATTCTTCGGTCTGAAGAACATTGAGGATCTATTCTCACGCGCTGGCCTGAAACTGATCGAGGCACGCTATGTGATCAAGCCCCCACAAGATACGGAGTTTGCTGCCAGTTGGTCGGCACTGCCCGGCACTATTCAGAACGCACTCAATAGCAGTCCTCACGCCCATGTTTATCAGGTGGTGGTAAAGGCTGTCCCACTGGAACGCCCGCAGCCCGCCGTTTCCCTTGTCCTACTTTCGCCACTGCGGCAGCAAACTATGAAACGTCGGACACTCAAAGCACGTGTCGGTAGACACTTGAGTCCGCAACTCAAGCAATTCATCCGCAAGAGCTTTGGAGTCGTCGGGATAAAGTTCTAAAAACCCCTACAGTTGATCCTGCACAGTTTAAGGAATAGGAGCAATGAATTTTCGCAGCACTGACAAAACCGCAAACGAAGGTAAATCAACCAAGCTAATCGCCTTCTATCTAACACAATTTCACCCCACTGCAGAGAACGACAAGTGGTGGGGAAAAGGCTTTACCGAATGGACAAATGTAACCAAAACCTCTCCCTTATTTGAAGGGCATCGGCAACCCCACCTGCCTAGCGACTTTGGCTTCTATGACCTGCGAGTACGAGAAACCCGGCACGACCAGATAAAAACAGCCAAACAATATGGCATTGATGGATTTTGCTATCATTATTATTGGTTTTCTGGCCAGAGGATTTTGAATCGGCCACTTGATGACATGCTGGCTGATCCAGACAGCGAAATGCCATTCTGCCTGTGTTGGGCCAATGAAAACTGGACACGTCGCTGGGATGCTGCCGACCATGAAATCCTTATCGCACAGAAGTATCTTCCAGACGATGACCTGAACTTCATAAAGTCACTGATTCCATACTTCAAAGATGACCGTTACATTCGAGTTGACGGCCAACCATTTCTTATCGTCTATCGCCCTCAGCATTTACCAGACGCCAAGAAAACTGCAAACGCATGGCGGGAATACTGCAGAAGCATTGGACTTGGCGAGATCCATATTTGCGCAGCGCTGACGCATGGAAACGAGAATTACATGCAGTATGGATTTGATAGCGGCGTCGAATTCCCACCGCACAACCTGCGCTCAGACAACATCAATGAACAGATTGATTTTTTCAATCCATTCAAAGGGAATGTGCTGCAGTACGCAACCATTGCAAGCTCCTATATCAACAGAAAGTATGAAAGCCCCCGGATCTTCAAGACTGTCTTCCCTTCCTGGGACAATACAGCACGTACCAAAGAGCGTGCTCTAGTAGTTCTGAACGGAGTGCCTGACAACTACGAGCATTGGCTATCCTCAACAATAGACATTTCCACTAGCCCCCCTCAAAAGGATCAACTGGTCTTCATCAACGCATGGAATGAGTGGGCAGAAGGGTGCCATCTAGAGCCTGATCGCTGGTTTGGACATGGATTCCTGCAAGCAACTCTTAATGCTAAAAAAGGGCTCCGTAGATTTGAAAGCTTCCCTGACACCAGCTTACCTTCTTCCGCGAAGGATATACGACGCGCTTTCTGGCGCGACCTGGTTGAGATCTGCAATTATCATGGATCTTCCATGGTGGGAACCCTCAAATTAATTATTGTTCGCCGCCCATGGCTTTACCGAACCATGGTTCCATTAGTACGGATTTTCCGCCAATTGTGCGTGAAAACTCTTCGCCGCGGGCTTTAGAGCCGAAGCGCCGAAGTGGAATTTCCCTACTTTGAATCATATACTCAGATTTAACGACCAAGCCTTACCTGGTAAAAAGTAGCCTTCAACCAACCCCACCCGAAGAATTGATTCTAGCAACTAGATAACAGGTCACAGCCTAAATCTCCAGAGACATTTCTTAACCCTGGCACAAACTGGAGCTTCACAGGACGCAGCGGAATATGCCATCAAATATATCTTCCAGCCCTGGTGCAGTTGACCATACAACGAGGGCAAGTCTGAAAAATCAGCAGCCTGTTGCCATCTGGCTAACTGGCTTGAGCGGCACCGGCAAGTCGACGATAGCCAATGCACTTGAGATAGCTCTTGTTAAGTGGAAGCGACATACTTATCTGCTCGACGGCGATAATCTACGCTTGGGGCTGTGCCGCGATCTTGGATTCAGTGATTCCGACCGAGAGGAGAATATTCGTCGCGCAGCCGAAGTGGCTCATTTGTTTGTGGATGCTGGGCTGATAGTAATCACGGCATTCATTTCCCCGTTTCGACATGACCGCGCAATGGCCCGCAAGATAATCGGAACTGACAGATTCATCGAGGTATTTGTTGACACACCACTGGCCGAGTGCGAGCGGCGCGATCCTAAGGGGCTGTACAGCAAAGCCCGTGCCGGGCTAATCAAGAACTTCACCGGGATTGACTCGGCGTACGAGCCTCCTGTCAGCCCGGATATCCGCATCGACACCCTGGTAGACGACTTGCCCACTGCAGTCGGCCGGATTCTCGCCTATTTGGGAGAGGAAGAGCATCAATGAAAACCCTGGCCATAATCGGTACAGGGTTTAGCGGGGCGGTCACCGCTGTACAGTTTCTGCGATATGCCCCGCCTGGTATTCGTGTGATCCTGATCAACCGCTCAGGAAGCATGGCACGCGGCCTGGCTTACGGTACCAACAGCCCACTGCACTTGCTGAACGTTCCTGCTGGAAACATGACGGCTTTAGCCGAGGAGCCGGACTCTTTCTTGTCTTTCTGCCAAGAGAGACTTCCGTCCATCACGGCATCTTCGTTCATTCCGCGCAAGATTTATGGTGACTATCTGAGTTCGCTGTTGAACGATGTTGAGCGGCGTTGCCGGAACAAGATATTACTGCAGCGCATGGTTGCAGAGGTATTGTCCCTAAGACCCCATGAAGACGGCGTAATTATCGAACTGACAAGTGGCGAGAAGCTGCATGCCAACCATGTGGTGCTGGCCCTCGGACATTTTGCGCCACTTGATCCGCCAAACATTGCCGCGGCGCAGACAGCGGGTCGCTACCAACAAGATCCTTGGACCGGCACTGCACCTGTCACGACAAACAGGGACAAGCCGGCTCTGCTACTTGGTACTGGACTGACCGCCCTGGATGTTGCCTTGGGGATGATACAGCGAGGGCATCGCGGAACCATCCATATGTTGTCGCGGAGGGGACTGCTACCGCTGCCACATCGTGAACAGCGGAGCGTACTCGCGACGCCGGCCGAATTCAGCGCACGCTTGTTGAATGGGCAACCAACCGTTCTCGGCTATTGGCGAGCGATACGGCAGCAGGTCGAATACGCTGCCATGGACGGTATGGATTGGCGGGACCTGATCGCAGCCTTGCGCCCCATCACGACACAGTTGTGGGCACGCTTGCCGGACGCAGAGCGTCGTCGCTTTCTGCGCCATGCCCAGCCCTATTGGGACGTGCATCGCCACCGTGTCGCACCTGAAGCACACCAATGTTTCGAAAGAGCAATGGCAGATGGCCTCATCAAAGTTATGGCTGGAAGAGTGCAGACGATAACCCCCGTTGCAGAGGGTTTGCGTGTCAGTATCCGGTTACGCGGTACACAGGGGAGCGAACAGCTCCAGGTAGCTCAGATTGTCAACTGTACGAGCCCCAACTCGAATCTACAGGTCGTTGACGAGCCTTTGATCACCCAGTTGCGCGAAGCGGGGCTGATACAGCCTGATCGATACGGCCTGGGCTTACACGTTGATGAACAGTTGGCGGTGGTAAATGCAGAGGGAGTGCCTTCCACCTGGTTGAGTTATGTCGGGCCAATGCTCAAGGCCGACTTCTGGGAAGCCACTGCGGTCCCGGAGTTGAGACAGCATGCCCGCAACCTGGCAATCAGATTGGCAGAACATTTCCGTGACTACGCTGAGGAGCCGCCAGCCGGTCGTCGGTAAATACACCTTCCCTCTCCCGACAGCTGGCCGGCCTCGTAACCGCGCCAAGGTTTCCAGTGTCGAATCGCTTATGGACTAACAATGCAACATTTCTCCGCATTGGCTCAGAATGCGAAATGGGCTCTCCGAATCGCTCCACGCCGGCAAAACGCCATTGCCGCGCCCCTGACCACTGCAGCACACCTCGGCCAAGTGCAGCTATTACTTTGCCACGCCACTTAACTTAGCGGAGCGCTCGGCACCCTGATGGTCAGGTCGGGACGATGCTGATCCCCTCCGGAGCGATACTCCCGAACAGCTACTACTGACCCTGCGCCTGCGCAGCACTGCCTCGACGCCACTCCGCAACCTCCCGAAGACATCTTTTCACGAGCCTAGATATGCCTATCGACAAACGCATCCAGGTGCTGCTGATCGATGACGACCCGCACCTGCACCAAGCCTTGGCCCGGACCCTCGACCTCGCCGGCTGCTGAGCGAATGCCCAGTCCTTCCGCGCAAGGCCGTGCATGACGGTTGCGCAAGAACAAGCTGAATTTCACCGATTCGGCCAGGACCAATCCCGAACAGAACTGACTTCCGTTGCACAGCTTGCGCCACAGCCGCGGAAATCATTAGAGATCCCGACAAGAAGCCACCATTTCACCAGCAACCCGCCGCCATTCCCCCTCCTTGCAGAGTCCCCAAAGTTGTCTACGGTTGATTACACGGCATGGACGTGCGTGATCAACCGCTCTGGATCACCGGTCCGTCTGCCATCAAACCGCAATGACGAACGGGCGATTTAGGGATCAGCGCTACATGGATTGTTAGTTGGCTATTGATCCATGTCATCACACCCTCCCCCATACCCGCGCCTAATTGACACCGAATTCTTCCCTGGATTGGAGGTTTGCAATGTCAGAATCCGCTCAGAAACTACGGCTCGGCGCGTTGGTCGCGCTGGTAGTCGGTTCGATGGTGGGGGGCGGCATTTTCTCCCTTCCCCAGAACATGGCAGCCAGCGCCGACGTCGGCGCCGTGCTCATCGGCTGGGCCATCACCGCGGTCGGGATGTTGACCCTCGCCTTCGTCTTCCAGACCCTGGCCAACCGCAAGCCTGACCTCGACGGCGGGGTCTATGCCTACGCCAAGGCCGGTTTCGGCGACTACATGGGCTTCTCGTCGGCCTGGGGTTACTGGATCAGCGCCTGGCTCGGCAACGTTGGCTACTTCGTCCTGCTGTTCAGCACCCTTGGCTACTTCTTCCCGATCTTCGGCGAAGGCAACACGGTAGCGGCGATCATCGGTGCGTCGATCCTGCTCTGGGCCGTGCACTTCCTGGTCCTGCGCGGTATCAAGGAAGCGGCCTTCATCAACACCATCACCACCGTCGCGAAGATGGTGCCGCTGGTGCTGTTCATCCTGATCTGCTTCTTCGCCTTCAAGCTGGACATCTTCACCGCGGACATTTGGGGTAAATCCAACCCCGATCTCGGCAGCGTGATGAACCAGGTCCGCAACATGATGCTGGTCACCGTCTGGGTGTTCATCGGTATCGAAGGCGCGAGCATCTTCTCGGCGCGGGCGGAAAAACGCTCCGACGTCGGTAAGGCCACCATCATCGGCTTCATCACCGTGCTGCTGCTGCTGGTGCTGGTCAACGTGCTGTCGCTCGGCATCATGACTCAGCCGGAGCTGGCCAAGCTGCAGAACCCGTCGATGGCCGCCGTGCTCGAGCATGTGGTCGGTCACTGGGGCGCGATACTGATCAGCGTCGGCCTGGTGATTTCCCTGCTCGGTGCCCTGCTGTCCTGGGTGCTGCTGTGCGCGGAGATCATGTTCGCCGCGGCGAAAGACCACACCATGCCGGAGTTCCTGCGCAAGGAAAACGCCAACCACGTCCCGGCCAACGCCCTGTGGCTGACCAACGCCTGCGTACAGGTGTTCCTGATCATCACCCTGTTCAGTGCCAGTACCTACCTGAGCCTGATCTACCTGGCCACCTCGATGATTCTGGTGCCCTACCTCTGGTCGGCTGCTTACGCCTTCCTTCTGGCACTGCGCGGCGAGAGCTATGAAACCGACGCAGCCGACCGCAACAAGGACTTGATCATCGGCGCCATCGCGCTGATCTACGCGGTCTGGCTGCTGTACGCCGGTGGCGTCAAGTACCTGCTGCTCTCCGCCCTGCTCTATGCCCCTGGCGTGATCCTGTTCGCCAAGGCCAAGCGCGAGGTCGGCCAGCCCATCTTCACCAATGTCGAGAAGCTGCTGTTCGCCGCCGTGGTGATCGGCGCCGTAGTTGCTGCCTATGGCCTCTACGACGGCTTCCTGACTCTGTAATTTGTAAGGAGAAACCGCTCATGTCCAAAGAGAAAGTGAAACTTGGCGTCCATTCCGAAGCCGGCAAACTGCGCAAAGTGATGGTTTGCTCTCCTGGCCTGGCCCACCTCCGCCTGACGCCGAACAACTGCGACGAACTGCTGTTCGATGATGTGATCTGGGTCAGCCAAGCCAAGCGCGATCACTTCGACTTCATGACCAAGATGCGCGAGCGCGGCGTCGACGTGGTCGAGATGCACAACCTGCTGGAAGAGACCGTGCAGAACAAGGAAGCCCTGAAGTGGATCCTTGATCGCAAGCTCACCCCCAACAGCGTCGGCCTCGGCCTGCAGAACGAAGTCCGTTCCTTCATCGAAGGCCTCGAGCCGCGCCGCATCGCCGAGTTCCTGATCGGCGGCGTATCCGGCGCCGACCTCGCCAAGCACAAGGACTCCGAAGCGGCGAAGATGTTCAATGCCTACCTCGGCGAATCCAGCTTCATCTTCCCGCCGCTGCCGAACACCCAGTTCACCCGTGACACCACCTGCTGGATCTACGGCGGGGTGACCCTCAACCCGATGTACTGGCCGGCCCGTCGTCAGGAAACCCTGCTCACCACCGCGATCTACAAATACCACCCGGACTTCGTCAACGCCGACTTCAAGGTCTGGTACGGCGACCCGGACGTCGACCACGGCGCGGCCACGCTGGAAGGCGGTGACGTCATGCCGATCGGCAACGGCACCGTACTGATCGGCATGGGCGAACGCACTTCGCACCAGGCCATCGGCCAAGTCGCCCAAGCGCTGTTCAAGCAAGGCGCCGCCGAACGCGTGGTGGTCGCCGGTCTCGGCAAATCCCGCGCGGCGATGCACCTGGATACCGTGTTCAGCTTCTGCGACCGCGACCTGGTCACCGTCTTCCCGGAAGTCGCCTACCAGATCGTACCGTTCGTCATTCGTCCGGATGAAAGCAGCCCAGGCGGGCTCGACGTGCGTCGCGAGGAGAAATCCTTCCTCGACGTGGTCGCCGAGTCGCTCAACCTGCCCAAGCTGCGTGTCGTTGAAACCGGCGGCGACAGCTACGAGGCCGAGCGCGAGCAGTGGGACGACGGCAACAACGTGGTTGCCCTGGAACCCGGCGTGGTGGTCGGTTACGACCGCAACACCTACACCAACACCCTGTTGCGCAAAGCCGGGGTGGAAGTGGTCACCATCAGCGCCGGCGAGCTCGGCCGTGGCCGCGGCGGCGGTCACTGCATGACCTGCCCTATCATCCGCGACCCGATCGACTACTAAGCATCCCACCCAAGGCGGCCCCTCCCCGGGCCGCCCGCCCCGCCAGCCATCAGCCGTACTGACGGAGCCAGTTTCCAGCTGTTTTCAAGGAGAAGATCCATGGCTTTCAATATGCACAACCGCAACCTGCTCAGCCTGATGCACCACAGCACTCGCGAGTTGCGTTACCTGCTCGACCTGTCCCGCGACCTGAAGCGCGCCAAGTACACCGGTACCGAGCAGCAACACCTGAAGCGCAAGAACATCGCGCTGATCTTCGAAAAAACCTCTACCCGTACCCGTTGCGCATTCGAAGTGGCCGCCTACGACCAAGGCGCCAATGTCACCTACATCGACCCCAATTCTTCGCAGATCGGCCACAAAGAAAGCATGAAGGACACCGCCCGCGTGCTTGGCCGTATGTATGACGCGATCGAATATCGCGGCTTCAAGCAGGAAATCGTTGAAGAGCTTGCCGCCTTCGCCGGCGTGCCGGTGTTCAACGGCCTGACCGACGAATACCACCCGACGCAGATGCTCGCCGACGTGCTAACCATGCGTGAGCACAGCGACAAGCCGCTGCACGACATCAGCTACGCCTACCTGGGCGACGCCCGCAACAACATGGGCAACTCGCTGCTGCTGATCGGCGCCAAGCTCGGCATGGACGTGCGCATCGGCGCACCGAAAGAGCTGTGGCCGGAAGCGGACTTCGTCAAACAGTGCGAAGCCTTCGCCAAGGACAGCGGTGCCCGTATCACCCTCACCGAAGATCCCGCCGCCGCCGTCAAAGGCGTGGACTTCGTCCACACCGACGTGTGGGTTTCGATGGGCGAACCGGTGGAAGCCTGGGGCGAGCGCATCAAGCTGCTGATGCCCTATCAGGTCAACGCCAAGCTGATGAAAGCCGCCAAGAACCCGCGCGTGAAGTTCATGCACTGCCTGCCGGCGTTCCACAACAGCGAGACCAAGGTCGGTAAGGAAATTGCCGCCAAGTATCCGAAGCTGAAAGACGGTATCGAAGTGACCGACGACGTGTTCGAGTCGCCGGCCTGTATCGCCTTCGAGCAGGCGGAAAACCGCATGCACACCATCAAGGCCATTCTCGTTTCGACCCTGGCAGACGTCTGACAGCCCTGACCCCGCCCGACGTGCCCGCGAGGCCGTCGCGCGGGGTCTTTTTCTCAGGAGGTACCTACCATGCGTATCGTCATCGCTTTGGGCGGTAATGCATTGCTGCGGCGTGGTGAGCCCATGACCGCGGACAACCAGCGTCTGAACGTGAAAATCGCCGCCGAACAGATTGCCAAGGTGGCCCCGGGCAACGAACTGGTGATCGCCCACGGCAACGGCCCGCAAGTCGGCCTGTTGGCGCTGCAGGGCGCCGCCTACGACAAGGTCACGCCCTACCCGCTGGATGTGCTGGGCGCGGAAACCGAGGGCATGATCGGCTACATGATCGAACAGGAAATGGGCAATCTGCTGCCCTTCGAAGTGCCGTTCGCGACCATCCTCACCCAGGTCGAGGTCGATGGTAAGGATCCGGCTTTCCAGAATCCGACCAAGCCGATCGGCCCGGTCTACTCCAAGGAAGAAGCCGAAGCCCTGGCCAAGGAGAAGGGCTGGAGCATCGCGCCGGACGGCGACAAGTTCCGCCGCGTGGTGGCCAGCCCGCGACCCAAGCGCATCTTCGAGATCCGCCCGGTTAAGTGGCTGCTGGAAAAAGGCACCGTGGTGATCTGCGCCGGCGGTGGCGGCATCCCGACCATGTACGACGAATCCGGCAAGAAGCTCAGTGGTGTCGAGGCGGTGATCGACAAGGACCTCTGCTCCTCGCTGCTCGCCCAGGAACTCAACGCCGACCTGCTGGTGATCGCCACCGACGTCAGCGCGACCTTCATCGACTGGGGCAAGCCGACCCAGAAAGCCATCGCCCAGGCCCACCCGGACGAACTGGAACGCCTCGGCTTCGCCGCCGGCTCCATGGGTCCGAAAGTCCAGGCCGCCAGCGAATTCGCCCAGGCCACCGGCAAGGTCGCGGTGATCGGCTCGCTGGCCGATATCGAAGCCATCGTCCAGGGCAAGGCCGGTACCCGCGTATCGACCGCCGCCTCGGGCCTCAGCTACTACTGATCGCGCGTCACCTTCGCCAACGCCCGGCCCCGTGCCGGGCGTTGGCGTTTTCGCCGTCCGCACGTCGTGACCGCACGCACCCAGCGTGACTCGAAAGTCACAACCCTCGTCAGCATAAGCATTCGAACCCTAGTCACATGCGCGACCCGCGTGCATGGCCTTCCGTGGTTCAGAGGCCAAACGCTGGTGCTGTGCGCCTCGCGCCCTGCGCGTGAGCGACGGTCTATCTGAGGAGTTGTAGTGATGTCTCGTTTGCCGGTCATTGTTGGGTTCGGGGGCTACAACGCCGCCGGCCGTAGCTCCTTTCACCACGGCTTCCGCCGTACTGTGCTGGAAACCCTGGATGCCCAGGCCCGTCAGGAGACCCTGGTCGGCCTGGCGGTGATGACCAAATTGGTCAAGCTGGTCGACGGCCAGCTGCAGAACGCCGAAGGCCAGGTGCTCAGCCCGGCGCAGATCGAACAGCACTACGCCCCACAGATTCTCGCCTCGACCCTGGTCCGCCGCATCGGCAAGGAGTACCTCGACGTCGACGCCGCGCACTGGCACAAGAACCTCAGCCTCAGCAGCAGCAACGGGCAGCCGCTGCAGTTCGTCACCCTGGCCAAGCAGCTGCCGGAGCCGCTGCCGGCCAACTGGCAGGTGGAAACCCTGGCTGACGGCCAAGTGCAGGTCATCCTTCACGACAGCTGCGACTTCAAGGTCGACAGCTACCGCGCCCTGCCGGTGAAGTCCGCCGGCCAACTGCCCAGCGGCTTCGACCCGGCCGAGCTGTACAACTCGCGCTTCCACCCGCGCGGCCTGCAGCTGGCCATTGTCGCGGCGACCGATGCGCTGCGCTCCACCGGTCTCGACTGGCAGACCATCGTCGCCCACGTCGCTCCCGACGAAGTCGCGGTGTTCTCCGGCAGCGCCATGGCGCAGCTCGACGAGAACGGCTTCGGCGGCATGATGCAGTCGCGCCTGCGCGGCACCCGGGTCACCGCCAAGCAGTGCCCGCTCGGCCTCAACACCATGCCGGCCGACTTCATCAACGCCTATGTGCTGGGCAGCGTCGGCACCACTGGCAGCGTCACCGGCGCCTGCGCGACCTTCCTCTACAACCTGCAGAAAGGCATCGAACAGATCACCAGCGGCAAGTCCCGCGTGGTGCTGGTCGGCAACAGCGAGGCACCGATCACCCCGGAAGTCATCGACGGCTACAACGCCATGAGCGCGCTGGCCACCGAAGACGGCCTGCGCCAGGTGCAAGGTGGCGGCGACGTCGACTTCACCCGCGCCAGCCGGCCGTTCGGACAGAACTGCGGCTTCACCCTGGCCGAATCCAGCCAGTACCTGGTGCTGATGGACGACGAACTGGCCCTGGAGCTGGGCGCCGACATCCACGGCGCGGTGACGGACGTGTTCATCAACGCCGACGGCTTCAAGAAATCGATTTCCGCGCCCGGCCCGGGCAACTACCTGACCCTGTCCAAGGCGGTGGCCGCCGCCGCACAGCTGGTCGGCCTGGATGGCGTGCGTCAGCGCAGCTTCATCCACGCCCACGGCTCGAGCACCCCGGCCAACCGGGTCACCGAATCGGAGCTGCTCGACCGCGTCGCGGCGACCTTCGGCATCGATGCCTGGCCGGTTGCCGCGGTGAAGGCCTTCGTCGGCCACTCGCTGGCCGCGGCCAGCGCCGACCAGGTGATCTCCGCGCTGGGCTCGTTCAAGTACGGCATCCTGCCGGGCATCAAGACCATCGACGCGGTGGCCGACGACGTGTTCCAGGACCACCTGAGCCTGAGCACCCACGATGTGCCGCACGCCGAGCTGGACGTGTGCTTCGTCAACTCCAAGGGCTTCGGCGGCAACAACGCCAGCGGCGTGCTGCTAGCCCCGCGCGTGGTCGAGAAGATGCTGCGCAAGCGCCACGGCGAGGCGGCCTTTGCCAGCTACCAGGCCAAGCGCGAAGCGACCCGCGCCGCCGCGCAGGCCTACGACGCGCGCGCCCTGCACGGGCAGTTCGACATCATCTACAACTTCGGCAATGACCTGATCGACGAGCGCGCCATCGAGCTGGGCGTCGACGGCATCAAGGTGCCGGGCTTCGAGCAGCCGCTGGTGTACCGCAAGGACGAGCGCTTCAGCGACATGCTCGACTGAGGCCGCCGCGCCCGCCCAGCGCGGGCGCGTCAGGCCAGTTCGCGCGCCAGTGTCAGCAGCGCACCACGCCATGCGGCGCGTGCCGGCAGGGCGAGGAACGAGGGATTGAGGTAGGACTCGCGCGCCGCGTAGTCCAGCGCGGTACCACTCAGATCCAGCACTTCGCCACCGGCGCCTTCCAGCACGCCCTGCGCCGCCGCAGTGTCCCACTGCGAGGTCGGCGCCAGGCGCGGGTAGCAATCGGCGTTGCCTTCGGCGAGCAGACAGAACTTCAGCGAACTGCCGACGTTGGCCAGGGCCAGTTCGCCGAACTGCGCGCCGAGGCCACTGAGCAGACGCTCCTGCGCCGGGCTGCTGTGGCGGCGGCTGGCGACCACGGTGAAGCCGGCCGCCGGCACATTGCGCACGCCGATCGGCACGCCCTCACCGCCCGCCTCGCTGCGCCAGGCGCCAAGGCCGGCGCCGCCGTAGTAGCAGCGCCCGTTGGTCGGCTGGCCGACCACGCCGAACACCACCCGACCGTTGTCGATCAGTGCGACGTTGACGGTGAATTCCTCGCTGCCGGCGATGAACTCCTTGGTGCCGTCGAGCGGATCGACCAGCCACCAACGCGTCCAGGTGGCGCGCTCGCTCAAGGCGATCTGCGCGTCTTCTTCCTCGGAGAGCACCGGGATGCTCGCATCCAGCGCGCGCAGACCGTCGGCCAGCACGCGGTGCGCGGCGAGGTCGGCGGCGGTGACCGGCGAGGCATCGGACTTCTCGCTGACCGCCACGTCGGTGCGCCAGTGCGGCAGGATGGCGGCGCCGGCCAGGCGCACCAGGTCGATCACCGCCGGCAGCAAGGGATGGCTCACAGGACGAACTCCCCACGCTGGCTGAGCAGGTCACGCGCCAGGTACAGCGCCGCCAGGGCGCGCCCCTCGCTGAACTGCGGGTGCTGCACCAGGTTGCTCAGCTCGCGCAGGTTGATACGCTCGACGCCCATCGGCTCCGGTTCGTCGCCCGGCAGATGCTCCTCATAGAGGTCACGGGCCAGTACCACCTGAATCTTCTGGGTCATGTAGCCGGGCAGCAAGCTCAGCTCGGTGAGGTACTCCAGGCGCCGCGCGCCGAACCCGGCCTCTTCCTTCAATTCACGGTTGGCCGCCTCGAGCACGTCCTCGCCCGGCTCGACCAGGCCCTTGGGCAGCGACAGCTGGTAGTCGTCGGTGCCGGCGCAGTACTCCTCGACCAGCAGGGCATGCTCGGCGTCGATCAGCGCCACCACCATCACCGCGCCATAACCCGAGCCACGGCTGGCCAGCCGCTCGTAGGTGCGCTCGACCCCATTGGCGAAACGCAGCTGCAGTTCCTCGACGGCGAACAGGCGACTCCGAGCCACGATTTCGCGACCGAGCACTGTGGGTTTCTGACGCATGGGACGACTCCGTGACTTGAGCGGGCGAGCTATCATACCCCGGCTTCGCCGATTGTCCGCCGCGCCGATCGGCCCACTCCTTCAGCCGTAGACATTCTTCGCCATGCCTGTACTGCCCTGGGCCGCCATCGATACCGTCCTGCTCGACATGGACGGCACCCTGCTCGACCTGCACTTCGACAACCATTTCTGGCTCGAACACCTGCCGCAACGCTACGCCGCGCACCACGGCGTGACCCGCGCACAGGCCGACGCCGAGCTGCTGCCGCTGTTCCGCGACCACGCCGGCACCCTGAACTGGTACTGCACGGACTTCTGGAGCCGCGAACTGCGCCTGTCGATCCGCGACCTCAAGCGCGAAGTCGCCGAGCTGATCAGCCTGCGTCCTGATGCCGACACCTTCCTCGCCGCGCTACGCGGCGCCGGCAAGCGCGTCGCACTGATCACCAACGCACACCGCGACTCGCTGTCGCTGAAGCTCGAGCGGGTCGAGCTGGCGCCCTACTTCGACCGCCTGATCAGCTCCCACGACTACGGCTTCCCCAAGGAAGACCAGCAGTTCTGGCAGGCCCTGCAGGCCGACTTCGGCTTCGACCCGGCGCGCAGCCTGTTCATCGACGACAGCCTGCCGATCCTGCGCAGCGCCGGCCGTTTCGGCGTCGCCCACCTGCTCGCGGTGAGCGAGCCGGACAGCCGCAAGGGGCCCAAGGACACCGAGGAGTTCGCCGCGCTGAGCGACTACCGCGCGTTGCTCGCCGGACTCTGAGAGCCTGTTCACGATCTGCTGCGCGTCGGCCACACGGCGTTAAAAACAGCCTCGGAATGCTCATTTACAGCTCGTAAACTCCGCTTCCTCGGCTGTTTTTTTCCTTGTCTGACTCTAGCTCGCTAGATCGTGGACAGGCTCTGAGCCCGCCGAGCCGCTAGAATCGCCGGGCCACCTCGCGGCCGGAGCGGTCCATGGACATCAAGCAACTGAAATTCCTCGTCGCCCTCGACGAGGCGCGTCATTTCGGCCAGGCGGCGACGCGCTGCCACATCACCCAGCCGACCCTGTCGATGCGCCTGCGCAACCTGGAAGACGAGCTGCAGCTGCAACTGGTCCAGCGCGGCCAGCGCTTCGAAGGCTTCACCCCGGCCGGCGAGCGGGTGCTGGCCTGGGCGCGCAGCGTGCTGGCTGCCTATGACGGCCTGCAGGTCGAAGCCGCCGCCTGCCGTGGCAGCCTCAGCGGCACCCTGCGCCTTGGCGTGGTGCCGCTGTCGAGCTTCGACCCGATGCCGCTGCTGCAACGCCTGCACCGCCAGCACCCGCACCTGCGCTTCGTGCTTTCGGCGCTGAGTTCCGAACAGATTCTCGAGCAGTTGGCCAGCAACCGCCTGGACCTCGGGCTGTCCTACCTCGACCGCCTCGACCCGCAGCAGTTCGACTACCGGTCCCTGGCGGAAACCCGCATGGGCCTGCTCTACCACCCGCAGCATTTCCAGTTCGACGCCAGCCCGCTGCACTGGGACGCACTGGTCGAGCTGCCACTCGGCCTGCTCAGCAGCGGCATGCACTTTCGCCAGTCGATCGACCACAACTTCCGCAGCCGCGGCCTGAGCCTCACCCCGCTGCTGGAGACCGACGCCGTGCATCAACTGCTGCAGGCGGTGCAGAGCGGCCTGTGCTGCGCGGTGATGCCGTTGCCCAGCGGGCTCAGTGCGCTCGACGCCGAGCTGCGCCTGCAACCCATCGAGGACGCCCACACGCTGGCGCCGCTCGGCCTGATCATGCGCCGCGGCGAGCCGCGCTCGGCGCTGGCCGCGGCGTGCTTCGAGGCAGTGGCCGCGGAGGATTGATCATCGAGCGGCTCTATCAGTACATCGAAAGTCGCGATTAGACGCGCTCGGCGCCAGCCCCTAGGCTGAACAGACACGCCCTGCGATGCCTTGCCATGTCCGCCTCCCGCCTGCCCGACCTGAGTGCCGCCAGCCGCGGCTACACCCACCTCGACCTGCCCGGCAGCCGCGCGGGCGATGCCGCGCTGGCTGAGGAAACCGCGCTGGCGATCGCCTTCAATGGCATCAATCAGGCAGTGATGCTGGTCAGCCCGGCTGACCTGGAAGATTTCGTGGTCGGCTTCAGCCTCGGCAGCGGCGTGGTCGACTCCATCGATGACATCTATGACATCCAGATCGAAGGCACCGGCGACGCCCAGCGCGCCCAGGTGCAGATCAGCCAGCGCTGCTTCTGGCAGCTCAAGGAGCAACGCCGTCAGCTGGCCGGCAGCAGCGGCTGCGGTCTGTGCGGGGTGGAAGCGCTGGAGCAGGCGCTGCCGAGCCTCCCGGTGCTGCCCGCCACACCGCTGCCGCCGGCCGCCTGGCTGGACGACCTGCGCGCACGCATCGCCGCCTGGCAACCGCTCGGCAGCCACTGCGGCGCGGTGCACGCGGCGCTGTTCATGGACGCCCAGGGCGAGCTGCGCCTGGCCCGCGAGGACATCGGCCGGCACAACGCGCTGGACAAGCTGATCGGCGGGCTGCTGCGCCAGGGCCTGCCACTTGAAGGCGGGCTGGCCATCGTCACCAGCCGCTGCAGCCTGGAGCTGATCCACAAAGTGCTGCGCGCCGGCATCGCCACCCTGGTCAGCCTCTCCGCGCCGACCGGCCTGGCCGTGCAGTGGGCGCGCCGCCACCAGCTCAACCTGATCCACCTTCCCCAGCGCGCCGCGCCGCGCGTGTACAGCCCGGAGCACCGCGCATGAGCCACCGTATCGACGAACATCCGACCCGCCGCTTCAAGCCCTACAAGGGCGCGGCCGGCGGCTGGGGCGCGCTGCGCAGCGTGGCGCACGCCTGGCTGGAAAGCGACAACGCGCTGAAGAACATCCGCACCCTGCTGAAGACCAACCAGCACGGTGGCTTCGACTGCCCGGGCTGCGCCTGGGGCGAGTCGGCGGAGAGCGGCATGGTCAAGTTCTGCGAGAACGGAGCCAAGGCGGTCAACTGGGAGGCCACCCGGCGCCGCGTCGATGCGGCGTTCTTCGCCCAGCACAGCGTCAGCGCGCTGCGCGGACAGAGCGACTACTGGCTGGAGTTCCAGGGCCGGTTGACCGAGCCGCTACGCTACGACCCGAGCAGCGACCGCTACCGGCCGATCAGCTGGGACGCCGCCTTCGCGCTGATCGCCGAGCACCTGCAGGCCCTGGACAGCCCCGACCAGGCCGAGTTCTACACCTCCGGACGGGCCAGCAACGAAGCGGCGTTCCTCTATCAGCTGTTCGTCCGCGCCTACGGTACCAACAACTTTCCGGACTGCTCGAACATGTGCCACGAGGCCAGCGGCGTGGCGCTCGGGCAGAGCATCGGGGTCGGCAAGGGCACGGTGACCTTCGCCGACCTAGGCCTCGCCGACGCGATCTTCGTGCTCGGCCAGAACCCCGGCACCAACCACCCGCGCATGCTCGAACCGCTGCGCGAAGCGGTCGAGCGCGGCGCCCAGGTGATCTGCCTGAACCCGCTGCGCGAGCGCGGCCTGGAGCGCTTCCAGCATCCACAGCACGCCCTGGAAATGCTCGGCAACCGCGACCGGCCGACCCACACCGGCTACTTCCGCCCGGCCCTGGGCGGCGACCTGGCGGTGCTGCGCGGCATGGCCAAGTTCCTCCAGCAATGGGAGCAGGCAGCGCCCGGCACGGTGTTCGACCATGCGTTCCTCGCCGCGCACAGCGACGGCCTGGACGCCTACCTGGCCAGCGTGGCGGCCAGCGACTGGGCGCAGATCGAAGCGCAGTCCGGACTGCGTCTCGCCGAAATTGAAGAACTGGCGCGGCGCTTCGCCGGCGCCGAGCGGGTGATCATGTGCTGGGCGATGGGCATCACCCAGCACCGCCATTCGGTGGCGACCATCCAGGAAATCGCCAACCTGATGTTGCTGCGCGGCCAGCTCGGCAAACCCGGCGCCGGCCTGTGTCCGGTGCGTGGCCACAGCAACGTGCAGGGCGACCGCACCATGGGCATCAACGACCGGCCGCCGGCGGCGCTGCTCGACGCGCTGCAACGGCAGTTCGCCTTCGCCCCGCCGCGCCAGGCCGGGCACAACACCGTGGAAGCCATCCAGGCCATGCTCGACGGGCGCAGCCGGGTGTTCATCGGCCTCGGCGGCAACTTCGCCCAGGCCACCCCAGACAGCGCGCGCACCCACCAGGCCCTGCAGCGCTGCGCGCTGACCGTGCAGATCAGCACCAAGCTCAACCGCAGCCACCTGATGCACGGCAGGGACGCGCTGATCCTGCCGTGCCTGGGGCGCACCGACATCGACCAGCAGACCGGCGGCGAGCAGGCGGTAACGGTCGAGGACTCGTTCAGCATGGTCCACGCCTCGCACGGCCAGCTGCAGCCGCTGTCGGCGCAGATGCGCTCGGAGCCGGCGATCATCGCCGGCATCGCCGCCGCCACCCTTGGCGCGCGGCCGGTGGACTGGGCCTGGCTGATCGAAGACTACGCGCGCATCCGCGAACTGATCGCCGCGACCATTCCCGGCTTCAGCGACTTCAACGCCAAGCTTGCCCAGCCCGGCGGTTTCTACCTGGGCAGCCCGGTGGCGCAGCGCCAGTGGAACACCGCCAGCGGCCGCGCGCGCCTGCACGCCAACCCGCTGCCGACCTCGCTGCTCGACGCAGGCCTGAGCGAGACGCCCGACCTGATCCTCCAGACGCTGCGCTCGCACGACCAGTACAACACCACCATCTACGGCCTCGACGACCGCTACCGCGGGGTCAAGGGCCAGCGCCAGGTGCTGTTCGCCAACGAGGCGGACATCCTGCGCCTGGGTTTCAAGCCGGGGCAGAAGGTCGATGTGCGTTCGCTGTGGCGCGACGGCCGCGAGCGTCGGGTGTACGGTGTCACCCTGCTGGCCTTCGACGTGCCGGCCGGGCAGGCGGCGGCCTATTACCCGGAGATGAACCCGCTGGTGCCGCTGGACAGTTTCGGCGCGGGCAGCTTCACGCCGACCTCGAAGTTCGTGGCGATCAAGCTAGAGCCGGCGCGTGATGATGGGCGGATCGCTTAGAGGCGGATGCGCCTGAGAGGGGTGGCGGAGCGCTGCAATGGCGCCTCGCCCAAGGCCATTATTCGGCCAGTATCGAAAGAGCGAAAAAGCCCTGAAACGGGCCCTCGCCAATCAACCTCAGAACCCCGAAAAACCGAAAAGTTCCCAAATAAAACATACGGTTACAGACTGTTAAAAAGTCCCTACCGCCCGTCTGGCGGCGCTTGCTGAGGCCCCGGGCCAACAGCAGGATCGCGCCCATCTCCCAAGACAAAAGGTTTGTCTCGTATGAAGCTCTCCTCGGTTGTCCTGCTCTCGCTGACCCTGGTCGGCGGCTCTGCTTTCGCTGGTGACGATACCCGTGCCGGCGTCGGTGGCGCCTTGGGCGGGGTACTCGGTTCGGTGGTCGGCCAGCAGATCGGTGGCAGCACCGGCGCGGCCATCGGTGCCGGCGTCGGCGGCGCCGCCGGTGGCTATGCCGGCGCCAACCGCCACGGCCGCACCGAAGCGGCGGTGGCCGGCGGCCTCGGCGCGGCCGGCGGCAACGTGATCGGCAACAAGGTCGGTGGCACCACCGGCGGTTACGTGGGTGCGGCCCTGGGTGGCGGCGCCGGCGGCGCGCTGGGCAACCACTACGGGGTGAACAGCTACCAGGACGAACAGGAAGAGAAGTACGCGCGCAACTACCGCAGCGGCTATCGCGACGGCTACCGCCACGACAACGGCTATCACCGCGGCCATCACAAGAAGCACTGGAAGCACCGCAAGCACCGTCATCACCACGATGATTGAGCGCCGGACTTGATCCAGGTCCGGTACGGCCGGCGGCGATCGCCGACAATGGCCTCCTCCCTTTTCCACTAGAGACTTACAGCATGCGTACCACTCACCTCGCCCTCTCCCTCGCCCTGCTGGTTGCCCCGGCGGCCTTCGCCGGCGACAACACCAACGCCGCAGTCGGCGGTGGCCTCGGCGGCGCGCTCGGTAACGTCATCGGCAACAAGATGGGTGGAAGCACCGGCGCGGCAATAGGCGCCGGCCTCGGTGGCGCGGCCGGTGGCGCCGTGGCCGCCAAGGGCCACAACAAGACCCGCGCCGCAGTCGGCGGTGGTCTCGGCGCGGCCGGCGGCTCGCTGCTCGGCAACCAGCTCGGCGGCAGCACCGGTGCGGCGATCGGCGCCGGCGTCGGCGGCGCGGCCGGCAGTGCGCTGGGCAACGACATGGGCAAGAAGAAAGGCCACTGAGCCTGCACACGCTCAGCCGACCGGCGGTGGTCGGCTGAGCGCCGTTTCATTGATCCAGATCGATATCGCCGCCCACCTCGCAGCGCAAAATTCCTCGTTCATGCACTGACCGAGGCACCTCCCATGCGCACCGCTCTCTCTACCCTGGCCATGACCCTGCTGGTTTCCCAAGGCGTGGTCGCCGATGACAACAGCAACCTCGCCGTCGCCAGTGGCCACGCGCGCCCACAGGCGCAACCGGCCAAGCCCGCCCCTGCCAACACCCCGCTGGTCGCCAAAAGCAGCGTCAAGCGCGACGCCGGTTCGCGCTGAGCGCGGCGCTTACACGCCGAGCGTGGCATTCTCCTGCAGCAGCGCGCTGTCGTGGGTGAACGGCCGCGGACGGGCGATGCCGAAGCCTTGCACATAGTCCACGCCGATGTCGCCGAGCGCCTCGCGGGTTTCGCGGTTCTCGACGAACTCGGCGATAGTGCGCTTGCCCATCACCCGGCCGAGGTGGCTGATCATCTCGACCATGGCGCGGTCGATCGGGTCGTTGAGCATGTCGCGAACGAAGCCACCGTCGATCTTCAAGTAATCCACCGGCAGGTGCTTGAGGTAGGCGAATGACGACATGCCGGCGCCGAAGTCGTCGAGGGCGAAGCGGCAGCCGAGTTCCTGCAGTTCGCGGATGAAGCTCACCGCGCTGTCGAGGTTGGCGATCGCGCTGGTCTCGGTGATCTCGAAGCAGATCTGCGGCGGCGCGATGCCGTGCTCGCGGAACTGCGCGCGCAGGAAGGCGAGGAAATGCTCGTCGCCGATGGTCGCCCCGGACAGGTTGATCGCGCAGGTGGCGATCGGCACCTGGCCGCCCTGCTGGCGCTCGACCAGGATGGCGAACGCGCGGCCGACCACCCAGCGGTCGATCAGCGGCATCAGGCCGTAGCGCTCGGCCGCCGGAATGAACTGGATCGGCGGCACCAGCTGACCGTCCTCGTCGCGCAGGCGGACCAGCAGCTCGATGTGCAGGCCGTCGTCGTCGAGGCTGTCGGCGGCCATGATCTCCTGGGCGTACAGGCAGAAGCGCTGCTCGTCGAGCGCCTGGTGGATGCGCTGCACCCAGGCCAGCTCGCCGTAGCGCAGCGACAGCTCGGAATCGTCCGGGTGGTAGTACTGCACCCGGTTGCGGCCCTTCTCCTTGGCCATGTAGCAGGCCACGTCGGCGGCGCGCAGCGCCTCCTCGAGGCTGGTGCGGCGCTGATCGAGGCACACCAGGCCGATACTCACGCCGATGCTGAACAACCGCCCCTGCCAGCTGAAATGCAGCGTTTGCACGGCCTGGCGCAGGCTTTCGGCGATGCGCAGGGCCGGCTCCGGCGGGCAGTTCTCCAGCAGGATGCCGAATTCGTCGCCGCCCAGCCGCGCCAGCGTGTCGCTGTCGCGAAGGCAGCCCTGCAGCTGCGCGCAGACTTGGCGCAGCAGCTGGTCGCCGGCGGCATGCCCGCAGGTGTCGTTGATCACCTTGAACTGGTCGAGGTCGAGGTACAGCAAGGCGTGCTGGGTGGCGTGGCGCTGCAGGTCGTCGAGCGCGCGGCGCAGGCGGTGGTCGAACTCGCGGCGGTTGACCAGCCCGGTGAGCACGTCGTGGCTGGCCTGCCAGGACAGGTTGGCGATGTACTGACGCTCGCGGGTCATGTCGTGGAACACCAGCACCGCGCCGCTAACCGTGCCGCTGCGGTGGATCGGCGCGGCGACCAGCGACACGCTGACCGCGCTGCCATCGGCGCGCAGCAGGTGGCGGCTGCCGATCGAGGTGGAGCCCGCACTGCCGTCCAGCAGCGGCTCGAGCAGCTCGTCGAGGCGCTCCTGCTGCTGCTCGTCGCTGAGTTGCAGCAGCTCGCCGAGCGGTAGCCCGCAGGCCTGCGCGGCGCGCCAGCCGATCAGCTGCTCGGCCGCCGGGTTGAGGTAGTCGAGGCGCCCCTGGGCATCCAGGGTCAGCACCGCGTCGCCGATCGAGGCGAGCGTCACCTGGGCGCGCTCCTGCTCGCGGTGCAGCGCCTCCTCGAAACCGGCGCTGCGCTCCAGCAGGTTGCGGGTGCGCAGCACCGCAAGGAGGATCAGCAGCAGCGCGGTGCCGAGGTTGACCGCCAGCAGCACGTCGGCGATCGCCCGCGCACCTTCGCCGAGGGTGTCGGAGAAGGCCTTCTCGAGCGGCGTGAGTTGTTCGTTGAGGGCGAAGATCTGCGTCTTCCAGGCGCTCAGCTGGGCGCTGCCGGCCGCACCGGACTGCACACCGAGGTAGATTTCCCAACCGAGCTTGTCGAGTTGCAGCAGGCCTTCGTCGGCCGCCGCCCACAGTCCGATGGCCTGCTCCAGGTAGCTGATCCGCCCCAGATAGCGGTACAGGCCGATCATCCCGGCGAAATCCTGCGGGTGGTTGCCGCCCTGCAGCAGCCCTTCTTCGGCGACCGCGCGATCGAGGCGCGGCTCGTTCATCGCCAGGCGCGCGCGATGGTCGCCGAGCGGCACGCTGATCGCCGTCAGGTAGCGCTGGAAGTCGGCCTCGCGGCCGCTGTCGACATACAGGCTGAGGGCGTAGATGGCGTCCTTCTGGCCCTTGGACCAGAGGCTCTCGCCGTTGATGTAGGCACGCACCGACGACAACAACGACAGACTGAGCAGCACCAGCAGGGCCTGCAGCACCCCGATGCCGACGAAAGGCCAGATCAAGCCGAACAGGTGGGGCCTGCCGTGCATGCGTTCCGACTTCATGCCATGTCCTACTGCTGGTGGATGTTGAGAGGCGCATCCTGCGCGCGAGGCAAACACCCTCGTGATTCCGTTATCGGCACACGAAACAGCAGTTGGATAATGGCACGAGGCTAGTAGCGACTACCAGCCGTTTTATTGGCGCCTGAGTTACGACGTCTGACCGTCGGTCAGCAGCGCCTCCAGCGCGCCGCGCAACGGCGCGGGAATCGGTACCGGGCGATTGCTCTGCCGATCCACGAACACGTGGACGAAACGCCCGGCCGCGCAGGCCTCGTCTTCGCCGGCCTTGAAGATCGCCAGCTCGTACTGCACCGAGCTGTTGCCCAGCTTGCCGACCCGCAGGCCGACCTCGATGCGCTCGGGGAAGGCGATCGAGGCGAAGTAGTCGCACGACGAGCTGACCACGAAGCCGACCACCGCGCCGTCCTGGATGTCCAGGCCGCCCCGCTCGATCAGGTAGGTGTTCACCGCGCTGTCGAAGTAGCCGTAGTAGACGACGTTGTTGACGTGACCGTAGACGTCGTTGTCATGCCAGCGCGTGGTGATCGGCTGGAAGTAGCGGTAGTCGTGACGCAGGTGTTGGGGTTGGCTCATGGGGTGTCCTTGTGGAGGCCCGGGCGCGCGCCGGGAGGAAGACATCTGCACTCGCGGTGGGAGCGGATTCATCCGCGATGCGGGCAGCACATGGGCGCCCCAGCGCGAATCAATTCGCTCCTACAGGTGAGCGATGGGCAAATTCAATACGCTGCCTGGTAGATCGCCAGCGCGTCGGCCTCGCTGACCTCGCGCGGGTTATTCACCAGCAGGCGCTGCTGCAGCATGGCGTCGTTGGCCAGCTGGGCGAGCATCGCCTCCGGCACGCCGGCATCGCGCAGGCGGCTGGGCAGGCCGCAGCGCGGGCTGAGTTCGGCCAGCTCGGCGACGAACTGCTCGGCGAGGTGCTCGACCGGGCCCGGCTGCAGCCGCGCGCCGAGCAGCAGCGGCGCCAGCTCGGCATACAGCGGCGCGGCGGCGGGCGCATTGAAGCGCAGCACGTGCGGCAGCACCAGCGCGTTGGACAGGCCGTGGGGGATGTGGAAATGCCCGCCGAGCGGATAGGCCAGGGCGTGCACCGCCGCCACCGGCGCGTTGGCGAACGCCTGGCCGGCAAGCAGCGCGCCGAGCAGCATGGCCTGGCGTGCCTCGCGGTTGCGCCCGTTGTGCACCGCCTCGTGCAGGTTGGCGGCGAGCAGCCGCAGCGCCTCGCGGGCCAGCAGGTCGGACAGCGGGTTCTTCTTCAGCTTGCTGGTGTACGACTCGATGGCGTGCACCATGGCGTCGATGCCGGTGGCGGCGGTCACCGCGGGCGGCAGGCCGAGGGTCAGGTCGGCGTCGAGCACCGCCAGGTCGGGCAGCAGCAGCGGCGAGACCACGCCCATCTTGGTGGTTTCGCCGGTGGTGATGATGGCGATCTGGGTGACCTCCGAGCCGGTACCGGCGGTGGTCGGCACCTGGATCAGCGGCAGGCGCTTGCCCTTGGCGTTGCCCACCCCGTAGATGTCGGCGAGGCCCTGCGCGCACTGCGGATGGGCGAGCAAGGCCACCAGCTTGGCGACGTCCATCGAACTGCCGCCGCCGAAACCGATGATCAGCTCGGCGTGCATGGCCTTGGCCTGCTCCACCGCGGCCAGCACGATGGCTTCCGGTGGGTCGGCCAGCACCTGGTCGTAGACCGCGACGCGCACGCCTTCGGCGGCGAAGCCTGGCAGCACCGCGTCGAGCAGGCCGAAGCGGCTGATGCCGGGGTCGGTGACGATCAGCACCGCGCCGGCTTCACGCTCGCGGCACAGGCTGGCGAGGCGCACGGCGGCGCCGGCTTCGCAGAGGATCTGCGCGGTGGTGGCGAAACTGAAGGGCTGCATGGCTCTACCTCCAAAGGGGTCAGGGCTGGGCCGGCGCGGGGCGCTGGCGGGCGAAGAAGTCCCAGATGGCCTGGGGGCCGTCGAATGCGGAGAGGGTCGGGCCGAGCAGGCGCGGCGCGCGGAACGCGCCCTGGGGCAGCAGATGGCCGCCGCCGATCACCGAATACAGTGCCACTTCCGGGCGCCCCTCGGCGCGCCACTGGTCGAGGGTCACGCGCTGTTCGGGCTGCGCCGGGTCGTCCCACACCGTGCGGCTGCGCACCGCCTCGCGCGGGTAACCGTCGAGGGTGGCGAAGTACAACGCCGAGGCGTAGGAGCTTTGCACGCTGCCGCGATTGCCGAGGCCGAACAGGGTGACCACGCCGCCGTTGAACGGGTTGATCGGGTCGCGCGTGCCGTTCATCAGCAGCACCGCCGTGGCACCGCCGCTCGGCTGGCAGGCCTGGTTGTCGTCGCTCGGCAGGTTGGCCGCCACCGCGGCGACGCCGGCCAGCAGGTTCGGCTGCTCGAGCGCCAGGCGCAGGCCGAGGTGGCCGCCGTTGGAATAGCCGACCAGGAAGGCGCGTCGGGCGTCGGCGCCGTACTGCTCGGCGAAGCGGCCGATCAGCGCGGCGATCAGGCCCTTGTCGTCGATGTTCTCGGCGCGCGCCGGGTAATCGGCGGTGCGCCGGCAATCGTTCCAGTTGTTCTGGTAGCCCTGCGGGTAGACGACGATGAAACCGTGCTGGTCGGCCAGGCGCTCGAAGGCGTAGCCGCTGAAGGTGCGGATGTCGTCGATGGTCTGCAGCGAGCCGTGCAGGACGAACACCAATGGCGCGTGCGCCGGCAGCTTGGCCGGCACGTAGTAGGCGTAGTCGCGCGCCGTCCCGCCGAGCACGAGCCGGTCGTGCTGCAGACTGGCACTGAGTGGCGGCACGGCCGGGACCGGCGCATGCAGGAAATACAGGTAGGCCGCAGCCGCCAGGGCCGCGGCAGTCAGCAGGATGTACCAGGCCGTTCTTATTGTTCTCACCATGCGTCCCCAATCAGTAGCGGCGCCCCCACGCGGCGATCCGCGGATCGCCGCGCCGCGCCCGGTCACAACGCGAAGCTGTCCTCCGGCATCGCCATCAGGCACGCCGCGCCGCCGAGCAGCGCCTCGCGGTGGCCGCTGGCGCGCGGCAGCACGCGGCGCACGAAGAATTCGGCGCTGTGCAGCTTGGCCTGATAGAAGGCCGTTTCGCCAGTGCCGGCGTCCAGCGCATCTTGCGCGCGAGCAGCCGCCTGCAGCCAGAGGCCGGCGAGCAGCACGTAGGACGAGTAGGCGAGGAAGTCCACCGACATCGCGCCGATCTCCTGCACGTCGCGCTGGCTGGCGGCGATCACTTCGCTGCTCAGCTCACGCCACTCGCCAAGGCGCGCCTGCACCGTCTGCGCCAGTCCGCGCAGCGCCGGGCGGTCGAGTTGCTGGTCGCACAGCGCGCTGAATTCGGCCTGCAGCGCGGACAGCTCCGCGCCGCCGTCGCCGAGCAGCTTGCGGCGGATCAGGTCGAGCGCCTGGATGCCGTTGGTGCCCTCGTACAGCTGGGTGATGCGGCTGTCGCGCATCAGCTGCTCCATGCCCCACTCGCGGATGAAGCCGTGGCCGCCGTACAGCTGCACGCCGAGGCTGGCGACTTCCTGGCCCATGTCGGTGAAGAACGCCTTGACGATCGGGATCAGCAGCGCCGCGCGCTTGCCGGCAGCCTTGCGGGCCGCGGCGTCCGGGTGGCCGTGCTCGAGGTCGAGCTGGCGCGCGCAGTAGGCGGCGAGCATGCGACTGCCTTCGGTGAGGGTCTTCTGGGTCAGCAGCATGCGCCGCACGTCCGGGTGGACGATGATCGGGTCGGCCGCCTTGTCCGGCTGCACCGCGCCGGCCAGGCCGCGCGACTGCAGGCGCTCGCGGGCATAACGCAGGCCGCCCTGGAACGCCGCTTCGGCGATGGCCAGGCCCTGCAGGCCGACCTGGAAGCGCGCGTCGTTCATCATGGTGAACATGCACGCGAGGCCCTGGTTGGCCTCGCCGATCAGCCAGCCGGTGGCGCCGTCGAAGTTCATCACGCAGGTCGAGGCGCCCTTGATGCCCATCTTGTGCTCGATGGCGCCGCAGGACAGCGCGTTCTTCGCGGCGAGGCTGCCGTCGGCGTTGGCGACGAATTTCGGTACCAGCAGCAGGCTGATGCCCTTCACCCCGGCCGGCGCGTCGGGCAGACGGGCGAGCACCAGGTGGACGATGTTGTCGGTGAGGTCCTGCTCGCCGCCACTGATGAAGATCTTGTTGCCGCTGACCTTGTAGCTGCCGTCTGCCTGCGGTTCGGCCTTGGTGCGCAGCAGCGCCAGGTCGGTGCCGGCCTGCGGCTCGGTCAGGCACATGGTGCCGGTCCATTCGCCGCTGACCATCTTGCTCAGGTAGTCGGCCTTGAGCGCTTCGCTGCCATGCTTGTGCAGGGCCAGTACGGCGCCTTCGGTGAGCCCGGAGTAGATGCGGAACGACAGCGACGAGGCCATCAGCATCTCGTGGAAGCTCGCCGAGACCAACTGCGGGAAGCCCTGGCCGCCGAACTCGACCGGGCCGTTCATGCTCGCCCAGCCGTTGTCGACGAACTGCCGGTAGGCGTCGCGGAAGCCTTGCGGGGTGGTCACCGCGCCGTCCTGCAGGCGGCAGCCTTCCTCGTCGCTGTTGCGATTCAGCGGGGCGACCACTTCGCCGGTGTAGCGCGCCGCCTCGTCGAGCACGCCGTCGATCAGTTCGCGGTCGAGGCCGTTGCCGAGCAGCTCGCAGTGCGCGCTGACGTCGAACAGTTCATGCAGGACGAAGCGCATGTCGCGCAGGGGGGCCTGATAGCTCATGCGCGGCCCTCCTTCACGTCAGCGAAGCGCTTGCCGTCGGCCACCAGCCGATCGATCAGCGCCGCCGGCTGCCAGTGGCTGCCGAACTGAGCCTGCAGCTGCAGCAGGCGCTCGCGCACCGTCGCCAGGCCCTGGGCGTCGGCCCAGCTCATCGGCCCACCGACCGCGGCAGGGAAGCCGTAGCCGTTGAGGTAGACCAGGTCGACGTCCTGGCTGGTGGCGGCGATGTTCTCTTCGAGAATCTTCGCGCCTTCGTTGACCAGCGCCAGCACGCAGCGCTCGACGATCTCCTCGGCGCCAATGTCGCGGCGCTGGAAGCCCAGGCCCTCGGCGACGCGCAGCACCAGCGCATCGACTTCCGGGTCGTGCTCGGCCTGGCGGCTGCCCTCGGCGTAGGTGTAATAACCCTTGCGCGCCTTCTGGCCGAAGCGGCCGAGCTCGCACAGCGCGTTGTCGACCTGCGCCAGCGGCGCGTCCATGCCCTTGCCGGACAGCTGGCGGGCGCGCCAGCCGAGGTCGATGCCGACCACGTCATACATGCGGAACGGGCCCATGGCGAAGCCGAAGCCCTGCAGCGCGGCGTCGATCTGATGCGGGTAGGCGCCTTCGAGGAGCATGCTGCGCGCCTCGCCGGAGTACTTCTCGAGCATGCGGTTGCCGATGAAGCCGTGGCAGTTGCCGGCCACCACGCTGACCTTGCCCATGCGTTTGCCGAGCGCCAGCGCGGCGTCCAGCACGGCCGGCGCTGTGGCCTGACCGCGGACGATCTCCAGCAGCTTCATGATGTGCGCCGGGCTGAAGAAGTGCAGGCCGAGCACCTGGCTGGGCCGCTGGGTGACTGCGGCGATCGCGTCGATGTCGAGGTAGGAGGTGTTGCTGGCGAGGATCGCACCCGGGCGCACGGCGGCGTCCAGGCTGCGGAAGATCTGCTGCTTGAGTTCGAGGTTCTCGTAGACCGCCTCGATCACCAGGTCGACGCCCTGCAGCGCCGCGTAGTCGCTGACCGGGGTGACCCGCGCCAGGCGCGCGGCCGCTTCGGCCTCGTCGATCCGTCCCAGGCGCTGGTTGTGCGCGTTGGTGTCGGCCAGCACGCCCATGGCCTGCTCGAGCATCTGCGGGTTGTTGTCGAGCCAGAGCACCGGCACGCCGGCGTTGGCCAGGCTCATGACGATGCCGCGGCCCATGGTGCCGGCACCGATCACCGCGGCCTGCTGAATGGAGAAGGGGGTGTGGCTCATTGTTGTTGTCCTCTCGTAAGTCCTGCCAAAGGCGGCTGCGCGTCGGCCAGGCGGCGTTGCAAGCGGGCTCAGGCGCTCATTTACACAGCGTAAACTCCGCGCCTTCGCCCGCTCGCGCCTTGCCTGGCGCTAGCTCGCGAGCCTTTGCTCAGGGCTCTGCGCGCATAAAAAACCGGCAGACACCTTAGAGGAAGGCGCTACTATTTTTGAAATTTAGTCTTGTGATACTTCATATTTAGCAGATGAATATCTCTAACTTCGATCTCAACCTGCTGCGCGTGCTCGACGCCCTGCTGCGCGAGCGCAACGTGTCGCGCGCCGCCGAACGCCTGGCGCTCAGTCAACCGGCAGTGAGCAACGCCCTCAACCGCCTGCGCGAACTACTCGACGACCCGCTGCTGGTGCGCGCCGGGCGCAGCATGCAGCCGACCCCGCGAGCGCTGAGCCTGGAGGCGCCGATCCGCGCCGCGCTGGCGCAGATCGAGCAGAGCCTGAGCGGCGCCGAACAGTTCGACCCGGCGCGCAGCCGCCAGCGCTTCAGCATTGCGATGACCGACTACGCCGAGCTGCTGTGCATGCCGCACCTGCTCAGCGAACTGGCCGAGCAGGCGCCGGGGATCAGCCTGGCAATCCAGCAGCTCGATCCGCAGCTGCCGGCCGAGGCGCTGGACAAGGGCGACCTCGACCTCGCCGTGGGCCGCTTCGAAAGCCTGCCCGAGCGCTTCACCCGCCAGCCGTGGATGAGCGACAACCTGTGCCTGGTGGCGCGCCGCGACCACCCGCTGCTGCGCGAAGCACCGGACCTCGAGCGTTTCCTGCAGTTGCGCCATCTGTGGGTACACGGCGGCCAGACCCGCGGCATGGTCGACCAGTGGCTCGGCGCGCACGGCCTGCGCCGCGACATCCACTACACCACGCCGAACTACCTGCAGGCCGCGCACATCGCCGCCAGCACCGACCTGGTGGTGGTGCTGTCGACGCGCCTGGCCGAGCAGTTCACCGCGCTGCTGCCGCTCAGTCGCCATGCGCTGCCGCTCGACGTCGGCAGCTTCCAGCTGGACATCGTCAGCCTCACCCAGCGCCAGCGCGACGCCGCGCTGCAGTGGCTGATCGGACAAATCGCGGCGACCAGCCGCACACCGTAGCCCACCCGGCAGCGCGCTGCCGGGCTGACGCCTTACTGCGGATAGTCGTTGAGCGAGATCACCCGGGTCTTGCCGACGCGGTGGCGGTAGATTTCGCGCAGGTACTTGATCGCCTTCTTCACGCTGTCGCGCGACAGGCGGATGTCGTTGATCGAGACGAACTTGCCCTCGTCGTGGATCAGCTCGCGGTACTTCTTCTCGTACATCGGCTTGATCGCGTACCAGTTGGTGTCGAGGATCTTCGCCGGGTTCTCGTGCTCGTTGAGCATGGCGTCGATGCGCTCTTCATCCAGTTCATCGGCGACGATGAAGTCGAGCATGGCGTTGTCCAGGCTGTCGTCGTAGCGGAACTGGTCGCGGGCGAAGCAGCGCTTGATGAAGGCGACGATCAGGGTCAGGAAGTCGTCGGACAGGCACGGGCTCTTGACGATCAGGGTGGTCAGCGAGAGGTTCGCCGAGGCGCCGATCACCAGCGCGTAGCGCTTCAGGGTGGTGTTGGGGAACAGGCTGTTGAGGTGGGTCTTGAGCCGGTTGAGGTCGATGTAGGAGAGCTTGTAGTCCTTGGGCAGCGAGACGATCGACACCACCGACGAGCAGTTCTTGAAGAAATGCAGGTCGCTCAGCGCGCTGGCGTCGTAGTTGCTCTTCTTGTAGCGGTCCAGCGCCTCGCGGTAGCGCTTGGCCTCGATCGGCAGCAGGCTGATGCCTTCGATGGCCTGGGTCGATTTGTTGAAGTGCGGCAGGTCGATGGAACGGAAGAACAGGTCGTCGATGTCGAGCTTCGGCGGCTCTTTCTCGAACACCTTGAACTTCTCGGTCGGCGCCTTCTCGGTCTGCTCGGCCACCACCGACTCGGCGTAGGCCACCGCCACCGGACCGGCCAGGCTCATGAACAGGTCGTTGGCATCCAGGCGGATGGTTTCGCCGATGTCGATGCCGGCGCGGCGGAAGTAGGTCTGGTCGTAGTCGGTGGTCACCGCCTGGGCGGTGAGGATGTTGAAGATCTGCTGCGAGATGTACTGGTTGGCGTGGCGCTCCATGGCGTTCACGTCGATGTTGTGGCTGTGCGCGGCGTCGCTTTCCTCGGCGTAACGCATGATGTCGTTGGAGATCAGCATCATCGCGTTCCACGGGCGGATGCGGCGCATCACGCTTTCCTCGCCGGTCGTCTCGTTGTCGAAGTTGTAGGAGAAGTCCCACTCCTCGGACAGGTACTTGCACAGCAGCCGGCCGGCGTTGATGTGCAGCGCCTCGGACATCTCGATGCCCTGGTCAGAGATGTTCGGCAGGATGCAGATGCCGCTGGTGAAGATCGGCTCGAAGACGAAGGAGTGCCCGCGGTTGTCCGCGCTGCTGCTCTCCTGCTTGGTCTCGAAGGTCTTGCTCATGTAGGCGAACTGCTGGGCCAGGCCGAATTCCGAGGCCATGCCCGAGCCGGTACCACCGCCGGCGCTGAAGATGTAGAAGTACAGCCGCGACTGGTTGGCCTTGATGCCGCACGAGTCGATCAGGTAGCTGTGGATGAACTTCCAGTCCGGGTTGGAGAAGCGCTGGGTGTCCTTGTTGAGGATGATCTTGGCCAGGTACTGGCCGAGGATCGGCGCGTTACCGGCGCCGCCGGCATGGACCTCGGAGAGGTCCATGATCTTCATCTTGCTGTAGTCCTCGAGGAAGCCGCCGGTCTCGGCCTTGCGCGAGAAGCGGATGCGTCCCTCGATGTCCTTGTCCAGGTCGCCGAGCATCACCAGCGGCTCGACCAGGAACACCGGCTTGGCGCCGCGCCCGGACGACAGGCGCAGGCTGCTCTTGATCCAGTTGGCCGGACGCTGTTCGGTGGCCGGCTTGTCCTGGCTGCTGAACTCGTTGAGGTAGAACTTGCGCGCGTTGAACACCAGCGAGGCGACGTCCAGGGCGATGTTGGAGCCGCAGCGGCCGAGGCCGATCAGGCACACCGAGGGAAAATGCTGGCTGTTGCGCAACTCGTCGTTGCTGTCGTTGGGCAGCTTGGGGAACACCCGGGTGCGCAGGCCGTCGAGGTTCTCGAGGATGCGATCGATGTCGCGCTCGGTGAAGTACATGTACTGCTTGCCGCCGGCACTCAGCGCCGGTACGGCCAGGGCTTCGGCCAACCGCGGCTCGAGTTCAGTGTGGGCCAGCGTGGTGCGCGGCTCGGAAACAGTGGAGTCGGGTTTCTTTGTAGTTGTTTTCATGGGGAATTCCCGCAGGGTAAGGCGGCGGCTGATCAGGGCTAACAGGCTGCTGTGGTGCAGGCCGGCAATATATACAAACTGCCATCACCTTTCGAGGCGGCCACACCGGCGCCCGCGCGATTGCCGCACGAGCGCTGTACCAGTGAAACTCCCCTGCCGTGCCGCGCCTTGCGCGCGACCCGGCGCTTGCCCCTCAGGGCGCGAGCCGACCTGCGGTCATGCCGCCCACACCGGCGGTCAGCCGAGCGCTTCCAGCGGCACCTCGCGCTTGCTCGCGACCTGCGGCGAGCTGAACTGCAGGTAGCCATCCTCGACCTTGCCGAAGCGCAGCAGCGCCAGGTCGAGCAGGTAGTTCTGATAGAGCTTCCACGGCGAGCGGTCGCCCTGCTTGGGCAGCTGGTCGGCGACGCGCTGGATGTAGCCGGAGTTGAGGTTGAGGAACGGCGCCTCGCCGATCGCGTCGGCACCGGCGCGCGGCGTGCACTGGCGCATGCCGATGGCGTCCATGTGGTTGATCAGGCGGCAGAAGTACTCGCTGGACAGGTCGGCCTTGAGCGTCCAGCTGGCGTTGGTGTAGCCGAGCACCACCGCGGCGTTGGGCAGGTCGCGCAGCATGATGCCGCGGTAGCCCATGCTCTGCGCGGCGTCGAACGGTGTGCCGTCGAGCGACACCTGCATGCCGCCGAACAGCACCAGGTCGAGGCCGGTGGCGCTGACCACGATGTCCGCCGGCAGCTCGCTGCCGGACTTCAGGCGGATGCCGCCGGCGGTGAAGCTGTCGATCTGGTCGGTGACCACCGAGGCCTTGCCCTGGCGCAGCACCTTGAACAGGTCGCCGTCCGGCACCACGCAGACCCGCTCGTCCCACGGCTTGTAGCGCGGGCTGAAGTGGCGCATGTCGAAGTCCGCGCCGAGCTGGCGACGCGCCAGGCCGAGCAGCACCTTGCGCACCAGGTTGGGGAAGGCCTTGGCCAGGTTGAAGAACACCATCTGCATGGTCACGTTGCGCGCGCGTCCGAGGCGGTACACCCATTTCTCCGGCAGTACGCGGCGCAGCGCGTTGGAGATCACGTCCTCCTTGGGCAGGCTGATCACGTAGGACGGCGAGCGCTGCAGCATGGTGACGTGCGCGGCCTGGTCGGTCATCGACGGGATCAGGGTCACCGCGGTCGCCCCGCTGCCGATCACCACCACGCGCTTGCCGGCGTAGTCGAGTTGCTCCGGCCACAGCTGCGGATGCACGAAATGCCCCTGGAACTGCTCGCGGCCGGGGAAGTCCGGGGTGTAGCCGGCTTCGTAGCGGTAGTAGCCGGTGCACATCAGCAGGTACTGGCAGCTCAGTTTGACCGGCTCGGCCTCGTCGCCGCGCTGCACCTCCAGACTCCAGGTGGCGCTGGCGCTGCACCAGTCGGCCTTGAGCACCTTGTGGCGGTAGCGGATGTGCCGGTCGATGCCGTTCTCGCGCGCGGTTTCCTCGATGTAGCGGCGGATCGACGGACCGTCGGCGATGGCCTGCGGGTCGTTCCACGGCTTGAAGTTGTAGCCGAGGGTGAACATGTCCGAGTCGGAGCGGATGCCCGGGTAGCGGAACAGGTCCCAGGTGCCGCCCAGCGCGGCGCGGCCTTCGAGGATGGCAAAGCGCTTGCCGGGGCACTGCTGTTGCAGGTGATAGGCCGCGCCGATGCCGGACAGGCCGGCGCCAACGATCAGTACATCCAAGTGTTCGGCAGACATGAGGCACTCCTCGGCAGGTGGGTCCGTGGCCGGTCCGCCAATTCAAGACCGAAGCCGCGCTATCCGCCAGATTCGCCGGCGCCGCACGGTTTGTCCCCGACCCTAGGATGGGTAAGCGGCGCCTGGCGCAGCGGCAAAGTCAGCGCTTTGGCCTGCCGGGGAATTCGCCACGGCGCCGGCTTTCACTAGGCTTGCCGCAGACCACAAGAATAAAGGGATGCCCATGCGCAAGCCGTTGCTGCTCCTCGTCCTCGCCGCCCTCGCCTACCTGCTGTTCTGGCCCACGCCGCTGCGACCGGTGGCCTGGCAACCCGGCCCGCTGCCGGACGCCAGCGGCGTGTGGGCGCCCAACGCGCGGCTCGACGCCGCAGTGCTCGAACAGGCCGGCCTGCCCGGCCCGGACACCGTGGTGGTGGACGCCGAAGGGCGCCGCTACAGCGGCATCGGCGACGGGCGCATCGTGCGCTGGCGCGCCGGCGAGGCGCCGCAGACCTTCGTGCAGCTGGCCGGCCGCCCGGTGGGGATGAACTTCGCCGGCAACGGCGACCTCTACGCCGCCGACGAGGCCAACGCACAGATCTGGCGGATCACCCCGCAGGGCCAGGCCGAGGTGGTGGTGCAGAGCTCGGCGCAACAGCGCTTCACCTTCCTCAACGACGTGTTCCTCGCCCGCGACGGCCGGCTGTTCTTCAGCGAGGCCTCGAGCCGCTGGGGGCTGGCCGACAACAAGCTGGCGCTGCTCGAGCATGGCGGCGACGGCAAGGTGTTCGTCCGCCATCCGGACGGGCGCATCGAGCAGCTGCTCGACGGCCTGGAGTTCGCCAACGGCGTGGTGCTGGCGCCCGATGAGTCGTACCTGCTGGTGGCCGAGACCGGCGCCTACCGGATCACCCGCCTGTGGCTGAGCGGCCCGCGCACCGGGCAGCGCGAGGTGCTGGTCGACAACCTGCCCGGCTTCCCCGGCGACCTGTCGATCGCCCCGGACGGCAGCTACTGGTGCTCGTTCTTCTCGCCGCGCAAACGCGTGCTCGACGCGCTGGGTCCCTGGCCGTTCGCCCGCCAGGTCGCCGCGCGCCTGCCGCGCGCGCTGCTGACCAAGCCGGTGGTGTATCCCTACGTGTTCCGCTTCGACGCCCAGGGCCAGGTGCGCGAAACCCTGCAGGCCTCGGCACGCGCCAACCTGCCGAGCTTCAGCAGCGTGGTGCAGCACGGCAACGAGCTGCTGCTCGGCTCGCCGGGCGGGGTCGGCGAAATCGACTCGGACCGCGCCTACCGGGTGCGCCTGTAAGTGCCGCCGCGCGCCGTGTCGAAGCGCGCGGCGCACCCACCCAGTCAGGCGAAGACGAAGTCGTCGGCGGTGACGTTGGCCACCGCCACGCCGACCAGGTTGATGGTCCCGGCCGAGGAGCTGATCAGCGTACTGAAGCCGAAGAAGTCCTCGATCACCAGGTCCTCGAAGGCCAGGCCGCTGGTGCTCAGGTCGAGGCGTTCCACGCCGTCCTCGAAGTCCTGCACGGTGTCGTCGAAGAATGGCTCGCTCCACACCGCGCCGAACTGGAACACGTCGACCCCGGCGCCGCCGCTCATGAAGTCCTGACGGGCGCCGCCGATCAGCACGTCATCACCGTCGCCGCCGCTCAGCGAGCCACCCGATACCCCGGCCTGCAGGGTGTCGTTGCCGTCGCCGCCATCCAGGCTGTCGAACGAGAACTCCGCGGTGTTGCCGATCAGCAGGTCGTCGCCGGCCTCGCCGAAGGCGTTGGCACCAAAGTCGCCGTCGATGACGAGGGTGTCGTTACCGTTGCCACCGAATAGCTCGTCGAAACCCTGGCCAGGGCCACCGCGCACCAGGTCGTCGCCGTTGCCGCCGTTGACCACGTCGTTGCCGGCCGCGCCGCTCAGCTGGTCGTTGCCGCCGAGGCCGAAGATGCGGTCGTCGTCATCGGTGCCGACGATGACGTCAGCGCCTTCGGTGCCGGCGGTGAGGAACACCGTCGAGCGACTGAAGTCGTCGGTGGTCAGCTGCCGGGCGCCGAGGAACTTCAGGGTGAAGTCGCTGTTGCCCAGCAGGCCGTCGTCATCCTCGTCGGCGACCAGCCAGGTGTTGCCCTGGCGGATGGTGTAGAACAGCTCGGTGACGCCGTTGCCGGCGCCGCCCAGCGCCGCGCCGAGTTGCGGGTTGAAGCTCAGCTGGCCGCGGAACACGAACTCGCCATTCAGATCGAGCAGGTCGCCGACCGCCGCTCCGGCGCCCTGGAAGTCGGTGACGGTGTCGAAGCTGGCCAGCGTCGAGCTGGGGTTGAACGCGCCGAGGAAGAAGATGAATTCGTCGTTGCCGGCGCCACCGGTGAGCAGGTCGGCACCGGCGTCGCCTTCCAGCTCGTCGTCGCCGTTGCCACCGGACAGGCTGTCGGCACCGGCATCGCCGAACAGCTCGTCGTCGCCGTCCTCGCCGAAGATCGCGTCGTTGCCGTTGCCGCCGAAGAAGTCGTCGTTGCCGACGCCACCGAACAGCATGTCGTTGCCGTCGTCGCCATCGAGGGTGTCGTTGCCCTCGCCGCCGCGCACGATGTCGTTGCCGTTGCCGCCGGAGAGCAGCGAGTCGTTGCCGGCGCCGCCGTCGAGGATGTCGTTGCCGTCGTTGCCGGTCAGGTTGTCGCGGCCCTCGCCGCCATTGATGATGTCGTTGCCGGCGCCACCGGTGAGCAGCGAATCGTTGCCCGCGCCACCGTCGATGATGTCGTTGCCGCCGAGGCCGAAGATGGTGTCGTTGTCCGGCGTGCCGTTGATCACGTCACCGCTGTTGCTGCCGCGCGTGACGAACGGCGTGGTGCCGAAGTCGCCCTTGACCAGGCTGTGCCGGCCGCTCAGCTGCACGGTGAAGTCGGTGGCATCCAGCACGCCGTTGTCGTTGGAGTCGGCGAACAGCAGCGTGCTCGTCGCGCCGAGCGCATAGAACACCTCGGTGAAGCCGTTGCCGGCGAAACCGAGGTTGGCGCCGAGGGTCGGCAGCGTGCTGCGCGCGCCTTCGAACACCAGTCGGCTCTGCAGGATGAAGCCGGTCGACAGTTGCAGGCTGTCGCCGCCGGCGACGCCCGCGCCCTGGAAGTCGGTGACCGTGTCACGCACCGCGAAGGTCGACTGCTCGCCGCTGCCGACCGACTAGGCGAAGCTGTCGTTGCCGGCCCCGCCGGTCAGGCTGTCGGCGCCCAGCGCGCCGAAGAAGCTTTCGTCGCCGGACAGCGTGTCGTTGCCGCCGCCGCCGAGCAGAAAATCAGCGCCACCGAGACCGAACAACTGGTCGTCTTCCGCGCCGCCGAACAGGAAGTCTTCATTGGGTGTGCCAGTGAAAATCGCCATGGTAGAACCCTCCCGAAGAGAATGGGTACCAGGGATGAGGGGGGACTAAAGTCTAGTTCAGCACCCCGTGACGAGACCCCGTCATCTGACCGAAAGGCCCGCCGCACTAGGCCGCGCGCCGATAAGCAGGGCCTTTGCGGAGATGTAACCGGATGTTGACCGCTTCGCTTAGTCGGCGCCGAGCAACTGCCCGGCGAGCCACTCGCGCACCGTGGCGTAGGGGTAGTCTTCCAGCGTGGCGAAGCCGGCCAGCTGGCGCGCCTTAAGCTTGGTCAACAGCGGCGAGCTGATGCCGCACAGGAAGCGCGTCAGGCATTCGCCGCTCGGCGGCTCGCCCTTGAGCTCCGCATAGCGCTGCAGGAAGCCGCCGCAGCGACTGTGCAGGTCGCCGGCCAGCGGCGGCAGCGCGGGTGGCGCCGGTAGCCGCGCGACCTGGCCGCGGCACACCGAGCAATGCCCGCAGCGCTGCGGCGCCTGGGCGTCGCCGAAGTAGGCGGCCAGCCGTTGACTCAGGCAGGTGTCGCTGGCGAACAGGCCGAGCATCGCCTGGATGCGGGCGATCTCGCTGGCCTCGTGCTGGCGGAAATGCGCGTGCAGCTCGGCGGCCAGCACCGCGGGATCGAAGCTCGCGTCGAGCAGCGCGTAGACCTCGGTCATCTGTTTGCTTTCCAGCTCGATCCAGCCCTGCTCCTGCAACCAGTCCAGCGCCTTGACCACCCGGCTGCGCTCGGCGCGGTGCTGCTGGTACAGCGCCTCGAAATCCACCGTGCACCAGGTGCGCGCGCGCGCCGAGGTGGCGACGATGGCAGCGAGGAACTGTCGGCGCTCGCCGTCGAACTGGGCGAGCAGCGCCTCGGGTTCGCGCAGGTACTTGAAGCGGTACTCGGCGAAATAGGCGTAGCGCGGCGCGATGATGCCGCGCAGCTCGAGCTGCACCAGCAGGGTCTTCAGCGGCAGCGGGCGGATGTTGCTCTGCTCGCTCAGCGCATTGAGCATGAACTCCCACTCGCCGGCGGCGCCGCGCAGCTCGTCGAGCACGTTGCGGATGCCGGCCAGCTCCGGGGTATCGCCGTATACGAAGTTTTCCAGCACATTGAGGCTGTCGCGGTTGGCCAGCACCAGGCAGTCGGACGGCTGGCCATCGCGCCCGCCGCGGCCGATTTCCTGGCTGTAGTTCTCGATCGACTTGGGCAGGTCGAAGTGCACCACGTTGCGGATGTCGCTCTTGTCGATGCCCATGCCGAAGGCGATGGTGGCGACGATGCAGTTGAGTTGGCCGGCCATGAACTGGCGCTGGATCGCCTCACGCTGCTCGTGGGCCATGCCGGCGTGGTAGGCGCTGGCCGGGATGCCGCGCGAGCTGAGCGTGGCGGCGACCTGTTCGGCGGTCTTATGCTGGGTGACGTAGACGATGCTCGGCTGCCCGGCCTTGGCGCCCAGCCACTCGACCAGCCGGCGCGGCTTGTCGGCGCCACTGACCGGTTCGACCAGCAGGTTGAGGTTGGCGCGGTAGAAGCCGGTGGTCACCACGTCCTCGGCGGCGATGGCGAACTTGGCGCGCATGTCGGCGATCACCGGCGGGGTCGCCGTGGCGGTCAGCAGCAGCACCTGGGGAATGCCGAACTGGCGCTGGTAGTCGGGCAGCTTGAGGTAGTCGGGGCGAAAGTTGTGGCCCCACTCGGAGATGCAGTGCGCCTCGTCGATCACCAGCAGGGAGATCGGCACCTGGGCGATGAAGTGGCGGAAGCGTTCGTTCTTCAGGCGTTCCACCGAGATCATCAGGATCTTCAGCTCACCGGCCTTGGCGCGGCGCATGGTCTCGGCGACCTGCTCGCGGCTCTGCGCCGAATCGACGCTGGCCGCGGCGATGCCATGCCGGGCGAGGAACGCCAGCTGGTCCTGCATCAGCGCCAGCAGCGGCGAGACCACCAGGGTCAGGTGCGGCAACTGCAACGCCGGCAGCTGGTAGCACAGCGACTTGCCCGAGCCGGTGGGAAAGATCGCCGCCGCCGAGCGGCCGGCCAGCACCGCGCCGATTGCGACGGCCTGACCGGGGCGCAGCTGGCGGAAGCCGAATACGCGTTCGAGGGTTTCATACATAAGGTGTCGCTCTCCGTGGCCGGCAATCGCGGTGGCTGACCGTAACGCGCTGCACATGCTTTGGGTAGGAGCGAATTCATTCGCGAAGGGGGTGCCTCGGTGCCGGCTACATCGCGAATGAATTCGCTCCTACCCAGTCTCCGCACGCCGTTGCCAGGCCACGCATACAGGTCGCAAAAACGACAAAGCCGCCCGAGGGCGGCTTTGTCAGATCACGCGGTACAGCTTACAGCTGCGGGCCGGCGTTCTTGATGGCGTCGCTGACGTCGAACTTGGTGAAGTTGTCGACGAACTGCTTGGCCAGGGCCTTGGCGGCCTCGTCGTAGGCGTTCTGGTCAGCCCAGGTGTTGCGCGGGTTGAGCAGGTTGGTTTCCACGCCCGGTACCGACTTCGGCACGTCGAGGTTGATGATCGGCAGGTGCTCGGTCTCGGTGCCGACCAGCGCGCCGCTCTGGATCGCCGCAATCACGCCACGCGTGGTGGGGATGTTGAAGCGCTTGCCGACACCGTAGCCACCGCCGGTCCAGCCGGTGTTGACCAGGTAGACCTTGGAGCCGAACGCCTTGATGCGCTTGATCAGCAGCTCGGCGTAGACGCCGGCCGGACGCGGGAAGAACGGCGCGCCGAAGCAGGTGGAGAAGGTCGACTTGATGCCGCCGCCGGAACCCATTTCGGTGGAACCGACCAGCGCGGTGTAGCCGGACAGGAAGTGGTAGGCCGCCTGCTCTTCGCTGAGGATCGACACCGGCGGCAGTACGCCAGTCAGGTCGCAGGTCAGGAAGATCACCGCGTTCGGCTCGCCGCCGAGGTTCTCTTCGCTGCGCTTCTCGACCAGCTCCAGCGGGTAAGCGGCGCGGGAGTTCTGGGTCAGGCTGTCGTCGGCGTAGTCCGGCACGCGGTTCTCGTCGAGCACCACGTTCTCCAGCACGGCGCCGAACTGGATGGCTTTCCAGATCACCGGCTCGTTCTTCTCGGACAGGTCGATGCACTTGGCATAGCAACCGCCTTCGATGTTGAACACCACGCCTTCACCCCAGCCGTGCTCGTCGTCACCGATCAGGTAACGGCTCGGGTCGGCGGACAGGGTGGTCTTGCCGGTGCCGGACAGGCCGAAGAACAGGGTGACGTCGCCGTCTTCGCCGATGTTGGCGGCGCAGTGCATCGGCAGCACGTCGGCTTCCGGGAGCAGGAAGTTCTGCACCGAGAACATCGCCTTCTTCATTTCACCGGCGTAGCGCATGCCGGCGATCAGCACTTTCTTCTGGGCGAAGTTGATGATCACGCAACCGTCGGAGTTGGTGCCGTCACGCTCCGGTACGCACTCGAAGTTGGCGACGTTGAGCACTTGCCACTCGCTGCGACCAGCGGGGTTGTACTGCGCCGGGTTGATGAACAGGCAACGGCCGAACAGGTTCTGCCAGGCGGTCTGGGTGGTCATCTTGACGGCCAGGTAGTGCTCGGCGGCCGAACCTACATGGACGTGGGAAACGAAGTGGTCTTGGGCGTTGTTGAACGCCTCGACGCGCGCCCACAGGGCATCGAACTTGTCGGCCGGGAACTTGCGGTTGATCGGGCCCCAGCCAATTGCGGCGCTGGTGCTCGGCTCGTCGACGATGAAACGGTCGGCCGGCGAGCGGCCGGTGCGGTGGCCGGTGCGAACCACCAGCGAGCCGTTGGCCGCCAGCTCGCCTTCGCCGCGGCGAATGGCCTCTTCGACCAGTTGGGCGGCGCTGATATCGGTGTACACGGCGGTATTGGCTTGCGTCATGTGAGTCCCCATCGGCTCCAGGGCCGGGCTTCCGAAGATGTAGTAAAAGCCACAGCACTACTACAGAAAAAAAAGTGCGCGGATTATGCCAGAAAAGGTCTGGCCAAGTGCAGCCTCCGATCCGATCAACGGGCGATCATCGCCCCGGGCCCGAAAACCGCGCTGTGTAGCCGCTGGCCAGGCCATCGGCGGTCATACACAGACAGGCAAATGCGGCAAAGTTTCCTCAGTGCCGCGTATCCGATGCCGGCTCGACACCACCGCCGGCGAACAGCTGGGCGATGTCGGCGGCGTCGAACGGATAGCGCTGGTTGCAGAACTGGCAGTCGATCACCACCGTACCGCCCTGCTCGGCGAGCAGCTGGTCGGCGTCCTCGCGGCCCAGGCTGACCAGCGCGCGCGCCGAACGCTCGCGCGAGCAGCTGCAGCGGAACTGCAGGGCACGCGGTTCGAACAGGCGCACCGCTTCCTCGTGGTACAGGCGGTACAGCAGGGTCTCGCTGTCCAGGCTGAGCAGCTCTTCGGCGGTCAGGGTGTCGGCCAGGGTCACCACGTGCTCCCAGCTGGCGGCGCGCGCCTCGGGGTCCTTCTGGCGGTCGACCGGCAGTTGCTGGAGCAGCAGGCCGCAGGCGCGCTGGCCATCGGCGAACAGCCAGAAACGGGTCGGCAGCTGCTCGGAGGTGGCGAAGTAGGTCGACAGGCAGTCCGCCAGGTTGGCCCCGTCGAGGGCGACGATGCCCTGGTAGCGCTGGCCGTTGGCCGGGTCGATGGTGATCGCCAGGTCGCCGTTGGGCATCAGCTCGCCGAGGCTCTGCGCGTCGCCGATCTGCTCGGCGTGGTAGCGGGCGATGCCGCGCAGTTCGCCGGCACTCGAGCACTCGACCATCAGCAGCGGCACCGCGCCGGTGGAGCGCGCCTGCAGCACCAGCAGGCCGTCGAACTTGACGGTGCCGATCAGCAGCGCGGCGGCGCCGAGCAGTTCGCCGAGCAGCTGCGCCACGGGCTCCGGATAGGGGTGCTTGGCCAGCACGTGCCGATAGCTGCCCTCGAGCGTGACCAGTTCGCCGCGCGCGTCGAAGTCGTCGAACAGGAAGCGTTGGGTAAAGTCAGACATGCCGGATTCGCCAAGTATCACCAGGGGCGGCGATTTTAGGCGCAAAGCCGGGCCCGACCAAGGCCCTCCTGTCTATCGGCGCGCATGGCCGCGTCTATTGATCGCGGCTGTCGCGGAAGGTGAACAGCTGGCGGCGCTGCTTCTTGCTCGGCCGACCGTCGGTGCTCACCCCCAGCGCGCCGGCCTTGCGCTGTTCGGCGGCGGCTTCGCGGCGGGCGATGCTGTCCTCGGTCTCGCGGTACAGGGTCTGCGCCTCCGGCGCGCCGCGGCGCACCACCGACAGCGCCTCGACCACCACGGTGCGTTCGTCGAAGCCGGTGCGCAGGGTCAGTTCGTCGCCGACCTTCGGCTCCTTGCTCGGTTTGCAGCGTTCGCCACGGCAATGCACCTTGCCGCCCTCGATGGCCGCCTTGGCCAGCGCGCGGGTCTTGTAGAAGCGCGCCGCCCACAGCCATTTGTCGAGGCGCACCTTGTCGTCGTCTTTCTCGCTCATGCCCAACTCCCAGCGTTTCACCGACCATCGCACCACGATTCGCGACGGCGGTAAACCACGTTGCGGCGCGGGTGCAGTTGTCACGGTGCGCGTCTAGAATGCCGACACCCGGCGCCCGTTTCGGCGCGGCAGCTGCCGCCCCGGGCGCTCCGCCCCGTCCGTTCTGGTACGCCCAATTTGAAGACGTTCGACCATCTGTCGGTGATCGGCCTGCGTGAGTGGATCAACCTGCCGGACCTCGGCATGGTCGGCCTGCGCGCCAAGATCGACACCGGCGCCAGCACGTCGACGCTGCATGCCAGCGAGATTCAGCCGTTCCAGCGCGACGGCCAGGACTGGGTGCGCTTCACCGCGCACCTCGGCACCCTGGTGCAGCGCCGCCATCGCTGCGAGGCGCCGCTGGTCTCGGTCAAGCGCATCCGCAGCTCCAACGGCGAGGCGCAGACCCGTTACGTGATCCACACCCAGATGTGCCTCGGCGATCGCACCTGGCCGGTCGATTTCACCCTGACCTGCCGCAAGAACATGCGCTACCGCGTACTGCTCGGCTCCAAGGCGCTGGTGGCCGGCCAGCTGGTGGTCAACCCGGCACTCACCTACGTCCAAGACAAACCCCTCATCATCACTTCCGCCCCCACAGGTGCCGAATGAAGATCGCTGTGCTGTCGCGCAATCCGCGTCTGTACTCCACCCGCCGCCTGGTCGAAGCCGGCGAGCAACGAGGCCACGAAATGGTGGTCATCGACACCCTGCGTGCCTACATGAACATCGCCAGCCACAAGCCGCAGATCCACTACCGCGGCAAACCACTGGTGGACTTCGACGCGGTGATCCCGCGCATCGGCGCCTCGGTGACCTTCTACGGCTGCGCGGTGCTGCGCCAGTTCGAGATGATGGGCGTGTTCCCGCTCAACGAATCGGTGGCGATCAGCCGCTCGCGCGACAAGCTGCGCTCGCTGCAGCTGCTCTCGCGCAAGGGCATCGGCCTGCCGGTGACCGGCTTCGCCCACTCGCCGGACGACGTGCCCGACCTGATCCAGATGGTCAACGGCGCACCGCTGGTGATCAAGGTGCTTGAAGGCACCCAGGGCATCGGCGTGGTGCTCTGCGAAACCGAGAAGGCCGCCGAGTCGGTGATCGAGGCATTCATGGGCCTCAAGCAGGACATCATGGTCCAGGAGTACATCAAGGAAGCCGGCGGCGCCGACATCCGCTGCTTCGTGGTCGGCGACAAGGTGATCGCGTCGATGAAGCGCCAGGCCAAGGCCGGCGAATTCCGCTCCAACCTGCACCGCGGCGGCACCGCCAGCCTGATCAAGATCACCCCGGAAGAGCGCATGACCGCGATCCGCGCCGCCAAGGTCATGGGCCTGTCGGTGGCCGGGGTCGACATCCTGCGCTCCAACCACGGCCCGCTGGTGATGGAGGTGAACTCCTCGCCGGGCCTGGAAGGCATCGAGATCACCACCGGCAAGGACGTCGCCGGGATCATCATCGAGTATCTGGAAAAGAACGCCGAGTACGGCCTGACCCGCACCAAGGGCAAGGGCTGAGCCGCATCAGGCAACGCCTGCGTTGCCCCGGCGAACGACCGGCCAGGGATGGCCGGGCCGGTGCCTCATGGGCGGTCGGTGCTGCGCCAGGGACGCCATCCCGAGCGCATCCCTCCGCGCCGTAGTGGCAGTCTCCGCAACCCAGGGCCACCGCCCTGCCGCGCCATAAAAAAGCCCCGCCAAGGCGGGGCTTCTTTATGGCGCAAACCGCTTAGTGCTTGGTCGCGTCCGCGCCGCTGGCGGCCGCCTTGTTGGCCAGGAAGCGCTCGAACAGCAGGTTGGCGTTGCCCAGCGACATCAGGTGCGCGTAGATCCAGCCGAGGAAGCCGCTCTTGTGCAGGCTCAGCACCTGCTCATCGGACAGCGCGGCGAACTTGGCCTCGTCGACCGCCTGGAAGTCGCGCAGCACGAAGCTCTCGCCGCTCGGGTGGGTCAGCTGCAGGGTGCGCGGGGTGAGCAGCTCCAGGGTGTTGAGGGTGCTGACCAGCTCGCGGGTGCGCTCCATCTCGCGGGTGAAGTTCTGCAGGAACTGGATCATCTCGTTGAGATAGGCACTGTTCTCGCCCTCGGCGCCGAACAGCTCGCGGCCCTCCTCCTCGTTCCAGCCGCTGTAGGCGGCGTCGAAGCACACGGTGAAGTTCTCGCTGCCGTCCTGCGCCATGACGAACGGGTAGCGACGCACGAACGCCGGCACGTAGGTGTTGGCCTGCCACTGCAGCGTGGCGTCGAGGAAGGTGTTCTGTCCTTCCGCCAGGCCGAGCAGAGCGATCGGCATCAGCTGCTCGCCCTGGCCGATGAAGATGATCGGGTAATGCCGCGCGGCCTGGAAGAACTCCAGCCCGGCCAGCGGTACCAGGTGGGTGTGCGCGGCGAAGGCGCAGTCGGCGGCCGGCTTGAGCTTCAGCGTCTTGTGCTCGTCGCGGTTGAGCGCCTTGATTTCCTTGTACAGCAACATCGTGGTCATTCCCGTCTCCCCGGAATCTTGTTGTTTTAACGAATGATCAGCTGCGCCAGGACCTGGCCGCTGTCCTGATCCGGCACCACATCTTTGAGGGTGTTCGCCGCGACGCTGGCCTATGCCAAGGGCCGACCCTAATCGAAAAAGAACAGGGATTGCCAGCCACCCGCCTCAGACCTGGAGCGGGCTGCGCCGGTAGGCGCCGAGCCAGCCGGCGAACTGCGCCTCGTCCATCGGCTCGCCGAAGTAGAAACCCTGGCCCAGGGTGCAGCCATGCAGGCGCAGGCGGTCGGCCTGGGCATGGTTCTCCACGCCTTCGGCGATGCACTCGAGGCCGAGGTTGCGGGCGATCACCAGGATGGTCTCCACCAGCATGCGGTCGCTGCCTTCGTTCTCCAGGTCGCTGATGAAACTGCGGTCGATCTTCAGGCGGTCCAGCGGCAGGCGCTTGAGGTAGGTCAGCGAGGAGTAGCCGGTACCGAAATCGTCGATCGCGAAGCGCACGCCGAGCGCCTTCAGCGCGTGCATGGCGGCGATGCACTGGTCGACGTCCTCGAGCAGCACGCCCTCGGTGATCTCCAGCTCCAGCGCGGTGGCCGGCAGGCGATGGCGCTGCAGGCAGTCGCTGACCCGCGCCACCAGGCCGGCCTGGCGCAGCTCGCGCGGGCTCAGGTTGACCGCCAGGACCAGTTGCGGCCACTGCGCGTGCCAGCGCGCCCGCACCGCGCAGGCGTTCTCCAGCACCCAGGCGCCGAGTTCCTGGATCAGCCCGGTGTCCTCGGCCAGGGGAATGAATTGGCTGGGCGGAATCTCGCCGCGCTCCGGATGCAGCCAGCGCAGCAGCACCTCGGCACCGGCCACCTCGCCAGTGGCCAGCGCCAGTTGCGGCTGGAACACCAGGTGCAGCTGGCCGCGCGCCATGGCCTGGCGGAGTTCGCTCTGCAGCTGCAGGCGCTGGTCGATCACCGCCTGCATTTCCGGGGCGAAGAAGTGCAGCGCGTTGCGCCCGCCGTGCTTGGCGCGGTACATCGCGGTGTCGGCCTGTTTGAGCACGTCGGCGGCGCCCTGGGTGCCCAGCGGGTGCAGGGCGATGCCGATGCTGGCGCTGACCGACAGCTCGTGCTGGTCGATCTGGTAGCTGCCGAGCAGGCTCGCGAGCAGCTTCTCGCCGACCTCCGCGGCGTGTTCGCCGGCCGCCGCCGGGCTGTCGCCGAGCGCTTCGAGGAGCACCACGAATTCGTCGCCGCCGAGCCGCGCCAGGGTGTCCTCGGCACGCAGGCAGCCGGCCAGGCGTGCGGTGACTTCGCGCAGCAGCGCATCGCCGACCGGGTGGCCGAGGCTGTCGTTGACCGTCTTGAAGTGGTCGAGGTCGATGAACAGCAGCGCGCCGAAACAGTCCTCGCGTTGCTCGCGGATCATCGCGTGCTGCAGGCGGTCGAGCAGCAGGCGGCGGTTGGGCAGGCCGGTCAGTTCATCACTGAAGGCCAGCCGTTCGATCTCGCGCTGGTAGCGCTGACGTTCGGAAATATCGGTGACGCTGAGCCGCACCAGCGGCCGTTCGCCGCCGGGCAGGCGTACCAGGCGCACCTCGCAGGGACGCTGGCGGCCGGCGGCGTCGCGCATCAGCCACTCGAACACCGGCGTCTCGCCTTCCAGCGCGGCGCGCGCATAGGCACGCGCGACTTCCTGCGAGGGGCGCCCGTCGGGCTGCAGCGGCGGGCTGAAACTGGTCGGCATGCGGCCGATCAACTGCTCGCGCGGCAAGGCGAACAGGCGCACGGCGTTCTCGTTGGCCTCGACGATGCCGCGCTGGGTGTCGAACATCAGGATCGCTTCCGGGGCGTGTTCGACCAGGGTGCGGTAGCGCGCTTCCGCCTCGCGCCGCGCGGTGATGTCCTCGACCAGCACCAGACAGGCTTCGAGGCGGCCCTGGGCGTCGCGCACCGCGCGCAGGCTGAGGCGGGTGAACACCAGGCTGCCGTCGGCGCGCAGGAAGCGCTTGTCCAGCTCGTAGTCGTCGCGCTCGCCGGCGCACACCGCCTGGAACAGTGGCTCCTCCACGGCGACGTCGTCGGCGTGGGTCAGCGCCGTCCAGGTCATGCCGCGCAGCTCGTCGCGGCTGCGCCCGAGGACCTGGCAGAGCTTGCTGTTGACCTCGAGCCAGATGCGCTGCGGGCCGAGCATGGCCATGCCGATCAGCGGCGCCTCGAAGAACAGCCGCAGCCATTCGTCGCGCTCGTGCAGCTGCTGCTCGGCGCGCCTGCGTTCGGTGAGGTCCTGCAGCGCGCCATACACGCGCAGCACCCGGTCGCCGTCGCGCTCGACCAGGCCGCGAATGCGCACGAAGCGCTGGTTGCCACGCGCGGTGGTCAGGCGCACTTCGATGTCGAACGACTGGCCGCGGCTCAGCGCCTGGGCCAGGGTCTGCTCGGCGAGGCTCTGGCCGTCGCCGTCGAGGTAGGCGGTCGCCTGGGCAAAGCTCGGTGTCACCCCGCTCGGCTCCAGCTCGTAGATGCGGAAGCAGCCCTCGCTCCAGAACATGCTGCCGTCGGCCGGGTTCAGCACCCAGCCGCCGATGTCGGCGATCGCCTCGGTCTGTGCCAGCAGGTGGGCCTGGCGCAGCAGTTCCTCGCGGCGCCGCGCCAGCTCGACGATCTGCTGTTCGCGGGCGCTGACGTCGTGCAGCAGGCCGACGAAATGGCTGATGCCCTGGGCGTCGCGCATCGGTGCCAGGGTGATCTCGTTCCAGAACTGGCTGCCGTTCTTGCGGTAGTTGCGCAGCACCACCTGGCAGGGGTCGCCGTGCTGCTGGGCGACGCGCAGGCGCTGCAATTCGTTCTGGTGGCGATCGTCGCCCTGCAGGAAGCGGCAGTTGCGCCCCAGCGCTTCGGCGCTGCTGTAGCCGGTAATCCGCTCGAAGGCCGGGTTGCAGTAGATCAGCGGCTGGTCGGCCTGGCGTGCGTCGGCGATGCACACGCCCATCGGGCTGGCGTCGATGGCCAACTGGGTCAGCGCCAGCTGTTGCTGCATGTCCGCGCTGCGGCTCAGCGCCAGGCGCAGGTCACTGAGGCTGCGGCCGACCAGCAGCGCGGCGAACAGCAGAAACAGCACGCTGAGCTGCAGCTCCAGCGATTGCGTACGCAGGCCCAGGTTGTCGCCGGGCAGCGACAGCACCAGCAGCCCCAGGCTGCTCACCAGCGCGCCGCACAGCGCGCCGGGCAGGCCCCAGGCCAGGGCCAGGCCGAGCAGCACCAGGCCGGTGAGTGGCAGCACCAGCAGCAGCGGCAGCAGGTCCATCGCCCAGGGCAGGCCGACCGCCAGAACCACGATCAGCGGCCACGGCGGCACCCGGCGCAGCGGCTCGGCGAGCGGCGGCAGGCTGCTGCCGGGCGGCGCCGGCACCCAGCCGCGCTGGCGCAGGGTCAGGGTGAAGTAGGTCAGCAGCGGAATGGCGAACACCAGGCTGGTCAGGCTGTCGACCAGCCACTGGCTGAGGCTGGCGATCGCCCAGGTGTCCGGCTGCAGCGCGCCGCTGAGCAGCAGCGTGCCCTGCAGGCCGAGGGCGAGCACGCTGGCCGGGACCAGCACGCCGAGCAGGATGAAACGCAGCAGGTGGTCGAGATCGGGCAGCGCTGGGTCGAAGCCGCGCAGCCGCAACAGCAGCCAGGCGCAGGCCACGGCGAGGGTTTCCGGCAGCGCGTAGAGCGGCGCCCAGTGCCAGTCGAGGTGCCACAGCGGCGTGCTGAGCAGGGCATTGAGGAACACCGCAGGGAGCACGCGCGGGCCCCACCAGAGGACGAAGACCAGGGCCAGGGGCAGCGGCAGGTACCAGAAGGCGACACCGTCGCTGAGGCGGGTGCTGAGAGACAACCAGGACGCCAGGTGGAGCAAAACCAGGGGGAGCCACCAAGTCCATGTGGGCTTACGTTCCGCAACGACGTGCATGCTGACCTCGTGTCAATCCGCCGAGACAGCATAGAACATGTTCTGCACACCGCGCGCTTGAGCGCCGCGGCCCGTGCGCCGGGGGCTAGCGGCGGATCAGGCGGCGTCGCGTGGCAGCAGCAGGCCCAGCGGCAGGCAGACGCGCGCCTCGAGGCCGCCGCCGGAGCGGTTGCGCAGCTCGACGCTGCCGCCGTGCTGGGCGGCGATGCGCTTGACGATCGCCAGGCCGAGCCCGGTGCCACGTCCGCCGCGCGCCCGGTCGCCGCGGATGAACGGGGTGAAGATGCTTTCCAGCTCGCCGGGATCGAGGCCGGCGCCGCGGTCCAGCACGCTGAGCACCACGTAGGGCGCGCTGCTGTCGCCGGACAGGTAGGCGGCCACCTCCACCGAGCTGCCGCCGTGGTGCAGGGCGTTCTCGATCAGGTTGTTGAGCAGCCGCTTCATCGACAGGCGCCGCAGCGGGAACACCGGCAGCGCCTCCAGGCACAGGCGCACGCGCTCCTGCGGATGGTTGAACGGTGCCACGACCTCGCGCACCAGCTCGCTCAGCTCGAGTTCTTCGAGGCGCTCGTCGCGACCGTCACGGATGAAGGCGAGGAACTGGTCGAGAATCGCGTCCATGTCCTCGATGTCGCGGACCATGTCCTCGGTCAGTTCGGCATCGTTATCGAGCAGTTCGAGCGACAGGCGCAGACGGGTCAGCGGCGTGCGCAGGTCGTGCGACACCCCGGCGAGCATCAGCTCGCGCTCGCGGGCCGCCTGCTCGACGTCCTCGGCCATCTGGTTGAAGGCGCGGTACACCTCGGTCATCTCGCTCGGCGTGTCGCTGATCGGCAGGCGCACGCTGCGCCCCTGGCCGAGGCCGCGGGCGGCGAACACCAGGCGCTTGAGCGGCGCACTGAGCTGGCGCACGAAAATCCACGCTGCCGCGGTGGACAGCAGGCCGATGCCGAGGAACCAGCCGAGCACGCTCCAGATCTTCTGCCCGCGCAGCGGGTGCGGGTACAGCGGCACTTCGACCCAGCCTTCGCCGAGGCTCGGCGCGCGCACCCACAGCGCCGAGGGATGGTGCACGCGCAGACGGGTCTCGGTGTCCGGGCCGAGCTCCATGCGCATTTGCCGCTGGAACACGTCGGTGTACGGCCAGTGGTATTCGCCGGGCGGCGCCTCGGCATCCGGGCGCCAGCGCAGGCCGGCGGCCTTGGCCACCTCGTCGCGCGATTCGGCGTGGGTCGCCCAGTAGGCGCGCAGGGTCAGCGCCGCGCCGTGGCTGTACTGGCGGTCGACCAGCACGTCCTCGTTCATTAGCAGGTAGACCAGGGTCAGCGCCTTGGAAAACAGCACGACGATCAGCACCAGCCACAGGGTGCGGGCGAAGAAGCTTTGCGGGAACCAGACCGGGGTTTTCATAGCGGCCTATCGGACGCGGAGGAGCGGGCCATGCCCGCGAGGTGGTTGCACGGTGGCATGGCGCGCTCCTACACAGGCTTACTTGCTGCCATCGGGCACGAACACGTAGCCGACACCCCAGACCGTCTGGATGTAGCGCGGCTTGGCCGGATCCGGTTCGATCAGCCGGCGCAGGCGCGAGATCTGCACGTCGATGGAACGCTCCAGAGCGTCCCACTCACGGCCGCGCGCCAGGTTCATCAGCTTGTCGCGGGTCAGCGGTTCGCGAGCGTGCTGGACCAGCGCCTTGAGCACCGCGAACTCGCCGGTGGTGAGCATGTGCACTTCGTCGCCCTTCTTCAGCTCGCGGGTCGCCAGCGACAGCTGGTAGTCGCCGAAGCTCACGGTCTCCTCGTCGCTGGCCGGCGCTCCAGGCACCACCGGCGCCTGGCGGCGCAGCACGGCCTTGATCCGCGCCAGCAGTTCGCGCGGGTTGAACGGCTTGCCGAGGTAGTCGTCGGCGCCCTGTTCGAGGCCCTGGATGCGGCTCGACTCGTCGCCCTTGGCGGTGAGCATGATGATCGGCATCTGGTTGTTGGTCTCGCGCAGGCGGCGGCAGGCGGACAGGCCGTCCTCGCCGGGCAGCATCAGGTCGAGGACCAGCAGCTGGAACAGTTCACGGGCCAGCAGGCGGTCCATCTGCTCGACGTTTTCCACCGAGCGCACCCGGTAACCCTGCTCGCTGAGGAAGCGTTCGAGCAGGCGGCGCAGGCCCGGGTCGTCGTCAACGATAAGAATCTTCTCGCCTTCGGTAACGGCAGTGCTCATACGGACTCCTTCAAAATCGCCGGCCATTATGCCGCAGGCCCCGCGCGGCACGGGCACTGCATTCGTTAGCAGATTTTTCCCCTGCCGAGGGAACCGCACCCGCGCCAGCCGGTCCATCCGCCACCCAGCGCTTTTGCCGAGCGGCGCTGGGCAGGCTGGTTATAATGCCGGCCCTCGCGTGCCCGCGCGGCGTGTCTTTCTTTTTATCAGTGTTTGGGGAAGTTCTATGTCATCCCAGGTCAAGGACAGCATCAATCAACGCATCGCCGAGGAACTTTCCGCCCTGCCCAGCGGGCGCGTGCAGCCGCAACAGGTGGCCGCCGCGGTGGCGTTGCTCGACGAGGGTTCGACCGTACCCTTTATCGCCCGTTACCGCAAAGAGGTCACCGGCAGCCTGGATGACACCCAGTTGCGCCTGCTCGAAGAGCGCCTGCGCTACCTGCGCGAGCTGGAAGAGCGGCGCACTGCGATCCTCGCCAGCATCGAGGAACAGGGCAAGCTGACGCCCGAGCTGAGCCGCGAGATCAATCTCGCCGACACCAAGACCCGCCTCGAAGACCTCTACCTGCCGTACAAGCAGAAGCGCCGCACCAAGGGCCAGATCGCCCTGGAAGCCGGCCTCGGCGAACTGGCCGACGCACTGTTCAACGACCCGAGCCTGGAACCGGAAGCCGAAGCGGCGCGCTTCGTCGATGCCGACAAGGGCTTCGCCGACCTCAAGGCGGTGCTCGAGGGCGCCAAGTACATCCTCATGGAGCGCTTCGCCGAAGACGCCACGCTGCTCGACCGCCTGCGCGGCTTCCTCAAGGACAACGCCAGCGTCAGCGCGCGCCTGGTGCCGGGCAAGGAAACCGAAGGGGCGAAGTTCAGCGACTACTTCGAGCATGACGAACCGCTGAAGAAGATGCCTTCGCACCGCGCCCTGGCCATTTTCCGCGGGCGCAACGAAGGCGTGCTGAGCGCCGCGCTGAAGGTCGGCGAGGAGACGCCCGGCAGCCTGCACCCGTGCGAAGGCATGATCGGCGAGCGCTTCGGCATCGCCGCGCGCGGCCGCGCCGCCGACAAGTGGCTGGCCGAAGTGGTGCGCTGGACCTGGAAGGTCAAGCTCTACAGCCACCTGGAAACCGACCTGTTCGGCGAACTGCGCGAGCAGGCCGAAGACGAGGCGATCAGCGTGTTCGCCCGCAACCTGCACGACCTGCTGCTCGCCGCCCCGGCCGGCCCGCGCGCCACCCTCGGCCTCGACCCGGGCCTGCGCACCGGCTGCAAGGTCGCCGTGGTGGATGCCACCGGCAAGCTGCTCGACACCGCCACCGTCTACCCGCACGCGCCGCGCAACGACTGGGACGGCACCCTGGCGGTGCTCGCCAAGCTGTGCGCCAAGCACGCGGTCGACCTGATCGCCATCGGCAACGGCACCGCCAGCCGCGAGACCGACAAGCTGGCCGGCGACCTGATCAAGAAACTGCCAGGCCTCAAGCTGACCAAGATCATGGTCAGCGAAGCCGGCGCCTCGGTGTACTCGGCCTCCGAACTGGCGGCCAAGGAATTCCCCGACCTCGACGTGTCGATTCGTGGCGCGGTGTCGATCGCCCGCCGCCTGCAGGACCCGCTGGCCGAGCTGGTGAAGATCGATCCGAAGTCGATCGGCGTCGGCCAGTACCAGCACGACGTGTCGCAGCTCAAGCTGGCACGCTCGCTGGACGCGGTGGTCGAGGACTGCGTGAACGCCGTCGGCGTCGACGTCAACACCGCCTCGGTGGCGCTGCTGGCACGCATCTCCGGGCTGAACAGCACGCTGGCGCAGAACATCGTGCAGTTCCGCGACGCCAACGGCGCGTTCAAGAGCCGCGACGCACTGAAGAAGGTGCCGCGCCTCGGCGACAAGACCTTCGAGCTGGCCGCCGGCTTCCTCCGCGTGATGAACGGCGACAACCCGCTGGACGGCTCGGCGGTGCACCCGGAAACCTACCCGCTGGTGCAGCGCATCGCCGAAGGCACCAGCCGCGACATCCGCTCGCTGATCGGCGACTCGGGCTTCCTCAAACGCCTCGATCCCAAGCAGTTCACCGACGAGCGCTTCGGCCTGCCGACCGTCACCGACATCCTCAAGGAACTCGACAAGCCGAGCCGCGACCCGCGCCCGGAGTTCAAGACCGCGGCGTTCCAGGACGGCGTCGAGACCATCAAGGACCTCAAGCCGGGGATGATCCTCGAAGGCGTGGTGACCAACGTCGCCAACTTCGGCGCGTTCGTCGACATCGGCGTGCACCAGGACGGTCTGGTGCACATCTCGGCGCTCTCCGAGAAGTTCGTCAAGGACCCGCGCGAGGCGGTCAAGGCCGGTGACGTGGTCAAGGTCAAGGTCATGGAAGTCGACGTCGCCCGCCAGCGCATCGGCCTGTCGATGCGCATGAGCGACACCCCCGGCGAGAAGGCCGACGGTCCGCGCGGCGGCGGCAACCGTGGCGGCCAGGCGCCGCGCAGCGAGCGCCATTCGCCGCAGGACAAGCCGGCACCGGCCAACGCGGCGATGGCAGCGCTGTTCGCCAACGCCAAGCAGTTGAGGAAGAACTGATGAGCAACGGCGACGCCAGCCAGGGCAGCGCGTTCAGTCGCCTGCTCGGCCTGCAGCTGGTCGAGGCCAGCGCAGGCCGCGCCGAGGTGCACATGCAGATGCACGACGGCCTCGGCAACGTGCACGGCAAACTGCACGGCGGCGCGCTGTTCTCGCTGATCGACACCGCCATGGGTCAGGCCTGCCACAGCCTGACTGACGGAGTGGCGGTCAGCGTGACCCTGGAAAGCAAGATCAACTACATCCGCCCGGTCAGCGAGGGCGAGCTGATCTGCCGCGCCTGGGTGCTGCATGCCGGCAAGCGCACCCTGGTGGTCGAGGCGGAAACCCTGCAGGGCGGCAAGCTGGTGGCCAAGGCCCAGGCCACCTTCGCGCGCATCTGACGACGAGGGGAGAGGAAGACCGCAGCGTTGCAGCTACTGTTTACCTCTCACCGTCTCGCGCCGACCTGCTCCAGCGCCAGGCGAAAACGCCAGCCAAACCAGCCTTGTAGAACGTTCGGTCTACCCCCATATTGGGGCGACTGATGCGTTAAGGAACACCATCTTGAGCGAGCTTCTGCAACGCCGCCTGGCCCTGCTCGGCGCCCCTGAACACCTGCCCCTGCTCGGCCGCAGCCTGCACGGCATCGAGCGCGAATGCCTGCGCATCGACGAACACGGGCAACTCGCGCTGACCCCGCACCCGCGTGCGCTGGGCTCGACGCTGACTCATCCGCAGATCACCACCGACTACTCGGAATCGCTGCTGGAGTTCATCACCCCGGCCGAAGCCGACCCGGCGCAGACCCTCGCCGACCTCGACCGGGTGCACCGCTTCACCTACAGCAAGCTGGCTGGCGAGCGCCTGTGGAGCGCCTCGATGCCCTGCTCGCTGCCGGAAGAGGCGAGCATCCCGATCGCCCAGTACGGCGACTCCAACATCGGCCGGCTGAAGTACGTGTACCGCCAGGGTCTGGCGCTGCGCTACGGCAAGACCATGCAGTGCATCGCCGGCATCCACTACAACTTCTCGCTCGCCGAGAACGTCTGGCCGCTGCTGCGCCAGGCCGAAGGCAGCAGCCTGGCGCCACGCGACTACCAGTCCGAGCGCTACATCGCGCTGATCCGCAATTTCCGCCGCTACAGCTGGCTGCTGATGTACCTGTTCGGCGCCTCGCCGGCGCTGGACGCCGGCTTCCTGCGCGGCCACCCGCACCAGCTCAAGCAGCTCGACGCGGACACCCTCTACCTGCCCTACGCGACCAGCCTGCGGATGAGCGACCTGGGCTACCAGAGCAGCGCGCAGAGCGGCCTGACACCCTGCTACAACGACCTGGCCAGCTACACCGACAGCCTGCGCCAGGCGGTGTCGACGCCCTACCCGCCCTACGCGGCGATCGGCATCAAGCGCGACGGCGAGTGGCAGCAGCTCAACACCAACGTGATCCAGATCGAAAACGAGTACTACTCGAGCATCCGCCCGAAACGCGTCACCTACAGCGGCGAGCGACCGATCCAGGCGCTGATGGCGCGGGGCGTGCAGTACGTGGAAGTGCGCTGCCTGGACATCAACCCGTTCCTGCCGCTGGGCATCGACCTCGAAGAGGCGCGTTTCCTCGACCTGTTCCTGCTCTATTGCGCGCTGCAGGACAGCCCGCAGCTGGCCGGCGGTGAATGCCGCGCCTGCACCGACAACTTCCTCAAGGTGGTCAAGGAAGGTCGCCGGCCGGGCCTGCACCTGCAGCACGACGGCGAGCAGATCGGCCTGCGCGACTGGGGCGTGGCGCTGCTCGACGCCTTCGCGCCGATCGCCGACCTGCTCGACCGCGTGCACGGCGGCACTGCCCATGCCGAGGCGCTGGCCAGTCAGCGCGCCAAGCTCGACGACCCGGCGCTGACCCCCTCGGCGCAGGTGCTCGCCGAACTGCAGGGCCGCGGCGAAAGCTTCGCCGCCTTCGCCGAGCGGCAGAGCCGCGTGCACGAGGCGTACTTCCGCGCCACGCCGCTGGAGGCGAAGCTGCACGGCGAGTTCGAGGCCATGGCGGCGCAGTCGCTGGCCGAGCAGGAAGAGTTGGAAGCCGCGCCGCGCGGCGACTTCGATGCGTTCGTCGCCGCCTACCAGGCGAGCATCATCGGCGTGGCGGTCTAGCCGCGCCGCTGTCCGGCGACCAAGCACGCGCTAAGTCGACTGCGTCACAAAACCAACCAGTGGTGGCCCAGGCGGGACCGATAGCACGGCCCGCCGCAGCCGGCGACGCTAGGATAAACGGCATCCCGTTCAGCCGAGCCGGTCATGGACTCCAGCCAATTCCCCACCGACGACGACCGCCAATGGAGCCTGGAAAGCCTCAACAAGGCTTACCAGCAAGGCTACATGGCCGGTCTCACCGGGCAACTGCGCAGCCCGCAGCCACACGGCGCCGAAGTCCTCGCCGCCGCCTGGGAAGCCGGTTGGGACGATGGCGAGGAGCAGTACCAGCTGCTCGCGCAGAAGTCCGCCTGACCCCCACGCCTCCAGCACCCCCCCATCAGCAAGCCACACTCGTCTGTTCGGCGCGCCTAGCCGCGCGGCCGAGCCCCTCGCCCTATAGCGTCTTCTCGAAGATCTTCGAGTTGCGCTGGTAGTTGTACAGCGAGGCGCGCGCCGCCGGCAGGCGCTCGACGCCGCTGGGCACGAAGCCACGTTCGCGAAACCAGTGCGCGGTGCGCGTGGTGAGCACGAACAGCGTCTTCAGGCCCAGTGCACGGGCGCGCTCCTCGATGCGCTCGAGCAGCTCGTCGCCGCGTCCGCCGTGGCGGTACTCCGGGTTGACCGCCAGGCAGGCGAGCTCGCCGCCGTCGGAGTCGGCGATCGGATACAGCGCGGCGCAGGCGATGATCAGCCCGTCGCGCTCGACGATGCTGAACTGCTCGATCTCGCGCTCCAGCACCTCGCGCGAGCGGCGCACCAGGATGCCCTGCTCCTCCAGCGGGGTGATCAGGTCGATCAACCCGCCGACGTCGTCGATGGTCGCCTCGCGCAGCGCTTCGAACAGTTCCTGGGTGACCAGGGTGCCGCCGCCGTCACGGGTGAACAGCTCGGTGAGCAGCGAGCCGTCCTCGGCGTAGCTGACGATATGGGTGCGTGCCACGCCACCGCGGCAGGCCTCGGCGGCGGCATCCAGGAGTTCCGCCTGGTAGCTGCTGCCGAGCCGCGACAGGTGCACCGGCACCTGCTGCGGGCGCAGCTCGCGGATCAGCTTGCCGTGCTCGTCGAGCAGCCCGGCTTCGGCGCCGAACAGCAGCAGCTTCTCGGCACCGAGGTCGATCGCCGCGCGGGTCGCCACGTCCTCGCAGGCCAGGTTGAAGATCTCCCCGGTTGGCGAGTAACCCAGTGGCGAGAGCAGCACGATGGCGCGCTCGTCGAGCAGCCGGCCGATGCCCTTGCGGTCAATGCGCCGCACCTCGCCAGTGTGGTGGTAGTCGATGCCATCGACCACGCCGATCGGCCGCGCGGTGACGTAGTTGCCGCTGGTCACGCGCAGCCGCGAGCCCTGCATCGGCGAGGCGGCCATGTCCATCGACAGACGCGCCTCGAGGGCGATGCGCAGCTGGCCGACGGCGTCGATCACGCACTCCAGGGTCGGCCCGTCGGTGATCCGCAGGTCGCGATGGAAGTGCGGGGTGATGCCGCGCGCGGCCAGGCGTGCCTCGATCTGCGGGCGCGAGCCATGGACCAGCACCAGGCGCACGCCGAGGCTGTGCAGCAGCACCAGGTCGTGGACGATGTTGCCGAAATTGGGGTGTTCGACGCCCTCGCCGGGCAGCATGACCACGAAGGTGCGGTCGCGGTGGGCGTTGATGTAGGGCGAAGCGTGGCGGAGCCAGTTGACGTATTCGGGCATGACGAAGCCTGTGAATCTTGATGATGTGGAAAGCGCGAGATGACACGGATGCCCACGGCCAGCGTGGGCGCAACAGTGGCGGTTAGCGTCGTCGCAGCAGCATCAAGACTCCCCTTGCGATGGGTGCAGGCAGTAGTGACCGATCAGTTGGCGCAGCAGTTCCACGGTGGGCTGTACGCGATCGAGGTCAAGGTATTCGCCCGGCTGGTGGGCACAGGCGATATCACCGGGGCCGAGCACGATGGTTTCGCAGCCGAGCTGCTGAAGATAAGGCGCTTCGGTGCCGAATGCCACCGACTCGGCGGCATGCCCGGTGAGTCGCTCGGCGAGGCGCACCAGCTCGACGTCGGCGGCCTGCTCGAACGGCGGCACATGGGGGAACAGCGGGGCGAAGTCGATCTGCACCTGATGGCGCTCGGCGAGCGGCTGCAGCTTGCCGCGGATCGCCGCGCGCAGCTGCTCGGGGTCCATGCCCGGCAGCGGGCGCAAGTCGAACTCCAGGCTGCACTGGCCACAGATGCGGTTGGGGTTGTCGCCGCCGTGGATGCAGCCGAGGTTGAGGGTCGGTTGCGGCACGCCGAATTGCGGGTTGTTGAACTCGCCCTGCCACTGCACGCGCAGCGCCTTGAGCTCGCTGATCGCGTCGTGCATGGCCTCCAGCGCGCTGTGGCCGAGGCGCGGGTCGGAGGAATGGCCGCTCTGCCCGAGGATGTCGATGCGTTCCATCATCACCCCCTTGTGCAGGCGGATCGGCTTCAGCCCGGTCGGCTCGCCAATCACCGCGGCGCGCCCCAGCGGCCGGCCGGCGGCGGCCAGCGCGCGGGCGCCGGCCATCGAGCTTTCCTCGTCGCAGGTGGCGAGGATCAGCAGCGGTTGCTTGAACGGCCGCTCGAGCAACGGCAGCAGCGCCTCGATGGCGAGGGCGAAGAAGCCCTTCATGTCGCACACGCCAAGGCCGATCCAGCGCCCGTCGACTTCGCTCAGCTTGAGCGGGTCGCTGCGCCACAGCGCCTCGTCGAACGGCACCGTGTCGGTGTGCCCGGCCAGCACCAGGCCGCCGGGGCCGCTGCCGAAGGTGGCGAGCAGGTTGAGCTTGCCCGGCGCGACTTCCTGCAGTTCGCACACCGCGCCGAGCTCGCCGAGCCAGCTGGCCAGCTGTTCGACCACCGGGCGGTTGGACTGGTCGAGCGCCGCCTGGGTACAGCTCACCGAAGGCAGGGCGATCAACGCGGCGACTTGCTCTTTGAGGGACGGCAGGGACATCGGCATTCTCCAGGGTAGGCCCATCATAGAGGCAAACTCGGGCGCCTCGCACCCGGCAGATAACCGGCTTTCCTGTAGACTTGCCGGTTCTGGCAGCCGTTCCGCGCTGCGTCCCGAATCCGTCGCCGATGAACAAAGAAACCGAAATCAAACTGCGCGCCAGCCGCGAGACCCTCGCCGCCCTGCGCGAGCACGCGCTGCTGAAGAAGCGCAACAAGTCCGGCTGGCAGCAGCGCGAGCTGTACAACCAGTACTACGACACCGCCAGCCGCGAGCTGGCCGGCGCCAAAGTCGCCCTGCGCATCCGCCGCGACGGCGAGACCTACATCCAGACCCTCAAGAGCCGCGGGCAGAGCGTCGCCGGGCTGTCCGAGCGCAACGAGTGGGAATGGTACCTGGACAGCCCGACGCTGGACCTCGGCAAGCTCGACGACAGCTGCTGGCCAGCCAGCCTGGCCACGCTCGACAAGAGCGAGCTGCAGCCGCTGTTCACCACCGACTTCGTCCGCGAGTACGCCGAGATCGCCTGGGGGCGCGGCAAGACCAAGGTGGTCATCGAAGCCGCGCTGGACCTCGGCAAGGTGCTCGCCGACGGCCGCGAAGAAGATATCTGCGAGCTGGAACTCGAGCTGCGCCAAGGCGAGCCGGAAGCCCTGCTCGAGCTGGCCGAGGCGCTGGCCGCCGAACTGCCGCTGACCCCCTGCGACATCAGCAAGGCCGAGCGCGGCTACCGGCTGTTCGACGCGGACAGCTACCAGCTGCGCCTGCCGGCCCCCAGCCTGGGGGTCGAGCAGCCGCTCGACGACGCCTTCGCCGCGCTGGCCTGGCACCTGCTCGGCAGCACCCAGCGGCTCGCCGAACAGTACCGCTTCAACGGCCACTGGCGCCTGCTGGTCGACTGGGTCAGCCAGCTCGCCGAACTGCGCGCGCTGCTCTCCAGCCTCGGCCAGGCCGCGCCGCGCGCCACCAGCCATGAGCTGCGCGTGACCCTTGACGCGCTGCTCGACGACTGGCGCCCGCGCCTGGTCGCCGGCTTCGACGACGACAGCGCGCGCCAGCAGGCGCCGGCGCAGTTCGCCGAGGAACTGGCCGGCACGCGCTGGGGGCACTTCTCCCTGGCCGCCTCGCGCTGGCTGCTCAGCCGCGCCTGGACCGCCCAGCGCAGCCATCGCGGCGAACGCCAGGGCGCGGCGGCGCTGGGCAACTGGCTGACCCGCCAGCTCGGCGACGAAGCCGGTGCGCTGAACCTGGCGCGCTACCAGCAGCAGCCGGAAGACCTCAGCGAGCAGCTGCCGCGCCTCGAGCGCCTGCTGGTCTGGCTGCGCCTGGCGCGCGGCGTGCTGGAGGTGCCCGAAACCGATCGCCTGTACGGCGAGCTGAGCAAGCTGGCCGAACTGGCGCTGCGTCCGCTGGACGCCGAGCAGTTGGTGGCGCGCCGCGGCCAAGCCCATACTGTGGCGACGCTCAAGGCCTGGAAGACGCTGACCCGTTAAGCTGGCACGCGGTGGTCGGTCGCCGCCGCGGGCCGCCGGCCCGCCCTCGTAGGAACACAAAGGGATTCCCATGTCCGCCTTCGCTGCCCCCCAGGATCGCCCCCTCGACCTCGCCGACCTGCTCCGCGAGCTGGTCGCCCTGGGTCGCATCGCCCAGGACACCGCCGAGCAGTGCCTGGCCATCCGCCGCAGCGCGGTGAACAATCAGCAGCACCCGCTGGAATTCCTCGCCAGCCAGCAGCTCGACGACCTGACCCGCGCCGGCCGCAAGCTCGACCTGGAAACCCTCACCCTGTGGCTCGCCGAGCTGGCCGGGCAGCCCTACCTGCGCATCGACCCGCTGAAGATCGACGTCGCGGCGATCACCCCATTGATGTCCTACGCCTTCGCCCAGCGCCACAAGATCCTCGCCGTGGCGGTCGATCGCGAGGCAGTGACCATCGCCAGCGCGCAACCCTTCGTCAATCGCTGGGAAGCCGACCTGATCCACGTGCTGAAGCGGCCGATCAAGCGCGTGGTGGCCAACCCGACGGACCTGCACCGCTTCACCGTGGAGTTTTACCGCCTGGCCAAGTCGGTCAGCGGCGCCACCGCCCATGACATGAAGGTCAGCGGCGTGGGCAACTTCGAGCAGCTGCTCAACCTCGGCGCGCAGGACCAGGAGCCGGACGCCAACGACGCGCACATCGTCAACATCGTCGACTGGCTGTTCCAGTACGCCTACCAGCAGCGCGCCAGCGACATCCACATCGAGCCGCGCCGCGACATGGGCACCGTGCGCTTTCGCATCGACGGCGTGCTGCACAACGTCTACCAGTTCCCGCCGCAGGTGACCCTGGCGATCATCAGCCGGCTGAAGAGTCTCGGGCGGATGAACGTCGCCGAGAAGCGCAAGCCGCAAGACGGGCGGATCAAGACCAAGACCCCGGACGGCGGCGAAGTCGAGCTGCGCCTGTCGACGCTGCCCACCGCGTTCGGCGAGAAGATGGTGATGCGGATCTTCGACCCCGAGGTGCTGCTGAAAAGCTTCGACCAGCTGGGTTTCTCCGCCGACGACCTGAAGCGCTGGCAGAGCATGACCGGCCAGCCGAACGGCATCATCCTGGTCACCGGGCCGACCGGCTCGGGCAAGACCACCACCCTGTACACCACGCTCAAGCAACTGGCCACGCCCGAGGTGAACGTCTGCACCATCGAGGACCCGATCGAGATGATCGAGACCTCGTTCAACCAGATGCAGGTGCAGCACAACATCGAGCTGAGCTTCGCCAGCGGCGTGCGCGCGCTGATGCGCCAGGACCCGGACATCATCATGGTCGGCGAGATCCGCGACCTGGAGACCGCCGAGATGGCCATCCAGGCGGCGCTCACCGGGCACCTGGTGCTGTCCACCCTGCACACCAACGACGCGCCCTCGGCGATCACCCGTCTGCTCGAACTCGGCGTGCCCTACTACCTGCTGCGCGCGACCCTGCTGGGGGTCATGGCGCAGCGCCTGGTGCGCACCCTGTGCCCGCACTGCAAAGCGCCGGTGGAGCTCGAGGAAAGCGACTGGCAGGCGCTGACCAAGCCGTGGAGCGCGCCGCTGCCGACCCACGCGCACCGCGCGGTGGGCTGCCTGGAGTGCCGCGACACCGGCTACCGCGGGCGCGCCGGGGTCTACGAGATCATGCTCCTCGACGACGCGCTGAAGCCGCACATCAATGCCGACACCGACCTGGTGGCCTTGCGCCGCGCGGCGTTCAAGGACGGCATGCGCAGTCTGCGCCTGTCCGGCGCGCAGAAGGTCGCCGCCGGCCTGACCACCATCGAGGAAGTGCTGCGCGTCACCCCGCAGAGCGAGCAGAAGTAGCCCCGCGCGCAGCCCGCCAACCGCTCTACCGCCTGGCCGGCGACCCTCGCGCCGGGCGCGCGGCTGCCTATAGTTGTTGCTGGACGCCCTTTCTGTCCGGGCAACGATGTGGACCCGATGTACAACCGCCGCTCCACCCTCCTGCACGGCGCCCTGCTAAGCCTGGTGCTGCTTGCCAATCACGCGTTCGCGGTGCTCATGCCGGTGCCGGCGACGCCCGCGCTGCGTCAGTTGCTCGACCAGTTCCCGCTGCACTGCGCGGCGCTGCCGCCGAGCCTCAACGCCGCGGCGCAGGCCCAACTGGACGCCTTCTACCAGCAACGTGACGACCAGCCGGCCTGGCGCGACGACGCCCACCTCGGCGCGCTGCGCGAACAGCTCGGCCTGCTCGCCGACGACGGCCTGAACCCCGGCGACTACCCGCTGCCGAGCAGCCTCGAACCGCCGTCCGCCTGCGCCGACCTGCTGGCCAGCCACGCCTACCTGCGCGCCCTGCAGCACCTGCGCAACGGCCGCCTCAACCAGCAGCGCGCCGAGCCGCTGTGGCACGCCGCCACGGCCAGCCGCCCCGACCCGCGCCTGGCGGTGCTGTCGATCGCCCTGCGCGACCTCGACGAGCCGGCCCGCGCCTTCGCCGCGGCGCGCCCGGCGCTGCCCCAGTACCAGGCGCTGCGCGCCCTGTACGCGCGGCTGCGCCTGCAGCCGCTGGCCAGCTGGACGCCGCTGGCCGACGGCGCGCTGCTGCGCCCCGGCGGTTACGACCCGCGGGTGCCGGCGCTGCGCGTGCGTCTGGCCGCCGAGGGCTACCTGCACGGCGAGCCGGCCACGCGCAGCACCCTGCACCACGACGCCGAGCTGGTCGCGGCGCTGGCCGCCTTCCAGCGCGACCATGCGCTCAAGCCCGACGGCCTGCTCGGCAGCGCCAGCTTGGCCGAACTCAACGTCGACGCGCTGGCGCGCCGCGACCAGCTGCGCGTCAACCTCGAACGGCTGCGCTGGCTGGCCGATGACCTGGCCAACGCGCGGGTGGTGATCAATGTCGCCGCCGCCGAACTGCTGCTCTACCAGGACGGCCACGAGGCCTGGCGCACCCGTACCCAGGTCGGCAAACCGACCCGACAGACGCCGCTGCTCGCCTCGCAGATCGACCGGCTGACCCTCAACCCGCGCTGGATCGTGCCGCCGACCATCCTCCGCGAAGACAAACTGCCGGAGATCCGCCGCGACCCCAGCTACCTCGACCGCCATCAGATGAGCGTGCACGACCGCGCCGGCAACGCCCTCGACCCGGCGCTGATCGACTGGGACGACCCCGGGCCGATCCGCCTCAGCCAGGCCGCCGGCGCGCAGAACCCGCTGGGCCGCCTGGTGCTGCGCTTCCCCAACCCCTATGCGGTGTACCTGCACGACACGCCGAGCCAGCAGCTGTTCGACAAGTCGCCGCGCTTCTTCAGCTCCGGCTGCGTGCGCGTCGAGGCGGTGACCAGCCTGCTGCCGTTCCTGCTCAGCCCGGAGGCGCTCGCCGATGTCGAGCTGCGCCTGGCCAGCGGGCGCACCCAGGAATACCGGCTGCGGCCGAAGGTGCCGGTGCTGATCGGCTACTGGACCGCCGAGGTGGATGGCGACGGACGGCTGCGCTACGCCCCGGACATCTACGCCCACGACCCCGCGCTGCTGCGCGCGCTGATCGCGCCGCGGCCCTGACCGGTCGCACGCCGACACGCATTTTCCGCAGCGACCTGCAGCGCCGAGCGGCACGCCTGTGGTTAGATGCGCGAGGGCCATCCGGCCACCAATCACAAGGAGTGCGTTGTCATGGAAATCGGTGGGGTATTGCTGCTGTTCGTCGGTCTGGCCCTGGCCATCGTGTTCATGGGCTTCAAGGTGGTGCCGCAGGGCTTCGAGTGGACGGTGGAGCGCTTCGGCCGCTACACCAACACCCTGCGCCCGGGCCTGAACATCATCGTGCCGGTGATGGACCGCATCGGCCGCAAGCTCAACGTCATGGAAAGCGTGCTGGACATCCCGCCGCAGGAAGTGATCACCGCCGACAACGCCACGGTGCAGATCGACGCGATCTGCTTCTTCCAGATCATCAATTCGGCGCAGGCGGCCTACGAGGTCAACAACCTCGAGCACGCGATCCGCAACCTGGTGATGACCAACATCCGTACTGTGCTCGGCTCCATGGAGCTGGACGCCATGCTCGGCCAGCGCGACGCGATCAACGAGCGCCTGCTGAAGACCGTCGACGAGGCCACCGCGCCGTGGGGGATCAAGATCACCCGCATCGAGATCAAGGACATCAGCCCGCCCGCCGACCTGATGGCGGCGATGTCCGGGCAGATGAAGGCCGAGCGCATCAAGCGCGCGCAGATTCTCGAGGCCGAGGGCCTGCGCGCCGCGGCGATCCTCACCGCCGAGGGGCAGAAGCAGGGCGACATCCTCAAGGCCGAAGGCCAGCGCCAGGCGGCGTTCCTCGAAGCGGAAGCGCGCGAGCGCGCCGCGCAGGCGGAAGCCGAGGCGACGCGCATGGTTTCGGAGGCGATCGCCGCCGGTAACGTGCAGGCGGTCAACTACTTCGTCGCGCAGAAGTACATCGACGCGCTCGGCCAGCTGGCCGGCGCCAGCAACAGCAAGGTGATCCTAATGCCGCTGGAAGCCAGCCAGGTGATCGGCGCGGTCGGCGGCATCGGCGAGATCGTGCGCGCCACCTTCGACGCCAAGAAGGGCTGAGCCATGTGGGAGTTCCTGCAGCACCTGTCGTATTGGGACTGGCTGGCGCTGGGCACCGTGCTGCTGATCCTCGAAGTGTTCGGCGCCGGCGGCTACCTGCTGTGGCTGGGCGTCGCCGCCGCCGCGGTCGGCGTGCTGACCCTGCTGTTCCCGGCGCTGCCGTGGACCTGGCAGCTGCCGCTGTTCGGCGTGCTGTCGATCCTCAGCGCGGTGCTCTGGTGGCAGCGCCAGCGCCACGCCCGGGCGCCTTCGGCGCAGCCGGGGCTGAACCGTCGCGGCCAGGAGCTGCTCGGCCGCCAGTTCGTTCTGCACGAGGCGATCAGCGGCGGACGCGGCAAGATCAAAGCCGGCGACACCCTGTGGCTGGTCACCGGCCCCGACCTGCCGGTCGGCAGCGCGGTGCGGGTGATCGACCAGGACGGCGTACTGCTCAAGATCGAGCCGGCCTGAGCGAGGGAAGCGATGAGCCATCCAGAGCTGCGGCAAACCACCGGACTGGAAGACACCGCGCGGCGCTCGCTGATGAGCCTGATCTTCTCCGCCACCGGGCTGACCATCGGCTTCTTCTCGCTGCTGCAGTTCGCCGCCGGCAACTACCTGTTCGCCAGCCTCGAGGTGCTCACCTGCGCCGCGCTGCTCGCCGCCGGACGCGGGGTGTACCGCGCCCGGCGCCTGGAGCTGTGGATCTACCTGTACCTGCTGCCAACCTTCGCCTTCCTCGTCTACATCAGCCTGATGCCGGATGCCTCGGCCGCCGCCTTCGTCTGGCTGTACATGATCCCGCTGCTCGCCTACCTGATGCTCGGCCAGCGCCGCGGCTTCTGGCTGTCGGTGCCGCTGCTGCTCGCCAGCCTGGTGCTGTACTACCTGCGCTACCCGCTGCCGGACAGCGCCGCTGAATGGATCGACGCCGGCAACGCGATCATCTGCGGCTTGCTGATCCTGGTATTCGTGCACCTCTATGAATACCGCCGCGCAGCGGCTTTCGCGGTGGTCGAACAGCAGGCGCAGACCGACCCGCTGACCGGCGTGGCCAGCCGCCGGCATTTCCAGCTGGAAGTGCGCCGCGCCCTGCAGGAAGCCGGGCGCAGCGACAGTCCGCTGGTCCTCGCGCTGATGGACATCGACCACTTCAAGGCGGTCAACGATCGCCACGGCCACGACGCCGGCGACCACGCCCTGCAGTACGTCTGCCGCCTGCTCCTGCAACGCCTGCGCAGTACCGACAGCCTGGGCCGGCTGGGCGGCGAGGAGTTCGGCCTGCTGCTGCGCAGCACCGATGCCGCCAGTGCCCTGGCGCTGCTGGAGAGCCTGCGCGCGCTGATCGACGCGCAACCGTTGCGCTACAAGGGCGAGCAGATTCCGCTGTCGGCGACCTTCGGCCTCGCCGAGTGGCCGCGCGATGGCCGCGGCGCCGACGACCTGTATCGCTGCGCGGACCAGCGTCTGTACCGCGGCAAATCCCAAGGCCGCAACCGGGTGGTCGCCGAGTCGGCACCACACGCCGAACAGCCGCGGCAGGAAAGCTGAACTACGCACGCCGCCCGGGGATCAGAACAGGTAGGACTGTTGAAATCGGAACCCTTGCCATGCGTATACCCACCTGCGCCCTCGCCCTTGCCCTACTCGCCACGCCCGTCAGCCACGCCTTCGCCGACTCGGACTTCTGGAAGGACGTGATTTCCTCCGGCGCCACCACCGGCTCCACCTACCTGACCTTCAAGGACGACAAGCAGGTGCTCGCCGCCCGTGAGGACGCCAGCGCCTTCGTCGCCAGCGGCGGGCAGATCCGTGGCCCCTACCTGGAAGCCGCGCTGCGCCAGGTGCGCGCCGAGCATCCCGAGTTGCAGCTCAGCGATGAGCAGCTGGCCACCGCGCTGCTCGCCCGCCCCTGACCCGCAGCGCGCGTGACCCGGCTAGACTGACGGAGAGGATGTCCATCGACCACCGGGAGCTCAGGGATGAGGGCAGTACGCGCGGCGCTGGGAGCGCTGCTGATCGCACTGGCCGGCAGCGGCTGCTCACTGTTCAAGCTGCAGGCGCAACTCGACGCGGCGCACCAGCAGCTGGTGCGCATCAGCGGCAGCATCGCTGACGACAGCCTGCCCCAGGCCACCCTGGTGGCGCTGCTCGATGCCCAGGGCAAGCTGCGCCTGTACCGCATCGTCGAGCCGGGCAGCGCGTTCCACTTCGTCGTGCCGAAAGGCGACTACCAGCTGCTGGCATTCATCGACCGCAATGGCAATTTCGTCCTCGACCCCGCCGAACCGCGGCGCTGGCTGCGCCCGGTGGCGGGCGTCGCAGTGCCGCTCGACAGCGCGCCGCAGGCCGGCCGCTACGACCTGCGCCTGCAGGCCAGCGACCTGCAACCGGCGCCGCCGCTCGACCTCAGCCTGGCGCGGCTGTATCGCGAGCACCCGCGCCTGCAGCGCAACTACCTGCAGCAGGTCGATTTCGACGACCCACGCTTCTCCGCCGAGCGGGTCAGCCAGGGCGCCTGGCAGCCGCTGGATTTCCTCCGCGAGGTCGGTTACGGCCTGTACCTGCTGCACCCCTGGGACGCACACAAGGAGCCGGTGTTCCTCGTCCACGGCATCAACGACTCGCCGCGCGCCTGGCGCGAGCTGATCGCCAGCCTCGACCCGCAGCGCTTCCAGGCGGTGCTGTTCCACTACCCCAGCGGCGTGCCGCTGAACAGCAGCGCCTACCTGCTCAGCGAGGCGATCCGCGACGTGCAGCTGCGCCACTCGCCGCCGCGCTACCACCTGTTTGCCCACAGCATGGGCGGCCTGGTCGCCCGCCGGGCCGCGCAGATGCTCAGCGCCGATGACGGCGCCGACCGCCTGTGCCTGTTCCTCACCCTGTCGACGCCCTGGGACGGCCACCCGTCCGCCGCCTCCGGCGTGGCGCATGCCCCGGTGGTGGCGCCGGTGTGGCGCGACCTGGCGCCGGGCAGCCGCTATCTGCAGGACCTGTTCGCCAGCCCGCTGCCGGCGCACGTGCGCCAGTGGCAGCTGGTCAGCTACGCCGGCAACCGCCGCTTGCTGGCGCAACCCAACGACGGCGTGGTGCCGCTGGCCAGCGAGCTGCGCCCAGCCGCCCAGGACGAGGCCGAACACCTCTACCTGCTGCGCGAAAGCCACACCAGCATCCTGCGCAGTGCGCGCAGTCAGGAACTGATCAGCCGCGCCCTCGGCAGTCTGCCGGCGCGCGGCTGCCGCCCATGAGCCGTGGAGCCGATACCCCCATGCAGCAGGAAATCCTCAGCGCCAGCCCGCTACTCAGCGCCGCCGGCACCCTCGTCCAGCCCGGCTGGGCACGCCAGCCGCTCTGGCAATACCAGCGCACGGCGATCCGCGCCGCCGGCTGGCGCATCAAGGAGTGGGACTACTACGCGGTGCTGTCCGCCGAGCAGCGCTTCGGCATCGCCCTGACCGTCGCCGACCTCGGCTACGTCGGCCTGGTCGCGCTGTGCTACCTGGATTTCGCCCGCGGCAGCTTCCAGCAGGTCGACAGCTTGATCCCGCTGCCGCTGGGTCGCCTGGGCCTCGGTGCCGACAGCCAGCACGGCCGCCTGCAGCATCACAGCCGCACGCTGCAAGTGGACATCGAGGTCGACCACGGCCAGCGCCGGCTGCGCTTCGCCGCCCCCGGCCTGCGCGCGGCGGACGGCAGCCGCGGCCTGGAGGGGGAAATACTGCTGCAGCCGCCGAGCGTGCTGGAATCGCTGAACATCGCCACCTCGTGGGCGGAGAATCGCCGCGCCTTCTACTACAACCGCAAGCTCAACTGCCTGCCGGCCAGCGGCCAGGTGCGCCTCGGCACCGAGACGCGGACTTTCGACCCAAGCCGCGACGCCGGGGTGCTCGACTGGGGCCGCGGCGTGTGGACCTACCAGAACCGCTGGTACTGGAGCTCGGCCTCCGGCTTCCTCGACGGCGTGCCGTTCGGCTTCAACCTCGGCTACGGCTTCAGCGACCGCAGCCCGGCCAGCGAGAACGCGCTGATCCACGCCGGCCGCCTGCACAAGCTCGGCGAGGTGCACTTCGCCTACGACGCCGCCGACTACCTCAAACCGTGGCGCCTCAACGACGACGCCGGGCGCCTCGAGCTGAGTTTCCGGCCGCTGCTCGACCGCCATTCGAAGATCGACCTGGGGTTGATGAAAACCGTGCAGCACCAGGTGTTCGGCCTCTTCTCCGGGCGTGTGCTGCTCGACGACGGCACGCCGCTGCAGCTCGACGAGTTCCTCGGCTTCGCCGAAGAGGTGTTCAACCGCTGGTAACACCGCGATCAGACTGGACAGCCGATGTCGCTGGGTGGCGCGCCTTGGTAGGAGCGAATTCATTCGCGATCCGCGGCGCCGACTCTCGCGGATAAATCCGCTCCTACAGAACTCCGTCAACCGCTGCGCACCACTTAGCGGCTAACTCGCCATGAAAAACGCCGCGATCCCAAGGGAGTCGCGGCGTTGTCTTAACTGAACGACAGTACGCTCAAGAGCGCGCGCTTATTCGCGGTAGTCGTCCAGCGGCACACAGGCACAGAACAGGTTGCGATCACCGAACACGTTGTCGACGCGGTTTACCGTCGGCCAGTACTTGTGTGCACGGGTGTGCGCGCTCGGCGTCACCGCTTCCTCGATGCTGTACGGCCGCTCCCACACGCCGACCACGTCGGCCAGGCTGTGCGGTGCGCGCTTGAGCGGGTTGTCCTCGGCCGGCCACTCGCCGCTCTCGACCTTGGCGATCTCCGCGCGGATGCTCAGCATCGCCTCGATGAAGCGGTCCAGCTCGTGCTTCGACTCGCTCTCGGTCGGCTCGATCATCAGCGTGCCGGGCACCGGGAAGGACATGGTCGGCGCGTGGAAGCCGTAGTCCATCAGGCGCTTGGCGACGTCTTCCTCGCTGATCCCGGTGTCCGCCTTGAGCGGCCGCAGGTCGAGGATGCACTCGTGCGCAACGCGGCCGTTGCGCCCGCTGAACAGCACCGGGAAGGCGCCGCCGAGCTGGCTGGCCAGGTAGTTGGCGCCGAGGATCGCCACTTCGGTGGCATCGGCCAGTTGCGGGCCCATCATGGCGATGTACATCCAGCTGATCGGCAGGATGCTCGCGCTGCCCCACGGCGCCGCGCTGACCGCGCCGTTCTCCGGGTTCGGGCCCTTCAGCTCGACCACCGGGTGGTTGGCGACGAAGGGCGCCAGGTGCGCCTTGACCCCGATCGGGCCCATGCCTGGGCCGCCGCCGCCGTGCGGGATGCAGAAGGTCTTGTGCAGGTTCATGTGCGACACGTCGGCGCCGATGTCGGCCGGCCGCGCCAGACCGACCTGAGCGTTGAGGTTGGCGCCGTCCATGTACACCTGGCCGCCGTGGGCGTGGATCACCTCGCAGATTTCGCGGATGCCTTCCTCGTACACGCCGTGGGTCGACGGGTAGGTGGCCATCAGGCACGACAGCTGCGCGCCGGCCTCGGCGGCCTTGCGCTTGAGGTCCTCAAGGTCGACGTTGCCTTCGGCGTCGCACTCGACGATCACCACGCGCATGCTCGCCATCTGTGCCGAGGCCGGGTTGGTGCCGTGCGCCGACGCCGGGATCAGGCAGATGTTGCGGTGCGCGTCGCCGCGGCTCTCGTGGTACTTGCGGATCGCCAGCAGGCCCGCGTACTCGCCCTGCGCGCCGGAGTTGGGCTGCATGCAGATCGCGTCGAAGCCGGTGATGGCGCGCAGCCAGGCTTCCAGCTCGTCGATCATCAGGGTGTAGCCGGCGGCCTGCTCGCGCGGCGCGAACGGGTGCAGGTTGGCGAACTCCGGCCAGGTGATCGGGATCATCTCGCTGGTGGCGTTGAGCTTCATGGTGCAGGAGCCGAGCGGGATCATCGACTGGTTGAGCGCCAGGTCCTTGTTCTCCAGCTGCTTGAGGTAACGCAGCATCTCGGTTTCGCTGTGGTGGGTGTTGAACACCGGGTGGCTGAGGAAGCCCGAGCGGCGCTGCAGCGCGGCGGGAATACCGGCTTCCAGCTCGCTGGCGTCCAGCTCGGCGACCGACAGGCCGTGATCGGCACCGAGGAAGATCGCCCACAGCTGCTCGACGGTGGCGGCGCTGCTGGTCTCGTCGAGGCTGACGCCGAGGTGGCCGCGGCCGAGCACGCGCAGGTTGATGCGTGCCGCCTGGGCCGACTCGATGATCGCCGTCTGGCTGCCGCCGACTTCCAGGGTCAGGGTGTCGAAGAAGTGGGCGTTAAGGCGCTGCACGCCCTTCTGCGCCAGACCGGCGGCGAAGATCGCGGTCAGCCGGTGGATGCGCTGGGCGATGCGCGTCAGGCCCTGCGGGCCGTGGTACACCGCATAAAAGCTGGCGATGTTGGCCAGCAGCACCTGCGCGGTGCAGATGTTCGAGTTGGCCTTCTCACGGCGAATGTGCTGCTCGCGGGTCTGCAGCGCCATGCGCAGCGCGGTGTTGCCACGCGCGTCCTTGGACACGCCGATGATGCGTCCCGGCATGGCGCGCTTGTACTCGTCACGGGTGGCGAAGAACGCCGCGTGCGGGCCGCCGTAGCCCATCGGCACGCCGAAGCGCTGCGCCGAGCCGAACACCACGTCGGCGCCCAGCTCGCCGGGCGGGGTGAGCAGCACCAGGCCGAGCAGGTCGGCGCCGACGCAGGCCAGCGCCTGCTGGGCGTGCAGCTGGTCGATCAGCGGCTTGAGGTCGTGCACCCCGCCGTGGGTGTTGGGGTACTGCAGCAGCGCGCCGAACACCTGGTGCTCGCCGAGCTGGGCGACGTCGCCGACCAGCACGTCGAAGCCGAACGCCTCGGCACGGGTCTGCACCACCGAGATGGTCTGCGGGTGGCAATGCTGATCGACGAAGAACAGGTTGCTCTTGCTCTTCGCCACGCGCTTGGCCAGGGCCATGGCCTCGGCGGCGGCGGTGGCCTCGTCGAGCAGCGAGGCGCTGGCCAGGTCGAGACCGGTGAGGTCGATGGTCAGTTGCTGGAAGTTGAGCAGCGCCTCCAGACGGCCCTGGGCGATCTCCGGCTGGTACGGCGTGTAGGCGGTGTACCAGCCCGGGTTCTCCAGCACGTTGCGGAGGATCACCGTGGGCGTGATGGTGCCGTGGTAGCCCATGCCGATCAGGCTGGTCCACACCTGGTTCTGCTCGGCGTAGCCGCGCAGCTTGGCCAGCGCGGCCTGCTCGTCGAGCGCTGCCGGCAAGGCCAGCGGGCCGCTCAGGCGAATCGCCGGCGGCACGGTCTGCTCGATCAGTTCGTCGCGGCTGGCGAGGCCGAGTGCCTCGAGCATGGCTTGCTGTTCGGCGGCGTCCGGGCCGAGGTGGCGGCGCAGGAAGGCATCGGGCTGCTGCAGTTGGGACAGGCTGGGCATCTGGGACATGGTCAACTTCTCAGAAAAAGACAAAGCCCTGACGAATCAGGGCTTTTGAAGGATAGCTAGGTATCAGGCGTCGGCGTCGACCGCGGCCTTGTAGCCGGCGGCATCGAGCAGCTTGTCGAGCTCGGCGGCGTTGCTCGGCTTGAGCTTGAAGAACCAGCTGCCGTAGGGCTCGCTGTTGACCAGCTCGGGCGAGTCGGTCAGCGCTTCGTTGATGGCGATCACTTCACCACCGACCGGGGCGTAGATGTCCGAAGCGGCTTTCACCGACTCGACCACGCCGGCTTCCTGGCCGGCGGCCAGTTGCTTGCCGACTTCCGGCAGCTCGACGAAGACCACGTCGCCCAGCGCTTCCTGGGCGTGATCGGAAATACCCACGGTCACGCTGCCGTCGGCCTCCAGGCGCGCCCACTCGTGGCTGGCGGCGTAACGCAATTCGGCGGGGATGTTGCTCATGTCGATGTCCTCGGAGTCGGAAAGGCGGAAAGCTCGCCTGGAAAATTTAGCAGGCCGCGCCGCCGCCACGCGATGGGCGGGCGGCGCGAGCGGTTTTTGTTCAGATCAGGGTCTTGCCGTTGCGCACGAAGGTCGGCTGGACCACGCGCACCGGAAACCATTTGCCACGGATTTCCACCTGCGCGCGCTCGCCGGTGGCCGCCGGCACGCGGGCCAGGGCGATCGACTTGCCGAGCGTCGGCGAGAAGCTGCCGCTGGTGATCTCGCCTTCGCCGACGCCTTCGACGCGCACCACCTGGTGGGCGCGCAGCACGCCGCGCTCCTCGAGCACCAGGCCGACCAGCTTGGGCTGGTCGCCGGCGGCGCGCTGCGCCTCGAGCACTTCGCGGCCGACGAAGCGGCGCTCGGCCGGCTCCCAGGCGATGGTCCAGGCCATGTTGGCGGCCAGCGGCGAGACGTCGTCGTCCATGTCCTGGCCGTAGAGGTTCATCCCGGCTTCCAGGCGCAGGGTGTCGCGCGCGCCGAGGCCGATCGGCGCGATGCCGGCACCGACCAGGTCGTTGAAGAAGCTCGGCGCTTCGCCGGCGGGCAGGATGATTTCCAGACCGTCCTCACCGGTGTAGCCGGTACGGGCGATGAACCAGGTGCCTTCGGCGGCGCCCTGGAACGGCTTGAGCTGGTCGATCAGGGTGGCGCGTTCGGCGCTGAGCAGTTCGGCGACCTTGGCGCGGGCCTGCGGGCCCTGGATGGCGAGCATTGCCAGGTCGGCGCGCTCGGTCAGGCTGACTTCGAAACCGGCGGCCTGCTGGCGCATCCAGGCCAGGTCCTTGTCGCGGGTGGCGGCGTTGACCACCAGGCGGTAGCCGGATTCGCCCAGGTAGACGATCAGGTCGTCGACCACCCCGCCGCGCTCGTTGAGCATGCCGCTGTACAGCGCCTTGCCGGGCGTCTTCAGGCGCTCGACGTCGTTGGCCAGCAGGTGCTGCAGGTAGGCTTTGGCCTGCGGCCCGTCCAGGTCGACCACGGTCATGTGCGACACGTCGAACACCCCGCAATCGCGGCGCACCTGGTGGTGCTCCTCGACCTGCGAACCGTAATGCAGCGGCATGTCCCAACCGCCGAAATCGACCATCTTGGCCCCTAGTGCCAGGTGCTGATCATAGAGGGGCGTACGCTGTCCCATGGGCTTCTCCTTCCGGGCGTGGCGAGGATGCGGGCGGGGTCCGTCGCGCGGCTGAGCTTGAACTGCAAGGCACTGGCACACGCGGCGCGAGCCCGGTCTACATGACGGGCCGCATCGAATGGCGCGCATTGTAGCCGCAAGCTCGCAGACTGGACACCCGAGCGCTGACCGTTGGGTCACTCGCCGCGCACGGCCCTGGCCGGCCGCGGTGGACGACCGCCAAACGGCGCCGGCGGGCCGCCGACTAGCGCCCGAATTGGCGTGCCGAGCGGCGAATCAGGCCGATCACCGGCAGCAGGCCGACCAGCACCAGGGTCAGCGCCGGCAGCGCGGCGCGCGCCCACTCGCCCTCGCTGGTCATCTCGAAGATGCGCACCGCCAGGGTGTCCCAGCCGAACGGACGCATCAGCAGGGTGGCGGGCATTTCCTTGAGCACGTCGACGAACACCAGCAGCGCCGCCGACAGCGCCGCCGGCAGCAGCAGCGGCAGGTAGACCGCGACGAACAGTCGCGGGCCGCCGACGCCGAGGCTGCGCGAGGCTTCCGGCAGCGACGGGCGGATGCGCGCCAGGCCGCTCTCCAGCGGGCCATAGGCGACCGCCATGAAGCGCACCAGATAGGCCAGCAGCAGCGCGGTCAGGCTGCCGAGCAGCAGCGGCTTGCCGGCGCCGCCGAGCCAGCTCGACAGCGGGATCACCAGGCGCTGGTCGAGGAAGCTGAACGCCAGCATGATCGACACCGCCAGCACCGAGCCGGGCAGTGCGTAGCCGAGGTTGGCCAGGCCGACCGCCGAGCGCACCCCGCGGGTCGGCGCCAGGCGGCGGGCGAAGGCCAGCAGCAGGGCCACCGCCACGGTGACCAGCGCGGCCAGGCTGCCGAGGTAGAGGGTGTGCAGGATCAGCCCCAGGTAACGCTCGTCGAGGTCGAAGCGGCCGCGCTGCCAGACCCACACCAGCAACTGCAGCAGCGGGATGACGAAGGCGCAGGCGAACACCAGGCCGCACCAGGCGCTGGCCGCCGCGGCGCGCCAGCCACGCAGGTGATACAGCGCGCGACCGCGCGGGCGCTCGCTGGCCGGGCGGCTGACGCCGCGCGCGCGGCGCTCGCCGTAGAGCACCAGGAGCACCGCGAGGAGCAGCAGGCTGGCCAGCTGGGCGGCGCTGGCCAGGCTGTAGAAGCCGTACCAGGTCTTGTAGATGGCGGTGGTGAAGGTGTCGAAGTTGAACACCGCCACCGCGCCGAAATCCGCCAGGGTCTCCATGATCGCCAGCGCCAGGCCGGCGCCGATCGCCGGCCGCGCCATCGGCAGAGCGACCCGCCAGAACGCCTGCCAGGGTGACTGGCCGAGCACCCGCGCGGCTTCCATCAGCCCCTTGCCCTGGGCCAGGAAGGCGCTGCGCGCGAGCAGGTAAACGTACGGGTAGAACACCAGCACCAGCACGGCGATCACCCCGCCGGTGGAGCGCACCCGCGGGAAACGGAAACCGGTGCCGAACCACTCGCGCCACAGGCTCTGCAGCGGCCCGGCAAAATCCAGCAGGCCGATGAAGACGAACGCCAGCACGTAGGCGGGAATCGCGAACGGCAGCATCAGCGCCCAGTCCAGCCAGCGCCGCCCGGGGAATTCGCAGAGGCTGGTGAGCCAGGCCAGGCTGACGCCGAGCAGGGTCACCCCGACGCTGACCCCGAGCAGCAGCACCAGGGTGTTGCCGAGCAGGCGCGGCAACTGGGTGTCCCATAGGTGCGCCCAGATCTCTCGATCGACCGCGCCCCAGCTGAGCAGCAGCACCGACAGCGGCAGCAGCACCAGGGCGGCGACGACGAAGGTGATCGGGTACCAGCGGCGTTGGGCGGGATGGGCCACGCGAATCCTCGGCAATCAAAAACGGCGACGCCCCGGTCTGGGCGGGGCGTCGCAGTATAAGCAATTCGTCGCCGCGGTTGAGCCTGCGCGGCCCGGCGCGCGGGCCGTGCTGCGCCTCAAGCCGGGCGACGCGCCTCGGTCAATTCCAGCCGGCGCGGTCCATCAGGCGGATCGCCTCGGCCTGGCGCTTGCCGGCGATTTCCACCGGGATGCTGTCGGCCTTGAAGCTGCCCCAAGCGGCGACTTCCGCGGACGGTTTGACCTGCGGATTGGCCGGGTACTCCTGGTTGATCTGGGCGAACAGGCTCTGCGCCTCGTCGGTGGTCATCCACTCGACCAGCTTCTTCGCCGCCTCCGGGTGCGGCGCGTGCTTGGTCAGACCGATCCCCGAGAGGTTGACGTGCACGCCGCGGTCGGCCTGGTTGGGCCAGAAGATCTTCACCCGCAGCTCGGGGTTCTGCTGGTGCAGGCGGCCGTAGTAGTAGGTGTTGACGATGCCGACGTCGCACTGCCCGGCATCCACCGCCTGGATCACCGCGTTGTCGTCGGCGAACACGTCGGTGGCCAGGTTGTTGACCCAGCCCTTGAGGATCTGCTCGGTCTGGGTGGCGCCGTGGGTCTCGATCAGCGTCGCGGTGAGCGACTGGTTGTAGACCTTCTTGCTGGTGCGCAGGCACAGCCGGCCTTCCCACTCCGCGCCGGCCAGGGCTTCGTAGCTGGACAGCTCGTCCGGTTGGACCCGCTCGGTGGAGTAGACGATGGTCCGCGCGCGCAGCGACAGGCCGGTCCAGGCGGCGCTGCTGGAGCGGTACTGTGGCGGGATGTTGGCCTCGATCACCGGCGAGGCGAAAGGCTGGAGGATGCCCATCTGCTCGGCCTGCCAGAGGTTGCCGGCGTCCACGGTGAGCAGCAGGTCGGCCACGCCGTTGTCGCCCTCGGCCTTGATGCGCTGCATCAGCGGCGCTTCCTTGTCGGTGATGAACTTGATGGTCACCCCGGTCTTCGCCGTGTAGGCGTCGAACACCGGCTTGATCAGCTCGTCGATCCGCGAAGAATACACCACCACTTCATCGGCGGCCTGGGCGGCGGTGACGACGCTCAGCGCCAGTGCCGCGAGAACAGCTTTGCCAAGATGCATGGTGCCCCCCCCTGAGTCAGAAAAAGGTCGCAAATGATAGTAAACCTCAGTTGCGAGCTGGCGCAGGGAGTATGTCTGAGTATTTCAGCCCGGCGAGCGTCGTTCAGACCCGCGCCAGCTCGGGTAGGTCGCCGCTCAGGCCAAGGGCCTGGCGGACGAACAGCGCCTTGGCCTCGGGCAGGTTGTCGACCCAGTTGAGGCCGCTGTTGCGCAGCCAGCGCACGGCCAGGGCGTCGGCCTGGAACAGCCGCTCGAATCCTTCCATGGCCGCCATCATCGCCAGGTTGTGCGGCATTCGCCGCCGTTCGTAGCGGCTCAGCACGCGCGGCTCGGCGAGGCGCTCGCCGCGCCCGTGGGCGTGCAGCAGCACCTCGGCGAGCACCGCGGCATCCAGGAAGCCGAGGTTGACGCCCTGCCCGGCCAGCGGGTGGATGCTGTGCGCGGCGTCGCCGATCAGCGCCAGACCGGGCTCCACGTAGCGCTTGGCGTGGCGCTGGCGCAACGGGATGCACAGGCGCGGATCGCTCGCCTCGATGGTGCCCAGGCGCTGTTCGAAGGCCCGTCCGAGCGCCGCGCAGAACGCCGCGTCGTCGAGCGCCATCAGGCGTTCCGCCTCGCCGGGAGTGGCCGACCAGACGATCGAGCACCAGTGCGCGTCGCCGTCACGCTCCAGCGGCAGGAAGGCCAGCGGCCCGTCGTCAGTGAAGCGCTGCCGCGCGGTGCGCCGGTGCGGCTCGGCGCAGCGCACGCTGGTGACGATGGCGTGGTGCAGGTAGTCCCACTCGCGGGTGGCGCAGCCGGCCAGGCGGCGTACCGCCGAGTTGGCGCCGTCGGCGGCGATCAGCAGCGGGGTGCGCAGCTGGCGGCCGTCAGCCAGGGTCAGCAGCCAGTCGTCGCCGGAGCGGCGCAGTTGCTCGAGTCGGGCGCTGCCGAGCAGGCCCAGTTCGCTGGCATGCAGGCGCTCGAGCAGGGCGTCCTGAACCACGCGGTTCTCGACGATATGACCGAGGGTTTCCGCGTGCACGCTGGCCGCGGAGAAATGAATCTGCCCGGTGCCGGAGCCGTCCCACACCTGCATCTCGATGTACGGGCTGGCGCGCCGCGCGCGGATGCCGTCCCAGGCGCCGAGGCGCTCGAGGACCCGCTGGCTGGCCGCCGACAGCGCACTGACCCGCGGCTCGAAACGCGCCGCCGCGTCGAACGGCTTGACGCTCAGCGGGCCGCCGTCCACCACCAGGATGTCCAGGCCGCTGTGCTCGAGGGCCAGGGCCAGGGCGCTGCCGACCATCCCGGCGCCAACGATGATCAGGTCCGCTCGCAGTTCCATATCCATCCTCAGGCCTGTCGCGCACGCGGCTTGAGCCGCACGTAGAGGGTCTTGTGCACGCGGGCGACCAGCGTGCCGGCGCCATCGCGGACTTCCACGTGTAGCTCGGGCAGGTACTTGTCGCCGCCGGCGGTGTGCTGGCGGATGTCCGCCAGCAGTGCGTCGTCGATGCGGAAGTCGGCGTACACCGGGCCCTTGCCGGGGCTGACGAAGTCGATGCTGGCCGCCTTGTCCCAGACGATGTAATCGCGGCCGAGGTTCTCCATCAGCATGAGCATGAAGAACGGGTCGGTCATGCTGTACAGCGAGCCGCCGAACTGGGTGCCGACGTAGTTGCGGTTGAACAGGCCGAGGCCCATCTTCACTCGCACCTGGCGGAAGTCCGCGCTGATGCGTCGCACGCGCACGCCGGCGCCGAGGTACGGTGGGTAGATGTTCAGCGCCCAGCGCAGCATGCGGGCCTTGCGGGCGAGTCGACGCGAATTCATGCGGTTCCTTAGCGGTGCAAACGGGTGCCCAGGCCCATGGCCTGGCGGGCGAACCAGCGCTTGGCCGGCGGCAACAAATCGAGGCCGAGCAGGCCGAGGTTGCGCCCGGCGGCGATCAGCGCGGTGTCGTTGGAGAACAGCCGGGTGACCCGATCGGAGAAGCCCACGGTGAGCTGCTGGTCGAGCTGCTGATTGCGGTGATAACGCTGCAGGGTGGCGAAGTCGCCGAGCGGCGCGGTGCTTTCCAGCAGCGCTTCGGCCAGCGCCCAGGTGTCGCGCAGCGACAGGTTGTAGCCCTGCCCGGCGATCGGGTGCAGGGTGTGCGCGGCGTTGCCGAGCAGCACCAGGTGCGGGCGCACCTGCTCCTGCGCCTCGCTCAGCGCCAGCGGATAGAGGTGGCGCACGCCAACCTGGCGCAACGCACCGAGGCGATAGCCGAAGGCTTCCTGCAGCTCGTCGAGGAACACCCGCTCGGCGGCCCCGGCGAGGCGCTGGGCATCGGCGCTGCTACGGCTCCAGACCAGCGCGCAGCGGTTGTCGGCGAGCGGCAGCAGGGCCAGCGGGCCGTCCGCGGTGAAGCGTTCGAAGGCCTGGCCCAGGTGCGGTTCGCTGGGCGTCAGGTTGGCGATCAGCGCGCTTTGCCGGTAGGCGGTGTGCTGCACGTGAATGCCCAGCTGCTCGCGCAGGCCGGAGCGGCCGCCATCGGCGAGCACCGCCAGCTGGCAGTCGAGGCTTGTATCGTCGCCGAGCAGCAGCCGGTAGCCGTCGCCCAGTGCCTCCATGCGCACCACCTCGGTCGGGCAGCGCCAGTCGATCACCGCGTGGTCCATGGCCTGCCACAGGCAGTGGCCGAGCCAGGCATTCTCGGCCACGTAGCCGAGCGCCGGCACACCTTCGTCTTCGGCGCGCAGGCGGGTGGCGCCGAAGCGGCCGCGGTCGGAGACATGGATCTGGCGAATCGGCTCGGCACGCTCGGCGATCTTGTCCCACACGCCAAGGCGCTCGTAGACCTGCCGGCTGCCGTAGGACAGCGCGGTGGAGCGCGCGTCGTAGCTGGGCTGGTAGCCGTCACCGGGGGCAAACGGCTCGATCAGCACGATGCGCCAGCCACGCAGCTTGGCCTCGCCTTGCAGGGCCAGCGCCAGGCTGGCGCCGACCAGGCCGCCGCCGATGATGGCCAGGTCCACCCGGCTCATCGGTTCAGGCCGCCTCGCTGCGAGCGGCGGCCATCAGCGCCTCGATCTCGGCGACGGTCTTCGGCACACCATTGGTCAGCACTTCGCAGCCGGTCTTGGTGACCACCACGTCGTCCTCGATGCGCACGCCGATGCCGCGCCACTTCTTCGCCACATTCTGGTTGTCCGGGGCGATGTAGATGCCCGGCTCGACGGTCATCGCCATGCCCGGCTCGAGCACCCGCCATTCGCCGCCTACCTTGTAGTCGCCGACGTCGTGCACATCGAGACCCAGCCAGTGGCCGGCGCGGTGCATGTAGAACGGCTTGTAGGCCTCGCTGGCGATCAGCTCGTTGAGTTCGCCCTGCAGCAGGCCGAGTTCGATCAGCCCGGCGGTGATCACCTGCACGGTGGCCTCGTGGGCCTCGTTCCAGTGCTTGCCCGGGGCGATCTGCTCGAACGCGGCCATGTTGGCGGCCAGCACCAGCTCGTAGATGGCCTTCTGCTCAGGCGAAAAGCTGCCGTTGGCCGGGAAGGTGCGGGTGATGTCGCTGGCGTAGCAGTCGATCTCGCAGCCGGCGTCGATCAGTACCAGGTCGCCGTCCTTCAACGGCGCGTCGTTCTCGCGGTAATGCAGGATGCAGGCGTTGCGCCCGGCGGCGACGATCGAGCCGTAGGCCGGCATCTTCGCCCCGCCCTTGCGGAACTCGTAGTCCAGCTCGGCTTCCAGGTGATACTCGCTGAGCCCCGGACGGCTGGCCTGCATGGCGCGGATGTGGGCGCGCGCGGAAATCGCCGCGGCCTCCTTCATCACCTTCACCTCGGCCGCGCTCTTGTACAGGCGCATGTCGTGCAGCAGGTGGTCGAGGGCGACGAATTCATTCGGCGGCTGGGCGCCCTGGCGCGCCTTGGAGCGGATCACGTTGATCCACTCCATCAGGTGCTGGTCGAACTCCTGGTTGGTGCCGATCGCGTAGTAGACGCGGTCGCGGCCCTCGATCAGACCCGGCAGGATGTCGTCGATGTCGCCGATGGGGAACGCATCGTCGGCGCCGTATTCGCTGATCGCCCCGTCCTGACCGGCACGCAGGCCGTCCCACAACTCACGCTCGGGATCGCGCTCGCGGCAGAACAGCAGGCACTCGCCATGCGCGCGACCGGGAATCAGCACCAGCACCGCCTCCGGCTCGGGGAAGCCGCAGAGGTATTGGAAGTCGCTGTCCTGGCGGTACACGTGCTCGACATCGCGGTTGCGGATATACACCGGCGCGGCCGGCAGAATGGCGATGCTGTTGGCTTCCATCTGCGCCATCAGCGCCTTGCGCCGACGGGCATATTCCGACTTGGGAATGCGGATCATAGGCTGGACCACTTCGCTCAGTGCAGGGAGGGTTTGGGTTCCGGTGCCTGGGGCTTGGCGCACTCGGTGTAGAGCAGCAGCGGCGCGACGCGCAGATACTCCATCACTTCCATATAGTCGCTTTCGCCATCTTCGGATTCTTCCAGGGCACTTTGCACCTGGGCGATGGCGGCGAGGTCCTGCAGCACTTCCATGGCTTCGCTGCTCAACGCGGCGTCGCCGGCGACCAGGCCGAAGCCGCCGAGGAAGCCTTGGCACCACTGGCCCAGGGCGGTGGCACGCTCGGCCAGCGGCGCGTCGTCACCGGGCAGCAACAGGACCACGGTCATGTCCTCGCCGGTCAGCTCGCCCTTGACCATCTCCTGCAGGCCGAGCAGCGCCTGGCGCACATTGTCCTGCGGCTCGGCGCCAAGCAACTCGCTGGCATCGACCAGCCAGGCTTGCGCATCGAAGCCGGCGCCGGCGCAGCTGCGACCGAGCAGCAGGCCGTGCAATTCGGCCGGGGAAACGGGTTGACCGCTGCTCGCGAGCAGGGTGGCGAAAGCACTGTAGGGGGAGTTCTGCATGGGCGTGGCCAACTAGGCGCGCTAAGGCGCAATGACTAGAATGAAGGCCTCGTATCCTAGCACCGGCAAGCGCGCCAAGACTAATCCACAGGCCGCGTGCGAGCCGCGCCGGATGCCGATCGCTTGCCCGTTGCGCCTGCCGCTCCTATATAGTTGCCATCACTCCCAGCCCCTAGCGAGATTCTATGGAAGACGCCGATCTGCAAGCGCTGAGCGCCCGGCTGGAACTGCTGATCCGCCGGGTCGAACAACTCAAGGTCGAGAATCAGTTGCTGCGGGCGGGCGAACGGGCCTGGCGCGAAGAGCGCGCTCATCTGATTGAAAAGAACGAAATGGCCCGGCATAAGGTCGAATCGATGATTTCGCGCCTGAAAGCCCTGGAGCACGACTCATGACCCAGCCGAACACCGTCACCGTCCATATCCTCGATAAGGACTACTGCATCAACTGTCCGCCGGAAGAGCGCGCCAACCTGGAGAGCGCCGCCCGCTACCTGGACGGCAAGATGCGCGAGATCCGCATGAGCGGCAAAGTCATCGGCGCCGACCGCGTGGCGGTGATGGCCGCCCTGAACATCACCCACGACCTGCTGCACCGTCAGCAGCACCTCGACCAGCAGGCCAGCTCGACCCGCGATCAGGTGCGCGACCTGCTCGACCGCGTCGACCAGGCGCTGGCCGCCGATCAGGACGGCCACTAGGTCTGAACCCATGGCCAAGGATTGGGGTATACTGGCCGCCGCTCCCTGGAGTGTGCGCCAGTCGGGTACGTCCCTGAGCCGATACGCACAAACCCGGGGGTTGCAAGTTGGGGCCGGTGTGCATGTCCGCCTGACGGAAAGCCTTAACGCCTCCTGCAACCTCCACCTTGAACTCTCGGGTTCAAGGGCAGAACCGACAGCGGCACGTCGGGGGGTCTTCTTCCGGAGGTCAGCGTCACGCGACGCTGGCCACCACTCTCGCAGCACCACGCGCGCCTTCGCATGATCATCGCCGCCGACCTGTCGCGCGCCGCCCTGCGTCGCCAGCTGCGCCTCGCCCGCCGGGCGCTCAGCGCGCCGCAGCAACGCCGCGCCGCCGACGCGCTGTATCGCCAGCTGGCACAGCACCCGCTGTTCCGCCGCGCCCGCCACATCGCCCTGTACCTGCCCAATGACGGCGAGATCGACCCGCGCCCGTTGCTGCGCGCCGCCCAACGACGCGGCAAGGCCACCTACCTGCCGGTGCTCAATCCCTGGCCACGCACGCGCATGGTGTTCCAGCGCGTGCGCCCGCATGAGGCACTGCTGCGCAATCGCTTCGGCATCCTCGAGCCACGCCTGATGCATGGTCGACAACGTCGGGTGTGGGCACTGGATCTGGTGCTGATGCCGCTGGTCGGCTTCGATGCGGAGGGCGGACGCCTGGGCATGGGTGGCGGCTTCTACGACCGCAGCCTGGCCTATCGGGCACGGCGCAAAAATGCGCAGAAACCGACGCTATTGGGTCTCGCACATGAATGTCAGAAGGTCGATCGACTGGCCCTGGCCAGTTGGGACGTGCCGCTGCGGGCGACGGTGACGGATAAGGCGTGGTACTGACGGCACCGCGATCCTTGCGGTGCGAACGGCATCAAGCAGGGACTCAGGGTTGCGGCTGCGCGACCTTGACGGTGGCGTCACCCTGACGTTCCCACAGGCTCTGGGTGTAACCGGTGGTTACCACACCCAGGCTGAACACAATTACTAAAACCCACAACAGATCTGGTTTTCGTTTCATCATTGCCTCCCCCTTCAAGGCAATTCACGCGCTGATCGCGTTGTTGTTATTGGATGCAACAGCGCCAAGCATAAGCCGCGGCATTTTCCGGTAAGGTGACCCTTCGCGCAATTTCCGGCGCCAACCGGCTGTCGCAATTTTTCCCTGGGCGCTGCAACGGGCAATGGGAGGCAAACTTCATGCCGTACTGGCTGATGAAATCCGAACCCGACGAACTGTCGATTCTTGACCTCAAGCGCCTCGGTCGCGCGCGCTGGGATGGCGTGCGCAACTACCAGGCGCGCAACTTCCTGCGCAGCATGCAGGTCGGCGAGCTGTTCTTCTTCTACCACTCCAGCTGCCCGCAGCCAGGCATCGCCGGGATCGCGCGGATCGCCTCGGCCACCTACCCCGACCCCACCGCGCTGGACCCCGCCAGCCACTACTTCGACGCCAAGGCCAGCGCCGAGAAGAACCCGTGGAGCGCGCTGGACGTGGAGTTCGTCGAAGCCTTCCCCAACGTGATCGGCCTGCCGCGCTTGCGCGCCAGCACCGCGCTGGCGGAACTGGCGCTGGTGCAGCGTGGCAGCCGACTGTCGGTCATGCCGGTCGATGCAGAGCAGTGGGCCGCCGTGCTGAGTCTGCGTTAGACTGAGCATGGCACCGTGCTATCACTCGCTTCGCGCGCCAGGAACCCCTCACCCATGTCGTCCGCTCGCCCCACTTGGCTAGCCCGCCTCGTGCTCGTCCTGCTGTTGCTGGCGCTGAGCGGCACCAGCGTGGCGATCTGGCTGCTGCTCGAGCGCAACCAGGCGCAGCGCGTGCAGGAACGCGTCGACACCCAGGCACAGGCGCTCGCCCAACAACTCGAAGGACGCCTCAGCGAACAGCTGCAGGACCTGCGCGTCCTGGCTGCGCTGTGGAACCAGCGCGGCCGCCTGCCCCGCGAGGAATGGGACCTGTATGTGCGCTTCTGCCTGGACGGTTTCGGCGCCTACCAGTCGATCCAGTGGGTCGGCGCCGACCTGCACATGCGCTGGCTGCTGCCGGTGCAGGGCAACGAGGCCGCGCTGGGCTTCCAGCTGAACCCAGAGCACCCCAACTACCCGCTGGCAATGGACGCCAAGGCCAGCGGCCAGCCGCGCTTCTCCGACAGCTTCGCGCTGCTGCAGGGTGGCCGCGGGCTGATCCTCTACACGCCGCTGTACCTGCGCGATGCCAGTGGACAGCAGCAGTTCGACGGCTTCCTGCAGGGCGTGTTCCGCGTCGAGCGACTGCTCGACGAGTTGCTCGACGACCTCGGTAATCGCCACTTCAACCTGCGCCTGCTGGAACACGACACCCCGGTCTATCGCCGCGAGACCGACGCCTGGCAGCCGCGCCTGCAGCAGCAGGTGCCGCTGCAGCTGCTCGGCAATCCGCACTTCACCCTGCAGCTCAGCCCCACCGAGGAGCTTCTCCAGCAGCTCGACTCGCCGTTGCCAAGCCTGGTGCTCGGCAGCGGCCTGGCGATCAGCCTGCTGCTGGTCGCCGCCTGCGCGCTGGCGCTGGACAACGCGCGGCGCGCCGCCGCGCTGCAGCTCGGCAACCAGCGCCTCAACCAGGAAATCCAGCAGCGCGAGGTGGTCGAGCAGATTCTTCGCGACAGCCGCGAGCGCCTGCAGCTGGTGGTCGACATGACCGATGCCAGCCCCGACGGGCTGTTCATCATCGACCCGGCCAGTCGCGAGGTGCTACACATGAATCGCGCCACCTACGCCAGCCTCGGCTACAGCGCCGAGCAGTTCGCCGCGCTGCTCAAGGACGATCCGGAACGCGTGCTGCCCGGCTTCCATGCCTGGCTGCAGCATCTGCGCGCCGCGCAGCAGGACGACGACCCCAGCGCCCTGGTACAGCGCGAGATGCGCCGCAGCGACGGCAGCCGCCAGGCGGCGGAGATCAATGCGCAGCTGGTGCAGGTCAACGACCACGACTACCTGATCGGCATCTCCCGCGACAACAGCGAACGCCTGCAGTTGGAGGCCAAGCTGCAGCGCCTGTCCAAGCAGGACGGCCTGACTGGCCTGTACAACCGCCGCTACTTCGACCGCCAGCTGCTCAGCGAATGGCGGCGCCTGAGCCGGACCGCCCAGCCGATGGCGTTGCTGATGCTGGATATCGACCACTTCAAGGCCTACAACGACGCGCTCGGCCATCTGGCCGGCGACGATGCGCTGCGCCGGGTCGCCAAGGTCTTGCAGGGCTGCATGCAGCGCGAGGGCGATGCGGCCTGTCGCTACGGCGGCGAGGAGTTTGCGCTGATCCTCACCGACACCGACCTGGAGGGTGCCGAGCACGTCGCCGCGCGGGTGCTGCAGCTGGTCGCCGAGCTGGGCCTGGAACATCCCGGCAGTCCGCTGGGCCGCCTGAGCCTGAGCATCGGCCTGACGGCGACCACGCCGAGCGCCGAGCAGAAGCCCAAGCTGCTGATCGAACGCAGCGACCAGGCGCTGTACCGCGCCAAGCACGAGGGACGCAACCGCGCCTGCACCTGGCAGGCCGGGCGCGCCGGCTAGACGCTTACTGAACGATCAGGTTGTTGAACAGCAGGTCGTCGACCAGCGGCTTGCCTTCTTCCTGGGTGAGCACCTGCTGCACCTGCTTGAGCGCCTCCTGGCGCAGCGCTTCCTTGGCCTCCAGGGTGCTGAGGGTCTGCTCGGTCTGCTGCGAGAAGAGCATCACCAGCTGGTTGCGGATCAGCGGCTCGTGGTGCTCGACCTTGGCCTTGGCCTCGCTGCCGGTGACGCGCAGGGCGATGTCGGCCTTGAAGAACTTCAGGCGCGGGCCGTTGCCGAAGTTGCCGACAATCGCCGGCACCAGACCGACGTAGGCCACCTGCTGCTCGGCGCCTTCCTTGCCCTCTTTCTCTTCATTGGCGAACGCGGCGAGCGGCAGGACTACCGCCAGCAGTAGAGCGATCCAGGCTTTCACGGCAACGGATTCCTTGGGCAACGATGGGGCGCCTAGCATAGCGAGCGGCGCGCCGTGCCCCAAGCCCGATGCTTATGCAGCGCTATCAGGACAGGCCATGCTCGTTGACCGCCCCGCCGCCCTCTCTACACTCAGGCCCCAGAATAAGCAGAGGAACTCCCCATGAAAGCCGTGCTGTGCAAAGCCTTCGGCCCCGCCGAAACCCTGGTGCTGGAAGAAGTCTCCAGCCCCGTCCCGAAGAAATTCGAGGTCCTGCTCGATGTACATGCCGCCGGGGTCAACTTTCCCGACACCCTGATCATCGAGGGCAAGTACCAGTTCAAGCCGCCGTTCCCGTTCTCGCCAGGTGGCGAGGCGTCCGGCGTGGTCGCCGCGGTCGGCGAGAAGGTCACCCACGTCAAGCCCGGTGACCGGGTCATGGCCCTGACCGGCTGGGGCGCGTTCGCCGAGCAGGTCGCGGTCGGCGCGGACAAGGTGATGCCGATCCCGGCCAGCCTCGACTTCAACTCCGCCGCCGCGTTCGGCATGACCTACGGCACCTCGCTGCATGCCCTGAAACAGCGCGCCAACCTGCAGCCGGGCGAGACCCTGCTGGTGCTCGGCGCCTCCGGTGGCGTCGGCCTGGCCGCGGTGGAAATCGGCAAGGCGATGGGCGCGCGGGTAATCGCTGCGGCGAGCAGCGCGGAGAAGCTGGCAGTGGCCAAGGCCGCCGGCGCCGACGAGCTGATCAACTACAGCGAAGAGAACCTGCGCGAGCGGCTCAAGGAGCTCACCGGCGAGCACGGCGTCGACGTGGTCTATGACCCGGTCGGCGGCGAACTGCTCGAGCAGGCGTTCCGCAGCATCGCCTGGAACGGCCGCTTCCTGGTGGTCGGTTTCGCCAGCGGTGGCGGCATCCCGGCGCTGCCGGCCAACCTGCCGCTGCTCAAGGGCGCCTCGCTGGTCGGCGTGTTCTGGGGCGCGTTTGCCGCGCGCCAGCCGCAGGACAACGCGGCGAACTTCCAGCAGCTGTTCCAGTGGCATGCCGAAGGCAAGCTCAAGCCGCTGGTGTCGAAAGCCTTCCCGCTGGCCAACGCCGCCGAGGCGATCAACCACCTCGGCCAGCGCAAGGCGGTCGGCAAGGTGGTGGTGCAGGTGCGCTAAGGCGCCGCTGCCCGCGCCATGAAAAAAGCCGCCCGCGGGCGGCTTTTTCGTTCCTGTCGGCTACTCGCGCGGCGCGTAGGCAAACACGTCGGCGCGCATCTGGTGGGCGTCCATCCCCGCCGCGACCAGCGCGTCGAGGGTGCCGTAGACCATTGCCGGCGAGCCGCTGGCGTACACGTGCAGCGCGGAGAGGTCGGCGAAGTCCTCGCAGACCGCCTCGTGCAGCATGCCGCAACGCCCGCCCCAGGCGCACAGCTCGCTGACCACCCGGTGCAGGTGCAGGTTGTCGAGGCGCCGCCACTCCTGCCAGTGCTCCAGCGCGTAGAAGTCGTCCGGCTGGCGCACGCCCCAGTACAGGTGCACCGGGTGCTTGAAGCCAGTCGAGCGGCAATGCTCGATCAGGCTGTGCATCTGCGCCATACCGGTGCCGGCGGCGATCAGCACCAGCGGGCCGTCCGGCAGCTCGGCCAGGTGGGTATCACCGAACGGCAGCTGCACCCGCGCCAGGCGCGTGCGCTGCAGCTGGGCGAGGATCGCCTGGGTGCTGACTTCGCGATTGAGGATATGCAGCTCCAGCTCGCGGCCCTGGTGCGGCGCCGAGGCCAGCGAGAACGCCGACCATTCGCCGTCGTCGCGCTCGAGCAGCAGGTACTGCCCGGCGTGGTAGCGCGGCGGCTTGCCGGCCGGCGCGCGCAGGCGCACGCGCCAGACATCGCCACCCAGCTCAACGCAGTCGATCAGCTGGCAGCTGAGGGTGCGCTGCGGCAGTTCGCCGGGGGCAAGCACGCCGTCCCAATGCAGCACGCAGTCTTGCAGCGGCTCGGCCAGGCAGGTGAACAGTTCGCCCTGGCCGATCTCGGCGCCAGCCTGGCGCACCCGGCCTTCGACCAGCAGCGCCGCGCAGATGTGGCAGTTGCCGTTGCGGCAGCTCTGCGGGCAGTCGTAGCCGAGGCGCCGCGCGCCATCGAGGATGCGTTCGCCGGGCTGCAGGTCGAGCACCGCGCCGGAGGGTTGCAGGGTCACTTTCATCAATCGATGCCCAGCTCCGCCCACAGCGCGTCGACGCGCTGCTTGACCGCCTCGTCCTGGACGATCGCCCGGCCCCATTCGCGGCTGGTCTCGCCCGGCCACTTGTGGGTGGCGTCGAGGCCCATCTTCGAGCCGAGGCCGGAGATCGGCGAGGCGAAGTCGAGGTAGTCGATCGGCGTGTTGTCGATCAGCACCGTGTCGCGTTTGGGGTCCATGCGCGTGGTGATCGCCCAGATCACGTCGTTCCAGTCGCGCGCATTGACGTCGTCGTCGGTGACGATGACGAACTTGGTGTACATGAACTGGCGCAGGAAGCTCCACACGCCGAGCATCACCCGCTTGGCGTGGCCGGGGTACTGCTTCTTGATGGTCACTACCGCCAGGCGATACGAGCAGCCTTCCGGCGGCAGGTAGAAGTCGGTGATCTCCGGGAACTGCTTCTGCAGGATCGGCACGAACACTTCGTTGAGCGCCACCCCAAGCACCGCCGGCTCATCCGGTGGGCGGCCGGTGTAGGTGCTGTGGTAGATCGGCTTCTGCCGGCGGGTGATGCGCTCGACGGTGAACACCGGGAAGCGGTCGACCTCGTTGTAGTAGCCAGTGTGGTCGCCGTACGGGCCTTCGTCGGCCATCTCGCCGGGATGGATCACCCCTTCGAGGACGATCTCGGCACTGGCCGGCACCTGCAGGTCACTGCCGCGCGCCTTGACCAGCTCGGTGCGGTGGCCGCGCAGCAGGCCGGCGAAGGCGTATTCGGAGAGGCTGTCGGGCACCGGGGTGACCGCGCCGAGGATGGTCGCCGGATCGGCGCCGAGCGCCACGGCCACCGGGTACGGCTGGCCGGGAAACTTCTCGCACCAGTCGCGGAAATCCAGGGCGCCGCCGCGATGGCTGAGCCAGCGCATGATCACCTTGTTGCGGCCGATCACCTGCTGGCGATAGATACCGAGGTTCTGCCGGTCCTTGTTGGGGCCCTTGGTGATGGTCAGGCCCCAGGTGATCAGCGGGCCGACGTCGCCCGGCCAGCAGGTCTGCACCGGCAGCTTGCCGAGGTCGACATCGTCGCCCTCCTCGATCACTTCCTGGCACGGCGCATCCTTGAGCACCTTGGGTGCCATGGACAGGACCTTCTTGAAGATCGGCAGCTTCGACCAGGCGTCCTTGAGACCCTTAGGCGGCTCCGGCTCCTTGAGGAAGGCCAGTAGCTTGCCGATCTCGCGCAGCTCGCCGACGTCCTCGGCGCCCATGCCCAGCGCCACGCGCTGCGGCGTGCCGAACAGGTTGCCGAGCACCGGCATATTGAAGCCGGTGGGATTCTCGAACAGCAGCGCCGGGCCGCCCTTGCGCAGGGTGCGGTCGCAGATTTCGGTCATGTCCAGCACCGGCGACACCGGCGTCTGGATACGCTTGAGCTCGCCGCGCTGCTCGAGCGCGCGGATAAAGTCGCGCAGGTCGCGATACTGCATGCGAGGGCCTCGTAGGTCGGGGCGCAAAGTTTAGCGCCGAACTGGGGCATTCAGAAGGATGAGCGGACGCCAGATGTGCAAAAGCCGGGTTTCCCCGGCTTTTAGCGAACGACAATGGGACGTTCGGGAGCGTAGCGAGCGAAGGTCGGGCTAGGCAAAAATGGCCGAGGGAGCGGAATTTACATCTGTAAATGAGCATCCCGAAGCCATTTTTAACGCCGCATGACCGAGCGCAGTAGCTTCCTATTTGCGCTTCATGGACATGAAGAATTCGTCGTTCGTCTTGGTGTCCTTCAGCTTGTCGATGAGGAACTCGATGGCGGCGATCTCGTCCATCGGGTGCAGCAGCTTGCGCAGAATCCACATGCGCTGCAGCTCGTCTTCGGCAGTCAGCAACTCTTCGCGGCGGGTGCCGGAGCGGTTGATGTTGATCGCCGGGAACACACGCTTCTCGGCGATGCGCCGGTCCAGCGGCAGCTCCATGTTGCCGGTGCCCTTGAATTCCTCGTAGATCACTTCGTCCATCTTCGAGCCGGTTTCCACCAGCGCGGTGGCGAGGATGGTCAGCGAGCCGCCTTCCTCGATGTTGCGCGCGGCGCCGAAGAAGCGCTTCGGCTTCTCCAGGGCGTGGGCGTCGACACCACCGGTGAGGACCTTGCCGGAGCTCGGGATCACGGTGTTGTAGGCGCGCGCCAGACGGGTGATGGAGTCGAGCAGGATGACCACGTCCTTCTTGTGCTCGACCAGGCGCTTGGCCTTCTCGATCACCATTTCGGCGACCTGCACGTGGCGGGTCGGCGGTTCGTCGAAGGTCGAGGCGACCACTTCGCCGCGCACGGTGCGCTGCATCTCGGTTACTTCTTCCGGGCGCTCGTCGATCAGCAGAACGATCAGGTGGCACTCGGGGTTGTTGCGAGTGATGTTGGCGGCGATGTTCTGCAGCATGATCGTTTTGCCGGCTTTCGGCGGGGCGACGATCAGGCCGCGCTGGCCCTTGCCGATCGGGGCACAGAGGTCGATCACCCGGCCGGTGATGTCCTCGGTGGAGCCGTTGCCGGCTTCCATGATCAGGCGCTTGTTGGGGAACAGCGGCGTCAGGTTCTCGAACAGGATCTTGTTCTTGGCGTTTTCCGGGCGGTCGAAGTTGATCGTGTCGACCTTGAGCAGGGCGAAGTAACGCTCGCCTTCTTTCGGCGGGCGGATCTTGCCGACGATGGTGTCACCGGTACGCAGGTTGAAGCGGCGGATCTGGCTGGGCGAGACATAGATGTCGTCCGGGCCGGCCAGGTACGAGGAGTCGGCGGAGCGCAGAAAGCCGAAGCCGTCCTGGAGGATCTCCAGCACGCCGTCACCGGAAATTTCTTCACCGCTTTTCGAGTGCTTCTTGAGCAGGGCGAAGATCACATCCTGCTTGCGCGAACGGGCCATGTTCTCGATGCCCATTTGTTCGGCCATTTCCAGCAGTTCGGTAATCGGCTTTTGCTTGAGTTCGGTCAGATTCATAGGAATGACGTAATGATGAAGGGGGAGGGAGAGAGCCGTGGGCTCAGAAGGCCGCGTCGCGGAAGAAGGCGACAGGATCGCGTACTTATTCGAGTTAGGAGTGCGTCGACGACGGCTTTTGGAAGGCAGCGGAGAAACCGTTGCGTGGCCGAATTTAGCACCGCCATCAGGCGCCCGTCTAGTCTCTGCGCCATGAAAAAGCCCCGCATTGCGCGGGGCTTTTGGGCGACGCTTTAGATATTGGCGTCGAGGAAGGCTGCCAGCTGCGATTTCGACAGCGCACCGACCTTGGTCGCTTCGACGTTGCCGCCTTTGAACAGCATCAGCGTCGGGATACCACGCACGCCGTATTTCGGCGGGGTTTCCTGGTTTTCGTCGATGTTCAGCTTGCAGACTTTCAGTTTGCCTTGGTAGGTCTGGGCGATCTCGTCCAGCACCGGGGCGATCATCTTGCACGGGCCGCACCACTCGGCCCAGTAGTCGACCAGCACCGGGCCATTCGCCTGGAGCACTTCCTGGTCGAAGCTGGAATCGCTGACGTTGGTGATGAGTTCGCTCATGAAATCTCTCCGTGGGGCTCGGAAGCAAAAAGTGGCGCCATCATAGCCCGGCTTGGCGGTGGCCGAAAGGCGCCGGCGATTGAGCTTGGCTATGGCCTCCATTGCATATAAAGCCGAACCGAGGAGCCTGGCAAGCTGACGCACGGTGCCGCCACGGGACTGTCACACAGCGCGCGGCAGAATGTCGCAACCCGGTTTGCCGAGCCCTGCGGACCCTGCCCGTGCCCCCTCGCAGTCACCTCCCCGCCCACGACGCGCCGCCCAGCGGTACGCCCGTACCGCGCTTCGCGTTGGCGTTGCTGGCCTATCATGGCAGGATGTCGCGGTTCCGCATCGAGACCCAGCCCATGCCGCAAAGCGCAGTCAAAGACTTCCCCCTCATCGCCGCCATCGATCTGGGCTCGAACAGCTTCCACATCGTCCTGGCCAAGGCCGATCACGGCGAGATTCGCATCCTGGAGCGGCTCGGGGAGAAGGTGCAGCTGGCCGCCGGGATCGACGAACAGCGCCTGCTCAGCGAGGACGCCATGCAGCGCGGCCTCGACTGCCTGCGCCGTTTCGCCCAACTGATCAACGGTCTGCCGCAGGGTTCGGTGCGCGTGGTCGGCACCAACGCGCTGCGCGAGGCGCGCAACCGCGGCGAGTTCATCCGCCGCGCCGAGGAAGTGCTCGGCCACCCGGTGGAAGTCATCTCCGGTCGTGAAGAAGCGCGCCTGATCCACCTCGGCGTCTCGCACACCCTCGCCGACACCCCCGGCAAGCGCCTGGTGGTCGACATCGGCGGCGGCAGCACCGAGTTCATCATCGGCTATCGCTTCGAGCCGCTGCTGCGCGAGAGCCTGCAGATGGGCTGCGTGAGCTTCACCCAGCGCTATTTCAAGGACGGCAAGATCACCCCGGCGCGCTACGCCCAGGCCTACACCGCGGCACGCCTCGAGTTGATGGGCATCGAGCAGGGCCTGCGTCGACTGGCCTGGCAGGAAGCCATCGGCGCCTCCGGGACCATCCGCGCAGTCGGGCTGGCCAGCAAGGCCGGCGGCTTCGGCAGCGGCGAGATCACCCCGGACGGCATCGCCTGGCTGAAGCGCAAGTTGTTCAAGCTAGGCGACGCCGACAAGCTCGACCTCGACGGCATCAAGCCGGACCGCCGGGCGATCTTCCCGGCCGGCCTGGCGATCATGGAAGCGATCTTCGATGCGCTGGAACTGCAGCGCATGGACCACTGCGAAGGTGCGCTGCGCGAAGGCGTGCTATACGACCTGCTTGGCCGCCATTCCCACGAGGATGTGCGCGAACGCACCCTCGGCGCGCTGATGGAGCGCTACCACGTCGATCAGGAACAGGCCGCGCGGGTCGAGGCCAAGGCGCTCTCGGCGCTGGACAAGGTCGCCGCGGCCTGGGGCCTGGACGACGCCTGGCACCATGAGCTGCTCAGCTGGGCGGCGCGGGTCCACGAGTTGGGCCTGGACATCGCCCACTACCACTACCACAAGCACGGCGCCTACCTGATCGAGCACTCCGACCTGGCCGGTTTCTCGCGCCAGGACCAGCTGATGCTGGCGCTGCTGGTGCGCGGCCATCGGCGCAACATCCCCAAGGATCGCTTCGACGAGTTCGGCGACGAAGGCCAGCAGCTGATCCGCCTGTGCGTGCTGCTGCGCTTCGCGATCCTCTTCCACCACATCCGTGGCGGCCAGGAAATGCCCGCGGTGCAGCTGCAGGCCGGCGCCAACAGTCTCGATGTGGTGTTCCCCGACGGCTGGCTGCAGGCCAATCCGCTGACCCAGGCCGACTTCGAGCAGGAAGCCGACTGGCTCAAGCGCATCGGCTTCACCCTCAGCGTGCACTGAGCGCCGCGCGGGCCCTGCGCCCGCGCCGCCCTGCCCCTCAGCGGGTGCTGATCACCGGCGCGGTGAGCTTGTCGAACAGCGCCTGCTGCGCGTTGCGCGCGTTCTGGTTGCCGGTCGGGCTGTTGCGCAGGTAGCGGCCGTCGGGCTGCAGCTGCCAGCTGTGGGTGTTGTCGCTGAGGTAGGCCTCGAGCTCCTTCTTCACCCGCAGAATGAGTTTCTTGCCTTCCACCGGGAAACAGGTCTCGACTCGCTTGTCGAGGTTGCGCTCCATCCAGTCGGCGCTGGACAGGTAGAGCTGCTCGTCGCCGTCGTTGTGGAAGTAGTAGATGCGCGTGTGCTCGAGGAAACGGCCGATGATCGAGCGTACCTGGATGTTGTGCGACACCCCCGGCACGCCCGGACGCAGGCAGCACATGCCGCGCACCACCAGGTCGATCTTCACCCCGGCCTGACTGGCCTTGTACAGCGCACGGATGATCTTCGCATCGGTCAGCGCGTTGAACTTGGCCATTATGTGCGCCGGCTTGCCTTCGCTGGCGTGCTGGGTCTCGCGGGCGATCATGTCGAGGATGCCCTTCTTCAGGGTGAACGGCGCATGCAGGAGCTTTTTCATGCGCAGCGTCTTGCCCATGCCGATCAACTGGCTGAACAGCTTGGAGACGTCCTCGCCGAGCGCCACGTCGGCAGTCAGCAGGCTGTAGTCGGTGTACAGGCGGGCGTTGCCGGCGTGGTAGTTGCCGGTGCCGAGGTGCGCGTAGCGGCGCAGCTCGCCGTTCTCGCGGCGCAGGATGAGGATCATCTTGGCGTGGGTCTTGAAGCCGACCACGCCGTAGATCACCACCGCGCCGGCGGCCTGCAGACGGCTGGCCAGCTGCAGGTTGGACTCTTCGTCGAAGCGCGCGCGCAATTCGATCACCGCGGTGACCTCCTTGCCGTTGCGCGCCGCCTCGACCAGCGCGTCGACGATCTCCGAGTTGGCCCCGGCGCGATACAGGGTCTGCTTGATCGCCAGCACGTTGGGGTCCTTGGCGGCCTGGCGCAGCAGATCGACCACCGGGGTGAACGACTCGAACGGGTGGAGCAGCAGCACGTCCTGCTTGCCGATCACGTTGAAGATGTTCTCGGCGTTCTGCAGCAGCTTGGGGATCACCGGGGTGAACGGCTTGTTCTGCAACTCCGGATGGCTGTCCAGGCCGGTGATGCTGAACAGGCGAGTCAGATTGACCGGGCCGTTGACCCGATACAGCTCGCTGTCGCTGAGGTTGAACTGCTTGAGCAGGTAGTCGGACAGGTGCGCCGGGCAGGTGTCGACCACCTCGAGGCGCACGCCGTCACCGTAACGGCGCGAGAACAGCTCGCCGCGCAGCGCGCGGGCCAGATCCTCGACGTCCTCGGTGTCCACCGACAGGTCGGCGTTGCGGGTCAGGCGGAACTGGTAGCAACCCTTGACCTTCATCCCAGGGAACAGGTCGTCGGCGTGGGCGTGGATCATCGACGAGAGGAACACGTAGTTGTCGCCCGGGCCGCTGATCTCTTCCGGCACCTTGATGATGCGCGGCAGCAAGCGCGGCGCCGGGATGATCGCCAGACCGGAGTCGCGGCCGAAGGCGTCGATGCCTTCCAGCTCGACGATGAAGTTCAGGCTCTTGTTCACCAGCAGGGGGAACGGGTGGGTCGGGTCGAGGCCGATCGGGGTGATGATCGGCGCGATTTCGTCGCGGAAGTAGCGGCGTACCCAGGCCTTGAGCTTGGCAGTCCAGAAGCGCCGGCGGATGAAGTTGATCTGGTGCTTGGCCAGCGCCGGGAACAGCACGTCGTTGAGGATTGCGTACTGGCGACCGACCTGCTCGTGCACCAGCTCGCTGATCCGCGCCAGCGCCTGATGCGGCTGCAGGCCGTCGGCGCCGGCCTGCTCACGGGCGAAGGTGATCTGCTTCTTCAGCCCGGCGACGCGGATCTCGAAAAATTCGTCGAGGTTGCTGGAGAAGATCAGCAGGAACTTCAGCCGCTCGAGCAACGGGTAGGACTCGTCCAGCGCCTGCTCCAGCACGCGGATATTGAACTTCAGCTGCGACAGCTCGCGATGGATGTACAGGCTGCTGTCATCCAGGCTGGGGATCGCCAGCGGCGCCGCGACCGGCTCCGCCGCGGCGCTCTCCGCCACCGGGGCGGGTGCCGGCGCGACTGTCTCGGCGTCGTCGAGCGGCTGCTCGATTAGGGCCGGCTCCAGGGCTTCGGCCTGGCTCAAATCCGTATCAGTGAGTCCTGCGGTATTCATCGAATCCTTCCCGGGGCGAACTAGTGCCCCTGTTGCAACAGTTCAGCCGCACGCGCGGCGAAGTAAGTGAGGATGCCATCGGCGCCGGCGCGTTTGAAGGCGGTCAGCGATTCGAGGATCACCGCCTCGCTGAGCCAGCCGTTCTGGATCGCCGCCATGTGCATGGCGTACTCGCCGCTGACCTGGTAGACAAAGGTCGGCACGCGAAATTCCGCTTTGACCCGGTGCAGGATGTCGAGGTACGGCATGCCCGGCTTGACCATCACCATGTCGGCGCCTTCGGCGAGGTCGGTGGCCACTTCGTGGAGCGCCTCGTCGCTGTTCGCCGGGTCCATCTGGTAGCTGGCCTTGTTGGCCTTGCCGAGGTTGGCCGCCGAGCCGACCGCGTCGCGGAACGGCCCGTAGTAGGCGCTGGCGTACTTGGCCGAGTAGGCCATGATGCGCACGTTGCTGTGGTCGGCCAGTTCGAGCGCTTCGCGGATCGCCTGGATGCGGCCGTCCATCATGTCCGACGGGGCGACCACCTGGGCGCCGGCGGCGGCGTGCGACAGCGCCTGCTTGACCAGCGCGTCGACGGTGATGTCGTTCTGCACGTAGCCGTCGTCATCGAGGATGCCGTCCTGGCCGTGGGTGGTGAACGGGTCGAGGGCCACGTCGGCGATCACCCCCAGCTCCGGGAAGCGCGCACGCAGGGCACGGATCGCGCGCTGGGCGATGCCCTCCGGGTTCCACGCCTCGGCGCCGTCGAGGGACTTCTTGTCCAGCGGCGTGACCGGGAACAGCGCCAGCGCCGGAATGCCCAGCGCCACCCACTTCTCCGCCGCCTCGAGCAGCAGGTCGATCGACAGCCGCTCAACGCCCGGCATCGACGCCACTTCCTCGCGGCGGTTCTCGCCGTCGAGGACGAACACCGGCAGGATCAGGTCGTCGACGCTGAGGCGGCTCTCGCGCACCAAACGGCGGGAAAACTCATCACGACGGTTGCGGCGCAGGCGGGTGGCGGGGAACAGGCGGTTGGCGGGGGTAAAGCTCACGACAGACTCCAGGGCCCGCACGGGCGGGCGAGTGTGACAGTTATAGGCGGCCATTATGACGAAAGTATGAAGGTGGCGCCGCCGGTGCGACCGGAGGCCGCAGCCGCCGGCCTGCCGCGCTACCCCTGTCAGGTCGACCGCGTTCGCTAACCGCAAGTCACAGTTGTGTGCTTTGCCCTATTGGGCGGCGCGGGTTAGGCTGCGCGTTCATTTCGCTGCCCGCGCTGACGATGCTCCAACAATTCCTGCAGGACTTCGGCTATTTCGCCCTGTTTCTCGGCACCTTCTTCGAGGGCGAGACCATTCTGGTGCTGGCCGGCTTCCTGGCGTTCCGCGGTTACATGGACATCAACTGGGTGGTCGCCACGGCGTTCTTCGGCAGCTACGCCGGCGACCAGCTGTGGTACTACCTGGGTCGCCACAAGGGCCGCGAGATCCTCGCCCGCAAGCCGCGGTGGCAGGCCATGGGCGACAAGGCATTGCGCTACGTGCACAAGCACCCGGACCTGTGGGTGCTGAGCTTTCGCTTCGTCTACGGGCTGCGCACGGTGATGCCGGTGGCGATCGGTCTGTCCGGCTACCCACCGCTGCGCTACCTGATCCTCAACGGCATCGGCGCGATCGTCTGGGCGCTGGCCCTGGGCCTGGCCGCATTCCACTTCGGCACAGTGCTCGAGGGCGTGCTCGGCAACGTCAAGAAATACGAGCTGTGGGTGCTCGGAGGGCTGCTCGCGCTCGGCGCGGTGCTCTGGCTACGCCGCCGCCTGCGCACCGCCCGCGAAGCCGCCGCGGCCGAGCCCGGCGACGAGCAGCGCTAGGCCGCTGGCAGCGCCGCCCGACCGAGGCGCGGCAGGTACAGACCGAGCACGCTGAGCAGGCTGTACAGCGCCAGCAAGCTCCACGCCTCGCCGCCCGCCGGCAACCAGCCGGCCTGCTGCGCCCACCACAGCAGCGGAGCATTGAGCAGCAGACGCAGGCACTCCAGCCCGGCTGCCCACGGCCGGCGCTCCAGCCAGGTGCCGAGCACGTACAGGCCGAACGCCATCCAGCCCCAGCCGAGCAGCTGATCGGTCAGCGGCCAATTGCCGGCCACCCCCAGCAGGAAGGTGCCGGCGACCACGTAGAGGGCGAACTGCAGGGTCGCGTAGACCTTCGCCGCACGCCCCAGCGACACCTCGAATTTGACGAAGTTGGCCAGGTCCGACTTGGCCAACGGGTACTGCGCGGCGACGTCGGCCGGCCGCCAGCCGGTGCGCATGAACCAGATGCGCAGCTTGTCCCACCAGGAGCCGGCGCGCACCGCGTCCTGCCAGAGCACCGCATAGAACTGCAGGTTGGCCCACAGCGGGTTCCAGCTGCGCAGCGGGGTGGTCACTCCGAACACCACCGGCTCCTCGTCGAGCTCTTCCTGGAAGGTGCCGAACAGGCGGTCCCAGAGGATGAACACGCCGCCGTAGTTGCGATCCATATAGACAGGGTTCTGCGCATGGTGGACGCGATGATTGGACGGCGAGATGAACACCCACTCGAACCAGCCGAGTTTCGGCACGTGGCGAGTGTGCACCCAGAACTGATAGAGCAGGTTGAGCGAGGCCACGGTGAGGAACACCAGCGGCGGCACGCCGACCAGGGCCATCGGCAGGTAGAAGATCCAGCCGAACAGGAAGCCGGTGCTGGTCTGCCGCAGCGCCGTGCTGAGGTTGTACTCCTCGCTCTGGTGATGCACCGAATGCGCCGCCCACAGCACGTTGCGCTCGTGGCCGAGGCGGTGGTTCCAGTAGTAGCAGAAGTCGTAGAAGACGAAGGCGAACAGCCACACCCACAGATTGCTGGCGGACAGCTCGAATTGTCCCCAGTGCTGCCAGGCGAAGCTGTAGCTGAGCAGGCCGACCACCTTGGTCAGCAGGCCGCTGGTGGTCGACAGCACGCCGGCGCTGAGGCTGTTGATCGCGTCGGCCAGGCGGTAGGTGCGCATGCCGCGCCAGCGATCGGCGAGCAGCTCGAGGCCGATCAGCAGGAAGAAGAACGGAACTGCATAGAGGACGTAATTCATGGCTCACCACTGTCTGCACGCCGGATCGAAGTGCCGGTCTTGTCCCGGCGATTCTACGCCCGTCGCGCGCTGGCGCCGTGGTCACGGTATGCCAGGCCAAGGGGCATTTGGCGACATCCGCCGTGCCATGCGTGCTTGACCGCTACGCGCGGCAAATGCTCCAGTAGCGGCCTGCCCCGATTCTTTGGCGCCAGACCCCGCGCGGCGACCGTGCCCGCGCGCCCGGCGCGTTCCATGACCAGGAGTATTCCATGACCAAGAAAGTCGCAGTGATCCTGTCCGGCTGCGGCGTCTATGACGGCGCCGAAATCCACGAAAGCGTGATCGCCCTGCTGCGCCTCGACCAGCGCGGCGCCCAGGTGCAGTGCTTCGCGCCGAACATCGCCCAGCTGCACGTGATCAATCACCTGACGGGCGAGGAAATGCCGGAAAGCCGCAACGTGCTGGTCGAATCGGCACGCATCGCGCGCGGCAACATCAAGGACCTGCGCGAGGCCAAGGTCGAGGACTTCGACGCGCTGATCGTGCCCGGCGGCTTCGGTGCGGCGAAGAACCTCTCGGACTTCGCCGTCAACGGCGCCGACTGCACCGTGCAACCCGACGTGCTGGCGCTCGGCCAGGCGTTCGCCGCCGCCGGCAAGCCGGTCGGCCTGATCTGCATCGCCCCGTCGCTGGCCGCGCGCTTCTACGGCGAAGGCGTGCTGTGCACCATCGGCACCGACGCCGACACCGCCGCGGCGCTGGAACAGATGGGCGCCAGCCACGAGGAGTGCCTGGTCGGCGAGATCGTCGAGGACGCCCAGCGCAAGCTGGTCACCACCCCGGCCTACATGCTCGCCCAGTCGATCAGCGAGGCCGCTTCGGGGATCAACAAGCTGGTCGACCGGGTCCTCGAACTGGCCTCGGCCTGACCCGCTGCCTTGCCCGCTGCGCGCCGCGCAGCGGCACCCTGCCCCACACCCAGGCGCTGCCGACCATGTCCGAATCGTCCTTCGTGCTGACCGCCGAGCTGCAACAGGCGGTGAGCAGCTTCTTCCAACGCATTCCGTTCAACCAGGTGCTGGGCATCGAACTCGGCGAGCTGTCCAGCGAGCAGGTGACCATGCATCTGCCGATGAAGCCCGAGCTGATCGGCAACTTCGTCCACGGCATCCTGCACGGCGGGGTGATCTCCTCGCTGCTCGACGTCTGCGGCGGGGCGATGGCGCTGATCGGTGCCTTCGCCAATCACCAGAATCTGCCCAGTTCGGAACGCCTGATGCGGCTGTCCAAGCTCGGCACCATCGACCTGCGCATCGATTATCTGCGCCCCGGGCGCGGCCAGCGCTTCACCGCCACCGCACTGCCGCTGCGCTCCGGCAACAAGGTCGCGGTGGTGCGCATGGAGCTGCACAGCGACGACGGCACGCTGGTGGCGGTCGGCACCGGCACCTATCTGTGCGGTTGAGTCGCGTAACCGCCATCGCGGTCATGGACCGCTCCCACATACGCGCCCCTGCAGGAGCGGCCCATGGCCGCGAACCGCGCCCTACCCCGCGCCCTTGGCCAACCGGGTGAGGATGCGGTCCAGGGCGTTGGCGAAGGTCTGCTTGTCGCGTTCGCTGTAGGCGGCCTGACCACCGCCGACCTGGCCCTGTTCGCGCAGGTCGGTGAACAGGTTGCGCACCGCCAGGCGCTCACCCATGTTGCGCTCGTCGAACTCCTTGCCGCGCGGATCGAGCGCAGCCACGCCCTGCTTCACCAGACGGTCGGCCAACGGCACGTCGCTGCAGATCACCAGTTCACCTTGCACGGCGTGCTCGACCAGGTAATCGTCGGCGGCATCCGGGCCGCTCGGCACCACGATCAGGCGCACGCAGGCGAACGCCGGCTTGGTCTGGCTCTGCCCGGCCACCAGCACCACCTCGAAGCCGCGCTTGAGGGCGAACTTGACCACCTGATCCTTGGCCGCCTTGGGGCAGGCGTCGGCATCGATCCACACACGCATGGCACAACCTTCCGCACAAATGAAAACGGGCGGCCAGTCTGCAACTGGCCGCCCGTCGACTCAAGCCACGCGGCTCAGGCCGCTTCGGCGCGCTTGCGCTCGGCCAGCTTGCTGCGCCCGTAGAGCAGGATGATAGCCAGCAGGGCCAGCGCCTGCGCGCTCAGCGAGTAGGCATCGGGATGAATGCCCAGCCAGTCGAACTCGATGAACGGCACCGGGTGGGTGCCGAGCACGCCGGCTTCCTGCAGCGCCTTGATGCCGTGCCCGGCGAACACCACCGACAGGGCACAGAGCAGCCCGGCGTTGATGCTGAAGAACAGGCCGAGCGGCAACTTGGCCGAGCCGCGCAGGATCACCCAGGCCAGGCCGATCAGCAGCACCACCGCCACCCCGGCGCCGGCGAGCACCGCGCCGTGGCCGGCCGGGCCGGCCTGCAGCCAGAGGGTCTCGTAGAACAGGATGACCTCGAACAGTTCGCGGTACACCGAGAAGAACGCCAGCAAAGCGAAGCCGAAGCGCCCGCCGCCGCTGAGCAGGCTGCTCTTGATGTAGTCCTGCCAGGCCGCGGCATGCCGGCGATCGTGCATCCACACGCCGAGCCACAGCACCATCACCGCGGCGAACAGCGCGGTGCAGCCTTCCATCAGCTCGCGCTGCGCGCCACCGATGTTGAGGAAATAGGCGGCCACCGCCCAGGTGGCGAAGCCGGCGACCATCGCCAGACCCCAGCCGATGTGCACGCTGCGGGTCGCCGCTTCCTGGCCGGTGTTGCGCAGGAAGGCGAGGATCGCGGCGAGCACCAGGATCGCCTCCAGCCCTTCGCGGACCAGGATCAGCAGGCTGGAGATAAAGCTCAGCGACTGGCTCAGGCCATCGCCGCCGAGTAACTCGGCGGACGCCGCCAGCTTGGCCTTGGCGGTGGCCAGCAGCTGCGCCGCCTCATCGGCCGGACGGCCATCCTGCAGCGCCTGCCGGTAGGCCATCAGGGACTTCTCGGTGGTCTTGCGCAGCTCGGCGTCGACGTTGTCGAGCGAGCTCTCGACCAGCTCGAAGCCTTCCAGGTAGGCGGCCACCGAGAGGTCGTAGGCCTGCTCGTGGTCGCCGGCGCGGTAGGTCGCCAGGCTCTTGTCCAGGGTGCTGGCGGTGTAGTCGAGCAGCTGCTTCGGCCCGCGCTGCACCTGCGGCGGCTGGGCGCGCTGGGCACGGAACGCGGCGAGCGCCTCGCCGCCGTGGCTGGCGGCGATTTCCGCCGGGGTCTGACGGGCCAGTTCGGCGAGGTCGAAGCTCGCTCCCTTGGCCGCCGGATCGGCGCTGAAGCTGGCGATGTAGCTGGCCAGGTCCCAGCGCTGACGCTCGTCGAGCTGGTCGGCGAAGGCCGGCATGTCGGTGCCGTCGAGGCCCTGGCCGAGGGTGGCGAACAGGTCGTAGAGGCTCAGCTGGTCGAGCCGCGCGGCGGCGCGCAGATCGCCCGGTGGCGGTTCAAGGCCCATGCCGGCCGGGCCATCGCCGGCGCCCGCGTCGCCGTGGCAGACCGCGCAGTGCTGGGCATACAGCGGCGCGCCCCGCGTCGGATCGGGGGTGATCAGCGGCGCCTGGCTGACTTCATAGGCCGCCGCCAGCTGCGCGCTGAGCTGACGGGCCTGGCGCGCCACGGCCGCGGCGTCCTGATGCTGCTGGGCAGCCTGCTGCAGCGCGGCGAGGTCGCGCTGCAGCGCCGGCTGCTGCGGCGTGGCCGGCAACGCGGCGATCAGCCCGTGCAAGTCGTTGAGCACGGCGAGCTGGCGGCTGAGGCCATCCGCACCGGCGGTCACGGCCGCCGGGTAGTCAGCCGCGAAGTAGTCGAGGCGCAGCAGCGCCTGGGCGGCACGCTCCTGCGGCTCGGCGGCGAAGGCCAGGCTGCTGAGGGCGAAGAAGGCGAGGAACAGCGAAGGAAGGAACCGCGAAAGAGGGCGCATAAGCAAACGCAAATGAGAACAGATGAGCAGTAATTGTTATCTTCCTAACGAATTATCGCAACAGTCTGAAACAAATTGCCTGCCCCGCCGGCATGCCGGCGGAGCCCTCCAGCCTGCTCACGCCGCGGCGCGGCGCACCGTGGCGAGCAGCGCGGCGGCACCGACGAACAGCCCGGCGAAGGTGCGGTTCATGAGTCGCTGCTGACGCGGCGAACGCAGCGCGCGCAGCACCCGCGAGGCCAGGCCGGTGTAGCCGGCCATGACAATCAGGTCGACGCAGATCATCGTCACGCCAAGGATCAGGTACTGCGCCAGCAGCGGCGCGGCCGGGTCGATGAACTGCGGCAGCACCGCAAGCATGAAGACAATCGCCTTGGGGTTGCTGACGTTGACCAGGAAACCGCGCGCCACCAGGGTCAGCGGCCGGCCCACCGGGCGCGGCGCATCGGCGTGCATCTCGCCGGGAATGGCGCGCCACTGCTGGATCGCCAGGAACACCAGGTAGGCGACACCGAACCACTTGATCAGACTGAAGGCCATCGCCGAGGTGGCGAGCAGCGCGCCGACGCCGGCGGCGACGATGGCGATCTGCACGGCCAGGCCGATCTGCAATCCCAGGGCGTTCCAGTAGCCGCGCCAGAAGCCGTACTGCAGGCCGCAGGACATCGAGGCGATGGCCCCGGCGCCGGGCGACAGGCTGATCACCCAGCAGGCGACGAAGAAGGCGAGCCACGTATGCAGGGCCATTGGGGGTACCTCGGACAGCGGAACGAAAAAGGGGCAGGCCGCTAAGCCTACCCCTTGAACGTAACGCCGCACAGCCTCGTCGGTCAGTCCGGCGAGCCCTTGCGCAGTTTCACCGGCTCGACGTCTGGCTCCTGGTTACGGCGTGCCAGCGCGGTGCGCAGGCGGATGTTGATCGCCTCCACCGCCAGCGAGAAGGCCATGGCGAAGTAGACGTAACCCTTCGGCACGTGCACCTCGAAAGCCTCGGCGATCAGCACGGTACCGACCACGATGAGGAACGACAGGGCGAGCATCTTCAGCGACGGGTGCTTGTCGATGAACGCGCTGATGGTGCCGGCGGAGAGCATCATCACGGCCACCGAGATGACGATCGCGGCGACCATCACCGGCACGTTCTGCACCAGGCCGACCGCGGTGATCACCGAGTCGAGGGAGAACACGATGTCGATGATCGCGATCTGCACGATGATACCCATGAAGCCGGCTGCCTTGCCGCCGCTCTGCTGAGCTTCCTCGGCGCCTTCCAGACTGTGCCAGATCTCCATGGTGCTCTTGAACAGCAGGAACAGGCCGCCGAAGAACAGGATCAGGTCGCGTCCGGACACGCCGTGCTCGAACACCGTGAACAGGTCGGCGGTCAGGCGCATCACCCAGGTGATCGACAGCAGCAGCAGGATGCGCGTGCCCATCGCCAGGGCCAGGCCGAAGAAGCGCGCCTTCGGCTGCTGGGCCACCGGCAGGCGGCCGACCAGGATGGAGATGAAAATGATGTTGTCGATGCCGAGGACGATTTCCAGAGCAGTCAGTGTCAGGAAAGCAACCCAGAGTTGCGGGTCAGCGAGCCATTCCATGTTTTAGTTCTCGTTGGGTCGGTTGAAGGTAGGGAAATCCGGTCCGCGCCAGCGGCGCACAGCCTTCTGAAAGAACAGGCTGTTGGGAATCTGAATCAGCGCGCCAGCATTGCCTTCGCTGACATCGGCGAGCGTGGTGTAGAACAGGTTGATGCTGACCACCCGGCCCTTCACGCCGACCTTGTCGCCGCTCTCCACCACCTCGACCACATCGCCGAGGCGGAACGGGCCGAGGGCGAAGATCAGCACGGCGCAGAACAGGTTGGAGAGCACGCTCCAGATCGCGAAGAAGGCCACCGCGGCCACGGCGGCGAAGCCGGTCAGCGCGGTCCACAGCACTTCGGCGGAGACCCCGAGGCGCTCCAGCACGAGCATGAAGGCGCTGCCCATGATCAGCCAGCGCAAGCCGCCGCGCAGCGGCAACAGCAGCTCCTGCGGCAACTGCGGATAGCGCCCGCCGAGGCGGCTGATGCCACGCGTGACGAAGCGCTGCACCAGCCAGGCCAGCAGCAGGATCAGGATTACCTGGGCGGCTCGCAGCAGCGGCTCGCTCCAGGTCATGAGCAGTTGCAGGTCGTCCATTATTCGGTCGCCGCCAGCTGCTGCTGCAACGCTTCGAGCGTCTCCAGCGCTTCCAGCCAGGCCTCCTCCAGTTCGCCCTCGCGGCTTTTCAGGCGGCTTTGCTCGGCGAGCAGTTCACGCAGCTCGTCCTTGCGTGCCGCCTCGTACAGCGCACTGTCACCCAGCCGGGTTTCCAGGGTCGCCAGCTGCTGGTGCAGCATGCCGAGGTCCTGTTCTAGCTTGTCGGCCTGTTTCTTGTGCGGCGCCAGTTGCTGGCGTAGCGCGGCGGCGGCCTGGCGCTGGGCGCGCTTGTCGGTCTTGTCGGCGGCGCCGGGTGACGGCGCGCTGCTCGGCTGCTGGCGGCTGCGGTAGTCGATCAGCCAGCGTGCGTAGTCGTCGAGGTCGCCCTCGAACTCCACCACGCGGCCTTCGGCGACCAGCAGGAATTCATCGGTGGTGCTCTTCAGCAGGTGCCGATCGTGCGACACCACTAGCACCGCGCCAGCGAACTCCTGCAGGGCCATGGTCAGCGCCAGGCGCATCTCCAGGTCGAGGTGGTTGGTCGGTTCATCGAGCAGCAGCAGGTTGGGCTTTTCCCAGGCGATCAGCGCCAGAGCCAGGCGCGCCTTCTCACCACCGGAGAAATTCAGCACCGGCTCGTCGCAGCGCGGACCGCGGAAATCGAAGCCGCCAAGGAAGTCACGCAGGGTCTGCTCGCGCTCGGCCGGGGCGATGCGCTGCAGGTGCAGCAGCGGGCTGGCCTGGTCGTCGAGGGCGTCGAGCTGGTGCTGGGCGAAGTAGCCGATGGCGAGGTTCTCGCCGCGCTGCAGCCGGCCGCCGAGCGGCTCCAGCTCACCGGCGAGGGTCTTGATCAGGGTCGACTTGCCGGCGCCGTTGGGCCCCAGCAGGCCGATGCGCGCGCCGGGCGCGAGGCTCAGCTTGAGCTTGTCGAGCACCGTCTTGTCGCCATAGCCGAGACGCCCTTCACTCAGGCTGAGCAACGGTGTGGAGACCTTGTCCGACTCGCGAAAAGTGAAGTCGAACGGCGAATCGACATGCGCCGGGGCCAGTTCCTCGAGGCGCTCCAGCGCCTTGATGCGGCTCTGCGCCTGGCGGGCCTTGGTCGCCTGCGCCTTGAAACGGGCGATGTACTTTTCCATGTGCGCGCGCTGCGCCTGCTGCTTCTCGTAGGCGACCTGCTGCTGCGCCAGGCGCTCGGCGCGGGCGCGCTCGAAGGCGGAGTAGCCGCCGCGGTAGAGGGTCAGCTTGCGCTGCTCGAGGTGCGCCACATGGTTGACCACGCTGTCGAGGAAATCGCGGTCGTGGGAGATCAGCAGCAGCGTGCCGGGATAGCTCTTCAGCCAGTCCTCGAGCCACAGGATGGCGTCGAGGTCGAGGTGGTTGGTCGGCTCGTCGAGCAGCAACAGCTCGGACGGGCACATCAGCGCCTGCGCCAGGTTCAGACGCATACGCCAGCCACCGGAGAAGTCGCCGACGCGACGATCCATCTGCTCGTGGCTGAAGCCCAGCCCGGCGAGCAGCTTGCGCGCGCGTGCATCGGCACTGTAGCCGTCGACGCTGTCCAGCTCGGCATGCAGGCGCGCCACCGCGCTGCCGTCGTGCGCCGCCTCGGCGCTGGCCAGCTCGGCCTGCACGCGGCGCAGCGCCAGGTCGCCGTCGAGCACATAGTCGACCGCCAGGCGCTCGAGCGTGTCGATCTCCTGGCGCATGTGGGCGATGCGCCAATCGGCGGGCAGTTGGCAATCACCGGCGTCGGGGCCCAGCTCACCGCGCAGCAGGGCGAACAGGCTGGATTTGCCGGCGCCGTTGGCGCCAATCAGGCCAACTTTCTGGCCGGCGTGCAGGGTCAGCTCGGCGCCTTCGAGAAGACGCTGCGGGCCACGCTGTAATGTGAGATTTTGCAGTCGGATCATAATGGCGGCGGAGTCTATCAGCTTCCCTGCCCTATCGCCCGGACCGCCCCATGCCTTCTGACCTGTGGAGTTTTGCCATTCATTTCTACGAACGCGACGGCGTCGAGTCGGCGTGCCTGCAATTGCAGGAAGCCGGTGCGGATGTCTGCCTGCTGTTGGCCGGCGCCTGGCTGAGCCAACGCGAAGTGGCGTGCAGCCCGGCCCGCGCGGAACAGTTGCAGGAGATTGCCGAGCCCTGGCAGCGCACGGTGATCGCACCACTGCGTGCGACCCGCCAGGCCTGGCGCGCGGCGAGCGAGTCGGATGCGGGTTTGCACGGTTTGCGCGAACAGCTCAAGGCCCTAGAACTGGCCGCCGAGCGTCAGCTGCTGTTGCAGCTGGAAAGCACGACGCAACCCTGGCCAAGCGATGCGGCCAGTGGGACAGACGATTGGCTGAAGGTGCTGGCCGGAGCGGCCGGAGAACAACAGTGCGCCGCGCTGCAGACGCTGCGCGGCGCACTGGGACTGGCTTAGGACGCGCTGTTTGGCGCGACGCTGCCGTTGGCGCTGCTGGCGGCCGGCGCCGCCGGTGCCGGAACGGCCGGTGTGGCAGGCGTTGCTGCCGGTGCCACCGGCGTCGGCTTGGCGGCGACCGCCGGCTTGGCTGCCGGCTTCTTCACCGCTGGTTTCGCAGCGGGCTTGGCGGCGGGCTTGCTGGCCGGTTTGGCCGCGGCGGGCTTCGCCGCCGGCTTGGCCGCAACCGGTTTGCTTGCGGGCTTCACCGCAGTCGGTTTGCTGGCCGGTTTCGCGGCCGCAGGTTTGGCGGCAGGCTTCGCGGCGACTGGCTTGCTGGCTGGCTTCGCGGCCGGTTTGGCGGCTGGTTTGCTCGCCGCTTTCGCGGCTACCGGTTTGGCGACAGGCTTCGCTGCCGGTTTCGCCGCAGGCTTGGCGGCAGCCTTGGCCACCGGTTTCGCCGGGGCTTTGGCCGCGGCGGGCTTGCTCGCCGGTTTAGCCGGTGCTTTGGCAGCCGGTTTAACCGACGCAGGTTTGGCCGCGGGCTTGCTCGCAGCCGGCTTGGCGGCGGCCGCTTTCGCGGCAGGTTTCGCTGCTGGCTTGGCAGCTGGCTTAGCCACCGGCTTGCTCGCCGCGGCCTTGGCCACCGGTTTCGCCGCAGGCTTGGCGGCGGGTTTCGCGGCCGCTTTCACCGCCGGTTTGGCGGCCGGCTTTTTCGCCACTGGTTTGGCAGCCGCTGGCTTCACTGCGGCGCGACTGGCCAGTGCCTTGCCCACTGCTTCACGCACCTTGCCCACGCCTTGCGCCAACTTCAGACTTTCCTGAGCGTCACGCTTGAGCTGAGCGATGTAGTTGCGAGTCTCCGCCTGGCGGGCCTTCAGTTCGTCGAGCAGGTCTTCCAGCTCGCCGACTACTTGCTTGGCCTTGGCTTGTGCCTTGGACTTGCCGGCCTTGGCCGCGTCCTGCACCTTGCTGCGCGACTTGTGCAGTTTCTCCTGCGCCTTGCCGCGTTGCTTCTCCAGTTTGGTCAGCAGCTTTTCAGCATCGACCAGCGCCTGGGAGCAGGCATTTTGCAGATGCTCGAGCAGGCTGCCCGAGAGTTGTTGGAGCAGATGCAAAGGGGTGGACACGGCTTTCTTATTGGACGACATGACTGCCTCCTGGCGGACATTGGTGCGCCAGATACTAGACCGCCGACTGCCGGGTCGCCAACTCCGGCGCATCGCGCTGGCATAATCGCCGCCACATCGCCCCTCGAGAAGTTGCCATGCGCCGTCCTCTGCTCCTCTGCCTTGCCCTCTTCGCCCCGCTGCTGCAGGCCGCCGATGAGCCGCGCGATCTGGCCTACAGCCTCGGCGCCAGACTGGGCGAACGCCTGCAGCACGAAGTGCCCGACCTGCCGCTCGACGAGCTGATCGCCGGCCTGCGCGCGGCCTATCGCGGCGAGGCGCTGCGCCTCGACGAACAGCGCATCGAGCAACTGCTCAGCACTCACGAAGCACAGCTCGAACGCGCCCAGCATGACGCCAGCCGCGACCAGGCGCAGGCCGCCGAGCGACGTTTTCTGGCCAACGAAAAAGCCAAACCCGGGGTGCGTGAACTGGCGGGCGGCGTGCTGCGCAGCGAACTCCGCGCCGGCCAAGGCGCCACGCCGACTGCGAACAGTCGGGTGCAGGTGCGTTATGTAGGATGGTTGGCGGACGGCAGCCAGTTCGATGCCAGCGAAGCACCGCAATGGTTCCGCCTGGACAGCGTGATCGCCGGCTGGCGCACTGCGCTACAGGAGATGCCACGCGGGGCCAAATGGCGGGTGGTGATCCCCTCGGCCCAGGCTTACGGCGCGGAAGGCGCAGGCGATCTGATTCCGCCCTATGCGCCCTTGGTATTCGAGATCGAGTTGCTCGAGGTCGGCAAGTGAGCGGCGCGCTTACTGCGCGACCGCCACGCCATCCTTGTGCGATTTGTGCAGCACTTCGATCAGGCAGTCTTCCAGCTCGAAACGCTCGTGCAGCAACTGACCGAGGCGCTTCAATTCGGCGCTCACCGTCAAGTTGTCGCGGCAGTCGCCGTTGTCGAATCGGTCGTTGAAGGCCAGCGCGGCTTCGGTGATGGCTTCGATGCGCGGGTAGATCTGCTTGGCCAGTTCCAGGCCGCGCTGATCGCCGAAGGCCTTGGCCTCGCCATTCAACTGTTCGTAGACCTCGAAGTGCCCAGCCGACACATAGTCCACCAGCAACTCGCAGAAATGCTGATGCAGTTCGTTGGTCGATGACTGGGAGTTCTGTTGCAGGGCAGCATAGGATTTGACCAGGTCCTGGCGTTCTTGCAGCCAGCGGTCGATCAACTGGTTGACCCCACCCCAACGCTCTTGGGCGTTCTGACAACTCTCGAGCATGATGACCTCTCTTCCCTCATCGATAGTGCTGTTGTACGTCCGCTCCGAGACGCTTTTCTGTCATTCGGTGCTGAAGTCATGGGAAGGCCCCGCAAAACGGCGAGTTTCCGGCGGGACGTGCAGGCCAGAGTATGCCCGCCGGCTATCCGCTTCAAGGCATCATGGCGAAAAAGTTCATACGTACGTTTGACCCCTATACCGCATGCCGCCTGAGCTGCAGCAGAGTGCCAGCATTCCGGCAGACACCCCGTAAACGCCGCGCCGCAGGGCCTGCGCCGGAATTCAGGCGCGCCGCAGCAACTGGAACAGGGCGAACAAAATCATCGCGGCGAAGGCCAGCAGACTCCACTCGGGGATGCTCAGGCCGAACAGCGTCCAGGTCACTTCCGCGCAGTCGGCGGTGCCGTGCAGGAACAACCGCACGATCTCCTGCAGTGGCAGTGCATCCATCATGTATTCCAGGCTCGGCAGGCAGGACGGCAACTGATCGGCCGGCACGCTCTGCAACCAGACCTGACGGCCGGCGGTGGCCGCGCCCGCGGCGGCGCTGAGCAGCGCCAGGCTGGCATACACGCGCTGGCCGGTGCGTGCCGGGCCATGCACGGCGGCGATCAGGCAGAACAGGCCGAAGGCGATCACGCAGATGCGCTGCACGATGCACAGCGGGCAGGGCTTCAGGCCGACCGCATGCTCGAGGTAGAGGGCCACGCCCATCAACGCCAGGCAACCGAGGAAACCGAGAAGGAACAGGGAACGCGGACGGGCCAGCGACATGACATCTCCGAAGCAGGCTGGAAAAGGTGGTTACGGTAGAGGAAACGGCGCGGCGCTTACAAGCTGCATGGCGCCGGCCAGGCCGCCCTGTGCCGCAGCGCAGGGCGGTGCGGCGCGCCGCTAGACGCGCGCCGGTAGCGGCTGCGGCAGGCTGTGCAGCGGCTGGCCGAGCAGGCTCAGGCCGTCTTCGAACAGCTGGTGACTGCGCGAGGTTTCGCCGAGCTGGGCGAGCAGACGCGCCAATTCGACGCAGGTCTGCGGCGTGCGCGCCAGGCTCAGACTGCCCTCGAAATACTCGCGCGCCTTGCCCCACAGCTGGTTCTGCTGACTCAGCCGGCCGAGCGCGAGCAGCAGCTCGGCATCCTGCGGATGCGCCGCCAACCAGCCTTCGGCGGTCTGCAGCTGGCGCGCCGGATCGCTACCGCGCACCTGACCGTAGAGATTCACCAGGCGCGGCTCGTACTGCTGCTTGAGGCTCTTGCGCAGCAGCTCCTCGGCCTCTTCCTGGGCGCCCACGCGCTGCAGCTGGCGGGCATAGGCGGCGACCAGTTCGGGGTCCTGACGACGCTGACTGGAGAGCTGCTGCCAGGCCTGCGACAGCGGCTGCAGCGCAGTTTCACCGGCGTTCAGCCCATCCTCGCCGGCCTGTTCCAGACGAGCCGCCCAGGCGCGCCGCTCGAGACCGAGTAGCTCGTCTTCCGGCAGCACTTTGTGCTTGCGCAGCTCAGGCAGCAGGCCGAGCAGTGCCGGCCAATCGCCGCGCTGCTGCAACAGGAACTGCAACTGGCGCAGCACCTGGTGGTGCTGCGGATAGCGTTCGCGCATCGCCGTCAGGGTGTCCAGCGCCGCATCCAGTTCGCCGCGGCCCTGCTGCAGCTCGGCATGCGCCAGGGCGACAGCCAGCTCGGCCTGCGGCTGACGCTCCAGGGCGCGCTCGAGCAGTGCATCGCTCTCCGCGTACTCGCCGAGTTTCTGCGCCGCGCGCGCCGCGCCGAGGTAGTAGATCAGCGGCTGGGCGTCGTCCTCGGCGGCCCGTTTGAGGTGCCGCAGGGCGCGCGCCCAGTGACCTTCGGCGAGGTCGAGCAGACCCTGCTCGGAGGCCAGCCGCGCGCGCCGGCTGCGGTTGCGCCGCGACCAGGGATTGACCACGCCACCGGACACGAACACCAGGCGCAGCAGCAGGCGAACCAGGAACAGCACCAGCCAGAGCACCGCGAGCACGGCGAGGAACGCCCACAGGCTCGACTCGTAGCGGAAGCCCTTGAAGGCGATCAGCACATAGCCGGCGTGCTCGGCAAACGCCCAGGCCAGCCCGGCGACCACGGCGGCGACCAGCAGCACGATCAGCAGCACACGCACGCGGGTCCGGAGCATCATGGCTGGGCACCCTCAGCAGCTGCCGCCGGGGCGGGCGGCACGGCCTGATTGCGGGCCGCCTGGCGCCGGCTGATGTAGGCCTGCACTGCGCTCAGCGAATTGCCGAGGTCCGGCAACTCGACGGCGACCGGCCGCTCGAGCAGCTCGCCGATGCGCGCGCTGAGCGCCTGACTGTCCGGGTTGTCGCGATTGAAGCTGCTCTCCAGCACGTCGCGGGCCTGGCCCAGCGCCTGCCGATAGACCGCTTCCTGGCCATTCAGCGCCGCCCACTGCGCCTGCTCCAAGGCCAGGGTGAGTGCCAGACGCACCTGGGTCAGGCCCTGGCCGGCGAGCAGCGGACGGACATTCTGGTCGGCGTTGAAGTCGATGCGGATGTAGTGCGACAGCGCTTCCCACCACTGCGCCCAGCGGCTGCTGCCGTCGCCGTCGGCGGTCAGGCTGAAGTGGCCATCGCCCTGGCCGACGAAGGCCGGCGCCAGGCTGTTGAGCTGGGCGGCCTGGGCGCGCAGCGCACCGAGCTGCAGGTACAGGCCGGTGCGATCCACGTCGGACAGACCGCGCAGAGATACCAGGCTCTTGGCCAGTTGCTCGCGCGCGGCGAAGGTCGCCGGGTCGTCCTGATCGCGCAGGATGTCGTCGGCGCCCTGCACCAGCACGGTCGCGCTGTTGATGTCCTGCAACGCCGACAGGCGCAGGCTGGCCAGGCGCAGCAGGTGTTCGGCTTCGGCCAGGCGCCAGTCCTGGCGGCTGGCGCCAAGCACGGTTTCCAAGCGACGCCCGAGTACCTGCTGATCACCCTGCAGCTGCGCCACCAGGCGGCGGCGCTCTTCCAATTCCTCGGCGCTGGGCAACTGGCCGAGCTGCTGCGCCAGCGCCTGCTCGCGCTCAGCGAGCGACTGCGCCTGGCTGCGCGTGTCATTGAGCACGCCCACCTGCTGCTGGTCGTGCTGCTGCAGCTGACGCACCTGCCACAGGCCCCAACCGGCTGCGCCGGCGGCGGCCGCGGCGAGCAGCACGGCGAGCAGCGCCAAACCATTGCCGCGGCGCGCCACGGTGGGTTCGCTGGCCGGCGCTTCGGGAAGCAGTTGCTTGTCGTCCTGGGGGAAGGTTGCTTCTTCGCTCACGTATCCGTCCTTTGCATCAGAGGGCCGCCGCGGGATACGCCCGCAAGGCCGCCAGCAGGGCCGCGGCGCTGGCACCGCGGCAATCCACAACAATCTGCGCCCCGGCCGCGCGCGCCAGGTCGGCAACCCGCGGGCTGGGTACGAACAAGGGTAGTCGGGCCAGCTCCGGCCAGCGCTCGGCGGACAGCTCGCGCAGGTGCTCGAAACCCTGTCCACTGCTGACCACTAGGCCGTTCAGCCGTTCACTGTGCACCTGCGCCGCCAGGGCGCCGGGCGCATGGGGCGGCAGCGCGCGGCGGTAGAGTGGGAGATAGTCGACCGTCGCGCCTTGGCCGCGCAGCCGCTCGGCGAGGAATTCTCGGCCACCCTCGCCGCGCAGGATCAGCACCCGCGGAGCCGGGACCGCCAGGGCCTGTTGCAGGCGCGGCAGGGTGAGCAGCGCCTCGCTGTCATCGCCGTCGGCTGGCCAGTGCACGTCGAGGCCGTAGTCGTCGAGCAATTGCCCGGTGGCAGCGCCAACGCTGAACCAGGCCTGGCGCGCCGGCGGCTGCGGCCAGTAGCGGTCGAGCAGTTCAAGGCCGAGGCGCGCGGCCGACTTGCTGACCACGATCACCGCCTGGTAGCGATCCAGGTCGAGGATCACGGCGCGCTGTTCGGGCGTTTCCGCCAGCGGCTGAATAGCGAGCAGCGGCAGGCTGCTGGAGAACACGCCCTGTTCGGCGAGGCTGGCGGCCAGCGCCGCGCACTCCTCGGCCGGGCGCGTCAGCAGCAGGCGCCACTCGCTCACGGGTGGCCGGCCTCGCCGTACACCGCCTTGAGGATCGCCTCGGCGCCCTGCGCGAGCAGCGCTTCGGCGACCGTGACACCGAGTGCTTCAGCCTGGCTCGCCGGCGCGCTGGCTTCGGCGCGCAGCAACTGGCCGCCATCCGGCTGACCGACCAGGCCGCGCAGCCACAGCTGCTCGCCCTGCAGCTCGGCGTAGCAGGCGATCGGCACCTGGCAGCCGCCATTCAGGCGCTTGTTCAGTGCGCGTTCGGCGGTCACCCGCAATGCGGTCTCGCGGTGGTGCAGCGGCGCCAGCAGGGCGTGGATCTCGCTGTCGGCGCTGCGGCACTCGATGCCGACTGCGCCCTGGCCACCGGCCGGCAGGCTGTCGGCGACGCTGATCGCGTCGCGGATGCGCGCTTCGAAACCGAGGCGGATCAGGCCGGCGGCGGCGAGGATGATCGCGTCGTAGTCACCGGCGTCCAGCTTGGCCAGGCGGGTGTTGACGTTGCCGCGCAGGAACTGGATTTTCAGGTCGGGGCGCTGGGCCAGCAGCTGCGCCTGGCGACGCAGGCTGGAGGTGCCGACCACGCTGCCGGCCGGCAGTGCGGCGAGGCTGGCGTAGGTGTTGGAGACGAACGCGTCGCGCGGATCTTCGCGCTCGCAGATGCAGTACAGGCCAAGGCCGGCGGGGAAGTCCATCGGCACATCCTTCATCGAATGCACGGCGATATCCGCCTCGTTGTCCAGCAACGCGGTTTCCAGTTCCTTGACGAACAGGCCTTTGCCGCCGATTTTCGCCAGCGGCGCGTCGAGCAATTTGTCGCCACGACTGACCATCGGCACCAGGCTGACGCGCAGTCCCGGGTGCGCCTGCTCGAGGCGCGCCTTGACGAATTCGGCCTGCCACAGGGCCAGGGCACTTTTGCGGGTGGCGATACGGATTTCGCGGGAAGACATGACGGCACTCGACGAACAGGGAATGCCCGAATGATAACAGGCCCGGCCGGGGAGCTCCGCCCCGGCGGCGCAGGGCGGCAATCGTGCTCAGGTGCTCAGAGCGCGTTCATCAACTTGCGCACGCCGGCGACATGGCGGCGGCTGACGGTCAGCGCCTCACCGTTCATACCTTTCAAGAACAGCTGGAAATGTCCGAGCGGCGTGCGCTGCAGGCGCTCGATGCGTTCGCGGGCGACCAGCGCGTTGCGGTGGATGCGCACGAAGCGGTCGCCGAACTCGTCTTCCAGGGCTTTCAGCGGCTCGTCGAGCAGCACCTCGCCGCCTTCGTGGCGCAGGGTTACGTACTTGTGGTCGGCGATGAAGAAGATCACCTGGTCCAGCGGCACCAGCTCGATGCCTTTGCGGGTGCGCGCACTGATGTGGCTGCGCGGGCCGCTGCCGGCCTCGGCGGCCGGGCGGGTCAGCGCCGCCAGTTGCACGCGGTTGGGCCGCTCGGCGTTCTTCAGCGCTTCGGCAAGGTTCTCCGCGCGCACCGGCTTGACCAGGTAGCCGACCGCGCTGACCTTGAAGGCATCGAGGGCAAATTCGTCGTGGGCGGTACAGAAGATCACCGCCGGCGGCGCTTCGCGTTCACACAACTTGGCCGCGACCTGCAAACCGTCGAGGCCGGGCATGCGGATGTCCAGCAGGACGACATCCGGTTTCAAACTGTCGATCAGGGTCAACGCTTCTTCGCCATTGCTGGCGCCGGGCTCGAGGACACGGTATCCGTCGAGCTCGCCAACCATACGGCTGAGGCGCTCGCGGGCCAGCGGTTCATCATCAGCGATCAGGACATTCATAGTGCTCTGGCTTCCTGCGTGAGTCTCGCACAAGGATAGCGTAGACAGGTGTAGTGGCGGCCGTCACGGCGATCCACGCTGAGACTCGCGCGGGGACCAAAAAGTGCCGCAAGGCGCCCATCGATATTGGTCAGCCCCTGACGCGTACCGCGCGACGGTTGCGCACTGCCGTCGCCGTCGTAGGGATTGCTGACGCACAGCTGGAACACGCCGTCGCGGTAGTCGGCCTCGATGCGTACCAGGCCGCCTTCGATGCGCGGCTGCACACCATGGATCAAGGCGTTCTCCAGCAACGGCTGGAGGGTCAGCTGGGGGATCGGCAGGTCGCTCGGCACGCCGTCGATGTGCCATTCCAACTGCAGGCGTTCGCCGAGGCGGTACTGCTCGATCGACAGGTAGCGGCGGCTCAGTTCCAATTCTTCCCCCCAGGTCACCAGGCTGCCGGGTTTGGCCAGGCTGGCGCGGAACAGGTCGGACAGGTCGAGCACCGCCTGCTCGGCCTTGACCGGGTCGACCGGCACCAGGCTGGCGATGCTGTTCAGACTATTGAAGAGAAAGTGCGGCTTGATGCGGGCCTGCAGCGACTCGATGCGGGCTTTCAACTCGGCCTGCTGCTGACGCCGCCACTGGCTCTGCAGATAAAAGTAGCGCAACAAAATCGCCGAGATGATCAGACTGACCACGCCGTGGCGCAGATAGAGCTCCAATTGGCCACCGCCGGACAGCGGGCCGCCGAGGTCGTAGCGGTCGGCGACCGCGGTGCAACCGAGTGTCAGGGCGACCACCACCAGGCAGCACAGCGGCCCGGAATAGGCCGCACGCCAGCGCGACAGCCAGGGACGCAGGCGGCACAGCAGGCCGGCCGAGAGCAGCACGATCCACTGCACGAACAGCGAGGTCAGCGCCAGGCGCTGCCAGTTGAAGCCGCCGGCCAGCGGCTCGGCAAGCACCAGCGCGAGGACCAGCAGCTCGGCGAGCAGGACCAGCACCAGCAGCGCCTCGGCGGCGCACAGCTCAGGCAGGAAGAAGTCATCGGCTGGCGTCACCACGCTTCGCTCGTTGAAGTTGAACCAGTCGATGCGCATTCGCAGCGTTTCCACCATCGGCAAAGAAGAGGGCCGGCAAAGGGCCACGATTGTTGCAATGAAAGCACTGATCGGAATAACTGCACCAGAATTCGCGCACAACCTGAAAACTTCGCCTCGCCCGGCCCCGGGACGACAAAGGGTCGCGCCGCCTGCGCCGGCGAGCCTGCTATCATCGGCACCTTTCATCCGCCATGCTGGCCGCCGCCGCGGCCTGCCCGTCAGCCGAGCGAATCCATGAGCAGCGAAAAAACCAACCAGTCCTGGGGCGGCCGCTTCAGCGAGCCCGTCGACGCCTTCGTCGCCCGCTTCACCGCCTCCGTCGATTTCGACAAGCGCCTGTACCGTCACGACATCATGGGCTCGATCGCCCACGCGAGCATGCTCGCCCAGGTCGGCGTGCTGACCCAGGAAGAGCGCGACACCATCGAGGCCGGGCTGAAGCTGATCCAGAGCGAGATCGAGGCCGGCACCTTCGACTGGCGCGTCGACCTGGAAGACGTGCACATGAACATCGAGGCGCGCCTCACCGACCGCATCGGCGTGACCGGCAAGAAGCTGCACACCGGCCGTTCGCGCAACGACCAGGTGGCCACCGACATCCGCCTGTGGCTGCGCGACGAGATCGACCTGATCCTCGCCGAGATCACCCGCCTGCAGCAGGGCCTGCTCGGCCTCGCCGAAGCGGAAGCGGACACCATCATGCCCGGTTTCACCCACCTGCAGACCGCCCAGCCGGTGACCTTCGGCCACCACCTGCTGGCCTGGTTCGAGATGCTGACCCGCGACCATGAGCGCCTGGTCGACTGCCGCAAGCGGGTCAACCGCATGCCGCTCGGCTCGGCCGCGCTGGCCGGCACCACCTACCCGATCCAGCGCGAGATCACCGCGCAACTGCTCGGCTTCGACCAGGTCGGCGGCAACTCGCTGGACGGCGTGTCCGATCGCGACTTCGCCATCGAATTCTGTGCCGCCGCCTCACTGGCGATGATGCACCTGTCGCGCTTCTCCGAAGAGCTGGTGCTGTGGACCTCGGCGCAGTTCCAGTTCATCGACCTGCCCGACCGCTTCTGCACCGGCTCCTCGATCATGCCGCAGAAGAAGAACCCCGACGTGCCGGAGTTGGTGCGCGGCAAGAGCGGCCGGGTGTTCGGCGCGCTGATGGGCCTGCTGACCCTGATGAAGGGCCAGCCGCTGGCCTATAACAAGGACAACCAGGAAGACAAGGAACCGCTGTTCGACGCCGCCGACACCCTGCGCGACAGCCTGCGCGCCTTCGCCGACATGGTTCCGGCAATCAAGCCCAAGCGCGAGATCATGCGCGAAGCGGCGCGCCGTGGCTTCTCCACCGCCACGGATCTCGCCGACTACCTGGTGCGCAAGGGTCTGCCGTTCCGCGACTGCCACGAGATCGTCGGCCATGCAGTGAAGTACGGCGTCGACAGCGGCAAGGACCTGGCCGAGATGAGCCTCGCCGAGCTGCGCCAGTTCAGCGACCAGATCGACGACGACGTGTTCGCCGTGCTGACCCTGGAAGGCTCGGTCAACGCCCGCGACCATATCGGCGGCACCGCGCCGAACCAGGTGCGCGCCGCGGTGGCGCGCGGCCAGGCGCTGCTGGCTGGGCGCTAAGCGCGACCGGAAGCACCGCCCCTCACCCCAACCCTCTCCCGCAGGGAGAGGGAGTTGCTCCGCGCGAGCACCTGCCCCCAGGCTGCCCGCCACTCCGATCCAGTCCCCTCTCCCCCTGGGAGAGGGCTAGGGTGAGGGGACCCGGCTTCGCCACCCTCTAGGATTCTCCATGGCATTACACATCCGCCCCGCCACCGTCGACGACGCCGCGCTGATCCTGCGCTTCATCACCGACCTGGCGATCTACGAAAAAGCCGAGCATGAGGTGCAGACCGATGTCGCCGGCATCGAAGCCAGCCTGTTCGGCGCCACCAGCAGCACCCGCGCGCTGATCTGCGAGCAGGACGGCGTGGCGATCGGCTACGCCGTGTACTTCTTCAACTACTCGACCTGGCTGGGCAAGCACGGCCTGTACCTGGAAGACCTCTACGTCGACCCGGCCCACCGCAAGTGCGGCGCCGGCAAGGCGCTGCTCCGCCACCTGGCGCAGACCGCCGTCGAACGCGGCTGTGGCCGATTCGAGTGGGCGGTGCTGGACTGGAACACCCCGGCTATCGACTTCTACGAATCCTTCGGCGCCCGCCCGCAGGATGAATGGACCACCTACCGCCTGACCGGCCAGGCGCTGCTCGACTTCGCCGCCGGCCGCTGACCCTGGAGCCCACCATGAACCCAGTCGACGACCACGACGACGAAGACTTCGCCGAATCCACCCTGACCCAGGCCATCGAGAACCAGCTTGAGGCCGGCAGCCCGGCCGCCGTGCAGGCCACCCTGAACAAGCTGACCCTGGTCGGCTACCCGCGCGAGGAGAGCCTGCACCTGATGGCCCTGGTGCTCGCCGACGAGATTGACGCCATGCTGCGCGACGACCGACCGTTCGACACCGCGCGCTACGAGGACAACCTGCGCGCGCTGCCCAGCCTGCCCGGCGACGAACCCGCCAGCGACAGCTGAGTCCCGCGCCAGAGCGGGCGCCACGCACGTCCATCGGCGCAGGCAAATAAAGCTGCGCCGGCGGCGGGCGGCGTCGCTACACTGCAGGCAGGCGCGCACGCGCCACTCCCGCCGCCGGCGTTGCCCGGCGGCGCAGAACAACAAGCAGTCTGGAGTCGTTTATGGCCTACACCCCCGAGCTGATCGCCGAGCTGGAAATCCTCGCGCTATACAACCTGGACAACACCCAGGAAGGTCTCAAGGTGCACAACAACGCCTCAAACAAGGCTCAGGCAGCCATCATGCGCCTGCACGACAAAGGCCTGGTCACCCAGGCAGACGGTGGCTATCTGACCAGCCTGGGTCTGGACGCCGCCGAACACGCGCAAGCCCTACTGACCATCCTCGCCACCGAAACCAGCCATTCAAGCTAAGCCGCGTTAGTGCCGATACAGGGAGCGCAGTCCCGCTGATAGGCTGTGCTCCCCGGAATTGATCGACACCGCCATGACGCGCAGCGAAGAAATCCGCCCCGACCTCGACGACGGCATCGACCGCAAGGTGCTGGCGCAGTTGCGTGCGCGCTTCCTCAGCGTCAACCAGGGCCGCCTGCTGCGCGCCCAGCAGGCGCTGTCGACCCGTCAGCAGCTGGTGCTGCGCCTGCTGCCGCTGCTGTTTCACGTCAACCACCCGCTGCTACCCGGTTACGTCTCGGCCGCCACCCCGGCCGGGCTGTGCGGTTTCGAGCCGGACGAGGCACTGCTCGCCGAGGTGCAGCGGCTGACCCGCTCGTTCGCCTACAAGCCGCAGCGCGGCCACGGCCTCGGCGGCCGCCCGGCGATGCCAATCCACGGCCTGTTCCTGATGGGCAGCCTGGGCACCGTGGCGCAGGCCGAGCAGAGCGACATGGACCTGTGGGTCTGCCACGACCCGCAGCTGTCTGCCGCGGCGCTCGTCGAACTGCAGCGCAAGTGCGCACTGCTGGAAGCCTGGGCGGCGACCCAGGGCGCCGAGGTGCACTGCTTCCTGGTCGACCCGGCGCGCTTCACCGCCGGCGCCCGCGAGGCACGGCTGACCTCCGACGACTGCGGCACCACCCAGCATTACCTGCTGCTCGACGAGTTCTACCGCACGGCGATCTGGCTCGGCGGGCGCACCCCGCTGTGGTGGCTGGTGCCGGTGTACGAGGAAGCGCGCTACGCCGAGTACACCGAGGCGCTGCTGTCGCGCCGCTACATCCGCGCCCAGGAGGTGCTCGACCTCGGCCACCTGGCGCAGATTCCCCCCGAGGAATTCCTCGGCGCCGGCATGTGGCAGCTGTTCAAGGGCATCGAGTCGCCCTACAAGTCGGTGCTCAAGCTGCTGCTGACCGAGGTCTACGCCAGCGAGCACCCGCAGGTGCAGTGCCTGTCGCTGCGCTTCAAGCAGGCGGTGTTCGCCAACCGCCTCGACCTCGACGAGCTCGACCCCTACGTGATGGTCTACCGGCGTCTCGAGGAATACCTCGCCGAGCGCGGCGAGAGCGAGCGTCTCGAGCTGATCCGCCGCTGCCTGTACCTGAAGGTCGGCAAGAAACTCAGCCACCCGCCGCGCAACCGGCGCAAGAGCTGGCAGCGCCTGCTGCTCGAGCGACTCACCGAAGCCTGGCACTGGACCCCGCGGCACCTCGCGCAACTCGATAGCCGCAGCCAGTGGAAGGTCCGTCAGGTTGGCAGCGAGCGGCGCATGTTGGTCAACGAGCTGACGTACAGCTACCGCTTCCTGTCCCAGTTCGCCCGCCGCGAACAGGTCGCCAGCTCGCTCAACAGCCGCGATCTCGGCGTGCTCGGTCGGCGCCTGTACGCGGCGTTCGAGCGCAAGGCCGGCAAGGTCGAATTCATCAACCCGGGGATCGCCCCGGACCTCGCCGAAGACAACCTGACCCTGGTCCACTGCCCGAGCGCCGACAACCCGCGCGACAGCCAGTGGGCGCTGTTCCCCGGCAACCTGACCGGCCAGGAATGGCAGGACTTCGCCCCGCTCAAACGCAGCCGGGTGCTCAGCGACCTGCTCGCCTGGTGCCACCGCAACGGGGTGATCGACGCCAGCACGCGCCTGGCCCTGCACCCCGGCACCAGTGACCTCGGCGAGTTCGAACTGAGCAACCTGCTCGGCAGCCTGCAGCAGGCCTTCCCGCTGCCGCTGGCCAGCGTCGAGGAAAACGCCCTGCTGCAGGCCGCCGCGCCGCGCGAAGTGCTGTTGCTGGTCAACGTCGGCCTCGACCCGCTCAAGCAGCACAGCCAGATGAATGTGCACATGACCAGCGGGCGCACCGACTCGCTGGGCTACTCCGGGGTGCGCGAGAACCTGGTGCAGACCGTCGACCAGATCAGCCTGAACAGCTGGAACGAGCTGCTGGTCAGCCGCTACGACGGGCCCAACGCGGTGCTCGACTGCCTGCGCGACTACCTCAACAGCCTGCCGCCCGGCGGCCCGCTGCCGAACCTGCGGGTGCGCTGCTTCTGCCGCAACCGTGCGCCGGCGATCGCCGAACGGGTCGAGGCGCTGTTCCGCGACGTGCTCGAGCATTTCCTCGACGGCCGCGGCGGCCGCCACCTGGTGCAGGTGCGTCAGCAGTACCACGTGCTCGACCTGCAGCCCGGCCAGGTGCGCCACGCCGCACTGGCCGACCTGCCGGCGCTGCTCGACTACCTCGGCGAGACTCGCCCGGCATTCAGCCCGCTGCACCTCGACCGGCACGCCCTGGAAGGCGACGACCTGGCGCTGATCCTGCCGCTCGGGCGCACCGACTGCGTGCAGGTGTTCTACCGCCTGCACGGCGATCAGGCTGAGCTGACCGTGCTCGACGAGCACAACGCGCTGTGGCGCCAGCGCCTGCCGTTCCATGACGAGCAGAGCCTGCTCACCCCGCTGCATCGTTTCCTCGAATCGCTGCTCTACCGGCGCAACGCCAGCCTGACCCTGGACGCGCCGGCCGAGCTGAACGCGCTGGAAATTCGCTACTACCAGATTCTCCCGCCGGCACCGGCACGCGCCCAGTCACTGGAGCGCCGCGAACCGCCGGAAGCGGCGATCAGCCATCCGTTCTACGACGTCCAGGCCATTCTTGAACCGGGCGCCAATGGTCGCCTTCAGGTCACCCTGTACTGCAACCATCGGGAATTTTCCGAGCTGGAATATGGTGCCGGCCTGTACCGCGCGGTGGCCCGGCACATCCTCGAGCAGCGCAGCGGCAGCGCACGCTACCCCTGCTACCTCACCGACCTCGACCTCTCGCAGGTGCTCGGCGACGGCCGCCTGCAGAGCACCCAGTACCTGCGCTACAAGGCCAAGCTGGAAGCGGCGCTGAACCAAGCGCTGCAGAGCGCTTAGCGTCTCAGCGCTGGTATTCGCCAGCGGCTTCCGGTTGGTACTCGACCGCCAACAGGGTCAGCTGGATGGTCTTGCCGTTGGGCAGCGGCCAGTCGATCTGCTGGCCGACGGTCAGGCCGAGCAGCGCGCTGCCGACCGGGGCGAGGATCGACACCTTGCCTTCACCGCCTACGTCGTCCGGGTAGACCAGGGTCAGGTGGTATTCCTTGCCGCTGTGGTCGTCGCGGCAGTGCACCCGCGAGTTCATCGTCACCACGCCGGCCGGCACTTCGTCGAGACCCACCACCTGCGCGCGCGCCAGCTCCTGCTCGAGCGCCTCGGCGCCCGGACCGAACTCCTCGAGGCCGTCGAGCAGGCGCTCCAGGCGTTGCAGGTCGAGGCGGGTGATGATGATCGGCGGCGTACTGGTCATGATGAAGATCGAGCTCCTTGGCGACGGGTCAGAAAAAACAAAACCCCGACCGAAGACGGGGTTTGGAGATGGGCTTGAGGCCTGACCGTACCACACCGGCGGTTTTTAGCAATACCGGTCGGTCACGCCAGCACGCCGTCAGAGTTCGTCGAACTCCAGCTCCTCGCCGGACTGCTCGAACGTCAGGCGCACCAGCATTTCGCCGAGCAGCTCGTCGCTGGTGTCGCAGATCCAGCGCCCGCTGGCCTCGTCGTAATCGAAGTGGAAACCACCGGAGCGCGCGGCCAGCCACAGCTGGCGAATCGGCGCCTGGCGGCTGAAGATCAGTTGGCTGCCGTTGTCGAAGCGCACGGTGAGCACGCCGCCGGAGTTCTCCAGGTCGATGTCCAGATCGCTGTCGTCGAAGATGTCCTCCACCGCCTGCTGGGCGGCGTCGACCAGGTCGTGGAATCGGGACTCGCTCAAACTCATGGGTCACTCCTCGAAACGAAAACTCAACTCGCCGGAAATTGGCGGCGATACTCGGCGGGACTTTGCCCGGTCCAGCGCCGAAATGCACGGACCAGTGAACCGGGCTCGCTGAATCCGACGAAAAAAGCGATGTCGGCGAGTTCCAGCTGCGGGTCGCGCAGGTAGTGCAGGACCAGTTGCTGACGGGTTTCGTCGAGCAGCTGGCTGAAGGATAACCCGGCCTCGCGCAGGCGCCGCTGCAAGGTGCGCGGGCTGAGCTGCAGGCTGTCGGCGAGCTGCTCGAGGTCCGGCACCCGCTCGCCGAGCTGGTTGGCCAGCGCCAGGCGCGCGCGGTCGAATACGTTGTGCCCCTGGCGCAGCTCGCCGAGCAGGCGTTCGGCATAGGCGTCCAGCGTGCCGCGGACTTGCGCATCGGCCTGGCCGAGCGGCGTGGCGAGCAGCCGTTTGGGGAACACCAGGGCGTTGTCGGCCTGGCCGAAGTGCACCGGGCAGCGGAAGATCCGCGCGTGCTCGGCGGTGTCCGCCGGCGCCGGGTGGCGGAAGCGCACCTCGGTCGGGGCGATGTCCAGGCCGCTGATCCAGCGCCCGAAACTGACCCAGCCGGCCAGCGTCTCTTCGCCCGCCTGGCGCTGCTGCTGGGCCAGCAGCGGCTGCCAGCTGAGCGCCACCTGCGGCTCCAGGCCGGCGCGCGGCGCTTCGTCGTCGAGGCCGAGCTGGCCGAGATTACCGACCAGCGCGGCGTAGCGCGCCTGGCGGTGCAGCGCGTCGGCCAGCGTGGCGCAGCTCATCAGCAGGTAGCCGAGCACGCCGTAGTAGCCGGGGCGCACCGCCTCGCCCAAGTGCAAGCCGAGGCTCGCGTCGCCGGTGCGCTCGACGCCGAGGCCGAGCAGGCGCAGGTAGGCCGAGGCGGCGATGCGCTGATCGCGCTGGGCGAGCACTGCCGGGCTCAGCTGCACCTCGGCGAGCAGCGCGGCGGGCTCGATGCCCTGGCGCTGCAGGTAATCGACCAGCCCCTGCAGGTAGGCGACCGAGACCGAGCTGACCAGCGTGAGCGGACTGTCCATCGACTCTCCTGATTGATCCGAAGCCCCGCGCGGCAACGGCGCAAGCCCCGCCAGGCGGGAGTCCCGGCGCATAGGCAATAGGCCGGGGGGTCGGTATACTCCGGCGCAATTCACGCTTTTACAAGGATTCCGCCATGAAGCGCCTGCTGCTTCCCCTGCTCGCTCTCGCCGTGCTCTGCGGCGCGCTCGCTGGCTGCGGCCAGAAAGGCCCGCTGTACCATCCGGACGATGAGAAGGCTGCCAAGCAACACGACAAAGACGTCTACGGTTACTAAAGGAGGCATCTGATGGAGGCCTTCAACTACCGCGACGGTGAGCTGTTCGCGGAGGGCGTGGCGCTGTCCGCGATCGCCGCGCGCTTCGGCACGCCGACCTACGTCTACTCGCGCGCCCATATCGAAACCCAGTACCGCGCCTACACCGACGCCCTGAGCGGCCTGCCGCACCTGGTGTGCTTCGCCGTGAAAGCCAACTCCAACCTCGGCGTACTGAATGTCCTGGCGCGCCTCGGCGCCGGTTTCGACATCGTCTCGCGCGGCGAGCTGGAGCGGGTGCTGGCGGCCGGCGGCGAGCCGGGCAAGATCGTCTTCTCCGGCGTCGGCAAGACCCGTGACGACATGCGCCGCGCCCTGGAAGTCGGCGTGCACTGCTTCAACGTCGAATCCAGCGTTGAGCTGGAGCGCTTGCAGGAAGTCGCCGCCGAACTGGGCGTCAAGGCGCCGGTGTCGCTGCGCGTCAACCCGGACGTCGATGCCGGCACCCACCCGTACATCTCCACCGGTCTCAAAGAGAACAAGTTCGGCATCGCCATCGCCGACGCCGAAGCGGTGTACGCCCGCGCCGCCGAACTGGCGAACCTCGAAGTGATCGGCGTCGACTGCCACATCGGTTCGCAGCTGACCAGCCTGCCGCCGTTCCTTGATGCCCTCGAGCGTCTGCTCGGGCTGATCGACCGCCTCGCCGCACGTGGCATCCACATCCGCCACCTGGACCTCGGCGGCGGCCTCGGCGTGCGCTACAAGGACGAAACCCCGCCGCTGGCCGGCGAGTACATCCAGGCGATCCGCCAACGCATCGCCGGCCGCGACCTGGCTCTGGTGTTCGAGCCGGGCCGTTTCATCGTCGCCAACGCCGGCGTGCTGCTCACCCAGGTCGAGTACCTCAAGCACACCGAGCACAAGGATTTCGCCATCGTCGACGCGGCGATGAACGACCTGATCCGCCCGGCGCTGTACCAAGCCTGGATGGACGTGGTCGCGGTACACCCGCGCGATGCCGCGCCGCGCGCCTATGACATCGTCGGACCGATCTGCGAAACCGGTGACTTCCTCGCCAAGGGCCGCGAACTGGCCCTCGACGAAGGCGACCTGCTGGCCGTGCGTTCGGCCGGCGCCTATGGCTTCGTGATGAGCTCCAACTACAACACCCGCGGCCGCGCCGCCGAGGTGCTGGTGGATGGCGCGCAGGCCCATGAAGTGCGTCGCCGGGAAACCCTGGCCGAGCTGTTCGCGGGCGAAAGCCGCCTGCCGGAGTGACGGCCATGCTATTGCGATTCACCAAGATGCACGGCCTCGGCAATGATTTCATGGTCATCGACCTGATCAGCCAGCACGCGCACATCCAGCCCAAGCATGCCAAGCAGTGGGGCGACCGCAACACCGGGATCGGTTTCGATCAGCTGCTGCTGGTCGAGGCGCCGAACAACCCGGACGTCGACTTCCGTTACCGCATCTTCAATTCCGACGGTTCCGAAGTGGAGCAGTGCGGCAACGGCGCGCGCTGCTTCGCGCGCTTCGTGCTGGACAAGCGCCTGACTCTGAAAAAGAAGATCCGCGTGGAAACCAAGGGCGGGATGATCGAGCTGAACGTCCGCCCGGATGGCCAGGTCATCGTTGACATGGGCGCGCCGCGCCTCGAGCCGCAGCAGATTCCCTTCCAGGCCGAGGCCGAGGCACTCAGCTACACAGTCGAGGTCGAGGGCCAGGCCCTTGAGCTGGCCGCGGTGTCGATGGGCAATCCGCACGCCGTGCTGCGCGTCGATGACGTGGCCGGCGCGCCGGTGCACCAACTCGGCCCGAAGCTGGAACATCACCCGCGCTTTCCCAAGCGCGTCAACGTGGGTTTCCTCCAGGTCCTCGACCGGCAGCAGGCCAAGCTGCGCGTCTGGGAACGCGGCGCCGGGGAAACCCAGGCCTGCGGCACCGGCGCCTGCGCGGCGGCGGTGGCGGCGATCCGCCAGGGCTGGATGGACTCGCCGGTGCAGCTCGAGCTGCCCGGCGGCAAACTGCTCATCGAGTGGGCAGGCCCGGGGCAGCCGGTTATGATGACCGGACCCGCCGTGCGTGTGTTTGAAGGACAGGTTCGCCTATGACCGATCAGCACCAGGATCAGCCCGAGCTCGACGCCGAGCGCGTCGCCGCGTATCTGCGTCAGCACCCCGAATTCTTCGTCGACCACGACGAGCTGATCCCCGAGCTGCGCATTCCGCACCAGCCCGGCCAAGCGGTGTCGCTGGTCGAGCGCCAGGTGAAGCTGCTGCGCGAGCGCAACATCGAGATGCGCCATCGCCTGTCGCAACTGATGGACGTGGCGCGCGACAACGACCGGCTGTTCGACAAGACCCGCCGCCTGGTACTCGGCCTGCTCGACGCGGCGAGCCTGGAGGAAGTGGTCAGCACCGTGGAAGACAGCCTGCGCCACGAATTTCAGGTGCCCCACGTCAGCCTGATCCTGTTCAACGAGACGCCACTGGCAGTCGGCCGCTGGGTTAGCAGCGCCGAGGCACACCAGACCATCGGCGGCCTGCTGGCCGGCGGCAAGACGGTGTGTGGCGTGCTGCGCGCCCCGGAGCTGGAATTCCTGTTCGGCGACGAGGCCCCGCAGGTCGGCTCGGCGGCGGTGGTTAGCCTGTCGCACCAGGGCCTGCACGGCGTGCTGGCGATCGGCAGCCCGGACCCGCAGCACTACAAGAGTTCGCTCGGCACGCTGTTCCTCGGGTACATCGCCGAGGTGCTGGCGCGCGTGTTGCCGCGCTTCGCCACGCCACTGCGCTCGGTCCGCTAAGCGTCAACCGCCGCGAATGGCGGAACCCGCGCGGCAGGCTGACTGCCGCGCCGCATGCTAGGGAGCTTGCAGTGTGAAGCTTGCCGCCGATCTGGACGCCTACCTCGAACACCTGCGCAGTGAGCGCCAGCTCTCCGCGCACACCCTCGACGGGTACCGCCGCGACCTGCACACCGTGCTGGCGCTCTGCGAGGCGCAGGCGATCGACGCCTGGAGCGACCTCGACCCGCGCAGCCTGCGCAGCTTCATCGCCCGCCTGCACGCCAAGGGCCACGCCAGCCGCTCGCTGGCGCGACTGCTCTCGGCGGTGCGCGGGCTGTACCGCTACCTCAACCGCGAAGGGCGCTGCCAGCACGATCCGGCCAGCGGCCTGCGCCCGCCCAAGGGCGAGCAACGCCTGCCCAAGACCCTGGATGCCGACCGCGCCGCGCAACTGCTCGACGGCGCGGTGGAGGACGACTTCATTGCCCGCCGCGACCAGGCGCTGCTCGAGCTGTTCTATTCCTCCGGACTGCGCCTGTCCGAGCTGACCGGACTCAACCTCGAGCAGCTTGACCTCGCCGCCGGCCTGGTCGAAGTGCGCGGCAAGGGCAACAAGAGCCGGGTGCTGCCGGTCGGCGCCAAGGCGCGCAGCGCCCTGGAGGCCTGGTTGCCGCTACGCGCGCTGAGCCGCCCGGCCGACGGCGCGGTGTTCGTCAGCCAGCAGGGGCGGCGCCTGGGACCACGGGCCATCCAGCTGCGCGTGCGCCAGGCCGGCGTGCGCGAGCTCGGCCAGCACCTGCACCCGCACATGTTGCGGCACAGCTTCGCCAGCCACATGCTGGAATCCTCACAGGACCTGCGCGCGGTGCAGGAGCTGCTCGGCCACGCCGACATCGCCACCACCCAGGTCTACACCCACCTCGACTTCCAACACCTCGCCAAGGTCTACGACAGCGCCCATCCCCGGGCCAAACGGCGCAGCGGAGACGGCCAATGAGCATCCGCCTGATCACCTTCGACCTCGACGACACGCTGTGGGACAACCGCCCGGTGATCGTCGGCGCCGAGGCGGCGATGCGCGACTGGCTGGCGCTGCACACGCCGCTGCTCGCCGCACAGCCGGTGGAGCACCTGTGGGAAATCCGCACCCAGTTGCTCAAGGGCGAACCGCAGCTGCGCCATCGCCTCAGCGAGCTGCGCCGACGCACCCTGTTCCACGCCCTGGAAGGTGTCGGCTACACCCGCCAAGAGGCCGTGGCACTGGCCGAAGGCGCATTCCAGGCAATGCTCCGCGCGCGGCACCAGATCACACTGTATCCGGACACCGTGCCGATGCTCGAGGCCCTGGCCAGCCGTTACCACCTCGGCGTGATCACCAATGGCAATGCCGACGTGCGCCGCCTGGGCCTGGCCGACTACTTCCAGTTCGCCCTCTGCGCCGAGGACCTAGGCATCGGCAAGCCCGACCCGAAGCCCTTCCAGGAAGCCCTCAAGCGGGTCGGCGTGAGCGCCGAGCAGGCAGTGCATGTCGGCGACCATCCGGGCGACGATATCCGCGGCGCGCAGGCCTCCGGCCTCCGCGCGATCTGGTTCAACCCGACTGGTAGCGACTGGGCCGGCGAGGAATCCCCGGACGCGGAAATCCGCAGCCTCGGCGAGTTGCCGCAGATCCTGCAGCGCTGGCAGTAGGCGCCGCGCAGACACGAAAAAGCCCGCCGATTGGCGGGCTTTTTCGTGAGGATTCGCAGGCTTAGATGGGCCGGCTGCCGTACTTGCTGTCCGGCTTCTTGGGTGGATCGGCAACCACGTTGGGTTCGATCTCCTGCACCCGACCACCGCGCGAGAGGAATTCCTGCATGGCCCGCTCGAGCGCGTCGCGCTCTTTCTGCTTGGCCTCAATGCTGGGCATTTCCTCGGGCTCGACTGCTGCCTTGGCTTTCTTGCCAGGCTTCGCCGCACCTTCGCTGTCGCCACCGTCATCGGCGTCGACTTCGCCATCGTCCGCGGCCGCCAGCTCCTCGCCGTCGTCCTCGACGCCCTCGTCCATATCGTCCTGTTCCAGATCTTCGTCGCTCATGTTCAACCTCATGACTTGCGAAAAGCACGTTAGTTATAGACCAGCTACGTACCGCAATAGAACGTCGCTGAAAAATTATTGAGCCACTTCACCGTGCAAGGTGGCGAGCACCTGGCGGGCGCCACCCTGTTCGCGGTGCTCGCCGAGGTAGAGCCCTTGCCAGGTCCCCAGGGCCAGGCGCCCAGCACTCACCGGCAGGCTCACCTGGCAGCCGAGCAGGCTGGCCTTGAAATGCGCGGGCAGGTCGTCCGGCCCTTCGTCGTTGTGTTCGTAGCCGCTCGCGCCTTGCGGCACCAGGCGGGCGAAAAACCGTTCGAAGTCGCGGCGCACCGCCGGGTCGGCGTTCTCATTGATGGTCAGCGACGCCGAGGTGTGCCGCAGCCACAGATGCAACAGACCGACGCGGCAGTCGAGCAGTTCCGGTAACGCCGCAAGGATTTCATCGGTGATCAGATGAAAACCGCGCGGGCGCGGTTGCAAGCGAATCAAACGCTGCTGCCACATACCCTGCCCTCCCATTTGGCGCGCATTCTAGCGCGCCAAGGAAAAAAGCAAAGAGTGGCGTTACAGAGCCTTTGGTCGGATTGCGCCAGCCCCGTCGAAGGACCGGGCGGCGCAACGCAAAACGCCCGGCACAGGCCGGGCGTTTCGGTACCGCGAGAGGGCTTACAGGTTGTAGCCACGCTCGTTGTGCTGCGCCAGGTCGAGACCGACGGTCTCTTCCTCTTCGCTGACGCGCAGGCCCATGACCACGTCCAGCACCTTGAGGATGACGAAGGTGACGATGGCGGTGTAGACCACGGTGAAGGCGACGCCTTTGAACTGGATGAACAGTTGCGCGCCGATGTCTTCCACGGTGCCGAAGCCACCTAGGGCCGGAGCCGCGAACACGCCGGTCAGCAGGGCACCGATGATGCCGCCGATGCCGTGCACGCCGAAGGCGTCCAGGGAGTCGTCGTAGCCCAGCTTGCGCTTCAGGCTGGTGGCGCAGAAGTAGCACAGCACGCCAGCGACCAGACCGATGATCAACGCGCCGATCGGGCCGACAGTACCGGCAGCCGGGGTGATGGCGACCAGGCCGGCAACCACACCGGACGCGATGCCCAGGGCGCTCGGCTTACCGTGGGTGATCCACTCGGCAAACATCCAGCCCAAGGCGGCGGCGGCGGTGGCGATCTGGGTGACCAGCATGGCCATGCCGGCGGTGCCGTTGGCGGCGACCGCGGAACCGGCGTTGAAGCCGAACCAGCCGATCCACAGCATGGCGGCACCGACCAGGGTGAAGCCCAGGTTGTGCGGGGCCATCGGGGTGGTCGGGTAGCCTTTACGCTTGCCGAGCACCAGGCAGGCAACCAGACCGGCGATACCGGCGTTGATGTGCACCACGGTGCCGCCGGCGAAGTCCAGCACGCCCCAGTCCCACATCAGGCCGCCGTTGCCGGACCAGACCATGTGCGCGATCGGTGCATAGACCAAGGTGAACCACACGGCCATGAAGATCAGCATCGCGGAGAACTTCATGCGCTCGGCGAAGGCACCGACGATCAGTGCCGGGGTGATGATCGCGAAGGTCATCTGGAAGGTGATGAACACGCTTTCCGGGAAGGCCATGGTCAGGCTGGCCGGAGTCAGGCCGCTGAGGAAGGCTTTGCCGAGACCGCCGACGAAGGAATTGAAGTTGACGACGCCCTGTTCCATGCCAGTGGTGTCGAACGCCAGGCTGTAGCCGTAGACCATCCACAGAATGGAGATCAGACCGGTGATGGCGAAGCACTGCATCATCACCGAGAGAATGTTCTTGGAACGCACCATGCCGCCGTAGAACAGCGCCAGGCCGGGGATGGTCATGAACAGCACCAGCGCGGTCGCGGTGAGCATCCACGCGGTATCACCGCTATTCAACACGACCTCGTCGGCGGCCATGGCCAAGCCGGGGGTAACAAGGGACAACAGGGCTCCTAGCCCTGCGAGTTTACGCAGAGTCATTTTGTTTTCTCCTGGGGCGTTGGGTTCGGCGGCGTTAGATGGCGTCTGTGCCGGTTTCGCCGGTACGGATGCGGATGGCCTGTTCCAGATTGACCACGAAGATCTTGCCGTCGCCGATCTTGCCGGTGTTGGCCGCCTTGGTGATGGCTTCGATGACGCGATCCAGCTGATCGTCAGCGATGGCCACGTCGATCTTCACCTTGGGCAGGAAGTCAACGACGTATTCAGCGCCGCGGTACAGTTCGGTGTGACCCTTTTGCCGCCCGAAGCCTTTGACCTCGGTGACGGTGATGCCCTGCACACCGATCTCGGACAACGACTCACGCACGTCGTCGAGCTTGAACGGCTTGATGATGGCAGTGACTAGCTTCATGAAACTCTCTCCCGTTTTGGTGGACTTGCCCCAGGAAAAACGAACCCGGCTCAAGTCTATGCGCAGTGTCTGGCTTTGTAACGCTTCGGGCGCCCTAGCTCGGCCACTCCGACAGCAACCAACCGCATTTCGACGAAACACTCCCCCGCTTCGCCGTATGCACCGAACTGCATCAGTGCATGCGTCATTGGCCACTAAGCAGAATCCTTGCCATGTCAGCTAAAAACAGATTTTTCAGGTGTTTACTGGCATAAGGCCGGCCAGACGCCGCAGGCTGCGGGAGATCGGCGCACAACAATGGTGCGTTCAGCCCTGAAAAAGCGCTCAAAGTTTGTGCAGCGGGCGCAGCAAGTCAGCGTGCTAAACTGCCCGCTCTCGTTCGGAAGCCAGATCATGCTGCCACCCAAAGCCCTCTTCGATGCCGTCGCCGGCCAAGCCGCCCGCCTGTTCGGTGCCGACAGCCCACTGCCCCGCGCGGAACTGGAAAGCCAGTTCAAGGCCCTGCTGCAAAGCGCGTTCAGCAAGCTGGACTTGGTCAGCCGCGACGAATTCGACAGCCAGATGAGCGTCCTCGCCCGCACCCGCGCACGCCTCGAGGCGCTGGAAGCCAAGGTCGCCGAGCTGGAAGCGCAGCTCAACCGCCCCGCCGAGTAAGCGCCGCGCGCGATAGCGTCACCAGTCCCAGTGCCGACCTGAATGCGCGACGCAAGTTGCGCGGCCGGTCATGGACCGCCCCGCCAGCGCTCCCTACACTGCCGGACTACTGCCGCAGGACGCGGCACTCTTCGTGATCAAGGAGCGATCATGTCTTTGGCCATCGTCCACAGCCGCGCGCTGGTTGGCGTCGAGGCGCCTGCCGTCACCGTCGAAGCCCACCTCGCCAATGGCTTGCCGTCGCTGACCCTGGTCGGCCTGCCGGAAGCCAGCGTCAAGGAAAGCAAGGACCGCGTGCGCAGCGCGATCCTCAACAGCGGCTTCGATTTCCCGCCCAGGCGGATCACCCTGAATCTCGCCCCGGCCGACCTGCCGAAGGACGGCGGGCGCTTCGACCTCGCCGTCGCCCTGGGCATCCTCGCCGCCAGCGGCCAGCTGCCCGGCGACGGCCTCGACGGTGTCGAGTGCCTCGGCGAGCTGGCGTTGTCCGGCGCGTTGCGCCCGGTCCAGGGCGTGCTGCCGGCGGCACTCGCCGCACGTGCCGCGGGACGTACGCTGATCGTGCCCAAGGCGAATGCCGAAGAAGCCAGCCTGGCCTCCGGCCTGCGCGTGCTGGCCGCCGAGCATTTGCTGGAACTCGCCGCGCACTTCAACGGCAGCGCACCACTGCCGACCTACCAGGCCCAGGGCCTGCTGCGCCGCACCCCACCGTATCCGGACCTCGCCGAGGTGCAGGGCCAGGTCGCCGCCAAGCGCGCCCTGCTGATCGCCGCCGCCGGTGGCCACAACCTACTGTTCAGCGGCCCGCCTGGCACCGGCAAGACCCTGCTGGCCAGCCGTCTGCCCGGCCTGCTGCCGCCGCTCGACGAGGCCGAGGCGCTGCAGGTCGCTGCCATCCATTCGGTGGCCAGTCATGCGCCGCTGGATTGCTGGCCGCAGCGGCCGTTCCGCACCCCGCACCACTCGGCCTCCGGGCCGGCGCTGGTCGGCGGCGGCAGTCGCCCGCAACCCGGCGAGATCACCCTCGCCCACCAGGGTGTGCTGTTTCTCGATGAGCTGCCGGAATTCGACCGCAAGGTGCTGGAGGTGCTGCGCGAGCCGCTGGAGACCGGGCACATCGTCATTGCCCGGGCGCGCGACAAGGTGCGCTTCCCGGCCCGTTTCCAGCTGGTGGCGGCGATGAACCCCTGCCCATGCGGCTACCTCAACGACCCCAACGGCCGCTGCCGCTGCACCCCGGAGCAGGTGCAGCGCTACCGCGCCAAACTATCCGGGCCGCTGCTCGACCGCATCGACCTGCACCTCACCGTGGCGCGCGAGACCACCTCGCTGCAGGCGCCGCCGAGCGCCGGGCAGGACAGCGCCAGCGTCGCCGCCCAGGTCGCGTGCGCGCGCCAGCGCCAGCTGCAGCGTCAGGGCTGCGCCAACGCGGTGCTCGACCTGCCCGGCCTGCGCCAGCACTGCGCCCTGCCGCTGGACGATCAGACCTGGCTGGAGCAGGCCTGCGAACGCCTCAACCTGTCGCTGCGCGCCGCGCACCGCCTGCTCAAGGTGGCGCGCACCCTGGCCGACCTCGACGAGGCCGCGACGATCGGCCGCGCGCACCTCGCCGAAGCCCTGCAGTACCGCCCGGCGGCGGGCTGAGCGCGGAGCTACTGGGCCGGCTCGACCCGCGCGCGGAGCTGCTGCAGGCCCTGCTCGAAGGCCCCGCCAACCATCTTGTCGGGGTCGCAGACCAGGCCCATGGCCTTGGCGAAGAAGTTGTTGCGCCCATCCAGCCCCCACACCACGCGCGTGCCGTTGCCTTCCGGCTGCAGGTGGAATTCGGCGACGCTGCTGGCGCGGAACGGCTTGAGAAACTCCAGCTGCATACGCACCAGCTGCTGCGGACGGCTCTCGGTGATGGTCGCGTTGCCTTCGCCGACCTCCTTGTTGCCGGCCCAGCGGTACACCGCGCCGGTGCCGCTGGCCGCACCTTCGTAGTCGACGCGCATGTTCGGGTCGCGGGCGAACGGCGACCATTGATGCCATTGGCGGAAATCGTTGATCTGCGCGAACACCTCGGCAGGCGGCGCCTGGATCAGCGTGCTGCGTTCGATATGGAAGCTCTCCGGCTGGCGCCCCACGAGCACGGCCAGGCCGGCGAGCAGCAGGGCGACGACGATCAGTACGGTCAACATGCGCGGTCCTCTCATGGCAGTTTCTCGATGGCAGGCGAGCGCGCCCGCTCAGGGTTGGGCATCGAAGATCGCCTGGCCGCTGGCGATGTCGATCGGGAACGAGAAATGCTCGTGGTCGATCAGCCAGCGGCCCTGCTCGCGGCGCAGCCCCTGGGTGACCCGCGACCAGCTGCCCTGAGCATTGCCCTCGGCGTCGGTGCCGCCGCAGTGGCCGAGGTAGTGGACGATGGCCAGGTCGCCGCTGACCGCGATCTTCTGCTCGCGCACCTCGTAGGTCGGCAGGCCCGGGCACATCGCCATGCACGCTTCCCAGTGCACGCGGTAGGCGTCGCGGCCGTTGAAGCGCAGCTGGCTGATCGCGTCGAAGGCGACGATGTCCTCGGTGTAGGTGGACACCACGGTGGCGACATCCTTGGCGAGGAAGCCGCGCAGCCAGGTGGCGAGCACGGCGGCGATCTGCGCCTGTTCGGTGGATGCGGGGGTGGCAGTGTTCATCGGCGTTCTCCGTCAGGCGCTGGTGGGTGAGGCGGCGCAGCAATCGTGCTCGACTGGCGCGCCGTATTGATCGTGCAGGCGGGTCCAGTTCATCCCCGCGCCATGCAGGTCGGGCATGCCGTCCCAGCCTTCGCCGCGGCCGAAGGGAGTGAGGTCGAGGTAGTTGTAGGTGCCGAGCAGCAGGTCGAGGCCGCGGCCGTAGCTCGAGTAGCTGTGGAACACCTGCGCGCCGTCGCGCAGGAACACGCTGACCCCGGGCTGTTCGCCGGCCAGGTGGTAGTCGAGGCCGAGGCGCTGCAACTCCGCCGCGTCACGGTAGTTGTACTGCACCGGGGCGACCGCGGCGTCGAGGGTCACGTGGAAGTCATAGTTGAACGGACTGGCGAACGACGAGTACCAAGGCAGCGTCCAGCCCATGCGCCGCTGGAACGCCTGCAGTTCAGCCAGCGGCGCGCGCGAGACCAGCACCAGGCTGGTGTCGCGCGCGTGCAGGTGGGCCAGGTGGCCGATGTTGTCGACGACGAACGAGCAGCCCGGGCAGCCCTCGCCGCGGTCGCGGTGGAACATGAAGTGGTAGACGATCAGCTGCCGGCGGCCGGCGAACAGCTCGAGCAACGGCACCTCGCCGTGCGGACCGTCGAAGCGGTAGTCCTGCTCGATGGCGACCATCGGCAGCGCGCGACGCTGGACGTTGAGGCGGTCACGCGCGGCGGTCAGGGCCTTCTCCTCGGCAAGCAGCGCAGTGCGCGCGCGCAACCACTCGGCGCGTGACACCACGGGCGGCAGGTCAGGACGGTTCATGACGATTTCCTCCAGGGCGGATGGATGCGGCGGCTCAGACCTGCAGCTGGCGCACCGGACGGACTTCCACGCAGCCGACGCGCGCCGCCGGGATCTTGCCGGCCAGCTGCAGGGCTTCGTTGAGGTCTCGGGCGTCGATCAGGTAGAAGCCGGCGAGCTGCTCCTTGGTTTCAGCGAACGGGCCGTCGGTGATCGACAGCTTGCCGCCGCGCATGCGCACAGTGGTGGCGCTGCGCACCGGCTCGAGCGCCTCGGCGGCGACCAGCCGGCCGCTGGCGCGCACCGATTCGCAGTAGTCGTTGCATTCAGCGTCGTGCGGGCTGTCGGGCTGGCTGTGCATCAGTTGCTCGGAGCCGTAGACCAGACACAGGTATTTCATGGCACATCTCCTTGGGTGGCGGAGCCGGGACTTACTCACTAGTCGCCGTGCAGTTCGGCGAATCGACAAGCGCGGAAAATTTCTTTGCTCCGCACGGGCGCGCCGCCCTAGGCGTCGCCCAGCTCGGCCAGACGGCCCTCGAGGTACTGCCGATCGGCGCCCTGCTGGGTCAGTTCGAGGGCGCGTCGGTAGGCCGCCGCGGCCGCGGCGCGGCGCCCCAGGCGCCGGCAGAAATCGGCGCGCGCGGCGTGTGCCAAGTGGTAGTCGGCCAGCTCGCCGCGCGCCAGTAGTGCATCGATCAGCGCCAAGCCGGCCTCCGGACCGTCGCGCATGCCGAGTGCCACCGCGCGGTTCAGCTCGATCACCGGCGACGGCTGCAGGCGCTGCAGCGCGTCGTAGAGGCCGACGATCTGCGCCCAGTCGGTCTGCGCGGCGCTCTCCGCCTCGGCATGCACCGCGGCGATCGCCGCCTGCAGGCTGTAAGCGCCGAAGCGTCGCGAACGCAGCGCGGCGAGCACCAGCGCATCGCCCTCGCCGATCAGCGCGCGGTCCCACAGCGCGCGGTCCTGCTCTTCGAGCAGCACCGGCGCGCCGCTGGCCGACAGCCGCGCCGGGCGGCGCGCCTCGTGCAGCAGCATCAGCGCCAGCAGGCCCTGGACCTCCGGTTCGGGGAGCAGCTCGAAGAGCAGCCGGCCGAGACGGATCGCCTCGCTGGACAGCTGGCTGCGCGTCAACGCTTCGCCGAAGGAGGCGAAGTAGCCCTCGTTGAACACCAGGTAGACCACCCGCAGCACCGACTCCAGGCGCTCGGCCAGCTCGCCGCGCCCGGGCACCTCGTAGGGAATGCGCGCCTCGCGGATCTTCGCCTTGGCGCGCACGATGCGCTGCGCCACGGTGCTCGGCGTGGTCAGGTAGGCGCGGGCGATTTCCTCGGTGGTCAGGTCGCAGACCTCGCGCAGGGTCAGCGCCACCTGGGCGTCGGCGGCCAGCGCCGGGTGGCAGCAGGTGAACAGCAGGCGCAGCCGGTCGTCTTCCAGGTGCTGCTGATCGAGGTCCACCTCGACGGCCAGCGCGGCCAGTTCCGGCAGGTCGTCGAGCGGCCGGAAGCGCGCCTGGCGGCGCAGCCCGTCGATCGCCTTGAAGCGCCCGGCGGAGACCAGCCAGGCGCGAGGGTTGGCCGGCTCACCGTCGCGCGGCCACTGCTCCATGGCGGCGCGAAAGGCTTCGTGCAGCGCTTCCTCGGCCAGGTCGAAATCGCCGAGCAGGCGAATCAGGGTCGCCAGCACGCGGCGCGACTCGCGGCGATAGAGCTCCTCCAGCCCGGCATGCGGGCCTTGGGCAGCGTGAATATTCATCTCATCCCCCTTGGTGCTAGCCTTCATCCTTGCTGGCGTAGCGTACTCTCTGGTCGTTCCGCGGGATCGGTTTTCGACCGACGGATCAGGGGTAAAAACTATTAGATGATATTGGTCAATTCGTAAAAGCTATCGAAATTTGTTAGCATGCTTAGCTTCTCCGCCCTTGGCGGCCATCCGATAACAAGGAGAGCTAGCTCAATGGAGGCCAAACAGTCTTCGCTCAATCCACCGGTATTCTTCGGCTCCGCGATCCTCATCGTCGCCCTGGTGCTGTACAGCGTGTTCTTCCAGGCGCAGGCGCAACAGCTGTTTGCCCAGCTGCAGCACTGGATCATCGATACTGCCAGTTGGTTCTACGTGCTCACCGTGGCACTGATCCTGATCAGCGTGGTATTCCTCGCGGTCAGCCGTTACGGCGACCTCAAGCTCGGCCCCGACCACAGCCGGCCGGATTACCGCAATGTCACCTGGTTCGCCATGCTGTTTTCCGCCGGCATGGGCATCGGCCTGATGTTCTTCGGCGTCGCCGAACCGCTGATGCACTTCAGTTCGCCGCCGGTGGGCGCCGCCAACACCGTGCAGGCCGCCCGCGAGGCGATGAAGCTGACGTTCTTCCACTGGGGCCTGCACGCCTGGGCGATCTACGCCATCGTCGCGCTGATCCTGGCGTTCTTCAGCTTTCGCCATGACCTGCCGCTGACCCTGCGTTCAGCGCTCTATCCGTTGATCGGCGAACGCATCCACGGACCGATTGGCCATGCGGTGGATATCTTCGCCATCTTCGGCACGGTGTTCGGCGTCGCCACCTCGCTTGGCTACGGCGTGACGCAGATCAACAGCGGCCTGCACCATGTGTTCGGGCTGCCGATCAGCCTGCCGGTGCAGGTTGGCCTGATCGCCGGCACCTGCGCACTGGCCACGCTGTCGGTGGCCAGCGGCCTGGACAAGGGCATTCGCATCCTTTCCGAGCTGAACCTGGCGCTCGCGGTCCTGCTGTTGCTGTTCGTGCTGGCGCTGGGGCCGACGGTGTTCCTGCTCAAGACCTTCGTGCAGAACACCGGCGGCTACCTGTCGGAGATCGTCAGCAAGACCTTCAACCTCTACGCCTACGAGCCAACCGACTGGATCGGTGGCTGGACCCTGCTCTACTGGGGCTGGTGGCTGTCCTGGTCGCCCTTCGTCGGCCTGTTCATCGCGCGCATCTCGCGCGGCCGGACGATTCGCGAGTTCATCTGCGGCGTGCTGTTCGTGCCCGCCGGCTTCACCCTGCTGTGGATGACCGTGTTCGGCGACAGTGCCATTCATATGGTGCTCAACGAAGGCATCAGCAGCCTGGCCGCGACGGTGAACGGCGACAGCTCGCTGGCGCTGTTTGCCTTCCTCGAGCACTTCCCGCTGTCCAGCGTGCTCTCGCTGCTCGCGGTGTGCATGGTGGTGGTGTTCTTCGTCACCTCGGCGGACTCCGGCGCGCTGGTGGTGGACATGTTGGCCTCCGGCGGCCGATCCGATACGCCGCTGTGGCAACGGCTGTTCTGGTCGATCCTGATCGGCGTGGTGGCCATCGCCCTGCTCCTCGCCGACGGCCTCAAGGCGCTTCAGACCGCCACCATCGCCAGCGCCCTGCCGTTCTCCATCGTCCTGCTGGCAGCGATCTGGGGCCTGTTCAAGGCGCTGCGCCTGGATGCCACCAAGCGCGACATCCGCTACCAGGCGCTGAATATCAGCCCGCTCCCCCGCCAGCACGGTGCCTGGCAGCGCCGCCTGCAGAATCTGGTGACCTTCCCCAGTCGCGCGCAGGTTCGCCAATTCCTCAGCGGCACAGTGCACGCGGCCAGCGAAGCGGTGGCCGAAGAGCTACGCAAACGTGGCCTGAACGCCAGTGTCGAGGGCGGCGAGGATGGCCGGGTGCGCTTGGTGGTGGCCCACGGGGCGGAAACCGACTTCCTCTATGAGGTGCGCCCGCGCGCCCTTCTGCAGCCGAGTTTCGTGCTGCTGGATGGCAAGGAGCCGGGAGAGGATCAACAGTACTTCCGCGCCGAGGTGCACCTGCTCGAAGGCGGCCAGGACTACGACCTGATGGGCTGGAGCCGCGACGAGGTGATCGGCGACATCCTCGATCAGTACGAGAAGCACATGCACTACCTGCATGTGGTGAGGTAGACCGCGAGCACGTGCCCGCGCCAAGCCCCTACGGCCGCACGCGCGCCACCGCCGGCAGCTGCATCGCGGCGATCTCTGCCTGCAGGTAGTCACGCAGGCGGCGGAAACGTTCCTGGCCGCGGCGCGCCTTTGGCCACACCAGGTAGTAGCCGCAGCCGCTGTACACCGCACTCGGCCAGGGCAGGCCGAGGCGCCCGTCGGCGACGTCCTCGGCCACCATCAGCAGGTCGCCGATCGAAACCCCGTAGCCGCGCGCGGCGGCGACGATGCCCAGCTCGAGCATGTCGAAGGTCTGCCCGCCCTTCAGCGGCACCTGTTCGGCAAGCCCCAGGGCGCTCAGCCAGCCGCGCCAGTCGCGCCGATCAGGGGTCGGGTGCAACTGGTCGGCAGCCTGCAGGCGCGCCAGGTCCCAGGGCCCGCCGGCGACCTCCTGCGGGGCGCAGACCGGGATCAGCCATTCCTCGAACAGCAGCGCGCTGTCCCACTCCGGAGGGAACTCGCCGCTGCCGAGCAGCACCGCGCAGTCGTAGGGCTCGTGCTGGAAGTCGACGGTGTCGACATCCATCCAGGCGCTGGTCAGCTGCACTTCGATGTCCGGGTTGTTCTGCCGAAAGCGCGACAGGCGCGCCAGCAGCCAGCGCACGGTGAGCGTCGACGGCGCCTTCAGGCGCAGCGCGCCGTCTTCGCTGCGCAGGCTGGCGCAGGCCTGCTCGAGCGCGGCGAAGCCGTCGCGCAGCCCTGGCAGCAGCAGCCGGCCGGACTCGGTGAGGCGCAGGCCGCGGCCGGCGCGCTCGAACAGCCGACAGCCGAAATCCGCCTCCAGGGTGCGGATGTGCCGACTCACCGCGCTCTGCGTCAGGGCCAGCTCCTCGGCGGCGCGCGTGTAGGACAGGTGCCGCGCGGCGGCCTCGAAGGCGCGCAGCGCGTAGAGCGGCGGGAGACGCTTCATAGATGAGTTTGACTCATGCCTGACATGGCTTTTCTCGGTTTGTGGCGACCGCTAGCAAGCCAGGAGAATAGCGGGCATTGCTTGGCCTGGGACAGTCCCATGGCCACCCTAACGATGATTCCTGATTATGTCCGACAGTCTCCGCAGTGAACTCGTCGCGCTGTTGCGCCTGGCCGGCCCGCTGGTCGCCGCGCAGCTCGCCCACGTGCTGATGGTGTTCACCGACACCGTGATGATGGGCCTGCTCGGCCCCGCCGAGCTGGCCGCCGGCGCACTGGGCGCGGCCAGCTACAGCTTCGTGTCGATCTTCTGCGTCGGCGTGATGGCGGCGGTCGGCAACCTGGTGGCGATCCGTCACGGCGCTGGCGACGCCGCCGGGGTGCGGGCGATGACCCAGGCCGGGCTGTGGGTGGCGGTCGGCCTGGCGCTGCTCGGCGGTGTGCTGCTCTGGCACTTCGCCCCGCTGCTGCGCCTGGCCGGCCAGGACGCGGCGAACATCGCCGGCGCCATGCAGTTCCTCGGCACCCTGGTGTTCGCCCTGCCCGGCTACCTGCTGTTCATGGCCCTGCGCGGCTTCACCGGCGCGCTCGGCCGGCCCGGCGCGGTGCTGGTCATCAGCCTGTGCGGCGCGGCGCTGAACTTCCTCCTCAACTACGCGCTGATCCACGGCTGGTTCGGCCTGCCGCGCATCGGCCTGGCCGGTATCGGCCTGGTCACCGCGCTGGTGTCGACGCTGATGGCCGCGCTGCTCGCCCTGTACCTGCGCTGGCAGCCGTTCTTCCGGCCCTGGCCGCTGCTGCCCGGGCTGCTGCGCCCGGACTTCGCCGCGCTGCGCGAGAACCTGCGCCTGGGCCTGCCGATCGGCGGCACCTATGTGGTCGAGTCCGGATTGTTCTTCGTCGCCACGCTGTGCATGGGCGCGCTCGGCAGCAGCGAGCTGGCCGCCCACCAGATCGCCATCCAGGCGGTGTACGTGGCGTTCATGGTTCCGGTGGGGATTTCCTACGCGGCCAGCTACCGCATCGGCCAGCACTACGGCGCCGGTCGCTACCACGCCGCGCGGCAGACCGGGCGCCTGGCGATCGGCCTCGGCGCACTGTGCATGCTCGGTTTCGCCCTGCTGTTCTGGCTGGCGCCGCACGCGGTGATCGGCCTGTTCCTCGACGCCGGGGACGCCCAGCACCAGGCGGTGATCGCGCTCGCCGTGCAGCTGCTGGCGATCGCCGCCTGGTTCGAGCTGTTCGACGGCCTGCAGACCATCGCCATGGGCGCGATCCGCGGCCTCAAGGATGCGCGCACCACCTTGCTGGTCGGCCTCGGCTGCTACTGGGCGATCGGCGCGCCGGCCGCCTGGGGCCTGGCGTTCGGCGCCGGCTGGGGCGCCAGTGGGGTGTGGTGGGGTCTGGCGCTGGGCCTGGCCTGTGCGGCGGCGGGGCTGACCCTGGCCTTCGAAGGCAAGACCGCGCGGCTGCTGCGCGATCCGCGGGCAACGGCCCAGGCCTGCCCGGCCTAGCGTGCGCTAGAGCGGCAGGTCGGCGAGCAGCGCCTGGCGCTCGCCATACACCAGGAAGCGCGCCAGGTCGGCGAGCGGCAGCGGCTTGCTGATCAGGTAGCCCTGCGCCTGGTCGCAGCCGTACTGGCGCAGCAGCGCCAGGTGTTCGCCGTCCTCGACGCCTTCGGCGACCACTTCCAGGCCGAGGTTGTGCGCCAGGTTGATCATCGCCCGCACCAGCTGGCGGTTCTCGGCGCGCTCGCGCATGCCGCCGACGAAGCTCTTGTCGATCTTCAGCAGCGAGATCGGCAGGCTATTGAGGTGCACGAACGACGAGAAGCCGGTGCCGAAATCGTCCAGCGAGAAGCGCACGCCGAGCTGGGTGAGGCCGAGCATGGTCTGCTGCACCGGCTCGGGGCGACGCATCACCGCGGTCTCGGTGAGTTCGAACTCCAGCCAGCGGGCGTCCACGCCGCGCTCGGCGATCAGCCGGCTGAGGGTCGGCAGCAGCTGGCTGTCCTGGAACTGGCGGAACGACAGGTTGACCGCCATGTGCATGGCCGGCAGACCGCGCCCGCGCAGCCACTGCATGTCGCGCAGCGCGCGAGACATCACCCAGTAGCCGAGCGGCACGATCAGCCCGCTCTGCTCGGCGAGCGGCACGAATTCGTCGGGGCCAAGCAGGCCGCGTTCACTGTGGCGCCAGCGCACCAGCGCCTCCAGACCGACGATCTTGCCGCTGCCGATGCTCAGGCGCGGCTGGTAGTGCAGCTCGAGTTCGTCGCGGCGCAGCGCATGGCGTAGCTCGGCCTCGAGGTCGGCGAGGCTGCGCGCGCTGCGGTTGATGCGTTCGTCGAACACGTGGAAGGTGCAGCCCTGGGCGTTCTTCGCCTGCTGCATGGCAATGTGCGCGTGCCACATCAGCGGGTCGGCGCCGGCGCCGGCGCGCGCGTGGGCGATCCCTAAGCTGCAGCCGAGCAGCAGGCTCTCGCCGTCGATCAGGTAGGGCTCGGAGAGCGCCTCGGTGAGCCGCTCGGCGAGCTGCGCGGCACGCTGGCGATCGGCGCGGGTGTCGAGCAGCAGGGCGAACTCGTCGCTGCCCAGGCGTGCCAGCTGGTCGCCGGCGCCGAGCAGCGCCTGCAGGCGCGCCACCACCTGACGAATCAGCCGGTCACCGGCCTGATGGCCGAGCGCATCGTTGGCGTGGCGGAAGTTGTCGAGGTCCAGGTGGCCGAGCGCCAGGCCACGCCCGCCGGACTCGGCCAGACGCGCGGCGAGCAGGGTCTGGAAGCCCTGGCGGTTGGCGATACCGGTCAGCGGGTCCTGCTCGGCGAGGCGTTGCAGGGTGTCCTTCAGCGCGCTGTGCTCGCGCACGTAGCGCAGGCAGCGGCGCAGCATGTCGGCATTGAAGCCGCGGCGCACCAGCCAGTCGTTGACGCCGAGCGGCGCCTCGAGCGGCTCCTCCTCGAGCAGCAGGATCACCGGCAGCGGGCAGCTGCCCGGCGCCGGCTGGCGTTCCGGGGTGGCCAGCAGCAGACCGTGCGGGGTGCCGTCGAACAGCGAACTGGCAGCGTGCCAGGACGGCGCGGTAATCAATGAGGAAGGCGAGCCCAGCGCGGCCAGTTGCTCGCGCAATGATTGGGCCCACTCCGGCCCATCGGCCAGCAGGACTATCCGCAAAGGTTCGACGAACGCGGACAAGCAACCTCCCCCAACACAAGACAAGTGGCGATCGAATCGCCTCGGCGCGCCGTTCACGGCGTCTAGATCGCACATCCTGTGCAATTGCTCGGTCATCCTGCGGGATGGCTTGCTGGGCCACAACCCCCGATAGCGGGACTAGCGTACTGGATCGCAGTATTAAGCCAATACTGGCCACACGCCATCGCTGCGCCCGCGCAAACTACCCGGATTGGCTACGCTGGAGAATTCAGCGCCCGCCGTGAGCCTCCGGACGGTTACGGCATCGCCGCCCCGGCCTGCTAGAATGCGCGCCCATCGTCCTTCGACCCTATCCCGATGTCCCGACTCAATCCCCGGCAGCAGGAAGCCGTGAACTACGTCGGCGGTCCGCTATTGGTCCTCGCCGGCGCCGGCTCCGGCAAGACCAGCGTGATCACCCGCAAGATCGCCCACCTGGTGCAGCAGTGCGGCATCCAGGCCCGCCACATCGTCGCCATGACCTTCACCAACAAGGCCGCGCGGGAGATGAAGGAGCGGGTCGGCAGCCTACTCAAGGGTTCCGAGGCGCGCGGGCTGACCGTGTCGACCTTCCACAACCTGGGGATGAACATCATCCGCAAGGAGTACGCGCGGCTGGGCTACAAGCCGGGCTTCTCGATCTTCGACGACGGCGACATCAAGGCCCTGCTGACCGACATCATGCAGAAGGAATACGCCGGCGATGACGGCGCCGACGAGATCAAGAACTACATCGACAGCTGGAAGAACGACCTGATCCTCCCCGACGCGGCGCTGGCCAACGCGCGCGGGCCCAAGGAACAGACCGCGGCGATCGTCTACCTGCACTACCAGCGCACGCTCAAGGCGTACAACGCGGTGGACTTCAACGACCTGATCCTGCTGCCGGTGAAGCTGTTCCAGGAACACGCCGACATCCTCGAGAAGTGGCAGAACCGCATCCGCTACCTACTGGTCGACGAATACCAGGACACCAACTCCAGCCAGTACCTGCTGGTCAAGCTGCTGGTCGGCCTGCGCAACCAGATCACCGTGGTCGGCGACGACGACCAGTCGATCTACGCCTGGCGTGGCGCGCGCCCGGAAAACCTGATGCTGCTGAAAGAGGACTACCCGTCGCTGAAGGTGGTGATGCTCGAGCAGAACTACCGCTCGACCAGCCGCATCCTCAAGTGCGCCAACGTGCTCATCGCCAACAACCCGCACGCTTTCGAGAAGCAGCTGTGGAGCGAGATGGGCATGGGCGACGAGATCCGCGTGATCCGCACCCGCAACGAAGACGCCGAATGCGAGCGCGTAGCGCTGGAAATCCTCACCGAGCACCTGCGCACCCAACGGCCGTACAGCGACTTCGCGATCCTCTACCGCGGCAACTACCAGGCCAAGCTGATGGAGCTGAAACTGCAGCACCACCAGATTCCCTATCGCCTGTCCGGCGGCACCAGCTTCTTCGCCCGCCAGGAGGTGAAGGACCTGATGAGCTACTTCCGCCTGCTGGTCAACCCGGACGACGACAACGCCTTCCTGCGGGTGATCAACGTGCCGCGCCGCGAGATCGGCTCGACCACCCTGGAAAAGCTCGGCAACTACGCCACCGAACGCAAGATCAGCATGTACGCCGCGGCCGGCGAGATCGGCCTCGGCGAGCACCTCGACAGCCGCTACACCGAGCGCCTGGCGCGCTTCACCACGTGGATGGACGGGGTGCGCCAGCAGTGCGCGCAGAACGAGCCGATTGCCGCGATCCGCAGCATGGTGATGGACATCGACTACGAGCAGTGGCTGCGCCAGAACGCCTCCAGCGACAAGGTTGCCGAGGCGCGGATGGGCAACGTGTGGTTCCTCGTCGACGCGCTGAAGAACACCCTGGAGAAGGACGAAGACGGCGACATGACCGTCGAGGACGCGATCGGCAAGCTGGTGTTGCGCGACATGCTGGAGCGCCAGCAGGAAGAGGAAGAAGGCGCCGACGGCGTGCAGATGATGACCATGCACGCCTCCAAGGGCCTGGAATTCCCCTCGGTGTACATCATCGGCTTCGAGGAGGAGATTCTCCCCCACCGCTCGAGCATCGAGGCCGATACCATCGAGGAAGAGCGGCGCCTGGCCTACGTGGGCATCACCCGCGCCAAACGCAACCTGGCGCTGACCTTCGCCGCCAAGCGCAAGCAGTACGGCGAGATCATCGACTGCACGCCGAGCCGTTTCCTCGACGAGCTGCCGCCCGAGGACCTGGTCTGGGAAGGCCAGGAAGACGCGCCGGTGGAGGTCAAGGCGGCGCGCGGCAACGACGCGCTGGCGAATATGCGTGCCATGCTGAAACGACCGGTGGCCGAGTAGCCGCCAGCCAATGCTTACCCCCGGCCACCACCGGGATTCACCGACACAACGAGGGCCAGAGCGTGGAAGCGCTGAAACAGAAGATTCGCGACGAGGGCATCGTGCTCTCGGAACAGGTGCTGAAGGTCGATGCCTTCCTCAACCACCAGATCGATCCGCGCCTGATGCAGCAGATCGGCCACGAATTCGCCGAGCGCTTCCGCGGCCAAGGCATCACCAAGATCGTCACCATCGAAGCCTCGGGCATCGCCCCGGCGGTAATGGCCGGCCTCGAGCTGGGCATTCCGGTGATCTTCGCCCGCAAGTTCCAGTCGCTGACGCTGAAGAACGACCTGCTGATCTCCAAGGTGTTCTCCTTCACCAAGCAGACCGAAAGCACCATCGCCATTTCGGCCAAGCACTTGACCCGCGCCGACCACGTGCTGGTGATCGACGACTTCCTCGCCAACGGCCACGCCGCCAAGGCGCTGATCGACCTGATCAGCCAGGCCGGGGCGAGCATCGCCGGGCTCGGCATCGTCATCGAGAAGTCCTTCCAGGACGGCCGCGCGCTGCTGGAAAGCGAAGGCTACCGGGTCGAAGCGCTGGCCCGCGTGCAGTCGCTGGCCAACGGTCAGGTGACCTTCCGCGACTGACTCGCGCCGTCAACCAACGGGTAGGAGCGAATTCATTCGCGATCAAAGCGACGCGGCGTTGCCTGTCTTCGCGAATGAATTCGCTCCTACCCGCCCTGGCAAACGACCCGCTCAGGCCACCGCGGTGGCCTTCAGCCCGGCCAGCACCAGCTTCTGGTAGAGCTGCTCGCGCAGCCCGGCCGGTTGCCCCAGGCCCATACGCTGCAGGTGCGCGGCGTAGTCGGCCGGCTTGGGCAGGTCGAACAGCGTGGCGATGCCCAGTTCGAAGATCTCGCTCAAGCGCAGCTTGCTCTTCAGCCAGCGCAGCGCGCGCAGCAGGTCCTGCTCCTCAGCGGTGAAATCGCAGCCCAGCGGGTACTCGCGGAACAGTTGCGGGTGTTCGCCCTGCACCACCAGCAGGCGCCACGGCGTGTTGTCGCGGTACGCCGGCTCCAGCACGAAATCGCGCGGCAGCTTGCCGGCAGCCTGGGCCTGGGCCAGCAGTTCGTCCTGGAAGCGCGAGTCGGCGATGCGCAGCAGCGCGGCGATCACCTCGCTGTCGTTCTTGCCGCGCAGGTCGGCGATACCGTACTCGGTCACCACGATGTCGCGCAGGTGGCGCGGAATGGTCGCGTGGCCGTACTCCCAGACGATGTTCGAGCTGACCTCGCCGCCGCTCTCGCGCCAGCTGCGCAGCAGGGTGATGGCCCGCGCGCCGTGCAGCTCGTGGGCCTGGGCGACGAAGTCGTACTGCCCGCCGACGCCGCTGAGCACCCGGCCGCCCTGCACCTGGTCGGCGACGCTGGCGCCGAGCAGGGTCACCGTGAAGGCGCTGTTGATGAAACGCGCGTCGCGGCGCTGGCGGCGCTTGAGCGGCTCGTCGCCGTACAGGCGGTTGATGTAGCTGATCGCGGTCATGCCGATCTGCCCGCGCTGGCCGAGGTCCATCTCGCGCAGCCGCGCATAGAACGCCAGCGGGCCCAGGAAGAAGCCGCCATGCGCCAGCACCCCGCCGCGCGCGCAGCCGAGACTGGCCTGCAGCGCCGGCTGGTCGAGGCGCGCCGGGATGCGGCTGCCGTCGCCGAGCAGCAGGCGTTCGCCGTCGAAGCGGATGCCCGCGTCGAGCAGGCCGTGTTCCTGCAACCAGGCCAGGGTGGCGCCGTCGAGCAGTTGCGGCAGGCCGCCGTCGAGCAGCGCCTGGGCGCTGCGTGGCCGCCCTTCGGCGTCCAGCGCGCCGCTGTCGGCCAGCGCCTGCAGGCGCAGGTCGGGGTACACCGCGCGGCGCAGCACGCCGCCGTCGAGCAGCTTGAGCAGGCCGTGGACGAACATCTCGCTGCAGCCGTACAGCCCGGCGCTGAACGGCTCGAGGCCACCCTCGCGGTCGATCAGCGCGCCCCAGCGCGCCGGCCCCTGCAGCTCGTCGAGCACCGCGCGGTAGGCGGCGTTGTCCGCCTGCCTGGCGAGCAGCGCGGCGCTCAGCGCATCGCCGAGCGAGCCGATACCGATCTGCAGGGTGCCGCCGTCGCGCACCAGCGCGCTGGCGTACAGGCCGATGGCGTGGTCCTGGGCGTTGACCGGCATCTGCGGGGTGGAGAACAGCTGGCTGTGGTCGGCCGGCTCGATGAGCAGGTCGAACAGCGTCTCGTCGACCTCGGCGGCACCGGGCATGTACGGCAGGCCGTCATGCAGCACCCCGACGCACAGCGGCATGCGCCCGGCGGCACGTGCGGCGGCCAGCAGGTCGAGGGTGATGTCCGGGTTGCAGCTCAGGCTCAGCCGCCCCGGCCGCTCGGGGTCGCGGGCGACCAGCTGGGCGATCAGGTTGACCTCCTTGCGCAGCAGGTCGCCGGCCACCTGGCTGTAGTTGAGGCTGATGTAGCGCTGCTGGGCCAGGTCGTTGTTCAGCTGGCTGCCCGGCTGCAGGTAGAACTCCTCGACCCGCACGTGCTCGGGCAACTCGCCGCAGTCGAGGTCGTCGAGGTAGTCGAGCTCCGGGTAGTCGCCGTACACCCGGCTGAAGAACGGCCCCATGAAACGCTGCTCCAGCTCGTTGCCGGGGCGCGGGCGGCCGAGGCTGAGCGCGGTGTAGATGGTCAGCGGGCGCTCGGGCAGCTCCTTGATCCGCCGGTACAGGGCGTTGACGAAATGGTTGGGTTTGCCGAGGCCGAGCGGCAGACCGAGGCGGATCGGGCCGTCGATGCGGGCGAGGACCTGTTCGACTGCGGCTTCGAGCGTACTGACGGGCACCGGCGATCTCCTGGGCAGCCACTTGCCGCATTGGACCCCGCCGACGGCGCTTTGCTCCCCGATCGCCAAAAACGACGAAGCCGCCCGGAGGCGGCTTCGTCACAGCAAGCGGATGTCTTACAGACCGGACATCTTCTTGATGGTGGCCTTCAGCTCGTCATCCGAGCAGTCGGCGCAGGTGCCCTTCGGCGGCATCGCGTTGACGCCGGAGATGGCCTTGGCCAGCAGACCGTCGAGGCCGCCCTGCTCGCTGGCGCGCTTCTTCCAGTCGGCGCTGTCGCCAATCTTCGGCGCACCCAGCACACCGGCGGTGTGGCAGGCGCCGCAATGGCCGGCGATGATCGAATCCGGCGTCTTGGCGCCGCCACCGGCCGCCGCAGCGACAGGCTCGATGCCCTTACATTCTTGGCCTTGCACGCAGACTTCGCCGACCGGCTTGATACGCGCGGCGATCTCGTCGTTGGTCGCGGCCTGGACGTTCACAGCCCACAGCGCCAGGACGGCAGCTTGAGCCGCCAGCATTTTATTAATCAGGTTCACGGTACACCCTCATCGTGGCTAGTTGGCCCGCGGCCACGGTTTCGCGAGCGGGCGCAAGTATAACTGCAAGGTCCGCCGGCCGGAACAATCCTTGTTGTCGCAGGCCGGCGCCACATCCCGGCCTTAGAAGTTGGCCGGTGTGGTGGCGCTGATCAGACGCGCCGGCAGATCGAACGGATTGCGGAAGCGGTGCGGCTTGCTGCTCTCGAAGTAGTAGCTGTCGCCCGGCTCGAGGATGAACACCTCGTTGCCGACGGTCAGCTCGAGACGCCCTTCGACCAGCAGGCCAGCCTCCTCGCCATCGTGCGCATACATCTCGTCACCGGTATCGGTGCCCGCCGGGTAGATCTCGTCGAGGAAGGCGATGGCCCGGCTCGGATGCGCCTTGCCGACCAGCTTCATGGTGATCGCGCCGCTGCAGATATCGGTCAGTTCCGAGGCCCGGTAGACCACCTGGGTCTGGTTGTCCTGCTCCAGGTCGAGGGAGAAGAACTCGACCAGCGACATGGGGATGCCGCCCAGCACCTTCTTCAGCGAACTGATGGAAGGGCTGACGCTGTTCTTCTCGATCATGGAGATGGTGCTGTTGGTGACGCCCGCCCGCTTGGCGAGTTCACGCTGGGAAAGGCCTTTGAGCTTGCGAATGGATTGCAGTCGAACACCGACGTCCAATGGCTGGATCCTCCGTGGGATCTGGTTGTGATTGTCGGCGTATCATCGCAACAGCGTTCAGTATTTACAACACACCATTCATCAGCGAACGGAAAGGCCCCGCCCGGCGGGGCTCCAGGCGTTCAGCCGGAGCCGGCGGCGGCGCACTGATCGATTTCCTGATCACCCTTTAGGAGTAGCTGAGCGGCACCCGGCGCAGGTTGCAGAAGATCTGGTAGGGGATGGTGCCGGCCTGCGCCGCCACCTCGCTGGCCAGCACCTGCTTGCCCCACAGCTCGACGCGGCTACCCAGGCCGGCCTGCGGCAGGTCGCTGAGGTCGACGGTGAGCATGTCCATCGACACCCGGCCGATGATCCGCGCCAGCTGGCCATCGATCGCCACCGGCGTACCGGTCGGCGCGTGGCGCGGGTAGCCGTCGGCATAGCCCATGGCGACCACGCCGACGCGGGTCGGCCGCTCGCTGATGAAGCGCGCGCCGTAGCCGACCGGCTCACCGGCCGGCAGCTCGCGCACGCTGATCACCTTGGATTGCAGGGTCATCACCGGCTGCAGCTGGGCGGCCAGCGCCTGTGCCTGTTCGAACGGGCTGGCGCCGTAGAGCATGATGCCGGGGCGCACCCAGTCGCTGGGCATGTTCGGCCAGCCGAGCACGGCCGGCGAGTTGCGCAGGCTGATCTCGGCGTCGAGACCGGCGCGCGCCTGCTCGAACACCGCCAGCTGTTCCTCGCTGCGCGGGCAATCCAGTTCGTCGGCGCGGGCGAAGTGGCTCATCAGTACGATGCGCGCGACCTTGCCGCTGGCTTGCAGGCCGCGGTAGGCGGCGGCGTAGTCCTCGGGGTGCAGACCGACGCGGTGCATGCCCGAGTCAAGCTTCAGCCACACGGTCAGCGGCTTGCGCAGCGGCGCCTGGAGCAGCGCCTCGACCTGCCACAGCGAGTGCAGCACGCACCACAGGTCGTGTTGCTCGATCAGCTCCAGTTCGCTGGCTTCGAAGAACCCCTCGAGCAGCAGGATCGGCCGGCGGATGCCGGCGGCGCGCAGTTGCAGCGCCTCCTCGATGCAGGCCACGGCGAAGCCGTCGGCCTCGCCCTGCAGCGCCTCGGCGCAGCGCACCGCGCCGTGCCCGTAGGCATCCGCCTTGACCACGGCCAGGGCTTTGGCGCCGGACACTTCGCGGGCCAGGCGGTAGTTGTGGCGCAGGGCGTTGAGGTCGATCAGGGCACGAGCTGGACGCATGGCGAGGGCTTCTTCGGGAATAAAAAGACCCGGCGCGGACGCCGGGTTAGAGCAGGGTTCAGTTGGCCGCGGCGATGATGCAGATTTCCACCAGCACCTCGGGCTTGTACAGGCGTGCCTCGACGCAGGCGCGCGGCGGCGCGTTGCCGGCGGCGACCCAGGCGTCCCACTCGGCGTTGAGGCCGTCGTAGTGGGTGGCGATGTCCTTCAGGTAGATGGTCGCCGAGAGGATGCGCGACTTGTCGCTGCCGGCCTCGGCCAGCATGCGGTCGATGTTGGCCAGGGTTTCGCGGGTCTGCTGGCGGATGTCGCCAGTCAGGTCGTCAGCCAGCTGGCCAGCGAGGTAGACGGTGCCGTTGTGGATCGCCGCCTCGCTGTAACGGGTTTCAATGTGCAGGCGCTGGATGGCCATGAGCCGGGCTCTCCTTGCTGTCGCCGTAACGGAAGATGTCCAGGCCTTCGGCGCTGATCTGCGGACGCTTGCGCGCCATCAGGTCGGCGAGGAAACGGCCGGAGCCGCAGGCCATGGTCCAGCCCAGGGTACCGTGGCCGGTGTTGAGGAACAGGTTGCGGAACGGCGTGGCGCCAACGATCGGCGTGCCGTCCGGAGTGGCCGGACGCAGGCCGGTCCAGAACTCGGCCTGGCTCAGGTCGCCGCCTTCCGGGTAGAGGTCGTTGGTGATCATTTCCAGGGTCGCCCGACGCTTCGGATTGAGGCTCAGGTCGAAACCGGCGATCTCCGCCATGCCGCCGACGCGGATGCGGTTGTCGAAACGGGTGATGGCGACCTTGTAGGTCTCGTCGAGGATCGTCGAGTTCGGCGCCATGGCCGCATTGGTGATCGGCACGGTCAGCGAGTAGCCCTTCAGCGGATAGACCGGGGCCTTGATGCCCAGCGGCTTGAGCAGCTGCGGCGAGTAGCTGCCGAGCGCCAGCACGTAACGGTCGGCTGTTTCCAGCTTGCCGTCGATCCACACGCCGTTGATGCGGTCACCGGCGTGGTCGAGGCGCTGGATGTTCTGCCCGAAACGGAACTCGACGCCGAGGTCCTTGGCCATCTGCGCCAGCTTGGTGGTGAACAGCTGGCAGTCGCCGGTCTGGTCGTTGGGCAGGCGCAGGGCGCCGGCAAGCTTGTCGGCGACGTTGGCCAGGGCCGGTTCGGCGCGCACGATGCCGGCGCGATCGAGCACTTCATAGGCGACCCCGGAGCGTTCCAGCACGGCGATGTCCTTGGCCGCGGCATCCAGTTGCGCCTGGGTACGGAACAGCTGGGTGGTGCCGAGCTGGCGGCCTTCGTAACCGATGCCGGTCTCCGCGCGCAGTTCGTCGAGGCAGTCGCGGCTGTACTCGGACAGGCGCACCATGCGCTCCTTGTTCACCGCGTAGCGGGACGCGGTGCAGTTGCGCAGCATCTGCGCCATCCACAGGTACTGGTCGAGGTCGGCGGTGGCCTTGATGGCCAGCGGTGCGTGCTGCTGCAGCAGCCACTTGATGGCTTTCAGCGGCACGCCCGGGGCGGCCCATGGCGAGGCGTAGCCGGGCGAGACCTGGCCGGCGTTGGCGAAACTGGTTTCCAGGGCGGGACCGTTCTGCCGGTCGACTACCACCACTTCGAAACCGGCACGGGCCAGATAATAGGCACTGGCGGTACCAATCACGCCGCTGCCGAGCACCATTACACGCATGTTTGTCTCCTCGCCGCGAGTAAACGCTGACGTTTGTTATATTGAGCGTAGATGCGCGCAGTATATGGAGCGCTAGCCAGTGCTTTTCACTATAGTTACACCTATATTTGGAGAGAATTCTCGGCAACCACGCATTTCACGGAGTGGCATTCACCATGCGTACCCAGCATCAATCCCGTCGCGAGCTGGACAAGATCGACCGGAATATTTTACGGATCCTGCAGGAGGATGGCCGCCTGTCCTTCACCGAGCTGGGTGAGCGCGTCGGCCTGTCGACCACGCCATGCACCGAGCGCGTGCGGCGCCTGGAGCGCGAAGGGATCATCATGGGCTACTCGGCGCGCCTCAATCCGCAGCACCTCAAGGCCAGCCTGCTGGTGTTCGTCGAGATCAGCCTGGACTACAAGTCCGGCGACACCTTCGAGGAGTTCCGCCGCGCGGTGCTCAAGTTGCCGCACGTGCTGGAGTGCCACCTGGTGTCCGGCGACTTCGACTACCTGGTGAAGGCGCGCATCAACGAGATGGCCAGCTACCGCAAGCTGCTCGGAGACATCCTGCTCAAGCTGCCGCATGTGCGCGAATCGAAGTCGTACATCGTCATGGAGGAGGTCAAGGAGTCGCTGGCGCTGCCGGTGCCGGAGTAAGCCCGGCTACTAGCCCTGACGCCTGACCCGAGGCGTCAGACCAGCACCTGCCGGGTCGTGGCGATCAGGCGGTGCACCTGCTCCTCGACATGCGCCTCGATCGGCGTCTTCGGACCCTGGCCGCGCGGGCACGGCAGGCGCGGCGTGGTGCCGAACAGCCGGCAGATCAGCGGGCGCTGGTCATACACCTGGCAGCCCTGCGGGCCGAGGTGCACGCAGTTCCACTCGGCCAGCGCGGCCTCGTGCTCGGCCGCACTCTTCACCGGCAGACGGGCCATTTCCTCGGACGAGGCGGTCACCGGGCCACAGCAATCGTGGCAGCCAGGCACGCAGGCGAAGCCCGGAATCTGGCGGCGCAGGTGATCGATCTTGCGGTCGGTGCAGCTCATCGGCGGCTCCTGGAGAAATCGCCGGCAGCTTACTGCAAGGCCGCCCCGCAGTCCGCCGCGCGCGACGAATGCGGCTTTTTTCCCCGCCCCCCTTGGCGCTTTGCCGGAGCCGCGCTTATTCTGCGTTGAATTTTCCAAACACCACACTCAGGATTTCGCACATGAACGCCCGCGTTCGCCAGCCCGTGCACAGCGCCGACCACGCCGCCTCCTACTACGCCGCCAGCGTCAATCGCCAACTCGATTTTCCGCCGCTGGGCGGCGAGGTGCAGGCCGACGTGTGCATCATCGGCGGCGGCTTTTCCGGCCTGAACACCGCCATCGAGCTGGCCGAACGCGGCTTCAGCGTGGCGCTGCTGGAAGCGCACCGGATCGGTTGGGGCGCCAGCGGGCGTAATGGCGGGCAGCTGATCCGCGGCGTCGGCCACGACCTCGACCAGTTCGCCGGGGTGCTCGGCAGCGATGGCGTGCGCGAACTCAAGCTGCTCGGCCTGGAGGCGGTGGAGCTGGTGCGGCGGCGCATCGAACACTTCGCCATCGATTGCGACCTGACCTGGGGTTACTGCGACCTGGCCAACACCGCCAAGGATTTCGCCAGCTTCCTCGACGACCGCGAGGAGCTGCGCGAGCTCGGCTACCGCCACGAACTGCGCGTGGTGCGCCCGGACGAGATGCACCAGGTGGTCGGCTCCGACCGCTACGTCGGCGGCCTGATCGACATGGGCTCGGGGCACCTGCACCCGCTCAACCTGGCGCTCGGCGAAGCGGCCGCGGCACAGGCACTCGGCGTGCGGCTATTCGAGCACTCGCCGGTGACGCGCATCGACTACGGCGCCGAAGTGCGCGTGCACAGCACGCAGGGCACGGTGCGTGCCAAGCACCTGGTAATCGCCTGCAACGCCTACCTCAACGACCTCAACCCGGAGCTGGGCGGCAAGGTGCTGCCGGCCGGCAGCTACGTGATCGCCACCGAGCCGCTCAGCCTGGCCCAGGCGCGCACGCTAATCCCGCAGAACATGGCGCTGTGCGACCAGCGCGTGGCGCTCGATTACTATCGCCTGTCCGCCGACCGCCGCCTGCTGTTCGGCGGTGCCTGCCACTACTCAGGGCGCGACCCGGCGGACATCGCCGCCTATATGCGGCCGAAGATGCTCGCGGTGTTCCCGCAGCTGGCCAACACGCGCATCGACTTCCAGTGGGGCGGGATGATCGGCATCGGTGCCAACCGCCTACCGCAGATCGGCCGACTGCACGCGCAGCCTAACGTCTACTACGCGCAGGCCTACGCCGGGCACGGCCTGAACGCCACCCACCTGGCCGGCCGGCTGCTCGCCGAAGCAATCGCCGGGCAGGAAAGCCGCGGTTTCGACCTGTTCGCCCAGGTGCCGCACCTGACCTTCCCCGGCGGCAAGCTGCTGCGTTCGCCGCTGCTCGCCCTGGGCATGCTCTGGTACCGGCTGAAGGAGCGCTTCGGCAGCGGCGGCGCACTGTAGGCGCTGAATCTTTCCCCCGCCGCTGCGCTCCAATGACTAGGTAGTCCTACCCCGGAGGCCGCGGTGGCCCTGCGCATCCTGCTGATCCTGGCGCTGTTCCTGAGCGGCTGCGCCACCGCCCCGCCGCGGCAGACCAGCCAGGCCTTCCCGCCGGCGGCCTCGAGCTTCGGCCGCGACATCGAGGCGCGCGCCGCGCAGCACCCCGGGCACTCCGGCTTCCGCCTGCTGCCGTCGAGCAACGAGGCGTTCGCCGCGCGCCTGGAGCTGATCCGCGCCGCGCAGAGCAGCCTCGACCTGCAGTACTACATCGTCCATGACGGCCTTAGCACCCGCCTGCTGTTCAACGAGCTTCTGCGTGCCGCCGACCGCGGCGTGCGCGTGCGCCTGCTGCTCGACGACACCAGCAGCGACGGCAAGGATCGCGAGATCGCCCTGCTCACCGCCCACCCGAACATCCAGGTGCGGGTCTTCAACCCGCTGCAGCTCGGCCGCAGCACCGGGGTGACCCGCGTACTGGGGCGCACCCTCAACCTCAACCAGCAGCACCGGCGCATGCACAACAAGCTGTGGCTGGCCGACAGCAGCGCGGCGATCGTCGGTGGGCGCAACCTCGGCGACGAGTACTTCGATGCCGAACCGACGCGCAACTTCACCGACATCGACTTGCTCGCCGTCGGCCCGGCGGCCAACGACCTCGGCCACAGCTTCGACCAGTACTGGAACAGCCGGCTCAGCCAGCCGATTCAGCAGTTCGTCTGGCGCCAGCCGAATCGCCGCGACCTGGAAATCGCCCGCGGCGAGCTGCGCGCCTACCTGGCCGAGGCACGCAGCGACCAGCGGCCGCTCTATGAGCGGCTGTTCAAGGCCCAGGAACGTCCGCAGCTGTACCGCTGGCTGGGCGAGCTGATCTGGGCGCCGAGCCAGGTGCTGTGGGACGCGCCGAGCAAGGTGCTGGCCAGCGGCGAACCGTCCGCCGCGCTGCTGCTGACCAGCCAGCTGCAGCCGGTGCTGGACGGCGTGCAGCACGAGCTGATCATGATCTCGGCGTACTTCGTGCCGGCCGCCGAGGGCATGGACTACCTGATCGGCAAGGCCGACCAGGGCGTGCACATCCGCCTGTTGACCAACTCGCTGGAGGCCACCGACGTGCCGCCGGTGCATGGCGGCTATGCGCCGTACCGGCCGCGCCTGCTCGAGCACGGCGTGCGGCTGTTCGAGATGCGCAGCCTGGCCGACGGCAACGGCCAGGGCACGCGCAGCCGCGGCAGTGCGCCGTACAGCCTGAGCGGCACCTCGGAATCCAGCTTGCACAGCAAGGCGATCGTGTTCGACCGCCGGCAGGTGTTCATCGGCTCGTTCAACTTCGACCCGCGCTCGGTGCTGTGGAACACCGAAGTCGGCGTACTGATCGACAGCCCGCAGCTCAGCGAGTACGTGCGCCAGCTGGCCCTCGAAGGCATGCAGCCGGCGCTCAGCTACGAGGTGCGCCTACAGGGCGACGGCAGCCGCCGGCAGCTGGTCTGGCTCAGCGAGGAAGACGGCCAGCCGCGCACCCTGACCCAGGAACCGGGCAGCCGCTGGCGGCACTTCAACGCCTGGGTCGCCGAGCGCATCGGCCTGGAGCGCATGCTCTAGCGCTAGCTGGACGCCGGATTGCCGGCCAGCGGCGTGGCGAACGCGTCGCGCCGCCAGGCAAGGATCACGAAGCCCAGCGCGCCGGCAGCCATCAGCAACGGCAGCGCGTGGCTGCTCAGCCACTGGCTGGCGGCGCCGGTGAACAGCGGCCCGATCAGGCAGCCGGCGCCCCACAGCTGGGCGACGTGGGCGTTGGCACGGACCAGCGCGTCGTCGCGGTAGCGCTCGCCGATGAGGATCAGCGCCAGGGTGAACAGCCCGCCGGCGCTGGCGCCGAACAGCACCAGCAGCGGCCAGGCCAGCGGCGTGTGCAGCAGCAGCGGCATGCCCAGGCTGGACAACAGCAGCACCACCCCGCAGACGCGGAACAGCGTGGTCCGCGACACCCGGTCGGCGAGCCAGCCGATCGGCAACTGCAGCAGCGCATCGCCGACCACCACCACGCTGACCAGGGTCAACGCCAGGCTTTCGCTGAAGCCCTCGCGCAGCAGGTAGATCGGCAGCAGGGTGAGGATCATCGCCTCGAACGCGGCGAACAGGGTGACCGCCCAGGCGATCGCCGGCAGGTTGCGGCAGAAGCCCCACAAGCCGCGTCCGGAGGCGCTGTGCGCATCGACCCGTGGCGCGCCGCTGCGCCCCAGGAGGACCAGCGAGCCGCCGATCAGCAGCGCGGTGCCGCACCAGAAGCCGAGGTCGGTGGCGCTGCCGAGCAAGCCGAGCAGCAGCGGCCCGGCCAGCTGGCTGAGCGCATAGCCGGTGCCGTACAGCGCCACCAGGCGGCCGCGCCACTGTTCGACGGCGAGCTGGTTGATCCAGCTTTCGCCGAGGATGAACACCACGGTCAGGGCGATGCCGATCACCAGGCGCAGCACCAGCCACAGCGGGTAGCTGGGCAGCACGGCGAGCAGCGCCACCGACACCGCGCTGAACAGCAGGCAGGCCTGCATCAGCCGGGTGGTGCCGAGGCGCGCCGCCCAGCGTCCGGCGACCAGCGCGCCGAGCAGCACGCCAAGCGCCGGAGTGGCGGCCATCACACCGATGGCGAAGCTGCCGTAGCCCCAGCTTTCCAGGCGCAGCGAGACCAGCGGCATGGTCACCCCGAGGGCCAGGCCGATGCTGATCACCGCCGCGCACACGGCGAAATAGGTGCCCCAACGCATGACGTGCTCCTTGCAATGCAAAACGGCCGGGCTCCCCTCAGGGAAACCCGGCCGCAGGTGTGGCTCGCGACGAGCCGGCCCCGAAGGGCGGACCTTGATTACAACGCTATCCGGCCTAACCTCGACCGAATCCACCACCCATCCAGAGCTTCGGGACTAAGGCCAGGCGAGGCGCCCCGCAGCTTAAGCGCAGCGTACTGCAGTACGTGAGCATTAAAGCGAGGACGCAACGCAGCATGGCCGACGGCCCGGAGGTCGCCCAAAATTATTACAGCTTGATCCAGGTCGCCTTGATCTCGGTGTACTTGTCGAAGGCATGCAGCGACTTGTCGCGGCCGTTGCCAGACTGCTTGTAGCCACCGAACGGCGCGGTCATGTCGCCGCCGTCGTACTGGTTGACCCACATGCTGCCGACGCGCAGCGCCTTGGCGGCGAGGTGCGCCTTGGACAGGTTGCTGGTCCAGATCGCCGCGGCCAGGCCGTAGATGCTGTCGTTGGCGATGGCGATGGCTTCCTCGGTGGTGTCGAACGGAATCACCGTCAGCACCGGGCCGAAGATCTCTTCCTGGGCGATACGCATCTTGTTGTGCGCGTCGTCGAAGATGGTCGGCTCGACGTACACCCCGCCAGTTTCCTCCAGCGCGCGCTTGCCGCCGCAGAGCAGCTTGGCCTGATCGGCGTGGCCGGCCTCGATGTAGGCCAGCACGGAGTTCAGGTGACCCTGGTCGACCAAGGCGCCGACCTGGGTGTCCGGGTCCAGCGCGTGGCCGACCTTCCAGCCCTTCAGCGCCTCGACCACCATCGGCATGAACTGCTCCTTGATCGAACGCTCGACCAGCAGGCGCGAGCCGGCGGTGCACATCTCGCCCTGGTTGAAGCAGATCGCCATGGCCGCGGCCTCGGCGGCTTCCTTGAGGTCCGGCGCGTCGGCGAAGACGATGTTGGCGCTCTTGCCGCCGGCTTCCAGCCAGACGCGTTTCATGTTCGATTCGCCGGCGTAGATCATCAGCTGCTTGGCGATCTTGGTCGAGCCGGTGAACACCAGGGTGTCGACGTCCATGTGCAGGGCCAGGGCCTTGCCCACGGTGTGACCATAGCCCGGCAGGACGTTGAGCACGCCGGCCGGAATGCCCGCCTCGAGGGCCAACTGGGCCATGCGGATGGCGGTCAGCGGCGACTTCTCGGACGGTTTGACGATCACCGAGTTGCCGGTGGCCAGCGCTGGGCCGAGCTTCCAGGCGGTCATGATCATCGGGAAGTTCCACGGCACGATGGCGGCGACCACGCCGACCGGCTCGCGGGTCACCAGGCCCAGTTCGTCATGCGGGGTGGCCGCCACTTCGTCGTAGATCTTGTCGATCGCCTCGCCGCTCCAGCGGATCGCCCGCGACGCACCGGCCACGTCGACGCTCAGCGAGAAGCCGATCGGCTTGCCCATGTCGAGGGTTTCCAGCAGCGCCAGCTCCTCGGCGTGCGCGTCGAGCAGGTCGGCGAAGCGGATCATGGTCTGCTTGCGCTCGACCGGCTTGAGCTTCGACCACACGCCCGACTCGAAGGTGGCGCGCGCGTCGGCCACGGCCAGTTCGGCGTCGGCGGCATCGCAGCTGGCGACCAGGCCGAGCAGGCGCCCGTCGACCGGGCTGACGCACTCGAAGGTGGCGCCACTGGCCGCGTCGCGGCTGGCGCCGTGAATCACGGCACGACCGTCGATCTGCAGGTTGCGGGCGCGCTGTTCCCAGTCGGCACGGGTCAGGGTGGTCATCGGGGCATCCTCTTATTGGGTGGCGAGCGGGGCAACTGTCGCCCGCGCGCGCTGGCCGCAAGGCCGGTTAAGCGAAGTGCGACAACACTAAACCGCGGCCGAGGCATTTTCAATATTTTTGACAGTAGCGGGGTAAACACCCTTGTCTTGTGTGTTTTATTAAACATAGACTGCGGCCATCCGGGCCCCCTGCCCTGCCACCAATGACGTCGTCTTGCCATGAACATTGAACAGATCGTCGATTTCGCCAGCGCCACCACGGCCGCCGAACACTACCGCCCCGCCGCGGAAAAGGTCCTCAAGGGCGACCCCGAGCAGAGTGTGCGCAACCACTATTCCAGCCCCTGCGGCCAGTTCAGCAGCGGCATCTGGGAAGGTGCGGTCGGCCAATGGACGGTCAACTACACCGAGCACGAGTACTGCGAGATTCTCCAGGGCGTGTCGGTGCTGCGCGACGCTCAGGGCACGGCGAAGACCCTGCGCACCGGCGACCGCTTCGTGATTCCCGCCGGCTTCAGCGGCACCTGGGAAGTGCTCGAGCCGTGCCGCAAGGTCTACGTGATGTTCGAGCAGGCCAAGGCCTGAGCCCCGCTTACTCTCTGCGTGACTTCGGCCCGCCCTGTGCGGGCTTTTTCTTGCCTGCGCGGGGCAAATCGCGGGCAAAAAAAACCCGCCGGAGAGGCGGGTCTTTTTTGCAAGGTGCCGATCAATTACTTGATCTTGGCTTCCTTGTAGATCACGTGCTTACGGATGGTCGGATCAAATTTCTTGATCTCGATCTTGTCCGGGGTGGTGCGCTTGTTCTTGTCGGTGGTGTAGAAGTGGCCGGTACCGGCGCTGGACACCAAACGGATCAGTTCACGCATGATTAGCTCCTTAAACCTTTTCGCCGCGAGCGCGCAGCTCGGCCAGCACGACATCAATACCACGCTTGTCGATGATGCGCATGCCCTTGGCGGTCAGACGCAGACGAACGAAGCGCTTCTCGGACTCGACCCAGAAACGGTGATGTTGCAGGTTCGGCAGGAAACGACGACGGGTTTTGTTGTTGGCGTGGGAAACGTTGTTCCCGGTTACCGGACCCTTACCGGTAACTTGACAGACTCTCGACATACCTCAGCCCTCTAAACCTCATGCCCAACCCGGCATGGGTTGGCCGCTTAAACTCAATGTTCAATGGCGCTCAGCGCCGCGTTTCTCGGGGGTCTTACCGGCCGCTTGAACCGGGCCCCTAGAAAAGAGCGCTGCTTTATACCAGAAAGCCCCCCATGCAACAAGGATAACCACACACGGAAAACTGGCGGCGCGCAGCGCCCTGCACTGCTGCCGGGCTTGCGGCGCGGCAACCGCTCGTCGGCCGGCGCCGTTGTCCCGCGCCGGCGCATGGTCTAGGGTAAGCCCTTTGCCCGCTCGTCTGCCGTTCAGGAGTCCTCCATGCGCCTCGCCGCCCTGCCCCTGCTGTTCGCTCCGCTCCTGGCCCAGGCCGCCACCCTCAGCGTGTGCACGGAGGCCAGCCCGGAGGGCTTCGACGTGGTGCAGTACAACTCGCTGACCACCACCAACGCCTCGGCTGACGTGCTGATGAACCGCCTGGTCGACTTCGACGCCACCAGCGGCCAGCTGACGCCGAGCCTGGCGGACAGTTGGGCGGTGTCCAGCGACGGCCTGAGCTACAGCTTCAAGCTGCATCCGGGGGTGAAGTTCCACCACACCGAGTGGTTCACCCCCAGTCGCGAACTGAACGCCGACGATGTGCTGTTCAGCCTGCAGCGCATGCTCGACCCGGCGCACCCCTGGCACAAGACGGCCGCCAACAGTTACCCGCACGCCCAGTCGATGCAGCTGGCCAGCCTGATCCGCCAGGTCGAGGCACCTGACCCGCTGAGTGTGCGAATCACCCTGGCGCATCCCGACGCGACCTTCCTCGCCACCCTGAGCATGGGCTTCGCCTCCATCTATTCCGCCGAGTACGCCGAGCAGCTGCTCAAGGCCGGTACGCCGCAGCTGCTCAACAGCCAGCCGATCGGCACCGGGCCGTTCGTGTTCAAGCGCTTCCAGAAGGATGCGCTGGTGCGCTACGTCGCCAACCCCGAGTACTTCGCCGGCGCGCCGGCGGTCGACGCGCTGGTGTTCGCCATCACCCCGGACGCCAACGTGCGCCTGCAGAAGCTGCGCCGCGGCGAGTGCCATATCGCCCTGTCGCCGAAGCCGCTGGACGTGCGCGCCGCCGCCCAGGACCCCAGCCTGCAGGTGCTCAGCACCCCGGCATTCATGACTGCCTTCGTCGCCCTCAACAGCCAGCACGCGCCGCTCGACAAGCCGGAAGTGCGCCAAGCGATCAACCTGGCGTTCGACAAGGCCAGCTACCTCAAGGCGGTGTTCGAGGACGGCGCCACCGCCGCCAACGGCCCCTACCCGCCGAACACCTGGAGCTATGCCAGCGCGCTGCCCGGCTACGCCCACGACCCGGCGCAGGCCCGCGCACTGCTGGCCAAGGCCGGGCTGGCCGAGGGTTTCAAGACCACCATCTGGACGCGCCCGTCGAGCAGCCTGCTCAACCCCAACCCGAGCCTCGGCGCGCAGCTGCTGCAGGCCGACCTCGGCGAAGTCGGCATCCAGGCGGAGATCCGCGTGATCGAATGGGGCGAGCTGATCCGCCGCGCCAAGGCCGGCGAGCACGACCTGCTGTTCATGGGCTGGGCCGGCGACAACGGCGACCCGGACAACTTCCTCACCCCGCAGTTCTCCTGCGCCGCCGTGCAGTCGGGGACCAACTTCGCGCGCTACTGCGCCAAGGATCTCGACCAGCTGATCAGCGCCGGCAAGCGCAGCGCCAGTCAGGACGAGCGCAGCCGCCTATATAAGGAAGCGCAGGCGCTGATCCAGCAGCAGGCGTTGTGGCTGCCGCTGGCCCATCCGCAGGCCAGCGTGCTGGCGCGCAAGCAGATCAGCGGCTACCAGGTCAGCCCGTTCGGCCGCCAGGACTTCGCCAAGGTCAGCCTGCAGCGCTGACTCACATCCAGCCGCGCTCGGCCATCGACAGCGGCTCGCCGTCGCCGACGATGAAATGGTCGATGACCCGCACATCGACCAGCGCCAGGGCGTCCTTCAGACGCTGGGTCAGCACTCGGTCGGCCTGGCTCGGCTCGGCGACCCCGGAGGGATGGTTGTGGGTCAGGATCAGCGCCGCCGCGTTGTGCGCCAGGGCGCGCTTGACCACCTGGCGCGGGTACACGCTGGCGCCGTCCACGGTGCCTTGGAACAGCACCTCGAAGGCCAGCACGCGGTGCTTGCTGTCGAGAAACAGGCAGGCAAACACCTCGTGCGGCTCGTGGCGCAAACGGGCCTTCAGGTAGTCGCGCACCGCCTGCGGGCTTTCCAGCGCCGAGTCGCGGCGCAGCCGCTCGGCCAGGTGCCGGCGGGCCATCTCCAGCACCGCCTGCAGCTGGGCGAACTTCGCCGGGCCGAGCCCCAGGTGCGCGCTGAACGCCGCCAGATCGGCCTCCAGCAGGCCGCGCAGGCTGCCGAACTCGCCGAGCAACTGGCGCGCCAGGTCGACCGCGCTGCGCCCGGCGACGCCGGTACGCAGGAAGATCGCCAGCAGCTCGGCATCGCTCAATACCGCGGCGCCCTGGGCCAATAATTTCTCCCGCGGACGCTCGGCCGCGGGCCAGTCGCGAATGCTCATTTCCCCTCCTTGGTGACAGAGCCGGCCCGCTGCTCCAGTGCGGGCGCTGTGCTATCGTAGCCGCTCTTTTTGCGCGACGACCAGCCAGGGCGGGCAGCGTCCGCGTTCCTCTTCCTCTCTCTGTGTAAGGCAGTGCTATGCAGCGGTTGTATCGGAAACGCATCGTCCTGGGCGTGGGCGGCGGCATCGCCGCCTACAAGAGCGCCGAACTGGTCCGTCGACTGCGCGACCAGGGCGCCGAAGTCCGCGTGGTGATGACCCACGGCGGCCGCGAATTCATCACCCCGCTGACCCTGCAGGCGCTGTCCGGCCATCCCGTGCACCTCGAGCTGCTCGACCCCGAGGCGGAGGCCGGCATGGGCCATATCGAGCTGGCGCGCTGGGCCGACCTGGTGCTGATCGCCCCGGCCACCGCCGAGCTGCTCGCGCGCCTGGCGCAGGGCAACGCCAACGACCTGCTGACCACCCTGGTGCTGGCCACCGACGCCACCGTCGCCCTCGCTCCGGCGATGAACCAGGCGATGTGGCGTGACCCGGCGACCCAGGCCAACCTCGAGCTGCTCGCCAGCCGCGGCCTGAAGGTATTCGGCCCGGCCTCCGGCAGCCAGGCCTGCGGCGACGTCGGCCTCGGCCGCATGCTCGAAGCCGACGACCTGGCGCAGCTCGCCGCCGACTGCTTCCAGCGCCAGGCGCTGGACGGCAAGCACGTGCTGATCACCGCCGGGCCGACCCAGGAAAACATCGACCCGGTGCGCTACATCACCAACCACAGCTCCGGCAAGATGGGCTTCGCCCTCGCCGAGGCCGCCGCCGAAGCCGGTGCGCGGGTGACCCTGGTGAGCGGCCCGGTGCACCTGCCAACCCCCGACCGGGTCAGCCGCATCGACGTGGTCAGCGCCCGCGACATGCTCGCCGCCTGCGAAGCCGCGATGCCCTGCGACCTGCTAATCGCCGCCGCCGCGGTGGCCGACTACCGCCCCGAAGTGGTCGCCCAGCACAAGCTGAAGAAGGACCCAACCACCGGCGACGGCCTGTTCCTGCAGATGGTGCGCAACCCGGACATCCTCGCCACCCTCGCCGGCCGCGACGACCGCCCGTTCAGCGTCGGCTTCGCCGCCGAGACCGAGAACCTGCTCGACTACGCGTCGCGCAAGCTGCGTGACAAGAACCTCGACCTGATCGTCGCCAATGACGTGGCCAACCCGACCATCGGCTTCAACAGCGAAGAGAACGCCATCACCATCATCGATCGCGAACAGCGGCAGACTAGCTTCGCCCAGACCAGCAAGGGCAAGATCGCCCGCCAGCTGATCGCTTTCATTGCCGACCGCCTCAACCAAGCCTGAGACCCCATGCACTCACTGCAAGCCAAGATTCTCGACCCGCGCCTCGGCCGCGATTTCCCGCTGCCGCAATACGCCACCCCGGGCTCCGCCGGCCTCGACCTGCGCGCCATGCTGCAGGACGACGTGACCCTGGAGCCGGGCCAGACCGTGCTGATTCCCACCGGCCTGGCGATTCACATCGCCGACCCGGGCCTCGCCGCGCTGGTCCTGCCGCGCTCGGGCCTCGGCCACAAGCACGGCATCGTACTGGGGAACCTGGTCGGCCTGATCGACTCCGATTACCAGGGCGAGCTGATGGTGTCGTGCTGGAACCGCGGGCAGAGCAGCTTCCGCATCACCGTCGGCGAGCGCATCGCCCAGCTGATGCTGGTGCCGGTGGTGCAGGCGCACTTCGAGCTGGTCGACGAGTTTCACGAAAGCCAGCGCGGCACCGGCGGCTTCGGCCACTCCGGCAGCCAGTAAGCGCAACGCCACCGTTCCACCATTCAGGATGAATCGTCGAGGAGCCATCGCGTGAAACTCTTCCAACGCGCCGCCAAGGAACCGGACCTGATCAATCCCGAGGCCAGCACCCCACCGCGAAGCGCCGGCAACCTGCGCGCCGAGCTGGCGCCGCTGCTGCCCGGCCTCGCCATCAGCCTGGCCGGACTGCTCGCCGGAGCGGCGATGCTCTGGTTCGGCAGCCTGCAATCCCAGCAGGCGGAGGAGCGCCAGCACCTTGCCGAAGCCTGGAGCGCCAACCAGGCCGGCGCGCTGCAGCAGGCACTCAAGCAGCTGCAGGCCGAGACCACTGCCGCGGCCCGCGACCCGCAGCTGCTGCAGGTCCTGCAGAGCCAGGACAACACCCAGATTCGCGCCGCCGAACGCACGCTCAGCTACCGCGACGGGGTGATTGATGCGCGCCTCAACCTGCGCGGCCAGGCCGTGCAGGACGCCAGCGGCGCAGCGCCGGTGAACTTCGCCGCGCTCGACCTGCTGCGCCGTGTCGAGAACGGCCAGCCGCCAGCCGTCGAGGCCTACCGGGTCGGCCAGCGCTGGGTGGTGTACAGCGTCGCCCCGCTGCGCGTCGCCGACAACGAGCCGGCCGGCGGCACGCTGCTGCTGATGGTCGACCTGCAGCGCCTGCTCAGCAGCCTGCCGCCGCTACCGGCCGGCGTCGGCCAGTTGCAGCTGACCCAGCAGTTCGGCAAGGGCCCGGCGCAGCTGCTCAGCCAGCGCGGCGCGGCCGGCGACGGCGCACTGCTCAACCTCGACAGCGGCAATCCCAACTGGAAACTGAGCTTCCAGTCCGGCCCCGGCCTCGACCAGGGCGGCACCTCGCCCTGGGTGCTGCTGCCGGCGCTGCTGGTGGCATTCGGTGCGGTGCTGCTCGGCCTGCTGGTGCTGCGCCGCAGCCAGCAACGTCAGCTGCAGGACGACGCTCATCAGCTCGGCCAGATGCTCCACGAACTCTCCGCCGGAAAGGCCGTCAAACCCTTCAGCCTGCGCCTGGCCGAACTCAACGGCCTGTCCCAGCAACTCGCGCGCCTGCCGCGCGGCAACGGCCACAACGGCAATGGCAACGGCAAACCGGCCAGCGCGCCGCAACGCCCGGATGCCCCGCCTGCAGCACCGGCCAGCGAACTGGTCGACCCCCTGTTTCAAGACACCGATATTCTCGATATCGACATTCTCGACGAAGACCAGGATCTCCTGGGATTGGAGCAAAGCCCCGCCATGTCAGTACAGAGCCTCACCCCGCCCAAACTGCCCGCCAGCATCTTCCGCGCCTACGACATCCGCGGCGTGGTCGGCGACACCCTGACCAGCGAAACCGCCTACTGGGTCGGCCGTGCGGTCGGCGCGGAAAGCCTCGCCAAGGGCGAGCCGAACGTCGCAGTCGGCCGTGACGGCCGGCTGTCCGGCCCGGAGCTGGTGCAGGCACTGATCCAGGGCCTGGTCGAAGCCGGCTGCGACGTCAGCGACATCGGCATGGTGCCGACCCCGGCGTTGTACTACGCCGCCAACGTGCTGGCCGGCAAGTCCGGGGTGATGCTTACCGGTAGCCACAACCCGCCGGACTACAACGGCTTCAAGATCATGGTCGCCGGCGACACCCTGGCCAACGAACAGATCCAGGCGCTGCGCGCACGCATCGACAACAACGACCTGTCCAGCGGTCATGGCCGTGTCGAGCAAGTCGAGATCCTCGAGCGCTACTTCAAGCAGATCCGCGATGACATCGCCCTGGCCAAGCCGCTGCGCGTGGTGGTCGACTGCGGCAACGGCGCCGCCGGGGTGATCGCCCCGCAACTGATCGAGGCGCTCGGCTGCACGGTGATCCCGCTGTTCTGCGACGTCGACGGCACCTTCCCGAACCACCACCCGGACCCGGGCAAGCCGGAAAACCTCGAAGACCTGATCGCCAAGGTCAAGGAAGTCGGCGCGGATGTCGGCCTGGCCTTCGACGGCGACGGCGACCGCGTCGGCGTGGTGACCAACACCGGCACCATCGTCTACCCGGATCGCCTGATGATGCTGTTCGCCAAGGACGTGGTGTCGCGCAACCCCGGCGCCGACGTGATCTTCGACGTCAAATGCACCCGTCGCCTCGGCGCTCTGATCAGTGGCTACGGCGGTCGCCCGGTGATGTGGAAGACCGGTCACTCGCTGATCAAGAAGAAGATGAAGGAAACCGGCGCGCTGCTGGCTGGCGAGATGAGTGGGCACATCTTCTTCAAGGAGCGCTGGTTCGGCTTCGACGACGGCATCTACAGCGCCGCGCGCCTGCTGGAAATCCTCAGCCTCGACAAGCGCGACGCCGAGCACGTGTTCTCCGCGTTCCCGGTCGACGTGTCGACCCCGGAGATCAATATCCAGGTCACCGACGAGAGCAAGTTCCGCCTGATCGACAAACTGCAGAGTGGCGGCAGCTGGGGCGAAGGCAGTGTGACCACCCTCGACGGTGTGCGCGTCGACTATCCCAAGGGCTGGGGCCTGGTGCGCGCCTCCAACACCACGCCGGTGCTGGTGCTGCGCTTCGAAGGTGACACCGCCGAGGAGCTGGAACGCATCCAGACGGTGTTCCGCGCCCAGCTGCTGGCCGCCGACCCTTCCCTCAACCTGCCGTTCTGATCGACCGTTTCCCTGGAGTCCCGCATGACCCTCGACCGCAACGCCGCCACCAACATTGCCCAGGTCCTCTCCGAAGCGCTGCCGTACATCCGTCGCTTCGTCGGCAAGACCCTGGTGATCAAGTACGGCGGCAACGCCATGGAAAGCGAGGAGCTGAAGCAAGGCTTCGCCCGCGACATCGTGCTGATGAAGGCCGTCGGCATCAACCCGGTGGTGGTGCACGGTGGTGGCCCGCAAATCGGTGACCTGCTCAAGCGCCTGTCGATCGAAAGCCACTTCATCGACGGCATGCGCGTCACCGACGCGCAGACCATGGACGTGGTCGAGATGGTCCTCGGCGGCCAGGTCAACAAGGACATCGTCAACCTGATCAACCGCCATGGCGGCAGCGCCATCGGCCTGACCGGCAAGGACGCCGAGCTGATCCGCGCGCGCAAGCTCACCGTGACCCGGCAGACGCCGGAGATGACCCAGCCGGAGATCATCGACATCGGCCACGTCGGCGAAGTCGCCAGCGTCAACGTCGAGCTGATCAACATGCTGGTGTCCGGCGACTTCATTCCGGTGATCGCGCCGATCGGTGTCGGCCCGGAGGGCGAGTCCTACAACATCAACGCCGACCTGGTGGCCGGCAAGGTGGCCGAGGCGCTGAAGGCCGAGAAACTCATGCTGCTGACCAACATCGCCGGCCTGATGGACAAGCAGGGCCAGGTGCTGACCGGCCTGTCGACCGCCCAGGTCGACGAGCTGATCGCCGACGGCACCATCTACGGCGGCATGCTGCCGAAGATCCGCTGCGCCCTCGAGGCGGTGCAGGGCGGGGTGACCAGCGCGCACATCATCGACGGCCGGGTGCCGCACGCGGTGCTGCTGGAGATCTTCACCGACAGCGGCGTCGGCACGCTGATCTGCAACCGCAAGAAGCACTGAACATGCTCGTCCGCGACGACTTCCGCTTCAGCCATCCGCTGCGTGTGCGCTGGGCGGAAGTCGACCCACAGAGCATCGTGTTCAACGGCCACTACCTGACCTACGCCGACGTCGCCATCACCGAGTACTTTCGTGCGCTGGGGGTCGCCTACCCGGCGGACCTCAGCCGCGATGGCGGCGACTTCTTCGCGGTGAAGACCGTGCTCGAATACTTCGCCCCGGCACGCTTCGACGACTGCCTGGAGATCGGCGTGCGCGTCGGTCGCCTGGGGCGCTCGAGCCTGAGCTTCGTGGTCGGTATCTGGCGGGATGGCGCGCTGCTGACGGCGGGCGAGGTGATCTACGTGCATGCCGACGCCGCCACTCGCAGCAGCAGCCCGCTGCCGGACTGGCTGCGCGACAAAGTCAGCGCCTACGAGCGTCGCGCGCCCGACGCCTGAGGACTAGGGGCGCGCGCCGAGCAGTTCGCTGAGGCGTGCGCGGTCGGCGTCGAAGCTGGCCGCGGCCTGCTTGCGCACGCCTTCGTAGCGGGTGATGTCGTGCTGGGTGTGCACCTGCTCCGCCTTGAGGTTCTCGATCTGCGCCACCAGGTGGGCCGGCACTTCGCGGCCGGCACGCTCGGTGTCGGCGGCCTGGCTCTGCAGGTTGGCCTGCTGGGTACGCAGCGACTGCAGGTTGCTGCGCGCCACGCTGATCACTCCATCCAGCTCGGCCAGCTTGCGCTCCTTGGCGCGCTCGACGTCTTCCGGGGTGCTGTACAGGCGCAGCAGCTGCGCATCGGAACTGGCCCGCGCCTTGTCCGCCAGTTGGCGGCGCATCTCGTCGGCGCTCGGTGCCGGCGGCACCACCTTGACCACCCGACCCTGCTCGTTGAGCACTTCATAGCCCTTGCCGATGTACTGCGGCGGCACGCCCTGGCGATCCAGCACCGGCACGCCCTTGTCGTTGGTATAGCGATACAGCTCAGTCGCCTGGGCCAACAACGGCAGCGACAGCGACCCGAACAGCAACATCACGCGCAGCGAAACCGGATTGAGCATGAACACGTCACCTTAACTGGCGAGTTAGATCCCGTATTGGTCGCGGTACGCCTGCACCGCCGGAAGATGCTCTTTCAGTGCAGCATCCTCGGCGAGATATTCCAGTACCTGCTCCAGCGACACAATGCTGATTACTGGCATTTTGAAATCACGCTCGACTTCCTGGATTGCCGAGAGCTCGCCCTGACCGCGTTCCTGACGGTTCAGCGCGATCAGCACACCAGCGGCCTGGGCGCCTTGCGCCTGGATAATCTGCATGACTTCGCGAATCGCCGTACCGGCGGTGATCACATCGTCGACAATCAGCACCCGGCCTTGCAGCGGTGCGCCGACCAGCGTGCCGCCCTCGCCGTGCGCCTTGGCCTCCTTGCGGTTGAAGCACCAGGGCAGGTCGCGCTGGTGCTTGTCGGCGAGCGCCACTGCAGTGGTCGCCGCCAGCGGAATGCCCTTGTAGGCCGGGCCGAACAGCACGTCGAAGTCGATTCCGCTGTCGACCACCGCCGCCGCGTAAAACTGACCAAGCTGGGCCAGCGCCGAGCCGCTGTTGAACAGCCCGGCATTGAAGAAATACGGACTGACCCGACCCGACTTGAGGGTGAACTGACCGAAACGCAGCACCCCGCGTTCGATGGCAAAACGAATGAACTCGCGCTGGTACGCCTGCATGAAAAAAGCCCCGAACGGCACGGATTTAGCTAATTGAGATGAGCTCGGGTATCATACACGCACGTGTTTTTGGGGGCCATTTATGCGGATCATCAGTGTGAACGTGAATGGTATTCAAGCTGCAGTCGAGCGAGGTCTTCTCAGCTGGCTGCAAGCCCAGAATGCCGACGTCATCTGTCTGCAAGATACCCGCTCTTCCGCCTTTGACCTGGACGACCCTGCCCTCCAACTGGATGGCTACTTCTTCTATTCCTGCGAAGCCGAAGTGCCCGACCAAGGTGGTGTGGCGCTGTATTCGCGGTTGCAACCCAAGGCGGTGATCAGCGGACTCGGATTCGAGACGGCCGATCGCTACGGGCGCTATCTGCAGGCAGACTTCGACAAGCTGAGCATTGCCAGCGTGTTGCTGCCATCGGGACAAGACGGCGACGAGAGCCTGAACCACAAGTTCAAGTTCATGGACGACTTCACCCACTACCTGGACAAGCAGCGTCGCAAGCGCCGCGAGTACATCTACTGCGGCTCGCTGTACGTCGCCCACCAGAAGATGGACGTGAAGAACTGGCGCGACTGCCAGCAATCGCCGGGTTTCCTGGCGCCCGAGCGCGCCTGGCTCGACGAGGTGGTCGGCAATATGGGCTACGTCGACGCGCTGCGTGAAGTCAGCCGCGAAGGCGAGCAGTTCAGCTGGTGGCCGGATACCGAGCAGGCACAGTTGCTGAATCTCGGCTGGCGCTTCGACTATCAGCTGCTCACCCCCGGCCTGCGCCGCTTCGTGCGCAGCGCCCGCCTGCCGCGTCAGCCGCGCTTCTCCCAGCATGCGCCGCTGATCGTCGACTACGACTGGACGCTGAGCGTCTGAGCCATGAAAAAAGCCGGCATTGCGCCGGCTTTTTTGTTGCTGCACTGAGCTACTTGAGCAAGCGCCAGCAGAACGGATAGCGATAGTCCTGCCCTTCGTTGGCCTTGATCCCGGCAATCACGGTGAGCACCAGCGCGCCGATGCCCAGCAGGCCGAGCAGCAGGAAGCCGATCACCACCAGCATCAGCAGCATGCACACCAGCGCCGCCAGCGACACGGTGATCTGGAAGTTCAGCGCTTCCTTGCCCTGCGCGTCGACAAAGGGATCAAGGTCCTTCTTGATCTGCCAGACGATCAGCGGCCCGAGCAGGTTGCCAAACGGGAATACCAGGCCGAGGAAGGCGGCGAAGTGGCAGAACATCGCCCACTGGCGCGCCTCCAGGCTAGGCGTGGTCACCGGCATGTCATCGCTCATGGGCTCGCTCCTTGCTGTTGCGGAAGAATCAGTCGGCCAGGCTGGCGCGCTGCAGCTCGATCAGCTCGCCCATGCCCTGGCGTGCCAGGTCGAGCATGGCGGTCAGCGCTTCCGGCTGGAACGGTGCGCCTTCGGCGGTGCCCTGCACTTCGATGAAGCCGCCGTCGGCGGTCATCACCACGTTGAGATCGGTCTCCGCCGCGGAGTCTTCGAGGTAGTCGAGGTCGAGCACCGGCTCGCCCTGGTACATGCCCACCGACACCGCCGCGACCAGGTGCTTTAGCGGATCACCACCCTTCAACCCGCCGCGCTTCTTGATCACTCGTAGCGCGTCGACCAGCGCCACCATCGCTCCGGTGATCGACGCGGTGCGCGTACCGCCATCGGCCTGGATCACGTCGCAGTCGACATACAGGGTGACTTCGCCCAGCTTGGACATGTCCAGCGCGGCGCGCAGCGAACGGCCGATGAGACGCTGGATTTCCAGGGTGCGACCGCCCTGCTTGCCGCGGCTGGCTTCGCGCTGGTTCCGCTCGCCGGTGGAGCGCGGCAGCATGCCGTACTCGGCAGTTAGCCAGCCTTGACCCTGGCCCTTGAGGAAGCGCGGAACGCCGTTCTCGACGCTGACGGTGCAGATCACCTTGGTGTCACCGAACTCCACCAGCACCGCACCCTCGGCGTGCTTGGTGTAGTTGCGGGTGATGCGAATCGAGCGCAACTGGTCGGCGGTGCGGCCGCTGGGACGTTTCATGCTGGTACTACCTATTGGGTCACGAGTCTGCCCGCCATTATAGGGCCCACCGAGAGTGACCACACGGCAAATTGGGAGGCGCCGACGCACTGCGCTACAATCCTGCGCCTTCGTTCCTCCTGCCATTCGCGAGGTTTCCCCGATGGTGCACAGCATGACCGCCTTTGCCCGCGTCGAACGGGCGGGTACCCACGGCACCCTGAGCTGGGAGTTGCGCTCGGTCAATCACCGCTACCTGGAACCGCACCTGCGCTTGCCGGACGCGTTCCGCGACCTCGAAGGCGCGGTGCGCGAGGCGCTGCGCCAGGGTCTGTCGCGCGGCAAGGTGGAGTGCACCCTGCGCTTCGCCGAGGACAGCGCCGGCCAGCCGCTGCAGGTCGATCGCGAGCGTGCCGCCCAGGTGGTCGCCGCCGCCGAAGCGGTGTCCGCGCTGATTCAGCAGCCGGCACCGCTCAACCCGCTGGAAGTGCTGGCCTGGTCCGGCGTGCTGGTGGCCAACGCGGCCGATCCGCAGGCGCTGAACAAGGCGGCGCTGGAAGCCTTCGAGGCGGCGCTCGCCGAGCTCAAGGCCGGCCGCGCCCGCGAAGGCGCCGAACTGGCCAAGCTGCTCAACGAGCGCCTCGACAGCATCGTCGCCGAAGTCGCCGCGCTGCGCGTGCTGGTGCCGCAGATGCTCGCCGGCCAGCGGCAAAAGATCCTCGACCGCTTCAGCGAGCTGAAGGCCGAACTCGACCCGCAGCGGCTCGAGCAGGAACTGGTGCTGCTGGCCCAGAAGAGCGACGTCGCCGAAGAGCTGGACCGCCTCAGCACCCACGTCACCGAGGTGCGTCGGGTGCTCAAGGCCGGCGGCGCGGCGGGTCGGCGCCTGGACTTCCTGATGCAGGAACTCAACCGCGAAGCCAATACGCTCGGCTCCAAGGCGTTCGACCCGCGCAGCACCCAGGCGGCGGTCAACCTCAAGGTGCTGATCGAACAGATGCGCGAACAAGTGCAGAACATCGAATAACCGTCGCCCTCGGAACCCTTTTCATGGCCACTACCCACGGCATCCTGTACATCATCTCCGCCCCGTCCGGCGCGGGCAAAACCAGCCTGGTCAAGGCGCTGATCGACGCCGTGCCGCAGATTCGCGTGTCCGTGTCGCACACCACCCGCGCCATGCGCCCGGGCGAAGTCGATGGGGTCAACTACCACTTCGTGGCCCGCGCGCAGTTCGACGCCATGCTCGAACGCAACGAGTTCCTCGAGCACGCCCAGGTGTTCGACAACCTCTACGGCACCTCGCAGCGCTGGCTGGAGCAGACCCTCGCCGAAGGCTATGACCTGATCCTCGAGATCGACTGGCAGGGCGCCCAGCAGGTGCGCAAGTTGATGCCGCAGGCCAAGTCGATCTTCATCCTGCCGCCGACCCAGGAAGCGCTACGCCACCGCCTGACCAACCGCGGCCAGGACAGCAGCGAGATCATCGAGCGGCGCATGCGCGAGGCAGTCAGCGAGATCAGCCACTACGTCGAATACGACTACGTGGTGATCAACGACGACTTCGCCCATGCGCTGGCCGACCTCAAGGCGATCTTCCGCGCCAACCAGCTGACCCAGAGCCACCAGCAGCAGCGCCACACCGGACTGCTCAGCGAGCTGCTGGCCTGAGCCGGCGGGCAGGGCGAAAAATCCGCTCTTCCCTAAAGGCTGGCTATTTTTTAAACTACCCAGTCCGCCGCCCCGTTCGGGCGCGGCTTTCTGCTCAATTTTCACGTCGCTAGAGGAACACCATGGCCCGCGTTACCGTTGAAGACTGCCTGGACAACGTCGATAACCGCTTCGAGCTGGTCATGCTCGCCACCAAGCGTTCCCGTCAACTGGCTACCGGCGGCAAAGAGCCGAAGGTCGCCTGGGAAAACGACAAGCCGACCGTCGTCGCCCTGCGTGAAATCGCCGCCGGCCTGGTCGACTACAACGTGGTTGCCGAGGAAGAACTGGTTGAAGACGAGCCGCTGTTCGTCAACTACGAGGAAGAGGCCAACGAGGCCCTCTAAGCCTATGCCTGGTCGAAGCGTCGCGACGCAGGTGCCGCAGCGGCAGGGGGTGAACCCTTGCCGAGCATAGACGTCCTCGCCGAACGCCTTTCGACCTACCTGGGCCAGGAACAGATCAACCTGGTCCGGCGTGCCTACTTCTACGCCGAGCAGGCCCACGACGGGCAGCGCCGCCGCAGCGGCGAAGCCTACGTGACCCATCCGTTGGCCGTCGCCAACATCCTCGCCGAAATGCACATGGACCATCAGAGCCTGATGGCGGCCATGCTGCACGACGTCATCGAGGACACCGGGATCGCCAAGGAAGCCCTGACCTCGCAGTTCGGCGAAACCGTCGCCGAGCTGGTCGACGGGGTCAGCAAGCTGACCCAGATGGACTTCCAGACCAAGGCCGAGGCGCAGGCCGAGAACTTCCAGAAGATGGCCCTGGCCATGGCCCGCGACATCCGCGTGATTCTGGTCAAGCTCGCCGACCGCCTGCACAACATGCGCACCCTCGACGCCATGCCGCACGAGAAGAGCCGGCGCATCGCCAAGGAAACCCTGGAGATCTACGCGCCGATCGCCAATCGCCTGGGCATGCACAGCATGCGCATCGAGTTCGAGGACCTCGGCTTCAAGGCCATGCACCCGATGCGTTCGGAACGCATCCGCGCCGCGGTGCGCCGGGCGCGCGGCAACCGCAAGGAAATCGTCAACAAGATCGAGGAATCGCTGGTCAACTGCCTGACCCGCGACGGCATGAGCGGCGAAGTGATCGGCCGCGAGAAGCACCTATTCAGCATCTACAAGAAGATGCGCGGCAAGCGTAAGGCGTTCAACGAGATCATGGACGTCTACGCCTTCCGCATCATCGTCGACAAGGTCGACACCTGCTACCGCGTGCTCGGCGCCGTGCACAACCTGTACAAGCCGCTGCCCGGTCGCTTCAAGGACTACATCGCGATCCCCAAGGCCAACGGCTACCAGTCGCTGCACACCACGCTGTTCGGCATGCACGGGGTGCCCATCGAGATCCAGATCCGCACCCGCGAGATGGAAGAGATGGCCAACCACGGCATCGCCGCGCACTGGCTGTACAAGTCCAGCGAGGACGACACGCCGAAGGGCAACCACGCGCGCGCGCGCCAGTGGGTCAAGGGCATCCTCGAACTGCAGCAGCGCGCCGGCAACTCGCTGGAATTCATCGAGAGCGTGAAGATCGACCTGTTCCCCGACGAGGTCTACGTGTTCACGCCCAAGGGCCGCATCATGGAGCTGCCGAAAGGCTCCACCGCGGTCGACTTCGCCTACGCGGTGCACACCGACGTCGGCAACGCCTGCATCGCCTGCCGCATCAACCGCCGCCTGGCGCCGCTGTCGCAGGCCCTGGAAAGCGGCTCGACGGTGGAGATCGTCACCGCCCCGGGCGCCCGCCCGAACCCGGCCTGGCTGAATTTCGTGGTCACCGGCAAGGCGCGCACGCACATCCGTCACGCCCTCAAGCAGCAGCGCCGTTCGGAGTCGATCAGCCTCGGCGAACGCCTGCTCAACAAGGTGCTGACCGGCTTCGACAGCCACCTCGAGAAGATCCCCGCCGAGCGCATGCAAGCGGTGCTCGCCGAGTACCGCCTGGAATACCCCGAGGACCTGCTCGAGGACATCGGCCTGGGCAACCGCATGGCCTATGTGGTCGCCCGTCGCCTGCTGGCCAGCGACGGCGAACAGCTGCCGAGCAGCCAGGGCCCGCTGGCGATCCGCGGCACCGAGGGGCTGGTGCTGAGCTACGCCAAGTGCTGCACGCCGATCCCCGGCGACCCGATCGTCGGCCACCTGTCGGCCGGCAAGGGCATGGTGGTGCACCTCGACAACTGCAAGAACATCGTCGAGATCCGCCACAACCCGGAGAAATGCATCCAGCTGTCCTGGGCCAAGGATGTCACCGGCGAGTTCAACGTCGAGCTGCGCGTCGAGCTGGAACACCAGCGCGGTCTGATCGCCCTGCTCGCCAGCAGCGTCAACGCCGCCGACGGCAACATCGAGAAGATCAGCATGGACGAGCGCGACGGGCGCATCAGCGTGGTCCAGCTGGTGGTCAGCGTGCATGACCGTGTGCACCTGGCCCGCGTGATCAAGAAGCTGCGCGCGCTCAAGGGCGTGATCCGCATCACCCGCATGCGCGCCTAGCGCCCCCACCCGAAGATTCCCGGCGACGGAGCGCCAACCGCTGCGTCGCCTTTTCCCGGCACCCCACAAGGAGTTCCCATGAGCAAGACCGTCATCCACAGCGACCAGGCCCCGGCCGCCATCGGCACCTATTCCCAGGCGATCAAGGCGGGCAACACCGTGTACCTGTCCGGTCAGATCCCGCTCGACCCGAAAACCATGGAGCTGGTCGACGGCTTCGAAGCCCAGACCGTGCAGGTCTTCGAGAACCTCAAGGCGGTGATCGAAGCGGCCGGCGGCAGCTTCAAGGACCTGGTCAAGCTGAACATCTTCCTCACCGACCTCGGCAACTTCGCCAAGGTCAACGAAGTCATGGGCCGCTACTTCGAGCAGCCGTATCCGGCTCGCGCCGCCATCGGCGTCGCCGCCCTGCCGCGCGGTTCGCAGGTGGAAATGGACGGCATCCTCGTCCTCGAGTAAGCCTGTCGGCGGGGTGCGCGCACCCCGCCCGTTCCGTATCGACAAGGATCGCGTCATGCGTCTGTCCCTCGCGCTGCTCGCCAGCGCTCTCTGGCTGGCCGGCTGCGCCAGCACCCCACAGGATCCCAGCGGCACCTGGATCAACCAGGCCGCCATCGACGCCGCCGCGCAGGGTGGTCCGCTGCGCGAAGCGCTGCTCGCCTACGGTCCCAATCTGGAATGGCGCATCGATACCGCGCGCCAGCTGGCCACGGTGAGCAACGGTTTCGAACTCAGCGAAGGCCAGCTGCAGGTCGACCCGGCCGCCGGCTGGAACGTCGACTTCTATGGCGACTTCCACGAACACCTCAGCCTCGCCGGCGCGCAGCTGCTCCAGGCGCCCAGCAGCAACAGCCCGGCGCAGCACTTCGTCCGCCCGCAGACGCCGGCCGCGGCCGACGCGCCGCAGGGCAGCAGCTTCGAACACGCCCTGTATGCCGCCTACCTCGGCGGCGACTGGCAGATCGAGCAAGGCTCCGGCCAGGGCGGCCTGGTGCGCTTCCACGCCGATGGCGCGGTCGAGGGCCTGCCCGGCGCGGAACGTTACGCGCTGTGCCTGGCCGGCGATTGCGCAGCGATGAGCGGCGAACACGACAGCCTGTGGCTGCAACTCGGCAACCAGGGCAGCGCCTGGCTGTTCGAGCGCGACGGCGATGCGCTGCGGGTATTCGCCGCGGTCAATCAGGCGGCGACCGACGAGATGCCCGACTACCGCCCCGGCGAGCAGGTCTGGCTGCTGCAGCGCAACTGAGCGCTCAACCCTCGTCGGCGAGCACCGCCGCGTAGCCCTCGCGATAGCTCGGGTACTGTGGCACCCAACCCAGCCCGCGGGCGCGCGCATTGCTGCAGCGCTTGCTGCCGCTGCGGCGCATCCCCGCCTCGGCGGCACGCTCGGCCACATCCAAGCGGCCACGCAGCCATTCGACGACCTCATGCAAGGCCGCCGGCTCGTCATCGACGCCGAGGTAACAGTCGTCCAGCGCCGCGCCACGCTGCTCGGCCTCGAGCAGGCAGGCGAGCAGCCCGGCGGCATCCTCGGCGTGAATGCGGTTGGTAAATACCGGCGGTTGCGCCAGCGCCCACTGCCCCTCGCGGACCTGATTGAGCAGCCAGTTGCGCCCCGGACCGTAGATCCCGGTGAGGCGCACCACGCTCGCCGGATGGCCGCTGCCGAGCGCCAGCCGCTCGGCCTCGCGCATCACCACCGAGGACATGTCGCCAGCCTCGGCCGGCGACACCTCATCAATCCACTCGCCGCCCTGCTGGCCGTACACGCCGCTGCTGGAGACGAACAGCAGCCGGCGCGGCCGCTGTCCGGCCTGCGCCAGCCAGTCGAGCACCCGCGCCAGGCCGTCGACGTAGGCGAGCCGGTAACCAGCCTCGTCGTAGCGGGTCGCCGCCGCGCAGTACACCAGATAGTCCAGCTCGCCGTGCGGCCAGGCCGCCGGGCGCGCCGCCTCGCCCAGGTCGGCGGCCACCGGCAGCACCCCGGCGGGCAGCGCCTCGACCTGGCGGCGCAGGCCGTGCACGCGCCAGCCGAGCGCCAGTGCGCGACGGGCGAGGCGGCTACCGACATCGCCACAACCGGCGATCAATAGGGAGGGTGAGGCAGTCATGGTGGCTCCTGGGAATGGTGAAAATGATCGTCTGACTAGCGGTGCGCAGGCTCTCGGTCAAGGCTTTCAGGCCGGTGCGCCGCTAAAAAGATTGCTCTATTACTTCTGTTAACAAGAATTACTTGCAATAATACCCGCCCTTTTCGCCGCCGGCCCAGTCCGGCAGCCCGCTGAATTTACTTCCTCAGGGTCCGGCCAGCATGAATGCTCTCCACTCCAACCTTCCGTCCCTTCGCTCCTCCCGCGCCGTGCGCGGCCTGGCCGTGCTGCTTGGCAGCCTGCTGCTGCCGAGCCTGGCCTTCGCCGAGGAGCCGAGCAGCGTGGCAACGCCGCCAGCTGCCGTAGCTCCGGCGGCGAGCGAAGCGGCGCCTGCCGCCCCTGCCGCCCCTGCCGCCCCTGCCGCCTTGCCGGCGGACGCCAGCGCCATCCCGGCCGGTGAAGCCGTGACCGCCGCCGAGCACGAAGAAGTGCTCGCCGCCGAGCAGGCCATGTCCCACGACCTGTCGCCCTGGGGCATGTACCAGAATGCCGACGTGGTGGTGAAGGCGGTGATGATCGGTCTGGCCATCGCCTCGGTGATCACCTGGACGATCTGGATCGCCAAGGGCCTTGAGCTGTTCAACGCGCGTCGCCGCCTGGTCGGCGAGCTGGCCGGCCTGAAGAAGGCGCGCACCCTCAAGGAAGCCGAAGAAGGCATCGCCCGGCATGGCAGCCTCAGCCATCAGTTGGTCCATGAGGCGCTGGAAGAGGTCAAGCTGTCGACCAACACCCGTGAAAAGGAAGGCATCAAGGAGCGCACCGCGTTCCGCCTCGAGCGTCTGGTCGCCGCCAGCGGACGCAACATGAGCAAGGGCACCGGCCCGCTCGCCACCATCGGTTCGACCGCACCCTTCGTCGGCCTGTTCGGCACCGTCTGGGGGATCATGAACAGCTTCATCGGCATCGCCAAATCGCAGACCACCAACCTCGCGGTGGTCGCCCCCGGTATCGCCGAAGCCCTGCTGGCGACCGCCCTCGGCCTGGTCGCGGCGATCCCCGCGGTGGTCATCTACAACGTCTTCGCCCGCTCCATCACCGGCTACAAGGCCCAGGTCGCCGACTGCTCGGCGCAGGTCCTGCTGCTGCTCAGCCGCGACCTCGATCACCTGCCGAACAGCGAGCGCAACGCGCAGGCCAACGTCGTCAAACTGGGGTAAGCCATGGGACTGCATCTGAACGATGGCGGTGACGATCTCGTCGAATCCCACGAGATCAACGTCACGCCCTTCATCGACGTCATGCTGGTGCTGCTGATCATCTTCATGGTCGCCGCACCGCTGGCCACGGTCGACATCAAGGTCGACCTGCCGGCCTCCACCGCCAAGCCGGCGCCGCGCCCTGACAAGCCGATCTACCTGAGCATCAAGGAAGACAACAGCCTGTTCCTCGACAACGAGCAGGTCGCCAAGGAACAGCTCGGCCCGCTGCTCGACAAGCTGACCCAGGCCGACAAGGACAAGACCATCTTCGTCCGCGGCGACAAAGAGGTGAACTACAGCGTGCTGATGGACGTCATGGACGCCCTGCGCGGTGCCGGCTACCTGAAGATCGGTCTGGTGGGGCTTGAGACAGTTCAATGACTACGCGTAACCGCACGCTGTCGCGCTACGCCTTCAGCCTGGCGGCCGTGCTCGGCCTGCATGGCGGACTGGCGTTCTGGGCGATGTTCTGGCACGCCAAGGCTGCACCGATCGAATTGCCACCGCCGCCGGCGGTGATGATCGAGCTGGAGCCGCTGCCGCCGGCCGCCCCCAAACCGGCGCCGCCACCACCGCCGGTGGTACGCGAGGAAGAGCCGGAGCCGCAGCCGAAGCTGGTCGAAGCACCGAAGCCGACGATTGCCCTGAGCAAGCCGAAGCCGAAACCCAAGCCCAAGCCGCCGAAGCCGATCGAGAAGCCGCAGCCCAAGCCGGTCGAGGAACCGCCGCAGGAGCAGCCCCCAGCGCCGCCGGCGGAAGCCCAGAGCAAGCCGGCCGCGCAGCAGCTGGCGTCGGTCAGCGCGCCGTCGAAGGCCGAGGTGACCTGGCAGAGCAAGCTGCTCAGCCACCTGAGCCGCTATAAGCGCTACCCCGACGACGCCCGCCGCCGCGGCTTCGAAGGCACCACGCGGGTACGCTTCAGCGTCGACCGCGACGGCAACGTGCTGTCCGTGGAGCTCGCCGGCACGTCCGGCAGCGCCTCGCTGGACCGCGCCACGCTGGCGATGATCCGCCGCGCCCAGCCGCTGCCCAAGCCGCCGGCGGAGATGCTCGACGGCAACAGCGTGGCGGTCACCGCGCCGTTCGTGTACTCGCTGGACCGTCGCTAGGTCCTGCGCCCCAGGTGCCGGGCGACCGCCCGGCAGCGCACTACCCCTCCCCCGCAACACCCCGTGGCAGCGCCGGCTGCTGCGGGTGTTTCGCTGCATCGAGAGCTGCCGCTATTATTGGTTGCACTCTCATGGAATTTACCTATGACCCTCACCGAACTGCGCTACATCGTCACCTTGGCTCAGGAACAGCATTTCGGCCGCGCGGCCGAACGCTGCCACGTCAGCCAGCCGACCTTGTCGGTGGGGGTGAAGAAGCTCGAGGACGAGCTCGGCGTGCTGATCTTCGAACGCAGCAAGAGCGCGGTGCGCCTGACTCCGGTCGGCGAAGGCATCATCGCCCAGGCGCAGAAGGTCCTCGAACAGGCGCAGGGCATCCGTGAGCTGGCCCAGGCCGGCAAGAACCAGCTGGCCGCGCCGCTCAAGGTCGGTGCGATCTACACCGTCGGCCCCTACCTGTTCCCGCACCTGATTCCGCAGCTGCACAAAGTCGCGCCGCAGATGCCGCTGTACATCGAAGAGAACTTCACCCACGTGCTGCGCGACAAGCTGCGCAACGGCGAGCTGGACGCCATCATCATCGCCCTGCCGTTCCAGGAAGCCGACGTGCTGACCATGGCCCTCTACGACGAGCCGTTCCACGTGCTGCTGCCGGCCGGTCACCCGTGGGGCAACAAGGAAACCATCGACAGCGCGCAGCTCAACGACAAGAGCCTGCTGCTGCTCGGCGAGGGCCACTGCTTCCGCGACCAGGTGCTGGAAGCCTGCCCGACCCTGCGCAAGCACGGCGACGAAGGCAGCCAGTACACCACGGTGGAATCCAGTTCGTTGGAAACCATCCGCCACATGGTCGCCTCCGGCATGGGCATCTCGATCCTGCCGCTGTCCGCGGTGGACAGCCACCACTACGCGCCGGGCATCTTCGAGGTGCGCCCGCTGACCCCGCCGACGCCGTTCCGCACCGTGGCAATCGCCTGGCGCGCCAGCTTCCCGCGGCCCAAGGCCATCGACGTGCTGGCCGACTCGATCCGCCTGTGCTCGGTGGCGCGGGCGCAGAACAGCGCCGCCTGAGCATGACCGAACTGGCCACGGTGTCGGTGACCGCGCTGAAGGGCGTCGGCGCCGCGCTGGCGGAAAAGCTCGCCAAGGTCGGCCTGGAGAACCTGCAGGACGTGCTGTTCCACCTGCCGCTGCGCTACCAGGACCGCACCCGCATCACCCCGATCGGCGCGCTGCGTCCGGGCCAGGACGCGGTGGTCGAGGGCACGGTGGCCGGCGCCGACGTGGTCATGGGTCGTCGGCGCAGCCTGCTGGTGCGCCTGCAGGACGGCAGCGGCACGCTGTCGTTGCGCTTCTACCACTTCAGCCAGGCGCAGAAGGACGGCCTCAAGCGCGGCACCCAGTTGCGCTGCTACGGCGAGGTGCGCCCCGGCTCGTCGGGCCTGGAGATCTACCACCCGGAATACCGCGCGCAGAGCGGCGCCGAGCCGATCGCCGTGGAGCAGACGCTGACGCCGATCTACCCGACCACCGAAGGCCTCACCCAGCAGCGCCTGCGCCAGCTCAGCAGCCAGGCGCTGACCCGCCTCGGCCCGCACAGCCTGCCCGACTGGCTGCCCGCCGAACTGGCCCGCGACTACCAGCTCGGCCCGCTCGACCAGGCGATCCGCTACCTGCACCGGCCGCCGCCGGACGCCGACCTGGAGGAGCTCGCCGAAGGCCGCCACTGGGCACAGCATCGCCTGGCCTTCGAGGAACTGCTGACCCACCAGCTGTCGCTGCAGCGCCTACGCGAGCAGTTGCGCGCCCAGGCCGCGCCGCCGCTGCCGGCGGCGCGCCAGCTGCCGCAACGCTTCCTCTCCAACCTCAGCTTCGCCCCGACCGGCGCCCAGCAGCGGGTCGGCGCCGAGATCGCCTACGACCTCGCCCAGGATGAGCCGATGCTGCGCCTGGTGCAGGGCGACGTCGGCGCCGGCAAGACCGTGGTCGCCGCGCTGGCCGCCCTTCAGGCGCTGGAAGCCGGCTACCAGGTGGCGCTGATGGCGCCCACCGAAATCCTCGCCGAGCAGCACTTCCTCACCTTCAGCAAATGGCTGGCGCCGCTCGGCATCGAGGTCGCCTGGCTGGCCGGCAAGCTCAAGGGCAAGGCGCGCGCTGCGGCGCTGGCGCAGATCGCCGGCGGCGCGCCGATGGTGGTCGGCACCCACGCGCTGTTCCAGGACGAGGTGCAGTTCCAGCGTCTGGCGCTGGTGATCATCGACGAGCAGCACCGCTTCGGCGTGCAGCAGCGCTTGGCGCTGCGCCAGAAGGGCGTCGACGGGCGTCTCTGCCCGCACCAGCTGATCATGACTGCCACGCCGATCCCACGCACCCTGGCGATGAGTGCCTACGCCGACCTCGACACTTCGATCCTCGACGAACTGCCGCCCGGGCGGACCCCGGTCAACACCCTGGTGATCGCCGACAACCGCCGCTTCGAGGTGGTCGAGCGGGTCCGCGCGGCCTGCCGTGAAGGCCGCCAGGCCTACTGGGTGTGCACACTGATCGAGGAATCCGAGGAGCTGACCTGTCAGGCCGCGGAAACCACCTTCGAGGAACTCTCAGCGGCGCTCGACGGCCTGCGCGTCGGCCTGATCCACGGGCGCATGAAGCCGGCCGAGAAGGCCGCGGTGATGAGCGAGTTCAAGGAAGGCCGCCTGCAGCTGCTGGTCGCCACCACAGTGATCGAGGTCGGGGTCGACGTGCCCAACGCCAGCCTGATGATCATCGAGAACCCCGAGCGGCTCGGCCTCGCCCAGCTGCACCAGCTGCGCGGTCGGGTCGGCCGCGGCAGCGCCGCCAGCCACTGCGTGCTGCTCTACCACGCGCCGCTCTCACAGCTCGGCCGCGAGCGCCTGGCGATCATGCGCGAGACCTGCGACGGCTTCGTCATCGCCGAGAAGGACCTCGAACTGCGCGGCCCCGGCGAGATGCTCGGCACCCGCCAGACCGGCCTGCTGCAGTTCAAGGTCGCCGACCTGATGCGCGACGCCGAGCTGCTGCCGGCGGTACGCGACGCCGCCCAGGCGCTGCTGGCACGCTGGCCGCAACACGTCAGCCCACTGCTCGAGCGCTGGCTGCGCCACGGCCAGCAATACGGCCAAGTGTGAGTCGATTCATCACGCCGGTCGTTTGCTTGCCGCAGCGACCAGCGGCCATGGTTATACTCGCTGCATTGATGCCCAGCCGGACCTTGCGCCCATGACCGAACTCGCCCGCGCCACCGACACCTCGCCCCAACCGCCCGCCGTGATCACCCAGTTGCTCGACAAGCTCGCCGTTCCCTACCAGGTGCGTGACGAGCAGCCCGGCCTGGACCCGGCGCAACGCGTGCAGGCGGTGCTGCTCGAGGACGCGATCGGCGCGCTGCTGGTGCTGTTCCCGCAGAACCAGCTGCTCGACCTCAAGCGCCTGGCCGAACTGACCGGCCGCCAGCTGACCGCGATCAAGCCGGAGCGCCAGGAGCGCATGCTCGGCAAACACGGCCTCGACCAGCTGCCCGCCCTGCCGGCGCTGACCAGCGCGCCGTGCCTGTACGACGAGCGCCTGCTGCAGGTGCCGCAGCTGCTGATCGATTCCGGCCAGGCCGGGGTGCTGCTGGAGATTCCCAGCGACGCGTTCAAGGGCCTGCTGAGCAAGGCCAGCGCCGCGCGCTTCGGCGAACCGCTGACCGGCATCCGCCCCAACCTCGACCGCCCGGACGACGACCGCGCGGAGATCACCCAGGCCGTGCAGGCATTCACCGCGCGACGCATCCAGCAGCGCCTGGAAGAGACCATCGAGATCCCGCCGCTGCCGGAAACCGCGCAGCGCATCATCAAGCTGCGCGTCGACCCGAACGCCACGGTGGACGACATCACCGGGGTGGTCGAGACCGACCCGGCGCTGGCCGCCCAGGTGGTCAGCTGGGCCGCCTCGCCGTACTACGCGGCGCCGGGCAAGATCCGCTCGGTGGAGGACGCCATCGTCCGCGTGCTGGGCTTCGACCTGGTAATCAACCTGGCGCTCGGCCTGGCCCTGGGCAAAACCCTCAGCCTGCCCAAGGACCAGCCGCAGCAGACCACCCCGTACTGGCACCAGGCGATCTACACCGCCGCGGTGATCGAGGGTCTGACCCGCGCAATGCCCCGCGCGGTGCGCCCGGAAGCCGGGTTGACCTACCTCGCCGGTCTGCTGCACAACTTCGGTTACCTGGTGCTCGCGCACGTCTTCCCGCCGCACTTCTCGCTGATCTGCCGCCATCTGGAAGCCAACCCGCACCTCTCGCACGGCTACATCGAGCAGCACCTGCTGGGTATCAGCCGCGAGCAGATTGGCGCCTGGCTGATGCGCCACTGGGACATGCCGGAAGAGCTGTCCACTGCGCTGCGCTTCCAGCACGACCCGGACTACCGCGGCGCCAATGCGGCCTACCCGAATCTGGTCAGCCTGGCGGTGCGCCTGCTGCGCAACCGCGGTATCGGTGCCGGCCCGCAGGGCCCGATTCCGGCCAGCCTCTACGAAGGCCTCGGCCTGAGCCGCGAGAAGGCCGAAGAAGCGGTCGACAAGGTGCTGGCCGCCGAAGCCGCGCTGCGCGAACTGGCCACCCAGTACCAGCACGTCTGAGCGGGCGCGCGCAGCGCCTGAGCGCTGCATACGAAAACGCCGCCGGCCGAATGGCCCGCGGCGTTTTTTTCTGTCCCGGCTGCAGTTACTTGAGGGCGGCGCGGCGCGCGGCGAAGACTCGCGGCAGCGCCTCGACGCAGGCTTCCAGCAGGGTGTGCACCGGCTTCTGTTCGTACAGCGTGGTGTAGTCCTGCAGATCGCTGCTGGGCATCTGCCGGTAGGCATAGAACATGAAGGATTCCACCGCCTGGGCGCTGGAGCTGCGCAACCCGTCGCGCTGCTTGGCGGTCTGCTCGCCCAGCTGCTCCTCGCTCAGCTGTCCGCCGCGGCCACGCAGGACCAGCAGCGCCTGGGTCTTGCCGGTCTCGTAACGCAACAGGGTGGCCAGCTCGGAGGTGTGCGCGGCCTGGTCGAGGCGCTGCACCAGGGCCAGCCGCTCGGCGCGCGGCGGCTTGCTCTTCAGCTGCTCACGGTAGGCGGCCAGACCCTCGGCGCCAGCGGTCTCGCCGACGCTGCGCTCGGCGGCGGTGAAGCGCTGCGCCAGCGGGCTGGAGAGCAGCGCTTCGATCTGCGGCACTTCGCTGGCGTCGAGCTTGGGCGCGACCTGCGCGGCCAGTTCGTCACACAGGGTATCGGCGGCGAAGGCTTCGGCCACCGCCGCCTGCTGGGCCGGCGGCAGACCGCGCTGAATCAGTGGCGCACTCTGCTCGCAGAGCAGGCGGATGCCGGCCAGGTCGAAGGCCTGGCCGAGCGCCGCCGGACGGGCCGGTTCGGCAACAGCAATCAGCGGGGTGAGGAGCACGGCGAACAGCGGCAACACACGCATGACGGAGCATCCAGCAGAAGACTGCCGTCAGCCTAACCAAAGGCCCAGACGCCGGCTAGCGGCGCCCGGAGGGATTGCGTATCAGGCCGCCTTTTTCTCGACGCTCTTCTTCTTTTTCGGCACGAGGAACTTGGTCAGGCCCTGGAACCAGATCACCAGCGCCGGGTTGCCCTGGATCTGGATGTCCTTGTTCTGAATGCCCTGCATGAAGGCCAGCTGCTTGTTCTTGGCGTTCATGGTGGCGAAGCCGTAGCCGGCGTCCTTGAAGCCGATGGCGAAGTCGGCGGCCACCGCTGCACCGCGCTTGCTGGTGACGCGCTGATCCTTGACCACGAAATGGCGCGCCAGCTTGCCGTCGAGGGTGTGCAGTTGGAAGGTCAGGTCCTTGCCGGCCAGCTGCTGCTGGAAGGCGGGATTGTCACGACTGGCCTTGGCCATCAAGCGGCCCAGCATCCAGAGGAGAAAGCGGAATTTCATGCGCACGGCCTCGGCGGGAAAATAAGCGGCGGCGCATTGTAGCGAGTTGCGGGGGGAACTACAGCCGAACTTCGGTTGGGCCAAAAGCCCGGAGCACAGCGGCTCCGGGCGGGAACTGCGCTCAGTTGACGGCGTCTTTCAGCGACTTGCCGGGCTTGAAAGCGACGGTGTTGCTGGCCTTGATCTTCACCGGGGCGCCGGTCTGCGGGTTTTTACCGGTGCGGGCACCGCGATGGCGCTGGACGAAGGTACCGAACCCAACCAGGGTCACACTGTCCTTACGGTTCAGCGCGTTGGTGATTTCTTCCAGGACGGCGTTGAGGACGCGATTGGCTTGGTCTTTGGTAAGTTGTGCCTTGTCCGCGATCGCGGCGGCGAGTTCCGGTTTGCGCATAGAAACCTCTTTGACGTTTTGTTGTTGTTGTGTGTCTTGGCCGCTCTTCCCGAACGGCGCCCTACGGCGCCGCAGCAGCTCTGCACTGCGGCAGACCCCGGGGAGAATGGCACGCCGCAAGGCCCCGCGCCAGTCTCGCCCAGGCGTTTTGTCGGGAGAAATTTATGGCTTATCGGACAGAACCTGCGGTGTTTATGCCAACAGCGCGGGCAGCTCTTTGTTCAGCGCCAATTTTTCCTGAACGGCCGTACCGGTTAGTGCGTAACCGAGCAGCTGCCCGGCGTTGTCGCGGCACAGCGCCTTGATATCGGCGCCACTGCCTTCCACCGTCCATTCGCCGCTCAGACCGCGTGGCGGCGGCGAGACCACCAGCGGACACACCGGGGTCTTGACCAACACCGGCATCGGCCCGTAGCTGACCGCCGTCGGCGTGCCGGCGAGGGTCTGCGCCAGGGCGCGCGTGCAGCTCATCAGCGGCATCACGTAGAGCAGGTTGAGGCCGTCGACCTCGGCGCAGTCGCCGAGCGCGTAGATGTTGGCGTGCGAGGTCTGCAGCTGGCGGTCGACCGCCACCCCGCGGTTCACCGCGAGGCCTGCGGCGGCGGCCAGGTCGATGCGCGGACGCAGGCCGACCGCCGACACCACCAGGTCGCAGGCGATGCGGCTGCCGTCCGACAGGTGCGCCTCGAGCGCCTCGTCCTGGCGGTTGAGGCTGGCCAGCACCGGGCCGAGGTGGAACTGCACGCCGAGGCTTTCCAGACCGCGTTGCACCGCAGTGGCCGCTGCCGGATGCAGCAACCCGGGCATTACCTGTTCGCACGGCGCCACCAGTTCGACCTGGTAGCCGCCGGCGCTGAGGTCGTTGGCGAACTCGCAGCCGATCAGCCCGGCGCCGAGGATCAGCACGCGCTGCTTGCCGGCCGCGGCGGCGCGGAAGCGTGCGTAGTCCTCGAGGTCGTTGATCGGGAAGATCGCGTCCTGGGCATCGCCCTCGACCGGCACGCGGATGGTCTCCGCGCCCCAGGCCAGCACCAGGTCGCGGTAGGGCACGGCTTCCTCGCCGATCCACAGGCGCTTGTGGCCCGGGTCGATACCGGTGATGCGCGTGTGGGTGCGCACCCCGGCCTTGAGCTGTTCGGCCATTGCCCCCGGTTCGGCCATGGCCAGGCCGTCGGCGTCCTTGTTCTTGCCGAAGCCGGTGGACAGCATCGGCTTGGAATAGGAACGCCCGTCGTCGGCGCTGATCAGCAGCAGCGGCGTGTCGCCGTCCAGCTTGCGAAATTCCTTGGCCAGGTTATAGCCGGCCAGGCCGGTACCGACGATCACCACCGGGGCTGCCACGGGTGCAGACATTGCTCACTCCTAACGGGCGACGCGCCAGGCGCCGCGAATAAAGACGATCGCGCGATCAGTCGATGGCGATCATTTCGAAATCGATCTTGCCGACACCACAATCCGGGCACACCCAGTCGGCCGGGATGTCTTCCCAGGCAGTTCCGGGGGCGATGCCCTCCTCCGGCAAACCTTCGGCCTCGTCGTAGATGAAGCCGCAGACGATGCATTGCCACTTGCGCATACCGACCTCCGCCATGCGGATGCTGAGGGGACCCTAACGGATTCGCCCGGCCCCGCCAACCTCCGCCACGGGCGTCCCGACGGAGGTTGGGGGCGCTACCAGGCAGTTTACAGCGCGGTGAGGAACGACACCCCGTAGACGCCGACGAAGCCCGGCCCGGCGGCCACCGGCTGGCCGACCGTGGCGTCGCCATGGTCGGCGTTGAGCACGCGAGTCACGCGGTTGCGGTGCATGTTGGCGAGGAACTGGCGGGCCGGCAGCACCGGCTCCTCGGCCGGGTCGGCGCCATACAGCTCACGGTGCAGCTGTGGCAGGCGGTACCAGGGCGTCACCGGCTTCTCGTGGTGGGCATTGTGGTAGCCGAAGTTGAGCACCAGCAGGTTGAGCAGCGGCGAATGGCCGAACGGGTTGGAGAAGGTGTTGCGCTGCTCGTAGGCGTAGCTCGGCCGCTCGCCCGGCTCGGCGTCCAGGCCGACTACCACCTCGTAGGTGTGCTGGTGCATGTCGAGGGTGCGCAGCACGTTGAGGAACAGCATGTAGGCGACGATGTAGCCGAGCAGCGCCGGCCAGGCGAAGCAGGCGAGCAGCAGCAGCGCGCTGCCGCGCAGCACCAGCCAGGTCAGCACGCGGCGGCGGCGCGCCCGGTAGGCCTCGACGAAGAACGGACTGAAGATCACCAGGCCGTGCATGAACATCTCCACCGCCGGCACATAAGCCCACTCCAGCGCCTGCACCAGGCGCAGCAGCCAGGGCCGGGCGAGGAGCATGGCGCGGTAGTCGAAGGCCACCACGTCGGCACGGTCGACGTGGTGACGCATGTGCTTGAGGCGCAGACCGTCGTAGGCGCCGTAGCAGCCGCCGACCAGCACGCTGAGCAGGTTGCCGAGGCGCGCGTTCCACTCGCGCTCGAAGAACACCGCCTGGTGCGTGCAGTCGTGGATCAGGTAGGCGGCGATCACCAGGCCGTGGCCGAGCAGCAGCACGCCGAGCGGCCAGCTCCACCAGCTGGCGTGGACCAGCAGGGCGAAGCCGCCGGCGTAGGCGCCGAGGATGTAGGCCAGGGCCAGCGCGGTGGGCAGCAGGCCGTCGGGGTGACGGAGTTTGGGCAGAGCGGGCAGTTTCATCACAAAATCCTCACAGCTGGCCGGCGGCCGCCAGGCGCAGGTACTGGTCGTCGAAGCGCAGCTTCACGTTGTTCGCGTCGCCGTAGCGGCTGCCGTCGGCGAAGGCCATGCCGACCGCGCCGGCGGAGGTCGCGCCGTTGCCGAGCAGGCCCTTGGCGTAGGAGAACTCGGCGATGCGCGCCATGGTCTGGGCCATCGCCGGGTCACGCATGAACGCACCGGCTTCGGCCGGGGTGGCGAACAGGTAGGTGGCGTCCAGTTGGCGCTCGAAGCCGGCGCGGTCGGTGCCGGCGGCCTGACCCATGACGCTGCGCGCCTCGCGCCCGGCATCGCTGTCCTCGCCCATCACCGCGAGGGTTTCGAACCAGGCGCCGATCAGCGCCTTGGCCAGTTCCGGGTGCTTGGCCACGGTGGCGCTGTTGACCACGATGCCGTCGGTCAGCTCGCCGGGCATCTGCCGCGAGTCGAACACCAGGTGCGCGTCGTCGCGCTTGAGGATGTCGCTGACCATCGGGTTCCAGGTCACCATCGCGGTCACCGCCGGCTGGCCGAACAGCGGCACCATGTCGGCGTCCGAGGTGTTCACCAGGGTCAGGTCGCGCTCGCTGAGACCGACGCTTTCCAGGGCACGGGCGAGGAAGTAGTGGGACACCGAGAACTGGATCAGGTTGACCGGCTGGCCCTTGATGTCGGCGAGGCTCGAACCGTGCTTGAGAATGATCGCGTCGTTGCCGTTGGAGTAGTCGCCGATGGTCAGCAGCGTCGAGTCGACCCCGCCCGCGGCGGGAATGGTCAGCGCGTCCATGGTCGCCATCAGGCAGGCGTCGAAGGCGCCGGCGCTGTACTGGTTGATGCCTTCGATGTAGTCGTTGACCTGAACGATCTCCACCTCGATGCCGTACTTCTTCGCCCACTTGTCCATGATCCCGCTGGTGCGGGCGTATTCCATGGGCATGAAGCCGGGGTACAGCGACCAGGCGATGCGGAACTGCTCCTTGGCCAGCACCGGCTGGGCCAGCAGGCACGCACCGAGGCCGAGCACGGCCAGGCCTCGACGGGTGAAACGGGACAATGCGGACATGGCGATCTCCTAGGCGGTCAAGGCAGTGGCGGCGCAGCGCTGGAAGTGCGCGCGCTCGGTGGTGGCGATCCAGCAGTTGATCTGCCAGAGGTCGGCGACCGGCTGGTCGGTGAACGGCAGGGTGTGCAGGTAGCCGTCCGGGCCGAATTCCGGGGTCATGCTGCTCAGCGCGTAGCCGCGCCGGCGCTGCGCCGCCCACACCGCTTCCCAGAAGCGCTGGTGGAAGGCCAGGCAGTCGGCGTACTCCGGCGCCGCCGGGTGCGGCACCTGCGGGCCCTGCGGATAACCGACGCGGCCATGCACGTGGTGGACCTGTTCGGCGATGCCCAGCAGCAGCTCCCAGTCGTCATCCAGCAGGCGCTCGCTGACTACCACCCAGTGGCTGATGTCGGCGGTCAGGCGCAACGCCGGCAGCTGGCGCACCAGTTCGCCGGTGACCCAGGGGTTGAACAGCGAGCGGCCACGGTGGGTCTCGAAGCTCAGCTGCACGCCGTGCTTGCGGCCGACCTCCAGCGCCGCGGCGAAGAACTCCAGCTGCACGCCGAGCGGCCAGGCGTCGCAGCCGGCCATCACGTTGAAGAAGCGCGGCTGCAGCGGCAGGCCGTTGAGCAGCTTGCGCTCCAGATCGGCGAGGTGTTCGGCCGGCGTGGCGTGGCGCTCCGGCACGTAGCTGCCGGCGGTGCAGATCTCGGCGATGTAGGCCAGGTCGTGGGCGGCCAGCACCTCGGCGAACGCGGCGCGCTCGCTCGGCTGTTCCGGCGCCGGCGCCTCGAGGCCGTCGAAGCCGGCGGCCAGGGCCTGTTCGGCGGCGGCTTGCGCGCTGCCGTGGTGGCCCCAGAAGGTTTTGAATATTTGCAGCTGCATGGCATTCTCCCCGCTCGACATGAGCGCTGGGAGTGCCTGGAGCAACCGCCGTGCCAGCTGCGCCGCAGGCGCAACAAAATGCTTTATTTCATGCAGTTTTGCATGTTTAAGCGCATTTACCGAGTCGTCGCGAGCACCGCAAAGTGCTTCGCAAAAGTGCACTGCGTGCAACTTTGCACCAAACTGAACTCAGCAACAGCCACCGAGCAGGACGCCATGACCCGCCGCTACAGCCAGATCAATCGCCGCGCCGTCGCCGCCGCCATCATCCAGATGGACGAAAGCTGGATCGCCCTGTTCAGCGACCTCGGCCTCAGCGACCTGTGCTACTGCGACCTGTTCACCCACATGTGGCTGCGCGCCGAGCAGGCGCTGCGCAAGACCGACCTGTACGCCTTCATGCCGAGCATCAGCCGACGCACCGCGGTGAAGTACGTGCAGCAGCTGATCGACGCCGGCCTGCTCGGCGAAAGCGGCGCCGAGCACGACAAGCGGGTGCGCTGGGTGACCCTCAGCGAGGCGGTCAGCACGCGCCTGGAACGCTTCTTCGACCAGTCGTTCGAGAACTACAGCCGCCTGGGCAAGGCCTGAGCGGTCGGCAGAAACGACAACGGCGACCCTGAGGCCGCCGCTGTCTGCAAATCATCCTGGGCTCAGGCGATCTCGATCATCTCGAAATCGGTCTTGCCCACGCCGCAATCCGGGCACACCCACTCTTCCGGCACATCCTGCCAGGCGGTACCGGCGGCGATACCTTCGTCCGGCCAGCCCAGGCGCTCGTCATAGATCAGGCCACAGACCACACATTGCCACTTCTTCATCGCCAACTACCTCGGTTGCTCAGGCTTTCTCACGTCCGGGCGATCAATGCAGTTAAGGTGCCACCCGACTCTGCCGGCTTTGTACTGGCCCGCGCGCTGCGACGCAAGTGCCGTCCGGCCGGCCCAACCTTTGGCTGGTGGCCGGAAGGCCAGCGGCGATCATGCTAAGCTCGCCACCCCGACCGCCGTAGATAGTCGCGACCGTGCCCCTGCCCCATCCGCCGCGCTGGCTCAACGCCGCCCAACTGCACCCGCACCCCACTGCCACCTGTGTCGACTGGCTGTTCGACCAAGGCTCGCTGACACGCCGCCTGACCGCGCTGGCCGACGGCGCGTTCAGCGTCACCCCGCTGCTCGAGGGCTGGCACAGCCTGCGCCACGATGAGTGCCAGGCGCTCGGTGTGGCCGAGGGCAGCCAGGGCTGGGTGCGCGAGGTGTACCTGCGCGGGCATGGCGAGGCCTGGGTGTTCGCCCGCAGCGTGGCGGCGCGCAGCGCGCTGGAAGGCTCGGGTTTCGACCTCAGCCTGCTCGGCAGCCGCTCGCTCGGCGAACTGCTGTTCAGCGACCGCGCGTTCAGCCGCGGTCCGATCGAAGTGACCCGCTACCCGGCGCCCTGGCTGCCCGCCGAAGTGCGCGACGAACGCCTGTGGGGACGCCGTTCCTGCTTCGCCCGCGGCGGCCTCGGCGTGCTGGTCGCCGAAGTGTTCCTGCCAGCGCTGTGGCAACGGGTCGACGCCCAGGACTGATTGCCGACGCCCGGCGCAATACAGCTTTACGTCTCCCGCGACCGTCCATCGCCCTATAATCGGCGCATCCCGCCCGCAGAGACGCGTCCGATGTACCAACACCTGCTGAAATCGCTCAACCGCCTGCACCCGCGCAGCTGGGACTTCATCCAGCTGATGCGCATGGACAAGCCGATCGGTATCTACCTGCTGCTGTGGCCGACCTTGTGGGCGCTGTGGATCGCCGGCGAGGGCCGCCCGAGCGTGAAGAACCTGGTGATCTTCCTGCTCGGCACCGTGCTGATGCGCGCGGCCGGCTGCGTGATCAACGACTACGCCGACCGCAACTTCGACGGCCATGTGGCGCGCACCCGCGAACGTCCGCTGGCCAGCGGCCGGGTCAGTGCCAAGGAGGCGCTGGTGCTGTTCGCCGTGCTGCTGCTGGTCAGCTTCGGCCTGGTCCTGCTGACCAACGCGACGACCATCTGGCTGTCGTTCGGCGGCGTCGCCCTCGCCGCTTGCTACCCGTTCATGAAGCGCTACACCTTCTACCCGCAGGTGGTGCTGGGCATGGCCTTCTCCTGGGGTATCCCGATGGCGTTCACCGCCGAGACCGGCGAACTGCCGATGGCCGCCTGGTTGCTGTACATCGCCAACCTGCTGTGGACCGTCGGCTACGACACCTACTATGCGATGGCCGACCGCGAGGACGACCTGAAGATCGGGGTGAAATCCACCGCCATCCTGTTCGGCGACGCCGACCGGCTGATCATTCTCAGCCTGCAGGGCCTGGCTCTGCTGTGCCTGCTGCTGGCCGGCTCGCGCTTCGAGTTGGGCCTGTGCTTCCACCTCGGCCTGCTCGCCGCCGCGCTGTGCTTCGCCTGGGAGTTCTGGTTGACCCGCGCGCGCGAGCCGCTGGTGTGCTTCCAGGCCTTCCTGCACAACCACTGGGCCGGCCTGGCGATCTTCCTCGGCCTGGTGCTCGACTACGCGCTGCGCTGAGTCGGGCCGGCGCTCCCGCGCCGGCCGCAGGGTGGCTAGGGCTTGGCGACGTGCCAGACGCCCATCTTGCCTTCGCCGGTCTGGTCGCCGGCCTTCTTGTCCTGCACGAAGGTGTACACCGGCTTGCCCTTGTAGGCCCACTGCTGGCCGCCATCGTCGCGGGTGACCACGGTCCACTCGCCGTCGGTCTTGGCCCCGGCGGCCGCGGCCAGCGGCGGCCAGTTGGCGGCGCACTGGCCGTTGCAGGCGGACTTGCCGGCGCTGTCCTTGTCGAAGGTGTACAGCGTCATGCCGTTGTGGTCGGTGAGAATGCCGCCGGACTCCATCGCCGGGTGATCGGCCACGGCCAGGCCTGGCAGGGTCCACAACAGACCGGCACAGGTGGCGGCCAACAGGAAGGTTCTACTCATCGCACGACTCCTCTGGTGAGACAGAGGCGATCTGACGGCAAACCCGAGGGTTTCGGACAGCCTCGCGGGATGGGTTGCGTGGGGCGCGCCGCGCCAGCGACGGCGGATGGTGACGGGCCCCGCAGAGAGCATAGTCCAGCCGCCGGCGCTGGCCGCATCGCCGCCATGTCACATGACTGCAATAATTCCGTTATCTAATGCGCAGCACTTAGAAGTTTCGAGGTTCTCCATGGTTGGCAAGAACATCCTCATCGTCGACGACGAAGCACCGATCCGCGAAATGATCGCCGTGGCCCTGGAAATGGCCGGCTACGACTGCCTGGAAGCGGAAAACAGCCAGCAGGCACACGCCCTGATCGTCGACCGCAAGCCGGACCTGATCCTCCTCGACTGGATGCTGCCCGGCACCAGCGGCATCGAGCTGGCGCGGCGCCTGAAGCGCGACGAGCTGACCCAGGACGTGCCGATCATCATGCTCACCGCCAAGGGCGAAGAGGACAACAAGATCCAGGGCCTGGAAGTCGGCGCCGACGACTACATCACCAAGCCGTTCTCGCCGCGCGAACTGGTCGCCCGCCTCAAGGCCGTGCTGCGCCGCGCCGGCCCCAGCGACGGCGAGACGCCGATCGAAGTCGGCGGCCTGCTGCTCGATCCGATCAGCCACCGCGTGACCATCGACGGCAAACCGGCCGAGATGGGTCCCACCGAGTACCGCCTGCTGCAGTTCTTCATGACCCACCAGGAGCGCGCCTACACCCGTGGCCAGCTGCTCGATCAGGTCTGGGGCGGCAACGTGTATGTCGAGGAGCGCACGGTCGACGTGCACATCCGCCGCCTGCGCAAGGCGCTCGGCGAGGTCTACGAGAATTTGGTGCAGACGGTGCGCGGCACCGGTTATCGTTTCTCCACCAAAAGCTGAGCCGGCCCCTGGCCGCTCGACAAGGAAACCCTTTCCAAGTGAACCATGACTGGCGCGGCGTGGTGATTCGCCGCCTGCTCCTGCTGGTGGCGGCCTGCCTGCTGGTCGGTCTGATCAGCGGCGAGTACGCCTGGGCGCTGGTCGCCGGCCTCGCCGGCTACCTCGGCTGGACACTCTGGCAACTGCTGCGCCTGCAGCGCTGGCTCAAGCACCACCAACCCGACGAACCGCCACCCTTCGCCCACGGCCTGTGGGGCGAGGTGTTCGATGCCATCTACCACCTGCAACGTCGCGATCAGCGCGCCCGCGGGCGCCTGCAGGCGGTCATCGACCGCGCCCAGGAATCCACCGCGGCGCTGCGCGATGCGGTGGTGATGCTGGATGCCGACGGCAACCTGGAATGGTGGAACCGCGCCGCGGAAACCATGCTCGGCCTGAAGACCCCGCAGGACAGCGGCCAGCCGGTGATCAACCTGGTCCGCCACCCGCGCTTCAAGGAGTACCTGGAGCAGACCCAGCACGTCGACCCGCTGGAGCTGCCGTCGCCGATCAACGACCGCCTGCGCCTGCAGTTCCAGCTCACCCACTACGGCAACGGCGAACACCTGATGCTGGTGCGCGACATCACCCGCGTCCATCAGCTCGAGCAGATGCGCAAGGACTTCGTCGCCAACGTCTCCCATGAGCTGCGCACGCCGCTGACGGTGATCGCCGGCTACCTGGAGACCCTGCTCGACAACGTCGAGGACGTGAATCCGCGCTGGCTGCGCCCGCTGCAGCAGATGCAGCAGCAGGGAGCGCGCATGCAGACGCTGCTCAACGACCTGCTTTTGTTAGCCAAGCTGGAAGCCACCGACTACCCCTCGGACAACCAGCCGGTGGCCGTCGACGAGCTGCTGCAGACCATCAAGGCCGACGCCCAGGCGCTGTCCGCCGCGCGCCAGCACCGCATCAGCCTCGACGCCGCTGCCGACGTGCAGCTCAAGGGCAGCGAGGCGGAGCTGCGCAGCGCCTTCTCCAACCTGATCTTCAACGCGGTGAAGTACACCCCGGACGGCGGCGACGTACGCATCCGCTGGTGGGCCGATGCGCAAGGCGCGCACCTCACCGTGCAGGACAGCGGCATCGGCATCGAGGCGCATCACCTGCCGCGCGTCACCGAACGCTTCTACCGGGTCGACTCCAGCCGCGCCAGCCACACCGGCGGCACCGGCCTCGGCCTGGCGATCGTCAAGCATGTGCTGCTGCGCCACCGTGGCCGCCTCGACATCAGCAGCGTGCTCGGCCAGGGCAGCACCTTCACCTGCCACTTCCCGCTCAGCCAGGTGGTGCGCGAGGACCTGCAGCCGAGCTGACCGGTCGCCCCGCCGCGGCCCGCGGCTTGCAAACTGGCGACTCAACCTTCACCCTTAGCCGGTCATCAGCCAACGCCCCCACCAATGGACCCTTCCTCTAGTAGTCACTCCCTTCTCGTCTATTTCGCCGACTTCGGCCTCATTCTCTTTGCCCTGTTTCTGGTGCTGCTCAACGGCTTCTTCGTCGCCGCCGAGTTCGCCATGGTCAAGCTGCGCGCCACCAAGGTCGACGCCATCGCCGAGCGGCACGGCTGGCGCGGGCATATCCTGCGCACCGTGCACAATCAGCTCGACGCCTACCTGTCGGCCTGCCAGCTGGGCATTACCCTGGCCTCGCTGGGCCTCGGCTGGGTCGGCGAACCGGCCTTCGCCGAAATTCTCGAACCGCTGCTCGCCGCCATCGGCGTCGACTCGCCGGAAGTCATCCGCGGCATCGCCTTCTTCACCGCGTTCTTCATCATTTCCTACCTGCACATCGTGGTCGGCGAGCTGGCGCCGAAGTCCTGGGCGATTCGCCAGCCGGAACGCCTCTCGCTGTGGACCGCCGCGCCGCTGTACCTGTTCTACTGGCTGATGTACCCGGCGATCTACCTGCTCAACGCCAGTGCCAACGGCATCCTGCGCATCGCCGGCCAGGGCGAGCCGGGGCCGCACCATGAGCACCATTACAGCCGCGACGAACTCAAGCTGATCCTCCACTCCAGCCGCGCCCGCGACCCCAGCGACCAGGACATGCGCGTGCTGGCCTCGGCGGTCGAGCTCGGTGAACTGGAGGTGGTGGACTGGGCCAACTCGCGCGAGGACCTGGTGTACATCGAGCGAAACATGCCGCTCGACGAGGTGTTCAGCATCTTCCGCCGCCACAAGTACAGCCGTTACCCGGTGTACGACGAGGCCGCCGGCGAGTTCATCGGCCTGCTGCACATCAAGGACCTGCTGCTGCAGCTGTCGCTGCTGGAAATGCTGCCGACCGCGGTCAAGCTCGACGAGCTGATCCATCCGCTGGAAAGCGTGTCGCGGCACATGCCACTGTCCAGCCTGCTCGAGCAGTTCCGCCAGGGCGGCTCGCACTTCGCCCTGGTCGAGGAGGCCGACGGCAAGGTGATCGGCTATCTGACCATGGAAGACGTGCTGGAAGTGCTGGTCGGCGACATTCAGGACGAGCACCGCAAGGCCGAGCGCGGTGTGCTCGCCTACCAGCCGGGCAAGCTGCTGGTGCGCGGCGACACCCCGCTGTTCAAGCTCGAGCGCCTGCTCGGCGTCGACCTCGACCACATTGAGGCGGAAACCCTCGCCGGGCTGGTCTACGAGACGCTCAAGCGCGTCCCGGAAGAGGAAGAGCTGATCGAGGTCTCCGGGCTGCGCATCATCGTCAAGAAGATGAAGGGGCCGAAGATCGTCCTCGCCAAGGTGCTCAAGCTCGACTGAGCCCGCCTCGCCGCTCTCCAGGCCGCCGTCCGGCCGACCTGGAGAGCCGGCTGGCCGCGCTAATGCAGCTCGCGGCCCTTATCCAGCATTTGATCGACCAGCCATTTGCCGTGTGCCACGGACGCGCGCTGGGCGTTGTCCAGGTCGGCGAGGAAGGCGTACTGCATCGGTAGGGCGATGCGCTTGCTGGTCTTGCCGTCCGGCGTGGTGATGTGACAGCCGCCGGCCCAGGGCGTGGGAATTCCCGGGTGTTCGACGACGTCGGCGCTGATGGTGTAGTTGCGGTGGACGCAGTGCATGTTCATGGGCTGAACCTCGCGGTTGAAATCCCCACCGGCCGGCGGACACGCGGCCCGAGGGTTCGGCTTGGCTGTTTTCCACCTGAAGATCCGCACGGGGTGCGTGGTGCTTCCGCTGCTTTGCCCACCTTAGTGCAGTTGCCCGTGCGCCGACGCGGCAACCGACGAAGGGTTGCCGCCGTTCAGTCGCCGCCGACGGCGAAGTTCGGCAGGCTGTCGACCGGCTGATTGAAGTCGAACGGGATGGATTCCAGCGCCAGGCCGACGTTGCGCTGAACCACGAAGTGCAGGTGCGGGCCGCTGCTATTGCCGGTGTTGCCGGAGCGCGCCAGGGGCATGCCGACGCTGATGCGCTGGCCTTCCTCGACCAGCACCGAACCGCGCTTCAGGTGCAGGTAGACGCCCATGGTGCCGTCGTCGTGGAGCACCCGCACGTAGTTGCCGGACGGGTTGGTGCCGCGCCCGTATTGGCCGTTCTCGGTCTTCACCACCACCCCGCCGCGCGCGGCGACGATCGGCGTGCCCTCGGGCATGGCGATGTCCATCGCGTAGCGGCCCTTGGGGGTGAAGTGGCTGTACTTGCCGTTGGCGCCCTGGGTCAGGCGGAACGGCCCGCCGCGCCACGGCAGTGGGTAGGCGTAGTCCTGCGGCAGCAGGCGCGGATCGCCGAGGGCGAAGCGCAGCTTGGGCGTGTAGCGCAGCGGCTTGCTGGCGTCGCGCGGGGCCAGGGTGGCCAGGCGCATGCTGGTGCGCGGCGGCAGGACCCAGCGGATCGGCTGCTCCGGCGCGCCGCTGACGTTGTCCAGCTTGCTCAGGCTCAGCTGCACCTCGACCGGCGCGTACAGGTCGTTGCGCACCAGCAGAGTCTCGCCGGCGGCGTGTTTCTTGGTTTCCAGCTTCACCGCGCTGTCCAGGCGCTCGACCATGCGCTCGCGGAACACGAATTCCTGCGCGCCCTTCACGGCCTTGTCGGTGTAGGTCACCACGCCATTGGCGTCGGTGTACTTGTAGATGGTCAGTGCCAGCGCCGGCGCGGCCATGCCGAGCCCGGCCAGCACCAGGAATATGCGCCCCAGCATGATTCCCCCGCTCCCGCTGTTGTTGTTATGTCGGCGACGACCGTCCCGGCCTGGCGTTGCTCACGGCCCGGCGGCGTCTTTATTTGGCTGATCTGCGAGCAAGACTAGCAGCGCCGGAGAGCGCCGGGGAGTCGCCGGTCGTCGGCCGGGGCGGCGCGGTGCGCGACGCAGTTCACAGCGCCGCGCACGGCAGCGGCGCGATTAGGCGCCGGGGACGAAATGGCGCTGCGCGGTGCCGCGGGCGATCAGCCGTGACAGGTAGTCGAGCTTCTGCGGGTCTTGGTCGACGAAGCGCAGGGTCAACTGCAGCCACTCGCTGTCCGGCTTCGGTTCGAAGGCGGCGACCGCGTGCAGGTAGCCGTTGAGCCGCGCCACCTCCTCGCCGCCCTCGCCCTGCGCGAGGTCGAGCACCGCGCTTTCCAGCACCTGCGGCAGCGGTTCGCCGCGCTTCACCAGCAGCAGGGCTTCCTTGAGGCTGAGCGCCTTGATCACGCAGGCCAGGGTGCCGCCCGGCAGGCGCAACTGGCCCTGGCCACGGTTGCCGCTCGGAGCGCTGGCGGGTTTGCTCGGTGTCGGCGCGGCGGCGGCGCGTGGCCGTTCGGCGCTGGCGGTGGGCTGGATGACTTCGGCCTTGCCGCCGGTCAGCTTGGCCAGCGAGTCGTTGGCGAAGGCGCTGCTCGCCGCCTTCGGCGCCTGCGCCATCAGCTGCTCGAGCTTGCCGGCGCGGTGCAGCGCCTTCTTCACCTTGGTGATCAGCTGGTCGTTGGAGAAGGGCTTGCCGATGTAGTCGGAGACGCCGGCCTGGATGGCCTGAACGACGTTTTCCTTGTCACCTCGGCTGGTCACCATGATGAACGGCACCGCCTGCAGCGGCGGCTGTTCGCGGCACCAGGCGAGCAGCTCGAGGCCGCTCATTTCCGGCATTTCCCAGTCGCAGAGGATCAGATCATAAGCCTGGCGGCTGAGAATCTGCTGGGCCTTGCGGCCGTTCACCGCCTCTTCGATCTGGATACCGGGGAAATGCCCGCGCAGGCCCTTTTTCATCAAATCCCGGATGAAAGGGGCATCGTCCACTACCAGCACTGACACTTTGCTCATCGACCACTCCTACGGCAATCGCGCAAGCATAGCTGGCAGCGCTGGCCACTGGCCAACTTTGCTGACCGCAGGTTCAGACTTCCGGGGTGTCGTTGCCGCGGTCGCCCTGCACTTCTTCCTTCATGCGGGTCAGGCCGAGGTGGCGCACGTCGGTGCCGCGCACCAGGTAGATCACCAGTTCGGCGATGTTGCGCGCGTGGTCGCCAATGCGTTCCAGCGAGCGCAGCGCCCAGATCACGTTGAGCACGCGGGAGATCGAGCGCGGGTCTTCCATCATGTAGGTGACCAGTTCGCGCAGCGCGGTCTTGTACTCGCGGTCGATGGTCTTGTCGTACTGCGCCACCGACAGGGCCAGGTCGGCGTCGAAGCGGGCGAAGGCGTCGAGCGCCTCCTGGACCATCTTGCGCACCTGCTGGCCGATGTGGCGCACCTCGACGTAGCCGCGCGGCGACTCGCCCTCCTCGGTGAGCAGGATGGCGCGCTTGGCGATCTTGGTGGCTTCGTCGCCGATCCGCTCGAGGTCGATCACCGACTTGGAGATGCTGATGATCAGGCGCAGGTCGGAAGCGGCCGGCTGGCGGCGGGCGAGGATGCGCAGGCATTCCTCGTCGATGTTGCGCTCCATCTGGTTGATCTGCTCGTCGATTTCGCGGACCTGCTGGGCCAGCCCGGAGTCGGCGTCGATCAGCGCGTTGACCGCGTCGTTGACCTGCTTCTCGACCAGCCCGCCCATCGCCAGGAGGTGGCTGCGCACCTCCTCCAGTTCGGCGTTGAACTGCTGGGAAATGTGATGGGTGAGGCTGTCTTTGTTGATCATTATCGGACCCTTGAAAGCTGGTTCTTGGCCTGGCGTCAGCCGGCTCTTGGCAAATCGTGCTGGGCTAGGAGGCGCCACGCAGACGGTACAACCGAGTACGGCAAGTGGCGCCGACGACGTCCAGCGCGATTTGCCATAGCCGGCGGCTAGCCGTAGCGGCCGGTGATGTAGTCTTCGGTCTGCTTCTTCGCCGGGTTGGTGAACAGCGTGTCGGTGTCGCCGAACTCGATCAGCTTGCCCATGTACATGAACGCGGTGTAGTCGGAGACGCGCGCCGCCTGCTGCATGTTGTGGGTGACGATGACGATGGTGTACTTGCTCTTCAGCTCGTAGATCAGCTCCTCGACCTTCAGCGTGGAGATCGGGTCGAGCGCCGAGCAGGGTTCGTCGAGCAGCAGCACTTCCGGCGACACGGCGATGGTGCGGGCGATCACCAGACGCTGCTGCTGACCACCGGACAGGCCGAGCGCCGACTCGTGCAGGCGATCCTTGACCTCGTTCCACAGCGCCGCCGCCTGCAGCGCCCACTCCACCGCCTCGTCGAGGATGCGCTTCTGGTTGATGCCCTGGATGCGCAGGCCGTAGGCGACGTTCTCGTAGATGCTCTTGGGGAACGGGTTGGGCTTCTGGAACACCATGCCGACCCGGCGACGCAGCTCGGCGACATCCTCGCCCTTGCGGTAGATGTTGTGGCCGTCGAGGTTGATCGCGCCGTCGACGCGGCAGCCGTCGACCAGATCGTTCATCCGGTTGAAGCAGCGCAGCAGAGTCGATTTACCGCAGCCGGACGGGCCGATGAAGGCGGTCACGCGCTGCTTGGGGATGTTCATGCTGACGTCGTACAGCGCCTGCTTGTCGCCGTAGAACAGGTTCAGCCCGGGGACTTCCAGCGCCACGCTTTCCTCGGCCAGGCGCAGGCTCTGTTTGGCGCGGCCGAGAGCGGCCATGTCCAGGCCGTGGGTATGGGTGTCGGTTTGCATAGCGCAACCTCGAATGCTCAGTGTGCGTTTGGCTGGCCGATGGTCAGGCCAGCGATAAGTCCAGCAATTCTGTGTTCCGTCGTTCCCGCGAAGGCGGGAATCCAGTGCTTCGGTAGCCTGGGATGCCGCGCCGTCCTGGGTCCCCGCCTTCGCGGGGACGACGGTTGAAACCTAGTTGTCCAGCGCCTTGTACTTCTCGCGCAGGTGGTTACGGATCGCCACCGCCGAGAGGTTGAGCAGCGCGATCACCAGCACCAGCAACAGCGCGGTGGCGTACACCAGCGGCCGCGCGGCCTCGACGTTGGGGCTCTGGAAGCCGACGTCGTAGATATGGAAGCCGAGGTGCATGATCTTCTGGTCGAGGTGCAGGTACGGGTAGTTGCCGTCCACCGGCAAGCTCGGCGCCAGCTTGACCACGCCGACCAGCATCAGCGGCGCGACTTCGCCGGCGGCACGCGCCACGGCGAGGATCATGCCGGTCATGATCGCCGGGCTGGCCATCGGCAGCACCACCTTCCACAGCGTCTCGGCCTTGGTCGCACCGAGCGCCAGCGAGCCTTCGCGCACCGCGCGGGGAATCCGCGCCAGGCCTTCCTCGGTGGCGACGATGACCACCGGCACGGCGAGCAGCGCCAGGGTCAGCGAGGCCCACATCAGCCCCGGCGTACCGAAGGTCGGCGCCGGCAGCGCCTCGGGGAAGAACAGGCGGTCCAGCGAACCGCCCAGCACGTAGACGAAGAAGCCCAGGCCGAACACCCCGTAGACGATCGCCGGCACGCCGGCCAGGTTGTTCACCGCGATGCGGATGGTCCGCGTCAGCACGCCCTGCCGCGCGTATTCGCGCAGGTAGACGGCAGCCAGCACGCCGAACGGGGTGACGATCACCGCCATGATCAGGGTCATCATCACCGTGCCGAAAATCGCCGGGAAGATGCCGCCCTCGGTGTTCGCCTCACGCGGGTCGTCGCTGAGGAATTCCCAGAGCTTCTTGAAGTAGAAGCCAAGCTTGTCGAGCACCGACATGGCGTTCGGCTGGTAGGCGTGCACCACCTTGCCGAGGCTGACTTCGACTTCCTGGCCATTGGAGGCGCGCATCACCACGCTGTCGCGGTTGAACGCTTCGTGCAGGCCGATCAGCTGGCTCTCCAGCGCCTTGTAGCGGGCATCCAGTTCGGCGCGCTGGGCGGCGATGTCGGCCTGCGCGGCGTCGCTCAGCTTGTGCTCGAGCTCCAGCTTGCGGGTCTGCAGGCGCAGGCCTTCCAGGCCGTGGTTGATCGCGCCGATGTCGCCCTTCTCGAGGCGGTACAGCTGCGCGTACAGGTCGTTGACCCGCGCCAGGCGCTGCTGCAACTCGGGCAGCGCGGCGGCGCCTTCGGCGACCACCTTGCCCTGCTCCTTGACGCTGACCAGGCTGCCGTAGAAGTTGCCCCACTCGCGGCGTTCGAGGGTGATCAGCTCGGCCGGGGTGCTGACGTCGGTCAGCCACTCGCCGACCATCCAGCTGAAGTCGCTGCCGAACACGTCGCGGTTGCCGATCTTCAGCAGCTCGCGGGTCATGAACTCGGGGCCCTCGGCGGGCACCGGCAGGCCGGCGCTCTTCAAGCGCTCACGCGGGACTTCCTCGCGCTGCACTTCCTCGCCGATGACCCGCACCGCGGCCTGGCCGGGTACCACGTAGGTCGCTTGCAGCAGATCGGCCGGCCAGAAGTGGCCGAGGCCGCGCACGGCGATCACGGCGAGCAGACCGATGGTCATGATCACCGCGATGGACACCGCGCCACCGCTCAGCCAGACGCCCGGGGCGCCGCTCTTGAACCAGCTGTTGAGGGTTACCTGTTTCACCGTTAGATACCTTATCTCTTGAGCCGAGCGCGCTTACAGCGAGGCGTATTTCTTGCGCAGCCGCTGACGAATCAGTTCGGCCAGGGTGTTCATCACGAAGGTGAACAGCAGCAGCACCAGTGCGGAGAGGAACAGCACCCGGTAGTGCGTACCGCCGACTTCCGATTCGGGCATTTCCACCGCGACGTTGGCGGCCAGGGTGCGCATGCCTTCGAACAGGTTCATCTCCATCACCGGGGTGTTGCCGGTGGCCATCAGCACGATCATGGTCTCGCCGACTGCGCGGCCGAGGCCGATCATCAGCGCCGAGAAGATCCCCGGGCTGGCGGTAAGGATCACCACGCGGGTGAGCGTCTGCCAGGGCGTCGCGCCGAGTGCCAGGGAGCCCAGGGTGAGGCTCTTCGGCACGCTGAACACGGCGTCTTCGGCGATCGAATAGATGTTCGGGATCACCGCGAAGCCCATCGCCAGACCGACGATCAGGGCGTTGCGCTGGTCGTAGGTGATACCCAGGTCGTTGCTGATCCACAGGCGCATGTCGCCGCCGAAGAACCAGGCTTCGAGGTGCGAGCTGATGCCCAGGGCGAACCAGCCGGCGATCAGCACGGTGGGGATCAGCAGGGCGCTTTCCCAGCCTTCCGGCACGCGCAGGCGCAGCGACTCGGGCAGGCGGCTCCAGGCGAAGCCGGTGATCAGGATCGCCAGCGGAGTCAGCAGCAGCAGGCTGAAGATCCCCGGCAGGTGGCCTTCGACGTACGGGGCGAGGAACAGCCCGGCGAAGAAACCGAGGATCACCGTCGGCAGCGCTTCCATCAGCTCGATCACCGGCTTGACCTTGCGGCGCATGCGCGGGGCCATGAAGTAGGCGGTGTAGATCGCCGCGGCGATGGCCAGCGGGGCGGCCAGCAGCATGGCGTAGAACGCCGCCTTGAGGGTGCCGAAGGTCAGTGGCGCAAGGCTCAGCTTGGGCTCGAACTCGGCGTTGGCGGCGGTCGATTGCCAGATGTACTTGGGCTCGTCGTAGCTCTCGTACCAGACCTTGCTCCACAGCGCGTTCCAGGAAATCTCCGGGTGCGGGTTGCGCAGGCTGTAGGGGTGCAGGCTGTTGCCGCTTTCCACCAGCACGCGGTTGGCGCGCGGCGAGAGGGCCAGCAGGTCGGCGTTCTTGGCCAGCGGCTCGATCAGCAGGGTGCGCTGCGCGGTGCTGTGGAACACGCCGAGGTCGCCGGCGGCGTTGCTGGCGATGAAGCCCTTGCGACGCTCTTCCGGCTTGATCTGCAGCACCGCGCTGGCGCCCAGCTGGAAGTCGCGGATGTGCGACAGGCGCGGCTCGCCGTCGGTGTCGCGGGCCATGAACCACTGGCTGATACCGCCGGTGGAGTCGCCGATCAGCAGCGAGATGCCGCCGAGCAGCTGGGCGCTGGCGGTGACTTCCGCGGTGGAATCCTCAAGCAGCTTGTAGCGGCCGTTGAGGCTCTTGCTGCGCAAGTCGAAGACGTCGGCCTGGGCGCGGCCGTTGATCACGTACAGCCACTGCTGGCGCGGGTCGATGTACAGCGCTTTGACCGGCTCGGCAATCTGCGGCAGGACGATGCGCTGCTGCTCCAGGCTGGTCTCGCCGGTGAGCATGTTCTCTTCGCGGCTCAGCGCCAGGGCCAGGGTGTCGGTACCGACCGAGCCGGCGAGCACCAGCCTGTCGCCAGTGTCGACCAGGCTGACGTGCTCCAGCGCGCGGCCCTGCTCGTCGAGCACCAGCGGCTGCTCGCCGTAGGGGTAGCTAAGCTGCGGGGTGATGGTCTTGTGGTTGTCCGGGTAGGTGACCTTGTAGAGGTGCTTGAACACCAGCGCGCTGCCGTTCGACAGGCCCAGCGCCACCTGATTGTGGCCGGGTTGATCCTGGCCGATCGCGGTGATGGTCACGCCGGCCGGAATCGGCAGGCTGACGCGCTTCAGCTCGGCGCCGTTCTTCACGGCGAAGAACACCACCTGGCCGTCGCCGCCGACGCGCACGGCGATCTGGTTCTGCTCCTCGATGCTCAGCAGCAGCGGCTTGCCGGCCTGCTGCAGCCACGCCGGAGTCTGTTCCTTGCGGGCCTCGAGCTCGGCGCCCTTGAACAGCGGGGCGACCACGTAGCCGAGGTAGAAGAAAATCAGGGTGATCGCACCGAGCACCGCGAGGCCGCCGACCAGCACGTACCAGCGCGTCAGGCGATCCTTGAGGGCGCGCAGCACGCGCTTGCGTTTGAGTTCGGGCGTATTGAAGTCAATCCGCACCGGCGAGGAATTTGCGGTCATGGGGGAGTTGGTCAGATCGTTCATGGGCTCACCCTAGCGGCGCCGTGTGACAGAAAGATGACAAAGCAGTGGCGTGTCGAAGCCCGCCCGACGGACTGGCCGTGGGCGGGCTGCAGGAAACCCTTACAGACCCAGGTCTTTCAGGGCTTTTTCGGCGACCTTGGCCGGGACCGGGATGTAACCGTCCTTGACCACGATCTGCTGGCCGCCTTGCGACAGCACCAGCTTGACGAACTCGGCCTCCAGCGGAGCCAGCGGCTTGTTCGGCGCCTTGTTGACGTAGACGTAGAGGAAGCGTGCCAGCGGGTACTTGCCGTTCAGGGCGTTCTGCTCGTTGGCTTCCTCGATCTCACCGCCTTCGGCCTTGGTCAGCGGTACGGCGCGGACGCTGGCGGTCTTGTAGCCGATGCCCGAGTAACCGATGCCGTTCAGCGAGGAGCTGACCGATTGCACCACCGAGGCGGAACCCGGCTGCTCGTTGACGTTGGCGGCGAAGTCGCCTTTGCACAGTGCTTCTTCCTTGAAGTAGCCGTAGGTGCCGGACACCGAGTTACGGCCGAACAGCTGGATCGGCTTGGCCGCCAGGTCGCCGGTCACGCCCAGGTCGCCCCAGGACTTCACGCTGCTCTTGGCGCCGCACAGGCGGGTGGCCGAGAAGATCGCGTCGACCTGCTGCATGGTCAGGCTCTTGATCGGGTTGTCCTTGTGCACGAACACCGCCAGGGCGTCGACCGCCACCGGTACGGCAGTCGGCTTGTAGCCGTACTTCTCCTCGAAGGCCTGCAACTCGACGTCCTTCATCTTGCGGCTCATCGGGCCGAGGTTGGCGGTGCCTTCGGTCAGCGCGGGTGGCGCGGTGGACGAACCGGCCGCCTGAATCTGGATGTTCACGTTCGGGTATTCACGCTTGTAGGCCTCGGCCCACAGCGTCATGAGGTTGGCCAGGGTGTCGGAACCGACGCTGGACAGGTTGCCGGATATCCCGGTGGTCTTGGTGTAGGCCGGAATGGCCGGATCGACAGCGGCAACCGCGCTTGCGGTGGCGACGCCAGCGGCGACGAAGGTCAGGGCCGCCATCAAACGCTTGAGTTTCATGCTTGCTCCTAGCGGTAGGGGTAGTGATGGAACGGGGGCCAGTATCGACAGGCCGCATGAACACTCTATGACTGGAATGTGACAGTTGGATGACTGGCCAGCATTGCGCTGGCCAAGGTTCAGGCGGGGATGTGCAGAGGGGGAGCGCGGCCGGCGAATGCCGCCGCGCATCAGTGGGCGGGCCTTAGCGGCCGCGGCGCAGCAGGTGCAGACCGACCAGCGCACCGAGGCCGCAGAGGGCGACCACGTAGTAGGCCGCCCCGAGCGGGTCGGCCTTGATCAGCAGGGTGACCAGCATCGGCGTCAGCCCGCCGAAGATTGCATAGGCCAGGTTGTAAGAGAACGACAGGCCGGAGAAACGCACCGCCGGCGGGAAGGCGGTGACCATCACGTAGGGCACCGCACCGATGCTGCCAACGCACAACCCGGTCAGCGCATACAGCGGGAACAGCCAGTCCGGATGGGCATGCAGGCTGGTGTAGAAGGTCCAGGCGACCGCCGCCAGCAGCAATCCGCCAATCAGCAGTACGCGGCCGGCGCCGAAGCGGTCGGCGAGAATGCCGGCGGCGATGCAGCCGAGACTGAGGAAGACAATGGCCAGGCTGTTGGCCTGCAGCGCAGTGGCGGCAGCGAAACCGTACTGGGTCTGCAGCAGGGTCGGGGTCATGAGGATCACCACCACGATGCCGGCGGTCAGCACCCAGGTTAGCAGCATCGACAGCAGCACCGCGGCGCGGTGCTCACGCACCACGGTCTTCAGCGGCAGCTCATCGGCCAGCGCCTTGCGCAGCTGCAGTTCGGCGAACACCGGCGTCTCGTGCAGCCAGCGGCGCAGGTAAACGGCGAGCAGGCCGAACACCCCGCCAAGCAGGAACGGCACGCGCCAGGCCCAGGCCAGCACCTCCTCGGCGCTGTACAGGCTGTTGATCAGCGTGGCCATCAGCGAGCCGAGCAGAATCCCGGCGGTCAGTCCCGAGGTCAGCGTGCCGCAGGCGTAGCCGACATGCCGCGCCGGCACGTGCTCGGAGACGAACACCCAGGCGCCCGGCACCTCGCCGCCGATCGCCGCCCCCTGCACCACGCGCAGGCTGAGCAGCGCCAGCGGCGCCCAGATGCCGATCTGCGCGTAGGTCGGCAGCAGGCCCATGAGCAGAGTCGGCACCGCCATCAGGAAGATGCTCAGGGTGAACATGCGCTTGCGCCCGAGCAGGTCGCCGAAGTGCGCCATGACGATGCCGCCCAGCGGCCGCGCCAGGTAGCCGGCGGCGAAGATGCCAAAGGTCTGCAGCTGGCGCAGCCACTCGGGCATGTCGGCGGGGAAGAACAGCTTGCCGACCACCGCGGCGAAGAACACGAAGATGATGAAGTCGTAGAACTCCAAGGCGCCGCCCAGGGCGGACAGCGACAGCGTCTTGTAGTCGTTACGGGTCAACGGGCGCGCGCTGGGCGCGGCGTCGAGGGGCACGGAGGTCATGGTGCGGCGTTCTCGTCAGGGGGGTGGCGCGACAGGTGCGGCACGATAGCAAATTGCCCGGACGGCGGCAGCCAGGGCACACGGCCCGGTCAAAACGTAACCGAACGGTCGTCGCCCGGCGTAAGCCCCGATATACTGCGCCCTGGAAGTCGCCCAGCCTGCATGGATGAGGCCAGCGCGACCCGGGGGTATGCCCTTTTGCGGCGGGAAATTCCGCCTGTTCACCCATACACCCTACCGTCAGCCCAACCAAACAAGAGCAATGGGTCCGAGGCACCCCGGCATGATCGAACTCGAAAACGAAAACCTCACTCCGCAAGGCGACCTGGCCCTGCAGATCATTGCGCTGCCGCGCGAAACCAACGGTTTCGGCGACATCTATGGCGGCTGGCTGGTATCCCAGATGGATCTGGCCGGTACCGCCATGGCCAGCAAGGCCGCCGGCGGCCGCGTCGCCACCGTGGCCATCGACCGCATGGCGTTCCTCGTCCCGGTCGCCGTCGGCGCCCAGCTGTCCTTCTATACCCAGCCGCTGCAGATCGGCCGCAGCTCGATCCAGATGCTGGTGGAAGTGTGGAGCGACGACCCGCTGTCCAGTGAATGGCGCAAGGTCACCGAAGCGGTGTTCGTCTTCGTCGCCATCGACGGCAGCGGCCGCACCCGCCCGGTCCCGCCCCGCCGCGGTTGACCCGCCCCGAACACGCCGGCCCTGAGCCGGCGTTGTTTTTTCCGCAAACGGAACGCCGACGGTTGGCCTGTGGCCCAAGCTGATGTCCAATAACCCATCAGCTGCCCGGAGGTATCCGCCATGACCACCCTGTCCCCTGTCCCCCAGGTCGAACGCATCGAGCTCGGCGAACTGGTCTGCTGGCGCGTGCGCACCTCCGGCGCCGAACTGCTGATCGCCCAACAGGGCGCCCAGGTGCTCAGCTACCAGCGCGACGGCGAAGCGCCACTGATCTGGCTCAGCGAACAGGCCAGCTACCGCAAGGGCCAAGGGGTGCGCGGCGGCGTGCCGGTGTGCTGGCCATGGTTCGGCGACCTGCAGCGCAACCCGGCGGCGGTCCAGCAGATGTACCGCGGCAGCGACCCCGCGCCGGCCCACGGCCTGGTACGCAACCTCGACTGGCAGCTGCTAGAGGTAGATGCACGCGCCGACGCGGTCGACCTCGACTTCGCCTTCATCCAGCCCGAGCAGGGCCCGGCCGGCTGGCCGCACAACGTCGACCTGCGCCTGCACATCCATCTCGACCAGCGCCTGCACCTCAGCCTCAGCAGCCACAACCGCGGCACCCAGCCGGTCAGCCTGAGCCAGGCGCTGCACACCTACTTCGCGGTCAGCGACATCCACCAGGTGCAGGTCGAAGGCCTGGCCGGCAGTCACTACATCGAAACCTTGCACGACTGGGAGGAACGCACCCAGCACGGCGACCTGGTGTTCGAAGGCGAAACCGACCGCATCTACCTCGACCTGCCGGAGCGCGTGAGCATCCTCGACCCGGCCTGGCAGCGCCGCGTGCACCTGCACAGCAGCGGTTCGCGTTCGGCGGTGGTGTGGAACCCATGGATCGACAAGTCGCTGCGCCTCTCGCAGTTCGCCAGCGACGCCTGGCAGCGCATGCTGTGCATCGAGACCGCCAACGTGCTCGACGATGCCGTGCAGTTGGCCGCCGGTGAGCGCAAGAGTCTGGCGGTGAGTCTGTGGGCCGAGCCGCTCAGCCGCTGAAGTAACCATGCGACTAGAATCTTCTACTTAATTAAGCGGAACTTTCTTCACAACTTTTCTGCAACAACTCCCCATTTCTGAGAAGTGCATCGCTGTTTTCGAAAGTTAATTAACAGCGCAACTTTCGCCGCCACAATTCCGCCCCGCTGCAAACGCTCTGCCGACTACCCATCCGTGGGTTGCCGCCACCCCACCTGCTACCTAGCATGCCCCTCCGCAGCAGGATCGCTGCGCCAGTGATGCACATGGACGTGCGCAACAAGCTGCCCACCGAACGGCGCGATTAGTGTCGGCGTTAGTTGCGCACTTGTTAACTGAGTCAGGGAATGACCTATATAAATCCACTCGCCGTTGATTATCTGCGGCTCGCCCAGCACGGCATCGCGCCCGACAACTTTGTCGGCGCCGATATGCGTTATTCCGCGGAATACGAACTGCTGGAAAATGAACTGGGCAAGGCCGCCGCCCTGCAGGCCGGCAATATCGACTGGGCGCTGGTGCGCAGCCAGGCCGAGGCCCTGCTCGCGACGCAGAGCAAGGATTTGCGCGTCGCTGTCTGGCTGGTCTGGAGCCTCTACCAGTGCGAGTCGCTCCGCGGTCTGCACGCCGGCCTGCAGATGCTCCACGAGCTGTGCGCCGCGCAGTGGGACGCACTGTTGCCCAGCAAGCCACGCACCCGCCTCGCCGCCCTCACCTGGCTGGCGCAACGCCTCGAGCAGCTAGGCGGTGCGCTGCCGGCATCCGTTGCTGAACCGCTGGCGCGGGCACTGATAGAAGTGCTCACGGCATTCGACAGTCTGCTAACCGCGCGCTTCGACGCGCCCGCACTATCTCTACACGCGCTGATCCAAAGCCTGCAGGAGCTGCTCACCAGCACGCCAACCGCCGCGCCGGTGCGGCCTGCTCAGCCGCTGGCGGTTGCACCGAACGGCATGCCGGACAACGACGCCGAGGCCCAGCGCCAGCTGCGCCACCTGCAGGAGCTCGCCCGCCCCTTGGCCAGCTACTGGCTCACCCAACGCCCCGGCGACCCACGCGCCGTGCGCCTGGCGCGCGGCCTGCAATGGCTGGCGATCGACAGCCTGCCGACTTGCGACGACGCGCGCATCACCACCTTGCGCGGCCTGCCGGCGGGCAAGGTGGCCAGCTACCGTGAGCGCCTGCAACAGAAGCCGAGTGGCGAACTGCTCGCCGAACTGGAGGCCAGCGTGGCCCGCGCGCCGTTCTGGCTCGACGGTCAGCGTCTGGTCTGGCAGTGCCTGCAACTGCTCGGCGCGCCCATTGCAATGCGCGAAGTGGAAGGCCAGCTGGCGCTGTTTCTGCAACGTCTGGATGGCGTGGAGACCCTGCACTTTCACGACGGTACGCCGTTCGCCGACGCCGAGACCCTGGTTTGGATCGCCACCCAGGTCCGCCCTCAACCGCTGGCGCCCCTCGACTCCAACCGCTCCGCGGCCGACGCGCCGGCCTGGACCCAGGCCCTCGACACAGGACGCGCCACCCTGCGCCAGCACAACCTGAAAGCCGCCGTGCGCCTGTTAAAGGATGGCATGCGCACTGCCCGCGGCGGTCGCGAACAGTTCTTCTGGCAACTGACCCTGGCCCGCCTGTGCGTCGAGGCCAGCCGTTACGAACTGGCAAAACCGCTGCTCGAATCGCTCGACCGGCAACTGCTCAGCACTGGCGTAGCCGACTGGGAACCCGACCTCGCGCTGGAAGTCCTGCAGTTGCTGCACAGCTGCTGCCAGCGCCTGACCCGCAAGAACGATCCCGGCGACCAGCAACACGAAATTCACCGCCGGTTGTGCCGCCTCGACCTCGAGGCGGTGCTGGATTGACCCGCTGAACACACAGGAGAAACACCCATGGCCAAGGAAGGCACCGTCGCACCGAAGGAACGTATCAGCGTCACCTTCAAACCGGCGACCGGCAACACCCAGGAAGACCTCGAGCTGCCGCTGAAACTGATGGTCCTCGGCGATTTCACCCAGCGCAGCGACCCGCGCAAACTGGAGGAGCGCAAACCCATCGCCATCGACAAGCACAGCTTCGACGAGGTGCTGGCCAAGCAGGAGCTGCAGCTCGACCTCGCCGTCGCCAATCGCCTGCAGGACGAGCCGGACGCCAGTGAATTGGGTCTGCAGCTGCGCTTCAACGCGCTGGAGGATTTTCACCCCGCCCAGCTGGTCAGCCAGGTCCCCGAGCTGCGCCAGCTGATGGAGCTGCGCGACGCCCTGGTGGCCCTCAAGGGCCCGTTGGGCAATGCCCCCGCGTTTCGCGCCGCCATCGAGAAGGTGCTCGCCGACGAGGAGTCGCGCGGGCGCGTATTGGCTGAGTTGGGCCTGATCCCTGCGCCTGTCTCCGCTGACGAGGAGTAATGTGATGAACAACCCGAACGCCGTCAGCTCCGCGCGCAGCCTCAGCGACACCGGTCTGCTCGACCGCATCATTGCCGAAACCCGGCTGAACCCCGACGACGAGGCCTATGACATCGCCAAGCGCGGAGTCAGCGCCTTCATCACCGAGCTGCTGAAGCCGGACAACCGCCACGAGCCGGTGAAGAAGGCCCTGGTCGACCGGATGATCGCCGAGATCGACGGCAAACTCAGCCGGCAGATGGACGAGATCCTCCACCACGCCGAGTTTCAGGCACTGGAGTCGGCGTGGCGCGGCCTCAAGCTGTTGGTCGAGCGCACCGACTTCCGCGAGAACATCAAGTTCGAGCTGCTCAACGTGTCCAAGCAGGACCTGCTCGACGACTTCGAGGACAGCCCGGAGCTCGTCCAGTCCGGTCTCTACAAGCACGTCTACAGCGCCGAGTACGGCCAGTTCGGCGGCGAGCCAGTGGGTGCCATCGTGGCCAACTACTACTTCGATCCGAGCGCGCCGGACATCAAGACCCTGCAGCATGTCGCCGCCGTCGCCAGCATGGCCCATGCGCCGTTCATCGCCGCCGCGGGCCCGCAGTTCTTCGGCCTGGCCAGCTTCACCGGGCTGCCCGATCTGAAGGACCTCAAGGATCACTTCGAAGGCCCGCAGTTCGCCAAGTGGCAGAGCTTTCGCGAGCGCGAGGACGCACGCTACGTTGGCCTGACCGTGCCGCGCTTCCTGCTGCGCACGCCGTACGATCCACGCGAGAACCCGGTCAAGCGCTTCGTCTACCAGGAGACCGTGGCCCACGACCACGAGCACTATCTGTGGGGCAACACCGCCTACACCTTGGCCAGTCGTCTCACCGAAAGCTTCGCCAAGTACCGCTGGTGTCCGAACATCATCGGCCCGCAGAGCGGCGGCGCGGTCGACGATCTGCCGCTGCACCACTTCGAAAGCATGGGCGAGATCGAGACCAAGATTCCCACCGAAGCACTGGTCACCGACCGCCGCGAATACGAACTGGCCGAACAGGGTTTCATCGCCCTGACCATGCGCAAGGGCAGCGACAACGCCGCGTTCTTCTCGGCCAACTCGGCGCAGAAACCGAAATTCTTCGGCAACAGCGAGGAGGGCAAGCACGCCGAGCTCAACTACAAGCTCGGCACCCAGTTGCCCTACCTGTTCATCGTCAACCGCCTGGCCCATTACCTCAAGGTCCTGCAGCGCGAACAGATCGGCGCCTGGAAGGAGCGCACTGACCTCGAGCAGGAGCTGAACAAGTGGATTCGCCAGTACGTTGCCGATCAGGAAAACCCCAGCGCCGAAGTGCGCAGTCGGCGGCCGCTGCGTGCCGCGCAGGTGCTGGTCAGCGATGTCGAGGGCGAGCCGGGCTGGTATCGGGTCAGCTTGAACGTGCGCCCGCACTTCAAGTACATGGGCGCCGACTTCACCCTGTCGCTGGTCGGCAGGCTGGACAAGGAGTAGCGGCATGCGCGGCTACGGCAGCTTGTTCGAGCGCCTCAACGGCAGTGCCGCGCAGCGCGCCGGCTGGAGCCAGGAGACGGCCATCGGCGCTTCGGTGGCAGCACACCTGGCGCGGATGCTCAGCACCCGCGCCGGCAGCGTGCAAACGCTGCCCGACTATGGGCTTCCCGATCTCAACGACCTGCGCCTGTCGCTGCACGACGCCCGGCAACAGGCGCGCGCCGCCATCGAAGGCTTCATCGAAGCCTACGAGCCGCGCCTGAGCCAGGTGCGCGTGCTCAGCCAAGCCAACCACCGCGATCCGCTGAGTCTGGCGTTCGCCATCGACGCGCAGCTCGAGGTCGACGGTTGCCGGCGCCCGGTGTGCTTCTACGCGCAGTTGGACGGCAGCGGCCAGGTCCGCGTCGACACCGGTGCCGGGCAGCTTCGCTGACCGCCACGGCACGCTCAAGGAAGAGCCCGCAATGTCCTTCAACCGTTACTACCAGAGCGAACTCAGTGCCCTGCGCCAGCTCGGCAAGCGTTTCGCCGAACGTCATCCGACGCTGGCACCGTTTCTCGGCCAGAGCGGCCGCGACCCGGATGTGGAGCGCTTGCTGGAAGGCTTTGCCTTCCTCACCGGGCGCCTGCACCAGCGCCTCGATGACGAGCTGCCCGAGCTGACCCATTCGCTGATGCACCTGTTGTGGCCGAACTACATGCGCCCGCTGCCAGCGCTAAGCATGCTCGAATTCGATCCGCTGCGACGGCCCGGCCCGGCGCTGTGGGTGCCCCGCCACACGCCGGTCGAGTCGCGGGAGATCGCCGGCACCCGCTGCCGCTTCCGCACCGCGTACGCCACCGAGGTACTGCCGCTGGGCTTGACCGCGCTCGGCTACCAGGCACGCGCCGAAGGTGCCCTGCTCAGCGCCCGTCTGCACTTGACCGTCGAAGGCCACCTCGGCGAGCTGCGCCTGCAGCGCCTGCGCCTGCACCTGAGCGGCGAACGCCACATCAGCCAGACGCTGTATCTGAATCTGCTGCGCCATCTCGACCGCCTCGAGGCGCACCTGCTCGACGCCAGCGGCAACCCGCTGCGCGATGCCCATGGCACGCCACTGCCGGCGGTGCTGCTCGATCCCGCACAACTGCAACCGCTCGGATTCGCCGACGACGAAGCGCTGCTGCCCGGCCCGGCGAACAGCTTTGCCGGCTATCGGCTGCTGCAGGAGTACTTCGCCTTCCAGGACAAATACCTGTTCGTCGAACTCGGCGGGCTCGACGTCCTGCAACGCCTGCCCGCGGCCCAGCTGCAGCAGGCGCGCGGGCTTGAGTTGCGCTTCAGCCTGAGCAATTCGGGGCTGCAACGCCTGCAGCCGAGCCTCGACAACCTGCGCCTGCATTGCACCCCGGTGGTCAACCTGTTCAGCCACGACGCGCTGCCGATCCGTCTCGATCACCAGCGCGATCAGTACCGCGTGCTGCCGGCCGAACTGGAGCCGGCGCACTGCGGGGTGTTCTCGATCGATCAAGTCACCGGCTGGCAGCCGGGCGGCATGGGTTACCAGGCCTACGTGCCATTCGAATCGTTCCTGCATGCCAGTGCCCGCGATGGCCTGCCGACGCGGCACTACAGCGTGCGCCAACAGCCCTCGCTGCTCGACGGCAGCCTGGAAACCTACCTGCGCTTCGCGCCCGGCGACTGGTCGGCCCCGGAAACCCTGTCGATCGAGCTGACCTGCACAAATCAAAACCTGCCGCAGCAGCTGAGGCTCGGCGACATCTGCCAGGTCTGCGAAGGCACTCCCGATTCGCTGAGCTTCCGCAACATCAGCGCCGCCACACCCAGCTATGCACCCGCCCTGCAGCAAGACGTGCTGTGGAAGCTGATCAGCCATATGTCACTCAACTACCTGTCGCTGAACGACGTCGGCGGGCTGAAAGCCATCCTCGAAACCTACGACCTGCCGCGCTATCACGACCGCCAGGCGGCCCAGGCCAGTCAGCGCCTGCTCGATGGCCTGCGGCATATCCAGCAGCGCCCGGTAGACCGCCTGCTGCGCGGCCTGCCGATCCGCGGCATCCGCACCGAACTGAGCCTGGACAGCGACGGCTTCCGCAGCACCGGCGAGCTGTTTCTGTTCGCCTCGGTGCTCAACGAATTCTTTGCCCTCTACGTCAGCCTCAACGCCTATCACGAGCTGCACGCCCGCAGCAGCCAAGGAGATCTGTACCAATGGACACCGCGCCTGGGCCAGCAGCCCCTGCTGTGAGCCGCGCCGCGCCCGCGACGCATGGCGCCAGCCTGTACCAGCTGCTGCCGCGCCTGCTGACGACGTTGCGCGCCCGCCATCCTGAACTCGACGACGAGGCGCTGCAGCAACGCCTGGAGTTTCGCGCCAATCCCAGCCTGGGTTTTCCGGCACGCGACATCGCGCGGGTGGACTACCTCGAGGAGCAGGGCGAGTGTCGCGTGCAGCTGCGCCTCAACGTGCTCGGCCTGAGCGGTGGCGCCTCGCCGCTGCCGGGCTTCTACGCGAGCATGGCGCTGGGCGATGACGGTCAGCCGGTGCGCGCCTTTCTCGACCTGTTCAACGATCGGCTGCAACGCCTGCTGCTGCCGGTCTGGCGCAAGTATCGCTACCCGGCCTGCTTCCAGCCGGGCGCCCGCGACGCCTTCTCGCAGCGCCTGTTCGCCCTCGCCGGCGTCGCCGACCCGCGCCTGCGCGACACGTCCGCGCTGGACTGGCAGCGCCTGCTGCCTTACCTCGGCGTACTCGGCATGCGCGCACATTCGGCGAGCCTGATCACGACGCTGCTGCGTTACTACTTCGCCCATGCCGAGCTGCATGTCGAACCCTGCAGTGCCCGCCGGTTACGCATCGACCCGGGCCAGCGCAATCGCCTCGGCCAGGCCAATCATCGCCTCGGCGACAGTCTGGTCCTCGGCGCCACGCTGCGTGACCGCAGCGGCCGGTTTCGCATTCGCCTAGCGCAGCTGAGCTGGCCGCGCTTGCAGACCTTTCTCCCCGACGGAGCCGCTTACCGCCCCTTGCAGGCGCTGGTGCGCCTGCTGCTGCGCGATCCGCTCGAGCACGAGCTGCGTCTGGAACTGGCAGCCGGTGCGCTGCGCCCGCTGCGTCTGGATGGCGGTCGCGACTACCGCCTCGGCTGGACTACCTGGCTTGGCCCGGCAGTTATGACTGGCGGCGTCACCCTCGCCCCCCGGCCCCTTCAAGGATGAATGCCATGATCGATATTGACCTCCAGCAACTGGTCCAGGCCTTGGATGCCGAGACCCGCCAGCACCTGGAAAACGCCGCCGAACGCTGCGTGCAACGCGGAGGCGGCCAGGTGCTGATCGAAGACCTGCTGCTGACCCTGCTGCTCCAGCCGCAGGGCCTGCTGGCCCATGCGCTGGACCTGGCCGGTGTGGCCAGCGACGAGCTGGCGGCGAGCCTGCAACCGCGTCAGGAGCGCAGCGAATCGCGCAACCCGGTGCTCGCCCCGGCCCTGGTGCACTGGCTGCAGGATGCCTTGCTGCTCGCCCATTTCGAGTTGCGTCAGGCCCACGTCGACCCGCGCGCCCTGCTGCTGGTGCTGCTGCGCCAGCCGCTGCGCTATGTCGGCAATCGCTGTCAGGCGCTGCTCGGCCGGATCGACAGCGCGCACCTGCGCGAGCACAGCCGGCCGGCTGCAGATGCCGCCGCGCCGCCCGCCAGTGCTGACGGATCGGCGCTGGCGCGCTTTACGCATAGCTTCACCGCGCAGGCCCGTGCTGGCCAGCTCGACCCGGTGCTGTGCCGCGATGCGGCGATCCGCCAAATGATCGACATCCTCGCCCGGCGCCGGAAGAACAACCCGATCGTGGTCGGAGAGGCCGGCGTCGGCAAAACCGCGCTGGTCGAAGGCCTGGCCCTGCGCATCGTCAGTGGCGAGGTGCCCGATGGGCTCAGGGACGTCGAACTGCTCGGCCTCGACCTCGGCCTGCTGCAGGCCGGCGCCAGCCTCAAGGGCGAATTCGAACGCCGCCTGCAGGCGGTAATCGACGAGGTGCAGAGCTCACCGCAGCCGATCATCCTGTTCATCGACGAGGCGCATTGCCTGATCGGCGCCGGCAACTCGGCCGGTGCCTCGGATGCCGCCAACCTTCTCAAACCGGCATTGGCGCGCGGCGAGTTGCGCACCATCGCCGCCACCACCTGGCGCGAGTACCGCCAACACTTCGAGAAAGACCCGGCGCTGGCCCGGCGCTTCCAGGCGGTGCACCTGCACGAACCCAGCGTCGACGAGGCGGTCACCATTCTGCGCGGCCTGGCGCCACGCTACGCCGCGAGCCACGGCATCTACCTGCGCGACGATGCGGTGCGCGCCGCCGCCGAACTGTCCAGCCGCTACCTCAGCGGTCGCCAACTCCCCGACAAGGCGGTCGATGTGCTGGACACCGCCTGCGCGCGGGTGCGCACCAGCCTGGCCAGCGCACCGGCCAGCCTCGAGCGCCTGCGCGGCGACATCGCCGCCGCCGAGCGCCAGTGCCATGCGCAGCGCGCCGACCTGGCGCTCGGCCTGGCCATCGACACGCCGGCCCTGCAGGCACTCGAAGCGCAGCTGGCGAACAGTCGCGTCGACCTGCGCGTGCTGGAGCAGCGCTGGCACAGCCAACGGACGCAGGCCGAACGGCTGCTGACGCTGCGCCGGCAAGCGGCCGAAGGGCACGACGACACCGCTCGCGACGAACTGCAGCAGTTGCAGGCCGCCCTTGACGCCCTGCCTGGCGACGAGCGCCTGGTCGATCACGAAGTCTGCCCGCGGCTGGTCGCCGAAGTGCTGCATCAGTGGACGGGGGTGCCGCGCGAACAGCTGGCCGGCGAACACAACGCCCGGGTGATGGCCTTCGCCGCCGACCTGGCGCAGCGGGTGCGCGGCCAGCCCCAGGCGGTCAGCGCCCTCGACCAGGCGCTGCGCGCCAACGCTTGCGGGCTGAACACTGCCGAAGCGCCGGTCGGCGTATTCCTGCTGGTCGGCCCCAGCGGCGTGGGCAAGACCGAGACGGCCCGTGCGCTCGCCGACCTGCTGTACGGCGGCGAACAGTTCCTCACCACCCTGAACATGGGCGAGTTCCAGGAAAAGCACAGCGTCTCGCGCCTGATCGGTGCGCCGCCCGGGTATGTCGGTTACGGCGAGGGCGGCATGCTCACCGACGCGGTGCGGCGCAAACCCTACTCGGTGATCCTCCTCGACGAAGTCGAGAAGGCCGATCCCGAAGTGCTCAACCTGTTCTACCAGATCTTCGACCGCGGCAGCGCCAGCGACAGCGAGGGGCGGCCGGTCGATTTTCGCAACTGCCTGATCCTGCTCACCTCCAATCTCGCCAGCGATCGCCTCAGCGCGCTCTGCGCCGAGGGTCAACGGCCCAGCGCGGAAGCCCTCGAGCAGGCGATTCGCCCGCAGCTACTGGCGCATTTCAAGCCCGCCTTGCTGGCGCGCATGCGCGTGGTGCCCTACTACCCGGTCGACGACACGCTGCTGCAGGAACTGTTGGAACTCCGGCTGGCGCGCTTCGCCGCGCGCCTGGCGACCCGCCGGGTCGGCTTCAGCTACAGCGCCGCGCTGCTCGGCCAACTGAGCGAACGCTGCCGTCAGGGCGATGGCGGCGCCCGGCTAATCGACCAACTGCTCGAACGCCAGCTGCAACCGCCCATTGTCGATCGCCTGCTGCTGCAGCTGGCCGGCGGCGCGCCCCTGCGCCATGTGCACGCCACCCTGGATGGCGAAGGAGCCCTGATCTGTGAGTTCGCTTAATCAACTGCCGGCGCTGCTCGCCCAGGTCCCGCAACCGCTGCGCTACGCCGAAGCGCTGCTCGCGCGTTTCATCGAACTGGCCGCGGTCGAGCAGGCCGACGAGGTACTCAGCACCCTGCTGCAGTCCGCGGCCGCACTGTGTGCCTGCCCGTTGGCGCAGCTCTATCTGCTCGACGACAGCCACACGCAGCTGACCCTGGCCGGCCAGTGGCTGGATGGCCGCGCCACTTTGCACAGCGCGGCTCGACTGCCCAGCGACTACGCCGGCGATCAGTTGCTGCAGTACTGCCTGTGCCAGAACCAGCCGCTCAGCCTCGGCGAGCTGGTGCCTAGCCTGCACCCGGTCGACTTCCTGCCGACCGGTGCCCGTCCTTGGCGCAGCCTGCTCTGCCTGCCAGTCCGCACAGCGCAAGGCCAGATACGCGGGGTGCTGCTGTGCGCCGATCGTGGCCCGCAGGTACTCGACAGCTTCGCCGTCTCGCTCGGCCAGCTAGCCACCTTCGCCCTCGCGCGCTGGCACAACCTGCAGCAGCCCTGTCCAGCTGCGCGCCCGCCGGGCAGTGCCGCACCGCGCGCCGAGATGGCCAGCGACTATGGCCTGATCGGCGACAGCACGGCGATGCAGGCAATGTACCGGCTGATCGGCAAGGTGCTGCACAACCCCACCAGCGTGTTGCTCAGCGGCGAAACCGGTACTGGCAAGGAGCTGGTCGCCCGCGCCATTCACCGTCACGGCAGCCGCAGCAACCGCGCATTCATCGTGCAGAACTGCGCGGCGCTGCCGGAAAGCCTGCTGGAAAGCGAACTGTTCGGCTGCCGCAAGGGCGCGTTCACCGGCGCCGAGCGTGACCGCAAGGGGCTCTTCGATGCTGCCGACGGCGGCACGCTGTTCCTCGACGAGATTGGCGACATGCCGCTCAGCCTGCAGGCCAAGCTGCTGCGCGTGCTGCAGGAAGGCGAAGTGCGCCCGCTGGGCAGCAGCACCACGCATCGCGTCGACGTGCGCCTGATTGCCGCCACCCACCATGACCTGCGCGCGCTGGTCGAGCAAGGACGCTTCCGCGAAGACCTGTTCTATCGCCTGGCGGTATTCCCCATCGAGCTGCCGCCGCTGCGCACCCGCGAGCAGGACATCCTCAACCTGGCCCGGCACTTCGCCGAACAGGCCTGCGCTCAACTGCAGCGCAGCCCCTGTCGCTGGTCCGACGCCGCCCTCGCGCAGCTGGCCGGCTACCGCTTCCCCGGCAACGTGCGCGAGCTCAAGGGTCTGGTCGAACGCGCCGTGTTGCTCTGCGACGGCAACCGTTTGCTGCCCGAACACCTCAGCCTGCAGCCACGCCAGACAGCGGACGACGCACCGCAGAACCTGCGCGCCCGGCTCGAGCACGTCGAGCGCAACCTGCTGCTCGATTGCCTGCGCAGCAACCGCGGCAACCAGAGCCGCGCGGCCCGCGAGCTCGGTCTGCCCCGCCGCACCCTGCTGTACCGGATGAATCGCCTGCGCATTGCCCCCGGCGAAATCTGAGCGCGCCGGCCACCCCTTCACACCTTGAGGAATCATCGATGCCCCTCCGCTACCTCGCCGCCCTGCTCGCCCTGGCCTTGAGCCTGGCCGGCTGCGCGGCCAACTACCGCTACGACGACGCCGACTACCGCCCGCTCGGCGACCCGCAGGTGCTCAACCGCTAGGCCCCGTTCACAGGAGCAACAATCGCCATGGAATTGGTATTTGAGATCGTCAGCGCCCAGCAGTTCGTGCCGGGCCAGCAGGCGAGCAAGCGCTTCAAGCAGGCCGGCGGCAGCATCGGCCGCCACCCGGATTGCGACTGGCCGCTGCCCGATGCCAAGCGCGTCATTTCCGCCCGTCACGCACTGGTGAGTTTTCGCGAGGGCGCCTACTACCTCACCGACACCAGCAGCAACGGCACGCTGCGCAAGGGTGCGGCGCGTCTGCCCAAACAGCAGGCGCAGCGTATCGCCCATGGCGATACCTTCTGCCTGGGCGACTTCGAGATTCGCGCGCGCCTGGTGCAGGACCCCGCACGTTTCGATGGCGTCGTCGGCCTGCCGGTCGCCGCCGGCAGCCTGATTCCCGACGATGCCTTCCTCGACCTCGACCCGCTAGTCGCCCTGGATCAGCAGGCGCACGCTTACCTGGCACAGGTCGAGCCGCAGCCGGTCACATCCGCGCTCCAGCCGCACGACCACTTGGCCGTCGAGCTGCACCAGCTGCCGCTGCCCCAGCTGGTGGCCGCGGTGGCGGCTCCGGCGCCGCAACCGGCACGACCCGCCGCGCCTAATGCGAGCTTCTGGGAGGCTTTTGCCGGCGCCCTGGGTGTCCCCTTCGACACGCTCGATGCGCAACAGCGCGAGGCGCTGGCGCTGCAGGTCGCGCGGCTGTTGCGTCAGTGCATTGCCGGGCTGCAGCAAGGCCTGCACACGCGCGATGCGCTGAAGCGCGAGCTGCGCCTGCCGCTGGGCAGCCCGCCAGCCCCCGGCAGCACTGCGCTCCAGCACGCCGCCGACCCCGCCAGCGCCATGCACGCCATGCTCGGCCTCGATGGCCGGCAGCCGCTGGCCGCGGAGCAGATCCTGCGCAGCACCTTCCACGAGCTGCAGGCCCACCAGCTGGCACTGGTCGCCGCCAGCCAGGCCGCCGTCACGGCCGTGCTCGCGCAGTTCGCCCCAGAACAGCTGACGCAGCGCTTCGATGAGCAACACAAGCCGCTGCTGGCCACCGCCGGCAGCCGCTGGCGCGCTTATCGCCGCCTGCACCGGCGCCTGCAACGCGACGACGAGTGGCGCGAAGGCCTGCTCACCGGCGATTTCGCCCGTAGCTACGACGAGCAGGTGCGCCTGACCGCCACCCTCGACGCCACCCAACAAGGATGATGACCATGCGCCTGCTAACCGCCCCGCTGCTGTGCGGCCTGCTCGCCCTGAGCGGCTGCGCCGCCGTGCTGCCCTATTCCGAGCTGACCAAGCTCGACCTGTCGCTACGCGCCAGTGAACATCTCAACCCCGATCTGCACGGCCGTCCCTCGCCCATCGTGGTGCGGCTGATCGAGCTGAAACATCCGGTCGCCTTCGAGAATGCCGATTTCTTCGCGCTCTACCAGAACGCCAAGGAAACCCTGCTACGCGATCGCGTCGCCGAGGAAGAGCTAGAACTGCGCCCCGGTGCAACGCAACAGCTCAAACTCTCAGTGCAGCCGGGTAGCCGCTATGTCGGAGTGCTGGCGGCCTACCGCGATCTGCCGGAAGCGCGCTGGCGCTATGTGATCACCCTCGAACCGCGCATGCGCAACCGTAGCGACCTGCAGCTCGATGCCCTGGGCATCCAGCCCACAGATAGCGCCGCGACGCTGGCGGATGAGGTCAGCCGATGAGTCCGCGCAAAGTGGTATGGCAGGAAGGCATGCTGCTGCGCCCGCAGCATTTCCAGCAGCATGATCGCTATGTCGAACACCAGTTGTGCGCCCGCGTGCACAGCCTGCTGCGGCATGCCTGGGGTTTCGCCGAACTGCAACTGGATCGTCCCTGCCTGGCCCTCGGCAAGCTGCTGGTCAACCGCGCCAGCGGCCTGCTGCCGGACGGCACGCTGTTCACGATTGGCGCCGGTGACGCGCCGCTGGCCCTGGATATTCCGCCGCACACCCAGGACGCCACCGTTTACCTCTGCCTGGCCTTGGCTAGCGCCGAGCAGGTCGACACCCGCCGCGAGGAACAGCAGGAGCTGCGCGTGCGGTACGTGGCCACCGATCTCGAGGTGGCCGACGCCAACGCCGGCGAATCGAACAGCGGCATGATCAGCTGCGCCCACCTCGATCTGCGCCTGCAGCTCGGCGACACGCCGCAGGATGCCGGCCTGGTGCGCCTGCCGGTATGCCGGGTAGATAGCGTTAGCGCCGACGGGCGCGTACACCTCGACGAGCAGTACATTCCCAGCCTGCTCGACGTGCACGCCCATGTCGGGCTGCTCGCCCTGCTCAAGGAGGCCCTCGGCCTGCTCACCCAGCGCGGCGACTGCCTGGCCGAGCGGGTCCGCGCCTGCGCCGCGCCGGGCACCGCGGAGATGGGCGACTTCTTGCTGCTGCAGATGATCAACCGCTGCGAGCCGCAACTGCGCCACTGCCTCGAACAGCCGTCGCTGCACCCCGAGCAGCTCTACCGCGAGCTGCTGGCGGTGTTCGGCGAGCTGGCCACCTTCACCGGCGAGCAGCGCCGCCCACAGCTGCAGATTGGCTACCGACACGCCGATCTGGCCGCGTCGTTCGGACCGTTGATGGACGGTCTGCGCCTGGCGCTGTCGATGGTGCTCGAGCAGCACGCCATCGAATTGCCGCTGCAGACGCGCCAGTACGGCATTCAGGTCGCCCCGCTGTTCGATCACCGCCTGCTCGGCTCGGCAAGCTTCGTGCTCGCCGCCAGCGCGCAGGGTGATACGTCCATGCTCCGCCAGCGTCTGCCGTCCCAGCTGAAGATCGGCGCCGTGGAACGCATCCGCCAACTGGTCAACCTGCACCTGCCGGGCATCCGTCTGCAGCCATTGCCGGTGGCGCCGCGCCAGCTGCCCTACCACGCCGGGAAAAGCTACTTCGTGCTGCAACTTAGCGACGACGACCGTGCGCAGCTGGAGAGCTCCGGCGGCTTCGCCTTCCACCTGGCCGGGGACTGTCCCGGCCTCGAACTGAAATTTTGGGCCATCAGGGAATGACTGCCATGCACGACAGGGACTACCAGGACGACCGCACGGTGCTGCTCGACCCGGCGGACGCCGACCAGCCACGCCGCCCGCTCGGCGATGTCGCCGTGCCGCCGCGCTACGAACAACTCGAGGAGCGCATGCGCCTCGCCGCGCGCCTGCGCCCGGCGGAGTGCTTCAACTTCAGCCTCAACCCGCTGGTCGGCGCGGCCACCCCGTTGCTGGCGAGCCTGGTGCGCTTACGCCATGGCGCGGGCGACGAAACCCTCGACACGCTGCAGGAACGCCTGGTCGGTGAAGTGAAACAGTTCGAGTACCGCGCCCTGCAGGACGGTGGCGAGAACAGCCAGGTGCTCGCCGCTCGCTATGTGCTGTGCACGGTCCTCGACGAGGCAGTGAGTACCACCCCTTGGGGAGACGCCGGCGAATGGTCGCGGATGAGCCTGCTCAGCCGCTTCCACAACGAGACGTTCGGTGGCGAAAAGGTATTCCAGCTGCTCGAACGGCTGTCGGCCAACCCGCTCAAGCATCTGCCCATGCTCGAACTGCTCTACCTGTGCCTGGCGCTCGGCTTCGAGGGCAAGTACCGCGTGTTGTCACGCGGTGCGCAGGCGCTGGAGCTGCTCCGCGACGAGCTGTACCGCAGCATCCGCCAGCTGCGTGGCGAGGTGCCGCGCGAGCTGTCGCCGCATGGTTTGGGCTCGCCCGCGCGCGGTCAGCGCCTGGTGCGCATCGTGCCCTGGTGGCTGATCGGTCTGTTCACCCTGACCTGTCTGGCCAGCCTCTACGGGGTCTTCGCCTGGGTGCTCGGCGAACAGCGCGCCGCTGTGCTGCGGCCCTACCAAACCCTCGACGTGCCGCACGTCGCACCGCAGTGATGCAGGGATGAATTGATATGAAAGCCTCGTTTGCCGCCGTCACCGCAGTCCTCCGCAAGACCTGGGTGTGGAGCCTGGCGCTGGTCCTCTTTCTCGCGCTGCTGATCTGGTTCGGCGGGCCGCTGCTGGCCGTCGACGATGTCCGCTTCTGGGCCGACGCCGGCCACCGAGCACTGAGCATCTGTGCACTCAGCCTGATCTGGAGACTGAGCATGGTCTTCGCCAATGAACGCGCTCGCGTGCCCGCGAGCGATGATCACAGTGCGCCGCCACTGCAGCGCGGCACAGCGCTGATCGCCGCGGAACAGCGCGAATTGCGCCGCCGCTTCGGCCACGCGCTGCGCACCTTGCGTCGCTCGCGGCTGTACCGCGACCGCAGCGCGCACCAGCGCAGCCAGTTGCCCTGGTACCTGCTACTCGGCCCCAGCGGCGCGGGTAAAACCAGTCTGCTTTCCTGCGCGGGCCTCAAGCTGCCGTTAAATGATCGCGGCTCTCGCGCTCCCACCGATGCCAGCGAGCTGGAGTGCGCAGAGTGGTACTTCGCCGATCACGCAGTGCTGCTGGATACTCCCGGTCGCTACCTGAGCCAACCGGATAATCGTGGCGATGCGCGCGCCTGGCTGCATCTGCTCGGTCTGCTGCGCAAACGCCGTGCCCGACCGCTGAACGGCGTGCTGCTGACCGTGCCGCTTGAGTGCCTGCTCAGCGATGACCCTCGCACGCTGGACACACTCGCTCGGCAGATCCGCCAGCGGCTGCAGGAGCTGTATCGTCAGCTGGCGGTGGAGCTGCCGATCTATCTGCTGCTGACCAAGACCGATAGCCTGCCGGGCTTCGACGCCTACTTTGGCGGCCTGTCGCGCGACGAACGCGAGCAGGTGTTCGGCGCCAGCTTTGGCAAAGGCCAGGACGGCACCGATGCTCAGGTGATCCGCGAAGAGTTCGAGGCGCTGCTGCACCGCCTGCACAGCCAACTGATTCAGCGCCTGCATCAGGAACGCGACCTGCAGCGGCGCGGCCAACTGGTCGATTTCCCGCAGCAGCTCAGCCGCATCGGTGAGCATCTCGGCCTGCTGGTCGAACAGGCCTTAGCGAGCAATAGCTACCAGCACAGCGGTCACCTGCGCGGCTTCTACCTGACCAGCGCCGCGCCGCTGCCGGAAAGCAGCGCGCTGGCCGGGCAGCAGGACACCGGCCAACCACGCTTCATCCACCAACTGCTGAGCCGGGTGATCTTCCCGGAAGCTGAACTGGCCGGCCTCGAGCGCAGCGCAGCCCGGCGCATCGGCTGGAGCCAGCGCGCGCTGTATGCGCTGGCTTGCTGCAGTCTGCTGGCCTGCGGCGGCCTGTGGGCCAACGGCTTCATGGCCAACCAGCTGCGCTTTGAGCAGCTGCGCGAGATCACCGGCCAGCTTCAGCAACACCGTGAGGGGCTCGGCGCGCAGCATGATCTGCGCGCCATCGTCCCGCCGCTCGACAGCAGCTATGCCGCCACCCAGGTGTTCCCCCCGGCGGCGGCCGTACCCACCCTGCTGCGCAGTGGTCTGTATCAGGCGCAAGCGGTCAACCCCACGTTGCTCGACGCCTATCACCATGATCTCGAGCATCTGTTGCTGCCACACCTGGCCCAGCAGCTGGAAGGCCAACTGCGCAGCAGCCTGGACGATCGCGATCAGCTACTGGGCAACCTGCGCGCCTACCTGATGCTCGGCGTCGCGCAGCAGCGTGACCCGAGCTTCCTGCGCGCCTGGCTGGACGAGACCTGGAGCCAGCACTATGTCGGCAATGCCAAGCTGCAGCGACGCCTCGACGCGCACCTGCAACGTCTGCTGGCCCTGCCGTTCGCGCCCTACCCACTCGATGCCCAGCTGGTCGCGCAGGCGCGCGATGCCCTGCGCCGGCAACCGCTCGCCGAAGTGGTGTACCAACGCCTGCGCGATCAGGCGCGCAACCTGCCGGACTATCGCCTGGCTGACCGATTGGGCGCCCAGGCAGCAATCTTCAGCGGCACCGACTTCGTGATTCCCGGCTTCTATACCCAGCGCGGTTATCTGCAGATGCTCGTCGCCCAAAGTGGCGAGGTGATGCAGAACGTGTTGCAGGACAACTGGGTGTTCGGCAGCGACGACAGCCTTGGAGGAGCCGATCTGACACGCCTGCAGCGCGATGTCGAGCAACTCTACTTCCGCGACTACGCCGACCTATGGGGACAGGCCATTAACGCGCTGGCGCTGGAGCCGATTGGCAGCGCCGAACAGGGTGCCGAACAGCTAGCCGCGTTGAGCGCCGCCAACTCGCCGCTACTCACCCTGCTCGAGGAGGTGCGCAGCAATACGCGCTTCCCGGGTACGGAGGTGCTGGCCAGCGCCGCGACGCCGGCCGGCAATGTGCTGTCCACTGCAGTCGCCGAACAGGTGAAGAAGTTGGTCAGCTCCGGCGGAAGCAATAGCCCGCGTGCGGCCGTGCAACGGCGCTTCGCGCCGCTTCACCAACTGCTCGATGAGGCCGGTAGCCCGAGCGTCACCCTCAGCGCCGTGCTGCAGAACCTCGACGCCGTACAACAGCAACTGGCCGCGTTGGGCCGGGCCAGCGCCCCTGAGCAGGCCGCCTTCGACCTGGCGAAAGCGCGCATGGGTGGTGCACGCGACGGCTTGAGCCAACTACGCAGCAGCGCGCAGCGTCTGCCGCAACCCGTGGCCGGCTGGCTCGGCCTGCAGGCGGAAGACAGTTGGATGCTGATCCTCAACGAGGCGCATCGCTTCATCGCGCAGCGCTACCAGAGCGAGCTGTATGGCAACTATCGCGGAGCGATCAAGCAACGCTATCCGTTCAGTGCGCACAGCGACAGCGAGGTCGCCATCGCTGATTTCCGCGAGTTCTTTAAGCACCAGGGCGCCGTCGACCGCTTCTTCGCTGACTACCTGCAACCCTTTGTCAGCGACAGCCGCGGCGCGTACCAGGTGCGTCAGCTCGAAGGCCACGCACTGCCGCTGTCACGCGAACTGCTGGTGCAGATCAGCCGCGCCAATGCGATTCAGCGCGGCTTCTTCGCCGAGAATCCGGCCGAGCCGTTGGTGCTCTTCGAGCTAGAGCCGTACTCCCTGGACTCCAGCCTGGCACGCGCGGACTTCCGCTTTGGCGAGCAGCGTCTCGAGTACCGCCATGGGCCGATCGTGCAGACCGCATTCCGCTGGCCGGCGGCCTCGGGCGAGGGTCGCTCGAGCCTGGTGGTCGATGACCTTAACGGACGCAAGCTCGGCATCGAGAAGAACAGCGGACCTTGGTCGCTGTTTCGCCTTCTCGATCTGATGGAGACCCAATCTCACAGTGGTCGCGATGTGCTGATGGTCAAGGCTAATCTCGCCGGGCTGCACGCCAACTTCTTGCTGCACAGCCAGCGCGCGCCGAATCCCTTCGATCTCACTGCGCTACGCCATTTCAAGCTGCCGGCGGCACTATGAATGGGCTCTGGCGTAGCAGTGCGCGCACCGCCGTAGGTAATGTGCGCCACCGCAACGAAGACGCCGTGCTCGATCGACCTGAGCATGGAGTCTGGGCAGTGGCAGATGGTCTTGGTGGCCATCAGCAGGGCGATCTGGCCAGTCGATTGGTTGTCGAACATCTGGCGGTGTTGCCGCATTGCGCGGACCTGGATGAGCGCGTGAGCCGGGCGCAGGATTGCCTGCAACGCCTCAACCGGCATCTCACCCAGGAGCTGACCCTGAGCGCCGGTCAGCAACCGGCAGTGATTGGTAGCACAGTGGTCGCGCTCTTCGCCGATGCGGGACGCGGCATCTGCCTATGGGCCGGCGACAGCCGCTGTTATCTGCGGCGCAACGGCCACCTTTATCAGCTCTCCAAGGATCATTCGCTCGCACAGCAACTCGTCGACCAGCAACAGCTCAGCGCCAGCGCAGCAGCCGACTACCCAGGCGCCGGCGGGCTGCTCCGCGCCATCGGTGCGACTCCGGAACTGCAGCTTGAGCGCTGCGAGTTCGCCATCTATCCCGGCGATGCCTTGTTGCTGTGCAGCGACGGTCTTTATCAGGAGCTGACACAGTACGAATTGAGCGCAGCATTACAGCAGCCAACCCCGCAGCAAGCCGTGCGGCTCATGTTCGACGCGGTACTCGCCGGCGAGGCGCGTGACAACATCGGTGCGGTGGTGATTCATCGATGACTCCAGAGCCTCCAGTGCCTAGCAATCAGAACCTCACCTATTTGGCCTTCGCCAATACGGGGCACGATGCCGCCAAGCCTCGCGCCAATGAAAGTATCCGAGCGCTTCCCGAGCTGCTCTGTGGACGTTATCGAATCGATCGCCTGCTCGGCCTCGGCGGTATGGGGGCGGTTTACCAAGCGCGCGATCTGCTGCGCGAACAGTTTGGTGAGCCAGAACCCTACGTGGCCCTGAAGGTCCTCAATGAGGAGCTGCTCGCGTATCCCGACGCCAACCGGCTGCTTCATCGCGAGTTCGCTTTGCTCAGCCGCCTGCGCCACCAGCACGTGGTGCGACCCTTAGGTTTTGAGATCGACCCGAGCAGCGAGCGCGGCTTCTTGACGCTGGAGTTGCTCAAGGGCCACACACTTGACCAGCTGCTCGACGAGCATCCAGAGGGATTGCCGTGGCCCGCACTCCAGGAGGTGGCTCTGCCGTTGTTGGACGCGCTGCAGCATGCTCACGCACAAGGTGTACTGCATGGCGATATCAAACCCAGCAATGTCATGTGCTCCGAGCACGGCATATGCCTATTTGATTTCGGCCTGGGCAGCGCATCGAGCAAGCTTCGCCGCGTCTGCGGCAAACCACTTGCAGCTTGGACGCCCCGTTATGCGGCCCCGGAGCTATTCGAGGGCGCCTCACTCGGCTGCACCGCAGATATTTACGCAGTCAGTTGCCTGCTCTACCAGTTGAGCCGTGGCTGGCTGCCGTACCGACAGCTCAATGCCAAGCAAGCTCGTGCGATGCAATTGCAGCCAGACGTGCCGCCCGGCTTACCACGCGCCGTGTGGCGGGCGCTGCGCAGCGGCCTGGCTTTCGAGCAGGAGAAACGCTGCTCGCTGGGTGAGTTGTTGGGCACTTTCGCAGCAAAGCCTCGCGGACGCTGGTACCCACGCTGGTAAGCGGCGAGCAAAAC
>NZ_JAFEUP010000008.1 GCF_016901015.1 Zestomonas insulae
GCTCGGTCACTTGCTTGACCGCTTCGATCTTGAATTCTTCGGGGTAACGCTGGTTGCTCATGGCACCTCCTAATGGGCCTCATTATGAGGCTTGGAGGTGTCTACGAAACTAGGGGCGATTCAATCTGTCCTTTTCAGCTACCCGCGAATCTCAACTCGAACGTGGTTGTCTTTGCCCGCGCTGCTAGGGACGAAAGGGTCAACAATAAAGTTTTCGATTCGGCGCTCAATAAAAATGAGCGCGAAGCGATGGCGAAAATTGAACGTTCTAAACCTAAGCCATCAGAGTCAAAACGGACACGGGCTTCTCGACCTCCTGTGGCTTCTGATCAGGATCTGGCCGGTGCATTTCACCAAGTGCTCCAGACATTGAAGCCTCCGACCAAGCCGCAGAAGCCTAAGTAGAAGCAAGTGTATGGATAGCTCTGAAGAGAAAATGCTCCACAGGCATATTTTGAGATACAGATGACCAACCGCGACCACTACCTGTACCTGCTAGACCGCTACGGGATCACGCAGGCCAAGAGCGCAACGCTCATTTCCGCGGTGACCCAGCGACCCTGTGCTGCTCGCACGGTTCGCTCCTGGTTGAATGACCCGGATAAGCCAAGCTCCAAGCCGGGAGGCCCTCCCGATTGGGCATTGCAGGGGCTGCTGAAGGCTATTGAGTACATCGAAGCTGCAATGGCCAGCCGGGCAACGGTGCAAGATCAAGCAAGGGTTGGCAAGGCCTGATGCTCAGCCAGAGAACACTCATGAAGCCATGAACTGTATGGGCCCCTGAGTATGCTGAAGCCAGCGCAAATCGGGGCTCGACAGTTTTTATTGGCAAATGATTAGGGCCCAGAGCGGCAATTTGAGGTTTGCGACAGTTTTGAAGCTTTGTCAGAACTGCCTGGAGACCCTGATTTTCGGGGAAGGTTTGCGACAGTTTTTATTGTCTAAAACCACGCTCGAGCGCGGCGCTGCCTTGATTCCTGTCGGCAAATTGCCTTGGCTGCTGGGGAGCGCCGCGTTCTCGCCGGCGTGTCAGGCAAGGAGAAGGCGCATGCTGGCCATTCACGAGGCCTGGAAGGCCGGGCTGTTGCGGCGCGAGCACTGGCTGCGCAACGTGGTTGCCGGGGTGATTGTCGGGGTGCTGGTGTACAGCATCGATGGCCCATTGTTCTTCGGTGCGGCGGAAACCTTCGAGCGGGTGCTCGCGCATATCCACACCGATCCGCGCGCGCTGGTCATCCGACTGCGGCGGGTGCCGTTCATGGATATCACTGGCTTGCAGATACTGGAGGAAGTCATCCAGCAGCTGCAGCGCCGGCAGATCCGCGTGGTGCTCTGCGAGGCCAACGCGCGGGTGCTGAGTAAGCTGGGCAAGGCCGGGATCTTGCAGCTGATTGGCAGCCAGCACTATCACGCCGACTTCTCCACGGCATTAAGCGCTTGCGTCGGCGAACAAGCGGGATAACGATAGAAATGGTCTGTTGAACCTATAGCGTGGACAGCCACTCAACTGGACTACGCTTCCTTTGTCTACTGGACGGGGGGTTCTCCTATGCTGGCGCAACTGCAGCCGGCCCTGAGCGGACTTAAGCTGCCTGTGCGGCTTCGCCTGTGGGACGGTAAGGAACTCGACCTCGGCCCCGAGCCGAGCGTCACTCTGGTACTGCACGACCCGAGTATCGTCGCGCAGCTGAGCAATCCCAGCCTGGATTCGCTCGGCCAGGCCTATGTCGAAGGCAAGCTCGGCCTGGAAGGGCCAATGAGCGAGGTGATCCGCATCGGCGATGCGCTCAGCCTGGCGCTGGGCGATGGTTCGACCTCGGCGCCGACCCGCGAAGGTCACGACAAGAGCACCGACGCCGAAGCGATCTCCTACCACTACGACCTGTCCAACGAGTTCTACGCGCTGTGGCTGGACCGCGAGATGGTCTATTCCTGCGCCTACTACGAGACCGGCAGCGAAGACCTCGAGCAGGCGCAACTGGCCAAGTTGCGCCACCTGTGCCGCAAGCTGCGCCTACAAGCCGGCGACTACCTGCTGGATGTCGGTTGCGGCTGGGGCGGCCTGGCGCGCTTCGCCGCACGTGAATGCGGCGCACGGGTGCTCGGCATCACGCTGAGCAAGGAGCAGCTGGCGCTCGGCCGGCAACGGGTCAAGGACGAGGGCCTGGAGGGCCAGGTCGAGCTGCAGCTGCTCGACTACCGCGACCTGCCGCAGGACGGCCGCTTCGACAAGGTGGTCAGCGTCGGCATGTTCGAGCACGTCGGCCACGTCAATCTGCCGCTGTACTGCCAACGCCTGTTCGGCGCGGTGCGCCCCGGCGGCCTGGTAATGAACCACGGCATCACCTCCAGATACCTCGACGGCCGGCCGGTGGGCCGCGGCGCCGGTGCGTTCATCGACCGCTACGTATTCCCCCACGGCGAACTGCCGCACCTGGCGCGGATGGTTGGTGACCTCAGCGAGGTGGGCCTCGAGGTGGTCGACGTGGAAAGCCTGCGCCTGCACTACGCACGTACCCTGAATTTCTGGAGCCAGCGCCTGGAAGGTCGGCTGGACGAGGCGGCGCGGCTGGTCAGCGAGCAGACCCTGCGCATCTGGCGGCTGTACCTGGCCGGCTGCGCCTACGCGTTCAGCCAGGGCTGGATCAACCTGCACCAGATCCTCGCGCTGAAGCCGCTGCCCGGCGGCGGTCACGAGCTGCCGTGGAGCCGCGCCGACCTGTACCGCTGAAGCCGCTCAGAGAATCGGCGAAATCAATCGGGCGACGCGCATGCCCAGCTGGCGCAGGCGGTTGATCTGTTGGTCGTCCTCTTCGCGCAGCTCGCGCGCCAGGGCGAAGTCGGCCTCCAGCATGTCCTGCACCCGCGCGGCGAAGCCGCTGTCGTGCACCAGCAGCATGATCTCGAAGTTCAGCCGGAACGAGCGGTTATCCAGATTGGCGCTGCCCACCGCGGCGCTGCAGTCGTCGATCAGCAGCACCTTCTGATGCAGGAAGCCCGGCAGGTAGCGGAAGATGCGCACCCCGACGCGCAGCGCCTCGAAGGCGAACAGGCTGGAGGCGGCATAGACCATGCGGTGATCGGGGCGCGCCGGCAGCAGGATGCGCACGTCGACGCCGCGCAGCACTGCCAGGTGCAGGGCGGCGAACACCGCCTCGTCGGGGATGAAGTACGGCGTGGTGATCCACAGGCGCTGGCGCGCGGCATTGATCGCCTCGACGAAGAACAGCGAACAGGTGTCCTGCGGATCGGCGGGGCCGCTGGCGAGCAGCTGGCAGAGCATCTCGCCGTTGCCGAAGTCCTCGGCGAGCAGCAGCGGCGGCAGGCGGCGCGCCGCCCAGTACCAGTCCTCGGCGAATGACTCCTGCAGACAGGTCAGCACCGGCCCACGCAGTTCGACATGGGTGTCGCGCCACGGCGACAGCGGCGGCTTGCCGCCGAGGTACTCGTCGCCGACGTTGTGGCCGCCGAGGAAGCCGATCGTACCGTCGACCACCACCACCTTGCGGTGATTGCGGAAATTCAGCTGGAAGCGATTGATCAGCCCACGTCGGGTGGCGAAGCTGCGCACCTGCACGCCCCCGGCGCGCAGGCGCTCGCCGTAGGCGCGCGGCAGGTCGTGGCTGCCGATGCCGTCGTAGAGCAGGAATACTTCGACCCCGGCGGCGGCGCGCGCCAGCAACAGGTCGGCGAGGCGCCGGCCGAGCGCATCGTCGTGGACGATGAAGAACTGCACCAGCACCACCTGTTTGGCCGCGGCGATGGCAGCGAAGATCGCCTCGAAGGTCGCCTCGCCATTGATCAGCAGGCGCACCTGGTTGTGCGCCAGCGGCGGCATGGAACCCAGGCGCGGCATCGCCAGCAGGTTGCCGGAATCCAGCGAGCGGCGCGCGGCGACCGCTTCGCTGACCCAGTCGCGCCAATCCAGGCCGGCCATCGCCACATGCATCTCACGGTTGGCCTGACGGCGCGCGCGGATGTAGGCGTCGAAGCTGCTGCGGCCGAACACCAGGTAGGGCAGCAGGGTCAGGTAGGGCATGAACAGCAGCGACAGCGCCCAGGCGATCGCGCCTTGCGCGGTGCGCACGGTGAATACCGCGTGCAGCGCGGCGATCACACCGAGGACGTGGGTGAGGGCGATCAGGTAGCCGAACAGGTGGGGGATGCCGAACTCCATGGCGCGATCTGCATGCGAAGACCCCTACAGCCTAACCGAGGCGCCGGCGAATTGCCGGCGGGTTCCACGTGAAACCCCGTTAGCGCGCCATCCACACACCCTTGCTCTGCCGTTCGCAGTAGGGCTTGAGGTAGTTGGCGTCGCTGGCCACGCCGTAGTAGTGGATGTCCTGGCGGTAGGGCAGGTTGGAGACCTGGGCGTTGCGGCATACGCCGAACGAGCCGCCCGGGCACTGGGCGACGAACTCCACCTCGACCTTCTGGCCCTTGAGCTGCGGCTGGCAGAAACCGTCGCGGAACAGTTGCGGCGGAATGCTCTGGTTCTGCTGGCAGACTTTCACGTCCAGGCGGTCGCCCTGGCTGTGCACCACGCAGGCTTCGGCGTGCGCCAGCAGCGGCAGGGCGGTGAAGAGCAGGGCGAGCAAGGGGCGCATGGACGGTCTCCGCAAATCGATGCGCCGCACTCTAGGGCTTTCCCAATCCCCTCGACAAGCGGCAGGATGCGCAGATGCTCACTCAGATTCCTACTCACCTGATCGGCGGCCCGCTCGGCGCCGGCAAGACCAGCCTGCTCCGCCAACTGCTCGCCCAGCGTCCGCCGCACGAGCGCTGGGCCGTGCTGATCAATGAATTCGGCCAGATCGGCCTGGATGCCGCGCTGCTCAGCGAGGCCGCCGCCGGCGTGCAGCTCGCCGAGGTGGCCGGCGGCTGCCTGTGCTGCGTCAACGGCGCGCCGTTCCAGGTCGGCCTGACCCGCCTGTTGCGCCAGGCGCGGCCGCAGCGGCTGTTCATCGAACCGTCCGGCCTCGGCCATCCCGCCGAACTGCTGCGCCAGTTGCGCGCCGCGCCGTGGCAGAGCGTGCTCGCCGTGCAACCGCCGGTGCTGGTGCTGGATGCCGCTGCGCTAGCCAGTGGCGCAGCGTTGCCGGACAGCCAGCAGGCCGCACTCGGCGAGGCGGCGTTGCTGGTGCTGAACAAGGCCGAGAGTCTCGATGCTGCGGCGCGCGCGCAACTGGGGGCGCAGCTACCGGCCATCCCACATTACTGGACCAGTCAGGGCCAGCTGCCGTTTGCCGCACTGCCCGGCCATGCGCTGCACGCCGGCACCCCGGCGCTGGAGCACTTGGCCCAAGGCGCGACGCCGCTGGCGGCGATGTGGCGCGATCCCGCCGAGCCGCTCTGCCAGGTGCAGGCGCTGGCCGACGGCTGGAGCATCGGCTGGCGCTGGCACCCTAGCCAGCAGTTCGAGCTGCCGCGCGTGCAGCAGTGGCTGGCCGCACTGCCCTGGCAGCGCGCCAAGCTGGTTCTGCACAGCGCTGCGGGCTGGTACTCGGCCAATGCGCTGGGCGGCGAAGCGCTGGCCTGGCGCAATAGCGAATGGCGCAAGGATTCGCGCCTAGAGCTGATCTTCAACACCGCCCAGGACGCCGCCGCACTGCAGGCCGGCATGGCCGCCTGCCGGGCCAGTGCCGCTTAGCGCGCGGCGCTGCTCAGCTCGGCGCTGGGGTCGTCGGCGAACACTAGGTTGAAGCAGGCATTGCCGCCCTTGAACTCGAGGCTGTCGCCGTTGCGGTGGCGCAGCAGGTTGCCGTCCCAGGTCAGGTCGGCAGGGGCGATGCCCGGGCCGAAGACGATGAAGTTGTTGAAGCGCCAGCGGTATTCAAGCTGCGCGGCGCCCGGTGTGCTGGCGGCGTCGAAGCGTGCGTTGTGACAGGTCTTGTCGAGGATGTCGTGGCCCCAGCCGCGCTCGAACAGCAGCACGTCGGCGCCCCAGCCAGCATCCAGGCTGTCGTCGCCGCTGCCGCCGTAGATCAGGTCGTTGCCCCAGGCATCGTCGAGCAGGTCCTTGCCGCCGCCGCCGTAGAACTGTGTATTGCCGAAGCCGCACTCGGCGATGTTTGGCCCGTCGTCGCCCTGCAAGGCGCTGTCGCCATGGCTGGGGCAGACCAGTTGGCCGCGTGCGTCGGCGACGATCGCCGGGCGCGAGGCGAGGTCGAGCGGCTGCAACTCGAGCAGCGTGCCGCCACTGGCCATGTCCATCGAGGCGAGTCGCGGCGGCAGCACGCCGCGCTCGATCAGCTGGCGCACGACGTTGCGTAGGTCGTCGACGCTGTGCACCTGCGCGGCGTTGGCTGGCGCCGGCGCGGCCTCGGCGACCGCGGTCACCGGCACGGCAGCCGGCGGTGCCGGCGTGGTCGGGCTGGGCGTGGCCAGCGGGGTGGCGAACGGCGGGCTGTTCAGCGCCGGCGCGTAGCTGCCCTGGAAGCTCTGCACCTGCAGCCCGGTGACCTGTTCGGTGGCGGCGATCAGGCTGCGGAACTGCGCCTTCTCGTCGTTCTGCCAGGCGTAGCCGTACAGGCTGCAGGTCTGCACGCGGCTGAGCTTGACCAGCTCGATGGTGGCCAGCGGCCGGGTCAGGCCGAGTGCGCGCTTGAGCCGGCCGCCCCAGCTCGGATCCGCGCGACGCTGCAGGCGCACTTCGGCGACCGCGTCGGCGACGAAGATGCGGCGGATGTCGGCGTCACTGGCCAGGCTGAGGTTCCAGATGCTGCGGTCATAGCTGGTCAGCAGCAGGTTGGCCGGCTGCGCGCCGGCGCCCAGTTCGATGCGCGGCATACCGCCGTACACGCCGAACAGCTGCAGCGCCTGTTGCGGCGCGCTGGCGCGGCGACTGACGAAGGCCGAGAGCTTGTCCTGCGAGCGGTCGTCCACGCTGTTCGGCAGGGTCGCAGTCTGCCACGCCTGCTGGCGCAGGGCCTGGCAGTCCAGCGCGGGTGCCGGCCAGGCGGCGAAATCGCGGCGGTTGAGGGGCGCTTCCTCGGCCGGCAACTGCGGGATCAGCCACAGGGCCAGCAACAGGGCGCCGGCCAGCGCACTGGCCAGGGCAAGCAGAAGGGTACGCATCGTTCACATCCGTGTGGTTGGCGAAGCGCGCAGCTTAGCAAGGCCGCGGTTTTTCCGCCGCGCGCCGGGCGGCTAAACTGCGCGCCTGACGTTCGAGAGCTCCGCGATGATTCTGCACCCTTGGTCCCACGCCAGTTCCGCCGGTTTCACCCTGCGCGGCTGGCACAGCGAACCCTCCGGCAAGCCGCTGCTGCACTTCCTGCATGGCAACGGCTTCTGTGGCCGCACCTACGAACCCCTGCTCAAGCGCCTGGTCGGCGAGTTCGACCTGTGGCTGTGCGACAGCCAGGGGCATGGCGACAGCGACCACGGCGGCCGTTTCCACGGCTGGAACCGCAGCGCCGAACTGGCCGTGGAGGCCTTCGAGGCCGGGCGCGGGCGCTTCGGCGCGGTGCCGCGTTTCGCCGTCGGGCACAGTTTCGGCGGGGTGCTGAGCAGCCTGATCCTCGGCAAGTGGCCGACGCTGTTCGAGCGGGCGGTGCTGCTCGATCCGGTGCTGTTCAGCCCGACCATGATCGGCGTGATGAGCTTCGCCGAGGTGCTTGGCGTGCACCGCAAGACCAGCATGGCGGCGCGTGCGGCGGCGCGGCGCAGCCGCTGGGCGGATCGTCCGGCAGCCTACGCCGCATTGCACGGGCGCGGCATCTACAAAGGCTGGACCGACGATGCGCTGTGGGCCTTCGTCGATCACGCGTTGGGCGAGGTGGATGGCGGCGTGCAGCTGAAGTGCCGGCCGAGTCGCGAGGCGGAAATCTTCTCCTCGACACCCAAGCGCCTGTGGTCGTCGCTGAACAAGATCGTCACGCCGAGCCTGCTGCTCTACGGCCGCCACACCTATCCGTTCGTGGTCAAGTCGGCGGCGCGCCTCAGCGCCGCCAACGGCCATGTGCGCGCCCACCAGGTCGAGGGCGGGCACTGCTTCATGCAGGAGTTCCCCGAGGACAGCGCGGCGCGGGTCGCCGACTTCCTGCTGCAGCGCAGCTAGGCCCCCAGAACGCAACAACCCGCTGGGCGGCGGGTGCCGCCCAGCGGGTTGTCGTGACCAGCAGCGCGCGCTTAGCGGTCGTGGTGCAGGTAGCTGGCCTGTTTGGGCAGGCGGAAGCTGACCAGGAAGGCGATCGCCAGCATGAACGACACGTACCAGTAGAAGTAATCCTCGTGGCCGATCGACTTCAGCGCCAGGGCGACGTACTCGGCGCTGCCGCCGAACATCGCGTTGGCGATCGCGTAGGACAGGCCGACGCCCAGCGCGCGCACTTCCGGCGGGAACATCTCGGCCTTCACCAGGCCGCTGATCGAGGTGTAGAAGCTGATGATCGCCATCGCCAGGATGATCAGGCAGAACGCCGCGACCGGGCTTTCGATGGTCTTCAGGGTCAGCAGGATCGGCACGGTGCACAGCGCGCCGAGCGCGCCGAACCACTGCATCGAGGCACGCCGGCCGATGCGGTCGGACAGCGCGCCGAACGCCGGCTGCATGACCATGTAGCAGAACAGCGCGAAGGTCATCACCCCGCTGGCGGTCTTGGCGTGCATACCGACGGTGTTGACCAGGTATTTCTGCATGTAGGTGGTGAAGGTGTAGAAGATCAGCGAGCCGCCCGCGGTGTAACCGAGTACGGTGAGGAACGCCGCCTTGTGGTGCTTGAACAGCCCGGCCAGGGTGCCGGCTTCCTTGTTACCGCGGGTCTCGGCGCTGCTGGTTTCCTCCAGCGAGCTGCGCAGGTACAGCGAGACCACCGCCGCCAGGGCGCCGACGACGAACGGGATGCGCCAGCCCCAGGCCTTCAGCTCGGCCTCATCGAGCAGTTGCTGGAGGATCACCACCACCAGCACGGCGAGCAGCTGGCCGCCGATCAGCGTGACGTACTGGAACGAGGAGAAGAAGCCGCGCTTGCCCTTGAGCGCCACTTCGCTCATGTAGGTCGCGGTGGTGCCGTACTCGCCACCCACCGAGAGGCCCTGGAACAGCCGTGCGGCGAGCAGCAGCGCGGGGGCCGCCACGCCGATGCTGGCGTAGGTCGGCAGGCAGGCGATCACCAGTGAGCCGGCGCACATCATCAGCACCGAAATCAGCATTGAGCGCTTGCGCCCGTAGCGGTCGGCGACGCGGCCGAACAGCCAGCCGCCCACCGGCCGCATCAGGAAGCCGGCGGCGAACACCCCGGCGGTATTGAGCAGGGCCACGGTGGGGTCATCGGAGGGGAAGAACGCCGGGGCGAAGTAGATGGCGCAGAAGGCGTAGACGTAGAAGTCGAACCATTCGACCAGGTTGCCGGACGAGGCGCCGACGATGGCGAAGATCCGCTTGCGCTTCTCCGCGGCGGTGTAGAGGGGTTCATGGGCAGTCATGGACGGGCCTCCGCAGGGAGACGGCGGGCAGCGAAGCCGGCGCAGGGCATGGCATACATGGGCGGGTACCTTCTTGTGGTTGTAAGGGTCGCACGGAGGCGGCCGTGGACAGGCTGATGGCAAGACCTGTGCCAGCAGCCGAAGGCCCGGACTAGAGCGGTTCACGCGGGGAATGTGGGTGGCGATGAGCGGAATCTTGCCGATCCGCGCAGGGCTATAGGCGGAAATCCGCCGATCAGAAGAGGGCTAGCCGAGGAACTCGTCGCGGCTCAGGCCGTGGCGCTGCATCTTCTCGTTGAGGGTGCGGCGTGGCAGCTGCAGGGCGTCCATCACTGCCTTGATCTCGCCTTTGTGGCGGCTCAGTGCGGCGCGCAGGCACTGCGCCTCGAAGGCTTCCAGCTGGGCGCTCAGCGACTGCCCGGCGGCCGGCGCTCCGGCGGCCGGCTCGTCGACGCTCTGGCCGAGGCCGAGCACGTGGCGTTCGGCGGCGTTGGCCAGCTCGCGCACGTTGCCCGGCCAGTCATGGCCGAGCAGGCGCGCCAGCGCGTAGGCCGACAACGGCGTGACCTCGCGGCCGAGGCGCTCCGCGGCGGCCTGGGCGAAGTGCTCGAACAGCAGTGGGATGTCCTCGCGGCGCTCGCGCAGCGGCGGCAGGCGCAGCTCGGCGACATTCAGGCGGTACGCCAGGTCCTCGCGAAAGCGCCCGGCGCGGGCTTCCTCGAGCAGGTCCGGCTTGGTCGCGGCGATCACCCGCAGGTCCACTGGGATGCTCTGGTTGGAGCCGAGGCGCTCCAGGCTCTGCTCCTGCAGCACGCGCAGCAGCTTGACCTGCTGGGCCAGCGGCAGGCTCTCGATCTCGTCGAGGAACAGGCTGCCGCCGTCGGCGTGCTCGATCTTGCCGATGCGTTTGCCCTGCGCACCGGTGAACGCGCCGCTCTCGTGGCCGAACAGCTCGTTCTCGAACAGCGCCTCGGGGATCGCCGCGCAGTTCAGCGCCACGAACGGCTTGGCGCCGCGCGGGCCGAAGTCGTGCAGGCAGCGGGCAACCAACTCCTTGCCGCTGCCGGTCTCGCCGCGGATCAGCACGTTGACCGGGGTCGGCGCCAGTTCCATCACCTGGCGGCGCAGCTGCTGCATGGCCGGCGAGAAGCCGAGCAGGCGCGAGTCGATGCGCTGGCGCAGGTCGGCTTCCTCGCGCAGGCGGCGGTTCTCGAGGACCAGGCGGCGCTTGTCGACCGCGCGGCGCAGGCGCTCCAGCAGGGTCTCCGGGCTGAAGGGTTTTTCCAGGAAGTCGTAGGCGCCCTGGCGCATGGCGTCCACCGCCATTGGCACGTCGCCGTGGCCGGTGAGGAGGATCAGCGGCAGGTCGCGGTCGAGCTGCTGCACGCGCTGCAGCAGGCCGAAGCCGTCGAGGCCGGGCATCCGCACGTCGCTCAGCACCACCCCGGGGAAGTCGCGGCCGAGGCGCGCCAGGCCGGCCTCGGCGCTGGCGAACGGCAGCACCTCGAAGCCGGAGAGCTCCAGCCACTGCTGCACGGCGTCGCGGATGCTCGCTTCGTCGTCGATGACCATTACCGCATTCATCTGCTGTCCTCGTCGGGGGCGGCCGGCAGGCTCAGGCTGAAGCAGGCGCCGGCGTCGCGGTTGTGCGCCTCCAGGCGGCCGTCCAGTTCCATCACGATGCCATAGGATACCGCCAGGCCAAGGCCCAGGCCTTCGCCGACTGGCTTGGTGGTGAAGAATGGGTCGAACACCCGCGGCAGGTCCTCGGCGGCGATGCCGCCACCGTTGTCCTGCACGTCCAGCTGCCAGCCGTCGGCGGTGGCGTGCAGGCTCACCTGCAGGCGCCGATCTGACAGGCCGGCCATGGCGTCGAGGGCGTTGCGCAGCAGATTGACCAGCACCTGCTCGAGACGGATCGCGTCGCCGCGCACCCAGGCCGGGCGGGTCAGCTGCAGCTGCAGCTCGACGGCTTCCTGGTGCAGGCGCGCCTCGAGCAGCTGCAGCGCGCGGTCGACCACCAGCGCCAGGTCGAGGCGCTCGCGCAGGCCGCCGGGGCTCTTGCGCGCGAAGGTCTTCAGGTGCCCGGTCAGCGCGCTCATGCGCGCCAGCTGTTCGTCGAGGCGCTGCAGCACGGCGGCGGCCTGCTCGCCGCGGTCCTGCTCGAGGAGCAGGCGCAGGCTGGCCAGCTGCATGCGCTGGGCGGTCAGCGGCTGGTTGATCTCATGGGCCAGGGCCGCCGACATCTGCCCCAGGGCGGCCAGCTTGGCGGCCTGCACCAGGCCGTCCTGGGCAGTGCGCAGCGCGGCGGTGCGCTGCTCGACCAGACGTTCGAGTTCCAGACGGCTGCGCTGGCGCAGGCGTGCCAGGCGCCAGCGCTGGTGCAGGAACAGGCCGAGGAACACCAGCGCCAGCCAGGCGCCGGCGGCGCCCAGCGCGGCGCTGCGCCCGGCCTGCGCGGCCTCGCGCGGTTCGCGCAGCAGGTGCAGGGTCCACTGCTCGCTGGGCAGCGGCAGCGCCTGCCACAGGTAGTCGCGGCGCCCTTCCGGGCCGCGCACCCGCGCCAGCCGGCGCTGCTCGCCGAGCGGCTGCAGGGTCCGGTGGGTGAGCGGCTGCAGCGGTTGCTTGTCGTACTGACGGGTGGCAGCCAGTTCGGCGCGCGCCGCGGCGTCCAGCGGCAACAGCTCGCGGTAGCGCCAGCCCGGGCGGTTGGCGATGAACACCACGCCCTTGGCGTCGCTGACCAGCAGGATGTCCGGGCTGGCGCTCCACTCGCGTTCCAGCTCGGGGAATTCCAGCTTGACCACGATGGCGCCGAGGAAGCCGCCTTGCGCGTCGCGCACCGCGCTGGACAGGAAGTATCCGGGAATCCCGCTGGTCACGCCGACCGCGTAGAAGCGCCCGGTGCCCTGGCTGCGGGTCTCCAGGAAGTACGGGCGGAAGCCGTAGTTGTGCCCGACGTAGCTGTGCGGGCCGCGCCAGTTGCTGGCGGCGATCGCCAGGCCGTTGCGGTCGAGCAGCTCGAGGGTCGAGGAGTGCGCCGCGCCGTTGATGGCTTCCAGCTTGTGATTGATGCGCGCCTGGCTGGCGGCATCAACCGGCGCGGCCAGCGCCTCGCGCAGTTCCGGGTCGAGGGCCAGCACCGCCGGCAGGGTGCGGTAGCGGTCGATCAGGGTGCGCAGGTTGTTGAGGTACAGGCCGAGCTGTTCCTCGGCCTGGTTGGTGCCGCTGTGCAGTGCGCGCTGGCGCGCCTGGTGCTGGGCGAGGCCGGCGCACAGGGCCATGCCGACCAGGATCAGCAGCACGGCGAGGGTCAGGCGCAGCGGGCGCGACGGCAGGCGGCTCATGGCGGATTTCGCTGCAGGGTCGGGCGGCTCACTGGTCGTGATGGCGGCGCCAGTCGGTCAACGACACGACATTGCTGTTCAGCGGCGGATGCTCAAGCACCGGCGCTTGCTCGACGGCGGCCTCGGCGCGCGCGTCGAACGGGTAGGGGGCCAGTTCGATGCCGCCGAGGTGGCGACCGAACAGCACGATGCTGCCGGCATGGCGCTGTTCGCCGGTGACGGTGAACTCGAAACCGTAGACCCGCGCCAGGCGACGGCGGCCGCGCGCATCGGGGAGCAGGGCGACGCGGCGCAGGGCCACCGCGCCGTCGAGCAGCAACACGTCGGCGCGCGTGCAGTGCTGCTTGACCAGCTCCAGGGCGCGCTCGCGCAGGCCGTGGGCGTGCCACAACCAGGCAGCGGCGGCGGCGAGCAGCATCAGGACGGTCATGTCACCCAGGGTCAGCATGGCGGTACCGGTCAAACATCCAAGAGAGCCTCAGCTTACCATCGCCGCGCCGGGTCGATAGCGCGATACTGCCGCTTTGGTCAGCCGGATATCGCCTTATGTCGCCCCCCCCGCACCTGCTCAGCATCCAGTCCCACGTGGTGTTCGGCCACGCCGGCAACAGCGCCGCGGTGTTCCCGCTGCAGCGCATCGGCGTCAACGTCTGGCCGCTGAACACCGTGCAGTTCTCCAACCACACCCAGTACGGTCAGTGGGCCGGCGAGGTGCTCGCCCCGGAACAGATCCCGGCGCTGGTCGAGGGCATTGCGGCGATCGGCGAACTGGGCCGCTGCGACGGCGTGGTGTCCGGCTACCTCGGCAGCGCGGCGCAGGGCCGGGCGATTCTTGCCGGGGTGGCGCGGATCAAGGCGGCCAACCCGCGCGCGCTGTACCTGTGCGACCCGGTGATGGGCCATCCGGAGAAGGGTTGCATCGTCGCCCCGGAAGTCAGCAGCTTCCTGCTCGAGGAGGCCGCGGCGGTAGCGGATTTCCTCTGCCCCAACCAGCTCGAGCTGGACAGCTTCGCCGGCCGCACGCCGCGCTCGCTGGATGACTGCGTGGCGATGGCCGAAGCGCTGCTGGCACGCGGCCCGCGCGCGGTGCTGGTCAAGCACCTGAGCTACCCGGGCAAGGCGCCCGAGGCCTTCGAGATGCTGCTGGTCAGCGCTGGCGAGCGCTGGCTGCTGCGTCGTCCGCTGCTGGCCTTTCCGCGCCAGCCGGTGGGCGTCGGTGACCTGACCTCGGCGCTGTTCCTCGGCCGCGTGCTGCTCGGCGACAGCCTGCTGGCGGCCTTCGAGTTCAGCGCCGCGGCGGTGCATGAGGTGCTGCTGGAGACCCAGGCCTGCGCCAGCTACGAGCTGCAGCTGGTGCGCGCCCAGGACCGCATCGCCCACCCGCGCCTGCGCTTCGCCGCCCAACGCCTGTAAGCACGCCGCCTCTGTAGGAGCGAATTCATTCGCGATCGGTGACCGCACCGAGGCGCTGGTATCGCGAATGAATTCGCTCCTACCGGCTCAGGCCGCCGTCGAGCCCGGCTGCAGCGTCGGCTGCTGGGCGTCCAGGCCGATGCGCGCGAACATCACCCGGGCGATCTCGCGTTCACCCATCACCACCAGGTCGGCGGCGTGCTCACTGAGGTATTCCACCTCGGCGTCGAAGTGCGCGCGGGCGACGATCACCAGCGCCGGGTTGGCCACCCGCGCGTGCAGGGCGATCTGCCCGGCCTCCAGGGCGTTGGGGATGGCGATCAGCAGCCAGCGCGCCTCGGCGACCTTGGCCAGCTCCAGCACGTGGTTGCTGGCGGCGTTGCCGAGCACCACGCTGAAGCCTTCCTCGCGCAGCTCCTGGGCACGCGCGCGGTTATCCTCGATGATCACCAGCGGGATGCCTTCCTCGCTGAGTCGCCGGCTGATGCGGCTGCCGACCCGGCCGTGGCCGATCAGGATGGCGTGGCCGGTCTCGTGGATCAGCGGGAGGTCGTCGTCCTCCAGCGCGCTGCCCGGCGGCGCGTCGGCCGGCACGGTGTTCTCGCGGCGATCCAGCCACGGCTGCAGGCGGTCGATCAGGCTGAAGCACAGCGGGTTGACCAGGATCGACAGGATCGCCCCGGCCAGCACCAGGTCGCGGCCGGCTTCCGGCATCAGGCCGAGGCTGACACCGAGCGCCACCAGGATGAAGGAGAACTCGCCGATCTGCGCCAGGCTGGCGGAGATGGTCAGCGCAGTGCTCAGCGGCTTGCCGAAGGCGCGCACGATGGCCAGCGCGGCGAGCGACTTGCCGAACACGATGATCAGGAAGGTGGCAAACACCGCCAGCGGCTGCTTGAGCAGGATCGACGGGTCGAACAGCATGCCCACCGCGACGAAGAACAGCACCGCGAAGGCATCGCGCACCGCCTGCGAGTCCTCGGCGGCGCGGTGGTTGTGTTCCGACTCGTTGAGCATCATCCCGGCGAAGAACGCGCCGAGGGCGAACGACACGCCGAACACCTGGGCGGCGAAGTAGGCCACGCCCATGGCGATCGCCAGCACCGCGAGGGTGAACAGCTCGCGCGAGCCGCTGCCGGCGGTGCGTTCGAGCAGCCAGGGCAGCAGCCGGCGACCGACCAGCACCATCAGGGCGATGAACAGGCTGACCTTGCCGAGGGTGGTGAGCAGCGGCATCAGCACCCCGGCCTCGGCGCCGCCCTGCGCCTCACCACCGAGCACCCCAGCCAGCGCCGGCAGCAGCACCAGGGTGACGACCATCACCAGGTCCTCGACGATCAGCCAGCCGATGGCGATCTTGCCGCGCCGGCTGTCGAGCAGCTGGCGCTCCTCGAGGGCGCGCAGCAGCACCACGGTACTCGCCACCGACAGTGCCAGGCCGAACACCAGGCCGGCGCCGAAGCTCCAGTCGAGCGCCCAGGCCAGGCCCATGCCGAGCAGGGTGGCGACGGCGATTTGCACCAGCGCGCCGGGGATGGCGATGTTCTTCACCGACATCAGGTCCTTCAGCGAGAAGTGCAGGCCGACGCCGAACATCAGCAGCATCACGCCGATCTCGGAAATCTCGTGGGACAGCTCCTTGTCGGCGACGAAGCCGGGGGTGAACGGGCCGACCAGGATGCCGGCGAGCAGGTAGCCGACCAGCGGCGACAGGCGCAGGCGGGTGGCGACGGCGCCGAGCAGGTAGGCGAGGACGAAGCCGACGGCGATGGTGGCGATCAGGGGCGTGTGATGTGGCATCGAATCTCCCGTTGTGCGATGGACGGGCCCTGCGCTTCAGCCTAGACGGGCTGCCACGACCCTAGTGGAGCGCTGGCGGCGATGAGGGCGCTGGAGGGGAGACAGCGCGGCCGCGCCCGTCGCGCGGGCAGAGCGCATCAAGGTGGCCATTCTAACGCAGCGAACGTGCCAGCTTTTTTATGCAACGCGTTGATTTTCTTACAGGATGTGAGCGGTGGTTCAGCCGTCGGCGCGGATCGTCTGGTAGCGCTGCTCGAGTTCCTGGCGCAGCGCGCGGCGCTGCTGGGCCTGACTGAACCGCCGGCGCTCGTCGGCGCTGTGCGGCTCCAGCGCCGGCACCGGGCTGGGTTTGCCGCTGGCGTCGACCGCGACCATGGTGAAGAAGCAGCTGTTGGTGTGGCGCACCGAGCGCTCCTGGATGTTCTCGGTGACCACCTTGATGCCGATCTCCATCGAGGTGGTGCCGGTGTAGTTGACCGAGGCGAGGAAGGTCACCAGCTCGCCGATGCGGATCGGCTCGCGGAACACCACCTGATCGACCGAGAGGGTCACCACGTAGCTGCCGGCGTAGCGGCTGGCGCAAGCGTAGGCAACCTCGTCGAGGTACTTGAGCAGCGTGCCGCCGTGCACGTTGCCGGAGAAGTTGGCCTTGTCCGGGGTCATCAGGACGGTCATCGACAGCTGCGCGGTTCCGGCTTCCATAGGGTGACTCCTCGGTCAGGGCTGCGGCCTACCTTAACTGTCACGACCGAATCCGGCCATGGCTTGTCGGCAGACCTGTAGGAGCGAATTCATTCGCGAAATTGGTCACTCCGCGCGGCTGGGATCGCGAATGAATTCGCTCCTACAAACAGCGCTCGACGCCGCGTAGCTCTTCGCCCCGGCGCCGGTCACGCATGACTCAGGTACCAGCGCCAGTCCTGCTCGCCGACCTCGGCCATGAACTGCCGGTACTCGCGCCATTTGATCGCCAGGAACACCTTGAGGAACTCCTCGCCCAGCGCCTCGCGGGCCCAACTCGAGCGTTCCAGCGCCTGCAGCGCAGTCAGCCAGTCGGTGGGCAGGAATTCCTTGGCCTGTTCGTAGCCGTTGCCCACGATCGCCGGACCCGGATCAATCTGCTCGCGGATGCCCTGGTGGATGCCGGCGAGCAGCGCCGCGGCCGCGAGATAGGGGTTGGCGTCGGCGCCGCAGATGCGGTGCTCGATGTGCCGGCTGTTGGCCGGGCCACCGGGCACGCGGAACGATACGGTGCGGTTGTTGACCCCCCAGCTCTTCGCCAGCGGCGCGTAGCTGTTGGCCTGGAAGCGGCGGAACGAGTTGGCGTTGGGGCAGAAGATCGCCAGCGAGTCGAGCAGGCTGGCCATCATCCCGCCGATCGAGTGGCGAAGCAGTGGCGTGCCCTGCGGGTCGTCGCTGGCGTACAGGTTGTTGCCCGCCGCGTCGGCCAGGCTGACGTGCAGGTGCAGGCCGCTGCCGGCCTGGTCGCCGAACGGCTTGGCCATGAAGCAGGCCTGCAGCCCGTGCTTGTTGGCCACGCCCTTGACCAGGCGCTTGTAGCGCACGCCTTCGTCGACCGCCTGCAGCGCGTCGAAACGGTGTTCGAGGGTCAGCTCGAGCTGCCCGGGGGCGTACTCGGAGATCGCCGTGCGCACCGGCAGACCCTGCACTGCGCACGCGGCGTAGAGGTCGTCGAGGAACGCCTGCTGCTGCTCCAGCTCGAGCACCCCATAGACCTGCGGCGCCTGCGGGCGCACGCCGTTCATCTGCAACGCCGGCTGCGGTCGTCCGTGGGCGTCGCGCTGCTTGTCGAGCAGGTAGAACTCCAGCTCGACGGCCATCACCGGGTGGTAGCCGTCGGCCTTCAGGCGGTCGATGGCGCGCACCAGCACATGGCGCGGATCGGCCGGGCTGGCCGGCAGGCCTTTCTGCGGGTGCATGCTGACCTGCAGCTGACCGGTCGGCGTGGCGCGCCACGGCTGCAGGGTCAGGCTGCCGGGCAACGGGTAGGTCCAGCAGTCGGCGTCGGCGACTTCCCAGACCAGGCCGCTGTCCTCGACGTCCTCGCCCTGGATGGTCAGCGCGAGGATCGAGCTGGGCAGCGGCCGGCCGTTCTCGTAGATGGCCAGCAGCTCGTCGCGGTGCAGCAGCTTGCCGCGCGGCACGCCGTTGGCGTCGATGAGCATCAGCTCCAGGCTGCGCACCTCGGGGTGGGCGGCGAGGAACTCGCGGGCTTCCTGAATGTCGGCGAATTGCATGGTGGTGGTCCTTGCTTTTCATTCCCCTCTCCCTCTGGGAGAGGGGCTAGGGGTGAGGGTGGATCAGGCGGCGAGGAGTGGAGCTTTCCTCACCCCAACCCTGGCTGCGCGCCCCGCTCCGCAGGGAGAGGGGGCAAGAGCAGTCCGAGTGCGCTTTACAGCCGCGCGCCGGGAATCGCCAGCAGCTCGGTGAGCGCCTCGTCGAGGGTGGCGATCAGCCGGTCGACGTCCGCGGCGCTGGTGTCCGGGCAGCACAGGGTCATGTTGTGGAACGGCGTAATGAGGATGCCGCGGTTGATCAGGTACAGGTGCAGGGCCATCTGCAGCTCGTCGTGGAACGCCGCCTCGGCCTCGGCGCCGGTCTTCGGCGGCTGCGCGCAGAACTGGAACTCGCTGCGCGCGCCCAGTTCGGTCACCGACCAGTGCAGGCCGTGCTTGCCGATCAAGCGGCGGAAGCCGTCGGCCAGGCGCTTGGCCAACGGCAGCATGTGCGCGTAGGCGGCCGGGGTCATCACCTGCTCGAGGTTGGCGCGCATCGCGTGCATGGCCAGCGCGTTGGCTGACAGGGTGGTGCCCATGCCGCTGTGGCCGTGCCCGTGGCTGCCCTCGCTGGCGCGCTGACGGGCCTGCTGCATGGCCTCGGCCATCGCCGCGCTGCAGCCGAAGATGCCGCACGGCACGCCGCCGGCGATCGGCTTGCCGACCACGAAGAAGTCCGGGTCGAGGTCCCACAGCTGGGTGCAGCCGCCGATGTCGGTGGAGATGGTGTGCGTTTCGTCGATGATCAGCAGTGCGCCGTATTTCTGGGTCAGCTCGCGGCACTGCTGCAGGAAGCCCGGCTCGGGCAGCACCATGCCGATGTTGGTCATCGCCGGCTCACAGAGCAGCGCGCAGACGTCGCCCTGGGCCAGCGCGGCTTCCAGGGCGGCGACGTCGTTGAAGGGGATCGAGCGGCTGTACTGGGTCAGGTCGTAGGCCTGGCCGACCAGTCCGGAGCGCGGCACGGTCTGGCCGTCGCGGCAGCGCACCATCACGTCGTCGACCGTGCCGTGGTAGCAGCCGTCGAACACCAGCAGGGTGCTGCGCTGGGTGATCGCCCGCGCCCAGCGCAGCACATAGCGGTTGGAGTCGGTGGCGGTGGCGGTGACCTGCCAGTAGGGCAGGCCGAAGCGCGCGGCGAGCAGCTCGCCGCAGACCACCGCGTCCTCGCCGGGCAGCATGGTGGTCAGGCCGTTGCCGGCCTGCTCGGCAATCGCCTGGGCCACCGGTGCCGGCGAATGGCCGAACATGGTGCCGGTGTCGCCGAGGCAGAAGTCGATGTACTCGTGGCCGTCGACGTCATAGAAGCGTGCGCCGCGGGCGCGTTCGACGAACAGCGGGCAGGGCGTCGACCAGTCGGCCATCCAGTGCATCGGCACGCCGCCGAACAGCGAGTGGCGGGCGCGCTCGGCGAGCGCCACGGATTGCGGATTCTGTTGCAGGAAACGCTGCCGCTCGCGGGCGGTAAAGCTTTCCACGGCCGCTGGGCTGATGCCGCTGGCTGTCATGTTGAACACCTCGTGCAGATTTCCGCACATCCTCTTTTGTGATCACAAATAAGTCAAGAGCTGCCTTGGCGCGGCAGATAGAGTAAATTTTCCCCAGCTTTGTGATCACAGATCGAGGCGGCGGCGGGGAACAGGCGACGCGACGTGCTGTTCAGGCAAGTGAAGCACGCCGCCGCGCCGCTGGCCGGTCCAGCCGCCCGCCGGCGGCTCATCGGCCCGGAGGAATTGCAAAGCGGCTGCCGGCGCGCCTGGCGGCGGTTACCCTGAAGCCCACTGACTGAACCCGGAGCACCCCATGCGCAACTGCTCGCTGACCCTCGCCCAGCTTCCCGCTCCACCGGCCAAGGGGCACTGAACCGATGGCCGACAACCTGCAGGAACAACTCTATCAACGACTGCGCGAGGCCCTGCTGGCCGGCCAGTTCCAACCCGGCGAGCGCCTGAAGATCCGCGACCTGGCCGCCGCCTGGGGCACCAGCCCGATGCCGGTGCGCGCCGCGTTGCAGCGCTTGGTCGCCGAGGGCGCGCTGGAGGGCGAGCCGCAGCGCTCGGTGCGCGTGCCGGCGATGACCGGCGAACGCTTCGAGCAACTGCTGCAGGTGCGCCTGTCGCTCGAAGGCCTGGCGGTGGAAAGCGCCACGCCGCGTCTGGCGGCGGCCGACCTGGCGATCCTCGAAGGCTGCGTCGAGCGCATGGAGCGCGCCCTCGAAGCGCGCGACGTGCAGGCCTACCTGGACGACAACAGCCGCTTCCACCTGACCCTCTACCAAGCCTGCGCCAACCCGGTGCTGCTGCGCCTGATCGAATCGCTGTGGCTGCAGGTTGGGCCGTTCTTCAACCGCCTGTTCACCGAGGCCGACCTGTCGCTGCGCCTAAACGATTTCCACGACGACACCCTGACCGCCCTGCGCGCCGGCGACGCCAAGGCCGCCCGCGCGGCGATGGAGCAGGACCTCACCTACTTCGGGCGGTATCTGCTCAATCTGCTCGGCTTGGAGGCGCGCCCCGGCTAGCCGGGCAGCGGTCTCTTGCCGCTTAGCCGAGCCGTCTAGGGCGCCTCCCGCAGGGCGCTGAACGACCGCGCGGCGGACTGTTTCAGCATATTGCCGTGTCTGCTGCGCGGCGCCGGCCCGGTGTTAACCTGCCAGAGGCCGGCGCGGCGGGCGCCGTTGCCTTTTTTTCCTGAGCGGCTCCTGGGGAGCCAAGCGAGAACCAAACCCGAGCGCGGGCCTGGATGCGCCCGTTCGCCTGTACGAGGAGTTCACCGCCATGCATGCCATCAGTTTCATCCAGGACTTGGCGGTGATCATGCTGGTTGCCGGGATGGTCACCATCCTCTTCCATCGCTTCAAGCAGCCGGTGGTGCTCGGCTACATCCTCGCCGGCTTCATCATCGGCCCGCACACCCCGCCGTTCGGCCTGATCCACGACGAGCAGACGATCAAGACCCTCGCCGAGCTGGGGGTGATCTTCCTGATGTTCTGCCTGGGCCTGGAGTTTTCGCTGCGCAAGCTGTTCAAGGTCGGTGCCACGGCATTCGTTGCCGCGTTCCTGGAGATCGGCCTGATGATCTGGGTCGGCTGGGAGATTGGCCAGTTCTTCGGCTGGAGCAACATGGATTCGCTGTTCCTCGGCGGCATTCTGGCGATCAGCTCGACGACCATCATCATCAAGGCGCTCGGCGACCTGAAGATGAAGAACGAGCGCTTCGCCCAGCTGATCTTCGGCGTGCTGATCGTCGAGGACATCCTCGGCATCGGCATCATCGCGCTGCTCTCCGGCATCGCGGTAAGCGGCACGGTGGAAACCGGCGAGGTGTTCTCCACGGTCGGCAAGCTCAGCCTGTTCATGATCGTCGCGCTGGTCGTCGGCATCCTGCTGGTGCCGCGCCTGCTTGCCTACGTGGCGCAGTTCGAGAGCAACGAGATGCTGCTGATCACCGTGCTCGGGCTGTGCTTCGGCTTCTGCCTGCTGGTGGTCAAGCTCGAGTACAGCATGGTGCTCGGCGCCTTCCTGATTGGCGCGATCATGGCCGAGTCGCGCCAGCTGGTGCAGATCGAGCGGCTGGTTGAGCCGGTGCGCGACCTGTTCAGCGCGATCTTCTTCGTCGCCATCGGCCTGCTGATCGAGCCGCAGGTGCTGGTCGAGTACGCCTGGCCGATCGCGGTGATCACCCTCGCGGTGATCGTCGGCAAGGTGATCTCCTGCAGCCTCGGCGCGTTCCTCGCCGGCAACGACGGGCGCACCTCGCTGCGCGTCGGCATGGGCCTGTCACAGATCGGCGAGTTCTCCTTCATCATCGCCGCGCTGGGCATGACCCTGCAGGTCACCAGCACCTTCCTGTATCCGGTGGCGGTCGCTGTGTCGGCGATCACCACGCTGTCCACGCCGTACCTGATCCGCGTCGCCGACCCGCTGTCGCAGCGCCTCGCCGGCTGGATACCGGAGCGCGTGGCGCGGGTGTTCGGTCTGTACGGCGACTGGTTGCGCAGCATCCAGCCGCAGGGGCAGAACGTCATGCTGGCGGCGATGATCCGTAAGATCGTCCTGCAGATCGGCATCAACCTGGCCCTGGTGGTGGCGATCTTCCTCGCCAGCGCCTGGTTCGCCGGCACCCTGGCCGCTTACCTGGCGCCCTGGGTGGCCCAGGAGAACCTGCAGAAGGGCCTGATCTGGGGCGGCGCGCTGCTGGTCTCGCTACCGTTCCTGATCGCCGCGTACCGCAAGCTCAAGGCGCTGTCGATGCTCCTCGCCGAGCTCGGCGTGCGTCCGGAGAAGGCCGGCCGGCATACCGTGCGGGTGCGCCGGGTGGTCGCCGAATTGATCCCGCTGCTGTCGCTGGCCGGCATCCTGCTGCTGCTGATGGGCCTGTCGGCGAGCATCCTGCCGACCCTCGAGCTGCTGGTGGTCATCGCCCTGCTCGCCGCCGCGGTGATCGCCCTGCTGTGGCGCTGGTTCATCCGCGTGCACACGCGCATGCAGGTGGCGCTGATGGAAACCCTCGAGCACGGCCAGGAGCCCAACGGCCATTGAGCCGCGGCGCCGCCATGCGCCGGCGGGATGGCGCGCATCGCGAATGAATTCGCGCCTACCAAGCTGCGGCGAACTCAGCTTTCCAGCCACACGTCGCGGCACCAGTGCCACACCGAGTCCCACACCTCGTCGGTCAGCTCGCCCTCGTCGCCATCCCACAGCAGCACCTGGCCTTCGACGTCGACCACGTAGTAGTTGCGCCCGTCCTGGCAGAGCGGCACCAGGTCGCGCGGCACGCCGAGGTCCCAGGCCACCGAGGTGACTTCCGGCAGGTAGGTGTGCGATTGCGGGTCGGCGGCGGTGACCGGCTCGAGGCGGCCGTACACCACGTCGCTGACCTTGAGGAGGAATTCGCGCAGCTCGAAGGGCAGGTGGATGAGGATCTGCTCCTGGATTTCCACCAGGGTCTCCTCGTCCGGCAGCTCCAGCGGCACCGGCACCGGTTCGTTGAGTTCACGCAGTTGTTCGATGACTTCTTCCATGGCGATGGGACCTTGAGCGATGGGATGCGCTTTATACAGTAGCGCGCGGGACGGGGAAATTTTCCGCGCCGGCGACTTAGCGCCGAAGCTGCTGTCGGCGGCCCTGGCTAGCACCAAGCGTTGCAGCCGCCCGGCGGGGTGCTGGCTAAAATTTGAGCAGGCAAGCAGCGGTTCCTCTGGAGGTGCAACATGCGCATGGCAACGACGGTGCAGCGCAGCCTGGCAAGCGCGAAGTGCGAATTCGACGTGGTGGTCCACCCCCATTCGATGACCAGCCTGGAGTCGGCGCGAGTGGCGGCGGTGCCGGCCGAGCGGATGGCCAAGTCGGTGATCCTCGACGATCGCCACGGGCATTTCCTGATGGCCGTGGTGCCGGCCAGCCAGCATCTGGACATGAGCCGGGTGCGGCACAGCGGGGCGGACTGGCAGTTGAGCAGCGAGGCGGCGGTGGCCAGCCTGTTCCACGACTGCGAGGTCGGCGCGGTGCCCGCGCTCGGCGAGCCGTACGGCATGAAGATGCTGGTCGACCCGCAGCTGACCCGCCAGCAGGACATCTACCTGGAGGCCGGCGACCACGAGCACCTGCTGCACCTGCGCATGGACGACTACCTCAAGCTGGTGCCGCATGCCGAGGTGCGCGAGCTGTGCCACTGAGCGGGCAAAAAAGAACCCGGGCAAGCCCGGGTTCCTTTTAACGCTGTGCGGCTCAGCCGTTCTGGCGGATACCGGCGACCAGCCACGGCTGGTTGTCGCCGTTGACCCGCTCCATGCGCCAGCTTTCGCTGAACGCTTCGCCCTGGTCGAAGCGCGAGGTCTTCGCCACGCCGTTGAAGGTCAGGGTGGCGACGGTCTTGTCGGCCAGCTCGTCGATCCCGTCCAGCTGCACCTGCAGGTCGTCGATGTAGGTCGACTGGAAGCCGTCGCCGAGGTCAGCGCGTTCCTGCTTGAGGAAGCTGAGCATCGACGGGGTGACGAATTCGGCGATCTTGTCCATCTCCGCGGCGTCCCAGTGCTGCTGCAGGGCGAGGAAGTGGCTGCGCCCGGCCTCGATGAAGCGTTGCTCGTCGAACCAGGCCGGCGCGTTGAGGGTCACCGGTGCGGCGCTCGGCGCGGCGCCACCGAAGATGTTCGGCTGCTGCTGCGGCATCTCGCGCTGCTGGAACGGATGACCACCGGCTGCCGCCGGGCGGCCCTGCTGCTGAGCGGCGGCCTTGCGCGCGGCGATGAAGCGGAAGATCACGAAGGCGATCAGCGCGAGGATCAGGAAGTCGAAGAACTGGAAGCCCTGGAAGCCGTCGCCCATGAACATCGAGGCGAGCAGGCCACCGGCGGCGATGCCGGCCAGCGGGCCGAGCCAGCGCGAGGCACCGCTCGCCGCGGCGGCGGGTTTGCCGGCGGCTGCAGGGGCGGCGGCCGGGGTTTGCGGCTGCGCCTGGCGGGTCTGGTGGGTGGGCGCTGCGCCGAACGACTTGCCGCCGCCCATGCGTTTGGCGGCGTTGGCGTCGAGAGCCAGCGTCATGCTGACGCACAGGGCCAGGGCGATGCTGAGGAAACGTTGCATGGTGGGATGTCCCGTTGTTATGGATTGCACGCGCGTCATGCTGCCGCCTCCAGGCGGGCTTGGCCAGCCGCAGAGTGTTTCGGGATTTATGCCGCGAGTCTGTATCCGGGCAACTGTACCTGGCCGCCCGTGCCTAGCCGGCCGCACCGATCTGCGTTACACCTGTGCCACGCCTGCCGAGAGGAGCCGCGCCGTGTACATTCCTTCCGCCTTTGCCCAGACCGATCTGCCAAGCCTGCACGCGCTGATCGAGGCGACGCCGTTGGCGACCCTGGTCAGCCACGATGTGCAGGGCCTGCAGGCCAGCCATCTACCCCTGCTGCTGGTGCGCGAGGAAGGCGAGTTCGGCACCCTGTACGGCCACTTCGCCCGCGCCAACCCGCAATGGCGCAGCCTGGCGGGGCAGGAGGCGCTGCTGCTGTTCCAGGGCGCCGAGGCCTACGTCAGCCCGAGCTTCTATCCGAGCAAGGCGCAGCACGGCAAGGTGGTGCCGACCTGGAACTACCAGGCGGTGCACGCCTACGGCACGGTGGAGACCTTCGACGACCGCGAGCGCCTGCTGGCGCTGGTCAGCCGCCTCAGCGCGCACCACGAGCAGAGTCGCGCGCAACCCTGGGCGGTGAGCGACGCGCCGGCTGACTATATCGACAGCATGCTGCGCGCGATCATCGGCTTCGCCGTGCCGATCCGTCGCCTCGAGGGCAGCTGGAAACTCAGCCAGAACAAGAGCGCCGCCGACCACACCGGGGTGCGCGCCGGCCTGGCCGCCTCGCCGCGCGAATGCGAGCGGCGCCTGGCGCAGCAGATGGATGACGCCTGATCAGCGCCAGGCCAGCAGCGCCACACCGGCGCCGACCAGGCCGATGCCGCACCACTGGCGCAGCTCCAGGCGCTCACCGAGCAGGCTCACGCCGAGCAGCGCGACCAGCACCACGCTGAGCTTGTCGACCGGCGCCACCAGCGAGGCCGGGCCGAGCTTCAGGGCGCGGAAGTAGCACAGCCAGGAGGCGCCGGTGGCCAGCCCGGAGAGCAGCAGGAACAGGTAGCTCTTCGCCGAGATGCTCGCCAGCGCCTGGTACTGCCCGGTCAGCCGCAGCAGCAGGGCCAGGCTGAGCAGCACCACGGCGGTGCGCAGCAGGGTGGCGAAGTCGGGATTCACCTCGGCGACGCCGACCTTGGCGCAGATCGCCGTCAGCGCGGCGAACAGCGCCGAGAGCAGCGCCCAGAAGGTCCACGAATTCAGCAGGTCGGTGCTCATCGGCCGTTCCCTCAGCGTCGGCATCCTCAGTGGCGCAACAGCTGGCGCAGCGGCGCGCGCTGCAGCTGGCGGTGCAGATGGGCGCGCAGCAGCGCCGGCGGCTCGTGCGGGTGGCGCAGCCAGTGCACGAAGCTGCGCAGGTACACGGCGGTGAGCAGGCTTTCCTCGACCACCCGCGCCAGGTGATGGTTGTCGCGCCGCGCCGCCTCGCGCCACCACTGCACAGTGCGGCTGATGCGCAGCAGGCCAAGCACCTGCAGGTGCAGGTGGGCGGGCTCGAACTTGTACAGCAGCATCTGCGCGGTCACCGCCGGGTACTCCTCCAAGGCGGCGAGCCAGGCCAGCAGCAGCTCTTCCAGACGCTGCCCGGGGTCCTGTTCGAGCAAGGCCGGCTCGGCGGCGTGGCGCAGCAGAGCCTGATCGGCGCGGTCGAACCAGGCTTCCACCAGGTCGTCCTTCTGCGGGTAATGCGCGGCGATGGCGTCCAGGCCGACCCCCAGTTCGGCGGCCACCGCGTGCAGCTGCAGGCGTTCCCAGCCGCACTGCGCGGCCAGGTTGAGGGCGGTGTCGAGGATTTGCGCGGCGCTGGGGGATTCGGACATGGCCCACCTCCGCCCCTCAGTATGGCGGCGCTGGGCGGGTGGGACGGGACAGGCGACCGATGGCCGCCGGTGACTTACAGCGCTTCGAGCTTGGCGTAGGCGAGCATCAGCCACTTGCTGCCTTCGTTCTCGAACTTCACCTGCACCCGCGCGTGGGCGCCGGAGCCTTCGAAGTTGAGGATCACCCCTTCGCCGAACAGCGCATGGCGCACCGCCTGGCCGAGGTTGAAGCCGGTGTCCGGTACTTCGGCGTTGGCGAACAGGCTGGCGTTGCGGCTGGTGTTGCCCAGCGCGGTCGGCCGGCTGACGCTGCCGGACAGGCGCACCTCCTGCATCAGCGCCGGGGGGATTTCGCGGACGAAGCGCGACACCTTGTTGTAGGTCTCGCTGCCGTACAGCCGGCGGGTTTCCGCGTAGCTGATCACCAGGTGCTGCATGGCGCGGGTCACGCCGACGTAGGCCAGGCGGCGTTCCTCTTCCAGGCGGCCGGGTTCTTCCAGGCTCATCTTGTGCGGAAACAGCCCCTCTTCCAGGCCGACCAGGAACACCATGGGGAATTCCAGGCCCTTGGCGCTGTGCAGGGTCATCATCTGGATGCAGTCTTCCTCGGGGCCGGCCTGGGTGTCGCCGGCCTCCAGCGAGGCGTGGCCGAGGAAGGCCTGCAGCGGAGTCAGGTCTTCCTCGCTCTCCTCGTGCTCGAAGGCGCGCGCGGCGCTGACCAGTTCCTCGAGGTTTTCCACCCGCGCCTGGCCTTTCTCGCCTTTCTCTTCCTTGTGGTAGGTGATCAGCCCGGTCTGCTCGATGACCATCTGCGTCATCAGGTGCAGCGACAGGCTTTCCACCTTGAGCGCCAGCTCGTCAACCAGCTGCACGAAGGCATTCAGCGCGCTGGCCGCGCGGCCGTTGACCAGCTTGTTGCCGACCGCCTGGTGCAGCGCGCTCCACAGCGACAGGTTGTGCTCGCGGGCCAGCTCGCGCAGGGTCTCGACGGTCTTCTCGCCGATGCCGCGCGGCGGCAGGTTGATGATCCGCTCCAGCGCCGCGTCGTTGTCGCGGCCGTCGAGCAGGCGCAGGTAGGCCACCGCATTCTTGATCTCGGCACGCTCGAAGAAGCGCTGGCCGCCGTAGATGCGGTAGGGAATCTTCTCGCGCAGCAGGGCTTCTTCGAGCACCCGCGACTGGGCGTTGGAGCGGTACAGGATGGCGATTTCGCGGCGCGCCAGGCCCTTGCGCAGCGCGCTCTCGATGCTCTCGACCACGTAGCGCGCTTCGTCGTGCTCGTTGAACGCGGCGTACAGGGCGATCGGCTCGCCGTCGCCGTCCTCGGTCCACAGCTCCTTGCCCAGGCGCCCCTGGTTGTTGGCGATCAGCGCGTTGGCGGCCTTGAGGATGCCGGCGGTGGAGCGGTAATTCTGCTCCAGGCGGATCAGCTCGCAGTCGGGGAAGTCGCTGGAGAACTGCTGGATGTTCTCGATCTTGGCGCCGCGCCAGCCGTAGATCGACTGGTCGTCATCGCCGACCACCATCAGGCTGTCGCCGCCCTTGGCCAGGTGCTGCAGCCAGGCGTACTGCACGGCGTTGGTGTCCTGGAACTCGTCGACCAGGATGTGCCGGAAGCGCCGCCGGTAGTGCTCGAGCAGGCTCGGGTGGTCGCGCCACAGGTCGAGCGCGCGCAGCAGCAGCTCGGAGAAGTCGATCACCCCGGTGCGCGCGCAGGCCGCTTCGTAGGCCTCGTAGATGCTGCGCATGGTGGCAAGGAACAGGTCGCCGCTGGCCTGGATGTGCTGCGGACGCAGGCCCTCGTCCTTCTGCCCGTTGATGAACCACTGCGCCTGGCGCGCCGGCCAGCGCTGCTCGTCGAGGCCGAGGTCGCGGATCACCCGCTTGACCAGGCGCTGCTGATCGTCGGAATCGAGGATCTGGAAGTTCTGGCTGAGCCCGGCTTCCTGCCAGTGCGCGCGCAGCAGGCGGTGGGCCAGGCCGTGGAAGGTGCCGACCCACATGCCGGCCGGGTTCTGACCGAGCAACTGCTCGATGCGATGGCGCATCTCGGCGGCGGCCTTGTTGGTGAAGGTCACCGCCAGCAGGCTGTGCGGCGAGGCCTTCTCGATCTGGATCAGGAAGGCGATGCGGTGCACCAGCACGCGGGTCTTGCCCGAGCCGGCGCCGGCCAGCACCAGCTGGCGGCCCAGCGGTGCGGCGACGGCGCGGCATTGGGCATCATTGAGGGAAGCGAGGAGCAGTTCGGGATCGTTCAGCATCGCGGCATTCTAGGGGGTGGGGCGGGGCGGGGCAAACCGCGCCGGCCAGCGGTGGCAGACGCTTCGCTCAACTAAAGATTGGTGCGGTGAATGTTGCGCCCATTTGAGTATTGGGGCATGCGAGCGGCTCGGTTATGCTCCCGCTCTCCCCTAGGCCGAACTATTACAAGAACAGCGCCTATGAACGTTTCTTCGAAGCCCGTGCGCAACGGGCTGTCAGTGGACGCCGATCGCGAAATCCGCCAGCAGTTTGCCGCGGAGCTCGCCGTCGAACGCACGCGCCTGCTCTACCAGGGCTCGCGCATTCCCACCCTGTTCATGTTGCTCAGCGGTCTGGCCAGTGCGGTGCTCATGTGGAATGAGCGGCAGAGTGTGTGGCTGTCCGGCTGGCTGCTGACCCTGGTGCTGCTCGCGGTGCTGCGCCTGATTCAGGTGTCGGCCTTCAACCTCGCCTTGCCGAGCCGGCAGAGCAAGCCGCACTGGCGACGCATGTTCCTGCTCGGCGCCGCGGCGTCCGGGCTGACCCTGGCCGCCGGCGCCATCGCCTTGGTGCCCGCCGATGCCTTCATCCAGCAGGCCATGGTGTTCGGTCTGATTGCCGCGGCGATCCTCTCCGCCAGCGTCGCCTATGCGATCAGCCTGCCGGCCTTCCTCAGCTTCGCCCTGCCGTGCCTGCTACCCTCGGTCAGCTACTTGCTGGGCAGCGGCCACGAGATGCTGCGTGGCTGGGGCCTGCTCGCCGCGATCCTGCTGGTGGCGCTGATGGTGGTGGCGCTGCAGGTCAATCGCCTGGTGCAGCGCAGCCTGCTGCAGCGCTTCCACAACCTGGCGCTGATCCAGCACCTCGAGCAGGCCAAGCTGCAGTCCGACGGCCTCAACCTCGAGCTGGCCCACGAGATCGAACAGCGCCGCCGTGCCGAGCGCGAGCTGCGCCAGGCGCATGACGAGCTGGAGCAGCGCGTGGTGCAGCGCACCCGCGAGCGCGACGCCGCCGGCCACGCGCTGAGTGAGAGCGAGGAGCGCCTGGGCCTGGCTCTGGAAGCCAGCGAGCTGGGGCTGTGGGACTGGGACCTGGTCACCGACGAGGTGCACCACTCGCACCTGCAGGAAATCTTTGGCATCGACCCGCAGGAAGTGACGGGGGTGCTCAGCCATCTCAAGCCGCGCCTGCACCCCGACGATCTGCCGGCACTGCGCCGTGCGCTGGTCGAGCACATGAAGGGCCTCACCGACGGCTACCAGATCGAGTACCGCGTGCGGCATGCCGACGGCCACTGGGTGTGGGTCGAGGACCGCGGCCGCGGCGTCGACCGCGATGCCGAGGGCAGGGTGGTGCGCATGCTCGGCACCCGTCGCGACATCAGCCACTGGAAGAACCGCGAGGAAGAACAGCGCCTGTCGGCGATGGTCTTCGAGGCCGCGCACGAAGGCATCGTGGTGCTGGACACCGACTACCAGGTGCTGGCGGTCAACCGCGCGTTCAGCCAACTGACCGGTTTCCGTGCCGAGGACCTGGTCGGCCGGCTGGTCAACGACATCGTCGGCGATCGCGAAAGCCGCCAGCGCTACTCGCAGATTCGCCAGGAGTTCGAGGTCAGCGGCAGCTGGCAGGGCGAGCTGATCTCCAGTCGCAAGAACGGCGAACTTTATCCGCAGTGGCTGCAGCTCAACGCGGTGCGCGACCGCCAGGGCCAGGTCATTCACATCGTCGGCTTCTTCGCCGACCTCAGTGCGCGGCGCGAGGCCGAGGAACGCCTGCGCTACCTGTCGCAGTACGACGACCTCACCGGCCTGGCCAATCGCTCGCTGTTCAAGGAACGCCTGCACCAAGCCGGCGAACGCGCGCGGCAGAGCGGCCGCAGCCTGGCGCTGCTGCACATCGACCTGGACCGCTTCAAGCTGCTCAACGACAGCCTCGGCCATGAAGTCGCCGACCAGCTGCTGCGCCAGATGAGCCGCCGGCTGACCCAGGCGGTGCCAGAAGCGGACACCATCGCGCGGCTGTCCGGCGACGAATTCGCCGTGCTGCTGGATTCCTACGTCAGCCTGTCGAGCCTGGCGCGCACCGCCAGCCGTCTGCTCGCCAAGCTGCGCGTGCCGATGAGCGTCGGCGGCCACGAGCTGGTGGTCAGCGCCTCGCTGGGCATCAGCCTGCTGCCGGAAAACGCGCGTGAGATTTCCACCCTGGTCAGTCAGGCTGGCATGGCCATGCAACACGCCAAGCACCTCGGCGGCAACACCTTCCAGTTCTTCACCGACAACCTGCAGGCCTGCACGGTCGAGCGCCTGCAACTGGAAAACCAGCTGCGCAAAGGCATCGAGCAGGGCCAGCTGGAGGTGTTCTATCAGCCCAAGCTGTGTCTCGCCGACGACAGCATCAATTCGGCGGAAGCGCTGGTGCGCTGGCGCCGTCCGGAGCAGGGCCTGGTGTCGCCCGGCGACTTCATCGGCCTGGCCGAGGAGACCGGGCTGATCGGCGCGATCGGCGAGTTCGTGCTGCGCAAGGCCTGCCAGCAGGCGCGCGACTGGCAACGCCAGGGACTGGCCGATCTGCGCGTGTCGGTGAACATCTCGGTGCACCAGCTGCGCAAGGGCAACCTCACCAGCCTGGTGCGCCAGGTGCTGGATGAAACCGGCCTGCCGGCGCGCCTGCTCGAGCTGGAGCTGACCGAGAGCCAGCTGCTCGACAATGTCGAAAACGTCATCACCACCTTCCGCCAGCTGCGCGAACTGGGGGTCAAGCTGGCGATCGACGACTTCGGCACCGGCTACTCCTCGCTGAGTTACCTGAAGCGCTTCCCGGTCGACTACGTGAAGATCGACCAGACCTTCATCCGCGACCTCTCGGTGGGCGGCGAGGATGCGGCGATCACCCGGGCGATCATCGCCATGGCCCACAGCCTGGAGCTCAAGGTGGTCGCCGAGGGCGTGGAAACCCAGGCGCAGATGGACTTCCTCAAGTCGCAGCAGTGCGACGAAGTGCAGGGCTACCTGATCAGCCGGCCGGTCGAGGCGCAGGTCTTCGTCGAACTGCTCAAGGAGCAGGCCGCCACGCTCTGGCGGTAACAGTCCGCCGCGCGCGGTGACGTTGCCGCGCGTTTCGCCCAATCAAAGATGGCTGTGCGCTGGTGGGCCTTCACCCCATGCTCGGCGGGGTCGCGGTGCGCCACCGCGCTGTCGCTGGATTGGTCGGAGAAGGATTCCCTGTATGGCAAAAAAGCCTGACCTGAGTATCGCAATGCGCCTGCTGCTCGCGGCGCAGGGTGCCGCGCCGCTGGCCCTGAAAGTGCCTGTGGTCCTGCAGCTCGGCCCACAGCGCGCGGCGCAGCTGGCGCCGCATATGGCGGCCGCGCAACTGCGCGAGCTGATCGTCGCCCTGCCCATCGAGTTTCTCGCCCAGGCCGTGGTGCACCTCGATCCGCGGCGCATTCTCGAGGCCTACCTCAGCCTGCCCGACAGCCTGCACCTCGAGGTCGCCCGCCAGCTGTGCGTCGACCGCGAATTCGCTACCGCCGCACGCTATGCCGAATGCCTGTCGGCCAAGCAGGTCAAGGTGCTGATCTTCGGCCTCAACTCGCCGGAAAACGTCCTGCAGATCGCCCGCCACATTCGCGACATGGACCTGATTGTGCAGGCGCTGCGCACCTTCTCCAGCGGCTATCTGGGCAAGCTCACCGAAGCGGCCATCGCCGACGGCAATCCTGCGGTGGCTGTGCGCGTACTGAGCGGTTTACCGCTTCAGCGGCAGGCGGATGTGTGTGAGGAATTGCGGAACACCACGCTAAAGTTGCTGTATCCGGAGCTGTTAAGAGCAAGCAACAACGCCCTCGGAACGCATTTTTCGTTACGACTTAAAGAGGCAACAGATACTCTTGGCTGAGTAGCAAGATCGTTTCCGAATTATTCAGCCAAATACAATAGTTTTAAGGATTTACCATCGAATTCGTAGTAACGAGTTCGATCCTTGCGCGGAATCGGTTCATTGTTTAATCCAAGCTCCGGATCGGCAGCAATGCCACTGATAATTATTAATCGGCTATTTTCCTGAAATATCGCATCAAATGCACTTGTGCCATCTTCGCTTAGGATCAGGTAGGCGTTTGGTAGCCCCGTCACGGCGCGCCCGGATTTGGCATCAAGTATCTCGCCGCAGATAGCGCCTCCCCCACAGCCGCTAGTGAGAACTATATAGTGACCTGCAAAATTCGCCGGTTGCTTTGCCGCCTGCTCCCGAAGATCCGACTGCGCATCATCGCTCTGCCTTCCTGCGGCCGCGGCGTTGCTCGTATCGTCGAAAATTGCTAGGACTTTGTAGTCATCGAAGCGTGGTTCTGCGGCAGAGCAGAGCAGTGCAGGGAGCAGGGCTCCAAGAAGAATTAGCTTTTGCAGGATTGATTTACTTGCCATTTCTTTTGGACTCGTTGAGTGCGCAGACCATTTCATCCGGCAAAATATGCGCGGAGTTTAAACCGTCGCCAGCGTAGTACGACTGACCTTCATAGCTGGCAGTACGGGGTAGAAAGATTTTCTTTCCTCCTTCTCTTGCGATTTTTCCGTCTTTATCCCGTTTCAGGGTAGGGCTGATACTTCTTCCTTTCCGGACCCCTGCGGATGCAAATTCCATTGCCCAAGCGTATATCGCATCCTCAACACTGCCTTCACCTTCAAGGAAGTTGATCAATGCTTTGCGCTTAATTTTTATTAAGTATTCTTCGAAGATTTTATCTTGCGTCGCCTCGTCAAATTTTATTGAGGTGTCAAGGTTCAAGTGCTTTATTGCGGCAGCCAGCGTGTCCGGAATTAATTGATACCTGCCAATGGCAAACATTTCCCGAGCGGCTTGCTTTTCCTGCACTTGCGAAATCGTCAGGGAGGTTAAATTGGTCTTATAAAAAGATCGCAGCGGTGCCGGCGTCGTACGGTTGTACGCTGAGTAATCGTTCTTTGACTCTACCTTTCCGAGCAGGTCTGCAAATTTGCTGCGAGCCCAGCCGCTTTTTCCTCGTTGGGCATTGAAGGTGTTGAGCAGCGCGAGCGGATGGAAGTGATTCGTCGGTCCGCCAGGTAATCCAGCTTCTGCCCACCACGACAGATGCTTGATTCGTTTCTTTTCTTCCGCCCACTGCACGTTAGATTGTCCCGGAGCTCCACTCATGATCGGCTCGAGCGCTTCCCACCGTTCAGGGCTCCAACCCCACTCGCTTTCATAGCGCACGATCAGGCGCGAAATCGCTTGTGCGCTCCAGGGCTTTTCCAGCGACGTGCGGATTTCCGCAGGGGCGAGCTGTTTATCGCGATTGCTATCGATGATCTGTCGCAAGCGCTGGTAAATCGGGCTGAGGCTGGCTCGTTCGATTTGCGCGCGGTAGGTGCTTCGCTCGGCGGCACTCAACTGACCGCAGGCGTCGAGTTGCAGAGCCAGATGGTCGATTGGTTGGCAGGTCTCCTCCAGGCAGTCGAAGCCTTCCCATTCCCAGGGGCTGTGGCGGGTGGTGATCAGCTCTTGTTCGGCCAGCCAGCCATTGATGGGTTGGCCGGCTTGGTCGACCAGCAGGTTGTCCAGGCGCCACCAGCGGACAACGCGCGGTTCGCGACTGCCGGGGACGTTGTAGCTGACCTGCTGCTTGTGAGTGGCCGGCAAGCTGTCCAGATAGCTGATCGGCAGGGTGAGATCGACGCCAATGGTTGCGCCGCGCATACAGATATCCGGGGTTGTGCCCTCCCGGTGGGGGATCAGCTGGCTGGCGCCCTTGTGGATTTTCAGCAGGGTTTTCTGACTGTCCGGCAGCAGGGCTGCCAGTTGGCGGCACTGGTTGATGAACGCGGGGACGTCATCGCAGCTGAAGGTTTCCAGATGCAGCAGCGGCGCCGCGCGGCCCTGGTTGTGGTTCCGGTAGTGGCCGAGATGGCCGACCAGCTCGCCCGCCTTGATCGGTTGCGGTTTTGCCAGCACGTGCACGCGGTTAAGCGTGGGAGTCGTCAGCTGCGGTCGCAGCGAGGCGAAGTGCACATAGCCGCGCAGGTGATTGGCGCTGCCGGGCGTCAGCGGGGTGTGTTCCTGGCCGCTGACGATGCGCTCGAGCTGGCGATAGTCACCCATGCCGGGAGCCAGCGTGAGGGTCGCTTCGGCGGGTAGCACGCCGGTTACCGGGGCGACTGATTTGGCGCTTTGGCGCACGTTCAGGCCCTGTCCCGGCAGCAGCGTCGGGTCATGATCGTTGGCACGCGCGCCGACCAGGTAGACGTCCGCCTCGGCGCTGCGCTCCAGTTCGCCGATGAATACCCAGCCGCTGCAGCTGGCCTGTGCGGGGAACAGCTGGCCGTCGATGACTTGCAGCAGGCGGCGCCAGTTGGCGTTGCCGGGGGCCGTCTCGCCCACCCGCACGGTGCAGCCTTTCGGCAACAGGGCGATCTTGCGCGAGTGCTCGACGTGGCCGGGCGCGGCGGCGCGCACGAACAGCCCGCGAAAGGCATCGCGGGCCTTGTCCGGCTGGATGCGGTAGTGCACCGGACCGAGGAAGGCCGCGGGTGCGGCCGCACCGGGTTGCTGGTAGCCGGCCCAGTCCTGAAGGTGCATGTAGAGGCTGTAGAAGGTCAGCTCGGGGATGCGCGTGCAGAGCTTGTCCTGCGGTACCGGCATTTCCAGGCGATGGCGGACCAGCACGAAACCGGTCGAGTAGGTCGCCGTGCCTGTTTCGTACTGGCTGGTGGGGTAGCGCTCATCGATGCGGTAGGCGATCACTTCGCCGTCGGCGATGCAGTGCACGCTGCTTTGCTCGAGCAGGCCCGCGGTTCCGTCGTCGAAATGCACGCCACCGTGCCAGAGGCCGTTGTCGGCCAGCGGATAGGCACCGCCATGGGCGCCCGCCAAGGCGCGGTAGTAGAGCAGCGGGTCGCTGACTGCTTGTGGGAGGGCGCCGGGGCTCGCGCCCTTGGCCTTGAAGGGGAACGCCCAGCGTTCGATTTTCGCGAGTTTGTCCATGCGTGGCGGTCCAGTCCGTTGGCGAGCAGTCACGAGGAAAAATTGAGCATGCGCGGGGGCGGCTCGTCGGCCGCTGGCGGCTGACTGGCCGGCGCCGGCGCGGGACGCTCGCCGGCCATGGCGCTGTCGCCGATGCCGGGGCGTAGCGGCGCCTTGATCGCGAGGCCGGCACCGCTGCCGGGGCTGCCGCCGGAGTTGAGCTTGAGCAGGGCGCCGACCAGGGTGATGCCGCTGGCGTCTAGCTTGATGAAGGTGCCGCCGACCTTCAGGGTCAGTTCGCTGCCGGCATCGAGGACCAGCTTCTGCCCGGCCTTCAGGTGGATTTCCTGGCCGGCGTCGACGAACTGGCCGGCACCCAGCTTGAGGTGCTGGCTGCCGCTGACGGCGAGGTGGTCGTCGGCGCGCAGCTCGACCTTGCGATCGCCGTGGGTGGTGCGGTGTTCTTCGGCCTGCAGTTCGGTGTAGCTGTTGGCTTGCACCGTGTCGTGGCGCTCATGGCCGACGCGAATCTTCTGGTCGTGCTCGATGTTCTCGTCCCAGTCGCGCTGCGCGTGCAGGTAGATCTGCTCCTGGCCCTGGCGGTCCTCGATGCGCAGTTCGTTGTAACCGCCGCCGCCGGGCGAACTCAGCGTCTTGAACACGCTGCGAGTCTTGTGCGCAGGCAGTTCGTAAGGCGGTACGTGCTCGGCGTGGTACAGGCAGCCGCTGATCAGCGGCTGATCCGGATCGCCCTCAAGGAAGCTGACCAGCACCTCCATGCCGACCCGCGGAATCGCCACGCCGCCATAGCGGTCGCCGGCCCAGGACGAGGACACGCGCAGCCAGCAACTGGTCTGGTCATCCGCGCGGCCGTGGCGGTCCCAGTGGAACTGCACCTTGACCCGGCCGTGGGCGTCGCAGTGGATTTCCTCACCGGCCGGACCGCTGACCACCGCGGTCTGGCTGCCCAGCACGCGTGGTTTCGGATGCGCCAGTGCCGGGCGGAACGGCACGTCCCAGGGCGCGGCGCGGAAGTGGTTGCGATAGCCCTGCTGGAAACCGTCCTGGGCACTGACCTGGCTGGGGATCGCCTCTTCCAGCACCTGCGGCTGCTTACCTTCATGCAGCACTTCGTGGAGCAGCCACAACTGGTTCCAGGCGGCGCGCGGGTGAGCGTCGAGTTGCAGAAAATGACCGCTGCGCAGCAGCGGCTGATCGCTGTCGCCTTCGGCCAACTGGTAATCCGCGCGATGGCGTTCCAGGGCACGACGGGCCAAGTGTTTGCCGCGGGCGCGGTCAGTGAAGCGCGCAGGGTAGTCGTAGTCCTCCAGGTCCGGTTGCAGGTTGGCGCTGGCGGCGCTTTCCATCAGCAGGCGCGGTTGCAGGAAGTCGTAGTCGCGGCGGCTGACGCGGTTGCTGCGGATCGCCAGGCGCAGGCCGAAGCGCTTGATCACCGGCTGGTCGGCGACCAGGCCGCTGTCCTGCTGGTAGCGGTCCGGCACCAGCTTGGGGAACACCGTCTGGTCGTCGCCGAACACCAGCAGGTGGGCGTCTGCCTGATGCTGGAAGTGGTAATGAATGCCTTCCTCTTCGCACAGGCGCTGGAGGAAGTGCAGGTCGGATTCGTCGTACTGCACGCAGTACTCGCGGGCCGGGTAGGCCGTGCCGAGTTGGAAGCGGTAGGCGTCGGCGAAGATGCCGTGCTCTTCGAGCAGTTTGGCGAGGATCTGCGGCACGCTCAGGCGCTGGAAGATGCGCTGGTTGCTGCGATGCGCGAGGTAGGCCAGTTGGGGCTCGAGGCGCAGCTGGTAACGGGTCAGGCGGCGGCCGCTCTCGCCCTGGGCAATCTGCTGGATCAGGCCGTGGATGCCGCTGCCGTCGGCCGACAGGGCGAGGAAGGCCGGCTGGTGCAGCCAGGCTTGCAGGTCCAGGTCGGCGCGTTCGCTGACCAGTTCGATGTCGAAGCGGAACGGGCTGTTGAGCGCTTCGCGGCCGTGGAAGGCGAGTACCTGCAAATCGTGCTCGCGGCCGGGCAGCCGCAGGCTGAATTGCGCTTGGTTGGCGGGAGAGAACATCCGTGTTCCTCGAGGGTGGCGGGGAGCAACCTCGGCCGGACGGGCCGACCGAGGTCATGACGGCTTAGGCGCTGATCGGCGAGCGCCAGTCGTCGGAGCCGGAAGTGCCGGAGATCTCGTGGGTCCAGACGATCTTGCGGTAGGTGAAGTAGACGTCTTCCAGGTGGGTGAAGTGCGCCTGGTTGGGGTCCTGGCAGTTGGGCATGCGCGACTGCACGTCGACGATCACCGCGTCTTCCAGCTGGATGGTGAAGTAGTGCTCCTGGGTGCCGGTGGCCGAGGTGCGGTACCACTGCAGGGTGCACTTGTTCAGGCGTTCGCCGGAGGTGAGGGCGTTGAAGATCAGCGGCGACGACTTGTCGAACACCTTGCTGATCATCAGCGGCTTGTGCACGCGCTGGCCGGTCGGCTGGCCGGACTGCGGGTCACGCGGGATGATCACCTGGTGGTTGAAGGCCTGGACCAGGATCTGGTCTTCGTGGCCTTCCTGGAAGATGTTGCCGACCGAGTCTTCGGTGAAGGTGCCGGCGGTGATCAGGCCTTGCTTGGTGCCTTCGAGGGCCAGGTACGCGGGTGTTGGCATGGGTGCTCTCCTTGCGGGGGTTCATGGACCTTCTGGTCCGGAGCCGAAGCGTTAACAAGGAGCGTGCCAGTCAATTTTATTGCAGGAATATCAATGCGTTAGCTGTTTTGTTAGACGGCCTGGCGGCGGCCAACTGCGCCAGCGTTGGCGCAGTGCGCGGGCAAGCGTTGCGCAATTACTCGTGCCAAGCGCGGCCATGCCGCTCGAGCAGGCCGTGGGCCTGCTCCGGGCCGCTGGAGCCGGCCGGGTAGGGGCGCGGGCTCTGATAGTACTCGTGCCAGCCGCGCAGGATCGGGTCGATCCAGCTCCACGCCGCCTCGACTTCGTCGCGGCGCATGAACAGCGTCGAGTCGCCCTCGATCACGTCGAGCAGCAGGCGCTCGTAGGCGTCCCAGCGGCGCTTCTGCTGGAAGGCCTGGGCCAGGTTGAGGTCGAGTTCCACCGGCTCCAGGCGCATGCCCTTGCCCGGCGCCTTGGCCATCAGTTGCAGGCTGATGCGTTCTTCCGGCTGCAGGCGGATCAGCAGGCAGTTGGCTTCGCCGCCATTGAACAGTCGATGCGGCACTGGCTTGAACTGGATGACGATCTCCGAGCTCTTCTTTGCCAGGCGCTTACCGGTGCGCAGGTAGAACGGCACGCCGGCCCAGCGCCAGTTGTCGATCTCGGCATGCAGGGCGACGAAGGTTTCCGTGTCGCTGTCGTTGTCGACGTTCTTCTCGAAGTAGTAGGCCGGTACTTCCTGGCCGCCGATCTTGCCGGCGACGTACTGGCCACGCACCGTGGTGTCCTGCACGTCGAGGCCGTGGATCGGCTTGAGCGCCTGCAGCACCTTGAGCTTCTCGTCGCGCACCGCTTCGGCGTCGAAGCGCACCGGCGCCTCCATGGCGACCAGGCAGAGCAGCTGCAGCAGGTGGTTCTGCAGCATGTCGCGCATCGCCCCGGAGCGGTCGTAGTAGGCGCCACGGTTCTCCACGCCGAGGGTTTCGCACACGCTGATCTGCACGTGGTCGATGTGCCCGGCGCGCCAGATCGGCTCGAACAGCGCGTTGGCGAAGCGCAGCGCCATGAGGTTCTGCACGGTTTCCTTGCCCAGGTAGTGGTCGATGCGGAACACCCGCGACTCATCGAACACCGCGCCGATCGCCGCGTTGATCGCCTTCGCCGAATCCAGCGAGTGGCCGATCGGTTTCTCCAGCACGATGCGCGACAACGGGCCGGCCAGGCCGGCGGTCGCCAGGTGCGCGGCGATGTCCTCGAACAGGTCCGGTGCGGTGGCCAGGTAGTACACCTGCACTCGCTCGTGGCTATCCAGGCGCTTGGCCAGACGGCCGAAGTCGGCGCTCTGCGAGACGTCCATGGCGAAGTAGTCGAGGCGCTCGGCGAAGCTCTGCCAGGTCGCCGTGTCGAAATCGGCGCGGGCCACCTGGGCGCGGCACCGGCGTTCGGCCAGGGACTGGTAGTCGGCACGGCTGAGCGGTTGGCGGGCGAGGGCGAGGATGCGTGTCTGCGCCGCCAGGCGGCCGTCACGGTGCAGGTGATAGAGCGCTGGCAGCAGCTTGTGCAAGGCCAGGTCGCCGGTACCACCGAAGACCAGCATGTCGCAGGGAACGGTCAAAACACTCTCCGGACAGGGTTTAGCTGAGCGCCGGGCGCACTTATGTAGTATAACTACAAGCGCACTACAACCCGGCAAGTGCCGATCATAACCGAGTCCGTGTCGCATGGAGCCTCATTCGGTCTGTCCGTCACCCTTGATTGAGAGTCTGCCTTCGTGAATCTGTTGCAGCACATCGCCCAGTCGCGTCACCTGTTACGCAAATCGGAACTCAAGGTTGCCGATCATGTGCTGCTCGATCCGGCCGCCGTGATGCACAGTTCGATGGCCGATCTGGCGCATAACGTCGGCATCAGCGAGCCGACCATCGTGCGCTTCTGTCGTGCCATCGGCTGCAGCGGCTTCCAGGACCTCAAGCTGAAGCTGGCGCAGAGCCTGGCCGCCGGCGCGAGCTTCGGCCAGTTTGCGATCAACGAGAACGATTCGGTCGCCGACTTCAGCCTGAAGATCTTCGACACCACCCTGCACACGCTGATCGAGGTGCGCGAGAAGCTCGACCCCGAGGCGCTGCAGCGCGCCATCGGCGCCTGTGCCCAGGCGCAGCGCATCGAGTTCTACGGCTTCGGTGCCTCCGGGGCGGTGGCCGCCGACGCGCAGCACAAGTTCTTCCGCCTGCTGCTGACCGCGGCGGCCTACTCCGACCCGCACATGCAGGCGATGTCGGCGGTGACCCTCAAGCCGACCGACGTGGCGGTGTGCATCTCGCAGTCCGGGCGTTCCAAGGACCTGCTGATCACCGCCAACCTGGTGCGCGAAGCCGGCGCCACGCTGATCACCCTGTGCCCGAGCCAGACCCCGTTGGCCGACTTGGCCACCGTCAACCTGGCCATCGACGTGCAGGAAGACACCGAGATCTACACCCCGCTGACCTCGCGCATCGCCCACCTGGTGGTCATCGATGTGCTGGCGATGGGCGTGGCCATGGCCCGCGGGCCGACCCTGGTCAACCACCTGAAGAGCGTCAAGCGCAGTCTGCGCAGCCTGCGCCTGTCGCCGAAGACGGTGAAGGTCGTCGAAGACTGACACCGCGGATTCATCCGCCTGCCGTCAAAGCGTCATCTCGGCCGCCCATGCTGAGGCTCCCCCGCCCTTGCACCTGGGAGAGCCGAGATGAACCGCCAGACCAGCGAATCGAACAGCGCCAGCAAGACCCGTCGCCAGCAGGAAGACCTGCGCCGCATGGCGTTCCGCCGCGCCATCGAGGCCTACGCCGAGCAGCGCCAGTTGCAGCACGAACTGGCCGCCTACCCGGAGCTGGTGGCCGCCGACTACCTTATTGCAGCGCACTCGCGCTTCCGGCGAAGCGCGCAGCCAGCGCGTTGATCGCCGAACGTTCCTCGCGGATGAAGCTGTGGAAGGCCGCGGCAACCGGCGACAGGCGCTTGCCGCGGCCATAGACCACGCACCAGCTGCGCTGCAGCGGCAGCTCTTCCACCGGCAGCTCGCGCAGCACGCCGAGCGCCAGCTCCTGGCGCACCGCATGACGCGGCAGCAGCGCCACGCCGAGCCCGGCCAACACACCTTCCACCTGCGCCTCGCTGGAGCCGACTTCCATGGTCTGGGCGAAGTGCGCGCGTTTCTGGTGGGCGTATTCCTCGCAGGCCTTGCGCGTGCCGGAGCCGGTCTCGCGGATCAGCAGCGGATAGGCGCCGAGGTCGGCCAGGCGCAAGGTGTCGCGCTGGCACAGTGGATGCTCCGGCGGCGCCACGGCGACAATCGGGTTGGTGAGGAAAGGGAAGAATTCCAGCGACAGCTCGCTCGGCACCTGCGACATGATCAGCAGGTCGTCGCGGTTCACCGACAGGCGGCGCACCGCCTGGGCGTGGTTGACCACGGTGAGCTGCAGGCTGACCTCCGGGTGCTGCTGGCGGAAGGCGGCGAACAGGTGCGGCACGAAGTACTTGGCGCTCGACTCGATGGCTAGGTTGAGCTGGCCCTGCAGCGAACCCTGCAGATCGGAGAGCTGCATGTCGAGGCTTTCCAGGCGGCCGAAGATGTCGGCGCTGGCCTTGAGCAGCGCCTCGGCGGCGTCGGTGAGGTACAGCTTCTTGCCGACGTACTCGAACAACGGCTGGCCGACCAGCTCCTCGAGCTGGCGAATCTGCAGGCTGACCGCCGGCTGGGTGAGCGACATTTCTTCTGCGGCGCGACTGTAGGAGCGGCTGTCGCACACCGCGCGAAACACCTGCATTTGGCGCAATGTCATGCGCATCAATGACTTACGCATTCGATCACCGTTCTTGCGGTTGCTGAAGTCTCAACTATAAGTTGTAGCTAATAGCTAACCCAACAAATATTGATTTTAGTTAATCCGCTCACGGCGCTACGGTTAAGGCGTGATCGGGCGTTGCGCTGCGATCCCGCGTCGAGCGGTCCACCGACCGCTTGCCCGTTCATCAGGCTGAGGGAAACCTGCCGTGATCAAGAAAATCCTGATCGCCAACCGCGGCGAGATTGCCGTCCGTATCGTGCGCGCTTGCGCCGAGATGGGCATCCGCTCGGTGGCCATCTACTCCGAGGCGGACCGCCACGCGCTGCACGTCAAGCGTGCCGACGAGGCGCACAGCATCGGCGCCGAACCGCTGGCCGGCTACCTGAACCCGCGCAAGCTGGTGAACCTCGCGGTGGAGACCGGCTGCGACGCGCTGCACCCGGGCTACGGCTTCCTCTCCGAAAACGCTGAGCTCGCCGACATCTGCGCCGAGCGCGGCATCAAGTTCATCGGCCCATCGGCGGAAGTGATTCGCCGTATGGGCGACAAGACCGAAGCGCGACGCAGCATGATCGCCGCCGGCGTTCCGGTCACTCCAGGCACCGAAGGCAACGTCGCCGACATCGCCGAAGCGCTGCGCGAAGGCGAGCGGATCGGCTACCCGGTGATGCTCAAGGCCACCTCCGGCGGCGGCGGTCGCGGCATTCGTCGCTGCAACAGCGCCGAGGAGCTGGAACAGAATTTCCCGCGGGTGATCTCCGAGGCGACCAAAGCCTTCGGCAGCGCCGAGGTGTTCCTCGAGAAGTGCATCGTCAACCCGAAGCACATCGAGGCCCAGGTGCTCGCCGACAGCTTCGGCAACACCGTGCACCTGTTCGAGCGTGACTGCTCGATCCAGCGCCGCAACCAGAAGCTCATCGAGATCGCCCCCAGCCCACAGCTGACCCCCGAACAGCGCGCCTACATCGGCGACCTGTCGGTGCGCGCGGCCAAGGCGGTCGGCTACGAGAACGCCGGTACCGTGGAGTTCCTCCTCGCCGAGGGCGAGGTGTACTTCATGGAGATGAACACCCGGGTGCAGGTGGAACACACCATCACCGAGGAAATCACCGGCATCGATATCGTCCGCGAACAGATCCGCATCGCCAGCGGCCTGCCGCTGTCGGTCAAGCAGGAAGACATCCAGTATCGCGGCTTCGCCCTGCAGTTCCGCATCAACGCCGAGGACCCGAAGAACAACTTCCTGCCCTCGTTCGGCAAGATCACCCGTTACTACGCACCCGGCGGCCCCGGCGTGCGCACCGACACGGCGATCTACACCGGCTACACCATTCCGCCGTACTACGACTCGATGTGCCTGAAGCTGATCGTCTGGGCGCTGACCTGGGAAGAGGCGATGGACCGCGGTCTGCGTGCGCTCGACGACATGCGCGTGCAGGGGGTGAAGACCACTGCCGCTTACTACCAGGAAATCCTGCGTAACCCGGAGTTCCGCAGCGGCCAGTTCAACACCAGTTTCGTTGAGGCCCACCCGGAACTGACCAACTATTCGATCAAGCGCAAACCCGACGAGCTGGCCCTGGCCATCGCCGCCGCCATTGCCGCCCACGCCGGCCTGTAAGGGGAGAATTCTGATGAGCAATACTCTTAACCAGAAAAGAATCACGGTCACCGATACCATCCTGCGCGATGCCCACCAGTCGCTGCTGGCCACCCGCATGCGCACCGAGGACATGCTGCCGATCTGCCCGAAGCTCGACCAGGTCGGCTACTGGTCGCTGGAAGTGTGGGGCGGCGCGACCTTCGACGCCTGCGTGCGCTTCCTCAAGGAAGATCCGTGGGAGCGCCTGCGCAAGCTGAAAGCCGCGCTGCCGAACACCCGCCTGCAGATGCTCCTGCGCGGCCAGAACCTGCTCGGCTACCGCCACTACAGCGACGACGTGGTGCGCGCCTTCGTCGCCAAGGCGGCGGTCAACGGCATCGACGTGTTCCGCATCTTCGACGCGATGAACGACGTGCGTAACCTGCGCGTCTCCATCGAGGCGGTGAAGGCCGCCGGCAAGCACGCCCAGGGCACCATCGCCTACACCACCAGCCCGGTGCACACCATCGACGCCTTCGTCGCCCAGGGTCGGGCGATGGCCGACATGGGTGTCGACTCGATCGCCATCAAGGACATGGCCGGCCTGCTCACCCCGCACGCCACCGGCGAGCTGGTCAAGGCGCTGAAAGACAACCTGTCGCTCGACGTGGTGGTGCACTCGCACGACACCGCCGGCGTGGCCAGCATGTGCCAGCTGAAGGGCATCGAGAACGGCGCCGATCGCATCGACACCGCCATCTCCAGCATGGCCTGGGGCACCAGCCACCCGGGCACCGAGTCGATGGTCGCCGCGCTGCGCGGCACGCCGTATGACACCGGCCTCGACCTCGAGCTGCTGCAGGAGATCGGTCTGTACTTCTACGCGGTGCGCAAGAAGTACCACCAGTTCGAGAGCGCCTTCACCGGCGTCGACACCCGCGTGCAGGTGAACCAGGTGCCGGGCGGGATGATTTCCAACCTCGCCAACCAGCTCAAAGAGCAGGGCGCGCTGAACCGCATGGACGAAGTGATGGCGGAGATCCCACGGGTACGCGCCGATCTCGGCTTCCCGCCGCTGGTCACCCCGACTTCGCAGATCGTCGGCACCCAGGCGTTCTTCAACGTGCTGGCCGGCGAGCGCTACAAGACCATCACCAACGAGGTGAAGCTGTACCTGCAGGGCCGCTACGGCAAGGCGCCGGGCGAGGTCAGCGAGCAGCTGCGCCGCCAGGCGATCGGCAGCGAGGAAATCATCGACGTGCGCCCGGCCGACCTGCTCAAGCCGGAGCTGGCCAAGCTGCGCGGCGAGATCGGCGCGCTGGCCAAGTCCGAAGAAGACGTGCTGACCTACGCGATGTTCCCGGACATCGGCCGCAAGTTCCTCGAGGAGCGTGAAGCCGGCACCCTGAAACCGGAAGAGCTGCTGCCGATCCCCGACGGCAACGGCGTGGCCAAGGCCGGCGGCGAAGGCGTGCCGACCGAGTTCGTCATCGACGTGCACGGCGAGACCTACCGCGTCGACATCACCGGTGTTGGCCTCAAGGGCGAAGGCAAACGGCACTTCTACCTGTCGATCGACGGCATGCCGGAAGAGGTGGTGTTCGAGCCGCTCAACGAGTTCGTCGGTGGCGGCGGCAGCAAGCGCAAGCAGGCCAGCGCGCCGGGCGACGTCAGCACCACCATGCCGGGCAACATCGTCGACGTACTGGTTAAGGAAGGCGACACGGTGAAAGCCGGTCAGGCCGTGCTGATCACCGAAGCGATGAAGATGGAAACCGAAGTGCAGGCGCCGATCGCCGGCACCGTGAAAGCGGTGCACGTGGCCAAGGGCGACCGCGTCAACCCGGGCGAAGTGCTGATCGAAATCGCCTGACCGGGCAACGAGCAAGTCCCATTGGGGGAGCCGCAAGGCTCCCCTTTTTTATGGGCAGGGGTTTGCCGGGGGACCCTTGCTGCGGCGATCCAGGGATGCACCGGTGCTGCATCGTTCGCGAATGAATTCGCTCCTACAGGGTGGCACGGGCGTTGGTGCGCAAATGTAGGATGGGTTGAGGTGCGTAGCGCCGATACCCATCAAGATGTTGTCGATGGGTATCGCTGCGCTCAACCTAGGCGGCCCACCCATCCTACGGTGTTGCTGTAGGAGCGAATTCATTCGCGAGGGCGGGTCGCTAACGGCTTACGCCAGCCCGGAGGCCGACTCAGAACGCCAGTTGCCAGCTGGCCAGCAGCGCGTGGTTCTGCGCGTTCTCGCCGAGCTCGCCGCTGTAGCCGAGGCCGACCTGCTGGGTGGCGCTGAGGCGGAAGTCGGCGCCGACGCCGAGCAGCAGGCTGTTGCGATCCAGCGCGCTGCCTTCGACGCTGAACGCGCTGCCGCCGCTGAGGAAGGCCTGGCGGGTGCGACTGTCGACGTCGCCGAAGGTGTGGCGCCAGGCGAGGTTCAGGCGCGGGGTGAAGGCGATGCCGTTGCCGAGCGTATCCAGCCGCGCCAGGCGCAGGCCGAAGGTCGAACTCAGGTTGTCCTGTTCCTGCGCGTCGACGCGCAGCGCGGCGGCGCCGCCCTGTTCGGCGTAGGCGTCGCGGCTGTAGCGCTGGTAGCCGAGGTTGGCGAACGGCTCGAGGCTGAGGTTGCCGCTGCCCAGGGCGTAGCCCAGTTCGGCGAAGGCCTGCTGGCTGTCGGCGTCGTAGTCGCCCTTGAGGCGTTCGCTGAAGCCGCCGAAGGCCACCTGGCGTTTGCTCTCGCCGTCATGCCGGCTGTACGCCGCGCCCAGGCGCAGGGCCAGCGCACCGCTCTGGCGCAGGGCGTAGATACCCAAGTGCAGGCTGTCGAGGCTGCCGTCGAAGCCGCTGCCGGCCTGCAGCTCGCTGTGCGAGTAGCCGCCGAGCACACCGAGGCGCCAGGCCTCGTCGAGCGCCCAGTCGCTGCCGAGCAGCGCGCCGCCGGTGTTCTGGTCGAGGTCGCTGCTGCCGTCGGCGCCTTCGGCGCTGCCGTGGCTGCCCAGCCCCTGCAGCCACAGGCGGCCCTGGGCCTGTGAATCGTTGAGGTGGCGCACACCGTCCGGCATGCCGGTGGCGGCGAGCAGCGGCGCCTCGCCGCCGAGCAGCGCGGTCTGCAGACCGGCGCCGGTGGACGGCGATTGCAGCGCGGCGAGCATGCTGCCGCCGACCTGCGCGCTGCTGCCGAGCACCGCGCTGGCCAGACTGGCGTTGGCGCTCGCCGCCAGTTGTTCGAGGGCGTTGCCGGCAGCGCTCAGGTTGCTGCCGACCAGCGCACCGTACAGCGGGCTGTCGCTGCCCAGCGCGCTGAGGCTGCTGCCGACCTGGCGGCCGTTGGCGCTGTTGGCGGCGTCGCTGAACTGCACCTGGTTGCGGGTCAGCTGCAGCTCGACGCTGTTCGCCGAGTAGCTCAGCGTCGGGGTGAGGAAGGCCAGGTCGCTGCGCACCGTGGCGAACTCGCCGCTGATCCCGCCGGCCGCCTGCAGCACGCGGTACTGGCTCTGCCAGGGGTACTCGCCGGGTGTGGCGTTGATCTGCAGCTGCGCGCCGCCGAGCTGCGCCTGGCCGCCGACCTGGATCGGTGCCTGAGCGCCGCTCGGGCTGACCGCGAAGCCCAGCGTGGCGCCGCTGGCCAGGTTCAGGTCGCCGCCGATGCGCCCGCTGCCGGCGTAGCGTGCGCCGCTGGCGACCTGCAGGTCGCCGAGCAGGCGGCCGTTGTTGATCAGCGTGGCGCCGCTGTAGACCTCGCCGCCTTCGCTGAAGTCGTCGAGGCTGCCGAGCTGCCAGCTGCCGCTGCGCACCTCCAGGCGTTCGAAGCCCAGGCTGTTGGCGAAGCTGCCGCCGTGGCTGTCGTCGAGCTGCACAACGTCACGGCCGCTGCCGCCGTTGACGCTGCCGATGAAGCGACTGCCGCTGCCGAGCACCAGCAGGTCGTCGCCACTGCCCAGATCCACCGCCAGGCCATTGCGGCCTTCGATGGTCCCGGCGTTGAACAGTTGATCGTTGCCGGCGCCCATCTGCACCGCGGCGGCCGCGGTGCTGCTGCCCAACTGGTCGACGCGCACCGTCTGGCTGCCGCCCTGGATCAGGCCGCCGGCGCGGTTGATCAGGCTGTCGGCGAAGTCGCCGACCAGGCCGATCGCCGCCTTGTCGGCGCCGATGATGCTGCCGGCGTTGTCGATGCTCGCCGCGCCGCCCACCGCGCTGGCGGTGCCGCGGCCGGCGGCCAGGACGGTGCCGTTGGCGCCGTCGTCGATGAGGATGCCGGCGCTCTGGCCGAAGATTGCCGCGCCGGCATGGTTGGTGATGCTGCCGCCGCCGGCGGCGATGCCTTCGGCGCCGTTGGGCATGTTGCCGGAATCGACACCACCGGCGCCGAGGCCCTCGATGCGCCCGTAGTTGACGATGGTGGCCATGCCGTCGATGTCGACGCCGTCGCCATCGCCGTTGTTCACTGTGGTGCTGTGGTCACGGAAGTGGTCGTAGACGTTGCCGGCGCCGGCGTAGCGGCCGCTGATCAGGCCGTAGTTGGTCACCGTGCCGGTGCCGTCGCTGCCGACCCCGGAGCCGTTGCGGCCGATGATCACGCCGTCCTCGTTGTTGGTCACGGTCAGGCCGACTGCCGAGCTCACCGCGTGGCGGGGGCCTTCGATGGTCCCCCAGTTGTTGAGGGTGAAGGCGTAGTCGGAGTCGATGGCGTCGGCGGCGCTCGGCGCCTTGGCGCCGTTGTCGGCGGTGGCGCAGCTGGCCAGGTAGTCCGGGCACTTGGTGTTGACCAGGCCGTTGCTGACGATGCGCCCGTAGTTGTTGATTGTGGTGTTGCTGCCCGGGCGCAGTGCGTCGTCGTTGTTCGACTGGATCAGCGCGTTGGCATTGCTCGCCGAGCCGTTGTTGATCACCTTGCTGCCGCTGCCGTCCGCACCTTTCAGGTCGACGGCCTGGCCGCCGGCGGTGCCGCTGCCGGTGACGATGATCGAGCCGTTGTTGTTGAGGATCAGCGAGGAGTTCGACTTGTTCAGGCGGATCGCGTCGTTGAACGCGGTGCTGATGCTGCCGTCGTTGTTGATGACGATGCTCGCGCCGTCCTTGTTGTTGTCGATCGCGCGGGCCTTGTCGCCAGTGTTGCTGTTGCCGAGGCTGCCGGCGTTGGTGATGGTCACCGTGCCGCTGGTGGCGGTGATGTCGATGCTCGGCGCGTTGCTGCCGACCGTCAGGCTCGCGCCGGCGCCGATGCTGCCGCTGTCGCCGTTGGCCAGGGTCTTGGCGCTGCTGTCGCTGGCGCCGGGGGCGACGCTGAAACTGGCCGCCAGGGCCGGGCCGGCGAGGGCGGCCTGCAGGGCGAGGACCAAAGGAAGCGGGCGGAACAGACGGGTCGGGCTGGGCATGAGTCGGCGCTCTGGTTAGAAAGCGGCCGACTATGCCGAGCCTCGGTTACAGCTTGGTGAAAGCCGTTGGCCATCATCGGGCGAGGATGGCCGGCGGCGGTTACTGACCGCTCTTGATCTTGGTCCAGGCGCGGGTGCGCAGGCGTTCGGCTTTCTGCGGCAGCGGTGCGGTGGCGTACAGGGTCTTCAGCTGCGCATCGGTGGGGCTGAGGTCGCGGTTGTCGCGGATCGCCGTCGCCACCAGGGTCATGCCGTCCTTGTTAGGGTTGGGGTAGCCGAGGAAGTCGCTGACCGGGGCGATCACCTTGGGGTCGAGCAGGTGATTGAGGAACTCGTGGGCCTCGGCGACGTTCTGCGCGTTCTTCGGAATCGCGAAGCTGTCGAACCAGATCGGCGCGCCTTCCTTGGGCAGGCGCCAGTCGACCACCACGCCGTTGCCGGCTTCCTTGGCGCGGTTGGCGAACTGGTAGAAGCTGCCGGAATAGCCGATCGCCACGCAGATGTCGCCGTTGGCGATGTCGGTCATGTACTTGGCCGAGTTGAAGTAGGCCACGTAGGGGCGGACCTTCTGCATCAGCGCCACCGCCTTGTCGTAGTCCTCGGCCTTCTCGCTGTTCGGCGGCAGGCCCAGGTAGCTGAGGGCGATCGGCAGGATCTCCGACGGCGAGTCGAGCATTGCCACGCCGCACTGCTTGAGCTTGCTGATGTTCTCTTCCTTGAAGATCAGCTCCCAGCTGTCCACCGGCGCGCTGTCGCCGAGCGCCGCCTTGACCTTGGCCGGGTTGAAGCCGATCAGCACGGTGCCGTACAGGTAGGGCACGCCGTACTGGTTGCCGGGGTCGTTGCTGGCGAAGATGGCCAGCAGCTTCGGGTCGAGGTGCTGCCAGTTCGGCAGCTTGCTCTTGTCGAGCTTCTCCAGCGCGCCGGTGGCGATGGCGCGGGTGAGGAACACGTTGGACGGCACCACCAGGTCGTAGCCGGAATTGCCGGTGAGCAGCTTGGCTTCCATGCTCTCGTTGGTGTCGAAGGTGTCCCAGGTCAGCTTGATCCCGGACTGCTGGGCGAAGTCCTTGGGCAGGCTCGGCAGGATGTAGTCGGCCCAGTTGTACACGCGCAGTTCGCGCGCCTCGGCCGCCGTCGCGCCGGCGACCAGCGTGACGCCGCACAGCGCCGCGCCGACCAGATGCTTGATGCTCTTCATAGGGTTCTCCGTGAATGTGAAGGGCGCATCAGGCGCCCTCGAAGCCTTCCAGTACGTTCACTGCGTTGATACCGATTTCCGCCACCGCGTAGCCGCCCTCCATGACGAACAGGGTCGGCAGGCCGAGGCGGGCGATGCGCGCGCCCATGCGCAGGTAGTCGGGGCTGTCGAGCTGGAACTGCGAGATCGGGTCGTCCTTGAAGGTGTCGACGCCGAGCGACACCACCAGCACCTCGGCGCCGTGCTCGGCGATGCGCTGGCAGGCCGTGTCGAGCGCCGCGCTCCACAGCTCCCAGCCACTGCCGGCGCTGAGTGGCAGGTTGAGGTTGCAGCCTTCGCCGGCGCCGCTGCCGGTCTCGTCGGCATAGCCGAGGAAGAACGGGAACTCGGCGCGTGGGTCGCCGTGGATCGAGGTGAACAGTACGTCGCCGCGCTCGTAGAAGATCGACTGGGTGCCGTTGCCGTGGTGGTAGTCGACATCGAGGATCGCCACCCGGCCGACGCCCTGGTCGCGGAACGCCTGGGCGGCGATCGCCGCGTTGTTCAGGTAGCAGTAGCCGCCCATCAGGTCGGCGGCGGCGTGGTGGCCCGGCGGCCGGCAAAGGGCGAAGGCGCTGCGGGCGCCGGCGGCGAGCGCCTGCTGGCCACTCAGGGCGACCTGCGCCGAGCTGTAGGCGGCGCGCCAGGTGCCGGCGGTGATCGGCGCACCGGCGTCGAAGCTGTAATAGCCGAACTGGCCGTGCAGGTTGTCCGGGCGCACGCTGCGCAGGGTGCGTGCCGGCCAGGTGAACGGCAGCATGTCGCTGTCGTGGCCGAGCGCCGCCCAGCGCGCCCAGGCGCCCTCGAAGAAGCTCAGGTAGTCGGCGCTGTGAATGCGCTCGATCGGCGCGCGACCGAAGTCGCTGGGCGCGCGCACCTCGCCGAGCTGCTGGTCGCGGACCCGCTGCAGCACGTGGTCGGCGCGCGAGGGCATCTCGAAGCAGGGTTTCAGTTCGCCGTCGATCAGCTCGCAGCGGCCGTGGTGCAGACGGTGATCGTCGCTGTAGAAGGTCAGCATGGTGAATTCTCCTTGTGGCCTGCGGTGATTGTTGGCAGGCGCGTGGGCAAGGGAAAACATGCGGAGTGGCCAAAAGGGGATCGATATGGCCAATTTCTGTGGCCGGGACGATGAACCCCGCGGCCTTCGGCCATAAGCCTAGCTTCAGGCGCGGAATCGGCTCGGCGACACTCCGCTCCAGCGCTGGAAGGCATGCCGGAACGCGGCGGTTTCGCTGTAGCCCATGGCTTCGGCGATGCGCTGGATCGGCAGGTGCTCTTCCTCGAGCAGGTGTCGCGCACGGGCATAGCGCAGCTCGTCGAGCAGCGCCTGGTAGCTGCTGCCGGCGTCGTGCAGGTGGCGGCGCAGGGTGCGCGGCGAACAGCGCATCTGCCGGGCCAGCGCCTCGAGGCCGGGCGCCGCCGGCAATTGTGCGGCGAGCAACTGGCGCGCACGGGTGACCCAGGCCTGGCGGCTGACGAACTCGCCGTTGAGCTGCCGGCAGCGCTCGCGCATGTCGCGGTGGGTGACCGGATCGGCCAGCGGCAACGGCTGGTCGAGCCAGGCGGCGGCGAAGCCGAAGGCGTTGTGCGCGGCGCCGAACTGCCGGGCGCAGGGGAAGCTGGCGGCGTACTCGGCCTGGTAGTCCGGCGCGGCATGCCGGAAGCGCACGCCGTGCAGCGGCAGCGGCTGGCCGAGCAGGTCGTCACAGACCAGCTTCATCGAGGCCAGGCAGTACTCGAGGTTGAACACTTCCAGCGCCGCCACGTCGCGGTAGCCCTCGGCCTGCAGCCAGACGGTCGCGCCGTCGACCTGCAGGCTCAGCTCGAAGTAGGTGCCGAGCAGTGCCGGGTAGTCCAGCGCCAGGCGCAGCGCGTCACCCAGGGTGGCAGCCGAGAGCAGGGTGTAACCGAGCAACCCATAGGACGACACGTGCATGTGCCGGCCGAGCAGCAGGCCGAGGTCGCGGCGCACCGCCAGGGCGTTGGCGCACACTTGGGTTTCCTGCGCGGTGCTGATGCGCAGGTCGGCGCGCTGCAGGTCGGTCAGGGCAATGCCACTGCCGGCGAGCAGGCGTTCTGCATCAGGTTCGCCGCACTGGCTGAGGGTCTTGAGGATCAGCGAAACGCCGTTCAGGGTGGTCAGACGCGAGTGCAGCATGGCGGGCTTCGGCAGTAACGGGTACTCCGAAGCGAGGCAAGAACTGTGCCTCGCCGGACGCTAGCGCGCCGGGCTGATGCGCAGGCGCGGCCACAGTTGCGGCCACTGCTCGACCCAGCAGCAGTGGTGATCGAAGTCGGCGAACACTTCGCTGCTCGCCGCGTTGGGGCGCGGCAGGTCGGCGACGAACGCCGCGCCGAGCGCCGCCGGCATCACCGTGTCGGCGCCGCCGAGCAGGTGGCGCTGCGGCACGCTGGCCAGCGCCGCCAGTTGATCGTGCGGATTGAGCGAGGCGCGCAGCGGCTGCACGCGGTGGTAGGCGGTCCAGGCGGCATGATCGAGATTGCCGGCGACGCTGATCACCTGCGCCACATCGGTGCGCCGCGCAGCGAGCAGCAACGCCAGGGCGGCGCCGCCCGAGTAACCGACCAGCACCAGCTGCTCGGCGCCGGCGCGCTGCTTGAGCTGGCTCAGCGCCTGGTCGAGGCTGGCGACCACCTCGGCGGCGAAGCGCGCCTCGGTCCAGTAGCGCTGGCTGCACGGCGCGCGGTCGGCGTCCAGGTACTGGCAGGGCCGGCCGAGGTACGCCGCATTGCCGTCCGGCTGGGCCAGCGCCAGGCGCAGGGCCAGCGGATCGATCGGCGTTGGGTCCTGCGACGGCTGCCGCGAGGTGCGCCAGGAGAAGCCGTCACCCTCGATATAAACGGTCAGCGGCGCGCCGGCGACGAAGCCATCGGGGGCATAGCTCTGCAGGCGAAACGGCGTGCCGGCCAGCGGCGCGCCGCGCCAGCTGTGCGCGGCGGCCAGCTGGGCCGCCTGTTGGCGGCGCAGCTCGGGGCTCGGCACGCTGGCGCAGGCGCCGAGCAGCACGGCGAGGCCGAGCACCAGGCCGGCGCGGCGCCACGTCATGGCTGATAGGTGCGCATGAATTCCTCGAACTTGCCGCCGCTGCCGAGCGGCAGGCGCTCGGCGAAATAGCGGAACTCGATGTGAAACGGATGGCCGAGGGCGTCGCAAATGATCTCGGCGATTGCCGCTTCCTCGCTGGCCGTAAGCGGCCGTTCGACCACCAGACGCGCCTCGATGGCCTCGGCGGCATGTTGCACCAGCTGCGACTGCTGCACCGGAGCGACCTCGCGGTGGAGGTGGAAGTCGAGGAGCGGCCAGCGCCGACTGCCATCCGGGTAGAGGACCATGTTGCGCGTGCGGCCGAGGACGCGCCGCAGCGTCGGCAAGTGACGCCCGCAGGAGCAGGGCGGGCCGACTTCGGCGTGGTCGCCGACGGCGTAGCGGACCAGCGGGGTGGCGAGGTTATGCAGGTCGGTAATCACCACCTTGCCGCTCTCACCGGGCCGGCAGGGTTGGCCTTCGTCGTTGAGCACCTCGACGATCAGGTTTTCTGCCATCAGGTGATAAAGGCCACTGTGCGGGCACTGCACGGCGATCACCCCGAATTCCTGCGAGCTGTAGCAATCGACGATCTCCACGCCGAGCACCTCACGGGCGGCGTTGCGCAACTCGTTGCTCAGCGTTTCGCCGATGGTGCGTACCTCGCGCAGTCCTGCCAGGCCGCCGCCGTGCTGACGGAAGTGGCGCACCAGGTCGGCCAGCGCGGCGGGGTAGATCAGCAGGTAGTGCGGGTCGAGTTCGGCCAGCTCACCGGCCAGGGTCACCGTGTCCACGCTGATGGAGAAAGCATGGGCCGGGCCGCTCGGGCCAAGCAGGCTGGCCGGTGGCCCCCAGTTGTCCTGCTGGATGCGCTCTTGCGGCAGGCCGGCGCGGATGATGGCCAGACGGCCGTTGACGTCGCGCTGCCACCAACGATGCTCGCGCATGGTGTAGGCCAACCAGAACAGTTGGTTGAGTGCGCTGCGCCATACGGTCACCGGCACGCCGCTGGAGCCGGACGTGCTCGTCTCGCCGACCGGCAGGTGGCTGCGCGGGACCTGCGCGCAGCGCAGCGCGGCGCCGGCAGCTTGCAGCTCACGGCGGTCGATGGGCGGCAAGTGGGCGAGGGTGGCGAGGGTCAGCGGTGCAGCAGGATCAAGTCCGGCATCGAGCAGACGCTGGCGGTGCCACGGCGAATGCGCCACCAGGTGCTGATTGAGCAGCGCCAGCTGGCGCTCCTGGCCGCTGACCAGGGCCGCCAGCGGTGCGCGCTCGAGCGCCTCAAGCTGCTCGAGCAGGGCGGCCAGCGGCAGCGGGCTGTTGGCTGGCAACGCTGGCCAGGCCATGCCGGGCAGCAGGGCGGGTACGCTCATCGGTGGACACCTGTGAGAAAAGCGGCCGGCCGCATGGGCCAGCCGCAGAAATTTGGGTAAACGGTTGCGGCGGATTGTCTCCGCCGCGACCGAAAACGCAATGGCCACGAGCGAAGTCGTGGCCATTGCGGGGTTGGCGTGGCTTAGAAGGCCCAGCGCGCCTTGATCGACGCACCCTGGTTGAGGAAGTCGCTGCGCGACTCGGCGTCGTAGCGCAGGCTGACCTCGGTGCCATCGCTCAGCTCGTGGGTCAGACCCAGGCCAGCGCGACCCAGCCACGGGCTCGGATCGAGACCGCGAGTGGTGAAGGCCGCGCTCGGGCTGCCGGCGTAGGCCGACGTGATCGACGATTGCTCATTGATCAGGTCGTAGCCGACCCCCAGGTTGGCGCTCAGCACGGTGTGCTCGCTCAGGCCGACGCTCAGCTTGCCGTCGGTGCTGAGGATCAGCTCTTCGGCATCGTTGCTGTCGACGTCGAGGTTCAGCGCACCCGCGCCGGTCTCGTGGTACGACTCCTCGCCGATCCAGGTGTAGTCGACGCGGGCCGACGGCTGGAAGGTCAGGGTGTCGCTGAAGTCCAGGCTGTGCCCGATACCCAGGCCGGCATGCACGTTGGTGCTGGAGTAGTCGGCCTTGGCGGTGGCATCCGCGAACGGCATATGACGCTTGCCGTCGTTGTTGTTACGCCCGCCGTCGAGCTGGAAGTTCAGCTCGGTGTTCGGCGCCAGGTTGTAGCTGCCGTAGCCGATCAGCTGGAAGGTATCGACCTGCATGTCCTGCGGGGCGACCTGCGAGTCGCTGTCGACGTTGGTATTGGCATAGGCGAAGGCCACGCCCAGGCGAGTGCGCTCGTTGATCGCGGCGTCGCTACCGATGGCCAGACCATAGGTATTGGCGTCGAAGCCGCTCACCCCGTTGCGGTCGTCCTGGTCAGCCCAGGAACCGAACGGCTTGAGCCACAGGTGCTGATCGTCGAGCGCTGCGTCACCGGAAGACAGACCGCTGTTGCTGGCCTGGCGCGCCTGGACCACACGGTTGATGCCCGACAGCGCGCTGTTGGTGGCGCTGTTGCTGGCGCCAACGATGGTCGGCAGGGTCTGAGTGACCGCGTCGTTGACCTGTTGCTCGGTTTGCAGGCCGACGAAGTGGCTGGCCAGCTCGCCTTCCGGATCATCGGCGAACACCTGATCGAGTACGCGCGCGGCGCCAGCGGCCGGGGTGTTGCCCAGGTTGCGGGTGATGGTCTCGACTTGCGGTAGCGCGGCGCTCAGGGTCAGGTCAACGGTGTTGCCGTCCTTGACCGCGCCGAAGTTGAACAGCAACGAGTTGTCGGTGACCGCGAAGGTGCCGTCGCTCTGCAGCGTGCCGGCACTGAGCACGTTCTGCAGGCGGTCGACGCTGAAGCGGTAGTCGGTTGGGCTGACGTTCACCCCGATTTGTGCGTTGCTGGCCAGGCTGGCAGTGCCGTCGACCACCAGCTTGCCGAAACTGTTGTCGCCGGTGACGCCGATGTTCAGCTTGCCGCCGGCCGCCTGGAAGTAGTTGCCATGGACAGTGCCGGTGACGCCCGAGGCCAGGTTGATGGTGCCTTGGTTGTGCAGACCGTTCGTGACGCTGATGCCGTCGAGCAGGTTGGGGTACTCCGAGTCGCCGTGGTCGATGTGCTGACCGGCGCCGAAGTTGAGGCTGGCGCCTTGTTCCACGGTGAAGCTGTTGACCGCGATGGCGTTCTCGTTGGCGAATCTGGCGCCGTTCTTCAGGTACAGATCCGAGCCTGCGGCCTGCACGTCGCCGACCAGGCGCGCATTGCCGAACAGGTTGATGTCGCCAAGGCTCGAGGTGTCCTCGCGGTTTTCCACGTAGATGGCGAAGTGGTTACTGGCGATGGTCCCGTAGTTGTCGAGGCCGCCGACCGTGGCATTGCTGGCCACGATAATCCCGCCTTCGCCGCCTACGATGGTCTTGCCGGCTTCGTTGATGATGTGCCCAAGGTTGGTATCAACCACCGCCGCGATGCCGAAGCTGCCACCGCTGATCAGGCCTTGGTTGCGCAGCGTGCCGTCGACGGTCGAGCCGTACAGGGTGATGCCCTCGTAACCGCCGGTGATGCTACCGCTGTTGCGGATATCGCCTTCGACCAACGAGCCGGACAGGTTGATGCCATCCTCGCCGCCTTCGATGGTGCCGGCATTGTCCAGGTTGCCGCCGATACGGAAGTTGTCGAGCGTGATGCCGTAACCTTGACCGCCGTCGATGCTGCCGTCGGCGGTGTTGACCAGGTTGCCGTCGATGCTGCCTTCGGCCCCCATCAGTGCCGCGGAGGGCTGCATGCCACCTTCGCTGCCGTCGAGCAGGCGGATGCTGCCGCTGTTGTTCAGGTCGCCGCCAAGGGTGCTGCCGAACAGCGCCAAGCCCCCGGCTTCGCTGCCTTCGATATGGCCGCTGTTGTTCAAGTCGCTGTCGATGGTGCTGCCGGCTACGTAGGCGCCAAACAGACCGCCCTCGATGCGGCCGGCATTATCCAGATCGCCGTCGAGCTGGTTGCCGGAGAACAGGGCCAGCCCAACCATGTTGCCGCTGATGATGCCACCGGTGGCATTGCGCAGGTCGCCGCCGATATGGCTGTTCTCGGCGTACAGAGCGGCGAAATCGCCGGTGATGCTGCCGGAGTTGAGCAGGTCTTCAGTGATGTACGCGGCATCCAGGACCACGCCTTCGCCGCCATCGATGATGCCGGCGTTTTCCAGGTTGCGGCCAATGCTCGCGCTGGCCACCACCAGACCATAGCCCCCGCCTTGGATGGTGCCGTCGGCGGTGTTGATCAGGTCGGAGCCGATGCCGGAGGGAGTGCCCTCGCCACTCTCGATGAGGAGGCCGATATGGTCACCTGCGATAGTGTTGCTGTTCTGCAGCTTGCCGCCGATGCTGGCGCCCTCCAGGACAATACCGACGCCTTCACCGCCGTCGATGGTGCCGCTGTTGAGCAGGTCGCCGACGATGCCGGCGGAGTTGCCTTCACCACCTTCGATGACCAGACCGTCTTCGCTGCCCTGGATGAGGCCGGCGTTTTCCAGGTTGCCGCCGATGGTGGATCCATAGAGATTGAGGCCATAGCCTTCGCTGCTGTTGATGCTGCCCTCGTCGGTATTGAGCAGGTCGCCGGTGGTGATGTTCACGTAGTCGAACCGGATACCGCCGGAGGTGCCTTCGATCAGGCCGCTGTTTTCCAGGTTGCCGCCGATGGTGGAGCTGACGAGCTGTAGGCCATAGTCGGAGGAGCCTTCACCGCCGTCGATCTGACGGATGCTGCCGCTATTGACCAGGTTCCCGACAATGTCGAGGTTGCTGCCGTAGATGGCCGTTGTGCCGCCTTCGATGTCACCGGCGTTGCTGAAGCTGCCGAGGCTGATTCGGTCAATGTCGGTCGCAAAGTAGACGCCGGAACTGCCGCCGGAGATCCGCCCGCCGTCCTGGTTGATCAGGCTCACACCGCTGCGCAGGTTGTCGCCTTCAATGGCGCTCAGGAGGATGCCGATGGAGAAGCCCTCGAGGCTGCCGGCATTGTCGATAGTGGTGAAATTATCGGTGGCTTCCACGGCAACCCAGCCGCCGCTCGCCACGGTCCCGGTTTGCACAGTCAGGCCGTCAGCGCAGACGAATTGGGTGCCGCTGAGGGGGCCGCTGATTGTCGCCTGGCACACCGGAACCGCCAGCGCGGAAGTTGAACCGGTCGCGGCCAGCAGGCTGACGGCGCTGGCCAGCAGCAGGCGCGCGCCGCTGCGCTTGCCGGCAGTCGAGGCGAGTTCGTCGACTACCACGAATGCGTTGCGCACGTGGCTCCAGATAATGCGAAAAGCCTTGTTCATACTGCTCCTTGGGTGGCCTGGGGCCTTTTTCGAATGGAATGAACGGGTCAAACGGACACAGCGCTAGGCCGGCAGGGCCGGTGCGTACAGCGGTCAAGCAAGAAGGTCAGAGGTCGCGGCGGGCCTCCATGGAGGCGCAGGACGGGGTGCGAGCAGGGTCGCGGTGGGCAGGCGACCGTTGGCAAACGGCTGGCTGGCACAAAATCGGAAGGCGCATCAGGCTCTAGTCCGCAGTTTCGACAAGGCCGAAACGATTTTTGAGAGATTTTTGTAGCTATATGCTATCAGCGCGCGATAGCACCGGGCCAGCGTGCGTGGAGAAATACGGGGCTTCGCCGTACACTCGCGGCGCCTTTGGGGCGTGGAGTGAGGTGAGCAGAAATGATGGTGCATATCCCCCGTGTGCTCAGCGCCGAGCAGGTCGCCGACTGCCGCCGCCTGTTGCTGCAAGCGCGCTGGAGCGACGGCAAGCAGACCGCCGGCTATCAGGCGGCGCGGGTGAAGAACAACCTGCAGCTGGCCGAAAGCGCGCCCGAGGCGCAGCAGGTCGGCCGGCTGATCCTCCAGGCGCTGGAGCGCACGCCGCTGTTTATCTCCGCCGCCTTGCCACTCAAGGTGCTGGCGCCGCAGTTCAACTGCTACCAGGGCGGGCAGGCCTACGGTTTCCATGTCGACAGCGCGGTGCGCGAGCGCAGCGATGGCCAGCGGGTGCGCACCGACCTTTCCGCCACCCTGTTCCTCACCGACCCCGCCGAGTACGACGGCGGCGAGCTGGTGATCGAGGACACTTACGGCAGCCACAGCGTCAAGCTGCCGGCCGGCGACCTGATCCTCTATCCGTCCAGCAGCCTGCACCAGGTCACCCCGGTGACGCGCGGCGCGCGGATCAGTTCGTTCTTCTGGATGCAGAGCATGGTTCGCGACGAGGGACAGCGGCGCCTGCTGTTCGAGCTGGACAACAGCGTGCAGCAGCTCAGCCGGGAGCTCGGCGCCGGACATGCCAGTTGCGTGCGCCTCGGCGGCGTGTACCACAACCTGCTGCGCCGCTGGGTCGACGCCTGACTCAGCCGAACAGCTGGCGGTACTGGATGAACCCGGAGCGCTGGGCGATGCGGTCGTAGAGCTGGCGGCCGCGCAGGTTGTCTTCCTGGGTCAGCCAGTGCACGCGGTTGGCGCCGGCGGCCTGGGCGGCGGCGTAGACGTGCTCGATCAGCGCGCGGCCGACCCCGCTGCCGCGCAGGGTTTCGTCGACGTAGAGGTCCTGCAGGTAGCAGTAGTCGCCGGTGGTCCAGCACGAGCGGTGGAAGATCCAGTGCACCAGGCCGACCGCGCGACCGTCCTGCCAGGCCAGCGCGGCGTGCATCGGCTCGCTCGGCTCGAGGAAGCGCTGCCAGGTCAGCGCGCTGGTCGCCTCGGGGATGCTGGTCTGATAGAAGCGCTGGTAGCCCTGCCACAGCGGCAGCCAGGCGGCGTGGTCGGCGGCGCTGAGCGGACGGATCTCGACGGGCATGGCAGAACTCCTGGCAGCTGGGGCGGGGGCCGACGCGTGGCGTGACCTACCACTATAGGGCGCGCGACGGGCTAGTCGAGCAGCTCGCCGCACAGGTCGAGGGCGAACCAGTGTTCCACCTCGGCCTGGCACAGGCCGGCGCCGAGCAGGGCGAACAGCTTGGCCAGCGCCGCCTCGCGGGTCATCCCGCCGCCGCTGACCAGGCCGGTCTGCTGCAGGCGGCTGCCGGCGGCGTACACGCCGAATTCGACATGCCCCTGCGGGCACTGGCTGATCGCCGCCAGCACCACGCCGCGCGCATGGGCATCACTCAGCACGGCGAGCAGCTCGGCGTTGTCCGAAGGGCCGGTGCCACTGCCGTAGCACTCCAGCAGCAGCGCGGCGACACCGCTGTCGAGGAGCGCGCGCAGCTGCTCCGCGCCCAGTCCGGGGTACAGCGGCTGTACGGCGAGGCGTACCGCATGGTGCGGCTGGCGATGGTCGAGGGTGGCCGGCAGCTGCTCGGCGCGCTGGCCGTGGCGCTGGCGCGGCAGCACGGTGAAGGCGTCGAACGCATCGCTGCGCAGCTTGCCGACCCGCGCGCCATGCAGCAGGCGACCGTCGAAGAACACCTGCACGCCGGGGCGCTGGCCGAGCTGCAGCATGCGCAGTGCGCCAAACAGGTTGGGCCAGGCATCGCCGCCGTCGACGCCGGCCGGCTGCATCGAGCCGGTGAGCAGCACCGGTTGCGGCAGGCCCAGCAGCAGGAAGCTCAGCGCCGCCGCGCTGTAGGCCAGGGTATCGGTGCCGTGCAGGACCAGCACGCTGTCGCAGTCGTCCTCGTCGAGGCCGGCGAGGATCGCCGCGCGCATCGCCAGCCAGTGACCCTGGGTCATGTTGGCGCTGTCGATCAGCGGCAGCAGCTCGCGAAAGCGCCACTCGGGCAACTGGTCGCCGTCCTCCTCAAGGGCCTGCTGGGCGCGCAGCCGCGCCTCGAAACCGGACGCCGGGGCGAGGCCGTCGGCGCTCATCTGCATGCCGATGGTGCCGCCGGTGTAGAGGATAAGGATGCGTTTGGCTGCGGACATGGGCGCTCCGGCGGTTGCGGGGGAATGCCTTCAGTCTATGTGTTCGCGGATAAAAAAAGGGATGGCAAAGCCATCCCTGGAAGGTGAGAGACGCAGGAAATCTCTCGGGGGTGAGAGCGGGTATCAGGCGCTGAGCGGAACCAGGCGCGGGGCGATCATGTTTTCCGGGCGCAGGATGTCGGCCAGCGTGGCGTCGTCGAGCAGCCGCTCCTCGCGCACCAGTTCGAGCACGCCGCGGCCGCTGTCCAGCGCGGTCTTGGCGATACGCGTGGCGTTCTCGTAGCCAATGTAGGGATTCAGCGCGGTGACCAGGCCGATCGAGCTTTCCATCAGCTCGCGGCAGCGCGCCTCGTTGGCGGTGATGCCGTCGATGCACAGCTCGCGGAGCATATCCATGGCGCGGGTCAGCAGGCGGATCGAGTCGAAGATCTTGTAGGCGATCAGCGGCTCCATGACGTTGAGTTGCAGCTGGCCGCCCTCGGCCGCCATGGTCAGCGCCAGGTCGTTGCCGATCACTTCGAAGGCCACCTGGTTGACCGCTTCGGGGATCACCGGATTGACCTTGCCGGGCATGATCGAGCTGCCCGGCTGGCGCGCCGGCAGGTTGATCTCGTTGATCCCGGTGCGCGGCCCGCTGGAGAGCAGGCGCAGGTCGTTGCAGATCTTCGACAGCTTGACCGCGGTGCGCTTGAGCATCCCGGAGAACAGCACGAAGGCGCCCATGTCCGAGGTCGCCTCGATCAGGTCGGCGGCCGGCTTGACCGGGTGGCCGCTGATCACGCCGAGGCGCTGCACGGCGAGGTGCTGGTACTTCGGGTCGGCATTGATGCCGGTACCGATCGCCGTGCCGCCGAGGTTGACTTCGGTGAGCAGCGCCGGGGCGAGCAGCTTGAGGTGCTGCAGGTCCTCGCCGAGGGTGGTGGCGAAGGCGCGGAACTCCTGGCCGAGGGTCATCGGCACGGCGTCCTGCAGCTGGGTGCGGCCCATCTTCAGCACGTGGCCGAACTCCAGGCCCTTGGACGCCAGCGCCTGGATCAGCTTGTCCAGCGCGGTGAGCAGGCTGTCGTGACCGAGCAGCAGGCCGACGCGGATCGCCGTCGGGTAGGCGTCGTTGGTCGACTGCGCCATGTTCACGTCGTTGTTCGGGTGCAGGTGCTGGTACTCGCCCTTCTCGTGGCCCATGGCTTCCAGGGCGACGTTGGCGATCACCTCGTTGGCGTTCATGTTGGTCGAGGTGCCGGCGCCGCCCTGGATCATGTCGACCACGAACTGCTCGTGGAACTCGCCCTGGATGATCCGCGCGCAGGCGGTGCTGATCGCCGTGTGCTTGGCGGCGGACAGGTGGCCGAGCTCGCGGTTGGCGTCAGCGGCGGCCTGCTTGACCATCGCCAGGGCGATCACCAGTTTCGGGTAGTGCGACAGCGGTACCCCGGAGAGTCGAAAATTCTGCACAGCACGCAGGGTCTGAATGCCGTAATAGGCCTCAAACGGGACTTCCAGTTTGCCAAGCAGATCTTTTTCCACACGGAAGGATGCAGCAGCGGACATGATGTCGATCATCTCTTGGAAATACGGCGAGCGCCGCGATGGGCCACAGATTAGGGGCTATAGCCGTTCGTCGGCCAATGCCGTTGCTTGCTGGGTCATGCACGAACGGCATAATGTTGCTGTGACTTCGCGGGTTTGCCCGTCGTGCAGAATATTGGACATCATCCATGAACCTGGAAACCAAATGGCTGGAGGACTTCGTCACCCTGGCCGCCACGCGCAGCTTCTCCCAGGCGGCCGCGCGCCGCTTCGTCACCCAGCCGGCGTTCAGTCGGCGCATCCGCAGCCTCGAGGCAGCGCTCGGCCTGACCCTGGTCAACCGCGCGCGCACCCCGGTGGAGCTGACCGAGGCCGGCCAGCTGTTCCTGGTCACCGCGCGCAGCCTGGTCGAGCAGCTCGGCGAGGTGGTGCGCCACCTGCACCATGTGGAGGGGCAGCAGGGCGAGGTGCTGCAGTTCGCCGCCGCCCACTCGCTGGCGCTGGGTTTCTTTCCGCAGTGGATCGCCCGGCTGCGCGGCGAGGGGCTGAATCTCGCCAGCCGCCTGGTGGCGACCAACGTCGGCGAGGCGGTGCATGCCCTGCGCGAGGGCGGCTGCGACCTGATCCTGGCCTTTTATGATCCGGACGCGGCGCTGCAGCTCGATCCGGAGATCTTTCCCTCGCTGCACCTGGGCAGCAGCGAGATGCTGCCGGTGTGCACGGTGGATGCGCAGGGCCAGCCGCTGTTCGACCTCGACAGCGGGCAGAGCGTGCCGCTGCTGGCCTACAGCGCCGGGGCGTTCCTCGGTCGTTCGGTGAATGCACTGCTGCGCCAGCGCGCACTGCGTGCGACCACGGTGTACGAGACGGCGATGGCTGACAGCCTGAAGAGCATGGCGCTGCAGGGGCTCGGCGTGGCTTGGGTGCCGCGGCTGTCGGCGAGTGCCGAGCTGGCGCGTGGCGAGCTGGTGGTGTGCGGCGGGCCGAGCTGGCAGATCCCCCTGGAAATCCGCCTGTACCGCTGTGCACTGCAACGCAAGGCAGCGGTGCGTCTGCTCTGGCGCAAGCTGGAAGGCGGCGTCGGCGCCGAGGCCTGAGCGCGGCGTGCAGAAATTGACCAATGGCGGCGGGCAATGCTCGCCTGGCGCGGCTTTGCGGTATACTCCGCGGCCCTTGGCCCGCCTGGCGGTTGCCATACTCGTTATTACGCACAAGCCACGCCTGGTCTCCAGCGTGGCTTGTTAGTTTCTGCCGCGCCCGAGGGGCGCCACTGCAAAGAGGCACGACGATGAGCGCACTGGTTGGCGTGATCATGGGCTCCAAGTCCGATTGGTCCACCCTGAGCCACACCGCCGACATGCTGGATAAGCTCGGCATTCCCTACGAAGTGAAGGTGGTCTCCGCCCACCGCACTCCGGACCTGCTGTTCCAGTACGCCGAACAGGCTGAAGGGCGTGGCATTCAGGTGATCATCGCCGGTGCCGGTGGAGCGGCGCATCTGCCGGGTATGTGCGCGGCCAAGACCCACCTGCCGGTGCTCGGCGTGCCGGTGCAGTCGTCGATGCTCTCCGGCGTCGACTCGCTGCTGTCCATCGTGCAGATGCCGGCCGGCATCCCGGTCGCTACCCTGGCCATCGGCAAGGCCGGCGCAGTCAACGCGGCGTTGCTGGCGGCGAGCATTCTCGGCCACCAACACCCGCAGTATCACGAAGCGCTGAAGCGGTTCCGCGACGAGCAGACCAACAGCGTGCTGGACAACCCGGACCCGCGCGAGGCCTGAGTCAGATGAAAATCGGTGTGATCGGTGGCGGCCAGCTCGGTCGCATGCTGGCCCTGGCGGGCACCCCGCTGGGCATGAACTTCGCCTTCCTCGACCCGGCGCCGGACGCCTGCGCCCAGGCGCTCGGCGAGCACATCCGCGCCGACTACGGCGATCAGGATCACCTGCGCCAGCTGGCCGATGAAGTCGATCTGGTGACCTTCGAGTTCGAGAGCGTGCCGGCCGAAACCGTGGCCTTCCTCTCGCAGTTCGTGCCGGTCTACCCGAGCGCCGAGTCGCTGCGCATCGCCCGCGACCGCTGGTTCGAGAAGTCGATGTTCAAGGAGCTGGGTATCCCCACCCCGGCCTTCGCCGACATCCAGTCGCAGGCCGACCTCGACGCCGCGGTGGCCGCCATCGGCCTGCCGGCAGTGCTGAAGACCCGCACCTTGGGTTATGACGGCAAGGGTCAGAAGGTCCTGCGCACTGCCGAGCAGGTGGTGGGCGCTTTCGCCGAGCTGGGCAGCGTGCCGTGCCTGCTCGAAGGCTTCGTGCCGTTCACCGGCGAGGTATCGCTGGTTGCCGTGCGTGCGCGGGATGGCGAGACGCGCTTCTACCCGCTGGTGCACAACACCCACGACAACGGCATCCTGCGCCTGTCCGTGGCCAGCAGCGATCATCCGCTGCAGGCGCTGGCCGAGGATTACGTCGGCCGCGTCCTTAATAAGCTGGATTATGTCGGCGTGCTGGCGTTCGAGTTCTTCGAGGTCGACGGCGGCCTGAAGGCCAACGAGATCGCCCCGCGTGTGCACAACTCCGGGCACTGGACCATCGAAGGCGCCGAGTGCAGCCAGTTCGAGAACCACCTGCGCGCCGTCGCCGGCCTGCCGTTGGGTTCGACCGCCAAGCTCGGCGAGAGCGCCATGCTCAACTTCATCGGTGAAGTGCCGGCGGTGGACAAGGTTATCGCCATCGACGATTGCCACCTGCATCACTACGGCAAGGCCTTCAAGGCCGGGCGCAAGGTCGGCCACGCCACCCTGCGTTGTGCCGATGCGACCCGTCTGCAGCAGCAGATTGCCGCGGTCCAGGCGCTCGTCGATCCGGTCTGAGCGGATTTCCCGGCGCTTGCCATGGCGGGGCGCCGGGCCCGCAACTAGGCTTGCCCTTGGGCACACCTACGGAGATACGCCATGGGCATCATTGGAACCATCTTCATCGGTCTGATCGTTGGTCTGGTCGCGCGCTTCCTCAAGCCGGGCGACGACAGTCTGGGCTGGATCATGACCATCCTGCTCGGCATCGGCGGCTCGCTGGCCGCGACCTATGGCGGCCAGGCCCTGGGCATCTACCAGGCCGGGCAGGCGGCCGGCTTCATTGGCGCGGTGATCGGCGCAATCGTGCTGCTGGTGGTCTACGGGCTGGTTACCCGCCGGTAGGTGCGCACGCTGGGCGCCCGTTATCATGGGCGCCCTTGTGGTCCGCTGCCGAGTGCGTCGATGCGTCGTCTTTATATAGCTGTGCTGTGCGTGTGGAGCGCCCTCGCTCATGCCGAGCTGCCGGAAACCGATTGGCTGGCGCTGATGCCGGCGGATGATCAGCAGGCTCTCGAGGCCATGCCGGAAATCACGCACCGTGGTCCGGAGGGCGATGGCACCTTCACCAGTAAAGGTGGCCTGAAGCAGGAGCCGGGGCTGCCGGCGGTGATGTACTCGGCCAAGACCGTAGCGCGCCTGGATGGCAAGCAGATCCGCATCGGCGGATATCCGGTGCCTCTGGAGTCCGACGCGCACGGGCGCAGCACCCAGTTCTTCCTCGTGCCATATCCCGGCGCGTGCATTCATGTCCCGCCACCGCCGCCCAACCAGCTGATCCTGGTGCGCTTTGCCAAGGGCATTCAGCTCGACGACATCTATACGCCGTTGTGGGTGAGCGGCACATTGAGGGTCGAGAAGGTCAGCAACGACCTGGCGGATGCGGCCTATGCGCTAAATGCAGCCACGGTGCGAGTGGTGCAGGAAAGCGATCTGTAGGGCGATTTTGACCAATTGATCAGAAATCCTCGGAAAACCCTTGACGGGGAATCTGGCGTCCCTATAATGCGCACCACTTCCGGCGCGGAAGTGCTTCAAAAGGTCTTGATAATCAATAGGTTAACGAGATTTGTGAGGCGGCCTGATGAGTAATCAGGTGGCGTTGGAAAGGTGCTTCGGGGAGGTTGACAGGGTCTTAGGATGCTGTAAGATTCGCCTCCCGCTGACGACGAGGTTGAAGCTGAGTCGGAAGCGCAAGCGGTTGAAGTAGAA
>NZ_JAFEUP010000009.1 GCF_016901015.1 Zestomonas insulae
ACGCAGATCGGGGGTTCGGTATAGGTGCTTGACGATGACCTACTCTCACATGGGGAGACCCCACACTACCATCGGCGATGAGTCGTTTCACTACTGAGTTCGGGAAGGGATCAGGTGGTTCCAACTCTCTATGGTCGTCAAGCAATTGGGTTGGGGCATCGCGGTTAAGCGCCACCCCGAATGGGTTTGTGATAGTGCCTTGCGGCGGGTAGTGCGAGTTCTGTCGAACTTTCGGTTTTGTCGACTTCACCATCGCACCCTCTGGCTGAGCCAGATTGTTTGGGTGTTATATGGTCAAGCCTCACGGGCAATTAGTATTGGTTAGCTCAACGCCTCACAGCGCTTACACACCCAACCTATCAACGTCGTAGTCTTCGACGGCCCTTTAGGGAGCTCAAGGCTCCAGTGAGATCTCATCTTGAGGCAAGTTTCCCGCTTAGATGCTTTCAGCGGTTATCTTTTCCGAACATAGCTACCCGGCAATGCCACTGGCGTGACAACCGGAACACCAGAGGTTCGTCCAACCCGGTCCTCTCGTACTAAGGTCAGCCCCTCTCAAATCTCAAACGTCCACGGCAGATAGGGACCGAACTGTCTCACGACGTTCTAAACCCAGCTCGCGTACCACTTTAAATGGCGAACAGCCATACCCTTGGGACCGGCTTCAGCCCCAGGATGTGATGAGCCGACATCGAGGTGCCAAACACCGCCGTCGATATGAACTCTTGGGCGGTATCAGCCTGTTATCCCCGGAGTACCTTTTATCCGTTGAGCGATGGCCCTTCCATACAGAACCACCGGATCACTAAGACCTACTTTCGTACCTGCTCGACGTGTCTGTCTCGCAGTCAAGCGCGCTTTTGCCTTTATACTCTACGACCGATTTCCGACCGGTCTGAGCGCACCTTCGTACTCCTCCGTTACTCTTTGGGAGGAGACCGCCCCAGTCAAACTGCCCACCATACACTGTCCTCGATCCGGATAACGGACCAGAGTTAGAACCTCAAGCATGCCAGGGTGGTATTTCAAGGATGGCTCCACGCGAACTGGCGTCCACGCTTCAAAGCCTCCCACCTATCCTACACAAGCAGGCTCAAAGTCCAGTGCAAAGCTACAGTAAAGGTTCACGGGGTCTTTCCGTCTAGCCGCGGATACACTGCATCTTCACAGCGATTTCAATTTCACTGAGTCTCGGGTGGAGACAGCGCCGCCATCGTTACGCCATTCGTGCAGGTCGGAACTTACCCGACAAGGAATTTCGCTACCTTAGGACCGTTATAGTTACGGCCGCCGTTTACCGGGGCTTCGATCAAGAGCTTCGCTTGCGCTAACCCCATCAATTAACCTTCCGGCACCGGGCAGGCGTCACACCCTATACGTCCACTTTCGTGTTTGCAGAGTGCTGTGTTTTTAATAAACAGTCGCAGCGGCCTGGTATCTTCGACCGGCATGAGCTTACGCAGTAAATGCTTCACCCTCACCGGCGCACCTTCTCCCGAAGTTACGGTGCCATTTTGCCTAGTTCCTTCACCCGAGTTCTCTCAAGCGCCTTGGTATTCTCTACCCGACCACCTGTGTCGGTTTGGGGTACGGTTCCTAGTTACCTGAAGCTTAGAAGCTTTTCTTGGAAGCATGGCATCAACCACTTCGCGTCCTAAAGGACACTCGTCATCAGTTCTCGACCTTAAGTGCCCGGATTTACCTAAGCACTCAGCCTACAACCTTAAACTTGGACAACCAACGCCAAGCTGGCCTAGCCTTCTCCGTCCCTCCATCGCAGTAACTAGAAGTACAGGAATATTAACCTGTTTCCCATCGACTACGCTTTTCAGCCTCGCCTTAGGAACCGACTAACCCTGCGTCGATTAACGTTGCGCAGGAAACCTTGGTCTTTCGGCGTGGGTGTTTTTCACACCCATTGTCGTTACTCATGTCAGCATTCGCACTTCTGATACCTCCAGCAAGCTTCTCAACTCACCTTCACAGGCTTACAGAACGCTCCTCTACCGCTCATCCTAAGATGAACCCGTAGCTTCGGTGTATGGTTTGAGCCCCGTTACATCTTCCGCGCAGGCCGACTCGACTAGTGAGCTATTACGCTTTCTTTAAAGGGTGGCTGCTTCTAAGCCAACCTCCTAGCTGTCTAAGCCTTCCCACATCGTTTCCCACTTAACCATAACTTTGGGACCTTAGCTGACGGTCTGGGTTGTTTCCCTTTTCACGACGGACGTTAGCACCCGCCGTGTGTCTCCCACGCTGACACTTCCAGGTATTCGGAGTTTGCATCGGTTTGGTAAGTCGGGATGACCCCCTAGCCGAAACAGTGCTCTACCCCCTGGAGTGATACGTGAGGCGCTACCTAAATAGCTTTCGAGGAGAACCAGCTATCTCCGAGCTTGATTAGCCTTTCACTCCGATCCACAAGTCATCCCCTACCTTTTCAACGGGAGTGGGTTCGGTCCTCCAGTCAGTGTTACCTAACCTTCAACCTGCTCATGGATAGATCGCCCGGTTTCGGGTCTATACCCAGCGACTAAACGCCCTATTAAGACTCGCTTTCGCTACGCCTCCCCTAAACGGTTAAGCTCGCCACTGAATATAAGTCGCTGACCCATTATACAAAAGGTACGCAGTCACCTAACAAAGTAGGCTCCCACTGCTTGTACGCATACGGTTTCAGGTTCTATTTCACTCCCCTCTCCGGGGTTCTTTTCGCCTTTCCCTCACGGTACTGGTTCACTATCGGTCAGTCAGTAGTATTTAGCCTTGGAGGATGGTCCCCCCATGTTCAGACAAAGTTTCTCGTGCTCCGTCCTACTCGATTTCACTTCAAAGAACCTTTCATATACGGGGCTATCACCCACTATGGCCGCACTTTCCAGAGCGTTCTATTAGATTCAAAGAAGCTTAAGGGCTAATCCCCGTTCGCTCGCCACTACTAAGGGAATCTCGGTTGATTTCTTTTCCTCAGGGTACTTAGATGTTTCAGTTCCCCTGGTTCGCCTCACACACCTATGTATTCAGTGTGTGATAACCAGCTTATGCTGGCTGGGTTCCCCCATTCAGAGATCTCCGGATCAAAGTCTGTTTGCCGACTCCCCGAAGCTTTTCGCAGGCTACCACGTCTTTCATCGCCTCTGACTGCCAAGGCATCCACCGTATGCGCTTCTTCACTTGACCATATAACCCCAAGCAATCTGCTTCTCAGCAATACTTGACGCTCGATCGTGAAGACGACATTCGCCGAAAATTCGCGCTTGAACTCGCAAATTTTACCTTGACTTGATTAATCACCAGTGAAAGAGATTAATCAGTCTACTTCTATCACAAACCCAAATTTTTAAAGAACAGTTCTGGCGCAAAGACCAGAATTCAATGCTTAACCTTAAGCATTCAATTCTGAGCTTTTCAGCGATTGTCGAGTGAATGGTGGAGCCAAGGAGGATCGAACTCCTGACCTCCTGCGTGCAAAGCAGGCGCTCTCCCAGCTGAGCTATGGCCCCATCTATACGGACTTGGCCACGTCCCTTGACAATTGGTGGGTCTGGGCAGATTCGAACTGCCGACCTCACCCTTATCAGGGGTGCGCTCTAACCAACTGAGCTACAGACCCAATCGTCTTACTCTCGGGTCTAAACCCAATCGCCTTTCGCTAGTGAATCAAGCAATTCGTGTGGGAGCTTATGAGAAAGCTGATGTCGTCGATTAAGGAGGTGATCCAGCCGCAGGTTCCCCTACGGCTACCTTGTTACGACTTCACCCCAGTCATGAATCACTCCGTGGTAACCGTCCCCCTTGCGGTTAGACTAGCTACTTCTGGAGCAACCCACTCCCATGGTGTGACGGGCGGTGTGTACAAGGCCCGGGAACGTATTCACCGTGACATTCTGATTCACGATTACTAGCGATTCCGACTTCACGCAGTCGAGTTGCAGACTGCGATCCGGACTACGATCGGTTTTGTGGGATTAGCTCCACCTCGCGGCTTGGCAACCCTCTGTACCGACCATTGTAGCACGTGTGTAGCCCTGGCCGTAAGGGCCATGATGACTTGACGTCATCCCCACCTTCCTCCGGTTTGTCACCGGCAGTCTCCTTAGAGTGCCCACCATAACGTGCTGGTAACTAAGGACAAGGGTTGCGCTCGTTACGGGACTTAACCCAACATCTCACGACACGAGCTGACGACAGCCATGCAGCACCTGTGTCTGAGTTCCCGAAGGCACCAATCCATCTCTGGAAAGTTCTCAGCATGTCAAGGCCAGGTAAGGTTCTTCGCGTTGCTTCGAATTAAACCACATGCTCCACCGCTTGTGCGGGCCCCCGTCAATTCATTTGAGTTTTAACCTTGCGGCCGTACTCCCCAGGCGGTCGACTTAATGCGTTAGCTGCGCCACTAAAATCTCAAGGATTCCAACGGCTAGTCGACATCGTTTACGGCGTGGACTACCAGGGTATCTAATCCTGTTTGCTCCCCACGCTTTCGCACCTCAGTGTCAGTATCAGTCCAGGTGGTCGCCTTCGCCACTGGTGTTCCTTCCTATATCTACGCATTTCACCGCTACACAGGAAATTCCACCACCCTCTACCGTACTCTAGTCATGCAGTTATGGATGCAGTTCCCAGGTTGAGCCCGGGGATTTCACATCCATCTTACAAAACCACCTACGCGCGCTTTACGCCCAGTAATTCCGATTAACGCTTGCACCCTTCGTATTACCGCGGCTGCTGGCACGAAGTTAGCCGGTGCTTATTCTGTCGGTAACGTCAAAACAGTCAGGTATTAACTAACTGCCCTTCCTCCCAACTTAAAGTGCTTTACAATCCGAAGACCTTCTTCACACACGCGGCATGGCTGGATCAGGCTTTCGCCCATTGTCCAATATTCCCCACTGCTGCCTCCCGTAGGAGTCTGGACCGTGTCTCAGTTCCAGTGTGACTGATCATCCTCTCAGACCAGTTACGGATCGTCGCCTTGGTGGGCCTTTACCCCACCAACTAGCTAATCCGACCTAGGCTCATCTGTTAGCGTGAGGTCCGAAGATCCCCCACTTTCTCCCGTAGGACGTATGCGGTATTAGCGTCCGTTTCCGAACGTTATCCCCCACTAACAGGCAGATTCCTAGGCATTACTCACCCGTCCGCCGCTCGCCGGCATCCCGAAGGACCCGCTGCCGCTCGACTTGCATGTGTTAGGCCTGCCGCCAGCGTTCAATCTGAGCCATGATCAAACTCTTCAGTTCAATACTGATTGGGTTTTGTGAAAACCCTAAACTTGGCTCAGCAATCGCAAATAAACTCTCGAATTCACGAGTGTTACTTGTGATGCTGATAATCATTTGACTACCAGTCTTACCTCACAAGCACCCACACGAATTGCTTGATTCAGTTGTTAAAGAGCGTTCGGTGAGTCTTTCGCCTCAACCAAGGCCGCGCATTCTACAGCAGCCTTTCGTTCCGTCAAGCGTTTTT